>CAVVQQ010000001.1:0-205211 GCA_963750475.1 uncultured Acidobacteriota bacterium
CGGCGACCGGCATCTACGACATCCGCGGCGGCGGCTCGAAGCGGCGGCTGCCGCACTTCGACGACCTCCTGTTCCTCGGCGCCTCCATCTCGCGCTACCCGCTGGAGGGCTACCGCGAGAAGTGCGCGACCGACGTCTGGCTCGGCACGCGCCACGCCAAGAAGCCGATCCACCTCGACATCCCCGTGACCATCGCCGGCATGAGCTTCGGCGCGCTCTCGGGCCCCGCCAAGGAGGCGCTGGGCCGCGGCGCCACCGAGGCCGGGACCTCGACCACCACCGGCGACGGCGGCATGACCGAGGAGGAGCGGGGCCACTCCCGGACGCTGGTCTACCAGTATCTCCCGTCCCGCTACGGCATGAACCCCGACGACCTGCGCCGCGCCGACGCCATCGAGATCGTGGTGGGGCAGGGGGCCAAGCCCGGCGGCGGCGGGATGCTGCTCGGCCAGAAGATCAGCGACCGCGTGGCCGAGATGCGCAACCTCCCCAAGGGGATCGACCAGCGCTCGGCCTGCCGCCACCCGGACTGGACCGGCCCCGACGACCTCGAGATCAAGATCCTGGAGCTGCGCGAGATCACCGACTGGCAGAAGCCGATCTACGTCAAGGTCGGCGGCGCGCGGCCCTACTACGACACGGCGCTCGCGGTGAAGGCGGGCGCCGACGTGGTGGTGGTGGACGGGATGCAGGGCGGCACCGCCGCGACGCAGGACGTGTTCATCGAGAACGTCGGGATGCCGACGCTGGCCTGCATCCCGCAGGCGGTGAAGGCGCTGCAGGACCTCGGCATGCACCGCGAGGTGCAGCTGATCGTCTCGGGCGGCATCCGCTCGGGCGCGGACGTGGCCAAGGCGCTGGCGCTCGGCGCCGACGCGGTGGCGATCGGCACGGCGGCGCTGGTGGCGCTCGGCGACAACGACCCCGCGCTGGGAGGCCGAGTACGACGCGCTCGGCACCACCGCCGGGCGCCTACGACGACTGGCACGAGGGCCGCGACCCGGCCGGCATCACCACGCAGGACCCGGTGCTGGCCGCGCCGCTTCGACCCGGTGCTCGGGGGGCGGCGGCTCGCGCAACTACCTCAAGGTGATGACGCTCGAGGCGCAGACCATCGCGCGGGCCTGCGGCAAGTCGCACCTCCACAACCTCGAGCCCGAGGACCTCTGCGCGCTCACCATCGAGGCCGCGGCCATGGCGGGCGTGCCGCTCGCCGGGACCGAACTGGATCCCCGGGCGCGCCGGCGGGCCGTCTGACGCGACCTCCGGCGGAGCCCCGGACCAACCGGGGCCCGCGTCCGACACACAGGGAGTCGGACCGTGTTCCAGGAACTGCACAGGGGCCCATGGGAGGCCGAGACCGATCCCGACCTCGCCGAGTTCGCCAGGGCCAAGGGCGTCAAGTACTTCATGATCTCCTACACCGACCTGTTCGGGGGCCAGCGCGCCAAGCTCGTCCCCGCGCAGGCCATCGCCGACATGCAGCGAGGAGGGCGCGGGCTTCGCGGGCTTCGCCACCTGGCTCGACCTCACGCCCGGCCCACGCCGACCTGATGGCGATCCCCGACGCCGTCCTCGGTCATCCAGCTCCCCTGGAAGCCCGAGGTGGCCTGGGTCGCCGCCGACCGCCACCATGGAGGGCGCGCTGGTCGACCAGGCGCCGCGCAACGTCCTGCGGCGCCTCATCGCCGAGGCCGCCAAGGAGGGCCTGCGCGTCAAGACGGGCGTCGAGCCCGAGTTCTTCCTGCTCTCCGCCGACGGCACGCGAGATCTCGGACCCCTACGACACCGCCGTGAAGCCCTGCTACGACCAGAACGCGCTGATGCGCCGCTACGACGTGATCGCCGAGGTCTGCGACTACATGCTGGCGCTCGGCTGGGAGGCCTACCAGAACGACCACGAGGACGCGATCGGCCAGTTCGAGATGAACTGGAAGTACGACGACGCGCTGCGCACCGCCGACAAGCACTCGTTCTTCAAGTTCATGATGCGCTCGATCGCCGAGAAGCACGGGCTGCGCGCGACCTTCATGCCCAAGCCGTTCAAGGGCCTGACCGGGCTCGGGCTGCCACGCCCACATCTCGGTCTGGGACCTCGACGGCACGACCAACGCCTTCGCCGACGACGGCAAGGAGCTGGGCCTCTCGCGACCGGGGCCGCCACTTCCTCGGCGGGATCATGACGCACGCCCCGGCGCTGGCCGCGATCACCAACCCGACGGTGAACAGCTACAAGCGCATCAACGCGCCGCGCACCATCTCGGGCGCGACCTGGGCGCCCAACACCGTCACCTGGACCGGCAACAACCGCACCCACATGGTCCGCGTCCCCGGCCCCGGCCGGTTCGAGCTGCGCCTGCCCGACGGCGCCGCCAACCCCTACCTGCTGCAGGCCGTCGATCATCGCCGCGGGCCTCGACGGCGTGCGCACCAGGGCCGACCCCGGCCCGCGCCACGACATCGACATGTACCGCGACGGCCACACGGTCACCGGACGCGCCGAAGCTGCCGCTCAACCTCCTCGACGCGCTGCGCGCCTTCGACGCGGACGCGACGCTCAAGGCGATGCTGGGCGAGGAGTTCTCGCCGCGCCTACGTCAAGCTCAAGACCGACGAGTGGAACGGCTACTGCTGCCCACTTCTCGGAATGGGAGCGGGAGAACACCCTCGACATCTAAAGTTGAACTGCGCTTGGTCTCCTGACTATTGCTCAGGAGACCAACACCATCATCGCAGCGAAGACCCTGGTCCACCTTGCGGGCGAACCGCTCGGCGTGGGGCGGCCTATCTACCCTGATCTAACCTGCAGTCAGCACGGGGCGTTGGTGGACTAATTCTGAAGCCAGCGCAGATCTCCGGCCGGCCTTTATACCTTGGGAGCCTCGGGCCTACAGGCTACGCGATCGTCCTACGCCTGAAGACTAGCAGCACTAGCAGCTTGGATACTCTGTCGCCGAAATGTTGGTCGGGAGCGATCCGATCCGAAAGAAATGCCCATGCCAGAGGGCCCAGTGCAGCAAGCCTTCATGCCACCGCAGTTCAGCCTCGTTCGAGTCCTTTGTGACCAATGCTGGCGGCATGTGCCACACCGGCATCGTAAGTGTCTGGCGCAGCAAAGAAAATTATTGAGCGCGCCAGACTTTTAATCAGTTGGTCGCAGGTTCGAGCCCTGCACGGCTCACCACCCAGTCAGTGGTGTCAGCAAACCGTGTTGGCCCGCCGCGGCTTGATCAGGCGAGCAGGCATCGGAAGGCGGGCAGATACCCGCTGCGCCGCGCGATAAGTCACCGCGCGTAGGCATCGAGGTTCTTCGACGCCGGACCGCAGAAGGGAAGGAGGAAAGCCTTCCAGCGGCTGTGCAGGCCATTGACCGTGCTCAGGTGGTAGGTCGTAGGCGTGTAGGGGCTGCGCCGGCCCGCTACGAGCATCCAGTAGCCCCAACCCACGGTCTTTGCGATCGCGCCATCTCGGGCGCCCCGTCCGACAGCAGGAAGGCGTCAGGAGCGAGCTGTGCGACGAGCGTGGCGGCGATGGCGGGATGTTTGTTGTTGGGGAGGTGGGCGAGGCTCGCCCGCCCCGAGCGGTCGGTGGCGCCCAGGACGGTTTGCTCGAACTGCTTCGACACGGCCTTCGGCGGGCCCTTACGGCCATAGTCCCGCCAGCGCAGGCGAGGCGGCGCGGGGTGGAGATGCGGCTCGCGGGCATGGCGCACCCATTCGCGCGAGCCCTTGGGGCTCTCGCGCTGAAAGGTCTCGTCGGCCTCGACGATGCCCTGGAGAGATGCTGTCCCCGGGCGTGGTGTAGCTGGGTAGCGCGGTGGTCATCGGCGCTTTCCGGTAGGGTCTGGTTGTCGACACCAACCTGCACTGGAAGGACCACCGATGACCGACGACATGATGAACCTGCGCGCGCTCGTGGAGAAGACCCCGACGCCGATCTCTTGCGCGAGATGATCGGCTTTGCCGCCGAGCGGCTGATGGAGATGGAGGTGGGCGCGGCCACCGGCGCCGGCTATGGCGAGAAGACGCCGCTCAGCGACGGCCCAGCGCAACGGCTATCGCGACCGGGACTGGGAGACGCGGGCCGGCACGGTCGAGCTGCGCATTCCCAAGCTGCGGAAGGGCAGCTACTTCCCGGGCTTCCTGGAGCCGCGCCGCATGGCCGAGAAGGCGCTGACGGCCGTCATCCAGGAAGCCTACATCCAGGGCATCTCGACGCGCTCGGTCGACGACCTGGTCAAGGCCATGGGCATGAGCGGCATCTCGAAGAGCCAGGTGTCGCGGCTGTGCGAGGAGATCGACGGCAAGGTGAAGGCCTTCCTCGAACGCCCGATCGAGGGCGACTGGCCGTATCTGTGGATCGACGCCACCTACCTCAAGGTCCGCCGCGGCGGGCGCATCGTCTCGGTCGCCGTCATCATCGCCGTCGGCGTCAACACCGACGGCCGGCGCGAGGTGCTGGGCATGGAGATCGGCACCTCCGAGGCCGAGCCGATCTGGACGGAGTTCCTGCGCAAGCTGACCCGCCGCGGCCTGCGCGGCGTGAAGCTGGTCGTCTCCGATGCCCATGAGGGCATCAAGGCCGCCGTCACCAAGGTTCTGTCGCGCCACCTGGCAGCGCTGCCGCGTCCACTTCATGAGGAACGTGCTGGCCCATGCCGGCAAGAGCGGCCGGCGGGTCGTCTCGGCCTTCATCGCCACCGCCTTCGCCCAGGAGACGCCCGAGGCCGCCAGCGCCCAGTGGCGAGCCGTCGCCGACCAGATCCGGCCGAAGGTGCCCAAGCTCGCCGCCATCCTGGACGATGCCGAGCCCGACGTGCTGGCCTACATGACCTTCCCGAAGGAGCATCGGGCCAAGCTGCACATCGACCAACCCGATCGAGCGCCTCAACGGCGAGATCAAGCGGCGCACCGACGTCGTCGGCATCTTCCCCAACGACGACGCCATCGTCCGCCTCGTCGGCGCGCTGCTGCTCGAACAGAACGACGAATGGGCCGTCCAGCGCGCCCGCTACATGACGCTGGAAACCGTCGCGCCAGTTGAGCGATGATCCCCTCATCAGCCTGCCAGCCGTGGCGCGCTGATCAGCCCGGCCCATGCCGGAAAGCACGGCGACCAATGCCGCCAGCTACACCACGCCGTGGGACACCATCCCTGGAGAACCTCGGACGGGCCTGCGGGGAGGGCGGATAGCACCTTCATCCGCCAGCGCCACGCCGTGTGGCGCGAGATCCCGGGCGCCTTGGCAAACTTGCGGCAGGAGCGCGGCGCGTCCCCCATCATGTCCCGGATCAGCTCCATCAGGAGGGTGGGACTGTGGATCCCGACGACCGGGGTGCCCGTCAGGCTCAACCAAGTGCGGCGGCGCCCGGCGCATCGCCAGCGCTGCGCACCCGTGCGCGTCCGCCCCCACTTCGCCCGCTGATCGTCCCCGCAATGCGGACAGGCGCGGTCGGCACCGGCCTCGTCGATTTCTACCAGGGTCTCGGCGCGCTGTCGCGCCTCGCGGACGGTCGCCTCGGCTTCCGGGATCTGCGCCGGGGAGAGCTGCCGCAGGAGGTCGAGGATGGTCCGGAGCGTCGTCTCGCTCTTGTAGGTGGCCTGCATGGGAGGGCTCCTTCGCCTGACGGGAAGGAGCAAGATTGGGGCCGATCATGTCAGGACGAAGGCCAGATCAACACGGTTTGCTGACACTGCTACCCAGTCCCTGATCTTCCCCGTTGTGCAATCCGAGGCCGGATCCTTGGCCTGTTTGCGAGCTTGGGCGACGGGCGATCCGACCCGCGACGCCGCCCTTGTCCGCCGGGCGGCCCCCCTTCCCCGGCGGTCCCCCGGCAGCACACGATCGGCGGATCCGTGCGGGCCGAAGGCGCGCGCTGGCCATGACCAATGCTGACCGGCGGCTGGGCGCACGCTTCGGGAGAGGGACCCGGCGGCAAGAAGCGCAGCGAAGGGATGCGGCGGACCTCCTCCGAGATCGTCCTGCCGCTACGTCGCTGACCGCGCTGCCCGGCCCGAGGGCCCGGCGACAGGCGAGCCTTGATCCTCCGGGCTAGGTCTCAGAGGTGGCCCCAGGAACGCCTCGAGAAGGCCATAGCAGGCCGCGCGCGCCGCCTCGCCCGACAGGCGGCCGGGGTCGATGCAGCGTTCCAGCCAAAGGCCATCCACGAGCGAGATGAAACATCACCGTGAGGGCCTCGGTTTCAACGGCGCGCCCCGTGGCCTCGGCGCCGGATCGCGGCCGCGACCCTGGCGCCGTAGAGGTCGTAGTGGCGACGGTGCTCGGCCTGAAGGGACGGATTGTTGGCCACTTGGCCCCAGAGCGCGAGCCAGGCGTTCAGGGAGGATCGGTCGAAGATGTCGTCGGACAGCACCAATTCGATGATCGCCGGGAGGTCGGGCTCGATCCCCGGCGCCGGCCCGGCCATGCCCAGCATGCGGTCGAACGCCGATCTCGGCATAGACGGCGGCCATGAGCCCGTCCATCGACCCGAAGTGATGCGTGATGAGGCCGCGCGACGCACCCGCCTCGCGGCAGATCCGGTCGACGGTGAACTCGCCGGATCCCGCCGCGAGCCAGGCAGGCGAGGCCCGCCTCGATGGGGAGCATCGCCCGTCTCTGCTCGCGCGTGAAGCGACGGAAGCGCGGCGCCCTCGACCGGCGTGGAAGGATCGGGAGCCGCCGGTTGTCCACGGCGCCGGTCGCCGCGTCAGGGGTCCGCGCGGGGAAGCGGAGTTGGGTCGGGGTGGCCGTCGGAGAGGATGACCGGGGCGATCGAGCTGGGTCATGGATGGCCAGATAGGGCTCGAAGGCGATGAAGATAAAGCCCCCCAACTCCTCCATGAGGTCCTCCATCCGGTTGAACATGCGCTTGCGCTCGGCCTTCGTCGGTCTCGAGCTGCACCTTCTGGAAAAGCTCCTCGTACTCCGGGCTGTCGAAGAACGACCAGTTGTAGGCGCCGATCTGGTCGGGCCGGAACCAGACCAAGTTCTCGGTGGGCTCGATGCCGCCCGCACGCCGAGACGGGCCTCGGCCAGTGGACCGAACAGCAGTTCATTGACACGTTGAGGACCGGCCGGCGCCAGGGCAGAGGGCGGGAGATTCTGCCGCCAATGCCATGGCCGGCCTTCAAGAACTACAGCGACGCCGACCTCAAGGCGATTTTCGCCTACCTGCGCAGCGTTCCGGCGATCAAGAACAAGGTGCCGGACCCGGTCATCGCCGCCCCGCCGAAGTAGCCGACGCGCTCCGTCATGGCAAAAAAAGAGGGGACCGGGTTACGACCCGGCCCCCTCTTCGTCGTTCAGGCGAAACGCGTCCTTAGAACTGGAAGCGGATCTGCACCTGCATGTTGCGCATCGCCTGCGCGCCGGTGGCGGCCCCGAAGCCGGCGTTGCGCGGCTTCATGCGCGCCGGGTCGACCGTCCCGTCCGCCAGCGTCTGCGAGTTGAGGATCGTCAGATCCGTGGGGCTCCGGTAGTTGACCGTCGTGTTGCGGTTGTTGATGACGACGGCGTTGAAGGCGTTGAAGGCGTCGAGCCGCAGCTGCAGCTGGCGCGCCCCGCCCATGCGGATGTTCCGGGCAATCGCCAGGTCGACCGTCTTGTCCGGGCAGCTCGACAGGATGTTGCGCCCCGACTCCATGCCGACGCTGTTGTACGACGGTCCCGTCACCGCGCCGGTGTTGAACTGCCGGTACGGGTCGCTCGAGCAGCCCTTGCCGGGGTCGCCGACGTAGACGATCCGTCCGGCGTAGTCTGGTGACCCGGTGATGTTCACGTTGCCGCCGTTGGTCTGGTAGGAATAGCCGAGGTCGTACTTGGCGCTGTTGCCGGAGGTCAGTCCCGAGCCTGCGGTCAGGATGCCCGACAGCTGCCAGTCGTTGACGAGCAGGCCGACGACGCGCGCCGCGCCGCCCCCCTTCAGGTTCGGCAGGTCCCACACGCCGTTTGCCTTGAGCACATGACGCTGCAGCGCGAGGTTGCTGTTGAGCGCCTCGTAGGCGGCCTGGTCGGCCCGCACGCTGATCGTGCCGTCGGGCGCGTGCTGCAGCCGCTGCTGCAGGCCGGTGTTGCCGTTCAGCGACAGGCTCAGCGTGTAGTTCACGCCGAACTGGACGCCGTTCCGGAACCGCCGGTTGAAGGACGACTGGATCGAGTGATACGTGTCATGGAAGTCCGTCGTCTGCTGCGCGATCGTGCTCAGCCCGCGGTAGGGACGGAGCAGGTTGGTCGTCAGCGCGTTGGCGCCGGGCACGGTGTTGCTGGTGCCGAGCGTCGGGTCCTGGTTGGCCGGCAGGTAGGCCGCGCCGAAGTCGACCGCGTTCAGGTTGACCGTGGTGCCCCCCTGGAACGAGCCCAGGCGGTTGTATCCATGGTTGCCGACGTAGGAGACGTCGAGCGACGACGCCCACGGCAGCGTCATCTG
This sequence comes from uncultured Acidobacteriota bacterium, assembly GCA_963750475.1. Taxonomy (GTDB): domain Bacteria; phylum Acidobacteriota; class Vicinamibacteria; order Vicinamibacterales; family 2-12-FULL-66-21; genus JALZOC01. The sequence continues at coordinate 8,430 of CAVVQQ010000001.1, forward strand.
GACGCCGGCGTTCCACTGCACCGACGACGGCACCTTGGCGTTGTACTGGAACACGCTGAGCGCCGGGACGCCCACCGTGCTGAGGCCCGTGCCGAGCGTCTGCAGCTGCCCGTTGCGCAGGTCCTGCGACGTCGAGAGCGGCGGGTTGCCGGGGATCGAGAACACGGTGTTCCCGTCCGGCCGGTCGTAGAAGAGCCCGGCGCCGCCGCGGACGACGAAGCTCTGCGTGCCGGTCAGGTCGTAGGCGGCGCCGAAGCGCGGGCCGAGGACCAGTTTGGGCCACACATAGGAGGTCTTGGCGATGCCGTCGCCCGCCTGGCGGATGCCGTTGACGAGGCTGCCGCTGTTCGGAATGACGGTGCCGATGGCCGCCTGCGTGTTGGCGGCGCCGGCCGCCGTCAGGATCTGCCCGGTGAGCGGGTCCATCGCGTTCTTGGCGTTGCCGGAGCAGACGACCGCGCCGTTGCTGCAGCCCGGCACGTAGAGCCGGGGCGCCGCCGACGGCTTCCACTGATCGACGAAGAAGTTCGACATCTGCAGGAACTGGTCGTACTGCGGCTGCTGCCGCGTCAGGCGGAGACCGTAGTCGACGGTCAGCTTGCTCGTGACTTTCCAGTTGTCCTGGAGGTAGCACTCGGTGTTGTTGTAGATCATGCTGCCTTCGATGAGCTTCGACTGCTGCAGGTACTGCGTGAAGACGCCGACCGCGGCGTTGGCGTACCCGAAGCCCGTATCGAGGGCGTTGTTGGTGTCGTTGCCGAAGTTGATGAACCCCTGGAAGCCGAGGTTCGCCACGCCGCCGGCGCCGGTGTTCTGGGCCTTGTAGCTGTGGTTGTTGTAGAAGCCGGCCTTCATCGTGTGGCGGCCGGCAATCTTGGTGATGCTGCCGGCAATGTCCTGGGTCCGGTTGATATTGAGGAACCCGGGGAACTGCTGGTTGGGCGGCGCCGCGCCGATGCGGGTGCCCCAGCCGAAGACCGGCGGCAGGTTGACGCGGGTGCCGTCCCAGAACACCGGGTTGAGGTCCTGCATCGTCTTGAAGGCGTAGTAGCGCGGATCGACCACGCCGGCATCAGGATAGAGCAGCGGCAGGCCGGCGAGTCCGCCGGTCGGGTCGAGCCGGTTCGCCGAGGAGTTGGTCAGGATGCCGCCCGAGCCGCCGCCGGCCAGCTGGTTGCGGATGAAGCCATAGGTGCCTTCGACGAACGTCGTCGGGCTGAGGGTGTAGTTCACCGTCGCGCCGTAGTTCGTGATGAAGGGGTACGGGTTGAGGACGTCGTTGAAGCCCTCGATCGTGCCGGGCGTAATCAGCTTGCGGGCGCGCTGGCCGGAATACTTGCCGGTGAAGCGGAGCTTCTGCGACATCTGGTAATCGAGCCGGACGGCCGGCTGCTGGGTCAGGTTCTTCACCGACGGCGGCGCGACCTGGTAGTTGTAGTTCGACCCGGCGGCCTGGGCAACGTTCGGGAGCGGATAGCGGTTGAGGATGTTGACGCCGGTCTGGTAGAGCCGGTTCGGCGGAATCCTGCCGATCACGCCGCCGTCCTGGAAGCAGCCCGAGTGTTGGCCGTGGTGCAGGGGTTGGTCGAGCTCGGGTCGTGAATCAGGTTGAACAGCGCCCCGTTGTTGTCGAGGGTCTGCGAGAAATCCCCGGCGCGTCAGCGGCGGTCGGCACGCGCAGGCGGATCGGATTGCCGCCGTTGATGGTGTTGGTGACCGGCCGGTACTCGTGGCTGTAGAAGAAGAACAGCTTGTTGGTGCCGCCCGGCTTGCCGACCGGGCCGCCGAGTGAATACCCCAGCGTCTTCGTCTTCGACACCGGCTTCGGATCGCCGTTCTGGGCGTTGACCCAGCGATTGGCATTCCAGTCCGAGTTCGTCTGGATGTCGTAGGCCGAGCCGCGAAACCGGTTGGTGCCGCTCTTCGTGACGGCGGTGATCTGCAGACCGCTCGAGCGGCCGTATTCGGCCTGGTAGCCCTGGGTCAGGACCTTGACCTCGGCAATCGACTCGACGTTCATGCTGAGCATCTGGCCGTTGTTGCCGGTGTCCATGACCGACACGCCGTCCATCATGATGTTGTTCTGGCCGCCGCCGCCAAGGCGGGTGCCGCCGGCGGAGGCGCCGTTCTGGACGACGCCGGGGACCAGCGAGGTGACGCTGGTGAAATTCGCATGGTTGATCGGCAGGTTCTCGACCTGCTCGGTGGTGACGGCGAACGAGCGCTCGCCGCTCTGCGACTGGACCAGCGCCGCCTCGGCCGTGACGTTGACCGTCTCGGTGGCGCCGCCGACTTCGATCGTCAGGCCCGGCACCGCGACGCGGTCGCCGCCCCTCACCTGGATGCCGGTCTTGCGAAGCGTCTTGAAGCCCTCCATCGTGACTTCGACCGTGTAGTTGTCAGCCGTGACGTTCGGAAAGACGAAGTCGCCGCTGGCGCTGGTGACGGCCGGAGCCGACTTCGTGCCGCGTGCTTCGCTGATGATGACCACCGTGGCGCCGGGAATGACCCCGCCCTGGCTGTCCTTGACCGTCCCCGTGAGGGTTCCTGTCGTGATCTGCGCCGTCACCCCGGAGGCTCCCGCCGCGAAAGCCACCAGCGCGAGGGCCGCTGTCCGCCCGAACCTGCTGAACATCAAGCTGCACTCCTCGAAAAAGTATCCACACACCGATACACCTCCCCGCGGACGCTGGCCTGCACAGGCAGGCCGGACGAGCCGACACGCCGCGGCGGCGAAGGATTGTTGAGGTTGTACCGGTGGCGGGATGCTACTTGGGGCTACGAAGGTCCGCAATGCCTAAAACTGCGTATCGCAAGCTGTGGCATTAGACATCAAATCGTTGCGTCTTTTATGTTTGCGGATTTGTTGTGTTTCGCTATGTCAAACACTAAAAACGTCGGCAGGCTGGATCGGCGCATTCCGGGCGGGCGGACGAGCTGGAAGGTGCACCGCTTTGGACGACGGCGGTACAGAAAAAGACGGGTGGCGATTGGTATCGCCACCCGTCCGGTCGAACGTCTGGGCGTTCAGGCCGTTAGAACTGGAAGCGGACCTGCGCCTGGATCGTGCGGTTGTAGTTGCCGGTGTTGACACCGCCGTCAGGCGAGCGGTTGATGGCTGCGGTCGCGGCGCCAAACCCGGCGTTCCGGGGCGTCAGCCGCGCCGGGTCGATCGTGCCGTCCGCCCGGTACTGTGAATTACGGATGGTCAGATCCGTCGGGCTGACGTACTGCACGGTCGAGTTGCGCGCGCTGATGATGTAGGTGTTCAGCGCGTTGAAGGCGTCGAGCCGCAGCTGCAGCTGCCGGCTGCCGCCGAGCCGGATGTTGCGCGCCACCGCCAGATCGAGCGTGTGGTCCGGGCAGCCGATCAGGATGTTCCGCCCCGACTCCATGCCGAGGCTGTCGTAGGTCGGCCCGGTCACCGCCGACGTGTTGAACTGCGAGTACTGATTGCTCGAGCAGCCCCGAGCCCGGATTGCCCGTGTAGACGATGCGGGCCGGGTAGTCGGGCGAGCCCGTCAGGTTCACGTTGCCGCCGTTGTTCTGGTAGCTGTAGCCGAGATCGTAGCGGTTGCCGGATCCGGCCGTGAAGAGCCCCGAGAGCTGCCAGTCGTTGATGATGAGACCGGCGGCGCGCAGACCGGCGTTCGGGGTCGGGATCCGGGGCAGCTGCCAGACGAAGTTCGCCTTGACGAGGTGGCGCTGCAGGTTGAGGTCCTCCAGCAGCTTCTCGTAGGCGGCCTCGTCGGACCGCACCGAGACGGTCCCGTCGGCGGCGTGCTGCAGGCGCTTCTGCAGGCCGGTATTGCCCTTGAGCGACAGGCTCAGCACGTAGTTCACGCCGAAGGAGAAGCCGTCGCGGAAACGCCGGTTCATGGCCATCTGGATCGAGTGGTAGGTATCCCAGAACTCGGTCGTATTCTGGTTGATGTTGCTCAGGCCGCGATAGGGCCGCAGCAGGTTCGTCGTGTAGGCGGTGGCCCCGGGAACGGCGCTCGCGGACTTGGTCGGATCCTGGTACTGCGGCAGGTACGCGGTCGCCGAAGTCGACGGCGTTGAGGTTGAGCGTCGTGCCCCCCTGCAGGTTGCCGAGCCGGTTGTAGCCGTGGTTGCCGACGTATGAGACGTCGAGCGACGTCACCCACGGCAGCGCCATCTGGACGCCGGTCTGCCACTGCCACGACGCCGGCACCTTGGCGTCGTACTGGAACGTCACCATCGCCGGCACCGGCTGCGGTGCTGAGGCCCGGTCCCGAGGGTCTGCAGCTCCCGTTGCGCAGGTCCTGCGAGGTCGCGATCGGCGGATTGCCCGGAATCGAGAACACGGTGTTGCCGTCGGGACGGTCGTAGAAGATCCCGCCGCCGGCGCGCAGCACGACGCGCTGGGTCCCGGTGAGGTCGTACGCCAGCGCCGAAGCGCGGGCCGACGACCAGCTTCGGCCAGGTGTAGCCGGTCTTGGCGATGCCGTCGCCGGCCTGGACGATGCCGTTCAGCGGATTGCCGGTGCCGGGGATCGGGGTGGCGATCGCCGCCTGGGTGTTCGAGGCCCCCGGCGCGGTCAGGATCTGCCCGGTGCGCGGGTCCATCGCGTTCAGCGTGTTGCCCGAGCAGATCGCCGCGCCGTTGCTGCAGCCCGGCGACGTAGAGGACCGGCGCCGAAGCCAGCTTCCACTGTTCCGGGAAGAAGTTCGACATCTGCTGGAACTGGTCGTACTGCGGCTGCTGGCGGGTGAAGCGCATGCCGTAGTCCAGCGTCAGCCGGCTCGTCACCTTCCAGTTGTCCTGAAGGTAGAACTCGGTGTTGTTGTAGATCATGCTGCCCTCGATGAACTTCGAGGCCTGCAGGTACTGCGTGAAGACGCCGATCGCCGCGTTGGCGTACCCGAAGCCGGTGTCGAGCGCGTTGTTCGTGTCGTTGCCGAAATCGACGTAGCCCTGGAACGACAGGTTGGCGACGCCGCCGGCGCCGGTGTTCTGCGCCTTGAAGCTGTGGTTGTTGTAGAAGCCGCTCTTCATGGTGTGCCGCCCCGCGACCTTGGTCAGGCTGACGGCGACGTCCTGGGTGCGGTTGATGTTCAGCCAGCCGGGATACCGCTGATTCGGCGGCGCGGCGCCGATGCGGCCGCCCCAGCCGAAGACCGGCGGCAGGTTGAGCTTCTTGCCGTCCCAGAACGCCGGCTTGATGTCCTGCATCGTCTGATAGGCGTAGTAGCGCGGATTGACGACGCCGGCATCGGGATAGAGCAGCGGGAAGCCGGGCAGGCTGTTGAGGCGGTTCGCGGAGTCGTTGACGAGGACGCCGCCTTCGTTGCCGCCGGTCAGCTCGTTGCGGATGAACCCGTAGGTGCCTTCAAGGAAGGTGGTCGGGTTGATCGTGTAGTTGGCCGTGACGCCGTAATTGGTGATGAACGGGTACGGGCTGAGGACGTCGGTGAAGCCGGGAATGAGCCCTGGCGAGACCCACGGCTTCTCGCGCTGTCCGGCGTATTTGCCAGTGACGCGCAGCTTCGACGACAGCTGATAGTCCAGCCGGAGGGCCGGCTGCTGAATCGTCCGCTTGACCTTGGGCGGCGTGATCTGCAGGTTGTAGTTCGAATTCGCCGCCTGCACGCGATCCGGAAGCGGGTACCGGTTGAGGAGCGCGAGGCCGGTCGAGTAGAGGCTGCCCGCGGGAATCCGGCCCAGCACACCGCCGTCGGCGAAACAGCCGGAGGTGTCAGCGGTGGTGCAGGGAGACGTCGACGCCGGATTGTGGATCAGGTTGAACAGCGCGCCGTTGTTGTCGAGCGTCTGCGAGAAGTCACCGGCGCGCTCGGGCGCCGTCGGCACCCGCAGCCGAATCGGGTTGCCGCCGTTGATCGGGTTGTTGCTCGGCCGGTACTCGTGGCTGTAGAAGAAGAACAGCTTGTTGTTGCCGCCCGGCTTGCCAATCGGGCCGCCGAGCGAATAGCCGAGCGTCTTCGACGTCGACTTCGGTTTCGGATCGCCGTTCTTGGCGTTCACCTAGGAATTCGTGTTCCAGTCGGAGTTGCCCTGCAGGTCGTAGGCGGAGCCGCGAAAGCGGTTGGTCCCGCTCTTGGTCACGGCGGTGATCTGCAGCCCGCTCGAGCGGCCGTATTCGGCCTGGTAGCCCTGGGTCAGAATCTTGACTTCGGCAATCGACTCGATATTCAGCGCGATCATCTGGCCGTTGTTGCCGGTATCCATGGCCGAGATGCCGTCCATCATGATGTTGTTCTGGCCGACACCGCCGATGCGGGTGCCGCCGGCCGACGCGCCGCCCTGGACGACGCCCGGGGTCAGCGACGTGAGGCTCGTGAAGTTGCTGTGCTGAATCGGGAGGTTCTCGACCTGCTCGGTGGCGATCGAGAACGACCGCTCGCCGCTCTGCGCCTGCACCATGGCGGCCTCGGCCTTGACGTTGACCGTCTCGGTGGCGCCGCCGACCTCGAGCGTCATGGCCGGGACGGCGACGCGGTCGCCGCCGCTGACCTTGATGCCGGTGCGGTTGATGGTCTTGAATCCTTCCATCGTGACTTCGACCGTGTAGGTGTCGGCGGTCACGTTGGCCAGAACGTAGTCACCCTGCGCGTTGGTCACGACGGGTGCCGAGCGCGTGCCCTTCCCTTCGCTGACGAGCACCACCGTGGCGCCGGGGACGACTCCGCCCTGCGCATCCTTGACCGTGCCGGCGACCGTGCCGGTCGTAATCTGTGCGGCGGCTGGAAGCACGGCTGTGCCCAGCGCGAGGACCACGATCGCAACTACCCGCTCTAACCACTTGCTCATGAACGGCACCTCGAAATCGAACCGGAAAAGTGTGAGGGAACGACGGCGAGATGCTACCCGGGCGGGGACCGGCTTGCAATGGCTAATAACGGCGTTTCGCAATGCGATTTATCTGACGTGGCTGCACGGCGAGGCTACACACGAACAGCTGCAGTTCCCGCCACAATTGGCTGTCTCGCAGTGCAAAACGCAGGCGGGCCGCGGCGGAGGGTGGGAAGGGGTTGGGAAAGAAGTCGGCCCAGGTCAGCGCGGGGTCCGGCCCTCCCGGCGGTAGGCGGCGGCCAGCAGCGACACCGGGTGCAGGACCCGCGCGGCGCTGCCCGCGGCACGCAGACCGCGGGCGATCTGCAGCTGGCAGCCGGGGTTGGCGGTGGCGACCAGGGCGGCGCCGGCGTCGGTGATGTGCCGGACCTTGCGGGCCAGCAGCAGGTCCGCCTGCTCGGGCTGCGTGATCGCGTAGACCCCGGCCGCGCCGCAGCACCAGGTGGACTCGGCGAGCGGGAGAAGGACGAGGCCCGGAATCGCGGCGAGCAGGGCGCGCGGCTCGCGGGCGATTTTCTGGCCGTGCACGAGGTGGCAGGAGTCGTGGTACGCGACGGTCAGGGGCGTGTCCGCCGGGGCGGCGGCGGGCGGGCGGCAGCCGATGCGGTCGAGCCACTCGTGGATGTCGCGCAGCTTCGCGTCCCAGGCGATCGCCCGCTCGCGGTAGGCCGCATCCTCGGCGAGCAGCGCGCCGTAGCGCCGGAGATGCGAGCCGCAGCCGCCGGCATTGCTGATGATCGCGTCGAAATCCCCGGGCGGGAACAGATCGATCAGGCGCCGCGCCAGCATCCGCGCCCCGTCGAGGTCGCCGTTGTGCGCATGCAGCGAGCCGCAGCACGGCTGCCGGGCGGGGGTGTGCACGACGCAGCCGTTGGCGAGCAGGACATCGGCGGTATCGCGATTCACCGCGGCGAAGACCAGGTCCTGGACGCAGCCGGTGAGCAGCGCGACGCGGTAGCGGGCCTCTCCCGCCGGCCGCTCGACCGCGGGCGATTAGCGCATCGGAGAACGCGTCGCCGACGCGCGGGGCCTGCGGCTCGAGCCGGCGGAGCGCCGCCGGCAGGAGGGCGAGCAGACCACTGCGGCGGACGAGGGACTCCAGGCCGCTCCGCTGGTAGAGGCGCAGCAGGCGGCCGGCGGCCCGCAGCGCGCGCGGCCGCATGAACAGGAAGCGCAGCGTCAGCGCCCGCCACATCCGCCGCTCCGCCCCGGGCTGCGCACCGGCGCGCTCGATGTCGCTGCGCGCGGTTTCGAAGAGCTCGGCGTAATTCACGCCGGCCGGGCACGCCGTCTGGCAGGCCAGGCAGCCGAGACAGTAGCTCATCTCGTCGCCGAACTCGCGCGTCACCGCCAGCTCGCCGTCGGCGATCGCCCGCATCAGCGCGATCCGGCCGCGCGGACTGTTGCGCTCGCGCTTGGTGGTGTCGTAGGTCGGGCAGGTCGGCAGGCACATGCCGCAGTGCATGCACTGCTGCAGGACGGCGTAGTCGAGCGAGGCGAGGGTGCCGGACACTCAGTCGAAAATCTTGCCGGGGTTGAGCAGGCCGGCCGGGTCGAGGGCGCGCTTGACCTGCTGCATCACCTCGTAGCTGCCCTCCCCCATCTGCTGGCGCAGCCACGCCTTCTTGGCGAGGCCGACGCCATGCTCGCCGGTAATCGTGCCGCCCAGCTCGAGCGTCTTGCGGGCAATCAGGTCGAGCGCGTGATGGACGGCCGCCATCTCCTCCGCGTCGCGCTCGTCGGTCAGGAACGTCGGGTGCAGGTTGCCGTCCCCCATGTGCCCGAAGGTGCCGATCTGGAGGCCGGCGTCGCGCGCGGTCGCTGCGATGAACGTCACCATCTCGGCGAGCTCGCTGCGCGGCACGGTGACATCCTCGAGAATCGTCGTCGGCCGCCGTCGCGCCAGGGCCGAGAAGGCATTCCGCCGCGCCGCCGCCAGCGCCAGCGCCTCCTCCTGGTTCCGCGCCGCCCGCACCTCGCGGGCGCCGCGCTGTCGCGCGATCGCCATCATCCGCTCCGCTTCGTCCGCCACCGCCGCGGGATGGCCGTCGGTCTCCATCAGCAGGACCGCCTCGCAGTCGGTCGGCAGCCCGACGTGCGCGAATTCCTCGACACAGACTGTCGTCATCCGGTCCAGGAACTCCAGCGTGCACGGAATGATCCGCTCGGCGATGATCGCCGAGACCGTCTCGGCCGCATCCTCGATGCGATCGTAGAGCGCCAGCATGGTCTGCCGGGCCGCCGGCCGCGGCACGAGCTTCAGCAGCACCTCGGTGATGATGCCGAGCGTCCCCTCGGAGCCGATGAACAGATCCTTCATCGAGTAGCCGGCGACGTCCTTGACGCAGGGGCTGCCGAAGCGCGCCACCGTGCCGTCGGGCAGGACCACTTCGAGCGCCATCACGTAATCCCGGGTGACGCCGTACTTCAGCCCGCGCAGCCCGCCCGAATTCTCCGCGACGTTGCCGCCGATGGTGCTGACCCGCATCGATCCGGGATCGGGCGGATAGAACAGCCCGTGCCGCGCCGCCGCCTCGTCTATCGCCAGCGTCACGACCCCGGGCTGCACCCGGATGGTCAGGTTGCGGGGATCGAGATCGACAATCGCGTCCATCTGGGTCAGGCAGAGGACCAGGCTTCCGGCGCCCGGCACGCTCCCGCCGCTCAATCCGGTCCCGGCCCCGCGCGTCACCAGCGGCAGCGACTGCGCCGCCGCAAATCGCACGCAGCGCGCGACCTCGTCGGTCGAGCGTGGAAAAATCACGGCGCCGGGAGACTGTCGCAGCGCCGCCGTGCCATCGAAGCCGTAGGGAATGATGTCCTCGGGCCGCGTCAGCACGGACTGCGCCCCGAGAATTCCGACCAGTCCGTCCGTGATCGCCGCCGGCAGAGGCATTCAGGGGATTGTAATCCGCTTCCCGCTTCCAGCTTCCCGCTGCCCGCTGCCGGCTTCCCGCTGCCCGCTCCGGGCTGGAAGCTGGCCGCCGGCAGCCGGCAGCTGGGAGCTGGGAGCTGGGAGCGGGCAGCTGGGAGCGGGCAGCTGGAAGCTGGAAGCTGGAAGCTGGGAGCCGGGAGCTGGGAGCGGGCAGCTGGCAGCTGGAAGCTGGGAGCTGGGAGCGGGCAGCTGGGAGCGGGGAGCGGGGAGCGGGCAGCTGGCAGCTGGCAGCTGGCGCCGGCAGCTGGCAGCTGGAAGCTGGAAGCTGGAAACTGGAAACTGGCCACTGGCTACTGATATCCTGCGGCGACGGAGCCGACGCTGACCATCCCACGTATTTGCCTGGCTCTTGCCGGCGCGGTGATGCTGCTTGGCATCCCGGGCGTCCGGGCGCAGTCGCCGGCGGCCGCCGGCGACTCGATCGAGACCCGGCTCGGCCGGGTCCAGGCGGCGCTCTCGTCGCCGTCTGCCAACCCCGACGAATCCATCCGCGAGCTCAAGGCCATCCTCGCTGCCGATCCGCGCCGCGGCGAGGCGCACATGCTGCTCGGCATGGCCTACCGGATGCAATCGGCAGAGATGTCCGGCGAGGCCCGCGCCGAGCTCGTCCAGGCGCTCGAACTGGATCCCGACCTCGTCCCGGCCCGCTTCATCCTCGCCCAGCTCTATCTGGATCTCGGCCGTCCGGCCGGCGCCCGCGACACGCTGTCGGCGGGACTCGCCCAGCACCCCGGGCAGCCGCAGCTGTCGACGTTGCTGGCCGAGGCCGAGCGGCAGCTGGGCAACCCGCAGCGCGCGCTGGAACTGACCGGACAGGCGCTCCAGGGGGACGCGTCGCTGCTGCAGGCGCGCTACTACCGCGCCCTCGCGCTCCTCGATCTGGAGCAGCGGAACGCGGCGATTCTGGAACTGGAACAGGTCGCGGCCGCGGGCGGCAATCCCTCGGACACCAACAACGCGCTCGGCGCCGCCTATCTCGAGGCCGGGCGGCTCGACGCCGCCGTGGCGGCCCTCGGCACGGCGCTCGCCGCCGACCCGGCCCGTGCCGACGCCCGCATCACCCTTGCCCGGGCCTACCGCCTTCGCCATCAGCCTGCTCTGGCACGCGCCGAGCTGACGCGCGCCAGAGCGGCAAAACCGGCGGCCGCCGTGGCGCAGGACCCGCTCGAGCCCCGGCTCTACATGGAGCTGGGGCTGCTCGACCTCGAGCAGAACCGGCTGACCGCCGCCGCGGCGTCGTTCCGGAAAGTCCTCGACATCGACCCCGCGAACGAAATCGCGGCGCGGCACCTCGCCGACGTCGAACAGCGGCTGGTTCGCCAACGCCGCCCCGCGGCCGCCGGAAAGCGCCGGTGACGCCGCTCCGCCACGTACTTCCCGTCCTGCTCGCGCTCGTCCCGGCGCTCGCCCCGCCGCACGCCAGTCGGCCGGCCCAGCCCCCCTCGGTGATCCAGTTCACCGACGTCACGACCGCCGCCCACATCGACTTCATCCATCAGTCCGGCGCCTCGCCGGACAAGCGGATGGTCGAAACGTTCGGGTCGGGCGTCGCCTGGCTCGATTACGACGGCGACGGCTTCCAGGACCTCTACTTCGTCAACGGCGCGCCCGGCGCGCCGGGCGCCCTCTACCGCAACAACGGCAACGGCACCTTCACCGACGTCACCGCGAAGGCCGAGGCCGCCGCGGCCGGCAGCCGCGCCTACAAGACCGGCGTGGCAGTCGGGGACTTCGACGGCGACGGCCGGCCCGATCTCTACATCACGGCCTTCGGCCCGAACCTGCTGCTCCGCAACAACGGCAACGGCACCTTCACCGACGTCACCGCCAGCGCCGGCGTCGCCGGCGGCGCCGCGGACTGGAGCACGAGCGCCGGCTTCCTCGATTTCGACCGCGACGGCGATCTCGACCTCTTCGTCGTCAACTATCTCGACTATCGGCTGAACGACAACCCGTACTGCGGCCTCCGCAAGCCGGGCTACCGCATGTACTGCAACCCGACGCTGTTCGACGGCACCGCCGATCGGCTGTTCCGCAACAACGGCGACGGCACCTTCACCGATGTCTCACGCCAGGCCGGCATCGCCAACCCCGCCGGCAAGGGGCTCGGGGTCGCCTTCTGCGACATCGATGGCGACGGCGACACGGACCTCTACGTCGCCAACGACCTGGTCCGGAACTTTCTCTACCGCAACAACGGCGACGGCACCTTCACCGACATCGCCTACGGCGCCGGGGTCGGATTCGACAGCAACGGCAAGGCCCAGGCCGGCATGGGGGTGGACTGTGCCGACCTCGACGGCAACGGCTTTCCCGACATCTTCGTGACGAACTTCTCGGAGGAGCTGAACGCGCTCTACATGAACCGCGGCGATGGCACGTTCGACGACAAGTCGTCGCTGCCCGGCCTCGAGTCCGGATACCTCCCGCTCGGCTTCGGAACGAAGCTCTTCGACGCCGACAACGACGGCGACCTGGACATCTTCGTCACCAACGGCCACGTCATCGACAACGTCCAGCTCTATCGGCCGGCGTTCTCCCACGCCCAGACCGATCTGCTCTACGAGAACAGCGGCGGCCGGTTCCGCGACGTCACCAGGCTCGCCGGCGCCGCGCTGCGCCAGGCGCGCGTCGGCCGCGGCCTGGCCGTCGCCGACTTCGACAACGACGGCGACCTCGACGTCGTCATCTCCAGCCTCGGCGGACGGCCGGCGCTGCTGCGCAACGACACGTCACCGGCTGGCAACTGGCTGACGATCAAGGCGGAAGGGCGCGGCCGGAACACGGCGGGGCTGGGCGCGAAGGTCCGTGTGCAGACGCCGGCCGGCGTGCAGACCAGGGAGATCAACAATGTCGCCAGCTACCTGAGCGCCAGCGACGTCCGCCTGCACGTCGGGCTCGGCGCCGCCCGGTCGGCGACGAAGATCGAGGTGACGTGGCCCGGCGGCGCGAGCCAGGTCCTGAGCGGCGTCGCCGCCAACCAGATCCTGGTCGTCAAGGAGCCCTGAGCCGCGGCCGGCCTACTCCGCGACGACCGTCTGCTGCTGCTCGCCGAGGCCCTGCACGCCGAGGCGCATGACATTCCCGGCGCGGAGGTAGACGGGCGGCTTCTGCCCGAGACCGACCCCGGGCGGTGTGCCGGTGGAAATGATGTCTCCGGGCTGGAGACTCATGAAGCGGCTCAGATAGCTGACGAGATACGGCACGCCGAAGACCAGCGTCCGGGTCGAGCCGCTCTGGTAGCGGTGCCCGTCCACCTCGAGCCACAGATCGAGGGCGCCGCAGTCGGCGACCTCGTCAGCGGGTGACCAGCCACGGCCCGATCGGCCCGAAGGTGTCGGCGCTCTTGCCCTTGACCCACTGCCCGGTGCCTTCGAGCTGAAACGCGCGCTCGGAGAGGTCGTTGACGACGCAGTAGCCGGCGACGTGCGAGAGGGCGTCCGCCTCCTCGACGTACTTCGCCGTCTTGCCGATGACGACGCCGAGCTCGACTTCCCAGTCGCTCTTCTGCGAGCCCCGCGGCAGCACGACCGCGTCGTTGGGACCGATGATCGCGGAGGTCGCCTTCATGAAGACAATCGGCTCCTTCGGCACCGCCATGCCGGATTCGGCGGCGTGGTCGGAGTAGTTCAAGCCGATGCAGATGAACTTGCCGACGCGGCCGACGCACGGGCCGAGCCGCGGCGAGCCGGGGACGCGCGGCAGCGCCGCCGGATCGAGGCCGCGCAGGCGCTCGAGCGACTCGGGCAGGAGGGCCTCGCCGGCGATGTCGGACACGACGCCCGAGAGATCGCGAATGTGGCCGGCGCCGTCGAGCAGGCCGGGGGCCTCGTGGCCCGGGGATCCGATAACGCAGAAGTTTCATGGCAAGGAACCGTTCAATGGGATTCCCGCGGGACGGCGTGCCCGCGGCAGCCCACGAGGAAGTCGAGGTCGGCGCCGCGATCCGCCTGTTGCACGTGGTCGATGTAGAGCCGCGCGTAGCCGCCGGGCGGCAGCGCCGGCTCGGGGGTCTTCCAGGCGCGCCGCCGCGCCGCGAGCTCATCGTCGCTGATGTCGAGGTGCAGGCGCCGCGCCTCGACGTCGAGCTCGATCATGTCGCCGTCCTGGACCAGCGCCAGCGGGCCGCCGGCCGCCGCTTCCGGCGAGACGTGCAGGATCGCGGTGCCGTACGCCGTGCCGCTCATCCGCGCGTCGGAGATCCGCACCATGTCGGTGACGCCGGTCTTGAGCACTTTCGGCGGCAGGCCCATGTTGCCGACCTCGGCCATCCCCGGATAGCCCTTGGGGCCGCAGCCTTTCAGCACCAGTACGCAGTCGGCGTCGACGTCGAGCTCGGGATCGCCGATGCGGGCCTTGTAGTGCTCGATGCTCTCGAACACCACCGCCCGGCCGCGATGGCGCATCAGCCGCGGCGAGGCCGCCGAGGGCTTCAGCACCGCGCCCGAGGGGCGCGAGGTTGCCGCGCAGCACGGCGATCCCGCCGTGCGCGGCGAGCGGCTGGTCGATCGGCCGGATGACTTCGGCGTTATAGTTCGGCGCCGCCGCGGAGTTGTCCCAGAGCGTCCGGCCGTTGACCGTCATGGCGTCGCGGTGCAGGAGGCCGTGCTCGCCGAGCGCCCGCAGCACCGCCGGCAGCCCGCCGGCGTAATAGAAATCTTCCATCAGGAAGCGGCCGGACGGCATCAGGTCGACGAACGTCGGCACGTCCCGGCCGAGCGCATCCCAGTCGTCCAGCGTGAACGGCACGCCGACCCGCCCGGCAATCGCCAGCAGATGAAGCACCGCGTTGGTCGATCCGCCGACGGCGCCGTTGACGCGGATCGGCGTTCTCGAAGGCCTCGCGGGTCAGGATGTGCGACATGCGGACGTCCTGTTCGACGAGCTCGACGATCCGCCGCCCGGCGAGGTGCGCCTGCGCTAGCCGCCGCGAGTCGACCGCCGGGATGGCGGCGTTCTGCGGCAGCGCCAGGCCGAGCGCCTCCACCATCGACCGCCATCGTCGAGGCCGTGCCCATGACGTTGCAGGTCCCCCACGAGCGGGACATGCAGGATTCCGCCTGCATGAACTCGCGCACGCTCATCGCGCCGGCGCTGCACCTCTTCGCTGAAGCGCCAGACGTCGGTGCCCGAGCCGATGTCGGCTTGCCGCGAAACTTGCCATTGAGCATCGTCCCGCCGGAGACGACGATCGCGGGCAGGTCGCAGCTCGCCGCGCCCATGACCAGCGCCGGCGTCGTCTTGTCGCAGCCGCAGAGCAGGACGACGCCGTCGATCGGGTTGCCGCGGATCGACTCCTCGACGTCCATGCTGGCGAGGTTGCGGAAGAGCATGGCGGTCGGCCGCACGCTGGTTTCGCCGAGCGACATCACCGGAAACTCGAACGGCACGCCGCCGGCTTCCCAGACGCCGCGCTTGACGTGCTCGGCAAGCTCGCGGAAATGCCCGTTGCACGGGGTCAGCTCCGACCAGGTGTTGCAGATGCCGATGATCGGCCGGCCGTCGAACGATCCCTTCCGGCAGCCCGCGCCCGACCCAGCTGCGGTGAATGAAGCCGTCCTTGTCGGGCGGCCCGAACCACGCCGACGACCGGTATTTCCGCTTCGGTTCAGACATGGTCATCGTTGCTCAGTTGCCAGCTTGCCAGCGCCAGTCGCCAGCTCGCGAGCTTCCAGCTCGCCAGCTTCCAGCTGCCAGTTGCCCGATTCCTAGCTACCGGTTCTGGCTTCTGGCTTCAGCTTCTCGCGGGAAGCGGGAAGCGGCGAAGCTGGAAGCTGAAAACTAATTCCCCGCCCCCGTTCCTGGCGCTGCCGGAATGCCGCCGCGGCCGCGCGCCGGGCGTTCGGTCATCAGCGCGTCGACGGGCGCTTGCCGGCCCAGGCGATGCCGCGCAGCAGCATGCCCTGGATCTGCGGGTTCGAGAAGTTGGTGTAATTGTGCCCCTGCATCCAGACAAAGGCGCGGAACGGCTGGCCGGTGGCGGCGCCGGGAACGGCCGGTCCCATCGGCTTTTCATAGGTCCAGATCTGCGGCACCACTTCGCCGGCTTGTGCCGGCCTGCTTCGCGCTCGGCGTCGCGTCGATCGCCGAGGTCGCGAGCACGTGGATCTCGGGGGACTTCGCCCAGGTCATGAGGTAGAACGCCTCGTCCTGGATCTTGAAGTTCGACATGCCCTGCATGATCGGGTGCGCGGTGATCGACGATCGTGTAGTCGACGTTCGCTTCGAGCGTGTAGTTGACCTCGCCGTGCTTCTTGGCGCCGCCGACGATGCGTCGCGAAGTCGGCCGGGTCCGGTCCGCACAGCGCGTCGTGCAGGCTCACCAGCCCGCCGCCGCGGCGCACGTAGGCGTCGAGATTGGCGCGGTCCTCCATGCTCAGGTAGCCGGCGTCACCCTTGTAGATGACCAGCACGTCGGCGCTCGCCAGCTCCTTGGCCGACGGGAAATGCAGCGCGCCGTCGACCACGGCATTGCGCATCATCAGCAGCTTGCTCCAGTCGGCCAGGAACTGCGGATAGTCGTGCTGCCCTTCGCCGTGGGTCTTGAGACCGGCGTAGAGGAAGATCCGCAGCGGCGGCGTCGTGAACGGACTCGGCTGCGGGCCGCCGCGGCCCTGCGCGGCGCCGGGCGCCGGCGCGCCCGGGGCGGGCGTCTGGGCAGCCGGCGCCGGCGCGGCGGCCGCCGGACGTCCGGCGGGCGCTGCCGCGGGGGGCGCCTGACGCGCCGCCAGGGCGGTCGTAGCCGCCAGGGCGGTCGACAGAGTCAGGAGGAGAAGGCGATTGTTCATGACTATCATCATGCTCCCGGGCGTCAACGCCCCTGGCGCGCACCGGCCGATGCGGCCCGCGGACGCTTTGTGTACGTCTTGCTGAAACCGTTGCGGCTGTTGGTGACCGTGAACGGTGCCGTTCCGCTCGGCCGACACCTTGATCCAGTAGGCCGGCGTGTGCGCCGCCGCGGCGGCCGCCGCCGCGCCCGCCGCCCGGCCCGCCCGGACCCGCTTGCGGTGGAACGCCGGACGCCTGCGGCGCGACGCCGGGCGCGCTCGGCGGGATCGCGGCCGCGCCGGCCGGGGCGGACGGCGCCCCCTGCGGCGGCACCGCAGCCGGCGGCGCGGCGGCACCCGCACCACCCGGGCCGCCGCGCCCGGGCCCGCCGCCCCGCGGCGGCGCCGTCAGCACGCCGGCGATCGTCGCGGCATCATCGACGTTGGCGATGAAGACCCCGGCGCTGTTCTGTTCGATCCCGGCACCGTAGGACCAGTGGAGCTGCCAGATGTCCTCGAGCCCCGGCGACGATCGCAGCGTCGGCATCGCCTGCGCGCCGGCCCCCTTGCGGGTGCCGTTCTGCATCACCGCCACCCGCGGCTGCAGCGCCGTGGACGAGGACCGCCGCACCGGACTGATCGAGTCCGTGGTGCGAGGCGAAATAGACGTCGACGGTCCCGATCGGATTGTTCGGGCACATCAGCTCGTATTCCTTGTTCCAGAGCAGGTCGCCCAGATCGATCGAGCGGAACTGGCCGTAGGTCACGACGCTGCCGACCGACTGCGCGTTCTCGGGATCGTTGGTGATTTCCTTCGGCGTGAAGTCGGCGCACGCCGGGTTCGGGCGTCCGCCGCCGGGCAGCGGGCGTTTTCAGCACCTGGCCGCCGGCCGTGACGATCCGCCAGTCGAGGCCCGTCACCGGCACCTTGATCCCCCGGCTTGACGACGAGATGCTTGGCCTTGCCGTAGAGCTCCGCATACGCCTGCTGGAAGCCCGCCACCTGCTCGCGCTCCTCGACCGACGGGCCATGGTCGATGAAGGTACCGATCGGGATGCGCTTCGCGAGTTCCTGGAGGCCGCCAATGTGATCGACGTGATAGTGGGTCGACAGCAGGTAATCGATCCGCTTCAGTCCGGCATCCGCGACAGCCGCCATGATGCGGTCGGTGTCACGGCCGCCCGGGTTGCCGCTGTCGATGAGCAGCGACTCCCCTGTCGGGGCCACGTACAGCGCCGCCTTGCCCCCCTCGGTATCGACGACATAGACGACGAGCGGTTTCGCCGCGCCGGGACGCGGGCCGGCGTCCTGCGCGGCCGCCGGAAGGGACGCAGCGACGACCGCAAGGAACGACGACAGCAACAGCGCGGGACAGCGGCTCATGCGGACCTCGTGCAGCACCGGGCTACTTGATCTTCGAGAAATCGGTGGGAGTCGATGAACACCGACTCGACCTTCGTCGTCAGCGGGCCGTCCTTCTCGGATTCCGCCTTGGCCTTGACCCAGTCGGGATCGGCGCGGAACTCCGCCCAGTTCTTCGCCGCCGCCTCGCGGCTCGGCGTGCGCGAGCACGTAGATCAGCGTGTTGTCCTTGAGCGGCGCATCCATGCGGGACCCAGTAGCCGACGCTGGTCATGCCGTGCTTGTCGAAGATCGCGACCGTGTGATCGCGGAAGCGCGACTTGAGCGCCTCGAGCTTTCCCGGCGGCGTCGTGTAGGTCCGCAGCTCGAACACCTGCTCGGACGCCGCGTGCAGCGTCACCGCCGGCGTCAGCACACCGCGCAGCGCGAACCCGGCCGCGAACGTGACCGCGAGCAGTCACCATCACCGACGCTTTATTCAGAACCATGGGCACAATCTCCTTGTGAAGCAGGGAACGGGACACGACCAACGATGACGGGCAGCAAGCGCACTCGCCCTTACCGGGCGATCCAGCCGCCATCGACGAAGAGCGAGGTTCCGGTCACGTAGGACGCGGAACCGGACGCAAGGAACACGACCGCGCCGGTCAGCTCGTGGAGCTCTCCCCAGCGGCCCATCGGGATCTGCGCGACGAACTCCTTGTACTTGACCGGATCGTCGAGCAGCGACCGGTTCATCTCGGTGGCGAAGGCGCCCGGGCAGATCGCATTGGCGGTGACGCCGGTGCCCGCCCACTCGAGCGCCAGCACGCGGGTCAGGTTGATGATGCCGGCCTTCGACGAGGCGTACGGGGCGCGGCCCGGCAGCGCGATCACCCCGAGCACCGATCCCAGGTTGATCACCCGCCCCCAGCCGCGCGTCACCATCCGCGGCCCGAACGTCCGGGCGCACAGGAACGGTCCCTTCAGATTCGTGTCGATGACGGCGTCCCAGTCCGCCTCGGTGAGCTGCTGGATCGGCCCGCGGATGTTGATCCCGGCGTTGTTGACCAGGATGTCGACCGGCCCGAGCGCCGCCTCCACCTCCGTCGCCAGCCGCTCGACATCCGCCAGGCTGGTGACGTCGGCGGCAAACCCGCGCGCCCGCCGTCCGGTCGCCGCCGCGATGCTTTCCGCCGCTTCCCGGCACGACTCCACCGATCGGCCCGACAGGGCGATGTCGGCTCCCGCCTCGGCGAGCGCCGTCGCCATCGTCTTGCCCAGGCCGCGTGCGCCCCCCGTGACAAGCGCGATCTTTCCATCGAGACGAAATCCGTCAAGTACGTTGGTGTGGGACATGGTTCTCAGTTCTTCGCTCGTGTTACCAGTTACCAGTCGCCAGTTGCCAGTCGCCAGTCGCCAGTTGCCAGTTCCCGGGCAACAGCTCCTGATTACCAGTTCCCGCTTACTGGCTACCGGCTACCGGCTACCGGCTACCGGCTACCGGCTACCGGCTACCGGCTACTGGTTACTGGTTACTGGTTACTGGCTATCGCTAAAATCCAGACGGGCGGACCCAGAAGCTCTCTTCCCAGACCGCGCCGGGGGCGATACTCTGCAGCTCCTTGTAAAGCCCTTTCTGTGCCAGGTTCATCGCATCCGTGATGCCGGCCATCGGCTCGAAGCAGATGTAGTTCCGGCTCTGCGCCGCTCCCCCCGTCCCCCCGCCGCTGGCGTCGCGCCCGGCGGCGCCGGCTTTGGCGCGTAGATGACGACCGACCGGTAGTTGGGGCCGAGCAGCACGTCGAGCCGCTGCCCCTTGCCGCGCAGCGTCATCACCGACCGCCCCTGCTCGTCGCGGACCAGGTCGCCGAAAACGTGGTCGAGATCGTAGTCCTTGAGCGCGATGGCGTGCGGATCGGGAAACAGCTTCTCGATCGGCTCGGTTTCGCCGGTGGGAATCTTGTTCGCTGCCAGCAGCCACTGCGACTTGGCGCCAACCGAGATGGTCCAGTCCTCACGGCTCGAGTCGGTCAGCTGGAAGTACGGATGATAGCCGATGGCCACCGGCATCGGGTCGGTACTGAGGTTCGTGATCCGGGTCGTGACTTGCAGCACGCCCCCTTCCAGCCGATAGGTCATGTCAACGGTGTGCGCGAACGGGAACTGCTTGATCCAGGCCGGGCTGCGGTAGAACTCGAGCCGGCTGGTCACCCACGCGGCCTTCGCGTCCGATTTCACCTCGACGACCTTCCACTGGTTCGTCGTCGTCACCAGGCCGTGGATCGGAATGGCGCCGCGGACGTTGCCGAGCTGCATGTCGAAGGCGTAGCGCTGGCCGTTGGCCCAGAACGCCTGCTCGTCGAGACGGTTCGCCCACGGTCCCAGGAAGGGTATGCCGTTGAAGCCGCCCGCGCCCTTGGCCTTGAAATCCTCGACCGACTCGAACGGGAAATACAGGACGTTCTGCCCCTTCACCTTCATCTCGAAGGCCTTGTTGCCCGCCGACGGCAGGACCGACACGACCGTGGCGGCCTTGCTATCCTCGAGCCTGACGACGTCGCCGAGGCGCTCGGCCTTGTAGCCGCCGGCCGCGGCGGCAAGCCGGCCGGTCCCCGGCAGCAGAAGGACGGCGACGACGAGGAAAATGGTGATGCGGCTGTGCTTCATGGCGTCGTTCTGTCTACTGTCCGCCCCGGCCCGCGCCGGCGCGGCCGCCGCGGCCGCCGGCCGCCAGCTCGGCATCGGTCCACGGACGGGTGCGGGTTTTCGTCAGCCCGCGAATCTCCTGCACGTCAACTGCGGCGACGGCGGAGCCGGTATGCCCCCACTCGCGGCGCACGTATGTGAGCACCGCGGCAATCTGCTCGTCGCTGAGCGCTCCCCCGAGCGACGGCATCAAGCCGATCGTTCCTTCCTTGCCGGCGAGCAGCACGCGCATCGCGGCGCCGGCGTCCGGCGCGACCACGTACTTCGAATCGACGAGGCTCGGGGCAATCTTATCCTTGCCTCTCCCGTCCGGCTGGTGGCACCCGACACAGATACTGCGGTACAACTCGGCGCCGGCCTCATAGCGCCGCTGCTCCTCCGCGGTGAGCGGCACACCGGCGGCGACGACCGGGGCCGGCTTGCCGGGCCAGTCGAGCTTCGACGCGATCCGCTTCGCGAGGACAGCCGTCGCTCCCTCGGCCGACGCCAGCGCCGTCAGCGCCGACGGCTCGGCCGGCAGCGCGACCAGCCGCACCGGCGCCACCGCACCGCGTCCGCCGCGCCCGCCCCGCCCGCCCCCGGCTGCCGGCAGTCCCGTATCGAGCCCCTGCAGCAGCGCGTCCCGCTGCCACGGCGGCGTGGCCGGGTCGGTGGCGCGCGCGACGACGCGCTGGACGGCCGGGACGTCGGCGCTCTTCGCGACCGCGGCGGCGAGCATCGCCACCGCGTCGGCGGCGTCGGTGGCCGGCGCCGCCTGTATTACTCGATCCAGTGCATCCGCCTCGACGCCGCGCAGCCCGCTGATCGTCGCATCGACCAGCACCGCATCGGTTCCGTACCGGGCCAGCAGCGACACGGCCGGCTCGAGTCGTGCCGCCGCCGGCATCTCGCCGACACTGGCGCCCACCTGGCGGCGTACGGTCCATGACGGATCCGCCATCAGTCCGAGCACCGCCGCGGTCAGCCCGGCATCACCCTCACGCAGCCAG
The DNA here is from genome assembly GCA_963750475.1 of uncultured Acidobacteriota bacterium. Lineage (GTDB taxonomy): Bacteria > Acidobacteriota > Vicinamibacteria > Vicinamibacterales > 2-12-FULL-66-21 > JALZOC01. Next base: position 30,007 of record CAVVQQ010000001.1, read on the forward strand.
CGCTCCGACAACCGGACCGCGGCGGCACGGACGTCGGGCGACCGATCGCCGAGCGCCCGCCGCACGTCGGCCGCTTCGACCGCGTCGAGCCCGTCGAGCGTCCACAGCGCGTGCAGCCTGGCACGCCAGTCCGTGGCTTGCGCGGCGAGCGTCCGCAGCTGCGGCGCGACCGCCGTCAGGTGACGCTCGACGAGCAGCCGCTGCGCGGTGTCGCGCCACCAGCCGTTCGGGTGCGCCAGGGTCTGGACGAGCTCCGCCGGAGTCGCCTTCGACAAGGCCGGCGCCCGATCGCGCCGCGTCGTGTCGTGGACGAGGCGCCAGATCCGTCCATGCCGGATCGGCTGCTCGAGATCCGCGGCCTTGACGTAGTCGCGCAGATAGTCGGTCCAGTAGACCGCCTCCTGGACGACACCGCGGTACATGTCGACGACATAGAGCGATCCGTCCGGAGCGCCGAGCAGGTTGACCGGCCGGAACCGCTCGTCCCAGGAGGCGAAAATCTCCCCCTTCTTGTAGGCGTCAACCGCCGACAGCCGGCCGCTGCCATCGTCCAGGATCTTGAAGCGGTGGACCAGGTTGGTCGTCGAGTCGGTGATGAAAGCGTCGCCGCGGAGCTCCTTCGGCAGCCGATCGCCGCGGTAGATGACCGGGGTGCCGACGCCCTGAATCGTCACCGAGCTGTCGTCCGGGCGGAAGAACTGGTCGCGGTAGCCCCGGTTCACGCCGCGCGTCGCCCGCACCGGCCAGATCGTCGACGCCTCCCGGCTGATCAGCGAGTCGTAGAGCCCGCGCGTCCGCGCCAGATCGGGGTTGCGGGTGTAGTAGCGCGCCGCAATCAGATCGACGAACAGCGGCGCGTCGTTGACGTTGCGGTAGATGCGGCCCGCGTCGTCCTGCGTCGCGCCCCACTGGCCGCGGCTGAGCGTCGGCACCGTCTCGAAGGTGTCCCCCTTCAGGCGAACGTGCCAGTCGTGCTCGGAGGTGTAGATCGTATTGTCCATTCCCCACAGCAGGCTGTTGGCGTTGTGCTCGATGCTGGCCTCGCCGCGGCCGTAGCTGTTGCTGAGCAGGACCTTCGAGTCCGCCTTGAGATCGCCGTCGGTGTCCTTCATCAGCCACAGATTCGGCGGCTCGCCGACCAGCACGCCGTGCTCGGTGACTTTCAGCGACCGCGGCAGCACCAGCTTGTCGGCAAAGACCGTCCGCGTGTCCATCACCCCGTCGCCGTCCTTGTCTTCGAGGACGACCACGTCGTTGACGGGCTCCCGCGAGTTCATCGCGTTGGGCTCCGACATGAACCCCGGCATCTCGAGCACCCACAGCCGGCCGTCGGCATCGAAGTCGATCGCGATCGGATCCATCACCAGCGGCTCCGCGGCGACGAGCTGCGCGTGGTACCCGGGCGGCAGCACGAACGTCTTCAGCTCCTCTGCCGCGGTCAGCACCGGCGCCTTCGTCGGCGTCTTCCGCACCGGCGGCGGCCACGCGGCCGTGGCCGGCGCCTTACGAACCGGGGCCGTCTGGACGGCGTGCAGGACGGCTATCGAGGCGGCCGCCAGCAGGAGGCCACTCGCAGCCACACGTATCTTGAAGAGAGTCATGGTGAGCTCGAACGTTCAGGGCAAACGGCTACGGAACCGGGATCAGCCGCGCCAGCACACCCGGGGTGGACTGCGACAGACTCTGCCCGGGCAGCTGCATCAGCACATACAGGTAGCCGTCGGGCCCGACGACGACGTCACGGATGCGGCCGAACTGGTTGAAGACCACTTCCTGATGGGTGACCTTGTCGCCGTCGACCTCGAGCCGCCGCAGCTGCTGACCGCCGAGGCCGCCGACGAACAGGTTGTTCTTCCACCCGGGATACTTGGTGCCGGCATAGAACGACATGCCGCTCGGCGCGATGGTCGGCGTGTAATAGACGACCGGCTGGTCCATGCCTTCTTCGGACCGCTTGGTGATCCCCGGCTGGATGCCCATCGTCACCACACCCCACCCGTAGTTGTGGCCCCGCTCGATGATGTTGATCTCGTCGCCCCCCTGCGGCCCGTGCTCCGACTCCCACAGCTTGCCGGTCACCGGATCCCACGCCAGCCCCTGCGGATGGCGGTGTCCGTAGCTCCAGATCGTCGCCACGGCCCCCGGCCGGTCGACGAACGGATTGTCCTTCGGCACCGTCCCGTCGTCATTGACCCGGTGGATCTTGCCGAGCGGATCCGACAGATCCTGCGCGTGCGCCATCGCATTCTTCTCGCCGATCGTGAAGAAGAGATGATTCTGGCGGTCGAAGATGAAGCGCGAGCCGTAGTGCGCGTTGGTCGAGCTGTAGAACTGCGGCGCGGCGCGGAAGATGACCTGCTGGTCGATCCACTCGTTGTTCTTGTTGATCTTGCCGCGCACGACGACCGTCATCGAGGGCGGATCGGGCGGACCGCCGGCGCCGCGGCCGCCCCCCTGCCGTCCGGCGGCGGGAGCGGCGGCAGGGGCAGCCGGGGCTGCGGCGGCGCCCGGGGCGGCCGGCGCCGCGGGAGCCGGAGCCGCGGGAGCCGGAGCCGCAGGGGCCGGCGCCGCAGGGGCGGCGGCCGGTGCGGCCACCGCTGGCGGCGTATAGCCCGGCAGCGTTTCCGAATAGGCGAGATAGATCCAGCCGTTCCGGGCGTAGTCGGGATGGACCTCGACGTCGAGCAGCCCGCCGTCCTGCTTCTCCCAGACTTTCGGAGTGCCCTTGACCGCCTCGGGCAGCAGCACACCCTTCTCGATGATCCTCAGCCGGCCCGGGCGCTCGGTCACCAGGATGCGGCCGTCGGGAAGAAACCCGACGCCCCAGGGCGTCTCGAGGTTGCGGGCGACGACATCGATCTTGAAGGTCTGCTTCTCGGACTTGACCACCTCGCCCTGCGGATCGACCACCAGCTGCGGTTTCTCCTTGAGGCTGGCGGTCTGCATGCGGACGTAGGAAACCAGCTGCCAGATCTGCTGATCGTTCAGCGCCGTCTTGAACGCGACCATCTCGGTGTTGGGGATGCCGTTGGCGACGATCCGCGCAATCGACTCATCGTCGGTGGCGTGGGTCAGCTTGTCGTCGAACAGCGTATGGACGCGGCCCCCCTCGATCCCGGTGCCGTGGCAGGGCGCGCAGTTCTCGGTGAACAGCGCCGCCGCCGGATTGCCGCGGCCGCCGCGGCCGCCTGGAGCGATCACAGTCGCCGGAGCCGTCGCGGTGCGCGGTGGATCGCCGGCCGCCGCCGCCGGCGGACCCTGCCGGCTGCCGGCGGCCACTGGCGCAACGGCGCCAGCCGACACCGCCGCACCGAGAACAACCGCTGCCGCGAGTACGGTCCTGGTCGACGTCATGTATGTATGCCCCGTAGGTGAAGCGCGGCGCGGATCACACCGCGCCGGCTTGAATCATCGGCTGAATCGCAGACAGTATCACATCCCCTGCGCTCGAAACTCCGGCCGCCGGCTCACCGGAACAGCAGCGGCGCCACCTCATTCAGGTGGTGGCGCCAGACGACCCACTCGTGACGCCCCTCGGTCAGCCTGAAGGTGTGGGTGATGCCCTTCGCGGTCAGCAGTTCGTGCAGCGCCTGGGCCGACGGCCCGACCAGGGTGTCGTCCTTGCCGACCCCCATCCACAGCAGCTTGACCTTCTGGTTGGTCGCGGCGGCGCTCTTGAAGAAATCGGGATAGGTCTCGGCGGCGTTGTTCGATCCCGCGCTCATGATGACCACGTAGCGGAACAGGTCCGGATGCGAGAAGGCAATCGCCGCGGTCTGACCGCCGCCCATCGACAGCCCGCCAATCGCCCGGTTGTCGGCCCCCGGCAGGGTGCGGAAGGTCTTTTCGACGTACGGCACGACGTCCTCGAGCAGATCCTTGCCGAACGCGCCGCCGCCGGTCGCGCCGCCGGGACCAGCCGCGGGCGCCGCTGCCGCCGGCTCGGGCCCGAGGCCGATCCCCTGCCGTGCGTAGCCCAGCGGATTCACGATGATCATCGGCTTGGTCTTCCCCTCGGCGATGAGGTTGTCCATGATCAGGTTGGCGCGTCCCGTCAGCATCCAGCTCGAGTCGATGTTGCCGGAGCCGTGCAGCAGGTAGAACACGGGATAGCGCGTCGCAGCGCCGTCGTAACCGGGCGGCGTGTAGATCCACAGCGTGCGCGGCGCCGCCAGCGACTTCGAGTGATAGGTCTCGATCCGCACCGTCCCGTGCGGCACCGGCTTGGCGTCGTCGAACTCCAGGCCCTCTCCCGGAATCTCGACCAGGTTCGCCGGCGGGAACGCGCCGAAGCCGAGCTTCACCGATGGATTGGCCGGGTCCATGGCGACCACGCCGTCGACGTTGAACTGATAGTTGTAGACGTCGGGCGCGAGCGGCCCGATCGTGACCGTCCAGACGCCGTCGTCCCCCTTGGTCATCGGGTGCGGCTTGCCGTCGACCTCGCCGATGACGGTGACTTCCCTGGCGTTGGGCGCGCGGAAGCGAAGCGTCATCGTCCGGTCCGGGTTGACCTGCGGCGAGACCACCGCCGGGGGACGCCCTGCGCCGCCGCGTCCCGGCGCCGGCGTTGCGCCCGGCGCGGGCGCCTGGCCCTGCGCGAGCACCGGTACCGCCAGCGATGCCACACCGACGAGCGCCGCACATATCAGTCTGAACATTCGAGCACCTTTGTTATGGAGAGTTACCAGTTGCCAGTCGCCAGTCGCCAGTCGCCAGTTGCCAGTTGCCAGTTGCCAGTTGCCACTCGGCAGCCAGTTACCAGTAGCCAGTTACCAGTAGCCAGTAGCCAGTTACCAGTTACCAGTTACCAGTTACCAGTCACCAGTCACCAGTCACCAGTTACCAGTCGCCAGTAGCCAGAGCCTGCCCGTGAGTTTCTGCTCACTGATGGCTGTGAAGCCCCGCCACCAGCTGGCAGCTGGCAGCTGGAAGCTGGAAGCTGGAAACTGGAAACTGGAAACTGGCGACTGGCGACTGGCGACTGGCAACTGGCAACTGGCAACTATCTTTTCTACTTCACTTCGAGTATTCGCACCTGCTGCACTCCCCACATCTCGCCGTTCTGGGCGCTGCCGGTCTGGGTGATGCGGATGAAGCGTGCGGGCACACGCGGCAGCTCGATGACGGTCGTCGGCGTCGATCCGGGGCCCGCCGCGGCAGGCGGCGGCCAGGTCGTGCCGTCCATCGAGAGCTGCACGCTATAGCCCACCGGGCCGATCGCCGGCGGGCCCGCGCCGCGGCCGCCGCGGCCCCGTCCACCCGGTCCCGGCGCGATCGAGCTCAGGTGGATTTCCGCGATCCTGGCCGGCTCCGGCAGCTCGATCTGGAGCCACATGCCCGGCTGCTGGGGCGCGCCGCTGTCCCAGCGGGCGGCGGGCGCCGCAGCGCCAGTCGCCGCGCCCGGCGCAGCCGCGCCCGGCGCCCCCGGTGCCGGCGCTGCGGGCGCACCCGCTGCCGTTGCACCCGCCGCGGCCGCCGCCGCGGCGGTGTTGTGGCTGGCGGTCAGCTTCCAGCCCGCCTGGTTCGACAGCGGGGCCGGCACCGTCGGCAGCAGCTCCGCGAGCGTCCACGGCGTTTTCCGGGACGTCGCCTTGCGCACGGCCGCAACCTGTGACGGCGTCACCGGACCCGCCGCATTGCCGAAGCTGGTGCGCACGTAGCTCGCGACGTCGGCCAGCCACTCGTCGGTGTTCGTGCCCATCGGCACCATCACGCCGCCGGCGTAGCTCCGGCCGTCCACCTCGCCCGACAGGCCGTGGAGCAGGACCTTGATCGCGTATTCACGGTGCCCCTGGACGCGCGGCGATCCGGACAGCGGCGGCGCGAGCGTCGCGCCCTCTCCGCCGCCCGCCATCGGCGCCCCCTTGCCGTCGGGTCCGTGGCAGGCGAACGCAGATTTCCTTGTACGTGCCTTCCCCGCGCAGCACGCTCTTGCGCTCATCCGCCGACAGATTCATGAAAGTGGCGCCGGCGTCGGCCAGCGAGGGGCGCTGTCCGAGCGGGGCGCCGGGCTTGAGGATCTGCGCGCCGATCTCGCGGACGCCCCGGCTGGTCGCCCGGTCGACCGTCGTCCGCACGATCGCCGCCGCGTCCGGCACGCTGCTGCAGGCCCATCGTCAGCATCGCCTGAATCACCACGCCCGGGTCGGCGTCCTCCGCCAGCGCGCGGTAGTCCGCGGCAAACGACTTGTCGCCGGCCTTGTAGAGCGTCTCGCTCGCCCGCAGCGCCTGAATGCGGATCTGCGGATCGGCCGCCTTCAGCAGCTGACGCACCAGCCGGGCATCGAGAGCGCCCAGCCCCTCGAGCGTCCACAGCGCATGAATCCGCGCCAGCTGGTTGGTCGACGAGCCGGCCATCGTCCGCAGCGCCGGTGCGACCGAGTTGTCCTGCCGCAGGACGAGCAGCTTCTGCGCGGTGTCGCGCCACCAGCCGTTCGGGTGCTCGAGATGCGCCGACGAGCTGCGGCGGCGGTCTCCTGGTACATCCGCGGCGGCTTGAAGTCCGGCGTCCGGCTGTCGTGGGTGATGCGCCACACCCGGCCCCAGTTGTGCTGGCTTGTCGAGCTGGTACTGCTCGACCTTGCGCCGCAGATAGGAATCCGGGCCGACGAACTGCGCGTCCTGGATGATCCCGGTGTACATGTCCGATCAGGTAGAGCGTGCCGTCGGGCGCGTTCGAGATGCCGACCGGCCGGAACAGCGGATCGGTCGACCGCACGAACTCGGATTTCGGGTAGGCGTTCTGCAGCTGGGTCAGCCCATCGGTGACGACCACCTTGGCGCGCCGGACGATGCGCGCGACCGGCTCGTTGAAGAACAGATCGCCGACGCAGGTCGGCCGGAAGGCGATCGCCGCGATAGATCTCGACGCCGGCCGCCGCCGTGAAATGGTTGAGCGTGCCCTCCGGCAGCCGGACGCGGCTCATGCCGCCCTGCATGTCGGCGATCCCGCCCGGCGCCGGCCATGGGACCTGGAAGTCCGGCTCGAAGTTGTCGGCGACGTTGAAGGCGCCGTAGGCGATCGGCGCCTGGATGTTGACCGGGCCGATCTCACCGCCGCCGTCCACCCACCAGGTCTTGCCGTAGTTGTCCTGCGCGGACCACCACTGGCCGCCGTTCGGCTCGGTTTCCTCGCGGAGGATCTTGCCGTCCGGGACCGATCCGCAGGCGGAAGGGGTTGTAGGTCGTGTAGAGCCAGTTGTCGAGCGCCCAGGTCATGCCGCCGGGCTGCCACTCCATGTTCGTGCACCCGGCCGAGCGCCGGCGTAGAACAGCTCCTTCTTGTCGGCGACGCCGTCGCCGTCCGTGTCGGTGTACTTGTAGACGTCGCGGTTATCGGTCTCGAGCACGAGCAGGACGCCGTCGCCGAGCGGGAACGCGATCCGCGGCATGACCATGTGGTCGATGAAGATGGTGTGCTTGTCGTAGATGCCGTCGCCGTCCGTATCTTCGTGCCGGGAGATCCGGCTGACCGGCGCCCGCGACTCCGAGCCGTCGGCGTCGCGCATGTAGGAGCGCATCTCGAGGACGTACATCCGCCCGTTGCCGTCGAAGCTGACGCCGACGGGATCCTCGAATCAGCGGATCGGTCAGCACCGGGGCAATCCGGTAGCCGTCGGGCAGCAGGAAAAGCGACTGCTCGACATCAGGGTCCTGGCGGACGACCGGCGGGCGCTTCATGAAGTCGGCCCCCGCCGTCGGGTCGTCCAGGCCGCCGCGCCCCGGCGCCTGCGCGGCACCCGGAGCGGCCGCACCGGCCGACGGTGGCGGCCCCTGACTGAACGTGAGCATGCCGGCCGCGGCAATTGCCGAGCCGACCGCACCAAGCCGGATACCCAGCCGTTTCATATGTGGACCATTCGCTGGCAACTACGAGCGATCCGTGACCGCCGTTTACCTGACTGGGAAGGTTTCCCACCGCGCAGCAGTGGCGCTCGTGCCCGTGTTGCGCTGTGCGAAACGCGGACGGCTGGAACCTTGATTGGACCGCGCCAGATCGGCTCTACTGGGTGGGATGAGCCACAGCCGGGCTACCCATCGGCGGGCGTTTCTGCAAACGCTGATCGCCGCCGGCCTGGCGCCGCTGCCGGTTCTGGCACGGCAGGGCTCTGCGCTGCCGGCCCCGCCGGCGGCCGGGCACCACGTCCATCCCGGCGATCGGATTCAGGACGCCCTGGACGCGGCCGCGCGCGATCCGGTGAACAAGACGGTCTACGTGCACGCCGGCACCTATCGGCCCGCCGCCAGCGGCCAGGCGCTCGTCTGGTTCAACGCGCCCCACGACGGCGTCACGCTGGAAGCGATCGGTGACGTGACGCTGACCGCGGCCAATCCGGATCTCGCCAACCCGCGCGCCGCCAGCGCCCCCGCCGTGGTGAACCACGTCGTCTACTTCGGCGACGGCATCTCGCGCCGGACGGCCCTGCGCGGCTTCCGGATCACCGGCGCCAACAATTTCACCACCGGCTCGGGCGAACGCTCACCGATCGAGTCGGATGAGATCCGCAAGACGGCGTTCTTCTACACCGACGGCGGCGGCCTCAAGATCTACGCGCGCTCCTACCCCACAATCGAGCGCGTCGAGGTGTTCGACAACTACGCCAGCCCCTGTGGCGGCGGCGTCTCGGTCGAGCACCTCGGCCAGACCCAGGACTCGGTGCTCTTCCGCGACTGCATCTTCCGCAACAACCGGACGCAGACGACGGGCGCCGCGGTCGATCTGCTGCACGGCAGCCGGGCGACCATCGACAACTGCCTGTTCGTCGGCAATGTCTCGAACATGGGCGTCGATTATGTCGGGCTGCTGACCGGCGGCGAGTACCATCCGCGCCACGGTTCAGGCGCCCTGACGGTGTTCGCGGGCTCCCGCGCCACCGTCAGCCGCTCCACCTTCACCGACAACTGGAACGGGGTGGACGACGACGGCGCCGGCAGCGCCTACGTGGACTGCATCTTCTGGACGCAACACCCGGCGCGGCGGCATTTCGCCGGAGCCGCGCTACGAGCTCGACCTCACGGACGGTTCAGGCGTCCGCGGCTGCTTCATTCACGGCGAGGTCAACGATCTCAAGGGGTCGATTGCCGCGGCGCGCAACACGCTCGATGCGCCGGACCCGCGGTTCGACGACCGGTTCGTCCCGAGGGCGCCGCAGTACGCCGCGGCCGGATACCGGCCGGCCCCGGACGCGGCGTCCGGGCGGGCGACCCGCCGCTGACATCCCGCGCTCGGCCGCCCCTCAGGGTTCGCGGATCTGCAGCCGCGAGTTGATCGCGATCGGCGGGTCGATTGCCTGGATCCGGCCCGACGGCCACCGCACCTCGATGTGATCGACGCGCTCGGCCGCACCCAGACCGAAGTACAGCGGGTAGAGGCTGTGCGACAGATATCCGGAGTTGCCGTCCATGACCTTCGTGTAGGTCACGCCGCCGGCGGTCACTTTCACGACGCTCCCCAGTCCACTGCGATTCGACGCCGTGCCCGTCAGGGCGACCTCGAGATAGCGCACCCGGGTCTTCTCGGTCAGATTGCTGATCAGGACCATCGGCGCCGCGTTGAACTCGTTGGTGACGATGTCGAGATCGCCGTCGCGATCGATGTCGACGATGACCGCCGAGCGGGTGCCGCGCGCGCCCCAGACGGTTACCGGACCCGTCGCGCCGGCGGCATCGGGATGCCCCTTGTCCTTGCCCGGCGGCGTCGAGCTCGAACCACGGCGTCACGACACCCCCCTGCCGCGGCTCGACGCCGAGGCCGAACTCGGCGTCGACGAAGCGCCGGCCGCGATCGTTGAGCTTGACGGGATTGATCATGTAGCGCTCGGGATAATTCATCCCGGACGCAATGAACACGTCGTCGAACCCGTCGGCGTTGAGGTCGCCGACGCTCGGGCCCCACGGGCAGTAGCTCTCGGCGTTGATCGCGTCGGAGGCCTCGCGGTAGGTGCCGCCGGGCTGGCGGCGGAAGAAAGAGTTGCCCCAGATGCTGGTCCGGCCGTCGCCGCGGAACGACACCGGCCACTTCATCGTCGATTTCATCCGCTCGCGCTCCGGCGGGACGGTCTCGCTCATGTCGGAGTGCATGTCGGTGATGAGGATGTCGAGGCGGCCGTCGTTGTCGAAGTCGAAGACCTTGATGCCCATGGCGCCCCACGACGTTCTCGGGAACACCTGCCGGCTCCTGCGGACGAACCGCGTGCCGTGGACGTTCTCGTAATACTGATCGTCGCCGAGCATGTTGAGCACGTAGAGATCGGGCCAGCCATCGGCATTGACGTCGATCACGCTGGCATCGCCCGACCACGACCGATCGCGCAGGCCGGTGGCGGCGGAGACATCGACGAAGCGGTTGTTCCCCTGGTTGTGGAAGAGGATGCTCTGCTCCGCCCGCTCGGGCTTGAGGTGGCCGGAGAAGGCATCCTCGAAGGCCACGTAATACCTCGCGCCGCTGTCGCCGGCGATGGTGTCGGTCGTATAGCGGCCGACGTTGACGAGGAACAGATCGAGCCGGCCGTCGTGGTCGTAGTCGAAGAAGACGGCGGCCGACGAATGGCCGACGTAGCCGAGGCCGGAGGGGGCGGAAATATCGCGGAACCGGCCGTGGCCGTCGTTCTCGAACAGCATGTTGCCGCCGCGGACGGTGGTGACGTAGAGATCGGCGTCGCCGTCGTTGTCGATATCGGCAAAGGACGCCGACACGCTGACCTTGCCGGGGACGGCCACGCCGGCCGCGGCCGTGATGTCCTCGAACCTGCCGCCGCCGAGGTTGCGCCACAGCTGGTTGCCGCCGGCCTGCGACGTGAAGTAGATATCGGAGAGCCCGTCGCCGTCGACGTCGGCGATCGCGATCCCGTTGCCGTGATCGTAATGCGCCGCCTTGTAGCTCTTCCCGGCGTCGTCAACGATGTGGTGCGTGAAGGTGATGCCGCTGTCAGCGAGCCGGTCGGTGAACTGGAAGTCGTGGAAAACGTGCTCGCCGGCCAGCGCCTTGACCTGCGCCGCGCGCAGCGACTCGAGCCACCGCGTATCGGTGAGATCCGGCGGGACGATGCGCCGCGTCTGGCTCGGGGGCGGCGCGGCCGCGGTCGTCGCCGGCCGCCCGGGGGCGAAGAGCACCGCCGCGGCTGCGGCGGCGACGCCGGCGAGGCCGCGGCTGCGGATCGTCATTGCGCCGCGCCGCGCGCCCGCCCCGCTTCCGCCGCGGGGATTTCGCGCAGGTAGATGTGGCGAAAGCGGATTTCCGAGCCGTGCGTCTGCAGCTCAATCGGGCCGCGGGCGACCAGCGGCTGGGCGCGATCGAAGAAGTTGTCGAGCACCTGGCCGTCCACCGTCGCCTTGCCGTTCAGCCACACCCAGACGCGCGAACCGATCATCTTGATCCGGAACGTGTTCCACTGCCCGACCGGGTTGTCGGCCTTGACGAGCGGAAAGCGTCCGGGGTTGTCGGGATTGTTGTTCCATAACGCTCCCGAGCCCTTGGCGGCGCCGTTCTTCTCCTCCCGCGGATTGGCCGGATCCCAGACCTGGACCTGCGGGTAGCCGCGCAGGTAGATGCCGGAATCGCCGTTCGGGCTGACCATCAGCCAGTCGACCAACAGCTCGAAGTCGCCATAGTCCTTCGCGGTGGCGAGCTGGGGGCTCTGGCCGTCGGAAACGATCTCTCCGCTGGCGGTGTCGGCTTTCCAGTGCAGGTCGCGCGCCTGGTTCCACTCCGCCTGCTTGGCGGCCCGCTCCTCTTTCGTGAGCCTGGCCTCCTCGGCCGGATTGTAGTTGGGCTGCCGGCCGCGCCACCCGGTCAGGTCCTTGCCGTTGAAGAGGCTCGTGAAGCCCTTCGGCGCCTGGGCCGCCGCCGGCGCGGCCGTGCCGGCGGCGGACAGAATCACGAGTGAGGCCACACACCACTGCGCTGCAGTCATCGTCATGCTCCCTGATGGGCCGCGATTGTACCATCGCGCTGCGGCGGCGGTGTCGGTGCGCGATATAATCCGCGGGCTGCGGCGCCGCCTCGTGCGGCCATCGGCGAGAAGGGACGGGCACGAGATGGCGCATCGCTGGCGGGTCGCCCTGATGGGACTGGGGCATTGGTACTCGGCCTGGAACACGGCGCGCGCGCTGCGCGACTATCCGAAGGCCACGCTGGTCGCCGCCGCGTCGCCGGACCGAGCGGCGCTGGCGGCCTTCACTGCCGCCTTCGGCGTGCCCGGCTATGCGAGTTACGCGGAGCTGCTCGACCGGGAGGATGTCGACATCGTCCAGACCGCGGCGCCGGTCGCGGAGCTCGCCGATCTGGCGATCCTCGCCGCCGGCCGGGGCAAGCACCTGATCATCGGCAAGCCGATGGCGATGACGGTCGCGGAGGCGGACCGCATGGTCGACGCCGTCAGGCGCGCCGGCGTGGTGTGCTTTCCTTTCCAGGGCATCATCCGCCTGCGGCTCGCCGACGTGAAGCCCCGCCTCGATCGCGGCGAGTTCGGGCGGCTCGTCCTCCTCCATCAGACCTGCCGCTGGTCGATCGCGGAAGACGCGTTCAACTCCGGCCGCCCGGGCTGGTTCGCCGATCCACGGCAGGTGCCCGGCGGGGCGCTCATCGACGAGGGGATTTACTGGATCGACGGCTTCCGGTGGCTGGCCGGCAGCGAGGTGGTGGAGGTCGAGGCGCGGACCGCCAATCTCGTCCATACCGACATCGCCGTCGAGGACTGGGGCATGGCGACGTTCACGTTCGCCAACGGCATCATCGCCACGCTCGAGGCCTCGTGGACGATCACCGCGCCGCGGCCGAGCGGCCCGTCGCCCAAGCAGAACAGCGTCGTCCGCCTCGAGATCGTCGGCACGGAGGGGGAGCTCATCGACCAGTATTTCCGCGCCCCGGGCCGGGCGGTGCTCGCCTCGGGCGCCGCCGACTGGGTGTTCGAACGCCAGTCGGAGCTGCCCTACGCGCCCGCCGCGCCGTTCCCGCTGGCGCATGTCGTCGACTGCCTGGAGCGGGGACAGCCCACCGCCGCGACCATCGAGGACGCGCGGGCGTCGCTCGTGGTCGCGATGGCGGCGTATCAGTCGGCGCGGGTTCGCCGGCCGGTCACCCTGACGGGGTGAGCCGGCCGGCCGTGATCAGATGACCGGGATCGGCGAGGTCAGCGCGGCGAGCACTTCCTTGTAGAGGAATTTCGCCCCCTCGACGCCGTTGAGCGGCCCTTCCTCGTACTCGAGCGCGAACGTGCCCCTGAAGCCCCCCGCCAGCATGATCCGGACGGAGCGCTGAACGTCGTTCTTCTCGCCCCAGCGATCCCAGTACTTCGCGTGGACGTTGGTGTGCGAGGTACGGCGCCAGCGCCTTGAGGCCGTGCACCAGCATGTACTCGTACTCCCAGTTGCAGAAGTCGGGCGAGGCCTCGCAGTACGGGTGATTGACCTCGTCGATGATCGTCCGGATGTTGATCGGATCGGCGGCCAGCCCCCAGTGGTTCTCGATCGTCACGCGGATGCCGAGATTGCCGCCGTGGTCGGCCATTTCCTTATAAGATTCGATCGCGGCCTTCAGGTAAGGGACGATCTCGTCGTTCTTCGGATAACCGTTGATCGGGTCCCTGACCGCCTGCGGGCGGATGCTCGGGCCGAGCGCCCGCGGCGAGTTCATGCGGACCGACTTGGCGCCGAGGATGGCGGCGCCGTCGAGCCACTTCTTGCCGACCTCGACGCCCACCTTGCGCAGCGCCTCGTCCGGTCCGGCGAGGTCGTTCGGGGCGTTGTTCGAGATGTGCTGGACCTTCGTGCCGGTCCGGGCGAGCGTCGCGGCGAACGTCTCCAGCCACTTCCGGCCCGACGGCGTCGACGGATCGAACGTCGGTCCGGCAAACATGCTGTCGTCGGTGACGTCGCCGAACAGCCCCGAGAAGACGTCCATGTGGGTGACGCCCGGGAAGGTTTCCTTCGTGAAGGTCGGGAAATCGAGCATCGTGATTTCGCCGTACTTCTTCTTCATCTCCGCGACCGAAACGCCGCCGTTGATCCCGGGGCGGGCCACGGTCGGATCCGATCCCCGTCCGGCGGTCTGGCGGGTCTTGAAGATGTAGCGGATCGGGTAGGAGTTCGAGGCGATGCGCGCCAGCCGGTCCTTCTCGGTCTGCGTCTGGGACTGCGCCGCGGCGCGCTCCCCCGGCGTCAGCAGGACGGCGGCCGCCGTCAGGCCCGCTCCCGTCGTTCTGAAGAAATCGCGGCGGTCGAACCCTCCTCCGCCACCGTGTCGTCGGTTGCTCATGGTGTCGATCCTCTCTGCCGTGGGTTCTCGGCGTTCGTCGTTCAGCGGATTCTCCCTGTTTCGACCCTCGGGCGTCAAAGGCATTCGCGCTTCACGGCCGCCGACGGTGTTCCGGCCGGAGACTGTTGTATCGTTCAGGGCTCGGACCCGGATGCGCTCGAGGAGGCCATATGGCGCTGACTGTCACCAAGGATCTGATTCTCCCCGCCACGGTCACCGGCTCGTGGCCCCGGCCGCGCTGGTTCGACATGAGCATGTGGGCCCGGCCGCTCGACACCTGCATGCAGGACATCCGCTACCGTGAAAAGTTCCAGGACGCCCTCGCCGTCGTGACGAGCGATCAGGAGCGCGCCGGCCTCGACATCCTGACGCACGGCGACTTCCACTGCGACGAGGATTTCGGCGGCCGGAGCTGGCACCACTACCCGCTGCAGCGCTGGGCGGGGTTCGCCGGCGACACGCTCCAGTCCGAGGAGACCCGCAGCGAGTGGCTGCGCTACCCGCCCGGCACGCTGCTCAACGAGATCTATACCGGCTGGCGCTGGCCGCACGTCACCGGCAAAATCGAGCATCGCCCGCTCGACTACGCCAAGATCTGGCGGATCGCGCAGGCCAAGACCCGCAAGCCGGTCCGCTTCGGCACCTGCTGTTCGCAGGTCATGGGCCTGTTCCTCGACATCCACACCGACGTCTACAAGGACAGCCGCCAGGTGCTGTGGGACATGGCAGTGGCGATGAACACCGAGCTGCGCGCGCTGCGCGACGCCGGCTGCCGCTGCATCCAGATCGAGGAGCCGACGCTGCACTTCATGGCCAACACCTTCGGCCCGCGTGACGAGAAGGTCAAGTTCATGGTCGAGTGCTACAACCGCGAGGTCGAGGGGCTCGACGATGTCGAGATTCGGATCCACACCTGCTGGGGCAATCCCAACATGCAGCGCGTCATGGAGGACACCAGCTACGAGGCGTCGTTCGACCTGTATCTGAACGAGATGCGCGGCGACGTCTGGACGATCGAGACGAAGGATCGGGACTTCCGCGACATCGAGCTGTTCGGTCGCTACAAGGGCCGGCTGCCGAAGAAGGTCTGCATCGGGGCGGTCAGCCACCGCACACTCCAGGCCGACCGGGCGGAGGAGGTCGCGGCCGGCATTCGCCGGGCGCTCGAGCACATCGACCCGGCCCAGCTGATCGTCTCGAGCGACTGCGGCTTCGGGCGGCAGGGCTGCAACCGCGAGATCGCCTTCTACAAGGCGAGCGCGATTGCCCAGGGGTGCAACATCGTCCGCGGCGAGCTCGGCCTCGAACCGGCCTACATCCCCGCCGCCGACCCCGCCCTCCAGATCGACATCGTCCCCAAGGGGGACACTCATCTTTAGGCTAAGTTATTGAAAACACAGGCACGAATCGAAATGGCCCTCTGATCGGCGGTCGATCGGCGGCTCCCGCCCGACTTGCTGTTTATTTTCAGTAACTTAGGCTAAAGATGAGTGTCCCCCTCAGTAGGAGAGCGATGAAGCCAGCGACTGTATTCCTCGGAGAAATGACCAACCCGGAGGTCGAGGCGTTTCTCAAGCGGCACGACACCGTCATCATCCCGACCGGCGCGACCGAGCAGCACGGGCCGCACGGGCCGCTCGCGACCGACGTCATCATTCCCAACGAAATCGCCCGGCGGGTCGCGCCGACGGTTGGCGCTGTCGTCGCTCCGCCGCTCGCCTACACGCTGTCGTATCCGCACGTCGGGTTCACCGGCATGGTGCACATCCGGATCCCGACGTTCATGGCGCTCGTCGAGGACCTCTGCGCCTCGTTCGCCGCCTCAGGCTTCCGGCGCATCATCTTCCTCAACGGGCACTACGACAACACCTATGCGATTGCCTACGCCTGCGCCAACGCCGCCGAGCGGATGCCCAAGGGGGTGCAGGCCTTTCCGGTCAATTACTGGGATGCGCTGACGGAAGCGGAGGTCGCGGAATTCTCCGGCCTCAAGAACGGCCTGCATGCGAACCTCGCCGAGACCTCGGCGGTGCTCGCGCTCAACCCGGACCTGGTCGATCTCGAGAACGCGAACGCGGAGTTCCCCCCCTTTCCGGACTTCACCGTGCCGAACATCGGCGCCGTCCACTCGGCGTTCTTCTTCAGCACGCCAGGCTCGGTGCATCGCGCGACGAAGTCGGGGACGTGGGGGGACGCCCGGCAGTCGACGGCGGCGGCCGGCGAACGCTATCTCGAGGCGGGCGTCCGCTCGACGCTGGCGCTCATCGACAACATCGCGCGGACGTTCGCGGCGATGCCGCCGCGCCAGTAGCCGGTCGACCTCAGCGAGAGCCGGGACCGGGCTCACCAACAGAGATCGCGGGGCGGCGGGGCGGCGCGCAGCGGGCAGCGGCCAGGGGCGGCGGGTGGCTGACGACGACCGCGCCGTAATCGGGGCGCAGCGCGCTGTCGGCTGGCTGATTCGGCCCGGAGTGCGGCGGTGGCGTGGCGCCGCCGCCTACTTCTCCGCGATCCGGCTGGGCGCGACGACGGTGAGCCCGGGGACCCTGATCGAGACGCCGATCTTTTCGGAGGTCTTGTCGGCGTCCCCCTGGGCGTAGGACACCGCGTACTGATTGTGCAGCAGCGCCACGGCGATCTGCTGCAGCCCGCTGACGGCGCCGGCCGAGGCGACGATCTCGCCGCGGCTGCCGCCCGACTGCTTCGGCCCTTCGCCGAGCACTTCGCTCAGATTGAGATTTTCCCCGAGCAGCGCCGCCGGCTTCTGCACCGCGACGGTCGAGCGCAGCGCCGAGCTCGACACCGAGATGACGTGCAGCGCGGCGCCGCTCTTGCGCAGCTCGTCGAGGACGTGGTGCGCCGGCAGGGTGCTGTGCTCCTCGCCGCCGACCGTCAGCGCGATGATGACGCCGCGGCGCGACGGCCGCTTCTCGAAGTCGCGGGCGGTCTCGGCGATGCCCTCGAGCAGCTGGCCGCCGTCGGCGGTCTCCGGCCGCGCCCCGAGCAGCCCGATCGCCTCGGTCAGCTCGCGCCCATCGGTCGTATAGTCGACCAGTTTCTGGGTCTGCCCCGCGACTTTGCTGATCGCGAATTCGGCGTGGCCCTGCAGCTTCTCGATGAACTTGCCGACGGCGTAGCGGAAGATGCCGGTGCCGTTGTCGTCGACGATCAGGGCAATGCGGAGCGGGGCGGCGGCCGGCTCGACGTGGACGACCGTCCTCGCCTTGCCGCCGATCTTGACGGTGAAGTCGGCGGCCGACAGGTCCGGCACGGGCGCGCCGGTCTTGTCGGCGACGGTGACGTAGACGGTCCGGGCCGGGCTCTCGGCCTGCGGCGCCGGCAGGAGCAACGAGCCGAGCGCGAACGGAAGCGCGGCGAGCGACGCGGCCATCCCAGGCATGCCTGACTCCATCCGCGCCCCGGCGGGCGCGCTCGGTTGGTTACCGTGCGGTCTGCGCGCGCTCCCCCTGCTCGTCCATCTGCAGCGGCGGCGGCTCGGCGGCGACGAGATATTCGAACTCGCGGCGGAATTCCTGCTCGGTCAGCTTCGCGACCGTCGCCAGCCGGGCGACCTCGTGCGGATCCTCGAAGTCGTCGCGGCGCAGCCGGATCATGTAGCGGCGGGCGATCGCATAGCGCGTCGACGTAGATGTCGACCAGGCGGACCGCGCGTGCGGCCGGTCTTGCCGTCGATCATCTCGATGAACGGCACCGGCACGAAGTGGCCGCCCTGCATCGAGATCATCGCCGCATTGCCGCCGGCGAGCGAGGTACTTCGCGGCGCAGTAGCCGAGGTCGCGCGTGTACTCCATGTCGAACGGAATCGGATCGGCGCAGCGCAGCTCGTAGCCGATGTTCTTGGCGGCGATGGTCGTCTTGATGCCGAACTCGCGCAGCCGCTCGGTGACCTTGGCCTTGAGGATCTCGCCGAGGTTGACCTCGGCGATGCGCATGTGGCCGTGCGCGTCGCGCTCGACGTCCTGCAGCTCGCGCCAGGTCCTCCGCGGTCGACGTCGAGGACGAGCCCCTCGGCGATGACCGCGACGCCGTCGCGGCGGCCGTCAGCCAGGCGCTTGATGATGCGCGCCGGCCAGCGTGTCGACGATCGTCTTCAGCCGGATCGGCGACCGGCGAACTCCTCGGGGATGAGCGTCAGCGTCGCGCCGGCCGCCTTGCCGATGCCGAGCGCGAGGTGGCCGGCCTTGCGGCCCATCGCGATCACGAAATACCAGCGCGACGTCGTCTTGGCGTCGACCATCAGGTTCTTGACGATCTCGACGCCGTAGTGGCGCGCCGTCTGGAAGCCGAACGTGTCGACGTGCGGCGGCAGGTCGAGGTCGTTGTCGATCGTCTTCGGGACGTGGACGACGCGGATGCGCCCGGCGGCCGTGCTCTTCGAGCTTCATCGCCGAGAAGGCGGTGTCGTCGCCGCCGATCGTGATGAGCATGCGAGACGTTGAGCCGCAGCAGCGAGGTGACCGTCGTTCTCGAGCAGCTGCGGGTCCTTGGTCGGATTCGCGCGCGCGATGCCGAGGTGCGAGCCGCCGCGGAAGTGAATGCGGCTGACCGCGTCGATTGTCGAGCGGGCATCGTGTGATCGATGTCGCCCTGCATGAGCCACTCGAAGCCGTCGCGGATGCCGACGACCTCGACGCCTTCGAGCCGGCCGCGGATGGTCGCCGCGCCGATGACGCTGTTGATGCCGGGCGCCGGGCCGCCGCCGACGAGGATCGCCAACCTGTTGTGATGTTCCACGAATGCTCCGGATGCCTCCGCCTGGGTGCCGCGCGCCGCCCCGGCCGCGGGCGGCGCAACAGCCGATTATAGCGTGCTACGAACGGTACGCTTCGCGCCCGACCCCCTGGATCGGAATCTTCTGGCTGCCGAGCACCTCGTGCTGCAGCGCGTACATGCAGGCCGCCGCCTCGTCGATGCGGCGGACGAAGGCGATCGAGCCCTGGAGGATCGGCTTGAGCCGCTCGCGGTCCTGGATGCCGCGCCTGCGGGTACTCGTGCTCGACGACGAGGTGGGTGTTGGCGACGTCGAGCTGCAGCAGCTCGCGCGCCGCCAGCTGGTGATCGAGCCAGTCGACGGTGCGGTTCTGCAGGTAGGCGAGCGGATCGTGCCGCGCCGTGCCGGGCAGCTCGTGCTCGGCCAGGACGATCTGCTTCTTCCAGGCGTTCAGCTGATCGGCCGGGTTGTCGCGACGGCTTGCCGTCCTTCCAGTCGCCGCGCTCGACCGTCTGGCCGCCGTAGCCCCAGGCCGAGACGCCCTTGGCGTCGACGACCTGGCCCTTGACGTGGAAGCCGCCGATCAGGAAGTTGTAGCCCTCGTCCTTCAGGTACTGGAAGATCGAGCGCGTGTCCTGCCCCATCAGGATGGCGTGCGACGGGTCGTAGTGGATGCGGAACTGATCGCCGACGCCGTGCTTCTCGCAGATGCGGTGCAGCGCAATCCAGGTGCCCGGGCGTGTAGGCGATGTTGTTGTGCAAGTTGTCGCCGGTCGTCCAGCCCGGCATCGGGCACTGCTCGACGCGGTAGGTCAGGCCGCGGGCCTTGGCCTCCTTGAGCAGCGGCACGAACCACTGCCTCGAAGTCGACCAGGTTCTGGTCCATGCTGCGCTGCTGGTTGCGGCCGACGAAGCCGCACACCGCGTCGACGCCGAGCAGCGCCGCGGCGTCGAACACCCGCAGCATGAAGTCGTGCTTCTTGCGCGCGGATCGCCGGGTCGTGGTGCAGCAGGTTGTCGAAGTAGCCGACGTCGGAGATGCCGACGCCGGTTGCGCGTCGATCGCCGCCCGCACCCGCGCGGCGCGCGCCTTGTCGAACGGCTGCCGCAGATCGAGCGTGTTGGCGACCGGGTCGAGCATGCGCCTCGGGCGGCACGTCGCGACTCGCGTCGGATGCAGCGCCGCCGACAGCTGGATGTAGGACGCGCCAAGCTCGCGCGGCGAACTCGAGCCAGTCCTCGATCGCCCGATCGGGATCGGGATCGCGGACCTCGCGCGGCGTCAGCTCCTGGAGCGCCGCGGTGAGGACGCCGACTTTCATGAACTTCGGTTCGAACGGACGGTGGCATCGAGATCCTTTCAGCTTGGCTCAGGCTGGGCTCGTCTCCGAGCTCAGCTTCCTGAGCCCTGAACCTGACTGACTGCTTGGTACTTCACTTCCGTCCAGGCGCTGCCCGCTTCGCGCTCTCGAGAATGGCCTCGACGACGCAGTTGGCGCGGTAGCCGTCCTCGAAGGTCGCGAAGGCCGGCGGGTGGGCGTCGCCGGGCTTCCGGCCCTCGGCGATGAACCCGTAGATGTCGCGCATCAGGTTGCAGAACGCGTCGGCCCAGGCCTCCTGGTGGCCGCCGGGCAGGTGCGCGTAGCCGCGCGCCTCGGCGTCGAGCAGCGACGGATCCTTCTGCAGCACTTCGTTGGCCTTGTCGCGCTGGCCGATCCACAGCTCGTTCTGCTGTCTCCTGCTGCCAGCGCAGCGACGCGGTCGAGCCGCACACCTCGAGCTGCAGATCGTTCTTGTGCCCGGAGCAGACCTGGCCGACCGAGAAGCTGCCCTTGGCGCCGTTGTCGAAGCGCAGCAGCACCGAGGCGAGATCCTCGACCTTGATGTCGACCAGCTCGACCCCCTGCGTCGGCGCCGCCGGCTGGAAACGCCTCGCGCGAGCCCTTCGGCTTCTTGCGCTTCGGGATCACCGTCGTGATGTCGCCGAGCACGTGCGTGATGCGCAGGCCGCTGACGTGCTGCGCCAGATCGCACCAGTGCGAGCCGATGTCGCCGAGCGCGGACGAGGCGCCGCCCTTGTCGGGCTCGAGCCGCCATGAGTAGTCGGTGTCCTTCAGCAGCCAGTCCTGCAGGTAATGGCCGACCAGGAAATGCGGCTTGCCGATGTCGCCGCGGGCGATCGCCAGGCGGGCCTGCTGGACCAGCGGGTTGCCGCGGTAGTTGAAGGTGACGGCATGGACAACGCCCGCCCTGGTCGCCTGATCGAGCAGCTTCTGCGCCTCCGCCGCCGTCATCGCCAGCGGCTTGTCCGAGATGACGTGCTTGCCCTTGGCGATCGCGGCGGCATTGACCGGGATAGTGCAGGTAGTTCGGCGTCGCGTTGTGCACGACCTGGATATCCGGGTCGTCGAGCAGCGCCTCGTAGCTGCCGTACGCCTCGCGCGATCCCGAGCGCCTCGGCCTTCTTCTCCGCCGATGCCTCGGTGCTGCCGGCGATCGGCGATGACGTCCACGTACCCGAGGCGCCGAACCGCGTCGATATGATGCGGCCCGACGAACCCGGCACCGACGATACCCATGCCGATCCGTTTCACGGCCACTCCTTCACAAATAGCTTCCCGCTTCCCGCTTCCCGCTTCCAGCTCTCAGCGTTCCGCTCTCCACACAGCTTTCACTCTCAGCTGTCACGCTGCTCAGCTCACAGCTCTCAGATCAGAGCTCTCAGCTGTCAGCTGTCAGCTGAAGTCAGCATACACCGCGACCTAGCGGGCTGCCCCCGGACGGAACAGCCGCAGGCGCTGCATGGACCACGGCGGGGCGCCGTCGCTGCCGGCGGTCTGCGTAATCCGTACGAACCGGCCCTGCACGGGTGCAAACCTGATCTCGGTCGTCGCGCCGCTGCCGGCGCCCGCCGCCGCCCGCGTCCAGGTCGCACCATCCTCGGACACCTCGACCACGTACTCGCGCGGATACCCCGAGGTCGGCGGCGCCGCACCGGCGCCGCGGCCGCCGCCGCTGCGGGACGACGCGAACTGCACCTCGGTAATCAACGCCGACTGCGGCATCTCGACCTGGAACCACATCCCGGGCGCCTGCGCCACGCCCGTCGTCCAGGTCGCGAAGCTGAACGCCTGGGCCGCCGACTGGGAGTTGTGGCTCGCGGTGGCTTTCCACGACGCATCCACGGCCAGCGGCGACGGGACCGCGGCGACGAGCTCATCGAACGTCCAGTTCGCCGTCCGCCCGGCCGTCGCGGCGCGCACCCGGGCGACGTCCGCCGGCGTCACGAACGGCGCCGCGTTGCCGAACGCGTTGCGGATGTAGGACGCCGCCGCCGCAATCCACTCGTCGCGATTGGATCCCATCGGCACCATGACGCCGCCGGCATACGACCGGCCGTCGACCGGCCCGCTCAGCCCGTGCAGCAGCGTCCGGACGACGTAATCGGGATGGCCGGTGATTCGTTGATTGCCGACGAAGGCCGGCGCCATGATGGCGCCCGCCGCCCCCGGCACCGGCGCCCCGCGGCCGTCGTCGCCATGACAGGAAAAACACAGCTCCTTGTAGATGCCGTCCCCGCGCTGCATCGTCGCCAGCTCGTCCTCCGCGAAGGGGTTCGCGCCGGGGCGGCCGAATGCCGTCACCGGCGGGGCAAGGATCTGACGACCGACCTCCTGGACGCCGCGCGCCGGATTCGCCGCCACCGCAGCCTCGATCGCGGGCCGCAGCTCCGGCACCTTGAGGACGTTCATCGTCAGCATCGCCTGGATGACGACATCGACGTCCGGATCCTTCGCCAGCCGGCGGTAATCAGCAGCCCACGAGCGGTCCCCCGCCTTGTAGAGCGTCTCGCTGACGCGGATCGCCTGAATCCGCATCTTCGGGTTCGAATCTTCGAGCTGCTGGCGGACCAGCGCGGCGTCGAGCGCGCCCAGACCTTCGAGCGTCCACAGCGCGTGGAAGCGGCCGAAGAGGCTGGGCGAGGATCGCACCATGCGCTGCAGCGCGGAGACGACGGATTTGTCCTGCCTGAGAACGAGCAGCTGCTGCGCGGTGTCGCGCCACCAGCCGTTCGGGTGATCGAGATGCGCGACGAGCTGGGCCGCGGTCTCGTTCAGCATTCGCGGCTGCACCCGATCGCGCGGCGCGCTGTCGCTCGAGAGGCGCCAGATGCGGCCGTGGCGGACGATCTTGTCCAGCTGGTATTGGTCGACCTTCGCGCGCAGGTAGCTGCCCGGCTGCGTCCAGGTCCCTTCCTGGATGATCCCGCGATAGAGATCGACGATGTACATCGGTGCCGTCCGGGGCCGTGGCGATGTCGACCGGCCGGAACAGGTGATCGCGCGAGCGGATGAACTCCGAGTGCTCCCACTGATGGACGTTCTGGAGCTGGGTCAACCCGTCGGTGACGACCGGCCGGACGCGGCGGACGATCCGGGCGACCGGTTCGCCGTAGAGATAGTCGCCGAGAAGGTCCTTCGGCATCCGGTGGCCGCGGACGATGTCGTTGCCGGCCGACCCGGTGACGCTGTTCAGGGTCAGGTCGGGACGGCGAATCGCGCTCGTTCCGGGCTGGAAGTCGCCGAGGCCGGCGACGCCCCAGGGAATCTCGAAGCCCGGCGCCAGTTGATCGGCGACCGCTGAAGTTGCCGTAGTGAATCGGGAACTGGAAGTACGACGGCAGTCCGCTCGCCCCGCCCTGGAACCAGACCTTGCCGTAGTCATCCTGCGTGATGCCCCACTGCGCGCCGTTGGTCCCGGTCGGCTCGCGCTGGACGCCGTCCGGCGTCCAGCGGACGCGGAAGGCGTTGTAGGTGCTGTACAGCCAGTTGTCCATGCCCCAGTAGAGGCTGCTCTGCTGGTGCTCGACGTTCCCGGCGCGTCCGAAGCCGCTCGTGAACAGCTCCTTCTTGTCGGCGACGCCGTCGCCATTGGTGTCGGTGTAGCGCCAGACGTCGTCCTGGTTCGACTCCATCGTCAGGATGCTGTTGGCGCCGAGCGGCAGCACGAAGCGCGGGAAGACCAGCTTGTCGACGAAGACGGTGTGCTTCTCGTAGATGCCGTCGTTGTCGGCGTCCTCGTGCATCGAAATGCGGCCGACGGGATCGAGCTCGCCGGTGGCATCGGCGTCCTGCATGTAGCCGCGAATCTCGACCACGAACATGCGGCCGTTGCCGTCGAAGGCGATCTGGGTCGGCTCCTGGATGTCGGGCTCGGTCAGGACGGGGTCCATGCGGTAGCCGGGCTGGAGCACGAAGCGTTGCCGTTCCTCGGCGGGCGAGACCGGACGGATCGGATCTTTCGGCGTGAGATCGGCGTTCTCAAAGGGATCGACGCCGCGGCCGCCGGTGCCCCGACCGCCGGGGACCGAAGGTGCCGCTGGTGCCCCCTGCGCAGCGGGAGCCGGGCTCTGCGCTGCGGGAGCCGGCGTCTGCGCCGCCATGACGAAGCACGCGGCATACACGCCGAACGCGATGGTCAGGATCTGGACGAACCGTGAGCGGGCGAGCCTGTCAGCCAATCACACCTCGAGGGGGACACTCATCTTTACGGTAAGTCGTTGACCGGCAAGGCCATTCTCCAAAAGAGGACGAGATCGGCCGTCAGTCTGGAAACAGCCGGCGCAGGTAGCGCAGTCCGTCGGTCGCGAGGCGGTCCTGCGACTCGGCGAACGGCCGCCAGATCGCCGCCGCGCGGGCGATGGATTTCACCTTGTCGGTGAACGACTCGATCACCATCGGCCCGGTGTAGCCGATATCGCGGCACGCCGCGGCGACCTCTTCCCACGGCACGTGTCCGGACCCCGGCGCACCGCGGTCGTTCTCGCACGTATGGAGGTGCCGCATCCGCGGCCCGGCGGCGCGGATGGCATCGCCAATCGACCGCTCCTCGATGTTCATGTGGAAAGTGTCGAGCAGAATGCCGCACGCCTGGTGATCGACGCGGTCGACGACCTCGATCGCCTGCGAGGCCAGATTCATGAAGCTGGTCTCGAACCGATTGAGCGGTTCGACGCAGATCGTCACGCCGCGTTCCCCGGCATACGCGGCGAGCGCCTTCAGCTGGCCGACGAGCAGGTCGAGATCCTTCCGGCGGTCGTCGGCGGACTGCTGCCAGGTCCGCCCGACGGCGCTGTACAGCGGACCGACAACGTTGGCGGAGCCGATCGTCTGCGCGGCATCGATGCAGTGGCGGACGTAGTCCATGCCGTTGGTGCGGACGCTCTCGTCGCCGTGAATCAGATCGCGGTCCGGGCCCATCGCGGCGCAGACGCTGACGGCCAGCCCGTTGGCGCGCGCGATCTCCGCCGCCTGCTTGTAATCGAGGTCGGTGGTGCTCTCGATCCCGACCTCAATCAGGTCGAAGCCCATGCCGGCGACGATCGGCGCCAGCCGGCCGAACTCCGCGGTCGTCACCGGCGACGACCAGACCCACGCATTGACACCTATCTGCGCCATATAGCACTCCCGGCAGGCGGACGCGGCGGCCGCGGTCCGGCTACGATCCCAGTTTCCGATACAGGATATTCCGGTACTCGACCTTGAACGCCGGGCCGACGTGCATCTGGAATCCCAGCAGCCCCTCGGGCACGAAGTTCTTCGCGTCCTCGTCGATCGTCACGCCCATCAGCCGCTCGTTGATGATCTGCATCAGCACCGGCCCGCGCGCGATGATGTGGTACCGGTTCCAGCCGTTGATGTTGACGACCCCCTTGAGCAGCGTCCCGTCCTCGATCGTCGCCAGCGTCTCGTATTTCGGCCCGGCGGCGATGCGCGTCATCTGGCCGCGCCGCGCCAGGACGACGTGCCCGGGCTTGCGGCCGCGCTCCTCGTGGACGTTGCCGAGATAGTCGCCGTTGAAATCGATGTCGGCCTGGTAGCCCTTAAGGACCCACTTGCCGAGCTCCGGGACCTCGGTGCTCCGATACTGGATGCCGCTGTTCGTGCCGCTGATCCGGAACTCGACCTTGAGCTCGAAGTCCTTGACGGTCCCGCCGCGCCAAATCAGGAAGCTGTTCTCCTTGACGACCTTCTGCGGCGTGCTCTCGCCGATGATCTCGCCGTTCTCGGCGCGCCAGAACGTCGTGTCGCCGTCCCACCCGGTCAGCGTCGTGCCGTCAAAAATCGGCACGAACCCGGCGTTGTCGTCCGGCACGTAGTCGGGATAAATACCGCCGCCGCGCCCCTGGGCCGGGGCGGCGGCCGGCTGGGCCGGTCGGGGGGCCGCCCCGGCGGCGGCCGCGCCGCCCTGCGCCGCAACCGGCCGGTCGAAGCCCGCCGTCCAGGCCAGCGCCGTGGCGCCGACCAGCGTCAGGCACCAGCGTCTCCAGTCCGCATCCGCGCGTCGCGTCATCGTCCAGCTCCCAGCGGGAATCGCCCCGCAAACCTGGCCGCAATTGCGCCTGCGGCGCCTCCGCGAGTAACCTATCGCGTTCACGGCGCTGCATGATACCGCAGCTCAACCCTTGCACGGGGCAGTCGCGCCCCGGAGGAGCTTCGTCCGATGGCCGACCAGTACACGCCCCGTCCCGAACACAAATTCTCGTTCGGCCTGTGGACCGTCAGCAATCGCGGCCGGGATCCGTTCGGCGACGCGGTCAGGCCGGCGCTCGCGCCGGTCGACGCCGTCGCGATGCTCGGCGAGGTCGGCGCCTGGGGCGTCAACCTCCACGACAACGACCTCGTCCCGATCGACGCCACGCCGGCCGAGCGCGACCAGATCGTCAAGGACTTCAAGGCCGCCTGCGCCAAGCACCGCATCGTCGTCCCGATGGCGACGGTCAATCTGTTCTACGACCCGGTCTTCCGCGACGGCGCCTTTACCGCCAACGACCCGCGGGTCCGCGCCTATGCGGTGCAGAAGACGATGCGGGCGATGGACCTCGGGGCCGAGCTCGGCGCCAAGACTTTCGTGTTGTGGGGCGGCCGCGAGGGCGTCGAGACCGACGCCTGCCGCCGGCCGGACGAGGCGGTCAAGCGGCTGCGCGAGGCGCATCAACTACCTGTGCGCTATTCGCTCGACAAGAAATACGACTACCGCTTCGCGCTCGAGGCCAAGCCGAACGAGCCGCGCGGCGACATCTACATGGCGACGACCGGCAACTACCTGGGGTTCATCCCGACGCTCGAGCATCCCGAGCTGGTCGGCGTCAACCCCGAGGTCGCGCACGAGACGATGGCCGGGCTCAACTTCCTGCACGCCGTCGCCCAGGCGCACGAAGCCGGCAAGCTGTTCCACATCGACCTGAACGATCAGGTGCCGGGCCGCTACGATCAGGACTTCCGCTTCGGCATCGGCGAACATCAAGGCGGCGTTCTTCCTCGTCAAGTTCCTCGAGGAGTCCGGCTACGACGGCCCGCGGCACTTCGACGCGCATGCCTACCGGACCGAGGACTACGACGGCGTCAAGCGATTTCGCGCGCGGCTGCATGCGCACCTACCTGATTCTCAAGGAGCGCGCGAAGCGCTGGGCGGCCGACAACGACATCCAGACGCATCGTCAAGGAGCTCGGCGGCACGGGCGCGGCGATTCCGGCGGTGGCGGAGTACTCGGCGTCCGGCGGCGACAAGCTGCTCGGCCACAAGTTCGATCGGGTGGCGCTCGCCAGCCGCGGCCTCGGCTACGAGCGGCTCGACCAGCTGACGATGGAAGTGCTGCTCGGAGTGAGATAAGAGCTGAGAACTGGCCAGTTGCCAGTGGCCAGTTGCCAGTAGCCAGTAGCCAGTTGCCAGTCCAGTGCCAGTTGCCAGTTGCCAGTTGCCACTAGACAGGAGCCAGTTCCCAGTAGCCAGGCGGAACTGGGGACCGGGAACTGGGAACTTTGTGATCGCAGCTTTGCGAGGGTCTTTCAGCTATGCCCGTTCTGGGAATTGACGTCGGCACCGGCGGCTCGCGGGCGCTGGTGCTCGGGGAAGACGGCCGGCTGCTCGGATCGAGCACCGCCGAGCACGCCCCGTTCCGCTCGCCGCAGGCGGCCTGGGCCGAGCAGGACCCTGCAAGACTGGTGGCGCGCCTCGCAGGAGGCGGTCAAGGGGGTGCTGGCGCGCACCGGCATCGCCCCGGCGACGATTTCGGCGGTCGGGCTCGACCGGCCAGATGCACGGCGCCGTCCTTCTCGACGAGCACGGCGAGGTCCTGCGGCCGTCGATCATCTGGTGCGATCAGCGCACCGAGCGCGAATGCCGCTGGCTCGACGAGACCGTCGGCACCGCCCGGCTCCTCGAGCTGACCGCCAACCCGGCGCTGACCAACTTCACGCTGACCAAGCTGCTCTGGGTCCGGACGCACGAGCCGGCGATCTGGAAGCGCGTCCGCCACGTCCTGCTGCCGAAGGATTACGTCCGCTATCGCCTCAGCGGCGAATTCGCCATCGACGTCGCCGACGCCTCGGGCACGCTGATGCTCGATGTCGTGCGGCGCCGCTGGTCGGAGGAAATGATGGCCGCGGTCGGCATCGACGCCGCGGTCCTCCCGGCGCTGTTCGAGTCGCCGGAAGTGTGCGGGCGCGTCTCCGAACGGGGCGCCGCGGCGACCGGTCTTCCGGCCGGCACGGCGATCGTCGCCGGGGCGGGCGATCAGGCCGCCGGGGCGGTCGGCATGGGTATTACCCGGCCCGGCACGGTGAGCGCAACCCTCGGCACCTCCGGCGTGGTCTTTGCCGCCACCGACCGGCCGTTCCTCGATCCGGGCGGCCGCCTCCACACGTTCTGTCACGCGATTCCGGATCGCTGGCACGTGATGGGCGTGACCCAGGCCGCCGGCCTGTCGCTCCGCTGGCTGCGCGATCAATATGGCCTGACGGCCGACGGCGACGCGGCCTACAGTGCGATGGTCGACGCCGCGGCGGCCGTGGCGCCGGGCGCCGAAGGCGTCCTGTGGGCTCCGTACCTGATGGGCGAGCGCACCCCGCATCGCGATCCCAACATCCGCGGGGCGCTGCTCGGTCTGGCGGCCAGCCACGGGCGCGGCCACGTCGTTCGGGCGGTGCTCGAAGGGGTCGCGTTCAGCCTGCGCGACACGTTCACGATTTTTGCCGAGCTCGGCCTGCCGGTGGGACAGATCAGGCTCGGCGGCGGCGGCGCACGCTCCGCGGTCTGGCGGCAGATTCAGGCGGACGTCTACGGCCGGGACGTCGAAACCGTCGAAACCGAGGAGGGAGCGGTCTACGGCGCGGCGCTGCTTGCCGGGGTCGGCGCGGGCTACTGGCCCTCCGTGGACGCCGCCTGCGATGCCGTCGTCCACACGGCCGAGGTAACGCCGGCGCGGCCAGGCGTCATTCCGGTAATGACTGAGCACTATGCCCGCTACCGCCGGGTCTACCCGGCGCTTCGCGACGTCTATCAGGGCCGGTGAGCCCCCTCCGGTCGGCGTTGCGGGACCGGGGGCAGTCGTTTATCATCGAGTCATGGCAACACACATCATTCCGCGCTGGGTGACCCAGTCCGTCGTCGGCGTGGCAATTGTCTTCGCCCTGACCGCCGTGTTCGGTTTCGGCGCTTCGCCGGCGCCGGCCCAGAATGCCGCCCCGGCCGCGGCGGCCCCGGGGATGTGCCCGCCCGGCTTCACGGGTTCTCCCGAAACCAAGTGCGTGGACGTCAACGAGTGCGCCGTGCGCAACGGCGGCTGCAACAAGCTCGCGGCGTGCGTCAACACGCCGGGGTCGCGGACGTGCGGCGAGTGTCCCGAGGATTTCGCGGGCAACGGCTACATCGGCTGCTTCGACGCCAATGAATGCCCGAACGGCGACTGCACCAGCCGCCTGCCGCTCGGCTTCGAGACCGCCACGCCGCCCGCCATCACGACCTCCGGGAACGTCAAGGTGCCGGCGGCGGGGACAGACGGCGCCGTTGCGACGTTCACCGCTACCGCCCAGGACAAGATCGACGGCAAGGTGCAGACGACCTGTTCGCCGGCCTCGGGTTCCAAGTTCCCGGTCGGCAAGACGACGGTGAGCTGCTGGGCGACAAACAGCCTCGGCAAGCTCAGCACCGCGGCGCTCGCGGTCGAAGTCACCCAGTAACATTCGGGCGGGGGGCGGCGCCGACGGCGGCCGCCTCCCCACCGAGTCCCTCCCGCTACCGTCCTGCGCTGGCGGCGAACGCCGCCTGTTCCTTCTTCAGTCTCCTCGGCCGTCAGCTGACGATCCGCGATCAGGATGCGATACCTGAACGTCGTCGACTGTCCGGGCTGCAGCGTGAACGACGCCGCTTCCTGTTTGGGATCGTAGCCCTTGCGGCCGAAGGGGTTGGCCGCGAACAGGCCGTAGCCGCGGGCGTGCCAGTAATTCGGGTAGCCGTGATTGCCCGGATGTTCGAGGATCGCGATCGTCACCGGCTTGCCGCTGACACTCCCCTGCAGCGCCATCCATGGGCCGCGCGTCCCCCACACGGCATCGCCGGTCTTTCCATCGCTGCCGAGATACCGTCCGGTGACGCCGTCGTTGTTGACGCGCGCCGCGCCTGCTTTCGCGCCGCCGGCACCGACGAAGACCGCCTTGTCGGGCGAGGACTGCTCGAGCGCGCGCGCGACGCGGATCGCGAACGCCCCTTCCTTGGTATCGCCGAACGTGACCGGCACCTTGACGGCGGTCCAGGTGGTGGCGCGGTCGATCGTCCGCCGCCCCGCGGCGCCGCCGAACGTGAACCGCGTCTGCTCGTGCAGCAGCGTCGAGCCGTCCGGCACGTTCCAGTCGGCGCGCACCGCCAGCTCGCCGCGGTCCGCGCCGCCGGTGATCGTGTCGATGCCGGTATGGACGATCGTGCCCATCTTCGCCTTGTTGGCGGCCGGCGTCTCATCGGAGTGGCCCCAGAAGTCGAAGCCGTTGACGTCGCCGTAGTTGAACCAGTTGCCGACGTGATGGGGATGGTCGGCGCGCTCTCCCTCGCGAGGCTCGACCGGGTAGCCGCGCGTCACCACGGCGCCGGCAGCGCTTCTGATTGGGAACAGAACGGGCTTGTACGGCAAGCCGTAGAGATAGGAGGTAAACGGCTGGCCGTCGATCGTGATGTCGACGCGATGCGCCTCGGGGTGATCGACCACCCGGATGCGCGGGTCCGCGGCGCCGCGCGCCGATATCGCCAATGTGCCGGCGACCATCGTCGCCGCAGCCAGGGGAGCAATCAGCCACTTCGTCATGCGCCGAATGCTATCACTCCGGAAGAGCTTCGCTGCCCGGGGTTCCGGGTTGTGGACCCGGAACCCCGAACC
Source organism: uncultured Acidobacteriota bacterium (assembly GCA_963750475.1). GTDB lineage: Bacteria > Acidobacteriota > Vicinamibacteria > Vicinamibacterales > 2-12-FULL-66-21 > JALZOC01. Next base: position 61,204 of record CAVVQQ010000001.1, read on the forward strand.
GGAACCCCGGTATTACTTCAGCGCCTCACGGCAGTACTGCAGGCACTTGCCGACTTCGACAATCGGATCGCCGGGGTATTCGAACTCGATGTTGCCGGGCATGTCCCACTTGTTCTTCTCGAGCAGCTTCAGCACCGGCGTGATTGGCGTGTCCCCTTCGCCCCACGGCACGTTGGCGCCGTGGTTCTTCTTGCGATCCTTGAGATGGAGGTGGGTGATGCGATCGTGGTGCTGCTGGATGTACGGCACCGGGTCGAAGTTGGCGGCCGTGAAATGGCCGATGTCGAGGTTGATGGCGTGGTACTTCGACGCCGCCAGGATGGTCGCGAAGCTCTCGGGCGTCGCCGTCTCGTCGGGATCGGTCAGGTTGTCGTGGCCGTGGAAGGCCAGCTTGATCTTGTGCTTGTCGGCGAACGGCGCCGTCCGCTTGGCCATGCTGACCTGGGTGGAAGTCGAGATGATGTTCACCCCGAGCGCCTTCGCCATCATGAACGCATACTCGATCTCGTCGTCCTTGGTGTTGCGGACGTTCATGTTGTAGACGAGGATTTTCAGGTCGATGCCGGCGTCGGCAATCTTCTTCTTGACCGGCGCGAAGGTCGCAGCGGTGCTCGCCATGCGCCACTTGCGGAGCGCTTCGGCGCGGGCGTCCGCTTCGGCCTGCTCTTCCGGCGTCAGCACGCGGCGTCCGCCCCCCTGGCGTCCGGCAGGCGGCGCCCCCCCGGGTGCGCCGGCCGCCGGAGCGGCTGACGGCGCGCCGCCCGCGGTGGGCGCTGGCGGCGCTGGTGCCATGGGCGCGGCGGGCGGGGCCGGCGGAGCCGTCGCGCGGCCGCGCCCCGGCACCGGCGCCGGCATCGGCGCGCCGGCGAGCTGCTCGGCGTGGTTCGACATCAGCTCCATCTCGCTCAGGCCAATCGTCTGATACGCCTTGATGATCTCCTCGGCGCTGGGAATGGTCCGGAAGCTGTAAGTGATGGCGCCAATCTGGACGCCGTTGATCTTCGAGTTGACGGCCGCGAACCCTTTCAGGTCAGCCAGCGCCAGGGCCGGCAGCCCGGCCAGTGCCAGCTTGCCGAAATCCCGGCGCGAATACAGGAATCTGTCCGTGTCGCTGAATGCCATGCCTGCCCTCTCCTGATGAAAATCGATCGGCCCGCCGGCTGCCGTTGCGCCGGGGCGCCAGATGCGGATCCTACTGCGGATCCCGCCCGGCTGTCTGTCCGATCCGGCCGGCGCGTCCGAGCCACAATTTCCCGGCAAGGAGCGCCAGTCCCGGCAGCGCGATCGCGCCCGCAAACGTCAGCAGGAACGATCCCGCCCGCATCGAAAATGCGCCCACCGCCGCATACGCCAGCGCGATCCCCAGATCCGCCAGCGTCGTCAGCCACAGGAACGGCGCCAGCGGGCTCCGCACCAGTCCGGCGAACACGACGCTCGATTCGGCGATGACCGGAATCGGGCGACAGACGACGATCGCCCACGCGCCGTAGCGATCCATAATTTTCCCGGCGCGCTCGAGGCCGTCGGCGCCGACCAGCCGCCGTGCCGGGACGGCCGCGTAGGCGCCGAACAGGTAGCCAATCGCGCAGCCGAGGTTCATGCCGACCCAGATCACCAGGGCCCCCTTCCAGAACCCGAGCAGTACGCCGGCGCCGGTCGAGACGATGCTGGAGGGGACGGGGAGAAAGACATCGAGGGCAAGCAGCGCCCCGATCGCCCCGGCGGTCGCCCACCCTGAAGCATTGCCCGCCGCGAGCCACGTCGCCAGCGCTTCGAACTGCTTCTCGAAGATCAGGAACGGCACGAGCACGATCGCGATCAGGATCGTCCAGAGGATCGCCCAGCGCAGGCGGCGGGAATTCGCGGACGGTCCTGTCACGGCTGCATTCACCTGACCACCCTCAGAAATCGAACTTGTCGATGTTCGCCTTTGTGAACATCACCGGCGCGCCGAGGATGATCTCGGTGCCGCGAATCTGGATCGTCCCGAGCCGGCCGGCCTCGAGCGACGAGGTGCCCGCCGGCAGGTGATTCCTCGCCAGCCGCGCGCCGGCGAGCACCGTCAGGTAGCCGAGGTCGCGGGTGTTCCAGAGCACCACCGTCTGCACCCAGCCGTCGTGGACGTAGGGCTTGTTGATGTTCGGCAGCGACAAGCCGATGACGTTGACGTCGCGCCGGCCGGCCTGGCGCACCGCTTCGGCGGCCCCAGGCACGGCCGGGGCCGAGATCGCCATCACCAGCCGGACATCCGGGAAGACGCGCATGATCGTCTGCGTCTCGGCGAACGCCTTGTCGCGGTCGTCGTCGCTCGGCCGCACGGTCGCGAGCGTCAGGCCCGGATACTTGTCGGCGAGGCGCTTTTTGATGAAGGCAATCCATTCATTCTGGTTGGCGGCGCTGAGCGCCCCGGTGATGACCGCAAAGGAGCCCTTGCCGCCGAGGAGCCGCGCCGCCTCGTCGGTCAGCGTGTTGCCGATCCCCTCGGACGTCGCCTGGTTGACGAAGTAGTCGCGCGCGTCTGGGTCGGCATCGGAGTCCCAGGTAATGACGTGGATGCCCCGCTCGCGCGCCTTGCGCAGGACGCTCGAAATGCCGCCGCGATTCTCGACCGCGACCGCGATCACGTCGACCTTGCGGGTGATCCAGTTTTCGACGAGCTCGTTCTGCTTGGCAGCGTCGAGGCTCGTCGGCCCGTCCCAGATGAGATCGACGCCAAGCTCCTTGGCCGCCTCCTCCGCACCGGCGCGGCAGCTCACGAAATACGGATCTCCCTTGGCCTTGGGCATGACCGCAATGACCGGCCGCCGCTCTCCCGGGGCGAGGGCGCCGCTGGCCGCCTCGGCGCCGCTGCCCCGCGACGGGACGAGCGAATGCACCAGCCACACGTTGGTGGCGGCGACGATCGCCGAGCCGACGAGAATCGCGCCGCAGAGCACGGCGACCTGGCTGTTCCTCACTGGCATATCCTCCGGATCATCGAACGACGGCTGGACAGCGCGCGGCCCGGCCGCGCCGTCCGTCACAGCGAGACCGACGGACGCCCGCGCCCGGCTCCGCACCCGATCAATCGCAATCGTCGCCACGAGCAGCGTGCCGGTGACGACGCCGGTGAGCTCCGACGGCAGGGCGGCGAGATGCAGGCCGTTGCGAAGCACCGACAACGCGAACAGCCCGATGAGCGTACCCCAGAGCGTGCCGCGGCCGCCGAACACCGAGGTGCCGCCGAGGACGACGGCGGTGATGGCGTCGAGCTCGTAGCCGGTGCCGGCATCCGACTTCGCCTGCCCGAGGTGGGCGACGTAGACGATGGCCGCAAGGCTCGCGACGATCCCGGACAGCAGGTACGCGGTGGCGACGCGCCGTGCCACCGGGATGCCGGCGTAGCGCGCCCCGGCGGCACCGAAGCCGATCGCATACCAGGCGCGGCCGATGACCGAGCGGTGCAGCAGCACGGCGTAGCAGCCGACCACGATCACAAACAGCGGCAGCTGCGCCGGGATGACGCCGCCGAGGTAGCCTTGCCCGAGAGCAACGAATCCCGCCGGAAAGCCGGTGTAGTTCACCGCCCCCTGCGTCAGCCCCTCGGCAATGCCGCGGAACAGGGAGAACGTGCCGAGCGTGACGATGATCGGCGGAATGTTCAGGCGGGCGATCAGCAGGGCATTGAGCGCGCCGCCGGCGCATCCCGTCAGGAGCGCGAGGCCCCCTGCCGCCGCAATCGGCAGGTGCCAGTCGCGGAAGGCGGCGCCAAAGACGACGGCGGCCAGCCCCATCATCGAGCCGACCGACAGATCGATGCCGCCGGTGATGATGATCGGCGTCAGCGCGACGGCGAGGAGGCCGAGCTCGACGCTCAGCCGGATCACTTCGAAGAAGTTGCCGACGGTGAGGAAATTTCTCGCCACCGCGGCGAACAGCAGGACCTCCGCGGCAAGCGCCAGCAGCACGATCCATTCGCCGTTCGGACACCAGCGAGCCCGCCAGCCCCGGTTCATGCCGGCGCCGCCGCCGGAACAGCCGCGCGCGAGGCGCGGCGTTCGCGCCCCGCGTCGATCGCGACCGCCGCCAGAATGATGGCTCCCTGCAGCGCCCGCTCCCAGTAGGCATTCACACCGAGGAATGTCAGCGCCGGCCCGATGGCGCCGAGCAGGACGACCCCGAGCAGCGTGCCGCCCAGCTGCCCCTCTCCTCCCCGAATCGACGCGCCGCCGACGACCGCCGCGGCGATGACCTTCATCTCGAGGCCGATCCCGGCGTTGCTCGGAATCTGATTGAAGCGGACCGCGTTCAGCACCGCCGCCAGTCCGGTCAGGGCGCCGGCCGCGGCGAACACGGCCCAGGTGATCACGGCGGTGTTCAGACCGGCGAGGCGCGCCGCCTGCTCGTTCGAGCCGGTCGCATAGATCATCCGTCCGGCCCCGAGGTGGCGCATCGCCCAGCCAAGTCCGGCCTGCAGCACCACCACCAGCGCGAGGGCGACGGCCGGATACGCCGCCTGCGACAAACCGAACCACTGAAAGCCGGCCGGCAGATCCTGCACCCAGGCCCCCTGGGTCGCCCAGCGCAGCCCGTCTCTGAGCGCCACCATCGTCGCCAGCGTGACGACCACCGAGGGAATGCGGACGTAGGCCACCAGCGCGCCGTTGAGGCTGCCGAGCGCCGCGCCGGTCAGGCATGCGGCGAGCGCCGCCAGTACGACCGGCGCACCGGCCTTCGCGGCGAGCCCGGCCGCGACGCCGCAGATGGCGAAGATCGGATCCCGCCGAGATGTCGATGTGACCCGTGAGGATGACCAGCGTCGCGCCGAGCGCGACGATCAGCACGGGCATGCTGCCCAGGAACAGATCGCTGAGGTTGTCGCGCGCGAAATAGCCCGGCGCCACCGCCGCCAGGAGCAATGCGAGCGCGGCAATCACCAGAGCGAGCGAGGCTTCGCGTCGATGCCTGGTCAGCATGGAGCCAGGCGGGATTATCCAGTACTTGCTGACGACCGGCGCAACGATCGCCGCCGCCTTGGACGCGAGGTAAGATTCCCCACCCATGGACCGGCGCTCATTGCCGCCTCTGCCGCGCTGGATCATGCTCGCCGCGTGTCTGGTGCTGGCGTCGGTCCGCGCCGGCGGTCAGACGCCTGGCGAGCTCCGCTGGGCCGCCGATCCCGAGGGGGGCGCGCCCTACGTCGAAGCCGACCCGGCCGATCCTGCCCGGGTCCAGGGGTTCGAGGTCGATCTTGCCGCTTTGGTGGCGCGGGCAACCGGGCGCACGCCGCGCTTCGTCACCGTCGCCTATGCCTCAATCGATCAATCCGTCGTCCGCGGCGACGCCGACCTCGGGCTCAACGGCCTCGAGGACACGCCGGGGCGCCGTGCCGCCATGGCGGTGACGCTGCCCTACTACGAGTTTCGCGAAGTGCTGTCGGTGCGGAGCGCCGACGCCGTCAGGCTCCGGACGCTGGCGGACCTCTCGGGCCGCCGCGTCGGCACGCTCGGCGGAACCATGGCCTACGACATCCTGCTGGCGGCCGGACGGCAGCACGGCTTCGAAACGGTGTCGTACGACGATGACGTGCATCCGTTTACCGATTTGCTGCTCGGACGGCTCGACGCCGTCCTCCTCGACAACGTCGTCGCCGAGCGGCGCAGGCGCCAGATGCCCGGCATCTCGATTCAGCCCGACAGCATCGCCACCGGCCACTACGTGGCCGTGCTGGCGCCCCAGCACCGCGCCCTCCGCGACGCGGTCAACGACGCGCTGCTCGCCGCGATGCGGGACGGCACCCTCGAACGCATTCTGAAGACGTGGCAGGTCTGGAACGATGACCAGCCGGCGCTGTACCTCGCGGCTGCTCGCGGGTGACCCGGCCGGACCAGTCGCCGCCAACGCCGCTCCGCCGCCGGACCGCTGGCAGCAGACGCGGCGCTACCTGCCGACGCTGGTGCGCGCGGCGGGCCTCACACTGGTGCTGTCCTGCCTGGCGATGGCGCTCGCTGTCGCGATCGGCGTCCTCATCGCCAGCGGCCGGGTCTACGGCGGCGCCCCCGTGCGGCTCGCGCTCACCGCCTACGTCGAGCTGATGCGCGGCACGCCAATCCTGCTCCAGCTCTTCGTGATCTATTACGGCCTGGCGGCCGCCATCCGGCTGCCGGCGTTCCTCGCGGCACTGGCGGGCCTTGCGCTGAACTACGCCGCCTACGAGAGCGAGATTTACCGCGGCGCGCTCGAGGCCGTCGCCACCGGGCAGCTCGAGGCGGCGCGCACGCTCGGCTTCACCGAGCGGCAGATTCTCACGCTGGTGCGCGGGCCGCAGGCCTTCCGCCTCGCGCTCGCGCCGATGACCAACGACTTCGTGGCGCTGCTCAAGGACTCGTCGCTGGTCTCGGTCCTCACCGTCGTCGAGCTGACGAAGCAGACGCAGATCTTCGCCGCCAACATCGGCAGCTGGGTGATCCCGGGATCGCTCTGCGCGGCGCTCTACCTGGCGATGTCGCTGCCGCTCTCGGCCGCCGGCCCGCCGGCTCGAGCGGCGCTGGAAGGCGCCGACCGCATGACGCCGCTGCTCGACGTGCGCGGTGTCGGGCTGCGCCGCGGCAGCCGCGAGATTCTGCGCGAGGTCACCTTCAGCGTCGCGCCCGGCAGCCTGACCGCGTTGATGGGGCCTTCGGGATCCGGCAAGACGACGATGCTGCGGGCGGTGGCGGGGCTCGAACGCTTCGACGCGGGCACGATCGCGATCGATGGACTCGAGCTGCGCGGTGGGCGGCCGCTGTCCGGCCTGCCGCTGCGCCGCTGGCGGGAGCGGATCGGGATGGTGTTCCAGTTCCACCACCTGTTCGAGCATCTGACGGCGCTCGAGAACGTGACCCTGGCGCCGGTTCACGTCCACGGCGTCGACCGTGCTGCGGCCGGGGAGCGCGCGCGCGAGCTGCTCGGCATGCTCGGCGTCGAGCACCGGGCGGACGCGCTGCCGCGAGAGCTGTCGGGCGGCGAGGCGCAGCGAGTGGCGATCGCGCGGGCGCTGGCGATGGACCCGCCGCTGCTGATGATGGACGAGCCGACCGCCTCACTCGACCCGACGCGACGCCGCGAGCTTGGGGAGCTGCTGCGCGGCCTCGCCGGGCGCGGCCGATCGATCCTGATTTCAACCCATGACGAGGGGTTCACGGCCGACTTTGCGACGGCAGTGCTCACGCTGCACCGCGGCGCCATCGCGTCGAGCGCCGGCGGCCGGGCGCGAGACTCATGAAGTCTCGTCTCCGGGACGTCACTTACGGCGCTCCACGGCGGGCTCAGCGGGCAGTCTTGCGGGCGAGGCGGCGCACACGGAGCGGCGCGACCCTCGCCAGGGCGTCGTAGTCGCGATCGTCATGGAGAATCTCGAGGTTGTGGCGCAGCGCGCAGGCCGCAATCAGACAGTCGACGCCGGAACGAACGGTCACGCCAGCCCGCCGCGCCGCCCGATACACCGAGATCGCATCATCGAACACCCCCACCGAGAGAGGGGACTCGACGATCGGAAGAGCCCTCATGGCGTCGCGCGCGATCAGGTAGGCCCCCTCATCGCGGAATCCCTGCAGCACTTCCTGCATCACCGGCAGGCACGTCACCACCTCGTCGAAGTCGATGATGCGATCAAGGGCGAGCGCCGACGATTTGCGGAAGACCTCGATCCAGACGGAAGTGTCAACGAGCACCACGGCGCCGCGTCCGGTAGGTGCCGCGGTCCTCGCGGACGACGGAGAGATCCCCCTCCCAGAGGCCCGACCCGGTGAGATCGAGAATCTTCCGGGCCCGGGCGCGGCGCACGAACTCTTCGAGCGCGCGCTCGACCGTCCGCGAATAGGTCCGCTCGCCGCTGAGCCTGGTTGCTTCCTCCAGCAAATCCCCGTTCAACACAAGATTTGTGCGTCTCATGTGTATCAAGTGTGCGCCGCGCCGCTCCGGGTGTCAAGCGGAATGCCCGCGGCGCCTGTCAAGGCGACGTCCCGGCCGAGCCGCGTGTCCCGCGCCCGAAACACCTCGCCCATGCCGCCGGCGCCAAGCGGCGCGACAATCTCGTAGGGACCGAGCCGGCTGCCGGCGGAAATTGCCATGGGCGGGATTCTACACGTGGCGCGCGGATCCATCCTGTAGCATTGAGCGTCGGTTGTCCGGGGAGGCTTCATGATGGCAGCACTGACTCGCGGCGCATCCCTGTTTGTTCTTCTGGGATTCCTTACGGCCGGGCTCGCTGCCCAGTCGACCACGACCGTCTCCGGCGTCGTCACGACGCGCGCCGACGGCCTGCCGGTTCCCGGTGCGGTGGTGTCGCTCGTCGGATCGACGGCGACCGCGACAACGGACGCCGAAGGCAAGTACCGGCTCGATGTTCCGCCGGCCCTGGCCCGTGCGGGCAAGATCCAGGTCAAGGTCGAGGGGCTGGGGCTGCCGGCGAAGATCGTCGACGTCGAGATCCGTCCGGACACGCCCGCCACTGCTGACGTCGGCCTCAGTCTCGGCTTCGAAGAGCAGATCACGGTCGGGTCGCGCATGGCCGGGGCGGAAGCGCGAGAAGGCGGTGCCGGTCGACGTCATCACCCAGGATCAGATCGCGACGAGCGGCTACGCCGAGACGACGCAGGTCATCCAGGCGCTGGCGCCGTCGTTCAATTTCCCGCGCCCGACCATCACCGACGGCACCGACACGGTGCGCCCGGCGACGCTGCGCGGCCTCGGCCCCGATCAGGTGCTGGTCCTCATCAACGGCAAGCGCCGTCATCAGAGCGCGCTGGTCCACCTCAATGGCAGCATCGGCCGCGGCTCCACCGGCGTCGACCTCAATGCCATCCCGGTCTCGGCGATCGAGCGGATCGAGATGCTCCGCGACGGCGCCGCGGCGCAGTACGGCTCGGACGCCATCGCCGGCGTCATCAACATCGTGCTCAAAGGGGGCGAGTCGCGGTCCGTCGGTCTCGAGCAAGTTCGGTCTCTCGACCGGCAGCTTCATCGGCAACGCGTGCACCTCGGCCGGGCTGAACTGTCAGCCCGGGAACGAGATCGATTTTTCGGACGGCGGAGCTGTTCGATGCCGGCGGCTCATGGGGCATCGGCGGTCGGCAAGGGCAGCGTGACGCGTCGCGGCCGAGTACCGGCATCACAATCGCACCAACCGCGCCTCGTTCGATCCGCGGGATCAGATCGTGGCCGGCGACGCCGGCAACAACGCCGTCGCCGAGCCCAATCATCGCTGGGGCGATCCCGACACCCGCGACGTGATGACGATGGTGAACGCCCAGCGTGCCGCTCAACGCGAAGCAGACGCGCTTCGCCTACGCCTTCGGCGGCTACAGCCGCCGCGAGGCCAACAGCGCCGGCTTCTATCGCCGCGGCGCTCGACGTCCGCAACTGGCCGCAGATTTACCCGCTCGGGTTCCTGCCGGAGATCCAGCCGACTGGTCGTCGACTGTCTCGGGCACGGCCGGGGTCCGCGGGGCGTTGAACGCCTGGGCCTGGGACGCCAGCGCCGGCTACGGACACAACAGCTTCGCGTTCACGATCGGCAACACGCTGAACGTCTCGCTCGGGCCGACCGTGCCGCCGAACAAGACGGTAGTTCGACGCCGGCACGCTGCGGCTCGGACAGGCCATCGGCAATGTCGACGTCAGCCGGCCGTTCAAGGTCGGCCGGATGGCCGGGCCGCTCAACGTCGCCTTCGGCGGCGAGGTGCGGCGCGAGCAGTACCAGATTTCACGCCGGCGAGCCCGACTCCTACCGGAACGGCGGCGTCGCCCAATCGCGCCGGCGGCATCGCCGCGATCGGCGCCCAGGTCTTTCCCGGTTTCCGGCCGTCGAACGCGGTCAACGAATCGCGCGAGAGCGTCGCCGCCTACGTCGACGTCGAGGGGGACTTCCTGAAATGGCTGCGGCTCGGCTTCGCCGGCCGGACCGAGCACTACAGCGACTTCGGCGGAACGGTGCAGGGGAAGCTGACCGCCAGGGTGCAGGTCGATCCGCGGTTCGTGGTGCGGGGCGCGGTCAGCACCGGTTTCCGCGCGCCGTCGCTCGGCCAGTCCTTCTTCTCGTCGTCGGCGACCAACTTCCTCAACGTCGCAGGCCAGGGACTGGTGCCGTTCGAGTCGCTGACGCTGCCGGTCACCTCGCCGGCCGCGCAGGTCCTCGGCGCCCAGACGCTCAAGCCGGAGAACTCGGTGCACGTCAGCGGCGGCGTGGTGATCACGCCGCTGCCGGGACTCGACGTGACGATCGATTATTACCACATCGCAATCGACGACCGGATCGTGCTGTCGGGCAACTTCACGGGGCCGCGCATCACGACGCTGCTCGCGCCGTTCGGCGCCAACAGCGCGCGGTTCTTCACGAACGCGATCAATACGCGCACCAACGGCGTCGACCTCTCCGCCGGCTACCGGATCGCGCTGGCGGACGCCGGGGATGTGCGCCTGCACGCGTCCTACAACAACACGCGGACGAAGATCGTCGGCGCCGTCACGACGCCGCCGCAGCTCGAGGGCTTCGACCAGGTCCTGTTCGACCGCATCGAGCGGCGCCGCATCGAGTGCTACCAGCCCCGCGACAACTTCCGCGCCGGCGCCGACTGGCGCCGCAGCCGGTGGGGCGCAAACACGAACGTCGCCCGGTACGGCGAGTTCTGCACCGCCACCGCCACTCCCGCCGACGACCAGACCTATCAGCCGAAATGGCTGACCGACGCGGAGATCTCGTATCGGGTGGCGAAGACGCTGACGCTGGCGGCCGGCGCGCAGAACATCTTCAACGTGTTCCCCGACCGCAACACCACCGTCAACTCGTTCAACGGCATCCAGACGTTTCCGAGCCAGTCGCCGTTCGGCATGAACGGCCGGGCCGTCTACGGGCGCCTCGCCTGGAAGCTGTAGCGCCCGACGGCCCCGACAGTCCGCTATGAGATGATCGCGGGATGGCGGATCGAAACGGCGCGCGGATCGTGTATTCGAGCGGCGTCGGCCGGGTCTGTCCCGGATGCGGCTGGCCGAGCGCCAGCTGCCGGTGCAGCCGTGCCGGCGCCGACGCGCCGATCCCGGCCCGGGTGGTCGCCAAGCTGCGGATGGAGAAGGCCGGCCGCGGCGGCAAGACCGTCACGGTCGTCTTCGGCCTGCCGGCGAATGCCGCGTTCCTCGCCGATCTCTGCCAGGAGCTGAAACGGACCTGCGGCACCGGCGGCACGGTCGTCGACGGCACGGTGCAGCTCCAGGGCGATCTGCGCGAGCGCGTCCGCGCGGTGCTGGCCGCGAAGCACTTCACGGTCAAAGGCTAGCCGGCCCACCGCTGCCGCTCAGAAGCTGACGATCGTGACGCCGGGGTTGGCAGGATCCAGCCGGAAGCGCCGGACGGCCGGCAGCTGCGCCAGCCGCGTGTGGACGGCCGCCTTGAGCCGTCCGCCGCTGCGGCCGTGAATGATCCGGGCGTGCGCCTCGCCCTCGAGGAGCAGGTCGTTCAGAAAAAGATCGACAGCCTCCAGCGCCTCGTGAACGCTGCGGCCGTGGAGATCGAGGGATCGGCCAGCCGCGACCGCCGTGTGATCGTCGGGCTCCCGGGGATCGACGCCAGCGGCCGCCGCGACATGCCGTCGTTTTTCCGTCGGCGCCGGCGCGAGCTGATCGACGCCGACGACAAGGGCGCGGCCCTTGATGTCGACAAGATAGCGTCCGCCGTTGCGCACTTCGCGGACCACCCCGGTCCCGAGCGTGCGCACGTGCACAGCATCGCCGGCGACAAAGGCCATGCCGTCATTGTCCGCCAGGTCGATTGACAGCCACCGCCCGATCAGGGCCCTTTTTCAGATCGTCCCTGTCAAATCAACAACTTACGCTAAAGATGAGTGTCCCCCTTAGAGGGGGATCTGGCTCTTGTGCTGCGCGAGCCACTGATCGAAGGTCTGCAGCTCCGGATTGAGCGACCGGGCGAGGCCCGTGTCGCGCAGCGCCAGGAACTGCGGTTCGAAGTCGCGGAAGATCTGGAACATGTTGCCGAGCTCGTCGGCGCCGGGGAAGCCGAAGCTGCGATACGCGTCCGGCTCGACCGCGCGATAGGTGATCTTGACGCCTAGCGCCTTCGACAGCTTCTGCGACATCTCCTCGACCGTCAGGTTCTCGCCGGCGATTCCGACGGTCTTGCCGATGTACTTCGGGCCGGCCTTGAAGATGCCGTAGACGGCCTTGCCGATGTCCTCCGCGGCAATCCCCGACACCTTCGCGTTGCCGAGCGGCAGGGTCCAGACGTAGGTCCCGTCCTCCCCCTTTTTCGGCGCCAGGCCGAAGGCGTAGAGATTGTCCCAGTAGAAGGTCGTCAGCAGAATGGTCGACGGTAACGCCTTGAAGGAGGCGTCGGCCTCGGCCTTGGCGTCGAAGTGGGGCACGCGATAGCGGCCCTGGAGCATCGGCATGCGGGTGTCGTCCGGCTTCATCAGCTGACGCGTGTCTTCCAGCGTCGACCAGACGACGTGCTGGAGCGCCGCGGCCTTCGCCGCCTGGGCCAGATTCAGGGCCTGCGCGGTCTCCTTCTCGGCCGAGAAGTGCTCCCAGAAGTTCGTCACGCAATAGGCGCCATAGGCGCCGGCGAAGGCCTTCTCGAGGCTCTTCTCGTCGTCGAGATCCGCCTGGACCACTTCGGCCCCCTGATCCGCGAGCGCCTTCGCCTGGTCCTTTTTCGTATCCCTGGTGATGGCGCGGCAGGCGAACGGCCCGCTCTTGTCGGCGAGGATCGCGCGCGCCAGGCCGCCCCCCTGCGCTCCCGTTGCTCCCACGACCGCGATGATTTTCTTGTCCGCCATCGTTCATCTCCTTGACTGTCAACGCCTTGCGCACAGCGAACCACCGCGGTCGCTCGCCTCTCCGGCGTTTGGACGCTTCGGCAGCCTGGCCGGGTGCAATCCTTTGCTCATTTTGTCACGGCTGATGCGCCGGCCAGCGATGAGGCGGACCACCACGGCGGGCGGAGATGGCATACTTGTTCGTCGCCCACCGATGTCGTATCCCCCTGAAGCCGCCACTGTCCCGACGGGCAGCCGCACCGCGTTCCGGGTCCTCGGGGCCCTCAGCCTCTGCCACCTGCTCAACGACATGGTGCAGTCGCTGCTGCCGTCGATCTATCCGATCCTCAAGACCTCGCTGCAGCTCGACTTCAGTCACATCGGACTGATTACGCTCGTCAACCAGCTGACCGCGTCGCTGCTCCAGCCGATCGTCGGCCACTACACCGATCGCCGGCCGCTGCCGCAGTCGCTGGCGATTGGCATGATGTTCACGCTGTCGGGCCTGATGCTGCTCGCCTGGGCGGGGCATTTCGGGATCGTGCTCGGCGCTGCGGCGCTCATCGGCGTCGGCTCGTCGATCTTCCATCCCGAGTCGTCTCGAATCGCCCGCCTCGCCTCCGGCGGGCAGCACGGACTCGCCCAGTCACTCTTCCAGGTGGGCGGCAACGCCGGCTCGGCCATCGGGCCGCTGCTCGCGGCCTTCATCGTGCTGCCGCACGGGCAGCGCAGCCTGTCGTGGTTCTCGCTGGCGCCCATCGTCGCGATCACCGTGCTGTGGCGCGTCGGCGGCTGGTATGGCCGCCGGACGAAGACGTCCGCCGGAAGCCGCGCCGGCGACCACGCGGCGCATCACCACCTGACCCAGGCGCAGGTGACCCGGGCGCTGGCGGTGCTGCTCATCCTCGTGTTCTCGAAGTACATCTACCTGGCCAGCCTGAGCACCTTCTACACGTTCTATCTGATCGAGACGTTCGGCGTCTCGGTCCGCAACGCGCAATTGCTCCTGTTCGTGTTCCTCGGGGCGGTCGCCGCCGGCACGATTCTCGGCGGCCCGCTCGGTGACCGCTTCGGGCGCAAGTACGTCATCTGGGGATCGATTCTCGGCGTGCTGCCGTTCTCGCTGGCACTGCCGCACGCCGGGCTGGCCGTCACTGCGGTCCTGAGCGCGGTCATCGGCGTCGTGCTGGCCTCGGCCTTCTCGGCCATCATCGTCTACGCGCAGGAGCTGGTGCCGGGCAAGATTGGCCTGATTTCCGGCCTGTTCTTCGGTTTCGCGTTCGGCATCGGCGGCCTCGGCGCGGCGGCGCTGGGAGCGGCCGCCGACCGGACGAGCGTCACCTTCATCTACCAGATCTGCGCCTGGCTGCCGGCGCTCGGCCTGCTCACCGCCTTCCTCCCCGACATCGAGCCCCGGGTGAAGACCCGGGTGAAGAAATGAGGCGCGGGCCGGCAGGGCACACGGTCCGCCCGTACCGGCCGACCACGAAGGGACATCGGATCAGATGACGCATGCACTCGAACTCGGCCTCGACACTTTCGGCGACGTCACCATGGACGCGGCGGGCCAGGCGCTGCCGCAGCCCGAGGTACTCCGCCACGTCGTCGACGAGGGCGTTCTGGCTGACCAGGTCGGCGTCGACTTCATCGGGCTCGGCGAACACCATCGGCCGGACTTCTCGATTTCAGCCCCCGAGGTCGTCCTCGCGGCCATTGCGGCGCGCACCAACCGCATTCACCTGGGATCGGCCGTCACCGTCCTGAGCTCGGACGATCCGGTCCGCGTCTTTCAGCGCTTCTCGACGCTGAATGCGATCTCGGGCGGACGCGCGGAAGTGATCGTCGGGCGCGGCTCGTTCACGGAATCGTTTCCGCTGTTCGGCTACGACCTGTCCGGGTACGAAGAGCTGTTCGAGGAGAAGCTGGAACTGTTTGCCGAACTGGTCACGCGGCCGAAGGTGACGTGGAGCGGCCGCACCCGCACGCCTCTGGAGGATCAGGCCGTCTACCCGCCGACTGCTCCCGGGCCGCTGCGGACCTGGGTCGCGGTCGGAGGCACGCCGGCGTCGGTCGTACGCGCCGCGCGCTACGGCTTTCCGCTGATGCTGGCCGTGATCGGCGGCAGCCCCGAGCGCTTCGCACCGCTCGTGGACCTGTACTACCGGGCGCTCGAGAAATCAGGCCACGGCGAGCAGCCGGTGGGGGTTCATTCCCCGGGCCACATCGCCGCAACCGATGATCAAGCGAAAGAGGAGCTCTGGCCGCACTACTCCGTGATGATGAGGCGGATTGGCGCCGAGCGCGGCTGGCCGCCGATCGAACGGCGGCAGTTCGACCAGGCCGCCGGCCCGGACGGCGCGCTCTTCGTCGGCGCGCCCGCCACGGTGGCGGCGAAGATCGCGAAAGCCGCCAAAGCCCTGCGGCTCTCCAGGTTCGATCTGAAATACAGCAACGGCACGCTGCCGCACGACAGACTGATGGCGAGCATCGAGCTGTACGGCACGCAGGTGGTTCCGCGGGTGCGCGAGCTTCTCAGCTAACGCCCGCGGGTGCACATCTCGGCGGGGCTTTTTGACGCGGGGATATACCGCAGCGATTCTCGGGCGACGGCCGCCGCCGGCCTACCGGGCGTGGCTGGAGGTCACGGCGGGCGAAGCCGCGCGCGTCGTCTGGACGGCAACGGCCGCGAAAAAGAACACGATGAGCAGGAATCCGATTGCGGCACCAACTGTACGGGTCATCTGACATCTCCAGGGGAACACCGGAGACGGTGCAACGCGTATGCCGGCGCGACATGGAGATTTCGGCCTGTTTTCACCTGATCCCGCCGCCGCGGCCGGCCGGCCGATGACAGATTCGGCACCAGGCTGACAGGATGGGGCTAGACCGCCAGTTGCCAGTCGCCAGTTCCCAGTAGCCAGTTCCCAGGCGCCAGGAGCCCATTACTGCTTACTGGCTACTGGCTACCGGCTACTGGTTACTGGCAACTGGCTACTGGCTACTTCCTTCCAGCCCACTTCACTGCGTTCGTCAGGATGGTGCGGAAGGCAGGCAGGTCGTGGACGCGCTCGTCATGACCGAGCGCAATGCCGACAATGCGGGCCGAGGAGTGGCGGGTGATCCACACCGAGGGGTGGGGCTTGCTGAACTTGACGCTCGGTGACGTCTCCGCCAGCACCTCGATCGGCGCGGTGCCGGCCGGCACCTTCTCCGCTTCGGCATTCATGTAATAGAGCTCGTCCTCGACGTCGAACGACGCCGGCACCCCCTTCATGATCGGGTGCTCGGGGCGGACGACGTTGACCGAGAATTTCCCGAGGCGGTCGTGGCCGCGGGCGCCGCCGCCGACGATCCGGGCGTTCAGCTCGGGCCATTCGGCGTAGCCGTACCACGTCCCCGGGTGCAGCATGACGAGCCCCTTGCCGCGGTCCGCGAACGCGAAGAGCGCCTTGCGGTACTCAGGCGTGTCGAAGAACTGCCGGTTGACGCTGACGACGGCGACGTCCGCGTTGCCGATCTCGGCCGCCGCCTGATCGCGGTCCTCGGTGTAGTTGACGCTGAAGCCGGCCGCCGCGAGCGTCGCCGCGTCGGTGCCGCCGAAGAAGCGGCCGAAGTCGTGCGAGCTGCCGCCGCCGATGATGAGCACCTTCGTCTTGCCGGGCGCCCAGACGATCGGTCTGGTCTCCGGTAACGGCGCATCGCCGCGGCCGCCGGCCTTGCCGCCCGGGACCACGTCTTTCGCCTCCGGCGGAGCGGCCGGTGCGGCGGCGCGCGGCGCTGGCTGGCTACCGGCTTGCGCGGCAGGCGCAGGATCTTCGCTGGCGGTGATCGCGGCCGTCGCCGGGACGATGTCGTTGTCGAAGCTCTCTAGGACGATCTTCGACAGCGCTCCCTTCCGGCCGAGATTGATCGCGAACTCACGGACCTGGCCGCGCCGCGTGAAGTCTCCCGCGTCGCGGCTGCCCGGCACTTCGGCGCGCACCGTGGTGTCGGCAAACACCTCGCCGTTCTTCAGCACGTGCGTCTCGGCCGTCCCGTCGGCGAACTGCACCGTGACCTTCATGGCGGGCACGCCGCGCGCCGCCTCCCCGCCGACCGGCCACGCCCACATCCCGACGCCGCCGAGGAAATGGAGGCTGGCGGCGACGACGCCGGTCTGAACCTCGACGCGCTGCGGGAACTCGTCGGCGGCGTTGCCGGTGCCCGGGCCGCCCTTGAGCGCGACGAGGTTCAGGCCGGTCGCGGACTTTGCGGGGTCCATCACCGAGAACGGCACCCCCGCCACGGTCACGTCACCGAATCGGTGCAGGGCGACGGTGTCGTCGGGATTGTCCTCTCGCCCGAACCCGCGGCGGCTGCTGGCGGTGTAGGCCTGGCGCAGGTCGATGACATGGAACTTCTGCTCCCCCGAGCTCAGGAACGCCATGATGTCGCTGAGCGCTCCGGCCCCGAGGGCCTCGAAGCCTTCCGGCATCAGCGAGCGGCGGGTATTCTCGCGCGTCGCCACGTCCTCCTTCCTGATCTCGACGTCGCCGCCGGCGCTGCGCAGCGTCAGGCTGGCGGCATTCTCGTTGGCGATGACGCCCGAGAGGGTTTCCCCCTTTTTGGTCGTGACGTTCCACTGCCAGAAGCTCGGGTCGACCTCGCGGTTGGGATCGACGATGTGGACGAGCAGTTCCGAACGGGGGTGCACACCCATGCCGTTCAGCGGCGGGCCGACGTCCCGGCCGATGTCGCCGAGCCGGTGGCAGGTGGCGCAGGTGCCGGTGAACAAGGCGCGCCCGCGGCCGGCGTCGCCCCCCTTGTCGATCTCCGGGAGCAGCGCCGCAATGGCGTCCGCGCGCTGGCGGACCTGCGGCGACAGCGCATCGAGCACCACGGCAGCCTGCCGGGCGACCTGGCGGTTCGGATGGGTACGCAGTCTGGCGACGTTCGCGGGTCCCAGTGTCGCCGGCGTGATCCGCCCGGCCTGCACGGCGGCGAGCAGCGCCAGAGACGACTCCGGCCGCTTGAGCAGCTGGTCGAACACCGGCGCCGCCGGCGCCCCTGCGAACGCGTCGATCAGCACGGCATCGGCGTCCGGGCCGGCGTGTTCGCCAATCGCCGCCACCAGGCGCGTCTTCAAGGCATCGGCGACGGCGGGGTTGGCGAGCTGCGGCGCGAGCGCCCGAAGCACCGCGGCGCGCTGCGAGGGCAGCGCCAGCAGACTGGCGGCCAGCTCCGCCCGCCGGTCGTCGGCCGTGCCCGCGGCGCCGAGCTCCTTGACGAGCTGGCCGGCGTGCGAGTCGGCCGCCGCCTTGAGCGCTCCCGTGGTATCCCAGCGGGCGACGATCGGCAGCGCCATGGCGGTGGTCGCCGGGTCGGCCAGCAGTGCCTGGACGGCCTTCGTGGTGGCCCCGTCCATCCGCAGCGTGCCGTTCATCTGCGACACCGCCCGCACCACCGTCGCTTTCAGCGGCGCCGCCGGCGGCCGCGCCGCGGCGGCGGCCGCGAGCAGGCGGCCGGCATCGGCGGGCAGCGCCGCCGGCAGAATCGCGGTGACGAGCTCGGTCAGCGCCTCGGGCCGGTCATACGCCAGTGCGTCCACGATGTAGGCGGCCGGCGCATCGGTGGCCCCGGCCGCGATCGCCGACCGGGTCCACTTGTCGGTCGCCTGCGCGAAGGCGTCCAGCATCTCCTTGCGCGCCGGGCCGGCGCCGGCCGCGGCCGCCCGCTCGTAGAGCCGCAAGGCCTTGCTGCCCATCGGCCGGCTGAGTTTTTCGACGCGGGGATCGGCGGCGAAGTTTTCGTGCGCCAGCCGCCACGCGGTCTGCTTGACGTGCGCATTCGGACTCGTCTCCATCATCCGCAGCAGCGACGGCAGGTCCCTGGCGTCGAGCGCCGGCACGTCGAGCTTGCTGCGCCTGTTTGTGCTGCACCCGCCAGATGCGGCCGAAGTAGTGATCGCGATCCGGCCGCACCGCCGCGTTGGCGGGGCCGTGCAGCGGCCCGCGGGTGTCGTTGTGGATCACCGCCTGGTTGTAGAAGTCGACGATATAGAGCGCGCCGTCCGGCCCGATGCGGGTCTCGATCGGGCGGAACCACAGGTCCTTGCTGCGGATGAACTCGGTCTCCTCGCGCCCCGCTTCCTTGTGCGGTCGTGTAGCTCACGCCGTCCGGCTTCACGAACTGCTGATGGACGATGTTCAGCGTCGGCTCGGCGGTGAAGTAGGCGTAGTGCCACTGCTCCGGCCAGGCGCCGCCTTCATAG
Organism: uncultured Acidobacteriota bacterium; assembly: GCA_963750475.1. Classification (GTDB taxonomy): domain Bacteria; phylum Acidobacteriota; class Vicinamibacteria; order Vicinamibacterales; family 2-12-FULL-66-21; genus JALZOC01. Next base: position 80,239 of record CAVVQQ010000001.1, read on the forward strand.
ACCGCGCAGCCGGCCGCGGCGGTGAACTGGCCGACCAGATCGATCTGCACGTAGGCCTGCTCCGGCCACGTCATCAGCGGATACGTCTTCTGCCCGGCGATCATCCCTTTCCATGAGGTCGTCTCCGGGCACCTTCCCTTTCGCGAGAATCGTACTCTGGCAGCACGGTGTGGAAGAAGACCGTGCCGCTCGTCGGCTGGGTCCAGAACACCTGGCCGTCCCAGGTGATGTCGAGCCCCCAGGTATTGCCGCCGCGGCTGCTGTACTGCTCGAACGCGCTCCCGTCCGGTTTGAAGCGGACCACGCCGCTGCCGTCGCGGCCGAACTGGCTTGGCTCCCGTCCGGCGAGGTGACATTGCCGACGCTGTAGCCATGGGTGGCATAGATCCAGCCGTCGAGGCCCCAGCGCAGGTTGTTGATGACGGCGTGGGTGTCGGTGATGCCGAGGCCGGTGTAGAGCTTGGTCCGCTTGTCGGCGACGCCGTCGCCATCGGTGTCTTCGAGATACCAGATGTCGGGGGAGGTGGCGGCGATGACGCCGCTTGCGATAGAGCACGAAGCCGGTGACCAGCTCGAGCTTGTCGGCGAAGACCTGCTTCTTGTCCATGATGCCGTCGCCGTTGGTGTCGGACAGGATCGAGATCGTGTCCTCGGGATCGCGGTCCTGGACCGCCGGCTGCAGCGAGCCGGTGTCCTTCCACGGCGTCGTATTCGGGACTGCGCCGGCCGTTCGGGATACTCGGGCGTCTCGGAGACCCACAGCCGGCCCTTCTCGTCCCAGTCGATGTTCATCGCCTTCTGGATCAGCGGCTCCGAGGCGACCAGCGACAGGTCGAAATCCGGGTGCACCTCGATCTTCGCCGCCGCCTTCAGCGGATGCGGTCGGGCCGCCTTCGACGTAGCGCAGCGCGTCGCCGCAGCTCGTCCGCGGTCGAGGAGCTCGATCGACGTTGGCGCGCTTGCCCGCCCAGGCGATGCCGCGCAGCAGGATGGCGCGGTAATTCGGCCGGTTGAAGTTCTCGTAGAGATGGCCGGGGATCGAGACGAACGGCGCGGTACGGCGTCCGGCTGCCGTCCATCGTCCGCTCGTAGGTCCACATCTGCGGCTGGAGTCATAGATGCTGACCTGCTTGCCGCCGCCGGTCAGCTCCTCGGCGCGCTTCTGCGCCCCGGCGTTACGCGCCCCGGCGGCCTTCGGCGTGTAGGCCGCGGCGAGCACGCGCACCTCGGGCAGCAGGTCCATGTCGTAGTAGATCTCGTCGTCCATCGCCCAGTTGGACACGTCCTTCGTGATGGGACTGTCGCGGTCGGTGAAGTACAGCTGCATCGGGCCTTCGAGCCACTTCGTCGTGCCGTTGCGCCAGGAGCCGCCGATGATGCTCTTGAACCAGTCGGGATCGGTGGACACCGCCGCGGCATGGATGACGACGAGTCCGCCGCCGCGGGCCAGGAACTCGCCGAGGTTCTTCCGATCCGCCGGATCGGGGATGTTGCCGGCGTCCTGCGCGTGCAGGATCAGCACGTCGGTGTCGTCGAGCTGCGCCTTGGTCGGGAACACATCGCCGCCGGTGGCCCGGGCGCCCCGCTCGTTCAGCAGCGGCACCCACTCCCTGAGGAACCGCGGATGGTCATGCGCGCCGGGGCCGTGCGTCTTCGGCCCGGACCGGATGAAGACCCGCAGCGGCGCCGGCCCGGTATTCTGCGGCGCGGGCAGCATCGTCAGGGCGGCGGCAAGAAGCATGAAGATGATTCGCATGGACGGTCGGACTATAACGGCGGGCCATGCGGGGGTCAAACCTCACGCCGCTGTTGAGGGTATGCTGTAGCGCGTCACCGACGCGCCGGCCCGCGATGCCTTCAGTCTTCCTCTTCGCCACGCTCGACACCAAAGGCCGCGAGGCCGATTTCGTCCGCCGGCTGCTGCGCTCGTGGGGCGTCGCGGTCACGCTGGTCGACGTCGGCGCGCTCGGCACCGCCGCCGTCGAGGCGGACATCACCCGGCGAGCGCTCTTCGAGCTCGGCGGCACGTCCCTGGAGGCGTCCGGCGCCGCGCGGACCGCGGCGAGGCCGTCACCGTGGCGGCGCGCGGCGCGGCGCGGCTGGCGCGCGAAGCGGTTCGCCGCCGGCGACCTGCAGGGGGTCCTCGGACTGGGCGGCTCGGCCGGCACCACCATCGCCACCGCGGCAATGCAGGCGCTGCCGCTCGGCGTCCCGAAGGTCATGGTCAGCACGCTCGCCTCGGGCACCGTCCGTCAGTTCGTCGGCGACAAAGACATCTTCATGCTCAACGCCGGTCGTCGACATCCTCGGCCTCAACCGCGTCAGCCGGCAGGTGCTGTCGCAGGCCGCCGCGGCGATGGCCGGGCTGGTCAGCCATCCGCCGCCGCCGCAGCCGGGCGACAGGCCGATGGTCGCGGCGACGATGTTCGGGGTGACGACGCCGTGCGTCGAACGGGCGCGAGAGACGCTGGAGCGGGCTGGCTACGAGGTCCTCGTCTTCCATGCGACCGGCAACGGCGGACAGGCGATGGAGTCGCTGATCGCCGAAGGCATGATTGCCGGCGTGCTGGACCTCACGACGACCGAGCTGGCGGACGAGCACGTCGGCGGCTTCCTCAGTGCCGGGCCGCGACCGTCTGACCGCGGCGGGCAGGCGCCGGCATCCCGCAGGTCGTCTCGACCGGCGCGCTCGACATGGTCAACTTCTACGCGACCCGAGACGGTCCCGCCGCAGTTCGCGGGCCGGCTGTTCTACCGGCACAACGCCGAACGTCACGCTGATGCGGACGACGGCGGACGGAGAACGCGCGCGATCGGCGCCGACATCGCGCGGAAGCTGTCGGCGGCGCGGGGCCGGTGGCGGTGCTGCTGCCGGGGCGGGGCGTCTCGGCCATCGACAGCGAAGGGCAGCCGTTCGACGATCCGGCGGCGCGCCGGGCGCTGCACGACGCCATCCGGGCAGGGCTGCCGGAGGCGAGGTCGTCGAGCTGGACCTGCACATCAACGATCCCGGCTTTGCGGATGCCGCGGCCAGGGCACTGCTCGAGCTGATGGCGGCCGCGCGGCCTTCGACCGCACGGCTGGTGCCGTTCATTCCCAACCCTGAACGATCCGGCGGAGGCTTCTCGTGACACAGGTGGACAATTCGACGGTCGGCGATTCTCAACCGCTTCCGCGAGCAGATCGCCCGCGGCGAGCCGATCATCGGCGGCGGCGCCGGCACCGGCCTCTCGGCGGTCAGCGAGGAGGCGGGGGGCATCGACCTGCTGATCGTCTACAACTCGGGCCGCTACCGGATGGCCGGCCGCGGCAGCTCCGCCGGCCTGCTCGCTTACGGCAACGCCAACGAGATCGTCAAGGAGATGGCCTACGAGGTCCTGCCGGTGGTCAAGCAGCACACCGGTGCTGGCCGGGGTCAACGGCACCGATCCGTTCATCATTCCGCGGCTGTTCCTCGAGGAGCTGCGGACGCTTGGTTTCGCCGGCGTGCAGAACTTCCCGACCGTCGGCCTGTTCGACGGCGACATGCGCCAGGCGTTCGAGGAAACCGGCATGAGCTACCAGCTCGAAGTGGACATCATCCGCCTCGCCGCCGAGATGGACCTGCTGACGACGCCGTATGTCTTCAATCCCGGCGAGGCGGAGCGGATGGCCGATGCCGGCGCCGATCTGATCGTCGCGCACATGGGCGTGACGACCGGCGGGTCGATCGGCGCGAAGAGCTCGAAGACGCTGGACGATCTGCGTCGAGCGGATCCAGGCGATTGCGGATGCGGCGCGGGGCGTGCGAGCCGGACGTGCTGGTCATCTGCCACGGCGGGCCGATCTCCGAGCCGCCGGATGCGGAATACATCATCCGGAATTGCCGCGGCGTCGACGGCTTCTACGGCGCAAGCTCCGTCGAGCGTCTGCCGGCCGAGCGGGCGATTGCCGAACAGATCCGGGCCTTCAAGAGCATTCGCAGAACGGAAACGCGATGAGCAAGAGGCGGACGAAGGAACAGCCGCTGCGGTTCGTCACCGGAGCAAGGCCGAGATCGAGCGCGCCCCGTGGGGGAAGCACTGGTGGCTGTCGCGCCCGGGCCTGACCGACACCGCGCACCTCACCCTGGTGCGCGTGACGATGCGGCCGGGGACCGGGCACCGGTTTCACTACCATCCGCGCCGCGAGGAGATCATCTACATCGTCGACGGCGTCGCCGAGCAGTGGGTGGACCGGGAGAAGCGGACGACTCAGGGCCGGCGAGATGCGCGTTCATTCCGAAGGGGATGGTGCACGCCATCCACAACGCGTCGAAGGAGCCGATGACCTTTCTGGCCATTCTGTCGCCCGCCGAGGCGAAGGGGCCGTTCCTCGTCGACTGCTACGACGACGAGCCGTGGCGGAGCCTGCGGCCGGCCGGCGGCGCGCCACAGCGGCGACGCGTGAAATAGCGGGAATAAGTGTGGCCTCCGGCGACATGATGGATTGAAGGGTGGTGCATCCGGCGCGCCCGGCGGGGCGTAGAAGAGGTACGAGCCATGAGCGACCGCATTCCGGACCGCGAGATCACGCCCCGCGAGGTCTACTTCAACCGGCGGACGTTCCTGCGCGCCGGCCTGCTGGCCGCGACCGCCGCCGGCACGGCGCTGCTCTATCGCCGGCTCAACAGGGTCGGACCTGGACACGACCGAGATGCCGGCGATCACCGGGCTGGTCACCGCGCCGCACGACCGACGGCTTCTGGGTCGACGAAGCCACTGACCCCGCGCGCCGTCGATTCTCAACTACAACAACTTCTACGAGTTCTCGACCGACAAGGACGGCGTCGCCGACGCGGCGGCGAAGCTTCAAGACGACGGGCTGGACAGGTCGAGGTCGGCGGGCTGGTGCACAAGCCGCGCGTGTTCGACCTCGACGATCTGAGGCGGCTCAGCCCGCCGGAGGAGCGCGTCTACCGGATGCGCTGCGTCGAGGCGTGGTCGATGGTCATTCCGTGGGCCGGCTACTCGCTGTCGAAGCTGCTCGCGGCGGTCGAGCCGACGGCCGACGCGAAGTACGTCGCGTTCGAGACGCTGCTCGATCCGGCGCGGATGCCGAACCAGAAGCACGGACGTGCTCGACGTGGCCGTACGTCGAAGGGCTGCGGCTGGACGAGGCGATGCATCCGCTGACGCTGCTCGCCACCGGGCTCTACGGCCAGGAGCTGCCGCCGCAGGACGGCGCGCCGGTGCGGCTCGTCGATGCCGTGGAAGTACGGCTTCAAGGGCATCAAGTCGATCGTCAAGATCACGCTGACCGCGACCGAGCCGCCGTCGACGTGGAACCTGCTGCGCGCCGGACGAGTACGGCTTCTTCGCCAACGTCAACCCGCAGCCACGATCATCCGCGCTGGAGCCAGGCGACCGAGCAGCGGATCGGCGAGTCGGGCCGGCGGCCGACGCTGATGTTCAACGGCTACGCCGATCAGGTGGCGAGCCTGTACGCGGGCATGGACCTCGATGTCCACTTCTGAGCGCGCTGGTCGACACGCCGCTTCGCCAAGCGGCTCGTGATCGTCAACGGCCTCGTCCCGGCGGCGCTGCTGGTCTGGGACGCGTACCGCCATCAGCTCGGCGTCAACGACGTCAACTTCGCGATCCGCACGACCGGCCTCATCGGGCTGGTCTTCCTGGCGCTGTCGCTGGCGATCACGCCGCTGCGCGCGCTCACCGGCTGGAACCGGCTGATTGCCATCCGGCGCAACCTCGGCGTGCTCGGCTTCTTCTATATCGCCGCGCACTTCGCGATCTTCTTTGTGTTCGATCGCGAGCGCAGCGTCGCCAGCACGCTGCACGAGATCGTCACGCGCGCGCTATCTGTGGTTCGGCATCGGCGCGCTGGCGCTGATGATCCCGCTGGCCCTGACGTCGACCGACGCGATGGTGCGCCGGCTCGGCGCGGCGCGGTGGAAGCTGCTGCACCGGCTGCCTACCTGGTCGCGATCGGCGGCGGTCGTCCACTACTACCTGCTGGTGAAGTCCGACGTGCGCCAGCCGCTCGCCTTCGCCGCCGTCGTCGGCGTGCTCCTCGCTCTACCGCGCTGGTCGCGCACTACGTCGGGCTGCGCGCCGAGGTGCGCTCCGCCCGGGCGAGGGCGGCGGCAGTCCGCGAGCGGCGACGACCAGAAAGCGGTTCTGGTCCGGGCGAGCTGGTCATCGCGCGCATCTTCGACGAGACGCCCGACGTCAGGACTTTCAGGCTGGTCGCGCCGGACGGCGGTGCCGCTGCCGTTCACGCACGTCGCCGGCCAGTACCTGAACCTCGCGCTGACGATCGACGGCAAGCGGGTCAACCGCTCCTACACGATCGCGTCCTCCGCCGACACGCGACGACTACTGCGAAATCTCGGTCAAGCGGGCCGCCGACGGCTACGCGCTCCGCATCATCTGCACGACACCTGGCGGGAGGGACAGCGCGTCGCGGTCTCGGCGCCGGCCGGCAGGTTCGTGTTTCGCGGGCGACGAGGCCGAGCGCGTCGTGCTGATCGCCGGCGGCATCGGCATCACGCCGATGATGGCGGTGGTCCGGAGCCTCACCGATCGCGGCTGGCACGGCGAGATCTACCTGCTGTTCTCGGTGCGGACCCGTGCGCGACATCGTGTTCCGCGACGAGCTCGCCTATCTCCAGGCGCGGTTTCCGAACCTGCACGTCCGCGTGGTGCGTCTCCCAGGATCCGGAGACAGCCTGGGACGGGCCGCGCGGCCAGCATCACGCGCGAGCTGCTCGCCGACTTCATTCCGACGCTGCAGCGCGGCCCGGTCCTGCTGTGCGGCCCGATGCCGATGATGATCGCGATGCGCGACCACGCTTGTCGGCATGGGCGTTCCCGACGCCGAAATCCTCCAAGAGGCGTTCGTCTCGCCGCCCGGTCAGCGAGACGGCGGGCGCTCCCGGCGCCGCCGACACCACCGAGCCTCTGCCCGCCGGCACCGCCGCCAATGTGGTGTTCTCGCGCAGCGGACAGACCGCGGCGATTGCGGCCGGACAGACGGTGCTCGAAGCCGCCGAGGAGGCCGGCGTCGAGATTCCGTTCGAGTGCCGCTCGGGCATCTGCGGCCAGTGCAAGACGCGGCTGTTCTCGGGCCGCGTCGCGATGGAGGTCCAGGATGCGCTGACCGCCGACGACCGGATCGAGGGGCTCATCCTCGCCTGTCAGGCGCGCGCCGCCGGCGACATCGAGGTCGAGGCCTGAGAAGCCCGCCTGAGCCGGTACCAGAGGCGCGCCAACGGCGAATGGCTGCTGCAGCCGCCGGCGCTGGTGAGATGATCGAAAGGAGACCCTGGCAATGGCCGAACCCAACTTCCTGGACGAGGCGCTCGACGCGTGGACCTACGTGCGCGACGGCGTGATCGCCGAGCTCGACAACATCCCGGACGCCGAGTTCGGCTTCCGTCCGACGTCGAAAAGCCGGACGGTGACGGAGCTGGCGCAGCACATTGCCGAGTCCGCGCTGATGGCCGCCGGGGAGCTGGCACGCCCGGACGGCAGCTTCATGCGCCAGCCGTATCCCGACTTCATCCGCGAGTACGCGGGCAGCCGGGCGCAAATCTCCGGCAAGCGACCGCTCATCGCGCTGCTCGGGGCGATCGGCACGGAATCACGCGCCCGCCTGGAGCGCGCCGGCGATGCGCAGCTGCGCCAGCCGATCATGCAGTTCAACGGTGAGCCGGCGACGCGTCTGACCTGGCTGCACCACGCCATTGCCCATGAGGAATATCACCGCGGCCAGCTCGCGCTCTACGCGCGTCTCCTCGGCCATGTGCCGGCGCTGACGCAGCTCATCGAGGGAGGCTAGTGGCCCTCCGGCGCAGAGCTTGACGTTTGGTGGTCAGAGGTCCATCTTGGTGGTGTCAGTGTTTTGCGAGGGAGGCCAACGTGGATGAGCCGCCGGGTCAGATACGGGTCGCACGGGGGTCTGCCGGCCATTCGCCGCGCGCAGCCGAATCATCATCCGGTCGCGCGGTCCCATCCTTTCGCCGGTAGTCCCCCCGTTCGCGGCCCCGCCTCCGGCCGCGCCTGCATTCCTCTTCCGCTCAGACGCCTCCGAACGCCATCTGCATGACGCTGTCCTGCGTGGCCTCGCCGCGCGCAATCACGCCGCGGATCGTACCGCCGTGCATCACCGCGATGCGGTCGCTCATGCCGAGAATCTCGGGCAGCTCGGACGAGATCATGATGATCGCGAGTCCCTGCTCGGCAAGCGTCTGCATCAGCGCGTGGATCTCCGCCTTCGACCCGACGTCGACCCCCTGCGTCGGCTCATCCAGGATCAGCACCGCGGGGCGGATTGACAGCCACCGCGCCAGCGCCACCTTCTGCTGATTGCCGCCGGAGAGAGCGCCCGCCTCGGTGGCGATCCCCGGCGCCTTGATGCGCAGCGCTTCGAGATGGCGCTCGGCGCCGCGCGCCTCGGCAGCGGCGTCGATGAGGCCGTGGTGCGAGACCGCAGCGAGGCTTGCCAGGCTGACGTTGGCGGCAATCGACATCTCGAGGACGACGCCGTGCTGGCGGCGGTCTTCGGGCACGTAGCCGATGCCGTGCCGGACGGCGTCGGCCGGCGAGGCAACCCGGGCGGCGGCGCCGCGCAGCAGAATGTCGCCGGCGTCGGCGGGCGAGAGCCCGAAGAGCACTTCGGCGAGTTCCGTGCGTCCCGAGCCGACGAGGCCGGCGATGCCGAGAATTTCTCCGGCCCTGACCGCCAGCGAGACGTCGTGAATCCCGCTGGCGCGGTGCGACAGACTGCGCGCTTCCAGCACCACGTCGCCGAGCGGCACCGCCCGTTTGGGAAACACCGCCGCCAGCTCGCGTCCGACCATCAGCCGAATGAGCTCGCCGCGGTCGATGGCGGCAGCCTCGTGCGTGGCGATCGTCGCCCCATCGCGCAGCACGGTGATCCGGTCGGCGATCGCGGCGACTTCCTCGAGGCGGTGGGAAATGTAGATGACCCCGGCTCCCTCCTCGCGCAGCCTGGCGATCACCGCGAAGAGCCGTGCGACTTCGCGTTCGCTGAGCGACGCCGTCGGCTCGTCCATGATCACGACCCGGGCGGCGGCGCCGAGCGCCTTGGCGATCTCGACCATCTGCTGTTCCGGCATGCTGAGCGAAGCGACCGGCCGATCGGGATCGAGCGGGGCGCCGATGCGATCGAGGAGCGCGGCGGCGTGGCGGCGAATCCCGGCCCAGCGGACGCGGCTCAACGGCCGCGCCGTCTCCCGCCCGAAGGCAATGTTCTCGGCCACCGTCAGGTGCGGGAAGAGCGACGGCTGCTGGTAGATGGCGGCGATGCCGAGCGCGCGGGCGAGGCGCGGGTCGAGATGGGCGACCGGCGTCCCCGCGATGCGCAGCCGGCCCGCGTCGGCGCGCTCGGCCCCGGTCAGGATCCGGATGAACGTGGATTTCCCGGCGCCGTTCTCGCCGACGATCGCGTGCACTTCGCCGGCACGGAGCGCGAACGAGACGTCGCGCAGCGCGCGGACGCCCGAGAAGGACTTGCTGATGCCTGACGCCTCGACGAGGAGGTCCGGAGAGACGGCTGGGATCATGGACCTCCTCTATTTACTACAGCGCGCGGGCCGCGACAGCGGGGCTGTCCTGTCCGAAGGCTCATTTATGGCGGCTTTACGGGCCGGTCGTGACATTTTTCGTATTTTCTGTTGCGCCCTGCGAAACGCCGGCGCATAATGCGCCCCGGCCCTCGGATGCACTGGAACAGCCATGATGAACGCAAAGCCCCAGGCGCGCGATCCGTATCTGGTCAAGTCGGTCGTCCATTCGTCGCAGCTGCTGTCCGCCTTCCGTTCCTCCGGCGAGGCGCTGCCGCTCCGCGAGGTGGCGGCGCGCAGCGGGCTGCCCAAGAGCATGGCCTTCCGTCTGCTCTACACGCTCGAGCGCTGCGGGATGGTCGAGAAGGTCGGAGAGAACCTCTACCGCTCGCACATCCGGCCGTTCAAGCAGCGGCCGTTCCGGCTCGGCTACGCGGCGCAGGGCACCGACTACCAGTTCTCGAAGGAGATCTCGGCGGGCCTGCAGCGCGCCGCCGCCGCCCAGGGCATCGAGCTCATCTCCGTCGACAACCGCTATAACCCGAAGATCGCGCAGCGCAACGCCGATGTGCTGGTGCGCGAGAAGGTCGATCTCGTCATCGAGTTCCAGACCGACGAGCATGTCGCGCCGATCGTCGCGGCGAAGTACCGCGACGCCAACATCCCGCTGATCGCGATCGAAGTGCCGCATCCCGGCGCCACCTACTTCGGCGCGAACAACTACGAAGCCGGACTGATCGGCGGCCGCCACCTCGGACGCTGGGCCAAGCAGCACGGCCAGGCCGACATCACGAGATCGTCCTGCTCGCCCTCGAACGCGCCGGCAGCCTGCCGAAGATGCGGCTCACCGGCATGCTCGTCGGCATGAAGGAAGCGTGTCCGTCGCTCGAGAGCGCGCAGGTCACCTACCTCGAAGGGGACGGCAAGCTCGGCGAGAGCTTCGAGGCGATGCGCAAGCACGTCCGTACCAGCCGCGCCCGCCGCTTCGTCATCGGCGCGATCAACGATCCGAGCGCGCTCGGCGCGCTGCGCGCGCTGCAGGAGGCCGGCCGCAGCGAGTCCTGCGCGATCATGGGCCAGAACGCCTCGCCCGAGGGGCGCGCCGAACTGCGCGAGCCCGGCACCCGCCTGATCGGCTCGGTCGCCTACTTCCCGGAGAAATACGGCGCCGAGATCGTCGCCGTCGCGCTCGACATCCTCCATCGGCGCCCCGTTCCCCCGGCGGTCTTCGTCAAACACCAGCTCGTCACGCCCGAGAACGTCGACCACATCTATCCGAACGACCGGCTCACCCAGGTCGCCGCCGCGGCGCTCTGACACTTTTCCCGTCCGCCGGGCCCGGCCCGGTGTCTAACCCTCCATGACCGAGCCGCGGCGGCCGTTTGCCGCCGCGCAGGAGTCAGGAGGTCCGACATGCGTGGGATGGCGCTCGCAATCGGAGTGTGTCTGCTCGGGCTGGCGGCCGGCTTCGGCGCGCAGGGGCTGACCGGGTCGATCAGCGGAACCGTCAGGGATGCGAACGGCGCGGCGCTGGCCGGCGCCCGGGTCGCGTTGCAGCGGAACGGCGCGGCGGTGGCGGTGCGCATGTCGGACGCCGCCGGGGCATTCAGCTTCCCGCGCCTGCAAGCCGCGCGCTACGACCTCGCCGTCACGCACGCCGGCTTCTCCGGATTCAGGACGACGATCGACGTCCAGGCCGGGCACCCGAGCCGCCTCGACGTGATCATGACGCCGGCGCTCCCCGCGCCACCGCCGCCACCCGGGGCTCCGACCGCCGCCGATACCGTCATGGCGCCGCCGCGCGGGGACGCCAAGGCACAGCGCGGCGTGCCCGGCGGCGTGATTGGCGGCGTGCCCAGCGGTCTCCTCGGCTCGGCGCGCGCGCAGGCGCCGGCGGAGATGTACGCCCGCCGGCAGCCCTGGAACACAGAAGGGTACGATCGCCTCGACGACAACCCGTTCCGGCGCGTCTCCACGGATCCACTGTCGACCTTCTCGATCGACGTCGACACCGCCTCCTACGCCAACGTCCGCCGCTTCCTCAACGCCGGAACGCTTCCGCCTCCCGACGCGGTCCGGATCGAGGAGCTGATCAACTACTTCCGGTTCGACTACCCGGCCCCCGCCGCCGGTGCGCCCGTCTCCATCACCACTGAGCTTGCCGCCTGCCCGTGGAACCCGGCCCACCGCCTGGCGCTCGTCGGTCTGCGCGCCCGCCCTCTCGATCTCGAGGCGGTGCCGGCCCGCAACCTGGTGTTCCTGATCGACGTCTCGGGCTCGATGGATTCGCCCGACAAGCTGCCGCTGATCCGTACCGGGCTGCGGATGCTCGTCGATACGCTCACCCCCCGCGACCGCGTCGCCATCGTCGTCTATGCCGGCGCCAGCGGCGTCGCGCTGCCGTCGACGAGCGGCGCGCAGAAGGACATCATCCACGCCGCCATTGCCAGACTCGAGCCGGGCGGATCGACCAACGGCGCCGCCGGCATCACGCTCGCCTACGAGATCGCCCGCCAGCACTTCGTCAACGGCGGCATCAACCGCGTCATCCTCGCCACCGACGGCGATTTCAACGTCGGCGTCACCAGCCAGGGGGAGCTCACCCGCCTCATCGAAGAGAAGCGCGACAGCGGCGTATTCCTGTCGGTGCTCGGCTTCGGCACCGGCAATCTCAAGGACTCGACGATGGAGAAGCTGGCCGATCGGGGCAACGGCAACTACGCCTACCTCGACACGCTGCACGAGGCGCGCAAGGTGCTCGTCAACGAAGGCGGGGCGACGCTCGTGACCGTCGCCAAGGACGTCAAGATCCAGGTCGAGTTCAACCCGGCGCTGGTCGCCGGCTACCGCCTGATCGGCTACGAGAACCGGCTGCTCGCCAACGAGGACTTCAACAACGATCGCAAGGACGCCGGCGAGATCGGCGCCGGCCACACCGTCACGGCGCTCTACGAGCTGATCCCTCCGGGCGAGCCGGTGCCGACCGGATCCGTCGATCCCCTGAAGTATCAGGCGCCGCGCGCGCCGGCCGCGACACAGACGAAGGAAGTGCTGACGGTGAAGGTGCGCTACAAGGCGCCTGACGGCGACGCCAGCCGCCTCATCTCGGCGTCGATGGCCAACCGGGTCGCCACCGACGCGCCCAACATCGGCTTCGCCGCCGCGGTGGCTGAATGGGGGATGCTGCTCCGCCGCTCCGAATATTCCGGCGCGGCGACGCACGCCGGCGCCGCCGCCCTGGCCCGGCGCTTCCGCGGCGCCGACCCGGAAGGCTACCGCGCCGAGTTCATCCGGCTGGTCGAGCTCGCCGGTTCGCTGAAGGAGCTGGCGCAGAAGTAACCGGCCGCTCACGGGTGCCCCCGATCCCGGATTCGAGGCAGAATGTGGAGTCGATCCACTGGAGACCTCGTTTCGAGATCGGGAGCAGGCGATGGAACAGCGGCGTTTCGGGAACTCGGGGCTGAGCGTCTCGGTGCTCAGCTTCGGGACGATGACGATTGGCGGGCGGGATCGGTTCGGGAAGATGGGCAATCTCGGCGTCAAGGAGACGTCGCGCATTCTCGACGTCTGCCGCGAGGCCGGGGTGACGACAATCGACACCGCCGACATCTACTCACTCGGCGGCGCCGAGGAGATTCTCGGCGAGGCGCTGCTCGGCCGGCGGGACGAGTTCGTCCTCGTGACCAAGGGCTTCATGCGCATGGGCACCAGGCCCCATGACGTCGGACTGTCGCGCCGGCACCTGATGGAGGCCTGCGAGGCGAGCCTCAGGCGCCTCCGCACCGACTACCTCGACCTCTACATCGGTCATCAGCCGGACATGTGCGTCTCGCTCGACGAGACGATGCGCGCCTACGACGATCTCGTGACGCAGGGAAAGATCCGCTACGCCGGCTGCTCGAACAATGCCGCCTGGCAGGTCATGAAGGCGCTGGCGGTGTCGGATCGGCTCGGGCTGACGCGCTACGTCTGCCAGCAGGTGAACTACAACCTGGTCGCCCGCGACGTCGAGCACGAGATCATTCCGCTCGGTCTCGATCAGTCGGTCGGCCTGATGGCCTGGAGCCCGCTCCATGCCGGGCTGCTCTCCGGCAAGTTCCAGCGCGACGCGCCCCGCCCGTCGGTCAGCCGCCTCAACGAGCTCGACGTTCCCGGCACCGTCGACTTCGATCGCCTCTACCGCATCGTCGACGTCCTGACCGCGATCGCGCAGGAGCGCGGCGCCACCGCCGCGCAGGTCGCCCTCAACTGGGTGATGAACAAGCCGGGCGTCGACACCGTCATCATCGGCGCCAGGGACGAGACGCAGCTGCGCGACAACCTGAGCGCGGCCGGCTGGCGGCTCTCGGCCGACGAGATGCAGCGGCTGGACGAGGTCAGCGCGCTGCCGGAGCCGTACCCGATGTGGCACCAGCACAAGTTCGGGATCGAGCGCAATCCGCCGCTTCCGAGTATGCGCACGAGTCCGGCCAACTAAATGGAAAGCGCCACGGCGGGTCCTGTCCGCGAACAGCCCCAGTTGGTGCTCGGCACAGTGCACTTGTCACGGGTGTTGCCTGCGCGCCAACCGGGGCGGCCCCGTTCGCGGCCACCCGCGACCGGCGCTGGCCAAGATCAGCTGACAGGCCACTACCGCAGGAACGCCTCCGGCAGACCGCCATCGACCGGGATGACGTGGCCGGTGGTCTTGGCGCTCTGGTCGCCGGCCAGCCAGCAGATGGCGTTGGCGTTGTCGATCGGCAGGATCGGACGCCGGGTGATGGTGCGGCGCGCGTAGAACTCGGCCAGCTTGTTGCGGAGCTCCTCGGTCGACTCCGACTCGCTCGTAGGTCGATGCTGTATTTCTTCAGCGACGACAATCACGCGGTCGCGCGGGAACATCGACGACCCGGCGATCACGGTCGCCGGCGCGATCGCCGTTGACGCGCACCAGCGGGCCGAGGCCGATCGCCAGCTCGCGAATCAGGTGGTTGATCGGCCGCCTTGCTGACGTCGTAGGCCTCGCTCCCGGCCTTCGGCACGACCGCATTGGCCGAGCTCGTCAGCACGATCGACGGCCGGCAGGTCCTGCGCCTTGAACACCTTCGCGGCCTCCTGCGCCAGCACGAAGTTCGACGGTCACGTTGATCTGCAGCGTCTGCGCCCAGACCTCTTCGGCAGGGACGTGTCGGGGGCCGGCGTCGGATAAGATCGCCGCGGTGTTGACGACGATGTCGAAGCCGCCGAACTGCCGGACCGTCGTCGCGCAGCGCCGTCGGCATCGTCTCGCGTTTGGTCAGATCGAGCGCCGCGGCCATCACCATATCGGCGGATCGAGACCGCCGCCGCCTCCCCCTGCGTCTCTTCCGGCTCCGGCGGCGTTCGCGTCGGCGACGACGACGTGGCCGCCGCGCTTGGCGATTTGCAGCGCGACCTCACGGCCGATGCCGCTGCCGCCGCCGACGACGACCGCAGATCCGCCGGCTCAACTCACGTTCGGGCGGCATGCGCTGCAGCTTGGCTTCCTCGAGCGCCCAGTACTCGATGCGGAACGCCTCGAGCCGCGGCAGCGCGACGTAGTTGCGGAACGTCTTGAACTCGCCGGCCTGCTCCTGGCGCCGCACCTGCGGCAGCTGCCCGCCCGGCTGCTGGTCCGTCCTCGAGCGCGTTCGCCCCGGCCATCACGTGGATGGCGTTGACGAAGAACTCGGTGGTGATGCGCGCCTCGCGCTTGTCCTTGCCGAACCCGAACAGCCCGAGGCCGGGGATGACGACGACCGAGGGATTGCTGTCGCGCAGCTTCGGCGACGCCGGCTCGGCGAAGGCCTGGTAGTAGGCCGGCGTAGTCGTCGCGGTAGGTCGCCGATCCGCTCGCCGATCCGCTGCTTGAGCGCGCCGAGCGTCCGCGCCGGCCGGCATTCCACGGGATGAACATCGGCGAGATGCGGGTGCGCAGGAAATGGTCCGGGCAGCTCGTGCCCATCGGCAGAGGTCCTCGGCCCACTGCGAATTGGCGAACGTCAGCGCGTCGTCGCTAGCCGTCGAAGTGGCCGATCACCCGCCGGTTCGACGAGACGACGCCGCGGAGCGTGCGGGAAGAGCTCGGCCACCGCCGCTTCGCGGTCGGCGACCGTGCGCGGTGACCTTGGCGCCGCCGAAGAGCGGCCGCGCCGGCGCGCTGCGCGATGCTCCTGGACGAACTCGCCCATCTGATCGATGGTGCGGACGCTGCTCAGGTAGCACTCGCTTCTGCGTGTCGCCCCAGGTGAACAGACCGTGGCCGCCGAGGATCAGGCCGTCGCAGCCCGGCGTTCGCCTCGACCGCGCGCTTCAGCATCAGCGCCAGCTCGAAGCCCGGGCCGCTGCCACGGCACCCAGATGATCTTCCGGCCGTAGGTTCTGGTTGAACTCCTCGAGCTTGCGTTCGCCGTTGGCGCTGGCGGCGAGCGCGATCGCCCAGTCGGGGTGCAGGTGATCGACGTGGTCGAACGGCAGGAAGGCGTGCAGCGGGGTGTCGATCGACGCCGCGACGCGGTTCTCGCCGAAGGCGCAGAGCGGGTACATGCCGACCATCTCGTCCTCGAACTCCTCGCCGCGGTATCGCGGGATCAGACGTGTCGAGCTTGTCGATGATAGAGGATCGCAAAGCCCGAGGTGCCGATCGAGCGGAGATCGCCGCCGCTGCCCTTGACCGCCATCACCCGCTGCGGCTCGCCGGTCAGCGGATCGGTCATCTCGAACTTCGAGCTGGTGTTGCCGCCGCCGAAGTTGGTGATGCGCAGGTCGGCGCCAAGCAGGTTCGAGCGGTAGCGCAGCAGCTCGAGCGGCTGCCCTTCCAGCTTCGCCGCCGCCTGGTCGTCCCACAGGTTCTTCAGGAATCTCGTCGCGATCGTCGTCGTCTCAGACACAGGTCAACTCCACGTACTCAAGAAAGCGCTGCGTAGTGAGTATCCCAGAGATCGGCGGCGGCCGGCTCGAAGCGATCGACCGGGAACGAGCGTTCGATGATCGTGCGGGCCTCGCGCGAGCGACGACACCGCGCCGGTGGCCAGCATCTGCATCGCGATGTTGCCGAGCGCGGTGGCCTCGACCGGGCCGGCGACGACGCGTCCGGCCGGTGGCATCGGCGGTGAACTGGTTCAGCAGCCGGTTGCGCGAGCCGCCGCCGACGATGCGGATTTTCTCGAAGCGGGTGCCGGTCAGCTCCTCGAGCGACTCGAGGACCGCGCGGTACTTGAAGGCCAGGCTCTCGAGGATGGCGCGCGCGTAGGCAGCCGGGGAGCGATGGCCCGGCTGGCCGGTCTGACGGCAGTAGCCGGCAATCGCCGCGACCATGTCGTGCGGATGGAAGAAGCCGCGGTGATCGGGATCGAAGAGCGAGCGGAAGGCGTGGGGCTCGGCCGCCGCCCCCTCGAGGAGCTCGTCGTAGCCGAACTCGTGCCCCTCGGCCGCCCAGGTGCGGCGGCACGACTGCAGCAGCCACAGCCCGCCGATGTTCTTCAGCAGGCGGGTCGTGCCGCCGACGCCTCCTTCGTTGGTGAAGTTCAGCTCGCGCGCCCGGGGCGTGACGATCGGCGACGGGCGCTCGGTGCCGAGCAGCGACCAGGTGCCGGAGCTGAGGAAGGCGGTGGTGCCGCCGGCGAAGACCGAGGCGACCGCCGAGCCGGTGTCGTGGCAGGCGGGGGCGACGACCGGCGTGCCGGCGAGAGCGGCGCAGACGTCCGGGCGCACCTGCCCGACGAGCGTGCCCGGTTCGACGAGATCGGGGCAGCAGGCGGGTCGGGGATGTCCAGGTCGTCGAGCAGGCCGCGCGCCCAGCGGCGCGTCTTCGCCTCGACGAACTGGGTCGTCGTCGCGATCGTGTATTCGGCGGTGAGCTCGCCGGTCATCCAGTAGTTGAGCAGGTCGGGGATGGTGCCGAGCCTGGCGGCGGCGCCGATCAGGCGCGGTGTGGCGCGGGACGCGGCGTAGAGCTGATAGAGCGTGTTGAAGACGAGGAACTGGATGCCGGTGACGGCGTAGATCTTTTCGCGCGAGACGCGCTGCCAGACCTCCTCCATGACGCCGTCGGTGCGGGCGTCGCGGTAGTGGTACGGGTTCTCGAGCAGGTTGCCGTGTTCGCCGAGCAGCGCGTAATCGCAGCCCCAGGTGTCGATGCCGACGCTTTCGAGCGTCCGGCCGGCGGCGCGTTCGAGGCCGCGGCGGCATCTCGAGCCAGAGGCGGAGGATGTCCCACTGCAGGACGCTGCCGTGACGGACGGGCTCGTTCGGAAAACGGCAGAGCTCGTCGAGGGTGAGGATGCCGGCGTCGAGACGGCCGCGCATCGCGCGCCCGCTCTCGGCGCCGAGGTCGATGGCAAGGAAATCAGCACTCATTCGGCGTCGCTTGTCCGCAGGCCGGGGGCCGGGCCGCGGCGGAAATGGCCGCGGCCGGCGCGCCGCGGCGAACAAGGATACGCTCGGTCGGCGACGATTGCCAGAAACCGCCATGGCGGCGCTTGTATCGCATCGCGAAACACCATGGGTCCAGCCTTATAAACGACGGCCTTGCGACTGGGGAGGCTGCGGTTCGCATTGCGCAACGCGGCCAGTCGTCCTCCGCAGCCGCGCCGCGGGCGAAAGGCGCTAACTCGAGCTCCGATATCGACTTCGGTGCGAGCCGACGTTTGTCATCCCGAAATCGGACCTGCTGCCGGGTGAATGTTTGACTCGCGCCGGGCCGGAGCATAACCTCACGCCCGACCGCACCATTTTCGGAGGTACAGCACAGTGAAATTTCTTTGCAGGATTGCGCTTGCCGTCGCGATGCTCGTCGCGATCGGCGGCAGCCTGAACATGCTTCAGGCGCAGGGTCTGACCGGCCAGATCTCGGGCACGGTCACCGACTCGGGCGGCGGCGTTCTTCCGGGCGCCACCGTTGTCATCAAGAATGCCGGGACCAACCTGACGCGCGAGACGGTCACCGGGGCCGACGGCGCCTTCCTCTTTCCCGACCTGCTCGCCGGCACCTACGACATCACCGTCACGGTGGCCGGTTTCAAGACCTACGAGCAGAGTGGCATCCGCCTCGCTTCGACCGAGCGCGTCGGCTTGCGCGCGATCGCGCTCGAGGTCGGCGGCGTCTCGGAAACGGTCACGCGTCAAGGCCGAGTCGGTGCAGGTGCAGACGACCATCGGCGGCGCGCTCGGGGTTGATCACGCGCGACAACATCGAGGACATCGCCCTCAAGGGGCGCGATTTCGCCGGCATGCTCAAGCTGCTGCCCGGCGTCGTCGACGTCAGCAACCGCGAGGCGCCGGGCTGGGGCAGCATGGGCGGGCTGTCGATCAACGGCCGCAGCGGCGGCTTCAATTTCTCCTACGACGGCGTCACCAACAAGGACACCGGTTCGAACAGCGGCAACTACGCCGCCCCGGCGCTCGACTCGATCGCCGAAGTCCGGGTCCAGACCTCGAACTTCCAGGCCGAGTACGGCCGCAGCTCGGGCGCGACGATCACCGTCATCACCCGCAGCGGCTCGAAGGATTTCCACGGCAGCGCCGCCTACTACAAGCGCGACACCGGCCTCAACGGCAACGAGTTCAGCCGCCGGCAGCAGTGCGGCCTCGGCGTCACCGCCCAGTGCAAGCCGCCGCTCTACAAGTTCGACAACGACGGCGTGGACGCTCGGCGGCCCGGTGCTGGTGCCGGGCACCGACTTCAACAAGGGGCGCAACAAGCTGTTCTTCTTCTTCTCGCAGGACCTGCTGCGCGGACCGATCCCGGCGGGCTGAACCAGCGCCGGATGCCGACCGCGCTCGAGCGCAAGGGGCGACTTCTCGCAGACCTTCGACAGCCAGGGGCGGCTGGTCTTCATCCGCGATCCGCTGCTGCCGGGCAACTGTTCGGCGACGACCGGCGGCCCGGCGTGCTTCCCCGGCAACGTCATTCCGTCGGGTCGGATCGACCCGGTCGGCTGCGGCGCTCCTGAACCTGTTCCCGCTGCCGAATGCCGAGCGACCCGACCGGCGCGCGCGCCAGTACAACTACGCCTTCCAGACCGTGCAGGACTGGCCGCGCAACGACCAGGTGCTGCGCGTCGACTGCAACGTCGCGCCGAAGACGACCGCCTACGGCCGCGCTGCAGTGGGGATATGAGAAGCGCGCCGGCGGCGTGTCTCGCTGCTCGGCTCGACCGGCGCCGGCTGGCCGCAGCAGCCGAGCAAGTACGAAATCGACACGGTCAGCTACGTCAACACGCTGCTGCACACCTTCAACCGTCGACGTTCGCGGAGGTCACGGTCGGCGTCAACTGGGCGCACCAGTACACGAGCGCGCTCAACCAGGCGGCGATGCGACGGCAACGATCGCACCAAGGTCCTTGCCGGATTCCGGCAGTTCTTCCCCGCCGCGAACCCGGACAACCTGCTGCCGCAGGCCTCCTTCACGGGTAGTGCCATCCCCGGCACCATCGCCTCGTTCAACGTCGAGAGCCGCTGGCCGTTCTTCGGCTACAACACGCTCTTCAACATCTCGGGCAACCTGACCAAGGTCAAGGGCGCGCACAACATGAAGACCGGCATCTTCGTCGAGCACACGACCCGGCCGGCGCAGCGCTCGTCGACCTTCAACGGATCGCTCAGCTTCAACACCGACGGCTCGAACCCGCTCAACACCAATCTCGGCTTCGCCAACGCGCTGCTCGGCGCGGTGACGCAGTATCAGGAATCGAACGGCCATCCCGGCGCGCACGGCGAGTTCATGAACACCGAGTTCTACGTCCAGGACAACTGGCGGCTGAAGCGCAACTTCACGATCGACGCCGGGGTGCGCTTCTACTACATCACCCCGACGCGCAGCCAGGGGGACAAGATCGCGCAGTTCGAGCCGAGCCAGTTCAATGCGGCGCAGGCGCCGCTCCTCTACCAGCCGACGCTGGTCGGGACGACGCGGGCGGCGCGCAACCCGCTGACGGGCGAGATCCTGCCGTTCGTCTACATCGGCCGGCTGGTGCCGAACTCGGGCAACTTCACCAACGGCATGGTGGTCTACGACGGCACGTCGCAGAAGACCTCGCCGTTCCGGGCCGCGCCGCGGCTCGGCTTCGCCTGGGATGTGACCGGCGACGGCAAGACCGCGATCCGCGGCGGCGCCGGCGTCTTCTACGATCGCTACTCCGACGACAACATCCTCGACCTGATCGAGCTGCCGCCGATCCTCCAGACCTACACGACCAACTACACGACGGTTTCGGCGCTGCTCGCCAGCCCGCTGACCGCGACGCCGACGGCGGTCCGGCTGATCAAGGACTTCACAGCCGCCGGTGGTCTACAACTGGAGCCTCGGCGTCCAGCGCGACATCGGCTGGCAGCTCGTCGCCGACGTCGCCTACGTCGGCAACGCGGCGCGCGACCAGCTGATCACGCGCCAGATCAACGGCCAGCCGTACGGCTACGCCTACCAGAGCTCGAGCCTCGATCCGACCAACGTCTCAGGTGGACAGGCCCAGCCGCTGCCGAACGACCTGCTGCGGCCGTACCGCGGCTTCGGGTCGATCGGCCAGCGCGAGTTCACCGGCTACTCGGACTATCACTCGCTGCAGTTCTCGGTGAACCGCCGCCGCACCTCCGACGGCCTCTCGGTCGGCGCGTCGTACACCTACCAGATGGTCAACAAGACGCTGGAAGGGATCGACCCGTTCGGCGACAGCCGGGCGCGCTTCTACCGCGATACGACCGGCGCCAACGGACGACGGCCGCACGCGCTGACGATCAACTACGCCTACGAGGTTCCCAATCTCAGCCGCAAGTGGGACAACATCGTCGCCAAGGCGGTGTTCGACAACTGGCAGATTTCGGGCATCACCAGCATCCTCAGCGGCAACAAGCAGGGCTTCACCTACGGCTACTCCAACGTCCCGACCGGGACGCTGTCCGGGACCGGATCGATCGACGGCGTCGGCAGCCGGCCCGACGTTGTCTGCGACCCCAGCCTGCCGCGCAGCGAGCGGACGTTCGACCGCCAGTTCAGGACCGAGTGCATCAAGGCGCCGGCCGATGGGCTGCGGCTCGGCAACTCGCTCGGCGACGAGCTGCAGGGCCCCGGCTTCATGAACTGGGACATCTCGTTCTTCAAGAACGTCCCGATGGGCGGCGACGCGGCGGCTGCAGTTCCGCGTCGAGCTCTACAACGCCTTCGACACCGACCAGTGGAACGGCGTCAACACCGGCGCGACGTTCGACTTCAACACCGGCGCGCAGACGAACACGAACTTCGGCAAGCTGTCCGGCTCGACGTTCAACGCCCGCCGCATCCAGCTCGGCGCGAGGTTCACGTTCTAAACAAGAGGCCGGGAGCCGGGAGCCGGAAGGTCCCGGCCCCGGCTTTCCAGCTCCCGGTTTCCAGCTTCCACTGGCTTCCGGCTTCCGGCTTCCGGCTTCCGGCTTCCGGCTTCCCGCTGCCCGCCAGCGTTGACCGCTGAGGGGTGAATGGCACCACTCCCGCCTCGCGTCAGCTTCGGCGGCGCGGGGCGGGAGCTCTCATCAAGGGGACGACTGGAAACTGGCAACCAGCAACTGGAAACTGGTCGCGGAAAGCGGGTAGCTCGTAGCGGGCAGCGGGAAGCTGGTAGCTGGAAGCGGGTAGCGGGTAGCTGGGAACTGGCAGCGGGAAACTGGTAACTGGCAGCGGGAAGCGGGAAGCTGAGAGCAGGAAGCTGGCAGCTGGTAGCGGGAAGCTGGAAGCCGAGTTATGCGATTGATCATCTGGCTGGCGGCGGGGATTGGCCTGGTCGCGGTGCTGGTCGTCGTGATCGGCTACGCGCTGCCGAAGGGCCACACGGCGACCCGTACCGCCAGGGTCGCGCAGCCGCCCGAAGCGGTCTACGCGCGGCTGGCGGACGTCGATCGCTATCCCTCCTGGCGGCCGGGGGTCAAGACCCTCACCCGGCAGCCGGACCATGACGGACGGCCGGCGTGGACCGAAGAGGTCAGCGGCATGAAGATCCCGCTCTATTTCGAACGGATGGAGCCGCCGTCGCTGCTCGTCGCCCGCATCGCCGGACCGTCCCTGCCCTTCGGCGGCACCTGGACCTACCGCATCGCTCCA
Source organism: uncultured Acidobacteriota bacterium (assembly GCA_963750475.1). Taxonomy (GTDB): domain Bacteria; phylum Acidobacteriota; class Vicinamibacteria; order Vicinamibacterales; family 2-12-FULL-66-21; genus JALZOC01. The sequence continues at coordinate 102,870 of CAVVQQ010000001.1, forward strand.
TCGCCCGGCGGCAGCGAGGTCACCATCACCGAAGACGGCGAAGTCTACAACCCCATCTTCCGGTTCATGTCCCGGTTCGTGTTCGGCTACTACGCCACCCTCGACGAGTTCGTCAGGAACCTGGAGAAAGCGTAGAGCGGCAGGGTGATTCCGGCTCGAGTTCACGGTTCGCCGTGTCGGCGCCGAATGAGGGACAAACTGTCACACCATGAAGCTCGCCGCTGCCGCCCTTCTGCCTGCACTCGCCGTTGTGGCGGCACAATCGACGACCCCGCCGCCGATTCTTCCGGATCAGAACGTTCTTCCCTTCCGCGTCTCCGTCGACATCGTCCGTCTCGACGCGGTCGTCACCGATCGCGAGGGGCGCGCGGTCTCCGACCTGACGGCCGAGGACTTCGTCATCCTTCAGGACGGACGGCGCCAGAAGGTCACGTCCGCTCTGTTCGTGCCAGTTGCCGCCGGGCCGGCGCCGCCCGGGGCCGGGCGCAGCCAGCGACCTGAACCAATACAGAGAACCTTCGCCGTCGTCGTCGACGACCTCGGACTGTCCTTTGAAAGCGTGCACGACGTGCAGCTGGCGCTCCATGCCTTCGTTGACCACGATGTCGGCCCCGGGGACCTCGTCGCGGTGCTACGCACGGGCGGCTCGGGACGTGCGCTGCGGCCGTTCACGACCGACCGCCGCGTGCTGCATGCGGCGATCGACCGCCTGGGCTGGAGCGGCCTCTCGCGCAGCCGTACCGCGGCGCCTGGCGTCGACGACTTTCCCGATTTCGATCGGGCCGCGCTGGATCTGACAAAAGGGAACGCCCACTCTCCAGATTTCGACCGGGCCTCGGCGGATTTCACGGAAGTAGAGGCTCTCCGAAGCTCGGTGTCTGCAGCCGGGACGCTCGGCGCCCTGAACCTCTTCGTGCGAGCGGCACGCGACATGCCGGGCCGCAAGGCCGTCATTTTTCTGTCTGACGGCTTCACGCTCGGGGGGATGAATCCCGACGTCCGGGTCCGGGCTGCGCTGGACCGCGTTCTGGATGAGGCCGCCCGCTCCGGCGTGGTCATTTACTCCGTGGACGCCCGAGGGCTCACGACCCTCAGCCATTCGGATTCCCAGGAGGCCCTCGCCTACCTCTCCGAGCAGACCGGCGGCTTCCCCGTACTCAACACCAACGACCTCGCTCGAGGGCTCGCGCGCATCGTCAGCAACGTTGGCAGCTACTACATCGTGGGATACGAACCGGAACGCGGGACCTTCGCAGGGCCGGGACAGAAGCCGGCCCTGCACAAGATCGGCATCGAGGTCACGAGGCCTGGCGTGAAGGTGCGGAGCCGGAGGGAGTTTCTGGGTGTCAGCGACCGGCCCGACAATCACCAGGTCCGGAGCCCCGCGCAGCGACTCGTTCGCGCCGCCCTGTCGCCGCTGGCCGAAACCGACATTGCCGTTCGCGCCACGACGCTGCCGGCGTTCTCGCCGGGCGAGGGTATGTTCGTTCGCGCCCTGCTGCACATCGACGCTCGTCCCCTGGCCTTCGTCGACGGCGGCGACGGAAAAAGAACGGCATCGGCCGACGTCTTCGCCGTCGTCATGAACGCCGAAGGAGCCGAGGTCGGACATCTGAGCACGGGTTTCTCGGTCAGCCTGACTCCCGAAGCGAACACCAGGGCGCTGCGCGAAGGCCTCGGCTACTCATTTCGCATTCCGATTCAGCGGCCAGGCGGCTACCAGGTGCGATTTGCGGTTCGGGATCGCAATTCGGGAGTGCTCGGTTCGACCGGTGAGTTCACCCGCGTCGAGGATGCAGCCGGGGGAGTCTTTTCGCTGTCCGGCATCAATCTGCGCCAATGCCAGGTGGGCCACGACGTCGTGGCAGCCGAGTCCGAGTCCGACGCGGTGCGCGTCTACGCGCCCGGCGCCAGCCTCACCTACGCGTACGAGATCTACAACGCCGCCGATACCGTCAAGGCGTCAATCAGCGTCTGGCGCGGCACGACGAAGGTGTTCTCAGGCCCGCCCACCGCGCTGGTGCCGCCGCCTCACCGGCGCACCATGACGGCCGCAGGAAGTCTCAAACTCGGAGATGCGCTGGAGCCCGGCGCCTACGCCCTGCGGCTGTCTGCCGTCACCCCAGATCAGCGACGCAAAGGTCACGTCAGAGTGGCGACGCAGCAGGCTGATTTCGAGGTCGAGGAGGGAGCCGCCGCGGACTCGGCAGCGGGTTGCGGAAGCTGACGGCCGACAGCTGGAAGCTGGAAGCTGGAAGCGGGAAGCTGGGAGCAGGAAGCGGGAAGCGGGAAGCAGGAAGCGGGAAGCGGGAAGCGGGAAGCCACCAGCTTGCTGCCCACCGCCGCATGTGTTATATAAATAACATATGCGTTATAAACCTAACGCCGGCGGCGCCCGCCCGCACGCGGCGCTAGCCAAACGCGAGCGGCAAATCGTCGACATCCTGTATCGCCTCGGCCGCGCCACCGCGGCGGAGATCCGGGCGCAGCTCGCCGGATCGCCGAGCGACTCCACCGTCCGCACGCAGCTGCGGGTGCTCGAGCAGAAAGGGCACGTCAGGCACGAGGAAGAGGGTCTCCGCTACGTCTACATGCCGACCCTGTCCCGAACGGCGGCGCGGAAATCGGCGCTCAGGCACCTCGTCGAGACCTTCTTCGACGGCTCGACCGCCGGCGTCGTCGCCGCACTCCTCGGCGGCGACGCCGCACGGGTGTCGGACGACGAGCTGGAGCGGATTGCCGCGATGGTGAGGAGCGCCAGGGGAGGGAGCGATGACGTTCCTCGTTGACGCCTCACTACGCGCCTCGGCAATGGTGCTGCTCGGGCTCACCGCGCACCTGCTGCTGCGGCGACGCTCGGCAGCCGTGCGCCACTCAGTGCTCGCGGTGGCAATGTTCGCCGCGGCCGCGGTCATTCCGCTCAGCCTGGTCGTGCCGTCGCTGTCGCTCGACACGCGTGAACGAAGCGCGGCAACGGCGCCGGGTAGCGCCGCCGGCAGCGCGGAAACCGTCGCCTCCGTTGGAGATCCGGCGCCGGCCGCGCCGGGCGTCGCGCTCACTCGCGTCGCGCTGACGGTGTGGTCGGGTGGCGTCCTGGTCGGAGCCGTCATGCTGCTGACCGGGCTGGCCCGCCTGAGAGCCGTCGCGAGGCGCGCCACGCCGCCGGCCGAGGAATGGACGCGCGCCGGCGCCGCCATCGCCACAACTCTGGGCCTGCGACGACGGGTCACCATCCGTCGCACCGACTCGCCTGACCTGCTCGCCACTTTCGGCCTGTTCCGGCCGCGCGTGCTCCTGCCCGTTCAGGCGGACGGCTGGACCCAGAATCGAATCCGCGTCGTCCTGCGGCATGAGCTCGCGCACATCCAGCGCGGCGACTGGGTGGTGCAGATCGGCGCCGACCTGCTGCGGATCGTCTTCTGGTTCAATCCGCTGTTCTGGGCCGGATGCGCGTGGCTGCGGCGCGACAGTGAACGCGCCTGCGACGACATCGTTCTCGAGGCCGGCGTGCCGCCACAGGACTATGCCGCGCACCTGCTGGAGCTCGCCCGAATCTGCCGCTCCGCCCCGGCCTGGGCGGCCGCGACGCCGATGGCCCGCCCCTCGACTCTCGAAAGGAGATTTGCCGCCATGTTGAATCCACGAATCGATCGCCGCCCTGTCTCCACGCGGCGGCTCGCTGCCGCCGCCGCGCTGTTCGCGACGGCCGCGCTTCCGGCCGCTGCCTTGCACGCGCGCCAGACGTCGCCGCTGCCGCTCTCGGGAGCGGTCTACGACGCCACCGGCGCGGTCCTTCCCGAGGTGGTTCTCGTCGTCGAGGACTCGGAGAGACACCGGTGGCAGGCCGAAACGGGTGCGAGCGGGCGGTTCGAATTTCCGCCCCTGGCGCCAGGGCACTACAGCCTCCAGGCAACCCTGGCGGGGTTCCGCCCGCTCCGGCATGAATTCGATCTGCGCGGTGAGCGCGACTGGGACCGCGCAATCACGCTTCAGGTCGGAGACGTTCGCGAAAGCATCAATGTCCGTCAGTCGCGAACAGCCGCGGCAGCGCCGAATGGCGTCGGCGGGACGGGCGCCCCGGTCAGAATCGGTGGCAACATCCGCACTCCGCGCAAAATCCTCGACGTGCACCCCGTCTATCCCCAGTCGATGCGCGACGCTGGGCGCGAAGGCACCGTGCCGGTGGAAGCGACTATCGGCATCGACGGCGCCGTCCACTCGGTGCGCGTCCTCAGCGCCAGCATCCATCCCGACTTCGCGGTGGCGGCGGTCGACGCCGTCCGCCAATGGCGCTTCGATCCGACGCTGCTCAACGGCAAACCGGTAGAAGTGACGATGATCGTCAGCGTCGCGTTCAGCCTGACGGAGTAAGCGGCGGATTGACAGGGTCGCCGGTGCGGCCGGCCTGGACGGGTTCCCTCAAAGCCGGCGCCCCTGTAAGATCCGCCTCATGACTCGAATCTTGCGCGCCGTCGCGCTCGCCGTCGTCGGAACCATGGCGACCCTGTACGGCTACCAGGAACGGCCCTGGCCGCCGGAGGTCCAGCCGGTCGCGCCGCACGCCCGGGCGCTCACGCCAGGCGAGGCGCTCGCCACGTTCGCGCTGCCGCCGGGATTCCATATCGAGCTGGTCGCGGCCGAGCCGCTGGTCCAGGATCCGATCATGATTGAGTGGGATCCATCGGGGCGCCTGTGGGTCGTCGAGCTGCCGGGTTACATGCGCGACCTCAGCGGCCGCGGCGAGCTCGACCCGGTCGGCCGTGTCGTCGTGCTCGAAGACCGTGACCACGACGGGGTCATGGATACGCGCACCGTCTTCGCGGACCATCTGGTGCAGCCCCGGGCGCTGAAGGTGCTCGACGGCGGTGTGCTGGTCGGCGAAGCCCCGGACATCTGGCTGATGCGCGACACCGACGGCGACCTCCGCGCCGACACGAAGGAACGGGTCGCCACGGGGTACGGCCGGCGCCAGGCCAACGTCGAGATCAATGCCAACAGCCTGCACTGGGCGCTCGACAACCGGCTCTATGCCTCCGGAATCTCGGCCGACATGTACCTGCGTCCCCGCCGCGGCGGGTTCGACGTGCATCCGTCACTGTCGCGCGGGCAATGGGGCATCACTGAAGACGAGGCCGGCCGCATCTACCGCAATCACAACGAATCGCCGCTCCATGTCGATCTCGTTCCGACGCCGTATTACGCGCGCAACGAGAACCTGGTCAGGACGCGCGGGAGCCACGAGCGGCTCGGCGCGGCCGACGGCAGCCTGACGGTCGTCTGGCCGGCGCACCAGACGCCCGGGACCAACCGGGCCTACCAGCACGGCATTCTGCGCGACGATCGCACGCTCGCCCGCTACACGGCGGCGTGCGCGCCGCTGATCTTTCTCGGCGACCACCTCCCCGCCGAGCTTCATGGCAACGCGTTCGTGGCGGAACCGGCCGCGAACCTCGTCAGCCGGTTCATCCTCGGAGACGACGGGACCACCGTGACGGCTCGCAAGGCCTACGAGAAGGCCGAGTTCCTGACCTCCACGGACGAGCGCTTCCGTCCTGTCTACCTTGCGAACGGCCCCGACGGCACGCTGTCGATCGCCGACATGTACCGCGGCATCATCCAGGACGGGGCCTACGTCACGGAGTATCTGCGCGGCGAGATCCTGTCGCGGCAGCTCGAACAGCCGACCGGATACGGGAGGATTTACCGCATCGTCCACGACACGACGCCGCGCGCGGCCCGGCTGCCGCAGACATCGTCTCCGGCAGCCTTGGTCGACCTGCTGTCGCACCCGAACGGATGGTGGCGCCAGACCGCGGCGCGGCTGCTCGTCGAGCGTCGGGATACATCGATCGTCCCGGCGCTTGCCGGCCTGGCCCGGACGGCGCCGGACTGGCAAACGCGGCTGCGGGCGCTCTGGACCCTCGACGGCCTCGACGCAATCGAGCCAGCCGCAGTGATGTCGGCACTCGACGATGCCTCGCGCGACGTGCGGGTGTCGGGGCTCCGCATCGCTGAACGCTGGCTTGGTGAGCCTGGCCATCCGATCCAGGCGGCGGTACTGAGACGGAGCTCCGATTCCGACTGGGCGGTCCGACAGCAGTACGCCGCAACGATCGGGGCCCTCCCGCCGCCGCTTCGCGATCCGGCTGCGGCGGCACTGCTCGAACGGCATGGGGACGACCCGATCGTCGCGGACGCGGCGCTGAGCGGCCTGTCGGGTGAGGAGGCGACCGTCCTCGGACTGCTGCTGGAGCACAGCACCGGCCGGCCGCAGGCGGCGCCGGTCGCGCAGGCCTTGACGCTGCTGTCGGCGACGATCGTCAAGCGTGCAGCGGACCAGTCCGTCGAGTCGCTGTTCGCCGCTGCCGCAGACACGCGGCGTGCGGCGTGGCAGCAGTCAGCCCTGCTGCAGGGTGCGGAGATCGCGCTGCTTGGAGCCGAGGTCCCCGGAAAGCAGCCGGTTCCGCGCCCGGCGTCGGCAGCCGGTGCGCCATGTCCGACCTGCCCGGGCGGACGGGGCGGCCCCGGCGGCGCCTATGCCTTTCCCGACGCCCATGCCGCCGTAGTGGCGATCGAGCCGCCGCCGGCGCGTGCCGGCGCGGCGCGGTTGTCGCTGAAGCGGGAACCGGCGGCTCTGGCGGCGCTCGCCGCCCGGGGCGGCGACGCCGGCGTCCGCGCCGGACTCCTCCTGGCGCGCCTGACCTGGCCTGGCAAGCCGGACGACGCGCCCGCTGCCGCCGCGCTGACCGAGACGGAGCAGCGCCTCCTGGATGGAGGACGCGAGGTGTACCAGAACATCTGCCAGGGCTGCCACGGCCCTGACGGACGCGGCATCGGCGCCATCGGCGCACCGCTCGCCGGATCAGCACTGGTAGCGGCGCCGTCCGGCATCCCTATCCGCATCGTTCTCCACGGCAAGGAAGGAGAGGTCGGCTTGATGCCGCCGATCGGCGGCTCGCTCACTGACGACCAGATCGCCGGCGTGCTGACCTACATCCGGCGCGAGTGGGGCGGAAGCGGCTCGCCGGTGAGCCCCGCCGCAGTCGCGGCCGTCCGCGCCGCCAGCGCCGGCCGGACGCGGCCGTGGACGCGCGACGAGCTGATGGCGATCGGACGGTGAAGCCAGCTTCCGCTTCCCGCTTCCAGCTTCCAGCCACCAGCGGTAAGCGGGAAGCAGGAAGCGGGTAGCGGGCAGCAGGTAGCGGGCAGCAGGCAGCGGGAAGCCCGCCCTTACCGCTTCTGCGCCCCCATCGGCTGGCCGGTCAGCGGGTCGGTCGGCTCGGTAGGCTTTGCTTCCCAGGCGTCCAGGTTGTCGACGACCAGCATGACGCCGTACATGCGCAGCCAGTGGCCCGGGAACGAGCAGAGATAGACGTATTCGCCGGGCTTCTGCGGGGCAGTGAAGTTGAGGCGCTCGGTCTCGCCGCCGTTGACGAGCCGCGTCGCGGCAATCACCAGCGGGCTGTCCGGCACGTAGGCCTTGAGGTTCGGGTCCGCCGTCGGCATCACCGACGCACCCGCGTTTCCGATCTCCTTCACCGATCCCGGCTGGCCAATGACGACGTTGTGCGGCATGGTGTCGGGATTGTTCAGCACGATCTGCACCGGCTTGCCGGCTTCGACGACGAACCATTTCAGGTCGTAGAGGATCTGCTCGGGGACCGTGTCGATGGTGATGACGCGGACGCCGAGGGCGCGCAGGTCCCTGAGGATGCCCCGCCTGGCGTCGTCCGGAAGCGCCGCGGCGAGCTTCTCGCCGAGCTGGACGGCGCTGACCGCCGCCGGCTCGGTCCGGCGATCCGCCGGCGTGTCCTTGAGCATCGCGACGAGCGAACGGGCGGCGGGCTCGATGCTCCCCTTCGGCCATGCGGCCTCGGGAATGCGCGCGAGCGCCGCGACCGCAGCGACCCGGACCTCCGGATCGGCGCCGCGCGCCGGATCGAGCTCGTGGGCGATCAGGGCGAACGCCGCCTGGTCGCCGCTGGAGCCAAGCGCGGTGACCGCCGCGGTGCGTGTCGCGGCGTCGGGTGTGCCGGACAACAGCGTCGAGATCGGCGCGAACAGCTTGCCGCGCAGCTCGCCGGCGGACGGCAGTGACGGCACCGCCCGCAGCAGATCGACGACATGGCCGTCCTTTACGGCTGCCTGCCACGCCTGCGCCGGGTCGCCGTCGGCGATCATCATGGCACCGTAGCCGGCCGAGCGCACGAACGGCTGCGCGTCGGACGCCGCCTTGACGAACAGGTCGCGCTGCGCGCGAATCGCATCGGCGGGCTGGCCGAAGAGCAGCGCGAGGAGGGTCCCAGCGGTCGGCTGATCCTCGGGCTTCAGCCGCGGCAGCGCCTGCAGCAGGACCTGCGGCGGGGTCACGCCGTCCATTTTCGCCAGCACGCCGAGCGCCTCCTCGCGAAGGTTCTTCGGCATGCCAGGACGGGTCAGGACCGCGTAGTAGACCAGCCGGTACTTCGGATCGTTCGGCTGCCGCTCGACACGCGTCAGCTCCTCGTTGGTGAGGCGGCCGAGCTGATACTCGATGGCCTTCGGCGACTGGTCGAGCAGTACCCGCGGCGGCGGCTCCTGAAAGAGCGCGTCGCGATCGCGGCGGCGTAGGCGGACCCCGAGAGCATGGCCGCCACGCGGCGGCGGAGGTCAGGCCCGGCCTCATTTGTTGAACAGCTGAAGCGTCTTCATTGTCTGGTCGAGGGTGTATGTCAGGAAACGGTCCTGCGGATGATCGACCGACGCGAGCGCCACCGCGATCGCCTCCGGCGCCTTGAAGAAGCTGGCCGCGCGGACCGCCTCGAGCCGGACGGCCGGGATGCTCGTCGTTGGCCTGCACCTTGAGGAGCGCCAGCGCGTCCGGCACGCGGTCGCGCCAGTAGCAGAGCACGCGGGTCGCCGCGGCGCGCGCCCACGGCTCGCTCGACCGCAGCATCCGCTTCAGCAGCTTGTCGTCGACGCGGTTGTTCCACTGCTGCACCCAGAGCGCTTCCATCATCTGGTGCTCGTAGTCCGGATCCTTCTTGTCGAGACGGCCGATCCAGGTCTGGAGCGCCGCCAGCACCTCGTTCGCGATCGCGGCCGCTCAGCTCGATCTTGGCGCGATAGCGGACCCGGTCCTCCGGCTCCTTGAGCAGATCGAGCAGCGCCGGAATCGGCTGCGCCGGCGATCTTCGGCGGCTTCAGCAGCGGCCGGCCCGGGTAGGTGACGCGGTAGATCCGGCCGTGCTCGTGGTCGCGCGAGGTGTCGCGCAGGTTGTGCTGCATGTGGCCGATGATCGGGTTCTGCCAGTCGAGCGAAGTAGAGCGCCCCGTCCGGCGCCGATCTCGGCGTCGACCGGACGGAAGTTCGCGTCGGCCGACTCGCAGGATCGGCTCGACCTCGGTCGACTTCAGCCCGGCGCCGTCCTCGGTGATCTTGTAGTTCGAGCAGGCCCTGGAAGCCGATCGTGTTCAGCACGACCAGGTTGCCCTGCATGTCGTCGGGGAAGTGCCGGCTCGAGATGATCTCGATGCCGCCGACCGGCCGCGTCCGCACCTGGCCCGGCCGGCGGCGCCTTGGTCGCTCCATCGCCGGGTAGTACTTCTTGGTCGAGAACGACGGGCCGTAGTACGGCTGCCCGCCGGTCCCGTCGAAGACGATGTCCCGGCCCCATGCGTCGAAGACGTGGCCGTGCGGGTTGGCGAAGTCATCGGGATGTAGATCTCGAACTTCAGCGTCCGCGGCTCGAAGCGGAAGACGCCGCCGTCGGCCTGGCGCAACGTCGGCGCCCACGGCGTCTCGACCTGCGTGTGGTGGAAGGTCCCTTCCTGGAAGTAGAGCGCGCCGCCCGGATCGAACGTGAAGCTGTTCATCGCGTGGTGCGTGTCGGCCGAGTCGAGGCCGCTGCAGCAGGATCTCCTTGGTGTCGTACTTGTCGTCGCCGTTGGTGTCCTTGAGGAACACCAGGTTCGGGCGCCTGCGCGACGAGCACGCCGCCGTTGTAGAACTCGAAGCCGGTCGGGTTGTTCAGGTCGCCGGCGAACACCGTGCGCTTGTCGGCCTTGCCGTCGCCGTCGGTGTCTTCGAGGATCAGCAGCTTGTCGTCCATCGGCGTCTTCGGCTTCCAGTGCGGATAGTTCGGCCAGGCCGCCACCCACAGCCGGCCCTTCGGTGTCGAACGCCATCTGCACCGGGTTGACGAGCTCGGGGAACTGCTTCTCCGACGCGAACAGCTCGACCTTCAGCCCCTTGCCGACCTTCATCTTGCTTGATGCGCCTCCTCGCCGTCGAGGTAGATGTGCGCGCCGTTCGGCCCCTTGCCCGGCTCGTTGGTCGTCGGCGTTGATGAAGCGGCGGCGTGTCGCTGTCGTCGACCTTCGAGATCCGTCGGCGGCCGCACTCGAGCGCCGCGGGCGACCGCCCAGATCCGGCTGGTCGCGATTGGCGGTCATCACGTCGAGGACCTCGACCTCGCGCTCGCAGGACCTCGTAGTTGGTCGGCAGCATATCTTCCTTGTCGACCGTCCGACCTCGCGACGAGGTTGACGTCGCGCGGATTGCCGCGGATGAAGGTGAGGAACGCGCGGTCGCCGAAGGTCGCGAAGCCGTCGGTCGTGCGGTAGCGGTTGAACCAGTGGAGGTTCTTGTCGAGCACCGCCTGCTGCAGCGACGCGAGATGTAGGCCGCCGGGTAGGTCTGCGCCGGCGCCCGAACAGCTCGCGGTCGATGATCTCGAGCGACTGCGCGATTGCCTTCCGTCGTTCAGGTGCATCGCCGTTGATCGTCAGCGGCGTCTTCGCGGTCGGCGTAGAACAGCGCGCGCGTCGGCGCGAACAGGTTGACGAAGGGGACGCCTGCGCGTCTGTCGCGACCTGCGCCATGGCAGCGGTGTAGAGCTCGAGCCGCTGCGTTGTTCTCGCGGCCGTCGGGCAGGTCCGGGTTGCTGCAGGTCCTCGTGGGCGATCGGCGAGAACAGGACGATGCGCGGCGCCGACTTGCCGTTGTACTTCTGCGCCAGCGTGTGGCGTGATCCACTCGTCGAGCTGCTGCTGGAACGCCGGCAGCCCGGCCTCGCCGGCGTACGACTCGTTGTAGCCGAAGAACGCGAAGATGACGTCGGCCTTGGTGTTCGTGTTCTCGAAGCGATTCTCCTCGTAGCCGCCGATCGGCGATCGCCTTGCCGCTCAGCCACTCGTCCGGCGTGCCGAAGTTCTTGGACCGCAGCCGCGTGCGCGACCTCGTCGCCGGAGAAGCCGAGGTTGCGGAAGACCAGTTCGTGCTTCGGGAAGCGGGCGTGGAGCAGCGTCTCGAGCCAGCCGTCGTACTGCATCCGCTCGGCGAGGGTGTTGCCGATGATGCAGATGTGATCGTCCTGTTGGAGCTGGAACGGCTGGCGCTGCCGTCTGCACCGCGGCGGCCGGCGCCGGCGCGGCGCCGCCGGCGTGCACGGTCCAGGTGACGGCGAGGCCAAGCGAGGCGGCCAGGAATGTACGGTGCTGGTCATCGATTGAACTCCAGTGGCTAGTCGGACGATTCTACCGCTTCTCGCGGAGGAATCGGAGAGTCCCAGCCGGCCAGGTCCGCCGGCTTGACGCCCTTGACGTGGCCGCCAAAATTGAACGTCGACGGATGATACGGTCCGACCAGGCTGATGTCGCCATCCGGGCGTGATGACGCGCCTCGAGCCCGGCCGCCCAGAGGCGGCGTTCACCGCCATCCGGCGGAAGCCGTCGTTCAGCAGATCCTCCGACGCGCCGTGCGTGGTCGTGAACACCCGGCCGGTCCTGCCGGAGGCGCCTGTGTAGGTGCCGCACCCAGGCGACCGGCATCTGCTGTCTTGTCCGGCGCCGGCGGCGAGTCGGGGGTCATCCCGTTCAGGATCTGCCCCGCGCGCGAGGATCCGGCTGCCCGGCGCATCGGGTCGGCCGTGTAGCCGCCGGACTGTACCCAGACGTCCTTGACGCCGCGCAGCATCGGATGGCGACGCCTGCTCCGGCTCGAGCAGCAGCCGCGAGCTCTTCTTGTGGTTGGTGCCGTAGTGCGAGACCCAGGTCTCGCCGAGCACCTGACGTCCGAACCCTCCGGGTATAGCCGTCGACGTCGTGCCAGTCGAACTTCAGGAACTTCGCGTCCGGCCGCTTGATCTGGAAGGCATGCGTCGCGGTCCGGAAACCGACGACCGGGCCGCCGCGATCGAGATAGTCGGCGATGTGCTGCATCTCGACCGTCGGGGAAATCCTGGAAGCGCAGGAACGACGACCAGCAGGTCGGCGTGGTCGAGCGCCTCCAGCCCGACGATGTCGGAACTGCCCGGCTCGATGAAGCCGGTGTTCGCGTCGGTCGGTGAAGAAGACGCTGCACTTGAAGCCGTAGTGCTTCGCCAGCATCCTGCGCCAGCTCCGGCAGCGATTCCTCGGAGCGATACTCGTGGTCGCCGGCGAGCAAGACGATGTGCTTGCCGTGCCCGGGGCCGGCTGGTGCCCTCGTAGATGACGAGGTGCGGATTCTGCGCTGCGGCAGGCTGCCCCGCCGCCGGTTGCGCCGCGGCAAGCGCCGCGCACACCAGAAAGCCGAGCAGCTTCTTCATTCGTGTCGCGCCGCCAGCTACTGCGGACGCCGCGCCGGCTTGTCGTCGAGGTTCACCGTCAGGTCCGCCGGCGTGATCGCATCCTTGACGCCTCCCGCCGGCACCTCCACCTTCGCCATCCACAGCAGCGCATTGAGCATCACCCGGCGCTGGTTGGGATTGCCCCAGTGCGCGTGCGTGTGCCCGCCGGTGAATCCGAAGCTCCGGCCGCCGTCCGGGCGCTCGTAGACCCACATCATCGTCTCCGGCTGGCCGCTGGCGGCGACGATGTGATCGGTACGGCCCCTTCGGCGACACGTACGGACCTTTCCGCACCTCGTCGCTCGGCGTCGCCACGAGCAGGTTGGTGATCCGCGCCTTGACCGCCGGGTCAGTCGACCAGCGCATGTTGAAATACCACTCGTCGAGGGTCGCGAACGGCTCGACGCCGCGCGTCACCGGATGGACGGGGAACTTGTCGAACGGCGGGGTCCACATCGGGTTCACGGAGAAATGATCCTCGTAGAACCCGCCGACCCAGCGGTGCATCGCCTCGCCGGGGGGGCCGACCGGCACCTCGACGGCGTAGTGCGCGAACCCAAGGCCAACCCCTTTCGCGGCCAACCGGTCGAGCACCTTGATGCGATCGCCCTGGATCGCCGGATGCCCCTTGCCGCCGTCGGCATAAATCAGGACGGCGTCCGCGTTGTCGAGCGCGGCATCGTCGTCCACCTCTTTCCCGTCGACGTTCTTCGTCGGCCAGCCGTTGGTGTAGACCTGGACCGCCACGCCGGGCGTGCCGCTGAGCGCCTTGGCGAACAGCATGCAGCCGGCCCGGAACTCGTGCATGCCAGGGGGATGGCTCGGCTTTCCGGCAATGAGCACTATCTGCTTCGGAAGCTGGCTCGCCGGCGCCGGCTTCGTGGCCGGTGCCTGCGCCGCGATCGGCGGCACGCCCGCGGCGGAGACAAGAACGCCCGCCAGAAGGCCGGTGACAAGAACGATTCTGGATGTGGAAGTCATGATGTCGCGCCTGCTCGCTGAGGTTGCCGGTCGCCGGCCGTGACGCGGCCGCGACACATCCTACCGTTTTTTCGTTCAATGTCGACGCTGGCGGGGCTGGAGGCCGTTCAAGAAGGTCGGCGGTTGGGAACCGGACCGGCTATGGCACAATAGCCGCCGCGTTGGGGGGCTCGTGCGGGGGCCGGATTCCGGCGCCGCAACCCGACGACCAAAATCAGCCGGCCGTTCACTCCGTCAGCATCGACAAGAGAGACTCAATGACCAACGCGACAAGCATGAGGGACGAACCGATCGCGGCCAACGCCAGCCGGCTGCTCTGGGCCGGCTTCCTGGCCATCCTCGCCTCGGGCATCGGCTTCGGCATCCGCGGCGGCATCCTGGCCAACTGGGCGGCCGAGTTCGGCTTCACCGGCGCGCAGCTCGGCGCCATCGGCGGCGCCGGCTTCACCGGCTTCTGCTTCGGCATCATCATCGGCGGCGTCGTCGTCGACAAGATCGGCTACGGCAAGCTGGTGGTGGCGGCGTTCCTGTTCCACGTCCTCTCGGCCGTCATGACCTTCGGCGCCAACGCCGGGCCAGGCGCAGGGCACGGCCTACATGTTCCTGTACCTGGGGACGTTCATCTTCGCGCTGGCCAACGGCACGCTCGAGGCGGTGGCCAACCCGCTGGTCTCGACGCTGTTCCCGAACAACCGCACGCACTACCTGAACATCCTGCACGCCAGCTGGCCGGCCGGCCTCGTGCTCGGCGGCCTGATCGGCTGGATCCTCGGCGACGGCATGCACGTCAGCTGGAAGATCCAGCTCGGGCTGTTCCTGGTGCCGACGGTGCTCTACGGCTTTGCCTTCTTCGGCCAGACGCTTCCCGAAGTCGGAAGCCTCCGCCAAGGGGCTGAGCGTCGGCCAGATGCTTCACGAGGTCGGCCTGCTCGGCGCGCTCGTCGCCTGCGTGCTCGTCGGCCTGTTCTTCAAGGACCAGCTCGGCGGCATCCTGCTGTTCTTCACCGGCAGCGCGTTCTTCGCCTCGGCGGCGTGGGGCTGGATTGCCTGGGGCGTGGCGTTCGCCCTGCTGATCGCCGTCGGCGTCAAGACCAACTTCTCGATCGGCTCGATCCTGCTGTTCGTGCTGTTCCTCACCCACGCGCTGGTCGGCGCGGTCGAGCTCGGCACCGACGGCTGGATCCAGAACATCACCGGCAACATCCTGACGCCGGCCCAGGGCAAGATCCTGTTCGTCTTCACCTCGCTGCTGATGTTCGCGCCTGCGCTTCTCCGCCGCACTTCATCGAGCGGACGCTGAAGATCTCGCCGATCGGCCTGCTGTTCATCTGCGCGATCCTCGGCGTCGATCGGGCTGCGGATGGTCAGCGGCATCGAGACCTTCGCCGGCGCGATGGTCGCGCTGGCGGTCTACGCGCTCGGCAAGACGTTCTTCTGGCCGACGATGCTGGCGGTGGTCGGCGACCGGTTCCCGCGGACCGGGGCGATCGCGATGTCGATCATGGGCGGCATCGGCATGATGTCGGCCGGCCTGCTCGGCGGCCCCGGGCCTCGGCTACGCCAAGGACCGCTTCACCGCCGAGCACCTCTCGGCGACCGCCCCGGCGGTCTACGAGCAGTACAAGGCGCCGGTGCCGAGCCGGTTCCTGTTCCTCGACGAAGTCACCGGGCTCGACGGCACCAAGCTGTCGGCAGCGCAGACGGCGTCGCCGCGGACGCCCGACCAGCAGCTGGTCTCCGACGCCAGCATCAAGGGCGATCGCGAGACGCTCAAGGCCGATTCGTTCATCCCGGTGGCGATGGCGGGCGTCTACATCCTGCTGTTCGTTTACTTCAAGTCGATCGGCGGCTACCGGCCGCTGCGGATCGACGAGAGCAGCGTGCCGCCGAAGATCTGAACAGCTTCCCGCTCCCCGCTACCCGCTCCCAGCTACCCGCTTCCAGCTTCCGGCCTCCCGCGGGGAGCGGGAAGCGGGAAGCGGGAAGCGGGAAGCCGGTAGCGCGGGAAGCGGGAAGCGGGAAGCGGGCAGCTGATAGCTGACTACAGCGTTTTCAGATAAATCTTCCGGAACTCGATCTTCATCGGCGGTCCGACGTGGATCTGGAAGCCGAGCAGTCCCTTGAGCGCCCGGTTCTTCACATCATCGTCCACCAGAATCGCGGTGACGTGGCCGTTGACGATGTTGATGAGGGTATTGCCGCGGGCGATGAGGTGGATGGTGTTCCATTCGCCGGGCTTGATCAGCGCCTTCAGCTCGTCGGCGGTCCGTTCGAGGTCGCCGATCAATCTCGGCTTCGCGTCGTCGCCGATGTAGACCGCCTGGCCGCGCATCATGACGATGCCGCGGCCGCGCTCCTCGTAGATCATGCCGGTGTACTGGTTGGCGAAGTCGATGTCGGCCTGGTAGCCCTTGAGGACCCACTTGCCGGCGACCGGCTGGCCGTTGCCGACGGTCGTGCCCTGGGGCACGTGCGTGCTGCGGAACTGGATGCCGCTGTTGGTGGCGCTCATCCGGTATTCGAGCTTCAGCTCGAAATCCCCCGGCTCCCCGCCCTTGTAGATCAGGAAGGTGTTTTCCTTGAGCGGATTGGCCTCGGTCGTCTGGCCGACGATCGCGTCTCCTTCGGCGCGCCAATAGGCGGGGTCGCCGTCCCAGTTCTTGAGCGTGCCGTCGAAGAGCGGCGCGAAGCCGCTGTGGTCGTCGGGGTCGAGCGGCGCGGCGCCGCGCGGCCCGCCGCGGCCCTGGCCGCGACCCTGGGCTGCCCCCTGACCGCGGCCGGCGTCGGGACCGCGCCCCGCGGGCGGCTGCGGCGCCGTGGCGGCCGGCCCGGCGGGGGGCGGCGAAGCCGGGGACGGTGTCTGGGCGCCGGCGGCGGGCGCCAGGACGAGTGCCGCCGTGAGCATGGATGCGACGTGCAGCGTGGTGTGCTTCATTTGTTTCCTTCCACCTTTTCCCACTGGCGCGATTTCGCGGATTTCAGGACGGCGTCGGTGACGTAGTCGGTGGCCAGCCCGTCGCGGAACGTCGGCGCGGCGGCTCTTGCCCGCCGCGGCCGCGGTGACGAAGTCGGCGACCTGGTGGATGAAGGTGTGCTCGTAGCCGATCTGGAGGCCCGGCACCCACCAGTGCTTCATGTAGGGATGGTCGCCGTCGGTGACGTGGATGGTGCGCCAGCCGCGGACGCGCCCCTCGTCGCGGTGGTCGAAGTACTGGAGGCGGTGCAGGTCGTGCAGGTCCCAGGACGTCGAGGCGTTCTCGCCGTTGATCTCGAGCGTGTAGAGCGCCTTGTGGCCGCGGGCGTAGCGGGTCGACTCGAAGATCGCCGAGCGAGCCGTTGGCGAAGCGGCAGAGGAACGCGCAGGCGTCGTCGATGCCGACCGGCTCGACCTTGCCGGTCAGCGTTGTGCTTGCGCTCCTTGATGAAGGTCTCGGTCATGGCGGTGACTTCGGTGATCGGGCCGTTGAGCCACAGCGCGGTGTCGATGCAGTGGGCGAGCAGATCGCCGGTGACGCCGCTGCCGGCGACCGCGACATCGAGCCGCCAGAGCCCCTCGCCGCCCTGCGGCAGGTCCTGCGAGATCGTCCAGTCCTGCAGGAACTTGGCGCGGTAGTGGAAGATGCGGCCGAGCTGCCCCTCGTCGATCAGCTGCTTGGCCAGCGTCACGGCCGGGACGCGGCGGTAGTTGTACCAGACCGTGTTCGGCACGCCGGCCGTTCTCGACCGCCGTCGACCATCTCGTGCGCCTCGGCGGCGGTCCGGCCGAGCGGCTTCTCGCACAGGACCATCTTGCCGGCCTTGGCGGCGGCGATGGCGATCTCGCCGTGCGTGTCGTTCGGGCTGGCGATGTCGATGACGTCGATGTCCTTGCGCGTCGACGAGCGTGCGCCAGTCGGTCTCGACCGACTCGTAGCCCCAGTTCGCCGCGAACGCCTTGACGCCGATCGCGCATTCCGCGCCGCAGACCGCCTTGAGGACCGGCCGGTACGGCAGGTCGAAGAACTGCGGCGCCTGCAGGAACGCGTTCGAGTGCGTCCGGCCCATGAAGCCGTAGCCGACCAGGCCGATGTTCAATGCCTTCATTCGCCCTCCGCAGCACCGACCTGTAGACCCTGCGCAGAACCGTGACCCCGTAGACGACCCTGGAACCCGCGACGAATCGCCCGATCCGGAACCTGTACCCGTAACGCGAACCGCCGACCCCGCGGACCCCGTGAACCGTAGACCCGTCCGTCAGTCCCAGCCGTGCGCGTCGCGGACCGCGATCATCGTCGCGAGGATGTCGTTCCAGGTCTTCGGCTGCGTCATGACGGCGTTGGGGAACATGCAGCCGTCCCAGCAGATGTGCTGGACGGCGCTTGGTCGGCTTGCCGCTCTCGTCGCGCAGCCAGAAGCCGGCGTGCTGGGCGATGTCGAGCTTGCCGTTGGGATCGGTCGCCAGGCAGTGGCGGCCGGTCTTGTCGTGCGAGCCGGAGCCGTGGACCGTGCGCGTCGTTCTGGGCGACGTGGAAGTCGATCGTCCACGGCCGCAGCGCGTCGGTCAGCGTCTTGCAGCGCCTCGTCGAGCGTGGCCTGGTCCTTCCAGTCGAAGTCCTTCGGGCAGGATGCGATCTTCGGGGGCGTTGTAGCCCATCGTGTAGAGCAGCGTGTGGGCCATGTCGGCCTGGAAGCCGACGGTCTTCGGGCGGCCGACCAGCTCGAGGAGCTCGACCATCCGCCGCCAGGAGTGCATGCCGCCCCAGCAGATCTCGCCTTCGGCGGCGAGCCGCTCGCCGTAGTCCTCGGCGACGTCGGCCGGCCTGCGCGGAAGGTCTCGGCGATCTTCTTCTGTGTTGCCCGCGGGATCCTTCGCCCAGTCGGCCGGGCTGGCGGCGGAGTCGATGCGGACGACGCCGTAGGGGCGGACGCCGAGCTCGCGGAGCTTGCTCGGCGATCGCGCAGGCCTTGCGCACCTGCGTCGACGAACTTCTTGCGCTCGTCGTCGCTCGCCCATCGCCGAGCCGCCGCCGGTCGGCGGCCAGACCGGCGCGACGACCGAGCCGACGACCAGCTGCTTCGAGCGGAGCTTGTCGGCGAGCTGCTTCAGGTCGTCGTCTGTCGCGTCGATGCTGATGTGCGGGATCGAAGAGGAAGAGGTCGACGCCGTCGAACTTGCACGCCGTCGACCTCGGCCGCGGCGGTCAGGTCGAGCATCGTGTCGAGGTCGATCGGCGGCTCGGAGTCCGGGCCCTTGCCGACGAGGCCGGGCCACATGGCGTTGTGTACCGCTGGGAACTTGTGCTGTCGCATATGGGCAATCCTCGCGCCGGCTATTTCTTCTTTTTGAGTGGCTCCGCGTCCGGATTGCCCGGACCGAAGTGCTTGAGCAGGACGAGCGGCTCGGTCTCGCTGTGGTTCTCGATCCGGACGCCGGCGCCGGCGGCCGCGGCGGTGACGAACAGCTCGTCCTCGGTCATCTCGCCGAAGCGGATCATCGCCGGGGTCGAGACCGCCATCGAGCCGAAGCGGCCGTAGCCCTGGGTCATGATGATGCCGTAGGCGGCGGCGTCGGTGATCGTCACGGTGCGTTTCGGGAGCACGGTCAGCTCCTTGGCGGAGTACCACCCGGTGCCGTAGGTGACCCACTGCTCGCGATAGCCCTCGGGCTCGGTCTCCGCGAACGGCTTGACCGGTTTTGGGAAGCACTTGTTGCTTTCCCCGAAGCGCGGATCGACGTTTGCGTCCCAGTCGAGCATGCCGATGATGTAGTCGAGGTCCTGGTGATTCTCCTGCGGGACGTCCTTGACGAGCAGGCTCCAGTCGATGATGCGCCCCTCGACTTCGGACTGGAACATCGCGAAGACGTCGCTGTTGACCTGCGGCTCGTAGGTGAGCAGCGAGCCGGGGGCGTGGAGGATGCCGGGGTCGATCTGCCAGCCGGTCCCCGGCTGCAGCCGGTAGGCGCGGGCGAGGAACAGGATGCCGTTGTCGCCCTGGCTCCAGCGCTCCAGGCAGCGCCGCACATCGTCTTTGGTCGTGCCGGGCTCGAGCCCCATGAAGGTGTGGGGGAAGTTGTGCTCGGCGGGGTTGTACTGCGGCGGAAAGTAATAGGCCTCCGGCTTGCCGCGCCGGCCGACGCGCTTCGCGGCTTCGTCGCTCTGGTGCATGTGATGCGGGATCGGGCCGAGGTTGTCGAAGAACTTGCAGAGCAGGTTCCAGCCCTTCTCGCGCTGCATGACGGCGGCGCCGAGGAGGAGGTCGCCGGCGGCTTCGACCGCCGCCTTGAGCAGGAAGCGTGTGCCCCCCTTGACGCGGACGTAGCTCAGCCCCTCGTCCGGCGGCGTCCCCGGGCCGTTGTCGGCATTGGTCGTCGACGAGAACCAGCGCTCGTTGATGCCGCCGCGATGGCCGCCGAAGGCGTAGTAGTCGTCCGGGTGGAGCCGGAGGCGGCGGCCCGGAATCATGAATGAGCGCGGCACCCACGCGGGCTCGAGCCGCAGCAGTCCCTGGCCTTCGTCGATGGCGTCCTGAACGTGTGATCGTTGGAGCATCTGTCTCCCCGTCTGAATCGGCTGAGTGGTGACACGGCCTAGCGGCGGCCGGCAACCGCTAACTCTATAACAGACGGCAGGCGGCGCCGAAGGCCCTGTCCGCCACCCCCGGGGCGGGCGCGTACGCCCGGTTCAAGGTGTCCGCAGTTCTGAGATAATGCGCCCCGATGCCTGCACAGACGTTCCGGGGCCGCCGGGCGGTGACGATCGAGAACGACGCGACGCGGCTGACGGTGCTCGAGGGGGGCGGCCACATCGCCGAGGTGCTGGACAAGCGCTCCGGCGTCAGTCCGCTGTGGATTCCCCCCTGGCGATCGATCGAGCCGGCGGCGTTCGATGCCTCACGGGAGACCACTTACGGTACGAGTGCCGAGGCGCGGCTGCTCGCCGGGATCATGGGGCACAACCTCTGCCTCGACATCTTCGGCGGCCCGTCTGCCGAGGAGGAGGCGGCCGGGCTGCACCCGCACGGGGAAGCGTCCGTGGTACCCGTACGAGATCGACGGGCGCGGGACGAGGCTCGAGATGCGCGCGACGCTTGGCGCCGCCGGGCTGCGGGTCGAGCGCCGGATCAGCCTGGACGATGCCGGGGTCCGGATCGTGGAGTCGGTCGAGAACCTGACGGCGGCGGACCGCCCGGTGGGATGGACCGAGCACGTCACCCTCGGGCCGCCATTCCTCGAGCGCGGCGCGACAGCCTTCCGCGCCTCGGCAACGCGGTCGAAGGTCTTCGAAAGCGCGTTCGGCGCCGCCGACTATCTCGTGGCCGGAGCGGAGTTCGACTGGCCGACGGCGCCGCGAGCGGACGGAGGAACCGCGGACCTGCAGCGCTTCACCAGCGCACCGGTCTCCGGCGCCTACACCGCGCACCTCATGAACGGCGCCGGGGACCATGCCTGGTTCGTGGCGTTCGCACCGGCGGCCCGGCTGGCGTTCGGCTACATCTGGCGGCGCGCGGATTTTCCGTGGATGGGCATCTGGGAGGAGAACCGGAGCCGGACCGGACCACCCTGGAACGGGGAAACACTCACCCGCGGAATGGAGTTCGGGGTGTCGCCGTTCCCGGAAACCCGGCGGCAGATGATTGAGCGGGGACGGATGTTCGGCGTGCCGGCATTCCGATGGATTCCGGCGAAGGCGCGGGTCGAAGTCGAGTACCTGGATCCTCATGGCCGAGGCGGATTCGGTGCCCGAGCGGCTGACCTGGCCTGGGCCGGCCTGAGCCGCGACGCAGCGCTTGTGTCGAAGGAAAGAGCCGCGTAAACTCGATCTTGGACGCAGGAGCGATGCCCCGCGACCGGTATCCGGTCCGGGTGCCCATCGGCCGGCACTCATCACTTATAAGGATCACCAATGATGCGAGTCTTCTGTAACCTCTCACTTGCAGCAGCCGTGGCGGCCACGCTGGCCACGCCGCTCGCCGCCCAGACGACCCCCGCCACGGGCGCCGCGAAGCCGAAGCCGGCCACGACGACGGCGCCCGCCAAGGCTGGCGATTCGGCCGCCAGGAAGGGCGGAGCGGCCGGCCGGCTGGTCGAGATCACGGGCGGCGACGACATGAAGTTCAGCGTCACCTCCATCCAGGCCAAGCCGGGTGAGACGCTGCACATCGTGCTCAAGAACGTCGGCGCGGTGCCCAAGATTGCGATGGCGCACAACTTCGTCGCGCTCAAGGCGGGCGTCGATGCGGCCAAGTTCAGCCAGGACGCGATGACGGCGCGCGAGACCGATTACGTGCCGGCGGCAGGCAAGGCGGATGTTCTGGCCTCGACGGCGCTGGCGGGCCCAGGCGAAACGGTCGAGGTGACGTTCAAGGTCCCGGCAAAAGCGGGTGCTTACCCATACCTGTGCACCTTCCCCGGCCACTTCGCGGCCGGCATGAAGGGCGAGATCACCGTCAAGTAGCACGGCCCTCACGCGCCGCGCTGATCGCTCAGGGAAGGCGCCACAAGCGCCTTCCCTTTTTTATTGTCCCGACTGCCTCCGGGCTGCTCCCGGAGGATGAGGTTTTTCGCGCATGGCCACAGAACCGCCGGACGGAGAGCTCCCCGACCACGGCCTCAGCCGGATGCTGAAGCTGGTATTCGTGGTGTTGGTAGTGACGGTGGTGTTTGCGATGGTGGCGGTGGCGCTGACGATCAGATGGCTGTCGTGACCAGCCGAGGACCTAGACGGCGCGGTTACGGTAGGACTCGCACGCATCCCAGACGACCGCCGTCAGCTCTTCCGGATTGACCGGCTTCTGCAGCATCGCGAAGGGTTTCAACAGGTCGGCGCGGGAGAACATGTCCGAGACGGCCGACACGACGATGACCGGAACGTCGGCGATCTGCGGATTGGCGAGTTGCTTCTGGCGGAACTGCGGGCCGCTGCAGCGCGGCATCATGTAGTCGAGAACGATGACCGACGGCGTCGAGGGATCCTCGTGGCGGAGCTGATCTATTCGGCTCAGCGCTTCGAGCCCATCCCGCGCGACGGCCACTTCGATGCCGTCGGCTTCCATGATGAGCCGGAGCACCTCCCGGGTGTCCTCGTCATCCTCGACCAGCAACACGTGCGCCCTGGGTCCCAGCCTCATCCGGCGCACCGTCCCGCACAGTGGCGCCCACCGGGCCAGAAGTGGCACTCAAATGACGCACAGGAAGCAGTCAATGAAGACACAAGCACAACAAAAAGCACTGTATTGTTACGATATGGGCGACGCGCGTATCAGCTCCTTACTTGAAAGCAAGAGAAGCGCCAGCTATTTTTTCTCCGGCAGGAGGGTGACGACCGTATAACGGTCGAGCGGAAAATACGTCTGGAACGCCTGCTGGATATTTTCCGGTGTGAGGGCGGCGATGCGCTCCTCGCGCTTCAGGATGAGGAGCGGATCCCGGCCGAGCAGCCTGGCCGACTGGAGGCGCCCCAGCCAGAAGCCGTTCTGGCGCAGCGCCGTCTCATGCTCCCGCCGGGCGGTCTCCTTGGCCCGGTTGACGAGGTCGGCCGACGGTCCCTTCTCCTGCAGCCGCTTCACTTCCTCGAAGGTGCGCTCCACCATCGTCTGGATGTTGTCGGGGGACGCGCCGAAGCTGACGGCGATGTGCCCGCCGCCGCGCTGCGGCAGCGCCTGCGACAGGCCGGCCGAGACGTTGTAGGTCTCGCCGAGCTCCTCGCGCAGGATGTCGCGCAGCGCGATCTCGAGCACGTCGGTGGCGGCGACGACGCGGGTCTGCTCGTTCTCCTCGAGCGGGGGATCGGCGGAGAAGCTGACCACCGTCTGGGCGCGCGGCTCGCGCCCTTTCTCGATCGTCACGCGTTCGATCGCGGCGGGAAACTTCACTCCCAGATCGTCGAACTGGCTGTCCGCCTTGCCCGTCGATGGCAGCGATGCCGACGTACCGCGCCACCAGCGGCACCGCCTCTTCGAGCTGGAAAGGCGCCGACCATGAAGAGGGTGAAATCGGCGGCGTTGGCGAAGCGCGCCTTGTAGAACGCCGCCATCGCGGCCGGGTCGAGCGTCGCGATCCGGGCCAGCGTCAGCGGCTGCGACGTGAAGTGGTCCGGACGTGTTGACCTGCGCGACCTTCTCGCGGAACAGCAGCCCGGGATTGTTGTCGCGGTTCGCGTAGGACGCTTCGAGCTGCTTGCGCATCAGCGCGAACGCCTGCGGGTCGTCGCCCGGGCGCCGTGAAGCTCAGGTACAGCAGCTGCAGCGCGGTCTCCAGGTTCGCCGGCGTGCTCGATCCCGAGATGCCGTGCGACGAGAGCGGCGACGAACGGATTGGCCGCGGCAATCTTGCCGGCCAGCAGCTTCTGCAGATCGACGGCGCTGTGCCCGCCGACGCCTGACAGCTGCACGAGCGCCGTGGCGAGCTGACGCCTCCGGATAGCGCGCCGGCCGGCGCCAGCGACGCGCCGCCCGGCGCGGCCAGCGAGAACAGCACCTGATCGTTCTTGAAGTCGGTCGGCTTGAACCACGCCTCGACGCCGTTGGCGAAGCGGACCACCGTGACGCCGAGCTCCGGGATCTCGCGCCGCGCCGGCCACCGCGGCCGGCTCGGGCACGTGCTCCATCAGCGGCGCGCCGAGCCGCCGGCGTCGTTCCACGCCGTCACCGCCACCGCATCCGCGCTGGCCAGCGCCGCGCGCAGCTCCGCCTCGGTCGGCACGCGCGACGCCGCCTTCTCGGCGAGTCACCGCCAGGATGACGCGGGTCTTGTCGGCGAACAGCGCGCTCGGCGCGGCGTCACGACCTCTGCCGCGGTGACCGACGGGATCATCTGCCTGCGCCAGCCGGTACTCGTAGGCGATGCCGGGGCTCGGCTCCCCTTCGAGAAAGTGATTGCACGTACTCCTGGGCGTACGAGCCGCTCTCGGTCTTGTCGCGCTCGCTGTAGGCGCGGTCGTAGGCGGCGAGCATCCACTTGCTTGGCGCGATCGAGCTCGGCGGCGCCGAAGCCGAACTCCCGGACCCGGTTCGACTCGATTGCGAGCGTCGACCAGACCCGCCGGCGAGCTTGCCGTCCTGCGACGGCGGCGCTCGAGCGTGAACGGTCTCCACCGTCGGGCTGAGCCCGCCCCGTAGGCGCCGGCGTCGAGGAACGGCGCGTCGGGCCTTGCGCGACAGCTCGTCGAAGCGCTCGTTGATCATCTGGAAGACGAGCTGGTGGACCAGCCCGCGCCGGTAGTCCGCCACCCGATCGTCCGGCAGCCGCGGCGCTTTCCGGACCACCGAGACGGACGACTGCGTGCGCCTCGGGATCGGTCGGCGACCTTGACGAGCAGCTCCGGCTCGCAGCGGCACCGCATAGCTGCGCTCGGGCGCGGCCGCAGACGGCTTCGCCAGCGCCGCCGAACTCCTCGCGGATCATCGCCTCCATCTGCGCCGGGTCGACGTCGCCGACGGCGACGATCGCCATGCGGTCGGGGCGGTACCACTTCGTGTAGAACGCCCGCAGCCGATCCGGCGTGAACGCTGCGCAGCACTCTCCGGCTTGCCGATCGGCAGCCGCTCGGCGTACTTCGACTTGTGGTACAGCACCGGAATCTGCTGGTCGCGGAGCCGCGATCCGGCGCCCAGGCCGCCGCGCCATTCCTCGATGACGACGCCGCGCTCCTTGTCGATCTCGACCGGATCGAGCGTCAGCCCGCCGGCGAAATCGGCCAGCGCCTGCACCCCCTTGTCGGACGATGCCTTCGCTTGTCGGTCGGCAGCTCGAACATGTAGACCGTCTCGTCGAAGCTGGTGTAGGCGTTGACGTGCGGGCCCGAGGCGCGCGCCGGTCGACTCGAACGTCGAGATCAGCTCGCCCGGCTTGAAGTGGCGGCTGCCGTTGAACGCCATGTGCTCGACGAAGTGGGCGAGGCCGCTGCTGGTCGTCGGTCTCGTCGATCGAGCCGGCCTTGACGGCCAGCTGCAGCATTGACGCGCTTTTCCGGCCGCGAGTTGCGGCGGATGTAGTAGGTGAGGCCGTTCGCCAGCTGTCCGCGGGTGACCGCGGGGTCGAAGGGCAGCGTGTCGCCGGGCGCGAGGGCCGGCGCGGCCGGGGCCGGCGTCTGAGCCTGGGCCGGCGTCTGAGCCGGGGGAGGAGTCTGAGCCAGAACCGGGTGCGGCGCGAGCCACGTCGCCGCCACCACCAGCCACAAGATCGGACGCACGAAACGTGAGGGCATCCGTCTAATGTAGCGCACCCCGGGCCCGGGCGGGCCCCGGGGGCCGGCGCGGCCCGGCTACGCCGGGACCTGGAGCTCGGGCATCGGCGGCGCCGAGAAGAGCCGGCGGCACGGCGCCGCGATCAACCGCGCCCACCGCGCCGATCGGTTGACGCGCGCGCTGTCGGTGGCGATGCCGGTGTTGGCGTACATCTGCCGATACAGCTTCGAGATCAGCACGAACGCCAGGCGCGCCTTGAGCGACTTGACGCAGTTGCGAGCGCTCCCAGATCCTGCGGCAGGCTGTAGAACTCGTCCCACACGCGCCTGCGTGCGCGCGGCGGATCTCGTCCGGCGCTCATCATCGGGTGCGGCGTGTAGACCTTCGGGCCGCTGCGCCTGCGGGATCAGCCAGTGGCGCGTCAGCGGCACGCCGCCGATCCGCGTCGCGTCGTCGACCCATGCTCTTCTCCCAGGCGGCGAAATCGACCGTGCCGGGAAACGGCGTCAGCATGACGAACTGCGCGAACGTCACGCCGGCGCGGTCGGCAATCGCCGCGGTCGCGTCGAACGTGTCGCGGGCGATCGCTCGGCAGGCCGAAGATGAACGAGCCGAGCACGTGGACGCCGTGCGCTGCGGAACGCGCTGCAGCCGCGTCGACCAGCGCCTCGCCGGCGTCGTTGAAGTCCTTGTAGACGTCCTTCAGCCCCTCGGGCGTCACCGACTCGACGCCGACCAGCGCGCCCTTGATGCTGCGCCGCGGCGCATCGCGTCGAGGAACGCGGGGTCCTCGGCCGCTTCCATCGTGATCTGGGTGAAGAACACCATGTCGTCCGGCAGCTTGGCGAGCCGCTCCATCAGCTCGAAGCGCTCCGCGCGCAGCGCCTCGAGCTGCTCGCAGCTGCGCCGGGTCGGTCGCGCCGCGCCGCCATCGCGAGGTCGGTCAGCGTCACCGGATAGAAGTTGTCGTCGGCGAGCGCGATGAAGCGGAAGCCGCGCCGGCGCAGCTCGACGATCTCGGCGACCACCGCGTCGACGCCGCGCTGCCGCGGCTTCTGGCCGTCGGTCCGCCACACCGAGCAGAACGAGCAGTGCTTCGGGCAGCCGCGCACGGTCTGCACCGAGGCCCACATGTAGCTGTTCGGGCGGCAGCAGATCCCAGCGCGCCGGCATGAACGATCCGGCGTCGACCCTGCCGCCCTCGTAGACCGGCTGCGGCGCGCCGGCCGCGCAGTCGTCGACCGCATGGCCCCAGACGACGTCGCCGTCGCCCTTGACCACCGCATGCGCGCCGCCGAGCTCGATGCGCCTCGTCGGGAAACAGCGTGGCGTGGATGCCGCCGAAGACCACCGCAGGCGCCGCGCGCCCGCGCCAGCCGGCCGACTTCGTAGCCGCGCAGCGCATTGCCGGTGTGGATGCCGATGCCGACAACGTCGCCGCGCTGCGATGGTCTCGGGGTCGAGCGGCTCGAGCGTCTCGTCGATGATGACCGGGTCGCCATAGCTCGCCGGCGTCGCCGCCGCGAGCACGTACAGCCACCGCGGGGTGATGACGCCGACGCCGAACGAGACGTGACTCGGATTGATCAGGTGAACGCGCAAGAAGTGACTCCTCTAGGATGGGCTCCGCACCCGCTTCTGACGGGAAGTTGAGCCGCAGGCCTGAAAGCGAATGATAACGATACGTCGCGGCCGCTGAAAAGACCATCTTATTATGCATCGCGACGCGCCCGGACGGGCTGAGCCGGGCTCGACCTTCGCTCTGGCTGCGCTGGTGGACGGCCCGCCGCGCGGCCTATAATGGCGGGCGATGCACCCCAGCCAGGCCAGTCCGTCCCCCTCCCGGCACGCGTCCCGGTCCGGTCTCCTCTAGTGGACGTCGTCGGATTCGGCGCCAGCTCCGTCGACTACGTCAACCTCCTCCCCTGTGCCCCCGGCGGGGCCGCCGCGGAGACGAAGCTGCGCATCAACTCGCATTTCGTCTCCTGCGGAGGACAGGTCGCGACCATGCTCGCGACGTGCGGCGCGCTGGGATTGTCGACGCGCTATCTCGGCCCGATTGGCAACGACGAGAACGGCCGGCGGGTGCGCGAAGACCTCGCGGCGCGCCACGTCGATCTCTCGGGCGTCATCACCCGTGAAGCCCACAACCAGTTCGCCGTCGTCCTCGTCGATCAGTCGACAGGCGAGCGAACCGTGCTGTGGCACCGCGATCCCCGGCTGCTGCTCGGCAATGCCCCCATCGACCCCGCAATCCTCGACGGGCGCGTCCTCCATGTCGACGACGTGGATGAGGAGGCCGCGATTCGCGTCGCGCGGCTGGCCGTGGCGGCGGGTGTGACGGTCACGAGCGATCTCGATCGCATGACCGAGCGCACGCCGGAGCTCGTCCGGAGCGTGTCGGTGCCGATTTTTGCCGAGCACCTGCCGCCGCTGCTGACCGGCGAGCGCGATCCTGAACGGGCGCTGCGCAAGCTCCGGACGCTGCACCGCGGCTTGCTCTGCGTGACGCTCGGCACCAACGGGGCGATGGCGCTCGACGGCGATGACATCGTCCACTCGCCCGCCTTCGCGGTGAATGCCGTCGACACCACCGGATCGGGCGACGTCTTCCGGGCGGGTTTCGTCTACGGGATGCTCGCCGGCTGGTCGACCGCTGAGGTCCTCCGCTTCTCGAACGCCGCCGCCGCCGTCAGCGTCACCCGCCTCGGCGCGATGGCTGGGGCGCCGACACTCGCCGAAGTCGAGGACCTGCTCGCGCACGGTACCTGCCTGGCGTTCACGGCCCCCGGCGCGTAGCCGTCCGGGGCCGCGGAGGCGACGGACCGGCGAGTAATTCTTCGCGCACGCCGTGCTCGCCCCGGTTCGCCTGCCGCCTCCGTTCCGACGCCGATGCGGTCCATGAGCACGTGAGCAGCGCTTGATTCCTGGTGGGACGACTCCGTGTTGATCCGCGCCCGTCCGTGGAGTCCGTGTCTTTTTGCCCGACGCGGATGCGTTCATTCGTGGTGCAGAACGCTTGCGTGACGACTCGCGTTGATCCGCGCCCGTCCGTGAAATCCGTGTTTCTCAGCGGCGCAAGAACAACCGTGGCGTGACGACTCCGCGTTGTTCCGTGCCCGTCCGTGAAATCCGTGTTTTCACAGGGATCATGCCGATCCGTGTCATCGTGCGCCCGGCAGGCTCGGGCCCCTCCGCGGCTCAGAAGTCGAAGGACTCCCCCTCGCACGCGGTGTCGGTGGCGGCGAACACGCGCCGGGCGGCGGCGCGAATCCCGACCAGCTCCTCGTCCGTCCGCCCCGGTTTATGGTGGAAGAGCCACAGCCTGGCGATGTCGTTCTCCGCCGCGAACTCGGCGCAGCGCCGCCAGTCGCTGTGGCCCCATCCCTGATACGAGCCGATCTCCTCAGGCGTGAAGTGCGCGTCGAGGATGATGGCCGACGCGCCCCGAGCGAACGCCGCCAGCGGCTCGTCGAACGCCGGATCGCCGAACTCGTGGTCGGTCGCGTAGACCAGGTCGCCGCGGCTGCCGCGCACCCGGTAGGCGAGCGCGCCGCCGGGATGGTTGAGCGGCACCGACGACAGGTGAAAACCCCCGATCCGCACCGGCACGGCGTCGAGCAGGCGCACCTCGGGGGGGTTGGGCAGCCGTTCGTACGGCACCGGGAAGAACGGCGACTTGAAGATCGTGTTGACCCACGCGGTGTCGCGCGCCTCGAAGACCGGCGCGTAGACCCGCGGGTGCCAGCCGGGCTCGAACAGCTGCGCCAGGAACGGCAGCCCCTGGATGTGATCCCAGTGATAGTGGGTGAGGACGATCGGCAGGTCGCGCGGCGGCCCGGCCAGGCTCGCGCCGAGCCCGACCACTCCCGATCCGGCATCGAAGACGATCGCGTCCCCGGTCCCGTCGTCACGGAGCTCGAGGCAGGGCGTGTTGCAGCCGTGGCCAATCGCCGCCGGGATCGCCCACGGCACCGATCCGCGCACGCCCCAGAAGCGCAGATTCATCGGGCGTTCCTCCCGGCCGAGACGCCGGCCGCGCCGTATTGCGGCCGAGCGACGGTGCGCGGATAATAGCGCACTTGCCGACCGTCATGCCCACTGCTGAACAGCGCCGCCTGGACGACTCGTCGGCCGCCAGCGTGCCGCCGTGGCGGAAGTGGGGCTGCTACGTCTCGGACCGGTCGTGGGGCACGGTGCGCGAGGACTACAGCGCCGACGGCGACGCCTGGGGCTTCCTCCCCCACGACCAGGCGCGCAGCAAGGCCTACCGCTGGGGCGAGGACGGCATCGCCGGGCTCTGCGACCGCTACCAGACTGCTGGTCTTCGCGCCCGGCGTTCTGGAACGGCCGCGACCCGATCCTCAAGGAGCGGCTCTTCGGGCTGACGCCGAACGAGGGCAACCACGGCGAGGACGTCAAGGAGTACTACTTCCACCTCGACTCGACGCCGACCGCAGTCTACATGAGGTTGCTCTACAAGTATCCGCAGGCCGAGTACCCGTACCAGCGGCTGATCGAGGAGAACCGCCGCCGCGCTGGCAGCGGGCCCCGAGTACGAGCTGCTCGACACCGGCATCTTCGACGAGGACCGCTACTTCGACATCTTCGTCGAGTATGCGAAGGCCGCGCCGGAAGACATCTGCATCCGAATCGAGGTCGTTCAACCGCGGCCCCGAGGCGCGCCGACTCCACATCCTCCCGCACCTGTGGTTCCGCAACACCTGGGCGTGGGGCGCCGCGCCCGGGCCGCCGCCGCAGATCGTCCGCGGCGACCGCACCGACGCCTGGGAAGAGTCTGATCGCCGACGACGCCGACCGCGATCGCCTGCCGGATCTGATGTTCGACTACCGGCTCGGGCCGCGGCATCTGTACGCGCCGGCCGGCGGCACGACGCTGTTCACCGACAACGAGACGAACGCGGACGCGTCTCTACGGCGGCCGCTGCCCGGCGGCGAGCCGCTGACGTCAAGGACGCGTTCCACCGGCACATCGTGAACGGCGAGGACGTGCGTCAATCCGCGAACAGCGCGGGACGAAGGCTGCCTGCACTACGTCCGCCGAGGTGCCGGCCGGCGGGTCGGCGGTCTGGCTGCTGCGGCTCGACTGCCGATCCGGTCGACGACCCGCTCGCCGACGTCGAGCGGATCGTCGCCGCGCGGCGGCCGAGGCCGACGAGTTCTACGCGACCATCCACCCGCCGCAGGCCAGCGCCGACGAGCGGCTGCGTCCAGCGCCAGGCGCTCGCCGGGCTGCTCTGGACCAAGCAGATCTACATCTTCGACGTGCACGACTGGCTCGACGGCGACAACCCGCTGGCGCCGCCGCCCGAGTCGCGCCGGCACGATGCGCAACTCGCACTGGCGGCACCTCAACTCGATGCGCGTGCTGTCGATGCCGGACAAGTGGGAGTACCCGTGGTTCGCCGCGTGGGACCTCGCGTTCCAGTGCGTCACGCTGTGCGCTCGTCGACCCCGAGTTCGCCAAGGAGCAGCTCTGGCTGCTGCTGTTCGAGCAGTTCCAGCATCCCAACGGGCAGATCCCCGCCTACGAGTGGGAGTTCTCCGACCTCAATCCGCCGGTGCACGCCTGGGCGGTGCTGGCGCGTCTACAACATGGACCGCATGCGCACGCGGCCGCGGCGACCGCGACGTTCCTCGAGCAGTGCTTCCACAAGCTGCTGATCAACTTCGCCTGGTGGGTCAACAAGGTCGACCGCGAGGGCAACAACGTCTTCGAGGGCGGCTTCCTCGGCCTCGACAACATCACGGTCGTCGACCGCAGCGAGCCGCTGCCGCGACGGCGCCGTCCTCGAGCAGTCGGACGCGACCGGCTGGATGGGCATGTTCTGCCTGAACCTGATGCGCATCGCGCTCGAGCTCGCGCAAGGAGAACCGGTCTACGAGGCGCTGGCGACGAAGTTCTTCCAGCACTACGTCTACATCGGCGCGCGCGATGAAGCAGATGGGCGGCCGCGGCTACGAGCTGTGGGACGAGCGACGACGGCTTCTTCTACGACGTGCTGCGCTACGCCGGACGGCAGGTACCACAAGTTCCGCGTGCGCTCGCTGGTCGGGCTGATCCCGCTCTTCGCCGTCGAGCGGCTGGAGGCGGCCTGGATCGAGCATTTCGAGGAGTTCCGCGCGAACCTCGACTGGTTCCTGCAGAACCGGCCGGACCTCGTCGGGCTGTCGTGCTACCACGGCGAGCGCGGCAGGCCGGCGCTTCACGTGCTGTCGATCGTCGACCAGGATCAGCTGGCGCGCATCCTTGCACCGGATCTGGGACGAGGACGAGTTCCTGTCGCCCGAGGGCATCCGCAGCCTCTCGAGGTATCACGCGGCGCACCCGTTCACGTTCGGCGCCGGCGACGGTGAGCTACGAGCCGGCCGAAGCCGGCGGGAAGCTCAAGGGCGGCAACTCCAACTGGCGCGGGCCGGTCTGGTTCCCGACCACCTTCCTGATGATCGAGTCGCTGCGCAAGCTCGGCTCCGCGTACGGCCCGGACTTCGTCGTGGACGCGCCGGCGGCGCACGGCGCTCCACTCGGGCCGGCCGAGATGGCCCGCGACCTCGCCGACCGCATGATTGGCCTCTTCACGCGCGACGAGGACGGACGTCGCCCCATCTACGGCGACAGCGCCAAGTTCCAGCAGGACCCGCACTGGCGCGACTGCCTGCTCTTCTACGAGTACTTCCACGGCGACACCGGCGCCGGCCTGGGCGCCAGCCATCAGACCGGCTGGACGAGCCTGGTCGCCACGCTCATCGACGAGTGGCGGCGCTGAAAGAGCGCGGCGGGAGCGGCAGCGGCTGTCGGACCCTGACCGGTCGGCGGATCGAGCGCTCGATCGGACCGTCGGGAC
Source organism: uncultured Acidobacteriota bacterium (assembly GCA_963750475.1). GTDB lineage: Bacteria > Acidobacteriota > Vicinamibacteria > Vicinamibacterales > 2-12-FULL-66-21 > JALZOC01. The sequence goes on from CAVVQQ010000001.1 coordinate 135,472, forward strand.
CGGGCACGTCGAGCGGCGGCAGGACGGCCTCGATGCGGCCGCGCGACGACTCGAGCCAGGGAGGCAGCACCAGAGTCTCACCAAGGTGCGACGGATCCTCGTCGGTCGCGAAACCGGGACCGTCGGTCGCCAGCTCGAAGAGCACCGCGCCCGGCTCCCTGAAATACACCGACTTGAACCAGAACCGATCGATCACCGGCGTGGCGCCGGCGCCCGCCGCCTCGATCTGCGAGCGCACGGTCATCTGATGCACGTCGTCGTCGACGCGCCAGGCCAGATGGTGGACGGAGCCGACGCCCCAGGCGCCCGCCCGCGCGCCGCGGGTTTCGCGGATATCGACCGCGCCGGCGGCGCCGTAGAAGCCGTAACGGGTCCAGCCGTCCTCGGCGCCGATGCGCGTGAAGCCGAGCGCACCGGTCAGGAACGACGCCGTCAGGGCTTCGTCCTGCTCCCAGAGCCGGGCGCTGTGGAGGCCGCGGACCTGCCGGGCGGCATCGACCGGACTGCCATCGAACGGCGTGAACGGCCGCTCCGCGCCGGCCGCCGACTCGACGAGCGCGAGCCGGAGCCCGTGCGGATCGACCAGCGGCAGGACGCGCGTGCCGAAGCGGGTCTCGACCGGCTCGACGCGCGCCCCGTAGCGCTCGAGGCGCATGCCCCAGAACTCGAGGCTGCCGGCCGGGATTTCAAGACTGACTTCGACCGCCAGGCCATGTCCCATTTGCGGCGGCGCCATCTGGGTCCAGGGAAAAAACGTCAGGTCGGAGCCAGGACGACCTTCGGCGTCGGCATAGAACAGGTGGTAGGTGCCCGGATCGTCCTGGTTGACGCTCCGCTTGACGAGGCGCATGCCGAGGACGCCGGCGTAGAAATCGAGATTCTGCTGCGCCGGCCCGGCAATGGCGGTGATGTGGTGGAGCCCGTTGACACCTCGCATCTCCGGATCTTACCGGAACTCGCCGCGGCTGATCCGGTCCGCCACGAATGCGGCTCAGGAAACGTCGGGTGGCGCCTGGTGCACCATGAACAGGTGCGCTCCGCCGGCTTCGAGTCGCACGTAGAGGCCGGACCCGGCCAGCGCCTCGCGCGTCCAGCGATAGCTCGTCCCGCTCAGCGCGTCGACGAAGTCGAACGCCTCCCCTGACGGCAGGTCGTCGATCATCCCGACCTGTCCCTGCGCGACGCCCGCGTCGGGATTGACGACGACCACGGCCAGGGTGGAGGGAGTGCTCCAGCAGTAGGCCGTCAGGCTGCTCGAGGTGGCGTCGCCGCAGTCGCGCACTTCCAGCGCTTTCCACTCGGCCTCACCCAAACGGGCCTGTGCGGCGAAGCTTCTCACCCTCTGGTAGAGCGCGCGCACCGCGGGATCGCCCGGCTCGTCGGCCCACCGCCCGAGCTGGACCGGAGTGCGGAGCAGACGGCCGTCTTCCTGGCCGTCGAAGAAGAATCGCATTCCCGGCAGCGTCCCGACCAGGGCTGCGGCCGCGGTCAGGCGGCCGGCGAGGACCGCCGCGCTGCGCGGCTCGTCATGGTTCTCGAGGAAGCGGGCGAGCCGCGCCGGCGGCGGCCGGTCGGACGCGACCAGGGCGCGGACGCGCGCGCCGGCATCGGCGAGGGCGAGCGCGTCGAGCAGGCGCTTGTCGTAGGCGGCATCGAAGCCCTGCGCGAGCATCCGCTCTTCGAGATCCCAGTAGACTTCGGCGACATACAGCAGCCCCGGCACCGCCGCCGTTGCGGCGGGCCAGAACTCTTCGGCCGGCCGCGGCCAGGCGCCGCCGAGGACGCGCCGCCAGGTGCCCTCGAAGACGTCGTTGAGCGCCAGCATCGCCATGTCGCAGCGGACCCCGTCGCAGTGCGCCGCCACGGACGCCAGCGTCTCGCGCATCGCCGCCCGCGTGTCCGGGTTGAAGTAATTGAGCTGGGCGACGTCGCGCCACGGCGGGAAGTAGGGATCGCGGGCGCAGGCGACGTGGACCGGCCCGGCGACGCTGTCGATGGTGCGAAAGTCGGCCGGTCGGGCGCGGACATCCGCATCGGAGCCGAGGACGTAGCGGCGCGGGTACTGCGCCACCCATGGATGATCGAAGCTCGTGTGATTCGGCACGAAGTCCAGAATCAGCCTGATGCCGCGGTCGGCGAGCGCCTGCCGGGCGGCGTCCAGCCCGGCCCACCCCCCCATCCGCTCCGCCGGTTCGTAGCGCTGCACGCAGTACGGCGAACCGGCGACGTCGTCCGGCGTCCAACCCGGAAGGGTCCGGTCGTACTCCGCCACCAGCGCCGCGTCCGACAGCGCCAGCTGCCGGCCCAGCGGACTCCGCGCCCACACGCCCATGAGGAAGACCAGGGTATGGCCGTCTGCCGCGATGCGCTCCCACTCGGCCGCGGGCACGGTGGCGAGCGTCACCAGCCGGGCGGCCGACCGCGACAGCCGCTCGAGCCACGGCCAGGCGGAGAGCTCGAGGAGACTCGAGTTCTCGCCGCGCCGCGTTCGTGCTGCCATGGCCCGGGGAGATTCGGAGGTCACTGAATGTTCGGATCGGCGTTCGGCGTGGTGTGCGGTTGGGATCTAATATCAACAGCATGCCGCGGTTCAAGCTCCTCATCGAATATTCGGGCACCCGCTACAGCGGGTGGCAGATTCAGAAGAACGCCCGGACGGTGCAGGGAGAGATCGATCGCGCCATCAGGCAGGTGTCGGCGCGGCGGGAGTTCGAGCTGTACGGGTCGGGGCGGACCGATGCCGGGGTGCATGCGCTCGCCCAGGTCGCGCATCTGGAGCTCTACACCGACCTGCCGCCGGAATCGCTGCGGCGGAAGATCAACGACGAGCTGCCCGCCGACATCCACATCCGCGCCGTCGACCGGGCGCCGCATCGCTTCCACGCCCGGCACGACGCGCTGTCGCGGTCATACCTCTACCAGATCTCCAGGCGGCGGACGGCGTTCTTCAAGCCCTACGTCTGGTGGATCCGGGAGAACCTCGACGCCGGCGCGATGCGTGACGCCGCGGCGTCGTTCGTCGGCATGAAGAATTTCGAGGCGTTCACGGCCGACGATCCCGACGAGAAGTCGATGCGCGTGCTCGTCGATCGGGTGGAGGTGGCCGAGTCGGGGGCGCTCGTGCTCGTGCGGGTCCAGGGCTCGCACTTTTTGTGGAAGATGGTGCGGCGGATGGTCGGCGTGCTCGGCGCCTGCGGCCGCGGCGAGCTCGGGCCGGCCGATGCGGCGCGGTTCCTCGAGGACAGCGGCCGCGATTCGACAGCTCCGGCGGCGCTGGCCGCGCCCGCGGCCGGGCTCTTCCTCGAAGCGGTCATGTATGCCGGCGATCCGCCGCCGGGGGCGCTGCGCAGCGTGACGCCGGTCGATTGAGCCGTCTAGCGCAGGATGCGCAGGTTGAGCGGCGCGGCGGGGATTGGCCCGGCTCCCGTCCAGCCGCTCTGCACGACCTCGAAATCGTCGGCCGTCAACGCGGCGAACGCCGGATTCAGCACGCCGTTGTCCCAGCGTGCATCCATCGTCCCACTGACGTACATGTCCGATCCGTTGTCGGCGACGATCAGCCCGTAGCGCTGCATGGCCCTGAACAGGCGCTGGATATCGGCGGGGAATCCTGACAGATCGCGCGACCCCTTCAGCCGCAGCCGTGTGCCCATGGGGGGCGCGCCGGCGGTCCGGCCGGCGGCATGCGAGGCCGGCCAGACGTAGCCGTTGGTCGCCCGCGTCGTCACCCGGAACGCGTGGGTGATCTCCGCCGCGCCCGATGCTTCGTCGTAGCGGACCAGGCCGGGGAAGACGGCGAGTCCCGCCGCGTCGGCGGACGTCCAGCCTTCGGGCCGGCGGTCGCTTCGCGCCAGGTCGAAGACCGCCGCCGAGTCTGCCTCCCACCTGGAGAGCGCCGCATTCCAGCGGGTGGCATACGTTTCGTAGAGCAGCCAGCGGTCCCGATCGATGACCAGCATGTGGCGGTCGCCGGCCGAGCCGCCGCCGGCAATGCCTCCTTCGATGTAGTTCGGCGTGGTCCGGGCCTGGACCGGAAGCGGATACCCGGGCAGCCCCGGGGCGCCGGCGTCGCTCTCGCCGGCATAGGCCACCAGCGTCAGCGGAACGCGCGGCTCGTCGCCGGCGACGACCACGTAGGGGATGCCGTATGGAGGCGGACCGAAATCCGGGTGCAGGCGGCGCGTCGCCGTCCGGTTGGCGGCGGTGCGGCCGCTGATGAAGTCGATGATCGCGGCCGACTCCCCATCCACCGGCGCGGCGCTGACGTCCGTGTTCCACCAGTTCGCCGCGGGAAATACCGCCCGGCCGGACAGCGGTTCGTTGAGGACCGGCGCGGCCGCGGCGAGGACGGTCACCGCGCAGCAGACAGCGACCAGCGGCAGCCAGCGCGATTTCACCTGGAGGACACTCTTCATGGTTCGTGCCGTGGCGCCGCGGTGAGAAATAGCCGAAGTTGGGCCCGCGGGCCGCCGGACCGCCGCGGCATCGTCCGAAAAAGAAATGCCGCGCGCAGGTTCGTAATCCTGCGCGCGGCACCGTTCGTCAGGAGCGGGCTACTTGCCGGGGCGCTTCTTGACGCCGAGCTCGTTCAGTTTGGCGACCACCGCTTCACCGGCGGTGGCGGGCTTGACGTCCTTGTCGATGGCCAGAATCTTCCCCGACCCGTCGATATAGAACGTCCATCGCGACGCGGTCTGCCGGTCGGGCGGACGCCCCGGCGGAATCACGCCGTAGGCGTTGGCGACCTGCTTGCCGGGATCGGCCAGGATTGGAAAATCGGCGTGCTCTTTTTCGGCAAACGCCTTGTTGTCTTCGACACTGTCGACGCTGGCCATGAAATAGGCCACGTCGTAGCCGCGAATCAGTTCCCCGCTCGCACGGAGCGAGTTGCACTCGGCCGTTCAACCACCGGTGAAGGCCTTCGGAAACCAGGCCAGGACCACGGTCTTGCCCTTGTAGTCGGACAGCTTGTGGACCTTCCCGTCGGAGCCCTGCAGGGCGAAGGGAGGCGCGGTATCGCCGACCTTCAGCTCGGCCGGGTTCTGCGGGGCGGCGGGGCTCTGGCCGGCCGACGGTGCGGCCGCTGCCATTGCCACGACGCCCATGCAGGCGGACATCATTCTCAACATAGTCACCTCATGACAGAGATGCCTGAGCGTAGCATGACTGGGGCGACAACCGGCGCGGCCCCAGGCGCCGGGTTATGATCGCGGCATGCGGATCGCCGCGGCACTCCTGGTCGTCTGCCTGTCCGCTGCTCACGCCCAGGCACTCCAGACCGACTCGTCGCCTGCCCGGCTCGCCCGCGCCGGCTGGGAGTCGCTCGATGCCGGACGGATCCCGGAGGCAGCGGCTGCCTTCGAATCGGCGCTCCGCCTCGCCCCGCAACAGCCGTCGCTGCTGCTCGGCGCGGGCATTGCCGCCCACCTCCAGGGGCGCGAAGACGACGCCCGCCGGTTCCTCATGGATGCGCTGAAAGCACAGCCCGGGCTGACCGAGGCGTCGCTCGTGCTCGGCGCCGTGCTCTATCGGACCGGCGACGTCGATGCCGCGATCGACGTCTACCAGCAGGCGCTCGCCCACGCGCCGGACCACCCGCGTCTCGTCCAGCAGCTCCAGGCGTGGCGGAAGGAAACCGCCCTGCACAATGCCTTCGGCCGCCGGCTCGCCAGCCACTTCACCGTACTTTTCGAAGGCCCCGCCGAGGCCCAGCTCGCCGAGCGCGCCGTCGCCATCCTCGAGTCGGCGTACCTCCGCATCGGCACGGCGCTCTACACCTATCCGAGCGACATCATCACGGTCGTCCTCTATACGCGCGAGCAGTTCCACGACATCACGCAATCCCCCGAGTGGGCCGGCGGCGCCTACGACGGGCGCATCAGGGTACCGGTCCAGGGTGCGCTCGACGACCAGGCCGAATTCCAGCGCGTCCTCGCCCATGAGTTCACCCACGCACTCGTCCACAGCATTGCTCCCGCGGGCGTGCCGTATTGGCTGGATGAGGGGCTCGCGGTCCGCTTCGAGGGCAGCGACCCGGAGCGCGGCCGGGTGCGGGTCGGCGCGGCGCCGGCCCTCATCCCCCTGGCCCGGCTCGAGCGCTCGTTCGGCACCCTCTCGGCGGACGCGGCGTCGCTCGCGTACGCGGAGAGCGCGGTCGCGGTCCAGAACATGTTCGAGCGTGCCGGCGCCCCCTCGATCGTCAGCCTCCTCGAAGCCATCGGCAGCGGCGTCCCGTTTCCTGAGGCGTTCGAACGGACGATTCTGATTCCGTACGCCGCCTTCGAAAAAACCCTCGGCTCCTGACCGCGGGCGCTCCCGTCTCAATCCCGCGAACGGGTTATCATCCCGTGCCGGCCGCATTCGCTCAATCAAGGAGATCACGCCGCCTATGGGACTCAATCCGATCCTCGCGCTTCAGACCGCGCTCGGCGCGCTCACGGCGGTATTCGTCGGCGGCTGGGGCGTCGCGATCCTGGCGCTGCGCCGGCAGCCGGAAGCCCGGACCATCGCCGCCACCGAGCCTGGGGCGCCAACCGCCACCCAGATCGGGATCGGCGCCGTCACCAACTTCTTCGACACCCTCGGCATCGGCTCGTTTGCGACGACGACGGCGCTGTTCCGGGCAATGCGCAGCGTCCCCGACCGCGTCATCCCCGGCACGCTCAACGTCGGCCACACGCTCCCGACCGTCGCCCAGGCGCTCATCTACACGACCATCGTCCAGGTCGACATCCTGACGCTGTTCTCGCTCATCGCGGCCGCGGTCCTCGGCGCCTGGCTGGGGGCGGGGGTCGTCTCCTCGTGGCCAAAGCACAAGGTGCAGATCGGCATGGGGGCGGCGCTGCTGGCCGCGGCGTTGCTGATGCTGATGACCCAGTTCCACATGTTCCCCGGCGGCGGCGAGGCCCTCGGCGTCCGCGGCACGAAACTCGTCATCGGCATCACGGTCAACTTCCTCCTCGGTGCGCTGATGTCGCTCGGCATCGGCCTCTATGCACCGTGCATGATCCTGGTCAGCCTGCTCGGCATGAACCCGACCGCGGCCTTTCCGATCATGATGGGCTCCTGCGCGTTCCTGATGCCAATCGGCAGTCTGCGGTTCATCCGCGAGCGCAGCTACGGACTCCGCGCCGCGCTCGGCCTCGCCATCGGCGGCGTGCCCGGTGTGCTGCTCGCGGCCTTCATCGTCAAGTCGATGCCCATCTACGCGGTCCGCTGGCTGGTCATCGTGGTGGTCGTCTACACCGCGGTGACGATGCTGCGGGCGGGCCTGGGGCCGCGGACGGACGCGGAGTAGGTCAGGTCGGGCAGGGCGGGCCGTCAAGCCGCGGCAGAGGACCGACTGTTGATCCGCGGCAGGGGACGACCAGTCCCTGGATCCGTCCCTCCCTACTCGCGCGCCTGATCCGGCTCTCGACCTTCTCGTCGATCACCCAGGACGGCCCGACCGGGAGTTGAATGCGGGCGGCGACCGACCGGTTCGGGGGCATCAGCGCGTCACCCGCTGGGCGGGACTCTGGCCGCGGGGCAAGCCGCGAAACCCTGCGCAGGCCTGACGGCCGCATCGGCTCGTTCCAAGCGCTGGCCGACGGCATCCACTCCATGTTCGCCTCAACGGACCCGCCGGAGTGCCCGCGAAGCCAGGACACGGAGAGCACGGACGAGCGCGGATGGCCGCGGAGGTAGTCACGCTGCGGGGCGCGACCGCGCTTCGCGCGGTGGCGGCCGGCACGCGGGCCGCAAGCGCCTGCCTGCGCGGCGGCGCGTCGGCCAGCGGCCGGCGTCGCGCCCGGCGTGTCTCTCGCACAGTGAAGCGCGCACTTTTTCCAGTAAGGGGCATCGATCGTACGGCACATTCTTCTATGCCTGGACGGAAAGTCGGATGAAGGTCTCGACATTCTGACGGCCTGTCGTTTGCTCCCGAATATGGCATGTCCAGAGCGACCGCAGGCGATCTCGCGCACCACCACGTGACAGGCGCGATTCTCAAATCGTTCTTTGAGGTCTACAGAGAGCTTGGCTTCGGCTTCGCCGAGATCATCTACCGCCGCGCGCTTGGCATCGTGCTGAGGACCAGCGGGCTGGAAGCCATGGAGGAAGTGCCGCTGAAAGTCATGTTCCGAGGGGTTCTCATCGGACGCTTCCATGCGGACATGGTCGTCGAACGCGTCGTGCTCGTCGAAACCAAGGCAGCCTTTACCCTCGAGGGCTACGCGCAGGCTCAAGTGCTCAATTATCTGAAAGCCGCCGGCGGCGGTGTCGCCTTGCTGCTGAATTTTGGGCACGAGCCAACGTACAAGCGTCTCGTCCTCGGGGACGTCGACCACAGCCTGCCGAGGCTGGAATAGGGTCTCGTTTTCGTCTCGACATCTCCGCTTGCGGCCATCCGCGCCGGCATGTGTCTGGCGGTCCGTGTTTCATCTGTCCGGCCGCGCCTGGCAACGCCCTGATCCCGGCCATGGTCGGGCGCCACGGCCCAGGCGTTTCCCGCGGATCTGAAACCGCGGACCGTGAGGATGATCATGGCCCGTGTTGAACTTCCGCCTGGACAGTGTGAATGTCCCTTTACGGATCCGGGATCCCAGCCGTCGACCTCGATCGCCCGGCGGCCGCGCCGATCCCCTCCGCGGCGTAGAATGCCCCGATCATGCTCCAGCGCCTGGCTCCCGTGCTGATTGTTTCGGCATCTGCTGCCTTCATGGCGGGCGGCGGCAGGGTCGCGAGCGGGGCTCGGCCCGCTGCGGTCACGGCTTACGTGGAACCTCTCAGCGCCGTGTGGTCCGCGATTGCAGGGGCCGGCGGCGCGGTCGCATCGCCGGACGGCGCGACCGTGTGCGGCGCAGCGTATCGCCCGGCGGCGCGGCCGTGGCCGGCGGCGCGGATCGCCGGCGGCGCGGCTGCGGCCAGTGTCGCAATCGCGCCCCAGGCCAGCGGCGTCACGGTGCGCCTGCGAGGCATCAGCGCCGTCTCTTCGCGGGTCGCCTGGGCCAGCGGCGCGAACGGCACGGTGCTTCACACCACCGATGGCGGCGCCACCTGGCGACAGCAGGCGATTCCCGGGGCCGCGGCCCTCGACTTCCGTGATATCGACGCGGTCAGCGGCCATGTTGCCTATGCCCTGAGCATCGGTCCTGGCGATGCGTCGAGAATTTACAGAACGACCGACGGCGGCGGGTCGTGGCAGCTACAGTTCCGCAACACCGATCCGCGGGTCTTCCTCGACGCGATGGCGTTCACCACCGCCGATCGCGGCTTGGTCATCGGCGATGCGGTCGACGGCGTCTTCGTGATCCTGACGACCGGGAATGGCGGTCGGAATTGGCGGCGCATCCCGGCCGGGCGACTGCCCCCGGCGCTGCCGGATGAAGGGGCTTTTGCCGCCAGCGGGACGAATATCGCCGTCCGCGGCGCCGAGCGCGTCTGGATTGCGACCGGCGCCAGCCGAGTCCTCCGCTCGACCGACGGCGGGCAGTCGTGGACGATCGCGACGACGCCAATACCGGCCGGTCCGTCGGCCGGCATTTTCTCGATCGCCTTCCGCGACGACCGGCACGGCGTCATCGTCGGCGGCGACTACCGGCAGGAACAATCCGCGGCCGCGAACGTCGCGTGGACGGACGACGGCGGACTGACGTGGACGCTCGCCTCCCGCGCTGTCGGCGGATACCGGTCCGCGGTCGCCTGGGTTCCTGGAACTCGCGCATCCTTTGTCGCCGTCGGCCCCTCCGGTATCGACCTCTCGGAAGACGATGGCCGCACATGGCACACCGTACCGTCAGAGGGATTCGATACTGTAGGATTCGCGCCCGGCACACCCTTAGGCTGGGCGGCGGGAAACGGCGGCCTGATCTCGCAGCTCGACGCACGCACGGTCAAGTGAACCGGAGGTGTCCACGTCGTCGAGTCAACACGGCCGCGCTGACTCCCGGCGACTCCGACGATCGACGGGAACTGGCCAGACTCTGCCGACACCGATGCAAGGAGCGCCGCGATGGGGATTTTCTTCTCGGACCTGCGGTTCGCCCTGGCGACAGCCCGGCGCAACAGGGCCCTGGCCCTCGGCACCACGGTGACGCTGGCGCTCGGGATTGGCACCGCCGCGGCCGTGTTCTCTGTCGTTGACGGCGTGCTGCTGCGTCCGTTGCCATACCGGGATCCCGACGGCCTGGTCCGTCTCTATGAGGAGCATCCCGGGTCTGCCGCTCCGCTCGGCGGACATCACCTCAGCAGCCTGACGTACCGCGCGTGGCTCGAGCGCGGCCCAGACACGATCGCCGGCATCGGCATTTACGGGGCCGGGGAGTACACGCTCGCGCTGCGCGACGGGCCGGCCCGTGTACCGGGAGCGTCGGTCTCGCCCGCGCTGTTCGATGTGCTCGGCGAGGCGCCGGCTATGGGCCACTTCTTCGACACCGACGCAGGAATCGAGGGCAGCGCCCGCGTCGTGATTCTGACCGATCGGTTCTGGCGTCAGCACTTCGGCGCGGACCCCGCCATCGTCGGGCGGCCGGTCGTCGTGAACGGAATATCAAGCACGATCCTGGGAATCGCGCGGCCAGGGTTCACATTTCCGAACGCCGACACGCTGCTGTGGACGCCTTACGCCGTGCCGGCGCGAGGAGGCAAGGACCGCGTCTCCGCGGTGACGGCGATCGCCCGGCTCCGGCCTGGCGTGACACCCGCCCAGGCCGCGGCGGAAGGCACGGCCGCGGCGCGGAGCACCGGCCCGCCGCCGTTCGAGAGCCAGTTGCTGTTCGGCGCCGGCGGTCCGCCAGTGGTGAAAGTCGAGCGGCTGGCCAGGGACATGACGTCGAGCGTCAGGCCTGCAATCCAGGTCATGGCCATGGGGGTGCTGCTCGTCCTGCTGGTGGCCTGCGCCAACGTCGGGAATCTGCTGCTCTCGCGCGGCATCGCCCGCGAACGTGAGTTGGCCATCAGAACAGCCATCGGCGCCAGCCGCGGGCGGCTCGTTCGGCAGCTCCTGACCGAGAGCCTGACGTGGTCCACGGCAGGCGGGATTGCAGGCCTCGGCCTCGGCTGGATCCTCCTGAGGGGAATCGCGCACCTGGCGCCGGCGGACTTCCCGCGTCTCGACAACATTCGGATGGATGGACGGGTCGCGGCAGTCGCGGCCGCGCTCTCCATGCTCGCCGCGATCGCCGCTGGCCTGGCGGCGGCACTGCGCGGCAGCGCGGTTGGCGTGGCGGCCCTGCAGGGATCGGACCGGGCTGGCGGCACCGGGCACTCCAGCACCGGCGCCCGCTGGTTGCGCGACGCCTTGTTGATCGGCCAGACAACGCTGGCCGTGGTTCTGGTCATCTGCGCCGCATTGCTGGGCCGCAGCTTCGTCCGCTTGATCGACGTCAACGCCGGGTACGACCCCCGGCATGTCCTGACCGCGCGAGTCTACCTGCCTGCCGCGCAGAACGAACGCGCCCGGCTGATGCTCGACGCGGTGCTGGCCCGGGCGAGGAGCCTGCCGGGCATCGTGTCGGCCGGCGGCGGCAATATGATGCCGCTCGGAGACTCGACATTCCTCACGGCCTTCATGTTTCCAGAGCGCGAGGCGGGGAAACCCGTGATGGTCCAGGCGCGCGAATACGCCGTCACGGCGGGCTACGCCGAGGCGCTCGGGCTGCAGCTGCGGGAAGGGCGACTGCTCGATGCCCGCGACGGCGGGTCGGCCGCGTCCGCCGTGCTCGTGAACGAAGAGTTCGCCCGGCTGTATCTTCCCGCGGGCGGCGTGGCCGGACGGCTGATACCAACAGGCATGGGTTCCAGCGGCAAGCCGGCCCTCATCGTGGGCGTCGTCCGGAACGTGCTGAAGGACGGGTTCGCGTCGCAGCCGCAGCCGGACATCTACGTAACCCTCGACAACGGCATGCCGCTGCACGAGATTGATCTCGTCGTCCGCACCGACGGCGACCCGGCGTCGTTCGCGCCCGCGCTGAGGAGCCTCATCCGCGAGTCGGACCCGGCGGCTGCCGCGCACATCGCGCCGCTGGCCGAGTTGGTCTCGGCCTCCATCGCCCAGCCTCGCTTCGCTAGCGCGGTACTTGGCGGGTTCGCGGCGCTGGCGCTGGTGCTCGCGGCTGTGGGCCTTCACTCGGCGCTGTCTTACGCCGTCTCGCAACGCCGCCGCGAGCTGGGCATACGCGCCGCACTCGGCGCCGAACGGCGGGACCTGATGGGGCTCGTGTTCCGCCGCGCGGCGGCCGTGACGGGCATCGGCCTGGTGCTGGGATGCGCCGCGGCGGCGGCGTGCTCGCAGCTGCTCGGCAGCCTCCTGTTCGGGGTTTCCTCGCTCGATCTCCTCGCATTCATCATCGCACCGGCGCTGCTGGCGCCGGCGGCGCTGGCAGCAGCGCTCTGGCCGGCGCTCCGCGCCGCCAGGAGCGATCCCGCGGAGGTGCTGCGCGCGCCGTGAAGCAGAAGTGTGGGTTACGCTCATGGCGCTCCGCATCGGCCTCCATACGCCGTCCGTGATTCTGATCAGTTCTCGGCATGAATCCGAAGCGGCCTTCCACCCTTCGGCGGCTTATGATGGCGTCATGCGGGCGCGGCTTCTGGTCCTGATCCTCGCCGCCGGCTGCGGCAGCAATTCCGCCCCGCCGGCGTCCTCTCCAGGCACGACGTCCGCGGGCGCCATTTCCGGACTGGAGCGGGTCGGCTGGGATCAGTCGGCCGACGGTGCGACGGCGCTGGGCGGATACCGCTTCGCCATCTACGTCGACGGCGCCCGCAGCGAACTGAGCGCCGTGCTGTGTGACACGGAGACGACGACCCAGGTGTTCGCGTGCAGCGGCAAAGGGCCCGACCTGGCGCCCGGTTCCCACACCCTGGAAATCTCGGCGTTCAATGCCAGCGGCGAAAGCGCCAGATCGGCGGCGCTGACCGTGACCGTGGCCCGTACCGCCGAAACCGCATCGGTCGAATGGCCGTCCGAGCTGGCCGGTTCAGACCCCGCCGAGCCCCCGCTCAGGCTCGAGAAACTGGTTTCAGGCCTGGACCATCCGACGGACGCGGTGTTTCTGCCGGACGGACGCCTCCTGATCGGCGAGGCCACCGGCGTGGTCCGCATCATCGCCGGCGATCAGCTGCAGGCCGATGCGCTGACCAGCGCGGATGATGCCGACACGCCCGGCGCCGTCCTGTCGCTGGCCGTCGATCCGGGCTTCGCGCAGACGCGGTTCGTCTTCGTCGTGCAGGCCGCGCGCAGTTCCCGTGGGGACGTCTTCAGGCTGGCGCGCTACCGGGAAGTCAACGGCATCCTCGCGCAGCGGGCGGTGCTGCTCGAAATCGAAAGCCCGGCGCTGGACGACGCGGCCGCGGTGCTGCGGATCGCGCCGGATGGTACGCTGCTGCTGGCCGCCGGAGCGCCGTGCTGTCCGGGCGTGCTCCTTCGCCTCAATGCCGATGGCACGACGCCGCGCGATCAAGCGGGCAGCACCCCCGTCATCGCCCAGTGGCTCCAGTCTCCCAGGGGGCTGGCCCTCGATCCGCGGACCGGGATGATCTGGCTCGCGGACGCTCCGGACCATCAGGGCCGCCTGACCGGCGTCGCCCTGGCGGGCCGGCCGCAGCGGCCATCGGTCCGCGTCCGGCAGGAGCTGTCAGGCAGCGGCCCCCTCGCCTTCATCGGCGTCAACGGCGTCGCCGCGTTCCGGAACACCCTGCTGCTGGCCTCGCCGCTCGAGCGGCACATCAAGCGGATCCGGTTCGACGCCACCGCACCAGAACGCATCGACGCCATCGACACGCTGCTGCAGGATGCGGTCGGCGACATTCGCGTCGTCGTCGCCGGGCCGGACGGCGCGGTGTACTTCTGCACGGCCGACGCGCTCGGGCGGCTGCGCGAGCCCGACCCCGCGGGCCTCAGTGCGTCAGCGCGTAGATGACGACGTTGATGCCGACGGCATAGCCGTTGGGCGAGAACTGGTAGAAGTAGCGCGGGTCTTCTCCTTCGCGCTCCCAGGCGTCGGAGATGTCGGTGTCGTGCGTCATCACGACCATCAGCCGGCCGTTGCGGTCGCTGATGCCGCGGATGTCCGGCACGGCGGTCTCCTCGCCGCGCTCGGAGGTCGCGCCGCCGGAGCGCATCCAGGAATTGATCGACGGGATCTGCGGCAGGTGATCGATCTCGAAGACCTGGCGGAACAGCTGATGTCCCGGCGTGATGTCGGCGATCGGATACTCGGCCGGCGGCAGCACCCGGCCGATCTCCTCCGCCCACTGGTCCCAGGCGCGCTCGCCCCAGAAATCATCGACGTAGAGAAAGCCTCCCTTGAGGAGATATTCGCGCAGCCGCGCGACTTCGGCACCGGTCAGCCGCATCGTCCCGACATCCTCCATCTGGATCATCGGGCAGCTGAAGAGGGCATCGTCCGTGAGCCGGACGACGAGGTGATTGGGGTCGCCGCCGGGCTGATGGCTGATGCGGACCTTGGTCAGCTCGGAGAGCCGGATTGAGAAGTTGACGTCGGCATCCGGGTAGTCGGTCCACCAGCCCATGCCGCCCGCCTCGCGGCGGTCGCTGGTGTACATGCCGCGGCAGAAGGTGTAGGCGCCGTCGAAGCTGTCGGCAACGGGGAAGCGCGGCGGCGCCGTGCGCATGCGCCCCCAGCCCTGGCCGAAGCCCTGGGCCGAGACGAGGCCCACCGACAGAACGAGCGCGCCGGCGCCGATGAGAATGCGCATGGATGGCATTCGCGGCGCGGTTCAGCGGCCTTTGTCGTCCTTCGCGGACCCCTTCGAGAGCGACTTGTAGTACTCGTCAACCAGCCGGCGATACTGCTCGGGCACCTCGTCCGATCCGGAGAGATAGACGTCCTGCCCCTTGGCGTCGACCTGGCGCCGCAGGCTGAACTCGAAGCGCTTCATGCCGTCCGCCACCGCCGTCTGGAGGCGGGCCAGCGTCGCGGCGTCCTGATAGACACGCTCATCGTCGAGTGCCTTGAGATTGCGCAGGACCTCGTCGAGGAGGCGCGGGTCGACCCCCTGGCCCTGCACCATGCGGCGAAGCTGCGCCGCGTCGTTGGCGAACTGCCGGGCGTCGCCGCGGAACTGACGGATGTCGCCGGGCGCGAAGCGGCCGCCGCCGCCGGTGGCGTCGAGCCCCGTGACACCACGGTCACCAAGCTGCGCCGGCGCCGCTGCGATCGCCGCCGCCCTGTCCCTGCTGGCCGCCTTGCCCGCGCTGACCCTGCCCTTGCCCCTGCTGGCCTTGCTGCCCCTGCTGGCCTTGCTGGCCTTGCTGGCCTTGCTGCCCCTGCTGGCCTTGCTGCCCCTGTTGACCCTGCTGGCCTTGCTGGCCTTGCTGACCCTGTTGACCCTGCTGGCCTTGCTGACCTTGCTGGCCCTGCTGGCCCTGCTGACCCTGCTGGCCTTGCTGGCGCTCGCGAAGCCGCTGATCGAGCGAATCGACGCCGCGGGCCAGCTGGCGCGCCTTGTCGAGCGCCTGATTCCTGGCGTCCTGGGCGCTCGGCTTGCCGAGTGCTGACGCTGCCTGCCCGAGCGTATTCCGAAGCGCGTCGAGGTTGGACCCGATCGAGCTCTCGATCGGCTGCTGATCCTCTGGCGACACACCGGCGCGCACCATCGAGCTCGAATAGCGGATCTTGTCGCGAACCTTGTTGGTCCGCAGCGACTCGGCCGCCTCTCCGAGCTTGCGGGCGGCTTCCTTTTCCGAGGCGCTCAGGGTCGCGGCGCTGCGATCGAGCGACTTCTCGAGCTCGCCGACCTTCTGCTCGAGCGCCGCCTTGCGCTCGACGAGCTGCTGCGCCTTGTCCTGGCGCCTGTCGGCGGCGGCGCCAAGGCCCTTCACCGCCTCGGCAATCTGCTGCTGCTCACGCGCGATCTCATCGGCCTGCTGACGGGCGTTGCTGATGTCGCGCTCGGCGCGGCCGGACTGGGTCTGCTGCAGCTTGCGCTCCGCCTCCCTGAGGCGGTCGAGCGCCGACGCCGCCTGCGCGCCGGACGCCTGCTGGCCGTTCGCCGCCGCCTGGCGCATCGCATCGGCGGCATCCCGCAGCTGACGCGCCGACTGGGCGAGCTCCGGCCGATTCTCTTCGCGGGACAACTGCTCGAGCCGGCGCGCCGCCTCTTCGGCCTGGTCCGCCAGTTCGCGCTGCTGCTGCCCTGATCCCCCGCCCGACGCCTGCTGGCCCATCGCGGCGCGGCGCCGCTGCCGCTCGGCTTCCTGTTCCTGCCGCCGGGCCAGCTCCTTCAGCTTCTCCATCAGCTCGTCGAGCTTCTGGTCGGACTGCTGCTGCGAGGCCTGCTGCCGCGTTTCGTACTGGTTGGCCATCTTGTCGAGCTCCATCTCGAACAAGTCGGCCAGATCCTCGGCCATCGCGCTGCCCCCGCCCCCGCCGCCGCCGCCCTGCTGGCGCTGCATCTGGACCTGCGTCTCGTATTCCTCCTCCGCCTGCTGCAGCAGCTGCAGCGCCTTCTGTTCGGGGGCCAGCGCCCCTTCCGGGCTTGACGGCCTGCAGCTTGACTCGGCCGCCTTCATCTCGGCGACGGCCTGCGGCAGCAGGTCAGCGACCTTCTTGAACGCCGGGTCCTGCTCCACGAGCCGGCTGTTCATCCGCGTCACCAGCCCCTCGACCTGCTCGCGCAGGCGCGACTGCGACAGCGCGAGCACGGTGGAGTTCTCGCGCAGCTTGTCGGCCGTCATGTCTTGCGGCGGTCGCGCTGGACGTTGAAAGTCGCGGCAATGATCTGCCGCTGCTGCTCGGAGAGCGCGCCGACCTGGTTCTGCTGGCCGCCGCCTCCGCCGCCGCCCTGCTGCGCATCGGACGCCGCCCGCTTGAAGTCCTTGCCGAGCGGCCGGATGCGGAGGAAATACATGTCGCTCGTCGCCGGCTTCGGGCCGTCGGTGGCGTCGTTGTCGGCCGCCTTGGCGTAGTACGACACGAAGTCGCCCGGCTTCACGCCGAGCTCCTCGAGATAGAAGGTGTGCCCGGCGGACACTTCGGCGAGCCGCTTCTTGCCGTCGAAGAGGCGCACGCGTCTTCTCGGCGCCGCCGTTGACCGAGTAGACCGAGATCCAGATCCTTGACGCCGTAGTCGTCGTCGGCACGCGCCTCGACGAACACTTCTTCGATCGGCGACGCCTGGGTGTCGCGGCCCGGCTTGGCGATCGAGACCGTCGGCGGCTGGTCCGCCAGCGCGTCGATCGTGTACTGCGGCGATGCCGGCAGCCGCTCTCCGGTCGGCCCATCCAGCTCGATGCGGTAGAACCCCTTGGCGTCGACCTTGAAGCTGCCGTCGAGCGGCGCGGGACTGCCCGCCGCCGCCACCGCCGTCAGCGGCGCGCGCGCCTTGTCGGACAGCACGATCTCACCGGCGGCGGTGTTCATCGTCGGGACGGCGCGAAGCCGCACCTCGGTGCCCTTGAGGACCGCGATGTCGCCGCCCTCCTCGACCTTCTGCGGCGGCATCCCGGTGTAGGCCGGGAAGTGATACTCGAGCTGCAGGTTCTGGACGTACGGGAGCTCGACCACCTTCAGCGTGTAGGTGCCCGATCGGACGCCGTTCGCCTCGACGAGATACTCGACCGGCGCCGCCAGATCGAACAGCATGCCCTCGTACTTGCCGTCCGCACCCTTGATGAGCGGCACGCGCTCGTACGGCGGCGTCCGGGGTCTTGCTCACCATGATCGACGCCTGGTCGGCGTCGAAGCCGGACAGCCTGGCGGTGATCGACTGATCGGCGCCGCGCGGCACGGTGGCGTTCCCCGGCAGCACCTCGATGCGGTAGGGGGCCGCGGCTTCGACGTCCCGCGAGATGACGAGCAGCGCCGAAAGTGCATGCCGCAGGTAGGCGGGCCCGAGAACGAACAGCGCCGCGGCCGCCACGGCGACGACGGCCAGCGTCGCCCCGTAGCGCGTCAGCGTCGTCCGCTCGATCGTCCGCCCGCCCTCGATCGCGCGGCACTTCTCGATCGCCGATTCGACGAGGCGCCGGACCAGCGCGGCGGAATAGACGCCGCTCCCCTGCGCCCTCCCGGCCTCGACCGCACTGATGATGGCGGCCTGCAGCGACGGCTCGTGTTCCTCGAGATAGAGCGCCACCTGCTCGTCGGTGGCACGGCGCATCAGCGGGCGCACCAGGAGCCAGCGCGACCAGGCCCGCCACGGTCGTGCCGAGGATGATCCGGAACGTCAGGATCGACCCGGGTGCTGAAGCGCCACGCCTCGAGGCCGTACGCCGAGACCAGCAGCACGAGCAGGCCGAACCCGGCCACGCCGAGGGCGCCGCGCGCGGCCAGCTTCAGCCGCCAGCGCCGGCGCACCTGACGGATGACGTCGACCAGCTCCAGTGAGGAATCGCCGGGGCGGAAATCGTCTGCCATTTTGCGTGTTGCTCCTGAAATTCAGCTTACACCCGGACCGCCGCGCAGCCCGGTCCGCCGCGTCAGACCCGGATCGCCCCGCCGCGCGACTGCCGGTTGCCGATCACCGTCTCGAGCGCGAGCAGCAGAAAGCCGGCAAAGAGCAGGTACCACCACAGCCGCTGGTTCCGCTCGTGCTCCTGGTCGGTGGCGGTCGCGCTGGCGCCGGCCGCCGCTCCGCCCGCCCGCCCGGTCGCCCCCGCCACCACGTCACCCGGCTCCATCGCCGCCAGGTCGGACTCCGCCAAATCGACGTTGCTCGCGACGACGACCGGCGCCGCGCCGTCGCGCCCCTGCGGCCGGATCTCGTAAAACCCCTGCTCCTGCAGTTCGACGACGTCGGGCCCTTCGCCGTCGAGGCCGACGCGCGCGCCGGCCGGCGTCAGCACCATGCGCGACGGAGCGGTGCGCACCTGGCCCGGCACCGCCGCCGGACGCGCCGGCTCGAGCACCTCCCCGACCGTCAGCCAGAGCGGACGCTCGCGATACGCCGCCAGGTCCGCCCCGATGCGGTGGACGAACGGCAGGAACACCGACTTCAGCGGCAGATCGTTCCACGCAGGTCGAGCGACGACGTCCACAGCAGCACGCGGCCGTTGCCGACGCGCCGCTCCAGCAGCGCCGGCGCGCCGTCGTCGAACCGGGCCAGGATCTGTGCGTCTTCGGCCGGCACCACGGCGCGATAGCGGTAGAACCTGGCGGACGAGAAGTCGCCGGTCCGCGCCGCCCGGAACGGTTCGAAGATGGTGTGCCCGTATTCCAGCGCCCCGAGGCGCGCGGCGCTGCCCTGGGCGCGATCGACGACCGAGCCGAACACGCCCGGCAGCACGTCGGCGGCCGCCGCGGCCGCGCCGGGCGCAGGCCACGCGGCATGTTCGCCGGCCGCGACCAGCAGGCCGCCGCCGCGGGCGACGAATCCGCCGAGCCGCTCGGCCGCCAGCGGCGTCACCGGCGCGTCGTTCAGGATCACGACGGCGGCGCGCTGCGAGGTCCTCCTGCGTCAGGCCGTCGATGGACTTGACCGCCGCGGCAAACGCCGGATCCTCGCCGAGCGACAGAGCCCGCGACAGATAGAGGCTCGCCTCGGCATCGGACCGCGGCCGATCCGCGATGACGACGCTGAGCGGCTGGCGCGGCGCGACGACGAAGTGGAACGCATTGTCGGCGGCGAGCGCGTCGGCCGCGATCCGCACCGTGCCGCGGGTGCCCGGCGCCGACGGCGAGAACGCCGTGAAAGTCACCGACGCCGATCCGTTCGGCTCGACGATTGAGGCGTTCGGTCTGGACCGGGCGGCCGTCCAGATCGAGCGTCACCTCGAGATTGGCGACCGCCGCCGCGCCGTGATTCACGGCGCCGCCCGTGACCGTCACCCGCTCCTGGCCCGCGAAGGTCGAGCGCTGGATCGACACCGGCGTCACGCTGACGTTGGCGGTCTCGCGATCGCCGATGGCAATCGGCGTCATCACCACACCGTCGGGCAGTCGCACCGCCTCCGCACCCTGCCAGCCGCTGCGCTGGAAGTCGGAGATCAGGATCACTTCGCGCCGCGGCAGCGCGGACTCGCCGGCGATGCTGCCGGCCAGCTTCAGGGCCGGGCCGTAGCGCGTCGCCCCCGGCGCCCGGCCGCGTCGTCGTCAGCGCCGCGGTCAGCCGGCCGCGGTCGGCCGCCGAGCGGAGCGCCACCTCGGCGCCCGACGAGAAGAAGACGATCGAGGCGCGGTCCGCGGGCCCGAGCGCGTCGACGGCGGTGCGCGCCGCCGCCACCGCCCGCGTCCAGCGATCCCCGTAGCCCATGCTGTACGACCGATCGAGCAGCACGACCACTTCCCGCGCGCCGCCCGCGGCGGCCGCCGCCAGCGCCTGGCGCCGGAGGAACGGCCGCGCGAACGCCAGCCACGATGCAGCGCCAGCGCCGCCAGCCGCAGCAGCAGCAGCAGCCAGTTCCGGATCCGCCGGCGGCTGCACCGACTGATAGGGAATGCGCTGCAGGAACATCAGCGACGGGAAGCGCACGACGTTCTTCCGCTCGCGCTGGATCAGGTGGACGATGATCGGCACCGCCAGGCCCGCCAGGCCGAGGAGGAACAGCGGCGTCAGAAACGACATGTGGCGTCCATCACCGCACCCGGCCGAGCCGGTCGCGCGCTCGTCAGGTAGCTGAACAGCGCGTGGTCGAGCGGCGCTGACGTGTTGACCAGGGTGTAGTCGATGCGGCTGCCGGCGAAGCGCTCGGTCAGCGCCGTCGATGTGCGCCCGCACCAGCTCGCCGGTACTGCTCGGCGAGCGCGTCCGGCACGACCGGGATCTGCTCGCCGCTCTCGAGATCCTCGAAGCTCGACGGCGCGTCGAACGTGAAGTCGAGCTCCGCCGGGTCGAGCAGGTGGAACACGATGATGTCGTTGCCGCGGAACCGCAGCGGCGCGACCGCTTCGAGCACCGCGTCGGGCTCCTCGTAGAAATCGGAGATCAGCACCAGCAGGCCGCGTCGGCCGAAGTGCTCCGCCATCTTGTGCAGCGGCGCCCGCAGGCTGCCCGGCGTCGACGGCTTCAGCCGATCGAGCGCGTGCAGCACGATGTCCAGGTGCTTCGCCGACGGCGGCACGTGCTCGACGACGTCGTCGTCGAACGCCACCAGGCCGACGCGGTCGCGCTGGCGGTGCACGAGATAGGTCAGGCAGGCGGCGAGCATCTTGCGCGTAATCGAGCTTGGTGATCGCCGCGGCTGCCGAAGCCCATCGACTTCGAGACGTCGAGCAGCACCGAGAAGTTGGCGTTGGTGTCGGCCTCGTACTCCTTGATGTAGAACCGATCGGTCCGCGCGAACAGCCGCCAGTCGACCCGCCGGATGTCGTCGCCCGGCGACGTAGCCGCGATGCTCGGCGAAATCCACCGACGCGCCGAAGTACGGCGAGCGATGCATGCCGTTGATGAAGCCGTCGACGACGATGCCGGGCGACCAGCTCGAGGTTGCCGATCCGCGCCAGCACCGCCGGATCGAGGAAGCGCGCGCCGGGCGATCGGCGTGCCTGCCACTTGTTGCTCCTGATGCATCCGGCCCGGCTCACATCCCGGAGCGCGGCACCGGCACCGCCTCGAGCAGCCGGTCGATCAGCGTGTCGGTGGTGATCGCCTTCCGACTGGGCGTGGAAGTTGGTCAGGACGCGGTGCCGCAGCACCGGGTGCGCCAGCGCGCGGATGTCGTCGAAGCTGACGTGATAGCCGCCCGCTGGTCAGCGCCCGCGCCTTGGCGCCGAGCACCAGGTACTGCGCCGCGCGGACGCTGGCCGCCGAACGCCACCCACTTCTTCACCGACTCCGGGCAGGTCGGCGACTTCGGCCGGCTCGCCCGCACCAGGCTGAGGGCGTAGCGCATCACCGGCTCGGCCACCGGGACCCGCCGCACCAGCCGCTGGAAGGCAATCAGATCCGCGCCGCTGACACCGGCCGCTCGAACTGCGGGTCGACGATCGCCGTCGTCGTCCTGATCGACCTCGAATTCCTCGTCCTCGGGCGGATGCTCGATGACGATGTGGAACATGAAGCGATCGAGCTGCGCTTCGGGCAGCGGGTAGGTGCCTTCGAGCTCGATCGGGTTCTGCGTCGCGAAGACGTAGAACGGCTCCTCGAGCTTGTAGGTCCGCCCCTGGATCGTGACGCGGTGCTCCTGCATCGCTTCGAGCAGCGCCGACTGCGTCTTCGGCGGGGTCCGGTTGATCTCGTCGGCGAGCACGATGTTGGCGAAGATCGGCCCGGGCGCGAACACCATCTGCCGCCGGCCGGTGGCGGCGTCCTCCTGGATGATGTCGGTGCCGGTGATGTCGGACGGCATCAGGTCCGGGCGTGAACTGGATGCGGTTGAACTTGAGGTCGAGCACCCGCGCCAGCGTGTGGATGAGCAGCGTCTTGGCAAGGCCCGGCACGCCGACGATCAGGCTGTTGCCGCCGACGAAGAGCGTCAGCAGCACCTCGTTGACAACGTCGTCCTGCCCGATGATCAGCTTGCGCAGCTCGGAAATGATCCGGTCGCGGCCCGCTTTCATCCGCTCGGCCAGCGCGACGTCGTCCGGAGATTCGAGATCGATGGTGTCGGTGACGGCGGAATTCAACACGGCCTCCTCATCAGGTGGTGATCGCGGCGCTGTGGCGCGTTCAGTGCGTCAGCCCGTAGATGACGTAATTCACACCGAACTTGTACGCTTCGTTGGTCAGGTCGACCGGCGCGATGCCGGTATTCGAGAACTGCCAGTACTCGCTGATGTCGTTGTTGACGTTGGCGACCGCCATCAGGCGGCGGCGCGGATCGTTGTGCTCGAACAGGCCCCAGTAGGACGGCGGCAGATTGGCCGTGACGGCGGCGCCAGCGCATCGGGGTGGTGAATCTCGAAGAAGGATGGAAGACCCGCGCCTTGCCGTCGAGCTCCAGCCACCGCGCCTCCGGCAGCGCGACCCGCATCTGCTCCTGGAGGTTGTCCCAGTCGCGGCCCCGGAAGTCGTCGAAGATCAGCAAAGCCCCCCTTGAGGAGGTACTTGCGGAAGCGCCGCCGCCTCGGTCGGTGTGATGCCCCAGAGCCCCGGCTCCGCCATGTAGGCGACCGGATAGTTGAAGAGCTCCGGATCGTCGAGCGCCAGGATGTTCGAGCCGTCCGTCCGGATGTCGAGCAGCGTCAGCTCCTCGAGAATCTTCGATGAAGTGGACCTCGCCGTCCGGGTAGTCGTGCGACCACGGCACCCCGCCGTCGCCAATCCAGTTGCCCCAGCGCCCGAAGGCGGCGTTGTAGCTGCAGGCGGACGAAGACGAATCGGCCGTCGTACGGCGTGTTGCCCTGGACCTCGACGTCAGATCGCCTGGCGGCGGCTCCGGCCGCGCTGCGCGGCGGCGGCGCCCCCCGCAATCGCCACCAGGAGCACGATGATCAGGAAGTGACGGGGCATGGCGAATCACTGAGGGCCCTCGGCGTTTCCTGATCTGCTGTCGTCTTGAGCGCCAGCGCGGTGAGCGAGCTTCTCGAGCTCGGCAGCGTAGCGCGCCGGATCCATGCTGTCCTTCATCAGCTTGAGGCCTTCGACACGCCGCTCGAGCTCGCGCCGCTCCTCGTAGAGCGCGCGGAGCGGCGGGTCGTCGCGGGACGCGCCTCGCCGGCGCTGACCGTGCCGAGCGACAGCACGGCGGCGACGCGGCCGTTCTTGCCGTCGGATTTCGGATCCGGGCTGCCCTGCCTTATCGCCGTTGTCGTCGAGCAGGGGATGCTCGGTCAGCATCGATGCCGGCCTGCTCGTAGGCATGCGCCACACCCGTTTTAGCGGCGTCGAACGCCTCGAGCACCGAGACGCGGCGGTTCTTGTCGGCGTCGGCGGCGTCGCCGGCCAGCGCGTCGACGAAGTAGCCGCCGAACAGCGTCGCGAAGCGCTCGGCGCCGTTCCGGGTCGCCGTCGACGATGGTGCGGCCGGGTCCGGACAGCGCCTCGAGGAACGGACCGCTGGCGCTGGAGGTATTGACGAAGACGACATGGCGCGACGGCAGCCGCTGGAGCAGCGGCGCGAAATCCGCCGGCGTCATGTCGGGGCCGGGCAGATTGAACTTCGCGACCCGGCCGTCGAACGTGCCGTGGCCGATGAGGACGACGAACACGACGTCCTCGGGTTTGGCCGTCGCGGCGAGCGCGGCGAACGCCTTGTCGACGTCCTCGCGGGTCGACTTGCCGGTCGCACGCTGCGGATCGGCCTCGGGATGCTCGGTCAGATACTGGATCTGCGCCTTCGGAATCGCCATCCGTCCCGTCGCCGCGTCGACGAGCGTGGCGGCCCAGCGGTCGAACAGCTTGGCGTGCTCCGGATCGCCGGCGAGGCCGACGATCACGGTGACATGGACGGCCTGCGCCAGGGCAGGCGCGGCCGTCAGCAGCATCACCATGAACGCGATCGCCGATCCGAGGGTTTTCAGCATCTTGCCTTGTCGTATCAACAACTTACCGTAAAGATGAGTGTCCCCCTAGGCGAGGCGGAGGGAGCGGCGGTACGCCCACTCGGCCGACAGCAGCCCGATGAACAGCAGCAGGACGATTGGCATGTGCCACAGCTCGCGCTCCTCGACGGTCGTCACTCCCCGGCCGGTGTAGCGCAGATCCTCCGGCATGCCGGCGACGGTCTCCGGCGTGTAGAACCGGCCGCCGGTCTCCTCGCGCAATCCGCTGCAGCCGCGCCGCGTGCATCGTCGCATCGAAGTACTCCGCGTCGCTCGGCGCGGCGCGGACGTCGGTGCGCCCCGGTGCCGAGCGTCCTGCCGCCGCGCGAGGCCTCGACCTGGGCTGAATACAACCCCGGGGCGGCGGTGCGGAGCGCCGCGCGATACTGGCCGTTCCGCTCGCCGGTCCACTGCATCGGCACCTCCGTGACGGTCCCGCCGGGGCCGTTGACTTTGGCGACGACGCGGGCGTCGTTCACCTCCACGAACGCCTGGATCGACGACGTCGGCGGTCAGCGTCGCCGACTCCCCCGGCTCGACGCGGTCGGTCAGCGTGTGCACGTCGACCGGACCGGGCACGCCGTCGACGAGCCAGCGCAGGAGCTGGCGCCAGTAGTTTTCGTGCGTCATGGTCCTCGAGACGGCATCTTGACGTCCATCTGCCAGTGCCACGAGTCCTGGACCGGGAACGCCAGCGCCTTGCCGCGGCCGTAGCGCTGGCAGGCGAGCACGACCTGCTCGCGGCGGCCGTCGGTGCCGCTCAGCAGCACGCGTGGCGCCCGGCTTGACCGCCGTCAGCGCGTTGACGCTGGTCAGGACCGGCATGTCCTTCCAGCGCGCCACCGAGGCCGCCTCGGTCGGCGCAATCTGCGTCACGCCGTGCGACTCGCCGGCCCGCGTCGGCTTGACGTGCAGCCGCGCCACCGGCAGCGGCTCGACGACCCGCGCGGCGCGCTCGAGAATGACCGGCAGCGCGTCGGCCACCGGCGTGCCGGCGTAGCCCCCTTCCGCGAACGCCCGCGGCCCGCCGAGCATCAGCAGGCCGCCGCCGCGGCGCTCGACGAACTCGCCGATCATGCGGAGCTGATCGCCCGTGAAGGCGCCGGCCTCGATGCTGCCGAGCATCAGGCCGCTATAGGCGAACAGCTCCTCGCGCGTCTTCGGAAAGCCGCCGAGCAGCTCGTCCGGCTTGTCCTCGACGAGAAAGCGCATGGTACTTGTTGTCGGCGGTCCGCTGCAGCGTGACGACGCCGAGATTCTTGTCGTCGTGGACGGCGCGGTTGAGGAACGCCATCTCGGGGCGCGGCTCGCCCTCGTAGTAGAGAATCTGCTCGCGCTGATCCGAGACGTCGATGAGCGCCTCGCGGGCGTTGTTGCCGGCGACGATCTCCCCGGGGCGCGGCGCGATCCGGAAGCGGAACAGCCGCGGGCCGGAATCCTCGGCCGTGAAGCGGACCCGCACGGAGGCCGGCTCGCCGTCGGCCGGGAAGCGTGAACTCTTTCGCGCCGACGATGCGCCCCTCGTCTTCGACGTCGAGCGACGCCGTCTCGCCGGCGTAGCCGGTCTGCGTGACGACGGCGTCGACGACGAGCGAGGTGCCGCTGCAGGGCGCTCCGCGGCGTCGAGACGCGGTCCACCTGGACGTCGCGGGAGAGTCGATCGCGCCCGACCCCGACGGTGAAAACCGGCACCGCCGCCGCCTTCAGCCCGAGCAGGGCGTCGGCCAGCGACGCGTCGGTGGTGTCGGCGCCGTCGCTGACGAGCACCATGCCGGCCAGCGGCAGCCCCGCCAGCTCCTGCCGCGCCCCGTCGAGCGCCGCCCCGAGGCGCGTCTGCGCGCCGGCGAACGTCAGATCCGCGGTCGAGTCGAGCCGGCCCGCGGCCGAGGAAAAGCGAAACGTCCGGACGACGAACCGCTCGGACAGCGCCTTGACCAGCGCCGCGTCGTGATTGAACGCCTGCTGCACGAACGCGCCGCGCGGCGCCGACCCCCAGTCCGGGATCTGCATGCTGCGCGAGTCGTCGATGAGGACGGCGAGAAAGTTCTGCTGCGGCACGGCGGCGCGAACGACCAGCAGCGGCCGGAACAGGCAGAACAGGACGAGCAGCAGCGTCGCGACGCGGAGCCCGGCCAGCACCATCCGGTCACGAAGACGGCCCCGGGCCGCGACCCGGCGATAGGTGACGATGGCGGCGGCGGCCGCGGCAATCGCAATCGCCGCGGCGATGTACGACCCCGTGGACGGCGCCAGCCGGAACTCTCCCTGCTGAAACACCACCGGCCGATATTCGAACAGGAAGCGGAAGAGCGGTTCCAACCGGGGCGTGCCTCCGTGAGGGCCAAGGACCAGGAGTCGGTGTAGTTCCTTACGGCGTCAGCCGGCCGTCCGTTTACCCGTTGAGGCCGTCCTTTCCGGCGGCCAGGCAGGCCCCGGCCAGGCGCACGTAGCCGTCGATCGCCGCGTCCATCTCGTCGAGATCCAGGTATTCCTCGGCGGTGTGGGCGACCAGAATCGACCCGGGTCCGAACAGCAGCGGCGCCCCCCAGCGATCGAGCAGCGGCACATCGGTCGTGAAGGCGAATACCGCCGTTTCGAACCCCGGCACCGTCTGCAGCCGGACCGCCGGCACCCGCAATACCTCTTCAGACGTCACCAGCCGGTCGAGCGGCCGGATCGCGTCGAGCACCGACTCGGCCGGGCCGACAATCCGGAAGTTCAGCTCAGCCGACGCGGCCGGGGAGATGACATTCGGAGCGACCCCGCCCTCGATCAACCCGACGGTGTAGTAGGTCGTGCCCAGCAGCGGATCGGACGGCAGCGGCAGGGTCCGCAGCAGCACCAGCGCGTCGATGAGCTTGTCGATCGCCGACTCGCCGCGCTCCGGGTGGGCCGAATGCGCCGCCCGGCCCGACGCCCGCAGGCGGACGCGCAGGACCCCCCGCGTCGCCACCCCGAGCCGGTTGTCGGTCGGCTCGCCGTTGATCAGGAATCGCGAGCCCGGCGCGCTCGCATTCGCCGCCGCCGCGCCGTCGCTGCCCCGCTCCTCGCCGACAACGAACAGCAGCCCGACGCGGCGCTCGCCGGTAGCGCGGAGCCGCTCGGCCGCCGCCACCTGCGCCGCCAGAATGCCCTTCGCGTCGCACGACCCGCGGCCATACAGGCGCCTGTCCTCCAGCCGGCTTGGAAAGAACGGCGGCACGCAGTCGTAGTGCGTCGACAGCACCACCGCGGGAGGATCGAGCGTCGCGAAGATGTTCGAGCAGCCCCGCGCCGAGCGGCTGCTCGACGACGGCATATCCGAGGCCGCGCAGCGCCGCCGCGAGCCACGCCGCCCGCCTCCGCCTCCCGCCCGGTGGTGGAGTCGATATCGACGAGCGCGCGCGCGAACGCAACCGGATCGAACGGCGGTGTCATGATGAGTTCGGATTCCATGCGGCCCGGCCGCCTGATCAGCGCAGCCAGTCCTCGAGCGCGGCCCTGGCGTCGGTTTTCTCGTCTCGGTACTTGACGATGATGGGGGTGGCGACCGAGAGGCCCCAGTCGCGGCCGGCGCCGTTCGTGAGCGGCCGGGTGCCGGGCACCACGACCGCCCCCTCCGGCACGACCAGCGGGCCGTCCGACGGGACTCGATGATGCGCGCGTTGGGAAGGTCGTAGATCGGCGTCGATCCGGTCAGGATGGTGCCCGACGCCAGCACCGCCCGGCGCTTGACGACCGCCCCTTCATACACGCCGCAGTTGCCGCCGACCAGCACTTCGTCTTCGATGATGACCGGCAGCGCCCCGACCGGCTCGAGCACGCCGCCAATCTGCGCCGCCGCGCTGACGTGCACGCGCGCGCCCGATCTGGGCGCAGGAGCCGACGAGCGCGTGCGAGTCGATGAGCGTCTCGTCGCCGACGTACGCGCCGATGTTGATGTACATCGGCGGCATGCAGATCACGCCGCGGCCGAGGAACGCGCCGTCGCGCACCGCCGATCCGCCGGGCACGATGCTGACCTTGCCGCCCGGCTCGAGCCGGCTTGCAGCGGCAGCGTGTCCTTGTCGGAGAACGGCCACTTGCCCTGGTCGGCCGACACATCGACGACCTCGCCGTACCGGAATCCGAGCAGGATGCCCTGCTTGACCCACGCGTTGACGCGCCAGCCGGACGGCGCCGCGGCGTCCGGTTCGGCCGCCCGCGCCTCGCCGCTCGACAGCGCCGCGCGCAGCCGGGCGAAGACTTCGCGGGCCTGGCCGCGATCGGCGCCGGCGCCCGCGGCGACGAGCGCGGTGACTTCCTGTTCGAGACTGGGCATGCGTGAATCCGGGAGCTGATGGTGGCGGAGAATCGGGGGGCCGGTGGTCAGGCGCGCGCCGCCGCGGCGCCGACCGTCAGACCGAGATCGCGCAGCACGCGTTCGATGCGCTGGCGCGAGGCATTCCCCGGCGGCACGAGCGGCAGGCGGTAGACCTCGTCGAGCAGCCCCATCATCGCCATCGCGGCCTTGACCGGAATCGGGCTGGACTCGACGAAGTTGACCTGCATCAGCGGCAGGAGGCGGGCATGGAGCGCCCGCGCGCCGGCGAAGTCGCCGGCCTCGGCCAGCTCCACCATCCGCGACATCTCGCCGGGCACCTCGTTCGAGGCCACCGACACGATGCCGCGGCCGCCAATCGACATCACCGGCAGCGTCAGCGCATCGTCTCCCGAGAGCACGAGGAAGGACTCGGGCAGGGCGCTCCGCAGCTCGCACATCTGGGTGACGTTGCCGGAGGCTTCCTTGACGCCGACGATGTTGGCAATCGCCGCCAGGCGCACGACCGTCGCGACCTCGACGTTGCAGCCGGTGCGTCCGGGCACGTTGTAGAGCACGATCGGCAGCGGCACGGCCCGGGCGATCGCCTGGTAGTGCTGGAAGAGCCCTTCCTGGGTCGGCTTGTTGTAATACGGCGTGACCGAGAGGATGCCGTCGGCGCCGGCGCGCGCCATCCCAGCGGCGGCCTCGCTGACTTCGCGCGTGTCGTAGCCGCCGGCGCCGGCCAGGACCGGCACCTGACCGCGCGGCTTCGTCGACGACGATCTCGACAACCCGGCGCCGCTCCGCGGCGCTCAGCGTCGGCGTTTCGCCGGTCGTCCCGCACGGAACGAGAAAGTGGATGCCGGCATCGATCTGCCGGCGCGCCAGCCGCCGCACGCCCGCTTCATCGACAGCCCCCGCTGCCGTGAACGGGGTGACCAGCGCCGTGCCGCATCCAGTGAACCGGTCTCTCATGACATTCCCCCGCCGCAATCGCTGCATCGACACCGGAACCCGCGTCCTCCCGCCCGGCCGGCCTGGGCGCGGCGCTCCCTAGAGTCCGAGGACGTCCCTCATCTTGAACCACCCCGACCGTCCGTGCACCCATTTCGCCGCCTGCAGCGCGCCGCGCGCGAAGCCGGAGCGGTCGCGGGCCGTGTGCGTCAGCGTAATCGTTTCGGCGGCGGCGTCGAACCCCAGGGTGTGCGTGCCCGGGATCGACCCGGCGCGGGTTGACGATACATCGATTGGCCGCGCATACCACGCGCCCCGCACCGCGGCCTCGAGCGACAGCGCGGTACCCGACGGCGCGTCGCGCTTGGCGGCATGGTGCGCCTCGTGAATCCACGCGCCGAAGTCCCCTTGCGGCGCCATCAGCTCGGCGGCCCGCTCGGCGAGCGCCAGGAACAGGTTGACGCCGAGCGCGAAATTCGGCGCCGCGACGACGCCGATGCCGGCCGCCGCGGCCGTCTGCCGCACCTCCGCTTCGCGGTCGGACCAGCCGGTCGTGCCGATGACGACATTGGTCCGGCGCGCCGCCAGCCGGCGCACGTTGATCGGGGACGGCGCCGGCAATCGAGAAATCGATCGCGACGTCCGCGTCCGGCCAGGTCGTCGGGCGCCTCGCCGAGCGCCGGATCGACGCGGCCGGCGACCTCCATGCCGTAGTCGCCGCTGAGGTCTCGACGATCCGGCCCATCCGGCCGTAGCCCAAGGAGCAGCAGTCGCAGTGGTCAGGACGCCCGGCACTCCGGCTGTCGCTGGAAGAACGCCTGATGGAGCCGGCCCATCGCCGCCGCGAGGTCGCATCGCTCAGCACGACGGTCACGTTGCGGCGCGACGCCGCCTGCGACACCATCCGGACGCGGCACGCCCTCGAGCGCGCCAATCACCCGCGACCGCAATCCGCGGATCGTTGCGCAGGTTGTCGCCGACCGCGCAGAGGATCGCCATGTCGCGCTCGACGCGCACCTCGGCGAACTGCTCGAGCGCCGGCGACGATCTGCGGCAGGCTGGCGGTCGTCGTCCACCGTCACCGAGACGCTGACCTCGGAGGTGGTGACGACGTCGACGGCGGTGCGGAAGCGCTCGAACACCTCGAACAGCCGCCGCAGGAAGCCGTGCGCCATCAGCATCCGCGTCGACGTGATCTCGACCACCGTCACGCGCCGCTTGCAGGCCAGCGCGGCCAGCGGCCGGCCGCCGGACGGCGGACTCGGCGGTGATGCGTGGTGCCGCTGCCGCTCGGCGCGGCGGCTGTTGAGGATGCGGACCGGGATGTCCTTGGCCGACGGCCGGGAAGAATCGTGCTCGGATGCAGCACCTTGGCGCCGAAGTAGGCCAGCTCGGAGGCTTCGGCGAACGACAGCTGCGGCACGACGCGCGGGATGGTCGACGACCCGCGGATCCGCCGTCAGCATGCCGTCGACGTCGGTCCAGATCTGGATCTCGCGGCACGCAGCGTCGCAGCCGGCCGGCGCGCCGACGATGCGCGGCGGAGTAATCCGAGCCGCCGCGGCCGAGCGTCGTCGTCACCCCCTGCACGGTGGCGCCGACGAAGCCGCCGAGCACCGGCACGCGCCCCTCGGCGACGTGCGGCACGAGCTCGCGCGCCACCGCGTCACGGGTCTCGTCGCTCAGCGGCAGCGCGGCGGTGTGCCGGTCGTCGGTGACCAGCGCCCGGCGCGCGTCGACCCAGGCGGTCGCGACCCCGGCGTCCTCGAGGGCCGCCGCGATGATCCGGCTGCTCATCAGCTCGCCGGTCGCAGACGATCGCGTCGTGGGCGCTCGGCGACGCCTCCCGCAGGATGCCGATGGCCTTGAGCAGCGCGCGCAGGTCGTCGAGCTGCGGCGGCAATCTCGGTCAGCGACGCCGCTTGCCGCCTCGGGCGGCAGGAGACGCTCGACCGCCTCGAGATGCCGGCGCGACAGATCGCGCGACGCCGTTCAGCACGTGCGCGTCGCGGCGCTTGCCGGCCGCCTCGGTGAGCTCGAGCAGCGGTCGGTCACGCCGCTCATCGCCGAGACGACGACGACCGGCGGCAACCCCGAGCTGGCGCGCGGCCCGCCTTGACGATGCCGACGACACGGGCGATGGCTTCGGCGTCGGCGACCGACGTGCCGCCGAACTTCATGACGATGGGTCCGGTGAGTGCCATGACTAGTCGCCCTCAGCAGGCCTTCGGCCTGCATCAGCTCGGCATTGAGAACCGCCGCGCCGGCCGCGCCCCGGATCGTGTTGTGCCCGAGCGCGATGAACTTGGTGTCGAGCACCGGGCAGCGGCGGACCCGGCCGACCGAGACCGTCATCCCGCCGTCGCGTTCGGCGTCGAGCCGCGGCTGCGGCCGGTTGCTCTCCTCGAGCCAGACGATCGGCGCCGGCGGCGCGAGCGGCAGTCCGAGCTCCTGCGGCCGGCCGCGGAATGCCCGCATCGCGCGCGATGACCTGATCGACCGACGGCCGCGCCTCGAGGGCGACCGAAATCGCTCTCGGTATGCCCGTCGATCACCGGCACCCGCGTCGTCTGGGCGCTGACGACGACCGGATGGGGCTCGACGGCGCCGTCTGCGAGGGCGCCGAGAATCTTCTGGGTCTCGCTTTCGATCTTCTCTTCTTCGCCGGAGATGAACGGGACGACGTTGCCGAGGATGTCGAGCGACGGGACGCCGGGGTAGCCGGCGCCGGAGACCGCCTGGAGGGTGGTGACCATGACCGAGCGGAGGCCGAACTGCCGCAGCGGCGCCAGCGCCATCGCCAGGACG
This sequence comes from uncultured Acidobacteriota bacterium, assembly GCA_963750475.1. GTDB lineage: Bacteria > Acidobacteriota > Vicinamibacteria > Vicinamibacterales > 2-12-FULL-66-21 > JALZOC01. The sequence continues at coordinate 167,878 of CAVVQQ010000001.1, forward strand.
ACCGTCGAGCAGTTCGGGTTGGTGACGATCGCGCCGCGCCAGCCGCGCTCGCGCCGCTGGCGCGGCGAGCAGGCCGAGATGATCCGCGTTGACCTCGGGGATGAGCAGCGGCACGAGCGGGTCCATCCGCGTAGCTACGGGCGTTGCTGATGACGAGGTGCCCGGCTTTGGCGAAGGCGGGCTCGATGTCGTTCGCGGCGGTGGCGTCGAGGGCCGAGAACACCAGGCGCGGTCCGTCGGCCGGCGGCGTGCAGGCGTGGACGCGCATGCCGCGGAGCGCGTCCGGCATCTGCGTGCGAGAGCCGCCAGGTCGCGGCCTCGGCGTAGGTCTTGCCTTCCGAACGCTCGCTGGCGCCGAGCCAGACCGGCTTGAACCAGGGGTGGCCGCTCAGCTGCCTGATGAACTGCTGACCGACCATTCCGGTGGCGCCGAGGATTCCGACGTCGATGCGCTTCGCCTGCATGATGCTCCGTCCCGAGGGTTCAAAAAAAAACCCGCCGCCCTTCTGAGGGCCGACGGGTGGATGTGGGTCGTACCTGTAGTTCTCGCTACGTTCCGCGCACACACACCACCGGCCGGCGTTTTCCGAACCGCTTTCGACAGACGGCCTGCGTGGAGGTGTGCAGCACGATCGTCGGAAAGTATAGCGGCGGCGGCGCGCGGGCGTCAACGCCATTGCTTGAGTTTATCAGGGCGGGGCGCATATCCTGCACGTCCGTCGACAGTTGCGGCGGCGGCGCCGGAGGGAGGCGCGCGGCTACCATTAATTTCATTTATACCTGGTGGTGTTGACATGAGCGGTGCACAGCAGGAGAACGGCGGCCCGCTGCGCTGGGGCGTCCTGGGGGTCGCGCGGATCGCGACCAACAAGGTCATTCCGGCGATGCAGAAGGGAGCACGGACGCGCGTCGACGCGATTGCGTCGCGGGACCAGGGCCGGGCCCGCCAGGCCGCCGAGGCGCTGGGTATTCCGCGCGCCTACGGCAGCTACGAGGCGCTGCTCGAGGATCCGGCGATCGACGCGGTGTATATCCCGCTGCCGAACCACCTGCATGTGCCCTGGACGATCCGCGCGGCGGAAGCGGGCAAGCACGTGCTCTGCGAGAAGCCGATTGCCCTGACGGCCGCAGGAGGCCGGGCAGCTGCTCGAGGTCAGGGACCGCACCGGGAGGCTCATCGAGGAGGCGTTCATGGTGCGAACGCATCCGCAGTGGCTGCGGGCGCTGGCGATTGTCCGATCCGGGCGGATCGGCCCGCTGCGGTCGATCACCGGGACGTTCAGCTATTTCAACGACGACCCGGCCAACGTCCGCAACGTGCCGGCCTACGGCGGCGGCGCGCTGCTCGATATCGGCTGTTATCTGGTCAACACCGCGCGGATGATGTTCGAGCAGGAGCCGCGGCGCGTCTGCGCGCTGGTCGAGCGCGATCCCGCGTTCGGGGTCGACCGGCTGTCGTCCATGCTGCTCGATTTTCCGGGCGGGCAGGCGATCGGCACCTGCGGCACGCAGCTCGCCGCCGGCCAGGGGGTGATCATCGCCGGTACCGACCGGCCGCATCGAGGTCGAGATCCCCTTCAATGCGCCGGTCGATCGCCCGGCGCGGCTGTTCGTCGAGGAGCGGACCGCCTCCGGGACCGCGCGCGAGACCCTCGAGATCGACACCTGCGACCAGTACACGATCCAGGGGGACCTGTTCGCCGAGGCGGTGCGGCGCGGGACGCCGGCGCCGTATCCGCTGGAAGACTCCATCCTGAACCTGCGGGTCCTCGACGCCCTGGTCGAATCCGCCCGCACCCACTCCTGGGCCCCCCTAGGGGGACACTCATCTTTAGCGTAAGTCGTTGATTCTCAACGCCAAGTGTCAGAAATGGGACGGATCGGCGAGTTACCGTCCCAGCCCCAGGATCCGGACGTACCAGAGCCGCACTCCGACCGGTTGGCCGGGGTCGATCCAGCCGCGGTAGCGGCTCACTCGCCCTGAGTCGGCGAGTACGTCCGGGACGACGGTGAGCTCGTTGCTCCCGTGTCTGACGCGGTCGGCCGGCAGCCGCACCCGGTATGAGCCCATCCGGGTCGCGTCGAGCGCCAGGCGCAGGGTGCCGATCAGTTGACGGTTGAAGAGCACGGCGACCTGATGCTGCCGCCCCGGCACCGCCGGATCGAGCCGGAGGACGACGTCGTAAGGACGCCGCGCGGGCAGCGGAAAATGAATCTCGGACTCCGGCGCGGTCGAGACCCGCGCGACGACGCCGTCGGCGTGCGGCTCTGACCATCCGTCGCCGAAGAACAGCCCGTCACGCGGCCCGGCCTCGATGCTGACATCCTCGCCGCGCGCGATTGTCTCGCGGACCACGAACCACGGCAGCGCGACATACGCGCCCCATCCCAGCATCACGAACACCGCCACCGCTTCCATCCCGACGACGACCCGCCGCGGTGGACGCGCAACCCTGCCCCGCGATCGCCAGAGGATCGCCGCGCCGTGCACCGCGCGGTCGATCGCAAACAGCGCCGCGACCAGGTACAGCGGATAAGCGTGCATCGTGAACCGCCATTCCCCGCCGCTCGCCACGTTCCACGTGAAGGCATAGGGAACGAGCGACGTCACCAGGACGAGGAGCAGCAGCCGCCCGGCGGCTGTGAACGCCAGCATCGGCAGGCCGGCGGCCGCGAACCACATCAGCAGGCGTCCGAGGTGCGGTGCGTAGCCTTCGAACCCGCCGAACTTGGTGACGAAGGGCTGGAGGGTCAGCCCCTGGAACGCCGTGTCGACGGCGCGGAACGGATGCCCGGCGAGCTTGGCCGAGATGTACGACGCGGCGCTCATCGGCTGGGCGGACGGCAGGCCTTCGCCAAAGCGGTAATAGCTGGTGTGGTAGTTGATGGCGAGGAACGGATCGCCGGTGGCCAGCGCACAGCTCACCAGATACGGCAGGACCACGGCGGCGCAGATGACCGCGGCCAGCGCGGCGAGGCCGGCCCGCTGGCGCCGCTCGGCGCGCGGCGCGTCGAGTATCAGCAGCACCAATGCCGGCACGACGAACGACAGCGCGGTGATTCGCGTCAGACAGACCAGACCGGCAATGGCCCCCGCAGCGAGCGCCCGTGCGAATGACGGCCGTTGGCGAAGCCGCAGCAATCCCCAGAGCGTGACGAGCACGAGGGCCATGAAGGTGTCGTCGCGCCAGCCATCGACGCCCCACGTGATCAGGTGATACTCCCCCGCCACGAGCAGCGCGACGACGAGGCCGGCGGCCGGCGAGACCACGGCGGCGCCGACCAGATACGCTCCGAGGATCGCCAGCGTCGAGCCCGCCGCCGAAGCGAAGCTCACCGCCACGTCGGCGTTGTCGAGCAGACGCAGAAAGAGCCGCGTCGAGGCGAGAAACACCGGCTCCCGTACATGAGCCTGGTAGAACGTTTCCATCTCGCGGCCGAAGCGCAGGTAGTTGATGGGATCGCCGCCGACGTAGGGAACCGCGATCCGCTGCCACTGATGAGCTGACGGCTTGACGGGCGCCGCCCAGCGGGGCGCCTCGCGGGTGAGCGTGCGCGCCCAGGACGGCGCGCCCAGCGCTCCATAGCGTTCGACCAGCGCGTCGAGGCGGAGCAGGCCGCCATACGCCGTGATCGCCAGTGCGCACAGCAACGGCAGCGCGCGTCGGACCCGCGGCAGCACGAGGTGATCCTATCGCAGTAAAGTACCGGGAACCGCACCGGCCGGGCGCCCGTCTAACCGGACGTCAGCCTGCCTTCGGAGGCCACGTGTATCGCCCAGCTTCCCTCTCGCGGGGCATCCTCGCCCTCTTCCTGCTTGCCACTGGTTGGCCCCTGTCCGCGGCGGCGCAGCCGGCGCGTCCGGCAAGCGATCTCGACAGGTTCATGGAGCGCGTGCTCGCGCGCCGCGAGGTCAATCGCGCGACGCTGAAGCAGTACGTCCTCGACGAGATCGAGGCGTTCGAAGTGCTCGGTCCCGGCGGCGTGCCCCTGACCCGGAGCCGGCGTGAGTTCACCTGGTACGCGCGCGACGGCATGCACGTGCGCAGCCCGGTCAGATTCGACGGCGTGCCGGTGGACGACGCCGCGCGCCGCAGCTACGAACAGACCTGGATCGCGCGCGAGCGCGCCCGCGCCGAGCGGCGATCCAACGCCCCGAAGGCCGGGCCTCCGTCCGCCTCTGATCAAGACGCGCCCGCGGCCACCGGCCTGCAGGCGGCGCGCGGCGGCGCCGCGGAGCCGCGCTTCGTCTCCGAGGCCTACTTCATGGACTTCAAGTTCGAGCCCGGCAACTACTACCTCGCCGGCCGCGAGCAGCTCGAGGGGCATCAGGTCCTCCGCATCGAGTACTACCCGACGCATCTGTTCAACGAGTCGGACGATGAGAAGCGGCCGCGCGAGATGAAGCGGAAGCGAGACGACGCGAAGGAGGAGGCGATCGATCGCACAGATGAACAAGACGGCGCTGATCACACTCTGGGTCGACCCGGCGGAGCATCAGATCGTCAAATACACCTTCGACAACGTCGGGCTCGACTTCCTCCCCGGCGCGTGGCTGGTGCGCGTCGACGACATCAGCGCCTCGATGACGATGGGGCAGCCGGTGGCGGGCGTGTGGCTGCCGCGCGAGATCGACATCCGCGCCGGCGTCTCGCTGGCGACCGGGTCGTTCAAGGCCGCCTACGACCGGACGTTCACCAACTATCGCGAAGCGGACGTGCACACGACGATCAAGGTCCCGAAGGGCGCGGCGCGTGTCGGGCCGGCGGAGATCCGGGTCACTCCGGTTGGGTGGTCGGCCCCGCCCGTGCTGGTGCCGCGGCCCCGGCCGCTCGCACCCACGCCCGCGAACGTCGGCGACGCACCGGCCGAAATCATCCAGGAGATCCGCGTCCACGGCAATACGGTCCTGACCGACGCGGAGGTGCTGGCGCTGGCCGGCGTCGCGGTCGGCAGCGCCGTGGCGCCGGGGATGGAGGAGGCGATCGCGCGGCGCCTCCGCGACAGCGGCCGCTTCGAAACGGTCGACGTGCGCAAGCGCTACCGCTCGCTGGACGACCCGGACGACGTCGCGCTGCTGCTCGTCGTCCACGAGCGTCCCGGCGTCGTCTCGGCAGCCGCCGGCGGCAGCGGTGTGCCGTCCACCTGGGGACGGCTCAAGGCGGCGCTGATGTTCTTTCCGATGGTCGGCTACGAGGATGGCTACGGTCTGACCTACGGCGCGCGCACCAGCGCGGTGGATCTGCTGGGCGCCGGCGAGCGGATCTCCGTGCCGCTGACGTGGGGTGGAACGAGGCGTGCGGCGATGGAAATCGATCGGACGTTCGTGTCAGGCCCCCTGACGCGCGTCTCGTCGGGCGTCGAAACCTGGAGCCGCGACAACCCGCGCTACGACGCCGCGGAACATCGCGTCCAGGTCAATGGCCGGATCGAGCGGCTCTTTGCGCGTCTGTTCCGCACCGGTCTGGACGCGTCGCGAGGCCACGTCGCGTTCGGGCAGCTGCGCGACGAGTTGTGGACGGTCGGCGCCAATGCCGCCATCGACACGCGCGGCGACCCGGCGTTTCCAGCCAACGCCGTCCTCGTCGCCGGCGGCTGGTCGGCGCTGCACCTCGGGAATCGACGGATCAACCGCTACACCGCCGACGCGCGCGGCTACCTGCGCGTCTTCCGCCAGAACGTGCTCGCCGGCCGCCTGCAGGTACCTCGACCGCCGATGCGCCGCTGCCGCTCTACGAGCGCCCGCTCCTCGGCGGCGCCGCGACGCTGCGCGGCTACCGCGCCGGCGCCTTCGACGGCGATCGCCTGGCGGTGATGTCGGCCGAGCTGCGCGCGCCGCTGACCTCGGTACTGAGCCGGGCGAGGCTCGGTCTGACGGTGTTCGCGGACGGCGGGAAGGTGGCGGACTTCGGCTCCCGCCTCGGGGACGCGGCCTGGCACCGCGGCGCCGGCGCCGGGCTGTTCCTGGTCGCGCCGTTCGTGCAGCTGAACCTCAACGTCGCCCATGGCGCGGGCGCCGGCACCCGCCTCAACGTTTCCACCGGCTTCAGTTTCTGAAGGCGGCCACCGCTCACGGCAGTCCGCGCCACGCGTAGGCGAGCGCGCGGAACCCTTACCGGCCCGTGATCCGGCCTTCGGTCAGGAACCGCCGGTAGCCGCTGAACGTCTCCGTCCGCCGCGTCGACTGCAGCCCGTTGCGGACGACGGTCGTCGAGTCGATCGACGCCGGGAGCAGCAGGACGTCGTCCGGCTCGGCAAACGCCACCCGCCGGAACCGCATCGTCACATCCTCACGATCGAGGACGACGCGCATCTCGAAGCCGTAGCGGCGCTGCAGCCGGGCCGGGACGCTGACGTCGACCGGGCCGATGATGTGGCGGTCGATGCGGAGCACGTCGTAGGTCTCGGCGTCGACCCAGACCTGGCCGCGCGTCGCGAGCGGCCCGGTCCAGTCGAAGCAGTCCTCGTGGTCCTGGTCCTCGACGAGCTCCGGCCGGCTGACGCGGGCCGCGGCAGTGAAGTCGATGATCAGGGCGGCGCGGGCATCTTCACGACCGCGGCGGACAGCGGTGAAGCGGTAGTGGTCGCGCTCCGGCGGCAGGAGGAACGCCAGCGGCTCCGGCGACAACGGATTGGGATCGGTGCAGCCGTTGCGCGACGTGCGGTCGCGGTCGCGCGGCGGCCGGCCGTTGACGCTGCGGATGTCGCGGACCAGCCGCGCGGAGGGCAGCTGGTTGCCCTCGCTGGCCTCCAGCTCGACGCGCAGCTCCGATTCGACCGTCCGTGCGAAGCCCTGCTGCGACCAGTTGCTCCAGTCGATCGGCTGGACGGTCGCCGTGTTCGTGCAGACCACGCTTCGCGCCCGGAGGTAATAGCTGGCGACGCGCTGCCCGACGGCGGCGAGAAGGGCGGAGAGATCGGGCGGAGCCTGTAGTGCCGCCGACCCGATGGGGACCTGGAGGAGGGCCGCGGTGAACGCGAAGACAGTCGCGCGCACGACAGGACCGGGCACTAGAACGTCCCCTCGGTCGGCCCCCGCGTCTCCTTGTCGATCTGCCGGATGGCGCCGAGGTGGTAGGCGAGATGCGCGGTACTGGCGACCAACCCGGCCAGCTCGATGTCGGTCACGTCACGCGCCGTGTCGAGCGCCTCCAGCCAGCGATGCGCTTCGGCGCGCAGTCCGTCCCTGATTTCCTGCCACGCCGGCGCGTCGACGCTGGCGATTTTCCAGGCTTCGTCCCAGGTCGCGTCGGCGAACGGATTGCCGCCGGCCGCCGCCCAGCGGTTCATCAGCGACAGCCCGTAGCGCAGGTGCTGCGCGTGCGCGGCAATCGTCGCGCCGCCGTTGACGGCGCGCGAGGCGGCGCCCGCCGGGAGCCTGTCGAGCGAGCGCAGCAGCCCGGCGTCCCCCGTGTTGAGCACGAAACCGCCCCCGCCGCTGGAGCCGTCAACCAGCTCGGCGAACACCGTCGCCAGCGCGGACTTCACGTCAACCGTGTTCATGACAGTCAGCGATTGCCTTTCGCGATCGCCGGCACGGTCTGCAGGTACGCCCACAGCGCGGACAGCTCGACGTCCTTCATCTGGCCATAGGCCTTCCACGGCATCTGCGGCAGGATATCGGTGCCGTCCTTGCGCTTCCCCTGGCGCAGCGCCCGGAAGAAATCCGCCTCGGCCCACCCCTTGAGTCCGGTCTCGTGCGGTGTCAGGTTGGCGACGATCGGCATATTGGGATCGCCCGAGAGCTTGCCGCCCGACAAATGGTCACCATGGCAGCCGCGACACACCTGCGCGATGTGCGCGCCGAGCTCGACGCTCGCGACTTCCACTGGCGGCTCGATCGGGTGTGCTTTCTGGTGGTCGATGGCGAACGCGGAGAAGGAAGGCGCGCCGAAGCCGTAAAGGAACGAGAAGATCGGGCCGATGCTGATCGCCCCCATCGTTCGATCCACCGGCGGCACACTGCGGATGTAGGCGACGATGTCCGACAGCTCGTGGTCGGAGAGGTTGACGAAGTCGGTGGATGGCATCGAGGACGTCTGCCCGGTGTGCCTGACGCCGTGACGCACGGCCCGATCCCAGTCGGCGATCGATAAACCGCTGGTCACGCCGCCCGCACCGCGCGTCAGGTTGGGCGGGGCCCAGTAACCGACCATGGCCTTGTCGACGAGCACCCTGCCGCCGAGGTCCGGCCCGTGACAGCCGCTGCAGCCGACGCGTGTTCGGACCAGATACTCGCCGCGCGCGATGGCGCGCGTCAGCGCCGCCGCGTTGAGGTCGACGCCGGCGAGCGGATCGGCCGCCGGCGCGCCAGCGGCCAGCCGCTCGGCGCGAAGCGTCTCGAGCTCCGTCGCGCTCAGAGGAAACGGCATCGGAAACGACGCCTCATGCGTCGTCCAGTGCCGGGCATATCGGCGGCCGGCCACGAGCCGGGCGGCCGCGACCGTACCGACCGCGAGCACGAGTAACACACCAAGGATCCAGGCAACGACTCTCAGTAGTTTGCGCATTCAGCCACGAATACTATTCGAGCCCTGCGCTCCAGGTCCAGGGCCTGTCCGCCCACGTCCGCGGCGCCGCATGGGAGTGCAGCGCGAGGGGCGTCATCCCGGCAAGATTCGGGTGCCTTCAACTTCCGGCCCGTGCGCTACGGCATCGCCGGCACCATCCACTGAACACGTAGGCCTGCAGCATCACGATGATGCCCATGATGATCACCAGGCGCGATGCTGTGCCAGAAGACGAAGCGCAGGATCCGCCCTTCCTGACCCGGCTGGTTGGTCGCCGCCGTCGCGACGACGATGCTCTGGGCGTCGATCATCTTGCCCATCACGCCGCCGGTGCTGTTGGCGGTGGTGATCAGGACCGGGTTCAAGCCGAGCTGCTGCGCGGTGATCTTCTGCAGGCTGCCGAACAGCACGTTCGAGCTGGTGTCCGATCCGGTCAGCGCCACGCCCAGCCAGCCGAGGAGCGCGGCGAAGAACGGATAGAGCACGCCGGTGTGCGTGAACGCGAGGCCGAGCGTGGCGTCGGTGCCGCCGTAGCGCGTCACGAAGCCGAGCGACAGCATGCAGCGCGATCGTCAGCAGCGACGATCGCATCCGGCGCAGCGTCAGCCCGGCCATCGCCACGCACGCCGGCCGATCGGGATCCGCAGGTAGAGCGCCGTGGCGAGCGCCGCGAGCAGGATCGCGGTCCCGGTCGCCGACAGCCAGTTGAAGCGTGAACACGGCCGCCTCGGCGTGCGCGCCTCGTAGGCCGGGTCGTTCACCATCGCGCCGATCGACCGGCGTCGTCACGACCGGGAAATCGCGGAACACCCGCGGTGCAGCAGCCGGCACGTCGAAGGCCGGCGACAGGATCGGACTGCGGCGCCGGCGCTTTCCCGGTCGCGTGATACGCCGCCAGCGCCGCGCGGGCCGCCGTTGAGGAACACCTTCACCGGGCCGAGGCCCCAGGCGGTCACCGAACACGCACAGGAACAGCCACGGCATCCAGGCGCGCAGCATCGGCGCCGACGTCGCCGGGCGCGAGCGGCGTGTGCGGCCATCGGCGCCGGCGGTGGCGTCCCGGCAGCCGCGCTCGGGAAATCCCACGACGTCGCGCGGCTTCCACCACGCGCAGAACAGCGCCAGCGCCGCCGAGCGACACCAGCCCGCCGACGATGTCGACCAGCTCGGCGCCGACGAAGTTGCTCCACAGGAACTGGACGACGGCGAACGATGCCGCCGCTGACCAGCACCGCCGGCCACACGCCGCGCAGCCCGCGCCAGCCGCTCATCGTCACCACCAGCCACGCCGGGACGATCAGCGAGACGAACGGCAGCTGGCGGCCGGCCATCGCGCTCAGGGTGCTGGCCGGAATGCCGGTGACCGCGGCGAGGGTCAGGATCGGCGTGCCGATCGCGCCGAACGCCACCGGCGCGGTGTTGGCGATGAGCGACAGCCCGGCGGCATAGAGCGGCGTGAAGCCGAGGCCGATGAGCAGCGCCGCAGCTGATCGCCACCGGGGTGCCGAAGCCCGACGCCCCCTCGATGAACGCGCCGAACGAGAACGCGACCAGCAGCGCCTGGATGCGGCGGTCGGCCGACAGCCGGCCGACCGAATGCTTGACCACCTCGAACTGCCCGGTCTCGACCGTCAGGTTGTAGAGGAAGACGGCATTGAGGATGATCCAGCCGATCGGCAGCAGGCCGTAGGCGGCGCCGTAGAGCGCGGTCGCGCCGCGCGGTCGCGACCGGCATGCCGAAGATGGCCGATCGATACGACCAGCGCGGCGACCAGGCCGGCGAGCGCCGCCCAGTGCGCCCGCCACTCGAGCACGGCCAGCGCGACCAGCAGCAGGACGATCGGAAACGCCGCCGCGGCGGTGCTGAGCCACGGGCTGCCGAGCGGGTCGTAGATCTGAATCCAGGGGTTCCACGTCATATTTGGCCGCGGCCATCATAATATGTCGTGGTTCGACGGCGTCCGGGCTTCACCGGCGCCGCTCCGACCAGCGAAGCCGATAATGCCCACTTCCCGCGCCGTCGCCCCGCCACGCATCGTCAACATCGAGGATCTCCGCCGGGCAGCGAAACGCCGGCTGCCGCGCGCCGTCTTCGACTACATCGACGGCGGCGCCGACCGCGAGCTCACGCTCGACCACAACTGCTCGGCCTACAACGAGGTGGCCTTCCGCCCGCACTGCGCCGTGGCCAACAGCAAATACAGCCTCGAGACGACAGTCCTCGGAACGCGGCTGGCGCTGCCCTTCCTGCTCGCCCCGGTCGGCAGCTCCCGGATGTTCTATCCGCGCGGCGAGGAGGTGGCGGCGCACGCTGCCGGCGAGGCCGGCACCGCCTACATCCTGTCGACGCTCTCGGGCTGCCTGCTCGAGGACGTCCGCAAGGCCACCAAAGGCACCGCCTGGTATCAGCTCTATCTCGTCGGCGGCCGCGACGTCGCGCTCGGCGCGATCGAGCGCGCCCGCAAGGCCGGCTACACGGCGCTGGTCGTGACCATCGACACGCCGGTCGCCGGGCTGCGCGAGCGCGACCTCCGCAACGGCATGAAGGAGCTCCTCACCCACAATCCGCTGACGATGATTCCGTTCGTGTGGCAGTTCGCGGCCAGGCCGCGCTGGCTGATGGGATTCTTCGGCGACGGCGGGCTGATGAACTTCCCCAACGTAGTCCTTCCCGGCGAGGGACCGATGCCCTACGCCGATGTCGGCAGCGCGCTCGAATCCTCGACCGTGACGTGGCCCGACCTGCGCTGGATCCGCGACGCGTGGGACGGACCGATTGTCGTCAAGGGGGTCCATCGCGGAGACGACGCGATGCTGGCGGTGGACTCGGGGGCGGATGCGGTGGTCGTCTCGAATCACGGCGGACGGCAGCTCGATAGCGTCCACGGCACGCTGCGCGTCCTGCCGGAGGTCGTCGCCGCGGTCAACGGCCGCGCCGAAGTGCTGCTCGACGGCGGCATCCGCCGCGGCAGCGACGTCGTCAAGGCGCTGTGCCTCGGAGCCAAGGCGGTGCTGGTCGGCCGCGCCTATGCGTACGGGCTCGGCGCCGCCGGCGGCGACGGCGTGGCGCGGGCGATCGAGATCCTCCAGGCCGACTGCATGCGGACCCTGAAGCTGCTCGGCTGCCCGTCGGTCGAGGCGCTGAATGCGTCGTATGTCGACGTCCCGGCGCACTGGGCGGCAGGCCAGCCAGCGGCGGCGGCGGCGGCGCGGCCGGAGCGCGTCTAGTCTAGAGCGCTGGCGCGCCGGAACGTGGGCCGAACTTCTCGGCAATTTTCCTGACGGTCGTCACGTTGCGGAGCGTCGCCGGGCCGAGGACCTTCTCCAGGCCGGGGCCCCGGTAATCCTCGGCCTTGTTCAGCCGTCGCCAGTAGACCTCGCGGCCATGCACGGCGAAACGATGCGCGGGGGTGCTGAGCGCGGCCGCCGCGGCGCATGCGGCGGCTGACGGAGCGCTTCTTCAGGAAGCCGACGTAGGTCGTCCCCTCCTCCGCCGCGGACGAGAACGGCGGCAGGCGGGCCGCCGCCGCCACTTCCGGAATCGTGCGAAGAAACGTCCCGACCGGATAGCCCAGCGCGGCCTCGAGTGCCCCCTCGATCTGCGTCTCGAGCGCCGCGCGTCCCACGGCGGACTCGAAGATCACGTTGCCGCTGGCGATGAACGTCTCGACGCTGCCGAGGCCGAGCCCTTCGAACAGCTTGCGCAGCTGCTCCATGCGCACGGTGTGGCCGCCGACATTGATCGCCCGCAGGAACGCGGCGTAGCGCACCTCAGGCGCTCACTTCGCCAGCGGATCGGGGCGCATCTGGAACTTGATGACCTTGCTCGTCGTCCCCTTGCCGGTCTCCATGTGGAACGGCGCCCGCGTGCTCACCGTCGTCCACAGGCCGCGGCCCTTCCAGCCCGCCTTCGGATCGTCGATGCGGCCGTCCATCCACTTGGTGTAGAAGCCGATCGGATACGGCACGCGCAGCACCACCCACTTGCCGTCCTTGAGCGCGAGCAGCCCCTCGGACGCGTTGCCGGTGTTGATCGGCGATGTTCGTGCCGAGACCGAACGTGTCGAACTGATCGACCCAGGTGTAGTAGCTGCGCCTCGGCGCTGCCCGGCGTCGGTCACGCCCTTCAGCTGCGGCAGCGGCTCGGCGTAGAGCGTCCAGCCTTCCGGGCAGTGCTGGCCGGTCGCCTTCGGTCCGTTCAGCGGTCCCTTGCACTTGCGGCGATCGAAGCTCGCCATGTGGCCGCTGGCCAGCGCCGCCCAGACGACGCCGTTGCGATCGATGTCCATGCCGCGCGGCGAGAAGCCCTGACCGGCGCTTCGGGTCGTTGAACGGCGGCTCGTAGACCTCGGCCAGCGCCGTCTCGGGCGGATTCGCGCCCGGCACGAGCCGCACGACCGCGCCGGGGAAGCCGAGCACCGATCCCCAGACCGATCCGTCGGGCGCCGGCGCGACCGAGTAGAACGCCGCGCCGAAGCGCTTGTCCTTCGCCGGGTCGGCGGGCTGGTCGGGCTCGACATACTCGTCGCGCTTGCCGTTGCCGTTGGTGTCGATGATCAGCGCGGTCCAGCCCTGCGACTTCTCCTCGTCGCCGGTCTCCTCGAACATCTTCGTGTTCAGCCAGCCGACGACCTGGCCGCCGCCGCTCGTCCACAGCGTGTTGTTGGCGTCCTCGGCGAACATCAGGTGATGCGTGCCGAAGCAGGTGCTGATGTGCGTGATCTTGCTTGCGTCTTCGGGTCGTACATCGCCAGGTGCCGGCTCGCGCGCGCGAGCGGGAACAGCTTCGCGGACGGATGGCTCGAGCCCTCCTTGCAGAAGGCCGGATTGTCGGCCGGACGGACCGCCGACGTGATCCACACGCGGCCCTTCTCGTCGAACATCGGGTTGTGGACGTTGTTCTTGCTGGTCCAGATCGCCTCGTCGCCCCAGTACGGCGACGGCTGCAGCATCGTCGGCGCCTGCGTCGGCTGGCGTGTTCGGATCGCGCACCGTCAGCGGCACCTGGCTGGTCCGTGTTGTTGACCGGGTCGAGCACCGGCAGGTAGTCGGCGCTCAGCTCGAGCGCGCCGTAGATCAGGCCGTTCGGCGTTGAGCGTCGGATTGCGGCGATCGGTCGACACCTCGTCGTGCAGGTAGGCCTTCGGATCGGCCCAGTCCCACTCGGTGATGACGACGTTGCGCTCGATGCCCTGCGGCCGCGGCGGCGCCGGCGGCACCTCGCCGGCGGCGATGCGGTCGGTCCAGTCGGCGAACATCGTCAGCGCGCGCTGCGCGCCGAGCTGATTGAGCGCGCTCATCATCTGGCTGCCGGCCTGGCCCGACTGGACGCGGCGCTCCCACGCATCGACCGACGAATCGAACTTGCCGAGCGCCGGCGGGATCTCGCGCGTCGCCTTGCGTGCCGAGCTGATGGCAGGACAGGCAGCCGCCCGACTTGACGTTCGCGGATCCATTCCGCCTGGCTCTTCAGATTCGGCGAGATGCCGTTGCCGGTCGGACCGGTGCCGGGGAACTCGCTCTTCGTCCGGCACCTGCAGCAGCGAGAACCAGTAGCCGGCGGGATAGTACTGCGCCGCGGCGTGGGCGTCCGGCGCGACGACTGCGGTCAGATTCAGCACCTTGCCGGGCGCCGTCGTCACCTTCGGCGAATCGACGAGGCCGTAGCCGCGGACCCACACGCTGTAGTTCGCCTTGGGCAGATCGGGCACGAGGTAGCGGCCGCGGTCGTCGGTGACGACGATCCGCACGAACTTCGTCGGCAGCTCGGTGGTCTCGGCGATCACCCAGACGCCGGCCTCGGGCCCTTTCGGGCCGGTGACGACGCCGCCGATGTCGTCGGCATCGACAAGAACGGCCGACGCCGCGGGCTGGGCCGGGCTGGTCTGGACGATGACGGCGCCGGCGGCGACCGCGAACCCGGCAGCCGCGAGGATCGTTCCCAACGGACGTGACATCTGCATGGCGCGTTCTCCTCTACCCGTACGCCGCACTCTACCCGAACATCGTCCGGACGACGAACCATATGTTGGCGGGGCGCTCGGCGAGGCGGCGCATGTACCAGGGGAACCAGTGCTCGCCGTAGCTGATGAGGACGCGCAGCCTGGCGCCGGCGGCGGCGAGCCGCTCCTGCTGGCCGCGCTGGATGCCGTAGAGCATCGCGAACTCGTAGCTGGACGCGGGGAACCTCGATGATCCGCGATCCAGGCCGCGAGCCGGCCGGCAAGCGCGGTGTCGTGGGTGGCGATGTGCAGCAGCGCGCCGTCCCCCCTCGCGTCGGCGGCGAGCAGGCGGGTGCAGAGACGGAAGAAGCTGGCGTCGACGTCCGCTTTCCGCGGATAGGCGATGCTGGCGGGCTCCAGGTAGGCGCCTTTGACGATCCGGAGCGCGGCGCCGAGCGGCACCAGCGCTTCGACATCGGCGGCGGTGCGGTACAGATAGGCCTGGAGCGCGATGCCGACGAGCGGCGTGCGCTCGCGCATCCGGCGGTAGAGCGCGATGGTGCGCTCCACGTAGGGGGAGCTCTCCATGTCGATCCAGACGAAGTTCCCGAGCGCCACGGCCCGATCGACGAGGCGAATGAGGTTGCGCTCGCAGAGCGCGGGGTCGAGATCCAGGCCGAGCTGCGTCGGTTTGATCGAGATCTGGGCGTCGAGGCCGGCCGCGGCGGCGCGATCGAGGACGTCGAGGTAATGCGCGGTGACCTCGTCGAAGGCGGCCGCGGTGTCGAGGTTCTCGCCGAGGCGCGTCAGGATGGTCGTGATGCCGCGGGCCTGCAGAGCCGCGGCGGCGCGCAAGGCATCCTCGATCGCCTCGCCGGGCATGAAGCGGGAGACCGCGCGGCGCACGAAGGCGGTCTTCATCGCCCGCTCGCGCAGCCACGGGCTGGTGGATCCGGAGAGCAGGGCGCGGCGGATGAGCGACATGCTCAGAGCACGCTGTGAATCGCCCCGCCGTCGACCTGCACCGTCGCGCCGGTCATGTAGGCGGCCGCGTCCGACAGCAGGAACGCGGCGACCCGGCCGAATTCGTCTCCCTCGCCGTAGCGCCCCATCGGAATCGTCGCCATCGATTTTTTCTTGGCGTCCGCCGCGGAGATGCCGAACTTCTTCGCGTTGACCTCATCGAGGTGGCGCACCCGGTCGGTGTCGATCCGCCCGGGAATGATCTGGTTGACGCGGATGCCCGCGGCGGCGAGCTCCAGCGCGAGCGTCTTCGCCAGGGCGGAGACCGAAGCCCGCAGCACCGTCGAGAGGCCGAGGTTGGGGATCGGCTCCTTGACGGAGGCCGAGGTCGACATCAGGACGGCGCCGCCGCCGCGGCGCTCCATCGACGGCACCACGGCCCGGACCATCCGCAGGGCGCTGAACAGCAGCAGCTCCGCGGCATCCTGCCACGCGGCGTCGTCGAACGACAGCGCCAGGCCGGCGGGGGGGCCGCCGGAGTTCGTCATCAGCGCGTCGATGCCGCCAAGCTGCGCTTCGCTTTCCTTCACCCAGCGCTCGATCGCCTCTGGCGAGCGGACGTCGACCGCGAAGGTCAGCACGCGCGCGCCGGTGTCGCGCTCGATGCGCTCGCCGGCGGCGCGAATCGCCGCCTCGTCGCGTGAGGAAATCGACACGCTCGCCCCTTCGCGGGCCAGCGCATGCGCCGTGGCATAGCCGAGGCCCTTGCTGGCGCCAGCCACCAGGGCGACCTTTTTCTCGAGGTGCAGATCCATATTTGTGGTACCGTCCGAAGTCGGTCAGGTCCGGGCGGCCGCAGCGCCGCGCAGCAGCGGCTCGCTCCACTTCAAGATCCGGTCGAGCGCGTCGCGGGTGGCACCGTCGAGGCCGGCGGCCGGCGCGCGTGTCGCCGGCGACGCCAGCGCGCCGCGGCGATGCAGCACCTCCTTGCGGATCGCCATGCCGATCCCTTCCTGGAATTCGAAGCGCATCAGCGGCACGGCGCGGTAGAAATAGTCCGCCGCCTCGTCCACCCGCCCGGCGCGGAACAGCGACACGACCGCGACCAGGATCTCGGGATAGGCAAATCCGGTCATCGCGCCGGTCGCGCCCGCGGCCAGCTCTTCGAGGAGGAACACGCCGCCCAGGCCCCCGAAGATGCGCACCGGCACGTCGCCGCTCGCTTCCAGGATGCGCGACGTCTTGAAGGGGGTCGGCGGATCCTCGAGCTTGATGGTGCGGGCGCGCGGCACTTCGCGCGCGATCCTGGCGAGCAGTGCCGGCTCCATCGTAAAGCCGGAAATCGGCGGAAAGTCCTGGACGACGATCTCGATGTCCACCGCCTCGGCAAGCGAGGCGTAGTGGCGGACGACCGTGTCCGAGTTCAGCTTGGGCAGCCGCGGCGGACTGACCATCACGGCCGTCGCGCCAGCCTCGCGCGCGTGCCGGCTGTGGCCGATGCAGAGGCGCGTGCCGTCCGCGGACGTGCCGGCGACAACGCCGATGCGGCCGTCCACCTGGGAGACGACGATCTCGAGCACGCGGCGCCGCTCGTCGTCGTTCAGCCGGGCCACCTCGCCGGTGACGCCGAGCGCCGTGACGCCGTTGACGCCGGCGCCGATGAAGAGGTCGACCACCCGGCGCAGGCTCGCCTCATCGAGGCTGCCGTCAGCCAGGAACGGGGTGGGAAGAACGGAATAGACGCCCTCGAGCTGCACTACGGCTCCTTCACGAAGGGGCCCGGCGCCCCGCTGCCTGCGATTGTGGATCAGATTGGCCGCCGTCGTCAGGGGCCGCTACAGTGTTCGCACCGAGCCGCCGATAGCCGGGATATGGGGAAGAATCCTTTCGCGTTCGGCCTCGCGGTGGCGCTCTGCGCCGCCAGCCTGGGCTGCGACACGCTCGACAAGCTGACCGGCAAGAGTCCGACCTCGCCGAGCGCCAGCAAGACGTCGCTCGACGCCTTCGCGGGCACGTGGGCGTCGGCGAGCGCGGCCGCTCCGGCGACCGGCTGTGGAAACCTGCAGTACACGGTGACGCCCGTCAGTGCCACCGCCGCGAACGTGACGTTCGCCGGGACGTGCGCCAGCAGCATCCAGGTGACGGGGACGGGAACCGGGAAGGTCAACGGGTCCACGCTCGAGTGGAGCGCGCAGGGCCTGGTCGGCCAGGGGGGGACGAACTGTCCGTTCTCATTCCCCGGGGGCAAGGCGACGGAAGAGGCCGCCGGGGGGATCAAGGTTACCTACTCCGGGACCGTCTGCGGCATTCCCGTGAGCGGCAGCGAGATCGTCAAGAAGCCGTAGCGTCGTGCTGCTGACCGGCATCGACCTGGGCCGGCTCGCCGAACGACTGCCGTCGAAGCCGCTTACGCGGTTCGCACCGGCCCCGACCGGCTGGCTGCATCTCGGTCACGTGCTGAACGCCGAATACGTCTGGAGCCTCGCGAAGGCGCTTGACGGCGCGGTCCTCCTCCGCATCGAGGATCACGACCGCGGACGGGCCCGCCGCAAGTTCGAAGCCGGAATTCTCGACGACCTCGACTGGCTCGGATTTCATCCCGATATCCATCCCACCGCGGAGCTTCGCGCCGGGCAAAGCGCCGGCCGGCAGTCCGACCGTCAGCCTGTGTATGCGGCCGCGCTCGAGTCGCTCGCGGCCAGGGGGCTGATCTACGCCTGCGACTGCTCGCGCCGGACGCTGGCGCAGGACGACGGCGGCGAGCTGCTCTATCCGGGCACCTGCCGCGATCGTCGTCTGCCTCTCGAGGACGGATGTGGATGGCGCCTGCGGATCGACCCCGGGGTCGAGGTGTTCGACGACGGCAGGCTGGGGCGGCTGGAGCAGGAGCCGGCGCGGCAGTGCGGAGATCTGCTGGTGCGGGACCGTCATGGCAACTGGACCTATCAGTTCGCCGTCGCGGTGGACGATGCGGATCAGGGGATCGATCTCGTCGTCCGGGGGATGGATCTCGTGGCGTCCACAGGACGTCAGATCCGTGTGGCCCGACTGCTCGGACGGGAGCGCCTGCCGGTGTTCCTCCATCATCCGCTGATCATGAAGTCGTCGTCACAGAAGTTGAGCAAGTCGGATGGCGATACCGGCGTCCGGGTGCTTCGCGAGCGCGGCTGGACCGCCGCGGCAGTGCGCCGCGCGGCGCGTGAGGCGATTGGGGCCGGGAGCGCCGACGCGGGTCAGTGAAGGGTGACCCTGCGGACCGACATTCCGCCGTCGTCCGCATCGGCCAGGTAATAGAGCACGTTGCCGATGACCGTCGCGGCGGTCGGGTTGCCGATCGAGATGTCTGGATCGAGGACGTTGATCGTGGTTGCGGTCCGCCCCTGCCGATCGAGGCCGATACGAATCGCGCGGTAGCCGGTGCCGGTCTTCTGGATGGCGGCGAGCGCGCCGCGATGCCACCGGATGCGCGTCAGGCCGGCGAGGTCCAGATCCTTGCCGGCGCGAACGGACGTGATGACGCGCGTGGCGGGCTCGGCGCGGAGCAGTCCCGTGGAGGTGGCGATGTAGAGGACGCCCGGTTCTGCCGGCGCGATTGACGTCGGGCCGGTGTCGGGCAGCGTCAGGGAGGGCTCCGCGGCAGCGCCGCGAGGCAGGAGCCGGAACAGGCGGTGGCCGGACGTGTCGAGCGCGAACACGACGCCGCCGTCAGCGACCGCGACGTCGCCAAGGCTGGCGGATCCGAACTTCTCCGCAATCGGGAATGTCGCGAGCAGGCGGCCGGAAATGAGCTGCAGCTTGTGCAGGCTCGAGCTCTCCCCTTCCGAGCTGACGACCCACAGGTCACCCTGCCGGGCGTCGATCTCGAGTGCGGCGATGTCGCCGAAGCCGGAAGTGCGTGCGCCGGCGAGATTGGCGACGTTGTGGGAGAACTCGTCCACCACCGACAGCTTCCGCCCCAGGCGATCGCCGACGACGAAGCGGCGCGACACGGCGTCGTAGGCGAGGCCGCCCGGGGTGAAGGCCGGGGTCGAGAAACGCAGTGCCGGGACGGCTGACGCCGTGCTGGCCCGCGCGGGCTCGGGCGTCGCCGGGGTGCGATCCGGCAACGTCGGGCGGACCGTTGAGGGGTCCAGCGCAGCCGGGGCCGGAGTAAGCGGGGCCGCGGCGGAGGGGCGCGCCGGCGCGGCAGGCGGCGGGGCAATTCTCGCCGCCGGCGGCGGTGTGGCGGGGGATGCGTCCACCCCTCCTGCCGATCCGGGGGTCTTTTGACTCTCGGCCTGCTGGCTCAACGACTTACCGTAAAGATGAGTGTCCCCCTTCAGGGTGCGGACGCGGCGGAAGTCGTCGTCTGTGTCGATGTCGACCGGGACGCCCATCGCCACCAGGCGGTCGAGCATGACGACGGCGTCGCCGGGTCTGCCGCTGAGGCTCTGGGCACGGGCGAGCAGGAGCATCAGCGCGGGATCGTTCTTGGGCCCGAGCTGCACCGCGCGCCAGGCGAGGTCGTGAAACGCCTCGAACTCCTCGCGAGTGGCGGCGTCGACCGCCTGCTGGCGGCACATCTCCCAGGTCGCGCAATCGGGTTTGTGCGGCGCCGACTGGGCGGGGGTGGCGAGCGAGGCGGATATCAGCAGCGCGACGTGCAGGAGGGGCATAGGTGGGAACTACGGATCATCTTACACGGTGGTTATCGGCTGTCGCCGCCGGTGGCCGCAGGCTCGGAGCATTTCAGGAGTACGGCTGAGTCAAGGCCGCCGCCGTGACATGACCTGATGTTCGCCGCGGGAGCGTCGTGGCCTGCCGACCCATCGACGGGGCAGGCTCCGGCGCGGCGCTCTGTGACTTGCGGTCGCTGCTGCCGACGAGCTGGCCTTCCATCCTCGTCGTCCGGTGGTTTTGGCTACTTATTCTGACGCTGAAGTTACGGTGACCTAAGTACCTAGGGATGAAATCAGGGACGAAACGCCCTCGCGCTTGTGCATACTGTGGGGCGGGTGTTCTACTTTTTCAAACGTGAGAACGCGACCGTGACCTGCGAAATGCGGCCGAGCGGCACCGGGGCCGGTTTCGACATCATCATCATGCAGCCCGGCCAGCCCGTGGCGACGGAGCACTTCAACACCAGCGAAGAGGTGCACCGGCGCTGGCTCGAGCTGCAGGAACGATTCAAGGGTGAGGGGTGGTGGGGACCGACCGCCACGCACGAGTAGCGGAGCTCCTGGGGAGTCACGGTTGTCGTCTATTCATCGCGTCCTCTGCATCGCGGCGATCGCGCTCGCGGCCGCACGCTGCTCACCGAACGGCGCCGCCGACCGAGCCGAGACGCCGCAGATCCCGCCGCCATCTGACGTGTCGGCCGCGCCTGCGGACGCGGCGGTCACCGCCACCGGTCTTGCCAGCCGCGTCCTGACCCCGGGTCGGGGGACGCGCCATCCGCGGCCGAACTCGCGCGTGACCGTGCACTACACCGGTTGGACGACGGATGGGAAGACGTTCGACAGCTCTGTCTCGCGCGGCGAGCCGGCCACTTTCGGGCTCGACGCAGTGATTCCGGGCTGGACCCAGGGCGTGCAGATGATGGTCGAAGGGGAGAAGCGGCGGTTCTGGATTCCGGCGGCGCTGGCCTACGCGAATCGCCCGGACGCCCCGCAGGGCATGCTGGTCTTCGACATCGAGCTGATTCGGATCGATTCCTGATCGGTCCCCTGGTCCTCGCGGACCCGATGGAAATGACTCAGGTCGTCGCGAGCTCGCGCTCCGGCACCGCGAGTTTCTTGCCTCTCCTCGTCATCCCCATCACGACCTGCGCCAGCTCGGTCGCCGGGACGGGCAAGGTCTGCAGCGAGACGCGCCCCTCCCGAATCGCCTGACAGATCGCCACCGGATTGCGCTCGGCGAAGACGAGCGAGTAGGTGTGCCCGAGCTGCCGCAGATCGTGCAGGTCCGAGCTGCCGACGACCGGCTTGCCGTGGGCCTCGGCCCAGCGCGCCGCACGGGCGTTGAAATTAATCGCGCTCGTCCAGAAGTAGCTCCACTCCACCGCATCGAACAGGTCGGCATGCTGCCGGAGACGGGCGCCGAGGCTCGACAGATGCGGGAAGAAAGGATGCGGGGCGATGACGATTCCGTCAGGGCAGCTCTGCTTCAGCGCCGCGACGTCCGCGAAGCTCCGGACGTCCTCGGAGGCCAATGGAAAGTTGATGAGCAGAACATGGCAGCCCTCGACCGTTTTTTCCACTCCGGGCAGGAGAGTGATGCCGAGGGACTCGGCATAGGCGGTCAGGCCGGCGTCGGCCAGCTGGCGGTTGTGCAGCGTGACGGCGAGTGCGTCGAACCCCTTTAATCGTGCGTTCTCAACGAGTAAGCGCGCATCGTGAAGAACGATGTCCTCCGGATCCTCAGCGGTATGCAGGTGCAAATCGACTTTCAGCATGTGGCCACCTGTCCGTTGACGAGCTCTACCGTATAACGCACACTACCGCCTCAGCAAGGCCCGTTCCGCGCCGACCCCCGGCTTACCGGCTCTGCCGCACGTCAACGAGGCTTTGGGCCCGTCCCTGACACGGAGCGGTGGCGCGGGCAGTCACAGTATAGATCCTGGCCGCCGGATAGACATGGCGGACGCGGTCCGGGAGGGCCGCCGAGCGCGTCTCGTCGTTGCCGTCGCCAAACTCGATCGTGTAGCCGCATGTCCCGGTTCCCTGGACCGCGATGTCGACCGGCTGGCCGGGATCGACCGGCGACGGCGAGATCAGAATCCGGTTGATGCGTGCCTGCTGCGGTTCAGTCGCCACCACCTGCAGCACTTCCGTGAAGCGGCCGGTACACGGCGGCGACGGCTTGACGATCACCGTGTAGTTGTCCGGCTTCGCATAGACGTGCCGGAACTGCTGCGGGAGCTCGCCGGTCACCTCCTGGGCGTTGCCGTCGCCGTAGTGCACCTCGTAGGTGCAGGTTCCCGCCCCCTTCACGTTGATCACGACCGGCTCGCCGGCGCGCACCGGGTTCGGTGCCATCTCGACGGCGCTGATCTGCGTCCCGGGAGCGGGCGGAGGGGGCGGTGGAGGAGGGGCCGGCGGCGCCGCGACGCTCAGGGTCGTCGTCACTTCGCCGTCGCAGTTGCCCTGCCCCTTGGCGGTGATCGTGTAGGTGCCGGCCCTCGTGTAGACGTGGCTCTGCGTATAGGGCAGGCCGGTAATCGCGTAGACCACCGACTCGCCGTCGCCGTACGCGATCTGCGCGGCGCCGCACGGATTGGTACCGGAGACGGTGATCGTGACAGTGGCGCCGGCGGTGATGTGATCGGGTGCGACGGCGACACGGCTCACCGTCCCGGCGGCGGCAGCCGCGCTCGCCGCGAGGGTGAGTGCCGCGGCCGCGAGGATTTGACGCATCGATATCCGCATGCATTTACTGTAACGCGCGGCGCGGATTCTGAAGCTCGGCCGGCTCGAGTTCCGTCGCGGTCAGCTCGTCAGGACAGCAGCACCTCGAGGTCTTCCGCCTTGAGCGTCCGCACCAGGCCGGCGTCGGCGCTCAGGATCGCGTCGGCAAGCTGGCGCTTGGTGTGCTGCAGCTCCGCGACTTTTTCCTCCACGGTATCGCGGGCGAGGAGCCGGTACGCGAACACGTGGCGCGACTGGCCGATGCGGTGGGCGCGGTCGATCGCCTGCGCTTCGACGGCCGGGTTCCACCACGGATCGAGCAGGAACACGTACTCGGCGGCCGTCAGGTTGAGCCCCAGGCCGCCCGCCTTCAGGCTGATCAGGAACAGCCGGCAGTCGGGATCGGTCTGAAACCGCTCGACGCGCGCCGCGCGGTCGCGCGTCCGGCCGTCGAGATACTCGTAGTTCGATCCCGAGCGCGTCGAGCCGCGGCCGCAGCAGCGCCAGGAAGCTCGTGAACTGCGAGAACACCAGCGCCTTGTGCCCTTCCTCGATCACCTCGGAGAGCCGCGGGATCAGGACCTCGAACTTGGCTGACGGCTCCGCCGCGCGGCGCGGATCGATGAGCCCGCTGTGGCACGCCGCCTGGCGCAGCCGCAGCAGCGCCTCGAGGATCTGCATCTTCGAACGGTTGACGCCGTCGCGCGCCACCCGCGCCAGCAGCGCTCCCGGTAATGGGCGCGCAGCTCGTCGTAGAGCCGGCGCTGCGCCCCTTCGAGCTCGCACTGCAGCGTCTGCTCGGTGCGCCGCGGCAGCTCGGGCGCGACCTGCTCCTTCGTCCGCCGCAGGATGAACGGGCGCAGCGCGCGCGACAGCCACTCGAGGTCCTCGTCGCTGCGGGCGCGCGCGCCGCTGGCTTTCTGGAAGGCCCTGGCGCTGCCGAGCAGGCCGGGGTTGAGGAACTCGAACAGGCTCCACAACTCGCCGAGATGATTCTCGATCGGCGTGCCGCTGAGCGCCAGCCGGTGCCGGGCGCGCAGCAGCCGCGCCGCCTCGCGCCGACGCCGTCGTCGCGTTCTTGATCGCCTGCGCCTCGTCCAGGATCACGTAGTCGAACTCGATCGCGGCCAGCGACACCGCGTCGCGCCGCAGCGTGCCGTAGGTCGTCAGCACCAGATCCGCGTCGCGGATGGCGGCCGCGTCGCCGTTCGGGGCCGGTGTAGTCGAGCACGTTCAGCTTCGGGGCGAAGCGCGCCGCCTCTTCCATCCAGTTGAAGACCAGCGACTGCGGCACGACGACGATCGACGGCACGCCGCTCGCCCGCTGAGCGGCCGTGCCGGCGCCATCGAGCAGCGCCAGGACCATCACGGTCTTGCCGAGGCCCATGTCGTCGGCGAGGCAGCCGCCGAAGCCGAAGCGCCGCAGGAACTCGAACCAGCCGAGCGCCTCGCGCTGGTAGTCGCGCAGCGTCCCGCGGAAGGTCGGCGGCGCGTCGGCCGGCGCGACGCCGCCGAACGTCCGCAGCTCCGCTCGCGCCCGCGCGAACACCTCGTCGTAGGCAATCGCCGGCTGGGCGGCGAGCAGCGCGTCGAGCAGCGCCGCCTGCGAGCGCCCGAAGCGGATCGCATCGCCCTCGGCCTTGCCGAACCCGGCAATCGCGGCATACCGCCGCAGCCACTCCTCCGGCAGCAGCCCGACGCTGCCGTCGTCCAGGACGACGACATCCTCGCCGCGCGCGATTGCCGCCAGCAGCTGCGGAAACGGCGCCGAGCGTCCGTCCCCGAAATCGATATCCCCCTGCAGATCGAACCAGTCGATCCCCGACGAGACCTCGAGCTGCATGCCGACCGCCGATCGGAAGGCGCGCCCCTCCGCCTCGACCCGCCAGCCCTCGCTGACCAGCGTGTGCACGACCTTGGGAAACTGCTCGGGGAGATCCCCAGCATCTGCCGCGACTCGAAGTGGCTCCACGTGTAGCGGAACCCGAGCTGGTGCAGCCGGTCGATCGCGGCCTGCTCGGCGGCGCGGTTGCGCCGCACCAGGCGCCGGCGCTCGCTGTCGTACGCGGTCGCGCCGGGGGGAGCCTCGACGACGATGCCGTCGTAGTCGAACTGCACCGCGGCGCGCAGATCCTGGCGCAGCGCGTAGGGATTCTGGCGCTCCGGCCGGCCCACCCGGATGCGCGGCCGCGGCGTCCCGTCGACCACGTCGTAGCGGAGCTCCTCGGGGAGCATTCCCGGGTTGACGCCCGAACGGGCCAGGGTCTCGAGCAGAACGCCGGCTTCGGCGCGCGGGATGGCGGTGCGGCCGAAGGCGCGAAGCCGGGCGACCCAGGCGAAGCCTCCCTCCAGCTCGAGCCGCGCCATCGTTTCCCGCGTGAAGAGGAAGCCGCGGCTGAGGAGGAGCAGCGGCTCCTTCAAGGCCATCCGCTCGGCGCCGCGCACGAACGCGCCGTCCAGCATCAGCGTGTCGTCCGCCGGTTCGGCGGTGATATCGAGCTCGAAGCGCCACGGCTCGCCGCCGTCCCAGGCGATCGGCAGCAGCGTGCGGCCGTCCCCCGCGACGTCGAGCTGGGCACGCCCCGTGCGCGCCAGCATCGGCAGGACGCGATCCTCCAGAGGTCCGTTCAGCACGTAGCGGGACAGGCGGGAATACCCACCGTCGTAAGGCATGCCCTGGCCGGCGCCGTTCGACGCGCCGAGGAGCAGCGAGAGGATTTCGCGATCGTGCGCCTCGACCAGGTGCTCGGCCTCGGCCGGACTGACCGTAATCGACCGCGGCTTCGTCCACGCGCCGTTCTTCCGCCGCTGGCGGAACAGGATCGTGACGACCGTGCCGCGCCCCGCCAGGGTGTCCCTGACGTTGATGGCGTAGATGATCTCGCCGTTCGAGAAGCGCGGCAGCGGTGCCGCCCCTTCACCGGCCAGCACGTCCTGGCGGAGCTCGTGGAGGAACCGCTGCCACGGCGGAGGCTTGACGACGGGAGCGCGGCTGCCCGGGGGGCTGTAGGACGGAGCCGGCTCGACCTGCAGGTCCGCGCCGCTCGGCCGGTACTCCGGCTCGAGCGTGGCCTCCTCCCCCGCCGGGCCGTCGCCGGCCAGCAGTCCGCGCTCCTCCGCCTCGAGCAGCGCGGCCCAGATGTGCTTGCAGATGTCGGCGCGGTCGGCGTAGTAGGGGCACTCGCAGGCCGCCGTGAAGCGCTGCCGATCGCGCACCAGGTCGACCCGGTAGTCACGGCTGCCCCGCACGGTCGCGTTCGCGACCCACTCGGCGCCGTTGATCTCGACGACCCTGCCGGACGTGAAATAGACGCTCCCTTTGGCACGGGTGCGGGCGCTGACCGACGGGGCGATTCGGCTGATGAACATTCGGAGGGGAACCTCCGAGTATACCGCGCCCCCTCCCCCCACCCTCCCAGGGGGACACTCATCTTTAGCGTAAGTCGTTGATTCCACAGGCGAGTTACGAATTGAAGGCCCGATCGGCAAAGCGGCCGCAGACGCACCTGATGTTCTCGCCGATACTATCCGGGCCCAATGCCGCACCTGACCCTCATCCAATGGCTCCTCGCGGTCGTCGGCGCGGCCTGTGTCGGCATCGGCAAGGCCGGCATCTCCGGCATGGGGCTGCTGCCGGTCGTCATCTTCGCCTTCCTGTTCGGCGCCCGCACCTCCACCGGCATCGTCCTGCCGATGCTGATCGTCGGCGACGTGACGGCGGTCCGCGCCTTCCATCGCCACGCCCGGTGGGACTACATCCGCCGCATGCTGCCGCCGGCGCTGCTCGGGGTGATGATTTCCGCGTGGTACATGCGATCGATCAGCGAAGCCGTCTACAAGCCGATTATCGGCGTGATCATCCTCGGCCTGACGGCGCTCCAGATTGCGCGGATGCAGAAGCCCGAGTGGTTCGGGCGGGTGCCGCACACCCGCCTGTTCGCATGGACGATCGGCCTCGTCGCCGGCGGCGCGACGATGCTCGCCAACGCCGCCGGGCCGATCTTCGCGGTCTACTGCCTGGCGGTGTCGCTCCCGAAGATGGAGTTCGTCGGCACGGCCGCGTGGTTCTTCCTGATCGTCAACAGCTTCAAGATTCCGTTCAGCTTCGCGCTCGGGCTGATCCATGGCGGAACGCTGCTGCTCAACCTGCTGCTCAGCCCGCTGATCGTCGCCGGGCTGCTCGCCGGGCGGTGGCTGACGACGCGGATTCCGCAGCGCACCTTCGACATGCTGCTGCTCGCCTTCGCGGCGGTGGCGGCGCTGCGTCTCATCGGGCTGTTCTGACCCTGGCGGGGTCAGCGGATCGTGCGGTAGCGTTCGAGGAGCTGGCGCTGACGCGAGTCGCGCGGCTGCTCGCGGCCGCGGATGAAGACGTGCTCGGGCCCGGTCATCAGCTCGAACGGATCCCCGGACCAGACGACGACGTCGGCATCCTTGCCGACCTCGAGCGACCCGCAGCGATCGGCGACGCCCCAGGCCTCGGCCGGCCCGAGCGTGACGGCTCGGAGAGCCGCCTCCCGATCGAGTCCATTGGCGATCGCGTTGCCGGCCTCCTGCCGGACGTTCCTGGCGTTGTGGGTCTCGAAGGACGACAGGATGATCGGCACGCCGGCCTTCGCCAGGCGCGCGGCGTTCTCGAGCGTCGCGCCCGGCGCATCGAACGACGGAATGTCGGTCAGCGGCTTGACGACGACCGGGACGTGCCGCGCGGCGAGACGGTCGGCGACCTTCCAGCCTTCGGCGCCCTCGAGGATCACCAGCTTGAGCTTGAATTCCTCGCCGAGCCGCAGCACGGCAAGCAGGTCGCTGGCGCGGTTGGCGGCGACGGCGAGCGGCAGCTCACCGCGAATGACCGGGGCAAGCGCCTCGAGGTCGAGCCGGCCGCGAGCGTAGGGGCGGCGCTGCGCGCTGTTCCAGGCGGCGCGATTGCGGGAGAAATCGACGGCGTCCTGGAGCGCCTCGCGCAGCCGCAGGATTGCGGACGCGCGCGATCCCCCGGCCGCCGCGGCGCCGGCCTCGCCGAGCTGCGCGACCATTGCGGCGGCGGCCCGGGTCACACCGCCGGGCGCCTGCTCCCCTGAGAGGTCGACGACCGCCGCCTGGCCAAGCAGCACCTGATGGCTGCCAGACGGAGTCACCAGCGCGCGGGTAACGCCCTCGGCGCGCGTGACCGGAATGACCGTCGTCTCGGCGTTGAAGGCATCGACGACGGCGAAGGCCGCGCCCAGCCCGGCGTCGGTGGTCGCTTGATCCGTCGTCCCGTCGGCCGACAGCGGAATCTCGACGATCCCCAGCTGCGTCGCCGAGGCGAACAGTCCCGGCGTCACGATCCGGCCGGCGGCGTCGATGACACGCGCGCCGTCGGGGACGGCGACGTCGGCGCCGACCGCCGTGATCTTTCCCCGGCGATCAGGACGACGCCGCGGTCGATGGCCGGGCCGGACACCGGCAGGATGCGCCCGCCGACGATGGCGACGACATCGCCGGGCGCGGGCGCGTCAGCGGCGGGGCGCGGCGTTGGGCGCCGCCGCACCGGCGACTGGGCGGTGGCGCCGAGCGAGCCGGCGACGACCATCACGGCCAGCAGCGCCGGAAGTGCGCCGAGCTGCCTCATCGCGCTGTCTCCTCAGGCGTCAGGCCGACGACGAAGTCGCGCCGCCGCGGCGGGGCCGGATCGCGCCGGTCGTAGAGCAGCGCGCCGTCGACGAAGACCTCGTCGGCGTGGGCGTAGACGCTGAACGGATCGGCCGACCACACGACCACGTCGGCGTTCTTGCCGCGCTCGAGCGAGCCGGTGACCTTGTCGATGCCGAGCGCCCTGGCCGGGTTGATCGACAGCCACTTCACGGCGTCGGCTTCCGTGATGGTCATGCCCGCTTCCCGGCCCGCGCGAATCGCCTTGGCCGCTTCCTGGTTGAGCCGCTGGATGCCGTTCGGATCGTCCGAATGCACGATGGCGCAGCCGCCAGCCTCGTTGACGAGGGCGATGTTCTCGCGAATGCCGTCGTAGGCCTCGAGCTTGAAGCCCCACCAGTCGGCCCACATGCTGGCGCAGATGCCCTCGGCGGCGAGCAGATCGCGGACCTTGTAGGCTTCCACCGCGTGGTGGAAGGACGCGATGCGATAGCCGAACTCCTTGGCGACGTCGATCATCACCGCCATTTCGTCGGCGCGGTAGCAGTGATTGTGGACGAGGATCTCGCCGTCGAGCACGCCGGCGAGCGTCTCGAGCTGGAGATTGCGGTCGGGCTGCTTCGCCGGATCGGCGCCCTCGTCCTTCCAGCGCTTGAGGCGGTTGCGGTATTCGGTGGCCGCGATCCAGGCGCGGCGATAGCCGGCAACGTTCCCCATCCGCGTCTGGGGCAGGGTCTTCCGCTCACCGTAGACACGCTTGGGGTTTTCGCCGCAGGCCATCTTCAAGCCGTACGGGGCGCCGGGAAATTTCATGCCCTGTTCGGTGCGCGACGGCACGTTCTTGACCGTGACTCCGCGTCCGCCGAACAGGTTGGCGGAACCCGGGAGGATCTGCATCGCCGTCACGCCGCCCATCAGCGCCAGGTCGAACTGGGGATCCTGCGGCCAGATCGAGTGCTCGGCCCACACTTCGGCGGTATTCGGATTGGTCGCCTCGTTGCCGTCGTCCACCCCGGCGGTGCCGGGCGCGGGATAGACGCCGAGATGGGAGTGCACGTCGATGATGCCGGGCGTCACCCACCGGCCGGCGGCGTCGATGACGACGGCGTCCGCGGGAGCGCTCACGTCCTGGCCGACCGCGGCAATCCTGCCGTTCTGCAGCAGCACCGAGCCGCGCGCGATCGCCGGGCCGGCGGCGGTCAGGATGGTCGCGTTGCGGATGATCGTCGTCCGCCCCGGCAGCGGCTGGTAGGTCGAAGGGTACGGATCGGATGCGCGGGGTGCCCCGGCCCTGGCCGGCTGCGCGCCGACCGGCGCCGCGACGAAGCAGAGGATCGCCAGCCATGTCTTTCGTGAAGTCACTTCATCCTCCCGGTCCGCGCGCCCGCCACGATACTGAAGGGCCGCAGTGTAACATCCGGCCCGGGGCTATAATCGCCGCAGGCATCCATGACCATCAGCGAGCGCCGGTTCGGCGACGTCACCTTCCTCGAGCTGGCGGGCCGGCTCGTGTTCGACGACGGCGACGATGACCTGCGGTCGCGGGTGAACAGCCTGGTGAGCGAGGGGCGGCTCAAGATCCTCATCGGCCTCACCGGCGTCGCCTACATCGACAGCTGCGGGGTGGGCGTGCTCGTGGCCAAGTTCGTGAGCGTGCGGCGGCTCGGCGGAGACCTCCGGCTGCTCGGCCTGTCGCCGCGCTGCCAGCACGTCCTGACGATCAGCGGTCTCATGAAGATCTTCCAGGTCTTCGAGGCCGAGCCGGACGCACTGGCCAGCTTTGGATGGGAGGCACCGGCGTGACGGCGGCGGACGAATCGGCGCGGCTCGCGGCGCTCGACCGCTACCAGATCCTCGATACCGGACCGGAGCGGGCGTTCGACGATCTGACCATGCTGGCCTCGCACATCTGCGGGACGCCGATGGCGCTCATCACCATGGTCGATGCCGACCGCCAGTGGTTCAAGTCGCGAATCGGCATCACCGCCGGCGAGACGCCGCGGGCGATCTCCTTCTGCGCCCATGCGATCAAGGAGCCGCAGATCTTCATCGTCGCCGACACCACCGCGGACGCCCGCTTCCGCGACAATCCGTTCGTCACCGGCGACCCGCACATCCGCTTCTACGCCGGCGCGCCGCTCATCACGCCCGACGGCCACGCCCTCGGCACGATCTGCGTCGTCGATCGCGTGACCCGGACGCTGACACCGGACCAGGTCGAGGCGCTCGACGCGATCCGGCGTCAGGTCCAGTCGCAGCTCGAGCTGCGGCGCAACGTCTTCGACCTCGAGCAGTCGGTCGCCGAGCGCGACCAGGCGCAGGCCCGCCAGGCGGCGCTCTTCGAAGAGCTGCGCAGCGCCCATGACGACGTCCGCCGCCTGAGCTCGATGATCCCGTTCTGCTCGACGTGCCAGTTCACGATGACGATTCCGGCCGATCCCGCGGCGATTCCGGCGCTGACCGACGGCGTCGTCCACGTCCTCCAGGAGAAGCACTGGAACGACAAGGACGTGATGGCGGTGGAGCTGGCGCTGCAGGAAGCGGTCGCCAATGCCATCCGGCACGGCTGCGGCGGCGACGCCACCCAGCAGCTGCAGTGCTCGGTGTCGTGCGACGAAGCCGGAGAGATCGTCATCACCGTGCGCGACCCCGGCGCCGGCTTCGACCACACCACCGTCGCCAACCCGCTCGACCCGGAGAACATCCTCAAGCCGAGCGGCCGCGGCATCTTCCTCATCAACGGCCTGATGGACGACGTCCAGTTCGCCGACGGCGGGCGGGAGGTCCAGATGCGCAAGAAGAAGGGCGTCTCCTGAGCGTCGTGCTCCAGGCCGACCGCGTCTCGCGCACCTACACGGCGGGGGAAACCGAAGTCCAGGCGGTCGTCGACGTCAGCCTCTCACTCGACCAGGGGGACTTCGTGGCGCTCGTCGGACCATCCGGCTGCGGCAAGTCGACGCTCCTTCACCTCTGCGGCGCGATGGACCGCCCCTCGAGCGGCACCATCCGGCTCGAATCGGCGACGCTCGGCGCGCTCGACGATGACGCGCTGACGCGGCTGCGCCGCGAACGGGTCGGCTTCGTCTTCCAGTTCTTCAACCTGCTGCCGACGCTGACGCTGCTCGAGAACGTCGAGCTGCCGCTGCTCCTCGCCGGACGGCGCAGCGCCGAGGCGGCGCCGAGCCGCGAGCGCGCTCCTCGACCGGGTCGGCCTGACGCCGCGCCTGCATCACTATCCGCAGCAGCTGTCGGGGGGCGAGATGCAGCGCGGCGCGCTCGCCCGCGCGCTCGTTCACCGGCCCGCGCTCCTCGTCGCCGACGAGCCGACCGGCAACCTCGACTCGGAGAACGGCCGCCGCATCCTCGACCTCCTGACCGCGCTCAATCGGGAAACCGGCGTGACGATGCTGCTCGCCACCCATGCGCCGGAGATTGCGGCGGCGGCGCACCGCGTCGTGCGGATGCGCGATGGCCGCATCGAGGCGGGCGGATCCGGTGCGGCTGTTTAGCTGGTTCATCCTGCGCCGGATGATCCGCGAGCCGCTGCGGGCGACGCTGACCGCCGTCGGCATCGCCCTCGGCGTCGCCGTCGTCGTCGCCATCCAGCTGACCAACGCCAGCTCGCTCGCGGGCTTCGAGACCGCGCTGAACACGATGTCGGGGCGGACGTCGCTCGAGGTGGTCGGGGTCGGCGCCGGTATCGACGAGCGGCGGCTGCTCGAGATCGGGTGGCTGCGCGACTACGGGCGGGTGGCGCCGGTCATCGAGGGGGATCTGGTCTACCGCGAGCCGGGCCGCGCCCCCGAGACGCTGCGGCTGCTCGGCGTCGACATCCTGCGCGACCGGCCGTTCAGGGATTACGCGCTGCTGACGCAGGGGTCGGCCGAGGAGCGAGCACCGGACGGCGAGCTGCGGACCCAGGATTTTCTCGGCCTGCTGATTGAGCCGGGGTCGGCGATTCTGGCGGCGCGGTTCGCGACGCCGCGCGGCCTGACGCCGGGTGCGACGTTCCAGGTCGGCGTCGGCGATCGGACGGTGAGCCTGCAGGTCCATGGGCTGTTGAAGGACGAGGGGCCGGCGCGGGTGCTCGACGGCCGGTTCGTGCTGATGGACATCGCCAGCGCGCAGCTGGCACTGGATCGCCTGGGACTGATCGACCGGGTGGAGATCCAGCTGCCGGCCGGGGCCGATGTGGAGGCCGCGGAGGCGGCCGTCGCCGGACGGCTGCCGGCGGGGCTGTCGGTCCAGCGCCCCGGCCAGCGCGGCCGGCAGGTCGAACGGATGCTGGCGGCGTTTCACCTCAACCTGACCGCGCTCTCCTATATCGCGCTCCTCGTCGGACTGTTCCTGGTCTACAACACCGTGTCGGTGGCGGTGCTGTCGCGGCGGACCGAGATCGGCACCCTTCGCGGCCTTGGCGTCACCCGCGGCGGCGTCCGGGCGCTGTTCCTCGCCGAAGCCGCCGTGCTCTCGGCCCTGGGATCGGCGCTGGGGCTGGTGCTGGCGCGGCTGCTGGCGAGCGCGACGGTAGCGCTGACCTCGACGACGGTGTCGGTGCTGTACATCGCGACGGCGGCGGCGACGCCGGCGTTGTCGTGGCGGGACGCCGTGCTGGCGTTCGCGACCGGCGTGCCGCTGTCGCTGCTGGCGGCGCTGGTGCCGGCCGTCGAGGCGTCGCGGGTCGCGCCGATGGCGGCGATGCGCGGCGGCGATCAGGCCGAGGTGCGCGGCCGGTTCCCGCGCCGATCGCTCGCCGCCGGCGTGGTGCTGCTCGCGGCGGGCGCCTGGCTGGCGACGCTCGGTCCGGTCGGCGGACTGCCGCTCTTCGGGTATGCCGCCGCGATCGTCATCGTCTTCGGCGCGTCGTTCCTGGTCCCGGCGGTGCTGTTCGTCGTCGCGCGCGGCATCGAGCGGCCGGCGCGGCGGATCCTGAAGGTGGAGGACTGGCTGGCGGTCAGCAACCTGTCGGCCGCCATCCCGCGGCTGTCGATTTCGGTCGCGGCGCTGGCGGTCAGCCTGTCGATGATGGTCGCGATCTCGGTGATGATCGGCAGCTTCCGCGAGACGGTCGTGTACTGGGTCAGCCAGACACTCCAGGCCGACCTGTTCGTCGCGCCGGGGGCGCGGCGCGGCGGGCCCGGCGACACGCTGTCGCCGGAGGTCGTCGCCGCGATCCGATCGAGCCCGGACGTCGCCGCGGTGGACCGGTTCCGCAGCATCGAGGTCCCGTACGGCAACACCCGGGTGCGCGTCGGCGGCGGGGACTTCAACGTTCTGCTCGATCGCGGATCGCTGCTCTTCAAGGCGCCGGCCGACGCCCGCGCGGCGATGCGCCGCGCCGCCGGCCAGGACGCGGTCGTCGTCTCGGAGAGCTTCGTCCTCAAGCAGCATCTCGGCGCCGGCAGCGACGTCGTCCTGCCGACGCCGCGCGGGCCGGTGGCGTTCAGGATTGCCGCCGTCTACTACGACTACTCGAGCGATCGCGGGGTGCTGGTGATGGACCGGCCGACGTTCGAGCGCCGGTTCGAGGACACCGCCATCAGCAGCGTCAGCGTGTATCTGCGCGCCGGGGTGAACCCGGACGAGGCGAGGGAGCGGCTGCTGGCGGCGCTCGGCGAACGCCACCGCGTGCTCATCAACACCAACGCGTCGCTGCGCACCGAGATCCTGCGGATCTTCGACAGCACGTTCGCGATCACGTATGCGCTCGAGATCATCGCCATCATCGTCGCCATCCTCGGCGTCTCGGGAACGCTGCTGACGCTGATCCTCGAGCGCGAGCGCGACCTGCGGGTCCTCCGGCTGATCGGTACGGGACGGAATCAGATCCGCCGGATGGTCGTTGGCGAGGCGCTGCTCATCGGCGCCGTCAGCCAGGCGATCGGCCTGGGAGTGGGGCTGCTGCTGTCGATGGTGCTCATCTACGTCATCAACGTGCAGAGCTTCGGCTGGACGATCCAGTTCCACCTGCCGGTGGGCTTCCTGGTGCAGGCGTCGATCCTGATGGTCATCGCCACCGGCGTCGCCGGGCTCTACCCGGCCCGGCGGGCGCAGCGCCTCGGCACCTACGGCGCCGCTGACGAGGCCTGAGCCTCCAGATGACCGGGGCGGGCGAGACGCGGGGAGGCGGATATCGGCCTGTCGTCGGTGAGGCGCCTCAGCGCCGCCTGCGCGGAGCCTCCACCGTCAGAAACCGGCGTCGCCTAGGACGACCGCGATCCGGCGCGCGGCAGTGTCCACGGCGCGCGGTACGGGCGCGTCACCAGCTTCTGCGCCTCGGCGTCGCCGACGATCCGCTCGCCGGCGACGTCCCACTGGATCCGCCGGCCGGTGCGGAACGCGATGTTGCCGAGGTGGCAGGCAATCATCGAGTTGTGGCCGATCTCGACGTCGGAGCGCGGCCGCTGCCTCGACTCCATGCAGTCGAGGAAGTTGCGGACGTGCTCGAGGTGCATGTCGCCGCTCGCGCCGCGGCGCGGCTGGCCGCCGGCGCGATAGACCTTCTTGCCGTTGGTGGTCTCGGTCTCCGGCAGGACCTCCCAGCCGCCGCGATCGACGACCAGCACGCCGTTGTTGCCGTGGAAGGCGACGCCGTGATCGCGCGCGTAGGGGCCGAGGCCGATCGCGGTCGCGTGCTCCCATAGCATCGTGAAGCCGTCGCATTCCCAGATCGCCTGCTGCGTATCGGGCGTCTCCTCCGCGTCGTCCGGAAACCCGAACTTGCCGCCCATCGACGTCGCGGCGGTCGGGGCGGTCACCCCCATCCCCCAGTTCGCGATGTCGATCATGTGCGCGCCCCAGTCGGTCATCAGACCGCCCGAATAGTCGTAGTACCAGCGGAAGTTGAAGTGGAACCGGTTCTTGTTGAACGGCCGCTTCGGCGCCGGGCCGAGCCACATGTCGTAATCGACGGAGGCGGGCGGCGCGCTGTCGGGCACCGGCGCGATGTTGCCCATCCAGTCCTGATAGGCCCAGGTCTTGACCAGCCGGATCTTGCCGAGCTGGCCGCTCTTCACGTACTCGACCGCCGCCTGATAGTGCGGCGCGCTCCGCTGCTGCGTGCCCATCTGGACGACGCGGTTGGCGCGGCGGGCGGCATCGACCATCAGGCGCCCCTCGCCGATGCTGAGGGAGAGCGGCTTCTCGACGTAGACGTCCTTGCCCGCCTCGACCGCGGCGATCATCGTCAGCGCGTGCCAGTGATCGGGGGTGCCGACGATCACGGCGTCGAGATCCGGGCGCTCGAGGAGGCGGCGGAAATCGCGGGTCGAGAAATCAGGGGACTGGTTGAACTCCTTCGCGA
Source organism: uncultured Acidobacteriota bacterium (assembly GCA_963750475.1). Taxonomy (GTDB): domain Bacteria; phylum Acidobacteriota; class Vicinamibacteria; order Vicinamibacterales; family 2-12-FULL-66-21; genus JALZOC01. Next base: position 203,615 of record CAVVQQ010000001.1, read on the forward strand.
TGCGGTCCTTCGCCTTCGCGACCTGCTCGTCGTCCACGTCGCAGAGCGCGACGCACTGGGCGCCGAGCCGGAGCATCGCGCGCAGGTCGGCGGTGCCCTGACCGCCGCAGCCAATCAGGCCGACGCGGACGCGGCGGCTGGCGCCGGCGACGCGGTCCTGGGAAGCGGCGGAAACGGTGCGCGACGCGCCAGGAAGCATCGCGGCGCCGGCGACGCCGGCGGCGGCCTGCTGCAGGAATGAACGACGGCTGCGCGGCTTCATCTCACACCTCCGAAGGTAACGGGGAACGACAACGCCGGAGTTTACCGCAGCCGCCGGTACAATGTGCGCATGCTTCCGGTTCGCCGCCTGGCCGCCCGCGCCGGCGGATTGCTGACGATCGCGGCCTGCGCGGCGGCGGTGGCAGGCGCCGCAGCCGCACCGGGGCCCTGGAAAGAGGCGGCCCCCGGCCGGCCGATCGTGTTGCCCGCCGACCACGCCAGCCATCCCGACTACAAACTCGAGTGGTGGTACTACACCGGCAACCTGGATGCGGACGACGGGAAGCGCTTCGGCTATCAGCTCACCTTCTTCCGGATTGGCGTCGATCCCAGTCCGGTCAATCCCTCGCGATGGGCGGTGCGCGATCTCTACATGACCCACCTCGCGCTCACCGATGTCACCGGGCGCACCTACCGGTTCACCGAGCGGATGAACCGCGCCGGGCCGGGTTGGGCGGGGGCCTCGACAGACGCGTACCGGGTGTGGAACGAGGACTGGGAGGCGGTGCTCGGACCTGAGGGAGTGCATCACCTGACGGCGCGCAGCGCCGGGTTCGGGCTCGACCTCGCGCTCGAGGCGACACGTCCGCCGGTGCTCCACGGCGACCACGGCTACAGCCGCAAGGGGGCCGCGCCCGCCAACGCGTCGCACTACTACTCGCTGACGCGGATGCCGACGCACGGCACGGTCACGCTGGCGGGCCGCGCCTTCACGGTGACCGGCCTGAGCTGGATGGACCACGAGTTCGGCACCAGCTTTCTCGAGCCGGAGCAGGTCGGCTGGGACTGGTTTTCGATCCAGCTGGAGGATGGCCGCGATCTGATGATTTTCCAGCTGCGGCGCGCCGATGGATCGATCGACCCGCGATCGAGCGGGACGCTCGTCGAGCCGGGCGGCACGATCATCCCGATCACGGTGGCGGACGGCTTCCGGCTCGAGCCGGGCCGGACCTGGACATCAGCGGCCAGCGGCGCGCGCTATCCGGTCGGCGTGGACGATGACATCCCGGCGCGCGGGCTGACGTTGTCGGTGACGGCTGCCGTGGAGGACCAGGAGCTGCGCGCCGCGAACGGATCGGGCGTGACATATTGGGAAGGGGCGATTGACGTGACCGGCCCCGGCATCCGCGGCCGCGGCTATCTGGAGATGACCGGCTACGCCGGCGCGCCGATGGGGCGATTCCTGCGCTGAAGGCCAGTAACCAGTAGCCAGTCGCCAGTTCCCAGTCGCCAGTTCCCAGTTTCCATCCGATGGGGACACTCATCTTTACGGTAAGTCGTTGAATTCAATGGGCGACCCGCCAAAGAGGGCCTGATCGCAGCACGCTACTACCTA
>CAVVQQ010000002.1:0-1047500 GCA_963750475.1 uncultured Acidobacteriota bacterium
CTCGCGACACCTTTACACCCTTCGGTCGTGGAGACGTTGGAGTGGCTGTTCCCCGAACGGAAGCGGCTCGCCGAACCGGGCGCCGCGCCTGCTGATACCCGCTACCTCAACACCTCCAGCGCCTTCCGCACGTCGCGGTATCGAGCTCTCTACCAACAGTGGTTGGACGATCCCCGGAACACGCTCTGGATGGCCGGTTCCCCTATCGTGGCCGACGCCATCGACCGCGAACTCGGACGGGTTGAGTGCGTCGAGCTCTCGCGACAGTACCTGCATCTCTCCCCCCTGGTTGACGTCGCCTGAACCAACAGCAGAGGACGACCTGGGGGACGACCTCGGAAATCGAGGTTGTCCCCCCGAGCGCGTCCGAGACGAATCCCCTCGACAGCAACTACGCGAGCGACGGACCCCCGCCAGCACCGCCGATAACCGATTCTCTGGCCGCAAGTTTCACCGTGAGCGCGCGACACCAGCACGATGGGCGGCGCTCTTTGCCGCCCACTGCGCAGGCACCGGTGCCGCGATCAGAGCAGGAAACCATGGCGTGAGCGACCCCGGTGCGCGCGCTGGAAATGGCCCCGCGCGTGTCCGGAGGGGTCGCTCACGCCATGGCTGTCAGTGTCGGTGTCGGGCTGATGATCGCGCCGCCTGTCCACAAAGGCGGTGAATTGTGCCGCAGATCTGGTGCTCAATCGGGGCCAGTTCGTCCGGACGATCTGGTCCCGTTCGTGCGGGAAATCCTGGTCACAAAGTCGCACTCGTTCAGCGCGCGATGACGCGACTGATCCGGCGCCCGCGGTAGTCACGATCGTTGCACGCTTTTGGGCACGCATCAGAGCAACGAGCTGCACCTCGTCGGATGCGCCGACCATCACGCCCTCGATGCTCGATCTGTGCTCGGCACCGTGCAAGGCTCGTCGCTTCGCTCCGCCCGCGCATGCGCGCGGCCTTCGGGCCTTGACGGTGCCTGCGCGCAGATCACGTCTTGGCCATTACGTGATGGTCGGCAGTCTGATGACGCTTAGCTGGACCGATCTTGACCGTTGACCGCGCGCCGAAGTGGCGGTAATCTTTTCTCATCGTCCGTGCTTACTGCACACCCTCCGCGAGAGGATCATCCGGCGCGGAGCGCTGAAGGTCACCGCTCTCAGGGCCACGACCGACAGCCCACTTCCTGACTTCAGCACGGTTCTGAATCGAGATCGCACACAGTGCCATTTCGAGATCAGAGACTCGCAACCGCATACCGCATCGCCCTCAGGGCATGCGGCTGCGGTGCACCACCGAGGCGTGGCTGTATCGCCTGGCCATTCGAGAGAACAGCGCGGCCAGTGTGACCCATTGCTTCGGGACGCATGACCACGTGTCGTGCGACGACCGCGACGCTCAGCGTCCCGGTCTTCGATGCCGGCGCACATCAGCCCGCATCTCGCGCCACTGTTCCCGGCGCGCCGGCCACAGGCCAGCGCGCCAGAGCGCGCCACTCACATGGACGTTCGGCAACAGTTGCGAGGACGCGGATACGCGTCGAGCGAGGTGCACCATGAAGCCCTGGTTGAATGTGTCCGAGGCTGCGGACTACGCGGCTTGAGCCGGGACACGATCTACACGCGCATGCGAGCGGGGCGAGCTACGAAGCGCGCGCGTCAGCGGAAGACGCGCCATTCGAATTCGGCCGGCATGGATCGATGCCTGGCTGGAACGACACGCGCCGGACGTTCAAGATCGCCGGCGCATCGGCGACACGCAGAACGGAGCGGCGTCATGAACCCGCGGCGACGACGGAACGCGATCAGACGCAGAACGACGCGCGCGCTCACCGAACGCGAGGTCGCCGAGCTGCTCGGGCTGTCAGTCGCCACGCTGCGTGCGTGGAGGCACAGAGGGAAGGGGCCGCGTTTCCTGCGGCTCGGGCGGTCGGTGCGGTACCTGCCGGCCGACCTGGATGACTTCGTTCGGGCCAGCGCAGTTGACACGACGCCGGTTTCCTCGTCTGATGGTGATTCGGAGGTCGGGGAGTTGCCGCTATGAGTCTCTGGAAACGCGGTCGTCAGTACTGGACCGACTTCACCGTCGCCGGCCGTCGATACCGGAAGCGCCTGGGCACGACGAATCTGCGAACGGCGACGCGCCGAGAACGCGAGCTCATCGAAGAAGCGGGACACGGCCGGCTGGCTGCCGATGAGCAGGGACCGAAGCGGCTGCTCGGACGCGATCGACGCCTACCTGGATGCCAAGCGGATCCGGTGCTCCCCGCGCACGATCGAGCTCGAGGAGGAACGACTGAGCCTCGTCAAGAAGCACTTCGGCGACGTGCCGCTCTCGGCGATCACCGCGACGGCGATCGCCGAGTTCCAGCGCACGCGGCACGAGGCCGGCATCGCGAACCGCACGATCAACATGGACGTCGGCGTGCTGTCGCGCGTGCTCAAGTCCTGCGGCCGATGGCGGGCGCTGGCAGACCACGTCCACAATCTCCCGGAGCGCCAGCATCCGGTCGGCCGCGCCTTGACGGCCGAGGAGCGGAAGCGGCTCTTCGACGCCGCCGCGTCGAATCCGGAATGGGAGCACGTCTACTGCGCCGCGATCGTCGCGGCCAACACGTCGATGCGGCCGGTCGAGGTCAAGCACCTTCGCCGGTGCGACGTCGATCTCGTCAAGCGGCTCCTTCACGTCCGGCGGAGCAAGAACGAGACGAGCCACCGCGTCATCCCGCTCAACGCATCGGCCATCGAAGCCGCCGCGCGGATGTTCGAGCGCGCCGACCTGCTCGGGCACACCGAGCCGGAGCACTACCTCTGGCCGGCCTGCCAGTGGGGCCGCTACGACGCCACGCAAGCCGATGCTGAAGTGGGACACGGCCTGGCGAGCGCTGCGTGACGCGGCGGGCCTGCCACGGCCTGCGCTTCCACGATCTGCGGCACACGGTCATCACCGAGCTGGCCGAGATGGGCGTGGCCGATCACGTGCTGGAATCGATCAGCGGCCACCTGTCGCGCCGGATGCTGGAGCACTACTCGCACATCCGGATCGACGCGAAGCGGCAGGCGCTCGATGCGCTGGACGACCGCGGCGAGCGCGCGACAGCGCAAACGGCAACGGCAAGGAGCCGGCGCAAACGAGACCGAAATCCGAGACGATCGTGGAGGTCGCCGACGACCTCACGTCACAGTCACGTCACAGTTTGCTTTTGCAGGGATCGCCGCCTTCCGGTAAACTGTTGATTCCACTCAAACGGAGAGATGTCCGAGTGGTTGAAGGAGCACGCTTGGAAAGCGTGTGTAGGGGAAACTCTACCGAGGGTTCGAATCCCTCTCTCTCCGCCAATTAAAGTGTTCTAGCTATTCGACTTCTCAATTTCACGATCCCCCGTCTCCAAAATGTCTCCAAAACCCTGCAAGACGGCGGGGTGATCGAGCAGCCGAATCGCGCTGTCGAGCGCCGCGGGGCTCAAGTGCATGTACCGCTGGGTCGTGGTGAGATTTTGGTGCCCAGCCAACTCCTGAATCGCCCGTGCCGGCGCCCCACGCATCGCCAGATGCGAGCAGAACGTGTGACGCAGCATGTGCGGCCCGTTGTTGAACACGCCGGCCTTCTGCGCAGCTCGCTTGACGAACCCCTGCACCAAGCCCTCGGTCAGCGGAGATCCGTCGTCCTGATACAGAACCAGGGGCCCACGGAGATGACGGTGATCCCGCAGCGCCGCGGCGAGTCGAATGGTGAGCGGAATGTACCGAAGCCGCCCACCCTTTGGCGACGCCACGTGCCCCTTCCAGGCTGATCGCTGCACACACACCTGGCGCTTAACGAAGTCGATGTCGCTCCACTCGAGCGCCACCATCTCGCCAAGCCGCAAGCCCGCCTCCCCCGCCATCAGCACGAGCAGGTACGCACGCGAATCCGCTGCTCGTGCCGAGACGATCAGGCGCTCGAACTCGTCGAAATCGTAAAAGCGAGTCGAGCTCTTCGAGACGCGCAACAGCCTGATCGTGCATGGCACTCGGTCGATGACCTCCCATTCCACCGCCTTCTTGAGCATCACGTTCAGCACCGTCAGGATGTTGTTGACCGTCTTCGCCGCCTTCGTGCTCAGGCGGCCCTTGAGAAGTTGCACGTCTTCGCTCTTGATCGCGTCGATCTTCGTATGACCCAGCGTCGGCACGAGGTGCACGCGGAGGATCATCTCCTTCGCCGCGATCCCGCTCGGCTTTTGCCGATTTGCCCGCGCGTAGCCATCGAGGAACCTCGATGCGAATGCTCGTAGTGTGGGCACCTCCTTCGGTGCGATTTGCAGCGGCTTCATCAGTCGCTCGAACAGCACGCGTTCGCGACTCTCAGCCCACCGCACAGCGGCCGATCGTGCCGACGTCGGAGCGCGCTTGCGCTCCCGAACCTCCCGCAAGCCGTCAGGTGCGACGACCCGGATGTCGACTTCCCAGCCGCCTCTCCGATACGGACGGATTTTGACGCTCATCACCAGTTACTCCTCTGGCGATGGCGCGCGCTTCTGGTCCAACCAGTCTAGCAAATCGTCGGCACGCAGGAGCACGCGCCGGCGGACACGGATCACGCCGGGCAGCTGACGGCGCTCGACCATCGCGTAGATGGCGCGTCGCGTGGTCCGCAGTAGGTTCGCCGCTTCGTCGACCGTGAGCAGAACCGGCAGCGTGGCCCGAGGCGATTCATACGGGTTGAGGAATACGCCATCTGCGCGTGCGATGCCGCGAGTCAGTCTGGCCCTCATGACGTGGCCCTCGACTCCGCGTCCCCGGTCAAACGCTCCCGAGCTGTCGTCCGTCGATCATGTGCGTCCAGCGCGTGGCGTTCCAGCCACGCGTCGATCCATTCCGGCTTCAGGCGAATGGTCCGTCGTCCGCTGACCCGCGCGTGCCGGATCTCGTGACGCTCGCAGGCGGTATAGATCGTGTCTCGGCTGACTCCCGCGTGCGCGGCGCCTTCGGCTACCGTCAACCATGGTTTCATCGCACTACCCTCCCGACGCGTGGCCGCGTCTCGACATGGCCCTGACCTGTTTGGGAACTTGGGGCGCTCGAAGCGCGCTGACTTGAAGCCAGCGCGCCGGGATCAGTGGCGCAGATGAGGGCGGGATCCGCCGACATCGAGGATCGCGAAACTGAGTCTCGCGATGTCCTCACGAACTATGTTCGTGCGGACCGAAGCGATGCGTTTTGAGGTGGCTGTGCTGTCCTCACGATCGCCAGCAATACCGCGCACTTCGGTTTGACGACCGCGGCGATATCCCCTGAGGGCATACCGCGTGCAGTTGCGAGTTGTCCTGGCGACGACACGCGCTGAGCGCTTCGATCGAGGACCGCTTGTGGGGGCTGTGTTCGCGGCCCTGTGGGCGGCGACTTACGGCACTCCGTGTGGGATGTTCCCGACGCGGAGAAGGTGCCAATGGCACCGGCGAGATGAAAACAGGATAACGCCGACTGGTCCGGAGATCAACCCCCTCATCTGAGTCTTGCTCAGGTTTCACTTGCCGTAGCGCCAGATGAAAACACCAGACGCCGCGGTGAGAGCTGTCAAACCCACAAAAAGAGCGGCCGAACGAGAGTTCCCGCTAGCCCATGTGAACCAGACACAAACGGCCATACTGATTGTGCTGAACGCCACGCACGAAAGCGTAAGGCCCCTGTATCTAGATTGTGGCCAATCCATGCGATGCCTCCAGTTCGGCCTACTTGGCAGCTAGGCAAGCTTTATTGTCGACTGCGTCGAGCGGCGCCACGCGCAGTGATCAAGTCTCAGAAAGACCGGCCTAGACGCGGAGGGCTAATGGTGACGAGAGATGGCGCGGTGAGTTGCTGTGGCGACGAGCGAAAGCGCGAAGAACCCCAGGAGAGTCGTGGCAGGACCGAAAGCCGAGAGGCTCAGCGCAGCGAGAAGAACCCCGGCGATTATGGTGGCGACGGTTCCAGTTGCATCAGCAAGCCGCACGCTCATAGGCGCAGTATACCCCGGTCGCGCCGCTCACCTACGGGGCCTTTCTTGTCGGCCGCGTCCAGCAGCCCAACGATTTCCACAAGGCTCCAATGTGAGATGAGAAACCGCTTCCATCGCCGGCGGACGCGGAGGCTCAGGTGCGCTTGTCCGAAGTTGTAGATCTTCTACCGAGACAATCGTGCGGTTGATCGCCTGGACTACAATCACGGCGAACACTGGCGCTGACTTGTCAGAGAGCCCTCAGCCTCGAATGAACACTCAACGCTCGTCAATTCAAGTCGTTCGGTGGTTGTCCGCAGGCGCGTTGCTGCTCGCAGCGTTCTATTTTGCGAACCTCGCCGCGTTCCATACATGGGCAGCGGGCGGTCCTCCCACGTTGAATGGTGCGTGGCACACAGACTGGGCCGCACGGTTTTCCTGGATCACGGTGGCGCTCCTTGTGGCCGCGATTGGTGTGGTGTGGCTTCTTCGGAAAGGCAAGCGGCAGTCCCAACACTAGCTGCGACTAACGAATCATCAACCCCAGACACTTGCCCGCTTCGCGCCGTCAGATCGCGGCCATCACGCAATTGCCAATCTGCGAGCTGCGCGCAGGCACCGTCAAGGCCCGAAGGCCGCGCGGAATGCGCGGTCGAAGCGAAGCGCCGAGCCTTGCACGGTGCCGAGCACAGATCGACGATCGATCGCGTGATGGCAGACGCATCGACAGTGGTCTCGCTCGCACCCTTCAGCGCCGCATGGGAGACGGTTCAGATTGCATCATGCATGCGCTTGAGATCCGCGCACACATCTGATTCCGAATCGTCCGCGATGACGAACAACTCGGTGCCCAATTGTCCGGTACCAGCAGAGCCGGATCGTCCCGGCAGTCCGACTGTTGATCCGTGCGGACTTGTGGGCGCACTCGGCGCGTTCTCGCGAACACAACCACACGCTGACGGCTGACACCGACACCCGGCAGCCATGGCGTGAGCGACCCCTCCGGACAGGCGCGGGGCCGTTGCAAACGCGCGCGACGGGGTCGCTCACGCCATGGTTACCTCCGCTGATCGCTGCATCGGGACCTGCCGTGGGCGGCACAGAGCGCCGCCCAAGCTGTGGAGCTGTGACGCGCTCCCTGTAGAACATGCAGCGAATGAATCAGTTGCGAGCCGGCTCGCGAACGGTTCGATGCTCGCGTGGTTGCTTGTGAGGCGATGGGCAGGATGACGTGTAGGGGACGACCTCATTTTCGGAGGTCGTCCCCCCGGTCGGCCTCTGCTGTGTGGTCAGGCGACGTCCACCAGGGGAGAGAGATGCAGGTACTGCCGCGACAGCTCGACGCACTCAACCCGCCCGTGCTCGCGGTCGATCGCCTCCGCCAGGATCGGCGATCCGGCCATCCACAGCGTGTTCCGGGGATCGTCCACCCACTGTCGGTACAGCGCTCGAAAACGCGGCAGGCGGTAGGCGCTGGAGGCCGTGAGGTAGCGGTCGTCTGCAGGCGCACGAACGGGGTTGGAGAGCCGCGTCCGTTCGGGGAACAGCCACTCCAGGGTCTCGACGACAGACGGGTCCAACGGCGTGGCGAGGTGCTCCCGGGCCGCGTGCAAGTAGGCTCCTCTGGCCTTCGACAGCTGACGCGGGAACAGCAGCCGCACCGTCCAACGGAACAGCACCCGGAGTAGCGCGGTGTGCCGGAGCAGGAAGAGTCGAAAGTCCATCGGGGAGGGACGAGTCACCAGGTAGACGAAGACGTGCGAGTCCAGGCCCGGCAGCACCCCGATCGGGAGCTTGTCGGGGAAGTACCCGGACCGCCTGGGCAGGACCATCTCCGAACCGCAGATGGGGGAACTCACCCGTGGCCAACCGGTCCTCGAGATGGCGCATGAAGTGACGCCGCTTGTCGATGGAGGGGCCGAGCCAGACGACACCGTGGTCGTCCAGCACCGTATCGAGCAGCATCACGCGCTCGATCATCCGTCCCGGTGCGGTGGGCTTGCGAAAGCGGCTGTCGGGCTCGCCGATGGCCGCCCACAGCGGCTTGTAGTGGACGTGAAACATTCGCCCGCGATGGAGCTTCCCGGTGGTGATCGGCGTCGCGAATCGTCGCGCGACGAGCGTGTTGATGAAGTCCGTACTCTTCTGGCCGTGGACCGTGCCGGCGAAGTGGCAGTACTGACGCTCCACGAAGACGCCGGCGTGGAGGAGCACGTGCAAGAGGAACCGCGCCTGGCGCTCCGTGAAGCCAAATGCCGCGATGGCCTCGAGGCGCTCGGTATTGGCCAGGTCGATGGTCCAGCGGTCCGGCGCGGATGCCAACGTCATCGGATCAGCTCCTCCGCGATTCGCGGGTGCGCGGTTCGCCGCCCACCGCCGCCGCGACCGCCAACCGAGCCTCCCATCGAGAGGTAGCAGGTGAACCCTGACCTCGCCGCCGCGCCTGCGTGCGCACCCCGATAGTGAGGAGTCATGACTTCAAGGTCCTCGTGCCGCCTGAGACCGTCCCGATCTTCGTATTCGATGCGGGCATCGGGGAAGCGCACGTGCCCGTCGTCGTACGGCAGGCTGTGCTCGCGCGCCCACCGCGCGATCTCTTCCGGCTCACGATCAGGCCGGCCGTCGCAGTCTTTCCGGCCGCGATTGCGTTCGTGCAGGAAGCGTTGATAGTCGCGCTTGAGCTCGTAGTCCAAGACGACTCGACGGACCCGACCGCCCTGGCCTCGAACGCGCTCCTCAGCGCGCCGGTAGGCGCGATAGACCTGCGTGTCGTGCGTCAGCTCGCGCGGCTTCCTGAGGCCCGCGTAGAAGGTCTGTCGGTGTTCCCAGGAGCGTTCCTCGCGCGGGAACCGATTCGCTTCGAGGAGATCCCGACCCTGCTCCGTCAAGACGACGGCGCGGTCGTCTGCGCTGAGTGGGGAGGTGCGGATCAACCCCTCGTGCTCGAGGTGCTTCAGACTGCGGCGCGAGCTCTGGGTGTCGTCACGAATCTCGTGAAGGTCGCTCTCGGCAACGACCCGAAATGCACCGATGGTTGCCAGCGCGCGGCTTTCGTCGCCGTCGATCTCGTAGACGCGGTCACGGTCGCGCACCTGCTCCCGATCCTGCCCGTAAGGAAGGTCGAGATCTCGCGTGAACACGCTACGCGACCGTTCGTCACGCGCTCGCTCGCCTGCACCGCCGCGGCTGCCGAAGTTGCGGTCCCATGAATCGCCCCGGTCCCTGTCGTCGGCCGATCGAGGATCGAATCTGTTCCACATGATCCGCTCCCTCCCTTCATGAAGCGAGCGGACGCCCTCAACCCGCGCACATGCCGCCCGCTTCGATCAGGCGTCGAGTATGAGAGCCGTATGCGAACTCCGCAATCGACTGTCGGGTGGTGTGGAGCTGCGGCGGATGGTGTCGGTTTTGTTGGGGGTGTGCTGACGCGGGCTCGCTGCGCGGTCATCGGGAGGAGGCGCTCGGGTGCGCTTTGCGCCACCAAACGAAGCCCGCCCCGGCGCCGTCGACTGCCCCGCGGGTGTAAGCTCGGTTCGAAACGGCCGCGGGCCCGAGATCCGAGCGGACTTTCAAATGAAGGCAGGCAAGATGCTTCGTCCGGTGCTGCTGACTTGTTGTCTCTGTGCCCTGGGTCCCTCCATCGCCACACCACAGGAGCCATCCGCTGTTGCCCAGACGAAACCGTTCGCCGCGGGTGCGGCCGCCGTTGTTGTCGACGCTGTCGTGCGAGATCGCAACGGAAAGCCGGTCACCGATCTCCGGAAGGAAGATTTCGAGCTGTTCGAGGACGGGGTCCGGCAGGACATCGGCGACGTGACGGTCATGGGCATGCCGGGTGGATCCGGATCTCGCGTTCTGGCTGCCGCCGGTCCAAAGGGGACGCCGTCGCAAACCGAGACCGCGACGACGTCTAACGGAGCGACCCCAAGTTTCCTCGCGATTGTGTTTGACCGTCTGTCGGTCGAGGCTCGCGGGGCCGCCTATCGTGGCGCCTTGGCCTATCTCGACACGCTGCACGAGAATGACTTTGCTGCTGTGTACCTTGCCGATCTGTCGCTGACGACCATTCAGCCCTATACGAACGATCGGGCAACACTCCGGACGGCTCTGCGCGACGTGGCGAGCCGCGCGACGTCATCCTTCGACCGAGCGGTTGTCCGAGACGATCTTCGTGCACGGGACGCCCGCGGCAACTCGATGCCGGGTGATGCCAGCCCGGAAGTCCCCGTGGTGGCCAGTGCAGAGTCGGTGGGAAGGCCTGTCGACACTCGTGAAGACCGCGACGCCAGAGAAATCGCTGCGCTCGACCTGACGACCCACAGTTCCTGGGAAGCGATGGCACGTGATCAGCAGGGGTATGCGACCACGAATGCGCTGCTGGCCGTGACATCCGCCCTCGGCATGTTACCGGGCCGCAAGAGCGTTATATTTTTCGCCGAAGGGTTGGCGATTCCCGTTGCTGTATTGCCGCATTTCCGCAATGTGATCGCGACCGCAAATCGCGCGCACGTCAGCGTGTACACGATTGACGCCGCCGGTTTGCGCGTCCACAGCAAGGACGCTGAGATTAGCCGCGAAGTCAACGCAGCCGCAGCGATGGGGCTTGCCGGCGCCGGCAGCCTGGCAGCACTGGAGCGCAACGAGGACGTGCTCCGAAAAGACCCGCGGACCAGCCTGACGCTCCTCGCGCAGCAGACCGGAGGCTTCCTCGTTGAGAACACGAACGATCTAGCGCGAGCCTTTCGGCAGGTCGACGACGACAGGCGCTTCTATTACCTGCTGACGTACACCCCGAAGAATGGCGACTTCGATGGAAAGTGGCGAACGCTGACCGTCACCGTCCCCAAGCAGCGTCTGACCATCCGTGCGCGGTCGGGTTACCTTGCCGTCCGTGCCACTGGAGCGGTGCCGCTGCTGTCCTACGAGGGGCCAGCACTCGCGGCGCTCGAACGAACGCCAGCTCCCACGGACCTGCCGATACGTGCGACGGCGCTGGTATTCCCAGAGGGGTCGGAAAGTCGCGTCGCCGTGCTCGCCGCCACGGATGGCCAGGCGCTCCGCTTCGACCGCACGTCTCAGACGTATCGCACGGACTTCAGCATCGTGGCCCGCATCCTGGATCCGACGGGCGCGGTCGTGAGGAAGGCGAGCCAGCCGTATCGCCTGAACGGGCCCGCGACGCTGATCGAGCCTGCACAAGCCGGCGAGGTCCTGTTCTTTCGTCAGCCGGTTATGGGGCCCGGCAGTTACACGCTCGAGGTGGCGGTGCACGACGCACTGGCACAGCGAGCCGGCGTGCGGCGGTCAGCGTTCGTCGTGCCGGAATCCACGTCGGGGTCGTTGCAGGTGAGCAGTCTGGTGCTCGTTGCGCGCGAAGAGCGCGTGCCGCCGGGAACTGCGGACAAGGAGAACCCACTGTACGTCGGTGACGTGCTGGTCTATCCGAATCTCGGAACCCCCTTGCGGACGTCCAGCGACAACACGCTGACGTTCTACGTCGCCATCAAACCGGCGCCGGGCGCAGCTTCGCAAGGGCGTGTTGAGATCCTGCGCGACGGCCAGCCGGTCTCCGAGGCGCCTGTCGTCCTGGGGCCCGGTGACGCATCAGGAGCCATCCGGCACATCGGACGAGTGCAGATTGACACCTTGCCTCCAGGTCAGTACACGCTGCGGATGACGGTCACGCAGGGCGACCGCCGCGAGGTTCGCGAGACGGCGTTCGAACTGGCGCGATGAATTTCAGTCGATCGTCTCCAGAAGGGACACGACGGGATGCTCGCCTCTGCTTAAAAAGCAAATGTCAGGAGGCCTTCGAGTGCTCCTTTGGGTAGGCTCATTGGTCGTCGTTGGGGCAGTGACTTCACAGGGCGACTTGGGCCTCTGGCAGCCAGGGCATCAAGCACTGCTCAGTCACTGGCTGAGTGACCATCGCTCCTTCAGAGTGGCCCGAGATGCGGATTGCTCCGACGATGTCGTGGACGCCGCAGGCAACACACATACGCAAACGTGCGCACACCTTGTGGAAGAGATCCGAAAGTGGGCACACAATCCGAACTATGAACCGTTCTATGCCACTGGGGATTTCAATGGCGATGGTCATGGGGATTTTGCGGCAGTCCTGATTGATACGGCGAATGCCAAGCCACACCGCAATGCGGTCGTCGTTGTATTCAATGGGCCATTTACGATGAACCGCGGCGAACAGCCTGCTTTCATTCTCAAGGACCGTTCCGCATCGGCCACGTTTCTGGGTTACGGACCACCGCGCCCGAAGCCTTGGCGACTGGTCATCGGTTCTCCCGAAGCAGAGGGTTACGCTCTGGTGTGGCAACGCGGTAGGTATCGTGTCCGTTAACGCTTTCGTTCTTGCGCTGTCAGGGCCCCAGGGACAGTCGCCCGAGGGCGGTCGGGAGTCTGGATCCACGAGAGGGCGCGCGTGGGACGCCAATGCCGCTTCGACTAGGCGTCAAGTATGAGAGCCGCATGCGGACTGCGCGATCGACCTTCGGGGGGTTGTAGAGGCCGACGGTACAGCACCCTGGGACCGAACAGCAATACGTTTGTAGGAGATCTCCTCAGGGCTTGCGGAATGCAGGCCACATTCCCGCCGGGTGCCCTGAGATAAGTGTTCCGATGAGAACGAGGACCTTTGCCATCTCGATCATCCTGCATAGCCTGATCCTGGTTTCGTTCTTTGTCGAAATCGTGACCGCTATTTCGCTCGATGTTGGCACGGCGGGGGCGATCACCCTGGCTCTCGTGGGGATTATGGGATGGGTCAAAGGATTCTTCTCGAAGCAGGCTGACGATTTGGCCTATTGTGCCGGCGCCGTCGCTTGTGGCGTGCTCTTCACGGCAACCGCACTCTGGATCAAATGGGGGATCGATAATCCGGTGAGGGACCCTCCACCGCTCGGTCACTTCCTCAGCGACGTTCTCCGGAGAGACCCGCTCTGGCTGGTGACGCCTGTCATCGCGGTTGCGGTCTTCGCGTCTGCAGGAGTTCTGATTGGAAGGCGTTTTTACGAACGGGCCTCGAAAGAACGCATTGAGTGAATGCTGATCTATATTCTTCAACGAAGGAGCTGTCGACGTGGACATTCACGCGGGTTGAGTTGCTTCTCTATCTGATTCGCCGCCGAGCGGCATTCACATCCCCGTCGCGGCTGAGGCGGTCGTGCCGCTCGCGCTCCGTCCTTCGCCTCGTCCTTCTGCCCGTCCTCACCTCCTGCAGAGGGCGGGCCGTTACGCGACGGCGCCGGGGGTGTGGCGGGCGGTGCGCCCGGCGCACAGAATCACCACCGCGAGGGCGACGAGTTCCGGGCGTCTCCAAAATGTCTCCACGACTGGGGCAGACTGCCGAAGACTGGCGGGGACTCTCGAAGACAACCAGATGCCCGTAAACAGTTGGCCATGGAACCGTTAGCGCCAGAAGTCACGCGCCATCACCAACTTAGAAACACGCGTTAAAAGGGTTCGAATCCCTCTCTCTCCGCCAACCTTCGCTCACGCCATACGACCAACGGCGTGAGCTTCGGCTGGCAAGTCCCGCCAACGTTGTCCGCCGCGGCTCAGGCCGAGGCCGACTTGATTGCATCCGCCTCCGCTGGCGCTCGATGGCACGCCAGGTCCGGCGAGAATCGACAAGCGCCCCCAGCAGCCCCCCTCGCCTTCCCAGTCAATCAAGCGTGACCGACCAGCGTGGGCGACCGAGTCCACGTTGCATGACGTATCCTTGCTGACTGAGGTCACCGCAGATGCCGCACTTCGTCCTGGCTGCCGCTCTCGCTTGTCTCCCTGTCGCCCGCGCCCCGGCAGGGCGCCGCGACCACCACTCCCCCGACCGTCCCCACACCGTCGCAGGCAGGCGCCGACTGGCAGCCGCTGTTCGATGGCCGGTCCCTCGACGCCTGGCGCGGCTATCGGAGCGACGCGCCGCCCGGGTCCGGCTGGAAGATCGAGGACGGCACGCTGCGCTCGGTTCCGAAGGTCAAAGGAACCGACATCGTCACGCGCCGGAAGTTCGGCGATTTCGAGCTCGCCTGGGAATGGCGTGTCGCCCCGGGCGGCAACAGCGGCGTGAAGTACTTCGTCACCGAGGATCGCCCGAAAGTCCCCCGGGCACGAGTACCAGATGATCGACGATACGGGGTACCCGGACAAACTGACGCCGCAGCAGCTGACGGCAGCTTTTTACGACGTCCTGCCCGCGGCAGCAGACAAGCCGGTGCGGCCGGCCGGCCAGTGGAACTCGTCGCGCATCGTCGTCCGCGGCACCCGGGTCGAACATTGGCTGAACGGCAGCAACGTCCTCAGCTACGACCTGGGTAGCCCGGCGGTGAAGGCCGGACTGGCGGCAAGCAAGTTCAAGGACGAGCCAGGGTTCGGCGAGAAGATCGACGGGCACATCATGCTGACGTATCACCAGGACGAGTGCTGGTTCCGTAACATCAGGATTCGCGAGATCCGGTAGGAGGCGCGCCGCGCGGCGCAGGTGAGGGCGGTCGGCGTTGGCAGGCTCGATGCCCGCCGGCAGATTCGAGCGGCGGCAGCGTGGGAAACCTGATGCGGACAAGCTTCGGCCTCAGGAGGACGTAATGCGGGGGTTCACCAGAACGACGCTGATGGCGGTACTGCTCCTGGGCGCGGCTGCGGCCGCGCACGGCCAGGGGACGGCCAGGACCCTGGTTTCCGTGTGGGCCCATCCAGACGACGAGAGCTCGGCCGCGCCGGTGCTGGCGCGGTACGCGCGGGAGGGGGCGCAGGTCTACATCATCATCGCCACCGACGGATCGCAGGGCACCGGCAACACGTCGGTCCCGCCCGGGCCGGAGCTCGCAAAGCTGCGCGCCGAGGAGGCCCGCTGCTCCGCGTCGGCGCTCGGCGCCCGGCCGCCGATCCTGCTCGGACTTCCCGACGGCTGGCTCGGCAGCTACCGCGATGAGCCAACGGTGCTGTTCCGCCTGACGCAGCGGCTGCAAGAGGAGCTGGCGCGGCTGCGGCCGGACGCCGTGATCACCTGGGGGCCGGACGGCGGCTCGGGCCATCCTGACCATCGGCTCGTCAGCGCCGTCGTGACCCAGCTCGCACGGGCGGGCGCACCGGGGATGCCGCCGCAGGTCTTCTACACGACAATCCCGGAGGACGCGATGCGCGCGATGAATCCGGATCGCGAGCCGCCGCCGTTTCTCGTGCCGCAGGCCAGCCTGTTCACGGTACGAGTGGCGGTCACCGATGCGGATCTCGAGGCCGCCCGGCGATCGATGGGTTGCCACAAAACGCAGTTTCCGGACGCGCTGGTCGCGAAGACAACCGAGAGCATGCGCAAGGTCATGAAGGGATCGTGGCCGCTGTCGCCAATGGTGCCGGGGCCGGCCGCAGTCGATTTGTTCCCCGCCAGGTGACCGAATCCCGCGGGCGTCTGAGCCGGGCCGTTGGCTTTGAGATCGGCGTGACGATGGTTCCGCCCGCCAGCTTCGCTGCGTAAAGCTCTCTGCAAGAGCGACCACCCTGCATTACAGTATCCAGGTTGTGCCCGAGCCCCAGCCTCGCCCAATCAGCCACCGGGCGGCAGACGATCTCACGTACATCCGGTCCGCGATGGAGCGCTCGTCGGTCTTTTCCGCCGTCCCCGGCGCCGGCGGCGTGGTCATGGGCATCATCGGGCTGGCCGCGGCGGCCCTGGGCGCCCGGCAGCCAACCGGCGATCGCTGGCTCGCCACGTGGCTTGGCGCCGCATCCATCGCCATCGTCATCGAACTCGCCGCCATGAACTGGAAGGCGCGGCGCGCCGGCATCGCGCTGACCGGCACGAACGGACGCAGATTCGCTTTGGCAACCGCAGCTCCGTTCGTCGCCGGCGGAGCGCTCACCTATAACCTTTGGGTGATGCGGGAATTCGGCGTCATGGCCCCCGCGTGGCTGCTGCTGTACGGCGTCGGCGTGCTGACCGGCGGAATGTTCAGCGTCCCGGCGGTCCGCGCGCTCGGGGCGTGCTTCATGGCCGCCGGGATCGCCGCCTCGATGACACCGCCCGACATGGGGCAACATGTGGCTCGGTGTCGGGTTCGGCGGACTGCACGTCGGATTCGGCGCCTACATCGCGAGGTACCACGGTGGCTAAGGCAGGCGCGGCGCGGCAGGTCAGCACGAGAGGCTCAGCGAGCTGGCTCGACGCCGGCAACGGGCACGGTCCCGGCCGCCACCATCGCGGCCTCACTCGATCGCCTGCTTCACGACCGCATCCGCCTCGGCATCGTCAGCGCACTGGCGGCGGCCCCCGCCCTGTCGTTGTCTTTTACAGAGCTGAAATCCGCATTGAGCGCCACGGATGGCAACCTGGGCGGCCATGTCCGCAAGCTCGAGGACGCCGGCTACGTTTCCTGCGACAAAACGTTCGCCGGCCGGACGCCGCGGACGGATTACCGGCTGACGGCGTCCGGCCGGCGGGCGCTGGAGAAATACATCAATCACCTGGATGCGATCGTTCGCGCGACGCGCAGCAGTTAGCCCTGGTGGGTGTCTCGTCGGAATGAAAAGCGCCACGGCGGGTCCTGTCCGCGAACAGCCCCAGTTGGTGCTCGGCACAGTGCGCTCGTCACGGGTGTCGCCTGCGCGCCAACCGGGGCGGCCCCGTTCGCGGCCAGCCGCGACCGGGGCTGTGTCAATCAACAGGGCGGAGCACTTATTACCAGGCTAGTACTCTCGTTCGGCCGTCCATCCGCTACCCCGCTCCTGAAGTTTGGTATTTACGCAGAGCACTCTTTATTATAGAGTAGGAACCTCGGCGTCGAAAACCAGTCGCCAGTTTCGACGTCTCCAGGATGGTGACGGGAGTTTTGTCGCCTATGGAATCCTCCGTGACTGACCGCACCAAGGCAATCGCCCTCATCACCCTCGGCCTGGCCATTGCCGCGATGGGCATCTACGTCGCCGATGCCGACGACGCGCCCGGCGCGGCGGTGATCGGATTCCTGCTGATGCTTGCCGCGCTCCTGATCGGCGTCAAGGCCGCGCGAAGGCGGTTGCCGATCTGGGCCGGGCGCACCGCACTGGCGGTCGGCGTCGTCGTGGCCGCGTTCGCGGCATTTCTCACCCATGCAGTCACCGTCGCAGCGCCTCTCTTCGACGGTCCGCCGGACGTGCCGTCGGCCATCGATGCGGCAGCGTCGCCGCACGACGCGGCGGTCGTCGAGCGGGCGCGGGAGCTGGTCCGCGCGGCCGTGCTCGAGCAGAACCTGCCAGGGGTGTCGGTGGCGGTCGGCACCGGCGGCCCCGCCGCAGCCCTGGCGAAGGAGGGCGGCACGATCGTCTGGGCGGAAGGCTTCGGATGGAGGGACGTTGCCACACGGACGCCGGTCACGCCGAATACCCGGTTCAACATCGGCACGGCGGCGTCCGCGATCACTGCCGCCGCCGTCGCGTCCCTCGGCCTGACCAACACCGGTACGGATTCGGCGGCGGAGTGGAGTCCGGAGCACGTCGGCGAGCCGGAAGAGGACTTCCCGCTCTTCACCATCATCCGCCACGTCGTCTTCAGGCCGATCGGCCTGGCTCCCGCGCAGCCATTGCCGGGCGATCGCGCGACGTTCTACGTCCCGAGATCGGATGACGACAATCCCCGCCGCGGACGACGACTGATGCGCATGCGCGACCTGGCGTGCTGCGCCGATGGGAAGGCGTTCTATTCGACGCCGTCCGATCTCGCCCGCTTCGCTCTGGCGACGCACGCCGACAGCGTCAACGGCGCGCTCGCCGGCGGCAGCGTCATGTCCCTGATGACGCGCCCCGACAACGGGATCGTCGTTGCCGTGGCGTCGAACGTCGCGCACGCCAACACCGCGGCTCTTGCGATGAAAATCGCTGACCTGTTCGTCGAACCGAAATAAACCGCCAATCGCGCGTCAGCGGCCCACAGCCGCGCCGGACCCGGCCGGCGCCGGCATTCGCTCACCCCCATCACCGGACATCACCACCTCCACTGACGCGGGCAGCTCCGCCCCGCCGCCGGCGAGGAACTGCAGCACGGACGCGGCCGTCAAGCCGGGGGTGGCGCGGAGGCCGGTATAGGAGTTGCGCCGGCGGCGCTTGGTGAGCCGCAGCGCGTGATCGGCAAGGTCGAGCGCCTGCTCCCAGGACAACGCTCCGGGGTCGTCCGGCAGAAATGGAAACGGCGCAAAACCAATCGACACCGTCGGCGCGGGGGCCCCGTCGTCGCCGGACTCGAGCGCCGCCACCGCGGCGCGCAGGCGCTCGGCCGCCTCGGTGGCGTGCCCGCGCTGGACACTCCGGCTCACCACCAGGAACTCGTCGCCCCCCCAGCGGACGACGAGGTCGGAGCCGCGGGTGTGCTCCCTGAGCGCGGCGGCGATCCGGCAGAGGACGCGGTCCCCGGCCGCGTGTGAGTGCAGATCGTTGATCGACTTGAAGTAATCGACGTCAATCAGGAGCAGCACCAGGCCGGCGCCCGAGTCGGGCCCGTCGAGGCGATATTCACGGAGCAGCTTCGGCACCTCCTGCTCGAGCCAGGAGGCCAGGAAACGGCGGTTGTGCAGGCCGGTCAGCGCATCGGTCAGGCTGTCGCGGCGCAGCGTCTCGCGCTCGAGCAGCGCCAGCCTGACGCGCGCCCAGCGCCCGACCGCCGCCCACGCCAGGCCCGCCGCGCCCAGCGCGAGCAGGACCCAGACGGCAAGTGCCGCCCGGGTGCGCCACCACGGCGGCAGCAGGTGAATCGCGAGCGTCGCCTCCCCCTCGCTCCACACGCCGTTCCTGGTGCCGGCGCGGGCATGGAGCACGTAGTGGCCCGGCGCCAGGTTGGTGTAGGTCGCAACGCGGTTGTGCGCGTCGGTCTCGATCCACTCCGTGTCGAAGCCTTCGAGCCGGTAGAGCAGCCGGTTGCCCGGAGGATCGGCATAGTGGAGCGGCGCCATCTCGACCGAGAACACCGTGGCATCGGGATTGAGGGTGACCTCACTCTGGGCGTTGAGCGTCCGCTCGAGCGGTGACGCCGGGTCGAGCCAGCGCGGCACGACGGTGCGATGCAGGATCTCGAGCGCGGTGAAGGCCACCCG
Organism: uncultured Acidobacteriota bacterium; assembly: GCA_963750475.1. Lineage (GTDB taxonomy): Bacteria > Acidobacteriota > Vicinamibacteria > Vicinamibacterales > 2-12-FULL-66-21 > JALZOC01. Next base: position 19,017 of record CAVVQQ010000002.1, read on the forward strand.
CGGCCGGTCCGGACTGACGCTGACCTCGCGCGGATCGAACGCGGTCACCCCTTCGCCGGCGAAATAGAGCAGCCCCGATGCGCCGGCCGCCGATGCCCCTTCCGCATAGCCCTTGCCCTGCGCGCCGTCACGCTCCCCGAACTGCGTCATCCCGCCCGTCTCGGGGTTCATCCGCGTCAGGCCACGATTGTGCGCAATCCAGAGATGTCCATCGCCGCCGCGCTCGAGGCCCGCGATGTTGGTACTCGGCAGGCCGTCGCGCTGGCCGAGCCACGACACGGTGGCGGACGCCGGCTCGAACCGCCCCAGGCCGCGCCGCGTCCCCACCCAGAGGCGCCCCTGGCGATCCTCGAAGAGCGCCGAGACGACGCCGTGCGCGGCAAACGAATCCGCCGGCGGCCCGGCGGCGTCGAGCGCATGCATCACGACGGCGCCGTCAGCACCACCCCACTGAGCGCGGACGATCTCGCCGCGATCGGATCCAATCCACAGCCGGCCATCGCCCGGCGCCGACAGGGTCGAGACCAACCCCTCGATCGGGACGTCGAGACGCGTCACGTCCAGAGCCCCGCGCGCACCGCTGCGGACGACGCGGAAGAGCTCCCGGCCGGTCGCAATCCACGCCGCACCCGGCGTGCCGCGAATCGCGGCGATCGGCAAGTCGCCGAGCACCCGCAGCGCGGCATCGAGCGGCACCTCTCTCCCCGACGGCGCTTCCAGGACGATCAACCCGCGCGAGGTGCCGACGAGCACCCTCGCCTCCCACGACGCGAGCGCGGTCCACCGCCCCCGGCCGGCAAACACCGCCGCGGTCCGGAACCGGCCGCTCCGCGGATCGCCGGCCGCGACGATACCGCTGCGCGACGCCAGCCACAGGCTGCCGTCCGGCAGCTCGGTCATTGCCGTCACATCGTCGGCCGGCAGCGAGTCTGGGGTGCGGGCCTGGCGGCGGAACGTCCGGAACGCCTGGGCGTGGGGATCGAAACGATTGACTCCGCCATTCCAGGTGCCGACCCACAAGCCGCCGCTCGCGTCCTGATAAATCGCCGCGATGTCGTCTCCCGACAGGCTGGCGGGATCCTCCGGATCGTGACGATAGACAACGACGTCGCCGGTCTTCGGATCGAGCCTGGTGAGGCCTCCCCCGCGGGCGCCAATCCAGACCTCGCCGTCCTTCTCGGGCAGGATCGCCAGCTGGTGGCGCGGCACCTGCGGAAAGCGATCGATGCGGCCGTCGGCAGGCCGGTAGCGCAGCAGATCGCCATCGGGGCCGCCGATCCACAGGTCATCCTGGCGATCGGCCGCCATGACCGACACCGTGCCGACAGCGGCGGAGGCCTCCGTCAGCCGGGCGCCGCCAGCCACGTCGTCAACCCTGAACAGCCGGCCGCCGGCGGCAGCCCAGATGGACGACCCCGGTCCAGGCGCGAGCGCCGTGACGCCGCGCAGCGCCGCGAACGGGCCGTCGCTCAGCGAGTGGGCGCGCCGCTCGGGATCGGCAGGATCGAGGACCCACAGCCTGCCGTCCGCGGCCGTGAAGAAAATCCGGCCGCCGCCGCCCTGGATCAACTCGAGGATGCTCAGGCCGTCGGCCGGCGCCGCACACTCGTCGAAGCGCCCCGTATCGAGACCGTAGCGATAGAGCCCCCGCGAGGTGCCGACCCAGAGGTCTCCACGGGCATCCTCGATCAGCGCCTGGATGTCGTGGTCGTGCAGGAAGCCCGCCTGCTCGCGGGCGCGGTGAATGGTGAAACGATAGCCGTCGTAGCGGTTCAGGCCTTCCTGGGTGCCGAACCAAAGGAGGCCGCGGCGGTCCTGGAGAATATGCTCAACCGACGACTGCGACAGGCCGTCCTCGACCGACAGACGGGTGAAGCGCGGCGATCCAGGCGCCGCGGCGGCCGCGGCAACATCGACCATGCCGAAGGCGACAGCCGCGACCAGGCATCCGATGGCACACGGGTGCCGGAGCTCAACTGCGGGAACAGACATCAGTAGCGCTCATCGTACCAGACCGATGGCGGCACCGTCTGCGACGGCTGCCTCGAGCGGATGAATCGTGATCCCTTCGACCCGCGGACGCTTTCCGGCCGACACGATCGACAGCCTGCGCGACCCGGCATGCGGGAAGATCAGCTCGGTCATGACCGTCTCGCCGCGCTGCGCAAACACCTCGAGCGACGACGTATCGAGCAGGAGCCGGATGCGGACACGGCCGTCGTCAACGCGCAGCGGCGCCTCGTGGCGGAGCGAGAATTTCGGATTGAAGGCGGTCAGTCCCGAGTGGGCGCGATCGACAACGAGCTGCTGACGACCCGGGTCGATCGACACCGTGGTCCGCTCGTCCGGTCCGGTTGCGATCCGAATGTCGAACGGCGCCGTTCCGGTCACGCCGGCGAAGGCCATGTCGACCTCGAGCAGCTCCGGCAGGTCTGCCTGCGCCGCGAGCCAGTCGCGGGCCGCCGCAAAGGACCCGCCGGCGAACCGGCGCGGCGGCGCGTGCCGCAGCGTCTCGACCTCGCGCACCGGCGCCTGGACGAGGCGGAGGCCGGCAGCGGTCCGCCGCAGCGCCAGCGTGCGCGGCACGGTCATCGCGCTCCGCCACGGCGAGGTCGGCGCGTCCTGCGCGTAGGCCCAGTTGCTCATCCAGCCGATCCACACCCGGCGGCCGTCGCGTGCCGGCACGTCCCCCCACGACACGCCGGCATAGAAATCGGCGCCGTGGTCCGCCCACAACGGCCCCCCCGGCGCCGCATCGGCACTGAAACGCGCGCCGTCGAAGTCGCCGGTGAAATACTGCGTGCCCGATCCGCCGACGGGCCCGCCGGGGTTGATGTTGACGATCAGCACCCAGCGCGTGCCGCCCCCCTCGACTTGCAGCGGAAAAAGATCCGGGCACTCCCACTGCCCGCCGGTCGCGCCGGCCGGGCCGAAGGCGCCCACCTTCGTCCACTGCTTCAGGTCCGGCGAGGCATAGAAATGAACAGCATGCTCGTTCGGCAGCGCGACCACCATGATCCAGCGCGACGTGCCGGCGTGCCAGAACACCTTGGGATCGCGGAAGTCGGCCATCTGGAGATCCAGCACCGGCCCGCCGGGCGCCTTGGTCCACGTCCGGCCGCGGTCGTTGCTGTAGGCAAGGCGCTGATCCTGCCGTCCCTGACGGTGGCCGGTGTAGATCGCCACCAGCGGCGGCGCGCCGCCGCTGCCGAAGCCGCTCGTGTTCTTCCAGTCGACGACGGCGCTGCCCGAGAAGATCATCACGCCGTCTGCTTCACTGAGGGCCAGTGGCAGGTGCTCCCAGCGCACCAGATCGCGGCTGACGGCGTGGCCCCAGCTCATATGGCCCCACCGGTCGCCAAACGGGTTGTATTGATAGAACAGGTGCCACTCGCCGTCGTAGAAGACCAGCCCGTTCGGGTCGTTCATCCAGTTCCGCTGCGGCGTGAAGTGGAATGCCGGCCTGAAGGGCTCGGCCGGGGCGGGTACGACGCCGCTGAATGCAGTCACGAGCGCCGCCAGAACGGCGAAGAGACCGAACATGTGAACCTCCGCAGGCGCGCAGAAGCGGGACGGCCGGACAGGTTTCTCAGGCGAGGGAGCGGATCGGCGGCGGCACTGTCCGTCGGACAACGCCGCCGCCGGCAGAGATGGGAGGCGCCGCTAGGTCAGTTGGCGCGCAGGAACGCGACGAGGTCGGCGACGTCCTGCGCGGTCAGCCCGAGCTGCGAGGGGGTCAGCATCAGCGACTGCGGCATCCGACGCCGCGACGCCAGTCGGGCCTCGGGCACGATCTGCGTGACCCCGCCCATGCTGCGAATCATCAGCGGATCCCCCTCCTTGAGCAGGATCCCCTGGATCGTCAGACCGTCCTTAGTCTTGAGCTCGCTGCCCTCGTAGCCGTGCGCGATCTCGGCGCTCGGCTGGACGATGGCGGTGGCGACGACGTCGGCGGACTTGCCCTGGCCCCAGCCGTCGAGACCGGGGCCGACCTCGGCGCCGGCGCCGCCAATCGCGTGGCACATCAGGCAGCGCGTCGCGGTGTTCTTGCCGCGGGCGGCGTCGCCGGTGAGGCCGACGATCGCATCGACCGACAGCGCCGGGGCATCGTCGGCGGCCTTCGGCGCCACCATCTCGCGCAGCGTCAGCGTCTCGGGATCGTAGATGCCGGCGGTCTTGAGCGCCGGTCCGAGCCCGTAGTCCGCCCAGTCATTGGACATGCGGTTCAGCAGCCACACGGTGGCGGGCTCGCGCAGCGGACTGTCCGGCCTGGCGAGGCTGAGCATTGCTTTCGAGGCCGCCGGATCGGTGACGAAGGCGAGTGTATCCATCGCCAGGCGGCGATCGGCGAGCGACAGTTTTGGCGACTGCGCGCGCGCGGTCAGGTCCGCCACGGCCGCCGGCACGTGCAGGCGCCACGCGATCCACGTGAACGCCGGCGTCCAGGTCGTCGGATCGGCCGGCACGTTGAGATCGCGGTGGAGCCGTTCGTAGAGCGCCGGCTCCTTGCCGGTGGCGCCGGTGCCGAGCGCCTCGAGATAGCTGCGGTCCTTGCCGTCGAAGCCGCGCGCGACGTCGGCCAGAACGTCGAGCGACTTGTCGGCCGGCTGATCGCGCATCGCCAGCGCGGCCTCGCGCCGGACGCCGGGATCGGCGTCGCGGGCGAGCCGGGCCGCGGCCGGCAGGACGTCGAGGCCGGCGCGCCGCATGGCGCGGAACGCCGTGATGCGCAGCGCCGGATCGGTGAACGCCTCCGGCGCGCCGGCGCGCTGCTGCCCCTCGGGGCCGAGCTGATAGAGCAGATAGATCGCGCGGCCGCGCAGGTAGAGGCTGGGATCGTTCAGCAGCGCCGCCACCGGCTCGACCGCCGCGGCGCCGCGCGCCTTCAGCCCCTCGAAGCCAATCGCCCGGACGTTCACCGCCGGCGACTTGCAGCGCCGTGATCTGCCCCTCGATCGTCGAGGCGTCGAAGGCCGGCACCCTGGAGACGAAGCCCTTCGGCGCGATGCGGTAGATGGCGCCGGACAGCGTGTCGTCGAGGTCCTGGTGGCCGCCGACGCGCGCGTCGATCCAGTCGCTGACATAGAGCGCGCCGTCGGGGCCGACCGCGACGTCCGACGGCCGGAACATCGTCTCCATGGCCCCCTTCGCTGTGTTGTTGCCGCCGACGAAGTCGGAGCCGGCGTACTGCCCCTTGACGTTCGAGGTCAGGAACACCTTCCGGTCGAGGTCGAACCCGGCGCCGCTCCGGACCGGCTTGTAAGAGAACACCTCGTTGCGCCCGGCGTCCGCCGCGAAGAACGTCCCTTCCCAGCGCCGCGCCGAGCGCGCCGTTCTCGTAGAAGACGTTCCCGGTCGGCGAGCCGCCGCCGTAGACGTCGCCGGCCGGCATCATGCCGGGGTCGTCCTGGCGCCACTCCGCCACCGGCATCGACTGCCCGGCGCGGCGGTCCGCCTGCCAGGTGCGCTGGCCGTCGTTCGAAGAGAAGCCGAAGTTGGCGTACTCCATCACCCAGCTGACGCGGCAGGCCGGCGGATCGTCGTTGTCGTTCTGGAAGACGTCGCCGAGCGAGGTCACCGACTGCTCGTAGCTGTTGCGGTAGTTGGAGCCGATGATCTCCGCGTTGGTCCCGTCGGGATTCATCCGCACCGTGAACCCGCCCACATACACATGCCCGTCGTCGCTCGGCTTGCCGGCAAAGGCGGCGGGATCGTTCGGGAACTTGAATGGACCGACCGGGGTGGGGCGGTACGAGCCGAAGATGCGGAACGTCTTGCCCGACTTGTCGGTGAACATCCCGCCGGTGTTGCCGGAGTTGAACACCCACTTGCCGTCGGGGCCGACGGTCACCGAGTGGAGCGAGTGATCGTGGTTGATGCCCTGGAAGCCGGTCAGCAGCACTTCGCGCTTGTCCACCGCCGGGTCGAAGCGCTGGTTGCGATCGACGTCGGTGTAGACGATGAGGTCCGGCGGCTGCGAGACGATCACCTTGTTGTCGATGACGGCGATGCCGAGCGGGGCGATCAGGCCGGGCTCCTGGACGAAGGTGTGCGTCTTGTCCGCCTTACCGTCGTGGTCGGTGTCCTCGAGCACGACGATGCGGTCGCCCTTCGGGCTGGCGGTTGTAGTGCGAACGATAGCGGACGCCCTCGGCGACCCAGATGCGGCCGTCGCGGTCGATATCGATGTTGGTCGGATTGTGCAGCAGCGGGGTCGAGGCCCAGAGGGTCACCTCGAAGCCGTCCGGCACCTTGAAGAGATCGAGCGGAATACGGATCGGCTCGGGTGTGGACGAGGGTCCGGCCTGCGCGGCGGGACGGGCGGCCTGCGCGGCAGGCGGCTCGAATGCGTGCTGGGGCACGCCGGCCACCAGGAAAAACACCAGTGTTACGGTCAGCGGCGAAAGGCCAAGTCGACGCATAAGTCTCCCATCCATGATCGGCATTCTGCGCATGGCCGGCGACCCGCCTCGGGGCCGAGCCAGGGGAACGCATTTCCGACGTCCAACTTTATACGGATGCGGCGCCGACGGAGCCGATCTTTTTCGGGCCGCCGGCAGGCCGCGGCATGTACCTTGCTCTGCTCCGGGATCATGATCCAGGACCTCTGGTACAAGAACGCGGTCATCTATTGCCTGAACGTCGAAACCTTCATCGACGGCAACGGCGACGGCGTCGGCGACTTCGCCGGGCTGACCGAGAGGCTGCCGTATCTCGCGGGCCTCGGCGTCACGTGCCTCTGGCTCCTGCCGTTCTATCCATCACCGAATCGAGACGATGGATACGACGTCGCGGAGTTCTACGGCGTGCACCCGCGCACGGGCACGTTCGGCGAATTCGTCGAGTTCATGAACCACGCCCGCCAGCTCGGGCTGCGCGTCATCATCGACCTCGTCTGCAATCACACGTCGGATCAGCACCCGTGGTTCAGGGCGGCCCGCAAGGACCCGCAATCACGGTTCCGCGACTGGTACGTGTGGTCGGACAAGCGGCCGCGCAACTGGAACAAGGGAATGGTCTTTCCCGGCGTCCAGAAGGCGACATGGACGCGGGACGCGGCGGCGCGCGCGTACTATTTTCACCGCTTCTACGATTTCCAGCCGGATCTCGACACCCATCACCCCGCGGTCAAGGAAGAGCTGATGCGGATCATGGGGTTCTGGCTGGAGCTCGGGGTGTCGGGTTTCCGCATGGACGCGGTGCCGTTCCTGATCGAGCACAAGGGGGCGCGCGTCAAGCACACCCGCGACTACGATCTGCTGCACGAAATGCGCGACTTCCTGCAGTGGCGCTGCCGCGATGCCATCCTGCTGGCGGAGGCCAACGTCCCGCCGGACGAAAGCCTCGAATACTTCGGGGAGCAGGGGGACCGGCTCCAGATGATGCTGAACTTCTGGGTCAACCAGCGCATGTTCCAGGCGCTGGCCAGCGGCAGCTCCAGCACGCTCGTCGAGGCGCTCCGGGCGACTCGAGATCGGCCGCAGGCGGCGCAGTGGGGCATCTTCACCCGGAGCCATGACGAGCTCGACCTCGGGCGCCTGACGGATGCCGAGCGCGAGGTGGTATTCGACGCGTTTGCGCCCGAGCCGCGGATGCAGCTCTACGGCCGGGGCATCCGCCGCCGGCTCGCACCGATGCTGAACAACGACCGGCGGCGGCTCGAGCTCGCCTACAGCCTGATGTTCACGCTGCCCGGGACGCCGGTGATGCGCTACGGCGACGAGCTGGGGATGGGCGACGACCTGTCGCTGCCCGAGCGCTACGCGGCGCGGACGCCGATGCAGTGGTCAGCCGACCGGCATGGCGGGTTCTCGTCGGCGCGGCGGGTGATCCGCAAGGTCATCGATGACCCCATCTACGGCTACAAGGCGGTCAACGTCGCCGACCAGCGCCGCGATCCCAACTCGCTGATGAACTGGACCGAACGCATCATCAGGACCCGCCGGGAGTGCCCGGAGATCAGCTGGGGGGCGTGGAAGGTGCTGCGCGCCGGCACCGACCAGGTCCTCGCGCTCCGCTACGACTGGCAGGGCAGCACCGGCGTCTTCGTCCACAACTTCGGCGAAAAGCCGTGCGCGATCCGGCTGCGCGTCGACGGACCGCACGGCGGCACGCTCGTCAACCTGCTGGCCCAGGCAAAGAGCCGGGCGGACGACAGCGGTCGCCACACGATCGAGCTGGAGCCGTACGGATATCGCTGGTTTCGCGCCGGAACGCTGAACCGGCCGCTGTCGCACGAGGAGCGCTGACGCTCCGCCGTCACACCGTGACGCCGAGCTGCCGCTGGATCTCCTCGAGCGGGACGCCCTTGGTCTCGGGCACCATCGTGCGCACCCACACCAGCTGCAGCAGCATCATCGCCCAGAAGAACAGGAAGATGTAGCCCGGCGGAAAGGCGCTCGCCATCGCCGGGAACATGGTCGTAATCAGCGCCGCGAACACCCAGTGGGTCGCGCTGCCGAGCGACTGGCCGGTGGCGCGATACTGATTGGGAAAGATCTCGGAGATGAGCACCCAGATCACCGTGCCCTGGCCGATCGCGTGCGAGGCGATGAAGGCGAAGATCGAGACCGGGACGACGGCGAAGTGGCCGGTGAAGAAGGCCCAGGCGCAGGTGCCGAGCGACGCCAGGTAGCCGAACCCGCCGATGGTCAGGAGCGTCCGGCGCCCGAGGCGGTCGATCAGCCACAGCCCCGCCAGCGTGAAGACGAGATTGGTGATGCCGATGCCGACCGACTGGAGCAGCGCCGCTTTCGCGCCCAGCCCGGTCATCGCGAAGATGCGCGGCGCGAAATAGAGGATGGCGTTGATCCCCGACAGCTGGTTGAAGGCGGCGACGAGGAAGGCCAGCATGATCGGCACGCGCAGCCGCCACGACCAGAAGCCGCGCGTGCTCGACTGCGAGGCGGCGGCGGTCTCGATCTCCGTCGCCAGCGCCTCGAGCCGCGCCGGCGCCGCGCCCGGCTCGATGAGGGCCAGCACCCTGAGCCCCGCGGCGCGGTCTCTCCTGCGCGTCAGCAGCCAGCGGGGGCTCTCGGGCAGGCCGAAGCACATCAGCGTATACGCCACCGACGGAAACGCCGCGACGCCGAGCATCCAGCGCCACGCGTTCGCGCCGATTCCCGCGAGCAGCGCATTCGAGAGAAACGCGATGACGATGCCGAAGACGATGTTGAACTGGAACATCCCGGCCAGCCGGCCGCGGTGCGCCGGCGGCGAGATCTCCGCGATGTAGAGCGGCGCCACCACCGTCGAGACGCCGATCCCGAGCCCGCCGATGACGCGCGCGAGGATGAACACCTCGACGTTCCAGGCCAGCGCGCAGCCGAGCGCCGAGGCGATGTAGAGGGCGCCGATCCACAGCAGCGTCGCCCGCCGGCCGAACCGATCGGCGGGCCACCAGCCGACGAGCGAGCCCAGCACCGTTCCGTAGAGCGCCGCGCCCATGGCGACGCCGTGCATGGCGGCGCTCAGGCCCCACAGCGACTGGATGGTCTGCTCGGCGCCGGAGATGACCACGGTGTCGAAGCCGAAGAGAAACCCGGCCAGCGCCGAAGTGACGGCCCAGAAGAACAGCCGGCCGGTCATCGGCAGCGGATCCGGGTGCGACGACCCGGCGGATGCGGGGGGCGCGATGCTCATGACACCACCATGGGGACTGGGGCCTCGCCGTTGGCGCCGCCATCATGGCACAGCCGCGCGAAGCGGATTCGATCGATGTCGAATATGGGTATTCTGTAGAGGATCCGGACCCTTGCGGCCGCGCCATGTCGGGAACCGCGGTACTGCGCCCCTGGCCGGACTGTCTTCGCCCGGCAAGATTGCGCGGCTATCGGCTGATCGAGGCCGCCTTCCGGCGTGCCAGGAGAAGGAGCGTCTCATGCGCACGGTTCTGACGTGGATGCTGAGCGGGTTCGTCGCGGGCTGGATCGCCCGGGTATCGATGGGCAGCCGCCGCGAATTCGGAGCGGTCGGCGACCTGGCGCTCGGGTCGCTCGGCGGGCTGGTCGGTGGCTGGCTGTTCAGGCGCTTCGGCGTCACCGCGCCCGACGGCCGCATCGTTCACGTCTTCGCCGCGCTGACCGGCGCCGCGCTTCTCGTCGCCGCGCCGCGCCTGCTGCGCCGCCTGGCCGCGGTCGGCATGCCGCCGTTCCCGCCGCTTGGCGTCGAGGGAGATCTCACGCCGGCCGGCCTCCTCAACGATCTCGAGCGCCGCGTCCTGGCGCGCATGCTCAAGCGCAAGCCGAGCGCGGACGACCCCAACCGGGTCTTCGACGCCCAGCTGACGTTCGGCGAGCGGGTCGCCGATCAGGTCGCCAGATTCGGCGGCAGCTGGACCTTCATCGGCCTGTTCTTCCTCGCCCTCCTGGTCTGGATGATGGTGAACGCGGAAATCGTGCGGGCCTTCGATCCGTACCCGTTCATCCTGCTCAACCTGGTTCTCTCCTGCGTGGCGGCGCTGCAGGCGCCGGTGATCATGATGAGCCAGAACCGGATGGCCGAGAAGGATCGGCTCGACGCCCGCAGCGACTACGAAGTCAATCTCCGCGCCGAGATGGAAATCATGGGGCTGCACGCCAAGCTCGAAGCCATGAAGGAGCGGGAATGGGCCGAGTTTCTCGCCCTGCAGCGGGAGCAGCTCGACGCGCTGCGCCGGATCGAGGCGCGCCTGGTCGGCTCCGGGGCGGCCGGCAAATGATGTACGCTCGGCCGATGCTCCCCCTGCCAGTGCGGCGAGCCGGGCTGGCGCTCGCCGTCGCGCTGGCGGCGTTCGCCTGCGGCGGCGGGAAGCCGGAAGGGCTCCCCGCCGGCTTTCGCGCCCCCGACTTCACGCTGCCGGGCGCCGACGGCCGCCCTCACTCGCTGCGCGACTTCGCCGACAGCCGGGTTCTCGCGATCGTCTTCACCTGCAACACCTGCCCGGTCTCCCAGCGTTACGAGGGCCGCATCCGCAAACTGTACGAGGACTACCGCGGCAAGGGGGTCGCGGTCGTCGCCATCAACCCCAACGCGCCGGCCGCCATGCGCCTCTCCGACCTGTCGCACTCCGACGTCGGCGAAACGCTGGAGGACATGAAAGCGCGCGCCGCGGATCGCCACCTCGACTACCCGTACCTCTCCGACGCCGAAGGCCAGGCGGTGGCGCGGCAGTTTCAGGTCGCGACGCTGCCGCACATTTTCGTGTTCGACCAGTCGCGGACGCTGCAGTACGACGGCCGGATAGACGACTCCGTCGCCGAAGACCAGGTGAAGTCGCGCGACGCCCGGAAGGCCATCGACGCCCTGCTCGCCGGCCGCCCGGTGGCGGCAGCCCGAACCGTCGTCACAGGCTGTCCCGTTCAGGGGCTGTCGGGCCCGCTCTCCCCCGACGAGCGCCGCGACGCGCTCGACCAGGCGCCGGTCGATGTCGAAATGGCCGACGCCGCAGCGCTCAGGCGGCTGCGGCAGAACGACACCGGGAAGCTGCTGCTGGTGAACTTCTGGGCGACGTGGTGCGCGCCGTGCGCCAGCGAGTTTCCGGATCTCGAAGCGACATACCGGATGTACAAGGGGCGCGGCCTCGAGTTCACCACCGTCTCGGTCAACGATCCCGAGGAGCGGGGCGCCGTGCTGGACTTCCTGAAAGCCCACCGCGCGGCGCACCGGAACCTCCAGTTCGCGACGTCCGATGTGTACGGCCTCCAGGCCGCCTTCGATCCCAACATGCCGGCGCCGGTGCCGTTCACGCTGCTCATCGCCGCCAACGGCGAGGTGCTCTATCAGGAGCTCGGCGAGCTGACGGTATCGAAGCTGCGGCGCGCCATCCTGGCCAGCCTGCCGGACGACGCGGAGAACCCGGGCCTGCAGGCCTACTGGTCCACCATCAACTGAAGCGAGCGAGGACACCATGAATGACGCCGCCCGACCGCGCCCGGCCACAGCTTCACCGACGCCGGGTCGAATCGCACCCGCCCTGCTGATTGCCGGTGCCGCACTCATGACCGGATCGCTCGGCGCGGTGCCGGCCAGTGCCCAGGCGCCGCCGGCCGGCCGCGGCATCCAGGCCAACGTCGACCACCCGGTGCTGCCGATCGGCTCGCCGCTGCCCGATTTCTCGCTGCCCGGCGTCGACGGGAAAACGCACAAGGCCAGCGAATACGCGGGGTCGAAAGTGCTGGCGGTCGTCTTCGAGAGCAACCACTGCCCCGTCTCCCAGCTCTATGAGGGACGCATCGAAAAGCTCTACGCCGACTACCGCCGCAAAGGCGTCACGCTGGTCGCGATCAACCCCAACAACGCCAAGGCGGTGCGGCTCGACGAGCTCGGCTACACGGACGTGACCGACTCGCTCCCCGAGATGAAGCTGCGGGCGGCGCTGCGCGGCATCGACTGGCCCTACCTCTACGACGGCGAGACCCAGGCCGTCTCGAGCAAGTTCGGCGCGGTCGCCACGCCGCACATCTTCCTCTTCGATCAGGATCGGAAGCTGCGCTACCAGGGGCGCATCGACGACAACCAGCGCGAAGACCTCGTCAAGTCGCAGGATGCGCGCAACGCCATCGAGGCGCTGCTCGCCGGCCGGCCCGTGCCGGTCGCCGAGACGAAAGCCTTCGGCTGCACGACGAAGTGGCTGTCGAAGGGGTCCGGCGTCGAGCAGGAATGGACGCGGATCCAGAACGAGCCGGTCACCGTCGACATGGCCGGCGCCGACGACCTCAAGACGCTGCGCTCGAACCCGACCGACAAGGTCACCGTCGCCTACTTCTGGTCGACCCACTGCGCCGCCTGCACCAGCCAGCTCCTCGACCTCGAGACGACCTACCGCATGTACCGCAAGCGCGCCTTCAATCTCGTCACGGTCAGCACCAACCCGCCGGCCGACGCCGCCGCGGTGCTCGCCCTGCTGAAGAAGGAGTACGCCTCGAGCACCAACAAGCAGTTCGCCACTGCCGACCGCGCCGGGCTGCAGGCGGCGTGGGGTGAAACGTGGAATGCCGCCCAGCCGCTGACGATGGTGATTGCGCCGGGCGGCAAGGTCCTCTACCGCAAGGAAGGGAAGATCGACATCCTCGAGATGCGGCGCATCGTCCTTGCCAACATGCCCGACACCGGCTACGTCGGCTCGCAGGCGTACTGGGTCAAAGCGCAGCAGGAAGCCAGGAAGCGCTGAGCGCTACGGCGCAGCGGCCGGTGCGGGCGCGGCTGCTCGGGCCGGCCGCAGCAGCACGTAGGTCGGCAGGCCGATGGCGTGGAAGCGCGCCATGACGCTCTTCGCCGGCTCGACGTCGGGATCTTCCGCCTGGAACTTGATCTTCACGTAGTTGGCCAGCGCGGCTTTCACTTCCGCATTCTCGAGCGTCGTCTTATCCATCGTCAGGCAGTTCTTGCACCAGGTCGCCCAGAAGTCGATGAGCACCGGCTTCTGTTCCCGCTCGGCGCGGTCGAGGCCGGCGGCGAGAGAGCTGGTCCAGCCCTCGGCGAGCTTGGCTTCGACGCTGCTGCTGACCTCGCTCGCGTCGACTCGCAGGTTGGCGAAGAGGGAGTAGGCGAGGTAGCCGTAGTAGACCGCCATCCCGAGAATGACGACGCCGAAGACCTGCTTGACGCGGACCATCCAGGCGCCCGGCTTCGGCAGCGCGGAGAGGCCGGCGCCGGCAATCGGCCACGGCAGCGCCATCCCGATCCCGAGCACAAAGGGCAGCGCGAGCGCCAGGCGGGTGCCGCCGGCATAGAGGCTGCTCGAGAAGAGCACGACCTGGATCACGACCGGGGCGACGCAGGCGCCGGCGAGCAGCGCCGCGACCGCGCCCATGCCGAACGCCACCGGGAACGAGCCGCGCTTCGCGGGGCCGCGCATACCGCTCGAGAAGCGGGAGAAGTCGATGTTGACGACGTCGAACATCGCCAGCGCGAGGACCACGAACAGCAGCGCGATGCCGACGTTGAACCAGGGTGAGCTGTTGATCGTGCCGAACGTGCGGGCGGTGAGGATCACGACCAGTCCGAGCGCGCCGTAGACGAGCGCCATGGCGGCGCCGTAGGCCGACCCGAGCAGGAAGCCGCGCTGCCGCGATCCGGCCTGGGCGCCGGCGCCGATGATCGCCAGGTTGATCGGGATCATCGGCAGGACGCATGGAGTCAGGTTCAGTGCCAGCCCGCCGAGCAGGATGAGGACGAGCACCGCCAGCGGGCCGCGTCCCTCGAACCAGCCCTTCTGGACCACCCCGCGCTCGGCGTCGTGAACGAAGCGGAGAAATTCGTTCGACCCCTGGAAGCCGCCGGTCGTGGCGAGAACGGTGAAGCGGTCCAGCCGGGCGGCGCCGTTGTCTCCAGCGGCGGCCGGCGGCGCCGGACGTGCCGGCGCGGCAGCCGGCGCGCTGACCTTCGGCGGTCCGGCATCCCGTCCCGCATCGAGCCGGATGAAGACGTCCGGACGGGTCTTCGTCGTCCGCGTCGACGACGGTACAACATGAAGGGTCCAGCCGGTCGTGGCGGTCGTCGGCCGGAAGCACGCCTTGTCGTTGCATGCCTGGTAGCGCAGCCGCGCCGGGATGACCAGATCGCCGGTGGGCGTTCCCGCGGCAATCTCGAGCTCGGCGCCGGCGACGAAGTCATGGCCGAACACCGCCAGCGGCTCGGTCTGCCCTTCGAGCGTGAAATCGGTGGGGTGCGGGAAGATCAGGTGCGTGACCCGCACGCCGGCGGGTGCGTCGATCGTCAGCACTGTCGGGATGAGAGACGGGTCGCGCGGCTGGTCGGACTGCACGTGCAGGCCTTCCGGCAGCACGACCGTCAGCGCCACCCGGACGGTGGATCCCGCGTGGACGGCGCCGGTCTCGACAAACGGAGTGACGACGGCCTCGGGCGGACGCGTCTGCGCCCGAGCCGCCGGCACGGCAAGGGTGAGGGCGGCGACGCCGAGCAGGAACACCTTCAAGCGCATCTGAACTCCGCCGGACCCGAAGTGCCGAGGCCGGCCTCTGCCGCGGGTTGGCCTCTGCCATTGTACGCCGCCAACGGGAAGAACCTGCCGGAGCCTTTGCGCCATACTGGCATCATGCGATTTCCAACCGCGGCACGCCGATGAACCTCGACCTCAGCCCTGCGGTGGCGCGCGCGCACGGGGTCGTCAACGGTCTGATCGCCGCGGTCCCCAGCCTCCTGGTCGCGGCCATCGTCTTTGGCGCCTTCGTGTTCATCGCCAGGCTGGCCGGGGGCACGGTGGCGCGGCTGACCGAAAAGCGGCTCGGCGCGCATCGCAGCGCGGGGGCGGCGGTGGGGCGGCTGGCCCAGGGCTTCACGCTGTTTCTCGGTCTGCTCGTCGCGCTCTCGGTCGCGCTGCCGACGTTCAAGCCGGGGGACGTGGTCCAGCTGCTCGGTATCAGCAGCGTCGCGATTGGGTTCGCCTTCCGGGACATCCTGCAGAATTTTCTCGCCGGCATTCTGCTGCTGGTGACCCAGCCGTTCCGGATTGGCGACCAGATCATCGCCGGCACCTTCGAGGGGACGGTGGAAGACATCCAGACGCGCGCGACGTTCATCAGGACCTATGACGGCCGCCGCGTCGTCATTCCCAATGCCGTGCTGTTCACGGGCACGGTGGTCGTGAACACCGCCTTCGAGCACCGCCGGATGGAGTACGACGTCGGAATCGGCTACGGCGACGACATCGAACAGGCGCGCGAAGTCATGCTCGCCGCGGTGCGCGAGGTGGAGGGCGTGCTGGAAGACCCGGCGCCGGATGTGCTCGTGATGGACTTCGCCTCGTCGTCCGCGAACCTCCGCGTCCGCTGGTGGATCGCCCCGCCGAAGCGCGCCGACGTGCTGAACTCGCGCGATCGGGTGCTGACCGCGATCAAGCGCGAGCTCGGCGCGCACGGGATCGACTTGCCGTTCCCGACGAGCCAGGTCCTCTTTCACGATCAAACGGAAGAGACCGATGGCGACCGGGCGCGACAGCGCGAAGGATGGCCGGCGGGACGCAGCGCCGTACCGGGGTCGCGAACGATCGCGGGGGCCGTCCGAGCGGCGTCGACGGCGCGTGACACGAACTCAGCCGATTAGAACTGACGCCGCCCGCACCCCATCCACTCGCGGCAGCTTCGCAGAATCTACACTACGCGCAACGTGAGTCCGGCGCGCTCGACCTCCGGCACCGGTGCGAGTCGCTGTGTTTTCGGCCTGCGCGGTCGTGGCATTTTCCTTGCGGGTAGGCAGACGCACCCTGCAACTTCCGGAGAATGCCCACACCATGAACATGCTCAACACCTCACGACGGGCGCTGCTCGGCGTTGGTCTCGCGGCCTCTCTCGCGCTCCTTCCCGCAACGGCGGCGATGGCTCAGCAGAATGGACAGAATCAGCAGAATGGTCAGAAAGCGATAAGCGGCCTGGCGGTGCCCGTCAGCGGCACGGTGTCGTCGGCCGGCACCTCGGCAGGGACCGTTGCCGGGACGCTCACGATCAATCGCTTCGCGAACCGCGCCGGCAGCCTGGTCGCGCTCGGCACCTTCGTCGGCACGGTCACCAACACGGCGACGGGCGCGGTCTCGACCGTTGTCACGCAGCTGGCGGTTCCGGTCAACACCTCCGCGACGACCGGGACGTGTGACGTCCTCCATCTCGTGCTGGGTCCGCTCGATCTCGATCTCCTCGGCCTCCAGGTTCATCTGAACCAGGTCGTGCTCGACATCACGGCAGTCCCTGGTGCGGGCAACCTGCTCGGCAATCTGCTCTGCGCCGTCGCCCACCTGCTCGACGGCGGGTCGCTCGCCGGCCTCAGCACGCTCCTCAACAACATCCTCGCCGCGCTCGGCGGGCTCTAAACTCCCCGGGAGGACGACGGGCCCGCGCCCGTCGTCCTCTACTCTCGCCGCCGAGAGCTGCCCGCCCTCCTTGACAATCCGCCGGTTCGGTTCCTAAATGGATGGCGCGTGGCAAACTTCCGCCGCCTGATCGGGCGTGTCTCCGTGTTGTGGCTGCTGTGCCACACGGCGATGCTCGGCTCTGCCAGCGCCGCGCTGTGGTCCGGCGCGCAGCGCTCTCTTCTCGAGTGCACGTGCACACATGGCGACCACGCCATGTGCCCGATGCACCATGCTCCGGCGCCGGGCGCAAAGCTCTGCGTCCTGACCGGAGTCCAGTCCGACGGCCTCGCGGTTCTCACCGCTCTCCTCGGCGCGGTCGGATTGCCGGCCGCCGCCGCGCCTGCCGCGATCGTCGTTCCTGCGGGCGCACCGCTCGGTCCCGCGGACACGGCCGTCACGACCCGTCCGGCGCCGCCCAATCTCCCTCCCCCGCGCTCCTGAGACGTCCTCCACTCTCGCTGCCGGGCAGACGTGTGCCCGCGGTTTCCGTGGTGTCGTTCAGGGAGGTGTGTCGTGGCGATTGTCCGTTGTCTCTTGCTGCTGGCCGTGTGGCTGGCCGCTGCTGCCGTGCCGGCTGCCGGCCAGCAGTCCGTTGACTATGCCAGCGTCAGCGGCCGCGTCACCGACCCGTCGGGCGCGGTGGTCGCCGGTGCACGAGTGACGGCCCGTCACCTCGGCACCAACATCGTCTCTGAAGCGCTCACCGACGCAACCGGGCGTTTCCGTTTCCCGCATCTCCGGATCGGGCGCTGCGACATCACTGTTCATCAACCGGGGTTCGCCGACGCCGTTCGCGCGCTGACGCTGACCGCGGGAGCGGCTTTCGAACTGCCGTTGACACTGACCGTCGGCGGCCTCGACGCGAGTGTCACCGTCAGCCGCGAGGCGACCGTGCTCGACTCGGCCCGCAGCCAGATCGCCGGCACGATCTCCCAGGCGGAGGTGCGCGCGCTGCCGCTCGACGGCCGGAACTTTCTCGACCTCGCGCTGCTCGTGCCGGGCGCCGCCCCGGCCAACGTCGGCGCCACGCAGCTCTTTCCCGAGACGTCCGCCGTGCCGGGCACCAGCCTCTCGATTGGCGGCCAGCGCAATCTCTCGACCAGCTTCATCGTCGACGGCATGTCGGCCAATGACGATGCGGCGGCGCTCAGCGGCATTCCGTACAGCGTCGACGCGATCGAGGAGCTCCAGGTCGTGACCTCTGGAGGACAGGCGGAACTTGGCCGCGCGCTCGGCGGTTACGTCAGCGTCGTGACGCGGAGCGGGTCGAATACGTTGACCGGTGACGTGTACGGCTATGCCCGAGACGAACGGCTGAATGCGAGAAACGCGCTGTCGGGATCACGTCTGCCGATGCGCCAGGTTCAGTACGGCGGCAGCCTCGGCGGTCCGCTGGTGGCCAGCCGTACTTTCTACTTCACGAACGTGGAGCGCCGGCAGCTGGACCAGACCGGGCTCGTCACGATCGCGCCGGCCAGCGCCGCCGCCATCAACGCGCGGCTCCAGGCTGTCGGCTATGCCGGGCCGCGGGTGACCACCGGCCCCTACCAGACCCCGGTCCGGTCGACGATGCTGCTGGGGAAGCTGGACCACCAGGCGGGCAGCCGCGATCAGCTCACGGTTCGTTACGCGCTGTATGACGTCACCTCGCGCAACGCCAGGGGCGCCGGAGGCCTGAGCGCCCCGAGCGCCGCCGCGGATCTCGACAACCGGGACGACGCCGTCGCCCTCGGCAACACGGTGATGCTCACCTCGCGCACCGTACTCGAGTCGCGGGCGCAGATCGCGCGAGGAGATCTCAGGGCTCCGCCGGCGGACCCAATCGGTCCGGCGGTCGCGATCGCGGGGGTGGCGTCCTTCGGAACGCTGTCGAACAGTCCGACGCGCCGGACCAACTCGATGTACCAGATCGTCAACAACGTGTCGCACCAGGCTGGCGCGCACGCGCTCCGGACCGGGCTGGATCTGCTCTACAACGCCGACCGGATCGACTTCCCGCGCGCCGCACGCGGCAGCTACACTTTCGCGTCGCTGCCGGCGTTCCTTGCCGGCAGCTACAACAATGCCGGCTTCGCGCAGACCTTCGGTGTGTCGCAGGTCGCGCAGACCAGCCCGAACGTCGGCCTGTTCGCGCAGGACGAATGGAAGGCCGGCCGCCGGCTGACACTCAACCTCGGCCTGCGCTACGACCTGCAGTTCCTGCAGACGATCAGCGCCGACCGCAACAACCTCTCGCCGCGCGTCGGCGCGGTCTGGGCGCCGTCGGCGTCGCGGCGCACACTGATCCGCGGCAGCGCCGGCCTGTTCTACGACCGCGTGCCGCTCCGTCCGCTGGCCAACGCTTTGTTATCGGCCGGCAACACCACTGACCTGGGCTCCCTGCGGCAGATCGGGGTGAGCCTGTCCGCCGCACAGCCGGGCGCGCCGGCCTTTCCCGCCATCCTGTCCCGGACGGTGGCGTCGGGGGCGCGCGTCAATCTGACGACGATGGATCGCGGGCTGCGGAGTGCGTATTCACGTCAGGCCAGCGTCGAGGTCGAGCAGCAGGTCGGCGACGCCGGAGCCGTCAGCGCCGGCTATCGCTACCTCCGCGGGGAGGGGCTGCTCATGTCCATCAACCAGAATGTCGCCACCTGCGCGGCGGCCGGCGACAACAACGGCTGCCGGCCGGTGTCCGCCTACGCCAACAACAACCGCTACTCGTCGGCCGGTTCGTCGGCGTCGCACGCGCTGCAGGTCTCGTGGCGTCAGCGTCCCGCCCGATGGGGGCAGTACCGCGTCTCCTACGTACTGGCGAAATCGATGAACAACGTCGGCGAGTTCTTTTTCAGCTCTCCCGTCGATCCCCTGGATTTGTCGAAAGACTGGGGCCGCTCGGACGACGACCAGCGGCATCGGCTGGTCGTGAACGGCGCGTTGAACACGCCCGCGGACGTGCGGACACCCCTCTTGCGCGGATTCCAGTTGAGCGGCGTGCTCCAGGCTTACTCCGCCCTCCCGTTCAACATCACGTCGGGACTGACGACGGTGCAGGGCACGACGGGCCGGCCGGTCGTGAACGGCGCCTTCATCCCCCGCAACGCGGGCCGCGGGAGCGGGTTTGCAACGCTGAACGCGCGCGTCAGCCGGGAGTTCCGGCTCGCGTCCCGGGTCGCAGTGCAGGGGCTGCTGGAAGGCTTCAATCTGACCAACCGCCGTAACGTGCTCGGCAGGAACGCCAACTTCGGCTCCGGGGCCTATCCGGCGCAGCCGTCGGGGTCGTTCGGCCAGATCACCGCGGTGGGCGAGCCGCGGGCGTTCCAGCTCGGCGTCCGGATCCGGTTTCAGTGAAGGTGTGGGACGAAGAAGGGGCCGGCCGCTCGAGGCCGGCCCCTTCGGCAATGCCTACGGCAGCGAGGATTTCGCCGCCGTGCTCTGGATCAGCCCCTTCTGGGCGTCGGTGATGAATCCGGCGCTCCTCAGCGCGTTGAGCAGGTGGGCGACGCCGCTCACGAACGCGCCGTGGTTCTTTGCCCCGGCCGCTTCGACGGCAATCAGGTCACCGATGCTGCAGCCGGAGGTGAAGAGCAGGTTGGCCACGCCGGTGTTGGAAGTGCCGACGAAGATGGTGCCGCGGAGGTCGGACGACGGGCAGGTGTCGAGATCGTCGGCGAGCCCGTCCAGATCGCGATCGGGAAACCAGCCGATGTCCCGGAGCAGCGGCAGGGTCAGATCCTCGGGAGGTGCGACGCTGTGGGTCAGGTCGCCGTTGATCGCCGGCTCCATCAACTGGTTGCGCGTCGCGATCGGATCCCAGTGAGAGATCGACGATCCGGGTTGGACCGGATTGGGCGCGTTCAGGATCGCCTTGCCATCCTCGTCGGCGCCGGCGCGCACCGTCATGTCGAGCCCGAGCGTCGCGCCGACCCCGGCGGCCAGCTGCGCCTTGATGGCGTTGCCGTCGGGCAGCGTGATGCGGACCGACGGAATCGTAATCGTCGGATCCGCGCCGCCCAGACCGGCGGGCGGCCCGCCGGCGACGTTGTCGGCGACGAGCACCGCCACGGCGCCGGCGTTCTGGGCGTTCTTCACCTTGACGATGAACCCGCACGTGCCGCGGTCGAGGATGGCGATGTTGCCCGCCACCGCGGCGGCGTTGGTGATCGCCGAACAGCCGTCGGTCGTGGACGGCCCGGCGGCGTTCGACGCATCGAGCGCCGCGACGACCTGACCCGAGAGGCCGGCCGGGCCGAGCGCCGGCCCGAACGCGGCGGTGCCGACGGCGTAGAGCCCGGCCAGCGCTGTCGGGGTGGTGATCCGCAGCAGCGGCGTGCCGAGCTGCAGCACCGCGGGGATGGCGGCGGTCACGCTGGCGCCGTCGAAGATCACCTGCCGTGAATTGATGGATGAGGCGACGCGCTGCGCATCGGTCATCGCCGGCCAATACAGGCTGGTGGTCTTGTCGAACATCCGGCTGTTGTAGACGTCGGCGAGGCCTTCGATGAGCGCGCCGGTCGTGGTGCTGCCGAACTGCTGGAAGCCGAGGCCGTGGGCGAACTCGTGCAGCAGAACGGTCACGAGATCGATGTTGGTGCCGTGGACGGCGTCGAAGCCGAGGTACCAGCCCGTGCCGGTCAGGCAGCCGGTCGCCCCAAGGTTGCTGTTGAAGCGGGCGCGGATATCCTCGCCGCCGTCGCTCTCGGACGGAGGGTCGAGATCGACTCCGGCGCGCTTGTTGGCGAGCGCTCCGCCGTGCCACACGTTTGGCAGGAGCGCGCCAGGCGACAATCCCACGCCCGGAAAATTCGCGAAGATGCTGCGGGCGCCGGCCGAGCCAAGGACCGCGCTGGTGGCCGTGCAGCTGAGCGGCTCGAAGGTCGCCAGCACGAGGACCGGCACGCTGCTGTCGAGCGTCTGCCCCCAGATGTCGGCCGCGAACTGGAACGCGAGCAGCCGCTGCGCCCCGAGCGTGGTGCCGGGGTTGCCGCCGGATGGCGTCGCCGGCGTGGGGTCGTTGAATCCGATACCCGGCGCGTTGCCGTTGACGATCAGGACCCGCGCCGAGGCGAAGACGGACGCCGGCATCAGGACCACACAGGCGGCGGCGAGAATTCGTTTTATCGCCACGGCGTTACTTCTCCTCGAGGGCGGGAACGGCGTTGTCCGCGACCACCGCGCGGCTGGCATTCGTCAGGCCGGCGACGTGCGCGAACTGCAGCGATCCGTCTGCGGCGCGCGTGACGACGGTCGCCTCCATGAACGACTCGTCGAGCGTCGCGTGCAGCGTCCCGTCCGGCCGCGTCGTCACGACGACGGCGTCGATGCGCTTGCCGAACTGCCGATCGACGGCGACGGCCGCGGCTGCGGCGGCCTCAGGCGAGACCGGCGCGGCGTTGTCGTTCCGACCGGTCTCGACGACCTGATTCGGGGCCTTCTTCTCTTTCTTCTCTTGTCCGGGCGCCGATTCGCGCCCCTGGGCGAACGCTGTAGTGGAGAGCGCGAGCGCGAGCGCGCACGACGCCGGAATGGCTGCCGCATACCGCATGGGGAGACTCCTTCTGTGAACTGCTGGGCTTACCGGGGAAGCCGGAAGGATAGAGGCAGCGGAACAGACCGTCAAGAAGAAACGGCCGGTGTAAAGTAACCGCATGCGCGGCGACCTGGTCTCGGCTGGCCGGTTTCTTCGTTCCTCGCCCGGCTTCACCCTGGCGGCGCTGCTGGTGCTGACGCTTGGCATCGGCGCGACGACCGCGATCTTCTCGGTCGTTGACGCCGTGGTGATTCGCGCCCTGCCGTTCGACGGGCACGACCGCCTCGTCGCCGTCGGCGAGCGCCGGGAACCCTCTGCGCAGGCCCCGGCCGATGGACGCGACCCCGACGCCCTGGCCAGCGCCGCGCCGCAGAACTACCTGGACTGGGCCGCGCAGCAGCAGGTCTTCGACTCCATCGCGGCGATTGCCAGCGGCTGGCTGACGCTGCGTCTGCCCGGCGCCGAACCGGAATCGCTCGTCCCGGAGAAAGTGACGGCATCGTTCTTCGATGTCCTGCGGGTCTACCCGGCGATCGGCCGGCCGTTCACGGCCGCAAACGAAATCGCCGGCCGCGATCGCGTCGCCGTCCTAAGCGACGCGCTGTGGCGCAGGTTGGGCGGGGACCCGTCGATTGTCGGGCGGACCCTGCCGCTGGACGATGTCGAGCATGGCCAGGGGCTCTACGAAGTGGTCGGCGTGATGGCGCCGGACTTCGCCTACCCGATTGGCGTCACGCGGCCGACCGACATCTGGATCCCTTACGTCGTGCCGAACCACCAGCGGATCCGCGACCCGCACAGCCGCAGCAACTACCTGCAGACGATCGCTCGATTGAAGGCGGGGGTGTCGGTCTCGCAGGCGCAGGCGCAGATGGGCCAGGTCGCCGTCGCGATCGAGCAGGCCAATCCGGAATGGAACAAGGGCAACCGGATCGGTGTGCGTCCGCTCGTCGATCACATCGTCGGCTCACGGACACGTGCCTGGATGCTGATGCTGCTCGGCACCGTCGGCATCGTCCTGCTGATCGCCTGCGCCAACGTCGCCAACCTGATTCTGGCGCGGGCGGCGGGGCGCGAGCGGGAGGTCGGGATCCGCGCCGCGCTCGGCGCCAGCCGGTGGCGGCTGGTGCGCCTGATGCTGGTCGAGAGCCTGCTGCTGTCGGCGGCCGGCACCGCGGGCGCGGTCGCGGCGGCGTGGTGGGGCGTGCGGATCCTCCGGAGCGCGCTGCCGGAGGACCTGCCGCGGGTGACAACGATCGCGATCGATCTCCGGGTGCTGGCCGCCGCCGCGGGGCTGTCGATCGTCACTGCCGTCCTGTTCGGGATGGTTCCGGCACTGCAATTGTCGAAGCCGGATCTCTCGAGCGCCCTGAAGGACGGGGCGCGCGGCAGCTCCGGCGCCGGCCGCCAGCGGCTGCGCGGCGCGCTCGTCGTCGTCGAGGTCGCGCTCGCGGTCGTCCTCCTGGTCGCGGCGGCGTTGTTCATCGGCAGCTTCATGTCGGTCCTGAAGATCGACCCGGGATTCGATCCGTCGAGTGTGCTGACGGCACAGCTATCGCCGCGAATCGACGAAGCGGGGGTGCCGCCCGTCAACCAGGCGGCGGCACTCGGCGCGATCGTCGACCGCATCGCGGCAATCCCCGGCGTCGAACACGCGGCGCTGATCGCCGGAGGCCTGCCGCTCGGCGGCAGCATGATGGTGACGTCGCTGCGGGTGGCCGCACGGCCGATCGCGCCCGGTCTGGACGACGGCGTCAGCATCAGGAAGGTGTCGCCCGGGTACCACCAGACTATGGGCATACCGCTGCGTCGCGGACGGCTGTTCGACCCCCGGGATCGCGCTGGGGCCGCCGGCGTGGTCATTCTCAGCGATACCGCCGCGGCGAAGTATTTTCCCGGTGAGGAACCGGTCGGCCGCAGCGTCGAGATCAACGACGAGCCCAGGACCGTGATCGGAATCGTCGGCGACGTCCACCAGACCAGCCTGGAGACGGCGCCACGGGCCGAGGCCTACGTGCCGCTGGCGCAAAGCACCGTCCTCGGCGGCGAAATCGCGGTCCGGACAGCCGGCAACCCGTACATCCTCGTGCCGGCGGTCAGGGCCGCCGTCTTCGCGGAGCTCCCTGACGTTCCGCTCCGCAACCTCAAGACCATGGCCGACCTGCTGGCGCGGCGGCTGGCGCAGCGGCGTCTCAACATGCTGCTGCTGGGCCTGTTCGGGCTCCTCGGCCTGGCGATGTCCGCGGTCGGCATCTACGGAGTGATGGCGTACGTCGTCTCCCAACGCACGCGCGAGATCGGCGTCCGCATGGCGCTCGGCGCGACCCGGCCGGGCGTGATGATGATGGTGCTGCGAAGCGCCGCGGCGCTGGTCGCGGCCGGCCTCGTCATCGGCGGCGCCGCGGCGTGGTCATTGAGCGCCGTTGCGAAGGGCTTCCTCTTCGGTCTCGAGCCTACCGATCCCCGGGCGTATGCTGTCGCCGTCCTGCTGCTCAGCGCCGCGGCGCTGGCGGCCAGCGCGGTTCCGGCGCATCGCGCGGCGAGCGTCGACCCGATGACCGCGCTTCGCGCCGAATAGCGGCCGTCAGCGCGCCGGCGGAAGGGTGGGCTCGCGCCCGATCGCGATGCCGGCGCGGATCCAGCGGCCCGGCATGTCGACGCCGGGTATCTCCTGATAGCGGCGGTCGAGAAGATTCGAGCCTTCGACAAAGAGCGTCGCCGCGCCGGAGCGGCGCGCCAGGCGGGTGTCCGCCACCCAGTAGTCGCGGCCGTCGCGGCGCTGCTTGTAATCGACGCGCTGGCCGATCTGCAGGCGGCCGGGCAGCGTCGCGCTGGCGGTCAGCGCCAGTGAATGGCGGGCGTACTCGAGCACGTACCTTCGAGAGCAGCGGCACGGCCGCCGGCGCGGCGTCGAGGTGGGTGTAACGCGCGGCGAGCACGCCAATCCCGGAGAGCCGGCGCTCGAGCGTGGCCTCGGTGCCGGTCGTCGTGACGCGGCCGACGTTGGCGGCCTGCCATGGCACCTGCGCTGACGGGCGAACGAAGTCAATCGTGTCGCGGTCGAGGCGGCGGAACACCGTTACCCCGGCGACCCATCCGGGAGCCGGGAGCCAGTCGAGGCCGGCCTCGGACGACCAGGCGCGCTCGGGCACCAGCGTCGGCGTGCCGCGGTTGTTCGGGTCGACGTAGAACCGCTCGGTGAAGGTCGGCACGCGAAAGGCGCGGCCCAGGGTTCCGCTCACCTTCAGCACCGACGTCACCCATCCGGTCGCCGACAGCGACGGACTCACCGCCCCGCCGAACGTCGAATAGCGGTCGACGCGGATCCCTGGATAGACGAAGATCCGCGAGCCGAGCCGCTGCTGCATCTCGGCGAACAGGCTGCCGCGGGTCAGGCGGTGCGCGCCGAGCGTATTCGACCTGATCCGATCCGCTCCGGCCTCGGCCCCGACGGTCACTCGCGCCCGCTGCCCGAGCGGCCGCTGCAACCGGAGGCTGCCCTGCACCGCGTGCGAGCGGTGGTCGCTCGGGATCCCCGGCCTGGTCGAGTCGTAGAGGAAGACGTCGCCGTGGGTGCGGTACCCCCCTGCCACGACCCCTTCCAGCCGCCGAACGGGCGCGTCGCTCCGTCCAGCACGAACAGCGCCTGGCTGGTCCGCTCGGTCGACAGCGCCGGACCGTAGAACCCGCGCGCGCCGAAATCCTTGTCGAGGTACGACGCCCACAGCCGCGTGCCGCCGGCAAAGAGCGTTCGCGAGCTGAGCGCCACCGTCCGGAACGCGCGGCCGGCTTCGAAGCCGCCGGATCGATCCGCCGAGAGCGCCACCGCCTCGTCCACGCCGCCGCGGACGGCGCCGACGCCAACCTCCGTCTCCACCGTGCCGAACTGCCCGCCGGCGACGGACGCATCGCGCCGCGACCCGGCCCGCCTGGTGATCACGTTGACGATCCCGCCGAAGGCGTCGGCGCCGTATAACGATGACCCGGGGCCGAGCAGGATCTCGATGCGCTCGATCTCTCCCACCGGCACCGGAATGTCGGCATTGTGATGTCCCGACTGGGCGTCGTTGATGCGAAAGCCGTCGACGAGGATCAGCGTCTGACCGAACGTCGATCCGCGGATCGCGAAGTCAGCCTGGACTCCGGATGCGCCGCGCGATCGCACGTCGACACTCGACACATACGACAGCAGCTCGGCGACCGAGCGGACGGGCAGGCGGCGGATATCGTCGCGCGACAGCACGACGACGGTTCTGGCCAGCGTCTGGTAAGGCACCTCCCCGGCGTGGGCGGTGACGATGACGTGCTCATGCACCGCATCCTGGGCGGCGGCCGGACCTGCCCACGCCATCGCGACGGACAGCAGCACGGTCTTCACCATGCCACCGGCGCCGGTTCGGGCGAGGCGGGTCACGCCGGCAGGATATTGGCGTTCAGGCACAGGACGTTGTCGGGATCGTACTGCCGCTTGACGCGTGCGAGCCGCTCGTAATTCGGACCGTAGGCAAGCCGGACCCGGTCGTCCCCTTCGTCCTCCCCCAGTTCGTTGACGTAGACGCCGCCCGGCGCAAACGGCTGCAGCGCGGTCCAGGCGCGCCGTACCCAGGCGATGTTGGCGTCGTTCGCGGCCGGGTCGTTCCAGAGCGCATAGAGCCCCATGTGCACCCCGGCCCGGTGCGGGTATGCCGTCGCCACCGGAGAGACGCGCGACGCCGCGCCATGAATGGGAAAGAACAGGATCGACGACAGCGGCGACGGCGCCTGCGCGTAGGCCCCCACCGCCACCTCGATGACGTCGTCCGAGACGGCCGGCACGAAGTCCGCCTTCCAGTAGTTCAGCAGGTTGGGCGGCATCGCATTCGAGAGCATCGCCTGCTGGCCCAGGTAAGGCTGTGGTCCCATCATGTCGACAACCGGCGGCCCGAATGATTTCAACGGCGCGACGGCACGCTCGCCCTCGTCGATCGCCCCGATGTACGCCGCCGCCAGCGCCACCGCCTTGTGGCCGTCGGGCGCCGTCACCAGCACGGCCGCGACCGTCAGCTGATCGGGAGCATCCTTCGCGAAGTCGCGGTAGAACCGCAGCACGTCGGCGGCGCGTTCGAACGGATGGAGGACCATGCCGCCGACGATTTCCGGGCCGACCGGATGCAGGCGGTATTCGAACGCGGTCACGATCCCGAAGTTGCCGCCACCGCCGCGCAGCGCCCAGAACAAATCGGGGTGCTCCGTGTCGCTGGCGTGCACGAGCTCGCCGCTCGCCAGCACGACATCGGCGCCGATCAGGTTGTCGACCGTCATGCCGTGGAGCCCGCCGAGCCAGCCGAAGCCGCCGCCAAGCGTCAGCCCGGCGATGCCGGTGTCGCCGACCGTTCCACCGGTGGTGGCGAGCCCGCACGCCTGCGTCTCCCGGTCGAATTCCTCCCACCGCACCCCCGGCTCGGCCGTCGCGGTACGGGCTTCGGGATCGACCCGGATGCCCTTCATGTCGCAGAAGTCAATCACCAGCCCGTCGTCGCACGTCCCGCGTCCGGCGACGTTGTGGCCGCCGCCGCGGATCGCAATCGGCAATCCGCCGGCGCGGGCGAAGCCGACCGCGGCGACGACGTCACGGGCGTCGCGGCAGCGCGCGATCGCCGCCGGCCGCCGATCGATCATCGCATTCCAGACGCGGCGCGACGTTTCGTACTCCGCATCCCCCGGAGCCACGACCGTGCCCTGCATCCCGCGGCGTAAATCCGTCAGGTCGGTTGATGCCATCATCCTGCCTCCTCTGCTGGTTGCGCACCGCCGAGTATCCGCTGCCGGCGCTCAGCCGAGAAACCGCGCCAGGTAGCGGGCGGTCTGGCCCCTGGCTGCCCGGGCCGCGTCCGACGGCGTCCCTGATACGACCACCCGGCCGCCCTCCTCCCCGGCGCCCGGCCCCATGTCGAGCACCCAGTCCCCGCAGGCAACGACGCGCATGTCGTGCTCGACGACGATCACCGTGTTGCCGGCCTCGACCAGGCCGTCGAGCTGGGTGATGAGCTTGTCCACATCAGCGGGATGCAGGCCCGTCGTCGGCTCGTCCAGAATGTAGAGCGTGTTGCCGCGCTGCGCGCGCTGCAGCTCGGTGGCGAGCTTGATGCGCTGCGCCTCGCCGCCGGACAGCTCCGTCGCCGGCTGGCCGAGGCGGAGGTAGCCGAGGCCGACTTCGCGGAGCACCTCGAGCGAGCGCCGCACCGGCGGCTCGTCGGCGAAGAACGCGGCCGCCTCGTCCACCGTCAGGCGCAGCACCTCGGCGATGTTCTTGTCGCGGTAGCGGATCTCCAGGGTCTTCTCGTTGTAGCGCGCGCCGTGGCAGGTCGAGCAGGGGGCGTAGACGCTGGCCAGGAACAGCAGCTCGACGCAGACGAAGCCTTCACCTTCGCAGGTCTCGCAGCGTCCCTTCTTGACGTTGAACGAGAACCGTCCGGCGTCGTAGCGGCGCGCCCGCGCCGCCTTCGTTCCGGCAAAGAGCTTGCGCACGTAGTCGAACAGGCCGGTGTAGGTCGCCAGGTTCGACCGCGGCGTGCGGCCGATCGGCCGCTGGTCGACCTGCACCAGCCGCCGGATCGATTCGACGCCTTCGGTGATGCTGCCGCTGGCGTTGACGGCCGGCTGCTCGAGATCCGCCGCGTCCTCGTCGGCGGGCGGCACGTCGTGGCCGAGATGCCCGGCGACCAGCTCGACGAGCGCCTGACTGACCAGCGTCGACTTCCCCGAGCCCGACACCCCGGTCACGGTCGTGAAGACGCCAAGCGGGAATGCGACGTCGAGTCCGTGCAGGTTGTTGCGCGTCACGCCTGTCAGCCGCAGCCATCCGGCGGCCGTTCTCGGCACACGCCGCGCGCCCCGCTTCTTCTCGAAGAGATGCCGGCTCGTCTGCGATCCGGCAACGCTCTCGAGCCCCGCCGGGGGGCCGCTATAGAGAATCGTCCCGCCGCGGTCGCCGGCCGCCGGCCCGACATCGACGATCCAGTCGGCATGACGGATCACGTCCAGATCGTGCTCGACCACGAACAGCGAGTTGCCGGAGGCCTTGAGCCGGTCGAGCGCCCTCAGCAGCGCCTCGGTATCGGCGGGGTGCAGGCCCGCGGACGGCTCGTCCAGCACATAGACGACGCCGAACAGGTTCGAGCGGACCTGCGTCGCCAGCCGCAGCCGCTGCAGCTCTCCCGGCGACAGCGTCGGCGTGCTGCGATCGAGCGACAGGTAGCCCAGCCCGAGGTCGAGCATGACCTCGATCCGCTCGAGGATGTCGGTGACGATCCGTTCGACCACGATCGCCCGGTCGGCGTGGTCCGCCGCCAGGCGCTTCAGCGCCGGCTTCGCGGCGTCGCGGTACGGGGCGAGGATCGACGCCAGCCGCGTCATCGACAGGCCCGACATCGCGGCGATGTCCTGGCCGGCGAAGGTGACCGACAGGGCCTCGCGCCGCAGCCGCTTCCCGCGGCACAGCGGACAGTCGCTGGCGACGAGATACTGCGCGACCCGCCGGCGGACGAGCGCGCTCTGGCTGTTGGCGAAGGTGTGCAGCACGTAGCGCCGGGCGCCGGTGAAAGTGCCCTGGTAGTCCATCGGCTCGCGTCGTTTGATCGCGCGCCGCACCTCTTCTCTCGAGTAGCCGGCGTAGACCGGCACCTGCGGCTGCTCGTCGGTGAACAGCAGCCAGTCGCGGTCCTTTTTCGGCAGCTCGCGCCATGGCCGATCGACGTCGTAGCCGAGCGTCGTGACAATGTCGCGGAGGTTCTGCCCCTGCCAGGCGACCGGCCAGGCGGCAATCGCGCGCTCGCGAATCGAGAGGCGATCGTCCGGGACCATCGATGCCTCCGTCGCCTCATAGATGCGGCCGAGGCCGTGGCACCGCGGGCACGCCCCTTCCGGCGTGTTCGTCGAGAACGCCTCCGCGGCGAGCAGCGGCTGGCCGCGCGGGTAGTCGCCGGCCCGGGAGTACAGCATCCGGAGCAGGTTCGACAGCGTCGTGACGCTGCCGACCGACGATCGTGAAGTCGGGGAGCCGCGCTGCTGCTGCAGCGCCACTGCGGGGGGCAGGCCGTCGATGCCGTCGACATCCGGCACGCCCATCTGGTCGAACAGGCGGCGGGCGTACGGAGCGACCGATTCGAGGTAGCGGCGCTGTGCCTCGGCGTAGAGCGTCCCGAACGCGAGCGACGACTTGCCGGACCCGGACACGCCGGTGAACACCACGAGCGCATCGCGGGGGATGCGGAGATCGACGTTCCTGAGATTGTGCTCGCGCGCCCCCCTGACGGTGACGAACCCGGAGAATGCCGCCTCTGTCCCGCGCGCCATTGGCAGCCTCAGAACCGCGTGTTCACGACGTTGTTGTAGATCGAACCGAACGTGTAGCTGAGCCCGATCG
Source organism: uncultured Acidobacteriota bacterium (assembly GCA_963750475.1). Taxonomy (GTDB): domain Bacteria; phylum Acidobacteriota; class Vicinamibacteria; order Vicinamibacterales; family 2-12-FULL-66-21; genus JALZOC01. Next base: position 49,776 of record CAVVQQ010000002.1, read on the forward strand.
AAAAGCGGTAGCGATAGGTCGTCGCCAGCTGCCGGCGGCGCAGCAGGATCTCCTCGTCCGAGGCGACGCCGGCCTTGAGATACAGCTGGTCGTTGATGCGCGACGCCGAGCCGTCGATGCTGAGCGAAAAGCCCTTGAACAGCCGCGCGTCGAGGCTCCCGGCGGCGGCGACGCGGTGCCGGGCGAGGTCGTGGAAATAGGTCGCGGCCTCGAACGACAGGCCGCTCGATCCCCACGGCTGGCGGACGTCGAACGCCGTCTGGAACACCGCGTCCGCGGCGGTCTCGCTGAGCTTTGCGTAAATCGTCGGCTCGTAGTACCGGAAGTGGTTCAGGTTGCTGGTCAGCTGGAACGTCAGCTCGCGGCGGGACGACTCCGAGTACGGGAACACGTCGTATTCAACTCCCCCGCCGATCCGCGCCGCGCGCTTCTGATTCAAAAAGGTCGTCGAGCCGAGACGCCCCCGACTGGCGACCGCCCAGTGGTTACCCAGGCTCTTGACGACGATGCCGCCGAGTCCGTGGTCGTGCGAGGCGTCGGTGAAGACGGTGCCGTCGCTCAACGTGAACTCGTTGCCGTGAAAATTCAGGGAGCCGTTGACGTTGACCTTCAACTCGTCAGTCGTCCGGTTGGCGGCGACGAGCGTCGAAAGATTGCGCGACTTGTTGCTCTTCTCGCCGCTCACCGTGCCGCTGCCGCGAAGGCGGAACGACCAGAAGTTCCACGGATCGTGCACCGCCGCGGTCCCGGCCGGCGCCGATCTGGGGTCCGACCGGTAGACGAGGCGGAGCCGATCGGCGGCCGCGGTCGACGTCACGTAGCGGACCAGCCCGAGCTTCAGCAGGTTGGCGTATCCACTCCGTCGCTCGTCGTCTGTCTGCGTCTCCCGGGCGACATATTTCAGCTCGTCGTCGATGTTCAGGAACCGCCCCAGCCCGATGAACTTGAAGATGTACTCGACTCCCCCGCCGCCGGTGCGCTGCGTCGTCACCAGGATGTGCACGTCGGCCGACTGGCGCTCGCGCACGTAGCTGACGAAGCCGATCTCGCGCCGCAGATAGTCGAAATCACATCTGTCGCAGTCGAGAAAGACCCGAACCGGTTCGGCGGCGGGTCCGCCGTCGGCCGCGTCCTGACCGAGCGCCGGCGAGGACTGAAACACGATGATGACGGCCAGGGCCAGAACCGCGAAATGGGGGAAAATGCGAGCCAGCCTGTTCTGCAGATCGTCCGTCCTCTTCCGAAGGGTACCTGCCGCGATCTTATCGCATCGCCGCGGCTGACCCGGGCCGGCGACTTGCATTCGAGGCCCAAAGTCGGTCATAAAGCAGCAAGCGTGTCCCAGAGTCCCCTCGCGGCCTCACCTCTATCCGTCTGCCTGCAGCTCACCCGGGCAATCAGCGGCACTGCCCGGCTGCCTGAGATTTTCACCGCGGCGCTCGACGCCCTCGAAGGCGGCCTCGGCGTCCGCCGGGCGTCGATTCTGCTGTTCGACCCGGACGGCGTCATGCGCTTCAAGGCGTGGCGGGGGCTTTCGGACAGCTACCGGAAGGCGGTCGAGGGTCACACTCCGTGGCGCCCTGGCGACAGGAACGCGAACCCGATCAGCGTGCCGGACGTCGCGGCGGACCCGGAGCTCGAACCATACCTGCCCGTCTTCCGGGCGGAAGGTATTGCCGCGCTCGGCTTCGTGCCGCTCGAGACGGCGGCGGGGGTGATCGGCAAGTTCATGGTGTATTACGCCGAGCCCCACCGATTGACTCCTGACGAGCTCGTCCTTGCCGAGCTCATCGCCGCGCAAGTCGCCATCGCTGTGTCACAGGAAAAGTCCACGGGGGCCGCGCAGCGCCTGGCGGCTATCGTCGAGTCCTCGGACGACGCGATCATCAGCAAGAACCTCGACGGCATCATCACGTCGTGGAACCGGGCGGCCGAACGGATGTTCGGGTATCCTCGGCAGAGGCGATCGGGCAGTCGATCTTCATGATCGTCCCGGCCGACCGCCACGACGAAGAGCGGATGGTATTGGCCCGACTCCGGGCTGGCGAGCCGGTCGAGATGGAAACCCAGCGGCAGCGCAAGGACGGGTCGATGGTCGCCATCTCCCTGACGGTCTCGCCGGTAAGGGATGCGCGGGGGCACATCGTCGGGGCCTCGAAGATTTCCCGGGACATCACGGCGCGAAAGCAGAACGAGGCGGAGCGTACCGAGCTGCACAACCGGCTGACGACGCTGGTGACCGCGTCCGCGTCGCTGCTCGAGTCACCCGAAGCCGAGTCGGTGCGCAGCGCGACCGTGTCGCTGGCCCAGAGGCTGCTGGCGGCGGACGGGTTCGCGTTGTGGTCGACCGTGGGCGACCAGTCGACGTGGCGGGTCGAGCGGTCGGCGGGGGTCTCGCAGGCGTTTGCCGGCCGCATCGTCCGGCCGCCCAGCGACAGCCCCGCTCCCGGCGCGTTCCTCGCGGCGCCCGTGGCGGTTGCCGACGTCCTGAACGAGCCGCTGCTGGCGCCGCAGCATGACGACTACGCCGCCGAAGGCATCCGGTCGATGCTGGTCTGCCCGATGCGGCGCGGGCACGGGCGATCAGGAACGCTCACCTTCTACTACCTGGCGCCGCACGCCTTCTCTGAGGCCGAGATTCAGACCGCCCAGGCGCTGGCCAACATCGCCGCGGCGGCGCTGGCGACGGCGGAGCTCTACGACGAGCAGCGCCGCGAACGTCAGCAGGCCGAGCATGCGCAGCGTCAGGCGGCGTTTCTGGCCGACGCCACCGCGATCCTGTCCCGCTCGCTCGACTACGAGCACACCCTGGCGGCGGTCGCGCGTCTTGCCGTCCCCGAGATTGCCGACTGGTGCGCGGTGGATATCGTCGGCGAGTCCGGCGAGCTGCAGCGGCTGGCGGTGGCGCATGTCGACCCGGTCAAGCTCGAGCTCGCTCGACAGCTTCAGGAGCGCTATCCTCCCGATCCCGCCTCGTCGGCCGGCGCCCACGAGGTCATCCGCACCGGCAAGCCGGTGATGATGCAGACCATCCCGGCGAGCCTCCTCGCCGCGACGGCGCGGGACGAGGGCCATCTGGAGCTGCTGCAGGCGCTGTCGCTGTCGTCGTACATCTGCGTGCCGCTGGTGTCGTCGACCGGTACGTTCGGCGCCATGACGTTCGTCTTCGCCGAGTCGGGGCGTCACTACGTGGAGCGGGATTCGCCTTCGGCCTCGATGTCGCGGCGCGCGCCGCGCTGGCGATTGAAAATGCTTTTGCCTATCGCCGGGCGAACGAGGCGAACCGCGTCAAGGACGAGTTCCTCGCTACGCTTTCGCACGAGCTGCGGACTCCGCTCAACGCCATCCTCGGGTACGCCCAGATGATCAACACCGGCGTCTACTCGGCCGAACGGCAGAAGGGCGCGATGGGCGTGCTGACGAGGAACGCCGAGGCGCTGCGGCAGATCATCGACGACGTCCTCGACGTGTCGAGGATCACCTCGGGCAAGCTGCGGCTGAAGGCCCGGCCGGTGCGGATGGAGGAGATCCTCGGCAACGCCATCGCCACCGTCCAGCCGGCCGCGGATGCGAAAGGGGTCGCCATCAGCCTGGCGCTCGAGCCGGATGCCGGCGCGGTGTCGGGCGATCCCGACCGCCTGCAGCAGGTGATCTGGAACCTGCTCTCGAACGCCGTCAAGTTCACGCCGCCGGAGGGACGGGTCGATTTGCGGCTCGAGCGCGTCGACGGCGCGGTGCAGATCGTCGTCCGCGACGAGGGGCAGGGGATCGACCCGTCGTTCATCCCCCACCTGTTCGAACGGTTTCGCCAGGCCGACAGCCGGCTCGCCCGGGAGCACGGCGGCCTCGGTCTGGGGCTGGCGATCGTCCGGGAACTGGTGGAGCTGCACGGCGGCACGGTCTCGGGCCGCAGCGACGGCCCCGGGACCGGCGCGACCTTCATCGTCCGGCTCCCGCCGGCCAGCCGCGATCAGCCGGTCAGCGAAGCGTGAGCGGCGTCGCCGCCACCGAGGCCGCGATGGCGTCGAAGAAGGCGCGCGCCAGCGCCTCGTAGCCGGCGGGCCGCAGGTGCAGCCCGTCCTGATCCACGTACTCCCCTTCGTGTCCCGAGAAGCGCGCATACGCATCGACCAGGATGACCCCTTCAGCGCGGACCATCTCCGCGAGTGAGGCGTTGGTGCGGGTGATGGCGTCGCCGGCGATGCGGCGGTCTCTCGGGCCGCCGGTGTACGGCCCCGGCGGCGTCAGCGTACTGACCAGCACATAGCGGATGCCGGCGGTCGGCCGCTTCGCGATCCGCACGCATTCGCGCAGGCCGGACACCACGTCGGCGATCTTCCGCGCGCAGGCCGCGCTGGTCGAGCGATCGGGCGTGCACTCGGACAGCAGGTTGTTGTAGCCGTCGAGGAGCAGCAGCGCGTCGCCGCGATCGGTCTCGAGGACCCGCGGCAGCTGCTCGACGCTCTGCTCGACAAAGGCGCCGCCGGCGCCGCGGTTGAGGACGACGATGCCCTGGCCGGGGAACTCGGTGTTGAGCAGCTCCTCGAGCTTCAGCGGATAGATGTTGGGAAGGTCGATGAAGGAGCGCAGCGACGGCGCGGGCCGGCCATTCTCACCTTCGGTGATGCTGTCGCCGAAGGCGATGAAGCGGGTCGCGCCGAGCACGCGCGGGGTCACCGTCACGAAAAAGGCACAGGTCGCCTGCCGGCCGCGGGCGTCGGTGACGCCGCACGCCACCGGGGTCGTGCCGGAGCCGAAGCCCAAACCCGACGCCGGCACGCACGTCACCGTCAGCGGCGGGATGCCGCCGGTGGCGGTCGGCGGCGGATAGGAGACCTCGGCGGCACCGCCGGGCCCGCCGCGCACCGCGACGTCGGGCGGGCACAGGATGGACGGGGCCTCCGGGGGCGGGGCGACAGGGCTGCCGCCGCAGGCCGCCGCGAGGAGCCCGGCGGCGACGAGCCACGTCCTCCTCCGCATCGCCAACCGGGCCTACTCGGCCCCGACGCCCAGGTAGGTTCGTAGCTTCTCGTCGTGGAACTCGCGCCTCGGCCTCCGGCTCGCGGTCTGACGAGCGAGGCGAGGATGCCGGCCAGGAAGCCGGCCGGCATCGAGATGACGGCGGGGTTGCGCAGCGGGAAGATTGGCGCGGCGTGGTGCAGCAGATCGACCCAGATCGTCGGGCTGAGGACGATCAGTGCGACCGAGAGGGTGGCGCCAGTGGCAATCGCCGCGACCGCACCCGCGGTGTTGAAGCGGCGCCAGACAATCGAGAGCAGGAGCGGCGGAAAGTTGGCGCTTGCCGCCACCGCGAAGGCGAGGCCGACCATGAAGGCGACGTTCTGGCCCTTGAAGAGGATGCCCGAGAATCACCGCAAGCACGCCGAAGGCGACCGTCGCGAGCCGGGCGACACGGATCTGCTCCGCCTCGGTCGCCCGCGCCCTTGCGGACGACGTGGGTGAAGATGTCGTGCGACAGCGCGCTTGCGCCGGCCAGGGTCAGCCCGGCGACGACCGCGAGGATGGTCGCGAAGGCGACGGCGGCGATGAAGCCGAGGAAGGCGGTGCCGCCGAGCAGCTCGGCGACCAGCGGCGCGGCCATGTTGCCGCCGGCGTCGACCTGCCGGATCAGCCTCGCGGCCGACGAGCGCCGAGGCGCCGAAGCCGACGATCGGGATGATCAGGTAGAAATAGCCGATGAACCCGGTGGCATAGAGCACCGAGGTTCGCGCCGCGCGGGCGTCCGGGCACGGTGTAGAAGCGCATCAGGATGTGCGGCAGGCCGAGCAGGCCGAACATCAGCGCAATGCCGAGCGACACCGCGTCGATCGGGATCGGTGACCAGCCCGCCGGGCTCGAGCGCCGCCTGGCCGTAGCGCGTCCGCCACCGCCGCATAGAGCTCGCCGGGCGAGAAGTGGAAGCTGCGCCAGCACCAGCAGCGGCCAGCAGCGTCACCCCGAACAGCAGCAGGATCGCCTTGATGATCTGGACCCAGGTCGTCGCGATCATCCCGCCGAACAGCACGTACGGCAGCATCACGACGCCGACGATCACGACCGCCGCACTCGTAGCAGATGCCGAACATCAGCGTGATCAGGTTGCCGGCGCCGACCATCTGCGCCAGGACGTAGAACAGCAGCGTGAGGATGCCGCCGAACGCCGCGGCAATCCGCACCGGCACCTGCCGCAGGCGGAACGCGACGACGTCGGCGAAGGTGTACTTGCCGAGATTGCGCAGCGGCTCGGCGATCAGGAACATCAGCGCCGGCCAGCCGACCAGCCAGCCGGTGGCGTAAATCATCCCGTCGTAGCCGCGCAGCGCCACCAGGCCGGCGATGCCGAGGAACGACGCGGCGCTCATGTAGTCGCCCGCCAGCGCGAGGCCGTTCTGGAGCGGGCTGATCGGAGCGGCCGGCGGCGTAGAAATCGCTCGTCGACCGCGTCCGCCGCGCCGCCCAGTAGGTGATGGCCAGCGTCAGCGCGACGATGACGAGAAAGAACACGATCGCCGACGCGGTCGGCGTGCCGAGCGTGGTCTGCATCGCTCAGTCTCCGTGGACGCGGGCGCGCAGCCGCGCGACCTCGGGGTCGTAGTGGCGGTTGGCCCAGACGACGTAGGCCGCGGTCAGCGCCCAGGCGCCGACGATGACGCCGCGGCGATGAGCGGATACCGAGCGTGGTGGCGTCGCCGACCCGGCGCGACAGCAGCGCCGGGTTGGTGGCGATGAGGATGATGTAGCCGTAGTAGAGGACGAAGAGCAGCGCCGACAGCACCATCGAGGTGCGCCATCGCCGCGCCACGAGGCCGCGGAAGTCCTCCGAATCGAGCAGCTGACGCACGCTGGGTTTCACGCGAGATCCTCCGGATGAACCTGCGCATCATACTCAAGACAGGCCTTCGGCGCTCAAGACAGGCCTGCGGCGCTCAAGACAGGCCTGCGGCGCTCAAGACAGGCCTGCGGCGCTCAAGACGGGCCTGCGGCGCTCAAGACAGGCCTGCGGCGCTCAAGACAGGCCTGCGGCGCTCGCGACGGGCCTGTGGCGCCTGGAACGCGCGGTGGGGGCGTGGCGGATTCGCCGGAAAGGGGGTACAGCCGGCTCAGCGCGGCGGTGCGGCGGGAGCCTGCCGGCCGCGCAGCACCGCCAGGTGCTGGAGGTGCCGGGACCGGATCGCGATGTACTCGCCGTGCTCGATCCGCAGCTCGTTCGCGATGCGGCGGATCTCGTTGTCCTCGATGGTGACGATCGAGGCGTCCACAGCAGTCACCGCGAAGAGCGCGTCGATGAGGGCCAGCTTCTCGGCGTGGGTCGCCAGGCTGTCGAACATGCGGGTGACGACGAAGTCGTCCGTGCCGCCGGAGCGGCGCCCCTGCGCGACCGCGAGCCGGACCACGGCGGCCGCCTGGTCCGCGGCAATGCCGGTCTGCGCGGACAGCAGCCGCTCCATCGCCCCGGCCTCGTCCGGCGTCACCTCGAGATCGGCGCGGGCGCTCCGCGCCAGGATGTAGGCAAAACTGGCCACGTAGCGCCGCCGGGACCGGTCAACGCCCGGCAGCGCCGCCTCGATCGCTTCGAGGGTATCGAACTCCGGCGCACCGGCCCCGCGGCCGAGCCCGAGCCACTTGAGGAGCGCCATGCCTCAGTCTAGCCCGCCTCCGCGTGCTACGCTTGGAGTTTCCGATGATCTCCTTTTCCCGCGTCAGCAAGCAGTACGGCCGGCAGATCCTCTTCGTCGACGCCTCCTTTCAGCTCAATCCCGGCGAAAAGGTCGGCCTCGTCGGGCCGAACGGCGCCGGCAAGACCACGCTGTTCCGGATGATCGTCGGCGAGGAGTCGCCGGACGAAGGGGACGTCTCGGTGCCGAAGAAGCTGAGCATCGGCTACTTCCGGCAGGACGTCGAAGAAATGGCCGGGCGCTCGGTGCTGGACGAGGCGATTGCCGGCAGCGGCCGCGTCGGCGATCTCCATCACGAGCTCGAAGCGCTGAACCAGGCGATGTCCGACCCGGCCCGTGCCGACGAGATGGACCGCATCCTCGCCCGCTTCGGCGAGGTCCAGGAGGAATACGAGCACCTCGGCGGCTACGCGCTCGAAAGCCAGGCCCGCGAGGTCCTCCTCGGTCTCGGCTTCGACGACGAGCGGATCGACGGCGACGTCGGGGCGCTGTCGGGCGGCTGGAAGATGCGCGTCGCGATGGCGCGGGTGCTGCTCGGCCGGCCGGACGTCCTGCTGATGGACGAGCCGACCAATCACCTCGACATCGAATCGATCATCTGGCTGGAAGACTTCCTCAAATCGCTGCCCGGCGCCCTGTTGATGACGTCGCACGACCGCGAGTTCATGAACCGCATCGTCGGCCGCATCGCCGAAATCGATGCCGGCGAGATCACCGCCTACTCGGGCAACTACGACTTCTACGAGCGCGAGCGCGCGATCCGCGAGACCAACCGCGAGGCGGCGTACGCCCGGCAGCAGGCGATGTTCGCCAAGGAGCAGCGCTTCATCGATCGTTTCGCCGCCCACGCCGCCAAGGCGGCGCAGGTCCAGAGCCGGGTCAAGGCGCTCGAGAAGATCGAAAAGGTCGAACCGCCGCGGAACCGCAAGGTGGTCGAGTTCGACTTCCGCCAGCCGCCGCGGTCCGGGGATCAGGTGGTGGTGATCGAGGATCTGAAGAAGGCCTACGGCCGGCGCGTGATCTACGATGGCCTGTCGCTGACGATCCGCCGCGGCGAGCGCTGGTCGGTGATGGGCCGGAACGGCGCCGGCAAGACCACGCTCCTCAGAATGGTGGCGGGCGTGCTGGCGCCCGATTCAGGCGAGGTCCGGCTCGGGGCGAGCCTCAAGATGGGCTACTTCGCGCAGCAGGCCCTCGACCTGCTGCACCCGGATCTCACCGTCTGGGAGCAGATGGAAAAGGATTTCCCGAAAGAATCGATCGGCGCGCTCAGGAACCTGCTCGGGGCCTTCCAGTTTTCGGGCGACGATGTCGAGAAGCGGATCCGGGCGCTGTCGGGCGGCGAGAAGACCCGCCTGGTCATGGCGCGGATGCTGCTCGATCCGCCGAACCTGCTGGTGCTCGACGAGCCGACCAACCATCTCGACCTGGCGACCAAGGAGATGCTGATCGGGGCGCTCTCGAAGTACGAGGGCACCATGCTGTTCGTCTCTCACGATCGGACGTTCCTGCGGGGGTTGAGCAACCGGGTACTGGAGCTCGGCGGGGAGAGCGGGACCGACGCGCGGCCGCACGCCTATCCGGGATCGTATGTGGAGTACGTGGAGCGCACCGGCCACGAAGCGCCGGGCGTCCACGCCTGAATCTCTGACTATGCCGGTTTGGCTTCAGCCGGCTTGGCCGCCGTTTCGGCCGCCGCCTTGGCGGCCTTCACCATGTCGCGAATCTTGGCGCGCCTGAGCACGACACGCTTGCGGTTAATCTGGTGCCGCGACTTGTCCCCGTTCTTTGCCGACATCACTCGCCTCCATCATCCTCGAATGCGCAAACCTCAACTGTACCCGATCCGGCCGCCCGAATGGGCCTTTTTCCTTCCGATCCCGGCTGCGAAGCCCGCGCAGATCCCGACCCGCGCGCGAAGCGTCTAACCGCAGATGCCAGGCCCACGGCGCCTGGCGCTCGCAGGCGCCGCGATTCTTGCAAGGCCACCAGCGAAAGACCAGACGCATGACCAGCGACACGACAGACCTGAGCCAGAGAAGCGAGCGACACCGATGAGACCAATGACGCTGGCCTGGGCGCTGGCCGCCGCCCTCGCGGCGGCGCCGGCCGCGACAGCGCAGACCACCGGCGCGGCGGCGCAGGGCCGGACGACCAGCCCGTTTGCCGGCAGCATCCCGCAGGGCACCGCCACCGCCGAGCCGATCGGACTGTCCGTGAAGGACGCGGTCGACCGCGCGCTGCAGCACAACCTCGGGCTGCTGCTCCAGGAAGAGGCGGTCACCTCGGCGCACGGCGCGCGCTGGCTGGCGCTGGCCGACCTGCTGCCGAACCTCTCCGCCTCCGCCGGCTCCTCGCGCCAGGTCATCAACCTCGAGGCCTACGGTTTCCAGGTCAAGCCCAGCATCGTCGGTCCGTTCAACGTCTTCGACGCGCGCGTTTTCCTGTCGCAGCCGGTGGTCGACGTCGCGGCCATCAACCACGCCAGGGCCGCGTCGGCGACCGAGCGGGCCGAGAAGTACGGCATCCGCTCGGCCCGCGATCTCGTCGCGCTGGTGGCGGTCAACCTGTATCTCCAGGCGGTCGCCACGGCGAGCCGGATCGAGGCGGTCCATGCGCAGGAGGAGACGGCGCGGGCGCTCTTCGGGCAGGCCTCCGACATGAAGCAGTCCGGCGTCGTCGCCGGGATCGACGTGCTGCGCGCCCAGGTGCAGGTGCAGAACGTCCGCCAGCGCGCGATTCGCGCCGAGAACGAGTTCGAGCGATCGAAGCTGCAGCTGGCCCGGGCGATCGGGCTGCCGTCCGGACAGCCGTTCACGCTGACCGACAAGATCCCGTACACGCCGATTCCGCCGATGACGCTGGAGGCGGCGCTCCAGACCGCGTTCGCGTCGCGCCCCGACTACCTCGCGGCGCGCGAGCGCGTCGCGGCGGCGGAGGCGGCGGCGCGGGCGGCGACGAGTGAGCTCCTGCCGACGCTGCATCTCGACGCCGACTACGGCGGCATCGGGCAGACCCCCGCCACCGCCCACGCCACCTACCGCGTCGCCGCCACCGTGCGGGTGCCGATCTTCGAAGGCGGCCGGACGGTCGGCCGCCGCCTGCAGGCCGGCGCCGAGCTGCGCCGCCGCCAGGCGGAGCTCGACGACCTCAAGGGGCGCGTCGACTACGACGTGCGGAGCGCGCTGCTCGATCTCGGGGCCTCGGCGCAGCAGCTCGACGCCGCGCGCACCACCGTGACGCTGGCCGCGCAGGAGCTCGAGCAGGCGCGTGACCGCTTCGGCGCCGGCGTCGCCGGCAACATCGAGGTCACGCAGGCGCAGGAAGCGCAGGCGGCCGCCTCGGAAAGCTACATCGAGGCGCTCTACTCCAACAATCTCGCGAAAGCGATGCTCGCGGAGGCCATCGGCACGGCCGAGCAATCGATCTCGACGTATCTCGGAGGACCGAAGTAATGGCGGAAGTGACTGAGGTGGATCAGGCCGCGGCCCCGGCAGAAACCCCGAACCAAGGGCTGCTCGCCGGGCGGGGCCGCCCGCTGGCCCTCGTCGCGCTCGCCCTCGTCGCGATCATCGCGTTCTTCGTCTGGCACTCGTCGGGCCGGCAGTCGACCGACGACGCCCAGATGGACGGGCACATCACCCAGGTCTCGTCACGCGTCGGCGGCCCGATCCTCACGCTGAACGTCAAGGACAACCAGTTCGTCGAGGCCGGAGCGGTGATCGCGGAAATCGATCCGCGCGATTACCAGGTGGCGGTCGAGCGCGCGAAGGCGGAGCTGGCCGATGCGCAGGCGAACGCCGCGGCGGCGACGAGCGGCATTCCGATCGCCGAGGTCTCGACGACGACCGGGACGCGCAGCGCGAGCGGCGGCCTCGAGGAGGCCCAGGCCGGGGTCGGCATCGCCGAGAGCCAGATCGCGGCGGCCCGCGCCCAGCTCGTCGCCGCCGAGGCGCACCAGCGCGAGCGCGAGGCGACCGCGACGCGCACCGCCAGGGACGTCGAACGGTTCAGGGGGCTGGTCGCGAAGGAAGAGATCCCGCAGCAGCAGTTCGACGCCGCGGTCGCGGCGGCCGATGCGGCGCGGGCGGCGGCCGATGCCTCGAAGTCGGACGTGATCGCGGCGCAGGCGGCGATTGGCGTCGCCGAACAGCGGGCGCGCCAGTCGCGCGGCAATGCCGCCCAGGCGCAGGCCGCGGTCCAGGCGACGCGCAGCGCGCCGCAGCAGATGCAGGTGACGCGGGCCAGGGCCGCCGTCGCCGAAGCGCGCGTCCAGCAGGCGGCCGCGGCGCTGTCGCAGGCCGAGCTGAACCTCGAGCGGACGCACATCAAGGCGCCCGCATCGGGCGTGATCAGCAAGAAGTCGGTCGAAGTCGGGCAGGTCGTGCAGCCGGGGCAGCCGCTCGTCGCCCTGGTCTCACAGGACGAGCTGTGGGTCACCGCCAACTTCAAGGAGACGCAGCTCAAGGACGTCCGCGCCGGGCAGCGCGCCAGCGTCACGGTCGACGCCGTCGGCAAGGAGTTCACGGCGCACGTCGACAGCATCGCTCCGGCGACCGGGGCGCGCTTCAGCCTGCTGCCGCCGGAGAATGCGACCGGCAACTACGTCAAGGTGGTCCAGCGTGTGCCGGTCAAGATCGTCCTCGACCCCGGCCAGGATCCCGAGCACCGCCTCCGCCCCGGCATGTCGGTCACGCCGACCATCTACACGTCGTCGAAATGACTCCCGCGGCCGAGCACCGGGCGGTCAACCCGTGGATCGTCGCGATCGCGGTGATGTTCGCGACCTTCATGGAGGTCCTCGACACGACCGTCGTCAACGTGTCGCTGCCCCATATCGCCGGCAACCTGTCGGCGACGATTGACGAATCGACCTGGGTGCTGACGTCGTATCTCGTCGCCAATGCGATCATCCTGCCGATGACCGGGTGGCTGGCCGGGCATTTCGGCCGCAAGCGCCTGCTGATGACGTCGGTCGCCGGGTTCACGATCTCGTCGCTGCTCTGCGGGATCGCGCCGACGCTGCCGTTCCTGGTTGCGTTCCGTCTGCTGCAGGGGGCCACCGGGGGCGCCATGCAGCCGCTCTCGCAGGCGATTCTGCTCGAGGCTTTCCCGCCGCATGAACGCGGCAAGGCGATGGGCTTCTGGGGCCTCGGCATCGTCGTCGCCCCGATCATCGGCCCGGTGATTGGCGGCTGGCTCACCGACGCCTACAGCTGGCGCTGGGTGTTCTACATCAACCTGCCGATCGGCATCGTCTCGCTGATCATGACCAAGCTGTATGTCTTCGACCCGGCCTACCTGCGCCGCGAGACGAAGCAGATCGACTACTGGGGCATCGGCCTGCTGGCGCTGTGGATCGGCACGCTGCAGCTGGCCCTCGACCTCGGCCAGGAGCGGGACTGGTTCGCCTCCGCCTTCATCACCGGCCTGGTCTTCCTCTCGGCCGGCGGCATCGTCGCGTTCCTGATCCGCGAGCTGCGCGCGGCGGAGCCGGTCGTCGATTTGCGGGTCTTCAAGATCCGGAGCTACAGCACCGGCGTGTTCCTGATGACGACGCTGGGGTTCGTGCTCTACGGCAGCCTGGTGCTGCTGCCGATCATGCTGCAGACGCTGATGGGCTACCCGTCGCTCCAGGCCGGCATCGCGATGGCGCCGCGCGGCCTCGGCTCGCTCATCGGCATGCCGATGGTCGGTCTCCTGATCGGCCGAATCGACGCCAGGAAAATGGTCGCGGCCGGGCTGGTCGTCGGCGCCGGAACGCTGTTCTGGCTCGGCGAGCTGAATCTGAACGCCGGCTACTGGGACATCTTCTGGCCGCAATTCTTCCAGGGGCTGGGGCTGTCGGCGCTGTTCGTGCCGCTGACGACGATCAGCATGGATCCGATCCCGCGCGAGCGGATGGGCAACGCCACCAGCCTGTTCAACCTGATGCGGAACCTCGGCGGCAGCATCGGCATCGCGACCACCGGCTCGCTGCTGGCGCGCAAGCAGCAGGAGTACATCAACGTCATGGGAGCGCACGTCTCGGCGTACTCGCCGCAGTCGCAGGCGTGGCTCGAGTCGGCGCGCCAGGGGTTCATCGCTTCCGGCTCGGACCCGGTGACCGCGGCCCAGCGCGCCTACGCGGCGCTCTTCGGCGCCGTCGCGCGGCAGGCCGCGATGGTCTCGTTCGTTCAGCTGTTCCGGCTGCTCGGGCTCATCTTCCTGCTGCTGCTGCCGCTCGTCATGCTGATGCGGCGGCCCCGCGGGCCGGCGGCCGCGGCGCACTGAGGGCGGGCCGGCGGCACGCGGCCGGGCGTCAGAGCAGGGCTTTCAGCAGCCCGAACGCGGCGCGCATCTCCGGGTAGGTGAAGTTGGCGTTGCGTCCGCTCGGGTTCGGGAGGACGACGATGCGGGCGCCGTGGATGACGGCCGGCTGAAGTCCGAGCGCAATCGGCCGCGAGCGGGGAGCCGGGGGATCGGCAGGCGCTTCGACGAGCGGACGAATCACGCGGTAGAGCGTGACGCCGACGAGCGCGACGACTGACGGGCGGTAGCGGCGAATCTTCTTCTCGAGAATTTTCCAGCCGGCCAGGTACTCCGCCGGGGCGAGATCGTCGATGCCCGGGCTCGGGCGGGCGATCAGGTTGGTGATGCCGAAGCCGTATTGCGGCAACAGCCCGTCCTCCTCGAACGTCAGCGCCCGCGGTACCAGCCCCGAGTCGAACAGCAGCTTCCAGAATCGGTTCGAGGGGCCGGCGAAGTGGTGCCCGGACAGCGCCGACCGCACGCCCGGGTTGATGCCGACGAAGAGGACGCGGACGCCGGGCTGAATCCGGTCGGTCAGCCGCAGCCCTGACCAGTCCGGCCCGGCGGCGCGGTGCGTCGGGCTCACCGGCCGCGGCGGCGGGAGGGGCCCGGACCCGCCGCCGTCATTGCGGCTTCAGCAGCAGCATGCCGAGCGGCGGCAGATTCAGCCGCAGCGAATCGGGGTGGCCGTGGGCGGCAATCGGCTCGGTCGAGACCGTGCCGCTGTTGCCGAGATTGCTGCCGCCGTAGGTCTCGCTGTCGCTGTTGATCAGCTCGACGTAGGCCCCGCCCCGCGGCACGCCGACGCGGTAGCCGTCGCGCGGCACCGGCGTGAAGTTGACGATCGCGGTGACGAAGTCGTTGCCGTCGCGCGCCCGGCGGATGAACGAGACGACGCTGTTGTCGTTGTCGTTGCAGTCGATCCACTGGAACCCGGCCGGCTCGAAATCCACCTGGTGCAGCGCCGGCTGGGCGGCGTAGACGCGGTTGAGGTCCTGGACGAAGCGGCTGAGACCGGCGTGCAGCGGACGCTCGAGCAGGTGCCAGTCGAGGCTGTGATCGTAGTTCCACTCGCGCCCCTGGCCGAACTCGCAGCCCATGAACATCAGCTTCTTCCCCGGGTGGGCGTACATGAAGCCGTAGAGCGCCCGCAGCGTCGCCGCCTTCTGCCACTCGTCGCCGGGAATCTTGTCGAACATCGAGCCCTTGCCGTGGACGACTTCGTCGTGCGAGAACGGCAGCACGAAGTTCTCGCTGAAGGCGTAGATCAGCGAGAACGTCAGGTGATGGTGATCCCAGCGCCGGTGAATCGGATCGCGGTGCACGTACTCGAGGATGTCGTTCATCCAGCCCATGTTCCACTTGTAGGTGAAACCGAGCCCGCCGACGTAGGTCGGGCGGCTGACCGACGGCCACGCGGTCGACTCCTCGGCGACGGTGATCGAGCCGGGCTGCTCGCTGTGCGTGAGGGTGTTCAGCTGCCGGATGAACTCGATCGCGTCGATGTTCTCGCGGCCGCCGAAGCGGTTGGGGATCCACTCCCCTTCCTTGCGGGAGTAGTCGAGATAGAGCATCGAGGCAACCGCGTCGACGCGCAAACCGTCGATGTGGTACTCGTTGAGCCAGAACAGCGCATTGGCGAGGAGGAAGTTCCGGACCTCGTTGCGGCCGTAGTTGAAGATCAGCGTGCCCCACTCGCGATGCTCGCCCTGACGGGGATCGGCGTGCTCGTAGAGCGCCGTGCCGTCGAACGAGGCCAGGCCGTGCGCGTCCTTCGGAAAATGGCCCGGCACCCAGTCGAGGATCACGCCGATGCCGTTCTGGTGGCAGGCGTCGACGAACGCCTTGAACTCTTCCGGACTGCCGAAGCGGCTGGTCGGGGCGAAGAAGCCGATGACCTGGTAGCCCCACGAGCCGGAGAACGGATGCTCCATCACCGGCAGCAGCTCGATGTGGGTGTAGCCCATCTCCTTGACGTAGGGAATCAGCCGCGCCGCCAGCTCGCCGTAGGTCAGGTAGCGGTTGTCGTCCTCGGGCACGCGCGCCCATGAGCCGAGATGCACCTCGTAGACGCTGAGCGGCTTCTCGAACCACGAGCCCTCGGCCTGGCGCCGCTCCATCCAGCCGTCGTCCCGCCACTGATAGTCGGGACGGACGACGATCGACGCATTCAGCGGCGGCAGCTCGAAGGCGAAGCCGAACGGATCCGACTTGAGGAGAATCTCGCCGTGGGCGGTGAGGAGCTCGAACTTGTATTTCTGGCCGACGCCGACGCCGGGAATGAAGATCTCCCACACCCCCAGACCGATCTTCCGCATCGGGTGGCGGCGGCCGTCCCACAGGTTGAAGTCGGCGACGACGCTGACCCGCCTGGCGTTGGGCGCCCAGACGGCGAAGTGCACGCCGTCGACGCCGCCGATGGTCATGAGATGGGCGCCGAGCTTGTCGTAGATCCGGGTGTGCGTGCCCTCGCCGAAGAGATGGATATCGAAGTCGGTGAGTACCGGGCCGTAGCGGTAGGGGTCGTCGAGGATGGCGGTGGTGCCGCCGCTGTAGCCGACGTCGAGCCGGTAGTCCGGCACGTCGCGCGCGCCGGGAATGACCGCCTCGAAGATGCCGGCGGCGTGGCGGCGCTTCATCGCCACCTCCGAGCCGCCATGGCGGACGGTAATCCGTTCGGCGGTCGGAATGCACGCCCGGATGACGATCCCCTTGCCCTGGGCGTGAGGGCCGAGGACGGCGAACGGATCGTCGTGGCGGGCCTCGGCCAGCGCGGTCAGCAAATCGTCGACCTTCGTGTCGTCGGCCTTTCTGTCGTCGGCCCTTTTGTCGTCGGTTTTCTTCACGACGCCACGGCCCGCTTGCCGAGCCATGACGGACGGTGCGCTTCGTCCGGGCGGTCGCCCGGGCCGTCGAGCGACGTCACGCCGGCTCCCTGGTAGGCGGGACACCAGCCGGTCACGCCCGAGAGCGCGATCCCCGCTCCGAGCAGCCGCAGCGGCCAGCGCAGCCCGGTGCGCGCCGCGGACCCGGTCAGCATCAGCGCCGCGCCGGCGCCGGCGCGGACGACGCGTTCGAGATCGCCGACGTTCTGGACGCCGAGACGGCCGTGGGCATCCTCGAGGGTCAGCATCTCGAGCTCGACCAGCGCCTCGGTGATCGTGTCGTTGGCCGGCTCGATGAGCGGGGGGCCGCCGACACCAAGGTCGATCGTCGGCGTGCGCCGCTGGCCGTCGTTGAGAGCGGTCGCCGCGCCGAGCGCGTCGAGATCCTCGTCGACGTTCAGAAAGCGATGGCGGACGCCAAGCCGCCGCAGGTGGCGGAGGGCCCGCCGCGTGTCTTCACACCAGTCCGCGCCGTAAACAGTGATCATGTTTCGAAGGTGTCTCCTTACAACGCCGTCAGGATGCCAGCGGCGATCGCGCCCAGCGAGGCCAGCAGCACCCAGGGTGCGGCCGCCGCGGCCGGGCCGCCGGGAGCGATGCGCGACGGAGCGGTCGAAAAGTCGTCGGCAAAAATGCGCTGCCCGGCAGCGAACGCGCAGCCGAGCGCCGCGAGCGCCAGCAGCCAGCCGGCGCCGAGCATCCCCCGCGACAGCCCGCCGCGCATGCCCGGCAGCCAGACCGCGACGAGCGCGGAGAGCGCCCAGCCCGCGGCCGCGAGGATCGCAATCAGCTTGAGCTGTCCGAGCGAGCGCTCCGCGGACTGCCGGCGCAGCTCGGCGGCGAGCAGCTCGTCGGCGCGTTTCCGTTCGGCGTCGATCTGCGACCGCTCCATCTCCATGCGGGCGCGATCCCTGTCGAACGCTTCTTTCAGCGCGGCGACGACGACGCCGGCGAGCCGCGCTTCGAGGGTGCCGGGGGCGCCGGAGCCGGCGAGCGCCTCGCCGGAGGCGGACGCGGCGTGATCAGCAGGCCTCGGGCGCAGCTTCGCGGTCATCTGCGCCAGCCCGCCGACCGTATCGAGAATCCGCATCCACTCGGCCACACCCATCACTCTCCAGCTTATGGACCTGACGGAGCAGACGCAAGCCCGACCGGAGATGAGCGGCGAGAAAAGAATACGAGGGCAGCGGCGCCAGCAGCGGGGAAATTTCGGCGGCGGCGGCGGCGACTCAGCGGGCGCGCTGGGCGAGGATTGCGTCGATGTAGGCGGTCACCAGACCCGGAAGATCGTCGGCCGGCCCGTGAAGCGTGAAGACCTTGCGGAAGCGCGGGCCCGAGATGGCGAGATCCCACCCCTGACCCGACTGCGAGCGGAACAGCGAGAGACGCCAGCTTTCAAACGATGGGCGCCACCGCTTGACCACCAATTGCACCGCGTCCGCCAGCTGGGAGCGGACCGCGGCATCACCGAGCTGCGGGCAACTTATCGAAACCGCCATGGACTGGAAACCAGCTTAACGTACCTTCGTCCTCGCGGAACATCAAGCTGAGCCGGCGCCGGCGACGGCGGAGCGCGGGTCGAGCCCCGCCCCCCGCCAGCCGCCGTCCTACTTGGCCATCACGACGGTGTCGATGACGTGAATCACGCCGTTCGACTGGTAGACGTCGGGAATCGTGATCTTCGCGGTCGTGCCCTTGCCGTCGCGCAGGGTCAGCCCCTTGCCGTCCGCAACCACCCACAGCTTGTCGCCGCTGACGGTCGTCAGTTCGGCCTTGCCCTGGTTCTTCTTCGCCATCGCCATCAGCGCCTTGGCGTCGAGGCGGCCAGAGACGACGTGATAGGTCAGCACCTTCTTCAGCGTGTCCTTGTTCTCCGGCTTGAGCAGCGTGTCCACCGTGCCGGCGGGCAGCTTCTCGAACGCCTCGTTGGTCGGCGCGAACACCGTGAACGGGCCGGGCCCCTGCAGCGTTTCGACGAGACCGGCCGCCTTGACCGCCGCGACGAGCGTCGTGTGGTCCTTGGAGTTCATCGCGTTGCTGACGATGTCCTTCGACGGATACATCGCCGCGCCGCCGACCATCGTCGTCTTCTCCTGGGCCTGCGCCGTCCCGAGGCCGGCCGCGAACACGACTGCGAGCATTCCACCAATTACGTTGCGATACATTCTGTTCTGTCCTCCTGGCGCCATCAGCGGCGCTCACCCTCATCTACGCCGGCAGCCGCAGACTGGATTGGGCTGATACACTCATCCGAAGCGGTAGCTGGTGCGTAGAGTCATATGAAGGCGAGACATCGTAGAGAACAGGCCGCCACGGCCCCGACGAACGGGGCCGCGGGTGCCTGACCAGGCGCTCGTCGAGCGGCTCGCGGCCGGCGACCAGGCCGCGCTGGCGGATCTCGACGATCGCCACGGACGGAGCGTGTACGCCCTGGCGTTCCGGATCGTCGGCGACCGCGGCGACGCGGAGGACGTGGTCCAGGAGGTGTTTGCCCAGGCCTGGCGGCAGGCGGCGCGCTACGACGGGGCCCGGGCGACCGTCATCGGGTGGCTGCTGATGATGACGAGAGCGCGCGCCATCGACCGGATCCGCGCCCGGAGCGTGCGGCCGGTCGCCTCGGGAGCGGCGGTGCCGGATCTTGCCGATCCGGCTGACGGACAGGAGGCGGCGTCGATCACGGCCGAAGCCGCGGCGCGAGTCGCGGCGGCGCTCGATCAGCTTCCGGAGACCCAGCGGCGGGCCGTGGAGCTGGCCTACTACGAGGGCCTGAGCCAGTCGGATATTTCGGAGCGCCTGCGCGAGCCGCTCGGCACGGTCAAGACGCGCATGCGATCGGCGCTGCAGAAGCTGCGGGTGGCGCTTGGTGACGGCGGAATGCAATGACTGACCACGATCGTTACGGCGAGCTCGCCGGGCCGTTCGCGCTCGGGATTCTGAGCGAAGACGACCGCCGTGTCTTCGAGGCACACCTCGCGGCGTGCCCCGAATGCCGTGCCGAGGTGCGTGACGCGGCCATGGTCGCCGAAGCGCTCGGTCACGCCGTCACGCCTGAAGCGCCGCCGGCACAGTTGAGGGATCGTGTGCTTGCGGCGGCCCGCGCCGCGGCCCCGGCGGCATCGCCGGCGCGCGTGGTGCCGATCGCGGAATCGCGGCGGGCCGCGTCGCCGGCGCGCCGGCTCGAGCCCTGGCTGCTCGCCGCCGCGTCGATCGCGGCCGTCGCATTCGGACTCTACGCACTCGTCCTGCAGTCGAAGCTGCGCGAGACCGACGCGGCGCTGCGCTCGGCCCAGGCACGGCTCGCCGCGGCGGACACGCGCGTCGCGAGCCTCGAGCGAGCCAGCGACGAGAGCTCGCGGGTCGCGCTGGTGGCTTCGGCGCCCGATGCGGTGCGGGTCGACCTGGCTGGACAAACGGCGGCGCCGGCGGCTCGCGGCCGCGCTTTCTGGAGTCCCTCGCGCGGCGTCGCTCTGGCGGCAGATGCGCTGCCGGCTCTGCCGCAGGGCCGTGTTTATCAGCTCTGGCTCGTCACGGCGGATGCCAAGGTCAGCGCCGGCCTGCTCAAACCGGATGCCAGCGGCCGGCTGCTCGGTGGGTCGCAGACGACGGGCGTCCGCCCTGTGGCGATTGCGCTCACGCTCGAGCCAGAAGGGGGCGTCCCGTCCCCGACCGGCGCCATGTATCTCGTCGGTTCACTCTGAACCGAGGCTGCCGGACCAATCGATTTCTTCCCGCCCCGTGCAGATCTGCACCTCGGATTTGCCATTGAGTGGCCCCGGAAAGCAGCCTCATCCGGCATTTTACTGGCGAAGCTTCGTCTTTTGGTGGTGGCATTCCGGTTGCACTCTCCGAGATGCAGGAGGCGACGAAATGCGAGTCAGACTCGACCACTCGACACTCCGTTACGTCGATGCATCGCAGATTGAGGGGCCTGCGGGCGGGCTGGAAGACGTGCCCCTTCAGGACACCGCGGGGCAGCAGATCGGCACCCTCGCCGGGGCCCTCATCGATCCCGCGGAAGGCCGTCTGCACTTCTACGTGATCGACTCCCCGGGCTGGCTCGGCCGCCGGCGCTACCTCCTGCCCCTCGACTCCGCCCCGACGATGGCTGCTGACGGACGAGCGCTCGAAGTGGACATGACCGCCGCCGACCTCAGGCGCTGTCAGACCTTCGACGAGTCGTCCATCCTGGCCTACTCGGACGACGATCTCGATCTCCACAATCTTCCGTCCCCGCGCCGAGCAGCCGTCGCACGGCACTTCGGCCTCTCTCTAGCCGGGGTCGTTCGCTTTCGCCAGGCCGCTATGGCGGTCCATGGCGAAAGCGTGACACTCCCCCCGCCGGCCGCCCCGAGCGAAACGTCTTCCTCCCCCGGTCGTATTCCTCTCAAAGCCTGTTTCACGCTGCCGCCGCGCGGGGGGACTCTTCCGGCCGGGGCGACTTTCAAGGAGAACTCATGCTCTCATCCATGCGCGTCCGGCTCGTGCTCGGGGCTCTGGCCCTTGCGACCTCCATCCAGGGCCTCGGGGCCCAGGCGCCGGCGCCGGGTCCGGCGGCTCCCCCTGGCGCGCGTCAGGGAGGCGGGCGTCCGAACGTTCCGCCGCCCGATCCCACCAAGCCGGCCAAGCTGGAGATCACGGACGGGACGAAGGCGCGCTACAAGGTCCGCGAGCAGCTCGCCGGGATCAGCTTTCCGAGCGATGCGGTCGGCACGACCAGCGCCGTGACCGGCACCATGATCATCAATCCCGACGGCACCATCGACGCGGCGCACTCGAAGCTGACGGTCGATCTGACGACGATCAAGAGCGATCAGCAGATGCGCGACGGCTACGTCCAGGGGCGGACGCTCGAGACCGAGAAGTATCCGACGCTCGAGTTCGTGCCGAAGCGCGCCGTCGGGCTGCCGGTGCCGTTCCCGTCGGGCATGGGGGCGCAGGCCGGCTTTCAGCTGATTGGCGACATGACGCTCCACGGCGTCACCAGCGAGGCCACCTGGAACGTCGTCGCCACCTTCGCCAACGACATGGTGGCGGGGCGGGCGACGACGACCCTGCAGTTTGCGACCTACAAGATGACCAAGCCGACGCTGGCGCGGCTGATGAGCGTCGACGACAAGATCGAGCTGGAGATCGAGTTCAAGGCGAAGCGCAGCGCGCTCTGAGCGCCGGCGGCGTCGCTTGACGTCGTGATCCGAGCGCCGGCGGCGGGCATTTGGCGTCCTGAGCCTGCCGCCGAAGCCAGTCGTTGAGCCCGGGCTCGCCGCAGTCGAACGCGGCCGAATCAGGGCTCATTGCCTGCCCCCGTCGAACCGGGTACCCTGTCGCGCATGAACGTACTGCGGCCGGCCGTCCTGCTGTGGATGCTCGTCGGGATCCACATCCCGGCCCCGGGCTGGGCACAGTCCGCCGCTCGCGGCAGGCCCAACATTCTGTTCATCCTGGCGGACGACCTCGGACAGCGCGATCTGGGCAGCTACGGCAGCACGTTCTACGAGACTCCTCACCTGGACCGCCTGGCACGCGAGGGGGTCCGCTTCACTTCGGCCTACGCGGCCGCGCCGGTGTGCTCCCCGACCCGGGCCAGCCTCCTGACCGGACGATGGCCGCCGCGCACCGGGATTACCGACTACATCGGGGCGCCGGACCGGCCGGAGCTTTGGAAACGGAATACCCGGGCGCTGCCCGCACCGTTCGGCGATCGCCTGGCGCTCGACGAGACGACGATTGCCGAGGCGCTCAAAGGCGCCGGGTATGCGACGTTCTTTGCCGGCAAATGGCATCTCGGCCCGGAGGGGGCGTGGCCCGAGCAGCAGGGCTTCGACCACAATCTCGGCGGCATCGATCTCGGCGGACCGTACGGCGGCAACAAGTACTTCTCCCCCTACGGCAATCCCCGCCTGCCCGACGGTCCCGACGGCGAGCACCTGCCCGATCGCCTGGCGAGCGAGACCGTGCGCTTCATCGAGGCGAACCGGGCGCGTCCGTTCTTCGCCTTCCTGTCGTTCTATTCCGTGCACACCCCGCTGATGGCCCGACCCGATCTGCAGCGCAAGTACGAGGAGAAGCGGCAGCGGCTCGGGCTCGAGGCCGCATGGGGCCGCGAGCACGCGCGCGACGTGCGCCTCGTGCAGGAGCACGCTGTCTACGCCGGCATGGTCGACGCCATGGACCAGGCCGTCGGCAAGGTCCTCGATCGGCTCGACGCGCTCGGCCTGCGCGAGAACACGCTGGTAATCTTCACGAGCGACAACGGCGGGCTGTCGACGAGCGAGGGCTGGCCGACGTCGAACATGCCGTTGCGGGCGGGCAAGGGATGGATGTACGAAGGCGGCCTTCGCGTGCCCCTGCTGGTGCGCTGGCCGCAGCTGACCCGTCCGGGGACCCAGGTGCACAGCCCCGTCACCAGCCCCGATTTCTTCCCGACGCTGCTCGAAGCCGCCGCCACGCGCGGCGCCGGTGTCGACGTCGATGGCGTGAGCTTTCTACCCGCGCTCAGGGGTCAGGCACCGGCCGAGCGAGCCATGTTCTGGCACTACCCGCACTACGGCAATCAGGGTGGCGCCCCGGCCTCCGCCATCCGGCGGGGCAGCTGGAAGCTCATCGAGTGGCTCGAGGATGGATCGATCGAGCTGTTCGACCTGTCGCGGGACATCGGCGAGACCCGGGAATTGTCGCCGACCCACCCGACACGTGCCCGGCAGCTGCTCGCCGAGCTGAAGGCGTGGCGCACCAAGGTTGGCGCCCAGCTGCCCCGACCCAATCCGAACTACGATCCGGCGGCGCCGGATGGCCGCGCCGCAACGCGACCCCGGTAGGGCTTTCATGGCGCATTACGCTAGAATCCTGGCACCCGCACACGCGTGTGCGGCCTGAAAGCCATGCCCCAGCAAGCCAGCGTGATGAAGAACGTGCGCGGCGGAACCACGACGCTCGATGCCGCGTTCCTGGACAGCATGCGGGAGGTGGTCGATCCGCCGGCCGATCTCGTGGCCGTCGCGATGTGCCAGGGGACCGCCTACCGGATCTTCGCGGATCTGGTCAGAAACCACCAGGTCTGGGAGGACGACGGGGCGCCTTCGCGGAAGCTCCCCGAGGAGGTGCGCACCTACCTGACGGTCTCGAGCGAGCTCCCCGCATGGCTCGACCGCGCCAAGATCAAGCAGGCCGAAGCGTTCTTCCTGCTCTACGGCATCTCGTCGGCGACGCAGCTCTCGTGCGCCAGTCTGCCCGAGTGCTACATCATGCGATACGGCACCGAAGTGCTGTCGTTCACCAAGTTCCTCCAGATCGATCCCGCGCGTCGGATCCGCGAAACGGCGCAGATGATCATGAGCGTCATGTGCCCTGGCGGACTCGTCGCGGACGGTGGAGTGGGCGTCGGCGTCCATGCCACGCAGAAGGTCCGGGTGATGCACGCGATCATCCGCAACATGATCGAACACGACCCCGGCGCGGCGGCGAATCCGCTCGATCCGACGCTCCGTCAGAAATTCGGCCGCCCGATCAACCAGGAAGACCTGGCGTTCACATTGATGACGTTCTCGTTCGTCGCCGTCCGGAGCTTCGGCAAGCTGGGCGTCCGCATGACCGACGAGGTCAAGAACGCCTACGTGCACTGCTGGAACGTCGTCGGCTTCCTGATGGGCATTCGCGAGGACCTGCTGCCGGCGGACCACGAAGACGCGCAGGCGCTCTACGACGCCATTCGCGAACACCAGGGGGGCGCATCCGATGCCGGCCGCGCCCTGACCAACGCGCTCATGACGCTCCTGCAGCAGCTCATGCCGCCAGGATCACGGCACTTGCCCGTCGTGCTCACGCGGTATCTGGTCGGCACGGAGGCCGCGACGATGCTCGGGCTGCCCCAGGCCCCGTATCGCGATCGCTTCCAGTTCTGGTGCCTGCTCCGGCTCTGGCGGGGGACGGTTCTTGCCGCCGGGCTGCTCTACCGGGATCGACCGTACCGGTTCGCGTCGGAGTGGCTGCACCTCCGGCTGATGGATCGGATGGGGCATCTGCCGGGGCACGCGCCGTTCACGATTCCACCGGAGTTCATCGAGCGCTGGTTTCCTGCCGACACCTCGGGGCCTCCGCCAAGCGCCATGGGCGTATGAGCCAGGCGGCTGCGGAGCGGCGCGCCCGCTGGAGGAACGCCCTCGGGCTGTTGCTGTGGGGGGCGGGGCTGGCGCTGGCGCTCGCCTCGAGCCGCGAGACCCGCCTCAGTGCCCAGTCGGCGGCGCCCGGCACCACCATCACCGGCGTGGCCCGTGACGAATCAGGAGGCGTACTCCCCGGCGTTGTCGTCCAGGCAACCGCCAGCGCCGACGGACAGGTTCGGTCCGCGGTGACAGCCGGCGACGGGCGCTATTCAATTGCGGTGCCCGGCGGGGTCTACGTGGTGACGGCGGAGCTGTCCGGCTTCGCATCGTTCACGTCCAGACCGCTGTCCGTCGCGGCGGGGACGACGGCGGCACTCGAGCTGGTACTCGAGCTGCCGACGTATGGCGACACAGTGGTCGTGACCGGCAGCCGGGCACCCGAGACGTTACGGACGGCGCCGGTGGCCGTGACGGTCCTGCGCAGCGCCGAGATCGAGGCCGCTCCGGCGACGAACTATGCCGACCTGCTGCGTTCGGTTCCGGGCGTGAATGTGATCGAGCTCTCACCGCGCGACGTGCAGATCGTCACGCGCGGCGCCACCGGGCGCAATGCCCGCAGCACGCTGGCGCTCCTCGACGGCCGCTCGGTCTACCAGGACTACTTCGGGATGGTCCTGTGGGACCTGCTGCCCGTGGGATTCGACGACATCAAACAGATCGAGGTGGCCCGCGGACCCGGCTCGGCCATCTGGGGAGCGAACGCGCTCACCGGCACGATCAACATCATCACGAAGAGCCCTCGGGAAATGCTCGGGACCCGCGGGAAGGTCAGCATCGGCGAACGCTCGACGCGCGAAGTCGGGCTCAGCCACGCGGGGGAATCGGGCCGGCTCGCCTACAGGCTGAGCGGCTTGTATTACACGCAGGGCCGCTGGGACCGGCCGCCAGCCACGCCGGGCGGTACGCCGCTGCCCCCCTACGAGAGCCTCGGCACGACGCAGGGCAAGGCCGACGTCCGCGTCGACTTCGATCAGAGCGAGCACGCAACATGGCGCTTCGACGGGGGTTATGCGAGCAGCAACGGCCTGATTCTCGTCGCCCCTGGGCCGTACGACGCCGACCCGATGCGCCAGACGTACGGCAGCGTCGAGTACACCCGCGGCAGCGGATCGGTGACCGCCCTGGGATCGATCCACACGGCCCGGTACGCGGGGCTGCTGACCACCGACCGCGCCAGTATCAGCAGCCAGTCGCTGCAACTCGACGCCAAGGACAGCAGGGTCGTCCACGGACGACAGCTCTTCGTCTACGGCGCGACCTACAAGCGCTCGCATTTCGATTTGAGCTTCGTCCCCGCCGTCAATCACCGCGACGAGGCGGGGGCGTTCGTGACCGACGACGTGCATTTGAGCGCGCGCGTGCGCCTGACCGCCGGAGCGCGGCTCGACTGGTTCGACACCTTCGGGCTGTTCGCGTCGCCGCGGCTGGGCGTCAGGTTCGAACCGTCGGAAGGGCACACCTTCCGCGCGACCTACAATCGCGCCTACTCGGCGCCGTCGACCGTCGAGAGCTATGCCGACTTCGCCTCGTCCATCGATATTCCATTGGGCGTGGCGAGCTTTCCGGTACCCATTACGACGCTGGGGAATCAGGACCTGCGACCGCAGACGATCGACGCCTTCGAGGTCGGCTACAACGGAGTGCTCGGGCAGCGCCTGAGCGTGAACGCCTCCGTCTATCACCACCGCTCGACGGGGGCCATCAACCTCATGACGGCGGCGTTGTATTCGTCCACTGATGCGCCTCCGGGGTGGCCGCTGCCGCCGGCGGTGCTCGACGGATTGTCGCTGCCCAGGCTGTTTCAGTGGGGCAGCGCCGGCACCGTCACCGAATCGGGGCTCGAGACCGGTGTCGACTGGCCGATCGCCGGAGGATTCTCAGGGTCGGCGAACTATTCGTTCGAATCCCGGCCTGACGTCAGCGGGCTGAACGGCGCGCCGCCGGCCCCGGTCAACATCCCGCCGCACCATCGCGTGAACCTGGCGATCTCCGGAACGCACCAGCGGTTCGTCGGATCCCTGACCGCCAGCTACACCGATCGCGCTTTCTGGACCGATGTCCTGGCCATCCAGGGCTGGACCGAGCGGTTCTGGCTCCTCGGCGCCACCGCCGGCGTCAACTTCGATGGCGACCGGTTCACGTGGAGCGTCAGGGCCACCAACCTGGCGGACCGTGCCGTCCAGCACCACATCTTCGGCGACATCATTCGACGCCGCGTCATGATGGAAGTGCGATTCAGACTGTGAGGGCGCGATGATTCAGGTCGATCTTCCAGTGGCGTTCGGCTCCGGCACGCTGGTCGCGGCGGCCCTGGAGCATCGAGCCACGGCACGGTCGTGGCCGTAACCTGTACCAGCGTGCGCTCGCCGGGAACCTGATCTTCCAGACGCTCTGCGCGCTGTGGCTGCCGGTGTACCTGCTGATCAATTACTTCGGCTTTCAGACGTCGCACATGTTCTGGCACGGCGACGCCCTCACGGACTATCCGCTGCTGCTGCCGGTGTTCCTGATTCTCTACTTCGCCACCAATATTGCCGGTTTCATGACCGGCGCGTGGCTGGTCCGGCACGGCCGGGCGCGGCTGGCGAGGCTCATCTTCGTCGCGGCGTTCGGGTACTTTGCGCTCTGGATGGCGCTCCAGCCGTCTCGCACGCTCAGGCTCGGCACGTTCGCGCAATGGCAGTCGGGCCGGGCGCCCTGGATCTGGACGGATACGTGGTTCATGGGCGGTACTGGGGGTCGGTGCCGTGGTGTTCTTCGCGGGCATGACCTTCCTCTACCGATCGCTGAAGCGCGAGGCGGCCGCGGCGTCCTGATCGATCAGACCGCGGCCGGGAGGCCGATGCGCGCGAGCAGGGCGGCGAAACGGGGGTGGCGGCGCAGTTCGTCGAACCGGTGATCGACCCCCATGAAGCAGACCTGGTCGTTGTGCTCGTCAATCGCCTGTTCCAGGTAGGCGATCGCTCGATCCAGCTCGCCGAGCCCGGCGTACAGAATCGCGAACCACACGGGGGGCAGCGCCCGCCGGTAATCATTTCTTCGAGCACGGCCTCGGCATCGGCTCGCCGCCCGGCGCGCGCATACCAGAGGCCGAGGAGCGCCACGAAGAGCGGAGCGCGGTAGACGAGCGGCACTCCCTTTTCGAGCGCCTCGATCGCCTCGTCCAGGCGGCCCTGCCCGGCGAGCGCGGAGCTGAGGAACCAGTACGTGCCTTCCAGGTTCGCGTCGAGCGCCATGATCTCGCGGACCACCCGTTCGGCCTCGACGAACTGCCTGGCGCAGATCAGCGTGATGCAGATGTTGAACGGGCCGCGCAGCCAGACGGGGTCGAGCTGACGCGTCCGTTCCGCGCGCGCCAGCGCCTCGTCGAAGCGGCCGAGCGAGGCGAGGAGGAGCACGTAGTAGCCGTGCGCCGGCGCGAAGCTGGGGGCGAGCTCGATGGCGCGAACGAAATCCTGCTCCGCCGAGGCCATGTCGATGGCAAAGAGCGTCTTCGTCCAGCCGAGGGCGGTGTGCGCTTCCGCGAGCCCGGGGTCCAGGGCCACGGCCCGCTCGGCTGCCGCCAGCGCGGCCTCGCTGCCTTCGCGGGTCGGCATGAAGGTCAGGTAAGCGAGCGAGCAGTACACCTCCGACAAACCGGCATAGGCCGCGGCGTACTCCGGATCCAGCGCGACCGCCTGCTGGAAGGCATCCCGCGCGCCGAAGTAGGCTTCGAACTGCCCCGTCAGGCGGCTCACCAGGAAGCGCCCCCGCAGGTAGAGCTGATACGCGTCCAGGTTGGCCGTCGCCGGCCTGACGAGGGGTTCGTCCGAGGGGCGGGCCAGCGCCACTTTCAGACTGTCAGTGATCGCCTGGGCGATCTCGTCCTGGATGGCGAAGACGTCGTCCAGGGTGCGGTCGTAGCGGTCAGCCCAGATCTGGTAGCCGTCGTGAACGCTGACGAGCTGCGCGGTAATCCGCAGCCGGTTCCCCATCTTCCGGACGCTTCCCTCGAGGACCGTCTGCACCATCAGCCGCTCGCCAATCTGGCGCACGTCGACCCCGCTTCCCTTGAAAAGGAACGCCGAGGTGCGCGCGGCAACCGACAACCCCTTGATCCTGGCAAGCGCGCTGATCAGTTCTTCGGCCATCCCGTCGCAGAAATATTCCTGGTCCGGATCGGCGCTCATGTTCGCGAAGGGCAGCACGGCGATGGAGGGGCCCGACGGCCGGACCGTGGCGGCGGCCAGCCGCGCGCCCGACTGGAGCGCCCGCAAGTCCGCCAGCAGCTCATCGGCCCGCTGGTAGCGCGCCGACGGCTGTTTCGCGAGCGCCCGGGCGAGGATGGGATCGAGCGCCGCGTGGGCACCGCCGATCGGCGGCGCCGCACGTTCGAGAATGGCGGCCAGCGTCGCCAGATCCGTCTCCCCCTTGAAGGGCCGACGGCCTGATGCCATTTCGTAGAGCACGACACCCAGCGAAAACAAGTCGCTGCGCTCGTCGAGCGTCTCGCCGCGGGCCTGCTCCGGCGCCATGTAGGAGAGGGTGCCCAGCGTGATGCCGACGGCGGTCTGATCGACCGTCACGGCTTCCGACGACCAGGACGTCGTCTTCGCGAGGCCGAAGTCGAGGATCTTCACGTGACCGTCAGCGGTCGTCATGATGTTCCCGGGCTTCAGATCGCGGTGGATGATACCTTTTCGGTGAGCGGCGCCGAGCGCTTCAGCCATCGGGATGGCCAGGTCGAGCACCTGGACGAGAGCCATCCCTTCGCTGGGAATCTGCGCGGCGAGCGCCTGGCCGTCGACGAGCTCCATGGTCAGGAACGGAATGCCGTCCACTTCCTCGACCGAATGAATCGTGACGATGTTCGGGTGATTGAGCGCGGCGAGCGCGCGCCCTTCGCGTTCGAAGCGGGCGCGGGCCTCCTGGCTGTCGAGCTGAAGGATCTTCAGCGCGATGTCGCGATTCAGACGGGGGTCGTGCGCGCGGTAGACCTGCCCCATTCCGCCGGTGCCGAGCAGCGACAGGACTTCGTAGGCGCCGAGCGTGCGGCCGGGAGTCAGCGGCATCGATCCAGCAGATTATACGGGAACGGTGAGCATGGACGGACGGGGGCGTCGCCTCCTTCTCGCGTCAGGAAGCGCAGTGGAGACTGTCGTTGCTTCCCGTGCGGTCACGCCGATCCCGGCCCTGGCGCAGGGATGGCTGACGATGCGCTCTTCGAAAGGACCGGAGACTCAGGGGGCAGCAGCGGCTGGACCGGGTCGAGCGGGTCCCTTGCTGCGCGTGGCCATCGATCTACCCCTCCTCGGGCTCAGACTCCCATCTCCAGAACGCCGATGGCGCGAGCACTCGGATGCGACGGAATGGACCGGGGAACAATAGCCGGTTACCGACAGGACGCTTTCGAGCGGGCCGGTCACTTCGCTCGGAGCCAGGCTCCGAGCCACCGCGGCTGCGGGGCGCGCTCGGCGCGGCGAGGCGCGGGAGAAAGATGGCGGAGAGGGAGGGATTCGAACCCCCTGCCGATTACTCGGCAAGACGCTTTCGAGGCGGGCTTCGATTACTTCGCTCGGAGCTAAGCTCCGAGCGGCGCGCGCGAGGCCACCGCGACGGCGGTGGCTGCCCTCCGGCTCGCGCTGCGGCCGCCGGCGCGGCGCAGGGGAAAAGATGGCGGAGAGGGAGGGATTCGAACCCCCGTGCCGATTACTCGGCAAGACGCTTTCGAGGCGGGCTTCAATCACTTCGCTCGGAGCTTAGCTCCGAGCGGCGCGCGCGAGGCCACCGCGAGACGCGGTGGCTGCCCTCCGGCTCGCGCTTGCGGCCGCAGGCGCGGTGCAGGGGAAAAGATGGCGGAGAGGGAGGGATTCGAACCCCCGTGCCGATTACTCGGCAAGACGCTTTCGAGGCGCCCCCGTTACGACCACTTCGGTACCTCTCCGTTTATTAACTAACCTCGCTGCGCGCTCGGGGCCGCCGCGGACGGCGGCTACCCTCCGGCCCTCGCTTGCGACTTCCTACTCAGGCGGCGGATTCCGCCGCGCCCTGAAGAACTCCTGCATCAGCGCGCGGCACTCCTCTTCGAGGACACCACCGGTCGCGGCCAGGCGGTGGTTCAGCGCCGGATGCTCGTGCGCCTGCATCGCCGATTGTATCGCGCCCGCCTTGGGCTCCGGAGTGCCGAAGACGACGCGCGCGACGCGCGCATGGATCATCGCACCGACGCACATCTGGCAGGGCTCAATCGTCACGTAGAGCGTCGCCCCCGCCAGGCGATAGTTGCCGATCTGCCGGCCGGCGGCGCGAAGCGCCACAATCTCGGCATGCGCGGTCGGATCGTGGGCGCCCACCGGCTGGTTAAAACCTCGGCCGACAATCTCGCCGTCGAGGACCACGACCGCGCCGACCGGGACTTCGCCGCGCCGCTCGCCGTCCCGGGCGAGCTCAATCGCCGCCCGCATCATCTGCTCGTCGACGTCGTCTGTCACAGGCATCACCGCGCCGGCCCATGAACCAGCCCTTTATGATCGCCTGTCGCGTGCGGAGTTGCAAGCGGGGAGGCGCACCGGCGTCAGGGGGCCGCCTCGACGAGCGCCCGGACGTGCGAGACGAGCTGCCAGCGCTGCAGCGCGGGCAGATTGCTGAAGGTCGGCATGCCGGTCCGCGTGTTGCCGCTCGAGATCTTCCAGAACAGCGCTCCGTCGCTCTGCTCCTGAACCCGCCGGAGGGTCAGGTTGGGGCCGCGCGACGTGCCGGTGCCGTCGTCCGCATGACAGGCGCCGCACCGCTCGGCAAAGAGCTTCGCGCCCCCGGCATGGGTCTCGGGCCGGCTGGCGAGCGGGTTCTTCCGTGCGTCCTGCGCCGCCGGCGCCGCCCACCGGGATTCGCCGTCCGCCTGCTGCCGGGCCGCGATGGTCGCCAGCGAAATGACCCAGCACGCCGCGGCGGCAGCCAGCACCGTCTTCATCCCCATCATCGCCTCCCCACCGGCAGCTCGTACGCGAAGCCGACGCGGACCAGATAGCGATCGCTGGTCTCGGTGAGGCCGAAGCCCACCGATCCCTTGAGCGACGTCCGGCTGCCGACCCGCCAGGCCATCACCGGCGCCACGTAATGACGCTGCTCGGAGCGCTCGAACGCCTCGGTCGAGCCCAGCCCGCCGTAGGCCTCGACGCCGAGGACGAAATTCTCGGCGCAGAAGCGGCAGGCGGTGCCGCTCGCCAGCGCCCCCAGCGGCCGCGACACGCCAACGCTGTAGCCGAACTCGAACCCCTCACTCTCGGTGAGGTTCTTCTCGACGATGAAGTTCTCGGCGACGTTCCAGCCGCGAACCGCGCTCGACAGGATCAGCTTGGCTTCGAGCTCCTTCTCGTGCTCGCGCTTCAGTTCGGCCACCGGCTCGAAATGGAGGCTGCCGGCGCCGACAATCTCCTTCTGGATGCGCGTCGCTTCGTTGATGCTCTCGTATTCGACGTAGATCACCGGGTTGACGCGATGCTCGCTCTTGAGCGGGCGGAACCGGTTCTCGAACCGCCAGCCGGTAAAGGCGCTGCCGTCGCGGCGGACGCTGACGCCTTCGAGATAGAGCTCGGTCGTCCACCAGCCGGTGACGCCGTACTCGATTTCCAGCCACGGCGCGGTGTAGACGCTCTGGCCGCGGCGGGGCACGCCGGTCGTCGTGGCGACAGCAATCTCGAGGTTGCCGGGCTCTTCGAGGTAATGGTCGTAGGTGACGAAATAACCCCGCTGCTGAGCCAGCGCCGGCGTGCTGCAGAGCAGGACGCCGAGGATCAGGGCGGGGGCCGTGCGACGGAACATGCGACTCCTTTGCGGGACGAAGCCCGCGACGGAGCCCTGAGACGCCCGGTTTGCGGCAGACGAGGGGGTCGGCTACACTGCGGCAGAACGTCGTATCGGGCTCGGACCAACCGTTTCCAGGCGGCGTTCTCGCCCGCCAGGTGCGCCAACACCTGGCGGGCATTTTCATTGCCCACCTGCGACACCGAAGCGCTCGCCCCGGTTTCAGAAATCCTAACGGCTCGAAATCCGACCTGTCAAGTCGGATATCGTCAATTCGGGAAGAATCAGCGATTACGGGCCATTTTTACGCGTTGCGGCCCGGTGCCGCACATCGGCATGCTCCGTGCTCAGCAGCCGGCCGTGGATTTGAGACTCACAGGCAGTCGCGCCCTGATGCTCCTGGCCACCGCAACCATCTGCGCCACCCCACGATTCGCATCGGCTGAAGAGGAGGCCTGCGGCGGGCGGCGCGCCCATCGGCCGGTGCAGGACCTCTTCGCCTCCGACGTCGTCTACCTCCAGGAGCGCGGCGAAACCCAGCTCGAAGTGAGGCCCGCCCGCGAGACGAGCGATGACGGGCGCACCACGACACTGTCGCTCGTCGCCGAACACGGCCTGACCGACTGGTTGCAGCTGGAGCTGGAATGGGACGCCCGCGAATGGACCCGGACGCCGTCGGGCGATCAATCGTCCGGACGAGGCGACCTCGCGTTCGGAACGCGCGCCGGCTGGCGCTGCATCGGCGGCTCTCCTTACCACCTGTCCATCGGGGCCGATCTCGAGGTGCCAGCCGGTAGCGAAGGAGACGCGGGCAATGCAGGACGAAGGCTCCGCGCCGCGCCGTTCGTGATCCTCGGACGGAATGTCGGCGACACCGCACAGCTGTTCACGGCGCTTTCGATGTCCACTCCACTCACCCAGCGCGCCGACCAGCCGGCCGCCGTCTACCGCTCGGATACCGGCGGCTTCATCCGCCTCGTCCATGGCTTCCGCGCGACAACGGAGATTGCCGTCGAAGGGGGGCGCGAGCGCGGCACCGACGTCCAGTGGATTCCCGGCGTGCTCTGGCACCGCCGCGACACGCTCGAAGTCGGCGTCGGGGTGCTCACGGCGCTCACTCCCGACGCCCCCCACGGCGTCGTCGGGCATGTCGTCCTGGAGTTCGGCGGCGATCATTAGCGGCCCGTCCTGCGTCGCCTCCCGGTACGGGGCGCCGGTCTTCACTCACGCGCCGCCGACGAGGTATTGGTCATAACCGGATGAGCCGAATCCGACCTCGATTCCGCATTGGCAGACAGGAGGGCGACATGACAAGCCTGCGGCAGATCATCGGTTCCGGAATTCTCTTGTGCGCGGTGTCGTTGCCGGCTGCGGCCTCGGCGCAGGACCAGGCCCCGGTCGGCGGCGTCGGTGACGTCTCACCGCACCTCGACGGCCGTGTTGCGCCTTCGAGATTGCTCGACGCCGCCAGAGCCGGCGGGGCGGCGCTGACGCAGCGGAGGCAGCGCGGCAGAAGTCCCGTCGCAACGGGAGCGCTGCTTGGCGCCGCGGCGGCCCTGGCTGCCACCGCGGCGGCGGCACGCACCTACGGCGAAAACGAATCCGGACGATTCTGCGGCGCGTGCATGGTCGAGTGGTCGGCTCTCACGGTTCCGATTGGCGCCGGCATCGGCGCCGCAATCGGATATGGCGTCCAGCGCGCGCGACCATCCGTCACCCCCGTTCCGATATTCACCCGACAGGCGGCGGCCATGGTGATGGTGGCGCGGTTCTGAGCTTACTTCGCCTTTTCCTTCCGGGTCGCGGTGCCGGTCATGACGTAGGCGCCGCCGGCGAAGTCGATCTGCGCGTTCATCTTGTTCTCGGGCGCAGGCGTCAACCGGACGGCTGCGTCGACAGGATTGCCCTCGTAGTTGAAGGTGTAATTGAGGACGAGGCTCTCGCCGGCTTTGGTGATAGCGGTGATCGCCTGGGGCGGTGTGGTCTCGCCGGTGATCTCCCCAGTGACCTTGTCCTGCTCGACCTTCACCGTCAGGTCGAAGGCGCCGGGGCCATTCGGGCCTTGCAGCGCCAAGGTCCAGTCACCGACGAACGGCGCGGCGTCCGCGGCCGTCACGGCGGCAGCCTGCCCCGCAGCCGCGGCTTGAGATGCCATGAGACCGGAAGGAACGAGCAGTCCCGCGACCACGGCCGTGATGAAGAGAAACCTTCGGCTCATGCTGACCTCCTGGGCGGCAGAACGCCGCGTACCGACACAGGGCGAATTGTCCGTCATTTTTCAGCCGGCGATCCCGTCCGCCGCCAAATAAAAGTATCCGGATTTCTCTCTCGACGTGGTGCCGGCCATCCAGAGAGCAAGCCGTTGCAGCGCGGTAAGCCGCGCACGAGGCGGCGAAGTGCCATGATCGAACGCCAGCTTCCGATGTGACGTATTGGAAATGATGGACTGACGACAGGCTCGGTTCATGTCAGTCACTGGATGAGTCTGGCGGAAAATGTAGTATCATAACTACATGCGCTTGGGACTTCGCGAGGCCAACCAGCATTTCGCCCGGACTATCAAGGCCGTGCGGGCCGGCAAGGAAGTCGTGCTCACCGACCGCGGACGCCCCATCGCGGTGATCAAACCCATCAAGGACGAAGACGGCGGTCAGGCGGTTGCCCTCCGGGCGATGGCCGAAGAAGGGCTGATCACCCTGCCCCACCGGAGGGGCCCGCTGCCCGCACCTCGCTGGCGACCGGTGAGGGTCAAGGGGGTGCCGGTGTCGCGAACGATCATCGACGACCGTGAGGACACGGCGTAGCCGTGTGGGCGTACTTCGACACCAGCGCCCTGGTCAAACGCTACGTCGACGAGCCCGGGAGACGCGAGGTCCAGCAGTTCCTCCGACGCCACGATTGCGTGACATCAGCGATTCTGCCGGTGGAGTTGCGGAGCGCCCTGCGCCGCCGTGTGGCCGAGCGGACGCTGGACAGCTCGCGGGTTTCCGAGATCCTCAAACGGGTTGCGGCCGACCGCGCGTACTGGACGGTCGTCGAAGTCGGTACGGAGGTGCTGCATGGCGCCGAAGGACTGATGGCGATTCATCCGCTTCGGACACTCGACGCCATTCACGTGGCTTCAGCGCAGCTGTTTGCCACGCGGCTGGCGATTGCTGATCTGATGTTCGTCAGTGCCGACAAGCGGCAGACCGATGTGGCGAGCGCGATCGGGTTCTCTACCCGGGCAATCGCGTAGTGAGCGTGTCTCGCTGAACGTTGGCTTGCGACAGCTCGACCCTAAGTGAGAACCGCCTTTAACCGGACGCAAGTCGGCAGCGCGTCGCGAAACTCCGAGTGGGCACGAACAGCTCCCGCCGTCCCGGATCGAAATAACTGATTTTTCTAAGGAATTGGCTTGCCGAGCCGAAGCTCAGCCCAAGACGATAAAGCCCGCCTCCGCCGTAGGCTACGGCGAGGCAACCTTCGCCTGAACTTGAGCGAAGATTGGTGCGCCCTGCAAGACTCGAACTTGCGACCTCCTGGTTCGTAGGCTAATGCAGGTGCCTGGACTCGTGGGCTCTTCGTGTGTGTAGCTCGTACGGAACCACGCTGTTACCGGGTGTTCGGGGCCACATTGTTCACTGATTGTTCACGGCTTTGTCGGCAGCGCCCGTCGGTTTCGCTGTTGCCGGCTACTC
Source organism: uncultured Acidobacteriota bacterium (assembly GCA_963750475.1). Taxonomy (GTDB): domain Bacteria; phylum Acidobacteriota; class Vicinamibacteria; order Vicinamibacterales; family 2-12-FULL-66-21; genus JALZOC01. The sequence continues at coordinate 86,249 of CAVVQQ010000002.1, forward strand.
GGGAGCGATGAATAGTTGTCCACCGCGTTTTCGTGTTCTCGGGGGCGTCCAGCCCAGCGATTCGCCGAAGTGGGAGCGCCACGCTCCAATCCTCGGCGGCTCAAGGCGTCCCGTCTTCGCCGGGCCCGAGCGTGGCCTCGTCGACAAGGACGTGTGAGCAAACGTAAACGCCATAGGCGGGCTCAGCCTGCGGTTGTGGCTCGGGATTAGTCTGGACCTTCGCAGCCCGCTAACCGGTGTCCGCGCTGCAGTCGGCCCGCCTACCCTAGCCCGCATTATTCATGACGTGTCAGATGAGAGTCGCGGCCGTGATCCTCCTTGATCCGGTTCTCGATATCGCCGCGGGCGCAGTACACATGGGTGTAAGGCCACGGGCGCCTGGCGGAGGTTCGTGACGACGAAGCGCGGGTTGTCCTGCGGCGACCGCCCCGGATGCTGCACAAGTTCGGTTTTGATGATCGCGCGTGTGGGCTACGCCCACGTCTTCGCCTGATACCACCCGTCGAGATCCCGGTGCTCGGCCTGCCCGCTGATCGGATGAGCCGCGCCTCCATTATCGCCTCCTCGGGCGCGCGGACTAGGACGGCGTTCTTGCCCTTGGCGACCACGCACTCGATCCGTTCGTCGTCGAGATACGCGACGATCGCGCCGGTTCGGCAGACCACCGGCCCTCACCGTCCCGCCGTGACCGCGAAGGGTGCTGCCGGAATGCACAAGTGCTACCGGATACATTGACAATGACATGGTTGAGCTGTAACCTCCGAAACTCAGCACATCATTACCGTAGGTTCCTTCTCATGGAGGTCACATGCGTTTGCTGACAATGTCCATCCTGTTCGCGCTCGCAATAGCGTCGAACAGCGAAGCCCAAACCAACTCGTACATCCAGTACGAGAAGTCAGAAAGCTCCACCAGCTGCTGGGGCTATGTCGACCCCTTGGGCACCTACTATACCTACAGCACAGTTACGGTCCATCACCGAATAGACTGCCCGGTGCCAGGCGGCGGTACACAGCGGGTAGAACTCGCTACCCAGACGTCCATACACCCAGTACAGTAACGCCTGCTCTGTGTTTGAATTATCGGAGTGCAACGGCAGTGTGACAACCGGTCCTGAAAGTATTGGCAACCAGTGGAGGGCGGACATCACCGTGAAGAATGCGTCGCGTAATTACGAGGCCAGTGAGTACGTATGCCACACTTCCTCCAACTACCCGGTTTCATTCTGGTTCGACAAGGTAACGTCGAATACGGCATGTCAGTGAAGGCCTGAGCTGAGTCCCGGCTGCCCCGCCAGCGGCTTGTGCAGCCGGGACCCTTTCCGGTGTGTGACCCTTTCCGGTGTGTGTTGTTGACCCTTTCCGGTGTGACGCAGTCGGACTGCCAGTGTGCTATCTTGTGCGCTCGTGTCCGACGCCACTTTGCCCTACTCTTCGGGGGCGCAGTAACATGTCAGATCGGGCGCACGGCTCATGCAGATTCCCGCTTCACACGCCTCCCGCCGAGACACGCACGCACACGCACCACGGCGGCCCGCGATTGGGCAATTCCGCGTGTGGTGTTGGGCTCTGATCGCGTGGACGGTGTTCTCTCTCCCTGGTGCCAGCATCCCTTTTTTGTTCCGTCCGAGCGTGCACGCCCAGGACCCGGTTCGCTCGGGAGTGACGGTGGTCGAGATGTCGGTCGTTGTCCTCGAGCCGGATGGCACGCCGCGGACTGATTTGGACAGAACCGACTTCGAGCTCTTCGAAGACGGCATTCGGCAGAGCATCGATGATGTGAGGCTCGCGTCGACGGAGACATCTGATCGGCTACATGCATCCGATCAGATGAGGGCGCCAGATTCACGAAGACTCGCCACGAACATGGTGGACGCCACGCTGCCGCTCTTCGTGCTGCTACTTGACGACCTGCAGATTTCGCCGAGATACACGGCGGCCGCTCAACGCGCTGGGTTCGGTCTGTTGGGGGCCCTTCCGGAGGAGGCGCGCCTGGCTGTTGTCACGACGTCTGCGCATGAGGCCGGCCTCGTGACCTTCGACAGACCCGGTGCGGGTCAACGCGAGGCAATCGAACGCTTCCGCGGCCAAGCGCTGCCAGGCACATCATTAATCGGAGGCACGGGCGATGTCGCAGGCAGCATCGGCCCCATGCGCACCGACGATTGCGGTCCATATTGTGTCGATCCAAACCGCGCGGCACGGCGGATGGCCGTGCTCGAGCAGCTAGGCCGCACCCTTGGCCGCGCCGGTTCCCGCCGAAAAGTCTTGTTCTGGGTGACTGAAAGCTTGGGGTATACGCCTGTCGATTTGGAGGTAGGTCGCGAGGCGCAGCGCCGTGCGTTGCGCACGCTCCTCAACGCCGATGTCACCGTGTACACGGCGAACCCTCGGGAGCTCAGCGTAGACGGGACAGGATGGTCGTCAAGAGACGAGCTCGAAGCGGCCGTTCCGCTCAGGGACTTCGCTCGCGCCACTGGTGGGCGTCACTTCGACAACATTAACAACATTGAGGTCGCGTTGGCGCGGAGTGCCCGCGAGAATCTCGCCGCCTACCTGTTGGTCTATCGTCCGACCGCCCTTCGGGCGGACGGCAGACAAACCGTTGTCGAGATCCGGCTACCTCGCCACCCGAGGCTACGCGTGCAGGCCCGCCACGCGTACATGCCAGCGGCCGATGGACAAGCGACGAGCGGCCGGAACGAGCAGAAGGCGGCGCTCCGGAATATGTTGGAAAGTCCAGCATCTGGTGGAAATCTACCGATGCGTGCGCAAACCGTGGCCGTGCCCGCGCCCGGCGCCCAGGGGGTCGTCCTCGTCTCTCTGGAAGGGCCCGATCCGACCGGCGCAAACGTCCCGATTGATGTTGCGGTGATGACGATCGACGCGAAGGGTAAGGCCAGCGATGTCGCGTCGGCGCGACTCTACGATCGGAGGCCGTGGCGCGTGGGCAGGCTGTTAGGGCTATCGCCTGGCACACATCAGGTACGCATTGCTGCAGGAACTTCCAATGGCAGCCAAACAGGCGTGATCGTGACCGAAGTCAACGTGCCGTCCTGGAGTGCGTCGCGGCTGTGGATCAGCGATCCGATGATCGTGGACCTGTCGACCGGCCCAGGCCTCGCTGCGAGTGCGCTCTCGCTGGCGCCGCGCATCCCAACGTCGACGAGGGCCGCGGTGCAATTCGAGATCGCCGGCACTCACCTAGATACTCTTGAGGTAGCGATTACGATTCGCGGCGACGCCGGTCGATCGTGGCAAGCACGCGCCGACCTGCGGCCGGGGATCACGGCCCACAGCCGCACAGCCAGCCTTTCGCTGCCGACTGGGCTCTTGGTTCGGGGTGATGCGCGGGTCCGCGTCGAAGCGCGGGCACGGGGCGTCAAGACGGCGGTGCGGGATTTCACCATCGCTGTGGAATAGAGGGGGTATCCCCGCGGATGTCTCGGGCCACGGGATCGGCGCGAGCCGGTAGGACGTGCTGCTCGTTACAGCGTGTGAGCGGCAACACGTCCGGCGGTGACCATGCCGACCCGTATCAGGCGTTAAGCGGGAGAGCCTACGCAGCCTTCAGAGTCCGCCCCCCCCGCCATTCGCCACGACAATCTCAAAGCGGCCGCCGTGCGCGCGTGCCTCTTCGAGCCGGAGAGTCGCGAGGTGTATCTCGCCTTCGCGCAGCACTGGGTCTTCACGCGTTACCGATCCAGACGCGCACGCCGCAAACAACGCTCGGCTACTTGAAGGGACAGCTTGAAGAATTGCTTGTCCGAGGCGTATAACGTCTGAAGCAGTCCTGCGGTCGGCTGCGGCCCCGTTGCGTCGTATCGCGCACGCGGGTTGACCTCGGCTCAGTCGCCTAAAGGGCCACCGAGCATGGGTCCCATCGCGACCACGCCTTGGGCGCCGCGGTCTTAGATCCCGGCCCTCCGCGGCGACCTTTGAATCGCCCTTCGCAGATACTGAAAGGGCGCCTTCACGAAACACCCGAATCCGAATTCGCAGGAGGACGTATGTTCGATCCGCGATGGGACGACGGGCACGAGCGCGACAACGGGCGTGGGCGCGCGTACGAGGGGCGTGACCAAGCCGGCCACGATCCGCGTGACGGCCTGATGCGTGACTTGAACCTGCCGCGCGGCGAGGCGCGCGAGCTGGTGGTCGACCGCGAGCGTGTCTACGCGCTGAATGGCGAGGAGAGCCGCACACTCGCGACGGTCGGTGCGTTTCGTGTGGTGCCTGAGCAAGACCTCGGAACTGACCGCGATGCGCTCGACCACCTCCGCGACGACGGCCTGATCCGGACGATCACGCTCGGTAAAGACGAGACGGGCCTGGTCCTCACCAACGACGGCCGCGACCTGCTCGACGCCAATCGTCGCGTGCGTGGCGAGGGCGAGCCCCAGACGTTTCATGCGGGCGTGAACCGGCCCCGCGAGCTCGCACACGACGCCTCTCTGTACGCCGCCTACCGCGAAGAAGACGCGCGGATCCGACAGGAGCACGACGGCGTTCAGATTCACCGGGTGATCCTCGAACAGGACCTGAAACGGGAGTATCAGTCGTTCCTGCAGGACGCCAACCGGGGGCGGCCCGACAGCGACGGACGGCCGGACCGAAACGAGGCCGACATCCGCCGATGGGCGGAGGAACACCAGCTGCCGTACTTCGACGACCGCGTGCACTTCCCCGACTTCCGGATCGAGTACAACGTCGATGGTCGCGACCATCATCAGGACGTCGAAGTGCTGACGCAGCACTACCGCGGCGGCCACGCCGCCGGCCGGGCACAGTGCGGGTTCCGACTCTACAGCGTCCACACCGGTGGTGGCGGCCGATCGACGCCGCACCCACGCCTGGCTGAGGAATTCCTGTGAAGGCTGCGGAACCGTGGACCGCCGTCTACGACAGCGCGCGGGCCGCGCGCGTGGAAGCGCTCCGCCCGTTCGGGCTCACCGGGCGCCAGGCCCGTTTCCTCATCACCGTCATGGCGCACTCCGGAAGCTTTCTGGAGCGCCAGTACTGTGCCTTCGCCGGGATCATTCGGGGGCAGAACAGCCGTGCGTTCGTCGCCCGATTGGTGGACCGCGGCTATGCGACGGCCATCACGCCGGGCAGCGTCCGCCGCGGCCGGATCTATCACGTCCACCACAAGCCGCTTTACGAGGCGATCGGCGAGCCGGACGACCGGCATCGCAAGCCGCAGACGATCGCTCGGATGGTGCACCGCCTGATGATCCTCGATGGGGTGCTGGCCGATCGGGACTGCTGGTGGATGGGCACGGAACGCGACAAGCGCAGTTACTTCACCACAACGAGACAGGCAGGCCGCTCGGCCCCGGAGTACCCGCAGATCGCGTTCGGGAGCGGCCCGCAGAAGACGATTCGATACTTTCCGGACAAGCTCCCGATCGGCGTGCGGAAGCGCGACCTCGATCACCATGTGTTTCTGTACCTCGTGACCCGGACCCTGCCGATCGACTTCCGGATGTTCCTAATGCGCCACGCGGAGCTGTTCCGCGACCTCCACACCTGGACGGTCCGGGTGCTGGTCCCCCGTCCGTTCTGGAGGGCCGCGGCGCTCTACAAAGACGCCCTCCGCGACGAACTGTGGACGCCGCTCGAGCCGCACATCACCGATCGATTGGAGACGTACTTCCGGGAGCGGCAGCGGGACGGTGGCCACATCACTGACCCCTCGGACGAGTACCTGATCAAGGCGGTCCGGCGGTATGGGACGGCGCGGTTCGCCAGCCTGTATCGAGGGTGGCGGCACATGGGCGACCGCATTCTCTGGGCCGCCCGATCGACGACCTTGCGGGACGGGAGAGAACGAGGCTGGGGCGCCTGCGAGATATTCCCGCTGCGGGGGCAGTACCTGCAGCTGACCGGCCTGATCGACGGGGCTCAACCCGCGACGGGGGGGGCCAAGCGAAAAAGCCGTCAGGTTGGCCCCCCGACGTCTCACGCCGCTCTGGACGCTCTCTCCTCCCCTGGTGGCGCCATGACGGTGAGCGCGGTGAAATCGTTGATACCGCAGCACGTTGGCGCGCCTGGCCTCCGGAGCGGGCGGCGCTCTGTGCCGGCCGCTGTGCAGGCCCAGATGCCGCGTCTGGTGAACCAACGAGGCGTGAACGACCCCGGCGCCCTGCCCGAAGGGTGGCCCCGGCCCTCTGGAGACGGGGTCGTTCACGCCTCGTTGGTCGTGCTGTGTGTCGGTGCGATGGAGTGCGATGTGTCCGGCGACAAAGCGCGCCGCCCCGCGTGCTCGAAACGCACCCAGGTGTTCCCGCACAGACCACCACTTGCGCGTGCGGATCGCCGCCAGCGTGCCGCTTTGGATCGACACACGGAACAGGGCACGGATGATGCCCCGGATCGCGCCCGGTGCATGGCACGTAGCCATCACGATCAGCAGTCTCGCGCCGTGCTCAGCGCCGTCAATGCTCTGCGCTTCGCTTCGACCCCGCCGGTCCGGCGGGGCCTGCGGGCATTGACGGCGCTTGCGCGCGGCACGGCTGGGCACTTGCGCGATGGCGGTGGCGAATGGCTTCGGGGCAGCGCGACAAGCGTGAGAAGGACTTGACGCGGGATTTCCTCGGGCGTATGTTGGTGACATCGCGTCTGTGCCACTCGGCACATCCTCCGCTTCGCACTCAGTGCATGCGGAGCGCGTTTCTGATCGTCGCCCACAGGGCACGATCAAGCGCACCCCCCAAACTCGCGACCGGTTCTACGCACGTGCGTTCCTCGTGGGCGCCCGTGCACCGGGACCGCGAACACCATGCTCTCTTCGCCACGGGTCGTCGCTACGGCCAGGCGTCGCAGAGAGCGGCTTTTCCCGAGGCGCCTGTACGTCCATGCCTCGGACGAAAACGCCGGTTCGTTGACGGTCGCTATCCACGGCGACCGTCGCCGCGCGGGGCACGCGCTCCCCGCGGTTCGATGTCGGCTCAAGGCCACATCCGCGCTCCACGGACATCGGCGCGCCGGCAACATGTCGGCGCGCTGGAGCGCGACATCCCAACACACGCGAATTGCGCGCAAGTTTCCGCTGTGTGAGATCACACAAAGCGGCTTCGCGCACGTCCCGATGAACGGGCCGCGCGCCGGGTGACGAACCGTTGGAAGCGAGGTGCGATATGGCAGCTGGCGAGCTGAGTCTTGACGGGCCGGCGATCGTGGCCGATCCGCCGCGGAGCAACAGGGCGGACGACCTCCAGGAACTGCTGACCGTTCAGGAGGTGGCGCTCCTGCTCAAAGTCAGTCCGAGCTGGGTCTACGAACACACGCGGTCGCGCGGTGTCGCGCGTTCTGAGCGGTTGCCCCACGTCAAGGTCGGCAAATACGTGCGTTTCGACGCGCGCCTGATCCGCGAATTTCTCGTCACGCGCACGCGCATCGGGTGACGTCGGCCGAGGCAACCGCTACAATGACGATCGAGCTACAGCACGAAGAGCCAGCGAGAGGAAAGGGGTTCCCTCGAATGGCTCGATCGAAACGACAGTACGGAAGCGGTTGTCTTCTCAGACGAGGAAAGGGGTGGGCGATCCGCTGGAGGGAGATCGAAATAGCTCCCGACGGCACGAGGAAGAAGGCCCTGCGATACGAATCGTTAGGCGAAGTCCCGCGCAAGCAGGCGTCGGAGACTCTCAATCAACGAATCACGGCCGCAGGGAACAGCAAGACGGCGTCGCGATCTCGCGTCACGTTCCGGACGCTCGCCGGCGAATGGGACGTTTCGGTTCTGCCGATGTACAAGCACTCGACCCAGAAGCATCGTCGGTTCATGCTGAAGAAACACCTGTTGCCGCAATTCGGCGACATGGCCGTTTCTGCGGTGACGCGGCAGGCAATCCAGGCGTACGTGGCGCATCTCACGCAGGCGGGGTACGCACCCAAGTCCGTCGACCACATCCACGATGTGCTGAGCGCGATACTCCGCACGGCCGTGAAGTGGGGCCACATCCAGGAAAACCCGGCTCGCGGCGTGGACATGCCGACGCTGAGATGCGTGCGCCCAAAGTGGGCGCTCACCGCGGCTCAGGCATCTGCGCTCGTGACAGCGTTGCCGGCACTGGCGCAGACGATGGTTGGGCTGGCAATCCTCTCGGGGCTTCGGCGCGGCGAGCTCTTCGCGCTGCGCTGGAAGGACATCGACGAGCATCGGCGACTGCTCACGGTGCGGGAGGCCGTCTACGACGGCACATTCGGTGCTCCGAAGACGGCGGCGGGGTCTCGACAGATTCCCCTCTCAGAGGCGGCGCTTCGGCTGGTCGTCGCATGGAAAGCTCAGGCGAGGAACACCGAGCCAGAGGCCCTGGTGTTCGCCACACGCCTGGGCTCGCCCATCTTGCCCAACAACGTGCTGCGCCGGTCGATCTTCCCGGCCTGTAAACAGCTGGGGCTGCCGCGGGCAACCTGGCTGACGTTCCGGCGTACCTACTCCTCGTGGTCTCACGACAAAGGGGTGCCCGGGAAGGTGGTGGCGCAACTGATGGGTCACGCCAACGTCGATACGACGCTCAACGTGTACACGCAGGTGCTCGACGGGTCAGTGCGTGACGCCGTGGAGAAAATCGGCGAATTGTTCACGATTGTTCACAGGCCAGAAAAGGCCGGTGCGGTAAGTTACTGAAAAAAATGGTGCGCCCTGCAAGACTCGAACTTGCGACCTCCTGGTTCGTAGCCAGACGCTCTATCCAACTGAGCTAAGGGCGCGCTGAGAGGTCCGGCCCGCACCTCGTGCGCGCCGCCCGTTCCAGCGGGAAACGCCGATTATATCACCAGTTCCCGCGAACCGTCCCCGCGCCACTCCCGCCGCCGGAACCGCCCGCCGCAGCCCGTATAATCGCTGCGTGTCACTCGATCAGCACCGCCACGATGCGCCAACGCGCGTCCGCTGCTTCGTGCTGACGATCAGCGACACCCGGACGCCCGACACCGACACCGGCGGCGACGAGATCGTCGCCGCGCTCGAACGCGCCGGGCACGAGATCGTCGGCCGCCGCATCGTCCGCGACGACCCCGCCGCCGTCCAGGCCATCGTCCGCGCCCAGCTGCCGCACGCCCAGGTCGTCATCACGACCGGCGGCACCGGCATCACCTCGCGCGACAGCACCTTCGAAGCCATCACGGCGCTGCTCGACAAGCGGATCGACGGCTTCGGCGAGCTGTTCCGGAATCTCAGCTTCGCCGAGATCGGCGCCGCCGCGATGATGAGCCGCGCCTGCGCCGGCACGATCGGCCGCACCGCGATCTTCACGCTGCCCGGCTCCCCCGCCGCCGTCCGGCTGGCGCTCGAAAAGCTGATCATCCCCGAGATCGGCCACGTCGTCCGGGAACTGCAGCGATGACCACCATGAGGCCGATCCGCGACACGATCCCCGTCGACGAGGCGCTCGCGCTCCTCCACTCGACAGTGGTCCCAATCGCCCGCACCGAGCGCATCGCGCTCGCCGATGCCACCGGCCGGATCCTCGCCGGCGACACGGTGTCGCCGCACGACGTGCCGCCGTTCGATCGCGCCGCCATGGACGGCTACGCCGTCGCCGCCGCCGACACGTTCGGCGCCGGGCGATACGACGCCCGAACCCTCCGCGTCGTCGAAACGGTCTACACGGGACAGATCCCGTCGCGGAAGATTGTCCCCGGAGAATGCGTCGAGATCGCGACCGGCGCGCCGATGCCCGACGGCGCCGACGCGGTCGTCATGGTCGAGGAGACCGAGAAGACAGACGACGGCAGCGTCCGGATCTTCACACCGGTCTATCCCCGCCAGCACGTCGGCGCGCGCGGCGCCGATATCCAGGCAGGACGGCCGCTGCTGTCGGCCGGCACGGTGCTCAACCCCAGCCGGATCGGCGCCCTGGCGGCGACCGGCGTCGGCGACGTCGAAGTGTTCGCCAGGCCCCGGGTGGCGATCTTCTCGACCGGCGGAGAGATTGTCGAGCCGGGCGCGCCGCTCCAGCCCGGGCAGATCTACGACATCAATCAGTTCACCCTGTCATCAGTCACCGGCGCGCACGGCGGCTGGCCGGTGCGCGGCGGCGCCGCGCCGGACAGCCTGCCGGAACTGACCGCGGCGATGCGCCGTGCCGCCGCGGAGGACATTGTCGTTTTCTCCGGCGGCAGCTCGGTGGGTGAACGGGACCTGCTGCTCGACGCGCTGCAGGCGGCCGGCGAGGTGCTCTTCCACGGCGTCGCCGTGAAGCCGGGCAAGCCGATGGTCTTCGGCCGGATCGGGACAACGCCGGTGTTCGGCATGCCGGGATATCCGACATCCTGCCTGTCGAACGCCTACCTGTTTCTCGTGCCGCTGCTCCGGGCGGCCGCCCGGCTGCCGCCGCACACGCCGTCGAGCGTCCGCCTGCCGCTCGCCCGCCGGGTCGTCTCGACGACCGGCCGGCACCAGTTCTACACCGTGCGCATCGAAGACGGGCTCGCCGCTCCCGCCTTCAAGGCGTCCGGCGACATCACCAGCATGGCGCACGCCGACGGCTACATCGAAATCCCCGCCCAGACCGATATCGTCGAAGCCGGCGAGATCGTGGAAGTGAAGCTGTTCTGATGCCCGAGACCTCACCGCTCACCACCGCGCCCCCCTTCACGCTGCCGACCCAGAAGGGAGAGCGGCGCTCGCTCGACGATCTGCTCGCCAAGGGGTCGGTGCTGCTGGCGTTCCACCGCGGCACCTGGTGACCGAACTGCCGCCGCCGGTTCGGTGAACTGGCACGACACGCTCCCGAATACGCCGCCCTCGGCGTACAGGTCGTCCCGATTCTCGCCCAGCCGCAGGGCGCGGTCCGCACCTACATCGAGGAAACCGGACTGCCGTTCGACATCCTGGTCGACGAATCGCGCGACGTGCTGCGCGCCTTCGGCGTCTGGCAGAAATCCGGCTGGTTCTGGCGGGACATCGCCAGGCCGGCACTGTTTCTCGTCGATCGCGAGCGGGGCATTCGCTATTCCTTCATTGCAGACCGGCAGGATCAGTACCCGTCGCACGAGGAGATCATCGAGGCGATACGACGGCCAGCGTAGGAAGAACTTCGGGGAGGGTGGGATTACGCGCCGAGCTCGCGCCCAAAGTCAGAGAAGGAAGGTCGAGGCTCCGGACCGGGCCAGATGAGAGGCTCCGGATTCAGGTGAACCCGGAACCCCTGCGATCAGCCGCTACTTGCCGTAGCGCTTGTTGACCTCGTCCCAGTTGACGACGTTCCACCACGCGCCGATGTAGTCGGGGCGGCGGTTCTGATATTTCAGGTAGTAGGCGTGCTCCCAGACGTCGAGCCCGAGGATCGGCTTCTTGCCTTCCATCAGCGGGCTGTCCTGGTTCGGCGTGCTCTCGATGACGAGCTTGCCGCCGGCGTCAATCAGCCACGCCCAGCCGCTGCCGAACCGCGTCGTCGCCGCCTTGGCGAACTGCTCCTTGAAGCCGTCGAAGCTGCCGAACGCCGACTTGATCGCGTCGCCGACCGCGCCGCCGGGCTCGCCGCCCTTGCCCTTGCCCATGATCTGCCAGAACATCGTGTGGTTGGCGTGGCCGCCGCCGTTGTTGCGGACCGCGGTGCGGATGTCCTCCGGCACGGTGTTGATGCCGCGCAGCAGGTCCTCGATGCTCTTCTGCTGGAGCTCGGGATGCTTGTCGAGCGCCGCATTGAGGTTGGTCACATAGGCGGCGTGATGCTTGTCGTGATGGATCCGCATCGTCTGTTCGTCGATGTGCGGCTCGAGCGCGGTGTAGTCGTACGGAAGCGGGGGAAGTTCATGCGCCATTCGTTTCTCCTTTTGAGCGATTAATCCTGTCGCGATTGCGGGTCCCGGACCTCGAGCATGCGATCGAGCGCCAGCTTGGCGCCGGCCTTCTGGTCGTCGGGGACGATGATCTGGTTGTGCACCTGGCCCTCGAGGAGCCCTTCGAGGATCCACAGCAGGTGGTTCGGCGAAACCCGGAACATCGTCGAGCACAGGCAGCCGAACGGGTCCAGGGTGATGACGGTGCGATCCGGCTCGACGTCGTGGCGCAGCCGGTTGACGAGGTGGACCTCCGTGGCGACCGCCCACGTGCTCCCCTTCGGGCTCTCCTTCACGGCGTTGATGATGTATTCGGTCGAGCCGCTGCGGTCGGCGGCCTGGACGACATCGAAGGTGCACTCCGGATGCGCGATGACGAGGCCGCCCGGATGCTGCTTCCGGAACGCGTCGATCTGCGCCACGCTGAAGCGCGTGTGCACGGAGCAGAAGCCCTTCCAGAGAATCAGCCTGGCCTTCTTCACCTGCTCCGGCTGGAGCCCGCCCCAGACTTCGTCGGGATCCCACACCACCATTTCGTCGAGCGGCACGCCCATCTTGTAGGCGGTGTTGCGGCCAAGATGCTGATCGGGCAGCATCAGCAGCTTTTCGCCGCGCTCCCACGCCCACGTCATCACCGCCGCGGCGTTGGTCGAGGTGCAGACGATGCCGCCGTGGGTGCCGACGAACGACTTCACCCCGGCGGTCGAGTTGATGTAGGTGACCGGAACGACCCCGGCGCGGCCGCCCTCGACGCCGTCGGTAGGTACGCCCATTTCGCCAAGCTCGCGCCAGCAGACCTCGAGCTGATCGGGGGCGGCCATGTCGGCCATCGAACAGCCCGCCGCCAGGTCGGGCAGCAGCACCTTCTGGTGCGGCCCGCGCAGGATGTCGGCGCTCTCGGCCATGAAGTGGACGCCGCAGAAGACGATGAACTCCGCCGCGCCGCGGCTCGCCGCCGCCCGCGAGAGCTTGAGCGAATCGCCGATGTAATCGGCGAACTTGATCACTTCGTCGCGCTGGTAGTGGTGGCCGAGAATGACGACCCGCTCCCCGAGCGTCCGCTTCGCCGCCGCGATCCGGGCATCCATCTCGTCGTCCGAGAGACGCAGATAGCGCTCGGGCAGCGGCTGCCGCTCGCCGATGCTCGCCTTCTCGACGTCGGTGAGGATCTTAATGTCCATTGATTACTCCGCTCGGGGCGGCTCGATGTGCTGCCTCGCGGGTTTTGCGCCACCGCCCGGCACTCCCTATTGTACCAGTGGAGCGTCCCGTCGAAATCGAAAGCGCCCCGGCGGGTCCTGTCCGCGAACAGCCCCGGTTGGTGCTCGGCACAGAGCGCTCGTCACGGGTGTCGCCTGCGCGCCAACCGGGGCGGCCCCGTTCGCGGCCACCCGCGACCGGCGCTCTACAAATCAACAGGCCGGGTTACTAGCCCGCTACCGTGGCCGCCTCATCGGGCGCCTCGGGTCCGGTGACGACGTTGTAGAGGGTGTCGCGCTCAACCGGCTCGCGGCCGGCGATGCGAATCAGGCGGCGGATCGCCGACGTCGTCATCGCCTCGGGGGTGCGCGCGCCGGCCATGTGGTAGATCTTCTCCTCCTGGACGGTGCCGTCCAGATCGTCGACCCCGAACCACAGCGCCAGCTGCGCGATCTCGACCCCGGTCGCGATCCAGAACCCCTTGATGTGCGGAATGTTGTCGAGCATCAGCCGCGCGACGGCGTGGACGCGGAGCGTTTCGGTGGCGCTCGGCGCCGGCAGCTTGCGCATCTGGTTGTTGTCCGGATGGAACGCCAGCGGGATGAAGGCCTGGAAGCCGCCGGTCTCGTCCTGCAGCGCGCGGGCGCGCAGCATGTGGTCGACGCGTTCTTCGACGGTCTCGATATGGCCGTAGAGCATCGTCACGTTGGTGCGCATGCCGAGGCCGTGGGCAAGGCGGTGAATGGCGAGGTAGCGATCGGCGCCGCACTTGTCGTGCGCAGATCTTGCGGCGGACGCGCTCGGCGAAGATCTCCGCGCCGCCGCCAGGCAGCGAGTCGAGCCCCGCGGCCTGCAGATCGCGGAGCACCTGTTCGTCGCTCATGCCGTAGAGGTCCGCGAAGAACGCGATCTCGACCGCGGTGAAGCACTTCAGGTGGATGCCGGGGCGGATGCGCTTGAAGCCGCGCAGCATGTCCAGGTAGTAGGAGAACGGCAGCTCCGGGTGCAGGCCGTTGACGACGTGGATTTCGGTGAGCGGCTGGGCGGCGCGCTGGCGCAGCTTGTCCCAGGTCTGCTCGAGCGACATCGTGTAGGAGCCGGGGTCGCCCGGCTTCAGCCTGGCGAACGAGCAGAACAGACAGCTCGCGACGCAGACGTTGGTCGCCTCGACGCGGATGTTGAAGTTGTAGTACGTCCGGGCGCCGTGCCGCTTCTCGCGCTCGCGGTTGGCGAGCGCGCCGAGCGCCATGAGATCGCGGCAGGCGAAGAGCCGCACGCCGTCCTCGAACGTCAACCGCGTCCCGGCGTCGAGCTTCTCCGCCAGGTCTGCGAGACCCGCCGCCGCGACCCGGCGGTCGGCGCCGCTGGCCGAGGGACGGCTCGTCGGCTTGTGGTCGGCGGAGGAAGAAGGTTCGAGGTGCATGGTCAGCTGGCTATTCGAGCCCCAGAATCTGAATGCGCAGGCTTCGGGCGCGCGGCCCGTCGAGCTCCCCGACGAGGATACGCTGCCACTGGCCGAGCACGACCTGGCCCTCCGCGACCTGGAGCGACAGGCTGTGGCCGAGCAGCATCGCCCGCAGGTGCGCGTCGGCATTGAAGCGATCGCAGTCCGAATGCGCCGGGTCGTTGTGCATCCAGTCGGCGTCGCGATCGACCATCTGCTCGAGCAGGCGCTTGATGTCGGCGTGAAGGGCGAGCTGCGATTCGTTCATGAACACCGCGAAGGTGGTGTGCATCGACCACAGGCTGACGAGCCCCTCGCGCAGGCCCGAGGCCTTGACGATCGCGGTGACCCGTTCGGTGACGTCAATCAGCTCGACGCGCTGATCGGTCGGAACCGCCAGGGTCTCGGTGCGGATCACCAGCCGGCCGGCCGCGGACGATCCGGTTCCGGCTCCGGCGGGCTCGGCGGCATTCACGGTTGAGCTCTTTGTCATCGACCTCTCGCGGCGGCCTGCGCCGGCCGTCCGAAACGCTGCAAACACTTCATCTTACCGGCTAGCCGCCGGGGTGACAAACGGCGCGGCGCGGCGTCAGCGGCCCGCCGGACGGGACGGCCGCACGCCGCCGGATGCTATACTTCTCGAACAACTGACGCTCGAACTGGTGGCTCGCACCCACCGGTTCTGCCCGGCGGTCGCGCGAAGTGGGTGCAAATCCCACGCGGTGCCGCCACTGTAAGCGGGGAGCGCATCCTCCGGCCGGACTGCCGGCAGCCACTGCGAAGACATGTCGATGTCTTCATGGGAAGGCGGGGATGCATGCTGCGATCCGCAAGCCAGGATACTGACGCCGGGCTCGTCCTTTTCCGCCTCTGACCGAGGCTTCGGCGCGTTCCACGCCGAAAAGGAGTCCCGTGCGCGCACGTACCCGTTCCATTTCCGTTCTCATTGCCCTCATTTCCCTCGGCACCGCCGGCGCTGCCCGCGGCGGCCCGCTGACGGGGCGCGTGGTGGATCCCGACGGCCGGGGGGTCCCCGGTGCCGAGATCATCCTGCTCGGCAGCGGTGCCGTGCTGCGCAGCACGCACAGCGACCTCCGGGGAGCTTTCGCGCTGACGACGCCGGATGCGGGGCCGCTCGAGCTGCGGGTCGCCGTCAACGGCTTCCGCGCCGCGGCGCTGCCCCTCGACGGATCGCCGCAGTCCACAGCCGTCGGCGACATCGCGCTCGGCATCAGCGCGGTGTCGGAGTCGGTCGTGGTCTCGGCGGCGCAGGTGGAAATCCCGCTTTCCCAGGCCTCGTCCGCGGTAACGATCATCACCGGCGCGGAGCTCCAGTCGCGGCAGGTGACAACGGTCGCCGATGCGCTGCGCCAGGTCCCCGGACTGACCATCGCCCGATCGGGGGGGCCGGGGGCGCTGACGGCGGTCTTTCCGAGGGGCGGCGAGTCGGATTACACGCTCGTCTTCCTCGACGGCATCCAGCTGAACGCGTTCGGCGGCGGCTTCGACTTCGCGCATCTCTCGACCGCCAACATCGATCGGATCGAAGTCGTCCGCGGACCGCAGAGCGCGCTCTACGGTTCGAACGCCATCGGCGCCGTCGTCCGTATCGTCACCCGCACCGGCGGACCGGTCCGCGGCGACGCGACGCTCGAGGGGGGCAGCTTCGGAACCAGCCGCGTCGCGGCGGCCTCGTCGGGGGCGCTCGGCGGATGGTTCTGGGGCGCCGGTGCGGACCGGATCGCCAGCGACGGATTCAACGGCCGCCGTTCGGCCGCCGGCGAGCTCGTCGCCAACGATCGCTATGAGCGGACGGAGACGACGGGGAGCGGCGGCTGGCGGAACGACGCCGGCGCGATGCTGCGCGGCGAACTCCGTTTTGCGCGCGACGACCGCGGATTCCCGGGACCGTTCGGATCCAACCCGGCCGGCATTTTCTCCGGCATCGACGCCACGTCGCGGGGCACGGACGATCGCTGGAGCGCGTCGCTCGGCGCGGCGGTGCCGGCCGGGCGCCGCGTCCGGGCGGCCGGCCAGGTCACCTGGAATACGCTCGACGGGCACTTCACCGCGGCCTCGGCGTACTCGCCGACCGGGGTCAGCCTCTCGGACTCCGGCTCGCGGCGGCTCTCGGCACGCGGCCAGGCGGACGTCACGATCGCCCGCGGCCTCGACGCGTCGGCGGGCGTCGAGCTGCAGCGCGAGCGCGTCACGAGCACGTACATCACGGCCGACAACGGCACGATCCCGATCGAACGAAGCGTCGCCGGCTATTTCGCTGAAGCGCGCTGGAGCCGCGCCGAGCGGCTGTTCGTTACCGGCGGCGTCAGGCTCGAGGACATCCGGCGCGATGCCGTCCCGGCGCTGAACAATCCCTACAGCCCGCGTCCGGCGATGGCGGCCGACAACGTCGTCTCGGTCAATCCCCGGATCGCCGCGTCCTACGCGCTCCGCGCCGCGCCCGGCGTCGAGACCCGCGTGCGGGCGTCGGCGGGAACCGGCATCCGTCCGCCGGACGGCTTCGATATCGCCTACACCGACAACCCGTCGCTCAAGCCCGAGCGCACGCGCAGCATCGAGGCTGGCGTCGAGCAATCGCTCGCGGCCGGGCGGGCGAGCGTCGAAGCGACCTATTTCCGTAACACGTTCGACGATCTGATCGTCGCGGTTGGTCGATTCGCGCAGTCCAGCCGCTATCGCACCGACAACATCTCCAACGCCCGCGCCCGCGGCGTCGAGCTGGCGGCGACGACGCGCGAGCGCGCCGCCGGCGTCGATCTGCAGGCACGAGTGACGTATACGCTCCTCGACAGCGCGATCCTGGCCGTGGACAACGCCGGCAGCGCCCCGCCGCCGTTTGCCGCCGGCCAGCGGCTGCTCCAGCGTCCCCGCCACCAGTGGGCGGCCGACCTCAGCGCCGCGCAGGGCCGCTGGACGACGTGGGTGCGTGGCGGCGGACGCGGCCGGGTCCTCGCGGTCGAGCCGTCGTACGGAACGTTCGGAGGACTCTTCGACGCCGACGGCTACGCGGTCTGGAATGCCGGCGCATCGATCCGGCTCACCAGACAGATCGAGGCATTCGGACGGGTGGAAAACCTCCTCGGCCGATCGTACGAGGAGGTCTTCGGATTCCCCGCGCTGCCGCGGGGCGTCATGGCGGGGCTGCGGGTTGCTGCAGGCCGCTGACATCGCCTTCTCCTACGGACGCGCGGCGGTGCTGCGCGGAGTGTCGATCGACGTCCCCGCGCGCGGCTTCGTCGGCATTCTCGGACCGAACGGCTCGGGCAAGACGACGCTGCTCCGCATCCTGGCCGGGCTGCTGCGCCCTGACGAAGGACGCGTTCTGCTCGAGGGGCGCGATCTCGATCGCACGCCGCGCGCCGTGCTGGCGCGGCGGATGGCGGTCGTGCCCCAGGAAACCCACCTCGCCTTCGACTACAGCGTGATGGAGGTGGTGCTGATGGGGCGCTACCCGCACCTGCGCGCCTTCGAGATCGAGGGGCCGTCCGACGTCGCCATCGCGCGCGAGGCGCTGGCCGCAACCGGCACGCTCGGCCTCGAGGATCGGGTCTTCGCGACGCTGAGCGGCGGCGAAAAGCAGCGCGTCATCATCGCCGCGGCGCTGGCGCAGATTGCCGGCGCCGAAGGGGACGGCGTGCTGCTGCTCGACGAGCCGACCGTGGCGCTCGACCTGTCGTACCAGCTCGAGCTGGCCACCCTGCTGGCCGACCTGCAGCGCCGGCTGCCGATTGCCGTCGCCATCTCCACCCACGACCTCAATTTCGCGGCGAGCGTCTGCCGGACGCTGGTCCTGCTGAAGGAGGGAACGGTCCTCGCCAGCGGGACGACGCCGCGAGGTGCTGACGCCGGCGCACGTCAGGGCGCTCTACGGCGTCGAGGCGGACGTGACCCGTCACGCGTCGGGCCGGATGGTCGTCGTGCCCCTGGCGCGGGTGGTCGCGGACCGATGACGCCCTCCTCGCTCGGCCGCCGCATGTGGCGAACGCTGCCGTGGTTCGTGCTGCTGGCGCTGGCCGCGATTGGCGGCGGACCGCTGGTTGGATCGACGCACATCAGCCTGGCGCGGGCGCTCGATCCGGGCATTCCGTTCGCCGACAACGTCGACGCGCAGATCTTTTTCGTCGCGCGGCTGCCGCGCACGCTGGCCGGCGCGCTGGTCGGCTCGATGCTCGCCTGCGCCGGGGTCGTCTTCCAGGGGCTGCTGCGCAACCCGCTGGCGACGCCGTTCACGCTCGGCGTCTCGGCCGGCGCGGCGCTCGGTGCGATGCTCGCCATCACCTTCGGCTGGTCGTTCGCCTGGCTCGGCATCCCGGCGGCGCCGGCCGCCAGCTTCGTCGGCTCGCTGCTCGCCGTCGCGGTCGTCTACGCGCTGGCCCGCGCCCGGCACCGCGGCCTGTCCACCAACGTCCTGCTGCTTGCCGGCGTGACGATGAACGCGTTCTTCTCGGCGCTGATCCTGCTGGTCCAGTACTTCGCCGACTTCGGCCAGACCTACCGCATTCTCCGCTGGCTGATGGGGGATCTCGACGTCAGCAGCTACGAGCCGCTCGTCACCGCGCTGCCGCTGGTGGCCGTGTCCTTCGCAGTCTTCGCCTGGCTCGCCCGGCCGCTCAACCTGCTCAGTCTCGGCCCCGACAGCGCCGGGACGCACGGCCTCGACGTGACCCGCGCCCAGCGCGCCGCCTTCATCAGCGCGTCGCTCGCCACCGGCGCCGCCGTCTCGGTCGGCGGCCCGGTCGGGTTCGTCGGCATCATCATTCCGCACCTCGTGCGCCTCATGGTCGGCTCCGACCATCGCCTCGTCCTGCCGGCGTCGGCGCTCTTCGGCGCGGCATTCCTGGTCGGCTGCGACGTCGTCGCCCGCACCGCGATGGCCCCGGTCGAACTGCCGGTCGGCGTCATCACCGCCTTGATCGGCGGACCGTTCTTTCTGTGGCTGCTGCTGAGGAAGCGATGAGACTGCTGACCCTACTCGTCGCGGCGGTGCTGCTGGGGCAGCCCGCGGCGCCGCCGCAACGGATCATCTGCCTGACGCCGGCGGTCACGGAAACGCTCTTCGCGATCGGCGCCGGCCCGCAGGTCGTCGCGGTCAGCAGCTTCGACAGGTACCCGCCGCAGGTCGAGAAGCTGCCGCGCGTCGGCGCCCTGCTCGATCCCGACGTCGAGCGGATCCTGTCGCTTCGCCCCGACCTGGTGGTCGTCTATGCCAGCCAGACCGACCTGCGCACGCAGCTGGAACGGGCGCACGTGGCGACCTACGTCTACACCCATGCCGGCCTGCCGGACGTCACGACGACCATTCGGGATGTGGGGGCGCGGGTCGGGCGCGGCGCCGCCGCAGCCGCGCTGGCGGATGGCATCGAGCAGCACATCGCCGCGGTCCGCAACCGCGTCGCCAGCCTCCCGAAGGTGCCGACGCTGGTGGTCTTCGAGCGTGAGCCGCTTTCCCTGCGCGGCATCTATGCGAGCGGGGGCATCGGCTTCGTCCATGACCTGATCGAAGCGGCGGGGGGAAGCAACGTCTTCGCCGACATTCGCCGCGAGGCGGTGCAAGCGACGACGGAGCTGATTCTCGCCAGGCGGCCGGCGGCCATCCTCGAGCTCCGATCCGCGGTCACGACGGACGCGGATCGACGCCGGGAGATCGCGTCCTGGGACCGGCTCGGGTCGCTGCCGGCGGTACGCGCCGGGCGCGTCTACCTGTTCAGCGACCAGAAGATGAGCATCGCCGGCCCACGCGTCGCCGAGGTCGTGGAGATCCTGGCGAGGACGCTCCACCCCGAAGCGTTCACCCGCTAGCCCTTCCCGGGGGCGACCTTGTGCATCGTCCCGATGTCCGGATCGCTCCCGGTCAGCCAGCCCTTGGCTATCTCGTACAGCACCACCGGCTGCGGTTTGTTCACCTCGAGGAACATCGCCGAATGCACGTCCACGCCGATGAGCACCATCCTGGGATCGTCCGGCGTGCCGTGACGGGGATCTCCTTCGTTCGAGAACCAGGCCTTCCAGTCCGCCGCGTAGAGCTCGCGGATCAGGCGGCGGTCGCGGGAGATGTTCGCCAGCCCGGCCACCGAAATCCACTCCCGGGTCCGGTCTTTGTAGTACCCCAGGTTCACATGCGGATCCCCTTCGATGTCCTCCAGCTTTGCCGAGCCTTCCATCGTCACGAACCACAGGTCGGCGCCGGCGGCGTGCTTCTGATTCGCCATCGCCCGCGACACGAGATGCCCGTCATTCCGGCGCGTCGTCATCATGGCGATTTCGAGGTCTTCGATCATTTCGTAGAGCTTGTCGAGCTCAGCATTCATTCTGGGTTCCTCCGCGCTGCATAGTGCAACCTTCCGGCCAGCCTGAGGCAGTAGAGGTCGCAGACGCCGCGCCGGTAGTCTGTAGAATCGCCAGCACGATGAAGTCATCCATTGCCGCCCTGTCGCTGGCTGCATCGCTCTGCCTCGGCTGCGCCGGGCCTGGGACTGGTCCGGCAGCCGACGGCGCTCCTGTCCCGGCCGCGAACAATGCCGCAATCGCACGGGCGGCGGACGAGCACCGGAGCGGCCTCGAGGTCACCGGCGAGGGCATCGTCACGCGGATCCTGCCAGACGACAGGACCGGCGACCGGCATCAACGATTCATCGTCCGCCTGGACTCCGGGACGACGGTGCTGATCGCCCACAACATCGACCTCGCGCCGCGGCTTGCTTCGCTCCAGGTCGGCGATCGCGTCGCGTTCAAGGGGATTTACGAGTGGAATCCGCAGGGGGGTGTCGTCCACTGGACCCACCACGACCCGGGCGGGCGGCATCCGGCGGGGTGGCTCAGGTACAACGGGGCGACCGTTCAATAGGCGAAGCGGCGGCGTTCGGGGCAGGCGGAAGGGGACGTCGAGTGAACGGGCCGCGGCTCGAGCGCGCGCGGCGTCTGCGGGCGGGACGATCAGGCCGCGAATTCGACGGGGACGCGCTGGGGAATCAGCCCGCGGTCGTAGGCGTCGGAGAGCAGCCGCTCGAGGCCGAGGCGGCCGCGCTCGCCGTAGGCCAGCGTCAGGTCGTTGACGTACATGCCGACGAACGTGTCGGTTTTGGCGCGGTCGAGGCCGCGGCCGAACTGCAGCGCGTATTCGACCGCTTCCTGCCGGTGCGAAAGGGCGTAGGCGATGCTGTCGTGGAGCATCTTCGACACCTTCGCGATCATCGGCGCGCCCAGATCGCGGCGGATGATGTTGCCGCCAAGCGGCAGCGGCAGCCCGTCGGTCCGCTCGGCCCACCATTCACCAAGGTCGACAATCTTGCGCAGGCCTTCGTCCTGATAGGTGAGCTGCCCTTCGTGGATGAGGAGCCCGGCCTCGGCCTTGCCGTCGAGGACCGCCTGCTGAATCTCGTCGAACGGAACCACCACGTACTCGAAATCCGGCTCGAACAGCCGCAGCGTCAGGTAGGCGGTGGTCAGCGTGCCCGGAATCGCGATCCGCCGTCCCTTGACGCCGTTGCCGGCGCCGGGAACCGAGGCCGCGGGCGCGACGACGATCGGACCGTACTTGTCTCCCATGCTGGCGCCGTGCGGCAGCAGCGCGTACTTGTCGACGAGGTGGGCGTAGGCATGGAACGAGACCGCGGTGACCTCGTACCGACCGTCGAATGCGGCCCGATTGAGGGACTCGATGTCCTTGAGCACCTGATCGACGACGATGCCGCCGGTTTCGACGTGACCGCTGGCCAGGCCGTAGAACATGAACGCGTCGTCCGAATCGGGGCTGTGGGCGACGGTAATGCGCGTCTCTGACATGAAAACTTCTACGCCTTTGCTTTCTGGAGTGAGCGGACCACCGCCGTAACGTGGCCGACGGCGAAATCGATGTCCGCCTCGGTCGTGGTGCGCCCGAGGCCGAAACGAATCGAGGCACCGGCATGGTCGCCGGTGGCGCCAATCGCCTGGAGCACGTGCGAGGGGGCCTGGCTGCCGGAGCTGCAGGCCGATCCGGTCGAGACCGCGATCTCGCCGAGCGCCATGACCAGCGCCTCCCCTTCGACCTCATCGAAGCTGACATGGAGGTTGTGAGGCAGCCGGCGATTGCCCGACGGGCCGTTGACGCGCACGCCGGCAATGCCGCCCTGCAGTCCTTCCAGCAGCCGGTCGCGCAGCGCCGCCAGCCGGGCCGACTCGGCTGGCATCTCGTCCTGGCAGATCTCCGCGGCGCGGCCGAGCCCGACGATCCCCGGGACGTTGAGCGTCCCCGAGCGCAGCCCGTTTTCATGGCCGCCGCCGTCGATCTGGCACGATAGCGGCAGCCGCGGCTTGCGCCGTCGGACGTAGAGCGCACCGGCCCCTTTCGGCCCGTAATACTTGTGGCCGGTGAGCGACAGGAGATCGACGCCGAGCGCGGCGACATTGAGGGGAACCTTGCCGGCTGCCTGGGCGGCGTCGGTGTGGAGCAGCACGCCGCGCTCCTGGACGATGGCGCCGATCGCCTGCAGCGGCTGGATCACCCCGATCTCGTTGTTGGCGGCCATCACCGACACCAGGATCGTCCGTTCGGTAATGGCGGCGCGCAGCTCGTCGAGATCGACGAAGCCCTCACGGTCGACGCCGAGGCGCGTCACGCGGCAGCCCTCGCGCTCCAGGCACTTGCAGGAATCGAGCACCGACTTGTGCTCGGTCGCGACGGTGATGATGTGATCGCCGCGCTCGCGCAGCCCGTGAGCGACCCCTTTGATGGCCAGGTTGTTCGACTCGGTGGCGCCGCTGGTGAAGACGATCTCCTGCGCCGCGGCGCCGATCAGCGAGGCGACCTGGTGGCGCGCCGCTTCGACCGCCTTCTGCGCCTCCCAGCCCCAGGCATGCTGCCGGCTGGCGGGGTTGCCGAAATGCTCGGTGAAATACGGGAGCATGGCCTCGAGGACGCGAGGGTCCACCGGGGTCGTGGCGTGATAGTCGAGATAGACGGGCGTGGACGCCATCGTCAGCGGGCGATCTTGGTGAAGGCCAGCGGCATGGCCGGGTCGGCGGCGGGCTCCGCCGGGGCCTCGGCCGAGACCTCCTGCAGCGAGCAGGTGGCAAGCGCCGAGAGAATCCGGTCCTTGATGCGCCACAGCGGATCGCGGACGCTGCACTTGGAGTACTGGCCGCAGTTCTCCGCCTCGGTCGAGCAGGCCGTCACCGTCAGCGGTCCGTCAATCGCCTGGATGATGTCGGCCACCGAGATGGCGCTCGGCGCGCTCGCCAGGCGGTAGCCGCCGTGCGTCCCCTGGTGCGACGACAGCAGCCCGCGCCGTGCCAGGCGCTGCAGCACCTTCGCCATCAGCTCCACCGGAATGTCGTAGGCCTCGGCGATCTCACGCGCGCTTGCCGACATCACGTCGGTGCGCGTTGCCAGGTGCTTCATGGCCATCAGCGCGTAGTCGGCCTTCTTGGATAGTCGCAGCATGGTTCACCACATTCCGAGCTGAAGCTTCGCCGCCTCCGACATCCGATCCTTGGTCCAGCCGGGCTCCCAGACGATGTCGACCTTGGCGTCCGAGACGCCGGCCACAGCCTTGACCTTCGCCGCCACTTCCACCGGCAGCGACTGGGCGGCGGGGCACCCGGGGGCGGTCAGCGTCATCGTCACGAGCGCCGCGCCGGCGGCGTCGACGGCAATCTCGTAAATCAGGCCGAGCTCCCAGATGTTGACCGGGATCTCCGGGTCGAACACCGTGGCGATCGCCGCGACGATGGCCGGCCGGAGCGCCTCGGTCCTGGCCGGATCGGCGACCAGCGGGGTCGGCGGCGTCGGTTCGGGAGCGGCGTCGGTCGGCGTCGTCGGCATTATTGGCATCAATTTCAGGGGCAGCGGCTTCATGGGTCTGGCTTCGCTCTATTCGGTCGAGACAATCTGCTCGCGGTCGAGCGCGGCCTTCATCGTGTGCCACGCCAGGCTCGCGCACTTCACGCGGACCGGAAATTCGCGCACCCCGGCGAGCACCGACAGCTTCCCGAGGTCCTCGACCGGCTGGTCCGGCGGCGTCGTCACGACGCGGTGGAAGCGCCGGAACAGGCTGTCGGCCTCGGCCACGGTCTTGCCCTTCACGGCATCGGTCATCAGCGAGGCCGACGCCTTCGAGATCGCGCAGCCGGACCCTTCGAACGCGATGTCGGTGATGACATCACCGGTGACCTGCACGTAGAGCTCGAGCCGATCGCCGCAGAGCGGGTTGTAGCCCTCGGCGTGGTGGCTCGGCGCCTCGATCCGGCGGAAGTTCCTCGGCCGGCGGTTGTGGTCGAGAATCACTTCCTGATAGAGATCGGTCAGGTCCGACATCAGGCGAACACCGCGCGCACTTTCTCCAGCGCCGACGCCAGCGCCTCGACATCCTCGCGGGTGTTGTAGATGCCGAGCGAGGCGCGGATCGTGGCGGTGATGCAGTAGCGGTCCATCACCGGCTGGGCGCAGTGCTGTCCGGTGCGGACCGCGACCCCCTGGCGGTCGAGGATCGTCCCGGCGTCGTGCGGGTGCACCCCCTCGAGCACGAACGACAACACCGCGGTCTTGTCCCTGGCCTCGCCGATGATCCTGGCGCCGGGCAGGGCGGCGACCAGTTCGGTGGCGTAGCCGAGCACCGCGTCTTCGTGGGCCAGCGCCGCCGGGCGGTCGATGCCCGAAAGGTACTCGAGCGCCGCGCCGAAGCCGGCGACCCCGGCGATGTTCGGCGTGCCGGCCTCGAACTTGTACGGCAGCACGTTGTAGGTGGTCTTCTCGAAGGTCACCGACTGGATCATGTCGCCGCCGCCCTGGTACGGCGGCATCGCCTCGAGCAGGCTGCGCCGGCCGTAGAGCACGCCGACGCCGGTCGGGCCGTACATCTTGTGGCTCGAGAACGCGTAGAAGTCGCAGTCGAGCGCCTGGACGTCGATGGCGAGGTGCGGCGCCGCCTGGGCGCCGTCGATCAGCACCACCGCGCCGCGCGCGTGCGCCTGCTCGATCACCTCGCGCACCGGGTTGATCGTCCCGAGCGCGTTCGAGACGTGGCCGACCGCGACGATGCGGGTCCGCGGCGAGAGCAGCGCCGCGTACTGGTCCATCTCGATTTCGCCATGCGGATGTGATCGGCACGACCCGCAGGACTGCGCCGGTCTGCTCGCAGAGCAGCTGCCACGGCACGATGTTCGAGTGGTGCTCGAGCCACGAGATGACGATCTCGTCCCCCGGCTTCAGCGTCGAGCGGCCGTAGCTCTGGGCGACCAGGTTGATGCCGTCGGTGGTGCCCTTGGTCAGGATGATCGACGCCGGGTCGGGGGCGTTGACGAACGCCGCGGCGCGGGCGCGGGCCCCTTCGTAGAGCGCCGTCGCGCGCTCGCTCAGCAGGTGCGTCGCGCGGTGGATGTTGGCGTTGTCGTGGCGATAGTAGGCGTCCATCGCCGCGATCACGGCCGCCGGCTTCTGGCTGGTGTTGGCGCTGTCGAGATAGACCAGCGGCCGGCCGTGGACCCGCTCGGCGAGGATCGGGAAATCGGCCCGCACCCTGGCCACGTCGAACGCGGCCCGCGCCACCGCCGTCGCCGGAGGGGTCATACGGCGTCGATCTCCGCGAGGTCCTTGGCCAGCTGGGCGTACAACTCCCCCTCGAGCGCCGCCCGCAGCGGCGCAATCTTGACGCGGTCGAGGATGTCGCCGGCAAAGGCGTGGATCAGCATGTCGCGTGCCTCGAAGTAGGTCAGACCGCGCGCCCGCAGGTAGAAGATCGCGTCCTCGTCGAGCTGGCCGATCGCGGCGCCGTGCGTGCACTTGACGTCGTCGGCGAAGATCTCCAGCTGCGGCTTGGTGTTGATGGCGGCGCTGTCGGAGAGGAGCAGCGCGCGGTTGGTCTGCTTGGCGTCGGTCTTCTGGGCGTCCTGGCGGACGATGATCTTGCCGTTGAAGATCGCCCGGGCCCGGCCGCCGAGAATGCCCTTGTAGATCTCGTGGCTGGGGCAGTGCGCCACGGCGTGATCGATCGTCGTGTGATTGTCGACGAGCCGGTCGCCGTCGGCGAGATAGAGGCCGTTCAGCGTGCACTCGGCCCCTTCGCCGCCGAGCAGCGCCGCCGCGTCGTTGCGGACCAGCCGGCCGCCGAGCGAGAACGAATGCGACGAGAAGTTGGCGCCGCGCCCGGCATGGATGTGCATGCTGGCGACGTGAAACGCCTCGAGGCTCTCCTGCTGGACCTTGTAGTGATCGACGATCGCTCCGTCGCCGGCGACGACTTCGGTGACGGCATTGGTGAAATACACCGCGCCGCGCGGTCCGACGTAGGTCTCGACGATCCGCGCCTGGCTGCGCTCGCCGGCGACGATCAGGGCCCGCGCCGTCGACATGATCGGTCCGGTCGCGGCCGAGGCGGTGGTCACGAACAGCACGTGGATCGGCTGCTCGACGATGACGCCGTCGGGAATGTGGACGTAGGCGCCGTCGCCGGCGAGCGCGGTATTGAGCGCGGTGAAGGCGCGGCCGCCGAAGTCGGCGAGCTGGCCGAGATAGCGCTCGACCACTTCCGCGTGATCGGTCACCGCCGCGGCCAGCGACGTCACGCGGACGCCGGCCGGCAGGCCCGCGGTCCGCGACAGCGCCGCGACGAAGTAGCCGTTGACGACCACCAGCCGGACCGCCGCATCGCTGTAGAGATAGCCCGACAGCTCGGCCTCGGTCGCCAGCGCGGCGCCGGGACCGGCGGCGAGGAACTCACCGGCGGCGATCGGCGCGACGTTGGTGAACCGCCACTCCTCGTCGCGCACCGTCGGGAAGCCGAGCGCGGTGAACCGCGCCGCGGCGCGGTCGCGCAGATCCTGGAGCCAGCGCGCGCCGCCGTGCGGCCGCTGTTCGAGCGCCGTACGCCACGGCTGAAGCTTTTCCGCCACCTGCGTCATGGCGCTCACGCTCCAACCGGCTGCGCGCCGGTCTCGATCCAGCCGTAGCCCTTCTTCTCGAGCTCGAGGGCGAGCTCCTTGCCGCCGGAGCGGACGATCCGGCCGCCGCTCAGCACGTGCACGAAGTCCGGAACGATGTAGTCGAGCAGCCGCTGGTAGTGGGTGACGACGATGAAGGCGCGCTCCGGGCCGCGCATCGCGTTGACGCCGTCGGCGACGAGCTTGAGGGCGTCGATGTCGAGCCCCGAGTCGGTCTCGTCGAGGATCGCCAGCTTCGGCTCGAGCAGCGCCATCTGGAAGATCTCGTTGCGCTTCTTCTCGCCGCCCGAGAAGCCCTCGTTGACGGCGCGGCTGAGCATGCTCTGGTCGATGTCGAGGAGCGTCGACTTCGTCCTTGACGAGCTGCATGAACTCCATCGCGTCGAGCTCCGGCTGGCCGTGGTGCTTGCGCTTGGCGTTGAGCGCCGCCTTCAGGAAGTAGGCGTTGTTGACGCCGGCGATCTCGACCGGGTACTGGAACGCCATGAAGACGCCTTCGCGGGCGCGCTCGTCGGGATCCATGTCGAGCAGGTCGCGCCCCTCGAACGTCACCTCGCCGCCGGTGACGTGGTACTCGGGGTGGCCGGACAGCGCCCGGGCGAGCGTGCTCTTGCCGGAGCCGTTCGGCCCCATGATCGCGTGGACCTCGCCGGCTTTGACCGCGAGATTGATCCCCTTGAGGATCTCCTTGTTCTCCGCCCGGACCTGCAGGTTCTTGATTTCAAGCATTGGTGTATGAGTTTCTTTTTATTTAGTCTTTCGCGGGGCCCCACCCCCGCGAACTGCCAGCGCTCGCCTTCGGCTCGCGCCGTTGGTTACGGACAACGAGCCCGATGAAGACCCCGAGCCACTCGGATTACCCGACCGACCTTCGAGAGAAACACTGAACGAGCCCGTATTACCCGACCGAACCCTCCAGCGACACGCTCAGCAGCTTCTGCGCCTCGACCGCGAACTCCATCGGCAGCTCGCGGAACACTTCCTTGCAGAAGCCGCTGACGATCATGTTGACCGCATCCTCGGCCGTCAGGCCGCGCTGCCGGCAGTAGAAGATCTGGTCCTCGCCGATCTTCGACGTCGAGGCCTCGTGCTCGACCTTGGCCGTGCTGTTGCGGATGTCCAGGTACGGGAAGGTGTGGGCGCCGCACTTGTCGCCGATCAGCAGCGAGTCGCACTGCGAGTAGTTGCGGCCGTTGGTCGCCCCCTTGCCGATGCGGACCTGGCCGCGGTAGGTGTTCTGGCCGTGGCCGGCGGAGATGCCCTTCGAGACAATCGTGCTGCGGGTGTTCTTCCCGAGGTGGATCATCTTGGTGCCGGTGTCGGCCTGCTGCCAGTTGTTGGTCGTCGCCACCGAGTAGAACTCGCCGATCGAGTTGTCCCCCTGGAGGATGCAGCTCGGATACTTCCAGGTGATCGCCGAGCCGGTTTCGACCTGGGTCCAGGTGATCTTCGAGCCGCGGCCGGCGCACAGGCCGCGCTTGGTGACGAAGTTGTAGATCCCGCCCTTGCCGTCCTTGTCGCCGGGGTACCAGTTCTGAATCGTCGAATACTTGATCGTCGCGTCGTCGTGGGCGACGAGCTCGACGACCGCGGCATGGAGCTGGTTCTCGTCGCGCATCGGCGCGGTGCAGCCCTCGAGGTAGCTGACGAACGAGCCCTCGTCGGCGATGATCAGCGTGCGCTCGAACTGGCCGGTGTCCTTGGCGTTGATCCGGAAGTAGGTCGACAGCTCCATCGGGCAGCGGACGCCCTTCGGGATGTAGACGAACGAGCCGTCGCTGAACACCGCCGAGTTGAGCGCGGCAAAGAAGTTGTCGGTGTGCGGCACGACCGAGCCGAGATACTTGCGAACCAGCTCCGGGTGCTCGCGCACCGCCTCGGAGAACGACATGAAGATGATGCCCTGCTTGGCGAGCTTCTCGCGGAAGGTCGTCGCCACCGAGACGCTGTCGAACACCGCGTCGACGGCGACGCCGGCAAACAGCTTCTGCTCCTCGATCGGGATGCCGAGCTTGTCGAACGTCGCCCGCACCTCCGGGTCGACCTCGTCGAGGCTGTTGAGGACCTTCTTCTTCTTCGGCGCCGAGTAGTAGACGATGTCCTGGTAGTTGATCGGCTCGAACTTGACGTTCTGCCAGGTCGGCTCCTTCATCGCCAGCCACAGGCGATACGCCTTCAGCCGCCACTCGAGCAGCCACTCGGGCTCACCCTTCTTGGCGGAGATCGCCCGGACCACGTCCTCGCTGAGCCCCTTCGGGATCGTCTCGGTCTCGACGTCGGTGACGAAGCCGTACTTGTACTCGCGGGTGGCGAGCTGTTCGATGGTTTCGGTGGATGTGGTCATGGATTTCCGCTTCCCGCTTCCCGCTGCCCGCTACCAGCTCTCGCCACTTTCCCGCGGCTCTGCTTCAGAACCTGGGAAAACGGGACGCAGGAAGCGGAAAGCGGAAGCTACACGCTAAAACTCGTTCCGCAGCCGCACGACGACTTCGCGTTCGGGTTGTTGAAAATAAAGCCCTTGCTCACGAGGCTGGTGTCGTAATCGAGCGTCGTGCCGTCGATGAACTTGTAGCTCTTCGGATCGATGAACACCTTCGACCCGCCGTCGCCGGCAAACACGTGATCGCCGTCACGGGGCGCCGGCTCCCACGCGAACGTGTAACTCAAACCAGAGCAGCCGCCGGCCTTGATCCCGATGCGGAGGCCGCCGTCGGGAATGCCGTTCCGCTCGGTCATCTTCAGAATGAGCCTGGATGCGTTCTCGCTGATTTGCACCATGTTCGAACCCTCGGGTCCACTGGCCGCTTCATCTACGACCAGAAGAGTCCTATATTAATTCGACCCGGCCTGCGAATCAAGCACGACAGAGCTTGAGATGGCGGCGACCTTCGCCTAAACTTCGTCTCAGCGTGACCAGCTTCCCCCTGCTCCTCTTCGCGACCGGGCTCGCCATCGGCCTCCTCGTGGCGGCAGCGGTCTGGGGTTTTGCCCGCACCGCCATGGCGCAGACCCTCCGGCAGCTGGCGGCGCGGGAGGAGACCGAACGGCGCCTCCACGAAAGCCTGTCAGTCGCGCGGGAAGAACAGGCCCGCCTCGCGGCCGAGCTCGACGGTGAACGGCGCGCCGGCGCCGGCAAGCTGGCGATCCTCCAGGATGCCGAGGCCAAGCTGCGGGAGGCGTTCGCGTCGCTGTCCTCGGAGGCGCTCCGCCGCAACAACGACTCCTTCCTCGCCCTCGCCCGGACCTCCCTCTCCGAGTTTCAGCAGACGGCCCGAGCCGATCTCGACGGGCGCCAGAAGGCGATCGAGGATCTCGTCCAGCCGCTCAAGCTCTCCCTGACCCAGGTCGACGCGAAGCTGCAGCAGGTCGAACAGACCCGCGCCGGCTCTCACGCCGCCCTCGCCGAGCAGCTGCGCTCGCTCGGGCTCGCCCAGCAGACGCTCCAGACCGAAACCGGCCGCCTCGTCCAGGCCCTCCGCTCCCCGAACGTCCGCGGGCAATGGGGCGAACTGCAGCTGCGCCGCGTCGTCGAAGCGGCGGGCATGCTCGAGTACTGCGACTTCGACCTCAAGGAGTCGGTCGCCACCGCCGACGGCCGGCTGACGCCGGACATGATCGTCCGCCTCCCGGGCGGCAAGCAACGTCGTCGTCGACGCCAAGGTCCCATCGTCTGCCTACCTGGACGCGGTCGAGGCCGAGGGGGACGCGGCGAAGACTGCCCGGATGCGTGACCACGCGCGGCAGGTCCGCGACCACATCGTGCAGGCTCGGGAACAAGACCTACTGGCAGCACTTCCAGCCCGCCCCCGACCTCGTGATCATGTTCGTGCCGGGCGAGATGCTGCTCAGCGCGGCGCTGCAGCAGCGATCCGGCGACTGCTCGAATTCAGTCTCGGCCGCGGCGTGATGCTCGCCAGCCCGCTGACGCTGATGGGGCTGCTGCGGGCGGTGGCGTTCGGCTGGCAGCAGGAGAAGATCGCGAAGAACGCGCAGGAGATCAGCGACCTCGGCCGCCAGCTCTACGACCGCATCCGGGTGATGGCGGTCCACTTCGAGGACGTCGCCCGGGGCCTGTCGCGGTCGGTCGAGTCCTACAACCGCGCCATCGGCTCGCTCGAGAGCCGCGTCCTCGTCACGGCGCGCCGGCTCAAGGACAAAGGGGTCACCGCGCCCGACGAACTGCCGGAGCTGGCGACCATCGATCACACGCCGCGGCCGCTCGGCGCACCCGAGCTGGTCGGACTGTTCGACGACGAGCCGCTCGACGGCGTGGTCGTCGAGGACGCCGGCGTCGGCGCGAAAGACTCCTAGCGTCAGCGCAGCGCCGAGGTCATCGTCACCGCGGCGCGAATCTCGAGCTCGCCCGGGGTAATCGGCGTCGGCGCGGACTCGGCGGTGGCGCGCATCATCATCATCGGACGCGGCTCGGGCTGCGCCGACCGCTGCTCTTCGATCCGCAGCACGTGATCGATCGTCACGCCGGCGCCGGCCGCCGCCGCTTCGGCGCGCCCCCTGGCGTCGGCGACGGCGCGCTTGAGCGCGTCCCGTTCGGCCGCCACCCGATCCTTGAGATCGAAGCGCAGACCGCTGACCGACGTGGCGCCGGACCCGACCGCGGCATCGACGATCTCGCCGGTCCGCGCCAGCTCGTCGACGCGCACCTCGATACTGTTGCGCGCGACGTAGCCGCGCAGCGTCTGCTTGCCGTTGGCGAAGTCGAATTCCGGCTGCAGGTCGTAGCCGCTCGTCCGGATTGCCTCCGCCGCGACGCCGGCCGCCTTGATCCGGGCGAGCACGGCGGCCATCGCGTCGGCGGTGGCGCGCTGCGCCTCGCGCGGGCCGCGCGCCCGCGACTCGGCCGCGATCGAGACCCAGGCGCGATCCGGAGGCAGCTTGACGACCCCTTCGCCGAGCGTGACGATGACCGGCGTTTCCGGCGGCGGGGCGGGGCGCTGCGCCAGGGCGGGCACCGGGGCGGCGGTCAGCGCCGCCAGGGCCGCGGCCGCAATCCACGTCTTCATGGTCATGTCGTCACGCTCCTGTCATTCGGATCGCTCCTGCTCCACGACGATCCGGAATCCGATGCTGTACGAATACGTGTCGGGCGGCACCTTGTGGCGATAGCTGCACGATAACATCCGCGGCTCGGCCGCCAGCCAGCTGCCGCCGCGAACCAGCCGCAGCGCGCCGTCCGGCGGGCCGTGCGGGGCGCGCGCCGGCGAAGCCGCGTAGTACTGCGCGCCGTACCAGTCCTGGACCCACTCCCAGACATTGCCGGTCATGTCGAAGAGACCGGCGCCGTTGGCCGGGTAGACGCCGGACGCGGTGGTGCCGTGCGGCTCCGCGGAGCCCTGGCCGGCAAAGTTGCCGCGGCCCGGTTCGAGCCGCTCCCCCCAGGGATAGCGCTTGCCTTCGAGGCCGCCGCGCGCCCCCTTCTCCCATTCTGCCTCGAACGGCAGCCGCACCACCCGGCTGGCGGCGGCCGCCAGCCAGGCACAGTAGGCCGCCGCATCCTGCCAGCGGACCAGCGTCACGGGGTGATCGAGCAGGCTGCGCGGCGGTTCGGCGTCGGTCCACACGTAGGGGCCGCCGGTCGCCCGGAAGGCGCGTTCGCGCTCCTCGCCGCCGGCGGTCACGACCAGCGGCAGTTCGTAAATCGCCGGCGGGCGGTGCCCCGTCGCGCGGACGAAGCGGGCGTACTCGCGGTGGGTCACCGGATGCCGGCCCATCTCGAACGCATCGAGGCGCACGCGATGCGCCGGGCGCTCGTCCTCGGGCCCGTCGTCGGACCCCATCAGGAACTCGCCGGCGGGAATCGCGACGAGATCCGGGAGCAGATCATCGGCCATGTGGTGGGGAAGACCCCTCAGGATAGCCCAAGTTCATTTCAGGTACACTTTCGGGCATGAGACTCGAACCGTTCGCGCTGGAACGGATGCAGTCCACGTGGGAGCACCGGGTCGCGTGGAACCTGTCGGAGAGCGGCGTCCATCCGCTGCGCGTCGAGGAGCTGGCCGATACCGACGCCGACCGCGCCGCGGTCCTGGCGCAGGATCTCGGCTACACGCAGACCAACGGCAGCGCCGAGCTGCGTTCGGAGATTGCGGCGCTCTACCCCGGCGCCGATGCCGCGCACGTCCAGGTCACGAACGGCGGCTCGGAAGCCAACCTCATCGTCCTGCTGCACCTCGTCGAGCCCGGCGACGACGTGGTCATGATGACGCCGAACTACATGCAGATGCGCGGCATCGCCCGCGGCCTCGGCGCCGCGGTCCGGCCGTGGCCGCTGGCCGGCGGCGACGGCGCGCGGTGGCATCCGGACCTCGCCATGCTGGAGTCGCTCATGACGCCGCGGACGCGGGCGATCCTGATCTGCAATCCGAACAACCCCACCGGCGCGCGCCTCAGCGAAGCGGAGCTCGACGGCGTGGCCAAGATCGCGGCGCGGACCGGCGCCTGGGTCGTCTCGGACGAGATTTACCGGGGAGCGGAGTTCGACGGCGTCGAGACCGCGTCGATGTGGGGGCGCTACGACCGCGTCATCGTGACGAGCGGACTGGCGAAGGCGTACGGGCTGCCCGGCCTGCGCATCGGCTGGGCAGCGGCCGCCCCGGCGGTGATCGATGCGCTGTGGAGCGTCCACGACTACACCTCGATCGCGCCCGGGGCGGTCAACGACCGGCTCGCCCGCATCGCCCTGGCCCCGGCCCGGCGCGCACTGATCCTGGCGCGGACGCAGGGCATCGTCGCCGCCAACTACCCGATCGTCCGGCGCTGGATCGACAAGCGCGGCGCGAAGCTGGTGCACACGCCGCCGGAGGCGGGCGCGATCGCCTTCATCCGCTACCGCCACGCGATCAATTCGACGGCGCTCGCCGAACGGGTCCGGGCGGAGCAGAGCGTCCTGATCGTTCCCGGCGACCACTTCGACATGGACGGCTACCTGCGCATCGGGTTCGGGACCGATCCGGCCCATCTGTCGGCGGCGCTTGCCCTGGTCGGCGAGACGCTCGACCCGATTCCGTAGCCGCGCGCGACGTGATGCCCACCGACGCTTCCCCGCTCAGCGGCACGACGGTCGTCGACTTCTCGCGGGTCATGTCGGGTCCGTACTGCACGATGCTGCTCGCCGACATGGGGGCGCGGGTGATCAAGATCGAGCATCCTGCGCACGGCGACGACACCCGCGCGTGGGGGCCGCCGTTCGTCGCCGGCGAGAGCGCCTACTTCCTGAGCGTCAACCGCAACAAGGAAAGCCTCGCGCTCGACCTCAAGGCGCCGGAGGCCGATGGCATCATCGCCAGCCTGCTGGCAGCCGCCGATGTGGTCGTCGAGAATTTCCGCCCCGGCACGATGGAACGGCTCGGCCTTGGATACGACGCCGTCTCGAGCCGCCATCCCGCGCTGGTCTACTGCTCGATCTCCGGATTCGGCCAGACCGGACCGCGCGCCGGCGAAGCGGGCTACGACGCCGTCATCCAGGCGGAAGGGGGGCTGATGAGCGTGACCGGGAGCGCCGACGGTCCGCCGTTCCGCCTCGGCGTCCCGATCGCCGATCTCGCCGCCGGGATGTTCGCCGCCCAGGGCATCCTGCTCGCGCTGCTGGCGCGAACGCGGTCCGGCCGCGGCCAGCGCGTCGACGTCGGCATGCTGGATGCCGCCGCCGCTCTTCTGACCTACCAGGCGGGAATGGTCTTCGCCGGCGGCCACGCGGCGGCGCGGCTGGGCAATCGCCACGCCTCGATCGCGCCGTACGACACGTTCGACGTCGCGGACGGCATGCTGGTGCTGGCGGTCGGGAACGATGGACAGTGGCGGCGGTTCTGCGCCCTGCTGGAGGCGGCGGATCTCGCCGGCGATGACCGGTTCGCGACCAACGCCGGCCGGGTGGTGCATCAGGAAGCGCTCAGGCCGGTGCTCGCCCGCCTGCTCGCGCCGCGGACGCGGGCCGCCTGGGTCACGACGCTGCGCAGCGAAGGGATTCCGTGCGGCTCGGTACGTGACGTCGCGGAGGCGCTGGGCGATCCCCAGCTCGCGGCCCGGGGCATGATCGAGACCGTCGAGCACCTGACCGCCGGCGCGATCAAGGTCCTCGGTGTGCCGGTCAAGCTGTCCGGCACGCCCGGCGCGGTGCACAGTGCGCCGCCGACGCTCGGCCAGCACAGCGATCGCATCCTCGAAGGGGATTGCGGTCTGTCGCGGTCGGCAATTGCCGCGCTCAGAGCCGCCGGCACGCTCGCGCCGTGACGCCGGGGCGCCTGGCGCCCGGCGTCACTTCTCGATGAAGGGGGTCACTTCCTTCAGGAGGAAGCTCAGGACGTCTTCCTCGGTGAGACTCGCAATCGGCCGCCCAGGGACGAGCTCGCGCTCAGAGCTGACCATGCGGCGGCCGCGGCCGCGCGACGTCCGGCCGACCACCGCGGGGGCGTCGCCGACGGCGTCCAGCGTCAGCTCGATGAACTCTTCGTGGGACCGGTCGGAGGCCAGTCGCACCGATCCGGCCGGGGTGAACACCTTGAACGCGTGCCCCTCGGCGGTCAGCGCCGCCGCCACCTGGTGGAAGATCGGTACCGCGCGCTCCTCGACGAACACCTCGTAGTCACGCGCTGCCGCATCGGTGCGCAGCCGCCGTTCGCCCGCCGCCGCGCGGGCCTCCTCGACGGCCGCCCGCAGGCGCCGCCGTACTTCCGACACTTCCATCGATCAGGCCCGCCTCTCCACACCGGAAACATCGACACCGTCGCGCTCGAGCGCGGCGATGAGCGCGGCGCGATCGGGCGCCACGCTGCAGGCGTCGGCAAGGCTGACGACGCCGTCGCGCACGAGCGCCCCGAGCGCGTCCACCATCGGGCGCATGCCGAGACTGCGGCCGCTTTCGATCGCAATCGGCAGCTGGCCGGTCGAGCCATCGAGCAGCAGCTTGCGGACCGCCGGGCTGCTGAGCAGCACTTCGCGCGCCGCGACGCGGCCGCCGCCAATCTTCGGAACGAGCACCTGGGCGACGACGGCGCGGATCGCGCCGGCCAGCGAGGCGCGCAGCTGCGGACGGCGATCGGCCGGGAAGGCGTCAACCAGCCGCTCGAGCGCCACCGGCGCCGTCGGCGCCGAGATCGAGCCGAGCACGAGACGGCCGGCGCGGGCGGCGTCGAGCGCGGCGGCGAGCGCCTCGGGGGCGCGCAGGTCCTCGATCACCAGCACGTCGGCGCCTTCGCGCAGCGCCGAGCGGGCGGCGGCGGCAATCGCGTCGCCGTCGCCGCGGACCTCGCGCTGGCTGATGAACGAGTGGCGGCGCTCGTGACGGACGCGGATCCGCGACTCGATGGTGATGACGTGCTCGTAGCGGGTCCGGTTGATGACGTCAACCAGCGCGTTGAGCATCGTCGACTTGCCGCTGGCGCGCGGCCCGGTGATGACGAGCAGGCCGTCGGCCGCCGCGCAGAGGGACTGGATCTCCGGGCCGAAGCCGAGCTCGTCGGCGGCGCTGACATCCGCCGCCGGGAGATGGAAGATGAGCCCGGCGCCGGACTGGTCGTGAAAGGTGACGCAGCGGACCTTGCCGACGCCCGGCACGATGCAGGTCCACTCCGGCGCGGTGTCGGCGACGAGATTGCGCGGCGCGAACTCGAAGATGAAGCGCTCGACATCACCGGCGGCAATCGCCGCCTCCGTCCCGACGACGTTGATCTGCCCTTCGACGCGCATCATCGGCCGCGTATCGACGACCGCGTAGACGGTCGAGGCGCGGTGGGCGGCGGCGGAGCGGAGCAGTTCGACCAGCGAGGCTTCCGTCGAGGCACCGGGGGCGGCCGGCTGCGGCGGCTGCTGCAGCTTGAGGGTCGGGCGCGCGATCGAGCGGACGACAACGGCGTCGCGACCGGTGTCGGCAAGCGCCGCCGCGGGTTGTGCCTCGACCTCGGCAGCCAGCGCGGCGTCCTCCGCCCTCTCGAGCGCGAAGCGCTCCTCTTCGGCCCGGGCGGCCGCGGCGGTCACGGCCGCGACCTGCGCCGCCTGCAGCGCGGCGAACTCGGCGTCGCGCGCCACCTGCGCTTCCCGCGCCTCGGCTTCGACCGCGGCCAGCCTGGCTTCGAGGGCCGCTTCGTCGTCCGCGGCCGCCTGCGCGGCGAGGGCGTCCGCCTGGAGGACGGCGAGGCGCTCGGCAAGAGCGGCGGCCGCCTCACGCGCGGCACGGGCGGCGTCGCGCTCGGAATCGAGCGCCGCCTGCGCGGCGCGGACGTGCTCCTCGAGGGCCGCCTGGGCGGCGCGGGCCTCGGCCGCGAACGCTTCGTGCGCGGTCCTGAGATCGGCTTCGAGCGCGCTGCGCGCATCCCGCGCCTCGGCGGCAAGGGCGGCCTGCGCGGCGCGCGTCTCGTTCTCGATGAGCGCGAGCCGTTCCGCGACCGCGGCATCGGCGTGCGCGGCAAGGGCCGCGGCCTGCGCCGCGAGCGCCGCTGCCGACTCGCGGGCGAGCGCGTCCTCCATCGCCGCCCGCGCGGCGGCCGCCTCGGCGGCGAGCGCCTCCTGACGGGTGGTGAGCGCCGCTTCGGTGTCGGCGGCGAGCGCGTCGAGACGCGCCGCGAGCGCGGCCTCGGCCGCCTCGGCAAGGGCCCGGTCGCGTTCGGCAAAGGCCGCTTGCGCCTGCGCCTCGAGAGCGGCGGCCTGCGCGGCCAGCGCGGTCTCGGCGGCGCGCGCCAGGGCGGCCTCCCTTTCTGACAACGTGGCTTCGACCTCGGTACCGGCCGCCGCGGCGCGTGACACGGCCTCCCGGGCGGCGGCCTCGAGCTCCGCCTCCCGGGCGGCGAGGGTCCGCTCCGATTCGGCTCTCAGCGCCGCGAGCCTGTCGGCCAGGGCGGCCTCAGCGGCTGCGGCGCGCTGCGCGTCGCGCGCCTCAGCCTCGGCCGCGAGCTGCGCCGCGCGTTCGGCGAGGGCTGCGTCGGCGGCGGCGGCCAGCGCCGCCTGCCGCTCTTCGTATTCCGTCTGCGCTCTCGCGGTCAGGGCGGCCTCTTTCGCGGCGAGCGCCTCCTCTTTCACAGCCAGCGCTGCACGAGCTTCGGCGGCGAGCGCCTCTTCTTTCACAGCCAGCGCCGCGCGGGCTTCGGCGGCCAGCGCCTCCTCTTTCACAGCCAGCGCCGCGCGGGCTTCGGCGGCCAGCGCTTCCTCTTTCGCGGCCAGCGTGGCGCGGGCTTCGGCGGCCAGCTCCTCTTCGCGGACCGTCAGAGCCGCACGAGCCTCCGCGGCCAGCGCTTCTTCCCGGACCGCCAGCGCGGCTCGAGCCTGTGCCGCAAGGGCCTCCTCCCTGGCGGCCAGCTCCGCACGTGCCTCGGCCGCGAGTGCTTCTTCCCTGGCGGTCAGGACGGCGCGGGCCTCGGCGGCCAGCGCCTCCTCGCGGGCGGACACTGCCGCCCGGGCTTCGGCGGCCAGCGCTTCCTCCCTTGTCGCAAGAGCGGCACGGGCCTCCGCGGCCAGCGCTTCTTCACGCGCTGCGAGGGCCGCGCGGGCTTCCGCGGCCAGCGCCTCCTCTCTCGCGGCCAGTTCGGCCCGGGCGTGAGCGGCGACGGCCTCCTCCCGCGCGACGGCGAGAGACCGTGCGTCTTCGGCCAGCGCCGCTTCGCGCGCCGCCAACGCCTGTTCCTTGGCGGCGAGCGCAGCGCGTGCTTCCTCGGCGAACGCAGCCTCTCGCGCGGCGAGCGCCGTCCGGGCTTCTTCGGCGAGGGCCGCTTCCTTTGCCGCCAGGGCGGCCCGGGCTTCTTCGGCCAGAGCCGCTTCCTTTGCCGCCAGGGCGGCCCGGGCTTCTTCGGCCAGAGCGGCCTCTTGGGCCAGCAGCGCCGTGCGCGCCTCTTCGGCGAGCTCCGCTTCTCTGACGAGCAGGGCCGCACGCGCCTCTTCAGCCAGAGCGTCGGCCCTGGCCGCGAGGGCGGCTCGGGCTTCTTCCGCAAGAGGGGTCTGGTTTGCGGCGGGCGCTGCCTCTGACGCCGCGGCGGACAGGACCGGGGCAGCGCCCTCATCGATCTGCTGGCCGGACGACTCGGCCGGATGGGTAACAGCCAGACGCAGGTGATCCGTCTGACCTTCCAGTTCAGCGGGAGCGGCGACCGCCGCGACCGCGGCCGCGATTCTCCGGCGCCGCTGCCGTCGAAGAGTCGACGGCCGGCTGGACCATCTTGCTCCGGCGTCTCACTTCGACCCAGACGTCGTCTCCACCGCGAGCGGCGGTGACAACGAAGCGTTCACCAACACCCCCGGGCGCGTCGATTCTCGTGTTCGACCGCACCCAAATCATCCAGCTGGCGCCGCTGATCGGCGGAGAGCATCTGGCCGACCATGCTCATCACCGCGTCCGAGCTGAGCGGCCGCGACGACAGTTCGACCTGGCCCCAGGAGAGGGGTCCGCGGAACTGGCTGAGCGAGGCGGAGCTCAGCACGACGTACGGCTTTTCGCCGACGTGCATGATGAGCGCTTCGCCATCCAGGCGAACGATCGCGTCGAGGAGCGAGTCGAGGAGCGTCACTTGTCGATTTCTCTTTCGGTTACCCGCCGCGTCCTCATTAGGGCTCACGGCGCGGCGCCGTGTCCGATTCGTACATCCGGACGAGCTCGATCAGCTTGTAGGGCTTCGTCTGATACGGCTGCAGTATCCGGTCCGTCCGCAGGTACTGAAGCATGCCCTCATCCGAGTAATCCGGCGACCCGATTTCCGGAATCGCCGCCAGAGACGCCTCCAACTCCCCGAGAGTCATCGCTTTGGCCCGGACGACGACCGATCCCGTCAGCAGCCACAGCCGGCGGCGCTGCACGATTCTGCCCGTGGTGGCAAAGGCGACGAAGAGCTCGTTGCTGATGAAGCTGAACCCGGCATCGGCACGAGACGCCGGCGCATCCTCCACCCGCACCCGCTCGACCGCGTCGACGGCGCCCAGTGCAGCGACGAGCCGTTTCGTGAACTCTCCCTCGCCCGACCAGCCGGAAGCCTCCACCTCCATCACGCGATGGTAAGCCTTCTCTTTCGGGAACCAAAGCACGGCGCCGCACGCCCGAAGACGGATCTTCGCCGCAGACGTGCGAGGGAGTAACCGGAAGTTGCCTGGGGAGCGTTAGTGTGACACGAAACCGGGGAAGTTGCCAGTCAGAGCGAGGGAGAGAGAAGCTTCCAGCTTCCAGCTTCCAGCTTCCAGCTGCCCGCTTCCAGTTTCCAGCTTCCAGCTTCCAGCTTCCAGCCAACGTTACAGCGGGGAGCGGGAAGCGGGTAACTGGTAGCGGGAAGCGGGAAGCGGGTAGCGGGTAGCGGGTAGCGGGAAGCGTGAAGCGGGAAGCAGGAAGCGGACAGCGGGTGCGGGAAGCGGGAAGCGGGAAGCGGGTAACTGGTAGCGGGAAGCGCGTAGCGGGAAGCGGGAAGCGGGTAGCGGGTAGCGGGAAGCTGGTAGCTGGTAGCTGGTAGCGGGAAGCTTCACCTGTCCGCGATCGTCAGCCGGCCGCGCATTGTCTGGCCGTGGGGGGTGCAGGCGTAGGTCGTCTCCCCCGGCTGGTCGGGAGCGGTGAACTCGAACGTTGCTTCGTCGCCGGTCCTGAGGCTCGGTGTCCGCGCGTCCCATGCGCTCACGGCGAAGTCGTGGATCATGCCAGGGTCGTCGTTGCGCAGGACGACGCGGACGCGTTCGCCGCGCTCGACTTGTAAGGAAGGATTGGGTGTGGACTCTCCTTCCGCGTAGTACGCCATGTCCCGCACCACCAGCCGGATCTCGTGGACCGGGGCGCGCCGCGGCAGCAGCACCGCCGCCAGCGTTGCCGCGCCCGCCACCACCGCGACGCCGGCCCCCGCCGCAGCCCATCTCGTCGTCCGTGCCAATGTCATCCCACCAGCATCCCGGTCGCGTACATCACGCCGAACCCGGCGACGAGCCCGAGCGCCACGGGCACCGAAGCCATTCGCGCCATTACGGGACGATCGCCGGCCATCTGCTTCGAAATGCGGAAGAGCACTTGCGCGATGGCGCCGGCGCCGAGTCCGAGGCAGAGCACGGCAACGACCGGCGAGTAGACCAGACCGCCGCAGCCACGCCCCGGCGATCGTCGGTGCGCCGCCGATGAGCGCCAAGCCGCGCCAGCGTCCGGAGCGACGGACGGTCCTTCGCGATCGGCGCGATGATGGCCAGCCCTTCGGTGGTGTTGTGCAGCGTGAAGCCGACGATCAGCAGCGTGCCCAGCGCGGCCTCGCCGAGCGCGAAGGCGGCGCCGATCGCCAGCCCTTCGCCGAAG
Organism: uncultured Acidobacteriota bacterium; assembly: GCA_963750475.1. Classification (GTDB taxonomy): domain Bacteria; phylum Acidobacteriota; class Vicinamibacteria; order Vicinamibacterales; family 2-12-FULL-66-21; genus JALZOC01. The sequence goes on from CAVVQQ010000002.1 coordinate 127,872, forward strand.
TTGTGCAGGCCAATCCCGACCGCGACGAGCAGCGCCAGCACGGCGCGGGTCGTCGCCGGCGAGCGTCGGCGGTGCCGCGCCGGCGCGCGCAGCCACGCGCCGAACGACCTCGAGCGCGAGCTACGCGCCGGCCGCGGCGGCGGCGAAGAGCGTCGCCCCCTGGAAGGAGGACGGCAGGCTTGAGACGCTCTCGAGCCCTTCGTGAGACCGCGTCGACGAACAGGAACGCGAGCAGCCCGAGGGTGAGCGCGAGCAGCGACGTCGAGCGCCGCCGGGCCGGCCCGCGACGCCAGCGGAAACCACAGCAGCCCGAGGGCAACGGGAATGACGCCGACGTACAGCCCGATCAGCGCGAACAGTGCAGAAGTAGCGAGGCCCGGCGGCCGGCGATGCCGACGCGCGACCGGGATCTCGTGCTCGAAGGGCGTGCCGGTTGAGGTCAGCACCTTGATCAGATGCGCCTCGCCCGTCGACCCACGGGTAGGGGATCGTCAGCGCGTCCGCCCGAGGTGCCCCAGGCGTGGTACCGTCCGACGCCGTGAACGCCCAGTAGGCATCGTCCACCGTCACCTGCGCGATGGTGACCGGATCGGGCCGTCGTTCAGCACTGGCAGCACGAATGCCGTCCGGGCTGCAGCACGCGCGCTGCTCGATGCGCGAGCCGCTCGACCGGCGGCGCGTCGCCGCGCGCGCAGCGTGTCGCCGGGCGCGGTCCGGACGATGGCGGCGAGCAGCAGCGGCGAGCAGCGCCAGCGGCACGACGCCGACCAGCGCGCAGGCGGGCGGCGGCGACCGGCGCGGTCAGTGTCAGGCATCATGCCGCACCTCCGCGCCTCGAACAGGCCCATCCAGCCGAGCTCCGCGAACTCGCTCTGGTGCGCGTGGAACATGAACTGGCCGGGATAGCGGAAGCGCGTCTCGAGGATCGCGCGCTCGCCCTGGCAGAGCATGATCGTGTCGGTCGACTCCGACGGGCGCGAGCGCCGTGCCGGTGCGGAAGACGTCGAAGAACATGCCGTGCAGATGGAGGCTGTTGAGCAGGTCGAACTCGGTGAGGTTGACGACGTAAATCCGGACCAGCGCGCCGACGTCGACGCGAATCGGCTCGTGCATGAAGTGGTGCGCGACGGTGTTGACCGCGTAGACCTCGTTGTCGGCGTCGAAGTTGGTGTCGAAGCCGTTCATCACCATGACGAGCTCGTCGGCCGGCGGGCGCGGCGTCTTCGGATCGACGATGAACATGCCGTAGAGACCCTTGTGGATGTGCCGCTTCAGCGGCGCGGCGTGGCAGTGATAGAGGTGCAGGCCGAACGGGTCGGCGTCGAACTCGTAGACGAAACGGCCGCCGGGCATGACTTGGTGCTCGGGCAGCGAGCCGTCCATCTCCGGCGGGTGCCAGCCGTGGAAATGGATCGTGTGCGGGTGCGAGCCCTGGTTGAGGAAGTTGACGCGGACGCGGTCTCCCTCGGTCGCGCGGAGGGTCGGGCCCGGCACCTGTCCGTTGTAGGTCCAGGCCGGGAAGAAGATGCCGGGTGCAATCTCGATCTCGCGATCGACCGCGACCAGCTGGTATTCGCGCAGGCAGCGAGCCGTCGGGGCGCGAAGTCTCCTGATAGTACCTGCCGCGCTCGGCCGCCGGCAGGTCCGAGAAGTTCCAGGTGCGGAGAAAGGTCGTCGGGTTGAAGCCCCCGGGGCGACACGCCCGACCGTGCCCATGGCGTGGGCGCCGTGTTCGGACCCGATGGGCCCGGCGGCGCCAGCCTGAGCCGCCAGGCCGGCAGGCGACGAACGGCTGAGGACGCCGGCGCCGCCGCGGCAGCGCCGAGCACCGGCCAGCTGCAGCAGCGACCGCCGGCTCAGCACATTATTTCGTATAGACCTTAACTGCATTTTTGATTACTCAAAATAAATAGTATCATGAGTCGCCAAAGCAACTAATGGGTCCTTCACACACCGTCGAGAACTACCTCAAGGCCATCTTTCAGGCGCAAAGCGCGCAGCCTGAGCGGAGCGCTCGTCCCGATGGGTCAGCTTGCCGCCGCCCTCGGGGTGGTGCCCGGCACGGCGACGACCATGGTCAAGGCGCTGGCCGACTCGGGCCTGGCGCGGTACGAGCCGTATGCGGGCGTCCGGCTGACGCCCGCGGGCGAGAAGCTGGCCGCGCTGGTGCTCCGGCGGCACCGGCTGATCGAGCTGTTCCTCGTAAAGGTGATGGGGATGAGCTGGACCGAAGTGCACGACGAGGCGGAGCAGCTCGAGCATGCCGTCTCCGACCGGCTGATCGAGCGGATGGACGAAATGCTCGGCCGGCCGGCAGTCCGACCCGCACGGCGATCCCATCCCCGGTCCGGAAGGGACGGTGCCGACCCTGGCCTACGACACGCCTCCTGACCTGCCCGCTCCACCAGCCGCTCACCATCGCCCGGGTCACGCGATCAGGACCGCGAGTTTCTGCGAGTTCGTCGAGCGCCATGAGCCTGCGCCCCGGCGACCGCATCCAGGTCGAGGCGCGCGATGCGGCCGGCGACAGCGTGCGGCTGCTGCGACCACAGCGAGCGCCGCATCACGATCGGCGCCCGCGCCGCCTCGAAGGTGCTGGTTCGCGTCGTGGCACTAATGCTCGGCGTGCTCGTGCTCGCGGGCTCCGCGTTCGCGCAAGCGCCGGCCGGCACGGCGCCGCCTCGCGATCCGTTCCGGATTAGCGACAACTCGTTCCTGGTCGAGGAGGCGTTCAACCAGGAAGCGGGCATCTTCCAGAACATCTTCGGCGCGACGCGCATCGACGGGCAATGGGCCGCCACGTTCACGCAGGAATGGCCGGTCGTCGTCACAGACCCACCAGCTCTCCTACACGGTCGGCTTGCTGAGGCGACACCGCCTCCGGTGTCGGCGACACACTTCTCAACTACCGCTACCAGGCACCCTGGAGGGGCCCGGCCGGCCGGCGTTCTCGCCGCGGCTGAGCGCCGTTCTCCCGACCGGACGACGGGACCGCGGTCGCGGCAACGGATCGTTCGGGCTGCAGGTCAACCTGCCGGTCAGCAAGCAGTGCGGCGACTGGCTACTGCATTGGAACGGCGGCCTGACGTGGCTGCCGCGCGCGCGTCCGCCATCAGGCCTTGCGAAGCCCGGCGGACGAGAGCATCAGTCTGCTCTCGCCGTTCGTCGCCGCCAGCGGCGTCTACCGGCTGCGCGCCATGTGCCACCTGATGCTGGAATCGGTGCTGTCGTCCGACGAGAGCGTCTTCGACGGGAGGAACCCTCGGGAACGGACGCTCACTGCTCTCGCCCGGAATCCGAGGGGGCTGGAACCGCGGCGACAGCCAGGTGGTGGTGGGACTCGCGTTGCCGGTGTCACTGGACCGCCGGCGACACCTCCACCGGCGCGTTCCTCTACTTCTCGTACGAGCTGCCGTTCGGCAGGTAACTGAGCTGAGCGGCGAAGCTGGAAGCCGGAAGCCGGAGCCTCAGCCCGTATATGTGGCGAAAGACGACGGCGTTTCCCAGACCCGGACGGTCACGATATCGACGCCCTGCTCCCGTCCCTTGTCGAAAATCAGCCTGCGCGATGCGCTCGACCGTCGGGTTGCTCTCGAGCAGATACATCGGCTCGCCGAGCTCGCGCAGCGGCGCGACGAGCGGATCGTCGTGCCGCAGAATCATCTTGTGATCGAGCTCGCGATCAATCCAGCCCTTCACCAGCCGCTTGATGTCGCTGAAGTCGGCCACCATGTTCCGCTGGTCGAGGCGGTCCGTCCGGACGTCCACTTCCGCCACGGCGTTGTGTCCGTGCGGGTGCTTGCAGATGCCGTCGTAATCGAGCAGCCGATGGCCGTAGCAGAACTCGATGCGCTTGGTGACGAGATACATAGCCTTCCACGATACCACCGGGCCGCCTCTCGCGGAGAGCGGCGGCAATGAGCGCGGCGCGGCCGCCGGCCGGCTCCGCCGCGGTGTTGTTCTCCGGCGGCCTCGACAGTGCCGTGCTCCTCGCCGAGGCGTGTGTCCGGTCGGCAGCGGCAGCCGGAGAGCACCCGGTCGTCCAGCCCCTCTACGTCAGCGCCGGTCTGGCCTGGGAGCGGACCGAGCGTGCCGCCGCGGCGCGGCTGCTTCAGCTTCCCCCCGTACGCCGGCCGGACGCTGCCGCTGGTGTCCCTGACCGTCGACATGCGCGACGTCTATCCGCCGACCCACTGGGCGATTCGCGGTGCGGCTCCGGCGTTCGACACGCCCGACGAAGATGTCTACATCGAGGGACGCAATATCGTGCTCCTCTCGAAGGCGGCGGTCTACATGGCGCGGGCCGGTCTCGATCGCGTGTTGATGGGCACCCTCGCCGGCAATCCGTTTCCGGATGCCACTCCGGAGTTCTTCGCCGCGATCGGCCGGGCCCTGTCGCTCGGACTCTCCTCGCCGATCGCCATCGACGCGCCGTTCGCGTCGATGCACAAGGCGGAGGTCATCCGGCTGGGGCAAGCGCTGGGTGTGCCGCTGTCGCTGTCGCTGTCGTGCATGCAGCCGAACGATGGGAGGCACTGCGGTGCGTGCAGCAAGTGCCGCGAGCGGGCGGACGCGTTCCGCGAGGCGGGAGTTACGGATCCAGCGGCCGGCGGCACTGCCGGGCAGTCGTGACGCTCAAAGCGATCGCAGGCGGATTCCGCCGTCGCCGGTGCGGATCCGAAGGCGCTTGCCGCCGCTGCCCAGCCGACCGGTGACGGATCGGCGTTCATCGCCGATGTGCAGCTGGCGGGCACCCGGCAGGTCGTTCACAATCGACCCGTCGCCGGTATGCGCGTCGAGCTCGGCGCCGAAGTCGGGCGGCATGTACAGCGATACCGAACCGTCTCCGGTCGTGATCTCCCAGTCTTCAGACATCACTGTGCCCGGCGCCGCCCGGTAGACGATCGATCCATCCCCGGTCCGCAGGCGCACCACGCCGAGGCGCCCCGCCACGTTGACGCTGCCGTCTCCCGTCTGCAGGCTCAGACGCCCGTCGGCGCCGTCGACGGCAATCGAGCCGTCCCCCGAGGTCAGCGACAGATTCCCGGACAGTTCTTCGGCCCGGATGCTGCCGTCGCCGGTCTGGAGCTCGATCTTGCCGTCGACCCGCGAAATCTTGATGGAGCCGTCGCCGCTCTTTGCCCGGATATCGGTCTGCCTGGGCACCGAGACGATGAGCCGGGCGCTGGCCGACGATCGAAGGCCGAATCCGCCAAAGGCGGGCCGGCCGGGATGCCGGACCTCGAGCTCGATCACGCTGCCGTCCTGCGACGAGGTCACTTCGAGCGCCTCGATGGCCTCCCGCGTCGGTCCGCGCTTCTCGATCTCGATCAGGACCTCGGGCTTGTCCCACGACTGGATGTCGATGGACCCGTCGAACGTCGCGACATGCACGACGGCGGCGCCCGGGACGGTGAACCGCTTCTCCTCGCGCACCGTCTCGGCCTGCGAGTCGACGGTGACGGTACAGCCCCCGGCCAGGATCGCGGGAATCAGCAGCGCGCAGGCCTGGGGGAGGTACTTCATACCCGGATAGACGGATTGACGGGAGCGGACGTTCCGGGAATACGTCTGACCGGCCCTACCGGCCGTCTCCGGACCACACCAGGGTCCCGGCGACGAACGTATGCACGACCTTCAGATCCCGGTCCAGCACGACCAGATCGGCGGTCGCTCCCGGGGCGATGACGCCCAGCCCCTGCAGCCCGAGCGCCCGGGCGGGGGTCGTCGAGCACACCGTCGCGGCATCGACCAGGCTGAGGCCCATGGCGCTCACCAGCCGGGCGAAGGCGCGGTCCATCGTCAGCACGCTGCCCGCCAGGGTGCCGTCCTCGAGCCTCGCGACGTCTCCCGACGGTGATCGGCCGGCCGCCGATCGTCGTCCGGGTCCCGGCCGGCAGGCCGGCGCCGGCGGTGCCGTCGGTAATCGCCATGATCCGGGAGGTCTGCTTGGCGGCGAGCGCGACGCGCACCATCGCGGGGTGGACATGGACGCCGTCGCAGATGAGCTCGGCAGTCACCTCGTCGCTGCTCGAGCACCGCCGCCGCGAGCCCGGGCTGCGCGGTGACCGAGCGGCGGCATCCGGTTGAACAGATGGGTCGCCTGCGCGCGCCCCCGCATCGATCCCGGCCAGCGCCTCCTCGTAGGTGGCCCCCGAGTGGCCGAGCGACACGTGATGCCCGTGCGACGCAGATCGCGAATCAGCTCGAGCGCCGCCCTCGATCTCCGGCGCGACGTGACGATGCCGACGTCGGGTCGGGCGGCGCGCGATTTCCGCCAGGATGTCGGGCCCCGGTGAACGTCCCCCTCGGCGCCCCCGCCGCGCGGCAGCCTGAGGCAGTCCGCGGGCTGCGCGCCGTTGAAGTCCGGATTGATGAAGTTGCTCTCGAGGTGCGCCGGCAGCACCCGCGCCGCCAGCGCCGGCGGCTGCGACCGCGCCGCGCCGCACCGCCCGCAGCAGCGTCCGCAGCGCCTCAGGCGCGCAGGCAATCGTCGTCGGGCAGAACGCGGTGACGCCGTAGCGCGGCAGGCGGCGCGGCGATGCCGGCGATGACGTCGCCCCGCCTCGCAGCGTATCGAGCGCCGTCGAGGCCGTGCACGTGCACGTCGATGAAGCCGGGGACGATGTAGCTGCCCGTGCGAGGTCGACGGCGCGCGTCCGACCCGGCCGGCTGCGCGCACCGGGAACGATGTCGGCGATCCGGCCGCCCTCGATGACGACCGAGCCGGGACTGAGCAGCCGATCCGGCAGGACGAGGTCAGCGCCTGACAGGATCATGGCGCCGACCTGCCGGCGGTGCGTCGGTCGCCCGGCTCGCCGTCGTGCGGCCAGTGCAGCTTGCGGCCGTCGAGCGGCAGCGGTCCGGCGCCTTCGGCCCGGAACAGCGACCGATCGGCGCGGGCGAGCAGCTCGCGGAGCCGCGCTTCGTCGGGCGCCCAGAACACGATCACGCCGGCGCCTTCGGACGGCGGGAAGCCGCGGTCGTCGATGTAGTCGCGATCGAGCGTGACGAGTGTGCGGCCGAGCTGCCGGGCCAGCCGGTAGTGTTCGATGTCGCGGCGCCCGCCGCAGGTCGTCGTGCTCGAGGACGAACAGGACGTCCCACCCGAGCTGCGTGCCGCATGAAGGCGACGATGCCGCGTCGGGATGTTGGCGTCGGCATAGATGCGCGGCGCGCCGCCGACGGCGTCGACGCGCGCATGCGTCAGTTCGGACGACAGCGTGCCCATCGGTCGTCAGCGATGCCGGTCGATCTCGGCCGGTTCGTGGTGTCGCCGGCGGCTTCGGTCAGCGCCGTCCGCGCCGGCGCTTCGGTCGCCTGCCGCAGCAGATCGGCGACCAGCGCGTCGCGCTTGTGGACCAGCTCCTTGCGGGGGCGGCGGCCGTTCGCCGAGCCGACCGCGTACTCGCAGAACAGCGGGAAGGCGATGGTCGAGTCGCAGTAGGCGACGACGGTGTCGGGCAGCACGCCGGGATTGACCTTGCCCCAGCTCACCGCCTCGGCCGGCGTCGCGCCGGAGAGGCCGCCCCAGACCACCTGGTCGGTCGTGATCTGGATGAAGTAGTCGTTGCCGCCCTTGGGGATGCCGTAGACCTCCCAGAGCGTCGGCTGCCCCTGCAGGTAGAAGTTCTTCGGCGAGCCGCCGCCGAGGATGACGCAGCCGTTCTGCTTGCCGGCCAGGATGATCGCGCAGACCTCGTTGACGTCCTTGTTCGGATCGATCATCAGCGTGCTGCCGTTCATCAGCTCGTGATACGCGATGTTCATGCCGATCGAGCTGTCGCCCGGCGACGAGGTGTAGATCGGCACGCCGGCCTGCGCGGCGCGGGCGACGACCGAGTACTCCTCGCAGCCCGGCTGGCGCTCGAGCAGATCGAGGCCGAGGCGGTAGTGGAACTCCGAGGTGGCGATCGGCCCGTCGAGCTCCGAGCGGACGAGGAAGTCGCGGATGTAGGCGTCGGTCTCGAGCAGCACGGTCGCCGGGAACAGCACGTCGTAGATCCGGATGATCCCCTGCTCGTAGAGCTCGACGTCGTCCAGGAACGGCGAGCCGCGGTGCAGCGTGAAGTTCAGCGCGTAGTGCAGGTCGTGATAGAGGTTGGCGCCGGTGCTGATGATGAAGTCGACCAGGCCGCGATCGATCAGCTCGATGACGCAGCCGCCGAGACCGGCCGGGCGTCAGCGCGCCGGCGACGGTCAGCCCGATCGTCGTGTCGTTGTCCGGGCGCCAGCATCTTGTCGGCGAAGATGTGGCAGGCCTCGGACAGGCGGCCGGCGTTGAAGGCCTGGAAGCCGTTGTCGATCAGGTGGCGGACCTCGGCGCTGCCGCGTCGGCCGGTAGTAGGTGATGGCTTTGCCGGCCAGGTAATTGCGGACTTGCTGTGGCCCGGCGACCCGGGCGCTCGGTGGGGCACTGACGAACCTCCCGCGTTCGGGCCGGCAGCGGCCTCGCGCGATATGCCGGCACCAGTCGCGCGGCTCCGCTAAGATTAGCATCAGTTCCGAGGCGCCGGCGGGCGAAATCCCTTGACAGCCGTGCGCTTCGGAGCGAACGTAGGCGCGCTTTCCCGGCGTCTTGTCTCCGGATCCGATCAATGCCTGATTCGATCGCCTGTCCCGGCAGCGCCGTGCTGCTGGATTGCTGTCGCCGTGACCCTGGTGGCGCTGGTGGTGCTGTTCTTCTGGTCAAGGGGCGGCGGATTGCCGGGGCCGCACGTCTTCCGCGCCAGCCGGTTGAGCCGCGGCAATCTGCTGTTCCCGACGCAGGTCGCCGTCACCCCGGACGAGCGTCGTCCACTACACGCCGGCGCTGGTCGGCGGCACGGGAACAGTCGATGCACATGGCGCACATCGCCTCGGTGCTGATCGACCGGAATCTGTTCTTCTCCGATGTCATGATCGAGAGCTCGGCGGCGCCAGCCCGGTGCGCTGCCACGGGCCACGCAAGCGGGATGCGATCGAGATGAAGCGGCTGATCGAGCAGTTCCAGTCGGAGTACTACCGCGGCGCAGCGGCGCCGGCGCCGCGGCGCCGGCCGGCAGGCGCCGACGCACGGTCACTGACGTCGGACAAGCGTCCGCGGCGGCGCGCCGGACCGAGCCGAGCCGAGATCGAGACGCGCTTCCACGCGCTGGTGCAGTCGCCGCTGCGCGCCGGCCTGCTCCGCTTCCTCTGCGCCCGCCCGGACGAGGCCTTCGACGTCGAAGCGCTGATGCAGACGTTCGGGCGCATGCGGCTCGACATCGAGAACTGCCTGCGCGAGCTGGTGACGTTCGGCGTGGCGCAGCAAGGTCGCCGGCGGCCGGGACGCCGCGCTACGCGTTCAGCAGCCGCCCGAGCCGCCGACGCGCTGCGCGACCTGCTCGACGAGTTCCTCGAGCGGCGCGCCACGGTCAGCCACGAGGACCGCTCGCCGTCGGTCCAGCGCTTCCGCGAGATGATCGGCCGCGACGAGAAGATGCTGGTCGTCTTCGAGTGGATCCGCACCGCCGCCAAGTCGGACATCTCGGTGCTGATCCTCGGGCCGACCGGGTCGGGCAAGGAAGTCGTCGCCCGGATGATCCACGAGCTGAGCCGCCGCGGCACGCAACAAGTTCCAGGCGGTCAACTGCGCGGCGCTGCCCGACACCCTGTTCGAGTCGGAGATCTTCGGCTACGAGAAGGGGGCGTTCACCGGCGCGCACGACCGCAAGCCGGGTCGGCTCGAACTGGCCAACAACGGCACGCTGTTCCTCGACGAGATCGGCGACATGTCGCTCATCGCGCCAGGCCAAGCTGCTGCGCGTCCTCGAGGAGCGGCGCTTCGAGCGGCTCGGCGGCAACAATCCGATCGACGTCGAACTTCCGGCTGATCTCGGCGACCAACCGGCCGCTCGATCAGTTCGTGCGCGACTCGCGGTTCCGCGAGGATCTCTACTACCGCGTCAATGCCTTCTCGATCCGGCTGCCGTCGCTGCGCGAGCGCGCCAGCGACATCCCGGTGCTGGCGCAGCGCTTCCTGGCGCGCTACTGCGCCGCCAACGGCCTGCCGCTCGACGGCAAGAACTTCTCGAAGGAAGCGACCGACCTGCTGCTGCAGTACCACTGGCCGGGCAACATCCGCGAGCTCGAAAGCACCGTCGTCGCGGGCGGCGCTGTCCTCGCCCGGGCGCGTCATCCGCGGCAGCCGACGTCGAGTTCCTGCACGCCAGCGAGGCCCCGGCCGACACGTCGCGACGAGCGGCTGCCCTCGCTCGCCGAGGCCGAACGCGCCCACATCGTCCGGGTCCTCGAGGCGGTGCACTGGAACAAGAAGCAGGCGGCCGCGGTCCTCGAGATCAGCCGCGGCACGCTGTATCGGAAGATCGTCGAGTACGGGCTGGAGAACGACCAGCGCCCGGCGAAGGCCGCCCCTCGCCCGGCCACCGACTGACCCAATCGTCAGCCGCCGACCATAATTGTCAGCCTTGAGATCGGCTGTCCCAAAACCGCACACTTGTATGGCTGAGTTGTGTCGAGCTGTGGGGCGAACTCTAACGAAATCCCCTGACTGTAACGATATAGAGGCTGGCACCAGCCGTGGATGAGCCGCAGGCAGTGTCTTTGCACCGAAGGCGCTTTTCGGGCCCGGGCGGTCCGTATCAGACAGGCTGGATGAACAGTTCTCAACAGGCGTCGGGCGTCTCCACCGGCACCTGCACCAAAGCCGTGTGGGGGGGATAACCCCGTGAGCAGGCTGCCGCTCGCGGCGCGGGTCTTCGTCTGCTCGGTCATCGCCGCCGGCGCCGTCCTGCTCCTCTGGCTGTTTCCCGCCGGGACCCTGTCCTCCTGGCCGCTCTTCCTGCTGCTGATGACGCTGTCATCGGTCACCTCCGTCTTCAAGGTCACCCTGCCGCTGGCGCGCAGCGGCTCGACGATGTCGGTGTCGTATGCGGTGGACTTCGCATCCCTGCTGCTGCTCGGGCCCAACGAGACGATGGTGGTGGCGGCGGTCAGCGCCTGGAGCCAGTGCACCTTCCGCATCAAGGAGCGCAACCCCTTCTACCGGACGCTGTTCAGCATGGCGTGCCTGGTCGTCACCGTCCAGGCGGCCGGCTTCGTATACATGCGGCTGGGCGGGGTGCCCGGGCAGTTCGATCCGTGGAGCCTGCCGCGCCCGCTGGTCGGCGCCGCCACCGCCTACTTCATCGTCAACACCGCGATGGTGGCGACCGCGATCGCGCTCTCGACCGGCCAGTCCGGGCTGCGCATCTGGAACCAGAATTTCCTGTGGAGCGCGCCGAGCTATTTCGTCGGCGCCGGCGCCGCGGCGGCGGCGGTCGCGGTGCTCAATTTCGTGTCGGTGCGCTGGCTCCTGCCGCTCGCCGCCGCGCCGCTCTATCTCACCTACCGCAGCTACAAGGTGTATCTCGGCCGCATCGACGACGAGCAGCGGCACGTGCGCGAGATGGCGGATCTGCACCTCGCGACCATCGAGGCGCTGGCGCTGGCGATCGACGCCAAGGACCAGACCTCGCAGTCGCACATCCGCCGCGTCCAGCTCTACGCGACCGGCCTGGCGCGGGCGTTCGGGATGGGGGAGAACGACATCCAGGGGGTCAAGACGGCGGCGCTGCTGCACGACATCGGCAAGCTGGCGGTGCCCGAGCACATCCTGTCGAAGCCGGGGCCGCTGACGCCCGAGGAGTTCCAGAAGATCCGCGCCCACCCGAAGGTCGGCGCCGACATCATCAGCGCCGTGCCGTTTCCGTATCCGGTCGCGCCGCTCATCCTCAGCCACCACGAGCGCTGGGACGGCAAGGGGTATCCGGCCGGTCTGAAGGGGGACGACATCCCGCTCGGTGCCCGCATCCTGTCGGTCGTGGACTATTTCGACGCGCTGATGGCGGAGCGGCCGTACCACAAGGCGATGGCCCTCGACGCCGCCCTCGCGCTCCTGCGGCAGGAGATGGGCAAGGCGCTGGACCCGGCCGTGGTCCTGCAGTTCATCGAGCTGCTGCCGGGCATGCAGGCCGAAGCGGTCGCGCTCGATCAGGCGCTGCGCCGCCCGAATGCGGAGCTGCACGGCGACTCGCCGGGGCGGCCCGCGACCGGACTGACGCCGGCGCCGGAAAAGAAGAGCGTCTTCGACGACATCGCCCTCGCCCATCGCGAGATCTACGCGCTCTACGAGATCGCGCAGGCGATGGGCACCAGCCTCGGTGTCGCCGACACGATGGCGCTCATCTCCGCCAAGCTCAGCAACCTGGTGCCGTTCTCGTGCGCGGCACTGTTCCTGTATGACGACGCCACGGAAACGCTGCGCTGCCGGTTCGCGACCGGCGTCGACGCGGAACTCGTGCGGCGCGTCGTCGTCAAGAACGGCGAGGGGCTGACCGGCTGGGTGGCGCGCAACACGCCGGCCGCTCGTCAACGCCCGGCCGAGCGCCGACATCGAGGCCGCCGGGCTCGGCGACGAGCCGACGTCGCTGCAGTCGGCGCTCGTCTGCCCGCTGATCTTCAGCGACCATTTCATCGGCGCGCTGGCCGTCTATCACGTCGACGCCGCGTTCTACCGCGACGATCATCGCCGGCTGCTCGATCGGGTCGTCGGAGCAGGCGGCGGCGGTCATCAACAACTCGATGCTGTTCGAGCAGACCCAGGAGGACTCGCTGACCGATCCGCTGACCGGGCTGCCGAACACCCGCTTCCTGTTCATGCACCTGTCGCGGGAGCTGTCGCGCGCCGAGCGGCTCAAGGCCGAGGTCTCGCTGCTGGTCATGGACCTCGACAACTTCAAGGGCATCAACGACAACCACGGGCACCACGTCGGCGACCGCGCGCTCTGCGAAGTCGCCCGCGTCCTGCAGGGCCGCGATCCGGCCCTACGACATCTGCGTCCGGTACGCCGGCGACGAGTTCATCGTCGTGCTGTCGGGGTGCGGCGCCGAGGAGGCCGAGGAGAAGCGGCGCGAGCTGCAGGCGGGGATCGGCAAGGTCCTGTTCGAGGCGCGTCCGGGGCGGCAGCTCGCGCTCGGGATCAGCATCGGCGCGGCGGTGTTCCCCCACGACGGCGACTCGTACGAATCGCTGCTCCGCAGCGCCGACAGCCGCATGTATCAGGACAAGGCGACGCGCAAGCGGCGCGACGACAGCGCCGGCGCGAGCGGGGCGGGGCGCGGCCGGTCGACGCTCACCGACAGCGACATCCAGCAAGCCGCCGCGGGCATCCTCTAGGCGACGGACACGGCGCGCCGGCTACCAGTCTTCGAGCCGGATGCGCTCGCGGGGCACGCCGAGCGACTCCAGCATCGGCGGCACCGCCGCGACCATCGCCGCCGGACCGCAGACGAAGCAGAGCGTCGCCGGATCGTCGACGAGCGGCGTGACCTGGGCCGGGTCGATCCGGCCGCGGGCGCCGCCCCACCGCGGCGGCATCTCCCGCGTCGCGGCCAGCGTCAGCTCGAGCTCGCGGCGGCGCGCCATGCCGCGCAGTTCGGCCAGGTAGGCGAAGTCTCGGGGTGTCCGCGCGCTGTAGAGCAGGCTGAGCCGGCCGCGAATGCCGGCCAGCACGGCGTGGCGGATCATCGACCGCAGCGGCGCGATGCCGGTGCCGCCGGCGATGAACAGGAAGCGGTGCTCGCGCGGCCGATCCGGGAACACGAACGAGCCGGAGGGCCCGCGCACGGCGAGCCGCATCCCGCGCGCCAGCGGCTGAAAGGCCGCGCCCCAGCGGCCGGAGGCGTCCTCCTTGACGAGAAATTCGAGATAGCCGGCGGCCGCGCTCTCCTCGGGCGCCGCGGCGAGCGAATAGGGCACGCGATCGTCCGACCCGGCCGGTCCGAGCTCGGCGAGCTGGCCGGGTGCATACGCGAACGGCGCGCCGGCGAGCGCGACGCGAACGATGCGGGATCCGGGAGTGGCGCGGCGGACGCTGCTGACGCGCAGCACGAGATCGGACACCACGGAATCTTACGACGAAGCGTGACCCGTCGCGAGGCTGGTGGAGGCTAGGGCTGGATCTGCAGCGTCGACGACACGCTCGTCACGCCGCGCGCCGCGCGCGCCAGCGCCACCGCCCGCGCCTCCTGCTCCTTCGAGGCGACCCGTCCCGACAGCGTCACGACGCCCCCCCTGGTGTCGACGTCAATCCGGGCCGTGCCGATTTCGGCGTCGTTCAACAGCGCCGTCTTGACGCGCGCCGACACTTCCGCGTCGCCGAGCGCCGCGGCGTTGACCCCGGGCCGGGGCTTGACGCACCCGGCCGACAGCGGCAGGACAAGACTGGTGACGAGCAGCAGATCACCCAACCGGCGCCGCGTCATGATGCCTCCCCGGGACACGCCCGCGTCACATCCCCGTCGCGTGAAAACCCGCGTCGACCATCAGCACTTCGGCGGTGACGGCGCGGCTGCCGGGCCCGATCAGGAACAGCGCGACGTCGGCGACGTCGCTGGTGTCGACGGTGCGCCGCAGCGGCGCGCGGTCCCGATAGTGCTGCAGGATGGCGCTGAAGCCGGGGATGCCGGCGGCGGCGAGCGTCTTGATCGGCCCGGCCGAGATGGCGTTGACGCGGATGCCCTGCGGACCGAGATCCGCCGCCAGGTACTTGACCGAGGCCTCGAGCGCCGCCTTGGCGACGCCCATCACCTTGTAGTTCGAGAAGACCCGTTCGCTGCCCAGGTAGGTCAGCGTCACGATGCTGCCGCCGCCGCGGCGTTCCATCAACGGCGCCGCGCCGCGGGCCAGGGCAATCAGCGAGTAGGCGCTGACGTCCATCGCCAGCTTGAAGCCGTCGCGCGAGGTCTGCGAGAACGGCCCGTCGAGGTCCTCGCGCTTCGCGAACGCCGCGCCATGGACGACGAAATCGAGGCCGCCGAACTCACGCTCGATCTCCGCAGAAGACGCGCGCGATCTGCGCATCGTCGGTCACGTCGCAGGGCAGGATGAGAGGATTGGTGAGGCCGGCGGAGAGGTCGCGGACGTTTTCTTCGAGCCGCTCACCCTGGTAGGTGACGGCGAGGCGCGCTCCGGCGGCTGACGCCGCCTGCGCGATGGCCCACGCGATCGACCGCTTGTTCGCGATTCCGACGACGAGGCCGGTCTTGCCCTGCAGATCAGTCATCGACACACCTTTCAGTCTGTCGATTTAATCACGAATGCCAGGACGGGTGATGGTCTAGCGCGAGCGCTTGCGCGGACCGCCGGGCCGCGGCTGACCGGCGCCGCGGGAACCGGGGCCAGGACCGCTGCGTCCGGGCTGGGGCCGGCCTGGACCGCCGGGGCGCTGGCCGGCGAAGCGGGGCGCGCCGTGGGGGCGGTGGCTGTTGCCGCCGTTCCCGTTGCCGGCATTGCCGGCATTGCCGCCATGGCCGGCCATGGCCACCATGGCCGCCGCCGTGCGGCTTCATCCGGGCATCGCCGCCGCGGAAGCTGCCGCCGCGCGGCGTCTGGCGGATGGTGAACTCAGGCAGCCGCCGCTCTTCCTTGAAGCCCTCGATACGGGGCAGCTGGGCGCGAATCAGGGGGCGGTGCACCGGGCCGTCCTCGATCCCGACGTCGCCGGCCTCGTCCGGATCGGCCGCGGCCGTCGTCGCGGGCGCTGAGTCGGGAACGGCGGCGAAGATCGGGGCGGGGGGCGGCCGGAGCGGGCGACGGCCTCCGCGCCAGCGGGGCCGGCGTCTGCGGTCGCGTCGGCAGCGAAGGCTGGCCGCGGCGGCCGGGACGGACTCGTCCGAGATGCCCGCCAGGACCTCCTTGTAGAGGGCGCCGGGCGCGTCCTTCTTCTTCCGCTTGCGGGACCTTGCCGCCCTTATAGACGTGCTCGGCGTCGCAGGTCGTGCATCGCGTCTGTTTGACGTCTTCCTCGACCATCGCCACCACGGCGTGGTTCGTCAGCCGCCGCTCGCGCGGACAGTAGTCATCCAGTATGTCGCCGAGTCGCAGCCGGCGCTGCTCCATGAAGATCCCCCGAATTATCCGTGTATGGCTGGAGAAAAGACCGCTTGGCGCAGGGTCGCCTCGAACGGATGCGCACTCGCGTGCGAAGGCCCCGTAATACTAGCAGAGGCTGCCGCCCGAGCGCAACAGTAACGTGCCGCCGGTCAGGGATGGGAGGCGGCGCTGCGCTCCTTTTCACGATCGATCCAGGCCAGCGCCGCGTCGAGCGCGGGGTCGCGGCCGGCGAGCAGGTCGGCGCGCCGCAGCGGCTGGATCTCGTCCGGGATCACGCCGCGTCCCTCGAGCCGGTGCCCGTCGATGGTCACGAAGTCGCCGTAGGCGTGGATCAGCACGTCGCCATTCGGCAGGCGATCGAACAGCGCCGGCAGCGCCTGCCCCATCGACGTCTGGCCGAAGACGCGCGCCCGGCCGAGCGCCTGCATGCCGCCGGTGAAACATTCGGAGGCGCTGCCGCTCATGCCGTCGACGAGGATCGCCAGCGGGCCGGCGTACGGGCGCGACGCGCTCGCCGCTGGCGTTGACGAGCCGGGGATTGGTGACGAAGCGCAGCTCCGCGTCGCGCGTCTTCATCACGCCAAGCGTCAGCCGATCGGCGACGAAGTGCCCGGAAATTCCCATGATCATCGCGGCGAGGCCGCCCGGATTGCCGCGCAGGTCGATGACGATGCCGTCGGCGCCGCGGAATTCGTCGATCGCCTTCTGGAACCGGGCATCGACCGCCGGCATCCAGACGTTGAAGCGCGATCACCCCGGCGGCGGCGCCGCCGGGAGTGCGGCGGGCCTCGCTCTCGACCCGGACGAACATGGTCGGCAGGCTGCCGACCGTCACCGGCTGCCCCTGCTCGGGCCGCCGCTCCAGGGTCCGCGCCTGGCGCTGGCCGTTCCCGTCCTCGAAGAGGATGTCGACCTTCGACCCGGCGGGGCCCCGCAGCAGCGACTGCGCGACGCGCCACGCCTCGACCCCGGCGAGCCGCGGGTTGCCGCTGGCCGTGACATGCGACTGGTCGCGCACGTCGTTCGATCCGATCTGCAGGAGGCGCCAGCCCGGGTGAACGTCGGCCGCGCCGGGCCCGACGCGGGTGACGACCAGGCCGTCGTCGATCAGCCGGACGTCGAGACCGACCTCGGCGCTGAAGTCCCCCTCCTGGCCAGGCGCGTCGGCGGTGGCGGAGACCAGCGCGAAGTGCGACAGCCCGAGGCGGCCGAGCATCTCGCGGATCACCCCGCGCAGCTCGCCGGGGCTCGCGGCCGCAACCGCTTTCGGGCGCAGCTCGGTCCGGACCGCATCCCAGTCGAGGCCGTTCATCCCCTTGTCGAAGTGCGAATCGCGGATCAGCGTCCAGGCAGCGTCGAACGTCTCCGCCCCGCCGCCGGGCGTCTGTGCGGCCGTCAGGGTCGCGACCAGCGCCAGCGCCGCCAGACCGGCGGCGGCAGCGCGCCGCCGCTTCACTTGACCATCGCCTTGATTTCGGCCGGCGGCTCGAAGATCGACGGCGGGACCTTGTCGAATTCCACCGCCGTCAACGTCACCACCTGCTGCGACCCCCATGGACGACTGCTTCATCGTCGTCGGGACCATGACGTCGCCAAACTTCCGGTAGTCGCCAAACGCCAGCGTGACCTCCACCGGCCCCATCGCCGACTCGCGATTCGCCACCGCCGCGACCTTGTAGCGGGACTGGACGTCGTAGTCCTCGAGGTCCTCGGTGCCGTCGGGCAGCACGAGGCTGATCTTGAAGCAGGGGCGATTCTCACAGGTCGTCCGCTCGACGGTGCGCATCGATTTGTAGCGCCCGGAGTCGTGCAGGTCGGCGTCGTAGACAGCGTCGAATTTCTTCTGCTCGAGCTCCTTGCCCGAGGCGAGCATCGGCCCGGTGATGGCGGAGATGCTCCAGGCCGTGGTGCCATCGGAGCCCTCGAGGACGTCGCCGATGCCGCCAATCGAGATCTTGAGGAGCGACTTGTCCGGCCTCGCGGCATAGATATCGATCGACCCCGACACCCCGCTCGACGCCATCGCCATCGTCCCGGACGCGTGGGTCGAGGTGTGTCCGAGGATCGCTTTGCGGCCGCCGATGGCTTCGATATATCAATCGATGACGACGCGGGCCGTCGGCAGCGCCTCGGCGGACGGCGCCGGAGCGGCCGGGGCCCGCGGCGCGGCGGGCGCCGGCGCCTGCGCCGACAGCACGGCCATCAGCGCGGCGGCACCCGCGGCCGCGGCCACAGCTCGAACGGCGGATCCGGCCGCACGGCGGCGCCGGGATGTCTGTCGCATGCTGGTCTGTCTCCTGCCGGAAGGTACGCCGGCCTCACGGGTCATTTCCGTCTGAACACGGCGGCGGCGCCGAACATCGCGCCGTCCGCGGGCTGCCGGCGCAGCCATTCGCGCAGCTTCGCGGTCGGCGACACGATCAGGGCGTTCTCCTTCTGGTCGAGCGCCGCCGCCAGCCCCGGCACCGCGGCCCCCGGCCGCGCCCGCAGCCGGGTGGCGAACCAGTCGTACGACAGCGGCGTCAGTTCGAGCCGATCGTCGTCGAGGACGACGCGCAGCGCGACGTGCACCGGAACCAGAAATGAACCGCGATCGATGCCGGCGGCCGGCATCAGGTCCAGGTAGCGGGTGTCGCCAATCGACGTCAGATAGCCGGTGACGTCGCCGTTCTCGATCGGGTGCACGTAGTGGATGCGGTACGACTTCCACTCGCCACGGTCGATCTGCAGGGAACTGTTGTCGTCGCTGTCCAGCCAGGCGCCGATCAGCCCCGGATCGAAGCCGATCGAATCGTCGTCGTAGGACGGACTGAGGCTCACGACCAGGCAGCCCTGGGTGGCGAGCAGCAGGCCAATCATCGCGGCGGCGGCGAGGGCGGATCTCACGGGACGCGATCAATCTTAGCGTAGCCGGCGCGGTTCCCCTGCACGGGCGCCAGGACGAGCCCGGCCGCCTCGAGGGCGGTGCGGACGGCGCGCGCGAGCGCGACGGCGCCCGGGGTATCGCCATGGACGCAGATCGTGTCGGCGCGGATAACGATCTCGGCGCCGCCGGAAGCCGCCACGATCCCCTCGACGGCCATCCTGACGGCGCGCGCGGCGACCACCGAGACGTCGTCGATCACCGCGCCGGGCTGCGACCGCGGCGTCAGCGAACCGTCGCGCTCGTAAGCGCGATCGGCGAACGCCTCGGCGGCGGTGGTGAGTCCGGCCGCCGTGCCGGCGCGCAGGATCTCGGATCCGGCCGGGCCGAACAGGACGAGCGAGGGATCGGCGGCGCGCACCGCCCCGGCCAGCGCGTCGGCCAGTTCGGCGTCCCGGGCGGCGACGGTATACAAGGCGCCGTGCGGCTTGACGTGGCGGAGTCGAACACCCTCGCTCGCCGCAATCTCGGCCAGTGCCGAGATCTGGGTTGCTACTGTGGCGCCAACGTCGGGGGCGGCCATCGGCACCACCCGGCGACCGAATCCCTCCCGGTCGGGAAAACCCGGGTGCGCTCCCGCCGCTACTCCCGCGGCACCTGCCAGCCGCAAGGTCCTCCGCATCGTCGCGGCGTCGCCGGCATGGCCGCCGCAGGCGATGTTCGCGGATGTTATGACCCGCATGATTTCCGCATCGAGCGCCGACGCGGCGGGCAGTTCGCCCAGGTCGCAGTTGAGATCGATCGGCCGGTGAGGCATGCGCTCAGAACTCGATGAGGAGGCCGGCCGAGGGGACGATCGGGATCATCGACTCGAACAGCCCCGTTACCTGACCGGTCCGGGTGTTCACTCCCGGCGGAGTGAATCGCACGTTGTCGCGATTGAGCAGGTTCATGACCTCGGCGAAGAGCGTCAGCCGGCGCCGGTCCCAGTTGTAGGTCCGGTTGGCACGGACGTCGACCCGTGAATACGTCGGCACGCGCACGTTGTTCCGCGTCGCGGCGACAAAGTAGCCGCCGGCGCGCTGCTCGTAGTAGCCGGGGGCCGGCACGTTGCTGCCGGCGCGCAGCTTGCCGCTGAGACTGGTTCTCGCCGAGAGCCGGTAGAACAGGTAGAGGTTGGCGGTGTGGCGCTGGTCGAGGTTCCCCGGGAAGGTCTCGCCGGTGACGCGGTCCCGGTAGCGCAGCCGGGCGAACGAGTACGAGGCCCAGCCCGAAAGGCCGGTCGTGCTGCGCCGCTGCAGCAGCAGCTCCACGCCGCGGGCGCGGCCGTCGAGGCTCGGTTGGTAGACCGCGCCGATGGCGCCGCGGACGACGCGGTCGTTGACCAGCCGCGTCTCGGCACCGATGCGGCGGAAAAAGCCGTCCTCCTCGCGATCGAACGCCGACAGCTGCCACCGGACCGCCTCTCCGAGACGGTGTTCGAATCCGACGTCGTACTGGGTGGCACGCTCCGATCGTGCTGTCCGGCTGCCGAGCGCGCCGATCACTTGCTCGAAGTCCGGAAACTGACGATAGACGCCCGCCCCGGCACGCAGGCTCGTCGCCGCGCCGGTCTTGAGCTCGACCTGCGCCCAGGGCGATGCGGTCGTTTCGCCGGTGAGGCTCCAGCGATCGGCGCGCGCCCCCGCGACCAGCGCGAGCGGTCCCCCGGTCCACCCGGCCTGGCCGTAGGCCCCGTAGCGCCAGCCAAGTCCGTCGAACTCGTTGATGACGCGGTAGGCGCCGCCGGACGAGCGCCGCCGGATTCCGGCCCTCGTCCGTCCGTTCCACCTGCATGCCGCCGCCGACCTGAATCCCGCGCCGCGGCGCCGAGGCCGCGTCGACCCGTCCCGCCACCTGCGCATCGTGGCCCCGGTCGTACTCGACGACGCCGCGTCTCTCGTTGCTGAAGTGGTTGGTCGAGAGCAGCGCGCGGGAGGTGACGACGCCGCGGCGGCCGGTAACGCGCCAGGCGGCGATGGCCAGGGCGGACGCGTTGCGGCCGGTCGCGACCTGGCCGACGTCGATGTCCTCGCGCTTCTCCTCCCCGCGCGATCGGCCGGCGAGCAGGGTCAGCTCGAATCGCTGCGCGGCGGAGCGGTCGTAGGCGACTCTGGCCTGCGCGTCGGAGAACGCGAAGCCGAGGCCGTCCTCGGACAGCCGGTGCAGGAGAAAATCGAGATAGCTCTGGCGCGCCGACACCAGCCAGGACCCGCGGCGGTCGCGGCCGAGCGGCCCCTCGAGCACCACCGACGCGCTCGTGCCGCCGACCGCGGCGCGCGCCTGGCGGCGCTGCCGCGAGCCGTCGCGCAGCCGGAAATCCACCTCCGACCCGGTGCGGTTGCCGTAGCGCTGCGGATAGCCGCCGCTGAGGAGCGTGACCTCGTCGAGGATGTCGCTGTTGATCATCGCGACCGATCCCGAAGCGGATGAATCCTCGATCGCGCGGACGGTGTGGAGGAGAAACGGCGTCGGGAAGCCGTCGACCGTCAGATTCATGTGGCTGAAGTCGCTGCCGCGAACGCTGAACTCGCTCCGCAGGTCGTCGCCGGTCGCGACGCCAGGCAGCACCTGCACCGCGCGGAGTGGATCGTCGGCGAGCACGCCGCGCAGGTTCTGGATGTCGGCGCTGCCGAGCGTCTGCTGGCTGACCACGGCCGGGACGCCCGGCCGGAACCGGTCCGACGACACCGTGACGCTCTCGGTGTAGGTCCCGGTCCCCTCGCTGAGGGGAATCGTCACCGCCACTGCGCTGCCCGCCAGGACGGTCACGTCCCTCCGGACCAGCGCGTAGCCGACCACCGACACGAAGAGGCGCCGCGGACCCGGAGGAACCCCGGACAAGATGAAATTCCCGTCGGGCTCGGTCTCGACCGACGGCCCGGTGCCTTCAACCAGCACGACGACGTGGGCCAGGCCGCTGCCGGTGCGCGCGTCGACGACGTGGCCGGTGATGCGGCCGGGACTGTCGGGCTGGGCCAGAACCGTCGCGCCGGCGCAGCAGGCCAGGGCCGCGATCGATGCCAGGTACCTGGAAATCCGCATCGGCAGCCGGGTCAGCGCGCCGCGGCGATCAGAATTGTAATCCGGTGCACGATTCTGTTGCCTCGGCCGGAGCAAGGCCCATGAAATTACCTGATTTCAGCACGGTACACCGCTTGCTCAATAGGAGAGTGCAGGCGGCTTGAATATTTACGGCAGGGAGCCGTGAGTTGCTGGGGAGCCAGGTCGCTCGCAAATCCGCAGGGCATCGTCACCGGACGATGCCCTTTTTTTGTGCCTGCACCGGGCGCTCCGCGCGATCCCGGCTCGGTTCAGAGCGCCGCGCCTTCGGGATACTGCAGCGCCAGCCTGCAGTTCCTTCGCCAGCGACTCGACAGTGGTGCCCGACCGCTTCCAGGCCCCTTCGGATCTCGAAACGCAAGTCCCCGATCCGGCGGCCCCACGGGGCGATGACCCGGCCGATGGCGCGGAAGTCGGCGCGATCGGCGTGCTCCTGATCGAGGCGGCGGACGACGTCCGGGGCGACGCGGATGAAGGCCCGCAGCGCCGTCGCGCTCTTGATGCTGTACTTGCGGCCGTTCCACGCCGCGCCGAACACCTGGGCGATCTGCTTGAGGTAGTTCACGAAGAACGCCGCGATTCTTCGCGGAAGGCGTCTCCCTTGCGTCCGGGGCCGAACGCGTCGGCGGCGAACAGCTTCTTCAGCTCCTGCGCGAGCGGCGCCTGCGCGACTCGTCCCTTGCCGACACCGAGCAGCTTGATCTCGCCGTGGAGCGGCGAGTCCTCGCGCTCGTTGAGCGCCCGGACGATGTCGTGCGCCGCGGCCAGGCTGTCGTCGCTGATACAGCTGGCGGCCCGAGAGCGACACCAGATGCGAGGCGATTGAGGCGCGTGTGCTTGGCGTTGATCGTCACGAACATCTGGACGACGTGGTCGTCCGGCAGGCGGTCGAAGATCACCGCCGGAACCGTGAACGGCTCGTCGCCGAAGTGCTCGATGTCGGCATGGAGCGCGAGCAGCCGATGCTGGCCGTCAATCGCCCGCAGGATGCCTTCGCGTTCGGGCACCTTCAGGATGCCCACCGAGGCGTTCTCGGCTCACCGGTTCGAACTTGAGGGCCTCGTCGCAGGAGATGATGACCGCGCCCGGGATCGAAGGCAGGTCGCGCGCCTGGCGGCACTGTTCGTAGTACTGCACCAGCTCGTCGATTTTCTTGCGGATGATCTGGCGCTGATAGGCCTTCTCGTCGGCGCCAATCCGTCGTTCCAGCAGGTCCCAGTTCACCTTCGACGGCTGGGCGGCCTTCTTGCGGCCGCCGCGGACCGGCTGCGACTGCTCGCCGTAGCTGAGGACCTCGAATCGGACCAGCTTGTCGATGTCGCTGGCGCTCAGCGACGCCTGGTAGAAATGAACGCCGAACTGCTGCATGCGAATCGCGGCAACGCTGATCATAGGCGTATGTGTGAAGCGGTTCCCGCGCCGAGCTCCGCTCGACACGTCATGGTGCGCGGCCGGCAGGCGACCTATCACCTGTGGCGACGGCACATCTTATATTGGGTTGGGCCGGGGAATGCGCGCCTTTCCGCAACCCTCGACGGTCGACTGCAAGTGCTTGACGTGCAGTAGTTTAAGTGAAGAGCCTGGCTGAGGCGCAGGGGCTGGGCCGCTACGGGGCCGGACAGGCGGAGGGTGCGGGCGGGGTCGGCGCGGCCCTACGCCGGGCCGAATAGCGCTCCCTGGCGGCTGCGCAGCCCAGCATGAACAGCGTGAAGAAGCCGAGCGC
This sequence comes from uncultured Acidobacteriota bacterium, assembly GCA_963750475.1. Taxonomy (GTDB): domain Bacteria; phylum Acidobacteriota; class Vicinamibacteria; order Vicinamibacterales; family 2-12-FULL-66-21; genus JALZOC01. The sequence goes on from CAVVQQ010000002.1 coordinate 151,476, forward strand.
CATCCACACCGCCGGGAGGCTGAGGCCGCGGTGGATGCGCAGCGAAATCAGACCGTAGACCATCTCGACGTGGATCCAGTAGATGAGCAGCGAATGGCGGCCGAAGAGCTGCATCGGGCTCCAGCTGCCGAACATCCTCGGGCGGCTCTCCCAGCCGTAGGCGCACGCGGTCGCCGCCATCATGATGCCGGTGCGGAGCAGGAAGAACGCCGGCGACGCACCCCAGAAGTCCGAATGCGCATACGGGCTCCTTCCCCAGGACCCGGCGTACGCCGCCGCCGCGAGCGCTGTGCCGGCAGCGAACAGCCGGAGGTTGAGCTTCCGCTCCGCCTCACCAGTCGGCGCGTCGTCGATGAGCACACCGAGCGCTCCCCCGGCGAAGACAAACCCCGCCCAGGGAAAGAGGCTGAAATTGGAGAGCCCGCGCGTCGGCCGGAAGTACCCGGCGAACGCCTCTGGCCACCGGTCGAGCACGGCCGCGTCCCAGACCAGCGGCGCGAACAGCGTCGTCGCCACCGCCGCGGCGGAAAGCCCGACGACCCGCCGGCGCGAGTTGCCGAGCAGCCCCCACAGCGCCGCGGCGGCGACGATTGCCGGCCCCATGATGTTGAGGATGTCGACCTTGAGGAGCGTCCACGGGGCGGCAAGGCCGAGAATCCATGCCTGGACGCGGAACACGAACGCCAGGAAGAATATCCAGCCGCCCCGCCGCATGACCGCGCCTGCGGCATCCGCCGCGCTGCCGGAGCGCCGGCACTTCGAGCCGGCCGACAGCGCGACCGAGGCGCCGGCGAGAAAGAGGAACAGCGGAGCGCCAAAGCCGCCGACGATGATCGACCACATGAACTGCCAGGAGCGGCGCGCCTCCGGGCGGGTCCAGCTGTCGACGACGTGGGCCTCGATCATGACGAGCACGGCAAGCCCGCGCATCCAGTCGAGATAGCCACGCCGGCGCCGTGCGTCGATCATGCGGCGCCGATCAGACGCCGTCCGTGACGGTGAAGGAGGTCGTCAGGTCGATGTCCTCGCGCATCGAATGCCAGACCGAGCAGTACTTTTCCCGCGACAGGGCAATCGCCCGCTCGACCTTGTCGTCCGGCACTTCGCCGGTGACGCTGAAGTGCAATGCGATGGTGGTGAAGCGGTGGGGATCCTCGGGCGCGCGCGTCCCGGAAAAGTCGGCCCGCAGGCCGCGCAGCGGAAACCGCCCCTTCTGGATCACGTGCAGCACGTCCATCGCCATGCAGCCGAGCAGCCCGAACGCGAGCGCCTGCATCGGCGAGGGGCCCTCGGCCGAGTGGCTGTCGAGCGTCAGCGAGACGTCGCCGGAGGTTCCGGAGAAAACAAGGTCGTGGGCCCAGACGATCTGGACCGCCGGGGCAGGCTTCGGCTTCGTGATGGGTTCGCTCATCGCAGCATTCTATCGCCGCGGCGGCGGCGAGCAGGACGCCGCGCTCAGGCGGCCTGGGAGCGGCGCGGCCCGCCGCGGTGCAGGAAGCTCGAGACGGCCAGCCACGCCAGCGGCAGCGCGACGAGCAGGTAGCTCAGATACTGCCCGTAGATGCCGTCGGGGCCGTAGGCTTCGGTGGCCGCGTGGAGCGGCTGGCTGCCCGGAAAGATGTTCGCTTCCGTCAGCTCGTGGAACCCGTAGATGAGCAACTGGACGACGAACACCAGCAGGAAGACGGCGGTAACCTGGAAGAACCGGCCGAGATTGACGCGATAGCCGTACCGCGACCACAGCCAGCCGATGAAGGCGGCCGACAGCGTCCCGGCGACGGCGCCGAGCGTCACCTGGGCCGACTTGACCGTGAAGATCAGCTGCGTCATCAGCAGCGCCGTCTCCATGCCTTCCCGGGTAATCATCAGGACGGTGAACAGGAAGACGCCGAGAAAGGCCGAGCGCCCGGCGCGCGCCGACGACGCTTCGAGACGCGTCTCGATGTCCGATTTCATCCGCCGGCCCGCCCGCCACATGTGGACCGTCAGCGACGCCACCAGCACGGCGGCGACGAGGGCCAGCACGCCCTCCCATAACGACTGATTGTTCGCCTCGGCAAGGAGCAGGCCGGCGCCGACGCTCAGCAGCACCGACAGGGCGATTCCCCAGTGCACGGCCGGCAGCAGCGCCCGCCGCCCGGTCTTCTTCAGATACGCCAGACTGATGGCGACGATCAGGAACGCCTCGATGCCTTCCCTGAGCGTGATCACGAACGCCTGAATCATGAAAAACCTTCGTCGAAACCGCTGGCCGAAGTCGGTTCCAGCCTATCCGGCTGATGTCCGACCGGTCAAGTCGGATATCGCGCACGGCCTCCGGAGCGGTGACTGATGGGGTATGCTCCGCCCCCTCGCCGTGGTCGCCAGCCTGCTCCTGCTCGCGGGATCGGCCGCGCACTCAGCGCAGCCCGACGCCGCACGCCTGGCGCACGCCCGCGAGCTCCTCCGGCAGTCGCCGCTCATCGACGGCCACAACGACTACCCGGAAGCGGTTCGCGAAAAAGGCGATCACGATCTGGCCAAGCTCGACATCTCGAAGCCCAGCCGTCGCTGATGACCGACATCCCCCGGCTCCGTGCAGGAGGCGTCGGCGGGCAGTTCTGGTCGGTCTACGTCCCGGTCGAGCTCGCACGGCCAGTCCGCCGTCACCGCCACGCTCGAACAGATCGACATCGTCCACCAGATGATGCGCCGCTATCCCGAGACGTTCGAGCTGGCGCTGACGGCCGACGACGTCGAGCGGATTTTCAAGCAGGGGCCAGATCGCGTCGCTCATCGGCATGGAAGGGGGGCACTCGATCGACAACTCGCTCGGCGCGCTGCGGATGTTCTACCGCCTGGGCGCGCGCTACATGACCCTCACCCACTCGAAGAACACCGCCTGGGCCGATTCGGCGACCGACACGCCGCAGCTCGGCGGGCTGTCGCCGTTCGGCGAGGAGGTGGTGCGCGAGATGAACTGGCTCGGCATGCTGGTCGATCTGTCAGCCACGTCTCGCCGGACACCATGGCCGATGCGATCCGCGTCACCCAGGCGCCGGTGATCTTCTCGCACTCGTCGGCGCGCGCCGTCAACGACGTCCCCCGCAACGTGCCGGACGACATCCTCGCAGCGGCTGCCGCAGAACGGCGGCGTCGTGATGGTCACGTTCGTGCCCGGCTTCCTGTCGCCGAAGGTGGCGGCCTGGAACCGCGCTGCAGGAGGCCGAGCAGACGCGCCTGAAGGCGCTGTCCCCGAGCGACGCGGCGGCGGTGACGAGCGGCGTCGCGGCCTGGACGGCGGCCAACCCGGCGCCGCGCGCGACGCTCGCCGAGGCCGCCGACCACATCGATCACATCCGCCAGGTGGCGGGCATCGATCACATCGGTCTGGGCGGCGACTTCGACGGCATCACCAGCGTCGTCTCGGGCCTCGAGGACGTCTCGACCTATCCCGCGCTCACTCGCCGAGCTGCTCCGCCGCGGCTACTCGGACGACGACATCCGGAAGCTCGCCGGCCTGAACATCCTGCGGGTGATGCGCCATGTCGAGGCGGTGTCGAAGTCGCTGCAGTCCACGGAGGGCCCGTCAACGATGCTGTTCACGGGCAACAGTCAGGTGTCCCCGTAGAGCCCCGCATGCACATCCGTCCCGCCGCCGTCAGCATCCTTGCCGCGTGCCTGGTGGTCCTCCCGGCTGCCGCCCAGCAGGGCAAGTTCAAGGTCTCGACCAACACGGTCGCGATTTACGCCACCGTCACCGACACGGAGAAGCGGCTGGTCCCGGACCTGGTCGAAGAGGACTTCGAGGTCTACGACAACGGCAAGCTGCAGACGATCACCTCGTTCGACAACAAGCCGCTGCCGATCACGGTCGTCGTGATGCTCGATTCGAGCGGCAGCATGACGCTGGCGCTCGATCTGGTGAAGGCGGCCGCCGAGCAGTTCCTGATGCGGATGCTGCCCGAGGATCAGGGGCTAGTCGGCGCGTTCAACGACAAGATCCAGTTCCTGCCCGATGCCGTCACCGGCAGCCGCGATCAGCTGATCCGATCGCTGAAGGAGTCTGGACTTCGGCTATCCGACGCGGCTCTACGACGCCATCGGCGAGAGCATGTCCCAGCTGAAGGGCATCCCCGGCCGCAAGGTGGTGCTGGTCTTCACCGACGGCGACGACAACGCCAGCAGGGTCGGATCGGGCGAGATGACCGACCGGGCGCGCGCCGAGGATGTCATGGTCTACGCGGTCGGCCTCGAGAACGAGTACTTCAACGGCCAGAAGCGCGTCCGCTCGAGCCCCGATCGCGGCTTGCGGCGGATCGCCGAGGAGACCGGCGGCGGCTTCTTCCTGCTCAAGAAGACCGATGAGCTCGGCCCGACGTTCACCCGCGTCGCGCAGGAGCTGCACAGCCAGTACGTCCTCGGCTTCACCCCGCAGGCGCTCGACGGCAAGATCCACAAGCTCGAGGTCCGCATCAAGCAGAAGCCGTCGATGACGGCGCGCGCGCGGAGGAGCTACGTCGCCTCGGCCGAGTCTGTGACAGATCGGTGACGCGCTAAACTTTCCCGGCGCAGCCCCCGTCTAAGCACTTGAAAGGGGGCACACACCCATGTTCGACTTCGATTTCTCCAGCAACGCGGACGCGCTCGTCGCCATCCTGCTCACGATTGCCATTCTCGCCGTCACCCTCGTCTGACCTGCCCGGGCCGCCGGCCCGGCCCACCGGTTCCTGCCCGTCGCGCCCGCCCCGCGAGCACTTCGCCACTGACTGTTCGCGGGCGGCCGGCGTGCCGCCGGCACCGCTCCGCCACCTCCACCGCCCGGCTGGCGCTTCGCGTCGTGCACCGGCCAACGCCCGCGCGCGGCGGCCTGCCCCGCCGACCCGCGAGACCTTGTCTAATCCCTCCGCGGGCCCATCCATCGACCTTGACGTCATTCATCCGCTCCTCCTTGCCTGGCTCGGACCCATCTCCCGCAGCGCGTGGAGTAGAATTCGCGGCGTCGTTGTTTCTTGCGGAGGACTGTCATGAGACGTCTTGGAGTGCTGGCGCTGGCCGGGCTGCTGGCTGCGGCCGGCTGCGGCAAGTCGAGCGAAGAGAAGCGGGAAGAGAAGCAGAACGAACAGGCGGCGAAAACCGCCGAGACCGGGGCGGCCGAAGCCGCGAAGGGTCTCGAGCAGATGGCCAGGGGGCTCGAGGCCATGGCGGGCGGCAGCAGCGACGCCAAGGCGGTGGACCCGGTGAGCTTCCACGACCTCCAGGGGCTGTTCCCGGAGTTCGAAGGCTGGCAGAAAGCCAAGCCGACCGGCGAGAAGATGTCGGCGCCGTTCAAGTACTCGCAGGCCGAGGTCGAGTACACGAAGGGGGACGCGCAGATCACCCTGAAGATGATCGACTCCGGCTTCAACCAGCTGCTGCTCACTCCGTACGCGATGTTCCTGACGGCCGGCTACGAGAAAGAGACCTCCGACGGCTACGAGAAATCCACCAGGGTCAACGGTGAGCCGGGCTGGGAGAAGTGGAACAGCGCCGGCAAGGACGGCGAGCTCAACGCGCTCGTCGGCAAGCGCTTTCTCGTGCAGATCGAAGGTCGCCAGCTCGACGACGTCAAGCCGCTGCACGATCTCGCGGGCAAGATCGACATGAAGAAGCTCGCCGCGCTCAAGTAACCGTCGCGGGGCCCGCGACCGGGCCCCGCGCGCCTCACCAGAATGGAAGCTGCCATGCGGCGAATCTCGTGCGCGCTCGTTCTCGCCGGGCTGGTGTTCGTCCCGGCCGGCGCGCAGCAGGGGCCGGGCGACCGCCCGGCCGCCAACCCGCGCGCCACCCGCTCGGTCGTGATGGCCCGGAACGGTCTCATCGCCACCAGCCAGCCGCTGGCCTCGGCGGCCGGTCTGCGGGTGCTCCAGCAGGGGGGCAATGCCTTCGACGCCGCCGTCACCGCCGCGGCGGTGCTCGCGGTCGTCGAGCCGACGATGAACGGGGTCGGCGGCGATCTCTTCGCGCTCGTCTACGACGCCAAAAGCAAGCAGGTCCGCGGCCTGAACGCCAGCGGCCGGGCGCCGGCGGCGGCGACGCCGGAGGAGTTTCACCGCCGCGGCCTCGACGCGATTCCCTCTCGCGGCGAGCTCTCCGTCACCGTCCCCGGCGTCGTCGACGGCTGGGCCGAGCTGCTCGCCCGCTACGGCACCATCTCCCTGGCGCGCGCGCTCGAGCCGGCGGTCGCGTACGCGCGCGACGGCTACGCGGTCAGCGAGATCATCGCCGTCCAGTGGCAGGACGTCGAGGCGCTCCTCGCCCGCGACTCCGCCGCGGCGGCGACGTTCCTGCCCGGCGGGCGGGCGCCCGCCGCCGGCGACGTGTTCAGGAATCCCGACCTGGCGTCGACGCTCGAGGCGATCGCGCGCGGCGGCCGCGACGCGTTCTACAAGGGGCCGATCGCGAAAGCCATCGCCGACGACATGCGGCGGCGCAACGGGCTGCTGACCGAAGCGGACTTCGCGGCGAATCACCCCGACTGGGTCGAGCCGATCTCGACGACCTATCGCGGCTACGACGTGCTCGAGCTGCCGCCCAACACCCAGGGGGTGGTGGCGCTGGAGATGCTCAACATCCTCGAGGGCTTCGACCTGCGCGCTCTCGGCCAGAACTCCGGCGCCTACCTGCACCTGCTCGTCGAAGCCAAGCGGATGGCGTTCGCCGACCGCGACGCCTGGCTCGCTGACGGACGATCGGTGCCGGCCGAGGCGCTGCAGCGCATGCTCTCGAAAGACTACGCGGCGGAGCGGCGGCGGCATTTCGATCCGGATCATGCCGCGGCGGCGTACCAGCCGTTGTCGCTGTCGGGCGCCGCGCCGACGGCCGAAGGACACCCGCAGGCGCACGGCGATACGATCTACATGACCGTCGCCGATCGCGACGGCAACGTCGTCTCGCTGATCCAGTCGCTGTTCGAGGCGTTCGGCTCGGGCGTTGTCGCCGGGCGGACCGGCATGGCGCTACACAACCGCGGCGCGCTGTTCACGCTCCAGGCCGGGCATCCCAACCTCATCGCCCCGGGGAAGCGGCCGTTCCACACCCTCGTGCCGGCGATGGTGCTGAAGGACCACCGGCCGTGGCTGTCGTTCGGGGTGATGGGCGGCGACATGCAGCCGCAGGGGCACGTCCAGGTGCTGCTCAACCTGATTGATTTCGGCATGAACATCCAGGAGGCCGGCGAGGCGCCGCGCTTCCGCCATTCCGTCGCCGGGCTGGCGCTCGAGTCGGGGATCTCGCCCGAGGCGAGGTTCGCGCTCAGCCGCCGCGGCCACTCGCTCGTCTCGCAGGTCGGCATGTTCGGCGGATTCCAGGGGATTCTCTTCGACCAGCGGTCCGGGGTGATGATGGGCGGATCGGACCCGCGCAAGGACGGCCTCGCGATCGGGTACTGAAGTCAGCCACCAGCGTTCCGGGAGCCGTGATGCCGCTGCTGTTGTCCGAGGAAGACGTCCGGATCGTGCTGTCGATGGACGACCTCATCGCCGCGATGCGCACGGCACTCGAGCGGTTCTCGACCCGGACGGTCGTCCAGCCGGTCCGCACGGTCATCGAAGTCGGTCTGCAGCGGGCCGCCTTCGCGGTGATGCCGGCTTTCATTGCCGACCCTCCGGCGCTCGGCGCCAAGCTCGTCACCTTCTTCGCCAGCAATGCCGACGCCGGCCTGCCGACCCATCTCGCGACGCTGATCCTGCTCGATTCGATGACCGGCGAGCTGATGGCGATCATGGACGGCCGGTTCATCACCGAGGCGCGGACCGCCGCCGTTTCGGCGGTCGCGACCGCGGCACTGGCGCGGGAGGATGCGGCGGTCCTGGCGGTGATCGGGTCGGGGGTCCAGGCGCGCAGCCACGTCGATGCCATCGGTCGGGTGCGGGCGCTGCGGACGGTGCGCGCGTGGAGTCCGAATCGCGGCCGGCTGGATCAGTTCGTCCGTGAGACGGCGCCCAGAACCCGCGCCGGCGTGGTCGGCTGCGCCTCGGCGCGCGACGCGGTCGACGGCGCCGACATGGTCGTGCTCGCGACAGCGGCGCGCGAGCCGGTGGTGCGAAGCGACTGGATTGCCGACGGCACGCACGTCTGCGCGGTAGGCGCCTGCCGGCCGCACGAGCGGGAGATGGACACCGCGCTCGTCGCCCGCGGCCGCGTCTTCGTCGATTCAAGGGCGGGCGCGCTGGCGGAAGCCGGCGACCTGCTGATCCCGGTTGCCGAGGGAGCGTTCGACGCATCCCACGTCGCCGGCGAGATTGGCGAAGTCCTCGCGGGCATCTCCCCCGGCCGGCGAGCGCCGGCCGAAGTGACGATTTTCAAATCTCTGGGGATGGGCGTCGAAGATGTGGCGGCCGCGCACCTGGCCTATCAAAAGGCGGCGGAGCGCGGCCTCGGGCGCGGCTTCGTGCTCTGAGCTACTTTTCCTTGCGGCGTTCGGCCCAGCGCTTCTTCATCATGTCGGAGATGCGCTTGCGCGCCTCGGGAGACATCTTGTTGCGGCGCCGCCGCTTGCGGGCGGGTGCCTCTCCGGCGCTGTCGCCGGCGCCGGCCGACGCCGCCGCGCGCCCGGCCTTCGCGCCGGCCTTCGCCCGCAGCTTGGCGGCCTGCGCGGTCAGCGCCGACAACCGCTCGCGCGTCTGCGATATTTCGCGCTCGAGGCCGCCGATCGCCCAGCCGATCATCTCGGCGGATTTCATGAGCACGTCGGTCTGATTCTTTCTCGGTCGCCCTGCGGGCATGCCAGCCTCCTCGAAAATCACGATGCACGACGCGTCCGCGCCGCAGCGAAACGGTATCATAGGACCATGGCAGGACGGCGGCCAGCTGCGGCGGTTCGTCTGCTGCTCGCGGCGTCGCTGCTGATTATCCCGCATCCGGCCGTCGCCGGCGCGCAGCCCTCGCCCGACGTCGCCGAGCTGACGAACCAGGCGCTCGATCTCGCATACAACCTCGATCACGACCAGGCGCTCGTGCTGCTGCACCGCGCGGTGTCGCTGGCGCCAGGCGAGCCGGCGCCGTACCGGAGCCTGGCAAGCGTGCTGTGGCTGAACATCCTCTTCCGCCGCGGCGCCGTCACCGTCGATCACTATCTCGGGTCGTTCTCACGCGACAGCGTCGCGCTGCCGAAGCCGCCGCCGGAGATTGAGGCGCAGTTCCGTGCCGCCGCGGAGCGGGCAATTGCGCTGGCCGGCCGGCGGGTGGCGGCGCGGGACTCCGACGCGCAGGCCCACTACGATCTCGGGGCCGCGCTCGGGCTCGAAGCGTCCTATACGGCAACCGTCGAGGGGCGGATGCTCGCCGGCTTCAGAGCCGCACGGCGGAGCTACGACGAGCACGAACGGGTGCTGGCGCTCGAGCCGGCACGCGTCGACGCCGGGCTGATCGTCGGCACCTACCGGTATGTCGTCTCGACGCTCTCACTGCCGATGCGGGCCCTGGCGTACGTCGCCGGCTTCGGCGGCGGCCGCGAGCGCGGCATCCAGCTGATCGAGGCGGCGGCGCAGGCGCCGCCGGCGCGTCTCGGCCCGCGCAACGACGCGCGCACCGAGGCGATGTTCGCGCTGATCCTGGTCTACAACCGCGAGGCGCGCTACGACGACGCGCTGCGGGTGCTGCGGGAGCTGCGCCGGATGTATCCTCGCAACCGGCTGCTGCTGCTCGAGGAGGGGGCGACGCTGCTGCGCGCCGGGCGGGCGCAGCCGGCGCAGGACCGCTTCACCGAAGGGATCGACGCGCTCGCCGCCGAGCGGCGGCCGCTCATCCCCGGCGAAGAGGCGCTCTGGCGGTACAAGCGGGGAGTCGCGCGGGCGTCGCTCGGCCGCGCCGACGCGGCGGCGGATCTTCATCGGGCAGGCGAGGCCGACTCGCAAGCCTGGGTTGCCGGCCGGGCCAGCGTCGCGCTCGGCCGGATGGCGCTCACCCGCGGTGACCGGAAGGCGAGCGGCCGAGGCCGCCCGCGAGGCCGAGGGGCTGTGCCGGCGCGGCAACGATCCGGTGTGCATCGGCGAGGCAAGAAAGCTGGCGAGGAGCACGAATGGCCGGTAGGGTGAAAACGTGGATGTGGGTCGTCGCCGCGGTCGTGATCGTCGGCATCCTCGGCCTGATCGCGACGGCGGGAGCCGGCATCTATTTCTTCTCGAACCACATCGAGACCAGCCGTGAGTCTCCCGCGGCCGCGGCGCGCGCATTTGACGACGTCTCGTCGCGCTTCGCCGCCGGCAAGCCGCTCATCGAGCTCGACACCCACGGCCGCTACCTGCGCTCCAACACCGACCGCCCGACACCTGCCGATGTGAAGCGGCCCGAGACCCTCCGGGTCATGGCCTTCGAGCCCGACGACGGCCGGGTCGTGCGAATCAGCATTCCCTTCTGGCTGCTGCGTTTCAAGGTCCGCAGCGGTGCGATCAACTTCAGCGGCAACCGCGTCCAGCTCGAGGATTTGAAGCTCACCGTCGAAGACCTCGAGCGCTACGGCCCGGCGCTGGTCGTCGACCACCGCTCCCCTTCCGGCGAGCGCGTCGTCGTCTGGACCGAGTAGCGCTCCGCTGTCCTCTTCCGGCTCTCCGCGCTGTCCCCTGCCGGCGACTCGACCGTCCCGGGCGGCGGATCTTTCCCGGATTTCAGGCCTGTTTCAGCCTGGCATGCCGGGCGTGGATTTTGCGCCTGATCGACATGGGCGGCGGGCAGAACGCCGCACGGAGGTCGAACATGAAACGCATGATTCTCGTACCGGTGATCGGAATCGCCGCGCTGGCGGCGTCAGGCGTCGCCCAGGCGCAGTCGATCGGCTGGGGCGGCCGGCCGCAGGCCGCGTACGCGGACACCGATCGGCGGTCGTACTACGATTCGCAGCGCGTCGCGTACGACAACGGGTATCGCGAAGGGGCCAAGGAAGGTCAGAAGGAAGGGCGCAAGGGAGAGCGGTTCCGCTTCGAGGACGAGAAGACCTATCAGCGCGCCGACAAGGGATATCATCGCGAGTTCGGCGACGTCCAGCGCTACCGGCAGTCGTTCCGCAGCGGGTATGCGGCGGGCTATTCGGAGGCCTACCAGCGGAACGCTGCGTACGATCCGCGCGACCGCGGCCGGGATGGCGACTGGCGGCCGGGCTACGGCAGCGGCCGGGCCGTGCCGCGGGGGGATTCCCGCGGGCCGGTCTACTACCCGGACAACCGCTACCCGGACAACCGCGGTTATCCGGCCGATCGCTATCCCGATTCCCGCTATCCGACCGGCGCCTATCGAGCCAACGGGGTCGCCTTTCAGAACGGGATCCAGGACGGCTACGAGAAAGGCCAGGAGGACGCGAACCGCGGCCGGTCGTTCGACCCGCTGCGCCACGCGTGGTATCGCTCCGGCGATCGGCATTACGACAGCCGGAGCGGCTCGCGCGACCAGTACCGGGATTTGTATCGCCGCGGCTTCCAGGACGGCTACGACCGCGGCTACCGGGAAGGACGCTACCGCTAACCGCCGATCGCCTGGTGAGCGCGACAGGCGCCGGCTAGGCGAGGTGCAGGAACTTCTTCATTCTCGCGACCAGCGTCGCAGGAGCCACGGGCGGCGTGGCTTCCTGCGACGCCGCCCGGACCTGCTCGAGCTCGACCCGCCGCTTCGCCGCGGCAAGACCGATGTGCTCGATCGCCTGCGGGTGGGTGGCGCCCAGCCGCCGGAAGGCATCCGCTTCGATTTCGATGACGCGGGTGTCGCCGCGGGCCAGGACCGTCGAGATTCGCGGCTCGCCGGTCAGGATTGACATCTCGCCGAAATAGCCCCCCGCCTCGATGACGGCCACCTCCTGCCGCTGCGGCTCCAGCACCACCACCGCCTGGCCGGTGCAGACGACGAACATCGAATGTCCGTCATCCCCCTGCCGGACGATGGCGTCGCCGTGGCCGAAGGTCTTGTCGGCGGTGGCCACCGCCAGTTCGCGCCGCTGACCGTCGGTCAGTGCGGCAAACAGATCGACGCGGGTGAGCAGCTGCTCGCGCTCCGCGCACCGGACCTCCGGGCCGGCATCGGGCCAGGCGCGCTTGTACTCGACCTGGATCGGCCACGGGATCTCGATGCCGTGGCGGCCGAACGCGTAGTAGATGGCGGTCCGTACCTCGTCGCGGGCGTGCTCGTCGTGCTCGAAGTCCTGGATCCAGAAGCGCGCCCGGTAGGTGATCGCCGAGCTGTCGAAGCCGACCAGCACGACGTCCGGGGCGGGCGCCTTCAGGGCCCGGGCGGCGTTGGCGATGGCCTCGCGGATGGCCGTCTTGACCGCGGCGGGAGGGGTCAGATAGCTGGCGCCGACCTCGACCTCGATCCGCGTCGGCGCGGCCGGCTCGGAATAGTTGATGATCGGCTCCTTCGAGACGATGTTGTTCGGCAGCACGACGAAGTTGCCGGTCTTGGTGCGGAGCTTCGTCGCCCGCCACGTCACCTCCGCGACCCGGCCCTCGAAGTCGCCGACCCGCATCCACTGGCCGACGTGGAACGGCTTCTCGCTCTGAATCGCGAGCCCGGCGAAGGCATTGCCGAGCGTGTCCTGCAGCGCAAAGCCGAGGACCACGGCGCTGACCGCCGACGTCGCCAGCAGCTGGTCGTTGAAGACGAAGGTGGCGACGACGACGAGCAGCCCGACGACGATGAAGTCCTGGAGGATGGTCGGGAACCGATCCGGCACACGGTCGGAGCGGAGCGGATTGATCAGGGAGAGGACGACCAGGTTGATGATCGCCGCCGCCAGCGCCAGCTGCTCGATCGAACGCAGTTCCCCTTCGACGACCGGCGACACCACCGGGTGGGCGGCCGCGAGGAACAGGTTCAGGATGACGTAGGCGCCGAGCAGGAAGATCGACAGCCGGAGCCGGCGGCGGACGAGGCTGTTCAGCGTGAAGGCGAACACGCCGAGCGCCGCCGCCAGGGCGGCGACGCCGATGATGGTGTGCCCCGGGAAGTGGGACATGGTCTCGGCTGCGTTGGGCACCGGCCCGTGCCGCTAGGCCGCGATTCCCTTCTTGAATGCGTCGAGCTCCGCGGCCGTCAACTTGATCGGGACCGGATTCTTGTTGGTGCCGCCCCTGGCGTCGCGATCCGGAAAGCCGCCTCTGGCGCCGGCCGACGCGACCGTCTGGCTCGACTGCTTCTGCTCGTTCGACGAGGTGTTGAACTTGCCGAGCAGGCCGCCCTTCTTCTTCGGCTCTTCCTTCGGCGCCGCGGCGGTGTCCTTGCCGCCGCCGGCGAGGCCGGCCGCGCCGTCGACATCCATGGCAATCTCGCCGACCGGCTTGGCCTCGAAATGGATGTTCTGGGCGTAGCGCGCCCCGCCCTTTGCCGATCCGGTCAGTTTCTCCGCGGCAATCTGCTGTTCGAGCTTGCCGATGCGATCCTTGGAGGCGGGGTGCGAGGCGAACAGGCCGTTCCGGTCCTCGCGGCCGCTGTTCCGGGCGTCGAGCTTCTTCAGCAGGTCGACGAGGCCGGCCGGCGCGTAGCCGACCTTGCTGGCGAGCACGATGCCGACCCGGTCGGCTTCGTTCTCATCCTCGCGGCTGAATTCGCCGTCGAGAATCAGGTGGTAGGCCCGCTCCGCCATCTTCGCGACGAGCGCGCTCTTGGCCGAGCCGCCGCCGGCCTGATCGGCGCCAATCGAGATGCCCTTGGCCTTCTGGATGGCGCGCACGGTGTGCTTCGCGGTGACGTGGGTGATCTCGTGGCCGAGGACCCCGGCCAGCTCCGCCTCGTTCCTCGCCAGCCCGAGGAGCGCCGCGGGTGACGTGGATCAGCCCGCCCGGCGCGGCAAAGGCGTTGACGCCGTCGGTGTCGAGGACGATGAACGTCCACGCCAGGTCGGCGCGGGTGCTCTGCTGGGCGAGGACGCTGCCGAGGAGGCTGACGTACTTCGTGACGTCCTTGTCCTGATAGACGCCGTACTTGGCGCGCAGGTTCATGCTGACCTGCTCGCCGAGCTGGCGCTCCTCCTGGTCGGTGATGTTCAGGTCGTCGAACTTGTTCTTGGCGTCGTTGGCCTTCTGCGCCTTGTTGAGGAGGCCGCCAAGCTGCGCGTGCGCGGGGGCCGCGATCAGGACCACCGCCAGGACGAAAGCCGCTGACTTCATGTCGATTGCTCCTCGCTGGTCACGAGTGGAGACGGCACTCTGACTTCGTAAATCGCCACCGCCTGCGTCTTCCCCTTCACCCGACGTCCCCAAGGGGCCGGGTGTCGCGCGGCGTGCGGAGCAGCGTGCGGGTGGCGTCGCTAATGATAATGCGGGTCCCGTAATCCTTGTTGAGGGATTCCAGCCGCGACCCGAGGTTGACGTTGTCGCCGATCACCGTGTAGCTCATGATCGAGGACGAGCCGATGTTGCCGGCAATCATGTCGCCCGAGTTGATGCCGATGCCGATATCGAGCCGGGTCATGCCCCGGGCCGCCCACGCGCGGTTCAGCTCGCCGAGCTCGCGCACCATCTCGACCGCCGCCGCCACCGCGTGCTCGGCGTGATCGGCGTCGTCCAGCGGCGCCCCGAACAGCGCCATGACCATGTCGCCGACGAACTTGTCCACCGTGCCCTGGTGGCGGAAGACGATCTCGACCATCCGCGAGAAGTACTCGTTCAGCTGCGCGACGAGCTCCTCCGGATTGCCTTTCTCGGTGACCGTGGTGAAGCCGCGGATGTCGGAGAACAGGACCGTCATCTCGCGGCGGGCGCCGCCGAGCTCGGCCAGCTCGGGATGGGCGGTCAGCTGGGCGTAGACGTCCCGCGAGACATACCGGCCGAAGAGCCGCTTCACCTTGCGCTTCTCGCGGTCCTCGACGAAGTACTGGTAGGCCGTCCCGGCGAAGAGCGCGACCACGCCGGCCGTCAGCGGCTGCACCATGTTCAGCCACGACCCGCCGCGAAACGCGCTCAGCGCAAACCATGACCATCCCGCCAGGATGGCGCCGCCGGCCGCGGCCGCCATCGAGAACGGCAGGAACGCCGACAGCAGCCCGATGGCGAGGGCGACAATGAAGACCGTCGCGATCCGCGAGCGCGGCGTCGAGGGGGTGATGAAGTGGTCGTCGAGAATGCTGTCGGCAAGGCTGGCGTGCAGCTGGATGCCCGGCATGCGATCGTCGCCGAACGGGCTGCTGAAGACGTCGACCAGACCCGACGCCGTGAAGCCGACGAAGACGATCTTGTTCCTGAACTCGGCCGGATCGATCATCGGACGCTCGCCGCCGAGCAGCTGCTGTTCGGACATGAAGAGCCGGCGGAAGGAGTACGACGGATACGGGCGCTCGCCGTCGTGGAGGAGCGCGGGAGCGCGATAGTTGACGAGCGCCGCCCACTGGTCGCGTCTCCGTCCCGGCTCGTAGGCGTCCACATAGGTCGAGGCGACCAGCGGCAGGCGGCGATCCCCCAGGCGGATCGCGTTCCCGTCGACGGCGACCTGCCCGGGCCCGATGTGCCCGGCCATCAACGCGGCGGCGACGCCGAGCGACGGCAGCGTCCGGTCGCCGCGACGCACGAACGGGCTCATTCTCCGCGCCGGGCCGTCCTTGTCGAGGACGAGGAAATTGTGGCCGAGCGCCGCGCTTGCCTGCGCGAGGCCCGGGTAGGGCGGCAGCAGCACCGGCCGCGGCTCGGCTCGATCGGCCACCCGGTAGCCGGCGTCAGGCACAGACGACGGGGCGGCGGGTCCGGCGCCGAGCAGCCCCTCGTCGACGGCGTCGGCCAGCATGATGACGTTGCCGGACTGCCGCACCGAATCGGCCAGCGCCTTGTCGCTCTCTTCCCCCGACCACTTCTCGCCGCCGATGTCGTAGCGCTCGACGCGGTCGCGCTCGGCCAGCGTGATGTCCACCGCCACGACCTTTGCCGGGGCGCGGTGCAGATAGTCGATGACATACGAGAGCGCGACCCGCGGCCACGGCCAGTGGCCGAAGAGCGGCTCCATGTCCCGGATGGTCGAGTCGTTGATCTCGACCAGGACGATGTCGCGATTGACGGCGGCGGGGGCGGCGGCGAGCCGCATGCGCCAGTCGTAGAGCTTCATCTCGGCGGTGTCGAGGAAGCCGCCGGAGCCGAGCAGCAGGACGACCGCCGCCGCGCCGACGCCCAGCAGGACGCCGGCCAGTAGCTTGCGCACCGCAGGAGTCTACAATGAGTGCGGCACACCGCCCGCCAGCCCCGGGCAGAAAGAGACTGTATTGATGTTCGACCTGCGCGGGAGAGCAATCGGCGCCACGGCGATGGCGGCGGCAATAATCATGACGTCCGTCGTCGCGGCCGCGGCGCAGGACTCCCCGGCGATCAGTCCGAGCGGCGTCGTCAGGCTGTTCGACGGCCATTCGCTGGCGAACTTCGACACCTGGCAGGTCGATCAGCACGACGCCGATCCGGAGCGGGTCTTTTCGGTGGTCGATCAGATCGACGGCGCCCCGGCGATCCGGATCAGCGGCAAGGTCTGGGGCGGCCTGCTGACGAAGCAGGCCTACCGGGACTACCGGCTGGTCGTCGAGTACCGCTGGGGCGGCGCGACCTGGGGCAACCGGACCACGAAGGCGCGCGACAGCGGCGTGCTGATCCATGCGCAGGGGCGGCCGGGCAACACCGGCAAGGACTTCAACGGCCCGTGGCTGCGATCGATCGAGTTCCAGATCATCGAGGGGGGCGTCGGCGACATCCTCCCGGTTGCCGGCTACGACGAGGGCGGCCAGCAGATCCGGCCGCAGGTGACCGCGCGCAGCCGGCCGCTCAAGGAGAACGAGGTCATCTTCGATCCGAAGGGCGACCCGAGGACGCTCTCGGCGGGGCGGATCAACTGGTGGGGCCGCAGCCCGGTCTGGGAAGACCGCATCGGCTTCCGCGGCGCCGAGGACGTCGAGAGCCCGGGTCTCGAGTGGACGCGGCTCGAGGCGGTCGTCGAGAACGGCAATCTCACGTATTACGTCAACGGGAAGGTGGTGAACGCCGCGACCGATTCGACGTTCACGAGCGGCCGCATCATGCTCCAGTCGGAGGGGGCGGAAATCTATTTCCGGCGCATCGATCTGGAGCCGCTGCGATAGGGCCGAGGCGACGTCGCGGGCTCCTGCGCGACCGTGCGACCGGCCGGCCTGAGCATTACGGTCCGGAGCCCACGCTATGCCAGGGTCACGATTTCTGACTCAGTAACAGGTCATTGTCATGACCAGAATATTGTACAATGAGTCATGAAACGGATCTCTATTCAGAACCTCAAAGCCGGGCTCTCGGCCGCAATCGCCGAGGCTGAGTCTGGCGAGACCGTTCTCATCACCCGACACAATCGGGCCGTGGCACAACTGACCTCCGCCGTCGTCGTGCCAACGCATGGCGGTGCCGAACGCGCCACCTTGCCGCTCCGGCCCCTGCTCCGGAGAGCGACGAAGGGCCGTTACCTCGAAATCCTGCTCGACGATCGTTCGGGCGAGCGGTGACGCGGCCGCCGGGCGCTCCGCCGCCGCGATCGCGCCTTTATCTCGATACGTCGGCCTACCTCTGTGTGCTGCTGGGTGAGGACGGCGCGACGGCCATCGCCAACGACACTCGCGGTGCGGTGCTGCTCTCGAGCGTCCTGCTGGTGCTCGAAACGCGCCGGAATCTCGTCCGGCTGGCGCGTGAAGGCACGCTGAAGGCGTCCGAGTACAAGGCGTGTCTGAACCGTCTGGGAGAGGATCGGCAGCGGTTCGTGCTGCGGGATCTCACCCTCGATCTCTGTGACTCCAGGTCTATTCCCGCCGTCTCCACTCCACGGTCGCTCGATCTCGCTCACCTCCGCACCGCCCTGTGGTTCCACCTGGAGGAGCCGATTCACCGATTCGTGACGATGGACGAATCCCAGGCCGAGGCTGCCAGAGAACTGGGCCTGCGTACGGCGACGATCGGCCAGTGAGGACGCAAACGCATCGCCGGGGGCGGCTCCGCCGCGCATGCATCATAGACACAGCGGATGTGACCGAGCTCAGCGCCGGGTCGCCCGATCGCTCCCGACGGACGCGATCCTCGTTCGTCGTCACGTCGCGAAGCCGCGCCGGACTCTTCTCTCCCTCGCCACCGCGGGCGCTGGAGAAATCGCATCGCAGCCGGCACTGTCCGGGGATGACCGCCGTCGACCTAATGACCCTCGGCGCGATCTGCTGTTTCGGTGAAACGTCCGCGTCGGCCTTCGAGCCGATGCCCGTAAGTCGCTCGGGTCGAGAAGCACTTTCTGAATCTGGTGTACCCCGACAGCGCCTGCGTCGAGGCCGCCGCCTCCGGTGCAGACGGACCGGAGACATGGGAGAATCACCGGGTCATGGCAACGGTCGATCCTCACCCGGGTGAGCGCCCCCAGTCCCCACTGATTCGCCGCGAAGGACGAAGTGACGCGCCGCTGGCGATCTCGCCGGCGGCGTTCCGAACGCTCGGCCATGCGCTGGTCGATGCGGTCGCCGGGTTCCTCGAATCGCTGCCGACGCGTCCCGTGACGACCGGCGAATCTCCAGCCGCCATCCGCTCGCTGCTCGATGCCGACCGGCCGCTGCCGGCAGCCGGCCGCGACGCCGGCGAGCTGCTGCGCACCGCCGCGGCCCTGCTCTTCGACCATTCGCTCTTCAACGGGCATCCCCGCTTCTTCGGCTACATCACGTCGTCGCCGGCGCCGATCGGCATCCTCGGCGATTTTCTGGCCGCCGCGGTCAATCCCAACGTCGGGGCGTGGATCCTCTCGCCGGCCGCGACCGAGATCGAGGCGCAGACGGTCCGCTGGATCGCCGAGCTGATCGGCTATCCGGCCGACTGCGGCGGACTGCTCGTCAGCGGCGGCAACATGGCCAACTTCGTCGGCCTGCTGGCGGCGCGTGCCGCGGCGGCGCTCGTGGGACGTCCGTCAGGACGGGGTGGCGGCGCCAGGCGCCCGCCGGCTGCGGGTCTACGCCTCGGCCGAGACCCACACCTGGGTCCAGAAGGCCGCCGACCTCGCGGGGCTCGGCACGGACGCGATCCGCTGGATTCCCGACCGACGACGACCTGCGGATGGACGTTGCCGCGCTGCGGACGACGCTCGAACAGGACCGCGCCGCGGGGGACCTGCCGATGCTGGTCGTCGGGACGGCCGGCTCGGTCAGCACCGGCGCCATCGATCCGCTCGCCGACATCGCGGCGCTCTGCCGCGAGGCCGGCGTCTGGTTCCACGTCGACGGCGCCTACGGCGCCTTCGCCGCGGCCGTGCCGGGGACGGCCGCCGACCTCCAGGCGCTGGCGCTGGCCGATTCGGTCGCTGTCGATCCGCACAAGTGGCTCTACGCGCCGCTCGAGGCCGGGTGCGTGCTGGTCCGCGATCCGGACCGGCTGCGCGCCGCCTTCGCGTATCACCCGCCCTACTACCACTTCGGCGATCGAGGCCACCAACTACGTCGACTTCGGCCCGCAGAACTCGCGCGGCTTCCGCGCGCTCAAGGTCTGGCTGGCGCTGCGGCCAGGCCGGCCGCGATGGCTACGTCCGGATGATCGGCGACGACATGCGCCTCAGCGAACGGCTGCACGCGGCGGTGACGGCGGAGACCGAGCTCGAAGCCGGCACGCAGAGCCTGAGCATCACCACCTTCCGCTACGTCCCGCCCGGCCTGTCGCCCGGCGCCGGCGGCTCGGACGCCTATCTCAACGCGCTCAACGAAGCGCTGCTCGAACGGATCCAGGCGTCGGGCGAGGCGTTCGTCTCGAATGCCGTCGTCCGCGGCCGCTACCTCCTGCGCGCCTGCATCGTCAACTTCCATACCCGCGCCGCGGATGTCGATGCACTGCCGGAGATTGTCGTGCGGCTCGGCCGCGAGGTGCATGCGGCGCTGCAGGGAAGACCGGCAGGCGGGCCCTGACGTTTTCCCCGGAGCGCGCGGGCGGCTGACATCGCATGACCTGCCGCGCTTCCCGGGTGACGGACTGTTCGATCGCCTCGCCAGGGCCGTCTGCCGCGCCGGCTGCCTGCCGCGGAAAGAGCTCTACGAGGCATGGGAGGTGGCCCGCCGGGTCCGCCGGCTGTTTCGAGGCGGGCGGGTCGTCGACCTGGGATCGGGACACGGACTGCTGGCTCACGTGATGATTCTGCTCGACGACAGCTCGCCTGCGGCGATTGCGGTCGACCGGACGTTCCCGTCGTCCAGCGTGAAGCTGCAGGCCGCGCTCGTCGACGCGTGGCCGCGGCTGGCCGGGCGGGTCAGCTTCGTGATCTCTGAGATGGACGCCTTCGAGCTGCAGGACGCCGACGTCGTCGTGTCGGTGCACGCCTGCGGAGCGCTGACCGACGTGGTGCTCGACCGTGCGGCGGCGGCGCGGGCGCGGGTGGCGGTGCTACCCTGCTGCCATCAGACGGCCTCGGCGGCCGCCGGCCGGCTGGCGGGATGGATGGACCGGTCGCTGGCGATCGACGCCGAGCGGGCATGGCGGCTCGAGCAGCGCGGCTACCGGATCCGGACTCAGACGATCGCCCCCGGCATCACGCCGAAAGCGCGTCTGCTGCTGGGAGAGCCACGGCCAGGAGTGTAGGAAGCGCGGTCCGCTTTGACCTGCGCTTCATGGATAATGCGGTCTTAGCCTGGAGGGTGCAGTGGTTGCGGTGGTCTGGCAGTTCGACGTTCAACCCGACGCGGCGCAGGAATTCGAGCATCTCTACGGTGCGGACGGGGCGTGGACGAAGCTGTCGCGGAAGAGCCGATCGTTCCTTGGCAGCTCGTTTCTTCGCGACATCGGCTCGGAGACACGCTACCTGCTGGTCGAGTACTGGGGCGAGATGGTCGTCTACGAGCGGCACCAGTCCGACTTCGGCGAGGAGCTGAAGCGGCTCGAGGCGAAACGCGAGTCGCTGGTGGAGCGGATGGAAACGATCGGCGTGTTCAGCGCGCTGGACGTCCCCGAACGGGTCGGCCCGACATGGTCGCGCCGGTCCGGCAAGTGAAGTCGCGCCAGCCGGACGCGTGCGAGTGTCCGGCATGCTCGATCGGCAGAACATGGCGCCGATAGTCCCCGACGCAAAGAATATCCGCAGCTTCCGGACCGCGGCCGCGTTCGAGGCGTGGCTGTCGGCGCACCACGACAGCGCGACCGAGATCTGGCTGAAGATTCACAAGAAGGCCTCCGGGCTGCCGACGGTCACCTGCGCGGAGGCGGTCGACGTGGCGCTCTGCTGGGGATGGATCGACGGCCTCCGCAAGGGCTTTGACGATCGGTCGTTCCTGCAGCGCTTCACGCCGCGCCAGAGCAAGAGCCTCTGGAGCCAGATCAACTGCGACAACATCGCGCGGCTCATCGCCGCCGGGCGGATGACGCCGCACGGCCTGCGCCCCGTCGCGGCTGCGAAAGCCGATGGCCGGTGGGACGCTGCCTACGCGCCGATCCGGAGCACGACCGCGGCAACGATTCCGGAGGACCTGCGAGCGGCCATCGCGGCAAGCCCGAAGGCGCGCCGGCTGTTCCGGACGCTCGGCCGCATGAACCTGTTCGCGCTGGCGTTCCGGACCAACAACATGCGCACGCCGGCGGGCCGCGCCAGAAAGATTGCGGCCCTCGTCGCCATGCTGGAGCGCGGGGAAACGATCGTTCCGGAGCCGGCCCGGAAACGAAGCCGCTGACGCCGCCGGCGCTGATTGAGGAGGATCTCGTGGTACTGGGCTTGCGGACCGCTATCTATCATGTCCCCGATCTGAGCCAGGCGAAGGCCTGGTATGCGGCGGTGTTCGGCGTCCAGCCGTACTTCGACGAGCCGTTCTACGCCGGCTTCAACATCGGCGGCTACGAGCTGGGCCTCAACCCCGACACCAGCCTCTGCGCCCCCGGGCCCGGCGGTGCGGTCGCGTTCTGGGGGGTCGAGGACATCGAGGCTTCGCTGCGGCACTTCGTGGACCGCGGCGCGATCGTCAAGGCGCCGATACAGGATGTCGGCGGCGGCATCAAGGTGGCGACCGTGGCCGACCCCTTCGGCAATTTCATCGGCCTGATTGAGAATCCGAATTTCACCGGCTAGGAGAGGCACATTCTTCGATGGAGTCCATGACCTCGGCCCGCCGCGCCGCTGCATTCCTGCTGGTCTGCTCGCCACTGATCGTCGTGCCGAGCTTGATCTCAGTCGGTCATCCGGTCGTCCTGGTGGCCGTCGTCATCGGCGTGACGTGGCTGTTCCTGCGCCGCGACGGCCAGACGCTGGCGACACTGGGGATCGAGCTCAGATGGCGCCGCGCCGGCGAACTGCTCGCGGGATGCGCGGCCGGTGTCGTGCTCATGGCCGTGGTCGCCCTCGGCGTCCGGCTCCTGCTGCCCTTTCCGTGGGTGTTCAATCCGCGCTTCCACTTCGCCGTGGCGGGGCTCTCCGCGGCGTATTATCTGTGCGGTAACAGTGTCGAGGAGCTGGTGTTTCGCGGCTACAGCTTCCAGAGGCTGATCGACGCGATCGGCCACTGGCGGGCACAGCTGGTCACGGCGCTGTTGTTCGCGCTCTTCCACGTCATCAACGGCTGGCCCTGGCCGGTCGCGCTGGTTGGAACGACGACGGGATCGCTGCTGTTCGGGCTGGTCTTCGTCCGCTGGCGCAGCGTTCCCGCGGCGGCCGGGGTGCACGCGGCGACGAACTGGGCGCGGGACCTGCTGCTGCTCGACCCTCCCGCGGCCACGACCCTGTTCGCCCCGCTGTCGCCGCGCCCGTGGACCCAGGGAGAGCGGCTGGCGGCCGGAGCAATCTTCGAGGGGGTCGTTCTGCTCGCCTGCGCACTGCTGTGGCAGTCGATCCGATCGAGAACGTCCCGATCAGCGCCCGACGTATACGGCACTCTGCACCAGCCCGGCGCGGAACGCCTGCCGCGCGCCGCATCTGAAGCCGGCCCGCTCCAGGACCGCCTCTGAGGGGGGCAGCGCGCGTGCGGCCAGGCCGGTCTGCCAGCGGAAGAACTGGTACAGGCCGCCGACAACGAATCGCGCGTGCCAGCGCGCGAGGCCGCCGGGTGGAATGGCGAAGTCGGCAAAAAGCCACACCGCCCCGGGCCGGAGATGGCGGGAGAGGCGCGCGATCAGCGAGTCGACCTGCTCCGCCGTGAAACAGTCCAGGAAGAAGAGCGTCACGACCGCATCGTACGGGTGCCCTGCCGGATCGAACTGCAAGGCGTCGGCGTGCTGGAAGCGAACGCGGTCGCGATCCTCGGGGCGGAGCCGCTGTTCGGCGAGCCGGAGCATCGCCGCGCTCGAGTCAACCACGTCGATGCGCGCGGCGGCGTTGAGCTCAACCAGGGCGCTCAGGAACCTGCCGTCTCCTTCTCCGAGAATCAGCACGCGTTCGCTGCCGCGCAGGCGGTCGACGAACGCCAGCCGGGCCCGTAACAGTGTCCGCCCGAACGCCGCGTATTCGAGGAACCGGTAGATCCGCGCGACGCTGTCGAAGCCTGTCATCACATCCAGAGCAGCGCTACCGCCGGCGTCATCAGCGCGACGTCCGCCAATACACGAGCCATCTGCCAGCCGATGCGCGGCTCGAGCCGATCGACGCCGGCGAGCAGCACGGCACTGGCGAACACGCAGGCCGCGGCGGCCGTGGCGGCGGCAGCGCCGGCGCCCGGCGGTGACGGCCCCTGATGACCGAGCCCTGCCGCCAGGGCGAGCAGCGCCAGCAGCAGCGGAACCTGCCGGATCGCCCAGCCGCGCTCGACCGGGTCGAGTGCGAGCGAGGTCTGCCCGTGCGCGAGGTCGACCTCGCGCTCCCACAATGAGATGAGCGCGCAGTTGGTGAAATAGAGCAGCGCCAGGAGCACCATCCAGGTCGTCAGGTGGCCCGCCACCGGCCACGGGCCGAGAAATATCCAGACGCCGCCGGTCAGCAGCCCGGCGACCAGGACCTCCTTCGGCGCACGCCACCGGCGGTGGCGATGGACGAGCTGATGTGACAGGAGGTAGGTCAGCGTAATCACGAGGAGGACGGATCCCGCGAGCAGCTCGTTGGCTGACAGCCCGGTAAAGGCGACCGCGACGTCGACGGCGAAGACCATTCCCCAGACCACCGCCACCGGCCATCGCCGCCGCTGATAGAAGTGGTGCCGCTGGGTACGGATGTCGTCGCGGTGCAGCCGCCAGCCTTCAATCCACCGGTCGGCCGCGTACGAGAGCCAGACCGAGGCGCCGAGCACCACCATCTGCGGCCAGCGCAGCGTGAGGCCGGCGACGCGGGCCAGCAGCGCCTGCCACAGCAGCGTCACCACCGGCGCGTCCAGCGAAAGGATGGTGGGCCACTGCCACCAGACGGGGGATTGTGATGCCGGAGTCAGAGCCCCACAATTATCCCTCCTGTAAGCCAGTAGCCAGTAACCAGTAGCCCAGTCGCCGGTCGCCAGTCGCCAGTCGCCAGTCGCCGGTCGCCAGTCGCCAGTCGCCAGTCGCCAGTCGCCAGTCGCCGGTAGCCGGTAGCCGGTAGCCGGTAGCCGTAGCTAGCCGGTAACCAGCAGCCGTCAGGGCGTCGTACTTTGGGACCGACCGGTTACTGGTTACTGGTTACTGGTTACTGGTTACTGGTTACTGATTACTGATTACTGGCTACGGGCGACGGGCGACTGGCGACTGGCGACTGGTTACTGGTTACTGGTTACCGCTTCGCCGTGCTGCACTAAGATGGCGTCGGACAAGCCATATGACACTGACCCGCCGCCAGTTCATCGAAGCCACCGGCGCCGTCGTTGCCGCCGGAGGCCTGCGCCGTCCGATACTCGTTGCGGCTGCGCAGAATCCGTCTGACGCCTGCGATCTCGGGTGCGCCCGGCGTGAAGCTGAACGTCCCGGTCGCGTCGCTGCCCGATTACTCGCACGACCTCGAGCGCTACCTCGTCCGCCTCAGCGGCGAAGCGCGGGAGCGGCGTCAACGCCTCATCCAGGCCATTTCCACCCGGCAGGACCTCGCCGCCCGTCAGCAGCACGTCGTCGCCGAGCTCTGGAAGATGCTGGGCGAGCCGCCGGCGAAAACCCCGCTCAATCCGCGCGTCACGGGACGGATCGAGCGGCCAGGCTACCGCATCGAGAAGCTGACGTTCGAGGGCCGGCCGCGGCTTTACGTCACCGCCAACCTGTACGTGCCGTCGACGCCGGGCCGCCACCCGGCGATCCTCTCGCCGCTCGGACATTCTACAAACGGCAAGGCGTATCCGAGCTATCAGAAGCTGTTCTCCAACCTGGCCCGCAAGGGCTACGTGGTGCTCGCCTACGACCCGTTCGGCCAGGGGGAGCGGATCGAGTACCCGGGGCGCCGCCCGGGGGAGTCCGTGATTGAAGGCGGCGGCACCGGCGAGCACGAGTACGCCGGCCGGCGCCTCATCCTGCTCGGCGCGAACTTCGGATTGTTCCGGGCGTGGGACGGCATTCGCGGCATCGACTATCTAGTCACGCGGCCGGAGGTGGATCCCGAGCGCATCGGCTGCTGCGGGCAATCCGGCGGGGCGACGATGACGCAGTTCCTGGGAGCGCTCGACAGCCGAATTCGCGCCGCGGTGGTGTCGGAGGGCAACACCGAGGACCTCGCCCAGGCCAACGCAGAGCCGCCCGGATCGGCAGACGATGCGGAGCAGAATATCGTGCCGGCGCTGGCCCGAGGCATCGACCGGGCCGACCTGCTCTACGCGTTCGCGCCGCGGCCGCTGCTCGTCGGCGTCACGCTGCACGACGCCGGCCACACCTACTCGCCGGAATACGTCTCCGGCTCGCTCGACATGGTGGACGAGTACCAGCGCGCCTATGGATTGCTGGACGCGGCCGACCGGGTGTCGCTGCAGGCGACGACCGTCCGCCACGGGTATGTCTACGAGATGCGCCGCGCCACCTATGGCTGGTTCAACCGCTGGCTCGAGGTCGCCGGCGCCGACGACCGCGAGACCTCGCAGTCGATCGAGAGCGACGCCGACCTGCTCGTGACGCCGACCGGCTTCGTGACGACCTCGATCGGCGGCGAGACGGCGCTGTCGATCACGCGCCAGATGGCTGATGGTGTCTACCCGCCGGCGGCGCGCGATGCCGGCGAAATGCGCCGGCGGATCCGGACCGTGCTGACCATCGACGAGAAGCGGGACGCCGCGCTGTCGGGCCGCGTCCTCGCGGCGATTGGCAAGCCGGGGTACACGGCGGAGCAGTTCGAGTTCACGAGCGAGCGGGAGATCCGGATTCCGGGCTGGCTGCTGACGCCGGACGATGCGACTCCGGCGACACCAACCGTCCTGTACATCGGCGAGGCCGCCGCGTGGGGCTCGACCGCGGAGGATGCCTTTGCCGAGCGGCTGTGCGCGAGGGGCGGCTGCCGGGTGGCCGCGATCGACGTGCGCGGCCGCGGCGACTGCGCGATTGCCTACCCTGAGCGCGGCCGGTTCTACTTTCCGGAGCGGGTCACGGACGAGGCCTATCTGACCTGGTTCACGCTCATGCTCGGCCGGCCGATAATCGGCGGGCAGGTCCACGACGCGCTGCGGGCGGTGGACTACCTGCGGGGGCGCGGCATCAGTGGAAGGATTTCGCTGGTCGGCGATGGACCGCACGGCGTCATCGCGCTCTATGCCGCGGCGCTCGACGAGGGTATCGCCGGCGTCGCGCTCAGGCGCGTCATCACCGACTATCGCTCGCTGGCGGTCGCCGAGCGCTACGAGCAGCCGTTCGGCGTCTACCTTTACGGCGTGCTGCGCGAGTTCGACCTGCCGGATGTCGCCCGGGCGGCGGCGCCGCGCCCGGTGCTCCTGCTCGATCCCGCCGGCCCGCGCGGCGAGCCCGCCGCGCCCGGCGCCCGCGATCTCTACAAGGGTGTCGCGAACGCGACGGTCAGGACGTTGAACGCCGGCGAGGATGCGGTCGCCGTGCTGGCAGCCTGGGCGAAGGCGACCTCCCGCTGAGGCCGTCAGAACCCTTCGATGTCGCCCAAGTCCCTGGGACGTCCTGTCGCCTTCTTGTTCCGGACGAACGCCTCCCGTCCGATGAAGTCGACATCGACGTCGCCGAACCGGCCGCGCGCGCGTTCCGGCCACGCTTCCGCGAACGTCACGCCAGTCAGTCCGGTCAGAATGTCAATCCGCCCGGGGGGCAGACCAATCTGGTAGACGACGCCGTCGGCGGCGAAGTCATGTTCTGAAATGTCCTGGAGCGGAGCCCCGAAGGCGGCGAGCGCGCGCATCACGCGGGGGGCGTTCTCGGGCGTCGCGTCGATCCAGACGTCGAGGTCAGCCGTGGCGCGGGGACGGCCATGCAGCGCGAGCGCGTAGGCACCGACCACGAGGAATCGGACTTCAGCGGCGCCGAACGCTCGCAACAGATCGACAAAGTCCTGATTCATCGGTCCGTCCTGGCCGCAACCGCCACTGCTCTACACTCAGTTTCCACGCCTGCAGGATTCGCCCGGCGGGAGGGATCTGCCGCCAGAAAGCGAGATCGAACGCATCCGCTTCGTCCCGGGACCGAAACCGCCTCGTCGTCATCCGTGCGCGCCGGTCGTTCGCCCTGCCGTCCACGCCACAGATTATCGCATGGTG
This sequence comes from uncultured Acidobacteriota bacterium, assembly GCA_963750475.1. Taxonomy (GTDB): domain Bacteria; phylum Acidobacteriota; class Vicinamibacteria; order Vicinamibacterales; family 2-12-FULL-66-21; genus JALZOC01. The sequence goes on from CAVVQQ010000002.1 coordinate 178,975, forward strand.
CCACGCACCGGCAGGTAGCTCCCGCCTACCCGCATCACCACCGATACCGCGGCCGGGAAGAGAGCGCCCGGCGATTCCGCCATCTGCACGCCCATCCTCATCCGAGTTGCGTGGGGCGCACCGCGACGGACATCAGGTTCTGACGACTGTCGAATCAGGCGGTGTCCGGATCGCTTCCGACCGACGCGTAATAACCGGCCACCTGCGCCTTCGCACCCGGACGGGTGTAGACATCCGGCGCGCGCGATGCCAGCACCGCTGCGATCACCTGCGCGGCTTCCTCGGCGCTTTGCGAGCCGGGAAACGAACGCGAATCCGGCCCGCCGTGCCGTGCATTGAGGCCGAAGTCGGTCCGTACCGACCCCGGGGGACACCAGCGAGAACTGGATGCCGGGGTGCGTTGCCTGGACTTCCTCGCGGATCGTCGCCGTCAGCGCATTCAGGAAATGCTTCGCGCCGCAGTAGGCCGAGCGCGGCATCGCGAACGGAATCCGGCCGAGCATGGACGACACGTTGACGACGTGGCCGGCGCCCCGTTCCTTGAAGTGCGGCAGCACCTCTTGCATGCCGTACAGCGCCGACTTGACGTTGACGCGCATCACCTCGTCGATGTCCTCGTCGGTCAGTTCCGACGGCACGCGGGTGATGCCCTGCCCGACGTTGTTGACCCAGGCGTCGATCCGGCCGAAGGCGGCGATTGATGTGTTGACGACGCGCTGCACGTCGGCACGGACGGTCATGTCGGCGACGACCGGGTGAGCCCGTTCCTGGCATCGCTCTGCCACCGCCGCCAGCGCGTCCGCCCGGCGCGCCACCAGGACGACGCGGTCATGGCGCGCCGAGAGCTCAACCGCCAGCGCCGCGCCGATTCCGGAACTCGCGCCGGTGATGACCACGACTTGTTCGCTCATCGGACGATCTTACTTCGGCGATGTTGAAGTCGGGGAGCTGTGCCGGCATGGACGGCGTTCCTTTCCTCGCCGCCAGGGCCCGCGGGGCGGAGCGGCGTCCGCGGCGGTAGCGGGCTACGTGGCACTTGACGAAAGCTGCGGAGTGCGCGAGGCTGTGGCCTGTCGCGCACCCATTCCCCAAGGAGGACACGTCATGAGTGCCACCACGGTGAACACAGGTCGTCGCGTCTTCTTCGCACGCGTCGCCGGTACCGCGGCCGCGGCGGGCCTGGCGATGCCGCGAGTCGCCCTGGCCGCCCAGGGCGCCGCGCCAGCGTCCGGGCCGGACAGCTGGATCGGCCGCGTCGAAGGCACGCACCGCACCCTGTTCGATTTCCCGCAGCACAAGTTCGGCGCGCCGCAGCTGCACATCCTCAACTACCTGAACACCTACAAGGAAGGCTACAAGAGCGGCGCCGGCACGGTTGGCGCCGTCGGCACGTTCTACGGCATCGGCAGCCAGTCGAGCATCGCGCTGGCGTTCGACGACGCCGCGTGGGCGAAGTACGGCCTTGGCGAGTACCTCGCGCTGAAGGATGCTGCGGGAAAGCCGTACACGCGCAACGTCTTCAACAGCCCGACGAAAGACGATGCCCACCTGCTGTTCCAGGCGATGCAGGTGCCGGCCATTCCGGCGCTGGCGGAGGCGATGCCGGCGCTGGGCATCGCGAGCCTGCAGAAGATGGGCGCGACCTTCCTGCTGTGCAACAACGCGCTCGGCGCCTGGTCGCTGGAGCTCGAGGCACGCGGCAAGGGAACGATGGCGGACATCAAGAAGGACCTCGAGGCGCACCTGCTGCCCGGCGTCACGATCGTGCCGGCGATGGTGATTGCCATCGAGAAGGCCCAGTCGGCCGGCATCCGCTACAACCGGCAGTAGCGACACGCCGATAGCGCTCTTCCATGGCCGGCTTTCGTCGCGGGACAACGAGAGCCGGCATGGTGGTTATCGACTCACTGTCGAAGAATCTTGTCCATGGCTCGACCTTTGGCGAGTTCGTCGACGAGCTTGTCCAGTTGGCGAATCTTCCGCATCAGCGGATCCGCGACTTCTTCGACGCGGACACCGCAGACCATGCCTTTGATCAGTGAGCGATTCAGGTGCATCGCTGGAGCTTGATCAAAGAAAGTTTCGAAGTCCGTCTGCTTTTCGATTTGAAGCAGCAGCCCGGCCTGGTCATAGCCGGTAAACCAGCTGATGACACGGTCAACCTCTTCCTTCGTACGGCCCTTGCGCTCGGCCTTTTTCACATACGCGCGGTGTATCGCCGCGAAAGTCATCGAGAAGATTCGGTGTCCGGTCATCGTGCTTCCAACTTCCCGGGTCTCGGTGCGTGAGGCCCAAGACATCGCCACTGAGCGGCCGGGCGGCGATTGCGGTCCGCCTGCTGGCTAAAGGACCGCGGTTCATCTGTCATTGATGCCCTTGCCGGCGAGGATGTCTGGGATGCACTTCTCGATCCGCGCCGTGCGAGTCTTCGGCTGCTTCGCCGCCGTGAAGTAGAGGAGGTAGCCTCGCTGGCGCCCGGGGGTCAGCGCCTGGAACGCCTTCGCCAGCGTGCGATCCTTCTTCAAGATCTGGCGCAACTCCACCGGAAGCTCCAACTCGGGCCTCGTCTTGAAGTCGACCTTCCGTCCGGCTTCTTCGACCGCGATGGCCTGCTTTACGTAGGACTTCACGACGGTCTTCTCGATGTCAGCCTCGCTCGTGAACTCCAGCCGCAGAGCGGATTGCGTATTCTCTCCCTGGCTGCGGAGCAAGCCGTGCGGGTCCTCGAGCAGGACTCCCTTGAAGAACATGAGCGAGCAGTGCGCTTTGAAGGGCTGGATGATCGCCACGTTCGCCCCCTTGAACATGAAGCACGGCTTTCCCCACTTCAGGTCCTCGTCGAGCCCGCACTCGAGGAGGATCGACCTCAGCTTCTGGGTCTCGCCTTGCCAATTCCTGGCCCGGCTCACAAACGCACTCACCCTTGCACTCTGCGCACTCATAAACAGCCTCCGAACCAACCCCGTGGCTGGTTGACCAACGATTGGGGCAGCGACCTGGATCTCGCTCACCCGGTCTTCGTCGCAGGCCGACGTCATCCGGGCGGCGTCGCGGTTTCCGGTTCTCCGATCCTGACGGTTGGCAGCGACAGCGGCGAACGAGGATCCAGGCGACGCCGCTTCGTGCTGCACGTTATCCTGGATGTCCGCGAGACCGACAACCTCGCGAACGGCCAACTCGCATTGACCCAGCCGATGTGCGCCCCTCCCGTGATGTTGAGTTCTTCCGCCATGCCTCGAAGTACCGCCATATCAACGGCCAGCTTCAGTTCGACCAACTCCCCCCGGCGATGAACGAGGCGACCAGTACGGAGGCAATGGTGCCGGCGACGAGGCCGGCTTTCGTCGTTCTGCTGATCGGCTGCCGCCGCCTCGCCTTGTGGATGGCCGACGCGATCAGGCCTCCATACGCCCCGGCGCCTGCCCCGCCGCCGGTCAGGAACCAGCAATCCGAGCAGTTTTGCGTCTGAATCACCAGTCCAGCCGAGGCGCCAATCAGTGTTCCAAGAAGCACCGGGTGTCGGACCGGCCAACTTTCATCGTTCGCCGTCCCCGGGGTCGTCGTCTGATTCTGGACGACCCATGGCAACTCGCGCCGAAGGGCACGTCGGAGGACCCCATCGTCCTGGTTCGCTGTCGTTCGGCCCTGCCCTTCGTGATTGGGCGCGGCCATCTGCTCCCGTGGAGACACGCCAACCGCGTCTCCCGGGACTGACGGGGATGCCGGGACGGCTGCACGACGCTCGTCTGGAATGCGAACCTGGGCGCCGGCGAGGCCGGCATTGACGAGCACCATGATGGTCAGGCCTGCCGTGACAGCAGGTCGAGCGCGGCACCGTCGGGACTGCCGCAGATTGACACGCCCATCAGAAGAAGTCTGAGACATTTTCTTCGCCTCCTGTTCGAACATGCGCGGAACGCCGACAAAACGGCTCACGCACGGCCGCTGAAGGAGCACGTTTCAGCCGGCTCGTCTGAAGCGTTCAGTGATTGCGGCGGGCTGAGGCTTCCGAATGGCCGCGGCGAACTCGGCAGTCACGCTATCCCGGCTGGATGAAACGGCTCGCCAGCCAGCCGGCAAGAACCCGCCAGCCCGTGGAATCAAAGAAACAGGCCTCGGCGACGTTCTCTGTGATCAAAGCCAATCCCACGGTGAGATAGACCACGTGCGCGCGACCAGTCGTCACTTTCTCCCAGAGCATCGCGATCAATATCATGCAGTCGGGAAGGACAACCCCGAACACGACTTCGGGATGAGCGACTGATGGAAAATAGTGTCGAAAACGGAAGAATGCCGGCCAGATGATTGCGACCATTGCCAGCAGCATGAGCCGTTTATGGAACTCCGGCCGCCGGCGATAGACGACTGCCGCGGCAACCAGGCTTGCGAAGATCAATGGCGAGGTGAATGTCCCGAGCAAGCTTGAAATCGCGGCCTGCCCACCGCCAAGCGCGAGGTCTCGCTTCAATGCATAGACGCCTACCGCCATGGTCGAAATCACCACGCCGGGCACCAGGCCAAGGCTGACAAAGCCAAGCCGCCTGTGCCAATGCACTTTTCTCTTCGTGATGAGGACGGACTGCATGACGAGAAAGGCGGTCCATCCAAACAACAGCCCGCCGTGGACATAGATCACGGCGGGCGCGCTGAAGGTGCCACCGGCGACGGGGAGGATAAAGGTCTTGAAAAACCCAACGAACGTTATGCCAAGGGCCAGACACGATGCCACCAGGAAATAGCGGCTTTTCCGCCTGACAGGTGTTTCAGTGTGAGTAGCCGTCATCACCTGCTCACGCATCGCTGACTCAAAACGCGCTGACGTGATGGCGCTCGGCGTCGTACAGCAGCAGATCGACGTTGCCCGGCACGTGGCCGAGCACGCGCAGGAGCAATGCGAGCTGTCCACGGTGATGGACACCATGATTGGCCCCATGCTGCATGAGCTCTCCCAAAGCCATGGACCGCGGCTCGCCGCGGGGATTTCTGTACTCGACGGGCCGATCCATGTCTTCGTCCGCGAGGCCGGCCAGGAAAACCCGCATCCACCCCTCGACTCTCGTCCACGTTTCGACGAGAGCGGCCACGTCGGGATAGTCGTCGGCCTCGAGCGCCGGCCCGCGCGGGTGCCCGCCGCACCGATCGAGCCACCCCCACTCGGCGCTGAGGGTATGCACCAGAGTGTTCCGGACCGAACCGTAACTGCCAGCCACCTCCTGCGTGAACTGGTCCGGCGTCAATTGAGACACGACAACGAGAAGCTTCTTGTTGGCCCAGTAACCATAGTCGTACAGCCGTTCAAGGTCTTTCGCAGTCATGTGCTTCACCTGGAGAGAGTTCGTCTTGTCAGTCTAAACGTTCCGACTCAGCGGCGGCTGCTCCCGGCCGCCGGGTGCAACTCGCGGTTGGCCCGCCCACCAGCGACGAATCCAGCCACGCTCTGTGCGCGCTCATTCGATCGACAACGACCCATCTCGATGTCAGGCAGCAGCCTGCGCATGATCTTCCCTGAGGACGTCATGGGGACCGACTCCACGAACTGGATCCCGCGCGGCATTTTGTAGGCGGCGAGGTGCTCGCGGCAATGTGCGGCCAGTGCTGCGCGTGACACCTCTGCCCCAGGCTTGCGCATCACGTAGGCCTTGGCGAGTTCCCCCTTCGCTTCGTCGGGGACGCTGCCGACCGCGGCGAGCGCGACGGCCGGGTGCATGCACAGCACCCGCTCGATCTCGGCCGGATAGACGTTGAATCCGGCAGTCAGGATCATGTCCTTCTTCCGGTCAACGACCGGCGCCTCGTCCCAGACGACGAGTTCGAACCGGGCGCCGCCGGCCTTGAGGCCCTGGCGACGCGGTCCCCGTGTCTACGGGCCGCCTGCGGAAGGATGTCGGCGATCGTTGCAACCATAGGAGATCCGCCACTCAATCGTCCGCCGAACGCGCCGTTTCAGCCGCGGACGCTCATGATGGCACTGGCAGCAGAACTGCGCTTATCCGCTTCGCCAGACCGACGGCCCAGACTCGTTTCATTGATGTCAGATAGTCCTCGTCGGCGCAACGTCGCCGCTTCAGCCGCAGCGGCCTCATCATCGCGCCGGCCGCCGTCGGACTGCAAGCGATTGGTGGACCGCGTCGTCAATGGTATGATGTATTGTCATACCAATGCCGAAGACCAAAGTCGCGCTGACCCTCGATGCCGCCTTGCTCGAACAGGTTGACGACATGGTGGCGAAACGCCGATTTCGCAATCGCAGTCAGGCGGTCGAGGCCGCCCTCTCCGACAAACTCCGCCGTTTGGCCCGGACGCGGCTCGCTACCGAAGCCGCGAAGCTGAATCCGGTTGAGGAAAAGCGGTTCGCCGATGAGGGCCTGCTCGGAGTGCTGGACGGATGGCCCGAATACTGAGAGGCGAGGTTCGCTGGGCAGACCTCAACCCCGTGCGGGGCCATGAGCGGGCCGGCCAGCGGCCCGTGCTCATTCTGAGCCACGATGTCTTCAACGAGCGTTCTGGCACCGTGATCGCTGTCGCCATGACGAGCCAGGAGCCCCGGGCGGGCTTTCCTCTGACGCTCGAAAGCCAGGCGGCCGGATTGAAGAAACGTTCCTGGATCAAGATCAGCCAGACCCGCACGCTGTCCGCCGACCGCATCGGGACGCGACTCGCACGGGCCAGTGAAGAAGAACTCGCTCGCGTACTCGATGGCCTGAACGAGATCCTGGGATAGTTCGCCGGCCGTTCACCCGCCTACGGCTGCGAATGAGCCGCGCGCCGTCGCAGCGTTCAGCGGGGCGCCGGCTCCATTCGCTTTGTCAGCCTGCGTATGGTGATCAGTCGGCGAACATTTCCTGCAATCCACCAAGGACTTCCCTCATTCCGTCCTCCGGCAAAGTGCCCAAGCGTCTAACCAGCCTCTCCCGGTCGACCGTTCGCAGTTGATCGAGAACCACATATCCTGACCGGCGCTGAAACCGACAAGGGATCCGCCAGGGATACCGCTGGCCCGCCGTCGTCATTGGCGCGACGATGACCGTGCGAAGGTGCGCATTCAATTCGTCGGGCGACACGATTACGCAGGGCCGTGTCTTCTGGATCTCGCTCCCGAGCGTTGGATCAAGGCGTACCAGATGGACATCGCCCCGCTTCATCACCACCGCCATTCCGTTGTCTCAAACTCTGTGGGCGGGGTGTCGTCAATCAGGGCGTCATCGCCACGCCGATGCATTGCCCGGGCCTTAGACTCCCAGCCAGCCCGGGGGCGGCTGACGGCTCGGACGATCAGGCGACCGGGCTCCGCCCGAAGCTCGACTTCTTCTGGAAGGCCAGCCTCGTCGAGCAGAAGTTTGGGCACGCGAATGCCCCGAGAATTGCCGATACGGACGATTCGGGTCTTCGCGGTCATGTGATTACAGTGTAACCACAACCTGACAGGCCAAGCAAGCCGAGGATTTAGCAGGCTGACGACGCCGAATCAGCCGCGCGCCGTGGGTCTCCCCCGGCGCGTCGGCTGCATTCGGAGGTTAGACCGCATCAGTGGACCGATACGTTTGTCACGACGACATTATTGTTTCGGAGGTGGCGGAGCGTTCCACATACCCATCGTCGAGTACCAGATACCGTCCGCGTCGCGCCTCAGAAGCTCGACGTAGCGACCACGATCCGTCACGGGTGTGCCGTCAGGCCCATTGGCGGTGAGTGTGAATGAGCCGATCTCGTAGCCGAGGTCGCCGGAACTCATGGCGTCGGCGGTCTCCACCGTAGCATCGCGAACGCCGCCTGTCTCGATTGCCCCTTTCCAGTAGGCCTCGATCGCTTCTCGACCGCGAACCGGCTCCTCGTTTGGTGGATACAGGACTGCATCGACGGTGTAGTAGGACGCTGCTCGCTTGGCGTCTTTTCCGTTTAATGCCGCGGCGAAATCCCTGTTCATCTGCCCGAGCTCGACCTTGCTTGCCGACCGGGACGACGCCGCAGCCGGTGGCACTGGCCGCTCGCCACAGGAGGCCGCAACGCCAACGGACACGGCCAACAGGGCGACCGCAGGGAATGTCACGCTCATCGTCACAATACCTCCTTGAAAACAATTACCGCTGAATGGGGATGCACCACAGCGGGAACATCTTCGAGTGTGGTTCGGCGATCGTGACGGCACCGACTTCGAGAACAGCAGTTCTGCACACTTCTACGCTCGTCGCGGGGACCACGAACGTACTGGACAGCATGAAGGCATCTCCGCCTTTTGCGACCGTCAACGGCGCAGTCGTAGTGATGCGACCAGCCTGGTCGCTGATCTGCAGGCTCAGGCGGCCAGTTGCCGCAGACGCCACCGAATAATAGCCCTGCAGCCACATCGTCACCGTGCTGCCCGGGGTGAAGTCGCCTTGGTGGGCCTGACCCGAAGCGATGCGTAGCCCATTCTCTTCCGTGACGACAATGACGGTCGTTGATTGCCGCCCCTGGTAGGAGGCCGTGACGGTCGCTTCTCCGGCTGACCTCCCCGTAGTCACGCCAAAGCCATCGACCGCGACAACGTCAGGGAGGGACGACGACCAGGTGGACTCGAACGACACCAGCGGCTGCCGGCCAGATCCATAGCTGGCAGCGGCGATGCAGGGTGCCCGTTCACCGATGAGCAACCCGGCCGGGCACGACACTCTGAGCGCAAGCAGTTGATCGCTGGTGCCCGGAGTTGGACCCGGTGCCGTCGGTCCGGCCGAACCACTGGCGCCGCAGCCGGCAATAGCCAGGATCCCGACAGCCGCGAGCAACGACTTGACCATTGGCAGCGTGCCGCTCTTGCACTCCATGAAGTGTGGCGGCTCCAGGTGTGCCTCGTATGCGCTTCGCACGTCACTTAGCGGCGTCCGCTGGAAGTCCAGGCCAGGCGGTCTATGCCCGTCGTCTCAGGGAGAGCATTGCCGCTGAAATACCCCGGACACAAGCACTCATTGTTGAACCGTTCAGTGTCTTCTACCTTCGCTCCGTCGACGAATCCGAGTCGCAACACTAGCGGTCCGATCGTGTCGTGCGCAACCTGCAGCGCAGCGCGCCCGAACACGCTATCGCTCGCCATGAGGGACCAGCCGCCGCCGACGGGCGGCCTGAGAATGAAGCGTCCGCCGATGTCGGCATAGGCGGACTGTCGGTGCCGAGGACCCACAAGTTCCAAAGCCGCGAAGGGTAATGGATTGCCGGCCTCGTCGACCACTCGGCCGACGATCGCCTCTGAGCGGGGCGGTGGCCCGGTCCAGACGCATTCGCAGACAGGTCTGACGGCCAGCACGACATCGACTCTGACGATGCTGCCTGCTCGCGGGCGGACATGATTCCGTCGAACTCCCACGAAGCCCGGCAGCCACACATCAACCCGGTAGGTACCCTCGATGAGCCCAGTCACGGCGTAGGTCCCGTCATGACCGCTGGTCGCACCGACGGCGACCCCTCCGCCCTCAGGAAGTACGACCACGGATGCGCCCGGGAGCGCTTGCCCCCCTGATCCTTGACCACACCCTCGATTGTCTGGGAGGTGGCACGAAGATACGCGCTCCAGGGGCGTACTCCCGGTGCCACTATCGCCGTCAGCAAGAGGCCTGAGATGACGACTTGTCGAACAATTCGCATGTCTGTCGAGCCGCACGCGCGGCTGCTACCCGCCACGGCGCCCGTCGGGTGCGCGATGTTAGCTCGCTCCTCGGCAAAGAGCTGATGGGGTTGGCGGTCGCCTCGGGTTTGGCGGGTCGTACCTCGAAGCGAACCGGCTGCGCCACTGCCTGACCTTCCCAGCAGGGTGGTAGTTCGGTCCGCTCCCGGAATTGCGACTCGGCGCCATGGTAAGAGCACTGAAGCTCGTAGGTACCGACTGAGAGCGGCTTACCGAATTGCACGTAGTAGTCGCGCGGCGCTACTTCGATCGAATGCTTGTCGCCGGGGCGCAGCGGAAGCCCGAGAAAGTAGACGCGACCGCCGACGCTGGACACGCCCCAGTGAAGTGCGAGTGGCACCTCCTGCCCGCTCGTGCTTCGGAACACACATTGAATCGAACTCCAGCTCTGCTTGCCGTTCCCGAGCATGAACCCGCCGTTCAGCAGCAGGTTCTCGTGCCCGACGTTGCGAAGCGACAGGCGAAACGTCGGAGTTTCGCCCGCTACGACCTCAGACTTGGCGAGTTCAATTTCCATGCGTACGGGACCAGGCGCGGGCTCCGCGGCTGGGATCTGGGTCGGCGCGCGCCCGGCGCCCACAACGCTGAAGGCGGCAACGACCGTGACCACTGCGCGGGTGAGGTGTTGTTCCATCCGACAGGGCCTCCGCGAACGTCTGCGCTGCAGACGGTTGGCCGCTTCATGCTGGCTGACGTGCCCACTGCAGCCGCGGCCGCTCAGGATGGCATCGGCCGCCGTCGGCTGCAAGCGGTTGTTAGGCGGCCGTCGTTGATAAGAGGGGCGCCAGATTGCCCGACGATTGTAGGCGGCGAAACTTTCTGTCTGCCGAGCGGGTACGCCGTTACTAATCCACCACTCGTCCTTGCCGGTCGTTGCCCGGGAGCCGGGAACGAGTTTGAGGACAACCAGAAGCCACCGATCCGCCGATTCGACGAAGCCGACCAACACTTGCGTGCTGTGGCGCACGGCCTGACTCATTCCAGCCCGGTACATCAGTGTCTACACCCCGTCCCGCGTTCGGCGATCAATATCGCCGTTGCTTCGTCCGGCTAACGGCATGCGCTCATCCGCGAGCGCCGAGTCAGCAACGCCGTTCCGGGCCAACTGTAGTTGGCTTGACCCCGACTCGCTCGTCGGCTGCAGCGGCTTGTTAGACCGCCGGCCCGATTACAGGTACGGTCGTGACGTTCACTATTGAACTTGAACGCGAGGATGACGGCCGTTGGGTTGCCGAAGTTCCTACGCTTCCCGGAGTACTCTGCTACGGCAAGGACCGTGACGAAGCCGTCGCAGGAGTACAAGCCCTGGCCCTTCGCGTCATCGCCGAGCGGCTCGAGCAGCGGGAAGCACCGGCCGAATTCCTCAACGTGACCTTCCACGCGGCGTGAGCAACTGGCCAGCCACGAAAGCGCGGCGCATTCTGGCCGCCCTGCTCCGTGGCGGCTGGACCGTCAAACGCCAGTCCGGCTCCCATCGTACGCTCGCCAAGGCCGATCACCCGGACGTCGTCTTCGCTTTTCACGACGATGAGGAAGTCGGCCCGCGGATGCTGGCCCGAATCGCAAAGCACACCGGTCTGACACCCGGCGATCTCTAAGCAACTTCGACCGGTGATTCTGGCTGTCTAACGTTTCCGCTTCAGCCGCGGCGGCCATGATTGCATCGGCCGCAGCCGGCTGCAAACGCATGTCGCCGGGTCATCGGCCGAGGACGACGTCGACGCCGTGGAGAATCTGTGCAAGCTGCTTCGGGCCGAGACGGCCGGCTCTCTCGGAGAGCAGCGAGCGATCGATCGCGATGATTTGCGACACGTTGGCGACCGAGTCCTTCGGCAGCCCTGTCGCCTTCGCCGAAAGAAGCACGTTGCCCGGAGCGCCCGCCCACGCGAGATTGCTCGTCAGCGGCACGCACACCGTCGTGGGGATTCGGCTGCGATTCAGGTGATTCCCTTGCACCACGACCACCGGTCGGCGAAAGCCCGGACCGGACCCAGTGGGCTGTGGCAGGTCTGCCCACCAGACGTCGCCCTGGACGACCTCTACCACTCGGTTTCCATCAGCACTCGTCGCGCCGCGCCGCGGACGAATGGATCCACCTCAGCTCGGCCGAGTACATCGAGCACCTCGTTCATCCGTTCCGTGACTTCGTCGGGAGCGTGTCTCGCGAGGTATTCCGTCAGTGCCTCGGCATAGAGCTGGCTCCGCGACTTGCGAGTCCGCTTTGCCTGCCGTTCGGCCTGGCGGTACACACTATCCGGCAGCGAAATTGCCGTTTTCATACCATTAGTATAACCGAGAGTGGAGGGTCAGCAACCGTGGAGCAAGCGCCGACCTGGAGCAGATTCGCCCGGACGCGGACAATCCACCTGCCCGGATGAGGCCACAGAAGGTCAACGCCGTCGGGTTGATGCGCTGGTTGGCCTGCCTGTGGGTCACAGCCAGTCTCCAGAGATACTCATGCCTGCTATCAAGGCAGCGTTCAATGAGCACCAGAACAACGCACACTGGACCACGGCTGTTGCGCCGCGTCTGCCAGGCGATCGGAGGACGAGCCAGGAAGCCACACCAAGATGCGCGAGCAGAAGTAGCTCTGCTGCGGTCGCTGCCCATTCGTAGCGCACGCCCTCATCGAGCGCCGACGGTGAGCAGTTCTGGCATTCCCAGACGGTGCCGACCGCAAGGATGATCGCAGGAATCGCAGCGGGTATGACGATCGACCAGAGCCGCAGCGGACCTGCCACGCTCAGGGTGCCAGTGCGCGACTGAATCGCCAACGCCGCCGCGAGGAGAACGAGCGGCACCGGCCACGTAAGCAGGGCGATACTAAACGCGCTCTCACCGAGCCACAGGAAGCGCTGCCAGTCAGTCATGTGGAATATTGAGGTTCGGTCAGGCTAACGTGCCGCTTCAGCCGCGGCGCCCATGATCGTGCCCGCCGCCGTCGGCCGCAAGCGGGCGTTAGGCGGCGTGAACATCAACGACGGACCGCCTCGCAGCGCAAGCTGACTTACGCTGTGAACGACCGGCCAATACCAGACATTGCTCGGCTCCTGTCCGACGTACTCCCCATACTCGGCCCGTCCACCGGCAGGCCACGTGGCGTACCCAGAGTGTATTCCTTCCGGAGGAAGTCGACGATTTCAGATTCCGGCGTTCCTACAGCGAGCCGTCGGTCGATGTCGCTCTTCAGCTGCTGGGCCTTGACGGTATTCTCGGTCACAACGCGGCGTCGAATGCGGCACGCAGGATCTTGCGTGCACGACGAGCGCCGGTGAGCCAGCCGAAGACCAGCATTGGAGAGACCATGATCACCACGATCAGCAGCGGCAAGATTGAGCCGGACTGCCAGGAAGCCACCGCCGCAAGTCCGAACATCGCAAAAGGGCCGAGCAGGTCGGGAAGCCACGGCCTCATGGTGATCCGAATCTCGCTGCCCTCAGCACTCGAAACGATGCGGCCCCTCAGAACGGGGAAGAACGAATAGCGCCAGGCCGCGAATAGCCGCCGCAGCTCGAACTCCCCGCCGGAAACCCAACCCACGAACTCCGGCGGCCGACGGCCGTCCCAGGTAAACCAGAACTCAAAGATTTTGCGGACGCCTCGGCCCGGGCGAATCAACCGCCGCAATACCGCTTCTACCTCACTCAGCGTGCGCCGTGTCTTGATGATGATCATGCGACCGCTTCTAGGTGCGTCTGGGGCTTCAGCGACGCCGCTGGGCGGGTCCTCCAAGCGGCGTCCGCGGGAAGGGCGAACAGGCCGTACCGATGTTCAGTAAGGATGCTGGCCCTCTCGAAGAACTGCGAAGGCGGAGACCGCAGCCGAGCTCGACGCCCACGGCGTCGAACCGCAACGCTGAGCGAAGGTTGGTACCGCTACGGGGATTCGAACCCCGGTCCCGTGGCTGAGAAACGCAGCCGGACACATCGGCGGTGTCCGGTTGCGTCGGTTTCCTTAGGAAATTCGCGTTGATGCTTCGGCCGTCTCCGGTCGAAAAAGGGCCTTTCGTGGGCAAAGTTTCAAGTTTTTTTCAAGTAGCTCGGCGCAATACTCGGCGACACTCCTTGGCTGACTGTCGGATTCTTAATGCAGCCGAGACGCTGAAAGGTGCCGCCCCACACTCGATGCTTTATGCGGAGACCGTGCTAAGCGACTTCCTAACCCTCGCCAGAGAACGAGCAGCAGGCGAGGTCACCATCCCAGCTCCGGACTTGGTCGCCAGAGCGCCGTTTGTCAGAACCAATTTCACAAGGACGGTTGAGGGGTTAAGCTTCCGACGTGCAAGCTGACGAGCTTTCCGATCCAGCCGCCGCCCCAGGATTCGGATCGCGCCTGCGCGTTCTGGGCGCGGAGACTCTTGTTTATGGGCTGAGCGCGATCGTGGGACGGTTGCTCAGTTTCCTGCTGCAGCCTGTACTACGCACACAGCTTCGATCCGTCGCAGAACGGCATCCAAAGCGTCGTCTACTCCTACGTTCCGATTATCTCGATCGGCCTCTATCTCGGGATGGACGTCGCCTACATGCGCAATGCGCCGACCTGTGCAGCAGGCGGGATCCGTCGAAGGCCAACGCGCGTTCAGCAGGTCGCTCGCGGTCGTCGCCATGCTCGGTGGAGCCGTGTCAGGCCTGGCGATGCTGTTTGCCGTACCGTTGGCCGCTCTCAGCCGTCTCGACGTCGTCTCATTTCGGTACCTGGGTCGCGATCGCATACACCGACGCGCTGCTGGCCGTCCCGTGCACGCGCACCTGCGCATGACGAGGCAGTCGGTGCGCTACGCCGTATTCCGTCTGCTCTTCGTCGGAGCGAGCATCGCATTGAACATTGTCCTTATTGGTGGCCTCGGTTGGGACGTTCGCGCGATCTTCTTTGCGAACGTTGCCGCCAACCTCACGGTGCTGGCGCTCTTCACGGGCGACATCCTGCGCCTGTTCCGTCCGGGCCTGCTGCTCGGCTTATCCTGGCGTCCCCTGTGGAGCTACGCGCTTCCGCTGATGCCCGCGATGCTTGCCGTGATGCTCGTCGAAAACGGCGACCGGCTCGTGCTGAATTACCTTCCCGATCGCGTGGCCGGCGTCGTCTACCACATGCCGTCGAAGGACGTCGTCGGGATCTACAGCTTCAATTACAAGCTCGGCGTGGCCATGCTGCTCGTCGTGCAGATGTTCCGCCTGGCCTGGGTGCCGTTCTCGCTGCAGCATGCGAGGCAACGCGGCGCGCCACAGCTGTATTCGCGCGTGCTGACGGCCCTGATGCTCGTGTGCGCGATCGTGTTTCTGGCGATCGCGGTTCTCTTGCCTTCGGCCGTCGCGGTCCCGACGATTCATGACTATGTGAAAGCGCGCTACTGGTTCGGACTGCCGATCGTGCCGGTGATCCTCCTCGGGTACGTGTTCAGTGGAATATACGCGGTGGTTACGGCGGGACTCTACATCGAGCGCCGGACGGGCGTCCTCGCGCGGATTGCCGGGGCCGGTGCTGCGCTCAATGTGGCGTTCTGTATCGTCGCGGCGCCGCGTTGGGGAATGGTCGCGGTCGCATGGGCGACGCCTGCGTCGTACACGCTCATGGCCAGCCTCGGCGCCTGGCAGGCGAATCGCGTGTATCCGGTGCCGTTCGAATGGCGGCGGCTCGGTCAGCTCGCGATTCAGGTCGCGCTGCTGTTCGCCGCGGATCGATGGATCGCGGCCCATGGCGTGACGCCGCTATCGCCGGTCGCTATCGGCTCGAAGCTGGTGTTGATTGCCGCGCTGCCGGCGCTGCTGCTCGCGACGGGCTTCTTCCGCCACGGCGAGCTGCAGGCGCTGCGAGCGATGATTCCGCGCCGGACGGCCCGGCTGACTCGCACGCGAAAGAATTCAACTACTCCGAAGTGATCCTCGGCGTTCGCGCAGGATACCCCAACCGCGCTTCCTGCCGGGGTCCATCGGCCACGTCCTATGTTGAGTGGCCATCACGTAAAAAGCCCGAGAGCGCCGCGCGCAGGCGGGGTCAATGCCCGCAGGCCGCGTAGCGGGCGGAGCGAAGCGACGAGCATTGACGGCGCCGAGCACGGCGACATCGTGCAAGGCGTGATGGCCGCGCACGGGAACCGCCTCCATCCCACAGCGTCCGAAAGCCCACGACGATGAATTGCAGGACCTTCGACGACTTTTGATAATCGGATCGTTTGCGTCGCTTTGGTCACTTGTCTGCGACGCGGGAGGGGGACCGTGTCCGGTGACTTCGATCCGCGGCACATCGATTCGCGCGAGCGCGATGATGGCGTTCGCGATCGAGACGATCAGTGCCTCTCGCTTGGACGTGGCGGCGGCGGACTCGCCAAGGACGGCGATGACGATGTGCGTGGGCGCGGCGGCGACGCCCGCGGCGAGCGGGATCGCGAGCCCCGAGGACGGCATGATCGCGCAGTCGATCCACGTGATGCGTTCGTCCGGCACGTCGATCTTCCGCATGGTAACGACCGCGAACCGGTGCGCGACCGCGATCGAGACTACACCTTGAACGGATCCGAAACGCGCACGCTGGTGACGGTCGGTGCGTTTCGGGTCGTCTCGGAACGCGATCTCCGAGATGCACGTGGCGAGACGGCCGAGCTGCGGCACCTCCAGGACCAAGGACTCATCCAGCGCGTGCCCGTGAACGAACATGAACGCGCGGTCACGCTGACACAGGACGGCCGCGGCCTGCTCGAACGCCACCGAGCCACTCACTCTGACCACCGCCAGACCTTCTACGCGGGCGCAGACAGGCCGCGGGAGCGTTCCCACGACGCGCAGCTCTATCGTGCCTACCTGAAGGCCGCAGAACGCCTCCAGGCCCGAGGGGCCGGCATCCTCCGCGTCGAACTGGACCGCGAGCTGAAACGAGAGTACCAGCGGTTCCTGCAGGAGCGCAACCGCGGCCAGCGCGACAGCGACGGACGGCCCGACCGCACCTCGGCAGAGATCCAGGACTGGGCGCGCGACCACGGGCTGCCATGCTTCGACGGACACGTCCATTTTCCCGATGTGCGCGTCGAGTACCAGGACGTGAACGGCGACGTCCGCTGGGAGGACCTCGAGGTCACGACCGAGCACTACCGTGGCGCGCACGGGGCCGCCGCCGCGCGGTCTGGGTTCTCGATTCACGCCGGCGGCCGGTTCGACGGCAGTACGCCATTCGATCCACGCGCGGCCGAGGAGTTCTTGCGATGAGTCTGCCCTCGCCGCCTGACCGTTGGGACATCGATTGAACGGACGGGTTGATCGTTAACGGAAGTCCGACAGGATCGTTTACACCTATTCGCGGTTATTTGGTCCCGGTGATATCTAAGCTGCGTTCATCGATTTTCCCGAGCAGCGTCCTGTAATACACGATGTTCCAAATGCCATCGCCGACCTCTTCGAGGCCGATGTCTTCGCCGCGAAGGACCTGACTCAAGAAGGGTTGTTGGGAGTGGAGCCGGAACGTGCCCGCGCTACTGACACGACGGACTTCTAGGTGCGCCGGATAGGCGGGCGGGGTGATGTGCTCGGGATACGGGCGGGACGAGGGCGTCCAGAGCGACGAGGGGGTTCGGTCCCCGATGCCCTCATGCGGGCGTTCGTCGTTGTAGCGCACCCGGAAGGCGTTGAACCGCCGCTGTTGCGCGCGCAGACTACTCGAGCCGGGGCGGGTGGTCTCGCGCTTCAGATCGCGATGCATCCGTTCGTGAGTGCCGTTTTCTTGCGGACTGGACGGAGGAATCCGTTGGTGGACGATGCCAAGCTGCATCCACCACACGTTCAAGGCCGACAGCCCGTGAATCCCGGTCGAGGCAAAGGGCGCCCCATTGTCGCTGCGGATCGCCTCGGGCAACCCCACCGCTCGGAAGAGTGCGCGGAAGACCGGCTTCGCGCCCGCCGTCGCGACGGAGCGCAGGCCGTGGCAGGCCAGCAGACTCCGGCTGAAGTGATCCGTGACCGTCAGGGGATAGCAGTAGTGCCCGTCACCGGTTTTGAACTGCCCTTTGAAATCGACGGGCCACACCTGATTCGGACGCTCGGTGTGGAGCGGAGTGGCCCCCGGGTGTGCCCACTTCCGTCGGCGTCGATTTTTGTGGAGCAACGCGTGCCGATCGAGGATCTCATTGAAGGTGCTGCGCGCCGGCCAGGGCCGAGCCGGGTACCTGGTGCGGAGCACCTGCCGGAGCTTCTTGGCGCCCCAGCCGTACTCCTGGCGCGCCGCGACGATCAGCGCCTCCACGTCGGCGCTTGTCCGGTGGGGACACTGATGCGGGGCGTGGCTGCGATCGGCGAAGCCCGCGCCGCCCTTCCGACGCGCCATCCATTTGTAGCCGGTCGGTCGGCTCACGCCGTATCGCTCGCAGAGCTCGGTCATCGACCAGTGTCCGCTCTCAAAGTCGCGCACGAAGCGCGCGCGTTCGTCCGTCAGATTCGTTTCCATCCAAGGCATCTCCTCGGTGTAAACGATCCTGCCGGACTTGTGTCAATAATCAACCCGGTCTATACCGATCGGCTGACCGAGGAGCGCACCGACGCCATCGGCGCCTTTGGCTTCACGCCGCGCCAGGCGCGGTTCCTGGTCGTGGTCCTAATCCACAGCGGCGTGTTCGTCGAGCGACGGTACTGCCGCTTCGCCGGCATCACCCACGGTCAAAAGACCACCGACTTCCTGCGGGGCCTGGTCGAGCGCGGCTACGCGCGTCCGATCGCGACCGGCGCGCTGCACCGCGGTCGGGTGTTTCACGTGCACCACAAGCCGCTCTACGCCGCGATCGAGCAAGCCGACAACCGTCACCGGAAGCCAACGGCGATGGGCCGGATGGTCGAGCGGTTGATGGTCCTCGACGCCGTCCTGGCCGACCCGAAACTCACCTGGCTGGGCACGGAGTTCGACAAGCGCAGCTACTTCACGCGTCGCCTGCGGGATCGCGTCACCCTGGACGAGTTCCCGCGACTGATCTTCGGTATCGGGGCGACCGCGACGCATCGCTATTTCCCGGACAAGCTGCCAATCGGGATTAATGATCGCGATGAAGATCACGTGTTCGGTGTACCTCGTGACCAGCCCGGTCCCGATGGACTTCCGGCTCTTTCTCCTGCGGCATGCCGAGTTGCTACGATCGCTCCATCGCTGGACGATCCGCGTGCTGGTGCCGGTGCCGTTCGCGAGTGCGATTCGTGTGTTTGGACTTGCGGCCCGAGAGACGCTCGCAACACCGCTGCCGCCCTCGTCCGCCGAGGTTCTCTGCTCGCTGTTTCGCGAGCGGCAAGGAAGCGGCCAGACGCCGAGCGTGCCTGCCAATCCGCAGCTGGAATCGTCGTCACTGGGATACGGCGCGCCGCGGTTTCGCGCGCTGTTTCGGGTATGGCAACGGCAGGGCGATGCAGCCATCTCGGGCGCGCAATCCGCGCGGCTGCGCGACGCGCTCCAACGCGGCGAGGGACGCGTCGAATTCGTGAAGCTCACGCACCAGTACCGCCACCTCTCCTCGCTCGTTGGCGTCGCCTGAGTCGTTCACGGGCGGCGGTCAAAACGCGGCGATTAGCCGTAACAGCCGAGGACGACCCTGGGGACGACCTTTACTCCGAAGGTCGTCCTCATCCACAACAGGCCTGCGCGCATGACCAGGAACGCTGTGACGGGATGCGCATGACACGCGTCAGACGGCGCAACTGCTTGTTGCTCGAAGAGATCGTCGGATAGCGGCAATGAATCCGGGCGGCGCCCTGTGCCGCCCGCACGGTACGGGTTTGTGTCGGCGACTCTGCACAAACCCTGGCGTGAGCGACCCCGCCGGACGTGCGCGCGCGTAACCCTACGCGCGGAGTTGGGGGTCGCTCACGCCAGGGTTTGTCTGTCCGTGTTCGTGCGTCTGGAGTGTCGAACGAAGCACCTCCTGGTTAGCCATCACCCTTCGTCATCGGTGGTCGGCTTCCTCACGTCATCGTCGGCCATCACGACGTCGATTGTCGCGCTGTGCTCGCCGCGGTCCAGGCCTCGGTGCTGCGCACCGACCGCTCCGCGGCTGCGGGCCTTGACCGCGTCTGCGCGCAGCGCACGCGAGAGCACTTATGTGATGGCCAGGAGGAGACCTTCCAAGGTTGACGATGTTCGCCAATTGGGGCCCAATTCAGGCACGGGATGACTTCATCCAAGGGCTCGTTTAGGCAGGGCGCGGGATTGATTCGAGGACGCTAGCAGCCCGTGGTGAAACCTGCGGGTGAGACAACAATTTCCGGTTCTATGCTCATCACTTCAACGTCATCACAAACCTGTGTATTCCGGACAGGACTTCGGCTTCGCGGGTCAGGAACACGTAATGGCCTGCACGTGGCAGGTCGACCGCTTCAGCATTCGCGACGCTGCGTTTCAGGTTCGCGCTCCGTTGGTCGACCCGTCTTCGATTGACACGAACGTAGGCGATGATCGCTGCGCGTTCATCGTCGTTCGCAGGCTGGTATTCGATATCGTTGACGAACATGGTCGACGAACCGGGAGGATCGTCGGGCGGCATGGATAGTCGATGAACGCGAGCACCGGCACCCGGATATTGGAATAGTCGCGCTTGATTTGGCCCCTGCCAATCGCGAGGTTGATTTCTCTGGTCGAGGCTTTTTACCGACCTAAGCGGCCATCCGGCAGTACAGCAATCGTCTCCCGCACTTCAGAGTCTGGGAACGCGCCATGTTTGGCGCGGCGCTGGCTGGCCTGGAAGGCTTCAATCGACGAGCGATCCGCTGCAGGTTCCCCGCGTCGCAGGGCGTCGGGAAGCCTTTTCTCGTCGCGACGAACTCGGGGTCGCTCATGGAGGGGTCGCCGAGCAGGATCCGCGGTCGCGTCTAAATAGATGAGCCCAGAGATCCGATCAGAGTGTTGCCGACCGATCGTTGTCAGCTTGCCACCGCCCATCGAGTGAGCGACCAGCACGGGATGATCAAGCTGCAAGGCATCGAGCACCCGTAGAACGTCATCGGCCAGGCGTTGATCGTCGTATCCAGTCGGGGGGTGGCTCGACATGCCGAAGCCGCGTCGAGTAACACCGTAGACATGGCAGCAGTCGGTCAGCTTGGGTGCGAAGTCATCGAAGACGTGCGCAGTATTGCCGGACCCAGTTAACAGAACGATTGCACGACCCGAGCCGCCCCAGTCGAGCACTTCAAGCTGCACATCTTCATCGACGGTGATGAACTTCACTAGGTGCTTCGACGGGTCACGCCATGCACCAGGTCCTTGGGCGCGCGCCATCGAAGCCAGGCACGTATGCACTACAAGGACGCCAAGCGCCACGAAAATGCGCTTGATCAACGATGCTTGCCGTGTCATTTTCGACCTCCAGATTCGACTGACGGTCAACGTTGTGGACGCATCTTACCCGCAGGGCCATCGGAGTGCACCGAAACGCACACCAGACCCGCGACAGACCGCGTCTCTCGCGTGCTCTTGGATCTTCCATTGTCGCTGGACATGTCGTTCTCGTCACCCGAACCTTCTGAAGCGACTGCTGATTCACACCGGCGGTTTCAATCTCGGGCTGCTGATGCGCCAACTGATCGGCGTGGGCACGCCGCGAGGGCTGCAGGGGCGGCTCGCCGTGGTCGTGGCCGCGCTTCTCGCGCTGATGGAGTCGCTCGGGAAGCTTGTTACGAGTCATAAGCGGCCCGTGCAGGCAGCTCTCGCCGCTCAAGCGTCTCACGGCCGTAGATCCAGGCAAAATCAGCGGCGTGCGAGAACTGGCTTTCACCACGGGCTGCTAGGCCAAAGTTCGCAAGGTGGGATACGAGGAAGGCATGAGCGACGGCTACATCGAGCAGCATGACGACGTGGACGTCGTTACGGGAACCCGCGTGTCCCTGGACTCGATTGTCTACGCCTTTCTGTCCGGACAATCGGCAGAGGCGATTGCGCAGGCGTTTCCGGTCATGAACCTCGAGCAGGTGTACAGGCGCTATTATGTACTACCTGGGTCATCGCGATGAGGTCGAACGGTACTTTGAGAGCCGGCGGGAAGACTTCGACGCCGCGCGACAGGCCGCGCGCAACGCCGATCCGGTGATCTACCGAGAAGCTCACCGACGCGAAGAAGCGC
This sequence comes from uncultured Acidobacteriota bacterium, assembly GCA_963750475.1. Taxonomy (GTDB): domain Bacteria; phylum Acidobacteriota; class Vicinamibacteria; order Vicinamibacterales; family 2-12-FULL-66-21; genus JALZOC01. Next base: position 200,703 of record CAVVQQ010000002.1, read on the forward strand.
ACACCGCAGACGCGCTGAATGTCCATTCGTGCGAGGCGGACGGGACCTGAATCAGGTCATCGTGCCTGGCCGTTGTCAGGCGCGTGCCTTGCGAAAGTTGGGAACGATTCAGGCGCGGGACGCCTTCAGCAGCGAGGCCCTGACCGCTCTCGGCACCTCGATCGCGACAAAGCGATCGGCGGCGAACAGATAGTCCTCACCGCTCTCGTCGACCACCCGAAGATCGCCATCCCGCTCAGCCTGATCATCGGGCAGGACGGCGTAGATCTTATTGCGCTCGAGCGATGCCTCGTAGCCCTCGTTGCGGACACAGACCGCGAACGTGGGCGTCACCACGGTCTTACGTCTCGTCGTATTACCGCTTGCGCTTGAATTCTTTGCTGCGATGCCGTGGCTTCATAACGATGGATTTCTGGGTTGAATCTGCCGATTTCGGAGGCTGATCCGCGCGCTGCCTTTCATCTTCCTCCAGTAACCTTTGCCATACAAGCGGCGAAGCCGGGCGAGATCGCGAATGCCTCGACCCGCCGCGATCGTCTCGATGTCGGTGAGATCGCCAAGAAGCTCGAAGTCCACGTACCGCGATTCTAAGCCTGCCGCGCCCGCGTTTAACGTCCGGTTGAGGTTGACGCCGGTTTCGCGGGGTCCTATCCTGCTCGTATTGGCCGGTGCTCTGAGAGCACCCTCTCCGCCGCCGCCCGCGTGCGGACCGCGTTCGCGACTGACGGCCGAGCCCTCAGCCGGACGCATCACGAAGCTCCGTAGCCCTCGCCGGGCGTCGCGCAGCGAAGGAGCTCACGGAAGCGACGACAAAGGCGGCGCTCGATTCACGGCCTTAGGTCACGAATCTTCGCCAGGTTTCGTGTGGGACAGAGGCGATCGCTGGGATCGCCGCCCACGCCGTGCACACCATATGTGCCCACGGCTCGATGCCAGTGCTACGCTGGCATCCGCGCCCCACGACTAGCACCGCGCCGCCCACATCGCCGGCGCGCCTCGGCGCGTAATCCCCATCACAACTTGTTTCGAGGTCCGCGAGGCGCGGACCGACGCGGGAGGGCCGTATGAAGACTTGGTTGAACGTCGGAGAGGGCGCGGAGTACGCCGGCGTGAGCCGGGACACCATCTACACGGCGTGCGAGCGGAGGGAACTGCACCATGCACGCATCGGCGGCAGGCGATCGATTCGGCTGAAGCCCGAATGGATCGACGCCTGGCTGGAACGATACGCGCGGGGCGCCGAGGACAGGCCCTGGCGTGAGCGGAACCCGATGCTCCGGCGGGATAGCGTGACCGGCGACAGAAAGGAGGAAAGAACGATGGGTCTGTACAAGATCTGCACGCACAAGGGACGCGCTCGCGATCGCTGCAAGCATGCATGGTGGGGTAGCTTTCGCGGCAAGCGGGTGAGCCTGGCCAAATGGACAAACCGCGAGATCAAGTCAAAGGCGGAGGCCGACAAGGCGCTCGACGAGCTGAGGGCCGCAATCAGGGATGGCACCTTCGACGAGCGAGGGCTCGATCCGCCGGCGAGACAACTCGCCGATGACGTTCGACAAGTTCGCCGAGGTCTACAAGCAGCGGCACGTGCTCGCGAAAGGGCTCGCGCTGTCCGAGCACCATCGATTACCGGCTGAAGCCGTTCGATCGAGCGGTTCGGGGGCTGTCCTGTCGCCGAAATCAAGACAGCCGACATCGATGACTTCGTCGCGGACCTGAAGCGGCCGCGAGTGGTCAACGGCTGGACGGGCAGACGGCTGACCCCAGCGTCCATCAACCGGACGCTGGGGCTACTGCGCCACATGCTCAACTGGGCAGTCGGTCGCGAGTACCTCGAATCGAACACCATTCCGCCGCGGCACCGAAGTCGCTCGATCCGGATGGAGCTCGAGGACAACAAGCGTCGCCGGCGGATCAGCGAGTGACGAAGAGGCCGCCCTGCTGGCGGTCGCGTCACCGCACCTGCGGTCGATGATCATCGCCGCCCTGGACACCGGCATGCGACGCGGCGAAATGCTGGCGCTGCGATTCGGCGACATCGAATGGACAGCGGCGGATGATCACCCTGCAGGGGTGCGACAACCAAGAGCCGATCGTCACACGTCTGGTGCCAATCGGTACGTCGCGCCTGCTCGCCGTGCTCGGAATGGCTCCGGCTCGACAGTGAAGGCGAGCACAAGGGAGACGATGTGCCGGTCTTCAGCAACGAGGCTGGCGAGGCGCTGAAGACGTTCAAGAAGGCGTGGGTGGTGGCCGTGCTAAAGGCTCACGGCGTCGATCCTCGCGTGGCGTAAGGGCAGCCTACAAGGACCTCATCGCGGATGGCCAGCAGCGGTTTCGGGAACATCAACCTGCACTGGCACGACCTGAGGCACGAGTACGCCTCCACGGCTGGTCGAGCGCGGCGTTCCGCTCGCCCAGGTCCGCGATCTCCTCGGTCACGCGTCAATCCTCACGACCGAGCGCTACGACAACCAGCGGCTGGAGGCACTGCAGGCAGCCGTCGAACGGCTGGAAGGAGGCAAGACGTTCGACGCCGACGACCGACGCCACGGAGAGAGTTTCAAGAATCTTTCAAGTTCCACCGAACAGAGTCTTCGCCGAAGGCCTGAAGACCCCGCCAAGGAAATCCGCTACAAGTCACTGAAAGCTTGCGGGTTGGAAAGATGGTACCGGTACGGGGATTCGAACCCCGGTCCCGTGGCTGAGAACCACGTGTCCTGACCCCTAGACGATACCGGCACACGATGCGACAGGAACCCCCAATGTTAGCAGCCGCTCCCGCCACGGTCAAGGTTGGCCGCTCATCAGGCCGCGCGGCCGCGGCCTCGACGGGCGCAACTCTGCTATCGCCGCCGCCGCGCTTTCCGGTACCATCAGACGATGCGCTATCTGCTCGGCCTCATCCTCCTGCTCCTCCTCGCCGCCGGCGGCGCCTACGTCGTTGCCGGCCGCGCCGGCGGGCCCGCGATCACCATCGTCAAGCCTGACAAATTCGTCGGCACGAGCACACCGCTCGACGTCACGATCGCCACCCCGGACGGCAAGCTCAGCGCCGCCACCATCGTTTTCGAGCAGAACGGCAAGCAGACGCCGCTGTTCGCGCTCGACAGTGCGTCGGGCGGTTCCGGAACCGCGGGCGCCGCGGCCACGCATGACGCGCCCGGGACGCTGCACATCACCCGCGACATCGGCCGGCAGGCCATCCCCGACCTCAAGACCGGCCCGGCCCGGATCATCGTCACCGCCGCCCGGCCGGTGTTCCGCGGCATCCGGACGCTGCGAGTCGACGGTCGTCGCGCGACGTCCAGGTCCGGCTCGAACGGCCGCCGGTCTCGGTCGTCTCGAGCCATCACTACGTCAACCTCGGCGGCTCCGAGATGGTCGTCTACCGCGCCACCCCGGCCGACGTCGACCTCCGGCGTGGTCGTCGGCGACATCGAGTACCCCGGCTACCCGGCCACCGGCGCCGCACGGTCGAAGGCGTCACGATCACCGACCCGGCGCTGCGCGTCGCCTTCTTCGCGCTGCTGCTACGACCAGGACCTCAACACGCCGATCGCGCTCTTCGCCCGCGACGAGGCCGGCAACACCGCGCGCGCCGACTTCGACTTCACGCACCTTCCCCAAGCCGTTCAAGAAGAGCCGGATCGAGCTCGACGACCGGTTCCTCGACCGCGTCGTCCCGGCCATCCTCGACGGCACGACCGAAGTGAAGCCGGACGGCGACATGCTGGCGAAGTTCCTGGTCATCAACGGCGAGCTGCGGCGGAAGAACGCCGAGAAGATCGCCTCGTTCGCCAAGACAGACCTCGCCCGAGATGCTGTGGCGCGGCGTCGTCTTCCACCCGTTCACGAACAACGCCGTCGAGTCGGCGTTCGCCGACCAGCGCACCTACGTCTACAAGGGCAAGGAAGTCGACCAGCAGACCCATCTCGGCTTCGACCTGGCCTCGTTCGCCGGCGATGCCGGTCGTCGCCGCCAACCGCGGCAAGGTGCTCTTCGCCGACGAGCTCGGCATCTACGGCAACTGCGTGATCATCGACCACGGCATGGGCGTGCAGTCGCTCTACGGCCACCTGTCCTCGATCGACGTCAAGGCCGGCGACATGGTCGAGAAGGAACAGAGCTCGGCCGCAGCGGCATGACCGGCCTGGCCGGCGGCGATCACCTGCACTTCACGATGCTGGTCAACGGCCAGATGGTGAACCCGGTCGAGTGGTGGGACGCGCACTGGATCCAGGATCGCATCCTGCGCAAGCTGCGCACGGCGGCTGACGACCGCCTGGCCGGAGCGCCGCTGCCCGGTACGGTGATATTCAGGTAAGGTTATGTCGCATGAAGTATTTACGGCGCTCGATGGCCGCGATCGCTGGCGCTGGTCGTCGCTCGCCGCCTGCGGTCGGCGGCAACCAGAGCCCGCGCCGGACGACGCCGCCGCCCGATGCCAAGCGGGTCGATCCGACGCAACGGCCGGCACGCTCGCCGGCCGGTCGCTGTTCGACGGGCCGGCGCCGGCAAACGCGCCGATCAAGATGTCCGCGGATCCGGCCTGCGTCACGCGAGAACCCGAACGGCGCCGCGATCGAGACCTTCGTCGTCCAGGACGGCGGCCTCGACAACGTCTTCGTCTACGTCAAGGACGGCCTCGGCAACTACTACTTCGACACGCCGACCGAGCCGGTCAAGCTCGATCAGAAGGGCTGCCGCTACCAGCCGCACGTGCTTCGGCATCCGGGTCGGCCAGCCGCTCGAGATCGTCAACAGCGACGCGACGCTGCACAACATCCACGCGATGCCGAAGGCCAACCAGCGAGTTCAACATCGGCCAGCCGATCCAGGGGCATGAAGAACCAGCAAGCACCTTCACCACGCGCGAGGTGATGGTGCCGTTCAAGTGCGACGTGCACGGCTGGATGAACGCCTACGTCGGCGTGCTCGACCATCCCTACTTCGCCGTCACGCACGACGGCGGCAGGTTCGAGCTGAAGAACCTGCCGCCCGGCACCTACACCGTCGAGGCGTGGCACGAGAAGCTCGGCACCCAGACCCAGAGGGTCACGCTGGCCGAGAAGGAGTCGGCCGACATCACGTTCACGTTCAAGGCGCCAGCCGCCGGTAATTGACCGCTCGCGCAAGATGCCCTGGCTCCATCGCTACACCAAGTTCGTCGCCGCCTGCACGCTGCTGCTGCTCGCGGCCGGCAGCATCGTCACGAGCACCGGCTCCGGCCTCTCCGTGCCGGACTGGCCGACGACGTACGGCTGGAACATGTTCTCGTTTCCGACCAGCAAGTGGGTCGGCGGCATTTTCTACGAGCACGGCCACCGGCTGATCGCCAGCACGGTCGGCTTCCTGACCATCATCCTGGCGATCTGGCCGTGGCGGGTCGAGCCGCGGCGCTGGATGCGCGGCTCGCGTTCGCGGCGCTCGGCGCGGTCATCCTCCAGGGTTTGCTCGGCGGCATCACGGTCCTCTTCTTCCTGCCGGCGCCGGTGTCGATCGGCCACGCCGGCCTCGCGCAGCTGTTCTTCTGCCTGACCATCAGCCTCGCGCTCTTCACGTCGCCGCGCTGGCGTGAGGCGGCGCCGGCGCCGGACGACGGGATGCTCCGCCGCGTCGCGACGCCACGACCGCGCTCGTCTACCTGCAGATCCTCGTCGGCGCGACGATGCGCCACACCGGCGCCGGCCTGGCAATCCCGACTTCCCGCTGGCGTTCGGCCATCTGCTGCCGCCGGTCTGGACCGCTCCGATCGCGATTCATTTCGCCCACCGGGCGGGCGCGGTGCTGGTCGCCGGCGCGGTGCTGGCCACGGCCGGGCACGTCTTCCATCATCACCGCGGCCGGCGCGAGCTGACGCGGCCGGCGGCGCTGCTCGTTGCCCTCGTCGCCGTGCAGGCCACGCTCGGCGCGTTCGTGGTGCTCTCGGGTCTCCAGCCATTCATCAACACGCTGCACGTCGTCAACGGCGCGCTCGTGCTCGGCACCTCGCTGGTGCTCACGCTGAGGTCGTGGACGTCGCTCGGCGCCCGGGAGGCAGGCGTCAGGGTCCCGGACGGGCGCGCCATTTCCGGATCCGGATTCGGTCTCAGGGACGTCGCCGACGGCGAGGGGCGGCTGTGAAGCCCGTCGCCGGGGCGGTCGCGCTGGCGCACGCGCCCGGCCGCGCCAGCGACTTCCTGGCGCTGGCCAAGCCGCGCCTCAACCTGCTGGTCGTCGCTTCCTCGCTCGCCGGCTACGTGATGGCCGGCGGCAGCCTCTCGAATGCCGCGCGGGTGGTGCTGACGGTTGCGGGAACGGCGCTGGTCGCCGGCGGCGCCTCGGCCTTCAACCAGGTCATCGAGCGGCAGACCGACGCGCTGATGCGGCGGACGCGCCTGCGGCCGCTGCCGGACGGCCGGCTGCAGGTCGGCGAGGCGCTGGTCTTCGCCGCCGTGCTCTCGCGCTCGGCCTGGCGATGCTCGCCGCGGGTGTCAACGTGCTGAGCGCCGGCGTCGCCCTGGCCACGCTCCTCAGCTACGTCGTCGTCTACACGCCGCTCAAGCGGCGATCGTCGTTCTCGACGGTGGTCGGCGCCATTCCCGGCGCGCTGCCGCCGGTGATCGGCTGGGCCGCCGCGACGCGGCAGCTGTCGCCAGGGCGCCTGGGTGCTCTTCGGCATCGTGTTCCTGTGGCAGCTGCCGCATTTCCTGGCGATTGCCTGGATGTACCGCGAGGACTACGCGCGGGCGGGCTTCCCGATGCTGCCGGTGCTCGAGCCGGACGGCCGCAGCACCGGCCGCCAGGCGATGATCTACTGCGCCGCGCTGCTGCCGGTCAGCCTCGCGCCGACGCTGGTCGGCCTGACCGGCGCGCTCTACTTCGGCGGGGCGCTGGCTGCTCGCCGCTGCTCTTCCTGGCCTGACGGTCAGGTTCGCCACGCAGCCGCACGCGCGCCGACGCGCGGCGGCTGTTCTTCGGCTCGATCATCTACCTGCCGCTGCTGTGGATGCTGATGATCGCCGGCCGCGTCTGAGCGGCAGGCTCGGACCTTCCGTGGCTCTTGCAGATCTGCCGCTGCTCAACGCCACGCTCAACGCGATGGCCGGTCCTGCTGCTGATCGGCTACATGCTGATCCGCCGCGGCCGCGTCCAGCCGCACCGCGCGCGCGATGATCGCCGCCTTCGTGACCTCGACGCTGTTCCTGATCTCGTACGTCATCTATCACGCCAACATCGGCTCGAAGCCGTTTCCCGGCAGCGGCACCGATCCGGACGCTCTACTTCGATCATCCTGATCACCCACGTCGTGCTCGCCGCGGCGGTGCCGCCGCTGGCGCTGATCACGCTCAGCCGCGGGCTGCGCGGGCGCTTCGATCGCCACGTCGCCATCGCCCGCTGGACGTTCCCGATCTGGCTGTACGTCTCGGTGACCGGGGTGATCGTCTATGTGATGCTGTACCGCCTGCCGCATTGACTTTCGTCGTGAGGTAACTTCCCGTGCAGGCCGTTCCCGGCGCTCCGGTCCTCAACGCGCAGCTGCTGCTCGGCGCGGCGGCGCTGCTCGTCGCCGGCCTGCTGTTCCTCCTCTACTTCTATCGGCCGCGGGTCTTCATCCGCTACTGGATCCTCGGCTGGGCGGTCGCCGCCGCATCGGCGCTGCTGCTCGCGCCGGCGTACGAGAGCCAGCGTGTCGGCGCCGCCGCCTACGGCGTGTCGCAGTTCCTGGGGATCGTCGCCGGGCTCGTGTTCGTCATCAGCGCCGACGCGTATCGGACCAGGCCGCGCCTCCGGAGGGGCTACGCGGTTCTGCTGCTGCCGGTGCTGCTGTGGTTCACCCTGGCGCCGCTCGCGCTCGGCCGGACGTCTGTCCACGGCCCGGGACACTTGTTGGTGGCCGGAGCCTTCGCGGCGGCGGGATTCGCGCACCTCTTCCTGGTCCGCCAGACCCGCCTGCTCGGCGCGGCCCTGGTCGGAACGACGATGATTGCGCTGGCCGTCGCGAACGGCTGGTGGGCGCTCAACGCCGGACCGGCGGCGACGGTCTCGGCGCGCGGGGTGTTCCTGAACCTCGCGCTCTACCTGGCGATGGCGCTCGGGATGCAGTTGATGTCGTTCGAGGACATGACCTACGAGCTCAGAATGTCGCACCGGCGGCTCGTGGCCACCGAGGAGGAGCTTCGCGATCTGATCACTCGCGACGCGCTCACCGGCTGCCGCAACCGCCGGTTCTTCGACGATGTCATCGGCAGGGAGCTGGCCCGCCACCGCCGCTACAACATCCCGCTGTCGCTGCTCTTCATCGACGTCGATCAGTTCAAGATCATCAACGACAACCTCGGCCACGAGGCGGGGGACCAGGTCCTCCAGCGCGTCGCCGGCTTTCTGGCGCAGAAAATCCGCGAGGCCGATTACGTCTTCCGGTGGGGCGGCGACGAGTTCCTGGTTCTGATGTCCTGCCGGGTCCAGCAGGCGGAGCGCAAGGCCGCCGAGCTCAAGGCGGCGTTCCAGATCTCGCACACCGCGGGGCTGCCGGCCGGGGTTGGCCTGAGCATCGGCTGCGCCGAGGTGCCGCTCGGGACGAGCGACGTCATGGAGGCCGTCCGCGAGGCGGACGAGGAAATGTATCGCGACAAGCGCGGCCTGCCGAGCCCTCAGTAAAGCAGATAGCGGCTGCGCATCGCCCGCCATTTCGCCTCGCCGGCGGCCCAGCCCGACACGATCGCGGCCGGGTCCTCACCGGCACGGAGGCGCGCGATCCCGTCCTTCAGCCCGAACAGCCGATCCGCGGCTTCGAGCTCGAACCGCGTGCCGTACAGCCTGTGCAGCGCGGCGGCAATCTCGACCCCGACCCGGACCGGATGAAGCGCGAGCGCGATCGGTGACGATCATGAAGACGCCCTGGCAGGCTTCGCTTGGCGTACTTGCTCGACGAGCGGCGTGAACCTGACCGGGTAGAACCGGATGCCGGGCAGGCCGCGCCCGTTCAGCGCCGCGGCGAGCGCGACGCCGTCGATCCAGGGAGCGCCGACCTGCTCGAACGGCGTGTCGGTCCCGCGGCCGACCGACACGTTCGTGCCCTCGATGGCGCCGATGCCCGGGATAGAGCGTCGCCTCGGTCAGGTTGCGCATGTTCGGCGACGGGTTGATCCACGGTCAGCGCCGGTCGTCGTCGAACCACTCGTCGCGCTTCCAGTTCTTCATCGGCACGACCGTCAGGTCGGCGCCGATGCTTGTTCTCGCCGTTGAAGAGCCGGGCCAGCTCGCCGAGCGTCATGCCGTGGCGCACCGGCATCGGGAAGTACGCCGATGAACCCGAGCGCGCTCTTGTCGAGCGTCGGCCCCTCGATCTGAAACCCGTCGATCGGGTTGGGCCGGTCGAGCACTACCACCGGCAGCTTGCGGCTTCGCCGCCTCCTCCATCACATACGCCATCGTCGTCATGTAGGTGTAGAAGCGAGCGCCGATGTCCTGGAGATCGATGACGAGCGTGTCGAGCCCGTCGAGCATCGCGGCCGTGGGGCGGCGGGTGTCGCCGTAGAGCGACTGGATTGGCAGGCCGGTCTTCTCGTCCGTCGCCGAGCGGGACGCTGGCGTCGAGGATCGCCGCGGATGCCGTGCTCCGGGCTGAACAGCGCGACCAGCTTGCACGTCCTTGGCGGCGTGCAGCAGGTCGATCGTCGTCGCGCCGTCGCGGGCCCGGCCGGTGTGGTTGGTGACCAGGCCGACGCGCTTGCCGCGCAGCGAGGCGAAGCCCTGCCGGCCCGGAGCACGTCGAGGCCGGTCATGACCGGGCTCGCCGCGGCGCGCGGCCGGCGCGGTTCCGGAGGGGCCGAAGTCGCGGCCGTTGATCGTCGAGGTCGAGCGGCAGTCAGCCGGCACGTCGGTCAGGATCGCCGATGCGGCCACCGTGGCGACGCGCGCGCGCAGCGGCGTGACGTCCCCCTTGCCGTCGGGATGGACGCGGTTCGACAGGAAGACCACGAACAGTCCCGGTCGCCGGGTCGATCCAGAGCGACGTGCCGGTGAAGCCGGTGTGGCCGAACGACCCGATCGGCAGGAGCTCGCCGCGGTTCGACGAATACGACCGAGTCGATGTCCCAGCCAAGGCCGCGCACGTTCCGCTCGCCGGCCGGCGACGCCGGCGTCGTCATCTTCATCACCGTCAGCGGCGACAGCATGCGGACGCCGTGGTACGGCGCCGCCATTGAGCAGCATGCGGCAGAACGCCGCGAGATCGGCCGCGGTGCTGAACAGCCCGGCGTGCCCGGCGACGCCCCCCATGCGGCGCGCCGTCGGATCGTGGACGACGCCGCGGAGCATGGCCGCGCCGGCGCCGTCGCAAGGCCATCCCAGCGGCGTGCAGGGCTCGGTCGGCGCAATCCGTCCGGCCAGCGACGCGGGCGGCAGAAACTGCGTGTCCTTCATCCCCAGCGGCTTGAAGATCTCGCTCGCTCGCGAACTGGTCGAGCGTCCGTCCGCTGTACGCGCCGGACGATGTCGCCGAGCAGGAAGAAGTTGATGTCGCTGTAGACGAAACGCTCGCCGGGCGCGCGTCGTCGGCACTTCCTCGATCGCCAGAGCGATGGCCTTGTCGTAGCCGCGCCACATGCTCGCCGAGATCGACGTCGGGGCGCAGGCCCGAGTTGTGCGTCAGCAGATGGCGGATGGTGATGTCCCCCTTGCCGTAGCGCTCGAATCCCGGGATGAACGAGCGCGACGCGGTCGTTCAGCCGGATCTTGCCGTCGCTCGACCAGCATCATCACGCTCGTCGTCGTCGCGACGACCTTGGTGAGCGACGCCAGGTCGAAGATGGTGTCGACCGTCATCGGCTCGACCGCCGGCACGAGCGGCGCGGTTGCCGAAGGCCTTCTGATAGAGGACGGGTCGCCGCGGCCAATCAGCACGACGGCGCCGGGGAGCTTCTTCTCGGCCATCGCCTGCCTGACGAGCGGCTCGATGGCGTCGAGCTTGCGGAGGTCGAACGCAGCCGCCGCCGGCGCGCTGGCGGGTGTCGCGGTGGTCTGTCCCGGAGCCGCCGGCAGCGCGACCAATCCGAAGGCGAGCGCGAGCGGCGCGGCGAGGGTATGCATGCTCTGGGATTATAGACGCGGGACGCCGCCGTCCCGGCCGGGGCTAGCGGAGCGTCGTGAGCGCCGCCATGCGGCCGTCGGTCGCCTGCAGGAAGAAGCCTTCCCAGGCACGGCGGATGCGGTCGATCTTGCCGACCTGCGCGGCGTCGGCGGTCCGCCCCAGCCCGGTGAGATAGACGAACGCCTGGCGATGAACGCGGGCGGAACCGGCGGCGCCCGGGTCGCGCGGGCCGTTCACCGCGACGATGTCCTGGATCAGCAGGTCGCGGCGCGTGCCGTTGAAGGTGATGCCCGCTTCGGGAGCCGACTCGCGCGTTCGCGGCGAGGAGACGTTGACGGGGCTCTCGACGTAGAAGAACGGCGGCACGGCCGCTTCGGGAACCAGCCCCATCGCGTACTGGTCGAGCAGGCTGTAGCGCCGCACCGCGGCCACGGTCCGGAACGATCCGCCGCCAAGGTCCTCGATGTCGTTGCCCTCCATGACCGAGGCGTCGGAATCGAAGAAGAAGCTCCAGTGCGCCAGCTCACGGCCGAGGAGCACCTCCGAAGCGGCGCCGGTGCGATCGCGGACCGTCAGGAACGCCAGCCAGCGATGCCCGGTCTCCTGCCCGATCAGGCTGAGCGTGTTGTTCTCGCCGAGGAATCTCTGGGCGGGATCGTCCGGATACTTGCCGAGCCAGTCCATCACCACCAGGCTGCGCAGACGGCCGGCGCTGCCGAAGTCGCCGGCGAGATCGTAGGTATCGACGCCGATGCCGCGCACCTCGTTCTTCACCGTCGTCTCGTAGGCGAACGCATCGGTGAGGAGCGGCGCATCGGTCCAGAACACCAGCTGGTCGTAGTTGTCGGGGTGGCTCTGGTAGAACTTCCGCGACAGCGCGACGACATCGAGCTGCGGATTACGGGCGAAACGCTCGCCGACCGCGCCCGTCCCGCCGCCGCTCGGCCCGGCGTCGCTCAGGTTCAGAGGGCGAAAATCCCCGGTCCGTCCCGGCGACAGCCCCACCACCGCGTCGCCGAGCGTGATGCCGGCGTCGTACAATCATCTCCACCGTCCCGCCCGGAAGGAGGGTCGCCTGCACGGTCGTCGTCTGCTGGGACTCGAAGGCGCGGACGCCGCACCAGGTCGCTGTGAACCGATCGGGCCCGGCCGAGACAAAGACCCGTCCCGTGCCTGCGGAGGGATCGAGGTCCGCCAGGAACGGCGCGACCCGCGGCGGACCGGTGAGCAGCCGGGCGACGTTCCGTTCGGTGCTCGACTTATCGGGCTCTTCGAACGTGATGTTGCCGTCGGAGTTCACGAACGCGCGCGACTGGCCGCGGCCGTAGAACGAAAAGGCAAACGGCACGCCGCTCTCGGCGCTGTCGTCGTCGGTCAGCTCGAGGCGCGAGCCGAGGCCGGCCCTGAACACGGCATCAATCCGGCGGACGTCATAGCCCCCCGCGGCGTTGGGCATGAAGCGCAGGCCGACCGTAGAGAGGTCGAACAGATTGGGCGGGAGGACGAGGTCTCCCTCGTCCGCGACTACGGCGACCTCTCCCTGATCTGCCGCCCGGGCAGGCGGGCCGGCCTCCGGGCGCCGCGACGCAAGGCCGGTCCGCTGTCCGGCCTGCCGATGTGTCCAGAGCGCGTCGAGCACACGCCATCGCGAGGTGCCGTCCCAGGGGATGGTCTTGGCCGGCCCGGCCGGCCCGGTCAGCGGCGCGACAGGCTCATCGGCCGCCTCGACGCCCGCCGCCACGCAGGGATTGGCGGCAGCTGGAGGCGGGACCGGCGCCGGCGTCGATCCGCCACCGGTCCCGCCGCAGGCAGTGGCAAGCAGGGCAATGGCCGCGGCGGCCAGGAGCCGCGTCACTGGCTACTTTTTCGGCAGCTGGTCCAGGACCTTTTTCGCGTCGGCGGCTTCCTTCGCGTCGGGAGAGACCGCGACGAACTTCTCGAGGTCGGTTCTCGCCTCGTCGTACTTCTTGGCCACCACGTAGGCCCGGCCGCGGTAGTAGTAGATCTCGTTCTGTGACGGAAACTGCGCCAGCAGCCTGGTCAGCGCCGCGGCCGCTTCGTCTCCCTTGCCTTCGTTGATCGTGACGATCGCCGCATTGACGAAGGGCATCGGATCCTTCACCTGGGTGATGTCGATCTTCTCGAGGATGGCCTTGGCGCCGGCCTTGTCCCCCGTTTCCATCATCAGGTCGGCCTGAAGCACCTGCATCTCGACGTCCGTCGGGGCTTTCTCGAGCGCCAGCTTGGCGTGTTCCATCGCTTTGGCGGGCTCGTTCTCGAACGCGTAGGTCCTGGCGATCAGCCCTTCGAGCTGATAGACCGACGGATACTTGACGAGCATGTCCTCGTAGATCTTCCGTGCCTCGGCGATTTTCCCGGCCTGGGCGAGCACCGCCGCCTTGCCGACGGCGGCGTTGATCTCGACGCTGGGATCGACGGTCGTTTCGGCGGCTTTGGCCATCGTGATGGTCATCGGCGGAACCTTGTCGTTCCGGATCTCCACCACCTGCTTGCTGGTCTCGAGGCCCGGCTTGCCGACCTCGATGCGCCACTGGCCCTCGGCGAGGTTCTTGAGCTTCCACTCGCCCTTCTTGTCGCTGTGGGCCACCGCGGGCTCGGACTGTCCGACCATCACCGCCTGAACGACCGCGTCGGCCACCGGCTGGCCCTGGTCGTCCACGATCTTTCCGGAGAGCGTCGCGCTGCCTTTGGACTGCGCGTGCGCGGGAGCGGCCAGCAGCGCGGCCATGACCAGAATCAGTGACGCAATCGCGAAACGGAATGCCTTCATGTTGTCTCCTGCGTTCTCCCCGCCCGATCGACACCCGCCCGCGACGCGGGCGGCGGATCAGTTTAGCGCAACCCGGGACGGCGCCCAAGCCGGAGTATGATCGCCGCGCTGGCCTGAGATTTCCACAGATGACCTTCCGCCTCAAATCGGCCGCGGTGCTCGGCGCCGGCACGATGGGTGCCCAGGTTGCCGCTCATCTGGCGAACGCGGGCGTCCCGACGCTGCTGCTCGACGTCACGCGCGAGGCGGCGCGTCAGGGCCTGGACCGGGCCCGCGCCCTGCGTCCGGATCCATTTTTCACGCCCGGCACCGCCGCGCTCATCCGCACCGGCGGCTTCGACGACGACCTCGACGGGGTTGCGCACTGCGACTGGATCATCGAGGCGGTGGTCGAGCAGCTCGACGTCAAGCAGCGGCTCTTCGCCCGGCTCGAAGGGGTCATCGGCCCCGGGACGATCGTCAGTTCGAACACCTCGGGCATCCCCATTGCGGCGCTGGCGGACGGACGGTCTGACGCATTCCGCCGCCACTTCCTCGGGACGCATTTCTTCAATCCGCCGCGCTACCTCCGGCTGCTCGAGCTCATCCCGACGGCGGACACCGATCCCGCCATCGTCTCGGCCATCGCCGCGGTGGCGGAGCGCCGCCTCGGCAAGGGCGTGGTGATCGCGAAGGACACGCCCAACTTCATCGCCAATCATCTCGGCCTCTACGGCGTGCTGCAGACGTTCCGGGCCCTCGAGCAGGGGGACCTGACGATCGAGGAAATCGACGCCATTACCGGTCCGCCGATCGGCCGGCCGAAGAGCGCGACGTTCCGGACCATGGACATCGCCGGCATCGACGTGCTGGCGCACGTCGCCCGCAACCTCGCTGAACGGCTCGAGACCGAGGAGGCGCGCCGGCGGTTCGCCGTGCCGCCGCTCGTCGAGCGGCTGGTCGAGCGCGGCTGGGTCGGAGCGAAGAGCGGACAGGGCTTCTACCGCCGCACCGACTCGGGCGAGATCCTCACCCTCGATCCGGCGCGGATGGAATACCGGCCGCGGCAGCCGGTGCGCCTGCCGGCCCTCGACGCGGCGAAAGGGATCGGCGATCTCCGCGAACGCGTCGCCCGGCTGACGGCGGGCGATGACCGCGTCGGCCGGTTCCTGCGCGACACGCTCGTCCCGACGCTCGATTACGCTGCGCACATCGCGCCGGAGATCGCCCACAGCCCGGCCGACGTCGACCGCGCGATGCGCTGGGGCTTCGGCTGGGAGCTCGGTCCGTTCGAGCTGCGCGGCGCCCCGGAGCCGGCGACGCTCATCGGCGCCGCCAGGGCGGCCGGCGTCATTCGCCGCAACGCCGGCGCCAGCCTGATCGATCTTGGCGACGGCGTGCTCGGGCTCGAGTTCCACTCGAAGATGAACGCCATCGGCGGCGACACCATCGAGATGCTGCAGGCCGGAGTGGCCGAGGCGTCGCGCAATTTCGCGGCGCTGGTCGTCGCCAACGACGCGGTCAACTTCTCGGTCGGCGCCAACCTGATGCTGCTGCTCCTCGAGGCGCAGGAGGAGAACTGGGACGAGGTCGACCTGATGGTTCGCGGCTTCCAGAACGCCACCATGGCGATCCGTCTCGCCGACGTGCCGGTCGTCGTCGCGCTCGGCGGGCTCGCGCTCGGCGGCGGCTGCGAGATCGCGCTCCATGCGGATCGCGTCCAGGCCGCGGCCGAAACCTACATCGGGCTGGTCGAGCTCGGCGTCGGACTGATTCCCGCCGGCGGCGGCACCAAGGAGATGCTGGCGCGCGCGATGGAGGCGGCGCCCGACGGCGCCGATGCGCTGCCGTTCGTCCAGCGGGTGTTCGAGACGATCGGGTTCGGCAAGGTCTCGACGAGCGGCCCCGATGCACGACGCTACGGCTACCTGCGCGACGTCGATGCGATCTCCATGAATCGCGACCGCCTGATCGCCGACGCCAAGGCCGTCGCGCTGGCCCGGGCGCGCGACTTCGTCCCGGCGCAGCCGCGGCGCGCCATCCCGGTCGGCGGCGAGGGGCTGCTCGCCGCGCTGAAGCTCGGCGTCCACCTCGCCTGGCGGGCCGGCCGGATCAGCGATCACGACGCTGTCATCGGCCGCAAGCTGGCGCGGATTCTCGCCGGCGGCGACGCGCCGCGCGCGGCGACGGTGACCGAGCAGCAGCTGCTCGATCTCGAGCGCGAGGCGTTCCTGAGCCTGTGCGGCGAGCCGAAGACCCAGGAGCGGATCGCCCATACGCTCAAGACCGGCAAGCCGCTGAGGAACTGACCCCTGCGCATCTTCGATCACGGCAGCGGTCCGCCGCTCATCGTCGTCCCCGGCGTGCAGGGACGATGGGAGTGGATGAAGCCGGCGCTCCGCGCGCTCGGGCGGCGGTGCCGGACCGTCACCTACACGCTGTGCGGCGACGTCGGGTCCGGCTGTGTCTACGATCCGGCGCTGGGCTTCGACAACTACATCCGCCAGATCGACGACGTCCTCCTCAAGGCCGGCATCCAGACCGCGGCGCTCTGCGGCATCTCCTACGGCGGCTTCATCGCGCTGCGGTACGCGGCGTTGCGCCCGATGCGCGTCACGGCGCTGATTCTGGCCTCCTCGCCGGCGCCGGGCTGGGTGCCCAATCCGACGCAGCAGCGGTATGTCGCGCAGCCGTGGCGGTCGACGCCGGAGTTCGTGGGCTCGGCGCCGCTCCGGCTGTGGCCGGAGATCGCGGCGGCCTACCCGGACTGGCGGCAGCGCGTCGCCTTTGCGCTCTCGCACTCGGCGCGGATCCTGGCGGCGCCGGCCGTGCCGTCCCGGATGGCGGCGCGGATTGCGCTGCAGCAGCGCCTCGATTTCACCCCCGACTGCGGGCGAATCGTCGCCCCGACGCTGGTGACCACCGGCGAGGACGGCCTCGACCGGGTGGTGCCGCCGGCGGTGACCCGGCGATTCCTGACGCTCATCCCGGGGGCGCAGTACGAGAAGATCGAGAACACGGGCCACTCGGGTTCCTGACCCAGCCCGATCGTTTCGCGGACATCGTCTCGGGATTCGTCAGCCAATGCCAGCCCTCACTGACTTGATCGGCCCGGCCGGGCCACTCGAAGCGCTGCTCGATGAGCCGGCGGGGGGAAGCGCCGGCGCGGTTCGCGCCGCGGTCGTGTTCGCGCATCCCCATCCGCAGTTCGGCGGGACGATGCACACGAAGGCGGTCTACCAGGGGGCCAAGGGGCTGGCGCGGCTCGGCTGCGCGGTGCTGCGGTTCAACTTTCGCGGCGTCGGCCGAAGCGCGGGCGAGTTCGACCAGGGAGACGGAGAGAAGGCCGATTTCCGGCGGCGCTCGACTACCTCGCGGCCCGATATCCGGGCGCGCCGCTCTGGGCGGCCGGCTTCTCGTTCGGATCCTGGGTGGCGCTCGAGGTCGGCGCGCGACGATCCCCGCGTCGCCGCGCTGATCGGCATCGCCCCGCCGGTGGCGACGTCGGTGTCCGGCCAGGCCTACTCGTTCGAACGGACGCTCGCCAGCACGAAGCCGAAGTTCTTCGTGCAGGGAGAGGCCGACGAAGTCTGTCCGCTCGAGGCGATGTGGGAGTTCTACGGCCGGCTGCACGAGCCGAAGGAGCTGGTCGTCGATCGACTGCGCGAATCACCTGTTCGAGGGCCAGGCGCCCGAGGTCGGCGAGGCGCTCGAGGACTTGCTGGCTGATTTTTCGCCGGCGGGAGGCGAGCCGTCATGACCGGGCGGTGATCGTCTCCGCGGCGCGGACCGCGGTCGGCAAGGCGCCGAACGGCGCGCTTCGCTCGACGCGCCCCGACGAGATGGCCGCGGTCGTCATCGCCGCGGCGCTCCGGCGCGCCACCGGCCTCGACCCCGCCGAAATCGACGACGTGATCCTGGGCTGCGCGATGCCGGAGGCCGAGCAGGGACTGAACGTCGCGCGGATTGCGAGCCTCCGCGCCGGCGTGCCGGTGTCGGCGTCGGCCGTGACGGTCAACCGCTTCTGCTCGTCGGGACTGCAGGCGATTGCCTCGGCCGCCGAGCGGATCATGGTCGGCAGCGCGCGGATTGCCGTCGCGGGCGGCACCGAGTCGATGAGCCTGGTTCCGATGGGCGGACACAAGATCTCGCCGAACCCGACGCTGGTGGAGCAGTATCCGGACGTCTATCTGACGCACCGGGCTGGTCGCCGAGACGCACGCCCGCGAGGCCGCGGCCTCCCGCGAGGAGCAGGACGCGTTCGCGCTCCGCAGCCATCAGCGCGCCCTGGCGGCGATCGACGCCGGGCGGTTCGACGACGAGATCGTGCGTGCCGCGTCGAAATGGCCGGACGGATTCGCGCGATCGACGAAGGGCCGCGGCGCGACACCTCGATGGAGGCGCTGGCGAAGCTCCGGCCCGCCTTTCACGTCGACGGCACGGTCACCGCCGGGAACTCGTCGCAGACCAGCGACGGCGCGGCGGCGGTCGTCGTCATGGACGAGGCCCGCGCCGCGCGAGCTCGGCCTGACGCCGCTCGGCCGGTTCGTCGCCTTCGCCACCGCCGGCGTCGAGCCGGAGCGCTTCGGCATCGGCCCGGTGCCGGCGATCCGCAAGGTGCTGAAGCTGGCCGGCCTGACGCTCGACCAAATCGATCTGTCGAGCTGAACGAGGCGTTCGCCGCGCAGGTCGCTGGCCTGCCTGCGCGAGCTGCCGATCGATCCGGACCGCCTGAACGTCAACGGCGGCGCGATCGCGCTCGGCCATCCGCTCGGCTGCACCGGCGCGCGGCTGACGACGACGCTGCTCTACGAGATGCGGCGCCGCGGCTCGCGCTACGGCATGGTCACGATGTGCGTCGGCGGCGGCATGGGCGCGGCCGGCATTTTCGAGCGCAGGTAAGGAGCAGTCATGAGCACCACGGCGACTCTGCGCGGCGGCGGCTGGCTCACCGACGAAGCGCCGGCCGGCGATCTTCACGCCGGAGCAGCTCACCGAGGAGCACCGGCTGATCGGCCGGACGGCCGACGAGTTCATCGCCGACGAGGTGCTGCCGGCGCTCGAGCGGCTCGAGCAGAAGGACTGGGCGCTGGCGCGGCAGCTGGTGCGGCGCTGCGGCGAGCTCGGGCTGCTCGGCACCGACGTGCCCGAGGCGCTACGGCGGCGTCGGCCTCGACAAGGTCGTCGTCGATCATCGTCGGCGAGGCGGTCGGGCGGTCGGCGTCGTTCGCGACGACGTTCGGCGCGCAGACCGGCCTCGTCGATCACGCCGCTCCGCTGTTTCGGCACCGAGGAGCAGAAGCAGCGATATCTGCCGCGGCCTGGTCACCGGCGAGACCGATCGGCGCCTACGCGCTCAGCGAGTCGGGATCGGGATCCGATGCGCTCGGCGCCAGGGCCCGCGCGACGCGGGCAGGCCGACGGCAGCTTCCGTCTGAGCGGCGAGAAGATGTGGATCACCAACGGCGGCTTCGCCGACCTCTTCATCGTCTTTGCCAAGGTCGACGGCGAGCAGTTCACCGCCTTCATCGTCGAGCGCGGCTTCCGCGGGCGTCAGCACCGGCAAGGAAGAGCACAAGATGGGCCTGCACGGCTCGTCGACGACGCCGCTGATCCTGCAGGATGCGGCGGTGCCGGCGGCGAACGTGCTCGGGCGAGATCGGCAAGGGGCCACAAGGTCGCGTTCAACGTCCTGAACTACGGCCGCTTCAAGCTGGCGGCGATGTGCAGCGGCGGGGCGCGGCGGGTGATCGGCGAGGCCGCGCGCTACGCCGCCGAGCGGCGCCAGTTCGGCGCAGCCGATCGCGCAGCTTCGGCGCCATCAAGCACAAGCTGGCCGAGATGGCGGTGCGGCGTCTATGCCGTCGAGAGCATGCTCTATCGCACCGCCGGACTGATCGACGGCGCGCTCGGGGACGGCCCTGGCGGCGGCGAAGCAGCGGCGGTGCTGGCGGCGCTCGAGGAGTTCGCGATCGAAGCCTCGATCCTCAAGGTCGCGGGCAGCGAGATGCTCGACTACGTCCGTCGACGAGAACGTCCAGATTCACGGCGGCAACGGCTTCGTGCGCGACTATCCGGCCGAGCGCCACTACCGCGACTCGCGCGTCAACCGGATCTTCGAAGGCACCAACGAGATCAACCGGCTGCTGATTCCCGGCATGCTGGCCCGGCGGGCGCTCAAGGGCGACCCTGCCGCTCATCGCCGCGGCCCGGCAGCTGCAGGACGAGCTGCTGGCGCCGGCATCGGCCGAGCCCGCGGCGACGGGAGCGCTGGCCGCCGAGCGCCGCAGCGTGGCGGCGATGAAGAAGGTCGGCGTTGATGGTCCTCGGCACCGCGATGCAGACCTACGGCGAAAAGCTGACCGAGCAGCAGGAAGTGCTGACCTCCGCGGCCGACATCCTCATCGATGTCTTCGCCGCCGAGAGCGCCGTGGCGCGCGCCGCTGCGGCCGGCGCGCTGCACCAGGCGGCCGCCAGCGTGTTCGTCCACGACGCCGCCAGCCGCGTCGACACTGCCGCCCGCGTCGCGCTCGCCGCCATGGCCGAGGGAGACGCGCTCCGGACACTCCTCGCCGCGCTGCGCAAGATGCTCAAGCCCGCGCCGGTCAACACCGTCGCGCTTCGCCGCCTGATTGCCGATGCCGTGCTCGAACGCAAAGCCTACGTTTTCTAGGCCCGGCCGCACCCGGCGCGGCCGCCTCGCGCTGATGCGTTCGGCCGTGCTGGCCGCGCTCGCCGCCGCGGCGTGCGCGGGGTGCGGATCGCGCGAGGACCGTACGCCGACGACATCACCGGCTGGCGATCTTCGAAAGACCAGTTCATGCGCGAGTCGCCCGACTCGCCGGTGCCGGCGCCCGAGCGGGCGTCCTTTCCTGCCGCTCAGTTACTTTCCGGTGGCGCCGGAATACCGCGTGCCGGCTGCGCTGAGCGTGGCACCGAGCGACACGACGATCTCAGATGTCCGACGTCGACCGGCCAGCCGCGCCTGATCGGCGAGTCGGCACGCTGCGCTTCACGCTCAAGGGGCGGCCGCTGGCGCTGACCGCGTTCGTCGAGGTCGGCCAGGAGGACATGCGCCGCCTGTTCGTGCCGTTCGGCGACCTCACCAACGGCACCGAGACCTATCCGGGGCGGCCGCTATCTGGAGCTCGATCGCACCGCGAGCGGCGATCTACGATCTCGATTTCAACCGCGCCTATCCATCCATTCTGCTACTACAACCCGGTCTACGACTGCCCGTATCCGCCGCGGGAGAACCGGCTCGCCGCACCGGTGCGCGCCGGCGAGAAAATCGGGGCCCGCGGGACACGACAATGATCCAGGCTATCGTGTTCGACTTCGACGGCGTCCTCGCGGATTCCGAACCGCTGCACCTGCGCGCGTATCAGGAGGTCCTGGCCGGGCTCGGCATCGACTTCACGCGCGAGGAGTATTACCGCGACTACCTCGGGATACGACGATGCCGGGGTGTTCACGACGCTCGGCGCGGTCCACGGCTGGGCGATGACGGCGTCGAGGCTGGCGGCGCTCATCGCCGAGAAGGGCCGGGTGTTCGACGCGATCGATCGAGACGACCGACGTGCTGTATCCCGGCGCCTCCGCGTGTGTCGCGTCGCTCGCCGCCGAATTTCCGCTCGGCATTGCGTCCGGCGCCCTCAAGCCGGAGATTGAGGCGATACTCCGGCGGGCGCGCCTCGAGCACCACTTCCGCTTCATCGTCGCGTCGGGCGACACCGCGGCGAGCAAGCCGGCCCCGGACCCCTACGTGCGAGCGGCGGCCCTCCACGGCCTGGCGCCGCACGCCTGCCTCGCGATCGAAGACTCGCACTGGGGCATCAAGTCCGCGAAGGACGCCGGCCTGCCCTGTGTCGGCATCACCACCACCTATCCGCGGGAGCAGCTCGGCCTGGCGACCCGGATCATCGACAGTCTTGCCGAGTTCACGCCGGCGCTGATCCGCTCGATAGCGGCTGGCCTCTGACTTTCCCGCCGGCACGGCTGGCACGCCGCCACGGGGCGCCGTCGGACCCGAGATCCAGACCTCGGCGCCGGCCCTGTGCGGTTACAATCGATGTGTGCCGTATTCGCTCAATCTGAGCTCGCGGATAGCCGAAGTGTCGGCAGCGCTCAAGGCCGCCATCGACGCGCCTGGCAACGATCTCGCGCCGGCCGCGCTGGCCATCGCGCGCGTCGAATATCCGTCGCTCGACCCGGCCCCCTATCTGGCGATGCTCGATCGCATGGGCTCGGAAGCCGCGGCGCGCATCGGCAGCGTGCCGCAGATATCGCAGGAGGACTCGCTGCGCGCCTTCAGCGAGTATCTCTACGACGAGCAGGGGTTCGCGGGCAACCACGAGCGCTACGACGACCCGCGTAACAGTTTCCTGAACGAAGTGCTCGATCGCCGCACCGGCATTCCGATCAGCCTCGCGGTGATCTACCTCGAAGTCGCCAGACGGGCGGGACTCAGCGTCGACGGCGTGAACTTCCCCGGGCACTTCCTGCTCCGGGCGGGCCGCGCCGCCGACTCAGGCAGCGACGTGCTGATCATCGATCCGTTCCACGGCGGCGCGCAGCTCTCCTCGTACGACTGCCGGCAGCTGCTGCGCGAGCACGTCGGCGATCAGGCCGCCTTCGACACGACGCTCCTGGTTCCCGCCAGCCGCCGCGACATCGTCGTTCGCATGCTGGTGAACCTGAAGCGGCTCTACGTACAGATGCGGTCGTTTCCGCAGGCGCGCTTCATCTCGACGCTGCTCCTGCTCGTCGACCCCTCGGCCATCGCCGAGCTGCGCGACCGCGGCCTGCTCGCCTATCACCTGCAGGACTACTCGGCGGCGCTCCGCGATCTCGAAGAGTATCTGCGGCTCGCGCCGAAGGCGCCGGACGCCGGTGAGGCGGATGTGCTGGCCGACGGCGACGACGACGACGGAGATGAAGGCGGGGAAGAGGACGATGCGACGCAGATCTGGGAGCATGTGAAGACGCTCCGGAAACGCGTCGCCAGCTTCAACTGACCGGCGCCCGGGCGGCGAAATACGCCCGCAGCCGGCCGCCCGCCTCACGGAGCGTGGCTTCCCCGGCCGCGCCGTACGACAGCCGCAGATACCCTTCACCGATCCGGCCGAAGGTCGCGCCGGGAATCGTCACGACATCCACCGCGTCGAGGATGTCGGTCGACAGCGCCGACGAGTCGGTGCAGCCGGCGACCCGGACGAACGCGAAGAACCCGCCGGCGGTCGGCGTCCAGTGCAGCGCCGGGATGGTCGACAGCTCCTCGGCCAGCACCCGGCGGCGCGCGCGCATCTCATCGTGATACGCGTGCGCGTAGGTCCAGCTCTCCCGCACCGCCGCCTCCGCGGCGATCTGGGCAATCACCGGCGCGCAGATGATCATCGCGTCCTGGATCTTGATGGCATGCGCGCAGACCTCCGGACCGGCCAGCAGGTAGCCGAGCCGCCAGCCGGTCATGCCGAAGGATTTCGAGAACGTCCCGAGCACGACGACGTGATCGCGCCAGCCGGCACCGGCCGCGGCGCTGGGGACGGAGGCGCCGTCATAGACGAAGTGCATGTAGGTTTCGTCGCACATGACGCGGATGCCGCGCGCCGCGAGCTCGGCGACGATTCGCGCCAGCTCCGCTGCCTCGATGACCGCCCCGGTCGGGTTGCTCGGCGTGCAGAGCACGACCGCTCTGGTGCGGGAGGTGAGGTGCGGTTCGAGGTGGCGCCACGTGGTGCGGAACCCGTCCGCCTCGCTGACGCCGGCCTCGACCGGCACCGCGCCGACGGCGCGCAGCGCCATCTCGTGATTGACGAAGTACGGGGCGGCGAGCACGACCTCGTCGCCGGGGTCGAGCAGCGTGGCGGCCGCCAGCATGAAGGCCTGGTTGCCTCCGGCCGTGATGATGACGTCCTCGGGGGTGGCGCAGATGCCGGGGTGTTCGGCGAGCCGCTGGCAGAGCGCCTCGCGGAGGCTGAGAAGTCCCGCGTCGGCGCAGTAGAGATGCGTTGACGGCAAGGTCAGGGAGGCGCGGGCGGCGTCGATCGCCGCCGGCGGCGGACCGAAAGAAGGCACCCCCTGGCCGAGCGTGATGACGTTGCGTCCCTCGGCGCGCCGTTTCGCGGCCATGTTGTTCAGAACGTCGAACGGCGGCAACGAAATCGAGGCGGCGCGAGCCGAGACCGGCGGTGCCTCGCTCATCGCCAGCCCACGAGCCGGGCGAGCTTTTCGAACAGGCCAGGGTTGGCACGCGCCAGGGTTGCCCGCTCCAGGAGGTCCAGAGCTTCCGCCGTCGAGGCGGCGGTGCCGATGCCGAGCTGGCGGGCACTGGCGATCTCGCCGGGGTCCGGCTGGCCGACGATCAGGATCGGCCGGGCGCTGGCGTCGCTCATCACGTCGATGCAGTTCTGCATGCTGTCGTCCACATGGTAGTCGAGACGCAGGGCGGCCGCGGCGGCGCCGCGCGAGCCTCCGAGGACGAGCACGCTCGGCAGGTCGAATCCCTGATCCACCAGCCACTTCTGGGTCTGGCGCTGGACGGTGTCGCCGGCGCAGTAGGGGCGCTGCGTGATGAAGAACACTTCCCAGCGGTGATCGAGCATCAGGCGGTGGATGCGGGCGACGACGGTGTCGTCGACCGGGCGCAGGGTTCGCCAGAAGTCCGGGGTGGCCTGGATCTCGTTCCAGACCCGACGGCGTCTCGCGCGCAGATCGGACGGCGCCGGGCCGGCCTCGCGGAGTTCACCGGCGGCCGGATCCGCGGAGGCGGCGGACTGGGCGGCCTCTTCCCGCTCCGGCTGGTCCTCGACGACGCCGGGGCCGGGGCCGAAGAGCCGGACCTCGACCTCCCGGAACGCGCGGCGGAAGTCCGCGAGCGTGCCGTCGATGTCGAAGCCGATTCTGAGGGACATGGGGGCGGCCAGGACCGCGGTCACACAGCCTGCGGCGGGGCGACGGACAGCCGCAGCGTCGTCTGGTGATCGAGAAACCAGCGGTAGGTCGACTCGACGCCGTCGCGGAGCGCGATGCGGTGCCGCCAGCCGAGGGCGTGCAGGTTCGAGACGTCGAGAAGCTTGCGGGGCATGCCGTCGGGCTTGGTCTCGTCGAACCTGAGCGTGGCGCCGGGATAGACGACGTCGCGGACGGTTTCGGCGAGCTCGCGAATGGAGAGGTCCTCGCCGGTTCCGACGTTGATGTGCTGCGCCTCGTCGTAGCGGTCCATCAGGAAGAGGCAGGCATCGGCAAGGTCGTCGACGTGGAGCATCTCGCGCCGCGGCGTGCCGCTGCCCCAGATCTCGACGCTCGACTGGCCGCCCTCACGCGCTTCGTGAAACTTGCGGATCAAGGCCGGAAGAACGTGCGAGCTGGTGAGATCGAAGTTGTCGTGCGGACCGTAGAGATTGGTCGGCATCGCCGAGATGAAGCAGTCGCCGTACTGCTTGCGATAGGCCTCGCAGAGCTTGATGCCGGCAATCTTGGCGATCGCGTATGCCTCGTTGGTCGGCTCGAGGCGCCCCGAGAGGAGCTCGTCTTCGGCCATCGGCTGGTGGCTGTGGCGCGGGTAGATGCAGGAACTGCCGAGGTAGAGGAGTTTCTTCACGCCGTACTGGTGGGCCGCGTGCACCACGGTGGCGTGAATCATCATGTTGTCGTAGATGAATTCGGCAGGGCGGGTCGAGTTGGCCATGATGCCGCCGACGGTGCCGGCGACGAGAAAGACGTACTCGGGGCGGTTGGCGCGAAACCAGTAGGTCACGGCCGCCTGATCGCGGAGATCGAGCTGATCGCGAGTTGCCGTGAGGAGACGGCTGGCGCCGGCGGCGCCGAGCCGCCGCATCAGGGCGGAGCCGACCAGGCCGCGGTGGCCGGCGACGAAGATGCGGCCGTTGATGTCCATGCCGGGCGGCGTCACCTGACGGCCACGCGGTGCCGGTAGACGCCGGCGGCATCAGGATCGGTTTCAATCGTCACGACGGCGTCGCCTTCGTACGACAGCCGGCGGTCGGGCCGGCCGTCGAAATCCTCGTCGAATGCCGCGGCCGCCAGCGCGCCGGCGCGGTAGGTCTCCCACTTGTCCATCGCGCCGTCGCCATTGGTGTCCTCTTCCGCGGCCGAGAGCACCCCCTGATCGTAATGCTCGATGCGGGTGATCTTCTTTTCGTCCGACGCGGTGGAGATCTCCAGCCGCGCGACAGAGCCATCGGCCCCCTCGAACGCCCACGTATCCGGCTTGCCGTCATCCTTGCTCGACAGCCCGACGCGGGCCAGCCGGCCGGCGGCGTCGTAGTATTCCCAGCGATCGATTTTCCCGTCGGCGTTGCTGTCGATGCGGGTCTGGACGGGACGGGAGCCGTCCATGTCGGTCCAGGTGTCGGGCCGGCCGTCGTGGTTGGAGTCGAGGGCGAGCTGGGTCAGCCGCCCGGTGGCAGTGTCGTAGGTCGGGCGCACGTCCGATGCCGCGCGCACCCGGTCAGCGTCGGAACAGCCGGCAGCGAGCGCCGCCACGAGCGTGACGACGAAGCCCTGCGGATGACGCATTGATCCCATCCTACGGACGAGGTAGGAGAGGGTCAAGTTAAACGTTAGTGATGAGCTGGCGTCCCGGATCCGGGGCGCCAGCTGTTCAGTGCGATTCCGCCAGCCCCTGTCTGAGGACGGCAACTGCCAGCTGGACCCGGGAGGAGACGCCGACTTTCGTGTAGATCCGCGTCAGCTGGTTCTTGACCGTCTGCGGCCGGAGTCGCAGACGCGTGGCGATATCGTCGTTCGAGCACCCGTCGATCAGCAACTGAACGACCTGGCGCTCTCGGGGGGTCAGAAACAACGGTCTCGATGGCCGGGTGGCATCCGCGGGCAGCGAGAGGACTTCTCCCTGTGTCAGGCTCATAAGGGTATTAACGTCGGCAGCGCCGAAAGCGTACAAGTGCAAATCCCGATTGGTCGCGGCAGGCTCACTGGTTTAATGTAGGGGCACAATGGGCGCAGGACGGCGCGTTTTCATCGGCACCGACGGTGGTGCGACGACTTCGAAAATCGGAGCCGTCTGGGAGGACGGCGCAGCCGTCTCGACCAGGCTGCTGCAGCGCCCGACCGGCTCCGAGCATGGCCCGCACGAAACCGTCGCGCGCTGGGTCGAAGCGATCGACCAGTATCTGAAAGCCCACGACTTGTCGTGGGACGACGTCGGCGGCGTCGGGCTCGCCATCCCCGGTCCTTACGAGCGATATGGTGTCTTCGGCCATTCGCCCAATCTGCCGGACACGTTTCACGGCTTCGACGTCCACACGGCCTATCAGCAGGCGCTGGCGGAGCGTGCCGGACTTGCCATCCCCCTGATCGTCGGCAACGACGGCAACATGGGCGGCGTCGCCGAGGCGCAGCGCGCCCGCGGCAATACTTCCGGCACCGTGCTGATGCTGGCGCCCGGCTCGGGGCTTGGCTGTGCCTATGTGGACCGGACCGGGCTGGCGCTCGACGGCGACACCATCTCCGGAATGGAAGCGGCCCACATGCCGGCGCCGCTCCACCTGCTCGGCGCCAAGGCCCACCCCTGCGGGTGCGGACGCACGTGGGGATGCGTCGAGGTCTACACGACACTCGCCGGGCTGCCCTTCCTGCTCGAAGAGGCCCTCACCCGCTTCCCGGATCACGACCTGGCACGCTCGGGCGGAGAGCCCAAGGAGCGCGCGATGGCGCTGCGCGGGCTGGCGCAGAAAGGGGACGCGCTCGCCCTGGACATCTTCGACTTCCAGGCGCGCGCGCTCGGCCTGCACGTCGCCAGCCTGGCAATGGCCCTCGACCCCGCCTTCGTCGTCATCGGCGGCGGGCTGATGGATCCCGAATCGACGACCGCCGAGTTCCGGACGCGGTATCTCGACGGGGTGCGCGCCGCCGCCGACCCGTATCTGTGGCCGACGCAGCGCAGCATCATGACGATCGTGCCGGCCGCGCTCGGCGAGCTCTCGCAGGCGGTCGGCGCCGCACTTGCCGCGCTGTACCAGCCGCGCCGCTGACCGCCGCCGCCCTCCCGCTTTCTCGGGCTAGCCGCGTGCCCGCGCGATCTCGTCGTAGAGATACGCCGAGGCGATGATGCCGCCGTGGAAGTTGCCGAGATCGAGCTTCTCGTTCGGGGCGTGCGCGTTCTCGTCCGGCAGGCCGACGCCGAACAGCACCGACGGCAGGCCGAGGATCTTCCTGGAACGTCGCGACCACCGGAATCGAGCCGCCTTCGCGGTTGAACACCGGCGTCTTGCCGAAGCCCTTCTCGATCGCGCGGCCGGCCGCCTGGACGAACGGGTTGTCGAACTCCGTCATCCACGGCTTGCCGCCGTGCATGCGGGTGACCTTCACCTCGACGGTCTTCGGCGCGAGCTTCTTCGACGTAGGCCTCGAACAGCTCGGCAATCTTGTCCGGGATCCTGGTCGGGCACGAGCCGCATGCTGACCTTGGCCATCGCCACCGCCGGGATGCACCGTCTTGGCGCCTTCGCCGGTGAAGCCCGGCAGCAGGCCGTTGACCTCGAAGGTCGGCCGCGCCCAGACGCGCTCGAGCGTGGTGTAGCCGCTCTCGCCGAACAGCTTCGGCGCGCCGAGCTCCTTGCGGTAGCGCGTCTCGTTGAACGGCAGCTGCTTCCACTGCCTGCCGCTCCTCGTCCGTGCAGCTCCCGCACATCGTCGTAGAAGCCCGGAATCTTGATGCGGCCGCTGCGGTCCTTCATCTGCGCGAGCATCTGCGCCAGCACCATCGCCGGGTTGGCGACCGCGCCGCCGAACGAACCGGAATGCAGATCGCTCTTGCGTGCCGCGCAGGTCGATCTGGAAGTAGACCAGGCCGCGCAGGCCGTAGCAGATCGACGGCACGCCGCGATCGAACATCGGCGAGTCGGAGATGACGACGACGTCGGCGGCGAGCTCGGTCTTGTGGTCGCTGGATGAAGTCGTCGAGATTGCGCGAGCCGACCTCTTCTTCGCCCTCGAGGATGATCTTGATGTTCACCGGCAGGCGGCCGTTCTGCTTCAGGTGCGCCTCGATCGCCTTGAGGTGCATGAACACCTGGCCCTTGTCGTCGGCGGCGCCGCGCGCGTAGATCTCGCCGTCGCGAACCGTCGCCTCGAAGGGCGGCGACTCCCACAGCTCG
The DNA here is from genome assembly GCA_963750475.1 of uncultured Acidobacteriota bacterium. Lineage (GTDB taxonomy): Bacteria > Acidobacteriota > Vicinamibacteria > Vicinamibacterales > 2-12-FULL-66-21 > JALZOC01. The sequence goes on from CAVVQQ010000002.1 coordinate 229,691, forward strand.
AGCGGATCGACCGGCTGCACGTCGTAGTGGCCGTAGAACAGGATCGTCGGCGCGCCGGGCGGCGCCGAGCCAGTCGCCGTAGACGACCGGATTGCCGGGCGTCTCGATCGAGGCGGACGTTCTGCAGGCCGATGCGCCGCATCTCGTCCGCGCGCCCACTCGGCGCAGGCGCGGACGTCGTCGGCATGCTCGGGCAGCGCGCTGATGCTCGGGATGGCGAGGAACGCCTTCAGCTCGTCGAGATAGCGATCGCGGTTGGTGTTGATGAAGTCGATGACATTGTTCATGAATTCCTTTCAGGCTGACGGGGCACCTCGACCGGGAGCTCCTCACGGTCGGCCCATTCCTTCCACGACCCGAGGTACATGCGAAGGCGCGGGTAGCCGAGCAGCCGCAGCGCGACGTAGGAGTGCGCGGCGCGGTAGCCGCCCTGGCAGTAGGTGATGACTGTCGCGATCCCGGCGTGACCCCGGCCTCGGTGTACATCTGTTCGCAGCTCCGCGGCGGGCTTGAAGTCCCCCGCGGCGGTGAGATTGCGCGTCCACTCGATGTGAATCGCTCCAGGGACCGCGCCGCCGCGTTTGGCGCGGACCGTCGTGCCGAAGTACTCGCCGTCGGTTCGCGTGTCGACGATCACCGCGTCGCCGGCATCGAGTGCGTCCTTGACGTCGCGGTAGGTCGCCAGTACCTCGCGCTGCGGCGCGCCCTTCCACTCGGTCGTCCGCGCCGGCGCGGCATCGCGCGTCACGGGCAGGCTCTCGGCGATCCAGGCGTTGAAGCCGCCGTCCAGCATGCGCACCGCCGGATGGCCGAAATATTCGAGGAACCAGAAGGCGCGGGCGGCGCGCGTGCCCGACTGCTCGTCGTAGACGACGATCGGCGTCGCGGCATCGACGCCGTGAATGGCGAAGACGTGCTCGATCATCCACATGAAGGCCTCGAGCGGCGCCGGATCGGTGTCGATGAGGCTGACGCCCCACAGATCGAGATGTATGGCTCCCGGGACATGGCCGGCCGTATACGCATCCGGCGGGCGGAGGTCGAGCACGAGCGGCCGCGACCCGGCAGCGTCCTGCACGAGGCCGGCAAGCTCCCGGGGCGTTACGAGCAGACCAGGATTGGCGTAGCCCTTCATCCGCTCATCGGTACTACGCCGCCGCGGCCGACGGCACCGTTGACTTGGTGCCGGTGGTCCTGCACAGTAGGCCGGCTTGTCCCCAGTCATGCCGTCGCGCCGCGCCCGCCAGGCCGAGCCCCCCGGCCGCTTCGCTTATGCGGGCCTGGACCGCGTGCTCCACGAGCGCGCCCGCCTCGGGATTGTGACGGCACTGGCGGCACGCCGGGATGGGCGGGTCTTCGCGGAGCTGAAAACGCTCTGCCGCCTCACCGACGGCAACCTCAGCCGCCATCTCGATGTGCTGGTCGCGGCGGGGATTGTCGAGGTCAGGAAGGGCTTCGCCGGCCGACGGCCGCAGACCAGCTGCGTCCTGACTGAGGCGGGGCGGCGCCGCTTCCGCGAGTATCTGCGCGAGCTGCGCCGGGTGGTGGGAGATGCGGAGGGCAGGTAGAGGGGTTCGGGATTCGGTTTCGGAGTTTCAGCGCGGTTCAGGATTCGGCGTTCCGGGTTGAGGGTTCGAGGCAGGCCGCTCGGCTTCCAGCTTGAGCAGGTGGGCCTGGACGGTGTCGATCGCGGCATGGCGCAGGCTCTCCGGGAGTCCGGGATAGAGGCTGGCGGCAATCGCCTCGGCGGTTGTCAGCCCTGCCCTCACGGCAGCAGCCACCTGTGCCTCCCGCTCGAGACGATGACGGATGAAGTGATCGATGAGCGGTGCGGGGTCGTCCACGATCCCGTCGTGGCCGGGCAGCAGCCGGCGCGGCGCCAGGCCGCGCACCCGGCGCAGCGAGTCGAGGTACTGCCGCACGTCACCCCCCTGGCTCGCCGGAATGACGATGCTGCCGCCGGAGCGGATGAGATCGCCGCAATACAGGTCGCGCGAGTCGGGGTCGAGAAAGCAGAGGTGATCCGGCGCGTGCCCCGGCGTACGGATCGGCAGGAGGTGCCGGTCGCCGGCGGGAATCGGCGCGGCGCCTTCGTCCGGATAGCGGATGACCCTGGCGGCCGGCCATCGCGCCAGCAGCGCCGGAATCCCGGCGGCGTGATCGGGATGGCCGTGAGTGATCAGGATTGCACCGAGCGGCTCGCCCGCCAGCGTCCGCGCGATCTCGTCGAGATGCTCCGGCACGCCCGTCCCGGCGTCGATCAAGACCGCGACCGCGCCGGTCAACAGGTAGGTGTTGTTGCCGGCCGGTCCGGTCCATGGCGACGGGTTGTGCGCCGGGATCAGAATCATCACCGGGCCATCGTAACCTCCCTGTCCGCCGAGCGGCCGCTCCTCTCGCTTCCCGATACACGCTACAATTCGCGGCGTGCCAGCCGAAGCCTTCACCGCCGACGAGCGCGCCCGGCTCGCGCCCTACTTCACCAATCTCGACGGGCACGTCTTCGCGCTGACGAATCTGCCGGAGACGGTCAAGGGGGCGCTCTTCGCCCGCTACTCGCGCTCCGCCAAGTCGCTGCGCCGGCTGTTCCTCGACGAATTCGCCGACAAGGTAGGCGACCCGGCCGGCCGCGGGCATGACGACGGCACCAGCGCGGCGGTGGCGCGCGCCGACAAGCTGTTCGCGAGGGTCTTCAGCGAGTATGGAGACGACTCGGTCGCGCAGCTCGGCGGCGCCCACATCGCCTGCGAGTACGTCTCCAACATCCTGACCAAGGTGCTCGAGTGGGGGCGCCTCATGGCCTACCTGGAGCAGTCGACGCGCTACGTCCCCTACACCGATCGCCTGCACGGGCGCTGGCGTTACCACGTCCCCGCGGAGCTGAAGGGCGGAACGCTCGAAGCCCGCTACATCGCGGACGATGGACGACGCGTTCGAGCGCTACGCGAAATGGATCCCGGTCGATGCAGGAGCACTTCGCGCGGCGCTACCCGAAGGCGCCGGCCGATTCCGAGGGGGTGCACCGCGCCGCGATCCGCGCCAAGGCGCTCGACACGCTGCGCGGGATGCTGCCCGCCGCGACGCAGTCGAACGTCGGGATCTACGGCACCGGCCAGGCGTTCGAAGCGCTGCTCCTGAGGATGCGCGCCAGCGCGCTCGCCGAGGTGCGGGCCTGCGCCGACGAAATGCTGGTCGAGCTGCGCAAGGTCATCCCCGCCTTCCTGACCCGCGTCGATCAACCGGATCGCGGCGGTCGCTGGTCGGAGTACCTGGCCGCGACCCACCAGGCGGTCGCCGCCGCGGCCGACCTCATCGACGCCGCGCCCGAGCCGCGCGCCGAGGTGACGCTGACCGACTTCGATCCGGACGGCGAAGTGAAGCTCGTCGCCGCCGCCCTGTACGCGGTCTCCGATCTGCCCGACGATCAGCTCCTCGCCGCGGCGCGGCGGATGCCGGCCGATGACCGCCTGCGCCTGCTCCACGCCTACACCGGCGATCGCACCAACCGGCGCCATCGGCCGGGGCGGGCCTTCGAGCGCACCGGCTACCGGTTCGACGTGCTGACCGACTACGGCGCGTTCCGCGACCTGCAGCGCCACCGGCTGCTGACGCTCGAATGGCAGCCGCTGACGACGCGCCACGGCTACACCGAGCCCGAGGCAATCGCCGAGGCCGGCGCGGGCGACGACTGGAACCGGGTGATGGACGCCTCGGCCGGGCTGCACGACGCCCTCGTGTCGGCGGGATTGACGGCTGTTGCCCCCTACGCCGTGGCGATGGCGTACCGCGTCCGCTTCTACATGGCGATGAATGCGCGGGAGGCGATGCACCTCATCGAGCTCCGCACGGCGCCCCAGGGCCATCCGGCCTATCGCCGCGTCTGCCAGCAGATGCACCGCCTGATCGCGGACCAGGCCGGGCACACGGCCATTGCCGCCGCAATGCAGTTCGTCGATCACTCGGAAGTGGAGCTGGAGCGGCTCGGCTCGGAGCGCGCGCTCGAGCGGAAGCGGCAGGCCGGCTGAAGCCGGTCGGTTCGCCGGCACCGGCTCTCAGTCCGCCTTGCGGTTGCTCCAGAAGCGGCCGTACTCGTCCAGGAAGCTCAGCGACTGGAAGGTCTTCATCCGGTCCAGGAACAGCACCCCGTCGAGGTGGTCGGTCTCGTGCTGGATCACCCGCGCCGTGAAGCCGGCGGCCTGGATCTCGATCTTCTTGCCCTGGCGATCGTAGGCGCGCACGCTGATCTGCCGGGCGCGCGGCACGCGGCCGCGCAGGTCCGGGATGCTCAGGCAGCCTTCCCAGTCCTCCACCACTTCGCGCGTCAGCACTTCGATCTCGGGGTTGATGACCGCCATCAGCGGCACATCCTCCTCGTCCTCGTCGGCCTCGCGGTCGTCATCGTCTTCGTCGTTCACGACGGGAGGAAATCCGGCGACGAAGAGCCGCAGACCCTCGTGCACCTGCGGCGCGGCGAGCCCGACCCCCTGGTATTCCTTCATGGTCTCGAACATGTCGTCGATGAGCTGCTGGATCTTCGGCGTGCGGATCTCCGACGGATGCAGCGCCCGGGCCTTCGCGCGCAGCACCGGGTGCCCCATGCGCGCGATTTTCAGAATCGACATAGGCGGATTATACTTTTGATCCCCAGCGACTGTTCCCGGGCGACGTGTGCCCGATAAACCTTCTGGATAGACAACATGAACAACCGACTGCTGATCCTCGTCCTTTCGCTCGCGGCCGCGGCCGCGGGCTGCACCGGAGTCGAACACACCAGCTCGCCGACGTCGCCGTCGGCCGGCGGCATCAGCGCCCTGATGGGCAGCTGGAGCTCGTCCTCCCTGATTCCGACACCGGGCACCTGCACGGCGTTCAAATGGGACGTCACCGAGCAGACCGCGACGACGGCGAAAGGGTCGTTCAGCGCGACCTGCCCGGGCGATCTGAAGCTCGCCGGCACCGCCGAAGGATCCTTCACGTCGAGCGCGGCCATCGCCTGGTCGGCCGACGGCAACGCCACCGCGCCAGGCCTGACCTCCTGCGCCATCAAGCTCACCGGCACGGCGTCGCTCGGGACGGACTCGATCATCGTGCCCTACAAGGGCACGACATGCCTCGGGCCCGTCGAGGGGATTGAAACGCTCAGGAAGCGCTGAGGCCGGAATCAGATCCGCGGCGCCTTTCAGCCCTTCGATAGTTACCGCCCGCTCGTCGTGCTGGAGGGGTCCGCGCCGCTGAGCCGCGCGATCAGATCGGTGTCCGCCGGCGGAAACGGCAGCGCCGCCAGCTCCTGCCGCCGCACCCAGCGCATCTCCTGGCCGAGCGCCGCGCGGGGCTCCCCCGCGAGCGTGCAGCTGAAGAAATGCAGGCGGACGACACGATCGGGATAGGGGTGCGCGATCGTGAAGACCTCGGCGCCGACGATCGCGAGCGCGTCGAGCTCCTCGCGGATTTCGCGCACCAGGCAGGCCTCGAGCGACTCGCCCCCATCGCACTTGCCGCCGGGAAACTCCCAATACCCTTCCAGATGCGTCCCCGCCGGCCGGCGGGTGACGAGAAACGCGCCGTCGCGCTCGATGATCGCCGCCGTCACGACGACGGTCGGAGGTCCGCCGGGAGCCGTCATCGCGCCGGCCGTCCAGCGGCGCTGTCGAGGGGATACGCGGCGCAGTCCGAGCGCATCGGGCAGACCAGGCACTTCGGCTTCCGCGCCGTGCACAGGGTCGCGCCGAAGTCCATCAGCGCCTGATTGAAATCGAAGACGTGGCGCATCGGCAGCACGGTGCGCGACACCGACCACAGATGCCGGCGCATGGCGTGCGCCTTGGGGTCGCCGGCGCCGACGAAGACCCGGAACAGGACGCGGGCGACGTTGGTGTCGAGAATCGCGGCGCGCTGCCCGAACGCGAAGCTGCGCACCGCGCCGGCGGTGTACTCGCCAATGCCCTTGAACGACAACAGCGTCGCCTCGTCGCCAGGCAGCTCGCCGCCGTAGCGCGCGACCGATTCCCGGGCGATGGCATGCAGCCGCCGCGGGCGGACGTTATAGCCAAGCGGACGCCATGTCGCCGAAACATCTGACTCGGCGGCGGCGGCGAGCGCCGTCAGCGTCGGATACTTCCCGAGCCACTCGTGATACTTGGGCAGCACGCGATCGACCTGCGTCTGCTGCAGCATCACCTCCGATACAAGGATGCTGGTACGGATCGCGGGTGAGGCGCCAGGGCAGATCGCGGCCATTCTGCCGGTACCACCCGAGCAGGCGGCGCCTGAAGAGGCGGCGCCGGGCCGGAACCGGGAGACCGTCACCGGGCGGGGCCGCGGCACGGCGCTTCCGCGGGCGGGTGGTTTTTGCTGGTTTCATCGCTGTGACGTTTCCGCGGCCGCGAGGCCGTCCGCTGTCCGCCGCCAGGGCGCGTTCGGGTTTGTCCGGAGCCCGGCCGCGGCCCATAATCGGGAGCGTGAAAATCTACACCAGGACCGGGGACGCCGGCGGCACGGGCCTGTTCGACGGCACCCGGGTCCGCAAGTCCGATCCTCGGGTCGCCGCCTGCGGCGACGTCGACGAGCTGAACGCGTGGCTCGGCCTGGTGCGGACCGAAGCGGTCGACGACCCCCGGATGACGGCAATGCTCGAGCGGATCCAGCGGGATCTGTTCGCGCTCGGCGCGCGCCTGGCGAGATCCGGCCCGCAGAATCGCGGAGCGCGTCACCAAGGCGTCGGTCGAGCGACGAGGATATCAGCCAGGCTCGAGGGTTGGATCGACGATCTCGAAGCAGAGGTGCCGCCGCTGACCCGCTTCATCCTCGCCGGCGGCTCCCGCCCGGGTGCGGCGCTGCACGTGGCGCGGACCATCTGCCGCCGGGCCGAACGGAGCATGGTCGGACTCGGCGCGGACGCGTTCGAGCCGGTGCTGCTCGCCTACATGAACCGGCTGTCGGATCTGCTGTTCGTCATGGCCCGTGTGGCAAACCAGCGCACCGGCGGTGCCGAACTCGAGTGGTGACGAGCGCCGCTGTGCACCGATGCCTACTGCGAGCGGCTGGCGCGCGAGCACTACGAGAATTTTCCGGTGGCGTCGCGGCTGCTGCCCGCCGGCATGCGGCCGCATGTCGCGGCGGTCTACGCCTTCGCGCGACGCGCGGACGATTTCGCCGACGAGCCGGGCATGCCCGACACGGAGCGCCGGCGGCTCCTCGACGCGTGGCAGGCACGCCTGACCGGCGACGCCAGCGAGCCGGTGCCGGCGAATCTTGGCGCCGACTTCATCTTTGAAGCCCTTCATCAGACCATCCGGGAAACCGAGCTGCCGGTCCCGTTGTTGACCGACCTGCTCGACGCCTTCCGCCAGGATCGTCGAGACGACGCGATACGGGACGTGGCGGGAGCTGCTCGAATACTGCCGGCGGTCGGCCAACCCGGTCGGTCGGATTGTCCTGCGCATCGGCGGCTACCGGAGCGACGCACTCGATGAGCAATCCGATGCCTTCTGCTCGGCGCTGCAGCTGATCAACTTCTGGCAGGATCTGGCGATCGACTGGAGCCGCGGGCGGCTGTACGTTCCCGGTGAAGACCGGGACCGTGCCGGGGCGAGAGAAGCCGATCTCGATGCCGGGTGCATGACGCCGGAATGGCAGGCGGTGCTGCGCGTGATGGCGCAGCGGACCCGGGCGCTGTTGACGGCGGGGCGGCCGGTCTGCGACGGCGTCCGCGGCCGGCTGCGCTGGGAGCTGCGCCTGACCTGGCTGGGTGCGTCACGAGTGCTGGATCGACTCGAGCGCGGCGGGTTCGACGTCTTCCGCGGCCGGCCGTCGCTCGGCGCAGCCGATGCCGTGCCGCTCGTCTGGCGGGCGGTCCGGTGGCGGACTGCCGGCGCCGGTGCGGGTCCTCACGCCGTCGAAGGGAGCCGCTCGCGGTAATGGCTCGCGACACGAATTTCTACTATTCGTTCCTCGTCCTCCCGCCCGACAAGCGGAGGGCCATCGTCGCGGTCTGGGACTTCTGCCGGGCGGTGGACGATGCGGTGGACGAGGCGGACGCGAGCGGGAGCGCCGCGGCGGAGCTGGCGAAGTGGCGATCGGAGCTGGCGGCGGCGTTCGAGGGGGGAAGCCCGTCCACCCGCCAGGGACAGGCGCTTGCGCCCGTGGTCGAACGCTTCGGGCTGCCGCGGGCGGCCTTCGAGGCGCTCATCGAGGGCGTGGAGATGGATCTCGCCGAGCGGCGCTACGAGACGTTCGCGGAACTGTACCAGGTCCTGCATCCGGGTGGCGTCAGCCGTCGGGCTGGTCTGCCTCGAAATCTTCGGCTATGGCGACCCGCGGTCGCGTCAGTATGCAACCGACCTCGGGGTCGCGCTGCAGCTCACGAATATTCTGCGCGACGTGCCGGGGGACCTCGCGCGCGGGCGGGTCTACCTGCCGCTGGAGGATCTCCGGGAGCACGGCGTCACCGAGGCCGAGCTGGCCGCCGAGACCGCGGCGCGCGGCCAGGGGGTGCGGTCGCCGCGGGTGAAGGCGCTCCTCGAACAGCAGGCCATGCGCGCGCGGCAGTACTATGCGCGCGCCGACGCGGGCCTGCCGCCGGCGGATGCGCGTCGTCTGGTGGCGGCCGAGATCATGGGGGCCATCTACCGCCGCCTGCTCGACCGCATTGAACGGGCCGACTACGACGTCTTCAGCGAGGTGATTCGGATCCCGCGCCCCCGACGCGCCCTGATCGCCGCCCGGACCTGGCTCACCACCCACCTCAGGGGGACACTCATCTTTAGGCTAAGTCGTTGATTTCAGGACTCGAACCGTTGGCATGGGCCCGATCGGGCGTGCCTGCCTGCCGGTGCCCTCGCCGATCAGCGGCATTTCGCCGATCTCCTTATTGTTTTCAATGACTTACGCTAAAGATGAGTGTCCCCATGTGGTGGTGGGGGCGGGGTTTGCTGGGCTCAGCGCGGGGGCGCTTCTCGCGGAGCAGGGCCGCCGCGTCCTCGTCGTCGATGCGCGGCCTCGCGCTCGGCGGCCGGGCGACGGCATTTCCGGACCGCGACACTGGCGAGCTGGTGGACAACGGCCAGCACGTGCTCTTCGGCTGCTACCGCGAGACGCTCGAGTTCCTGCGCCGCGTCGACGCGCTCGACAATGTCCGCATGCAGCCGTCGATGGCGGTGCCCTATCTCGACCGCGGCGGCGAGCGGTCGGTGCTGCGGTGTCCGCCGCTGCCGCCGCCGCTGCACCTCCTGGCCGGGGTGCTCGACTGGGACGCGCTCCCGTGGCGGGATCGGCTGAGTGCGCTGCGGCTGGCGGCACCGCTGCGCCAGGCGCGCGAGGAGTTGCGGCGGACGGGACGGGTCACGGCCGTTCCGAACGGCACCGTCTCGGACTGGCTCACCGCCCACGGCCAGCTGCACAAGCTCCGCGAGCTGGCTCTGGGAGCCGCTCGCGGTCGCGGCGCTCAATCAGTCCCCGGACTCGGCCGCGGCGGCGCCGTTCGTCCGTGTTCTCGCCGAAATGTTCGGACCGGACCCGACGGCCGCGTCGCTCGTCCTGCCGACGAAGCCGCTCGATGCGATGTATGCCGAGCCGGCAACCGCCTACATCCGCTCGCGAGGCGGCGACGTTCAACTGAACGCCCTCGCGCGCGTGATTGTCGAGCAGGGACGCGTGACCGGCGTCGAGCTTCGCGGTGATCGCATCCCGACTTCGAGGGTCATCGCCGCCGTCCCGTGGTTCGCCCTGCGCAGTCTCTTCGGTCCATCGCCGCCGCCGGCCCTGGCCGCTCTGCTCGACGGCGCCGCCGCGATGGACGCCAAGCCGATCGTCACCGTCAACCTGTGGTACGACCGGCCGGTGATGGACGAGGCGTTCGTCGGCCTGCCGGGCCGCGAGATGCAGTGGGTCTTCGACAAGCGGATCGCGTTCGGCGGCACGGCGTCGCACCTGTCGCTGGTCTCGAGCGGCGCGGTCCGCCTCGCCGCGATGGGACGCGAGGAGCTGATCGCGCTGGCGGCGCGCGAGATGCGTGACGCGCTGCCCGGGCGCGCGCGAGGCCGCCCTGATCCGCGCAACGGTGATCCGTGAGAAGCAGGCGACGTTCTCGCTGGCGCCCGGGCAGCCGGCGCGACCCGGACCCGCCACGCCCGTGGCCGGGCTCTATCTCGCCGGCGACTGGACCGACACCGGCCTGCCCGGCACGATTGAGAGCGCGGTCGTCAGCGGCCACCGCGCCGCGCGGCTGGCGCTGGCGCGCGGCTGATTCTTCGGACGCCTTCCCGCGCGCGATCAACAATTGACGTCTGCATGAAGTCCATCGTCCTCCACTACCAGGAGATTGCGCTCAAGGGCAAGAACCGGCCGTGGTTCATGACCAAGCTGGTCCGCAATCTGCAAGGCCGCTACGGCGGACCTTCGGCGTCGCCGACGTGCGGGCGCTGATGGGCCGGATCGAACTGGTGCTCGAGGACGACTCGGCCTGGGAGGCCGGTACGCGACCGCGTCTCCCGCGTCTTCGGCATCGCCAACTTCGCGCCGGCGGGGCGTGCGCCGCTCGACATCGACGCGATCGCGGAGCACATTCTCCGCGATCTCGGGAGACCGCGACGTCCCGAGCTTCCGCGTCTCGGCGCGGCGCGCCGACAAGCGCTTCCCGATGACCTCGCCGGAAATCGAGCGGGAGGTCGGCGGCCGGATCAAGCCGGCGCGCGGCTGGAAGGTCGACCTCAGCGCCCCCGCGCTTCACGATCCACGTCGAGGCGCTGACCAGCGAGGCGTTCTACTCCTTCGGCACGGAGCGCGGCGCCGGCGGCATGCCGGTGGGAGTCAGCGGCCGGGTCGCATGCCTGCTGTCGGGCGGCATCGACTCTCCGGTCGCGGCCTGGCGTATGATGCGCCGGGGCTGCCGCGTCCTCTTCGATCCACTTCCACAGCTATCCGATCCTGTCGCGCGCCTCCCAGGAGAAGGCCCGCGAGCTGGCGAAGGTCCTCGCCCGCTTCCAGTTCCACTCGCGCCTCTACCTGGTGCCGTTCGGCGACATCCAGCAGCAGGTCGTCCTCTCGGTCGCGCCGCCGCTGCGCGTCGTCATCTACCGGCGCTTCATGATGCGGATCGCCGAGCGGATTGCCCGCCACGGACCGGGCGCAGGCGCTCGTCACCGGCGAGGTCGTCGGCCAGGTGGCGTCGCAGACCATCGAGAACCTGACCTCGATCAACAGCGTCGTCACGATGCCGGTCCTGCGCCCGCTCATCGGCATGGACAAGGAGGAGATCATCGCCGAAGCCGAGCGGCTCGGCACCTACCCGATCTCGATCATCCCGGACCAGGACTGCTGCACGCTGTTCACGCCGCAAGCACCCGGCGACGCGGGCCCGTGCCGCCGACGTCGACCCGTGCCGAGGCGGCGCTGCCCATCGACGAGATCGTCGAGCGCGCCGTCAAGGCAGCCGAGGTAGAGGACTTCCGCTTTCCTGTATTAAAATGATCGCTTCTACACGAGCGGGTGACGACGGCAGGACGGGCGGCAGCCCTGCCGGCCCTCGCGGTTCTTCCGCGAGGGGTATTCCAGAGGCAGGAAGAGACGACCGTGAAGATGACACCAGGCAAGCTTGCAGGAATGAAGGCGGTTTCGAACGAGCGCGGGGTGATCGCCGCCGCCGCGATGGACCAGCGCGGGTCGCTCAAGAAGTCGCTCGCCAAGGAAAAGGGCGGCGGACGTCGGCGACCGCGAGATGGAGGAGTTCAAGACCCTCGTCACCGAGGTGCTGACCCAGCACGCCAGCGCCATCCTGCTCGATCCCGAATGGGGCATTCCCGCCAGCCAGCGCCGCGCGAAGGGCTCGGGGCTGCTGCTCGCCTACGAGAAGACCGGCTACGACGCCACCACCCCGGGCCGGCTGCCCGACCTGCTCGACCACTGGTCGGTCCGCCGGCTCAAGGAAGCGGGCGCCGACTGCATCAAGATCCTGCTCTACTACGCCCCGTGCGACACCGCCGACGATCAACAACCTCAAGCACGCCTGGGTCGAGCGGATCGGCGACGAGTGCCGCGCCAACGACATCCCCTTCTTCCTCGAGTTCATCGGCTACGAGAACGGCCTCGACGAGAAGGCGCTCGAGTTCGCGAAGAAGAAGCCCGAGCATCGTCACCAGCAGCATGCAGGAGTTCACGAAGGACCGCTACGGCGTCGACGTGCATGAAGGTCGAAGTGCCGATCAACATGAAGTTCGTCGAGGGGGCCAAGTCGTCCGGCGGGCAGACGGCCTACTCCCGCAAGGAGGCGATGGAGCACTTCCGCCGCTCGGCCGACGTCTCGACCAAGCCGTTCATCTATCTGTCGGCCGGCGTCAGCAACGCCGAGTTCACCGAGACGCTGGAGCTCGCCGGTGAAGCGGGGACGCGGTTCTCGGGCGTGCTCTGCGGCCGCGCCACCTGGGAGGACGGCATCGCGGTCTACGGCAAGCAGGGCGGGGAGGCGTTCCGCACGTGGCTCGAGGACGAAGGGGTGAGGAACATCACCAACGTCAACGAGCGGCTCAAGACCGCCCATCCCTGGTACGAGTTCTACGGCGCGAAATCCGCCGACGAGCTCGGCTGAGACACCGGGAATCAGCCGAACGGGAGCGCGGAGACGGTCGCCGGGACACCGGCGACCGTCAGCTCCGTGCCGGGAGCCGCGAAGTCGCGGTGGACGTAGCCGAGCGCGATGGCGTGCCCCAGCGCCGGTGACAGCACCGCGCTCGTGACGCTGCCCGCCGCCCGCGTGCCGCTCGTGATCGGCGCGCCGCGCAGCGGCACCATCCCTGACCCGAGCGACAGACCGACGAGCCGCCGCGCGACCCGGCCGTGGCCGCGGTGGAGGACGCGGATGATGACCTCCTGGCCGACGTAGCAGCCCTTCGTCTGGCTGATCGCGCGATCCTCGATCCCGGCTTCCAGCGGAATCGTCTCCTCCGTCATATCGACCCCGAAGCGCAGACGCCCGGCCTCCACCCGGCGGGCCTCGACCGCTTCGCCACTGACCGCCACGGCCCCCGCCTGTTCGCAGCGCCGGATGAAGTCTTCCGCCTGGCCGGCGGCAATCAGGACGTCGAATCCCATCTCACCCGCGGCGTCGCTCCGCAGAACCACGATCGAGCTTTCCGCGGCGCCGTCCACGGCACAATGGTGCAGTGGCATCGCCTCGAGGGTTTCGGCCGTGAGCGGTGTATCGGAGCGCAGGGCTCCGGCCAGAACGGCGGCGGCGAGAGGGCCATAGACACCGATCTGCGACAGCGCTGCCGACTGATCCTCGATCCGCACGTCTTCGCTGAAGATGAAGCTCTCCCATCTGTCGCGCACGGTCTCGCTGACGTGGCGATCCAGATCGACAATCAGCGCGTCGCCCAGCTCGAACACGCGCATGTCGGCGATCATCCGCCCCTGCGCGGTCAGGTAGGCGGCGTAGCAGCCGGTGCCCGGGGTCAGCGCCTCGATATCGTTGGTGAGCAGCCCCTGCAGGTAGCGCCGGCGATCGGCGCCGCCGAGACGCAGGCGGCCCCGCTCCGCCGATCGATCGACGAGACCGGCGGCGCTGCGAAGTGCGTGGTAGCCGGACGGTGGGACCATGGGAACGTTACTGATATCCTGACTGGATGGAGCTTTCCCGCTATTGTATCGCTGCCGCGGCGGTCCTTCTGCTCGGCGCACCAGCCGGACGGGCCGCCGGCGCCGCTCAGGCCCCCGAACGAAGCGCGCCGCCGGCGACGACGCAGCCGGCGGGCGCAGGCCGGCAGACGCGGATCGCCGCCGTCCCGGTCGAAGGGGAGTCCGAGTTCACGCTGTTTCTGGGCGGACGCCGGGTCGGGACCGAGCGCACCCGGCTCGCGCACACCGGTTCCTCCTGGGTGATTTCCTCCACCGCCACGTTCGGCGCGCCCCTGAACGTGACCCTCAATCGCTTCGAGCTCAAGTACACCGCCGACTGGCAGCCGACGGAGCTCCACCTCGAGGCCTCGCAGCCGGGCCGCACGCTCGCCCTGACGACGTCTTTTGGCGTGACGACGGCGACCAACGTCATCACCCAGAACAGCGAGACGACGTCACGCACCGATCAGATCTCGGCGCGCACCATCGTTCTGCCGAACAACTTCTATGCGGGCTACGTCGCGCTGGCGGCGCGCCTCGCCGTCGCGGCGCCGGGCGCCGAGCTGCCCGTGTACGTGGCTCCTTCGACCGAGATCAAGATCAGCGTCACGGCCGTCGAGGAAGAGCAGGTGGCCGGTCCTTCCGGGCCGATCGCGGTCCGCGTCTACAAGCTGGTCTTTCACAATCCGGGAGGGACGCTCGAGGGGGAGCTGGCCATCGACGCCCAGGCCCGGCTCCTGCGCCTCGAGGTGCCGTCTTCGAACCTGCGGCTGATTCGCTCGGATCTCGCGGGGATCGCGACCCGGCCTCAGCCGATCCGCAATCCGACCGACACCGATGTGACGATTCCGGCCCCCGGATTCAATCTCGCCGGGACGCTGACGACGCCCCCCGGCGTCGGGCGGCTGCGCTACCCGGCGGTGGTGCTGGTCGGCGGGTCGGGCCCGCTCGAGCGCGATGAGGAGGTGGCGGGCATCCCGATCTTCGCGCAACTCGCCGGATCGCTGGCCGCCCAGGGCTTCATCGTGCTGCGCTACGACAAGCGGGGCGTCGGGCAGAGCGGCGGCCGGAGCGAGCGGGCGACGCTGCAGGACTACGCCGACGATCTCTCGAGCGCGGTCAAGTGGGTGGCGCAGCCGCCAGGACGTCGACCCGCGGCACGATCGACGTCGCCGGCCACAGCGAAGGCGCGATGGTCGCGTTGCTGGCGGCGGCCCGGGACAAGCGGATCGCGAAGCTGGTGCTGATTGCGGCTCCAGGGAAGCCCGGCAGCGACCTCATCCTCGACCAGCAACGGCACGCGCTCGATCTGATGAAACTGCCCGAGGCCGAGCGCGAGGCGAAGATCGAGCTGCAGAAGAAGATTCAGGCGGCGGTGGTCGCGGAGAAAGGCTGGGAAGGGGTGCCGCCCGAGTTGCGGGCGCAAGCCGACACGGCGTGGTTCAGGAGCCTGCTGATGTTCGACCCGGCGAAGGTCATGCCCGGGGTGCGCCAGCCGATGCTGATCGTGCAGGGTGACCGGGATACGCAGGTGACACCCGACAATGCCGAGGCCCTGGCGGCGCTCGCCCGGGCCCGGAAGAAGGGCGGCGCCGTCGAGGTACGTCCATCTCGCCGGGCATCAATCATCTGCTGGTGCCGGCGGCGACTGGCGAGGTGTCCGAGTATGCCGGCCTGCCGGACAAGAAGATCGCCGCCGCGGCGGTCGCGGCGATCGTCGAGTGGCTGAAGAAGTAGCGCCGCGGCACGAGATCGATAAAATCGCTCGCATGAAAGTCGGGATTCCCAGGGAGACGTGGCCGGGCGAAACCCGCGTCGCCGTGGTTCCGTCGGCCGTCGCGGGCCTTCTCAAGGCGGGCCTCGAGGTCGTCGTCGAGCAGGGAGCGGGCGCCGCCGCCGGCTTCACCGACGCCGCCTACGCGCAGCAGGGCGCCACCGTCGCGGACCGCGCGGCGGTTTCCGACCGCCGACATCCTGCTGCAGGTCCGGGCCACGCCTGGCGGATCCGGCGCTGCTGCGGCGCGGCCAGGCCGTGATTGGTTTCGCGGATCCGCTCGGCGCGCCCGACGCCGTCCGCGCCATCGCCGCCACCGGGGCGACGCTGCTCTCGATGGAGCTGATGCCGCGGATCACCCGGGCGCAGAGCATGGACGCGCTGTCGTCGATGGCGACGATCGCCGGCTACAAGGCGGTCCTGCTGGCCGCGAACACGCTGCCGCGGATGTTCCCGATGCTGATGACCGCCGCCGGCACGATCTCCGCCGGCCCGGGTCTTCATCATGGGCGCGGGCGTCGCCGGGCTGCAGGCGATCGCCACGGCCAGGCGGCTCGGCGCCAAGGTCGAGGCCTACGACGTCCGCCCGGCGGTCAAGGAACAGGTCCAGAGCCTCGGCGCCCGCTTCGTCGAGCTGCCGCTCGAGTCCGGCGACGCCGAGGACAAGGGCGGCTACGCCAGGGCCCAGGACGAATCGTTCTACGTCCGCCAGCGCGAGATGATGCTGAAGGTCGTCGCCGCCAGCGACGTCGTCATCACCACCGCGCTGATCCCCGGCAAGCGGGCGCCGATCCTGATCACGACCGAGATGGTCGAGGCGATGGCGCCGGGGTCGGTCATCGTCGATCTCGCCGCCGAGCGCGGCGGCAACTGCGAGCTGACCAAGGCCGGACGAAACCGTCGTCCACCGGGGCGTGACGATCCTCGGGCCGGCGAATCCTGCCGGCGCTGGTGCCGTACCACGCCAGCCAGATGTACTCGAAGAACATCACCACGTTCCTCATGCACCTGCTCGGCAAGGATGGCGCCGCGCAGGCGGAGCTGCCGATCAACGCCGAAGACGAAATCACGCGGGAGACGCTGCTGACGCGCGGCGGCGACGTCGTCCACGCGCGGGTCCGCGAGCTGCTCTGACCGACGATGTGGCTGCTCAAGACGGCGGAAGCGGCCGAGCCGGCGCTCACCTTCCGCATCCTGCCGGGGAACATCAAGACCATCGGCCGCTCGTCGGGGGCCGAGTTCATCGTCGATGCCGCGCTGGTGTCGCGGCTGCACTGCCAGCTGACGGCCGGCGCGACGGCGCTCGAAGTGGTCGATCTCGACAGCACCAACGGGACGTTCGTGAACGGCGCGCGGGTGCAGCGCGCGACCCTCAAAGAAGGCGACCGCCTCGGCGTCGGCCGCGTCGAGCTGGTCGTCGAGCGCTAGTCGCCCCGAGACTAGACCAGTGGTGCGTATCATCGACATCGAAAGCGCCGCGGCGGGGCCTGTCCGCGAACAGCCCCAGGTGTGGTGCTCGGCAAGAGGGCGCTCGTCACGGGTGTCGCCTGCGCGCCAACCGGGGCGAGCCCGTTCGCGGCCACCCGCGACCGGCGCTCTACAAATCAACCGGACGGTCCGCTAATCCTGCAGGAAGGGATTGGTGCGCTTCTCGCGCCCGATCGTCGTCGGCTCGCCATGGCCCGGACGCACCACCGCGTCGTCCGGAAACGCAAAGAGCACGTCGCGAATCGAGGCCAGCAGCGTGCCGTGGCTGCCGCCGGGAAGATCGGTGCGGCCGATCGAGCCGGCGAAGAGCGTATCGCCGACAAACAGCTCGCGCTCTGTCTCCCCGTCGCGGCCCACCGCCAGGCAGACTCCGCCGGGGCAGTGCCCGGGTGTGTGGTGCACCCATGCACCGAAGGCTCCGAACTTCCACGGGCCGGGGCCATCGTAGAAGAAATCAACCGGCGGCTGCGCTTCGACCCGGAGGCCGAACATTTCCCCCTGCTGGACGACGGCCTCGTAGAGAAAATTGTCGTCGGGATGGAGACCGACCGGCGCGTCGAACGCCGCTCTGGCGGCGGCCACGCCGCTGATGTGGTCGAGGTGCGCGTGCGTCAGCAGGATGTAGCGGATGTTCAGCCGGTGCCGCGAGACGGCTTCGACGAGTTTCGCGACCTCGTCACCGGGATCGATGACGATGCCCTCCCGGGTTTCCTCGCAGCCGAGGACGAAGCCGTTCTTGAAAAAGGGCGGGGCGGCATAGGTCTCGATGATCATGGGCGGGCGGCGCCTGGCGCGCCCCTCATTCTCGCATCATCCCCGGCTGACGCGCCGGGGCGATCCGTGGATGAGCGAAAGTAGATATGATCCCGCCATGATTCTCGCCGCAGTGGACGACATGCTGTTCAGCTCGAAAATCCGGACGACCGCCCGCCTCGCGGGGGTCGAGCTGGCGTTTGCCCGTACGCCGCAGGAGATCCTCGATCAGGCGCGGACACTGCGGCCGGCGCTGGTGATTTTCGATTTGAACAGCGTCAAAGCGCACCCCATCGAGACCGTTGCGGCGATGAAGCGGGATGGCGACCTGGCCGCGATCCCGACGCTGGGCTTCGTGTCGCACGTCCAGACCGAGCTCATCGACGCGGCGCGGGCGGCCGGCATCGACGAGGTGATGGCGCGGTCGGCATTCGCCGGCCGGCTGGTCGACATTCTGCGCGACGGCGACGCCGGTCCGCGCTGACGCCGTCAGCGCAGCGCCCACCACGCCAGCGCCGCCAGGACCGCCGCACCGGCGGCGGCCATCCACCAGCGGCCTCCACCGCCGCTGTCCTCATCGACGGGCAGCATCTCGAGCCGATCGATCCGGCCGTCGCGGGCTTCCAGCACGGCGAAGGCGCTGCGCAAGTCGGCCGAAAAGGCCGCCATGCTCTGGTGGCGCGCGTCGGGATCGAACTCCATGGCATGCGCCACGGCGGCGGCGAGCCCGGGGGAGGCGGCCGGCTCGCCGAGCCGTGGCGGAGCGAACTCGTCGGCGAACGGATGGCGCCCCGACAGCATCTCGTAGAGGAGGACGCCAAGCGAGAAGACGTCGGCCCGCGGATCGACCGCCTGACCCATGCGCTGCTCGGGCGACATATAGGCGGACAGGCCCGGCGGCTCGCCCAGCGGATCAAAATCCGCGGCGGCGATGAGCCGCATCCGCCCGCCGCGCGTCCACCGCATCATTCCTGCCTCGAGCACCTTCGCACTGCCCTTGTGCGTCACCATCACGGTGTCGGGCCGGAGGTCGCCGTGGACGAGACCGTGGGCGTGAATGTCGGCCAGGGCATCGGCGAGCTGCATCGCCAGCTCGAGGGCCCGCCGCGAGTTCACCGCGCCGCCCGACATCTCCTGGCGAAGCATCGTCCCCGAGGCAAACTCGTAGGCGAGATAGCAGCCGCCGTCGTAGACGCCGACGTCGAAGAGGGTGGCGATGTTGGGATGCGACAGCGCCGCTGCCGCCCGCGCGTCCTGAAGGAAGGCGTCGCGCTCGGACGCGTCGGCAAAGGCGGCGTCCGCCGCGAGGCGCAGCGCCACGGTCCGTCCGTAGCGCGTGTCCCGGGCGCGGTGGGCGACCCCCAGGCCCCAGTCCCCGAGGGGCGTGAGCAGCTGGTAGTGCTGCACGCTCGGCGCGGCTCCGGGCTCCGGTTTCGAGGGGCCGCCGCTCACGCCGGTTTCTTCGCCGGCGGGCGCGACGGGCGGATCTCGACCCGGCTCGGGAGGCTGCGCGCCGGATGTGCAATCAGATCCATCACGACCTGGGCAATGTCGTCCGCCGTCAGCTTCCAGTCCGCCGCCGGTCCGCCCGGCCCCTCGCCACGGCCGAACGACGTCGCCACCGAGCCCGGCATCACATAGCTGACGCGGATGTTGTCCTGCCGGACCTCCTGCATCAGCGCTTCGCTGAAGGCATTCAGGCCGGCCTTGGAGGCGCAATACGCGGCGCCGCCGGTGAACGGGTTCTTCCCGGCCAGGCTGCTGATGTTGATGATCCAGCCGCCGCCGCGCGTTCGCATCGCCGGGACCGCGGCGTGGCAGCAGTAGAAGACGCCGCTGAGGTTGGTGGCGATGGTCTGCTGCCAGTCGTCCACCGCCATGTCGGCGACCGGAGCGAACACGCCCACCCCGGCGTTGTTGATCAGAATGTCGAGCCCGCCGAACTTCTTCACGGCGGCGCCGACCGCGGCCGCCGCCTGCGACGGCTGGCTGACGTCGGCTGCCTCGACATGGACGCGGCCGCCTCGATCACCCTGCGACAGTTGCCTCGCGGCCTCGGCCAGATGCGCGCGGTCGCGTCCGGTGATGACGACGTTGGCGCCGGCGGCGAGCAGCGCCTCGGCGATGGCCAGGCCGATACCCCGGGAGCCCCCGGTCACGACGGCGGTCCGGCCCGCGAGTTTTGGGGAGTCTGAAGTCATGACACTAGAATACAGGTTCCTTTCCATGTCTTTCATCGCCATCATCGGGGCGGGAGCGGCGGGCGGCGCGATCGCGCACAAGGCGGCGTCGCGCGACCGGCTCGGCGAGATCCGGCTGATTGACGCCGCCGAGGCGGTGGCGCGCGGCAAGGCACTCGACATCCAGCAGTCGGCGCCGCTCGAAGGGTTTCGAACCAGGGTCACCGCCGCGGCAGATCTCGCGGCTGCCGCCGGCGCCGCCGTCATCGTGGTCGCGGATCAGGCCGGCGGGCAGGGGGAGCACGCCGGCGAGGCGGGGCTTGCCCTGATGCGCAGGCTGACGAGGATCGAAGGGCGCGCCCCCATCCTCTTCGCGGGGGCGGCGCAGCGCGACCTCATCGCCCGCGCCGCGGCGGAGCTGCACGTCGAGCCGGCGCGACTGATCGGCTCTGCGCCGCTGGCGCTCGAGTCGGCGCTCTGCGCCTTTGCCGGTCTGCTCGCCGACGCCTCGGGAACCGAGGTGTCGCTCCGCATCGTCGGCGTGCCGCCGGCAAATGCGGTCGTGTTGTGGGAGGAAGCGACCGTCTTCGGACAGCCGCTGTCGAGCGAGATTGCCGCGCATGCGATGGCCGGCCTGGCGGCGCGGATTCCCGGATTGTGGCCGCCGGGACCCTACGCGCTGGCGTCGGCCGCGGTGCGCGTGGCCGAGGCGATCGCGAACGGATCCAGGCGACGGTTTTCGTGCTTCGTGCCGCTTGCCGGCGGCGCCGTGGCGGCGATGCCGGTGGAAGTGGGGCCGGACGGGGTCCGGCGGGTGCACGAGCCGGCCCTGACCCGACAGGAACGCACTCAGCTCGAGAACGCGCTGGAGCGGAAGCGGGGTTAGTTCTCGGCTTCGCGCGAGTGGAGCGCCAGGCCCCCGGCGAACTCGCCGAGATGCTGGCGGAGGATCAACCGGCCGCGGTGGAGGCGCGACTTCAGCGTCTGCGGCTTGATGCGCAGAACCGCGCTCGCCTCCTCGGTGGAGAGGCCGTTGATATCCCTGAGGATGACAGGGACCCGGTAGACCTCAGGCAGGTGCGTCAGCGCCGAGACGAGGCGCGTGCGCATTTCCGCCCGGAGCAGCTTGTCGTCCGCCAGCGAAGACCAGTCGGCCGGCTCGTGGGGCTGTGGCCGATCCGTTCCGGTGTCGGTCGACAGCGTCTCCTGCCGCGACACCTCGTGCGGACGGCTGAAGCGGCCGTTGCGGAGGCGGGACATGGCCGTGTTGAACGTGATCCGGTAGATCCAGGACGAGAGCGCGGCGTCACCGCGGAACGCGTCGATCTTGCGGTGCACTTTCATGCAGCACGTCCTGGGTCACCTCTTCGGCATCTTCCCAGTTCTTCAGGTAGCGGAACGCAAGCTGGTGGATGCGCGGCCCGTAGGTCGACGCCAGATCGACTACGGCCGAGCTGTCCCCCGCCTGCATCCGGCCGATCAATTCCTCTTCTTCCGGCTGACGCATCTGGGGCCTCCATCGGACAAAACACCCGAAGGGGGCTTCCTATTCCTGCCTGATGAAGGGCTGCGGCTGCCGGTGGAGTGACGGCGGCAACACGCCGTAGAATCGGGACTTCGAGTTACTCGACGGATCCGAATACCGCGGCAAAGGCGGCGAGCACCGCCGTTTCAGCTTCTTCGATCGACACCTCACGACCGATGAGCCTGGTGATTGACGTGACGCCCCGGTCGGCGATCCCGCACGGCACGATGAGGTCGAAGTGGGAGAGGTCGGTGGCGACGTTCAGCGCGAAGCCGTGGCTGGTGACCCAGCGCGAGATGCGCACGCCGATGGCGGCCAGCTTGTCGTGCGCCGACCCAGACGCCGGTCAGCCCCGGCACGCTGCCGGCGGTGATCCCGAAGCGCGCCGACGGCTCGGATCAGCACCTCTTCGAGATCGCGCACGTAGCGGTGCACGTCGCGGCGATCGGGCTTGAGGTCGATGATCGGGATAGCCGACGAGCTGGCCGGGGCCGTGGTAGGTGACGTCGCCGCCGCGTCCGGTCTCGACCACCTCGACGCCGCTGGCGCGCCAGCGTCGCTCCGGAGTGGCCAGGATGTGCGAGCGGTCGCTGGCGGGCTCTTCACGCCGAGCGTGATGACCGGCGGGATGCTCGAGCAGCAGCAGCTGGTCGGGGATGCGCGCCGGCCTTGCGGTCCTCGACGAGCTGGCTGCTGCAGCTCGAGCGCGTCCGCGTACGGCACGAGGCCGAGTCGCTGCACGTCCACGCGTCGACCGGCGCGGCGTCCTCCGCGTCAGAGCCATGCCTTCGTCGAAGTGCTCGAGCCGCTCCTTGAAGAAGGACAGGAACCGGCCCGGCATCCGCGCCGTCGATCAGCCGGTGGTCGTAGCCGAGCGTCAGGTGGCACATCGGCCGGATCCCGATCGCGTCGTCGATCACCACGGCGCGCTTCTCGATGGCGCCGACGCCGAGGATCGCCACCTGCGGCTGGTTGATGAGCGGCAGCCCGAAGAGCGCGCCGAAGACGCCGGGGTTGGTGATCGTGAAGGTGCCGCCCTGCACTTCGTCCGGGTTCAGCTTCTTGGTCCGCGCGCGGCCGGCGAGGTCGTCGATGGCCCGGCTCAGGCCGAGCAGGTTCTTCTCGTCGGCGTTGCGGATCACCGGCACGATCAGGCCGTTGTCGAGCGCGACCGCGATGCCGAGGTTGATGTCCTTCTTGTAGACGATCGTTGTCGCCGTCGATCGAGGCGTTGACGATCGGGAACTGGCGCAGCGCGTCGACGCCGCCTTGGCGATGAACGCGGTGAAGGTGAGCTTCGCGCCGGCCGGCCTCGTACGCCGCCTTCTTCGCCTCGCGCAGCGCGCTGACCCGGGCGAAGTTCACCTCGTAGACCGAGTAGACGTGCGGCGAGGTGTGCGCGCTGAGCACCATGTGCTCGGCGATCTTCCGCCGCATGACGCTCATCGGCACGATGCTGGACGCGCTCGCCGGGCTTGAAGACGGGCCGGGGCGCCGGCGCCGGCGCGGCGCCGCGGCGGCGGTGCCGGCGTCGACTGCGCCGCACTCGATGAAGCCGAGGATGTCCTGCTTGGTGACCCGGCCGCTCGATGCCGCTGCCCTGGATCCGCGCGATGTCGACGTGGTGCTCCTGGGCGATCCGCCGCACCAGCGGCGACGACTTCTGACGCCGCAGATCGTCGCGCGTCGGCGGGGCTGCCTCCGCCGCGCCGGCTCGCGGGCGTCGGTGCGCGGCGGCCGGATCCAGCGCCGGCGAGCTCGCCGAGGACCCGGACCGGTCTTCGGCCTGTCCGGCCGCGGCCTCGGGCAGTCCGCTGCCTGGCGGCGCCGCGGCCGCCGGCTCGTCCCTCGCTCCGCACTGCCGATCACCGCGACGACGCTGTTGACGGGGACGGTCTCGCCTTCCTTGGCCGGATCTCGGTCAGCACGCCGGCCGCCGGCGACGGGATCTCGGCGTCGACCTTGTCGGTCGAGATCTCGAACAGCGGCTCGTCGCGGTCGACCGCGTCGCCGACCTTCTTGATCCAGCGGACGATCGTGCCCTCGGCGATCGACTCGCCCATCTGGGGCATCACGACGTTGACCATGTGTGACCTTGCCCTGAAGCGGAGCCGTCCGAGTGTCCCGTCACCGTGGAGCTGGCATAAGTCCCGGGTGCGGCGCCCGGATGGCCAGGCGCGACGACCGAGAATACCCAGAGTATCGAGCGAGGAGCAACGCCGCCAGCCGGGATGCCCCGCCCGAATCATGTCGCGAACCACGGTGACGTGCACTATGCGTGGATCGCCCCGCCGTGCGCCGCGTGCGCCGCTTCGCCGACGGCCTCCGACATCGTCGGGTGGGCGTGGATGGTGCGGATCAGCTCCTCGACCGTGCACTCCAGGCGCAGGGCCAGCGTCGCCTCGGCGACCAGCTCGGTCGCGCGCGGGCCGATCATGTGCACGCCGAGGATCTCGTCGTATTTCTTCTCGAGCGACGATCTTGACGAAGCCTTCGGTCTCGCCGGCGATCTGGGCGCGGCCGAGGACGCCGAAC
The DNA here is from genome assembly GCA_963750475.1 of uncultured Acidobacteriota bacterium. GTDB lineage: Bacteria > Acidobacteriota > Vicinamibacteria > Vicinamibacterales > 2-12-FULL-66-21 > JALZOC01. The sequence continues at coordinate 253,554 of CAVVQQ010000002.1, forward strand.
TTGAAGGTGCCGATCTTGACGTCGTAGCCGCGCTGCCTGCGCTTCCTTCTCGGTCAGGCCGACGCTGCCGATCTCGGGGTCGCAGTAGGTGCAGCCGGGCACCTGGTCGTAGTTGATCGGCGCGGAACTCGCTGGCCGGCGATCCGCTCGGCCAGCGACGATGCCTTCGGCCGACGACAGGTGGGCGAGCTGCGGGTGGCCGGGCTGTGTCGAAGGTGATGACGTCGCCGATCGCCGAGATGCCGGCGACGCTGGTCTCGGAAGTCGCTGGTCGACCTTGATGTAGCCGCGCTCCATCCGCAGCCCGACGCTCTTCGGCGCCGAGCCCGCTCGGTGACCGGGCCGCGGCCGGTCGCGACCAGCAGGTAGTCGGCCTTGAGCGTCGGCGGTCTTGCCGTCGGCAGTCTGGGCCTCGATGCTCGACGCCGTCGGCGCCCGGCCTTGGCGCGCGGTCACCTTGGTGCCGGTCATCACCTTGATGCCCTGCTTCTTGAACGACTGCTCGAGCTCGGCCGACACCGCCTCGTCTTCGACCGGGACGAGCCGCGGCAGCAGCTCGATGATCGTCACCTCGCTGCCGAAGCGGCGGAAGATCGAGGCGAACTCGACGCCGACCGCGCCGCTGCCCATGATCGCCATCGACTTCGGCACCTCGCTGCAGGCCGATCGCCTCGTCGCTGGTGATGATCCGCTTGCGGTCGATCTCGATGCCCGGCACGCTGCGCGGCTGCGACCCGGTCGCGACGATGATCTCCTTGCGGCGCGGTCAGCGTCTGCTGTCTGCCCGTCGGTGACCTCGACGCGTGCCCTTGCCGGTCAGCCGCGCCGCTGCCCTTGATCCAGTCGATCTTGTTCTTCTTGAACAGCAGCTCGATGCCCGCCGGTCAGGCCCTTGACGATCTTGTCCTTGCGGGCCTGGACCTGGGTCATGTCGATGCCGACGGCCGCCTCGCCGAGCGTCAGGCCCCACTCCTTCCAGTCCTGGGCGACCTTCAGCGCGTGGGCGTGCTCGAGCAGCGCCTTGGTCGGGATGCAGCCCCAGTTCAGGCAGGTGCCGCCCGAGGGCCGGCGCGCGTTCGACGACGGCGGTCGAGAGCCCGAGCTGCGCGGCGCGGATGGCGGCGACGTAGCCGCCGGTGCCGGAGCCGATCACGACGACGTCGTATTCGTTCGCCACAGTGTTACGTGTCTTTCTTCCTCATGGACGAGAGCGGGACGAAGGTCATGGACGGAGGCGACGCGGGGGCCGGCTCGGGCGCCGGCGCGGCGCGGCCGTCGTCGGGGTCGAGCCGGGCGACCTGCGACCGCAGCCGCGTGTAGTCGTAGCGCAGCTCCCAGTACGACTGGGTCAGCGCGTCGAGCGCGGCGCGCCTGGCGCCGCGCCAGCGGTCAGCGCGGCGAGCGGCGACGAGCAGCGCGACGGCCGAGACGATCCACGAGGACCACAACCGACGTACCTTACCGAACGACCGGCAACAGTGTCAAGCGCCGCCGGACGGCCCGGCAAGCGCTTGCTACAATCGCGCCGACCTGCCATGCCCGGCCGCCGAAGACCGTCCTGATCTGCGACGACGACAGGGGATGCGCGACACGCATCGGCGCCATCCTGCAAGCGCGAGTACCGCGTCCTGACGGTCGCCAGCGGCGAGGCGGCGCTGACGCTCCTCAAGCAGGAGGACGTCGACCTCATCCTGCTCGACGTCCGGCTGCCCGGCATCAGCGGCTTCGACGTGCTGCGGATCGTCAAGGAGAACTACAGCCTCGTCGAAGTGCATCATGATCTCGGCGATCAACGAGGTCGAGACCGCCGTGCAGGCGATGAAGCACGGCGCCTACCACTACATCACCAAGGACTTCGACTACGACGAGCTGCGCTCGCTGGTGCGCAACGCCTGCGAGCGGCAGGACCTGAACCGCCAGGTGATCACGCTGTCAGCGCGCAGGTCGCCGAGCAGAGCGAGCGCGAGTTCCTCGATCGGGCCGAGCCGGCAGATCCGCGACATCGTCGACCTGGTCGCACAAGGTCGCCAAGCTGTCGGCCACGGTGCTGATTCTCGGCGAGAGCGGCACCGGCAAGGAGCTGCTGGCGCGGCTGCTGCACCGCGAGTCCGGGCCGACCGGACGCGCCGTTCATCGCCGTCAACCTCGTCGGCGATCCCGCACGAGCTGGTCGAGAGCACGCTGTTCGGCCACGAGCGCGGCTCGTTCACCGGCGCCCACCAGCAGCAGCTCGGGCAAGTTCGAGCTCGCCTCCGGCGGCACGCTGTTCCTCGACGAGATCGGCGACCTGCGCCTCGACCTGCAGGCCAAGCTGCTGCGCGCGATCCAGGAAGGGGAGATCGAGCGGGTCGGCGGCACCAAGCCGATCCGGACCGACGTTCCGCCTGATCGCGGCGACCAACGTCGACCTCGAGAAGGCGGTCAAGGAAGGGCGCTTCCGCGAGGACCTCTACTACCGGATCAACGTCATCCCGATCCGGATGCCGCCGCTGCGCGAGCGGCTCGAGGACCTGCCGGAGCTGGCGCGGCTCTTCCTCGAGCGCTACAACGACGCAAGTTCCGCAAGCCGGTCCGCGGCATCGCCGACTCCGCGCTGAAGATCCTGGCGTCGTACTGGTGGCCGGGCAACATCCGCGAGCTCGAGAACCTGATCGAGCGGCTGGTCGCGGTCAGCGACAAGGAGTGGATCACCGACGAGGACCTGCCGCTCGAGTATCACTTCGCGCAAGCTCGACTCCGGCACCGCGACCGGCGACGCGCCTGTTCGAGGAGGCCTGCGACACGTTCGAGCGCAACTTCATCCTCCGCGCGCTCGAGAAGTCCGACTGGAACGTGACCGCGCACGGCGCGCTACCTCGGCATCCCGCTGAGCACGCTGAAGCACAAGATGGCGCGCCTCGATCTCCGCGAAATCGCCCGCAAGCTGCGCGGCGCCTGAGCGCCGCCGATCCGCCTTCGTCCGTCATCGCCGGCCGTCTCGATGCGGCCAACGGGTTGTCCCGCGGCGGCCAATCGGATTGGCCGATTCACGCCGCCGCAGGGCCGGCTCGCTGACGCCGGTTCCGCGCCACCTGGCGCGTGTCCAAAGAGTCACGTCGACAGATCTGTATTCCGGCCGCTCGAACCGCCAGCCAATCGTCCAAACGTACTCTTTGGACAATCCGTGCCGCCATCGGAATACCCGTTGCACATTCCAGACTGCGGTCGCCGCGTCGACACTTCGGCACGTCACCAGCGCATCCCGCTTCGCAGATCACCGGTTCGGGCAAGGAGCGCCAATGCAGCCGTCGATGTTCAACGTCCGCGTGCCGCTCGACGCGATGCGCAGGACGACGTGTTCCTGATGAACACGTTCACCGACGCGCAGCTCGATCGTCTCGCGCGACGTCGCGGCGCTGCTCGATCGGACGTCGGACGCGACGACGGCGACCTCGCTGGCCGACGACGAGCGCGAGGCGCTCGCGACGCTCGCCGAGCAACGGCTTCATCGTCGACAACCGCGACGCCGAGCGCCGGCGCATCGACGAGCTGCTTCCGCGACGTGCGCGAGAGCACCGACCAGCTGCGCATCACCGTGCTGACGACGCTGCAGTGCAACTTCGCCTGCGACTACTGCTTCCAGGGCGATCACGGCGACTACAACAAGTTCGCCGCCAAGATGTCGCTCGAGACGGCGGCGCGCGTCGCGGCCTGGATCCGAGGAGCGGCTCGAGAGCGCTGAAGCCGGAGAGCTTCGTGCTGACCTTCTTCGGCGGCGAGCCGCTGCTCAACCTGCCGGTGCTGTACTACCTGCCGAGCGCCTGTGGCACGCGTCGCCAGGCGCGCGGCGTCCGGATGATGGTCAACATCATCACCAACGGCCTGCTGCTGACTCCGGCGGTCGTCGATCGGCTGGTGCCCTTCGGTCTGAACGGCGTCAAGGTCACGCTCGACGGCGATCACGACACCCACAACCGGATGCGGCCGCTGCGCGGCGGCCAGGGCACCTTCGACCGGATCATCGAGAACATGCGCGCAGGTCGCCGGCAAGTGCCGGATCTCGATCGGCGGCAACTTCGACGAGAGCTCGGTCGACAGCTATCCGGCGCTGCTGGACTTCCTGCAAGCGAGCAGGAGTTCGCCGACAAGATCGCCAAGGTCGACTTCAAGCCGGTCATCCGCGAGCCGAAGCCGCAGCAGCCGAAGGGGCTGATTCCGCTGACCGTGGTCGGCGACGGGCGGCAAGCCGCTGAACGGCACCTGCATGACCTCGGCGGGCAGCGGCGCGCAGCGGCTGCGACAACTGCAACTTCCTCGACGAGAAGATGAGCGTTCCTGCGCGAGGAGACGAAGAAGCGCGGCTTCCCGACCGTCGACGGCGTGCACATGGGCCCCTGCGAGATCCACCGCCAGCACGCGCACACCATCGGCCCCGACGGCTCGCTCTACGCCTGCCCGGGATTCACCGGCGATGCCAAGGCAGTCAACCGGCCACATCGACGGGCGGCGCGACGAGCAGGCGCGTGTCGGCCAGGTTCGAGCAGCTGGCCGCCTGGAAAGAATGCGACGACTGCGCGTTCATCCCCGTCTGCGCGGGCGGCTGCTCGGTGGCGGCCCATACCGAGCTGGGCGAGCATGAACCGGCCCAACTGTCACAAGAGCAGCTTCGAGGCCGGCGTCGTGGCGCTCGCGCATGACGCCTCGGGAGCGGCGGGCTCCGTGAGCGTCAACTAACGGACTGGCGTCGGGAACAAGGGAGAACGGGAATGAAGGACGACAAGAAGGAAGCGGACAAGAAGAAGGGCACGCTGCGGCCCTGGCTCGTCGACGTCGCGGTCGAGCACCTGCGCTGAGCAGAGCAGCAATTCACTGACACGGTTTCATTTCACCACAGGAGAATCAGCATGAAGATCCAGATCGTCAAGAAGGCGGACAAGAAGGTTTCCCCGAGCGGCTGCGCATGGATGGTCGAGCAGATGCCCGAGCCGCGCAAGTAGCGTGTCGCGCGGGTCGGTGCCGGGCCTCCGGTTTTTGGCACTTCGTGCCGATATACCGGTAAGCTGGGTCATTATGCGTCTTCGACGTCATTGACCCGGCGGGCCCGCGCATCGATGCAGACGACAACCCCCGTTCCGCTGTCGGCCGTCACGCGCCTGGCAAGGGCCGTCAGGACGATCTGCGGGCCGGTGCTTCTCGGCACTGCGCTTTCGATCGGCGGCTGCCGCACGCAGCCGCCGACGCCTTCGCCGCCCCAAACACTGCATCTCGGCGCGCAGAGCACTCCCGAGACCGAAACAGTCCTTGCCGAAATGCTCTCGGCCGAGCCGCTGATGGTTCTCGACTGGAACGGCCGGCCGGCGCCGCGGCTGGCGACCAGGTGGGACTGGGACGCCGACGGCCTGGCGCTCACGGTCACGCTGCGTCAGGACGTCCATTTCCACGACGGCACCCTCCTTACCTCCACGGCGGTCGCGGCCATCCTCCGCCGGAACATCCCGGGTGCGCGAGCCGAAGGGTTCAAGCATCTCGCCGGGATTGAAACGCCGGATGCCGAGACGCTCGTCTTCCGCCTCAGCCAGCCGGATTCCTTTCTGGTCGAAGCCATTGCCGGCGCCCTCATCCGGGATAAAGAGAACCCGCTGCTGAGGACCGGCCCGTTCCGGATCGTGCCGTTCCCCGCGGGGCTGCTGGCACTGAAGAACGCCGGATACTACCGCGGCGAGCCGGGCCTGGACCGCGTTGAAGTGACGTTCTACGACACCCAGCGGGCGGTCTTCGCGGCAATCATCCGCGGCGCCGTGGACATGGTCCCGGAGGTGAATCCGGAATCGGTCGAATTCCTGCAGGGGGCATCGCAGCTCGACATCTTTCCTTCGGTACGACCGTTCTACATTCCGCTGGTGTTCAACCTCAACAACCCGATCCTGAAGAACGCCGAAGTCCGCCGGGCGCTCTCCCAGGCGATCGATCGCGATGAAATCGTCCGCCAGGCGATGCGGGGCCATGCGCGCGTTGCCGAGGACCCGATCTGGCCGTCGCATTGGGCCTACAACGCGACCGCGAAGCGCCGGACGTACGACCCGGGCGCGGCGCGGGCGCGGCTCGAGGCGGCAGGCTTCCCGGTGCGCCCGCCGGCCGGCGGCGCGATGGCCAGCCGGTTCCGCCTCCGCTGCATGTACTACAACCGGGACTTCCAGTTCGAGCGCATCGCCGTCCTGCTGCAGCGCCAGCTGGAGGAGGTCGGCGTCGATCTCGCGCTGGAGGGCGTCGGCCCGGACGTGATGGTGCGGCGCGCCGGCACCGGCGATTTCGACACCTACGTGTTCCAGCTGACCAGCGGTAAGTCGTTCGACTGGATCTACCAGTTCTGGCACAGCGGCGGCGAGCTGCAGTCCAGTGGCTACTCGGGAGCGGACGCCACGCTCGACGCGCTGCGGCTGGCCCGCCGCGACGCCGACGTCCGGGTCTGCGTCGCCGCCCTCCGCCAGCGCTTCTACGAGGACGTTCCGGCGGCGTTCCTCGCCTGGCCCGAAACGACCCGCGCCGTCTCGGCCCGGTTCGACGTCGGCGACCATCAGGATCCGGATGTCTTCGGCAATCTCTGGCGCTGGCATGCCGGCCCGACCCAGCGGGCGGCGCGGTGAAGCACGGCATCACCGCCCGGTTCGTGCTCCTGATTGCGACGGCCGCGGTCCTGCCGCTGGTCATCTACGGGCTGGTCTCGGTCGACTCGCTGCGCCGCGGCACCGAGCAGTCGGTCCGCCGCGGCAACCACGAGGTGGCGCAGCAGATCGCCAAGCAGATCGCCCAGTACTTCAACAACAACGTCCGGGTACTCTCATCCGTCGGCGTCGAGCTCCACGGCACCCAGCTCCAGCCGTGGCAGCGGGCGCGCGTGCTGCGCAACTACGTCCTCGACTTCCCGGAGTTCCGCGAGATTGCGATCTTCGACGCCGAAGGCCGCGTCGTGGCGACGAGCCGGCCGAGCGGCACGGCGCTCGCCATGCCGGACGCGACGAGCGCCACGGACCCCTCGGTGCCGGCCTTCCACGTTGCCACCCCGCACATCGACGCGGACGCGTTGCCGACGACCACGCTGTCGGTGCCCCTCATCGAGCACAGCGACGCGCCGGGCTGGATTGTCGCCGAGCTCTCGCTCGAAGAGTTGTGGCGCACCGTCGATCGCATCAAGGTCGGCAACAGCGGCTACGCGCTGCTGCTCGACGAACAGGCGCGGCTGATCGCCCACGGCAACCCGGACGACAAGAACATGATTGCCAGCGGCGCGGCGCCGGAGGAGCAGGCGCTGGCGGCGACGCTGCGCGCCGGCGCCGACGGCGCGGCGCTCGAGGCGGCGACGTTCCGCAACAGCCGCGGCGAGGAGCTGCTGGCGGTCGCCGCCGATGTCGGCCGGCCGCGCTGGGCGGTGCTCGTCGAGCAGCCGACCGCCGATGCCTTCGCCGTCACCTACCGGCTGGAGCGGCAGCTGATCGCGGTCATCGGCTTCGCGCTCCTCGGCACGCTGGTCTTCGGCTGGCTCTGGGGCCGGTCGTTCATCCCGCGGATCTTCGCGCTCACCCGCGTGACCCGCGCCATCGCCGACGGGCACATGGACGAGCGGGTCGTGCCGTCCGGCCACGACGAAATCCGGCAGCTCGGGGACTCCTTCAACTCGATGGCCGACAAGCTCGTCGAGCTGCAGGAGAACGTCCGCAAGCAGGAGCGGCAGGCGATGTTCGGCCGCATCGCCGCCGGCCTGGTCCACGACCTGTCGCATCCGATCCAGAACATCGGCAACAGCTGCAAGCTGATTCAGAAGATGTACGACGATGCCGAGTATCGCGAGACCTTCAAGCGCACGGTCGATCGCGAGCTGGTCATCGTCAAGCGCGTCCTCGACGACCTCCGCAACATCGCCCGGCCGATTCCGCTCGAGCGCTTCCCCGTCGAGTCTGAACCGCACGGTCGCCGACGCGTCGAGGCGATGGAGCAGCACGCCGCGACCGCCGGCCTGACGCTGCGGGTCGAGCTCAGCGCCGAAACGATCTTCATCGAGGGGGACCTCTTCGCGCTCGGCCGGGTCTACCGCAACCTGATTCTCAACGCGATCCAGGCGACCGCGCCGGGCGGGCTGGTCGTGGTCGCGACCGAGGCGGCGCCGGAGCGCGTCCAGATCCGGGTCTACGACACCGGCTGCGGCATTCCCGCCGAGCGGCATCGGCCAGATCTTCGAAGACTTCGTCACCACCAAGCGGCGCGGCCTGGGCCTCGGGCTGGCGATCTCCAAGAAGATTGTCGAGCAGCTGGGCGGCACGATCTCGGTCGCCAGCGAGGTCGGCAAGGGCACGACGTTCGTGCTCGACTTCCCGCGGACCAGGGCGCGGCCGATGCTGGTGGCGGGCTAGTCCCGCCAGCGGACAAAGCAACGGCCCGCTGGCGATCGCCGGAGCGGCGCCAGGGGCCGGGTCAAGGTGTTCTCCGCCGCCTACTTCTTCGGCAGGACCGTGTCCTTCAACTGCTTGGCGATGCGCGCCTTGACGACCGTCTTGGCGGGGATCTTGATCGCCTCGCCGGTCGCCGGGTTGCGGCCCATGCGGGCCTTGCGCTTCTGCACGACCAGCTTGACCATCCCGGGCAGCACGAACTCGCCGGACCGCTTCAGCTCCTTCTCCGCCAGCGTGTTCAACTCATCGAAGAACTCCCGCGCCTGCGTCCGCTTCACTTCGAAGCGATCCGCGAAATGCGAAAAGAGTTCGGACTTGCCCATCCTGCGGGCCTCTGCCATCGGCTATTCCCCTTGCTTGGGCGCGCTCTGTAAGACCCGCAGTAACGGCCGCGCGCGCGTGCGGCGGAGGCGGAGAAATCATGACCTCACCGACCGGCGGCGGCCCGCTCGACGACGAACGCGGCCCGAACCGACTCCGGTCGACTGTTTGAAACGAGCCACATCCTAGCGCGCGGTGTTTTGCGGTGTCAATGTCGGTAGTGGGGCCGAACGGGCAAAAAACGCCCGTAAATGCTACAATTTTGTGACATGCCGAGCCCACGCTCGAAACCTTCCCCAACCCCAGGCCGGGCCGCGACTACGAGATCGAAATCCGCTGCCCCGAGTTCACCTCGGTCTGTCCGAAGACCGGCCTGCCGGACTTCGGCGAGATCAGCATCCGCTACGTCCCCGACGAGCTCTGCCTCGAGCTGAAGGCGCTGAAGTACTACATGATCGGGTTCCGCAACCAGGGCATCTTCTACGAGGCGGTCACCAATCACATCCTCGATGAGCTCGTCGCCGCCTGCCACCCGAGGCGGATGACCGTCGTCGGCGACTTCTCCGTTCGCGGCGGCATCAGCACGATCGTGTCGGCCTCGTACGACAAGGCCGCCGCCGCGGGCGGCGCGGCGACGACGGCCTGACGATGGCCGACGCGGCCGACGGCGCGCACCGGCTGCCGATCGACGGCGAGCTCGACCTGCACGCCTTCGCGCCCCGCGACGTCGCCGCGGTGGTCGAGGAATACGTCCACGCCGCGCACGCCGCCGGGCTGCGCGAGGTCCGCATCGTCCATGGCCGCGGCCGCGGCGTCCAGCGCGGCATCGTCCAGGCGGCGCTCGAGCGTCATCCGCTGGTCGTGTCGTTTGACGACGACGCGGCGTCGGCGCTGGGCGCGACCCGCGCCCAGCTCACTTCGTCAGCCGGATGATCTGATTCTGCAGGGCCTGGAATGCCGGGCTGACGTCCGCCTCGGTCTTGGCAAAATAGTACTTACCTTCGAGCTGCGCGCCGTTGTAGTCGGGCGAGCGCAGGTCGTTGGCGATGCGCTTGAGGATGTCCTCCGGCTTCTCGGGCATCGTCCCGAGGTTGTATTGCACGAGGTCGCCCATGCCGATTGTGTAAAGCCGGATCGGATAGTCGCCGTTGTCGCTGCGCGCCGCGTCGGCGATGATCTCGAGCAGGTTGCGCGCTGCGTTGTTGATGTTGAAGACCTCGGCCGGATAGCGGTTGGTCGAGACGTTCTTGTTGCGCAGGCCGCGCCGCGAGCTCTGCGCCGCGCCGTTCACTCGCAGCGTCGTGCTTTGCAGCGGGAACGCCGTCGGGATGCCGGAGCTGCGGTGATGGGTGTGGGCGCTCGTCAGCGGCAGGAAGTTCGCCGGCGAGGCGAGGCAGCTGTTGGCGACCGAGCAGGTGTTGTTCCAGTTCGACGGCGTGATCGTATAGTTCGGGCCGGCGACGCCGGTGTCCGTGTCGTACAGTCCCTGGATCGTCGGGTTGTTCCAGGTCTGGCCGTCCGGATCCGGCGAGTTCTTCGGAAAGTCGTAGGTCCGCAGCCCCTTGGCGACGGTGGCGGAGTCGTAGAAGCCGGGCACGCTGTTCGACGCGCCGTCGGTGAAGAGCACGAGCACGCGCAGGCTGGACTGCGTCCCGGCCGGCACCGAGCGGAGCTCATCCCAGCCGCGGTACAGCCCCTCGACCATCGCCGTGCTGCCGCCCGGCAGCGCGTTCGGGATGTCGTTGACGACGGTCGCCTTGGCGAAGCCGCGGCTGCTGCGCATCGCGTCGATGACGTGGGCGCCGTTGCCGAACGTGATGAGCGAGATGCGGTCGCCGTTCTGGTCGAACGAACTGACGAACGTTCTCGCCGCGTCCCTGACCGCCCCCCACTTCGAGCCGATTGAGCTCGAGACGTCGAGGACCAGCGACAGATCGACCATGCGCCGGGTCGCCTGGCCGGTGCTGCTGACGACCACCTGGTTGATGTTGCCGAGCTTCATGAAGGTCGTCGGCATCGTCACGCGCGCGGTGACCGTGACGATGTTGACACCGGTCGAGTTGTTCGTCTTCAGGTCGAAGAAGTCGCCCGCCGCGGTCGGGTCGGTGGCCACCGGGGTGGCCATGTAGCCGGCGGCGAAATTCTGCTTGAAGATCTTGGTGGCCTCATCGCGCGGATTGCCGCTGTTGAGCATCCGGGCGGCGCCGAGCGCGGCGCCGTCGACCGCCTTGGTCAGCTGCGCCTTGACGACGTAGGCGCGGCCGCCGTCGATGGCCAGCCCGGTGAACAGCAGGAGCGCCACCATCGTGATGGTGACGTAGATCAGCGTGAAGCCGCGCTGGTCCGAGGTCAGGAGTCTGTATCGGGTCATGTTCGCGCCTTTCAGAGCGTGCGGGCTAGAGGTCTTGGCCCGTCAGAACTCGAGCAAATGAGTCAAGTTTCTCAGGGTCAAGACCGTCATCAAGCAATGCGACCCAGCGAGGCGGAGCCTGGACGGTCTGAAGCGCAGCCTCGCTAGAAATAGGCGACCGAGTAAAGCGTCTGCGGCACGGTGATGCCGAACCGGTTGAGCGGCGTGAACAGCGTGTGCCGGGTGTAGATTTCGGTGATGTAGATCATGCCGCCCTGGACCGAGACGAGGTTGGCGGGCAGGCTGGTGACCTGGAGGTTCGCGTTGCTGTCGGAATTGGCCGCTTCGTAGTCGGGCGGCCCGCCGAACGACCCCGCCCCGCGGGTCCGGATCTGGCTGGTTCCGGCGAAGGTCCCGGTACTGGAAGCGCTGGTAGAGCACCATCTTGTCGTAGTTGGTCGAGCCGGTCGTGGCGCCGCGCTTGACGACCGACAGAATCAACGTCGAGGAGCCGTTGTCGAAGTTGACCGGCAGGCTGCTCATCGCCCGCAGCGCCGTACCGGCGTCCTGGACGGTGGTGTCCCGCGAGATCAGGTTGGAGCCCTCCCGGGTGAGCTTGGTGATCAGATGCTGATCCTGGAGGGCGTAGCCGAGCTCGAGAATCCCGAGCACCAGCACCAGCAGGATCGGCATCACGAGCGCGAACTCGATCACGCTCTGCCCGCTGGCATCGGCGAGGCGCCGCCGCACGGCCGGGCGGGACATCAATTGGCCGTCCCTTCGTTCTTCATGGTCGACTCCGCGCGCAGATTGATCTTGCCGCCCGAGAAGAACGGCCGCAGCAGCGGCGTCATCAGGCGCCACTCGTAACTCACCGTCAGCCGCTCGACCTCACTCGGACCGCCGGTGCCGCCAACGAACGAGCTGCCGCCGACAGCGAGGTGACTGAACGTGAACCCCGAGTCGGGCACGGTCAGCGTCGGCGTGGCGCGCCGGAACGCATCCTTGATGGAATCGACCCTGGACATGCTGCCGGTGACACTGCCGGTGACGGCAAACCGCGTCGCCTGCGCGGCGCCGTTCTGCAGCGCCAGGTGGCAGTAGAGGATCGTGGCGAACTCGAAGATGGAGAAGGTGACCAGCAACAGCAGAGGCGTGACCAGGGCCGCCTCCAGCATGGTCGCTCCCTCGCTGCGGCGAAGGCGGCCTCGCAACCGACGTGACAAGTAGCGGATCATGATCTCACCGTCCCTGCCTCTACCTGAGCAACAGCGCTGCCACTCGCTTGGCTTCCGTATCTAGCTGTCGGACAATGACTTACTTGACTGGCGAAGCGGGCGGGCGGCCGTTGCGATCACATGATCGTGAAGCGACCCGCGATTTTGGCCGGGGGGGGAGGGAGGAACTAGAAGACGCCTGGCAAGACGCGCCAGCGAACCTGCTCCTGATACGCACGGTAGCTGGCATCCTGGGCCAGCGTCTGCTCCTCGCAGAGCGCCCGTATCAGCAGCGCGACGTCGGCGCCGACGAGGATCAGGAAGTTGCCCAGCGTCGGGTTGGCGGCGACGAAGGCGGCGTGCGTGAGCAGGTAGCCGGTGTAGATCGGGTGGCGCACCAGGCGGTACATTCCGGTCGAGACGACGCCGCGATTGGCAGGCATCAGGCCGAAGCTGCGCCCGAGCGACAGCTTTCCGGTGATGACGACGACCAGGCCGCAGACCGAGATCATCACGGTGGCAAATCCCGGCAGCAGCGCCGGGACGGACGACGGGACGACCAGGACCGGGCCGACCAGCGACGCCACCATCAGGATGCGCGCCCGGAGGCTGCGATTGACGACATCGGTGGAGCGGCGCAGGACCGTGAGGATCACCACCAGCCCCTCGCTGGCGAGGAGCAGGAGGCCGGTCAGGCGGCCGGTCTGCAGGAAGTCCGAGCCGAGCCGCACGGTCATGATCGAGAACAGGACGCCCGCGGCGACCCGGGCGGCGATCTCTCCGGGAGACAGCGACAGCCGCGGACTGGCGGCGGCGGCGCGCTCGGGCGGCTGCCGGCTGTCGTCGATACGGCCGAGGGTCTGGCCGCCTGCAAACGTCGCCGCAGAGGCGAGTGGCCTCATACCTGAGCTCTCTGGGATTGGGTCTCTTCGACGAAATAGCTGGCACAGGCGGCGTCGAGCAGCTCGCGGGTGATGAGCGGCTGGCGTCCCTGATACCGGCACATGTCGACGACCTGTTCGATCAGGTCGCGCGGGTGGCAGGCGCGCATCTCGAGGCGGCGCGGCTGATAATAGCCCCGGTGCAGGTATTCGACCATCACCGGATCGAACGGCAGCCCGCGCTTGCGGCAATTCAATTCGAAGATCCGGCAGTATTCGTCGATCGTCGGATTCTGGGCGAGGATCTTGTACGGGATCCGCCGCAGGAACGCTTCGTCGGCGAGTGAGGCCGGCTCGAGGTTGGTGGCAAACACGATCAGCACGTTGAACGGCACTTCGAACTTCCGGCCGGTGTGGAGCGTCAGGAAGTCGACCCGGCTCTCGAGCGGCACGATCCAGCGGTTCAGCAGGTCCCTGGCCGGGACGCGCTGGCGGCCGAAGTCGTCGACGACGAAGACGCCGCCGTTCGCCTTCCACTGGACCGGCGCCTCGTAGAACCTGCCGATGGGATTGAAGGTCAGGTCGAGCATCTCGAGCGTCAGCTCGCCACCGACGACGATGACGGGGCGCTTGACCTTCTCCCACCGGCGGTCCAGCGCGGCCGCGGTCACGACGCTGAACGACGCGACGTCGTCGGCGATCGGCTGGTGCGTGACGGGGTCGAACATCGTGATGACCTGCCCGTCGACGTCGATCGCATGGGGCACGTACATCGCGCTGCCGAGCGCCTGGCCGATGCCCTCGGCGACGACCGTCTTGCCGTTGCCGGGCTTGCCGTAGATGAACAGCGACTTGCCCGAGTTCACCGCCGGGCCGAGCTGGTCCAGCATGCCCTTGTTGACGATCAGGTGCTCGAATCCCGACGCCAGCAGCGAGCGATCGATGTACGGGCGCGCCGCCATGCACTGGCGGACGTAGGTGGTGTACTGCGCCAGAGGGACCGGCGCCGGCCCGACATAGCGGCAGACGTCGAGGTACTGGTTGGCCCGATCGCGGCCGAGGTCGGTCAGGATGTAGCGGTAGCCGGCCGTGCCGACGCCGGTCGTGCCACGGACCTCAATCAGTTTCTCGATGCGGGCATGGTCAATCAGGGCCTCCAGCACCGAATACGGCAGCCGCAGCCGATCGGCCAGCGCCGTGCCGCTGGATTCGCCGCCAACCAGCGTTTTCAGCACCAGCTGCGCCAGGGTGTCCGGGTGGAGTCCGGTGTCGCGTACGGTCGACGGTGACGGCGGCGGCGTCGGCTGGACGGCGCGCGGCGGCGCGTCGACGGTGGCGGTGGCGACTGTCGTCATGAGACCTCCGGGCGGCGGCCGCGGCTGGCGGCCAGGACGGCGGCGCCGGCCTCACCGGCCTCCGCCTGAGTGAACGAAAACTGATGGCCGACCGCCGTGCCGGATGCGTCGAGCGTGCCCGCCGGCAGTTCGAGGACGCCGCTCGTGCCGCGGCGCGGCAGGCGGATCCGCCACGGCTTGAGCCGCGAGACCCGATCGACGACCCGGCCGCTGGCGTCGAGGGCGACGACGTCGATCGCGAAGCGCATGCCCCAGGTGTGGACGCCGCGGCTCGGCACGATCCACAGCGCCTCGCCGTCGCCGAGGCCGCTGCGGCCGAGCAATCCCATCGCCCGCGCCGCGTGGCTGGCCGCGACCGCGACGTTGTCGGCGACGACGACGCCGGTGCTCAGATTGGTGGCAATCAGCGGCATGGCGCTACTTCGAGTTCTCGATCAGCGGGAACAGCACGGTCACGAACTTGATCGCCGCCGGACCGATGGTGACGACCCAGACCGCCGGGAAGATGCAGAACACCAGCGGGAAGACCATCTTGACGCCGGTCTTGGCGGCTTGCTCCTCCGCCCGCTGCCGGCGCTTGGTCCGCAGCGTCTCGGAGTAGACGCGCAGCGACTGGGCGACGCTGGTGCCGAACTTGTCGGTCTGGATCAGCATCGTCACGAGCGCGCTGAGGTCGTCGACGCCGGTCCGGTCGGCGAGGTTGCGGAGTGCCTCGGAGCGCGCCTTGCCGGCGCGCAGCTCGAGGTTGATCAGCCGCAATTCGTCGGACAGCTCCGGGTAGGCAAACGCCAGCTCGTGGCCGACCCGGGCGATCGCCTGGTCGAGTCCGAGCCCGGCCTCGACGCTGACGACGAGCAGGTCGAGCATGTCGGCCAGCGACAGCCGGATGCGGTGGGCGCGGCGCTTCGCCAGCCGCGCCAGCGCCATCCCGGGCAGCAGGTAGCCGAGCGCCAGGCCGCCGAGCGCGAACGTCAGGTTCGGCTTCATCACGAACGACGTCGAGAACACGGCGAACAGCGCCAGCGCGAAGACGATGCGGATGCCGAAGAACATCGTCAGCGCCTCGTCCCGGCGGTAGCCGGCCTGGACGAGGCGCAGCTTGAGGCCGCCGATCTCCTTGGCCGAGCGCGGCGCCTTCTCGCCGACCCGCTTGACCAGCCCGATCAGGGACTGCAGCCGCGGCCGCGCCGCCTCATCCGGCATCCGGACGATGGTCAGCTCCTCGATGCGGCGATTGATTGCCCCGGCCCGGCTCGGGATCAGCGCCAGCGCGACGGCGGCGACAATCAGCGATCCGAACACGAACGCCAGCAGCGGCAGAAACGTCGTCACGCTACACCTCGATCTTGATGACTTGCTTGATCCACACGAAGCCCATCGTCTGCATGACGAGCGCGCCGGTCAGCAGCATCCGTCCGAGTGGATCGTGAAAAAGAGTTTTCATGTGATCCGGATTGATGAACGACAAGGCGATGCCGAGAAAAGCCGGGAGGGCGAGCAGCACGTAGCCGGTGAACCGCCCGTGCGCGGTATAGACGCGGACCTGGCGGAGGATCTTGAAGCGCTCGCGCACGACCTGCGAGAGATTTTCGAGAATCTCCGAGAGGTTGCCGCCGGTCTCGCGCTGAATGAGCACGGCGGTGGCGAAGAACCTGACGTCGAGCAGCGGGATCCGGAACGTCAGGTTGTCCAGCGAATCCTTCATCGGCAGGCCGAAGTTCTGTTCGTCGAACGTCTTGCGGAACTCCGGACCGACCGGCTCGGGCATCTCGTCGGCGACCATCTTCAGGCCGGTGGCGAAGGCGTGGCCGGCCTTCAGCGCCCGCGAGATCAGGTCGAGCCCCTCCGGAAACTGCTCCTCGAATGCCCGCAGGCGGCGACCGCGCTTGATGCGCAGGACGAGGAACGGCAGCATCACGCCGGCGGCGGCACCGGCGAGGAAGGTCCAGCGGGAGTGCCAGACCAGCCCGGCGACGACGCCGACGAGGAGTCCGCTGCAGGCCGCGGCGGCGAGCACGCTGCTGATGCTGGCCTTGACGCCCGACTGGTCGATCCAGCGGCCCAGCGCCGAGCCGCGGGTCGTCTCGCCGAGCAGCCGATCGAGCGCCGGCATCGGTCCGGCGTGCTGGACCTTGAGCAGCAGGGCGGTGGCGGTGGTCGCCTCCTCCGGGCCGCTGGACAGTTCCTGGACGCGGCTGTCGAGCTGCCGGCGCATCAGCAGGACCGGCAGCCTGGTGGCGCCGACATACAGCCCGACGACCAGTCCGGCACCAATCACGAACGCGCCGGCGATGAGCAGCAGGGCCGCCATTACCGCACCTCCGTCACGCCTTCGAACATGTCCGGTGCGAGATGCACGCCGGCGGTCTTGAGGCGCTCGCACGCCTTCGGGCGGACGCCGGTGGCGCGGAAGCGGCCGATGACCTTGCCGTCCTCGGCGAGGCCGAGCTTCTCGAACAGGAAGATCTCCTGCATCGTGATGACGTCCCCCTCCATCCCGGTGATCTCGGAGATGCTGGTCACTTTGCGGGTGCCGTCGCTCATCCGCGACTGCTGAATCACGATCTGGATGGCCGAGGCGATCTGCTGGCGCATCGCCCGCTCGGGCAGGTTGGTGGCGCCCATCGCGATCATCGTCTCGATGCGCGACAGCGCGTCGCGCGGGGTGTTGGCGTGGACGGTGGTCAGCGATCCGTCATGGCCGGTGTTCATCGCCTGCAGCATGTCGAGCGCTTCCTCGCCGCGGGACTCGCCGACGATGATCCGATCGGGCCGCATGCGGAGGGCGTTGACGAGCAGCTGCCGCTGCTTGACGGCGCCTTTGCCTTCGACGTTCGGCGGCCGCGTCTCGAGCCGGGCGACGTGCTCCTGCTGGAGCTGCAGTTCGGCGGCGTCCTCGATCGTGACGATGCGCTCGCGGTCCGAGATGAAGCTCGACAGAACGTTCAGCAGCGTCGTCTTGCCGGCGCCGGTGCCGCCGCTGATCAGGATGTTCAGCTTGGCGCGGACGCAGTGCTCAAGGAACTCGAGCATCGGCCGGGTCATCGAGCGGATCGAGACAGGTCCTCGGCCTTCAGCCGCTCGGCCGGGAAAGCGCCGGATCGACAGCAGCGGGCCGTCGACCGCCAGCGGCGGGATGATCGCGTTGACGCGCGAGCCGTCGGGCAGCCGGGCGTCGACCATCGGCGAGCTGTCGTCGATGCGACGGCCGACGCCGCTGACGATCCGGTCGATGACGCGGAGCAGGTGCTTGTCGTCCTGAAACGTCGTCGCCAGCCGTTCGAGCTTGCCGGCGCGCTCGACGTAGACCGACTTGTAGGTGTTGACGAGGATGTCGCTGATCGTCGGATCGCGCAGCAGCGGCTCGAGCGGCCCGAGCCCGAAGACCTCGTCGATGACGTCGCTGAGGATGCCCTCGCGCTCGGTCATGCTCATCGGCGTGCCTTCTTCGGCGATCAGATCGAAGAGCAGGGTGCGGATCTCGGCCTCGGCGCGCGGCCGGTCAGCCGACGCCAGGGCTTCGAGATTGAGCCGGTTGAGCAGCTTGCGATGGACGCTGGCTTTCAGCTCCAGATACTGCGGCCGTGGCGCCTCGGTTCGTACCGGGCGGGCGGCGGCGGCGGGGACCGGCTGATTGAGATTCAAGGAGAGGCTCATGGTGATGATTTCGTCCTGGACGGCTGGTCGGCCGCCCTACAGAAGGCCCAGAAACGCGCGTCTCTTCTCGGGCTCGGCCTTGACGTCTTCAGGGATGCCGAGCAGCTGACGGGTGAACGTGCCGAACTGTGCCGACAGCTCGGAGTGGTTGGCGATGGCGAGCGGCACACCGGAGTTCAACGCCGTCGAGACGGTGCGGTAGTCGCTCGAGAACGAATGGTAGATGCCCAGCCCGAGCGCCGTTTCGATCTGTTTCGGCGCGATCATGTGCTGGTCGGAGACGCGGTTGAGCAGCACCTTGACGCGCTCGCTGCCGGCGCCGAGCTGCCGGACGCGGTCGACGAGGCGCTGCGAGTTGCGAATCGACGGCACGTCGGGATTGGTCACCAGGAAGACCGTGTCGGCGGCGTAGAGCGCGGCGACGGCGCAGGCGTTGATCATGTTGCCGGCGTCGATGACGATGTACTCGTAGGTCCGCGCCAGCACGCGGAGCAGTTCTTCGATCGCGCCGGCGTCCTGCGCGCTCGGCCGATCGAACTGCTCGGAGCCGGCGATGATGTCCAGCCCCGATTTGTGCCGGGAGATCAGCTCACGCAGGAAGTCCTTGTCGAGGCGGTGCAGGTTCTCGATCGCGTCCAGCACGGTGAAGCGCGGCCGCATGCCGAGGAACAGCGCGACCTCGCCGAGGCACGGCTTGAGATCGAGAATGACGATCGGCTTCTTGGTGACCCGGGCCAGCTCGATGGCGCAGTTGACCGCGACCGTGGTGGTGCCGGCGCCGCCCTTGGCGCCCAGAAACGCGTGGGTGACGCACGGCTGGCGCGTGCCGGCGGTGACCGCAGCCTGGCGCGCCGCCGTCCGCCGGACGGCGCCGTGGAACGACTCCTCCATCGCCCGCGACGCCTGCGTCGCGCCGCCCGGGTTCCACGGGAAGAACTCGTTGGCGCCGGCCCGCATCGCCTGGAGGATGAGATCCGGCTCGGCGGTGGCGGCGACGGCGAAAATCCCCAGCGCGGAATGTTTCGCCCGCAGGCGCTCGATCGCCGCCATCCCGGACGAGGCGTCGGCGCGGATGTCGACCACGACGACGTCGGGGGCTGAGCCCTGCGCGATCGCGTTCGCCTCGACGATGCCGACGGGGACGCCGCCGGCGCGAAGCAGCGCCGCGAGCTGTCGTTTGAAGTCCTCATCGTGGCTGACGATCGAGGCTGCGAGTTGTGCCATGGTTACCTGGATTCCGGCGCTGGTATCGGGTTCGTCGACATCGGGCGAGGCTTATCGCGGCTGTGACCCGGCGGGGCCGGCCGCGGCGCTGCTGACGCCGCCGGCCGCGGTCGCCCGCTTGACCTCCTCCTGATACGCCGCCTGGGCCTGCTGCAGCCGGGCCGCCGCCTCGCTGAGGACGCGGTCGCGCTTCTGGTCGGCTTCGGCCTTGCGCTGCGCTGCCTCGGCATTCTTGCGGGCGACCTCCGCCTCGCGGGCGGCCCGCGCCTTGGCCAGCTTCTGCGCCGCCCGCTCTTCCGCCTGCGCGGTGCGCTGCGCCGCCTGCGCCTTCTGGAGATCTTCCTGCGCCTTCTGCTGCGCCGCCGCCTGCTGCTCGGCCTGCTGCTTGCGCTCGACCGCCTGCTGCCTGGCAGCGGCCGCGGCCGCCTTCTTTGCCGCGGCGCGGTCCCGCTCGGCGGCGGCCTCGTCCTGCCGCGAGGAGACTTTGCTCGGCGCCGCCTTCTCGGCGGCCGCCGGACGGGCGGTCGCGGGAGCCGGGGCGGGAGCCGCCTTGGGTTCCGCCAGGGCGGGCGCCGCCTTGGGTTCCGCCGGGGCGGGCGCCGGCGCCAGCGCTACGGGCGTGCTCGAGGCAATCGGCCGGGACGCCGGCTTCGCCGCGGTGGGCTGAACGGCTTCGGCGCCCCGTCCCGACGCCGCCGGCTTGGCCGGCGTCGCCCCGGTCTCCGACTGGTTCGACGGGAACCGCGGCGACCCGACGTACGGGGCGGAGTTCGGATACGCCTTGTCCGGCGCCCCCAGGTAGGGCTCGACGAGCGACGGCAGCCCCTCGGACGCGCCCATCTGGCCGCGCTTGATGATCACCGGGGTGATCATCACGACGAGCTCGGTCTGGTTCTTCTGGAGCGCCCGGCTCTTGAACAGCCAGCCGAGGATCGGGATGTCGCCGATACCGGGAATCTTCCGCATCGAGTCGGTGACGGTGTTGTTGAGCAGTCCGGCGATCGCAAAGGTCTGGCCGTCGCGCAGTTCGACTTCCGTGTCGGTGCGGCGCGTCGTCAGGGCCGGAATGCGGAAGCCGCCGACCGAGACCGCGTTGCCGAAGTCGAGCGCGCTCACTTCAGGCCGCACCTTGAGGTTGATCAGGTCGCCGCCGAGGACCGTCGGCGTGAAGGTCAGCCGAATCCCGAACTCCTTGAACATGATCGTCACGGCGTTGCCGTTGCCGCCGCTCTGCACGACCGGAATCGGGAACTCGCCGCCGGCGAGGAAGCTCGCCTCCTTGCCGTTGGTCGCGATCAGGTTGGGCTCGGCCAGGCTCTGAAACAGCCCCTTGTCCTGCAGCGCCTTGACGACGGTCCCGACGTTGTACTTGTTCGAGAACACGAACAGGTTGAGGAAGTCGCTGAAGGTCTGTTTGCCGCCAGTCGAGTCGACCGTGTCGCGGCCGCCGCCCCACTTGTCCGCGCCCTGCAGCGAGCTGCGGTTCATCTCGTCGAAGTTGGGGGCCGAGAACTGCTGCGTCGCCGAGCGCGCGACGTAGTCGTGGAAGCCGCCGGCGCCGGTGAAGAACGAGGCGCCGAGCTCGGTCATGGCCGAGCGGCTGACTTCGGCGAAGCGGACCCGCAGCATGACCTGGTTGGAGGCGACCCCTTCCTGCTGCTTCAGCAGGTTGACGACGTTCTCCGGCTTCTCGACGTAGCCGGCGGCGACGCTGGCGGCCTTCTCGACGACGTAGCGGCTCGAGACCGTGCCCGAGACGACGACGTCCTTGCCGCTGCCGGCGACGCTGATCTGCTCACCCGGGAAGAGCTGCTTCATCTGGTCGACCAGCGCGCTGAGGTCACGCCGGACGCGGACTTCATACGTGGTAATCGCGCCGCCGCGATCCCAGACGAACAATGAAATCGTCCCGGGCTGCTTGCCGTGAATGAGCAGCTGGCCGGGGGCGGTCACCATCGCATCGGCGATGTCGGGCACGGTCAGCGAGACCCGGCCGATGGGCGAGCCGACGTTGACGACCGTCGACCGGCCGACCAGCAGATCGATGTCGGTCGAGGTCGCGACCGGGCTGGAGACGCTGGCGGCGCCGGCTGTCGGCGCGAACTGCAGCGCCTGCTGCGCCTCAGGTGCGGCCACGAGGATGACGAGAATGGCAGCGACGAGTGCCGACCTGAGCGTTGTTGCCCGCGGATTCATGAGGGTCTCCTTCGAAAAACTATGTTCGGCCCGCCGCACGGCGCAGCGGCGGCGCCGTGCTAGCGAATCACTTCGTTGGCGCGTTTGTCGCCGCGAATCATCTCGACGGTCGGCGCTGGCGGCGGCGCCACCGCGGTCTGGGCGACCGGCAGCGCGGCCGCGCGCAGCCGCGCCTGGGTCGGCGCCGCGGTCTTGAGCGCCGGAGCGATACGGCCCATCAGTCCGGCGGTCCTGATGCCGGGCGTGTCCGGCACGCCCTGGTCGAGCGGGTTGCGGAGCGCCAGCTGAATCTTCCCTTCGGTGCTCGCCAGCGCGAGGCGCTCGGACTGCTCCGGGAACACCAGCAGCGTCACGACCGTGACCTGGACCGGCTTGGTGTTCTCCTGGTCCTGCTCCATGCGCGTGCCCGCGGTCAGCACCTGAACGTTGGAAAGGATGACTTTGGTCGTCGTGTCGGCGCGCTGATCGGTCGGATTGGCGGTGGCGAGGACGTCAACCCGGTTGCCGGGCAGGACGTAGCCGGCGACGCCGACGACCTCGTCGACCCGCACCGACACCGCGCGCATGCCCTCGGGGATGACCGGCGGCAGCCCCGAGCCTGCTTCCTTCGACGCCAGCTTCGCTTTCAGCACCGGCTCGTTCTTCACGAGCGGCGAGATCAGGCCGCGGCCGACGATCTCGGTCGGGTTCGAGAAACTGCCCTCCGGGGCCTTGCCGACCGGGA
The DNA here is from genome assembly GCA_963750475.1 of uncultured Acidobacteriota bacterium. GTDB lineage: Bacteria > Acidobacteriota > Vicinamibacteria > Vicinamibacterales > 2-12-FULL-66-21 > JALZOC01. The sequence goes on from CAVVQQ010000002.1 coordinate 275,902, forward strand.
AGCCGACGACGACGAGGTCTTCTGCCTTGAGCTCCGCGCCGAGCTGCAGGTTGGCGGCGGCCAGCACCACCGGCTGTGTCGCCGGGGCGACGGCCTTCACCGGCTGGTTCTGAACCATGTTGTAGGTGCCATAGGCCAGCCCTCCTCCGGCGAGAACCGCGATGGCGAGAACGGCGAAAATTCGATTGCGCATGTGTCTGTCCCCTGTCTGTTCGTTCTTGCCTGGACGCCAGTCCTACTTCAGCAGGACGGCCAGCGCACTGCCGACGGCGATCGCCGGACCGTACGCGAAGGTGCGCGCCGACAACGCGGCGGACGGCCGCTCCCCTTCACTTCTCGGGTCCGCCAGCCTGGCGGTTCCGGCGAGCGTTGCGGCGAGGCGGCCGCGGCGGCTCGCCACCATCACCGCGAGCACGCCCCCGGCGACCGCGGTAAACAGGAACGCCGTCACGACGGTCGAAGGTCCGACGACCGCGCCGACCGCGGCCATCAGCTTCACGTCGCCGCCACCGGTGGCGCCGAACAGGTAGCCCGGCGTCATGAGGGCGAGGCCGACCGCGCCGCCGACCACCGCCATCGGCACCGAGACGGCGCTGAGGCCGAGCGTCGCGAACCCCAGTCCGGCGGCGCCGAGCGCCGCCGTCAGGCCGTTCGGAATCCGGCGCGTCCTGGCATCGATCAACGCCGCCGCGAAGAGCGCGGCAAACAGCGCCACCGACGCCGGACTAAAAGCTGCTGGCGACAGCAATGGTCTGCCAGAAAACTGTGTTGATGGTGTTGCCCACGACCCCGACGGCGCCGAGCGCGATGACGGCGATGAGCGCGGCGAGCAGTCCATATTCCAGCAGATCCTGTCCCTCGTCCGCCTGAGCGAAGCGCACGATCCTGTTGAGTACTGCAACCCTGGCCTGCGACTGCATGGCGAATCTCCTGCTCCGGATCGACATCTGTGACACCGATCGGCGGCGGTGCGCAGCGTCAACGCTGCGCACCGCCACTGACGTTACGCAGCACCGTTCAGCGCGTTGGCGATGTTGGTGAAGATCGTGTTGACGGCGCCGCCGGCCAGGCCGACCGCACCGATGGCGATGAGCGCGATGAGCGCCACGAGCAGCGCGTACTCGAGCAGATCCTGGCCTTCTTCGTTGCGGGCGAGTGACTTGACGAAGGTAACGAGCTGAGACATTGAATCCTCCGGGTTATGCACCGCCGGGGCGGTGCGAAGTTGCGGCGCGGCCGCGGGCTGTTGACTTGCGCGGTGACTTACCGCGCCACGCCGGGTATCTCCGCAACGGCTGTGCCACGACGCCGACGAGACCGGCGCGGCCGGTCGCAAGTCGTTCACAGCGCAGCGACTTCCGCTCACCGCTCCGCATCCTGGCACCGCCGCGGGGGTTGCCGGACGCGGCCGGCTGGCCCGTCACTTTCGTAAGCTGCGCGGCGTTTTTCGTGGCGCTGCCGGCGGCGCCGCCGGCGCTGAATTCTCGACGCACCGATTCTGTGGCGTGTTTCCGGCGGTTGCGCTGCACTCCTTGTCTGTTCGCGCCGCGGCACGAGGTTTGCGACTGCGACGCGACGAGCCAGTTTTATGAAACGCGCAATCCGACAGAGTCTTGCCTCCGTGGCCGTGTTCGCCGCGGTCCTCCTGGTGCTGGCCTCCGTCGACGGCCGGGTCAGGGAGCGCTTCGAAGAGCTCGGCGCCGGCAACGGCTGGATGTCGTTGACGTCGAGAACGGGTGATCTGCGCGACGCGTTGATGTCCGCGGCGCGGCATCAAAGCATCGAGAACGCGCCGCTGGTGGTCTTCGCGGTGGTCGGCGCCGTGCTCGTGGCCTTCATGGTGAGGACGTAGTGGCGAAAGACAGCCGGCAGGGTCTGATCCTCGCGGTCGAACCCGACCAGCAGCAGGCCGCGCTCCTCGCGCGGGTCATCGGGCAGCGCGTCAAGGCCGACCTCGTGGTCGTCGACTCGCGGGACGCCGCGATCGCGGCGCTCAGCGCGCGCGTGCCGGACGTCATCCTCCTGACCGCCCTGCTCTCGCCCCGCGATGAAGACGAGATGGTGGCGCACCTCCGGACCCTGCCGGGCGCGGATCACGTCCAGACCCACACGATTCCGCAACTGGCGTTTGACCGGCCGCAGCCCGCCGCGCTTCCCGCTGAAGGTGGCCTGCTCGCCAAGTTCCGCCGCAAGAAAGCGTCAGCGAAACCCATTCAAGGCTGCGACCCGGCGTGGTTCGCCGACGAAGTGATCACGTTTCTCGCGCGCGCCGCCGAGATGAAGGCTCATACCGCGCCGGCGCTGATCAACCGATCGGCAGATCGAATTGCTTCGCCGTCGGCTCCCGACATTGCGCCGGTGCCGCTCGACGACGACGGCGCCGGGCCGTCGTCGTGGTCGTCGCCGTTCGAGTGGCGGCGGGCCGATGCTGAAGCCGAGGCGGGCGAAGGGCGGCACGACGCGCTCGCCTCGCCGGCCGACGAGAACAACGTCGACGGCGATGCGGCCGCGCGGGCTCTCGAGGAAATCCAGGCCGCCGCCGGACGTGAGGGGGTCCGTCTCGAAGCCGAAGCCGCCGCCGAACGCGAACGAGTCCGTCTCGAAGCCGAGGCCGCCGCCGAACGCGAACGAGTCCATCTCGAAGCCGAAGCCGCCGCCGAACGCGAGCGGGTCCGTCTCGAGGCCGAAGCCGCCGCCGAACGCGAGCGGGTCCGTCTCGAAGCCGAAGCCGCCGCCGAACGCGAGCGGGTCCGCCTCGAGGCCGAAGCCGCCGCCGAACGCCAGCGGGTCCATCTCGAAGCCGAAGCCGCCGCCGAACGCGAACGAGTCCATCTCGAAGCCGAAGCCGCCGCCGAACGCGAGCGGGTCCGTCTCGAGGCCGAAGCCGCCGCCGAACGTGAGCGGGTCCGTCTCGAAGCCGAAGCCGCCGAACGCGAGCGAGTCCGTCTCGAAGCCGAAGCCGCCGAACGCGAGCGAGTCCGCCTCGAAGCCGAAGCCGCCGAACGCGAGCGGGTCCGTCTGGAAGCCGAAGCCGCCGAACGCAAGCGAGTCCGTCTCGAAGCCGAAGCCGCCGCCGAACGCGAGCGAGTCCGTCTCGAAGCCGAAGCCGCCGCCGAACGCGAGCGGGTCCGTCTCGAAGCCGAAGCCGCCGCCGAACGCGAGCAGCTCCGTCTCGAAGCCGAAGCCGCCGAACGCGAGCGGGTCCGTCTCGAGGCCGAAGCCGCCGCCGAACGCGAGCGGGTCCGTCTCGAAGCGAGGGCGAGCGGGCCGTCTCGAAGCCGAAGCCGCCGAACGCGAGCGCCAGCATCTCGAAGCCTTGGCGGCGGAACGGGAACGCGTCCGGTGCGTCGAGCAGGAACGCGAACGGGCGGCGGCCGAAGCGGAGGCGCTCAAATTGCAGCTTGCCCGGGAGGCGGCCGAGCGTGAGCGCATTCTCGAAGCCGCGGCGGTCGCGGACCGGGAGCGCACCCGGCTGGAAGCCGAGGCGGCGGAGGAACGCGAGCGGTCGAGAGTTGCTCTCGAAGCGGCCGACCGCGAACGGCTTCGTCTGGAAGCGGAAGCCACCATTCGCGAAGCGCAGCTCAGACAGGAAGCGGACGCCGAGCGCGCGCACGTCGAGGCCGCCGCAGCGGTCGGACGCAGGCGTCACAGGAAAGAGCGGGCCGCCGCCCGCGACCGCGAAAGCGCCGCCGCCGGAGCACGACCTGACCGTGGGCACGACCGGGACGCCGGCGCGGTCCGGGCCGCCGGAGCTGCCGCGGCGGCGCACGATCAGGATCCCTTCGCCGACTTCCGGGACCACGCGCCCGGCCCGCTGCTCGAGCTGATGCCGGTTGCCGGCTGGGCCACGCCGGAGCAGCCGCGCCCGTCCCTCCGCGCGCAGTCTGCAGCGCCGAGCCCCTCGCTCTCCACGGACGATGAACTGCGGGAGCTGATTGCGGGACTCGCGCTGCCGGTGCCGGTCGCGTCGGTCCGCTACGCGCGCGGCTGCAGGATCCGCCGGGTGCGGGTCCCGGCCGCGGTCGAGCCGGCGCTTCCGATGCCGACCCCCGTGATCCTGTCGCGCCGCGCGCTCGCCGATATGCGCACCGCGCGGTAACGCAGTACCTGCGCTGCGGGTCGTCGTCGAGTGCTGCCCGTTCTGCGTACAGGACACAGCGGCTCACCCGCCTCGAGCCCGCCGCCGCGCTTCTGTCCTGCGCCAACGTCCTGCGTCTGCGGCGCTTGACGGCACAGCTCGCCGTTGCCTGGGCGGCGTCAATCCGCTGGGCGCGCTCTTTGCCGCAGGGCAAGTGATGAACGCGTTCACGGCGCGGTGGCTTCCTGGAGCGGACGTGCGGGTCCGCGGCCGCCGCTGGACGGTGATCGACCAGACCCTCTTTGGCGATTGCGCGGCGCTTCGCCTCGACCGGAGCGGCTCCGACGCCTCTGCCGGACAGCAAACCCTGCTGATCCCCTTCGACCGTCCGGTGAGCATCGAACGCACGGCGCGGCTCGCGGTCGTTCGGCCGCGCCGCTGGCTCGACACGCTGCGGCGGCACGCCGCCGCGGCATTCCCCGGAGGCGGGCTGCGCGCGATCGCCGCCGGCAGGGTCGACATCCTGCCGTACCAGCTCGAGCCGGCGCTGGCCATGCTCCGGCACGGCGTCTCACGTCTCCTCATCGCCGATGCGGTCGGACTGGGCAAGACGATTCAGGCCGCGCTGATCGTCGCCGAGCTCGCGCGCCGCGAGAGCGTCCGCGTGCTCATTGTCGCGCCGGCCGGCCTCCTGGATCAGTGGGTGTCGGAGCTCAACACCCGGTTCACACTCGGCGCCCGCATCGCCGATGCCGCGTGGCTGGAGCGGATCGGCCGTGATCTTCCGGCGGCAGTGAATCCGTGGACCCTGCCGGGAATCTTTGTCGCCTCCCTCGACTTCCTGAAACGCCCTGAGGTACTGCAGACGCTCGAGTACGTCCGCTGGGATCTCGTCGTCACGGACGAAGCCCACGGCGCTTCGCCGGCGACGGCGCGGCGCGCGGCGGTCGACGCCGTCGCGTCGAGGTCGTCCCGGGTCATCCTGCTGACCGCAACTCCTCCGGCCGGCGACGCCAATCAGCTGTCGGCTCTCTGCGCCATTGGCGACCCCGCCGGAACCGGCGACCCGATCGTCGTCTTTCAGCGTTCAAAGGCGGCGGACAGCCCGCCGCCACCGAGGCGGACCACGCTGCTGCCGGTACGCCTGACGGGCCGGGAACGCCGCATGCACCGGCTGCTCGAGTCGTACACAGCCGTCGTATGGCGCGACAGCACCGGCCGCGTCGATCAGCGCGCCCGGCTGGCGGCCATCGGTACTGCGCAAGCGCGCGCTCTCGAGCGCGGCGTCACTGTCGGTATCCGTGCGGCGGCGCCTCGCCCTGCTCTCGGGACCGGCCCCCGCGGCGGCGGCGTTCCAGCCGCCGCTTCCGCTCGAGCCCGGCCCGGACGACGACATCACTCCCGATGACGTGCTGAGACACGCCGGGCTGACCGACGCCGCGCGTGAGCGGCGCTGGCTGTCGGCCATCGTTCAGTCGTCGCGGGCGGCTGCCCGATTCGAGTCGAAGACGCGGGCGCTGCTCCGGCTGCTGGGCCGACTCCGGCGCTCGGCCCTGGTTTTTACCGAGTTCCGCGACACGCTCGAGCGGCTGGCTGACGCGGTCGCAGCGGCGGGCCACCCGGTCGTCACATTGCACGGCGGGCTGTCGCGCCCCGAACGCGTCGCCGTGCTCCGTCGATTCGAGGATGACGGGTGCATCCTGATCGCCACCGACGCCGCGTCCGAGGGCCTGAATCTGCACCACCGCTGCCACGTCGTCATTCACTACGAACTGCCGTGGACCGGTACGCGGCTGGAGCAGCGCGCCGGCCGAATCGACCGGATGGGCCAGTCCCGCCGCGTGCACGAGATCGCCCTCGTCGCGGCGGACACGGCCGAGGCCCTGGTCGTCGCTCCGCTCGTGCGCCGGGCGCGCTCCGGGCGCTCGGCAAGTCCGTCGCTCTCCCGCCTGGCCGCGGTCCTGGATGAATCGAGGATTGCGACTGCCGTCATGGGAGGTGTGCCGGCGGAGCAGTCGGCGGAGGAGCCCATCAACCTCTTTATCGCCGGGTCTGCGTCGTCGCCATCTCCCGCGCTGGCTGCGGAGGCCGCGGCAGAGAGCTGCCGCCTGCAGCGGCAGCGGGCCTGGCAGGGGCCCAACCGCGGGAGGCGAACGGGGGCGCTGGCCATCTGCTTCGTGGAAGTGAAGCGCAGCGGGCTTCCACAAGGTGGGTCCTTCGTTTTCACGATCGCACTCCGTACAGCCACCGGAACAATCGTGGCGCGGACTCAGGCATGCTGCAGCATCCCGCTGTTGTCTCGTGAGTTGCGCAAGGGTGCTGCCGCGTCGGTGAGGCAGCGCGTCGACGCGCTGATCCCGGCGCTGACGCCCGCGATGCAGGCCGCGGCACTGAATGCGGCCGCGGCGGAGTTGGCGGACGCCGCCGGATTTCATCACGAGGCGATCGAAGCCGGTCTGCGCCGCGAGCGCCTCCTGGCTGCGGCCCTTCCGTCGGCGGCGAAACGGCTCGTCCAGGCTGGGCTCTTCGACCGACGTGAAATCCTGATGGAGGCGGCGCGTTCCGCCGAAGCAGCGGCGCTGCGGGAAGAATCGCGCCGGCATGTCGCTGAACTCGAGCGCACCCGGCAGCTGGCCACGGTCTGCGAGCTCGAGGCGGTCATCCTGACGTCCCGGCGGTGCCGGTGATTGCCGGCCTGACCGGGTCGCTGCTGTCTCATGAGGCGCTGGCCCTCGGCACGGATGGAGGCGACGGTTCGGCTGCCGAAATCGCGGCGGCGCGGCGGCGCCTCCTGGCCTGGTATGCGGGAGTCACGCGTGACCTGGGCCCGGCGTCCTCTTCTCGAACCGTCTTCGATCGGGTGGCCGTGCCGCTCGTCGACGAGCTCGGCTTCACCGCGGTGCCGGTCGGTGCCGCCGGCACCGATCACCCGGCAGCGGTCCTGCAGGCGAGGGGGATGTCGTACGCCGGGCTCGTGACCGTCGCCTGGGGACGCGAGCCGGCGGCGGGCTGGCGCGACGGGGTCCACGTCGGCATCGGTCATGGCGTCCGCTGGTGCCTGTGCCTGAATGGCCGTGCGGTCAGGGTAGTCGACACGCGCCGCACCTATTCCAGACGATTCGCCGAGTTCGATCTCGCCGCTACGCTCGAAGACCCGGCGGCATTTGCGATTTTCCGGCGACTGCTGCGCGCCGCGGCGTTCGTCGATTCCGATGATCCATCGCTGGACCAGGCCGTCCGCGCCGCCGAGCTGCACCGAAGTGCGGTCCGCGCGTCGCTTCAGCGTGGGGTACACGACGCACTGCGCCACCTCCTCGACGCATTCGCCAGCCGGGCGGGCCGCCGCCCGCCGGCAGCGCAGGCCGTCCTGGACGATGCGCTCATCGTGATTTACCGCGTCCTCTTCCTCCTCTTCGCAGAGGCGCGGGGCCTGGTGCCGAAGTGGCATCCGATTTACGGGCGGAGCTATACGATTGAAGCGCTCCGCGACATGCTCGAGCCCGCTCAGCATCCCGCCGGGCTGTGGGAGTCGATCCAGGCGATCAGCCGGCTGGCGCACCACGGCTGCCGCGCCGGATCACTCCAGGTAACGGCGTTCAACGGCCGGCTGTTCTCCCCCGCCCACGCGCCGCTCGCCGAGAAGGCGATGCTCGACGACGGGCGCGTCCGCGATGCGATGCTGGCGCTGACGACGCGATCCGAGCGCGGCGCCAGGCGGCGAATCTCCTACGCCGACCTCGGCGTCGAGCAGCTCGGCGGGGTCTACGAGCGCGTCCTCGACTTCGATTCGGCGTGGACGCGGACGACGCCGGCCTCGATCGCACTCGTGCCGGGGGAGCGGCGGAAGGCCGCCGGAGCGTTCTACACCCCGCGCGTCCTCACCGACTACCTGGTGCGCCGGACGCTGGCTCCGCTCGTGCACGAACGACCCGCTGACGCCATCCTGTCGCTGCGAGTGCTCGACCCGTCAATGGGCAGCGGGGCGTTTCTCGTCGCCGCGTGCCGGTACCTGGCCTCGGCATATGAAGCGGCGCTCGTCCGCGACGGCGCCGCGGCGGCGGCCGATCTGTCTGACGCGGACCGCGCCGACTTCCGGCGGCTCGTGGCGCAGCGCTGTCTGTTCGGCGTCGACATCAATCCGATGGCGGTCCAGCTCGGGCGGCTGTCGCTATGGCTGGCGACGCTGTCGGCTTCGCGGCCGCTCACGTTCCTCGACCACCATCTCCGGAGCGGCAACAGCCTCGCCGGGGCGTCCCTCGACGACGTCGCGTGCCGCCCTCCCGGGCTCCGGGGACGGCCGGCCCGGGCGGCGCTGCCGCTGTTCGATGGCGGCGACGCCGGGGCAGCCCTGGGGACGACGGCCCGCGTCCGCCTCTCGATTGCAAGGCAGCCCGGGGAAACCGTCGCGCAAATCCGCGAGAAGGAGCGGCTGCTGGCGTCGATCAGCCGCGAGGACGGGGCGCTCGGCCGCTGGAAAACGGTGGCGGACCTGTGGTGCGCGGGGTGGCTGGACGAAGCCGGGGCGGGCGGCGCCCACGGCAGGCAATTCGGCGCCCTGCTCGATGAAGTGCTCGGCCGCGGGCGGGTCCTGCCCGCCAGCCTGTCGGCGGCGCTCCTGGCCACAGCGCGCGGTGCCGCCGGGCGTGACCGCTTCTTCCACTGGACCCTGGAGTTTCCCGAGGTCTTCTACGACCCGGATGGCGGGCCCGCGGACCAGCCTGGATTCGACGCCGTGGTCTGCAATCCTCCATGGGAGATGCTGCGCGGGCACGGCGGCGCCGATGCGTCGCTCCAGGCGTTTGTCCGGCGATCCGGACTTTACCCGCTGCAGGGCGGCGGCCATGCCAATCTCTTTCAGCTGTTCGTCGAGCGGGCGCTGACACTCGTCCGCCGCGGCGGCCGATTCGGGTTCGTCCTGCCGTCAGGCTTCGCGTCGGACCATGGCTGCGCCCGGCTGCGCCGGCATGTCCTCGATCACACCGCCGTCGACACGTTTCTCTCACTCGAGAATCGGGACACCCTGTTCCCGATCCACCGCGGGCTCAAGTTTCTTCTGCTCGGCGGGACGACTGGCGGGTCGACGCCGGCACTCCGCTGCCGCTTCGCCGTTCGCGCCCTGGACGTCCTCGACGAACTGGCCGACACGGGTGTCGATCCGCACGCCGTCATCGTGCGCCGGTCGCTCATCGACAGGATCTCGGGCGAGCAGGCTGCCGTCCCGGAGTTGAAAACGGCGGCCGACGTCGAGCTGGTGTCGAGGCTGGCGTTCACGTTCCCGAGTCTGGGCAGTGCGGACGGCTGGCACGTCAGCTTCGGGCGGGAGCTCAATGCCACGGACGATCGGCGTCATTTCGCAGTCCGCCGCGCGCCGGCCCGGCCTGGCCAGGGGCGGCCGCGGGACGCCCTCTATCCGATCGTCGAGGGCAAGCAGATCCGTCCGTTTGTCGTCGACCTCGCGGGTGCCCGATTCAGCATTCCAGCCGGCGCCGCGGCGGGCCTTCTCGATGCGGGCCGAACCTACGCCCAGCCGCGGCTCGCCTACCGCGACGTCGCGTCGGCGACGAACCGGCTGACGCTGATCGCGGCGATCGTTCCCGCGTATGCCGTCACCACCCACACGGTGTTCTGCATGAAACCGGCGGCGCCCGACCTGCACCCGTTCCTGTGCGCGATCTTCAACAGCTTTGTCGCCAATTATCTGGTCCGCCTCCGCGTCAGCATGCATGTCACGACCTCGATCGTCGAGAGCCTGCCGGTTCCGGTCGTACCGGTCGGGTCGCCGGAGTTTCGGCGCATCGCCGCTGTCGCACACGCGCTGCTGACGCGCCCGGAGAGCCGCCGGGGGCGGGCGCTGCTGCAGGCCCGCGTCGCCCGCCTGTTCGGACTGACGGCGGCCGATTTCGCGCACGTGCTCGCGACGTTTCCGCTCGTCCCGCCCGACGAGCGCGACGCGGCGCTGGCGGCTTTCCGTGACCGGCTTTGAGGCGCGTGCGGGCGCGGCGATGCGATATAGTTCCGTCAACAACGAACATCGTGGATATTGAGCAGCGCATCCCCCATACGCCCCCTCATCGTCCCGGCGCCGTGTGGAGTATCTGGGCCGCGGCGGGTGCCCTGGTGGTGCTCGCGGCCGCCTGGGCGTTTCGCGGCCTCCTCGCGGCTGGCGGCCCGGTCATCACGACCCGGGAAGCGGCGCTGCAGGCGCTGCTCTCGGCCCTGTCGCTGCTGCTCCTGGCCGCCGTCGCGACGCGCCGAATCGCGTCGCTCCAGCACGCGGTCGGAGTGCACGAGCAGGCGCACACCGCGACGCTCGACCAGGTCGGGCAGCTGGAGATGTCGAACGCGGTCCTCCAGGTCGTCGCCCGCTCCGTCGACGTGCCGCTCGCCTTTCAGACGCTCGCCCAGCGTATCGTCCGGCTCGTGCCCTGTGACCGGGTCGGGCTGGCGCTGCTCGCCGAGAACGGCCTCGAGTTCCAGACCTACACCGCCCGGGTCAGCCAGCAGGACCGGCGCTCGCGCGCCCGGCCCGATATCGTCTTCAAGATGGACCGGACGGCGATCGGCAACGTGGTGCTGTCGCGCGAGCCGCTGATCATCAGCGATACGAGCACCGCCGCGGCCGACCTGCTCGACGTCAATGTGCTCCACAGTGCCGGGCTGCGCTCGGCGCTGCTCCTGCCGCTCGTGACGAAGGGACGGGCCGTCGGCACCCTGAACGTCGTCTCACGGCAGCTCGCCGCCTTCGAGCCCGAGCACGTCGAGGTCCTCCAGCCGCTCGCCGAAATCTTTGCCGTCGCGCACGTCGCCCAACAGCTGCAGCTGACGATGGGCAAGTTCCGCTCGATGGAGACGATGTCGGAGCTGACGCTGGCGATTGCGACCGAGATGAACAGCGCGCTGCAGACGATTATCGGCCACTGCGATCTGCTCGAGCGCGAATACCCGAATCCGGACTTGCAGCGGGACCTGGCGACGGTCGTCCACCAGGCGCAGCGCATCTCCGGCCTGATCGACAAGATGCGCACGGCGGCCGATCAGCGGATGCGGGAGCTGGCCGAAACTGTCAGCCAGGGGGGCATCCCGTCGAGCCCGGAGGGATTCGGCCGGTCCGAGATCATCTGATTACGCCGGCGCGGGCGGGGCGGTTCCGGCCGCCAGCGGCTTGAGCAGCGCGTAAAGCGTGGCGATGATCGGCACGGCGATGCCCGCCGCGGCGGCGCGGCGGACGACCGCGCCGTGCAGGGCTTCGACTTCGATCCGCTTTCCCTGCGCGAGATCGATGAGCAGGGACGAGCGCATCGAGCCGGGGATGCCCGAGACGTAGCTCTCGATCTGCGCCAGGAGATCGGGCTTGACGTCGATCCCTTCCGCCCGGGCCAGCCGCTCCACCTCGCGGCATCCGTCCAGGAAGCGGGCGCGGATGTAGGGGTCTCCCCAGAGAGGCCCGATCGGCAGCCGCGACGCGCCGGTGAATCCGGCAAGGACGACGAGAAAGATGAACTTTTCCCAGATCGGGATCCGCCCGTCGCCGACCGGCTCGGCCTGGACGTCCGCCGCCGCCAGCGCCTCGGCGAGCGCCTGGACGCGCGGTGTCAGCCGCGGGAGCTCGCCAAACACCTCGCCGAACACGATCCGCCGGTGGGTGCCGGTCTGCTCGATGACGCCGGGCCCCGCCAGCGCGGTCGCGATGTAGGTCGTGCCGCCGATGACGCGGCCGGCACCGGCGACGGCGGCGGTCTCGGCAACCGAGTCGACGCCGTTCTGCAGCGTCAGGACGGACGATGCGGGGCCGAGCAGCGGGAGCACCAGCGGCAGCGCGGCCGCGTTGTCGTAGGCCTTGACCGCCAGGATGACGACATCGACCACCCCCACCGTCGCGGGGTCGGACTCCGCCCGGGTGCGCACGGTGAAGTCGCCGAGCGCGGGGCTGCGGACCTCGAGCCCGCGGGAGCGGATCGCCTCGAGGTGGGCGCCGCGGGCGATGAAGGTGACGTCCTGCCCTGCCTGGGCCAGCCTGGCCCCGTAATACCCGCCGACGGCGCCGGCGCCGACAACCGCAAACTTCATCGGGCGGCGCCCCTGCGATGCATGGGGCAGCACTGTAGCACGCGGTTTCGCAGCAAGCCGGCGATCGGGCGGTGTTTTCGGGGTCCGCCTTCAGAATCAACGACTTGCGCTAAAGATGAGTGTCCCCCTGGCGTGTTAGAATGCCGCACCAAGGCCGAGCGCCGGGCGGATCGGACCGTCGCGCCCGGAACATGTCATGGCCGCCCGCCTCACCACGTACGTTGTCGTGGCAATCGTTGCCGCCACCCTGATTGCGGGCCTGATCGTCGGCGCGCAGCGCGACGACAGCGACGGCCCCGTCGATCTCATCGTCTTTCACGGCCGGGTCTATGCCGCCGCCGGTGCCGAACGGACGGCGGAAGCGGTTGCCATCCGCGGCAATCAGATCCTCCGCGTCGGCACCGACCGCGAGGTGACGCGGCTGCAGCGGCCGCAGACGGTGATGGTCGACGCGCACGGCGGCGCCATCATGCCGGGGTTCAATGATGCCGACGTGCAGTTCATCGACGGCGGCGTCCTCCTCGATGAGGTCGATCTCTCCGGCGCGGATTCGCAGGACGAGGTCGTCGCCCGCGTCGCGGAGTGGGCCGAGGCGCATCCGTCGCGGCCGTGGATCGTCGGACGCGGCTGGGCGATCGGGATGTTCGGGAAGAACGGGCCGACGCGGCAGCTGCTCGACACCGTCACCGGGGCACGGCCGGCGTGCCTGCTGTCGGCCGCGGGAGATGCGGCGTGGGTCAACAGCGCGGCGCTGCAGCGCGCGGGGCTGACCCGCCGCACCCCGGCGCCGGCCGGCGGCACTGTCGAGAAAGACGCGCGCGGCGAGCCGAATGGCCTGCTGCGGCTCACGGCGGTGCAGGCGGTGACGCGGCTGGTCCCGCCGGCGTCCCGCGAGCAGCGGGCCAGCGGGCTGCGCGCCGCCATCGCCGAGGCGCACGAGCACGGCGTGACGAGCGTCCAGGATACGGCGGTCGCCGACGGCGACTTCGGCCTCTACGAGGAAGCCCGCCGGGCCGGCGCGCTCGACGTCCGGGTCTATGCCTCGCTCGCGGTCGGCGCCGGCGCCACCGCCGGCGACTTCACGACGCTCGAATCGCTGTCGACCCGCTTTCCCGACGATCCGCTGTTCAAGGTCGGCGGCGCCCACATTGCGGTCGATGGACCCGTCACGCAGGCGGCGGCGGCCCTGCTCCCGGCGGATCAGGACGACGATGTCACCGCCGCGGCGGCGGCAATGATTGAGGCCGACGAGCTCAATCGCCTGGTTCGGCTGCTCGACGCCCGCGGCTGGCAGATCACGATCGATGCGTTCGGCGACCTCGCGGCGCGCATGGCGCTCGATGCCTACGAACACGCCGCGATGTCGAATCCCGAGCCGGCCCGCGGCCGGCGGCATCGCCTCGGCCGGCTGACGGTGGTCAGCCCGGACGATCTGCCGAAGTTCGGCCCGCTCGGCATCCTCGCGGTCGTGCGGCCGGAGGAAGCGGCCGCCGCGCCCGCCGGCACCAGCGCCTGGGCCTCGCTGCTCGGCGAATCCCGCGCCGCGCAGGTCTGGCCGGCGGCGACGATTTCCCCCGACCGCACCCGGGTCTCGTTCGCCACCGGCTGGCCCGCCGCGGCCCTCCGCCCTCTTGAGGCGATCGCCGCCGTCGACGACCCGCGGCGAACCCGACGGGGTCTCGATCACGCGGGCGATTGACGCCTTCACGGCCGCGCCGGCGTACGCATCCTTCGACGAGCAGCGCAAGGGCTCGCTGAAGGCGGGCATGCTGGCCGATCTCGTCGTCCTCTCGGACGACATCGTCACCGCCGCGCCGGCCGGCGTGGCGGCGGCTGAAGTGGTGCTCACGGTGTTCGACGGACGCATCGTGTATCGGCGTCCCTCCGCCGCCACCAATTAGCGCGTGTCGCTGCCCGCCCCCGCCTTCACGGTGATCGATGCCCTGACGCAGGCGCTCGCCGCCGCCTGTTACGTGATCGTCGGCGTCGGCGCCTGGCTGCGGGCGAGGACCGACATCAGGACGCGTGTCTTCCTGGCGTTCTCGCTCGCCAACCTGGTCGTGTTCGGCGTGCCGACGGCGGTGTGGATCCGCGGCGGCTCGGACCCGGCGAAGATGCCCGTGGGCGCGACCGCGGTCGTCATGGCCGGGCTCGGGGTCGGGGCGCTGCTGCTGTTCCACTTCACCCAGGTGTTTCCCCGCCGGCGCCCGTGGATCCGGACGTCAGGCGTGCAGATGGCGATCGCGTATGCGCTGACGCCGGTGGCGATCGCCGGACTCGTCCGCTTCGCCCCGGCGACGATGGCGGCGCTCGGTCCTCCGTATCTCCTCGCGATCATCGTGTTCGGCTTTCCGCTGATGGTGCTGCTCGGCCTCGTCCTGCCGGTCGCGGCCATCGTCTCGCTCTCCCGCAGCCACCGCGAGGCGCAGGCGAGCGGGGCGCTTCACCTGAAGAAGGTCATCGAGCTGGTGCTGATCAGCCAGGTCGGAGGGGGCGTGCTGGCGGTGGTGTTCGCGCCCGTCCTGACGATCGTCGCGCCGGACAGCGCCAGCCGGCTGCTGCTGACGGTGGCGATCTGGGCGCTCGGCCTGCTGACGCCGCTGGCGTTCGCGGCCGCGGTCTGGAAGTACGACGTCCTCGCCGTCAGTCCGGACTGATCGATCCGCCGGGCAGCGCCGCGCGGCGCACCGCCGCCAGGTAGAGCAGCGCCCCGGCGGTGAAGGCGGCCGCTCCCGCCGCCCACTGGATCGGCGTCGCCCCCACCAGGATCACCAGCGCGATGCCGATTGCCGCCAGCGGTACGGCCGGACCGAACGGAATCACGAACGCGGCGGGCTTGACGGCCTGCTGGAACCGCGCCGATCTGAGGCGCAGTGTCGAGGCGCACGTCGCGACGTAGACAATCAGCCGGCTGATTGCACTGGCGGCAGCGAGCGACTGGAACGTGCCCGACAGCGCCAGGACCAGCGCCACCGACGCGGTCACGACGATGGCGTTGGCCGGGGTGCGGTAGGCGCGATGCACCCGGCCGAAGAACGCCGGGAGATCGCCCTGCTCGGCCAGCGCGAACAGGTTGCGCGATCCTGACAGCGCCTGTCCCATGTTGTTCCCGGAGGTCGCCAGCACCGCGGCAATGGTGATCATGGCCGCGCCGGCCGCCCCCAGAAACCGCGCCGCCGCCTCGGCCAGCGGCGTCGCCGACGCCGCCAGCCCGGGCAGCGTGCCAATCGCCACGACCTGCGCCATGGTCGTCACCGCGGTGACGACGACAATCGTCATGATCAGCGCGAACGGCACGTCGCGCCTCGGGTCGCGCGTTTCCCCCGCCACCACCGGAATCACCTCGTAGCCGCCGAAGGCGAAGATCAGCAGCAGCCCGCCGGCCGAGGCGCCGTGGCGCGTCAGCCCGGAGGCGGCGCTCAGGCTCGGCCAGTCGATGAAGAACATGCCGACGGCAATGAAGACGGCGAGCGGAAGCAGCTTCCCGGCGGTCAGCAGGTTCACGACCAGGCTGCTCTGCCGGATGCCGCGAATGTTGATCGCGGCGATGACCGCGATGATCGCCGTGATGATGACCGCGCGGGGCAGGCCGATCGTGAGACGCGGCCAATAGAAGCCGAGTGAGGAGACCAGGACGTTGATGACCGACGCCCAGCTCGTCGCGCGCGTGAACCAGAGCATCCACCCGACTTCGAATGCGGCGAAGCGGCCGAACGCGGCGCGGGTGTAGAGGTACGGACCGCCGGTGCCGTCGAAGCGGCTCGCCACTTCCGCGAACGACAGCGCGATCAGCATCGAGGCCGCGCCCGCCGCGGCAATCATCCAGGGGCTCCAGGCCCCGGCCAGCGCCGCGAGCGCCGCCGGCAGGGCGAAGACCGCGCTGCCGATGACCTGATTGACGCCGATGGCGGTGAGATCCCATCGGCCGAGCTCCCGCTTCAGCGACGGTGAGGGCGGAGCTCCGGACAGTGGCACCGCTGCGGTTGTACCACATCCGCCAGCAGGATTTAACCCGACCGCCCGACGCCGGGTCTAACCCCTCAGGCACCATCGACAGCGGCCCCGCTGCTGCTGTCGTCACGCATCACTGTCGCAGCCGCGGCTCGCCGCCGCAGAGGTCCTCTTTGACGCATCACCCCGGGCTCCGGTCTGCCGCGCTCGTCCTCCTGCTGACCCTTGCCGCCCCGGCCCCCCGCGCCGAGACGCGCCGCCCGACAATCCCGGAGCAGCCGGACGCCGCGACGATCGTGCACGTCCTCAACCGCGCCGGCTTCGGGCCGGTGCCCGGCGCCGTCGAGCGGGTCGGCGCGATGGGGTTGGCGCGCTACGTCGATCAGCAGCTGCATCCTTCTCAGCTCGACGACCGCGCGATCGACGCGCGTCTGGCGGAGTTGCCGACGCTGCAGATGGGCGCGCGCGAGCTTGCCGAGCAGTTCTTCCTGCCGGCGGAGATGGAGCGCCGGAAGGCAGCGGCGCAGGGGGCGGCGGCGGTCGGCGGCGCCGTGAACGACGGCTCGGCAGAGCCGTCGCCGGCGCGGCGCGCCGCGATGGTGCGCGAGCGCGAGGTGCTGTCGGAGCTCGCCCAGCAGAAACTGCTCCGCGCGGTCTACAGCGAACGCCAGCTCCAGGAAGTGATGGTCGACTTCTGGTTCAACCATTTCAACGTCTTCGCCGGCAAGGGGCCGGTGCGCGTCTATCTGACGGAATACGAGCGCGACGCCATCCGCCCGCACGTGCTCGGCAGGTTCCGCGATCTGCTGGGGGCGACCGCCGCGAGCCCGGCAATGCTGTTCTATCTCGACAACTGGCAGAGCGCGGCCCCCAACATGGACCGCCCGCTTCGCCAGCGCGCAGCGGGTCCGCGGCCGGGCGGGTTCGGACGGCGCGGCGCCGCTCTTCCGCCGCGGCCGCAGCGGCGCCGCGCGCCGGGCGCGCCGCGCGGCATCAACGAGAACTACGCGCGCGAGCTGATGGAGCTGCACACGCTGGGCGTCGACGGCGGCTACACGCAGGAGGACGTCCAGGAGGTCGCGCGCGCCTTCACCGGCTGGACGATCACGACGCCGCGCCAGGGCGGCGGCTTCCGCTTCGAGCCCGCGGATGCACGACGATGGCGCGAAAACGGTCCTCGGCCACCGCATCGCGCCGGGCGGCGGCCGCGCCGACGGCGAGCGGGTGCTCGACCTGCTGGCCGAGCATCCGTCCACGGCGCAGTTCATCGCCACCAAGCTGGCGCGCCGCTTCGTCGCCGACAACCCGCCGCCCGCGCTGGTCGACCGCGCCGCGGCGGCGCTTCCGTCAGACCGACGGCGACATCCGCGAGGTGCGTGCGCACGATCCTGACCGTCGCCGGAGTTCTTCGCGCCAGAGGCGATCCAGGCGAAGGTGAAGACGCCGTTCGAGTTCGTCGTCAGTGCCGCTCGGGCGTCTGGCGCCGGTCTTCCGGCGCGGCAGCTGGTGCAGGCCGTTGCGCGAGCTCGGCATGCCGCTCTACGGGTGCCAGCCGCCGACCGGCTACGCCGACCGCGCCGACGCCTGGGTCAACACCGGCGCGCTGCTCAACCGGATGAATTTCGCGGTGACGCTGACGCGAGGCGGCAGTCTGGGTGCGGCCCGCTTCAGGACGGACGATCCCCGCGGCCTCGTCAGCGCGGAGATTGTCCAGCGCGAGGTGCTCGCCGGCGAACCTTTCCGCCGCCACGACGGCAACCATCGCGCGGGCCACGGACCCGGCACAGGCGCTCGCGCTGCTGCTCGGTTCGCCCGAGTTCCAGAAGAGGTGAAACGATGATGAACCGGCGGATTTTTCTCAGGAACGGCGGGCTGGCGCTCGTCAGTCTCGGCTTCGCCCCGAGTTCCTGGCGCGCGCCGTGGCCGCGTCGGGCGGCGGCGGCAAGGTGCTCATCACGATCTTCCAGCGCGGCGCCGTGGACGGCCTCAACATGGTCGTGCCGTTCGGCGAGCGCGACTATTACACCGCTCGGCCGACGCATCGCGATTGCGCCCCCGGCACGTCTCCGGACAGCGCCATCGCGCTCGACGGATTCTTCGGGCTGCATCCGCGGCTCGCGCCGCTCGAGCCGCTCTACAAGGCGGGCCACCTCGCGATCGTCCATGCCTGCGGCTCGCCCGACGGGACGCGCTCGCATTTCGACGCGCAGGACTACATGGAGACGGCCACGCCGGGCGTGAAGAGCACCGACGACGGCTGGCTCAACCGCTACCTGCATGCCCGCGAGCATCAGGCGCGACGCCGTTCCGCGCGGTCGCGCTCGCCGCGCAGCTGCCGCGGTCGCTGCAAGGGCGGAGCCGGCGCTGGCGATCGGCCAGATCAGCCAGTTCGGGCTCCGCGGCGGCGCGGCGGGGAGCGGCACGCCGGCCTCGTTCGAGGCCCGAGTACGCCGACGCGGCAGCCCGCGTGCTCCAGAACACGGGCCGCGAGGCGTTCGACGCGGTGCGCATGCTCGAGGCGGCGAATCCGGCGCAGTACGCCGCCGGCCAACGGCGCCGAGTATCCGCGCTCCGCCTTCGGCCACGCGCTGCGCCAGATCGCCCAGCTCGTCAAGGCGGACGTCGGGCTCGAGGTGGCGTTCGCCGAGTCCGGCGACTGGGACCATCACGTCAACCAGGGGGCCGCGACCGGCCAGCTGGCGACGCGTCTCGACGACTTCGGCCGCGGCATCGCCGCGCTGGCGCGCGACCTCGGCGACCGCATGCGCGACGTCGTCATTCTGACGATGTCGGAGTTCGGCCGGGCCGTGGCCGAGAACGGCAGCCGCGGCACCGACCACGGCCACGGCAACGCGATGCTGGTCATCGGCGGCGGCGTCAAGGGCGGCCGGGTCTACGGCCGCTGGCCCGGCCTGGCGCGCGAGCAGCGCTACGAGGGGCGCGACCTCGCGGTCACGACCGACTTCCGGAGTGTCTTCGCGGAGATCGTGCGCGGGCATCTCGGCCTGCCCGACACCGCGCCGTCTTCCCGGGCTTCACCGGACGCGGAACGCTCGGGCATGTTCTGAGCTGCTTCGGGAAGAGTACCCGAGGGTCCTGGTTTACACTTTCTTCGTGCAGCTCGCAGACCTCCCGACCGCGTGCGTGATCGTCGAGCAGCCGCGGCTCGAGCGCAACATCGATCGGATGCAGGCGGCGGCGACCGCCGGCGGCAAGCGGCTGCGCCCGCACGTCAAGACCCACAAGAGCGTCGGCGCTGGCCGGGCGGCAGATCGCGCGCGGGGCCATCGGGATCTGCTGCGCCAAGCTCGGCGAGGCGGAAGTCTTCGCCGACGCGGGCTTCAGCGACATCCGGCTGCCCTATCCGCTGCACCCGGTCGAATGCCGACCGCGTCCTCGCGCTGCTCGATCGGACGCGGCTGTCGTTCATCGTCGATCACCCGGATGCGGCGCGCGGCTGGTCGAATGCGATGCAGGCGGCCGGCGCCGTGGTCGACGTCCTCGTCAAGGTCGACGTCGGGCTGCATCGCTGCGGCATCGACCCGGCCGCACCAGGGGCGGCGCGGTTCGTGGCCGAGGTCGGCGCGCTGCCGGGGCTGCGGCTTCGAGGACTGCTCAGCCACGCCGGGCATGCGTACGGCGCCGCCACGGCGGACGAGGCGGCCGCGATCGCCCGCGACGAAGCAGAGGTGATGACGACGCTGGCGGCGGCGGCGGGCGGGCTCGGCACGGCGATCGAGGAAATCAGCGTCGGCGCCACGCCGACCGCCCGGTTCAGCGCCAGTGCCGCGGGCATCACGGAGCTGCGGCCCGGGAATTACGCTTTCTACGATCGGATGCAGGTCGCGCTTGGCTCGGCGTCATGGAGCGACTGCGCGCTGACGGTGCTGGCGCGGGTCGTGACCGGCACGCCGACCGCATCATTCTCGATTGCGGCAGCAAGACGCTGTCGAGCGATCTGGTGCGCGGACCGGGGCCGAGGCCGGGGCACGGCGCCGTGCTCGAGGCGCTCGACGCGGCGCAGCCGGACGAGTCCCTCGTCATCGAACGCCTGTCCGAGGAGCACGCCGTCGTCCGGGCGCTTCGTCCGAGCGCGCTCGGGCCCGGGGATCTGGTCCGGGTCGTCCCGAACCATGCCTGTGTCGTGGCCAACCTCGTCGACCATGCCTGGATTGTCGACGGCGAGCGCGTCGTCGAGCGCCTGCCGATCTCGGCGCGCGGCCGGATTGCGTAGTAGAGTGAGGCCCACATGGATCCACTTCCAGGCGAAGCACTCGGGATGGTCGAGACGCGAGGCCTCGTCGGCATGATCGAGGCGGCCGATGCGATGGTCAAGGCGGCCAATGTCGTGTTCGTCGGCTGGCAGAAGGTCGATGCCGGGCTCGTCACCGCGATCGTGCGGGGGGACGTCGCCTCGGTCAAGGCGGCGACCGACGCCGGCGCCGCGGCGGCGCGGCGCGTCGGCGAGCTCGTCGGCGTGCACGTGATTCCGCGGCCCGCGGATGGGCTCGACGCCATTTTCCCAATCGGCTGACTCAGCTCCCGCCGCCGGTCGTGAGCAGCGCCGCGATCCGGCTGGCGACGTCCGCCCCGTCAAAATCCTTCTCGGTCAGGCCGCCGGCGCTATGGGTCGTGTAGGTCACCGTCACCCGGCGGTAATTGATGAGCATGTCAGGATGATGGTCGGCCGCCTCAGCCTCGAAGCCCAGCCGGACGACGAACGCCACGGCGTCGGGGAACGCTGAAAAGACGAAGACACGCTGAATCGACGACTCCAGCAGGCTCCACCCCGGCAGTTCCGACAGCAGCACTTCGGCTCGCTCGCGCTCAATTTTTCCCATGTTTGCAGGATAACGCCGTTCCGGGGAACTCCTTGCCGTCCTCTGGCGTCTAACGCTGTTAGTATAGTGAACAGTGTTCAGTTCGTGAGCATCAGAGGGGGCGGGTGGGAGTCAAGGAACGGCAGGAACGTGAGCGCGAGGCGGTCGCCCGCGGCATTCTGGACGCGGCGCGCGAGCTGTTCGTCGCCGAGGGCTACCAGAACGTCTCGATCCGCAAGATCGCCGAACGAATCGAATACAGCCCGGCCGCCATCTACGGCTACTTCGCCAGCAAGGACGACATCTTCTTCGCGCTCGCCGAGGAGGGATTCCGGCTGCTGTTCGCCTGCGAGGAAGCGGCCGAGCCCGAGCCGACCGCTCGAGAGCATTCGCGACGGCGTTCCTCGCGCTTCTACGAGTTCAGCCGTACCCATCCCGAATACTTCGCGCTCATGTTCGTCGACCGCTCGGTCCCCAGAATCAGCCAGGACTGGGCGCGGTTCGGCTTCGTCCGCGAGATGCGCGAGACGATGGCGGCGGGGATCCAGCGCGCCATCGACTCGGGCGCCTTTCCCGTCGGCACCGACCCTGAATCGGTATTCCGGATCCTGATGTCGGCCGTCCACGGCGTCGCCGTCCTGCGCCTCTGCGAGCGGCTGGCGCCCGGCGACGACGCCGACGCGCTGGCGCGCGACACCCTGGAAGCGGCCCTCGCCGGGCTCCGCGCCGGCATCACGCATCACCTTCCGCCCCGAGAAATGCAGCTGAGGTTTTGGCGATCATGAGAATGTCAGTCGACGTTCGCGGCTCTTCGCGGTCATCACGGTAGCGGCCGGTCTGTCGGCCTGCGGCTCTGCGTCCGGCACGGTCAGCGCGGCACCCGAGCCCGAGCCGCTCGCCATTTCGGTTGCTCCAATCGAGGAGCGCATCGATCGATCGCTTCCTTCGCGTCTCCGGCACGCTGCTGCGCCGACGAGCAGGCGGAGGTCAGCGCCGAGGCGGCCGGCCGCGTCATCGAGACGCCGGTCGAGCGCGGCTCGCGCGTCTCGCAGGGCAGCGTCCTCGCCCGCGTTGCGCCGGCGGAAACATCGGCGCAGCTCGCAGGAGGCCGAGGCCAACGCCGCGCAGATCGAAGCCAGCGCCTCGGGCTCGCGCCGGGGCAGGCCTTCGACGGCGACCCACGTCCCCGACGTCATGAACGCCAAGGCGTCGCTGGATCTGCGCCGAGGCCGAGTTCGGCCGCATCGGCGTCGCTGCTCGAACAGAAGGTGGTCTCGAAGAGCGAGTACGACCAGCGCCGGACGCAGGTCGAGGTCGCCCGCCAGCAGTACCAGGTCGCGCCAGAACGTTGCGCAGCAGTCGTACCGCTCGCTCGAGGCGGCGCGGGCCCGCACCGTCCTGGCGCGCAAGGCGGCCGCCGATACCGACATCCGCGCGCCCTTCGCCGGCGTGGTCGCGGAGCGGCTCGTCAGCGTCGGCGACTACGTCACCCGGGGAGCGCGCGTCGCCACCGTCGTCCGCGTCGACCCGATGCGGGTCGAGCTGACGATCCCCGAGCAGTCGGTCTCGCTGATCAAGGTCGGGCAGCCGGTCAAGGTCACGGTCGAGGCCTATCCGGGAGAGGTCTTCAACGCCACCGTCAGGTTCGTGTCGCCGTCGCTGCGGGCCGACCAGCGCGCCCTGACCGTCGAGGCGCTCGCCAGGAACGCCGACGGCCGGCTCAAGCCCGGGCTGTTCGCCACCGCGCTCATCCAGCGGTCCGACCCGTCGCCGGCGCTCCTCGTCCCGGCCACCGCGGTCGAGACGGTCGCCGGCACCAGCCGCGTCTACGTCGTCAACGGACACCAAGGTCGAAGAGCGCATCGTCACCGCCGGCGAGGCGATCGGGCCGCAGGTGGAGATCACGAGCGGCGTCGCCAGGGGTGAATCGGTGGCTGCCGATCCAAAGGGGCATCTGACCGACGGCGCCGTCATCCGGCGGCGCTAGGTCGCCGGCGCCGCGCTGTTCCCGTTTTCGTCCGAGCGTCCAGAATTTCGAGTGAGGCTTTCATGCAGTGGCTCGCAGCACTCTCCGTCCGTCGGCCGGTCTTCGCCACGTGTCATCATCCTGTCGCTGACGGTCGTCGGCGCCTTCGCTTTCACGCGGCTG
Organism: uncultured Acidobacteriota bacterium; assembly: GCA_963750475.1. Classification (GTDB taxonomy): domain Bacteria; phylum Acidobacteriota; class Vicinamibacteria; order Vicinamibacterales; family 2-12-FULL-66-21; genus JALZOC01. The sequence continues at coordinate 298,967 of CAVVQQ010000002.1, forward strand.
GGCCTCGACCGCTTTCCCAAGGTCGACTTCCCCACCGTCGTCGTCACGACGCGGCTGCCGGGCGCCGCGCCGGAGGAAGTGGAGACGGAGATCACCGACAAGATCGAGGAAGCGGTGAACACCATCAGCGCATCGACGAGCTGCGCTCGAACTCGTCCGAAGGCGTCTCGCAGGTCATCATCGTCGTTCCTGCTCGAGAAGGACGCCGACATCGCCGCGCAGGAAGTCCGCGACCGCGTCAACCGGGTGCTGCCGCTGCTGCCGAAGACCATCGAGCAGCCGACGGTCGAGAAGTTCGACCCGGACGCGGCGCCGGTGCTCACCCTGGCGGTGTCGGCGCGACAAGCCGATCCGCGACATCACCGAGTACGCCGACAAGACGCTCCGGCGCCAGCTCGAAAGCGTCAACGGCGTCGGCCAGGTCGTGGTGGTCGGCGGCCGCTCGCGGCAGATCAACATCCTGCTCGACGCCGGCGCGGCTGCGCGCCTACAACCTGACCGTCACCGACGTCTCCCGCGCGCTGCAGACGCAGAACGCCGAGATGCCGGGCGGCCGCGTCGAGCAGGGGGCAACGGCGATCACGCTGCGGACGCGCGGCCGCGTCCAGTCGGTCGCCGGCTTCGGCGACATCGTCGTCCGGCAGCAGGACGGCCACGCCGATTCTCCTGCGCGACGTCGCCACGGTCGAGGACGGCGATGGCCGACGCCGAGACCAAGGCCAACCTCAACGGCGAGCCGACGGTGCTGCTGACCGTCCGCCGCCAGTCCGGCACCAACACCGTCCAGGTCGTCGACGCGGTCAACGAACGGCTCGCCGACCTCGCCCCGCTGGTCCCGGCCGGCTACGAGCATTCGCGTCGTCCGCGACAAGTCCGAGTTCATCAAGCGCCTCGATCGCACAGCGTCGAGGAGCACCTCATCGTCGGCTCGATTCTGGCCGCGCTGGTCGTGCTCGTGTTCCTGTGGAACTGGCGCTCGACGATCATCGCCGCGATCGCCATCCCGACCTCGATCATCGCCACCTTCGGCCTGATCTGGTACCAGGGCTTCACGCTCAACTCGATGACGATGCTGGCGCTGACGCTGGCGGTCGGCATCGTCATCGACGATGCGATTGTCGTGCTGGAGAACATCTACCGGTTCGTCGAGGAAAAGGGCCGGCCGCCGACGCAGGCGGCCGTCGAGGCGACCCGCGAGATCGGCCTGGCGGTGCTGGCGACGACGCTGTCGCTGATCGCGATCTTCGTCCCGGTCGGGTTCATGGGCGGCATCGTCGGGCGCTTCATGACCAGCTTCGGCTTCACGATGTCGTTCGCGATCCTGGTGTCGCTGCTCGTCAGCTTCACGCTGACGCCGATGCTGGCGGCGCGCTGGATCAAGATGCGGCCGCGGCGCGAGGATGCCGCCGGGCACGAGATCGCCGAGCATGGCTCGAAGGAGTCGCGCTTCTTCCGGCCGCTCGACGCCGGCTACACGGCCATCCTGCGCTGGTCGCTCGGTCACCGGCTGGCGGTTGCCGCCGTCGCGGTGCTGGTCCTGCTGAGCAGCGTGCCGCTGTTCATGCTCGCCAACAAGAATTTCCTGCCCAACGACGACCAGTCCGAGTTCGAGGTCGGCCTGCGGGCGCCCGAGGGGACCAGCCTCGAAGCCACCGAGATCATCGCCAACCGGCTCGCGACGAAGATCCGGCAGCTGCCCGAGGTCGAATACACGCTCGTCTCGGTCGGCCGACGACCCGGCGCGGACGCAGAACCTCGCGACCGTCTACGTGCGGCTGAAGCCGGTGAACCAGCGGCGACACGATCAGTTCGCGGTGATGAGCGAGGTGCGGGAGAATGTCCTGCCGACGATCGGCGACCGCGAACCTGCGCACCGGCGTGCGTCCGGTCGCGACCATCGGCGGCGGCGGCAATCAGAACGCCGACATCCAGTTCACGATCAACGGCCCGGATCTGAAGGCGCTCGAGACGCTACGCCGGCGGCGATCGCCGACACGGTCCGCAAGGAACCGGGGGTCGTCGACGTCGATACGTCGCTCAACGTCGGCAAGCCGGAGCTGTCGGTGAACCTCGACCGGCTGAAGGCAGCCGACCTCGGCGTCCAGGTCACGGACGCCGCCGACGCGCTGCGGCTGCTCGTCGGCGGCGATCAGGTGACGACCTACAACGAGGGCGGGCGAGCAGTACGAGGTGCACGTCCGCGCCGCGCTCGGCGACCGGCGCTCGGCCGAGGCCATCGGCCAGATGACGGTGCCGTCGGCCCGCGTCGGCAGCGTCCCGCTGAACAACATCGCGGCGTTCACGCCCGGCACCGCGCCGTCGCGAGATCAACCGGCTGAACCGCCAGCGCCAGGTGACGGTGTTCGCCGGCCTGCAGGCGGGCGTCTCGCAGACTCCGGCGATGGACGGCGATGACGCGCGCCGCCGAGGGGCTCGAGCATGGGCCCGGGCTACAGCACCCGGTTCGCCGGCCGCTCGCGCGAGCTCGGCCGCGCGGCGCAGAACTTCCTGCTCGCCTTCGGGCTGTCGCTGGTGTTCATGTATCTGATCCTGGCGGCGCAGTTCGAGTCGTGGCTGCACCCGGTGACCATCCTGCTGTCGCTGCCGCTGACGCTGCCGTTCGCGCTGCTCTCGATCATCATCACCCGGCAGTCGCTGAACATCTTCTCGGCGCTCGGCCTGCTGGTGCTGTTCGGCGTCGTCAAGAAGAACTCGATCCTGCAGATCGACCATGCCAACCAGCTGCGCGAGCGCGGCATGGAGCGGGACGCCGCCATCCTGCAGGCGAGCCGCGACCGGCTGCGGCCGATTCTGATGACCACCTTCGCCTTCGTCGCCGGGATGATTCCGCTGGTGCTGTCGAGCGGCGTCGGCGCCGGCACCAACCGGGCGATTGGGTTCGTCATCATCGGCGGCCAGTCGATGGTCCTGATGCTGACGCTGCTCGCGACGCCGGTCGCCTACTCGCTGTTCGACGACCTGGCGAAGATCAGGCTGTGGCGCTGGAAGCGCGGCGCGCGCACCGCGGCCGTCACCGCGTCGCTGGCGCTCGCGGCCGTGGTGCTGGCGCCGGGCGGCGCGGCGGCGCAGACTCCGGCGGCGGTGGCAACACCGGCCGCAGGCCAGGCGCCGGCCGGGGCGCCGGCGCCGCTGCCCGGCGAGGTCGTTCGCCTGACCCGCGACGAGGTGGTGCGGTTCGCACTCGAGAACGATTCCGCGCTCGCCGCCAGCCGCCTCGATCCGGCGATCAGCGCCGAGCGGCTGGCCGCGGCCCAGAGCGCGTTCGTGCCGACGCTGTCGAGCGCGTTGCAGCGCAACAGCCAGAAGACGCCGTCGTCGAACCTGTTCTCCGGCGACTCAGCGGTGCACCTCCCAGTTCTGGTCGGGTTCGGCCGGCATCGGGCAGCTGCTGCCCTGGGGCGGCGGCACCTACGACGTCTCCTTCAACTCGGCCCGGACCAGCACCAACAACCCGCTGACCACGTTCGCGCCGTCGCTGACCTCCTCGGTCGAGGCCGTGTTCTCGCAGCCGCTGCTGCGGAACTTCAAGACCGATGCGGTCCGCGGGCAGGTCGAGATCGCCCGCCAGAATCGCACCGTGGCCGACCTCAAGCTGCAGGAGCAGATCGCGCGCACGTCGGCGGATGCCGAGAGCGCCTACTGGAATCTCGTCTCCGCACGCGCCGCGGTTGGCGTCCAGCAGCGCTCGCTCGACCTGGCGCTGGAGCTCGAACGCACCAACCGGGCACGGGTGGACGTCGGCCAGTCGCCGCCTCTCGACCTCGTCACCGCCCGCGCCGAAGTGGCGCAGCGGCGCGAGAACCTGATTGTCGCCAGGACGGCCGCGCTCCAGGCCGAGGATCTCCTGCGGACGACGGTGTTCAATCCGCGCCGGACTGACTTCTGGACGGCCCACCTCGAACCGGCCGACTCGGTTCCGCCTCCGGGAGACGCCCCCGACGTCGACGCCGCCGTCACGCCGCGCGCTGACCGAGCGGCCGGACATCGCCCAGGCCCGGACGCAGATTGCCATCAGCGATACCAACATCCGGCTGTCGCACAACGCGACGCTGCCGGACGTGCGGCTGCAGGCAACCTACCTGACCAACGGTCTCGGCGGCTCCCGGCTGATTCGCACCGGCGGGTTTCCAGGCACGATCGTCGGTACCGAGGCGACGTCGTTCGGGACCGTCCTTGGGCAGGTCTTCCGATCCGATTTCCCGACCTGGACGGTCGGCCTGGCGCTCAATTATCCACTCGGCAAGAGCGCCGAAGAAGCCAACCTGGCGCGGGCCCGGATCGAACGCGACCAGGCGGAGGCCCGGCTGCGCGACGTCGAGCTGATCGCGGTGCGCGAGGTCCGCGATGCGGCGCTGCGGCTCGAACAGAACCGCCAGCGCATCGAGACCGCGCAGCTCGGCCGGGAGCTCGCCGAGCAGCGGCTGGATGCCGAACAGAAGCGGTTCGAGGTCGGGATGTCGACGAGCTTCCTCGTCATCCAGGCGCAGCGCGACCTCGCCGTGGCGCGCAACAACGAACTGCAGGCGAGCCTCGCCTCTCAACTGGCGCTCGTCGCATTCCAGGCGGCGCAGGTCGCGCCGGCGCGCTGAGCGGCGTTCCGGCTCAGCGCTCGAGGGCGGTCAACGCCAGGGCGGCGTCGGCGCGGTCGTCGATCACCAGATCGGCGACGATGCTGGCGGTCAACGGCGCCAGCAGGACGCCGTTGCGGTAGTGCGCGGTGGCGTAGACGACTCCGCCGTGGCGGGGATCCCGGCCAATGAACGGCACGCCGTCCGGGCTTTTCGGACGCAGGCCGGCGCGCGCGGCCACGAAGGTCGCCTGGCCGGCCGAGGGCAGCAACTCGCACGCCGCCGCCATCAGACCGCGCAGGCCGTCGACCGTGGTGCGCTGATCGAAGCCGGCGTCCTCCACCGTCGCGCCGACGAGCAGCCCGCCGTCCGCCCACGGCACGATGTAACAGCGCTCGCTCCAGAGCACGCGGCTGATCGCCGGGCCGTGCCACCGCAGCTCGATCAGCTGGCCGCGTACCGGTGCCACCGCGGGCCCCCCGGGAACAATGCCGCCCGACCAGCTCCCGGCCGCAATCACCGCGACGGCCGTGTCGTGGACCTCCCCGCCGATCGTCACCGCGACGCCGCCGGCCTGCGGCTCAACCCGTTCAACCTTGCGATGCTCGAGCAGCGTCGCGCCGCGCTCCCGTGCCGCCGCGGCGAGCCCCGCCGTCAGCTGCGCAACCCTGACGTAGCCGTGCGCGGCGATGAAGAGTCCGCCAATCGGCATCGCCATCGCCGGCTCCAGCGCGACGGCATCCGCGCCCTCCAGCCACTGAGCCGGGATGCCAGCCCGCTCGAGCGTCGCGCCGAGCGCCACCAGCCGCTCCGCTTCAGCCGGCGTCGCCGCCAGCTCGAGCGTGCCGCGGCGGGCGTATTCGACCGTCGCCCCCGCGTCCCGCTCGACGCCGGCGACAAAGCCGTCATACAACCCGAGGCTCCGCGTCGTCAGCCGATGCAGCGCATCGTCTCCCGAGGCCTCGATGTGCGGCGCCAGGATTCCCGCCGATGCCTGCGTGGCGCCTGACGTGGCGGCGTGCGCGTCGACGATGGCGATGCGGGCGCCGCGGCGGGCCAGCTCCCTGCCCACCGCCAGCCCGATGATGCCGGCGCCGACGACAATCGCATCCCACTGATGCCTCATGGACGCATCATAACGGGTCGCGACGGGACCGGCCGCTGAGCGAGCCGTTTGCATACGCTGATGCGTGACTGCCAATCCGCCCGCCGCCACTGCTGTCCCTGAAAACCCGGCTGATGCCCCGCGTGGCAGCTGGCTGGCGTTCCGGTCCGGGATCGGCGCCATTCATAACCTGCCGCTCAGCTGGAAAGAGCTCGGAAGACGCACCTTCAAGAGCATCCTGAGCGACAACCTGCTCGACCTCGCCGCGCAGCAGGCCTACTACTTTTTCTTCGCCCTGTTTCCCGCGATCCTGACGATCATTTCAATCGCCAGCTTCTTTCCCATCGCCAATCTGGTCGGGGAGAGCATCACCCTGCTCGGCCGTTTCGCCCCCGGCGACGTCCTGCGCATCATCACCGACCAGATGGAGAAGATCTCGAGCTCCAACCATGGCGGGGTGTTGACGTTCGCCTTCGTGCTGACGCTGTGGAGCACGTCGGGGGCGATGGTCTCGATCATCACGACATTGAACGCCGCCTATGGCATCACGGAAGGACGGCCGCTCTGGAAGGTCCGGCTGACCGCACTGGCGCTGACCATGGGGATGTCGGTGTTCATCGTCCTGTCGATGGCGCTGGTGCTGGCCGGCCCTGCGGTCGGAGAGCACCTGGCGGGCAGCCTGCACCTGGGTGGCGCGTTCAAATGGACGTGGTGGATCCTGCAGTGGCCGGTGGTGTTCGCGCTGGTCGCGACCGGCATCGGAGTGGTCTATTATTTCGCCCCCGATGCCGAGCAGGACTGGGCGTGGATCACCCCAGGTTCGATCTTCGCCACGCTGCTGTGGGTGGTGGTGTCGCTGGCGTTCAAGCTCTACATCACGTACTTCGGCAGCTACAACGAGACCTACGGAACGCTTGGCGCCTTCGTCGTGCTCCTGACCTGGTTCTACCTCTCGGGCCTGTCGATACTGATCGGCGCCGAGATGAACGCGGAGATCGAGCACGCATCACCGCACGGCAAGAATCCCGGAGAGAAGGTGCCGGGCGAGAAGAAGAAGATCGGCAGGGCCGCACAGCGCGCCTACGAGGAGCGCCAAGCCAGGTGCGGGCTCGACGTGCCGCCGCTTCCGGAGGGCGTGAACTGCGATCTTGACGACGGGCCGGCAGAGAACGCGCCGCGCGTGCGGCCGAGCGAACTGCTCCTGGGCGCGGCCGCGTTACTGGCGACGGCGCTCACCACCGGCCGGAAGGCCGCCGACCGGGCGGAGCAGCCGGGCCGCGGCCAGTCATGAGCGCGCGGTCACTGGGGCTGCCAGGCGTCGGGTCTGAGCTTTCCGCCGAAGCCCCAGTACACCGGTTCGGCTTTCTTCTCGCGCGGGCGGTGCTGATCGGCACGATCTCCCGCCTCCCGGCCGCGATCACGTTCGACGGGGATGAAAATCGGGACAGCCACCGGAACTTCACGGACCTGCGGCATCTGATCGTGGTGGTCGACGACGATCACGGTCGGCTCCGGAGCGGCGGCCGGCGCGGCGGCGGCAGGAACCGGATCGGCGGCGAGCGCCGGCGTCGAGGTGCGGCCGCTGCGGATCATCGCGGTGAGGACGCGCTCGGTGACGCCCGCCCTCTTGAGCGACGTCAGCGTCGCGGCATCGATGGGGAAGACCGAGGCGTCGACGTCGATGAGGGCGAGGAGGGTCTCTTCCCCGAGCCCGGCCCGGGTCAGTTCGATCACGTCCCGCACGGTGAGCGCATCGGCCGGTGCGGACCAGCCGACCGCGGCGAACGCCAGAGCAACTACCAGTAGACGCATGTCCTCCGCCTCTCCTGGTCCCTCATTCCTGAAGGACCTGACTTGCCGCGTCGGGTGCAACGGTGGTGCCCCCGGCGCGCGCCGGAAATTCCGGTCAAAACTCCCGGGAACGATGGGCAGCTGGTCCTTATAGGAGGACAGCCGTGGTCCCCCGGGGTGACGCCCGCGGCCTCAGGGCGCGCCCACAGGACATTTTCTCAGTATTCCTGGAGGATTTGGAGCCGATACCTGAGGTACAGCCCTTGCTGACTCATCGAGCTTCAGGAGTACGTAAATGCCTTCCAGAATTCTTGCGGCGGCGCTCGCGGCTGGTTGCCTGACGGCGGCTGCGGGCGGTGCCTACGTGGCGGTTCGGCACAACGGGACAGCCCCGGCGGCGGCGACCGGCGCCCCCGGACCTGCACCGGGGTTGGCCGGCGGCGGAGTGGCGGCCCCGGCCGCGACCCCTGCTCCCCAGCCCGTCTCGGAGACTGAGGCCGTTGTCGAGGCGCCCGCTCCTGCGCCCCCTCCGGCTGCCGCGCAACCGCCGGCCGCCGAACCGCCCGTTCATCGCAAGGCGCCGGACAGCCGCCGGGCGCGCCCGACCCCGCCGGGGCCGGCGCCCACCGTTGCGGCGTCGCGGCAGCCTGCGCCGGCGCCAGGGCCGCGCCCGGAGCGCGATACCGATGCCGTCAGGCAGCCGCAGCGCCCCGCGGTCGTACAGACGGCTGAAAGGACTGTCCCGACGGAGGCCGCCGCCGCGCCGGCGCGCGAGCCGGAGCCGGTGCGGGCACCCGAGCCGCGTCAACCGGTCCATCAGTACCAAGAGATCGTGCTCCCGGCTTCATCCATTCTTGGTCTGCGCGTCGACACGCCGCTGTCGTCGGAGCGTTCCCGCCTCGAGGATCGGGTCGATGCGCGCGTCAGCCGCGACGTGACGGTCGATGGACGCGTCGCGATTCCGTCCGGCTCGCGGGTCATCGGGTCGGTGACACTCGTCGAGCGCGGCGGCAAGATGAAAGAACGCGCCCGTCTCGGCGTGCGGTTTCACACGCTGGTGCTCGCCGACGGCCGGGAGATGCCGCTCAGGACCGAGACAATCATGCGGGACGGCGATTCCCCGGCCTCCGAGAGCGCGCGCAAGATCGGCGGCGCGGCAATCGGCGGCGCCATCCTTGGCGCCATCATCGGCGGCGGCAAGGGGGCCGTCCTCGGCGGCGCCACCGGTGCGGCCGGAGGCTCGGCCGCGGTGATGACCGGCAATCGCAACGCGGCGACGCTTCCTGCCGGCACCGTCGTCAGCGTCCGGCTGTCGTCTCCCGCCTCGATCGAAGTCGAACGTCCGCAACAGTAGAGGCGACCGCATGGACCGGGCCAGCCCGGCAGCGCTCCTTGTCTTCGGCACTCTGCTTGCAGCCACGTCCCGGCGAGGCGTCCGTCACGGACGAGCCGCCAGCGCGGGGAATCCCCCGCGGTTATAGACGAGGATGCACATGTCACTGCGTAAGTCGCTTCTTTCGGCGTCGCTGGTCGCACTGGTCGCCGTCGCGGCGCCCTCCCGGGCGGCCGCTGACTGGCTTTTCACTCCCTTCATCGGCTCGACGTTCGGCGGAAATGCCGAGGTCGGGGGCACCGGTGACAGTTACAAGAATGAGTTCGAGCGCAGGCTCAACTACGGCGCAACGCTCGGCTGGATGGGCGGCGGCATCATCGGGTTCGAAGCCGATTTCGGCTATTCACCGAATTTCTTCAGCGACGCCAGCAGCGACAAGTTCAACCTGGTCGGCGACGGCAACGTCACCACGCTCATGGGAAATCTTGTCGTCGGGGCGCCGCTCGGACCGGTCCGTCCCTACGCCTCGGGCGGGGTGGGGCTGCTCAAGTCGAAGGTCGACAACGCATCCCAGTTCCTCAATGCGAGCCGGAACGATCTGGGCTATGACGCCGGGGCGGGTGTAATGGTGCTCGGCGGCAACATCGGTCTGCGCGGCGACCTGCGCTACTTCCGTTCGCTGCAGAGCAACGACAACAACAGCCTCGACTTCTCGCTGGGCAACTTCAAGTTCTGGCGCGGCACGGTGGGCGTGACGTTCAAGTTCTAGGTCACGATCGAAGGCCGGACGGCGGAGCGCGGGGCGATCCCGCTGCTCCGCCGTCGTCTTGTACCGAGCGATCCGCGTCAGCCTGCTCTCGAAAGCCAGCCGGCCAGTTCATCGAGCGCCGCCGCCACCGCATCCGGATGCGTGGACTGCGGGGTGCGCTTGCGCGCGACCGACGCCGCCGGCGGTGATGCAGTCCGGCGGACGTCCGCGTCGAACAGGCGCCGAGTGCGCGCGCCATTCGTCGAGGGTCAGCGCATCGAACGAGCGGCGCTGCTGCGAGGAGATGGCGGACCAGCGCGCCGACGATCTCGTGCGCATCGCGGAACGGCACGCCCTTGCGCGACCAGGTAGTCGGCGACGTCGGTCGCCAGCAGCAGACCCGACGCGGCGGCTTCGGTCGTGTCGCGCATTGAGCGTGAGCCCGCCAATCACCGACGCTGTCGCATCGAGACGAGGCGCCGAGCGTATCTTCCGCCTCGAACAGCGCCTCCTTGTCTTCCTGCAGATCCTTGCTGTAGCCGATCGGCAGGCCCTTCATGGTCGCCAGCCAGCCGGTCGGACCGGCCGATGCACGCGGCCGGCCTTGCCGCGCACCAGCTCGAGCGGATCGGGGTTCTTCTTCTGCGGCATCAGGCTGCTGCCGGTTGCCGCCGTATCAGCCAGCTCGAAGAAGCCGAACTCCTCGGACGTGAAGAGAATGCAGATCCTCGGCGAGCCGGCTGAGGTGCACCATCGTCAGCGCGGCCGCGTGCAGGAAGGACGAGACGAAGTCGCGATCGCCGGTCGCGTCGATGCTGTTGGCGACGACGCGGGAGAAGCCGAGCGTGGCGGCCAGGGCATGGACGTCGATCGGATAGCTGGTGCCGGCAATCGCGCCCGAGCCGAGCGGCAGCTCGTCGACTTCGTCGAAGCACGGCGGCGAAGCCGGGCGTGATCGCGCCGCAGCGCGGCCGCATGCGCGAGGAAGAAGTGCGCCGCGAGGATCGGCTGCGCGCGGCGCAGGTGCGTGTAGGACGGCATCAGCGCGTCGCCGGCGCCGCGGCGCCTGTTCGGCAAGCACGCCGACGAGCGCGCGCAGCCCGCTGCTGCAGCTGCGGAATGCGGCGCTTCAGGTAGAGCCGCAGATCGAGCGAGACCTGCTCGTTGCGCGACCGGCCGGTGTGCAGGCGCCGGCCGGCGTCGCCGACCCGCGGCGACAGCTCGCGCTCGACGAAGGCGTGCACGTCCTCGTCGCTCGCCGCCGCCGCGGCGGTGAAGAAAGCCGCGTCGCCGCCGGCGGCGGCGCGGATCTCGTCGAGCGCGGCCGCGGATCGCGGCGCCGTCGGCCGCCGACAGCACGCCGGCCCGCTCGAGCGCTTCGGCCCACGCGACGCTGCCGCGTGACGTCGTCTTCGAACAGGCGCCGGTCGAACCGGAACGACGCGCCGAACTCGAACAGCGCGGCGTCGGGATCGCCGTCGAATCGTCCGGACCAGAGGTGCGCCATGTCAGCGCCCCACCGCGGCGCGCCGCGCCGCCGCTTTGCGGGCCGCGGTCTCGATCGGCAGGCCCCAGATCTTGATGAAGCCCTCGGTCGCGCCGCGATCGAACGTCGTCGCCGGCGTCGTAGGTCGCCAGCGCCTGATCGTAGAGCGCGAACGGCGACTTGCGGCCGACGACCCGGCAGTCGCCCTTGAACAGCTTGAGGCGCACCGCGCCGGTGACGCGCGGCTGAATCGTCCGGACGAAGGCGTCGATCGCCTCGCGCGTCTGCGAGAACCACAGGCCGTTGTAGACCAGCGTCGGCGTAGATGCCGGCCGAGCTCGTGCTTGATCCGCTCGCAGGTCGCGCGCGATGACCAGATTTTCGAGCTCGCGATGCGCGGCGTGGAGCACGACGGCGGCGGGCGCCTCGTAGACCTCGCGCGACTTGATCCCGACCAGGCGGTTCTCGACCATGTCGATCCGGCCGACGCCGTGCGAGCCGGCGATCGTGTCGAGGCTCTCGATCAGCTCGAGCAGCGGCATCTCGATGCCGTTGGCGCGGACCGGCACGCCGGCCTCGAACTCGATATCGAGTACGCCGGCTCGTCCGGGCAGTCGCTGCGGCGCGCGGGTCAGCGTGTAGATGTCGTCCGGCGGCTCGAGCCCACGGGTCCTCGAGCACGCCGCACTCGATCGACCGCCCCCACAGGTTGGCGTCGGTGCTGTAGGGGCTGGCCAGCGTCGCCGGGACACCGGATGCTGCGCGCGCGCGCGTATTCGATGCGTCTGCGCGGCGACATGTCCCACATTCGCGCCGGCGCGATCACCTTGATGCCGGGCTCGAGCGCCCGGGCCGAGACGTCGAGCCCGACCTGATCGTTGTCCTTGCCGCGTGCAGCCATGGGCGATCGCCGTCGCCCGCTTCCATGCGGGCGATCTCGACGAGGTGCTTGGCGACGAGCGGCCGCGCCGAGCGCCGTCGCCAGCGGGTAGCGATCTTCGTAGACCGCGCCCGGCCTGCAGCGCCGGCAGGATGTACTCGCGCGCGAACTCCTCGCGCGCGTCGATCGACGTGGGCGCGGACCGCGCCAAGCGCCAGCGCCCGCTCGCGGACGTCGGCAGCTCGCGCCCCTGCCCGAGATCGAGCGTGACGGCGACGATCTCGGCGCCGTACTGCTCCGCCAGCCAGCGGATCGCGACCGAGGTGTCGAGCCCGCCCGAATACGCCAGGACTATGCGTCGCATCGTGTCCTCATCGGCTGGATCGGCTCACGCGGAGCGAACCAGCCACCCGGTAATGCGCCCCGACAGCGCCGCCGCATCGGCGGCGCTGCGGCAGATGACCAGAATCGTGTCGTCGCCGGCAATCGTTCCGACGATCTCCGCCAGCCCCGCCCGATCGATCGCGACCGCCAGCGGCTGCGCCTGGCCGGTGTCGGTCTGCAGCACCATCAGCTGCTCGACCAGTTCGTGCCGCTCAGGTAGTCGTCGACGGCAGCGCGGAGCCGGCTGTCCGGGGTCGGCCTCCGCGGGATTGGGATCCGGCAGACCGCGCCGGTAGGCGCCGTCAGACGGCCGCCTTGACCAGCCCGAGGTCGCGCATGTCGCGCGACAGCGTCGCCTGGGTCGCCTCGATGCCCCGCGCCCGCAGCCGCTCCCGCAGCTGCTCCTGGCTGGTGATGGCGTCGCGTTCGCAACGAGTTCCAGAATCACCGCCTGCCGGCTGTGCCTTCATGGTGACTGGCTGTCCGAATGATTATACAGCGTATACACAACATATATGCACGAGGGGTCGCGGTATTATTCTTGAAACAGGCCGACAGGTCCTGTATAACTATTCGTTCCGATGAATGAATATTCTCGCGTTCGGGTCGGCGTCGCGGGCGCCACCGGGTATGCCGGCGTCGAGCTGCTCCGCCGCCTGGCCGGCCACCCGGGGTCGGATGTCCGCCGTCGCGATGGGCTCCGAGCGGCTCTGAAGCGCGGCGCCTGCCGGCGCTGGCCAAGATCTGGGATGCGCCGGTCGAGCCGTTCGACCTCGAGAAGCTGGCGACGGGGACCGACGCGGTCTTCCTGGCCGTGCCCGACACGCTGGCGGCCGAGGTCGCGCCGGCGCTGGCCGAGCGCGGCGTGCGCGTGTTCGATCTCTCGGGCGCGTTCCGGCTTCGCGACATCGCCGAGTCCGCAAGCGGTGGTATCCGCACTCGCCCGGCGACGACCGCCGGCTCGCCTACGGCCTGACCGAGCGCCACCGCGGCGAGCTCGCCGACGCCCGGCTGGTCGCCTGCGCCGGGCTGCTATCCGACCGCCGCGGTGCTGGCGCTGCAGCCGCTCGTCGCGGCCGGGCTGCTCGAGCCGGGCATCATCATCGACGCCAAGTCGGGCATCTCCGGCGCCGGCAAGACGCCGACCGAGCGGACGCACTTCTCGGAGTGCCACGGCAGCATCTCCGCCTACGGCGTGTTCGGCCACCGCCACGGCGCCGAGATCGAGCAGGAGCTCGGCGTGCCGGTCACCTTCGTGCCGCATCTCGTGCCGCTCGACCGCGGCATCCTCGAGACCATCTACGCGCGGCTGCGCCCCGGCGTCGACGAGGCCGGCGGTCGCGGCGGCGTTCGCGCAGGCCTACGCCGACGCGCCGTTCGTGCGGCTCACCGGGGCGGACCTGCCGGAGATCAAGCACGTCGCGCACACGAATTTCTGCGACATCGGCTGGCGGGTCGATGCCGCGGGCGGCCAGCTGGTCATGGTCGTCGTGCATCGACAACCTGGTCAAGGGCGCCGCCGGCCAGGCGATCCAGAACTTCAACGTGATGTTCGGCTTCGACGAAACGACGGGGCTCTCCTGACGTGATCACGGTGCTCAAACTCGGCGGCGAGCTGCTCGAGGACGCCGCCGCGACGCGCGCCGCGGCCGCCGCGATCGCGACGCTGGCCGCCGCCGGGCCGCTGGTCGTCGTCCACGGCGGCGGGCGCGCGATTGACGCCGAGTTGCGGGCGCGCGGCCGGGAACCGCGCTTTGTCGACGGCCTGCGCATCACCGACGCCGCGGCGCTCGATGCCGTCGTCTCGGTGCTGGCGGGCCGCACCAACACGGCGCTGGTCGCCGCTCTCGGCGCGGCCGGCGGCGCGCGCGGTCGGGCTGACCGGCGCTGACGGCCGGCATCGGCCGCGCCGTCCGGGCCGGCGCTTTCACGGCCGTCAGCGGCGACCAGGTCGACCTCGGTCTGGTCGGACAGCCGGCGGACGGGGACGTCACGCTGCTGCACGATCTGCTCGCGCTCGGCTACGTGCCGGTCGTGGCCAGCATCGGCGTCGATGCCGAGGGCGGGCTGCTGAACGTCAACGCCGACACGCTGGCCGGGCATCTGGCCGCGGCACTCGGGGCGGACCGGCTGATCATCGCCGGCGCGACCGCCGGGGTGCTCGACGACAGGGCCGGTGCATCGACCGGCGCTGTCGCCGGAGCGGATCGAGCGCGATGATCGCCTCGGGCGCCGCCCACTCGGGGATGGTCGCCAAGCTGGCCGCCTGCCGCCGCGCGCTCGCCGCCGGCGTCGGCAGGTGGCGATTGTCGCGGGGCGGGACGCCGACGACTTCGGCTCGGCGCCGGGCACCCGCATCGAGCCGGCACGGTCCCGGGCGGATCCCGGGCAATTCGATGAGGCGCACAGGGATGGAGCAGAGATGACGACTACGACCGACGTGATGGCCGTCGAGCAGGACCACCTGCTGCAGGTCTACCGCCGCGGGCAGGTGGTGTTCGAGCGCGGCCAGCGGCTGCCGGCTGTTCGACGCCGACGGCCGCAGCTACCTCGACCTGATCTCGGGCGTCGGCGTGGCGTCGCTCGGCCACGCCCACCCGCGGCTGGCCGCGGCGATCGCCGAGCAGGCGCAGGAGCTGCTGCACACGTCGAACCTCTTCTTCCACCCGCTGCAGGGTGAGCTGGCGGCGCGGCTGGCGGCGCCTCTCGGGGCTGCCGCGCGCGTTCTTCTGCAACAGCGGCACCGAGGCGGTCGAGGCGTGCCTGAAGTTCGCGCGCCGCTACTGGCACGCGCAGGGGTCGCCCCGGCACCGGGTTCGTCGCGCTCGAGCACTCGTTCCACGGCCGGACGATGGGGTCGCTGTCGGTGACCTGGGACGATCACTACCGCGCGCCGTTCGCGCCGCTGGTCCCCGGCGTCACCTTCGTCCCGGCAGACGATCCGGCGGCGCTCCGCGCCGCCGTCGACCGACCAGACCGCGGCGGTCATCGTCGAGCCGATCCAGGGCGAGGGGGGCGTGCGGCCGCTGACCGCCGGCGATGGCGGCCGCCGATCGCCGAGGCCTGCGCGCGCACCGGCGCGCTCCTCATCGCCGACGAAGTGCAGTGCGGGCTCGGCCGCACCGGCGCGCCGTTCTAGTCGACGGCGCTCGGCCTGTCAGCCGGACCTGATGGCGCTCGGCAAGGCGCTCGGCGCCGGCGTGCCGATTGGCGCGGCGCTGTTCAGCGACCGCGTCGCCGCCGCCGCGTCGTTCGGCGATCACGGCAGCACCTACGGCGGCAACCTGCTCGCCTGCCGCGCGGCGCTGGTGTTTCTCGAGGAGCTGATCGACGCGGCCTGATGGCGCACGTCGCCACGGTCGGCGCGCACGCTCGACGCCGCGGCTCCGCGCGCTGGCGGCGCGTCATGCCTGCATCCGCGAGGTCCGCGGCGCCGGCCTGATGTGGGGCCTCGAGCTCGATCGGCCGGCCGCGCCGGTCGTCGACGCCGCCCTCGCAGCGCGGGCTGCTCGTCAACCGCACCGCGGAGACGGTCGTCCGGCTGCTGCCGCCCTACGTGATCACGGCGGCGGAGATCGACGAGGCGCTCGGATCTGCTGGATCAGCATCGCGCTGTCGCGGCAGTCGGGCGATCATGGACATGAGCAAGACGGTCACCTTCCGGCACCGCGGCGATCGCGGACGTCGCCGGCCGTCCACCAGCTGATCGCCGACAACCTCGCGGCGGGCCACCTGCTGCCGCGCACCTCGAGGAGATCGTCGAGCACGCGCCGCGCTTCATCGTCGCCGAGCACGACGGCGCGGTCGTCGGCTGCGCCGAGCTGGCGCCGCTCAGCGGCAACGTCGCCGAAGTCCGCTCGCTCGTCGTCGACGAGCGCGTCCGCGGGCAGCACATCGGCCCGCGGCTGGTGACGAGCTGGCCGCCGCCGGCGCGGCGCGGGGCTTCTGCCACGCTCTGTGCCTTCACCCACGAACCGTCGCACTTCGTCCAGCTCGGGTTCACGATCGTGCCGCACATCTGGGTGCCGGAGAAGATCGCCCGCGACTGCACCGTCTGCCCGCTGTTCCGGCAGTGCGGCCAGTACGCCGTGACGCTGCCGCTCCGCGCCGGCGTCACGTCCGGCCCGAGCAGCCGGCGGCGCTCATCCACGGCGGCCGGAGCAGTCGCGGCGCGGCGCCCGAACGTCGAGCGGCTGCAGCTGCCACCCTCGGGCGCGCTCGCGCCACTGGAGGAGGACACGCACGCGGTGCACGCGTGAGCCGCGCCCGGACGCATCGAGCGGCGGCATCACCGCGCCGCACGGCTTCCGGGCGGCCGGCGTCGCCTGCGGCATCAAGGCGAAGGGCGGTCTCGATCTCGCGATCGTCGCCTCGGCCAGTGCCGGCCGCGGCGGCGGCGCGTCTTCACCACCAACCTCGCGCAGGCGCCGCGCCGGTCCTCGTCTCGCGGCGAGCAGCTCGACCGAGGCCGGCGGCCGCGCTCGCGGCGATCGTCGTCAACAGCGGCTGCGCCAACGCCTGCACCGGCGAGCGACGGGATCGCGGACGCGGTGCAGATGGCCCGGCTGACCGCCGCCGCGCTCGGCCTCGATCCGGCCGGCGTGCTCGTCGCCTCGACCGGCGTCATCGGCGTGCAGCTCGACATGACCAAGCCGTCGCGCGCGGCATCTCAGCCGCGGCCGCCGCGCTGGCCGCCGACCGGCGGCGCCGACGCGGCGCGCGGCGATCATGACCACCGATCCGTTTCCGAAGGAAGCGGCGTTCGGAGCTCGGCACGTCCGTCGGCACGTTCCGGGTCGGCGGCATCGCCAAGGGCTCCGGGATGATCGAGCCGATAGATGGCGACGATGCTGGGGTTCCTGACGACCGATGCGGCGGTGGCGCCGGAGCTGCTGCAGCGGGCGCTGCAGGCAGCGGTGGACGAGACCTTCAACGCCATCACCGTCGACGGCGAGTGCTCGACCAACGACTGCGTCTTCGCGCTGGCCAACGGCGCCAGCGGGGTGCGGCTCGACGAGGCGGACTACCGCGCTGCTCGTCGACGCGCTGGTCGCGGTCTGCCGAGCCGCTGGCGATCGGGATCGTCCGCGGCGGCGAGGGGGCGACCAAGCTGATCACCGTGACGGTCGCCGGGCGCGACCTCGGATCGCGACGCGCGCCAGGCGGCGCGGGCGATCGCCAATTCGCTGCTCGTCAAGACCGCGATCCACGGCGGCGACCCCAACTGGGGCCGGCTGGTCGCGGTGGCGGGGCGCTCCGGGGTCGCGTTCGCTGCTCGGCCGCGCCGCCGTTCGCATCGGGCCGGTCGAGCTGTTCAGCGACGGCGGCCCGCACGACGAGCGTGCGCGCCGAGGCCGCCGAGTACCTGAAAGGACGCGACATCGACGTCGACGTCGATCTCGGCACCGGCGGACCGGGCCGGTCGACGATGTGGACCTGCGACCTGAGCGCCGAGTACGTGCGGATCAACGCGGAATACCGGACCTAGCATCGAGCCGTGCTTCGCCATCCGTCCCGTCACGACTTCCTCTCGATCACTCGACTCTCGACCAGGCGCGACGCTCGATCGCCTGCCTGGAGCTGGCCGGCCGCCTGCAAGGCGAGCGCGGCGCGGCCGCGGCGCGCCTCACGCAGCGTCCGCTCGACGGCCGGCACGTCGCGCTGCTGTTCGAGAAGCCGTCGCTGCGCACCCGCTCGACCTTCGAGATCGCCGTCCGCGAGCTTGGCGGCGACGTGATCGAGCCGCCGCAGGACGTCGCGCTCGGCGGCCGCGAAACCATCGCCGACGTGGCGCGCAATCTCGAGCGCTGGGTGACGGCGGCGGTCGTCCGCACCTTCGCGCAGGCGCGGCTCGAGGAGTTCGCCGACGCCGCGCCGCGGCTCGCGTCGTCAACGCGCTGACCGACGAGGAACATCCCTGCCAGGCGCTGGCCGACTGCCTGACCCTGCTCGAGCGCTGGGGCGACCCTGCGCGGCCGCACCATCGCCTTCGTCGGCGACGGCAACAACGTCGCGACGTCGCTGGCGCAGGCCGCCGTGCATGCTCGGCGCACACGTCCGGATCGCGTCGCCGCCGGGCTTCGAGCTGCCCGCGGCGCTGCGCGAGCGGCATGTCGCACGGGCCGCGCCTCGGCGCGATCGCTCGAGCTCACGACCGATGCCGCCGCCGGCGTCCGCGGCGCCGACGCGGTCTACACCGACGTCTGGACCTCGATGGGCCAGGAAGCCGAAGCGGCGGATCGCGACGCGGTCTTCGGCCCTTACCAGGTCAACGGCGCGCTGATGGCGCAGGCCGCCCCGGGCGCGCTGTTCATGCACTGCCTGCCGGCGCATCGCGGCGAGGAAGTCACCGCCGAGGTGATCGACTCATCCAGCGTCGGTCGTCTTCGACCAGGCCGAGAACCGGCTGCACGCCCAGAAGGCGCTCCTCACCCTGCTCACCCGCGGCTAGCCGCGGCTGGCCGCGGCGACTGTGCTACGCTGCGCGCTCCGGCCACGACCATGCGCGAGATCGTCATTCCACGGTTCGGCGCGCCCGACGTCTTCGAGCCGCGCGACCGCCCGGATCCGGCGCCCGGCGACGGTGAAGTCCGAATCCGGGTCCGCGCCGCCGGGGTCAACTTCGCCGACGTGCTGGCGCGGCTCGGCCTCTACCCCGATGCGCCGCCGCCGCCGATCGTCGTCGGCTATGAAGTCGCCGGACGTGATCGATGCGCTCGGCCGATCGGTGGTCGGTTTCGCCGACGGGGACCGGGTGGTGGCGCTGACCCGCTTCGGCGGCTATGCCGACACCGTGGTGGTGCCGGCGGCGCAGGTCTTCCACGTCCCCGACAGCCTGAGCGACGCCGAGGCGGCGGCCGTGCCGGTCAACTACCTCACCGCCGCGCTGGCGCTCTATCGTATGGCCGCGCTGTCGTGCGGCGAGACGGTCGCTGGTGCACAATGCCGGCGGCGGCGTCGGCATCGCCGCCACCCAGCTGGCGCGGCTGCGCCGCGCGACCGTCATCGGCACGGCGTCAGCGCCTTCAAGCACGATGCGCTGCGCCGTCTCGGCGTCGATCATCGCGATCGATTACCGGCACGCCGACGTCGGCGACGGAAGTCAGGAAGATTACCGCGCGGGCGCGGGCGCGGACGTGATCCTCGATCCGATCGGCGGACGAGCTTCACCGACAGCTACCGGCTGCTCGCGCCGCTCGGGCGGCTGGTCATGTTCGGGCTGTCGGCGGCCGCCGCCGGGGAGCGCCGCAGCCGGTGGCGCGCGTTCCAGGCCTGGCGACGCACGCCGTCGATTCAACCCGATGTCGCTCATCAACCGGAACCCGGCGTGTTCGGGCTGCACCTCGGACACCTGTGGAACGAGGGGCGCGCCCTCGCGCCGCTGATGTCGATGCTGATGCACGAGCTCGCCGCCGGCCGGCTGACGCCGGTGGTCGCACGGACCTTTCCGCTGGAGCGCGCGGCCGACGCCCACCGCTTCATTCAGGCCCGGCAGAATATCGGCAAGGTCGTGTTGACGACCTGAGCGGAGACGCGCCGGGAGTGCCACTCTTGGGCCGGCCTGGGTTACCGGCCCGAAGGGTGGCGAAACTCGGACGCGTCGACGGCCTACTTCAGGTGCTTGCCGACCAGCTTGGTCATTTCGAACATGTTGACCGTGGCCTTGCCGCCGAAGACCGGCTTGAGGGCCGCGTCCGCCTTGATCATCCGGCGGTTCTTCGCGTCCTGCAGCCCGTTCTTCTTGATGTAGGCCCACAGCTTCTTCGTCACCTCCGTGCGCGGCACCGGCTTCGCGCCGATCACCTCGGCGAGTTCAGCGCTCGGCGTGACGGGGCGCATGAATGCCGCGTTCGGCTTGCGGGCGGTCTTCTTCTTCGGGGCGCTCTTGCGCGCGGCGGTTTTCTTCGTGGCGGTCTTCTTCGTGGCGGTCTTGCGGGCGGCGGTCTTCTTCTTGGCGGTCTTGGCCATCTGCACTCCTTCAAAAGACGCCTCGAGGCGTCGTCTTGGGACAGTAGCATCCCACGAAACGCGCCGGATCGATCCCTCTTTTCCCTCTATGGGCGTCCGATCTTTCGCGGCCGGCCCCTCCAGAGGCCCGGGACGAGGGTCCCGGCGCCACCCGTCCGGGTCACCCTGCCGGGTGCTCGCGGCCGCGCCGCGCGAGTGCCGAAGCGGGATCGCCTTCGTGCACGACCCGGCCCGCTTCGAGCAGGACGACGTGCTCGGCGACCTGGCGCACCTCCGCCGGATCGTGGGTGACGTAGATGACCGGGACGATCAACTCGTCCCGGATCCGCTCGAGGAACGGCAGGATCCGGCGGCGGCGCTCGACGTCGACCGCAGCGAGCGGCTCGTCGAGCAGGAGCAGCTCCGGCGCCGACATCACCGCTCGCGCCAGCGCGACCCGCTGGCGCTCGCCCCCCGACAGGTCCGGCACGCGGCGATCGAGCAGCGGGACAATCTCCAGCATCCGTGCGACCGCGTCGAGCGACGGGCGCTGCCCTTCCCGCCGCCCGTAGAGCACGTTGCGGCGGACGCTCATATGGGGAAACAATGCCGGCTCCTGGGCGACGTAGCCGACGTGGCGCCGCCACGGCGGCAGGTTGATCCCGGCGCCGCTGTCGTAGAGCCGCCGCGACCCGACCGCGATGCTGCCGGACGACGGCACGCGCAGCCCGGCGACGGCGTCGAGCACGGTCGTCTTGCCGGCGCCGGAGGGACCGAACAGCGCCGTGATGCGCGCCGCCAGACGGAGACGGACCTCGAGCGTGAAGTCCCCCTGGCGCAGTGTGAGATCGAGGGCGATCACGCCCGCGCCGCGCTCGTGCGGCCGGTCAACCAGTTCGACGCGAGCAGCGCCACGAAGGCAATCGCCGCCGAGATCGCCACCAGCACCATGGCGTCCGCGTCGCGGCCGGTCTCGGCAAACGAATAGATCCCGACCGCCAGCGTCCTCGTCACCCCCGGGATGCTCCCCGCCACCATGACGGTGGCGCCGAACTCGCCGAGCGCCCGGGCGAAGGCGAGCACCGCGCCGCCGACGACGGCCGGCCGGGCCAGCGGCAGCGTGATGGTCAGAAAGACGCGCAGCGGACCGGCGCCGAGCGTGGCGGCGGCATGCTCGAAGCGCTGATCGACCTGCTCGATGCCGCCGCGGGCGGTCCGGACCAGCAGCGGCAGCCCCATCACCGCCATGGCCAGCACCACCGCCTTCCAGGTGAAGATCACGTCCACGCCGAGGCCGCCGAGCAGCCGGCCGAGCGGGCCGCGCGGCGCGAACAGCGCGAGCAGCATCAGCCCGGTCGCGACCGGAGGCATGACGAGCGGGAGCGAGACGACGGTCTCGAGCAGGACGCGCCCGCGGAAGCGGCCGCGCGCCAGCAGCCAGGCGAGGGCGAGCCCGGGCGGCAGCATGACGAGCGTCGCCAGCGCCGCGGCCGCCACCGTGAACCAGGTGATGCGCCAGGCGTCCACGTCAGCCGCCCGAGCCGGAGAAGGGCTGGAAGCCGCGCCGCGCGAAGATCGCCGCGGCCTCGGCACCTTGCAGATATGCCAGCAGCCGCTCGGCCCCGGCGCGATGGGCCGCGCCCGTCACGATCGCGGCGGGATACACAATCCGCGGCGCGTCGGGCCCGGAAATGACCAGCGCCGGCCGCGCCCAACGGGCGGCGGACGCGTCGGTCTCGTAGGTGAGGGCGGCATCGGCACTGCCGTTGTCCACGGCGGAGAGCGCGGCGCGGACGCTCGAGACCGGCACCAGCCGCGGCTGCAGGGCCTCCCAGATGCCGATGCGCTGCAGATAATCGCGCGCGTAGACCCCGGCCGGTACGGCGGCCGGATCGCCAATCGCAATCCGCCTGATGCCGGGGCCGAGCAGCGCCCGGGCGTCGGCGATCGGCGGGCCGCCGGGACCCGTCAGGATGGCCAGGCGGTTCCCGAGCAGGCGGACCCTCGTCCGCGCGTCGATCGCACCGGCCCGCACCGCCACATCCATCTGCGAGTCGTCGGCGCTGACGAAGAGGTCGACCGGGGCGCCGCTGACAATCTGGCGCGCCAGCACGTTCGACGCCGCGAAGTTCAACCGCACGGTGCCGCCGCCCTGCTGCTCGTAGGCCCGGGCGACCGCTTCCATCGATTCGGTCAGACTGACGGCGGCCGAGACCGTCACGGCGCCGCCGGCAGGGCTCGCGCCGGTGGCGGGGAGCGCGGCGAGCAGGGCCACGACCGCCGCCGCCCACACCCGGCGCCGGGGAGCGGGCGCGGCCGTCCGCTTCGGGATCATGAGCCGCATTCTAGTGTCCCGCCGGCGAGATCGCTACCTGCGACGGACGGACCGACGGGAGGCGCGTCCCCTGGACAGGATGCGGGCCAGCCGGGCGACGGGGGCGCTCTTTTCGAGGTCTTCGATCGGCATCGGCAGCGCGATCGACCAGTTCGGCCACTCATCGGTCGTCGCCGGCATATTCGGACGCTCTTCGACGGCCATCGCGTCGTCGAGGGTCGCGGTGAGGATCCTCGACGGGGCCGCGGCGAGCGCCTCATGGACGCGGGCGATGACCCGCGGCAGCGGGGTCGCGGCGGGCGCGCGCGTCATGCGGCGGACGCGCCTCAGGATGTCGCGCGTGCCCTGTTCGTTCGGCGCCAGTCCGAGCGCTTTCTGGACGCGCATGTCCGAGCCGGTCCAGAGGCCGGCAATCGTCGGCAGGTCATGAGTCGTGACCGCCGCCAGCGCCTGCTCGGGATAGCCGGCCGGGGCGCTCCGCTCGAACCACAGCAGGCGGTACGACAGGATGTGGGCCCGCATCAACGCGGTCCGGGCCTCCTCCTCGACCGTGCCGAGGTCCTCGCCGACGATGACCGCCCTGGCGCGCTGACTCTCGAGCGCGGCAATGGCGAGCAGGTCGCGGGCGTTGCTGCGGACGTAGGCGCCGTCTCTGGCTTCCAGGCCGTTCGGGATCCAGTACAGCCGGAACAGACCCATTACGTGATCGATCCGCAGCCCGCCGGCATGCCGGACGCAGCCGCGGATCGTGTCGATGAACGGCTGATACCCGGCGGCGCGCAGCTTCGCGGGCACGAACGGCGGCAGTCCCCAGTTCTGCCCCTTGGTGTTGAACTCGTCGGGCGGCGCGCCGACGCTGATGCCCTCGGCGAGCACGTCCTGAAAGGCCCAGGCATCGGCGCCGTCGGCGTCGAACCCGATCGGCAGATCCTGCATGACCGGCATCACCCGCGAGGCGCGCGCCAGCTGCCGGTCGATCTGGAGCTGCAGCCAGGCGTGGAAGCGGATCCGATCGGCGACCGGACGTTTCCTGGCTTCGGCGCGCACCGCCGGCGACCCCGGGTGCCGCAGCTCCTGGCGCCACCTGTGCCACCCCGACTGGAAGCGTTCGGCGAACGCGCAGAACGTCGCGAACTGGCGCAGCCCGTCCCCCTGCTCGGCCACGAACGCGTCGAGCTCCGGAAGATCCCGCTGGCTCACGACGTCCCAGATCCGCTCGAGGGCGCCGATCTTCAGGCGGAACACCTCGTCGCGATCGATCCGCCGGTCGGCGTTCAGCGCCCGCGCCCGTTCCGCGATCGCCGGCAGATCCGCGAGCGTACCGGCGCCGTCGACTTCCTCGACGCGCAGGTACAGCGGGCTGCGAAAGCGGCGGCTCGAGGGAAAGTACGGGCTCGCCTGCTGCGGCACCAGGGGTGTCGCCGCCGCCAGCGGGTTGATGAGGGCAATCCCCGCGCCGTTCCGCGCCGCCCAGCGGCCGAGCCGGCGGAGGTCCGCGAGGTCGCCCATCCCCCAGCTGCGCCGCGACCGCGCCGCGTACAGCTGGATCGCCCAGCCCCACACCCGGAAGGACTCGGGCAGATAGCACGCCGCCGGCGCGACGATGACCCGAGTGGTCCGCCCGTCGCGTTCGGTCAAGGTGTGGTACCCGGCCGGCAGATCGGCGGGAAGCCGGCCGTCGATGGCGCGCGTCGTCCCGTCCTCCAGCGTCAGATCCCCGGCCGCCGACAGCGCGCTCTCCCCCTCGGTGACGACGACGACGTCGTCGAACGTTCCGGGCCGGCGCCGGCCCCGCCGCGCCGGCGGCGCGGCCACCCCGCCGTGCATCGCGCGCCGGATCGCTCGGAGCGCCCGCGGCGTCGCCTCGTGCCGCCGCCCGAGCGCGTCGATGTAGTGGGTCTCGATGCCCGAGGCGCTGCGGGTCATTGCGGATCGATTCTCTTCAGCAGCACGAGCGACCACGGTTCGACCTGCAGTTCGGCGGTCGCCGCCAGCTCCGCGCCGAGCGTCTCCTCCGACATGTGATCGGTCGGTTCCGCCGTATTGAGCACCGTCGCCCAGGTCCGTCCCCATTTCTCTTCCGGCAGCTTGAATGGCAGCGGCTCGTGGTGGGCGTTGAACATCAGGTAGAAGCTCTCGTCGCGAACCGGTTCGCCTCGTTCGTTCGTCGTCGGGATACCGCGGCCATTGAGGAAGACGCCCAGCGACTTGGCGAAGCCGGCCTGCCAGTCTTCGTCCGACATCTCCAGACCGGCGGGGGTGAACCAGCCGATGTCGCTGACCTGCGTGCCATGGATGGGCCGCCCCTGGAACCAGCGCCGGCGGCAGAACACCGGATGGCTGTGGCGAAGCCGGATCAGGCGGCGGGTGAACTCGATCAGCCCGTGGTCGGCATGCTCCCAGTCGTACCAGGAGATCTCGTTGTCCTGGCAGTAGGCATTGTTGTTGCCCTGCTGGGTCCGCCCGAGCTCGTCGCCGCCGACCAGCATCGGCACGCCCTGCGACAGAAACAGCGTCGTCAGGAAGTTGCGCGCCTGGCGGGCGCGCAGCGCCAGGACCTTCGGATCGTCGGTCGGTCCTTCGGCGCCGAGGTTCCACGAGCGGTTGTGGCTCTCTCCGTCGCGGTTCTCCTCCCCGTTCGCGTCATTGTGCTTCTCGTTGTAGGACACGAGATCGCGCAGGCTGAAGCCGTCGTGGGCGGTGATGAAGTTGACGCTGGCGTGCGGCCGCCTGGCGGTGCCCTGGTAGAGATCCGAGCTGCCGGTGAACCGGTAGGCGAACTCGGCCAGCGTCTGATCGGTGCCGCGCCAGAAGTCCCGGACGGTGTCCCGGTACTTGCCGTTCCATTCCGACCACAGCGGCGGGAAGTTCCCGACCTGGTAGCCCCCCTCGCCGATGTCCCAGGGCTCGGCAATCAGCTTGACCTGGCTGACGACCGGATCCTGCTGGATCAGGTCGAAGAACGACGACAGCCGGTTGACGTCGTGCAGCTCGCGCGCCAGCGTCGCCGCCAGATCGAACCGGAAGCCGTCGACGTGCATGTCGAGCACCCAGTAGCGCAGGCTGTCCATCATCAGCTGCAGCACGTGCGGGTGCTGCATGTTGAGCGTGTTGCCCGTGCCGGTGTAGTCCATGTAATAGCGGCGGTTGTCGGCCATCAACCGGTAGTAGGCGGCGTTGTCGATGCCCTTGAACGACAGCATCGGCCCGAGGTGGTTGCCCTCGGCGGTGTGGTTGTAGACAACGTCGAGAATCACCTCGATGCCGGCGAGATGCAGCGTCTTGACGAGATGCTTGAACTCCTGGACCTGCTCGCCGAGCTGGCCGGCGGCGGAGTACTCGTTGTGCGGCGCCAGATAACCGATCGAGTTGTAGCCCCAGTAGTTGCGGAGCCCCTTCTCGGCCAGCGTCGAGTCCTGCACGAACTGATGGACCGGGAGGAGCTCGACGGCGGTGATGCCCAGCTTCTTGAGATAGTCGACCGCCACCGGGTGCGCCATCCCGGCATACGTGCCGCGCAGCTCTTCCGGGATTTCGGGATGGAGCTTGCTGAAGCCCTTGACGTGGGCCTCGTAGACGACCGTCCGGTGCCACGGCGTGTTCGGCGGGCAATCCGTTCCCCAGTCGAAGAACGGATTGATGACGACGCTCTTGGCCGCCTGCGGCGCGCTGTCGAGCTCGTTCTTGGAGCTTTCGGGATCGTTGAAGTGGTAAGGAAAGACCGACTCGTTCCAGTCCCACAGCCCCTCGACGGACTTCGCATAGGGGTCGAGCAGCAGCTTTGCCGGGTTGCACCACTGGCCGTTCTCGGGCGCCCACGGGCCGTGCACCCGGTAGCCGTAGCGCTGTCCGGGCCGGGCGCTGGGCAGGTAGCCGTGCCAGCAGAGCGCCGTGCACTCCGGCAGATCGATCCGCGTCTCGACGCCGTGATGGTCGAACAGACAGAGCTCGACCCGTTCCGCCGCCTCTGAAAAAACCGAAAAATTCGTGCCGGTGCCATCGAAGGTGGCTCCCAGCGGATAGGGCTTACCTGGCCAGATCTGCATTCACGCTCCGCATCCTGAATCGTCCAACGCCCGGTGGCCGACGCCACGCGCGCAGTCTCGGGGCACTCGACATAAGACCACGCCGGCGCTGTGGGCTTCAATTCCCGTGCCGGGAGGCGCCTCCCGGGCAACCGGGTTGACATCCCCGCCGCGCGGGCGATAGGCTAGGAAGAGTGTCGCGCCCGCAGCAGCTCCATCGTCACCACCATCACTGCTCCGGCGGGCCGATCGAGCTGCACGCGTACTGAAAGCACACGACATCACGCGCAGCCAAGGTAGCCCCGCTGGACATGTTCAGCGGGGTTTTTTCGTTTCAGCCCCCGGTCAGAGGAATGCATCGTTGCTTATGGACTTCACCAAACTCGGCGGCCTCATCCCGGCGGTCATTCAGGACGCCGCCAGTCTCCAGGTCCTGATGGTCGGCTTCATGAACCAGGAGGCGCTCGAGCGGACGCGCGACACCGGCTTCGTGACCTTCTTCAGCCGGTCGCGCAGCGCCCTCTGGACCAAAGGGGAAACCTCCGGCAACCGGCTGCAGGTGGAGCGCATCCTGGTCGACTGCGACGACGACACGGTCCTGGTCATGGCGACCAGGCTCGGCGAGGGCAACGTCTGTCATACCGGCGAGCGCTCGTGCTTCTATCGCCCGATCGAGGACGGCCGATGAACAGCCTCAAGCTCGGCATTCCGAAAGGCTCGCTGCAGGACGCCACCATTCAGCTGTTCGCACGCGCCGGGTTCAATATCTATGCGAGCGCGCGCTCGTACTTTCCGGCGATCGACGATCCCGAGATCGACTGCATGCTGATCCGCGCCCAGGAGATGGCGCGCTATGTCGCCGACGGCGTCCTCGATGCCGGGCTGACCGGGCAGGACTGGATCGCCGAGCACGCCGCCGCCAACGGCGGCTCGGCCGGGGTGACGCCGCTCGCGGACCTGGTCTATGCCAAGCAAAGCTTCGGGAAGGTGCGCTGGGTGCTGGCCGTGCCGGAGGAATCGCGGTATCAGTCGCCGCGCGACCTCGAGGGCGCGACCATCGCCACCGAGCTCGTCCGCGCCACGCAGGCCTACTTCAAGGGGCACGGCGTCAACGTCAACGTCGAGTTCTCGTGGGGCGCCACCGAAGTGAAGGCGCCGCGGCTGGCCGACGCCATCGTCGAGGTGACCGAAACCGGCTCGTCGCTGCGCGCCAACCGGCTGCGCATCATCGACACCGTGCTCGAATCGAATACCCAGCTGATTGCAAATCCATCTTCGCTCGAGACCGGCTGGAAGCGGACCAAGCTCGAGAACATTGCGCTGCTGCTCCGCGCCGCCATCGAGGCGCACGGGCGGGTCGGCATCATGCTCAACATCCGGCGCGCCGACCTCGACTCGATCCTGGCGCTGCTGCCGGCCCTGCAGCGGCCGACGATCTCGCCGCTGAGCGACAGCGACTGGGTGGCCCTCAACACGATCATCGAGGAGCGCACGGTGCGGGACCTCATCCCCAAGCTCAAGGCGGCGCGGGCCCAGGGCATCGTCGAATATCCGCTCAACAAGATCGTGATGTGACCGTGGCACCCGCCGTTCCCGACTTTCGCATCCGCATCATCGACGCTGCCGACGGCGGCGCCGTCGCCGCCCTGCTCGAGCGGGCGGCGCGCCGGGACACCGCCGTCGAGCGGCGGGTGGCGCGGATCGTCGACGACGTGCGGCGGGAAGGGGACGCGGCGGTCACCCGCTACGCGGCGCGCTTCGACGGCCTGTCGGCGGCGCTGGAGGTGGACCGCGCCGAGATCCGCCGCGGCGCGCGGGCCGTAGGCGGCGACGTCCGCGACGCGATCGCGACCGCGGCCGGCCACATCCGGCACATCGCCGCCCGGCAGCTGCCGCGCGGCTTCGTCACCCAGCCGGCGGCCGGCGTCCGCATCGAGCAGCGGGTGCTGCCGCTCGACCGCGTCGGCTGTTACGTACCCGGCGGCCGCCACCCCCTGCCGTCGTCGCTGCTGATGACCGCGATTCCGGCGCGCGTCGCCGGCGTGCGCGAGGTGATTGCGGTCTGTCCGCGGGTGGATGCGACGATCCTCTGCGCCGCCCAGGCCGCCGGGGTCTCGCGCCTCTTCCGGATCGGCGGCGCCCACGCCGTCGCCGCCCTCGCCTACGGCACCGCGACGATCCCCCGCGTCGACAAGATCGTCGGGCCCGGCAACGCCTACGTCGCCGCCGCCAAGGCGCTGGTCGCGCGCGACTGCGCGATCGACTTCCACGCCGGACCGAGCGAGATCGCGGTCGTCTCGACCGCCGGCCGGCCGGCGTGGATTGCCGCCGACCTGATCGCCCAGGCCGAGCACGATCCTGATGCGCGGGCGATTTTGTTCACGCCGTCGGCCCGGCTCGCCGCCGCGGTGGCCGAGGAGATTCGCCGCCAGGCCCCGGTCGAGGGCCCGGCCCGGCGGGCGCTCGCCGCCAACGGCGGCATCATCCGGACGCGCACGCTCGGCGAGGCGGTGGCGCTCTGCCAGCGGATGGCGCCGGAACACGCGGTCTGCGACTCCGACGCCGTGGCGGCGCGGCTGACGCGGGCCGGAACCGTGTTCGTCGGCGACTTCAGCGCCCAGGCCTCGGGCGACTACGCCACCGGGTCGAATCACGTCCTGCCGACGAGCGGCGCCGCCCGGGCGCGCGGCGGGCTGAGCGCCGCCGACTTCGTCCGGGTCAGCAGCGTGCAGCGGCTGACCGCCGCCGGCCTGCGGCGGATCTCGCCGGCGGCGATCACGCTGGCGCGTGCCGAAGGCCTGACCGGGCACGCCGCCTCGATCGGGCTGCGCAGCGGGAGGGACGACGCGTGAGCTTCGACTACGAACGCGTCGTCACGTCGGGCGGCGGGCTGCGGCTGCACCTCAACGAGAACACGGCCGGATGCTCGCCGCGGGTCGTGGCCGCGCTGCAGACGCTCTCCCGCCACGACCTCGCGACCTACCCGGACTACGAGGCCGCGACGGCTGCCGCCGCGCGGTTCCTCGGCGTCGCCGCCGACACCGTGGTCCTGACCAACGGCCTCGACGAAGGCATCCTCGCCATCGCGGTCGCCGGACTGCGCAACGGTCCCGTCGAGTCCCCCTTCGAGGCGCTCGTAGTCGTGCCGGCGTTCGACATGTACGCGGCCTGTTCGGACGCCGCGGGCGGCCGGGTGATCGAGGTCCCGCTCGAGACCGACTTCGCGTTTCCGCTCGAGCGGGTGCTCGACCGGATCACCGCCCGGACGCGGATCGTCTGGCTGACCAATCCGAACAACCCGACCGGCCAGCTGATTCCCGCGGCTGCGGTGGCGCGAATCGCGGCGGCCGCGCCCGGCGCGGTCGTGATGGTCGATGAGGCATACGCCGATTTCTCCCGGGAGACGCTCGTCGGCGGGCCGCTGCTGGCCCGCCATCCGAACCTCGTCGTCGGGCGGACGTTCGCCAAGGCGCACGGCCTTGCCGGCCTGCGTATCGGCGCCTTGATCGGCCAGCCCGCGGCGCTCGCCCCGATTCGCCGCGTCGTGCCGCCGTACAGCGTCAATGCCTGCGCCGCGGCGGCGCTGCCCGAGGCGCTTGGCGATACGGACTACTTCGCGTGGTACCTCGCCGAGGTCGCCGAGTCGAAAGCGCTGGTCTACGCCGCGCTCGACGCCCGCGGGATCCGCTATTGGAAGAGCGCCGCGAACTTCGTGCTGGCGCGCTTCGCGGGGGACACCGGCCGGCTGGTCGCGGCGCTCGCCGCGCGCGGCATCCACGTCCGCGACCGCTCCGGCGACGCCGGCTGCGCCGGCTGCGTCCGGATCACCGCCGGGGTGGTCGAGCACACCCGGGCCTTCATCGCCGCACTGGGAGAGGTACTGTGAGACGGGCCACCATCAGCCGCGTCACCGGCGAGACGTCGATTGCCCTCCGGCTCTCGCTCGACGGCAAGGGCCGCTACGACGTCCGGACCGGCATCCGCTTCCTGGACCACATGCTGGAGCTCTTCGCCCGGCACGGTGCGTTCGACCTGACCGTCCGCGCCGCCGGCGACCTCGACGTCGATCAGCACCATACCGTCGAGGACCTCGGCATCGCCCTCGGCGAAGCCGTCTCGGCGGCGCTCGGCGACCGGAAGGGCATCAATCGCGCCGGCTACTTCGTCATGCCGATGGACGAGGCCCTCGCCGTCGCCGCGATCGATCTCAGCGGCCGCATCCACGCGGTCGTCGATCTGCGCGTCAGGGTGCGGACAGTCGGCGACCTGCAGACCGAGCTCGTGGACGACTTCTTCGCCGGATTCGCCCAGGGCGCGCGCGCCAACGTCCACCTCAAAGTGCTCTACGGGCGGTCGAGCCATCATCATGTCGAGGCCGTCTTCAAGGCCTTCGCCCGCGCCCTGCGCGTCGCCTGCGCGCGGGATCGGCGGATGGCGAAGATGCTGCCGAGCACGAAGGGGCTGCTGTGATCGCCCTGATCGATTACGGCGCCGGCAACCTGACTTCGGTCCGCAAGGGCTTTGCCGCCGCCGGCGCGGCGCTGTTCTCGCCGGCCGATCCCGGCGCTCTCGCGGCGGCGCGCGGCATCGTCGTCCCGGGGGTCGGCAACTTCGGCGCCACCGCGGCGCTCGAGGGGCCGTGGACGGCCGCGATCCGCGAGGCGGCCGGACGCGGCGTGCCGCTGCTCGGCATCTGCCTCGGCATGCAGTGGCTCTTCGACGGCAGCGCCGAGGCCCCCGGCGTTCCGGGACTGGGCGCGATTCCGGGTCTCTGCACGCGGCTGACCCCCGACCCCGCCGGCGCCGTCAAGGTGCCGCACGTCGGATGGAACACCCTGGAGGTCTCGCGTGCCGGCCGGTTGATGGACGGCGTCGCCGCCGGCAGCCAGGTCTACTTCACGCACTCCTTTGCCGCCCCGGTCACCGCCGCAGCCGTCGCAACCTGCGTTCACGGCCGCGAGTTCGCCGCCGCGGTCGAGGTCGGCCGCCTGTTCGGCGTCCAGTTCCATCCCGAGAAGTCGAGCGACGCCGGCATCCGGATGCTCCGCAACTTCGTCGCCTGCTCGCAGCCCTGAGCCATGCTGTCGAAGCGATTGATTGCCTGCCTCGACGTCCGCAACGGCTGTGTCGTCAAGGGCGTGAACTTCGCCGGGCTGCGTGACGCCGGCAGCCCGGCGGCGCTGGCGCGGCGCTACAACGTCGAAGGGATCGACGAAGTGGTCGTGCTCGACGTGACCGCCACCCTCGAGGGACGGCGCGCCTTCGCCGACACCATCCGGGCGGTGGCGGGCGAGCTGTTCATCCCGCTGACCGTCGGCGGCGGGATCCGCACCGAGGCCGACGCCGCCGCCGCGCTCGACGCCGGCGCCGACAAGGTCGGGGTCAACAGCGCCGCGCTGGCCGATCCGGCGCTGCTGACGCGCCTTGCCGCCCGCTACGGGAGCCAGGCGGTGGTGGTGGCGATCGATGCCAAGCGCAGCGGGCCGCGGTTCGACGTCTTCGCCCGCAGCGGCAGCGCGGCGACCGGACGCGATGCGGTCGAATGGGCGATCGAGGCCGAGGCGCGCGGCGCCGGCGAAGTGCTGCTGACGTCGATCGATCGCGACGGCACGCGGGCCGGCTTCGACTGCCCGCTGACGGCGGCGGTCGCCGCCGCCGTCGCCATCCCGGTGATCGCGTCCGGGGGCGCGGGCACGTTCGAGCATTTCGCCGAGGTCTTCACCGCCGGGCGCGCCGACGCGGCGCTGGCCGCCTCGGTCTTCCATTTTTCGGAGCACGCGGTCGCCGACCTCAAGTGCTTCCTCCGCGACAAAGGTGTGCCGGTCCGATGCTGATCCCGTCAATCGATCTTCAGGGCGGCCGGGTGGTGCAGCTCGTCCAGGGGGAAAAGCTCGCGGTCGAGTCCGACGACATCGAGGCCTGGATCGCGCGCTTCGCGCGCTACCCCAAGGTGCAGCTGATCGATCTCGACGCCGCGAAAGGGGTCGGACAGAACGACGCCATCGTCGCGCGGGTCTGCGCCGCCCTGCCCTGCCGCGTCGGCGGCGGCATCCGGACCATCGAGCGCGCCGAAGCGACGCTCGCCGCCGGGGCCCGCAAGGTGATCCTCGGATCGTCGCTCTTCAAGGACGGCGCCGTCGACGTCGACTTCGCCCGGCGGCTGAGCGAGCGGGTCGGACCCGACCGGCTGATCGCCGCGGTTGACGGCAAGGGCGGCCGCGTCGTCGTCCACGGCTGGCGGACCGCCCTCGACCTGACGCCCGAGGAGGCCATCCGCAGCCTCGAGCCGTTCGTCGGCGAGTTCCTCTATACCCATGTCGACCTCGAGGGCCTGATGCGCGGCACCGACATGGCGGCGATCGCGGCGCTGCGCGCGGCGACGACGCGGCGCCTGACGGCCGCCGGCGGCATCACGACGCGCGCCGAGATCGAACGGCTCGAGGCCATCGACGTCGACGCCGTCGTCGGGATGGCGATCTACACCGGCCGGCTGGCGATTGACTGAGCCTGCCGAGCCGGCGGCCGCCTTCCGGCTTTCCTTCCGGTCCGCTGTTGCAATACCCTCAGCGGCGATGCGCTTGCGCTGCTGCGTCCTGTCTCTCCTGCTCGTGTCCGCCGCCTGCGGGCGCAGCGCCGGCCTGTTCTCCGAGCCGAACGCCCGGGCGCATATCGCCATGCTCGCCGGGACGATCGGCAGCCGCGCGGTCGGGACCGCGGCCAACACGCGGGCCCGCGCCTACGTCGTCGATCAGCTGCGGCTCTACGGCTACGAAGTCAGGGTCCAGGAAGCGGACGCGCGGCGGCCCGAGCTCGGGCGGACGGCGCGGGTCGCCAACGTCATCGGCGTGCTCGCCGGCACCCGCAGCGAAGCGATCGGCCTGATCGCCCACTACGACTCGGCGCCCGAGTCTCCGGGCGCGGCAGACGACGGGCTTGGGGTGGCGGTGGCGCTCGAGGCGGCCCGCGTCCTGGCGGCGCGGACCGATCGGACCTGGTCGATCTTCGTGATTCTGACCGACGGCGAAGAGTCCGGCCTGATGGGTGCGGCGGCGCTGGTGACGGACCGGGAGGTCATGAACAGACTCCAGGCCTACATCAACGTCGAGGCGGCAGGTTCGGGCGGGCCGGCGATGCTTTTCGAGGCCGGGCCGGAGAACGGCTGGATTGCCGGGCCCTGGGCCCGCTCCGCGCCCCATCCCCGCGGCGCGTCCTACGGCATCGAGGTCTACCGCCGCCTCCCCAACGATACCGATTTCACCATCCTCGCGCGCCGCGGCATTCCCGGACTGAACCTCGCGCTGATTGGCGACGGCTACTCGTACCACACCGCCCGGGATGTGCCCGAGCGCATCTCGACCCGGACGCTCCGGGAAGTCGGCGAGAACGTCGTCGCCACGGCGCGCGCGCTCGACAGCCGGGACATCACCCGGCGGACCGGGTCGGGTGCCGTCTATTTCGACGTCGGCGGCGTCACGGCGGTCAGCTACCCGGCGGTGGTCGGCTGGGCGCTGTCAATCGCGGCGGTCATCCTCGGCGCGCTGGCCTGCGTCCGCATCGTCCCGGCGGCCATCCGGCTGTGCGGGGCGCTGCGCTGGACGTTCACCGCGGTCTGGGCAGTCGCCGGATTCGTGGGGGCGGGGCTGGCCATGGCCGGCGCGACCTGGGCGCTTCGCGCCGCCCGCGCGGTCTACCACCCGTGGTACGCCCGGCCCGACCGCCTCTTCCTGCTGCTGCTCGCGACCGGAGTGACCGCGGCGTGGGTCATGAGCCGGGCGGGCCGGTGGCTGCCGGCACGCGCCCACGGCGCGCGGGATCCGCTCGTCACCTGGAGTGTGGCGCTGCCGTTCTGGCTGGTCCTGGCGATGGCGATGCTGTGGCTGGCGCCGGCGGCCGCCTATTTGTGGACGCTGCCGCTGCTCGCCGCCGCGATATTGCTCCTGGTCATTCCCGCCGCCAGCCCGATCTCGATCAGAATGGCGTCCGTCGCGGTTCTCGCGGTGGCGGCGACGCTCTGGCTGCGCGACACGCTCGAGCTCCTCAGGTTCATGACGCCGCTCTTCGGCCGCCTCCCGATCATCACGCCGTTCTGGGCCTACGCCGCCGTCCTCGTCGCCGCCAGCCTGATGATGGCCCCCCCTTTCATCGCCGCGGTTGCCGGCGCCGGCCCGCTGGCCCGGCCGTCGCTCGTCACGGCGCTCTGCCTGCTGGCGGGGGCCATCGCGGCGGCGCTCGCCTGGGCCGCCCCCGCCTACACGCACGACCAGCCGCAGCGCCGGGTGGTGCGGGCGCTGCAGGAAGCCGGCGCCGCCGCCAGCACCTGGGAGCTGGGAGCGATCGAGCCGGGGCTCGATCTCGCGCCGGGGGCGCCGGGCGGCTGGGCGCCGCGCGGCGATACCGCGCCGGCGACCATTCCATGGGGCCGGCTGCCCCATCCTTTCGTGTTCCGGACCGCCGGACCGGCGCTCGGCCCCGCGCCCGCCGCCATCACGGGCCTCATCACGAAGCCGGTCGCGGCCGGCTCGGAAGTGACGATGACGGTGGTCCCGTCGCGCCGCGGCATCGCCCTGTCGTTCGTGCTGCCGCCGGGCGTCGTGCCGGCGCGGTCGAGCCTGCCGGGCGCGCTCCGCCTCGGCCGGTGGGCCGCCACCTTCGTCGCGCCGCCGGCTGACGGGATCGTCTGGCGCGCCAGCTTCGGCGCCGGCGCGGCCGCCAGCCTCGCCGCCATCGAGGTGGTGGCCTCCGAGAGCGGGATCGCGGACGCCGCCGGGTCGGCGCCGCTGCCCGCCTGGCTGCCGCAGGATCGCGCCGTCTGGTCGGCCACCGCCAGCTGGGTGCTGGCGCCGCCGCCACCGCCGCTGCCCGCCGTCGCAGCCATGCCCGAATTACGTTAAAATACGTAACCGATACGTCGTTCAACGTAACGGGAGCCGCGATGCCCAATCCCTTCGTCTACGGCGAGATCGTCCCGCCGGCGTCGTTCGTCGATCGCGAGGTCGAGCTCGACCGCCTGACCGCCGACCTGCTGGCGGGGCAGAAGATCTTCCTGATTTCACCGCGGCGCTACGGCAAGTCGTCGCTCGTCCGCCAGGCGCTCGGCGGCGCGGCGCGCGGCGGCGCGCTGACCGTCGAGGTGACGGTCAGCAGCTACAGCTCCTACGTCGCCTTCCTCGAGGGCTACGCCCGGGCGCTGCTCGCCGTGGAAACGGGACTCGACCGGGCCCGCGGCTGGCTGCGCGACATGCTCGGCACGGTGCGGCCGGAGGTGCGCGTCGAACCGGACGCCCGCGGCGTCAGCCGCCTCGCCCTGTCCTTTCCATCGGTACGGAGCGACAAGGACGTCTCCCGGCTCGCCGCCGAGGTGTTCGCGCTGCCAGGCCGGATCGCGGCGGCGCGCCGGCGCCGGCTGGCCGTGGCCCTCGACGAATTCCAGGCGATCGGCGCCTTCAACGGCGGCAGCGTCGAACACGCCCTGCGCGCGGCCGTCCAGCAGCAGCGCCAGGTCGGCTACGTCTTCTCGGGCTCGGAGCCGAGCCTGATGGAGCGGATGCTCGGACGCAGCCGGCCGTTCTACAAGGCCGGGCCGGTGATGCGGCTGCAGAAGATTCCTGCCGATCGGTTCGCCGAATTCATCGAAGCGCGCTTCCGCGCCACCAGGCTCCGGCCGGCTCCCGGCCTCGGCGCTTCGATCGTCGAGCTCGCCGGCAACCTGCCCTACGACGTCCAGCGCCTCGCCCACGAGCTCTGGGACGACGCGCACGGGGCGAAGACCGTCGGACTCGAGGATCTGCACGGCACGCTGACGCGGCTGCTCGGCGAACACGACGCGATCTTCGAAGGGACCTGGCAGCACCTGACCCTGGCGCAGCGCGCCGCGCTTCGCGCCGCGGTGCTCGAGGAAGGACGGGAGCTGCTCTCGGCGGACGTGCGCTCGCGGTACCGCCTCGGCGGCCCCTCGACCGTTCAGGCGTCCCTGTCCGCGCTCATCCGCGAGGACATCCTCGCCCGCGAGGGCCCCCGCTACGTCGTCGTCGACTCGCTGCTGCGCGAGTGGGTGGCCCGGCATACGCACTGACCGGTGGGGCCGGAGCGGGCCAGGTTTCGATCCAGGAGGCCGAAACGCCGATCCCGCCGACGAAAGCGCGGCGCGGGGCTATAGTGCGAAGCGATGCGTATCGTGATGGCTGGCGGCAGCGGCTTCCTCGGCCGGGCACTGGCAGCGGCAATCGCGGCGGACGGCCACGAAGTGGTCGTGCTCACCCGCTCGCTGCCCGCCGGCGCGACGGCTCCGGCGCCGCCGGCCGGACCCCGCATCGCCAGAACCGGCTGGGTGCCGGACGGGACCGCCGGGCCGTGGCGCACGGCGCTCGACGGCGCGCTGGCGGTCATCAACCTGGCCGGCGCGGGCCTCGCCGATCAACGTTGGACGACGCGGCGGAAGGCGCTGCTGCGCGACAGCCGCATCCGCGCGACGCGGAGCCTGGTCGCCGCGCTCGGCGCGCTCGACACCCCGCCGAAAGTCTTCATCAGCGCCAGCGCCGTCGGCTATTACGGGGCGTCCGGCGACGAGGCCAGAACGGAGTCCAGCCCGCCGGGCGATGACTTCCTGGCGCGGCTGTGCGACGCCTGGGAGTCCGAGGCGCGCCTCGCCGCCGCCGGCTCGATCCGCGTCGCTCTGATCCGCACCGGGATTGTTCTCGATCGATCCGGCGGGGCGCTGCCGCCGATGACGACGCCGTTCCGCTTCTTCGTTGGCGGCCGCGTCGGCACCGGGCGCCAGTTCATGTCGTGGATCCATCGTCAGGACTGGGTCGCGATGGTGCGCTGGGTGCTGGCGACGCCGGCGGCGTCCGGCCCGATCAATGCGACGGCTCCCGAACCGGTGAGGAATCAGGACTTCGCCCGGGCGCTCGGCCGCGCCCTGGGGCGCCCGGCCGTTGTCCCGGCGCCGGCGCTGGCGCTCAAGCTGCTGCTCGGAGAGATGGCCGGTCCGTTGCTGCTCACGGGACAGCGGGTCGTCCCCGAGCGGGCGCTGACGCTCGGCTACCGCTTCCAGTATCCCGATCTCGACCGCGCGCTGGCGAACATCCTGACGGAGTAGCCGGACAGGGCGGCGTTAGAGAAAGGCGGGGGCGCCGCCGCGGAAATCAGCGCCAAGAATGGCGGCGGAGTCGGCGCCGAGCCAGGTGTCGACGACGCGGGCGTAGACCGAACGGAAGTCGGTCTCGTAACGGACGTCGTTGCCGCTGTTCTCGAGCGTCGGGTTGTCGGGCGTCGCGCGCAGATTCGCCGCCGTGCCGTAAATGCCGCCGCGGACGCCGCCGCCGAGCGCCATCATCACGCTGGCGGCGCCGTGGTCGGTGCCCTGGCTGCCGTTTTCCGTGATCCGCCGGCCGAACTCCGAGAACTGCAGCACGAGCGTGTCGCCGAGCAGCCAGTGATTCTGGAGATCGGTGTAGAACGCGGCGAGCCCGTCGTTCAGCGTCGTCATCAACCCCGTGTACGACCCGTTGGCCTGATTGGGGTTCTGGGCGGCGTGGGTGTCGTAGCCGCCGGTCTGAACCCAGAAAACGCGCGTGCCGACCCCCTTGACCATGGCGCCGGCGACGGCGCGGAGCGCCTGGGCGAAGCCGTTGTTCGGGTAATTGACGGTCGGCACGTAGGTGCCGACCTGCGCGACGCGATCGAGGGTTGCGAATGCGCCCTGGGCGGTGGCGTTGACGAAGGCCAGATGCGGCCGATCGACCGGCAGGTGCGAGGCGATCCGGGTGGCGCTGTCGCGCCCGGCGGCGGCCTCGGCGCCGGTGTTGGGGCTGGCAAAGGCGTAGGCCTGGACCGACGGTATCGACGGGACGCCGACCGTGCGGGACTGCAGCGTGCGCGGAATGACGCTGCTCGTGGCCCACGCCGTCAGCGGATCGACCGGCGACGGCAGCGTGTCGAGATACCGCCCCAGCCAGCCGGTGCCCTGCGGCGACCGCGGGTCGGCGGTCGACCAGATGTCGGTGCCTTGGAAGTGCGAGCGGCTCGAGTTCTGATAGCCGGTCCGCTGGATGATGGCGAGGCGGCCGGCGTTGAAAATCGAGCGCAGACCGGTGAGCCGCGGGTGCAGGCCGAGCGCGACGCCGCTGCGGTCGCTGCCGATCTGCAGCACCTGCGCCGCCGGAATCGCAATCGTCGGGCGGCGGGCGTAGTACTGCGCGTCGTTATAGGGGACGACGGTGCTGAGCGCGTCGTTGCCGCCGCTCAGGTACAGCACCACCAGGTTGCGGCTCGACCGTCCCTGGGCGCGCGCCAGATCGGAGAGGAACTGCGGCGCCGCGAAGCTCACGGTGAACGCGGCGACGCCGCCCCTGAACGAATTCGCGCCTGGTCATCGGCATGTGGGGTTCGCCTATACGAGCTGGTAATCGCCGGAGCCGACAATCAGGTGCGCCAGCCCGGCGGCCTTCGTGGCCAGCTGAGCGTCCGACCGCCGGTCCACGCGCCCGGCGGCGGCGGCGTAGTCGAGGATCGCCTGGTAGGCCTCGCGGGCGAACGGCGCCGGCGTGAGCCGATCGAGCATGCAGGCGAGCGACCGCCGCGGGCGACTGGCGGCCGGCGCGCGCGATGTCGCGGAGGTTGAACTTCTGGTTCGCGGCCAGCAGCGCGGCGAAATTCATCCGCGCCAGCATCGCGCCGCTCGAGAACCAGGCCGGCCCGAGATCCCAGCCGGCGACATCGGGCGGCTCGAACAGCTGCTGCCCCATGTTCGCCATCGGCGTCAGGGCATCGTTGACCGAGAAGCCGCACCCAGCCGACTTCCTTGATCGCGCGGGCCACGAACTCGACCGGCCAGGAGTAGCGCGCGTAGAGGTTGGCCGGGTCGCTGAACTGCGGCGAGCGCAGCAGATGCGCGACGACCGGCTTCATCTCGAAGCTGCTGGCGTAGTAGATCCGCGCCGTCTCGGCGATCAGCGCCGGCGTCGGGCTCGCCGACCTCGCTGACGAAGAAGCCGTAGAGCTTCCGGGCCAGGCGCGGGCCGGTCGCCGGATGCCGGGCGACGGCGTTGATCAAATCGAGGCCGTCCTGCATGCCGGCGTCGGCGGAGCGCGCCGGGATCGTCCTGCCGCCGTCGGCCGTAGATCGCGAACGTGAACTGTCTTCGCGGCGGTGTCGTGCTGGCCGGCGGCGTAGTTGAACGTGTAGTGCTGCGATGTCGCCGGGGCCGGCGTGCAGGTTCCAGCCGGTGAACACCCGCGCTCCGGCGTAGACGTCCGTCTTCGGCGAAGGTCTCGACGCCCATCGTGAAGAGCTCCATCAGCTCGCGGGCGAAGTTCTCCTGCGGGCGGCCCTTGACGTTGGTGCGGCCGTCGAGCCACACCAGCATCGCCGTATCCTTCGCGACCGCGACCAGCAGATCGCGGAAGTTGCCGAGCGCGAACTCGCCGGAACAGCTCGATCTGCCCGCGCACGCCGGTCCGGGTCCTCGGCGGGTTTCGCCGCCATGTAGCGCGTCGCCTCCTCGCTCCCGAACGCGCCGGCGATCTTGGTGTAGGCGGTGGCGAAGTGGTTGTGCCAGAAGAGCGCCATCTTCTCCTGGAGCGGGCGCTGGGTGTGCACCATGCGGAACAGCCAGCGCTGGCGGGCGTCGGCAATCACCGACGCGGGCAGAAACGCACCGCGGGCGGTGACCGCGGCGACGCCGGGCCGGCCGATCAGATCGTCCACGGTGTCGGGCACCGACTGAAAGTCGAGGAGCCGGCGCACGGTGCCAGAGAAGCCGAGGTCCGCGTACAGGTCGACCTCCTCCTGGCTGGCGCCGAAGCCGGCGCGGCGCAGGAGATGCTCGATGAGCGCCTCGCCGTTGCGGCCCCGCACCGGGTCGGCGGGCTCTCGCGGGACGGGAGGGGCAGGAACCGGCGACTGCATGGCTGCTCAGGAAACCACAAAAGCCAAGCCCACGCACCGAAAAAATGGCGTTACAGCACTCGCGGCGAAACCGAAGAGGTCGTCCCCTCTCTCGGGGCGCCGCTGAAAGGCGCGCAGCAGGATCCGCGCCGCCATCCAGGAAAACGCCGCGCCGTGGCGGCCGCCGCCGATAGCAAACAGATGCCGCGGAAAGTTCCGGTGCGCGCCCGCGAACGGCAGGCGGTCGGCGGTGTCGTGATGAAGCGTGTCCCAGGACATCGCCGGGGCGAGCCCCGAGATCTCGGGATACAGCAGCGACAGCTCGTACATCAGCTGGCCGGTTCGCTGAGTCAGCGCTCGATCCCTGACCCGGGGCGGAACCTCGGGCTGGTCGCCGCCGGTGAAGAGCGCACGGTCGCCGGGCAGCCAGCGCAGCAGGTGCGGCGGAGCGGCATCGTCCCGCACCGCGGCACGCCGCGTGCCGACGGCGCGGCGGAGCGCCGCCGGCAGCGGTGCGGTGACGACCGTATAACCGCGACACGGCTCGAGGTGGCGCCGCAGCGCGCGAAGATCGGCAATCGGCGCTGATGTGGCGATCACCACGGTCTGGGCGCGCACGCGGCCCGCGGCCGTCGTCACCTCGACGCCCGCCCGGTCGTGGCGCACGCGGGTCACCGGCGACCCTTCGTGAACGACCGCACCCCGGCCCGCCGCGGCGGCCGCTGTCGCCAGGCAGGTGCGGTATGGGTCGATCGCGATCCCGCGGGTGCGGATCGCACCGCCGCTGTCGAGGCCGGTCTCGGCGGCCACCGCTCCCGGCCTGACCCAGGTATGAGCGAAACCCGCCGCGCGCCGTGCCCGATACTCGCGCTCGAGCGATCGCGCCGCTTCCGGATCCCGCGAGGCGACAGTCAGCAGATCCATCGGCCGCGGCGCGGTGCGGGCGTCCAGCCGTTTCAGAGCCGCGGTCAGGTCGAGCGTCCCCCGCCGCAGCGCCTGCCACATCGTCCGGGCGCCGGCGGTTCCATACGCGGACGC
The DNA here is from genome assembly GCA_963750475.1 of uncultured Acidobacteriota bacterium. Lineage (GTDB taxonomy): Bacteria > Acidobacteriota > Vicinamibacteria > Vicinamibacterales > 2-12-FULL-66-21 > JALZOC01. The sequence continues at coordinate 340,516 of CAVVQQ010000002.1, forward strand.
GGCGTCCCTGAATGACGCCTCGTAGATCTCCGTGACGAGACCATGGCCGCGCGCGGCGCCGGCGCGGCCGAGCGCCTCGGCCTCGAGCAGGATGACGGGGATCCGCGCCGCGGCAAAGGCCAGCGCGCAGGCGCATCCCGTCAGGCCGCCGCCGACGATGACGACGTCCGCCGTTGCGGGGCCGCGAAGCCGGGGAAGCGGCCGCCGCGGCCGCGGCGCGTGCTCGAGCCAGAACGGGATGTGACCGACGGGCATCAGGCCGACCTCACTTCTGCTTCTTGGTGCTGCGATAGACCGCGACGGCGGAGATCAGCGTCCCGATGACCGCAAGCCCGATCATCACGCCGACGACGATCGTGAAGGTGGTCGAGTCCATCCAGGCGAGGATGCCGCGGCCGTAGTGCGCGGCCAGCGCCGCCTCGACCATGAAGCGCAGCAGCCGCACTCCCGCCAGCGTGACGAGAAAGCTCCACGGGTTGGCGCGAAAGGCGCCGCTCGTCAGCACGAACGCGGTGAATGGAAAGGGGGGAGGGATGATGGCCAGCGCCGCGACGCTGAAGGCGGCCCGCTCGCTGACCTGCTGCTCGATGCGCTTCAGGCGGGACGGCTTGATCAGGCGCGAGAGCCCGTGCTCGCCGACTTTGCGGCCGATCCAGAAGGTCGCCGAGGCCCCCGCCACCGAGCCGACCGTCGCCAGCATCGCATACAGCCAGAACAGCTCCGGCTTCCGCGCCGCCAGCAGGATGACGACGAAATCGATCCCGAGCGGCAGGAAGAAGACCATGGACGAGTCGAGCATCGCCATCAGGACGAGACCCCACGGGGTCAGGAAATAGCCGAGGAGGGAGTAGAACAGCGCTCGCATGCAGGATTCGGGACCTCACCGACGGGAAACGGCTGTCAACGGATGAAACCCGGCCGGACCGGGTCGGAGGACAGGATAAGCTGGAACGAGGGGGGCGTCATGAGGAGCCTGCTGCCGGCCTTCGGGTCCTGTCTGGTGGTCGCATTGTACGTATCGGCGCGCCCGCCCGTGCGGGCGACCCAGGCGGCGCCGGTTGGCGGCGCTGCGTCCCCAGCGACATCGGCGACCCGTTCGCCCGAGGCCCGGACCATGAACGCCATCGCCGAAGGATACGTCAGGCTCGTACTGGCGCTCGGCCAGCACGACCGCGATTACGTCGATGCCTACTACGGCCCGCCCGAATGGAAGGCGGCGGCCGCGGCGCAGCCCACCACACTTCCGGCCATCGCCGCCACCGCGGCAGACCTGAGGGCCGGGCTCGGCCGTATCGCCCGGCCCGCCGGAGACATGGAGCGGCTGCGGCGTCAGTACCTCGACCGGCAGCTGGCCTCGCTCGAAGCGCGGGTGCGGATGCTCCGCGGCGAGCGGCTCTCCTTCGACGACGAGTCGCGGGCGCTCTACGACGCGGTCGCCCCGACCCATCCCGCGGCGTACTTTCAGGCGATCCTCGATCGGCTCGAAAAGCGGTTTCCCGGCCAGGGCCCCCTGGTCGATCGCTACGACGCCTTCCGGCGCGCCTTTGTCATTCCCCGCGACCGTCTCGATCGGGTCTTCAAGACTGCCATCCAGGCGTGCGCCGAGCGTACCCGACAGCACATCGCCCTCCCTACCGGCGAACAGTTCACCGTCGAGTACGTCACCGACAAGTCGTGGAGCGGCTACAACTGGTACCAGGGCGGGTTCCACAGCCTGATCCAGGTCAACACCGACCTGCCGATCTACATCGATCGGGCGGTGGATCTGGCGTGCCATGAAGGCTATCCCGGTCACCACGTCTACAACGCGCTGCTCGAGAAGCACCTCGTCCAGGAGCGCGGCTGGATCGAGTTCACCGTCTATCCGCTGTTCTCTCCGCAGTCGCTCATTGCCGAGGGCACGGCCAACTTCGGCATCGAGGTCGCCTTCCCGGGGCACGAGCGGGTCGACTTCGAGCGGTCGGTGCTCTTTCCCGCTGCCGGGATCGACGCCTCGCGCGCTGCGGAATACTACGAGGTGAAGGACCAGGTGGACGAGTTGTCCTACGCCGGCAACGAGGCGGCGCGGCAGTACCTGAACGGCACGATCGACGCCGCCGGCGCCGCCCGGTGGCTGGAGCGCTACGCATTGATGCCCCACGAGCGGGCCGTGCAGCGCGTCAAGTTCTTCGACCAGTTCCGGAGCTACGTCATCAACTACAACCTGGGCAAGGACATGGTCCGCCACTACGTCGAGGCGCGAGGCGGGACCGCGGCGCACCCGGAGCAGCGCTGGAACGTCTTCGCCGCGCTCATCTCCTCGCCGCGCCTGCCGTCGGCGCTTCGCCAGGCGCCGTGACCGAAAGCCGCGCCCGCGAGACGACGACGCCGCCGGGCCGGCTGTCGCGCCTGGTTGTCGCGGCGGCCGCGATCGCGTGCCTCACGGGCTATGTCTTCGTCTACACCACGGGCCGGACGGGCCCGCCGATCCGCTCGGACGGCTTCAGCTACTACATCTACCTGCCGTCGTGGTTCCTGTTCCACGACTCCTCTCTCGCCGCGATCGCCCGCGACTGCTGCGGCGGAGAATTCCCGGAGCACACGGCGATCATCCGCTGGCCCGGCACGCGGCGGTGGGTCAACGCCCATCCCATCGGCGTCGCCGTGCTGCAATCACCGTTCTTCCTCGCCGCCGACCGCCTGACTCGCTGGACGAACCTGTCGCCGGACGGCTTCACTCTCTACTACCAGCACGCCGCCGGCCTGTCCGGGCTGGTGTGGACGCTCCTCGGCCTCGCCATCCTGCGCCGGCTGCTGCTGCGTCATTTCACCGACCGCATCACCGCCGCGGCGCTTGCGACCGTGCTGTTCGGAACCAACCTGTTTCATTACGCGACCTTTGACAGCTCCTACAGCCATGCCTACTCGTTCTGCCTCCTGGCGCTGTTCCTGTACCTGTGCGAAGGGTGGCACCGGTCACCGCGGGTGGCCCGCTCGGTCGGCGTCGGTGCCGTCGCCGGGCTGATCGTGCTCGTCAGGCACACGAACGCGTTGTTCCTGGTGTGCCTGCCGCTCTACGGCGTCACGGGTGTGTCAACACTGCGGGAGCGGCTGCGCGAGCTGCGGCGCGACTGGCGGCTGGTCGCGATCATGACCGCCACCACCGCCGCCGTCGTCGCGCCTCAGATGGCTCTCTACTATCAGGCGACCGGCCGCCCGGTCGTGAGCGCCTACGGCGCGCTGGGGTTCGACTTCCGACATCCCCATCTGGCCGGCGTGCTCTTCAGCCCGCAGAAGGGACTCTTTTTCTGGTCGCCGATTCTCGTTCTGGCCTGCGCCGGCCTGGCCTGGCTGTGGCGCACCGGGCACACGGCGAGAGCCTTCATCACTGGCGCGGTGCTGTTTCTCGTCATCGATACCTACCTCATCGCCAGCTGGTGGGACTGGCAGTTCGGCGGCAGCTTCGGCCATCGCGGCTTCACCGACGCCCTGCCGGTGTTCGCCATCGGCCTGGCGGGCTTCTTCACCTGGGCCGGGCAGCGGAGGATCACCGCGGTCCTGTCCGCTCTGGCGGCAACCGGCCTGGTGGTGCTCTCGCTCTTCCAGATGCTGCAGTACCTGGAACGGCGTCCTGCCCTTCAGCGACACGACGTGGCAGCAATACCGCAGCGTGTTCCTGAGGTTGCGATGAGCGCGCAGACGACTCGCTCCGAGGCCTGCCGGGGGCGGCGGAGCGATGCCGCAGTGCTCGGCCTCGTCCTCGTGCTCGTGCTGGCGGCGGTTGTGAGCCTGCTCGCGCTGCTGCGGGATCCGTCGTGGCTGGACCAGGTACAGCAGCGGGCTGCGGGCCTGGGAGACTGCGGCGGATGGCGCCCGGATGCGCTGGGCCGCTCCTCACGCCTCGTTCTTCGTGCCCTCCGGCGCGCGTGCCGTTCGCCTGCGGCTGCGCACGACCTTCGACCAGCCCGGCGACTGGCCAGTTCGCGTTTCGGTGACACTGGACGACGTGGCGGTGGAGCGTGTCGTCCTGGTCGATCCGGACTGGCGGGACATCGCCATCCGTCTGCCGCCGCCCGGCGGCCGGCACGTCCGCCGGATCGATCTGCGGGCGGATCGGACGCGGGACGGGAACCGCGCCTTTCAGCTCGGCGAGGTCATCGTGGAGCAGGGTCGATGAGCCATCCTCCCATCCCCATGGGGACACTCATCTTTAGCCTAAAGTGTTGATTCAAAGGAACGGACGCGAAACAGTCCCTGATCGGCCGGTCAGACGGTCAGCACAATCTTGCCGACGACGCTGCCGGACTCGAGCAGGTGGTGCGCACCGGCAGCGTCGGTCAGGGGAAACGTCCGATCGATCACGGGATGCACGGTTCCGTCGGCGAGCCATGGCCAGACGCGTGCTTCCACCGCCCGGGCAAGCCGCGACTTCTCCGTCACCGGACGGGCGCGCAGTGTCGAGCCGGTGATCGTCAGCCGGCGCTGCAGCAGGCGCGACAGGTCCAGCTCGCCGCGCGCTCCGCCCATCAAGCCAATCTGCACCAGCCGCCCGTCGGCCGCCAGACACTGGAGGTTGCGGTCGAGGTAGGCCCCCCCGACGATATCGAGAATCACATCGACGCCGGCTCCGCCGGTGGCTTCGGCCAGGACACGGACGAAATCCTCGCGGCGGTAGTTGATGGCCAGGGCGGCGCCGAGACGAAGACACGCGGCGCATTTCTCGTCGGAGCCTGCGGTGGCGTAGACGACCAGGCCTGACGCGCAGCCCAGCTGGATCGCCGTCGTGCCGATGCCGCTGGTGCCGCCGTGAATCAGCACCCGCTCACCGGGCGCGGGATGTCCGCGCTCGAAGAGGTTTGCCCAGACCGTGATGAAAGCCTCCGGGATGGCGGCGGCGGCGACGAGATCCATGCGGTCCGGCACTGGCAGGCACTGGCCCGCGGGCGCGACGCAGTATTCGGCATACCCTCCGCCAGCCACCAGGGCGCAGACGGGCATCCCTTCGCGCCAGCGGCCGCCGGCACCGTCCGGGTGAACGGCCGCGACGGTGCCGGCGACCTCGAGTCCTGGAATGTCGGAGGCCCCCGCCGGCGGCGGGTAGGACCCGAGCCGCTGCAGAATGTCCGGCCGGTTGACGCCGGCGGCCGCGACCCGGATGAGGACTTCCCCGCGTCCGGGCCGGGGGACTGGACGGCAAGCCGGTCTGAGGACTCCGGGGCCCCCTTTTCCGGTGATTTCCACGACGGTCATTTCGCCGGCACTCTGTTCCATCAGCCATTCTCGCCCCGCGGCGTGGCGCTGGAGCGTGATCCTTCAGGAGCTATCCGCGGCCGCACGCCCCGATTCGTAAACGCCCCGCTGTGGCGGTTGTGCGCGGCCGGATGAGCCGGTCGACGTGCACCGCGAAGCGGCAAGTCCTTCAAAAACAACGGGATTTCGCAGCCGAGCGGCGCGTGGCACGGGCGGCAATCCCATTGCACTACCCAGGCTGCACTCGCACCTTTTACCCTTCGAGGAGGAACTCGTGAAGAACATTGTCCTTGCTATCGCGGTTGTCGTAGCGGCCGCGGCCGCTGCCAACGCTCAGACCCCCGCTCCGAAACCGGCTCCCAGGGCGACCCCGGCGGCGCCCGCAACGCCCGCGGCTCCTGCCGCCAAGCCCATGGCTTCTTCCAAGGCCAAGGCTGAGACGATGAAGGCCGAAGTCGTGTCGACGGACGCGGCGGCCAAGACAATCACCGTGAAGGATGCCGCGGGCGCCTCCACGACGCTGACGGCGTCCGGTTCGGCCGTGGCCGCGCTGGCCACGGTCAAGGCTGGCGACTGGGTCACGGTGACCCACTCCGACACGACCGCCACGCACATCGTGAAGGCGAAGAGCGGCGCCAAGATGGCGAAGCACGACGCCAAGCACACCGCCAAGAAGTAGGCGGTTCTCACTCGAAGGCGGCGCGCACGCGGCGGGATCTGAGGAGGTACGTTATCCATCCCGCTGCGTGTGCGATTGCCAGAAGCGACCGCGGCAGCTGCTGTCCCGGCGCAGCGTCGACCGGGAGATAGGACCAGTACACGGACTGGACCGTCACCGCGGCGGACGCCGCCAGCGCCAGCGACGCCGCGGCCGGCGCCCGCGGGTGCCGGATCCAGAGCCCCCACGCCGCCGTCGCCGCCAGAGCCGCCACTGCGGCGTGCGCGGCCAGCTCCACGACTCCCGCCGTGCCCCGCATCCCCAGCGTGCCGAGTGAGGCCGCCAGTTCTCCGGCGAGCCGTACCGGCCCTCCCAGAAACAGCCAGCCGCAGAGAATCAGCAGCCAGCCGCGCGGGTTCACGGCCTCTCCGCGTCAGGGTCGGCCTGCGCCAGCCGCGTCCGGACACGAGCTTCCCCGAATCGCACGAGGCGCTTCAATGCCTGAACCCGTTCCGACCGGTCGATCCCGGCTTTGCTCACGGCGCTGCGGAGCACCTCGACGGTCGTGTCGTACGTCCCGGTATCGACCGGGAACGGAAACCCGTCCTTCCCACCGTGCGCGAATGAGAACCGCGCCGGGTCGCGCGTGCTCGCGGGCGTGCCGTAGATGATCTCGGAGACCAGCGCCAGGGCGCGCAGCGTGCGTTCGCCCACCCCCTCGATGCCGAGCAGCGTCTCGAAGTCCTCGGGCGCGCGCTCGTAGGTCTTCAACAGGATCTTCTGCAGGTACTGGGGATTCACGTCCGCTCTGAGCACGGCGTGCCGCCGCGGCATCGTGAGCGCCGGCATCGCCGCCAGCGCGTCGAGCACCACCGCCGGCGGCTGCCGCGCCAGTTCGGCGGATGCGCTGCGGACCGCGCCGCTCTCCTCCGCGACGAGGTTCAGGGTCGCTGCCCCGGCCTCGGCGCACACCGCCGCATGCGGCTCGTTGACGTAGCTCTGCACCGCCAGGGACAGCCAGTGGTAGCGCCGTGCCATCGCGTTCGCGTCGTTCATCCCCTGCTGCACGACGCACCAGGCGCCGGACGAGGTGAAAAAGAAGGCGTGGTGATACAGGTGATAGCCGTCCTGGACGGCGGCGCTGTCGACCTTGGCGGACATCCGGCTCGCATAGACGAGCGGCCGGGGGTCGAGGCCGAGGCGGTCGCACGTCGTCGTGATCTCGGACGGCGTCTGGCGCGACGCGGCTCCCTTGCCGCCGCCGGCGTGCAGTCCCAGGTCCCGCTCGAGTCCGTTCAGTCCTTCCTTCAGGGCTCCCGTCACGGTCGTCGTGACGCCGCTCGAATGCCAGTCGAAGCCAAGGACGCAGCCGAAGGCCTGAAACCAGAACGGGTCCGACAGGCGGCGAAGCATCTCGTCGGGACCGAACTCGGCGACGATGTGGATGGTGATCTCGCGCGCGAGCCTGACCATGCGCGAAAACAGCCACGCCGGGGCCTTACCCGAGTGCAGCGGGAGCTGGGCGGTACCCGGTGCGGGCGCGCATGAGAAATTGTTACCAGAAGCACAACTCCACCGAACCCCTGCAGAACCCGTAGAACCGCAGAACCGAACCCGGCAGAACCCCGTAGAACCGCAGAACCGAACCCGGCAGAACCCCGTAGAACCTCGGAGAACCTCGGAGAACCTCGGAGAACCCTTCTAAACATCGAGCTCCTCGGCTTCCTCTTTCACAGCGCGTGGGGCCCCACCCCCACGCGCAGGCACTCGGCGCGGGGCGCCTCGCGCCGGCCGCAGGCGCTCGCGGAGCGCTCCGGAAGCCGAGGAGCCTCAGACATCGAGCTCCTCGGCTTCCTCTTTCACAGCGCGTGGGGCCCCACCCCCACGCGCAGGCACTCGGCGCGGGGCGCCTCGCGCCGGCCGCAGGCGCTCGCGGAGCGCTCCGGAAGCCGAGGAGCCTCAGACGTCGAGCTCCTCGGCTTCCTCCGCGCGGTCCATGATGAAGCGGAACGCGCGCCGACGGATCCTTGCCCATCAGCTCGTTGATGACGCGGTCGGTCAGCGATCTGATCGGCGATCTCGACCCGCAGCAGGCGCCGCGTCCGCGGGTTCATCGTCGTCTCCCACAGCACTTTCGGCATCATCTCGCCGAGCCCCTTGAAGCGCGTGATCTCCGGCTTGCCGCGGCCGTTGCCGTGCAGCTTCAGGATCCGGTCGCGGTGCGCCATCGTCCAGCGCCCAGTAGCGTTTCCTTGCCGATGTCGATGCGGTAGAGCGGCGGCTGGGCGAGGTAGACCGCGCCCGGCGGTGATCAGCCCCGGCATGTGCCGGTAGATGAACGTCAGCAGCAGCGTGGCGATGTGGTGGCCGTCGGAGTCGGCGTCGGCCAGGATGATGACCCGGCCGTAGCGCAGCCGCGCCAGATCGAAGTTCTTGCCGAGGCCGCAGCCGAGCGCCGTGACGAGGTCGGAGAGCTCCTTGTTCTCGAGCACCTTGGCGAGCGACGCGCTCTCGGTGTTGAGCACCTTGCCGCGCAGCGGCAGGATCGCCTGGCGCGCGCGGTCGCGTCCCTGCTTCGCCGATCCGCCGGCCGAGTCTCCTTCGACGATGAAGAGCTCGCTGTCGTCGCGGCCCGGCGATTGGTGCAGTCGCTGAGCTTGCCGGGAAGCGTCAGCCGGCCCGGAGGTGGCCGATCTTGCGGGTGACTTCCTGCTGCGCGGCGCGGCTCGCCTCGCGCGCGCGGGCGGCGAGGATGATGCGCGCGACGATCGACTCGGCGACGCTGATGTTGGTGTTCAGCCAGTGCTCGAGCGCCGGACGCAGCTGCGAGTCGACGGCCGACATCACCTCGGGATTGTTCAGGCGATCCTTGGTCTGGCCCTGGAACTGCGGCTCCTGCGACGAACACGCTCAGCACCGCCGATCAGCCCCTCGCGGATGTCCTCGGCGGTGAGCGTCGACGCCCTTTGGGCGACAGGTTGTGGGTGTCGATGAAGTTGCGGACCGCCTTGCCGAGGCCGGCCCGGAAGCCGTTCTCGTGCGTGCCGCCGGATCCGGTCGGGATGCCGTTGACGTAGCTGCGCACGTGCTCGTCGGTCGACTGGGTCCACTGCAGCGCGATGTCGAGCCGCATGCCGCTCTCGTCGCTCTCCCGCGAGACGGCGAACGGCAGCGTCGTGCACCGGCATCGCGGCGCGCTCGCGCGAGGATCTTCTTGAGGTAGTCGGCCAGCCCTTCGGCGTGCTGGAAGACGACCTTGTCGCTTGCGGCGCCTCGTCTTCGAAGATGATCTTGACGCCCTTGTGCAGGTAGCTCGAGACCTCGAGCCGCTGCCGGATCGTGTCGGGGTCGAATTCGATCTTCGGGAAAATCGTCGCGTCGGGCCGGAAGAACACGCGTCGTGCCGGTGCCGCGCGCCGGGCCGATCTTCTTCAGCGGTCCGACCGGATTGCCCTGCTTGAACCTGCATCTCCCACTGCGGCGCCGTCGCGGCGGACCGTCGCGACCAGCTCCTTCGACAGGGCGTTGACGACGCTGGCGCCGACGCCGTGCAGGCCGCCGGCGGTCTTGTAGTTGCCGGCGTCGAACTTGCCGCCGGCGTGCAGCGTCGTGAAGATCACCTCGAGCGGCGCTCTTCTTCGTCTTCGGATGCTTGTCGACCGGAATGCCGCGTCCGTCGTCCGTCACCGTGATCGACGTCGCCGTCCTCGTGCAGCGTGACCGAGATGTTCGAGGCGTAGCCGTTCATCGCCTCGTCGATGGAGTTGTCGAGGATCTCCCAGACGAGGTGGTGGAGGCCCGGCGGCGCCGACGCCGCCGATGTACATGCCGGGACGCTTGCGGACCGGCTCGAGCCCTTCGAGAACGGTGATGTCTTTCGCGGTGTAGGTTGGTGGCATTCTGCTTGGTTCTACGGGGTTCTGCGGGGTTCCGCAGGGTTCTACGGGGTTCGGTTCTACGGGGTTCGGTTCTACGGGTTCGGTTCTACGGGTTCAGTTCTACGGGGTTCGGTTCTACGGGGTTCGGTTCCACGGGTTCGGTTCTACGGGTTGGTTCTAGGGTTCGGTTCTACGGGGTTCGGTTCTACGGGGTTCGGTTCTACGGAGTTCGGTTCCACGGGGTTCGGTTCTATGGGTTCGGTTCTACGGAGTTCGGTTCTACGGAGTTCGGTTCTACGGAGTTCGGTTCTACGGAGTTCGGTAACACGGAGTTCTGCAGGGTTTCACAGGGTTCTACGGGTTAGGTTCTACGGGGTTCCGCAGGGTTTTACGGGGTTCCGGTTCTACCGAGTTCGGGTTCTACGGAGTTCCGCAAAGTTCTACCGGTTCAGTTCCACCGGGTTCTCCCCTCACGCGACAGCGGCAGATCGTAGCATGCGGGCCGGGCCTGTTGGCGCAGGGAGCGGGCAGGAATTGCGAAGCGACCCGCGGTCGGCCGCGCAGAAACGGCGCACTGTTGGGGCGAAACTCCGGATTTGCCGGTGATTCGTGCGGTACGCGGCGTGCTCCGGTCTCCGGGCATGGCCGCCGTCACGCGCTTCGAGGACCTGATTGTCTGGCAGCTGGCCGTGGCCGTGCGCGACGCCGTCTACGCCCTCACTTCACAAGGCGAAGCGGCGGACGATCCCGGGTTCCGCGATCAGATCCGGGATTCGGCGAGCTCCGCGCCGCGAAACATCGCCGAAGGGTTTTCGCGCTACGGCCCGCCCCAATTCGCCCAGTTCATGAACATCGCGAAGGGATCACTGGCGGAGACCCAGAATCACCTGCTCCACGGAAAACAGTTGGGATATTTCACGCCGCAGGAGTTCACGGATACCTGGCGCCTGACCTGCCGCGCCCTCCGCGCCGCCAATCGCCTGCACGCCTACCTGCGACGCTGCGGACGAATCAAACCCGAGCCCGCCCCACCCCCGCCCCGGAATCCATGATGCGCGCCCCCAGCGCGGCGGGAGAGCGCAGCCCGTGCTGACTGCCGCAGAACCTGGCAGAACCGAGCGCTGCCGGACCCCACGGAACCCGGCAGAACCTCGTCGAATCAGGAGAACTGAACCCCGTAGCGCTGAACCCAGGAGAACCGAACCAGGAGAACCGAACCGAGGAGAACCGAACCGGGGAGAACCGAACCGAGCAGAACCCGCGAACCGAGCAGAACCGAACCGAGCAGAACCGAACCGAGCAGAACCGAACCGAGCAGAACCGAACCGAGCAGAACCGAACCGAGCAGAACCGAACCGAGCAGAACCCCGCAGAACCCCGTAGAACCCCGCAGAACCCCGCAGAACCCCGTAGAACCCTTAATCGAGCAATAGCGCCGCCGGATCCTCGACGAGCTGCTTCACCCGGACGAGGAACTGGACCGCTTCGGAGCCGTCGACGATGCGGTGGTCGTAGGTCAGGGCGACGTACATCATCGGCTTGATGACGACCTGGCCGTTGACCGCCACCGGCCGCTGCTGGATCGCGTGCAGGCCGAGGATGCCGACCTGTGGAGGATTCAGGATTGGGGTGCTCAGCAGCGAGCCGAAGACGCCGCCATTCGTGATCGTGAAAGTTCCCCCCTTGAGATCGGCCAGGGAGAGCGAGCCGTCTTCGGCGCGGCGCGCGAACTCGCGGATCTGCCGCTCGATGCCGGCAAACGACATCTGGTCGGCGTCGCGCAGCACCGGCACGACCAGTCCTTCGCTCGCGCCGACCGCGACGCCGATGTCGTAGTACTGCTTGAGGACCATCTCGTCGCCCTGGATCTCGGCGTTGATGCGCGGAAACGCGCGCAGCGCGCCGATCGAGGCCTTGACGAAGAACGACGCGATGCCGAGGCCGACGCCGTGGCGATCCTTGAACCCCTGTTTGTGGCGCTCGCGGAGCGCCATCACGGCGGACATGTCGACCTCGTTGAAGGTCGACAGCATGGCGGCAGTGCTCTGCGCCTCGACGAGTCGGCGCGCGATGGTGGCGCGGCGCTTCGACATGCGCACCCGCTCCTCGGTCCGCTCGCCGGGCGCACGCCGCGGCGTTTCGGCGACCGGCGGCGCGGGCCGCGCCTTCGCGTCGCGCGCCGGTTCAGGGGGCGCATCCGCGGCTGCCGGGCGGCTGTTGCCGTCGGCCGCGGCCTCGACATCGCGGCGCATGACGCGACCGGCGTCGCCGCTGCCGCGGACCCGGCTCAAATCGACCGCCTTGTCCTCGGCGGCCTTCCGCGCGGTCGGGGTCGACCGCGTTTTCTCAGCCGCGGTCTTCGCTGCGGATGCCCCCTTCGCGTCCGCCGCCGGGGCGTCCCCGGCCGGAGTCTGATCGCTGGCGGGGGCTGGCGCCGTCGCGCCGGCCGGAGCGTCCTCGATCACCCCCAGCACCTCACCGACCTTGACGTCCGCCCCATCGCGGCGATCGATCCGCGACAGCACGCCGGCCTGTGTCGCGGCGACCTCGAGGTCGACCTTGTCGGTCTCGAGCTCGACGAGCGGGTCACCGACGGCGACGGCATCCCCTTCCTGCCGCAGCCACTTGGCGACGCGCGCGTCGACGATGGATTCTCCGACCTCGGGGACGACGATGTTCGACGGCATCTCTGCACTTCCTGACCGCCAGCCGCGGCCGAAGATCCAACCTTGTAGAACCTTGTAGAACCTTGTAGAACCTTGCAGAACAGAACCCTGCAGAACCCTGCAGAACCCCGCCGAACCCCGCAGAACCCCGCCGAACCCCGCAGAACCCTGCAGAACCGAACCCTGCAGAACCCTGCAGAACCGAACCCTGTAGAACCCTGCAGAACCTGGCAGAACCCTGCAGAACCCTTCGTCAGCCCTTGCTGCCGGTGAGCTGGCTGTCCTGGCGGGCTTTCTTCGCGACCGCGCCGTCGGCCTTCGGCCGCGACGGCTCGCCGTACGCCGAATTGACCAGCGCCTGCTGCGCGAGCGCGTGGCGCGCGGCCGATCCTTCGGCGGGGCTGGCGCTGCGCGGCCGGGCGATCCGCTTCACCGTGCGCCCGCCGGAGACCTCCTCGAGGTGCGGCCGGATGAAGTCCCACGCGCCCATGTTCTCGGGCTCTTCCTGCACCCAGACGATCTCGTCCGCCTGACCGTAGACGTCCAGCATCGCGCGCAGATCCCGCATCGGCACCGGGTAGAGCTGCTCGAGCCGGCAGATGGCGACCTCGGGGCGGGCTGCCCGCAGCTCGCTCGTGATCAGATCGACGTAGACCTTGCCGGAGCAGACGAGCACGCGGCGGACCTCGGCGGACCGCGCCGCCGCCTCGTCGTCGCCGAGCACCATCCTGAAGCGGCCCTCGGCGAACTCCCGCGGCGCCGACGCGACGCTGGCGTGCCGGAGCAGGCTCTTCGGCGTCAGGATGACGAGCGGCAGCGGATCGATCTGGAGCAGCGCGGCCTGGCGGCGGAGCAGATGGAAATACTGCGCCGCGGTGGTGCAGTTCGCGATCCGGATATTGATGTCGGCCGCCAGCTGGAGGAAGCGCTCGGGCCGCGCGCTCGCATGATCCGGCCCCTGCCCTTCATGCGCGTGCGGCAGCAGCAGCACCAGCGACGGCTTCGTGCCCCACTTGCTGCGCGCCGAGACCAGGAACTCGTCAATCATCACCTGCGCGCCGTTGATGAAGTCGCCGTACTGCGCTTCCCAGATCACCAGCCGCGACGGCTCCTGGATGTTGTAGCCGTACTCGAACCCGACCACCGCGTTCTCGGTCAGCGGGCTGTTGTGGATCTCGAACGCGGCGCGCGCCTGCGGCAGCGCCTGGAGCGGCACGTGGAGGTGTCCGTCGGTGGCGTCGTGGAGGACCGCATGGCGGTGGCTGAACGTGCCCCGCTCGACGTCCTCCCCGGTCAGCCGGATGCTGATCCCGTCCGCGAGGATCGACGCGAGCGCGAGCTCCTCCGCCGCCGCCCAGTCCACCGTCCGTTCGTCCGGCGCGGCGAACATCTGCGCCCGCTTCTCGCGCATGCGCTCGAGCTTGCGGTGGATCGTGAATCCGTCCGGAACGCGCAGCAGCGCCGCGTTCAGTTCGCGCAGCCGCTCGATCGGCACCGTCGTTTCGGCCTTGGCCGCCGCCCCGGGTGGCGCCGGCGCCGGCTCCGGCTCGACGAAGTCCCGCTCCGGACGAAGGTCGTCCATGGCCCGCTGCAGCTCTGCGGTGTGCTTCTGCACCAGGGCATCGGCGTCGGCGGCGACGCCGCGTTCGCCGAGCGCCCGCGCCCACTGTTCGCGCACGGTCGGATGCGCCGTGATCTTCTGATACATGAGCGGCTGCGTGAACGCCGGCTCGTCCCCCTCGTTGTGGCCGTGGCGGCGATAGCCGATGAGGTCGATCAGGAAATCGCGCTGGAAGCGCTCGCGATAGGCGGCGGCGAGGCGCGCCGCCTCGACGCACGCCTCCGGGTCGTCGGCGTTGACATGGACGATCGGAATCTTGAAGCCGCGCGCCAGGCCGCTCGCGTAGGACGTGCTGTACTCGTCCTCGGGCCCGGTGGTGAAGCCGAGCTGGTTGTTGGCGATGATGTGAATCGTTCCGCCGGTCTTGTAGCCGGGCAACCGGCCCAGATTCAGCGTCTCCGCCACCACCCCCTGCCCGGGGAAGGCGCCGTCGCCGTGAATCAGGATCGGCAGGCTCCGCGCCGGGTCGAAGGCCGCCGCCCCGGGCGCGTCGACGACGGTGCCGGCGGCCCGGGCCATGCCTTCGACGATCGGATCGACCGCCTCGAGGTGGCTCGGGTTCGGCGGCAGCGAGACGACGACGTCCATCGCCCGGCCGCCCTTGAGCGCGCGGTGCGCCCCGGCGTGATACTTGACGTCGCCGGTCCACGCCATGTCCTCGTGGAACCCGCGCGACGACACCGGCTCCTTGAACTCGGCCAGGATCTGGGTATAGGGCTTGTTGAGGACGTGGGCCATCACGTTCAGCCGGCCGCGATGCGCCATGCCGATGAGGATGTTGCGGATGCCCCCTTCCGCGGCCTCGCCGATGATCTCGTCGAGCAGCGGCACGAGCATGTCCAGCCCCTCGATCGAGAAGCGCGTCTTGCCGGGGAAGACCCGGTGCAGGAACCGCTCGAAGACCTCGACCTGGGTCAGGCGCTCGAGGATGGCGACCGGACTGATCGGATCCGCCGGGGCGCGAAACCGTCCACCCTCGGCGGCGTGGCGCAGCCACTGCCGCTCCTCGGGGACGAAGACGTGCGCGTAGTCATAGCCGGTCGTCGAGCAATAGACCCGGCGGAAGGCGGCAATCACCTCGAGCATGCTGGCGGCGCCGTCGGCGAGCGGCGACGAGACCAGCGAGGCCGGCAGGCGGCGCAGGTCGTCCTCGGTGACGTCGTGGGTCTCGGCGAGCAGCGACGGATCGCCGCTGCCGATCCGGTTGCCGAGCGGATCGAGGCGGGCGGCGAGATGGCCGTACATGCGGATCGACTGCGCCAGGCTGACGGCGCCGACGATCTTCTGGAGCGGAATGCCGTCCGGCACCGGCGCCGTCTCCGACGGCGGCGTCCAGCGCTCGAACAGCGCCCGGGTCTCGGCGTCGACGGCCGAGGGGTCGCGCCGGTACTTTTCGTAGAGCTCGAGGACGTAGCCGCGATTGAGCCCGGTGAACTCCTGCCACCCTGCCATATCCCCTGATCCTACCCTATGCGGGAGAAAGACGGCCGGCCGGGCCCGGGGCGACGGCGGCCGGCCACGGCCTACTCGGACAGGACCGCGGGGGGCGCCGGCGGCGGCGGGACGACCCTGATGAACTGGCCGCGCTGCAGCAGCTCACGGCCGCGGCCGCCGCGGCCGGTCACCTCGTACTTGGTCGTGCTGATCGTCTGCTCGGCGCCGCGGCTGGTTTCGACGATCATCAGGTCGCGGTCACCGGTCGAGGCGATGAAGCCGAGGACCCGGTCGGTCTCGGATGCCAGCTTGATCAGAATCACGCCCCGGCCGGGCCCGGACAGGAAGTTCACCTCGGTGGCGCGGCACAGGATCGCCCGGGCCTCCCGGGTCGCGGCGATCAGCGTCTCGCCGCCGGCGAGCCGCGCGACGCCGACGAACTCGGCGCCGTCGGCCGCCCTCGCGAAGCGCCGTCCCGACCGCGTGCTCGGCTCGACGAACGGTTCGAGACTGAACCGCATGCTGTAGCCGTCGGTCGTGACCGCGACGGCGTGGACCGGCGGCTCGGCCCCCTCTTTCTTCGGCGTAATCGCGCCGGCGACCCGCGGATCGAGGCTGAACGCGGCGACAATCCGCTCGCCGTCCTTGAGCTTGAAGAAACGCTGGATCGGCTCGCCGTAGCCCGTCGAGGCCGGCACGTCGGCGATGCGCGAGGTGTAGGCGACGCCGAAATTGCTGAAGAAGACCACCGCCGAGCGGGTGCTGCCGGCGAGCGCCGCCATCACCATGTCCCCCTCGCGCACCCGCGTCGCCGCCAGGTCCTTCACTTCCTTCTGCCGCTTCACCCAGCCGTCCCGCGAGACCAGCACGACATTGTCCTCGTCGACGATGAAGTCCTCGGCGGTGTACTCCGCCTCCCCTTCATCGCTCGAGATCTTCGTCCGCCGCGGGTCGCCGTATTTCTTCTGGATCTCCTCGATCTCGACGCGGACGATGTCCCAGCGGCTCTGCTCGTCCTTGAGCAGGGTGTTGATCTGGCGCATCCGGCGGCGCTTCTCCTCGAGCTCCTTGCGGATGACGAGAATCTCGAGCCGCGCCAGGCGGTAGATCTTGAGCTCGAGGATGGCGTCGGTCTGGTCGGCGTCGAGCGCGAAGCGCGCCATGATCTGCTGCGCGGCGTCGGCCTTGCCCTCCGACTTCCGCACAATCCGCAGGATCTCGTCGAGCGCGTCGAAGACCTTCTCGAAGCCCTCGAGAATGTGGACGCGCCTCTGGAGCGCCCCGAGCTCGTGCTCGAGCCGCTTGGTCACGACGTCGAGCCGGAAGTGCAGGAAGTGCCACAGGATGGCGTGCAGATCGAGCCGCTCGGGGCGTCCGACCTCGGGGTTCTCGGTGGGAATCAGACAGGTCAGGTTGACGATGAAGTTGGTCTGCAGCGGCGTGTGCTTGAACAGATACGCCATCACCATCTTCTCGTCGGCGTCCTTCTTCAACTCCAGCGCAATCCGGACATCGTCGGTCGACAAATCCTTGACGTCGACGAGCGGCGGCAGCTTGCGGCTGAGAGCGACGTCGGCGATGCGCTCGACGAGGGTCGACTTGTTGACGGTGTAGGGGACGCTCGTGATGTAGATCGTCTTCGCCGTCTTCGACGCCGGTCCCTCCTGCCAGGTGGCGCGGAGGCGGATCGCGCCCGACCCGGTCTTGTAGATCTCCTTCAGCTCCTCGGCGGAATTGAGCATCTCGCCGCCGGTCGGGAAGTCGGGTCCCTTGATGTACCGGCACAGCTGCGCGCTGCTCAGTTCCGAGTTGGCGAGCAGCTTGATGAGCGCGGTGCAGACTTCACCGAGGTTGTGCGGCGGGATGTTGGTGGCCATGCCGACCGCGATGCCGGTCGCGCCGTTGATCAGCAGATTCGGAATGCGCGACGGGAGCACCACCGGCTCGGTGCGGGTGCCGTCGTAATTGGGACGGAACGGCACCGTGTCCTGGTCGATTTCGGTGAGGATCTCGTCGCTGAGCCGCGCCAGCCGGCATTCGGTGTAGCGCATCGCGGCCGCGCTGTCGCCGTCGAGCGAGCCGAAATTTCCCGAGCCGTCGATGAGCGGGTAGCGCAGCGAGAACGACTGCGCCATCCGGACCAGGGTCTCGTAGAGCGCCGAATCGCCGTGCGGGTGGTAGTTGCCCATCACGTCGCCGACGACCTTCGCGCACTTGCGGTGCTTGACGTCGGCGGTCAGATTCTGCTGCCACATCGTGTAGAGGATGCGGCGCTGGACCGGCTTCAGCCCGTCACGGACATCGGGCAGGGCCCGCGAGGTGATGACCGAGAGCGCGTAGTTCAGGTAGCGCGTCTGCGCCGCCGCGTGCAGCTCGACCGACTCGGGCTCGCCGGTCCCGCCGCCGGATCCCCCGCCGACGATCACCGCGCCGCCGTCCCCCGGAGCGTCGAACAACGATCCCTCTCCCGTCTTCCCGCGCTTCGCCAACAGCAACCTCCAAAGGGGGAGGATATCAACGTTCCGGCTCCAGGACAGCATCCCGCCGCTTCGCCGAGCGGAATTCACCGGCCCGGTTGCGCTTCGGCGCCGAACGCGACATGCTCAGGGCACGTCAGCCACCATCAGCATCGACCTCTGACCTGGACCTTTCCCTTGCGCTACCTGCACCTCGACGTCTTTGCCGACCAGCCGCTCGAAGGCAACCAGCTGGCGGTGTTTCCCGATCCCGGTCCGCTCTCGACCGCCGCGATGCAGGCGATCGCCCGGGAGATGAACTTCTCGGAGAGCACCTTCATCTTCCCGCCGGAGTCGGCCGGCGCCGGCCGGGCCCGGATGCGGATCTTCACGCCTGGAACCGAGCTGCCAATGGCCGGGCATCCGACCATCGGCAGCACCTTCGCGCTCGCCGCCGAAGGGACCATCGCCGCCGGTCAGTCCGACTTCACCTTCGAGCTCGGAGTCGGACCGACGCCGATCGCGCTGGAGTGGGTCGACGGTCAGCTCGACTTCGTGTGGATGACCCAGCTGCTGCCGGCCTTCGGGCCGGTCGTCGACGACCGCCGCGCCTTCGCGGCCGCGGTCGGCCTCGAGGAGCGCGACCTCATGGCCGGCGTTCCGATCGAAGAGATCTCGTGCGGGGTGCCGTTCCTGCTCGTGCCGCTCGTCTCGCGCGCCGCCGTCGACCGCGTCGAGATCGATCGGCGCGCCTACGCGCGCTGCCTCGGCACCGCGAACATTGCGGAACGTGGCTGCTTCTTTTTCACGACCGAATCGCCGGCCGCCGGCGACGCCACCGTTTACAGCCGCATGCTCGCGCCCGGCTTCGGCATCACCGAGGATCCGGCGACGGGCAGCGCCAGCGGACCGCTCGGCTGCTACCTGGTCCACCACGAGCTCGTCGACTCGGCCGCCGCCCTGCACATCGTCAGCCGGCAGGGGGTCGCGATGGGCCGCCCCAGCCGCATTCACGTCGCCATCGATGCCGACGACGGCGCCATCTCGCGCGTGCGCATCGGCGGCCGCGCCATCCTCGTCGGACACGGTGAGCTCCACGTCTAAGGGGAGCCGGCTCCAACGGAGGCGGTTGAGCTGCTCATGAGCCACACCCGCGATCAGCCGGCGGCCGATCCGCACAGCGAGGCGTGGCGCGAGGCGCTGCTCGAATCCTCGCTCGACTGCGTGATCATCATGGACGGGACGGGGGTGATCGTCGACATCAACCGCGTTACCGAGGAGACGTTTGGCGTCGAGCGCGCGACGGTCGCCGGCCGCCGCCTCGCCGAGGTCTTCGTCCCGCCCGAGCTCCGCGAGGCCCACGAAGGCGGCCTCGGACGCTATCTCGCGGGGGGCGCTTCGAAGATTCTCGGCCGCCGGGTCGAAGTGCCGGCGCTCCATACCGACGGACACCGCATCCCGGTGGAGCTCTCCGTGGCGCGGCTGCACAACATCGAGCCGCCGCTGTTTGTCGGCCATCTGCGGCCGATCGAGGAGCAGCTGCGCCGGGAGCGGCGCCTGCGGGCCAGCGCCGCCGCCAGCGAAGCGATGGCGCAGAGCGCCACCGCCGTCGAGGCCACCGCCGGCATGCTGCGCGCCATCGGCGAGCAGCTCCAGTGGAGCGTCGTCCAGTTCTGGCGGGTCACCAGCGCGACGACGATCGAGTTCTCCTCTGCCTGGGCCGCGCCCTCGACCGACGACACGGCCTGCCGGACGACCACGGTGTTCGCGCCTGGGGTCGGTCTCCCGGGCGTCGTCTGGCAGACCGGCCGGCCGATGTGGCTGGAAGATATCCGCCAAGCCACGAATTTCGCCCGGGTCTCCAACCTCGCCGGCGCGGGCTTCAGAATCGGCGGTCTGCATCCCGGTGCACGTCCGGAACCGGGTCGCCGGGATTATCGAGGCGTTCGCGACCGTTCGGGAGGCCGAGGATGCGCAGCTCATCGCGCTGCTCGAGGCGCTGGCGGGACAGCTCGGACACTTCATCGAGGAATTCGCCGCCGGCGAGGCGCTCGGCCGGAGCGAAGCGCGGCTGCTCGTCGCCCTGCAGCGCGAGCAGGACGCGCGCCGAGCCGCCGAGGAGGCGAGCCGGACCAAGGATCACCTCCTCGCCGTCGTCTCCCACGAGCTGAGAACGCCGCTCGGACCGATCATCGGCTGGGCGCGGATGCTGCAGACCGCCCCGGTCACGCCGGAGCTGCTGGCGCGGGCGCTGGCGGCGATCGAGCGCAACGCGACGCTGCAGGCCCGGCTCGTCGACGACCTTCTCGACATGTCGCGGGCCGTGACCGGCAAGCTCACGCTCGGCGCCGGCCTGGTCGACATCGAGGTGGTGGTCCAGGCGGCCTTCGAGACCCATCGCGCCGCGGCGAGCGAGAAAAGGCTTCGGCTCGACCACGATGCCGGACCGGATCTGCCGCCGATCCCGGGTGATGCGAGCCGCCTGCAGCAGGTGGTCTCCAACCTGCTGGGCAATGCGATCAAGTTCACGCCGCCCGAGGGGCGGATTACCGTCTCGACGCGCTGCAGCGGCGAGGCAATCGAGCTCCGGGTGACGGACACGGGGGCGGGAATGGACCCGGCGCTGCTGCCGACGATCTTCGAGCCGTTCCGCCAGGGACACTCGAGCACCTCCGGGTACCGGCGGCCTCGGGCTCGGCCTGGCGATTGTGTCGGCGCTGGTCGAGGCGCACGGCGGGACGATCGCGGCCGCGAGCGGCGGGCCCGGCCGGGGATCCACCTTCACGGTCCGCCTGCCTATGCACCGCGCGCCGGATCCGGCCGGATCCTGAGCGCTCAGGGGCGCCGCGTCTTGCCGACGACCCAGGTGGTCATCGCCCGCTGATCCTGGACGACGGTGGTCTTGATCGGATCGAGGAGCTGCCCCTCCATCCGCGCGGTGCGGGCGAGCAGATCGGCCTCATCGACCAGATAGCGCTCGCTGCCGTCAGGCATGCGGCAGCGCCGGCCGCCGACCGGCCGGACGCGGTCGGCGATGCCGATCGACGACGCGAGCCGGACGAAGAGCATGCCCCCCGGTGCCACGACCCGCCACATCGCGCCGAGCATCGCGTCGAACTGCTGATCGTCGGCGGCGAAGTGGAGCACGGCGCTCGAGATCACGACGTCGGCGCTGCCCTCGGCAAAGCTCATCGCCTCGATCGGCTCGACCCGGAAGTTGGCGGTCGGCAGCTGCGGCGCGACGCTGGCGGCCATCGCCCTGACCGCCGCGACGGCGGCAGGATCGCGATCGCAGGCGGCGACGTCGAACCCCTGCTGGAGGAGGTAGACGAGATTGCGGCCGCTGCCGCAGCCGGCGTCGACGATCCGCATGCCCGGCGCGATCCGGCCGCGCAGCAGCTGATCGAACAGGTAGATGTCGATGTCGCCGAATGCCTGCCGCAGCGGGTTCATCGTGCAGCCGTGAAACCGCGGCGTCTAGGCAACGCCGTGGCGGACGACCGGGCCGGCAATCGTGTCGGCGCCAATCGAGATGTAGAGCTCGCGCTCGTTGATCGACAGTCCGAAGGCCATCCGCCGCTCCAGCCGCGCCGCCACCGCCGCGACCAGCGGGCGGTCGATGGCGTAGAGCTCGAGCGCCTCGACGCGGTGGATGCGTTCGCCGGCGAGGTTGCGCACCACCTGCCCGACCTCCTTGTGGGTGTAGACCGCGACCCGCGGCGCCAGCTTCGACGCCTTGTGCAGGCGGGCCGCGTCCGGCGAGCCGATGTCGATCCACGCCCGGAGGGCGCCGGTCAGGTCGCGCACCGCGATGGCCGGATCGTCGGGATCGCAGATGCCGCGCGAGAACTCGATCCCGGCGGTGAACTCCATCGCATAGGCGAGCAACCTGGCCACCAGATACTCGGCCGACTCGGAGGGGTGCCTGGCGACGCGCAGCGCCAGCGTCTCGTAGACGGCCCGATCGGAATCGGCCAGGTCGATGTCGAGAGTGTAGATGGTCGCGGTCAGGGCCAAGCGGCGATTATCCCACGTCGCTGATCGATGCCCGCGGTGTCACCGGGTTGCCCAGGCCGGGCCGTCCGGGTAGCGGTACTCGGCCCGCGACGCCGCCTTCATCTCGCTGCTGTAGCCCGGCGCCGACGGCGCGAGGTAGCGGCCGTTGCGCATCACCACCGGATCGACGAAGTGCTCGTGCAGGTGATCGACGAACTCGGTGACGCGGTCGTCCATCCGCCCCGACACGGCAAGGTAGTCGAACATCGACAGGTGCTGGACGAGCTCGCAGAGACCGACGCCGCCGGCATGCGGGCAGAGCGGCACGCCGAACTTCGCCGCCATCAGGATGACCGCGAGGTTCTCGTTGACGCCGCCGAGGCGGCAGCTGTCGATCTGGCAGAACGCTGATCGCGTTGGCCTGGAGCAGCTGCTTGAAGATGACGCGGTTCTGGCAGTGCTCGCCGGTCGCGACGCCGATCGGCGCGCACGCCCCGGGCAATCGCCGCATGGCCGAGCACGTCGTCCGGGCTGGTCGGCTCCTCGATCCACCACAGGTCGAACGGCGCGAGCGCGCGGACCCGCTCGATCGCCTCGCCGACGTCCCAGCGCTGGTTGGCGTCGATCATCAGCGTGCAGTCGACGGCCCGATCGTCTCGCGCACCAGCGCGCAGCCGCCGCGCATCGTCGGCGGCCGCGCCGCCGACCTTGACCTTGAAGTGCGCGCCAGCCGTCGGCCAGCGCTTCCCGGCAGAGCTGACGGATCTCGTCGTCTGAATACCCGATCCAGCCGGCCGAGGTCGTGTAGGCGGGATAGCCGTCGCGCCGCAGGATGCGCTTCGCGATCGCCGCTTCGTCGCCGCCTGGCGCTCCAGCAGATCGCCAGCGCCTCGTCCGGCGTCAGCGCGTCGGTGATGTAGCGGAAGTCGATGCAGCGGACGATCTCGCGCGGGCGTCATGTCGGCGAGCAGCTTCCAGAGCGGCTTGCCGGCGACCTTGGCCTGCAGATCCCAGACCGCGTTGACGATCGCCGCCATGCGCGAGGTGAATCACGCCCTTTCTCGGGCCCGAGCCAGCGCAGCTGCGATTCCGTGGCGAGCGACCGCCAGAAGGCGGCCTGGCTCGGCGGCGATCTCGTCCAGCGCTCCGGCCGACGACCAGCGGCTCGAACGCGTCGGATCGCCGCGACGCACGACCTCGTTGCCGCGGCCGATGGTGAACGTGAAGCCGTGGCCCTCGATGATCGCCGTCGGTCTTCAGCGACGACGTAGGCGGCCGAGTAGTCCGGGTCGCGTGTGCATCGCGTCGGTGCCGGCGTTGGCCGCGACGTCGGAAAGCGCAGGTCGAGGATCTCGAACCGGTGATCGCTCATATCGTTCAGTCACAGTCGGGTCGGGTCGGGTCGGTCACGGGTCGTCCCGGCGTCCGGCTCCGGCTCGTGCGCACGTCAAGCCGCGTCGATCGCACGCGATCGATGGCGACGGCGACGACGATGATCCCGCCGGTGACGATCTGCTGCACCCAGTTGGCCAGCCCGAGCTGCGAGCAGCCGACCTGGATGACCGTCATGATCGCCGCGCCGATCAGCGTGCCGAGCGATCGTGCCGCGGCCGCCGAGCAGGCTGCCGCCGCCGATGATCACGGCGGCGATGACGTCGAGCTCGAGGCCGACCGCCACGGTCGGATCGCCGACCGCCAGCTTCGAGAACTGCAGCACGCCGGCGAGCCCGGCCAGCGCCGCGTTCAGCGTGTAGACGATGCACCTTGGTGCGGTCGATCGGCACGCCGCACAGCCGCGCCATGCGCTCGTTCGACCCGACCGCGAAGACGTGCCGGCCGAACCGCGTGTAGCGCAGCACGCCGCCGATGAGCAGCGCGAGGCCGATCACGACCAGCCAGATGCCCGACGGCAGCAGTCCAGGCGCCGCGCGGCGACGCGCAGCAGGCTCGTTCAGCCACGGTCATCGGCGCCTCGACCGCCGCTCGTCGGCCAACCCCTTGGCCGGCGCCGCGAACGATCAGCATCGTCCCCAGCGTGACGATGAACGGGACGACGCGGAGCCGGGTGATGAGCAGGCCGTTGACGACGCCGCAGAGCGCCGCGGCGGCGACCGCGCCGAGCGCGGCGACCGCCGGGCGAGGCGCCGTCTGTGCAGCAGCACGCGCGATCACCACCGTCGTCAGCGCGATGACCGACCCGACCGAGAGGTCGATGCCGCCGGCGACGATCACCACCGTCATGCCGATCGCCGCCATGCAGACGATCGCCGTCTGCCGCGCCATCAGCTCGAGGTTGGCGC
The DNA here is from genome assembly GCA_963750475.1 of uncultured Acidobacteriota bacterium. GTDB lineage: Bacteria > Acidobacteriota > Vicinamibacteria > Vicinamibacterales > 2-12-FULL-66-21 > JALZOC01. The sequence goes on from CAVVQQ010000002.1 coordinate 364,754, forward strand.
CGGCACGAAGAACTGCGGTCCGACCAAGCGCGGCGAAGATCAGCGCCACCAGCACGAGGCCGAGCAACGCGCCGGCGCGCTCGAGCAGTCGCTCTGGTCGTCATGCGCGTCCGCGGCGCCGGTCGATCGGCCGCCACCATCAGATCGTGCTCCGTGAAATTCGCCGCCGGCTCGGGCCGGCTGAGACGGCCGCGGCACATCACCGCGATGCGGTCGCAGACGCCGAGCAGCTCCGGCAGATAGCTGCTGACCAGCAGGACGGCCTTCGGGGTGCGGCCGCGGCCCGGCCGAGACGAGCTCGTCGATCAGCGCGTAGATCTGCGCCTTGCTGCCGACGTCGATGCCGCGCGTCGGCTCGTCGAGCAGCAGCACGTCGACGTCGTGATGGAGCAGCCGGGCGATGCGCGACCTTCTGCTGGTTGCCGCCCGACAGCTCGCCGACCGCCTGCGCCGGGCCGGCGCAGCGGATCGCGCAGCCTGCTCGATCCAGTTGCGCGGCCGCCGCCTGCTGGCGCGCCGGCGACAGCAGGCCGGCCGGACCGAACGGCGCCAGATCGCGTCATCGTCAGGTTGTCGGCGATGCTCGAGGCCGAGCGCGAGCCCCTCGTCCTTGCGGTCCTCGCTGAGCATGCCCATCCCCTGCGCCAGCGCGCGTGCGGGCCGGGCCGCGCCGCTGTAGACGCCGAGGCGTGACGCGCCCGCTCCGGACCGGCTCGAGGCCGAACAGCGTCCGCAGCAGCCGCGTCCGGCCGGCGCCGATCGAGGCCGGCGATGCCGAGGACCTCGCCGCGATGGAGCGTGAACGTCGCCGTCGCCGGGCTGCGAGCGCCGTCGACCGTCGAGGATCGGCCTCGCCACGCGTCGCGGTCGGCGCGCGGAAACAGATCGCCGATCGATCGCGCCCGACCATCAGCGCGACGATCTCGTCGTGCGCTGGCCGCGGCGGTCGGCGCCGCCGCCGGCGTTGCGCCCGTCGCGCAGCACGACGAAGCGGTCGGCGATCTCGCTTCACCTCCTCGAGGAAGTGCGAGATGTAGACGACCGCGTGGCCCTGGGCTTCGAGGCGTCCGAGCAGGGCGAACAGCGCGCTCGACGTCGTCGCGGCCGAGGCTGCTGGTCGGCTCGTCGAGCACCAGCACCCGGCAGCCGACCGCGATGGCGCGGGCGATCTCGACGAGCTGCTGCGTCGGCAGCGACAGCCGGCCGACCGGCGTCTCGGGCGGAATGTCGCCGTGGCCGAGCTCGGCCAGGGCACGGACGGCGATCTCCGCGCATCTTCGCCGCGATCGACGCAGCCCGAACCGCGTCGGCTCGACGCCGAGCAGGATGTTCTCCATCACCGAGAGGTGCGGCGCGAGCGACAGCTCCTGGTAGATCATCGCGACGCCGGCGCGGCGCGCCTCGATCGGGATTGCGCGGCGCGTAGGGCGCGCCGTCGATGCGCATCTCGCCGGCGTCGGGCCGAAGCGCGCCGGCGAGGATGTTCATCAGCGTGCTCTTGCCGGCGCCGTTCTCGCCGACGAGCGCGCAGATCTCCCCTGGCGCGACCGCCAGATCCACACCGTCGAGCGCCGTCGTCGCGCCGAAGCGCCTTGCGGATGCCGCGCATCTCGAAGAGCGGCCGCGGGCGGTGCGGCCGCTTCAGCCACTGCGTGACAGGTCCGGGTGGACCAGCTCCTGCATGCTCCGGCTGGTCCATGTTGTCGCTGGTCGCGACGTGCACGCCGGTGTCGATCCGCTTCTCGACCGCCTCACCCTTGATGTGCGCGACCAGCGTCTTGACCGCGAGGTATCCCATCTGCACCGGATCCTGCAGCACGATGCCGTCGAGCACCCCGTCCTCGAGGCCCTTGACGAGATTGGCGGAGGCGTCGAAGCCGACGAACCTCACCTTGCCGGCCCAGCCGTTGTCCTGCAGCACGCGCATCGCCGCGAACGTCGACGACTCGTTGACGCAGAAGATGCCGTCGACGCCGAGGCTGCCGTCCGGCTTCTTGTAGCCGCTCAGGATCGATTCGGTCTTCTTGTAGGCCCCTTCGACGTCCGCGCCGACATACTGGTTGGAGCTGATGACCTGCATCTCCGGATGGGCCTTCATCGCCTCGAGGAAACCCTCCTCCCGCTTGCCGGTGCTGTCGTGCCCTTCCGCGTAGCGCAGCAGCACGACCTTGCCCTTGCCGCTTCGATCGCCTGCGACGAGGCGCTCGCCGCCGAGCCGGCCCCCCTTCGACGTTGTCGGTGGCGACGAAGCTGACGTAGTCGTCCCCCTTGAGCCCCGAATCGAAGATGACGACCGGAATCTTCCGGCGCGGCGGCGTCCGCAACCGGGCCGACCAGGGCGACTTCGTCGAGCGGCGCCAGCGCGATGCCCGAGACGCCGCGGCTGATGAAGCCCTCGACCTCGGAAATCTGCGCGTCCCGCTCGTCTTCACGCAGCGGCCCGCGCCAGATCACTTCGACGCCGAGCTCCTGCCCGGCCTTGTTGGCGCCGGCGTGGATGCTCTGCCAGAACATCGTGCGTCGTCCCCTTCGGGATCACCGCCACCGTCAGCTTCGAAGACGTCGCCGCCTGCTTGTCTCCCCCGCACGCCGCCGCCAGCGCGAGACACGCTACCGCCATCCATCGCTTCATGCCATTGGCTCCCTCGGAAAAACTGCGCGCCCAGAAGAATGTCATAGGCCGGACCAAAACGCTCGTTCAACCTGCGGCCGGAACCGGCTCGCCGCCGCCGTCGCTCGACCGGTAGCAGGCCTCGATCACCGCCATCGTCCTGAGCACGTCATCGACGGGACTGACGAGCTCGGCGTCTTCCCCGGCGACGACGCGCTGCAGGTTCGACATCGGGCCTTCGAACGCCTCGGTGAACCAGGAGCCGCGGAGCGGCTCGTCCCGCCAGCCGCCGCCGGCGGCGATCTCCATCGTGTCGGCCGGGCCGGACGGATAGGACAGGTTGACCCCGAAGGTCAGCCGCGCCGCCCCCGCCGTGCCCTCGACCATCAGCTGCGACGCCTGGTGGCGCGGCCCGGCGCGGTGTGTATGGTTCAGCACCAGCGAGCAGCGAAGCTCGTCGCCGTAGTCGAGAATAATCGTGCTCCGCGTATCCGCCAGCGCCGGCAGCTGGGGATGGCGCACGGCGCGGCACCAGACGCCCCGCGGCTCGCCGGCGATCCAGCGGATTGCGTCGAGGTAGTGGATCGAGTGATAGGGCAGCTCCAGCCTCGGCGCGCGTTCGAGAAACGGCCAGCGGTGCCACGGTTGATCGATCGTGATCCGGACGTCGATATCGACCAGCGTGCCAAGCGCCCCCTGGGCGAGCAGGCCGCGCAGCGCCAGCAGCCCCGGGCTGAACCTCAGTTGCAGGTTGACGGCGCCGACCAGGCGGCGCTCACGGACGCAGGCGGCGATCCGCCTGGCGGCGGCGAGGGTCTCCCCCATCGGCTTCTGCATCAGCACCGCCGATCCGGGGGGGAGCAGCTCGAGCACGGCCCGAGTGCGATCCCCTGGAACCGCGAGATCGAAGACGGCCCCGGCAACGCCGACCGCGGCGGCGAGCGTCTCGAAGACCCGTGGGATACCAAAGCCGTCCGCCGCCGCCACCGCCGCCGCCCGGTCGACGTCGAAGATCCCCGCCACCGGGAAGCCCAGCCTGGCGTAGGCCGGCAGATGCGCGGCGCGGGCGATGCTGCCGGCGCCGATGAGGACGATCGGACGGGGGTGCGTTGGCCTCGGCCACGCCTGGAGGAGCGCTGTCATCACCACGCCGGGTTCGGCGGTTCTTTCATATCCGTACGGATGCCGCCAAGTCAAAAGGGCGCCGGACGTTTGCGATTTACTTGGATTTGAAAGTGTGGTCTCTTTCGGGCCTGCCTGGCCGGTCCGCGCGCCCGGCCCCGCTCATTTGGAGGAGAGAGATATGAATCGTCTGGGTGTCTTCTGTGTCGCACTCCTGCTCGCCGCCGGCTCGCCGGCGGGGGCGCAGGACTTTCGTGGCGCCGTCGCCGGAACGGTCACCGACTCCTCGGGCGGACGCACTCCCGGAGTGACGGTCTCGGCCATCAACGTTGCCACCAACGGGACGACCACGACGACCACCGACAATGACGGCGCCTACACGCTCCGCTATCTCACCCCGGGCATCTATTCCGTCACGGCGGAGCTGTCCGGCTTCAAGAAGATGGTCCGGGAGAACGTCGAGGTCCGGATCGGCGACCGCCTCGAGCTCGATCTGCACCTCGAGGTCGGCCGGATGGAGGAGACGGTCTCGGTCACGGCCGAAGCGCCGCTGCTCGACACCGCGAGCGGCTCGAACGGGCAGGTCATCGACGAGAAGCGGATCGCGCTGATGCCGCTCTCGGACGGCAATCCCTTCGTGCTGGCGCGGCTGGCGCCGGGCGTCGCGTATACCGGCGACCTCAAGTTCTCGCGCCCGTTCGACAACGGCGGCACCTCCGACTTCACCGCCGACGGCGGACCGGGCCGCAACGAGTTCACGCTCGACGGCTCGCCGAACATGGCCAACGGCCGCCGCGTCGCCTTCGTCCCGCCGGCCGGCGCCGTCCAGGAATTCAAGGTCGAGACCGCCACCTTCGACGCCCAGCAGGGGCACACCGCCGGCGCCACCGTCAACGTGACGCTCAAGAGCGGCACCAACCGGTTTCGCGGCGACGCCTATTACCACTACCGCGACGAAACGCTGTCGGCCAACGACTTCTTCCTCGAGCGCGCCGGCCGGCCGAAGGACCCGCTCGACTACAAACGGTACGGGTTCACCATCGGCGGCCCGGCCTGGCTCGGCAAGCTCTACGACGGCCGCGACAAGACGTTCTTCTTCGGCGCGTTCGAGTGGCTCTACGACACCTTCCCCGAGCCCGGCCAGTTCACCGTGCCGACCGAAGCGCAGCGCAACGGCGACTTCTCCGGCCTGCTCGCGCAGGGCATCGTCATCTACGATCCGCTGACGGCGGTGCGGCGCGCCGATGGCCGCATCGAACGCCAGCCGTTTCCGGGCAACATCATCCCGACCAGCCGCCTCAGCCCGATCGGCCAGAGCTACGTCAAGTACTACCCTCTGCCCAACCAGCCCGGCGACGCCCAGGGGCGGAACAATTTCATCACCGGCAACCCCCGCGGCGACGACTTCTACTCGATGAACTACCGGGTCGACCAGGTGCTGACCGACAAGCAGCGGATGTTCGTCCGCTACTCGCGCAACAACCGCGTCGAGCATCGCGGCAACTGGACCGGCGAGGTCAACGGCATCCTGCCGACCGGCAACTTCCTGTATCGCATCAACGACGCCGTCAACGTCGACCACGTCTGGACGCTGTCGAACAGCTCGCTGCTCAACCTGCGCGGCAGCTACTCGCGGTTCCAGGAGCCGAGCGTCCGCCAGCACCAGGGCATCTTCGACCCGGCCAGCCTCGGATTTCCGACCGCGGCCTCGCAGTATTTCGGCGCGAACAAGTACTTTCCGAGATTCGACATGGACGACTCGGCGTCGTACAGCGATCTCGGCGATTCATTCTCCGGCGGAACCAACGCCAGCATTTATTCGTTCCAGCCGACCTGGACGCTGAACCGGGGGAAGCACAGCCTGCGGTCGGGCACCGACCTGCGGGTCTACCGCGAAGAGAGCTTCCCGAGCGTACAGTCGGCCGGGCGCTACGACTTCGCCCGGGGATCGGTGCTGACACGCCAGCTGGACAACTCGCCCGCGGCGGCGATCGGCCAGGATCTGGCGGCGGTGCTGCTCGGCATTCCGAGCGGCGGGACGATCGATCGCAGCGCCAGCCGGTTCAACCAGGTCGTCTACGGCGGGGTGTTCTTCCAGGACGACTGGCGGGTCACATCGAAGCTGACGATGAACCTGGGGCTGCGGTGGGAATACGAGGGGGCGCCGACCGAGCGCGACAACCGGAACGTGCGGGGCTTCGATCCCGCTGCGGAGCTGCGGATCACTGGCCCGGCGCAGGCCGCCTATGCCGCCAGCCCGATTCCCGAAATCGCCGCCGGCGCCTTCCGCGTCCGCGGCGGGCTGCAGTTCGCGACGCCGGACAACCGCGGCACCATCAAGCCGGACCTGAACAACTTCCAGCCGCGCTTCGGCTTCGCCTATCAGGCCGACAGCAAGACCGTGGTGCGCGGCGGCTGGGCGATCTATGCTGTGCCGGCGCTGTTCGATATCAGCGGCCTCTACCAGCCGGGCTTCTCGCAGGGGACGAGCATCGTGCCGACACTCGACGCCGGCCTGACGGTGCGGGCGACGCTGGCCAATCCCTTCCCCGACGGCGTCGCTACGCCGCCCGGCAGCAGCAACGGCCCGAACACCTTCCTCGGCCGCAGCATCGGCCGCTTCAACGACAACCTCGATTACCGCAACGGCCAGTCGATGCGCTGGTCGATCAGCATGCAGCGCGAGCTGCCCGGCCAGTTCGTCGCCGAGGCCGCCTACGTGGCGAGCCGGAGCTACGACCTGACCACCGACTTCAACCTCAACCCCGTGCCCCGCCAGTACCTGTCGACCAGCCCGGTGCGCGACACCGCCACCATCAACTTCCTCACGGCCAATGTCGCCAACCCGTTCGCCGGCCTGCTGCCAGGCGAAGGGCTGAACGGCGCGACGACGCAGCGCCAGCAGCTGCTGCGGCCGTACCCGCAGTTCGTCAACATCGACACCCGCCGCTACGACGGGTCGAGCAGCTATGATTCGGCGCAGTTCCGCCTCGAGCGCCGCTTCCGCGGCGGCTACACCGTGCTCGGCGCCTACACCTGGTCCCGACTTCACGGAGCAGGTGACGCGTCTCAACGACACGGATTCGGACTACGAGAAGCGGCTCAGCGACACACAGCTGCCGCACCGCGTCGTCCTCAACGGGATCTGGGAGCTGCCGCTCGGGCGGGACCGGAAGTTCGGCAAGAACCTGAATCCGGTCGTCGAGGCCGTCGCCGGCAACTGGAGCGTGTCGTTCATCTGGAACTGGCAGTCGGGCCGGCCGAACCTGACGTTCGGCAATGTCTATTACAACGGCGACATCACGGCCCTGAAGACGACCTACACGAGCGACCCGAGCCGGCCGGTGTTCGACACCAGCGGGTTCTACTTCCACGATGCCGCCGTGCAGACCAACGGCGCCGACGACCCGGCCAAGCAGCGCGCCGACAGCCGCATCCAGCTCGCCAACAACGTCCGGACGCTGCCGACGCGGTGGGACGGACTGCGCAGCCCGCGCTACACGAACTGGGACATGTCGTTCGTCAAGGGAGTGCCGCTCAAACGGCTCCGTGCAGAGCTCCATGTCGAGCTCTATAACGCCTTCAACGACGTCTTCTTCAACAACCCGAACCTGAGCCCGACCAGCGCCGACTTCGGCAAGGTGTCGAGCCAGAACAACCTGCCGCGGAACATCCAGATCGGCATGAAGGTGCTGTTCTGACGCGAGAGCCGCGCTCAGTCGGTGCGGTGTGGCGCCGGCGCAACCGTCAGGCGCCGGCCGAGTCCGAGAGTTCGCGTTCCGCCCGGAGCCAGTCGTCCAGAGGACTGCCGCCGCCCTCCTGGCGGGACTGGTAGATTTCGTAGGCGCGGCGGGAGATGTCGTGCGGCGTCACCGGCGGCCGCCCGGCCGCCGGTGAGGTCTTTCGCTTGCGTGGGGCCGCGGTCTTGCGGGGTTGGATGGCACGGGGTGGCACACCTGCTCCTTTGTAGTGATGGCGCCGCCAGTGCGGCGCCGATGAGACCGACGGGAATGTCGGCCCGGTGAAAACGCTGGTTGTGTCGCTTCCGCCGCCGGGAGAGACATTCAGCGATCGGCTCGCACGACGCTGCCGTCCGGCATCCGCCGCAGAAACGACGCCTCGAGAAGCCGGCTGACCACCTCCACGGACATCAGCCGGTCGATGCCGAGCAATCTCGCCGCCTGCTGCGGGGTCAACCGCAGGCCGGGCAGTTCGATGAACTGCGCCGTGAGGCGCGCTGCCGGGACGGAGCAATCGCCGCTGCTATGCATGAAGGCCTCTCACCGATCGGGGGATTCACCTTCCCGACAGCAAACGGCACGCCACCGGCGAGCGGATGTTCGCGCGCGTGGGCCCCGGCGCGCCCGAACACATGGCGCCGGTTACCGACGCTGAGAAAGAGGGCGGAATACGCGGCGCAGCAATCCCTGGCGACGCTCGGTCGGCTCAGGGCGCGGCCGGGGGAGCGGACGCGTTCTGTCGGGCGGCAGACGGCAAGGCGACAGTAACGTCGCCAATCGATTTTTCCCGTCAAGCGACTGGCTGAAAAAGCCAGCGTTCTCCGCCGGGCGGCTTCTTGCCGGCGCCGGGCCTGTTCCGCGTGATCGCGATCGATCCGCTGTCTGGAGGGCTATTTCGCGGTGAAGGCCGCGTACTCCTTCTCGATGGCCGCCGGCGCGACTTTTCCCTCGAGAATCAGCACGCGATACCGGAAGGTCGTCGACTGTCCGGGCTCGAGCGTCAGGTCGAGCGACTTCTTGCCCTCGGTGAACACGCGCTCCCCGAGCGGATTGGCGGCGAACAGGCCGTAGCCGCGGGCGTGCCAGTAAGTCGGGAACCCGGGGTTCGCCGGGTGGTCGAGGATGGCCAGGGTCAGCGGCTCGGCGTCCACGGTCCCGGAGAGCAGCGCCCACCGGCCGGGCGTCCCCCAGACCGCATCTCCCTTGCGACCCTCGCTGCTGACGTACTCGCCGGTCACGCCGGCGGTATCCACCACCTTGTTCGGCGACGGCTTGCCGGAGGCGTCGGTCAAAACTTCCGGCTTCGGGTCCGGCTGTTCGAGGCCGCGCGCGACCCGCATGCCGATGAGCGCTTCCTTGTTGTCCTTGAAGACAACGCGCTCCTCGAGCGCCGTCAGCGTGGTGAGGCGATCGATCGAGCGCGAATCGGCGGTGCCGCGGAACACGAACCTGGTGCGCTCGGTGAGGAGCGGCGTGCCGTCCGGCTTGACCCACTCGGTTTCCACCGTCAGCTCGCCGGCGTCGGCCCCGCTCCGGGCGTCGACGACGCGGCGGTGGAGAATGGTGCCCATCTTCCCCGCCCGGGCTGCCGGGATCGCATCGGAGTTGTTCCAGAAGTCGAGGCCGTTGACGTCGCCGTGGTTGAGCCACAATCCGACGTGGTGGGGATGATCGACGCGCTCTCCTGGCCGCGGCTCGAGCGGGAAGCCGCGCGTGACGATCGTCCCCTTCGCCGAGCGCAGCGGGAACAGCGTCGGCTTCTTGAGCGTGGTCGGATAGATGTAGGACGTGAACGGCTTGCCGTCGATCGTGATGTCGACACGGCGGGCCGAAGCGTTCGGGGTGACCAGGATCCGCTCGCCGGAGGGGACCGGCGCCGCGCTCCTCGCCGTGGTCCCTGGCGACGCCGCGGCCGCCGCGGTCAGCAGCCCCGACAGGAACAGCGCCAGCTTCATCACTCGCATCGATCGACTCCTCTCTTGCACCGCGCCTACGACCTCTCGAGCTTCACTTTCACGCCGCTCAGCATCCGCTCGAGCCCGTCACGCGCCCGCCGCGCCGCGACCAGCCGGGCCAGCGGCGCCAGCAGCCCGCGGAGCGTGTCGACCCGCGATCGGTTCAGGTAGGTGACGTAGCCGTAGGAGGCGTTGGGCACGGGCACGAACAGCGCCATGCCGAGCGAGGCCTCGAAATAGTGGCTGGCGAAGACCTGTTTGGAGCCGAAGATGACGGCGCCGTTGCGCTGGACCAGGACCGAGTGGCTGATGCTGATCGTCGGCTTGAGCCCGAATTTTTCCCGGGACCAGTAGAGGAAGCTGTCGGCCCCGGCCATCGTATCGGCCGGGAAGCGCTCCAGCCAGCGAAACAGCTCGGGCTGGCTCTCGGCCCGGAACTCGACCGGACGCAGCAGCCGGCGGAAGGCCTCGGCCCGGGGAGTGGTGCCGGCGCGATCCGCGTAATCGGGCAGCGCCGCGCTGCCGCCCGCGAGATAGGTTCTGGCCTCGCCGATCAGGAACTGGCGCATCGCCGCCGCCGCGGCCTCGGTCTCCGACGGCGTGCCCCACGGGATGCTCGTCCGGAAGTGATCCATCGCCGCCGCCGGCAGGCGCAGGCCGCAGCTGCCCGGCTTGCAGCCGCGCATCGCGTCGCGGTCCGAGGCGTCCAGCGTCAGCCGCGACAGATCCTCGCTCGCCGGCTGCGCGGCGAACCGGCCGATCTGCAGGACGTACTCGCTGGCCTTGAATCGCTCGATGTCGCGGACCCGATCGGCGAAGGTCTCGGCGGTGCACGCCACCCGGATCGCGCCGAACGAGGTCACCTCCTGTCCGTCGGGCGAGTCGAGCGTCTTGGTCAGGACGCCGCCGCGATCGAGCCGCGTCAGCTCCGCGGCCGTCGCCCGCACGTACGGGCGCAGCACCGACGCGGCGTCGGTTGGAGGCGTCTGGGATGAGCCGGTGATGCCGGGCGCCAGTGCGCAGAGTACCGCCGCCGGAACGAAGAGCCATCTGGTCACGGCCCACGATCATGCCCGCAATCGGCCGAAACTTCCACCTCGACGGCCGCGGCGCCGTGCGGCGGTGAAAAAAAGGGCGCCGCGCGGGAAGGCGCGGCGCCCTGAAGCATGGTCGAACCGGGATCTACCGGATGAACAGCATCTCGCGGTAGGTCGGCAGCGGCCAGACGTCCTGGGGCACGAGCCCTTCGAGCCCGTCGCCGGCCTCGCGCAGCGCGGCCATCGCCGGCACGCACCTTGTCGCGGAAGTACTTGGCGTGCTTCTCGGCGTCGCCGTGGCGCCGTCGTGATCGAGGAGCGCCTGGAGCGCGTCGACGCGCGACTTGCAGCGCGTCGGTCAGCTTGCGCAGATCTCGTCGAGCAGCTTCTTGGTCTCCTTCGCCGACTGGCCCCGGCCGCCTTGACCGCCGCCACGGTCTGCGCCGAGCTGCTTCTGATACGCGAACGCCGGCCGGCAGGATGTAGCGGTTGGCCATCAGCACCATCAGCTGGGCCTCGATGTTGATCGGTCTTGTTGTAGCTGCTCGAGCGCGACCTCGTAGCGCGCGTGCACTTCGCGCTCGTTGAGGACGCCGTACTTCTCGAACGGCGCGATCGACGTCGGGCTTGAGCGAGCTCGGCGAAGGCGTCGACCGATGTGTGGTCAGGTTGAGCAGCCCGCGCTTGGCCGCTTCCTTCTGCCACTCGTCGGAGTAGCCGTTGCCGTTGAAGATGATCCGCTTGTTCTCCTTGATCATCTTGGTGCAGCAGCGCCTTGACCGCGGCCTCGAGCTTCTTGCCGCTCCTTCAGCGCCGCTCTCGAGCTCGGTCGCCATGTAGTCGAGCGACTCGGTGACGGCGACGTTCAGCGCGATGTTCGGGAAGGCGATGCTCTGGTTCGACGACACCGCGCGGAACTCGAACTTGTTGCCGGTGAAGGCGAACGGGCTGGTGCGGTTGCGGTCGCCGGCGTCGCGCGGCAGCTTCGGCAGCACGGCGACGCCGGTGTCGAGCATGCCCGCCGCTGACTTGGTCGTCTTGGCGCCGCCGCTTCTCGATCTGCTCGAAGATGTCGGTGAGCATGTCGCCGAGGAAGATCGAGATGATCGCCGGCGGCGCTTCGTTGGCGCCGAGCCGGTGATCGTTGCCGGCGCTGGCGATGCTGACGCGCAGCAGCCCCTGGAACTTGTTGACGGCGCGGAGCACCGCGGCGCAGAACACCAGGAACTGGATGTTGTCGTGCGGCGTGTCGCCGGGGCTGAGCAGGTTGTTGCCCTAGTCGTCGCACATGCTCCAGTTGAGGTGCTTGCCGGAGCCGTTGACGCCGGCGAACGGCTTCTCGTGCAGCAGGCAGGCGAGGCCGTACTTCGGCGCGATCCGCCGCAGCATCTCCATCGTCATCATCTGGTGATCGGTGGCGACGTTGGCGTTCTCGAAGATCGGCGCGACTTCGTACTGGCTCGGCGCGACCTCGTTGTGGCGCGTCTTGACCGGCACGCCGACCTTGTAGAGCTCGCGCTCGACTTCCTGCATGAAGGCGAGGACGCGATCGGGGATCGAGCCGAAGTAGTGGTCCTCCATCTCCTGGCCCTTCGGCGGCCTGCGCGCCGAACAGCGTGCGGCCGGCGTTGATCAGGTCGGGGCGGGTGAAGTAGAACTGCCGGTCGATCAGGAAGTATTCCTGCTCGGGGCCGCAGGTCGTCGTGGACGCGCTGCGGCCTTCGAGCCGAACAGCTTCAGGATGCGCACCGCCTGCTTCGACAGCGCCTCCATCGAGCGCAGCAGCGGCGTCTTCTTGTCGAGCGCCTCGCCGGTCCAGCTGACGAAGGCGGTCGGGATGACGAGCGTGCGTGCCGTTCGGCGGTCACCAGCAGCCACGGCGGGCTGGTCGGGTCCCACGCGGTGTAGCCGCGCGCCTCGAAGGTGGAGCGCATGCCGCCCGACGGGAAGCTCGAGGCGTCCGGCTCGCCCTTGATCAGCTCCTTGCCGCTGAACTCGGCGACCGCCGCGGCCGTCGGCGGTCGGCGACAGGAAGCGAGTCGTGCTTCTCGGCGGTGATGCCGGTCAGCGGCTGGAACCAGTGCGTGTAGTGGGTCGCGCCGTGCTCGACCGCCCAGTCCTTCAGCGCGCTGGCGACGATGTCGGCGACCGAGGGGTCGAGCGGCTTCGCCCTGCGCGATCGGCGCGGCGCAGCGCCCGGTAGACGTCCTTCGGCAGGCGCGCCCGCTGCGCCTCGTCGTTGAACGTCAGGGAGCCGAAATCGTCGGTCATTTTCCTGCCCGCGGTCACCGGCCGCTGGCTGAGAGTCGTACCCCATTCACTGATGCTGCGAATGGCGTGGCCGGAGGAAGCGGAACCCATTTTTGTGTCCTTTCGTGGTCGCGGCTGGATGAGACCGAAGCTGAATAAATCCCCGAGCCGGTATTATCAGTGCCGGTGGACCGCGCTTCAAGGGGTCTGAAGCCATTTGACGAACTTCGACAGAACGCCGCGCATGTCAGACAAAAATGTCTGAAATTGTCGGGCGGCCAATTTGGTCGTTTTCAGCTCCGGCCGCCGCGTCCGACGGGGCGAGCGGAACGAGCCGGAGCGTCAGCGGCCGGGGCCTGGGCTGGCGGCCGCATGGTAGGCGAGCTCTCCCGCCTCGACGCGCACGTCCAGGCGGTTCTGCGGCGGCGGCAGCGGGCAGGTCGCGAACGCGGTGAAGGCGCACGGCGGGTTGTAAGCCTTGTTGAAATCCAGATCGACGACGCCGGCACGCGGCAGCGGCGCGTGCAGGAAGCGTCCCGCCCCGTAGGTGACGTCGCGGCTGGTCAGATCCTTGAAGATGAAGAAGAAGTCCTCGTGTTCGTCGCTCTCGAAGACCGGCTCGAGCCGGAACGAACGTCCGGCGAGCTCGAAGCTGACGTAGCCGGGGCTGGTCATCGCCAGCGCCTGCCCGAGAACGTTCGGGATGGTGATGGTCTTCGCCTGCGCGTAGGCGACGAACCGGCCGCGGACGCGATAGGCCGGGCGCAGCGGGAAAAACCGCAGGCCCGCGAACTGCGTCCGCTCGCTGTTGTGCAGGTCGCGGAGGCGGATGCCGAAGCGGTCCTCGCGCTGGATGACGAACAGCCGCAGGTCACCGACCGCCAGCGCCTCTTTGTCCTCCGTCGGGGCGGCGATCGCGGCCGTCACCGGACGGCCGGCGGCGGTGACGCCGACCGCCCGATCCGGCGAGAACGTCACGTGATCCTTCTCGAGCGTGAACACCCCGAGCCGGGCCGGCGCCGCCGCGGGCAGCCGCACGTCGCTGCCCGGGGCGCTGCCGGCAACGTTCGCTCCCGGCTTCAGCCAGAACAAACCCGCGACGGTCAGCCAGCCGTCGTCCGCCGTCAGTTCGGCGGCGCGCGCGGCGCGAAGCTTCCGGATCTCCGCGCGGTAGGAATCAGGTTCCGTACGTCGCGCGGTCTGGCCGGCGGCCGTGGCGGCGGCCGCGATCGACAGACAAGCGGTCAGGACGGCCACCGCGGACGCTCTGTGCATCACGACTCACTGTAGCGGCCCCGGCGGCGGCGCGCAATACATGCGGGCGGCGGCCTTCAGCTGCGAGCTTGCGAGCTTGCGCGCTTCCCGCTTCCAGCTGCCCGCTTCCGGCTGCCAGCTTCCAGCTGCCAGCTTCCCGCAGCCCGCAGCCCGCTGCCAGCTGCCCGCTGCGCGCTTCCGGCTCCCCCCTGCCCGCTGCTGAGCGCCCTGAGGTTCCCGGGCGTGGCCTCGCCGGCGCTCAGCTGAGTTCCTGGGCGAGTCCGATGAGAAGCCCTTCAGGCCCGCGGATGTAGCAGAGCCGATACGCGTCCTTGTACTGGACGACTTCGCCGACGAGCTGGGCGCCGCGCTTGCGGAGCCTTTCAAGCGTCTCGTCGATGTCGTCCACGGCGAACATGACGCGAAGGTAGCCCAGAGCGTTCACCGGGGCGTTTCGGTGATCCGCGACGGTGGGCGGCGTGAGGAAGCGGGAGAGCTCGAGCCGGCTGTGGCCGTCCGGCGTGCGCATCATGGCAATCTCGACGCGCTGATCGCCGAGCCCAGTAACACGTCCGGCCCATTCTCCTTCGATCGTGGCCCGCCCTTCGAGCTCGAGGCCGAGCTCGCGAAAGAAATCAATCGTCGCGTCCGAGGTCATCGACGACGATTCCGACGTTGTCCATCCGTTTGAGCGCCATGTGCCCAATCTACAAAGTGCCGTCTCCCCTGACAAGGACCGCGGCTCTGGCGGTTCGAAAGCCGTGCGACCAACGTCACGCTGCGGCGCTCCCGCACTCCGGTCGCCGCGGGAAGCTGGAAGCGGGAAGCGGGAAGCAGTCCCTGAGCCTCCCATGCTAGCCTCTGACGTGCGCCGCATCCTGCACGTCGACATGGACGCGTTCTACGCGTCGGTCGAGCAGCGCGACAAGCCGGAGCTGCGCGGCCGGCCGGTCGCCGTCGGCGGCTCCCCCGAACACCGCGGCGTCGTCGCCGCGGCGAGCTACGAGGCGCGGGCGTTCGGGGTCCGCTCGGCAATCCCGATGTCGCGCGCGGTGCGGCTCTGCCCGTCGCTGACCATCGTGCGCCCCGACTTCGGACGCTACAAGGCGGCGTCGGAGGCGGTGTTCGGAATTTTCAGGTCGGTCACGCCGCTGGTCGAGCCGCTGTCGCTCGACGAGGCCTATCTCGACGTCACCGAAAACGCCTGGGGCGAGCCGCTCGGCCGCACGGTCGCCCAGCGCCTCAAGGCGGCGATTCGCGAGGCGACAGGGCTGACGGCGTCGGCCGGCGTCGCTCCCAACAAGTTCCTCGCCAAGATCGCGTCGGGATGGCAGAAGCCGGACGGCCTGACGGTGATTGCGCCGGAGCGGGTCGAGCAGTTCCTCCACAAGCTGCCCGTGGACGCGCTGTGGGGCGTCGGACCGGTCACGGCGCAGCGCCTCCGGGAGCGCGGCATCCAAAAGCTGGTCGACGTGCGCCGCGTCGACCCCGGCATGCTGCGCGAGGCGGTCGGCAGCAGCGCCGACTGGCTGCGCCGGCTCGCCGACGGCATCGACGATCGTCCGGTCGTGCCGAACCGGTCGGCCAAGTCGTCCGGCACCGAGAACACGTTCTCCGAGGATTTGACCGACCTGTCGCAGATCCGCGCCGAGGTCGACGAGATGGCGCGTGGCGGGGCCGCCTGGCTCGAGCGCCGCGGCCTGACCTGCCGGACGGTGACGATCAAGGTCCGCTACTCGGATTTCACGACCATCACGCGCAGCCACTCGAGGCTGCCGCCGACGCGCGATGCAGACGACATCGCCAGCCGCGCGGTGGCGCTGCTCGAACGGACCGAGGCCGGGCGGCGCCCCGTACGCCTGCTGGGCGCGAGCGTCCACAACCTGATCGATCCGGCAGGGAGGGAGACGACGGGCGCCGCGCTGCCGCTGTTCGACGGCAGCGCGGGTCATGACGAGGAGTAGCGTCCGGCCCCGACAAGCGGGGACCGATCGCTAGAGCGCGGGAGTGTCCTTGCGGGCGCGGGTGCGCGGCGCGCGCGGCTTGGCGGCGGGCTTGCGCGCCTTCGGGGCGGCATCGGCCGACTTGCGGCTGGCGCGCGGCTCGGCGCTCCGGCCGCCGGCCGCCGGCTTCGAACGGGCGCGCCCGCGTCCCTTCGGGGCCGCCGGTTCGGCCGCCGGCTGGTCGGCATTCAGCTCGAACGCCGCTTCGCCGTCGATGACCTCCGGCGTGACGTTCTCCTGGACGACAGCGCCCTCGACCACTTCGCCGGCGGCGGACGGCGGCGGCGTCCACTCCTCGGCGTCGGCCTCGTCGTCGACCGGCACCGGCTCGGCGACATTGCCGCGATTGTCGTCGTCGCCGGGCAGGCCCTGCCCGGCCGCACCGGCCGGCGCGGCAGCCCCCTGCATGATGTTGCCCGGGAACACGCGCATCACGCCCTGGCGGTCGCGCTCGATCCGGAACAGCCCCTCACGCTGGCAGGCGCGCAGCAGATCGACGAGGCTGGCGAAGCCGAACTTGCGCTCGTCGAAGGCGGAATCGACGTTGCGAAGGAACTGCTTGGCCTGGCGGATGTACATCGGCCAGCGCGGCGGATTCTGCGCCGCCTGGAAGAGGCGGCGGACTTCGCTGATGCCGTCCGCGGTGCGCGGCTCCGGCTCTCCGCCGTTGGCACCGCCGCCGTTGACGGGGGCCTCGGAGGGGCCGGCGTCGGCCGGCTCGCGGCGCGGCTGTGGCTGCGACTGCCCCGGCTGCGAGTCACTGGGGCGGGCGGTGCTCCCGCGGCTCCCGCGGCTCCTCTGCCGCCTGCGTGCCACTGCCCTCGGCGAGCTCGACGAGCACGTTCCGGCCCGACTCCCGCAGCACCACGTGTCCGGCTGCGGCGAGCTTCTGCGCGAAGTCGCGGAAGCTGCCAGCGCCGTAGGTGCGCTCGGAGAACGTCGAATCGAGCTGCAGCAGCGTGCTCTTGAGCAGGCCGAGCTGCGGCGAGACTTCGCGGTCGCTGAGCACCTTGAGGGCGCGGCGGACGAGCGGCACGACGACTGCTCGATCGAGCGTCTGCGCCACGGCGGCCGCTCTGCCGGCCGCGGTCCGCCGACGAGCGGCGCGAGCCGACCAGGTTCTCGTAGGCGATGAACTCGTGGCAGTTGCGCTGCATCACCATGCTCGTGAAGGCGCGGCCGCCGACCACGAAGATCTGCTTGTCGTACTGCTTCAGCTTCTCGACGAGCGTGATGAAGTCGCTGTCGCCGCCGACGATCACGTAGGCGTTGATGTGACCGTGGGTGAACGCCATCTCGAGCGCGTCGAGCGCGAGATTGATGTCGGCGCCGTTCTTGTCGCCGCCGGGCGTGAGGTTGCGCTGGACCAGCTTGGTCGCGTGCTGCGTGAGGGAACGGCTGTAGTCCCCCGCGCGCGTCCAGTCGCCGTAGGCGATCTTCGAGACGACGTCGCCGCGCTCCTTGAGCGCCTCGAGGACGACGCCGATGTCGAACTGCACGCCGAGCGTGCTCTTGACCCCGATTTCGATGTTGTCGAAGTCGATGAATACCGCAATCTTCAGTCGTGTGTCTGCCAAAACGTTCTGTCTTCCCTTCCGTACAGCCGCGCCAGTCGCAGCCCGGCCATATCTGGCCGTCCTGTCCATTATCCCCCGAATACGGTTCTGGTTCCGGCCTTCCGGCAGGCGGAGCCGGGACGGGCGGAATCGCGAACCGAAGGCGACTCAGCGGGCAGCGCCGTCGATCCCGTTCATCCCTTCGTCGCCGCAATCCACGCGTCGACCCGCTGTTCGAGGATGTCGAGCGGCACCGGGCCGCTTTTCAGAACAACGTCGTGGAAAGCCCGGACGTCGTAGCGCGGCCCCAGTTCCTTCTCGGCGCGGTCGCGCAGTTCGCTGATCTTCAGACGCCCGATCATGTAGGCGGTCGCCTGGCCGGGAAACACGATATAGCGTTCGATGGCCTTGACGATCCCGCCCGGTGCGTCGGCGGAATTGTCCTCGACGTACTTGATGGCCTGCTCGCGGGTCCAGCGCTTGTGATGCAGGCCGCTGTCGACCACCAGACGGATCGCGCGGTGGAGCTCGAGCTGCAGCCGGCCGAAGTCGCTGTAGGGATCGGCATAGAGCCCCATGTCGCTGGCGAGCTTCTCCGAATAGAGGCCCCAGCCCTCGAGATAAGCAGTGACGCCGCCGAAGCGGCGGAAGGGCGGCAGCTCCTTCAGCTCGGTCTGGATCGCGCGCTGGAGATGATGCCCGGGCACGCCTTCGTGGAAAAAGAGCGCGGCGGCCTCGAAGAGCGGCATGTCCGCCATGTCGTAGAGGTTGACGTAGTAGGTCCCGGGCCTCGACCCGTCCGGCGCCGGGCTCTGATAGAACGCCTTGCCCGCGGACTTCTCACGGAACGGCTCCACCGCCTTCACGGCCAGGGGGGCCTGCGGCAGCACACCGAACCACTGGGGCAGCTTTGCCCCGACCGCCTCTTTGGCCTTCTCGGTCTCTGCGAGGTAGAGATCGCGGCCGGCCTTGTCGTTCGACGCGTAGAAGCGCTTGTCGGTCCGCATGAACCGGAAGAAATCCTGCAGGGTGCCCGTGAAGGCCACCCGGGCCATGATCGCCGCCATTTCGCGGTGGAGGCGCGCCACATTGTCCAGCCCGAGCTGGTGAATCTGATCGGGGGTCAGGTCGGTCGTGGTGTAGTTCTTCAGCCGCTCGGCGTAATAGGCCTCGCCGTCCCTGAAGCGCCACACGCCGTCAACGGTGCCGGCGGTCTTCTCCTGCGCCGTCAGGACCGCGACCAGCCGCTCGTACGCCGGCTTCACGGTGCCGGTGAGCGCGTCCGCGCCGGCGCGGACGATGGCATCCTTCTCGGCCTGCGGGATCTGGAGCGGGGCCACTTTGGCCATCAGATCGGCATAGAGCGGCGCGGCCGGCCCGGGGCCGAACGGCGCCCCGGTGATCACGTTGCGCGCGTCGGAAAGCACGTAGGGATAGACCCATTTCGGAGGCTGCACGCCTTTCGAGGCGGCGCGCTCGGACCTGGCGATGGCCTGGTCGATCACCGCGCCCATTCCGCGCAGCCGGCTGACGTATGCCTCCGCCTGCTCCTTGTTCGACACGCGATGGATGTTGATCATGAAGGCCGGCAGCTGGCTCTGCACGCCGTTCATCTGATCGAACACGTAGTCGTTGTCGCGGAAGACCCGGGCGTCGCGGCGGCGCGCCATCTGCTTCTCGAACAGCTGGTAGGACAGCCGCGATTCGGCCGACAGCGCCGCGGTTCCGAAGCGCTCCTTCATCTCCGCGAGCGCCGCCAACCCGGCCTGGAAATCCCGCTCGTCCGCCGCCTCGCTGGCGTCGTCGAGCTTGCCGTAGTCAGCGTCGCGAATGCCGCGATACGCCTTGGCCTGCGGGCTCCTGGCGAGTTCGGCGGCGTCGTAGCTCTCGAAGAACGCGGCCAGGGCGGCGTCCTGAGCGGCCGCGGCTGCGGGCGGGGCCTGCGCGAGGGCAGGGACCGCCAGCCCGGCGCCTGCCGTCGCGGTCGCAATTGCGATCAACAACCCGGCGAGGCGCATCGACGAAATTCTCTGTGATCCCATTCTGCTCCGTGCTGCCCATGCGGGCGATCGAAAATCATGTCGCGGGGATGAGCATCGCCACAGGAGGCGGTTCACTTCACGATCCGGACGCCGCGCAGCTCGATCCTGGTCACCGGCGTTTCACCGTTCACCGGCGCATCGTTCATCGCCTCGATCGCGGCCAGGCCGTCGACGACGCGGCCGAAGACCGTGTACTTGTCGTCGAGCGAGCTGGCGCTGCCGGTGACGATGAAGAAGGAGGTCGTCGCGCTCGCCGGATCGTCGCCGCGCGCCATCGAGACGATGCCTTTTTCATGTTTGGTCGTGTTGAACTCGGGCGGCAGGCTGCGGACGTACTGCTGCTGCGTTTCCGTCAGCGGGCCGCGGGTGTTGAGCGCCCCGCCCTGGACGACGAAGCCGCGGACGACGCGGTGAAAAGCGGTGCCGTCGTAGACGCCCGCCTGGGCCAGCCGCAGGAAGTTGCGGACGTGGCCGGGAGCGCGGTCCGGGAAGAATTCAAGCGTGATCGGTCCGGCGCTGGTGTCGAGGACGGCACGGTATCGCGCCAGTTCCTCGACGGTCGTGTCCGCGAAGGGCTCCGGCTCCGGCGGCGGGGCGTCACGGATCGCGACCGACTCGATGACGATCCGCTCGGCCGGGACGCCGTCCGGTGACGCCGGCGCCTCGGAGATCCGCTGGACGACGTCCATCCCCGTCGTCACGTTGCCGAAAATCGTGTACTTGCCGTCGAGCGCCGGCTGGTCGGTGACGCAGACGAAGAACTGCGCCCCGCCGCTGTCCGGCCGGTTCGGCTGCAGCACGGCCGCAACCGCACCCCGCGCCGCGTGCTCGGCGCTCAGTTCGGGCGCCAGGACGCCCAGCCCGCCGGTGCCGTAGAGCGCGGCCTTGGCCGGATCCTTCGACAGCGGATCGCCCCCCTGAACGATCGCCAGGCGGATGACGCGGTGAAAGATGGTCCCGTTGTAGGCGCCGTCCCGCGCCAGCTTCATGAAGTAGCCGACATGGTTCGGCGCCAGGTCGGGGCGCAGCGCCACCACGAACACCCCCGCCGTCGTCGTCACCACGGCCTGCTTGCCGGTCATCTCGGCGAGCGGCAGCGGCGTCTTGTAAGGGGCCGCCGGTGACGGTGCCGGGCGTCGCGCCGAGCGCTGCGCGGCCGGGGCCGGAGCGCCGGCCAGGAGCGCGATGAGCGGCAGGAGAACGAGGGACCCCATGGGACGGATTATAGCGATCCCGGCGGCGGCAGACGTTGGCCGCTGGCCGGTTGCGGCGAGACCTGGGCGTGCGCCGCCGTCCACATCAGCCCCCACAGGAGCAGCGCCGCTGCCAGCAGGTACGACTGGAGGGGATTGAGCCAGCTGCCGGCGAAGCGGTTGGTGAACTGGAAGTAGTTCGCCGCGACAATCCAGATGAGGGCGAGCGCGGCCGCCGTCCAGCGGCCGAGCGGACGGCGGGCGATCAGCACGGGCGTCACCGCGGCGTAGATTGGCACCAGGATGCCGTAGTTGTGCTCCCACGCCAGTGGTGCCGTCATCGTAACCGCCAGCGCGGCGATCGAGAGATCGAGCGCCGAGCCGGCGTTAGCCGGCGGCCGCCGCAGTGCCGCCGCGCCAAGGATCAAAAACGCCGCCGTCGTTCCCGCCGACACCCCGCGATGCACCGGCGGAAACTGGTGATACTGCCAGTCCAGATTGGCGCCGTTGAACAACAGCCGGTTGAAGGCGCCGTTGAACGACTGGTTGGCATAGAACGCCTCGCCGCGCTGGCTGATGTACCAGAGCACGCGGAGGTAATCGAGGTGATCCTGCACGCCGTAGCGCAGCACCGAGACCGCCAGGCCTGCCGTGATCACGACGGCCGCCCCGGCGACGAACCGCCACTGGCGGCGCACGGCGCCCCAGACCAGCAGCAGTATGAAGGTCGGCTTGATCAGACAGATCAAGCCGAGCGCCACGCCGGCAGCGGCGCGCGCCCCGCCAAGCCAGGCCAGCATCGCCAGCGCGAACAGCAGGTCCAGCCACGCCTGGATCTGGCCGAGGCTGTAGCCTTTCACCAGCGGATAGAACGTCAGCGCCGCCGCGATCACGAGGGCGTCGCGCAGCAGGCCCGCGCCCGGACGCGGCGTGCCGGCGCCGGGCCCGGCGATCATCGCGCGGCGCAGGATGAGGGCCGCGAGCGCCGCCGTCATCACCGTCGCCAGCCACGAGATGACATTGAGCAGCGGGCGCTGCATGTTGCCGAACGCCAGCAATGCCGTCGGCGGGTACTGGAACTTGACCAGGTCGGTGAAGAACACCTGCCGATACAGCCCGGTGGCGTGCTCGGCCCCGTAGGCGCGGGCGATCTCCATCGGCTTCCACGAATCCGCCCCCTGGACGAACCGGAGCAGCCGGCCGTCGTGAAACCAGACGGTCTCGACGCCGGATCGTGCCGCCAGATGGAGCGCCGCGTTGACGATGACGTTGGCGCCGAAGATCGCCGCAATCGCCGCCGTCAACTGAGAAGGGCGGGTTCGCATGTCATCTCGAACGCCTCGACACGCCTCCGGCGTCAGCGCTGCCCCGGGGCTCCCGGCATACACGGGGGCATAGCATGCTGCACTTCGGGGCTGCGGTTCAATCACCTCTCGAGGCACGCACGATGGCGGCGGGGTCGACCACCCCGACCGGTTTTGGATTATCGTGTCGGGACCGCCATGCCGGAACGCACGGAGCGCGGACGGTATCAGGGTTACGCTCAAACAAAGGAGACTGCGATGCGTCGATGGGTTGTCGCCGGTTTCGTCGCGGCGTTCTGCCAGCTCTCAACCGTCCAGGCGCAGAGTCGCGAGACGGTGACCTGGACGCTGGCCGGGGCGGGCGCCGGCTTTGGCACCGGCCTGTGGCTCGGGCTCTCGGCGTTCGACGACGCGGTGAACTCGGATCGGAAGGTGTGGACGAGCGCGATCGTCGGCGCCGGGGTCGGAGCGGCGGCCGGCATCCTGATTGCGCGGGCACGGAAGGGCCGAAGCCATGCGCCGGCCCGACCCGTCTCGCCGGCAGCAGCGCCGGTCATCCGCCGATCGATTTCCCCGGAGGTGCTCGAGCTGGTCGCCAGGTCGATTCGGCTGCCGGGGGCCGCCGGCGCGTCCCGATCCAGAATGTCGGGTGCCGGAATTCCACGCCGAACCCTACGTCTATCTCGCCGGGCTGTCCCACAAGTCGGCGCTCATCGCCTGGGGGGCGTTCTACTTCAAGGCGCGATCGAACGGCCGTGCCAAGCTGGTGGATGACCAGGATCTGCAGTGGGTGCACCCGCCGCGCTGCGAGTCGATTGGCAGCCGCTCGACTCCTTATGGCCCCGCCCGGGTCGAGGTGCGCGACGAGAACGGCGCGCTCGTCGCCGAGGCGCTGACCAACAGCTGCAATCACTGCGCGGTCTCCGGTCTGAAGCCGAACACCCGCTACACCTACGCGGTCACGGTGAAGCATGAACCGTGGGGGGCCGGCGGCCGCTGGGACTGGGATCCCGACACCCAGGGGCTGGTCCAGGAGGGCCGCGTCTACCGCCACGTCTTCCGCACCCTGCCCGATCCGCAGGCCCCTCTCTCCAGCCCGTTCTCCTTCATTGTCATCGGCGATTTCGGGACCGGCGTGCGCAGGCCGTCGACCGACCGCCGCCGCCAGCGCGAGGTCGCCCGGACGCTCGAGCGGGCCGTCGACGAGCACGACGTCCGGCTGGTGCTGACAACCGGCGACAACATCTACGCGTCGAAGCGGTTCCTGCTCTGGACCGCCGACAGCGGCGCCGAAGACGACGACTGGTTCTTCACCTACTTCCAGCCGTACCGCTACGTCCTCAATCGCGTGCCGTGGTGTCCGTCGATCGGCAACCACGACACGCGCGAAACCGAGGAGCACGACGATCGCGAACAGGTGATGGACAACTTCTACCTGCGAGAGCGCCTCGCCGGGGAGGAAGCGGCCGGCCGCGCCTCGGTCGGCCCGGGGCTGTTCTACCGGTTCCGGGTGGCGTCGGACGTCGAGTTCGTCTGCTTCGACACGTCAAAGGAGGATTTTTTCCGGCGCGGCCGGCTGTTCGAGTATCCGAAGCACTGGGATTTCATGCAGCGGTCGTTTCCGCCGCGGCCGGAACGAGCCGTCCGGTGGCGCATTCCGTTCGGCCATCACCCGCCGTTCTGCGCCGGCCCCCAGCACGGCAACACCAGTCACATGCAGCCGGTCGTCGAGCTGTTCGAGCGCGGCGGAGTGCGCGCCTGCTTCAGCGGCCACGAGCACAATTTTCAGCACTCGCGGTGGAACGGCATCGATTACTTCGTGTCCGGCGCCGGCAGCAAGGTGCGGCGCGGCACGCCCGGCCACACCGCCGCCGCGCACACGGCGAGCTGGTCGGGGGAATGCCACTTCCTGCTCGTCACCATCGACGGCGAGACGATGACAGTCCGCGCGATCGGCGATTCTCCGGACGGCGCGCTGGTGGATATTCCCCGGCTGACGCCGGCCGGCGAGCCCGTGCACGGGCCCATCATCGTGAGGGCGCAGGATTAGCGGACGCGGCCCCCTCGAGGCGCTGCCGCACCGTGCTCATCACCGGCGCACCCAACGCGGTGTCAGCCGCGATGGCGCTGCTCTCCGCCCGACGGAGCTCGACAGGGGCGCCATTCGAGTTTGCAGGAGCCGCCTGCGGATGGTTATGCTTCAGGGTCACGCAGTTTGAGAATCTGACAATGGCTGACGCGGGCACGGCAGGCGTTTGCGGGTGCGACGGCCAGGTGAGATTCGCCAAGGGGTCTGTATGAGTCGGCCCGCACCGCCGGAAGAGCTCGCGCGCCGTTCAGACGAGCAGCGAGAGGCCGATCTCGAGAGCCTGGCGAGGATCACCGCACGTGATGCCGCCGGCTTGACGACGCTGTACGACCGCCATGCGGCGTTCCTGTACGGCCTGCTGATTCACATTCTCGGTGACCGTTCTGCCGCTGAGGCCCTGCTGGAGAAAGTGTTTGCGCGAGTGTGGGACCAGACTGACGTCTACGATCCGGCCCTCGGGTCACCCCGGGCCTGGCTGGTCGGGCTGGCGCGGCGGTGCGCCTTCGAATGGCTGCGCCCGGGCGACGGCCGCGAGCCGCCCGAGCTGCAGTGGCCGGTCCACGACGGCGAGCGCCGCGCCGCCGCGGCGCTGCACGCCCTTCCCGCTGAAGAGCGAATCCTCATCGAGTACGCGTTTTTCCGGGGCCTGTCGTCGGCGGAGCTGGCCGCGCATTTCCGGCTGCCGCTGGAGTCGGTCCGCACCCGGATGCGCACCGGCATGCGCCTGCTGACCGAGATGCTCGCCCAGCTCACGCCCGGTACGCGGAGGGAATCCTGATGGCACGCGTCCTCGACGATCTTGCCGCGGAGTACGCGATCGGGCGGCTCGAGGGTCCGGATCTCGAGACCTTCGCGCGGGCGCTCGCCGCGGCGTCGCCGGCTGACCGGGAGCGATGCGCCGCGCTGCAGGAGACGGCCGCGGCGCTGGCGGAGCTGGTTGCCGTCGTCGACCCGCCGGCGCGGGTCCGCGATGCGCTCATCCAGCGCAGTCGCACGGCACCGTTCTCGGTCACGCGCGCCGACGAGGACTGGCGGGCTCATCCCGTTCCGGGGGTGTCGTACAAGCAGCTGCGGATCGACGCCGCCACCGGGCAGGCAACGCTGCTCTTCAAGCTCGCCCCGGACACGCGGTTTCCGTCGCACCATCACTCGGGGGCCGAGCAGTGCCTGATTCTCGAAGGCGACCTGCACGCCGGCGGCGTGCGCCTTGGCCCCGGCGACTTCCAGGTCGCCGCTCCGGGGTCGGATCACGGCGAGAGCTACTCCGAGCACGGCTGCACCCTGATGCTCCTCGTCGCCGCCAGCGATTACGTCCCGGCTGCCGGCGACTGACTCTTACCGCGCCCGCCGTCCGCCCGGACGCCAGCCGGGCCTACCCCTTGAGCGCCACTTCGGCGGGGTCGTAGGCGAGATTCGGAGCGAGCCAGCGCTCGGCGTCTTCGAACGGCATCCCTTTCCGCCGTGCGTACGACTCCAGCTGGTCGCGGCCGATCCGGCCGACGTTGAAGTACTTCGCTTCCGGGTGTGAGAAGTACAGCCCGCTCACCGATGCCGCCGGCAGCATCGCGAAGCTGTCGGTCAGGGTCAGCCCCTGCCGGCCGGCGTCGAGCAGCTCGAACAGCTTGCCCTTCTCGGTGTGGTCCGGGCAGGCGGGATAGCCGAAGGCCGGCCGGATGCCGCGATATTTCTCGGCGACGAGATCCTCCGGCGTCAGCCGCTCGGACTCGCCGTAGCCCCAGTCCTTCCGCGCCTGCGCGTGCAGATACTCGGCGAACGCCTCGGCCAGCCGGTCGGCCAGCGCCTTGACCATGATCGCGTTGTAGTCGTCGTGATCGCGTTCGAACTGGCGGCGACCAGCTCGTCGGCGCCGATGCCGGCCGTGACCGCGAACATGCCGATGTAGTCCGGCACGCCGCGAGTCGCGCGGCGCGATGAAGTCGGCCAGCGATCGATTCGGCTGGCCGTCGGCAATCACCTCCTGCTGCCGCAGCATCGGCAGCCGCGCCAGCTCCTCGCGCCGGCGTGTCGTCCTGGTAGACGCACGATGTCGTCGCCGTCGGTGTTGGCCGGCCAGAAGCCGTAGACGCCGCGCGCCGTCAGCAGCCGCTCGTCGATGATCCGCTTCGAGCAGCGCCTGCGCGTTGTCGTAGAGCTCGCGCGCCGCGCTGCCGTAGTCGGGATGATCGAGGATCGCCGGGAACCGGCCCTTCAGCTCCCAGGCGGAGAAGAAGAACGTCCAGTCGATGAACGGCGCGATGTCGGCGAGCGGCACGTCGTCGAGATACCGCCGCCCGATGAACCAGGGCGAGGCAATGGCGTGGTCGTCCCAGTCGATGCTGCAGGCGGTTGGCGACGCGCCTGCGCGTAGGTCAGCAGCGGCTTCTGCCGCCTGCGTCGCGTAGCTGCTCGCCGGATCTCGGCCTGCGTCACGCGGTTCGCGGCGTCGAACGTCGGCCCGTTCGTCGCCGAGCAGGCTCGACACGACGTCGACCGCGCGCGAGGCGTCGAGCACGTGGACCACCGGCCCGCTGTATTCTGGCGCGATCTTCACCGCCGTGTGCTGCTTGCTGGTCGTCGCGCCGCCGATCAGCAGCGGCATCGTGAATGCCGCGGCGCTCCATCTCCGGGCGACGAACGACCATCTCGTCGAGCGACGGCGTGATCAGGCCGCTCAGCCCGATGATGTCGCGCCTGTGCTCGATCGCCGCGTCGAGGATCTTCGCCGCCGGGACCATCACGCCGAGGTCGATGACCTCGTAGTTGTTGCAGCCGAGCACGACGCCGACGATGTTCTTGCCGATGTCGTGGACGTCGCCCTTGACGGTGGCCATCAGGATCTTGCCCTGGGCCGAGGCGCCGCCGGTCAGGCGCTTGCGCTCCTCCATGTACGGCAGCAGGTAGGCGACCGCCTTCTTCATCGCCCGGGCGCTCTTGACGACCTGCGGCAGGAACATCTTGCCGGCGCCGAACAGGTCGCCGACGATCTTCATGCCGTCCATCAGCGGCCCTTCGATGATCTCGAGCGGGTCCTGCGTACTGCTGCCGCGCCTCCTCGACGTCCGCCTCGATGAAGTCGACGACGCCGTGGACGAGCGCGTGCGACAGCCGCTTCTCGACCGTGCGCCTCGCGCCAGCCGAGGTCGGCCTCGCGCTTCTGGTCGCGCTCCCCTTCACCGTCTCGGCGAACTGCACCAGCCGCTCGGTGGCGTCGGGCCGGCGGTTGAAGATGATGTCCTCGACGTGCTCGAGCAGATCCTTCGGGATGTCCTCGTAGACGACCAGCTGGCCGGCGTTGACGATGCCCATGTCCATGCCGGCCTGGATGGCGTGGTAGAGGAACGCCGAGTGGATCGCCTCGCGGACGACGTCGTTGCCGCGGAAGGAGAACGACAGGTTGCTGACGCCGCCGCTGATCTTGACGCCCGGGCAGGCCGCCTTGATCATGCCGCGTCGCCTCGATGAAGTTGACCGCGTAGTCGTTGTGCTCCTCGAGCCCGGTGGCGATGGCGAGGATGTTCGGGTCGAAGATGATGTCGGTCGGATCGAACCCGGCCTGCTCGGTCGAGCAGCCGGTAGGCGCGCTGGCAGATCGCCACCTTGCGCTCGACGGTGTCGGCCTGGCCGGTCTCGTCGAACGCCATGACGACGACGCCGGCGCCGTAGCGGCGGACGGTGCGGGCCTTGTCGAGGAAGTCGTCCTCGCCTTCCTTGAGGCTGATCGAGTTGACGACGCCCTTGCCCTGCACGCACTTCAGCCCGGCCTCGATGCACGATCCACTTCGAGCTGTCGATCATGACCGGGACGCGGGCGATCTCCGGCTCGGTCGCGATGAAGTTGAGGAACGTCGTCATCGCCTGCTCGGAGTCGAGCATGCCCTCGTCCATGTTGACGTCGATGATGTTGGCGCCGCCGCGGACCTGCTCGAGCGCGACGCTGACCGCCTCGGTGTAGTTGCCGCTCTTGATCAGGCGGGCGAACTTCGCCGAGCCGGTGACGTTGGTGCGCTCGCCGATCATCAGGAAGTTGCTGTCGGGGCGGATGGTCAGCGACTCGAGGCCGGAGAACTGCGAGTAGTGGTCGGCGACCGGCGCCGGGACGGGATTGAGCCAGCTGGCCGCCGGCAGCGGGCGGGGCGGCGCGCCGGCGACCGCGGCGGCGATCGGCGGCGATGTGATCCGGCGTCGTGCCGCAGCAGCCGCCGAGGATGTTGACGAAGCCGCTGTCGGCGAAGTCGCGCGAGCAGCGCGGCGGTTTCGGGCGGCGCTCGTCGTACTCGCCGAAGGCGTTGGGCAGGCCGGCGTTCGGGTAGCAGCTGACGTAGCACTCGGCGATGCGCGGCGAGCTCGGCGATGTAGGGGCGCATGTCGCGGGCGCCGAGCGCGCAGTTGATGCCGACGCTGAACGGCTGGGCGTGGCGGATCGAGATGTAGAAGGCGTCGACTCGTCTGGCCCGAGAGCGTGCGGCCGCTGCGGTCGGTGATCGTCACCGAGATCATCAGCGGGAGGCGCACGCCCCTTCTCCTCGAAGACGTTCTCGATCGCGACGATGCCGGCCTTGGCGTTGAGGGTGTCGAAGATCGTCTCGAGCAGGAGGAGGTCGGCGCCGCCGTCGATCAGGCCGCGGACCTGGTCTTCGTAGGCGGCGCGCAGCTCGTCGAACGTGATCGCCGCGGAACGCGGGATTGTTGACGTCGGGCGAGATCGACAGCGTCCGGTTGGTCGGCCCGATCGAGCCGGCGACGAAGCGCGGGCGGTCCGGCGTCTTCGCGGTCCAGTCGTCGGCCGCGGCGCGCGCCAGGCGGGCCCCCTCGAGGTTGAGCTCGTAGACGAACGCCTCGAGCCCGTAGTCGGCCTGGGCGACCGCGGTGCCGCTGAAGGTGTTGGTCTCGATGATGTCGGCGCCGGCGGCGAGATACTCGTGATGGATGGCGCTGATGACGTCCGGACGCGTCAGCACCAGGAGGTCGCTGTTGCCCTTGAGATCGCGGCGGGTGGTCGGCGAAGCGCTCGCCGCGGAAGTCCGCCTCGGTCAGCTTGTGGCGCTGGATCATCGTGCCCATCGCGCCGTCGAGAATCAGGATGCGGCCGGCGAGCTGGGCGCGCAGGGCGTCGAATACGGGGCTGTTCATGCGGGTCTCGTCTCTGTCAATCGGGCGGGCTTCGGCGCCGCCGCGGCGCGCCGCGCCGGGGCGCCGGGCTTGCCGCCGCTGGCGATCAGCACCGTGAACGGGTCTCCGGCCTTCCTGGCGCCGACCGTCACCTTGACGTCGCGCAGGCCGGCGTCGGCGAGCAGGGCGGCCAGCCGGTCGGTCGGAAAAGCCCAGCGTGCGGTCGCCGAGCCGGTCGCGCACCCAGGCCTGGTCGTGCTCGCGCAGGTCCAGGATCAGAACGCGGCCGCCGGGGGCGAGGATCCGGGCGGCTTCGCCGGACCGCGGCCGCCGGGTCCGCCGCGTGGTGGAGCGCCTGGGAGAACAGCGCGACATCGACGCTGCCGTCGCGAAGCGGCAGCTCTTCGAGCTCGCCGCGCTTCCACGTGACGTTCCTGACGCGCCGGCGCGCGGCGAGCGCCCGGGCGCGATCGAGCACGTGCGCCGAGCGATCGACGGCGATGACGCGCGCGGCCCAGCGGCTGGCCTCGACGGTGAGATAGCCCTCGCCGCAGCCCAGGTCCGCGACCCGCAGCGGCGGCAGCAGATGCCCGAGCGCGCGCGCCCACGCCGCCCAGCTGCGGCCCGGCACCAGCTGGCGCTCGTTGGTGTCGGGCCGCCTGGTGCGCATCGAAGTTTTCCTTCCGCAGGCGCCGCACTTCCTCCAGCCGGGCCTCGTCCGCCCGCCCGGCCGCGGTGCCGGCGAGCGCCGCGAAATGCGCTTCGAGCAGCGGCCAGACCGGGCCGAAACCGTTCGCGCCGTGGCGGAGCGAGTCGGGGACCCGGTAGTAGGTGTAGCCGGCCTCCCGCTCCTCCGCGACCAGCGCCGCGTCCTTGAGCAGGCCGAGATGGCGGGAGACGCCGGACTGGGCGAGGCCGAGGATGCCGGTCAGCTCGGTGACGTTGAGGCGCTCGTCAGCCAGCAGCCGCAGGAGCCGCAGCCGGACGTCGTCTCCGAGGAGCCGGAAGAGCGCCGGAGCGCTAATCATATCTACTAATCTACATGTATTGATGCAGCTATTGCAAACCGCGCCGGCCCGGCGCGGCGCCGGAGGCTATACTGGCGCCGTGGATCTGACCCTCTATCGCGCCCCGGCCCCGGCCGCCGCGCTGGTGCTGGCTCATGGCGCCGGCGCCGGGCAGTCGAGCGCCTTCATGGTGGCGGCGGCGGCGGGGCTGGCCGCACGCGGGCTGTCGGTGGCGACGTTCGACTTTCCCTACATCACCGCCGGCCGGAAGGTCCCTGACCGCGCCCCCGCGCTCGAGCAGGCGTGGCGCGAGGCGATTGCCGCGGCGCGCCTGGCGTTTCCGGGTCTGCCGCTCTACATCGGCGGGAAGTCGATGGGCGGGCGCATCGCCTCGCACGTCGCGTCGCAGGGTGGCGCCGGCCCGCTGGCGGGCGTGGTGCTGCTCGGCTACCCCCTCCATCCCCCTGGCAAACCCGGGCAGCGCCGCGACGCGCACCTGCCGGCGATTGCCGAGCGCATGCTCTTCGTGCAGGGCAGCCGCGACGCGTTCGGCACCGCCGACGAGATCCGCGCGTTGCTCCCGACGCTCCAGCGCGCCACCCTCGACGAGATCGACGGCGGAGACCACTCCTTCAAGGTGCCGGGCGGCGCCGCCCGCCAGGCCCCGGTGTTCGAGGGGATCATGCAGCGGGTGCGGGAGTGGGTTGGATAGCGGGAAGCTGGGAGCGGGGAGCGGGGAGCGGGGAGCGAAAGCTGGAAGCTGGCAACTGGGAACCGGGAACTGGTAACTGGGAACCGGCAACTGGGAACTGGGAACTGGCAGCTGGTAACTGGAAGCTGTGAGCCGGAAGCGGGAAGCGGGAAGCTGGAAGCTGGTAACTGATCTGTCCGACGCTGACGTTCGGCTCGTCGCCGCCACGACCCACGGGCGCGTGCTCGTGCGGCAGGCGCTCGCGGCGGAACCGCGGGGCGTGCTCGTCGGGTTCCACGGCTACATGGAGCAGGCGGCCATGCAGATGGATCGGCTGGCGGCGATTCCCGGTGCCGCGGCGTGGACGCTTGTCTCGATCCAGGCGCTCCACAGGTTCTACCGGGGGCGCACCCAGGATGTCGTCGCCAGCTGGATGACGCGCGAGGATCGCGAGGCGGCCATCGCCGACAACATCGGCTACGTCGACGCGGCGCTCGACACCGTTCCGCACGACGAGACGACGAAGATTGTCTACGCCGGCTTCTCGCAGGGAGCCGCCATGGCGTTCCGGGCGGCAGTGTGCGGCAGACACCGGGCCGCAGGCGTGATTGCCGTCGGCGGCGACGTACCGCCCGAGCTGCTCGAGGACAAACGCGGGTTTCCGTTCGTGCTGCTGGTCAGGGGCCTCCGCGACGACTGGTTCACCGCCGAGCGGTTCAGGGCCGACTTGAACGCGCTCGCGGCGCGCGGCCGGGTTCGTGCACTGGAACATGACGGCGGCCACGAATGGAACCAGCCGGTCGCCGCCGCAGCGGCGGAATTTCTGGAATCCGTCTGAGCCGCGCTACAGGGCCGGCGCCCCGCCCTTCACCTTCCGGCGGTGCCGGACCTCGGCCTCTTCGACCGAATGCGATTCCGTCAGCGTCGCGTCGCGCTTCGCCATCTCGGCGAGCCGGTGATAGTGGCGGCGGAGCACCGTCAGCTCCTGCTCCGAGAGCGACTCGATGTCGATGAGGCGATTGCTCGCGCCATTGACCGCGGCGACGAGCTCGTTGAGCTTGAGGTGCAGCGCCAGCGAATCCTTGTTCTGCGAGCGCTGAATCAGGAACACCATCAGGAACGTGATGATCGTGGTGCCGGTGTTGATGACCAGCTGCCAGGTGTTCGAGTAGTGGAAGACCGGGCCGCTGACCAGCCAGACGACGATTAGCAGAAAAGCCAGCGCGAAGGCGGTCGTCCCGCCGGTCCACTGCGTCACCCCGGTGGCCAGACGCTCCAGGCTGCGACTGACGCCACTCTGCTGCTTGCGCGGCATGAATCCTCCGCCGCGATGGAAGCAACACCTTGGCCAGCCGGGGGTGCACCCCGCGAAGGCTTGCGGGTATAGTGATCCGATGGTCTTTCGTCCCGAATCCCGGCTGCACGCGGCCGCCGATGCCGCCACGGCTGAGCCGCCGCAGACCCGCAGCCGCCGCCGCGAGGAAATCCCCGACCGCTACAAATGGAACCTCGTCGACATCTTTCCCGACTGGGAGCACGTGGGAGGCGGGCTACAAGCGGCTCGAGGCGATGATCGGCCGCTACGCCGCGCTCAAGGGCACGCTCGCGGGGGGCGCGGACCGGCTGCTCGACGGCGTTCCGGCTCTCCGAGGAGATCGGCCAGCTCGCCTACCGCGTCTGGTATTACCCGTCGCTCCAGCTACGACGAGGATCAGCGCGACAACGCGATCAACGCGCAAGCGCCAGCAGGTGCAGATCCTGTTCGCGCGACTCGGCAGCAGGCGGAGTCCTGGTTCAACCCCGAGCTGCTCGCCATTCCCGCTCGCCACCGTCCGCGGGCTGGATGGCGGCCTCTCCGGCGCTGGCGGTCTACCGGTTCGCGATCGAGGACCTCTACCGCCAGCAGGAGCACGTGCTCGACGAGGCGGGCGAGCGGCTGATGTCGCTCTCCAGCCGGCTCGCCTCGGCGCCGAACGACGCCTACTGGCGCGCTGTCGACGGCCGACGCGAAGTTCCCGACGATCACGCTCTCGACCGGCGAGGAGGTGACGCGTCTCCTACGGCCAGTATCGCGC
The DNA here is from genome assembly GCA_963750475.1 of uncultured Acidobacteriota bacterium. Lineage (GTDB taxonomy): Bacteria > Acidobacteriota > Vicinamibacteria > Vicinamibacterales > 2-12-FULL-66-21 > JALZOC01. Next base: position 397,792 of record CAVVQQ010000002.1, read on the forward strand.
CATCCTCGCCACCCGCCGCGAGCAGGCGGACCGCGCAGCGGCGTTCGTGGCGCTTCACGACGATCTACCAGCGCCAGCCTCAACACCTACGCGACGCTCTACAACGGCGTCTGCCAGCGCGACTGGTTCCAGGCGCGCGCGCGCGGCTACGGCAGCACGCTCGAGGCGGCGCTGCACGGCGACAACATCCCGACCGTCGGTCGTCGAGAACCTGATCGCCACGACGCGCGCCGGGGTCGAGCCGCTGCGGCGCTATCACCGGCTGCGCCGCGCAGTGCTCGGCCTGCCGTCGTATCACGTCTACGACTTCTCGATTCCGCTGGTCACTTCGACCGGAAGTATCAGTACGACGACGTGCTCGACTGGATCGTCGAGGCGGTGGCGCCGCTCGGCGCCGACTATCCAGGCGCGGATGCGCGAAGGCTTCGCGGGCCGGTGGATCGACGTCTACGAGAACGAGGGCAAGCGCTCGGGCGCCTACTCGGCGCCGGTCTACGGCACCCACCCGTACATGCTCCTCAACTACAACGACACGCTCGACGACGTGTTCACGCTGGCGCACGAGATGGGGCACTCGATGCACACCATCCTGTCGCACGAGACGCAGCCGTTCGTCTACTCGAGCTACACCATCTTCGTCGCCGAAGTGCCGTCGACGCTGAGCGAGGCGCTGCTGCTCGACTACATGCTGGCGCCGCACGACCGACCCGGTCGAGCGGATCGTGCTGCTGCAGCACGCCATCGACAACATCACCGGCACGTTCTACACGCAGGTGATGTTTGCCGACTACGAGCTGCGCGCGCACCGGCTGGCCGAGCAGGACCAGCCGATCACCGCCGAGATCCTGACCGAGATCTACACCGCGCTGCTCCAGGACTACTACGGCGACGCGCTCGATCTCAACCCGCTGACGCGGCATCACCTGGGCCCGCATCCCGCACTTCTTCAGCTCGCCGTACTACGTCTATCAGTACGCCACCTGCTTCGCCTCGGCGGCGCGGCTGTCGCGCAGCAGATCATGCACGGCGGCGGCAGCGAGCGAGGCGGCGCGCGCGACCGCTACCTGACGCTGCTCCGCTCCGGCGGCAGCGATCATCCGATGGCGCTGCTGAAGACGGCCGGCGTCGATCTGAGCCAGCCGGACACCGTGCTGGCGGTCGTCGAGCAGCTCGACGATCTGGTCACGCGCCTCGAGCGGGAGATCGCCGCGCTCAATCGCGCCTGACCGCGGCGACGCCGGTCGCGGCACCGGGCGGCATCCCGGCGTGGCGCGCCGGGCGATAGCGCAGCGTCAGCACCGCGGCGCCGAGCAGCGCCACCGCGGCCGACCCGTAGGCCTTGCCTTCGCCGAATAGCTGCAGCGCGCCGTTGCCCCAGACCGGCCCGATCGTCCGGCCGAGGCTCTCGAGGGCGCCGGCGGCCCCCTGGACGCGCCCCTGCTCGTGCGGCGCCGGCGGCGTGTGCTGATCAGCGTGCTGAGCGTCGCGTTGCACAGCCCGATGCCGAGCGCGCCGGGCACCAGCATCAGCGACGAACACCGGCAGCGAGTGCGTCAGCGGCGCTGCCGCCCCACCCGACCGCCGCGAACACCAGCCCCATCGCCAGCGTCCGGCGTTGCGCCGAGACCGCGCGACGACCGGGCCGACCAGCACGCCCTGGACGAGGACGCCGAGGAAGCCGAACGCGCTCAGCAGGTAGCCGGTGTGCGCCGCGTCGAATCCGAACCGCCGCGCCCCGAACAGCGCGAACGTCGTCTGGTAGACGGCGAACGCCGTCCAGTAGACGAAGTCGACGGTGAACAGGACGCGCAGGCTCGGCGCGGCCGCCACAGCTCGCGCGAGCGCCGCCACGGCGAGCCGCCGCCGGCCCGCGCCCGATGGACCGTCTCCGGCAGCCACACACCAGGCCAGCGCCATCGCGACGACGGTGATCGCCGCCGCCGCCCAGATCGGCGCGGTGTAGCTGATGTGCGAGAACGCCGCGCCGAGCGCCGGGCCCGACGATGAAGCCGAGGCCGAAGGCGGCGCCGAGCACGCCGAACGACTTGGCGCGGTTCTCCTCGGTGGTGATGTCGGCGATGTAGGCGCGCGCGGTCGTGATGTTGCCGCCCGACAGGCCGTCGACGATCCGCGCCGCGAACAGCATCGCCAGGCTGTGCGCCACCGCCAGCATGACGAAGCTGACGACCGTGCCGAGCAGGCTGAAGATGCAGGACCGGCCGGCGGCCCGTAGCGGTCGGACAGATCGCCGAGCAGCGGCGCGGCGACCAGCTGGCTGAGCGAGAAGGAGGCGAACAGCAGCCCGATGACGAGCGGCGAGGCGCCGAAGGTCTCGGCGTAGAACGGCAGCAGCGGGATGATGATGCCGAAGCCGACGAGGTTGACGAAGATCGTCAGGAAGATGACGAGCAGCGGGCGGGACAAGGTTCTCGAGATCAGCGCCTGCCGGAGGTGTCAGCGGACGACCTTGACGCCCGTGATCATGACAGGCTCGACCGGCACGTCGTCCATGCCGGCGGTGGACGTGGGTCGGGACGGCGGCGATCCGGTCGACGACGTCCATCCCGGAGAGCACGCGGCCGAACACGGCGTAGCCGAAGTCGCGCGGCGAGAAGCCCGTGTGATCGAGGCCGGCGTTGTCGGCGACGTTGAAGTAGAACTGCGACGGTGGCGCTGCGCAGGCCTGCCGTGCGCGCCATCGCGACCGTGCCGCGGACGTTGCGCAGCCCGTTGGTCGCCTCGTTCTGAATCGGCGGCCGGCGTCGGCTTCTCGCCATCGTCGCGGTGAAGCCGCCTCCCTGGACCACGAAGCCCGCTTGACCACGCGGTGGAAGATGGTCCTGGTCGTAGAAGCCTTCCGTCGCGTAGTCGAGGAAGTTCTCGACCGAGACCGGCGCGCGGTCCTTGAACAGCTCGATGGTGACGTCGCCCAACGAGGTCGAGATCACCGCGACCGGGTTGCCGGGCGCGGGGGTCGGGGCGGGCGCGGCGGTCTGAGCGGGCGCCTGCAACGGAGAGGAGCGCGAGACGGCGAGCAGCGCGCCGCATTGTATCCTGCCGGCGTGACCGCGGCACGCGACGACGGCACGGATTCAAGCGATGAACCGCGGCATTCAACCGATGGATCGGCCAGCCGGCTGCGCCGGTACAGGCGGTCGTTACGGAAGCCGGCAATCGCAGCGGACCACGCTCGAGGCTCCACAGCACGGCGCGCGCGAAATCAGGCACGAGACGAACCGGGATACGCATACGACTCCATGGCGGAGAGCGATTCGAGACCCGATCGGATCCGGAGCTGGCATTATTCAGGACGCTCGCACGGTTCGCACGTCAATTTGCGAGCGTGACACTGCCGCCGCGGGGCGGCACGGCAAATCGCACCGATCCGGATCTGCACCTGTGCGCTGCCCGACGAGGTCACCGGGACGTTCCCGGTCGGCTGCGCAAGCGGCTGCCGCTGGCCGCGATGATCGTGCATCCAACACGACTAACGGTCGGGCGCGAGGCCGCATGGCTCGTCGCGCGACGCAAGGCTCCCCAAATGTCTTTCCTCGATCGATTCAAGCCCCAGCCCCGCTGGAAGCACGCCGACGCCGCGGTCCGCGCGGCCGCGGTGGCCGATATACCTGAAGAAGACGACGAGCATCGGGATGCGATCGACGAGCTGACGCGCGACGAGGACCTCAGGGTCCGCCGGGCGGCGGCGGCGCGGGTGACCGACCCGGCCGCGCTCGTGGCGCTGGTCCGCGCCGAAGGGAACGTCGACCTGCGCCGGGAGCTCGCCGAACGGCTGGTCGCGATCGCGACCTCGGCGCATGAGGAACAAGCGCGCGCCGCGACCGCGCTGGCCGGCCTGGACGACGCGCGCCACGTCTCGACCGTGGCCAAGTCCTCGCCGCACGAAGCGGTGCGGGCCGCGGCGCTGGCCCGGATCCACGAGCCGAAGGCGCTCGGCAGCGTCGCGCGCCATGCCGCCGATCCGGCGACGGCGCTCGAAGCGGCGGTGGCGCGGCTGACCGATCTGGCGGAGCTTCGCCAGGTCGCGCTCAGGACCGAGCACAAGGACGCGGGAGTGGCGGCGCTCGAGCGGTGCGTCGCCGACGCCGGGATGGACGAAGACAGCGTGCGGGAGCTGCTCGACACCGTCCAGACGCGGGCGAAGAGCAAGGCCGTCTCGAAGCGCGCCCGGGCCATGCTGCAGAGCATGCAGGAGGCCGAGGCGGCGCGCCGCGCGGCGCTCGAGCAGTGGCAGCAGCGGGTCGCCTCGGTGGTTGCCCGGGTCGAGGCGATTGCGGCGAACCCGGCGGCGCCCAACGCCGAGCGGGAACTCGCGGACGTGCAGGCGGAGTGGCGAGAGACTGGCCGGGATCGGGCACGGCCGAGCTCGACCCCGACACCGCCGCGCGCTACGGCGCGCTCGTCGACGCGGCGCGAGCCGGCCTTGCCGCGCATGCAGCGGGCCGAAGCCGAGCAGCGCGCCGCCGCCGAGCACGCCGCCGCCCTGCGGGCGGTCCGGCTGTCGCTCTGCGAACGGCTCGAGCATGTCGCCGCCGAGCAGGCGCTGAGCCGAGCTCGACGTCGCGCGCGCCGAGTGGGAAGGGCTGCCCGAGTCCGCGCCGACGAAGCCGGAGGACCGCGATCTGCACGACGCGGTTCCTCGGCGCCTGCCGCGCCGCGGTCGAGCGCCACGACAATCACCAGGACCGCGAACGCATCGCCGCCCGCCTCGAGGCGCTGTCGCTCGAGGCCGAGAAGCAGTCGCGGCGAGAGCCGGTCGCCGAGGCGGCTGGCGGACGCTCCAGCGAGGAGTGGGAGGCGCTGCAGGCCCGCTCGGGCGGGCTCGACCCCGTCGTCGCCGAGCGCTACCGCGCCGCCGAGACGCGCGTCCGGATCGACATCGAGGAGCGCCAGGCCGCGGAGGAGCGCGCGGCGCGGCAGCAGGTCCAGCGCATCGAGCAGCTGATCGAGCGCGCGACCGCGCGCGCCGCGGCCGAAGACCTCACGCTGCGCGAAGCCGATCGGCTGGCGCGCGATCTGCGCGACGCGCCGGCGACGCGCCGGCACGGTCGGACCGCGAGCGGCATGCGCTCGGAGCGGCTCAAGGCCGCGCTGGCGCTCGTCGCGCCCGAAGGTCGCACGACCTCCGCGAGCTGGACGAGTGGAAGCGCTTCGCCAACGCCGCGGTGCAGGAGGAGCTGATCGCCCGGACCGAGGCGCTCGCGCGAAGTACGCTTCGAACGCCGAGGGCGGTCCGACAACCGGAGGATCTCGAGAAGGCCGCCCGCGAACTGCACGAGATTCAGGAGCGCTGGAAGCAGGTCGCCGAGGCGCCGCGCGCCCAGGCGCAGGCGCTGTGGCATCGCTACCGGCAGGCCGCCGATCCGATCCAGGCCCGGGTCCGCGAGTTCTTCGCCGCGCGCGTCGAGGAGCGGAAGGGCAACCTCGACAAGCAAGGTCGCGCTGATCGAGCGCGCCGAGGCGCTGGCCGAGTCCACCGACTGGATCAAGACCGCCGAGGAGCTGAAGAAGCTGCAGGCGGAATGGCAGCCGATCGGTCCGGTGCCGCGGCAACGACACCCGCGCCGACCTGGAAGCGTTTCCGCGAGGCCTGCGACACGTTCTTCACGCGCCGCAATGCCGATCTGGCGGAGCGCAAGGAAACCTGGGCCGCGAACCGTCGCGCAAGGAGGCGCTCTGCGCCCGCGCGGAGGAGCTCGCCCTCGCCACGCGACTGGGAGAGGGCGGCGGCGGAGATCCGCCGCCTCCAGGCGGAGTGGAAAACCGTCGGCCCGGTGCGCCGCACCAAGTCGGAGGCGATCTGGCAGCGCTTCCGCGCGCGCCTGCGACACCTTCTTCGATCGCTACAAGCGGCGCGACGAGATCGAGCTCGAGGCCAGCAGGCGGAGCGCGAGGCGCTCGTCGCCGAGCTCGAATCGCTGGCGCTGCCGATCGCAGCGACGCCGCCGAAAGCCACGCGCCGGAGGTGATGGGCGACATCGCCCCGCCGGCGCCGTCGCCGTTCGACAACGCGGCGCTGCTCGAGCGCGTCCGGTCGCTCCGCACCCGCTGGAACCAGTCCTCGCCCGCCGTTCGCCAGGGCGCCGACCCGCTGAGCGGCCGGTTCATGGCCGCGCTCGAGCGGCTGGTGGCCGCCTATCCGGAGGCGTTCCGCGGCACCGAGCTCGACACCGAGGCCAGCCGGCGGAAGATGGAGAAGCTCTGCGAGAAGGTCGAGGGCTTCCTCGCCGAGCGCCGCGCCGGCGTCCGATTCGTCGCAGGCGCTGGCCGCGCTGCTGCGCGAGGCGCTCGCGTCGAACACGATCGGCGGGCGCGCCGGCGAAGAGGCACGGTGGCGCGCGATGGGGGAGGAGGTCCGCGGCGCGCAGGCGGCCTGGAGCCGCCTCGGGCCGGCAAGCCGGCGAGGCTGGCCGGGAGCTGGGCGAGCGCTTCCACCGCGCCTGCAGCCGCTTCTTCGAACAGTACCGGCGTCAGGTACCGCAGCACGCGACACAGGCGCAGCCGAGCCGCAGCCGCAGCGCGGCCGCGCGGTGGCGGCGCGCTAGCCGCGAAGCGGCGAGTTGCGCGAGCGGCTGCGACACCTGTTCCTGCGAGTTGCATCTGCTCGTCACGGCTCCACTTGTACTCATTGCCTTCGACGTGGACGCGTTCGCCTTGATTTTTCCGCCGTTCCAGCGCCACGCGGTCAACTCGCGGCCCGCGCAGTTCGCGCGCGAGACCCAGAACTTGCTCGAAGAAGCCTCTCAATGTCGGCAAGGGCGTCCTGCGAAAATCGGCGATCGTGCGAAGGTCCTGGACTTTACCGGCCGCCAACATCCGCATTCACGCTTAGCTTAGCCCGGACGCGGCGCCACTCGAGCGGACTGACGCCCGAGGTTCGCTTGAAGTCTCTGGACAACGCGCTGGTGCTGCCATAGCCAGACTTGGCCGCGATTTCCTTCACCGTAAGGAGACTGCCCGCTAACAGCTGCCGTGCCGCGAGCATCCGGACTGCGCGAAGATGCGCCGTGACCGGCTGGCCGGTGTGCTGCCGCATCAACCGTTCCAGATGCCAGCGCGAGAGCCGGACATGGGCGGCGATGGCAGCGACACTGGTCGAACCGGTGGGGGCATGTTGTCGAATGTAGCTGAGCGCGAGCGCGACGCGTGCGTCACTCTGTAGGACGGGTGGTCTGTGGAAACAGCCGATTTCGGCCAGGGCGCGATCAGCCGCGAGTCGAAACGATCCTGCATCCGAACTCTCGCACACCCGCAAGGCTCCCGTCAGCCGATCCATCGGCAGCGCACGGCATGTGGCCATTTTCGCCAAGAACGTGATTAACACCGCGCGGAGTGTCGCGAACTCCGCCGTGGAAAGCGAGGGTGGAATCTCCGCGACAACGACGTCTAAAGAAAGTGCGGCCGAGGCGTCGGAAATGACCACGGCGCCGGCGAGCGCCTGGAGGCGATCGACAAAGCGCGCGCCACACCATGTAGCGTCGGAAGCAACCATGGTTTTATCGGACGGGGAGGCCGGGTACTTGCCACAAAGTAGCTCGCAATGCCACATTTCGCCACATTTTTCTTACAGCCATCTAGCCATCGGGGCGATAGGCTCTTAGCCGGGCCTTACCGGTGGGGCGGGGTGCCGCCCAACACCCGGTAATGCCGACACCGCGTCCGTCAGCGTCTCTTTAGATTTGTGAGTGGAATGGGCAGCACAAGCAGGAGAACAAGGATGACTGTTGCTGCACAGTACGCTTCGCCAACGCGAGGACGTCGATTGGGCGCTGTCGCCAACAACTATTGAAAGGGGTGCGGCTATGTCTACGAGGTTGTTGCCAAGAGCGCGACTCGCGGCGTTTGTATCGCTCTTTACAGTTACTTTCGCTAACCACGGCGTCGCTCAAACGACCTGTCCCGCTGCCAACCCCAACGATTGGGTCTCCGATTCACAGGCCATTCAGGATTGCATCGATACTTAGACCAACGTAGTTTTGGTGCCTGGAAATCCGGGTTATCTCATAGGGCAAGGCAGCTTTGCCTGGCGAGAGGGCACTATCCGTTTCAGGCCTCCGGCAAAGAGCCTTACGTCGGTTGGCGGCAAGGCCAGGTTGCTGGCCATCCCGGATTTTTGGGGGCCACTGCTGGACGTTCAAAGTAACGACAATTGGGAAATCTCAGAGTTAATCCTTGATGGAAACAGAGCGAGCCGCAACAAGACCTCTACATGCTTTCAGCAGGCAGGCCCGAACGGATCAAATGCGTTTATCAGCGGCAGCAGCTATGTCTTCCATCACGTGGACACGATTAATGCGATGTGCGGATCCGGCCTTGAAGTGTCAGGCTTGAACTTTCAGATTTATAGTGTGTACTCGGCCGATAATGGCACCGAGTCACCGGGGGGACCATGAGCAGACGGAATGACACTCACAAGCTGCAATGGTGGAAACGTTCATGACAATTGGATATCCAATAACACTGATGTCGGCTTGGTCGTCTTCGGGGGAGCGAACTGCATCGTGCGAAATAACCAGATAAACAATGATGCCCGGTATGGCTTCGCAGGTCTGAAGGTTGGCGAAGACACCGGCACTTTGCCGGGATCGTCCATTCACGACAACTCAGTGACGTCTGGGCTCAACCTCCTCTCCTTTGGGATAATCGTGGGACATCATCCTTGGGGCACCGGGACCGTGGGAGACGTCGGGGAGGTCAGCTATAACTCAGCAACCGGCGCTGTTGTAAACTTGGCAATCGATGGAATTACAGCCGGCACGGTGATTAACAATTCGGTCTCCAGTGCGCAAGGCAATCGTGGATTTCACTGCAGTCTCTCAGCGAACTATACTGCGGCTCATTGGGGCAGCGCGTCCGTACAGGGAGGCTGGAATCTGCTCTGGCAGTACGACAACAACACCTGCGGTCCTGCGTAGACTCAGGATAGCGGCTCAGAGGCGCACAGCGATGACACTTTCGTGTTGCCGCTGTGCGCCCAGCCCATCTGACGCACGTACGGGGTGTGACCCCTTCAGTCCAACCTGGCAGCTGCGGTCCCCATTCCCCACCTCCAGCACGTCGCAGAGCCGCTACTAGGGAAGAATTGTCGAGATGCGGATCCCACCTCGTCTCGACGTTTCCACGAAGTCATACTCTCCATCGCGGCGGCGGTTTGCGTAGCAGAGGGCGCCCGGTCCCTGGCACTTGGCTGGCACGACAACGGGGGGGCAGGGTTGCGGCCACTGCCCTCCTTGTAATAGCGCCTTGGAACAACCTGGGACGGCGGCGAGCGTATTGACCCCGTCCTGATGCCGCAGCCGCTCAGCAAAGATCTCGGGCAGCGGATTTTCCCAGGAGGGATGGTTAGTCCAGACCCACGCGGCGATTCCTGTCGGCCACAAGTAGCTTTCCGATAGCGAAGGCCTGAAGAAGGCCAGGTTCCAAATGGTGGAAATGCATACGAGTGCCGGCACCATCCGGGCGATCACGCTTCGGCGCCGGGAACAGGACCACAGCAGCAGGGGAAGCGGGACGAACCAGAGCGCGTACCGGGTCATGCCTGGCGTGCCGCCACTGTTTACATTCGGGGCCTGAGCAAAGGCGATCGAGAACCAGGCGAACAGGCCAACGAGGAGGCCCAGACGACCAGTCGCGCCCGGTGCTCGTTCGCGCGAATTACGAGCGCCCGCCAGGACGGCCGCACCGAGGATTACGAAAACCATCGGCATGTTGACAATCATGCCGACATTGAGATCAGTGACGACCGTCAGCAATGTCCGCATGGCGGGAATGCGCGCGTCGCTGGAATCGACGAGCGGCGTCCATCTGCCTAGCCGCGTCCAATAATAGAGCGGATGCATCACGGCCAGCAGGACCGCAATCGCACAGGAAAACCACACGCTCGCACGAGTATCGGCTCCTTGACGGAACGTGGCGATCAGACACAAGGCCAGAGCCACCGCAGCGAAAGGAGGGTTCTGTGTGGCCGCCAACCCGAACGCCAGCGCCGCGATATGGGGGCGGTCGATGAGTGCGCACCCTACCGCGATCGTGGCAACCGAAAACGTTTCAACCTGGGGCTTGTCCACCCACCACAACACCGGACTGCAGCCGACAAACACTGCGGCCCACAAATCGAAACGACGATGAACGACGTTGAACGCCAAAACGAGCAGGACCACATTGGCGATCGCGAACGCTGCGGCTGCATGTCCACCGAAGGTACGAACCAGCGGCGCGACCAGGAGGGGGAAGAACCAGAAGTGCCACAACTGCTGTGCACCGTAGCGGTCGATAAGCTTCGGATCGAAGACACCGCCTGAAGCCGCTTCGGCGACAGGAATGGCCGGACCGTCTCCCGCCGCGAACCGCTCGGTGAGCAGAAGATATTCCTTGCCGTCACCAGTCACACGCAGGGTTGAGGAAAGACACAGACAGACCAGAATCGCCAGATACGCCATCGACGCGCCCCACAGCAGCAACCGTCGGCGTCCCGCGTTCATCGTCTGTTCAGGCATTGTCCGCATCGAGGTGTTACTTCGGCCTGCTTGAAATAACCGGGGGTTCCTTGTTCGGCGCTTTGGCCGACCGTGCCGCTCCGTCGAGCGATTCTACCTCCTGTGTCGTCGTTACTCGACAGGGCCTGCGATCGTGGATCGGCCCCATTGGACGCTTTGGGAAAACCGACGTGCGACCTGGCGCGCTAGCGGCGGCGAGTTGCGCCGCGGACTATCGCTGGTAGACGATCTTCCCGCCGACAATCGTGAAGGTCACGGTCGTCTCGGGAATCCGGGCCTCGGGCACGCTCGTGATGTCCTGCGACAGGACCGTGATGTCGGCCAGCTTCCCCGGCTTCAGGGAGCCGCGCGTGTCCTCCTGGAACGCCGCGAACGCGCCGCTGCTCGTATACGCACGGAGCGCTTCCATGCGGCTCATGCGCTGCGCCGGATAGAACACCTCGCCGGCCTTCGTGCGCCGGCTGACGGCGGCGTAGTAGTTCGCGATCGGATCGACGTCCTCGACCGGCGCGTCGGTGCCGCTCGCAATCGTCGCACCGCTGTCGAGGAGCTTGCGCCACACGTAAGCCCCCTCCGCGGCGCGCGCCGCACCCAGCCGGTCGACAACATACGGCGCGTCGGAGGTGCAGTGGATCGGCTGCATCGAGGCGATCACGCCGAGGCGGCCGAACCGGGGAATGTCGGCGGCGCTCAAGTGCTGGGCATGCTCGACGCGCCAGCGCAGATCGTGCAGCGCCGGGTGGGCGCGGAAGGCGCGCTCGAAGACATTCAGCGTCTCGCGGTTGGCGCGATCGCCGATCGCATGCACGCAAAGCTGATAGCCGTTCGCGATCGCCAGCCGCGCGCTCTCCTCGAGCTCCGCCACCGGCATGGTATTGAGCCCCGTGCTCTCCGGCTTGTCGCTATAGGGCGCCAGCAGCCACGCGCCGCGCGAGCCCAGCGCGCCGTCGATCTGGCGCTTGATCGCCCGGACCGTCAGGAACCCGCCGCCGTAGTCGATCGTGCGATACCGCTTCAGCCCGGCGGCCGCCCGGTCGTTGCTCTCCGCGACCATCACCCACAGCCGGACGCCGATCCGATGCTCGTCGATCAGCCGCTCTCATCAGGTCGATGGTCGCAAAGGAGGACCCCGCATCCTGAAACGTGGTGATCCCCTTCGACAGCACTTCGGACGAGGCGAGCTCCAGCGCGCGCCGCGCCTGCCCGGGGCTCGGGGGAGCGGGCCGCACGAGGTCGGCGGCCGCCTCGCGCAGCAGGCCGGTCGCCTGGCCGGCGGCATCCCTGAGGATCTCCCCGCCTTTCGGGTTGGCGGTCGAGGCGCCGATCTTCGCCAGCGCCAGCGCTCTGCCGTTGACGAACACCGCGTGCCCGCTGGCATGCGTCAGGATGACCGGGTTGTCGGGAGACACGGCGTCGAGCGAGGCGTGCGTCGGGAAGCCCTCGACCGCCGGCGAGGGCCGGGCCGTCCACTTGTCCTGATGCCAGCCGCGGCCGGCGATCCATTCCCCGGGCTTTGCCGCCCGCGCCGCCGCCGCAACCCTTGCCAGGACCTCGTCCCACGTCGCCGCGTCTCCCAGTTTCAGCTGCATCTGCGCTTCGCCGACGCCGGCGAAGTGGCCGTGGCTTTCGATCAGCCCGGGGATGACCAGCTGCCCGCGAACATCGAGGACCTCTGTGGCGGGACCGCGGAACCGGGTCATGTCCGAGGCCGACCCGACAAAGACGATGCGATCGCCGCGCACCGCGACGGTCTCCGCCTCGGGCGCGCTGTCCTCCATGGTCAGCATGCGGCCGTTCGTCAGCAGCAGATCGGCCGGCAGGACCGCCTGGCCGGGAGCGGCCGCCACCATCGCCAGGAGCGCGAGGGTTACGACGAGCTGATCACGCATCCGCACTGACCCGGTTCAACTTCCGAACAGACGCTGAAAGTTGCCGCCGAACAGCAGCGCCTGGTCCGCGTCGCTGAAACCGGCGCCGGCGGCGGCCGACCGCTGCGCCTCGTAGACAGGCTGCTGCCAGCCTCTCGGGAAAAACGACGAGTCGGTCCCGAAGATCAACCGCTCGGCCCCGACCACGGCGTGGGTCTGACGGAAGACCGCATCGAGGGTCAGGCCGGGGTGATATTTCAGCCAGCCGTTCGAGCTGGAGGTATCGACGTGGATGCTCGGGCACTGGTCGGCGGCCATCAGCAGCTCGCGGAACAGCCCAGCGCCGAAGTGCGGGACGATGACCGGAACCGAGGGAAAGCGGCAGGCGGTGGCGGCGAGCGCCAGCGGGTCGCCGGCGCGCAGGTCGAACGGCGACGGCAGCCCCAGCTTGCGCCGCACGCCGACGCTCAGCACCCCGCAATGGACAAAGACGGCCGCCCCGGCCGCGGCGGCGGCGGCAAAGACCTCGCGCACCCGCTCCTCGTCGAGGCGGTAGCCGTGCATCGCCGGGAAGAGACAGATGGCCGAGAAGCGCTGGTCGCCGAGCGCCCTGGCGAGCCGGCCCCTGACGTCTCCCGCCATCGGGTTGAACATGAAGAAGCCGGCGAACCGCCGCGGATGCCGGGCGACGGCGAGGGCGACGGACCCCTCGTCGCCGGGGATGCTGGCGATGAGCGCCGCTTTGGCGACGCCGTGGCGATCGAGCTCCGCGACCCACCGATCCGCCAGCTCCTCGGCGGTGCCGGGATCGGTCCAGCCGAGGCGGTGCGATACTGCGGTCGAGCGCCCCTGGTCGGGGAGGTCGTGCAGCCCTTCGACGAGCAGCTCGAGGAAGCGGGACGAGAAGAAGTGGCAGTGAACGTCGCAGAGCAGCACGGCGTCATCATAGTCGGCCTCGTGTCGGACACGCACGGCCTCGTTCGGCCGGGGCTGTTCGACGCGCTCTGGGGAGTGAGCCGGATCCTCCACGCCGGAGACGTCGGCGGCAGGAACGTCCTCGACGAATTGCGGGCAATCGCCCCGGTCACGGCCGTCTACGGTAACGTCGACCCGCCGGGCGGGTCGCTCGAGGCGCGTCAGACCATCCCGGCCGGCGGCCTGCGCATCGATGTCACGCACGGCCACGAGCTCGGCAGCCCGACGCCGCAGAAGCTGCTCGCCCGCTACGACGGCGACGTCATCGTCTTCGGCCACACCCACCGCGCGCTGGTCCACCGCGAGGGCGGGCGGCTGGTCGTGAACCCCGGCGCCGCCGGTCCGCGGCGCTTCGATGCGGTCCCCTCCGTCGCCCGGCTGACGATTGCGAACGGCCGGGCCGAGGTCGAGCTCATCGAGCTGGCCTAAACGGTCTCCCGGACCCTCGCCGCGGCGCGTAGCCGCCGATCGACCGTGAGGAAGTACGGCAGTGCCAGCGCCGACAGGGTCGCGGCCGTCCCGAACGCCACCCGGAATCCGTGATGCTGGATGAGCCAGCCGATCGTCGTCGATCCGGTCCCGATACCGGTGTCGAACGCCGCCAGGATGGCGCCGAAGGCCGCGCCCCGGCGCGCCGGGCCGATGTCCCGCATGACATACCCGACGTAGACCGGATACGCCGTGCCGAAGCCGAGGCCGAACAGGATCGCGGAGGCGATCAGCCAGGGGCGCGTGCCGCTCACCGCCAGGCAGGCCAGGCCGGCGCTGATCAGCAGCAGGCAGGGAGCGAACACGCGCCGGTATCCCAACCGATCGCCGAGCCTTCCGGCCAGCGGCCGCGTACACAGGATCACCACCGCCAGCGTCGTCAGGTAGATCGCCTTCGGCCGGACGTGGTTGACGTCGGCGTAGAGCGCCGTGAAGCTCGTGATGCCGCCGTAGCCGAACGAGTAGAGAAAGAGCGTCACTGACAGGACGAGCACGCGCCACTCGAGCAGGCGCCGGGGCGCCTCGGGCGCCACGGCACGAGCGGCGGGAGACGCCGGGAGCTGCACGGCGATGATCGCCATCGTGATGTTGAGCGCCGCCGAGACGCCGCACAGCCACCACCAGCCATGGCGGTAGATCCAGAACCCCATCGTCGGCGCCACCGCGAGCGCCGCCACCGTCGAAAGGCCCCAGTAGCCGATGCCCTCGGCACGCCGATTCTCCGGGAGCATGTTGGTCATGTAGGCTGCCGAAGCTGACAGCAGGCCCGACCAGAAGATGCCGTGGACCACGACCAGCGCGAGCATCCAGCGGTAGTCGGCGATCACGCCGTAGAGAAGCGAGAAGCATGTGATTGCCGCGCTCGACGTGATGAGCACGCGCCGCTGGCCGACGCGGTCGGCAAAGGCGCCGGTGAGCGGCGCCGAGAAGGCGGACGAGTAGGTCAGCAGGCCGAGGAACATGCCGGAGGCAAAGGTCGAACCGCCGAGGTCGATGATGTGGAACGGCGCCGTCGGCAGCAGCTGAAACACGGACAGGAAGACCGTGAAGCTGAACAGGCACATGACGAGGAATCGGGGTGTGAACAGACGGTCGGCGGGCCGCATCGTGCGCTTCACTGTATCATCCGCAACTTACGCTAACATTGGCGCATGATGCAGGATTTCAACGAGTTCAGGCCGTCGAAACTATGGCGCAAGATGCCGGCCGAACGCCGCATCGCCGCGGCCGAGCTCTTCTGGAGCGACGACCAGTCCACCGAGCAGCAGCTCGAGGCGGTCGCCGCGCTCGCCGCACACATGAAGTTCCGCGCCAAGAGCGTGATCAGCCTGCCGCTCGAGAAGAAAGCCAAGTACCTCTCGACGCTGCCGTCGGTCTCGGACGCCGTCGCCGCCCGGGCGCTCGTGAACTACCATCTCGAGCGTCAGCGGCCGATGATGGGGGCGTTCCTCGACAGCCTCGGCATCACCCACGAGAACGGTCTCATCAGCGAGGACAACGTCGCCAAGCCGGATCCGGACAAGCTCAAGGCGGCGGCCACCGAGCTGTCGGGCAAATTTCCTCCCGAAGACGTCACGCTCTACCTGAGCACGCTGGTGTCGCAGGACCCCGACACCTGGGGCCCGCTCGCGGACTTGATCCAGTAGCTCCAGCGGAGGTGAAGATGCTCCCGCTGATCTTCACCCTCCTCATCACCGCGCCGCGGCCGGCGGCGCCGCCTGATCTCGAAGACCGGCTGCGCGCGCTCATCGCCGCCAGCGGCGCCGAGGTGTCGGTCGCCTACCGGACGATCGACGGCCGGACGAGCGTGCTCATCGACGCCGACCGCACCATGCACGCCGCCAGCACGATGAAGGTGGCGGTCATGATCGAGCTGTTCCGCCAGGTCCGCGCCGGGCGGCTGCGCCTCGACGATCCCCTGCCGATCGTCAACCGCTTCCACAGCATCGTCGACGGCAGTGCCTACGAGCTGGCCGACGGCGACCCTGCGGATGCGGCGGTCTTCGCGGCACTTGGCCGGACGCTGCCGCTGGCCGCGCTCTGCGAGGCGATGATTACGGTGAGCAGCAATTTCGCCACGAACCTGCTGATCGAGAAGCTCGGCGTGCGGCGGATTCGCGCCACCGTGGCGTCGCTCGGCGCCGGCGGCATGAAGGTGCTGCGCGGCGTCGAGGATCAGAAGGCCTTCGACCGCGGCCTGGTCAACACCACCACGGCGCGGGCGCTCATGGTATTGCTCGAGCGCCTCGCCAGGGGGCGTGCGGTCGATCCTCGTTCCGACGGCGAGATGGTGGCAATCCTGGCGCGGCAGCGGCTCTCCCCCGACGCGATTCCGGCCGGCGTTCCCGCCGGCACCGTCGTCGCCCACAAGACCGGGAACATCACCGGCATCCACCACGATGCCGCGATTGTGTTTGCGCCCGTTCCGTATGTGCTCGTGGTGCTGGTCCGCGGGATCGGGGACGTGAAAACCAGCGCGGCCCTCATTGCCGGGGTTTCGAAAGCGGTTTACGAGTCGCCGCGGTGACCGCCTGGCTCGCCTACGCCGTGCACATCGCCGCGACGTTGTTCGCGGCTTTCGCCATCCTGCGGCGGCGGACGGGCGCGGCGCGCCTGCTGTCCCCCTTTGAGATCGCCGCCGCGGCCGCCACGGCTGGGGCGCTGCTCGTCCTGACGAGCGGCCCTGTCTTCATCGACTTCATCAAGGCGTATCACCACGCCGGCCAGGCCATCCTCACCGACCCGGCCAGCCTCTACGACTGCACCCGGGCGCAGTGCTTCGTGAATGTCCCGATCGTCGCGCTCCTGTTCACGCCGTTTGCCCCGTTCGATCCGATCAGCGGAGCCGTCGCGTTTTCCGTTGTCGGCCTGGTCGCCGTCGGCCTCGCGCTACGCCGCCTGACCCGGAATGCCCCGGCTGACGCCGTTGTCTGGATGGTCCTGCTGAGCGGCCCGCTCTACTACTCGGTGCGCCTCGGCAACACGACCCACTTCCTGCTGCTGCTGTTCCTCGTCGCGTTCGAGGCGATCGCGGACGGACGGGATCGAAAGGCGGGCGCGCTCCTCGCGTTCGCGGCGCTCATCAAGCCGCCGCTCGCGATCTTCCTCCCCTACCTGCTGCTCCGCCGCCGGTTCGGGGCGGCAGCCGCGATGGCGGGATGGGCCGCCGCCGCGCTCGTCCTGTCGGTCGTCCTCTTCGGCGTGCCGCTCCATCTGCGCTGGTTTCACGAATTCGTCATCGTCCACGGCTCGGAGGCGATCGGTGCCTACAACGTCCAGAGCGCGGGCGGCGCCCTGGGGCACCTCCTCACCCGCGGCCATCTCCGCGACTGGTATCCGATCGCCGTCGGGTTGCCGTTCCGCCTGCTGCGCTGGGCGATCGTCCTGCTCCTGCTCGGCCCGGTGGCGGCGGCGTGCCGGCGCGCCGGCCGGCCGCGCACCGCCGACGCCTGGGAAGCCGAGCTCTCGCTCGTGCTCACCGCCGGAATCCTGGTGGCTCCCATCGCCTGGACCCACTACTACCTGCTGCTCCTGATTCCCATGACCGGCCTGCTCGCCGGCCGGCTGCCGCTCGCCGCGGCGGCCCGGCCGGTGTTCGCGGCGGCCGCCTGGCTGATCTCGCTGCCGGTGGTCGTCTTCGGGGTCGAGGGGCGAATCGCCAATGCGCTCTACGAGCGGCTCCTCGTATCTCATTTCTTCGCCGGCGGCGTGCTGCTGCTGGGCCTGCTGATCGCGGCCCGGCTCGCGATCGCCAAACCCGATCGGGAAGGCCGCGCCGCCCATCTGGCCGCCTGAGCGGCCTGTTCTCGACCGTTAGAACGCATACACGAAGTTGACGACCGGAAACGCCACGGCGCTGGCGGTCCCGAGCGGCATTCCGAGCGCGAGGTCGGCGGACAGTCGATCGCCAATCAGCCGGACGCCACCCGTGGCAATGCCGTGGCGGCCCCAGACGTAGCTCTCGCTGACGAGCGCGAGGTTGCGGCGGACGCGGCGCTCGCCGCCAACCATCACGACTCCGGACCGGCCGCCCTCGAAGCCGTAGGTGACGCCGGCACCGGCGGTGAACGAGCCGCGCGCGCCGCCATGGGTGGCCACCAGGTAGCCGATCCCGCCGCCGTTGCCGTGCCGGTCGAAGACGTGAAAGACGCCGACCGCCGCCTGCGTCCCGGCGCCGTTGACGATCTGCAGCTTCGGCGTGACCCAGAACGGACGGTCCCAGTCGTCCAGCCCGAAAATCAGCGGCGTGCCGCCGCCAATCGACAGGCGGTCGGTGACGCCGACCTGGACGAACGGCATCAGGAACTCGTAGACGCCCAGATAGGTCTTGCCGCGGCCGAGCGACCGCCCGGTTGGGCCGAAGAACAATCGTGTGGCGTTCGGATCGGACGGCAGGAACTCGCCGTCGGCCGTCACGCCGCGCCGTTCGCGCAGCGAGGCGACCTGCCGCCGCGGCACGGTCACGGTTGCGCCTCCGGCGGTGCGGATGGTCAGCACGCCCGCCTCCTCTGACTCGATCGTCCCGAGCAGGCGCGCTCCGTCGCGCAGGACGACCTCGTACACGGCCGTCGTTTCGGGGCGGGGCGCCGGTTGTGCCGCCGACGGGCCCGGGATCAGCACCGCCAGCCACAGGGTCGCAATACACGCTCGAACGGTCTGCCTGACAGGTCGTCGGTTGTCCATGCCCGCACCCTATCGCCGGACCGCATGAGGAGTCGTGAAGGAAAGGTGAAAAAGGCTGAATTCAGCGGGCGTTCGCGGCCACGGCGGCCAGCACCGTCTTGAAGCCTTTGACGTCGCGCAGCGACGCGAACAGCGGCTCAATAGGAATCGTCCACCCCGCAAACGGCGTGTCGGGGTGATCTACGAGCCGCTGCAGAACCGCGACCGCCTCCGACGGACGGCGCGCGACGGCATGCTGGAAAGCCTCCGCCAGTGCCGCTTCGCCGTGCCGCCCGCCGCGGCGGAGTGCCTCGACGGCGGCGCCAGCGCGGGCCGAAGCGGCGTCCGCGGCCCGCTGATCGCCGTGCGCCAGGTGGGCGGCGACCAGGCCGACGAGCGAGCGGGCGTGTTCGGGATAGAGCTCCAGTGCGCGGCGGAACAGCGGCACCGCCCCTGCCGGGTGGTCGTCGGCCAGCGCCGCGAAGCCGGCGCCGTCGTAGGCATTCATCGCGAACTCGGCGGCGTAGAGCTGCGCCGGGCCGGTAACCACTTCGCGGTCGAACTCCTCGCGCGCCTCGTCCGGGTCGTCCTGGGCCAGCCGGACCAGGCCCAGCAGCCAGTGCAGTCCCTTCGCCGGGTAACGCTGCCGCTGGCCCACCTGCCGATCCTGCACAATCGTTCCTTCCCGCAGGATCGACTCGGCGTGCTCCAGCGCGCCGCGCGCGATCTGCACCATCGCGGCCTCGAAATGCGCGAACGGGAATTCCGGATAGAGCTCCATCGAGCGGGCGAGCGCGCGCAGCCGCTCGCCGCCCCACTGGGCATGGGCGAGCCGGAAGTGGTGGGCCCAGTGGCCGGGCTCGAGCGCCACAGCATGCCGCGCCGAGGCCGCCGCCTCGCTGAATCGGCCGGCGCTGACCAGCAGGAATGCGAGGGTCGCGTGAGCCTCGGCCAGCCCGGGATCCAGTTCGATCGCCCGGCGCACCGAGTCGGTCGCCCGCGCCAGCAGGGCGGCATCCGGATGGTTCCTGGCGCGCGACATCTCGTATTGCCAGAACCGCCCGTTGCCGAGCGCCACGTGCGCCATCGCGTAGTGGGGGTCGAGCGCCAGGGCACGCTCGAAGTCGGCCACCGCGCCGGTCACCAGCGAGCCGTCCAGCGACTCGAGCCGGACGCGCCCTTCGGTAAACGCCCGGTAGGCGTCGAGACTGCTGGTCTCCCGGTAGACCCGCGCCGGCCGCCCGGCGCCGGCCGCGCGGAGCGCTTCGCTGAACTGCGCCACGATCCGGTCCTGCATCTCGAAGACCTGGTCAATCGGGCCGTCCGCCTTCGCATCCGCCAGTGCCACGCCGGTCCGCGCTTCGACGATACGGGCGGTGATCCGCAACCGATCCGCGGCGCGCTGGAAGCTGCCGACCACCGCAAGGTCGAGCTGGAGCTCGCCGGCGATCGCCGTCAGCTCCGGACCGACCCGCCGGACCGCCTCGACCACTCTGACCCGATCGACAATCCGCGCCGTACCGGCGCCGCGCAGGTCGTTGGTGACCGTCTCGGCGATACCCGACGCCAGCCAGCCGAACTCGCGGTCGCCGCTCAGGTTCGCGAACTCGAGCACCGCAATCGCCGGCGCCGCGCGCGGCGCCGATGCTTCCCGCTGCGTCGATTCGCCGGCGAACGTCTCGACCGGCGCCACGAAACGATAGCCGCGGCGTGCGACGGTCTGGATGTAGGTCGGGCTGGCGGCATCGTCGCCAAGCGCCTGCCGGAGCTCCGAGACCGCCTGGGTCAACGCGTTGTCCGTGACCGCGACCCCCGGCCACAGCGCGGCAAACAGCTCGTCCTTCCCGACGAGCGCCGACGGCCGCGCCACGAGATGGCGCAGCAGGTCGATGATCTTCGGCGACAGCGGGACCGCCGCCGGGCCGCGCGACAACCGGTAAGAAGCGGCGTCGAGCGTAAAAGGGCCGAAGCGGTAAAGCACGGCGCAGAGCATAACATCCGGCCTCGCCTCCGCCCCGGTGCGGTTCGCGCGTAGAATCTGCGCATGCACCGTCGACACTTTCTCGGCGCCGCGGCCGCCGTCGCCGGCGCCGCAATACTTCGCGGCCCGAGCGCCGCGGCCCGTCAGCAGACGACCCGCATCAGACCGCGGAGCCTCCGCGCCGGCGACGCCGTCGGACTGGTCGCCCCCGCGAACGCCACCTTCCGGTCGGCGGAGCTGGAGATTGCGGTCGAATCACTCGAAGCGCTCGGCTTCTCCGTCGTCATCGGTCCGCACCTCCGGGACCGCCACGGCTACCTTGCCGGCCAGGACAAGGACCGCGCCGCCGACATCAATGCCTTCTTCGCCGATCCGGCGATTCATGCCGTGCTGCCGATTCGCGGCGGCTGGGGGAGCAGCCGCGTGCTGCCGTACCTCGACTTCGAGAGCATCCGCCGCCACCCGAAGGTGATCCTCGGCTACAGCGACATCTCGGCGCTCCTGCTGGCGATCCACGCCCGGACCGGCCTCGTCACTTTTCATGGTCCCAACGGCATGGGCCGGTGGGACGCCTACTCGGTGGACTACTTCAAGCGCGTGATCATGCAGGGGGAGGCGGTGACGTTCGCGAACCCGCGGCAGCTCTCGGACCGCAACGCGCTGACCCCGGTCGAGAACCGGACGATGACGATCTCGGGCGGCCGGGCGCGGGGGCGGCTGCTCGGCGGCAACCTGACGGTGCTGACGACGATCGTCGGGTCGCCGTACCTGCCGGCGTGGGACGGCGCCATCCTCTTCTGCGAGGACGTCGGCGAGAATTACTACCGCATCGACCGCATGCTGACGCAGCTCAAGCTCGCCGGCGCGCTGTCGCGCCTCGCCGGCTTCGTGTTCGGCACCTGCTCGGAGTGCGGGCCCGGCGACGATGCCTTCGGCGCGCTGACGCTCGAGGAGATCTTCGCCGACCATATCCGCCCGCTCGGCATTCCCGCCTGGTCGGGGGCGATGATCGGCCATGCGATGCCGCAGTGGACGCTCGCCGAGGGGGGCGAGGTCGAAGCGGATGCCGACGCCGGCACGATCCGGATGCTGGAGCCGGCAGTGCTGACGGCGTGACCGCCGCGGCGCTCAGGCCTTGCCCGAGGTACTCCAGCATCTGCTGCCGGAGGTCGAGCGGATACGACATCACCACGTCGGTGATGCGCCCCGCCGCGTCCCGCACCGGGTCGAGCCGGGGCTGGACGAAGCCGGTGTAGGACGGCATGTTCAGGCGCTCGACGCGGGCGACGACTTCGTCGCGCAGCGCCGGATCGAAGTGGACGCCGTAGGTCTCGAACGAGGGCCGCCGCGGCGGTGTAGTCCCCTTCCGACTTGATGCGCTGCACTTCGGCGAGCAGCCGGCCGACCCCCTCCCTGGAAGGCCGGCGCGTCGACCATCACGTAGTAGGTCTTGCCGTCGCGCTGGCGGACCTCGATCGCGTTCGAGTGCGCCATCAGCCAGCGGACGATCATCTGGCGGTTGCGCATGTGGTCTTCCTCGATCTGCGTGCCTTCCCTGATCCGCCGCAGCTGGACCAGCGCGTTGCGGGCGTAGCCCTCGTACTCGGCCTGGACGATCTCGTCCTGATCCGCGGCGCCGAGCAGGCCAAGCTCCGCCAGCCTGCGGGTCGGCGACGAAGTAGAGCGCGACCAGATCGGCGCGCGCCTCCTCGAGTGCCGAGTACTGCTCCTTGAGCAGCGTCTGCGGACTGCCGTGCAATCGTCGGCGAGATGCGTGCCTGAGCCGTGGCCGATGACCTCGTGCATGTCGGTCGTCAGCTCCCCGCGCCAGCGTGCTCCACTTCTCGGCGCGCGCCGCCTCCTCGGCCGACCACGCGAACTCGCGCCGGAACTCGGCCGAGGTCGACTTGTCGTAGGCCTCGTTGACGTTGGCCAGCGACACCGACTTGCTGCCGTGCTGCTCGCGCACGTCCTGATCGTTCGGCAGGTTGATGCCGACCGGCGTGATCGGCGCCGACTCGCCGGCCTCGACGACGACGTCGATGGCGTTGGCGGTGATGCCCCGGACGCCCTGCTTGCGGTACTTGCGGCGCCCACGGCATGCGGTCCTCGAACCACTGCGCGTCGGCGGCGAGGCGTGCGGATGCCGGCGGTCTTCTCACGGTTGACGTAGAAGACCAGCGCCTCCCAGCCGCCCTTCATGCCGCGCGGATCCATGTAGACCTCGATGAACCCGTTGATGGTATCGACCGGCGAATCCTTGTCCTGCACCCAGGCGATGTCGTAGGCCAGCCGGTCGGCGGTCTCGCCGGTCGTGTAGAACGTGATCGAGCGCGCCGAGCGCCGCCGCCATCGACGGCGTCGCGAACGGAATGGCAGCCTCGCAGATGACCGACAATGGCGCGAATCTCCCGGTCGTAGCGGCCGCCGATGCGGTAGACCTCCTCGACGAGCGTGCCATTGCCGTTCTTGACGAGCCGCGAGTTGAGCGGATATCGCTCGTCGAAGCCCTCGAGATCGGTCATCGTCACGCCGACGTAGAGGTTGTTCGCGCTCGCCGTGAGGATGTCCTTGCCCCTCGCCGGGCGTCTTGCTGGTGACGATCGGATCGACCTGCGGGTCGAAGAAGATCGGCTCGAGACGCGCCAGCAGGCCGTCGAGCGTTTCGCCGCGGCCGAGCGGAAAGCGCGCCCCGGCGGCCGCCGCCGCGCGCGCCGCCGCGGCAAAGGCGGCCGGCGTGCACTTCAGCACGAACTTGCGCGCCGTCAGGTTGTTGTAGGGGCCGACGTTCAGCCAGAACAGCTTGGTGTAGCGCTGGATCGCGGCGAGCGCCGCCGAATCGCCGCCGCCCGGGTGAGTGATGATCTCCTCGAGCACGTCGCGCATCTCGAGGTTGTACGCGATACCGCTGGTCGTAGTAGATATCGCGGCCCGCCAGCGCCGCCCGATAGAGGTGCCAGATCAGGATCTTCTGGTCGGTCGGCAGCGCGGCGAAGCCATCGGCATAGAGCTGCACGACCGCCGCCTCCTCGACTCGCTCCAGCAGGTATCTCCGTTCCGCGACCGCGGCCGCGTCCTTCGCCACTCCCACTCGTTCACTCCGTTCCCGCTCTGTCAGTCCAGCGCGATCGTCTGCTGATGTTCCGGCATCGTCGTCTTCCAGCCCAGGGTCGTTTCAATCCGTCCCGAGAGCGCCGTCATGGCGTCCGGCTCGCCATGGACGACGAAGGTGGTCCTCGGCGGGCGCGCAAAGCCGCCGAGCCAGCGCAGAATCTCGTTGGCGTCGGCGTGGGCCGACATCGACTCGATGATCTCCACGGCGGCATGGACCGCGATCGTCTGGCCGTGGATCCGGACGGTTTTCTGGCCGTCCACGAGCTGCCGGCCGCGGGTTCCCGCCGCCTGGTAGCCGACAAACAGCACGGTGTTGCGGGCATCGGGGAGCGCTGACTTCAGATGGTGCAGGACCCGGCCGCCGGTCGCCATCCCGCTTGCCGAAATCACGATCGCCGGGGTCTTCGATTGGACGAGCTGCTTCGATTCGGCCGGCGTGGCAATCGTGCGGAAGCGCTCGGTGCAGAACGCGCAGACCTCCCGCTCGTGGCCGGCGTGGCGGCGGCGCGCCTCTGGCCGATCGTTGCGATCGGCCGGGCCGTGGGGCGCCTGGCCGTCCGCTGCTTCGGGATGCAGTTCCGGGTCGAGCTCGTTCAACCGCTCCCGATACCGCGCCAGCGCCTCGATCGCCATCGGGCTGTCGAGGAACACTGGCAGCACCGGGATCCGCCCCTCCTCCTCGAGCCGCTTCAGCCAGAAGATCAGCTCTTCGACCCGCCCGATCGCGAATGACGGGATGATCACCCGCCCGCCGCGTTTCGCCGTCTCGGTGATCACCGCCGCCAGCCGCGCGCCGTCGTCGTCGGCCTCGTGCACCCGGTTGCCGTAGGTTGATTCGACGAGCAGGTAGTCGGCCTCCGTCACCGTCGTCGGGTCGGGCAGCACCGGCCGGCCGAACCGGCCGAGATCGCCGCCGAACAGGATGGTGCGATCGGCGGTCCGGACCCGGGCATACGACGAGCCGAGCAGGTGCCCGGCGTTGATGAACTCCACCTCGACGCCAGGCGCGACCGGCATGGGCCGCTCGTAGCCGACCGGCTGCAGCTGCGAGACCGCCCGGAGGGCGTCGTTTTCGCCATACAGCGGCAGCGCCGGGGCGTGCTTCGAATAGCCGTGGCGGTTGGCGTCTGCCGCATCCTCTTCCTGGATGCGGCCGGCGTCGGGGAGCACGATCCGGCACAGATCGCGGGTCCCCGGGGTGCAGAAGACGCGGCCGCGAAAGCCCTGCGCGACGAGCCGGGGAAGGTAGCCGCAGTGATCCAGGTGGGCGTGCGTCAGAACAATCGCATCGATGGCCTCGGCCGGAATCGGGAAGGGCTGCCAGTTGCGCTCGCGAAGCTCCTTGAGCCCCTGAAAGAGCCCGGCGTCGATCAGGACCTTCGCGGTGCCGGTGTCGAGCAGGTACTTCGAGCCCGTGACGGTTCGGGCGGCGCCGAGGAACGTGATGGCAGACATCCAGACTTCAGTATAATCGTCGGCGGGTCACGCCTTCCGATGCAGCCTCTCCTCGACAATCTGCTCTCCGGACGCCCGGTGGTTGCGGCGGAGCTGCGGCCGCCGCGCGCCGAACTCGACGCCGCGGCCAGCATGGACGCGTGGATCGACACCTACCATGCGGTGCGCGGTCTGACGCGCGACGGGACGTTCGTCTTCCTCACCGACAGCGCCGTCGGGTCGAAGGAAGAGGACAACCTCCGGCATCTCGTCATCAATCTCGGCAGCGACGTCCCCAGGTCAGGGGTCGTGCCGTTCCTCACCTGCAAGCACCCGCTCGGCTATTGCCTGGCCTACGCCGATCGCGCGCCGCGACCACGGCTTCGAGGCGCTGGTGGTGCTCGGCGGCGACAAGAGCGTCGGCGAACCGCGCTGCGTGGAGCATGCCTGGGAGCTGCGCCATGAAATCCGCCGCCGGGTCCCGACGCTCGTCGCTCGGCGGCTGGGCCAATCCGCACGCGGATGCGGCGGCGCAGGTCGGCCACCTGCTCGACGAGACATCACCGCCGAGTTCTACCTGACGCAGATCGTGTCGCATCACAGCCTGGCCCGCGTCGAGCGCGTTCCTCGCGGAAGCCGGGCGGCGCGCAGCTGACGCTGCCGGGGATGTTCGGGGTGTTCTACTACCGCTCGGCCAATCCACGACGCTCGACGGCGCTGAGCGGCTTCCTGCCGGTTCCGGTCGAGGAGCTGACGCGCGAGTTCGCCGCCGGCGCGACGCCCGAGGAGATCTGCGCGCGATCGATCCGCGCGCTGACGCCAGGCCGGCGCGCGGCACTTCTACGTCAGCAACCTGCCGCTCGGCACGCGCCGCGACAGACGCTGCAGCAGCATCCTGGATCTGCCGCCGGCGTGCGGCCAGCCCGGCCCGGCCTTGAGCCCCGACGCTCAGCTCCCCCGCGCCCTTGAACTGATCTTCGTCGTCGGCGAACAGGACGTTGAAGCTGGTGAGCGACCCGTAGCAGCCGCTGATGTAGCCCTGCAGCTTGACCTTGAGATCCTCCGGGCAGCTCCGCCGCGTTGACCTGCTGCTCCAGCGTGCGCAGCCGGTTCCGCAGCATCACGACCTTGTGGAAGAAGGTCTCGATCGGCCAGCTCTTCTCCTGCAGCGACGGGTTCCCGGGGCGCAGCACGAGCGTGCCGCCGCGCCACTTCTCGGCCGGCGTGACCGCGGTGATGCCGGCTTCCTCGCGGATGATCCGGCGCAGCAGCATCTCGATATCCATGCCGATCTCCTCCGCTGATGCCGGCGGGCCAATCCGCTCCCGCTCGCTGACGAGCGCCAGCGGTTCCCGCTCGCTCCGCGCCGCGCGCTTCGCCGGCTCGCGCTCCGGTGACGTGATGTCGCCCCCCCAGCTTGCGACCTTCGATTCCTGTCCGACCCGGGGGCCGCCGCGGAAGTTGTGCTCGCTGTGGCAATAGCCGCACACCACCCGGGCCGGCGTGCCCCTCGGCATCAGCGACGACGACGGTGTGCATGCGGTCGGTCTTGCAGGCGCGGCAGTAATCCTCGACGGATCCGCCGGCGCGATGGGTGGGCGCAGCCATCGCTCATCGTAGCACCCGCGCCCGTCCGCTTCAGCTCTCGATGTCGCAGCCCTCGAGCAGCTCCCGGAGCACGTCCGCGTCGTCGATCTGACCGAGGATGAAGGTGCGCGGCCCCGGCGATCGCCGGACCAGCGTCGGGGTGAAGGCAATGCGGTCCTGGTCGCCGAGCGACGGATCGCTCGCCAGGTCGCAAATCGTCAGCGAGACGGCGTCGGCCCGGTAACGGGAGAGCACGTTGCGGATGTTCTCGATGGCAGCCGCGGACCGCGGCGACTCGGGGCGCACGTAGAGCACCAGCTCGACGACCGCTTTCGGTGCGGTGCGGCGGCGCCCTGGCGGCGCCGGCGCGCGCGAAGGGGCCGGCTGCGATCCGTGGTCCCCGGATCCGTCGAGGCGCAGGCGGACCCGGGCGACGAGCTCGTCGAGGTCGAACGGCTTCTGCATCATCTCGAAGCCGGCGACATCGGGGGGATTCGGGTGGGCGGTCACGACCAGGACCGGTGTGGACGACAGCAGCCCTTCGGCGCGCGCCTGCTGCAGCAGCCAGCCGCCGGTCCGTTTCGGGAGCGCGTAGTCGGTCAGCAGGAAATCGAACGACTGTTCGCGGAGCGTGCCGAGCGCTCGTTCCGCGGAGGCGCATGCCGTGACGCGGTAGCCCTCGAGCTCGAGCAGGGTCAGCAGCAGCTCGCGGATGTCGTCATCGTCTTCGACGACGAGAATATCGGGCCCGCCGAAGCCTTCGCTCCGCGGGCACGCGTCGAGCCAGTCGTCCGGGCCGCTTTCGCCGCGATGGAACTGATCGTCTCTCATGCGCCTCCTGCCGGGCTCGCCGTGACCTTGTCCTCGCCGTGACCCTGTCCTGGAGAAAAGCAAAGACGCTGCCGCCGAACCGTGCTCGTCGGTATCCGCGGGTCTTCGTAAGTGATTGACAGGAGGCTGAGTCGAGGGAACGGCCGAGCGCTCTGGAGGGAATCGCTAACGAACGTGCCGCCCGCCGTCGACCCTGAGCGTCTCTCCGGTGACGAAGTCGGACCCGATGAGGAATGCCACGGCCTTGACGATTTCCTCCGCGCCGCCCCACCGTCCGAGCGGCGTTGACGCCTCGACGGCGGCGCGCTCTTCCGCCGAGGTGTCGGGCGGCGGCAGTACCGGCCCGGGGGCAATCGCATTCACCAGGATGCCGTCGTCCGCGAGCTCGAGCGCCAGCGCCTCGGTCAGGCCGAGGATGCCGCGCTTGGCGACGTAGTAGGGGACGTAGCCTTTGTAGCGCGGCCGGCCGCTCGCGGCGGTCCAGTCCGAGAAGTTGATGATGCGGCCGCCGCCCGAGGCCCGCAGGTGAGGCATGGCGGCGCGGGCGCAGAGGAATGCCGCCCTGAGATCGACGTTCACCACCGAATCCCACACCGCGGCGTCCGACTCCTCGAGCGACACCGGCCGGTAGACGGAGGCCATGTTGATCAGGATGTCCAGCCGTCCCAGCTGCCGGACCGCCTCGTCGACGAGGGTCCCGCATGCGGCGGGCTCCGCGAGGTTGGCGTGGAGCGTCACGGCGCGGCGGCCGAGCGCGCGGATGGATGCCGCCGCTTCCGCCGCCTCTTCCTCGGATCGGTTGTAGGCGAGCGCCACGTCGGCGCCGCGGCCGGCGAGGTCGATCGCCACGGCGGCGCCGATGCGTTTGCCACCGGTAATCAGGACGACGCGATCGCGGACATCCATGGGGTCGGGCCTCAGACGCGGGGAAGAGTCTGCCGGCGGCCGAAGAAGCTGGACCACGGCGCCTTCGCGCCCATCCGCCGCTCGGCCGTCCGGATTGTGAAGACGTTGGGGTCGAGCCGCGGGCTCACTTCATCCCAGTCGAGCGGCATCGAGACGGGCGCCCGGGGGCGCCAGCGGACGGAGAACGGCGGGACAACGGTCTGGCCAGCGGCGTTGCGCATCACGTCGAGGTAGACGGGGGCACGGCGGCGCGCCTTGCGGATCTCGATGGTCACCAGCGCGGGATGCTCCGCCGCCATCTCGGCGGCAATCGCCGACGCATAGGCCCGGACCTGTTCCTGCAGCGCGCCGCGGCGCAGCGGCACGAACACGTGCAGGCCGCGGCCGCCCGAGGTCTTGACGTATGGTTCGAGGCCGTGATCCTCGAGCTTGTCGCGCAGCAGCAGCGCCGCCCGTGCCGCCGAGGCAAAGCCGTCCGCGGGGTCGAGATCGAATGCCAGCCAGTCCGGCTTCTCGAGCTGATCGATCCGGCTGTCCATGACGTGCATGGCGATGCACCCGAGGTTGACCAGCGTCAGGAGCGTCTTGCGCGTGCCGCCGACGATGTAGTCGAGGTCGCGTCCGGCGGACGGCGCGGGGATGCGGATCGTCGGAACGCCGGGCGGCAGATTGGCCGGCGCCTGCTTCTGGAAGAAGCAGGACTTCCGCAGCCCTTCGGGGCAGCGCTCGAGCGTGACGGCCCGTCCCTTCATCCACGGCAGGATCTGCGCCGAGATCCGCGAGTAGAAGCGCGCCAGATCGAGCTTCGTCAGCTGATCGTCGGGCCAGAACAGTTTCGATGGATTGGTGATGATGGCGCCGCCGAGGCGCACGCTCGCAGTCGTCACACGTTCCCCGCCCGAATCCGCGCCCGGCCGTAGGCACGCGTCTCGGCGGAGCGGGCCCGGTGGCCGTCCACCGACAGGATGCCCGGACCGGTCAGCGCCAGCGCCACCAGGGCGCCGATCAGGGCGAGGTTGTACTCGAAGCCGTGCCCCTCACCGCGCACCAGATTCCAGTTCAGGAAAAACCCGTTGACGGCATGCACTTTCCAGATTGCCACGGCCATGTCGGCCGCCAGCACCAGCGCGGTGACGCGGCTGAACGCGCCGGCGATCAGCATGATGCCGCCGCCGAATTCGACGCAGCCGACCAGCACCGCCAGCGGCAGCGCCGGCACGAGACCGAGCTGGGCGAAGAACGCCGTGGTGCCGCCGATGCCGCCGCCGCCCCAGACGCCAAACAGCTTCTGCGCGCCGTGCGCCAGGAACACCGATCCGATCGACAGACGGAGCACGGCAGGGCCGTACGGCTGCATCCAACCTCCCTCGCGCATCACTCGGTCCGGTGGCTGGCGTATTGTGACATCGAACCTGGAGGAAAACACATAAACCGGGGCGGGATCACCTGGCGGGAGGAGGGGGGAAAACGATCGACCGGAAGCGGAACGCGAAACACCCTGCGAAAGTGCTGACGTTAGCCGCGGCTGCCGCCGCCGGACTATTCCGGCGGGACCGCCTGCGCTCCGCTCCCGGTCCACCGGGCCGGCGCGGATCCGCGCCCTGGCGGCGCGGACCCGCGAACGACCGTTGTTTTAGGTCAGGACCTTGATGACGACGCGGCGGTTCTGGGCGCGGCCGTCGCGGGTCTTGTTCGGCGCGATCGGCTTGTCTTCGCCGTAGCTGATCACGTTGATCTTGTGGAGCGGCACCTGGTGCTGCTCGTAGAGATAGCGCTTGACGGCCTCGGCGCGCTCCAGGCCGAGCTGGTAGTTCAGCGTCCTTGGGGCCGGCGTTGTCGGTGTGCCCCTCGATCTCGATGTAGGCGCCGTTCGGCTCGGCCTTCAGCTTCTCGACCAGCTGCGTCGATGTCCGCCTTGGCCTGATCCGGCACTGACCGCCTTGCCGAACTTGAAGTTGCCCTTGTCCTCGCTCAGCGACCACTTCGTAGACGAGCCGCTTCGCCGCGCGATCTCGATCTTCGTCGGCGCGGGTGTTGACCGCCGCCGCCGCGGCGCGCGGCATCAGTCGCGGCCTTGTTCGGCCGCCTCGGCGCGCTGGTTCGCCGCCTGCGCCTTCTGGTCGACCTCGCCGATCGTCCCTCGTTGGCCGGGTCCGCTCCTGGGTCTCCTCGACCGACTTCGAGAGCGTCTCCACCTTGTCGTTCACTTCGCCGACCTGGGTCTTGCACCAACTTCTTCGTCGCGCAGGCGGTGGTGCCGCCAAGCGCGAGCGCAAGAACCGGTACGACGAGCACCAGCTTCTTCATTGTGTCCTCCGGCTATCACTGTTCCGACTTCGTAATCATGACTGTGCGAACCCGCGCCCCGGCGCGGCGGACGTGCCCTACCGATCCGCGCTTGCTTCCCCGACCGTTCCCGCCACCATGTAACCCGCCCGTGCCCGCACCACCAGATCGCGACTCCGGGCGCGCACCTCGAGCGAACGCCAGCCCGGCGTCGCCGAGGCTTCAAACGCCAGCACGTACTGGTGCCGCAGCTCCTCGACAATCTGCCGCGCCGCCACGCTCGCCTGCGCCGGCGCGCTGACCGTGAACACTCCCCGCCGGTCCACCGGGCGAGGTCTCGACAGCCCGCCGTCGCCGCGCGCTTCCGCCATCCACGTCCGCGGATCGTCAATCGCGCGACATCACCGCGACGACGTAGACCGGAACGTCGATCTCGCTCGCGATTCCCGACACCTGCTCCGGCGTCAGCCGGCTGTGCGTGTCGACGCCGTCGGTCAGCACGACCACGGCACTCCGCTGCGGCAGCCGGCCGGTGCCCGCGGCCGCCGGCCACGGCGCGCGCCGTCTGCGCGACCGCGTCATACATCGACGTCTGGCCAAACGGCGGCTCGACGTGACTCGAGCGCCGCCTGAAGCGCGCCGAAGTCGGAGGTGAAATCGGTGACCCGGTCGAGCCTGGTGTCGAACGCGAAGACCGCGGCTTCGTCGCTCCCGCGCAGCGCACCGAGCAGGTAGAGCGCTGCCTGCTTCGCGTCGTTCGCCTTGGTGCCGACGCGCATGCTGCCGCTGATGTCGAAGAGCACCGCGACCTTGACCGGCCCATCCGCCTGGGCCTTGAAATCGAGGATCGGGCGCAGGCGCCCGCCCTCGACAATGATGAAATCCTTCTGCTCCATGTTCGAGACGAATCGCCCCTTGCGGTCCCGGACGACCGCACTGATGGAGACGACGTCCACGGACGAGCTGGAAGGTTGACGGCGCCCGCTGAGGTTCCGCCTGAACAGGGGCGGCAGCATCCTGCGCCCGTGCCACGCCGCCCAGCAAGGCGAACGCGATGAACGCTGAGGTTGAGAGCCGCTTGCTCATAGGGTGCTGTTGTTCCAAAGAACCTGCCAATCGGCTAACTACTGCTGGCCCAGCATTTAGCTGATGAGGTGTGTCCTGAAGGGAGCAGCCGTACCGGACATTCGTGTAAATAGTGCTCGTGGCGGGAGGGTCGCCAGGTCATAACTACACTTGGGAGCCTCATCAGCACGAAGTTCACAGAAAGTCGCGCCCTCCAGAACCAACATCGCGCCGGTCGCGATAAGATTCGGCGATGCCCTCGAGAAGAGCCGCGGCGGCGATTCCGTGGCAACCCGCGTATCAGCGGCTTCGTCTACGCCATCCGGAATATCGTCGCCGAAGCGCGAAGAGTCGAGGCGGCCGGCCGGCAGGTCCGCTACCTCAACATCGGCGACCCGATTACCTTCGGCTTCAAGACCCCCCCGCACATGATCGAGGCGGTCGAGCGCGCGCATGCGCGACGGCGCACAACGGCTACGCCCCGTCGGTCGGCATCCCGGCGGCGCGCGAGGCGGTCGCCGCCGAGTGCGGGCAGCGCGGCATGCCGATGTCGGCGGATCGGGTCGTCATCACGTCGGGCACCTCCGAAGGCATCGAGCTCGCGCTGACCGCGATGGCCGACGCCGGCGACGAGGTCCTGATCCCGGTGCCGACCTACCCGCTCTACACCGCGGTCCTCGCCAAGATCGGCGCGCGGCCGGTGTTCTATCGCACCGATCCCGCGCGCGGCTGGCTGCCCGACCTCGACCACATCCGCAGTCTGGTGACGCCGGCGACCCGTGCGCTGGTCGTGATCGACCCCAACAACCCGACCGGCGCGACCTATCCGGCCGAGGCGCGCCGCGCCCTCGTCGATCTTGCCGACGAGCACAACTTTCCGCTGCTCGCCGACGAGGTCTACGCCGACCTGGCGTTCGATGGCCCGATCGGCGCGATCGCCGCGCTCAACCCGGACGCGCCGGTCATCACCTTCTCGTCACTCTCGAAGGCCTACCTCGCGCCGGGCTGGCGGGCCGGCTGGATGGCGGTCGGCCGCACACGCCCGGCTCGACGATGTGCTCGCCGGCAGTCAAGAAGCTGGCGGACGGCCGGCTGTGCAGCACCGGCCCGATGGAGTACGCCATCACCGCGGCGCTCAACGGCGACCGCTCGCATCAGGCAGACGTTCCGCGACGCGCTGCGCGAGCGCGCCGAGATCACCGACGTCCGCCTCAACGCCATCGACGGCATCAGCTGTCGTGGCCCCCAGCGGCGGCGTTCTACGCGATGCCGCAGGTCGCGCTGCCGCCCGGCACGACCGACGAGGACTACGTGCTCGGCCTGCTGCGCGCCACCGGCGTGCTCTGCGTCTACGGCTCGGGCTTCGGCGCCGAGCCCGAGGACGGCTTCTTCCGGATCGTCTTCCTCGCCGCCCCCGCCGAGCTCGCCGGCGATCTACGATCTGACATCGCCGGGTTCACCGCACGATTTCCTCTCCGGCAGGGATAGCCTGATTGTGAGCACCGAGCACTCCGCATCCGAAGGTCGCTCGATGCTGTGGACGATCTGCGATGACGGCGCTGGCCGTCGATCCTGCTGTGGTCCGCGTATCTGGTTCGCGACGTCCTGCTGCTCATCTACGTCAGCGGACTGCTCGCGATCGGCTTCAGCCCGATCGTCCGGCTGATCGAGCGGCAGAAGGTCCTGCCGATCGGCACCCGCCGCTTTCCCGCGCTGGCTGGCCATCCTGGTGCTCTATCTGTTCATCATCGGGACGCTGGTCGGGATCGGCTTCACTGATCGTTCCGCCGCTGGTCGATCAGGCGCAGCAGTTCTGGGCCGCGCTGCCCCGACATGTTCGACCGCGCGCAGGCCTTCCTGCTCGAGAAGGGGTGGCTGACCGAGCACGCTGACGCTGCGCGAGGCGGTCGAGCGCGCGCCGCCGGCGGCAGCGGCGAGGCGGTCGGCACCGTCTTCGGCGCGATCGTCGGCGTCGTCGGCGGCCTTTTCGGGCTGCTGACCATCCTGATCCTGACGTTCTACCTGCTGGTCGAGGCGGACAGCCTGCGGGACACGTTGCTGCGGCTGTTCCCCCGTGAGCGCCGTGACCGGGTCGCGGCCGCCAGCCGCGACATCACCGTCAAGGTCAGCGCCTGGCTGGGCGGGCAGCTGCTCCTCGGGGGGATCATCGGCGCCACGTCGGCGGTCGGGCTGGGGCTGCTCGGGATCCCGTTCTTCTACGTCCTGGCGCTCATTTCCGGCATCGGTGAGCTGATTCCGGTGGTCGGCCCGATCCTCGCCGCGATCCCGGCGGTGCTGGTCGCGGCGACCGTATCGGTCAACAAGGTTCTCCTCGTCGTGGGTCTTTTTCGTGCGTCCAGCAGCAGCTCGAGAATCACATTCTGGTGCCGAAGATCATGGCGCGGCAGGTCGGGGTCAGCGCCGTGACGGTGATCGTCTCGCTCCTCATCGGCGGCACGCTGCTCGGCATCCTCGGAGCAATTCTCGCGGTTCCGACCGCCGCCATCCTGCAGGTGCTGTTCTCGGAATGGACCGCCGGCCGCGACGAGGAATAGCCCCCGGGAAGGCCCCGCCAGGATGGCATCAGCATTGATCGTCAGCTCAGGAGGAGCCTCCACCGCCCGGGTGTGGGTAGCCGGAGGGGCACTCGCGGAACGGCCAGAGGACGAAATGAGCACCGGCGGTGGTACTCGACGGAACATCTTCGGCGACGTCGCCCTCATCGTCTTCCTTGTCGCCCAGGCGTCGGACGGGGTGCTGACCTACGTCGGCGTCAGCACCTACGGCCTTCACATCGAAGGCAATCCGCTCATCGGCTGGCTGATGTCGACCATGGGCGAGGGACCGGCCCTTGCGACCGTCAAGCTGACCGCCGGGATCTTCGGCATCGCCCTCCACCTGTCGTCCGTCCACCGCGCCGTCGCGCTGCTCGCCGTCTTCTACCTCGCCGTCGCCGTCGTCCCCTGGCTGGCGATCCTCTTCTACTGGACCTGATCGCCCCCTGCTGCGGCGGATCGTGCGACATCCGGCATGCGCGGCGGGAGTTATACTCGCTCGTATGCGACGAGATCCGCTGGCGTACCTCGGTGACGAGCTCCGTACGCTGAAGGACCAGAACCTCTACCGCCAGCTGCGGGTCCTCGACGACGAGCAGCAGGCCCGCGCGACCTTCGATCACCATTCGGTCGTCAATCTGTCCTCCAACAATTACCTGGGGCTGACGACGCACCCGCGGCTGCGGGCCGCGGCGCTGGCCGCGGTCGAGAAATTCGGCGTCGGCTCGGGATCGGTGCGCACCATCGCGGGAACGATGGCGATGCACGTCGAGCTCGAGCGGAAGCTCGCCGACTTCAAGAAGGTGGAGGCCGTCGTCGTCTTCCAGAGCGGCTTCACCGCCAATGCCGGCACGGTCTCGGCGATCCTGACCAAGGACGACGTCGTCATCTCGGACGAGTTGAACCACGCCAGCATCATCGACGGCTGCCGTCTGAGCCGGGCGGCCATCAAGGTCTTCCCGCACAAGGACGTCGACGCCGCCGCGAAGATCATCCGCGAGCTGCCCGCCGGGCAGCGCAAGCTGCTCATCACCGACGGCGTCTTCAGCATGGACGGCGACCTCGGACCGCTGCCCGGGCTGTGCGCGCTCGCCGAGGAGACCGGCTGCGTCATGATGGTGGACGACGCGCATGCGAGCGGCGTGTTCGGGGCCAACGGCCGCGGCACGATCGACCACTTCGGCGTGCACGGCCGGGTCGACGTCCAGGTCGGCACCCTCTCCAAGGCGATCGGCGCGCTCGGCGGCTACGTCGCCGGGAGCCGCGATCTGATCGACTTCCTCCACCAGCGCGCCCGGCCGTTCCTGTTCTCGACCTCGCATCCGCCGGCGGTGGCCGCCGCCTGCATCGCCGCGCTCGACGTCCTGATCGAGGAGCCCGGCATCATCGAGCGGCTGTGGGACAACACGCGGTTCTTCAAGGCGGGGCTGGAGGCGCTCGGCTTCGACACCGGCCTCAGCGAGAGCCCGATCACCCCGGTGATTGCCGGCGACAGCGCTACCGCCAGCGCGCTGTCCGACCGCCTGTTCGAGGAAGGCGTGTTCGCGCAGGCGATCGTCTTTCCGACCGTGGCGAGGGACAAGGCGCGGGTGCGGACCATCGTCACCGCCACCCACACGCGCGAGGATCTGCAGTTCGCGCTCGACCGCTTCGCCGCGGTCGGCCGGGAG
Source organism: uncultured Acidobacteriota bacterium (assembly GCA_963750475.1). Taxonomy (GTDB): domain Bacteria; phylum Acidobacteriota; class Vicinamibacteria; order Vicinamibacterales; family 2-12-FULL-66-21; genus JALZOC01. The sequence continues at coordinate 433,729 of CAVVQQ010000002.1, forward strand.
CTCGGGCTCATCGGCTGAGGCGATGAAGGGTTCGAAATCCGACCGCGCGCGCCAGCTGTTCGACACCTACACGCACGATCTGTCGCGCGAAGATCTGCAGCGGCTGTTCACGCACGATACGCCGGGCGCCTATCGGTTTTTCGCCCGGGGCCTCGCCGAGGATCAGCTCGCCGGACTGCCGCGGTGGAAGCGGATCCCGCTGCGGGTGCGGCTGATTTTCGTCGCCTTCACGCTCAAGCTGCCGCCGGCGCGGCGCGCCCTGTACATCAGCGCGCTGCTGGTCGCGCTGCTCGGCCTGCTGCAGCTGTTCCGCGGCTTCAGCCAGATCGAGGTGCCGTTCGGCCTGCCGTTCGTTCAGGTGGCCATCCTCGCGCCGGTGTGGGCCGACGGGACGTTTGCGCTGCTCCTCAGCCTGCTGCTCGTCAATCTGCTGGTGCTGCTCGAGGTCGCGGACCGGCTGTCGCTCAAGGGAGAGCTGGAGGTCGCGCGGGAGATCCAGCTGGCGATGCTGCCGAGCGGCACCTACCGGGCCGCGGACATCGAGATTTGCGGCGTGACGCGCCCGGCCAACACGGTCGGCGGCGATTTCTACGACGTCCTGCCGCTCCGCGACGGCCGGGTCATCGTCACCCTCGGGGACGTCGCCGGCAAGGGCAGCCCGGCGGCACTGCTGATGGCGCTGCTGCTCGCGGTGCTGCGGACGCTCGTCGACGAGGAGCTCGACGCGCCGGCGCTGGCGGCGCGCCTCAACACGCAGATCTGCCGACACAGCCCGGCGTCGCGCTTCATCACGCTCTTCTACGGCGTCTATTCCCCCTCCAGCGGAGCGCTCACCTACGTCAACGCGGGACAGACGCCGCCGCTCCTCAGGCGTTGCGACGGAGGCTACGAGCGGCTCGGCAGCACCGGCGTCGCCCTGGGCATGTTCGAGGGGTCGGTCTTCGGCGCGACCGAGACCCGCATCGAGCCCGGTGAAATGCTGGTGCTCTACAGCGACGGCATCACCGAGGCGGAAGATCCCGCCGGCGTTCCCTTCGAAGAGAGCGGGCTGGAGGCTGTCCTCGAGCAGGCCGCCGGGGCCGACGCCGCCGAGACGGGCACGCGCGTGCTGGCGGCGGTGGCGGCGCACGCCAGGGATTCCCGGTTCGTCGACGACCTGACGGTGCTCGTCCTCAAGCGCGCGTCACCGGCCGCTTCCTGAGACCGCTTCGCCGGAACGGCCGGGAAGAGCGTCTAATAAGGAACCGGCCATGTTCTCCTTCAGCCTTCGCGCGGCGCTCTGCGTGTGCGCGGTCCTCGGTGCCGCATCCGGTGCGGAGGCCCAGGCCCAGGCGCCCACCCGTGACGGCGTCGCACCGCTGCTGCGCCGCCTCGAGCAGGCGGCCGCGGGCGGCAGCGTCCCGGGGATTCTGGCCCTGGGAGAGGCATCCATCAGCCGTCCCAGTTTCGAGGACTTCGCGGCGACGCTGGCCAGCCCGGCGCCGGCACGGCTGGTGGTCAACGAGCGCGACCGCGCGCCGCTCGACGGCGGCGGCCAGCGGCTGATCGTCGAGGTGTTCGCCGAATACGGTATCGAGGGGCGGCTCGGAACGTGGCAGGTGGACGTCCGCCCGGGCGCCGCCGCCGGCGATCTCTGGCGCATCGCCGCGGTCGGGCGCCTGTCGGTCATCACCGGCCTCTACCGCCTGTCGCTCAGCACCGACCGGCAGTACGACATCCACGACCTCACCGTGCACGCCGAGGATCTGACCATCGAGATGCCGAGCGGCCGCGCCTTCGTCGCGGAGGTGCCGGACGGTCCGACCGCGCTGGTGCTGGTCGGAGCCGGGCGCATGCGCTTCACGCCGCCGGACCCGGCCGAGCAGAGCCAGGTACCGGATCTTTTCCGGCGACACCGCCCTGTCGGCCGACATCGACATGGCGTTCCTGCGGGTGAACCCCGCCGAATTCGCCGCGCGCGTCAATGCCGGCGCGCTTCGGCCGCGCCCGGTCTCCGCCGACGGGCTCCGCACCGCCACGGCGCTCTTCAACGATTATGTCGGCCGAACGCTGCAGGTCGACCTCAGCGACCTCAGTCGCGAGCGCTGGTCGCTGCTGCCGTCGCCCGGCGACTTCGTCGCCGAGCTGCGGACCAGACGATTCGGGACGCTGACCTACACCCGCTCGGCCAACGAGGCGGAGGACATCACCCTGTTCGATCGGAAGGCGCGCCACAACATCTCGGTCTACACCTCGGCCGAAAAACTCGCGGCGCGCGGGCGCTTCTACAGCGAAGACGACCGCCTCGACTACGACATCGAGGACTACCAGATCGACGCCGAATTCGTCCCGGACCGCGGCACGGTCGCCGGCACCGCCCGAATCCGGCTGCGGATTGCCGGCGAGAACATCTCGTCGCTGACCTTCCGGCTCGCCGACACGCTCGTCGTCCGCGGCGTTTACGCCGAGCCGTTCGGCCGCCTGCTCCACCTCCGCGTCGTCGGCCAGAACAGCTTCATCGTGAATCTGCCGGTGGTCCTGCCGCGCGGCACGCTGCTGACACTGAACGTGCTCTACGGCGGCCGCATCGCGCCGCAGATTTTCGACCGCGAGGCGATCGGCGTCGGCCAGGATGCGCGGGAGCCCATCTTCATCCCGATCGAACAGCGCTGGCTGTACAGCAATCGCAGCTACTGGTACCCGCAGTCCACGGTGACCGACTACGCCACCGCGCGGCTGCGGCTGACCATTCCGGAGGAGCTCGACGTCATCGCGACCGGGGACCCGCGGACGGAGGCTGGTCCCGTCGCCCCGGCTGACGGCGCGAGACGGAGGAAAGTGGCGGTGTTCGATGCCGGTTCGCCGGCGCGCTATCTGGCGGTCCTCATCACCCGATTGAACGACGCCGGCGGGGTCAGGATCGCCGCCGGCGGACGCCCGGTGGCGCTGTATGTTCGGAGCAGCCCGCGGCAGACCGGGCGGATCCGCGACCTGACGCGCAGCGCCACCGACGTGTTCCAGTTCTACGCCTCGCTGGTCGGCGATGCCCCCTACCCGAGCTTCACCGTCGCCGCGATCGAGAGCGATCGCCCCGGCGGGCACAGCCCGCCGTATTTCGCCCTCCTCAACCAGGTCGTGCTCGGGTCGGCGTTCGTCTGGCGGAACGACCCCGTGAGCTTCGACGACTACCCCGCGTTCTTCCTGGCCCACGAGGTCGCCCACCAGTGGTGGGGACATGCGATCGGCTGGAAGAATTACCACGAACAGTGGATTAGCGAGGGCTTCGCGCAGTATTTCGCACTGCTCTACGCGGAGAAGGACCGCAGCCGCCCGGTGGTCGCCGGGATCCTGCGCCAGATGCGGCAGACCGCGCTTGCGGCCTCAGACCAGGGCCCGGTTTACCTGGGCTACCGGCTGGGGCACATCCTCGCCGACGAGCGGGTGTTCCGGTCGGTCCTCTACAACAAGGCCGCGATGGTGCTCCACATGCTGCGCCGCCTCCTCGGCGACGAGGCGTTCTTCGCCGGACTGCGGTCGTTCTACACCGACTGGAAGTTCAAGAAGGCAGGAACCGACGATTTTCGCCAGGCGATGGAGCGGGCCGGGGGGCGCGACCTGAACCGTTTCTTCGAAACCTGGATCTACGGGTCGTCGGTGCCGCGGGTGAAGTTTTCCTCGCACCTCGCCGACGGCGAGGCGGTAGTGCGGTTCGAGCAGCGAGCCGAGCCGGCCGACGTCGCGATCACCGTAACGGTCACCTACAGGAACGGGGACACGGATGAGGTCGTCGTGCCGCTCGGCGACAAGGTGACGGAGCGGACCATCAGACTCCGGGGGGCCGTGAAATCCGTCGCCGCCAACGCCGACAACGCGGCGCTGGTGGAGATTGTCAAGTGACCCCGGATCGGGGCCGGAGCCGCGTTCCGGACGCCTGCCGTCCACGAACGGGAAAGTTTGATTGTAGAATTGAAGGCTTATGGAAACCGTCACGCTGACGATCGACGGCCGGCAGGTCACGGTCGAAAAGGGCAAGACCGTTCTCCAGGCCGCGATCGAGAGCGGCGTCAAGATTCCCTACTACTGCTACCACCCCGGGCTCGGGATCGACGGCTCCTGCCGCGTCTGCATCGTCAAGATCGAGAAGATGCCGAAGCTGCAGACGTCGTGCTCGACGCCGGTCGCCGAGGGCATGGTGGTGTCGACCGCGCACGCCGGAGGTGGTCGAGGCGCGCGCCAGCGTGTTCGAGTTCCTGCTGATCAACCATCCGCTCGACTGCCCGGTCTGCGACAAGGGCGGCGAGTGCCCGCTGCAGGACTTCTCCTACACGCTTCGGGCCGAACGAGAGCCGGATGGAGTTCCCGCGCCGGGTGTTCGACGGCGAGGGGGTGCGCGCCGACGTCGACTTCGGGCCGACGCTGATGCTCAACCGCAACCGCTGCATCCTGTGCACGCGCTGCGTCCGCTTCATGCGCGAGGTCGACGACGGATGCGCAGATCAACATCGTCGACCGCGGCTACGGCAGCGAGATCGCGACCTTCCAGGAAGAAGGCGTGCATTCGCTGCTGTCCGGCAACCTGATGGACGTCTGCCCGGTCGGCGCGATCACCACGCGCGACTACCGCTTCAAGTCGCGGCCCTGGGACAACCCGAGGCGGTCGACACGATCTGCACGCTGTGCGAGAAAGGGCTGCAACACCACCGCGTGGATCAAGGCGAAGCCGGAGTGGGCCAAGGGCGCGCAGCTGATCCGGATCACGCCGCGCTTCAACCCGGAGGTCAACGGCTACTGGATGTGCGACATCGGCCGCTTCGACTACCACTGGATCGAGGGAGACGAGCGGCTGCATCGGCCGCTGCTGCGCTCGTCGGCCGGAGCGCTCGAGCCCGCCGAGTGGAGCGCCGCCCTGGCGACGCTCACCGAACGGGTCGGCGCGGCCGGCGGTCCGTCTGCGCTCCGCTTCCTCGCTCTCGGCGCATGCGTCGCTCGAGGAGCTGTATCTTGATCGGCCGGCTGGGTGGGGCGTTCGGTCTTCCGGAAGACGGGCGTCGCGGTCTGCTGGCGCCATCGCGAGAAACCGCAGCGGCCCAAGGCCAAATTCAAGATTCCGGCGGTCGACGCGCCGAACGTCAACGGGGCGCAAGGATCTCGGGCTTCCCGGTCGCGGCCGACCGCCAGCGGTGCAGCCGACATCGCCGCGTTCCGCGAGGAGATCGAGCAGGGCCAGCGTCCCGGCGCTGTACGTGTTCGACCCCGGGCCCGAGGGCTACATCGGGGACGTCTCGTGGGTCGTCGAGGCGCGCCAGAGCGGCAAGCTTCCGCTCCTCATCGTCCAGGGCGTGCTGATGAGCGACGCTGGCGCGCGCCGCCGACGTCGTGCTGCCCGGCGCCGCGTGGGTCGAGAAGGACGCGGTCGTACATCAACGGCCAGGGACGGCTGCAGGGGGCGGCGCGTGCGATCACGTCCCCGGGCGAGGCGCGCGAGGACTGGCAGATCTTCGTCAACGTCGGCGAGGCGCTCGGCGCCGCGCTGCCGTACACGAGCAGTGCCTCGATCAGAGCCGAGCTCGCCGCCGCGATGGAAGGGAACGAGCGTTACGCCAATCTCGGCGGCCTCGCCTTCGCGCGCCCGGTGCCGGCGAAGACGTGGCTCCAGGCCTCGAACCCGTCGGAGCGCTGGAAGTGGGACATGATGTTCCAGGATCTGCCGCCGGTGAAGTTCGCCGGCACGCCGGTCCCGGTCTCGTTGTTCAAGGGCCTGCCGGTCACGACCGATACGGAATGACGCCGAAGCGGGATCTGGACCACCCGGATCCCGCTTCGGCTCTACTCCCTGACGTTAATCAAATCGACAATCTCGGTATGTCCCTTGGCCGCCGCGCGCGCCAGCGGCGTGCGCTCCTCGGTATCGACCGCGTGGGCATCGGCGCCGCGCTGAAAGAGGGCGCGGGCGATCGGGACGTAGCCGGCCTCGGCGGCAAGATGGAACGGCGTGTGCCCGCCCGCATCCGCGGCATTGACATCCGCTCCGGCCTCGATGAGAAACAGCGCCAGCTCGACGTGGCCGCCGGCGACCGCGGCGTGCAGGGGCGTGTTCCGGAGCGCGTTGGTCGACAGCGCGTTGAGATCCGCGCCCGCGGCGACGAGCTCGGCGGCGGCGTCCCGTCCGCCGAAGAACGCCGCCAGGTGGAGCGGCGTCCAGCCATCGCTCGAGTGCGTCGCGGCCGCGCCGCCAGCGGCGAGCCACGGCCTCAGCAGATCGACCCGCCCGAGCGCCGCGGCGGCGAAGATGTCGGTCGGGGCGCCGTGCGCCACGAGCCACTCGGCGGCCGCCGGCTGCCGGTGATACAGCGCCGCCATCACCGCGCTCTCACCCGACTCCGGCGCCGCGGTCAGCAGGCCGGGATCCGCCGCGGCGAGGCGCGCCAGGCGCGCCGTATCACCGTCCTTCGCTGCCTGCACGAACTCGTCTCTCTGCATCGCTGTCCTCTCTCGCCAGTCTAGAGCGCCGTCCGGACCTTCAGGGCGCGCGGAAGTATGGTGACGTCGATCCGCCCGGCGGCCACCCCCGGCTCGCCGTCGACATGGAATTCCATCGGATGAGCCGCTTCGACCGAGGCCGTTGTCACGCGCGCGGTCCGGACCCGCGGCGCCAGGTGCATGGTGCCCATCACGAGATGTCGGGCGTGCCACAACCGCGCCAAGACCGGGCGCTCCTCGACGATGGTCAGATCGAGCAGCCCGTCGTCGAGCTCGGCGCCGGGCGCAATCCGCGCCCCCATGCCGTACTCCTGGCCATTGGCGAAGGCAATCACCAGCGCCCGATAGACGTGGGGGATCCCGTCGAGCTCGACCCGGTATTCGTCGGCGCGGTAGCGCCAGCCCTCGCGGGCGCCAAGCGCGAGGTACGGCCACGGCCCGCGGTTGCCCGCCGTCCGCAGGTTGAAGTGCTTCGCGACCCGCGCGTCGAAGCCGATGCCGGCGATGTTGAAGAACGCCTGTCCGGCCATCATGCCGGCGTCAATCGTCCGGGTGCGCCCGTCGAAGGCAATGGCGAGCGCCGCGGCCGGATCGTGCGGGACGCCAAGCGCCGCGGCGAGCCCGTTGCCGGATCCGGCCGGGACGAGGCCGAGGGTGGTCTGCGATCCGATCAGCGCCGCGCCGGCTTCGTTGAGGGTACCGTCGCCGCCCCAGACGATGACCAGCGACCGACCGGCCGCAGCGCTCGCCGCGGCGAGCGCCCGCGCGTGGCCCGCCCCCGACGTCAGATGAATCTCGGCGCGCAGGCCGCGGCGCGCGGCTTCACTCCGCACCATCGCGGCGCGCCCGGCCGCGGCGTCGCCGGCAGCACCGGCGCCTGAAATCGGGTTGATGATGGCGACGATCGACATGAAGTTTGGAGGTCCTGCGCGCGCGAACCTTGCTATAGTAACGTCCGAGCATGCCGTTCCCGGAGGTTGCATGAAAAGCCTGGCGTTGCGCCTGACGCTGTTGGGTGTCTTCGTTGCGGCCGCCGGCGCGGCGGCGTACTTTTCCTGGACGTCGAGAACGTATGCGCAGCGCGACGCCGGCGCGGCGGCAGGATTCGACGAGGCGGCCGTCGGCGCCGAGCGCGATGTGCTGGAGCTGCGGGCGTCGCAGGAGGGCTACGTCGCCGCCGGGCAGGGCGATCAGTTCTGGGCCGCGAAGGTCGACGCCACCGCGGCGCGGCTGCACGAAACGCTGACGGCGCTGCGCGGTCAGGCCGCCTCGCCAGACGCGCAGTCGGCCCTCGACAACGCCGCGAGCGGGCTCCAGGATTTCCAGCAGATGGATCGCCGGGCCCGCGATCACGCCCGGAACGGTCAGAATCTTCTCGCCTCCGACCTCATTTTCACCGACGGCTTCGGACTGGCGGGCGCCGCCGCCAGCGCAGTCGAGGACGCCCGGGTGGCGGAGCGTCAGCATCGCGCGTCGGCCATTGCCGGGCTCGAGCGCCAGGAGCTCGCCGCGACCGCCGCGGCGCTGGCCGTCGGGCTGATCGCGATCGCGCTGCTGGTGCCGCGGACCGAGGATCCGGCGGGGATCCCGGACCGCATGGCCCGCCTGACGCCGCGAGTCGAGCGTTCCGCGGCGCGCCCGGAAGGCGGGGTCGGCGTGGACGAAGGCTGGTCGGCCGCGAAGGTCGTGCCCCGATCAAAGCCTGCCGAAACGGCGATTGCCACCGCCAAGCCCGCCGCAGCGGCCGCCCGTACCGCCGGCGCGAAGCCGGCCGCCGCTACGGCAGTGGTCCAGCCCGCGAAACCCGCCGCGGCCACGGCGTCCGCCGAGACGCCCGCTGCCACGCCAACGGTCGAAGCCCGAAAAGATTCGGTCGACCGGCTGATCGTCCAGGTCCCCTCGGTCAATCTGTCCGGAGTCGCCTCTCTCTGCTCCGACCTCGCCCGCGTCGTCGACACCCAGGCGCTGCCGTCGCTGCTCGAGCGCGCCGCGGTCGTCCTCGATGCGCCCGGGATCGTCCTGTGGATCGCGGACCCCGACGGCCGCGAGCTCAGCCCCGTCGTCACGCACGGCTACCCGCCGCAGCTGGTGTCGCGGCTCGGCACCATCCCCCGCGACGCAGAAAACGCGACCGCGTCCGCCTTCCGCACCGCGCTTCTCCAGACCGTGAAGGCCGATACGATCTCCAACGGCGCGATTGCCGCTCCGCTCGTCACGCCCGCTGGGTGCGTGGGCGTGATGGCAGCGGAAGTCCGCAGCGCGGGTGAGGGAGATGCGGGCAAGCTGGCGGTCGCCGCCATCGTCGCCGCGCAGCTGGCCACGCTCGTCGGTCCCCCATCGTCCCGAGCTCAGGCCCGCGTCGAAGCCACCGGCGCCTGAGGGGGACACTCATCTTTACGCTAAGTCATTGATTCGAAAGGACCACTTTGAAAAGTGGTCACGATCGAATGCCGCGCCGTATCGCGGCCGGCCGTTGAATCTGCCCCTTCAGCGTCATCACCTTTCGATCGCGCGTGACCCCGACGGTAAACGCCGCACCATCGTCAAGCCGGCCGCTTCGGTCCCGCAGCTCCGAGGGATCGGAGATATCGCTGCCATTGAAAGAGGTGACGATGTCCCCCGCCTTGAAGCCTGCCGCCGCGGCCGCTGAACCCTCCCGCACGGAGGTGACGAGGATCCCTTTCTTGACGCCGAAGTAGTCCGCGAGCTGGCTCGACATCGAGCTGACCGTGATCCCCAGCAAGCCTTCGCTCCTGAACATGAACCTGTCGATCTCCGGAAAGGCCGGCGCGGGCGGCGGGGGTGGCGGCGCCGCATTCGGAGCCCGTGGCGGCACGGGGGGAACCGGCGGAACCGGAGGAACCGCATACGCACCGGCGATGTCGCGCGCGATCCGGGCGGCATCGAGCTCACCTCCGAACCGGAACCGGTCGCTCGCCGTCGGCTCGACCGTCACCGTGACGCGCTGACCGTCGCGGGCGAGAGTCGCGGTCACCTTGCGTCCGGCCGGCGTCTCCTGCACGATCCGTGAGAACTGCCGCGCGCTTCGAACGCGCTCGCCATCGAACTCGACGATCAGGTCGCCCTTCCTGACGCCGGCCTTCGCGGCCGGACCGTCGGCGGTCACATCCTCGATCCGGACGCCCGCCGGCGCCCCGCCGCTACCGCCCGGGTCTGAGCTTTCGACGTCACGAATCGACACCCCTATTTCACTGCCGCTGCCGGTCATCATTTCGAAGGCGCGCACGCGCGCCCCGTCTTCGCGTGCCTGTCCCGGCTCGACCGGACCCGCCGCGCCGACCGCTGCCACCAGGGCCGCCGCCACGGCGGCCCCCTTCCATGAACGCATTGCGAACCTCCTGGACTGACTTCGGTACTAGCCGCTACGTGGCCGCGCGCTTTCCGCGGGCAGCCGGCGGACCATGGCGGTGAGACGGCCTGAAGGCCTGAAAGGTTGAACCGGAATGGTACAATCCGCCCTCACCCCGCGGTAGCGCACCGGCGAGTGCGGCACGTGTCACCCTCGAGGTCAGCCATGATCGCTGTCTGTTCGACCCTCCTGCTCCTGACGGCGCTGTCGTCCGCGCCTCAGGCGCCCGACCGCCGCGCCGAAGCGGAGCGGCTGGCGCGGGCCGGGGCGAACGCTGCGGCGCTCGCCCAGTTCCAGGCGATCGCGGCCGCCGACCCCGACGACATCGATGCGCGGATCTGGATCGGCCGCCTCCATGCCGCGCTCGGCCATCCCGAGCGCGCCGTCGACGTTCTCCGTTCAGTCGTGGCGGCCCGGCCCCGGCAGGTCGACGCGCTCGTCGAGCTCGGCAACCTGCTCGTGACGACGCTGAGGTATGAGGAGGCGGGGAAGATACTCGACCGGGCGGAGGCGATCGCGCCGGATAGTGCGGCGGTCCTCGCGGCCCAGGGCCGGCGCCATGGCGGCGCCGGGCAGCGCGAGCTGGCGCGCGCCTACTTTCTCCGCGCCGAAGCGCTCGAGCCCGGGAACGCGGCCGTGCGCGACGGCTACGATGCGCTGCGGACGGTGAACGCCCACCGCATCGAGGCAGGCTACATCTTCGAAAGTTTCGATCACGATGTACCGGCGACGCACGCCGGCGATGTCTCGCTCAATCTCCGCGCCGGAGATGGGTTGCGCCTCGTCGCCACCGTCCAGCGTCAACGCAAGTTCGCGGCGGTGGAGGACCGCGGCGGCGGCGGGTTCGAGTTCGCGGCGCGCCCTGGCGTCAGGGTGCGGGGCGGAGCGCTCTTCGCACGCGATACGATCGTGTTGCCGCGCGCCGACGTCTTCGGCAGCATGGCGGTCGATGCCGGACGGGCGACGTGGAGCGCCGCCAGCCGCTTTGCCCACTTCGGCGGGGCCGATTTCTGGATGGGGGGACCGGGGGTGCTCGTCCGGCTGCCACGCGGAATCGAGACCCACGCGAGCTATTTCCGCGGCGTCACCCGTCCCGGGTCAGGCCCGTCGGTCGGCGTCAATTCCGGAACGATCGGCCTGTCCGCCGCGCTGACGCGCCGCGTGCGCGTCACCGGGGAGTACACGCGCGGAATCGATCACGTCGAGCTCTTGACCGTGGACCGGCTCGGCCTGTTTCACGCCAACACCTGGTCGGGCGCGCTGGACGTCTGGGCGTCGCGGCTGCTCTCCTTTTCTCTCACCTACGACGACCAGGATGGCCGGCCGGACGCGCTGCACGTCCGGCGCGCCGGCATCCGCCTGATCCAGCGCTTCTGACGAGCTCGTCCCGTTCGGACGGTTCCCCCACCGCTCCTGCGGTCTCGTCACGGAGCGAGGTCACCGGTCGTCCCCTCGAAGGGACGAACTCCAACCCGGGCGCGCATTTTGCGTTCAATTTGCCGCCCGGGGGCGGGCACGCGGTTTGATGGATCAGTACCGTCGCGCGGAGTCAACGGGGTGCGTAACTCAGGCAGGCGCTGGCATCGCCGCATCCCGCCTTTTTTCTCCGATTCCGCGCGGCACTTGCAGTCTTTTGAAGGAGGGTGTCATGGCAGGATCGATCGTGCGGCGTCTCGCGCCGCTTGCGCTCGTCGCGGCGCTCTCCGGATGCGCGCTGACCACTGGACATCCCAGTGTCGCCGAGCTGAAGTACAACCCGGGACGGTATCAGAACCGCACGGTCGCCATCGACGGCGTCGTCACCAGTTCGTGGGGGGTGCCGATGATGCCCTTCCGGCTCTACAAGGTGGACGACGGGACCGGCGAGATGACGGTGGTCGCCCAGCATGGCCGGGTACCGACGCGCGGGGCGCATGTGCGAGTGAAGGGCCGCGTCAACGACATTGCCACCTTCGGGGGCACGTCGGTCGGTCTGCACCTGGAACAGACCGGGATCAACTTCCGGCGGCGCTGACGATTGGCGCTGACGATCAGGCGGTGACGCGCACCGCGACGGCGGTCATGTCGTCGTTCGGCGGCGTGTCGCCGCGCCAGGTCGTGCACCGCCGCGAAGATCGCCTCGACGATGCGTGCCGGCGGCTCGTCGCGCACCCGGCCGACGACCTCGAGGAGGCGCGTCGCCGTGAACTCCTGCCCGATCGCATCCATCGCCTCGAAGACGCCGTCCGAGCAGAACACGAACACGTCGCCGGCATGCAGCGGGTAGCTGACCTCGTCGTAGGTCGAGCCGGGGAACGAGCCGAGCGGCACGCCGGGCAGCTCGATCTGCGCGCAGCTGTCGCCGGTGCATCGAATCGGATAGGGCAGGCCTGAATTGGCCAGCGTCATGACGCGCCGCTTCAGGTCGAAGACCGCGTAGCAGAGCGTGCAGTAATACTCCTCGAGCTGCCGCTGGTGCAGGATCGTGTTGACCGACGAGAGCACGCCGGCCGGGCTCGAGCGATCGGGCAGGTAGCGGCGCCGGAAGGTCCGGCCGCGAACGAGCTCGGCGGCGAAGGCGCTGTAGAGCGCGGCCGGCACGCCCTTGCCGGAGACGTCGCCGACGGCTACGACCAGGGTGTTCGGACTCGGGCGACAGGTAATCGTGGAAGTCGCCACCGAGCTCGCGGGCCGGCGCGAAGCGCCGCGGCGACGTCGACGCCCTTCAGCCGCTTCGGCGGACCGGCCGGCAGCAGCGCGGTCTGCACGCGCTGGGCGAATCGCAGCTCCTTCTCGAGCCGCTCCTCGTTGGCGCGGACCTCTTCGTAGAGCCGCGCGTTCTCGATCGCCACGGCCGCCTGGCTGGCGAGCAGCGTCAGGATCTCGACGTCGCGCTTGCTGAAGGCGTCGAGCTCGGGGCTCTCGAGGTCGACGACGCCGATGCAGCGGTCCTTGAGCAGCAGCGGAATCGCCAGCTCCGAGCGGACGTCGGGGACCAGCTTGATGTAGCGCGGATCCTGCGAGACGTCGGCGACGAGGACCGGCTTCGCGATGGAGCGCCGCGTAGCCGACCAGTCCTTCGCCCAGCCGCACGCGGCGGAACCTGCGACCTTCTCGCCGTACTGCACGCGCGAGCTTCATTTCGAGCTCGCCGCTCGCCTCGTTGAGCAGCAGGATGCCGAAGGTGCGGTAGTCGATCACGCCGCTTGGTGAGCTGGGCGATCCGCGTGAAGCAGCTCGTCGAGGTCCAGCACCGACGCGACTTCGCGGCGCGATCTCGGCCAGCGTCTCGAACGCCTCGGTGTCGCTCCGGCTGCGTTCGAAGAGCCGCGCGTTGATCAGCGCGACGGCGACGTGCGCGGCGAACTGCCGGACGATCTCGGCGTCGCGGGCGGTGAACTGATCGCGGTTGCGGCTGAGGATGTTGAGCGCGCCGATCGGCCGCGACTTGTGCATCAGCGGCACGACGACCTCCGAGTTCATGCCCGGCACGATCTCGAGGTAGCGGGGATCGGCGCGCAGGTCGTTGACGAGCAGCGGCTGCTCGCTCGGCGACCGCGGCGCCGACCAGGCCGGTGCCGAGCTTGTGCCGGAGCGGCCGGTCGGCGTCGGGGTAGCCGACCGAATAGGCGGCGCGCAGCTCGCCGCGGCGGTCGTCGAGCAGATAGACGGCAAACGCCTCGAACGAGATCAGCCGGCCGATGAGGCGCGGGATCTGGTGCAGCAGCTCGTCGAGATCGAGGACGCTCGTCACCTGCCGGCCGAGGTCGAAGAGCGTGGTGAGGAGATCGTGCTCGGCGGGAGGCGCCGCGCCGGCCGAGGCGCTGTCCGATGGAATACCCTGGCTCACTGGGAGGTGCCGTCCTTCCGCTGCGGGAAATCCAGATTATACTGCTCCCTTCGGGCCCGGGCTCCCCCAGCACCATGGACATCACGCTTCCTCTCGACTACAGCGCCATCGAGCGGATCCTGCCGCACCGCTACCCGTTCCTGCTGGTCGATCGCATCACCGAGTTCGAGGCCGACAAGCGGATCGTCGGCATCAAGAACGTCACGCTCAACGAGCGCTACCTGGCGCACCGGCCGGGCGAGGCGCCGGTGCTGCCGCCGACCATCCTGACCGAGGCGGTGGCGCAGGTCGGCGCGATCATGATTCTCGCCAAGCCGGAGAACCGCGAGAAGCTGATCTACTTCATGGGCATCGAGCGCGTCCGCTACCGCCGCCCGGTCCACCCCGGGGACGTGGTGATCATCGAAGCCCACGTCCGCCGGCTGCGCAGCCGCATGGGCCTGCTGCGCGGCGTCGCGCGCGTCAACGGCAAGGTCGTCGTCGAAGGCACGATGACGTTCGCGCTCGGCCCGCGCAACGAAGCGGCGGCGCAGCCCGCCTGACGCGCTATCGCGCGATCAGCACGACCATCCCGAGCTTCAGCCCCCGCGACGCCCAGGCAGCCCACTTCGCGCCCGGGTGATAGTAGCGCCAGGCATCGAGCAGCGCCGGCGCCAGCACCAGGGCGCCAATCACCCGCTCGTTGACCCGCGCCGAGGCCGCCATTCCGCGCGTGTCCCGCTCTTCGGGACCGGTGCGGGCAAAGGCCGCCCCCGCATAGGCCACCGAGGTGAGGACGTTGAACGCCAACAGCCCCCGCGTGAACGGCGTCCGCGGGCGGCGCTCACCGGGAGGGCCGTGCAGCAGCCACTCGTTCTCCGCGTGCTGCACCCAGAAGCCGGCCGACGAAATCGCGAACTCCCGCCTCGCGGGCAGGCCGGCGGAATGGGTAATGGCGAAAAACGGCAGCCCGTGGAAATCCACCTTGCGCAGCCCCGGCTTCTCGCCGAGCGCCAGATCGACGATCACATGGCCGGTCTCGTGCGCCGCAAGCCCTGTGACCGCGCCGGCCAGAAAAGATGCAATCCGCTTCCCTGCCGCCTCGTCCGGCTGAGGTCGGGCCGCCGCGTCCGGCTGGCCGTATGCCGACGTGCCGGCTGCAAGTAGCAGGACCAGCAGGAGTAAGGTCCGTCCTGCCGAGCCGGCGACCCGGCCGGGCTGAACGGCACAGCCGTTGCTCTGCTGTAGTGGCAGCGGATAACGCGCCGCACGGACGTCGGCGCCAAGGAGAGGGCACATGCTCGAAACGATTGCGATCATCCTGATTGTTCTCTGGCTTCTCGGGATGGTCAGCGGCTACACGCTCGGCAACTTCATCTACGTCCTGCTCGTCGTCGCGATCGTGCTGTTCCTGGTCCGGCTGATCAGCGGCCGGAGGGTTTGAGCAGGATCCGACCGAGGCGGGGATAGTACGACGTGAACTCGCCGCCGCTCCGGTCGTCCGCGATGTGACGACGGATCTGGTTGAGCGTCGCGTCGAGATCGTCCATCGCCGAGAAGAGGAACGCCTCGACGCTCATCGGCTCGACCGGCGAACCGTGCTCGCGCGTGCCGTGGTGCGACACGATCAGGTGCTCGATGCGGGTCAGGACATCGGCGGGGAAACCGTCGATCTGCCGGGCCGCATCGCGCACCAGCATGACGCCCAGCGTGATGTGACCGATCAGGTTCCCCCGCGTCGAGTAGGCGGCGGCGCCGTCGTAGTTCAGCTCCTCCACCTTGCCGAGGTCGTGCAGCACGGCGCCGGCAAGGAGCAGGTCGGCATCGGCGCCGTAGGCACCCGCCAGCAGCGATCCCACCTCCGCCAGCTTCAGGACGTGCTCGAGCAGACCGCCGCGATAGGCATGATGCACGGTCAGCGCCGCGGGCCAGACCTTCAGCCGCGCTTCGTGGGCGGCCAGCACCTGCGACAGTAAGGCGCGAATCCACGGGTCGCCCGCCTCCCGCACCCGCGTCTGCAGCTCCGCCCACATCTCGTCGACCGGCCGCGGCGCGCTCGGCACGCACGCTTCTTCGCTGAAGCCGTCGCGTCGATCCTGATCGGGGTTGACCCGGCGAATCCGCTCGATGACGAGCTCGATCCGGTCGCGATGACGCTCCGCGTGCGCCTGGACCTTGACGAACTCCCCCTCGTCGAACTCCTCTCCCCGCTTCGCGACCTCGTCGAAGATCTTCGCCGCGATCCGGCCCGAGGCGTCCTGCAGCATGAGCGACAGGAAGGCGCCGCCGCCGCGGCCGGTGCGCATTTCCTTCCGCGCGCAGAGATAGAAGGCCGAGCCGGTGCTGGACTCGTCGAGATCCGGAATGGCCGGCAGGCGGGACATCAGCGGATCGTAGCAGGGTTTGGCGCGGCCGCAGCCCGGTCGGCCGGGAGCCTGACCTCAGCGCTTCGGATCCGGCGGCGGCTCGACCGCGGCGAACTGGACCGAGAGGTTGGGCTGCTCCGAGATCGGCGCCGGGCGCGGCCGGGTGCGGACGATGGCGACGCCGGCAAAGACCAGGGCGGCGGCCGCCGCCATCCGGCGGTTGAACGGCTCGCCCAGGAAGAAGACGCCCAGCGTGACGGCGATGACCGGGTTGATGTAGGCGTAGAGCGAGACGAACGACACCGGCAGGTGGCGCAGCGCGTAGGTGTAGGCGACGAAGCCGCCGATCGCCCCGACGGTCGCGAGATAGGCGAGCGCCACGGCCGTCCGGGTGGTGAAGAACAGCTGCGACCATTCGCCGGCGATCGTGCCGGCGGTGATCATGATCAGGCCGCCGGCCAGCATCTGCGCCGCGGTGGTGCCGAGGACGTGGTCGGTGCGGCCATGCCGCCGCGAGTACGCCGAGCCGAGCGACCAGCCGAGCGCCGCCACCTGCAGCGCGATCACTCCCATCAGGAAATTCCGGCTCGAGCCGGTCCGGAGGTGGAGGTCCGGCCAGACGAGCACGAGAATTCCCGCGAAGCCGACCACCAGGCCGATGACCACGTTGCGCCGCAGACGCTCGCCGTCGGGCAGGAAGGCTTCGACCGCGGACATCCAGAAGGGGGAGGTGGCGACCAGCACGGCGGCCAGCCCGCTCGGCACCCATTGCTCCGCCAGTACGACGCCGCCGTTGCCGAGGCCGAGCAGCAGGAAGCCGAGCAGCGCGATGCCCGGCCAGCGCGACGCCGGCGGCAGCGGATGGCCGCGCGCCACGACGAAGAGGGAGAGCAGGCTGCCGGCGATCGTCCAGCGAAGCCCGCCCATCAGCGCCGGCGGCATCGACTCGAGACTGATCCGGATGCCCAGGTAGGTCGTCCCCCAGATCAGGCACACCATCACCCACGCGATGTAGGCGAGCCGGCGCTGCCGGCGGGAGGGCTCGGTCACGGCCGCGTCCGTGTGCCGGACGGGAACGGCTCGAGGGTGGCGCGCGGAGCCGTCATCAGCGTTTGAGGAACCCGAAGGGGCCCCGTCCCATCCAGGCGCCGCCGTCGATCGTCAGCGTCTCGCCGGTGATGAAGCTGGCGTGCTCCGAGACCATGTAGGCGACGGCGTCGGCGACCTCGCGCGGCTGCCCCATCCGCCCGAGCGGTACCGCGTCGGTGACGCGCTTGGCCGCCTCGGGAGAATTCCACAGCTGCCGAGCCGCCCCCGCCGATTCGATTGGCCCTGGCGCGACGGCGTTGACCCGGATGTTGTGGCGCGCCCACTCCACGGCGAGCGTCTGCGTCATCGACATCACGCCGGCCTTGGCGGCCGCCGAGTGGACGGTCCCGGCGCTGCCGGTCCAGACGTAGTTGGCCAGGATCGAGACGATCGCCCCGCCGCCGCCCCGCGCAATCATGTGCCGCCCGACCGCGCGCGCGCAGTAGAAGCTGCCGTTCAGCACGCTCCCGACCACCGCGTCCCAGCCGTTGGTCGACAGCTCCTCGGCCGGACAGACGAAATTGCCGGCGGCATTGTTGACGAGGATGTCGATCCGGCCGAAGTGGCGGACGACGCGCGTGACCATTTCATCGACCTGCTCGGGCTTGCGGACATCGATCTGGATGGCCTGCGGGTCGAGGCCGGCGTGGCGCAGCTCGGCGGTGCCGCGCTCGAGATGCGCGGCGTTGCGGCTGCCGATCGCGACGAGAGCGCCGAGCTCGCCGAGCCGGGCGGCAATCGCCAGCCCGAGGCCGGTACCGCCGCCGGTCACGATCGCCACACGGTTCGAGAGCAGCTCGGGGGCAAACATCGCCTCAGATTACCGGTCCACGCCTCACGCTGTCCACGCCGGGCGCACCGGCAGCGGGAAGACGTCTATAATCCGGCGCAGTGGCCGACGTTCCCCTCGCCGCCGCCGCGGCTCCGCCAGAAGCGTTCGCCCGGCTGTTCGAGTCGGTGCACGAGGGTGTGTATATCGGAACCCTGTCGAGCGAGACGGCGCGCACGCTGTCGGCCAACCCCTACCTGAAGCTGATGTTCGGCTACGCGGCGGAGACGCCGCAGGACGAGGTGCGGCCGTTCGATCCGGATCGCTTCGTCGACCCGCAGGCGCGGGACGGCTTTCTCGAGCGGCTCGGCCGCGACGGCGCGATCACCGACTACCTGCTCCGCCTGCGCCGGGCGGATCGCACCCCGATCTGGGTCGAAGTGACGGCCCACGCCGAACCGTCGGGAGGCGGCGTCCGCGTCGAGGCGCTGATGCGGGACGTCAGCGAGCGCAAGCGCCTCGAGGACCAGGCGCGCGATCTGTATCACCAGCTGCTGCAGGCCGAAAAGCTCGCCGCGCTCGGCCAGACGATCTCCGGTGTCGCGCACGAGCTGAACAATCCGCTTGCGACCATCCTGACCTGGGCGGAGCGCCTCGCCCAGCGGTCGGTGGACGAGCAGACCCGGCGCGGACTCGAAACCATCCTCAGCGAGTCGGAGCGCGCCGCCAAGATCGTCCGCAACCTGCTCACCTTCGCGCGCAAGCGCCACACGACGCGCGCGATGGTCGATCTCAACCAGGTGGTGCGCGAGACCCTGGCGCTGCGCTCCTACGAACAGCGCCTCAGCAACGTCAACACGATCGAGGCGCTCGCCTCGGGGCTGCCGCAGGTCTTCTCCGACCCGCACCAGCTGCAGCAGGTGCTGCTCAACCTGATCATCAACGCGGAACAGGCGATGATTGGCGCCAACGGGCGCGGCACGCTCATCCTGCGGTCGTGGCACGACGCCGACCGCGACGCCGTCATCCTCGAGGTGAGCGACGACGGGCCGGGAGTGCCGGACGAGGTGCAGCCGCGTATTTTCGATCCGTTTTTCACGACCAAGGAGGTCGGCAAGGGCACCGGTCTGGGCCTGACGGTGGCGTATGCGATCGTCCAGGAGCACGGCGGCCGGATCGCGCTCAAGTCGGAGCCCGGGCGCGGCGCCTCCTTCCATATCGAATTGCCGGTCGGGGTCGGGCCGCTCAAGCCGGCGCTGCCGAGGCCGCCGGAACAGGCCTCGCTCTCGGACGACATCGGGGCCGGGGCAGTGGTGCTGGTCGTCGAGGACGAAGCGGCGCTCGGCGCGGCCGTCGCCGAGGCGCTCGTGGACGCGGGCTTCCTCGTCGATCGGGCCGGCGACGGGCTCGAGGCGCTCGAGCGGCTGCGCGCCCGCACCTACGACCTGATCATCTGCGACCTGAAGATGCCGCGGCTCGACGGAACCGCCTTCTATCGCCAGCTCGAGGCGATCGACCCGGCCATGGCGGGCCGCGTCCTCTTCGTCACCGGCGACGTCGCCGGGACCGAGGCGGAGCGGTTCCTCGAGGAGACGGCCTGCCGGTGGCTGGCCAAGCCGTTCCGCCTCAAGGATCTGCTGCGCGTCGCCCGCGAAATGCTCGTCTGATCGGTGCCGGTGCGGTCAGCGCGCCGCCGCGACGGCGGTGGCCGCGGCGACGGTGGCCGCGGCGACGGTTGCCGCGGGCACGGTCCGGCGGGCGCCGGGCACGCGGCGTCGGACCGGCGCCGGGTCGGCCGGGGTGCGGTACTGCAGCACCACGCCCGGTCCCTGCGGCAGGTCGGCCTTGGCCATCCGGCGGCGCCGGATCGTCGCCTGGAACGACAGGATCGCCGGGCTCATCGGCGTCTCGGCGAAGCACTCGGCGCCGAGCGCCTTCTTCAGCCGCTGCACCGCGCGCGCGTGCAGCTGCGACACCCTCGATTCATTGACGCCGATTTCCGCCCCGATCTCCTTCATCGTCGCTTCGGCGTAGTAATAGAGCGCGATGACCCGCCGCTCGCGCGGCGGCAGCGAAGCGATGGCGGCGCGCATGCGGTCGCGCACCTCCTGCTGCTCGTAGGCTTTGTCGGGTGACGGCGGCTCGCACGGGACGAGGACGGCGGGCAGCGACGCGTTGTCGACGTGCTCCCCCGCCGAGAGCGGCGACGTCGATTCGATGGTGTGGATGCGGACGATGGTGCGGCCGAGGCGCGCCTCGTCCGAGCCGACGCGGGCGGCCAGATCCGCGAGCGAGGGCTCGGCCCCCAGTTCGCGCCGCAGCGCTTCGCGCGCGGCTTCGAGCTCGCGCCGCTGGCGGCGGACGCCGCGGGGCCAGGCGTCGCGGCGCAGCGCGTCGATCATCGCGCCGCGGACGCGCCGCTCAGCAAAGGTCTCGAACTTGATGCCGCGGGCCTCGTCGAACCGGCAGGCGGCGTCGATGAGACCAATCATGCCGTCCTGGACCAGGTCCCCGAGCTCGATCGAGTGCGGCATCGACGCCGCCACCCGGCGCGCCAGCGACTCGACGAACGGGAGCCCGGCAGCGATGCGGTCCTGATGGTGGTCGGCGAGGGGCTGACGCGGCATGTCTCGGTTCCTCCGGGTGAAGTTGAGCCGCCACAATGGCAGCGGCTACCCCAACCGCAACGGAGGTACCAACATCCAAACGAAACAAAAGCGAAAACGAAAACGGGCAGACCAGCTTTGGTAAGTAGCAGGAAATAAATGAGTTAGTTCGTGAAGAGGTGTGAAGGCGTGCGCAGGACCGCGCCGCCGCGTGCCGAATGCGATGTCAAGTTCTTGACAGAAAATAACCGACTGGTCAAATTTTTGTCGCTACGGCCGGCTCTTCGACTGCAGCCTGACTTCCCGTGCGGTCGCCATCGCGTCGAGGACGCTCGATATCACCTGGGCGGCGCGCGCCCGTGTCATCTCGTCAGCCGCCTTGGCTTCGAGCAGCTCGGCGTTGGCGAGGATAATCCCGAGCTGGTTGTTGAGCCGGTGAAACAGCAGGCCAAGATCCGGCGGTTCGTTCACGCGCGTCCTCACGTTGTGGGCATCGGAGGCGAGGCTCATGACGCTTCTTTGCCGGTGAGCTCCCCTGCGCGCCCCGGATCCCGCCACAGCGTGTCGACGAAGATGCGAACGGATCCGCCGGCCGTACGCACGTACTCGACCTTGCCGCCGGCAATCCAGTTGTAGATCGTGCGGCGGCTGACTCCGACCATCTCGCACGCCTTCATGATCGAAATCGTCTTGCGATCGTTGATCATCGCTCTCATCGCCAGGCCCGGGGCTCCGGACCGGAACGGGTTACCGTTTTCGAAGTTCGAGCATGTTATCGGACGGGCGCCGGCGCCGCTGTAGACTGCAACCGCACACTCGCACCGCTCATCTTCCGGCCGCCGCGCGCATTCATTGACCGCCGCGGTCGGGGGTGTCAAAATACCGACCACCTGCAGCATGGCGGACGACCCCAAGCATCTTCTGATCGTGGACGACGAGGCTGCGCTGCGTGAGGCGATTGCCGAGCGCCTGGCCGATCACGGCTTCATCGTCGAGCAGGTCGGCAGCGGCGAAGCGGCCCTCCAGCGCCTCGCCGAGTTCGCCTTCGACATCCTCATCACCGACCTGCGCCTCCCCGGCATCGACGGGCGGCAGGTGGTCGACGCCGCCCTCGAGCGCTATCCCGAAATCATTCCCATCGTCATCACCGGCTACGGCACCGTCAAGGACGCGGTCGAGGCGATCAAGCAGGGGGCGGCCGACTTCATCACCAAGCCGTTTCAGTTCGATGCGCTGCTGCACGTCCTCCACTCGGCCCTCGAGCAGCGGCGGCTGAAATCCGAGAACGCCTACCTGCGCTCGCAGCTCGAAGAGCGCTATCGCATCGACGGGCTGGTCGGGCAGAGCGCGCCGATGCGCAACCTCTTCCAGCTGCTGCAGACGGTGGCGGCGACGACGAGCACCGTGCTGATCACCGGCGAGACGGGCACCGGCAAGGAGCTCGCCGCCCGCGCCCTGCACCACAGCAGCCCGCGGCGCGCCAACCGCTTCGTCGCCATCAACTGCAGCGCCATTCCCGAGACGCTGCTCGAGGCAGAGCTGTTCGGGCACGTCCGCGGCGCCTTCACCGGCGCGGTGGCGACGCGGCAGGGCAAGCTCGAACAGGCGCACAAGGGCACGCTGTTTCTCGACGAAGTCGGGACGATGAGCCCGGCGCTGCAGGCCAAGATGCTGCGCGTCCTGCAGGAGCGCGAATTCGAGCGGGTCGGCGACTCGCATACCGTCAGGATCGACGTCCGGATCATCGCCGCGACGCATTCGGATCTGTCGCGGATGGTCGCCGAGGGGACGTTCCGCGAGGATCTGTTCTACCGGCTGAACGTCATCCCCGTACAGCTGCCCGCCCTGCGCGAGCGCCGCGAGGACGTGCCGCTGCTGGTCCAGCATTTCCTCCAGAAGCTGGCTGCCGACTCCGGCCGCAGCAACGTGACCGTCTCACAGGACGCGCTCCGGCGTTTGATGGCCTACCAGTGGCCCGGCAACGTCCGCCAGCTCGAAAACATCGTCGAACGCGCGCTCGCCTTCAACCACGGGCGGTCGCATCTGGACGTGCAGGACCTGCCGCCGGAAATCCAGACGCAGGCCGCGCCGGTCGATTCATCAGCGGTGTGGTTTCCGGACGAAGGCCTCGATTTCGAGCGCTACATCGAGGGCATCGAGCTCTCGCTGATCCGGCGGTCGCTCGAACGGACGCAGGGCAACAAGCGCCAGGCGGCGAAGCTGCTCAACCTGAAGCGGACGACGCTCATCGAGAAGCTGAAACGCCTCGAGCCGACGGCGACCGCGATAAAGCTGCCATAATCGTCCATATGCCTCCCCGGCACAATTACTGGACGATCATCGTCGACGACAAGCCGACCGCGTTTCGCGCCGCCGAGCAGGAGGAGCTGCTGCCGACGCTGCGCCAGCTGCAGGCGCGTCATCCCGACGCGGTGATGAAGTGGTTCGCGCGCGGACGTCTCTGGGAATCGCAGGAGGCCGAGCGCGGCGACGCGGCGGCGCGGCGCCCGCCACTCGGCGACCGGCGGCCGCCGGCGGGCGAGCGGCGCGGACGGGAATGGAGACCGGGGGGGAGCACAAGGACCCGCGCGACCGGTTCAAGATCCCGCGCGACGAGAAGCGGCGGCGCTTCGCGGAGAATCTGTATCGCGACCGGCCGGCAGCGCCGCGTGACGACCGCCCGCCCGACACTGCACCACCTGCGTCGGACGCCCCGCCGCGTCCGGAGGGAGACGCGAGGCCGCCGCGTCCTCGCGACGGAGCCGGCGTCGGCAAGCCCCCCTGGCGGCGAGACGACCAGCGCGGGACCAGGCCCCCCTGGAAGCGCGACGAGTCGCGGCCCCTCGTCGCCGCGTCCGCGCGACGGAGAAGGCGGCGGCAAGCCCCCCTGGAAGCGAGACGACCAGCGCGGGACCAAGCCTCCCTGGAAGCGTGACGAATCCCGCGGCCCCTCGTCGCCGCGTCCGCGCGACGCAGAAGGCGCCGGCAAGCCCGCCTGGCAGCGAGACGACCAGCGCGGGACCAGGCCCCCCTGGAAGCGTGACGAATCCCGCGGCCCCTCGTCGCCGCGTCCGCGCGACGCAGAAGGCGCCGGCAAGCCCGCCTGGCGGCGAGACGACCAGCGCGGGACCAAGCCCCCCTGGAAGCGTGACGAATCCCGCGGCCCCTCGTCGCCGCGTCCGCGCGACGCAGAAGGCGGCAAGCCCCCTGGCAGCGAGACGATCAGCGCGGGACCAAGCCCCCCTGGAAGCGAGACGATCAGCGCGGCGCGAAGCCCCCCTGGAAGCGCGACGGTGGTTCGCCGCGAGAGGGCACGCCACGGACGGAATGGAAGCGCCCGCCCGGAGGGGAGCGGAAGCCGTGGACCGGCTCCCCTGGTGGGAGCTCGAACCGGCCTCCCGCGGGAGGCGCGCGTAAGCCATGGGTCCGGCCGCCTGGGGCCCCCGCGCCTGGTGGCCGGCCTGAAAACTCCTCGTCCGGTGACCGCCCTCAGGGCCGCCCCCCTCGCTCGGGTTCGGAAGAGCGGCCATCGTCGGCACGCCCCTGGTCGAAGGATCGACCGCCGGCCGCGCGTCCCTGGTCCAAGGATCGTCCACCGGGGCGCGGCGACGGACGACCCGGCGCCGGGCGGCCGCCGGGCGGGGCAGGACGATTCAAGCCGCGCCCGCCGCAGGGAGGGCGCAAGCCCGGTGGCGGCGGGGGAGGAAAGGGGCGGTGATCGCCCACGTCATTCTCTTCAGCCCGCGTCCGGAACTGACCGCTGAAGACCGGCGCGGCCTGCTGAACGCGCTGGTCGCGGCGGCGTCCGGCATTCCATCGATCCGGGGCTTCCGCGTCGGCCGGCGCGTCACGCACGGCCTGCCGGGGTACGAACAGATGATGCGGGACGACTACGAGTTCGCGGCGATCATCGAGTTCGACGACCTGGCCGGGCTGACGGCGTATCTCGCGCATCCGTCGCACGAGTCGCTGGGCCGCCACTTCACCGCGTCGGCCTCGCGATCGCTCGCCTACGATTACGCGATGGCGGAGGCCGCGGACGCGGCCGGGCTCGCCGGCTGATCCGCCGGGACCGCCGGCGCCAGAAAGAAGTCCTCGACGATCGCGCGCAGGTGTGGAATCGACTCGGCGGCGTTGATCGCGACCCGCAGGTGCGAGCCGTTGTCGAGGCCCTTGGTGTACCACGAGTTGAGGGCGCGCAGCTTGTTGATCACCCAGCGGTCGTGGCCGCGTGCCGGGCCGGTCGGGTCGGGAGCGGCGGGCTGTCCGGGGGCGACGTGACGGAACCCTTCCGCCTCCCACAGCCGCTCCTGCATCAGCATGTCGATGTAGTCGAGGAGGAAACGCCCGCGCTCCGCGGCCAGGACCGGACGCGCCGGCCGGCCGGCCGCGAGGTCGGCGGCCTGCTGGAAGATCCACGGATTGCGCAGGGCGCCGCGTCCGACCAGCACCCCGCCGACGCTGGCGTCGCGCATCCGCTCGACGACGTGGCCGGGCTCCGTGCAGTCGCCGCTGCCGAACACCGGAATCGAAATCCCTTCGGCGACGCGGCCGATCAGGTTCCAGTCAGAGGCGCCTGAGTACGATTGCGCCGCGGTGCGTCCGTGCACCGCCACCGCCGACGCCCCGGCCTCTTCGAGCCGCCGCGCCAGCTCCGGCGCGTTGATCGCCGACTCGTCCCATCCGGCACGCATCTTCACCGTGACCGGGATCTTCACCGCCCGCGTCATCGCCCGGACGACCTCGGCGGCATGGGCCGGCTCGCGCATCAGGCTGCACCCGGCGCTGTGCTTCGCGATCTTGTGCACCGGACAGCCCATGTTGACGTCGACGATGTCGGCGCCCATGCCTTCGACGATCTGCGCCGCCGCCGCCATCTTCGCCGGGTCGCCGCCGAAGATCTGGATCGAAACCGGCCGCTCTTCCTCGGTGTACTCCGCGTACTCGAGCGTCCGATCGATGCCGCGGACGAGCCCCTCGGAACTGACCATCTCGGTCACGACCAGTCCGCAGCCCCCCTTCCGCTTGACCAGCCGGCGGAAGGCGGTATCGGTCATCCCCGCCATCGGCGCGAGCGCATAGGGAGGCGTCAGTTCAATCTTGCCGATCTTCACGCTCAATAACCTTTGATATCCGCCGCGTCGACCTCGACGCTCACGGCCTGCCCGATGAGATCCACCGCCAGCACCAGCCGAGCATGGGCCCCCTTGCGGACCAGCCGGCCGATGACTCCCTTCAAGGGCCCGTGCACCACCTCGACCATTGCCCCCTCGCGGATCAGCGGGCAGGGATCGAACTGCAGCTCGCTCTCGATGACGCGCCGCACCGCGTCGATCTCGAAATCGGGGATCGCCACCACCTCGTTGTCGAACGAGACGATGCTGACGACGCCGGTGCACTTGAGAATGGGGAGCCGCTCGCGGCTGTCGAAGCGCGCGAAGCAATAGCCGGGGAACAGCGGCCAGTCGACCTTCTTCTTGCGGTCCTTCCAGCGGCTCCACCGCGTGATGGTCGGCAGGAATGTCTCGTAGCCCTTGGTCTGGAGCTGCTCGCGGACGACCTGCTCATGTCGCGACCGCGTCCAGATCGCATACCAGGGATCGCGGGTAGGCTCGGTCATCGGCGTCTTGACCGATCAGTTGCCTGGTGCGCCGGCCACCGGCGCCTGCGCGACCTGCTTCTCGTACAGCTTGCGGAGCTCGTCGTTCTTCCACTCGATGATCGCCTGTCCGCGCACCCGGCTCAGGAACTTGCGCACTTCGACCTGCTGCCGGGCGTCGTGCACCTTGTCCGCGACCAGATCGCGCACGCTGTCGAACGGCTGCGGCGCGGCCGGCTTCAGCGACTCGAGGCGGAGGATCTGGAAGCCACGCGGGACGCGCAGCGGCTCGGTGACGTCGCCGACCTTCATCTTCGCGATCATCTGCTGGAGCGAGGGGGCGACTTCGGCGAGGTTGATCGGGCCGATCAGGCCGCCGTTCGCCTTCGACGACGAGGCCGAAACCTCCTCCGCGACCCGGGCAAAGTCCTCACCGCCGGCGACGCGGGCCCGCACCGCCTCGGCCTGCCGCGCGACCTCGTCTTCCTTCCCGACGTTGAGGATCGCCTGCCCGCCCTTCGCCGTCGTCGGCACCTCGAGCAGGATCTCGCGAAGCGTCACGGTCGCGGGCTGGACGAACTGATCCTTGTGGGTCAGGTAGTACTGGCGCGCCTCCTCTTCGGTGATCTGCAGCTTGGAGCCCACTTCGTCGCGCTGCACCTGGCCGACGAGAAACTGCTTCTCGACGTTGCGGCGGAGATCCTCGACCGTCATGCCTTCCTGCTTGAGCGCGGCGGTGAACTTCTGCTCGTCCTGGAGGTTCTGCTCCTTGCGCAGGTTGTCCATCCAGCTCTTGAACTGATCGTCGCTGAGGTGATAACCCTTTTCCTTGCCCATCTGAAGGAGCAGGAGCTCGTCGATCGACTCGACCAGGATCTGCGGCGTGACCTCGTCCATCGCCTTCTTCAGCGCCTCGGCGTCGTTGGCGATGTCCGGCTTGAGCTCGCCGCCGCCGATCCGTTGGCGGATCGCGGCGGTCTGTTTTTCCTCGAGCTCGGTCTGCGTGATGATGTCGCCGTTGACCTTCACGAGCACCCGCTCGAGAACCTGGGCGCGGGCCGGCACGGCCATCACGATCGCGAGAAGTCCGCCGGCAATCAGCTTCAGCTTCATTACATGCACCCTAAGTTACTGTAGCAGCGTATTTTACCTGATCTGACGGCCTTCGCTCAACTCGCGCAGCAGGCCCGACACCCGGGCGAACACGCCGTCGTCCGCTCGCGGGTTTTCGGTCGCCGGCCGCATGATCTCGTCTTTCGTGAAGCCGGACGTCACCTCGCCGGCCTGGGCGCGGGCGGCCCACCACGAGCCCCCGGCCACGGGATCCCCCCCCTTGCGCCTGCCCGGCGGCGGGATAGCGGGCTTCGGCTTCGCCGTGGGAGCGCTTGGCGGCTGTGCCGACGTCTCGATGCTCTTCTTCAGGTCGAGCTTGACCGTGGCGGGGGGGACGAGCGTCACATCGCCGCGCCGCTGCACGACACGGAACAGCCACCCCGGATCGAGCCTGGCTTCCGGCCTGAACTTTAAGACGACGACCGAGCCTTCGCGGTCGAGCGACTCGACCCCGATGCGGTCCGAGAGCAGCCGGATCGCGGCGTAGTCGGCGAGATTCTGCACCGATTCCGGCAGCGGACCGTAGCGGTCGCGGACCTCGGCGGCCAGCTGCTCGAGCTCGTCGTCCGAGCGCACCGCCGCCATCCGCCGGTAGACGGTCAGGCGCTGGTTCATGTCCGGAATGTAGTCGTCGTCTATCCGCAGATCCACCCGCAGGTTGACGTTGGCGCGCAGCTCGTCTTCGAGCTCCTCCCCCTTGAGCTCCTTGATCGTCTGCTCGAGCAGCTTCATGTACATGTCGAAGCCGACGGCCTCGATGTGGCCGCTCTGTTCGCCGCCGAGCAGGTTGCCGGCGCCCCGGATCTCGAGGTCGAGCGCGGCGACGCGGAAGCCGCTGCCGAGATCGCTGAACTCGCGAATCGCCGCCAGCCGCTTCTTCGCGACCCCCGACAGCGAGTCCTCCGGCGGAATCAGCAGGTAGGCGTAGGCGCGCCGGTCCGACCGGCCGACGCGGCCGCGCAGCTGATAGAGCTGGGAAAGTCCATAGCGGTCGGCGCGGTTGATGATGATGGTGTTGGCGTTCGAGATGTCGAGGCCGTTCTCGATGATCGTGGTGGCGAGCAGGACGTCGTACTTGTGGGCGACGAAGTCGACCATCGCCTTCTCGAGCTCCTCCTCGCCCATCTGCCCGTGGCCGACGACGACGCGGGCCTCGGGCACGAGCCGGGTAATCAGCTCGCCGATCGAGAAGATCGACTCGACGAAGTTGTGAACGAAGTAGACCTGGCCGCCGCGCTCGATCTCGGTGCGGATCGCGGCCGAGATCACCGCCTGGTCGAACTTGACGACGTTGGTCTGGATCGAGAGGCGAT
The DNA here is from genome assembly GCA_963750475.1 of uncultured Acidobacteriota bacterium. Lineage (GTDB taxonomy): Bacteria > Acidobacteriota > Vicinamibacteria > Vicinamibacterales > 2-12-FULL-66-21 > JALZOC01. The sequence goes on from CAVVQQ010000002.1 coordinate 462,221, forward strand.
CCTTCGGCGGCGTCTCGATGATCGACATGTCGCGAATGCCGGCGAGCGACATGTTCAGGGTCCGCGGAATCGGCGTCGCGCTCATCGTCAGGACGTCGACGCGCTTGCGCATCTGCTTGATGCGCTCCTTGTGGGCGACGCCGAAGCGCTGCTCCTCGTCGACGACCAGCAGGCCGAGGTCCCGGAACTCGACGTCCTTCGAGAGCAGGCGATGGGTGCCGACGATGATCTCGACCTTGCCGGCCTTGAGATCCTCGAGCGTCGCCTTCTGCTCGGCCTTGGTCCTGAAGCGGCTGACCATGTCGACGCGGACCGGGAAGGCGGCAAAGCGGTCCTTCAGCGTCTTGAGATGCTGGAAGGCGAGCACCGTCGTCGGGGCGAGGAAGGCGACCTGCTTGCCGTCCATCACCGCCTTGAAGGCGGCACGCATCGCCACTTCGGTCTTGCCGTAGCCGACGTCGCCGCAGAGCAGCCGATCCATCGTCGTCGGCGACTCCATGTCCCCCTTGATGTCGGCGATGGCGGTCTTCTGATCGACGGTCAGGTCCCACTCGAAGGCGTCCTCGAACTCCTGCTGCCAGTGCGAGTCCGGGCTGAAGGCGTGGCCGGCGACCGCCTTGCGCGCGGCGTAGAGCTTGAGGAGCTCTTCGGCCATGTCGCGCATCGCTTTCTTGACGCGCGTTTTGGCCTTTTCCCAGGTCGTGCCGCCAAGCTTGTCGAGGGCCGGCCGGCTGGCGCCGGTGTAGCGCTGGACGAGATCGAGCCGCTCGACCGGGACGAACAGCTTGTCCTCGCCGAAGTAGCGGAGCTCCATGAACTCCTGCGGCGTCGTGCCGACGTCGATGCGCTTGAGGCCGACGAAGACGCCGATGCCGTGATCGACGTGGACGACCAGGTCGCCGACCTTGAGGTCGCGGAAGTCCGACAGGAACGTCCGCGCCGCCGAGCGCCGGCGCTCGTGCGTCTTGCGCTCTTCCTCGAAGACGTCGGTCTCGGCCCAGAGCTGGAGGCCGGCCTCCGGCAGGCGGAAGCCGCGGGAGAGATGGCCGGTGCCGACCAGGACCGAGGCGGTCCGCACGTCTTCCGCCTGTTCGATCGGCGCCGCGAAGATCTGGTAATCGGCGAGCAGCTCGATGGTCCGCTCGGCGAGGCCCGGAGAGTTGGCGACGAAGACAATCGTGTCGCCGCCCTGGCGGCCGGACTTGACCTCGGCGGCCCAGTCGCCGACGCGCCCGGAGAACTGCAGCGCCGGCTGGCAGCCGATGTGCGCCGCTTCGTCGAGCGAGAGCGTTTCGAGCGCGGTGGCGCCGTCGAGCCACGACCCCGCCTCCTGCCAGGACAGCATGAGGGACTCGGGCGGGTCGACCCGGTTGCCTTTCGCGACCGCCTCGGCATGGCTGGCGATGATCTGCTGCGTCAGCTTGTCGCCGTGCGCCGCAACGTCCTCGGGCTCGGAGACGATCACGTGCGGCCGGCCACCGGACCACAGATAGTCGAACACCGTCGCCGCCCGCGACGGTGCCCCGTCGGAATCCGACGAGCTCCTGAAGAGGGGCGACGGCCGCCTGGCCGAGGCCGGAGGTCGATCGCTGGGTCGCCGGATCGTAGCCGCGAATCGACTCGATCGTGTCGCCGACGAACTCGAGCCGAATCGGCTCGCGCGCGCCCGCCGGATAGAAGTCGACGACGCCGCCGCGGACGCAGAACTCGCCGGGCTCGTCGACGGGATCCTGGCGCGAGTAGCCGGCGCCGGTGAGCAGGTCGCCCAGATCCGTCGGGGAGATCTCCTGCCCCGGCGTCAACGAGATGGCGCTGGCGGCGAGCGATTCCGGGGCACTGAGCCGCGGCAGCAGCGCCGCGGCGGAGGCGACCACGAGACGGCAGCGGGCCTGGGTGAGGCCGTGGAGCACGCGGGCGCGCGCCGAGGCAATGTCGAAGTGCGGCGCCAGGCCGCGGTACGGGTCGACCTCGTGGGACGGGAAGGGCAGCACGCTGCGCTCGATCTCGGCGTCGGAGACGCCTTCGAGCGCCGCGAAGAAGAACCGCGCGTCGGCGGTCATCGTCTCGACGTCGGCGTCGGTCGGGACGACGAGCAGCGTCAGGCCGCGTTCTGCCGCCACCGCGGCGAAGAACGCCTTCGCGGGAGCGGTCAGGCCGGAGACCTTGCCGGCCGGCAGCCCGAGCCGGAGGCGGCTGGCCGCCGTCTTGAGCAGCGAACGAAGGGTGAGCGAGCTGGAGGTATATGAGGACATCGGCGCGGCGTGCAACCTGCTATTTTACCGGATTCGGTCGGCCCGTGGCTCAGCCGCGGCCGGGAGTGACACGCCCGGAGCCGGACCGTTGTTGTGGACGCCCCGGCAGGCGCGGCGATACACTGCGCCGTCCATGTAATTTGTGACCGGGAGCGAGCCGGCAACCGGCCGCCCGCTGCCGGTGCGGTGCAACCCGGCCCCGGTCTCCTGATATTCAGGGAGGAACGGCCTGTGGAACGACCTCCGAAGTGGTTCGTGCCGGTATCGGTGGCGGCGCTGCTCTGGAACCTCCTGGGTTGCGCGGCCTACCTCGCCGACGTCAGGCTGACCGCCGCCGACGTCGCGAACATGCCCGCCGCGCAGCAGGCGCTCTATCATGCCCGCCCGGCATGGTCGGTCGCCGCCACGGCGATTGCGGTCTGGTTTGGCGCAGCCGGCTCGCTGGGGCTGATCCTGCGCCGGCGCTGGGCCCAGCCGCTGCTCATCGCCTCACTCGCCGGGGTCATCGGGCAGGACCTGTGGCTGTTCGCCCTGAGCGGCGCCGCCGGAGCCGCGGGCGCCGTGGCCGCGCTGCTCCAGAGCCTCGTGCTGATCGTCGCGATTGCGCTGGTAATCCTGGCGCGCCGGGCGGCCGCGGGGAGATGGCTGCGCTGAAGATTGCGTGGCAGAAGCCGCCCTGCGAGTGACCGGATACAACAGAGGAGAGACTCGATGGTAATCACACGCGTCGGCCCACTGTCGTGCGCCAAGATCGCGGGTACGCTTTACGCTGCGATCGGGTTGGTGCTCGGCATCTTCTTCTCGATTGCCGCGATGATCGGCGGGCTGGTGTCGCAGACATCGGAAAGCACCGGCTTCGGCGCCGGCATCGGTGTTCTCATGGGCGCGGGCGCCATCGTCGTCTTGCCGCTGCTCTACGGCGGGATGGGATTCCTGGTGACGCTGCTCGGCGCCTGGCTGTACAACGTCCTCGCCGGCACGGTCGGCGGCATCGAAATCGATGTCACCGAGCGCAGAGCTGAGGGCTGATCGCCGAGAGCTCTGACAGCTGGTAGCTGCGAGCGCGCGGCGCTAGCCGGCGACGGCCATCCAGACAGCGGTGGCGACGAGCAGTGCTCCGCTGACGCCCGTGCTCTGCACACCGATCGGCGCGAGCTTCTCGAACGCCACGAACAGCGTGAGCGCCGCGATGACGGTCAGGTTCATGACCCCGCCGGCAAAGAGCAGCAGCATCAGGGCCCAGCAGCAGCCGACGCAATAGGCGCCGTGCTCCATGCCCATTCGGATGCTCCCCCACGGTCCGCTGCGCGATCGCCGCATCAGGAACGCGAGCGGCGACTGGCAGTGCCGCAGGCAGGCGCGCTTCCAGGCGGTCCACTGGTAGACCCCCGCGACACACAGGAATGCCGCCCCCACCATCCGGCTCGAAGCCTCCATCATCGGGGTGAGGAAGAGCCACCCTGCGAGCAGGCGCTGGAGGAGGGTGGCGCCGAGACTGAACAGCCCCCAGATGATGAGATAGCCCAACGCAAGGGGAGCAGCGCGGGAGTACACGCCCCTGCCGACGCCACGTCCGGCGGCCTGACCGGCGAGGGCGATCATCGCGTAGGCCGACGGCAGCATCATGCCGGTCATCATCACGGCCCACATCGCCCACAGCAACACCAGGTGTTGCGCATCCCACCGCGGCGTCATCATCCAGGCGCTGGCGCCGGTCATCGGCCCGTACATGTCGCGGGCCGCGGCCACGAGCCAGATCCAGCAGACGAGCGGCAGCAGAATCAGCAGCACAATCCAGGTTGCACCGGCCGCGGAGACCGATGGTCCGGACGATGCGAAGCGAGGGCTGCCGGCAGGGGGCGGAGGGTGCATGGCCGTCGCGGGGATTGTAGATCGCTTGACTCAGCTGTCGGGCCGTCACAATATTCGGGAGGTCACGGAATGGAGGTGCGCGATGGCGGGCTGGCGGCTGAACGGGAGCGTTCTCATCGCGTGCAACTGCGACTTCGGCTGCCCGTGCAACTTCAATGCGCGGCCAAGCCGTGGGCACTGCGAGGGGGGCTGGATCTGGGCCGTTCGCGATGGGCACCTGGATGATGTCCGGCTCGACGGCCTCAACGTCGCCCTGTTCGCCGACTGGCCGGGGGCGATTCACGAGGGCGGCGGCCGCGCCGCCTGTTATCTGGACGATCGCGCGGATGAGCGGCAGCGGTCCGCCCTGACCCGCGTGCTGCGCGGGGAAGTCGGCGGCCCCTGGGGCCTCTTTGCGAAGACGTACGATCTGGCGGGACCGGATGCCGCGCACTTCGACGTCAAGGTCGCCGCACACGAGTCGCGCGCGACGATCGGGGATCTGGTCGAGCTCGAGCTGGAGGAGATCCGCAACCCTGTCACCCAGGCTGCCGTTCATCCCGAGGTGCTGCTGCCCGAGGGGCTCGTCGTGAAGCGCGGCGCCATGGCGGCCTCGAAAGTCTTTCGGGTCAGGGGAGGGGTGGAGTACGACCATTCAGGGCAGTACGCCGCCTTCGGGTCGTTCGACTACTCCTGATCGGCATTTCGACTGAGCTGGAAGCCGGGAGCTGGGAGCTGGAAGCCGGGAGCTGGAAGCCGGGAGCTGGAAGCCGGGAGCCGGGAGCTGGAAGCTGGAAGCTGGAAGCTGATCTTATCTGCCGGCAGTCCTGACCTTCTCGACGAGCGCCGTCGTCGAATACCCTTCCTCGACAGGTACGCGCACCACCCGGCCGCCGCGGGCCTCGACGATGTCGCGGCCGACGATGGCATCGGCGGCCCAGTCGGCCCCCTTGACCAGCACGTCCGGCTGGACGACGCCGATGATGCGATTGGGCGTCTCCTCGTCGAAGATCACGACGGCGTCGACGCAGGCCAGCGCGAGCAGCACTTCGGCGCGCTCGGTCTCCGGGTTGATCGGGCGCGCCGGTCCCTTGTTGCGGCGGACGGAGGCGTCGGCGTTGAGGCCGACGATCAGCGCATCGCCCAGCCGCCGCGCTTCCTGGAGGTAGCGGACGTGGCCCGGGTGGAGCAGATCGAAGACGCCGTTGGTGAAGACCACCGTCCGGCCGGCGGCGCGGTGGCCGCGGACGAAGGCCTCGATCCCGGCGTCGGTCAGCAGCCCGCCGGCCGCCCGGTCGAGGGTCATTCGCCGGTCCGCTCGAAGGTGAGGCTGTCGGAGAACCGCCAGGAGTGCTTCGGACGGTAGATGCCGACGTCCTTGGTCCGCGACTTGACGCGGAAGGTGTAGAGCAGGCGGTGATAATCGTACGGATAGCCGTCGACCTTGTGGATGGCGACGTCGAGCTTGTAGGTGCCTTCGACCAGGTCGAGGCTGTCGATCGTGAAGCGCGCCTCGGCGTCGCCCTGAATGCGGACCCCTTTGAGCTCTTCGAGGCTGGTGTTCGTGCCGTAGCAGCACACCCCTTCGGCGTTGAAGAGCCCGATCCCGATCACGAAATCGTCAATCACGAGCGGGGCCCGGAGCGCGATGTGAATCGCCAGCGGGTCGCCGGAGTGGAAGACGTGGCCGGCCGCCCCGTCCGGCCCGTGCAGCTCGACGCCGGTAATCTCAACCTCGCGCGACCCCCAGCGGCCCTCGGTGGCGCGGAACATGTCGGCCGGCGCGTCGGCCGTCTCGATCGGATGGTCCGGCAGCACCGCGCTGGCCGGTTCATCGGGGGAGACGACCGCGGCGGAGTCCTGGGCCCGCTGGTCGCTGGCGGCGAGCTGGTGCTCTTCGCTGACTTCGACGTCGGTGATGTAGGCGCCGACGATCCGCTTCGGATCGCCCATGCCCTTCAGTTCCCCGCCGTCCATCCACAGCGCATCGTCGCAGAACCGTTCGACCAGGCCGAGCGAGTGCGTCACCAGCAGGATGGTCTTGCCGCGGCGCTTGAACTCGGCGAACTTGTCGAGGCACTTGTGGGTGAAGCCTTCGTCGCCGACGGCCAGGACCTCGTCGACGAGCAGGACATCGGGGTCGACGTGGATCGCGACCGCGAAGCCGAGCCGCATGTACATGCCGGACGAGTAGGTCTTGACCGGCGCGTCGATGAAGTCCTGCATCTCGGCGAACTCGACGATCTCGTCGAAGCGCCGGGTGATTTCGCGCTTCGAGAGGCCGAGCATGATGCCGTTGATGAAGACGTTCTCACGGCCCGAGATCTCCGGATGAAACCCGGCGCCGAGCTCGATCAGCGCCGAGATGCGCCCCTCGACGCTGACCGTCCCGGACGACGGCTTGGTGATGCCGGCGACCAGCTTGAGCAGGGTGCTCTTGCCCGAGCCGTTGCGGCCGATGACGCCGAGCGTCCGGCCGCGGCGGACGTTGAACGTGACGTCGCGGACCGCGGCAAAGGTCTCGTCGGGCTTGAGGTTGCCGATCAGGCTGCGCGACAGCAGCGCGCTCTTCAGCGTCGAGAACTGCCGCCGCCGGCTGTAGCGCCGGTAGACCTTCGAGGCGTGCGTGACGGTGATGGCGTTCATAGCAGCTTCCAGCTGCCAGCTTTCAGCTTCCGGCTGAAGAGGAACCAGCCAACAGCAGGCAACTCGCACCCATTGACGTGCACGCGAAGTGCCGAGACGTGCGCAATCCCGAGCGGGAAGCGGGAAGCGGGAAGCGGGAAGCGCTGCCTCACACTTCCTCCGCGAACGTGTCGCGCAGCCGGTCGAAGATGAAATAGCCGAACAGGAAGAAGGCGGCGGAGATGGCGCCGAGGAGGAGCAGCCAGCGGAGGTGGCCGAACTCGCCGCGGAAGAACAGGATCTCCTGGTACGAGACAGCGAGGTGGGTGAACGGGTTGAGGTTGAGGAACTGCTTGGCCAGCGGCGGCGCCTGGAACCACGGGTAGATGATTGGCGTGGCGAAGAACCAGAACGTCAGCAGGTTCGACAGGATGTCGCGGATGTCGCGAAAGTGCACCGTCAGGGCCGAGAGAATCAGCGCGAACGCCGCCGTCAGGACGAGTTGCACCAGCACCACCACCGGCAGCCACAGCACGGTGATGCTCGGCGGCAGGCGGTACCAGGCGAGGAACGCCGCCAGGATCGTCAGTCCGAGGAAGAAGTGGATCATGTTCGCGAGCACGGTGACGAGCGGCAGGATCTCGGCCGGGAACAGCACCTTCTTGATCAGGTTGCCGCCGGAGATCAGGACGTTCGAGGACTCGGCCAGCGACGACGAGAACCACGTCCAGGGGAGGATGCCGCAGAACATGAAGACCGCGTAGGGCTCGACGCCGGTGTGGGTGCCGGGCATCACGTACTTGAACACCAGCGTATAGATCGTCAGCAGCAGCAGCGGGTTGATGAACGACCAGAAGAAGCCCAGCACCGATCCGCGATAGCGTGCCTTGAGCTCGCGCGCCACCAGGCTCTGGATCAGCCCGCGGTAGCGGAACAGCCGGGCGAGGTTATGGAGCATCGATGGCGAGCACGAGCGCGGTGATGTTGTCCGGCCCGCCGGCGTCGTTGGCGGCCTCGACGAGGTGCTTGCAGATCGCCTCGAGCGGCACGCCGGTCTGGCCGAGGATGGCGGCGATCCGGTCGTCGGCGACGACGCCGAACAGGCCGTCGGAGCAGAGCAGGTAGCGCTCGCCCGGCGCCGGCGCCACTTCGACGACATCGACCTCGGGGTCTTCTCCCCCGGACAGCGCCCGCGTCACGACGTTGCGCCACGGGTGCTGGCGCGCCGCGCTCGGCGTCAGCGTCCCGGCGCGGACCTGCTCCTCGACCCAGGAATGATCGTGGGTGATCTGCGAGAGCGCGCCGTCCCTGAGGACGTAGACCCGGCTGTCGCCGACATGGCCGACGCTCGCCGACGCCTTGCCGATCAGCACGGCGGAGGCGGTCGTCGCCATGCCGCGCAGGTCCTGGGAGTCGGCGATCGCCGAGGCGATGCGGCGGTTGGCGAGGCGGAAGGCGGCCTTCAGCCGGTTGGCTTCGAGGCTGAGCGCGGGATCGAACGGAAACGGCCAGGTGCGGTTCTTGTCGACGACGGCGGTCTCCTGGATGAAGGCCTCGATCGCCTCGACCGCGACCCGCGACGCGACCTCGCCGGCGACGTGCCCGCCCATGCCGTCGGCGACCACGAACAGGCCGACGTCGGCGCGCGTCGCGAAGCTGTCCTCGTTGCTCGTCCGCCTGAGACCCGGGTCCGTGCTGACCGCCCACGAGAGCGAGTGCGCCGGGGTCATCGGTTTGCCTAGCCCTTCACGGCATCGCGCAGCCGTCTGCCGCTGCCGGGGATGCGCGCCGAGACATCGAGCCTGGCGATCGACTTCATCAGCGCCAGCCGGGCGCGCTCGTAGTCGAAGTCCGAGACCGCCTTCGCCAGCCGCTCCTCGGCCCGCTTGCGCGCCGCTTCGGCGCGCTCGACGCTGATCTCTTCCGCGCGTTCGGCAATCCGCGCCAGGATCGTCACCCGGTCCGGCAGCACTTCGGCGAAGCCGAAGGCGATCGAGAGGTAGAACTTCTCCTGGCCCTTGCGATACCACAGCTCGCCCACCGCCAGCGCCGCGAGCAGCGGCGTGTGGCCCGGGAGGACGCCGAAATAGCCCTCGGATCCGGGAATCTCCACTTCGTCCACCTGGTCCTGGACAATGCGCCGTTCCGGCGTGACGATCTGCAGGTCGATGTGCGTCGGCAGGGCCATCGCGGGCTACGCGCCTTTCATCTTCTCGGCCTTCTCGACCGCCTCTTCAATCGTCCCGACCATGTAGAAGGCCTGCTCAGGCAGATGATCCCACTTTCCGGCGACGATTTCCTTGAAACTGCGGACCGTGTCGGCGACCGGCACGTACTTGCCCGGCAGGCCCGTGAACTGCTCGCCGACGAAGAACGGCTGCGACATGAAGCGCTGGATGCGGCGCGCCCGGCCGACCGTCAGCTTGTCCTCTTCGGAGAGCTCGTCGATGCCGAGGATGGCGATGATGTCCTGGAGGTCCTTGTAGCGCTGCAGGATCTGCTTCACCTGGCGCGCCACGTTGTAGTGCTCGTCGCCGATGATCCGCGCGTCGAGGATCCGCGACGTCGACGCCAGCGGGTCGACCGCCGGGTAGATGCCGAGCTCGACGATGGCGCGCGACAGGTTGGTGGTGGCGTCGAGATGCGCGAAGGTCGTCGCCGGCGCCGGGTCGGTGTAGTCGTCGGCCGGGACGTAGATCGCCTGGACCGACGTGATCGAGCCTTTCTTCGTCGAGGTGATCCGCTCCTGGAGCTCGCCCATCTCGGTCAGCAGCGTCGGCTGGTAGCCGACCGCGGACGGCATCCGGCCGAGCAGCGCCGACACTTCGGAGCCGGCCTGCGTGAAGCGGAAGATGTTGTCGATGAAGAGCAGGACGTCCTTGTTCTCGGCGTCGCGGAAGTACTCCGCGACGGTCAGCCCGCTGAGCGCGACCCGCAGCCGGGCGCCGGGCGGCTCGGTCATCTGGCCGTAGACCAGCGCGGCGCGCGACTTCGAGAGGTCCTCGCTGTTGATGACGCCGCTCTCCTGGAACTCCAGCCAGAGGTCGTTGCCCTCGCGGGTCCGCTCGCCGACGCCGGCGAACACCGAGACGCCGCCGTGCTTCATCGCGACGTTGTGGATGAGCTCCTGGATGATGACCGTCTTGCCGACCCCGGCGCCGCCGAACAGGCCAATCTTGCCGCCGCGGACGTACGGTTCGAGCAGGTCGATGACCTTGATGCCGGTCTCGAACATCTGCAGCTCGGTCGACTGCTCCTCGAGCGTCGGCGCCTTGCGGTGAATCGACCAGCGCTCGGCCGATTCGACCGGGCGATCCGGAAAGTCGACCGGCTCGCCGAGCACGTTCATGACCCGCCCGAGCGTCGCCGCCCCGACCGGCATCGTAATCGGCGAGCCGGTGTCGATCGCCTCCATGCCGCGCTGCATGCCGTCGGTCGGCTTCATCGCCACCGTGCGGACCCGGTTCTCGCCGAGATGCTGCTCGACCTCGACGATGACGTCAATCGCCTGCCCGGACTTGCCGTCGGACTTGATCCGCACAGCGTTGTAGATCTCCGGCAGGTGCCCGCCCTCGAACTCGATGTCGACCACCGGTCCGATGACCTGAACGACTTTTCCGACCTTCTGCGCTGCTGCGACTGACATAAATTACTGATCCTTGTAGTTGCCCGCTTCCGGCTTCCCGCTTCCCGCTTCCCGCTTCCCGCTTCTCGCTCGCCGCTACCGCCGGTGGATGCCTATCGTTCCGCTGGAAGCCGGCAGCGGGCAGCGGGGAGCGGGCTAAAGCGCCTGCGCGCCCGACACGACCTCGATGATCTCGCGGGTGATCGCCGCCTGGCGCACCTTGTTCATGTACAGCGTCAGCGCCTCGATCATCTCACCCGAATTGCGGGTCGCGGCGTCCATCGCGGTCATCTGCGCGGCGTAGAACGCCGCATTCGATTCGAGCAGGGCGCGGAACACCTGCCCTTCGACATAGCTCGGCAGCAGGTGCGCGAACAGCGCGGCCGGCTCCGGCTCGTACAGGTAGTCCACGACCGGGGCGTCCGCGGCGGCGCCGTTGAACGCGCCGCGCGGGATCGGCAGCAGCTGTTCGATGACCACCTGCTGCACCATCACCGACCGGAACTCGTTGAAGGCGAGATACACGCTGTCGACCTCGCCGTCGCCGAAGGCGGCAATGGCGGCCTTGGCGATCTCCTGCGCGTGCTCGAACTTCAGCCCGGCAAACAGGTTGACCTGTTCGTAGCGGACCTCGAGCCCGCGCCGGCCGAAGAAATCGCGCCCGCGCCGGCCGATCAGGCCGAGCGACACCTGGCGCGCCTGCCGTTCGGCGATGAACACGCCGGACGCCTTGATCACATTGGTGTTGAAGCTGCCGCAGAGCCCCCGATCCGCGGTGATGACGATGAGCAGCGCGCGGCCGCCGGCCCGCGGCACCGCCCGCTCGTCGAGGAGCGGGTGCTCCGCCTGATCGACCCGCGACGCCAGGCTGCCGAGCACGCGGCGCATCTCCGCGGCGAACGGCCGCGCCTGCTGGACGCGCTCCTGCGCCCGCCGCAGCCGCGACGCCGCCACCATCTTCATCGCCTTGGTGATCTGCTGCGTCGATTTGACGGCCCGCACCCGGCGCCGGATGTCGATGAGGGACGGCATCCTACGCGACCGCCGCCTTGCGCCCGGCCGCGAACGTGTCGCCGAACTCCTTCAGCGCCTGCGCCAGCTCCTCCTTGATCGCGTCGTCGATCTGCTTCTTCTCGGCGAGCGACGACAGCAGCTGCGAGCGCCGCGTCTCCAGGAACTGGTAGAGCCCGGTCTCGTAATCGCGCACGTCCTCGACCGCCACCGGATCGAGGAAGCCGTTGGTCGCGGCGTAGATGATGATGACCTGCTTCTCGACCGCGAGCGGCTGGTACTGCGGCTGCTTCAGCACCTCGACCAGCCGCCGGCCGCGATTGAGCTGGTTGAGGGTCGCCTTGTCGAGGTCGCTGCCGAACTGCGCGAACGCCGCCAGCTCGCGGTACTGCGCCAGATCGAGCCGCAGCGACCCGGCGACCTGGCGCATCGCCTTGACCTGCGCCGAGCCGCCGACGCGCGACACCGAGTTGCCGACGTTGATCGCCGGGCGCACGCCCTGGTGGAACAGGTCGCTCTCGAGGAAAATCTGCCCGTCGGTGATCGAGATGACGTTGGTCGGAATGTAGGCCGAGAGGTCGCCGGCCTGCGTCTCGATGATCGGCAGCGCCGTCAGGGAGCCGCCGCCGAGCTCCTTGCGCAGCTTCGCGGCGCGCTCGAGCAGCCGCGAGTGCAGGTAGAAGACGTCCCCGGGATACGCCTCGCGGCCGGGCGGGCGGCGCAGCAGCAGCGAAATCTCACGGTAGGCCTGCGCATGCTTCGACAGGTCGTCGTAGACGCACAGCGCATGGCGGCCGCTGTCGCGGAAATACTCGCCCATCGCGCACGCCGAGTACGGGCTGATATAGAGCAGCGGCGCCGGATCGGAGGCACCGGCGGCGACGACGATGCTGTACTCCATCGCGCCGGCTTCCTCGAGGGTCCGCACCACCTGCGCGATCGTGGACTGCTTCTGTCCAATCGCGTTGTAGATGCAGATGACGTCCTTGCCCTTCTGGTTGATGATCGCGTCGACCGCCACCGCGGTCTTGCCGGTCTGGCGGTCGCCGATGATCAGCTCGCGCTGGCCGCGGCCGATCGGCACCATCGCGTCGATCGCCTTGAGGCCGGTCTGGAGCGGCTCCTTGACCGGGCTGCGGTCGACGACGCCGGGGGCGATGCGCTCGATCTCGGTGAAGGTCTTGGTGACAATCGGCCCCTTGCCGTCGATCGGCTGGCCGAGCGCGTTGACGACCCGGCCGACCAGCTCCTCGCCGACCGGCACCGAGATGATCCGGCCGGTGCGCTTGACCGTGTCCCCCTCGCCGATCTTCTGGTACTCGCCGAGCAGCACCGCGCCGACGCTCTCTTCCTCGAGGTTCAGCGCGATGCCGAAGACGCCGTGCGGAAACTCGAGCATCTCGCCGGCCATCGTGTTCTCGACGCCGTGCACCCGCGCGATGCCGTCGCCAATCGAGACGACGGTGCCGACCTCGGCGACGTCGACGTCGGCGGCGTAGCTGCCAATCTGGTCGCGGATGATCTTGGAGATTTCTTCTGCTTTGATGTCCATTCGTTCTCTCGTTCGGTGCGGCGCGACGGCGGCCGCGGCGACTAGACGGCGCCTGCCGCCAGGGTCTCTTTCATCTTCGCCAGCTGCCGCGTCACGCTGCCGTCGTAGACGGTGCTGCCGATCTTCGTGATCGCCCCGCCGATGATCGCCGGGTCGACGCGCGACTCGACGTGGACGTCCTCGGGCCGGCGGCCGCCGGCGGCGGCGAGCTGCTGCCTGAGCGCCGCCAGCCGGTCGGGTGGCAGGACCACCGCGGTGATGATTTCGACGCGGATCACCTGGTCGTATTCCCGGATTCTCACCCGGTACGCCTCGGCCACCTCGGCCAGCAGCCCGAGCCGATCGCGGTCGGCGAGCAGGCGGAGCAGGTTGGCGACGACCGGCGACGCCATGCCGCCAGCCTGCAGGAGGCTGTCGATCACGGCGCGCTTCTGCGCAGCGGGAATCGCGGGATTCGCCAGGACCCGGGCCAGCGTCTCGTTGCCGGCCACCACCCCGGCGAAGCCGTCGAGATCGCGGCCGGCCTGGCGGATGTCGGACTCCTTGAGCGCGACGTCGAAGAGCGCGCGTGCGTAACGCGTCGCGGCGGCGCGGCTGGTCATCGCGCCTCCTTCAGCTGGCTGGTGAAGCGATCGACGAGCCGCAGCTGGTCGTCCGGGGTGATCGTCTGTCGGATCCGCGCCTCGGCGACGTTCACCGTCAGCTGCGCGGCATGCACGGTCAGTTCGCGGCGCGCCACCCGGAGATGGGTGTCGATCTCGCGGCGCGTGTGCTCGAGCAGCCGGGCCCGCTCGGCCGCGGCGGCGGCGGCAATCCGCGCCTGCTCGGCCTCGACGTCGCGCGCGCCCTGCGCCCGCAGCGCGTCCAGCTCGGCGGGCAGCGACCGGAGCTGCTGATCGATCTCCGCCATCCGCGCCGTGGCCGCCGTGCGCATCGCCGCGGCGGTCACCAGATCCTGCCGGATGTCGGCCGCCCGCGACGTCAGGTGCGCCGCGATCGGCGTGCGCAGGAAATACACCAGCGTCCCGACGAGCAGCGCGAAGTTGCCGAGCTTCGCCACCGTCTGCAGCGTCGTCTGTTCGTGCGGTTCCTCCGCTTCGGCACGGGCCCGGGCCGGCGCGGCGGCCTCGTGCGGCTGGGCCGCGGCGACGAAACCGCCGCAGGCGACGAGCAGAAAAGTGACGAGCGAGACCGCGCGGGCGGTGCGGCAGGCGCGGTGTCTGGCGTCGAATTTCATGGGCACGCGGAATTTTGTGGAACGGTACGTCAGGAGGCCTTGCGGCCCAGGATGCGTTCGGCAACGGCGGCGCCAAGCGCGTCGGCTTCGGCGTCGAGCCGGCGCCGCGCCTCTTCCGCCTCGGCCGCGAGCCGCGCCGATGCCGCGGTGACTTGTGCTTCAGCCTCGGCGCGCGTGCGGGAGAGAATCTCGGCCCGCTCCGCCATGGCGGCGCGCCGCATCTCGTCCATCTGCCGGTAGAGGTCGCTCCGCGCCTCGGCGGTCCGGCGCTCGAACTCTTCCGAGGCCTGCCGGGCCTCGGCGGCCGATCGCTCGGCCAGCTCGCGCGCGGAATGGATCGCCTGCTCCCGCGCCGCCATGACCCGCAGGATCGGCCTGAACAACAGCCGATCGAGCAGGACCGTCAGCAGCAGGACGAAGAAGATGACCCAGAGGACTGACAGATCCGGGAGCAAGCTACCTCCGAAGACAACACACCCTCACGCCGCGCGTTTACGCGGCGGAACAAACATTCATTTATACCATCCGGGTCCCCGGAAGCGCAATGAAGCCCGGCTGAACCGGGTGCATCGACCCGGAACGGTTCCCGGGCCCGGCCCCAGCTCAGACCAGCCGGACCCCGGCCGGCCGGGCGCCCACACATCGGCCGATGACGGCCGCCGGGACACCGGCCGCGGCCAGGGCGGCAGCAATCGCCGGCGCGCACGAGGCCTCGACGGCGGCCAGGAGCCCGCCGGACGTCTGCGGGTCGTAGAGGAGGTCCACCAGGTCAGCCGGGAGGCCGGCGGCTTCGGTCACCAGCGGGCCGAAATACTCGCGATTGGTCTTCCCGCCACCCGGGATATTGCCGCGGACCAGCGCCCGGGCCCCGTCGAGCAGCGGGACCAGCGCGGCGTCGATTTCGAGGACGCACCCGCTCGCGCTGGCCATCTCGGCGGCATGGCCGACGAGCCCGAAGCCGGTGACGTCGGTGCAGCCGTGGACCGCCGTGCCCTCGCGAACCAGGACCTCTCCGGCGGCGCGGTTGAGGGCGATCATCGACGCCACCGCCGCGTCGACGGCGGGCTGCGGGGCGCGGTTGAACTTCAAGGCAGTGGCGATAATCCCGGTGCCGAGCGCCTTGGTCAGGACCAGCGCGTCGCCGGCGCGCGCCCCGCTGTTGGCGAGAATGCGCGACGGATCGACTTCCCCGGTCACCGCGTATCCGAATTTGACCTCGGTGTCCTGGACGGTATGCCCGCCGAGGAGCGCCACGCCCGCTTCACGCAGCTTGTCGAGGCCGCCCGAGAAAATCTGTTTGAGGACGTCGCGGTCGAGCTCTTTCGGGAAGGCGGCGATCGCCAGCGCCGTCAGCGGCCGGCCGCCCATGGCGTAGACGTCGCTCAGCGCGTTGGCGGCGGCTATCTGGCCGTAGACGAACGGGTCGTCGACGATCGGCGTGAAGAAATCGACCGTCTGGACGAGCGCACGTCCTCCATCCAGCCTGTACACACCGGCATCGTCCGAGGTCCGATAGTCGATCAGGACCCGGTCGTCTCCGTTGACGGGCAAATCGCCCAGCACCTGGGCGAGCTCACCAGCGGCGAGCTTGCTCGCTCAACCGGCGCAGGCGGCGTAATCGGTCAGTCGCTTCATCGCGTCTCTGTCAGGAACTCGAACAGCCGGTTCAGTTCGTCCTCCGAGGTGAACTCGATCTCAATCGTCCCGCCCTTCCGGCGCCGCTGAATGGCGACGCGCGTGCCGAGGGCAAAGCGCAGCCGCTCCTCGGCCGCGCGGGTGTGCACGTCCTTTTCAGCCGCCGCCGGCGCGGCGGCCGGCTGCGCGGCTTTCCTGACCAGCGCTTCGGTCTCGCGCACCGACAGGCTTCTGGCGACGACGTCGCGTCCGACCCGGAGCTGCGCGGCTTCGTCCGGCAGCGCCAGCAGCGCGCGGGCGTGCCCCATCGACAGGGCGCCGGAGCTGACGCTGGCGCGGACCTCCTGGGGAAGCCGCAGCAGCCGGAGGAGATTCGCGATCGACGAGCGCTCCTTGCCGACCGCCTCGGCGATCTGCTCCTGGGTCAGGTGGTACTCGTCGGCGAGCCGGCGATAGGCGGCGGCCTCCTCGATCGGATTGAGATCCTCGCGCTGGATGTTCTCGATCAGCGCGACCGCGAGCAGCCGATCGTCGGGAATCTCGCGCACGACGACCGGGACTTTCAGCAGGCCGGCCCGCTGCGAGGCCCGCCAGCGGCGCTCTCCGGCGATGATCTCGTAGCCGTCTGAGTCCATCCGGCGGACGACGATCGGCTGGATGATGCCGTTGGATCGGATCGAGCGGGCGAGCTCCTCGATCTTGTCCTCGTCCATCGTGGTGCGGGGCTGGACGCGATTCGGCCGCAGCTGGTCGATGTCCACCTCCAGCCCGCGATCAGGGGCCGCCGGCGCCTCGCGCGGGCTGTCGGGAATCAGCGCGGACAGGCCGCGTCCGAGGGCGGGTCTCTTCTCAACCATGGTGTTGTTCCGTGCCTGCGGTCAGCGGCGCACCGTCGCGGGCGAGGACCTCGCGCGCCAGCGCGAGATAGGCCTCGGCGCCGCGGGATTTCACGTCGTAGACGATCGCGGGAATGCCGTGGCTCGGCGCTTCGCCGAGCCGGATGTTGCGGGGAATGACGACGGTGTAGACGCGATCGGTGAAGAAGGCCCGGATATCCCGCGCCACCTGCTGGCCGAGGTTGGTCCGCTCGTCATACATCGTCATCAGCACGCCGGCGATGTCGAGCGACGGGTTGAAGGCGGCGCGGACGCGCCGCAGCGTGGCGACGAGGTCGGCGAGCCCCTCGAGCGCGAAGTATTCGCAGTTGAGAGGGATCAGCACCGCGTCGGCGGCAACGAGCGCATTCAGCGTGAGGAGCCCGAGCGACGGCGGCGTGTCGATGAAGATGTAGTCGAACTCGTGGCGGAGACGGTCGAGCACGGCGCGCAGGCGTCGCTCGCGTGCCGGCATCGGCACGAGGTCGATCTCCGCGCCGGTCAGGTCGCGATCGGCCGGAATGAGGGAGAGGCCGGCGATCGACGTCGGGAGGACGAACGCGGACGGGTCCGGGACCTCTCCGGTCAGGGCGTGATAGATGGTGCCGCCCGGTGCGGCGTGCCCTTTGAGACCGACTCCGCTGGTCAGGTTGGCCTGCGGATCCATGTCGACGAGCAGGACGCGCTGGTCGGCGAGCGCAAGGGATGCCGCCAGATTGATAGCGGTCGTCGTCTTGCCGACGCCCCCCTTTTGATTGGCGACGGCTCTGATGCGGGCGCTCATTTAGGTTGTTTGACCAATATAAGTCGAGCAGGCGGAAGAATCGAGAATAGTCTGACTAGCAAGGAAGGTCAACGCGTGCGGTGTTCCACGTGAAACATTCCGTGGCTCCCTAAAATGCTCAGCCGGCTTTTGTAGCGTGTCGACCGAAGGACGTTAAACGGGGATGTTCCACGTGGAACATTCAAAGGGCTTTCTGAAAAATGCTCAGCCGGCTTTGTAACGTGTCGACGAGGGGATGGGTGCCCGTCCATCTCAGCATTGGGACCGTTGGGGGTTCAGCAGGCCCTGATGGGCCTCTGAACATGAATAGCAGTCCCTCGGGTTTCAGGAAGGCCTGGAGCGTCATGAGGGTCCGCAGCTCGACCCTGACGGCGCGGATCGACAAGACCCCGAAAGCCTCGTGCAACTCCGGCCGACTCAATAGCTCCTCGTAGCGACTGGTCTCTACCGATGCGTCCGTCAACTCGAGGACGCGAATCGCCTCCCGCAGAAACGCCGACTTGCGCGCCTTCACCTCCACCATGACGAGTGCGGCGCGTGGCGAGGCGAGTTTGAGAGGAATCGCGGGAGACCCACCGCCCGAGCCCACATCGAGGAGCCGGACGTCGGGCGCGGGAAGATGCCTGGCGGCGAGAATCGGCTCGAGGAGCAGCCTGTCGACCGCTTCGTCTGGCTCGTCGAGCGAGGTCAGGTTGATTTTGCGATTCCAGCGGGCGAGGAGCTCGTAATAAGCGACCAGTTGCTCGCAGAGCTCGTCCGGGAGGAACAGTCCGGCCCGGGCCGCCCTGCGGGTGAGTCTCGTTCGCAAATCCCGTGGGGCCACACGGAGAGACTATCAGACCCGGCTGGCTTCAGGACGCCCGATGCAGCCGGCTGGCGACGACCGCGAGAGCCGCGGGAGTGACGCCGGGAATCCGCTCGGCCTGGCCGAGTGTGTCAGGGCGAACCTGGGTCAGCCGCTCAACCATCTCGCGCGAAAGGCCGGGAATTCCGGCGAACACGAAGCCGGTCGGAATGCGCAATGACTCGTTGCGTCGCTGCCGCTCGATGGCTCGCTCCTGGCGCCGCAGATACCCCTCGTACTTGAACTCGGTCTCGACGCTGGCAGTGTCGATGTCCTCGTCGAGCGGCGCGGTGTTCAACCTCAGTTGTCCTGTGGCGCGCAGGGTTTCCAGTGTGACATCCGGCTGTTTCAGAGCCCTGGCAGCCGGCATCCGGCCCGCCGGAGAGTCGACGGATGTCTGGCGAACCAGCGCACAGTTCGCGAGGAAACGGGCCTGGCGTTCTGAGAATCGCGACCACTGGGGATCGCTTACCAGGCCAATCGACCGCCCCCTGGGCGTCAGGCGGAGGTCGGCATTGTCGACGCGGAGCAACAGACGATGCTCGGCGCGCGAGGTGAACATGCGATAGGGCTCCAGGCAGCCCCTGGTGGTGAGGTCGTCTACCAGGATGCCGATATAGGCCTCCTCGCGCCCCAGCGTGAACGGCTGCCCGGGTGATGCCGCGTTGATTCCGGCGATGAGCCCCTGCGCCGCGGCCTCCTCGTAACCGGAGGTGCCGTTGATCTGGCCCGCCAGGAAGAGCCCGGGGACGCGGTGGGACTCGAGCGTCGAGCGCAGCTCGGTCGGTTGGATGAAGTCGTATTCGACCGCATAGCCGGGGCGAAGCATCCGGGAGGACTCCAGGCCTGGCAGCGCGTGGACCAGCTGCTCCTGAACTCCGGCAGGCAAACTCATCGAGAAGCCGTTGACGTAAATCTCCCGTGCGTCCAGCCCCTCCGGCTCCAGGAAGATCTGATGGCGCTCCCGATCCGGAAACCGCATCACCTTGTCTTCGAGCGACGGGCAGTAGCGCGGTCCAATCCCCCGGATCTGGCCGTTGAACAGCGGCGACTCGGAGATGTGCCGCCGCACCAGGTCGTGGACCGCTTCGGTGGTGTGGAGCAGGTGGCAGGCGACACGGGGCCGCGTCAGCGATTCGGTCTGAAACGAGAACGGCACCGGCCGCTCGTCGCCGAATTCGGCAGTGAAGCTCGAGAAGTCGATGCTTTCCCGATCGAGCCGCGGCGGCGTTCCGGTCTTCAGGCGGCCCCAGGCAAACCCGAAGCCCTTGAGCGACTCGGCCAGATCCCGCGTCGGCGGCTCGTCGGCCCGCCCAGCGGGACGCGTTTCGGTGCCTATATGGATGAGTCCGTTCAGAAATGTTCCGGTGGTGACGACGATCGAGCGGCAGCGGAAGCTCCGGCCGTCCTCGAGCTCGAGGCCGGTGACGCCGGATGTCGCGGTGAGGATGCGTCCGGCGCGGCCGATGACCCAGCCGATGTTCGGTTCCGCCTCGAGCGTCTCTCGAACCCAGTCGCTGTACAGGCGTTTGTCGGCCTGGGCGCGCGGGGACCAGACCGCCGGACCCCGGCTCCGGTTGAGCATCTTGAACTGGATGCCGGTGGCGTCGATGGCGCGCCCCATGAGCCCGCCGAGCGCGTCGATTTCACGGACCAGGTGCCCCTTGGCGGTGCCGCCGATCGCCGGGTTGCACGGCATGTGCGCGACGGTCCCCCCCGACAGCGTGCAGATCGCCACCGTCCGCCCCAGCCGCGCCGCCGCCCACGCCGCCTCGACGCCGGCATGACCGGCGCCAATCACGATCACCTCGAACTCTGTGCTTTGCAATGCAAACTACTTCCCGATGCAGAAGCCGGCGAAAATCGCGTGCAGGATGTCGTCGGCGGTGCGCGCGCCGGTGACCTCCTCGAGCCGCGCCCGCGCCTCGTGGACGTCGGCGGCGACGAATTCCTCCGGCGTCCCGGCCGCCGCCGCCCGCGCCGCCCGCCGCAGCGCCGCCGCCGCCGCCGCGAGCAGCGCCGCGTGGCGCAGATTGGTCACCGCCGGCACGTCCCGCAGCCGCTCGCTCCCCGCCAGCGCCGCCGCCATCGTCGTCCGCAGCGCCTCGACCCCGGCGCCGGTCGCCGCCGAGACTGCCATCAGCCCCGGAACCCGCGAGGCCTCCCAGGCCGCCGGCAGATCGGACTTGTTGCCCGCGACCACCCGCCGCCCCTCGGTCGCTTTGAGCAGCGCCTCGTCGTCCGCCGTCAGCGGCCGCGAGAGATCGAGGACGAGCAGCGACAGGTCGGCGACGCGGCGGGCGGCGTGCGCCCTCGACATCCCCTCGGCCTCGACCGCGTCGGCCGCCTCGGCACGGAGGCCGGCGGTGTCGACGAGCGTGACCGCCATCCCCTCGAGATCGATCGCCTCGGTGACGAGATCGCGCGTCGTCCCCGGTATGTCGGTGACGATCGAACGCCCCGCCCCGGCCAGCCGGTTGAACAGGCTCGACTTGCCGACGTTGGGGCGGCCGACGATGGCGAGCTGGGCGCCGTCGCGCACCAGCGCACCGCGCGCCGCGTCCACGAGGAGGGCGTCGATACTGTCGGCGATGTCGTCGATCTCCGCCGCGGCGCCGTCAGCCGCCACGAAATGATAGCCCTCCTCCGCGAAGTCGAGTGAGGCCTCGAGCCGCGCCACGAGATCGAACAGCCGCCGATCGATCGCGCCGATGCGGATCGTCAGGGTCCCCTCGAGCTGGTCGAACGCGGCGCGCGCCTGGAGCGGCGTGACCGCATCGACGAGGTCGCGGACCGCTTCGGCCTGGACGAGATCGATCCGGCCGCGCAGATAGGCGCGGAACGTGAACTCGCCCGGCTCCGCCAGCCGGGCCCCCGCCGCCATGCAGGCAGCGACGATGGCGCGAAGCAGGACCGGACTGCCGTGGGCGCTGATCTCGAGCACGTCCTCGCCGGTGTACGAATGGGGCGAGGGAAAGAAGGTGAGGACCGAGCGATCGACCGCGGTGTCGCCGGTGAAGATCCGCGCCACGGTGGCGTGCCGGGGCTGGAGCGGATCCGCGCGCCGCGTCAGCTGACCGCCAACCTGCGCCGCCGCCGGACCGCTGACACGAACGACCCCGATGCCGCCGCGCCCCGCCGGGGTGGCAATCGCCACGATGGTGTCGTCCGGAGAGTACATGGACGAAGGAGTGGTGCAGTCCCGGCCCCGGTGCGCCCGGGGGGCGGCTACTTCACGGAAATGATGACCGTCTTCATCAGCGCGTCGCCGATGCTCTCGGACGACATCCCGGGGTCTTCCGCGACGGTGAGGTGGACGAGCCGCCGGGCGTAGGGGTTGAGCGGCCCCATCTCCTGCGGCGCCCCCGACATCTTCGCCTTGTCCATCATCAGGCGGGCGAGCTGCCGCAGCTCGGCATCCTTGCCCTTCCGGTAGTCCATGCAGTCGACGACGAACGACCGGTCGTCGTCCAGCTCCCGGCGGAACGCGGTGTTGACGATCTGCTGGAGCGCGTCGAGCGCTTCGGCGCGCTTGCGCAGCAGCGTCTCGCTGCCCTCGCCGCTGATCTCGACCCTGACGCTGTCGGCGGTGTCGACGATCGCCACTTCGGCGGGAATCCCCATCGCGGTGATGGTCTGCTTCGTGAACTCGCGGACGCGCTCCTGCAGTTCCATTTACTTCTGCTCCTTCGACGCCTGATCGGTGCGGCCGCCGCCGACCTTCTTGACCCGGCGCTCGGCCGGCGGCCGAGAGCCGGCCAGCTTCGGCGGGCCGATCAGCCGGTTGGTCAGCGCCTGCTGGCCGATCGCCCACAGGTTGCTCGTCGTCCAGTACAGCACCAGGCCGCTCGGCGCCGAGATCATGAACATGATGAAGATGAGCGGCATGAACATCATCATCTTCTGCTGCATCGGATCGGCCGACGACGGCGTCATCCGCGTCTGCACGAACTGGGTGATGCCCATCAGCACCGGTGTGATGTACAGCGGATCGTGCACCGACAGGTCCTGGATCCAGGCGATGAACGGCGCACCGCGCAGCTCGATCGCCACCGACAGCATCGAGTAGAACGCCAGCAGGACCGGGAACGTCAGCAGCATCGGCACGCAGCCGCTGGCCGGGTTGACGCCGCGCTCGCGGTAGAGACTCATCATCTCCGTGTTCATCTTCTGCCGCCCGGGATCCGTCATCTTCAAGTTGGCGTAGCGATCCTGAATGGCCTTTACCTGCGGCTGGATCTCCTGCATGCGCCGCATCGAGACGACGCTCTTGTGGCGCAGCGGGAACATCGCCAGGTTGATGAGCACCGTCAGCAGGATGATCGAGAAGCCGTAGTTGCCGACGTAGCCGTTCAGCCACTTCAGGGCGCGCAGCAGCGGGACGACGAGAAAAGCGAACATGCCGAAGTCGATCGAGCGGACCAGATCGCGGTCGACGGCGGCGAGGACGTCGAAATCCTTCGGTCCGGCGAAGAACCGGGCGTTCTGCGGCGCCGCCTGGTAGCGGGCGGTCCAGTCGATGAAGTGCGCGGCGGTGTCGGTCCCGGCGACCGGCACCGACACCGGCCGGTAGTCGAGATGCAGCGGCTGCCCGGGTGTCACCGCGGCGGTCAGGAAATAGTGATCGTCCGCGCCCGCGAAGCCGAAGACGCCGTCCTGCGACGCGTTGGCGGCGACCTTCCCGGTGGCAATGCGGTTGACCTTGCCGTCGCGGTAGAAGATCGGCTGCGGCGGCGGGTTGTAGGTGCGCGAGCTGGCGACGATGCCGCTGCCGAGTGCGGGACCCCAGTCAACGGCCGGGACGAGATCCTGGCTGCCCTGCGTGACCCGGGCGGTGAAGGCGATCACGTACGGCGAGGCGGGGGAGAAGGAGAAATCCTTGCGCGCGCTGAGTCCGCTGGCATCCTGGTATTCGAATGTCAGGGTGGCGGGCTGGCCGTCGATCCGGACGTCCGTTTCGCTTGGCTTGAAGAGCGCGTGGCGCAGCGTGGCGGTCACGGCGGCATCGGGGACCGAGAGGGTGAAGGGGCGCGTCGTGCCGGCCGGGACGGTCTGCGGGATCAATTCCAACGGCTGCCGCTCGGCGTTCTGATATTTCTTCAGCCGCCAGCTCTTCAAGACACCACCGCGGGTCGAGAACACGGCCGACACCGACTGGTTCTCGAACGTGACGTCGCGCTCTTCGGTATCGGCGACGAGCGCGGCGGCCTCGGGAGCGGCGGGCGGGGCGGCCTCGGCGGCCGGCGTCTTCCCGCTGGCGGGCGTCGCGGGCTCTCCGGGGGCGGCGGTCGCGGCGGCTTTCGGCTGCGGCTTGGGCGGGGGGAACATTGCCTGATAGCCGTAAAGCACGACAAACGACAGGACGATCGCGAGCAGAACCCGTTTTTCCATTAAGTGTGGCTATCTGGACGCGTGGCGTCCGTGCGGAACCGGGTCGAGCCCGTGGGAACCGAATGGGTTGCAGCGCGCCAGCCGGCGCGCCGCCAGAAATGAGCCGCGAACCACCCCGAACCGCGCCACCGCCTCGGCGGCGTAGTCGGAGCAGGACGGCAGGAAGCGGCAGGATCCTGCGTAGAACGGCGAGAACATCAGCTTGTAGGCGCGGAGCGCCCCCAGAGCGGCGCGCTGCGCCCAGGACAGATCAGCTGGCGGCATCGACGGGGGGAGGCAGCCGGGCGGCGCCTCGTTTGAGCGCCTGACGAAAATCCGCTTCGAGGCTCGAGAACTCAGCATCGAACAGCTCTCGCCGTGGAATCACCACGACGTCGAATCCGGGGCTTGAACCGGTGTTGAATTTTCGCCGAAAAAGCTCTCGAATCAATCGTTTAGCGCGATTTCTACGGACCGCGTCGCCAAGCTTCCGGGAGGCCACGATGCCGAGTCGACCAGCGCCGGCGCCGTTGGGGGCCACGAGCAGCGTGAGGAATCGGCCTTTGGCCCTGAGGGACAGGTCGAACACGCGCTTGAATTCACCCCGGCGCCGGACCCGGCTGGCCTTCGTGAAGCGTTCGGAAGGCATGGACATCCTCGCGGAGCGATCCGCGGCGTGTTAGGTGGAGGAGACGGTCAGGCGCTTGCGCCCCTTGGCGCGGCGGCGCTTCAGCACGAGGCGGCCGTTTTTCGTCGCCATGCGCACGAGGAAACCGTGGGTGCGCTTGCGGCGCCTTACGTTGGGCTGGAACGTCACGCTCATGATCGGGGTCCTTACTCCGCGAAAATAACGGCAGAGAAACTTAAATACTACCGATCGCGGACGGCTCTTGTCAATCGGACGGCCCCTTGAAGCGGCCGCCTCTCGAGGTTTGTCCGCAGCCCGATCCCTGTGCTACAGTCGCGTTCCTCGCGTGGCCGTAGGGTCTCCCCCCGAAGTTTTCCACAACTGTGGAAAAGATTGTGGAAAAGCGACGGTTTTTATCGTCGTCTGCTCCGGGCTGTCCGGTCTCCCCGAGGGGGAGGCGATAGTGGAGATCGTCGAAACACGGCCTTTTTTAGTGAATTTCGGCGCCGATACACTCCGAAGAGCCAGTTTGCGACCATGACCGGCAGCACCATCTGGGACCAGGTCCTCTCCCGCATCGAGACGAAGGTCAATCGTCACATTTTCTACACCTGGTTCAAGCCTGCGACCTTCGTCGCCGACGCTGGATCCATGCTGCGGATCCGGGTGCCGAACGCCCTCTTTCGGGACTGGCTGACCAAGCACTACGCCGCCGTCCTCGAGGAGGCGCTGTCGGAAATCGGCCGCCCTGGCTCGGCAATCGCTTTTCTGACCGAGGATGAGCCGGCGGAGCTGGCCAGCCCGTCCGTCGACCCTCCGGTGGCGGACCTGCCCGCAGCCACGGCTGATCTACGGACGAGCCGGAGGCCGACCTCGCCGAGGCTGTGCCCGGCAGCCTCGCCCCGCGCTACTCCTTCGACACCTTCATCGTCGGCTCCTCGAACCAGTTCGCCCATGCCGCCTGCCGGGCGGTCGCCGAGGCGCCGTCGCGCTCCTACAATCCGCTGTTCATCTACGGCGGCGTGGGGCTCGGCAAGACGCATCTGATGCACGCCATCGGGCACTACGTGCTGAACCACCTCCGCGCGCTCAAGCTGACCTACATCTCGTCGGAGCGGTTCATGAACGAGATGATCAACGGCGTGCGCTACGACCGCGTCCTCGACTTCCGCGAGCGCTATCGCAGCGTCGACGTGCTGCTCGTCGACGACATTCAGTTCCTCGCCGGCAAGGAAGGCACCCAGACCGAGTTCTTCCACACCTTCAACGCGCTCTACGACTCGCAGAAGCAGATCGTCATCAGCAGCGATCGTCCGCCGCACGAGATTCCGCAGCTCGAGGAGCGTCTCCGCTCGCGCTTCGAGTGGGGCCTGATTGCCGACATCCAGCCGCCTGATCTCGAGACCAAGGTCGCCATTCTCAAGCGCAAGGCGGAAACCGAGGGCGTGCCGCTCCCGGACGACGTCGCCCTCTACATCGCCGGGAAGATCAAGTCGAACATCCGCGAGCTCGAGGGTTCGCTCATCCGTCTGGTGGCATATGCGTCGCTGACCGGGCGTGAAATTTCACTGGGGCTCGCCCAGGACGTGCTGCGCAACGTCCTCCAGCACGACGAGCGGGCGGTGACGATCGAGGGCATTCAGAAGTACGTGTCGGACTATTACCAGCTCAAGCACGGCGAGCTGAAGTCGCGCAACAACTCGAAGTCAATCGCGATGCCGCGGCAGATCGCGATGTACCTGTGCAAGTCGCTGACGAATGCGTCGCTGCCGGAGATCGGCCGCAGCTTCGGCGGCAAGCATCACTCGACGGTGATTCATTCGATCAAAAAGATCGAAGACGCTCCGCCAGCACGACCGGAATTTCAACACCCTTATCAACACCTTCCTCGAGTCGTTTCGCTAGGAGAACGGCTGGCGAACGCCGGTTTTCCACAGCCGGCCGGCGCCGGCACGGTGGATGGATTGTTGAGGCGGCTGGCGGGCCGGGTTATGCACCGCCGGCGGTTGTGAAACCCGCCGCGATCCGTCGACCGCGTCCACAGCGTAAGTGACAGAACGGCAAGGGTTAATGGGCGCGTTTTGTGTTTTCAACAGCACCTCTTTACTGTTATAATTCTTTGTTCTCTGGATCTCCCTATTCATTCAAGGGATAAGAGCGTCACGCGCCCGCGGCCGCTCCTCGGCTGCGGGTCCGGCGCGCTTTGCCCGCGAGGTCATCACCGACATGGAGCTGGTTGTCCGCAAGACCGATCTGCTGCGCGAACTGCAACTGTTCCAGGGCATCGTCGAGCGCAAGAACACGATCCCGATCCTGGCCAACGTCCTCATCGAGGCCGACGGCGACAAGGTCAGGCTGCTCGCCACCGATCTCGAGGTCGGACTGCGGAGCACGTGCGCGGCGGCGGTGTCGAAGAGCGGATCGCTGACGCTCCCGGCGAAGAAGCTCTACGAGATCATCAAGGCGCTGCCCGACACCGACATCCGGATCGAGGAAGACAAGAACGGCGTCAAGGTCGCGGCCGACCGCTTCGATTCGCGGATGCAGACGCTGCCGCGGGAGGATTTTCCGACGCTGCCGGACGGTACCGGCGTCTACAGCGCCACGCTGCCGCGCGACGTCCTGAAGCACATGGTCGCCAAGACGCAGTTCGCGATCACCGGCGAGGACACCCGCTACTTCCTGAACGGCGCCTTGTTCATCCTCAAGCCCGAGGAGATGAGCCTGGTCTCGACCGATGGCCACCGGCTGGCGCTCATCACGGTGCCGCGCGACAAGGCCAAGGCGAAGGGGAAGGACAAGGCGGACGACGAAGTCCGCGTCATCCTGCCGCGCAAGACGCTGATGGAGCTCGGCCGCCTGCTGTCGGAGGGGGAAGGCGACATCCAGTACGAGCGCGGCGAGAACCATCTGTTCTTCGAGATCGGCGGCCGGCTGCTGATCTCGCGGATGATCGACGGCCAGTTTCCCGCCTTCGAGCGCGTCATCCCGAAGGGGAACGACAAGCGCGATCGAGTTCGATCGCGATCGGCTGACGAGCGCCGTCAAGCGCGTCGCGCTGCTGTCGAACGAGCGTTCCCGCGCGGTCAAGTTCCTGATCGACAAGGGCAAGGTCGAAATCGCGTCGAGCAGTCCGGAGTTCGGCGAGGCGAAGGAAGTGCTGATGGTCGAGTATGCCGGCACGCCGGTGACGATCTGCTTCAACGCCCAGTACATCCTCGATTTCCTCGGCGTCGTCGAAACGGATGCGGTCGGCGCTCGAATTCAAGGACGAAATGAGCCAGGCTGTGATGAAACCGATCGGCGCGGACGGCTACGACTACACCTACGTCATCATGCCGATGCGCGTCTGAGCCGGTCCGGCGGGATCCGGCTCAGCCCTGGAGCTTCCGCCCGACCCAATCTCCCTGTGACCTCGG
The DNA here is from genome assembly GCA_963750475.1 of uncultured Acidobacteriota bacterium. Classification (GTDB taxonomy): domain Bacteria; phylum Acidobacteriota; class Vicinamibacteria; order Vicinamibacterales; family 2-12-FULL-66-21; genus JALZOC01. Next base: position 489,929 of record CAVVQQ010000002.1, read on the forward strand.
AATAATCCCGGATAGACCCATCAATCGAATGTCTGAACTTGACCACCAGAACGACGCGCCCCGGCCGCCGGACGCGGCTCCGGACGATCAGCCGGCGCCGGACCGCATGGCACCGGCCGAGCACGGTGCCGGCGGCAGCGGCGGGAACGGCAACGGCACGGGGGCGTCGGACGACTACGGCGCCGACAAAATCAAGGTTCTCGAGGGGCTCGAGGCGGTCCGCAAGCGGCCGGCGATGTACATCGGCTCGACCGGGCCCGCCGGGCTGCACCATCTCGTCTACGAGATCGTCGACAACTCGATCGACGAGGCGCTCGCCGGCCACTGCGACCAGGTCAACGTCACGATTCACATCGACCATTCCGTGACCGTGGTCGACAACGGCCGCGGCATCCCGACCGACCAGCACACCAGCGGGCGGTCGGCGGCGGAAGTGGTGCTGACGGTGCTCCACGCCGGCGGCAAGTTCGACAACGACAGCTACAAGGTCTCGGGCGGTCTGCACGGCGTCGGCGTCTCGGTCGTCAACGCGCTCTCCGAGACAGCTCGACCTCGAGATCTGGCGCAACGGCCAGGTCTATCAGCAGAGCTACGGCCGCGGCGCGCCGCAGGGCGACCTCGTGGTCACCGGCACGACCAAGAAGCGCGGCACGAAGATCACCTTCAAGCCGGACGCCGGCATCTTCGAGACCACCGAGTTCAGCTTCGACACGCTCGCGCAGCGGCTCCGCGAGCTCGCCTTCCTGAACGGCGGCGTCACGATCACGCTCGACGACGAGCGCGACGGCAAGTCGCACCGCTTCCTCTACGAGGGGGGGATCATCTCGTTCGTCGAGTACCTGAACCTGAACAAGACGATCGGTCAACGACAAGCCGATCTACATGCACGGCGAGAAGGACGGCATCGACGTCGAGATCGCGCTGCAGTGGAACGACGGCTACGCCGAAACGGTCTACTCGTTCGCCAACAACATCAACACCCACGAAGGGGGCACGCACCTCTCCGGCTTCCGCTCGGCGCTGACCCGCACGATCAACTACTACGCCGGCAAGAACAACCTCGCCAAGGATCTCAAGGACGCGAGCATCGGCGGCGACGACATCCGCGAAGGGCTGATCGCCGTCGTCAGCGTCAAGATTCCGCGGCCGCAGTTCGAAGGGCAGACCAAGACCAAGCTGGGCAACACCGAGGTCAAGGGGATCGTCGAGGCGATCGTCAACGACAAGCTCGGCGCGTATCTCGAGCAGAACCCGGCGGTCGCGAAGCGGGTGGTCGCTCAAGGCGGTCGACGCGGCGCGCGCCCGCGAGGCGGCCCGCAAGGCGCGCGACCTGGTGCGCCGCAAGGGCGCGCTCGACAACAGCACGCTGCCCGGCAAGCTGGCCGACTGCCAGGAGCGCGATCCGGCGCTGAGCGAGATCTACATCGTCGAGGGGGAATCGGCCGGCGGTTCGGCGAAGCAGGGGCGCGACCGGCGCTTCCAGGCGATCCTGCCGATCAAGGGGAAGATTCTCAACGTCGAGAAGGCGCGCTTCGACAAGATGCTCGGCAGCGACGAGATCAAGACGATGATCGCCGCGCTCGGCTGCGGCATCGGCGCCGAGGACTTCGACGCCGAGAAGACGCGCTACCACCGCATCATCATCATGACCGACGCCGACGTCGACGGCTCGCACATCCGGACGCTGCTGCTGACGTTCTTCTACCGGCAGATGCGGCCGCTGGTCGAGAAGGGCTACATCTACATCGCCCAGCCGCCGCTGTTCCGCGCCAAGCGCGGCCGCAGCGAGGTCTTCATCCGCGACGAGCGCGCGCTCGAGACCTATCTGATCAAGCGGGCGATCGAGTCGCGGGTGGTGATCCTGCCGGACGGCACCGAGATGAGCGGCGACGGCGCTCGAGCACAGCCTCGAGAAGCTGATTGCCTTCCGGAAGTTCATGCAGATCGTCGAGCGCCGCGGCCCGTCGCGCGACGTCATCCAGGCGCTGCTCGAGCGCGACGCCCGGGACAAGGCGCTTCTTCGCCGACCGCGCCCGCGTCGACGCGCTGGCCGCGTCGCTGACGACCGCGAAGCGGACGGTGACGGTCCAGGCGGACGAGGAGCACCAGGCCTTCGCCCTCGCGATCGAGGATCGCGCCGGCGGCTATCCGCGCCATCACCGGATCGATCAGGACTTCGTCACGACCGGCGAGTTCCGGACGCTGGCCTCGAGCTACCAGGACGTCGCGGCATCCGCTCGCCGATGATTGTCAGGACCACGGCGGCTGGCGCCGCTGCGGCCGAAGCCGAGGAAGCAGAGGCCGCCGCGGCGGCGGCGGCCGGCCTGGCGGCGACCAACGAGACCGCGATTGGCGGCGCGCCGGTGGACGCGGCGACGAGAGCTGGCCGCCGAGCCCAAGCCGCTCGACGCCTCGTCCGGACCGAGGCCAGCCACCCCGGCGCGCGATGCCGAAGTCCGGATCGAGTCGCTCGACGAGCTGGTCGAGTTCTTCACGGCCGCCGGCAAGAAGGGGGTCGCCATCAACCGCTACAAGGGTCTTGGCGAGATGAACCCGGACACGCTGTGGGCGACGACAATGAACCCCGAATCGCGCAGCCTGCCGCAGGTGCGGGCCGAAGACCACCTCGAAGCGGACCTGATGTTCACGACCCTGATGGGCGACCAGGTCGAGCCGCGGCGCAAGTTCATCGAGGACAACGCGCTCGACGTCAAGAATCTCGATATCTAGCCGGAGCATCTGAGGGTTGAAAACCACGCGTTCGGTACCGAGCCGCGGACCGGACCAGGACCGTGCCACCTCGAACAGGCAGAACCCGGTAGAACCGAACCTGGCCGAACCCGGTAGAACCGAACCTGGCCGAACCCGGCAGAACCGAACCCGAGCCGAACCTCGAACCCTGAAACCGAACCCTGTAGAACCGAACCCTGTAGAACCGAACCCTGTAGAACCCCGCGAACCCTGCAGAACCCCGCAGAACCTATCTGTTATGACTGACATCTCCCTCAACCGCTTCCCCGTCAACATCGAAGACGAGATGAAGCGCTCGTACATGGATTACGCGATGAGCGTGATCATCGGGCGCGCGCTGCCCGACGTCCGCGATGGGCTGAAGCCGGCGCACCGGCGCGTCCTCTACGCATGCGGCACGATGGGGCTGGCGTCGAACCGCCGCTACCGCAAGTGCGCCAAGATCGTCGGCGAGGTGATCGGCAACTATCCATCCGCACGGCGACGCCTCGGTCTACGACACGCTCGTCCGTCTGGCGCAGGACTTCAACATGCGCTACCTCCTGGTCGACGGCCAGGGCAACTTCGGCTCGGTCGACGGCGATCCGCCGGCCGCCTATGCGCTACACCGAGGCGCGGCTCGAGAAGCGTCGCCGAAGAGATGATGGCGGATCTCGACAAGGAGACCGTCGACTTCGTTCCCAACTACGACGAGACCACCGAAGAGCCGACCGTTCTGCCGACCACCTTCCCGAACCTGCTGGTCAACGGCTCGACCGGCATTGCCGTCGGCATGGCGACCAACATCCCGCCGCACAACATGCGGGAAGTGATCGACGGCGTGATCGCCCTGATCGAGAACGCGCGGCCAGTCGCGCGAGGCGCGGCTCAAGGCGCGCGCTCGATGGCGATCCCCGGCCCGGACTTTCCGACCGGCGGCTTCATCGTCGGCCGCCAGGGGATCTTCAGCGCCTACACGACCGGGCGCGGCTCGCTGACGGTCGCGCGCCCTGGCGACGACCGAGGAGTCGCAAGAAGGGCGACAAGCGTCGCGATCGTCATCACCGAGATCCCCTATCCAGGTGAACAAGAGCGCGCTGCTCGAGAACATCGCCGAGCTGCGTCCGCGAAAAGACCATCGAGGGCATCTCCGATCTCCGCGACGAGTCCGATCGCGACGGCATGCGCATCGTCATCGAGCTGAAGCGCGGCGAGGTGCCCGAGGTCGTCCTCAACAACCTCTACAAGCACACCCAGCTGCAGACCACCTTCGGCATCATCATGCTGGCGATCGTCGGCGGCCGCCCGAAGGTGCTGCCGCTCGCTCGAGATCATCGAGCACTTCATCGAGTTCCGCCGCGAGGTCGTCCGCCGCCGCACCGAGTTCGAGCTGCGCAAGGCCGAGGCCCGCGCCCACATCCTCGAAGGGCTGAAGATCGCCCTCGATCACCTCGACGAGGTGATCAAGCTGATTCGCGCCGTCGAAGAGCCCGGCGCGAGGCGCGCGAAGGGCTGATGACGCAGCTTCGCGCTGTCGCGTGATCCAGTCGCAGGCGATCCTCGACATGCAGCTGCAGCGGCTGACCGGCCTCGAGCGCCAGAAGATCCTCGACGAGCTCGCCGAACTGCTGCAAGACGATCGAGCGGCTGCGCGCCATCCTCGTCGAGCGAGGAGCTGCTGATGCGGCGTCGTCGTCGACGAGCTCAAGGCGATTCGCGACGCGCTACGCCGACGAGCGCCGGACCGTGATCATCGACGACAGCGGCGAGTTCCGGATCGAGGACCTGATCGCCGACGAGGACATGGCGATCACCGTGACCAGCACCGGCTACATCAAGCGGACGCGCGATCACCACCTACCGCGATGCAGCGCCGCGGCGGCAAGGGGCGCATCGGCATGCGCACCCGCGAAGAGGACTTCGTCAGCCACCTCTTCGTCGCCTCGACGCACGCCTACATCATGATCTTCTCCGACCGCGGCCGCGCCTACTGGCTGAAGGTCCACGAGATTCCCGACGTCGGCGCCGGCGGCAAGGGCAAGGCGATCGCCAATCTCGTCTCGATGGAGGCGGGGGAGAAGATCGCCGCGCTGCTGACCGTCCGGGAGTTCCCGGCGGAGGAGGACCAGCAGTTCGTCGTCATGGGCACGCTGCAAGGGGGTCATCAAGAAGACCGACCTGTCGCGCGTTCAGCAACCCGCGCGCCGGCGGGATCATCGCGATGGGCATCGACGAGGGGGACTCGGTGATCGCCGTCGAGCTGTCGGACGGCCACGAGCAGATCTTCCTCGGCACCCGCGACGGCATGGCGATCCGCTTCGAGGAGACCGACGTCCGGCCGATGGGCCGCGCCGCCTACGGCGTCCGCGGCATCTCGCTGCGGGACGACGACGAGGTCGTCGCGATGGAAGTGGTGCGCGAGGGGGGCACGCTGCTGACGGTCACGCAGAACGGCTACGGCAAGCGCACCGAGCTCGACGAGTACCGCCTGCAGTCGCCGCGGCGGCGTCGGCATCATCAACATCCAGACCTCCGACCGCAACGGCAAGGTCGTCGGCATCGCCTACGTCAACGACGACGACGAGCTGATGCTGATCAGCCAGCAGGGGATGATCCTGCGGATGCGCGCCGGCGACGTCCGGGTCATCGGCCGGGCGACGCAGGGCGTCCGGCTGATCGGGATGGACGAGGGGGACGCCGTCGTCGCCATCGCCAAGCTCGCCGAGAAGGAAGTCGACGCCGCGGCGCCCGCGGCTGACGGCGAGCCGGAGGCGCCGCCCGAGGGGGAGCCGCCGGCCGGGTAGGCCGATCCGGCCCTAGGCCGGCTCGAGCTTCGCGTACTTGGCGAGCAGCTTCTTCACGCCCACCAGGTTGAAGCGGACGGTGATCTTGAAATCGTCGTTGTGCTCCTCGACCGAGACGACGGTGCCGACGCCGAACTGGGCGTGGCGCACGCGCATGCCGGAGCGGAGTCCGTCGGACGACTGATCCTCCTCCTCGTACTTGTAGGGCGCTTCGCTTTCCCTGGCGCGGCCGGGCGCCCGGCCCTTGCGCCCGTACGGGTTGGTGCGGAACTCGTAGTGGCCGTGGCTGAACGCGGTCTGGTACGAGGAGGCGTAGGTCGGCGCGATTCGCTCGATCAGCTCCGCCGGAATCTCGTCGAGGAACCGTGACGGGTCGGTCGCCTGGTATTCACCGAAGACCCGCCGGCGGGCGGCGCTGGTCAGAATCAGCTGCGATTCGGCGCGCGTCATGCCGACATAGCAGAGCCGTCGCTCCTCTTCGAGCTCCTCCTCGCTCTCCGCCGAGCGCGAGTGCGGGAACAGCCCCTCTTCCAGCCCGGCGATGATGACCAGTCGGAAACTCCAGTCCCTTCGCCGCGTGCATCGTCATCATCCAGACTCTGGCCTCGCGGGTGCCGGATTCCTCGTCGGCCTCCGAGAGCAGCGACAGGCGATCGACGAAGCCGCCGAGCGACGGCTCCTGCTCGCGGCGTCTCGTATTCGCGCGCGGCGGAGACGAGCTCCATCAGGTTCTCGATCCGCTCGTTGGCCTCTTCGCTGTTCTCGCTCGCGCAGGTCGGCGAGGTAGCCCGACTGGTCGAGCATCTTGCCCATCGTGATGGCGACCGGCTCGCGGCGGGCGACCTCGGCGAGGCCGGCGATGAGGTCGCGGAACGTGCGCAGCGCGGTGGTCGCCCTGGGAGCGAGCTTGCCGTCCCCGACCGCGTAGACCAGCTTGGCCCAGAGCGACCGCGCCGACGAGACTTCCTGGAGGCCGGCGGCGAGCAGCGGCGGGGCGTCGGCAATCACCGCGTTCGGGTCGATCGCCTGGAGCGACTCCATCACTCCCTTGCCGATGCCGCGCGCCGGGACGTTGATCGACCCGCCGCAGGCTGACGTCGTCGTGCGGGTTCATGATCAGCTTGAGGTAGGCGAGCGCGTCCTTGATCTCCTTGCGTTCGTAGAAGCGGACGCCGCCGATGATCTTGTAGGGGATGCCCTCGCGCATCAGCGCGTCTTCGATCGGCGCGCGACTGCGGCGTTGGTGCGGTAGAGAATCGCGATCGTGGCGTCGACGTCCTCGGAGCGGTACTGCTTGATCGCCCGGGTGATGAAGTCGGCCTCCTCGAGCTCGTCGTTGCCGCGGTAGTAGACGATGCGGCGCGCCGCCCGTTGCGATCGGTCCAGAGCCGCTTGTCCTTGCGGTTGCGGTTCTGGCTGATGACGGCGGAGGCGGCGTCGAGGATGGTCTGCGTCGAGCGGTAGTTCTGCTCGAGCCGGACGATCTTGGCCTCGCCGAAGTCCTGCTCGAAATCGAGGATGTTGCGCAGATCCGCGCCGCGCCACTTGTAGATCGACTGGTCGGGATCGCCGACGACGGCGAGGTTGCGATGGAGCTCGGCGAGGCGGCGGATCAGCATGTACTGCGGCCGGTTGGTGTCCTGGTACTCGTCGACCATCACGTACTTGAACTTGCGCGGCGTAGAAGTCGCGGGTCTCGCTCGGAGGTCTCGAAGAGCTCGACCGTCTTGAGCAGCAGGTCGTCGAAGTCGAGGGCGTTGGCGTCCTTGAGGGCCGTCAGGTAGCGCTCGTAGACCTTGGCGATCTGCTCGTCGCGGATGTTCCAGCTGCCGCGCAGCGCTGTCGGGCCCCTCCATGCGGTTCTTGGCCTGGCTGATCCGGGACAGCGCCGGCGCGCGGCGGCACCAGCTTGTCGTCGATGTCCGAGCTCGCGCTGCGCCTGCTTGACGACCGCGACCTGGTCGGACGAGTCGTAGATGACGAAATCGCGCGACAGTCCGATCTTCGGCGCCTCGCGGCGGAGCAGGCGGGCGCAGAGCGAGTGGAACGTCGACAGCCAGACGCGGCTGGCGGCGGTGCCGATGAGCGCCTCGACGCGCTCGCGCATTTCCTGCGACGCCTTGTTGGTGAACGTGACGGCGAGCACTTCGTCCGGGGCGGCGTGGCCGTCGCCGATCAGGTAGGCGATGCGGTAGGTGATGACGCGCGTCTTCCCGGAGCCCGCGCCCGCGAGGATCAGCAGCGGCCCGTCGCGGTGGAGTACGGCTTCGCGTTGTTCGGGATTCAGCTTTTCGAGGAAGTCCATGGGGGACTTCCATTATAGCGCCCGGCTGCGGCCGGCCGGCGCGCCGTTCGGGGCCGGCTGTAGGTACCGTTTCCCCCTCATGGCTGCGACACTGCTGCAGAAGGTCTGGGACGCGCACACCGTGCGGCGGCTGCCGAACGGGCAGACGCAGCTGTTCATCGGCCTGCACCTGATTCACGAGGTCACGACCCCGCAGGCCTTCGACATGCTGCGCGCCCGCGGCTGGAAGGTGCCGGTTTCCGGAGCGGACGATCGCGACGGTCGATCACATCGTCCCGACCGAGGACCAGCGGCGGCCGTTCCGCGACCTGATGGCGGAGGACATGCTCTCGGCGCTCGAGCGGAACTGCCGCGAGGCGGGCGTCCGGCTGTTCGATCTCGCCAGCGGCGCCGCAGGGCATCGTCCATGTCATCGGCCCGGAGCTCGGGCTGACCCAGCCGGGCATGACGATCGCCTGCGGCGACAGCCACACCTCGACGCATGGCGCCTTCGGCGCGGTGGCGTTCGGCATCGGCACCTCGCAGGTGCGCGACGTGCTGGCGTCGCAGTGCCTCGCGATCGACGCCGCTGAAAGTGCGGCGCATCCGCGTCACCGGCCGCCTCGCCCGCGGCGTCTACGCCAAGGACGTCATCCTCGAGATCATCCGCCGCCTCGGCGTCAACGGCGGCGTCGGCTACGCCTACGAGTACGCCGGCGACACCATCGAGCGGATGTCGATGGACGAGCGGATGACGATCTGCAACATGTCGATCGAGGGCGGGGCGCGCGTCGGCTACGTCAATCCCGACCAGGTCACCTTCGACTATCTGCGCGGGCGCCGCTTCGCGCCGCAGGGGGAGGCGTTCGACGGCGGCCTGCCGGTGGTGGAGCTCGATGGCGTCGGATCCCGGCGCCGCCTACGACGATGAGGTGACGATTGATGCGGCGGCGATTCGCCCGACGGTGACGTGGGGTATCAACCCGGGACAGTCGGTCTACGTGGACGAGCCGCTGCCGGCGCCCGGCCGACGGCCGAGCGGCGGGACCGCGCCGGCGTCGGCGAGGCGCTCGAGTTCATGGGGTTGCACGGCCGGCGAGCCGATCAGCGGGACCCGGATCGACGTCGCCTTCGTCGGCTCGTGCACGAACGCGCGGCTGTCGGACCTGCGCGAGGCGGCGCGGATCGTCCGCGGCCATCACGTCGCGCCGCACGTCCGCGCGCTGGTCGTGCCGGGATCGCAGCCGGTCCGGCTGGCGGCGGAGCGCGAAGGGCTGGACCGCATCTTCATCGATGCCGGCTTCGACTGGCGCGGCGCCGGCTGCTCGATGTGCCTGGCGATGAATCCCGGACAAGCTCGAAGGACGCGAAATCTGCGCCTCGTCGTCGAACCGCAATTTCAAGGGGCGGCAGGGCAGCCCGACCGGACGCACGCTGCTGATGAGCCCGGCGATGGTGGCGGCGGCGGCGATCGCGGGCGAAGTGGTGGACGTGCGGGAGATCGGTCGCATGGCCGATTGAGAAGATCCGCCGACATCGCCGGCACGGGCCGTGCCGCTGCGCGGCGACAACGTCGATACCGACCGGATCATCCCGGCGCGGTTCCTGCGGTCGATCACCTTCGAGGGGCTCGAGCAGCACCTCTTCGAGGACGATCGCATCCAGCTCGAGGCGGAAGGCACAGCACCACCCGATCGCGAACCCGCGCTATCGCCGGCGCCTCGATCCTGCTCGTGAACGCGAACTTCGGCTGCGGCTCGTCGCGCGAGCACGCGCCGCAGGCGATCCGCCGCTGCGGGCATCCAGGCGGTGGTCGGGCGAGTCGTTCTCCGAGATCTTCTTCGGCAACTCGGTCGCGCTCGGCATGCCCTGCGTGTCGGCGCCGCGCCGCCGACCTCGAGCGCTGATGGGCGCGGTGGACAGCGACCCGCGACCGTGCAGTTGGCCCTGGACCTCGACGCGATGACCATCACGATCGGCGGCATCGCCGTTTCCGGTGACCCTGCCGCCCGGCGCCCGCGAGTCGTTCCTCGAGGGCACGTGGGATGCGACCGGTCTGCTGCTCGATCGCTTCGAGGAGGTCGAAGCCACCGCCGCCCGCCTGCCCTACCTCCACTGGTCCTGAGCCCGGCGCGGCGCGCCCCGGCCGCCGTCAGGCCGGCCGCACCATCTGCAGGAACGCGTTCGCGGCGTGGCTGAGCTCGCCCGACTTGCGGTAGACCAGCCGGACGGTGCGCGGTGAGCTGAGCTCCGGAACCTTCACCGCGACGAGCTGGCCGCGCGCGATTTCGCTGAGCGCGCAGCGCCGCGGCAGCAGCGCCACCCCCATGCCCATCTCGACCGCGCGTTTGATGCCGTCGAGGCTGGGCAGCGCAATCTGGATGTTGATCGACGCGTGGCGCCGCTCGTAGACGCGCAGGACGCGCTCGCGGGCGGGCGACGGATCGTTGTGCGCGATCACCGTCTGCCGGCCGACCTCCTCGATGCGTGATCCGCTTCGTCGCCGCGAGGCGGGTGCGTCGGGCTGGCGAGCATGCACCAGCTCGTCGCGAGCCGAGCGAGATCGACTGCAGGCCCTTGTCGGGCGGCTGGAAGGTGAGGACGCCGAAGTCGAGGCTGCGCTCGAGCAGCTCCGCGGCCATCTGCCGCGACGGCACGCGCCGCACCTCGACCCGCGCCTGCGGGTGCTGCGCGCGAAGCGCTCGATGTAGCGGCAGCAGGGAGTGGACCGCCGCCTCGTTGGCGCCGACGACGACCCGGCCGCGCCGGACCTGCTGGAGCTCGCGGACGGCCGGCTCGGCTTCGGAGGCCAGCCGCAGCAGCCTGGCGGCGTAGCTCCTGAGGAGCCGCCGGCCTCGGTCAGCGCGCCGTTGCGCGAGGTGCGGTCGAAGAGCTTGTCGCCGAGCTCATCCTCGAGCCGGCGGATGCGCCTGGCTGACGGCCGGCTGGGTCCGGTGCAGCTGCTTGGCGGCCGTCGAGAAGCTCCGCTCGGCCGCGACGGTGAGAAAGCGTGCTGAGGTCCTGCAGCTGCATCGCCGACGGCGTCGATCACAGCACATAATCTAGATTATCATAAGGCAAAAACTATAAATTTGACCCGGCGTCGCGGCGTCGGGCTACAATGAGTGACGGGGAGGATCCATGTCCACCGACCGGCTCATCGATCTTCGACACGACGCTCCGCGACGGCGAACAGGCGCCCGGCTTCTCGATGCGCATGCGACGAGAAGCTGACGCTGGCGCGTCAGCTCGCCGCGCTTGGCGTCGACGTGATCGAGGCGGGATTTCCGATCGCCTCCGAGGCCGATGCCGAGGCGGTCCGGCGCGGTTGCGGCCGAAGTCAGGGGGCCGATCGATCGCCGGGCTGGCCCGCTGCAGCCCCGCCGACATCGACCGTGCCGGCTGGGCGCTCGAGCCGGCCGCGCGGCGCCGCATCCACGTCTTCATCGCCACCTCCGACCTGCACCTCGAGCGCAAGCTGCGGATGACGCGCGAGGCGTGCCTCGACGCCGCGGTCGCCGCCGTCCACCAGGCGCGGCGCTACACGGACGACGTGCAGTTCTCGGCGGAGGACGCGACCCGCAGCGATCTCGACTTCCTCTGCCGGGTCATCGAGGAAGTGATCTCGGCCGGCTGCACGACGGTCAACCTGCCGGACACGGTCGGCTACTCGACGCCGGACGAGATCGGCGAATTCTTCCGGACGATCCTGACCCGCGTTCCGAACGCCGGCCACGCCATCTTCAGCGCCCACTGCCACGACGACCTCGGCCTCGCGGTCGCCAACACGCTCGCGGCGGTCAGCGGCGGCGCCCGCCAGGTCGAGTGCACGATCAACGGCATCGGCGAGCGCGCCGGCAACGCCTCGCTCGAAGAGATCGTCATGGCCACCCGCGTCCGCGCCGACCGGCTGCCGTTCACGACCCGCATCGAGACCGCGCGAGATTTTCCCGTCGAGCCAGCTGCTCACCGCGCATCACCGGCGAAGCGGTCCAGGCCAACAAGGCGATCGTCGGCCGCAACGCGTTCGCGCACGAGGCCGGCATCCACCAGGACGGCATGCTCAAGGACCGCCGCACCTACGAGATCATGCGCCCCGAGGAAGTCGGCGTGCCGCAGACGACGCTGGTGCTCGGCAAGCATTCAGGCCGTCACGCCGTGCAGCGGCGCTGCGAGCAGATCGGCCTGACGCTCGAGCGCAGCGAGCTCGAGACGGTCTACAGGGCAATCATGCGAGTTGCCGATCGCGAGAAGGTCGTCAGCGACAGCGACCTCGCCGAGGTCGTCGCCCGCGTGCGCGGCCGCCGGCCGCCGTCGGGCGGGCCGGGCGGCGGTTCGGCCAACGACTTCAAGGCAACTCCCGCGGAAGTCGGCTACGGCCACGGCGTCTAGCGTGAAGGCCGCCATTCTCCTGCTGCCGGGCGACGGCATCGGCCCGGAGGTCGTCGCCGGCGCCGCGGCGGTGCTTCGCGCCGTGGCGTCCCGATACGGCCACCAGTTCGACCTCCGGACAGCGGACATCGGCGGCGCGGCGCTGCGCCGTGACTTGCCGCCCCTGCCCGACGAGACCCTCGCCGCGGCGCGCGAGTCGTCCGCCATCCTGCTCGGCGCGGTCGGCGATCCGGCCTTCGACCGCGGCGACTCGAGCCGGCGCCCCGAGACCGCGCTGCTCGCCATCCGCCGCGAGCTGCAGCTCTACGCCAACGTCCGGCCGGCCCGGGTCTGGCCAGGGCTCGAAGACGCCGGACCGCTCAAGCGCGAAGTGGTCTCGGGGACCGACCTGGTCGTGCTGCGCGAGCTGACCGGCGGCCTCTACTACGGCGAGCCGCGCGGCATCGCCGCCGACGGCCAGTCCGCCCACAACACGATGCGCTACTCGCGCCACGAGATCGAGCGGATTGCGCGGCGCGGCTTCGAGACCGCCCGCGGCCGGCGGCAGCGGCTGCTGTCGGTCGACAAGGCGAACGTGCTCGAGACTTCGCGGCTGTGGCGGCAGGTCGTGACCGGGCTGGCCGTGGAGTATCCCGAGGTCACGCTCGAGCACATGTACGTGGATTCCTGCGCGATGAAGATCGCGCTCGCCCCGGCGACGCTCGACGTGATCGTCACCGAGAACATGTTCGGGGACATCCTCTCGGATGAAGCTGGCGCGATCGTCGGGTCGCTCGGTCTGCTGCCCTCGGCCAGCCTCGGCGACGGCGTCGGGCTGTTCGAGCCGGTTCACGGCTCCGCGCCGGACATCGCCGGCCGCAACCTCGCCAACCCGATTGGCGCGATTGGCTCGGCGGCGATGCTGCTCCGCCACGCCCTGAACCTCGAGGCCGAGGCCCAGGCGGTCGAAGCGGCGATTGGCGCGGCGCTTCGCCACGGCGTTCGCACCGCCGATCTGGCGGGCCCGTCCGGGACCCGGTCGGGCACCCGCGAGATGACCGACGCGATCGTCCGGGCGCTGGCGCCCGCCGCCGCTACTCGACCGTAACGCTCTTCGCCAGGTTCCGCGGCTGGTCGACGTCGCAGCCGCGCCGCACCGCGATGTGGTAGGCCAGCAGCTGCAGCGGGATCGCCATCAGCACCGGCGTCAGCAGCGGGTGCGAGCGCGGCACCTCGATCAGGAAGTCCTCCGCCGGGTCGAGCAGATCGCTGATGCTGCTGTGCCCCTCGGTGGTCAGCGCGATCACCGATCCGCCGCGCGCCTTCGCTTCCTGGATGTTGCCGATCATCTTCTCGAAGACGTGATCGTCCGGCGCGATCGTCACGACCGGCATCCGCTCGTCGATGAGCGCGATCGGCCCGTGCTTCATCTCGCCCGCCGGATACCCCTCGGCATGGATGTAGGAGATTTCCTTCAGCTTCAGCGCGCCTTCGAGCGCGATCGGGTAATTGATGCCGCGCCCCAGGTAGAGGAAGTCGCTGCGCTGGTGGAACCGCCGGGCAATCTCCTCGGTGATCGGCTCGCACTTGAGCGCCTGCTCGAGCAGCAGCGGCAGCTGCAGCCAGCGCCTCGACGTGCGGCCGCGCCGCCTCGGCGTAGAGCGTGCCGCGGATCTGCCCGAGATACATCGCCAGCAGGTGGAGCGCGACGAGCTGCGACGTGAACGCCTTGGTCGAGGCGACGCCGATCTCCGGCCCGGCATGCGTGTAGACGGTGCCGTCGGTCTCGCGCGTCGCCATGCTGCCGACGACGTTGCAGATCGCGATGCTGCAGCGCCCCCTGCTTCTTGGCCTCGCGCAGCGCCGCCAGCGTGTCGGCGGTCTCGCCCGACTGGGTGATGACGACCGCCAGCGTGTTCTTGGCGACGATCGGATCGCGGTAGCGGTACTCCGAGCCGTAGTCGACGTCGACCGGCATGCGCGCCAGCGTCTCGATCAGGAACTTGCCGACCAGCGCCGAATGCCACGACGTGCCGCACGCCAGGATCGACGACCCGCTCGACCGTCGCGCAGCTCCTGCGTCGGGGATCTCGATCTCCTGCAGGAAGACCTTGCCGGTCTCGACCGAGGCCCGGCCGAGCACGGTCTCCCGCACCGCCCGCGGCTGCTCGAAGATCTCCTTGAGCATGAAGTGCTTGTAGCCGGCCTTCTCGGCCATGACCGGATCCCACGAGCACCCGCTGGTGCTCTGCTTCGACACCGGCGCGGCCGGAGTAGTCGGTGAACTCGACGCCCGTGCGGCGTGATGATCGCCATCTCCTCGTCGCCGAGGAACACGACGTCGCGGGTGTGGCTGAGGATCGCCGGGATGTCGGAGGCGACGAAGAACTCGCCGTCGCCGAGCCCGACGACGATCGGCGGCCCGTTGCGCACGGTGACGATCTTGTTCGGGATCGTCGGCCGAGATCAGCACCAGCGCGAACAGCCCGCGCATGTAGAGCAGCGCCCGCCGCACCGCGTTCTCCAGGCCGTCGTCCTTCATCTCGCGCTCGACCAGGTGCGCGACGATTTCGGTGTCGGTCTCGGTGACGAAGGTGTGGCCCTCGCTTCTGCAGCTGCGCGCTTCAGATCGAGGTAGTTCTCGATGATGCCGTTGTGGACGACGACGATCTGGCCGGTGCAGTCGCGGTGCGGGATGGGCGTTCTCCTCGGTCGGCCGGCCGTGGGTCGCCCAGCGCGTGTGGCCGATCGCCGTAGTCACCGCTCGAGCGGCTCGTCGCGATCGACGTCCTCGAGCTGCGACAGCTTGCCGGCGCTGCGGCGCAGGTCGATCTCGCCGTTGCGCACGACCGCGACGCCGGCCGAGTCGTAGCCGCGGTATTCGAGCCGGCGCAGCCCGTCGATGAGGACCGGAACGACCTGCTTGGAGCCGATGTAGCCGATGATGCCGCACATGGTCTGTCTGACGTCCGTCGTTGTCGAGCTGTCGCCTGTCGGCGCGCGCTTGCGCTCGACCCAGCCTTCCATGTTGACCTGCCTGCCGCGCGCTGATCGCGAGCGCGCCGGCCGGGACGTCCTCGCGTGATCGTCGTCCCGGCGGCCGACGTAGGCGCCCTCGCCGATCCGTGACCGGCGCGACCAGCTGCGAGTCGCTGCCGATGAAGGCGCCGTCCTCGATGACGGTCGGGTGCTTCGTCGTCGCCGTCGTAGTTGCAGGTGATCGTGCCGGCGCCGATGTTGACCTTTTCGCCGATCGTCGCGTCGCCGAGATAGGCGAGGTGGTTGGCCTTCGAGCCGCGTCCGAGCGCGGTCTTCTTCAGCTCGACGAAGTTGCCGACGTGCGCCTCCTCGCCGACGTCCGACTGCGGGCGGAGGTGCGCGAACGGCCCGATCGATCGCCCGCCGCGACGACGTGCGATTCGGTGATCACGCAGAAATTGTTGATCGACCGCGTCGTCGTCGATCGGCGGTGTTGACGATGCGGACGCCGGAGTGGATGGTCGCAGCGCGCGCCGATGGCGGTGCGGCCTTCGAGGTAGACGCCGGGATGGATGACAGTGTCGGCGCCGACGGTGACGTCCGGCTCGATATAGGTGGTCGCCGGGTCGATGATCGTGACGCCGGCCGCCATCAGCTCGTCGTTCTTGCCGATCCGCAGAATGTGGCTCACCTCGGCCAGCTCCTTCCGGCTGTTCACGCCCATGATTTCCCGCGCATCCTCGAGCCTGACGGTCTCGACCTCGAGGCCGCGGCCGCGATAGATCGCGCACCAGGTCGGGAAGGTAGTACTCCCCCTGGGCGTTCGCCGATCCAATCTCGCGGAGCGCCGCGAACAGCGGCGCCAGGTCGAACGCGTAGACGCCGCTGTTGATCTCCCCGATGGCCCGCTCCGCCGGGGAGGCGTCCTTGTGCTCGACGATGGCCGCGATGCCGCCGTCGGCGCCGCGCACGATCCGCCCGTAGCCATCCGGCGCCGGCGACGACCGCCGTCACCACGGTTGCGGCGGCGCCGCTGGCGGTGTGCGCCTCGGCGAGCGCCCGCAGGCTGGCGGCGCTGAGGAGCGGGACGTCCCCTGAAAGGAGAATGACCGTTCCGCTTTTTCCGCGCAGGAGCGGCTCCGCCTGCAGCAGCGCGTGGCCGGTGCCGAGCTGCGGGCTCCTGGACTGCAAACGACAGGCCCGGCCGGTCCGACAGGGCGGCCTTCAGGCGATCCGCCTCGTGGCCGACGATCACGACGACGGAAGTGGGCGATATCGAGGCAGCGGCGCGAAGAACGTAATCGATGAGTGGCAGGCCGGCGGCCGGGTGGAGCACCTTGGGCAGCGCGGACTTCATCCGCGTGCCTTTGCCGGCGGCAAGTATCACGACGTGGCGGTCTGACGGGTGTGGCATGTCAGACGGTAGTGTACCGCCAGCCGGCGTGTGTCAGGAGCGGCGGGTCGAACGGCGGCGGCCGGCGGCCGCCGGAGTATCCAGCGCGGCGCCGAACTGCTGGTGCCCGCGGAGCGATTCGAGGTCCGGGTCTTCGCGGGCCAGGCCGCGGTTGTCAGGATTGAGGGCAATTGCCCTCCGCAGGTGATCGAGCGCGTCATCGTGCCGCCCGCGCATGCCGAGTGCGACCGCCATGATGTAGTGGGCGTGGTCGCTCTCCGGGTCCTCGCCGAGGGCGCGCTGCAGGTGGTCCAGGGCCCCGGAGTGATCGCCGGAATTGAGCGCGACGGTGGCGGCGTAGACCCGCTCCGCGGGGGTCTTGGGGGCGGCCGGCTGCCGCTCCGTCTCGCGTTCGCAGACGCGGAGGTAGAGCCGGGCGCGCTCGAGCAGCTCCTGCTCGCTGGGATACTTCTCGAGGACCGTGCGGAAGTGGGTCGGCGGCGCCGTCGTAGTCGTGCCGCTGCAGCGCCTGGACGCCGCGTTCGTAGACGGCGACCGCTTCGTAGAAGCCTGGTTTGCGAGGGGCCGCCGGCGCGGCCGGCGGTGCGGCGGCCGGCGTGGGCTTTTTCGAGGGGGCGGCCTGACGCGCCGGGGCGGCGGCTTTCCTGGGAGCGGCCTTGCGGGACGTGGCTTTCCGGGCGGCCGGCCTTGCGGTCTTTTTCTTCGCGCTTTTCACGGCGGCGCCTTTTCGTGCGCCGGAGCTTCGCGCGGTCGATCGCGTGGAAGACGCCTTACCTGGCCGCGGCCGCTTCGCGGCCGCCTTTGCCGACTGTCGCTTCTTTGCCATTCGCCTCCTGAAGGGCTGGCCCCGGAGTGTGACAGTAACAAAACTACCAAACGAGGGTCAAGCAGAGAGGGATGGACGGAGGGACCTTTGACCTCGCCGGGACAGCATTAGGTCATTCAGCTGAATTCTTGGCCTCCTCTAACAGCGCGAAGATCTCTCGTGCTGGCAACTGATACCTGGAGGCAAGTTCGCGAATGGCGCCGCGCCTGGAGAGGCCGCCGATATTGGTCATTTCACCAAACAAATCCATAACCGAGTCAGCACTTGGTGTCGCCACGGGTGCGTTATTTGGTTGAACGCCAGAAACAATCACCGTGAATTCGCCGCGCTCCTCGAGATGCCCAGCTAGAATCTCAGATATAGGTCTGACGACCAATTCTTCGTGGGCCTTGGTCAGCTCCCGGGCCAGTCCGATCACGCGATCGCCCAGCGCGTCATGCATCGCCGTCAGGGTCGCCCGGATCCGGTGCGGCGCCTCGTAGCAGACCAGCAGCCGCGCTTCGGGCTTCAGCCGCTCGAGCCAGGTCCGGCTGGCGCCCGCCTTGGGAGGCGGAAAGCCGACGAACAGGAACTCTCCGCCGGCCAGGCCCGACGCCGACAGCGCCGCGATCACGGCGCTCGGGCCCGGAACCGGCTCGACCCGGATGCCCGCTGCGTGCGCCGCGGCGACCAGAGCTGCTGCCGGGATCCGACACCACCGGCGTGCCCGCATCCGACACCAGCGCAATGGATTCGCCCGCCCTGAGCCGCTCGATCAGGGCCGGCGTCCGTCAGCCCTTCGTTGTGCTGATGCAGGCTCGTCGTCGGCGTCGAGATCGAGTAGTGTTGAAGGAGCCGCGCGGTGCGGCGGGTGTCCTCCGCCGCGATGAGCGACACTTCGCGCAGGATCCGGAGGGCGCGCAGCGTCACATCCTCCAGGTTGCCGATAGGAGTGGCGACCACGATAGAGGGTGCCTGGCATGGCGCGCCGGGCCGATTGTACCAAATGTATTCAGCCGAACCCCTTCCGCACTTCGTCGACGAATACCTCGCGTATCTCTACGAAGCCCATCCGACGCACGCGACGTTCGACGGCGTCCACCTGCACGACGACCTGCTCGAGGATCTGAGCCGTCACGGCGATCGACGCGCCAGGTCCGCGCGCTTGGCGGCTTCGCCCGGCGGCTGGCGGCCATCGACCCCGCCCGCCTGACCGACACCGAGCGGCTGGAGCGCCCGGCGCTCGACGCCAACATCCGCGCGCCGCATGTTCGAGCTCGAGCAGGTCCGCACCTGGGAGCGGAGCCCTCAGCACTACGCCGACATCCTCGCGACCAGCCTGGCCGGCCAGGCGCTGTTCGACTACGCCCCGCTGGCCGAGCGCGCCCGCCGCGTGCTCTCGAAGCTGCGCCAGGTGCCGCGGCTGATGCAGGCGGCGCGCGACAACATCAAGGAGCCGCCCGGCATCTTCGTCAAGGTCGGCCTCGAGAGCATGCGCGGCACGCTGCGGTTCATCGACGACGACCTGCCGCGGGCGTTCGGCGACCTCGGCGACCTGCACCTGCTCGGCGACCTCGCCGACGCCTCCACCGAGGCGTCGCCGCCGATCGGCGCCTACATCGAGTATCTCGAGAAGGACCTGGCGCCGCGCAGCAAGGGCTCGTTCCGCCTCGGGCCGCGAGAAGTTCGAGCAGAAGTTGCAGCTCGACGAAGGGCTGACGATCGGCGCCGACCGGCTGCTGGCGATTGCCATGCGCGAGCTGCAGCGCGACGCAGGAGGAGTTCCGCACGCGTCGCGGCCGGCTGAACGGCGGCGATCCGCTGGCCGCCTGGCAGCGAAGCCAAGCACGAGCATCCCGCCCGCCGGCCAGCTGGTGCCGGTCGGCCGCAGCAGCAGCTCGCACGAGCTCGCAGACGTTCATCGCAGCGCCAGCGGATCATCACCGATGCCGGACGGCGCGCCGGTCGCGGTCGCGCCGACGCCGCGGTTCTACCGCTGGACGTTCGCCAGCATGTGGACGCCGGGCCCGTTCGAGATGCAGGCCGCAGCGCGCCTTCTACTACCTCACCGACGTCGACCCGGCGTGGCCGGCCGAGCGCCAGGCCGAGCACCTGCGCGACTTCAACTACGGCGCGCTCTGGTCGATCTCGATCCACGAGGTGTTCCCCGGGCACTTCCTCCACTACCAGCACCTGCGCCAGGTCGACGTCGAAGCTGCGCAAGTCGATCCTGTTCTCGTCGACCGCGTTCGTCGAAGGCTGGGCGCACTACTGCGAG
Source organism: uncultured Acidobacteriota bacterium (assembly GCA_963750475.1). Classification (GTDB taxonomy): domain Bacteria; phylum Acidobacteriota; class Vicinamibacteria; order Vicinamibacterales; family 2-12-FULL-66-21; genus JALZOC01. Next base: position 509,594 of record CAVVQQ010000002.1, read on the forward strand.
CAGATGATGATCGAGGAGGGCTTCCGCAAGCGCGACCCGAGCGTCCGGCTCGGGCAGCTCGCCGAGGCGCTGATCCGCCTCGTGCCGCATCATCGTCGGCATCCGGCTGCACTGCGAGGACATGTCGGTCGAGCAGGGGGTGCGGTTCTTCCGCGAGGAGGCGTTCCTCGAAGAGGCCAGCGCGCGCCGCGAAGCCGAGCGCGGCACGTTCGATCCGACCTACATCCTCGTATTCGGCCGGCAAGCTGATGCTGCTGAAGCTGCGCGAGGACTACAAGGCGCACGTCGGCGCGAAGCTTTTCGCTGCGCGGCTTTCACGACACGCTGCTCGCCAACGGCACGGTGCCGTTCTGGCTGCACCGGGCGCTGCTGCTCGGCGAGCCGAACGGCGAGATGATCGAGTAGGTACGCTCATGCCTCTTTACGAATACGAGTGCGACGCCTGCGCACCACCGCTTCGAGCGGATCCAGAAGTTTTCGGATCCGCTGGTCGACGCCTGCCCGAAGTGCGGCTCGCGGTCCGAGCAAGCTGCTGTCGTCGCCGGCGATCCAGTTCAAGGGCACGCGGCTTCTACATCACCGACTACGCCAAGAAGTCCGGATCCGACGCGGGCAAGTCGGCGGCGAGAGCGGACAAGATCGAAGTCGCGACGGCAAGTCGCGCCGGACAGCGACGTCGAGCGACAGCAAGTCCGGCGACGCAAGCAGCGACAGCAAGTCGACCGACGAGCGCAGCCGGCGACAGCAGCGCCGGCGAAGGCCGACAGCCGAAGCCCGAGTCGAAATCGGCGCCGAAGGCCGAGTCGAACCCGTAGCTACCGCAGCGGAGCGTCCGACGCGCAGGTCGATGCGCGCGCAGGTAGTCGGTGAACTGCTCGGCCAGGTCCGGCCGGCGCAGCGCGAAGTAGACGACCGCCTTCAGGAACCCGAGCTTGTTGCCGGTGTCGTGGCGGACGCCGTCGATCTGGCAGCCGTAGATCGGCCGCGATCTTCAGCAGCTCGCCGCAGGCCGTTGGTCAGCTGAATCTCGCCGGTGCGATCGCTCGCGGTCTGCCTCGAGCGCCGGGAAGATGTCGGGCGTCAGGATGTAGCGGCCGATGATCGCCAGGTCGGACGGCGCCTCGTCGCGCGGCGGCTTCTCGACCAGATCGCTGATCCGGTAGACGCCCCGGCCGGATCTCCTCGCGCGTCGATGATCGCCGTAGCGAGCTGACGTCCGACTGCGGCACCCGCTCGATCGCCAGCACCGGCCCGTCGACTCGTTCGAACACGTCGATCATCTGCTTGCAGCGCCGGCGGGTCGCGCATCGATCACGTCGTCGCCGAGGATGACCGCGAACGGCTCGTCGCCGACCAGGTTCGCGCGTGACCAGCACCGCGTGGCCGAGGCCGAGCGGCTCGCCCTGGCGGACGTACGAGAAGTTGATCAGGTTCGAGATCTTGCGGATCTCGGCGAGCAGCTCCGTCTTGCCGCGCGCCTCGAGGAAGGTCTCGAGCTCGACCGAGACGTCGAAGTGATCCTCGATCGCGTTCTTGCCGCGGCCGGTGACCAGGATGATGTTGTCGACGCCGGAGGCGACCGCCTCTTCGACGCCGTACTGGATGATCGGCTTGTCGACGAGCGGCAGCATTTCTTTCGGCTGCGCCTTGGTGGCCGGCAGGAAGCGCGTGCCGAGCCCGGCGGCGGGGAACACGGCCTTGCGAATCGACTGCGTGGTCGACGCTTGGCGCATCGTAGCTCGACTCATGCCTCGATCGTAGCCCAGGAGCGTACAACGGCCCGTGATAGGATTTAGCGATGCTCGACCCCGCGTTCGTTCGCGATCACATGGACGTGGTCCGCACCGGCCTGCGCAACCGCGGGCTCGAAGCCGACGCCGACCTCGAGCGGCTGGCCGACGCTCGAGGCCGCGCGCCGGCGGCTGCATTCCCGAGGTCGAGGGGCTCAAGCGCGAGCAGAACACCGCCGGCGAGGAGGTCGCGCGGGCCAAGCGCGCAGGGGCTCGACCCGTCGGCGATCTTTGCCGCCAACAAGGCGCGCGGCCAGCAGATCAAGCAGCTCGAGGTCGAGCTCGACGAGGTCGAGCAGCAGCGCACCGCGCTGCTGATGACGCTGCCCAACCTGCCGCACGCCAGCGTGCCGGTCGGCAGGAGCGCCGAGGACAACCGTCGAAGTGCGGCGCGTGCGGCGAGCCGCGCGCGTTCGACTTCGAGCCGAAGCCGCACTGGGATCTCGGCCCGGCGCTCGGCATCCTCGACTTCGAGCGCGCGACGCCGCATGTCCGGGCGCCCGCTTCTCGGTGCTGATCGGCGCCGGCGCGCGGCTGGCGCGCGCGCTCATCAACTTCATGCTCGACCTGCACACCCGCGAGCACGGCTACACCGAGGTCGAGCCGCCGTTCCTGGTCAACGCCGACGCGCTGCGCGGCACCGGCAACCTGCCGAAGTTCGAGCAGGACCTGTTCAAGATCGCCGGCGACTGGGATCTCTACCTGATTCCGACCGCCGAAGTGCCGCTGACCAACCTGCACCGCGGCGAGATCCTCGACGGCCGGCAGCTGCCGCTGCGCTACACCGCCTACACGCCGTGCTTCCGCAGCGAGGCCGGCTCGTACGGCGCCGACGTCCGCGGCCTGATCCGCCAGCATCAGTTCGACAAGGTCGAGCTCGTGAAGTTCACGCACGCCCGAGCAGTCCTACGACGAGCTCGAGTCGCTGATCGGCCAACGCCGAAGACGTGCTGCAGCGGCTCGAGCCTGCCGTACCGGACGATGCTGCTGTGCACCGGCGACATGGGCTTCGCGTCGGCCAAGACCTACGACATCGAGGTGTGGCTGCCGAGCCAGAAGACCTACCGCGAGATTTCGTCCTGCAGCAACACCGAGGCGTTCCAGGCGCGCCGCGCCAACATCAAGTTCCGGCCCGCACGGCACCGGCAAGGCCGAGTTCGTCCACACCCTGAACGGCTCCGGCCTCGCGGTCGGCCGCACGCTGATCGCGATCCTCGAGAACTACCAGCAGGCGGACGGCATCGGTCGTCGTCCCCGAGGCGCTGCGCCCGTACATGGGCGGCCTCGAGGTCATCGCGCCGCGCTAGCGCCTGCCCTGGGCGCCGGGGGTCAACCTGACGCATGACGCGCAGGTCTGCCGCGCCGGTCTCCAGGAGGCGAGCCGGGCCATACTGCTTGACGTGTAACGCATGTCGTTATACCTTGGAGATCAAGTGATTCGGTCGTTCAAGGACCCCGAAGCCGAGGCGCTGTTCTCCGGGAAGTTCAGCCGCCGGTTACAGCCGGTGGCACGGGTCGCCCAGCGGAAGTTACAGCAACTGCACGCGGCCCGCGAACTCCGCGACCTGACGGTGTTCCCTGGTAACCGGCTCGAGGCGCTCGCCGGCGATCGGCGCGGCCAGCGCAGCATTCGCGTCAACGATCAGTACCGCATCTGTTTCGTCTGGCACGACGGGGACGCCGACGATGTGGAGATCGTGGACTATCACTAGCGCAGGGAGGGAACGATGGCAAAGGTTCGCCAGCTACCGCCGGTGCATCCCGGCGAAGTCCTGCGGGAAGATCTGATGACGCCGCTCGGGCTGAGTATCAACCGGGTCGCCCGCGACCTGCGGGTGCCTGTCACCAGGGTGAGCGAGATCGTTAACGGCCGCCGCAGCATTACGGCCGACACGGCGTTGCGCCTGGCGCGCTACTTTGCGATGACGCCGCAGTTCTGGATGAATCTACAAGCTGCCTACGATCTCGATGTCGCGACGCGCGCGTCGGCAGATCGGATCAAACGCGACGTGCATCCGCGCGCGGCCGCGTAGGGTTCGTCCGGCGCGGCCGCCGCGACCTTTCTTCAGATCGTTGCGCAAACGACGCCTCGGTAATCGGCGGAATCGAGGCGGCCTCGAGACCGAGCGTTTCCCCCGGCGTAGAGCCGGCCGGAGCTGGCGCGCCACCGTCCCTGCTGACTTGCGCACCAACGAGCCGACGCGGTAGAACTCACCAGTCTCGGTTTACCGACGGTGATTTGCCGGCGTTGCCCGTCCACCGGGGCACTTAGGGAGCTTGGCGCCTTGCTCGGATGGAAGATCTCCGTGTATCGCTTGGCGGACGAGGCGGCAATCCGGCGCGCGCTGGACATTTCACAAGGCGTCCCCGTCGTGCTGTGCGATGGCGCGCGCGGCGAACGCCTGGCGGTGTGGCAGGCGGGCCCTTACGGGCTGAACTGGATTCGCCAGGCGGCCAGCCGACAGGGTGGCTTCGCCTGCGAGCGGGCCGGCGGCTATCCGCATCGATACCTCGCCCGCGCCGCTGACGTCTTCGCCACGGTCCTCAACCGTCGTCCCTATCAGGCTCCGATGTACGAGCACCCTTCGTGGGTCGTGCCGGAAGGGTCGGGTCCTGCTACCTGGCTACATCGGAAGGACGACTGTCGACGAAGACGCCTTGAACGAGGCTGCCCACGACGAATGGCTCTACATAGAGGCCTGGGACGAGTCCTGAGTCGCCCCGTCCGGCCTGAACACGCGGGCTCCGCAGCAACGGCGGGCTTCCGGATCGCCACCACGCGGCAAGCCGCGCCGGAAGCCGGGAAGCCGGCGAAGCGGGAAGCGGCCCGCCGGGCTACAATGGCCCAGCCGCCTGGGACATCGGGAGGCAAAAGTGGCTCTGCCCATACGAACTCTCCTGGCTCTCGCCGTAACCGCGACCGCGCTCGCCGCCGCCTGCGGCGGCTCACCCGCCGCGCCCACCAGCACCATCGACATCGCCTTCGCCACACCCGTCCGCGGACAGGTCGTGACGTGCGGCAGCTGCACGACCGCTCCGAAAGAATGGGTGGCGGCGGAGTTTCCCGTGACGGTGACCGCCGACGCGGCCGGCAGCGTCGCGTCGGTGACGGTCATCGTCCGGAACCGGAGCCGCGGCAGCGTGGAGATGGGACGGAACGTCCGGCCCAATAAAGACAGCCCGTATCCCGACACGCGCGTACCGGCGCGCGGGAGCCTGACGGTCGGCGCCGGAATAGTCTACTTCCCGCCGCCGGCAGCCGAAGAAGACGTCGTCGTCGACGTGACGGTCAGACTGGAAGACGGGCGCTCGACGTCGCGTAGCGGAACGATTGTCGCGGCGCGTCCGGAGCCCTGATTCAATCCGGACGAAGTACGCTGGACCGAAACTTCACCTCCACGAAGCGGCCGCCTGGCAGGGCCGGCCAAACGCCGGGTGGGCACGACTGGTTTCGCGGGGAAGCGGCGGGCTGTTGCAGCGACTCGCCGCGACTCGGGGTATAAGACTCCCGTGCGTACCACTACGGCCATCACCTGCATCGCTCTGGCCCTGGCGGCAAGCCACGCCGCCGCGCAGACGCCAATCACGCTCCATCCGGACAACCCGCACTACTTCCTGTGGCGTGGGAAGCCGACGGTACTGATCACCTCCGGAGAGCACTACGGCGCGCTGATCAACCTGGACTTCGACTACCGACGCTATCTCGACACGCTAGCCAAAGACGGCCTGACGCTGACCCGGCTGTTCAGCGGCGCCTACGTCGAGCCGGAGGGGGCGTTCAAGATCGCCCGGAACACGCTCGCGCCGCTGCCGGGGCGGCTGCTCGCACCGTGGGCGCGCAGCAGCCAGCCGGGCTACGCGAACGGCGGCGCGCGCTTCGACCTCGAACGCTGGGACGACAGCTATTTCGCCCGCCTGAAAGATCTGGTCGACTACGCGAACCGGAAACACGTCGTCGTCGAACTGACGCTGTTCTGCCCGATGTATGAAGAAGCGCAGTGGAACCTCAGCCCGATGAACGGCGCGAACAATATCAACGGCATCGGCAACGTGAAGCGGGACGAGGTCTACACGCTCGACAAGGACCGCGGCCTGCTCGGCGCGCAGGAGGCGCTGACGCGGAAGCTGGTAACGACGCTGAACGGAATGGACAACGTGATGTTCGAGCTCGTCAACGAGCCCTATATCAAAGACGTCCCGATGGACTGGCAGCGTCACATCGCCGACATCGTCGTCGAGACCGAGCGAACGCTGCCGAAGAAACACCTGATCACGCAGAACGTCGCCAACAAGACCGCGACCATCACCGGGCCGCATCCCGCCGTGTCGGTCTTCAACTTCCACTATGCCGCCCCGCCGGACGCGGTCGGGACGAACTACCACCTGAACAAGGTGATCGGCGACAACGAGACCGGCTTCCGCGGGACGGCCGACGAGCCCTACCGGCTCGAAGCCTGGGACTTCGTGATCGCCGGCGGGGGACTGTTCAACAACCTCGACTACTCGTTCGCCGCCGGCTACGAAGACGGCACGTTCGCATATCCGGCGACACAGCCGGGGGGCGGGAACGCCGGCTTCAGGCGGCAGATGAAGGTCCTGTCCGGCTTCATCCACGGCTTCGACTTCGTGCGGATGCGCCCGGACAACACCGTCATCCGCGGCACCACTCCCGCGGCCGTGACGGCGCGAGCCCTCAGCGAGCCCGGGAAAGCGATGGCGATCTTCATCCGCAGAGCTGACGCCAGGAAGGAGAACGGACCCGTCGGACCGGAAGGCCCCACGGCGAAGAGCGAAAGTGCCGACCGCAGCCCCCACCCGACAGCCACGACGCCCCCGGCGATCACCATCGACCTGGCCCCGGGCTCATGGACGGCGACCTGGCTCGACACGAAGACCGGCCGCACGCTGCGGAGCGTCAAAGTCAACGGCGGCGGCATCCGCCCGCTGGAAGCGCCGGACTTCGGCACCGACATCGCCCTCAGCCTCCGCCGCCGCTGACGCCGCGCCTACTTGACCGGCGCGACAGTCCGCAGGAAGCCGACCAGGTCGATGACCTCGCGCTCGTTGAGAGCGCGTCGAACAACCCCGGCGGCATCATCGACACCGCGGTGGTGTCGCGCGCCTGGATATCGGATTTGCGAATGACGACGTTGTCGCGGCCAACGACGCGCAGCGTCAGCTGACGGTCGGTCTCGGCGATGACATTGCCGGAGAGCGTGCGGCCGTCACGGGTGGTGACGACGGTCATGCGATAGGCCTCCGGGACCTCGCCGTTCGGATTGAGGACGTTGAACAGCAGGTAATCGAGATTCGCGCGGTTGGAGCCGGTCAGCTCGGGGCCGATCGTTCCGCCTTCGCCATACATCTTGTGGCACGGGCCGCAGGTGCGCAGAAAGACGGCGTGGCCGTTCCGGGCGTCGGCAGTCTTCATCGCGGTCTCGTTGAGCATGCCGCGGTAGCGGCTGAAGGCCTTGTCCTCCGCGGCGGCCGGTTCCTCCGCGCCCCAGACGTCGGCGAACTTCGGGCCGACGACGCGGCGCAACTGACGGGCGACGTGCGCCGGAACGTCGCTCTTCGGGACCGCGCCGGACGCCAGCGCCTCGGTCAGCATGCGGCCGTAGCGCGGCCGGGCGGACAGCGTCCGCACCGCCTCGGCCTTCTCGGCTGGATCGAAAGAGGCGTAGCGCGCGACGAGCAGCCGTCCCAGCGACTCGTCGTCGAAGGCGGCAATCGACCGGATCGCCTCGATGCGCAGCCGGCCGTCGTCCATCAGCGCCGGAATCGCCGCCGGCAGCTGCGGACGCCGCTGGAGCGCCAGCGTCTGGAGCGCTTTGCGGCGATCTTCCGCCGGAGCCGACGCCTTGCGGAGCGTGCGAAGAGTCCGCGCCGTGGTATCGGCATCGCCGAACTGCCGCGCGATGTCCTCGGCAAGCGCGGCGGACTTGGCATCGCCCTTCTTCAGCCGCGTATAGACCCGCTCCCAGTTGGCCGGCGCGGCGACGTCGTAGCGCCCCTCGAGCGCATCGCGCATGCCCTCGAGCATGCTGACTTCATTCGCCGGCTGCTTCGCAAGCGCGTCGACGAGCGGCGCGACGAGATCGGCGTCGAGAGTGCGCCGGGCGATGAACCGCGCCAGCTGCGGGATCCGGCTGCCGGCAGCCTGCGTCAATGCCTCGGTCGGGTTGTCCTTGACCAGCGGCTCCACCCCCAGCCACACCATTGTCGGCAGGTTCGCATCGGCGGCGTCTTCGGCGTGGCTCATCAGCGCCCCGGCAATCGGCCAGCGCGCGGAGGTGTCGAGGCGCTGGAGCGCCGACGCCAGGTAGAGCCGGACGACGGGGGATTTGTCGTCGCGCGCCATCCGCGCGAACGCGGTGACGTCGGCCGGCAGCGGCGAGCGATCCTCGCACAGCAGCTGAATCGCCCAGGCGCGGACGTACTCGTCCGGATCGTCAAGAGCGGAAGACAACGCGCCGGCCGGCCAGCCGCCGGTAACGTGGAGCGCCCACATCGCGCGCAGGCGATGGTCGGGATTGCCGCTCGACTCGAACAGCTTCCGCAGCTCGTCGCGGGCTGCCGGCGACAGTGTCTTGTTGGCGGCGCGCTCCTGGAGAATCAGCCGCGCGCGGCGCGAGTGCCAGTCGCTCGGGCTGGTCTGGAAATCGACCAGCTGGCTGTCGCTCATCGCGCCAAGGTCGCCGTAGCGCCCGGCGAACGGTTTCGCCAGCGACTCGTTGGGGGCAATCCGGAAGATGCGGCCGGTTTCCCCCTGCAGCACGTCCGTGCCGCAGATGTCGGCGTCGTGCCAGTCGAGCACGTAAACGGCGCCGTCGGGGCCGACCTCGACGCTGAAGCCGATCCACTGCGCGTTGTTGGCGAGCATGAAGTCGTCGCCGTGATGGGCCGTGAAGCTCGAGCCGCGGCGTTCGAGGACGTCGGAGAGCACCGCATGCTCGTGGATGTTGGCCATGAAGATCCGCCCCTGCTGCGACGCCGGGAACGCATCGGACTGATAGACGCGCGCGCCGCCATGCGCCGAACGGTGGCGGTGATCGGCGATGGTCTGGATGTCGCTGTAGACGTAGGGATTGAAGTGGCGCCCCCCCTGGCGCTGGTAGATGCCGCCAGGGACGACGTGGAAGAGGTGGGGGATGACGCAGGCGCTGATCAGCAGCTGCCCCTTGGCGTCGTAGTCGATGCCCCACGGATTGCTGAAGCCGTGGGCGACGACCTCGAAGACGTCCTTCGTCGGGTGGTAGCGCCAGACGCCGCCGTTGATCTCGACGCCGTCGCCGGCCAGGAGATCGGCGGGGAAGTCGTCGCCGCGGTGATACAGGCGCGCCTTGCCGGCCGGCTTCCGGATCTTCGAGCTGGTCGCGTAGCCCTCGAGGCCGTAGAGCCAGCCGTCGGGGCCCCAGTGCAGACTGTTGACGACTTCGTGGCGATCGCCGATGCCCCACCCCGTCAGGCGCACTTCGATGTCGTCGATGTCGGCCTTGTCGTCGTGGTTCCGATCGGGAATGAACAGCAGGTTCGGCGGCGCGCCGACGAAGACTCCGTCGAAGCCGACCGCCAGCGCCGACGGGAAGATGATCCCTTCCATGAACACCTTGCGGGTGTCGGCGATGCCGTCGTGATTGGTGTCCTCGAGAATCGTGATCCGGCTGGTGCCGGCGCTCGAGAAGCCGCCGCCGCGCGACTCGTAGTCGAGGTTCTCCGCGACCCACAGCCGGCCGCGGTCGTCCCAGCAGAACGCCATCGGCTGAACGACCATCGGCTCCGCCGCCCACGCATTGACCTTGTAGCCGGGGACGACGGTCATCTCGGCGACTGCCTGATCGGCGGTCAGGAACTTCGCGCTGCGCCCTTCCTGTTGGGCGATGTTCCACAGCGCGATTGTCGAATAGGTCGATCGGTTGCCGCTGTAGTCGGACCACAGCGCGTTCATCTTCACGTCGCTCAACGCGCCGGTGTAGACGATGAACTGGTGCCGGATGACTTCGGTATCGCCCCTGGCAATCGTCCAGTCGCCGCTGCGCGAGCGCGCGGTGCCGACCCCGAGCTGGCTGTCGACGCGCCACGTCTGCGGGAAGCCGGCGTTGTCGGGATGATCGAAGATCGCGATGTGGGCGAGGTCTGATCGCCCCTCGACCTGCAGTCCGACATCGATCCACATCGCGCGCTGCCCCTCGGCGCGTTCGTTCCGCTGCCGGGCGGCGTTGACGACCTCGCCGGCCATCCCGTCGCGCCACGGCATGCGCAGGAACAGGCCGCCGTAGTCGTACTTGCCGACCGTCACATCGGTTTGCGCCTGGCCGCGCCACTCGAGACCGAGCACGAACGCGCCGTCGCGTTCGCGCATCGACCAGCGCTGGGTCTCGGTGAGGACGGCGCCACCCGACTCGTCGAGCAGATCGTAGACGGTCTGCCATTTCACTTCGTCGCCTGAAGCCTGCAGCACCGTCGCCGAGATGCGCCGCCAGTAGCCGTCCCGCGGGTGATGGAAGTAATCGCGGCCGTTGAGGTTCGTGAAGCCCCAGTACAGCCCGGTCTGATGCGGATGATGTCCCGGACTGACCTCCGTCAGCACGCCGCGGCCGTCGGGCGCGGCAATCGGATGCAGATAGGGCCGGGCATCCGGCTGCGCGTTCTGCGTGACGAGGGGCTCGCCGCCGCTGCGGCGGTAGACCGACAGCGTGCCGGCGGCCGCATCCTCGCGGATGACGAGGGCGGCGGCCGGCGCCGATGCCGGCGGCGCGGCTTGCGTCATGTGCTGGGCGGCGCAGCCGGCGGCCGCCGCGAGGAGGACCGCGCCGGCAAACTTGTGGCGTATGGGCAACGAAGGCACTCCCTGAATGGCCGGTCGGGGGGATTCTACGCCACCTGCGATCCCCGCCCGGCGGCCGCCATCCGCGCTATACTCCGCCGAGATCAGCCAAGCCCCGGGCAGGCGGCGCGGCCTCCCGCGCTCCGCGCCCGGTCCATCGCGCGGTGTCTTCAGTCCACCCGGAGGTCCGCTATGCGATACGCGACAACAGTCCGCATCTGCCTGCTGCTTCTTCTCCTCGTCATTCCCTCGCTGCCGGCGGCGGCGCAGGACGATGGGGTCAAGTCCACCGATGCCGCCTGGACCAAGGCGGTGAAGGCCAACGATCTGGAGGCCGTCATGGCCTGCTACGCGCAGGACGCTGTCGCCTGGCTGCCCAACGAGCCGGAGGCGGTCGGCCACGCCGCGATCCGCGCGGCGTACGAGGGCCTGATGAGCGCGAACACCGTGAAAGACGTCGTCCTCACGCCGGTCAACGCGAAGACCTCGGGCGACATGTCCACCGGCTGGGGGCACTTCACCATGACGCTCGCGCCGAAGGCCGGAGGCGAGCCGATGACGATGAAGGGGCGCTACCTGGCGGCAGCGGAGAAACGGAACGGACGCTGGGTGTATGTCGTCGACCACGCCTCGGCGGAGCCGGCGCCCGAGCCGGCGAAGTAGCGAACCGGACCGAATTCCGATCGGCCATCTCTCCGGCAATCTGTCGTAAGATCGTCAGTCCCCGCTGGCGCGCGCCAGGCACGGAGAGGTGGCCGAGTGGTTTAAGGCGGCGGTCTTGAAAACCGTTGAACTCGAAAGGGTTCCAGGGGTTCGAATCCCTTCCTCTCCGCCATAGCAGCTGATGGCGTCGCCCCCCTCACACCTTCAGGAAAATCCGTCTCCGGTACAACAGCCACACCGGTAGGAAGCAGACCGCGGTGAAGCTGAGCGAATAGGCAAACGCGGCCCAGCCGGGGCTGTGAATGGACGCCGAGAGGCGATCGAGCATGAACGTGAGCGTGTCGGTTCGTTTGCCACCTGCCGTGAAGTGGACGTTGGACAGCACCCCGGGCAGCAGCTCGCTGAACATGTAGGCCGCAATCGCATTCGATCCGAAGACCAGCCACAGCCACGTCCAGCCCGAGCGCCAGCCCTTCTGCTCGACCGCCCAGTATGTAAGCGTTACCAGCGCCAGCGAGTAGCCGCCGGCGACCAGGACGTAGGAGCTGGTCCACATGTTCTTGTTGAGTGGAAACCACACCGCCCACAGGTAGCCGAGCGCCAGGCTGACGATGGCGGCCGCGGCGAGCCCCGCCGTCTTTACCGGGATCGACCGGCGCGTTCGCAGCCAGATGCCGGTCAGCACGCCCATCAGAGCGGTGCCGATCGCCGGCAGGTCGCTCAGCAGCCCTTCCGGATCGCGAACGTTGTGATCGGGGGCGTCGAGATAGAGGTGATGCGGAGATACCAGGCGATCGAGCCACGACACGAGGTTCTGCTGCACATCCATGAACGGGATGTCGCGCCCCGGCAGGCCCGCCCCAGGGACGGGCACCCAGCGCAGCAGCACCCAGTAGCCGACCAGCGCCGCCGCCAGCGCGGCCGCGATCGGCCAGACGCGTCGCTCCCACAGATAGAAGAGCGACACCACCAGGTAGCAGACGGCGATACGCTGCAGGACGCCGTAGAAGCGGATGTGCTCGAGCGCGAAGAACGGGAAGCTGTTGACGACGATGCCGAGGAGGAAGAGGATGACCGCCCGCTGCATGGCGCGGCGTGCCAGCTGCCCGCGGGTCGCGCCGCGCGCCAGCCGGGCCTCGATGGCAAACACCACCGAGACGCCGACGACGAAGACAAAAGTGGGAAAGACGAGATCGGTCGCGGTCAGGCCGTTCCAGGCGGCGTGCTTCATGAAGCTCCACGCGCCGCGGCCGCCGTTGTTGTTGACCATGATCATGAACGCGATCGTGATCCCGCGGGCGACGTCCAGAGAGAGGAGCCTGTTGGCAGGCGCTCGATCGTGAAGTGGGCTGGTCATCGGGTCGGCCTCAGCAGCAGGGGCTCCATCGAGGGCCATTATCTGCTGAAGTGGCCGCTCTCCACCGTCCCGCGGGCCGGCTCACGGTGCCGGCGGCACCGGCATCGGATCGAATGCGTCCCGCCTCACCGTCACATCGTCGAATAACCCCCAAGCGTCGGCGGAAGGGTTGTGGCTGGTCACGCCCAGGCCGACGTAGATCGTCGGCGGCATCGGCACGGCCGCCTGGCCGATCGGCTGCCAGGTCACCGCGTCGGTCGAGAAGTAGCCGGTGAAGGTATCCCCCTGCCGGGACATCAGGATCCAGAAGCCGGGACCGAATTCTCCCGGCGAGTTCTTCGGGTAAGTTCCGCCGCTCGCGCTCGCCCCACCGGTCGTGTCCCGGTACTGGACCGCCATCCCCTTGAACACGGAGGACAACATGAACGCGTGGCGCGAGCCGGGCGCCAGCGACTCCCTGAACATCACCCCGGCTTTCGTCCACGGGTCCACCTGGTCGACGAAATTGATCCGCGCCGTGATCGCGCCGTCGCCGGTCCACGGCGTGTAGACATAGGTGAAGGCATCGGACGTGCCCCAGATGTCCGCGCCGCGATTCTGCACGCTGAAGAACGTTCCGTTGACGTAGCTGGACCCTGCACCCGCGCCAATCCGCGCCGTCGTCCATGGCAGGATCGGTTCGATGGTCAGGCGCGAGAACCGCGCGGTAGCGAGCGTGCCGTCGACGTGGCTCGACACCGCCAGGCCGACCTTGACCGTGGCGGGCAGGCCGGGAAGGATCGACCTGCCCGAGGTTGCGCCACGGCTCGGTCTGCGCGGTGCGGAAATAGGCGCGGATCAGCGTGCCCTGGCGCGTCAGCCGCAGCCAGCCCGAAGGGGCCGCGGCGATCGGCGCTGACCCCACCTGAATGCTTTGTCCGCCGGCCACTCTCCGGGCCTGGAAGGCGACGCCCTTTTCGGTGGTCGGCGTCGCGAAGACCGACGCGTGCTGCGCGCCGGCGCCGCTGTCGGCGCGGATCATCAATCCCGCCTTGGTCCAGCGATTGACGTTCTCGAGGCTGTCGACCTCGGTCTCGATCGAGAAGTCGCCGGACGCGAGGCGGTAGGCCCAGTGGAACTCGTCCGCGGTGCCCCAGATGTCGGCACCGGAGCCTGTGACCCGCGCGGTCGACCGCGTCGCCTCGGCGCTCCCCGATGCGCCGACGGCGCCGATGTCTTCCTCGGACCATCCCGGCGGCAGGTGCGTGTCGGGCGGAATCACCTGGACGCCGTCGAACGTCGCGGTCGCGAGCGTCCCGTGGACATGGCTCGACACCGTCAGACCCGCCTGCAGGTTGTAGGCAAGCGCCGGGAAGGTCTCGGTCCCAACCAGCGTCCACGTCGCTGACGGCGACGTGCGGTAGTAGGCCGTGACGACGTTGCCGGCCCGGGAGAGCCGCAGCCACACCGGCGTCGTCCGGGCCGGGCCGGCGGTGCTGGTGCTGGCGCCGCCGGTGACCGTCCGGCGCTGGAACGCGATGCCTTTCACGGTCGTCGGGGTGACGAACAGGGAGGCGTGGACGGCGCGCGCGTCAACCGATTCGCGCAGCATCAGCCCGGCCTTGGTCCACTGGTTGATGTTTTCGACGCCCACCACCCTGGCAACGAGGTCGAAATCGCCGCTGGTGAAGGTGAAGGCCCAGTGGAATTCGTCGGCCGTGCCCCAGATGTCGCTGCCCGAGCCCTTGACGGCAAAGGTACCGCCGTCGAAGGTCGCCGACCCGATCGCCCCGACGCTGCCGACGTCGGCCTGGGTCCATCCGGAAGGCAGCGCGGTGCTCCGGCCGGCGACGATTCGGAAGGGGCCCGAGGCGTCGAAGCCGAGCCGCACCCCTGCGGAGTTGAACGCCTCGACCTGGAGCAAGCCATTGTCGGTCACCGGACCGGGGGCGCTCCACACACAGCTCGTCGCCGTCGCCGGCAGGCTGGCGCACCCCGGAACGACCGACCACGTCCGGCCGTTGTCGGCGGACGACAGCACGCGGAACGATGCCAGTCCGGTCAGGTTTCGACTGCTCCATTCGATGGTGTAGGGGGATGCCGTGAACAGCGTCCCGGCCCAGCCGGGTCCCTGCAGGTAGATCGATGTGTCTGTGGAGCTCGGGGGATAGACATCGAAGGAACCGGCGGCCGACCCGCCGCGGCGGTCGCTGACCGTCACCGTGTAAGTGCCCGGATCCGGCTGGGAGCAGAACAACGGCACGCCCGGGACGTCGTCGAAGGCGTACAGCGCACGGCCGGAGGGATCGCGCCACTGGAAGTCGAGCCAGTCGTAGTCGGCGTCGAGCGCGGCGGCATCGAAGCGGATGGTGTTCCCCGACTCGATCGTCTGATCGGGGCCGGCGCCGACCGAGGGGACGCGATTGGCAGCCGCGGCCCGGCTGAAGAGGATCGTCGCGGGGGAGGTCAGGAGGTCGGTCCAGCCGTCGCCGTTCACATCCGCGGCGACGAGGCCCTGTATCGTGTTCTGGTAACGCTCGTCCAGCCAGTTGCTGCTGCCGAGCCGGAACGACGCCACGGCGCCGAAGGTGCCGTTGCCGGCGCCCGGTGCGATCGAGACGCTGTCCCAGTAGACCCAGCCGGTACAGTCGGTGTCGATGTTGATGGTCGAGCGGTTTCCGGTGGCGACGTCGGCGCGGCCATCGTGATTGAAATCCCCCACGGCAATCCGAATGGCGCCGCGGACGTTGGTGGGATGCGCGACGGGAGTCTGGAATGTGCCATCCCCGTTGCCGAGCGCGACATGAAACGAGCCCTGGCTGAATCCGGTGCTGTTCCCCTGCGTGACCGCGACGGCCAGGTCCTGACGGCCATCGCCGTTGAAATCGCCGGCCGCCAGGTCGTGGGTCCCGAAGGCGACAGTCAACGAGGATGCGGTGAAGATCAGCCCGCCGTGATTCAGGAAGAGGTCGACCGTGCCGGAGACCGTCGATGCCGCAAGGTCCTTCCGGCCGTCATTGTTGAAATCAAAAGCGACGATCGAATTCGGACCGTCGGGCGACGAAAGCCCGAGGCGGGTATCGAATGTGTAATCGCCCCGGCCGGGGTAGATGTACACGGCTGTGTAGTCGAACGTCGCAATATCCATCCGGCCGTCGCCGTTGAAGTCGGCGACGACGGCGCGGTCCACGATCTCCGGGTCGTCCGACCACGCCAGCGTGGCATCGACGCTGCGCGGGGCGCCGAAGGTGCCGTCGCCGCGCCCCGGCAGAATCGAGAGCGGCTCGACGATCAGGTCGACATGGCCGTCGTTATTGAGATCGCCGAATCCGAGCAAGTGAGCCTGCAGCCCCAGCGAACGGGCGGACGCGAAGGTGCCGTCGCCGGCGCCAAGGGCGACCTGGAGATCGCCGCTGCTGGTCGATCCGACGAGATCCAGCCGTCCGTCCTCGTTCACGTCCACCGCCTGGACCGCCTTGAAGAACTGCGGCTGCCTGGACATCGAGACCGCCGGCCTGGCCGGCGGCTGTGCGGCCGCCTGGACGGCGACGCCGACCCCGGCCATTACGAACAGGAGTGAAAAGATTGTGGACATGATGGGGCGGAAATTCATGCGCATGCGCGCCGCCGTGCGCGATCGGTGCCAGGATCGACCGTCAAGATGATTTCGCAGGTACCATCGTCACGTGAATGACGAGGCGGTCGGACGCTGGCTGGCGGCGCTCGAAGCGCGGCACCTCGCGGCGCTGACCGCCTCCGAAGTCGGGCGGGCGCTCCGGGCGCTGTCGTCGTGCTACGTCGAGCGGCGCGAGAAGCTGGCCTCCGGCGGGGCGCTGAACACCGCCGGCAAGCGCGCCGCATTCGCGCTCTTCTATGCGCCGCTGCACTTCCTGGTGACGCGCGCGGTGGTGCGGGCGCTGGCCGTGCCTGGCGATCTCGCGATCACCGACCTCGGATGCGGTACGGGATCGGCCGGCGCCGCCTGGGCGGGCGAAGCCGCCGGCACCGTGCACGGCGTCGACCGCAACGCCTGGGCGGTGGCCGAAGCGCAGTGGACCTACCGCACGCTCGGCATTCGCGGCCGCGCGGTGAAGGGGGACGTCGAACACGCCCGACTGGCCGGTGGCCCGGCGACGGCCATCCTTGCCGCTTACACCATCAATGAACTTCCTGACGCGGTTCGCAGCGGCCTCCTGCCGCGGTTGCTCGACGCCCACCGTCAGGGCTCGCGGCTCCTCGTCATCGAGCCGATCGCCCGCCGCATGAGCGGCTGGTGGGACGAATGGGAGGCCGCGGTCCTGTCGGCCGGCGGGTCGTCGCGGGAATGGCGCTTCCCTGGTCCTCTTCCGGAGCGCCAGCGCCAGCTTGGACGCGCCGCCGGTCTGGACCCACGTGAGCTGACCGCCCGCACGCTTTTCCTCTGACGATTCGGGGGGGCGGCGACGATTTTCGTCAGTGCGCCGCGTGCGGCGGGTGTGCGCCTCCGGGCGCGGCCGCTGTGCGCTGCACACGGGTTCGCGAAAATTCCCGGCTTTCGCGCCCGCTCGCGGCTGGCATGCCCCCTGCCTGACCCGCCGTATGCGCATGCGCGTTATCGGCCGCCAGGACCCGTTCCTGTTCGCGGGACTGGTGTTCGCCCTGGTCGTGGTCTTCCAGCGATCCCTGCTCGACGTCTTTGCCGCCGCGACCGACGTCGAGAACACCTACGGCGTCTCCCTGCGGCCGGCGCTGCTCATCCTCTCGGTGATGTTCGTCTTCCACCAGTACGCGACGCGTCGCGAAATGAAGGCCGAGGCGGCCGCCGCCGCCACCGAGGCCCGGCTCGCCAAGACCCGCGCCGAGGAGCTCGAGCAGCTGATGGTGTTCGGCCAGGCGCTCTCGCGCGCGCTGACCACCGTATCGGTCCGGGAAGCCGTTCTCCGCCACCTTCCGTCGATTGCCGCCGGCGCGGACGCGTGGGTCATGCTCCGCACCGAAACCGGGTGGGAGCGCCTCATCGACAGCGCCTGCCTCCAGTGGGCGACCGGCTCGATCGAGATGGTCACCGAGCGGGTCAGCCACCGCACCTCGGAGGACCGCGACCGGCGCGACGGCATCGAGCAGGACGGCCACTCCTGCTTCGTGATGGCCGGGGACCACGGGATCGTCGGCGTGATCGGCATGCCGGCGCGGCCCCAGACCGCACCGATGCGTCAGACGCTGGGGGCGGTCGCGGCGCTGCTGACCATCTCGCTCCGCAACGCGCAGCTCTTCGCCGACGTTCGCGATCTCAGCGTCAAGGACGCGCTCACCGGCTGTTACAACCGCGCCCACGGCATCGACGTCCTCGAAGCGGAGCTGTCGCGCTCGCGCCGCAGCGGCAACCCGGTCGCGCTCGTCATGTTCGACGTCGACAATTTCAAACTGGTCAACGACCGTCATGGCCACCTCGCCGGCGACAGCGTGCTCGCCGCGGTCGGCCAGCGGATGCGCCAGGTCCTCCGCCGCAGCGACGTCCGCTGCCGCTACGGCGGCGACGAGTTCATGATCGTCCTGCCGGATACCGGCGAGAGCGGCGCGGCCCGGGTCGGCGAATGGATCCGCGGCGAAATGGAGCAGATCGTCCTGGCCATCGCCGGCGACCGCCTCGGCGTCACCGTCAGTGTCGGCACCGCCACGGTGCACAACGGCGAGCAGCGCTGCACCGAGCTCATCGAACGCGCCGACCGCGCGCTCTACGAAGCCAAGGCCGAGGGGCGCAACCGCGTCCAGGCCGCCGCCGCACTGCCGCGGCGCGACCTGCGCAATCTCCCGGCGCTGCCTCCCGACCAGCTGTCCCTGACGCACTGACTCCGGGCCGGCGTCGGCGCCGGCCTTTCGAGTAAGATTCCGGGATGCCGGCCGCTTCGGGAAGGACCGCTCTCGCATGACCCAGGCCGAGCCCGCCCCGGCCCGGCGCCGCGGCCTGACCCTGACCCAGCAGATTTTCCTCGGTCTCTTCCTCGGCATCCTCGCCGGAGCCTTCGTCGAGGCCTATCACCCCGGGTGGGCGATCTACTTCCGTCCGTTCAGCCAGATCTTCCTGCGGCTGATCAAGATGGTCATCGCGCCGCTGATCTTCGCGACGCTGGTCGCGGGGATCGCCGGCGCCGGGCACTTCAAGGTCGTCGGCCGCATGGGCCTGCGGGCGATCATCTACTTCGAGGTCGTCACCACGCTGGCGCTGGTCATCGGGCTGGTCGCGGTCAACGTCGAGCAGGCCCGGGCGTCGGCGTCAACCTGCCGATGGGCCAGCAGTCCGGGATCACCGCCGACCGCCGCAGACCTGGGATCAGATCCTCCTCCACGTCGTCCCCGAGTCGGTCATCGAGGCGATGGCGCGACGGCGACGTGCTCCAGATCGTCGTCTTCAGCATCTTCTTCGGCGATCGCGCTCGGCATGATCGGCGAGAAGGGGCGCCCGGTGATCGCCTGGTGCGAGGCGCTCGCCGAGACGATGTTCAAGTTCACGAACATCGTGATGCACTACGCGCCGATCGGCGTCGGCGCGGCGATCGCCTACACCGTCGGTCACGGCGGCGCTCGGCGTGCTCTACAACCTCGCCTGGCTGGTGGCGACGCTCTATCTGGCGCTGGCCGTCTTCATCCTCGCGGTCTGCCTGCCGATCGCGCTGATCTTCAAGGTGCCGATCCGCAAGTTCGTCAGGGCGGTCAAGGAGCCGGCGATGATCGCCTTCTCGACGACGTCGAGCGAAGCGGCGCTGCCGCGCGCGATGGAAGTGATCGAGCGGCTCGGCGTGCCGCGCCGAATCGTCGCCTTCGTCCTGCCGCTCGGCTACAGCTTCAATCTCGACGGCACCACGCTGTACCTGTCGCTGGCGTCGATCTTCGTCGCCCAGGCGGCCGGCATGCAGCTCTCGATCGGCCAGCAGATCACGATGCTGCTGACGCTGATGCTGACCAGCAAAGGGGTGGCCGGGGTGCCGCGCGCCTCGCTGGTGATCCTGGCCGGCGACGCTCGCCAGCTACGGCCTGCCGCTCGAAGGGGTGACGCTCATCCTCGGCGTCGACGAGCTGATGGACATGGCGCGGACGATGGTCAACGTGATCGGCAACTGCCTGGCGACGGTGGTCGTCGCCAAGTGGGAAGGGGAGTTCGTCGAGGCGAGCGACGAGGAGCTCGCCCTGGCGGCGGCGCGCGGCGAGATCTGACGCAGCGCATGGCCCACGAATCGACGCCGGTGCCGCCAGAGCCGCTTTCGGCCGCTGGTTCTTCGAGGGCCTGGCCGATCCGGCACTGCCGGCCGAGGCCGGCGCTACGCAGTCGCCGTGGTGGAAGGTCATGTGCCTCACCGGGGTCGACTACTTCTCGACGCTCGGCTACCAGCCGGGCATCGCCTTCCTGGCCGCCGGGCTGCTCTCGCCGCTGGCGACGCTCGTCCTCGTGCTGCTCACGCTGTTCGGCGCCCTGCCGATGTACAGCCGCGTCGCCGAGCTCAGCCCGCACGGCCAGGGCAGCATCTCGATCCTCGAGGAGCTGCTGCCGCGGTGGCGCGGCAAGGCGCTGGTCCTCTGCCTGCTCGGCTTCGCGGCCACCGGCTTCATCATCACGATCACGCTGTCGGCGGCCGACGCCACCGCCCACATCATCGAGAACCCGTTCGTCGCCGGCCTGGGCGCAAGCATCCGATCGCGATGACGCTGGTGCTGCTGGCTCGGCGCTCGGCGCCGTCTTCCTGAAAGGCTTCCGCGAGGCGGTCGGCCTGGCGGTGCCGATCGTGGTCGATCTACCTCGTGCTCAACGTCGTGGTGCTCGCGCTGGGGGCTGCACCACCTCTGGCTGCCATCCCGAGCTGTTCTCGGCCTGGTGGGCGGCTGCGGCGACGCGAGCACGGCAGCCCGTTTGCACATGCTGGTCTTCGCCATGCTGCTCTTCCCGAGGCTGGCGCTCGGCCTGTCCGGCTTCGAGACCGGCGTGGCGGTCATGCCGCTCGTCAAGGGAGATGCCGGGCGATCGCCGCAGGCGCCGGCGGGACGCATCAGGAACACGCAAGACGGCTCCTGACCACCGCCGCGCTGATCATGAGCGTGCTGCTGGTCAGCCAGCAGCATCGTCACGACCATGCTGATCCCGGCGGAACAGTTCGCGCCGGAAGGCGAGGCCTACGGCCGGGCGCTTGCCTACCTCGCGCACGAGCACCTGGGCGAGGTCTTCGGCACGATCTACGACATCAGCACGGTGGCGATCCTGTGGTTCGCCGGCGCCTCGGCGATGGTCGGGCTGCTCAACCTCGTGCCGCGCTACCTGCCGCGCTACGGAATGGCCCCGGAGTGGGCCAAGGCGCACCGGCCGCTCGTCTTGATCTTCACCGGCGTCACGTTTCTCGTGACCATCCTGTTCAAGGCCGACGTCGAAGCGCAGGGCGGCGCGTACGCCACCGGCGTCCTGGTCCTGATGGGCTCGGCGGCGCTGGCGGTGACGCTGGCCGCGCGGCGCGAAGCAGACGTTCCTGGGTCGGCTATCTGTTCCTGACGCTGGTGTTCATCTACACGACGATCGTGAACATCGTCGAGCGGCCGGAAGGGATGAAGATCGCGGCGGTGTTCATCGTCGACGATCATCACGACGTCGATGATTTCGCGGGTCATGCGATCGACCGAGCTGCGCGTCCAGTCCGTGAAGCCGGATGAGACGCGCGCTGCGCGTTCATCCGCGAGCGCCGCCGCGACGCCGGTCCGGATCATCGCCAACCGGCCCGACCCGGGCGACGCGAAGGAGTACGACCACAAGCTTCGCGAGGCGTGCGAGTCGCATCACCTGACCGCCGGCGAACGCGGTGCTGTTCGTGGAGGTGCGGCCGGGCGACGTCTCGGCGTTCAGCGGCATGCGCTGCGGGTGACAGGGGTCGACGGTCGGGCCGGCCATCACGTGCTGCGCTGCGTGAGCCCGGCGATCCCCAACGCCATCGCCGCGCTGCTGCTCTACATGCCGCGATCGAGACCGGCACGCATCCCGCACGCCTATTTCGGCTGGACGGAGGGGAACCCGATCGCCTACCTGCTGAAGTTCCTGGCGTTCGGCGAAGGGCGATACCGCGCCGGTGACGCGCGAAGTGCTTCGCCAGACCGAGGCCGATCCGATGCGCCGTCCTCGCATTCACGTCGGCTAGTGGTGGCGGCCCCCCCGGCCCCGGCGCGAACGGCGTTGACACTCCCGCAGGGCGAGGCGTAGGCTTCGGTGGCCTAATTTCGCGCCACTCGCGAAACCGGGGGACCCACGACGGAGGCGGCAGCGCCTCCACGGGGCGCATCGGCATCGAGCCGAAGGACACTTCCGAGTCCGAGCCCGTCAGCTAACCCCGTCGGCGTTACCGGAAGCCCGCATGACATTCGGCCGCCGCCCCGGTTCGCCCAGATCTGATTCCACGCGTCGTCTCGTTCCCGCCAGGGGGCGGGCGTGACCAGTCGCTTCGCGCCCTCACCTCGCGCCAGGGTCCGCCTCAACCGCTGGTTCTTCGAAGGCCTCCGCGAGCCGGAAGGCCCGCACGCGCAGCACGTGCACCAGTCCGACTGGTGGCAGGTCATGTGCCTCACCGGCGTCGACTACTTCTCGACGCTCGGCTATCAGCCCGGCATCGCCTTCCTGGCCGCCGGCGCGCTCTCGCCGATCGCCACGTTCATCCTGATTCTGCTGACGCTCTTCGGCGCGCTGCCGATCTACAGCCGCGTCGCCGAGAACAGCCCGAACGGCCAGGGCAGCATCTCGATGCTGGAGGAGCTGCTGCCGCGCTGGCGCGGCAAGGCGTTCGTCCTCGTGCTGCTCGGGTTCGCCGCGACCGACTTCGTCATCACCATCACGCTCTCGGCCGCCGACGCGACCGACGCACATCATCGGCAACCCGTTCGTTCCAGCCGCGCTCCATCATCCGATGGCGATGACGCTGCTCCTGCTGGCGCTGCTCTCGGCGGTCTTCCTGAAAGGCTTCAAGGAGGCGATCGGCCTCGCCGTCGGCATCGTCGGCGTCTACCTCGCTGCTGAACGTGGTGATTCTCGGCTGGCGCCCTGGTGCGACATCGCTCGCGCACCCGGAATATCTGCCGCGCTGGCGGGAGCGCTCTTCCAGGCAGCACGGCAACCCGCTGATGATGCTGGCGGCGGCGTTCCTGGTATTCCCGAAGCTCGCGCTCGGCCTGTCAGGGTTCGAGACCGGCGTGGCGGTGATGCCGCTGGTGAAGGGAGACACCGGCGACACGGCCGACGTCCGCCGGACGGATCGCGCAACACCAAGAAGCTGCTCGGCACGGCGGCGCTGATCGATGAGCGTGCTGCTGATGGGCAGCTCGTTCGTGACGACGCTGCTCATCCCGCCGGCGGCGTTCGCACCGGGCGGCGCCGCGTCGGGCCGCGCCCTGGCCTACCTCGCTCACAATCGCTTCGGCGAGATCGTTCGGGACCATCTACGACATCAGCACGATTTCGATCCTCTGGTTCGCCGGCGCCTCGGCGATGGCCGGTCTGCTGAACCTGGTGCCGCAGCTACCTGCCGCGCTACGGCATGGCGCCGGAGTGGACCAAGGCGACGCGGCCGCTGGTCCTGCTCTTCACCGCGATCGTCTTCCTCATCACCTTGCTGTTCGACGCCAACGTCGACGCCCAGGCGGGCGCCTACGCGACCGGCGTGCTGGTCCTGATGACCTCCGCGGCCGTCGCCGTGACGCTGCTCGCGTGGCGCGAGCGCTCGCTCCGCCGGCGCGTCGCCTTCGTGCTCATCACGCTGGTCTTCGTCTACACGACGGTGGCCAACGTCATCGAGCGTCCCGACGGCGTCAAGATTGCCTCCTGGTTCATCGTCACGATCATCCTGACGTCGCTCGTGTCGCGCGTCGACGCGCTCGACCGAGCTCGGATCCAGGGGGTCAAGACCGACGAGACCGCCGAGGCGTTCATCCGCGAAGCGGCGTCGAGGCGCCGGTGCGGATCATCGCCAATCGCCCCGACACCGGCCAGCCGGAGGAATACGAACGCAAGCTGCGCGACGCCGAGCGACTCGCATCACCTCTCGCCCGGCGAGCGCGTGCTGTTCCTCGAAGTCCAGCCGGGGGACGTGTCCGAGTTCGCTGCTGACGCTGCAGGTGAGCGGGGTCTCGGTCGGCGGGCACCACATCCTGCGCTGCGTCAGCCCGGCGATTCCGAACGCGATTGCGGCGCTGCTGCTCTACTGCCGCGACCGAGACCGGCAAGATCCCGCACGCCTACTTCGGCTGGACCGAGGGCAATCCGATCGCCTACCTGCTCAAGTTCCTCGCTTTCGGGGAGGGCGACACCGCGCCGGTGACGCGCGAAGTGCTCCGCCAGGCGGAGCCCAATCCGCTCCGTCGCCCGCGCATTCACGTCGGCTGAGACAGCGAGACCGCGCACTCACCGACGCCGTGCCCCTTGACGGCGGTCACTTCCAGCACCAGCCGGCCGTAGCGGACCGTGTCGCCGACCACGGCCGGCCGGCCGAGCAGCGTCAGCACCAGTCCACTGACGCTGTCGACATCCTCGTGCTCGAGCTCGAGGTCGAGCTCCTGCCCGAGCTCGTCGATCCGCAGCGTGCCGGGGACGCGCAGCCGGCCCGCCGGGTCGCGGTAGACCTCGGGTATCCCGGCCGGACCTTCCTCGATCTCGCCGACGACCTCCTCGAAGAGGTCCTGGAGCGTCACGACGCCCGGCGGTGCCGCCATGCTCGTCGATGACGACGACCATCTGGGTGCGCTCCCGCCGCATCGTCGCGAGCACGGCGTCGAGCCGGCCCCTTCCGGCACGAGCGGCAGCGGCCGCGCGTGACTGCGGCTGATCGCTTCGTCGCGCAGCAGCACGCCGAGCAGTCCTTGATGTGGACCATGCCGACGATGTGGTCGAGATCCCCTTCGATAGACCGGATACCGGGTGTGCGGCAGGCTGATCGAGCAGCTCGCGGATCTGCGCCGGCGTCGTTGCCGACCAGGATGCCGGTGACGCGGACCCGCGGCACCATCGCCTCGCCGGCCGTAGGTCGCCGAACTCGAACAGCTCCTGGAGCATCTGCCCCGAATCGGCGCGGAGCGCGCCGAGGTCTTCGCTTTCCTGGACGATCAACTGCAGCTCTTCAGGCGTGTAGTACTGATCCGGATGGCTGCCGCGGCGATCGACGCCGATCAGCCGCAGCACCAGCATTCCCAACGCCGTTCAGGCCGATAACGAACGGGTAGACCGCGTTGCGCGTCCACAGCATCGGACGCGTAATCCACAGCACCATCCGCTCGGCATGCTGCAGCGCCAGCGACTTCGGCACCATCTCGCCGATGACGATGTGGAAATAGGTCAGGATGGCGACCGCCGCGACGCTGGCGACCGCCGGCGACGCCGCCCACGCCGGCAGGCGGCTGCCGTCGATCGCGCCGAAGATGTTGTCGGCGAGCACGTGCTCGCCGTACATGCCGAGGCCGAGGCTCGCCACGGTGATGCCGAGCTGTGCCGTCGCGATGTAGCGGTCCTGCTGCGTCGGGTCCTCGCAGCATGCGCTGGACCGCGCCGGCGACGCGGTGCCCGGTCGCGGCAAGCCGCTCGATGGCGGCGCGCGGCGCGCCGACAATCGCGAACTCGGCGGCCACGAAGATCCCGTTCAGCAGGATTAGCGCGGTGATGATCAGGAAGGCGATCATCGGCCGTCGCCCCCGCCGTCACCCGGGCCGGGCCGGTCGCCGACAATGACCGAGGTGACGGTGGTGCCCTCGACCGACTCGACCTCGATGGCGACGCCGTCGATGACGACCTCCTCGCCCGGTTCCGGGACCCGCTGCAGGCGCTCGACCAGGTGCGACCGCCACCGTGCCGCCGCCTCCCTTCCATGGCCGGCCGATGAGCGGCGCCGCCTGCTCGAGCCGCAGGAGCGCCGGGAAGCCGGAGCCGGCCGTCGGACAGCCGGAGGGGGAGGAGCTGCGCCGCCTTGAATTCATCCGCGACGCCGCCGAGCAGCTCGGCGACGACGTCCTCGAGCGTAATCAGGCCGACGACGGCGCCGGCGTCGTCTTCGACCAGCGCCTGATGGCTGCGCCGCTCGCGGAGGAATGTCAGCAGCCGATCGGCGGGCATCGATGCCGCGACCCGGACGATCGGCCGCAGCAGCGCGGCGAGCGTGACGCGGCCCGGCTGGAGGTAGTCGGGTGACGACGTCCTTGATGTGCAGGATGCCGACGATGGTGTCGATCGAGCCGCGGTAGACCGGCAGACGGCTGTACGGGCTCGAGGCGACGATCCGCAGCACCTCGTCGAACGGCGTCGCGATGTCGAGGACGGCGAGGCGGGCGCGCGGCACCATGAGCTGCCGCGCCGTCCGCAGGCCGAGGCGCAGCGCGCGGTGGAGGCGGACCTGCTCTTCGGGCTCGAGCAGTCCGCCGTCGCGGCTCTCGGCGATGAGGAGCGCAATCTCTTCGGGCGAGTGGACGTGCCGGTGGCCGGTGGTCGGCACCCGCAGCAAACGCAGCAGGAGCACGCCGCTGCCGTTGAGCAGCGCGATCGACCAGGCGAAGACGCGGAGCGACCACTGCATCGGCAGCACGGTGAAGAGCGCTACGTCGGTTGGGTACCTGCAGAGCCAGTGATTTGGGGACCAGCTCGCCGATGACGACGGCGAGGATGGTCAGGCTGACGAGGACGATCACCGCCGCCGTCGATTCGGCCGTGGCGAGCTCCAGACCGCCGAGGCGCTGGAGGAGAGGGCTGATTCGGGGCGCGAGCGTGGCCTGGCCGTAGGCGCCCAGAATCAGGCTGGAGAGGGTGATGCCGACCTGTGACGCCGCGATGTAGCGGTCGAGCTCACGCGGGCTTTCGAGCACCGGCAGCAGCCGGGACGCCAGCACGTTGCCGTCGTCGGCCAGGCCGCGCAGCCGGCTGCGGCGGGCGCTGACGGCGGCGAACTCAGCGGCCACGTACAGGCCGGTCAGGAGGATGAGGGCGACGATGATCGCCCAGGCGAGCAGCATGTAGGGAAAGCGTACTGCATTCGGCGGCCGGCGGCGGCCGTGGCTGAGCTCCCGCCGGGGGGGCGGCGGATCGCCAGGCAGACACGCTACAATTCGTCTCCGGTCGTGTCCGGACCGCAGGCCTTCGGGAGGTCGTGAATGTGGAAGGAATTCCGGGAATTCGCGGCGCGCGGCAATGTGATCGACCTGGCCGTCGGCGTCATCATCGGCGCTGCCTTCGGCCGGATTGTGACGTCGCTCGTCAACGACGTGATCATGCCGCCCATCGGGATGGTGATTGGCGGGCTGGACTTCTCGAACCTGTTCCTGGCGCTGAACGGAGCTCACTACCCGTCGCTTGCCGCCGCCCAGGCGGCCGGCGCCGCGACCGTCAACTACGGCAAATTCGCCAACACCGTCTTCGAATTCCTGATCGTCGCCTTCGTCATCTTCATGCTGGTCCGGCAGTTGAACAGACTGAAGACGCCGGCGCCGGCAGCGCCGAAAGACGATTCCCGCGACTGCCCGTTCTGCGTCTCAAGAATTCCCGGCAAGGCGAGCCGCTGTCCGCACTGCACGTCGGAGCTCACGCCGGTGGCGCAGGGATGATTCGGGCTCTGTTCGCCCGGACGCCTGCAGCACCGCAGGGCGGCCGGCCTGGGGAGGGGCATGGATCTGGAGAGTCCTGAATCGTCCGGGCTGCCGCGGCGGGCCGCGACCGGCACGCGCGACCGCTTCCTGGTGGACCTCGACGATGCGGTGCGGACGCTGACGGATGCGGAGGAAATCACCTTCGCAGCCGCCGCGGCCCTGGGGCGGTATCTGGACGTCGATCGCTGCGCCTATGCGGTGGTCGACGCGGACGAGGACACCTTCCAGCTGACCGGCAACTACACCGCCGGCGTGGCGAGCATCGTCGGGCGCTACCGGTTCCGGCAGTTCGGGGCGGAGTGTCTGCGTCTGATGCGCGCCGGGGCCCCGTTCGTCGTCAGCGACGCCGAATCCGATCCGCGGGTCACGGACGCCGATCGGCCTGCCTACGCCATGACCTCGATCCGCGGCGCGATCTGCGTACCGATCCTGAAGCAGGGCAAGCTGGTGAGCGCGATGGCGGTCCACACCGTGGCGCCGCGCCGCTGGCGGGCCGACGAAGTCGAGCTCGTGCAGCAGGTCGCCAGCCGCTGCTGGGAGTCGATCGAGCGGGCCCGCGTCACCGAGAGCCTCCGCGAGAGCGAACGCCTCTTCAGGGCCCTCGCCAACTCGATTCCGAACCTTGCCTGGATGGCGACGCCGGACGGATCGATCTACTGGTACAACGATCAGTGGTATGCCTACACGGGGACGACGCCCGAGGACATGGCCGGGTGGGGATGGGAGCGCGTCCACGATCCGGAGGTGTTGCCGGCGGTGCGGGAGCGCTGGATGGCGTCGATTGCCCGGGGCGTGCCGTTCGACATGGTTTTTCCCATCCGCTCCGCCACCGGCGAGTTCCGCAGGTTCCTGACCCGGGTCAACCCGGTGCGCGACGGCGCGGGCCAGGTCACCCACTGGTTCGGGACCAACACCGACGTCGAGGACGAGCGGCGCGCCGTCGAGGCGAACGCCGAGCTGCGCCAGCGCGAGCAGGAGCTGCGGGCCGAGGCGGAAGCCGCCAGCAGCGCCAAGGACGAGTTCCTGGCGATGCTCGGCCACGAGCTGCGCAATCCGCTCTCGCCGATCATGACCGCCCTGCAGCTGATGAAGCTGCGCAGCAACACGGCGTCGGAGCGCGAACTGATCGTCATCGAACGCCAGGTCGGGCACCTGACGCGGCTGATTGACGATCTGCTCGACGTCTCCCGCATCACCCGGGGCATGGTCCAGCTCAAGCAGGAGCCGCTCGACCTCGCTGACGTCATCGCCAACGCCGTCGAAATGGCGAGCCCGCTGCTCGAGCAGCGATCGCACACGCTGCACCTCGACGCGCCGCGCGGCCTGATGGTGTTTGCCGACCCGGTGCGGCTGAGCCAGGTCGTGTCCAATCTGCTCACCAACGCCGCGAAATACACCAATGCCGGGGGGACGATTACGGTGACGGCCGGGGAGGACGGGGACACCGTGGTGCTGCGGGTCAGGGACACCGGCATCGGCATCGATTCCGAAGTGCTGCCGCACGTCTTCGAGCGCTTCGTCCAGGAGCGCCAGGCGATTGACCGCGCGCAGGGCGGCCTCGGGCTCGGCCTGACGATCGTCGAGAGCCTCGTCACGCGCCACGGCGGCACCGTGGCGGCCTCGAGCGACGGACCCGATCAGGGCAGCGAGTTCGTCATCCGGCTGCCGAAGTGGCGGACGGCGGTGCCTGATTCGGGTGCCGCGCCAGCCGCGCCGCCGGCGACCGCCACGTCCGGCTCGCCGATGCGCCGGGTCCTGGTCGTGGACGACAACGAGGACGGCGCCGAAATGATGGCGGCCGTGCTGATGGCGAAGGGTCATGACGCCCGTATCGCGCTCGATGGCCCTGACGCGCTGCGGGTTGCCCGGGAGTTCACGCCGGAGGTGGCGTTCCTGGATATCGGCCTGCCGGTGATGGACGGCTACGAGCTGGCGGCGCGGCTCCGCGAGCTGCCGGGCTTGGCCACCATCCGCCTGATTGCCGTGACCGGCTACGGCCAGGACTCCGACCGCGAGCGGACGCGCGCCGCCGGCTTCGAGCACCACCTCGTCAAGCCGGTCGATTTCGCCGCCGTCGAGGCTGTCATGGAGCCGCCCGCGGTCAAGGCGTGAGGGCGCCGCGGTTCAGATGCCGCGGTCGAACGCAAACAGCGCATGATCCCGCGACCGCGCGCCGTGCCACTGTTCGAGGAGCAGCCGCGCCGCGAGGAAACTGAACGTCATGCCGTTGCCGCCGTAGCCGAGCGCGAACAGGTGGTGCGGATAGCGGCGGTGCCGGCCGATGAACGGCAGGCTGTCCGGCGTCACCGCGAACAGCCCCTCCCAGGCGCGGTCGATGGGCACGTCGGCCAGCGCCGGCAGCAGGCGCTCGAAATAGTCCCGCAGCTCGCCGGTCGCCGCGGCAAGCGCGGCTGCGCGCCGCCGGCCCGGCATCACCGGCCGGTCACAGCCGCCGATCAGCAGCCGTCGATCAGCGGTCCAGCGCAGATAGTGGTACGGGCTCGCCGTATCCCACGCCATCACCTCGCCGAAGCCAAGCTCGCGCCGCTGCGGCGCGCTGAGCGGCGGCGTCGCCAGCACGTACGTGTGGCGCATCCGGAACCTGCCGACGAGCGGCTCGAAGCCGGGAACGGCATAGCCCGTCGCGACCACGACCTCGCGCGCGGTCAGCCGGCCGCGCCGGGTGATGACGCTCACCCCCGTCCGGGTCGTCTCGATCCGGCTGACCGGAGTGCGCTCGAAGACGTCGGCGCCGGCGGCGGCCGCGGCGCGCAACAGCCCGAGCGACGCCTTGAACGGATTGAACTGCGCGTTGCCGCGCGTCAGGATCCCGCCGCCGGCCGGCATGCCGGTCAGCCGCCTGAGCGCGCCAGGGGTCAGCCACTCACCCGCGAAGCCGGCGCGACGGCGACGGGCCAGCTCGGCGCGCAGCGGCACGACGTTCTCCCGACTGGTCGTGAAATAGACCGAGTCACGCTCGACCAGGTCGCAGGCAATCCGCAGACGCTCGAGCGTCCCGACCAGATCGCGCGCGGCATCGTGGCTCATCCGCCAGATTCGCCGGGCCGCCGGACCGCCGTACTTCCTGTCGAGCTCGCCGAGGCCCTTGTCCGGCTCCTGCAGCAGCAGGGCCGTGCTGGCCGCCGTGCTGCCGCGCGCCGCGAGGCCGCCGTCAACCACCGCGACGCGGATGCCATCCCCGGCAAAGAGGGACGCGACGGCACTGCCCGTCATCCCCGCACCGATGACGACGACGTCGCCGTCCCAGTCACGCTTCAGTGACGGATAGGTTTGCCGCGGCCGTCCGGCCGGCCCATGCAGCCACACGGGCCGCCCGACGCGCAGCTTCGCCATTCGCAGACGATCTTGGCGGCGCTCTTGCTAACAGTCAAGCGGGAGTACCGCATGCCGCCTCAGACAGAGAACACGCCGACCTCGTCGTACTGGATCGACACGGGATCGCTGCCGTCGTTCGCGAAAGTCGACCGCGACGGCCGCTTCGACGTCGTCGTCGTCGGCGCCGGCATCACCGGGCTCACGGCGGCGTACCTGCTGGCGCGCGCGGGCAAGTCGGTCGCTGTCCTCGAGCGCGGCACGCTCGCCAGGATCGACACCGGCCACACCTCCGCCCACCTGACCATGGTCACCGACACGCGGTTGACCGGGCTCGTCGAACGCTTCGGCCGCGACCATGCGCAGGCGGCGTGGGATGCCGGCCTGGCCGCGATCGCGCGGATCGACGGCGCCGTTCGCGACGAGCGGATCGACTGCGACTTCGCGTGGGTCGACGGGTATCTGCATGCGCCCGCCGGCGCGGACCGCGATCGCGAGGCAGAGGGGTTCCGTCGGGAGGCGGCCCTCGCCGCGGAGCTCGGCTTCGACGCGGCGTTCCTCGACGACGTGCCGTTCGCCGCCGGACCCGGCATCCGCTTCGACAATCAGGCGCGGTTCCACCCGCGCCGCTATCTGGCCGGGCTCGCCAGGGCGATTACGGCGCGCGGCGGGCAGATCTTCGAGCACAGCGACGCCGAGGAGTTCTCCGACGCGCCGCTTGGGGTCAAGGCCAACGGCCACACGCTCCTCTGCAGCGACATCGTCATTGCCACCCACAATCCGGTGGTGGGCGTGAGCGGCCTCGCCGGTGCGACCGTGTTCCAGACCAAGCTCGCGCTCTACACGAGCTATGTCGTCGCCGGGCGGGTGCCGCAGGGGACCGTGCCGGACGGCCTCTACTGGGACACCGCCGATCCGTATCACTACCTCCGGATCGAGCCGCAGCGCGACCACGACGTCGTGATCTTCGGCGGGAAGGATCACAAGACCGGTCAGGCTGAAGACACTGAGGCGTGTTACGCGGCGCTCGAGAGCCTCGTGCGCAACCTGGTGCCGGGCATCGAGCTGACGCATCGCTGGTCCGGGCAGGTCATCGAAACGCCCGACGGCCTGCCGTACATCGGGCGGATGGCCGACCACCAGTACGCCGCGACCGGGTTTGCGGGCAACGGCATGACGTTCGGCACGCTTGGCGGGATGATGGCGGCCGATGCAATCCTCGGCATCCGCAATCCGTGGACGGAGCTGTTCGAGCCGGGGCGCGCGGCAGTCCGCCGCGGTCTCTGGGAGTACGTGAAGGAGAACGTCGACTATCCCTACTACCTCATCCGCGATCGCTTTGCCGGAGCAGAGGGCCGGTCGGTCCGGGCGGTCAAACGCGGCGAAGGCAAGATCATCGAACGGGGCGGCGCCAAGGTCGCGGCTTCGCGCGACGACGCCGGCAACGTCACGCTGCGCTCGGCCATCTGCACCCACATGGGCTGTGTCGTCGCATGGAACGGGGCGGAGCGGACGTGGGACTGCCCCTGCCACGGATCCAGATTCAAGCCGGACGGGAGCGTCATCTCCGGACCGGCCGAGGCGCCGCTCGAAAAGATCGACTGAGGATCAGGCGATCAGCTCAGCCGGATCTTCCGGCAGCCGTGTGGCTTTTTCGCCAAGTACAATGGTCCCGCGGCGACGGTAACCCTCGTGCACGATCTGGAGCTTTGTGAAAGCACGGATTCCCGAGAATGAAGCTGAGCGCTTACGCACGCTGCGGATGTACCACATCCTCGACACCGGCGCCGAGCAGGCGTTCGACGACCTGACGTCGCTGGCTGCCGCCATCTGCGGCACGCCGATGGCCGCGATTTCATTCGTGGACGAGCATCGCCAGTGGTTCAAGTCGCGCATCGGGATCGGAGCGCCCGAAACGTCCCGCGACTTGTCGTTCTGCGCGCATGCGGTCCTTCAGGACGAGATCCTCATCGTCGAAGACGCCACTCGTGACGCGCGCTTCTCGGACAACCCGCTCGTCCTCGGCGATCCAAGCATCAGGTTCTACGCCGGCGCCCCGCTGGGGATGCCGAATGGCGACGCGCTCGGCTCGCTCTGCGTCATCGATACGACGCCACGGCAGCTGAACGAGCAGCAGCGGCACGCACTTGGCGTGCTGCGCCGGGCGGTGGTCTCGCAGCTCGAGCTGCGCCGCGCCCTCGCCGATCTGCGCGACGCCAGCCGGCTGCTATCGATTTGCGCGTGGTGCCGCGACGTCCAGGACGCCGGCGGCACGTGGCGGCCGCTGCACGACTACGTCAACGAGACCGTCGAGGTCACGCACGGGATGTGCCCCTCCTGCTCGGGCAAGGTCCAGCAGGACTGGGCCGAGCCTTAGAGTTCGCGAATCCGGATGTTGCGGAACTCGACCCGCGCACCGTGGCCGAGAAATCCGATGTGCCCTTTGGTGTTGGCGATGCCGCGCGAGCCTTCCGGCTTGCTCATGTCGCGGTGCTTGGCCAGGATCGCTTCATCTTTGACATCGTCGAGATTGGCGTCGACGATCGTCGTCCCGTTGAGCGTGACGGTAACGTGCCGCCCTTTGGCGACGATCTCTTCGCTGTTCCACTGGCCGACCGGCTTCTGGAAGCCGCGTTTCGCGGGAACGACCTGGTAGATCGACCCGTGGTACTGGCCGGGGTCGAGCTTGGTGTACTGCGAGCCGCCGTCATCGAGAACCTGAATCTCCATGCCGACGTAGGCCGCGTCGCCGCTGAGCGGTGCGCGGATGCCGATGCCGTTGTTGGCGTTCTCGGTCAGGCGGAACTCGAACCGGAAGGCGAAGTCGCCGTATTCCTTTTCGGTGTAGAGATTCCCGCCGTCTTCCTTGGTCGAGTAGAGCACGCCGTTCTCCACCTGATAGCCCTGGCCTGACTTGTTCTCGCCGTCGCCGCGGCGGCCGTAAATCCATCCCGTCAGGTCCTTGCCGTTGAAGAGCCGTGTGAACCCTTTTTCAGTCTCCTGCGGCAGGCGCGCGGCGGACGCCGGGATCAGGCCGAGGACGAGGAGCGCGGAAAGCAGAAATCGCTGCGTCATTGGTTTCCTTCTGGGCGCGCCGGACGAGGGCGGGCGGTTGGGAGCGTGATCAAGCCGCACCGGTTGCCGGCGGCAGCTCGTAACTTATCGCAACGATTCGGGATCCGCAACGTCGGGATCGTCGCCGCGAGCGCCTCCGAGGTCCCGGACCAGATGGCTCATGTGATCGAGATCGACGGGCTTGACGAGATGGGCGTCGAATCCGGCCGCCGCCGAGCGCTGCCGGTCGTGCTCCTGGCCGTAGCCGGTCACCGCGACCAGACGCGTTCGCCGCAGCGCCGGCGTCGAGCGAAACTGCCGGGCCAGCTCGAAGCCGTCCATCACCGGCAGACCGAGGTCGAGCAGCGCGACGTCGGGCAGGAACTCCGACGCCGCGGTCAACGCCGCCGGGCCGTCGGCGGCCGTGACCGTGCGGTGGCCGGCTTGCGCCAGGGCCTCGGCCAGCAATGTCGCTGCGTCGTCGTTGTCGTCCACGACCAGGACGCGCAGTCCGGACGGCGACGTCTGCAAAGCGCCGGACCCCTCGGTCTGCGCCGCCGACGGGCTGACCTCGACCCGGGGCAGGCGGACGACGAACTCGCTGCCCCGGCCGCGCCCTTCGCTGCGCGCCGCGACGGCGCCGCCGTGCAGGGCGACGATGCTGCGGACAATCGCCAGCCCGAGACCGAGGCCTCCCTGCGCCCGATCGAGGGCCTGGCGATCCTGGGTGAACAGCTCGAAGACGCGGGGGAGCATCTCCGGATCGATCCCCATTCCCGAGTCGCGCACGCGGACGACGACCTCGCTGCCCTCGACCGCCGCGGACACGCGGATGCGCCCCGACGGCGGCGTGTACTTCGCCGCGTTGGTCAGCAGGTTGCCGACCACCTGCGCAAGCCGGCCGGGATCCGCCATCACCCCGAGGCCCGTCCGGGGCACGTCGACGCCGAGATCGTGCTGGTGCTGCTCAATCAGCGGGCTGGCCAGCTCGATGGCTTTGGCAATCACTTCGTGCACCTCGATTGGCGCCAGGTTGAGCCGGACCTTGCCGCGCGTGATTCTCGAAACGTCGAGCAGGTCGTCGACGAGGCCGACGAGGTGGCGCACCTGCCGCTCGATGATGGTCCGCTCGCGCTCGCCGGCGGTCACGCCGCGGAGGCGGAGGAGCTGCAGCGCCGTGAGAATCGGAGCCAGCGGATTGCGCAGTTCGTGGCCGAGCATCGCCAGGAACTCGTCCTTGGCGCGATTCGCGTCTTCGGCCGCCTGGCGGGCGTTGGCCAGTTCCGTCACCTCGAAGCCGACGACGACGATGCCGTCGACGCGGCCGTCGGGATCGAACGAGGGCTGGTAGACGAAATCGAAAAGACACTCCTCGACCTCGCCCGCATGACCGCGCCGCAGAAAGCCGCGGTGGGAGCGCCCGACGAAGCGCTCGCCGGTGGCGTAGACGCGGTCGAGCAGCTCGTAGACGCCTTGGCCATCGAGCTCCGGCATCGCTTCCCGGATCGTCCGGCCGGTGATGTCGCGGTCGTTGACGAACGCCCGGTATGGTGGATTGGCCAGCTCGATGAAATGCTCGGGGCCGCGCAGGACCGCAATCGCCACCGGGGCATACTCGAACAGCTTCGTCAGCCGGCGGCGAGTCTCGTCCTCGACGGCCCTCATGCGGACCCGCAGCAGCTGCGCCTCGACGCGCGCGAGCAGCTCCCGCGCCGTGAACGGCTTGATCAGGTAGTCGTCCGCCCCCGCCTGAAAGCCTTCGACGCGTGATTCCTCGCCGGCCCGCGCCGACAGCATCATCACCGGAATGTGCCGGGTCGCCTGATCGGCCCGCAGCTCGCGCAGCAGCCCGAAGCCGTCCAGATTCGGCATCATCACGTCGGTGATGACCAGCGCCGGCTGCGATCGACCGGGCGAGCAGCAGCGCCTGGAGGCCGTCGCCGGCCGGGGCCACCCGCCACCGGCTGCCCAGCAGGCTGCCGAGATACGACCGCATGTCGGCGTTGTCGTCGGCCAGGACGATCACCGGCTGATCGGCGGCCGCGCCCGGCTGCGGGACGTCCACCGTGCGGCGATCCGGCAGCCACCGCTCGGCCTCGGTGATGAACGGGTCGGCATCGAAGCTGCGCAGCGCATCCGGACGCGGCGCCACGATGCGGTCGGCGGGCAGATGGGCGTGCCCGATCGGAATCGCAACGGTGAAGGTCGTCCCCTGCCCGGGCTCGCTCTCGACGTCGATCGTCCCGCCGTGCAGCTTGACCAGCTCGAGCACCAGCGACAGCCCGATGCCGGTGCCCTCCTGCGTCCGGCCGCGCGCTCCTTCGACGCGATGGAACCTGGCAAAGATGTTCGGCAGCTCCGCCGCCGGGATGCCCGTTCCAGTGTCGCGAACCCGCAGGACCAGGCGATCCGCCTCGCGCCCGAGGGACACGGCGATCTCTCCCTCCAGCGTGAACTTGAACGCGTTCGACACGAGGTTGAGGACGATCTTCTCCCACATGTCGCGATCGACGTAGACCGGGTCGAGGCCGGCGGGGCTGTCGACGACGTAGCGCAGGCCGCCGCGCTCCACCGCCGACTCGAAGGCGCTGGCCAGCTCCGCCGTGTAGGCGCCCAGGTCAATCGGCTCGAAGCTCGCCTGGATCCGGCCGGCTTCGATCCGCGAGAAATCGAGCAGCGCATTCACCAGCTTCCGTAATCGCAGGCCGTTGCGGTAAACGAGATCGAGGCGCTCGCCGGCAAGCGCCTGATCAGCCGCCGTCAGTGCGTCGGCGACCGGCCCCAGCATCAGGGTCAGCGGCGTCCGCAGCTCGTGGCTGACATTGGAGAAGAACGTCGTCTTGGCGCGGTCGATCTGGGCCAGGGCCTCCGCCCGCTGCCGCTCGACGACATAGGCCTCGGCATTGGCCAGCCCGGCGGCCAGCTGGCCGACATAGAGCCCGATGAAGCTCTCGTACTCGGCGTCGAGGGGGCGGAACGGGTTCAGCCCGGCGATGAAGACGCCGGCCGGACGCGCCTGCCCCTGCCGGGGAATCGGCGCCACGATGGCCCTTGCCGGAGCCTTCTGCCATGGGCCCGACGGCCATGCGATCGACACGGGAAGCTCGACGACCCGCAGCGTCGACACCGCCGAGTCGAGCACCTCGCGGAGCGGCCAGACCGGGTTGTCGATCGGGATGGTCGGTCGAGCCAGCAGGCTGTCTGCCGGAACGTGGCTCGACGCGCCCAGCGACAGCGTCGACGTCTCAGGGTCGAAGAGGTAGGTGACGGCAAAAGGGAAGTCGCGCGCCTCTCGCGCCAGCGATGCCTCGACGGCGCTCCACACGCCGGCGGTGGTCTGGGTCTCGGCCAGCCTGGCGCCGAGATCGCGCAGCAGCGCCAGCCGGCGCTCGCCGATGACGCGGTTGGTTTCCTCGGTGACGACGCAGAACATGCCGGCAATCGTGCCGTCGTCCTGGTGCAGCGGACTGTAGGAGAACGTGTGGTACGTCTCCTCCGGGAAGCCGCTGCGTTCGAGGAACAGCAGCAGCCCCTCGTCCCAGGTCGCCTCGCCGGTGGCGAGGACGTGCTCGATCCGCGGCCCGATGTCGGACCAGATCTCCGCCCAGACTTCGCCCGCGGGGCGCCCGAGGGCGCCGGGGTGCTTGGCGCCCAGCGTCATGTGCGCGTAGGCGTCGTTGTAGAAGAAGGTCAGGTCGGGCCCCCACCCCATCCACATCGCGTACCGCGATGTCAGCATCATGCGGATGATCGCGCGCACACTCTGCGGCCAGCCGGCGGGTGGCCCGACCGCCGTCTGGCGCCACTCCAGCCGGCGCATCAGGGCAGCCAGCTCGCTCGAACCCACGAAGAGCGTCTCCGGTGTCATTTGCGTCCGGAAATAAGCAAAATATCCAGCATTCTGTAATATTACCGCAGGCGTTTTTTCCGAACCGGCTGATCACCATGAACGACGAGCGGCTGAGTGTGCTGCGGGGCGGCGGCGAAATGGGCGCCCTGATGCGGGAGATCGACTGGGCCTCGACCGCGGTCGGACCGGTTCCAGCCTGGCCGCAGAGCCTGCGCACGGCGCTGAGCATCCTGCTCGAGACCGGCTTCCCGATGTACATCGCCTGGGGACCGGACTTCACACAGTTCTACAACGACGGGTATCGCCCGATTCTTGGCTCGACCAAGCATCCCCGGGCGATGGGCAGAAGCACGCGGGACACGTTCGCCGAGATCTGGGACATCATCGGGCCGATGTTCCATGGGGTCATGGAAGGGACTCCGACGACGGTCGTGGACTTTCTCCTGCCGCTCGACCGCCACGGCTTCACCGAGGAGTGCTATTTCATCTTTTCGTACAGTCCGATCCGGC
Source organism: uncultured Acidobacteriota bacterium (assembly GCA_963750475.1). GTDB lineage: Bacteria > Acidobacteriota > Vicinamibacteria > Vicinamibacterales > 2-12-FULL-66-21 > JALZOC01. The sequence goes on from CAVVQQ010000002.1 coordinate 547,573, forward strand.
AGGAGAGCGGCGCTGTCGGCGGCGTCCTCGTCACCGTCACCGAGACAACCCAGCGGGTGCTCGGCGAACGCCGGCTGAAGACGTCGCAGGAGCTGGCCGCGGGCACACGCGCGGCGCGCACGGTGTCCGAAGCGTGCCGTCTCGCCGCAGCCGTGCTTGCCGGCAACACCGCGGATTTGCCGTTCTCGCTGATTCTATCTCGATCGATCGCGACGGCCGGGAGGCGCGGCTCGAGGCGGCCTCCTCGCTGGGGGACGGCGCGGCCGGTGTCCCGGCCGTGGTCGGGGCCGACGACGCGGCGTCGCCGTGGCCCATCTGGGCGGTGGCGCGGTCGCGCGAGCGGCAGGTCGTCGAGACCGCTGCCCGGGTCCGGCAGCTCGCCCCGCCGGGGCTGCCGGCGCCCGCCGCGGCGGTCGTGCTGCCGATCATTCAACAGGGGGAGGAGGAACCGATTGGCGTGCTGGTCGCCGCGCTCAGCCCCCAGCTGATCCTCGACGAACCCTATCAGGCCTTCCTCGCGATGATCGCGTCGCAGATCGGCAACGCGATTGCGAGCGCGCGGGCGCTCGAGGAAGCCCAGACGCGGGCGGCGGCGCTCGCCGAGATCGACCGGGCGAAGACGGCGTTCTTCAACAACGTCAGCCACGAGTTCCGGACGCCGCTGACGCTCCTCCTCGGACCGACCGAGGAGGCACTCGCATCTCAGGAACACGTCCTGCGCGATGCCGACCTCGAGACCGTTCATCGCAACGGCCAGCGGCTGCTGAAGCTGGTCAACACGCTGCTCGACTTCTCCCGCATCGAGGCCGGACGGGTCCAGGCGACGTTCGAGCCGACCGATCTGGCCACCGTCACCGCCGACCTCGCGAGCGCGTTCCGGTCCGCGACCGAGCGGGCCGGGCTGCGGCTCGTCGTCGACTGTCCACCATTGCCCGAAGCGGTCTACATCGACCGCGACATGTGGGAGAAGGTCGTCCTCAATCTGCTCTCCAACGCCTTCAAGTTCACGTTCGCCGGAACCATCACCGTCGCCATGGCGTGGCGGGGATCGAGCGTCGAGCTCCGCGTCGGCGATACCGGCGTCGGCATTCCGGCGCGCGACGTGGCCCGTGTCTTCGAGCGGTTCCACCGCGTCGATCGGACGCGCGCCCGAACCCACGAAGGATCCGGCATCGGGCTGGCGCTGGTGCGCGAACTGATCGGGATGCACGGCGGCACGATTGCGGTCGACAGCGTCGAAGGCACGGGGACGACCTTCACGGTGACGATTCCGGCGGGGATGGCGCACCTGCCGGCCGATTCGATCGGCGCGGCGCGCAGCCTGGCGCCGACCCGGACCGGCGCGACCGCCTTCGTCCAGGAGGCCCTGCGCTGGCTGCCGGCCGAGTCGGCCGTCGTGCCGCCGCCCGTCGAGGCGCAGCCGTCCACCCTGCCAGTGCGGATCCTGGTCGCCGACGACAACGCCGACATGCGCGACTACATCACCCGGCTCCTCGGCGATCGCTGGACGGTGGAGGCGGCCGCCGACGGTCTCGAGGCGCTCGCCGTGGCGCGACGGAACCCTCCCGACCTGATCATCTCGGACGTCATGATGCCCGGGCTCGACGGCTTCGCGCTGCTGCAGGCGCTCCGTGCCGACGAGGACACGCGCGGCGTGCCGGTGCTGCTGCTGTCGGCTCGCGCCGGCGAGGAGGCGCAGATCGAGGGGCTGCAGGCGGGCGCCGACGACTATCTCGTCAAGCCGTTCTCGGCCCGCGAGCTCGTCGCCAGGGTCCAGGCGCAGCTGGTGCGCGCCAAGGTCCGCTCGGTCGAGGAAATCCACGCCGTGCGCCTGGCCAGCGTCTTCCAGAATGCACCGGTCGGGGTCGCGATTCTGCGCGGACCGGGGCACGCCTTCGAGTTCGCCAACGACGCCTATCTCGCGCTCGTCGGCAACCGTAAGATCGAGGGCCTGCCGGTGCGGCAGGCGCTGCCGGAGCTCGAAGGCCAGGGCATCTACGAGCTGCTCGACCGCGTCTTCACCTCCGGCGAGGTCTATATCGGCCGGTCGGTCCGGCTGTTCGTCGACCGCGCCGCCGAGCAGCCAGACGAGGCGTTCTTCGACTTCGTCTACCAGCCGCTGCTCGAGGCCGGAGTCGTGACCGGCATTGCCGTGGTCTGTTTCGAGGTCACCGAGCTGACGACGGCGCGGCGCCAGGCCGAAGCGGCGAACCGCGCCAAGGACGAGTTCCTGGCCATGCTCGGGCACGAGCTGCGCAACCCGCTGTCGCCGATTCTGACCGCGCTCCAGTTGATGCGCCTGCGCGGCGTCACCGGCGCCGACCGTGAGCGGGCGGTGATCGAGCGTCAGGTGCGGCATGTCGTCAGGCTGGTGGACGACCTGCTGGACGTGTCGCGGATCACGAGCGGGAAGGTCCAGCTCAAGCGAGAGCGCGTCGAGATCGCCGACCTTGTTGCCAAGGCGGTCGAGATGACCAGCCCGGCGATCGAGGAGCGCCGCCATCGGCTGTCGCTCGACGTCCGCCGGGGCCTGTTCGTCGAAGGCGATCCCGCCCGGCTCGCGCAGGTGTTTGCCAATCTGCTCGCGAACGCCGCGAAGTACACCGAGAACGGCGGCGAAATCGCCATCACCGGGAGCGCCGCGAACGACCGGGTGTTGTTGTCGGTGACCGACAACGGCATCGGCATTGCGGCGGAGATGCTGCCGCGCGTCTTCGATCTGTTCATGCAGGAGCGGCAGGGGATTGACCGTTCAGAGGGTGGCCTCGGCCTTGGCCTGGCGATTGTGCGCAGCCTGGTGACGGCCCACGGCGGCGTCGTCACCGCCGCGAGCCGGGGCGCCGGGACGGGCGCGACGTTCAGCGTCGAGCTGCCGGCCGCGCAGACTGCCGCTGTTCCGGAGCCACGGGAGCGCGAGGAAGTTTGGCCGGCGGCCGAGAGCCGTCGCGTCCTCGTCGTCGACGACAATCGCGACGCCGCCGAACTGCTGGCCGATTCGCTCCGCGCCCTCGGGCATGTCGTCGGCGTCGCGTTCGACGGGCCGTCCGGCCTGGCGATGGTGCCGGACTTCCAGCCGTCGGTGGCGCTGCTCGATCTCGGCCTGCCGATGATGGACGGGTTCGAGCTGGCCCGGCGCCTGCGGACGCAGTGTCAGGGGCAGGCGCTGACGCTCGTGGCCATCACCGGCTACGGCCAGGCGCGCGACCGCACGCAATCGCAGGCCGCCGGCTTCGACGCGCACCTCGTCAAGCCGGTGGACATTCGCGAGCTGGACGTCCTCATCAGGGGCCCGGTGGCGTAACGGCCGGCCCGATCGAAGAACGCTACGCCTTTCCCGGCAGCACCGAACAGACCCGCGCGACGAAGCGGTGGAACTCCGCCATGTAGTTGCGCAGGAACTCCTCAGTCGCCGGATTCGTGACTTCCCCCTCCGCCGTGATCAGGCCGCGCTCGAACTGGACGTAGGCCTCGATCGAGTTCATCTGCGGCGAGTTGCAGAAGCCGAGGATGCTGCGCAGGTGCAGCTGCGCGATCGCGGTGCCGATCTTTCCGGGGGACGTCCCGATGGTGGCCGAGGGCTTGCGGGCAAAGGAGTTGGTGCCGTACGGCCGGCTCGCCCAGTCGATCGCATTCTTGAGCGCACCGGGAATCGAGCGGTTGTATTCCGGAGTGACGAAGAGGACGGCGTCGACCTCGGCGATGGCGCTCTTGAACGCGCGGGCGACCGGCGGAAAATCCGCATCGTAGTCGTAGCTGTAGAGCGGCAGGTCGCGGAAGGAAATCTCGACCATTGCGAAATCCGGCGGCGCCAGCCGCACCAGCGCCCTGGCGAGCAGGCGGTTGATGGATGCGGTCGCGAGGCTGCCGACGAAGTAGCCGACCTTGTACTGGCTCATGAGAGCCCTCCTGTGCCGCTGGTGCGTTCAGGCGCACCGGCGCCGAACAAGCTCGCCAGCGTCTGTTGGCGATACGCGAAGATGCGCTCGACGTCGCGTCTGACCAGACGGCCGGTCACGAGCGCCAGCCGCGGCTTGAACTCGACGTGATCGATGACGCGGGTACCGCCGCCGGCCGCCTCGAAGCGGTGTTCGTGATGCCACCACCGGTACGGCCCCAGGATCTGGCGATCGACGAAGCGCTGGCCCGGCTCCCAGACGTCGATGCGCGAGCGCCACGGAATCGGCCAGCCGTGCAGCACGATGCGGTAGTCGATCTCCGCGCCGGCGCGCATGGCGATCGGGAGCGGAGTGCGGATCCGGAAATTGAGCCAGGGGGGCGTCAGCTTCTCGAGGTTGGCGGCGTCGGCGAAGAACGCGAACGTCTGGTCGAGCGGCGCGGGCACGAGCGTTTCGGCATGGACCTCGGCGAGGACGCCGGCGGGACGCGGTCCCGCGGCGGGTGCCCAGGCGATCCGGTCGAGCAGCCCCCTACCGGCCATCACGAACTGCACGGCAGCGCGCCGCTGATGACGCTGGCGGCGAGCTGTCTGGCGACAAGCCGGCTGGACGCGTCGATGGCCGGGACATCAGTACTCGATCCGGGCCGAGAGCCAGCGGAACCCGGATGCGGCAGGTCTGTAGGAACCGAAGACGCCCGTGAGCGCTCGCCATGAGCAAGGATACGTCAGCGGAGTGCGCCGGCGTCGCCGCCGGACGCAGTATCGCGACCGACAGGGACGGCAGGCCGGTGCCGGCCAGCGTCGCCAGGCAGTTGAGCTGCAGGATCCGGTCGAGCGGCCCGTGCCGCGGCGCCGCAAATCGTGCCCCGCTGGCGGCCGGGCCGGCGAGTTGTTCCATGGCCCCTTACCGGAACAGGCGCGCGGCGCGATCACCGGGGATCGCACCGCGCCAGATGCGCTCCTAGAAGACGACCCGAAGTCCGATGCGGAACTGCCGCTCGTCGATCCCTTCGCGTCCGAGGTCCTGGACGCTGGTGATGGTCATGAAGTCCGAACCGTCGCCGACGTAGTTGTCCGGCGTGGCAAGGTGCGGCGTGTTCGTGAAGTTGAAGGACTCGAGCCGCAGCTGGATCCTCGAGTGCCCGGCCAGGGGGAACTCGCGCAGCAGCCCGAAGTCCCAGTTGAACAGCCCCGGCCCGCGCAGGATGTTGAAGCCCGAGGTTCCGAAGCGCGCCTCGGTCACATCTGCGAACGCCGTCTGGTCGTAGGACCGGATGGTCCCGGCCGACGCCGCCCAGCTTGGTGACGGTCGCCTTCACCTGATCGGCGGTCTGGTTGCTGCCCGGCAGGTTCAGCGACGTGCCGTCGGCGTAGACGGTGAACGGCACGCCGGTCATCACGCTGACCATGTTGTTGATCTGCCAGCCGCCGACGATGTGCGAGAGCACACCCTTGTCGCTCAGGAACGGCCGCCCCTCGCCGAACGGCAGCTGCCAGACGTTGGTGATGCCGAGGTTGTGCCGGCGGTCGGTGCTGGTCGGCGCGTAGTTGCGACCGAGATAGGCGAGCGCCTGGATGTTCGGCGTGCCCGAGCTGTTCTCGTTCGGGCTGAGGGCGCGTGCCAGCGTGTAGTTGACGCCGAGGCTGAGGCCGCCGGTGAAACGGCGCTGCAGCTGCGCCTGCATCGAGTCGTAGCGCCCGGTGCCGACCGGCTGCACGAAGACCGTCGACGCCGTGCGCCCGAACTTGGCGAGCAGCGGCCGGCCGTCCTCGCCGGCGCCAATCACCTGCCCGGCGTTGATGTCGATGAAGCCGAGCTGGCGGACCGAGCGCGTCGCGACGTAGCCGACCTGGCCGGTGAAGCTCCACGGCAGCTCACGCTGGACCGTGAAGTTCCACGACTGGATGTAGCCGCGATCGAGCTTCTGCGGATAGCCGGTCCAGGCGTAGTCGCTCGGGATGTCGAGGATGCCGTTGCCCTCGGCCGGCACCTGGAAGGCCGGGATGCCCTGGGCGAGCGCGCGCGCCGGCACCAGGCCGTTCGGCGACTCGAGCTTGATCTGGATCAGGATCGGGTAGTTGGCGCGGATCAGCTCCATCGCCTCGTAGGGATCGTTGGTCAGGCCGTAGCCGGCACGCAGCACCGTTTTCTCGGTCGGACGATAGGCCAGGCCGAGGCGCGGCCCGAACCTGGTCTTGCTGGCCTTGATGCCGCAGTCCTTCGGGACCGACCCGACGCCGCAGAGCAGCACCTTGCCGGTCGTCGGGTCATAGCGCTCGATGCCGCGATCCGGCCGGGTCGGCACCGGGAAATATTCCCAGCGGGTGCCGTAGTCGATCGTCAGCTTGTCGGTCGCGGCCCAGCGGTCCCGCGCGTAGCCGCTGTAGAGCGAGGCGCGGAGGTGGTACTCGTCCGGGACCTGCAGCGTCCGTCCGGCGCGGCTCGCCTGGCCGATCAGGAACGCCCCGACGCTGTTGTAGAGCGACCCGGACGACACCTGGCTGCAGTTGCCGGTCGCGGCGTCGATCGTCACACAACGCTCGGTGATGCCGCGGTCGAACCCGAACCCGCCCTGCGCGCCGAAGCCGCCGGTGATGAACTCGGCCTGCGCCTGGTTGAGCGCCATCCGGTAGATGTCGCCGCCGAAGCGGATGTTGTGGTGGTTCTTCATCCAGTTGAAGTTGACGACGTACTGCGACTGCGGGTCGTGGCGGTAATACGGCATGTAGTTTTCGTTCACGCCCACGGTCGCGAAGTCCTGGAACGCGAAGGTCGGCCAGCCGCTCTCGAAGGCGCGCGTCCCGTTCGTACCGGGAATGCCGAGCACGTCGCTGCCGATGTTCTTGCCGAGGCCGGGCTGCTCGGAGGCGGTTCCCTGGCGCGCCCAGCCATAGTGCGCATCCATCAGGAAGGTCGGCGAGAACGTGTAGGTGCCCATCGCCGTCATCCGGAAAGTATTGCCGTGGCCGTGGCCGGGATTGCTGCTGCCGCCAATCGCCCGGCCGACGCCGGTGTCGCCGAACACGGTCGGCACGTTGGTGCGGTAGTGGAGCATCCCGAAGGTGCCGATCAGGTTGAACTTCGGGCTGACGTTGTAGTCGATCTTCGAGTCGACCTGATGGCGGTCGAACGTGAACGGCGCCGACACGAAGTAATTGTTCCGCTCGCGGTCCAGATTGTTGGCTGGAATCGCCGCCGCGATCTTCTTCGCGATCGGATCCATCCGCGCCGCCGGAATGATGTTGAGGCAGTTCGGGTTGGTGGCGGTGTTGCACAGGGCGTAGTTCGCATCCCCCGGCAGCACCCGGAACTGCGTCCGGCCGGTGCCGTCGGCGTTGCCCGACAGCGGATCGTAAATCGGCGTCGGCGACAGCGACAGGTCGCCGCGCAGCATCGCCGGCAGCGGCACCGACACGGTCCGGTCGACGACCTTGTGATCGGCGGTCGACTCGTAGCTGACGAAGTAGAACGCCTTGTTGAGTTTCAGCGGCCCGCCCACCGTCCCGCCATACTCGTTGTAACTCTGCTTCGGCTTCTTCCCCGTATTCAGCGCCGCATCGTCGAACCGCATCGGCCAGGCCTTGAGGTTCTGGTCGGTGTGGTACTCGAAGCCGGACCCGTGAAGGGTGTTGGTGCCGCTGCGCGTCGCCACGTTGACGGCGGCGCCGCCGGCGAGCCCCTGTTCCGCGTCCATGCTGTTGGTGACGACGTTGACTTCCTGGATGGATTCCAGCGTCGGGATGTACGACGTCACATGCGGCAGCTGGATGTGCGTCGTGCTGACGCCGTCGATCCGGGTGTTGTTCTGGTCGTCGCTGGTCCCGTTGACCGAGAACTCGAGCGACCGCGACGGATTGGTCGGGATCGAGTGCGAGTTCATCGGCGGCGCGAAGCCGGGAAGCATCCGGTAGACCTGCTGGTAGTTGCGGCCGAGCGGCACCGGCAGATTGGTCAGCTCGGCGCCGGTCAGGTTGACATGGACCTCTGGCGTGTCGGTCTGGAGCATCGGCGGCTCGGCGGTGACGGTCACCGTATCGCCAATCGAGCCGACCTCGAGCGTCACGTCGACGCGGCTGACGCTGTTGATGCTGACGGTGACGGCGGCCTGCTCGAAGGTCTTGAACCCTTCGACGCTGGCCTTGAGCGAATACACGCCGGTCGGAAGATCGGCGAAGTTGTAGCGGCCCCGGCCGTCGCTGACCCCCTGCCGCGTCAGGCCCGTACCTTTGTTGGTGACGACGACGGTGGCGCCGGGGACGGAGGCGCCGGAGGAGTCCTTGACCTCGCCGAGAATCGAGCCGTAGAGCACCTGGCTGTGAACCGATCGCGGGATTACGGAGAACAGGAAGAGGGCAGCCAGGATTACGGCTGGTCGCGAAATCGTCCATGCGCGGGCGCGAGCGGACATCAAGGCCTCCAGTCGATCGAACAAGGAACCGGGAATGAGCGCGTTCAGAACAGGTCGAGGTGCCGGCCGCGGCCGGCACAGCTCTCAGCTTTCAGCTGTCAGCTCGAAGACCAACGGTGAACGCGCCGATGGTAAGCCCGCCTCCATTCGTAGTCAAACGCCCCCTCCGCTCGCGCTATGCTTGCGCCGTGGAAGCCATGAACCGGCCGAATCCGAGATATGTGGCGATTCTCGCCGCCGCGGCCTGCGTGATCCTGGCCGTCGGCTGGCTGGCGCGTCCGGCCGAGGTCGCGCAGCACGCCGCGCCGGTGCCATCCGAAACGGAGCTGGAACAGCTCGCCCGCCGCGCCGAACGGCGTTCGCTCGACAGCATGACGAAGTACTTCGCCGGCGCCGCGCACGACGTCGAGGCGTCGATCGGCCGTCTGCGCAGCGATCGCATGAGCGGGGTCGCCTGGGCCGAGGGCCTGCTCGTCACCGGGCCGCTCGACGGTGGCGGCCAGGCGCAGACGGCGGTGGCGGTGGCGGGCCCCGCTGGCGAGGCCGGCGCGCGGGCCGACATCCTCGGCGCGCATCTGCCGCTGGCGACGCTCCGGAGTCCCGGCGGGCTCGCCGGGCTCGTGCCGGCAAACCGGGCCGAGGCCCAGCCGGCGGCCGGCGACTGGATGATCGCGGTCTGGCGCACCGACACCGAGCCGGCGTTCGCCGCCGGGAATTTTCATCAGCAGGACGCGGTGGCCTGCGGGACGACCACCGTGCGGGAGATCGGCTCGAACCTGACCTTCAGCAGCGCGATGATTGGCGGCGGGGTGTTCAACATCGACGGCGAGCTGCTGGCGATGATCCTGCCGTGCGGCGATCGGATCATCGCGATGGCGGCGGCGAGCGTCGACGCGGTTCTGACGCGCGAGAACACGACCGACGAGCGTCTGCGCGCGCGCCTCGGTCTGGTGCTGGCGCCGCTCTCGGTGGATGAAGCCGCCTACTTCAAGCGCTCGAGCGGCCTGGTGGTGCGGGAAGTCTGGAGCGGATCCGACGGGGCAGCGGCTGGCCTCAAACCCGGGGACATCATCCTCGCGCTCGGCGCGACGCCGGTCGCGGCGCTGGACGACCTGCAGGCCCTGACGACGGCCGAGAGCGGTCCGTCGGTGCTCAAGGTGCAGCGGGGCGGAAAAACCGCGGTCATCGACCTCAGGGCCGCCTTCGAGTCCGCGTCGCCGGCGGCGGGCGGGCCGGGTGCCGGGCTGACGCTGGCATCGTTCGCCGATGGCTTCCGGATCACGTCGGTCCGGGCCGGCAGCCCCGCCGCGCAGGCCGGGCTCAAACCGGGCGACAGTCTTGTCGGGGTGGATTTCGTCCCGCCACGCAGCCTGGCCCAGGCGAGAAAGATGATCGCCGGCAGCAAGCCGTCGGCGCACTGGCTCGAAATCGACCGGGACGGCCGCCGCATCGGGCTGCTCCTGCGGTAGGGTGCGTAGAGCGTGAACGAACTGACGTCGATCGGGTTGATTCTGCTGCTGGCGCTGATGGCCGGGCATCTCGTCAAGCTGCTGCGCGTGCCCGAGGTGACCGGCTACATCCTCGTCGGCATCCTCCTCGGCCCGTCCGTGCTCGGCTGGCTCAGCCAGGAGAATCTCGTCGCGCTCGGTGTGCTGAGCGAGGTCGCGCTCGGACTGATCCTGTTTTCGGTCGGTTCGGTCTTCGAGTTCTCCCTGTTCCGCCGCATCGGCCGCCAGGTGTTCCTCGTCACCGTCGTCGAATCCTCGCTGGCCGCGGTGCTCGTCACGAGCGGCGCGCTGTGGTTCGGCCAGCCGCTGCCGGTGGCGCTGCTCCTCGGCGCGATCGCCACCGCCACCGCGCCAGCCTCGACGCTGATGGTCATCCGCGAGCTGGACAGCGCCGGGCCGCTCACCGACAACCTGCTGGGCATCATCGCGGTCAACAATCTGCTCTGCATTTCGGTCTTCGGCCTCGTTGCCGCGGGCATCGACCTGACGACCGGCCTCGACGGGCTGTCACCGAGTGCGATGCTCTACCGATCCGCGTTCTGGTTCGTCTGGGAGATCCTCGGGTCCGCGGCGCTTGGCTATCTGGTCGGCATGCTGCTCGCCGGCTGGTCCTCCCATGTCACCGAGAGCGGCGAGCTGCTGATCCTCCTGGCGGGCTCGATCCTGTTCTGCGTCGGCGTCTCGCGGGCGATGGATCTTTCACCGCTCGTGACCAGCCTGGCGGTGGGCGCGACGATGGTGAACCTCGCGCCGCGGGGGCGCCACCTGTTCAGCGCGCTGTCGAATACCGATCCGCCGTTCTACGCGATCTTCTTCGTCATCGCGGGGGCGGAGCTGGATGTGACGAAGGTTCCGGAGATGGGCTGGCTGGGGCTGGTCTACGTCTTCGGCCGCGCCGGCGGGAAGTTCGCCGGAGCCCGGCTGGCCGCCTGGCGGCTCGGTCTCGACCCGAACGTGCGGAAGTTCCTCGGCTTCGCGCTGCAGGCGCAGGCCGGACTGGCGGTCGGGCTGACCCTCGCGGTCAACCTCCGCTATCCGCAGTTCGCCCCCACCGTGACGACCATCGTCCTGGCCTCGGTGGCAGTGTTCGAGATGGTCGGACCGGCGAGTACGCGCTTTGCGCTGGTCGGCGCCGGAGAAGCGGGCGCAGCCGGAGCCCCCGAGACCGGCGAGCTGGCCGCGGAACTGTAGATAGTTCCGAAAGCCTGTAGCGGCGCCTGTCTCAGGGCTTCAGACGATCAGTGGACCGGCGCGCGTCTTCGATCACGCCGTTCAGCTCCGCGCCGATCAGGATCGCGATGCTCGACACATAGAACCACAACATCGTGATGATCGCGCCGCCGATGGCCCCGTAGGTGGCGGTGTAGACCGAGAAATTGCGCACGTAGACCTTGAACCCGAACGAGACCACGAGCCACAGGCCGGTGGCGAGGAGGGATCCCGGCGTCACCCATACCCACCGGGCGTGGCGGCTCGGCGCGAAGTGAAAGATCAGCTCCACCGCGAACACCACGCCGGCAATCATCACCGGCCAGCGGATCGCGCCCCAGACGATCGCCACCACCGGCGCGAGGTGGAGCCATGAGGCCACCCGCACCGCCGCATCGGGACCGACCAGCACCAGCGTGAAGCCGACGAGGATGAACAGCGCCAGCGCCAGTGTCAGGACGATCGCAATCAGGCGGCGCTTCCACCACGGCCGCCATTCCGTGACGTCGTAGGCGCGGTTCAGCGCGCCGATGATTGCGACCATGGCCGACGAGCTGCTCCAGATCGCGCCGACGATTCCAAGGGTCAGCAGGCTGGGGTGCGTCCCGCCGGCAATCTGGTCCACCTGGCCGCGGACGATCGTCATGAGCGGCCCCGGCGCGACCGCGCCCAGCGCATCCAGCAGCTGAGTCATGGCATTGGCGACCGGCAGATAGCCGATCAGTGCGACCAGGAAGAGCAGCGCCGGGAAGAGCGCCATCAAAAAATAAAAAGCCAGCTGCGCCCCGAGACCGACGCAGTTGTCCTTGACGACCTCCTCGATCGTCCGTCTGGCGACCTGCCGCCACGGAATCGGCGCCGAAAAGCGGGCCGACATCAGCGGCCACTCTCGGGCAGCGGCGGCACCGGCCCGGCCGCCGCCGACCCATCGGCGGCTGCGCCCGGCATCGATCGGAAATCGATCGTCCGGATCGGGAACGGAATCGCAATGCCCTCCGCCGCGAAGCGCGCGTGCAGCCGCTTGATGAATTCGTGCTTGATCAGGTATTGGTCGGTGAATTCCTTGCCCCTGAGGATCACCGAGAAATCGACGCTGGACTCACCGAACGTGTGAAAGCGGACGAACGGCTGGAACTCCGCGACCCCGCCGGCCACCGTCGTCATGACGTCGCGCCCCACCGCGGTGACGACGCGCTCGACGTGGCCGAGGTCCGATGCGTAGTCGACTCCGGCTTCGACCAGCACCGCCAGGTCGCGCGACGGCAGGTGGTGGTTGACGACAATCGCCTGCGCCAGCTTGGCATTCGGTACCAGAATCAGGTTGTTGGCGAGCATCCGCAGGCGGGTGGTTCGCCAGCTGAAGTCGATGACGTAGCCTTCCTGCCCGGATTCGAGCCTGACGTAGTCGCCGACCCGGATCTGCCCGGCGAGCGTGAGGAACACGCCGGCGAAGAAGTTGGCGAGCGGCTCCTGGAGGGCGAGCGCGACGGCCAGGCCGCCGACGCCGAGGGCGGTGAGCATCGGCGCGATCGACAGCCCGAGCCCGTTGAGGACGACGAGCAGCCCGAGCGTTGCGACCAGCCCCCAGGCGATGTTGCGCGTCAGGCTGCTGACCGGCAGCGCCGGGGCGAGGACCGCGCCGTAGCGGTCCATGACCTGGCTGGCGATCGCGGCGGCGGCGAGCGTGACCGACAGGCCGCCGAGCGCGAACAGGATCTGGTCGACGAGCAGGCGGACCTGGCCGGGCAGCGGCCAGTAGCCGGCCGTCAGCCACAGGCCGACGAGGAGCGCCCACCACGGCAGGCGGCGGCGCGTCACCCGGACGGCGGTCTCGACCCAGACGTGCTGGCGGACAACTGCCCAGCTGGCGGCGCGGGCGATGACGACGGCGCTGATGAGCCGGCCGATCCCCCACGCCACCGCGAGCGTGACGACCGAGCGCAGCAGCAGCGTGCCCCAGACCGGCCAGTGCGACAGAAATCTCATGGCGCGGCCCTCCAGCGGCGGCCCCCCGGGCGGGGCGCCGGTATCAATAGAACAGATCGCGGCGATACCGGTATCAGTTTGAGCACAAAAGACTTATGGTATCATGGCGGATGGATTCAAGCAGACTGCTGATTGTCTCGAACCGGCTGCCGGTGTCGGCGGTTCACGGCGAGGACGGCGTGCGTCTGACGGCGGCCAGCGGCGGTCTCGCGACCGGGATGCGGCCGTGGCACGAAGGGGGCAACGGGCTGTGGATTGGCTGGCCGGGCGACGTGTCGCGCTTCAGCTCCGCCGAGCGCGCCGACCTCGAGGCGCAGCTCGCCGAGCGGGCGATCGTGCCGGTCTACCTGACGCGCGATCATATCGATCGTTTCTACCACGGCTTCTCGAACCGGGTGCTGTGGCCGCTCTTTCACTACCTTGCCGATCGCGTCCCGGAAGAAGAAACCGGCTGGGACGCCTACCGGGCCGTCAACGAGGCCTTCGCCGACGTCGTCGCCCGCGAGCATCGCCCCGGCGACGCCATCTGGGTCCACGACTATCAGCTGATGCTGGTGCCGGCGCTGCTGCGCAAGCGGCTGCCCGACGCGCGCATCGGCTTCTTCCTCCATATTCCGTTTCCGTCGTCCGAGGTCTTCCGGATCCTGCCGTGGCGGCGGGAGATCCTGAACGGCCTGCTCGGCGCCGACCTCATCGGCTTCCACACCTTCGCCTATCTCCGCCATTTCGTCGCATCGCTGCTCCACGTCGACGGCGTCGAGGCGGAGATCGACCGCGTCCGGGTCGGCTCGCGCGAGACGCGGCTCGGCGTGTTCCCGATGGGCGTCGATGCGGCGCACTTCACGACGCTCGCGGAATCACCGGAGGTCATCGCCGAGGCGGCGTCGATCCGGCGCGAGGCCGGCGATCGACAGATCATCCTCGGCATCGACCGGCTCGACTACACCAAGGGCATTCCGCGCCGCTTCGAAGCCGTCGAGCGGCTGCTGACCCGCAATCCCGGGCTCTGCGACACGCTGCGCTACATTCAGGTGGCGGTGCCGTCGCGCGGCGAAGTCGATTCGTACCGCCGCTTCAAACGCCAGGTCGAAGAACGGGTCGGCCGCATCAACGGCGCCTTCGGGACGCTTCGCTCCACGCCGGTGCACTACGTCCACCGCTCGGTGTCGCCGGCCCGGCTGGTGGCGCTCTACTGCGCCGCCGACGTGATGCTGGTGACGCCGCTCCGGGACGGCATGAACCTCGTCGCCAAGGAGTTCGTCGCCTCGCGCGCGGACGAAGACGGCGTGCTGGTGCTGAGCGAGTTCGCCGGCGCCGCGGCGGAGCTCGACGGCGCCCTGGTCGTCAATCCGTACGATATCGACGCCGTCGCCGACGCCGTGCAGGAGGCGCTGGTGATGCCGGTCGCCGATCGGCAGCGCCGGATGCAGGCGCTGCGCCGGCGCGTCAGCGAGTACGACGTCCACGCCTGGGCGTCGGCGTTTCTCGCCCAGCTCGAGGACGTCCGGCCCGCCGGGCACGCGACGTCGGTTGCCGCGCACCGGGAGACCACCCTCGACACCGCGCTGGCCGAGGCGATCCAGGCGCGGCAGATGCGCCTCCTGCTCGATTACGACGGCACGCTGGTTCCGATCGTCGCCTCTCCCGAGCTGGCCGCGCCGGACGACGAAGTGCTGTCGCTGCTGGCGGAGGTCGCGGCGATCCCCGGCCTCGGCATCGACATCGTCAGCGGCCGGCCGCGCGAGACGCTCGAGGCGTGGCTCGGCGCGCTGCCGCTCGGGCTCTGGGCGGAGCACGGCTTCTGGCACCGGCGGAGCCCGGTCGACGAATGGCAGGCGGCAGCGACCCACGGGCTGGACTGGATGCAGCGGCTGATGCCGATCCTCGAGCAGTTCACCTCCAACACGCCCGGGTCGCACATCGAGGTGAAGACCGCGTCCATCGCCTGGCACTACCGCGCCGCCGAGCGGCAGTTCGGATCGCGTCAGGCGCACGAGCTGCGCATGCTCCTCGGCGACGCGCTCAGCAACCAGCCGGTCGAAGTGCTGGAAGGCAAGAAGGTCATCGAAGTGCGGATGCGCGGCGTCAGCAAGGCCGTCGTCGCCCACGACATCGACAAGGCCGGAGTCCCCGAGATGGCGGTGATTGCCATTGGCGACGATCGGACCGACGAGGACCTGTTCCGGGCCCTGCCGGCGTCCAGCGTCACGATCATGGTCGGGCGGCGCTCGTCCTGCGCGCGGTTCCGGGTCGACGACCATCGCGCCGTCCGGGAGCTGCTGCGCGGGCTGAAGGGTCGATCCTCTTCCTCGACCACAGCCGGTCCGGGCGGATGGTCGCCGCACACGCGGTCATCGAGCCCGCTCCGGCTGCACTGAGCGTCAGCGTTCAGCCGGGACGATCAATCTCGCGGCGGCGGCGAGGTCGGGCGCGGTGATGTCCGGCTGCGGACCGATCGGATAGCGCGGCTGCCCCGGCCGGGCCACGAATGCGGCCGCGCACCCGGCTCGCAACGCCCCGGCGACGTCCCAGCCGTGCGCGGCGACGAGACGCAACCCCGCCACCGGCACCCCGAGCGTCGTCGCGACGAACTGATAGGTCTCGGGGGCCGGCTTGAAGCGGCCGACGGCGTCCGAGAACGACCCCGCGAAGAAGGGGGCGAGCCCCGACTTGTTCAGCTGCTCGTCGACCACGCCCTGGGCTGAATTGGTCAGTGTGACGAGCCGCAGGCCGGCGTCGCGCATGATCTGCAACCCTTCCAGCACGTCCGGGTGGGCCGGCAGCGTCCGTATGCCCTGGAGAATGCGCGATCGATTCCCGGCATCGAGCGCCACGCCGCGGGCCTCGGCCGTCATGTCGAGCGCGGCGGCCGCGATGCTGCCGAAGTCGGTGTGTACGGCCCCGCAATCGTCGCGACCCCGGGAAGCTGGACGGCGCTGCACATCTCGGCCCGCGGCCGGCTGAGTGTCATGCCGGGCCGCCACGCCGCGCGCGGCCGCAGATGAACGAGCGTCTCGGTCATGTTCAGGGGAGCGGGATCGGCAGAGGTGTCGGCCCGGGCAATTTTCGCGACCACGTACGCCACTTCCGGAAACGATTGCAGGATCTCGTTCTGCCGCTTGGCGATGCGCGTGTTCTCCTCGAGCGAGATGCTCGGGTCGGCAATCGGCATGAACATCAGATCAATTTCGTTAAGCGGCGGCATGAACTCGCTGCCGATGCCGCGCGTCAGTAGAAGGGCGCCGGCGAAGAGCAGCGCTGCCGCTCCGACGGTCAGCCGGCGGTGGGAGAGCGCCGCCCGGAGCGCCGGGGGGTGGACCCGCCGCAGCACCCGCATCACGGGTTGTCCTCCTCGGCGTGAAACCTCCCGCCGAGGAGCAGCGTGCAGAGCACCGGCACCAGCGTGATCGCGATGATCGTGGCGGCGAGCACGGCGAAGGTCTTCGTGAAGGCCAGCGGGTGGAACAGCTTGCCCTCCTGGCCGGGGCGAATCTGCTCGATGCGCGCCTTGACGGCGTCGATGACTGCTTCGTGTTGACGCCGCTGCGGGCGACGACGACCCCGCCGACACTTTCGCGGGTCCCCTTGACCAGCGCGGCACCGCGGAAGGCATTGCCAAGGTGCACGTCCGCCACCTGCTCGACGAAGATCGGCACGCCGCCGGCGGCGCTGAGCGGCAGGGCGTAGCTGCGCAGTCGATCCGGATCGACGTCAATCTGGTATTGCTGGACGAAGCCGCCGACCGACGCGACTTCGGCGACGCCGGGGACGGCGTTGAGCTGGTAGCGGGCGAACCAGTCCTGGAGGCTGCGCAGGTCGCGGAGCGACAGCGTCGGACTTTCGAGGGTGTACCAGAAGCCGTGGCCGAGCAGTGCCGCGAAGCGCCTCAGGAGCGAGCTGGTCGCGCGGCGCCCGACATCACACCATGTACCCGATGTCGGACGCGCTGGTCGGGTAGGCGAAGATCATCTGCTCGATGTCGGCCGCCGTCATCCCCGCCCGCATCGCCATCGCGAACAGGTTGATGACCTCCTCGGCGTGCGGCCCGAGCAGGTGGGCGCCGAGCACCCGTCCGGTATGCTCCTCGACCAGGACCTTGTAGCCGGAAACTTCCTCGCCGATCCGACGCGACGAAAACCAGCCGTCGGTCTTGTCGTGGCGGGTCGTGAACGACAGCCCGCGCGTCCGCGCCTCTTCCTCGTGCAGGCCGACCGCCGCCAGCGGCGGAAGGGTGAAGACGACGCTCGGGATGACCGTGTAGTCCAGAGCCGGGGCGTGGCCGTCGAGAAGATGGGCGGCGACGATCCGCCCTTCGTAGCCCGCCACCGGCGTCAGCGGCGGACCGCCGCTCGCGGCGGCGTCGCCGGCGGCGTAGACCGCGGCGTTCGAGACGCTCTGGAGCTGCGCGTTCACGGCAATGCCCCGCGCGCGGCGTTCGATCCCGGCGGCGTCGAGGTTGAGGTCGTCGATGTCCGGCACCCGGCCGGCGGCGTGGACGACGAGGTCGGCGTCGAACGTGACCGCGCTCCCGGCGCGGGTGGCATGCACGGTGAAGCCGCCGGAGGTCTTCTCGACGGCGCCGACTTCCGTGTCGAGGTGGAGCGCCACGCCCAGCGACCGTGTCCGGCGAGCGAGGAGTTCGACCAGGTCGGGGTCGAACCCCTCGAGCGGCCGCCCGCCGCGGTGAGCGATCGTCACCTCGGCCCCGGCCCGCGCCGCGACGTGCGCGAACTCGAAGGCGATATAGCCGCCGCCGACGAAGAGCACGCGCCGCGGCAGCTGCTCCAGCGCGAGGAAGCCGTCGCTCGTGACGAGATGCTCGCCGCCGTCGATCCCGAGGTCCGCCGGCCGGGCGCCGGCGGCGATGAGCACACGCCGGCCCTCGAGCCGCTCCGCGCCGACCGATACCGCCGTCGGGCCTGTGAACGACGCCCGGCCATGGAAGGTGTCGATGCCCTGCTTCCTGAAGCTCTCTTGCTTCTTTTCGGGGACGGGATCGGTGAAGGTGCGCTTGAACGCCATGAGCCGCGGCCAGTCGACCTGCACGCCGCCGGTGACGACACCGGCTGAACTCAATCGTCCGAACCAGTCCACCGCCTCGGCCGCCCCGACCAGCACTTTCTTCGGATCGCAGCCGCGCAGCGCGCAGGTGCCGCCGAAGGGGTGCGAGTCGACGACCGCGACGGTCCACCCGGCTGTCCGGCAGCGCGACGCCACGGTCGACGCCGCGGTTCCGGTTCCGATTACGAGGAGATCGTGTGTCTGCATGGGCGCTCCGGGCTCCCGCCTGACTGTGAGGGATGGCCCTGTCTGCATTCTGTGGCATGCTCGGCCGGATGCAAGGGCACATGTTCAGGCACAGGCTGAAACAGGCGGCGCTCGTGCTCGCCATTCTGCTGCTGGCGATCCAGTTCATCCCGCTGGCGCGGACCAATCCGCCGCCGACGCGGGAAGTCCGCTGGGATTCACCGGCGACGCGCGCGCTCGCCGACCGCGCCTGTCTCGACTGCCATTCCAATCGCACGACCTGGCCTTGGTACAGCCGCGTCGCCCCGGCGTCGATGCTGCTCGTCAGCCACGTCAGCGACGGCCGGCGCCACCTCAATTTCTCGCAGTGGGATCAGCCGAACCCGGGATTCGACGATGTCGAGCGGAATGTGCGTGACGGGGAGATGCCGATGTCGAGTTACCTGTGGATCCATCGGGAGGCCCGGCTCACGCCGGCCGAGACCGCGCGCCTGCTCGACGGCCTTCGCGCCACGTTTCTCCAGGACCCGCCGATTCCCAGGCCGAAGCGGCAGGGGCGCGCCCACTGACGCGCCGCCGTGCTACGGCGCGGCGGGACGGTGGGCGTTGACGCAGCCCGCCACGACGCTCGCCAGCGCCGTGCTGGGCAGGGCCGTGAAGGCCTGGCGCGTCGGCCGGGCGTCGAACGTCATGTCGCGCGTATCCATGACGACGGCGGCGCGGGCGTGGTTCTGAAGCCGGGGTGGAATGGGGGCAGCAGCGCCCCGACGGCGCGCAGCAGCAGCCGTGGGATGTGGCGGACCGGCCCGGGCCGGCCGCGGGCAGAGGGGGCGGCTCATCGTCGAGACGATGAAGGCCGCCCTTCTGCCGCGCTGATCACGGACGTGCGAACGGATTCTCGTCGGCGGTCGGGCCGTACACCGACGGCACCGACTGGTCGAGCAGCCGCAGGTAGACGAGCAGCTGGCCGCGGTGGTGATACCAGTGGTTCAGCATGATGGCGCGGACCAGTTCGCGCCGCGGCATCGACATGATCTCCTCGCCGCCGTGCTCCAGCCGCCACACCGCCGCCATCTTGTCATCATCGAATCCGCCGAGCAGCTCTCTGGCCCTGGCGACGCTGGCGGTGAGCGCCGGCACGAGCTCGGCAGCGCTCGCCGCCTCCGGCTGATTGAAGTCCGGACGCACCGGCACCGTGTCGCGCGCCGCCAGCTCGGCGATGCTGCCCGGAACGGTGGCGACGTGCAGCGCCAGCTGGCCGAGCGACATGGACTTCGGATGCGGCTTCCACGACAGGTGCGCGTCCGGGATGCGCTCCAGCACCCGCCGCGTCGCGCCGGTCTCCTGGTCGAGCTCGGTGAGCAGACCCTCGATTATCGACATTGCGCTCTCCTATTTCGCCGCTTCCGCGGCCTTGCGAACCCGCGCGTGCAGCGCGCCCCAGCCCGAACCCATGTGCGATCGGTCGCCGGGGAACGGACCCATCAGCGTGTGTGTGAACGAGATCAGCGTGCCGTCGGCGGTCTCGCTCAAACGGTAGAGGAGATTCGACGACGCGGCGGTGGACATGAAGAGGGGGCCCCAGATCTCCAGCAGCGTCGGCCGCTTGATGCTCTGAACGAAGCCCCAGAGGTGGCCGTTGTCGCCGCCGAGGTCGCGATACCAGCGGCCGCCGGGGCGGGTCTCGAGGACCATCGGCAGGGGCTTGCCGTCCGGCGTCTCGTTGAGGCGCCCCATCTGCGCGACGAGCGACGCAAACGTCTGCTCGATCGACGCGCGGACGGCGATTTCCTCGGTGATGGTGAAGGTCTGGCTCTCTGAAACGGGTGCAGTCGTGGTCATCGCTCCTCCTCGGCGTGAGATTTGACGCGCCGGAGCTGGCCGTGCCAGTGCACGGCGAACATCCGGCTCCAATCGTGAATCGTCCGCAGCTTCTCCGCGTTCGTGCGATACATCGTCCGCCTCCCTTCCCGCCTCATCGTCACCAGGCCGACATCGCGCAGCACCTGAAGGTGCTTCGAGACCGATGGCTGCCCGAGCTCGAGGACGTCGGCAATCTCGCCAACCGAGCGCTCCTCGGCGGCAATGAGTTCGAGAATGTGCCGGCGGCGAGGCTCGGCAATGGCGTTGAACGGGTCCGACGTCGTGGACGCGCGGGGCATGACGGCAGTTTATACATTCCCATATGGGAATAAGTCAAGTCCGGCCCTGGTGACGCCCCCGGTACCCCGCGCCGCTCGCCGGGATCCGTCTCGTTGACATCGCGCCGGCGCCCGGACACGATCGGTTCATGCGCCGCGCGCTCGCCGCTGCACTGCTCGCGCTCACGGCGTCACCCGGCGCCGCGCAGCAGCTCACCACCGTCCTGCACATCACGGTCGTACTGGTGGACGGTCAGGGCAACGCGACACCGGTCCCGCGCTACGCGCTCCTCATCAGCGAGAACCCGACGAGCGCCGTGCCCCGCCGGATCATCACGACGCTCGAGGGGACAGCCGATGTCGATCTGCGGCCGGGCAACTACACCGTCGAGTCGGACCGTCCGTTCATCTTCGGCGGCAAGGCATACCAATGGGCGCGGACGCTTGACGTCACCGCCGGCCGCGCCGCCGTTCTCGAGCTCACCTCGTCGAACGCGCAGGTCGAGCCGGCAACATCCGGCGCGGCGGCCGCGCCCGTCGCGGCCGACCCGTCCGGCATCTTCATGCGGTGGCGCGACAGTGTCGTGGCGCTGTGGACGCCGACGACGCACGCGACGGGAGCGCTCGTTGACCGGCGGGGCGTGATCGTGACCGATCAGCGCAGCGTCGGGTCGGCGGCCGCGGTCGAAGTCCAGCTCGCGGCCGACCTCAAGGTGGCGGCCGTCGTCGTGCTGGCGGACGCGGAACGGAATGTCGCGGTCCTGAGAATCGATCCGGCGGCCGTCGCCGCGGCGCAGCCGCTGCTGCCCGGCTGCGCCACGCCGCCGCCGGCGCCGCCCGCCGACGGCGACGAGATTTTCGCGATCGGCACGCCGCTGCGCAGGCAGAAGAACATTTCCTCCGGCGCGGTCATTCGCGTCGAGCCGCGCGCCATCGTGTCCGAGTTCGGGCTGGCGCCCGGCAGTGCCGGCGGGCCGGCATTCGCAGGCGACGGCCGCCTGCTCGGCATCACGTCGACGAGCGACGAAGCCGATGCGGGCCTGCGCGAGGACGTGCGCGTGGTGCGGCTCGGCGAGGTGTGCGCCGCGCTGGCAGCCGCGGAGCAGAAGATCAAGGACACCCCGCCGCCCGGCGGCGCCCGCCTTCCGGTCGAGCCCGCTCCGCCTCTCGCGATGGAAGCGCTCGGCGCCGCGGCGGCAGGCCGCGCCGGCAGCCTGAATCCCTACACGATGTCCTCCACCGACTTCGACATCGCGTTCATCACGCCGGTGATGATTTACGCCGCCGAACATCCGCCCGCGCGCACCACCTCGCGCGACCGCGGCCGCGGCGGGCGTCCCGCGCCGCCGGAGCCGCGCTTCGTGCGGCCGCAGATGGACTTCGGCAGCTGGGCCGGCTACGCCACCGACTATCCGCCGGTGCTGATGGTTCGGGTCACGCCGAAGCTGGTCGAGGGCTTCTGGACGACAGTGGCGAGGGGGGCGGCGCAGACCCAGGGGGTGTCGCTCCCGCCGATGAAGCACGTCAAGACCGGCTTCGCGCGGCTCCGCGCCTTCTGCGGCGACGCGGAAGTGACGCCGGTCCATCCCTTCAAGCTCGAAACCTCCGTGTCCGAGAAGAACGTGATGATCGAGGGGCTCTACGTCTTCGACCCGGCGTCGCTCGGGCCGCGCTGCCCGGCCGTCCGATTCGAGCTCTATTCGGAAAAGGACCCCGCCAGGGCCGACACGCGCGTCGTCGATCCCCGGATCATCGAGCAGATTGGCCAGGACTTCGCGTCGACCGCCCAGCCCGCAAAGTGATTGCCCGCCTCTGATGCCCGACGTCCTCGCCGCCGGCAGCGCCGCCCCGCTATCGCGATACACTCACGAGCTCACAACCTGGAGGAACCTGTCATGGCCATGCCAACGATGCCGTCCGCTGAAATCGTCTTCGATACCCTCTTTGCCTATCAGCGCTCCGCGGCGCTCAGGAGCGCGCTCGAGCTCGATGTCTTCACCGCGATAGACGAGGGGAACACCACCACGGCGTCGCTGATGGCGCGATGCGGCGGGTCGGAGCGCGGCATCCGGATTCTCTGCGACTACCTGTGCACCATCGGCCTGCTCGCCAAGTCGGCCGGCGCCTACAGCCTCCCGCCCGAGTCGGCGGCGTTCCTGAGTACGCGCTCACCGGCGTATCTCGGCACCACGGCGCGGTTCCTGCTTCGCCCGGAGCTGAAGGCGAATCTCGAACGGCTCTCCGAGGCAGTCCGGCTCGGCGGCGTCCCGGAGGGGGGCGACAACACGGTGTCGGAGGAGAACCCGATCTGGGTCGAGTTCGCGCGCTCGATGGCGCCGATGATGGTGCCGGCCGCGCATGCGATTGCCGAGATGGTGGCAGGGAAGGGCGGACCGATGAAGGTGCTCGACATCGCCGCCGGCCATGGGCTCTTCGGCATCACCATCGCGCAGCGCAACCCGCAAGCCGCGATCGTCGCCTGCGACTGGCCGGCGGTGCTGGCGGTCGCGACCGAGAACGCGCGCGCCGCCCAGGTGCAGGAACGCCACACGACGCTGCCCGGCGACGCCTTCAAGGTGCCGTTCCCCGGCGGCTTCGACGCCGCGCTCGTGACGAACTTCCTGCACCACTTCGACGCCCGGACGAACACCGACTTCCTGCGTAAGATTCACGCCGCGCTCGCTCCCGGCGGACAGGTCGTCCTCCTCGAGTTCGTCCCCGATCCCGAGCGCGTCTCGCCGCCGATCCCGGCCCGTTTCAGCCTGAGCATGCTGGCCGGCACCCCTGCCGGCGACGCCTACACGTTCGCGGAGCTGCAGCAGCAGCTCGAAGGCGCCGGGTTCCACGACGTCACGGCGCATGCCCTGCCGACGCCGGAGACGGTCCTGCTGGCGCGGAAGTAGGCCCTCCTCTTTTCAGAGGTTTCAGCGGCGCTTGCAGGTGCAGTCCATGCAGCCGTGCTCGGCGCACGTGCCGCAGGATTCGACGACCCGTTTCCTGAGCGCTTCACGGGCGCGGAACACTCGGACGGCGGCGTTGCCCGACGAGAGTCCCCTCTGCTCGGCGAATGCCTTTACCGGCGTGCCGGCGACCTCGATCGCTTCGAGCGCCTCGGCGTATTCAGGCTTCAGGGTCGTGGCGAGGCGGGACACGCAGGCGCAGATCTCGGCGCCAATCTCGGCGGCGGGTGTCTCGTGCGTCTCGAGCTCCCGGGCGAACGCCTCGTAGGCGCGGTCCGCGGCGCCGCGGCGCCGGAACTGATCGACGGCGGCATTGCGGAGCGTCCGGTAGAACCACGGCACGACGGCTTCGTCCGCGGGCGCCTGCTCGGGTCGTGCGACCACCTTGGCGAAGGCATCCTGCAGGATGTCCTCGGCCAGCGCCCGGTCGCCGACGCGGCTCTCCAGATACCGCAGGAATGAGCGGTGGTTCTCGAGCAGCGTGGCAAGAGGAGCCGGCGAGTCAGCCATTCCCGGATCTTACCGTGACCGCATCTGCGAATCGTCGACCCTGGCACCGTCGGTGCTCTTTCCGGGCAGCGTTTCCGACATTCGCGTCGCCGCCACCACCCCGGAGGCAAACGTCAGCGCCGCGACGGTCCACAGGGCGGCGTTCAGCCCGAACGCGTCTGCCGTCACACCGGCGACGAGCGCGCCGACCGCATACCCCAGGTCACGCCAGAGGCGATAGACGCCGACCGCTGAGGCCCGCCACGACGGGTGGGCGACATCGCCGATGGCCGCGAGGAGCGTCGGATAGACCATCGCCGTGCCCACGCCCAGCAGCACCGCGCCGCCGACGAACCCGGCGAACGCATCCGCCATCGTCACCACGCCGATGCCGGCCGCCTGGACCCACATCCCCCAGACCACCAGCCGCTTCCGGCCGACGCGGTCCGAAAGCGCGCCGGTCGCCAGCTGGCCGACACCCCACGTCGCCGGATAGACGGCCGCGAGGATGCCGACCTGGGCGAGGTTCATTCCTGCCGCGGCGAAGATCAGCGGGAACAGGCCCCAGGCCATCCCGTCGTTGAGGTTGTTGACGAGCCCCGCCTGGCAGACGCTCGACAAATTCGGATCAGAGAGCGAAGTGCGCCAGAACACCTGTTGCGGCGTGGGTACGCCGCCGGGCGCCAGCGTTTCGAGCAGCGCCGACTCGTGTGCGACGTAGTGGCGCGTTTCGCGGACGAGGAGTACCGACAGCGCCAGCCCGGCGACGACGAACGCAATGCCGAGATAGAACGGCTGCGGACGGACGCCGTAGCGCGCGGCGATCCAGCCGGTCGCCAGGGCGCTGGCGGCGACCGCGAGGTAACCGGCGAATTCGTTCAGGCCCATCGCCAGGCCGCGTTGCTTCGCGCCGACCAGGTCAATCTTCATGATCACCGTCGTCGACCAGGTCAGGCCCTGGCTGATGCCGAGCAGCGCATTCGCCAGCAGCACCCAGTTCCAGCTCGGCGCCCACATCAGGAGGAATGGAAACGGCACCGCGACCAGCCATCCGGCGACGAGCACGTGCTTCCGGCCCCAGCGGTCCGAGAGCCGGCCGGCGCCGTAATTGGTGAGCGCCTTCGCGATGCCGAAGACGACGATGAAGGAGAGGACCGCGGTCCGGGCGGCCAGCTGAAACTCCTGCTCCGCGATTGCCGGCAGGATGCTGCGCTCGAGGCCGACCATCGCGCCGACGAAGGCGTTGACGAGCACGAGCAGCGCGAACTGCCCGAGATTTTCGCGGAGCCCGAGCCGGATGCGGCCCGGCTCTGGGGAAGCGGAAGGCGTCATGCCCGGGCGCCGGCGGGCCGGCCGGGGCCGGTCGCGACATGCCATCCGCGGGCCCGCCACTCGGGTATGCCGAGTTCCAGGCGGTGTGCGCGGAAGCCCCTCCGCCGCAGGAGGTCGACCGCGTCGAGCGCCATCACGCAATATGGACCGCGGCAGTACGCGACGACGTCGCGGCCTTTCGACAGCGTGCCGAGACGCCTGCGGAGTGCGCCGAGTGGAGCGGAAATCGCGCCCGGAATATGCGCCGCCAGGTACTCCTCGCGCGGCCGGACGTCGATGAGCGTCACTTCGCCGGCGCGGATCCGCCGCACGAGCTCGTCGTTGTCCACCGGATCGAACCCACCGCGCTGCTCCAGGTAGTGGCGGGTGACCTGCTGCACTTCTGCCAGCTGCGTTTCCGCCAGGCCGCGCAGCGCGAGTAGGAATCCGCCGACCTGCGGGTCCGCGAGGCGGCACGTGACATAGACCCCGGCCTTCTCGGCCGCGACCAGCCGCGCGCGCCGGAGCACCTGCAGGTGGTGCGACGTTGCCGCCACGCTCCGCCCGGTCTCGCGGGCGAGTGCCTCGACGGTCCGTGCCCCCTGCGCCAGGAGGTCGAGGAGCTCGAGCCGGCAGGGGCTGGCGGTGGCCTGGCCGAGGCGGGCGATCTGTTCGTAGATCGCTTTTTTCAGAGACGCCGGGGGTGTCTTGGTTGGCATGACTATCCTGGTCGCCCTAATCACATATTCAAACGAAGATTTGAATATCGTCTGGCTGGCACCGGGCAGTCAACTGTTGCCCCGTCCCACCGCTTCAGGTCCGTCGACGCCGTCAGGGCCCAGGGCTGGTTGACGGCGACACCGAGGCGCGGCAGCGCATCGCCGGGCCCGGCGACCGGTCGCCCCCCCTTTCGACTGTCACATGTGTCTCGCCGACTGTCACACCACGAGCGACGGTTGCCGCTGCTGAAGACGTTCGATTCCACCGTCTCCTGGTCCTCGCCCCGCACCATCGGCTGTCACCTGCGGTGTCACACCGGCTCGAGCCGGAGGGCCGGTGCCGCGGTCGCGCGCCACGAGCTCCGCCTCGTGCTGTCAACGAGTTGGGCGCACCCGGACCGGCGCCCGAGCACGATGGTGCGGGTACTGCTCATCGCTCGGGCACAACTTCCCGGACGGTGGTCACGCCCTCTCGCAGCGAGACGAACAAGCCATGAATGAATCACCGCGTCACGGACAGGACTCGAACCCGTCGCCGCGCCAGGATCCGTACGGCGGCTCGAAGCCCCCGGAGAAGGACCCGTGCGACGATCCGAATCCCACCCCGCCCGGGAAACCCGAACCACCGCCGACGCCGGACTGCCCACCCCCGGAGCCGAAGTGCCCGGAGAAGAAGCCGTGCCCCGAACTGCCGCCGCAGCCGCCGGATCCCTGCGATCCGCAACCGGCCGACGGCGGAACCACGAATGGCGGATCGACGCCCGGCACGGGCGACACGGGGCAGAGTGGAGCCGGCCAGGGAGCGACGGGCGGCGCGCCGGACCAGGCCAGTACCACGACGTCGTCGCAAGGCGGAAGCGGAGGCGGCGCCAACGCCGGCACCGGACCCGGATCGAGCGGGTCCGACGGCTCGGCCAATGGGTCGAAATCCACGGATCCCGTGGCCGCGAAGATTGCGGCCCTCAAGAAGAACCTCGAGGACAACCAGAAGAAGATCCTCGCGCTCGAACCGCTCAAGGCATCGGTCGGCGACATCACCCAGCGCATCCAGGCGCTCGAGAAAATGGTCGACGGCCAGGCGGCGGCGGCGACCGGCTACAGGGAGTTCTTCCGCGCGATCGAAATCGCCCGCAGCGAGATCGACTGTTTCATCCCCACGGTGCGCTGCCAGCTCGAACTCAGCGACAAGCAGAAACAGTGCATCTGCGATGCGGTCAAGGCGGTAGACACGCGCGTCAACGCCGCGCGCGCGGCCAGCGACGCGGCCAACGGGCAGGTCGCCGCCGGCGAGAAGGCCTACAAGCGTGCCGCCGACCGGCTCGCGTGGATCAAGCAGTGGTACGAGTTCCTCAAGACCGGCCTGCAGGCGCAGGCCGGCAAGCAGCGCGACGACCTGAAGACGCTCAAGGGCCTGGCCGACCCGGCCAAGAACCAGTGCGAGGTCTGGTTCTACCTCCTCGAGCTCGAACGCCTCACGAAATCCGCCCACGGGACCGCCGGCGCCTGCTGGCGCGCCGACATCAACGTCGCCACCTTCCTCGAATGCTGGCGCTGGGATTGTTACGAACAGGCGTGGAACACCGCCGTCGTCACATTCAACGAAGCCGACGCGGATGAGAAGTTGAAGAAGAGCGAGCTCGAACAGGCAAGGAAGACCGCCGCCGACCTCGACAAGCTCGCGAAGGAAGCCGACACCAAGCGGCGCGAGTGGATTCTCAAGGAAATCAAGTCGCGAGACTGCTGCGGGCCGCTCTCGGGGTGTCCCGATCCGAAGCCGCAGGGATCCGCGCCCGGCCAGGGCCGCGCTGTCTAGGGGGTCGCCGGGGTGACTGACGACGATGGCAATGGCAGGTTGCAGGATCGAGCGGTGGTCGAGCGCTGGTACGCGGACACGTTCGCGGTCGGCCACAACGCCTTCGAGTTCAACGTCGACTGCGGGCACGACGGCCCGGACGAGGAAGTGGTGACGGTGTACACGCGGATCATCGCCAGCCCGTTCAACGCCCGCGAGCTGTTCCGGCTCCTCGGCGCCGGGCTGCTCCGCTACGCCGACACCTACGGGCCGATCAACGGTAGCGGCAGCCCGAGGAGCGGCGCATGAGCCACCTGGTGATCGGCGAAGTGAGCGAGTTCCTGCGCAAGACCCTGTTTCTGGGCATCAAGGACGACCCCGTGACCGGGCAGCTCGTCGGCTCGGAACAGGAGATCTCATTGAGCAACCCCGGCCAGTCCGTCCCCGGCGTGCGCAAGCTGTCGCTGTGGCTCTACCAGATTGTGCCGAACGAGCACCTGCGCAACCCGGCGATCGTCCGCCGCACCAACCCGGCCAACGCGAAAGACGACGCCGCGCAGTTCTATCCGCCGCTGCACCTGAACCTGCTCTACCTGCTCACGCCGTCGATCCAGGACGGCGGCGCCAGCGACCCCGTCGCCGACCAGCGGCTCCTCGGCCGCGCGATGCAGGTCTTCAACGACCAGAGCATCGTGACGATGGACAGCAGGCAGAACCCCGGGCAGGCCGAGGAGCTCCACCTGTCGCTCGCCCCGCGCACGATTGAGGAGCTCGCCGAAGTGTGGGAGGCGATGCAGCAGCCCTACCGGCTCTCGGTCTGCTACGAGGTGCGGTCGGTGCGGATTGACTCGCAACGGCGCGTCCAGGCGGGCCGCCTGAGCGAGCGGTCCACGGACTTCGCCGGCATGGGCGCGCCGGCTGGTGCATGACATGGCCGCCATCCAGGTCCTTGCCCGCGCCGTCCACAGCCCGCGCTGGGCGCTGAGCGTGACCGACGCGCTCAAGCGCGCGCTCAGGACCGGCGGCGAGTTCCCGCCGCCGCTCGGCGACGTGTCGTGCGAGATCGTCGCGCAAACCGCGCCGGTGGTGCGCGCCTTCAATCCGCCGCTCGTGCTCTGGACGTTCAGGACCCACAGCGGTTTTCTCGTGCTCGACGGGACGTGGGCGCGCCAGCGCGAGGGGCGTCCGGACGCAGCGGCGCGGCTCCCACTCGGCGCCGGAACCTACCGCGTCGTCGTTCGCGGCGACTATTACCAGGATCGCGCCTTCACGCTGGCGTGGCCGCCGTCCGGGGGCCAGGTGCGCATCCCGCTCGACGCGCAGAATGATCCGGAAAACATCGAGCTCCAGCCCGGCGCCGCCTACCCGCTGCCCGACGTGACGACGAGCCGCATGCAGCTCGGCCCGACGATCATCCGCGGCAGCCTCTTCACGCCGGCCGGCGACCCGCTCGCCGGCGTGCCGGTCGAGGCGATCAATCTGGTCTTCCAGCAGCCCCAGGACCTGCCTCCGCTCGGGCCCTGGCCGTTTTCGCAGGCGCGCACCGACCAACGCGGCGACTGGGCGATCGTGCTCCCGGGGCGCCGCTACTTCGACAACACGCCCGAGCTGCGGCCGCCGGCCGCGCCGCCGCTGGTGCGGCCGATGACGATCCGCATCCATCTGCCGAACGTGCCGCCGCTCGACCTGGTCGAGAACGTCACCCTCGGCGCGGAGCATTCGCTGCGCAACACCGCGCTGCGCGGGCAGGTGGTCAGTGCCGGGGGCGCGCCGGTCCGCGACGCGGTCGTGACGACGACGGTCAGCGCGGCGGCGTCGGTGACGAGAGCGAACGGGATCTGGTTCCTCTACTTCGATCTGAATCAGGCGGACGTGCCGAACGTCACCGTCACCGTGACGGTGCCTGGCGGGGCGACCGCGAGCGACCCGACCGCGCAGGTCCGCCACGGCGCGACGATCGTCGTCCCGACGTTCCACTTTGCATGAGGCAGGAGAAAGACGATGCCCGAGTATCTCGCGCCAGGCGTTTACGTGGAGGAGATCAGCACCGGACCACGCCCGATCGAAGGTGTGAGCACCAGCACTGCAGGGTTCGTCGGCGAGACCGAGCGCGGCCCGTCCCGGCCAACGCTGATCACGAGCTGGGCTGACTTCCAGCGTACGTTCGGCGGCTACATCGATCGCCCGCCGTTCGACCGCCTCAACGCGTTCCTGCCCTACGGCGTCCGCGGCTTCTTCGACAACGGCGGTCAGCGCGTCTTCGTCGCGCGGGTCAGCGGGCCCGGCGCCGTCGCCGCTACCGCCGACATCGGCAACTGCGTGCTCCAGGCCATCGGCGAAGGCGTCTGGGGCAACAACGTCGTCGTCTCGGTCCGTGCCGCGACGGTGGCGCGCCCAGGCACGCGCACCGCCGACTGGTTCCGCATCCGGATCGCCTACTTCCGCGACGGCGTGCCCAACCCGTTCGTCGATCCCTCGGATCCGAACCTGCTCGGCGACCCGGACCGGGTCGAGCCGACCGCCTACGAGGATTTCGACAACCTCAGCCCGGTACCGTCCGACCGGAACTTCGCCAGGTCGATGGTCAACTCGGCGTCGCAGCTCGTGACCATGCTGACCTGCACGGCGCGGCCCGCCGACGCCGAGTTTCCCGGCGTGCCGCTGGCCAACGGCGCCGCCGTGGCGGCGACCCTGGCGGAGTATCTCGACGACAACCAGCCGGATCCCGAACAGCGGCGCGGGCTGGCCGGATTGCTGGCGATCCGCGAGATCTCGCTCCTCGCCGCACCCGACGAAGTCGTTATCGGTGGCCTGCGCGAGCGCGTCATCGAGGCCTGCGAGGCGCAGAAGGACCGCTTCGCGATCACCTCCACCGACGGACAGATCGCCAACATCGCCGGGCTGCGGCCGCCGCGCGACACGTCATACGCGGCGGTCTACTACCCGTGGGTTCGCGTCCTCGCGCCGCACACGCCGGAAGGGCACCTGCTGATTCCCTCGGTCGGCCACGTCGCCGGCATCTACGCCCGTGTCGACGTCGAGCGCGGCGTCCACAAGGCCCCGGCCAATGAAGTGGTGCGGGGCATCGTCACCCGGGATCTCAAGAACAACGCCAAGCCGCTCGAGTTCACGCTCGGCAAGCGCGAGCAGGACATCCTCAACCCGCGCGGCGTGAACGTCATCCGCGACTTCCGCTCCGACGGCCGCGACATCCGCGTCTGGGGCGCGCGGACGATGACCTCCGATGCGCTGTGGAAATACATCAACGTCCGCCGGCTCTTCATCTTCATCGAGCAGAGCATCGACCGCGGCACCCAGTGGGCGGTCTTCGAGCCGAACGACGAGACCACGTGGATCGCGATCCGGGCGTCGGTGACGAACTTCCTGCGCACCGTGTGGCGCAACGGCGCGCTGATGGGCACGACCCAGGACGAAGCCTTCTTCGTCAAGTGCGACCGCACGACGATGACACAGGACGACTTCGACAACGGCCGGCTGATCTGCCTGATCGGCGTCGCGCCGGTCAAGCCGGCGGAGTTCGTCATCTTCCGCATTTCCCAGAAGACGCTCGAGTCCGAGTCGTAAGGAGGAGTCATGGCCGCTGCTGGCAGCAGGAACGATCCGCTCGCCTCGTTCAATTTCATCGTCACGGTGGAGAACATGCGCGCCGGCTTCTCGGAAGTCGGCGGGCTCGCCACCGAGACCGACATCATCGAGTACCGCGAGGGCCCGGACGACATCACCGTCCGCAAGATTCCGGGCAAGCGGAAGTACACCAACATCAGCCTCAAACGCGGCTACACGCCCGACGGCAGGGACCTCTGGGCCTGGCGCAAGACGGTGATGGACGGCAAGACCCAGCGCAAGGGGGGCACCATCACCCTCCTCGACGAGTCGCGCAAGCCGGCGCTGACCTGGGAGTTCAGCGAGGGCTGGCCCTCGAAGTGGGCGGGGCCGGCGATGAACGCAAAGAACAACGAGATTGCCATCGAGGAGTTCGAGATCTGCGTCGAGGGGCTCGCGCTCCAGACCTAGTCTCGCCGCCATGCCGACCACCTATCGCACCCCGGGCGTCTACGTCGAGTGGCTCGACGCCAACCCGCAGCACCTCGAGCTCGGCCGCAGCGACGTGGCCGGGTTCGTCGGCGTGGCCGAGCGCGGTCCGGTGCAGACGCCGGTGAAGATCGAAAGCGGCCGGCAGTTCCTCACGACCTTCGGGGAGCGGATGCCGTATGCCTACCTGGCGTACGCGGTGGCGGGCTTTTTCGAGAACGGCGGCCGCACCTGCTGGGTCGTGCGCGCCGCGGACCCCGAACGGGCCGGCCCCGCCCGCGCGCGGCTGCTGATCGACGGCCGCGCCTACCCGCTCGAGGCCGGCAGCCCGGGCGAGTGGGGCGACCGGATCACCATCGAGGCGGTGTGGGGCCGCGATCGCATCACCGATCTCGTCGCCACCGCGCCGGACGGCCGCACGCAAACGCTGGCGCTCGAGGCGTTCGACGAGCCGGCCGACGCGGCAGCCGCTGCCGGCCGCAACAACCTGCTCGGCATTCCCGATACCGACCTGCCCGAGCTCACCCCCGACCTCCTCGTCCGGATCGTGCCCGACAACCCGCTGCTGCCGGCGCAGGTCCTCGGCCAGGGGGCGCGCACCGCCCGGCTGACGGGCGGCGTCGACGGTCTTGCGACCCTCACGCCTTCCCATTTCACCGGCGACCCGGACCGCGAATCGACCTGGGGCGTGGCGGCGCTGGAGCGCGTCGACGACGTCTCCTTCGTGTCGCTGCCCGACCTGATGGCCGGGCAGGACCCGCTCGGACCCGAACCCGCCTTCCAGCCGTTCACGACCGAGCAGCTGCGTGACGCGCAGATCGACGTCATTACGAGCTGCCTGCGCGCCCGCGACCGCATTGCCCTCCTCGACGCTCCTCCCGTCGGCCGGAACCAGGCGATCCGCCACAAGAGCGACTGGCCGGCCTCCAGCTTCGGCGCCTTGTATCACCCCTGGATCGCGGTCGACGACCCGCTGCGCCTGCGCTCCGCGGCGCGGTTCATCCCGCCCTCGGGGCATGTCGCCGGCATGGTCGCGCGCGTCGATCGCCTGCGCGGCGTCCACAAGCCGCCGGCGAACGAGACGCTCGAAGGCGTCTTCGACGTGCGCGAGCTACTCGACGACGAAGCGCACGGCGATCTCAACGAGGCGGGGATCAACGCCATCAGAGCGATCCCTGGACGCGGCGTCCTCGTGCTCGGCGCGCGCACGCTCGATCCCGACATCCGGTGGCGGTACGTCAACGTCCGCCGCCTCTTTACGACCATCGAGGAGTCGCTGGACGAGCAGATGCAGTGGCTGACGTTCGAGCCGAACAGCCCCAGGCTCTGGCGCGACATCGAACGGGCGGTCACCGGCTTTCTCGAGCGGCTGTTTCGTGCCGGCATCCTGGACGGGCGCAATCCCGAGGAGGCGTACTTCGCGCGCTGCGACGGATCCACGAACCCCGCTCCGGAGCTCGACGACGGGCGCGTGACGTGCGTCCTCGGCATCCAGCCGCCTTATCCAGCCGAGTTCGTGGTGGTGCGCATCGGCGTGACGCGCAGCGGCATTCAGGTCGAAGAGAAGGGGGCGCAGGATGTCTGAGACCGGCAAGCGCCGCGATCCGATCCCGGCGTTCCGCTTCACCGTCACGCTTCGACGACCTTCCGCCCGGCGGCTTCAGCGACTGCGCCGGCCTGCAGTCGGAAACCGAGGTCCAGGAGTACGCCGAGGGGGGCCTCAACAGTCACACCTGGCGGCTGCCCGGACGCACCAAGCAGGGCAACGTCACGTTCAAGCGCGGCATCGTCGACAAGGTCCTGTGGGACTGGCACCGCGCCATTTCCGAGGGGGAGTTCAAGTCGCGCAACTGCACGATTCTCGTCCACGACCCCTCGGGAACCGAGGACGCGATCGAGTTCCAGCTCGTCGACGCGTTTCCGGCGAAGTGGATCGGGCCCGAGCTCGGCGCGGGGCAGAACAATCTCGCACTCGAGACCCTCGAGGTCGCCCATCAGGGTTTGAAGCGGAAGAGGTGACGCGCGTGACCGTACACATCGAACGGATGACGAGCGAGGTATCGGTGCAGGAGACGGAGTTGTCGCTGACCCCGGCACAGGTCGAGAAGCTCGTCGCGCTGGTGATCAGCAGGCTCGAGGACCGGGCGCGGCAGGCCGAGCGGGCGCGGGCGGCGACCAGGCTGCACCGTCAGGCCGCGAAGCCGCTGTCGCCTGGGGCGGAAGGCTGAGATGCCGGTGCCCGCGATCATCGAGGTCGACGCCAAGGACCGCGGCCCGAACCTGCCGGCGGTGATCCCGGTGCAGTTCAACCCGCCGGAGTACACGCTCGCCAAGGCGGCCCAGATCGCCGAGATCGCGATCCCCGGCATCGACGCGCCAATCCTGCAGTTCGTCCGCGGCCAGACGCAGACGCTCGCGCTCGAGCTGTTCTTCGACACGACGCGGCTGGGGAGCGGCGCCGTCCAGGTCGTCGACGTTCGCCTCCTCACCGACGTCGTCGCGCAGCTCGGGCGGATTCAGCCGAATACGCACGCCCCGCCGCGGGTGCGCTTCATCTGGGGGCTGGGGCTGTCGTTCCGCGCGATCGTCGACAACGTCCAGCAGAAGTTCTCCCTGTTCAACCCGGCGGGCATTCCCGTGCGGGCGACCTTGACGGTGTCGTTCAAGGAATACAAGACGCTCGAGGAGCAGTTGAAGGAGCTCAACCTGCAGTCGGCCGACCACACCAAGCGGCGCGTCGTGCGCCGCAAGGACACGCTCGCGCGCATCGCGTTCGAGGAATACGGCGACGCCGGCAAGTGGACGATGATCGCCGACCACGAGGAGAACCGCGACCGCCTCGGCGACCTGCGCCGGCTGACACCGGGGATGGAGCTGGCGATCCCGGCGATCGACGTGCTCGCGAGCGGCGGACGAGGGGAGCGGCGATGACCGGCACCGCCACCGGCGCCGTTCCCATCTACGAGGGGCAGGACTTCTACGTCCCGGCGTTCGAGGTCAAGCTCGCCGGCCGCCCCGCCGGGCGCGACGTCGTCCGCGACATCCTGTCGGTCACCTACAAGGACAGCGTGACCGAGATCGACAGCTTCGAGATCTCGATCAACAACTGGGACGCCGCGACGCGCGCCTTCAAATACAGCGACCAGAAGCTGTTCGACCCGGGACAGCAGATCGAGTTGAGCATGGGCTACCAGGGGGCGCTGCGGACGATGCTGAAGGGGGACATCACGTCGCTGCGCCCCTCGTTCCCGGCCGGCGGCGGCTCGACGCTGTCGGTGAGCGGACTCAACGTGCTCCAGCGCTTCAGGACGCAGCAGGAGTCGCGCACCTACGCCGACATGACCGACAGCGAGGTCGCCGAGCAGGTCGCACAGCGCCTCAAGGTGACGATCGAGACCGTCAAGGCGACCGACGAGCCGCGCATCAAGTACCTGATCCAGGACAACCAATACGACATCATCTTCCTGATGGAGCGCGCCCGCCGGAGCGGCTACGACATCCTCGTCGAGGAACGGCCGTCCGGCAACACCGCCGAGACCGTGCTCGTCTACCGGCCCTCGACGACCGTTCACCGTCCGGCATACCGTCTCACCTACGGAAAGTCCCTGATCGAATTCTCTCCCGAGCTGACGACGGCGAGGCAGGTCGGCAAGGTGACGGTGCGAGGCTGGGACAACGTCCGCAAGCAGCCCATCACCTACACCGCGACCCGTTCGGAGCTCGCGACCAAGGGCGTCGGTGCCAAGGGCGGGCAGGACGCGATCGACAAGTCGGTCGAGCAGAAGGCCGAGATCGTCGCCACCCATCCGGTCGAGAGCGAGGCCGAGGCCCGCAAGCTGGCGATCGAGATCTTCGAGGGGATTGCGAAGGAGATGGTCAAGGCCAATGGCTCGGTCCCGGGGCTCAACGACGTCCGCGCCGGCACCGTGCTCGAAATCGACGGGGTCGGCGACCGCTTCAGCGGCCGCTACTTCGTCGTCTCGACGACGCACGCCATCGGCGACGGTGGCTACACCACCCAGTTCGAGTGCCGCCGCGAAGAGGTCTGACCATGCAGCGCGACAACGGCATCGTCATCGGCATCGTGATGGACCTCGACGATCCGGAAGAGCTCGGTCGGGTCCGCGTCAAGTTCCCCCACCTCGACGATCAGCCGAGCGACTGGGCGCGGGTGGCGACGCCGATGGGCGGAAAGGGGCGTGGCCTGTTCTTCCGTCCCGAGGTCGACGACGAGGTGCTGGTGGCGCACGAGCTCGGCGACCCGCGCCGCTCGTACATCGTCGGCGCGCTGTGGAGCAAGGCCGATCCGCCGCCGGCTGACGACGGCAAGAAGGTCGACAACAACTGGCGGTTCTTCCGGTCGCGCTCGGGGCACGTCATGAAGTTCGACGACACCAGCGGATCGGAGCGGATCGAGGTCGTCGGCAAGGGCGGCGACCACAAGGTGGTGATCGACGTGTCGGGCCGGAAGATCGAGATCACCTGCTCGAGCGGCGACATCTCGATCTCGGCGCCGACCGGCAAGCTCTCGATCGACGCGAATCAGGTCGAGATCAAGGCGAAGTCGACGCTCGACCTCCAGGCAACCGGCGCGATGACGGTGAAGGGTTCGACCGTCAGCATCAACTAGGTGAGCCATGGCACAACCGGCCGCGAAACAGGGGGATCAGGTCGTCGCGCTCGACGTGCACCTGATCCAGCCGCCCGGGCCGACCTCGCCGGTGCCGGTGCCGCACCCGTTCAACGGGCTGATCGACAGCGGCCTGAGCGCCGACGTGACGATCGGCGGGATGGCGGCGGCGACGGTGTCGAGCGGCGCGACCAACACGCCGCCGCACATCCCGATCGGCGGGACCTTCGTGAATCCGCCGTCGAACAAGGCGACGATCAGGACCGGGAGCGCGACGGTGACGATCAACGGCAAGGCGGCCGCCCGGGCCGGCGATACGGCGACGACGTGCAACGACCCTTTCGACCTGCCCGCGGGAACCGTCGTCGCGGCAGGGACGGTGGTGATCGGTGGCTAGCCAGGACCCCGGCTTTCTCGGCCGCGGCTGGGCGTTTCCGATCGTGCCGGGGCGCGACGGTCGAATCGCCTATGCGGAGGGAGAAGCCTCGATCGAGGACGCCGTCGCGATCGTCCTCGGGACCAGCCCCGGCGAGCGCGTCATGCGGCCGGAATTCGGGTGCGGCATCTGGGAACTGGTCATGGAGGCCAACACCGCCCAGCTGCACGGCCGAGTCCAGGCCCGTGTCCGCGACGCGCTGGTGCGGTGGGAACCGCGCCTCGACGTGCTCGACGTCCGCGTCGACGCGCCGCCGGAGCAGAAGAACGTGCTCCTCATCCGGATCGACTACCGCGTCAGGTCCAACAATGCCTTCTTCAACCTCGTCTATCCCTTCTTCCTCCAGGAAGGCGTGCAGCGATAGGAGCATGGCATGCCACTGGAGCTGAGGGAGCCGACGTTCGACCGTCCGTTCGAGGACATCTACCGCGAGCTGCGCTCGCGCATCCCTCGCTACAACCCGGCCTGGACGAACTTCAACGACAGCGATCCCGGCATCACCCTCCTCCAGCTGTTCTCGTGGCTGGCGGAGATGACCTATCACCGGATGGGTCAGATGCCGCGGAAGAACTACCTGAAGTTCGCGGCGCTGCTCGGGCTCCAGCTGAAGGCCGCGCAGCCTGCGTCGGTGAAACTGGTGTTCACGCCAAAAGCCGCCGAGCGCCCCTCGACCATCCGTTCGGGGTCGCGCTACTCAGCGCAGGTCGAGGGCAGCCCACCGGTGATCTTCGAGACGACGCAGGATCTCGACGTTGTCGGGGCGCCGCTGGCGGCGCTGTTCGTGTTCGCCGACGGAACGGCGTCGCAGATCGACCTCCCGGCGCTGCCGGCCGGCCGGATCTTCTACCCGTTCGGACGCAATCCGGAGCCCGGCGACGCGCTCTACCTCGGGTTCAAGCCGAACCCGAACAACACGGCGCCGTTTCCACAGAAGATGCGCCTCCTGGCGCTTCGGCCGCAGGCGGACACCAACGGCCTGCCGCAGCGGGTCGGGGAGCAGAACCGCGACCTCGTGCCGCCCGTGGACCTGGTGTGGGAGTACCGCCCGAAGAAGAACCAGGACGTGTGGGAGCGGCTCAACGTCCTGCGCGACGACACCGTCGCGTTCACGCGTGATGGCTACGTCGATGTCGAGGGGCCGAGCGACATCGAGCCGGCCGTCAACGACGCCGTCAAGGCGATCAACGACAAGGAGCACTACTGGATCCGCGTCCGGCTCGACCAGAATCTCTATCCGCCGGGGCGAGCCCCCCGCCTCGAGTTCTTCCTGCCCAACGCCGTCGACGCCGTCAATCTCGTCACCGAGGGGGAGCGCATCCTCGGCACGAGCAGTGGCCGGGCCGAGCAGGCGTTCGAGTTCCCCGACCGGCCGGTGGACCCCGACTCGCTGCGCATCGAAGTGCGCGAGAGTGGTCCCCCTCTGCCGTGGACGCGCGTCGACGACTTCTTCGCGTCGAAGGCCGAGGACCGCCACTACCGGCTGGACGCGACCGCGGCGCGGATCATCTTCGGCGATGGCGAGAAGGGGGAAATCCCGTCCGCCGGCGCCGACATTGTCGCGACGACGTGGCGGCATGGCGGTGGTGCGGCGGCGAACAAGGTCGGGCCCGGCGGCGTGAAGACGATGGTGACGCAGGTCGCCGGGATCGAGAAGGTCGTCAACGTCCGCGCCGCAACCGGGGGCGCCGACGAGGAAGACCTGGATCAATTCATCAAGGACACACCGGCGCACCTCCGCAGCGGCGGGCGCGCCGTGACCGGCCGCGATTTCGAAGCACAGGCCGAATCGATCGACGGCGTCAAGAAGGCACGCGCGCTCGGCGGGCGTCACCCGGACTTTCCTGACGTCGAGGTGCCCGGCGCGATCACCGTCGTGGTCGTCGCCGACTCCGAAGCCTTGCCGCCTCTGCCGTCGGCCGAGCTGATCCGGTCGGTGTGCGCCGCCTTCGAGGGGATCCGGCTGATCACGACGGAGGTCCACGTCTCGGCGCCGCGCTTCATGGAGGTGCGGGTCGAGGCTCGGCTCCTCGCCGACCCGCAGGCGGCGTTCGACCGCGTCTCGCAGGATGCGCGCGACCGGTTGAACGCGTACCTCAGCCCGATGGCGCGCGATTTCGGCGAGAACGTGTCCCCGGCCGCGATCTACGCACAGCTCTTCGGCGCCTCGAGCGCCGCCTCGCAGGTGCGGTCGGTCGAGGACCTGCTCGTCTACGTCGGCGGCATTCCGCACGAAGTCGGCCAGCAGATCGAAGTGCCTCCCGACGCCCTCGTCTATCCCGGTAACCACCTCATTGTCGTTCGGCCCGATCCGGACGAGCGGTCCGCCAGATGAACGGCACCTCGTGGCTCCTCGGCGGCGGTTACCCGTGGCAGTCCGGCAATCCGGCGGCGGAGCGGGGCGACAACTCGTCACCGGTGATTGCGAACCGGCGCGACGGGCTGTCGCTGGCGGCGTTGCCGGGCGGGCCGCTCGGTCTCGACTCACCGGACGGCAGCCTCGGGCGGCTGGCCTTGCCGCGAGGTGTGGCGGTGGACGGCACGGCGGTGCTTCGGCTGTCCCCCGACGGTGGACGCGTACTGCGCTACGACGCGGTCCGACAGCGATTTGCTCCGCTGCCCGAGGTGGGGCTCGAGGGGATGCCAGAGAATGGGCCCGGCGGCGCGTGGAACGAACCGCGGCGGTTCAGGCGCGCGGCGAACATCGCCGCGCACAGCGGACTGCTGTACGTTGCGGATCCAGAAGCGCATCGCATCCAGGTGTTCGAGCTCGAGACACTCGCCCTGCTGCGGCTTCACGGCGGGCTGATCGAGCCGGCGGACCTGACTGCCAGCCCGCTTGGGGTCTATATCCTGGACAAGGGCGCGGGCCGCATCTACCGCGCGACGGCCTCGTCCGACGCGTTGACGCTCGTCGTCGACATCCCGGCAATGGCGGACCGCTGGGACCGCATCGTCACAGACCGGGCGGAGGGCCGTGAGGATCGGGACGAGCGCGTCTACGTCCGCGACACCGGAACGACGCCGTCGTCGCTGGCGATGTTCTCACTGTCGGGCGCCGGCCCAGCGACCGCAGAATCGGCGCGATTCGGCAATAGCGCGGCGGTGCGCGATCGCCTTGGCGCCTGGGACGTGTTCACGGACGGCCGCGGTGAGGTCGTGCTACCGGCGCGACTGCAGGATCCGTGCGGGCTGCGCCGGCCGCGACAGTCGCATCAGCGCGCCTGGGTGATTGCCGGGAGCGTCTACGTCATCGATAGCCGCGCCCGAACGGTGACCGTTCAGCTGCCGGATGGCCGCGTGCGCCACCGCTTCGGACCGTACGACGCCGCCGGCGTGCAGGTGAACGCGGATGCGGCGACGAGCTGGGCGCCGGTGGATCTGGCCGAGATCGACGGCTGCGTCTTCATCCTCGACGAGCGGCACCAGGCCGTGCACGCTCACCGTCCGGGCGCCGAACTGCTCCGGAGGCGCTTCGGCGCACCGGCGGATCACGAGATGCACTGGCGGCGCATCGCGCCCGACGGGCGCGGCTGCGTGTTGCTGTGGGATGGGAGCGGCACATGTGCCGAGCGCACCAGCCAGCGTGGCGACGCACTCGGGTCCGCCGCCGTGACGCCGGCGACGTGGCGCGACCGGACCGTCCCGGCGTCCACTGCGCCGCGACCGAAGGGATCGCCATCAGCGCGGGACCTGCAGCCGACGTTCGCGCGAACCGCGACATGGACCAGCCTGTGGCTGGACAGCGATGTCTACAACTGCCAGTGGCACGCCGTCGAGATGACGGTGTCGCTCCCGCCGGGCTCGCGCGTCAAGGTGCGCACGCGCACCAGCAACGAGCGCGAGTCCGATGTCGAAGTCGAGGCGAACGCCGCGAGTGTCGGTGCGCTGGGCTCGTGGCGCGACACCACGCCGCTCGCCGGCGTCTCGCAGCCGGACGAATCGCAGATGAGACCGCAGCGGCTCGACACGCTCGTGCCGAACGGGCCCGGCCAGTATCTCCAGCTGCAGATCGAACTGTCGGGCGACGGCGTGCAGACCCCGGTCGTGCACGCGCTCCGGATCCGGTTCCCACGCGAGTCGCTGCTGCAGTACCTCCCGGCGATCTACTCGCAGCCCGACGACCAGCGCGACTTCCTGGATCGCTTCCTGTCGATCGTCCAGACGACCTGGTCTTCGATTGAGCGGGAGGTCGAGACCTTCGAGCGGTACCTGGATCCCGACTCGGTTCCCCCGGACGCGATGGCCTACCTCGCCGGCTGGCTCGATGTCAGGCTCGAGGGCACGTGGGACGCGGAGCAGAACCGCAAGCTCCTCCAGGCGATGCCGTCACTCCGCGACAAGTGGGGGACGACGGCTGGCATCGTGGCGTGGCTGCGCGTCTATCTCGCGAACCTCGGTCGGGTGACGGTCGCGGATCTCGAACGCGCCGGCATTCCCGGTATCGTCGAGAGCTTCGTCGAGCGCCGTCGCCTGATGGTCGGCCGCCCGGACACCGCACGCCTTGGCGCCGCGGAAGGCCTGTGGAGCGCCGCGGTCGAGCGGCGCTTCCAGCTCGGCGTCTTCGAGCGCGAAGGAGAGGTCGAGCTCGTCTCGGACGGCCGCCCGGAGGCCGATCTGTTCCGGCACTACGCCCACTCGTTCCGCGTCTACGTGCCGGCGATGTGGGTCCGCACCGCGGCCGACGAGGCGCTGATCAGGCGCGCCATCGATCTGCAGAAGCCCGTGCATGCAACCTACGAGC
Source organism: uncultured Acidobacteriota bacterium (assembly GCA_963750475.1). GTDB lineage: Bacteria > Acidobacteriota > Vicinamibacteria > Vicinamibacterales > 2-12-FULL-66-21 > JALZOC01. The sequence goes on from CAVVQQ010000002.1 coordinate 589,102, forward strand.
TCGTGCTGGTGGAGCCGCGATTCCGGATCGGCGAGCAGTCGACGCTCGATCTCGACAGCGTCATCGGCGCGCCGCACCCCGCCCCGCTGGCGTGCGCGACCGAAGACGTCGCTCCGGCGAGCCCGCTTTCCCGGCGGCTGGGATTCGACACCACGCTCGGCTGCGCGGCCGACAACGGAGGCATGTGATGAAGTGCGACGAGGACCCGGCCGACGGCGGCTGCCAGGACGTCATGCTCGAGCGCATCCGGTACTTCACCGGACGCCACATGACGGCGCGCGATTTCCGCGACGCCGACGCCTACCACCGCTCGTTCCGCCATCTCCACAACCGCATCCTGCACGGCTGGGGGATCGCCTGCGGACTCGACGTCGTGCTGCACCCGAATCCCGACTGCCGCCGCGATCGCGTCGTGGTGCGCTGCGGCCTGGCGATCGACTGCTGCGGCAGGGAGATCGTCGTTCGCAAGGACCTCGTCACCGCCAGGATTCCGTGGGATGAACGCCCGAACGGCGGCCCGGACAAGCCCGGAACGAACCCCTCGCCGCAATCGGTACTCCTGCTCTGTCTGAAGTACACGGAGACCTACACCGAGAAGGCGCCGGTTCTCTACAGCCCGCAGGCCTGCTCGAACCCGGCAATGGAGTACGGACGCGTTCGAGAGGGCTACGAGCTGTGCTGGCGCTGGGTGAAGTACGACGATCTCCGCAAGTACGGCTGGGACACGCCCGAGGGATGCGATCCTGGCGAGGAAAAGGACGGCGCGGACCCCGCCCCGCAGCCGCCGTACGCGAACGGGCGCAACCAGGACGGCCGGCAACAGGCGGCGGACCAGGACGACGACGCCGACGACCGGGAGCCGCCGACGCCGACGCCGCCGCGCCAGCCTCGTCCGTGTCCAGACGAGCCCGAACATCCCGCCTGCTGCCTCGACACCGCGTGCCCCCCACATCACTGCGTGCCACTCGCGGTTATCCGGGCTCGCGGCGCCGAGGACATGGACGCGCTGGATGACATCGACATCTCCGGGCGGCGTTCCATCGCGCAGGCACGCGAGCACCTGACGCACATCTGCTGGACCAGCTGGACGCACGGCGGGCTCGTCCGTGCCAGCGCGCTCCGCCACCTGCGTATTCGTTTCGATCGCCCGCTCCTCGACGCCGAGCATCCCGGACGCCCCGGACCACGCGGCATCAACGAGCGCACTTTCGTGGTGCAGTACGGCGAGCAATACGAGGACCGGCAGATGGAGGACCTCGACTTCGTCGAGTACCGCCGACCGCCATACCTCACGCCCGACGGGCGGACGGCGGTGTACCGAGATCCGCAAGCCGCTGTCATACCGCAGCCACATCCTTCACGTCACCCTGCGCTGCGACTTCCTGCTCGACTGCCGGCGCAATCCCGTCGACGGCGACCACCTGCGCGGACGTCTGCCGAGCGGCGACGGCGTCGCCGGCGGCACCTTCGAGAGCTGGTTCCGGGTCGTCGACGACGAGGAGTACGAGCGGGTGATGAAGACCGAGCAGGCGTCCACAGGCGCCGCCGCGCAGGAGTAGCCGCCATGCATGTGTATGCGCCCGACACGGATGGAAAGCGGACGGCATCGTCCGATTGCGGCTGCGGCTGCGGCGGCCATTGTGGCTGCGAGTCGCGGTGCTGCGATCTCGACTGCATCGTCCGGCCGAACTTCTTCTGCGGTCAGCTGCTGACCGACGGCGACCTTGCCGCGACGGTGGAATGGGCGAGAAGCCGGTTCTCGCTGTCGCGCTACCGGCACGGCTGGGGCATCGTCTGCGGGCTGGACGTCACGTGCTCATCGCCGCGGGGCGACAAGGGATGCTGTGACGAGCCGCGCGGCGCGACGGTCTACGTCAACCCTGGCTACGCGATCGACTGTTGCGGCAACGACCTGGTGGTGTGCGAGCCGCTGGCGGTCGACCTCACCGACGCCTGCAAGAGCCAGGACGACCCCTGCGAGAAACCGCCGAAATCGAACGGTCGGATCGACCAGCCCGCGGCGGATGGCGGCGACGACAACCAGCGCGAGAATGACTGCTGGGACGAGATCGGACGCAAGCAGGACCTCTTTGCCGTCACGCTGATGCTGCGGTACCACGAGGATCTCGCTCAGCCCCAGCGCGCCATGTTCCGGAGCGGCTGTTCCGATACCGCGGGCTGTGAATATACCCGCGTGCTGGAGCATCCGTGCGTGCATGTCGAGCCCGCGACGCTCGACAACGACTGCGAAGACGACCGCAACGCGGAGGAGTGGCGGGAAGCGTTCGACAAGGAGCGCAGAGCAACGCTGCGCGCGATCCTCGAGACGACGCGGCTCGGGCCGCAGGCCCTGCTCAAGTATCTCCGCCGGCACCCGCCGTACAAGTTCTGCTTCCTTGAAGACCTGGCCTGCTGCCTGATCGACACCTACGGCCGCGACGCCCAGTCGAAGCGCGGGAGTGCGGAGCTGTCCCGGATTGCCTACTACCTCTACTTCGACTGGCTGCTCCACCAGCTGGAGTGCGGCTGTCCGAGCTGCCGGCCCGACAAGGGCGTGCCCATTGCCCGTGTCCTGCTGCGACGGCCGAAGCCCGGCAGCAGCGCACCGTGCCGTGTCGTGATGATCGACCCGACGCCGATCCACCGCCGCCGGCTGCGCCGCGACGAATGCCGGCCCATCCCGCGCGGCACCATCGATCTGGCGCCCTACCTGTGGCAGCCGGAGACCGCTGCGATCGACAGGCTGAGGGCGGCAGGCCTGAACGTCGAGCCGGGGGCCCGGCTTGACGACAAGCGACAGTACGCCATGGACGACATGCTGGTCCTCGAAGGTCGGACCCAGCAACAGATCCGAACCATCAGTGCCGCCGATCCCATGAAGTGCCGCCGGATCGTCGGATTCGAAGTCGCCGCCGACCGATGAGCATCACCCGCGTGCAGTACCGCGAGCGGCAGCGCCTGACGACCGCGGATTTTCGCGTCGAGCAGGACTATCGACTCGCCATGGCGGGACGCCACCACGTCTCGCATCACGAGTGGGGCATCGTCCGCGGCCTGCGCGTGCTGCGGAACGCGGCGGGTGAGTTCTCGTTGACGCCAGGGAGCGCGATCGACGGCTACGGCCGCGAACTCTTCGTGCCGGACGTCGTCCGCCTGGAGGTAGACGATCCGGACGCGTGCGAAACACTCGCGCTCTACTACTGCGAGGCGGACGCGCAGTCCCGTCCCGACCGCGGCTGCGACGACGTGCCGGCGCCGCGCATTGCGCAGCGATTCGCCTGGGTCATTCAGCCCGGCGTGGATCTCCGCGACGAGCAGGACCAGGTCGACCGGGCGCGCGCCGCCGGCCGGATGACGGGCGCGCCGACCTGGCCGGTCCCGGTTGCAGGCGTCGGGAAGGGCTGCCTGCCGCCTCCGGAGAAGGGGGCGCCCGACCGCTACGCCGCGTATGCGACGGCGCGGTATCTGCGGCACCGAGCCGGTGTGGTGCGGTCGCCACATGGCCGGTCGGTGCTGCAACTGGGGCTGACGAGTCGTTCGGACGTGCACCACGTCGTGCTGACGACCAGGGACAGCGCGGCCTCGAGCCGGCGCCTTGCGATCGATCGCGACGGGGGCGTCCACGTGTGGCGTCGGCTCGTCATCGCCGGCGAAAGAGCCGAGGCCCGGGTCCTACTCGCCGGGAACAAGCTGATGGTCATCACGCTGCCCGCGGCCGGCGGCGTCCTCTCGCGTGCCTGGATTGAAGGACGTGTCGAGCCAGCGACGCACACGCTCGTCGCGTCGCTCGTCGACACGCAGGCATGGCGCGGCCGCCCGGTGGCGCTCGACGTCGCGAAGCGCTTCGACGCGGTCAAGAAATTTGCGGTGCGGGTGCCGTTCGACGGGTCGCGCGAAGGACTGTTCGAGCTGCTGGACAGGACCGGCCGGCGGATACCGTTTCGTCCTCCGCGCCGCGCCCGGGCGCGCGCCGCGGACGCCGCCGCGGTGGCGCCGCCGGTCGAGCCGGCCGTCACCTTCTCGGCCTATGCCACGCCGACCGGCGGCCGGTTGATCCTGCGCAAGGCCGACGCGGCGGTGTCGGCGGTACCGGAGACGGCGGCATGCGGCGACGTCGACCGCACGCGCAGCGACGGCGCGGAACCGGGGACGCCGGTGGTGGAGTTCCGACCCGCCGCGGAGATCAAGGGGAACCCGCTCGCCCGCGAAATCCATGCGGTGACCACGTCGAAGCCCACCGATATGGTGCCCGCCACCGCGCTGCGGATCTCCGGAGGCGGAGAAGACGACACCGACACCTCGAGCCGGTTCTCCATCGGCACGTCTGCCGGGGCCAGGGGGACGTGGATTCCCGCGATGCAGATGGACGGCGGCAGGCGGCTCGAGATTCTGGCCGTCGCCGGCGCGCCACAGAAGCCGCTCCTGAAGGTCGACGGCGCCGTGTATCTGCCGCCGATCGGAAAGAAGGATCCCCTGCTGCCGGACCTGCTGGCGCTCGCGTTCATCAGCGGGTTGCGGCAGATTGGCAAGCTCAGTCCCGACGTGACGCTGTCGCTCACCACCGTCCCAGGACAGGTCACGCGCGGGACAACGCTGACTTACAAGATGAAGGTCGCCTGGTCCGGGCAGGTGCGGGTGAAGCGGTGCCTCGAGATCATCCGGGGCCGATCCGGCAACGGCGACATGGTGTTCAGAACGATCGAGGGCATCGACCTGACGCAAGCCGGAGTAAGCAGCCCGAAGACGTTCGAGATCACGTTCCCCAATTTCATGCACACCGCGTCGAAAGTGCGGATCGAGATCCAGATGCTGGTCGCGCGCGGGACCGCCACCACGGTCGCCGTAGTGGAGACCGCCGCCGATATCACCGTCGCCCCATAGGCGATCCGAGGTGCCCCATGGCTGCCGAGCCCGCCACGCGCGTCAACTACTTCGATCGCCAGTTCATCCGCCTTGCCGAGCTGCGCGACGAGCAGGCCTATCACGTCCAGCTGCACCGCCGGCACAACCTCTCCCATCACTCATGGGGGATCGTGCTCGGCCTCGAGATCGTCAAGCAGGACGACGGCCGTCCCTCCGTCCGCCCGGGACTGGCGGTGGACGGCTACGGCCGTGAGTTGCTGCTCACCACGGGCCGCGCCGTCGGGCGGGAGCTGTTCGATCGCTACGGCACCTCGCGTCTCGACATCTGGCTCGAATACCAGCTCGAATTGTCGGACGACCGGCTGGCACCGGTCGAGTGCGATGGCGGCGACCCGTCGCGGCGATATCGTGCGCAGGAGCAAGGCGTGCTCGTGATCACGCGCGGCGGGGCGCGGCCCGATCCACGGCACCCGCCCGGCGTCCCGGCCGAGGCCTTCGAGGAACCGCTGCTGGCGACACCGGACGATCCCGCGAAACGATGGCCGGTCTACCTCGGGCGCGTCGTGATGGACCTGCCGGCGTCCGGCACCCCAACCTTCGACATCGACACGGCGGACCGCGTCTACGTCGGCCTGAACGCCGAGGTGATCGATCACCCGGGAAACGCCACGCGGGTCGAGCTCGGCCGAAGGCCCGCCGACGCCGAGACGCGCACGATCGGCGACGAGCAATTCACCTACGAAAAAGGGCCGGAGCGGGACTTTGCGATCTTCGTGCCCGGTGACGACGGCCAGCCGCACCTGACACTCGCCGTGTACCCGGACGGGACGCAGATTCGCGGCACGACCAACGTCCACGGCAACCTCGTGCTCGACGGCGCGTCGCTCGAGTTCCCTGATGGCATGGCGGAGCGGGCCGGCGAAACCGAAGGCAACCCGGCCATCTACCGCCACAAGAACGGCTCTGACGAACTGCGGATCGACGTCGGCTCGCTCAATGGCGCGAACCGGACGCTCGTGCTCGGCGTCACCAAGGACGGCGACTTCAAGCCGGCGCTCACGATCAGCTTTCCGGCCGGCATGGCCGGCGGCACCGACAGCGCGCTCGTCACAGTCCACGGCGACATGCGGATCGAAGGCACCATCGACTGCCAGGACATCAGGACGCGCACCGTCAGCGACGAGGTGGCCGCGCTGCTGACGGGCATGGTGCAGTCAGGGATGGCGACCGGGGCCTGAGGCAGGCATGGATGGACGCATCGGCGACCTGCACGTCCGGTATCGCACCTCGCGCGGGAGCCTGGCGACTGCTGCCGCCGCTCCGGCCGTCGACCGCGCGCTCGCCGCCCGACTGGGCGACGCAATCGCCGAGCGACTGGGCCACGTCCTCGCACCCGACCCGGCCGTGATTGTGGTGCGCGACCTGACTGCCCGCGTCGCTCTCGGGCCGTCGGACTGGTCGCTGGACGCGCGCGCGGTGGACCGCATCAGCCGTGCTTCGTGTGCCGCCCTTGCCGGGCTCCTGCATGTTGACCCTCCGCCGGACCTCGTCATGCGCTTCGACGACGAGCCGGCGTTCATCGGGTCGTTTATCGTCGATCTGCTCGGCGGGACGGCGTGGGACCGTTGGTACTTCGGCGCGTTCCAGCCCTATCGCGACGGCGACGTCAAGGCGACGCTCGCTGCCGTCCTCGAGGACTACCGTCAGTACGCGCCCCTGGTGTTCGCGTGGCTCGCCAGGAGGGGCCGGCTCGCTGCCGTGCTCGCATTGATCGGGGCGGCCTCGGCCAGACGCCTGGTGACCGGCGACGCCGGCCCCGGTGGAACCACCCCTAGAGACCTGCGTGTGTTGATGCACGCCGCGACGCGACTCCTCCGCGCCATGGGCTGGAGTGAGCAGGCCGACGAAGCCATGAACGAGGCCGCGGCTGCATACCTCGGGACCATGCCGCCGCTCCCTCCGTCATGGAGCGATCGCCGGGCGCTCTCCGCCTGGGTGCTCGCGTGCGTGGACGGCACGGCGACCGCGCTCGAGCGCGGCGGATTCGTCAGGGCTGATCCGCCGGATCGCGACGCGGTGCGCCGCCTGTTGTCCGGCGCGCTCGACTGGCTCGACGGCGCATGGACAGAGGAGCAGCTCTTCAGCGAGGTCGCGCCGCGCCGCGGCCACGCTGGCGCGCCAGCGTCGCGCCAGCTCCTCGCCGGCGCTCACCAGCGGGCGCTCGGCGCACTCGCACAGCTCGTTCAGGATCGGCGGGTCGGCCTGGACCGCTACGCCGACGGCGACGCGGTTGCCGTCAGGCTCGTCGCCGCCCTCGCCGAGATCTGCGGATCTGCCGAGCCGCTCGACCGCGCGTTGATCGTCACGGTGGACCGCATCGCGGCGGCCTGGCTCGCAATCCGGCGGACGTCAGTCGATCGCATGGCGATCGCGAGCGCACTCGCCGAGCCGCCGGCCCGGAGCGTCACGCCCGGTGACCGATACGTTGCGGAGCGAATCGACGCCGTCAGGGCGACAGGGCCCGCGGCGGTCGCCGTGCTCCGCGCCCTCGCCGCGGTCACGCGTCGCGACGACGACAGGCAGGCGGAGGCGACGGCCTACGGCGGCTTGTTCCTGCTGGTGCGAGGTGTGCTCGACGTGCGGCTTCCGGGACTGGCGCGGGACGCCGGGGTGCCGCTCGACATCCTGATGGCTGGACTCGCGGCGGAGTGGTTCGGTGCGGCGCCGCCGTACGACGCGCCGACAGCAATGTGGGTGGGGCGCGAAGACATCGATCTCGACGCGCTGAAGGACCTCGATGGCCGCCTTGCGGCGCTTCGCGGCGCGCTCGCCCAGGGTACTCGTGGACCAGCGCTGTCTCGACGCGCCGCCCGCGGCAGCGCTCGACGCCGGGCCGATCGCCGGCATCGCCTGGCTGGTGATCCGGGCGTGGAGCCGCTGGCTTCCCGGGCTCGCGGGTGCCAGCGTGCCCTTTCTGATCGGGAAGGGCCTGGCCCGTTCCGCCCGCGTCACGGCGACGGAGTCGACGATCGAGGTGGCGCTCGAGCCCGCGCCCCTGGACGTCGTGCTCGAGATGGCGGGTTACCTGCGGGCGCTCGACACGGTTCCATGGCTGAACGGCAGACGCCTCGTCTTCTCCGTGCAGCGGCTGGCCTGACATGTCCTGGTTCACCTCGGATCGCGCGGACGGTTACGAATCCAACGCGGAGCATCTCCGGGACGAGCTGCACCGTGCCGCTGGCTTCGTGCGCGCGCAGCTGGTCCGTTTCAAGGCGGCCTCGTCCGAAGCGCAGCGCGAGCGATTCTGGCACCTGCCAGACGATCAGATCGATGCCGCCGCGGCCGACGCCGAAAGCTCCCCCCTGGCAGCGTTCGATCCCAGTGACGAAGTTGCCGGGATCCTCGAGTGGGTCGCCAGGCGGCGGGCCGACATCGACCAGCGCATTACGGCGACCAGGAGGGTCGACCTCAGGCTGGTGCAGCTCGGACGCGAGTTCCGCCTGACCGGCAGCGAGCGCGACGCGCTGCTGCTGGCGCTGCTCCCGGTCGTCCATTCGACCTACCGGCGCTGGTACGGCCTCCTCCAGGGGGATGCCGCCAGGGTGCTTCCGGGCGCCGGGCTGCTCGTCGAGATGCTGGCGGCGCGCGCCGACGACTATCCTCCCGTGTTCAGAGAGCTCTCGCCATCGGGCCGGCTGGCGCGGGAACGGCTGATCGCGACACTCGGGAGCGACGACGATCCCGCCGCGACACGGCCGATCGCGCTGGAGGACCGGGTCACGGCGTTCGTCTTCGGCGAAGCCTTCGACGAGCGGCGGCTGGCGGGAATCGCGCGCTGGTTCGACGAGGCCGTCGACGTCCGCACCCTCCCCATTGCGCCCGACGTCGCCAACCGCCTGGAGATGCTGCCGAACCTCCGGGCGGCGGACCCGGAGTTCCTGCAACACCTCCGCCTCGAGTTCCTCGGGCCCGATCCAGGCCTCGCCGTGCGCACGTTTGCCGTCCTGGGCGCGGGTATCGGACGCCGGGTCCTGGCCGTCGACATCGACGCGGCGCTGGCCGGCGGCACGTCGTGGCCGCTCGTCGTCGACTGCGTCCTGCGGGAGGCCCGCCTCGGCGCCGGCGTGCCAATCTTCACCGGGATCGCGCGACTCTTCGAGCAACCCGAGCAGGCCGCGCGCGCCGAGTACCTGCTGGCGCGGCTGTCGGCGCTGCCGCACCCGGCGGCGATCGCGGGTGGCGCCGGCGCCGGAGAGGAGCCGCGGGCGCTGCCGGGGTGGATCCCGTTCCGGTTGGGCACGCCGACGGTCGCGATGCGGGAGACGCTCTGGGCGCGGCTGATCGGCGCCGGGGCGCCGCGGCTGCCGGACGCCGCGGCCGTCGCACGCAGCCTCGCCGCCGCCTTCCAGCTCACCGACTCGCAGATTCGCGACGCGTGGCGGATGGCCGAGAGCCTCGCCCGCCGCCGCAACATCTTCACCGCGACGATCGATCCGGTGGACCTGTTCGAGGCGTGCCGGCGCCAGTCGTCGACGCGGCTGGTTGCGTTTGCCCAGCGGATCGAGCCGCGGCCGGACCTCCGGCTGGATCGCGACCTGATCCTGCCGCCCGCGAGCAAGCGGCCGCTCTACGAATTGCGCGCCCGCATCCGCAACCATCCGCGCGTGCACGGCGCGATGGGGCTCGGCGAACACATGCGGCTCGGCCGGGGCGTCACGGCGCTGTTCGTCGGTGGCTCGGGCACGGGCAAGACGATGGCGGCTGAAGTGCTGGCGAGCGAGCAGCAGGTCGATCTCTATCGGATCGATCTCGCGGCGCTGACGTCCAAGTGGGTCGGCGAAACCGAGAAGAACCTGAGCCGCGTCTTCGCCGACGCGGAGCGCGCCAACTGCATGCTCTTTTTCGACGAAGCGGACGCGATGTTCGGCCACCGCGGCGACATCAAGGACGCCCGCGACCGCTGGGCCAACCTCGAGGTCAACTACCTCCTGCAACGCATCGAGGAATACAGCGGCGTCGTCGTCCTGGCCACGAACCTGCGGCAGAACATCGACGAGGCCTTCCAGCGACGGATCCACGTCGTCGTCGAATTTCCGCTGCCCGACGCCGAGTCGAGGCGCCGGATCTGGGATCGCCTCCTGCCGGCAGCGTCGCGGGACACGGTCGGCGAGGATGCGCTGCGCGAGATCGCGCAGCGCTTCGAGCTGACTGGCGGCAACATCCGCAACGTGGTGCTCGACGCGTGCTACCGGGCGCTCGAGCAGGACGCCACGGTCGTCACGGTGCGCCACGTGGTGGCGAGCGCGGCGCGCGAATACCAGAAGCTGTCGCGTCCGGTGACGCGCGGGGACTTCGGCCGCTTTTACGAGTGGGCGATGGAGGACGTCATCGCACCCGCCGCCCCAGACGGCCGTGCGGCTCCGGCCGCTGCGGAGGCGTAGCGTGGCGGGCACCGAGCGCGCGCGCACCCTCGACGTCAAGCCGGCCGCGAAGGCCGACAAGGCCGCGGCCAGGCCTGCCTCCGCCGTCGCGCCGGCGGCGTCACGGCTGCCGAGCCCCGCGGTCGCCGCGTCGATACTTGCCGGCGCCGAGCGAACGGTCCGCACGCCGTTCAAACCGCTGCCGGCGCGTCCGAAGTCCGCGCCGCCGCCACTGTCGTCGGAGAAGTCCCCGGCCCGCGTGCAGGTGGCGCAGCCGTTGGTGTCACCCGCCGCGGGCCTGACTTCTCGTACGGCAGGCGTGTCTCTCGTGGCGTCGACGCCGCCGGTCGCACCGATGTTGCGAACCGGCGCCGTCGTGGTCGCGCTGGTCCCAAAGGGAACTGCCGCCGCGAAGACGGCGCCACTGGCCGGGCCCGCGGCCGTCGTCCCGGAGACGGCGCCGGCAGCGCCCAGGGACGCGGCCGGCGGCGCCCCGGCGCCTGCGCCCGCGCTGGCCAAGGGTGGCGCGGCGCCCGTCGGGCCGGCGGCTGATGAAAGCGAGACCGGACCAGGCACGGCGCCCGCGGCAGCGGGCGCGCCCGCGACGGACACCGGAAAGGCCGCGGAGAAAGGCGCTGCTTCAGGGAAAGGGGAATCGAGGGAGGCGCCCAGGGACGCGGCCGGGGCGGGCGGCGAAGGCGATGAGGCCGCTGGTGGTCCGGGCGCGCCGGCCGCGACCGTCAAGCTGCACATCCCCGAGCCGCCGACCACGGTGTCGCCCGCGACCGCGAAGCGAATCGGCGGCGTGAAGCGGCGCGCCGGTGGCGTCGCGGCCGCAAAGGGCGCGCTCCCGCCGGGCAAGGACCAGGTGGGCGACGCGCGCGGCGCGGTCGACGAGCCCAGCGCCGAAGCCAAAGCCAAGGCGCAGCAGGAACTGATCGCGACGCTGAAGCCGGCGCCGAGCCCCGAGATCGTCCAGCGCTGCGAGCGCATCCGCGAAGTGATCCGCAACAAGCGGCCGCCGGACGAAGACGCCCTGATGGAAGCGAAGCCGGAGGGGGAGGCGCTTTCGGCCGGTAACCAGCTCAACTCCACCGTCCAGGAGGACACGAAGAAGGTCCAGGACAACTATGGCGCGATTGGCACCAACCCGGCCGGGGCGGCGCCCGCGAAGGGCCAGGACCTGCCGCCGCAACCCGCTGCCGCGCAGGCGCCCGGCATCAACGCCGCGGCGGCGACCCCTGATGCGGTGCCAGCCGGCAACGTCTCGCTCGACAAGGACGCGGCCGCGAGCAAGCAGCAGATGCAGGACGCGGGCATGGGAAAGCCCGCGGCGGAGCTCGTCCAGAGCGGGCCCGTCGCCGAGGCGCGCAACGCGCAGGGTGAACTGGAACAGGCCGCCAAGGAAGATCCCGCCAAGGTCCTCGAAGGACAGAAGCAGGCGCTCGGCAAGGCCGAGGAGGACATGGCCGGGCTGCAGATGCAGGCGCTGGCCGCGCTCAATGCCTCGCGTACGACGACGGCGAAGGGGGCGACATCGGCTCAGAAGGGGATGGTCGGCTCCGAAGAGTCGATGCGGGCCCAGGCCAGTGCCGACGCCAATCAGATCTTCAAGGATGCGCAGGGCCAGGTCACCAATCTGCTCAAGCCGCTGGCCGCGAACGCGATTGCCGAATGGGACGCCGCCAAGGACGTCCTGGTCTCGAACTTCAAGGCCGACCTGGCGCCCGTCCAGAAGCGCGTCGACGACCGCCACTCGGGCGTCGGCGGTTTCTTCACGGGCCTCTGGGACGCCGTGACGGGGCTGCCGGGCTGGGCGGAGGAAGGCTACGCGAAGGCGGAGAAGAACTTCGGCGACGGCGTCTGCAACAAGATCACCGAGATCTCGGTCAAGGTCAACGCGGTGATCGCGACCTGCGAGACGCTCATCAAGAGCGCCCGCGAGCGGATCGCGAAGATCTTCGCCGACCTGCCGCAGTCGCTCGGGACGTGGGCGGCCGAGCAGCAGAAAGCGTTCGACGGCAAGCTCGACGGCCTGCAGAAGCAGGCGATCGACACGCGCGACAATTTCAACAAGGACCTGCTCGATCGTTCGGCCCAGGCGGTCGACGAGGTCCGCGCCGAGATCGCGGAGCTGCGCAAGAAGGCCGGCGGCCTCGTCGGCCGTATCGCCAACGCGATCCGCAAGTTCGTCGACGACCCGATCAAGTTCATCATCGAGGGGCTCCTCGAGCTCCTCGGCATCCCGCCGGCCGCGTTCTGGGCCGTCGTCGCCAAGATCAAGAAGGTCATCGGGGAGATCGCCGACGACCCCATGAAGTTCGCCAACAACCTGATGAAGGGGCTGGCGATGGGGTTCGGGCAGTTCTTCGACAACATCGGCACGCACCTGCTCAAGGGCTTCCTCAGCTGGCTGACCGGCGGGCTCAGCGATGTCGGCGTCCAGCTCCCCAAGGACCTCTCGCTCAAGAGCATCATCACGTTCTTCCTCCAGCTGATGGGAATCACCTGGCCGCGCATTCGCAAGGTGCTCGCCAAGCACGTCGGCGAGAAGAACGTCGCGCTGCTCGAGAAGGTCTACCAGCTCGTCTCGTTCCTGATCGAGAAGGGGCCCGAAGGCATCTACGAGATGATCAAGGAGAAGCTGGATCCGCAGACGATCGTGGACCAGGTTGTCTCCATGGCGGTCGACTACCTCATCTCCGCCGTCGTCAAGGCCGCGACCGCGCGCATCCTGATGCTCTTCAATCCGGTCGGGGCGATCGTGCAGGCGCTCGAGGCGATCTATCGGGTGCTGAAGTGGATCTTCCAGAACGCGGCGCGCATCTTCACGCTGATCGAGACCGTGGTGAACGGCATCGCCGACATCCTCGCCGGCAGCCTGGGCGGCTTCGCCAACGCGGTGGAGAAGGCGCTGGGGATGCTGATCCCGCCGGTGATCGGCTTCATCGCCGACTACCTGAACTTCGGCGACCTGCCCGACACCATCGCCAAGAAGATCAAGAGCTTCCAGGACTGGATCATGAGCCTCGTCGAGAAGGCGCTGGTCTGGATGATCGAGAAGGGCAAGGCGCTGCTCGCGGCGGTCGGGATCGGGAAGAAAGACGACAAGAAGGATAAGGGAAAACCCGGCGGCGTCGGCGAAGACCTGCAATGGACCGTCGGAAAGGAATCGCACCACATGTGGATTGCGGCCGAAGGGTCGGAGCACACCGCGATGATGGCGAGCGAGAAACCCCACCCGGTCCGCGCTGCACTCGTCAGCTACACCGGTCAGGCACAGAAGGTAAAAGAGACGGATGAGGAACGTGCCGATCTCGCGAACAAGGCGATCAAGCGGGCCGGATCCGCACTGACGTCGCTCGAGAAAGCGCTCGACGCGTACGGGAAAGTTGCCGACTCGGACGACGAGGACAAGATCGCCGCGGCCAAAGACGCCGTTTCCCTGGCTGAAGAAGCGCTGAAGGATGACGTAGCAGAGATTCAGGAACACCTCGGCCTCAACGACGACGAGCGCGTAAAAAAGGTCAAAGCCGAATTCGGATCGAGCCCGTTCTCGACGACGGGCGGACTGGCACCCTTCCTTGAGGTCGCCGAGCGCACAGCGCGCGCGATCATTCAAGTGTGGGTGCAACGCGGCATCGTCTTCAGAATTCAGTCGGCGTCACAGGACCCGCTTGGGATGAGTACGTTCGATCCCACCGTTGCCGGTTGGCGGGAAGTAAACCCCAACAATCGGCAGAAGTATGGATACTCGAATCCTAAAAAGACTTCATCAACCGGCCTGACCATTTTGAGCAAGGGGCTGCTCGGCAGCCTCGGGCCTGACGGGCGATTCAAGAAGGCGACGGGCGCCGACAAGCAGAGTGTCGAGTATCACGTGACGCTCGCCCACTACGAGAGCGCGAGAAACGCTGCGGCCTATCCGGACTTCCTGTTTGACGAGGCCATCCTCGGCCATCGGGAACCGGGCGCCTCTGGGCACTGGAACCGCGAGGGTCACAAGCAGGCGCGCAGCGATAACAACGCCTGGAACCAGGATGCGGCGAATTACCATGGTCCAGAGCACTGGGAGGAATCCAGCGCGAGCGGCGCAGAGGCTGAGCGCTATGAACTGCCGGCGAAGGAGAAGGGCAGCCACTCCTCGTGGCTGCGAGGTTGAGGAGGCACGATGTCACCACACGGACCCGACGTCACTGCTGTCGTAGGCGCGTACACGGCCCACTTCGGCCCTCCTGAGGAAGTTCTGCCGTTCAAGTCTCCGGGCGGGCTCGTTCAGGAGGCAGCGGTCGTCGTCTACCTTCCCGAGGATGCGGAGGCCTCGACTTCAATGCTCGGGACGGCCGGGCTCTCGGTGGTGCCTCTGGGGAAGAGTTTCTTTGCTGAGCTGGGAATGGAGATCAAAGGAAGCGTGCCGCAAACCGTGCGGGGCGACCTGGCAGAGGCTTTGATCGACCTCGCTTCCGCACCCTTGAAGATCGCACGCCCCTTCGCAGTGAACCAAATCCTGACGAACGTGCACTTGCCGCTCTACGACCGCTTTACGATGGCAATCCTGGTGGACTGGGATCCTGTATACGGCTTCAAGTTTCCAAATCTTCCACGAGACGTCACGCTGTTGCGCGTGGTGCCGCTGTTCGAGTCCGAGGCGAAGTACATCGAAGCCGCGAAAGACCGGTACTGAAGCGTACTTGCTGCTCTACAACAAGGGTCTGCTTCCCGAAGACTTCGAGCGTCAAGCGGCAGCCTGACATGCCATTGACCTTGTGGTGGGCGGATTCACCGCGTCGGTACCTGCTGGTCTCAGAGATCCACGAACTCGCGACGGGCTCGCTGGAGATTCGGGCACTCGACCGTGCGATGAAGTGGGTCGACCCGGCCGCCCTCGTCCCCTACGAGATCACCGAGGAGCAGGCGCGGCGGTGGGCGAAGGATCAGCTCGGGCGGACGCTCGACGAGTTGAAGGACGGCATCGACGAGCAGCTCGCCGACCGTCGTCAGAAGCTCGACGAGTTCAACCGCACGCCGGTGACGCCAGAGACGACGATTACGCCTGACGCCGCGACCGCGATGCTGGATCTGCTCAAGGCGCTTCCGCGCGTGGTCGCACGGAGCCTGTCGGCCGACCCGGCACGCGTCGCTGCGGCGCAGACGACGATGAGCGAGCTGCAGGGGCGCCTGCGTGCCGCCGGCATCGACGTCGACGATCGGCTCGGGGCGTTTCCGGAGCGGCTTGCGGGGCTGCGACGAGGCGTGAAGAACGACGACGATCAGGGTTAGCGCCGCGCCGCGACGGAGTGCTGCTGCATCTTGCGATAGAGCGTCATGCGCGACATGCGGAGCTGGCTGGCGGCGCGGGTCTTGTTCCAGTTCGTGGCCGCGAGCGCATTCAGCAGCCGTTCGCGCTCGGATGGCGCCGCGCCGACGGCGAGCGCGAGCTGGCGCATCACCTCGGGGGGGACGTCGACGACGCCGGTGGTTTCCGGCGCGAGGTTGACCAGCAGCGCCTCGATCACGTTCCGCAGCTCCCTGATGTTGCCGGGCCAGTGATACGCGCAGAGCGTGTCCATCGCGCGCGGCGAGAGGCCGCGGACCGCGCGCCCCAGCTCCCGGTTCAACTGCAGCAGGTAGTGGCCGATCAGCAGCGGGATGTCCTCGACCCGGTCGCGCAGCGGCGGCAGCTCGACGCGGACGACGTTGAGCCGGTAGTAGAGATCCTTGCGGAACCGCCCCTCGGCGGTGGCGCGATCGAGGTCGCTGTTGGTCGCCGCGATGATGCGCACGTCGAGGTTCACGCTCTTCGTGCCGCCGAGGCGATAGACGGACTTGTTCTCGATCGCCCGCAGCAGCTTGGCCTGCGTGGTCAGGCTGACGTCGCCGATCTCGTCGAGGAACACCGTGCCGAGGTGCGCCGCCGCCAGCTTGCCGCCCTGGCTGCCGGTCGCGCCGGTGAACGCGCCGCGTTCGTGGCCGAACAGCTCGTTCTCGAGCAGCGAATCCGGGATCGCCGCCGTATTGATGCACACGAACGGTCGCGACGATCTCGAGCCGTTGCGGTGGAGGAGCTCCGCCACCACTTCCTTGCCCGTTCCGGTCTCGCCGAGCACGAGCACGTTGCTGCTTGCCGGCGCGACCCGCGCGAGGTGGGCGCGGAGCCGCTGTATCGCGTCGCTGCGTCCGACCAGCCGCTCCCCGCCGGCGAGCCCGTCGGGTGCGGCCGCGGCCACGCTATCGGCCGGCAGCAGGGCGACAACCGCCGCCCGCAGCACGCTGTCGCTCCAGGGGTCCTTCAGGTATTGCTGCGCCCCGGCACGCAGCGCGGCGATCACCAGATCCTCGGAGCTCGATGTGGCGATGAAGAGCAATCCGGCACGGGGGCAGGCCGCATGAAGACCGCGGAGCCGATCGACCGCGCTGGCGTCGCTGGCCCCGCCGACGACGATCACGATGTCGGGGCGGCGCCACTCGACAACCGCGCACGCCTCGGCCCCGCACGCGTCCACGCGCGCGCAGGGTACCGCGGCGAGTGCGGCGTCGATCTTCTCCCGCGTCGATCGGCCGGAGTCGATCACCACCGCGAGCGGCAGGGCCATACCAGTTCAGTCCATGACGCCGGAGTGCCTGGGCAACGTCCGCGTCACGCGCGGGTCTTCGCGCGCGTGGCGTGCGCATGCGTACGGAATGGGGCGACGCCAATATTAACGTTGGAACACGCCGGAACGAACGCGGATTTGCGCGTTCGGCGCGACTATTTTTATGGATGAGTTAACGGTCGCCGCCGCTCGTCCCTCGATCGGAACAAGCTACCCAATCCCGACGTCGGGGAAGGTCGCGGCGTTCGGCCCGAGGGCATCGGGAAGGGGAAGGTTGTACCCGTTGAAAAGCCCTCACGGGAGGATCGTTCGAGTCCGAGATCAATCATCCGGTCGCGTGTCATGGACTCAGACGCCGTCCTGGGACACCGAGAAGCGCGCCAGGTCGCTGGCCGTGAACGTCCTTCCTGCCTGGCTCGTGCCGGACACCTTGATCCAATCGACAAACTCCACCCCGGGTTCGCACGCACTCATCAACTCGGTGTTCGGCTGCGCGACGCAAACCGCCTTGTAGGTCCACCCTTTGTCAGGATGTGCATCCACCATTTCGATTGCCGAGCAACGAATCTCCCTGAACGCCGCGTTCGCGATCCTGAGGTCGCCGGGTCGCATGTCCAGGGTGGAATCCACCAGCAGCATCACATTGAACTGGGACTGCACTTTCACCAGGTCGATCATCCCGCGTACTTCGACAGTTATCGACTGTCGGCCCGGTTCCAGAGAGCGCTCCTTGACGGCGCGATACGCCCGCAGTGCATTGGCACAATTGTCACAGCTGGTGAGATGCGGCAGATTCGTCACGGCGCCGAAGGCGTATTCTTCGAGCTGACTGAGCGTCAGGCAGTCGGCCGTGGGCCCCAGGGGACTGTCGAGCACATGAGGGACATCAAGCTTGCTGAGGTAGGCGTCGATGTCGACCCGGCCCCGGCCTCGAAGCGCGTCGCCGGCACTCAGGCCGTCCTGTAAAGAGACCGGTTCCGATTCTGGAACGAGAGGCTGGCGTGGCTCCATGCGTGCTCCTTGAAGACTTCCTACTCGAACAAGGCGGCGATTCTGAGCCCTTTGATGTAAGTCTCCTATACGCAAGGAGATGCGACTGTAATATTTCACCGGGCCAGGAGTTCATCGAGACGGTCCCTGAGCATCTGCAGCCCGCGGTGCGTCTGCTGATAGATTGTGTTCACCGACCGGCCCAGCTCGGTTGCCAGTTGTGGGGCGTCCAGATGTTGGATGAGCAATCCTGCCAGCACCTCTCGGTACGGGCTGCGAAGATCCTTGACGGCCTGCTGGATGAGTTCTTGGATCTCAAATGGCTGTCGTGTCGCCGTCGTCAGGCCGTGCGTGCTCATGAGCGATTCGATCACATCGAGTGGCCTGGTTTCGAGCGTCGCGCGCCGCCGCATCTCCCGTCCCACGCGGTGAAAGGTCGCCGTCAGCAGATAGCGAAACGCGTCCACCGCGCTCATTGCTTCGACGCGTGCGGCGAGAGCGTCCTTCTCG
The DNA here is from genome assembly GCA_963750475.1 of uncultured Acidobacteriota bacterium. GTDB lineage: Bacteria > Acidobacteriota > Vicinamibacteria > Vicinamibacterales > 2-12-FULL-66-21 > JALZOC01. The sequence continues at coordinate 607,478 of CAVVQQ010000002.1, forward strand.
ATCAGGTCGATGAACACGTCCTGGACCGCGTCGGCCGCGACATCATGTGGCACGCCGTACTTGCCGCTCGTCACGGCGGCGAGTCGACCGCCGATGCGGTCATACAATTGACCAATCCGCTCGCGGCGGGCGGGCGTCAGCGCCACCTGGACTCGTTGAAATAAAGGATCACGGCCCCGGTCACCCAGTCCTCGATGCGGCGATAGAGCGTGTGCTTCCAGCTCGGCAGCGTATCGTGCAGACGATAAATCCGGGCGATCAGCAACTTGCACAGATCATTCAGTTCATCGGCGCCAAGTACGACGTCATAGGATCGGTTCACCTCGGTGGCCGTCTTGTACACCTGGTTGCGGTACGAGGAAGTTGCAAACTGTCGTTGCGCCGCGCGATCGTCGTCTGCACATCGTTGAAGCAGGCGCCGCTCGATGAAATAGCTGAAGTTCAAGACGTCGATACCTGGCGCCATTCAGCGAGGCGCGCGAGGGCGTGGTTCCTTGCCGCCGCGATGGCCTGCGCCTTGTGCCGATTTGTCAGGTCCAGCTGGAGCGTCGAGATTTGCATCAGCGGCGGCCTGATCAGCAGCACCCTGGCCTGCTGCTGCTGGAGCCAATCGACCATAGCGGATTCGAATTGTCGCATCAGAATGCTGACGGTGTGACTGGCGATACGAATCGGGCGCAGCGGTATCCTGAAGGTGCCGCGATCAATGTCATTCGGCTCGCCTCGATAGGTGACCGATGAGCCGATTACCGGGAGATGCGGATTCTGGCGGTAGGCGATGTCGATTCGACAGTTGCCGGTGTTGCCGCCGTCCCAGCATCGCCGTTCGGTCAGGACGCCGTCCGCCGATCGCGGAAAATCGATTGGCGTGTCCTTGAAGTATCCCTGGATGGACATGCTTGCCCGCACCGCCCGCGCCACCGCCAGGTCCGGCGTGGTCCGCACGCTGCACGGGAGCGACTCCCCGGTCAGGGCGTCAGTGGCCGTCACGGTGAGGTCCACGCCGCTGTCATGGAGGTTTCGGAAGGTGGTGCGTTCCTGATCTTTGATTGACCAGAGTAGGGTCGCCAGCCAATCCTCGAAGGCGTCGCCCTTGAGGTATCCGTTGGCGAACAGCGACTTCCAGTAGCGATCTTTGTAATCCGCGAATCGAAGCTGGTTGGCGAGCCGCTCAACTGCGCTGAGCGCACTCTTCTGGCGGGGGCCGAACGGTCCGGGCGGCTCATCTGCCAATGCGTTGGCGAACAGCGCCGCCCAGATCGCGCCGATGCTGGTGCCAACCAGCGGGCCGATCTCCACATCGCAAGCAGTCAGCGCCTGAAGAACACCGATGTGCACGATGCCCTTGGCGCCGCCTCCACCCAGAACGAGACTGACGGGTTCCGTCGGAGTCGGCATGGCAGTTCCGAGGTTCCTTACCGGCGCGGGCATATTACCACCTGCGCGCGTAGTCTCTAGAGCAGCCGGCCGGGGGCCGGCATGGAGGTGTCGATGCGTTGCGTTCCCTGCATCCTGCTGCTTGCCCTGACGACGGTCGTCGTCCATGGCGCGGGTTCGGCCATCGACGCACCCGGCGGCGGCGCACGCCCCGCGGCGCCGGCGCGCGAGCCGCATCACCGCCTGGTCGTGCTGTCGGACATCGAGGCGGATCCCGACGACACGCAGTCGTTCGTGCGCCTGCTCCTCTATTCGAACGCCATCGACCTCGAGGCGATGATCGCGACCACCTCCGTTCACCAGAAGGGCCGCGTCGTCCCGGAGTCGATCCGCCGGGTGATCGAGGCGTACGGCAAGGTGCGCGACAACCTGCTGCTGCACGAACCGGGGTTCCCCGAGGCGCAGGTGCTGCTCGATCGCGTCACGCAGGGCCTTCCCGAGTACGGCCTGAAGGGCGTTGGCGAAGACAAGGACTCTCCGGGCTCGAACCGGATCATCGAGCTGCTCGATCGCGCAGACGATCGTCCGCTGTGGGTTTCGGTCTGGGGTGGTCCCAACACTCTGGCTCAGGCGCTCTACAGGCTTCGCAAGTCCCGTCGCCCGGCGGAGGTCGAACGACTGGTCGGCAAGCTGCGCGTCTACGCCATCTCCGACCAGGACGACACCGGCCCGTGGCTGCGCACCGAGTTCCCGAAGCTGTTCTACATCGTCAGTCCCGGCGGCTACGGGCACTCCACGTGGGGCGCCATCAACGCCGTCGTCGAGGGTATCGACAACACCACGATCAGCAACGCATGGCTGGCGCGGAACATCCAGCAGGGCGCACGGCCCGCTCGGGGCAATTTATCCCGATGTGGCGTACGGCATGGAAGGCGATACCCCGGCCTGGCTGGCCCTGATTCCGAACGGGCTGCAGGCGCCCGATCGGCCGGACTGGGGCGGGTGGGGCGGTCGCTACGCGCTCTATCAGCCCAGGCACGAGGACCTCGATCTCGGCGGCTTCACCGGCGGCGTCCCGATCCCGCCCGAGCCCCGGGTGATCTGGACCAACGCCGACGATACGTTCGTTCGTCGGCTCCCCGGCGAGTACGGGCTCGCGGTGCGCGTCGACGGCCGCACGTTCTCCGGCAACCGGGTGACGCTGTGGCGCTGGCGGGACGATTTCCAGAACGACTTCGCCGCGCGCATGGACTGGTGCCTGGCGCCCTACGCGAAGGCGAACCATCCGCCGGTGCCGGCCCTCGGCCACCCGGCCGCGTTCACGGTCACGTCAGGCCAGGGCTTCGTGCTCGATGCGAACGGCAGCAGCGATCCCGACGGCGACAGCCTCAGCTACCAGTGGATCTACTACCCCGAGGCCGGAGGGTCCCCGGCGTCGTTCTCCATCGACGGCCCGGCGAACCTGTACCGAAAGTACGTCGTCGCGCCCACGGTCTCGAAACCCGAGACCCTGCACTTCATCCTCGCGGTCACCGACAAGGGCACGCCGCCGCTGACCCGCTACGAGCGCGTGGTCGTGACGGTCGTCCCGGCATCGCGGGCCGTTGAAAACCCTTGACCCCACCCAGACCCGGGTGCACCATGCGCTGCATCTCCAAGATGGTGCGACCTCCCGGCCAGCTGGGTAGGGGCTCCTCTCTTGCTGACGCGAATATCGCGGGTTCAGGTCGACGTTCGTTCGACTGCCGCTCTGGCGCCTTGTAAGGTTCCGCGTCTCAAAGCCATTCTGTCGGTGGGGGTGAGCGTGGCTAAATCCATCATTCTCTTCTCGGATGGGACGGGCAACAGCAGCGCCAAGCTGTTCAAGACCAATGTCTGGCGAACCTACCAGGCGGTCGACCTGGGGCCATCAGCGGAAGGCAAGCGCGATCAGATTTCGTACTACGACGATGGTGTGGGCACATCGTCCTTCAAGCCGCTGACCGTGCTTGGCGGCGCTTTCGGCTGGGGTCTCCAGCGGAACGTCCTGGAGATTTATCGCTACGCCTGCCGCAATTATCGGACAGACGACGACATCTATGCCTTCGGGTTCAGCCGCGGCGCGTTCACCGTGCGTGTCGTCGCCGCGCTCATTGCCTCGGAGGGGTTGGTGCGTTCCTCGAGCGAAGCCGAGCTCGATCGGAAGAGCCGTCATGCGTACCGCAACTTTCGCGCCGCTTTCCTTCCCCGCCGCCTCGAGTGGCCCACCAGGCTATCGAGACGCGTACGCGGCGTCATCGACCATTGGATCGGGCGGCTGAGAGGCTACGAGCCCTACGACCCGGCCGACAACTGCTGGCCCAAGATCCGGTTCCTCGGCGTGTGGGATACGGTGTCCGCGTATGGCGGGCCGATCACCGAGATAACTCGGGCAATCGACAACTGGATCTACCCCCTCAGCATGCCGAACTACCAGTTGAACGAGCACGTCCAGTGCGCCCGCCACGCCTTGGCGATAGACGACGAACGTGACGCGTTCCAACCGCTGCTCTGGGACGAAGTTCACGAGCGTCGTCTGATAGACGACAACAAGGTCGAGGAGGGACGGCTGGCGCAAGTCTGGTTCACCGGTATGCACGCCGATGTCGGCGGCGGTTATCCGGACGAGAGCCTGAGTTACATCTCATTGCTGTGGATGTTGGAGGAGGCTGAAAAGGCCGGGCTGCGGACGCTCAAAGTCATCAAGGACGTCTTCGTCGCGCTGGCCAGCAGTTACGGGCCGATCCATGACAGCCGCGCCGGTCTCGCCGCCTACTATCGGTATCAACCCCGCAAGCTTGCGGCGTGGCTCGATCCGGTCGATCCCGCCACCCTCAGCCTGCGCGACCCGGCGATTACCGACAGCGACGGCAAGTCGCGAGGCCTGTTGTGCGCGGTTCACGTCCACGAGAGCGTGATCAACAGGATCGCCACCGGCACGGACCGGTACGCGCCGATCACGCTGCCTCAGACCTTCTTCATCGTCCCGCCGCAGGTTGCAGGCGAGACCGCTCCGCAATCTGACAACCAGACGGGTGACCCGGCGGCAGCGTCGACGACGCCAACGTCGATCCTGAGCGGGGAGCTACGCGCGCGGTTGACGGCGCCCGCATCTTCCCTGGCTCGCGCCGAGGCGACGGAACCAATCTGGAACTACGTGTGGTGGAGGCGGCTCACGTATTTCGCAACAGTGTTCGCGACGTTACTGCTGCTCAGCCTGCCTTTCGCCGCCGACCGGCTGCCCAGGCCGCCGATTCTCGCCGACGGACGAACCTGGATCGGCGGCGTCATACGTCTCTTGACCCTGTTCCTTCCCGCATTTGCCGGCGATTGGATCAAGGTCTACGCCGACAATCCTTTCTATTTCTTTGTGCTGGGAGGTGTGACTTTTCTACTTCTCAAGTTCGGCACACGCCTGGAACGGTCGCTGCGCGACGAAGCGAGGGCGATGTGGAAGGGGGCGACCGGAGACGGGCCTCTGCCGCGCCGGCGGGTGACGTGGATCCAGAAGTTCAGGAACGATCGTCGCTATCAGCGCTTCATTCAGATCTTCAAATGGAATTTCCTGCCGGATGCGATCGTGACGCCGGTATTCGTGGCGCTGATGCTGTGGATCGGACTTGCCGTATACGCTCAGACCGCGCTCCCGGTGTTCGAGAACCGCGCGAGCCTGTGCCGGCCTTCGGCCGGCGGCGGCCGCGAAATCACGACACCGGTGAGTCGCGATTTCAGCACACGGGACGTGTGCAGCGAGAGCTTCGGCGGCATCGTGGAGGCTCAGCGCTACATCGTGACGTTTGATGTCGTCGAGCCCTGGGCCGACGGCAACATTCCTACCAACCCGGAAGGGCTCGCCCTGGGCGATTTCCCCTGGGGGCGCGGCTATCTTGCGGCTCCGTTCCGTCGCGTGATCGACGCGCGTTTTCTGCAGCCGGTCCTCGAAATTCGACGGTCGAACGGAAAGCGTCACTGGGGGAACGTCCAGATTTATCCGCTTTCGGTTCGGCAAGTCGGCGATGTGCCGAGCATGTATCGAGCCGAATTCACCGCTCAGCGGAGCGGCGAGCTGTTCGTCTTTGCGAATGACGCGATGATCCCGGTTGCCGGCAACGGATGGAGGACGTATGGATCCGGCTACTTCTACCAATCCTCAGGCTCTCGCGGCAACGGCGCCAAAGACGAGCGCGGCAATCACGGCACCGCGTGCGTAACGGTGGCAGGCGCGAGCGTCACGCAACAGCCCGGTGGCGTGCCGGCTACGGCACCGATTTGCCGACAAGCGGCCGAGCGTAACAAGGCTGAGTTGGGGGCAGCCCAAACCGCCCGTGACGCCGGCAGGAGCCGACCCTGAAGTCGGGTGTACCTCTAGCTTAACAGGACTAGCCGAGGCCGCATCGCGACGGCCGCGAGTCGACGCCAACTCCCATCGAGGGTGCACGACCATATGGCGAGAGTGACATTTACCATCAAGAGCGACGCTACGCTCCAGGCGATTTTCGTGCTGCCCGTTACCGCGCCGGACAAGGGCCAGTTTGTAACATTGAAGAAGAAGGACGGCGCCAGCGCCGGCAGCATCGACCTTGAGGAAGGGAAGCATCACTACCTGCTCCGGCTTGAAGCCGGTGCGCCAGAAGGTGAGTGGAATCTCACAGTTCAGCGCGAGGGTCGGCAGCCGTTGGAGCGAAACGGGGAGCTCGATGACGAAGGAAATGGTGGCGATGTCGGGCAAATTACTATCGTGTAGCCACGCCATTCGCTGGTCGTTGGCAGGAACGCTGGCTCTGCTCACATGCGCACGGCCGGCTGACGCCCAGACGACACAGACGCCAACGCCGGCCGAGATTGCGCAGCAAGGTGTCCAACAGCAACTCCCGCTGTTGCCGGAAGCAGCCCAGGTTCGCGAGCGACGACGCGAAACGGGCATCATCTATCCCTACGGCTTGTCGGGAACGGCGTTCAACGGCACTAGTCTCCTTGCCAGCGAAGACACCAAACGCGTCGCGATTGCCGCGACTGTTTCGACTTCGCTGCTGTCGCAGCTTGTGCTGCAAGCGTCCGCGCCGCTCTCTGATGACGAGCCGCGTAGCGCCATCGTGCAGCTTGACGGCCTCGCAAACAAGAGCAGGGTTGGCGTGGAATGGCGTTATGGGCAGCAGCGGCTGCCGAGCCGGGCGGCGATGGCGACGCTCACCAGCGAGTTGGTGAAGATCTGTCTGGCAACGAACCCTCCAGCCTCAAAATCTGTCGGCGATACTGGCATCGTGCTCGAATCCTGCTCTCTCAGCGAGCTTCGCAAGAACAGTCCTGAGGCGGTGGCCCTAATCGACAAGTACTTTCCGCGCCGCGCCGCGTGGTACGTGTCGCTGAGGGGCGACGTCGGCTCAGAGACGTTTAAGTTCAGTGACGCTACGACGTTCGACGTTCGCGACGAACACAAGTGGTCCAGCTCTGGCGCCGCAGTCGTCGGGTTTCTGACCAGGCAAAACGTGTACGTCGCGGGAAGCTTGCGGTTTGACCGGGCGTACCGAGGCCGCGAAAAGCCAAGCCGTCTGCACGGTCGGCGAACTCGACAAGATGACCGCCTGCCCTAGCAAGATCGTTGGCGGGCCGACATCAAAGACACTGAAAGTAACTGAAATGGAGCTGCGAAAGTACCTGCCGCCGATCGCCGGGCTCAACTTTGGCGTCGCCAGCATCTTCCGCCGAGACTGGGAGCAGGACAACACCGCCATGGAGGTGCCGCTCTACTTTATTAAGGACAAGGATGGCGGCCTCTCGGGCGGTGTCTCGGCCGGCTACGTTTGGAGTCCAGACAAGGACGCGAAGGGCGCACGCTTCACTGTATTCGTCGGTCAGACATTTGGACTCGGCGGCTAGCCGCCGACCCGGTCGCCGTTTCCCCGGGTTTGACAAGCTGAATCCGCAGATCTATTCGGCAGTCACCTTCGCTGTGGCCGTCCTGGCCCGTCCACGTCGCCGGAGGTTGGAGCTTTCCATCCAGTCGCCCTCAGGGAGGAATAGCTCATGACCGTTACAAGTGTGTCCGCTGTCACGGCGTACTCGGCTCACGGGGAATGGGCGTCACGCCCACCCGACGAACGATTCGCCAGGGTCCACGCGCTCTTCGATGCGGCTCGCGAACGCCGCCGCCGCATCGAGGAGCACGCCATCGAGACCGGAGAGTTCAGGACCGAGGCGGACGGGGAGGCGCTCACGTTACGTGAGACCTCGAGCCGCACCGCCGACTCTGACGCCCTGGAATTTCGGCCGTCGCGACCGTCGCCGGCGCGCCGCCAAATTACCTCCGGACCGTACCCGCGACGATCGCGGCCAAAGGCGATCACTCACGGGCCCCAGCGGATCCGTCGCGAGCGGCATCAGCTGTTTGTCGAGTCGACCGCACCGCACGGGCCGCGATGAAATTGAGCGGCCACAAGACGCGCAGCGTCTTCGATCGCTATAATGTCGTGAGCGACGGAGATCTGCGGGACGCGTCGCGTCGTCTTGGGCACACTGGTGGGCACACTAGCCCGTCAGTCGTCGCCCCCGGCGACGCGGATCCGCAAAATCCTTAGGAAATCCACGTACGGTGAGGTGGCTGAGTGGCCGAAAGCGGCGGTTTGCTAAACCGTTGTACGGGCTTAAACCTGTACCCAGGGTTCGAATCCCTGCCTCACCGCCAGTTTTCCCCGGATTCATTGATCGTTTTTGCACCGGCCGGCCCGTCTCCACCATGTCTCCAAACTTCTGTACGGTGCATCACTTAGCGTCAGATTGACCGCTCGATCGCCCAACCGCGCTCGGTTCCTCGAGCAGCCGGATCGCCGCGTCGAGCGCCGCCGGGCTCAGGTGCATGTAGCGCTGCGTCATCGTCAGATCCGCATGCCCCGCGAGCTCCTGAATCGCCTTCGGCGGCGCCCCCCGCATCGAGAGGTGCGAGCAGAACGTGTGACGCAGGATGTGAACGCCCGTCTTCGACGTTCGCCCGCCGCGCCGCCAGGATCATCCGGTTCTGCACGATCTGCCGAGTGAACGGCGTGCCGTCGTCCTGGCAGAGCACCCGCTTGCTCCGCAGGTGCCGATGCTCGGCGAGCGCCGCGGTCAGCCGTCGCGTGAGCGGCACGTATCGCTAGCCGTCCACTCTTCGGCGTTCCGACCTGCCCGTTCCAGTCCGACCGACGGACGCACAGTTGCCGCTTCGCGAGATCGACGTCGCCCCATTCGAGCGCGATCATCTCGCCGCACCGCAACCCGGCGTCACCACCGAGCAGCACCACGAGCAACGTGCCGCGGGTCGATCGCCCGTGCGACCTCGACGAGCCGTTCGTACTCGTCGAAGTCGTGGAACGCCGCCGTGCCTTTCGTCACGCGGCAGCAGCTTCACCGTGCACGGCATCCGCTCGATGACTTCCCACTCCACCGCCTTCTTCAGCAGCACGCTCAGCACCGCGAGGACGTTGTTCACCGTCTTGGGCGACTTGAACTCGCAGCTGCGCCTTCAACCGCTGCACGTCCTCGCTCTTGATCGCGTCGAGCTGCTGTCGACCGAACGCCGGAATCAGATAGACGCCGAAGGATCACGTTCTTTGATGCGATCCCGCTCGGCTTCTGCCGATTCGCCCGTGGCGTGGCCGTCGATGAATCTCGGCGCGAACGCTTGTAGGGTGGGCACCTCCTTCTTGATGTCGGTCTGGCGCGGGACTGACGAGCCGATCGAACAGCACGCGTTCGCGGCCCTCAGCCCAGCGCACGGCGGCCGATCGCGACGACATCGGAGCGCGTCTTGCGCTCCCGCGAATCCCGCGTGCCGTCAGGCGTGACGACACGGATGTCGACCTCCCAGCCGCCTCTTCGATACGGACGGATTGTGACGCTCATCGCCGGTTACTCCTCCGGTGATGGCGCGCGCTTCTGGTCCAGCCAGTCTAGCAAATCGTCGGCGCGCAGGAGGACTCGCCGGCGGATACGGATCACGCCGGGCAACTGGCGCCGTTCGATCATCGCGTAGATCGCTCGGCGCGTGGTGCGCAGCAGATCCGCGGCTTCGTCGACCGTGAGCAAGATGGGCAACGTTGTGCGACGCGATTCGTGCGGGTTGTCGAGGCCGCGATCCGCGCGTGTGATGCCCTCGCCCCTCGTCAGCCTGGCCCTCATGATGTGGCCTCCGGCTGCAGGCTCTCGCTCGAGGACGTGCGATCGACCGTGTCTCTTCATACGAACCTCCCCGGAACGATTCCGAGAACACCGAACCGACAGTGAACTTCGTTGGTTGGTGCCAGCCGACGGCAGCGGCCCTGAGGGCCGGCCGCGTCGTTGCTCGGCGCGGTCGGTGCGGATGCCGCTTAGCAGCGAACCGCAGTCGATCCGCACTCGGTCCGAGGAGTCAGAGGAAGGTGGCGTGCCACCCAACGCGAAGGTGGACGCGAGTTCAAAAATTCAGTAGCGGACCAAGACGATGAAAACAGGATAGCGCCGGCCGGGTTCGGCGTCAACGGTGAAGAGACCTGGAACTGGACGCGGCACGGCACTGGTCCGGGCAGGCCGCCATAGACCGAGATCTGGCATCGGTCAGGCGAGCCACGGCCGTCAACATCATCGACGCATGGCAAGTCATGGCAACGCATGGCGAGAGGTACCAGGACCTATGGCCGCGGTGACCAGACGATGCGACACTGGCGTTGAGATCACAGCATGCGAATCGTTGCGCTCAGCGATCAGCACGGGTTCCTGCCCGAGGTTCCGCCGTGCGATCTCTTGATCGTCGCGGGCGATGTCTGCCCGGACCGTTTCGGGCCGTTCATGGCGGTCCACGACCCGTATCAACAGCAGGCGTGGTTTGACCGGACCGTACGGCCCTGGCTCGCCGCCACGCCGGCGACACACAAGCTCCTCACGTGGGGCAATCACGACTGGTGCGGGCAGATGTGCAGCTTCCGCTCGGACACGCCTGCGCACGCGCGATCGACCGACCTCCAGATCCTCGTGGACGAAGGGACGACGGTGCCGTCCGCGGGGACGCGGGTCGCGAAATGTCCGTGTGGGCGACGCCCTGGTCCAACCCGTTCATGCGGTGGGCGTTCATGAAGCGGCCGAGCGATCTCGAGCGCGTCTACGCGGCGATCCCCGACGGCATCGACGTACTGGTGTCGCACCAACCACCATACGGGTATGGCGACAGCACTTTCGACCTCGACTCACGTCGTGTGGAGCACGTCGGCAGCCGAGAACTGCTCGTGGCGATCGAGAGAGTTCGCCCGAGGGTCGTGATCTGTGGGCATGTTCACGGAGGCTTCGGCCGCTACGAGCATCAGGGCATTCCGATCTACAACGTCAGCGTCGTCGACGAGAGCTACCGGCTCGTCAACGCGCCGACGGTCATCGACCTGCCGGACGTCTGAAGCTTGTGGACAGTAGAGTGTTCAGGATTTCGCGCTGTTCATTAATTCTGAACGCGTCCAAGGATTGTCGGAGGATTTATGGGCACCCCAATCGTCGTTGACTGCGAAGCACCCTTCGGCGTCGGAGCGCCCTCAGTCGGCGACATGACGGAGTTTGGCGCCGTTGACGTCAACGCCCTTCAGGAAGGTCGGGTCGAGACGTTCCACGGCATGGATTGCTCTGAGGACACCTTCCGCCAGTTCCGAGAATGGCTGACTCCCCGGATGCCGGTCGTGTTCGTTTCGGACAACCCGGCGTAGCAGACTTCCATGGATCAACTTCTACTTCTGGCGCTATTTCGGTGCGAACCCGTTCGGGCATTCCGGACGACGCATCGCCGATTTCTACGCAGGGCTGGTCGGTGATTTCCGCAGCACTCAGAAGTGGAAGCGTCTCCGCCGAACAAAGCACGATCATCATCCCGTCCATGACGCGCTCGGGAACGCCGAAGCGCTCATTCGACTGCTCAATGGGGAGCGCTGATCGCCGCCGCCGGCAGACCGAGAGACGGTTACCGGAGCGGATGTGGCTCGATATTCCAGGAGACCTCCCACTCCGGCTCTGTTCCAGGATCGCCGCACACGCGCAGGCCCTGCTCGCGAGCCTCGGCCATGCTCGATTTCAGGAGACTGCAGCTTCATCCTGACTACGAAACAGACCGACGATGCTGGCGTCGACAAACCCATGTTCGCTCTGATCTTCACGAACGAGAGACGTAGACAGTCATGGGTCCTCCAATCGAACGACCGGTGGCTGGCATACGGATCCGCCACACCCTACCGAGACTATGGGGAAGTTCGATGATGAGCTAGTTTACGTGAGGGAAAGTCTAGCCGCGGAACACTGTGAGTTTGAGTCCCGGGAGGTTTCATGGCAGGGTGGCGGCGTAGCGAACTGAAAGCTGGCGTGTACGACGAGATCGTCAGTGCACGTCTTGATCGCCAACTGGCGGCCCTTGGCGCTCCGTTCGAAGTGTATCGCTCCGCGCTCACCGTGAGCGAGCCGATCGGCGCGGTGCTCGAATCGCTGCTCGGGGATGGGTTCGCCCTCGCACTGGCCGAACTGAAGGCTGACTCCGCTAAGGGGCTCGCGCTGGCGGAAGCGCTGCTGGCGGTGCTGCACTCGCACGCGCCACGCGTCTTCGAGCGCGATGACGAGCTGCGCCTGAACGCCGAGCGGCTCACTGCGATCGTCGCGAGGCCCGCACAAGCGCCAGAGCGGCCGCGTGGATCGCTCCATGCCTCAAGCCTGATCGTCAATGCCGAGGGCGACCAGCTGCTCGAGCACCTGCGAAGCGAATTCGACAGCGCCGACTCTGTCGACCTTTTGTGCGCGTTCATCAAGCTCAGCGGCTTCGAGAAGTTTCGCACTGAAATCGAGCGGCACTGCGACGGGCGCGGCCGTCCGCTGCGCGTGTTGACCACGACGTACATGGGTGCATCGGATGTGCTGGCGATCGAGAGACTGGCAGCGTTGCCGAATGCGACGGTGAAGATCTCGTTCGACGAGAACACGACGCGGCTGCACGCCAAGGCGTGGATCTTCCATCGCGCCAGCGGGTTTTCGACTGCGTTCGTGGGTTCGTCGAACCTCTCGCATGCCGCTCAGACTGACGGTCTGGAATGGAATGTTCGCATGACGCAATCGGATCAACCAGCGTTGGTCGCGCAGATGCAGGAGACCTTCGACCAGGTACCTGGGCGGATGCGCATCAGTTCGAACAGTACGAGCCTGGGAACGACGTGCAGCGCGTGCGGCTCACGAGGGCCCTCTCGCCGGACGCCCGCGACGATTCGAGCGAGGACCTGCTGTTCGAAATCGAGCCGAGAGACTTCCAGAAGCCGGTGCTTGAGGAACTCACGGCGGCGCGCGAGCTAGGACGGCACCGCAATCTGATGGTCGCGGCCACGGGCACGGGAAAGACGGTCATGGCCGCGCTCGATTACCGGTCCCTGCGGCAGGCGGGACGCGTCGAGACGCTGCTGTACGTCGCGCACCGGCGCGAGATCCTGGAGCAGGCGCGCCGAATCTTTCGCCACGTGCTCCAGATGCGTGACTTCGGCGAGCTGCTGTATCACGGCGAGCGGCCCGCCATACAGCGCCATGTGTTTGCATCGATCGACTCGCTGGGCGACGGCTCCGCCATCGATCCCGGCGCGTTCGACCATGTGATTCTGGACGAGGCTCACCACGCCGCGGCTGATTCCTGGGAGAAAGTGCTCGACCGGGTGGCACCGAAAGAGTTGCTCGGTCTGACCGGCACCCCAGAGCGTGCCGACGGTCTCGACTATGAGCGTCATTTTCCACGGCCATGGGTCGGCAACCTCCGCGTCTGGAACGCCATTCCGCACGCGCTCGTGCCATTTCGCTACTACATGCTCGACGTGGAAGGCGCCGACCTCCGCGACCTGACCTGGACCGCGGGTCGCTACGCGCCCGATCAACTCGCAGGCCGGCTCGTGGGGGCGGCCGAGGCGTTCGTGTTGCGGGCGGTCCGGGCAGTTAGCGAATGCATCGGGCGGCGGTCCGAGATGCGCGCCATCGCGTTCTGCGTGAACGTCCGCCATGCCGAAGAAGTCGCCCGCCGTTTCAAAGACTATGGCTTTTCGACCCAGGTAGTGACCGGCAGCACCGACAGCGTCGAACGACGAGGCGCTCGTGGCGACCTCGACGCCGGCCGGGTGCAGGTGCTGTGCGTGGTCGACATCTACAACGAAGGCGTCGACGTTCCGAACGTCAACACGCTGTTCTTCTTCCGCCCCACCGAGAGTGCCACGGTGTTTCTCCAACAGTTCGGGCGCGGCCTGCGTCGTGCGCCGGGCAAGGCTGAACTGGTCGTCTTCGACCTCACCGGACGACAGCACCTTCAGTTCCGATTCGATCGACGGCTGCGATCGCTACTCGGCCACACGCCGCGCGAGCTGGCCGAGTTCGTTTCGAAGGGGTTCGGGCGGCTTCCGGCTGGCTGTCTTCTGCGCTTCGACGAGCAGGTCCGCGAAGACGTGATCGCGCAGATGCGCCGCGCGATTCCGTCGGACCAGGCGGGTATTCGAGCCCTGTTGCGCGAGCCGGCGCACGCGGAGCTGTCACTGGCGGCGTTTCTTCGCGAGACCGACGTCGCGCTCGACGACGTGTACCGTAAGGATCGCTCCTGGTGGCAGTTGCGGCAGTCGGCGGGTCTCGATGCGCGAACAGTCGGTGAAGAAGAGAGAGCGGCCTTAGAGAATGTTCACAAGCTGATTCATGTCGGCGATGAGCGTCGGCTCGGGATGTGGGCGCGGCTGGCGTCGCTGGAATCACCCGTCGACGAGGCGGACCGTCGGCTCGCACGGATGCTCTTCGCGGTGCTCTACGGGAAAGAGATCGGCGCCGGCACGCGTGCCGAAGCGCTGTGGGCTGAGCACGGCTTACTGCGCGAAGAGATCGCAGGTCTCGTGCCGATCTTGCGCGAGCTGAACGCGGTGCTGACCCCGTCACACGCGCTCGGGCCCGAGATCCCGCTGGTCCTGCACGCGCGGTATCTCGGTGTTGAGCTGAGCGCTGCGTTCGATCAGCGTACCGCCGACGGAAAATTTCGCGACTACTACACCGGCGTCGAGCCGACAAATGGCGGAACATTCGACTTGCTGCTCGTCACGCTCGAAAAGGCCGCCGCGACGAAGGAGCACTTGCGTTACCGAGACTTCCCACTCAATGAGAGGCGGTTCCACTGGCAGTCGAAAGCCGGAACGACGCGCGACTCGCTAGCGGGACGGCGGCATCTCGAGCCAGCGCAAAACGGGGTGACACCGCTGCTGTTCGTTCGAGAGCGGGCGGATGACCGACCCGGGGTGACGATGGCGTTTCAGTATCTTGGACCCGTGGAGCCGGACGGGGACAGGGAGGAACGCCCAATCACCATCGAATGGCGATTGCGATATCCCATGCCGCGCGAGGTGCTGGTTGCGGGGAGAGTCGCGGGGTGAGGCAGGGAGGGTGGCGTAACGATGCAACCGGTTTCCGCTTGTTGGACTAGGTGTGGCGAGGAACGAGAGGTCTGTCAGCGATCTACCCGAGCGGTTAGCTGATTTGCTGAATGATTGGACGGTGACGTGGAATGAGCGTGCTCGGAAAGTGTTGACGTGACATCGCGCATGCCGCTGGCGTGTTTACTCGCCGGTCCAAACAGCGCAGGCAAAAGGGTCAGCGTTGCGGCGAAGTATCTGCCCACGGACGGTTGGAAATAGCGCCCTCGAAGCAGGGTCATGCTCTAACGTCTGCGCACACTCGCCAGCCTGCGCCGTGACTTTGCGTTTGAAACCACTCTTTCCAGGCGCTCGCATGCCCCTGGCTCCGCGACCTGCAACGGCTGGCTACCGCATTCACTTGGTCTTCTGGTCCTTGCCGTCCGCGGAGTGGGCCGTTGCGCGCGTCGCGGCTCGCGTCCGGCGCGGCGGTCACCATGTGCCGGACACCGTCGGTCCGGAGGCGGCTCGCCGCGGGTTTGAGGAATCTCTTCTCTGTCTACATGGACGTGGTCGACGCGTGGACCATTTACGACAACGTCGACATTGTGAGTCCGCACCGTATCGCCTCAGGACGCGATCCGGGCCGCGTTTGTCCGGACGATCTGAACACTGACACGGGGCGTGAGCGACCCGGCTCGCCGGGCCTGTGCCGACCCAGATGCGCGGAGGCCGGGTCGCTCACGCCCCTCTCCACCGTCCTTCTTCTCTTCTGCGGGCGGCCCGGCCGGCAAAAGGCGCCGGCCGAAACCGACGCGGACACCGGCGCAAGTATCGGCAACTACGAGGCTTTGCAGCCAAGGCGTATGGCCCGTTGACGATCGAACATGCACCGCCGTCGTCATCATCCTGATGATCGACGGGGCCGATGGCCGGCTGGCTATCGTTCCCCCTCCTCGGCCCCTCTTCGCTGCTTCGATGGATGCTCAGGTCTGGCAGCCAGGGGTAGATGGGTGCCTCCGAGAAACCCGATTTGAGCAATGGCGCGGCGGCGGCTAAGATGGACCGGAGTTATCGATGACTGCCACAGAAGACGTCTTGGCGCGCATCAATTGATCGCGCGAAGGTTGGACCGCTCAGTCAGCTTTCTCTAAAGACCCTCCCCTCCTCAAAAACGCTGGTCGGCGTGACCGACACTTGCGGCGGATCGTCGCGCGCACTGGATGAAGGGAGACAGGGTCTTCGGGCGATCGGTGCGCGTCAGCGCGTCGTCCGCCGCCTTGCCGGCGTGCGCGGCGGGGTGCAGGCATTAGCCGCATGTCCGGCGCTGGCGGCGTGGGCGGCAGGGTTCGCGCCCATCAGCGTCACGCTCGTCGTCGTGGTCGCCGGGTCGAACCCCTGCTGGCAGTACACCGCGACGCAGAACTTCAGGACAGGTTCAGCGGCGTAGTTGCTCTTGAAGTGCACTTCGTACGCGGCGTGATGCGAGTCGCTGACGATGGTGAAGTACGAGAACTGGTAGATGCCCTGCGACGGATACTTCACTACTTCGCGCGCGGCCGCGTTCAGGGCCGCCCTCGGGCACGCGAACGTCGTCTTCTCCAGGTCGCTCAAGCCGGCGGGTACTGCCGGCTCGGGGCCCGAGGGCGCCTGCGCCGGCGTGGTCCCGGCCGGCGCGGCCGCGTTCTGCGCCCAGGCGCCACCACCGAGGGCCAATACGAGGGCTGCAGCGATGGCAGGTTTCTTCACGGACGCGTCCTCACAGGCCGTACTGAACGACTTTGTTGCTGAACGTCGCGACGTAGACCTTCCCGTTGGCCACGACCGGTGTGGCGTACTTGGCGAAATTGCCGAGGGTGTTCGCCTGATTGGCGTCGCTGTGAAACAGCTGCTTCATCTTGCCGTTGGTCACCTTCGTCGCATCGTAGGCGACCAGCGCTCCGGGCACGATCTCCGCATTTGCGTTCCCCTGCGTGGGGTAGACACCCCAGACGACACCGGTGTTCGGTGTCGTCCCGTTCGACGAGACGACCAGCCGTCCACCAGGCATGCCGCCAGGCGACGCCATGTTGCCCGACGAGAACTGGGTTCCCTGACCCCGGAAGCCGGTGATGCGCCTCGTGCCGAAATTGAGGTTGTACACCTTGAGCCGTTCGTTCTCGCCCCACAAATAGACGATCCCACCGGCGGCTGGCCCCATGTACACGGGTGTGCCGTGGATGTGGTGAGTCTTCTGCGTCGGGGTCTGCGGCGCCACGTTGCGATCGAGGTTCACGATCGGCCAGTTCGGATTCGCCGCAGTCGTCGTCGGAAGACCAGCTGCGCCGTTTGGGGGATTGGGCTGGTAGCTGGCTACGAACGGGAGGTTGAACTGCGGATCCCAGGTCTGCTTCCCGAGGTCGTCCTTGTTCAGGTTGTAGAGGATGCCGTCCTTCCCTCCGCCAATGAGATTCCCGTGCTCGGGGACGATGAAGACACCGGCCGCGCCAAGGTCCTGATCGACGTCGGCGCGCCCGAAGTCGCTGAACGCCCCCCAGAAATCGGCCACCTCGATCGTCGGCTTGCCGTTGTTCACGCCAGCCATCGCTGCCGTGTATCGCAGCTTCACGAAGCTCTCGCCGAAGTTGCCCGGCATCCTCCCCGGATCCATGCCGTTGCCGGTCGCGAGATAGATATCGGCGCCCTCGATCGCGGGCCCGGAACCTGACATCCAGATGCCCCCCGCCCCTCCTCCCGGCGTCACGTTCCATATCGCAGGCGTCGGCGTGAAGCCGCCCTCGCGATTGAGCCCGCGGACGTCGTAGGCGACGACGAATCCGTGGCCGGGGCCTTCGGGATGCTCGCCATTCATGGAGAAGGAGATGATGACGGCCTTGTTCCCGCCGGCATCCGTCAGCAGGCCCAGCCCCGCGCGCATCTTCTGGTAAGGAACGGTGAAACCGTTCGCGATCCCGCCGCCACCGTTGTCGGCACTACCCGCGATGAGCACCGGCGGCTGCCTGTCCGCCAGCGTGTTGGCGTCGAGGATCCAGAGCATGTTGTTGCGCTCGATGTTCTGGCTGTTGACGTTGGGCTTGCCGAACGTGGTGACGTAGAGCGTCCCGGTCGCGACGTCGACCACCGGTGTCGCGGTGATGCCCCAGTTGCGGTAGATATTGTGAAGGTCCATCCCCCTCTCCGGCGGGTTGGCGATGTCGGCCGGGTCGAACGGCGGGGCAAGCTGACGTTTCTTGAGTTCGGCTCCGCTGTTGACGTCGAAAATGTAGGCGGTGTTCGTCATGGTGAACACATAGAGCCTGTCGGCCACGACGATCGGCGACACATCGATCTTCTCGTCAACCACGAACTCGCGGGTCTTCCTCAGCCCGGGAACGGTTGCCGGTGTCAGCACCGTTTCGAAACGGTTCCACCCTTGCCGCGTGTTGTTGACGCCAACTGTCCACACATCGATGCCTTGCGCCAGCGCCGCCGCCGGCACCAAGCCCGCGATCAACACCATCGTGCGTGTGAGCAACGACATCACGATTCATCCTGAAAAAAGCGCCTGGCACTCCAAGGCGAGGACAACTTCACGGATAGGGTGCGAGGCAGGTCGTCGCGGACAGACCGAGCGCAGCGCTCTACTGCCCAGATTGCGGGCATTCTAGCACTGTGAACGACCCGGGGCGACGAACCGAGCCCGCAACCGGCCCGCCACTCCCTGGAGGAAGCTGGAGGAGTGCTTCCCCGTTGGCGTGGCGTTCGGCCCGCCGCGGCCATGAACGGCATCCCCGTCAGATCCCGCTGAAGGGGATGTCGATCGCTGGAGAAATACGCGCGCCGGGCGCTCGCGTGACAGTCGCGAAGGCCTACAATGCCGGAAACCGGTGTTTGCAGGGGGCAATATGACCAGGTTCGTCCGTCCGCTCGGATCAGCGCTCGTCGCGTTCTCGCTCACCGTCATCGGCGTCGCCCAGACGCCGCCCAGACCATTGCTCAACGTGCGGATGGGTCTCTGGGAAGTCACGTCGACGACGAAGATGAGCGGGATGCCGAGCGTCGATACCAGCAAGATGCCGCCCCAGCAGCAGGCACAAATCGCCGCGATGATGAGCGCGCTGGCGGCGAAACCGACCGTCACCAAGTCGTGCATGACCAAAGAGCGGTTCGTCACCGAGAGCCCTGCCGTCGAACGACCGGGGACGAGCTGTCAGCACACGATCCAGACCAACACGGCGACGCTGCTCGAGAACACGATGACCTGCACCGGCGCGCGTCCCTCCAAGGCCGTTTCCCGAACCGAAGCCCAGTCGCAGACCGCCTTTACGGCCACCGTGACGTCCACCAGCGCGTCGCAGGGCCGCGAAATGAGCGTCACGATCGACATGACCGGTAAGTGGCTCGGCGCGGACTGCGGCGACGTGAAGTAGGTCGGGATGTCGCCAGCGGGCGGGTGTTGACAGACACCGCGCCAGGCAGACCGCAGCAACCCGAGCGCCCCTTCTGCCGTCAAAGAGACCATGGCTCTCGACCGACTGCGCCAGGACCTCCGGCACACCTTCCGCGCGCTCCGCCGCGACGCCGGGTTCAGCACCTTCGCCATCGTCATCGCCGCGCTCGGCATCGGCGCCAGCGTCACGGTGTTCAGCGTCGTCAACACGCTGATCCTCCGGCCGCTGCCGTTCGCGGCGCCGGACCAGCTCGTGTGGATCGCCAACCACGACACCGCCGGCCTGTCGGGGCAGACGACACAGGTCGGGCACATGCTGGATCTGCGCGAGCGGACGCAGACGCTGTCGGCGATTGCCGGCTACTTCGCGTTCTACGGTGTCGGCGACAACCTCCTCGGCGGCGCCGGGGAACCCGAGCGGCTGAGCGGTGTGCCGGTCTCGCGGAACTTTTTCGAGGTCCTCGGCGTCCGACCGGAGCTCGGCCGGAGCTTCAGCGACGACGAGAGCGCGTGGAACGGCCCGAAGGCGGTGATGCTCGCACACGGCCTGTGGCAGCGCCGGTTCAACGCCGATCCCGGGATCATCGGCCGCGCGATCACGCTGAACGGCGCCCCCTACACCGTGGTCGGAGTGCTCCCGGGCTCGTTCGACTTCGCCGGCATCTTCGCGCCAGGGAGCCATTTCGATCTCTTCTTCCCCTTCCCCCTCAGCCAGGAGACCAACCGCTGGGGCAACACCATGGCGATGATCGGCCGGCTCGCGCCAGGCGCGAGCGCCGCGACCGCGCAGGCGGAGATCCGCACGCTGGCACCGCAAATCACGATTGAACACCCCGAGCGCAACAGCTTCGAGGGGGTGGTGCAGCCGCTCGCAGCCAGGGTCCGCGGGCCGATTCGCACCGCGGTGTGGGTCCTGGCCGGCGCGGTCGCCCTGGTGATGCTGATCGTCTGCGCCAATCTGGCCAGCCTGCTGCTGGCCCGGACCGCGTCGCGGCAGAAGGAACTGGCGATCCGCACCGCCCTTGGCGCCGGCCGCCGGCGGCTGCTCGCCCAGTCGCTGACCGAGGGGCTGGTCCTGTCCTGCAGCGGCGCTTTGCTCGGTCTGTTGCTCGCGGTCGCCGGAACCCGGGCGCTTTCCAGCCTCGAGGCGTTCCGCATCCCCCTGCTGCACGAGGTGCGCACCGACGGTATGGCGCTGGCCTTCGCCGTCGCCGTGGCGCTCGCCACCGGCATCGTCTTCGGGCTGGCGCCGGCACTGCAGGGGGGCGGCACGGCGCTGACGCTGGCGCTGAAAGACGCCGCGCGCGGCTCGACCGAGGGGGGCCGCCGCGCCTGGGCGCGCAGCGCCCTGGTCGTTTCGGAAGTGGCGTTTGCCTGTGTCCTGCTGGTCGGCGCGGGCCTGCTCCTGCGCAGCCTGGTGCGGGTGCTCGACGTCGACATGGGCTTCGTCGCCGAACGGGCCGCGACCATACGGGTCGACCCCGACAGCCGCTACACCACCGTCGCGCAGCGCGACGTCTACCTCGACGAGGTACTGCGCAGGGTCCGGGCGATTCCGGGCGTGACCGCCGCCGGCATCACCGACGCACTGCCGCTCGGGCGCAATCGGACCTGGGGGGCGCGCGCCAGGGGCATTACCTACGAGCGCGGTCGTGGGCCCACCGCCTTCGTCCGCATTGTCACCGACGGCTATGTCGCCGCGATGGGCATTCCGCTGCGTGCCGGCCGCGACCTCGCGCCCAGCGATACGCCGGACGCGGCGCCGGTCATGCTGGTCAACGAGACGATGGCCCGGAGCCTGTGGCCGGGGGAGGATCCGATCGGCAAATACGTGCTTGGCGGGTGCGCGACCGAACGCCGCGTCGTCGGCGTCGTCGGCGACGTGCGGCACCTCGCACTCGAGCAGGCGTCGGGAAGCGAGATGTACCTCCCGATGCGGCAGTGCGCCGACCGGACCTCCTACGATCTCGTCGTGCGCTCGACGCTGCCGCTGGCGCCGCTCGCCGGCGCGATGCGGGCGGCGCTCCAGCCCTTCGCGAGCGCCCTCCCCGACGCGGATTTCCGGACGCTGCAACAGCTGGTCGACAACTCCACCTCGCCGCGCCGCTTCCTGGTCCTGCTGCTTGGCGGGTTCGCGCTGTTCGCGCTGATTCTGGCGTCGCTCGGGATCTACGGGCTGATCTCGTACTCGGTGCAGCAGCGAACGCGGGAGATCGGCATCCGCATGGCGCTCGGGGCGTCGGCGGGCCACGTCCAGCGGCGCGTCATCGGCCAGACACTGCGGCTGGCCGGGTCCGGGATCGCCATCGGCGGCCTCGTGGCGTGGCTGATGGTCCGCGCCGTCGCCAGTCTGCTGTTCGATGTCACGCCGCGCGACCCGGCGACCTTCCTCGGCATGGCCGCGGCGCTGGCGGTCGTCGCCCTCGCCGCCGGCTACCTGCCGGCGCGGCGAGCCTCGCGGGTAGATCCGACGGTGGCGCTCAGGGCCGACTGACCGGGCCGCCGGCCCGCTGCCGGAAGCTGCAGCGGCCTTTCGCGTCGTTGCGGGACGGACTGTCAATCAGGCGCACAGACGCACGGCGTTTCCCCAAAGCGGCTATCATGCGGCACGCATGAAGCCCCCCGCGCTGGTCCACGACGATACGAAGGTTTCATCGGCTCCGGCGGCGGGCCTCGCGGACCCGGAACGACGCCGGCTGCTGCAGTTGGGCGCCGCCGGGATCGCCGCGACAGTCGCCGGCAGCTCGCCAGGCGGAGCAGCCGCGCCCCAGGATCCCCCAGTCGCCGCGCGTCCGCCGGCCGCCGCGCCCGACGCTGCCGGCGTCATCGACCCGGCCGCCATGACGGTCGAAACCTGGACCGAACCCTGGACGTGGCGCGCTGCCGACTGGCCCGGGCAGGCGCTCGATCTCAACGTCGTCGAACGCAACGAGCCGGAACGGGCGCCGTCTCCGGGCCAGGTGTTTCCAGGGCAGTTCAGCTTCGGCGGTATCAGTCCGGCGCCGACCATCAGGGTCCGCGGCGACGGTGTGCTGAAGGTACGGCTGCGGAATCTTCTCGGCCAGGACTTCAGTCAGATGTGGATCGGGTCCTGTCCTGACCCGCTCTCGCTCCCCCCCGCCTTGGCGCTGGCGTTCGAATGCGAAGTCGCCAAGGCGGCGGGCAAGGCCTGCCCCGCGACTTCGGATCCGGCCTTTCTGATAACCGACCATCTCGAAGAGCTCGGCCGGTTCCTCTCGGTGACGATGATGGACGGCCATTGCATGACCGGCGTCTCGAATTCCGAGCATGGGTCGCGTGTCACCAACATCCACACCCACGGCTTGCACGTCGCCCCCGGCCGCAACGCGGCGCGTGGCACCGAGTCCGACAACGTCAGCGTGCGCCTCCTCAGCCGCGGCGACTGGACGATGCGCCAGAAGACCGGGGCGGCGTGCGCCCTCGGGCCGCACGAATACGTCGGGCATCTGGACTACGAGTTCCTGCTCGGCCACGTCCAGGCCGCGTCGATGCGTCAGAGGGGATTGCCGGCTCAGGCGGCACCCCCGGGCACGCACTGGTATCACCCGCACGCGCACGGTTCGACGCACGACCAGGTTTCGGCCGGCATGGCTGGCTTCCTGGTCATCGAAGGCGACGTCGACGATGCGATCAACAAGGCGATGACGGGGAGCGCCGATCCGGACCCGGAGACGCCGACCGGGCGATACGGCTACCGCGAGCGGCTGGTGTTCATCCAGCGCGTCATCGTTCCGTCGGTCGACTTCAATGCGCCGGGCAGCCGTCGCCAGCGATCGTCGCCGGTGCCGGTGCCGGCCGCGGGGATTCCGCCGCCGACGGTGATGTTCATGCGGCCCGGTGCGGTGGAACGCTGGCGAGTGCTCAATGCCAGCGTCGACGGCCGCGGCTTCAAGCGCTTCATGGTGCTCGACGGCCAGTTCGTCTACAAGACCGATCGGCTGTATCGCGTCGAGACCACGCCCGGCACGCCGCCGGCGCGCCGGCTGGTCGCCGTCAACCGCGCCGACATCGAGGCGGCAAAGCTGCCGCTCTATCAACTGTCCTTCGACGGCCTGACGCTCGTCACGACCGAGAACGGCCAGGCCCGGCACACCATCAAGGACCTCTCGGCGCAGAACGCCGGCACCGTGCATCCGTTAGCCCGCCCCGCGAGTCCAGGCGAGCCGGAGATGGAGGCGATGCTCCGCAATGTCGACGCTTGCTTCCGCGATGGCGACTCGATTCGCGATGCCTTCGTCCGGCCGAACGAAGTCTGGCTCGCGACCGCCAACCGCACCGATGTGTTCTTCAAGGCGCCGCGCGACGCGGCCGGCCGGATCTTCACCGTGCTGGCGCAGGAAGAAATCCTTCATACCGACAACTTCCAGGGCCGCCTGCAGCGCGGCGTCACCACCGGCCGCGCCTTCGGGTCGGCCAATCCGGGCCCCCAGGACGTCGTCGTCGCCCACGTCCATGTCCGCGGCACGCCAGTGGAGGGAGGAGAATTCGACGTTTTGTCGCTGCGCGGCCAGCTGCCGGCGGTACCGCCGTTTCTCCAGCCGATTGCGGACGATGAAACCAAGGTGTCGGCGAGCGAGGCGCGCGCGCGGCGCGTCCCGGCGGGCAGCCACCGGACGCGGGTGATCAGCTACTCCGGCTACGGTTCGGCCGGCTTTCCAGTGATCGAGGTTCCCGAGGCCTACGCCACGGCGCATCCAGAGCTGCGCAACCTCACCTGGGCGGAGCAGGACGGCCGTCGTATTCTGCTCGCGCCGAACGCCCGGACGATGGCGATCAACACCCGGATGGATTTGGCGGCCGACCCCGACCCGCCAGCGCCGCGAAAGTTCTCACCGGATCATCCGGACCGGGCGCGGGTCGTCGTCGATACCGCCGAGGAATGGGTGCTCTACAACCCGTCGCTGACACTCTGGGGCCACACCGACCTGGAGCGATTCCCGCAGCCGGGCGCGCTGCCGGGGCAATTCCGCTCCTATCCGGTCGCACGGGCCGAGGGGCGGGCGCGGTTCTGGAAGGATCACGAGTTCCGGATCGTCACGCATGCCGCCGATCACCCGTTCCACATCCACGTCAACCCGATGTGGGTGATGCGGATCGAAGTGCCGGACGAGCAGGGCCGGCTGCACAACCTGCTCGCCGAGCCGCGCTGGATGGACACGGTCTCGATCCCGCGCAACGGCGGCCGGGTCGTGTTCCGGACGCGGTTTGCAGACTACACGGGGCGCTGGATTCATCACTGCCACATCCTGATGCACGAGGACATGGGGATGATGGACGAGGTCGAGTGCGTCGCCGCGGCGGCGGCCGGCAATGCGATTCCGCGGGACCGAGTCGCCAGCCACGCCATGACGGATGCTGAGGTGAGCGCAATCTACCCGCGTCCGTCGACCGCAATTGCCTATCGTCAGGGGCTGTCGTTCGTCGATCCGAATCCGCAGACCGGCCAGGTCTTTCCCGGATTCGAGCTCGAGGTACCGAAGCTGGAGGGGTAGAGGTTGAGGCACTCGATTCGCCACCCTGCGTGAGGTCGACCCGTACCCGAGGGGTGACGGCGGAATGCTGGACATCGAGAAGTACAGTTGCGCGGTGCCATTCTGTGCGACGCTGCTGCTGATCGGTCTCCTGGTGCCGCTTCGCCCGGCCGTCCGGACCGGGGTCGTGATCGATGCGGGGACCCTGGCCCCGATTGCCGGCGCCGAGGTGGCGCTCATCGGCTATCGCGGGACCGCGCGCACGGACCGCTCGGGACGCTTCCGCTGGACGCCGCCGCCACCGCTGCCCGTCACGGTCATCGTGATCCTGCCGGACGGCCGCGTCGCGCGTCCGATCCGCCTGCTGGAGTGGGACGGGGCGAAGGACGTGTTCCTCATGGCGGAGTCCGCGCACACCGAATCGGTGTCGATCGCGGGCGTGGCGCCCGGGATCGACCTCGCGCCCGGCGAATCGACGACCGTCCTGCCCAGCGCGGACCTGGATCTGCGCGGACCTGCCACGCTGAGTCAGGCGCTCGAGAACGTGCCCGGCGTCAGCTTCATCTCTGAAGGCCAGGGCGCGGTGCCGGCCATCCGCGGCCTGGCGCGCGGCCGATCGCTGATCCTGCTCGACGGCAGCCGCGTGTCCACGGAGCGGCGGGCGGGACCAAACGCCGCGTTCCTGGACCCCGCCGACATCGAACGCGTGGAGATTGCCCGCGGACCAGGCTCGGTGGCTTACGGGTCTGACGCGTTCGGCGGGGTGATTGCCGTCCGCACGCGGCGCCCCAGCCAGGAGCCTCGGCTGCAGGCCCGGGTCTCGGCCACCCTTGGCACCGGCGTCCCGGAGCGCCGCGGCGATGTCGAAGTGTCGGCGGGCGGGATCCTGGTCGCGCTGCGCGGACGGGAGTTCGACGACTATCGGTCACCCGGCGGCACCGTCCCGAATTCCGGCTGGAGCGACGGCGGCATCAGGGCGCTCTGGGAGCACGATACCGGCAGGCGCCGCTGGTCGGCCGGGTGGCAGTCCGACCTGGGCCGCGGCATCGGCCGGCCGCGGAGTGACGTCGCGACGCTGCGTACGACTACGCCCTATGAAAACTCGCACCGGCTCGCGGCGTCGTACGAAGCGCGGACGGCCGGCTGGTTCAGCAATGTCCGCGTCGCCGCGCTCTTCGCGCTTGCCGCCGACCGCACCGAACAGGAGCGGCTGGCGACCGCCAAGCAGCCGCGCAGTGTCAGCCGGGCCGACGTCTCGTCGCGCGAAGCGCAGCTGCGGGTGACGGGTGAGCACGGATTCTCCGTCGTGAAGCTGCAGGTGGGCGCGGACTTCCAGGCGCGCTACGGGCTCGAGGCGCTCGACACCGCGCTGGCCTACAACCTCGCCGGCGCCGTCGTCGCCACCCAGACGAACCATTCGATCGACTCCGCCAATCGGGCGGCCGGCGGCGTCTTCGCCCAGACCGAAAGCCAGGTCACCCGCCGGGTGCGGATCGCGGCCGGGCTGCGCGCCGATACCGTGCGAAGCATCAACACGGGCGGCTACTTCGGAGACCGTCACGTCGGGAACGGGGCCGTCGCCGGGCTCCTCGGCGCGACGGTCGCGGCGCCGGGGCAGGTCACCTTCACGGCCCAGGCTGCGCGGGGGTTTCGCGATCCCGCGCTGTCGGATCGGTTCTACCGCGGCCCGGTGGGCCGTGGCTTCATCGAAGGCAATCCCGACCTCGAACCCGAGACGAGCCGGCAGATCGATCTCACCGCCCGCTGGCAGCCCGGTCCCTTCCGGTTGTCCGTCGCCAGCTACGACTACCGCATTGCCAATCTCGTCGAGCGCTACACGACCGACGGCAGCAATTTCTTTTTTCGCAATCGCGGCGCGGCGCGCATCCGCGGCGCTGAGTTCGAAGCGGAGGCCGGGCTGCCCCACGGGGTGGCGATGGCCCTGGCGGCGCAGGTCGCGACCGGGCGGGATGCCGACAATGGGCGGCCGCTCGACGACATCCCCGCCCGGTCGATAGCGGTCATCGTCCGGCATTCGGCGGGCCGGACTGTGACGTCCTATCTGCGAGTGGCGGCGGTCTCGCGGCACGACGCGGCCGGCCCGACCGAGGTGCCGACGCCCGGGTTCGCGATGATCGACGCGGGCGCCGTCTGGCGCCCGTTCAGGCGCCTCGCCGTGCGAGGCACGGTTCGCAACCTGCTCGACGCGTCCATGTACTCGAGCGCCGGTCCGCGCTGGGTCTACGCACCGGGACGGAATGGCCTGATTACGCTCGTGGTCGGCTTCTGACCGACCAGGTGCGTCTGTCGTCGCCCGCGACGGCCATTCGGACCTGGTCCATGCTCGCCGTGCTGCCGGCGCGGCACGCGTCCCGGGTGAACCCGACGGGGGCGCTCGGGGCCGACTGACCCACGCGCCCGGCCCGTCAGCGGATGTTCTGCGCCGGGAGCTCGGACTTGATGCCCTCGTCGAGCGGCATCCTGTCGGTCTGCGGCGTCAGGCCGGTTTTCGCCATCACCCGGGCGAGCTCGGCCTGCAGCTCCGCGAGCTTGGACTGCGACGCCGGGTCGGCGATGAGATTTTTCAGTTCGTCGGGATCGTGACGCAAGTCGTAGAGCTCGGCCATGTGTCGGTCGGCGGAGCCGTCGCCGTGCGGATAGTGCACGTACTTCCAGTCCTCGGTGCGCACGCCGCGGACGTTCGGCGTATAGGGGAATTGCTTCTCGTAGTTGTAGTAATAGAACCAGCTCTTACGCCACGACGGGTCGCCTGATTTCACCAGGCTGACCCACGAGCGGCCGTCGATGTCCGGCAGCGCCGGCGCGCCGGCGAGCTCGAGCAGGCTCGGCGCGAGGTCCTCGGTGAGGACCTGCGCATCGATCGTCTTCGCCGTCGTCGTCAGGCCGGGATAGCGCACCGCCAGCGGAATCCGGATACTCGGCTCGTGCATGGTGCGCTTGTCGACCATGCCGTGCTCCCCCTCGAGCAGGCCGTTGTCGCCGATAAAGACGATGATGGTGTTGTCGAGCTGACCGGTCTGGCGCAGCCAGTCGGTCAGTCTCGCGACGCTGTCGTCAACGCTCAGGATCGTGCCCCAGTAGGCATGCACCATGTTCGCGAAGTCGTCGACCGCCTCGGGGCGCGCGTCCGGGAAAGTCTTGCGCAAGTCGAACAGCGGTCCATAGATCCCATGCCACGTCGTCAGGCGCTGGCGAATCCATTCAGGCTTGTCGTCGAGCGAGAACGCCGACGCCGGGTAGCGGACCGGGACGGCGTCGAAGGCATGCGCGTACTTCGGCTCGGGCGTGTAGAAGCTGTGCGGCGCCTTGTGGCCGATCATCATCAGCCACGGCTTGCCGGCGTGATCGCGCTTGAGCCAGTCGAGCGCCAGGTCGGTCACGACGGTCGTGTAGTAGCCCTTGACGACTTCGCGCCGCTCGCCGTTGAGGTTGAACTCGGTGTCGAAGTACTTGCCCTGCCCCTTGTGGGTGACGAAATAGTCGAACCCGGGCCGCGGCGCGTCGTTGTTCTCGCCCATGTGGTACTTGCCGACGTAGGCAGTCTGGTAGCCGGCCTTCTGCAGCATCGCCGGAAAGCTGGGCAGCGAGGCCGGGTACTCGGTGAAGTTGTTGGTGACGCCGTGGCGGTGGGCGTACAGGCCGCTCAGGATCGAGGCCCGGCTCGGCGAGCACAGCGAGGTCGTGCAGAAGGCGTTGCGGAAGTTGACCCCTTCGCTGGCGATGCGATCGACGTTCGGGGTCTTGACGACCGGGCTCCCCGCGTAGCCGGTCGCGTTCCAGCGCAGGTCGTCGATGAGGATGAACAGGATGTTGGGCCGGCGCACGGGCGCTTCCCGCTGTCGGGCACACCCGGCAAGCGAGAGGACGACGGCAATCGCCAGACATGACCGGACGACACGTATCGACATCGCAAGGCGCTCCTTTCCGCAGCCGGGCTACGGCGTCGGCTTCCGGGTGCTCAGATCGAGTCGATTGAGCGGGACGTCCCAGTGCGCGACGAGGATCTCGAAGCGCCGTTGTTCTTCTTTCGCCAGCTTGGCACGATCCGGGTAGAGCCTGGCGACGATGTCCGCTTCGGTCGGCGCCGCCGGCCGGGTCGCTGGTTCGACCAGCTCCACGGCGAAGGTCCAGTCGGCGCGCCCATCCCCGTGGTTCTCCGGCACGAACGTCTTGACGGACAGGTAGAGGCCGCTCTTCTCCATCTCCTTCAGAATCGGGTAGTGATTGCGCTGGAAGAGGTCGAGAAACTCGTCCTGGAAGCCCCATTTCACGGTGTAGAAGAACCAGACGGTCTTCGGTTCGGTCGCCGCCTGCTTGGGCGGCGCCTGCGCCAGGGCCCCGGCCCCCGACAGGGCCAGCATTACGATCGCGCTCAGGATTCGCAGCATGTCATCCCCCTCAGGCGGCATGATACGTCGAGCGCGGGCACGCCGCCCGCCGGCCGCGCGGCACACAGGAGAATCGATGACGACGACCGGACATCAATCGATGCGGCTGATTTCAGTGAATGTCGGGTTGCCGCGGGAAGTGGCGTGGCGCGGCCGCACCGTCAGGACCTCGATTTGGAAGACGCCGGTCGAGGGCCCGGTGCAGGTGACCGCCCTCAATCTCGCCGGTGACGCCCAGTCCGACCTGTCCGTCCACGGCGGGCTGGAGAAAGCGGTCTACGCCTATCCCAGCGAGCACTACGAGGTACCTGGCGTCAGCAACTGCAGGTGAGCGAACTGCCCTGGGGCGCCTTTGGTGAGAATCTCACCACCGAAGGGCTGCTCGAGGGGACGGTCCGGATCGGCGATCGCCTCCGCGCCGGGTCGGTCGAACTGGTGGTGACGCAGCCGCGAACGCCCTGCTTCAAGCTCGGCATCCGGCTCAATCGCGACGACATGGTCAAGCGCTTCATGCGCAGCCGCCGCTCCGGCTTCTACCTCTCGGTCGTCGAGGAGGGAACACTGACCGCTGGAGACCCCGTCGAATTCACCCGCCGTGATGAACATGAGATCACGGTCGCCGAGGTCGTCGACCTGGAGACGGATGGCGTCACCGACCGCGAACGCCTGCATCGCGCCATCGCGGTAACGGCGCTCTCAGAGGGATGGAAGCGGCACTTTCGCGGGCGCCTGTCCGGGGGACGCTGATGTTCACTCTGCGCGCAGTGCCGTGAGCGGATCGGATGCGGCCGCACGCCGCGCCGGCAGGTAACTCGCGACGAAGGCGACGATGATGAAGAGTGCCGACATGCCGGCGAACGTGGCGGTGTCGAGCGGGCTGATGTTGAACAGCCACCCGGCGATGAGACGCGTCACAGCGGCAGCGAGCGCAAGGCCGACGCCGACGCCGATGGCTGCCAGGCGAAGGCCGTCGCGAATCATGAGGTTGACGACGGAGGAGCGGGGCGCGCCGAGAGCCAGACGGATGCCAATCTCGCGCATGCGGCGGCTGGCCGAGAACGCCATGATTCCGTAGAGACCCACCGCCGCGAGCAGCAGCCCGACGCACCCGAGCGCGCCGGTGACGACTGCCGCCGTGCGCTGCGGCAGCAGCACGATGCCGGTGGCGCGCCGAAGCGTGGTGACCCGTGGACGCGGCAGCTGCGGGTCAATCGCGAACAGCGCCTGCTCGATAGCCGGCCCGAGCTGGCCGGGATCCGCGGCGGTGCGTGCGATGAGCACCTGGTTCGGCTGCCACGTCTGCGCCATCGGCAGATACACGAAGGGAGGCGTCGTCTCGTCGAGCGTCGCGTATTTCGCGTCTCGTGCGATGCCGACGACTGTGGTGTCCTCGCGGCGAAACCGGAACGTACGGCCGACGACCGACTCGTGATGCGAGAGCCTTCTGGCCAGTGTTTCGTTGACCACCGCTACTCGGGCGGCGCCGTCGTCGTCCGACCGACGGAATGCGCGCCCCTGGAGGAGCGGCAGCCGCAGCACCGCGAAGTAGTCGGTGTCGACGCTGGCGGTATGGACCTGCACCGCCGTGCCGTCCACGGCAATCTCGTCCGGCGAGCTGCCCATCGTCAGCGGAAGGCGCCCGGCATAGGACACTGACTCGACGCCGGGCTCGGCCGTCACTCGCTCCCGGAGCGTGCGATAGAACTCGCGCATCTTCGCCGGACCGTATCCCCACGACTCGGGTTCGATCGTGGTTGTGACCACGCCGGCGATGTCGAACCCCGGATCGATGCGTTGCCCGTGGTTCAACGCGCGGACGAACAGACCCGCGACGACGAGCAGCGCGAGGGACAGCGCGAGCTGCCCGACAATCATCGTCCGGCTCACCAAGTTCCGCCGTCGGCCGGTGCCGGCGGAGTCGTCGCGCAGACGCAACGCGAGATCGCCGCGTGCGGCGCGGAGGGCGGGCGCGAGTCCGAAGGACAGGCCGGCCAGCAGTGAGACGCCAATGGCGAATGCCAGGACACGGGCATCGGGCGAGAGTTCCAGCGAGACCGGCACGTTCTCCGGCAGCGGCAGCCGTTCCAAAGCGGCCGTCGCCATCAGCGCGATGAAGAAGCCGCCCAGTGAGCCGAGTAGAAAGAGCCCGAGGACCTCGGTGAGCAGCTGCCTGACCAGACGCGTGCGTCCTGCACCGAGCGCCGCCCGCACCGCCATCTCGCGGCCGCGCGCCACGGAGCGCGCCGCCAGCATGGCGGCGACGTTGACGCCGGCGATGAGCAGCACGAGCCCCGCGGCCCCCATGAGCAGGCCCATGAACCGGAGTAGCCCGCGGCCTTCGCCGTTCGGAAGGCCTGTCAGCGCAGCGGCCCTCACCGACGGCGCGGTTGCCGATGTGACTGTCTCGCCCGCGTCGGCGGCCCGCGACAGCGCCAGCGCCGACAGCTCGTCCTGTGCCGCGCTCATCGTCGAGCCGTCGCGCAGCCGGCCGAACAGCCAGAGCCACGAGGCGCCCGTCAGGTTGGACCGCGGGCGGAGCAGCGGCTGCATCATCAGGGGGACCCAGGCATCGGCCTTGAGCCCGGTGTACACGCCCCGGAACGCTTGGGGTGCCACGCCGATGATCGTGAAGGGACTTCCGTTGACCATCACGGTTCGGCCGATCGCCGAACTGTCGGCGCCAAGCTTCGAGGTCCAGAAGTCGTGGGAGACGACGATGACCGGATGCGTTCCTGGGGTGCGATCCTCGTCTGGAGCAAAAAAGCGGCCCAGGGCCGGGCGGACGCCGAGCGTGTCGAAGTAGTTTCCGCTCACCATGTTCGCGTAGACGGCGGTGCCCCGCGCCCCCGTCGCGATCGTCAGGGTGACGCGCCCCCACGCGGCGACCGCATCCAGCGAATGGGCGTGATCGCGGAGGTAGGCGTAGAGAGCGTAGGAGCCCTGTTCGAAGACCGTGCCGTCGCGGCGGGCGGGGCGGAACGTCAGCAGCGTCGAAGGCTTGGAGATGCCCGGCAGGGGCCGCAGCAGAATCGCGTTCATCGCGCTGAAGATGGTGGTGACGGCGCCGCTCCCGAGCGAGATGACGAAGACGACGACCACGGTGAAGACCGGACTCTTGCGCAGCATGCGCACAGCGAACCGGATGTCGGCGAGGAGCGGGCCGACGAGGTTCTCCCACGCGTAGTCGCGAACCTGCTCCCCGACCACGGCCGTATCGCCGATGTCCTTCCTGGCGACGTCGGTCTTCTGCGGTTCGTCGCCCATTGTCGCCCCCGGCCTTTACATCCTGACTGTCAGGACATGACGTTCACGATGGCCGTGGAGTTCCCGCTGGAGATGGCGCCGCCGTCCGGCTCTCACGTCCGACCCGCGCGGTTATCTGGGGCTCCACGCCGCGGCGCTGAACAGGATCGGCGATCGGGTCCCGGCCGACAGGCACCGCCGGGACCTCAGACCGCGAGCTTTCGCCACCAGATAGCAGCACCGGTAATCACCATCACGACCAGGAGCAGGCTCGACAGCGCCGCGATGATGTGTGAGGGGGTGCCGAGCACGTCCCCCGTGTGCAGGGCGCGGTTGAACCGCGCCCAGTAATAGCCCCTCGAATCCGTCCTGAAATCGCGCACCTGCAGCACCTGGCCGCTGAACTGATCGACGGACACACCGCTGTGCACCGCATCGGACGTCTCGCCGCGCACGCGCAGCGCGATGTCGAAGACGTCGCGCGGCTCGTGCGGGAGCGTATACCCCGTCACAGCCGCTCCAGGCAGCGCGCCTCTCGCGATCGCCAGCGCCTCGTCGACGGAGAGCCGCGCGGCGCGCTGCAGCGGCGGGGTGGAGTGGACGGCCGGCCGCCGTGGCGCTCCGCCAGAGCCGGCAGCGGCGAAAATGACGTTCTCGCCCCAGGGCATCCCGATCAGCACCCCGGTAGCCGCCTGCAGCAGCAGGAACAATGACGCATAGATACCGACGACGTGGTGGAGGTCGAAAGCAACCCGCGGCCACGCCGCGCGCCACTTCACAGTGGCCCGGCGCGTCCGCCAGAACAGCAACAGACCGGTAGTCACGAGCAGGCAGAGCATGACCCCGACCCAGTTCACCACCATCTTCCCGACTGCCGCCAGGCGCGGCGCCGCTGCCGGGATCGGCGTCAGCCGGAGATGAATCTGATGGATCCAGCCGATGAAATAATCGCTCTGAAAGCGGCCGTGGATGCTCCCCAGGATCGTCCCGTCGTACTGGTTCACGAACACCGAGGCGCCGTCGTTCAGCCGCACGACGTGCGCGAGGTTGGCATGGCGGAGGATCTGGACGCCGGCGGCGCGGGCCGGCGCGAACTGCTGCTCGACGATGCGGATCAGTTCCTGCTCGCGAACGGGCTGCGGCGAAGGGGTGACGTAGAAGAGGCGCGGGTGCAGCCAGTGCGGGATGTCGCCTTCGAAGGCGATGACGCTGCCGGTCAGACCGAGCACCACCAGGACGAGGCCGGCGGTGAGACCGAGATACAGATGGCAAGTGAGCAGGACCTTGCGCCACGTCATCCGATGTGCTCCTTGTCGTCAGGCATGCTTTCGTCCCCCGTTACGGGATCGTCGAGACGGCACGTCCGGGTGTGCCGGTCCTGAGGCTAGAATCGTCTTCCATGTTCATCGGACACGCCGCGGTAGCCTTTGCCGCAAAACGCGCCGCGCCGCGCACCTCGCTCGGGACCCTGACCGCGGCGGCCATGCTGCTCGATCTGATCTGGCCCATCTTCGTGCTGGCTGGCATCGAGGTGCTGAGGATCGATCCGGGGAACACCCGGTTTACGCCGCTGGACTTCGTCAGCTATCCGTGGACGCACAGCCTGGCGGCCGCCGTGGCCTGGAGTGTTGCCGGCGGCACGGCGTTTTACCTGTGGAGAAGGGACCGCAGCGCAGCGCTCATCGTGGGGCTTTGCGTCTTCAGTCATTGGTTTCTCGATTTTCTCACCCACCGGCCTGATCTGGCCCTGGCTCCTGGCAGCAGCGTCTACTTCGGGCTCGGACTCTGGAATCATGTCGTGGCAACCGTGGTGATCGAGGTGGGGATGTTGGCGGCGGCGGTCCTGCTGTACGCGACATTCAGCAGCGCGAAAGACAAGGCCGGGGTCTATGGGTTATGGGCCTACGTTGGTTTCCTTCTCCTGATTTACGCCGCCAACCTGGCTGGCCCTCCGCCGCCCTCAGCGATGGCGGTCGGCGCCGCGGGGCTTTCCCTGTGGCTGCTGGTGCCATGGACGGCCTGGATCGACAGGCACCGCACCGCCGGCCGCGGCCGTCACCGCTGGCCGTAGAGCGCGCCGGCGAGCGCGGTGCCGACGCGGACCGCGTTCGGCGGATCGACGTTGCCGAGCGCGACGATCGCCCAGGTGCCGTTCGACTCGAGGGAGGCATTGGCGCCGGGGGACCCTCCCGCGATGCCGACCTCGTCCGCCGCGCGTGCGGCCGTTTCGTCGGCCGGATTTCCGAAATACCACGCCGTCGTTTTCGCATCGAGCAGTACGTGCGTGCGCAGCGCATTGTCGAATGCCAGCAGGTCGGCGGCGGTCGCGAAGGCGCCGCCGGCGGCGCTGCCGTGCCGGCCGTGGAGCGCCAGCGCCGACGTCCACGGTGCGTCAGGCGAGATCCGCGTGTAACCCGGCGCCACTCCGGCGTCGCCGTAGCCGAGGAAGCCGGTGCGCTTCATCCCGGCGGTGGCAAGGACGTGCTCCTCGACGTAGCGCTCGTAGGGCATGCCCGTGACCTTCTCGATGATCTCGCCGAGGACGATGAAGCAGCCGTTGCAGTACTCGGTGCGCTCGCCAGGCGCGAAGGTGAGCGGCTGCGGCGCGACCAGCAGGTAGTAGTCGTGGTTGGACCGGAAGCGCTCCTTCGCAGCCTTCTCGAAGGCGTCGCTGAAGAAGTCCGCGACGCCGACGCGAAAATGGAGGAGCTGGTCGACCGTCGCCGGCCTTGCCGCCGGCGTCGGGTAGTCGGGCAGCAGCGCGCCGATCGTGTCGGACGGCTTCAGCCTGCCGGCGGCGATCAGCTGTCCGATCGCCGTCTTGGTGAACGCCTTGCCGATCGAGGCGATGTTGAACCGCAGGTCCGCCGTCATCGGCGTGTTCCGCTCGCGGTCGGCGACGCCGTAGGCTTTCTCGAAGATCGGCCGGCCCTCCTTCGCGACCAGGACGACGCCGGAGAAGTTGCCCGCGCCGGCCAGTCCGGCGAGGTAGGGGTCGAGCGCAGCGGTCATCTCGGCCGCACCCATTCGCTCATTGATCGGCGGCGGGGCCAGTGGCGGCGGACCGCCGCGCCCGCCGCGGCCGCCGGGCGGACCGCCGACGCGAATCGCGACGCCGGCGATCCGGAACGGCGCGGCCGGCTCGAAGTCGAAGCCGATCGCCATCGGCATCGGATTGATGCCGCTCTTCATCACGACGTCGACATGGGACGGGCCGGTCGCGTTCCGAGCCGCAACGGTCAGGGCGCCGAAGTCGGTGTGGATGCGCTCGACCATCGACCGGCGCTGCGGGGCGGTCCGCGCGAGCAGCTCCGGCGTGTAGTGTTCCGTCGCCATCGCTTCGAACGCATCGGGCGATCCGGACGCAAGCGCGTCCAGGTAGGCATCGACGCGGGCCGCGAGCTCCGGCGGCTGCGCGCGCGCGGGCATCCCGGCCAGCGTGACGATGGCCAGGGTGAGGACGGCAGCGGCTGTGCCCATGCCGGCATTATGCCCTGCCCGTCCCTCCGCGCGAAGATCAGCAGCCGGCCGGCGCCGGCCATGCCGGCTACTTCTGCATCATCATGCCGCGCCCGCCCATCATCTGGCCCATGTGGCCCTGCATCGCCTTGTGCTGCGCCACCAGCTCGGTGACGACCGCCGCCACGGCGCCGACCTTGGCGTCGCCGGTCGCGGTGTTCATGGCCGCGACGAGCGCATCGAGTTTGGCGTCGGCGGCCTTCATCTCGGCCATCATTCGCTCGTGCATCTGCGCCGTGTTCTGCATCGGCGCCGGGGTCTGCTGCGTGGCCGGGGCCGCGCCCTCCACCTTCGGGGCCTGGGCCAGCGTATCGGCGCCCGGACTGAACGGGCCGGCCGGCGCCACGAGTGCAAAGGCCAGGACTGTCGATGCCGCCAGGAAACCACGTTTCACCATGCGAACCTCCTTGTTCGTGAGCGGTCGAATCGAGCGGAAAAGTTCGCGCCACCGCGAAGTTTTCGACGCGGCCGGCAACATTGACGGCGACTGGCCGCCGAATTCCGGCTCGCCACGGCGCGATGATGCCGATGGTGCAACTCCCGCACCAACACCCGCGATCCTCATGAAACCGCGTTAGACTTCCGGCGGGCACGGTCACCAGGAGTCACGCATGCCAGGCCGATTCGGACGTCTCATCCTGACCTTCATCATCGCCGCCACGATCGCGGGCACGGCGGCGGCACCCGCACAGCCGGCATCGCTGTCCCGGGACACGGCAACGCTTGCCGCGATCGATTTGGCGATGGAGAACTACCGCCTCGACGCGCACATCCCCGGCATGGTCTGGGGCGTGGTGATGGACGGCCAGCTGGTCCACGTCAAGGGAGCCGGCGTCCAGGACCTCGAATCGAAGCGCCCGGTCACGCCCGACTCGCTCTTCCGGATCGCGTCGATGACGAAATCGTTCACGGCCCTCTCGATCCTGAAGCTCCGCGACGAGGGCAAGCTGTCGCTCGACGCTCCGGCCGAGACCTACGTCCCCGAGATGCGCGGCTGGAAATATCCGACCGGGGACTCGCCCAAGATCCGCGTCCGCAATCTGCTCACCCACACCGCCGGCTTCGTCACAGACGATCCGTGGGGCGATCGGCAGACGCCGCTGCCGGAAGCGGACTTCACGCGTCTGTTGAGCGACGGTGTGCCGCTGACGCGCGCGCCGGGGATCGCGATGGAGTATTCGAACCTCGGCTACGCGCTGCTCGGTCGGATCGTCGCCAACCTGTCGCGGCAGCCGTACAAGGATTTCGTCCGCCAGACGCTGCTCGACCCGCTCGGAATGACGTCGAGCGGCTACGACGTGGCCGACGCACCGGCGGAACGGCGCGCCCTCGGCTATCGCTGGGAAGACGGCGGCTGGAAAATCGAGCCGACGATGGCGCATGGTGCGTTTGGCGCGATGGGCGGGCTGCAGACGAGCGCGAACGACTACGCGAAGTACGTCGCGTTCCTGCTCGCCGCCTGGCCGCCCCGCGATGGCGCTGACACCGGCCCGGTGCAGCGGGCGAGCGTCCGCGAGCTCTCGCAGGGGGCAAACTTCCCGTCGGTCCGGCAGCGGCCGGGGTCGGGCGGCGCCGATGCGTGCCGCGAAGCCAGCACCTACGGCATGGGCATGACGGCGGCGGTGGACTGCGACCTCGGCCTGACGCTCAGCCACGGCGGCGGTTATCCGGGCTATGGCTCGCACGTGCTCGTCCTGCCCGACTACGGCGTCGGCATCTTCGCGTTTGCCAACCGGACCTACGCCGGACCGCGCGCGCCGGTGTGGGACGCGGCGGTGACGCTGCTGCGGGCCGGTTATCTCAGTCGCCGGCCGCTCGGCATCACGCCGGCGCTCTCGACCGCCTACGAGACGGCGCGCACCATCTTCGGCTCGGGCGCGATCACGGCGGTAGCCGACGCGCTCGCCGTCAACATCCTGATGGACAGGGACGCGGCCCACTGGTCGGCGGATCTGGCGGCGCTCAAGACGCAGGTCGGTGCCTGCGACACGTCATCGCCAATCACAGCCAGCGGGGCGCTGTCGGGGGAGTTCTCGTGGCGGTGCGAACGCGGCCGCGTCAGGGGGCAGCTGCTGCTGGCGCCGACCCGCGCCGTCCGGATCCAGACGCTGGAGCTGACCCGCATCGGCCCCTGACCGTCTTATATACTCCAGACTCATGGACGCGCCCGATCACGAAGACCGCACCAACGACGCCCGTACCATCCGGTTGTATTACTGGGTCATCGTCTGCGAGGCCGTGACCATCACGGCGCTCTGGGCGTTCGGCCGCATCTTCTCCTGAGCGAGCGTCCGGCACCGCAGCCTCATCCCTGATGCGCACACTCGACTGGCTCGTCGTCCTCGTCTATCTCAGCTGGATCGTCTACGACGGTCTGGCGCGGACCAAGCGCGCCGACGAGGTGGAAGGGTATTTCCTCGCCAATCGCAGCCTGCCGTGGTGGGCGGTCGGCCTCTCGGTCATGGCGACGCAGCTGAGCGCCATCACTCTCGTCGGCACGACCGGGCAAGGCTACGCCGACGGGATGCGCTTCGTGCAGTTCTATTTCGGCCTGCCGATCGCGATGGTGATCCTGTCGGTCACCCTGGTGCCGTTCTTCTACCGGGCGCGGGTGTTCACCGCCTACGAATATCTCGAGAAGCGCTTCGACCTGAAGACGCGGACGCTGGCGAGCGTGCTCTTCCTGATGTCGCGCGGGCTGTCGTGCGGCGTGATCATCGCCGCCCCGGCGGTGATCCTGTCGATCATCCTCGGCTGGAACCTGACGCTGACGATCCTCGCCATCGGGCTGCCGACCGCGTGCTCTACACGATGGTCGGCGGCGTCCAGGCGGTGACCTGGACCGACGTCAAGCAGATGGTCGTGATCGTCGGCGGCCTGCTCGCGGCGGTCACGGCGCTGGTCGCTCGGGCTGCCGGACCAGGTCGGCCTCGGCGGGCGCCTGCACGTCGCCGGCGCGGCCGGCCGGCTGAATGCGATCGACTTCCGGTTCGACATGCGCGCAGACCTACACCTTCTGGTCGGGTCTGCTCGGCGGGCTGTTCCTGATGCTCTCGTACTTCGGCTGCGACCAGAGCCAGGTGCAGCGCTACCTGACCGCGAAGTCGGTCAACGAAGGACGGCACTCGCTTCTGATCAGCGCCTTCTTCAAGATTCCGCTGCAGGCGCTGGTCCTGCTGACCGGCGTGCTGGTGTTCGTCTTCTACCTCTTCAACCAGCCGCCGATGCTCTTCAACCGGGTCCACGCCGACAAGATTGCAGCACAGCGCCCGGGCCGGCGAATACGCCGCGCTCGAGTCGGAGTTCACGAAGGCCTTCGAGACCCGGCGCGGCCGCGACCGAGAGCCTGGCGGCGGCGGGTGATGATACCGGCCGCGAGTCGGCGCGGCAGACGTTCCTCCAGGCCAACACCGAACTGAAGGCCGTCCGCGGCCGCGCCGCCGGGCTCGTCCAGGAGGTCGCCGGCGACGACAACTACAAGAACATGATGGGCGACACGCCGGTGCCGGACATCAACTACGTCTTTCCGACCTTCATCACGACGCGGCTGCCGATGGGACTGGTCGGCCTGATGATTGCCGCGATCTTCGCCGCCGCGATGTCGAGCATCGCCGCCGAGCTGAACTCGCTGGCGACGTCGAGCGTGATCGACATCTACCGCCGGATCCTGCGGCCGGCCGAGACCGACGCCCACTACCTGCGCGCGTCGAAAGTCGCGACCGGCGCCTGGGGGCTCTTCGCCTGCGTCGTCGCGACCTTCGCCGCCGGGCTGGGGTCGCTCATCGAAGTGGTGAACCGCTTCGGGTCGTTCTTCTACGGCTCCCTCCTGGGGGTGTTCGTGCTGGCGCTGGCGGTGCGGCGGGCGAACGGCACCGGCGCTTTCGTCGGTCTGCTCGCCGGCATGGCGGCGGTGGGCGCGGTCGCCTTCCACCCGGCGACGCGCCACCTGTCATTCCTCTGGCAGAACCCGATTGGCGTGATCGTGGTGGTGATCGTCGGCACGCTCGTGAGCGTCTTCACGGCGCGGCCGACTGCTGAACGAAGGTAGCGGCGGCCGCGTCAGGCGGCGGCCGCCATGGCGCGGCGCTCGAACCATCCCACCGCACGGAACAGGACGATGATGACCGCGCCGACGAGCAGCGCCCCCTTCCAGCCGTCGAGGCCGAAGGCGGACAGGTAGGCGGGGCCGGCCCAGGCGATCAACGCCATCAGCGCCACCGACCAGATGAGCGCCGTCACGGTGTTGAGGACCGTGAACTTCAGCGCCGGGACCTCCGCATAGGCGCAGGCTGCGGCAATCGCAACGCGCAGCCCCGGCGCGAAGCGAATCATCAGCACCATCGCGGTTTCGTGGCGGCGGACCCGGGCGACGAGCGGCCCGGCGCGGCGTTCGAGCGATGGGAAGCGGCCGACCCAGCGCGCCAGCCGCCCGCGCAGGACGTAGAAGTACAGCTGGTCGCCAATCGCGGCGCCGGCGGCGCCGGCGAGGATCACGGCGGTGGGATCGAGGCGTCCGTGGGCGACGAGCGCGGCGGCGGCGACGTAGGCGACCTCCCCTTCGACGATCGCCGCGAGCAGGATCGCCGCGTAGACGAGCGGTCCGTGGAGGCCGTCGAGCATCAGACCTGGGCCCGGCCGACGGCGCCGCGGGCCTGGAGCGACAGGACCGCGGCGCGGACGACGCCGGCGACCCGATCGATCTGCGCGTCGGTAAGCGATTCGTAAATCGGGATCTGGATGGTCTGCGACGCTTCGCTGGCGCCGGGCGTTGCCGCGTGGCTGGCGCCGAACAGCGCCAGCGCCGTGCAGATGTCGACGTGCAGGGTCTCGAGGTCGATGCCGCGGCGCAGGCACGCGTCGACGACGACGTCGCGGCCGGGAACGTAAGCGCAGGTACCTGGTAGAAGACGTGGGTGCGATCGGCCGGAACGATCGGCACG
This sequence comes from uncultured Acidobacteriota bacterium, assembly GCA_963750475.1. Taxonomy (GTDB): domain Bacteria; phylum Acidobacteriota; class Vicinamibacteria; order Vicinamibacterales; family 2-12-FULL-66-21; genus JALZOC01. Next base: position 648,287 of record CAVVQQ010000002.1, read on the forward strand.
CGGACGCCGGGCACGCGGCCGAGCGTGTCGCTCATGCGCGCCGCGCGCCGCTGGCGCTCGGCGGTCCAGCCGTCCAGTCTGGACAGCCCGGCGAGCGCAATCGCCGCCTGGACGTTGCTGAAGCGCTCGCCGTAGTCATCCGGCAGCGGCGCGAGCGGCCGGATCTTCTCCCAGAAGTACATGTCGATGCTCCACTGGAGCCGCGCCCCGACGTACATGATCGGGAAGAGCGTCCAGGTGAAGATGTCCGGACGCGTCGCGAGCCGCAGCACGCGGCCATGCCAGAGCCGGCCCTTGACCCGCTTCAACCCGGGCAGCGGCGCCGCGGCCGCCAGAGCGGCGGTCCGCGCCGCGACGGCCGGATCCCGCACCACCGCCATGCCGCCGCCGTAGGCGTTGAGCGGCTTGAGCGTCTGGAAGCTGAAGATCGCCGCGTCGCCAAGCGTCCCGACCGGTCGATCGCGATAGCACGCCCCCAGTGCGTGGGCGCAGTCCTCAATCACCTTCAGACCGCGATCGCGGGCGAGCTCCAGGATGCCGTCCATGTCGCACGGCAGCCCCCAGAGATGGGTCGGCACGATCGCGACCGTCTTCGGCGTCAGGACGCGCTCGACGGCGGCGGCGGTCATGTTGAAGGTGGCGGGATCGACGTCGGCGAAGACCGGCGTCAGCCCGGTCTGCCTCGCGATCTCCGGCATCACCCAGAAGGTGAGGGCCGGCATCACGATCTCGCCCCCCGCCGGCAGGTCGAGGGCCTTCAGGATGTAGTAGAAGGCCATGCGTCCGTACGACGTGGTGACCGCGCGCACGCCGCCGCCGAGGTGCGCGGCGAACGCCTCCTCGAATGCCGCGACGTGCGGGCCTTCGAGCAGCTGGCCGCGCCGTTCGAGGTCGTCAATGAGCTGGATGGTGTCCGGGATGACGCGCGCCCCGTAGCGCGAGATCGCTGTCAGCATGACATCTGCCGTTCCATGAGCAGGGCCTCGTGCCTGGCGTGCCGACGGTCGACGCGCCCGTCGAGCTCGGCGACCAGCCGGCCGATCGCAGGGGAGGTGAGTCGCAGGTAATTCGTCAGGAACGACGGCCGCATGTAGAACCTCGTATAGGCGCTGCCGAGCAGGATGCGCAGCTCGGCATGCGACAGGTTCGGGTGGTCGAACGTCGGCGTGAAGCCGTCGAACCGCTCCCAGTCCCCCTCCGTGATTGCCTCTTTCATCTTGGAGTAGAGCGGCGTGCCGGGATAAGGCGTCAGGATCTTGAATTGCGCCACCGTCGATCCAAGCTCGACCGCATAGTCAATCGTCGCCCTGACCGAGTCCCCGGTGTCCTCGTTGAAGCCGAGCACGTAGAACGCCGCGGTGACGATCCCCAGGTCGCGGCACTTCGCCAGGACGGCGCGCTGGTGCGCCTCCGGAATCGGACGGCGGCCCACCTTCTTGAGCGTGGCTGCCGACACTGCCTCGACGCCGAAGCTCATGGCCCGCAGGCCGGCGCGATGCAGGATCGCCAGCAGCTCCGTGTCGAGCCGGTCGAGGCGGGTCTCGCATTCGAACGTATGCCGCAGGCCGCGCGCCAGGATGCCGTCGGACAGCTCGACCGCGCGCTCCCGATCCTGGGAGAAGAGCGGATCCCGAAAGACGATGTGGAGCGGACCGCGGGTGTCTTCCAGGTAGGAGAGCTCGTCGAGGATGTTCGCCACCGACCGCGCCCGGTACTTGGACTGGATCCGATGCGGGCAGTAGGTGCAGAACTCCGGACAGCTCCGCGAGGCGAGCAGCGGCAGCGCTCCGCCGACCGGACGCCCCGCGAACGGCACGCGCACGCGCCGCCGGCCGGAGACCACCGGCTCCCACTGCGGGAAGGGCAGCGCGTCGAGGTCGTCGATTTGCGGGCTGGGGACCACGCCGGACAGCACGTCTCCCTTCATCAGCCGAATCAACGCCCCTTCGGGCTCGCCGTCGACGATGAAGTCGGCGGCGTCGGCGAAGAGCTCTGGCAGCTTCTGCGCCGCCAGCCCGATGAATCCGACGCGCACGCCTCGCGCCCGCATCGCTCTGGCCCAGCCCGTTTCCCGGCGGTGATCGACGAGCGAGGACAGGACGATGGCGACGTCGCCATCGATCAGCTCGCCGTCGGAGGCCGCCACCGAGTGCCCGCTACCGGATGCCAGCGCCGCGGCATACGCCAGGTGCACACTCGGCAGATCGTGAAAGCCGCGTTTGAGCTGCGCGATGACCCGCGTCACTCGTGAAAAGGGACGAAGCCGCGAGCCGTACCCGCCCGCCACGGTGTCCTTGCTGATGAAGCCGTCGCCGCCCTTGATGTCCGCCAGCACAATACGCATGCATGCCGTCCGTCGCGCCCCGCCCGGGGCGTCACCAATGTTTCGTCGCGCCCGCGCCGCCGGCCATGAGCAGGCCGGCAGACGCGCCGGATGTCCGGCGCGTCGCGACGCGGGCAGAAGTGTCGGCTAAACGGCGGGAGCGGGCGGGGGGCGAGGGCCGATGTGCGCGAAATGCGATGTCGAGGTCGGCGCGGCGGCGGGAAGTTTCGCATGGCGCCAGGCGGAGAGCGGCGCCGGGATGCCATGGGTCCGGATCGCCGGCCCCGAGGCGGCCGGACTGGCCGGGGCGGCTGCCGCCACCGGCGCGGACGGCCAGTCATCGAACAACCGGTGCGCCGGGTAGCTGACGCGGGGTGCGGCGGCCGGCGCGGGTTTGGGCCGATACGCCCGGAAGCCCTTCACGCCTCTGGTCCAGATACGCAGGGCCGGGGAGCTGCCGCTGGCGATCAGTTCGGGGCGGCGATCGCCGTCGAGATCGACGGCCGCGATGTTCAGAAGAGGCTCGACGCTGCGGATGACCTCGGTGGTCCCCGTCGCCGAAAGCCAGACGTGCAGGACCGAGGGCTGTCCCGCGCTGATCACCACCCGGTCGTGCTGGCCGTCGCCGTCGAAGTCCACAGCCAGACCGGGCTGCTGTGCTTCGAGGTGCGGCGCAGAGAGCAGCACACCGAACAAGGCCAGCCAGAGGCCGCGGCGCACCGACAGAGCCATCCGGGTCATGGGACCATCAAGTATACAACGCGGCTCCGGGCCGCCCGGTCCCGGGCCAGGCTGCAACGCGGTTCATGGTAGCGTCGTATCCTGACAGGTGGAAACGCGATACCACCTGGGTTGCTGGGGGCAGAGGCGTCGTGCCGGTTCGAGGCTTGGAATAGCCCGTACGTGGCGAGCGGGGACCTGAAAAGCGTCCCCGTCGGTGAGGTGAGTATGTCGTCGGCCTGCCAGGCTGGCGGCCGAGCGCAGCTGCGGACCTATAGCAGCAAGTGCGATGCCAGGCGCCTCCGGCGAATCGAGAGGTTGCCATTCGACTGGGGATTGATGCGCGTCTGTTTCCGTTGTCTGCTGGTAATCCTTCTCGCGCTCCTTACTCGTCCGGCCCCGGCGCAGGGTGGGCAGTCGGGGGCCCGCGGCCTGACGAGCGGTGAGGCGATCTTCCAGGCCGGATGCGCCGGCTGCCATGGCCCTGACGGCACCGGCGCGCCCGACACGACCGTCGGCTTCGAGAAGCCGGCCACCTTCCCCGATTTCACCGATTGCGCGGGGACGACGCCGGAGCTCGACGTCGACTGGAAGGCCACCATTCGCGACGGGGGACGGGGGCGCGGCTTCTCGCGGATCATGCCGGCGTTCGCCGAGCAGCTGACCGACAGCCAGATCGACGCCGTCATCGCGCACCTGCGCTCGTTCTGCCGCGACGCGTCGTGGCCTCGCGGCGAGCTCAACCTGCCGCGGCCGCTGACCACCGAGAAGGCGTTCCCGGAAGACGAGACCGTCGTCACGACCGTGATCGGCGCGCATCATGCGCCCGACATCACCCACGAGATTGCCTACGAGCACCGCTTCGGCGCACGCAACCAGCTCGAGCTGTCGATTCCGCTGGCCAGCCTGAATGATGCGGCCGGCACGCTGTCGCGCGGTGTCGGCGACGTCGGGATCGGCGTCAAGCGGGTGATGCTGGCGAGCGCGCATTCGATCCTGAGCGCCCAGGGAGAAGTGATCCTGCCGACCGGGAACGAGGCGAAGGGTCTGGGATCGGGCGTGACGGTGTTCGAGGCGTTCGCCGCCTACGGGCAGATCCTGCCGTCGAACCTGTTCCTTCAGGCGCAGGCCGGGACCGAGCAGCCGACGTCGAGACGCGATACCCCAAGAGCGGTCTTCGGCCGCGCCGCGCTCGGCGCGAGCTTCCGCCAGGAGCAGGGCGTGGGCAGGATGTGGTCTCCGATGCTGGAGCTCATCACCGACCGCGACCTCGAGACCGGGGCCAGGACGAACGTCGACGTCATGCCGCAGTTTCAAGTCACCCTCAACCGCCGCCAGCACATCCGCGCCAGTATCGGCTTGCAGGTGCCGGTGGCTAACACCGCCGGACGGTCCAGGCAGGTCGCGTTCTATCTGCTCTGGGACTGGGCCGATGGCGGGCTTCTGGACGGATGGAAATGACGCGATGGTCGTTCGCGGCGGCGGTCGTGATACTCAGCGGCGCGCTCGGCGGCCTGGTCGCCGTGCCGCGCGCGGCGGCGCCGCAGGCGCCGTCGGTCGAGTTCCAGACCTCCGATCGATGCGTCGCCTGCCATAACGGCCTGCTGACGGCCTCGGGGGCGGACGTCTCGATCGGCTTCGAGTGGCGCGCCAGCGTGATGGCCAACTCCTCGCGCGATCCCTACTGGCAGGCGAGCGTTCGTCGCGAAATCACCGACCATCCGCAGGCGAAGGCCGCGATCGAGGACGAGTGCGCGACCTGCCACATGCCGATCCCGCGCTACATGGCGAAGACCCGCGGGCAGCAGGGCGCGGTCTTCGCCCACCTGCCGTTCTCGTCCGACGCGGCCGAGGGCCGCGCCGCCGCCGACGGCGTGACCTGCGCGGTGTGCCACCAGATCAGCAAGGAGCGGCTCGGCACGCCGGCGAGCTTCAACGGCGGGTTTGTCGTCGAGCCGTCGGCCGACCCGATGGGCCGGCCCGAGTACGGGCCGTTCGACGTCGACGCCGGGCACCGCCGGATCATGCTGAGCTCGTCGGAGGGGTATCGTCCGACGCGCGGCGATCACATCCGCCAGTCCGAGCTCTGTGCGTCCTGTCATACGCTGATCACGACGGCGCTCGGCCCCGGGGGGGCGGCCATCGGGCGGCTGCCGGAGCAGGTCCCGTTCCAGGAGTGGCAGCACAGCGAGTACCGCGACACGAAGAGCTGCCAGTCGTGCCACATGCCGGTCGTGCTGGAGCCGGCGCCGATCACGCGCGTCTTCGGCGTGCCGCGCGACGGCGTCGCCCGGCACTCGTTCGTCGCCGCGAACTTCTTCATGCAGAGGATGCTCAACCGCTACCGCGACGCGCTCGACGTGGCGGCGCTGCCGCACGAGCTCGCCGCGGCGGCCGACGGCACGCTTCGCTATCTCGCGTCCGAAGCGGCGCGAATCCGGATCGACGATGTGCAGGTCGAAGGGGAGCGGCTGCGCGCGGACGTCTCCGTCGAGAACCTGGGCGGGCACAAGCTGCCGACCGCCTATCCTTCGCGGCGCGCGTGGCTCCACGTCACGGTCCGGGACGCCGCTGGGGCGGCGGTCTTCGAGTCGGGCGCGCTCAAGGCCGACGGTTCCATCCAGGGCAACGACAACGACGCGGATCCGCTCAAGTTCGAGCCGCATCATGCCGAAGTGCGGAGCGCGGCGGACGTCCAGATCTACGAAAGCATCATCGGCGATACGGCCGGGCACGTGACCACCGGACTGCTGTCCGGCGTGACCTATCTCAAGGACAATCGCCTGCTGCCCCGCGGCTTCGACAAGCGGACCGCCGATCCGGACATCGCGGTCCACGGCGGCGCGCTGGACGATGCGGATTTCGCGGGCGGCTCCGACCGCACCCGCTATAGCGTGTCCGTGGCGGGCGCGCGCGGGCCGTTCGTGGTGGAGGCCGAGCTGCTCTATCAGCCGATCGGCTTCCGCTGGGCGAACAACCTCAAACCGTACGCCGCGGCGGCCGAACCGAAGCGGTTCGTCGGCTACTACGACGAGATGGCATCCGCTTCCGCGACCACCCTCGCCCGGGCCGTCCGCTAGGTCCGGGCTCGATCGGCGATCCTTGACGTTCGCCCGCAAAGCCTCTCCCGCGACCATTGGGCAATCCACTACTCACTGTGTCTGTCAGGGATGCGTCATCGCCAGCATCGTCGAGCCGGAAAGGCCCCGTACGTGGCGAGCGGGGACCTGAAAAGCGTCCCCGTCGGTGAGGTGAGTGTGTCGTCGGCCTGCCAGAGTGGCGGCCGAGCGCGGCTGCCTGGAACTACAGCAATCGCAGTGCCATCGCCGCCCGGGAGCCGTATTGAGACGCGCGTCGCCGCCGAGCGCTCAGCGGCGGTGGTGCGGTCGCCAAGGGAAGAATGCCGGCGTGCGGGCGATGTAATCGGCGTATCCGGGCTTCGACGCCTTGAGCCCCTCTTCGAGCAGCGCCACGCCGGAGACGCGGACGAGGAGGAACGTCATCAGGCACGGACTGAGAATTGTCCGCCACCCTCCTGGCACGGCAGTGGCCATGATGTAGAGGCCCCACCACAGCACGGCGTCGCCGAAGTAATTCGGATGGCGGGTGTACCGCCACAGCCCGGTATCGAGCACCTCGCCCCTGCTCTGACGGCTCGATCGGAATCTCCTCAGCTGCCGGTCGCCAATCACTTCGAAACCGAACCCGAAGCCAAAAGCCACGATGCCGATCGCGTCGAGCCCCGTCATGCCCGCGGGCCGGGCTGCCGAGATCCCGGCCAGGAGCGGAAGCGAGACGAACCACATCAGCGCCCCCTGCAGCCAGAAGACGATGAACAGGCTGCGCCACCAGAAGCGCACCCCGTGCCGGTCGCGCATCGCGGCATACCGCGAGTCTTCCCCCTTCCCGCGGCTGCGCCGGAAGATGTGCGCGGCGAGCCTCGCGCCCCACACCGACACCAGCGCGGCGATGAGCCACGAGCGGAACGTGCGCTGCGGCGCGATTGCGACATACAGCCAGGCGAGCAGCACGAAGCCCGGACCCCAGCAGACGTCGGCGATGCTCGCGTCGCGCAGCCTCAGGCTGGCCAGCCAGGCGAGTGACAGCACGGCAAGAACCACCGCCAGCCCGAGCGCCATCGTCTGGATTGGGCTCACGACCGCGGCTTCACGTCCTCAGCCCGTAAACACGGGCGAGCTCGCGCTGGTAGGCGTCGTAGTCCTGCAGCACCAGCCCGCGCCGTTCGATGAGCGCCGCGCGGGATGCCGCGCCGCTTCCCCCCACCCACAGCTCCACTCCTTCCGGGAGATTCCGGACGAGCGTCCTCAGCTCACGATCGACGGTCCGGGCGGTGGCGCCGGCGGTGATGCCGAGGACGACGACGCGGGCCACCGCCGGTCGGACGCTGGCGACGATGTCGGCGGCCGGCAGGTCGGGTCCGAGATACGCGACCCCGGCGCCGCTGCTGGCGGCCAGCATCGCGGCGCCGAGCGTTCCGATCTCGTGGCGATCGCCCGACAGCGTCGCGAACAGCAGCCGGGTCGGCGCATCGGGCCGGGCGTACAGGCGCAGGATCGAGCCGAGCACATTGCGGACGGCCGCGACCATCAGGTGCTCGTGCGCCACGCCGCCGCGGCCTGCCTGCCAGTCGTCGCCGACCCGCACGAGGAGCGGCATCAGGACGTCCTGGACGAGGGCGAGCGGGCGCAGCATGACGGCGAGGCGGCCGATTTCCTGATCGAGGGCAGCGGCGTCGAACCGCCGCAGCGCGTCGTCGAGCACGGTCCTGTCGAGCGGCCGACGCGGCTGATGGTCTGCCGGCGCGGGTGGGGCGGCGACGGGCGGCGCGGCCAGCTGCGCCAGCGCCTCGTCCGCGAGGCCGGCGATGCGGCCGATGCCGTGCCCGTTTTCGACCGCCGCGCGCAGGAGCCGCAGACGCGCGATTTCCGCCTCGGTATACAGGCGGCCGCGGTCATCGCGCGCCGGGGTGACCGCCTCGTAGCGCCGCTCCCAGGCCCGCAGGGTGTCGATCGCCAGCCCGGTCAGGCGCGCGACCGCCCGAATCGGGTAGCGCGCGGCAGCGTCCGTCGCGCCGCTCATCGGGCCGCGAATCGCACGATGGCGGCGCACGTGCCGGTCGCGAACGTGCCCCATGCGGCGTCCGCCAGCGTCAGCACGATCGGCCACTGCCGCAGCGTCGAGTAGTTGGTGAAGTCGTAGACGCCGTAGACGACCAGACCGAGGAGGCCGCCGTAGAGGGCGGCGAGCGGGATCGTCGCGGCGCGCGGCAGGACGAACACCGCGATGCCGGTCCCGAGCAAGGCGTAGACGACCAGTGCCGCGGGCCAGTTGGGCGCGATGCCGCCGTTGGCGAGCCGGACAATGGGTGCGAGCTGCGTGCGGTAGAAGCCTTTCATCAGCACGCCGAGCCAGAGGCCGTCGAGCACCATGAACACCACCGCGCCGATCGCCGCGAGCCTGAGCGTGTGTCCCATCGCTGTTTCCTTTCTCCGAGGCGCCAGCCGCCGCGGTGAGCATAGCGTAACGAAGGGGCTGTGTCTATGGTTTGTCATGGACAAAGTATTGACAACGTCTCGTTCTCCTGATATCTCTGGAAGGGCATGCGGACGATTGCGGTGATTGGCGCGGGCATCTCCGGACTGGCCGCCGCCTATCTGCTCAGCCGGCGGCACCGTGTCCATCTCTTCGAGCGCGAGGGGCGTTTAGGCGGTCATACCCACACAGTGCTGATTGACGGTCCGGACGGCGTATTTCCGCTCGACACCGGTTTCCTGGTGCACAACGACCGTACCTATCCGCAGCTCGTCCGGCTGTTCGCGGAGCTCGGCGTCGCGACGCGGGACTCGGACATGTCGTTCGCGGTGTCCTGCCCCCGTACCGGCCTTGAATACAGCAGCCGAGGCGCGAACGGATTCTTCGCCCAGCGGCGGAACCTCGTCAGCCGCGCGCATCTGTCGCTGCTCGGCGAGATCGTCCGCTTCAACCGCGAGGCGCCGGCCCTGCTGTCGGCCCCCGACGCCGAGCGCCACACGCTCGGCGATTTCCTCGAGTCGCGGCGCTTCGGCGCCTCGTTCACCAGTCAGGTACCTGCTGCCGATGGCCTCGGCGATCTGGTCGGCCTCCGCGGAGGCGATCCGGTCGTTCCCGGCGCTGACGCTCGTCCGCTTCTTCCAGAATCACGGCCTCCTCTCACTGAACGCGCAGCCGACGTGGAAGGTCGTCGACGGCGGCAGCCACAGCTACATTCCCCGCCTGACCGCCCCGGTCGCGCACATCCATCAGGGCGCAGTCATCGAGGATGTGCGGCGTGGCCACACCGCCGTCACCGTCACGTTGCGCGACCGCCCGGCGATGACGTTCGACGAGGTGGTGTTCGCCTGTGCCGGCGACCAGGTGCTGCCGCTCCTCGCCGACGCGAGCGATCGCGAGCGCGACCTGTTCTCGAGCTTTACGACAACGACCAACGCCGTCTGGCTCCATACCGATGCGGGCGGTGCTGCCGCGCCAGCCGCGGGCGCGCGCCTCGTGGAACTACCTGCTCGGCGACGCCGCCGGCGCGCCGCCGATGGTCACCTACGATCTCAACCGGCTCCAGGGGCTGCGGTCGTCGGCGCAGGTCCTGCGTCACGCTCAATCCCGACGGCCGGATCGACGAGCGGACCGTACTGCGGCGGCTCGAATACCGTCATCCCCTCTACACCCGCGCCGCGATCCTTGCCCAGGCGCGCTGGGCCGAGGTCAGCGGCGTCAACCGGACCCACTACTGCGGCGCCTACTGGCGCTACGGCTTCCACGAAGACGGTCTGGCGTCGGCGATCAGGGTCGCCGATCGCCTCGGGGTGCCGTGGTGATCGAAGCCGGCCTCTTCACCGGAACGCTGCGCCACCGCCGGTTCGCGCCGGTATCGCATACCTTCACCTACCCGCTGTTCATGGTCCTGCTCGACATCGACCGCGTCGGCGAGCTGATGGAGGCTTCTCCCTTGACCAGCCGGAACCGCTTCAACTGGGCCAGCTTCCACGACCGCGATCACTTCGGCGACCCGGCCCTGCCGCTGCGCGCGCGGCTGGCCGCGGACGCGGCGGGCCACGGAATCAGTCTTCCGGGAGGGCGAATCTTCGTCCTGACGCACCTCCGCTATCTCGGCTACTGTTTCAACCCGATCTCGCTCTTCTACTGCCTGGACGAGGCGGACCGCCTGCGACTCGTGCTCGCCGAGGTCAGCAACACCTTCGGCGGCACGCACAACTACTGGCTGCGGCCCGATCCGGCGTTCCCGACCTTCCGGGCGACGGCGGACAAATCGCTGTACGTCTCGCCGTTCCTGCCGGCCGACCTGGAATATTCGTTCGCCCTGACGCCGCCGCTCGACCAACTCGTCGCACACATGGAAACCCATCGGGCCGGTTCGGTGGATTTCGACGCCACGCTCCTGCTCGAGCGTCGCCCGTGGACGGCGCCGGAGATCCGCCGCGCGCTCATCCGTCAGCCGGCGATGACGGCGACCGTCGTCGCCGGCATCCACTGGCAGGCGCTGCGGCTGTGGTGGAAGGGCGCGCCGATCGTGCCGCGCGCCGCCGCCGACGGCGTCGGCGAGCGCGCCGCACCGGACGCGGCGATGAGCACCCGGACAGACATGGAGCAGGTGCAATGATCGCGACCTGGGCCAGGGCGGCGTTCCTCGCCGGCCTCGAACGCATCCGCGGCGGGACGCTGCGGCTCGAGTGCGCCGGACAGATCTATGCGTTCGGCGACGGCGGCGAGCTCGATGCGGCGCTGGTCGTCCGGAACGATCGCTTCTTCCTCCGCGCGCTGACCGGCGGGGACATCGGGCTCGGCGAGTCGTTCATGGACGGCGACTGGACGACGCCGGATCTGGTCGCCTTGACGCGACTGATGTTCCGCAATCGCCGCATCCTCGAAGCGCAGGGCCGTCTGCCGGGCGCCGTACGCCGTCTCGCCGGAGCACTGGCGCGCCGTTTGCGCGACAACTCGCTGGCCGGCAGCCGGCGTCACATCCGCCAGCACTACGACCTCGGCAACGATTTCTTCGCGCTGTTCCTCGATACCGAGCTGCTGATGTACTCGTGCGGCTACTTCGCGTCCGGTGCCGATTCGCTCGAGACCGCGCAAGCGCGCAAGGTCGATCGCATCTGCCGGCAGCTGTCGCTCGGCCCGGCCGACCACGTGCTCGAGATCGGCAGCGGCTGGGGAGGGTTTGCGGCCTGGGCCGCCACGCACTACGGTTGCCGCGTCACCACCACCACGATCAGCGAGGAGCAGTACCGCTACGTCCGAGCCGTGCGCGAGCGGCTCGGCGAGGCGGGCTCGCGCATCGAGGTCCTGAAGAGCGATTACCGCGAGCTCGCCGGATCATTCGACAAGGTGGTCAGCATCGAGATGTTCGAGGCGGTCGGGCTGGCCCACTACGACGACTACTTCGGCGCCGTCGACCGCCTGCTGAAGCCGGACGGCGCGATGCTGCTCCAGACCATCACCGTTGACGATCAATGGTTCCCGCACTATCACGGCACGCCGGACTGGATCGAGAAATACATCTTTCCGGGCGGGGAGCTGGCCGCGGTCGGCGAGATTCGTGAAGTCGCTCGGCCGGACGACGACGCTGTCGCTGTATGCCGCAGAAAACCGCGGCACGCATTACGCCAGAACCCTGCACGAGTGGCGCGCCCGCTTCCACCGCCATCTCGACGCCGTGCGGGCCCTCGGCTTCGACGAGCCCTTCATCCGCATGTGGGACCTGTATCTGGGCTCGTGCGAGGCCGCCTTCCTCGAACGCCACACCGGCCTCTTCCAGATGCTGCTCGTCAAGAACGGCAGCCGGCGCGCGTTCTTCAACGAGCCGGGACAGGACGCCGCGCCCGGGTCGATCGAGACATCCCGGGAGTCGGCCGCCTGAGGCGGCGGGAGCTTCCCCGGCCGTGCTCTCCCCGCCTTCCGACGCCCGGCGCCAGGCCGAGGTCATCCTCGCGATCGAGCCGGCCGCGGGCCGCCACCTCGATCTGCTCGTGCCGGTCGACAAGGCCTGGCAGCCGAGCGACTACCTGCCGGACCTCGAAACCGAAGGCTGGCCCGATCGTCTCGCCGCCTTCCGGCGGACGGCCCAGGGCATCTCCGACGAGCTCCTCGTCGTCCTTGTCGGCGACATGGTCACCGAAGAAGCGCTCCCGAGCTATTCGACCGCGCTCAACGGCCTGGTCCGCGACCAGACCGGGATCGGTCCCGGCCCGTGGGCGCGCTGGCTGCGCGGCTGGACCGCCGAGGAAAACCGCCACGGCGATCTGCTGAACGCCTATCTCCGGCTCTCCGGCCGCGTCGACATGCGCGCCGTGGAGCGCACGATTCACCACCTCATCTCGAACGGTTTCGATCCGGGAACCCACGCCGCTCCCTACGACCTGCTGATCTACACAGCTTTTCAGGAGCGCGCCACCCGCATCTCGCACGGCAACGTCGCACGCCTGGCACGGCAGCAGGGGGACGCCAGCCTCGCCCGCATCTGCGGCATCATCGCCGGCGACGAAGCGCGCCACGAGGCGTTCTACACGCGGATGATGGCGGAGGTGCTCGACCACGACCCCGCCGGCGGCATCCTCGCGTTCCGGGCGATGCTGCGCGGCACGATCGCCATGCCGGGGCGTCTGATGGCCGACGGCAGCGACCCGGGCCTGTTCGACCATTTCGCCGTGGTCGCCCAGCGCCTCGGCGTCTACACCGTCCGCGACTACGCCGCGATCATCGAGCATCTCGTCCAGACCTGGGGCATCGCCGGGCGGTCCGTCGCGGGATCGGCCGCCGAAGCGCAGGCTGACATCTGCGGGCAGGCCGCGCGCTACCGGCGCCTCGCCGATCGGATGGCGGCGGCGCTCGAGAAGCAGCCGCGGGTCGCCTTCAGCTGGATCCGCGGCCGCCAGGCCTGACACCGCGCCTCACCAGTGCGACAGCGAGCCGTCGGGTCGTCTGTAGACGTTCCGCCGGCCCGGCTCGGTCACCTCGCCGACGAGCGTCAGCAGCTTCATCTCGGCCGTCACCCCCAGGCCCGGGCGCTGATTCGTGTAGGCCTTGCCGGTCGCGAAATCCAGGCACTCCGGCAGGTAGTCGATCGGCCGCCCGCCGTAGTTGTATTCCATCAGCACCGGGCCCGAGAACGTCGACAGGCAGTTGACGAGCGCGGCGGTGGCGATCGGCCCGGTGAAGTGCGGGACGATGCCGACGGCGTGGGTCTCGCAGAGCGCCGCCGCCTTCATCAGCTCGGTGATGCCGCCGACGTTGGGCAGCGTCGAGCGGATGAAATCGACGTCGTGATTTTCGACCAGCCGGTTGAAGTCCCACTTGAGCCCCCACTCCTCGCCGTGGGTCAGCGGCACGGTGGTCATCTGCCGGAGCTTCGGGATGTCCTGCAGCGCGTTCTCGTCGCGCACCGGATCCTCGACGAAGAACGGTTCGTACTCCTCGATGGCGCGGCACAGCCGCAGCGCATCATTCATGTCGAAGCGCTGGTGGAAATCGATGCACCAGTTGCCGTCCGCCCCGACCGCCTCGCGCACCTCCCGGCAGTCGCGGGCGACGCTCCGCACCATCGTCCTGGTGTCGAACACTTCGCCGACCGCCGGGTCGCCGGCGCCCATCCGGAACGCCCGATACCCCGCCGCCATCGTCGCGGCCGCCCGCTCCTTGAGGCTGACGCGCGTGCCCGGCCCGGCGCCCGGTGGCGTGACGCCGCCGGTGGCGTAGCACTCGCAGTAGTCCCGGGCGCGGCCGCCGAGCAGTTCGTGGACCGGGACGTTGAGCGCCTTGCCCTTGATGTCCCAGAGCGCGAGATCGAGCGCGCCGAGGGCGTGTGCCTTTTCCCGTCCTGGAGGGTAGAACCAGGCGAGGTAGGCCTCCTGCCAGATCGCGTCGATGCGGAAGGGGTTCTTGCCGATGAGGGTGCCGGCGCACTGTTCGAGCGTGTCTTTCGCGCCCCCCTCGCCGATGCCGGTGATGCCGATGTCGGTTTCGACCGTCACGACCATGTTGCTCTGGTTGAAGAGCGGGTTCAGGGTGGGCGGCCGGTAAATCCGGACGCGGGTGATTTTCGCCGCCGGCAGGGCCGCCGCGGCACGCACCGGTACGGCGCACCCGATGACCGGGGCGGCGGCGAGCGCCTTGAGAAATGTCCGTCGATTCACGAAGATCCTCCTGTCCTGGCGGGGGCTGCGGCGGAGTCTAGTGGTCTGTCCTCGCTGAACGAGGACCGGATTCCGGAGCGCGGCGCCCGGGTGGCAAGGCGCGCCGACCGAGAATACCAGACGTATTCGAGTGAGGCGCAACGCCGCCACCCGGGATGCCCCGCCCGGAAGGCGGTCCTTGATCAGCGAGGACAGACCACTAGAGCCCGGACGGCCTCGGGTCAACTCGTCCGCGGCCCCGAAATTGCAGATTCGCGGCCCGATGGCGAAGTCTCCGGTCAAACGCGCGTTCTTCATTCTGTTCATCATTGCCGCGGGCGTCGCCGTCCTGCTGATGCTCGCGCAGGACCAGGTGACGCTGAAGGTGCGCAGCGCCGTCGGCGCCCGGGAGCCGCGGCATGCCGCGTATCTGGCCGGGCTGACCGGCAGCGACCTGACCCGCGGCAACGAATTCGACGTCCTCGACAACGGCGACGAGATCTTCCCGGCGATGCTCGACGCCATCAGGGGGGCGAAGCGCCGCATCAGCCTCGAGACCTACATATATGAAGAGGGTCAGGTCGCCAGCCAGTTCAGCGCCGCGCTCGAGGAAGCCGCCCGCCGCGGCGTCCGGGTCAGCATCGTCGTCGATTCCATCGGCGGCAGCGGGATGAAGGACGAAGACATCAAGCGGCTGCAGGCGGCCGGCTGCCGCGTCGCGCAGTTCAATTCTCCGAGCTGGTACTCACTCGAGGAAGTGAACTACCGCACCCACCGCAAGATCCTGGTCGTCGACGGCGAGGTCGGCTTCAGCGGCGGCGTCGGCATGGCCGATCACTGGCTGGGCCACGCGCAGGACAAGGAGCACTGGCGCGACACCCAGGTCCGCATGCGTGGGCCGATCGTCCGCGCCGTCGAAGCCAGCTTCTACGAGAACTTCATCGAGACGGCCGGCGAGGTGACGCCGGAGCTCGACGACGAGCCGCCGCCGCTCGGGGACGGCGGCGCCGCGATGGCGCTCCGCAGCTCGCCGACCGGCGGCAGCAACGATCTGAAGCGGCTCTACCTGCTCGCCATCGCCTCGGCGCGGCAGTCGATCGAAATCACCACGCCGTACTTCGTGATCGACGAGTCCAGCGACTGGGCGTTCAGGGAGGCCGCCGCCCGCGGCGTCAAGGTCCGGGTCCTCGTCGAGGGGGACATCACCGACGCGATGCCGGTCAAGTACGCGTCGCGGAACGCCTACGACAGGCTGATGTCGATGGGTATCGAGATCTACGAGTACCAGCCGACGATGATGCACACCAAGACGATGGTGGTGGACGGCGCGTGGAGCATGTTCGGATCGGCGAATTTCGACAACCGGTCGCTCGAGCTCAACGACGAGCTCAATATCGCGGTCTCGTCGCCGGCGCTCGCCGCGCGCTTCCTCACCGACTTCGACCGGGACCTTACGTCCGCCCGCCGCCTGCAGCTCGAGCAATGGCGCCACCGCTCGCCCCTCGAAAAGAGCCGCGAGGTACTTCTGGTCGTATTTCGGGGAGATATTCTAAACAGCTTCCAGCTTCCAGCTTCCAGCTTCCAGCTTCCAGCTTCCCGCTTCCCGCTTCCCGCTTCCCGCTTCCAAGCCGGAACCTTTGAGAACCTAGCGGGCAGCGGGAGGCTGGCAGCTGGCAGCTGGAAGCCTGCCGTTCATAGCCGATAATGTCCTGATGGTTCGTGTCCGCTTTGCCCCGTCCCCTACCGGCTATCTCCATATCGGCGGCGCGCGCACGGCGCTCTTCAACTGGCTGCACGCGCGGCGGCACGGCGGCACGTTCGTGCTGCGCATCGAAGACACCGACACCGAACGTTCATCCTGGGACATGGTCACCGGCATCGTCGACGGCCTGCGCTGGCTGGGGCTGGACTGGGATGAGGGGCCGGACACCGGCGGTCCGCACGGTCCGTATTTCCAGTCGCAGCGTGTTGACGGCTACCGGCGGAAAGTGGCGGCGCTCGTCGAGGCCGGGGCCGCCTACTACTGCTATTGCGCCCCGGCGGCGCTGCAGGCGAAGCGGCAGGCGGCGGAGGCGGCCGGTGCGGGCTGGATCTACGACCGCACCTGCTGCGCGCTGACCCCCGCGGAGGTGGCCGGACGCGAGCGGGACGGCGCACCCCGCGCCGTGCGCTTCAAGGTGCCGGCGGGGGAGACGGCGTTTGCCGACGCCGTGCACGGGCCGATCGCGTTCGACAACGCCGTCATCGAGGACTTCGTCATCCTGCGATCCGACCGCCAGCCGACCTATCACCTGTCGGTGGTCGCCGACGACATCGACATGGCGATCAGCCATGTGATCCGCGGCGACGACCACATCTCGAACACGCCGAAGCACGTGATGCTGTACCGCGCACTCGGCGCCGAGCCGCCGGTCTTCGCGCACGTCCCGCTCATCCTCGGCCCCGACAAGAAGCGCCTCAGCAAGCGTCACGGCGCGACCTCGGTCATGGAATACGACCGTCTCGGCTACCTGCCGGAGGCGATGGTCAACTTCCTGTCGCTGCTGGGATGGTCCCCCGGCGACGACCGCGAGCTGATGTCGCGAGAGGAGCTGGTCGCGGCGTTCTCGCTCGACGGGATCAGCGGCGGCAATGCCGTCTTCAATCAGGAGAAGCTCGACTGGTACAACCAGCAGTACTTGATGCGATTGGACCTCGACGACCTGGCCCGGCGGCTCGAGCCGCGCCTCCGCGAAGCGGGGCTGTGGACCGAGAGCCTGGCAGGGGAGCGGCGGCCGTGGCTGCGCGCCATGCTCGACCTCATCAGATCGCGGGCCCGGCGGCTTGGACAGATCGTCGAGGATGCACGGCCGTTTCTCCAGGAAACCGTGGAGGTCGAGCCGGCGGCGGCCGCGAAACACCTGGGGAGTGATGAAATCCTGCAGCTTCTGCGATTGCTGGCGGATGAGGTCGAACGGGTCCCATCCTATGACAAGGACACCCTGGAACACTCGCTGCGGACGCTCGCCGACGCGCACGGCGTGAAGGCGGCGTCCCTCATCCACGCGACCCGAGTCGCCATCACGGGCCGTGCCGCCAGCCCGGGATTGTTCGAGGTCATGACGCTGCTGGGCCGGGAGGTGACCAGCCGCCGCCTCCGAACCGCGCAAAAACTTCCTCAGCGTTAACCCAGCCTACACATTTCGAACGCCGGCGCGCCTCCCTGGGCGGCCGCCGGCGGTTAGCAGAAATTTACCCAAGAGCGGAAGAGTTCAGAGGATCCTCGGCAGCTGCGGCGCTCGCGTTGCTCATCCGTCTGGCGAACTGCCCCGGTACGGCAATCAGTTCCCCGTTTTTCCCCAACCCATTCACGACCATAAACCTCACGGGATCAATCAGTTCCAGCTGAAATGCGAGCGTTTCGTGGCACTGCGGTTGCACTAGTCGGCCTCGCGGGACGCTTCTGACGGAGGCGATCTGCGAGGTCGGCAGGACCGAACCGGGGACCAGGAGGATAACGTGGCCAAGGAAGATCGTGGATTTGCATCGATGGATCGCGCCAAGCAGCGCGAGATAGCCAGCAAGGGCGGCAAGGCTGCGCATCAGAAGGGCACCGCGCACGAGTGGACCAGCGAAGAGGCGCGCGACGCCGGCCGCAAGGGCGGAATCGCGAGCCACCAGCGGCGCCGCGAGCAGGGAGGGGCCGACGAGAACGGCGCCCCCGTGGCCGAACCGGCGGGCTTCGCTCCCGCGCAGAACGACTGATTCAGTTGGCGTCGTCGGGCGGGCTCGCGCTCATGTAACTGTGCGCGGTGCCCGCCGGCTTTTCGGTCCCGCCATCATTTCGCCTCGCCGCCAGCCAGCCGGCATGCCCGGTTCCCGCCCGCGGTATGATCGCTTTTCCCGTGACTCCGGATGACTACGCCCGTGCGCGCCGCCACCTGATCCGCCGCGACCCGATTCTCGCCGCGGTGATCCGCCGGCATGGCCCCTGCGGGCTTGCCGCCGCGCAGCGCGCCGATCACTTTTCCGCCATCGTCCGCGCCATTACCGGGCAGCAGCTCTCCACCAAGGCCGCCGCGACGATTTATGCCCGTCTTGTCGCGCTGATGCCCGACGGCATGAATCCGGCGTCGCTCTCCGCCGTGCCGGACGACGCCCTGCGGACGGCGGGGATGAGCCGCCAGAAGATCGCCTACTTCCGCGATCTCTGCGACAAGGTCACGAGCGGCGCCCTGCCGCTCGACGCCCTCGACCAGATGACGGACGACGACGTCGTCGAGGCGATGACCCGGGTGAAGGGCATCGGGCGCTGGTCGGCGGAGATGTTTCTCATGTTCCGTCTTCATCGTCCCGACGTCCTCCCGGTCGGCGACCTCGGCATCGTCAATGCCGTGCGCGGCGTCTACCGCCTGCGCAAGGCACCGACCGCCGAGCGGATCCGCAAGATCGGCGAATCCTGGCGGCCCTACCGATCGGTGGCTTCCTGGTATTTGTGGCGCAGCCTCGACAATGAGCCCTGAGATTTCATGAGACGAATCAGCCTGTGTGTCGCCCTTCTGGCCCTGTCCACCCTTCACGCGCAGCAACCCCCCGCCGCCGACAAGGATAAAGAGACGCCGAAATGGGACGTCACGGCGGACCTTGGGCCGACGACGAAGCTGGCGTTCGACACGTCCGAGGGTACGTGGATGAACGTCGACGTCAGCCCTGACGGCCGCCGCATCGTGTTCGACCTGCTGGGCGACATCTACGTGATGCCGATCGCCGGGAGCGGGGCGTCGCCGGCCGAGCGGCTGACGAGCGGTCCGGCCTTCGACATGCAGCCGCGCTTCAGCCCGGACGGATCCCGGATCGCGTTCTCGTCGGACCGTGACGGCCTCTGGAACATCTGGACGATCGCCGTCGACGGCAAGGACGCCCGGCAGGTGTCGAAGGAGAAGCGCTGGTTCATCAACAGTCCGACCTGGAGTCCGGACGGCAGCTACATCTTCGCGCGCCGCCACTTCGTGAAGGAGCGGTCGCTCGGCGCCGGCGAAATCTGGATGTTCCATGCCGGGGGATCGGAAGGCCTGCAGGTCACCGAGAAGAACGGCTTCCAGAAGGACGCCGGCGAGCCGGCGGTTTCCGCCGACGGCCGGTATCTGTATTACAGCAAGGACGTCACGCCCGGACAGACGTTCGAATACAACAAGGACCCAAACGGCGAAATCTACGCGATCGTTCAGCGCGATCTCACCACCGGGCGGGAGCGCCGCGTCGTCAGCCTTCAGGGGGGATCGGTCACGCCGCGTCCGTCGCCCGACGGCAAGTCGCTGGCCTTCATCCGCCGCGTCCGGCTGCAGAGCAAACTCTACGTCCGCGATCTGGAGACCGGCCGCGACCGCATCGTGTTCGATCATCTCGACAAGGATCTGCAGGAAGCGTGGGCCGTGCATGGGCTGTATCCGCAATATGCGTGGACGCCGGACGGCAAGGCGATTGTGGTGTGGGGCGAAGGAAAGATCTGGCGCGCCGACGTCGCCGGCGGGCCGGCGGTGGTCGTGCCGTTCACCGCCAAAGTCGAGCAGACCCTGAACGATGCGGTGCGCTTCCCGCAGCAGGTGTTCACGCCTGAATTCCCCGTCAGGATGCTGCGGGACGTCGCCGTGTCCCCCGACGGCAAGCAGGTCGCCTACGGCGCGCTCGGGCGGATCTACGTCCGGCCGCTGCCGGAGGGGGAAGCGAAAGCGGTCACAGGCACGGACGGCTTTGCCTTTGACCCGGCGTGGTCGCCCGACGGTCAGTCACTGGTCTACACGAGCTGGAGCGATGCGGCCTACGGACGGGTCCGCGTGATGAGCGCCGACGGCACCGGCGGCCGGGATGTCGTCACCAGGCCCGGGCACTACATCGAGCCGGCCTGGTCGCCCGATGGCAGGATGCTCGTCTTCCGGGACGCCGGCACCGACCGCATTCGCGGCGATCTCTACGGCGTCGATCCCGGCATCTATGTCGTTCCGAGTGATGGCTCGGCCGCCCCGCACATCGTCAGCGAGGCCGGATCGCAGCCGATGTTCGATCGCACCGGTTCGCGGGTCTATCTGTTCGATCGACGCGGCGAGAAGTTCGTGCTGTTCAGCGTCGGCCTGGCGGGCGCGTCAGCCGGGCAGCCGTCAAAGGACGAGATCGTCCATTTCCAGTCCGACAATGCGACGCAGATCGTGCCGTCGCCGGATGGCCGCTGGGTCGCGTTCGAGGAGCGGTTCCACACCTTCGTCGCGCCGTTCGCGCAGACCGGACGGGCGGTGGATCTGGGTCCGACCGTCGGCGCGTATCCCACCGCCCGCGTCTCCCGCGACGCCGGCAGCTACCTGCACTGGTCGGGCGACAGCCGCAAGGTCTACTGGACGCTCGGCCCCGAGCTCTTCACCCGCGATCTGACGCGGACGTTCACGTTCCTCGATCGCAACCTCGAGAAGCCGGACGAGCCCGAGACGAAGGGGCTGCAGATCGGCTTCACCGCGAAGGCCGACGTGCCCGACGGTGCGATTGCCTTCACCGGCGCGCGGATCATCACGATGGCCGGCGGCGCCGCGGGCGGGCGCGGGCGGGCCGATGGTGTCATCGAGAACGGCACGATCGTCGTCGAGGGCAACCGGATCAGCGCGATCGGTCCGGCCGGTTCGGTGACCATTCCCGCCGGGGCGAAGCGCATCGATGCGGCCGGCAAGACCATCATGCCGGGGATCATCGACGTCCATGCGCACGTCGGCGGCGAGGGGGACGGCATCCTGGCGCAATCGAGCTGGCCGCTGCTCGCCAATCTCGCCTTCGGCGTCACCACTTCGCACGATCCGTCCAACGACACCGAGACGGTCTTCTCCAACGCCGAGCTGATCCGGACCGGCGCCAAGCTCGGGCCGCGGCTGTTCTCGACCGGCACCATCCTCTACGGCGCCGAGACGCCGTTCAAGGCGGTGGTCGAGAGTTATGACGATGCCCTGTCGCACCTGCGGCGGCAGAAGGCGGCGGGCGCCTTCTCGGTGAAGAGCTACAACCAGCAGCGCCGCGACGCCCGGCAGATGATCATCAAGGCGGCGCGCGAGCTGCGGATGCTGGTCGTGCCCGAGGGGGGATCGCTGCTCTACATGAACGAGACGATGGTGCTCGACGGCCACACCGGCGTCGAGCACTCGCTGCCGGTGCCGCGGCTCTACAAGGATGTCGTGACGCTGTTCGCGAAGAGCCGGGTCGGGTACACGCCGACGATGATTGTCGGCTACGGCGGCCTGTCGGGGGAGTACTACTGGTACCAGCACTCGAACGTGTGGGAGAACGAGAAGCTCCTGACGTTCACGCCGAGGTCGATTGTCGACGCGCGGTCCCGGCGGCGGCAGATGGCGCCGGAAGACGACTTCAATCACATCCTGATTGGCAAGGGGGCGAAGCAGATTCTCGACGCCGGCGGCCTGGTCCAGCTCGGCGCGCATGGCCAGCTGCAGGGGCTCGGCGCGCACTGGGAGCTGTGGATGCTGCAGCAGGGGGGCATGACCAACCTCGAGGCGCTCCGCTGCGCGACGCTCAACGGCGCGAAGTACCTGGGCCTCGACGCCGAGATCGGGTCGCTCGAGCAGGGCAAGCTGGCCGACCTGATCGTGCTCGACCGCAATCCGCTCGAGAACATCCGCAACAGCGACAGCGTCGGGCTGGTGATGGTCAACGGGCGGCTTTACGACGCGAAGACGCTGAACGAAGCCGGCAACCATCCGCAGCCGCGGCCGGCGCTGTGGTTCGAGAAGCAGTAGGCGACAACGAGCCCGCGGCGCCGGATCGGGTGCCTGGGCGTGAGGGAGATATCTGATGTCGGATCCGAAACGCGACGCGGTCATCGCGGTCGTCAACAGCAGCGAGGACACCGTCGAGATGCTGCGGGCGTCGCTGCAGCAGCACGGCTTCACCTCGGTCGTGACCGGCCACGTCCACGACTTCAAGACCGGGGAGGTCGACTTCCCGGCGTTTCTGGCCGAGCACGACCCGGCGGTGCTGATCTACGACATCAGCCTGCCCTACGACCGCAACTGGACGTTCCTGAAGCTGGTGCTCGACACCGAGGCGATGCGCGGCCGCCAGGTGGTGCTGACGACGACCAACAAGGCGCGGCTGGAAGAGCTGGTCGGGCCGACCGCGACGCTGGAGATCGTCGGAAAGCCCTACGATCTGGACCTGATCGTCGGGGCGGTCGAGGCGGCGCTCGGCGAGCGCTGAGCGGTCCCGGACTTGCCTGAGGCGCCGGGCGCCCGGTATACTCGGAGTTTCCCCCTTGGTGGGAGGTCGTCCAACGGTAGGACACATGGCTCTGAACCATGGTATCGGGGTTCGAATCCCTGCCTCCCAGCCACTCCGCTAACTCCCCGTCATTCAACGCTTTAATCCCCGTTGTCGAGGGTCGATGTGATGCGTCGCTCAGAGGCTCTTCGGTCGATCTCTTGACAGAAACTTGACACTTTGTCCGCGGAGCGCTGGCGCGCGGAGCTGGATCGAAGCTTTTGCCGCTTTCCAACCGGGCCGCGGCGGCCTGCAGGTTTTCGAGCTTCTGATTGTCGTAGCGCTCCGTCGTCGTGATCGACGCGTGGCCGAGAAGGTCGCGTACCTGAGCGAGGGGAACGCCCTTTTCGACCAGGCGGGATGCGGTACTCGTGGCGCAGGTCGTGCCAGTGCAGGTTGATGCGTCGGACCTCCTCCTGGCATGCCGGGGTCAGCGCCGTCCACCCGTACGCCTTCCACTCAGGCTTGATACCGTGCGCCTTGAGCATGGCCGTCACCCAAGCGGTTCTGAATCGGCCAATGGGCTCGCCGGCTTCGTCGCTGAAGACGAGGGCATCATCGGGCTTCTTCTCGCCGTCAGCATCCAGTCGCAGCCACTCCAAGACCGCCCGAAGCCTGGCTGTCGCGATCGGCACCGAGCGGGTCTTCCGGCTCTTGGTCGTCTGGCCCCGGAGCACAATCAGTTGCCGCTTCCAGTCGATGTCGCCGAAGCGAAGCGCGAGCATCTCGCCCTGACGCGTGCCGGTATCCAGGGCCGTGATGATCATCGAGCGCAGGAAGGGAGGCGCGACCTCCAGTAGTCGCTGTTCCTCGTCCTCTGAGACGCGGCGTCGTCGCCGGTTGTCCTCGTGCAGCTTGCGAATCAGGGTTTCGGTTCCGCGGCGGAAGGGCGTGCGGTCGAGGTACTCGCGACCGACGGCCCAATTCAGCATGTGCCGCATCAGCTCGATCGTCCGGTTGATCGATGCCGGTGCCAGCGTCCGCAGGCCCTTTCGGCGATTGACGATGCGTGGCTTTCTGAGGTCCGCGATGAAGTCTTCGATATCGGCGGTTCGGATGGATTCGAGAGACCGATCGCCAAAATGCTCGACGAGCGGCTTCAGGCAGTAATCAATCGACCGCGCGAGTGCGAGTCGTTTCGCGAGGACATGCCGCTCCTTGTAGACTTCGGCGAACTCGCGGAACGTCTGAGGGCTCACCTCGCGCGGCGGATCGATCCCCCGCTTGTCAAACGTGCCGGCACGAACGGCGTTCTTGAGATCGTCCAACGCCGCGTCGGCATCGGTTTTCGTCTTGATCTCGCGGTTCGCCCACTTCTCGAGGCTGACGCGCACATGTCGGAACCGTGCCCACCACGCGTGCTCGCAACGGTCACGGCTCCGCCCCTCGTGTTCACACAGCTTGTAGAGGCCCACGGGTTCCTCCTGTCCTACGATACTCCTCGCTGCAGCGGACCGTGATCGGTGGAATGCCGATCCTGAACACCTGGCGCGTGCCGCTCCAGCCAGGCATCGATCCACTCCGCCTTGAGGCGAATGGATCGCCGTCCGCCGACGCGCGCGTGCCGAAGCTCTTTCCGCTCGCACGCGGTGTAGATGGTGTCCCGGCTCACCCCGGCGTAGTCCGCACCTTCGCCCACCGTCAACCATGGCTTCATCGCGCTACCCTCCCGACGCGTGGCCGCGTCATCCATACTGCGTTTGACCTGTTGGGAAGTGGGGGGCGCTCGACGCGCGCGGGCCTGAGGCCGGCGCGCCGGGATCAGTGGCGCCAGATGCGGGCGTGATGCCGCCGACATCGAGCATCGCGAGCCTGCGGCTCGCGAATTCTGCACGAACTATGTTCATGCGACCGAAGCGATGGGTCTGAGGCTGGCTGTGCTGTCCTCACGATCACCAGCAATACCGCGTCGCTTCGGTTGACGACCGCGGCGACATCCCCTGAGGGCATGTCGGCGTGCGGTTGCGAGTTGCCCTGGCGCCGACGCGCGATGAGCGCATCGATTCAGGACCGCTGGTGGGAGCTGTGTTCGCGGCCCTCTATGAGCGGCGACCTGCAGGACTCCGCGTGAGGTGTCCTCGACGCAGAGCAGGTGCCAATGGCACCGGCGAGATTACACAGGATAGCGCCGATCGGCCGAGAAATCAATCCCCGCAGATCCCCCGCAGACCCGCGGAAGCGTCTCGCTTCGCCGCTCACGCTACTTGCGCTCTACCGGGTACGTCGTCACCGTAAGGCCTTTCACGGGCGAAGACGCATCCCGAGTGCCCGGGTGAGCAAGGTGAACCGTGTTCATGAGGACGCGGTCGCGCGACATCACCGTCACACCGAGCGTGAGCGAATCCGGGTCTGCGCCGGCTTGCCACACGTTGACCTCGAGCGTCTCCGACGCCGGCGTTTGGTCGTTTGTCTCTCGGTACCCGGTCCACACGATCCGCCGTTTAGGCTGGAAGAAGAACTCCAAGCGACCCGCTTGTTGTCCCTGGCTCGCGCCGCTATCGCGTTGGGCCAAACACAGCGGAAAAGATGATCGATGAAGCGGCCTGCCGTCGAACCGTACGTCCAGTGTCATCACAGGCCCGCCACATGTGGCGAACCAATTCCAGACTCGTTGTTTTTCTTGCATCCCGTGAGCAGGAAAAGTGACCGCAACGCAGACGGCCGCAAAAAAGGCTAGCGAGGATCGTGTCAACATGAAATCTCCCCCTCAGGTCGGTATTGCGGCATGGATTCTTTGATTCCTGCAGCCAGACGATTGTTCTTTGCCGCACGATTCCATCGCTGCGGTTCCGTCTGTTGTCCACTTCCTCCCTTCAGATGCGGGCCATCACGCAATTGCCAATCTGCGAGCTGCGCGCAGGCGCCGTCAAGGCCCGAAGGCCGCGCACATGCGCGGTCGGAGCGAAGCGGAGAGCCTTGCACGGTGCCGAGCACAGATCGACTATTGAATGCGTGATGGTCGGCGCCGGCAACCCGGTGCAGATCGTTGGCATGTCGAGCACTCGAATTCGCCGGACCCATCGCGCGCGCCGCTCAGCCTTCATCAGGTCCCCTCATCGTGCGCCGGATCAGCGCGCTTTGGTGACCAGATGTTCCGCACGAACTGGGTCAGATTGTCCGAACAAGTGGCGCGACGATTCCGCCACATCCAGCGCGATCATCAATGCGGCCGGGCGACTCACACGACGCCTCAGACACGCGCACACCGATACCCGCAGCCATGGCGTGAGTGACCCCTCCGGACGGGCGCGGGGCGGCGAGGGCCGCGCGCGACGGGGTCGCTCACGCCATGGTTACCTGCTCTGATAGCGGTATCGTCACCTGCGTTGGGCGGCACAGAGCGCCGCCCCTGTTGTGGAGCAGTCGCGCCCTCCGGGTAGAACTTGTGGGCGGTGAACCAATTGCGAGGGTGCTGGCGAATGGATTGTAGGTCGCGTGGTTCCCCCACGGGCCATTGGCCAACGAGGGCGGGTGGGGGGACAACCTCATTTTCGGAGGTCGTCCCCCCGGTCGTCCCCTGCGGTTGGGTCAGGCGACGTCCACCAGGGGAGAGAGATGCAGGTACTGCCGAGTCAACTCGACGCATTCGACCCGGCCGTGCTCGCGGTCGATCGCCTGGGCGAGGACGGGGGAACCCGCCATCCAGACCGTGTTCCCTGGGTCGTCCAACCACTGTCGGTACAGCGCTCGAAAGCGCGGCAGGCGGAAGGCGCTGGAGGCGTTGAGATAGCGGTCGTCCGCGGGCCCGGCGCCCGGTTCGGCGAGCCGCTTCCGTTCGGGGAACAGCCACTCCAGCGTCTCGACGACCGAAGGGTGCCAGCGGGGTCGCGAGCTGCTCCCGGGCCGCGTGCAGGTAGGCCAGTCTCGCCTTCGACAGCTGACGCGGAAGCAGCAGCCGGACCGTCCATCGGAACAGCACCCGGAGCAGTGGCAGCGTGCCGCAGCAGGAACAGCCGGAAGTCCATCGGCGAGGGACGCGTCACCAGGTAGACGAAGACGTGCGGTGTCCGCGTGCGGCTGCATCCCGATCGGCAGCTTGTCCGGGAAGTAGCGCACCGTCTTCGCCGGGCCATCACCGAACAGCAGGTGCGGGTAGTCCCGCAGTTCCAACCGATCCTCGAGGTGCCGGACGAAGTGACGGCGCTTGTCCGTCGACGGGGCCGAGCCAGGTGAACTCGCGGTCGTCGAGCACGGCATCCAGCAGCATGACGCGCTCGATCATGCGTCCCGGTGCGGTGGGCTTCCGGAAGCGGCTGTCGGGCTCGCCGATGGCCGCCCAGAGCGGCTTGTAGTGGACGTGAAACATCCGCCCGCGATGGAGCTTCCCGGTCGCGATCGGCGTCGCGAATCGCCGCTCGACGAGCGTCTTGAGGAAGTCCGTGCTCTTCTGGCCGTGGACGATGCCGGCGAAGCTGCAGTACTGGCGCTCGACGAAGACGCCCGAGTGCAGCAGCACGTGCAACAGGAACCGCGCCTGGCGCTCGGTGAAGCCGAACGCCGCGATGGCCTCGATGCGCTGGGCATTGGCCAGATCGATGGTCCAGCGGTCGGGTGCGGGCGGCAGCGTCATCGGATCAACTCCTCCGCGACTCGCGGGTGTGCCGTCCGCCCCCCGCCGCCGCGACCGCCGACCGAGCCTCCGATCGAGAGATAGCAGGTGAAGCCTGAGCTCTGCGCCGCGCTGCCGGCGTGGGCGCCGCGATAGTGGGCGGTCACGACCTCGAGATCCTCGTGCCGCCGAGCCCGTCGCGGTCTTCGTACTCGATGCGGGCATCGGGGAAGCGCACGTGCCCGTCGTCGTACGGCAGGCTCGTGCTCGCCGCGCCCACCGCGCGATCTCTTCCGGCTCACGATCCGGCCGGCCATCGCAGTCCTTCCGGCCGCGATTGCGCTCGTGCAGGAAGCGCTGATAGTCGCGCTTGAGCTCGTAGTCGAGGACGACGCGACGGACCCGTCCGCCCTGATCCCTGGAGTCGTTCTTCAGCGCGCTGGTAAGCGCGATAGACCTGCGTGTCGTGCGTCAGCTCGCGCGGCTTCCTGAGGCCCGCGTAGAAGGTCTGGCGGGGCTCCCAGGAGCGTTCCTCGCGCGGGGACCGATTCGCTTCCAGGAGATCCCGGCCTCGCTCCGTCAAGACGACGGCGCGGTAGTGTGCGGTGAGTGGTGAGGTGCGGATCAGCCCCTCGCGATCGAGGCGCTTCAGACTGCGGCGCGAGCTCTGCGAGTCCTCGCGGATGTCGTGCAGGTCGCTCTCAGCGACGACCCGAAATGCACCGATGGTTGCCAGCGCGCGGCTCTCGTCGCCGTCGACCTCGTAGACGCGGTCACGGTCGCGCACTTGCTCCCGATCCCGCCCGTAAGGAAGGTCGAGATCTCGCGTGAACACGCTACGCGACCGTTCGTCACGCGCTCGCTCGCCTGCTCCGCCGCGGCTGCCGAAGTTGCGCTCCCATGAATCGCCGCGGCCCCTGTCGTCGGCCGACCGAGGATCATATCTGTCCAACATGATCCGCTCCCTTCTTCATTGAAGCGACCGGACGCCCTCAACCTGCGCACATCCAGCCCGCTCCATCAGGCGACGAGTATGAGAGCCGCATCCAGCCAGGGCAATCGATCGTCCGGTCATGTACGGCGCTGTTGGGTCGTTTCCGTTCTCGACTAGCCCGAATGAAACTTGCGATAATGCATCGCGACGGCGAATGGTATCGGAGCATCAAATTCGAGCGATTGATGATTAGGGGACAGACGCACGTGCGCTCGGACGTGAGCGGCATGAAGTTAGGCGGACAGAGTCAGGACAAATGTGACTGGGTGGTTGTTCTCCTTTCTGTTCGCATTACCAAGCAGCCAGGGGCACCGGTCGCAGCAGTGGCCGCAGGTTCGGCCAGTCACCGCCCGTCTTACGGTCGACCTGCGCGCCGAGAAGGCCCGCATCGACCTCCCCATCAAGGATAAAGTTGGTAAGACCCTCTATCATTCCGCCTGTCGGGGTGTCAGCGAGACCTATCTGGACTCTCTGCCGGGCAACTGGGCAGGCCCGCTGATGTGCACTCTGGCAGAGGGAGGCCAGGCGAAGGAGAAGAGCTTACTCTCAGAGGACGGCTCTGCCGCGTGGCACAGTCGGGGGCAGTTCCACGGCGAGGATTCGGTCGGTGCCTGCGCTGGGTATCCGGAGTTTGGCGTTCATCGTTCTTTTTCGACTTCGAGGCTTTCGTTTGAATCTCGCAGTCCAGGATATTGAAACCGATGACGAGGGCAAAGCGCAGTCTTTCATTCTTGCCGTCTCGGTCGTCAACGATGCAGCAGCAACGACGTCCAAGGCGGCTCGGCCCGGCTTTCTCAATCCTCATCGCTCAGGCGCGATCTGCAACAGCGTGGTCCGTGGCCAGGAGTCGTTGATGTGCCGAGACGACCAAGGTTCGTGGCAAGCCTGCGAGTATTGACGGCGATCAGGCGCTTGCACCGAACGCCGCGCGCGGAGCCGTCGGTTCGTCCTAGTCTGGCATGGGCACGAGTTGGGTGAGGTGCGGCAGATGGGCACAGCGTGACCGTCAGTCTACTGTGGCGTTTGGCTAGACTGTTTAAGCTCCGTGCATCGCTTCCGCGCTCTGCCCGCGGAGTGGCCGATATTCTGCGACAGTTCAAGGTCGGGGAACCGACAGGGCTCTTACAGGACGACTTCGTTCACATTCCCGTCTCTGATCCCGCACTGGAAAAAATCCGCGACAAGTTTGAACGTCTGGCTGATAGGTTTCCCGAATGGGAGCCGCAGGCTCCGTTCCCTACGGTTGCCACTAATGAGTTAGAGACGCTCATTGCCGAAGCTGAAGCGCTCGCGGTCTTGAGCGTGGACGAACGAGTCAAAATCGCACAATTGACGGAGGATTACCTGGAGGGACGTATGTCCTTCGAAAACTTCATGCGGACCATGCCGGACCCGCCACCGGGCGAGGACGTTGCAGAACTGATCGACCTGATCGAGCACGAGCCCAAGAGAGGCGGCGTTTTTGGTGTAAGTCCCGACGAATACGATCGGCACATGGAGCGAGTCCGCGAACTTGTGCGCTCGATCAGTCGCGGACAGGCGGCGGGGTGAGGCAGGTCGAGATCTCGCGTGAACACGTCGCGTGGGCGTTGGTCACGCTCGCTCGCCTGTGCGGCCGCGCGGCGCGGGGAGTAGCCAAAGGGCTGCTGCAATTGGGTATCGCTCACTCGTTTCAGTATTCCGGGTGCACTGCCGTGAGGTAAAGAGCATGCAATGGAACTTCGCCGCCTTCGGACTGCACGTGACTCTTTTTCCGGTCGGGGTAATCATGTTCGTGGCAGTCCTCGTTCTTGCCGGAGTTGGCATGTGGACGTTTTTCAAGTTCCTCCGGGCCATCGCAGGATGATCAGGGCCACTGCATTCATCAGCGCATCGACCGGGCCAACGCACTCCGGCGATGGCGGCAGGACTGACGAGCGCGTCTGGGACATGGCCGAGGTGGTGAAGCTCATCGAACAGGCCGAGATAGAAGCAATGGTCGCAACGCTGGCTTGACGCCGCCGACCGATACAGCGGCTCGAATCGTTTACGTGCTCTGGACGCTGCTGATCGCGGTCGGCTCTCTGACTATTGCTCTCACTCCGATAATGATGGCGCATGAGGGAGGGGCAGGACTTGGCATGTACGCGCTCGTGGTTCCCATGTCTATCATGTTGGCGATCGGCAACCGGTCGGCATGGGAGAGACTTGCCATGGTTGTTACTCGCCGCATTGCGCACTATCCAGAGGCGCAGCAGGAGCGATTCTTGTGGTCCGTATATGTGGCGGCTGGAATCTGGTGGCTCGCAGGTCCTTTCGCCGCCGACTGGCTTGTTTCGGCCGTTCTGCGGTTCGTGTCCTAGCAGCCCGTGGTGAAAGTCGCACTCCTGCTGGACCGGCTTTAGAGGTCCTTCGACAGCGTTCCAAGCCGACCAGGATTGATTCACTCAAGATGAAACGCGCCACCGCTCCATTCCTCCGGAGCGATGTCGGCGATAGTTTCGGTGAAGTCCCAGCGATGGCCACAAAAGTCCTCAGCGTTGTATTGGCGTTCGCCGTAGGGTTGGTCTTGCGGCTCGGTCAGGATGATGGCTCCGTTCTGCCGCGCGCGCTCGCAGTGCCTCTCGGCATTCTCGATCCGGACCTGAATGATATGTGAGTTGTTTGGCGCGACCGTGCCTTCGGCGATGGTGAAGCAGCCGTCTCCGGCTTTCATCTGGATGCGATGATTATTGCCGATGCGCAGGCGGACGGTAAAGCCGAACGCCTGTGACAGCCAACCAGCGGCTGCGCCGGGGTCGGGGTAAATGAGCACAGGGATCACGGTGCAGGGAGGTACCGAGCGGTTGAATCGCATCTGGAAACTATAGCAGCCGTAGCTGAATAGGGATCGACAGCGTCGATCGCGTGTACTAGACTTTGCGCATGTCGATGGGCAAACGCAAACGGCGAGCGCGCCAAGGGTCGATGTGGGTGGCGACGCAGGATCTGCCGCGCAGTGCGGCCCACCCGTTCTACCGCCGGTTGAACCGGGTGCTCGACGAGGCGCAGTTCGATGCCTTCGTCGAAGGCGCGTGCGCCACGTTTTACGCCGAGGTCATGGGACGGCCGGGTCTCGCGCCGGGTCGGTACTTTCGCCTGTTGTTGCTCGGCTACTTCGAGGGACTCGACTCCGAACGCGCGATCGCCTGGCGGGCGGCCGACTCGTTGAGCGCGACGACTGGAATCCGTCGCACACAGCCGTGACTACTTCACCGTGCTGGGCGTCGAACCGGCCCTTGGATCCTGGACAGAGCCTTCTGTAGTGCAGCGTGATGATGTGGCCGTCATCAGCTATGGACTGTGGCAGCGTGAATTCGGAGCCGCGCCCGATGTTCTGGGCCGGCCTCTGCGCCTCGGCCTCGACACCTACACCATCATCGCCGTCGCACCTCGTGAATTCGCAGGGGTCGGCTTCAAGGCCGCCGACGTCTGGCTGCCGCTCGAGTCTCGGGCAAAAGTGGCTTACGGTCCGGAATGGAAAACTGCGGCGTTCTTTCTTCAGGCAGTGGCACGTCTGCACGCCGGTGTAAATCGCGACCGCGTGAACGAACAGGCAACGGCTGCCTATCGCAGCACGCACACCCAGCCGTGGGAGAAGAGCCAGATCATCGTCCTCGGCGACCTGCGGCCGGCGCGCGCCCCCGGGGCACCGCTCGGCATCCGAGTCGAGGCGCTGGTGGCGGGGATGTCCGTCGTGGTGCTGCTCATCACGTGCGGCAACGTCGCCAACCTTCTGCTGGTACGCGGACTGCGCCGTACGCGTGAATTCGTCGTCAAGACCGCACTCGGCGCGACACGCGGCAGGCTCCTGCGAGAGGTGCTGCTCGAGGCAGCGCTTCTCGCGGCCGGCGCCGGTGCCGTGTCGCTGCCACTCGTGATCACAGGCGGCACCCTGATGCGCCGCGAGTTCCTATCGCCGATCACCGCACTCGCGTCGCCGCTGGACGCGCGTCTCATGCTCCTCACTATCGTCATTTGCATCACGGCCGCGTTCCTCCTCGGGCTCATCCCCGCTGCACGGCTCACGACAAGGCGAGCGCTCACGCCGGGACACTCTCCCGACGCGGGTCCGTCGCGCCTGCTCGATCTGTTCTCGGGATTACAAGTCGCCCTGTCGCTGCCCATGATTGTCGCGGCCGGCCTCTTCGTTGTGAGCTTATGGAACGCGCGCCACCAGGACTTCGGCATGCACACGGAGCGAGTCGCGGTCCTGACGACCAATCTCTTCGAGGTTGGCCGGCCTTGGGATAACCATACCGCTCATCGTGAGATGCAGGCGCGTATCGCCCGACTGCCGCAGGTCGAATCGAGTGCACTCGCGCAGAACGTGCCGTCCCCCAGCGGATGGACCACGACCTCGATGATGATCGATGTGCCTGGTAGTGATCGTTTTAAGGGTCCGTTCAACAGCTCCGACCTCCCCGGGTTCAATGCCGTCGATCCGGAGTTCTTTGCGGTGATGCGCATGCGGCTGGTAACAGGGCGGCTCTTCACGGACGAGGAAAATCGGAAGGGCGGCGCTTCGGTGGCGGTCATCACGGAGTCGATGGGGCGGAACATCTGGCCCGGTGCATCGCCGGTCGGCAAGTGTTTCTACGTTGGCGGCAGGGGAGGTGACAACCCGTGCACGGAAGTTGTCGGCGTGATCGCCGATCCGCGGCTCTACCCGTCCATCCGCCAAACGACTGAGGGTGCGTCCGGTTATTACGTGCCGATCGAACAGCGGGCGAATGCCGGGTCGTCGCGTGCGTTGCTCGTGCGAACTGTTGGCAATCCCGCCAACGTGCTCCACGCGCTACGACGTGAATCCGCTGCGGCAGCGGTTGACTTGCCTTATGTGCAGGCATACGCGTTCGATGAGGTCTTCGAGTCCATGCTGAAGCCGTGGCGTCTCGGATCGACAGTATTCGTGCTATTCGGCGTGTTATCGGTGCTCATCGCAGGAGCGGGGCTGGCGGTCGTCGCGGCCTATGGTGTGACCCGACGCACACGCGAGATTGGGATTCGCTCGGCGCTTGGCGCGCAGCCCTGGAGCCTTGTCCGCCTCATGCTGGCGCGAAGCCTGCTTGTCGTAGCGGCAGGTCTCACCGCGGGAATGGCACTGGCTTGGGCCGGTGGTCGCGCCTTGAATGCGCAGCTGTTCGACGTCAGCGCCGGCGACCCGCGGATCCTGGCGGGTGCGGCTTGTACGCTGTTAGTGATGGGGAGCCTGGCTGTCTGGTTCCAGCCCGCGACGCGCCGCGCGAATTGATCCTAACGTGGCGCTTCGGACTGAATAAACCGCACAACCCTGTTCTTTTAGCGCAGCGTAGGATCGCCGGAGGCTGCTCCCAGGCGCCGCACCACGGAGTTCGGGGTCGACATGGTCGTAGATGGCAGTGTAGGTCTGCGCCATTCTGTTTTGCTTCTCATCTACGGTGTAACCTCATCACGTGTCTACCTCCCTCTTCATGCCGCTGCTCTTCACTCCGTCTCCAGAGTCGCCGGACGGGACACCGCAAGGTCCGCTCACCGGACGTGTGGTCAAGGTGCACAGGATGCCGGGCCACTTCGTGGGTAAGGGTGATCCCGTCGTGGATGTGCAACTCGGCGTCCACCTCGTGACGTTGTGCGCACCGGAGGCGGGCAAGCTAATGAAATGCAGAGACGTCGGCGCTATCGTCAAGGGCAACGATCACATGGCGGAAGTGACCAGCGTCGGCACCCCGACATGGGAGCTATTTGTCGCCTACCGGCGTGCGGATGCTCCCGGACACGCCGGACGGGTTGGTGACTACCTGCGTGCCTACTTCGGGCCTGGTCAGATGTTCAAAGATGTCGACTCGTTGCCGCTCGGTGTCGATTTCGTTGACTTCATCCGCGAGAAGCTGCAGCGCGCTTTCGTCATGATTGTCGTTATCGGCCCCAACTGGCTAATCGATCGATTGCAGGATCCCGAGGACCTACACCGGGAGGAGATCAGAACTGCGATCGCGAGGGGGGTCCAAATATTTCCTGCACTGGTGAACGGTGCGACCATGCCGCCGAAGGAAGTTCTGCCGGAAGACATTCGTGCGCTGACGCGCAGAAACGCCGTCGAGATCACAGACACGCGATGGGACTATGACACCGGTCGGCTCATCGAGAAGGTTGCCGAAGCACTAGCTGAGTCCCCGAGGCGCCGGAGATTCTTGGCGCAGGTGCCGCCGTGGGATTACAAGGGCGGAGGGCAGTGGGTTGCGGATGATCCGCCAGAAGGTGATGAGCCGATGAAATATGAGTAGGACGGCCCAAAACCAGCCATCGCGCGATTTGGCCCTCTTCATCACCGGGAGGCAAAAGAGCTCGTTGTTAGCGAGCTCCCAGACGTGCCTGGGCAACTGTCCGAGCCGGACGTCGGCCAGCGATACCGCCGGTCGCGTGGCAAGCTCATACAGCGCGTGCCTATGCCAAAGGTTCGCTTGATGGGTATCGGGCTGGCAGGCGTCGAGCACCCCCGGCGTTGGCCTATTCGACTCAGTACCGCGGCCGCCTGCGATCGCACGGATCGAGCCCCAGCAGGTCGCGGACCTAGGCGAGCGGTACGCCGCGTTCGACCCGCCTGGAGGCGTACTCGTGTCTCAGGTCGTGCCAGTGCAGGGTTGATGTCGCGAAACCGCTGCGTCGTTTCCGTTCTCGACTAGGCCGCACCGAGCTTGCGATAAATGCATCGACGACGCCGTCCCTGGCGAGTGAACGAAAATAGGACGGTGCAGGAACTCAATCAAGCAGATCGGTCAGCGAATTTCCAGATGGACGACGGTGGTTTCGACTCCCCGGAGAATGCTGCGATGGACGGCTTTCCGCCGAACCACTGCCGCGTCATCGCTTCGCGTATCGAGGGTGACGATGCATATATCCTGCTGAGTACCGGGTCGAATGCGCCGCCGTATTTGTATGGCGTCAACTGTGGCCGCAAGAATGGACGATGGCTTGAGGGTGGCTCCGCCAATGGGCCAGGCTGGGAACAAACCGGCCATGATCCCGACGTTGGAACTTTATCCTTGTGGGGAAAAGCGCCCACCGGTGCTGACATGGTGAGGGTCCAGTTCGAGGGCAATCCGGTCGAACAGACCGTCACAGAAGGCGCATATCTGTTTGTCTGGTGGCGCGTGGCCCCGCCGCAGGATTGGCCGCGAGCAGCCGGCTTCCGGATAGATGGGCGCTGGGTTCGCTCCGAGGACGATCGGCATTAGCTGTGATCTGACACCGCATTCAAGCTTCAGGAGGAGTTCGCGGACTCGTTCCCGAGCGCTTCAACAGCAACTCGACGTCCCGGGCGCCGTGGAGCACCGCAATGATCGTGAGCGGTCGACTTGCGGGGTCGTAGACGAGAAGGTACGAGTACACGGTCCAGAACTTCAGCGGCCGATCCGTCAGATCCTCGCGTATGTGGCCGATGCCGGGCCTGTCGACGAGCTTGCCGACAGCATCGTAAATCGCACCCCGCACCCGAACCGCTGCTGATTCGCTTTCGTCTGCCAGATAACCAAGAAGCTCGAGAAGCTGTGTCTCAGCCTCTTCGGTAAAAACGAACCGAGAGGTCATCAGGCGCGCTTACGTCCGCGTTGCTTGATGCGTTTATCGGCTTTGCGAAACACGGCTTCGCCGTCAACCACATGGCCGCCTTGTGCCTGGAGCCATCCGCGTTCGATCTGCTCACGCCACTTCACCCGGATCTCGTCGTGTTCCTTGAGCAGCCGAAGACTCTCGCGGACCACTTCGCTGGCGTTGTTGTAGAGTCCGCTCTCGACTTTGCCTTCAACGAACTTCTCGAGCTCCGGGGTGAGCGACACGTTCATAGGGACCTCGCGTTTGTGGGGAGGTCATCGTACCATCGATAACAGGATTTGACAAAGACGGGTATTATTTGCCTCACGCAACTCTTGACAAAAACTTGACAGATTGCGCACGAAAGGGCTCCACCCGACCGGTCACGCCCCAACCATCGGTGCGCTTTTCCTAACAAAAACGACTCCACCCGAAATCACCGACGCCATCGTGGACCCCTCTGAACCATGGTATCGGGGTTCGAATCCCTGCCTCCCAGCCACTCCTCTAACGCGCGCTCGGCCTGGCCCTGACGCGGCTATGGCGGATTGGCGCCTGCTTGGCCGCGTACCGCATCCGCGACCAGCAGCCCTGCAACAGGCGCAGGCGCCAGGACATCCGCCAGCGATCGTATGGCTTAGACTCGCCCCATGGGACTCTTGACCTTCAGCATCAACGTCACCCTGGACGGCTGCGTCGACCACCAGGAGGGAATCGCCGACGACGAGACACATGCCTTCTTCACCCGCCTCATGGACGAGGGCGGGGCGATGCTGTGGGGCCGCGTCACCTACGAGATGATGGAGAGCTACTGGCCGGCGGTCGCCCGCGGCGACGAGGAGGCACCGCCGGCGATGCGCGAGTGGGCGGTCAAGCTGGAGGCCAAGCCGAAGTACGTGGTGTCGTCGACGCGAAAGGACTTCCCGTGGAGCAACAGCCACCACATCGCCGGCGACCTGCGCACGGGCGTGCAGAAGCTCAAGGACGCGACCCCGGCCGGCGTGCTCCTCGGTAGCGGCAAGCTCGCGACCGAGCTGGACCGGCTGGATCTGATCGACGAGTACAAGTTCCTCGTCCACCCCAGGATCGCCGGCCACGGCCCGACCCTGTACCAGAGCGGGCTGCCCAGCACGCGACGGCTCGAGCTGGTCTCGGCGAAGCCGCTCCGCAGCGGCGCGGTCGCCATGCACTACCGGCGCGCGCGCTGACTCAGAGCGCCCCATCAGCTCGCGGGCCAGCGCGTCGTCGGTCAATACGCCTGGTGGGAACAGCGGTCACTGGAGCGCTCTCACACCTGCAACTGGCCAGGACGCAGCGACTGATGGGCGACGAAGCGCTGCATTCTGTCAGTTGCGATGATTCTCAATCATGCAGCGGTGACCAGCCGGTTGCGAATCGCCGTCCGCACACAGTCCTGCTTGGTACGAAGGTAATTTCGGGCGCCCTCACAAAGCGAGGAGAGAAACGGTGCTCGACGCCTCGCGACGACCAGTACCCGCACTTCAGCGCAGTTGCCCCAGAGCGCGTGCGGTCGCCCGCTCCACGGGATTGAGATCGCCGTGCGGCCGATTGTCCGGATCGACAGGCAGTAGCGGCGGCTGGGCCAGAAATCGGGGGCGCTTGCCGTGGTGCGGCTGCGCCGCATGCACCAGGAACGGATGACACAGGTACACCGTGCCGGCGTCGCCCGTGGCAGTGACAACGGGGCGATGAGCGCTCGTCGCGAAGCCGTCAGCGGCGAGCTCTCTCAGCGTCAGCCCCGGTTCCCCCGCCGGCGCGAGCTGCCGAGCGATGTCTGCGTGTGACCCGACACGGATGCGCGTCGGTGCGTCGTCTTCCTCGACGTCGGAAAACAGGAACAGCATCAGCAAGGCGCGGCCCCTCGAGTGGATGTTGGCGCGCCAGGACATGAAGTCCGGCCTGTCCGTGTCGAAGCTGACGTCGATGTGCCATCCAGCGTCGCCCGGATCGACGGCCGACGGGAACCGCACCGGGAAGGTCCCCATCGCTGCAGGTCGACGCCAGCGCCCCTGACCGACCAACCGATCGAACGAGGCGTGCAGCCGAGGCGTGTTCGCGGCCTCGATGAACGGGGCCTGCGTGAACATTCCCAGTCGAATGACGGGCTGCGTCCAGGTCGCGGGATCGTCCGGGCTGCACCCGGTCGCCTTCCAGAGAATCTCTCGAGCCGCCTTCGCGCGTTCGCGCGGGAACGCGGCGTCGATGCGTACGAATCCGTCGGTGATGAACTGCTCAATCTGCGCCGGCCCGAGTCCGCGCGTTACGGGGGTGATGTCTTCCATGAATCGACTCATCGCACGAGTGTGGCCGTATCCTGACGCGGCGCCCGGAACGCCCCCCGCGGTGGTCGTGGGCGGCATCCGGGGCGGGAGTCAAGCCGGGAAACACGGCCGACTCGATGATGGCCGCGACGAACTTCATGGGGCCGCAATTGTGCCACGGAATGAAGCTGTCGACGCGCGACTATAGACGTCATGCATCGGGCAGGCCGGCGCCCGGCGGAAGCAGCGCGTCCGACGTCAACGACCCGGCAATCAGTTCAGCGGCGTTGGTCGCCGAACGCAGCACGCCATTGAGAGTGGCATCGAAGAGGTAGTCGCCGACGACGAAGAGGCCGCCGCGCCCTGATTTGTCCAGGAGCCCTTCGGCGCCGGCAAGTGTCGGACGCCCCGGTCGCGCCGACACAGCTCCCGCCCAGCGGTGGACGCGACATTCGCGGAGGCTGTCCCGCGCGATCTCCGCGAGCCCGCCTGGCAGCGATGCGACGGCCAGATCTGCCAGCGTTCCATCATCCGCGTTGCACAGCATCAGCGCGTCCGCGCCGGCAAGCAGCCACCCCAGGACGCCGCCCGACTCGTGCTGATGGCGGGCACTCTCGTCGTAGACGCAGCAGCCGCCGAAGGCGTCGAGCATGAACCACGCGCCGGGGAGCTCGGTGCGCCAGAAGACCCGATCGAAGAGCAGCGACACACGCAGGTAGTGGCCGGGCCGATCGTACGCGGCGACGTGCGCGGCGAAGGTGCGGCGCAGTTCGTCGCCGGCACATTCGATCGCGTAGAGGGCGCCGTGGGGCACAGCCAGGACCACCACGTCCGCCTGCTCGACCACCAGCTCGCGGCCGCGGCGGACGGTCAGGGCATACCCGCCGTTCGCGCCCCGCCCGAGCCGCACGGCACGCGCGTTCAACTCGATTGCCGTTCGCGTCAGGTGCTCCGCCAGTCGTCGCGGCAGTTCTTCCATGCCGCCGCGAAGTGCGTAGACCGAGCCGTAGCCAGGCAGGCCCATGACCAGCTTGCGAAGCGCGTAGCCCGCCGAGGTCTGATGCGGCTCAGCGGCGAGATCGCTGTGCGCCAGGAGCGCCAGGTAGCGGCGCGCGAAGTCATCGTCCACGAGCTCGAGCAGGTCGGTGCCGGTCATCGCCGCCGCGTGATCCCCGGCGCGCTCGGCAGCGACGCGGCCTCGCCACTCGTCAATCGAGACAGCCTGCGCGCTGATCGCCCGAAACGATTCGACTGCTGCTCGCGTGGCTGCGCCGCCCACCCGCGCCAGGTCCTCATCGTCGCGGATGATGTGCCCCTGCATCACGACCGTCGAACCGGTCGTTGGAATCGTCTCGAGGCCCAGGTCAGCCACCAGGGATCTCAGCGGGTCGTCTTCGCCGGCGTAACCATAGCACTCGGCAACACCCGATTCGTAAGCGGCGTTGGCGCTGCTGAAGGTCCGCGTGTGCAGCTTGCCGCCGATGCGGGGGCTCGCTTCGAACACCGTCGCCGAACATTCCGCGCCGCACTTCTGCTCGAGCAGGCGGGCCGTCATCAATCCGCCCGGCCCGCCTCCGACGATGGCCACCTTCATCATGATCCGCTTGAACTCCGGGGTTCGCGTCTGCTCTGCCACGTCTGGGCCGCGGACGTCCCGCCAATCCTACTCAAGATTGTCCAGGACTATCGAACTCACCCCAGGCGCAGTCCCCCCGCCACCGGCGCAGCTACGGCAGATTGTGCGAGTGATCGCGACGTATGGCGCAAAGCGAAGCTGACGACTCGCCGTCGAGTTCGCCGCCGAACTCAGGCGGCGCCGCCCTCCCGCAGCATCACGAGAAGCATGCGCGTCGGCTGCCGAGCCTCGACGGCATGGGGCACGCCGGCGGGGAGCCGGACGATCGTGCCGGGCGTCGCCTCCACGGGCGCCCCGGCGATGGTCACGCCGAGCGTGCCGGCGAGCACCACGACCAGGGCCTCGAACGGGGACGTATGCTCGGTGAGGCCCTGGCCGCCGTCGAACGCAAACAGGGTGACCGAGCCCCCCGCCGTTCTGGCGAGGATCCGGCTGGCAATGCCGCCAGGGGTCGTCTCGATCAGCGACTCGAGAGGGCAGGCTTCACCGGTGGGTAGTGCAGTGCGGTTCGACGACATGGCTGCTCACTTCCTGCGCTGACCCTTGTCAGCACGCCTCCAGTAGACTAAAGTTGTATTTGGAATGCAACTTACATCGTTTACCGACTACGCCCTCCGCGTGCTCATCTACGCGGCCGTGCGTCCGGAGGCGCGATGCCTCACGACCGACGTCGCCACCGCGTTCGGCATCTCACGGCATCACGTCGTGAAGGTCGTCAACGAGCTCCAGCATCTCGGCTACCTCGACACGACGCGGGGGCGTGAGGGCGGGTTTGCGCTCGCCAGACAGCCGGATCGCATCCGGATCGGCGAAGTCGTCCGGCGCACCGAAGGCTCCATGACCCTGGTGGAGTGCTTCGACCGCGACACGAACACCTGCCCCCTGACGCGGGCGTGCGGTTTGAAAGGCGTGCTCGGTGAGGCCTTCGCCGCGTTCCTGGCCGTGCTCGACCGCTATTCGCTGGCCGATCTGATCGCCGAACCGAGGTGGGTCACGCGCGTGATGGCGCTCCAGCCGCGCTCGCGAGGAGAAACGGACATGCGTCAGGCTGCGTCATGACCTCAGAGACGAGAGACATTGCCTCTCGCGCCGACATCGAGCGCCTCGTCGACGAGTTCTACGAGCGCGTGCGCGACGATGACCTCTTGGGCCCGATCTTCGACGACGTCGCCGGCACCGACTGGGGGCGGCACCTGCCGAAGATGTACGACTTCTGGGACGGCGTCCTC
Organism: uncultured Acidobacteriota bacterium; assembly: GCA_963750475.1. Lineage (GTDB taxonomy): Bacteria > Acidobacteriota > Vicinamibacteria > Vicinamibacterales > 2-12-FULL-66-21 > JALZOC01. The sequence goes on from CAVVQQ010000002.1 coordinate 689,085, forward strand.
TTCGGCGTCGCCGGGTTTCGCGGCAACCCGCTGGCCGTCCATCGTCAGCTCGCCGGCCGTGTCCCACTGGGCGACCGGGAGTTTCAGCGCTGGCTCGACCTGTTTCACGACAGCGTCGACACTCTCTTCAGCGGGCCGTGCGCCGACGGCGCCAAGACCCGCGCGTTACGGATTGCCGCGGTGATGCAACAGCATATTTCGAGCGATTCGGCCGCCCTCAGGTCCGCATGAACCTGGGCAAGTGGTGATACTGTCGAACTCCGGTGGCGGCCGACCACGCTCGGCCGATTGCGGCGGGTGCGGAAAGGGGTGATGCCCGTGTCTTCAGCGACGGCGTCGTTCCGGACATCGCGACGTGGTCAGGTGATCGGGCCCGTCGCCTGGGGCATCGGCGCCACAGCGGGGCTCTCGGTCCTCATTCTTGTCGGTTCGCGCAATCTCGCCCATTTCGACGCCGCCCTCGTCGGCTACACGTTCTCCGTCCTGTTCGCCACGTTCGGCCTGACCTATCGCTACGCGATGTGGCTGCAGCGCCCGCCCACGGCCATGTACTGGCGGCGTGGCTGGCAGGCATTCTTCCATCGAGGGTGGCGACGGCAGAACGCCGCCACGTGGGTTCGACGGGTCGGGGCCGACCTGCTTGCCAACCGCTTCATCTTCGCGCGAGGCCGGCGGCGCTGGCTCACGCACATGCTCATCATGTGGGGAAGCCTGATTGCCGTGGCGATCACCTTTCCGCTCGTCTTCGGGTGGCTGCACTTCCGTCCGGTTCCAGGCGACCTGTCACTTTACGAGGCGGTCGCGTTCGGCTTCCCGGCCTTCCGGTTCCCGCACGACTCCGCGATTGCGTTCGTCCTCTTCCACGGCCTGGTGTGGTCGTCGTTTCTGGTGATTGCCGGCGTGATGCTGGCCGTACGGCGGCGCATGCGTGAGGAGGGCCCGGCGGCGGTGCAGCGGTTTGCGGAGGACTTCATGCCGCTGATCCTGCTGTTCGCCGTCAGCCTCACGGGGCTCATGCTCACCGCGAGCTATACGTGGATGAAGGGCTATGCCTACACGTTCATCGCGATTCTGCATGCGATCACGGTGATCGGCACGTTCCTCTGGCTGCCGTTCGGAAAGTTCTTTCACATCTTTCAGCGGCCGGCGCAGCTTGGCGTCGGCTTCTACAAGGACATCGGCCGGGCCCAGGAACTGGCGCACTGCCGCCGCTGCGGCCATGCCTTCAGCTCGCGCATGCACATCGAGGATCTGATCGAGGTCGAACGCCAGCTGGGGTTCCAGTACGACATCCCCGGTGAGGTCGGCCACTACCAGTGGATCTGCCCGCGCTGCCGGCGGGCCTCACTGGCCATGGCGCAGGGCGCCCTGTGGCGTGGCCGGCGCGGCGGCGTGCCGCTTCCCGACGGTCGTCCGCTGCCGATGCCCGTCCACGCCAATCCGGCGCTGGGCCAGGGGCCGCTTGGCGCCGAAGACGCCGACAACTTCTTCCCGTAGCCAGACGGCCGCCCCGGAGTTCCCAGGAGCACGCTGACCCATGAACGGCCCGGCTCGAACAACCGCCACGACCCCGCCTCTTGATCGGGAGACCATCGCCGAATTCGGGCCGCATCTTGCCTACGCGGCAGACGACCGGCTCGACACCGGCGTCGAGCCAGACAAGTACGTCAAGACCCACTGCTGTTTCTGCGGGCAGCAGTGCGGGATGCAGCTCAAGGTCAAGGGCAACCTGGTGGTGGGCGTCGAGCCGTGGTACGAGTTCCCCTTCAACAAGGGAATGATGTGTCCGAAAGGCATCAAGCGCTACCTGCAGCAGGCGCACCCCGATCGCCTCCTCCATGCCTACGAGAAGGACGCCGCCTCGCCCGGCGGCTTTCGGACGATGGCCTACGACGCGGCGATTCGCAAGACCGCCGGGGAAATCGATCGCATCCAGACCACCTACGGGAAGGACGCCTTCGCGCTGCTCTCCGGCGCCAGCCTGACCACCGAGAAGACCTACCTGATGGGCAAGTTCGCCCACATGTGCCTGCGCACCGCGAACATCGACTACAACGGCCGGTTGTGCATGGTGAGCGCCGCGGCGGGCAACAAGAAGGCGTTCGGGATCGATCGCGCCGCCAATCCCTGGGACGACCTCCTCGGCGCCGACGTGATCCTGGTGAGCGGCGCCAACATCGCCGAGTGCGCGCCGATCACGACCAACTACGTCTGGCAGGCCCGCGAGCACGGCGCCAGGGTGATCGTCGTCGATCCGCGCATCACGCCGATCGCCCGGACCTGCGATCTGTTCCTGCCGGTGAAGCCGGGCCGCGACACGGCGCTCTTCAACGGCATCCTGCATCTCATGATCGAGCACGACTGGGTCGATCGGCAGTTCATCGCGAACCACACCGTCGGGTTCGACGCGGTCGCGGCACACGTCCGTGACTGGACGCCGCAGCGCACCGCTGAAGTGACCGGCATCGCGGTGAAGTCGATTCAGCAGGCCGCCGAATGGTGGGGCACGGCGAAGACCAGCTTTCTGTGCCACGCGCGCGGCCTCGAGCATCACAGCCACGGCGTCCAGAACGTGATGAGCGCCATCAACATCGTGCTCGCCTCCGGACGCATCGGCCGGCCGAATTGCGGCTATGCGACGATCACCGGACAGGGCAACGGCCAGGGCGGACGCGAGCACGGCCAGAAATGCGATCAGCTTCCCGGCGGCCGGGACCTCGCCAACCCCGAGCACCGCGCCTACGTCGCCGGGGTGTGGGGGATGGACCCGGCCGACCTGCCGCAGCCGGGCGTCGACGCCTACGAGATCATCCGCAAGATCGACCGCGGCGAGATCAAGGGCTTGCTGAGCCTCTGTTTCAACCCGGTGGTCTCCCTGCCCGACAACAACTTCGTCCGCCAGGCGCTCGAGAAGCTGGAGTACTACGTCGTCATCGATTTCTTCATGAGCGAAAGCGCGCGCTATGCCGACCGTCGTCCTGCCGGGCTCGCTTCAGGAAGAGGACGAAGGCACCGTCACCCAGACGGAAGGGCGTGTCATCAAGATCAACAAGGCCGTCGAGTGCCCGGGCGAGGCCCGGCCCGACTGGCGGATCGTCCAGGACATCGCCGCCGCCCTGGGCCGTGCTCAGGGGCTGACCTTCGAGACTCCCCGCGCGATGTTCGAAGAGCTGCGCATCGCCTCCAGGGGCGGGATCGCCGACTACTCGGGGATTACCTACGAGCGCATCGAGGAGAACTTCGGCGTCTTCTGGCCGTGTCCGAGCGACGTGCCGGAGGGCGTCCCGATGCCCGGGCCGCAAGGCACGCCGCGGCTGTTCGAACCGGGGTCATGGAATCCGGTCGCGAACGGCGCCGGGCCGTTTTATTTTCCCGACGGCAAGGCCCGCCTGAACGTGACCCCGTACGTGGGACCGGCCGAGGACGTGGATGAGGAATTTCCGATCATCCTCACCACCGGCCGCGTCGTCAGCCAGTTCCTCTCGGGGAACCAGACCAGACGGATCGGCCCGCTGGTCGACCACAGTCCGGAGCCGCGGATCGAAATCCACCCGCGGCTGGCGGCGCGCCTCGGCATCGTCGATGGCGACTGGGCCACGGCCGAGAGCCGCCGCGGCAACTGTACCCTGCGCGCCTCGGTGGTGACGACGATCCGGCCCGACACGGTGTTCATTCCGTATCACTGGTCGGGGCGCAAGAGCGCCAACCAGCTGACGATCGCCGCCCAGGATCCGATCTCGAAAATCCCCGAGTACAAAGTGTGCGCCGTGCGGGTCCGAAAGGCGGACGCGCCGCCCGCCTACGCCGCTGCCCTCGAACCGCAACAATAGTCAGGTCGCCAAGCCATGCCTGTTCCAGACACGCTCGAGTTCTTCATCGACCCGGGCCGATGTATCGGCTGCCAGGCCTGCATCCAGGCCTGCACGGAATGCGACACCCACAAAGGGCAGTCGATGATTCAGCTCGACTACGTCGATCGCGCGCACTCGACGCAGACGGTGCCGGTCGTGTGTCTGCACTGCGACTCGCCGACCTGCGCGGAGGTCTGCCCGGCCGACGCGATCAAACGAACCGAGGACGGCATCGTGCAGACGGCCAGGAAGCCGCGCTGCATCGCCTGCAACAACTGCGTCCTGGCCTGCCCCTTCGGCGTGCCGAAGATGCAGACCAGGATGAACCTGATGATGAAGTGCGACATGTGCTACGACCGCACCTCGGTCGGGCTGAAGCCGTGGTGCGCATCGGTCTGTCCGAGCCAGGCGCTGGCGTTCGGCACCCGCGCCGAGATGGCGCGGCTGCGCCCGCACGCCAGGCCGGTCAACACGTTCCAGTTCGGGATGCAGACGATTCGCACCAAGGTCAACATCATGGTGCCGCGCGACGCCGCTGTGGAGATCGTCGACGTCGCCGCGGCGCTGCACGAGCCGACGATTGGCCACGAGATCCTGGACGATGTGTTCGCGGCGACAGCGGATGGGGGTGACGCGTGATTCAGAATCAACGCGGCGGTGAGGGGCCACGGGACCTCGATCGCGGGACCACGCCGCCGGATGGCCGGCCGATCGCCGAACAGCCGAAGTGGCGCCGCGATTTTCCGATTGACTGGGCACAAGACGAGTACGTGTCGCGTCGAGAGCTCGTCAAGTTCATCGTGCTCACCAGTGCGGCGATGGTCGTCGGCCAGGTCTGGATCGTGCTCGAGACCGCCGTGCACCGGTCGGCGCCGCCCTCGCTCGAGGCGCCGATCGCCCGCGTCGACGAGCTGCCGATCGGCGGCGCCAAGACATTCACCTACCCTGAAGGCAGCACGCCGCGGCTGCTCGTGCGCACTGGCGCAACCACCTTCGTCGCCTACGACCAGCAGTGCACCCACCTGCAGTGTCCGGTTGTGCCCGCCGTCGAGCTCGGCCGCCTTCACTGCCCGTGCCATAACGGCTGGTTCGATCTCGAGACCGGCCGGCCCGTCGCCGGCCCGCCGCAGCGGGCACTGCCGCGGGTCCTCGTAACGGTGCGTGACGGTTCCGTGTATGCGACCGGTGTGGAGGATCCGACGACATGACCCGGCGTCTCCGGATGGTCCGCGCCCAGCGGATGACGATCGTCAACGCCATGCTCGCCTTCGTGGTGTTGATCGTCATCCTCCAGCTGTGGCTGCTGACCGCCACCATGAACGCCTATCTCGGCGGCGACACCGGCACCGTCATCCCGGCGGCGGTGGTCAGCCTCGCCTGCCTGGGCCTCAACGCCGGCCTGCTCTGGTACCTGTTCGGACTGGACAAGTGACAGGATCGCCGCCGGACACCCTCGGACGCCGGCTCGCCGAGGCGGTCGCGGGCCTGTTCCCCGGCTATTTCGCGCTGGTCATGGCGACGGGGATTGTGTCGATTGCCGCGCACGTCCTGCAGATGCCCGGCGCCGCCTGGGCGCTGCTCGTCATCAACATCTGCGCCTATGCGGTGCTGACGGTCATGTTCGTGATCCGACTGCTGGTGTATTTTCCGCGCGTGCTCGACGACCTGAACAGCCACGCGCGCGGACCGGGGTTCTTCACCGTGGTCGCCGGGACCTGCGTGCTGGGAAGCGAAATCGCGATTCTGACCGGTCGCACCGGCGCGGCCCACGCGCTGTGGGTCGCCGGCATCGCGCTCTGGGTGGTCGTGATGTACGCCTTCTTCACGGCGACGGTGGTTCGCGAGTCGAAGCCGACGCTCGAGACGGGCATCAACGGCGCGTGGCTGCTCGGCATCGTCGCCACCCAGGCCGTCTCGGTGCTCGGCACCCTGCTCGCGCCGGGCATCGAGGCCGGGCGCGAGATCGTGCTGTTTGGCGCGCTCTGTATGTACCTGCTGGGCGCGATGCTCTACCTGACGATCATCACGCTGATTTTCTACCGCTTCACCTTCGTCGCCCTGACCGCCGACCAGATGACGCCGCCGTACTGGATCAACATGGGCGCCGTGGCCATCACCACGCTGGCAGGGGCGTCGCTCCTCATCCAGGCAGAACTGTGGCCGTTCCTGGTGATGCTCCGGCCCTTCATCACCGGATTCACACTCTTCTTCTGGGCGACCGCGACCTGGTGGATTCCGCTGCTGCTCATCCTCGGCGTCTGGCGGCACGTCGTCCGGCGGTTTCCCGTGCGCTACGACCCGCAGTACTGGGGCATGGTGTTTCCGATTGGCATGTACACCGTCTGCACCGTGAGGCTGGCCCAGGCCACCGGCCTGGAATTCCTCCTGGTGATTCCGCGCGTCACGGTCTACGCCGCCCTGGCAGCGTGGACAGTCGCCTTCGTTGCGATGATCCATCACCTTTGGACCACGGTTCGCGCGGAGCACGATCCGGTCTCAGCCAGAGGCCTCTGAGAACGCCAGGCCCCGGCGGGCGTGGGATCCGTCCGAAAGACGCATGTCCGCCTCCGCTCGCCCACACCTCGCGCCACCCACCCTGCCAGACGCGGACACCGGCCGTGGGCTGGTACTCGTCGCCGGCCGGCGTGATGTCATGAAACGATCGTGACGAGCAATTCGGTCGGCAAGGATCAGGCTGAGCTAGGCTTTTCAGTCGCTGATGTCGCCGCGGTCCTGTTTATCGCTTACTGAGTCGCAGCCCGGCCATCACGACGACGTCGTTACGGGTGTCGCCGTGGCCGCCGCCCGCCAGCGGCTTGAAGCGGCCCACGTAGTCTCGGACCTCGACGCGCACGTGCACGCGGCGGAAGCCGACCTCAGTGCCGACGGCGGCGTAGGCGGCGACGTTGCGCGTCGCGTCGACATCGAGGTGGCGATAGTTGTAGCTTCGCGCCCCGGCGCCGCCGCCGGCGAAACCGCTGAGCGTCATGGCATGCCCGGCACACCACTGCGGCGCGCGTGCTTCGGCACCAAGGTCATACGTGAAGATGTCCACCCTGTGGGTGCCGGCAGGGGCGAGGTCGCGACTCCGCGCCCACCCGAACGAACCAGTGACGGCGAGCGACGGGCGCGCCAGGTACGACAGCTGGGCCACCGTCAGCGGGGCGTTCTCGAGCACCTCCCGCTGCACGCCCGTCGGAACGAGCGTGCCGCTGGAGATCCGGAACTCCCACGGGGCCGTCAGAGGTGCCGTCGGTGCGGTGTCGGTCGCGGTTTGTGCGCCGGCGGCATGCGCTCCGCCGACGAGAATCGCCACCGCGAGGCCGATTCGCGCAGCGCGGTTGCGACTGGAACGAGAAGGACGAGGCGCGATTACGGTAGCCGTGGTCGTTCGAGTCATGGGTATGCTCCTCAGGGTTTCGCGGGGTGTCCAGTCGAAGGACGTATGGCCCATCGACTGGAGTGAGATTACGAAACGTTGTGCCCGGCGGGCTTGTCCCCGGGCGACAGCCCAGCGACATTCGGCGACAATCTGCCGCCCAGCGGCCGTTATGCTGCCGGATTGGCGCGGCGGAATTCGCCCGGGGTCTGGCCGGTCCAGCGCTTGAACGCGCGATTGAACGAGCTCTGCTCGGCGAATCCCAGCAAATACGCGATTTCCGCCGTGGCAATGTTGCGCTGGGCGAGGTAGGACTTGGCCGCGCCGATTCGCATCGCGTCGAGCACTTCGTTGAAGATGGCGCCGTGCTCGCTGAGGCGCCGCTGGAGGGTGCGCGGGCTCATGGCGAGGTGCCTGGCGACCGATGCGAGCCGGGGGTCGCCGCCGCGCAGTTCGGCGCCGATCGTCTCGCGCACGCGCCCGACGATGGTGGTCGCGGCCGGTTGTTGGTCGAGGAGCGTTCGCGCGTGCCCGTCGAGGACGGAGAACAACGTCGGGTCGGCGCCGGTGCGAGGCGAGTCCCACACCTCGCGGGAAATCACCAGCTGGCAGAGGTCCGCGCCGAAGACCACCGGGCACGCGAAGATCCGCTCGTGTTCGCGAATGCTCGCCGGCTGCGGGTGGGCGAACTCGACGCGCGCCAGCCGATACGGCTGATGCATGTTGAAGCGCGTTCGCAGGAAGACGGCGCCCAGCACGTACTCCGCGTACGGCCGGCTGATCACGGCCGGATCGGACGGCGCTTCTACCGCGAAGGTAACGGAGCGGGGGCCCACCAGGAACGGCAGGCGGACGACATTGTTGATGAGCGGGAAGTATTCGGAGACCTTGGCCAGCGCGTCGCCGACAGTCGGCGCGTTCCAGATGAGGAAGTCGATGACCCGGTAAGCCCCGAAGGGCAGGACCTCGATGGCGTGGAGGGCCAGGTCGGGGTCTTTCGAGAGCTCGCAGGCTGTGCGCCACAGCTTGCCGAACTGGTCGATGGGAACGCGGCGGTCGGGGTCGTTGACAGCCGCGCGATCGACGCCGGCGCCCGCCAGAATCAGGTCTGTGTCGAGGCCCAGCCGGTCGCAGGCGCTGAGCAGTGCGCGGCTGGAAACGCTGAGGACAGAGCCAGCCACTTGCCAGAGTCTATCCGAAACGGGCAGTCAGCGATGTGGAGTGAGAGCGCGGCTTCGCACGGCGACGGTAAGGGCGACGACGATCAGAATCGCCGCGACCGCGAAAGTGACGCGCATGCCGGACGCCACCGCCTCGGGCGCCGCGGTTGTGACGTCGGCCGATGCCGACGCGAATGCGAACACCGCGCCCATCGCGGACGCGCCGGTGATCAGCCCCAGATGGCGCGAGAGAGTGAGCAGTCCGGCGACAACGCCCCGATGATCCGTGTCGATCGCCGCCATGATGGAGGTGTTGTTGGCTGCCTGAAACACCGCATAGCCGGCAGTCATGAGGACGATGGGACTGATGTAGCCGAGGACGCCGACACTGACCGGCGTCATGGCCAGAGCCGTCGCGCCGCAGGTCATCCCGACCAGGCCGATCAAGGTCATGCGCCAGGTCCCGAAGCGGTCCACCAGGCGCCCGGCAGGCACGCCCGTGAAGGCGGCGACGAGCGGGCCGGCAGACAGGACGACGCCGACAGAGACCGTCGCCAGCCCGAGCGCATGTGCGAGATAAAAGGGCCCGACCACGAGGGTTGCCATCATCACCGTCGACACCAGGGCGCTCATCGCGAGACCTGCACTCAGGGCCGAGTCGCGAAACATCGCCACTCGAAGCAGCGGCGCGCTGGTTCTTGACTCGACGAACACCAGGAGCCCGAGTCCGACCGCCGCCGCCGCCAACAGCAGGATGTTGAGCTGACCGGATTGGCCGCGGCCGAGCGTCATGGCGAGCGCGTACGCCGCCAGCGCCAGCGCCAGCAGCACCGTGCCCGCACCATCGAAGCCGGCGCGTTCGGCCCCGGCCCCCGGGCGATCGACGGGCAGGTGACGCTGCGCGAGAGCGATCGTCAGGATGCCCACCGGGACGTTGACGAGGAAGATCGCCCGCCACCCGAGCCCGGCGATCAACAGGCCACCGAGCGCGGGACCGAGGGTGGTGCCGACCGCGGACATCGTTCCGAGCAACCCCATGGCGCGACCGCGGCGTTCCGCGGGAACGGTGTCGCCGACGAAAGCCACCGCCAGCGCCATCATGATCGCCGCGCCAAGCCCCTGCAGCGCCCGCGCTCCGAGCAGCATCCACAGCGTCGGCGCCAGGCCGCACAGCAGCGAGGCCGCGGCAAACAGCGCGATGCCGGCCAGCAGCATCCGCCGCCGGCCGACAGCGTCGCCCAGTCGTCCAGCGCCGACGATCAGCGTCGTGATCGCGAGGAGATAGGCAAGGACGATCCACTGGACCTTAGGGAATGAGGCGTTGAACGCCGCGGCCAGCGCCGGCAGGCCGGCGTTGGCGATGCTGGTGTCGAGCGAGGGCATCAACATGGCGAGCGACAGGCTGGCGAGGGCCCACCGCGGCGAAGCTGTCCGCTCCCGAAGGCGACGTTCAGCAACCAGGGCGTTGCGCACGGCGAGGAAGGCATTCGACATGCCCCCAGCCTAGTCAGCCTCGTGGCATAGCGGAAGACGCAACGTCTGCACTGTATCCGTGCGTTTGACGCCATGTCTCGACTGTGCCACCGCCCGCGGCGACAGGGGAGCTGGACCCTCGTCGAAGGCCGGCGCAGAGGAAGGTCGTCTAACGCAGCCCGGTCATCACCGCGACGGTAATCGCGACCAGGCCCAGCACGAACAGCACCGCGCAGGCCGGCGCCGCAAACCGAAACCAGCGATCGAAGCGGACCCCCGACAGCGCCAGGATTGCCATCAGCGTGCCATCGGTCGGCAGGATGTGGTTGATGACGCCGGCGCCGAACTGATACGCCAGCACGGTCACCTGCCTCGAAACGCCCAGGAGATCGGACATCGGCACCAGGATCGGCATGGTCAGCACCGCACGGCCGGAGGTACTCGGAATGGCAATCGAAATCGCGGTCTGGACCACCGTCATCCCGAGCGCGAACACCACCGCCGGCAGGCCCATGAGCGGCGTCACCATCCCGTTGATGACGGTGTCGACGATCCTGCCCTTGTCGAGGACGACGAAGATGGCGCGGGCAAAGCCGATCAGGGCCGCGGCAAACGCCATCGAGCGAAAGCCTTCGACGAAGGCGCCGGCCGTGCCGTCGATACCAAGCCCGGCGAGCAGGCCGGCGAGCACGCCCATCCCGAAGAACAGCGCGCCGAGCTCGTCGAACCCCCAGCCGAAGCGCAGCGCGCCGAACACGTAGACGACGAAGGTGGCCGCGACCATCAGCAGGATCAGCGCCCGGCGCCAGTCGATCGCCGCCATCGTATCCGGCGATGCGGCCTCCGGCGTCGTCGCCGTGCGCCTCGCGTGCCGCATCGTCCACCACGTCCAGATCGCGAGCCCGGCCACGAGCACCACCAGGCGGAACCCGAGGCCCGAGAGCAGCGGCAGCTGCGCCACCTTCTGCGCGATGCCGACGCTGAACGGATTGAGCGGACTGAAGGCGATGCCGACCGCCGACGCGCCGATGCTCATCGCCACGGCGGTGATCGGATCGTAACCGGCGCGGCGGACCAGGAGGAGCAGTACCGGCACGAGCGGGATGATCTCCTCCCACATGCCTTCCACGGCTCCGCCGGCGGCGAACGCCACGCAGCAGATCGGCACGATCAGGTCGGTGCGATGCCGCAGCAGCCTGACCAGCCAGGCTACACCCTGGGTGAAGGCGCCGGTGCTCTCGACGACGCTGAAAGCGCCGCCGACCAGGAAGATGAGAAAAATCACCGACGCCGCCTCGGTCATCCCCTGCGGCAGGGCCATCAGCACACCGAACGGCCCGACCGGGCTTGGCGGCACAGGATGAAACGAGCCGGCAACGACCGCCCTGCGCCCTGTCGCCGGGTCGTCCCGGCGCTCGAACTCGCCGGCGCGAATCACATGTGTGAGCACCGCGGCAGCGAAAACGCAGCTGAGGAGCAGGACGAGCGGGTGTGGAATGCGAAAACTCATGCGGGAACCGGGCTCTGCACCGGCCGATAGTATCCGAGTGCGCTTCCGGGAGCAGCTCGCGGCGAATGTCACATCGGGAGCCCCCGCTTCGTCCTATGTGTAGCGGACATAAAATAGGAGGGATTCATGTTGAGATGGCTGCTCCGGCGTATGGCCGAGGCATTCGAGCGGAAGTGGGACTACGACGCCGGCTACCTGAAGGAGATCATACGGATCAGCCCGCGGGCGGCGATGATGTTCGCCCGGGCGACGAGGCTCGGCAGCTACCGGCGCGATGTGCCGGCCGCCGCCCTGGTCGCCGCGGGGCTCACGGCCCTGCGCGCCGAAGACTGCGGCCCATGCACGCAGCTCGCCGCCGCGATGGCCGAGCAGCAGGGCGTACCCCCGGCCGTCCTTCGCGCCATCCTGACCGATGACGAGGCGGCGATGCCGGAGGACGTCGCATTGGTCTGGCACTTCACGCGCGCGGTCCTTGCCCACGACGCGGCGGCGGACGGGTACCGGCGCGAGATCGCCGGACGGTGGGGGCCTCGGGCTCTCGTTTCGCTGGCCTTCGCCATCACGACGTCGCGGATGTACCCCACAGTGAAGTACGCGCTCGGCCATGGCCACGCCTGTTCGCGCGTCGTCGTCGGCGGCACGGCGGTGGCGATCGACCGCACCGCCCGGTTGGCGTCGTCCGGAGCGGCGGCGCGGCAATCCACCGCGGGCCGGGCCTGATGATCGATCCGGCGATCAGCTTCGAGTCTCACCGCCGTCGCCTGCGGGGCCTCGCCTATCGGATGCTCGGCTCGATCGCCGAGGCCGAAGACGCCGTGCAGGACGCTTATCTGCGCTGGCACGCCGCCGATCGCGACGCCGTATCGGATCCACGGGCGTTCCTGACGACGACGACGGCGAGGATCTGTCTGGACATCCTTCAGTCGGCGCGCGTCCGGCGCGAGGTCTACGTCGGCCCGTGGCTGCCCGAGCCGGTGGTCGATACGACGGCGCTCGCCCCCGACGCCCAAACCGAGCTTGCCGAGGATCTCTCGATTGCGCTGCTGCTGGCGTTCGAGCGCCTGTCGCCGCTCGAGCGGGCCGCCTTTCTGCTGCACGATGTCTTCGACTGTCCATTCGCGGAGGTCGCCGCGGCGCTCGATCGCAGCGAGGCGGCCTGCCGTCAGCTCGCCGCCCGCGCCCGCGCGCACGTTCGCGCCGTACGGCCGCGCGCCGCGGCGGCCGTCTCTCATCCGGCTGAGCTGACCGCCGCTCACGCCCGGCTGGTAGCGGCGTTCGTCGCCGCGGCGCAGTCAGGCGACGTCGACGCGCTGCGGGAGCTGCTGACCGGCGACGTGCGCTATGTGGCGGACGGCGGGGGGAAGGCAACCGCGGCGCGGCACGTGATCGAGGGAGCGGAGCGGACGGCGCGCGTCGTCATCGCGGCGACGAAGGCGGGCAGCGTCCACGGGATCGATGTGCACGCCGCGCTCGTCAACGGCCTGCCTGGCGTGATCGCCTACGCACCCGACGGCTCGGCGCAGACGGTGGCTTTCGAGATCGAGGGCGATCGCATCCGCGCGATCTATATCGTCCGGAATCCTGACAAGCTTGGCCACCTCAGCATGCCCCGCTGAAGGCCCGGCCGGTGGCGCCGTGGTATTCTCCGCCAACCTTTTCATGGAGAGTCGGATGCGGGTTGTGTTCCTTGCCCTGACGGGTGCGTCGCTGGCCGTCGTCGTCGTCGTGGCGGCTGGTCAGGCGCCCGCGACGCCGGCAGGAGCCGGCCGCGCCGGCGGCGCGGCACCCGTCGTCCAGCCCCCGACGGATCCGACCGTCGTCGGCCGCACCCCGGAGGGCCTGACGCTGCGGTTGGCGCGGAAGACCAATCACCTCTCCAACTACAACGAGTCGGTCGTGTCTGCCTACACGCTGCCCGATCCGCTGGTCATGTTCGACGGCCGGCCGGTCAGGACCGCCGCTGAGTGGAAGGCGCGGCGCGCCGAGATTCTCCAGACCTACGAAGACGACATCTACGGCCGCGTGCCGGCCAACGCCCCGAAGGTGCGATGGGAGGTGGCGTCAACCGATACCGCCGCCCGCCCGGGAGCGGTGCTGCGGCGGCTGGTCGGGCATATCGGCACGGCCGCCGACGGCCCGGCCATCCACCTGAATATCTACACGCCGGCCGGCGCCGCCCGTCCCGTGCCGGTGATTCTGCTGGTGAACTTCGGCGGCGGGCCGCCGCGAGCGGCTGGACCGGGGGCTGCCGCCGGTCAACCCGCCGCAGGACGAGGCGCGGCTGCCGGTCAGCCCGCCGCAGGACCGGGGCGCGGCAACGCCTCTCCGGGCGAGCCTCCGGTTGCGGCCGACATCCTGGCCCGCGGCTGGGGCTACGCCACGCTCGGCTATGCCGACATTCAGCCGGATCGCGCCAACACCTTCACCGACGGCGTCATCGGGACCACGCTCGCGCCAGGCCAGACGAAGCCGGCGCCAGGGGAGTGGGGGACGATCGGCGCCTGGGCGTGGGGGATCAGCCGGATCATCGATTACTTCGAGACCGATCGTTCCATCGACGCGAAGCGGGTGGCGCTGCAGGGATTCTCGCGCCTCGGCAAAACCGTGCTGTGGGCGTCCGCCATGGACGAACGCATCGCGGCGGTGTTCTCCGGGTGTGCCGGCGAGATGGGCTCGTCGCTGGCGCGCCGCGACTTCGGCGAGACCGTCGATGACATGGCGCAGAATTTCCACTGGCAGTTCAGCAGCCGGTTCCAGCAGTGGGTCGGCCGCTGGAACGACATGCCGGTCGATACGCACCTGCTGATTGCCCTGAGCGCGCCGCGGCCGGTGTTCATCACCGGCGGTACGACCGACCAGTGGTCCGACCCGAAAGGGGAGTTCCTCGCCGAAGTGGCGGCGTCGCCCGTCTATCAGCTGCTCGGCGCCAAAGGCATCGGCGCCACTGAACTGCCGCCGGCCGATACGACCCTCGCCACCGGCGACCTCGGCTGGCATTACCACACGGGTGGCCACATGCTGACCGCCGACGAGTGGAAGGCGTTCCTCGTCTTCATGGATCGGTATTTCAAGAGCTGAACGACCCCCCGGCATGCGCGCCGGTGGTGCTATCGCGCGCCGGGCCGCGACGCGTGGGCGGGCGTGACGTTATCTGGAGGTGAAATGCGAGCCAGCGAAGGGATCGTTGCAATCGGGCTGCTGAGCGTCGTCGCGTGCGGCGGCAGCCGGCAAAGTGAGGCTCCGGCCGGTGCCGAGGCGACCCGGCAGGCGCCCGCCGAACAGGTCAGTGTCCTCGCCGTCGACGGCATGACGTGAACGGGGTGTGAGGCCGCCGTGAAGCTGGCCGCGAAAAATGTCGATGGCGTCAGGGAGTGCAAGCCGGATTTCAGGTTGGGGACGGCGCGGGTGACCTACGATCCGGCCAAGACCACGCCCGACGCGATCGCGAAAGCGATCTCCGAGAAGACCGGCTTCAAGGCCAGCGTCGTGAAGACGTCCGGGTCGTAGCCGTCGGGACGGTCAGCGGCGGACCGCCGATTCGAAATAGAAGTCGAGCATCGGCGTCAGCGGGGTGGCGTCCCCACGCAGCCGGCTGCGCAGGGCCGCCCCCTCCCAGCAGTCCACCAGCAGGCTGGCCAGGCGCCGCGTGTCGGCGGTCGGCGGAATGTCGCCGCCGCGCCGGGCCTGTTCCAGGCAGACGGCGATCCGCCCGGCGATTTCGCTGAAGCAGCCTTCGATCTTGCGCCGGAAGACCTCGCTGACGCCCGAGAGCTCCTGTCCGAGCCCGCCGAGCAGGCAGCCCATGTATCCTTCTTTGCGGTAGCTCTGCTGCGTCAGCTCGAAGAACCGCCGCACCCGCCTGAGCGGCGGCCGCGACTCGTCCGCCAGGCAGAGATCGAGCCCGGCGTGGACGTGCTGCATGTACTGGTCGACGACCTGCAGCGCGAAGTCTTCCTTGTCCTGGAAGTGGTGGTAGAACGACCCCTTGGGGGTCGCGGTCGCCTCGAGCAGCGCCTGGATGCCGAGGTCGTTGTAGCCATGCTGCAGCAGCATCGCCAGGCCGGCGTCGAGCAGGCGCTGCTTGGTTGGGTGAATCTTCTCCATCATCGACCGTCCGAATGAACCCAGGGAGCGGACCGCGCGGAACCGGGACGATTCTAATCGCCGCACGGACGCCGCGCCCCGCTCCCCGGGACGTCGATTAGTTTTTGACCTTGTCGATCATGTGGTCGATGACCTGGCTGTGCTCGTGCTGCGGGCTGAACATGATGATCTCCGCGTCCGCATCGACTTTGACGTTGTGGCCGGGCGGCCAGTAGAAGAGATCGTTCCCGCTTACCGTCTCCCGTGCGCCGCTGGCGTCGGTCGTCGTCAGTTGACCGCGCAGGACGAAGCCCCAGTGCGGGCACTGGCAGAGATCCCCTTCCAGCCCCAGGAACAGCGGGGTCGTGTCGACGCCGGCGGCGAGCGAGAAGTACTCGCCGCTGATCGTGTCGAAGCCGCGTACGTCGCCGAAGTCTTTCCGCTGCCGGATCACCGCGCCCGGAATCTCCATCCTGACGTCGACGCTGTCTTTTGCCACTCGCATGAGTTTCTCCTTTGCAGCTCTGACTAGACCGAACGGTCTAGTAACCGAGAGCATACACCCTGGGCGGCCGTTGTCAAATCGCATCCCGACCACCGCCGCCGGGCCCGACCACTTGACAGCCGGGGCGCCCGACGTTATAAACACAGTAGTTAATTAACAATACGGTTTATATGGCTGCTGATCCCCTGAGCCTGACGTTTGCGGCGCTGGCCGACCCGACGCGGCGCGCGATTCTCGCCAGGCTGCTGGCCGGCGAGTGCTCCGTCACGGAGCTGGCCGAGCCGTTCGACATGACCATGCCGGCGGTCTCCAGGCACGTGCGCGTGCTCGAGCGCGCCGGCCTGATCAGCCGCCGCCGGGACGCCCAGTTCCGCCACTGCCGGATCGAGGGCGCGCCCTTCCGGCACGTCCTCACCTGGGCCGAGCGCTACCGTGAGGTCTGGGAAGCACGGCTGGACCGCCTGGACACCTACCTCGGGCAACTCACCGCGAAGAAGGAGCACACTCATGGCCGCAGGCGTCACCGCAAACCGCGATAGCTTCCAGGTCAGCACCCCCTCCGATTGCGAGATCAGAATGACGCGGCTGTTCAACGCACCGCGCGCGCTGGTTTTCGAAGCGATGACCAGGCCGGAGCACATCCGGGAATGGTGGGGCCGGCTTGGTGACGGCTACTCGGTGCCGGTCTGCGAGGCCGACCTCCGCGTCGGCGGCAAATGGCGCTTCGTCAACCGGCACCCGCACGGCGAGGCGGCATTCTACGGCGAATATCGCGAGATCGCCGCTCCGGCCCGCGTCGTCTTCACGGAGATCTTCGAGGCGTTCCCCGACACCGTGTCGGTGGTGACCGCCGAGCTCACCGAGGAGGACGGGCGGACGCGGCTGACCGCGACGGTGCGCTACCCGTCAGCCGAAGTCCGCGACATGGTGCTCGGGACGGGCATGGCGACGGGCGCCGGCATCAGCTACGACCGCCTCGAAGACGTTCTCGTCGAGCTGCAGCGGCGATGACGCCGTCGCCGACTTCCTGGCGTGTCGAGCGCCTGACCGCCAGCGCCACTGGACGATATCCCCGATAGCGTCGTACGGTCTTGTAAAACGCCGTCCGAACTCACTCCGCAGTGTGTCGCGGGTCGAGTCGCGAATACACTAGCAGGGACCCTGCCCCTGTTGGTTATTCCAGATTGTTCCGCGACGGAGTCCGACGACGTGGTTTCCATGGAGATGCAATTCGGCCGCACCAGCGTCCCGCTGCTGCTCGGAACTGGTCCGGCATTCGACCGGGCCGCGGGCGATGCCGTCCGCGCGCTCGCCCCGGACCGGGTGCTGGTGGTCGTTGACCCTGTCGTCGCGAGGCTGTACCCGCACGACGTTGAACGGTTCGCCGGTTTCGGAAGCCTACCGGGCGTAGTGTTCGTTGCGCCGGAGGGGGAACCCTGCAAGAGCCTGCCGGTCCTGGGCGAACTGGCCGAGACGTTCCTGGCAGGCGGCGCGACGAAGCGTTCGCTGGTGCTGGTGTTCGGCGGCGGCGCCACCATGAATCTGGGCGGCCTGGCCGCTGCCCTGATCTATCGCGGTCTCCGGTTGTGTTACGTGGCGACGACCCTGATGGCGCAGAACGACGTGGTGCCGTCCGTGAAGACGGCGATCAACCTGTGCGGCCGGAAGAACAACTTCGGGACCTTCCACGCGGCCAGCCTCAACATTGTTGACCCCCGCTACCTGCGGACGCTGCCGGCACACGAGCTCCGATCCGGCATGGGCGAGCTCGTCAAGAACGCCCTGCTTCTCGGCGGGGCGCACTTCGACGTGGCGGAGCGGATGCTCGACGCTGCAGCGCGTTCCGCAATCGACGACGCGCTGTTCCTCGAGATGGTCGAAACGGGGATTCGGGCCAAGCTCCCGGCGCTGGCGATCGACGAACGCGAGGCCGGCGCCGGCATGATCTTCGAGTACGGCCACACGGTCGGGCATGCGCTCGAGCTCTCCTTTCCGAGCGGCGTTCTGCCTCATGGGCTTGCCATCTGCTGGGGCATGCTGTGCTGTTCGTACGTGTCGTCGCGGCTCGGATTGCTGGGCTCAGGCGACGTCGCGCGGCACGACAGGCTCGTTCGGCACCTGCTGCCGGCGGCGCTGCCTGAACCCGTTCCGACAATCGACGAGGTGATGTTCCGCGTGCTGCGCGACGGTAAGCGCGGGCCCGCGCTCGAGTCGTCCGAGGAGTGCAGCTGTGTCCTGCTGGCCGGGATCGGCGAGCCGGTGGTGACCGACACCATGCTTTCGAAGTTCCCCGCCGCGCTCGTGTCCGAGTGGTTGTGGGCCCAAGGCCTCCGGCGCGAACCTCTCTCTAGGGGCGAGGCGGCATCGGCCGCTCGTGGGTGATGACCCAGTTGAGGCCGAAGCGATCGCGGAGCTGGCCGAAGCGCGACGCGAAGAACGTTTCCTCCATCGGCATGAAGATCTCGCCGCCATCGGCGAGCGCCGCATAGAGGCGTTCGGCCTCCTGATCGCTCTCGACCTTCAGCGACAGATAGGCGCTGCGCATCGGCTGGGCGGTCGGGATGTCGGCGCCCCAGAGCTCGGTGCCGCCAATCGACAGGCGCGCGTGCAGGACGGCGTCCTTCGCCGCGCCTCCGGCTGTGCTCTGGCCGGGCGCCTCGCCGTGCGTCATCATCATCATGATCCGCCCGCCGAGGTGAGTCTCGTAATAGCGGAAGGCCTCGGCGCACCGGCCCGCGAAATTCACGTACGTATACAGCTGCATCGCATGCCTCTTGATCGCTGAGACGCCGCCCCGCCGCCCCTCGTGTTCGGCGGCCGGATCGCCCCGCGCGCTACCAGCCGACCTTGCGTCCCTGATTCTGTTCGTCGAGCCACGTCTTGAGCGGCGCGAAGTACTCGGCCATCGCGCTCGCGTCCATCTCGCGCTGGCCGGTGAGCACCTCGAGGACGTCCGGCCACGGCCGCGACGCCCCCATGGCCAGCGCCTTCTGGAGCCGCGCGCCGGCGGCGGCATTGCCGTAGATCGAGCACCGGTGCAGCGGCAGCGTGCAGCCGGCCTCCTTGGCGAGCGCCCGGTGGAACTGGAACTGCAGCACGGCGGCGAGAAAGTAGCGGGCGTAGGGGGTGTTTGCCGGGACGTGGTATTTGGCGCCCGGATCGAAGAACTCCTCGCCGCGAGGCGAGGGGGCGCGCACGCCCTGATAGCGCTCGCGCAGGTCCCACCACGCCTTGTTGTAGGCGTCCGGCTTGACCTCGCCGCTGAACACCTCCCACCGCCACTGATCGACCAGCAGGCCGAACGGCAGGAACGCGAGCTTCTCGAGCGCCTTGTTGAGCAGCAGCGGGATGTCGCCGCTGGCGTCGGGCGCCGCGTCCAGCAGGCCGATCTTGACCAGATACTCCGGCGTCACCGATAGCGCGATGGTGTCGCCGATCGCCTCGTGGAAGCCGTCATTGGCGCTGTCGCGCAGGATCATCGGCAGCGTCGAATAGGCCCGCTGATAGAAGTTGTGCCCCATCTCGTGATGGATGGTCGTGAAGTCCTCGGCGGTCGGGTCGATGCACATCTTGATGCGCAGGTCATCGACGTTGTTGATGTCCCAGGCGCTGGCGTGGCAGACGACCTCGCGATCGCGCGGCTTGACGAACAGCGATCGCTCCCAGAACGTGCCGGGGAGCGGCGCGAAGCCCAGCGACGTGAAGAAGCGCTCGCCGATGTGCGCCATCTCGAGCGGCGTGATCTTGCGCTGCGCCAGGATGGTGGTGAGCGGCACGCCGCGCGATCCGGTTGCCGGCGCCACCAGGTCGAACACATTCCGCCAGTCCTGCGCCCAGATGTTGCCGAGCAGCTGCGCCGGGATTGGTCCATCGAGCGGCACCTGGTCACCGTACCGGTCGTGCAGCCTGGCGCGGACATGCGCGTGCAGGGAGAGATAGAGCGGCCGCAGCTGGCCCCACAGCCGATCGAGCTCCCTGGCGAAGGCCTCGGGCGGCATGTCGTAGCGCCCCTTCCACATCTCCCCCGTGTCCTTGAAGCCGACGTCCCTGGCGCCGGCATTGGAGAGCTCGACGAAGCGCTGGAAGTCCTTGCGCATCGGCACGCCGACCGTCTGCCAGCCCTCCCACGTCTCGCGCAGTACCTTCGGGTCGCGGCTCTCCGCCAGGATCTTCGTCACCGCCTCGACATCGAGACAGCCGTCACCCGTCTTGCCCGGCGGGCAGTACTTGCCGGTGCCGTACTCCGCCGCCATCCGCGCCGCGATCGTCGACAGCTCGGTCACCTGCGCCGGGTCGGGCGGCCCCGCCATCACCAGCGAGTTCTTGAGCACCGTCAGCTGACGGCGCTCTTCGGCGCTCCCGGTCTCGGCTGGAAACCGTGCCGCCCGCTTGGCGTAGTCGGTCGAGGCATTGACGTAGGCCTCGCCCGCCCGCGCCGAGATCGCCTGGGTGTCGACGGTGATGTAGGTGTCCTGCACCCACCCGGCCTGGTTGGCGGCGTTGCTGAGCGACAGGAGGCGGGCGTTGGCGTCGGTGAGGAACGGCGTCACGCCGCTCGACGGCGGGGCCGCCGTGGACGACAACCCGGGGGCGTTGGCCTTGCTGCACGAGAGCGTCAGCAGGACGCCGGCCAGCGCCGTCAGGGATGCTCGGAATTTCATCCGTTCATCATAAGTCGCCGAGCCGCGGGACAAGCTCGACCGGTCTTCTCCGCGTCTGAAACTGACCGCTTCTGGGACCGCGCCTTTCGTATCAACAACTTACGCTAAAGATGAGTGTCCCCCTCTGGATGTGAAATCATCGCTGCCGTGAAGGTCATCATCATTCACGGCAACGGCGGCAGCACCGCCGCCGATGCCTGGTACCCGCGGGTAGCGCGGGAATGTGCCGCCCTCGGCCTTCCGGTCGTCAACACGACATTCCCCGATAACGTGAAAGCCCGGGCCAAATTCTGGCTGCCGTTCCTGGCCGAACTGGGCGCCGATGAGGAAACAGTGCTCATCGGCCATTCATCCGGCGCGGTCGCGGCAATGCGTTACGCGGAAGAGCACCGGCTCCTCGGCTCGATCCTGGTCGGCGTCTGCCACACCGATCTGGGCGACGGCGGCGAGGCCGCGAGCGGCTACTACCGCGAGCCGTGGCAGTGGGACCGGATCCGCGCCCATCAGCAGTGGATCGCGATCTATCACTCCACCGACGACCCGCACATCCCGGTCCGCGAACCCCGTTTCGTTGCCGCACGGCTGGGCTGCGCCTACTTCGAGTTCACGGACCGCGGCCACTTCGTCGATCCGGATGCCCTTCCGGAGGCCGTGCCCTATCTGCAGCGGAAGCTCGGCCTGTAACAGCCGTCCGCCGATCCGATCGTTGCCGGCCGGACGACGAAGCCGGGGATAATGGCTCCATGGACCGTGACGTGACCGATTCGACCGAAGATTTCGCCGCCATGTTCGAGGCCTCCGCCAAGGCCCGCCGCTTCGACCGCGGCCAGACCGTCGAGGGCACCATTGTCGCCTTCGGGCCCGACGTCGCATTTGTCAGTATTGGCGGCAAGAGCGAGGCGCAGATCGAGCTCGCCGAACTGAAGGATGCCGACGGCGACGTCGAGGTCTCGGTCGGCGACCGCATCCAGGCGATGGTGGTCTCGACGAGCGGCGGCATCATGCTGTCGCGCCGGGGTGTGCGCAACGCCGAGACCCAGCGCGAGCTCGAAGATGCCTTTCAAGCCGGTCTCGCCGTCGAGGGCAAGGTGGAGAAATCCGTCAAGGGGGGCTTCGAGGTGCGGATCGCCCGCGAGCGCGCCTTCTGCCCGCTCTCGCAGATCGACATCGTCCGGACGGCCGACCCCGCCGTCCACGAAGGCAAGGTCTACCCGTTCCGCATCATCGAGTACAAGGACGGCGGCAAGACCGTCGTGGTCTCGCGGCGCAAGCACCTCGAAGAGGCGCAGCGGGACAGCGCCGCGGCGGTTCGCAAGTCGATCGTGCCCGGTGCAGTGCTCGCCGGCCGGGTGACGTCGGTGCCCGATTTCGGCGCGTTCGTCGACCTCGGCGGCGGCATTCAGGGTCTTCTCCACGTCTCCGAAATGAGCTGGTCCCGCTCGGTCACCCCCGGCGCGGTCGTCGCCCCCGGCGACGAGATCACGGTCAAGGTGCTGCGCGTCGACGAGGCGACGGGAAAGATCGCGCTCGGCCTGAAGCAGCTCCTCGATGACCCGTGGAGCACGGTCGGCGCGGCCTTCGAGGTTGGACAGGTGAAGACCGGGCGGGTGACGCGAGTCGCCGATTTCGGCGCCTTCGTCGAGCTCGCGCCCGGGATCGAGGCGCTGGCGCACGTCTCGACTTTCCCCCCGACGGGTCGACCCGGGGGCTGGACGAAGTGGGTGCCGGCCGGCATGACGGGGGCGTTCGAGATCCTCAGTATCGACACCGCGCAGAAGCGCATCGGCGTCGCGCTGGTCGAGGAGGGATCCTCACGGGCCGCGGGGGCCGCCGCCGCGGCGGGAGAGATCGCTCCCGGCGCGGTTGTCACCGGCAAGGTCGAGCGTCTCGAGAAGTTCGGCGTGTTCGTGTTCCTGTCGCCCGGCCGGACCGGGATGATGCCGTTCGCCGAAACCGGACTGGATCGCGACACCGACATGGCGAAGGCCTTTCCCGTCGGCAGTGACGTGGAAGTGGCGGTGCTCGAGGTCGATCCCGCGAGCCGCCGCATTCGTCTCAGCCGGAAGGCGGTCGCCGATCAGCGGGAGAAAGCGGAACTGCGCGATTACGCGGCCAGGACCGAC
Source organism: uncultured Acidobacteriota bacterium (assembly GCA_963750475.1). Lineage (GTDB taxonomy): Bacteria > Acidobacteriota > Vicinamibacteria > Vicinamibacterales > 2-12-FULL-66-21 > JALZOC01. The sequence continues at coordinate 711,830 of CAVVQQ010000002.1, forward strand.
GCCGCGCCGGCCGGGTCGCTGGGCTCGCTCGCCGACAAGCTGCGCGGTGCGCTCAAGGGGCGCTGACGCCGCGGCTTCATCCGCGGGCTCGCGATTGGCCTCAGGACCGACGACCTGATCGCGGCGCGGCGCGCGGCTTGCGCCGTGAGGCGGCCTGCGCCGCGGGGCGGCGGGCCGCCTGTCCTGACGCGGCCCTCTTCGGCAGCTCGACGATGTGGATGGACTGGTCCTTTTTCTGATCGCGCTTGCGCGGCCGGCGCTTGGAGTAGTCCGAGACGCACACGAACGAGTGGTCGGAAAGCCAGGCCAGCCCTTCGACCGTGCGGTACTTGATCTTGCCTTTCCGGGTGCGTGGAAAGTCGTAGATCGTGCCTTCGTCTTCGATGCTCCAGTCGCTGAAGCGCAGGGTGCCGATCCAGAGCTGCGAGGACTGCTGCGAGACGACGGCGAGCCGCCGGCCGCGCAGCGACACGGCTGAGTAGTCCTCGAATCGGACGCTCTTCGGCAGCTTGATCCGCGCAATCGACCGCCAGCGCGCGCCGTCGCACTGCAGCACGTGGATGCGGCCGCCGCCCGGCTTGCGGCCGGCGCGGCCGGCGCGGCAGCGATTCCCTTCACAGAGCGCCAGCAGCAGGTCATGCCCCTGCCGTCTGACCGCGCACAGCCCTTCGAGGCCGGTGTTGCGCTTCTCGAACGAGACGTCGACCCAGCGGCGCTTCTTGAAGCTGGCCTCCTCGTCACACTCGTCGATGAGCGCCTTGTAGGTGCCGTCGGGATGCTTCTCCGCTTCGATCAGCAGGTAGAAGCGGCGGGTGTGGCGGCTGAAGGCGATGTCTTCGTAGCCCTCGCCGTCGCGCTTCCGGCCGAACCAGCCGTGGCGCCGGTCTTCCGGGTGCAGGGTGCGATGCAGCCGTGAGATGCGCCGGATGTTGTCGAAGATGACGTAGTAGGTACGGCCCCTTGGAGATGACGCCGCTCGCCTCGAGGACGCCGTCTGCGGCGGGGGGCGGGATGTAGTCGGACAGCTTGCGTTCGAACGAGATCTCGAGGACCGGGTGGGCGGGGCGCGACATGCGGCAGATTATATGTGACGCGCGGTGTCGGGCACGATCCGCGCTGGCCGCCCCGAGGGAGCGGCCAGCCGGAATAATGAGGCGGCTCAGGGTGCGGATCGGACCTTCGGCTCGCGATCGAAGAAGCGCTTCGCCGCCGCCTTGACGAACGCCGCGTCAGTGACGGCGACGACGCCGGCATCGGCGACGACGCCGGCTTTGTCGAGCAGCGCCTTGGCGCCGGGCGTATGGCCGATCGCCTTGAGATGGCCGAAGGCATCCATCACGAACTGCACGGCTCCCGCTTCCCCCGCCAGCATTTTGGCGGCCTCCTCGCTCAGGATGAGCGCGACCGCGTCGAAGAGCACCGACGGCGAGCCGGCGAGCTGCGCGTCCGCCTGGCGTTTCGCGCCGCCCTTGAGCGTCGCCCCGCCGACCTTCGGCGCGATGACGAGCGGCATTCCGCCGGCCGTCGTCACCGCCTTGACCACCGCGTCGATGGTCTGGCCGTCGGAGCCGTCGGCGATGAGAATGCCGACCTTCCGCCCCTGCAGCGTGTTTTTCATGCGGCCGATCACCCGCAGTGCCGGCGACGGGTCGAGGTTGAGGACCGGCGCCGCGGCCGGGCTGGCCGCGGGGAGCTCCATGCCGAGGCCCGACGCGACGCGCGACGCGAGGCCATCGTCGACGTTGCGCAGGTTGGCCATCATGCGCGTCCGTATGTGCGGCAGCGCCACCTTGGACAATTCGAAGACCAGCGCCGCCGCCAGGTGGTTCTGCTCCGGCGCCTCGAGCGAGCGGAAGAACATGCGCGCCTGACTGTAGTGATCGGCGAAGCTCTCCGGCCGGATGCGGAGCGTGTCTCCTTCGGGCGGAGCGGTGAAGGATCTGAAGCCGAGGCCGGGATTTTCCCGCGGTCCCGAGGGCTCGCCGGCGGCGGCGAGGCTGTTCGGCTCGTAATTGGCGCGCGACGTGCCGGCGAAAGTGGACACCTGCATGTGGCCGTCACGCTGGAAGTTGCTGAACGGGCACTGCTTGGGAGCGTTGATCGGAATCTGGTGGAAGTTCGGCCCGCCGAGCCGTTTGATTTGCGTGTCGAGGTAGCTGAACAGCCGCCCCTGCAGCAGCGGATCGTTGGTGAAGTCGATGCCGTCGGGGACGTTGGCGGGGCAGTAGGCCGCCTGCTCGGTTTCGGCAAAGAAGTTGTCGGGATTCCGGTCGAGCACCATGCGGCCGACCATCCGGATCGGCAGCACTTCTTCAGGGATGATCTTGGTGGCGTCGAGGACGTCGTAGGGCAGGCTGTCGGCGAATTTCTGGTCGAACAGCTGCAGCCCGAGCTCCCATTCGGGGAACGAGCCGCTGGCGATGCTCTCGAACAGATCCCGGCGGTGGTAGTCGGGGTCGGCGCCGGCGATCTTGACCGCCTCGTCCCAGAGCGTCGACTGGATGCCGAGCTTCGGGCGCCAGTGGAACTTCACGAACGTCGACTTGCCGGCCTTGTCGAGGAGCCGGAAGGTGTGGATGCCGAAGCCTTCGATGGTGCGGAGCGAGCGCGGGATCGTCCGATCGGACATCGCCCACATGATCATGTGGGTGGACTCTGGCATCAGCGAGATGAAATCCCAGAACGTGTCGTGGGCGGTGGCGGCCTGCGGATAGCCGCGATCGGCCTCCATCTTCGCGGCGTGAATCAGGTCCGGGAACTTGATCGCGTCCTGGATGAAGAACACCGGGATGTTGTTGCCGACGAGATCCCAGTTGCCCTGCTTCGTATAGAACTTCACCGCAAAGCCGCGGACGTCGCGCGGCGTGTCGACCGAGCCGGCGCCGCCGGCGACGGTCGAGAACCGTGCGAACACCGGGGTCCGTTCACCCTTGCGCTGGAACAGATCGGCGCGGGTGATGCTCGACAGCGAATCGTAGAGCTCGAAGTAGCCGTGCGCCGCGGAACCGCGGGCGTGGACAATCCGCTCCGGAATCCGCTCGTGGTCGAAGTGAAAAATTTTCTCGCGGAAGACGAAATCCTGCAGCAGCACCGGCCCGCGTGGCCCGGCCTTGAGCTGGTTCTGGTTGTCCGCGATCGGGATGCCCTGGTTGGTGGTCAGCGTTTCCGCCATCTCCGACGCGGTCTGATGCGGCTCACCGCCGTTCCCCGGGGCGGCGGGCGCCGTGGCATTTTTCCGCACGGGCCTGGAGGATTTGGCGGGTTGGACGGACTTCGCGGGAGCAATTGCTTTCTTCGCGGGCTGTTTCGGCATGGCTTCTCTTCGCGTGATCGAGGTGGTTGGGGAGTCGGAAGTGGTCGCGGGGCGGCCCGCGCCGGTTGATAACGTATCAACTTCGATGCCACGACGGTGGACGGGCGATCGAGTGCCGACTCAGCAGGGCCGTCCGCCAGCAGCGGCTGCGCGGCGAGAGATTGCGCGCTACTCGAGATTGACCTTGAGCATCGTGTGGTTGAATTCCTTCGGAAGCTCGTTGACGAAGCGCAAATCGGTGGCTCCCTCCGGCACCGCGAACGTCAGCCATCCGCGCACCTGCTGCCCCTTCGGCACATTGGCCGATTCCCGGAGGATCGGAGCGCGCCCCGTCGTGTGGGGCTTGAAGACCTTGCCGCCCGGCTCGGCGACCCACATGTGCGCCGGGCTGACCACGACGTCGGCACCATGGCTCTCGATCAGGATCTCGACCGCGAGCAGCGTATCCCCCTGCCGCGCGCGCCGGGCACCCGGAAAATCGGCTGCTTTCTCGACGTTCGTCACCGTCATCGCATAACCGCGATACTCGAGCCGCTCTCCGATCGCGCCGGGCGCGGGAGCGCGCTGGCAGGCCGCGCCGAGCGCTGCGGCGAGAGCCGCCGCGACCGGCAGCCAGGCAAGGCGTCCTGAATCCACCCGGCTGTGCATCGATCTACTACCCACTAGTAGCGGCTGCGCCGCGACGACCCGCCGCCGCCCAACAGGCTGCCGAGGATTCCGCGCACGATCTGGCGGCCGAGCGAACTGCTTGCCGCCCGGACCGCGCTCTTCGCCGCTGCCTCGACCAGTCCACCCATCGAATTCTGTGACTTCGGGGCATGCCGGGCGGCGTCTGCCGCCGCCTTCGCCGCCGCCGCATCCCGCTCGGCCTGCAGTCTGGCCTCGAAGTCCGCCTGCTTCTGCGCGGCACCGCCCGCCGATGCTCTCGACTCCTGGCCGGCGGTCGTCTGCGTCCGGCCGCGGAGGACTTCGAATGCCGATTCGCGGTCCAGTGCCTGCTCGTAGTGGCCGTGGAGCGGCGACGACGTGACGATGCGGCGCCGCTCGTCCGGGGTGATCGGTCCGATCTGGCTGTGCGGGGGCACTACGAACGCGCGCTCGACCATGGCCGGCATGCCCTTCTCGTCGAGAAAGGACACGAGCGCTTCGCCGACGCCCAGCTCGGTCACGACCGAAGCGATGTCGAGGGCAGGGTTCTGCCGGAACGTCCCGGCGGCCGCCTTGACCGCCTTCTGATCGCGCGGCGTGAACGCCCGCAGGGCGTGCTGCACACGGTTGCCCATCTGCCCGAGCACGACGTCGGGGATGTCGATCGGGTTCTGGGTTACGAAGAACACCCCCACCCCCTTCGAGCGGATCAGCCGGACGACCTGCGTCACCTTGTCGACCAGCTCTTTGGGGGCGTCGTTGAAGAGCAGGTGGGCCTCGTCGAAGAAGAACACCAGCTTGGGCTTGTCGAGGTCGCCGACCTCCGGCAGACGCTCGAACAGTTCCGACATCAGCCACAGCAGGAACGTGGCGTAGAGCTGCGGCGACTGCATCAGCCGGTCGGCGGCGAGAATGTTGACGACCCCCCTGCCGGTGCCGTCGGTCTGGATGAAATCGTCGAGGTCGAGTGCCGGCTCGCCGAAGAATTTGTCCGCCCCCTGCTGGTCGAGCACGAGCAGGCCGCGCTGGATCGCGCCGATCGTCGCCGCCGACACGTTACCGTAGTTCGTGCGCATCTCGGCGGCGTGGTCGCCGACGTACTGCGCGAGCGCCCGCAGGTCCTTCAGGTCGAGCAGCAGCAGGCCGTTGTCGTCGGCGTACTTGAAAATGATGTTGAGCACTCCCTCCTGGGTGTCGTTGAGATTCAGGACCCGCGCGAACAGCACCGGGCCCATCTCGCTGACGGTCGCGCGAAGCGGGTGGCCCTGCTCTCCCCAGACGTCCCAGAACGCCACCGGACACGCCTCCCAGGCCCATCCGCTCGTCAGTCCCAGCTGATCCAGGCGCGCCGCGACCCGTGCATTGGCCGCGCTGCCGGGCTGGCTGATACCGCTCAGGTCTCCCTTGACGTCCGCCATGAACACGGGAACGCCGATCCGGCTGAAGCTCTCGGCGAGCACCTGCAGCGTGACGGTCTTGCCGGTGCCGGTGGCACCGGTGATGGCGCCATGTCGGTTGGCCATGCGGGGCAGGAGGACGCAATCGACCGTGCTCCTGGCGACGAGGATCGGATCAGCCATAGAAATTCCTCACACTGAGACAGCCTTGAAAGTATACGGCGGCGCGTCGCGCCGCCGAGCAGCTGAACGGATCCACGACCGGCGCCGTCGCCGCCCGAGTGCGTTCGTCGCTGCAGCGGCGGCCGTACGGCCGGGTTGGCCGGAAACATGAAAGCGATTCCGCGCATGACTGGAACGACCGCGCTCTGGGTCGTCGCCGTCGTCGCCGTGACCTGGTGGCTTCGCGCCGCTCACACCCTGCTCGTGCCGATCGCGCTGGCCGTCTGCATCAGCTATGCGCTCGAGCCGGTCGTCGCCTGGTTGAGCCGGTTCGTTCCGCGGTTGCTGGCGGCCACGGTGCTGATGTGCGCGCTCGCTGCCGCCGTCGGCTGGGGCGCCTACAGCCTTCGTGATGATGCCTCGACCGCGATTGCCGCATTGCCGCAGGTGGCGCGCCGCATCCATGAGCTTGTCAGCGGTGATGGAAAGTCTGAGGGTCCGGCAGCCAGCCTCAAGCAGGCGACCGAGGCGCTTCAGGGGAGTGACGGGGAGACGGGACGGCGCGGCACATCCTCCGGGCCGACAACCGCCGCGGCGCAGTTGCCACTGTCCGCCGGGCTCCTGCAACGCGGCATGGGATCGGCGTTCTCTCTGTTGGGGGATGCCGTGACGATCGTTTTCCTGGTGTTCTTCCTCCTCGCCGCCGGGGACCATTTCAGCCGCCGGCTCATCGAGGTAGCAGACGATGCCGAGAAGAAAGAAGTGACCGCCGGCATCATCCGTGACATCAACGATCAGATTCAGCGGTTCCTCCTCGTCCGGGCGTTCACTGGCGCCGTGGTCGCGGCGGCCACCTGGGGGGCGCTGGCCATGCTCGGGACGCCGCAGGCAGCGGTGTGGGGGATTCTTGCCGGGGTGTTCAACTCCATCCCTTACTTCGGCCCCGTGATCGTCTCCGGCGGGCTGCTGATTGTCGGTCTGGTACAGAGCGGCAATCTCATGAAGGGGCTCGAGATGGCGGGGGTCGCCCTCGTCATCACATCGCTCGAAGGCTGGGTTCTGACGCCGCCGCTGCTCGGCAAGGCGGAGCGCATGAGTGCCGCGGTCATATTCCTGGGCTTGCTGTTCTGGACCTGGGTGTGGGGTGCCTGGGGCACGCTGCTGGCCGTGCCGATGCTCGTGGTCATCAAATCCGTCGCCGACCGGGTCGATCGGCTGCGTCCGCTCAGCAGGTTGATGGCGCCGTGACGCCAGGGATGGCACCCGGCTTGATTGTGCGATTCAGGTGATCGAGAAAGGGGCCCGATCAGGGCGGGAGGTCACACATGGCTGAACTGGACGCGAAGAAACGGGACGAACTGAAGGACAGCGACTTCGCCTACATCGATCGCGACGGCGATCGTCATCTGCCGATCAGTGACGAGACGCATGTCCGGAACGCGATGGCGCGCTGGAATCAGACCGATTTCGACACGAAGCAGGGAAAAGAAGAGGCGCGCAAGAAGATTGTCGCCGCAGCCAGGAAGCACGGCATCGAGATCGACGACAACGACAAGATTGCAAAATCAGCCGAGTAAGGCCGGGATCCCCAGGGGAGCCGTCTGGGTTTTCGCCGGTTCGGGATAAAGTGACGGCGGGAGCGGACAACTCTTTGGGGGGCCACGACAGTGATGAGACGGACGATGGTCGTTCATGCGGCGCTTGCCGCGATGCTGGTGACGGCCGCCGCGGCGGGTGCCGCCGCGGTTCCGCAGGAGGCCAAGCCGCACCGCGTGGTGTTCGAAGTGACCACGGACGACGCGGCGGTGTGGCAGAGCGTGCTGAACAACGTCGAGAATCTGCAGAAGTCGCTCGGCCGCGAGACCACTGAGGTCCGCGTCATTGCGCACGGCAAAGGCCTCGGCTTCCTCATGAAGACCGACACGACGCTGGCGGAGCGGATTGCGGGTCTGGCGGGTCCGCGCGTGAAGTTCTTCGCCTGCGAGAACACGATGCGGAGGATGAAAGTCACGAAAGAGGATCTGCTCCCGGCGGCGGGGACCGTCGATTCCGGGGTCGCGGAGGTGGTGCGGCTGCAGGAAGCCGGCTGGTCGTACATCAAGTCCGGTTCCTGAGCGCAGCGACCGCCGATGCCTTCCGCGCTCGCCATCGCCGCCCATCCCGACGACATCGAGTTCGTCATGGCCGGGACGCTGCTGCTGCTGCGGCAGGCCGGCTGGCAGATTCATTACTTCAATCTGTCGACCGGCAATCTGGGCAGCCTGGAGCGGACACCGGCGGAGACGGCCCGGCTGCGCCGCCGCGAGGCGCGCGCCGCCGCGGCGCTGCTTGGGGCGAGGTGGCATGCGCCGGTCTGCAGCGACCTGTCGATTTTCTACGACGCGGCAACCCTCCGCCGTGTCGGCGCGGTCATCCGTGAAGCGGCACCAACCGTCATCCTGACGCACTCACCGCGCGACTACATGGAGGATCACACCACCACCGCGCGGCTCGCGGTGAGCGCCGCGTTCGCGCGCGAGCTGCCCGGCTACCGTACGGTGCCGCGTCGGGACCCGGTGGCGGTTCCCGTCACCATCTATCACGCCAGTTCGCACGGGCTGCGCGATCAGCTGCGCCAGCGCATCCTGCCCGGGTCCTTCGTCGATACCGCCTCCGTGCACGAGACCAAGCTGGCGGCGCTGGCCTGCCACGCGAGTCAGCGCTCGTTCCTCGACTCGACGCAGGGCATGGACAGCTACCTGAAGACGATGGACGCGTTGAGCCGCCAGCTTGGCCGGCTGTCGGACCGGTTCCGTCATGCGGAGGGCTGGCGGCGCCACCTTCATTACGGGTTCTGCGCCGCGGCAGACGACCCGCTGAAGGACGCGCTCGGGCGCAAGTTCCTGACCAATCAGCGCTACGAGCGCAACCTCGAGCGCTTCAGCTGACGCGGAGCGGACATCATCAGCGGAGCGGACATCATCAAATGACGAGAAAGCTGAGCGCCGTCGCGCCCAGGTGGTGGGATTACACGACGCTCGACGCGGATCTGATCGACGAGGCGGCCCGCCTGACGCCTCGCGATCTCGCGCGGCTGGCCCGCCCTGGTTTCGCGCTCGCCTTCTACGACACGGTCGAGGAGTTCTATCTCGCCGCGGCGCTGGAATACGTCGATGCCTGGCGGCAGAGCACGAACGACGCGCCGGCGGGCATCTGCGGGCCGATCGGGCCGACCGAGCAGCTGCCGCTCGTCGCCCGCATCGTCAACACCCTCGGCCTCGAGGTGCGGTCAGGCCATTTCTGGGGCATGGACGAATGGTTCGATACGGCGACCGGCAGGGAAGTTCCGGTGACGCATCCGTTGAGCTTCGAACGCGCCGATCGCGAGCTCTGCTTCAATCGCATCCGCCGACCGCTGCGCATGCCGGACGAGAACCTGCACTTCCCGAAGGCCGATACGGCGGCCTACCGGGCAAGCTGGGACGCCGGCGTCCGCTGTGTCGTCATGCAGGGCGGCCAGGGGGATGTGAAGCACTGGGCGTTCAACGATCCGCTGCCGCGCCAGGGGCGGCACCGCGACGCGCCGCCTGCGCCGGAGGAGTATCGCCGGCTGGCGACCCGGGTGGTCGATCTGCATCCGCTGACGATTGCCCAGAACGCCCGGACGAGCGGGGGCGGGAACATCGCGCTCGTGCCGACCCGCGCCATTACCGTCGGCCCGGTCGAAACGTGGAAGGCCGAAAAAGTATCGATCTGGCATGCCGGGCAGCACGACAATCCTTTCGGCCAGCGGCTGACGGCGCTGATGATTTCCCGCGGCATCGTCGATACTGCGGTGCCGATGTCCCTGCTGGCCAGCCACCCCAACGTCCAGTTCAACTACTTGCGCGGCGGACTCGGCACCTGCGCCGTGACGATGCGCTAGCGAATCGGCCCAGCACTGCGGAACGGGCAACACCCCTCCGTCTCGCGCGCAGCACGCCGCGGTCAGAGTTCGACAGCGGCGACGCGGAAGCCGATGTGATCGTAGCGCCGTTCCGGCTCGAAGCGCAGGCGGCAGGCTGAGCGGCAGGGCCACCCGTCGTCCACCCAGCTCCCGCCGCGCCGGGCCCGCGACACGGTCCCGTCCCGGTTGCGCGCCGCCGACTCGCGCGCCCCGTGCAGATCAGGATCGACACCGCCGGGCAGCGCCTCATGAAACCAGTCACGGCACCACTCGAAGGTGTTGCCGTGCATGTCGTACAGGCCCCACGGGTTCGGCGCATAGCTGCCGACCGGGGCGGCGCGCCCGAGCGAGGGTCCCTGCGGTGCGCCGTTGTAGGAACGCCCCTTGAAGTTCGCCTGCGTGCTGCTGAGGGAATCGCCGAACGAGGTGGCGGTGGTTGTGCCGGCGCGGCAGGCGTACTCCCACTGGGCTTCGGTCGGCAGGCGGATCTCCCAGCCTGCCGGCAGCGCGCCAGAGCGGCGGCCGCGGACGGTGAGTGCGCCGCAGAAGGCCTCTGCCTCCGCGAAGTTCACGTTCCCGACCGGCAGATTGTCTCCGAGGGGCAGTTCAGCCGTCGCGGTCCCGGGGAGCGGACCGACCAGGCGCTTCCAGGCGCCCTGCGTCGTTTCGTACCGCGCCATCCAGAAGCCGCGGCTCAGACGCACGGCGACCTGCTCCTCACCCGGCCGGCGCTCCGGCTCCCCCGGCGGGCTCCCCATGACGAAGTGCCCCGGCGGGCACCAGCAGAAGCTGACGGCCTCGACGTCGCGCCCCTCGCCGGCCCGCAGGCCGCGGAATGATGGCGGTGTCTGCGCCGCCCGCAGTGGCGAGACTGAAGCCGCGGCGGCCGCGACCACGCCGCGCAGGATCGACCGCCGGCTCAGTCGACCGTCGAGCCCCTGGCGCTGCGCCGCGCCGGCGACGCGGTTGACGACCCTCATCACCCTCGTGCCCGATGCGCTAGCGCGGCACGACCGTGGTGTCGTCCGCCTGCTGCCCCGGCGCCGCGGTCAGGTAGACATCCGGCGACAGCACTATCTGGTCGAACATCACGCCGTCCTCACGCTGCTGGATGCGCAAGGTATGGGTGCCCGAGGTGGCGAAGTAGATCGGGTCGCCGAGGCCGTTCCAGCCCTGATCCGCCCATCCCCATCCGGAGATCCTCCCGCCGTCGCTCTCCTGGAGGACGACCTGCGCGGAATTGTTCGCGCCGCCGCTGCCGATCCGATAGAGCGGCGCGCCGCCGGCATCGACGGCATCCGAGAACTGCACGTGCAGCGAGTCGTTGCCGAAATAGTCGTTCTGGGCGCGCAGCCGCATCCACAGGTGGTAGGCCGTGCCGGCGTTGGCCTCGAAGGTGACCTCGATGTAGTTGCGCGGCGAGGCCAGCGCCGGGGCGATCTTCGCGGCGCCGTTGTCGGGATTCCACAGCGCCAGCCGGTCGGCGGCCGTGTCGTCGAGGGACTGCACCCAGTTGCCGGCGATGCCGGCGGACGGGACGTCGGCGGCATGAAGGACGACCGTGCGCGCAGGCGGCGGGATCACGACCACGTTGAAGACCGTCACGTTCACGGCCGCCGCGGTCGTGACGTTGCCGGCGGCGTCGCGTGCGACGGCGCTCAGCGTATGCGGTCCATTGGCGGTCGACGTCGTATTCCATGACAGCGCGAACGGCGCCGACACGTCCGGCGCGCCGAGCGGCGCGCCATCCAGCAGGAACTGAACCCCCGCCACGCCGACGTTGTCGGAACTGTCGGCGGCGACGGAGACCGTCCCCGAGAGGAGCGCGCCCTCCGACGGCGCCGTCAGGGCGACGGTCGGCGGGACGGTGTCGGGCGGCGGCACTTCGTTGTCGACGGTGACGCGGACCGCCGCGGAGGTGGTGCGATTGCCGGCGTTGTCGCGCGCTTCGGCCGTCACATAGTGAACCCCCGGCGAGACGGTCGTCGTATCCCACGACACCTTGAACGGCGCGCTCCGGTCCTCCGCGCCGGCATTGATGCCGTCGATCTTGAACTGGACGCCGACGACGGCGAGGTTGTCCCAGGCGCTGGCGGCGAGGTCCGTGGCGCCGCTGACCGTGGCGCCGGCCGCTGGTGAATACACAACCGCCCCCGGCGGCGTGGTGTCGGGCGACGGCGCCGTCCCGGCCGGCGGCCCGGCGGTGGTGAAGCTCCACAGCGGTCCCTCCGCGACGACGTCGGCCATCGTCCGCGAGACGATCTTCCAGGAGTACGTCGTTCCCGCCGCAAGCCCGGTCACCGTGAAGCTCTTGTAGTCGCTCGTGCTCTGGCTCGGTCCGAGCTGGACGTTGGCTCTGACCAGCACCGGGTTCGATCCCGTACCGAGGTAGAGGTCGGTACTTGCGCGCCCAGGGCCCGGCATACCACGTCAGCGTCACGCTCGAGCCATCGACACCGGTGGCGAGTTTGGCGGGCGTCCGGTAGGACGGCGGGTCGGGAGGCAGCGGCACGAACTCGGTCGTCTGCCCGGTCGTCGAGCCATCCGGTGGACGGTTGTCCCACTTCCACGCGAACTGACTGGCAAAGAAGTTGTAGAACCAGTCCTTGGTGGTGAAGTAGTTCACTTCGAGCTGGTTGTCGTCGGAGGCGGTGGACCAGTTCGAGGTACCGAAGACGACCGTGTGCTGGTTAACCAGGCGGACGGTTTTCTGATGGTTCTGGCCGGCGTGCGAGCGCATCCGGATGTGGACGCCGCCCTTGTACATGCGATCGATGTTGTACGAGTCGTCGCGGCGGTTGGGGTTGCGGTACTCGAGCGGCTCGGCATACAGCCGGACCGGCACGCCGCGCGCGACGGCGCGAATCAGCGCGTCGGCCGGCCGCGCGTCGGTGATGCGGAACATGACGACGTCGATGCCGCCGGTTTCCGCGTCGAGCAGCGGCAGCAGCCGGTTCGTGTAGCTGTCGTCGGGCGGCAGGTTGAACTCGGGCGCGATGGTGTACGAGGTCGGATAGGTGCGCAGCCGGGGGACCGGATTGGCGTAGAAGGTGTAGACGGTGTCGACCCAGACGTCGTCGAACCGCCGCATCAGGCTCTGGACGACGTCAGCCTCGTGCGAGAAGTAAATCGATTCGTCCTGATACTGCACGTACGGGATCTCGTAGACGTATTCGTAGGGGCTGTAGTTGGCGCCCGAGAACTCGACGACGTTCTGCCCGGCGAAGATCATCCCTTTCCAGTGCGCGATATCGCCGAACGGCTTGTTCAGCATCGGGATGCCGGCGTTCTTGAACTGCTGCAGCTGCGGCGCGTTGGCGGGCTTGCTGGTGTTGGCGCGCGGGTCCATGATGATGCGGACCGGGACGCCGGCCTGCCAGCGCTTGACGATCTCGTTCGAATAGCGCGCGTCGGTCATGAACCAGAAGCTCAGGTCGATGCCGACCGTCTCCTGCTGGATGAGAGTCAGCACGTCGTCGCGGCAGCTTTCGTAGGCGACATCGCAGACGTAAGTGCCGCTGGCGCGGCTGCCTGGCTCAGCCGTTTGCGCGGCCGCGAACGACGGTGTCAGGCTGGTCAGGGAGAAGATCGCGGCGGCAACGGCGAGGGGGAGTCTTTTGGTCATGGTCGGGGAGCCCTTGGGCGGTATCGATCTCTGTCCGAGTCTCGGTTCGAAGAAGGGGCGATTGCAGCGTACTTAGTAATAACGACGGCCGGAGGACGACGTTACGCGAAATGTTTGTCGTCGGCCGACGGGCCGTAGATGGCCGGAACCCTGGCGCCCATCAGGCGCAGGTAGACCGTCATCTGGCCGCGGTGATGGCTCCAGTGGTTGATGGTGTCCTGGATCATCTCGTAGCGGGGCGCTTCCTGCACGACCGCACCGCGGGCCTTGAGCTGCCACGGCGTCCGCAGATGGTCGTCGGTCGTCTTCGCCAGCGCGTCACGGGCGGCGGCAGCGGCCTTGTCGAGCCCGGCGATGAGCGCCGCACTGGTTTCCTTCTTTTCGTGCTTCATCGCCGAGCCCTCGGCCGGTGCGACGTCGAGCTCGTCCTGGGTCACCTGCATGGCAATCCACGTCGGCATCGTCGCCACCATGTCGGCGAGATAGCCGAAGATCATCGACTTGTCGTGCGGCTTCCAGTCGTACTTGCCGTCGGGCACTTCCTGCAGCGCACGGCGCGAACGCACGACTTCACGTTCGAGCTCTCCGAGCAGGTACTCGTTCAGCTTCATGACGTTCCTCCCTGTGCGGTTCGAGTTGAATTGCCCATCTTACTGCGACCCCAATGCTGAGCTCGGGTTGAGCCGCGCCGCGGCCGCTGGCACACTCTGATGATGCGCTCCGCACATCAAGCCCTGTTCGACGCCGACCTGCCCGCGGGCTTCGTCTACGAGGAGCACTTCCTGACCGAAGAAGCGGCGACGCTGCTGGCCGCACAGATCGCGCGGATCGAGTTTTCGTCCTTCGAGATGCGCGGCGTGGTGGCGCGGCGGCGGGTGGCGTTCTTCGGCCGGTCCTATCGCGGCAGCGGCGCTGTCTCCGCCGCGCTGCCGGCGTTTCTCGAGCCGCTGCGCGAGCGTGTCGCGATGTGGGCCGGCCTCGCGCCGGCGGCGTTCGAGATGGCGCTCGTCAACGACTATCCGCCGGGCGCTCCCATCGGCTGGCATCGCGATGCGCCGCAGTACGGCACGGTGGCGGGCGTCTCTCTGCTGTCGCCGTGCCTGATGAAGTTTCGCCCGGCGCCCGGCGCGGGGGCGACGACGGCCGGCCGCCGCAGTGCGACCCATGCGATCAGGCTCGAGCCCCGCTCCGCGTATCTGATGTCCGGCGCCGCCCGCGACGCGTATGAGCACCACATCCCCGCGGTGACCGCGCAGCGCTATTCGATCACCTTTCGCACCGCGCGTCCCTCCTCCGGCGGATAACGCCGCCGCCCGCCCCGGTTCCTCGCCCGCCCGGAAGAGATAAGATGCGCCATCCGTCATCAGCGCGACGAGGAATGGCCATGGGCTTTTTGAGCGACCTCAGGTTTGCCGTCCGATCCCTTTCCCGGGTGAAGGGTCTGGCCGCCACCGTCGTGGTGACGCTGGCCCTCGGCATCGGCGCCAACGCCGCGATCTTCAGCGTCGTGCGCGGCGTGCTGCTGCGGCCGCTGGCGAACCGTGACGAGGATCGGCTGGTCTACATCCGTCAGAGCGCCCCGGGAATCGGCGCCGCGAACGCCAGCTTCTCGGTGCCGGAGATCCAGGACCTGCGCGGCCGCATCAAAACGCTGTCGGCGCTCGGCGACTTCTCGACGATTGGCTTCACGATGGTCGGCCTCGGCGAGCCCCGCGTGGTGCGCGCCGGCGTCGTCTCGGGCTCCTACTTCGACGTCATGGGGCTTCGCCCCGTCCTCGGCCGGCTGCTCGGGCCGATCGACGACGGCCCGGGCGCGGCCGGCGCGGCGGTCCTGACCTACAGGTTCTGGGCCACCTCGCTCGGCTCCGATCCTTCGGTGGTCGGGAAGACGGTACGGTTCGGAGAGCGGAGCGCCACGATCGTCGGCGTGCTGGAGCCGGCGGTGCCCTATCCATCGGAGACCGAGGTCATCGCCAACGTCGTGACCAGTCCGCATCACCTCGACGCGACGATGGTGACGGGGCGGGTCCACCGGATGACCGAGCTCTTCGGCCGGCTGGCGCCGGGCGTGGCGCTCGAGACCGCGAAGGCCGAGCTAGGCGCCGTCCACGGGGCGATGCGGGTCGAACATCCGGAGGCGTACTCGGCCAAGGCGGATTTCCGAATCGACGCGGTCCGGCTGCGCGACCAGATCGTCTCCCCGGCGCGGACGGTCCTGCTCGTGCTGCTCGCCGCCGCCGCGCTGGTCTTCGTCATCGCCTGCTCGAACGTCGCCAACCTGATCCTGGCGCGGTCGGTGCGGCGCGAAGGTGAACTGGCGATCCGGGCCTCGCTCGGGGCGAGCACGGCCATGCTCCGCCGGACCCTGCTGGCCGAAGGGCTCGTGCTCTGCGGCGCCGGCGCGATCCTCGGCGTCGTCATGGCGCGGCCGATGGTGGCGATCCTGGCGAGGTATGCGGCACGCTTCTCGGTGCGCGCGCTCGACCTGACCGTGGACGCCACCCTGCTGTGGGTGGGTGTCGGGCTCGCACTCGTCGCCGCGGTGCTGCTGGCGTTCGTGCCGCGACTGCCGTCCGCCGACGGCACGACCGGGCCGGGCCTGGCCGCCGGCGGCGTCAGGATCACCACCGGCACCAGCCGGCGCCTGCGGGTCTTTGCGGTCACTCAGATCGCGGCCTCGTTCGTCCTGCTGGCCGGCGCCGGGGCGCTGCTCGCGGTGCTCTTCACGCTGCAGAACGCGCCGACCGGGATCGACGCGCGCCGGGTGCTGTCGCTGAACGTGCCGGTGATGTCGCAGGGACGCCCGCCGGATCAGGTGCTCGGGTTCTATACGGAGGTCATTCGCCGCATCTCCGCGCTGCCGGGCGTGGACCGCGTCGCCATCGGCACCGTCGTGCCGTGGCGCGAGGCGGGCAGCTTCGGCCCCGGCTTCCAGTTCGCGGCGGAACACCGCGCCCGGGCGGACGGCGAGGAGGACCCGCGCGCCCAGTTCCGGACGGTCTCCCCGGGCTTCTTCGCCGCGCTGGGAGTGCCGATCGTCGCCGGCCGCGACTTCAACGACGGCGATCGGCGCGACGCCGAACACGTCGTCATCGTCAGCCAGACCCTCGCGGCGCGGATGTTCCCGAATCAGGACGCGGTCAACCGCCGGATCTATGTGGACCGATCCGATCATGAAGTTCATCGACGTCAGCCCGGAGCCGCGCCGGATCGTCGGCGTCGCCGCCGACCTGGATGACGAGAACGTCGTCCCGGGGCCGGCGGTCAACATCTACCACCCGGTGGCGCAGGAGCTCGGCGGCGGGCGGCTGTTCGTCCACGCGCGGACCGATCCCTACGCGCTGGTGACGCCGATCACGCGCATCATCCGCGAGCTCTCGGCGGACCAGCCGGTCGAGCAGGCGGCCACACTCGAGGACGTGCGGGCGGAAGTGCTCGCCCCGAGCCGCCTGAACGCCCTGGTGTTCGGCGGCTTCGCGGGGGTCGCACTGCTCATTGCCGTGGTGGGCGTCGCCGGGGTGCTGGCGTTCTCCGTGAGCGCGAGGACGCGGGAGTTCGGCGTCCGGCTGGCGATCGGCTCAACCCCCCGCGCCCTGCTGGCCGGCGTGCTGCGCGAGGGGGCGATCATCGCCGGCGCCGGCGTCGTCGCCGGGGTCGCCGGCGGCGTGCTGCTCGTCCGGGTCGCGGGCAGCTATCTGCAGGATGTCCGCATCCCCGGCGTCCTGCCGATCGTCGGCGCCGCGGCGCTGCTCTTTGCCGCGGCCCTGCTCGCCTCGCTGATGCCGGCCGCCCGGGCAGCCCGCGTCGACGTCATCCAGGCGCTGCGGTCCGAATAGGCGCGCCGGCCGGTGCGGCCGGAGGGTCGTCCTTCCGGTCGGCCGCCACCCCGAATACCGGCCCCGGCCCGGCCGGGGCATGGACCGGTCCGGCAGTATGATCGGACTTCACCATGTCGAGCTGGGCCCGGGTCAAAGAAGTGCTCGCTCTCGCTCTGGAGCAGCCTCCGGACAACCGCCGGGCGCTGCTCGACGCCGCCTGCGCGGGTGATGCCGAGCTGCGCCGCGAGGTCGAGTCGCTGCTGGCGGCCGACACCGGCGCCGGCGGGTTCATCGACAGCCCCGTGCTGCCGTGGCTCGACATCGCCGAGCCAGCCGACGGCGCCGGAGACGACGACCCGCACCTCGGCCGCACGCTCGGTCCTTATGCGATCGAACGGTGTCTCGGCCGCGGCGGCATGGGCGCCGTCTACCTGGCGCGCCGTGCCGACGACGAGTTCGAGCATCGCGTCGCGCTCAAGATGATCCGCCGCGGCATGGACTCCGCGCTGGTCGTCCGGCGGTTCCGGCACGAGCGCCAAATCCTCGCGACGCTCAGTCATCCGCACATCGCCCGGCTCTTCGACGGCGGGACCACGCCCGAAGGGCTGCCGTACTTCGTGATGGAGTACGTCGAGGGCATGCCGATCGACCTGTATGCCGACGAGCACCGGCTGAACACGGTCGAACGCCTCCGGCTCTGTCTGGGCGTCTTCGACGCCGTCCAGCACGCGCACGACCACCACATCGTCCATCGCGATCTCAAGCCCGGCAACGTCCTCGTGACCGCGGACGGCCAGCCCAAGCTCCTCGATTTCGGGATTGCGAAAATCCTCGATCCCGGTGTGGACGGCGATTCGACCCTGACGTCGCTGGCGCGGCCGATGACGCCGGAGTACGCCAGCCCGGAGCAGATTCTCGGCCAGCCCGTCACCCAGGCCACCGACGTCTACGCGCTCGGCCTGCTCCTCTACGAGCTGCTCACCGGCCACCATCCGCACCGCCTCGCCACGCGCACGCCGGCCGAGATGGCGAGCCTCGTCTGCGACCGGGATCCGGAGCGGCCGAGCACGGTCGTGACCCGTCCGGAAACCATCGCCCGGCCCGGCGGGACGAGCGAAACGCTGCTGCCTGAACGGATCAGCGAGACCCGGGAGCAGTCGCCCGAGGCGCTGCAGCGCCGCCTGACCGGAGCGCTCGACGCGATCGTCCTCAAGGCGCTGCGCAAGACGCCCGCGCTCCGCTACGCGACCGCCGCCGATCTGGCCGACGACGTGCGGCGGTATCTGGCGGCGCAGCCGGTGCGGGCGGGACGCGACGCCTGGCGCTACCGCGGAACGCGACTGGTGCGCCGCCATCGCACGGCCGCCGGCGTCGCGGCGCTGCTGGCGGCAACGATCGCGGTGACCGCCGCTGCGGCGCGGCTGTGGGTTTCGCCGGCCGCGACAGCGGATGCGACGCAAGCGGCGGCGCGGATAGCCGTCCGGCCGTCGGTTGCCGTCGCCGGGTTTGCGAACCTGTCGGGCCAGCTCGCCGATCACTGGCTGTCGACGGCCCTGTCCGAGATGCTGACGACCGAGCTGGCCGGGGGCGGCCAGCTGCGCGTCGTGCCGGCCGACGTCGTCACCCGGGCGGTCACCGATCTGGGCTTTGCGAGCGGCGGGCCGCCCGGCGCCGCCGCCACCGAGCGGCTGCGCACGGCGCTCGCCGCCGACTATCTCGTGCTCGGCTCGTTCGTCACGAGCGGCCCGGCGGCGGCGCGATCGCTGCGCGTCGACGTGCGGGTGCTGCATCAGGGCGAGGAGGCGGTGGGGGTGTCCGGTGTCGGCGATCAGGCGCACCTCTTCACCGTGGTGGCCGAGGCCGGGCGTCAGCTGCGCAGCCGGCTCGGCCTGCAGGAGAGCAGCCCGGCGGCGACAACGGCGGCGCGCGCCGCCTTCCCGCAGGGTCTCGAGGCGACCCGCCTCTACGCCGAAGGGCTGACCAGGCTGCGCCTGCTCGATGCCGTCAGGGCGCAGGCGCTCTTCGAGGAAGCCGCCGCGCTCGAACCGGCGAACCCGATGATTCAGACCGCGCTCGCCTCGGCCTGGACGGCGCTCGGCTATGACGGCCGCGCCAGTACCGCCGCTCAGAAGGCGTTCGACGCCTCCGCGGCGCTGACGCGGGAGGATCGCCTCAAGGTCGAGGGGCGGCTCTACGAGGTCCAGCGCAATACCGGCAAGGCGATCGAGGTCTACCGCACGCTCTGGGGATTCTTCTCGGACAACGTCGAATACGGCCTGCTGCTGGCGGCGGCACAGACCGCGGGAGGGCACGGCGCCGAGGCGCTGTCGACGGTTGCGGACCTGCGCCGCTCGCCCCAGCGCGCCGACCCGCGCATCGACCTGGCCGAGGCCCAGGCGGCGTCGGCGCTCGGCGACTTCCCGCGCGAGCTCGCCGCGATCCAGCGCGGGCTGCACGGCGCGGAGCAGACCGGGGCGCGGCTCCTGGTCGCGCGGGCGCGCCTGCTCGAAGGGCGGAGCTACTTCAACCAGGGCGTTCCCGCCAGGGCGGAGCCGTCGCTCGAGGCTGCCCGGCAGATGTTCCTCGACGCCGGCGATCGAATCCGGCGCCGCGGCGGCGCTGAACAGCCTCGGATCGGTGCTGGCGGACCAGCAGGACATCACCCGGGCGCAGCGGATGTACGAGCAGTCGCTGGCCACCAGCGAGGAGATCGGCGATCGCCGCGCGATGTCCGCGGCGCTGAACAATCTCGGCATTCTCCTCAAGGATCAGGGCCGTCTCTCCGCCGCGCTCGCGGCTCACCAGCGCTCGCTGGCGCTGCGCCGCGAGATCGGCGACCGCAACTGGACCGCGGTCTCGCTCAGCAACATCGGCGTCGTCCTGTTCGAGCAGGATCACCTGCGGGCGGCGACGGCGTATTACCGGGACTCGCTGGCCATCTGCCGGGAAACTGGCGACAAACGCGGGCTCGCCCGGGCGCTGCACAACCTCGCCGTGGTGCACCGGGAAGTCGGCGAGCTGCGCGAAGCGCGCGCCGCGCTGGAAGAGTCGCTCGCGACGCGCGCCGAGATCAGCGACCGGCGGGGCCAGGTGATGGGCCGGGTCGAGCTCGGGATGGTGCTGCTCGAGCAGGGAGACATTGCCGCGGCGCGGCGCACGGAGGAACAGGCGCTGGCGCTGGCCGGCGAAACGAAGCTGAAGCCGGGGGCGGCACAGGCCCAGTTCCAGCTCGGCGAGATCGCGCTCGCGTCGGGCGACCTGGCCGGAGCGCGGCGTCTCCACGAATCAGCGATCGCCACCCGCCGCGAGATGAAGGAGACGCGAACGGCAATGGAGAGCCGGCTCGCGCTGGCGGCGATTGCGCTCGAGGAGGGACGCCCCGCGGATGCCGAACGTGAGGCCCAGGCGGTCGTCGCCGCCGTCGACCAGACGACGGTGCCGATGCGGGCGTTCGGGCAGCTGCTGACGGCGCGAGCCAGGGTGGCGGCGGGCAACCTGTCCGGCGCCGCGCAGGCCCTCGCCCAGGCGCGGCAGCTCGCGGCCCAGACCGAACGGATCGCGCTCAGGCGGAGCCTGGCGATGACGGAGGCGGAGATCGACGCGGCGCTGGGGCGGCGGCGCGAGGCGCGCGAGTGCCTGGCCGGGCTGCTGCGCACGCTCGCGCCGACCGGCATGATCATGGCCGATTTCGAGCGGCGGCTGCTCCTGCTGCGCATCGACGTGGCGGACGGCCGTCCCGAGGCGATGGCGGCGGCGCGCGCGCTCGAGCGGGAGGCCGCGGCGCGCGGCGCCGGCCTCATTGTCCGCCGCGTCCAGTCGCTCTGACCCGACCTCATGACCGAGACTCCCGATCCGCGCCTCACGCAGCTGCTTCAGGCCTGGCAGCAGGGAGACGGGCCCGCCGGCGAGCAGCTCGTGCCGCTCGTCTATGCGGAACTGCGCCGGATCGCCAGGCTGAAGCTTGGCGGCGAGCGCGGCGCCCACACGCTGCAGCCGACCGCGCTGGTGCACGAAGCCTGGCTGCGGCTGATGCAGCAGAACGGCGCCGGGTGGCAGAACCGCGGTCAGTTTTTCGCCATCGCCACCCAGGCGATGCGCCGAATCCTGGTCGACCACGCGCGCCGCCGGCAGGCGGCCAAACGCGGCTCCGGCGAACCGATCGCAAACGTCGACGAGCTGGCCGAGGTCCTGGTGAGCCACGTGCCCGACGATCAACTGGTCGCGCTGGATGCGGCACTGGAGCGGCTGGCGCTGCTCGATCCCCGGCAGGCGAAAGTCGTCGAGCTGCGGTTTTTCGGGGGGTTATCGGTCGAGGAGACCGCTGAAATCCTCGACCTTTCGCCCACCACCGTCAAGCGGGAATGGGCCACCGCCCGCCTCTGGCTCTTCCGGGCGATCGAAGAGCAATCCACCTGAATACTGCTGACTTCCGACAAATGGTCCCCCGCGCCGGCTTTCTGCGCGTAAGTGGATAGAGGGCGGTCGCCCTGGGAGGTCAGACGTGAGGAAACTCGTCCGGGTTGCCGTGGCAGGGGTCGTGCCTTCGGGGCGGTCCTCAGCCACCGCAGCTGCCCGCCCCGGGGACGCCAGGGTGGCTGTGCAGACCCCAGACATCCGGAATTTCCGTCAGCGCGTAGAGCCTGTTGACGACGCGGTCCGTGGAGCGCCAGCCGGCGACCGGGCGTTGGACGAGCTCGGACGGAGGAGCAGGCGATCTCAGGACAGGGCCATGACGACAGACAGTTTCCCGACCAGCGTTGAAGCGTGCCACGAACTGATCCATCAGCTCGAGGAGGAAAACCTGCATCTCCGCACGGCCGCGGCGCAGTTCGGCGAGCTCGCCGAGCGCCTCAACCTCGAGTTGCGGCAGGAGCGCAGCCTGTATGCGGACGACGGCGGCGGCCGCGGGACCGGCGGGCCTTCGGCGCTGGCGACGTGAGGCATCGGGGCCACTCCAGGCCCCACGTGGCGCGCCGCACCGCGTCCGCCGCGGCGACGACCTCGGCGCAGAATACTCGGCCGCCGACGAGCCGAGGGTCTCGACGCTCGAGAGCCGGGATCGTGACGGATGCGTCAGAGGAGGGCGGCTCGATTCCGACGACACGATCCCTTACAGTCCACTGATGCAGTCGCCGCACGCGCCGCTGATTCGCGCGCTTCGAGCAGAGGATCTTCCGGACGCGCTCGGTCTCAGCACCGCCGCCGGATGGAACCAGCAGATCGCGGACTGGACGACGCTGCGAGCCCTGGCCGGCGACGGGGCGTTTGCCGCGGTCAGCGGGCCCCGGGTGGTGGGCACCGCGCTGGCGATCGACTACGGCCCCTTCGCGTGGATAGCGATGATGCTCGTGACTCCCGCCTGGCGCGGGCAGGGCCTCGGCCGGCGTCTGCTCGAAGCCGCGCTTCGCACAGTCCCGGACGGACGTCCGGTCCGGCTCGATGCGACGGAAGCCGGACGGCCGCTCTACCGCAGTCACGGGTTCGTGGACGAGGGGACGCTCACGCGTCTCGTCGCTCCGGCAGATCGTCCCGTCGTCGCGACAACCGCATCCGTCGCCGTCCGGTTCATCGCGCCGGCGGATCTCCCTGCCATCACGCGCCGCGACGCGGAGGTCTTCGGCGGCGATCGTCGAACGGTCCTCGAGTGGGCGCCGCGGGCTGCGCCGCAGTACGCGCTGATCGTGGATGACGTCAGGCGCCCGCCGCAGGTACTGTTTTGGCAGAACGGGCAGGCGCTTCGATCAGCTTGGGCCGATCGTGGCGGAAGACGACGTGGCGGCGGCGGCGCTGGTCGGCGCCGGGCTGGCCGCGGCCGCGGGACGACCGGCGGGCGTGGATGCCTTCGACGCCCGGCGGGGGTTCGCCCGGTGGCTCGGCGAGGCCGGCTTTGCGGCCGAGCGGCCGCTGTTCCGGATGTGCCGTCCGTCCGGGCCGCTTTCCGGCAGCGCGCCCACGCCGCCGGTGCCACGGGAATACGCGATTTGCGGACCGGACTTCGGATGAGCCGCCATGACCTCAGCGGCATGGCGATCCCGCCGCGGCGGGAAACTGATTGACAGCGCGGCACGAAACCCACTACAACCCGCCTCGTGACCCGTCCGGCCTGGTGACGCCGGACGTTGCCCTGCCGTTCGGCAGTTTTCCCTGACAGGAGGTACGACAGTCATGATGCTGGCCTTCGTGCGGGCAGTCTCGCCCTCCCCTCGATCGACCCGCCTGACGGCGTTCCGATCGGTGTTCGTTCTCGTGCTGCTCGGCCTGCTGGCCGGCCGCGCCGATGCGCAGACGACATTCGGAACCATTCGCGGCACGGTGTTCGATCCCCAGCAGGGTCTGGTTCCCGGCGCGACCGTCATCGCCACGGACGAGGCCACGGGCGTCGCGCGCGAGGTGCAGAGCAACGCCGAAGGGCTGTTCGAGATCTCGAATCTCCGTTCCGGCACCTATACCGTGGCGGCGGTCCTGAGCGGCTTCAAGAAGGCTGAGACCAGAGGCGTTCTGCTTCGCGCGGCCTCGATCGTTCATACCGATCTCCACCTGGAGGTCGGCGGCGTCGAAAACGTCGTCACGGTCACGGCCGAAGGGCAGAACAACGTGACCCTCGAGAGCCCGGCGATTGCCCGCGGCCTCGACGAGCAGCAGCTGCGCGACCTGCCCCGGAACAGCCGGGACATCCAGGACTTCCTGACCCTGAACCCGAACGTGGTCGGCGGCTTCGACGGCATCCAGTTTCTCGGCGGCCGAACCTACGGTGCCGCCTACATCCAGGACGGTCAGCCGTCGAGCGCCGGGATCTTCGGCGAGCTGTCGAACGCGGCGCCGGGCCTCGACGCTATTTCCGAAGTTCAGGTGCTGTCGAATTCCTACAGCGCCGAATACGGCGGCCTGGCCGGGGTGATCGTCTCGACCAAGCGCGGCGCGAATCGCTTTCATGGGACCTCGTTCGCCGACTACAACAGCAACCGGCTGAACGCGTTGACCTACGCGCAGACCCTGACCGGCGCGACGCGCGACGACCCCAACGCCGACACGCACGACTACCGCTACGGCGGGAGCCTGGGCGGCCCGATCGTCACCAACCGGACGTTCTTCTTCGGGAACTACGAGGGCAGCCGCCAGAAGCAGCTCGGCGGCGGCGCCCAGGCCGTCGTGCCGACGGCGGCGATGCGCAGCGGCGATTTCTCCGCCGCCACCTTCGTGCTGCGCGACCCGCAGACCGGAGCGCCATTTCCGGGCAACCGCATTCCGGCGGACCGGATCGACCCGGCGGCCCGGCGGGTCATCGACTTCTTCTATCCGCTGCCGAACCAGACCACGACCTCGAACGGCGGCTACGGCACCTATCGCCAGATCCTCGCGCTCGGCCGCAGCCGCGAGCGCGTCGACGGCCGGATCGATCACGAACTGACCGCCAAGGACTCGCTGTTCGTCCGTGCCAGCTGGCAGACCCGCGATCCCGACGCCTTCACCTTCGAGAGCACCGGCGCCAATGGCGGCTCGGGGCTGACCAACATGGGGCTGCTCGATCGCACCTCGGACGCCACGACGCTGGCGACCGGCTGGACCCGCATCTGGTCCAACACCGTCGTCAACGAGTTCCGCGGCGGCTTCAGTGTCGACAGCCGGAACCGGAAGAGCCGCTTCGTCGCTGGAGATATCACGAAAGGATTCGGCATCGACGTCCCGCCGCTGGCGGCGCTGGCGCCCGGCTTCCCGCAGTTCCAGTTCTCGGCGCCGAACCGGCCGTCGAGCATCCAGGACCAGCGCCAGAACACCTTCCGCGACCTGCGCCAGGCGTCCTTCTCGCTGAGCAGCAGCACGTCGTGGCTGAAGGGGGCGCACTCGCTCAAGTTCGGCGGCATCTACACCCGCAACTACGCCAAGGACGGCTATTCCACTGGTGCCAACAACTCGAAGGGGCAATACAACTTCACCGGCTTCGCGACCGGGGATTCCTTCGGCGACTTCCTGCTCGGCCTGCCCAACACCGTCGTCGAACAGCGCAACACGCGCGGCGACAAACCGATGGATACGTTCTCGAACGACTGGGCGGCGTTCGTGCAGGACGACTGGAAGCTCGGCGCGAAGCTGACCGCGTTCCTGGGCCTTCGCTACGAGGTCGTCGGCACGTTCGTCGATCGCAACGACATCTACGCGAACTTCATTCCGACCGACGGCGGCCACCACATCGTCCCGAACGCGCAGATCGCGGCGCTGCTGCCGCCGGGGGCGGTGGCGCTCGGGCGGACGCTGACCGCCGATCAGGCCGGGGTCGGACGCGCCCTGATCAAGACGGATCGGAACAACCTCAGCCCCCGGGTCGGGTTCGCCTACCGGATGGACAGCAACAAGACGGTGCTGCGCGGCGGCTTCGGCATCTTTCATCCGACCGGCGCCGCCCAGGGGGCCCGCGACATCATGTCGCGCAACCCGTTCCGCTATTCGATCACCAATCGCCGCGGCACGCTCCAGCACGGGTTCTCGACCGGCGCCCAGACCTCGTCGCTCAGTTTCGGCAACCAGGGCCTGGCGCTCGATCTCGAGAGCCCAGACATCTACCAATACAACCTCACGCTCGAGCGCGAGCTGCCGGGCAACATCGGCGGCCGGGTCAGTTACATCGGCTCGACGATGAGGAAGCTGCTGGTCAACCGCGACTACAACACGCTCAAGGCGAGCACCGTGCCGCTCGGCAACGTCGACGAAGATCCCGACGCCCACGCGCGCCTGCCGTTCCCGATCTACGGCACCTTCATGGACGTCACCGAGAACACCGGCAGCGGCCAGTTCAACGCGCTCCAATTCGAGCTGCAGCGCCGGTTCAAGGGAGGGCTGGCGGTCAATGCCGCCTATACGCTCGCCGGCTCCGACAGCAACGCGCCGGACAGCGGCAACAGCACCATCGGCGTCGTCCAGTACAATCCCTACGACATCGAGAAGGATCGCGGACCCGATCCCAACGTCGTCAAGCACCGGGTGGTGATGAACAGCACGTGGCAGATTCCCTTCGGCCATGACCGTCCGTTCGGGGGCAGCCTG
Organism: uncultured Acidobacteriota bacterium; assembly: GCA_963750475.1. Classification (GTDB taxonomy): domain Bacteria; phylum Acidobacteriota; class Vicinamibacteria; order Vicinamibacterales; family 2-12-FULL-66-21; genus JALZOC01. The sequence goes on from CAVVQQ010000002.1 coordinate 737,757, forward strand.
CCGGCCTGGGCCGACGCCGTCGCCGGCGGCTGGACGGTGTCGACGATCTTCCAGGCGCGCTCGGGACCCAACCTGACGCCGTTCTTCTCCTATGGCACCGATCCGATCTTTCCGGCGAATACCGGCCGGGCGCTCGACGGCGTCGGTCAGTTCGGTGAGGCGTGGCGGCCGGACGTGACCGGCAATCCGAACGTCGGCGGCAGCCGCGATCAGTTCTTCGATGTCACCAAGTACTCACTCCCGGCGCCGGGCACGCTCGGCACCGCCAAGAAGGGCAGCCTCAAGGGCCCGGGCACGTGGATCCTGAACCTGGCGTTCTACAAGGACGTCGTCCGGACCAGCGGGCTGACCGTCGAGGTGACGGCGCTCCTCGACAATGCGCTCAATCATCCGCAGTTCTTCATCCCGTCGCTCGGCACGGACGGGTTCGTCGACCTGACCGATTACCTGATCAACGGCGACGTGGCGAACGGGACGACGGCGGTGCTCGGCGCCGACACCGTCGGCAACGCCGAGGGGTTCTCGGCCGGCAGAGTCGTCCGCTTCGGCGTGCGACTGCGCTTCTGACGTGGAATTTCCGGCGCACATCGACACCGAGCAGCAGCTCGAGGAGGTGCTGGCCGAGCCGTCGGCGGCGGATGTCGCCGCCGTGGCGTCGCTCTCCGGCGACCTGCTCATTCTCGGCGCCGGCGGGAAGATGGGGCCGTCGCTCGCCCGCCGCGTGCAGCGCGCCGTCGAGCGAAGCGGCAGCGCCTCACGGGTGTTTGCCGCGTCGCGCTTTTCCGATCCCGCCGTGCGCCGCGACCTCGAGGCCTCCGGCGCCAGGACCGTCGTCTGCGATCTGCTCGAGCCGGCGCAGCTCTCCGCCCTGCCGGAGTGCGCGAACGTGCTGTTCCTCGCCGGCCGCAAGTTCGGAACGCTCGATCGGACGGATCTGACATGGATCACGAACACCGTCGTGCCAGCCCGCGTCGCCGAGCGGTTCCGCCACTCGCGGATGGTGGTGTTTTCGACCGGCAACGTTTATCCGCTCGTGCCGCCCGACGGGCCGGCGTGCAGCGAGGACGAACCGCCGGTGCCGGTCGGGGAGTACGCGCAGTCGTGTCTGGGCCGGGAACGGGTCATCGAGTACGTCTCGCGGGAGACCGGCATGCCGGCGCTGATCTTCCGGCTCAATTATGCAGTCGACCTGCGCTACGGCACCCTCGTCGACATCGCGCGGCGGGTGCTGCACGGTGAGCCGGTCGATCTGACGGTCGGGTTCTTCAACGCCATCTGGCAGGGAGACGCGAACAGCTATGCGCTGCGCAGCCTCGCCCTCTGCGCATCGCCGCCCGCGGTGCTCAATGTGACGGGGGCGGAGCGGATCTCGGTCCGCGAGGCGGCCGGCTGGTTCGGCGAGGTGTTCGGACGTCCCCCGGTCTTCGTCAACCGCGAGGGCTCGCTGGCGCTGCTGAGCGACTCGGCGCGGTGCCGGGCGCGCCTTGGTGAGCCGACCGTCTCGCTGGCGCTTCTGCGGGAGTGGGTCGCGCACTGGGTCCGCGGCGGCGGCCGGTCACTCAACAAACCGACCCACTTCGAGGTCGCCGATGGCCGGTTCTGAGCCGCTGCCGGCGCTGCGGCGGGCGCTGCTCGACGGCCGGGTCATCCCGGCGCATCCGCTCGCGCTGACGGCAGCGCGCCGGCTCGACGAACGGCGGCAGATCGCCCTGACCCGCTACTACTGCGATGCCGGCGCCGGCGGCCTGGCGGTCGGCGTCCACACGACCCAGTTCGCCATCCGCGACCCATCGGTTGGGCTTCTCGAGCCGGTGCTCGAGCTGGCGAGCCGCACCGCGCGCGACTGGTGCCGCGGTCGGCCGGCGCCGCTGCTGATTGCCGGCGTCTGCGGATCGATCGCACAGGCGGAGGCGGAGGCCCGGCTGGCGGTCGCGCACGGCTACGACGCCGGCCTGCTCAGCCTGTCGGCCCTGGCCGCAGCCGACAACGACGCACTCCTCGATCACTGTCGCCGCGTCGCCGAAGTGATCCCGGTCGTTGGCTTCTACCTCCAGCCGGCGGTTGGCGGGCGGGTCCTCGACCGGGCGTTCTGGCGCGGGTTTCTCGACATCGAACGAGTCGTCGCCATCAAGGTCGCCCCCTTCGATCGCTACCGGACGCTGGACGTCGTGACCGCGCTCGCCGAGTCCGGTCGCCGCGACGTCGCCCTCTACACGGGAAACGACGACGCGATTGTCGCGGATCTGCTGACGCCCTTCGCGGTCGCTCCGGGCGCGCCGCCGTTACGGTTCTCCGGCGGGCTGCTCGGGCAGTGGGCGGTGTGGACGCACCGCGCGGTGGAACTGCTGCAGCGGTGCCGGGCGGTGACGGCCGCGGCGCCGCAGTCCGGCGCCAGCACGGACGTGCTCGAGCTCCTGTCCATGGGAGCGGCGCTGACCGACGCCAACGCCGCGATCTTCGATGCCGCGCACGGCTTCGCCGGGTGCATCCCCGGAATTCACGAAGTGCTCCGGCGCCAGGGGCTGCTGGCCGGGCGGTGGTGCCTGGACCCGGACGAGGAGCTCAGCGACGGCCAGGCGGCGGCCATCGACCGGGCGCTGGCCCTCTATCCGCAGCTGACGGACGACGAGTTCGTGCGCGAACATCTCGATCGCTGGCTGGCCTGAGCGCACGGCGGTGAAGCCGGCAGGGCGGGGCGCATCGCCGCGGAATCGTCCGACGCCGCCAGTGGAAGGGCTTTCGCGGTTGCCGTCCTGACGCGCCGCAACGCCGCGCGCCAGCGGCGGGAGATCGAGGGGGTGTATCATGCCCCCGAATCGGGGGGAATCCATGAATCACTCGAATGACGGGAAGCTGGACCGGCGCCGGTTTCTGCAGACCGCCGCCGGGGCGGTCGCCGGCTCGGCGATCGCTTCGACCGCGCTCTCCTACAGCCGCATCGTCGGCGCCAACGATCGGATTGCGCTCGGCCATATCGGCATCGGCAATCGCGGCAGCGGGCTGCACACGATGGCTTCCCAGCTGAAGGGGAAGTACAACGTCGAGACCGTGGCGGTGTGCGATCTGTGGACGAGGAACCGCGACCGCGCCGCCGCCAGTACCGACGAAGTACTACGGCCGGGCGCCGCGCGCGGTCCAGCATCCCGAGGAACTGCTCGGGATGAAGGACGTCGACGCGGTGTTCATCGCGACCCCCGAGCATTCCCACTCGAAGCTGCTCCGGGCGACCGTCGAAGCGGGGAAGGACGCCTACTGCGAGAAGCCGATGGGCAACGTGCTCGAGGAGGTCAAGGCGGCCCGTGACGCGGTCCGTGAGCACAAGCGCGTCGTCCAGATCGGCACCCAGCATCGCAGCGAGCCGTACCAGCTGGCCGCCCGCGAGGTGCTGCGCAGCGGCGCCCTGGGGGACGTCAGCAAGTACCAGATCGTCTGGAACTACAACGGTCCGCGCTGGCGCGGCCGCCCCGAGGTCAAGCAGATCCGCGAGCAGGACACCGACTGGAAGGCGTGGCTGCGCGGCAAGCCGGACCGGCCGTTCGACCCGCAGCTCTATTTCGAGTTCCGCCTCTACAAGGACTTTTCCGCCGGCATTGCCGACCAGTGGATGAGCCACGGCATCGATCTCGTCCACTTCTTCATGAACGACGTGCCGCCGCGCTCGGTCGTCGCCCACGGCGGGGTCCACGCCTGGCACGACGGCCGCGAAAACCCCGACACCTTTCAGGCGCTCGTCGAGTACCCGACGTTCCTCGCCAGCTACTCGACCAGCTTCGGCAACGACTCCGACAGCTTCTCGCGCATCATGGGGAAGAAGGCGACCCTGGTCAACATCGGCGGCGAGGGGAGCCCGCGCTGGAAAGTCGTCGAGGAGAAGGGCAACCACGAGGACAACCCGACGATCGAGCGCGCCGAGCGCTGGGTGACGCTGCCGGGCAGCGACAAGCCGGGGCCGATCAATATCGGCGACGAGGATCTGTCGCACATGTCGAACTGGTTCGAGTGTCTGCGCAGCCGCAACCTGCGCACCAACGCCACCGTCGACAACGGCTTCCTGCACGCCGTGGCGATCATCATGGCGACACAGTCGTACTGGCAGGGCAAGCGGCTCTATTACGATGCCACTGCCGAGCAGATCGTGGACCGTGCGCCGGCGGTCTGAGGGCCGGTCCGCCGGGGCGTGGCCGGCGGCGGCCAGCCGGGTTGCCGCCGAGTGACGGCGCCGCGGAACGCTGCCGCGCCGCCAGCCGGCCGGCTGCGGTGGTGGATCGGGACGCTGCTGTTCCTGTCGACGGTCATCAACTACATCGACCGCCAGACGCTGAGCGTGCTCGGGCCGATCCTCAAGGACCAGCATCACTGGACGAACTCCGACTTCGCGCTGATCATCATCTCGTTCCGGGTCGCCTACACGTTCGGTCAGCCGATCGCGGGACGGATTCTCGACCGCGTCGGGACCCGCACCGGGCTGACCGCGGCGGTGGCGTTCTACTCGGTCGCCGCGATGCTCACGTCGTTCGCGGTCGGCCTCCGCTCGTTCTGCTTCTTCCGCTTCCTGCTTGGCGCCGGCGAGGCCGGCAACTGGCCGGGCGCCACCAAGGCGGTGTCGGAATGGTTCCCGCGCCGCGAAAGCGGCTGGGCGGTGGCGCTTTTCGACAGCGGCTCGTCGATCGGCGCCGCCGTGGCGCCGCTGCTGGTGGTCGGCCTGCTCCACACCTTCGGCAGCTCGCGTCCGACGTTCCTCATCACCGGCGCTCTCGGCTTTGTCTGGCTGGCGATGTTCCGCTGGTCGTACCATCTCCCCGAGGCGCATCCCCGGATCTCGGCGGCTGAAAAGGCGTACATCCTTGCCGATCGACATGACGACGATCCGGCCGGGGACGGCGGGCCCGCGCCGGGCTACGCGACGCTGCTGCGCCTGCCGCAGACCTGGGGGATCGTCATCGGCAAGGCGCTGACCGATCCGGTGTGGTTCTTCATCACCGACTGGTTCGCCATTTACCTGGCGTCGCGCGGGTTCTCGCTCGAGCGCGGGCTGCTCGCCTTCTGGGTGCCGTTCGTCGCGGCCGACGCGGGCAATTTCCTCGGCGGCGGAGTGTCGAGCTATCTCATTCGGCGCGGCTGGGGGGTCGGGGCGGCGAGGAAAGCCGTCATCGGCGTGACCGCCGTCGGCATGAGCCTGCTGATGGCGAGCCTGCTCTTCACCAGCCTGCTGGCGCTGACCGCCTGCTTCGCGATTGCGACCTGCTCGTACGCGGCGCTGTCGACGATGCTGCTGAACCTGCCGGCCGATATCTATCGTCCGAATTCGGTCGCGACGGTCAGCGGCCTGAGCGGCGCCGGCGCCGGGCTTGGCACGATCGCGGCCACCTACCTGACCGGCGTGGTCGCGGACCGCTACTCGTTCGCGCCGATCCTGATCGGCGCCAGCCTCGTGCCGCTGGCGGCCGCCGTGGCGGTGTTCGTTCTGATTCGCAATACCCGGGCGACGACCAGCGGCCTGGTGCGCGCCATCTGATCAGGTCTCGTCGCCACGCAGTGCCCAGGAGACCGTATGTTTCGATCGACGCGGCCCGCCATCATGCTCTGCTGCGCCCTCGCGTGGTGCCAGCCGGCGGCGGCACAGGCGCGCATGAAGGTCGTGCTCGACACCGACATCGGCACGGATATAGACGATGGCTGGGCACTGGGATACGCGCTGAAGAGCCCGTCTTTCGACCTGCTGGGGGTGACGGTGAGCGACGCCGACACCCCGAAGCGGGCGAGGGTGGCCTGCAAGCTTCTCCATCGGCTCGGCAGAACCGACGTTCCGGTAGCGGTCGGCCGCCAGACGCCGGCGGTACCGCCCGACCGCGTCGACTACCAGTTCACCTGGGCCGAGGACTTCACCGCGTATGCGCCGGTTGACATGCCCGCGGTCGAGTTCCTGGCCCGCACCATCCGGCGCTATCCGGGTGAGGTGACCCTCATCGCGGTCGGGCCGCTGCAGAACATCGGTGACCTGGTCCGGCAGCATCCCGACGTGATTCCGCTCGTCAAGCGGGTCGTGCTGATGAGCGGGTCGATCGGCGCGAACGCCGGGAGCCCCGGACCGGTCGCGGAGTGGAACGTCAAGCTCGCGATTCCGGAAGCCCAGGCGGTCTACGCCGCGGCCTGGCCGCTGACGATCGTGCCGCTCGATTCGACGACCTACGTCCGGCTGCAGGACGACGAGCGGCAGCGGCTGCGGGCGGCCGGCACGCCGCTGGTGATTGCGCTCGAGGCGCTGCTGCGGCTGTGGGCGGACGGACCCGGCAGCCGGATGACCCTGCACGATCAGCTGGCGCTCGCCGAGGCCCAGCATCCGGGGCGGTTCTTCGAGCGCTGCGAGCCGCTCTCGATCAGGGTGGACGCCGAGGGCTACACCCGCATCGATCCCGCGGGCGGACGTCCGGTCTCGGTGTGTCTCCAGCCGAAGCGGGAGGCGTTCATGGCGCATTATCTTGCCCAGCTGGCGTCCCGATAGCGACTTAGAGTGAAGCCAGACATCCCAGCCGGCGTCACGACTCCGGGCGGTCTCGTCCGCGGCCTCGGCCTGCTCGCCGCGGGCTCGATGGTCGTCGGCAATGTCATCGGTACCGGAGTGTTCCTCAAGACCCGGGTGATGACCTGCAACGTCGGGTCTCCCAGGGCTGTCATCGCGGTCTGGGTGGTGGCGGGGGTGCTCAGCCTCGCCGGCGCGCTGACGTATGCGGAGCTCGCCGCGCTGATGCCCCGCGCCGGCGGTGAATATGTATTCATCCGCCAGGCGTACGGGGCGGTCGCCAGCTTTCTCTTCGGCTGGACCCGGTTCTTCGTCGCCAGTACCGGCGCGAGCGCCGGCCTCGCCGCCGGCCTCGCGATCTTCATCAACGTGCTGACCGACGGCGCGCTGGCGCGGCATGCCGTCGGCTTCGAGCTGGCCGGCCGTCACCTCTCGATCTCGGGGCTGGAGGGAACGGCGGTCGCGGCCGTCGCCCTGGTAACGCTCCTCAACTGCGCGGCGGTGGCAGTGAGCGGCCGGATCGCGGCGGTCTTGACGGCGTTCAAGATCGCGCTGCTCCTCGCCATCGGCGCCGGCGCGATGCTGCTGGCTGACGGCTCCTGGACGCACTTCGCGCTGTCGACCCCCGGCACGTGTGCCGACGTCCCGGCGGCGGCGCAGCACGGCGTCGCCGGCTTCGGCGCCGCCATGCTCGGGGCGCTGTGGGCCTACACCGGCTGGAACGAGCTGACGTACGTGGCCGAGGAGGTCCGCAACCCGCGGCGCAACCTGCCGCTGGCGATTCTCGGCGGCCTCGGCGTCGTGGCGATGCTCTACGTCTTCGTCAACGCCGCCTACTTCTACGTCCTCTCGCCGTCCGACGTCGCCGCCATCCCGCCGTCGTCCGCCGTGGCCACGGTCGTGGTGTCGCGGGTGCTCGGCGCCGGCGCCGCGAGCGTGATGGCGGGCGTGCTGGCGATGTCGATCTTCGGGGCGCTGCAGATCTCGGGCCTGGTCTGCGCCAGGATTCCCTATGCGATGGCGCGCGACGGCGTGTTCTTCGCCTCGCTGGCGAAGCTCAGCCCGCACTCGCACGTGCCGATCCGCGCCCTCGTCGCGCAGGGCGTCTGGGCGTCGGTGCTGGTGCTGTCGGGGTCCTACGACACGCTGACGGACTACGCCACGTTCTCCGTCCTGGTGTTCGTCGCGCTCGTCACCGCCTCGGTGTTCGTCTTCCGCCGGACAATGCCGGACGCCGACCGCGCCTACCGGACGTGGGGCTATCCGGTGGTGCCGGCCTTGTTTCTCCTGGTGTCCGCCTGGCTGATCGTCAGCACGCTCATGACGACCCCCGGGAGAGCGTTCGCGGGGCTGGGCCTGATGGTCCTCGGCCTGCCGTTCTACTGGTTCTGGACGAGAAACGGGAGGGCGGCGACGCGCTGAGCGCGATCGCCGGAGGGGCACCGGCTTGCAATCCCGTCCGGCCGTCAGTATGGTTTCGGAACACCCTGACCCTGCGAGGAGACGTCGCGATGGCACAGGCGGTATGGCCGCTCGCGCAGCGGAAGTTCGGAGAGACGTCGCGTCGTGATGCGTGGTGGCTCCAGCCGCTGCTCGTCTTCCTGGCGCTCTCGACGTTCATCGTCTATTCGACCTGGGCGGCCTTCCAGGGGGCGCATTTCGAGTACGGCCCGTACCTGTCGCCGTTCTATTCGCCGCTGCTCTTCGGCGACAGCCACCGCGCCTGGTTCGGCCCGAACCCGGCATGGTGGCCGGGCGCGCTGCCCTTCTCGGCGGCGCTGCTCATTCTCTGGGCCCCCGGCGGCTTCCGTTTCACCTGCTACTACTACCGCGGCGCCTACTACAAGGCGTTCTGGGCGGACCCGCCGTCCTGCACGGTCGGCGAGCCGCGGCAGAAATATCTGGGGGAGCGATCGTTCCCGCTCGTCCTCCAGAACGTGCACCGCTACTTCCTCTACCTCGGCCTGCTGTTCATTGCCGTCCTGGTCGTCGACGCCGTGGAGGCGTTCTGGTTCACCGACGCCGCCACCGGCCGCGGCCACTTCGGCATCGGCGTCGGCAGTCTCGTGCTGACCGTCAACGTGATGCTCCTCGCGGGTTACACGTTCAGCTGCCATTCCCTGCGGCACCTGATTGGCGGGGGCCGCGACGTGCTCTCGACGTCGCCGGTCCGATCGGGCTGCTACTCCTGCGTCTCGAGCCTGAACCGCAGCCATCAGCTGTTTGCCTGGCTGAGCCTGTGCTCGGTCGGTTTCGCCGACCTCTACGTCCGGCTCTGCGCGATGGGCGTGTGGACGGACTACCGGATTTTCTAATCGACATGCAGCCGGCACGACCAGGCCGCGGGCGCCGCGCCGGCCGGAGACGGGCGCACCACAGATCGCGAGTGTGATGGATTACGAGACCCACGACTACGACGTCCTCGTCATCGGCGCCGGCGGGGCAGGCCTGCGGGCCGCGATCGAGGCTTCGGCCGCCGGCGTCAAGGTCGGGCTGATCTGCAAGTCGCTGCTCGGCAAGGCGCACACCGTGATGGCCGAAGGCGGGGTGGCGGCGGCGCTGGCCAATGTCGACGACCGCGACAGCTGGCGGGTCCACTTCGCCGACACGATGCGCGGCGGCCAGAACGTCAACAACTGGCGGATGGCGGAGCTGCACGCGAAGGAGGCCCCGGACCGGGTGCGCGAGCTCGAGGCGTGGGGAGCGGTTTTCGATCGCACCGCGGATGGCCGAATCCTGCAGCGCAATTTCGGCGGCCATCGCTATCCGCGGCTGGCGCACGTCGGCGATCAGGACCGGGCTCGAGCTGATTCGGACGCTGCAGGACCAGGGGGTCCACCGCGGCCTCGACGTCCACATGGAGTTCACCGTCGTCTCGCCTGCTGATGAGCGGCGGGCGTGTCGCCGGTGCGGTCGGCTACGAGCGGGAGCGCGGCCGCTTCAAGGTGTTTGGCGCCGCCGCGGTCGTGGTCGCGACCGGCGGGGCCGGGCGCGCCTACCGGATCACCAGCAACAGCTGGGAGGGGACGGGCGACGGCCACTCGCTCGCCTACCATGCCGGCGCCGAGCTGGTCGACATGGAGTTCATCCAGTTCCATCCGACCGGCATGATCTGGCCGCCGAGCGTGCAGGGCATCCTCGTCACCGAGGGGGTGCGCGGCGAGGGGGGCATTCTCCTCAACAGCGAGGGGCGGCGCTTCATGTTCGACTCGATTCCCGAGCCGTACCGCGCCCAGACCGCCGACAACGAAGATGAGGGCTGGCGCTACACGCAAGGGGACAAGTCGGCGCGGCGGCCGCCCGAGCTCCTGACGCGCGACCATGTCGCGCGCTGCATCATGCGCGAGGTCAAGGCCGGCCGCGGCAGTCCGCGCGGCGGGGTCTTCCTCGACATCTCGTGGATCAAGAAGCGCCTGCCCGACGCGGCGGCGGTGATCCGGCGCAAGCTGCCGAGCATGTACCACCAGTTCAAGCAGCTTGCCGACATCGACATCACCGAGGAGCCGATGGAGGTCGGCCCGACGACGCACTACATCATGGGGGGGGTCAGGGTCGACGGGGATACGCAGATGTCCACCGTTCCCGGGCTGTTCGCCGCCGGCGAGTGCGCGGCCGGGATCAACGGCGCCAACCGGCTCGGCGGCAACTCGCTGTCGGACCTGCTGGTGTTCGGCAAGCGCGCCGGCCAGTACGCCGCCGAGTTCGCGCGCGCCAACAAGGCGGCGGCGGTCGATCCGGCGCAGGTGCGGGGCGCAGTGGACGGAGCGGTGCGGCCGTTCGAGAACCGCGGTCCGGAGAATCCATATGCCGTCCAGGCGGCGCTCCAGGACGGCATGCAGGCGCTCGTCGGCATTGTTCGATCCGAGAGCGAGATGCAGGAAGCGCTGACGCTGATTGCCGGCCTGACGGCGCGCGCCGCGGCGGCGGCGGTCACCGGCCACCGCGAGTACAACCCGGGCTGGCATACCGCTATCGACCTCCGCCACCTGCTGACCGTGTCCGAGGCGATCACGCGGTCGGCGATCGAGCGGAAGGAGAGCCGCGGCGGCCACTTCCGGGAGGACTATCCGGACAAGGATCAGGCGTTCGGGGCGTTCAACATCGTGACGAGCAAGGCTGGCGACGGATCGATGGCGGTCAAGCGGCTGCCGATTCCGGAGATGCCGGCGGAGCTGAAGCAGATCATCGAAGAGCAGAAGTAGGGCGGGCGACACGGGGAGGCAGATGGCCAAGGCGACCTTCCGGATCTGGCGGAGCGAGGGGGCGGGCGGGGCGTACCGCGACTATGCGGTCGAGACCGTTCCCGGCATGGTGGTGCTCGACGCCGTCCACCGCATCCAGGCGACCGAGGCGCCGGACCTTGCCGTCCGCTGGAACTGCAAGGCCGGGAAGTGCGGCTCATGCTCGGCGGAGGTCAACGGCAGCCCGAAGCTGATGTGCATGACCCGCCTGAGCACGCTGCCGATGGACGAGCCGGTGACGGTCGAGCCGATGCGGGCGTTTCCGCTGGTCCGGGACCTCGTCACCGACGTGTCGTGGAACTTCCGGGTCAAGAAGACGATCGCGCCGTTCACGCCGCGGCCTGCCGATGCCGCGGACGGGACGTGGCGCGTGCGGCAGAAGGACGTCGACCGGGTGCAGGAATTCAGGAAGTGCATCGAGTGCTTTCTCTGCCAGGACGTCTGCCACATCCTGCGCGATCACGGCATGCAGGATCAGTTCGTCGGCCCGCGGTTCCTGACCTATGCCGCGGCGCTCGAGATGCATCCGATCGACGCCGGCGACCGCGTCGCCGCGCTGAAGAACGAGCACGGCATCGGCCTGTGCAACATCACCCGCTGCTGTACCAAGGTCTGTCCCGAGCACATCACGATTACCGAGAACGCGATCATTCCGTTGAAGGAGCGGGTCGTGGACCAGTTCTACGATCCGGTCAAGAAGCTGCTGCGCGTGTTTCGATCCTGAGGGAGATGCCATGACCAGTTCCCCGCGGACGTTCGAACTCAAGCCGCTGTCACGGGATGCCGTGCCGGCGGCGCTCGTCAAGGCGGAGCGCTACCGGCTGCTGAACGAACCGGGCGAGGCGGAGAGCATCTGCCTGGATGTGCTCCGGGTCGACCCGGCCAATCACGAGGCGAATGTGACGCTGCTGCTCGCGCTGACCGATCAGTTCCTGCAGGACTCGTCGGCGCGGACGGCGGGCCGCGCCGGCGAGCTGGCGGCGGCGCTGCCGGAGGAGTACGACCGCGCCTACTATGCCGGCATCATTCGCGAGCGCATGGCCAAGGCCGTGCTCGAGCGCGATCACCACGGCGCGGTGGTGGCGGCAGCCGACTGGCTGCGCGAGGCGATGGCGGCCTACGAGCGCGCCGAGGCGCTGCGGCCGGCCGGCAACGACGATTCCCTGCTGCGCTGGAACGCCTGCGCGCGCCTGCTGATGCAACTGCCGGTGCCGGCGCCCGACGTCCACGAGCCCGAGCCGATGCAGCTCGAGTAGGGGGTTGGTTGCGGGGGCGTGCAACCCGCTGAATTTGGAGTTCGTCTGCCCAAACGCCTCCTGGTCGCCGCAACGGACGTCGCGAACTACATCCCTGTCTGAGGCACCCACCATAGCCCTTCAGGGCGAGATCCACGGCGTCCCGCTTTTCCCTTTCCGTCCATCGGTCCGTGTCTGCGCGGTATCCGTTGGCTCAGAGACGCATTTGGCCGACAATAGGGTTGTTGTCCAGACGAGCGCATACAACATGCCGCAGCTGACCCGCATCACCCGCGACCCCGCTGTAATGGGCGGAAAGCCGTGCATCCGCGGGATGCGGGTCACGGTGGGAACCGTAGTCGGCCTCGTTGCCGCAGGACGCACGCGCGACGAGATTCTGCGCGAGTATCCGTATCTGGAAGCGGAGGACATCGCTGAGGCCTTGTCCTACGCCGCGTGGCGCGCGGAGGAAGTCGAAGTTCCGCTGCGCCAGCCGTGAAGCTGCTCGTGGACATGAACCTGTCGCCAAGCTGGATCGAGCGGTTGGCGGGTCACGGGTTCGAGCCTGTCCACTGGTCCACTATTGGCGCTGCGACGGCGCCGGACTCCGAAATCCTGACGTGGGCGAGCGAGCACGGCTTCGTCGTTATCACCAACGATCTCGACTTCTCCGCAATCCTTGCAGCTCGCGCTGGTGCGTCGCCGAGCGTCGTGCAAATCCGAACTCAGGACCTGCTTTCAGATGCTGTCGTGAGCATCGTCGCGCACGCCCTCGATGCGCACCGCCAAGACATCGAGCGGGGCGCACTCCTGGCGATCGACGAGGCAGGGTTGCGCGTGAGAATGCTGCCTCTCCGCCGGTCCAAGGACCTGCCGTAGCGCTCGGTCGCCTCCACAGCCATCCGCCCGCTTCTCCTTCCCTGGCCGCCTCCGCGCATCTGCGCACCCTCTGCGGTCCAATCACTCCGCCAAACTCAGGCCGGTGCGATCCTCGAAGACCGGACGCGAGGGGTCGATGATCAGCCAGCAGCCGGCGCCGACCAGGAACAGCGCACCCATCACATACAGCGGGAAGCTCCAGCTTCCGAACCAGACCACCGAGTAGGCGACCAGCGGCGGGGACAGCAGGCTGGCGATCTGGCCCGCGGTGTTCATCACCGCGCCGACGACGCCGACGTGGTTGCGTCCGACCTCGCTGACGGTACTCCAGGCGGCGCCAAGCGTGAACATCGCCGATGCCGTCGCCAGCGCGATCAGGACCGCGGCCGCGACCGGCGAGTTCGAGGCCCCGGCGGCGACGAGCGCGCCGGCGGCGATCAGGTAAGCCACCGCGCCGACGATGCAGCGCCCCTTGCGCAGGCCGAGTCGGACCGCCAGCCGGTCCGTCACCACGCCGCCGAACAGATCGCTCGGCACGCTGACGAGGAGCGGCAGGCCGGCAAAAATGCCGAGCGCGGTCGCTTCGAAGCCGTGGCGCTCGTGCAGGTAGGTCGGCAGCCACGTGATGCAGAAATAGAAAATCATGCTGTTCGAGGAATACATCACGCAGAGCGCCAGGACGTTGCGGTTGCGGAGCAGAGGCCACCAGTAGCGCGCCCCGACGACGTGCGGAATGTCGGCCGGGCGGTTGGCGACAATGTAGGCGGCTTCTTCGGCGCCGACCGACGGATGCTCCGTCGGGTCGTCGCGGAACCAGCTGTGCCAGACGATTGCCCAGACGAAGCCGATCGAGCCGAACAGCACGAAGATGGAGCGCCAGCCCATGAACGTCATCAGAAAGACGATGAGCGGAGGCGTGAGCCCGCCGACGAGATGGGCGCCGGCGAAGAACACGCCCTGCACCGTGCCGCGCTCGCGGCTCGGGATCCAGCGCGAGAACGTCCGCGCTACCGACGGCCACGCCCCCGCCTCGCCGACGCCGAAGAAGAAGCGGAGGAGGAGCAGCGAGACGTAGCCGGAGGCGGCCGCCGTCGCGGCGGTGAAGCACGACCACCAGATGACGATTCGCGTCAGCACGGCGCGCGTCCCGACGCGGTCGGCCCACCACGCCGTGGGAATCTCGAAGAGCGCGTAGGCAAGGGCGAATGAGCTGAACACGTAACTCATCTGCACCTTCGACAGGCTCAGGTCGCGCATGATGTCGGGCGCCAGCTTGGCGATGCAGACGCGATCGAGGTAGGTGACCATGGCAAGCGCCGTGGCCATCGCGACGACCTGGTAGCGGACGCGGGTGGATTGCGGAGCGGCTGGACGGTGCCACGGCTGGGTGCATGAGGCACATTTATACGCCGGTTCGGCCATAATCATCGTCATGCCTTCGATTACGCCGTTCCTGTGGTTCGACACCCAGGCCGAAGAGGCGATGCGGTTCTATGCTTCCGTGTTCGAGAGGTCGCAGGTGCTCTCGGTCAACAAGGCCGGCGGCAAAGTGATTTCGGTCGCCTTCGAGCTCGAAGGGCAGAAGTTCCTGGCACTCAACGCCGGGCCGCAGTACCGGTTCACCGAGGCGGTGTCCTTCTTCGTCTCGTGCGAGACCCAGCCGGAGATCGACACGCTGTGGGAGAAGCTCACCGCCGACGGCGGCGCCCCAGGCCGGTGCGGCTGGCTGAAGGACAAGTTCGGACTGTCGTGGCAGATCGTGCCGAAGGATCTCGGGACGCTGCTGAACGATCCGGACCCGGGCAAGTCGTCGCGGGTGCTGCAGGCGATGCTCCAGATGAACAAGCTCGATCTCGGCGCGCTGCGGGCCGCACGGGACGCCGGCTAGCCAGCCATCACACCCGGCCCAGGCTGGCCCGGCAACGCTCTGACGGTCATCTGTCGAATCTCGCCGTGAATCTGCTCCTCGTCGACGCACACGAAGTGGCCCCGGACGGAACGGTCTGCCTGACCGGCAGCCGGGCCGATCACGTCGTCCATGTCCTCAGGTCGGCGCCGGGAGACCGGCTTCGGATCGGCGTAATCGACGGCCCCTCGGGCACGGGGATCGTCACCGCGATTGCTCCCGGACAGGTGCAGCTGCGCTGCGAGCTCGGCGCCGCGGGGCCCGCGCCTGCCGTCGACCTGCTGCTCGCGCTGCCGCGCCCGAAGATCCTGCGCCGGTTGTGGGCCCAGCTCGCCGCCATCGGTGTCGGCCGGGTCATCCTCACGAACGCGTCGCGGGTCGAGCGGAACTATTTCGACACCCACCTGCTCGAAGAGGCGACGTACCGCCCGCTGCTCGTCGAGGGGCTCCAGCAGGCTCGCGACACGCATCTGCCGCGGGTGGTCGTCCATCGCCAGCTCAAGGTGTTGGTCGAAGACACGCTCGACGGGCTCTGCCCCGAAGGCCTCCGGCTCCTCGCGCATCCCGACGCCGCCGCGCCGGTGACGGCCGTCGTCCGCGCCGCGAGGCCGCCGCGTGTGCTGCTGGCGGTCGGCCCCGAGGGGGGCTGGACGGCGTACGAGCTCGACCTGCTCGCCGCCCACGGCTTCCATGCTGCGTCCGCCGGCCCTCGGCGCCTGCGGACCGACACCGCGTGCATCGCGCTGCTCAGCCTCGTCCACGCCGCCATGGGCGACACGGGGAACGGGACGAGCGGCGGGACGAGCGCCGGGACGAAATAATCTCTCCGGGGACGGCTGACCACTAAACCTCGAGGCCCCGCCACTCGTCCAAGCAACTGCTATGGCGACAACCCTCCAGGACCTCCGTCTGGCGTTCCGCAGCCTCAGGCGCAACCCGCTGTTCGCGACGATTGCGGTGCTGTCGCTGGCGCTCGGCATCGGCGCCAACGCCGCCATCTTCACCCTGATCGACCAGATTCTCCTGCGGCAGCTGCCGGTTACGGCGCCCGATCGGCTCGTCATGCTCTACCAGGAGGGGGCCCACAACGGCAGCAACATGGGCTCCCGCATGCACTCCTACCCGCTCTATCAGGACCTGCAGCAGCGCGCCGAGCCGCTGAGCGAAGTGATCTGCCGGCGGCTCGTGCCCGCCTCGATCAGCGTCGACAACCGCACCGAACGGGTCGAGGCGGAGCTCGTGTCCGGGAATTACTTCTCGATGCTCGGGGTGAAGCCGGCGCTCGGGCGGGTCTTCACGCCGGCCGAGGACGACCAGGTCTTCCGCGGCCACCCCGTCGTCGTCCTCAGCCACGGCTACTGGGTCAGCCGCTTCGCGCGCGACCCCGGGGTCCTCGGGCGCAAGATTCTCGTCAACGACTTCCCGATGACCGTCGTCGGCGTCTCGGCCGAAGGGTTCGCCGGCATCGACCCCGCCCAGTCGCCGCAGATTCGCGTCCCGGTCCTGATGGAGCCGGTGATGCTGCCGGACCTGGGCTGGCTGCACATGGACGACCGCCGCGTCCGCTGGGTGCAGGTGTTCGGCCGCCTGAAGCCGGGCTACACCGTCGAGACCGCGCAGGGGCCGCTCCAGGGGCTCTTCACCCAGATCCGCGCCTACGAGACGACGCTCCCGGCCGCCACTGACTGGTCGAAATTCGCGCGCGACCGCTTCATGAAGGGGCGGCTGCTGGTCGAGAGCGCGGCGCTCGGCTACTCGCCGCTCCGCAACGACTTCTCGACGGCGCTCATCGTGCTGATGTGCATGGTCGGCCTGGTGCTGCTCATCGCCTGCGCGAATGTCGCCAACCTGCTCATCGCCCGCGGCTTCATGCGCCAGAAGGAGATGGCGATGCGGCTGTCGCTGGGCGCGTCGCGCGGACGCCTCGTGCGCCAGCTCCTGGTCGAGAGCCTGGTGCTGTCGGCCGCCGGCGGCGCGGTGGGGCTGCTGCTCGCCAGCGTGCTGACGCGCGGGTTGCTGGCCCTGGTCCCGACCGACGGCCCGCCGCTTCTCCTCACCGCCCGCCCCGATCCCCGCATCCTCGCCTTCACGCTGGCGCTGACCTTCATCACCGGCATCGTCTTCGGCCTGCTGCCGGCGCTTCGCGCCAGCCGGCCGGATCCCTGGACGACGCTGAAGGACACGATGGGGTCGATTGCCGGCACCGGCGGATCCCTGTTCCTGCGCAAGGGTTTGGTCACGGCGCAGGTCGCGCTCAGCTTCCTGCTGCTCTTCGGCGCCGGGCTCTTCGTCAAGAGCCTGCAGAACCTGAAGACGACCGACACCGGTGTCGCGACCGACAACCTGATCACCTTCCAGCTGGCGCCGTCGCTCAGCGGGTATGACGATGCCCGGGCGCAGCTGCTCTACAGCGAGCTGCTCGAACGCCTTCGCACCGCGCCGGGGATCAAGTCAGCGGCAATTGCCGTCGTTCCCATCCTCGCCGGCAACGAGTGGGACAGCTCGACCAAGGTGGAGGGGTATACGCCCGCGGACGGCGAGGACATGCAGGCGTACATGAACGCGCTGTCACCCGGCTACTTCGAGACCATGAAGATTCCGTTCATTGCCGGGCGCGACTTCACGGCGCTGGACGAGAAGGAGGCCCCGACGGTCGCGATCGTCAACCGGAAGTTCGCCGACCACTTCTTTCCAGGAGGCAATGCCATCGGCAAGCGGCTCGGGCGCGGCGGCGGCCCGAAGACCAAGCTGACGATCGAGATCATCGGTGTCGTGGCCGACTCCCTCTACGAAGGCCCGCGCGAGGGTGTCCGGCGGCAGATGTTCGTGCCCCGATGGGGACGCAACAGCAGTGTGTTCTACGTCCGGACCCAGACCGGGTCCGCCGCCGCCTACAGTGTGGTCCGCAGCGAAGTGAAGCGGATCGACGCCGCGATGCCGGTCTACGAGATGAAGACGCTGGAGGCGCAGCTCGACGAGACGCTCCTCACCGATCGTCTGATCGCGATGCTCTCGGCCGGCTTCGGGCTGCTCGCGACGCTGCTCGCGTCGATCGGCCTTTACGGCGTCATGGCCTTCGTCGTCGCGCGGCGGCGCAAGGAGCTCGGCATCCGCCTCGCGCTCGGCGCGCAGCCGGGGACGGTCATCTGGCTGGTGATGCGCGAGGTGCTGCTGCTGCTCGTCATCGGGCTGGCGATTGGCGTCCCGGCGGCGATGGGGCTGGGGCAGCTGGTCGCCACGCAGCTGTACGGAATCCAGCCGCACGATCTGCAGGTGGCGGCCTGGACGATCGCACTCCTCGGGCTGGTGTCGGCGGCGGCGGGGCTCATCCCGGCGCACCGCGCCAGCCGGATCGATCCGATCCTCGCGCTCAGGACCGAATAGTCAGAGCCGCGTCGGGCACCCGGGCCGGCAGCGGCACTGGATGGTGTGATCGCCGATCGTGGCGTAGTCGTAGGTGAGCTCCTCACCCGCCCGGATCAGGCGCGAGGCGCGGATCCAGATCGTCGTGCCGACCACCTGGAACCAGCAGTTGGGCCGGCACGCATGGTTGATGAACCGGGCGACGTTCCCGCCGACGCTGGCGTCGCGGCTCCAGCGGCGATTCACCCGGAACACCCAGATGCACCCCTCGGCGAGATGCCGCTCCTCCCGCCCCGCAGCGACGTCGTTGCGTATCAGCTCCCCCGCATAGTCGATGATCCGGCGGTTCTTGGTGATCGGCTCGGCGGCGAAGACGCCGTAGCCGTGCAGTCCGGACCGGCGGCGGACGATGCGTGGCAGGGTGGGATGGCGCGGCATGTCCATTCAGTATTCACCAGGCCCGCCTCTTCGCTTTTTCCGGCGACGTCGCGACCAGCCGATGCGGTCCGAGGTGCCGGCCTGGCGGGGCAGCTCGGCCGTGACAGGCATCCCTCCCTCCTCCAATCCGCTTCGCGAGCCGTGCCGTAGTAGACAGCGGCAGGCAGACGCGCAGCATGCGCAGGAGAGAGAGATTTTCATGAAGAAGAATCGTCTTCGCAACGGAGTGGTGCTGGCACTCGTGCTGGCCGCGGGAGCGGTCGGCCAGGGTTCCAGTCACCGCGAGGCCCCGGGCATCAGCAAGACGCCCAAGCTCGACGGAACAGACTTTTACATGTTCCGCAGCTACGAAACCGGGCGAGAAGGGTATGTGACCCTGGTCGCCAACTACAACCCGCTGCAGGACGCCTACGGCGGGCCGAACTATTTCACGCTGGATCCGGACGCCGTGTACCAGATCCATCTCGACAACAATGGCGATGCCATGGAAGACGTGACCTTCCAGTTCCGTCCGTCGATCAACGTCAAGAACCTCGCGGTCGATGCCGGCGGCGTGATGGTGGCGGTTCCGCTCATCAATATCGGCCAGATCGGACCGGGAGCGGCCGACACCGCGGCGCTCAATCGCGAGGAAACCTACACCGTCAACATCATCCGCGGCGACCGGCGGTCGGGCTCCTCGTTCCCGATCACCAACACCGCGGGAGGCTCGGCGACGTTCCGGAAGCCGGTGGACAATATCGGCAACAAGTCGCTGCCGTCGTACGCGACCTATGCGCGCAACCACATCTACGACATCGCCATCCCCGGCTGCGGCGACGGGCGCATGTTCGTCGGCCAGCGCAAGGATCCCTTCGTCGTCAACCTCGGCGAGACGTTCGACCTCGTCAACGTCACGAACCCGCTCGGTGCTGAAAATGCCGAAAAGGACGATCTTGCCGACAAGAACATCACCTCGTTCGTCGTCGAGGTTCCGATCTCCTGCATCGTCTCTGCGGGACAGCCGGTCGTCGGCGGCTGGACGACGGCGAGCCTCGGAGCCGGCGTGACGCCGGGTGGATCGACCCCCGGTGCGCCGGCGGCATGCCCGGCCGGGACGCCCGCCTCGCGGCGCCCCACCGACTCGTCGGCGATCACGTGGGTCCCGGATCAGAGCTGCCAGGGCTGGGTGCCGAGCAACCATCCGAACCGCCGCGGCGGTCCGGGGAGCACGGCGCCGGCGCCGCCCGCAGCGGCCGGCACGCAGGTGTCGCGCCTCGGCGCGCCGCTCGTCAACGAAGTGGTCATCGGCCTGAAGGACAAGGACCTCTTCAACTCGGCGAAGCCGACACAGGATTCGGCGCTGGCGGTCTACGTGACCAACCCGACGCTGCCCGAGCTGCTCGAGATCCTCTTCGGCGGCGCCGGCGTGCGCGCGCCGAACAACTTCCCGCGCCTCGACCTGGTCGCGGCGTTCCTGACGGGCATCAGCGGCCTCAACCAGCCGGCGAGCGTGACGCCGTCCGAGATGCTGCGCCTGAACACCGACATCGCCCCGGTGGCGCGCGGCAGCCAGAACCGCCTCGGCGCGCTCGGCGGCGACAACGCCGGCTTCCCCAACGGCCGCCGGCCCGGTGACGACGTTGTCGACATCGAGCTGCGGGTCGCGATGGGGGCGTTGTGCCACGCTTTCCCGGGCGCCTTCGGGTGCGGACCGGCCGATGCGCCGTCGGGCCTGCTGCCCTTCACCGACGGAGCGTATGTGGACTCGACGTTCACCGATGCGACGTTCCCGTACCTGCGCACGCCGCTGGCCGGGTCGCCGAACACCACGCCGTAGTCGTCCCTCGCCGGTCAGGGCGGCATCGCGCCGCCCTGGCCGCTTTCAATTCGTCGTTGTCAGGCTGAAGGACAGTTCATGGGTCACTTTCGAGAATCACTGCGCCGTGCCGCACTCCTTCTTCTGCTCCTCTGTGCGGCGCCCGTGGCGGCGCACGACATGTGGATCGAGCCCACCGCCTTCACTCCCGAGCCCGGCGCGCTCCTCGGCCTCCGGCTCCGTGTCGGACAGGATTTCGTCGGCGACCCGCTGGTTCGCGACGTCAAGCTGATCGATCGGTTCGTCGTCGCCGGCAAGGACGGCGTCAAGCCGGTCCTCGGCCGCGAACATGCGGATCCCGCCGGGCTGCTGCGCCCTTCCGACACCGGCCTGCTGGTCGTCGGCTATCAGAGCAACCCCAGCCCCGTCGTCCTAACGCCAGCCAAGTTTCAGCAGTACCTGACCGAAGAAGGCCTCGATGCGATCGCCGCACTGCGCGCCGGGCGCGGCGAGACTGGAGCGGAAGCAAAGGAAGTCTTCACGCGCTGCGCGAAGACCCTCGTGCTGCTCGGTCCGGCGGCCGCCGGCCAGAACGACCAGGTGCTGCACTTCACGCTCGAGCTGACCGCCGGCAAGAGCCCCTACGCGATGCGCGCCGGCGAGACGCTGCCGTTCCGCCTGACGTATCAGGAAAAGCCTCTCGCGGGAGCACTGGTCGTCGCCATCAACCAGCGCGAGCCGGCGGCCCGGGTGTCGGCGAGAACCGACCGGAACGGGCAGGTCCGCCTGGCGCTAGCCAGGCCCGGTGCTTGGCTGATCAAGGCCGTGCACATGATTCCCGCCCCCGCCGGGTCGGGGAGCGACTGGGCGAGCTTCTGGGCGTCGCTTACCTTCGAGCTGCCGCCGGCCGCAACCAGGGCGTCGAGATAAACGGCATGGGAGCGGGCAAGCGAATCCTGGCGTGCGCGGTTGTCGTCCTGGCCGCGCTGTCGGCGGGTGACGCCGGCGCGCACGAGATTGGCACCACCCGCGTCCTGACGCGGTTTCCCGCCGACGGCACCTACCGGATTGAAGTCCAGACCGACGCAACGGCCCTGCTCGCCAGGCTCGAGGTTGCCGACGGCGTGCCGCGCTCGGGATAGTACCGACGTCGAGGTCATGCAGCAGCTGATCAGGCGACACCAATCGACGCTGCTGCAGAAGGTGACGATTGCCTTTGACGGCGTCAGGGTCGAGCCGGCGATTGCCGTCACCGTTACGCCCGCCACCGAAGTCAACGGTGTGCCGGGTGCGACGCTGGAGCTGACGGGCCAGCGGCCGGCGCGCGCGGGGACGTTCACCTGGGCCTACGCACTGACCGGAGCCGCATACGGTCTGTCGGTCGTGCCGGCTGACGGCGGGACGGCGCAGACCGAGTGGCTCGATGGCGATCAGACGAGCTCCGCGGTGCCGGTCGCCGCTGCCGTGTCGGCGCCCGGGCGGATGCGGCTCGCGGCGCGCTACACCGTGCTCGGGTTCACGCACATCCTTCCGGGCGGCCTGGATCACGTGCTGTTCGTGCTCGGCATCTTCCTGCTCAGCCGCCGCGCCCGCCCGATCCTCATGCAGGTCAGCGCCTTCACGGTGGCGCATTCGATCACCCTCGGCCTCGGCATGTACGGCCTGGTCTCGCTGCCGTCCTCGGTCGTCGAGCCGCTGATTGCGTTGTCGATTGCCTTTGTCGCGATCGAGAACATCCTGGTGCGGGAAGTGCGGCCGTCGCGCATCGCCCTGGTGTTCGCGTTCGGGCTGCTTCATGGACTCGGCTTCGCCGGCGCGCTGAAAGACCTGGGACTGCCCCGGTCCGAGTTCCTCACGGCGCTGCTGGCGTTCAACGTCGGCGTCGAGCTCGGCCAGCTGACGGTGATTGCCGCCGCCTGGGCGCTCGTCGGCTACGCCTTCGGCGACCGGGTGTGGTACCGCCAGCGAATCGTCATCCCCGCCTCCGTCGGCATCGCCTGCCTGGGGATCGTCTGGACCCTGCAGCGCCTTCATCTCGTCTAGCGAGGGGGACACTCATCTTTAGCGTAAGTTGTTGATACGCAAGGCCAAGTCGCAAAAAAGCGCCGGATCGGCCCGTCGAGCGACGGCCCCTTGATCGCAAGCGCCGCTGGTGAGACACTCGCGGGCGCCGGGTCGACCACCGGCCCGCCGCATGACGCACTTCAGACGATCGGCGCTTGTCGCTGCCGCCGCCACGACGCTGGCCGGATCGGTATTGCTCCGTGCTGCCCAGGCGCCGGCCCCGGCCCCGGCCGCCGCGGCCGCGGTCGACTTCACTCGCGACATTCAGCCCATCTTCAAGACCTACTGCGCAGAGTGCCATGGTCCCAAGAAGGGCCGGGCGCGGCTCCGTCTTCATACCCCCGGCCTGATCATGAAAGGGGGAGAGTCGGGCCCGCTGCTGGTCCCCGGCAGCAGCCAGAACAGTCTGCTGATCCACCGCGTCCTCGGGCTGGACGGCGACGATCGCATGCCGCTCGACAACGATCCGCTGCCGGAGGAGGTGGTCGCCCGGCTTCGCGCGTGGATCGACCAGGGTGCGCGGGGGCCCGCCGGCGAGACGCTCTCGGCCGACGCCGCGTCGTCCGGACCGCAGGAGGCGGTGCAGGAACACTGGGCCTACGTCAAACCGTCGCGGCCGGCGCTGCCCGACGTTGCGACACCGGAATGGGTGCGCAGCCCGATCGATCGCTTCGTCCTCGCCCGTCTCCAAAGCGAAAAGCTCTCCCCGTCCCCGGAGGCCGTCAGGACGACGATGCTGAGGAGGGTGACGCTGGATCTGACGGGGCTGCCGCCGTCGCCGCCGGACGTCGCGGCGTTCCTTGCCGACAACCGTCCGGACGCCTACGAGCGCGTCGTCGATCGTCTGCTCGCGTCGCCGGCGTACGGCGAGCGCTGGGCGCGGCCCTGGCTCGACCTGGCGCGCTACGCCGACACCAACGGCTACGAGAAGGACAACCGCCGGAGCATCTGGAAGTACCGCGACTGGGTGATCGACGCGCTCAACCGCGACATGCCCTTCACGCAGTTCACGATCGAGCAGATCGCGGGGGACATGCTGCCCGGCGCCACCGTGCAGCAGAAGATTGCCAGCGGCTTCCATCGCAATGCGATGACCAACGAGGAGGGAGGCGTCGATCCGGAGGAGTCGCGCTACGAAGCGCTCGTCGATCGGACCAACACGACGTCGACCGTCTGGCTTGGAACGACGCTCGGCTGCGCGCAGTGCCACAACCACAAGTACGACCCGTTCAGCCAGAAGGACTACTACCGGATGCTGGCGTTCTTTTCCAGCGCCGATTACGAGAGCCGGACCTTCGGTGACGGCACGCGCTTTTTCGAGCCGACGCTGGACCTGGCGACGCCGGAGCAGGAGTCGGCCTACAAGAAACAGCAGGCCGAGATTGAACGGCTCGAGCAGGTGCTGAAGACGCCGACGCCGGCGGTGACGGAGGCGCAGCGGCAGTGGGAAGAGGCGCTCCGCGCCGCGGATGCCGCCTGGACACCGCTGCGGCCGGAGTCGGCCACGGCGACCGGAAACGTCGTCCTGACCGTGGCGCCTGATGGATCGGTGCTCGCCTCGGGTCCCAATCCGAAGCTCGTCACCTACACCGTCGCGGCGAGGACGCCGCTGGCGCGGATCACCGGTCTGCGGCTGGAAGCGCTGCCGGACGCGTCGCTGCCGAAGGGAGGGCCCGGGCGCGACGCCTACGGACATTTCCGCATCACCGCCCTCGAGGCGGCGGTCGCTCCGGCGGCCGAGCCGCGCCGGGCTCCCGAGCCGGTGCGCGTCGAGACGGTTCGTGTGGACGAGTCCGCCGGCGCCTTCGATCCGATGCTGCTGGTCGCGCCGCCGTCGGCGGTGCGCGATCGAACGCGCGCCTCCTGGGCCATCAACGCGATGCGCGACACCGAGCGCCTGCCGCGTCATGCCGTGCTCGCTGCCGCCGCGCCGTTCGGCTTCGACGGCGGGACACGGGTGACCCTCCGGATCGATCAGCTGGACGGCACCATCGGACAGGGCCTCGGGCGGTTCCGGATAGCGGTGACGGACGCGGCCGATCCCCTGCACGGCGCCGACCTCGCCCCGCGCCTTCGCCAGCTGCTGTCGATTGCCGCGGCGGCCCGGACGCCGGCGCAGGCCGACGACATGGCAGCGGCCTTCCGGGCGGCGTCGCCGCTCCTCAAGCCGACCCGCGACGCGCTGGCGGCGGCCCGCACGGCGCTGGCGGCGCTCGAGATTCCATCGACCCAGGTGATGCGCGAGCGCGTCGGCTTCGAGCGGCCGTCGTTCGAGCTCCGCGTCCGCGGCAGCTTCGCGGCCAAAGGGGAGCGCGTCTTCGCGCGCACGCCCGCGGCGCTGCACCCGATGCGCGACGATCAGCCGGTCAACCGGCTCGGTCTGGCGCGATGGCTGGTTGACGAAAACAATCCGCTCGTCGCGAGAGTCGTCGTCAACCGGCTCTGGGAGCAGATCTTCGGGCGCGGCATTGTCGAAACGAGCGAAGATTTCGGCTCGCAGGGAGCACCGCCCTCTCATCCCGAGCTGCTCGACTGGCTTGCCACCGAGTTCGTCGCCAAAGGCTGGAGCCAGAAGGCCATCCTTCGCGAGATAGTGCTGTCGGCGACGTACCGGCAGACGTCCGCGGCCCCGCCGGTGCTCGTCGAGCGGGATCCCTACAACCGCCTTCTCGCGCGCGGCCCGCGCGTGCGCATGGAAGCGGAGATGATTCGCGATGTCGCACTCGCCGCGAGCGGGCTGCTCAGTCCGAAGATGTTCGGTCCGAGCGTGTTTCCGCCGCAGCCGGACGGCATCTGGAATCAGCCCTACAGCTCCGACAAGTGGACGACCAGCACCGGCGAGGATCGCTACCGCCGCAGCCTCTACACGTTCTGGCGGCGGACCTCGCCGTATCCGAGCTTCATGACCTTCGACGCGACGAGCCGTGAGTACTGCACCGTTCGCCGCGTCCGCACCAACACGCCGCTGCAGGCGCTGACGCTGCTGAACGATCCGGCGTCGTTCGAGGTGGCCCGGGCACTCGCCGGCAGGATGCGCCGGGTTGCCGGCGGGCCGCGCGAGCGCGCCGCCGAAGGGGTCAGGCTCGTGCTCTCGCGCGACGGCACGGCCGACGAGCTCGATCGGCTCGCGAAGGCTTACGACACCGAGCTGCAGCATTACCGTGCGCATCCCGACGCCGCCGCTCTTGCGGCCGGCGCGCCGGCCGAGGATCCGGCCGAAGTCTCGGCCTGGACACTCGTCGCGAACATCCTTCTCAACCTGGACGAAGCGGTGACCAAGGAATGAGCCTCCGCCACATCACCCGCCGCCACTTCTTCGAGCAGGCGTCGTTCGGCATCGGCGGGCTGGCGCTGGCGTCGCTCATCGACACCCGCGTCTCGGCCCGCGGCCAGGGCATGCCGCAGCCGGAGCACCTGCTGCAGTTCGCGCCGAAGGCCAAGCGCGTCATCTACCTGTTCATGGCCGGCGCGCCCTCACAGATCGACCTCTTCGATCCGAAGCCGGTGCTCACCAAGCACGACGGCCAGGACATCCCCGAAGAATTCATCAAGGGGGAGCGCTTCGCGTTCATCAAGGGCACTCCCAAGCTGCTCGGCTCACCGTTCCAGTTCCGGAAGTACGGGCAGTCCGGCGCCGAAATCTCGGAGCTGCTGCCGAACCTCGCCAAGGTCGCCGACGACATCGCCATCGTCCGCTCGATGCAGACGACGCAGTTCAACCACGCGCCGGCGCAGATCTTCATGAACACCGGCCATCAGGTCATCGGCCGGCCCAGCTTCGGCTCCTGGCTCAGTTACGGTCTCGGCAGCGAGAGCACCGATCTCCCGGCGTTCGTCGTCCTGCTCTCGGGCGAGAACAATCCGGACGGCGGCAAGTCCTGCTGGGGAAGCGGCTTTCTCCCGACCACCCACCAGGGGGTCGAGTTCAGATCGAATGGCGAGCCGGTGCTCTTCGCCTCCAATCCACCTGGTGTGGACGGCGACGTCCGCGGCCGCTCGATCTCGGCGATCAACGATCTCAATCGCGCCCATGCGCTCGCGGTCGGCGATCCCGAGATCGACACGCGCATCGCCGCCTACGAGCTCGCCTACCGGATGCAGACCAGCGTCCCCGAGCTGACCGACGTCTCCAACGAGCCACCCGCGATTCACGATCTCTACGGCACCGAGCCCGGCAAAGCGTCGTTCGCCAACAACTGTCTGCTGGCGCGGCGCCTGGTCGAGCGCGGCGTGCGCTTCGTCCAGCTCTTTCATCGCGGCTGGGATACTCACGGCGCGTCCTTCGGCGAAGACATCGTCGAGAAGCTGCCGCGGCTCTGCCGTCAGACCGATCGCCCGGTCTACGGCCTGCTGACGGATCTCAAGCAGCGCGGGCTGCTCGACGAAACGCTGGTCGTCTGGGGAGGCGAGTTCGGCCGGACGCCGATGAACGAGGCGAGGAACGGGTCGAAGTTCCTCGGGCGCGACCATCATCCACGCGCGTTCACGATGTGGCTCGCCGGCGGCGGCATCCGCCCAGGCGTCACCATCGGCCGGACCGACGAGCTCGGCTACAACGTCGTCGAGGATCCGATCGACGTCCACGATCTGCATGCGACGATGCTGCGGCTGTTGGGGGTCGATCACGAGAAGCTGACCTACCGCTTCCAGGGGCGCGACTTCCGGCTGACGGACGTCCGCGGCAACGTCGTCGACAAGCTGATCGCCTGAGCGGAGTGCCTCCCGTGGCGCCGTCGAAAAGTGACGCCGGCCGATCCGGGGCTAAAACTGCACTTGGCCTGTCCTATCAATGACTTACGCTAAAGATGAGTGTCCCCCTCGGGGGGGCTTCGGGCTGCTCTCCTGCCTGCTCGTCGGGCTGCTGCTCTGCCTGCTCGTCGTTTCTGGCAATGCCGCGGGGCGGCGCGGGCACGGGGAAACGCAGGGCGAGACCTATCGACAGAAGGTCCGCGCGTTCTACACGCCGGCGGAGTTCGCGCGGGCAACCGGCGGCAAGGTACGCATCGAGCGGACGCTCGATCCGGCCGCGGTGGCGGCGCTGCAGAGCAGGTTCGTGGTGCTGCCGAGCATCCGCTTCACGGTCATTGTCGCGGCCCCTGCCGCGACGTGGATCGGCACTGCGGACGGTGCCATCCGCCTTTCTGCCGATGGGCGGGGCGTCGAGTACTTCGCGGGGCGGCGCTGGCTTCCGGACGACCGCGTCACCGGCATTGGCCTCGACGGTGATGCCGCCTGGATCGAGACAGCCGAGGGATTCGCCCGCATCAGCGGCGAGCCGACGACGCTCGAGCGGAAAGCCGGAGTGATTCTCGAGCGCCTGCGGGCGCGGCACGTGCGCTGGGGCCTGACCGCCGATTCTCGCCTGCGGACGCCCGGGGACGTCGCCACCAGCCAGCTGATCTCGACCGACAACGACGGCCTGTGGACGGCCATGTATGTCGCGGCCGAGAGCTTCCGCTACAAGGTGACCGGCGATCCCGCCGCGCGGGCGAACGCGAAACAGGGGATGACGGCGCTCGTCCGCCTCGAGGAGATCTCCGGGATCCCCGGATTCCCCGCCCGGTCCTTCATCAAGGTCGGCGAAGACATCCAGCCTGCCGACGGCGAATGGCACGACACGCCGGACAAGGTGTGGCGATGGAAAGCGGACACCAGCTCGGACGAGATCGTCGGGCACTATTTCGTCTACCCGATTTATTTCGATCTGGTGGCTGATGACGCCGAGAAGGCGGCGCTTGCCGAGGTGCTCGATCGCATCACGACGCACATCCTCGACCATCACTATCAACTGGTGGGGTTCGGCGGCCGGCGCACGCGGTGGGGCTTCTGGGGACCGGACGCGATCTGGGACGATGCCGACGAGACCGGGATCCGGGCCCTTCACATCCTGTCGCATCTGCGCGTCGCCGCACATATGACGACGTCGGCGGAGCGCCGCGCCCGCTACGACGCGGCCTACGACGATCTGGTCGCGACACACAAGTATGCGTTGCTGACGCGCAACCAGAAAGTCATGGTGCCGGGACATGTCAACCACTCGGACGACGAGCTGGCGTTCCTGTCGTTCTATCCGCTCCTCCGCTACGAGACCCGGCCGGAGCTCAAAGAGATCTACAAGGAGTCGCTGGAGCGGAGCTGGCAGATCGAGCGGCCGGAGCGGAACCCGCTGTGGAACGTCATTTATGCGGCGGGCACCGGTGCGGCGGAGTTCGACCGCGCGGCGGCGGTGCGCACGCTCCGCGAGATGCCCGTCGACGGCATCTCGTGGACGGTCGTGAATTCAGGCCGTCGCGACGTGCCGGTCGATCCCCTGTCGGATCGTTTCGGGCGACGTCAGGCGCTCGTGGTGCTGCCGTACGACGAGCTGTCGATGTCGAAATGGAACGGCAACCCCTATACCCTCGACGAGGGGGACGGCGGGCAGACGGAGGATGACGGAGCCTGTTTCCTGCTGCCATACTGGATGGGCCGCTACCACCGGCTACTTAGTCCTTGAGCTTGACGGGCAAGGTACTGCACAGTTCAACTACAGCCAATGCAAGGGGATAAGCACTCGAAGGTGCCGTTCGACGACCGCGCCGCGCTCGAGGAGCTGGAGCGGCTGCAGAAGTCCATCCAGGCGTACCGCCACCAGAGAGCGCAGGCGGAGGGGGCCTTCGAAGACTTCGTCGGCGGCTTCCGCCAGCCGGTCGAGGAGCCCGCGAAGGCTGGCGTTCCGGAGGCGGGTCTCACTGCCGGGGCAGCGGCGGCGCTTCCCGCCCCGCCGCGTGGAGCTGCGCCGGAGCCTCACGTTGAGGCTCCGTCAGTTCAGCCGGATGTCGCGCCGGAGCCCGTCCCCGCGTCGTTTCCCGAGCGCTTCCCGGCAGAGCTCCCTGCCGCCCGTGCCGGCTCGTTGTTTTCGGATGAGCCCGAAGCCGCCGCGCCCGCCGCCCTGTTCACGGATCCGAAGCCGTCGCGCGGCCGGCTCCCCCTGATTCTGGGAATCATCCTGGCGATGATCGTCGGGTTCGTCGTCACGGCGCGGTTCCGGCAGGCGTCGCTTCGACCCGCGCCGGCGCCGGTGGAGCAGACGCCAGCCCCGGCAGAGGAGGGTGCTGCGGCCGTGCCGCCGACGCCGCCTCCAGCTGCCACCGGCCCCTCGTCGGCCGCGTCCGGTGCCGCCGGTGCCGCGGTCACGCCGCCGTCTCAGGCTGCAGCGCCGGGGGCTTCAACTCCTGCACCCGCGGCTGGTCCCGCCGCTCCGGCTGAGATCCGGACCGTGCGGCGCGCCTGGGTGCGGGTGCTTGTCGATGGCCGCCGTGAAGTCGAGCGCGAGATCGAGGCGAACGCGCGCGTGCCGCTGCCGGCCGGGACGACGTATGTGGTGCGCGCCGGCGATGCCGGCGCGGTGCACTTCTTCCTCAAGGGGCAGGACCTGGGGCCGCTTGGCGCCGACGCCCAGGTCGTGACCCGGACATTCCCCTCGTCCGCGCGCTGAGCCCGTCCCGGCCCGAGCGCCTGCGTTTCCGCTCGGCCGCGAGCGGCCGCCGGGGCCGCGCTAAAATGTCCCAGGAGAGGGGATCACAGCACTGATGTCAGCAGGAAGTTCGAGCGTGCCGGTCAGGACGGAACCGCAGGGCGCGAGCGCCCGGCGTTTGAGAATTGCGATTGATATGGACGAGGTGATGGCGGATGCCCTCGCCGAGCAGATCAGGCGCTACAACGCCGCGTTCGATGCGGCGCTCGGGATTGACGACCTGACCGGGCGTCATCTCGAGGAATGCGTCCCGGTCGAGCATCGCAGCATGACCGACGCGATGTTCGACGCCAGCTTCTTCGAGGATCTGGCGCTCTTTCCGGACTGCCAGGATGTGATTCGCGAGCTCGCCGAACGCCACGACGTCTTCATTGTCACCGCGGCGATGGACGTGCCGCTGTCGTTCGATGCCAAATACCGCTGGCTGCGCCGCCATTTCCCGTTCATCCCGACGTCGAACCTGGTGTTCTGCGGCGACAAGAGCATCATCGACGCCGACTACCTGATCGACGACCGGGCGAGACATTTCGAGCGCTTCCGGGGAAAGCCGCTGCTGTACTCTGCGCCGCACAACGCCGCCGAGTCGCGCTACCCGCGCGTCAGTTCATGGGCGGAGGTCCGGGAACTCTTCGCTGGCCTGTAGGGAGACCGGGGATCCCGACGTACGGAAACGGATCCGGGATATCTGTGGACGGCAATCGAGGATCAGGAAATGCCCACGATGCAGGGTGTTCTTGGCGGGGAGCACCAGGCGATCGTGACTCGGGCTGTGGCGACCCGCGGCGCTGCAGCCGCTGTGATCGGAAACTGAGCTGCCTAGCTAACGCCGCTGCACCGGACGGCACCGTGGGCCGCTCGCGCCGTGCACTCGGTGCAATCGGCGACGCGCGGTTGGCGCGGCTGGACGTGACCGGCTCGAGCGCCGCCGCTGTGGCTCCTGATGTCGTGACGATGTTAGTCTTCTTCAGTGAAGGTCCGCGAATTGCTCGCGTTGATCGAGTCCGACGGCTGGGTCCTCGTCCGGACGAAAGGTAGCCACCGCCAGTTTCAACATCCGACGAAGCACGGAACCGTCACGATAGCGGGCAACCCTGGAGTCGACGTGCCAGCCGGCACCCTCAACAGCGTTCTGAAACAGGCCGGCTTGAAGAACTAGGAGCGCCGCGATGCGATATCTCGTCGTAGTCGAAGAAGGCCCGAGCTCCTTTGGCGCCTACGTTCCGGATTTGCCGGGATGCGTCGCAGCGGGCGAGACACGAGCGGAAGCGCTGACGCTCATTCGTGACGCCATTGAGTTTCACCTCGACGGATTGAAGAAGGCTGGTCAGCCGATCCCAAGACCATCATCGACGGGTGAGATCGTCGATGTTCACGCCGCCTAAAGGCCACTTGCAGCCGACGGCGGCTGGCGCGATCATGAGCCGCCGCGGCTGAAGCGGAACGTTGGGCAACCGGCAAACATCACCTGAATGATTCAAAGTTGGATCAGGGGTATTCCGTCCTCCGGGCGTCTTCGAGCCAGCGGAGATGGCAAGTGTGACCGAGACGTTAGCCGGCCAGCTGGGCCGGGGCCCGCTCACGCGTGCCTTGGCTCGGTGGTATCGTGGCTCGCGCGAGCCGCAGGCGGGCGGCAGGTCGTTGGCTAGACATCAATGTTTGAACCGTACATCAAGGGATGGCGTGAGCTCGGGTTCTACTGCGGTCACGATAAACAGAATCGCGAATACCGACTTGTCGGCTCGCGGTCTGGTGTGCATGGATTCTGCGATCTCCTTCGCGCTTACGTTGCCGACCCCCGGCACGAACTGCAATCAGAGCACGAACACTATGGGCCATACGGACTTGAGGTCATGACCTGGCCAGAGCCTGGTATGGACGACCATGCTATCCATGGGCCGCTCCCGAAGCTTGCCGAGCTTGCCCTGATCGTTGAGAGCCGGTTGGCGGGCGCGCAGCCTGGTGACCGCATTGCCATTCGGGAGGAGTTTGCTCCGAACGCTGAGTTTTCGCTCGTGCTCGACGTTCGAGAGGATGGGTTCGATCCTCCCTCAGCGGAAGATGGCTTCGGCGAAATGGCAGGCTAACACGCGTTCCAGCAGACGGCGCGGCGGTATGCTCTCGTTCGATAGAGTTGCGCCGCGGCTGCACACGCGGGTGTTAGACAGCCGACCCGGCTTCTGGGTATTCTGGAGGCAGAGCCTCATGCGGTGGCAGGATCCCATCGCAGTCAATCCGCTCGTCGTGCATGGTGAGGCGTGTATTCGCGGCACGCGGATCCCGGTCGCGGTGGTGCTGGCGAATCTCGCTGACGGGCTGAGTCGAGACGACATCATTCGGAGCTATCCCTCCCTGACCCGTGAAGGCATTCAGGCGGCGCCTGCGTATGCTGCAGACTTGGCCCAGAACGCGTCGTCCAGCTGCCGGCTTAGTTTCGGCCCTTGCAATGCGCGGGCTAACAGCCGAATGAGCCTTTACGCTGCGAGCGCGGCGCATTCGGGACGATAGACGGTCATACGGGTCACATCGTCGGCCATTATCAAAGCGATGTTCGAACGCTATTCTCAGGAGTCCCGACGAGCCCTGTTCCTGGCGAGAGCCGCGGCGCTGTCGGCCGGCGCGAACGAGATCGAGCCGACGCACCTTCTCGCGGGAGTATTGGAACTGTGGCCGCAGGGAGCATCGGTGCGGCACAAGATCCGGCAGGACCTTGGCTTGCCGCCGAGCTGTGAGGATGGGCTTACAGGAGGTGACATCCCGTTCAGTGCGCACGTTAAACGGCTCCTGAACACAGCGATGGTGCGCGCCGATCAGTTCGGACACTACCGCATTCGACCGGAGCACCTGCTGGTCGCCCTCGCTGAGGAGACGGGCCTCGACAGGGTGCTTCGTGACGCCGGAATTGTCCGGAAGACGTTGATCGAGAGCGCCACGCAAGCGGCGCAGATAGATGACAGCGCGATGCCAGATCAGTCGTAGTCGTTCTGCGAGGGTCGTCGCTGGCGCGCCCCGCGGCGGCGACCGGCCGTCTGACATCCGAGTAGAACCGGCGCGCCCGACCGTCTGCGAGCACGAGTGTGCTGGCGCGCGCCCCATTCGGAGCGTTAGACATCTGAGTTGACGGGATGAGGTGGATTGAAAAAGCTGTGAGCTGGTTGACGGCGCTAATCGTCGGCGCCGCATTCTGGGCCGCTGCTATGCTCTTTGGACTCGCACAAACCTACCCGTACCGGCCGCGAACCGCCCTGGGGTGGCTGCTGTTTGCCATTGGTATTCCGCTAGCATGGGCTCTGTCAGAGGCCTTTGGAGCGCTGCTGGGTCGCGAGCCGGCGGGGCAGTGGGTGGACAGGCGGACGGCCAACAAGCGGTTCTCGTGGGCTCGGGTCCTCTACCTATTGCTTCGAACACTGCTCCTGCTGGCTTTTATCATGCTCGCGATTTGGCTCGTCGTCTCCTACGTGCCCGTGTTGCGAGGTCCGGTTACGCGGCATTTCGGGCGAGATGTCTAACAAGGCACCTCACGACCGCGAGCGGGTGTGAGGGACGGGTGGATCCGAAACGCGAACGGCCGGGCTCGTACACGCAGCGCACCCTCCGGTCCGTCTGATCAGGCGGCCGCTTCGACCGGCGCGGTCCTGCGCAGCGCCTGATTGGCGAAGCCCGCGGCGATGCCGAGCGTCAGCGCCCCGGCCACGACCTGGGGCTCAGAGCCCGGTTAGGTTGAGCCAGGCATGGCCGAGTAGGCGCCGGGCCCGGTCATCGCCAGCCCGCTTCGAGCGACTGATGGTTAGGCACCTACGCGAACGAGTGACTTTGGCTGGAGCGTTTCAAGGGCGCCCTCAGAAGGTCCCGCACGAGCGGCTCCAGGGATTCCAGGCGGTTGCTGCCGGCAACGAGAACCACGACCGCCATCGGCAGCGCCTTGAGGTTTTGTTGGAACTGGATGTTTTGGTCGGCTGTCAGCAACGCGTCGAACGTAGGCGCCGCTTGGCGAAGTAGCGCACCGTTGCTCAGACTGGTCCAGCCCATTTGGGTGACGGTGCGAACGTCGTGGCCGGCCAAGAGTCGCGCCAGCGCCCCGGGCAACGACTCATCGAGCAGGAGTCGCACGAGCGGTCAGCAAGTCCTTCGCCACTTCCAGCGCCGCCACGGCTTGCTCGCGGGAGACGGACGGAAAATGGTCGAGGAATCGATCGAGACTATCGCCGGCGGCCAGGTAGTCCAGCAGGTTCTTCACCGGAACGCGTGTGCCCGTAAAAACAGGGGTACCCCCGAGCACGTCTGGGTCGGATCGGACGACGGATTCACGCGTCGGCATATTGGCTCCGCCTTAGAATTGCATCGGTACACCCAACGGGGTACGGTGCCGAACCCGCGCAGCACCAGACAGCCGCCGCAGCCGACGAGCGGTAATGTAAGCTTGGCCAGCCTGTGAGACCTGGTTGCGGCGCTCGCGGCTGAGCGGCATGGCGTCAGGCAGTCGCGCGACCGATCGGCCTACCTAAGTAGATGCGGACGTCCGATGACTCCAATCTTTCTAGAGTTCATCCGTTCGGTCGTCGATGGTGATGTCGGCGAGATGTCGAGGCGTTTGGCCGACGATCCGGCTCTCGCAAACATGTTCGCCGAAGTGGGCGCTATACGTCAGGAGGCCTCCGCCTTCTTCTTCCCGCAGATCGCTCACTATCTTTATGCGGGCGACACCGCGCTTCACATGGCGGCCGCAGCCTTCCGGCGCCAGGCCGCTGAGCTCCTGATCACCCACGGAGCCCACTGCGAAGCGAGGAACCGGCGAGGGGCGCAGCCCCTTCACTACGCGGCAGACGCCAATCGGTGGGCCCCGCGGGCACAGGCCGAGACGATCACCTACCTTCTGTCGGTTGGTGCAGATCCTGACGCTTTGGATGGCTCCGGAGTGGCGCCCTTGCACAGAGCTGTCCGAACGCGGTCGCTTGCCGCAACACGCGCGCTTCTGGACGGCGGAGCGGCTGCCAGGCAACGAAACAAGGCGGGATCAACGCCCTTGCACCTCGCCGTCCAGACTACCGGGCGGGGAGGCAGCGGCGCTCCGCACGCGCGCGAACAACAGGCCGGTATCGTTCGGCTGTTGTTGGAGCGTGGCGCGAGGGTGACCGATGAAGACCAGCAGGGGAAATCCGTGTATCAGGCGGCCACCAGCGAGTGGGCTCGAGCCTTGCTTGGTGATGCCATCGCTGGCTGACACGCGGATGAACCTGACAAGGTCCGCGTAAACGGAACGTGGCCCCTGCAGGTTATCCGCGTGTCAGCCGTGACGAACCGGTGGATCCGAAACCCGCACGGCCGGCCTGGTACGCGAAGCGCCACCGCCGGGTCTGTCTGGTCAGGCGGCCGCTTCGAACGGTGCGGGGTTGCGCAGCGCCAGATTTGCGATGCCTCCCGCGACGCCGAGCGCCAGGGCGGCCGCCACGAGTTCGGGTGTCCACAACGTGTTGATCCCGAGCCAGGCATCGGCCGAGTAGGCGCCGGGCCCGGTCATCGCCAGGACCGCCGCGCCGGTGCCGTAAAGCAGCGGCAGTTCGATGCCGTTCTTTGCCGCGAACAGCCCGTGCGGCCAGTGGACGCTGACCGCGGCGACGATCATCACCGACACCATCGCGGCGGCCGCGAACGGCGAGAACAACCCCAGCGCAAGCAGCACCCCGCTGCCGATCTCGGTGATCGCGGCCGTGGCCGCGAAGAACCGCCCCGGACGGAAGCCCAGTGTCTCCATGAATCCCGCCGTTCCGTCGAGCCCGTAGCCTCCGAACCACCCGAACAGCTTCTGCGACCCGTGAGCCGCCATCAATATTCCGATCGCCAGCCGTCCCAGCAACAACCCTGCATCCATTTCGAAGCTCCTTGTCCGTCGTGCAAAGCGGCCAACTGCGACCGCAGTTATGCACTATAAAATACATAGTTGCTATAAGTCAAGTAGCTACTTGTAATGATCCCAAAGCCGCCGTATTATTGTTGGGACGCCATGAAAGATCCCAGGACCCCGGAGCTCTGCCCGCGGTTCCACCGAGCCAGCGAGCTCATCGGCCGCCGCTGGACCGGTGCGATCATCTTCATCCTGCTGAAATCGACCTGCCGCTTCGCCGCGCTCCGCGCCGCGATCCCCGAGATCACCGACCGGATGCTGAGCGACAGACTGCAGGAGCTGGAAGCGGAGCGGATCGTCGAGCGGACGGTGATTCCGGACTCGCCGGTGCGGGTGGAGTACGCGCTGACGAAAAAAGGACGCGCCCTCGCCGACGCCTTTCAGGCCATCGCCGAGTGGGCGCACAAATGGGACGATGCGCCGGCGCCGGTCAGCGCAAAACGATCCGCGGCCGCCAGGCGATCTTCCTGACCAGTCCCCCAGCTGCCTGGCCAGTCCCAAGCGACTTCCGCGGCAGCCCTCTGATCAGTTCATGTCGGCTGCGGCGCCCGCCCGGCTGATCAGATCCCGTCGACCGTGGCGCCGGCTTCCTGATCAGTCCGCGTCGGCCGCGGCGCCGGCCCGCCGGCGCAGCCCCCGCAGCAGCGGCATGACGTTGTTGCTTCCGCGGCCGAAGTAGTCGTACAGCCGCCGGTATTCCCCGTACAGCACGTCGTACTGCCGCTGATTCGCTTCGATTGGCGTGTAGACGCGCTGCGGGGGAGGCGCCATTCGCGTCGCGGCCGCCTGCAGCGAATCGTAGCCGCCGCGGACCGACCCGGCCGCGACCGCGCCAAGCATCGCCGCGCCGAGCGCCGAGGCCTGCGGCGCCCCCGCGACAGCAATCTCCCGCCCGGTGACATCGGCGTAAATCTGCATCAGCATCGCGTTCCGGGTCAGGCCGCCGCCCGCCACCACCCGGTGCACCGGCAGGTCCTGCCCGGTAAAGGATTCGACGATGGCGCGGGTGCCGAACGCAGTCGCCTCGACGAGCGCGTGGAAAATCTCCTCGGCGCGCGTGTTCAGCGTCGCCCCCAGCAGCAGGCCGCTCAGATCCGATCGGCCGAGCGTCGATCGGTTGCCCTGCCACCAGTCGAGCGCCAGCAGGCCGCTGCTCCCCGGGCCAAGCCCCTCGGCCCGCGACGTCAGCAGATCCTGAATCGACACGCCGCGCCGCTCGGCCGCCGCGTGGTACTCCGGCGGCACCGCATGATGCGCGAACCACGCAAAAAGGTCCCCGACCGCCGCCTGCCCGGACTCATAGGCGAAGTAGCCGGGGACGATGCCGTCTTCGACGACGCCAGCCATGCCCTCGACGGGCCGCTCGATGTCGGCCATCAGGAGCTGGCAGGTCGACGTCCCCATCATCATCACGAACGTGCCGGGAGCCGCGACCCCGCCGCCGAGCACCGCCGCATGGGCGTCGATGATTGGCGCCGCCACCGCCACCCGCTTCGGCAGGCCGAGCCGGGCCGCCCACTCCGGCGTCAGCGTGCCGACGCCGGTTCCCGGGGGGAGCACCGGCGCGGACGCCTTCGTGGCATAGAACGTCTCGAAGCCCGGCTTGACTGCCGCGAGGTAGTCGCGATGCGGATGTCCGTCCCGCTTGTGCCAGTTGCCCTTGTAGCCGGCGGCGCAGGCATTTCTCGCCAGCACGCCGGTCAGCCGCCACACCACCCAG
The DNA here is from genome assembly GCA_963750475.1 of uncultured Acidobacteriota bacterium. Lineage (GTDB taxonomy): Bacteria > Acidobacteriota > Vicinamibacteria > Vicinamibacterales > 2-12-FULL-66-21 > JALZOC01. Next base: position 775,336 of record CAVVQQ010000002.1, read on the forward strand.
TCCGCTCCCTCGAGGAACCGCTCGGCCGCGGCGTAGACCGCCGGTGCGTCGTCCGCGATCTCGAGCGCCTTCGGCAGCATCCACTCCGAGGAGATGCGGCCGCCGTAGCGGGCCAGCCATCGTTCCTTCCGGCTGGCGGCGATCTCGGTGATGCGATCGGCCTGTCGCTGGGCGCCGTGGTGTTTCCAGAGCTTCGGCCACGCGTGCGGCTCGGCGCGCCACGCCTCGAGGCCGCAGAGCGGCGTGCCGTCGGCGGTCGTCGGCAGGACCGTGCACGACGTGAAGTCGATGCCGATGCCGATGACGGCGTCGCGATCGACGGCGGACTCGGCCAGTACGCTCGCGATCGTCGTTTCGAGACCGGTCAGCCAGTCGGCCGGGTTCTGCAGCGCCCAGTCAGGCGGCAGGAGGTCGCGGCTGCCGGGGAGCCGCTCGTCGATGACGCCGTCGGGGTATCGCTCGACCGCGGTGGCCAGCGTCTCGCCGGAGGCGACGTCGACGAGCAGCGCCCGCACCGACTCGGTGCCGAAGTCGAGGCCGATGGTGCAGGGGCGGGACACCGGATCAGCCCAGGATCCGGCAGTCGATGTCGAGCACGCCGCAGAGCTGCTCGAGCTCCGCCACCCAATCGCCGTAGACGCCGTGGATATGGTTGCAGTGGAAGTGCTCGATGAACGTGTCGACCGTGCAGTCGAACCGCGCGAAGGCGTGCGGCCAGTTGTCCTGGCTGATGGCGGCGATCTCGTGGTTGCGGGAGACGAAGTCCATGAACTCCGCCGGCACGATCGTCATCACGTACTCCCCGTCGTGCCGGGTCAGCCGCGCCAGCGTGACGCGCCCCGGGGCGGCGATGTGGTAAACCGCGGCGCCGCCAGCCGGGAAGTAGAATCCCTGCGGCCGGAACTCAGTCAGGGCGAGGTTCACGGCCGGATCGTCGCTTCGCCCGGCAAACCAGGTCGCGTGCTCGCCGCTGTTGCAGAGATCCCACACCCCGAGGTCCTGATGGTAGTGCCGCACATCCGCAAAGAGCGCCGGCGTCCCGGTCAGATGCTTGAAAATCTGCATCGTCAGCGCCGCGTCGGAGTCCGCCTCGGTGGCGCAGACGATTGACGGCTTGGCGATCCCGTCGGGGCCGTATGGATCGTTGAGGAAAGCCTCGGCGACGTCGGCGGTCGCGAAGTGCTCGGTCAGCTCGCGCTGCCCCTTGATGCCGCAGAAGTCGTACTTGAACTCCTCGATCAGGTCGATGGCCGCGTAGTAGAGGCCGAGCTGACGGCGCAGGAGGTCCTCGGTGAGACGGAAGGCCGCATCCGGCGCCGTCCAGTGAATCTTGCCGACGGCTCCTTTGAGATAGGCGAGCGCCGTATCGACTCGCGTGCCGCCCGCCAGTTCCGCCTCCGCCCGCCGCACCAGCTCGAGCTGGTCGACATGATCGACGTCGATCCCGAACTGCTTCATCCACTGGGCCGGGTCGATGACCGTCGTGTCGATGCCGAGCGACCGCCCGCCGATCAGGCAGTAGGTGAGGCCGCGCAGCCGGCGGGCCGCCGCCACCGCGACGATCCTCGAGCGCAGCCGTGCGAAGACGTCGTCATCCTCGATGTCGCCGAAGCTCTTCGTGAAGCGGATGCCGGCCTGATCGAGCGAGCCGGAGTTGGCGAGCATCCCGACGAGCCCCGGATACTGCGGATTGACGTTGGAGAACATCACGATCGGCTGCGGGCAGAACTGCGCCGCGACCCGGGCGTACTGCGGCCACGCCCAGACCGAGAAGTTGAACAGGACGACGTCGACGCCGGCGGCCGCCATCTTCCGGCCGTTGCGGACCGCGATCTCGTTCTGCCAGATGACGTCGTCTCCGGGGACGACGTCGAAGCCGCCGGCCTCGAGGCGGCGGACGAGCTGCTCGCGGAACTGCCGGTTGATCGGCTCGAGCGGCGTCTGGAGGAAGTGCCGGCCGTCCCCGAAATCGAGGACTCCGACGCGGATTTTACGTGGCTGCAGATGATCGAGCACTACGACCCCTTGATCCACGCCTCGTTGAAATGGGCGTGCTTGATGGCCTTGCGCGGCAGGGCCTTGTCGGCGCCGGGGGCGACCGACGCCGGCGGCGCGAAGTAGCTATAGGTCGCGTGCAGGCTGCCGTCGGCGGCCTGGATGAGCGACGGATAATGATACTGGCCCAGCTGCTGCTCGTTGGTGGAATCGGGGTCGCGTTCGAGATGGCGGGTCCAGCGCCAGGTCCGCCCCTCGTCCTCCGAGAGGGATACCGCCAGGCTGTAGCGCCCGCGTTCGAGGTCGTTGTAGATGAGTGCCCAGTTGCCGTTTTTGAGGACCAGCACTTCGGCGCCGGAACCCGGGTTGGGCAGATCCGTGTCTTCCACCCGGCTCCAGGTCTCCCCGCGGTCCGTCGAACGGCTGATCATCAGGCGCTTCGGCGCCGGGCCGTTGTCCCGCATGTAGGCGACGAGCGTACCGTCCTTCTGCTTCGCCAGCGACGGCTGGATGTTGCCGAGACCGACGAGCGGCGTGCTCGTCTTCCAGGTCGCGCCCCAGTCGTCCGTGATCGCCATCAGCGAGAAGCTGAAGCCGTCTGAATAGAGCGGGACGATCAGCCGGGTGTTGTCCAGCACGTACGGGTGGGCGCGGGTCATCCAGCCGAGGCGGCGGTACAGTTTGTCGGCGGCGTGCGCCTTGAGCTCGGCGGCATACTGTTTCGCCCGATCGGTACCTGGCCCGGCGGCCAGCAGACGATCGGCCTCGCGGTTGACGGTCTCGACGAACTCGTCCCCGGGCGTCACGTGCAGGACCTCACTCGTCTCCCATGCCGGCGCCCCCGGCCCGGCGTAGCGCGACGCGATCTTGTACTTCATCAGCGCGGTGTGCCACTCGTTGGCGAGGATGGTCGGCCACATCAGCCACAGCCGCTGCCGCGGATCCAGGAACATCGTCGCGTTCGTGTCGGGATAGCCCGGCGTGTCGGCGAGGAGGAAGGGGGCGCTCCAGGTGCGGGCCCCCTTTTTCAGCCTGGCGCCGAGTATCACGACGTCATCCGCCGTCCGCTCGCCCGAGCCGTGGAACCAGCAGGTGAGCAGATCGCCGCCCGGCAGCTCGACGATCATCGACGCGTGGTTGTGCCAGTGTTCGAGCGGAAAGATCAGCTCGGCGGTGAGGAACGGCTGTTCGGCCTTCTGTCCTGGGGCCGCGGCGATGGCGGCCGAGGCGGCCAGGAGGCTGGCGAGGAGGGCGAGAACTCGTGAACGCATGTGGACTCTCCGGGCACGAAAGTAGCAATCTTCAGCCGGCGCCGCAACTGGATTCGAAACTGAATTTCATTTCACGTCACGAAATATCAGATCCAGTTGACTTCCGGAATCGCCTTGCGGTTTACTGATCCTCGCGCAATCCGTCGTCTTGCCGCCGAGGAGGCCCCCGATGTTCCGTCAGACCGTTGCTCTCACGCTGTGGCTGTTTGCCGCCCTGGCCGCGCCTGCCGCGGCGCAAACCACGACCGGCGGCATTACCGGCGTGGTCCGGGACTCGAGCGGCGCCGTGCTGCCGGGCGTCACCATCCGGGCGGTCCACGAGGCGACCAACGGCGTGACGTCGGCGGTGACCAATGAAGCCGGCCTTTATACCCTGCGCGGGCTGCCGGTGGGGCGCTTCTCGGTCGTCGCCGAGCTCAGCGGCTTCCAGGGCTCGAAGAACACCGACGTGGTCGTCCGCGTCAACGAGGATGTCCGCCTCGACATCCAGCTTTCGGTGGGCAACCTCACCGACACGGTCACCGTCAGCGGCCAGGCGTCGACCGTCGACACCACCTCCGGTACGCTCAAGACCGTCGTCGATCAGCAGCGCATCGAGACGCTGCCGCTCAACGGCCGCAACGCCACGCAGCTGATGACGCTCGTTGCCGGGGTCCTGCCGGATCGCACCAGCCTCACCTCGGGCGCGACCTACCCGGGGGCGGATGCCGTCGCCTCGAACGGCGCGCGCGGCAACACCACCAATTACGTCCTCGACGGCGGCTCGAACAACGACCACTACAGCAACGCCCCGAATCCGCTGCCGAACCCGGACGCGCTCCAGGAATTCAGCGTCCAGACCAACAGCTTCAGCGCCGAATACGGCCGCAACGTCGGCGCCATCGTCAATGCCGTCACCCGCGCCGGCACGAACCAGTTCCGCGGCCTGGCGTTCGACTACTTCCGCCACTACAAGATGAACGCGACCAACTTCTTCACCCCGGGAAAAGACGACGGGCTGAAGCGGTCGCAGTACGGCGGCACGTTCGGGGGACCGATCGTCGAGAACAAGACCTTCTTCTTCGGGTCGTACCAGGGCACCCAGCAGAGCCGCCGCCCGACCAGCCGGTCCGCGCTCGTGCCGTCGGCGGCGATGCGCGCCGGCGACTTCTCGGCGATCGCCAAGCAGCTCCGCAACCCGTTCACGGGTGAGGCGTTCCCGAACAATCAGATCCCGACCGCGCTCTTCAGCCCGGCGGCGTCGGCGATTCTCAAGAGCTGGCTGCCGCTGCCGAACCCGGCGGGCGGCGACAACCCGCTGACGCTGCGCTTCGACCAGCCGGAGTCGCTCGACGACCATCAGTTCCTGCTCCGCCTCGATCACGTCTTCACCGACCGGCATCGCGCCTACGGCCGGGCATGGGTGTCGCGGGCCTCGACCCCGGCGTATCTCGCCGACGGCAACATCCTGACGAGCGCCTACTCGCGGACCTGGCAGAACACGGTCGGCTCGCTCAACGACACCTACGTTCTGTCGCCGACGCTGCTCAACAACCTCGTCGTCACGTTCAACCGCACCAACAACGACAACTCGCAGATCTATCCCCCCGACTACTCGTCGCTCGGCATCAACGCCTACAACGACAAGACGCCGCAGTGGTTCTTCAATGTCAGCGGCTATTTCGGCATCAACTCCGGCGACACCAATACGTTCCTCCGCAACGAGGTCCAGATCGTCGACACGATGCGCTGGACCAGCGGCCGCCACGAGATTGCCACCGGCGTCGACTACAGCCACGGCCAGGGGGACATCGTCAACAACTTCCGGGCGAACGGGCGCTTCAGCTTTTCGGGCGGGGCGCCGTTCACCGGCGACGCGCTGGCCGACTTCCTGCTCGGCAAGTTCTCGAGCTTCGAGCAGGGCATCGGCGAGTACAAGAACACCCGCATGACCTCGCTGGCGGCGTTCGTCCAGGACAAGTTCCGGGTCAGTCCGCGGCTGACGCTCGACCTCGGCCTGCGCTGGGATCCGTTCTTCCCCTACACCGACGTCCACGACCGGCTCGCCTGCTACCGTCCAGGCCAGCAGTCGACGGTCTACGTCAACGCCCCGGCCGGGGCGACCTTCCCGGGCGACGCGGCGTGTCCGAAGGGGGGCTATGACGCCTCTTTGGGGGACCTCGGGCCGCGGATCGGCCTGGCCTACGATCCGTTCGGCAACGGGCGGACCAGCATCCGCGCCGGCTACGGGATCTTCTACGATCGGCCCAACACGATTGCCACCAACAGCCCGGCGAACCAGGGCCCGTTCGGCACCGTCGTCTCCTTCCCTGGAGACTTCGTCAACAGCGTCGCCAACCCGTATGCCGGCCGCGTCAACCCGTTCCCCGCGGATCCGTTCAACGTGCCGTCGAGCGCGGCGTTCTTCCTGCCGCACAGCATGTTCAGCTACGACCCGCACCTCAAGAACGGACGGCTCCAGTCCTGGAACCTGACCGTCGAGCGCGAGATCGTGCCGAGCTATCTCGTTCGCGCCGCCTACGCCGGCTCGTGGGGCGACCGGATGGCGATTCTCCGCGAAGTCAACCCGGCCATCTACGCCGCCGGCGTCACGACCGCGACCACCAACCAGCGCCGGCCGCTCTACCCCTCGTTCAACAGCATCGTCTCGGTCGAGTCGACCGGCGAGTCGAAATACAACGCCCTGCAGCTCACGCTCGACAAGCGGATGTCGCGCGGCTTTTCCATCCTCAGCAACTACACGCTGTCGAAGACGCTCGACCACTCTTCCGAGAACAAGCAGACCGGGGCGAGCCAGACCAATCCGTTCGATCTCGGCTTCGACTGGGGCCCGGCCAACTCCGATCGCCGCCATCGCTGGGTGACGTCGGCGCTCTGGCAGATTCCCGGGCAGTTCGGCAACCGCGGCCTCGACGCGGTGCTCGCCGGCTGGTCGCTGACCGGCATCTACGTCGTCCAGAGCGGCCAGGGCTTTACCGTCACGAGCGGCGTGGACAACGCCCGGAGCGGCACCGGCGGCCAGCGCGCTGACCTCGTCGGCGACCCGACCCTGCCGTCCGATCGGCCGCTCGCCGAACAGATCCGGCAGTGGTTCAACACCGCTGCCTACGTCCAGAACGCGCTCGGCACGTTCGGCAACTCGGGGCGCAACTCGCTGCGCGGTCCGGGCTCGCGTTCGCTCGACCTCGGCCTGCACAAGACCTTCGGGCTGGTCGGCAGCGCCAAGCTGCAGCTCCGCGTCGAAGCCTTCAACGCGCTCAACAACGTCAACCTCAACCCGCCGAACACCAGCCGGGACTCGAGCAACTTCGGGCGCATCCTCAGCGCCGGCGATCCGCGCATCATGCAGCTCGCCGCGCGCGTGTGGTTCTAGTGCGGGTCGCGGGTCTCTACGCGGCCGTCGTCACGCCGGTCGACGACGACGGCCGGCCGGATGCGGCGACGTTCGATCGGATCATCGATTTCCTGGTGACGGCGGGGGTGTCGGGAATCTGCATTGCCGGCGCCACCGGCGAATATCCCCACTTCGAGACCGCGGACCGCAAGGCGCTGATCCGGCGGGCGGCGGCGCGGCTGCCGGCCGGCTGCGAGCTGCTCGTCGGCATCGGGGCGCCGTCGACACGTCTGGCGGCCGAGCTCGGGCGCGCCGCCATCGACGCCGGCAGCCGGGCGCTGCTCCTGCCGATGCCGATGTTCTTTCGTTACGAGCAGGGGGATCTCGCCGCCTACGCGGCCGCGATCAGCAGCACGCTGCGCGCGCCCTGCCTGCTCTACAACCTGCCGGCATTCACGAACGGACTCGAGGCCGACACGATCGTCGGGCTGCTCAACGACCAGGAGTTTCTCGTCGGCGTCAAGGACAGCAGCGGCCGCATGGAACACCTGGCAGCCTTCCAGGCGGCGCGCGGGAACCGGCCGTGGTCGCTGCTGGTCGGCGACGACCGCGCGCTTGACGCCGGTCTCCAGGCGGGCTGGGACGGCGGCATCTCCGGGGTCGCCGGCTTCTGCCCTGAACTGCTGGTCGCGATCTACCGCCGTCACGCCGCCGGCGAGGCGGCAGAGGCGGCGCGGCTGCAGCGCCTCCTCGACGAACTGATCGAGCATCTCAATCCGTTTCCGACGCCGTGGGGCATCCGGATCGGCCTGGCGGCCCGCGGCCTCGCCACCGGGCCGCTGCCGCTCCCGGTCACCCCCGCCAGACAGCGGCAGATCAGCGCGTTCATGGCCTGGCTGCCCGACTGGCTGGCCCGCAACGGGCTGGCCGACACGCCGGCCGGCGACGCCGCCGGCCTGACGCGGTCGTAGCGCGTGACGCCGATCACCCAGGAGAAGCGCCGATGAAGCCGTTCGCGTTCGCGACCGTTCTGCTCGTGGCTGTCGTGGCCACGCCGCTCTGGTCCGCCGGTCAGGGGGCTCCCGCGCCGCCGGCGCAAGCCGGGGCCGCACCGCCGGCCCCGCAACACGTCATCGTCGCCCGCGCGCCGGGGCGCTATGGCGGCTGGCCCGCCAACCACGGGATCTGGGCGTGGGGGGACGAGATTCTCGTCGGCTTCAGCTGGGGGCACATGCGCAGCGGCGGCGCCGCTGCCGGACATCCCATCGACCGCCAGCAGCCCGAAGAACACATGCTGGCGCGCAGCCTCGACGGCGGGCAGCACTGGGCACTCGAGAAGAATCCCGGACTGGTCCCGCCGCCGGCCCCCGGCAACATCGCCGGCGTGCCGACGGAAAAGGGGGGCAAGGCGCTCTCGGCGCTGACGACGCCGCTCGACTTCACCGCCCCGGGCTTCGCCCTGACGGCGCGGATGAGCGACATCGACGGCGGGCCGTCGTGGTTCTTCGCGACCGCCGACAAGGGCCGGACCTGGAGTGGTCCCTACAGCCTTCCCGCCTTCGGCCAGAAAGGGCTTGCGCCCCGCACGGACTATCTGGTCGATGGCCCCCGCGCGCTGACCCTGTTCCTGACCGCGGCGAAGTCGAACGGCAAGGAGGGGCGGGTCATCTGCGTCCGGACGACCGACGGCGGCGTGTCATGGCGCCTCGTCGGCATGGTCGGGCCCGAGCCGGGCGAAGAGGACTTCGCCATCATGCCGTCGTCGGTCCGGCTGTCACCGACCGCAATCCTGACCCTGGTGCGCCACCGCCACTGGATCGAAGCGTACCGATCCGACGACAACGGCGCGACCTGGACGCACGTCGTCCGCGCCGTGCCCGACACCGGCCGCGGCAACCCGCCAAGTCTCGTCAAGCTGCGCGACGGCCGTCTGGTCGTCACCTTCGGATATCGCGCCGAGCCGTATGGCATCCGCGCCCGCATCAGCCGCGACGACGGGCGTACCTGGAGCGACGACATCGTGCTGCGGAGCGACGCGGTCGACTGGGACCTCGGCTACACCCGGAGCGTGCAGCGTCCCGACGGCCGGATCGTGACGGTCTACTACTACAACGACGCGGCGTCGACCGAGCGCTACATCGCCGCCACCATCTGGACGCCGTAGCGCGCCCGACGCCTGCGGCGACGGCGGAGCCGGGTCGTTCCGTCGAGGGCCGCATCCCAAGCCGGAACGGCTCGGAGTCTGGGCGCCCGACGCCTGCAGCGGCGGGGCGCCGTCAGCCGGCGGCGAGCTCGGCCTGCATCCGCGCCGCGTCCCGCTTGACGAAGAAGATGATGCCGGCGAGCAGCAGCAGCCCTGCCGCGATGTAGACGGTCGAGGCGAGCGCAATCGCCAGGCTCAGGCTCTCGCGCTGGGCGATCAGGCCGATGACGAGCGGCGCGCTGCCGCCGCCGGCGAGCCAGCCGACGGCGTTCATGAACCCGGCCGCGGTGCCGCGGGCCTCCGGCCGGACGACGTCGAAGACGGACGCGAAGATGTTGGCGTCGTAGAGCCCCTTGAAGAAGCCCCAGACGGTCAGCGCCAGGATGACGGTGCCGACCGAGGGCGTCAGTCCGCAGAGCGCCACGAACGGCGCCCCGCCGAAGACGCCGATCATCTGGACGCCGAGCCGGCCGCGCGGCGAGCGCTGCCGCCACCGGTCGGCGAGCCAGCCGCCGATCGGCGCCCCCGCCATGCTGGCGAGCTGGACGAAGATCGTCGCCGTCAGCCCCGCCATCGCCAGCCCCATGTGGAACTTGTCGTAGAGGAACTTCGGCATCCACGAGAGCAGCACGACGGCGACGAAGTTGGCGCACATGAACGCCCCCATCAGGCAGAGCAGCGTCGGCGTCCGGGCGACCAGGCGGAGGAACTCGGGCAGCGGCAGACCGCCGCTCCGCGGGACCGGGGCGTGCACGCCGGTCGCCTCGATCACATCCGCGGCGCCGCGGACCGGCTCGACCAGGAACTTGCGCAGCACCAGCCCGAGGATGATGCCGAGGCTGCCGAAGACCAGGAACGACAGCCGCCAGCCGTAGTACTGGCCGATCAGACCGGCGAAGAAGCCGCCGCCGATGGTGCCGACGTAAACGCTCGTCTGGTGCAGCCCCATGGCGCGCGAGCGCGTCTCGCGGCCGTGGTAGTCGCTGATGAGCGACATCGACGCCGGGTAGTAGAACGTCTCGCCGAGCCCCTCGGCGGCGCGCCAGAAGAACAGGTGCCGGAAGGTCCGCGACGTCATCGTCGCGACGCAGATGATGCTCCACGCCTGCAGGCCGCCGAGAATCGCGGTCCGCCGGCGCACCCGGTCGACGACCATGCCGGCAAACGGCGCACCGAGGCCGTAGACCCAGGCGAACGACGAGCCGAGCAGCCCGAGCTGCACCGGCGTCAGACCGAGCTCGCGCTCGAGCAGCGGGAACACCGAGAAGATCGCCTGGCGGTCGGCGTAGTTGAAGAAGGAGATCAGCCACAGCATGCCGACCACCCACCACTTGTAGTTGCTCCGCGCCGCCAGCGCCGTTGTCCTGTTCGTCGTCATGGCCTCAATAGAGTGTCCGCTGCCGCCGCGCCGGCGTGATGCCGTGCGGCCCGAGGAAGGCGTGCGCGCCGGATTCGAAGAGCGCCAGAATCCGACGGCCCCTGGAAGAAGAGAAAGCCCTGCTCCAGATAGCGTGCGGTGTCGTCGTGCGTGCCGGCGGGGCGCCCGGCAATCTTGCCGTGGCGCCGGGCGGCGGCCAGCACGGTCGCTGCTGCCGCTTCGACCCGCGGATGCTGCTGCTGGCCGCGCAGGCCCATCGAGAACGACAGGTCCCCCGTGCCGACGAACAACACGTCGATCCCGGGCGTGGCGGCAATCTCGTCCACGCACTCGACGGCGCTGGCCTCCTCGATGACCGCGACCGTCACGATGTTGCGGTCCGCCGAGTCGAAGTAGCCGTCGGGCTCGGGCCAGCAGGAGATCGCGAGGCTGGCTCCCGAGCCGCGACGACCCTGCGGCGGGTAGCGGCACGCCTCCGCCGCCTGCCGGGCGAGCGCCGGCGTGCTGACGAAAGGAAAGATGACCCCATGGACGCCGGCATCCAGCACCCGCTTGGCGGTCCACGTTTCGGTGACCGGCAGGCGTGCGAACGGCACGGCCGGCAGGGCGCGCGTCGCCAGGACGATGTTCCGCACGGTTTCGAGCGTGATCGGCGAGTGCTCGAGCTCGAGCCACAGGAAATGGAAGCCCGACATGGCGGCGCGCGCTGCCATGTCGAGATTGCCGGTCGTGACGGTGCACCCGAAGACCGGCTGTCCGGCCAGAAGCCGCTGCCGGATCGGGCTCTCCCACGGCGTGTCCATGTCCCCTAGTCCTTGCGCATCAGCCACACTTCGGCGACCTGCACCCCGCGGCCGGCGCTGCCGACGCCGGCGGGGCCGGTGAAGGTCAGCGTCAGCGCGCCGTCGCGCGTCGCCCCGGCCGGGATGTCGAACTCGAGCGGCTGGAGCGGCGACGGCTTCCGGGTCGGCGGATGAATCTCGTAAGTGTCGTCGGCGACCAGACGGATGAGCGTATCCATACTGAAGACATCCCCGGCATAGAGCACCCTGACGCGGTAGCGCGCCGACGGATCGAGATCGGTGTAGCGCAGGCGCAGCGGTGTTTCCCAGAACGATTCGGCGTGCGTCATCCACGACAGCCGCCAGTCCGGCCGGTACCCGAACCCGACCAGGGTGGACTTGAACCGCTGCGGATCTTCGGCGAACGGCAGTCCGGCAACGAGGTGCGGCTGGAGCGAGGGATTGCCGAGGTCGTCGTAGTAGCCGCCGGGGCCCGGATCCGTCCAGCGCAGGATGCGGTCGATCGCGGCGAGACGATCCTCCTCCTTGTCGAGCGCCGCCGCCTCGGCAAAGCGCGGCCGAAGCCAGCCCGCATTATTGAGCGGCGTCTCGAGACTGTCGAGCGTCGCGCCGCGGCCGACCGCGATCGCGCCGTAGCGCTCCACGCTCAACTGCTGGCGAATGGTCTGGAACAGCGCCTCCGCCAGCGTGTAGACGCGCTGCCGCCATTCAGGCGCCGGCTTGTCCCGGGCTTCGTCGAGGATCGTGCCGGCATCGGCCAGCGCCCGCTGTGACTCGCCGGTCCTGAGACCGCGCAGCCGATCGAGCGCGCGCGCTTCGATCGCGGTCTCCGACAGCAGCCGCCGCTGACGTAGGCGTCGTAATACGCCCGGTAGAGCGCCTGCTGAAACCGCCAGTTGTGCAGGTCGCGCGGCGCCGCGCTCCGCTCCATGGCCTGGAACTGCTCGAGCGTGGTGTAGACCGAGTCGTTCGACGGCCAGCGGCCCGCGCCAGTTGCGCTCCAGGCCGAGCAGCCCCTGCGCGAACGGATCGGTGTAGCGCTCGCCGATGAAGTAGCGGCTGTACTCGCGGAGGATCTGCAGCACGTCGATCTTCGGGTCCCAGCCCAGCCCGCTCCACACGAACTTGTTGACGTCGTCGTTCGCCCCTTCCGAGTAGGTGATGAAGTCGGTCGCATACGGCATCAGGGCGCGGAAGATGACCGCTTCCGCCTCTGGCCGGGGATTGATCTGCTCGCGCTGCGAGGTCAGCGCGTGCGCGACGTCCCAGTCCTGGCACCGGATACTGGCTCCGGATGCTGTGGGTGATGTCGGGATAGCGCCGGATCCGGTAGCGCGGCGGGACGCTTGGCGCGCAGGATCGGCAGGCTGTCGCGGACCTGCGGGCCGAAGACGATGCCGGTGAGCCAGGCCGGCTTGGTCTTGAGGATGGCGTAGAACTCGTCCATCCATCGGCTGGTGAAGCCCTGCGGCGACATCCACATCTCGGCCGCGGGGTGCGATTTGTGCAGGCTCGCGGTCTGGCGCTCGAGGAGCGCCATCAGGTGCTTCGGCTGGGTGTGGCCGGGGTCGCCGCCGGGCACGAACACGGCGTCGACCCGCGGCAGCTTCGAGAGCACCGCCGTCCATTCCGCGACCGCCGACTCGACCTGCTTCGGGTCGCCGTAGTCGGGGTCCATCGCCGGATACCAGACCCAGACGTCGAGCCCGTACTCATCGGCGAGCCGCGACATCTCGATCATCATCTCCATCTGCGGCAGCGGGAAGTGCGGGCTGTCGGCGGCGTCGTCGGTGCGCGGCGGGATCAGCTCGATGGCGTTGGTGCCGAAGATGGCGAGATCGCGGATGTACTGCTCCCACATCGCGACATCCCAGGCGTCGTAGGAGTTCGTCTTCGGGCGGTAGCCGAGCTGATGTCCGCGCAGCGCGACCTGCGGCGTCGAAACGACGGCCAGCGCCGACGGCAGGCGCAGCGAGCCGCGCGTCATGTGCAGCTCGCGGAGCAGCCGGCCGACGCCGAAGAGCTCGCCGCGGGGGTCGGCGCCGAGGACGAGCACCGTCGCGGCGCGCCGCGCGCCGGCATTCAGCGCCAGTCGGTACCCCTCCCGCCCCGGAGCCTGCACCGAGGCCGCCGCACGCAGTCCCGGAGCGGCCCACGTCGAGGCGGTCGCGAGCGGTCCGACGGCAATCACCGGCACGGCGTCGGCCGGCCACTGCGTGGTCACCGGCAGGCGCACGGCGGTGCGCTTCTCGATCTCCTCGACGAGCACGCGCACCGCGGTCCGCTGCTGGACGCTCAGGGCGGCGGGGGTCACGATCGTCGCGGCGGCCAGCTCGACGAGCGGCGTATCCTCAGGGGGCGGCGCCGGCGACGCCTGTGTCGTCGGGGACGCCGGCGAGGCGGTGTGGACCACCGCGGCGGCGCAGAGCAGCGACACGACAACAACAGCAATCGGCGAGCGCATCAGGCAGACTCCGGAAAAGGCGCTGGAATGAGTTTCAAACGCGTTTCATTTCTACTACATCCGTTTTATTTATTACAATACGCCACCCGGGAGGCTCCATGCCGCGACTGACGCCCCAGCAGCTCGAAGAGCTGCGTCTCATCGACAGCCCGACCATCTCGAATGCCGTCGAGCGCTTCCGCGTGCGGCCGCGGCTCGAGGGCTTTGCCGGCTGGGATCTCCGCTGCGTGTTCCCGGACCTCGGCTCGACGGTCGGCTACGCCGTCACCTGTACCGCCGACAGCACGACCGAGACGCGCGCCGACGACCGCGGGCTGCTGCGCCTGTGGGCGGCGCTCGAAGCGGCGCCGAAGCCGGCCGTCCTCGTCATCAAGGACATCGGCCCGGAGCGGTCCCGCTCGTGTCACATGGGTGAAGTGATGGCGACCACCGCCAAGGCGCTCGGCGCGGTCGGCTGCATCTCCGACGGCGGCCTGCGCGACGTCGTCGAAGTCCGGGCGCTCGGCGGCTTTCAGTATTTCTGCCCGGGAATCGTCGTCTCGCACGGCAACCCGGTCATCTGCGAGGTCAACGTCCCGGTGACGCTCGCCGGGATGGCGGTCGCGCCCGGCGATCTGCTCCACGGCGATGGCAACGGCGTGCTCGTGATCCCGGAGGCGGTCGCCGACCGGGTCGCGGCCGAGGCGATGCAGGTCCGCGCCGACGAAAAGGCCGTGCTCGACTTCGTCCGGTCGCCGGGGCTGACGGTCGAGAAGCTGCGGGAGTTCCAGCAGCGCTTCCGGCACTGAACGCCGGGGCACCGGCCTCAGCGCGCCAGCGCGCGCGAGACCTCGCCCGCCGAGCGGCGCAGCGCGGCGATGAGGCGCTTCTTGAGGGCCTCGTCGCGCATGCGCATCTTCGGGGACGACACGCTGATCGCCGCGGCGGCATCGCCCGAGGCGTCGAGGATTGGCGCGCCGAAGCAGCGCCCCTCGAGCACGCTCTCCTCTGCGTCGGTGCTGTAGCCGAGCGACCGGACGCGCTCGAACTCGCGCTTCAGCTCCATCTCGTCGGTGATGGTGTGCTCGGTGAAGCGGTGAATGCCGTAGCTGCGAATCAGGTGGTCGCGGACCGCCTCGGGCTGGAAGGCCGCGATCGCCTTGCCGAGCGAGCTGGCATGGGGCGGGACGATGCGGCCGACGGTGTTGCCCATCCGGATGAGATGCGGACTCTCGAGCGTTGCCACCACTTCGATGCGATTGTCGAAGCGCATCGCCAGGGTGACGGTTTCGCGGAACTCGCGGCTCAGCTCGCGCAGCGCCGACGTGCTGTGTTCGACGAGCGCGGCGCGGACGCGCCCCGGCGCCCCGGCGCGCAGGTCGGCGGCGACGACATACCGGCCGGCGCCGTCGCGTTCGACATAGCCGGAGACTTCGAGCGTGTGCAGCATCCGGAAGACCGAGCTCTTCGTCAGGTCGAGGCGCTGCGTCAATTCGTTGAGCGACAGCGGCTCCGCCGTCGTCCTCAGGATGGCGACGATGTCGAGCGCCTTGCCGATGACCTTGGAGAAATACTTGTCCGAGCGCTCGCGCGCCGCCGGGGCGGCGGTCTGAGGAGGCGCGGGCCGGGCAGGTCGGGGCATAGACTGAAGGCGATGAAACGCCGTTTCACGGCGCCGCGGAACGCTGGCATCGGTACTGAAACAGCCTGGGGGGCGCAAGACCGATGATTCGAACAGAGTGCACCGGACGGTGGAGTCTGAGTCTGGCGATGATGATCGGAGCCGCGCTGCTGGCCGCTCCGGCGCCGCGGGCCCAGGACGCCGCGGCCGCCGGACTGCGCCTCGAGCGGGTGTTCGGCCCGGAGGTGGCGACCGGCCGCTACAAGCACCCGGCGAGCATCACCGAGCTCCGGAACGGGGATCTCTACCTCGCCTATTACGGCGGTGACGGCGAATACGCGCCCGGAACCGGCGTCTTCGGCTCGCGGCTCCCAAAGACCGGCGCCAGCTGGACGGCGCCGGTGTCGATCGCGCGGGATCCGTTCCGATCGCTCGGCAACGCCGTCGTCTGGCAGGCGCCGGACGGCCTGGTCTGGCTGTTCTATGTGGTGCGCTACGGCCCCACCTGGTCCACCTCCCGCATCCAGGGGAAAGTCTCGCGGGACAACGCGACGACCTGGTCCGACGCCTTCGTCGTCGCCCAGGACGAAGGGATGATGGTCCGCAATCCGCCGATCGTTCTCTCGAACGGCGACTATCTGCTGCCGATCTATCAGGAAACCGGTCAGAACACCGAAGTCGTCGGTGCGGACAGTACGTCGCTGTTTCTCCGCCGTGACGCCAGGGACGGGCAGTGGCGCCCGACGGGGCGGATCTCGTCTCCGAACGGCAACATCCAGCCCGCGGTGGTGGAGCTGACGCCGAGGCAGCTTGTCGCCTACTGCCGGCGCGGCGGCGGGTACGGGCCGACCACTACCGGTTATCTCGTGCGATCCGAGTCGCACGACGGCGGCGCGACGTGGTCGCCGGGCCGCGATTCGGCCTTTCCCAATCCGAATGCCGCCATCGAGTTCCTGAAGCTGCGAAGCGGGGCGCTGCTGCTCGTCTACAACGACAGCATGACCGAGCGGACGCCGCTCGCCGCCGCGCTCTCGACCGACGGCGATCGCACCTACCCGATCCGCCGGCGCCTCGCCGAGGGGCCGAACAGCTTCGCCTACCCGACCGGCTTCCAGGCCGCCGACGGAACGATTCACATCGTCTACACGTCCGATCAGCGGTCCGTCATCAACCACGCGACGTTTACCGAGGCGTGGCTGCGGCGCTGAGCGCCGCGGGCCCCTGGCGCGCCTTGACTTGCCCTGTTCGACTGGATACCCTGCAGGCCCGCATCAGTTTCCCCATGCATTCCCTTCCACCTGCGGGCATCTTTCCATGACGGAGCCCCGGCTCCAGGACGACCCCTTCGGTCTGGAGTCCGTAGCGGTCCTGGCCAGCCTCGACGCGGCGGCCCGGGACGAGATCCGCCGCTCGGCGACCCTCGTGCGGCTCCCGGCTGGAGGAACGCTGTTCCGGGAAGGCGAGCCCGGCGAGGCCATGTTCGTCATCCTGCGCGGCAGCCTGCAAGTCGTCATCGGGCACGACACGGCCGCCGAGCGGACGGTTGACATCCTGGACCGCGGCGCGCTCGTCGGCGAAATGGCGCTTCTGCTCGGCGAGCCCCGCTCGGCAACGATTGTCGCGCGCCGGGATTCCGAGCTGCTCCGCCTCGACCGGCCATCGTTCGACGGCCTGCTGTCCCGGCACCCGCGCGCCGCCACGGAGCTCGCGCGCCTCCTCGGCGGCCGGCTCCGGCGCACCACCCGCCGGACGTCGCCGGCCTCGCGGTCGCGCGCCGTGGCGCTCGTGGCGGCCGACGACGGCGCGCGCGCGGCGCTGCCGCGCCTCGCGGCGGCGTTCGAGCAGCTGACCCGCTCGGTCGTGCTGCTGGGGGCGTCGGACGCCGCGCGCTACGATCCGGACGACTGGGAATCGCGGTTCCGCTATGTCCTGCTCGAGGTCGGCCGGGCGCCCGGAGAATGGCCGGCCAGCTGCCTCAGGCAGGCCGACGCGATCGTCGTCCTCGCCACGGCGGACGGCGTCCCCTTCGGGGAACGCGACAGGGAGGCCTGGCCGGCCGACTGCCGCCGCCGCCCGACCGAGCTCGTGCTGCTCTCGGAGCGCGACCGGGAGGTTCGAGCCGCGCCCTGGCTCGACGCTGGCCACTACCGCCGCCATCATCTCGTGCGCGGCAGCCGGGATGAGGATTATCAGCGCGTCGTCCGGCGGCTGACCGGACGTGCGGTCGGCGTCGTCCTGAGCGGGGGCGGCGCCCGCGGCTTCGCCCACATCGGAGTCATTCGCGCGATCGTCGAGAGCGGCGTGCCGATCGATTTCATCGGCGGCTCGAGCATGGGGGCGATCATCGCCGCCGAGTACGCGCTTGGCCTGGATCCCGACGCCATGGTCGCCGCGACCCGCTCCACCTATGTGGCGCGCCAGCCGTTCGACATGACGCTGCCGATCGTGTCGCTGACGTCCGCGGCCGGGACCGTGAAGCGGCTGAAGCGGCTGTTCGGCGACGCCCGGATCGAGGACCTCGCTGTCCCGTACTTCTGCGCCGCGACAGATCTGAGCCGGGCGGAAACGGTCGTCTACGATCGCGGCCCGCTGTGGCTCGCCACCCGCGTCAGCTGCGCGATCCCCGGCTTCGCGCCGCCGGTGACGAGCGGCGGCAGCCTCCTCGTCGACGGCGGGCTCCTCAACAATCTGCCGGCGGACGTCATGCGCGACCGGTGCGACGGGGCCGTGATCGGCGTCAACGTGACGCCGGGCGTCGATCTGACGACGGCACGGGAGTGGCCGACCCAGATGTCGGGCTGGCGTCATGCGTGGGAGCGCCTCACCGGCGCGCGCTCGCCGCACCCTTCCATTCTCGAAATTCTTTCACGCGCCGCGCTGGTTGGCAGCATGCGCGACTCCGCCCGGATGGCGGCGCACTGCGATCTGTACATCGCGCCCGACGTCGGGCGGTTCGGCATGAGCGACTTCACGGCCATCGATGCACTCGTCGCCGCCGGCCGCGAAGCGGCGCTGGACGCGCTGCCCGCCTGGATCCGGTCCCGGGAACACGGCGAGCCGGTCGCCGCCTCGTGACGACCATGCCCGCTCCCGCCAGCGAACCGCTCGCCATCATCGGCATCGGCTGCCGGATGCCGGGCGGCGCCGACTCGCCCGATGCGTTCTGGGAACTGCTCCGTTCCGGCGTCGACGCGGTGGGGGACATGCCCGCCGACCGTTTCGATCTGGCGCGCCTTTTCGACGCCGATCCGTCGGCCCGCGGCCGTATCTATACGCGGTGGGGCGGATTCCTCCGCAACCTCGATCAGTTCGATGCCGCGTTCTTCGGGATCTCGCCCCGTGAGGCCGTCCACATCGACCCGCAGCACCGCCTGCTGCTCGAAACGACCTGGGAGGCCTTCGAGGATGCCGGCCTTCCGCCGGAGACCGCCGCCGGCACGGACGTCGGCGTGTTCATCGGCATCTCGACCCACGACTACGGCGACATCCAGATGTATCCGGTCAACCGCGACCGGCTGGATCACCACTCGAACGTCGGCACCGCCGTCAGCATCGCCGCCAACCGGCTGTCGTACTCCTTCGACCTGCGCGGCCCCAGCCTGACGGTCGACACGGCCTGTTCCTCGTCGCTGACCGCGCTCCATCTCGCGTGCGAGAGCCTCCGGGCCGGCGAATGCTCGACCGCCATCGTCGGCGGCGTGCACATCATGCTCACCCCGGAGCCGACGATGGGCTTCTGCCGCGCGACGATGCTGTCGCCGACGGGACGATGCCGGGCGTTCGACGCGCGGGCGGACGGGTACGTGCGAAGCGAAGGGGTGGGCGTCGTCATTCTGAAGCCGCTGTCCCGGGCCCTGGCCGACGGCGACACGGCCTATGCCGTGGTCCGGGGGACCGCGGTGAACCAGGATGGCCGTTCGCCCGGGATTACCGTGCCGAGCGGCGTGGCGCACGAGGCGATGCTCCGGCGCGCCCTGGTCCGGGCCGGCCTCGAGCCGGCGGACGTGCAGTATGTCGAGGCGCATGGGACCGGCACGCCGGTGGGTGATCCGATCGAAGCCGCCGCGATTGGCGCGGTGATGGGTGCGGCCCGGCAGGCCGGCGGGACGTGCGCCATCGGATCGGTCAAGACGAACATCGGGCACCTCGAGGCCGCGTCCGGCATGGCGGGCCTCATCAAGACGGCGCTGGCGCTCAGTCATCGCTGCCTCGTGCCGACGCTGCATTTCGAGCAGAGCAACCCGCGGATCGACCTGCCGTCGCTCGGGCTGCGCGTCGTGACGGCCGTCGAAGCGTGGCCGGCGGCGGACGGGATGGGCGTGGCGGGCGTCAACTCGTTCGGATTCGGCGGCGCGAACGCGCACGCCCTGCTCGGCGAGGCGCCGCCGTCGATGCGGCGCGGGACCGGGGAAGAACGACCTCCGCTGGATGCCGGCGGGCGTCCGGCGCCGGCCATTCTGACCCTGTCGGCGCGCAGCGCCGGGTCGCTCAGGTCGCTTGCCCGCGCCTATGTCGAGCTGATCGCCGCGGGACCGACAGCGCCGCTGCACGACCTGTGCGCCGCCTCGGCGCTCAGTCGATCGCATCATCCTCACCGGCTCGCGGTGGTCGGCGAGACGTTCGCCGAACTGGCCGACGGCCTGGAGGCCTTCCTGCTCGGCGACTCGCGGGCGAACGTCGCCGCGTCGCAGACGACGGGTCCGGCGCCGAAGCTGGCGTTCGTCTTCTCGGGGATGGGGCCGCAGTGGTGGCGGATGGCGCGATCGCTGCTGCGCGACGAACCGGTCTTCAGGGCGACGGTCGAACGCTGCGACCGCAGCGTGATGGCGCTGACCGGCTGGTCGGTGCTCGCCGAGCTCACGGCGGAAGAGGGCACGTCGCGGATGGGCGAGCTCGAGGTCTCGCAGGTGTGCGGCTTCGCGGTCCAGGAGGGCCTCGTCAGCCTGCTGGCATCGTGGGGGGTCGCGCCCGATGCCGTCCTCGGGCACAGCGCCGGCGAGCTCGCCGCGGCGCGGGTCGCCGGGTTCCACGACTTCGACTCGATGGTGCGCGTGCTGCACCATCGCAGCCGGCTGCAGGCCACGACCAAGGGGCAGGGGCGCATGCTGGCGGTCGGCCTTCCCGCGGCCGCGGCGGCTGAACTGCTGGCCGGGCGCGAGGGCCGGGTCGCGCTGGCGGCCGTCAACAGCCCCGGATCGATCACCTTGTCGGGTGACGCCGAGGTGCTCGCGGAGATCGAGCGGGCGCTCGGCGAGCGATCGGTGTTCGCGCGCTTCCTGCCCGTCGACGCGCCGTTTCACAGCGCGCGGATGGATCCGCTCAGGCCGGAGCTGGGCGCGTCGCTGACCGGCCTCGAGACCCATGCGGCGACCACGCCGTTCGTGTCGACGGTCACCGGGGCGGCGCTGGAGCCGGGGGAGATGTCTCCCGAATACTGGTGGCGCAACCTCCGGGACCCGGTCCAGTTCGGCCCCGGCATACGGACGCTGATCGATGACGGCTATCGGCTGTTTCTCGAAATCGGGCCGCATCCGGTGCTCGCCGTTTCGATTCGGGAGTGCCTGTCCGCGGCGGGCGCGGCCGGGACGGTGCTCTCGACGCTGCGGCGCGACCTCGACGATCGAACGAGTCTGTTCCGGGCCCTGGCCGCCCTGTATGCCGCCGGATGGCCGATCGACTGGCGCGGCGTCCTCGGGGCGCGGCCTGCCGCGGTCGCGCTGCCGACCTATCCGTGGGATCGCGAGCGGCACTGGTTCGACGCGCAGAGCGGCGGTATCTGGCAGGCCAGGCCGGAATCCGAGATCGCCGCCCATCCGCTGCTGCAGCGGCGCATCGCCGCCGCCGTGCCGGTCTTCGAGGCGGCGCTCTCCGACGAGCGGCTCGAGTGGATCGCGGATCACCGCATCCAGGGCGCGGTGGTCTTCCCCGCGGCCGGCTACATCGAGGCGGCGATCGCCGCTGGCGCGGCGATCGCGCCGCAGGCCGAGGTGCGCCTGGCGCAGGTCGAGTTCTCGAGGGCGCTGTTCGTGAACGACCCGGGCACGCGGCTTCAGGCGACGCTCAGCCGCGACGGCTCCAGGTTCGAGGTGTTCAGCGCGACCGGCGGGGACGACTGGACCCTGCATGCGCGCGGGCTGCTCGGGCGGCAGTCCCCGCCGGCGCCGGCGGACGCCCTCGACCAGGCGAGGGCCCGCTGCCCGGACGTCGTCGAGCGGGACGACTGCTACGCGGCGCTGGCCGCGCGCGGGCTCGAGTACGGGACGGCGTTCCGGGGCCTGACGTCGATCTGGCGCGGCACCGGTGAGGCGGTGGCGCTCGTCACCTCCGACGGGTCGCTCGAGGAGAGCGCCTACCGCATTCATCCGGCGCTGCTCGACGCCGCCTTCCAGCTGCTGTTCGTCGCGGCGCCGGCCGGCAGCACGCAGCTGTTCCTGCCCGTGCGGCTCGATGAGCTCCGGAGTTATGGGGTGGCGCGGGCGCCATTCTGGGCGCATGCCCGCGTCAGGGAAGCGACCGACAATCTGGTGGTCGGAGACGTCGCCATCTATGACGACTCGGGGGCCGCGATCGCCGACGTGCGGAGCCTTCGCTGCCGACCCGTGGAGGCGGCAAGGCGCCAAACCGGTGAGACGCTGGACGACTGGTTGTACGAGCAGGTCTGGCGCGAGTGCTCTGCCCCGGTGCGGTTCGGCCGTACTGCGGCCCCTCCTGTGTTCACCACGGCCGCCATCGAAGGTCTCGCCGGGCTCGAGGGCAAGGTTCACGCCCTCGCCGGGAGCGCGCGGTTCGAGACCTACTATGCGGTCGAGCCACTCCTGAATGACGCCGCCCTGACGTACCTGGTCGAGGCGCTGTGTGTGCTCGGCGACCCGGACGGCGCCGGCGTCGTCAATCGCGCGGCCATCGATCGGCGCGTCGCGCCGGCCCGTCGCCGCCTGCTCGAGCGGGCGACTGAGGCGCTCGAAAAAGCGGGACGGCTGATTGCCGGCGCGGAGAGCTGGACGGTGGTTCCGCGCGCCGCCGCATCGCCCGAGGCACTCATCGCGGAGTACCCCGGCTACGCGCACGAAGCGCGCCTGCTGGCCGGGGCAGGGCCGCACCTCGCGCGCAACCTGACCGGGGAAGCCGCTGGTGTGGAAACCATCCTTTCGGGGGAGATGCTCGCGTCGCTGGAGCGCTTCTACGGCGAGTCGTCGTCGATGCAGTTCTGGAACCGGGTGCTCGCGGAGGTCGCCGGCGCGCTGTCGCTGGCGGCGGTGGACGGCCGCCGGCTGCGTGTTCTCGAAGTGGGCGGCGGAACGGGAGGGAGCACCGCCGCGGTCCTGGAGGCGTTCGGCGTCGATCGCGGATCGGTCGACTACACCTTCTCGGACCTGTCTCCGGCGTTCGTCCAGCGAGCCGCAGACCGCTGGGGCACGCTGCCGTCCTTTCACGTTCGAACCCTCGATCTCGAGTCCGATACCGCCAGTCAAGGCGCCGTGGCCGGCAGCTTCGATGTCGTGATCGCCGCCAACGTGCTCCATGCCACCGCGAATCCACAGCGAGCGATCCGTCACCTCCGGAACCTGATGACGCCCGGCGCCGTCCTGGTGATGCTCGAGATCACGCGGCGTCCGATCTGGCTGGACGCGGTCTTCGGGCAGACCGATGGCTGGTGGCGATTCGAGGACGTCGAGCGGCGTCCGGATCATCCGTTGCTCGGACAGGCCCAGTGGGGCGATCTCCTCGCGGACGAGGGCTTCGGCCCGGTCGTGTGCCTGTCCGACCGCCCCGGGCACCGCGCCCCGGACGGCGTGCCGGCGCAGACCGTGCTCATCGCCCGCTCACAGGAGGTCACGAGCACATCTCGCGCGGACGACCCGGGCACATGGCTCGTCGTCGGCGGAGCGGATCGGGCCGGGGCGCTCGCGGAAGCGCTGGCGGATCACGCCTGCGGCGTCGTGATTGCGGATGGCGCGGCGGCGGCCCTCGACCTGCTGGCGCCGGGCGCCCAGGCACCGGTTCGCGGCGTCGTCTACCTGGGCGCGCTGGATCTTTCTTCGCCCCCCGCGAACGAGGACGGCCGGCAGTGGCTGCACGAGCAGGCGACGGCCTGCGCCGCGCTCGCCGTTCTGGCGGGCGCGTTGTCGCGCGCGCCCCGCTTTGGCGAAGGGACGCCGGCCGATTTCTGGATCGTCACGAGCGGCGCGGGCAGCGTCGACGGCGTCGAGGCGCAGGCGCTCGGCCAGGCGACCTTCGTCGGCGCCGCGCGGGCCATCATGGTCGAGCAGACCGACGTGCGGTGCCGGCTGATCGATCTCGACGCGGCGCCGGACCGGAGCTTCCCGCTGCTGGCGGCGCTGCTCGCGTCTCCCGCGAGAGAGGAAGACGAGCTGGCTGCGCGCGGCGACCGCCTCTACACACCACGGCTCGAGCGGATCCGCACCGGAGAAGTGCCGGCGAGGCCGGAAGGCGAGGTTCCCGACGCGCCCATCTGGCGGGCCGAGATCGAGACGCCCGGAGCGCTCCAGACGATCGGCTTCCGGCGGTTTGATCCCGCCGCTGCCGGCGCGGCGGACGTCGCGCTGACCATCGAGGCCGCGGGCCTGAACTTCCGCGACGTCATGCTCGCCATGGGGATGATTCCGGGCATGGAATCCGAGGGGTTCGGCCGGCAGCATCTCGGTCTCGACGCCGCGGGGATCGTCACCGCGGCCGGGCCGGACGTCACCGACGTCGCGGTAGGGGATCGGGTCGTCGCTATCGTTCCCGGGGCGTTCGCCGCATGTGCCGTGACGCGCGCGGCGCTGGTCGCGAGGCGGCCGGCGCATCTCAGCCCGGCGGAGGCGGCCGGCATCCCGTGCGTGTTCGTGACGGCGCTTTACGCGCTCGAGCACGTCGGGCGGCTTGCCGCGGGCGAACGGATCCTCATCCATGCCGCCTCGGGAGGTGTCGGGCTCGCGGCGCTGCAGATCGCACGGCGAGCCGGCGCGACGATTTTCGCGACGGCCGGCAGCGCCGAGAAGCGCGCCCGCCTGCGCGCCGAGGGGATCGAGCACATCCTGGACTCCCGTTCGCTGGCCTTCGCCGACGAGATCATGGACCTCACCGGCGGCGAGGGGGTCGACGTCGTGCTGAACTCCCTCCCCGGCGACGCCCTGACCCGCAGCCTCGGGCTGCTGCGCCCGTACGGCCGATTCCTCGAAATCGGCAAGCGCGACATCTACCAGGACAGCCAGCTGGGACTGCTCGCGTTTCGGAAGAACCTGACGTTCTCGGCCATCGATCTCGATCGGATGTGCGCCGAGCGGCCGGCGCTCGTGTCACGGCTGCTTCACGAAGTCATGGCGCGCTTCGAGCGCCGCGAGCTCGAGCCCCTGCCGACGCACTCCTTCGACATGCCCGCGCTCGAGGACGCGATGCGGTTCATGGCGCAGGCCCGGCACATCGGCAAGGTCGTTCTCACCCAGTCCGTCCCACCCCCGCTTACGGGAAAGGCGGAACAGGCGGCGCTCATCCGCTCCGATGCGACCTACGTCATCACCGGCGGACTCGGCGGATTCGGTCTGACCCTGGCGCGGTGGCTGCGGGCGCGTGGCGCAGGCCGCATCGTCCTCGTCGGCCGCCGCGGCGTGACAGCGGAGACCGCCGGGGCGGTCGAGGCGCTGCGGGCGGAGGGCGCCCGCGTTGAAATCGTGGCGGCCGACGTCTCGAGGCTGGAAGAGGTCACCGCTCTCCTGGAGGGGCTGGCGGAGACGTCTCTGCCGGTGCGGGGCATCTTCCATGCCGCGATGGTGCTGGATGACGCGCCGCTGGCCGACATGGATGACTCCAGGATCGAACGCGTCATGGCCCCGAAGATGGCCGGGGCCTGGAACCTGCATCGCGCGACGCTCGATCTGGCGCTGGACTATTTCGTCCTGTTCTCCTCGGCGACCTCGGTTCTCGGCAACCAGCGGCAGCTGAACTACTGTGCGGCCAACGCGTTCCTGGACGCCCTGGCGAGCGAGAGACGACGGGCGGGCCTGGCCGCCCACGCGGTCAACTGGGGTGTCCTGGGGGAGTCAGGCTACGTCTCGCGGCACGCGGTCGTCGGCGAAAGGCTGGCGGCGTACGGCTACGGCACCTTCAGCGATGACCAGGCCCTCTCGGTCCTCGACTGGATGCTCCGGCGCGATCTCCCCCCGCTGCTCGCCAGCCGCATCGACTGGAAGCGATGGGGAGCCACGCTGCCGTCGCGGGCGGGGTCACCCCGCCTCCGGCATCTCGTGCCGGCCATGCGCGACGACAGCCTTCAGGGCGGCGCCGCTCCGGGGCGGGAGCTGCGGGCGCTTGCCGACGCCGCCGCCCGCGAGGCGTGGCTGGATACCTACCTCCGTTCGAAGGTCGGTAAGGTGCTTGGCTTGTCCCCGGCAGCGGTGGACGTGTCACGGCCGCTGACCGAGCTCGGCGCCGATTCGCTGACCGGCGTCGAGCTGACCACGGCGCTGGCGGTGGATCTGGGTGTCGAAGTTCCGCTCGTTCGCGTGCTGCAGGGCGCGAGCGTCACGGGACTGATCTCGATCGTGATGGATCTGGCGGGGGCGGCCGACGCCGGCGCCGAGAGGTCGCAGCCGCCGACAGAGCCTGAGCCCGGCATTCATCTCGGACCTGGCGGATTGCCGGTTGGACCGCATCCCGCGGCGGCGGACCCTGAGCCGTCGGAGCCGGCGGCTCCCGCCGAGCTCCCGCGGCCGCGTCGGGCCGAGCCTCTTCTGCCGCGTCCATCCGAAACGGCGCGAGGCTGGACCGGCCGTCCTGCGCTGACGCGCCGCGTGCTCTCCGCCGGCTTCCGGGCGCTGACGGACGTGCACGCCGAAGGGCTCGAGCGGCTCCCGAAGAACGGCCCTTTCATTCTGGCGGTCAATCACCTCAGTTATCTCGACGTGCCCCTCGTCATGACGCTGCTGCCGAGGCCCGCGACGCTGCTGGCGGCGGACTACCTGCTGCAGTCCGCCTCTGTCCGCTGGTTCCTGCGCACCGCCGGGGATGCAATCTACGTTGCGCGCGGCAGCGGCGACCGCGAGGCGCTCGAGGCCGCCGCGGCGGTCCTCGGCGCCGGCGGCATCGTCGCCCTCGGCCCCGAAGGAACCCGCAGCCGGAACCGACGGCTGGGGCGGGGCCTGACCGGCGTCGCCTGGCTCGCCGCCGAGGCCGGTGTTCCCGTGATTCCGCTCGCCGCCTGGGGCCAGGAGCGGCTCGCCGATTCCTGGCGGATCCTCCGGCGCGCGCCGATCCACGTCCGCGTCGGCGACGCGATTCCACCCGGACAGCCTGGCCCGGACGGGGCCGCGCTCCGCGCCGCGACGACGGCGGTCATGCAGGGGCTGGCGGCCCTCCTCCCACCCGAGTATCGAGGCGACTATGCCGAAAAATGAGGCATGACCTCTTCGCCGAACGTGCGGATCGACTGCATCACGATCTCGTGCGGGACGGTCCCCATCTGCATCACCAGTATCAGCTCGTCGACGCCGGTCGCCTGGAAGCGTGAGACCGCCTCGCGGGCCGCGGCTGGGTCCCCGACGACGGCGGTGAGCGGTGAGCCGGGGGCCTGGCGCGCCGCCATGGCGGCCGCCAGCTCGCCCGCCGGGAGGTCGTCGCGGGCGATGTCGAGGGTGCCGGTGATGGGCGAAGACGAATAGAAGTAGGTAGCCAGCCCCTCGCCGAAGAATCGCGAGCCGCGGAACCCATGACGGCACGCGGCGCGGTCGTCCGCCAGGACGAGTGCGGTTGGCGTACAGCAGAACTGATTGGTCGTGGATCCGGCGCCGCCATCCCGCCGCAACAGCGCCTCGCGGTACATCCCCACCTTGGCCGCGAGCTGTTCGTCGTTCCCGGCGGTGAAGTTCAACGAGCCGACGCCCAGGGCGCCGGCCGTGACGACGCTTTCGGGCCGGGAACAGGCCGCGTAGACCGGCGGATGCGGCCGCTGGACCGGTTTGGGGAGGATCGCCGTCGGCGGAATGTTGAAGTAGCGGCCCTGCCATTCGAACAGGTCCGAGCGCCACATGCGGGGAATCATCTCGAGGGCTTCACGCCACTGGCCGTCGAGCGTGTCGCGTTCGACTTCGAATGCCGCCTGCTCGGTCCGCGACGCGCTCTTTCCCGAGCCCCACCGGGCGCGGCCCGCCGAGAGGATGTCGAGCGTGGCGATGCGTTCGGCGACGCGGATCGGATGATTGTAGCGGGCCGGCGTGAGGGTGACGGCGTGGCCGAGCAGCAGGCGCGTCGTCCGCGCGGCGATGAAGGCGAGCAGAACCTCCGGCGCCGAGCAGTGCGAGTATTCCAGCAGTCCGTGATGCTCCACCGCCCACACGCCGTGGTAGCCGAGCGCGTCGGCGAGTACCGCCTGCTCCACGGCATCGTGGAAAGCCTGGCGCTCGGTCGCGGGGGTCGGGAACGAAATCTGCAATTCGATGAGCAGCGAGAATTTCACGGATTGGATGCCTCCGAGGACGTCGTGATTCTCGCATGCCCGACTGGCCCCCGGGCCAGAGGGCGTCTCTGATCGCCGATAATGGGTCCGGAGGTTGAACCCGTCATGCCCGCAGCGTCCGTCTTCCTGTTCATTGCTCTCGGCCTCGGAGCGGGGGTCCTGTCCGGTGTCTTCGGCATCGGCGGCGGCCTGGTGATTGTCCCCGCGCTGATTTACTTCGCCGGCTTCCCGCAGCACCGCGCGACCGGTACCAGCCTGGCGGTCCTGCTGCCGCCGATCGGGATCGGCGCATTCTGGGAGTATTACCGCCACGGCAACGTCGACGTCAGAGCCGCCATGATCATCGCGACCTCGGTGCTTGCCGGCGGCTGGTTCGGCGCCGTGCTGGCCAACCGCATCTCGGGCCCCTACCTCCGGCTGGCGTTCAGCGTCTTCGTCTGCACGGTGGGGGTTTACCTGTTCTACGGCGCCGTCAAGCGCCTCGGCTGGTTCTGACCGGCCGTGCCGTCCGCCCCGGCCTGTGGCCTGTCTCGCGGCACACCGCCGTACATGAAAACGGCCGGCGTTTCCGCCGGCCGGTCGTGCTGTCGAAGGGGAGTCTAGCGACTGCCCCCGGTAGTGTCTGCCATGCATGCACCTCCCGGCCGCGACCGTATTTGTGAGTGCCCCGAGATGTCGGAGCGTGGTCGCTGGAGCCTTTTTTTGACGCCGTCGCGTACTCGCGCGGCGGACTGACCCATGCAGAATAACACGCGGAATCGGCCCGATCAACGCCCGCCGATCGTCCCGGGTGGTGCGGGTGCGGTAATCTTGAGGTGATGCTTCAACCGACCGACGACCTCCGCATTACCCAGGTACGGCCGCTCATTCCGCCTGCCATCCTGCTGGAAGAGATCCCGATCAGCGAGCGGGCCTCGAACGTCATTGCCGACGCGCGGGCGGCCGTCGCCAGCGCCTTGGCGGGCCGCGACCCGCGGCTGGTCGTCATCGTCGGCCCCTGCTCGATCCACGACCCGGCGGCCGCGCTCGAGTACGCGGAGCGGCTGCGGACGCTGGCCGAGCCGTACGCGCGGTGAGCTCATCGTCCTGATGCGCAGCTATTTCGAGAAGCCGCGAACGTCGGTCGGCTGGAAGGGGCTCATCAACGACCCCGACCTCGACGAGAGCTTCCACATCAACAAGGGGCTGCGGCTGGCCCGGCAGCTGCTGCTCGACGTCAACAACCTCGGTCTGCCGACGGCGTCGGAGTTCCTCGACACGCAGATCCCGCAGCACATCGCCGACCTCACCTCGTGGGTGGCGATTGGCGCGCGGACCACCGAGAGCCAGGTCCACCGCGAGCTGGCGTCGGGGCTGTCGATGCCGGTCGGCTTCAAGAACAGCACCGACGGGACGACCAAGACCGCCATCGACGCGGTGCTGGCGGCGCGGTCGCCGCACTGGTTTCCGTCGGTCACCAAGCAGGGGGTCGCGGCGATCTTCGCATACGACCGGCAACGACACCTGCCACGTGATCCTGCGCGGCGGGACCCGGACGGGGCCGAACTACAGCGCCGAACACGTCCGCGATATCTGCGCCGCGCTCGCCGCGCGGGGGCTGCGCGACACCGTGATGATCGACTGCTCGCACGGCAACAGCGACAAGGACTACCGCCGCCAGTCGGACGTCGCCGCCTCGGTCACCGAGCAGGTGGCGGCCGGCTCCTGGCAGATCTTCGGCGTCATGCTCGAAAGCAACATCGTCGAGGGGCGGCAGGACTACGTCGCCGGCCGGACGCCGGTCTACGGCCAGAGCATCACCGACGGGTGCATCTCGATCGAGCAGACGGAGCCGCTCCTCGAGGCATTCGCGGCGGCGCAGCAGGCGCGGAGCCGGCTCGGCCGCCCTACGACGTGATGGCGTGATCGATCGGGAACGCCTGGCCTGACCAGGCGCGGGCCGAGGTCCACGGCTCGGCCGGCGCGGCCCAGAACGCATCGGTCTCCGGCAGGCCCAGCGGCAGCAGCGCGGCCGCGCACAGATACAGGCTGCCGGTGGAGATGTAGGTCTCGCCGACGCCTGGCTGGTGGCCGGCCAGTCCAATCCGCAGCCAGCCGCCGTCGTCGAACGTACCCGGTGCATCCATCGTGCGGTGGATGACGGCGGTCAGGGCGCCGCGCACCTGCGCGGGCCGGAGGTCGTCCGGCAGCGTGTGGCGAAGGGCCGCCTGGGCGAGCAGGTGGAACGCGCCGCAGCGATAGGCGAGCGATCGCCCCATCACCGGATACGCGCCGTCGGGTCCGATCATCCGCTCCTGGACCGCGGCGTAGCGGGTCGCCCGTTTCGCGACGCGGGCGGCGAGCTCCGGCCAGGCCGGCATGTCCGGCCCGCATTCGTCGAGGACGTCGACCAGCATCGGGTGAATCACGAAGCTGTTGTAGTAGTCGAAGTGGAAGTCCGGCCCGTCGCCGTAGGCGCCGTCCCCCTTGTACCATGCGTCGTGCTGGCGGACCGCGTAGTCGACGCGGACGCGGTCCCACGAGGCGCCGAGCCGCTTGAGGCCGGCTTCGACGGTGGCCGAGAAGAGCAGCCAGTTGTTGTAGCCGGGCACGATTGCCCGCGTCGACTCGAGCGCGGCAATCAGGTTCCGCCGCGCCGCCGCGTCCAGCCCTTCGGCCAGCACCGCCGGAGCGCGGACGATTGCCTGGGCAAGGAACGCCGCATCCACCAGCGGCTGACGCTCGCGGGTGAAGTTCATGAAGTCAGGGGAGGCCGGGTCGACCGCGCGCGCGACGGCGCGCCTGGCGAGATCGACGTAGCGCGCCCGCAGACGTCCCTCGGCGGTGTCGTCCGGCGGCAGCGCCAGCCACGGCGCCATTCCGGACAGCAGCCGTCCAAACGCCTCCAGGTGCGTGACGCTCTGGCGGCTGCTGCCCGGCGCCTGCTCCACCGGCATGCGCGCCCTGAGCGTTCCGGCAGACAAGTTGGTCAGCACGGGCTCGGCGAGCCGGCGCAGCACGCCGACCCAGACGTCGCGATCGCCCGCCGCCGCTACCGGGCCCGGCGCGGCCGCCTGCCGCACACCCGCCAGAGGCGGCAGTGCCGACGCCATTTTCAGGAAGGTCCGACGTCTCATAAGCAGTTTTCTACAAGGTTCTTCGGGGTTCCGCAAGGTTCCACGAGGTTCCACGAGGTTCGGTTCGACCGGGTTCGGTTCTGCGGGGTTCGGTTCGGCGGTGTTCCACCGGGTTCTACAAGGTTCTTCGGGTTCTGCAAGGTTCCACGAGGTTCGGTTCGACCGGGTTCGGTTCTGCGGGGTTCAGTTCTGCGGGGTTCGGTTCGACGGTGTTCCACAGGGTTCTACAAGGCGGGGTTCATCACAGTCCCTCGAACCTTGCAGAACCGAACCCCGCCGAACCCCGCAGAACCCTGCGGAACCCCGCGGAACCGATGTAGACCCGCAGAACCCTGCGGAACCCTGCGGAACCCTGCGGAACCCGCGGAACCGATGTAGACCCGTAGAACCTGTGAAATCGTAGAACTGTGAAGAGTGAGGTATAAGTTTTAAACCCTATGGATTTGAAAAATCTGGATCATCCAATCGTCCAGCTCTCGCTGGACCTCACCTCCCTCGAAGAGGCGCTGGAGACGGCTGCCGTCGGGGTGGCGGCCGGCGTCGACTGGCTCGAGGCGGGGACGCCGCTGCTGCTTGCCGAAGGGCTGCATGCCGTCGAAGGGCTGCGCAAGCGGTTTCCCGATCATCCCATCGTCGCCGACCTGAAGACCATGGACGGCGGCTACCTCGAGGCCGAGATGATGGCCAAAGCCGGGGCCGATTTCGTCGTCGTCATGGGACGCGCCCACGAGGCGACGATCCGCCGCGTCGTCGACGCCGGCCGCGATTTCGGCATCAAGGTGATGGGCGACAACATGGCGGCGGACGACCGGGTCGAGAATGCGCGCTGGCTGGAGCGGCTGGGGGTGGACGTGATCGTCCATCACATCGGCTTCGACGAGCGCGGCATGATCAAGGGGCTGAGCCCGCTCGACGAGCTCGACGAGGTCGTCAGGGCGGTGTCGATCCCGGTGCAGGCGGTCGGCGGGCTCTCGATCGAGCAGGCGATCGACTGTCCGCGCCACGGCGCGCCGCTGGTCGTCATCGGCGCCCCGCTCGTCATCGACGGGGCGGCGTTCAAGCCGGCCGACGCGAACCTGTTTCCGACCCTGAAGCGGATCTGCGACGACATCCGCCGCACCCCCTACCGGCGCCCGGCATGAGGATTGACGGATGAGCGTCGCGACCGGCCTGCGCCGCCGGCTGTACGGCACGGCACAGCGGGCCTACGGCGCCGCGCTGCGGACGCGATACGCGAACGGCGGCATGCCGTGGCGGGTCCACGACCGCCTGCTGCGCGTCGATCCGGCGGTCAGGCATCTGGTCCCGCACGAGCCGGAAACGGCGGTCTACCGTTTCGTCCAGGCGCACGTCACGGCCGGCGCGCACGTGCTCGACGTCGGCTCGTTCCTGGGCATTTATGCGCTGCTCGAGGCCCGGGCCGCCGGACCGTCCGGCCGCGTCGTAACGGTGGAGCCGACGGCGTCGAGCGCGGCCATCGCCCGCCGGCATCTTCGCGACAACGCGACGCCGGACGCCGCGCCGGTGATCCTCGTCGAGGCCGCGGCCGGCGCGGCGCGCGGCCAGGCGACACTCCACGAGTACCAATCAGCCCTACGTCAATGCCCTGACCGCGGCGCCGGACGGTGTCGGCGCGCCGCGCCTGGTGTCGGTGGAGGTCAGAACACTCGACGACATCTGCGCCGAACACGGACTGGCGCCGACCTTCATCCGCCTCGACGTCCAGGGCGCCGAATGGCATGCGCTCGAGGGGGCGCGCGCCGTGATCCGGGCGGCCGGCCCGCAGCTGACAATCGTCGCCGAGATGCACCCGCAGTGCTGGCCGGCGTTCGGAGTGGACGAGGCCCACGCGCGGGCGACGATCGCCTCGCTCGACCTGGAAGCGGCGCCGCTCGAGCCGGGCGGCGGCCTCTTCAATCGCGATGCCCACATCATCCTGACCCCGGCCGGCCGTCACTGATGGAGCGCCCATGACCACGCTCGAGCACAAGGTCGCGCTGATCACCGGCTCCTCGTCCGGGATCGGTCGCGGCATCGCCGAACATTTCGCGTCGCTTGGCGCCCGCGTCGTCGTCCACGGGCGCAGCGAGGCGGAGACGCTGGCGGTCGCGGCCCGCATCCGCGCCGGCGGCGGCACCGCCGCGACCGTGCTCGCGGACCTCGCCGAGGTCGAGTCGTGCCGCCGGGTCGTCCAGTTCACCATCGAGGAATACGGCGGCATCGACGTGCTCGTCAACAACGCCGCCAGCGTCGCGCGCGGCTACCTCGAGGACGCGCCGGTCGAGCTCTGGGACGCGACCATGGCGGTGAATCTGCGCGCGCCGTTCCTGTGCCTGCAGGAGGCGGTGAAGTCGATGAAGACGCGCGGCGGCGGCTCGATCGTCAACATCGGGTCGGTCAACGCCTACATCGGCGAGCCGAAGCTCGGGCCGTATTCGGTCTCCAAGGGGGGGCTGATGACCCTGACGCGGAATGCCGCGTCGACGCTCAACCGCTACCGCATCCGCGTCAACCAGCTGAACGTCGGCTGGACGCTGACGGAAGGGGAAGACCGCGTCAAGCGTGCGGAGGGTAAAGGGCCGGAGTGGCTCGACGAAGCGGTCGCCAGCCGGCCGTTCGGCCGGCTGCTGTCGCCGCAGGACATCGCCCTGGCGGCGGCGTATTTTGCCTCGGACGACAGCGCGCTCGTAACCGGCGCCGTGACGGATCTCGAGCAGTATCCGGTCGGCGCCCCTCCCAACTGGTAGGTGACCCGGCATGCTTCCTCGGATCAGCGTGTTCCCCAAGTGCTACTTCGACGAACTGACGGACGGCCGGATGCCGTTCGACGGCTGGATTCGCGATGCCGCCGGCCTCGGCGGTGAAGGCGTCGAGCATTACGACGGATTTTTCGGCGGGCTCGATGCCGCCCACGTCGACCCGATCGTCCGCGCCATGGAGGAGACCGGACAGGTCACCTCGATGATCTGCTTCTCGCCCGACTTCACCCATCCGGACGCCGATGAACGGCGGCGCCAGGTGGAGCGGCAGAAGCCGGCGATCGACCTGGCCGTCCGCATGGGCGCGCGCCATTGCCGGACGCTCAGCGGCCAGCGCTATCCCGAGCTCTCGCGCGCCGACGGCATCGCCCGCACCGTCGAGGGGATCAGCCGCTCGCTCGACTACGCCGCGCGCCGCGACGTCGTGCTCTGCATGGAGAACCACTACAAGGACGGCACCTGGCGGTACCCGGAGTTCGCGCAGCCGGAAGACATCTTTCTCGGAGATCATCGGCCAGATCGATTCGCCGCACTTCGGGGTCCAGTACGATCCCTCGAACGCCCTTGTCGGCGGCTTCGATCCGGTCCGCTTCCTGGAAAAAGTGCGCCACCGGGTGGTGACGATGCATGCGTCGGATCGCTATCTGGCCCCGGGAGCGACGCTCGACGACCTCAAGACCGGCGACGGCGCGCTCGGCTATGCGGCGGCGCTCCGCCACGGCGAAACCGGCAAAGGCCTGAACGACTACGACGCGATCTTCAGGCTGCTCGCCGAGGTCGGGTTCGCCGGCTGGATTTCGGTCGAGGCCGGCATGAACGGCCTCGACGAGATCGCGCGCTCGGTGGCGTTCCTGCGCGGCAAGCGCGCCGAGCACTTCGGGACGCCGGCCGACGCGCCGCGCTAGCGCGAGGCGACGTAGGCGGCGACGGCGATCATGTCGTCCTCGGTCAGCTGGTCGACGACCTGCTTCATCAGCGGCGACCAGGTCCCCCGCCGCGTCCCCTGCTGGATGTCGAACAGCTGCCGGGCGATGTAGCTCGGCGAGCGGCCGGCGATGCCCGGCACCGGTCCCAGCCCCTTCAGATCCGGACCGTGGCAGATGCCGCAGGGCAGTGTCTTGTTCCCGCCGCCCGCGACCAGCGCCGCTCCCTTCTTCAGGCTGCCTTTCGGGGCGTAGGCGATGAACCCGGAGTGCGGATCGCGCAGCTCGAACCGCGTCGTGTCCTCGGGCATCTCGATGATCCGCCGGCCAATCGGTTCGGTGCCCCCGTCGGCGGAGGCGAAAAAGACGTTGCCCGACAGCCGCAGCTTCGGCACGGTGTCGGTCTCGACGACGCGGATCCACGGCTTCCAGGTGAGCGACGAGAGGTAGGTCGCGGCGTCCTTGATCTCGTCATCCGTCATCGCCTTCGCCGCCTGGATCATCTGGGCGGTATTGGGCTTGCGCGGCTCGGCGCTGGTCCGCAGGCCGTTCTTGAAGTCCGAGAGCTGCTGGACGACGTAGGCATAGGGCAGCGCGGCAATCGGCGCATTCTCGGGGCGTCCCAGGCCGTTGGGCATGTGGCACATGCCGCAGCCGCGGACGTCCGGGGCGCGGCCGTGGACGACCACATTGGGCATTGGCGGATGGTCGCCGGGAAACCAGTCCGCGACGTTGAAGAAGTCGCGCAGCTGCGGGATCGTGAACGCCTCAGGTCCTGTCGGGAATGTGCTTGACGGAGGTGTCCTGCGGCGGCCGGGCGGCCGGCGGCCGCGCCGCGGCGGCTGCCGCAGCCTCCGCAGCCGTTGCCGGCGGCGGCACGCCGTAGGCCCAGTAGGGCGTGCCCGGCGGCCCCGCCGGTGGCGGAGCGACCGGGGCCGTGGCCTGCACCTGCGCCTGCGCCGACTGTCCCGCCGCCGGCGACTGCGCGACGAGGCCGCCGCCGGCCACCACGAGCGCCGCCGCCACGCCACTGAGAAGATTCCGCATCAGAACAGGCCCCTCGTGAACTGGATGAGTACGCACGGCGCTCCGCCGCCGGTTTCAACTGGCGCGCCCACTATAACGGATCGCCAGCCGTCGCCGCGCTCCGCCGGTTGCGCGGCGCGGCGGCCCGCAGGTATGCTCCATCGCTGAAGACGTCTTCGGACCCATTCCAGAGGATAGCTGCATGGCACTCGACACCTCGTTGTCGCGGCGCTCGTTCCTGGCCCTGGCGGGGGCCCTCCCGTTTGCGCTCAAAGCTTCCGCGCAGGGCGCCGGCAAGGTCCCGGTCGGCATCGAGCTCTACACCGTCCGCGATCAGCTCGCCAGGGACCTGCCCGGGACCGTCACCGCGGTCGCGAAGATGGGCTATGAAGTCGTCGAATTCTATTCGCCGTACTTCTCATGGACGCCCGACAAGGCCAAAGAGGTCAGGAAGCTGCTCGACGATCTGGGCGTGAAGTGCCGGTCGACGCACAACGACGCCACGACGATCGCCCCCGAGAACATCCAGAAGGCCATCGAGCTCAATCAGATCATCGGCAGCCAGTACGTGATTGTCGCCAGCGCCGGACGTATCGCCGGCATCGACGGCTGGAAGGGACTCGGCGAGCGTCTCAACGCCGCGGCCGCGACGCTGAAGGCGTCCGGCATGGCGACCGGGTATCACAACCATCAAACCGAATGGATGCCGGTCGAGGGACAGCGGCCGATGGACGTCCTCGCGGCATCGACCACGAAGGATGTGGTGTTGCAGCTCGACGTCGGCACGTGCATCGAGGCCGGGTCCGACCCGGTCGCCTGGATTCAGAGCCATCCGGGGCGGATCAAGAGCGTCCACTGCAAGGACTGGGCGCCGGGGGACGGCCGAGGCTACAGCGTGCTCTTCGGCGAGGGTGTCGCGCCGTGGGGGAAGATCTTCACCGCGGCCGAATCCGGCGGCGGGGTCGAGTTCTATCTGATCGAGCAGGAGCAGGGACCGGCCGACGAGCAGCTGCAGCGCGCCGAGCGCTGCCTCGCCAACTACCGGAAGATGCGCGCCTGAACGCCATGCATCGCAGTTTCACACGGCGCGATTTCATCGGCCGCGTCGCCGGCGCGGCGGGGCTGGCCGCTCTCGCGGCGCGCGGCGCCGGAGCCCAGGGGAGCCCGCCGGCCGGGCAGACCTACATCTCCCTGAACGGATCCGTCGCGCGCGGTGTCGGCTGGCCCGATCTGGCGCGGCTGGCGGCACTGACCGGCTTCGGCGGCGTGGACTGGGCGCTCGGACCGGCCAAAACCGCCGGCGTCGAGGCCACCCGCGCCCTCTTCGCCGAGCTCAAGATCCGCCCCAGCATCGTCAATCTCCCGATGGCCCGGCCGCTGCCGTTCGGCGGCGAGCAGCCGGCGTTCGACCAGGCGCTGCGTGCGCTGGCCGACGACGCCGCCTTCACGGCCGCGATCGGCTGCGACCGGATGATGCTGGTGCTGTCGCCGACCGGGCCGGTCCCGAAGAGGAGTACCGCGAAGATCGTCCGCGACCGGCTGGCCGCCATCTCGGAGGTGCTGCAGCAATCGAACCTCCGCCTCGGACTCGAGTTCCTCGGCGTGCAGAGCTTCCGGGCCGGGCGCGAAGGCGGGCCGCCGCCCAACCCGTTCATCTGGACGCTGCCCGAGACCGTCGCGCTGGCCACAGACAGCGGGTCGAACATCGGCGTCATCCTCGACGTCTGGCACTGGCACCATTCCGGGGGGAGCGTCGCCGACATCCTCGCCGCGCCGGCCTCACGCATCGTTCACGTCCATCTGTCAGATGCGAAGGCACAGCCGCCCGAGGAGGTGCGCGACAACCAGCGGCTGATGCCGGGCGAGGGGATCATCGATGTCACCGGCTTCCTGCAGGCGCTGAAGAAGATCGGGTATGCCGGCGGCATCAGCCCCGAGCCGCTCGGCCGCGTCCCGGCGGAGATGACGCCGGAGGAGGGAGCGCGACTGGCGCTGGCGACGACGAAGGCGGCGATGGCCAAGGCCGGCCTCGCCGTCTGATCTACTCGAGCCCGCTGCGCTTCAGTGCGTAGGCGATCGCCTCGGTCGGCGCCGGATAGCGACGTCAGCGCGGTGTTGCCGCGGTAGTCGATGTCCTGATGCCGATCTCGCTGGTGTAGAACGCGTCGACGGTCATGCGCCGCGCCCAGCTGAAGAACTGGATGCCGGGCGCGAGCTCGGGCGTCTGCATTCCTGCCGATAGGCGATCCGATCGAGCAGCGCCGTCTGCTGCTGCCGGCGCGGAGCCGAGACGAAATCCGTCGCGCCTCGTGCCTTCATCGCCGTGTCCAGCCACGCCAGCCCGGTCGTGTAGATGCGCTTTCAGCTGATCGTTCTCGCTGGCCAGCATGTCGATCCAGGCGGCCGCGCCCGGCCGCGACGGCGCCAGGCGCGCCGTTTTCGACCGGGATGATCAGATCGGTCAGCCGCTCGAGCGTGCGGTAATCGTGGGCCGTCAGACGCCTTGGGCGTGTAGGCGCCGCCGCCGGCGCTGGCCTGCGCCGGCCATCTGGTGGACTTCCTGCGCGGCGACGCGATCGACGAGCCGGCTACGCCATCAGCACGAGCCCGAGCCGGCGCAGCGCGTCGCGGCGGGTGATGTCAGACATTGCCCTTCCTCATTTCTTCGGCGAGGTACTCGGCCGTCCGCCAGGCGAGCGCGACGATGGTGTGGGTCGGGTTCTTGTCGGCGTTGCTGACGAACGGCGCCGCGTCGGCGACGAACAGGTTCTTGACCTCGTGCGCCTGGCAGAACTTGTTCAGCGGGCTCGTCTTCGGGTCGTCGCCCATGCGGACGGTGCCGACCTCGTGGATGATGGCGCCGCCGCGCGAGATGGGCGGCCGTCGCGGCGTTCTGCGCGTCGGATTCCCGGCGCGTGGCCGGCCGGTGCGTCGTCGGCTGGCCGGCCGGCGCGTTGGTCTGCCCGGTCTGCGGGCCGGCCTGCCCGGTCTGCGGCGCCTGCTGCCGCGCTGCGGGCCGAGCCCGGTCGTCGGCTGACCGGCGCCGCCGCCGCGCCGCCGCTGCCGGCGCGTCGATCCGGCCCGCCCATCGCTTCGAGGATCTGCGCGGAAGGTGTCCTGCATGTGGCGGACCTGGTTCAGCTCGTGGTCGCTCCACTGCCAGTGGAAGCGCAGCACCGGGATGCCCCACTGGTCCTTGACCTCGGGATCGATCTCGCAGTACGACTGCTCGTTGGGGATCATCTCGCCGCGCCCCGACAGGCTGATCGATGGTGCCGTACTCGTCGCGGATCGCCTGCTTCATCGGCACGCCGTAGCCTTCGGTGCGGTTGACCACACCGGTGAACGAGCCGATGCCGGGCATGCCGTAGCCGCCGCCGCACTTCGATGTGATAGCCGCGCGGGAAGTTGAGCTCCTTGTGCCGGTCCCACATCCACCACGGCACGTAGAGGTGCGATGCCGTAGCCGTCCGAGTTGTAGTGCGGCATCCCGGAGCAGCGCCGGCACCATCGCCGACATGCTCGAGCCGACGGTGTCCATCAGGTAGCGGCCGACCTTGCCGGACGAGTTGGCCAGCCCCTGCGGGTGCCGCGTGCGCCTTCGAGTTGAGCAGCAGCCGCGCCGACTCGCAGGCGCTGGCGGCCAGGACCACCGTGCGGCAGCGCACCTGCTTCTCGGTGCCGGTGGTCTTGTCGATGTAGGAGACCGCGGTCGACCTTGCCGGTGGCGTCGGTGATCAGCTCGCGCGCCATGGCGTTGGCGACGACCTTGACCCGGCCGGTCTGCCATCGCCGGGAAGATCTGCACGTAGCTCGACGGCGTAGTTCGAGGCGGTGCTTGCAGCCGCGGCCGCACTGGCCGCAGTAGTGGCACGGCGGCCGGCCGTTGCGGGCGACGGTCGTGACCGACTGGCGGGCGTTGATCGGCGCGGATGCCGAGCTTCGCGCAGGCCCGCTGGACCAGCGTGTCGTGCGCGCGCAGCGGCGCCGGCGGGTTGAAGATGCCGTCGGGCGCGCTGCGGATGCCTTCGGGCGCGCCGGTGACGCCGATGAAGCGCTCGGCCTTGTCGTAGTAGGGCGCCATGTCCTCGTAGCCGATCGGCCAGTCGAAGCCGAGGCCGTCGGTCGTCTTCGGCTTGAAGTCGTAGTCGGCCATGCGCAGCGTGACGCGGCCGTAGTGGTTGGTGCGGCCGCCGAGGACCCGCGAGCGGAACCAGGAGAAGTCGCTGCCCGGCGCCACGGTGTAGGGCTCCCCTTCGAGCTGCGCGCCGCCGTAGGTCGCGCTGTAGGTGAAGCCGGTCGGTCCGCCGGTGTAGGCCTGCCCCTTGCGCGCCCGGCGCCGCGGTGCGGCACCTCGTAGGGCCACATGTGCTCCTTGAAGTCGGCCGGATCCGAGCATCGGCCCGGCTTCCATCAGCAGCACCGAGACGCCGAGATCGGCCAGCACCTTGGTCACCGTGCCGCCGCCCGCTCCCGATCCGATCACGACGACGTCGTGGACGGTCGAGCTCCCGTTGGCCTGTGTCATGCTGCCGCTCCTACTCCTTCATCGCCTTCAGTGCCGCGACGCTCGCCCGCGTCAGCTCCATGTTCTGCTCGACGAAGTAGTTCCTGACCCCGCCAGTCCGCGCCGCGGCGAACGTTTTCGCCCAGTCGATGTCCCCCTTGCCGACCGCCACCTGCACCGGCGCGGCGGCACGGCCGTCCGCCCCGGCCTTGGCCGCGGCGCGTCGCCTTGAGGTCGACGTCCTGGATGTGCATCGAGAAGAAGCGCCCGGGATACTTCGTGAAGTAGTCGGCCGCGATCAGGCCGTTGGCAATCTCGGACATCTGGAACTGGAACTTCACGAGCTTCGGATCGAGCAGATCGAACAGCAGATCGTAGGTCCGCTTGCCGTCGACCATCGAGGCCTCGAAGCCCTCGTTGTGCAGGCCCTGCTGGAGCCCGGCCTTGGCGGTGACGGCGGCGATCGCGTTGTACTCGGCCGCCGCTTTCTTCACCTGATCCATCGTCGGCTTCGCGCCGCCATTGCCGTCGCCGAGGCTGGCGACGAGGATCTGGGTGATGCCGATCGTCGTTCGCCCAGGCCAGGCTCTCCGCCTGGTGGCGGCGCAGTTCCTGGAGCGTGAAGTGCGAGCTCTCGGCGCGCATGCCGTGGTCGGCGAGCATCTGCTTGACCCGCTTGCCGTCCTTGAGCGACGCGAACTCCGGTCCGTAGCCGAGCGGCGAGCAGAGTTCGAGCCGGGTCACGCCGATGGCGGCGAGCGCCGTCAGGACCGCCGGCAGGTCGTGCAGCTGGGCGCGATGCGGCCAGGTCTGGCTGCCGATTGGCAGGCCGAGCGGGTTGGCGCCGAGACGGACGCCGGACGCGCCGACCAGCGTGGCGAGCGCCGTCCCGGCGGAAGCCTGCTTCAGGAAATCACGTCTGCTCACTGCGCGCATGGAGGAACCTTTCCGGGGAGCTTCACACTCCACATTTCAGAACTCTTACTTCCGGCCTTCCGCTACTCCCGCTCTCCCGGCCTCGACGATCAGCGTTCCGCCGAGGCGGACCGGGCTGTCTTCTACCGTGACCCTGTCGAGGACCCTGAAGTCGGCGCGCATCTCTTTGGGGCTGGCGGTGCAGGCGATGTAGCCGCGCCTGGCGCTGTGGTAGTGGATGTGGGGATTGTCCCCCCGCACCGCGGGCCAGACGGCGGCCACGTCGGCGCCGTCGCTGCCGGAGGTGACCGACGAGTTGGTGAACTCGGCGCCGACGGTCGGCGACTTCTGATCGCCGAAATCAAGCTTCAGGTCGGCGCCGTAGTGCACGTGCACATCGCCCGACAGGACGACGGGTTGGGCGCCTTGGTGTCGCGCAGCCGCTGCGTAGAGGCGGCTGGCGCGCGGCGGTGTAGCCGTCCCACTTGTCCATCGAGTAGCGGCCCTGCGGGTTCGCGGCCGACCATGTCGCGCGCGAAGGTCGGGACCTGCTGGCCGAGCACGGTCCAGGTCGCCTTGGCGGCGGCAAGCTGCTCGAACAGCCACCGCTCCTGCTCCGCGCCGAGCATCGTCCGCCGCGGATCGTCTGCCTCCGCGCAGCCGGTGGCCGATGACGCCGCCGCAGGCCTGGTTGGAGCGGTACTGGCGCGTGTCGAGCACGCTCAGGTCGAGCAGCGCGGCCGAACTGCAGGCGGCGATAGAGCCGCATCGACGGCCCGTCCGGCAGCGTCGACGGCCGCGGACGGCATCGTCTCGTAGTACGCCTGGTAGGCCGCCGCCCGGCGCAGGAGGAAGACCTCGGGCGGGGTGTCGTTCTCGTCGATGTCGCCGGCGTAGTCGTTGTCCACCTCGTGATCGTCCCAGGTCACGACGAAGGGCGCCGACGCATGCGCGGCGAGCAGGTCGCGGTCCGCTTTGTACAGCGCGTAGCGGTTCCGGTAGTCGACGAGCGTGTAGAGCTCGGCGCCGCGGTGCTGGCGGACGACGGCGGGGTTGCGGCCGCCGTCGGCGCGCCCCTCGTAGATGTAGTCGCCGGTGTGGAAGACGAAGTCGAAGCTGCTCGTCGGCGATGCGGCCGATACGCGGTGAAGTAGCCGGCTTCGTAGTGGCTGCAGCCGCAGACGCGCGAACCGCAGCTGATCGACCGCGGCGCCGGCCGCCGGGGCGGTGACCGATCCGGCCGGTCGGGCTGATTTCTCCCCCGGCGCGGAACCGATACCAGTACTCGCGCCCCGGCTCCAGTCCGGCGACGTCGACGTGCACGCTGTGTCCGAGCTCGGGCCGGGCAATCGCCGAGCCGCTCCTGGCGATGGTGCGGAAGGCGGCGTCGCGCGCGACCTCCCATCCGACTTCGACGTTCACCGCCGGCATCCCGCCGCCGTCGAGGGGCTCCGGTGCGAGGCGCGTCCAGAGGGCGACGCCGTCGGGCCAGGGGTCACCCGACGCGACGCCCAGGGTGAAGGGATAGTTCCGGAACAGCGGCTGGGCGAGGAGGTGCCGCGACGCCAGCGGCTGGACCAGCGCGGCCGCGCCAAGCTTCCAGGCGGCATTCAGCAGCTCGCGGCGCGACAGGCCGCCGAGCGTGCGATCGTAGCGGCGGATGGTGTTCATGCGCGCGGCGCCTCGACCCGCGTCGCCTGATTTTCGGCCGCGATGCCGATCTCCAGCGCGAGGAAGACCCGCTCCTGCGGGTCGGCGGTCTCGGTGCGGTTGAGGACGTCGTCCACCAGCCGCTGTCCGTAGGTCAGCGGCACGTCGCTGGTGTCGACATGGCGCGCCTCCTTGTGATCGACGACGAACAGGTGGCCCGCGCCCGGGCGGCCGGCGATGTCGATGTTCTTGCGCAGCTCCATGTAGCCGTCGGTGCCGAGAATCGTCAGGCGCGCGTCGCCGAAGGTCTGGATGCCGCGCGGCGTGAACCAGTCGACGCGCAGGTAGCCGAGGCCGCGGTCGCCGCGCAGCATGACGTCGCCGAAGTCCTCGAGCCCCGGGTAATGGGGATGGGCGAGGTTGCCGACCTGCGCGGCGGCGATGTCGACGTGGGTCGAG
Source organism: uncultured Acidobacteriota bacterium (assembly GCA_963750475.1). GTDB lineage: Bacteria > Acidobacteriota > Vicinamibacteria > Vicinamibacterales > 2-12-FULL-66-21 > JALZOC01. The sequence continues at coordinate 818,193 of CAVVQQ010000002.1, forward strand.
CCGGTCAGGAACAGGAAGCTGTCGATGTTGTGCGAGGCAAGGTCGCAGAGGATGCCGCCGTACTGCTGCCGATCGAAGAACCACGGCGGCCGCGTCTCGGGGGACATCCGGTGCGGCGCCATGCCGATGATCTGGAGGACCTGGCCGATCGCCCCGGCCCTGGCCAGCTCACCGGCCTTGTTGATGACCTGGCTCTCGTGACGCTCGATGAGGACCGAGAAAAAGCGCTTCGTCTCGGCGTGCGCCTTGCGCAGCGCCGCCACCTGCTCGAGCGTCGTCGCCGCCGGCTTGTCGGACATGAAGTCCTTGCCGTGGCGCATCGCCTCGACGCCGAGCGGCGCCCGTTCGTTGGGGATCGCGGCGCTCAGCACGAGCTGGATCGAGGCGTCCTCGAGAATCTCACGGGCGCTGCCGGCCTGCTTCGCGTCCGGAAAGCGCTTCGCGAAGGCGGCGGCGAGCTCGGGCTCCTTGGCGTAGAAGGACGCCAGCTGGCCGCCGCCGCGCCGGACGGTCTCGACCTGGCCGTTGATGTGGCTGTGGTTCAGGCCGATGACGCCGAAGCGGATGCGGTTGGGCGTCGCGGCCGGCGGCTGGGCCGCGGCGCGGGCGCCGTGCGTGACCGCCAGGGCCGCGCCGGCGAGTGAGGCATTGAGGAAGCCGCGGCGGCTCGTCTTCATCTGGCCTGCGGTTGTACCGCCCCGGGGGAGGCGCTGTCAACGGCGGCTCAGGCCCGGCCGGCAAACTCCCGGGTTTCGGTGTGCACCTTCACCTTTTCCCCCTCCTTGATGAAGAGCGGGACGCGGATCTCGAGGCCGGTTTCGAGCGTCGCCGCCTTGGTGACGCTGCCGCTGGCGGTGTCGCCGCGCGTGCCCGGTTCGGTGTAGGTGACCGTCAGCTCGACGATGCGGCGGCAGCTCAGGCCGATCGGGTTGCCGTTGTACTTGCTGGATCTGGACCGCGACGTTGTCGACGAGCAGCTGCGCGGTCGTCGCCGACCATGTCGGGGCCGAGCGTCAGGGTCTCGAAGTTCTCCTGGTCCATGAAGTGGTAGCCCTCGCCGTCGGCATAGAGGAAGGTCGCCGGCACCACCTCGAGATCGGGCTCACGGAACTTCTCGCCGGCCTTGAAGGTCTTGTCGAACACCGCGCGGGTGAGCAGGTTGCGCATCTTGAGGCGCACCAGCGTCTGGCCGCCGCGGGCGGTCGGCTTGGAGACCTCGACGTCGATGCAGTGGTAGGGCGCGTTCTCGAACTCGAAGAACATCTTGCGCTTGATGTCGATTGCTTCAATCAGGCTGGCCATGCGCTCCTCGGTGTCCCGGTGCCCGCCCCGGCGGACCGCCGGTCGGGCAAAGGACGAGCATACTAAGCCGGGCCGGGGAAACAAAGAGGCGGGCGAAGCCGCGCCGGAGAAAACAAGAGGCGGGCGAAGCCGCGCCGGAGAAAACAAAGAGGCGGGCGAAGCCGCGCCGGATTACGCGCTCAGGTTGCGGCGGGCATCGCGCGACGAGGCCCAGGTGGCGGCCGCCGCGGCGCCGAAGACGAGCAGGTTGGCGACGATGACCGGGTAGGCGCTGACGAGCACGCCGTAGCCAATCCACATCAGCGCCGCCACCATCTGGACGAGACGAAGCGTCTCGGCGCGCTTGAAGAGGTAGGAGGAGGTGAAGACACCGGTGGCGATCCAGCCGATCCAGTTGGACATTGCTGCTGTTCTCTCTTGAAAGTGCCCGGGGACGCGGTCAGGCGACCGACACGTCGCCTTCAGCCGTGTGCGGCTCGCCGATCGTCAGCCAGTCGGTCCGGACCCGCTCCCATTCGCGGACCGGGAGGCCGAACGATTCGAAGACGCCGCGGATGGCGGCCGAGCGCCAGCCGATGCGCCGCAGCATCGGGACGAGCATGCTGAGCGCGCTGTCGCTCAGAACCGTGCGCTGCGCGATCCGTGACAGGAGCTGGTTTTCGGACACGGCAATCGTGAAGCCGTCGCGGTTGTTGACGTGGAGCATGACGTGGACGTCCGAGCTGCCGTCTCCCACGTAGACCGTCCGCTCCGGGCTGACACCGAGGCTACGCTCGAGCGACTCGAGGACCTCGACCTTGCCGTAGCCGGCGGGCACCTGCCGGACGTTGGTGATCTCCCCCGAGCCCTCGTCATACTCGAGCTCGGTACCGAAAATGCGGTTGGCGGGGACGATGCCTTCGAGAGCGGATTCAATCACTTCGCGCGGCGCCGCGGAGATCACGTGGAAGAAGAAGCGGTGTCCCTCGATGCCGTTGGCCAGGAAATCGACGAGCTCCGGGATATGGTTCTTGAGCCGGACGCGCTTCCCCGCCTCGATCAGGTGCTCCCGGCGGACGCCGCGGAATTCGGGATCGTGGCGAATCAAATAGGCGAGCTCACCCCCCTGGTGCACGAGGTTGCTGCGGCGCAGGCCGTTGACTTTCTCCTCGAACGCGGGAACCCCCAGGATTTCGCTCAGGACAATGCCCGAGTCGTTGAAGCTGAGCGTCTGGTCGAAGTCCGAGGCGACGAGAAAACGCCGGGGCGACTCGAGGCTGTGCGTGGTACCCATGCGCCAAATGATATAACAGCTTTACGAGTTAGTCAAACCGGTAGCTTTGCCGGTCTTCAGGCGCGCGATCACCTTAAATAGAACAAAAATGAGTTGTTCTGTTCTGACTCTCGACAAATCTGTAGCGGCGGCAAGCTAATTGTTATAACATTTTGCTCATGGCAGATGTAGCAGCTGGCCACCTCCCCAAGTACAAGCAGGTCTACAACTCACTCCGCGACGAGATCTCCGGGGGCAGCCTGTCGGTCGGCCATCGGCTGCCGAGCGAGTCGGACCTGGTGAAGGTGTTCGGCGCCTCCCGCATCACCGTCGGCCGGGCGCTGCGCGACCTGCAGCAGGAGGGGCTGATCGAGCGGCGCGTCGGTTCGGGCACCTACGTCCGCCGCTGCAGTCCGCAGCCGCTGAACGGACTCACCTTCGGGCTGCTCCTGCCCGATCTCGGGGAGACGGAAATCCTCGAACCTATTGCCCGCAGCCTCACCGCGGCGCCGGCGGCCAGCGATCATGCCTTTCTCTCCGGCGGCGGCCATCCCGACCTGGCCCCCGAGGAAAAAGAACAGGCTGCGTGGGAGCGCTGCCGTCAGGTACGTCGAGCGCGGCGTGTCGGGTGTGTTCTTCGCGCCGCTCGAACTCACGCCGCACAAGGACGCCGTCAATGCCCGCATCACGGCGGCCCTTCGCGCCGCCGGCATTCCGGTCGTGCTGGTCGATCGCCCGGTTGCCCCGTACGGCTGCCGCGACGAGCACGATCTCGTCGGGATCGATAATCGCCGCGCCGGCTACCAGATCACGGATCATCTCCTCCGCCACGGTGTCCGGCGGATCGCGTTCGTCACCCTGGCCAACGCCGCCGCCACCGTCGATGCCAGACGCGCCGGCTATCGCGAGGCCCTCCACCAGCACGGCGCCGCGGTCGATCCCGCCCTCGCGGTCGCGATCGCCGCCGACGCCGACGCCGCCGCTGCCGTCGACGCGCTGATGCGCGACCAGCACCCGGACGGGATCGTCTGCGCGAACGACCGCACCGCCGGCCTGGTCATGCACGCGCTGCTCGATCTCGGCTACCCCGTCCCCGACGCCGTCCGTATCGTCGGCATCGACGACCTTCGCTACGCCAGCCTGCTGCCGGTGCCGCTGACGACGCTGCGGCAGCCGTGCCGCGAGATCGGGATGGCGGCGATGGCGGCGATGCTCGAGCGCATCGCGCGTCCGTCCCTGCCGCCGCGCGACATCCTCCTCCATACCCCGCTGATCGTCCGCAAATCCTGCGGCGCCCAGCTCGCCCCCAGACTCCAGGAGTAGCCCTTTCGATGTTCGGATTCTTCTCGACGCGCCTCGGATGCCTCGGTTCGCTCGCCGTCTCGATTGCCGGCACCCTGCTGCTGACGCTGCTGCTGCGCGGCTGCAGCGCCCCCTCCTGGTAGCACCAAGCTTTCGAGCGCTCAGCGCTCAGCACTCGGAAGTCGGAACCTGGGAAGCGGGAAGCGGGAAGCGGGCGGCTGGCGGCTGGCGGCTGGCGGCTGGCCTGTACGCTACGATGACGCTTCCACAAGCGAGGGACCGTTCATGTTCGTTCACGCCGTGTACTTCTGGGGCCGCCCCGACCTCACCGCCGCCGACCGCGAAGCCTGGCTGAGGGGGCTCAAGTCCCTGCCGGGGATAGAGACCGTTCAACAGGGCTTCGTCGGCGTCCCCGCCGACACCCATCGCGACGTCGTCGAGAACACCTACACCTATGCGCTCGTCCTGCTGTTTGCGGACAAGGACGCCCACGATCGGTATCAGGTCCATCTGACGCATCTGGCGTTTGTCGAGACCTGCGCGAAATTCTGGGGAAAGGTGATCGTCCACGACTCGGTTCCCGCCTGAGCCGTCGTTCGGTCGATTCAGGAGATTCAGGTCCATGCTCCGACGCGTCTGCCTCATCGTCATTGTCGCCGCGGCCGCGGCGGTGGCCGGCCTGCAGGGCGCCGCCGGCTCACCGGGCTTCACCCCGGGCAGCCGGGTGCTGCTCGATGCCCACAACTGCTACCCCTACGACGGCCGCTGGCCGGATCGCATCGACCGGGCGCTCGGCGCCGGCACGCCGCTCGCGATCGAGCAGGACCTGTTCTGGTTCGTCGATCCGAAGACCGGCGCGGGCCGCTCGCTGGTCACGCACGGCGCCCCGTACACGGGCACCGAGCCGACGATGAAGGCGTATTTCTTCGAGCGGATCCGGCCGATCATCGAGCGCGCGCTGCGCGAGAACCGGCGGGAGGAATGGCCGGTCGTCACGCTCAATCTCGACTTCAAGAGCGACGAGGCGGAGCATCATGCGGCCGTCTGGGCGCTGCTCGGCGAATACGAGTCGTGGCTGAGCACCGCGCCGCGCACCGCGTCGGCGGCGGATGTGCCGCCGCTGACCCCGGGCCCGCTGCTCGTGCTCACCGGCGAGCAGGACGAGCAGGAGCGCGACTTCTACGATCGCGTTCCGGTCGGCGGCACGCTGCGGGTCTTCGGCGCCGTGCATCGGACGCCGGGGGCGGCGCCCGTGAAGACGAACTATCGCCGCTGGTCCAACAACCCGTGGTCGGTCGTCGAGCCGGAGGGGCAGCCGAAGGCGGGGGCGTGGACGCCGGACGACGCCGCGCGGCTGGCCGCGGCGGTCAAGGCGGCGCATGACGCCGGACTGTGGATCCGGTTCTACACGCTGGACGGGCTGGACCCGGCCGATACCTCGGGTGGGTGGTCCCAGTCGTACAACTTCGGCTCGCTCGAGGCGGTGCGCGAGCGGTGGGTCGCGGCGATCAGGGCCGGGGTCGATTACGTCGCGGTCGATCAGTACGAAGAGTTCGGCCGGACGCTGCACTCAGCCGCGGCGGCACGGTAAAGCGGCAGGAGCTACCAGCTTCCAGCTTCCAGCTCCCGGCTTCCAGCTCTCAGCTGTCCGCTGGCCGGTCGGGGCCAGGCGCCGGCTCTCCGGTCACCATCCGCAGCCGGCGGACGATGTCGGCCGGCACCTCGAGCGCCTGCAGCCGGCCGTTGTCCTTGCGCGCCCTGACCGCGGTCAGGGTGCCGGCGCCAATCGGCGTGCCCTGCCTGGTCAGGGTGAAGGCGTAACGGATCGTGCGGCGGGTGACGGCGGCAATCTCCACCGCAATCTCGACCTCGTCGTCGAACCGCAGCGGGCTCCTGAAGTCGAACGTCACGGCGACGCGCGGCCAGCCGGCCTCGTCCGTGCCCTGGATCACCGGCACCCCGGCGGCCCGCCACAAGGCATGCTCGGCCTCCTCGATGTAGCGGAAGTACATGCTGAAATGGACGATGCCGACCATGTCGGTGTCGGAGAACTGGACCCGCCGGGTGTAGTGAAAGGGCATGACGCGACACCGTATCTTACCGCGCGGCCCGGCCGCGGCCGGGTTCCCGCCGGCGGGCGCGGCCCGAATGACGCGCGGGGAACCGCTATAATGATCGTTTGGAGCCCATGGATACGAACCTCCCTGACGTGACGCCGGACGTGGAGCGGGACGCCGGTTCGGCCACCGATTTCATACGAGCGCTGGTGTCGGAGGACGTCGCCGCCGGGTTGAACGGCGGCCGGGTCGCGACGCGCTTTCCGCCCGAGCCGAACGGCTACCTGCACATCGGCCACGCCAAGTCGATCTGCCTGAACTTCGGCGTCGCGGCGGAGTTCGGCGGCACGTGCAACCTCCGCTTCGACGACACCAACCCGGCCAAGGAAGACGTCGAGTACGTCGACTCGATCAAGGAGGACGTGCCGCTGGCTCGGGCTTCGACTGGGGCGAGCGAGCTGTTCTACGCCTCGGACTACTTCGAGCAGCTCTACGCGCTGCGCGCGTCCAGCTGATTCGAGCAGGGCAAGGCCTACGTCGACAGCCTGACGCGCCGAGAGATCGCGCGAGCATCGCGGCACGCTGACCGAGCCCGGCACGGACAGCCCGTATCGCGTCGCGCCCGTGGCGGAGAACCTCGACCTGTTCGCGCGCATGCGGGCCGGCGAGTTCCCGGACGGCGCGCACGTGCTGCGCGCCAAGATCGACATGGCGTCGCCGAACATCAACATGCGCGACCCGGTGCTGTACCGGATCCGCCGCGCGCATCATCACCGCACCGGCGACGCGTGGTGCATCTACCCGATGTACGACTACGCGCACCCGCTGTCGGACGCGCTCGAGCGCATCACGCACTCGCTCTGCACGCTCGAGTTCGAGGATCACCGGCCGCTCTACGACTGGCTGATCGCGCAACCTGCCGGTGCCGGCGCGAGCCGCAGCAGATCGAGTTCGCCCGCCTGAACCTGACCTACACCGTCATGAGCAAGCGCAAGCTGCTCGCAGCTGGTGCAGGAAGCGGCATGTCGCCGGCTGGGACGATCCGCGCATGCCGACGATCGTCGGCATGCGCCGGCGCGGCTACACGCCGGAGGCGATCCGCGACTTCTGCGACCGCATCGGCGTGGCGAAGCGCGAGAACGTCGTCGACGTCGGCGCTGCTCGAGCACGCCGTCCGCGAGGATCTGAACCGGCAGCGCGCCGCGCGTGATGGCGGTGCTCAACCCGCTGCGAGGTGGTCATCGACAACTACCCGGAGGCGCAGGCCGAGGAGTTCGAGGTCGCGAACAACCCGGAAGATCCCGCCGCCGGGCACGCGCCGCGTGCCGTTCTCGCGCGAGCTGTACATCGAACGCGACGACTTCCGCGAGGATCCGCCGAAGAAGTTCTTCCGGCTGGCGCCCGGCCGGGAAGTGCGGCTGCGCTGCGCCTACTTCGTCACCTGCACCGGCGTGGTCAAGGACGCAGCGCGGCGAGGTCGTCGAGCTGCGCTGCACGCTACGATCCGGCCACGCGCGGCGGCGATGCGCCGGACGGCCGGAAGGTGAAGGCGACGCTGCACTGGGTGTCGGCCGCGCACGCCCTCGACGTCGAGGTCCGGCTCTACGACCGGCTGTTCAGGAGCGAGATCGCCAGGGGCGGCGGAGGATTATCGTCGCCGACCTGAACCCGGCCTCGCTCGAGGTTCTGCCGGGCGCCAAGGTCGAGCCGAGCCTCGCGGGGGCGCTGCCCGGCAGCCGCTACCAGTTCGAGCGGCTGGGCTATTTCGCGTGGATCCGGATTCCACTGCCGCCGGCTCGTCTTCAACCGGACCGTCACGCTCAAGGATGCGTGGGGGCGAATCGAGCAGCGCGGGTAGCCTCCGCCGATGCGCCGGCGGCATGCAGCTGTGTGATGCGCTCTCTCAAGGCGTGGGCGAACGCGTCGGTCTCGTCGTGGTCGGCGCCGCTCGCCTCCAGCATCTCCCGCAGCTGACGATCCGTGATCTGCCCCAGGTAGCGGACCAGCCACGCGACATCGGCCGTGCGAATGCCGGTCGAGACATCGGCCGTCCGCTGCCCGGTGTAGCCGAACGAGACGAGGTCGTTGTCGCTGGCGGTCACGAACTGCGGTGTCTGCGCCGCAAAGCCGGCCGGATCCCACCGCCCGCGGGTCACGATATTGCTCCCCCAGCGTCCCATCGAGCCGCCCCAGTCGGTGATCAGGTAGCGTGCTTCGTGGCGCCATCGGGAGACGCGATGCTCGAAGATGGCGGTGTTCGAGCCGCGCGCCACGTCGCGGCGGTCCTTCGTGTCCCAGTTCGACAGCAGCATGACGAGAATCTTGAGGCCATGGAGCTCGTGGCTGCCGACGAACGGGTTGTCGTCCCACGCCCAGCTGTGCTCTTCGAACATCTTGCGGACCGTCCGGTCCTCGAGCTCGAACCGCGCCTCGACGAATCCGCAGTGCTCGTCGATGCACGCCCGGGCGCGCTCGAGGGCGCCGGCTCCTTCGATCGTCCCGTGCGGCACGAAGTAGGTCGTCTCGGCGAAATACCCGCAGGCCCAGGCGAGCCTGACGGCGACGTTCTCGGATCGGACCTCGTCGCCCCATTTCACGCGCCACAGCCGGCCACGCTCGTCGGTGACCGACACGCAGGGCTGCGAGCCGCTCGTATGCTCTTCCACGAAGCGAAACGGCGGTACCGGCGCGCCGTCGGCGCCGCCCGGGCCGCCACGCATGTCACGCCCCGCGACCTGGCCGGGGTCGCGCCACAGCACGTGGTCGGACGCGCGGAGCCGGCGCGGGCCGGCGCGGCGGATGCGGTAGACCCCGCGGGCGAACCAGATCAGGCGCAGGACGGCCGCGACCAGCACGGTCCCGGCCGCGGTGATCGCGGCATAGAGCAGTAACTTCTCCGGCGTCATAGCGTGCGCACCGCCACCTCCGGCTCCGGGCGTGGCAAGAGCGATGCCGCCGCCCGCCGCGGCCGTGCATGCCAGCTCGACGGCACGCCGCTCTTCCACCGCGCCGGCCCCTCCCATAAAATCCGAGGGGCCGTATGAAGATTGCGACGTGGAACGTCAACGGAATCCGGGCGCGGCAGGCGCAGCTGCAGGAGTTTCTCGACCGCGAGGCGCCTGATGTCGTCTGCCTCCAGGAGATCAAGGCCTCGCCCGATCAGCTGCCGTCCTGGCTCTGCGAGATGGAAGGGTACTGGTGCTACTGGCACGGCGGAAAAGGCTATTCGGGCGTCGGCCTGCACGTCAGCCGGCGCGTCTCGCCCGACCGCCCGGAGTTCGTCGCACCCGGCCTTCGACTTCGAGCACCGGATCGTGCTGGTCCATCTGCCCGCCGTGTCGGTGGTCTCGGTCTACGTCCCGAACGGCGGCAAGGACTTCCAGGCCAAGGTCAGGTTCCTGGATGCCCTCGAGGAGTTCGCCGCCGCACTCAGGGCCGATGGGCGGCCGCTGGTGATTTGCGGCGATCTGAACATCGCCCGTACCGAGATGGACGTGCACCCGAAGGAGCGCAAGCCGGCGTCGATCGGCCAGCTTCCCGAAGAGCGCGCGCAGCTCGAGCGGATGATCGCCCGACGGCCTGGTCGACGTCGGCCGTGCTCTGGAACCGGACAACGACCAGCTGTTCACCTGGTGGGCGCCGTGGCGGAACATGCGGCAGCGCAACATCGGCTGGCGCCTCGATTACGTCCTCGCCAGCCAGTCGGTCTTCGACCGCGTCCGCTCGTCGGTGGTGCAGCGCGAGTTCGGGACCAGCGATCACGCCCCGGTCATCGCCGAGTTCGATATCGAATAGGCGCCCTCACTCGCTCCAGCGCTCGCAGAGGCGGACGACGACCTCGACGGCGCGGTCCATGTCCTGGGCGGAGACCCATTCGAGCCGCGAGTGAAAGTTGTGCTCGCCGGCAAACAGGTTGGGCGTGGGCAGCCCCATGAACGAGAGCCGCGAGCCATCCGTCCCGCCGCGGATCGGGCGCTCCACCGGCTCGAGCCCGGCCCGCCGGATCGCGTCGCGGGCGTAGTCGAGGACCTGCGGGTGCTGCTCGAGGACCTCCCGCATGTTGCGGTAGGACGGCTCGACCGTGATCTCGACCGATGATCCGGGGAAGGCGGCGGCCGCGGCGTGGGCGGCCGCCTCGACGAGCGCCTCCTTACCGGCCAGCGCCGCGGTGTCGAAGTCGCGGACGAGCACTTTCACGGACGTGCGATCGACCCCGGCCTGCATCTGATAGGGATGGAGGTAGCCCTCGAACCCCTCGGTCGTCTCCGGCGACATGGTCTCCCGCGGCAGCCGCTGGACGAAGTCGGCCGCGACCCGGATCGCATTGATCATCCGCCCTTTGGCGTAGCCCGGATGGGTGTTGAAGCCGCCGAACGTGACCGTCACCGCGTCGGCGGAGAAGCTCTCGCATTCCAGCTCGCCGACGCCGCCGCCGTCGAGGGTGTAGGCGCAGATCGCCCGGAACCGGCCGACGTCGAAGAGGTCGGCGCCGCGCCCGATCTCCTCGTCCGGCGTGAACGCGACGCGGACGTCACCGTGCGGGATCTCCGGGTGCACCATCAGGTATTCCGCGGCCGCGACAATCACCGCTACGCCCGCCTTGTCGTCCGCCCCGAGCAGCGTCAGGCCCGAGGCGGTCACGATATCGTGGCCGAGCTGCGCGCGCAGGGCCGGGTCGTCTGCCGCCCGCAGCACCAGGTCCGGGAGATCGGGGAGCACCAGATCGCGGCCGTCGTAGGCGCGATGGACGATCGGGCGGACGCCGTGTCCCGGCAGCTCCGGCGAGGTGTCGACGTGGGCGATGAACCCGATCGTCGGAATGCCGGTCCGGCTGGACGTCGCCGGGATCGTCGCCATCACGTAGCCGAACGCGTCGATCGACACGTCCGTCAGGCCGAGCGTCTCCAGTTCGCCGGCGAGCTGCTGCAGCAGTACCAGTTGGCCCGGCGTGCTCGGCGTCGAGGTCGATCGATCATCCGAGCGCGTGTCGACCGTGACGTAGCGCAGGAACCGCTCGAGTGCTGTCGTGTTCATCGCGGATCGGGCCCTTCGAGTGCCGCCACCTGACGGGCAAACGCCCGGGTGTCGAGGGAATGGAGCAGCAGCAGATCGGCGAGGCGCACCGCCTGCAGCCAATCACGCGGCGTACCGGGCGTGCCGGCTTCGACCGCCTGCCGCACGGCATGGTGGCGGACGAGCGCCGCGGCGGTGCGCAGCCATTCCACGACCGAGCGCAGCCCGCGGCCCTGATAGGCGACCCAGGCGGCGAAAAGCCGCGCCGCCAGGAAGTGCTTCATCGGCCGGTCGAAGGCGGCGAAGACGGGAGCGCAGCGCCGCCGCCAGTGCTCCTCGAACCCGTCGATTGGCGCCAGCGCCTCCCGGGCCCCATCGGCAACGATCGCGCGGAGCGTGCCCATGGCGCGGGCGTAGCCGCCATCAGACGCCGCCGGCGGCGCCGGATCGACAGCGAAGGCCCGATCCACATGCTCGGCGAGGGGCCCCTCGGCCGGCCGCCACTGCCGCACCCGCTCCGTCGCCGCGGCAATGTGATCGAGCGCCTCCGTCCACGTCAGGTCCGGCCGGGCAAACGTGGCGATGCCGGCGCGCTCCCATGCGGCGTAGCCTTCCAGATCGCTCAGCAGGCCGGGACGAACGAGCGGCGGCAGTGCGCCGATCGCGGCCATTCCCTCCACGGGATCCTCCGGGCCGAGCGATGCCGGCGCGCGGACAATCGCCGGCGGCGCCGCGTCGAGCAGCATCTCCGCCGCGGTCGGGCAGAAGTGCGAGAGGGAAACGAACGTGCCGCGGTCATCCTGCAGAACCACGCGGGGGAAATGCCGGCACGCCGAAGGCAGCGCCGACGGTCCAGCCGCCTCATGAATCCGGCACAGACGTCCGCGATCCTCGTCGAAGAAGACGCACCGGCCGCCGCTGTCCCGCGCCACGTCCCATTCCGCCGCGCCGGCGGGGCGGCGGCGACGGACGAAGCGCGCCGCGCCGATCGACGTGGGGCGGATGGCGCGGGCTTCGACGATGGTCAGAACGTGGGGTTCGGCCGGGACCGTCCACGTGCGGCAGCAGTCGCCCGAGTGGCGGCAGCGATAGCCGGCATGCAGGGTCAGGCAGAACGCGTCCATCGCGCGATCATGTCAAGCACCGCCGCCAAACGCAAAGCCGCCGCGCTTCGCGGCGCGCTCGTGAAGTCGAATTCAGAATTCGGCCGACGGTTACGAAACTGATCGAGTCCAGCGACGAGAATCGCGGAATCAGGCGCATTTTCGAGCTCTGCCGTGCGGCGCAACATTTGCTCCGACCTTGCCACCCGCCATGTCGGAACATGCCACCTTCGGTCCCAGGTTACGCAGCGAGCGCGAGCGCCGCGGTCTTTCGCTGAGCGCGCTGTCCACTCTCACGAAGGTCGGTCCGGACCTGTGGATCGGTCTCGAGACCAACGACTTCTCGCGCTGGCCCTCCGGCATCTTCGCCCGCGCCTTCGTGCGCGACTACGCGAAGGCCATCGGTCTGGACGAGGACGAAGTGGTCGACGAGTTCTGCCGCCTCTTCCCGGCGGTCGGCGATCGCCGGACGGCGCGCATCATGAAGGCGCAGGCCGAGCTCATTGGTCACAACCCGGCCGGCCTCGACGAGGCCACGCAACTGCCGCCCGAGGGGGAACGACGGGCCGCCGGGCGCGAGCGAAAGGCGGAGGCGCGCGCGCGCCGGATCCGCCTCGCCCCCCGCGCCGTCTCGGCGTCGATCGATGCCGCCTGCACGCTGACGCTGGCCGGATCGGCGTCGGCGTTTGCCGGCGCCAGCTTCTGGGCCGCGGCGGGCGTCGCGGCGCTCGTCTACTTCTCGCTGTCGACCGTCTTCAGCGGCGCGTCGCCGGGCAGCCACGCGGTGGCGTTCCTCCGCCAGCGCCTCCCGGATCTCTTCGCCGTGCAGGACAGCCGCGCCCACGCCTGACGAGTCGCTTTCCGTCGGGTGCGTCCTGGCGGTCGGGCCCCAATCCCTACCTCTGCCGTAGCGCGCTGGTCGTCTGCTTGCATAGTCTCCCTGCAGAACGGAGGGGGACCCATGGCTATTCTTTCGTGGATTGTGTTCGGCCTGGTGGTGGGAATCATCGCCAAGCTCCTGATGCCCGGCAAGGATCCGGGCGGTTTCATCGTGACGATCCTGCTGGGCATTGCCGGATCGCTCATTGGCGGATTCATCGGACGCGCCCTCACGGGCGGCCACCCCGGTGACAGTGCGGGCGCCGGCTACCTCATGTCGATCGTCGGCGCCATCATTCTGCTGGCCATCTACCGCATGATGGTCCGGCGGCGGGTCTAAGGCCGGTTTCGGGCGAAGTCTGACGCATGGGAGTGGCGCCGCGCCGCCCCATGCGTTCCTATGTACGGAGGTTCAGCGGGCCGGGCCGGGCGTTATGTCACAATCGACGAGCCGGCCTGTCCTGAAGGAGAATTCCGATGCGCTCCACGATTCCTGCTGTTGCCGCGCTCGCGGCACTCGGCTGCCTCGTTCCCCGCCCCGCCGCGGCCCAGACGCTGGACGAGATCATCGCGCTCAACCTCAAGGCCAAAGGGGGCATCGAGAAGATCCGGGCAACCACGACCGTGCGGATGACCGGCCGGGTCTCTGCGAAGGAAGAGCCCGGCGCTGACGCCAGGAGCGCCGCGATCACGATGGTCGCGAAGCGGCCCAACCTCATGCGCCGCGAGCAGGTCGTCAACGGCGAAACCGCCGTCAGCGCATTCGACGGCACGACCCTGTGGATGGCGAGAGGCCAGGGAGCTCCCCAGGAAGCTCCCGGTCCGCAGGCCGCCTACGCCCGGCAGGACGCCGAGTTCGACAGCGTCTTCGTCGATTACAAGGAGAAGGGGACCGCCATCACGCTCGTCGGACGCGAGAAGCGCGACGGCGCGGACGTGTTTCACCTGAAGGTGACCAAGAAGGGCGGTCCGCCCCAGGACTACTACCTCGACGCCGCCACCGGGCTCGAGCGGGTCGTGTCGGTCACGGTGAATTCGGGCGGCGCGCCGACGACGATTGCGACCGAGCTCGGAGACTATCGCGAGGTGGACGGGCGGATGGTGCCGTTTTCAATCCGCCAGCGCGTCAACGGCACCGTCAGCGCCGCGACGACCATCGACAAAGTGGAGTTCAACGTGCCGGTGGCGGACTCGCTGTTCAGTATGCCGGCGCAGAAGTGAGGGCCTCGAGCCTGTCGAGCAGGACCTCGCGCCTGACCGGACGCGCCAGCAGATCCGCTCGCGGTGCCGCTCCGGCCGGGCCGATATAAACCGCGCGCAGCCGTGGCTGCCGGCGGCGCAGCCGCTCGACGAGCGCCGTCCCCCGCATGTCCTCCAGCGCCGCCTCGACGATCGCGACGTCGACCTGGCCCGCCATCATGCAGGCGAGCAGCGCATGCCCCGAGTGGGCGGCGTCCGCCACGTCGTAGCCGGCCTCCTCCAGCACCCGCCGCGCCGCGGCGCGGAAGTCGCCGTCCGGGGTAACGACCAGCACTCTGGTCCCGCGGCGTCCGGCCGCGCCAGGCCATGCCGAACCAAAGGAAATCGATCCCCGCCTGGCCGCGCACACATTCATTGTGGACACCTGTGGGATGGCCCGACAGCAGCGGGCCACGGCGTACCAGTCGCAAAGGGAGTGCCGCCCGGAAACGGGTCGAATCTTTGGAATCCGCCGCCGGAGGAAAGCCCCGGCGTTACTTTTCGGACCACTGATCACGGAATTGCGCGGGCTCGGCCGCAGCGCTCGCGTGTGCGCTCAGGCGCGCAGGCGCTCCTGCAGCTTCTCCCGATAGCCCCGGCTCAAGCGTCAGGCGGGTGCCGGTCCGCAGGACCACGGCATACTCGCCGTTCAGCCACGGCTGCATCTCCTGGATCCGCTCCATGTTGACGATGCGGGAGCGGTGGATGCGGAAGAATTTCTCGGGATCGAGCCGTCCTTCGATGGCGTTCATCGTCTCGCGCAGCAGGTGAGAGGTCGGTGCCGACGTGCAGCCGCACGTAGTTGCCGGCCGCCTCGATCCAGTCGATTTCGTCCGGCCGCAGGAAGAACAGCCGTCCCGCCGACTTGACGACCAGGCGCTCGGTGCGCGGCTGGTCGCGGCGCAGGTCCTTGACCAGCGCCAGCAGGCGCCGGCCGAGGTCGCCGGTCTCGTCGCGCTCGATCTGCTTGCGGGCGCGCTGCAGCGCCTCGCTGAAGCGCTCGCGATCGAACGGCTTGAGCAGGTAGTCGAGCGCGCGGACCTGGAACGCCTTGAGCGCGTGCTGATCGTACGCGGTCACGAAGATGACGAGCGGCATCCGCTCGCTGCCGACCGCGTCGATCACCTCGAACCCGTTCATCTGCGGCATCTGGACGTCGAGGAAGACAGGTCCGGGGTCGAGCTCTGCGATCGCCATCACCGCTTCTTCACCGTCGCGGCACTGCGCCGACGATCTCGATGTCGGGTTCCGTCGAAGAGCAGGGTGGTCAGCCGCTCGCGCGCCAGCGGTTCGTCGTCCACGACCAGCGTCCTGATTTTCTTCATGGTCAGTATCCCGTCATGGTTCCAGTGAGGTGGAGGTGGCGATCAGGGCCGTTGACCCGCCCCTGACCGGGGCGGCGACGTCCGGCGGGCGTCCGGCCGCCGCCTGGTCGTGGCCGTTCCTCCCGCCACGGCAACGCGACGACCACCGCGAGCCCCGGGCTCTGGCGGTGGAACTCGAAGCGGAAGTCGGCGCCGAACTGGTGCAGCAGCCGGGCGCGCGTGGTCGAGACGCCAATCCCTTTCTGCAGCGCCGACAACGCGCTCTCGGACAGCCCGACGCCGTCGTCGCGGACCTCGATCCAGAGCTTGTTCGCCGTCGCGCCGGGCGGTGATCGCGATATGGCCGGGTCCGGCCTTCCTGGCCACCCCGTGCTTGATCGGCGTTCTCGACCAGCGGCTGGAGGAGGAGCGTCGGCACGAGCGTGTCGAGGGTCTCCGGGCTGGACGTCGAACCGGACGTTGAGGCGGTCGGCGAAGCGGGTCTGCTCGATGTCGAGGTACTTCGAGACGAAATCAAGCTCGGCCTGAAGGGTGACATCGGGCTGGCCGACGTGGTCGAGGGTCATGCGCAGCAGGTCGCTGAGGCGCATCAGCGTGCGGTCGGCGGCTTCGACATCGCTGATGCATCAGCGCTCGAGATCGCGTGGAGCGTGTTGAACAGGAAGTGCGGCTGCAGCTGCTGCTGGAGCGCGGCCAGCTGCGCCTCGACGAGCCGGGTCTCGAGCTGCGAGGTGCGCAGCGCGCGGTCGCGGGACTCGCGGTAGTAGAGCACGGCGTGGCTGAGCCCGGCGATCGCCCAGTAGGTGATCATTTCCCAGTCGAAGTTCTGCGAGCGTCGAGCGCTGGACGTCGTCCACCAGGAGAACGGTGCCGCCGTGGGCACCGCCAGCCACAGCTGCACCGCGGCTCATCGCGGCGATGTGGCCGAAGCGAAAAGCAGACGACCGCCGGGGCGTGGACCAGGACGGCGCGCCAGCAGTCCGCGGCCGCTCGAACCGGAAATGCTGCGACAGCCAGACGATGGCCGGGGTGAAGAGCGCCCAGACGTACCAGTAGCTGGCGTTGAGGACGACGAGCGTGCCGCCAGTCGCTCGACCGGCTTGGCCGAGCGCCCGCGTGAACTGCCAGCGCCAGCGCCGAGGACACCAGGGTCAGCCCGGTCGCGACGCGGCAAATACCGTCGTCCAGCGCAGCCCATAGCGCGGCTGCGTCCGCAGCGGCAGATCGGTGCCGGCGCCGTTCAGGTCGAGCAGCCGATGCTGCGGGCGGTTTCATGGGCGACTCCCGGCGGCGCGGCCGCCTCCGGACGGCGCGCTGCGCGCCACGTTAGACGTAAGATCCGGCGGGCATTTCGGCTCGCCTAGCGGCGATATTCGCCCGGAGGTGCGAAAGCGGTCGCGTCGCCGTGCGGACCGCTGGTCCCGGCGTGGGCGGCGCTCGTCCCAGGGCAGGCGCCGCTCGTCCCGAACACGATTGCCGTGGCGGTCCGGCGGCGCGGCTCGTCCCGCCGGCAAAATTTCCGCCGCCGCGGGAGCTGCTCGCTTTCGGAAAAGCGTGCTGTATCATGATCGCGTGAGCACATGCGACGACCCGCGGGCACCGCAACTTGAAGACTGGCGACGCGTTCACCGTCGCCGACGCCACCGACCTCTACGAGGTCGAGCGCTGGGGGAAGGGCTACTTTTCGATCTCCCCGACCGGGCACGTGCTCGTGCATCCGACGAAGGACCCGGCGCGGTCGATCGACCTCAAGCAGCTGACCGATCACCTGCTGCTGCGCGGCATCAGCCTGCCGGTGCTCATCCGCTTCCGCGACATCCTCCGGCACCGCGTCGGCGACATCCACAACGCCTTCAAGACCGCGATCACGCAGCACCAGTACAAGGGCAAGTACATCTGCGTCTACCCGATCAAGGTCAACCAGCAGCGGCAGGTCGTCGAGGAGGTGCTCGACTTCGGCCGCGAGTACGGCTTCGGCCTCGAGGCCGGCTCCAAGCCGGAGCTGCTGGCGGTCGCGGCGCAGGCCGACAACGACACGCCGATCATCTGCAACGGCTTCAAGGACGCCGAGTTCATCGAGATGGCGATGCTGGCCCAGAAGATCGGGCGCAACGTCATCCCGGTCGTCGAGAAATACACCGAGCTCGGGCTGATCCTCGAAGTACGCCGAGAAGGTCGGGCGTGCGGCCGCAGATCGGCATGCGGGTCAAGCTCGCGGCGCGCGGCGGCGGCCGCTGGCAGGGCTCGGGCGGCTACCGCTCGAAGTTCGGCCTGACGGTGGCGGAAGTCCTGCGCGGCCTCGAGGAGCTGAAGGCGCGCGGCATGGAGGACTGCTTCAAGCTGCTGCACTTCCACCTCGGCAGCCAGATCCCGAACATCCGCATCGTCAAGGGGGCGCTCAACGAGGCGGCGCGCATCTACGCCGAGCTCGTCAAGGCCGGCGCCGGGCTGGAGTACCTCGACGTCGGCGGCGGCCTCGGCGTCGACTACGACGGCTCGCAGACCAACTTCGAGTCGAGCGTCAACTACACGCTCGAGGAGTACGCCAACGACGTCGTCTACCACATCCAGACGGTGTGCGACGACGCGGAGCGTGACGCACCCGACGATCATCTCGGAGAGCGGCCGCGCCATCGTCGCGTACCACAGCGTGCTGGTCTTCAACGTGCTCGGCGTCTCGGCGTTCGGCGAGGAGAAGATCCCCGAGACGATCTCGCCGGACGAAGCGGAGCAGCCGGTCATCGACCTGCTCGAGACCTACCACGAACCTGTCAACGCCCGCAACGCGCTCGAGAGCTACCACGACGCGCAGCAGGCGCTCGACATGGCGCTGAACCTGTTCAGCGGCGGCTACCTGCCGCTCGAGCAGCGCTGCCAGGCCGAGAACCTCTACTGGGCGATCCTCGTCAAGCTGCGCAAGCTGGTCGCGCAGATGGACGACGTGCCGGAGGATCTGCAGGGCCTCGACGACACGATGGCCGACACCTACTTCTGCAACTTCTCGCTGTTCCAGTCGTGCCCGGACAGCTGGGCGATCAAGCAGCTGTTCCCGGTGATGCCGATCCACCGGCTGAACACGCCGCCGACGCACCACGCGGTGCTCGGCGACATCACCTGCGACTCGGACGGCAAGATCGACCAGTTCATCGACCGCCGCGACGTCAAGCGCACGCTGCCGCTGCACACCGTCAACGGCGAGCCCTACTACCTCGGCGTCTTCCTGGTCGGCGCCTACCAGGAGATCCTCGGCGACCTCCACAACCTGTTCGGCGACACCCACGCCGTCCACGTCAGCCTCGACGAGCAGCGGCAGCGTCGTCCTCGACGCGGTGATCAAGGGGGACACGGTCAAGGAAGTGCTCGACTACGTCGAGTTCGACGCCGACACGCTGGTCCGGAAGCTGCGCCAGGATGTCGAGCTGGCGGTGCGCGGCGGCAAGATCAGCTACGAAGAGTCAGGCCGTCTCCTCGAGTTCTACGAAGACGGCCTGGATGGGTACACCTACCTGGAAGATCCCAAAGAACGCTAGACCGGACGGCCGGACCTCGGTCAGGCCGGCTGGGGGGCGCAGAACCGGTCGAACGCCTGCGTCAGCTCCGCCGCGATCGCCTCGGCGTTGCGGCTCTCGATCTGGCTCCGCTCCATCATGTAGACCAGCTTGCCGTCGCGCAGCAGGCCGATCGATGGCGAGGACGGCGCGTAGCCGGTGAAGTGCTGGCGGGCGCGATCGGTCGCCTCGATGTCGGCTCCGGCGAAGACCGTCGCGAGCGACGTCGGGACGATTCGGGTTGCGCAGGGCGGCCGCGAGGCCGGGCCGCGCCTTGCCGGCGGCGCAGCCGCAGACGGAATTGACGACGAGCAGGAGCGTGCCGCTGGACTCCTTGACTGTCTGGTCGACCGACTCGACGGTCTTCAGCTCGTTGGCGCCCATGGCGGTCATTTCCCCGCGCATCGGGGCGATCAGGTATTCGGGATATGGCATGTTCCGTCCTTTCAATGGCCGTCCGATTCGGACGGCCGGGTCGTCAGTGTGCTCCGGCCTTGAGCGAGGCGTCCCGCTTGGCCTTGAACTCGTTGCCGGCCGACCATTCCGGGTAGGCGTCGGCGTTGGCGACGCGGTAGCCGACGGCGAAGAACAGCTCGGCATCCTCCACCGCGCCGGTCAGGTCCCAGTCCGGTTTCACCTGGTCCGACGGCGCGTGGTAGTCGTGCTCGGTGTATTCGTCGCGCTTCTTCTTGCCGTACTCCGGCGGTCTTGCCGATGTACTCGATGCCGCCGTCGGGGTCGAGCGCCGGCACACCCTGCTTGGCGAAGTTGAAGTGATCCGACCGGTAGTAGAAGCCCTTTTCCGGCTCCGGATCGGCGCGGAGCGTCCGGCCCTGCTCCGCGGCGGCGGCCTGCGCAGGTAGTCGTCGAGCGTCTGAGGCGCCGAGGCCGACGACCGTGAGGTCCCTGGTGCGGCCCCACTGGTTGACGCCGTCGAGGTTGATGTTGGCGGCGGTCTTCGCGAGCGGATAGAGCGGGTTGAGCGCGTAGTACTGCGACCCGAGCAGCCCCTGCTCCTCGGCGGTGACCATCAGGAAGAGAATCGACCGCTTCGGCTGCGGCTGGATCGTCGTGAAGCCGCGCGCGATCTCCAGGACCGTCGCGACCCCCGACGCGTTGTCGAGCGCGCCGTTGTAGATCTGGTCTCCCTTGACCGGATCGCCGACGCCGAGGTGGTCCCAGTGCGCCGAGTAGACACGTACTCGTCCTTGAGCGCGGGATCGCTGCCCTCGAGCTTGGCGACGACGTTCTGCGAGTCGATGGTGCGCAGCGTGTTGGCGATCGCCGAGCGACGCCTTGAGGCCGAGCGGCACCGGCTTGAAGTCGCGGGTCAGCGCCTGCTGCTTGAGCGCGTCGAAGTCCTGGCCGGCCATCGAGAAGATCTTCCTGCGCCGTCGTCGAGCGTGATCCAGCCTTCGATGGCCGCGCGACCCATGTTCTTGTCGGGCGTGACGAGGTCGAACTTCTCGGCCAGGTTGCCCTTGCACGACCGAGAACGGATAGCCGGCCGGACCGGTCTCGTGGACGATCAGCACTGCCCGCCGCGCCCTTCCGGGCGCCCTCTTCGAACTTGTAGGTCCAGCGGCCGTAGTAGGTCATCGCGTTGCCGCCGAAGATCTTCGGATCGAGCTGGCGCGGGATCCGCGGGATCGGGCACGGCGGGGTCGTTGACGAGGACGATGATCGTCTTGCCCTTGACGTCGACGTCCTTGAAGTCGTCCCAGTTGAACTCCGGCGCCTCGACGCCGTAGCCGGCAAAGACCAGCTCCGACTGATCGATGGCGGCGCCATCGGCGACGTGCTTGGTCCACGCGACGATGTCGTCGCCCCACTTGAACGTCTGCCGTCCGGCGGCGCCGGTGACCGTAAAGGGTGAGGCCTGCCGCGCCGTGATGCCGACGAGCGGCACCTTCTGTGATATACGTGCCGTCCGGATTGCCGGGCTTCAGCCCGAGCGCCTTGAACTGGTCCTGGAGGTAGCGGACGGTGAGGTCTTCCCCCTTGGTTCCCGGCGCGCGCCCTTCGTACTCGTCGGACGCGAGGACCTTGATGTGGTTGAGGATCGCATCGCCGTCGATCTTCGGCATCGAGGCGAGCGGCATCGGCACGGCGGCGGCCGGCGCGGCGGCCGCCGGGCGGCTGCGGCAGCCCGGCAGCACCGCGGCGAGCGCGACCAGCGCGACGAGCAGAACGAGTCGTCTCATGGGAGCATTGTACCGCGCGATGGAACTCTCCACACAGGAAGCCTGCCCGTGACGCCCCGCTTCGACCTCCCCCCGCTGCTCGAGGCGGCCCCGGTGGCCATCGCGAGCCTCGATCTGCGCGGCTGCTTCCTGGCGGCCAATGCGGCGCTGCTCGAGGCGTCGGGCTACGCCGCGCATGAGATGGTCGGCCAGCCGTTCGCGGCCTTCCTGAGCCCGGCCGACGAATCGGCCGCGCACGCCAGCTTTGCCGCGCTGGTGTCGGGAGCCCGCGACACTTACAGGGCCACGCGCCACTACCGGACCAAGGCCGGCGAGCTGCGCGAGGTGGATGTTCTGGTGTCGCTCGTGCGCAGCGCGCAGGGGACCCCCGAGTTCTGCATGGCGGTCCTGCAGGACGTGACCGACCGGGCGCGGGCGTCCCGGGAGGCAGTACACCGCGCCGACGAGCTTCTCGCCGCCGAGGAGGCGCTGCTGCTCTCCGAGGCGCGCTACCGCGCGCTCGTCGAGCAGTCACCGCTCAGCGTGCAGATTCTGTCGGTGACCGGGCGCACCCTCCAGGTCAACGCCGCCTGGGAGCGTCTCTGGGGGGTCACGCTCGATCAGATCGGCGATTACAACATTCTCGAGGATCCGCAGCTCGCCAGCCTCGGGATCCTCGCGCATCTCCGCAAAGCGTTCGACGGCGAGACGGCGCGCATCCCGGCGATGCGCTACGACCCCGATGTGACGCTCCCGGATCGCAGCGCCAACGAGGATCCGGGCCGCTGGGTCCGCGCCGTGGCGTATCCGGTGAAGAACCGCGACGGCAGCGTCCGCGAAGTCGTGCTGGTCCACGAGGACATCACCGAGCAGGTGCGTGCGGAGCAGGAGCGCCGGCGCGCCTCCGACCTTCTCCACCTGGTCGTGCAGCAGAGCGGCGAAGCGATCGTCGTCGCCGACGCCGACGGCGTGCTGCGAGTCTTCAATCCGGAGGCCGAGCGGTTGCACGGCGTCAAGGGGGGCCAGACGCCCGACGCCGAGTGGTCACGGACCTATCGACTGTTCGACCTCGACGGCGAGCCCCTGCCGTATCACGAAACCGCGCTCTACCGGGCGACCAAGGGGGCGATCGTGCGCGACGCGCGCTGGGTGGTGCGGCCGCCCGACGGCCCGGCACGGACGCTGGTCGGCTCGGCGGCGCCTCTCAACCATCCCGACGGCACCCCGGCCGGCGCCGTCCTCATCGCCCGCGACGACACGGCGCGGCTCGCCGCCGAGGCCGAGCGCGAGCGTCTCCTGAGCGAGGCCCGCGCCGCGCACCGCGCGCTCGAGGCGACCAGCCGCGTGAAGGACGAGTTTCTCGCCACACTGTCGCACGAGCTGCGCACGCCGCTGAATGCGGTCCTCGGCTGGACGCAGATCCTGCGCGGCCGGGAGCTCGACGCGGCGACGCGGCACGCCCTCGACGTCATCGAGCGCAACGCCACCGCGCAGGCCCGGCTCATCGACGACCTGCTCGACGTCTCCCGCGTCATCACCGGCAAGCTGCGGCTGCAGATCGAGCCGGTCGACCTGCGCGCGATGACGATCGCGGCGCTCGACACGCTCCGGCCGGCCGCCGATGCCAAGGGGGTCCGCCTCGAGGCCGACCTGGCGGCGGTGCCGTCCTTCAACGGCGACGCGCAGCGCATCCAGCAGGTGTGCTGGAACCTGGTCTCGAACGCGGTGAAGTTCACCGGCAGCGGCGGAACGGTCGCCGTCGGCCTGGCGGCGGACGCGCATGCCATCCGCATCACGGTCGCCGACACCGGGGCCGGGATCGATCCGGCAATCCTCCCGTACGTCTTCGATCGTTTCACGCAGGGGGACGCCTCGAGCACCCGGACCCAGCCGGGACTTGGCCTCGGCCTGGCCATCGTCCGCTACCTGGTCGAGCTCCACGGCGGCACGGTGACGGCTGAGAGCGGCGGGCTGGGCGCGGGGGCGACGTTCCGGGTGTGGCTGCCGATTCCCTCGTCCGACGGCTAACTGTCTGGCCCCGGCCTGCGTCTTATCGCTCATGCTGGACGCGCTCCGTCGGGACGCTCGCTTCACTGTGCGTTCGCTCGGGCGGACGCCGGGCTTCACGGCGCTAGCCATCCTCACCCTGGCGCTCGGGACCGGGGCGAATACCGCCATCTTCACGATCATCAACGGCGTACTGGTCCGGCCGCTGCCGTACCGGCAGCCGGATCGGCTGGTCTTCCTCTGGAACAGTACCCGGCGGCGGAAGAGAGCCGTTGTCCCCGGCGCGGTTCGCCGACTTCCGGAGCCGGCTGACGTCGCTCTCCCTGGCGGGAATCTGCCAGTTCGGCGTCACGCTGCAGGGCTCGGGCGTTCCCGAGCAGCTGGACGCCTCGAGCGTGTCGTCGGGCTTCTTCGACATCCTCGGCGCTGCGCCCCTCCTCGGGGATCCGTTCCACGCCGGCTCGGCCGATCCGCGCGCGGTCGTGCTCAGCTACGGGCTGTGGGTCCGCCGCTTCGGCGCCGATCGCTCAATCGTCGGCCGGGAGATCACGATCAACGGGACGTCGCGCCGGGTCGCGGCGGTCATGCCGCGGGAGTTCACCTGGCCGGGGATCACCGGCAGCTCGATCGGCGGCCCATTTCCGGAGCTCTGGATTCCGGGCGGGGCGCAGGATCTTCCGAGGACGCCGGCCGACAATCCCGCCGAAGACCTGTCCGCGAACCGTCGGCTTGGGATCCTTCGGGTCATCGCGCGCGTCAGGGACGATATCCCCACGCCGCGCGCCGCCAGTGAAGTGGATGTCGTCGCGGCGCGGCTGGCGCGGGAGTATCCCGATACCGACGGAGGACGCGGCGCCGTCGTGGTCCCGCTGCGCGAGCAGTTTCTCGGTCCGGTGATGCGTCCCCTCGTGGTCCTTCTGGCGGCGGTGTCGTTCGTGCTGGCGATGGCCTGCCTCAACGTGGCCAGCCTGCTGCTCAGCCGGGGGACGTCCCGCCGCCGCGAGATCGCGGTGCGGATGGCGCTCGGCGCCACCCGGGGAACGATCGTGCGCCAGCTGCTGGTCGAGGCGACGGCGCTGTCTCTGGCCGGCAGCGCCGTCGGCCTCTGGCTCGCCTGGCAGGGGGGGAAGTGGGTGGTGGCCCTGGCGCCGGGAGGCGTGCTCCGTCTCGCCGACGCATCGGTCGATCCGGTCGTGCTCGGGTGGACGCTGCTCGTCGCGCTTGCCGCCGGCCTGGTCTCCGGTGCGCTGCCGGCGTGGCAGGTCTCGAGCCGCTCGCCCGACGAGGAGTTGAAGATCGGCGGCCTGCGCGCTTCGGGAGACCGGCGGACGCGGCGAATCCGCCGCATCCTGGTGGCCGGCGAATTCGCGCTGGCGCTGGTGCTGCTGGTCGGGGCCGGGCTGCTGCTGCGAAGCTTTGCTGCGCTCGCTTCAACCGACGCCGGCCTCGATCCGCACAACCTGCTGACGTTTTCCGTGAACGCTCCCGGAGGGCGCAGCAGCAGCACTGGACTGCAGCGGACGGCCTTCTACCAGTCGCTTCTGCAGCGCCTCTCGGCGCTGCCCGGCGTGACCGGCGCCGGGGCCGCCGTGACGCTGCCAATCGGCGGGGATTCGTTCGCCACCACGTATGCGGTCGAGGGGCGCCCGGCGCCGCTTCCCGGCCACGAGCCCTCCGCCGGCTGGCAGGTGGCCTCGGCGAGCTACTTCGACACCATCGGGATGCACATCGTCGCCGGCCGCGGCCTTGGCGAACGCGACACCGTCTCGTCCCCCGGAGTCGTCGTCGTCAACCAGACGCTGGCGCGGCAGGCATGGCCGGGGAGCGACCCGGTCGGCCGCCGCCTGCGCCTGGGCGCCGATGCCGAAGCGGCGCTGCTCGAGGTGGTCGGCGTGGTCAGCGACGTCCGGCACGCCGGACCGGCCCTGCCGCCGCGGCCCGAGGTCTACCAGCCGCTCGCGCAGCGTCCGTTCTCCGCCATGGCGATCGTCGTCCGGACGCAGGACGACCCGCTGGCGATCGTCCCGCAGGTCCGCGCCGCGGTGGCGGAGCTTGATGCGGCGCTCCCAATCTCGCATGTGGCGTCGATGGACGAACACGTCCGGCGCGCGCTGTCGCGGCCGCGCTTCATGTCCACGTTGACCGCCATGTTCGGCGCGCTGGCGGCGCTGCTCGCGCTCGTCGGCATCTACGGGGTGATGGCCTGCTCGGTCGCCGAACGGACCCGCGAAATGGCGATCCGGATGGCGCTCGGCGCACCGGCGGCGCGCGTCGTGCGCATGCTTGTGCTGGAAGCCGCGGCGCTGGCGGGCGCCGGCGTGGCAGCGGGCCTGCCGGCGGCCTGGGCCGCGTCCCGGCTGCTGTCCGGCCTGCTGTTCGGGGTGACGGCTGCCGATCCGTGGACCTACCTGACGGCCGGCGCCGGACTGGCCGCGGTGGCGGTGGCGGCGGCGATTGTGCCGGCGCTCGCCGCCGGCCGCATCGACGGCGTGACGACGTTGAGGGCGTAGCCTCCACGGTCGGGTAAAATCCGATCGAGGCACACATCCCGATGAACCTCAGAGGCCCCTCGATCGCGGGGTTCGCCGTCATGATTGCCGGCATCGCCTGGCTGCTGCAGCGCCAGGCGCTGCTGGCGCGCAGCCTGCCGGGGATGGTGGTCCAGGTGCTGGCCGTACTGCTGATGATTGCGGCGCGCCTGACCTTCGGCCGGCGCAGTTTTCACGCCGCCGCCGACCCGACGACGGGGTCGCTCGTGACCAGCGGTCCGTACGCCGTGCTGCGGCATCCGATTTACGCCGCGATCCTGTATTTTGTCTGGGCCACGGCGTTCGATCACCGCGGCGCGGCGGCGTTTGCCGCGGCGCTGCTGGTGACGTCCGGCGCGGCCATCCGCATGTATGCTGAGGAGGCGCTGCTCGCCGGCACGTACCCGGAGTACGCCGCCTACCGCGCACGAACGGCGCGAGTCATTCCGTTCATTCTCTGAAGGAATACCACCATGTCCATCCGCCTGGGCGACGTTGCGCCCGATTTCACCGCCGAGACCACCCAGGGCCCGATTCGACTTCCATGAGTGGAAGGGCAACTCCTGGGCGGTGCTGTTCTCCCATCCCAAGGATTTCACGCCGGTCTGCACCACCGAGCTCGGCGCCGTCGCGGCGCTCAAGCCGGAGTTCGACAAGCGCAACACCAAGGTGATCGGCCTCAGCGTCGACCCGCTCGACGTCGCACGAGAAGTGGGAGGGCGACATCAAGGACGTCACCGGCAACACCGTGAACTTCCCGATGATCGCCGACCACGGACAAGGCGGTCGCCAATCTCTACGGCATGATCCATCCCAACGCCAGCGACACCATGACCGTCCGCTCGGTGTTCATCGTCGGGCCGGACAACAAGGTCAAGCTGACGCTGACCTACCCGGCCAGCACCGGCCGCAACTTCCAGGAGCTGCTGCGCGTCATCGACTCGCTGCAGCTGACCGCCGGCTACTCGGTCGCGACCCCCGCCGACTGGAAGCAGGGCGACGACGTGATCATCATCGGCGGCGGTGAGCGACGAGGATGCGAAGACGAAGTTCCCGAAGGGCTTCACGGCCAAGAAGCCGTACCTCCGGGTGACGCCGCAGCCGAACAAGTAGCGGCGGCCAGCCGGCGGCGCCGCCCCGGGGTCGTGCTCAGGTACGGCCGGGGGCGCCCGCCTCATCGCCGAGCAGGCAGATGAGCTCGCCGAGCACCATGGCGGTGGCGCCCCAGACCTGGTGGCCGAGCAGGTCGAAGTAGGGATATTCGATGGCGACGCCTTCGCGGAATCTGGTGCCCTGCCGGATGCGTGAGGCGTCCCGGAGATCGTCGAGCGACACCTCCAGCAACTCCGACCACTTCCGCCGGCGCCGGCCACGAAGGCCGGCCGTCCGTCCGTGACGCCGACGATCGGGTGCAGCGTAAAGCCGCTGACGATGACGTGCACCGGCGTCAGCTCGCCGAGCACCCGCACCGCCGCCGGCTCCACGCCGATCTCCTCCGCCGCCTCGCGCAGCGCCGTTTCGGCCAGCGTCTCGCCCGGATCGGCAGCGCCGCCCGGCAGGCTGACTGCCCGGCATGGCGCCGCGAGTCCGCTCGACCCGCACCGTCAGGGCGACGGCCGGGCCGCCGGTGCCGGGATAGAGGAGCAGCAGTGCCGCCGCGAGGCGCGCGTCGGCGGGGAAGCGCCCCGCCTGCCACCCGGCGTGCGGCGGCACCGGGGCGAAGCGCATCTGCGCGTCGATCCCCGGCAGCGTTCCGCCCAGACGATCGCGGAGCAACCGCTCGATTTCTTTCAGGGGCACGGATGCCCAGTATGTAGTATTGCAGCCATGTCCGCATTCCCCCGGATCGATCCGGCCGTCGGCCGCCGCGTGCTCGAGCTGGTGCGCGGCTGCACGTTCGACGACTTCATCCTGTCGCCGCAGCACAGCGTGCTCGACGCGCCGCGATCCGGCGGTCATCGATCTGTCGCTGCCAGCTCTCCCGGCGGCATCACGCTGAAGCGGCCGATCGTGTCGGCCAACATGGACACCGTCACCCGCGCGCCGATGGCGATCGTCCAGGCCGAGGAAGGGGGCATCGGCATCATCGACCGCGGCTTCCGGCCCGGCGAAATCGAGCCGCAGGTCCGCGAGGTCGAGATCGTCAAGCGCACGCAGCACGGCGTGATCACCGATCCGTACGCGCGTCGCCGGCGACGGCATCGCTCGATCGAAGCGGCGGCGCATGATGCGGCGCTCGCGGCGTCGGCACGCTGGTGGTCGTCGACGACGCAGCGGCGGCTGGCGGGGCTGCTGACCGAGCGCGACGTGCGCTTCGTGACACGGCCGAGGCTCGCGTGTCGCCGATCGCATGACGCCGCGCGACCGCGCTGGTCGTGCATCGACGGGCCGCTCGCCCTCGCAGGACGCCGAGCAGCTGATGGTCGAGCGCAAGGTCAAGAAGCTGCCGCTCGTCGACGCGGACGGCACGCTGCATCGGCCTGATCACCGCGCGCGACCTGCTGCGCCAGCGGCGGCTGCCGTTCGCGACGCGCGACGAG
The DNA here is from genome assembly GCA_963750475.1 of uncultured Acidobacteriota bacterium. Lineage (GTDB taxonomy): Bacteria > Acidobacteriota > Vicinamibacteria > Vicinamibacterales > 2-12-FULL-66-21 > JALZOC01. Next base: position 846,471 of record CAVVQQ010000002.1, read on the forward strand.
CACGGCCGGCTGCGGGTCGGCGCCGCCATCGGCGCCACCGGCGACTACCTCGAACGGGCCGCGGAGCTGGTCCGCGCCGAGCGTCGACGTCATCGTGATCGACATCGCGCACGGCCACTCGGTCGTGATGGAGCAGGGCGATGGCGCGAGTTCCGCAAGCGCCTTCGCCGACGTCGAGCTGATCGCCGGCAACGTCGCCACCGCCGAGGGCGCGCGCGTTCCTGCGTCGAGCGCGGCGCCGACGGCGTCAAGGTCGGCATCGGCCCGGGCGGCGGCTGCACGACGCGGATGACGACCAGCTTCGGCGTGCCGCAGGTGCAGGCGCTGGTCGAGTGCCGGCTGGCGATCGGCGGGTCGGACGTGGCGATGATTGCCGACGGCGGCGTCAAGCGCCACGGCGCGCATGCTCGAGGCGCTGCTGTTCGGCGGCGACGTCGTCATGCTCGGCAGCGCGTTCGCCGGCACCGAGGAAACGCCCGGCGAGATCGTGCACAAGTCGGTGGTGCTGCCGGAGTCGCAGAAGACCGTCAAGGTGCCGTTCAAGGTGCTGCGCGGCATGGCGTCGATCGAGGCGATTCGCGATCGGCTCGACGTCGAGGACGCCGACGCGGTCGAGCTCGAAGCGATCGGCGCCGAGGGCATCGAGGTCAGCGTCCCGGCGCGCGGATCGGCGCGCGGCGATCGTCCGCGACATGATCAAGCACCTCTGCTCGTCGATCAGCTACGGCGGCGCGCTGTCGCTCGGCGGCCTGCGCACGGCGTTCTGGGCCGAGCCGGAGCGGTTCCTGATCCGCCAGTCGCCGTCCGCCCGCCGCGAATCCTACGAGCGCTGATCAGGCCGGCGGCGTCGCGTCCAGCGCGCCGGCAATCTCCCCGGGCGCGTCCGCGAACGACTCATCGCCACGGAAATCCCCGGCGCCGAAGCGGAAGCCGAAGCCGTAGCGAACCAGACAAATCCGGGTGCCGGCCGCACGCGCCGTCTGCAGGTCGACCGGCGAGTCCCCGACCATCAGGGCGTTGGCCGGGCTGACGCCGGCGGCAGCGGCCAGATGCAGCAGGCCCGCCGGGTCGGGCTTCCGGCCGAAGGCGGTATCTCCCCCGATGACGTCGCGAAATCGCTGGCGCAGCCCCAGCCCGTCGAGGACCGCCTCGGTGTGACGCTGCGGCTTGTTGGTCAGCACGGACAGCGGCACCCGCCCGCCGAGATGATCGAGCATCGCCTCCGTGCCGGGATAGACAGCGGTGTGCTCGAGCAGCCGGTCAAAGTAGATCGCCAGAAAACGGTCGAGCGCTCCCGGCGTCCCCGGGTCCAGCCCCGCCGCCTCGAGAGCGCGGCGGACCAGCAGCGCCGCCCCTTCTCCGACCATCGCGACAATCGCCGCCTCCGGGAGCCGCCCGCCGCCGAGCTCTTCGACCAGCGCATTGGCGGCGTTGGCGATGTCGAGGTGTGAATCGACGAGGGTGCCGTCGAGATCGAAGACGATGAGTCCGATCATGCGTGCCCTGGAGAATATCACCGCCCCCTGACGGGGGCTGTCATTGCCGCCCGACTGCGCTTAAGATCTGGCCATGCCGGGCTCACGTCCTTTCGGCGGCTCTGCGCTGCGGCGGCGCGCCCGGCTCGGCGTCTGTCTGTCGGCCGTCATCCTCCTGCCATCGCTGCCCGCCGGCATGCCGCGGCCGGCGGCCGCCCCCGACTACCCGGGCGTCTACGAGCGCGGCGTCAGTTTTGCCGAGTTCCTTGAAAAGGCCCGCGCTCGCCGCGAGCAATGGCGCGCGCGCTACGCCGCCGCCGCCGTACCGGCGGGACTGGTCACCCGGCTGCGCGCCCTTCCCGAGCGGCGCCGGATTCTCGTCGTCGCCGAAGACTGGTGCGCCGATTCCGTCAACTCGATCCCCTACGTCGCCAGGCTGGTCGACGCCGCCCCGGCCCGCCTCTCGCTCCGCGTCGTCGACGCCGCCGCCGGCGCGGCGGTGATGGACGCCAACCAGACGCCGGACGGGCGCGCCGCGACGCCGACAGTCATCGTGCTCGGCGAGGACGGCCGGATGATTGGCGCATGGGTGGAACGGCCGGCCGCGGCGCAGCGCTGGTTCCTCGAAGCGCAGAAGTCGACGATGCAGCAGCCGCTCCATGAGCAGCTGGCCAGGTGGTACGAGGAAGATGCGGGACGGACGACGATGGCGGAGGTCGCGGAGATTCTGGAGCGGTGAACAGCATGTATGCAGCGATGCTCGTGGTCCATTCGTGGCTTCGGTGGGTTGTTCTGGTGGCGGGGATCATGGCCTGGGCGCGCAGCGCGTTCGGCCTGTCGCGGGGTGCCTGGACACGGGTGGACGACCGCGCCGGCTTCTGGTTCGTGACGGCGCTCGACCTGCAGGTGGTGATCGGGCTGGCGCTGTATTTCCTGTTGAGCCCGTATACGACCGCCGCGATGCATGACTTCGGCGGGGCGATGAAGGACCCGACGCTGCGGTTCTGGGCGGTCGAGCATACGTTCGGCATGCTGGTGGGCGTCGTGCTGGCGCATGTCGGCCGGGCCCGGTCACGGCGAGGCGCCGAGCGCGGCAGGCACCGGACCGCGGCAATCTTTTTCGGCCTGGCGCTGCTGGTCATCGCCGTCTCCGTGCCCTGGCCCGGGTCGTCGCACGGGCGGCCGCTGCTCCGCTGGTGATGGCCGGGACGCCGCAGCTCGATCTGCCGTTCTTCGCGGTGCCGCCGTCCCCCGGCCCGGCGGCGCGCCCCTCCCCGCCGGGTGGCGAGGGGATCCTGCCGGAGCCGGCAGTTGACGATGGGGCGGTCGAGTTCGTGCGGATGCGCCGGGCGCGGCGCTACGTGCTGCGCGTGCGTCCGGGGGGCGTTCTGCGGGTCACGATTCCGCGCGGCGGATCGCAGCGCGAAGCGGCCCGGTTCGTCCGCAAGCACGCGGACTGGATCCGCAGGGAGCGGGTCCGGCTCGCGGCCGCGGAGGCGTCGCGCTGGGTCCCGGGCGGCACCATTCGGCTGCGCGGCGAGCCGGTCGCGATTGCCGTGACGGGCGACCCCGGACGTCGGAGCGTAAAGTACGGCGAGCGGACGGTGCCGCTCCCCGATGCCGCGTCGGACCTGCGGCGGGCGATCGAGGGCGATCTGCGGCGGCTGGCGCGCGTCGAGCTTGGTTCGCGGCTTCGCGAGCTGGCGGGGCTGCACAGCCTGACGGTGGCCGGCGTCAGCATCCGCAACCAGCGATCGAGGTGGGGGTCCTGTTCGCGGGAGGGGCGCATCGCCTTGAACTTCCGGTTGATTCAGATGCCGCCGGCGGTGAGCGACTATGTGCTGCTGCACGAGCTGATGCACCTCAGGGAGCAGAACCACTCGCGACGTTTCTGGCGCCACGTGGAGGAGGCCTGTCCAGGCTTCCGCGCCGCGGAGCGGTGGCTGAAGACCGAGGGCCGGACGCTGTTCTGATGAAGCTCCAGGGCAGGCTGTGCGCCGTGCGCGCGTGGCGGATGGCCGACGCGGAGGCGGTCGTCCGTCATGCCAACAATGCCCGCGTGGCGAACCAGCTGCGCGACCGGTTCCCGCATCCCTACTCGCGCGCCAACGCGCAAGCATTTCTGAAGGCGGCAATCGCCGCGTCGGACGACACCAACCTGGCGATCGAGGTCGATGGCGAAGCCGCCGGCGCCATAGGTTATGTCGTCGGCAGTGATGTGGAGCGCTATTCGGCGGAGATCGGCTACTGGCTGGGGGAGACGTTCTGGGGCCGGGGCATTGCGACCGAGGCGCTGACGCTGGTGGCCGGGCACGTCTTCGCAGGGCCGAACCTGCTCCGCCTGTTCGCGCTGCCGTTTGTCGACAATGCGGCGTCGATCCGGGTGCTCGAGAAAGCGGGCTTCGTGCGCGAAGCGATTCTCCGATCGAGCAGCGTCAAGTTCGGCCGGGTCCGCGATCAGGCGCTGTACGCGCGGGTCAATCCGGCCTGGCGGGGCGCTGTCTAGGCGCCCGTCAACAGGGCGAGCGCGCGGCCGCCGCGACGAGGCTTTGGCGCCCCGCGGTCTGATCTGTATGATTGGGAGCCGTGGAATATCGCCTGAAGCAGTATGCGCTCCAGCAGGGGGCGCTCGAAATCCAGTACATCGAGGAGTTTTTCCTCGATTTCCCCCGCAAGAAGACGGCCGCCGAGGTGGTCCAGCGGCTCGCTGACCGCGACCATCAGATCCTGATGGCCGAGGCGCCGCTGCCGGACGACCCCGGCATGACCGTGCCGGTGTCGTTCAAGGTGGCGCACGAGCTGCGGGCCAACGAGAGCGATCCCAAGCTGGCCGATCTCGTCGCCCAGCTCGAGGATTGCGTCGAGTTCGACGGCCGGCGCGTCCTGTATCAGTGGATTGGCGGCACGCGCAGCGACTGGCGGGGCCAGGGGCACTTCCGCGCTCTCACCGAGGAGCAGGAGGTCTGGGCGCTCGCCAATGGCTTCGACGAGATCATCGTCAAGACCAAGAACCGTTTCTACGAGATGCGCGGCACCCTGGCGCAGCTGCACTTCGACGTCATCCGGTTCGTCGAACATCCCTTCGAGGCGGCCGAGTCCAAGGTCTTCCTCAGCAAGCGCCTGGGTCAGCATGTCATCGATCGCCACCGCAGCCGTCGATCGGTCGTGCGGACGGAGTAACCGTCATGCCGGGAGGCGGCGACGAGTGCCCGGTGCCGGCCGCGGCTGAGCCGATTGTCGATCCCGCCGATCCGCGGGTCGCGGAATACGCGCACGTCGGCAATCCCGGGTCGCTCGGTGCCTCGGGGCTGTTCGTCGCCGAGGGCCGGCTCACCGTCCAGCGCCTGGTGCAAGCCGGCCGATACCGGCTGCGATCTCTGCTGCTGACGACGACTGCCCATGCTGCACTTCGGGATCTGAGCGTCACTCCTGCCTGTCCGGTCTACCTCGCCTCGCGCCCTGTCATGGAGTCGCTGACCGGCTTCAGCTTTCATCAGGGCTGCCTGGCGCTGGCGGAGCGCGGTCCGGACCTGCCGGCGTCGGCACTCGCAGCGGGGCGCTGGCTGCTCGGGATCGAAGGGGTCGGCAACCCTGACAACATCGGCGGCCTGTTCCGGACCGCCGACGCGTTCGGGATGGACGGCGTGCTGCTCGACGCGGTCAGCGGCGATCCGCTGTACCGCAAGGCGATCCGGACGTCGATGGGTGCGTCGGTCCGTCTGCCGTTCGTGCGCAGCGGCACGTTCGTCGAGGCGCTGAACGCGCTGCGGGAGACCACGACGCTGGTCGCCCTGACGCCGCGGGCGTCGGCGGTGCCGCTGCACGGGTATCAACGGCCCCGCAGCGGGCGGGGACGGATCATGCTGCTCGTCGGCGCCGAAAGCTCGGGGCTGTCTGAACCCGCGCTGGCGGCGGCGGACGTCTGCGTGTCGATTCCGCTCGCGGCCGGAGTGGACTCGCTGAACGTGGTCGTGGCGGCCGGGATTGCGATGTCGGCGCTCCAGCCCGGGACGCCGTCCTAGAGTCTAGTCGAGGCCCTTCCGCAGCAGCGCGGCGGCGCGATCGACGTCGCCGGCCAGCCGGGTGATGGCGCTGGCGACGATTGGCACGAAGCGCAGCGCTTCGTCGCGATGCTGCTGCTCGAGTCCTTCGCGGATACCCGGCAGCGTCTTCACCCCGTAGCCGGTGTAGAACCCCGGCGCGTAGGCCAGGTGGGTAAACCACGGGCGGCGGGGGAGCCCCGGATCGTAGCGGTAGTCCCGCTCGGTCGAATAGAGCAGTCGGTTCACCTCGCCAAGCTTGGCGCGCGTCAGGCGCGCGTCGTCCGCCTTCGCGAGCCTGGCCAGCGCGCGTTCGTACTTGTCGGCGGACCTGGCGAGCTTCGCCAGCGCCGCCTTGACCGGCGCGGTGTCGAGCGGCCGTTCCTCCCCGGCGGTGCCGGAGCCGAGCTTGTCGATCTCCTCGACATATCCGCGCAGCGTCTCGGCCGGCCCCCCGAACTCGAACGGCAGCACGTCGGCGTTGGCGAGCCGCAGGAGCGCGGTGCCGAGCGTCTGCGCCAGCGCCGTGCCGTGGGTGAAGCTGCCGTCTGAGAACTTCGTGTACCAGTAGAACGAATCGTAAATCGAGTGGTAGACGCCGCCGCCGTCGTCGCCGCTGAAATCGAGATTGAGTGACGCGATCTGGAAGTGATCGAGGAAGACGGTGTAGTCCGATCCCGAGCCGAGCGCGTCGATATTCAGCGTCTGCCGCGCCGCGCCGGCCTGGCGCCCGGCGCCGGCCCGGGCCTGCTCGGCGAGGTGGGCGCGCTTGGCGTCGAGGACGCTCTTGCCGCTGCCGCGGGGATCGTCGACGTCGCGCGCGACCTCGTTGATGAAGGCCTGGAGCGAGTGCGAACCGCTCATGCCGAGCCAGCCTTTGCCGGTGCTGTCGGTGTTGAGGTAGGCCACCGCCTTCCTGGACAGCTCGTCGCCGTGCGTTTCGGCCCATTCGGTCGAGCCGAGCAGTCCCCACTCCTCGCCGTCCCACGAGGCGATGATGATGGTGCGCTTCGGCCGCCAGCCGGTCTTGAGCAGCTCGCCGAGGCCGCGTGCGGTTTCCATCAGCGCGGCGTTGCCGCTCGTCGGATCGGACGCGCCATTCACCCAGGCGTCGTGATGGTTCCCCTCGATGATCCATTCATCGGGGTAGTCCGCGCCGGGGATGCGCGCGATGACGTTGTAGAGCGGCCGCACCTGCCAGTCGAACGCCAGCTTGAGGTGTACTTTCGCCGGTCCCGATCCGACGTGGTAGGTGACCGGCAGCGCGCCGCGCCAGGCCTCAGGGGCGACGGGACCCCGCAGATTGCGCAGCAGCGGCAGCGCGTCTCCCGAGGAGATCGGCAGCACCGGAATCTTGAGCAGGGTTTCGGCGTCGCCGCGCGCCAGCTTCCGCCCGCCCGCCGCCGAGCCCCATCCCGGGGTCAGCGGATCGCCGGGATGAATCGGCATGTCCATGACGCTGCCGCGCTGCACCCCCTGTTCCGGCCGCCACGCCCCTTCGGCGTAGGGGTCCCCCTGGAAATAGCCGTCGTCGCGCGGGTCGGAGTAGATGATGCAGCCGACCGCGCCGTGCTCCCACGCCACCTTCGGCTTGATGCCGCGCCAGCTCCGGCCGTATCGCGCCAGGACGATCTTGCCTTTGACGTCGATGTTCAGCTTGCGCAGCTCCTCGTAGTCCTCGGGCACGCCGTAGTTGACGTAGACGAGGTCGGCGGTGACGTCGCCGTCGGCCGAATAGGCGTTGAACGTCGGCAGCTGGCCGGCGTCGCCGGAGTCCTCGTCGGCCGGGACCGGCGGCTCCCTGAGAGAGGCGACGAAGCGCTCCGGCCCGACCAGCTCGAGGACGCGCTCGGTCGGGTACGGCATCAGCGCCTCGGTCGGCTCGATCGTCGCGTCGAGCCCCCACGACGTGAACTTCGCGAGGATGTATTCCGCGACGCCCCGGCTCGCCGGGCTGCCGGCGTGATGCGGCTCCCTGGTGATCTCGCGCATGTATTCCCGCAGCCGCTCAGGGTTCGGCACGGCGCGGAACTGGCGCTCGAGCGCGCGTTCGGCGGCGAGATGTCCGGCCGTGAAGCCGCGCACGGCGGGCTCCTGCTCGGAGTGGAGGGCGGGCGGGGCCAGCAGGGTGACGGCCAGCGCGAGCGTGAGGCGTCGAACCTTCATGCGCAAGAGCTTATAGGATCCGGACGGCCTGAAATAGTGCGATCAGGGCCGCCCGAATTGCCTGAAGCATCGTCCATGAAGAGGGCACGACCATGGCGAGACTAGCCGTTCTCCTGGTCCGCCTTCTCATGACGCCTGATGACGGCGAACATCAGCCGGTCGAAGATGCGCTGCCGCTGATCCGGGGCATCGCGACTGGCCAGGGGGTGTGGCGGAGCGGCCCGCGGCCCCATCTGCTACGCTTCCATTGAGAGAGATGTAGACGCGGGAGGATCGGTTGATTCACAAAGACGGCATCACGGACCAGATCCGTGCCCACGAGGACGACTACTTTCGGAAGCGGGATCGGGAGCTGATAGAGAATCTGCGCCGCGCGGATGCCGCCGCGCGGATTCGGCAGGCGCTCGAGCAGGAGACCGGCCTCCATGACCCCGAGATGCTGCGCGAGCTGGCGCTACTTGGCTTCACGCCCGACACGATCGCGCTCCTGCCGCTGATTCCGGTCCTGCAGGTCGCCTGGGCCAAAGCCGGCGTCAGCGCGGCGGAGCGGCGGATGCTCGTCAGCCTGGCCCGATCGCGCGGCATCGCTGCCGGCAGTGATGCCGATCAGCAGCTCGCGCACTGGATGGACGCCCACCCATCGGAAGAGGCTTTCCACAATGCGACGCGCCTCATCCGTGCCATCCTCGAGGCTCCCGACCACCATGTCGACGTCGACGCCGACAGTCTCCTCGAGTACCTGCAACCGGATCGCGCATGCGTCGGGCGGCATCTTCGGCATCGGCGCCGTCTCCCGCGAAGAGCGGGCAACGCTCGAAGAGATTGCCGCGGCGTTGAAGAGCCGCTGACTCCGGAGCGCGGATCAATCCGGGGTGGACCTCAGTCCTGAGTCCGGGCGACCGCGACCGAGGCAGGACGCAGCACATCGGCTCCAATCCGGTAGCCGTGCCTGACGATCCCGACGATGCGGCCGTCGTCTGCGGGTGAGGAGGCCGGCACCGTCGAGACCGCCTCGTGGACGGCGGGGTCGAAGCTGCCGCCAATCGACTCGATGCGGGTGACGCCGAGGCCCTCCAGCTTCGACAGGAACTGGCGCCGGACCATTTCGACTCCCTGGAGCAGCGCGTCCGAAGCAGCCGGCTGCCTGGCGGCGTCGAGCGCGCGGTCCAGATTGTCGAGCACCTCGAGGAAATCCGAGAGGACTTCCCGCCGGGCGCGTTCGACGTCCTTCGACACCTCGCGTTTCAGCCTGAGCCGCGACTCCTCGAACTCTGTCGAGGCCTGGCGATATTTTGCGATGTACTCCTGTGCGACGGCGTCCTTCTCCGCCAGCTGCCGCTCCAGCTCCTCGACGTAAGTTGGCTTCGCCGTGCCGCTCGGCTCCGGTGCGCTGCCGTCGTCCGGCCGCGCCCACCAGCGGCGGTCCACGACCTTGACGGGAATCTCGTGCTCTTTGTCGGTCATATGCGGGTGGCGAGAGGCTAAGCGGCCGGCGCCGGCGCCGGCGGCGTCCGCGCCTCGATGGCAAACGTCAGCGCCTCGTCGGCGAGTCCGATCGTGACGGTTCCGCCGTGCTCCAGCTGCCCGAACAGGATCTCGTCGGTCAGGCGATCGCGGACCTCGGTCTGGATGACCCGGGCGAGCGGCCGCGCGCCGTAGACGGGATCGTAGCCCTTGCGCGCCAGCCACGCCCGCGCCTCCGGGTCGAGCGTGATGGCGATGCTGCGCTCCGAGAGCTGGGCCTCGAGCTGGAGGATGAACTTCACGACGATCGTTTCCATGACCGCGGGGGTCAGCGGGTCGAAGGAGATGATCGCGTCGAGCCGGTTCCTGAACTCCGGGCTGAACACCTTTTCGATCGCCTGACGGGAGCGCTGCTGCGCCGCCTTCTGCCTGGCGTCGAGCACGCGGTCGGAGGAGCCCGACTCGATGAAGCCGATGCTGGCGCCGCTCAGTTCCCGCGAGCCGGCATTCGACGTCATGATCAGCACGACCTGGCGGAAGTCCGCCTTCCGTCCGTTGTTGTCGGTCAGCGTGGCGTGGTCCATCACCTGGAGGAGGATGTTGAAGATGTCCGGATGGGCCTTCTCGATTTCGTCGAGCAGCAGCACGGCGTAGGGATGCTGGCGGATGCCGTCGACGAGGAGGCCGCCCTGCTCGAATCCGACGTAGCCGGGAGGCGCGCCAATCAACCGGGCGACGGCGTGCTTCTCCATGTACTCGCTCATGTCGTAGCGGATGAACTCGTTGCCGAGATGCAGCGCCAGCTGCTTGGCCAGCTCGGTCTTGCCGACGCCGGTCGGTCCGGTGAACAGGAAGCAGCCCGCTGGCCGGTCCGGCTGTCCGAGGCCGGCGCGCGATCGCTTGATTGCCCTGGCGACGCTGCGGACGGCGTCCGGCTGGCCGAATACCACCCGGCCGAGCGACTCCTCGAGCCCTTTCAGCCGGTCCTTGTCCGACGACGAGGCCTGCTTGGCGGGAATCCTGGCGATGCGGGCGGCCACTTCCTCCATGTGGTCCGGCCCGATTTCGGCCGGCGGCGCGTCGGCCGTCTCGCTGCCCGCCTTGCGGGCGGCGCCCACCTTCAGCCGCATCTTGGCGCCGGCTTCGTCCATCAGATCGATGGCGCTGTCGGGCAGCTTGTAGTCGCGCAGGTGCCGCGCCGCGAGCTTGGCCGCCGCTTCCAGCGATTCGTCGGTGTAGCGGACGCGGTGGTGCCCCTCGTACCGCGAGCGCAGGCCCTGGAGAATCCTGACCGTCTCCTGGGTGGACGGCTCGTCAATCGTGATCTTCTGGAGCCGCCGCGCCAGCGCCCGATCCTTCTCGATGTGCTTGAACTCCTCATGCGTCGTCGAGCCGACGACGCGGAGCTGACCGGTGGTGAGGATCGGCTTGATGAGCGTGGCGAGGTCCATCGTGCCGCCGGTCGTCGCTCCCGCGCCCACCGTGGAGTGGATTTCGTCGATGAAGAGGATCGGCATCGGCCGCTTGGCCAGCGCGCCGATCACGGCCTTGAAGCGCTCTTCGAAATCGCCGCGGAAGCGCGTCCCGGCCAGGAGGGCGCCGGTATCGAGCGAAAACACTTCGGCGCCCTCGAGAAGATCCGGGACGTCGTCTTCGAGCAGCCGCGAGGCCAGCCCCTCGGCGAGGGCGGTCTTGCCGACGCCGGCGTCGCCGACGAAAACGGGATTGTTCTTCCGGCGCCGGCAGAGGATCTCCATCGTGCGCTGCAGTTCGTCGAGCCGCCCGATGAGCGGGTCGAGCTCGCCGGCCTTCGCCCTGGTGGTCAGGTTGAGCGCGTAGGCGGCCAGCGGGTCGCGGGCGGAGGCGGCGCCGCGCTCACCCTGCCCGGCTTCGGCCTCGTGCGCCTCGGACTCGTCGGCCGGGCCCGCGGCAGCGGACGGGACCTTGCTGATGCCATGAGTGATGAATTCGAGGACGTCCAGCCGCGTGATGCCCTGGTCGGCGAGCAGCTGCGCGGCAAAGGACTTGTTCTGCTGGAGCGTCGCGGCCAGGACGTCGCCGGACTGCACTTCCTGGCGGCCGGCGCTCTGGACGTGGAGCACCGCCGTCTGCAGCACGCGTCGGAACGCCAGCGTCTGCTCGGGCTCTTTCTGCTGCCCGCGCCCGTACTGCTCTACCGACTCCTTCAGATACTTGTCGAGGTCGCGGCGCAGCTTCGGCAGATCCGCCCCGCACGCCGCCAGGATGCGCTCGCCATCGTGGTCGTGGGCAAGCGCGTAGAGCAGGTGTTCGAGGGTGAGATGGGTATGCCGTCTCGACGTCGCCTCCCGGTAGGCAACCGTCAGGACGATCTCCAGGGCCTGGCTGAACATCGTTGGAAAAAACTTCCCTTTGTCTGGTTAGACCGGTTGCGCCGCTATTCGGGTTCCATCGCGGCCCGCAGCGGAAAGCCGTTGTCGCGAGCACGCGCCACGACCGCCTCGACTTTGGTTTCAGCCACCTCGTGGGGGTAGAGGCCGCAGAGCCCCTTTCCCTGGGTGTGCACCGCCATCATGATCCGGAACGCTTCGGCCGGCTGCTTGTTGAAGATCGATTCCAGGACTTCGACGACGAACTCCATCGTCGTGTAGTCGTCGTTGAGCAGCAGTACCTTGTAGAGCTGAGGCTGCCTGGTCTCCTGCCTGGTCCGTTCGAGCACTTCGCCGTCCGTGCGGCGGTCGGTTCCAGCCATGGCGGTCTTATGATTCTAGCAGGCTTGGCCGGACGGACAGGGGGTGAGACCCCGCCCGGAGGCTCTTTCGCGTTGCGGATGAGGTGACAGATGGCGACGCTTGCTCCGGGAATCGACTTCATCGACCTCGAGTTTCTCGGAATCTCGGAAATCATCGCCACGGCCATCATCCAGGGGCCGTCCGGTGCCGCGCTGGTGGATCCGGGACCGTCGACCACGCTGGCCACGCTGCGTTCGGCGCTGGCGCGCAAGGGGATCGGCATCGCGGATGTCCGGCAGATCCTGCTGACGCATATCCATCTGGATCATGCCGGCGTGACGGGGACGCTCGTGCGCGAAAACCCGTCCATCGAAGTGTTCGTGCATGAGCGCGGCGCGCCGCACATGGCGGAGCCGGCGAAGCTGCTGGCCAGCGCGAGCCGACTTTACGGCGCGGACATGGGCCCGTTCTGGGGGGAGTTCGTCCCCGTGCCCGCGGCGCAGATCAGGGCTCTGAAGGGGAGCGAGCGGATTGCCGTCGGCGGACGCGAGCTGGAGGTGGCCTACACGCCGGGCCATGCGTCGCATCACGTCAGCTATTTCGACCCGTCGAGCCGGATCGCCTTCGTCGGCGACGTGGCGGGAATCAGGCGCGGCGAACGGCTGTGCGTGATGCCGCCCACCCCTCCGCCGGACATCGATCTCGAAGCCTGGGCGGCGAGCGAGACGCGCATTCTGGAGTGGGACCCCGATACGCTGTTCCTGACGCACTTCGGCCCATTTCACGGCGCACGGCTGCATTTCATGGACATGACCGAACGCCTGGCGTCGTGGAGCCGCATCGTGCGGAAGCTCCTCGCGGATCCGGACCTGGATGAGCCGAGCCGGCTCGACGCCTTCGTCCGCGAGGCGCTGAGCGAGCTCCGCCGGGTTGTCGGCGAGCAGGAGGCAGAGAAATACAGCCGGGCCGGCCGGCTCGACTACTCGTGGCAGGGTCTCTCCCGCTACTGGCGCCGGCGCGAGACGTAGCTCTGGCACGCGGCTGGTATCTCCATCTCGCGGAGCGTGCCATGATCCGGACAGCCGAATTCGTAATCTGTTGTGCGCTCGCGACTTGCGTCGTCCTGCCGGCGGCCGGGCAGTCGACCATGAGGGAAACGAACCCGCCGGCGGTCACGGCGGACGCCGAATCTTGGTATCTGAGCGGCACCCCTGTGACGTTTGCCGGACGGACGTATTACCCGGCCGGACCCCGCGTGCACTTCATTCCGTCCGAAATGGTTCCGAGCGGCGAGTTCAGAGGCATCCCGCTGTACAGCCGGACGACGATCGAACCCTACAGCGTGGTCTTCGTGCCGATTGCGGGAGGTCTGTTCCAGCCGTACGAGCGGCGCCGCGACGGCGATCTCGCGGGGACGGTCGGCAGCTCCGCGCCGTCGTTTCCGGTGACGCCCGCCTCGGAAGAGGCGCTCGAAGGCAACGGCGCGAACGTGCCGCAGGCCGCCGCCCCGCCGACGCTGGGCCGCCCGATGCCTTCGGACGAAGTGGAGTCGTCTCCCCGCATCGTGGGTACTGCCGGGACTGTGGTGCCGGAGGTCCGTGGCAACGCCGCGGTGACGAGGACCGGTCGGGCGGTCACCGCGCGCCGGCCGGCGGCCGCCGCCCCGGCTCCGAGGCGGGCGGATGCGTCCAACGGCATTTTCATCACCTACGCCGGGGATCGCTGGTTCAGCAGCGGATCGCCTGTCGCCTTCGACCCGTCGCGCTTCGTCGAGACCGGTCGCCGCGAAGGCTTCCCCATCTACCGGGACCGCACCGCGCCGGAGCCGACGATTTACGTGCCGGTCGTGAAGGGGACGGACGGGCTGCTCGCCCCCTACTCGAAGCGCCGGTAGCTGACACGGTTCATCGGCCGACTCTGCTACTCTGGCGGCGGATGCACTGGTGAGCCTGGCGCGACGCATCGCTTTCGGGTCGAATCCTTCACGGACGGCCGCGCGCATCCTCCTCCTCGCGGTGGTGAGCGCCGTGACCTTCCACTGGCTGCTGATCCCGTTGCGTACCGAGGGCATCAGCATGCTGCCGGGCTACGCCTCGGGGCGCCTGACGCTCGTCAATCGCCTCGCCTACCTGCGCCACGGCCCGGCCCGCGGCGACATCGTCGCGATTCGCCTCGCCGGCCGCCACGTGGTCTACGTCAAGCGCGTCATCGCGCTGCCGGGGGAGCGGCTCCGGATCGACGGCGGGCAGGTCTTCATCAACGGCGTGCCGCTCGATGAGCCCTACGTGCTCTACCGGGCGGCGTGGGACGTTCCCGAGGTGACCCTGATGGCCGACGAGTATTACGTCATCGGCGACAATCGCGGCATGCGCGCCGCTGATCACTCCTTCGGCCGCGCCAGCGCGAGCCGCATCCTCGGCAGCCTGCTGTTTTGACTCGCGGACGCGCGGCGGCGGCGGTGACAGCGGCGCTCTGTGTGTTCCTGGCCTGGCAGTACTGGCCCTCCGACGAGCGTGCGATCCGCGGCCGGCTGCAAGCCCTCGCCGCTGATCTGAACGGCTCAAGTGGTCCAGGCGGCGCCGCCCTCGTCCGCGCCGCGCACCTCGGCGACTATTTCGCGGACGACGTCGTGGTGGAGCTCGGCGAAGGTTCCGCGCCGATCATCGGCCGGTCGACAGTGATGGGCATGGCGGCGCGCCTCGAGCGCCGGACCAGTGACGCCCGGCTGCGGTTCGAGGACGTCGGGATCCGCGTCCAGGACTCGGGCACCGAGGCAGGTGTGTCGCTGACCGCGATTTTCCTGCGGGAAGACGGCTCGGGCGGCACGGCCGCGGACGCGCGCGAATTCGCGCTGCAGATGGTCAAGGCCGCGGGCAAGTGGCGGATCGCGCGGGCGACGGCGGTCATGGCGTTGCGGTGACGCTGGCCTGGCAGATGTGGTGTCGAAGAGAGAAGGTGTGAACCTTCCCTCCTCGACGGACCGTGGCCGCGGGCGGCTGCGCCCGGGAGCGAGGATGCGCGCCGGCGACTCTGCTGGCGAGGAAGAAGCCAGCGTACCGGCACGGCGGGAGACGAACCGTTACGAAGCCGCCGCGAAGCGCCTCCGGTGCGAGCCTGCGTGCTCGGCGGGAGACCCTTCCCTCCTGACGAATGCACCGTCCTGGGTCTGCACCAGGAACCCGGCCTCCACCAGCGCCCGAAGCAGCCCGCCGCAGACCTCCTGGTCGAGCCCCCAGAGCCGCCGGGCCTGTGGCGCCGTGAGCCGCAACCCGGGCATTTCCGCGAACTCACCCTGGATCCGTTGCAGCATCTGTTCGAGACGCATATCGGTGCCCTCCATGAGCGAAGGTGGAGCTGGTGTTCTGGAGCTGGTTCCGGTGACAGGGGTGAAGCAACTGTCATACCTGTGTGGCGGGGCGCAGCCCCTTCCGACCGCAGGGATTCGGCGGTTCTCTAAACTATTCGCCGCGTGGAATTTACTTCTCGCAGTCGACGCGGGATCGCATGGCGGTGGCGGACCGGACGCCGGCGGCGTGTTTGGTTACCTGTCGCGCTAGTCAGAAATTACTACGCGCGGGCCGGAGCCCCGGAGAGCCTGTCCCCCCAGCCCCATGGGGACACTCATCTTTAGCGTAAGTTGTTGACAGGCAAGGCCGACCCGTAAAAGAGGGTCGGATCGGCTACAGCTGACGGAGGGCGGAACTGATGGGGAGTCGAGCGGCCTTCAGCGCCGGGAGCAGGCCGCCAAGTACGCCCATGACGACGGCGTAGAACAGCCCGCGCGCCAGCAGCGCCGGCGTCACCTTGAAGGCGAACGCCACCTGGCTGAAGGACTGGAAGTTCATCGTCGAGGTCTGGTAGCCGTCGAACGCGACCCACGCCAGCACGCCCCCGATGACCCCTCCGATCAGGCTGAGCACCACGGCTTCGGCGAGCACCGAGATGACGACCGGGACGCTCCCGAAGCCGAGCGCCCGCAGGGTGGCGATCTCGCGGCCGCGGCTCGCGACGGCGTTGTACATCGTGTTCACCGCGCCGAAAATCGCCCCGATTCCCATCAGCCCGGCGATGCCGAACCCGACCGTTCGGATCACCGTCTGCAGCGTCTCCGACTGGCGTGCGTAATATTCGGGCTCGCGCATGATCATCACGGTCAGCCGCGGGTCGGTCGTCAGGGCGTCCTTCAGCGTCTCGAATGAATCATGCGACGCCAGTTTGGCGTAGACCGACTGGTAGCTGTTGCCGCGCCGGTAGGCTGGCTGCAGCACTTTTGCGTCGCACCACAGCTCCGACTCCGCCGCCGATCCACCGGCTTCGAACACGCCGACCACCTGCCAGGTGTTCTCTCCCCACTTGACGCTCGATCCCACCGTCAGGCCGGTGAACTGGCCGGTCGCGGCGCGGCCGACGATGATCTCGTTCCGCCCCGGCTGGAAGACGCGCCCCTCGACGATGTGGACGTTGGAGTGGACCCGGAACGCCGCCGGCTCGACGCCGCGCAGCGGCACGTTCGCGTCGGTGTTGCTGCGCCGCAGCGGATGGTTGACGATGACCAGCAGTTCCGCCGCCGCCACCGGTCCGTACTGATCGCGGGCGATCCCGGGCTTCTCCTGGACCAGCCGCGCCTGCTCGCCGCTCAGGCCGCTGGTCATCTCGCTGTCGGCGCCAGACCGCATCACCATCACGGTGTTTTCATCGCCGGTCGACTGCATCGCGCTCCGGAAGCCCTCTGCGATCGACAGCACCCCGACCAGCACGATGACGACGCCGACGATGCCGAAGATGGCGACCGCGGACGAGCCCAGGCGCTGCCCGACCGATCGCAGGTTCACGCTCGTGACGGCGATGATCTCGGACAGCATTTATCCCCTCCGCAGCGCGTCGACGATTTTGAGGCGGCTGGCCTGCAGCGCCGGGATGATCCCGGTCGCCAGGCCGAGGGTCACGATGATGGCGATGCCCAGGACGATGTCCGGGGCCGGCAGGTAGAGCGGCGGAATCATGCCGTGGGTCGGGTCACCGGCGTAGGAAATCACCACCCAGGCGAGCGTCAGCCCGGCAATGCCGCCGAGGCAGGCGACCAGGCAGGATTCGGCGAGGACCAGACCGAGAATGCGGCCGTCGCTGAACCCGAGCGTCTTGAGGACCGCCAGCTCGTTGGTGCGCTCGCGGATCGCCTGGGCCATGGTGTTGGCCGAGACCAGCAGGATCGTGAAGAGCACCGCGGTCGCGATCCAGACCATGATCTGGCCGATGTCGCCGATCTGCTTCGCGAACCCGGAGACGAAGGCCTTCTCCGTGGCGGTCTTGGTCTCCGACGGGGAGTTGGCGAACATGCCGTCAAGCCGCCCGGCCAGCTCTTCGGACTGCGCCGGGTCGCTCACCTTGACGACGTACCAGCCGACCTGGTCGTGCCCGTAGGCCTGGTCGCGGAGCGTTTCGTTCATGTAGTCGTAGTGAAAGAAGAACTGGCTGTTGTCGAAGCCCTTCTCGGGCGACTCGTAGATGCCGCGGATCGTGAACTCCCACGGCCCGCCGTCCGGGCGGCGGTAGATGACGCCCTGCAGCGGCACGCGGTCGCCGATGTTCCACCCGAAGCGCTTCGCCGTCTCGACGCCGACGACCGCGCCGGTGCGGTCGTCGAGCCAGGCCTTCTTCTGGTCGTCGGGCATTGCCACTTCCGGATAGATCCGCAGCCAGCTCTCCGGATCGACCGCCATGTTGGCGAAGAAATTCCTCTGGTCCTTGTAGATGCCGCCGAACCAGTTGGCGTGGGTGATGTCCTTGACCCCTTCGACCGTTCTGATCCGGCCCTGATAGCTCAGGGGAAGCGGGTTGATGAGCGAGATCTTGTCGATCATCACGAGCCGCTCCGCCCCGGACAGCGTGATCGTGCCGCTGAACGCGACGCGGATCGCCATCAGGACGCCGAACAGCACGAACGCCACGAAGACCGAGAGCAGCGTGAAGATCGTCCGCATCTTGCGGCGGCCGAGATTGCGCCACACCAGCGGCAGGAACCTCATGCCATGACCTCCTGCACGAGCGTCCCCTTCTCGAGGTGCAGCGTCCGCTTGGCCCGTGCCGCGGCATGGGGATCGTGCGTCACCATCACGATGGTCTTGCCATGATCGCGATTGAGCGTCTGCAGCAGGTCGAGGACTTCGTCGCCGGACTTCCGGTCGAGATCGCCGGTCGGTTCGTCGCAGAGCAGCAGGGTCGGGTCGGTGACGATGGCGCGGGCGATGCCGACGCGCTGCTCCTGGCCGCCGGACAGCTGCCGCGGGTAGTGCTGCGCGCGCTCGGCCAGGCCGACGACCGACAGCGCGACGCCGACGCGGCGTTTGCGATCGGCGGATCCCAGCTTCGTCAGGAGCAGCGGCAGCTCGACGTTCCGGGCCGCGGTCAGCACCGGCAGGAGGTTGTACATCTGGAACACGAAGCCGATATGGCGGGCGCGCCACGCCGACAGCCGTCCGCCCGACATCTTGTCGATCCGGTCGCCGGCGACTTCAACCGTCCCCTCCGAGGGGGTGTCGAGCCCGCCCATCAGGTTGAGCAGCGTCGTCTTTCCGGAGCCGGACGGGCCCATCAGGGCAAGAAAGTCGCCGCTCGGGATATCGAGCGTGACGCCGGCCAGCACGTCGATCCGCTCGTTGCCGCGCCGGTAGATTTTGTGGAGATCCTTGATTCTGACCAGCGTGTCCATTCAGCGCTCCTTGACCGTCACCCGCGCGCCGTCGGTGAGCGACGCGGGACCCTCGACCACCACCTGCTCGCCGGCCGAGAGCCCCGAGGCGATCTCGACGCGGTCGCCGTCGGCCGGACCTGACTTGACGGCGCGCCGCTCGACCCGCCCGTCGTGCACAACGAAGACAATCTCGCGCCCCTCGACGGTCCGGACAGCGCTCTTCGGCGCCAGCAGCCGCGCCCGCGCCGGCCCGGGCGCCGCGGCGGCCGGGCGCTCTTCGAGGAATGACACCTTGACGCCCATGTCCGGCAGAATGCGCGGATCGAGCGCCTCGAAGGCAATCCGCACGCGCACGGTCGCCTTCTGCCGATCCGCCGTCGGCACGGTCGTGATGACGTGCCCGGGGATTCGCCACGACGGGTAGGCGTCGAGCACCGCCTCGACGGGCTGCTCGGGGCGCACCCGGTTGATATACGTCTCGCTGACGTCGACCTCGATCTCGAGCGACGACATGTCGACGATGGTGGCGATGCCGGAGCGGGTGAAGCCGCCGCCGGCCGAGACCGGCGAGATCATCTCGCCGGGCTGCGCGTCCTTCGAGATGGCGACGCCGTCGAACGGCGCCCGGACCAGCATGTCGGCGAGGTCGGTGCGGCGCTGGGTGACGATGCTCTCGGCGACCTTGACCTGCTGCTGCGACAGCGCGATGCGCGCCTTGAGCGATTCGACCTCGGAGCGGGACGCGTCGAGCTCGGCCCGGCCGACGACCCGCTGCTGGACGAGCTGTTCGCGGCGGCCGAACGTGCGCTCCGCCTCACGGAGCCGTGCTTCGTCTTCGGCCATCCCGCGGCGCGCCGCTTCGAGCTGCGCCTCGGCCACCGCCAGCGAGGCCTGGACCTGGGTGCTGTCGAGCCGCGCCAGCACCTGGCCGGCGCGGACCGGCTTGCCCTCTTCGACGAACACCTCGAGCACCTTGCCGGTGACCTTCGACGAGACGGTTGCCCGTCGTCTCGCGGTGACATAGCCGGAGGCATCGAGGACCGTTCCGGGCGGCGCCGCGGCGCCGCTGGCGGCTGCGACCGTGGCGACCCGGACCTCGGGCGACGCCGACCGCGTGAACCAGTAGTAGGCCCCCGCCGCCAGCGCGAGCAGCAGCAGAACGAGCGCCACCCATCGGCCGCGGCGTCCGCCGGCCGCGCGGGCGCTCTGATCGATGCGAAGCGAGGCCAGTTCGTCTGTGAGATCTGTCACGGGCTGTTGTCCGTCCGTTCGGTCGCGGTCCCTGGCGCCTGCGGCCGGCACCAGGTCCCCGCGACCAGTCAGTATATCGGGAGTCTAGAATTCTACGCGGAACCGGACGGTCCGGTTCCGTCGACCTCACGGCCGCCGTACAGATGACGGGCGCGCCACCGTGGCGCGCCCGTGCGATCGATCCCGACGACGCCCGGTCGCCGCTGCGCTCAGCGGAGCGTTCCCGGCACCCAGCCACGGGTCAGGTAATCACCCATCGTCACGCCGAACAGGATGAGCAGCCAGAAAAACCCGGCCATGGCGATAACCCACGTCAGCCTGGTACCCCAGCGGACGTGCATGAAGAACAGGATGACCAGGCTGGCTTTGATCGCCGCGATGAGGAGCATGACGACGTTGTTCATCGCCCCCATGTCGATGAAGGCGGCCCCGACGGTCGCTCCCGTGCCCACCAGCAGGGCCAGGAACACCATGTAATACATGCTTTTCGGCGCGACGTGACCAGCAGACATAAGTTCGTTCTCGTCAGGCCGCGTGGTAGTGGCGGCCGATCAGATAGAGCAGGGGGAACAGGAAAATCCAGACGATGTCGACGAAGTGCCAGTAGAGGCCGGCGACCTCGACCGGCGTGTAGTAGGTGGCGTCGAATCGCCGCCGTCCGGCCATGATCGCCAGCCACGTCATGATGCCGAGGCCGATGACCATGTGGAGCGCGTGCAGCCCGGTCATGCAGAAGTAGAGCGAGTAGAACATCTCCGCGCCCTGCGGGTAAATCCCCTCCCACTCGAAGTTCGGCCCGGGCACGATGTGGTGCTTGAACTTGTCGTAGTACTCGATTGCTTTGATGCCGAGGAACGCGGCGCCGAGGAGCATGGTCAGCAGGATCCACATCACCTGGGTGCGCGGCGGCTCGCTGGTCTGCGCCGCGCGCACGCCAAGCGCCATCGTCAGCGAGCTGACGATCAGGACGCCGGTGTTGAGCGTGCCCCAGTAGACGTTGAGGTGGTGGCTGGCTTCCTGGAACGCCATCGGCGCGGCGTGGCGGTAGACCAGGTAGGCCATGAAGAGGCCGCCGAAGAACAGGATTTCCGTGACCAGGAAGGTCCACATGCCGAGTGTGGAGGCCTCGGCCTGCTGGTCCATCGTGTCGAAATGGTGCTGCAGGCGCGGGTGGTGCGGGGCGTGCGCATGCGGCGCCTCACCCGAGTGCCCGGCGTAGCCGGGGTCGGTGTGCACCGGCTGGTGCACCGGCCCCCGGTAGTGTTCAGATGCGGCGTGACCGTCAGACAACGCCGACCTCCTTGCTGGGGGCGTACTGGTGCGTACCCTGCGTCACGATCGGGGTCACGAGGAAATTCTCCGTCGGCGGCGGCGAGGGGATCTCCCATTCCAGTCCCCGCGCGCCCCAGGGGTCGGCGGGGGCCTTCTCGCCCCTGAAAATCGACCAGGTGAAGTAGACCATCGGCAGCAGGTAGCCGACCGCGAGCACCGTCGCGCCGAGCGTCGAGGCGACGTTCAGGACCTGGAACTCGTCGGGATAGACGTGATAGCGGCGCGGCATGCCGAGGTAGCCGAGCACGAACTGGGGGAAGAACGTCAGGTTGAAGCCGACGAACACCATCAGCGCCGCGAACTTCGCCCACGGCTCCGAATACAGCCGGCCGCTGATCTTCGGCCACCAGTAGTGCAGGCCGCCGAGGTAGCCCATGATCGCGCCGCCGACCATGATGTAGTGGAAATGCGCGACGACGAAATACGTGTCGTGCATGTGAATGTCGAGCCCCATCGCGGCGAGGAACAGCCCGGTCAGCCCGCCAATCGTGAACAGGCCGAGGAAGCCGAAGGCGTAGAGCATCGGCGAGTCGAAGCTCACCGAGCCGCCGTAGATCGTCGCGGTCCAGTTGAAGACCTTGATCGCCGAGGGCACGGCGACGATGAAGCTGAGGATCGAGAACAGCATGCCGGCATAGACCGACTGGCCGGCGACGAAGATGTGGTGGCCCCAGACCAGGAAGCCGACGACGGCGATCGCCAGCGACGAGAAGGCGACGAACGAATAGCCGAAGATGTTCTTGCGCGAGAACGCCTGGACGATCTCGCTGATCACCCCCATCGCCGGCAGGATCATGATGTAGACGGCGGGGTGCGAGTAGAACCAGAACAGGTGCTGGAAGAGGACCGGATCGCCGCCGAGCGCCGGGTCGAAGATGCCGAGGTGGAGCAGCCGTTCGGCGGCGACGAGCAGCACCGTGATGGCGATGACCGGCGTGCCGAGAATCATGATCAGGGAGGTCGCGTAGAGCGACCACACGAACAGCGGCAGGCGGAACCAGGTCAGCCCCGGCGCCCGCATCCGGTGCACCGTGACGATGAAGTTGAGCCCGGTCAGGATCGACGAGAAGCCGGTGATGAAGATGCCGAGCGCCGCGGTGATGACGTGGCTGTTGGCGGCCGCGGTGCTGTACGGCGTGTAGAACGTCCAGCCGGTGTCGACGCCGCCGCTGAGCGCCGCGACGAGCGTGAACAGGCCGCCGAGCACGTAGATGTACCAGCTGAGCAGGTTGATCCGCGGGAACGCCAGGTCCTTCGCGCCGATCATGATCGGAATCAGGAAGTTGCCGAGCACCGCCGGGATCGACGGAATCAGGAAGAAGAAGACCATCACCACGCCGTGCATGGTGAACAGCTTGTTGTAGGTGTCGGACGAGACGAGATCGCCGGCCGGCGTCAGCAGTTCGAGGCGGATCAGGAACGCGAACATCCCGCCGAGGAAGAAGAAGGCGGTGATCGACGCGAGGTAGAGCAGCGCGATGCGCTTGTGGTCCTTGGTCAACAGCCAGGACGCCAGGCCGTGGCCGTTGTTGATGTAATTCAGGGTTTCCATGATGTTCCTCGCGGGACTCCCGCCCCGCGCTTCATATCCTGTCTCTGCGGCGCCGCCGTCACCTGCGGGCCAGGCGGCCGTGCCGTCTCACTTGCCGGGTTCCGCGTCCGGCCGGCTGCTGCTCTGCGGCATGACGGCCGACGCCGGCTTCGCCGCGGCCGGGGATCCGGCCGGCGCGTTGAGCGACCGCACATAGGCGATGAGCTGAAGCAGCTGCTCTTCCGACACCAGCCCCTGGAACGTCGGCATGATCGGCTGGAACCCGGCGACAATCTTCGCCTGCGGGTTGACGATCGACTCGCGGATGTAGGCCTCGTCGGCGATGACCCGCCGGCCGTCCTGGAGCGTCACGGCGCTGCCGAACAGCCCGGCCAGCTGCGGCGCCTGCGCCTGGGCGTCGCCGCGGTGGCAGGAGATGCACGCCAGGTCCTGGAACAGCTTCTCGCCGGCGGCGGCCGGCGAGTCCGAGGCGTTGCCGCCGCCGAGCCAGGCCTGGAAGTCGGTCGGCTCCATCGCGACGATCGAGCCGACCATGCCGGAATGCTTGGTGCCGCAGTACTCGGCGCAGAACAGGTGGTAGCGTCCCGGCACCGTCGCCGTGAACCACAGCACGTTGTAGCGCCCCGGGATGACGTCCGCCTTGACCCGGAAGGCGGGGATGAAGAAGCTGTGGATCACGTCCTCGGAGCCCATGATCAGCTTCACCGGGCGTCCGACCGGCACGTGCAGCTCGTTGATCTCGCGCTGCCCTTCCATGTGCTGCGCCTTCCACATCCACTGCTTGCCGACGATGTAGATTTCCATCGCCCCGGCGGGCGGACGGTAGATGTCGAAGAACACCTTGGCGCCCCAGCCGAACATCACCATCGTGATCAGGAACGGGACGATCGTCCAGAGCAGCTCCAGCGCCAGCGCGCCGTGGTTGGCGACGCCGACCTCGTCGCGGTGGCGGCGGCGGAACTTGATGCCGAACGTGACGATCAGCGCCGCAATCAGCACCGAAAAGAATGCCGTCACGGCCAGCATGAAGAAATAGATGCCGTCGACGGAGGCCGCCTGGGCCGAGGCCTGTTGCGGAAACAGCGGAAAGTTCGTGAACATCGTTAGGTTCGGGTAACGGTCACAGGATCGTGGCGGCGCTTCGCCGCGCGCTCGCGCCGGACACTGACGAAGAGAAACGACAGGAACGCCAGGATGGTCGCGACGGCGCCAATCCGCACCGCCGCGATCGCGCCCGCCCCGTACTTCCCGGTCGCGGGGTCGTAGTGGTAGCAGAGCATCACCGCGTTGTCGACGATGCTGCCGATGCGTTCATCCGAGGCCTGCATCAGCCCGAACTGGAGATCACGCGGCGAGAACTCGATCCCGTAGAAGTACTTCGAGACGACGCCGCGCGGCGTCAGGATCTCGATCCCGGCGCCGTGGGCGTACTGCTGAATCGACTCGTCGAAGGCGTAGCGGAACCCGACCGCGGCGGCGAGCGCCCGGATGTTCTCCTCGCGCCCGGTCAGGAAGTGCCAGCCGGCGGCGCTCTGCGGCCGGCCGTAGCGCTCGACGTAGACCTGCTTCTTCTGCGCCGCCAGGGCCGGCGTCTCCTTCGGGTTGATGCTGACCGCGACGACGTCGTACTCGCGTCCGGCGTCGAACTTGACCACCCCGAGCGCACTGACCGCGCCGTTCAGGACCTGCGTGCAGAGCATCGGGCACTCGTAGTAGACCAGCGCCAGCACCACCGGCCGCTTGCCGAAGTAGTCGCCGAGCCGGACGTCCCGGCCCTCCTCGTCCTTGAACGGCAGGTCGAGCGGGACCTGGGCGTTCAGCCGCTGGTCGATGCCGACCTTCTGAAGCAGGCCCGGCTTCGCCTTCGCCGGATCGCCGGGCTCGAGCAATCCCGGGGCGGGCGTCTGGGCGCGCGCCGGAACCGTCCAGCCCGCCAGTGCGGCCGTCACCGCGAGCGCCGTTGCCGTATGCCGGAAGAATTTCACGTCAATCCTGTGGTTGCGATTTGATGGTCCGGCCGCCGGAGGCCTCGCCGTAGGCCGGGCGGTGCGTGCCCTCGGAGGCGTCGCCGGAGGCGCTGGCCCGGACCGGCAGGCCGCGCGACGCCAGCAGCTTCTTGGCATCGGCGATGGGTATATGGGCGACGCCGCCGAGCTGGTTGACCCACCCGTAGCCGTCGAGCTGCTTCATTTCCTCGGCGTGGAACGTCGCCAGCGCCTCGGGCTCGCGTTCGATGAGCCGCGGCCCGGGCGGCAGCTGGCCCGCCGGCCGCGCCAGCGGCGACAGCTTCGGGTCGCGGGCCGCCGCCTCGCGCGTGAACTCGCCGAAGATGACGCGGACGATCACCGCGCAGACCACGACCGTGAGGAGCAGCCCCGCCGCCGCCTTGAGCACGGTGGCGACATCGATGTCGCTGTCTTCGTGGGCGACGTCCGGGTTGTTCATCGGGTCGTCGTCGCCATGCACGCCATGTTCGGGGCGATGCGGCTCAGTGGACGTCATGCGCGAACGCCTCCTTGAAGTACGGATCGTTCACGGGCAGCAGCGGCCGGCGGCGCAGCTGCCGCGCGAACAGGAAGAACCAGACGCCGACCAGTCCGGCCGGCAGCGCCAGGTCCATCCAGTGGAGCGGGAAGCGCTCCGGGCCGGTGCTCGGCTCGACCAGCCATACCAGGTCGACGTAGCGGAACACCAGGATCACGATCGCCACGGTCGCGAGCAGGTGCGGCCGCTTCTTCAGGTCGCGGGACAGCAGCAGCGCGAACGGCAGCGCGAAATGCCCGAGCAGGATCGCCAGCGACACGTACTGCCAGCCGCCCCGCAGGCGGGTCAGGAAGAACGGGATCTCTTCGGGCAGGTTTCCCGACCAGATGATCAGGAACTGCGAGAACGAGAAGTAGGCCCACAGCATCACGAAGGCGAGCAGCAGCTTGCCGAGATCGAGGAAGTGCCGGCGGTTCAGGAAGGTCGCGTACGGCTCGGTCGCGGTCAGCTGCGAGAGCACGATGATGACCAGCGCGAACGCCGCCAGCCCCTGGGCGGCGACGAAGATGAACCCGAAGATCGTCGAGAACCAGTGGGCGTCGAGCGACATCACCCAGTCGGTCGAGGCGAACGTCAGCGTCACGACATACAGGATCAGACCGGGGCCGCTCACCACCCGGAAGCGCCGCGTGTCGGCCGGCGTCGTCGCCACCTCGCCGCGATCCTGGGCCGCCGACCAGCCGTTGAGGAGCCACGACATCCCGATCCAGATCGCAAAGTAGAGCACCGCGCGGCCGACGAAGAACGGAACGTTCAGGTAGCCGGCCTTGGCCTGCAGGATATGGTCGGCCTGCACCATCTCGGGCCTGGCCCATTCGTAGAGCCGCGGCAGCCCGAACAGCAGCGGCACGAACAGCAGCGCCACGAACGGGAGGTTGCGGCTCGCCGCTTCGAACACCCGGCGGCCGACCAGCCCCCACTGTCCGCCCGACATGTGCTGCAGCATCAGCAGCGCGAGCGAGCCGAGCGACAGCCCGAGGCAGAACAGGAACCCGATGAGCCAGGATCGGAAGAACTGATCGAGGTTCATCAGGGCGCCGGCGCCGCCGGCGACCAGGCCGATCACGCCCACCAGCAGCGCCGGCTGCTGCAGCCGGGACAGGGCCGGCATGTCGGTGTTCACCGCGTGTGTATCCATGCGCTCGTCAAATGCCTCTGCAACCGTCGTCTCGAGTTCCGCGTCGCGCCACCGCGCTCAATGATGCTCGGCCGGGGCGTCGCCGGCCGGCGCCGCCGGCGGCTTGGCCGGATCACCCCCGGGCACGTCCGTCGCCGCCGCGTGCTGACTGAGCTGCAGGGCGCGGATGTAGGCGACGATCGCCCAGCGATCCCGCGGCGTGACCTGGGCGCGGTAGTCCGGCATCGCGCCGAAGCCGTTGGTCATGACGTCGAAGAAATGCCCCGCGTCGGCCTGGCGCAGCCGGTCGATGTGGAACGACGGCGGCTGTCGGTAGCCGCGCTGGACCACCATCCCGTTCCCGGCGCCGGTCCGGCCGTGGCAGGGCGTGCAGTAGATGTTGAAGCGCTCCTCACCGCGATCGAGCACTTTCTCGTCGACGGCAAACGGCAGCTCCTTGACGTCGACCTTGTCGACCTTGCCGGTGAAGAACGCCTCGTCCTCCTGCAGCGTGCCGCGCGCGACCGTCCCCTCGACGAGCGGCCGGGCGCTCGACCCGTCGGCGAAGAACGCACTCGGCCGCAAACCGCGATACTTCGGCTGGTTGTGCATGTCCTGGCGGCAGCCCGCCACGAGCAGCAGGCCGAGGCCGAGCCACGCCAGCGACCGGCTATTCGGCGACGTCATTGATCTCTCTCGCTCCGAGGCCCTCGAGGAACGCCCGGGTGCCTTCGTGCGTGAACTGCGGATCGCTCGCTTCGATGGCCAGGAAGAACTTGTCCTGGCTGGCGTGCTCGGTGAAGCGGGCGACGTTGAATACCGGGTGATACGGCATCGGCAGGCCGTTCAGGATGAACATGCCGAACACCGCCGCGAAGGCGGCAAACAGGATCGTCATCTCGAACGTCACCGGAATGAACATCGGCCAGCTCAGATACGGCCGGCCGCCGATGTTGAGCGGATAGGCGAATCGCGACACGTAGACCTGCAGGCCGAGGCCGGCCAACAGGCCGAAGATCCCTCCCGCAAGGACGAGCAGCGGCACCCGCCGATCCTCGATGCGCATCGCCTCGAACGTCTCATGAATCGGAAACGGCGAGTACGCAGTCGAAGACCCGGTAGCCGGCATCGTAGGTCCGGCGCGCCGCCTCGACGAGCGCCGTCGGGTCGTCGAATTCCGCCATGACGCCGTAAAGCGCCGGTCGTGCTGGTGTGTGCTCCATGGCTCAGCTCGCGCTCAGTGCGCCTTCCCTCCCCGCACCTTCGCCTCCGGCACCAGCGTCCGCATCTCGAAGATCGAGATCATCGGCAGCACCCGGATGAAGAGGAAGAACAGCGTCACGAACAGCCCAATCGTGCCGACGAACGTCATGATGTCCCACCGCGTCGGCCAGAACATGCCCCACGACGACGGCAGGAAGTCGCGGTGCAGGCTGGTGACGACGATGACGAAGCGCTCGAGCCACATGCCGATGTTGACCACCGTGGCGATCAGAAACAGCGTGATCGGCGTCGTCCGGATCCATTTGTTCCAGAGCAGCTGCGGGGTCAGCCCGTTGCACAGGATCAGCGTCCAGTAGAAGGGCGCATACGGGCCCGTCATCCGGTTCCAGATCATGAAGCTCTCGTACTGGTTGGCGCTGTACCACGCCGTAGAACGCCTCCATGATGTAGCCGTAGAAGACGATCAGCCCGGTCACGAGCATGACCTTGGCCATGTTCTCGAGATGGCGGATGGTCAGGAAATCCTGCAGGTTGTACATCACCCGCAGCGGGATCGCCAGCGTCAGCACCATCGCGAAGCCCGCGTAAACCGCGCCGGCGACGAAGTACGGCGGGAAGATCGTCGCATGCCAGCCGGGGATGATGCCGACCGAGAAGTCGAAGCTGACGACGGTGTGGACCGAGAGCACGAGCGGCGTCGACAGCCCGGCGAGGAGCAGATAGGCCGATTCGTAGCGCTCCCAGTGGCGCGCCGAGCCGCGCCAGCCGAGCGCCAGCATGCCGTAGAGGCGGCGGATGTGGATCGACTTGGCCCGGTCCCGCAGCGTCGCGAGGTCGGGCACGAGGCCGACATACCAGAACATCAGCGACACGGTCAGGTAGGTCGAGACCGCGAAGACGTCCCAGATGAGCGGGCTGCGGAACTGCGGCCAGATCCCCATCGTGTTGGGGTAGGGCAGCAGCCAGTAGGCCGCCAGCCACGGCCGGCCGGTGTGGATCAGCGGGAAGATGCCGGCGCAGGCGACCGCGAACAGCGTCATCGCCTCGGCGAAACGGTTGATCGAGGTCCGCCAGTCCTGTTTGAAGAGCAGCAGGATCGCGGAAATCAGCGTGCCGGCGTGGCCGATGCCGATCCACCACACGAAATTGATGATCGCGAAGCCCCAGCCGACCGGGATGTTGACGCCCCAGATGCCGACGCCCTTGAGGAGCAGATAGCCGATCGCCATCATCAGCATCATCAGCAGCAGGAAGCCGACGGTCAGGCCGAAGAACCAGCTGTAGGGGTGACGCCGGGTGAGAACGATCGAGGCGACCTGTTCCGTCACCGAGCCGAACGTGTGTCCGGGCGCGATGATCGGAGACGGCGCGTACGCGGGTTTCGGGTCCATCAGTGTTCCGTCGTCCTGGGCCCCGCGGCCGGTTCCAGCTCGGGGTTCGGGTTGCGCAGCGCCGCCAGGTAGGTCGTCCGCGGCCTGGTGTTCAGGTCGTCGAGAAGACCGTAGTTCCGGGCCTGCGCCTTCAGCTTCACGACGCGGCTCTCCGGATCGTTGAGGTTGCCGAAGACGATGGCGTTGGACGGGCACACCGCCTCGCAGGCGGTGACCACCTCGCCGTCACGAATCGCCCGATCGTCGCGCTTCGCGTCGATCCGCGCCTGGTTGATGCGCTGCACGCAGTAGGTGCACTTTTCCATCACGCCGCGGCTGCGGACCGTGACGTCGGGGTTGCGCAGCGGCTCGAGGCTGGTCGTCGTCCAGTCCTGGTAGAGCAGGAAGTTGAAGCGGCGAACCTTGTAGGGGCAGTTGTTCGAGCAGTAGCGCGTCCCGACGCAGCGGTTGTAGACCATGTCGTTCAGGCCTTCCGAGCTGTGGGTCGTCGCCGCGACCGGACAGACGACCTCGCAGGGCGCGTTCTCGCACTGCATGCACGGCACCGGCTGGTGGTAGGCCTCGACGGCGCTGTCGAAGTCGTTCCCCGCGAAGTAGTGGTCGACGCGGATCCAGTGCATCTCGCGCCCCGCCGCCACCTGCTCCTTGCCGACCACCGGAATGTTGTTCTCGGCGACGCAGGCAATCGTGCACGCGCTGCAGCCGGTGCAGCTCGTGAGGTCGATCGCCATCGCCCACTTGTTGCCCTCGTAGGCGTAATCGGGATAGAGCGTCAGCGTCTTCGGCGGCTTCTCGCCCTGCTCGGCGATGACCGCCGGCTCGTTCGCGTACTGCTCGAGGGTGGCGACGCGGACCGGCCGGCGCCCCTCCATCAGATGGTGCTCCTGCGTCGTCGCCAGCGGGTGGCGGGTCCCGGTCTTGGCGATTTCAAGGCCGTGGTCGAACCACGGCGCGTCGGCGGTGCGCAGCAGCGAGGCGTTGAAGCCGGCGGCATCCGCCGGGGCGGTACCGACGCGGCCGGCGGCGCTGCGGCCGTAGCCGAGAAACACCGTCACCGACTGCGCGGGATGGCCGGGCACGCGGAAGACCGGCAGACGGATGCTGTTGCCCCGGTACTTCAGCTCGATGATGTCGCCGTCGTCCAGGCCGCGCTCGGCGGCGAGCGCCGGACTGATCCAGGCCGTGGTGTCCCACGTGACCTTGGTGAGCGGCTTCGGGAGCTCCTGCAGCCAGCCGTTGTTCGCGAAGCGCCCGTCCCAGATGGTCGGGTCGGGACGGAAGATGATCTCGAGGCCCCCCTCGGACCGGCGCGCGGCCGGCGCGGGGGTGGCGGCAACGCGCGGCGCCGGGGCGGCCGGTGCCGCCGCGGGGGCCGGGGCGGCCGGGGGATTCGGTACCGCGAGCGTGTTTTCAGGCGCCGGTTTGGCGGCGGCGCCGGCCGCGCCGCCGGCCGCAGCCGCGGCGGGGGCTGCCGCCGTGGACCCCTTGGGCGCCGCGGAAAATGGCGTCGCCGGGCCACCGTCCGCCAGCGCGGTGCCGGCGATGAAGCCGTCGTGGAGGGCGCGGCGCCAGAAGGTGTCGGCGTCCTTGAACGGCTGTCCCGCGGCGGTCCGGATCGTCCATCCCCCGCCGCCGCCGAACGCGCGCGTCCAGTAATCCTTGACGATTTCGTAGCTGCGGCGATCAGGGCGCGACGTCAGCGTGCCGAACAGCTCGTGGATCGAGTGCCCTTCGTAAAGCGGCGCGATGAGCGGCTGGACGATCGAAGCGGTCCCGTCGTAGGCGCGTGCGTCACCCCAGCTCTCGAGCGGGTGGGTGTCGGGTACCAGCCAGTGGGCGAGCGCCGCGGTTTCGTCGGCGTAGAGGGAGTGATAGACGACCGTGCCGACCTTGGCGAGCCGCTCGGCGAACTTGAGGTCGACCGGCGCCGAGTAGACCGGATTGAGTCCGGAGATGACGAGCAGCTCGACCTGCCCCTGCTCCATCGCCGCCGCGAGATCCGTGAGCGAGCCGGCGCGGCCGGTCGAGATGTCGAGCGGCGCCCCGTAGGTAACCGTCGTCCCGACGTTGCCGAGCGCCTGATTCATCGTCCTGGCGAGCTCGTGGACCGCCGCCGGCTGATAGGGGCCGGCCACCACGACCGAGCGCCCCTGGTTGGCCTGCAGATCCTTCGAGAGCGCCGCCGCAAAACGGCTGCGATCGGCAGCACCGTCGCTGGCAGCGCCCGCCGCCGCGGCGCCGGCCGTGCCGAGCTGACCCGCCAGCTGACGCGCAAACGCTTCGATATCCGACGCCGCGAGCGTCAGTCGATGGTCGGCCTTCGTCCCGGTCAGCGTCGGCGTGCTCTCGACGACATAGAGCCGGTTCATTTCCTTGCGGTCGTCGGTGACCCGTCGTGCGGCGGCAAAATCCTTCTGGTAGCGGACCGTGCCGGGGCCCGAACAGAGGAAATCAGCGTCGAGGGCGACGATGACGCGGGCCTTGTCGAAGTGGTACGTGGCCTCCGAGTCCGGGCGCCCCCCCTGAACATTTCCTCCGGGGTTGGCGACCGGGTCGTACTGGTGCCACTTCGCCTGGGGATTTTCCGAGAGGACCGTCGCGATGAGCTCCGCCAGGGAGGGGGAGGTGACCGGGCCGGTCAGGAAACGGACTCCGGCGCCCTGCCGCCCCTTCTGCCGGCTAATCTGCGACTGCATCTGCGCCAGGAAGGAGCCCCACGGCGTCACTTCCCCGCGGTTGGTTACGGTCTTGGCGCGGTCGGGATCGTAGAGGTCGAGGACGGCGCCCTGGGTAATCGCATCCGTGGCCCCAAGGCTTGCGGGATGCTCCGGATTGCCCTCGATTTTGGTCGGCCGCCCCATATGGCTTTCGACCAAAACAGGCTGCGCGAAACCGGACATCAGCATCGCGCTCGCAAAGAAGAGCGGCCGGCCCGGAACGATATCCTCGGGCTGCTTGACGTACGGAACGATTTCCTCGGGCGGCTGCTTGGTGCAGGCGCCGACACCGGCGAGCGCCAGGGAGGCGCTCATGAGCTTCAGAAACTGACGCCGTCCCTTCGGGTCGTTCCACTCGGAGGCCTGCTCCGGGAACTCACGGTGCAGGTATTCGCGAAACTGCAGCGTGTCTGCCAGTTCGCCGAGGCTCCGCCAGTACATGCGGCCGTCGGTCGCGGCAAGACGGGATCGGATGTCAGAAGAATCCATGCTCGTATCAGCTTCCAGGTTCGCGGTCCCGGCGACCGGCGCCGTACCTCATCTGTGGCACGTCGAACAGCTCGTCAGTTGCTGTGCATCGGCAATCTTGTATTCCTTGACGAGCCGGGTGCCCAGTTCCGGGTCGTTGGCGGGGCGTTCCCACGCCATATTGAAGACCTGGTCCCTCGGCCGCACGTATTTCTCAGGATTCCGATGGCAGTCGAGACACCACGACATCTGCAGTGTGGCTTTCTGGTACACCAGCGGCATCTTGTCGACGCGGCCGTGGCAGGTCGCGCAGCCGACTCCCTTGCGCACATGGATGCTGTGATTGAAGTACACGAAATCCGGCAGGTCGTGCACGCGGGTCCAGTGCAGCGGCTTGTTGTCGCGGAAGCTCGCGCGGACCGGCTCCAGAATCGGCGCGTTCGCCCAGATCTGCGAGTGGCAGTTCATGCAGGTCTTGGTCGGCGGAATATTCGCGAACGCCGATTCCTCGACCGACGTATGGCAATACCGGCAGTCGAAGCCCTCGCCGCCGACGTGGTGGGCGTGGCTGAACTGGATCGGCTGCTCGACGAACACGTCCTGGCCGGTGTTGTACCCCGACACGTTGAGCAGGCCGACGACGCCGCCAAGAACGGCGGCGAATCCGACGACGGCGAGGATGCTCAGTCGGGAGTAGATGTTCGCGTGGCGATTGAAGATCTGACTCATCGTGTCGCAGTCCGAGCCGTGTCCCCCCAAAGACTACTCGAAACGGGGACGATTGCAGAAGGCTGTGGGTCCGCAAGCCTGGCCCGGCGCCTGGTCGCGTCAGCAGCGCCCCATGATGTGAAAGTTTTCACAAAGTGTCAACCTGACTGCCGCGCACCCGCGTGCTACGATCGCCGGCGATTCCGACCGGTGCCCTGATGTCCTCCATCCTCCGACTGCTCTCGCGGCTCGCCCTCGTGGTGCTCGCCGCCACGGCGCTGGGCGCCGCACCGGCCGCGGCGCCGGCGGTGCGGTACCACGTGTCGTTTCCGCAGCCGTCGCATCACTACGCCGAGGTCGAGGTCGTCTTCGCCGGCGTGCCGCCGGGTCCGCTCGAGGCGCGCATGAGCCGCTCCTCGCCCGGACGCTACGCCGTCCACGAGTTCGCGAAGAACGTCTTCGACCTGCATGCCTTCGACGGCGCCGGGCGCGAGCTGCAGCCGGCGCGACCCAATCCCTATCAGTGGGACATTACCGGGCACGACGGCACGGTGCGGATCCGCTACAAGGTGTTCGGCAACCGCGTCGACGGCACCTATCTCGCGGTCGACGCCTCGCACGCGCACATGAACATGCCGGCGACGCTGCTGTGGGCCCGCGGGTTCGACGACCGCGCCGCCGCGCTGACCTTCGCGGCTCCCGCCAGCTCGGGCTGGAAGCCGGCGACGCAGCTGTTTCCGACCGACGACCCGTGGACCTTCACCGCGCCGAACCTGCAGTACCTGATGGACAGCCCGGTGGAGCTGAGCGACTACGCGCTGCGCTCTTTCGTGGTCAGGAATCCGGACGGCCGGACACTCACGATCCGCGCCGCGATCCACTCCGACGGCGACGCGGCCGCGGCGGACGCCTACGCCGCCGGCGCCGAACGCATCGTCAACGAGGCGGCGGCGGTCTTCGGGGAGTTCCCGGCCTACGACACCGGCACCTACACCTTTCTCGGCGACTACGTGCCATGGGGCGGCGGCGACGGGATGGAGCACCGCAACAGCACCGTCGTCGCCTCGGCGACGAGCTTCAGGACGCCGCACGCCGTGCGTGCCGTGCTCGGCACGGTCGCGCACGAGTTCTTTCACAGCTGGAACGTCGAGCGGATCCGGCCCAAGACGCTCGAGCCCTTCGACTTCGAGGAGGCGAACATCTCGGGCGAGCTGTGGCTGGCGGAAGGCTTCACCAGCTATTACGGCGAGCTGATTGTCGTCCGCGCCGGCCTGAAGCCCGGGGAAGAAGGCCCCGGGCTGCTGTCGAGCGCCGCCGAGGTACTGGTCGCACCGGGCCGGGCCTTCCACTCGCCGGTCGAGATGAGCCAGATGGCCGCGTTCACGGATGCCGCCGCCGCCATCGACGAAACCAATTTCTCCAACACGTTCATTTCGTACTACACCTATGGCGCGGCGATTGCCGCGGCGCTCGACTTCAGCCTGCGCGATCGTTCCGACAGCCGCGTCACCCTGGACGACTTCATGCGTGCGATGTGGGTCGCGTACGGCAAGCCCGGGGGGGCCGCGCCTGGCCTGGTCGCCAGACCCTACACGCTGCAGGGGGCGCGCGACAGGCTCGCCGAAGTCGCCGGCAGCCGCGCCTTCGCGGACGAATTCTTCGATCGCTACATCGACGGACGCGAGGCGCCGGATTTCGCCCGACTGTTTGCCCGCGCCGGCCTCGTGGTCAGGAAGCGCCGTCCAAACGCCCCGTGGGTCGGCGTCCTCGACGGCGGCGGCATCGTCCCACGCCGCGGCCGCCGGGCCGGCGCCGCGCCGGCGCCGTCGGCGGCGGGCCTGCCGATCGGGGAGCTCGTCCCGTGGGGATCGCCGGCGTTTGCTGCCGGGCTCGACGCCGGGGACGTCATCACCGGCGCTGACGGAACGCCGGTCGCGACGCTGCAGGACTGGCAGTCCGCGGTCGCGGTCCATGGTCCGGGCGACCGCATGAGGGTCAATCTCATCCGGCAGGGAACTGCGGTCAAGGCCGTGCTGACGGTGGCCGAAGATCCGGCCGTGGACATTGTCACCCTCGAGTCCACCGGCGCGCAGCCGACCGCCGGACAGCGCGCCTTCCGGCACGCCTGGCTCGCGTCGCGCCAGCCGGCGCGTTGAGTCGGCCGCCGGTTCGCGATACCCTTCCGGCGGGACCCGGCCTTGCCGGGCCCGCGTCTGAAATACCGTGGTAGGCACAACCGTCCAGCACTACCGGATTGCCGAGCGCCTTGGCGCAGGCGGCATGGGCGAGGTGTATCGCGCCGAGGATACCCGGCTGGGCCGGCCGGTGGCGCTCAAGTTCCTGCCGAGCGGGCTCAAGTCCGATCCCGAGAGCCGCGCCCGGCTCCTCAACGAAGCGCGCGCCGCCTCGCTCCTGCGCTCGCCGAATATCGCCGTCACCTACGACATCGGCGAGGATGGCGGCACCGACTTCATCGTCATGGAGTACGTCGACGGCGAGCTGCTGTCGGCCCGCGCCGCACGCGGCCCGATCCCGGTGCGCGAGGTCATCGAGGTCGGCCTCCAGGTCGCCGACGCGCTCGACGAAGCCCACACCCGCGGCATTGTCCACCGCGACATCAAGAGCGCGAACCTGATGCGCACCGAGCGCGGCCTCGTCAAGGTGCTCGACTTCGGGCTCGCCAAGTTCCTCAACTCCGGCCCGACGGCCGATCATCTGACGCGCCGTACAGCTGACCACTGCCGGGATGGTCGTCGGCACCGTCTCGTACATGGCGCCCGAGCAGGCGCTCGGCCGGCCGGTGGACTACCGCGCCGACCTGTTCTCCTTCGGCGTCGTGCTCTTCGAGCTCCTCACCGGCCAGATGCCCTTCGACGGGACGACGCCGACCGAGATCATCGACCACATCCTCCATGCCACGCCGCCGCCGGCGTCGCGGTATACCAGCGGCGTGCCGCCGGCGCTCGACGCGCTGGTGGCGCGCGCCCTCGAGAAGGAGCCGGCGTTCCGCTACCAGTCGGCGCGCGAGATGCACGCGACGACCTGCGCGACATCCGCGACGGCCTCGACGCGCCGCCGCGCGGCACGACCGGCCGCATCTCCGCGGCACTGCCGGCCCGGCGCGATCGAGAACTCGGTGGCGGTGATGACCTTCGCCAACATCACCCGCGAGCCCGAAGACGACTGGATTGGCACCGGCATCGCCGAGACCGTCAGCTCCGATCTCAAGACCATCCACGGCCTGACGATCATCGGCCGGGCCCGCGTCTTCGACGCGCTGCGCAACCTGACGACCGAGGCGCACCTGAAGGATTCGCTGGCGATCGACGTCGGCCGCCGCCTCGGCGCGACCTGGGTGGTGGTCGGCGGCTTCCAGCGCATGGCCGCCGTCGGTCCGGATCACCGCCAACTTCGTCGAGGTCGCGACCGGGGCAGGTGCGGCGGACCGTCAAGGTGGACGGGCGCATCGGCGACATCTTCGGGCTGCAGGACAAGATCGTCTTCGACCTGACGCCAGGGACTGAACGTGGCGCTGCGCGGCTCGGAGATCGCCGACATCGAGCGCCGCGAGACCAAGTCGGTCGAGGCCTACGAAAGCTACGCGCGCGGCATGATGAACCTGCGCCTGGCGACGCGCGATTCGATCGACCGCGGCATCGCCGAGTTCGAGGAGGCGACGCGCTACGATCCGGACTACGCGATGGCCTGGGCGGCGCTCGGCGGCGCATACGCGCTGAAGGGCAACTTCCTGAGCATCCCCGAGATGCAGCAAGGGCATGGAGATGGAGCGGCGGGCGCTGGCGATCGATCCCGGAGCTGGCCGACGCCCACAACTGGCTCGGCGCCGCGCTGCTGTCGCTCGGCCGCGATCGACGAAGCGATCGCCGACGATCCACGAAGCGCTCCGGCTGGATCCGGACAACGGCCAGGCGCATCAGGCACTGGCGCGGGCGTTGTGGGTCGGCAAGGGAGATTTCGCCGCCGCGATTCCGGTGTTCGAGCGGTCGATCGCGCTCAATCCGGAGGCGGGCTATTCCTATCTGCAGCTCGTCGCTGATGCTCGTCGTGGGAGGGGCGACTACGTGCGGGCGGAGGAGGTCTGCCGCCGCGCCGTCGAGCTCCAGGAGCAGTACATCTCCGGCAACGCCGGGCTGCAGATGGTCGGTGCGAATGCGCGGCTCGGCTACGTCCGCTACCTGCGCGGCGACTACGACGAGGCGATCCGCGAGTACGAGCGCGGGATGGCGTTCCTCGGCGCGAGCGACCATGCGCTGCAGCGAGCGCAGCCTGATCGAGCTCAACGTCAAGCCGGCGCCGCGTATCTTGCGCGCTGAACCGCGGCGAGGAGGCCGCCCGGCACTTCGGACGCGCCCTCAAGACCTTCGAGGCCCGGGTCGCCACCGGCGCCGACGATCCGGTCACCCGCTACTACATCGCCTGCCTCCACGCGCTCCGCGGCGAGCGCGAGGCGCGCGCTTCGACTCGCTCGAGCGGGTGGCGCGTACGCTGCCGGCGCTGACGGCGGCGCGGGTCGCGCATCGACATCGATCTCGAATCGCTCCGGGACGAGCCGCGCTTCCGGGCCATCACGGCGCTCGCGTAGGCCGTCCCCCGACAACACTCAATCCCGGTCACCACAGGGTTTTCATGCAGAACATTTCGACGTCGTGGTCGTGGGCGCCGGGCCGGCCGGCCTGAGCGCGGCGCTGATTCTGGGCCGCTGCCGGCGGCGGTGCTGGTCTGCGACACCGGCCGGCCGCGCAACGCGGCCTCGCACGCCCTGCACGGCTATCTCACCCGCGACGGCATTGCCCCCGCCGAGTTTCTGGCCATCGGCCGCCGCGAGCTGGAGCCATACGACACGGTCCAGTTCCGCGCCGTCGGCGCGGTGGCGGCCGAATGCGTCACCGGCGCGCGGTTCAAGGTGACGCTGGCCGACGGCACGGTCGTGCTGTCGCGCAAGCTGCTGCTCGCGACCGGCGTCGTCGACAACCTGCCCGCCATCGACTGCATCGAAGAGTTCTACGGCCGGAGCGTGTTCCACTGCCCCTATTGCGACGGCTGGGAGGTTCGCGACACGCCGATCGCGGTCTACGGCCGCGGCCAGCGCGGCGTCGGACTGTCACTCGAGCTGACCGCATGGAGCCGCGGACTCGTGCTCTGCACCGACGGCGCGAGCGAGATCGACGCAGACGATTTCGCGCGCCTGGCGCGCAACGGCATAACCGTCCGTCGAGGAGCGCGATTGCCTCGCTCGAAGGTGCCGCAGGTATCCTCGAGCGGGTGGTCTTCGCCGGCGGGGCGGTTCTGCCGCGGCGCGCGCTGTTCTTCACGACCGGTCAGACGCAGCGCTCCGCGCTGGCCATGAGCCTCGGCTGCGAGATGAACGACAAGGGCACCGTCCGGACCGGCAAGTACGAAACGACGCACCTGCCGGGGCTGTTCGTCGCCGGCGACGCGTCCCGCGCCGTGCAGTGGGTGATTGTCGCGGCCGCGGAAGGGGCGGAGGCCGCCTTTGCGATCAACTCCGACCTGATCAAAGAGGATTTGAAATAAAGTCCGGCAGTGAGACGGAGGACATGACGTGAAGGGAATCCTGACCGCGCTCGTCGCGCAGCTCCTGGCGCTGCCGGCGTTGACGAGCGCCCAGCCGGCGGCGCCGCCGCCCAACATCCTGTTCATACAGGCAGACGACCTCGGCTACGGCGACCTCAGTGTCGCCGGTCAGAGCCGCTTCAGCACCCCGAACATCGACCGCCTGGCCAGGGAAGGCACTCGCTTCACCCAGTACTACGCCGGCAGTACGGTGTGCGCGCCGTCGCGGGCCGCGCTGATGACCGGCCGGCACTCCGGCCACGCGGCGATCCGCGGCAACGGCGGTCCCGAGGTCGGCGACGTGCCGCTGCCGGCATCCGAGGTCACGGTCGCAGAGGTTTTGAAAGCTGCCGGCTACCGGACCGCGATCATCGGCAAGTGGGGCCTCGGCCAGCCCGGCTCGAGCGGCATGCCCGACCGCCAGGGCTTCGACCTCGCCTTCGGCTTCCTCGACCAGCGCCATGCCCACCGCCAGTTCACGGACTACCTGTGGCGCAACGGCGAGCGCGTTCCGGTGAGCCTCACCGGCGATTACGCCAACGATCTCTTCACCAGGGAGGCCGGCGCCTTCATCGCCCAGGCTGACGCCCGGCCCTTCTTCCTCTATCTCAACTACACCGTGCCGCATGCCGAGGAGCGCGTGCCCGCCGACTCGATGGCGCCGTTCCTGGGCAAGTTCGAGGAGCGCCCGTTCGTGAACGCGGCCGCCGACGGCCGGCAGACCGGCGCCCGTCCGGACGGTCCGTCGCTCGGCTACCGCTCGCAGCCGGCCCCGAATGCCGCCTTCGCCGCGATGATCACGCGCATGGATCGCGACATCGGCCGCCTGGTCGAGCTGCTGCGCGCCCAGGGTCTCGACCGCCGCACGCTGGTCATCTTCACGAGCGACAACGGGCCGCATCGTGAAGGGGGCGCCGACCCGGCGTTCTTCCACAGCGCCGGTCCGCTGCGCGGCATCAAGCGCGACCTCTACGAAGGGGGGATT
This sequence comes from uncultured Acidobacteriota bacterium, assembly GCA_963750475.1. Classification (GTDB taxonomy): domain Bacteria; phylum Acidobacteriota; class Vicinamibacteria; order Vicinamibacterales; family 2-12-FULL-66-21; genus JALZOC01. The sequence continues at coordinate 885,902 of CAVVQQ010000002.1, forward strand.
CGCGTCCCGATGATCGCGCGCTGGCCGGGAACGGTTCCCGCCGGCCGCCTCAGCGATCAGGTGTGGGCGCACTGGGACATGCTGCCGACCCTGGCGGCGCTCGCCCGCGCGACGCCGCCGACCGGCCTCGACGGGGTCTCGATGGCCGCGGTGCTTCGCGGCGGCAGGACCGTGCCGCACGCGCCGCTCTACTGGGAGTTCCACGAGCGGGGCTTTCAGCAGGCGGTCCGGATGGGCCGCTGGAAGGCGCTGCGGCTGAAATCGGACGCCCCCCTGGAACTGTATGATCTCGAAGCGGACCTCGGCGAGCAGCACGACGTCTCGGCGGCGCACGCCGATGTCGTCCGCCGCTTCGAGGAGTACCCTGAAAACGGCCCGAACCGAGTCCACGCTCTGGCCGGGCCGGTGAATATTCATCCGCCGCGCGGCGGTGAAAGGACGACAGCCATGGTGAAGGATCCGGTCTGCGGGATGACCATCGACGAAAAAACGGCGGCCGCCACCAGCGAGTACAAAGGCCAGACGATCTACTTCTGCGCCCCCGGCTGCAAGAAGAAGTTCGACCAGGATCCGGCGAAATACGCCGGCGCCTGACGCGCCCCCGGGGCGGGCGCCTGCAGTATCATCGGCCGGATGGCGCACCGCTTCACCGTCGGCGTGGAGGAGGAGTTCCAGATCGTCGACCCCGAGACGTGGGAGCTGCGCTCGCACGTCACCGAGCTGCTCGCCTCGAGCTCGCCGGCGCTCGGCGAACAGATCAAGCCGCGAGCTGCACCAGTCGATCGTCGAGGTCGGCACGCGCATCTGCGACGACGTCCCGAGCTGCGAGGAGGAAATCTTCCGCATCCGCCGCGAGCTCGTCGGCGGCGCCGAGCGCGCCGGCCTGGCGGTGGCGGCGGCCGGCACCCACCCGTTCTCGCACTGGAAGGATCAGGTCCTCTCCCCCGGCGTCCGCTACGACAGCATCGTCGAGGAGCTGCAGCAGCTGGCCCGGTCGCTGCTCATCTTCGGCCTGCACGTTCACGTCGCGGTGCCCGACCGGCCAGACGATGATCGACCTGATGAACCAGGCGCGCTACTTCCTGCCGCACCTGCTCGCCCTGTCGACCAGCTCGCCATTCTGGATGGGGCGCGACACCGGGCTCGAAGTCGTACCGCACGACCATCTTCCGCCGCTTCCCGCGGACCGGCGTGCCGGACCACTTCGGGTCGTGGAGCGAGTACGAGAACTACGTCCGGCTGCTCGTCGATCTCCACTGCATCGACGACGCGCAGCAAGATCTGGTGGGACGTGCGGCCGCATCCGACCTTCGGGACGCTCGAGTTCCGGGTCTGCGACGTGCCGACGCGGCCCGAAGTCGCGGTGATGCTCGGCGCGCTGATCCAGGCGATCGTCGTCAAGCTGTGCCGGCTGCGACGCGCGCAACCTGGGCTTTCGCCTCTATCGCCGGGCGCTGATCGAGGAGAACAAGTGGCGCGCCGCGCGCTGGGGCATCGACGGCAAGCTGATCGACTTCGGCAAGCACGCCGGAGGTGCCGATGCGCGACCTCGCGATGGAGCTGCTCGGGTTCGTCGACGACGTGGTCGACGAGCTGGGGAGCCGCGGGGCGGTCGAGTACGTGCACACCGTCCTGCGGGAGGGCACGAGCGCCGACCGGCAGCTCGCGGTGTATCGGCGAGACCGGCGATCTCGAAGGCCGTGGTCCAGCGACATCGTCGAGGAGACGCGCGCCGGCGTCGACCGGCGGGCGGAGGAGCGGGCATGAGCGATCACAGGCGGGGCGCCGATGAAGGTCGGGCTGCTGTGCGGGCGCGAGTACAGCTTTCCGCCGGCCTTCATCGAGCGGGTCAACCAGCGCCGGCGCGCCGCACGGGATCACCGCGGAGATGGTGAAGTCCTCGGCGGCACGAAGATGGACGAGCCGGCCCGCTACCGGGTGATCGTCGACCGCATCTCGCACGAGGTCGAGTACTACCGCGGCGCGCTGAAGCATGCCGTGCTGCAGGGCAGCTACGTCATCAACAATCCGTTCTGGTGGACCGCCGACGACAAGTACTTCAACTACTCGGTGATGGCCAAGCTGGGCGTGCGCCATCCCGCAGCACCGTGCTGCTGCCGCAGAAGGGCTACCCGGCCGACGTCGACCTGACCGCCCGAGTCGCTGCGCAACCTGCGTTACCCGATCGACTGGGACGAGCTGCTCGATTACGTCGGCCGGCCGGCGATCCTCAAGCCGTACTCCGGCGGCGGCTGGAAGCACGTCTACAAGGTGCACGACAAGCGCGGAGCTGCTCGCCGCCTACGAGCGGACCGCGCCGTACTGCATGACGCTGCAGCAGTTCATCGACTTCGACCAGTACGTCCGCTGCTTCACCTTCGGCAAGACCGACATCACCCCGGTCGCCTACGACCCGCACGAGCGGCGCTACATGGTCGATCACCACTACCTGTCGGCGGAGCTCGGCGACGCGCGTCGTGCGCGACGCGCAGACGCATCAACCTGGCGCTCGGCTACGAGATGAACACCATCGAGTTCGCGATCGAGGACGGCGTGCCGTACGCGATCGACTACCTCAACCCGGCGCCCGACTTCGAGCGCGACCGGATCACGCCGTTCTACTTCTCGCACGTGGTCGAGAAGATGACCGCGCTGGTGATCGACCGCGCGCTCAACGGCGAGCCGTCGCAGTCTGGCCGCGCTGGGAGGAGATGCTCGGCATCGGCGGCCCGCGTCCGGGTTCGTCGGCGCCCCGGGCCGGCGCTAACATGGACGACTCGATCGCGGCGTGGCACGCGCTGCTGCGGGCCGGATGTCGAACTGAGCCCCGGTCGTGCCTGCGGCTCTGCCGCGCGCAATGCGCGAGCGGAAGCTGACCTTCGGCGATCGCGTCGCACTGCCCGTTCCTGCGCCCGTTCCTGCTCACCGAGCGCGCGACGAGGCGCGGATCCGCGCCGCCGCCGAGACGATTGCCGGCCCCGGCGAACGGGTCGTCGAACGCCGCGCATGGCGTCGCCGACGCTCTTCGACGCGCTGGGGATGATCGGAGGCGGAGGAGCGCGCTCGTCCGGCATCGACCCCGGCTACGCGACATCGCCAGCACGCCGTCGCGGCTGGACGCTTTCCTGCTGCCCGATTCGACTGCACTTCGCCGAATACAACGCCGAGTCGCCGGCCGGCCCGGCCTACACCGCAGCGGCTCGGCGAGATGTTCGACGCGCTGCCGGTGATGGCGCGATTCCGCGACGGCCGCAGCGGTGCGGTATCACCGGACGATCGACGCCGCTGCTCGCCGCGCTGCTGGCCAGCTACGCGCGACTGGGGCGGCCGCGCCGCGCCGCCGCACGATCGCCATCGTCGACTGGCGCGAGGTGCCGACCTGGACCGAGTTCGAGATCCTCGCCGAGGCGTTTGCCGCGCGCCGGGGTGCCGACGCTGATCAGCGATCCGCGCGACCTCGAGTTCGACGGCCGGACGCTCGACGGCCGGCGGGCAGCGGATCGACCTGGTCTATCGCCGGGTGCTGATCAACGACATCGTGGCGCGCGCCGGACGAGTGCCGCGCGCTGGTCGACGGCCTACCGCGCCGGCGCGGTGTGCGTGGCCAACACCTTCCGCTGCAAGCTGGCCCACAAGAAGGCGTTCTTCGCGGTGCTGACCGACGAGCGGCACGCCGACCGCTCTTCCGCGCCGAGGACCAGGCCGCGATTCGCGCGCACATTCCGTGGACCCGGCTGATTGCCGACGGCGACACCGTCAGGAAGGGCCGCCGTTCGCCGGCTCCTCCGGATCGCGCGACGAGGAACGCGAGCGGCTGGTGCTCAAGCCGAACGACGAGTACGGCGGCACCGGCGTGCACCTCGGGTGGGAGACCCCGGCCGGAGACTGGGACGCCGCACTGGCGCGGGCGCTCGCCGATCCGCCCGGGACGTGGGTCGTGCAGGAGCGGATCCCGGTCCGGCGCGAGCCGTTTCCGCAGTTCGACAGCGACGGCGCCGTCGCCGATGCGGGACATGCTGGTGGACTTCGCGCCCTATCTGTTCCGCGGCCGGATGGCCGGCTATCTCACCCGGCTGAGCGCGACCGGCCTCGCCAACGTCACCTCCGGCGGCGGCCAGGTGCCGGCCTTCGTCGTCGATGACGTTCCGCCGCGCTGATACACTTTTCGGGATGACGTTTGGTGCCGCGGCGCCGGATCTGCTTCCGGGCGCACGCAATGCCGTGGAGACCTGCCTGGCCATCCGGCCCGGAGAATCCGTCGCGCTCGTCGCCGACGACGCCAGCCGTGAGGTCGCCGCCAGCCTGGAGCAGGCCCTGGCGGAGACCGGCGCGGCGGCGCGGTGCCTGCCCTCGAAGCGGTCGCCGCGCGGCCGATGGCGGCGACACCGGCCGCCGTGCTCGACCTCCTCGAGGGGGCCGACGCCGGGATCCTCTGCGTGCAGCCGCAGGAAGGGGAGCTCGCGGTCCGGATGGCGATTGTCGCGCTCGTCGAGCGCCGCCGGATGCGCTATGCCCACATGGTCGGCGTCACGCCGCGCATCATGCGCGAGGGCATGCGCGCCGACTACCGCCAGGTCGACCGCCTCAGCCGCCAGCTCTGCGAGCGGATGCCGCAGGCGCGGTCGCTGACCGTCCGGACCGCGGCCGGGACCGATTTCACGGCCACCTTCGATCCGGCGCTGGCGTGGGTCAAGACGAGCGGGCTAATCAACACGCGCTACTGGTCGAACCTGCCGGCGGGAGAGGTGTTCACGACGCCGCGGTCGGTCGACGGCACGTTCGTCTGCGACGGCACGGCGGGAGACTACTTCAACGGCAAGTACGGGGTGCTCGAGCGCACGCCGCTGGTGCTCGAGATCAGCGGCGCCCGGCTGGTGTCGGCGAGCTGCCGCCGCGCCGATCTCGAGGAGGACTTCTGGCGCTACTGCCACACCGACTCGAACAGCGATCGCGTTGGCGAGCTCGCGTTCGGAACCAACCTCGGGCTCCGCGAGATGATCGGGATTCTTCTTCAGGACGAGAAGGTCCCGGGCGTCCACCTCGCCTTCGGCGATCCCTACGGCAGCCAGACCGGCGCGGACTGGAAATCCCGGACCCACGTCGACGTCCTGACGCGCGAGTGCGACGTCTGGATAGACGACGATCAGGTGATTGCCAGGGGGCGCTACCTGCTCGAGAAGTTCGATATCGCGGCGGCGGCGCGGGACTGACCGCTCACCACCGCGACAGATATTCCCGCAGCTGTTCCTTCCAGTACGGCCAGTCGTGTCCGCCGCGCCAGCCCCAGTCGTCGACGTGATGGCGGATGCCGCGCCCGGCCAGTACCGCTGACAGCGCATACGAGTAGCCGCTGTCCTCGAACGGGCCGCTGCCCGTCACCAGCCGGATATCGCAGGTCGCCAGCTGCTCCAGCAGCGCCGGGTCGGCGAGGCCCGCCATGTAGTCGACCGGATTCTGGAAATAGAAGTTGTCGTCGTACATGCCGTCCATGAAACGGCGCAGGTCGTAGATTCCCGACAGCGCAATACAGCGCTTGACCCGGTGCGGGACGTGGAAGAGCGTGTTGACGGCGTGATAGGCGCCGAGCGAGGCGCCGGTCGTGGCGATCGCGACGCCGCCCATCCGGCAGCTGTCGTCGACGAACGGCAGGACCTCTTCCCGGATGTACTCATCGAACAGGCGCTGCCGCCAGCTCCGGTGCAGCGGATGCGCCGACGGGCTCATGAACGATTCGTGATTGTTCGAGCCGACGGTGAAGACTTTCACCCGCCCGGCGTCGATGAAGTCGGCGATCGCGTCGATCAGGCCCTGGCGCTGCAGCTCCCACTCGTCGCCGTGGCTGGTCGGGAAGGCGAGCAGCGGCGCGCCCCAATGGCCGAAGACCGCTACACCCATGTCATGGCCGAGCCGCGGCGATCGCCAGACGTGATGCGTCGTCTGCATCAGCGCGCCGCGTCTACCGCTCGAGGCCCGACGCGCCCTGCGGCGAGACGACGAGGATCGCCATGCCGTCGTAGCCCTTTGCGCCGACGGTCTGAACCGCGGTGGCGGTGAGGCGCGGCTCCTGCGCCAGCCACTCGAAGAAGCGCTGCATGGCGCGGACGCTGGGGTCGGTCGACGCCGCATCCGCCACCGCCCCGTCGCGGATGACGTTGTCGACGACAATCACGGTGCCGGGGCGGGACAGCCGCAGCGCCCATTCGACGTATGCCAGCGTGTTGATCTTGTCGGCATCGACGAAGACGAAGTCGAACGGCCCGCCGGCCTCGGCGGCGATTGCCGGCAGCAGTTCCAGCGCGCGGCCGACGCGGATGTCGACGACGCGGTCGAGCCCGGCGCGGGCGATGCTGGCGCGCGCGACGGCGGCATGCGCCGGCTCGAACTCGAGAGAAATGAGCCGGCCGTCCTCGCCAAGCGCACGGGCCAGCCAGATGGTGCTATAGCCGCCGAGCGTGCCGATTTCGAGGACGCGCCGCGCGTTGGCGAGGCGCGCCAGCATCTGCAGCAGCCGTCCCTGCGTCGGCGAGACGCTGATCGCCGGCAGTCCGGCGGCGGCGCTGGCCTCGAGGGCGGCGTCGAGCGGGCCGTCCGCCGGCATCAACCGGCTCGAGAGGTAGTCGTCGACGAGCGCCCAGGTGTCGCTGTGCATGCGATCTCAGCCTTTCCGGGGCACCGGTTGACGCCGCGCCCGTCGTCCCGGCGTGGCGCCGGTATGCTCGCCGCCGCGGATCACCGCGACGCCGTTGACGAAGACGTCCCGGACGCCCACCGCATACTGGTGGGGGCGCTCGAAAGTGGCGCGGTCGGCGATCGTCGCCGGGTCGAAGACGACCACGTCGGCGTACATCCCCTCGGCGAGGAAACCGCGTCGATCGAGCCCGAGGTTGGTCGCCGGCAGTCCGCTGAGCCGGTGCACGGCTTCCGCTACGGTCAGCAGCTTCTCGTCGCGCACGTACCTGCCGAGCACGCGCGCGAAGTTGCCGTAGGCGCGTGGATGGGTGGACGACCGCGTGAAGGGGGGCTCGGGCGCCATCGACGCGGCATCCGACCCGAACGATACCCATGGCAGGACGATCTGCCGCCGGATGTTCTCCTCGGACATCATGAAATAGACCGCGCCGACCCGGGACTGATCCTCGAGGACGAGATTCATGATCGTGTCGGCGGGCGCCTCGCCGCGGAGCCGCGCCGCCTCGGCAAGGGTTTTCCCGGTAAGCGGCTTCAGGGCGGGGGACTTGAATTCGACGAGCAGGACCCGATCGGCGGACCCCGCCGCGAGGTAGAGATTCTCCCAGGCGTTCGACGGCGTCTCGATCGCGGCGCGGATGCGCCGGCGGGTGGCCGGATCGCGAAGGCGGCGGAACGCCGCGTCATAGCCGCCATCGAGCACCCATGGCGGCATCGCGGCGTCGAGCCCGGTCGATCCCGCGGTGTAGGTGTACATGTCCGCCGTGATGCGGAGCCCCTCCCGCCGCGCCCGTTCCACTTTCGCGATCACCGTCGCCATCTTCGGCCAGTTCGACTGCCCGGCCGCCTTGAGGTGATAGATCTCGGCGGGAATCTTCGCTTCCCGCGCAATCGTGATGAGCTCGTCGACCGCTTCGACCAGGCGGTTGCCCTCGCTGCGCAGATGGGAGATGTACATCCCGCCGTATGCCGCCGCCACCCGGCAGAGCTCGATGAGCTCCCCCGTGTCGGCATAGAACGCCGGCGCGTAGATCAGCGAGGAGCCAATCCCGAGAGCTCCCGCTTCCATCTCCTGGCGGACGAGCGCCTTCATCTCCACCATCTGCGCCGCCGTCGGCTTCCGATCCGCGAGGCCGATCACGTGCTCGCGAATCGTCGTCGCGCCGACAAACGACGCCACGTTCGTCGAGATGCCGCGCCGCTCGAGCTCCTGCAGATACTCCGCCAGGGTCGTCCAGGTGATGTCGTACTTGATGTCCCCCATCTGCTCGACGGCGCGCCGCTTCATATCCGCGTTGAGCGGCCCCATCGAGGTGCCTTCGCCGAAAATCTCCGTCGTCACGCCCTGGCGGAGCTCCCCCTGCGAGCGGCCGTCGGCGAGCAGCGAGTCGGTGGACCACGACAGCATGTTGATGAATCCAGGGGCGACCGCCAGGCCGGTCGCCTCGACGATGTGCGGCGCGGTGGCGGAGTCGAGGGCGCCGATCGCCGTGATCCGATCGCCGGTGATGCCGACGTCGGCCCGTCGTCCGGCGGCGCCGGTACCGTCGTAGACCATGCCGCCGCGGACCAGGACGTCGAAGTGTGTGGGCGGCTGCGGCTGCATCGGGCGCGGCGCCGCCGCGACGACGGCCAGCGCAGCGGTCGCAGCGATCAGGGAGAGACGCATGCCCGGATTATATGCGCCGCCAGTCCGGGCCGGCCGACGGCTGATGCTACGATGCGCAGGGAGGAATGATGCGATATCTGGCGACGATCGCGCTGATGATGCTCATCGGCGGTGCAGCGGGGCAGGCCCGGAGCGGCGCTCCGCAAGCCGGCGCCCCCGACTACCTGGGCGTCTGGGCCGGCAGCTGGGACGGGCCGTCATCGGGCGAGTTCGACCTGACGCTTGGCCGGGACACGGAGGGGAAGCTTCAGGGGAAAATCGCGGTCACGGCCGGCTCGCCGCCGTATACCAGCGACCTCAAGGCAATCGCTCTCGATGGCGCGGACTTCACGGCCAAGTACGACTATCCGCTCGACGAGGGAGGGGAGGTCACGCTCCAGATCACTTTCGACGGGCGCTCGGGCAAAGGCTCATGGATTCTGCGGCCGCCAGGGCAGGCGGGTGAAGCCGCGCGGGGAACGCTGGCGCTCAGCCGCAAGTAGCTCGACGGCGAGGTCGGCTGCGATCGCCCGGCGTGCCGGGCGCGAACGGCACTCGGCAGCGGCCGGTGTTGGCCTGTACACTGGATCGGTGGTCGACTGGGACGCCGCACGGTATCACCGCATCTCCGATCTGCAGCTCGGGTGGGGCGAGCGCGTCATCGAGCGCCTCGCGCCGCGGCGCGGCGAGCGGATTCTCGATCTGGGCTGCGGCACCGGACGCCTGACCGGACAGCTGGCCGCACGTCCCGACGTGACCGTCATCGGCTTCGATCGCTCCGCGGCCATGCTCCGCGAAGCGGCCGGCCGCCGCGGCGACCCGGCGGCCGGCGATACCGCCGCGACGGCGGTGCGCTACGTCCGCGGCGACGCCGCGGCGCTGCCGTTCACGGATGCCTTCCATGCGGTGTTCAGCAACGCCACCCTGCACTGGGTCCCGGATCACGACGCCTTGTTCGCGAGCATCGGCGCGGCGCTGAAGCCAGGCGGACGCCTGGTGGCGCAGTGCGGCGGCCACGGCAACCTGCGCCGGCTCTACGGCCGGGCCCGGATGCTCATGGCCGAATCGGCGTTGGCCCCGTTCTACGAGGGGTGGCGCGATCCGTGGCGGTTCGAGGGAGCCGCGGCGACCCACGCCCGCCTCGCGGCCGCCGGCTTCGCGAGGATTGAAGTCTGGCTGAGCGACGCGCCGGCGCGCTTCGCGTCGGCGGAGGCTTTCGCGGAGTTCATCGGCGCGGTCTGCCTGCGGCACGAGCTCGACCGGCTGCCGGAGGCGCTGCGCGCGCCCTTTCTCGACCACCTGACGACCCTCGCCGCGAAGGACGACCCACCCTACGTGCTGGATTATTCGCGCCTCAACATCACCGCGAGGAAGCCGGCGTCGTGAACGAGCCGTACGAGACCCGGGCCGCCGGCCACGCCGCGCGGCGCGACATCGCGCGCCGCCGCTCAGGCCTGATTGCGCGGGCACGCCTCGCGGTCTTCCTCGCCGCGGCCGCGGCCATCGTCTGGACGCTGGCCAACGGTGTCGAGGCATTGGGCGCGACCGCCGCCGTCACGCTGACGGCGTCATTCGTCGGCCTGGTCGTCTGGCATGCCCGAGTGGAGCGGGACGCGGCGTGGCACGAGGCGCTGCGCATGGCGTGCGAATACTCGCGGGCCCGCATCGATCGACGATGGGACGCGCTGCCAGCCGCGCCGGCCCCGCCCGGCGTCGACCTGACGCATCATCCCTACGCCCTCGATCTCGACCTCTTCGGGCGGGCCTCCCTGTTTCAATGGCTGGGGCCGACGGCGACGCCCTCCGGAAGCACCCGGCTGGCGGAATGGCTGCTCTCACCAGCCGGGCCGGCGACGGTCGCCGAGCGGCAGTCCGCGGTCGCCGAGCTGGCCGCGATGGTCGAATGGCGCGAGCAGCTCGCCGCCCACGGCGTGCTGGCGCGGGCGGCGCGCGACAGCAATCTCGACGCGTTCCTGCGCTGGGCCGAGCACACGCCGGACGCACACGTGCTCCTGAAGACCACGGTCGCCCTCCTGCTGGCGGCGATCTGGCTGCTCCTCCTCGTCGATGCCGCGGCCGGCTGGTGGATGGTGCCGATGCTCGCCGGCGTGGTGCTGTCGTTCGCGATGAGCGGTTCGCTGCAGGGGTCGCTGGAACGGGCAGGGGCGGGTCAGGAAGGTCTCGACCGTTATGCGGCGCTGCTGGCGCACGCCTCTGGCGCGCGGTTCGAAGGGGACGCGTTGCGGCGGCTTCAAGCCCGCCTGTTGGTGGACGAACTGGATGCGTCGACGTGGATGCGCCGGCTCGGCCGGACCCTGGGGTTCGGCGAGCTCCGGACGTCCGCGGCGCTGCTGCACTTTCCCATTCAGGCGCTGACGCTCTGGGACTTCCACGTTTACTTCGCGCTGGACCGGTGGCGCCGGATGGCCGGTCGCCGCGTCCGCGACTGGCTGTCGGCGCTCGCCGAGATCGACGCGCTCGCGGCGCTCGCATCGTCGCGGCACGACAATCAGGGATGGGCTGAGGCGCAGATCGACAGTGCCTCGCCGGCGATTGTCGCGCGCGGACTGGGACATCCACTGCTCGCCGCCGGTCGCCGGGTCGTCAACGACGTCGAGGTCGGCCCCGCCGGGACGCTGCTGCTCGTGACCGGCTCGAACATGTCGGGCAAGAGCACCCTCCTGCGCTCCATCGGCCTCAACATCGTGCTCGCCCAGGCGGGCGGCCCGGTCTGTGCCGCGTCCCTGCGGATGCCGCCCACGGTGCTGCAGTCGAGTATCCGGATTCAGGACTCGCTGGAGCTCGGGCTGTCGTATTTCATGGCGGCGCTGGCGCGCCTCAAGGGGGTCGTCGATGCCGCCGAGCACCCTCGCGACGGATGGGTGCTCTGCTACCTCCTCGACGAGATCCTGCAGGGCACCAACAGCGCCGAGCGCGGCATCGCGGTGCAGGGCGTCGCCCGCCACCTGCTCGCCGCCGGCGCGATCGGAGTCATGACGACGCACGACCTGAACCTGGCGCACGAGGAGCCGCTGAAATCGTCGGCGCGGCTGGTGCACTTCACCGAGCTGGTCGACCCGGACGGGACGATGCGCTTCGATTACCGGCTGCGCGACGGGTTGGCGACGTCGCGCAATGCGCTTCGCCTCATGAAGATGATTGGCATCTCCGTGGAAGGGTACTGACGTGCGACGGGTGCGCCGCATGCTGGGGCCGCTGGCGCTCTTCACGCTGCTGACGGCGGTGATGACCTGGCCGCAGGCGGCGCGGCTCGGCTCGCAGGCGACCGACCACCCGGACGTCTATTTCAACATGTGGCGGTTCGGCTGGATCGCGCATGCCCTCGCGACGAGCCCCGGGCACATCCTCGACGGGAACATCTTCTACCCGGAAAAGCGCACGCTGACGTTTTCCGACGCGATGCCGGTCGAAGCGGCGCTGGCGGTGCCGATGCTGTGGGCCGGCGTGCCGCCGGTGCTCGTCCACAACCTGATGCTCCTCGGCGGCATTGTCCTGTCGGCGCTCGGTATCTACGTGCTCGCCCGCCGGCTGACGGGGAGCGCCGCGGCCGGGATCACCGCCGGCGTGGTGTTCGCCTTCGCGCCGTATCGCTTCGAGCACTACATGCACATGGAGCTGCAGTGGACGGTCTGGATCCCCTGGGCGTTCTGGGCGCTCCACCGGACCATCGAGAAGGGAAGGCCGCGCGACGGCGCGCTGACCGGGCTTTTCGTCGCGCTGCAGTTCCTGTCGAGCATTTACTACGGCGTCTTTCTCGCCGTCCTTCTGCCGGTCGTGGCCGGCCTGTTCCTCTGCTCCCTGCGGGGTGAGCGGCTGAAAAGGACCGTTCTGTCGCTCGCCGGTGGAGGGATTCTCGCCGGCGCACTGATTGCTCCCTATGCGCTCGAGTACGCACAGACCGCGAAAGCGACCGGCTTGCGGCCTGAAGAGCAGGTCCTGATGTTCAGCGCCAAGCCGTCCAGCTACACGATTGCCACGGACACGAATTTTCTGTACGGCGCATGGCGGCCATCGAAGGGACGTCCGGAGCGGCGATTGTTCCCCGGCATCCTGCCGGTGCTGCTGGCGGTGACCGGTCTGCTGCTGCGCCAACCGGCGCAGGCCGCGCTGGCCTACCTGGTCGCCCTGGCGCTGGCGTTCGAGATGTCGCTCGGGCTTTACGGCTATACGTTCTCCTTTCTCTACCGGCATGTCGGCGCGTTCGGAGGGCTCAGGGCGCCGGCCCGGCTGGGCGTTTACGTGCTGTTCTTCCTCGGCCTCCTCGCGGCCTGGGGCCACGCCGCGCTGGAGGCTGCCCTTGCCGGACCGGAACGCCGGGCGCGCCGCCTCCGATCGGCGGCCCTGGCGACGATCATCACCGTCGCGCTCATGGCGGAGTACTGGGTTGCGCCGCTGCGTCTCGTCAGCTACCCGAACCGCGCCCCCCAGCTCTACACCTGGCTCTCACGGCAGGTGCCGGGCGTCGTCGCCGACCTGCCGGTCGTGTCCTCGACGCAGACGCTCCCCGGCGAGGACCCGCGCTATGCGTACCTGTCCACGTTCCACTGGCTGCCGTCGATCAACGGATACAGCGGCTTCTATCCGCCGTCCTATCTCAGCCGGATCGAGCCCTTGATCCACCTTTCCGTCCGCTGCCGCTACCAGGACGCTCAAACGGGCAGGTGTGCGTTACGCGATCGTGCACACCGAGGCCTACCCGGACGAGGAGGTGCCGTCGTTGTTGTACGCCCTGGAAGTCGACGACAGCTTCAGGCAACTCGGCAGTTTTCCAGACGGGCGGGGCTCGGCCATCGTTTACCTGGTCCGATAGAGCGTGGCATCGAGGTTGCTCCGCTGCTCGACAGGAGGAACCCTTGAGCAAACGAACGTATGGAATTCTCGCCGGCGTGATTGGGTCAGCGGTGGGGGCGTGGTGGTGGTCGCGGCAGCAGCTCGCCAGCGCCGACGTGGACTCGTCCGACCGAGGCACGGTGATCTTTCACAACACGCCGACGCCGACGCCACTGTCGGAGGAGACGGTCTGAACGCGGGTCGTGCAGTGGCCCCGGGCTTGCTAGATTCGTTCGCGAGGATCGAGTGAGAGCAATCCGTTGCCACTGCACGCACGCCGTTTCCGCTTTGTGGGTGGCGATTGCCGTCGCGGCAATCCTGGGTGCCGGGGCGTGCCGCCGGGGCCGGCCGGTCATCGACACCGGCCCCAAGCCGGTTCAGGCGGATGGCACCATCAGCGGCACGGTGCGGGGCCCGCAGGGGACGAGCGCGATCGAGGGCCGGACGGTGGAGGTCGTGAACATTGCCACCGGTGAAAAACAGCGGGTGCTGACCAGCAGCACCGGCGGCTTCACTTTCAAGGTCAAGCCAGGGAAATACCGGATCGATCTGACGCTGCGCGACGGCGAAACCGTCGTCAAGCGTCCGGGCATCATCGACGTCAATCGCTCCGACGTCGACGCCAGCGCCGACTTCGTGATCGGCGCCGCCAGCGTCTCGAGGCCCAGGTATCGCGCGCCGCGGGCGGACGACGGGCTGGGCTCGGCGATCGCCTGATCGTCGGGCTGACGCGTCATTCCTCGCGCAGCACCGATCGGACCACGACCAGCAGCGCGACCGGCGCCAGGACCACCGCACCGCCGACAACGGCGAGAAACACGACTCCACCCGGAATCGCCGCCGCCGCCGCCGGGACATCCGGCATGGCGCCGGCCAGCCGCGCCAGCCATTCCCGCCACGCCAGGACAGCCGTCAGATCAGACATGCGCAGCAGTGAGACGGTGAGCCAGACGGCGCCGGCCGCCGCCGCTCCCTGCGCGAAAGCGATCGGCCGGGCGGCCGCCCGAGCCGCCTCTTCCCGTCCCGCCGCCTGGGCCCGCCACCACACAACCGCCGCAGGCGGGACCCGGGCATGCCGCGTTGCGGACTCGTGATCGTTCACGAGCGCGGTCGCGACGGCAATCAGGTCGCGGCAGGACTCGCATCCGCCGACGTGGGCGGTCAGCTCGGGCTCGCATCGCGCCGGCCATTGCCCGGTCGCGAGAACCTCGAGCAGCTCCTCCTCGCGGGCGCACTCGCCGTCCCGCAGTCCTGGGTTCATCATCGTTCTGCCTTTCCCGGGACGATGCGGCCGAGCAGCGTGGCGAGCTTTCGCCGCGCCCGGAAGAGCAGAAGGCGCACGCTGGCCGCCTTGACGCCGACCGTGCCGGCGATGTCGGCATGCGTGAGGCCCTGCGCGTAGGCGAGCCAGAGCAGCTCGCGCTCGCGCGGCTTCAGCTGCGCCAAGGCCCGCGCCAGATCGGTGCGCTGCTCGGCGTCCCGGGCGGCGTCTCCGGGCGCCGCGATCTCGCCGTCGCCGCTGTCGGGCAGCGCCACGAGGTGGGCCCGGCCGCTGCGGCGCCGGCCGTCGCGGGCCAGATTGGTGGCGATCCGAAACAGCGAGTTGCGGCGGTGGCTCTCGCCTTCATGATGCGCATCCGCGCGGAGAAAACGGTAGTACGTTTCCTGGAGCAGATCGTCCGCCAGATCGGCGCGGCCGGTGATGCGGGCGAGGTAGACCCACAGCGGACGGGCGGTCCGGTCGTAGAAGGGGCGGAACGTATCCTCGTCCATCTCGAACACCGCCGCGGCCGCGGCGGCCTCGGCGCGCAGTTGTTCGATGTCGGAGACGGTCAGGTCACGCATGTTCTTCGGCAGGGCGATCGAGCAGTCCCAGCCGGCGCGACAGCGCGTAGGCGGCGACCGCCGAGATGATGAAGCCGCCGCCGAGCGCCAGCAGGAGCATGCCCGCGACCGAGAACAGGTGCGCCGGCTCTTCGCTGAACTGATGGCTGATGCGCGTCAGCCCGAAGCCGACGACGGCGAGGACGATGCCGGCCTGAACCGACCAGAGAATTCGCGACAGCGGCGCGGCAATCGACGGCGGCGCGTCCTGCATCGGAATCGGGGCCGCTTCGAGGAAGCGACGGCCGGCCGGCGTCTGGACGTAGGCGAGCAGCTCCTCGTTCGACGTGAACCGGTCGAGCAGTTTGGTATGCGTCTCGAACTGGACCTTCGACAGCCGGTTCCAGCGGCGATGATTGACCGCGAGGCGGATCAGCCAGACGAGCACGCTGGTGATGACGAGAAAGGCCAGGAAGACGCCGATCCCGGCCAGCACCCCCAGCATGTCTTCGTGCGTCCGGCGTTCCGGGTCGTTGTAGCGGAGCCCCTCGACGTTGGCGAGGAAGTAGGCCGGGTTATGCGCGATCTCGGGATGGTCGGCCAGGAAGGCCGCCAGCTGCGGGTAGGGCGCCAGATACGACGCGCTCGACATCAGCGACGGATCGAGCTTGAAGACCCGGCCCACTTCCGGCGGATACATCTCGAACAGCCGGAACAGCTGATCGCGGGTCTGCTCGGCCCGCTGTTCCTCCCGGACGGGAGGGACGGGCTGGACCTGTCGCGGCGGAGCCTGGACCGGCGCGCGCTGGGCGTAGGCGGGCGCCACCACGGCGAGCATTGCGGCGGACGCCAGGACGGCGGTGAGCGTGCGGACGGCTGTCTGATTCATGCGTGAACGGCTCCTCACATAGCTATTACGCGGGGAACCGCTGCTGGTTAACAGCTGGTGGTCGAGTGGTCGTGGACAGACCACGAACGTCACAGCCGCCGAAGTTCCTGGATTCTCTCGGGACTGACATTGCCGCCGCTGACGATCGCGACCGTCGGGCCCGGCCCGCCGGCGCCGGCCAGGGCGGCCGCGACGGTCACGGCTCCGGACGGCTCGGCACGGATGCCAAGCCGGTCGGTCAGGAACACCACCGCCGCCGCGATCTCGTGCTCTTCGACGGTGACAATCCGAGCGACAAAGCGCTGCGCGTGCGCCAGGGTCAGATCGCCGGGACGGACGGTCATCAGGCCGTCGGCGATGCTCTCGGACCGTGCCAGCGTGACCGCGCTGCCAGCCGCGAGCGAGGCCTGCATGGCCGCGGCTCCGGACGGCTCGACGCCGATGACCGTGACGTCCGGGCGCGACAGCCTGATGGCGGCCGCGACTCCGGCCGCGAAACCGCCGCCGCCGACCGGCACGAGGACGGCCGACACGTCCGGGCGCTGCTCGAGAATCTCGAGGCCGGCGGTCCCGGCGCCGGCAATGATCCAGGGATGGTCGAAGGGGGGCACGATGGTCAGGCCGCGTGCCGCCGCTTCGGCCTCCGCCCTGGCCCGGCGCTCGGTCGATGTCGTCCCGGCGAAAATCACCTCCGCGCCGTGCGCCCGGACGGCGTCCACCTTGATCTGCGGCGCGGTGGTCGGCATGACGACGACGGCGGGCGCGTCGAGGGTTCTGGCGGCGAGCGCCATCGCCTGGCCATGGTTGCCGGATGAGAACGTGATGACGCCGCGCCGGCGCTCGTCGGGAGTCAGCTGCGCCACCATGTTGAAGGCGCCGCGAATCTTGAAGGCGCCGCCGGGCTGCAGGTGCTCGCACTTCAGCCACAGCGGCCGTCCGAAGTGAGAGGACGCGTCGAGGAGCGGCGTGACCCTGGCGAACGAGGCTATCCGCCGGGCCGCGGCGCGGATCTCGGCGAGCCCGACCAGGTCTTCGTCGGAGCGGTCCATCATCATCGCGCCCGGCTGCCAATCGGCTCGCCGGCCGGTGGCGGCAGCGGCGCGGTGCGCTTCTCGGTTGGTTCGGGGCGCCTGAAGAATCGTTCGATCTCGTCGCGCGCCGCGAGGGCGTGCGCCGAGGCGCCGACCCTGGCGACAGCAAGGATGGCGCGAAGCCCCGCTGACGCCCGGGCGCGCACGTCGGTCGCGGCCTCGGGATTCGCGGCCAGCTCCTTGAGCCGCGTGACGACCAGGGCCTGCACTTCCTCCTGAATCAACCGGCCGTAGGCATCGGCTGCCGGTCGTGCCTTCCATGTCGCCGCCACCAGCCGCGACACGACTTCCGTGAGGTCGGGGCTGCGTGGATCGCGGGCCGCCTGGAGGACGAGGCGACGGCCCCGCGCCGGGTCGAGCAGCGCGCTGATGGCGAGGTCCGCGGCAATGCCCGCGGCGGCGACCGGGTCGAAGGTCAGCCCCCCGGAACGCGCCGGAAACGGCTCCGCCGTGCTGGCGCCGTAGCCGAACGCGGCGGGCGGAATCAGATCGAGCACGCGGGCGGGAATGCGCAGTTCGTCGGCCGACAGCGTCTCCAGAACCGCGGTCAGGGCGGCGCGCTGCTGCGCCGGGGGCACCGGCTCGGCGACCCGAGTCGGACTGGGACCGTCCGGCTCGCGCACCGCGTAGGTGAAGAACAGGCCGCCGACCGACTTGACGGCCGCCTGCAGCTGGTAGCGGTGGTGCAGGTAGAGCGGGACCAGCTGGCGCTCGAGCTCCGACAGCGGCGTGCCGACGGGAATGTTGCGCAGCCCGAACTGCTGCAGGCCGATGCGGCGCACGTCCATCTCGTGGCCGAGCGTCGCGACCGGGTCGCTGCCGCTGTCCCACAGGCTCGCCAGCGGGTGCGCCGCGCCGGCCGGCCGGGCGTCGGCATCGGTGATGTAGAGCAGGCCGCTGGCAACGCCGTCCTTGAGGATCGCGTCGAGCGCCGCCGCTTCGTCTGTCCCGGCCGGGAACTGCGCGTAGGCGAAGCGCGCCGCGAACCTGTCGAAGGCGCCGATGCCGGTCGCGTAGGCATGGGAGAGGTCGAGGCGGCCGTCCTTGATCTCCACCGAGGGGGCCGGGTAGTCCATGACCGAGCCGCGCCCGTAGGTGCTCGCGGCGAAGTTGTGCGCGAAGCCCAGCGTGTGCCCGACCTCGTGGGCGGCGAGCTGGCGGATGCGCGCCAGCGCCATCGCCGTCACGTCGGTGGCGGGGTCGAGCTGCGCGAGGTAATCGTCGTCCGCCGTCAGCCCGAGAAGGCAGGCGCCGGCGCCGCCGTCCCCGCCGCTGTACCGAAGGGACCAGGCCCTGGCCGAGGAGGTAATCCTGGCGCACCCGCAGCGAGCCCAGCGTGACGTTGCCCTTGATGATCTCGCCGGTGCGGGGATCGGTGATCCCGCCGCCGTACGACCAGCCCCGGGTGGAGCGGTGCACCCAGTTGATCATGTTGTAGCGGACGTCCATCGGATCGGCGTCGGCGGGAAGGACGCGAACCTGGAAGGCGTTGCGGAAGCCGGCCGCTTCGAACGCCTGGTTCCACCACGAGGCGCCCTCGATGAGCGCGGTGCGGATCGGCTCGGGGGCGCCGTTGTCCACGTAATAGATGATCGGCGCGACCGGATCGGACAGCGGCGCGGCGGGGTCCTTCTTCTCCAGACGGTGGCGCGAGATCCACCGCTTCTCGATCGGCTCGGTGATCGGCGAGGCGTAGTCGTAGAACTCCACGCCGAACGACGGAGCGCGCGGATCGAGCCGGCGCGGCGTGTAGCGGGCGTCGGGCAGCTCGACGAACGAGTGATGCTCGCGGAGCGTCACCGCGGTCGGGTCCGGCGTGGTCTGGCGCACCAGCGGGCCGGGGACGTCGTCGGTCACGAAGGTCAGAGCGGCCTCGACCTCGGTGTTCCTGGGGAAGCCCTTCGTGCGCTCCAGATAGATCGCGCTTCGCGTCTCCTCGAGGCGGTACTTGCCCTGGTCGGAGGCGCGCAGCCGATCGGTGACGCCGTGGGCGTCCCGAAGGAAAAAGGCGGTCGCGTCCACGAGCACCCGGCCGTCGTCTTCGGCTTCGACCTTGAAGCCCCACAGCACCGACCGCGCGAACGAATCGTCGACGGCGCGCCGCTCGGCGGCGTCGGTCGTGATCGCGCGATAGCGATAATTCGGCTCGGTCAGGAGCACCTTCCGCCCGATGCGATCGAAAAAGACGATGGCCGAGTCGCCGAGCTGCCCCCGATCGAGTCCGACCGGATTCGAGCCCAGGCCGGCCGGCAGCGACACCTGGTAGAGGAGCTCGTGGTTGAACCGGACGATCTCCATGAAGAGCTTGCCGGTGGACGGCTGCCAGTAGAGCGGCATCAGGCCGTCGATTTTCGTCAGCCCGGTGGTCTTTTCGGCGATGTGCGGCAGGATCTCCGGGACCGCGGGCGCTTCCTGCGCGAACGCCGGGGCGCGGCCGGCGCAGAGGAACAGGGCGGCAAGGACGTAGGTCGCACGTTTCATGATGAATCCTGTCGCGGTGCCGGGGCCCGTCGTCAGCGCAGGGCCTTGCTGTACAGCAGGTCGTGTTCGCCCGGCGGTTCCAGGCCAGCCACCCGGACCGCGAGGGCAAGCTGTGCCCAGTGCCGGACCTCGTGCAGCAGGATGTGGAACAGCAGCTTGCGCGGCGAGAGCGGGTACTGCTCGCCACGCAGCTCGAACGGCCGGACCTGGTCGGCGTCCTCATCATCCAGGTCGGCAACGAACTGCTCGAGCTCGCGGCGCACCGAGGCGCCGTAATCGAACAGCGGCGGGGCGTTGTTGCCGGTCAGCCCGGTTTCGCTGGCAATCGGCGAGCCTGTCAGCCGCTGCAGATGCCGGCGCTCGACCAGAAAGACGTGATCGATGAGTTTGCCGACGGTGGCGTGGCGGCCGCCGGGCTGCACGGCGAGCTCCATGGCGTCCGGATGCCGGAGGAGCCACGCCCGCCATTTTTCGCGCTCTCCCTGGGTGTAGCGCAGCAGCTCGCCGAAGCTCAGGACAATCACGCTATTTCATCACGTCCGCGATCGCGACCGTGGACACCGGACCCAGATTCAGCGCACGGATCCGGGGCTCGATCACCTTCAGGTCGCCGACCACGACGACGGCGAACTTGTCGGGCTGGATGTAGCGGGCCGCGGCGCGTTCGACCTCGGCGGCGGTGACGGCGCGGACGCGATCGGTGAACGTCTGGTAATAGTCGGCGGGGAGGTTGTAGACGAAGACCTGGGCGAGCGAGCTGGCGAGCGCCTGGGTGGTCTCGAAGCTCCGCGGCAGCAGCGCCGCGACGTAGCTTTTCGCCTTCTCGAGCTCGCCGGCCGGCACCGGCTTCCGGATGCCGTCGAGCTCCTTGAAGAACTCCGTCAGCGCCTCGGCGGTCTTATCTGTCTGCACGCCTGCCGCGGCATAGAACGGTCCGGCGGAGCCGCGCATGTCGAATGAGGAGTTTGCCCCGTAGGCGTAGCCGTGCTCTTCCCGCAGGTTCTGGTTCAACCGGGACGTGAACGCCCCACCCAGCACCGTGTTGAGGATGCGCAGCGCGAAGTAGTCCGGCGTCGAGCGCGGCACGCCGACCCAGCCGATGCGGATCTGCGATTGGGCGGCGCCGGGCTTGTCGATGAGGTAGATCTTGCGCGCGGTGAGCTGCGCGGCCGCCGGCACCTGCGGAACGGGTGCCGCCGCTCCTTTCCAGCCACCGAACGCCGATTCGAGCGCCGGCAGGAGCACGGCCGGTGTGACGTCGCCGGTGACGATCAGCGCCGCGTTCGCCGGCACGTAGCGCGCGGCATGAAACTGCCGCAGATCGGCGATGCTGAAGCCGTTGAGCGAGGCCGCGGTGCCGATCGAGACCGTGCCGTAGCGATGGGCCGGACCGTAGACCAGCCGCGGGAAAGCGAACTGGACGAGAGCGGCCGGGTTGTCGACCGCCTCCAGGATGGAGGTCAGGAGCTCCTGCCGGACCCGCTTGAGCTCGGCGTCCGGAAAGGTCGGGCGCAGTGCGACATCGGCCATGATCGGCAGCGCGTCCTCCAGCCGGGCGGCAGGGACGTGGAGGTCGACCATCGCGGCGTCGGACGAGCTCGAGGTGGTGAGGTTCGCGCCGAGATAATCGATGGCATCGGCAATCGCCAGCGCATCGCGGCCGCCGGCGCCCTCGTCGAGCATGTTGGCGGTGAGGTTCGCCAGCCCGAACTTACCGGCCGGATCGGCGGCGGCCCCGGCGCGGACGACCAGCGTCACGTTCGCGACCGGCACCTTGTGCAGTTCCACGATCCAGACCGGCAGCCCGTTCGACAGGGTGCGCTGCTGGACGTCGGGAAGCTTCAGGGACACGGGCGGCCCGACCCTGGGCGGCGCCGACCGATCGGGCGCCTGCTGCGCGCCTGGCGCCGCGCCTCCCGCCAGCAGCGCCAGCGCCACTGCGGCGGGTGCGAATCGACTGAGAAGAAGGTGTGTGCTCATCTTGGCCTTGCGAGCGCTATCGTGACGGGTCAGCGGTCTTCGCGGGCACGACCGAGAGCTCGACGCGGCGGCCGGCGGGCAGCCAGAACTCGGCGGCCGCCTCGACGTCGGCAGCCGTCAGCGCCCGGTAGCGCGACAGGTCCTCGTTGAAGTAATCCGGATTGCCGGTCGCGAAATAGTAGGCATTCAGCTGGTTCCCCTTGCCGTTGAACCCACCGACGCTTTCCATCCGGTTGTAGAACGACGCCTCGATCTGATTGATGGCGCGTTCGAACTCGCGCGCCGCCGGCGGCGTCTTCTGGAGCGCCCCGATCTCCTCGTCCACCACCGTGCGGATCCGCTCCAGCTGCGCCTCCGCCGTGACCCCGGCCGCCGGTGGGCGCGCCGTCACGACAATCTGGAACTGCGAGCCGAGCGCCGCCGACGCCTGGTAGGCCGCGACGTCCTGCGCAATCTGCAGGTCGTAGACGAGTTTCTTGTACAACCGCGAGTTCTTCCCGCCGGCGAGAATCTGCGACACGACGTCGAGCTCGGCATCGCCGGGATCGAAGAACGGCGGCGTCAGCCAGGAGATGTAGAGCCGCGGCAGCTGCACCCGGTCCTCGATGGTCTTGCGCTTCACCGCGGTCAGCATGGCGTGGGGATAATCGATCGGCGGGACGCTGCCGGAGCCCGGCGCGACGTCGCTGAACCATTTCTCGATCGCCGCGCGGGTCGTCGCCGGGTCGATGTCGCCCGCCACCACCAGGCTGGCGTTCGACGGCTGATAGTACTTCTTGAAGAACTCGACGACGTCCTCGTAGCTGGCCGCGGTGAGATCCTCCATGAAGCCAATCGTCGGCCAGCGATAGGGATGTCCTTCGGGGTAGAGCAGCTGGTCCATCTCGATCGAGGCCATGCCGTAGGGCGCGTTCTCGTAGCTCTGCCGCCGCTCGTTCTTGACGACGTCGCGCTGGCCGTTGACGCTCGCCGGGGACATCGCGCCGAGGAGGTAGCCCATGCGGTCGGACTCGAGAAACAGCGCCAGGTCGATTGCATTGACAGGGACGTCGATGAAGTAATTGGTCCGGTCCACTTCGGTCGAGCCGTTGTTGGTCCCTCCCGCTCCTTCGAGCAGCGTGTCGAACTCCCCTTCCTTGACGTGCGCGGAGCCCTCGAACATGAGGTGCTCGAAGAGGTGCGCAAAGCCGGTCCGTCCGGGCTTCTCGCGCGCCGACCCGACGTGGTACCAGACGTTTACCGTCGCGAGCGGGACGGTGTGATCCTCGTGGAGGATGACGTGCAGTCCATTCGGCAGGGTGAACTGCGTGAACGGAATCGTCAGCGGCGCCGGACGCGGGGCTGCCGGCCTGGCCGTCTGAGCCGTCGCCAGCGGCGGGCATAGCAGCGCCGACACCAGGGTGAACGCGCCAATCACGCGGGGTTGGATCATGCAGGACCTCTGAGGTTCCTATAGTCTATCGCCATGTTTTCGTCCCGCGTCGCCGGGAGTCTCGAACTGAACCGGCTGACGCACGAAATCCGCCGCGTCCGCGCGTCCGGCCGCGAGATTCTCGATCTGACGACGGCCAACCCGACGACGGCGGGAATCGACTACCCGGCGTCGCTGCTGGCGGCGCTGTCGGATCCGGCTGGCCGCGCCTACGAGCCCGCGCCGCTCGGGATCCAGAGCGCGCGGGAGGCCGTCTCGCTCGATTACCGCCGCCGCGGTCTCCTCGTCCCGCCCGGCCGCATCGTCCTGACCGCCAGCACCAGCGAAGCCTACTCGATCCTTTTCAAAGTGCTCTGCGATCCCGCCGGTGATGTTGTCCTGACGCCGGTCCCGAGCTATCCGCTGTTCGATCACCTCACCGCCCTCGACGGTGTGACCGCGGTGTCCTACCCGCTCGATTATCAGGGCGCGTGGGAGGTGGACGTCCACACGTTGGACGAGCGCTGGAGCGACGCGGTTCGGGCTGTCCTGGCGGTCAGTCCGAATAATCCGACCGGGTCGATTCTCTCGGCCGATGAGATCGACCTGCTGGGAGAGCGGTGCGCGCAGCGGGGGGCCGCTCTGATTCTCGATGAAGTGTTCGCGGATTACCCTCTGGGGCCGTCGACCGCGATCGAGGAGACACGGCCCGCAGCGGCCCTGACCTTCCGCCTCGGCGGACTGTCGAAGTCTGTCGGCCTGCCGCAGGTCAAGCTCGGATGGATGGCGGTCGATGGCCCCGAGCCGCTCGTCGCGGAGGCGCTCGAGCGGATCGAACTGGTGTGCGACACCTACCTGTCGGTGTCGACGCCCGTCCAGGTCGCGGCGCCGCGGCTGCTCACCGAAGGCGCGGTCGTCCGTCAGGCAATCCTCGAGCGCGTCCGCGGGAACTATGCGGCGCTGCGGCATCTGACGGCCGGCGTGCCGGCGGTCGAGGTGCTGCCGGCCGGCGGCGGCTGGTCCGCCGTCCTGCGGGTGCCCGCCGTGCGGCCGGAAGAGGAGCTCGTCCTCGATCTGCTGGAGTCCGCGGGGGTCCTGGTCCACCCCGGGTTTTTCTTCGATTTCCCCCACGAGGCGTTTCTGGTCGTCAGCCTGCTGCCGCCGTCGACCGTGTTCGAGGAGGCCATCCGCCGCCTCTCCCTCCGCATCCAAGGGGGACACTCATCTTTAGGCTAAGTTGTTGATTCTGCGGGGCAAGTTGGAAAAGCGGCCGGGATCAGAACCGATCCGCCCCTTCTCGGAGGTTTGCCTTTAGAAATCAACGACTTACCGTAAAGATGAGTGTCCCCCTCTAGAGGGCGGCGCGGTAGATTTCGAGGGCGCCGGCGGCGTCGAGGGGGCGGGGGTTGAACGCGGCCGTCCCCTCAGCCGCGGCGTCCGCCGCGAGCTGGGGCAGCGCGGTCTCGTCCACGCCGCTGTCGCCCAGCTTCATCGCCAGGCCGGCGGCGCCGGCCAGGTCCTCCAGGCGGGCCGCCAGGGCATCGGCCGCATCCTGGTCGCGGGCCCGCCGACGCGGTGAGTTGAGCACGGCCGCGTAACGTCCGGCCGCCACCTCGGCGTTCCACCGCACGACGTGGGGCAGGAGCATCGCCAGGGCGAGGCCGTGAGTGAGGTTGTACCGCGCGGTCAACGGGTTCGCGCACGCATGGGCGGCCCCGAGCATCGACTGCTCGATCGCAATGCCGGCGTAGTGCGCTCCGAGCTGCATCGTGCCGCGCGCGTCGGCATCCGCGGGATGCAGCAGGACGCGCTCGAAGGCGCCGTTCAGCAGGTGCCACGCCCGGTGCGAGAACATGTCCGACAGCGGCGTCCGCTTCGTCGTGACCGCCGTCTCGACGGCGTGGGCAATCGCGTCGAAGCCGGCCATTGCGGTGATGTGCTGCGGCGAGGTCAATGTCAGGTCGGGGTCGAGCAGCGCAATGCGTGCCGCCGCCGACGGGTCGCCGCAGGTCATCTGCCGGCGCGTCCCCGCGTCGGTTACGGTCGCCTGGCTCTGCGCCTCGCTCCCGGTCCCTGCCGTCGTCGGTACGGCGATCATCGGCAGCAGCGGCTTGACCGCCTTGCCGTAGCCCCGGTAATCGGCGATCCCTCCGCCGCCCGAGACCACGAAGTTGATGGCGCGGGCGCAGTCGATCGAGCTGCCGCCGCCGACGGCGACCACCGAATCGACGCCGGCCGCCGCCGCCACGACACGCCCGGCTTCGACCACCGCGCTGTCCGGGCCCGACGCGAACTCGTGGAACGGAACAACTTCGATGGCCGCGCTCTCGAGCAGCACACGCGCCCGGCCGACATAGCCCGCCTGGACGATGCCGGGATCGGCGACGAGCAGGGTGCGGGTGAAGCCGAGGCCGCGCGCCAGCTGGCCAAGGCGTTCGATCGTGCCCGGCCCGAAGACGCACCGCGTCGGCAGATGAAAGTCGAACGGAATCATCTGGCTCAACTCTACCATCCCGAAAACGGATTCCCGCCGCGCGTCCTCACCCGTGGACAACGAACAGGATCAGATCGAAGAGCGGTCGCACGATGGCCGGGAAGAGCCGCCAGGCGACGACCAGGCCGGCCATCTGGAAGATCGGTGTGTGACTGAGCTCGCGCAGCCGCAGCGCCGCGCGCTCGGGCAGGAACAGCCCGATCACCGACGCGCCGTCGAGCGGCGGCAACGGGATCAGGTTGAAGGCGCACAGCAGTACGTTCAGCGTCAGCAGAATCGAGAGCATCTCGCCCAGGAACGAGCGCCCGCCGTCGAGCGGCGCCGCGACGAGATGGCTGAACGAGACCATCTCCGGGGCGATGAACCAGCCTGCCGCCAGCCCGATTCTGAGCAGCGCGAGGGCGACGACGGCAATGGCGAGATTGCCGGCCGGACCGGCGGCCGCCATCAGCGCGGCGCGCCGCGGATAGTGCGCAGCCCAGCGCGGATCGTACGGCGTGCTCGCCCAGCCGATCGCCCAGCCCTGCGTCAGGGCGGTCAGCAGCGGGACGATCAACATGCCGACCGGCTCCCGCCTGATGTGGGGCACCGGCGACAGCGACACCTGTCCGCCGTGATAGGCGGTCGGGTCGCCGCCGCGCAGGGCCGCCAGGGCGTGCATCGCCTCGTGCACGGTGGTCGAGAACAGAAAAGCCAGGAACCAGAGGAACCCGGTGGCGAGCGTCTGCTGGTCCATGTGCTCCTGCTACGGGACGTCGAGGTCGTAGATGTACAGCGTCGAGTCGTTGTCGTCCGGCATGAAGTAGCCGCGTAGCCCCGTGCCGTGCGGTTCGATCCAGACCGGATTGTGGGTCATGTCGAGGCCCGCGGCGGTCCAGAGCAGGACCGGCACCTGGTGGAGGGGCCGGCCGTCGCGCAGGTCGATGAGGTCCATCCCGCCAAGCCGGAAGAGCGGCGCATCGGGGCGCTGGCGGAGTTCGGTGACGCCGGTGCAGAGCATGCGACGGCGGCCCGCGTACTTGCAGTCCTGGTAGTCCACGTAGTGCGACGGGTTCAGCGTCCGCAGCCGCTCCGGAGGCACGCCGCTGTTGGTGACGCGGCCGTGGCCATCGAGCGTCCAGCGATAGAAGCGCCGCGATCCCCAGCTGACGCCGTACAAGGTGTGGTCATCCGTGTCGTGGACGATCGCGCCGAGATGATCGGCAAACCGGAAGACCTCGGTGGCGCGCATCGTCGCCGGATCGACCCGATAGACGATCGCCCGGCTGTCGGGCCGGTACTCGGAGACCGCGACCCAGATGTCCCGGCCGTCGTAATCGAGGCCGCCGGGATGGTAGATCAATCCCTCACCCAGCCGCAGTTCGGCGATGCGCGCGCCCGAGCGATCGAACTTGAAGAGATGGCCGACGCCCTGGCCGGGGTCGCGGTCGTAGCCGCCCACAGCGGTGTCGAATCGCCGCGGCGGCACGGTCACCTCCACCGACGACACGACAAACGCGTCGCCGACCTTGACCAGCCCCTGCGGGTGGAAGGTGGGAAAGCGGACCGGCACCGAGAGAACCGGCGTCCACCGCGACGTGCGGGTGACGCGCATCACTGCCTCGGCCAGCGAAGACCCCGCTTCGCTCGCGGCAATCGGCAAGGTGAGGAGCAGCACGACGGCGGCGTATCCCAGGGGGGCGGCCCGACGCGAAGCAGTGCCGGTCATTGCATCCTTCCGCTCAGAACTCGGCCCGGACCCCGAGCTGGACGCGCCGCGGGCTGCCCGCCGACAGGATCCGGCCGAAGGTCGGCGAGCCGACGACCGCGTCGGGCAGGTCGTAATTGGCATGGTCGAGCACGTTGAAGGCCTCGAGCCGGAACTCGAGCGTGCCCTGCTGCAGAAAGAAGATCCGCTTGACGAGCGCGACGCTGACATCGCCGTAGCCCGGTCCGTCGAGCGTGTTGCGGCCGCTGCTGCCGGCGGCGCCGTCGGGCGGCAGTGAGAAGGCGGCAGTATCGAACCAGCGCTCGGGCAGCGGCATCTTGAGCGCCGGATTGCCGGTGACGTCCGGGCGGCTGCCGGTGCCGAACGTCAGCTCCGACAGCGTCGCGCCGTCGACGTTCGACGGCGGCGTCACCGTGAACGGACGTCCGCTCTCGAGCGTCACGACGGCCGCGAGCTCGATGTTCCTGAGCGCGTCGCTGAACCAGCCGAGCGTATTGAGCAGCGTGCCGCCGGTCCCGATCGGCAGCGGCCGCAGGATGGCGGCGGAGAAACGGTGCCGCACGTCGAACGACGACCGGCTCCGCTCGGCGCCAGGATCGGCGCCGGTTCGCGGCACGTTCGGATCGCCGGTCGTCGCGAAGAGTCCCGAGGCGGTGTCGACGGCCCGGCCCAGCGTGTACGACATCAGCAGCGACATGGTGTGGGCGGGCCGCTCCTGGTAGCGGATCTGCAGCGCCCGGTAGGCGGACGTGGCGCGCGACTCGATGGAGGTGATGTTCGCCCCGCCCGGCGTGACGGCGCCGAGCGGCCGGGCGTCGAGCAGGTCATGACCGCGCGATCCGACGTAGCCGGCTTCGAACGAGCGCGTCTGGCCAATCTGATGCTGGACGTCGACGTTCCAGTGCTCCATCCAGGGGGTCTGCAGGTCGCGCTGGTAGGCGATCACGGACGGCGGCAGGACGCGTCCGGCGGCAAACGCCTCGGCCAGCGGCAGGGGCGCGCTCCCCGGTACCGGCACGCGGACGGCGTGGCTGAAGTACGGCGGATTCAGGAACATCGCCTCCGACGCCGCGGTGCCGGACTGGTTGTAATAGATGCCGTACCCGGCGCGCAGCAGGTTCTTCTGTTCCCGGTCCATGACCCATGAGAATCCGGCTCGCGGCGCGACGTTGTCGCGATCGGTCGCGTACCCGCCGGCCGGCAGGCCTTCGGACCCTGCCCGCACCAGCACGCCCGAGGCCGTGTCGTAGAGATGGGCGCGCCCGGCGGCGTCCACCGGCGCCGCGGACACCTCGTACCGGACACCGGCTGTCAGTGTCAGCGCCTCTGTGGCGCGCCAGTTGTCCTGCATGAAGAGCCCCCAGCTGTGGCTTCGCAGCCGCCGCGCCGGATCCGGCGCCGCGGCCGCCGACAGCGCCGGCAGTCCGAGCAGGAGATCCGAGACGGCATTGCCGGTACGACCGCGGCCGCCGAAGGAGACAATCCCGATCTCGTCGGCGCCTGACGCCGCGCGCTGCCGTACGCCGTACCACTCGCCGCCGAACTTCACGAGATGGGTGCCGTGCGCCCAGGTGGCTGCGTCCGAGATCTGAAAGGTGTCGGACACGCGTGCCGCGGGTACGAAGGACCCGAGTGGGGAGAGCCCCGAGACGAGGATGATCCCGGGCGCGGCGCCGTGCCCGGACCGACTGGTCAGCGGCAGTCCCGGCACCGCGCCGCCGATGCCGGCGCTCTCCGCCTCGGCCGCGGTGGCGGCCCGGGTATAGCCAAGGCGCACGTCATTGGACAGCGCGTCCCCTGGCGCGTGCGTGAACGAGACGGCGCCGTTTTGCGCGCGTCGAGGGGTGGACATTCCGAAGCCGGGAACCAGCGCCGCGCCCCGGCCTGCAAACGGCTCGAATTGCCGGCTGTCGCCGACGCTGTAGCGACCGGTCAGACGGGCGCCGCCCGCAAAAGCGCCGTCGACCCGCACGTCGAACTGGTCGATGTCCGCCCGGCGCACCGGCGACGAGACATAATTTCCCCCGCCGGCGGTCCGGTTCGGAAGCGGATAGAGCGCCGCGAGAGCCCGGCCGGCTGGGTCCTGAACGGCCGTCGGCAGCAGGCCTCCGGCGAACGGCTGGCCGGACAGAGGATTGACGGGGGTGCCTCCCAGCGACCCGGAAAAGTCGCCGCCTCGCTCCGCCGCGGTCGGCACCGTCGCGATCCGTGTCACCCCCTCCCGCAGCCGCGTCCGGTCGTAATCCGCAAAGAAGAACAGCCGCCCCGGAACGATCGGGCCGCCGGCCGATCCGCCGAACTCCTGCCGGCTGTAGTCGGGTGCGGGGCCGTCCGCCGGGGCGAAATGATTGCGGGCCGCCAGCGCGCCGCCGCGGAACAGCTCGTACGCCGAACCGGTCAGCCGGCCGGTCCCTGACTTCGAGACGATGTTGATCTGGCCGCCGGCGCTGCGGCCGAACGCCGCGTCGTAGTTCGAGGTCAGGACCTGGAACTCGCGGATGCCGTCCACGGGGGGCCGCACGGCGGGACCATTGAAGCGCGGCTCGGTGTCAGAGACGCCGTCGAGGAGAAAGGCGTTGGCGTCCTCACGCGCGCCGTTCACGGTGACGACGCCGATTGGGGCGCGGACGGTGCCGGGCGCGAGCAGCGTCAGGTCGAGAAAATTGCGGTCCTCGAGCGGCAGGGCGGTGATGAACCGGGTGTCGATGAAGGTAGTCAGCGTCGCGGAGGACCGGTCCACGGGGCTGAAGGGAGCCGGGACGTCGGTAGCGTGCAGCACCGTGCCGGGCTGAAGCTGCAGTTCCAGCCGGTACTCCTGGTTGGTGACGAGCGCGATCCGCGCCAGAGCCGGGCCGTAGCCGCGGTGGTCCACTTCGACCCGGTAGGTGCCGGGGGGCAGCTGCGAGACGACGAACCGGCCGCGCTGGTCGGTCCGCACCTGCCGCGACTCGCCGGTCTCCTCACGCGTCGTCCGGACTTCGATCCGAGGCAGCCCCGCGGCGGCGCGATCGACGACCACGCCGCGAATCGACGCGAGATGTTCCTGCGCCCCGAGCGGCAGCACGCCGGCGGCGAGCGCGAGCGACATCAGAAGCGTGATTCGTACGGACGGTGGGTGCATGGCAGATGGTGACTCGGGCCGGGGCCGGGGCGCGTGCCGAGGAGATGCGCGGAGAGATGATACCAGCAGCGTCATCGCGGGCCGTAGACGGCGATGTCGCGCTGCAGCCAGGTCTCGGCCGGATAGACCCGGACATATCGCATCTCGCGGTCCGGAATGGTCAGGCGGACAGGGGCCCCGAGCGGATCCTCGAGCGCCGCCGCCACCGCCGGGCCGCCGGTCCAGTCCTCCCACACGGTCGTCCAGGTCGTTCCATCCGTAGAGCCCTGGATCCGGATCCTGGGATCGAGCTCGCGGAAGTGCCACCTGAGCGGAAAGGCGACCGTCCTGACCGTCCGCGGGGTGCCCAGATCGAGCTCGACCTCGAAGCGTCCGACCTGCCGCCGCTGGTCGGGCCAGCGAGGGCCGGGGACCGGCTGGACCGGCTTCGGCGCGGCGGGAAGCGCGTAGATCAGTCCGCCGGCCAATCCGCCCAGCGGCTCGATGCCGGGCAGGCTCTGGACGAGGCGGCCCATCGCCTCGTGCCCATCGCGCGCGCCGTTGACGAGGACGATGAGGGGCCGTCCGCGCGCGAGCTCGGTGAGGGCGCTGGGGTCCCCGCGGCGGAGTGCGATCGAGAGGATTGCGTAATGCGGCGGCGTATGTCCGCTGTAGCCGTTGACGAGCGGCAGTCGGTGGAACATCGCGCGGTACATCGCCGCGGTGTCGATCGCCGCGTCGCCGAGCGGCAGTTCGATGACCGCCGCGCCGTTGACGCCGGGCAGCTCGACGCGGCCGGGCGGCAGGGCCAGCGGCAGCGGCCGCATCCAGCCGTCCACCAGCGTGCCGCCGGCCACCAGCACGCCGAAGGCGACGAATGCAGAGCGGCGGCGGGGGGAGAGCCGCGCCGCCGCAATGCCGGCGGCGGCGGAGAGACAGAGCGTCGCCAGCATCGCGAACCGCGCCGGCACGCGCAGGGCATCGAAGCCGGGAAGCGGCGCGAGCAGCGAGTAGGGATGGAGCATGGCGGGCGAGCCGGCTGACCGCGGACCGAGCGCCAGCGCCCCCATCAGCCCGGCCGCCAGCGCATAGAAGAGGAGCGCCGGGCGCGCCGGCGGCGGCTCTGAACGCGGCTGCCTCCTGACGATCCCTGCAGACGCCAGCAGCACGAGCGCGGTGACGCCCGGGAACAGAAACTCCTCGGTCGTCGCCGTGGCGGCCGTTGGCCAGAAGCGCAGCAACCCGGACGCATGAACGAAGGCGGCCGGCGTCGCGCTGAAGTTCACCATGTCAGTGGTGGTCCGGCCGAGGCCGAGCCGCTGTTGCACGGCCGCGTAGGTCGCCAGCATGCCGACGAGCGGGAGCGAGGCGGCCGCGAAGGTGCCAGCGAGTGCGGCACCCCGGCGTGCCTGCCGGCGCCAGTCCACGAACCAGAGCAGCCACACCGCGATCAGGACCGGAAAGAAGAACAGATAGTAGCCGTTCGACAGCGCCTGCAGCAGCCACGCCAGCCCGAACAGCACCAGCCAGCGCCGGCGGCCCTCATCCAGGTACGCGTGCATTGCCAGCAGCGCCAGCGGCATCCACTGCGAGGTGAGGACCTGGAGATGGGCGAGCTGCCCGGCGCGGTACGGGCCGAACCCGTAGACCAGCCCGGCGCACAGGCCGGCGAGGCGGGCTCCCGCCGGCGAGGCTCCGTCACTCGTCGCCAGCCGCCGCGCGAGCAGGAATGCGAAAAAGCCCGACAGCGCAAAGGACAGGATGAAGGCGGCGTTGTAGGCCGCCAGCGGCGAGGCGCCGGCCCATTGTAGCGGCGTCGTGATCGGGGCCAGGCCGGCGAGATGCTCGGACAGGGCGAGCGCGCCCGGCATCGGGAAGAAGATCGGCGGACTCCACCAGCGGCTCGTGAACGGAACGGCGTGTGCGTTCCACCAGATGAGCCAGATATTGAGCAGCGAGTCGCCGGGGTCGTGAGGAATGCGCGACGTGAAATGCGTGGCGAGCGGCCAGGTCCAGACGATCGCCAGGGCGATGAAGCCGGTCAGCCAGAGCATCGGCTCCGGGTCGCGGCCGCGGAGCGGTGGGGCCGGAGAGCCGCTGCGCAAACAGCGTCCAGCATACTGCACGGCTGCCGGCGCCGCACCCACGCGTCAGGTTGGCCAACGGGCGCTGTTGGGAATCGCTGCGACACGGCCGGCCCCGTT
Organism: uncultured Acidobacteriota bacterium; assembly: GCA_963750475.1. Classification (GTDB taxonomy): domain Bacteria; phylum Acidobacteriota; class Vicinamibacteria; order Vicinamibacterales; family 2-12-FULL-66-21; genus JALZOC01. The sequence continues at coordinate 918,270 of CAVVQQ010000002.1, forward strand.
GCCCGAGCGCCGCCGGTACCCCGATTGCGTATGTCTCTGTGGTGACCGCGACCAGAACAGATGTCGGATAAGTTGCCTGCAGCCCCGGAAGCCCGCGAACAAGACCCGGAAGCCCGCGAACAAGACCCGGAAGCCCGCGAGCGGCTGCTCTCGCTCTGGGAGCGGCCGCACACTGTCTGGGGCTGGTTTGCCACCGTCGATCACAAGGAAATCGGCATCCGCTATCTGGTCACCGCCTTTCTCTTTCTCTGCATCGGCGGTGTCGAAGCGCTTCTGATCCGCGCCCAGCTCGCCCGGCCGGATGCCGGCGTCCTGACGCCCGAAGCGTACGACCAGATCTTTTCGATGCACGGCATCACGATGATCTTCTGGTATGCCTCGCCGATCCTCTCCGGCTTCGGCAACTACCTCGTGCCGATGCTGCTCGGCTCGCGCGACATGGCGTTTCCGCGCCTGAACGCCTTTTCCTACTGGTCGTTTCTGGCCTCGGGCGGCTTCCTCTATGCCAGCCCGTTCGTCGGCCAGGCGCCGCATGCAGGCTGGTTCGCGTATGTGCCCTACACGCTGCGGCAGTACTCGCCCGGGCTGAACATGGACTTCTTTGCCCTCGCGCTCCTGTTCCTGTCGATCTCGACGACCGCGGGTGCGATCAATTTCATCTCGACGATCCTCCGGCACCGTCCGCCCGGGATGGCGATCAGCCGGATGCCGCTGTTCATGTACAGCACCCTGACCGTATCGGTCTCGATCGTGCTGTCGCTGCCGGCGCTGACCGTCGCGCTGGTCTTTCTCGAGCTCGACCGGCAGTGGGGCACGCATTTCTACGACACCACGCACGGCGGCAGCGCGCTGCTGTGGCAGCAGCTGTTCTGGTTCTTCGGCCACCCCTGGGTCTACATCATCTTCCTGCCCGCCACCGGCATGATGTCCATGATCATCCCGGTCTTCGCCCGCCGGCCGATTGTCGGCTACACGTGGGTGGCGCTCTCGACGGTGCTGACCGGCGTGGTCGGGTTCGGGGTGTGGGTCCACCACATGTTCGCGGTCGGCATGACCCAGATGTCGATGAGCGTCTTCAGCGCCGCGAGCATGACGATTTCGATCTTCAGCTCGGTTCAGGTGTTCGCCTGGATCGCGACGCTGTGGCAGGGCCGCCCGGTCCGGACCACCTCGCTGCTCTTCGCGCTCGGCTTTCTCGCCATCTTCGTCATCGGCGGGCTGAACGGCGTCATCACGGCGCTCATCCCCTTCGACTGGCAGCTGACCGACACCTACTTCGTCGTCGCCCACCTGCACTACGTGCTGGTCGGCGCCAATGTCTTCCCGGTGTTCGCGGCGTTCTACTACTGGCTGCCGAAGATGACCGGGCGGCTGCTCGACGAGCGGCTCGGCCGGTGGAGCTTCTGGATCATGTTCGCCGGCTTCAACCTGACGTTTTTCCCGATGCAGATCCTCGGCCTGCTCGGCATGCCGCGCCGGATCTACACCTATTCGGCCGCCACCGGCTGGGGCCATCTCAACATGCTCGAGACCGCCGGCACCTACGTCCTGACGGCCGGCATCCTGATCAGCGTCTGGAACTTCTTCGCGACGCTCCGCCGCGGCGCGCTCGCCGGACCGAATCCGTGGAACGCCGACTCGCTCGAGTGGGACGTGTCGTCGCCGCCGCCGGTCTACGGACTCGACCGAATCCCGACCGTCGCGACCCGCCATCCGCTCTGGGACGAGCACGACGAGCACTTCGATCCGGACGACAACCGGACGCTGACCCACGGCCGCGTGACGCCGGTCAGCCGGGTGCTCGATGCGACGCCCTGGGGGCTCGCGAAAATGCCCGGTGAGACGCTCGCGCCCGTGCTGATGGCCGCGGCGCTGAGTGTCCTGTTCGGCGGCCTGCTGGTGAAAGCGATGTGGCTGGCCCTGGCCGCGGTCATCGCCTGCCTGCTGATCGCGGCTGGCTGGCTCTGGCCGGAAGCGGAGCGGACGGCATGAGCCTCGCCCTCGCCGAGACCGACGTCAGGGTGCCGCACGATGTCATCGACCATCGCCGCGGCACCTGGGCCATGCTGCTGTTCATCCTCAGCGAGGCGACGCTGTTCCTGATCCTGTTCTTCAGCTATTACTACCTGCGCCACGTCTCGCGCGGACCGTTCCCGTCCGAGCCCCCGAAGCTGACCCTCGCGTTCGTCATGCTGGGCGTGCTCGTCACCAGCAGCGTCGTGCTCCACCTCGGCGAGCGCGCCGAGCGGGCCGGGCGGACGGCCGCGGCCCGGCTCGCCATTGTCGGCACGATCCTGCTCGGGGTGTCCTTCCTGACCCTCCAGGCGTTCGAGTATCGCGATCACCTGAAGACCCTGCGCCCCGACACCGACGCCTACGGCTCGATCTTCTACACGATGACCAGCTTCCACGCGGCGCATCTGCTGCTGGGGCTGCTGATGCTGGCCTACGTCGCCGTACTCCCGGAGATCGGTCCGGGCCGCCGGCCGCCCCACCGGCCGCTGCACAACGTGTCCCTCTATTGGCACTTCGTCGACGCCGTGTGGCTGGTCATTGTCCTGCTCATTTACGTGGCTCCGAACATCCGGCGATGACCCAGACCCGCTCCCTCTCGAACGCGGCGGCTGCGACACCGCTCCCGGTACGCCGGGCCTCGGTCTGGTTCGGCATTCTGGCGGGCCCTGTCGCGTGGACGCTCCAGGGGCTGCTCGGCTGGTTCTTCGGAGAGCGCATCTGCACGTCCATGTCGATTGGCGGCGTGCGCACGACGATGGGCGCGATCGGCGTCATCGCGTTTGCCGCCGCGGCCGCCGGCGCCATGGCCGGGTGGCGCAACCTGCGCCAGGCGGCCGGCTCCCATCCGGCGCACACCGAAGCGTGGGATCTGGCCGAGTTCATGTCGCTCGCCGGACTGCTCGTCAGTTCGGTGTTCGCGCTGGGCATCTTCTGGGCGGCGCTCCCGGCGCTGATGCTGAGCCATTGCGGGCACGTGCGATGAGTGGATGCCGATGGCTGCTGCTCGGGATGGTGCTGGCAACCGGCTGCCGGGGCGATGCGACCGCCGGCGCGAAGTACACCGTCGGGACCGGCGGTGATCCCGGGCGCGGCGTCCAGGTAATCGACCGCTACGGGTGCGGCGGCTGCCACACCATTCCCGGCGTGCCGGGGGCGCGCGGGCTGGTCGGCCCGCCGCTGCTGTGGTGGTCGCGGCGCACGTTCATCGCCGGCGAACTGCCGAACACGCCCGACAACCTGATCCGCTGGATCAGGGCGCCCCAGAGCGTCGAGCCGGGAACCGCGATGCCCGCGCTGGGCGTCACGGACGAGGAGGCGCGTGATGCCGCGGCCTACCTGTACACGTTGAGGTGACTGTCGTGTTGAGCAAGCTCCCGATTGGAATCATCGTCTGTGCCGCGGCGGCGCTGAGCGCCGGCTGCAGCAAGGAGGGACGCACCGCCGGGCCCGAGGCGCCGCAGGGGGCCCCCGCCGGCGCCGTGCCGAACCTGCACCTCGTCGCCGATCTCGCCGGCGCCGAATGGCGCATGCCGACCGGAGACTACGGCAACCTGCGCTACAGCCCGCTCCACGCGATCGACACCTCGAACGTCAAGAACCTTCATCCGATCACGACGATGAGCACGGGGGTGAACCGCGGCCACGAAGGGCAGCCGCTGGTCATCGACAACACGATGTACGTGGTGACGCCGTTTCCCAACAACCTGATTGCCGTCGATCTGACGAAGCCGGGCGGCGCGGTCAAGTGGATCTTCGAGCCGCATCCGGACCCGCGTGCCGTCGGCATTGCCTGCTGCGACGTCGTCAATCGCGGCCCGGCGTTCGCCAACGGCCGGATCATCTACAGCCTCCTCGACGCTCATGTCGTGGCGGTCGACGTCGCGACCGGCCGGGAGGCGTGGCGGACCAGGGTCGGCAACATCGAGATCGGCGAGACCATGACCGGCGCGCCGCTGGTCGTCGGCAACAAAGTCATCGTCGGCAACTCGGGCGGGGAGCTCGGCGTGCGCGGCTATGTCGCGGCGCTCGACGTCTCGTCGGGCCGGGAACTGTGGCGCGCCTACAACACCGGGCCCGACACCGACGTCAAGATCGGTCCGTCGTTCAAGGCCTTCTACGCCAAGGATCAGGGGAAGGATCTCGGCACCGCGACGTGGCGCGGCGAACAGTGGAAGCTCGGCGGGGCGACCGTCTGGGGCTATATGTCCTACGACCCCAAGACCAACCTGTTCTTCTACGGCAGCGGCAATCCGGGGGTCTGGAACGCCGACCTCCGTCCCGGCGACAACAAGTGGTCGTGCACCATCTTCGCCCGCGACGCCGACACCGGTGAAGCGCGCTGGGCGTTCCAGGTCTCGCCGCACGACTCCTGGGACTACGACTCGATCATGGAGAACGTCCTCGTCGACATGGACTGGCAGGGGCGGCCCCGCAAGCTGCTGATCCATCCCGGGCGCACCGGCTTCATGTACGTCCTCGATCGGGAGACCGGCGAGCTGCTGTCGGCCGAAACGTTCGAGCCGGTCAACTGGGCGAGCGGCTACGACCTCAAGAGCGGCGCCCCCCACGTCGATCCGAAGATGGAAACCCACTACGGCGTCGTCACTTCTGGCATCTGTCCGTCGTCGACCGGCGCCAAGGACTTCATCCCCTCCGCCTTCTCGCCGAGAACCGGCCTGCTCTACATCCCGGCGCACAACACCTGCATGGACTACGAGGGGGTCGAGGCGAACTACATCGCCGGCACGCCCTACCTCGGCGCTGACGTGCGGATGTATCCCGGACCGGGCGGCTATCAGGGTGAGCTCGTGGCGTGGGACGTCGCCAACGCGAGGAAGGCCTGGGGCGTCAAGGACGCCGTCCTGCCGGTCTACAGCGGCGTGCTCGCCACCGCCGGCGACGTGGTGTTCTACGGCACGCTCGAAGGCTGGTTCGTGGCGCTCGATGCCCGCACCGGCACCGAGCTCTGGAAGTTCCACACCGGCTCCGGCATCGTCGGCAATCCGATCACCTATCTCGGGCCGGACGGCAAGCAGTACGTCGCGATCTACTCCGGCGTCGGCGGCTGGATGGGCGCGGCCGCGTTTCCCTCGCTCTCGAGCGACGATCCCTACGCGGCGCTCGGCGCCGTCGGCGCGATGAAGGAGATCAAGAAGTACACCGCGCCAGGGAGCATGGTTTATGTCTTTGGCTTCTAGCGCGGCGGCGCTCGGCCTGGCGGTGCTCGCCGGCTCGTGGACCGGGCTCGCGACCGGTCAGACGACGGCCGCCCCGCCGGTCCACCTGGCGGTGCCGCCGGCCGCGGAACCGGGTGCGGAGCTGATTGCGCCGGCCCCGGGCACGCTGCGGGTCTGCGCCGATCCCAACAACCTGCCGTTCTCCAGCCGCGACGAACGCGGCTTCGAAAACGAGATTGCCAGGCTGATCGCGCGCGAGCTCGGCCGCTCGGTGCGCTACTACTGGATGCCGCAGCGCCGCGGCTTCCTGCGGACGACGCTGGCGGCCGGGCGGTGCGACGTCATCATGGGCGTGCCGGCGGCGTCGGACCGGGTCGCGGTCACGCGGCCGTATTACCGCTCGAACTACGTCTTCGTGTCGCGCCGCGATCGCCGGGCGGGGGTGCGGTCGCTCGACGACCCGCGCCTGCGGAGGCTGCGGATCGGCATTCAGATCACCGGCACCGATTACGACAATCCTCCTGCCGCGCAGGCGCTGGCGGCCCGCCGGATCATCGACAACGTGCGCGGCTATACCGTCTACGGCGACTACTCGGCGGCGCATCCCGGCTGGGGCGTGCTCGACGCCGTGACGGCCGGCGACGTCGACGTGGCGATTGTCTGGGGGCCGCTGGCCGGATATTTCGCGAAGCATGCCGCGGTGCCGATCGTGCTGCGTGCGGTGACGCCGCAGCTCGACACGCCGTCCCGTCCGTTCGCGTTCGATATCGCGATGGCGGTGCGCCGCGGCGACGACCGGCTCGCCGCCGACCTGAACGGGGCGCTGACGCGGCGGTCGGCAGACATCAGACGGATTCTCGCGAGCTACGGCATCCCGATGGTGCCGCTGGCGCCGCGGCGACACCAGGAGGGATGAACGTGCGTCAGCTGGCCGCCACCATTCTTGCCGCCGTCGCGCTGACCGCGGCCGGCTGCGATCGGCCGCGAAGTGACGTCGCCGCCGCGGCCGGGCCTCCGGCGTCGTACACGATCGTCGGGCCGGTGCCCGGACCGCCGCGCGAGATCCGGCGCCCGACCAACCCCTACGCGTCGAGTGTCGCCGCCATGCAGGAAGGCCGGACGCTCTTCGTGCGGATGAACTGCGTCGGCTGCCATGGCGGACGGGCCGGCGGCGGGATGGGGCCGAGCCTGCGCGACATCGACTGGATCTACGGACAGACCGACGCCCAGATCTACAGCAGCATCGTCGAGGGCCGCGCCCACGGGATGCCGTCGTGGGGCACCTTGCTCACCGACGATCAGGTCTGGAAGCTCGTCGCCTACGTCAAGTCGCTGCGGACCCCTGACGAGCCGCATCCACCGAGCTGATGATGACTCGACGCCTGTGGATCATCGTGCCGCTCGCCCTGCTGGCAGCCGACTGCCAGGGGGTCCAGCCGATCCTCGCGCCAGCCGGGCCGGAGGCCCGCACGCTGGCGGATCTGGGCTGGCTCGCGCTGGTCGCGTTCTCTGTCGTGTCGATCCTGATGTGGGGCCTGATGCTGCTGCTGTGGCGCCGCCCGCAAGGCACGCTGGCGGAGCATGCGCCGTGGGACGCCGCCAACGACAAACGGTGGATTTACGTCGGCGGCCTCGCCATTCCGGCCGTCATCCTGATTGTTCTGTTCGTCGCGACGCTGCGCACGATGGCCGCGTTTCCGATGGGCAATCACGAGATGGAGATGGGAACCCCGGACATCACGGTGACCGGACACCAGTGGTGGTGGGAGGTTGAATACCGCGTCGGCGGGACCCGGGAGCGTTTCGTGACGGCAAACGAGCTCCACGTGCCCGCCGGCCAGCCGGTCGATATCGAGCTCCAGACCCGTGACGTCATCCATTCCTTCTGGGTGCCGCGTCTGCACGGCAAAGTCGATCTGGTCCCCGGCTTCGTCAACCGCATCCGCATTCAGGCCGACGAGCCCGGTCGCTTCCACGGACAGTGCTCGGAGTACTGCGGACCGCAGCACGCGCACATGCTGCTCCTCGTCGTCGCCGAACGACCCGAGGACTTCCGCGCGTGGCTCGCCCACCAGCGCCAGCCGGCACCGCCGCCGGCCACCCCGCAGGCGGCCCGCGGGGAGCAGGTCTTCATGACGAGTCCCTGCGCGGCCTGCCATGCGATCGCCGGCACTCCCGCACAAGGCACGGTCGGTCCCGATCTCACCCATATCGCCAGCCGCCAGGGTCTCGCGGCAAATTCGTACCCGAATTCCACGGCCTACCTCGAGGCCTGGGTCACCCACGCCCAGTCGCTCAAGCCGGGAGCGCAGATGCCCGATGTCACCGCGTTCACCGGCGAGGATCTTCGCGCGCTGGTCGCGTATCTCCAGGGATTGAAGTGAGGTTCAGATGACAAAGCCAGGAACCGCCGCCATCGCGCTGCTCGCCGCTCTGGCGGGGGCGTGCTCCAAGGTCGACTCCAATCGAGCCGCGCCGGGCACGGCCACCACGCAGACGGGATCGGCCGCCGAGCAGAGCCGCGGCCCTCGTCAGGGGGGCGCCGACGCCGGGTGCAAAGATCTGCCCTCTGCCGACCAGCTGAAACAATGGTTGCGGGACGCGCCCGGACAGGGGGAGGCCGGCGGACTCATGTCAGGCAGGATGGAGTGGGCCGCGGTCGTCAATCGCCACGGGCAGATCTGCGCCACGGCGGTCGCGACGGACGATCCGGCGAGCGCCTGGCCCGGCAGCCAGGCGATTGCGAAGGCGAAGGCCTACACCGCCAATGCCTACAGCACCGATGTCGCGCCGATGTCGACGGCGCGGCTCTATACGCTGACCCAGCCGGGGCACTCGCTGTGGGGCGTCGCCGAGCCCAATCCCTTCAACCCGGAATGCGTCGTCGACCCGGGCGAGTCGTCCCGGACCAACGGGAAAATCTGCGGCGGATCGATCGCATTCGGCGGCGGCGTGCCGCTCTACCGCAACAAGACCAGGGTCGGCGGGCTCGGGTTGAGCGGCGATACGGCCTGCGCGGATCACGAGATCGCGAAGCGGATTCGGCACCTGGCGGGACTCGATCCGGAAAAGGGTGAATTCGCCGATGACATCACCTTCACCAAGGCCGATGGCGCCTCGGTCTTTGCGCATCCGCTCTGTCCCAACACCTGGCGGAACGGCCAGAAACTCGGGGACGAGTCGCCGGCGCAGGCTTACTGACAGAACCGCACCTTCGCCGACAGACTTGTAATCAACGGCTCCGGAGGCGCCGCCGCGGCAACCGCTGGAGTCGTTGATTCGAAACGATTTACTCTCCTTTCGAGCGCTGGCCTTGGCGTGGTCCTGCCGTTGCACTCGCGACGGTCGCCATGTCCAGCCCCGCCATCGACGATCATCCTGAAGCCCCGCTGTTCTCCGACGGTCTCGGCGAACGCGTCGTTGCCGCCGATGGCGCCACCGGCGAGCTGCTGCAGATCCTCCGGCTGCGTCCCGCGCTGACGGCGGTGCCGTCGTTCGAGTTCGCCCTGCGGGAGCGGGTCGCGAGGCTCGCGAACTTCCGCCATGCCTACTACGCGCGCGTCCGCCGCGTCGATCGCGGCATGGGCCCGGCCTCGTCGCTCGCGATCGTCTCGGACCACCTCGAAGGCACCCGGCTCTCGGATATCCTGCGCGTCGCGCACGAGCGTCAGCTGCAGCTCGACATCAATGCCGCGCTCTGTCTCATCCGCCAGCTGGCGCCGGCCGTCGCCGTCCTGCACGAGAACGCGCGGGATGTCGCGCATGGGCTGATTGCGCCGGAGCGCCTGGTTGTCGCGCCCAACGGCCGGCTGGTGATCGTCGAACACGTCCTTGGCGCGGCTATCGAGCAGCTGCAGTACGGTCGCGATCGCCTGTGGCAGGAGTTCCGGGTCGCGATGCCGCCGAGCGCCGGGCTGCCGCGCTTCGATCACCGCGCCGACGTCACCGGCTTGGGCCTGGTGGCGCTGGCGCTGATTCTCGGCCGGCCGCTGGCCGCCGAGGAGTATCCGCTGCGCATTCCCGCGCTTCTGGAGGGGGCGCGCGAGCGCTCCGCGCTTGGCGACGAGCGGCCGCTGTCGCCGCCGCTCCGCACCTGGCTTGGCCGGGCCCTGCAGCTCGACGTCCGCCGGGCATTCGCGTCGGCGCCGGAAGCGGCGGCGGCGCTGGAAGAGCTGGCGTCGGACGACTCGATGTACGTCGCGGCACCGGTGGCGCTCGAAACCTTCCTGTCACGCTACATCGCGTCGCTGCTCGAGCCGCCGATGCCGACCGAGGCCCCCGCGGCGGCTGTCGCCGTTCCGGTCGAGGCCGCGCCGGCGCCGCCGGTCGCACCCGTCAGACAGGATCCTCGACCCGAGGCTGCCGTGCCGGCAATCGCGCCGGCGGCGATTGTCCCGCCCGCCGCGGCCGTCGCGGCGCCGTCCGCGCCGGTCGTTGCGGGCCTGGCGTGGGCACCCGAAGACGACGAGGACGAGGAAGGTGGAGAGGACGAGGACCAGGATCTCGACGACGAGCCCCTCGCCGCCGCCGCTCCGCCGCCGCTCTTCAATCCTGCGGCACCATTCACCGCCCAGCCGGTCGAGTCGCGGCCGGCGGCGCCGCGCGGCCCGCGCCGCCGCGCGGGTCTGGCGATTGCGGCCGCCGCCGTCGTCGCGATCGCGACGATCGGCGTCGCCGGTTTCAAGGGATACGGCAGAAGCGCCGCCGCGCCGGCGCTCGGAGCGCTCGTCGTCCAGTCCAATCCGCTGGGCGTGCCGGTCTTCGTCGACGGGATCGATCGCGGCCACACGCCGGTGCGCATCACGCTCGCGCCCGGCGCGCACATTCTCGAGCTCCGCGGCCACGGCGTGCCGCGCGTGATTCCGCTGAATGTCAGCGCCGGTGCCGAGGTGTCGCAGTATCTCGAATTCGCCGAGGCGGCGGTCACCGGTCAGCTGGCCGTGCAGTCGGATCCCGGCGCGACGGTGGTCGTGGACGGCGTGGTGCGCGGCGTGGCGCCTCTCACCGTGACGGACCTCGCCCCAGGCGATCATCAGGTCGAGCTCAGGTCCGAAGGCGCGAGCGCCCGCCACACGGTGGCGGTGCAGGCCGGCGGCACGGCATCGCTGGTCGCCCCCTTCAGCAGCGCCCCGGGCGGCCCGGTGTCCGGATGGGTCGTCGTCAAGGCCCCTTTCACTCTCGAGATTCGCGAGCAGGGCCGGCTGCTTGGCAACACCGACACCGATCGGATCATGGTGGCCTCGGGACGCCACGAGCTCGAGCTCGTCAGCGACGCCCTCGGCTATCGCTCGACGAAAGTCGTCACCGTCGCCCCGGGCAAGGTCGCCGCGCTGACGATCGATCTTCCTCAGGGCGCCGTCAATCTCAACGCCGCGCCCTGGGCCGAGGTGTGGATTGACGGCCAGCGCGTCGGGGAGACGCCGATTGGCAACCTCGCGGTGCCCATCGGCCCGCACGAGATCGTTTTCAAGCACCCGCAGTTCGGCGAGAAGCGGCATGCCATTTCGGTGACGCAGGGCGCCCCGGTCCGGCTCAGCGTCAGCATGAAGTGAGGCCGGGCGTTCCGGCGGCCGGCAGACAGCCGGTCGCGAATGCACGTAGGACGAGAGCACGAGGAACATCATGAAGATTCGTATCCTGACGACGCTGGGCCTTGCGGTCTGTCTGGGCGGCGTGCCGCTCGCGCAGCAGGGCAGTCCCCTGAGTGCGGCCCGGGACCTCTACGCGTCGGCGCGCTACGACGAGGCGCTGACCGTCCTCGACGGCATGACGATGGGAGAGGCGACCGATCGGAAGTCGGTCGAGCAGTATCGGTCGCTGTGTCTGCTCGCGCTCGGCCGCGGCAAGGAGGCCGAAAGCGCCATTGCCGCCGTCGTCACCGCCGATCCGCTGTTCGTGCCGGGCGAGTCCGACGCGTCGCCCCGCGTGAGGGGCGCCTTCAGTGAAGTCCGCCAGCGCCTGCTGCCCGAGATCGCGGCATCGCGCTATACGTCGGCCAAGGCGGCCTTCGACCGCAAGGACTTCGTGACTGCCGAGGCGGACTTCCGCGAGCTGATGGCGCTGCTGGAAGACCGCCAGATGGGCAACCGCCTGACCGACCTCCGGGTGCTGGCCGCCGGCTTTCTGGACCTGAGCGTCGCGGCGGCGGCGCCGCCGCCCGAGCCGCCGAAGCCCGCACCGGTCGTCGCCGAGCGGCCGGCGCCGGTCGCGCCCGATCCCAACAAGGTCTGGAGCGGCGACGAGCCGGGGGTGATTGCGCCGACGGCTATCAAGCAGGACGTCCCCCGCGTCCCACCGTCGATTACCAGCCAGATGCGCGACCGCGGAATGCTCGAGATCGTGATCGACGAACAGGGGCGCGTCGTCTCGCTCACCTTGCGGAGCTCCGTGCATCCCATTTACGACCCGCTGCTGCTGTCGTACGCGCGCCAGTGGAAATACACCCCGGCGACGGTCGCTGGCACACCCGTCAAGTTCCGCAAGCTCGTCCAGATCTCGGTGGCCCGCTAGCGGAGTCGAGGTCATGAGCAGCCGTGAAAATTCACGGGGCTCGGAGAAATCGCTGCAGAGCGTGTAATTTATTGGATGGGCGACCTCGTTACGGCTCATCCATACGGCGGGCCGGAACGGCTAAATTTCGGGAATTCGGCCGGATTGCCCAATAATCCGGCGGCGGTCTCGATGGCAGGATTGTCGCAATCGATAGCCGCGATGACCAGCCACGACTCTCAGGTTTCACTGGCGGATTTGGCTTCCGCTGATACCGCCATCCGCTCCGCTGAGGCCGCCACCATCGTCCGCGAGATGGTGCGGCGCGCATCTGACGGAGAGCTTCCAGGACTGCCGTCGGCGCATATCGTCAGGCTGCACAGTTCGGGCGAGATTTCGGTCGAAGGCCCTATCGCGACCGACGACCGGGCGGTGGTCCGGGCGGCCAGCCTGCTTCAGGCACTGCTGCCCGGCTTCGATGCCCCGGCGGAGCTGCGCGTGCCGGGAGCGCTGCGCCTTGTGGTCGCCAGGGCGCTCGGGACGGTCAATCTTCCTCCTTATCAATCTCTACAGGACTTTGGCGCCGCGCTGGCCCGGTTTGCTGTCGATGACCTGTCTGCGGTCGTGCGCGACGTCATGACCCGCCATGCCCAAGCGGCGGCGAAGGCGCCGGAGCTGGCGCCGCGCGAGGCGCCAGCGGTTGAGCCGGACGGAAGGGGCGCCTCTCTTCTCGAGGCTGCGGAGGGTGACGATGGCGCCACCGCGCCGGTGGAGCGCTTCGAACCGAGAGAAACGGAGCTGACGATTTCGGATATCCGCCGCGCGCGCCGCGCGACCGGGCTGACGCTGGCGCAGATCTCGGAGCGCAGCCGGATTTCCGCGCGTCTGCTCGTCGAGCTCGAATGGGGCTACATGCGGAACTGGCCGGCGTCTCCGGTCGGGCGGACGCAGCTGATTCGCTACGCGAAGGCGGCCGGCCTCGATGACCGCGTGGTGATCCAGGCCGTGTGGCCGATGCTCGAAGCGTCCGCGCGCGAGCGGCCGACGGTGCGGGACCTCGAGCTGTCGGCCTTCGTCGAGGACGAGCCCCGGCCGCTTCCCGTCGTGTCTTCGACGACCGTGCCGGAGCCGTCGCGTTCGGTGGGCGGCCGCCGCCGGTATCTCGCGGCGCTGGCGATTCCGGCCCTTCTCGCCGTCGGGATTGTCCCCGCGCTCTGGGAGCACAGGATCCGCGCGCACCCGGCGGCTGGGCCCGCCCGCCCCGCGGCTCAGCCCACGGCGCCGGCGGCTGCGGCCGCCGAAGCCGTGCGCCCGCAGGCCGAAGCCGTGCGCCCGCAGGCCGAAGCCGTGCGCCCGCAGGCCGAAGCCGTGCGCCCGCAGTCAGAGCGGGCTCCGGAACCGGCGCCGCCGTCGGTCCCGGCTGCGTCCGCGCCGACCCCGGTCGTTGCCCCGAAGCCGGACGCCCGCACCGCGGCGCTGGCGCCGAGTGACGTGACGCGGGTCTCGAGTCCGACGCCGGCGGCGTCCCCGGTCCGCGGCATGCCGGACGGGCCGTCGTTCTCGCCGTCGTTCGCGAGCGTCGGCAGCGCGATGTTCTATCAGGCGGAATCGGACGGCCGCAGCGCGCTGATGCGTGCGGACACGGACAGCCGCGGCGCGATTCTGCGCATCACCAGCATCGTCGATGATCGCGCGCAGAACTTTCACGCGCGTCCATCGCCCGACGGCGAGCGCATCGCGTTCGATTCCGACCGCGACGGCGAGCGCGGCGTCTATGTGGCCGACGCCGACGGCACCAACGTCAAGCGGATCAGCGGCGAGGGATTCGCCGCCATCCCGAGCTGGTCGCCAGACGGCCGGACGGTTGCGTTCGTGCGCGGCGAGGCCGGACGACCGAAGGTCTGGAACCTGTGGACGACCGACGTCGCCTCCGGTCAGACGCGCCGGCTGACGTCCTACACGGTCGGCGCGCCGTGGGGCGGTTCCTGGTTTCCCGACGGCCGCCGCATCGCCTACAGCCACGAGACGGAACTGGTGATTCTCGATCTGGAGACCGGCAAGCGCCGGGTGTTTCAGTCGCCGGTCGCCGGCCGCCTCGTCCGGACGCCCGCCGTCTCTCCGGACGGCCGGCGCGTGATGTTCCAGGTTTACCGCGATGGCGCCTGGCTGCTCGACCTCCCGGAGGGCTCGATGCGGAAGGTGCTGTCCGATGCCTCCGCGGAGGAGTACACATGGGCCCCCGACGGCAAGCGCGTCGCCTATCACAGCCGCGGCACCGGCACCTGGGGCGTCTGGGTGATGGCCCCGCGCTGACCGGCACGCCCGACCCGCCGGTTGCTGTTACACTGCCTCCTTCGATGAGTCGGCAGATCGTGATCCCGTTTCTGTTCGCGGCAGCGGCCGCGGCCGCGTGCCGGCAGACGCCCGCTGCGCCGCCGGCGCGGCACGGCGCCGATATCGTGCTGCGCCGTGAGGTCGAAACCATCTCCGACCGGGTGCCGCGCCATGCGACGCTCGAGAACCTTTTGACCGCCAATCACCTCGCCGCGCCGTCGGTGCAGGCGGCGGTCGAGGCGGTGCGCGGGGTCTTCGACGCCCGGCACTTCCGCGAGGGTCGGCCGTTCACGCTGGTCCGCTTCCTCGACGGGCGGCTGCGCCGCTTCGAGTATCAGATCGACATGGACCGGGTCCTGCGCGTCATCGCCGGCGCGCGTCCCGAATCCACCGAGGCGACGGTGGTGACGCTCGAAAAGGCGACCGCTCCGATTGCCGTCAGGGGACAGATCGATGCGGATCACACGTCGCTCATCGCGGCTGTGGACTCGGCGGGAGAAAAAATCCAGCTGGCGCTGTCGCTGGCCGGCATGTTCGCCGGGCAGATCGATTTCGAGAGCGATTTGCAGCCGGGCGACTGGTTCGAGGTGCTCGTCGAGAAGTCGACGCGCTCCGGCGAGTTCGCCGGCTACGGCGCAATCCTCGGCGCCCGCCTGCTGGTCGACGGCCGCGAGCATCAGGCCTTCCGCTGGCAGGACCCGCAGACCGGCGCCGCCAGCTTCTACGACGAGAACGGCCGGTCGCTGAAGCGCTTCTTCCTGCGCTCGCCGCTCCGGTTCGAGCCGCGCGTCACCTCGCGTTTTTCGCGGAGCCGCCTCCATCCCGTCTTCCGGACCTACCGCGCCCATCTCGGCGTCGACTACGCGGCGCCGCCGGGGGCGCCGGTGGTCGCGGTGTCGAGCGGCACTGTCGTCTCGGCCGGATGGAGCGGCGGCGGCGGCAACATGGTCCGGCTGCGCCACGCGGGCGGCTTCGAGAGCTACTACCTGCACCTCTCGGCATTTGCGGCCGGGGATCCGGCCAGGCGCGCACGTCGAACAGGGACAGCTCATCGGCCGCGTCGGCTCGACCGGCACCGCCACTGGTCCTCATCTGGATTACCGGCTCAGGAAGAATGGCGTCTTCGTCAATCCCCTGGCCGAGCACCGCCGGCTGCCGCCCGGCGAGCCGATCCGCGCCGGTTCGCTGGCGGCGTTTGCCGCGGTCCGCGACCGCGTGCTCGAGCAGATTGCCGACGCCCCTGCTGCCGATCCGTCTCCGTTCGCCGCCGACGCCGTCCCGGCTTCCCGCTGAACCGCTCCGTCCGCCCCGGCCCGGGCGACGGGCTACAATATGCGGATGGCTTCGATTCATCCCTTCCGCGCCTTGCGTCCGGCGCCTGCCGAGGCGGCGGCGGTCTCGTCGGTCCCCTACGACGTCGTCACGACCGAGGAAGCGCGGCAGCTGGCGGCCGGCAATCCCGCTGAGCTTCCTGCACGTCACCCGCTCGGAAATCGATCTGCCGCCGGACGACCGATCCCTACGCGCGCGCGGTCTACGACCGGGCCCGCGAGAACCTGGCGGCGCTGCGCGAGCAGGGCGCCGCTCGTGGTCGATGAAGATGCCCGCGCTGTACTTCTATCGCCTGCGGATGGGCGCGCACGAGCAGACCGGCATGGCCGGCTGCTTCTCGCTCGACGAGTACGACGCGCGACGTCATCAAGAAGCACGAGCGGACGCGCCGCGACAAGGAAGACGATCGCACGCGGCACATGGTCGAGCTGCGCGCGCAGACCGGGGTGGTGTTCCTGACCTACCGGGCCGTCGGCGGCGATCGACGCCGTGGCGCGGCAGGTCGTACGGCCGGGGAGCCGCTCTACGACTTCACCGCCGGCGGACGGCGTGCAGCACACGATCTGGCGCGCCGGCCTCGGAGCAGACCAGCGCGCTCGTGGACGCCTTTGCCGCGGATTCCCGCGCTGTACATCGCCGACGGGCACCACCGCGCGGCGAGCGCGGCGCGCGCCCGCGCCGAGCTCGGCGGCGCCGCGGCGGCAGCGACCGCCGGCGCCGACACCTTCATCGCGGTGGCGTTTCCCGACAACCAGATGCAGATCCTGCCCTACAACCGGACCGTCAAGGATCTCGGCGGGCGCAACGCCGGCGGAGTTCCTCGACGGCGTTCGAGCAGCGCGTCCCGGTCACGCCGAGGGCCGGCGACGCCGGCACGCCAGGGTGACGTGTCGATGTATCTCGGCGGGCAAGTGGTACACGCTCGACCATCGGCGGCGCCGCGGCCGGCCGACGACTCGCGCGCCGCGCGCCTGGACGTCGCCCGGCTGCAGAGCGCCGTGCTCGAGCCGGTGCTGCGGCATCGGCGACATCCGCACCGACAAGCGCATCGACTTCGTCGGCGGCGCGCGCGGCACGGCGGCGCTCGAGCAGGCGGTCGACTCGGGCAAGGCGGCGGTGGCGTTCTCGATGTTCCCGGTCACGGTCGACGACCTGATGGCGATCTCCGACGCCGGCGGCATCATGCCGCCGAAGTCCACCTGGTTCGAGCCGAAGCTCAGGGACGGGCTGCTGGTCATGAAATCTGACCTCACCGGGCACGCTGCGATCGCCGATGAAAGTCCTCATCGCCGACAAGTTCGAGCAGAGCGGCGATCGACGGCCTCGAAGGCGGCCGGGTGCGAGGTGCGTCTACGAGCCCGACCTGAAAGACGAGGCCGCTGACGGCGGCGATCCGGACGTCAGCGGCGCCGACGTGCTGGTGGTGCGCGGCACGAAGGTGACCGCGCCGATGCTCGACGCCGGCCGGCTGGCGCTGATCGTGCGCGCCGGCGCCGGCTACAACACGATCGACGTGGCCGCCGCGTCGACGCGCGGCATCTACGTCTCGAACTGCCCCGGCAAGAACGCGATTGCCGTCGCCGAGCTCGCCTTCGCGCTGATCCTGGCGCTCGATCGGCGGGTGCCCGACAACGTCGCCGACCTGCGCGCCGGGACGCTGGAACAAGAAGGAGTACTCCAAGGCGCGCGGGCTCTACGGCGCGACGCTGGGGCTGCTCGGGGTCGGGCACATCGGCCGCGAAGTGATCCGCCGCGCCGCCGGCTTCGGGATGAACATGCGTGATCTGGAGCCGCCGCTTCGACGGGCGAGGACCGGCCGCTCGCGGAGCAGGAGGCCCGCGCGCTCGGGGTCGAAGGCGCGCAGCGCGCAGGTCGCGATCGAGCTCGCGCCGACGTCCGGCGGACGTCGCCGCGCGCGCCGACATCCTCAGCGTCCACTCGCGCTGACGCCCGAGACGAAAGCGCCTGGTCAACGCCGCGGTGCTCGGCCGCCTGAAGCCGGGTGCGATGCGTCATCAACACCGCCCGCGGCGAGGTCGTCGATCACGCGGCGCTGGCGACGGCGGTCCGCGAACAAGCGGCCTGCGGGTCGGGCTCGACGTGTTCGCGCGACGAGCCGGCCGTCGGCGACCGGCGACTTCGCGCGATCCGATCGTGTCGCTGCCCGGCGTCTACGGCACGCACCACATCGGCGCGCTCGACCGATCAGGCGCAGGAGGCGATCGCCGCCGAGACCGTCCGGATCATCCGCAGCTACAAGGAAACCGGCCGGGTGCCGAACGTCGTGAACCTGGCCACGCCGCACGCCGGCGACGCACATGCTGGTCGTCCGGCACCGCGATCGGCCGGGCGTGCTGGCGCACGTCTTCGATCACCTGCGCGGCGCCAACCTCAACGTCCAGGAGACCGAGAACATCGTCTTCGAGGGGGCCGAGGCGGCGGTCGCGCGGATCAACCTCGACGGCGCGCCGACCGCCGCGCGTCTGCGAGCGGATCGCGGCGGGCAACGGCGACATTCTCGATCTGCAGGTGGTCACGCTCTGATCGTCGAGGTTGCGTTACAGAGGCTTTCATGATCGACGACGCGACACGCGTTTTCAATTTTTCGGCCGGCCCCGCGGTCCTGCCGCTCGAAGTGCTGGAGGAGGCGCAGCAGCGATCTCGCTCGCGCTGCCCGGGCGTCGGCATGTCGATCCTCGAGGTCAGCCACCGCTCGAAGCCGTTCGAGGAGATCCTCGCGGGCTGCGAGGCGGACCTGCGCACGCTCGCGCGGCATCCCGGACAACTACAAGGTGCTGTTCCTGCAGGGCGGCGCCAGCCTGCAGTTCTCGATGGTGCCGATGAACCTGCTGCCCGCCGGCGGCTCGGCCGACTACGTCGTCACCGGCGCGTGGTCGCAGAAGGCGGTCAAGGAGGCCAAGCGGGTCGGCGGCGTGAAGATCGCCGCCACGACCGAGGCGGAGAACTTCGCGCGCGTGCCGACGCAGGACGAGCTGACGCTCGATCCGCCGGCGCCGCCTACGTGCACTACACGACCAACAACACGATCTTCGGCACCGAGTTCCGCTACGTGCCCGACGCCGGCGACGTGCCGCTCGTCGCCGACGCGTCGTCCGACATCTTCAGCGCGCCGATCGACGTCGCCGAAGTTCGGGCTGATCTACGCCGGCGCGCAGAAGAACCTCGCGCCCGGCCGGCGCCACGCTGGTCATCGTCCGCGAGGACCTGCTCGCGCGCACGCCGAAGACGATCCCGACGATGCTGCAGTATCCGGTGCACGTCGAGAACGGGTCGATGTACAACACGCCGCCGGTGTTTCACGATTTACGTCATGCGGCTGGTGCTGAAGTGGCTGCTGAAGCGAGGGCGGGCTCGACGGCGATCGGCGCAGCAGCAACGCCGCGCAAGGCGGGCAAGCTCTACGCCGAGATCGATCGCACCGGGTTCTACCGCGGCCACGCCGACAAGGACAGCCGCTCGCGGATGAACGTCACCTTCCGCCTGCCGAGCGAGGAGCTCGAGAAGACGTTCGCGAAGGAGGCGACGGCGGCCGGCCTCGACGGCCTCAAGGGGCACCGCTCGGTCGGCGGCATGCGCGCGTCGATCTACAACGCGTTCCCCGAGAGCGGGGTCGACGCGCTGGTCGAGTTCATGCGCGAGTTCGAGCGGCGGAACGGCTAAGCCCATCGCTGCCAAGCCGCATGTTGGAGCGACTTACAGCCGCTGGCTCACAGAAGTCTTACAAACCGGCCGCGCGCGTACCTGCTACTGTGAGTGCTCACCTTTCACGAGGAGCACCGTTGCAGACACAGACGCGAAGACCCGTGCGTCCCGATACTCGCCTTCGACCGTCAACTGGCATCACCGCGGTCTTCATGGTCCTGTTCCACATCGCTGGCGGTCGCGGCGTTCTGGTATGTCACCTGGGCCAACGTGCTCGTCGCGCTGGTGCTGCACTGGATGGCGGTCGGCTTCGGCATCAGCCTGGGCTACCACCGGCTGCACACCCACCGCGGCTTCAAGACGTCGAAGGCCTTCGAGTACTTCCTCGCGGTCTGCGGCACGCTGACGCTCGAGGGCGGGCCGATCTTCTGGGTGGCGACGCACCGCGTGCACCATCAGCATCTCCGACCATGAAGGCGATCCGCACTCGCCGCGCGACGGCGGCTTCTGGGCGCACATGGGCTGGATCCTGTTCGGCGACACCCACCACAACAACACCGCCGCTGATGGCGAAGTACGCGCCCGACCTCGGCGCCGATCCGTTCTACCGCTGGCTGAACACCTATCACTGGGTGCCGCTGACGACGGTCGGCCTGATCCTCCTCGCGGTCGGCGGCTGGGGCGATGGTGTTCTGGGGCATCTGCCTGCGCGTCGTGTTCGGCCTGCACGCGCACCTGGCTGGTGAACTCGGCGACCCACATGTGGGGCAGCCGCCGCTTCGAGACCCGCGACGACTCGCGCAACAGCTGGTGGGTGGCGCTGCTGACGTTCGGCGAAGGCTGGCACAACAACCACCACGCCCACCCGGTGTCGGCGCGTCACGGCCTGGCCTGGTACGAGTTCGACATCAGCTGGATCACGCTGAAGCTGTTCCGCGCGCTCGGCATCGTGTGGGACGTCAAGGTCGCGAAGGTCGCGGCCCGGCTCACCGGTGGAAGAAGCGGCCTGATCGCCGGCGCTGACGGCCGCCGTCCGCACCTGTATTCTTCTGAGGCATGATCAGCGGCCGGCGCCGGTCGGTCATCTTCTTCACCGTCCTCGGCATCTGCCTCGTCGCGCTCGCCGTCACGCTCAACGTCAGCTGGATCGTCCTCAACTGGCGGCGCGGCGTCCTCGCGATCCTCGGCGTCATCTTCTTTCTGCTGATCATCGCCGGGCTGGTGCTCAACACCATCTTCCTGGTCCGCGAGATCCGGCGCAACGAGCAGCACGACTCCTTCATCAACGCCGTCACCCACGAGCTCAAGACGCCGGTCGCGTCGATCCGGCTGTACCTGCAGACCCTGCAGACGCGCGAGCTCGACGCGGACAAGCGGCGCGAGTTCTACCGGATCATGCTCGAGGACAGCGACCGCCTGCTCCACACCATCGATCAGGTGCTGCGCGCCGGCAGCGCCGGGTCGCGACTCCGGCCGCGGCGCCCGGTCGCGCGTCGATCTCGCCGAGATCACCCGCGAGTCGGTGGCGCTGGCGCGGCACGCGCTTCCACTTCACGCAGCGAGGCGCTGGCCTACGACGAGCGTCGCGCCGGCCGGCTCGCGCGGTGGTGCTCGGCGACGCCGACGAGCTGCAAGGCGGCGGTCTGGAACCTGCTCGACAACGCCGTCAAGTATTCGCCGGCCGACGGTCCGGATCCAGGTGCGGCTCGAGGAGACTCGACAGACGATCGCGCTGGCCGTGCGGGTGGCGACCACGGCGTCGGGATCTCGCCGCGTCGAGCTGAAGCGCATCTTCCGCCGCTTCTACCGCGATTCCGCCGGCGTGCGCCGGTGCGCGCCAAGGGCAGCGGCCTCGGGCTGTTCATCGTCCGCTCGGTGGCGCGGCAAGCACGGCGGCCGGGCGTTCGCCGAGAGCGCCGGCACCGGCCAGGGCAGCACCTTCACGCTGCTGCTGCCGCAAGGCGCCGCGGGGCATGACGCGCCCAGCGCGTCCTGATCGTCGAGGACGAGCAGCACCTCGCCGAAGGGCTGCGCTTCAACCTCGAGGCCGAGGGCTACGGCGTCGACGTCGTCGAGACCGGCGAGGCGGCGCTCGAGCGGCTGCTCGGCGACCGGCGCCGCCGGTTCGACCTCGTCGTGCTCGACGTCATGCTGCCGGGCAAGGACGGCTTCGCGGTCGTCTCCGAGCTGCGCGCGGCGCGGCAGTTCGTGCCGGTGCTGATGCTGACCGCGCGCGGCCGGCCGGAAGATGTGCTGAAGGGGTTCGCCGCGGGCGCCGACGACTATCTGCCGAAGCCGACCGAGCTGGCGATTCTGCTGGCGCGCATCGGCGGCCTGCTGCGCCGCTCCGGCTGGCATGCGCCGGCCGCAGGACCAGTACACGCTTCGCCGGCAAGACGATCGACTTCGACACGCTGGAGCTGCGCGTCGGCGAGCGGACGCTGCCGCTGACGCTGATGGAAGCCAACCTGCTGCGCTACCTGATCGCGCATGAAGGGCAAGGCGGTGTCGCGCAAGGCGATGCTCGAGGACGTCTGGGGCGTGCGCGAGGACACCGACACCCGCGCGATCGACAACTTCATCGTCCGGCTGCGGCGCTACATCGAGAAGGAGCCGAGCCAGCCGAAGCACCTGCTGACCGTGCGCGGCGTCGGCTACCGGTTCGTGGCCGAGCCGGGCTGAGCGCGCGCCGACTCAGGAGCCGCCGGCTGACCTGCGGGGCGACGACGGCGCGCGGCGCGCGGCGCCGCGGCGCCGGGGCGCGGATAGGCGGCCGGGGTGATCGGCGAGCTTCGGTGCCGTCGCGGCCCGGCGACCGGCTCTGCGCCTGCAGGGCGCGCCAGTGCGCGACGACGTCCGGGCGATCGCCGTGAATCTCGAGCCAGGTCAGCGCCTCGTCCAGCGACGAGCGGTGGAGCAGCGCGCGCTGCGCCCGCGGCGGCGCGTCGAGGTCGAGCAGCCGGGGCTGCATCGCGATGATGTGCTGCAGCCGCTCGATGTCGCGGCGGGCGATCGGCAGCATGCCGAGCTCGACGCGGCGCTCGAGCGCGTCGGCGTGAGAACCGCGCCGGCCGGGCCAGCCAGACCGAGCGGCTGGAGCAGCGTGCCGGCGAGGATCGCGTTGGTCAGCGAGTCCGGGGCCGCCCGCGAACCGGGCGCGATAGCGGTCGAGCGCCGCGATCGATCGCCACAGCGCATCGCCGGCGCGTCGACAGCTCCGGCGTGATCTCCTTCAGCAGCTTCGTGGCGCGCAGCTGCCGCAAGGCCTCCTCGGCGTGCCCGGAGCGCAGGATCTTGTAGTACTCCTCGAGCAGCCGCGCCGGCGCGCTGCGCGCGATTTCGTGCGCGATGGGTCGGCCATCGCGTCGAGGATCGGCTCGTCGATGGTGAACTCGAGCCGCGCCGCGAGCACGACCGCGCGCAGCATGCGGACCGGATCCTCGAGGAAGCGCACGTCCGGATCGCCGATGCAGCGGATCAGCCGCGCGTCGAGATCGTCGAGGCCGCCGACGTAGTCGATGATCGAGAACGTGCCGATGTCGTAGAAGAGCGCGTTGACGGTGAAGTCGCGGCGGAAGGCGTCCTCCTCGGGCGTGCCGTAGGTGTTGTCGCGCTGGATCAGGTCGGTCGCTCGGCGCGGCGCCGGTTCGGCGGCGCTGTCGTCGGCGCAGTCGTCTTCCTGGCCGCTCGGTCGGCGGACGCTTCCGTCGTCTGCGGCGGCCGCCGCTCAGGCTCGGGCGATGCTCCGGCTCGGCGATCGACCTGACGGCGGAAGGTCGCGACCTCGATCGTCTTGGTGCCGAACTTGACGTGGGCGAGGCGGAAGCGGCGGCCGATGATCCAGCAGTTCCGGAACAGCTTCTTGACCTGGTGGGGATGCGCCGAGGTGCCGATGTCGAAGTCTTTCGGGCCGGCGCGTCGAGCAGCAGGTCGCGGACGCTGCCGCCGACCAGGTAGGCGACGTAATTGTGCTCGTGCAGCCGATACAGGACTTTGAGCGCGTCGGGATCGATGTCGCGGCGGGAAATGGTGTGCTGCGACCGTGGGGACGATGGTCGGCTCCGCCATCGCACGGCAATTATAGCATCAATGCTCCGGTGGCCTCACTAACTCTCATGATGGCCAGTCGTGCTTAGAGCGTGCCTGCGCGCATGTGTTACCATCCCCCCATGCCGCCGATTCTGCTGCTGGTCGCCGTGGCTCTGCTGCTGGCGGCGCCGCCGGTCCGCGCCGCGCGGACGCACTCGCGCGAGGCCCGCCGGCTCTACAACCAGGGTCAGTACGACGCCGCGGAGCGTGCCGCGCGCGAGGCCGTGCGAGGTCGCCAGCCACGGCGGACGCGCGCCCGCGATCGTGCTCGGGCGCATCCAGCTCGAGCGATACCGCCAGACGCGCCGCGCCGGACGACCTCGCCGACGCGCGCGAGCGCTGCGGACGCGTCGATGCCCGGCCGCTCGATCCGCGCGAGCGGCTCGAGCTCGCGATCGGCATGGGCGAAGCGCTCTTTCTCGACGATCGGTTCGGCGCCGCCGCGGCGCTCTTCGAATCGGTGCTCGATCGCTCGCGCGCTGCTCGGCGCGCCGGCGCACGAGCGGGTGCTCGACTGGTGGGCGACCGCGCTCGACCGCCAGGCGCTCGCCGCAGGCGGCCGACGATCGCCGGCCGCTCTACGACCGTGATTGCGGCGCGGATGCGCGCCGAGATGGCGATGCGATGCCGGGTCCGCCCGGCGGGCTACTGGCTGGCGCGGCGGCGCGCGGCGCCGGCGATCTGGAGCGGAGCCATGGACCAGGCGGCGGCCGGCTGGGTGCGCGCCTCGCTCGCGCGCCGACCGCGGCGCGACGCTGCGCGCCGACCTCGATCGGCTGGTGGTGCAGGCGCATCATCCCCGACCGCGCCGCGCGGCTGCCCGGGCGGGATCATCCCAGGCGCTCGCCGGCATGGTCGGCGAGTGGGAGGCGTTCAAGGGACGCTGGGCGCGCTAGGCGAGCCTGGCGTCAGCTCTTCGCGTCTTTCCAGTTCTCGCCGATCCCGACATCGACCGTCAGCGGCACGCGCAGCGTGCACGGCCTCCTCCATCAGCTCGCGCACCAGCGGCCGCGGCCTCGTCCGCCGCCTCCCGCGGCGCCTCGAACAGCAGCTCGTCGTGGACCGTCAGGATCATGCGCGCGCGCCCGCCGGCGATCGCGGGCAGCGCGCGCGTGGACGTCGATCATCGCGCGCTTCAGGATGTCGGCGGCGGTGCCCTGAATCGGCAGGTTGACGGCGATCGCGCTCGGCGCGCGCGCGCGGATCTGGCCGTTGCGGCTGGTCAGCTCCGGCACCAGCCGGCGCCGCCCGAACAGCGTCTTCACCACGCCGCTCGCGCGCGCCTCGTCGAGCGTGCGGTCGATGAAGGCGCGCACCGCCGGGAAGCCGGCGAAGTAGGCGTCGATGAACTCCTGCGCCGCCTGCTGCGTGACGCCGATGTCCTTGGCCAGCGTGAACGCGGTCTTGCCGTAGAGCAGCGCGTAGTTGACGATCTTCGCGCGCCGCCGCAGCTCGTGCTGGCTCGAGGCCGCTGTCGGCGCCGAAGACCTTCAGCGCGGTGCGGTCGTGGATGTCTTCGCCGCGCGCGAACGCCTCGACCAGCACCGGCTCGCCCGACAGGTGCGCCAGCACGCGCAGCTCGATCTGCGAGTAGTCGGCCGAGATCAGCACGTGGCCGCGGCTCGGCGATGAAGGCGCGCGCGGATCTCGCGCCCGAGCTCGGTGCGGATCGGGATGTTCTGCAGGTTCGGGATCGCTGCTGCTCAGCCGGCCGGTGGCCGCCACCGCCTGGTTGAAGCAGGTGTGGACGCGGCCGGTGTCCGGGTTGCACCAGCTGCGGCAGCGCGTCGATGTAGGTGCCCTTCAGCTTCTGCAGCGCCGCGCCACTCGAGAATCAGCCGCGGCAGCTCGTGCGCCAGCGCCAGCTCCTCGAGCACCTCGACCGCGGTCGACGCGCGTCTTGGTCTTGGCGTTGCGCTTCAGCGCCGGCAGCTGCAGCTTGTCGAACAGGATCTCGCGACAGCTGCTTCGGCGAGTTGATGTTGAACTCCTCGCCGGCCAGCTCGAAGATCTGCGCGCTGCGCGATCGCCAGCTCCTGATCGACGTGCTGCGACTGCGCGGCCGAGCGCCGCGACGTCGATGCGGACGCCGGCGCGCTCGATCGCGACCAGCACCGGGATCAGCGGCAGCTCGAGCGTCGTCGTAGACCGCCGTCGAGCTGCTCGCTGCCGAGCAGCGTCGCGCAGCCGTGCCGGCGAGCTGCAGCGCCAGGTCGGCGCGCTCGCCGGCGTAGTCGAGCGCGCGCGTCGAGCGGCAGCGTCGGCGAACGACAGTCGCCTTGGCGCCGCGGCCGCAGACGTCCTCCTCGCGTGAGCGCCTTGTAGCCGGTGTGCTCGAGCGCCAGCTCCTCGAGCGGATGCGCCGAGCGCGTCGCGTCGAGCAGGTAGCTGGCGAGCATCGTGTCGAGCTCGAGCCCGCGCAGCGTGACGCCGTGGCGCGCCAGCACGATCGCGTCGAACTTCAGGTCGTGGCCGACCTTGCGCGAGCGCCGCGTCCTCGAGCAGCGGCTTCAGCGCCGCCAGCGCCGTCGCGAGCGTCCAGGCCGCCGCGTCGTCCGCCGTCGCCGCCGATCGCCGAAGAGCGTCCTCCGCGTCGCCGGACCGTCAGCGGCACGTAGCGCGCGTGGCGGGCGACGCGATCGAGAACGCGAGGCCGGCGATGCCGGCGCGCATCGCCGACCGGCGCATCCGGCAGCACCCGGAACGCGAACCGTCCGGCGCCGCGCAGCTCCGCCGACCAGCGCGTTCGAGCGCCGCCGGCGTCGGCGACGACGCGTAGTCCTTGCCGACGGTCTGCGCGGTCGGCGCGTACTCCATGACCAGCGACCGGAAGCCGAGCCTGGTGAACAGCTCGAAGCAGCGCTCGCGCGACGGCGCCGCGATACGCAGCGCCTCGGGGTCGAACGTCGACCGGCACGTCGGTGCGGATGCGCGCCAGCTCGCGGCTCTGCCGCGCGTCGTCCGCGTGGCGCGAGCAGCCCTTCGCGGTACCGCTTGTTCGAGACCTCGCCGGCGTGCGCGAGCAGCGCCTCGAGGATGCCGTACGTCGCGATCAGGTCGCGCGCGCCCTTCTCGCCGATGCCCGGCACACCCTTGATGTTGTCGATCGAGTCGCCCATCAGCGCCAGCACGTCGACGACCTGCTCCGGCGCACGCCGAACTTCTCCTTCACGCCCTCGGCGTCGAACCACGTGCCGTCGTCGCGCGGGTTGTAGACCGTGATGCCGTCGTGCGACCAGCTGGAAGAAGTCCTTGTCGCCGGTGACGATCGCGACCTCGAAGCCGCGCCGCGACGCGCCTGCGCGGCCAGCGTGCCGATCACGTCGTCGGCCTCGAACCGCTCCGAGGTGAGGATCGGCACGCCGAGCGCTTCGCAGGCCTCGTGGACCCAGCGGGATCTGCTCGGCGAGATCGGGCGGCATCGGCGCGCGGTTGGCCTTGTAGTCGGTCGGCGAGATCGGAGCGGAACGTCGGGCCGGGCAGGTCGAACGACGCGGCGATGTAGCTGCGGGTCGTGATCCTGCGATCAGCTTCCGCAGCATCGTGACGAAGATGTAGACCGCGTGGGTCGTGCGCCCGCCGGGACCGCACAGGCCGCCGCCGCGCATCGCGTGATACGCGCGGTACATCTGGGAGCTGCCGTCGATCAGGAAAAGCCGCTCGGCCATGTGTTCTTGAGGAGCGTTCGTCCCGGCAGGAGCGCGCGCCCGAGCGGCGGGATCGTGCGGAAATTCAGTATATCATCCGGGGAATGTCGCACTCTGCGCGGGCCGTCGTGCTCGCCGTCCTGGTGAGCGCCCTGGCCGCGTCAACCGCCTGCGGCGGCGGCCTGTTCGGCAGACAATACGAATACGAAGAGGACCTTTATCTGGACATCGACGGCTCGGCCACCCTGGTCGTCAATGCCTCGATTGCCGCGCTCGTCGCGCTGCGCGGTCTCGACCTCGATCCCGATCCAGCGACGCAGGCTCGACCGCGCCCGGGTGCGGGCGGCGTATCAGTCGGCCAATGCCGATGTCACCCGCGTCAGTCCGCCGTGGCGCCGGTACGGCCGCCGCTTCGTGCAGATCCGCATGACCGTGCCGGACGTCCGCCGGCTGCACGAGGTCGGCCCGCTCTCGTGGTCGACTTACCGGTTCGACGAAGAGAACGGCCATCACGTCTTCGAGCAGAAGGTCGGCGCGTCGGCGCTGCGGCCGGGCACGCTCGGCAAGGTCGGATGGAACGGCTCAGAGATTGTCGCGTTCCGGCTGCACCTGCCAAGCCGCATCCTCTGGCACAACGCCCGCGACCTCGACACCGGACAGCCGCGCGGCGCCGCCCGAGGCAACATCCTCGCCTGGGAGCAGCAGCTCGCCGACCGGCTCGACGGCACGCCCATCGACATCAAGGTCGAGATGGACAGCCAGTCGATCCTCACCGGACGCTGTGGTTGTTCGGGGGCGCGTTCCTGGCGGCGATCGGCGTGCTGGCGCTGCTCATCTGGCTCGCCATCCGGAAGGGCGCCGACCCCGCCCCTCCGGCGGCGAGCGCCTGATCGCCGCAGCTACTCGGTGCGGGTCTCGGCATCGGTCCGCAGATCGTTCTTGACCGACAGCTCGCCCAGGCCGCTGGCCAGCGAACGCGCCAGCATCCGCTCGACGTTGCTGTTGACGACGCCGGCGAGCGTGACGTGCCCGCCTTCGACAATCACGTGAATCGGCGGATACGCCATCGCGGCGTAGTTCCAGAACGACGCATTGCCGTAGATGGCCCGCGCGACGCGGTAGCGCAGCTCATCGTCGTACTGTGACACCGGCAGGACGCCGATGTCGTTCCGCACCGTGCGCACGCCGTCGATCGAGGCGATCCGCTTCTCGAGATCGTTCTTCTTGTACGGCATCGTCACCTTGCCGGTGATCGCGACCGCGCCGTTCTCGATCGAGGCGTTGATATCGTCGAAGATGGTCAGCCGCGGATACGAGCGCAGCACGCGCCCGATCTCCTCCGCCACCTTCACGTCGCGGCGATCCTGCGCCAACGCCGCGCCCGGCACCGCCAGCACGGCCGCCAGCAGGAATGCGACAACACTTGCAGAAACCGACCTGGTCTTCATGATGACAAACCCTCCGGCCGCCCTGATTCGGGCGGCCTCTTCCGGCAGGCGAGCCGGATCTCCATCACTGGTAGAGGGCAAAGACGGTACCAGCCCGGACGGGCAAAAAGACCGGGAAACCCCCGGAAACCGGCGGCGGGGTGGACTGCAGGGCTGTCCACGCGTACTCGCCCGAGGACAACCGGCCGACGCTAGAGAGCGACGATGGTGAGGATGCCGGCGCCGATCATCAGCAGCTGACGGATCGGTCCGCCCTCGAGGCCGCCGCGATGGAGATCCGGGATGAGGTCGGACATCGCGACGTAGAGGAAATTCCCCGCCGCGAACGCCAGGACATACGGAAGCAGTCCGGGCATCGATTTCGACGCCGCCAGCATGGCGATGGCGCCAAGGATCCCGCCGAGCCCGGACAGCAGATTGAGCATGAAGGCGCGGCCCCGCGAAAATCCCGCCCGCAGGAGGATCGCGACGTCCCCGACCTCCTGCGGAATCTCATGCGTCGCGACGGCGAGCGCGGTGGTGATGCCGAGCGGGATCGAGGTCAGCACCGCCGCGGCGATGACCGTGCCGTCCACGAATGTATGGAAGGCGTCACCGACGATGACGAGGGAGGCGGCGCTGCTGGTGTGGACCTCGCAGTCCCGCGTGTCGTGGCAGTGGCGCCAGAGGACGAGCTTCTCGAGCAGGAAGAACGCCAGCACCCCGGCGAGGAGCGTGCCGAGCGCCGTCGCCGGGGGAAGCCGGCCGAGCGCCTGCGGCAGGAGGGCGAGCAGCGACACGCCGAGCAGCGTGCCGACGGCATAGCTGATCGCCCACGGCACCACTTTGAGCCGGAGGCCGTCGCCGAGCAGCAGAAAGGTTGACGCCGCGAGCAGGCCGCCGAAGCTGCCGAGCACGCTCAGGCCGACGGCCGCCGCGTAAAGTCGCACGGGAGATGATAGATCACGAGCCGCTTGTCTAGGGCGTGGCGATGAAGCCGCGGCGAGCCCGGACGCGGTAGCTGGGATTGCGAAGCTCCACCCGGATCGTGTGCCAGCGCCCGTCCTTGACGCCGGTCGCGGCGTAGCCCAGGTAGTACTGCCGGCTCAACTCGTCGGCGATCCCGGCGGTCGCAGGATCGAGATCGCGGGGGCTGCGGATGATCTCGGTGCGGCCGCCGCTGTCGTCGGTGATCTCGCGCAGCGCCGCCACGTTGACGCGGTCATCGTTCGGCGTCCGCCCGATGCCGCCGCGCGGCGCCGGTGGATAGCTCGGACCCGACGGCGGGGGGGATGGCCGCCGCCCGCCGGGCATCGGGAACGGAAACGGGAACGGCGATCGCGGCGGCTGCGGCCGCGGGCGCCGGATGCCGCCCTGGCCGATCGGGAAGTAGCCGGGGTCCCCCTGGCTGTCGATGCCGATCGCGTAGACCAGGACCTCGCTCTCGCGAATCGCCCGCTTCACCGTCAGCACGTCGGTCCGGCTGCTCGTGTCGTTGCCGTCCGAGATGATGACGAGCGCCTTCTTGCGGTTGCGCCCGGCCTGCGCCAGCGGCACGGCCTCGGCGACCGCGTCGTACATGGCGGTCCCCCCGCGCGGCTCCAGCCGGCGCAGGTCGAGGCTCACCCGGCGCTTGTCCGTCGTCCAGCCCTCGACGAGCGTCGGCGCGCTGTCGAAGCTGTAGAGAAACACTTCGTCGTCGCGCTCGAGCAGCTGGGAGAGGAACCGCTCCAGCGCATCGCGCGCCGCGGCCATTTTCTCTCCGTCCATGCTGCCGCTGGTATCGAGCGCGATGCCGAGGCTGACTGGAACGCGCTCGCTGTCGAAGTGCGTAATCGGCTGCGGCGCATCGTCCTGATAGACGCGGAAGTCGTCCTGCTGGAGGTTGGGCACGAAACGGCCGTTCTCGTCCGTGACGGTGGCGGTCACGTTGATCAGTTCGACGCCGGTCTTGAAGCGGAACGACTGCTGCTCTTCGCCCGCGGGCTGCTGCGGGACTGGGCCGGCCGCCCTTCCGGGTGCGCGCTACAGAGCAGTCCGATGGCGGCCGACGCCGCGAGTGCCGACAGCCGCCGGGCCGTGAGCGAAATCATGGCTGCTCCTGCTTGCTTGCCAGTCGGCCGGGTTCCCGCCGATCGACGTGAGCGACGACGGCGCCCTCTGCCGTCCGGAAACCGACGCGGTATCGGGCGATGTCACCATTCACCGGCAGCGTCACCATGAACGGCGAGTCCCCTCCCGGCGCGAGTGTGGCGGCGGCTATCGGCGCCCGGCCGCTCGTCAGAAACGCCCCGCCGGGGCCGAACACGTAAACCGTCGCGACGACGCCGCTGAGTGGAATCCCGGCGCCGGGATTCTGGATCGTGCCGGACACCGACAGCCCCTGCGCATCGCGCGTGTGATGGAGCGCGACCAGTTCGATGGGCGGCGCGGCGGCCGCCACCCGAGCGGCGTCGCCGGCCACGGCCGTCGGCCGCGCCGCGTGCGCGGCCAGGATGCCGGCCGAGACGACGGCGGCGAGAACACCGGCAATGGCGAGCCGGCGGCCCCAGGGCGAGTCGTCGGCGCGCGGCGCGAAGAGTCCCGGCGGTGCGGTGCCGGCGGTTTCCTCTGCGGCGTCCTGCGGCGCGACAACCGGGCTGGCCGGCAGATCGAGATCGGGTTCGGCCGACAGGACCGTCAGAGCGGCGACCCGCGCATCGGCGCGGGCGCGATCTTCGCGCAGCAGGCGCGCCGTCAGAATCGCCATCCCGACCGCCATCGTCAGCGCCAGAACGGTTACGGCAATCAGCAGAGTATCCATCAATCACCTTCCTGCCGCGCTACCGGAGTTTGAACTCCACCGCGATCTCCACCAGGACGTCGACCGGGACGCCGTAGCGGCGGGCCGGTGAGAAGCGCCATTGCCGGACGGCATCGATGGCCCGCTGATCGAGCCCGCCGCCGAGCCCCTGCATCAGCCTGACGTCGCCAACCGAGCCGTCGCTGCGGACCACGATTTCGAGGATGACATCGCCGGCCAGGCCGCGCCGCCGGGCTTCCTCCGTGTAATCCGGCCGGACTTCCCGCTGCACGGCCGGGGGCGTGATGCCGGTCCCGGGCCGGTACGGTCCTCCCCCGGTTCCGCCGCCGGAGCCCGCGCCGATGCCGGTCCCGGTGCCCTCGCCGAGGCCGGTCCCGCTGCCGGTGCCCGCGCCGCCGCCGTCGCCGCGGCCGCGTGAAGCTTCCGCGGGCGCCTGCGCGGTGAGCGTCCCTTGTTGGTCGGCAGGGTCGGCGGCCGCGGACACGACCGGGGCCTCGACGGGGGGGACCGGAGCCGGCGGAGCCGCCCGCGGCGGTTCCGGCCGCTCGATCGCCGCCGGCGGCGGCGGCGTCGGGGTGACGGCAGGCCGGGGTGGCGGATCCGGTTGTCGGACGACCTTCAGGGCGACCGGGCTCGGCACCGGTGCGCGCCCTTTCAAGGCGGCCTTGGCTGCGGGCGCGGGAAGGCGCAGGCCGCCGCCGCCCCCGCCACCTCCGGGTCCCGGCAGCGCGAGAAACACCAGCCGGACGGGGTCGTGTGCCTCGGTCCGCGGCGCCGCGCTGCCGACGGCCGTCAGCAGGACGAGCGCCGCCAGCACCAGGGCGTGGAGCCCGCCGGAGGCGGCGAGCGCCCCCGCGGACGGGCGTTCAGCTGGCGCGGTCGATTCGAACAGGCTGGCCGGATAATCGGCGCTGCGGCGCAGCAGCCGCACCGCATTCACGGCCTCCGAGCAGGTGAAGAAGCGGCCGTTCACGACCCGGATGCGCCCCGCCGCGACGAGGCGCTCCACGCTTCCGGAAGGCACCCCCGCGGCCCGCGCCACTTCGCGCGCGGTGAAAACGTCGGGGATCGTGAGTTCGGGGGCTGGCATGGGTCCGCCAATGCAGGGGCAAATCCCTTGCCGCCGATCGCCCTCCGGCGTCGGCTGGCAATCGGTGGATTCAGGCCTTTTTTCGTCGACCCGTACCCGATGCGCCTGAGCTGAGGTGTTCTCTGCGAGAGACAGGAGCGGGTCCGAGGGGACAGTGCCGGAGATGCCCGCGCCTACTCGACCGGGCGCGCCGCTTCGGTGAAGATCAGGCCGTCGCGTTCGGCGAGCAGCCGGCCGGCGCGGAATCCGGCGGCAGAGAGCAGCGGCAGGGCGCCGGCCGCGAGGTACTCCGCCGGCGGAGACCGGCGGCCGATGAGGCGGCCCGCGGCGGAGGGTTCGGCCGGATCGATCACCAGGCAGCGTCCCCCGGGTCGCAGCACCCGGTAAATCTCGGCGGCGCCGGCGGCGCGCGCGGCTGGCGCGATGTCGCCGAACACCTGCCACACGACCGCGACGTCGAAGCTCCCGTCCTCGAGCGGCAGTGCCGACCACGGCGCGGCCGCGGTTTCGATGAGCGCGCCTTCGCGCGGCGCCAGTGCCGCCGCGGCCGCCGTCAGCGCCGGCCGCGCGTCGACGGCGAACGCCCGCCCCGTCAGTCCGGTCTTCACGGCAAGCCGCGCCACCAGCCGCGGCTCGGCGCAGCCCGCCAGGAGCAGGCGATCCCCCATCTTGACCCCCGCCATCGCGACGGCCAGCGGTTCTCCGGCGGTTCGAAAAAAAGTCCGAAACAGGGACATCATGATGGCCCGCAGATAGGGGGCCGGCCTCCGTTACCGATGATATAGTTCGCCGTTGTGAAAACGCCTCCGGAAATAGCCCCTGCCGGCGGGAAGCTCGGGGTGCTGCTGGTCGGAATGGGAGCCGTCAGCACCACGACCATTGCCGGCGTGCTCGCCGTGCGCCGGGGTCTGGCGCGGCCAATCGGATCGCTGACCCAGATGGGCACCATCCGGCTGGGCAAGCGCACCGAGGGGCGCACGCCGCTCATCAGGGATTTCGTTCCACTCGTCCCCCTCGACGACATCGTCTTCGGCGCGTGGGACATCTTCACGGATAACGCGTATGAAGCGGCCAAAACGGCCGGCGTGCTCGAGAGCGCCCTGCTCGAGCAGATCCGCCCCGAGCTCGAGGCGATCACGCCGATGCCGGCGGTCTTCGACCGCCGCTACGTCAAGCGGCTCGACGGTCCCAACGTCAAGAAGGGGAAGAACAAGCGCGACCTCGCCGATCAGCTGGCCGACGACATGCGGCGCTTCAAGGACGCCCACGGCTGCGAACGGCTGGTGATGGTGTGGTGCGGCAGCACCGAGGTCTACCTGACCGAATCCCCGGTGCACGCCACCCTCGCCGCCTTCGAAGCCGGGCTCGACGCCAGCGACGACAACATCCCCTCGAGCATGATCTATGCGTATGCGGCAATCCGCGAGGGGATTCCGTACGCCAATGCCGCGCCCAATCTGAGCGCCGACGTGCCGGCGCTGCTCGAGCTCGCGGCGCGGACCGGATCCCCGCTGACCGGCAAGGATCTCAAGACCGGCCAGACGCTGATCAAGACGATCATCGCGCCGGGGCTCAAGGCGCGGCTGCTCGGTGTCGAGGGATGGTATTCGACCAACATCCTCGGCAACCGCGACGGCGAGGTCCTGGACGACCCCGAGTCCTTCAAGACCAAGGAAGAGAGCAAGAAGTCGGTGCTCGACTACATCCTGCAGCCGGCCGTCTATCCCGACCTCTATCAGGATCTCTGCCATGTCGTCCGGATCAATTACTACCCGCCCCGCGGCGACAACAAGGAGGGCTGGGACAACATCGACATCTTCGGCTGGCTGAATTACAAGATGCAGCTGAAGGTGAATTTCCTGTGCCGCGACAGCATTCTCGCGGCGCCGATCGTCCTCGACGTCGCGCTCTTCCTCGATCTCGCCAGGCGTGCCGGCATGGCGGGCATCCAGGAGTGGCTGTCGTTCTACTTCAAGAGCCCCCAGCACGCCGCCGGGCTCTACCCCGAGCACGACCTCTTCATTCAGCTGATGAAGCTGAAGAACACGCTCCGCTTCCTGCGCGGTGAAGACCTCATCACCCACCTCGGGCGGGAGTACTACGACTGATGGACTCCGATCGGCTGCAGCCGGTCCTGCTGGGAGGGCTCCTCATTGGCGTCCTCTCCGCGCTCCCGATCGTCAGCGGCGGCAACTGCTGCTGCTGCCTGTGGGTCATCAGCGGCGGCATGCTGGCGGTGTACCTCCGCCAGCAGAACGCCCCGTTCGCGCTGCCGGCCTCGGAAGCGGCGCTCGTCGGACTGCTGGCGGGCGCGCTCGGCGGGATCCTCGGCGTGCTGCTCGCGATTCCCATCGAGATGATGATGGGGCCGCTGCAGCGCCGCCTGCTCGACTGGATCCTCGTCGCCAACCCGGACCTCCCGTCCGAGACGCGCGACATGATCCAGCGCTTCACCACGCCCGCCGCCCTCGCCTTCAAACTCGTCCTCGGCGTGATCACCGGAGCGGTCTTCGGCCTGCTTGGCGGTCTGCTCGGGGTGGCGCTGTTCAAGACCAGCCTGCCGCCGGCCCCGCCGCCGGTCGGACGCGTCGACGTCCTCCCTCCCGAATAGGCGCTCCCGCCTACAGTTGCCGCCCGGATCGACCGAAATATTGTTCGAAAAAGCGTGCAATGCTGCGCGATTCCGCGCGGTTATGCGCCGGCTTGTAGTAAGCTGCTGCGCAATAAGGACTTACTTTTGATCTTGGGGCACTCCTGGCGGTGGTGCGCGGTCGCGGCAGCCCTGTCGGTCTGGGGTTTGCCGGCCGCCCCCGTCTTCGCCCAGTGGGCCGCGGCCGGCCGGGACGACCTGCCGGTGACCCGGCTCCAGGGCGTCGGTCTGGCGGCCGAGGGCGCGCCGCAGCTTCCGGCGGCGCCGACGGGGGACCTTTCGACCCTGCCGGTGACCCAGCTCGCCGATCGCGCCGCCGCGGACCTGGACGGACCCAGGCGGATTGCCTTGTCCCTCGCCCGGCCGATGCCGCTCAAGGACATGCTGCTCCTGCTCGTCAGCGGCACACCCTTCAGCCTGGTGACGGACGAGGCCGTCGACGGCACCTTCACCGGCGACCTGAAGAACCTGACGATGCGGCAGGCATTGGAGGCGGTGCTCTTTGCGCGCGGTCTCGACTACGAAGTGGACGGCAGCCTCATTCGCGTCTCGGCGCACAAGCCGGAGACGCGGCTCTTCCCCGTCAACTTCATCGACGAGCGGCGCGTCTGGCGGCGGAGCGCCGGCGACGGGAGGGATGCGGCGGTCACCGCCTCGGGCGGATCGGATCGGCTGGACGAGCTGCGGGACGGGGTGCGCGCGCTGCTGTCGGAGACCGGCAAGGTCCACGTCGATCGATCGGCCGGCCTGGTGCAGGTCACCGACTTCACCGAGCGCCTCGAGCGCGTCGGGGTCTACGTCGAGGCGGTGCAGGCCCGGTCGCTCCGGCAGGTGCGCATCGAGGCGCGCGTCTTCGAGGTCACGCTGACCGACGCCGCGGCCCTCGGCATCGACTGGAAGGCGGCGGGAGCCCGGGCCAGGAATACCGGCGATTCGTCCGGCGCCACGGGCCTGACCGTTCCGGATGCCGGCGCCTTCATGAAAGCGCTCGCCGAGCAGGGGACCATCGCGATGATTGCCGCGCCGCAGATCGTCGCCATGAACAACGAGCCCGCGCTGATGCGGGTCGGGACGCAGACGGCATACTTCGAGACGGGTTCAGCCGGCAGGAACGGCCGCTCGCCGGCGACCGCGACCTCCCCTGCCGTTCTCGAGGGTGTGACCCTGATGGTGACGCCGCAGCTGGCCGGGGACGGCGCCGTCCAGTTGAGCGTGTCGCCCAGCTACGCGGAAAGAACCGGTGACGGGAAGCCGCACGGATCGTCGTTCTCGATGCGGATCAGCGAGGCGGACACCGTGCTCAGGGTCACGGACGGCGACACGGTCGTCATCGCCGGGTTCCTGCGCGATCGGACGAGGACGCGGCCCGGCGTCGGGCTGGCGAGCTATTTCGGCGCCGAGACGCACGAGACGGTCAGGGCCGAGCTCGTCATTCTCCTGACGCCGACGGTGCTTCCGGCCGGAGGCGGCGCCACCGCCCGGCGGTGACGCGCGGCAGGGCAAACGAGGAGTCCGCAGCATGCATGAGGAATATTACGGCTTCGTCGAGAAGCCGTTCAGCCTGACGCCGGATCCGAAGTACTTCTACAAGAGCGAATCGCACGCCAGCGCGTTCGAGCTGCTTCAGTACGCCATCCGCCGGCGTGAAGGCTTTGTCGTCGTCACCGGCGACATCGGGACCGGCAAGACGACCCTCTGCCGGGCGATTCTCGATCAGCTCGATCGCAAGACGTTCACCGCCCTGGTGCTGAATCCCTTCATCACCGAAGAGGATCTCCTCCGCATCATCCTGCAGGACTTCGGCGTCGTCTCGCGCGACGAGATCAAGCGCGGCCGGCTGGTCGGGGTCACCAAGCAGGAGCTCATCGACACGCTCAACGAGTTCCTCCTCTCGCTGCTGCCGCTCCGGGCGGGGGCCCTGCTCATCATCGACGAGGCGCAGAACCTGCCGCGCCAGGTGCTCGAGCAGATCCGCATCCTGTCGAATCTCGAGACCGACAAGGAGAAGCTGCTCCAGATCGTGCTCGTCGGGCAGTTGAACCTGAAGGATCTGCTGCGCTCGCCGGAGCTCCGCCAGCTCGATCAGCGGGTGTCGATCCGCTACGAGCTGAAGCCGCTGACGCGGGAGGAAACCGGCGCCTACGTCGCGCACCGGCTGACGATCGCCGGCGGCGGATCGATCGTCAGCTTCGCGCCGAAGGCGCTCGACCTCGTGCATCGCTACAGCGAAGGCATTCCGCGGCTCATCAACCTGGTCTGCGACCGGGCGCTGCTCGGCGGGTATTCGGCCCGCACCAATCGGATCACGCCGCTGATGGTGACCGCGGCGGCGGCCGGCCTCGATCTGGCCATGCCGCAATCATCGCTGGCCGGGTGGCTGCGCCGGCGGGCCGCCGCGTTCGCGGCCGGCGCCGCGGTCATGGCGGTGGCGGCGACGGCGGCATGGGCCGGCGTGGCCGCGCTGCAGGCCGGCAGCGGATCCCGGGCGCTCGCGAAGCCGTCCGCCTCGATGGCCGCGCCGGAAACGGTTCGACTCCTGCCGCCTGTGGCCGTCCCGGACGGCCCGCGCCGGACGCCGTCCGACGCCGCGGTCTCGGCGCCGGTGGCGACGAGCGGCCGCGCCGCCGGGGACAAGCCGGTCGCGGCGAAAACCGACCAGCCGGAGGGGCCGGCGTCAGAGGCCCCCGCCTCGCCGGCGGCACGTTCGTATTCGGTGCTGGTCGGGTCGTTCAGGCAGGACACCGAGGCGGCCGCGCTGCGCGAGCAGCTGCGCGGCCTCGGCTACCGCGTCCGCGTCGGACGGATTGAGCCCGCCGGGCGCGGCATCTGGCACCAGGTCTATGTCGGTCCCTACACCAATCTCGCCGCCGCACGACAGGACGAGGCGCGCGTCCGGCAGCTGCCCGGGTATGCCGACGCAAGGCTCACAACAGAGTGAGCCAGAATCTTCGAATCCCTCCGGCGCGGGCGGCAGTCGAGAGCCCCGGTTGCTCCGCCGCGGACGGCGCAGGGTGACGCCGTGCTCGCCACCCTCGGCTACGTGTCGCCGCGGCGCGCTCGAGGGGGGCGTTCGCTGCGTGCTTACGCGCTGCTGGCGGGCGGCGTGCTCGGAGCCGTCATCGTCGGCTGGAATCTCTCCCACCGCACCCCGCCGGTCGTGCCGGCGCCCCCCGTGGTCAAGGGCCCCAACCCGTCGTCTGCCACCGCTCCGTCGCCGCCGCTGCCGCAATCCGCCATGCCGGTCCCGCCCGCCGCTCGGCCGCCCGCCGCGGTCATCGCGGCTCCTGCGGGACCTGCGAATCCGCGAGCGGCAGTGCTGCCTGGCGGGCCGACGACGGTGATGGCCGCGCCGTCCGCTGCCGCCGCCCCCGGTCCGTCCGCCGCACGGCCGGCCGCGCCGCCGGCGGCCCGCGCGTCATCGCTCGACGGCGGGGTCGCGCCCGAAGCCGGGGCCGCGTCCGCGGCGCGCGAAGCGACACGGCCGCCCGCGGCGCTGGTCGCGCCGACACCGCTGGCCGTCCCGGCATCCCCGGCCGCCGCGCCGCGCGCCGCGGCTCAGCCGGCCAGCGACCTCGACCTCGCGCTCTACTACCATCGGCTCGGCGACTTCGAGAACGCGCTCCAGCATTACCGCGCCCTGCTGGCGGTCAACGAGCTCGACGCCCAGGCCCACAACAACCTCGGGCTGCTCTACCAGGACCGCAACCTCCTCGACGAGTCGGCGCACGAGCTCCAGCGCGCGCTCGTCATCGAGCCGAGGAATGCCGGTACCCACAACAATTACGGCGTGACGCTCCTGAAGCAGGGACGGACCGACGAGGCGCTGGTCGAGTTCGGGGCGGCGTTGAAGCTCGCGCCGCGGAGCGTCGATGCGCGCATCAACATGGCCCTCGCCGAGCGCGACGGCGGACAGCCGGGGCTGGCGGCGGAAACGCTCCTCGGGGCGCTCGCCATCGAGCCGCGGAACGCCGCGGCGCATTACAATCTGGCTCAGTTGTACCGATAGGACGGATCAGACGGCGCGCGCCGTCGAACATTACCGCAGCTTCCTTGCCTACGCCGGGGCGGAATACGCGTCCCGCGCCGTGGCGGCCCGCGCGCGCATCGGGGAGCTCACCAGTCAGCCATAGCGAAACATGTCAGAAATATCCGCCCTTCTTCGCGAAGACCGCCGGTTCCCACCCTCGAAGGAATGGAAGCAGTCGGCCAATATCGCCGATCCCGGCATCTACGCGTCCGCCGCCAGCGACCCGGAAGCGTTCTGGGCCGGCTTTGCCGCCGAGCTCGAGTGGATGCGCCCCTGGGATTCCGTGCTCGAGTGGAAGGCGCCCAACGCCCGCTGGTTCGGCGGCGGACAGTTGAATGCCAGCGTCAACTGCGTCGATCGCCACGCCCGCACCGCCCGGCGCAACAAAGCGGCCATCATCTGGGAAGGGGAGGCCGGCGAGCGGCGCACTCTGACCTACTGGGATCTGCTCCGTCAGGTCAGCGCCTTCGCCAACGTGCTGAAGTCGCTGGGCGTGAAGCGCGGCGATCGCGTCGCGCTCTACCTTCCGCTCATTCCGGAGCTTGCGATTGCGATGCTGGCCTGCGCCCGGATCGGCGCCGTGCACAACGTCGTGTTCGGCGGCTTCAGCGCCGAGTCGCTGCGCGACCGCATCAATGACGCCCAGGCCGTCCTGCTCGTGACCGCCGATGCCGGCTATCGCCGCGGCCACCTGGTGCCGCTCAAGAAGATGGCGGACGACGCGCTCGCCGACACGCCGTCGATCAAGCACGTCGTCGTCGTTCAGCGCCAGCCCGGGGATGAGGATCCAGCCGTCCTGACCGCGGGTCGCGACCAGTGGTACCACCGGCTGATGCAGGATGCCGATCCGCACTGCCCGCCCGAGGCGATGGACGCCGAGGACATGCTCTACATCCTCTACACCTCCGGCACCACCGGCAAGCCGAAGGGCATCGTCCACACCACCGGCGGCTACCTTGTCGGCACGTATGCGACGACCAAATGGGTGTTCGACCTGAAGGAAGACGACGTCTACTGGTGCACAGCCGACATCGGCTGGGTGACCGGGCACAGCTACGTCGTCTATGGCCCCCTCGCCAACGGCGCGACCGTGCTGATGTACGAAGGGGCGCCGGACTTTCCGACGAAAGATCGGTTCTGGCAGCTCATCGAGCGCTACGGCGTGACCATCTTCTACACCGCGCCGACCGCGATCCGCGCCTTCATGCGCTGGGGCACCGAGTGGCCGGCGAAGCGCGACCTGTCGACGCTGCGGCTGCTCGGCTCGGTCGGCGAGCCAATCAATCCGGAAGCGTGGATCTGGTACCACAAGAACATCGGCGGCGAGCGCTGCCCGGTTGTCGATACGTGGTGGCAGACCGAAACCGGCATGATCATGATCTCGCCGCTTCCCGGCATCACGAGCACGACCCCAGGCTCCGCGACCCACCCGTTTCCAGGCGTGTCGGCGGAGATCCGCGACGTCCAGGGCAAGCCGATAGCGAAGGGGGCCGGCCTGCTCGCCCTGACCAGGCCATGGCCGGCGATGCTCCGCGGCATCTACGGCGATCCCGATCGCTTCGCCTCGCAGTACTGGACGCGCTGGCCCGACGGCGCCTATTTCGCCGGCGACGGCGCGCGCGTCGACGACGAGGGGAACTACTGGCTGCTCGGCCGGGTCGACGACGTCCTGAATGTCGCCGGGCATCGCCTCGGGACGATGGAAGTCGAGAGCGCGCTCGTCGATCACCCCAGCGTTGCGGAGGCGGCGGTCGTCGGCAAGCCGCACGAGATCAAGGGCCAGTCCGTCGCCGCCTTCGTTACGCTCAAGGAGGGGATCGAGGGGACGGCCGCGCTCGTTGCCGAGCTCAAGGAGCACGTCGTCCAGAAAATCGGCGCCATCGCCCGGCCCGATCAGATTCTGTTCACCGCCGATCTGCCAAAGACGCGATCGGGCAAGATCATGCGCCGGCTGCTGCGTGACATCGCCGAAGGCAAGGCGATTGGCGACACCACGACGCTGGCGGATCCGGCGGTGGTGGCGAAGCTCAAGACCGAGTACGGGGACGAGGAAGGATAAGCTCCGGGCCGCGGCCACGGGGCCGGGTACCGGGCACGACCGCATGGGCACCGTTACCGGCATCGAAATCGGACCGGACTTCTGCGTGCTCGTCGCCGTCCGCGGGCGGCGCGGCCGGCCCACCGAAGTACGGGCATTCCAGACGATTGAACGCGCGGAATGGCCATCGCAGGATGGCGCCGTCGTCGCGGCGCTCGAGTCCGTCCGCCGCCGCCTCAAGCTGCCGCGCCGGGCCCGCGTCGTCGCCTGGGATCTTCCCGAGGGAGGGCTTGCCAGCGATCCGCTGGCCAAGGCGACGCTTCGGCCGCTGACCGCGGCCGGGTTCCGCATCGAGACCGTGCTGTCGCCGGTGCAGGCGCTGGTGCGCGTCGCGGTCAGCCGCCCGCGCGAGGAACCTGCGGCCTGGCTGGCGCTGAACGTCCACGGTGCGGCCATCGCGATCGTGCGCGGGCAGGAACTGCTCTTCGAGCGGACGTTTTCCTGGACCTACAACACCGAGCTCACAGCAACCCGGGCGCAGCTGCTCCAACGCTACTCGCTCGTCGCCCAGCTCGCTCCGGAACTGCGCCGCGGCCTCTCGGATGTCAGAGACTTCAACAACGTCATTGTCGGCACCGTGATCACGTGCGGTGACCTGCCCGAACTGCGGTCGCTGACGATGCCGCTCATCGAGGAGCTGGACCTCGAAGTCGAGACGCTCGACTCGACCGAGGGGCTGGCGGCGGTCGGCCAGGCCCGGCTCGACCGGTTCGCCGAGTCCGTTCCGGCCCTGCGTCTTGCCTGCGCCGCCGGCACGGCCGAACCCCCGTCCGCCGGGATGCTGGCGGGCGCCGGGCTCCGCGCGGCCGCAGCGGCGCTGATAGTGGCGGCCGTCGCGGCCGGCGCTGTCGTGTTCATCAACGGCCGTGCGCGCGTGCCGCCGCCGGCGTCGGCTGTTCACGGACCAGCCGGGGCTGCGACATCCGCCCCTCGGACCGCAACGTCGCCGCACCCTGTCTCCCCGGCTGCCGGTACTGCGGCCTCCGAGGTCGGCACTCCGGAACTTGCCGCGCCCATGCCCGAGGCGACGACCGGGCGGCCGTTGCCGACGCCCGCGCCGTCGTCGTCTGGAGTCGCCGTGCCGGGGGTCGCGCTGAAGCCGCCGCCTCCGGCAGCGCCACCCGCGACGACGACCGTGACCCCATCATTGCCGTCTCCGGCGTCTGCCGTGACGGCTGGGCGGCCGCCGTCGCCGTCGCCGTCGCCTGTCGCGCCGGTGCCGGTGCCCCAGTCGAAGGCGCCGTCCCTCGCACCGCCCGCGCCTGTTGTAACG
This sequence comes from uncultured Acidobacteriota bacterium, assembly GCA_963750475.1. Taxonomy (GTDB): domain Bacteria; phylum Acidobacteriota; class Vicinamibacteria; order Vicinamibacterales; family 2-12-FULL-66-21; genus JALZOC01. The sequence goes on from CAVVQQ010000002.1 coordinate 960,384, forward strand.
GCTGGCCGGCCGTCTTCGCCGCCGCCGTCCGTCGCGACGGTGCCTGTGCCCTCGGCCAAGGGGCCGTCGCTCGCACCGCCCGTGCCCCCGGCGGTTTCAGCCGGCGATCCGGTCCGATCCGTCGTGCCGCCGGCCGCAGGCCGCAGGCCGGCCCCCCCTGCGCCGGCTCAACCGCCAATGAAAGAGCCGCTGCCGCGGCTCGACTCGGTCCTGGTCGACCAGAACCGCCGCCTGGCGATCATCGACGGCGGAGTCGTCGGGGTCGGGGATCGCGTCGGATCCCGGGTGGTTGTCGCGATCAGCCGGGACGGCATCGTCCTCCGCGAGCCTTCGGGCCTCGAGGTCCGCGTGCCGCTGCGGCTGACGCTCGGCCCTCGCGACAAGGGCGGTGGGGTGTAATGTAGAGATTAATGCGCCGCCTGTGGAACCCTGTGCGGCGAATTGACGTCCATCGTCTCAGACCCTTTCCGGCCCTGGATGGTTATGGCACTTATTGAAACGCGCGACCTGTGGAAGACCTACTCCATGGGGGACGAAGACATTCACGCCCTGCGGGGTGTGTCGATCGCAATTCAGCGCGGCGAATACGTCGCCATCATGGGGCCGTCGGGCTCGGGCAAGTCGACGCTGATGAACCTCATCGGCTGCCTCGATACGCCGTCGAAAGGGAGCTACCTCCTCAACGAGAAGGAGGTCGCTGAAATGAACGACGACGAGCTGGCCCGGATCCGGAACGAGGAAATCGGCTTCGTCTTCCAGACCTTCAACCTGCTGCCGCGCGCCACGGCGCTGCACAATGTCGAGCTGCCGCTCGTCTACGCCGGCGTGTCGGGCAAGGAGCGTCAGGATCGGGCGAAGCAGGCGCTCGAGAAAGTCGAGCTTTCGGCGCGCGCCTCGCACCGGCCCAACGAGCTCTCGGGCGGGCAGCGCCAGCGCGTCGCGATTGCGCGGGCGCTCGTCAACAATCCGTCGATTCTCCTTGCCGACGAGCCGACGGGCAATCTCGACTCGAAGACCGGCAACGAGATCATGGGGCTGTTCGCCCGGCTCCACGAGTCGGGCAACACCATCATCCTGGTCACCCACGAGCCTGAGATCGCCGCCTACGCGCACCGCGCCATCCACATCCGCGACGGCCAGGTCGAGAAGGACGCCTCGCGCGCCGCGTGAGGCGGCTGCCGGCGCGCTACAGCGCCGCGAAGTGTCCGGCCGCGACTTCGCGCAGTGGCGCGTGGTGGTCGAACGACGCCGGGTCGAGGACGACGCGGTGGCGCGCCGCCGACGGGTCGGGCAGCGGTATCGCCGACAACAGCGCCTGGGTATAGGGATGCGCCGGCGCCGCGAACAGCGCCTCGGTGGTTCCCATCTCGACAATCCGGCCCAGATACATCACCGCGACGCGGCTGCAGATGTGGCGAACCAGCCGCAGGTCGTGGGCGATGAACAGGTAGGTCAGCTTCAGCCGCTCCTGGAGCTCCATCAGCAGATTGACGACCTGCGCCTGCACCGACACGTCAAGCGCCGACACCGGTTCGTCGGCGATGATCAGCGACGGGTTGAGCGCCAGCGCCCGGGCGAGGCCGATGCGCTGCCGCTGGCCGCCGCTGAACTGGTGCGGGTAGCGCGCGAGCTGCGACGCGATCGAGGCCGACCAGCTCGAACAGCTCGGCGACGCGCGCCCGCCGCGCCGCGCTGGTCGCCGGTGCGGTGGATGATGAGCGGCTCCTCGACGATGTCGCCGACCCGCATGCGCGGGTTGAGCGACGAGTACGGATCCTGGAAGACGATCTGCATGTCGCGGCGGGCCTGGCGCAGCCGCGCCTTCGAAAACCCCAGCACGTCCTCGTCCCGTGAACCGCACCTCGCCGGAGTCCGGCTCGATCAGCCGCAGGATGCAGCGCCCGGTCGTCGTCTTGCCGCTGCCCGATTCGCCGACCAGCCCGAACGTTTCACCCTCGTCGATGGTGAAGCTGACGTCGTCGACGGCGCGGACGACCGACGGCCGCGCGAACAGCCCGCGCGAGCGGCTGAATTCCTTGACGAGATGGCGGACCTCGAGCAGCGGCATCACGCTTCTCCGGCCGGAAGGGTCTGCGGCTCGACCGCGGGCCCGTGCAGGTAGCACTTCACCGTCCGATCAGGAGCGAACAGCGTCGAGCCCGGAGGCGCCGTCGGACACGGCGCGAAGCGGTCAGGACAGCGCGGCGTGAACGCGCAGCCCGAGGGCAGCTCGCCGAGCGGCGGCACGGTTCCCTGGATGGCGCGCAGCCGGGAGCCGGGCGCGCCGCCGGGGATCGACGCCATCAGCCCTTGCGTATACGGGTGTTTCGGGTCGGCGAAGAGCGCCGCGACCGGCGCTTCCTCGACGATCCGGCCGGCGTACATCACCGCCACCCGGTCGGCCATCTCGGCGACGACGCCGAGGTCGTGGGTGATGAGCAGGAGCGCCAGCCCCATTCGCTGCTGGAGCGCGCGCAGCAGGTCGAGAATCTGCGCCTGGATGGTCACGTCGAGCGCCGTCGTCGGCTCGTCGGCGATGATGAGCGCTGGGGTCGCAGGCCAGCGCCATCGCGATCAGCGCGCGCTGCCGCATGCCGCCCGACAGCTGGTGCGGATAGTCGCGGACGCGCTGCCGCGGCTCCGGAATGCTGACGGCGTCGAGCAGCTCGATCGCCCTGGCGCGCGGCGGATTGCCGCGTCGCCCGGCCGTGGACGCAGCAGCGTCTCTTCGATCTGGCTGCCGATCGTGAACACCGGGTTGAGCGCCGTCATCGGCTCCTGGAAGATCAGCGCGATCTCGGCGCCGCGGATCTTCTGCATCTCCCGCTCGTCGAGCGTGCGCAGATCGCGCGCCGTCGAACAGGATGCGTCCCTCGGCGATCCGCCCCGGCGGCTGGACGAGGCGCAGGATCGAGAGCGCCGTCACCGACTTGCCGCTGCCGGATTCGCCGACCAGGCCGAGCGTCTCGCCGGCCGAGACGTGAAAGCTGACGTCGATCACCGCCGGGACGAAGCGTCCGCTGACGTCGAACCCGGTCGTCAGGTGCTCGACCGAGAGGAGCGGATCGGGACGGGCGTCAGGCATCGATCTCCCGGTGTTCGCCGAACACGCCGCGGAGTGTATCGGAGATTTCGCCGACCGTGGCGCGCGCCTCGACGGCCGCGATGACCGCGGGGACGAGATTGTCCGGACCGCGCGCGGTGGTCCCGACGGCCTCGATGGCCGCTGCCCAGTCGCGCCGGTGCCGCTCGGTGCGGACCTCCCTGACGCGCGCCACCTGGCGCGGCCTCGAGGTCGGGATCGAGCCGCAGGGTCTCGATGCCGGAGCTCTCCCCGTCGGCGGTGAACCGGTTGACGCCGACGACGATCTGCTCGCCGCTGTCGACGCCAGCTGCGAGCGGTACGCCGACTCCTGGATTTCGCGCTGCACGAGGCCGGCTTCGATGGCCGCGAGCGTGCCGCCGGCCGCGTCGATGCGCGCCAGCAGCGCCGTCGCCTCGTCTTCGATCCGATTCGTCAGGGCCTCGACCGCGTAGGCGCCGCCGAACGGATCGACGGTGTTGGCGACGCCGGTCTCGGCGGCAATCACCTGCTGCGTGCGGAGCGCGATGCGGGCGGACGCCTCGGTCGGCAGCGCCAGCGCCTCGTCGCGGCCGTTGCAGTGCAGCGACTGCGTCCCGCCGAGCACCGCCGCCATCGCCTGCAGCGCGACGCGGACGATGTTGTTGTCGGGCTGCTGCGCGGTCAGCGTGCTGCCGGCGGTCTGGGTGTGGAAGCGGAGCTGCAGGGCCCTGGGGTTGGTGGCGCCGAAACGGTCGCGCATGATCCGCGCCCACAGCCGCCGGGCGGCGCGGAACTTCGCGATCTCCTCGAGGAAATCGTTGTGGGCGTTGAAGAAGAAGGAGAGGCGCTGGCCGAAGGCGTTGACGTCGAGGCCGGCCGCCGCCGCCGCCTCGACATAGGCGATGGCGTTGGCGAAGGTGAACGCCACTTCCTGCACCGCGGTCGAGCCCGCTTCGCGGATGTGATAGCCGCTGATCGAGATCGTGTTCCAGGTCGGCAGCTCGCGCTCGCAGAAGGCGAAGATGTCGGTGACGATGCGCAGCGAGGGGCGGGGCGGGAAGATGTAGGTGCCGCGGGCGATGTATTCCTTGAGGATGTCGTTCTGGATCGTGCCCGACAGCGCCGCCGGCGCAATGCCCTGCCGCCGGGCGACCGCGACGTAGAGCGCCAGCAGGATGATGGCGGTGGCGTTGATCGTCATCGAGGTCGAGATGCGGTCGAGCGGGATGCCGGCGAAGAGCGCCGCCATGTCCTCCACCGAGTCGATCGCGACGCCGACGCGGCCGACTTCGCCGCGGGCGAGGTCGTGATCGGAGTCGTAGCCCATCTGCGTCGGCAGGTCGAAGGCCACGCTCAGGCCGCTCACCCCCTGGGCGAGCAGGTAGCGATAGCGGCGGTTCGATTCGGCGGCGGAGCCGAAGCCGGCGTACTGCCGCATGGTCCACAGCCGGCCGCGGTACATTGTCGGCTGGATGCCGCGGGTGAAGGGAACCTCGCCGGGAAAGCCGATGTCGGCCGCGAAGTCGCGTCCGGCAAGCGTCGATGGGTCGGAGTAGGGTTGATCGGCCACGCGCGTTTCAGGAACCGGCCGTCATTGTAGCAACCCCTGCCGCTGGGGCGGCAATTCATCCGCGGCAGGCGGCTGGACCATTGACAGTCGCGCCCCGCGAGCTTACAATGACCGTGCGTTCCCGCGCTGCAAACCCTTCATATGACTAAATTTGGCGCCCGATCCCTGCCGCCGCTCTCAGGCTGCAGCCGGATTTCGCGGCGGGCCCGGCAATTGCCGTGTGTCCGTGCGGAATCGGATCGGCAGACGCTTCCGGTTTCGTAGCTCCGGCGGCGGTGAGGAGGTCCCGAATGGATGACGTGGTGAACCGGCTGGCCCGCGAGCTGTCCGACGCCATTGCTGCCGTTGTCGCGGAGGATCCGCGCATCGAAGCCTGCCGCGAGCGGGCCCGGGCAGCCGGATTCGAGATGAAAGTGACCCTCGAGGCGGTCATCGGCTTCATGAGCCGGTCCGCTCCTGGCGCGCTGGCCAAGGTCACGCCCGCCCCGCAGAAGGCGGCCCGCGCCGCCGAGCGCCGCAACGTCGAGATGAGCGCCAACGACAAGCGGTTCCTGCGGTCCCTCCGCATTGCCGCCGACGAGGCCCAGGAAAAGGAAGTCGAGTAGCGCCGCCTCGATTCCTTCGACGACTGCACTCCTCAGAAGGGGCGGCCGGCCCGGACCGCCCCGGCACCACCTGTTATAGAATTTTGCGGCGAAACGTCGTGTCGTTACGGAGGTCGCTCGGATGAACGTGTTGAGGCCGCTCGAGCTGGCCCTCGCTGGTGGAGCCCGGCTGACGTGGCCGGCCCTGCAATTCATCAATCGACGGATCACATCGCGGGCGTTTCAACCGGCGTGGGCGCCGGCGCCGCTGCCGAAGAGCGGGGCGCGAACGAAGCCCGCCCTGGGCTGGCCGCGCTCCACCGACTCGCTCTGCCCGGTCTGTGTCCGCGAGGCGCGGGCCCGCATCCTGTCCGGCGAGCAGTCGATCGAGACGCTGGTCGAGGAGCACGTCGGCGAGATCCGCGCCGACATTCTCGAACGGGATGGCCGGGTCATCATCGAGAAGACCTGCCCGACGCACGGCACCTTCACCGATACGCTGGCGATCAATCCGGCGTTCCTGCAGCGGCTCGAGCAGCTCTTCCCCGGGCGGGACTATCCGGCCGTTGCCGGCAAGCTGCACGACCATGGCACGTCCTCGATCAAGTACGGCCGCGGCGCGGTGCTGACGATCGACCTGACCAACCGCTGCAACATGATGTGCGACCCCTGCTTCATGGACGCCAACCAGGTCGGCTACGTCCACGAGCTGACGCTGGACGACGTCAAGCAGCTGCTCGACGACGCCGTCAGCATCAAGCCGAAGCGGCAGATGACGGTGCAGTTCTCCGGCGGCGAGCCGACGATCTCGCCGATCTTTCTCGACGCGGTCCGCTACGCCCGCGAGGTCGGCTACTTCAGCGTCCAGGCGGCGACCAACGGCATCCGCTTCGCGCAGGATGCCGGGTTCGCGCGCGAGGCGCGCGACGCCGGCCTGCGGATCGCGTACCTGCAGTTCGACGGCGTCGGCGAGGAGGCCAATTCCCACCGCAAGGTCTCGAACCTGTTCGACGTCAAGCTGCGCGCGATCGAGAACCTCCACGCCGCCGGCATCGACGTCTGCCTGGTCGTGACCATCATCAAGACCGTCAACGACGATCAGGTCGGCCCGGTGGTCAGGTTCGCGCTCGAGAACTGCGACAAAATCAGCTTCGTGTCGTTCCAGCCGGTGTCGTTCACCGGCCGCGACGAGGAGATTACCGACGAGGAGCGCCACCGCAAGCGCTATACACTCTCGCACCTCGCCGAGGACCTCAAGCGGCAGACCGGCGTGACCGAACCGCTCCGCGACTGGTTTCCGTTGTCCGCCTCGAGCGTGTTCTCGGACGTCACGGATCTGATGACCGGTCCGGGCGCCGACTGGGGAACGCTGAAATGCGGCTGCCACCCCGACTGCGGCGTCGGCACCGCCTTCATGGTCAGCAAGCGCACCAAGGCGTGGGCGCCGGTGCCGTCCTTCATCAACGTCGACCGTTTCATGGCGGATGCGCGCGTCATCAGCGACGCCGCGCGCGGGCCGTTCCTGACCAAGCTGCAGACGGCGATCAGCCTGCTGCGGAACTATTCGCCGCGCGCGGGCGCCGGCCGGGTTCACGCTCCTCGATCTGGTCAAGAAGTACGACAAGCAGAGCGGCGGACAGCTCGGCGGCGTCGGCCTCGACAATCCCGACGATCGCAAGTCCGACGAGTGGCTGATGATGTTCGTCGCCGGGATGTGGTTCCAGGATCTCTGGACCTACGATTTCCGGCGCACCGAGATGTGCATCATCCCCTACGCGACGCAGATGGGGGAGATCTCGTTCTGCGCCTACAACACCGGCGTCGGCTGGCGGCAGATCGTCGAGAACATGCACAAGAACGCAACGGTGGCGGAGTGGTACCGCGAGCACGGCAAGCATCCCGTCTACGCCAACCCGCGTAAGCCCTTGCCGCTGCCCGAGAACGTGCAGGCGGTGTCGCTGAAGATCCCGAAGAACGGCCGCCTGGTCGAGTGGACGCCGCGTCCGCCGGCGCCGGCCGCCCCCGCCGTGCCGGCCGGGGAGCTCGTCGGCGCCGCCCCCGCCACCGGCGCGGCGCCGCTCGGGCGGCCGGCCGCGGGTTAGGCCCCCGAGGCCCGTTCGTCCCGGAGCGCCCATGACGCAGCCGTACGATGTTCTGATCGCCGGGGGCGGCCTCGCCGGCCTGTCGCTGGCGCGTCAGCTGACCCGGGAGGCGCCGTCGCTGCGGGTCTTCCTGGCCGAGAAGCGCCGCCATCCGGTGCGCGAGGCAGCCTTCAAGGTCGGCGAATCGAGCGTCGAGATCGGCGCCCACTATTTCCAGCACGTGCTTGGCCTCGAGCCGCACCTGCGCGACCAGCACCTCGAGAAGTTCGGGCTGCGCTATTTCTTTCCCGCACGGCGGCAACGACCGCATCGAGGCGCGGTTCGAGCTCGGCCCGGCCGGCTTCCCGCCGGTCCCGTCGTTTCAGCTCGATCGCGGCCGCCTCGAGAACTGGCTGCTCCGCGCCAATCGCGACGCCGGCGTCACGGTGCTCGACGACTGCCGCGTCACGCGCCTTCGAGCTCGGCGCGCCGCTGCACCGCCTGACCGTGCAGTCGCGCCGGCGGGACGGCAGACGGTCGAGGGCGCGCTGGCTGGTCGACGCCAGCGGCCGGGCCGGCCTGATCCGCCGCCGGCTCGGGCTGACGCGGCCGGTCGGCCACGCCGCCAACGCCTGCTGGTTCCGCTTCCCGCACCGGCTGCGGGTCGACGACTGGTCCGACGACCCGGCAGTGGCAGGCGCGCGTTCCGTCGGGCGAGCGCTGGCTGAGCACCAATCACCTGATGGGCGTCGGCTACTGGGTCTGGCTCATCCCGCTCGGCTCCGGCAGCACCAGCGTCGGCATCGTCGCCGACGCGACGCTGCATCCCGTACAGCCGGCTCAACCGGTTCGATCGGGCGCTCGACTGGCTGCGCGAGTTCGAGCCGCAGTGCGCCGCGGTGGTGGAGGCCCATGAGCCCGACGCTCGAGGACTTCCTCGCGCTGCAGCACTTCGCCCACGGCTGCGAGCGCGTGTATCTCGCCGGAGCGCTGGGCGCTGGTCGGCGAGGCCGGCGTCTTCACCGATCCGTTCTATTCGCCGGGCTCGGACTTCATCGCGATCGGCAACGACTTCGTCGCCGATCTGATCCGCCGCGACAGCGCCGGGGAGGACGTCGCGGCGCGCGCCGAGCCGTTCAACACCACCTACCTGCGGCTGTTACGATGCGTTCCTGCGGCTGTACGACGGCCAGTACCCGCTCATGGGCAACGCGCAGGTGATGACCGCGAAGGTGGCGTGGGACAACGCCTGCTACTGGGCGATCACCGCGCTGCTGTTCTTCCAGCGCCGCTACACGCAGCCGGAGTTCATGGCCTCGATCGAGCCGCTGATGCGGCGCTTCTTCGTGCTGCACGCGCGCATGCAGCAGTTCCTGCGGGCCTGGACCGACGTCGATGTGCCGCAGTACGGCGGCGGCTTCGCGAGCGTGGTGGCGCCGCCGTGGCTGTGCCGGCTCCAGGCCGACCTGGGCGGCCCGGCGGTAGGGGACGATGCGCTGCGAGCGCGGCTCGAAGGGAACCTGGCGCAGCTCGAGGCGTTTGCCGGCGCGCTGCAGGCCGTGGCGCGGGAGGAACACGGGGATCGGCCCGAGTTCGGCCGCTGCACGGTGCCGCCGCCCGCTCCCGGCGCGGCGCCGCTCGACATCGGACCGCTGCGCGTGGCGCCGGCGGCTGCGCGGGTGCCGTCAGGCCGCGGATAAGCCGGCCACGGAAGCCACGGATCGCCCCATGTTCATGACTTGAGCGCTCCCGCGTATTTCCGGGCCGCGGACAGGCACGGATCACACGCGATTTTCACGGAGGCGGTTCCTGAAGGCGGAAAGGGTTGGCCGCCGCGCCAGTGGAGCCGGACAGCTCGCGTTGCTCAAGGCCGCGACCTGAGGCGCGAAGTTCCGGACGCCGCCGGCACGAATGAGGCGGCAGTGACGGCAGGGTGCCGCGTCGATCCCGAAACGGCAGATCGCCGGCGTTCGGCGATGCTACCCACCGCCAATCGGTATACTTCCGCGCGGGCGGACTGAAGCTCGTACGTGCGATTCGTGTCCACGCTGTTCAAAGGAGGGCTCATGAGGCGCAATATCCTCGTCCTGACCCTGACGCTCGCCGCCGCGGTAGTCGCTTTCGGCGTCCGTATGGGTGCCCTTGGCCGCGACACTCGGCCGCAGACGGCGGTCCCGGCGCATGAGGATGTGCTCCCCGCGTTACTCATCGAGGTTCATGATCTGCGCGTCGCCATGGAGCAGGCGGCATCCGCTGGTCCGCGCGTACAGCTTGCGCTCGGCCGCGTCCAGCTTCAGGAGCAACGAGTCACGGTGCTCATCCGCCGGCTCGATGAGGTCCGCGCGTCAGCGAGCGGCGCCCGGCATCACTTCGATGAGCTGCAGCGACGCCGGCAGGGCTTTGAGGACGCAGCCCGCGATCAGGGACCGAATGCCCCACCGCCCGGCGACCTGAAGGCGATGCAGCAGGACTTGCAACGTCAGGCCGCCGACGCCAAGGCCGACCTCGATCGGGCGAGCGCAGACGAGGCGGCGGCGGAGTCGCAGCTCGCACTCGAGCAGGCGCGATGGACGGACCTCAACCAGCGAATGGAAGCGCTTGAGGCCGCGCTCGGGCGCCGATAGCCAGCGGTCAGTCGGGGTCATCGTGCGGTTCGAGACGAGAGGCGCTCAAAAGACGCGGCCAGCCACGGCCAGCCATGTCGGCAAACCCGTGGCGATCCTCATCGACTGAGATTTCGTCGCCGCCCGTTCTGACCGGACGAGCAGCGAGTCGGCCGTGAGCAGCGGCGACTACACGAGGCCCTGCGGCGAGGCGCCTACTGGTACCGCAGGGCGATCATCGGATCGACGCGACTCGCGCGCCGGGCGGGCTGGTAGCCGGCTGCGGCGGCCACGAGCAGCAGCACCCCGATGGCGCCGGCGATCGCCCACGGATCTCCCGGTGATACGCCAAACAGCTGGCTCTCGATATACCGGCTCACCACCAGCACGGCCGGCACCCCCAGCGCCGCGCCAACCGCAACCAGTACCAGCGTCTCCCGCAACACGAGCCAGATCACCGAGCGGCGTTGGGCGCCGATCGCGAGGCGGATGCCGATCTCGCGCGTCCGCCTCACGACCGAGTAGGTCAGCATGCCGTACAGGCCAATGGAGGCGAGCACCAGCGCCAGGCCGCCGAAGAAACTGGCCAGCATCGAAACCAGCCGCTCCTGAACCAGCGACGCGTCCACCTGCCGGGCGAGCGTGGCGACGTTGGTGACGAAGCCCTCGGGGATCGTCAGCCGGACCTCCTGGCGCAGCGCCGGGACGAAGCTTGCGGGATCGGCCGCGCCGCGGATGGCGAGGATGACCCCGGCGATCCGATCGACGGACTGCTCGAGCGGCAGATACGCCATCCTTTCGGGCGTCTTCCGCAGATCCTCGTAGCGGGCGTCGCGGACGATGCCGACAATCTCGTACTCGTCCTCGACGTCCTGGCCGGGGAAGCTGACCTTTCGCCCGATCGGGTCGGTCGCCGAGAAATACGCGCGCGCGGCGGCCTCGTTGAGGATCGCCACCCTGAGCGATCCCGACCGATCGGCCGGGCCGAAGAGCCGTCCGCGCAGAAGCCGGACGCCAAGGGCATCGAACGCTCCGGACGTGACCTGGTTCAGATGAATGCCTCGATCGCCTTCGGCGCGGGGAGGTGCGCCGGGCACCGCGATGCTCACCCCCCGATCGCGCAGCGTCATCGGGCTGAGCGTCGCCGCCCCCGCCGACCTGACGCCGGGCAGCGAGGCCGCGCGAGCGACGAGATCCTCCCACATTCTGCCGACCCGCGCGTATTCGGCGCGGACGGCCGGCGAGTTTCGCGCTGCCGGTTTCATCGTCGGCAGAACCGCGTCCACCTGCATCGTCAGCACTCCTTCGCTGTCGAAGCCGCTTTCGAGCGTGGTGAGGTTGTGCAGGGTGCGCAGGAACAGCCCCGCGCCGCTCAGGAGCACCAGCGTCAGCGTGACCTGGGTGACGACCAGGGCCTGGCCGGCGCGCAGGCCTGCGCCTGTTGTCGACATCCGGCTGCTGTCCGCCGGCTTGGCCGCGTCGACGCGGGTCGTGTGCAGCGCCGGCAGGACGCTGAACAGGAGACCCGTCACGACCGCGACGGCGCCCGTGAACGCCAGTACCCGCAGGTCGAAGCGCGGCTCCAGCACCAGGCCGCCGCGGCCGGCCGCAAACACGCCGACGAGGAACGCGACGCCCCACCGGGCGAAGACAATCCCGGCAGCGGTTCCGAGCGCGACCAGCAGCGCTCCCTCCGTGAGCAGCTGCCGGATCAGCCGGCCTCTGCCAGCCCCGATCGCCAGCCGCACCGCGAATTCGCTTCGCCTGGCGCTCCCACGCGCCAGCAGCAGGTTGGCGACGTTTGCGCACCCGATCAGGAGCACGATGGCGACGATCGCCATGATCACCAGCAGCGGCTGCGCCAGCTGCCGGCGGACATTGTTCAGTCCCCGGTCGGCCGGCACGAGCACGATGCGGTTGAAGTACTCCCGGGTTCCGGCGCTCAGGCCGTTGTCGGTCATGTACGCCTGGAACATCGCGTCGAGGTCGGCGCGCGCCTGCTCGACCGTCGCGCCGTCCTGGAGCCGTCCGACGACGCTCAACCACCACGATTGTTTCGAGTGAACGCCGCTGTCGGACAGCGTAATCGGAATGGTCACATCGACGGGAAATCCCACCTGCAGTCCGATGAACCCCGGCGGCGTGACGCCGACGATGGTGACGCCACTTCGTGCCGACTTGAATCGTCTTCCCCAGCACCGACGGACTGGTTCCGAAGCGACGTGCCCACAGGGCATGGCTGATGACCGCGACATTGCCGTCGCCGCCGCCGGTGTTCCGATCGTCGGCCGGCGTCAACACCCGCCCGTAGGCCGCGTCAACGCCGAGAACGTCGAAGTAACTGCCGGAGGCGAATTGCCCCCTCAGTTGCTCCTGCACGCCGTCGATCGTCACTTTGAACCGGCGGGTATTGAAGCCGGCGATGCCGGACAAGTAACGGTTGTGATCGTGGAGAATTTCGTAGCACGGGTACGGCGGGCCGCTGCCGCCCCCGGACTTGCCGCCGGAGTTGTCGACGAAGAAGAGCTTCTCCGGGTGCGTGACTCGCAGGGATCTCAGAAGTACCGTGTCGACCAGGCTGAAGATGGCGGTGTTCGCGCCGATGCCGAGTCCCAGCGAGAGGACGGCGACGACGGTGAAGGCCGGCGAGCGGCGCAGCAGCCGCAGTGCATAGCGGAGGTCGGCGCGAAGCTCGTCGAACAGGCGCAGGCCGAGCGCCTCGCGGCATTCCTCAGACCGGGCGCTGACACTGCCGAACTCGGCGCGGGCGCGGCGGCGCGCCTCCGGCGGCGGCACCCCGGCCCGCACGAGATCCTCCGCGTAGCGGTCGAGATGGAACTGGAGCTCGTCGCCGATCGTTCGATCGAGATCCGCGCGGTGAGCGCTGGCGTACAGCCACGAACGAAGGCGCGCGAGAATCCTCACAGCTCCTCCGCAGCCGTCTTGAGCACGCCGTCGATGATGTCGGCCATGCGATTCCAGCTGCGCGCCTGTTCCTGGAGCCGCCGTCGTCCGGCCGCGGTGAGCGAGTAGTACTTCGCCTTCCGCCGGTTGTCGGATTCCCCCCACTCGCTCTGCACCAGTCCCTGGTGCTCCAGCCGGTACAAGGCGGGATACAGCGACCCCTGCTGGATCTCCAACCGGTCCTTCGAAATCTGCTGGATGCGCAGCAGGACGCCGTAGCCGTGCAGCGCGCCGAGCGACACCGCCTTGAGGATGAGCATGTCCAGCGTGCCCTGAAGCACGTCGACCGGTTTGGCCATCGGCTGTCGTCCCCTAGTACGTCTGAGAGAACCCCAGCATACTCTCCTAGACGGTCAAGGAGGAAGGAAATGCTGATCCCTTCGCCGCCGCGTCCCACAGAGCGAGTCCTGGATCCGCAGTGTGGCGCCAAATCGAAGCCGGCAAGATTCGCAGCGAGGCGGCGCGAACCGGCACCCCGGCGAGCGCGAGCCGGCTCCTCCGTGTAATCCGTGGTTGTCCGTAAAATCCGTGAATGACCTCCGTCCTCGACACGAGACCGGTTGCCGGCACCGGCGATGTCGCCGCCCTGCAATCCGAGGGCGCCGCGGGTCCCTTTGGCGGCCGGCGCGATCAGTGGCTCAGCGGCGTTGCCCGCGGCCCTAGACGGCCCGCAACACCAGCACCGAGTCGTTCCCCCCGAACGCCAGCGAGGTAGACACCGCGCACCGCACCGGCGTCTCCCGCGCGTCGTTGGCGACGACATCTACCTGGCACTCCGGATCGGTCTCCGCATGGCGCAGAGTCGGCGGGATGACGCCGCGCGCAATGGTCAGCGCGGTAATGGCGGTCTCGATGCCGCCGGCGGCGCCCAGGCAGTGGCCGATCATCGACTTCACCGAGGTGACCGGCAGCCGCGCGGCGCGCTCGCCGAAGACGAGGCGGAATGCCGCGCGCCTCGGCGCGGTCGTTCTGCGGCGTCGCCGTGCCGTGCGCGTTGACGTGATCGACCTCCGCGGCCTCGACGCCCCCATCGTCCAGCGCCCGGCGGATCGCATCGCCGATGGCGCGGCCGTCGGGCTCGGGCGCAGTCGGATGGAAGGCCTCGCAGGTCAGGCTGTGGCCGGCCACTTCCGCATAGATAGTCGCGCCGCGGCGCCGGGCGTGCTCGAATTCCTCGAGGACGAGCATCGCCGCCCCTTCGCCGATGTTCATGCCGGCGCGGGCGCGATCGAACGGGCGGCACGCCTCGGGATCCATGAGCCTGATGGCGTTGAAGCCGCTGAACGTCAGCCGCGACAGCGCGTCGGTCCCGCCGGCAATCGCGGCGTCGAGGCGGCCGTCGCGGACCGCGTCCGCGGCGCTGCCGATCGCCATCGTGCTCGACGCACAGGCGGCGACGATGCAGGAGCGGAGCCCTTCGAAGCCGAAGTGCGACGCGATGACGTCGACCGGGGTGCTGGGGAAGTGGTTCCAGACGTCCGACGGCCGCGCATGCGCGATGCCCTGCGACACCATCGTTTCGAGGTAGCGTTCGTTGCGCATCAGGTCGGCCGTGCCGGCGCCGAGCAGGACGCCGATCCTGGCCGGGTCGAAGCCGTTCGTCGATCAGGCCGCTGTCGTCGACCGCCTCCATCGCGGCGACCAGCCCGAACTGATCGCTCCGCGACCAGCGGCGGCGCTGCAGCGGCGTGAGCTGCGTCTTGAAGCGATCGGTACGGTACCTCGGCGGCGATCCGGCTGCGGAAGCCGTCGGTCGGAAAGACGGTGACCTCGCGCATGCCGCAGGTGCCGTCGACGAGGTCTTCCCAGTTCTCCTCGCGCGTCACGCCGAGCGCAGTGACCATGCCGATCCCGGTGATCGCGACTCTGCGGCGGCTCATGGCCGGGGCTCCACGGCCGCGGGCCAGGCTGCGGCGATCCGCGGCGAGGCGGCGAGCATCTCGAGCGCGGCGGCGACGGCCCGGCGCTCTCGCGACTTGCCGACCACGGCGACCACGACCGGCATGAACTGGGCGGGTACCAGCCCGGCAATCAGGAGCGCACAGACGGCGCGGTGCCAGCCGGTGTGGTCGTGCGGGCCGAAGCCGTCAGACGCTCGCCATGTAGCGGCCGACGACGCCGTAGGTATCACCGATGACCGCGAACTCGCCGCCATGATCCCCGCCTGGTCTGCCGAGGCCGGCGGTCAGCGAGGCGAGAAAGTCCGCGGCGGTGAGGCCCGGCGCCTCGGTCCAGGTCCGGCCGACGCGGCGGAGCGTGTGCGCGTCGCTGCCGGCGACGGCGGCCAGCGGCGGCGCGCCGTCGCGGCCGTCGCGGCACAGCCGCTCGGACAGCCGGTTGTGGACGTCGAGCATCGTGCCGTTGCGGGCCTCGAGCGCCGGCACCACCGCGAGCAGCCGCAGGTAGTGGGCGAGCGGGACCTGGCCGCGGTAGAAGTGCAGGAGTGATTCAGGGCGAAGAACGTTCCGGCCTCGCGCAGGCACGCGATGACGTCGAAGACGTCGGACCGCAGCGGCTGGAGCTCGGCGTGCAGCCGCTCGGTCATGCCGTAGACGCCGAGATGCACCTCGAATGTTGCCGTCGGGCAGACGACACGACACTTCTTCGCCGGGGATGATGTCGGTGGTGTCGGGCCGCAGGTCCATCAGCTCGCGCCAGCCGTCGATCGAGTCGTGATCGGTGATGGTGACGAGGTCCATGCCGCGCCGTTTGGCGACGCGGTAGACATCGAGCGGCGAGGAATAGCAGTCGCGGCTGCGGAGGAACGGCAGGCTGCCGCTCGCGCTCGAGTGGCGGGAGTGGACGTGCAGGTCGGCGCGGCCGATCGCCAGGTGCCCGGGCCGGGCGGTCCCGGGTTCGGACGGTTCAGGCGACGGGGCGGCGCTACGCGGCGGGGTCATGGTCCTCCAAGCGGCTTGAGAAACATGATCTGCAGCGATCGTCGAGCCGATGCCACGATAGCGCGACGGCAGGAAGCTCTTGCCGACGTCGGCGCGCAGGATGGTCCTGACGGAGCCCGGAAGTTGAGCGCGATGCCGATGCCGGTCAGCGGCTGCCAGGCCTTGTCGGCGTCGCGATCCCGCCCCCACGCCCGCTCGAGGAACAGGTCGAGCCGGTACTGCTCGAAGATGTTGAAGGAATAGGAGCCGCGCGATCATCGCCAGCTCGTCGAAGCGCACGCCCGACGCCGGGACGCCGTGGATGCGGGTGTCGTCGAACATCCCGAACTGGTATTGGCGAAGCGATCGAGATCGCTGGCCGCCGAACCAGGCGCCGTTGAGATGAATCTTCTGGAACAGGCTGAAGTAGACGTCGCGCGACAGGCTCGCGCTGTAGCTGAGATA
The DNA here is from genome assembly GCA_963750475.1 of uncultured Acidobacteriota bacterium. GTDB lineage: Bacteria > Acidobacteriota > Vicinamibacteria > Vicinamibacterales > 2-12-FULL-66-21 > JALZOC01. Next base: position 976,594 of record CAVVQQ010000002.1, read on the forward strand.
GGTCGGCTCCGGCGCCTCGAGACCGCCGCCCGGCGCCGCCGGGTCGGCCAGGCCCCACGGCTGCCAGCCGGCGCGCGCGAACCAGCGCGCCGTTGGCGACGACGCTGTAGCCGCCGCGGCGGTATTCCCAGGCGCCGCCGATGCCGTTGGTGACCGTGCTGCTCGGCACCTGGATAGCGTCTCGACGTCGTCGTGTCGCGCTGTGATAGCCGTCGAAGCGGAACTGATACTGCAGGGTCAGCCTTCTGGAACGGCGTGTACTGCCAGCCGAGGTTCAGCCCGGTGGTCAGCGGCCAGGTGAGCAGCCGCTCGCTGCGGGCGCTCGCCGCCGGCGTCGTAGACCCGGTCGCTCGACGGCACGGCGATGCGCGAAGAAGTCGACGCTGGCGTCGAACGGCGTGCGGCCGAGCTTCGGCCGCTGGATGTTGCCGGCGGCGAGCACGCCGGCGAACAGCATGGCGAGCTGCGAGTCCGGCGGCCGCCGAAGCGCAAAATCCAGGTAGTTGATGCCGAAGATCGGCAGCGGGAACGCGTACGACGGATCGAGCGTGACGCCCATCGCCATCGCCTTGCGCGCTCGTCGTCGCCCGGTCGCTGACGACGCGGGTCGGCGCCCTCCTTGACGTAGTAGCGCAGGCCCGCGGTCGGTCTCGCGGTACATGATCCGGTCGCTGCCGCGCGCCGCCTGCCCGCGGCGGTCGAAGTCGGCGCCGTTGACGCGGAAGTCGCTGAACGCCACGCTCTTCTCGACCAGCAGGTTGCGCCCGGCGATCAGCATGATCTGCCGGGCGGTCAGGCCCGGTGAACAGGAACACCGGACGGTTGCCGACCGAGCGTCCGACCGGTCGCGTAGCGCTGCATCTCCTCGTTGGAGACGACCGGCGCCGAGAGATCGGTCTGGACCGCCTGCACCTTGACGCGCGCGAACGTCCGGCGATCGATCCAGACCGTCCCGCGATAGAGCGACTGACGGCCTCTCGACCGGCTCGAACCGCACCACGTAGCAGTCGAAGCCGTCGACCCGATCGACGCCCTGGCCAGGCGGTAGCGGTAGTCGTCGCCGAACCGCAGCTGCAGCGGCAGCGACAGCACTTTCTCGGCCTGCAGCAGCGGAAACGGCGGCCGGTTGGCGCCCCAGTTCGAGCCGTTGACCGAGAACGAGCAGCTCCTCCCACTCGACGCCGTCGCCGGTCCGACGAAGTAGCGGTTCTCGGTGACGACGTCGTAGCCGGGGTCGGCGACGGTCGGCCGGAAGTGCTGCTCCATCCGCGCATGCTGGCGACGTAGTGCGCAGGAGGCGGTCCTGGGCGGCGCTGCTGGAGCTGATGGCGGGCGATGATTTCATCGACCGAGAGCAGTCGATCCGCGGCGACCTCGCTGCGCTCGGCGAAGACCTCGGTGGCTTCGGCGTTGAAGTCGATCAGCATTGGGCGGCCCGTTCGCGGCGCCAGGACGTGCACCGTCTGCCCGTCGCGGCGGTAGCCGCCGGCCGGCGCGGTGGTACCGCGATCGAGGTCGACGACTATCGGCGCCCCTTCGATCGGCACGTTGAGCGTAACGTCGAGCGGCGTGTCGCTCGCGTCGGCGTCGTAGAACAGATACATCCCGAACGTCCCGTTCTCGAACAGCAGCCGGTGGCGGACCTGATCCGCGAGGTCCTGCCCCTGCGCGCTCAGCCGCAGCGATGAAACGCGCTGATCGATCGCATCGACCCGGCCGCCGAGGAGCGGGGCCAATGGAGCGAGCGCGCCCACCGCGGCCTCGAGCGCGCGCGGCTCGCCGCCGGCCGAGACGGCGACGACGCCCGACGCCAGGCTGGCGACGTGCAGGTCGATCAATGCCGCCCGCGCCGCTTCGGGGTCCGCGGGCAGCTGCTGGTCGATGAGTGCGGCCCTGACGGCCGGCGCCGTCTGTTGCAGCGATGCCAGCGCGCTATCGGCTGCGGCGCGAGACGGCACGGCGATCAGATCCACGTACGGGGCGATGCTGGCGTCGATGAGCTGCGGCAGCCGGCCCGGCGCGGTGATGCCGGGGCCGCCCAGCGCGAGCCGGTCGGCGGCGCCGCTGGCGCGCAGGTCGGTGGCCGCGGTCTGAATGACGAACCTGGCGAACGGCAGCGGCTGGTCGTCGATCCGCAGCTCGAGCACCGCCAGGTGCCCCTGGTGTCTGGCGAGCCACTCCTGAAGGAGCCGCCGCCAGCGCGCGACTCCGGCCTGATCGGCGGGCAGGGTGATCACCGGCCAGATGCGGACGCCGAGCGCCTCGTACGCGGCGATGCGCGCATCGACCTCCGACGGTGGCGCCGCCTCGGGGCGGTCAAGATCGAGAGGCACCCGGACGGCGAGCGGCATGGCCGGGCGCCCCGGTGATGCGGTGATGCGGGTCAGCACCGCCGCATCGACAGGGTCCTCGAGCGCGACGCGGGGCATGGCTGGATCCGCGGCGAAAAGCAGGCTGCTGAGGCAGAGCAGGGCGGAGGGCAGCAACAGCATCACGCCGGTCCCGGGCGCGCCGCGGCGAGCAGCGGTCCGAACGTGCCGCCACGCAGTACGGCACGCAGCCGCTGCCGGAAGCCGGCGAGGCGGAAGTAGTGCGCGAAGCGCAATCCCGGCGGCAGCGACACGCGGGGTGGATCGGGGTCGAGCTCCCACGGGTGTATGGTCAGCACGGCGGTGCGGCCCATCCGGTTGGCCCGCTCGATCTCTCTCAGGACGCGGGCCGGCGCGCTCATCCGCAGCCCCCAGCCCCACCCCATCGGCATCACCTGGCCGAAGCGGTCGGCGACGAGCGGCGGCACCTCGAGGATCGGCCCGAGCGCGGTCGTCCGGACGTGCGGGCCCCTGGGGAACGAGACGTCGCCGACGATCCGCAGCGGCGCCATGCTCGCGTCGGTCGTGAAGCCCAGCTCGACCAGGACGTCGAGCGCCCATTGGCTGCGCCGGTTGATGGACCACTCGGGCGCCCGGTAGGCGGCAATCGGACCCGCCCCGGCGGTTTCCAACGCCTGCACGCTCGCTCGCAGGTCGTCGGCAAACGCCGAGCGGTCGAGCTCGTAGACCCGCCGATGCCAGAAGCCGTGCGAGCCAATCTCGTGGCCGGCGGCGCGGATCGCCGCGACCAGAGCCGGGTGGGTCTCGGCAATCCAGCCGAGGACGAAGAACGTTGCCGTAATGCCCGCCGCGTCCAGCTCGTCGAGGAGCAGCGTCGTTGTCGCCTCGACACGGCTCGGAAGGCCCGGCCAGGTTTCCGGCCGCAGGGCGGGAATGCCGCAGATGTGAAACCACTCCTCGACGTCGACGGTCAGGGCGTTCAGCACCGGCCGGCGGCTTCGATCAGGAGGGTTTGCCGCTGCGGCTGGCTTCGATGAACGACGCGATCGTGTCCACCGAACGCAGCACCCTGGTGCCGGTGTCCTGGTCGGCGATCGTCACGCCGAACGTCCGCTCGAGCTCGAGCACCAGCTCGAGGACGTCGATCGAATCCAGCCCGAGGCCTTCGCCGAACAAGGGCGTCGCATCGCCGATCTCGTCCGGAGACATCGGCAGCCGCAGGCTGCGTACCATCGCCTGCTTGATTTCCGTATGGAGTGCGTCACTCATGCAATCGTCATCCACCGTATTTTCTGTTCATCGGTCGTCGCCGCGTTCCCGTGCTACGTCAGGCCGCCGTCCACGGCGATGACCTGTCCGGTCACATACGAGGCGGCATCCGAGGCCAGGAACGCGACCATCTGGGCGACCTCGGCCGTCGTGCCGACGCGGGCCAGGGGAACCGCTGCCAGCGCCTTGTCGCGCGCCGCGGCCGGCATCGCCTCGAGCATGTCCGTATCGATCATGCCTGGCGACACGGCATTGACGAGCACGCCGTGAGTGGCCAGTTCGCGCGACAGCGCGCGCGTCAGACCGACCAGGCCGGCCTTCGCCGCCGCGTAATTCGCCTGCCCGGGCAGCGGCATCACCGCGCTCGGTGAGGTGATGTTCACGATCCGCCCCCAGCGGCGCAGCAGCATCCCGCGGGTCACGGCGCGGACGCAGTGATACGCCCCGTCGAGGTTGGTGCTGAGAACCTGGTCCCAGCGCGGCGTGTCCATCATCACGATGTGCGCGTCGCGGGCGATGCCGGCGTTGTTCACGAGCACGTCCACGGGCCCGACCTCCCGCGCCACCCAGGCGAAGAATTCGCGCACGGACCGTTCGTCCGCGACGTCGCACCGGCCGGCCTGGATGCGCTGCCCGCGCTGGCTGGCCGCCTGCTCCACCTCGCGCGCCGCGGCTTCGCCCGACAGGAATGTTATCGCGACGGTGGCGCCGCGCTCCGCCAGCAGCTCAGCGATTCCGCGGCCGATGCCGCGCGATCCGCCGGTGACGACGGCGAGACGGCCTGAGAGATCGAGATCCGAGGTCACGGGCAAGAAGGGCTGGTGCCGGCTGGTGTCCGGGGCACCCGGTATCGTAGCACTAAGCCCCGGCGGGTCAGTCGCCGACGCGGAGCACGGCGCTGATCAGGGTGCCGCCAGACGCGACGCTGTTGACGAGCACGATCGGGCCGGGCGCCGGCTCGGCGCGGCGCGCCATCCGCAGTCCCTCGCACGCCGGATCGACCCGCTCGAGTCCCGCAATCGGCGGGACGGCGCCGCTCCCGCCGCAGACCAGCGCCGCGACGCACGCGGCCGCCCCGGCCGCCCCGGACTCCCCCAGCGCGCCTTTGATCGAGGTGACGACGGCGCGGCCGCCGCCGAACATCGTCTGCAGCGCCGCCGCTTCGACGCCGTCGAGCCCTGTCGAGTTCGCCGCGGCATAGACGACGTCGACGTCGTCCCGCCCGACACCGGCCCGCGCCAGCGCCTCGCCCATGATGCGCGCCAGTGGCTCAGGCCGGTCAGGCCACTGATACAGCCCCACCGACGTGCCGCCGGCGGCGACGGCCAGCAGATGGCCGTGGATCCGGGCCCCCCGGGCGCGCGCGCCAGCCTCGTGCTCCAGCGTCAGGACGAATCCCCCTTCCCCGAGGACGAGGCCGTTCCGCCGCATGTCGAAGGGGCGGCTGCCTTCCGCGCTGCCATTGGCATGCGCCAGCGCGCCGAAGCGGTCGTGGACGCGGTAGAAGATTTGATAAACGGCGTCCACGCCGCCGGCAACCAGCGCCCGGGCCCGGCCGTGGCGCAGGATGTCGGCCGCATGGCCGATAGCGGCGAGGCCCGACGCTTCCTTCTGGCTGATGGTCGCGTTCGGTCCGCGGAGCTTCATCTCCAGCCCGGCCAGGCTGGCGGCGATGTTGGCGACGGTCGCGTTGAAGATCAGCGCCGGTGCGCCGGTCGGTCCGAGGGCGAACAACCCGCGCAGGAATTCTTCGGTCGGCTGACCTCCGGCGGTGTACGTCCCGAGCACGATGCCGACGCCGTCGTCCGGCGTCTCCCCATACGGCACGCCGGCCTCGTCCAGGGCCTGCCGGGCGAGTGCGACGGCGTACTGCCCCGCGGCGTCCATCCGGCGCTGCTTCATCGGCGCAATCCACTGCGACGGGTCGAAATCGGCGACGAGCGCGGCGCAGTGCGCGCGGCAGTCGCTGGTGTCGAACGCGGTCAGCGGCACGATGCCGTGGCGGCCGGCAAGGAGCCCATCGCGGAACGCGTCCCGGGAGGTACCGAACGGAGAGACGATGCCAAGGCCTGTGACGACGATCCCGGTGGGCACGGAGCGTAAGTTATCATGCCTCGATGATGTCCCCATGCCGCCGGAGCAGTGCCGCGCGCGCCGAATCTCGAGGGCGAATGACGCTGCTCGGTGCCGCCGTCTGCGCGGTTGTGGTTGGCTCCGCGAGCCTGCTGATGCACGCCGCCCCGCCGTCGGCGCCCGATCTCTTCGACGAAATCTACGCCCGCGGCCGCGGCGTCGAAACATCCCTCAAGACGGTCACCGCCCGCTTCACGGAGACGACGACGTCGTCGCTGCTGTCGCGGCCGCTCGTCGCCAGAGGCACCCTGGTGGTCGAGCGGCCGTCGCGGATCGTGCTGCGCTACACCGACCCCGAGCCGCGGACCGTGTTGATCGACCACGACCAGCTGACGATCGCCTGGCCGTCGCGCGGCGTGCACCAGCAGAGCGACATCGCCGCCGCCCAGCGGCGCATCGAGAAATACTTCCTCGACAAGTCGCCCGACGAGCTGCGGCGGAACTTCACCATCACGGCGGCGGAGGCGGACGACCGCGCCGGCACCTGGCGGATCACGATGGTGCCGAGCCGCAAGCAGATTCAACAGGGGCTGGTCCGGCTCGAGCTGTGGATCGACCGGACGTCGATGCTGCTGTCGGCGATGCGCATGACGTTTCCCAACGCCGATACGAAGCTGATGGTGTTCGAGAACGTCGTGGTGAACGGCCCGATCGATCCGAAAGTGTTCGCGGCCGATCCCGCCGTCTCGAAGTAGACCGCCGGCTCGGCCGGCGAAGCGGCGCCAGGGCGGAATGTTATACTGCCGTCCCGCTCGCCGAGCGCCTCCAGGAATCCCGTGCTCTCACCGATCCAGTCCGTCGTCTCGTGGGCGTACCGCCGCCGCGGCGTCGTGATCGCCGGAACGCTGCTCGTCATGCTGCTCTCCGGCTTCGGGCTGCGCCGGCTGGCCTTCGACGCGGACGTCCTGAGCCTGCTGCCGCGCAACGGCGAGGCGATCCCGGCATTCCGCACCTTCCTGCAACGGTTTGGCTCGCTCGATCAGCTGTTTGTCGTCTTCACCGCTCCGGACGGCCGCGCCGTGGCCGACTATGCGGACGACATCGACCGCTGGATCGGCCAGCTGCGCGCCGCTCCCGAAATCGAGTGGGTCGATACCGGCACCGCCGGCCCGGATCGGGACTGGGGGTGGCTGGCGGATCATCAGCTGCTGTTGCTCCAGGGCGCGGCACTCGAGACCGCGGTGCAGCGCCTGCAGCCGGGGGGCATGGCCGCCGCGCTCGAATCGACGCGGGGGTTGCTGACCGTACCGTCGCCGGCGGTCGCCGCCATGGTCCAGCAGGACCCGCTCGGGCTGCTCGGTCTGCTGCGTGAGCAGCTCGGCGGCCAGCGCGCCGGGATCAGCGTTGGCATCACCGAAGGGGGCTACGTCAGCGCCGACGGCCGGCGCCGCCTCGTCATCGCCAAGCCCCGCCAGCCGCCTTTCGACACCAGGTTCTCGCATCTCTTGATGCAGCGTCTGGATGGCCTTGCCGACGCCGAGCGGCGCGCCGCCGTCGAGGAAGACGAGGGGCGTCCGCCACTCATCGTCGACTTCGCCGGCGGCCATCGCATCGCGCTCGAGACCGAAGCGGTCGTCAAGCGCGAGAGCATCCTCAACAGCGTCGGGTCGCTGGCGCTGATCCTGCCGCTGCTCTTTCTCGTCTTCCGGAGCGTGTGGCTGCTCGTCTGCGGCGCCCTGCCCTCGACGGCGTCACTGATCGTGACACTCGGTCTGATGGGCCTCGGCGGGGCGACGCTGTCGGCGGCGGCCACCGGCGCCGCGGCGATGCTGTTCGGCCTCGGGATCGACGGGGTGGTGCTGATTTACGTCGCCCACCGGCTGTCGCTGGCGGACGGACTCTCGGCGAGCGAGTCCGTCGCGACCCTCGGCGGACCGTCGGCCAGCATGTTTCTCGGCATGCTGACGACGGCGGCGACGTTCTACGGCCTGGTCTTCGTCGATTTCCCCAGTCTGCAGCAGCTTGGACTGATCATCGGCCACAGCATGGTCGCGTGCGGCGTGCTGACGCTGGTGCTCGTCCCGGCGCTCCTGCCGAAGCAGCGTCCGCGCGGCACGATCACCGCGCTGACGTGGCCGTCGTTCGCCGCCTGGACGGCGAAACATCGGCTGCGGCTCATTGCCGTGTCGGTGGTGCTGACGCTCGTCCTCGGCGCCGCGTCGTCCCGGCTGCGCGTCGATACGTCGCTCGAGCGGATGCGGTCGACGACGCCGGGTGCGCTCTACGAAGAGTCCGTCCGGAAGATGTTCGGGCTGCCGAGCGATGTGTATGTGTGGCTCGAGCAGGGGCCCGAGCTCGAGCCGCTGCTCGAGGAGAACGAGGCGGCGGTGGCGCGCCTCCGCGCCGCCGCGCCCGGGCTGACGCTCGACGCCGCCACCGCGCTGCTGCCGTCGAACGCGGCCCAGAAACGCTCCGCGAGCCTGGTCCGGAGTCAGGCGCCGCCGGCCGACGCGGCGCGCGCCGGCATGATTCGGGCCGCCGCCGACGCGGGCTTCCGGGCCGGGACCCTGGACCCGTTCCTGCAGCGGCTGCCGGCGCTGCTCGATCCGACGCACCGGCTGACGTTCGACGGCTATCGGGCGCACGGCCTTGGCGATCTGATCGGACGGTTCGTCGCCCACGGGCCGGAGGGGTGGACGCTGGCAAGCTATGCGTTTCCGGCGAACGCCGCCGAAGCGGCGGCTCTCGAGCGGAACACGGGGGAAGGCCGGGGCGGCGGCCGGCTGACCGGGCTGGCGCTCGTCAACCGCGAGCTGGCGGCGCGCTTTGTCCCCCAGTTCCGGCGCGGCCTCCTCATCGGCTCCGCCGTCGTCGTGCTGATGATTGTCTTCACCTTCCGGGCGTGGCGGCTGTCGCTGCTGGCGATCGTCCCGACCGTCGCCGGCCTGATCTGGGCGGCCGGGCTGCTGGCGCTGGCGCGGGTGCCGCTGGATCTGTTCGCGTTGTTCGCGGTGGTGACGTTCGTCGGCATCGGCATCGACTACGGCATTCACGTCGTGCACCGTTATCGCGATCATGGCGATGCCGAAGTGGCGGTGGCGCAACTGGCGCCGGTGATTGTCGTCGCCGGCTTGATTACGCTTGCCGGCTACGGCACGCTCGTCGGCTCGAGCTATCCGCCGCTGCGCTCGATTGGCCTCGTCTCCGTCGTCAGCGTCGTGACGCTGGTGGCGGCCTCGGTGCTGCTCCTGCCGGCGCTGCTGCCGCCGCGGCGGGCCGGCGGTGAATCCGGCAAGGACGGGCGTCAGTGAGCATGCGCGTGCAGGTCCTGATTCCGGCCTTCGATGAAGCGGGCGCGATTGCGAAGGTGGTGAGCGGGGTGCTGCCTCATGCCGCCGCCGTCTGCGTGGTCGACGACGGGTCGAGCGACGGCACTGCCGCTGCGGCCGGCGCGGCCGGCGCCGAGGTGATCGTCAACCCCGGCCCGCGGGGCAAGGGAGCGGCGGTGCGCGCCGGGCTCAGTCACGTTCTGCGCACCGACTGCACGCACGTCCTGCTTATGGACGGCGACCTGCAGCACCTCCCGGAGGAGGCGCCGCTGCTGATTGCGGCGGCCGATGCGGACCGGGGCGGACGTCGTGCTGGGCGAGCGGCGGTTCGACCGCCAGGCGATGCCGGCGGCGCGGTATCACGCCAATCGGCTGGGGAGCCTGGCGCTATCGAAATTCGTCGGCGTCCCGATCCGGGATACCCAGTGCGGGTTCCGGATTTTCCGCGCCGACGCCTTGCGCCGGATGCGGCTCGGAGCGCGCGGCTACGAGATCGAGACCGAAATGCTCGTGAAGCTGAAGCGCCTCGGTGGGCGGGTGGCGGGCGTGCCGATCACCGCGGTCTACGCCGGCCAGCGCAGCAAGCTGCGGCCGGTGCGGGATACGACCAGGACCTGTTTTCTGGCGGTCTACTACCGCTATCTGGAGCGACTCTGACGACCGACTTCGAGCGGACCGCGCCCGTGCCGCGGCGCTGGACGCTGCATGGCCTGAACAGCGGCGGCATCTTCCGCGCGACGTACCACGGCGTGAGGATCCTGCCGAGGCGGCTGTGCTACCTGCTCGGCTACATCGGCGCGTGGCTGGCGTGGCGGCTGGCGTCGGCCAGCACCGCCGCGCTCGCCGACAATCTCCGGGCGGTGTTTCCCGGCGAGTCGGAGTCGAAGCTGCGGCGGCGTGCGCTGGACGTCTACGTCAGCTACACACGGGACGCCGTCGACTTTCTCAAGGCGGCGGCGCCCGGGGCCAGCGTCGCGGGCATGTTCGAGATTGCGCCCGATCGCCTCGCCGCGCTGCAGGCGCTCCACGGCGAAGGGCGGGGCATCATTCTGGTGACCGGGCATCATGGCAACTGGGAAGCCGGCGCGGTGATGATGACCCGCTTCCTGCGCCTCCCGCTGACGGTGGTCGCGATGCAGGAGGCCAGTCCGGAGGTCAACCGGATCCGGCAGCAGATTCGGGACCTGCTCGGCGTCGAGACCGTCGAGGTGCGGCAGTCGCTCGACACGCCGCTGCAAATCCGCCGCGCGCTCGCCGGGAACCGCTTCGTCGCGCTGCTCGTCGATCGCCACTACGGGCGCGACCGCGTCGCGGTCACCTTTCTCGGCCGTCAGGCGTGGTTTCTCCGGACTCCGATGATGCTCGCCAGCCTGACCGGCGCGCCGCTGGTGCCGTGCTTCATCCGGCGGATCGGCCCCGGCCGGTTTGCCGCGCTGCCCGGCGTGCCGGTCATCCTGCGCGCCGACCTGCCGCGCGCCGAGGCCGTGCAGGCGGCGGCGCAGGACATCGCCGACCAGCTCGCCGTGGAGGTGAAGGCGCACCCCGAGTGCTGGTATCAGTTCTACCGCTACTGGGACGCCCAGCGCGACGAATACGCCGGTCTCGGCTGAGCCCGCCATGGATCCCGTATCCCACATGGCGTTCGGCCGGACGCTCGTCGCGGTCGACGGCAGCCGCCGCCTCGGCGCCGGCGCGATTGCGGCCTGCGTGATCGGCTCGCTGGCTCCGGACGTCGACGCGCTGTTCATGCCGGCCGGCTGGGATGTCTACCTGCGCCGTCATCAGGGGGGCACGCACTCGCTGATTGGGGCGCTCGCCGCCGCGATGCTGGTCGCGGCGCTCATCAAAGCCTGGCTGCCGCGCGGCCGCTTTCCCGGTCTCCTGCTGGCGGCCGGCGCCGGCACCGCCGGCCATCTGCTGCTGGACGTCACCTCCGGGGCTGACATCGGGTTTTTCTGGCCGCTCGGGCCGGTGATCGCGTTGCCGCTTTTCGCCATGGCGGATCCATGGCTGGGCGGCCTGCTCGTGGCGGGCCTTGCCGCCCTGATGCTGTCGCGGCGCGACGCGCGCATCGCCGTCGCCATTCTCTTCGCCGTGGCGGCGCTGGCGGCGGGGAAGGGGCTGCTCTACGCCAGGGCGCTGGCGCGGGATGACGCGTCGAGCCATCCCGCACCGGTCAGGCGCGCCGAAGCCGCGTGGGGATCGCTCACCAGGTGGGTCATTTACGACGCCCCGGCTGACATCGTCCGGTCACGCCGCGTTGACGCGGTCACCGGCGAGGTGACGCCGCTCGTCACGATCGCACGCGGGCTCGACAATCCTCTGGTCGTCCGGTCGCTCGAGTTGACGACGGTGCAGAACTTCCGGGCCGCACACCGGATTACGTTCGCGATCGTGATCGATCGCGGCGCCGACGGGCGGCAGGTGCTGTGGTCCGACCTTCGCTACTGCGGCCCACCGCGCCATGGCTCGTTACCGTGGTCGCCAATCGACCTCGGTGGCGCCGCGCCGCTCTCCTGCGCGCTGTGGTTCGGCGGCGAGTTCGACCGCGCCGGGGAAGCGGCCGCCTCGGTCGTCTGGGTCGGACAGCATGCCCAGCGCCGCGTCGTCCGCTGAGCGCACGGCGCGCAGGAGCAGATTGGCAAAGGGCGTCCCCTCGCTCATCTGCCGCGCGTCGCAGTGGAAACCATGCCGGGCGAGCAGGGCGCGCCATTCCGAGACGGTCCGGAAGCAGAACTGCTGCCGCCATTGACCGGCGGCGATCGCCTTCAGGCGATTGCCGAGCCGCACGGCGGCGAAGCGCCAGCCCCCGGCCGGATCCGCCTCGCGAATGAGGATGGCGCCGCCGGGCCTGAGGGCAGAGGCGGCGCGGGCGAGCAGCCGCTCCTGATCCGCAGCCGTCATCATGTGCAGGACATCGAAGCACAACAGCGCGTCGGCCTCGGCGGGCAGGGCATCGCGGGCATCCTGCGACAGGATGTCGGCCGCGGGGCCGAGCGCCTGACGGGCCAGCCGGGCGATGCGCGGCCGCAGCTCGATCCCGACGAGGCGTCCGAAGCGCGGCGGGGGTGGCAGGCCGGCTGGCCAGCCGCCTTCATCCAGGAGGCGCTGCGAGTGGATGAGCGCCGCCAGCGCCAGGCCCTGACCGCAGCCGACATCGACAAGCGTGCCGCCGTCCGGCAGGAGTCCGCCCGCCACCACCGCCCGATACAGCGGATCGCCGCGCAGCTTGCCCCGGGCGAATTCCCACGCCGTGATGCCGGCATCCAGATACGGATCGCTGGCCCGTTCCCAGAGGCGCGCCAGCGGGTCGTCATGGCCCAGCCCGGAGGTCGCGTAGGTCGCCGCGGCGATCGCCAGGCCCAGGCACGTGCCGACGATCAGGCTTCCGAGGAGCAGATCCCCCGCATAGATCCAGACATCGGTGCTGCGGATCGCCTGAAGCGACAGGTCATGAAGGTCGTCGCGGCGGGCCCAGGCGCCGACCTGCAGTTCGGACAGCATCAGGACTGGAGAAAACAGCGGATTCGAGATGTTGGCCGCCAGGTACATCTTGAGGCGGTTCAGGCCGAGCAGCCATCCAACCGACCAGACGAGCAGCAGATGGAATCCGTAGAAGGGTGTGCAGCCGATCAGGATGCCGACGCCAAGCGCCGCGGCGTCGCGGCCGCGGCCGCTCGCTTCGGTTCGCAGGTCGTAGAAAAGGCGGCGCAGCCGCCGCGCGACCCAGGTCACGCGCTGGCGGTCCTGCGGCCGTCACGACGCGGCACGGCGCGCATCGTCGTCACGGGCCGACCCTGGCGAGGGTGACGGCGCCCGCCGCGACGGCCCGGCCTGCCGCCGTCACTTCCCCTTCGATCTTGTAGAGGCCGCCCATCTGCCCGACGACGCGGGCATGAACTTCGAGGAGGTCCCCGGCGCGCGCCGCGGCGGGAAACTTGAAGGGGCCGAGGCCGGCGACGCGCAGCGCGACGGCGGTCAGCGGATCTTCGCCGCGAGGCGCCCCGGCCGCCAGGCCGCCGGCCTGCGCCAGCATCTCGACGAGGATGACCGCCGGCACGATCGGGTCGCCGGGAAAATGCCCCTGGAAGTAGAAGTCGCTTTCGTGGGTGACGCGCCGCGCCACGGCCGACTCGCCGGGGCGCAGATCCACGACCTCGTGGAGCAGCCGCATCGGCGGCTGGTGCGGGAGCAGAGCGAGCAGGTCCATCAGGCGGTCAGTATACCGGCCGTCCCCGCCGTCCACCGCCCACCCCTTCTGGCCCAGCGCGATTTACCGCCGCGCCCTGCTATTCCCTTACAATCCTTGTCTCTTCGACATCCGTTCGACGCGCGAACCCTCTGACACCGGCGAGGGCCTTCTCGCGCGCGACGACCGGTGTCGGTAACGCCGCGAGGGTGCGAGCACCTCACCGCTGGAGCTGGAACATCGATGCTGAAGATCGAACACTTTGCCTGCAACGTCGCCGACCCGGTGGCCATGGTGGCGTGGTATGTGGAGCACCTCGGGATGCGCGTCCTCCGGCGCCTCGAGACCGCGCCCTTCACTCACTTCATCGCCGATGCGGCCGGCCGGGGCGTGATCGAGCTGTACAGCAATCCGGCCGACCCGGTCCCAGACTACGCGGCGCAGCACCCGCTGCGCTTCCACGTCGCCTTTGCCACCGACGATCCCGACGGCGCCAAGGCGGCGCTGGCCAGCGCCGGCGCAACCCTGGTGGACGATCAGACGCTGGCCGACGGCTCGCGCCTGGTGATGCTGCGCGATCCCTGGGGGCTGCCGCTGCAGCTCTGCAAGCGCCACCCGCCGCTGATTGACGGCTCGTAGATCTAGTCTGCACGTCGGAAGATGCAGCAGCGGCTCTTCTGAGTGCGGGCACAGCCGGCCGGTCGACGGCCAGGGGACCATCGGCGTCGAGAACACCACCCGGATCTCGTTGGCCTGCTCGAGCGACGCGCACGCCGGCCTCAGAGCACGGACGGGAAGAGGAGTGCGTTGACGGCCCCGGTCATGATCAGCGCTCGCCGCGCGCTCCTCACATCTGCCGCGGCGCGCCCAGGCGCAGCTCGTACCAATTGACGCGCCTGGTCACGATCATCACTGCGGCCAGCATCGCGAACAAGCCAACGGACCCGGCCAGCAGGGCGTAGTCCTCCAGTCGGAGCAGCAGGTAAAGGTAACCGTACATCACCGCCGTGGCCATCCCCATCGCGACACCGCGCCGGGCGGCATGGAGCACCCAGCTCCAGTAATAGGCCAGTAGCAGTATTGAGGCGCCCGCCGCAAGCGCGTAGGCGGCGGCAAAGCCGACGTGCTCGGCCAGCGACAGCAGCAGCAGGTAGAACACGCAGAGCACGAAGCCGACGAACAGATACTGGATGGGATGCACCAGGACCACGCCGGTCATCTCCCACAGGAAGGCGAGCACGAGGGTCAGCACGATGAACAGGACCGCGTACTTGACCGCCCGATCGGCCTGTTGGTAGATGTCAACCGGGCGGATGAGCGAGACGCCGAATGCGGCAGCAGCTGCGCGCTCATGCAGTTCCGCGCGCTTGCCGCCTACGGCATCCCATGACGGGCTGAAGCCTCGCCCGAAATACGGGACCCGCCACACGGCCTCGAAGCCGGCGCTCCCGACCGTCCGCGTTTCCGGCAGCGCCGCGCCGCCGAAGCTGGGGTGCGGCCAGGGCGAGCGCAAGCTGACGTGGGTGTCGTTGCCCGACGGTAGCACCTGCAACGAACCGGTGCCATTCAACTCCAGCGTGAAGGCGAACGGCAGCACGACCGTGCCGGCCTCGCCGACGGGCGCGGCCGCATGGACACCCGCGTCGTAGAGCGCGACGTCCTCCGCACCGGGGACGAACGGCACCTCGCGACCGTTCCAGTCGAGTGTCATCTGGCGCACCAGGCCGCGCGGGTCCGACACCCCGACGCTGACAACGGCCCGCTCCCAGAACACCTCATCCGGCGCCGGAGACAACAGCACGCCGAGATCGGGACGGCGGAACTGCCCGCGCACCTGCAGCCGGGCCCTGTAGACGACGACGTCGAACAGGCTGCGGCGCCTGACTTCCGGCGCGAGGGTCCCGTCCACGAACAGTAGCTCTGGCAGCAGGCAGGCCCGTCCGGCCGCTTGCCGCCAGCCGCCGCCGGGCGTCGGCTCCCGATAGGTGTACGGCACCACCAGGACCGGTCCTCCGACCGTCTGCGCCGCGCCCCAGGTGCGGCTGATCTCGGTCGTGACATCAACCTGCCGCGACGCCCGTTCGCCAACCAGTACCGCAATGAACGGCAGCGGCACCAGCAGGCAGATGAAGATCACGAACATCACGACGAGTCGAGCGGTCACGGACGTCTGCATGCGAGCCTCCTGTCGGGGCGCGATATGCGCCGGCCCCTCTAGTAGGCAGCCTTGCCGCGGCGGCGGTGCGACCACATTCGGTCAAAAAAAGCGGCGAATTGTGGCGAGAGCAAGGCAGCGTCAGCGCGCGTCGTATCATCGGGTCCACCCTATGTCCCATTCCGGCAGACTCGTCGCCGTAGTCGAAGACGAAGAAACGATTCGGGAAGCCGTCCGCTTCGCCCTGCACCGTGAGGGTCACCGCACGCAGCTGTTCGCGGACGGGCTCGAGGCGTGGCGGGCGCTCTCCCTCGAGCTGCCCGATCTCGTGCTCCTCGACATCGGCCTGCCGCGGATGGACGGCCTCGAGTTGTGCCGGCGGCTGCGAGCCCGCTCCGAGACGCTGCCGATCATTTTCGTCACCTCGCGCGAGGACGAGTTCGATCGGGTGCTCGGCCTCGAGATCGGCGCCGACGACTATTTGTGCAAACCGTTTTCGATGCGCGAGCTGATGGCCCGGGTGAAGGTGCTTCTGCGCCGGGCGTCGCTGATGGCGGCGGGCGCCAGACACGTCGCCGACGAGAGTGAGCAGGCGATCGTCGCCGGCGAGCTGCGCCTCGATCCGGTGCGGCTGCAGGCGGCCTGGCGCGGCCAGCCGGTGCCGTTGACCGTCACCGAATTCCTGCTCCTGCAGGCGCTGGCCCGACGCCCGGGGGCGGTGAAGACGCGCGAACAGCTGATGGACGAAGCCTACGCCGAGCGGGTGACGGTCAGCGATCGGACAATCGACAGCCACGTCAAACGCGTGCGCCGGAAGTTCGTCGCGCTCGACCCGGCCTTTGCGGCGATCGAGGGCGTCTACGGCGCCGGCTACCGCTGGCGCGAGCCTTCGCCATGAGCGCGCCGTGGCGGATTCGCGGCCTGGCGCGCCCGCGGGTGTCCCGCATCGGCCGGCGGCTTCTCGCCTTCAACCTGCTCATCCTGTTCCTGCCGGCGGCGGGTCTGTTCTACCTTGACGTCTACGAGCGGCGGCTGCTTGAGACGCAGGAACGCGGCATGGTGCAGCAGGCCCGAATCGTCGCGGCGGCGCTCGGTAGCGCCCCGCTCAGCGAATCCGCCACGGCGCTGATGGAGCGTCTCGGGCGCCGCAGCGAGGCACGGCTGCGGGTGTTCGACCCGGACGGACGCCTGGTCACCGACTCGGCCCGGAGTGCCATCGACTCGGCGCCGGCACTAGGCGGCTACGCTTCGCAGGCCGCGCCGGTCCGGGGGCGCCTGCTCTACCGGTTAGGGGCTGTCCTCGCCAACATGCGACAGGCCGTGGCGAACCGGCTGCGCGGGATCCTCGCGCCCGTACCGCCATCCGGTGCGGCGGCAGCCGGCGACGCGACGCCCGAGGCCGTGCGAGCCGCGCTCGCAGGACGCTATGGCGCCAGCACACGCGTGACCACCGGCCAGCGCTCGCTGACGCTCGATGTCGCCGTGCCCCTCGGGAGCGAAGAGGGCCAGGCGGGAGCGGTGCTCGTCTCGCAGTCGACCCTGCGGATTCTCGAGGCGCTCTACGAGGTCCGGCTCCGCATTTTCGAAATCATCATCGCGTCGGCCGGCGCGGCTGCGCTGCTGACGCTGGCGATGACCGCGACGATTGTCCGGCCGCTCCTTCGCCTGCGCCAGGCCGCGACCGCGGCGGTGGATTGGCACGACACGCTGGCCGAGAGTTTCGGCCGGGTGGACCGGCGGGACGAAATCGGTGACCTGGCGCGCGCGCTGGAGGCGCTGACGCGGCGGCTGCACGCCCAGATCCGCCTGCTCGAATCGTTTGCCGCCGACGTCTCGCACGAGTTCCGCAATCCGCTGGCCTCGATCCGAGCGGCGGCCGAAACGGTCGCGGAGCTGGACGACCCGGGAGAGCGGAAACGGTTCCTGGCGCTGCTTGTCCGGGACGTCGACCGCCTCGAACGCCTGGTCTCTGGCGTCCGCGAGCTGGTGAGGGTGGACGCTCTAATCGCGCACGAGCCGGCCGGGGCCGTCGACATCGTCGCGGTGGTGCGAGAGGTCGCCGAAGGGCTGCGGCTGACCACCGGACAGACGGTTCGGGTGCGCTCCGAGGCGCCGATCCTGGCCACGGGCTCACCGGAGCGTCTGATTCAGGTTCTCGAAAACATCATCGGCAACGCGGTTGATTTCTCGCCGCCTGGCAGTCCGGTCGAGGTCAGCATCGCCACCGACAACGGGCGGGCCGTCGTCTCGGTGGCAGATCGCGGCCCCGGCATCCCGGAGTCGCATCTCCCCCGTGTCTTTGACCGGTTCTTCACCTGGCGCCCGGACGACTCGGCGCGCCGCGAGCATACCGGGCTCGGACTTCCGATCTCCCGCGCCATCGTCGAGAGCTACGGCGGTGAAGTCACGGCCGCCAACCGGGAGAACGGGGGAGCGCTGCTCGTGGTGACCTTGCCGCTGGCCGCGGCTGGGCGTCCGCCGGTCGGACATCGCCAGGCGGTGGACAATCGTCGCTGACCGGCTGGTCGCTGCGGGCGGGAGCCTAAGCTGAGGGGGGGATCGCAGCATCGACATGTCCAGCCTCGGCGTGCTCATCTTGACGCGACCGGGGCTGGTGTCATTCGGATCCGTCCGCCCGCGACACACTGACGTCGGCGCCGTCGGCCGACCGCGTCACGCGCACCAGCCACGGGTTGCAGCAGACCTCGCAGTCCTGGACGAAGCTGCCGCGCACGTCCACCTCGACGTGAATCTCCAGCTCTTCCGCGCAGTACGGGCAGATGACGACGAAAGCATCCATGCGGTCCATCTCAACCTCCCTGCGGGGAACCGTCACCCGGATCAGCTCAGGAGGAAGGCCGCCGTTGACGCGGGCCGAGGTGACACCGAGGAGGGGCGGTCCGCCTACTCCTCGAGCAGGCTGCTGCCCGTCATCTCGGGCGAGAGCGGGATGCCGAGCAGCCCGAGCAGCGTCGGCGACACGTCGCGCAGCGAGCCGTCGCGAAGGCGGCGCCCGACTTGAACGCCTCGTCGCACAGGATCACCGGCACCGGGTTCGAGGTGTGGGCGGTGTGCGGCGCCTTCAGCTCGTCGTCCCACATCTGTTCGGCGTTGCCGTGATCGGCGGTGATGACGCGCGTGGCCTCCGGCGGCCTCGAGCGCGGTGAGGATCCGGCCGAGGCAGGCATCGAGCGTCTCGACCGCGGCGATCGTCGGCGTCGACGTCGCCGGTGTGGCCGACCATGTCGGCGTTGGCGAAGTTGCAGATGACGACCTGGTGCTGCCCGGCCGGTGAGCGTCGGCGACCATCGCGTCGGCGATGCCGGGCGCGCTCATCTCCGGCTTGAGGTCGTAGGTCGCGACCTTCTGCGACGGCACCAGGATCCGATCCTCGCCCGGGTAGGGCTGCTTCGCGTCCGCAGTTGAAGAAGTAGGTGACGTGCGCGTACTTCTCGGTCTCGGCGAGCCGCAGGTTGGTGCGGCCGTGCTCGGCGAGGACGTCGGCGAGGTTGCCGCTGAAGGTCTGCGGCGTGAAGACGACCGGCAGGCCGAACGTCCGGTCGTAGACCGTCATCGTCGTGTAGTGGACGCGCGGCCGGTGCGGCCGCGGGAAGCCGTCGAAGTCGTCGAGCGCGATCGCCCGGGTGATCTGCCGGGCGCGGTCGGCGCGGAAGTTGAAGAAGATGATCGAGTCGCTGTCGCGGATCGGGCCGACCGGCTGCTGGTCGGCGTCGACGACGACGATCGGCTTGACGAACTCGTCGGTGACGCCGGCCTCGGTGCGAGGCCTGCGAGCGCCTGGCAGCGCCGCGGCGGCGGTCGTCTCGGCCTGACGCCGTCGATCATCGCGTCGTAGGCGAGCTTGGTGCGCTCCCAGCGCTTGTCGCGATCCATCGCGTAGTAGCGGCCGCACGACCGACGCGACGCGGCCGATGCCGGCCGCGCGCATCGCCGCTTGAGCTCGCCGAGGTAGCGCACGCCAGCCGGTCGGCGAGGTGTCGCGCCCGTCGGTGATGACGTGCATGAAGACGCGCGCCACCCGGTGGCGCGCCGCCATCTCGATGAGCGCGTGGAGGTGCTGCTGGCTGCTGTGGACGCCGCCGTCGGAGAGCAGCCCGACGAGGTGCAGCGCATGGCGGTCGCCGGCGCAGCGGTCCATCGCCGCCGCCAGGGTCGGCGACCTGCGAACGAGCTCGCCGTCGCGGATGCTCTTGTCGATCCGCGTCAGGTCCTGATAGACGACCCGGCCGGCGCCCATGTTCATGTGGCCGACCTCGGAGTTGCCCA
This sequence comes from uncultured Acidobacteriota bacterium, assembly GCA_963750475.1. Taxonomy (GTDB): domain Bacteria; phylum Acidobacteriota; class Vicinamibacteria; order Vicinamibacterales; family 2-12-FULL-66-21; genus JALZOC01. The sequence goes on from CAVVQQ010000002.1 coordinate 996,226, forward strand.
TCTGGCCGGCGGGCAGGCCGACGGCCTCGCCCGAGGTGATCAGCTGCGCGTGCGGATAGCGCGCGACCAGCGCGTCGTAGACCGGCGTGTGCGCCAGCGCGATGGCGTTGTTGGCCGGATCGTCGCCGAAGCCCCCAGCCGTCGAGCACGATGAGGACGAGCGGCCGGGTCGCGGTCGCCATTACGACTTGCCGAGCTGCTGGATGGCGCCCCGCCCGGCGTAGCGGCCGGCGGCGCCGAGCTCTTCCTCGATGCGCAGCAGCTGGTTGTACTTGGCGACGCGGTCGGAGCGGCTCGCCGAGCCGGTCTTGATCTGGCCGGCGCCGGTGGCGACGGCGAGGTCGGCAATCGTCGTGTCCTCGGTCTCGCCCGAGCGGTGCGAGATCACGCTGCGGTAGCCGGCGTCGTCGCGCCATCGCGACGGCGTCGAGCGTTTCGGTGACGGTGCCGATCTGATTGAGCTTGACGAGCAGCGCGTTGCCGATCCCCTCGGCGATGCCGCGCTCGAGGATCTCCGGGTTGGTCACGAACACGTCGTCGCCGACCAGCTGGACCTTGGTCGCCGAGCGCCTTGGTCAGCGTCTTCCAGCCGTCCCAGTCGCCCTCGGCGAGGCCGTCCTCGATCGAGATGATCGGGTACTGGCGGACCCAGTCGTCGTAGAGCGCGCACCATCTCGTCGGCGGTGCGGGGCTTGCTCGCCCGACTTCTTGAACTCGTAGTGCTTCGCGTCGTCGTTCCACAGCTCGCTCGAGGCGACGTCGAGGGCGAGGTACACGTTGTCGCCGGGCTTGTAGCCGGCCTGGGTGACCGCGTCGAGGACGACGTCGAGCGCTTCCTGGTTCGACTTCAGGCTCGGCGCGAAGCCGCCCTCGTCGCCGACGCCGGTCGAGTAGCCCTTCTTCTTGAGGATGCCGCGCAGCGTGTGGAAGATCTCGGCGCCGGCGCGGACCGCCTCGGCGAACGACGGCGGCGCCGACCGGCATGACCATGAACTCCTGGAAGTCGACGCTGCTGTCGGCGTGCGCGCCGCCGTTGAGGATGTTCATCATCGGCACCGGCAGCGACGGCGTGCCGCCGACCCGCCGTAGAGCGACGCGAGGTGCTCGTAGAGCGGCGTGCCTCGCGGCGGCGGCCGCGGCGCGCGCCAGCGCCATCGAGACGCCGAGCAGCGCGTTGGCGCCGAGCCGGCCCTTGTTCGGCGTGCCGTCGAGCTCGATCATGAAGGTGTCGATGGCGCGCTGATCCGCATCGCGCCCGGCGAGCGCCTTGGCGATCTCGCCGTTGATGTGCGAGACCGCCTTGGTCACGCCCTTGCCGAGGTAGCGCTTCTTGTCGCCGTCGCGGAGCTCGAGCGCCTCGCGCTGGCCGGTGGAGGCGCCTGACGGCACCGCGGCGCGCCCGATCGCGCCGCCCTCGAGCGTGACGTCGACTTCGACGGTCGGGTTCCCGCGCGAGTCGAGGATCTCGCGGCCGTGCACGGCTTGAATCTTCACTCTGACCTCATGATCGATGTATGGTGGACGAACCCGCGCCGGCCGGAACAGGGCTCGGCGGCGCTCGGGTGCTAATCGCCCTTCGTGCGGTCGAACTCGGCTTCGTTGCGCAGCGCCTCCTCGCTGATCTGGCCGACGAACGGCTGGTCGTCGGTCGTGACGACGACGATGCCGCTGTCGGTGACGGTGTGGCGGCGGCGATCTTCCTCGGCGTTGTAGCCGATGCAGCGCGCCGCGCGGGATGAAGACGTCGCGGTCGATGATCGCCCGGCGGATGCGCGCGTGCCGGCCGACCCGGACGCCGGGCATCAGGATGCTCTGGTCGACGTCGCAGAAGCTGTGGACGCGGACGTTCGGGCAGAGCACGCTGCCCGAGACGCGGCTGCCGGAGATGATGCAGCCGGCCGAGATGATCGAGTCGAGCGCCTGCCCGCAGCGGCGGCCGTCGTCGGCGAAGACGAACTTCGCCGGCGGCGCCTGGACCTGGTAGGTGCGCAGCGGCCACTCCGGATCGTAGAGGTTGAAGTCCGGGTTGACGTGGCAGAGGTCCATGTTGGCGTCGTAGTAGGCGTCGAGGGTGCCGATGTCGCGCCAGTACTTCGCCTTCCTTCTTGTTCTCGTCGTAGAAGCGGTAGGCGAAGACCGGCGCGCTGCGAGATCAGGTCGGGAATGATGTCCTTGCCGAAGTCGTGGCGACGAGCTCTGCCGGGCGTCGGCTTCGAGCGCCGGGACCAGCACGTCCATGTCGAAGATGTAGATGCCCATCGAGGCCAGCACCTGGCTGGCCGGGCGGCGAGGTCTTTCGGCTTCTCGAGGAAGCCGGTGAGCCGGTCGTCGCTCGTCGACCTGGAGCACGCCGAAGCGGTCGGCCTCCTCCGACGGGCACCTCGATCGCCGCCGATCGTCGCGCCGGCGCCGCGGTCGCGATGGAACCGCAGCATCTTCGCGTAATCCATCTTGTAGACGTGGTCGCCGGACAGGACGATCAGGTGCCGCGGGCCCTCGCGGAGGATGGAGTAGAGGTTCTGGTAGACGGCGTCGGCGGTGCCGAGATACCAGTGCTCGCCGACCCGCTTCTGCGGGCTGAGAATCTCGACGAACTCGCCGAGCTCGTCGGCGACGACGCTCCAGCCCATGCGGAGGTGGCGGCTGAGCGACAGCGACTTGTACTGCAGCGCGATGAAGATCCGCCGCAGTCCCGAGTTGATGCAGTTGCTGAGGGTGAAGTCGATGATGCGGTAGGGGCCGCCGAAGTAGACCGCCGGCTTGGCTCGTTCCTTGGTGAGCGGATACAGCCGTTCGCCGGCCCCTCCGGCCAGCACCATGACGAGGACATCGTCCAGCACGTCGGGCACTCCTCAGCGCTTGAGAATGACGCGGGCGGGAGCGCCGTCGCCGCCGGCGATTCGGAGGGGCAGGCAGTACATCTCGTACATGCCGGGCTCGGCCTCCGACAGGTTCAGGCCCTCGATGATCACGACGCCCTGCGAGAGCAGCGCCCGATGCGCCGGGGCCCCCGCCTTCTTGAACTGCTCGACCGAGAGGTAGTCGACGCCGATGACCTTGACCCCCTGGGCGACGAGGTACCGGGCCCCGTCCTCGGTGACGTAGGTGTAATCCTGGTGAAAGCCTTCGCCGTTCCAGAGCGCCGAATTGGGCGTCTTGAGCAGCACGCGGATGTCCTCGCGCAGTCCGGCGGCGGCCAGCTCCTCGGCGCCGATCCCGCCGCGCGTCGGGATCTCGACGACGCGGGCCCGGCCGATCAGCAGATCCAGCGACAGCGCATCGACGCCGGCGCCGTCGTCAAAAAAGTGGCGCGGCGCGTCGACATGGGTGCCGGTGTGGGTTCCCATGACGAGGCGCGAGACATTCGAGCTGCTGCCCTCCGCGATGCGCTTGACCGGCTGCAACTCGAACTCGGGGTTGCCGGGATAGGCGGGTAGTCCAGCGGTGAGCGGCACACTCACGTCCAGTAGTTTGGGCACGCGAGCCATAAGCCGGAAATCATATCACTCTGAGGTTCTGCAAGGTTCGGCAAGGTTCCGCAGGGTTCGACGGGTCGGTCGGGTTCTACAAGGTTCGGCGGGGTTCGCAAGGTTCTGCCGGGTTCGGTTCTGCTGGGTTCTGGCCGGTTCAACGGGGTCTACGAGGTTCTACGAGGTTCTCCGGGGTTCTCCGGGCTCGGGTTCTTCGGGGTTCTTCGGGTCTCCGGGTTCTCCGGGGTTCTCCGGGTTCTCCGGGTTCTCCGGGGTTCTGCGGAGGTTCTACGAGGTTCTGGGTCTCCGGGGTTCTACGAGGTTCTCCGGGGTTCTACGAGGTTCTGCGGGGTTCTCCTGGGTTCTACAGAGTTCGGGGGCGCGGGGGGGGGCGGCGGTAGGGGATCGTGAGCCGACCAGCGAGGCGGCGAGCAGCGAGACCGTGAACGCGAGCCACTCGTCGCGGCTCAGGCTGGTGAACAGCCAGCCGCTCGAACGTCCCCGCCGCGACCGTGATGTTGATGATCGCCGCGGCCAGTCCCGGAGTGCCGATGACCCGGGCGAGAGGCTCGCCGCGCCGAATGGCGGAAGAAGCAGGCGCGCCGCGAAGCGTGGCATCCCCGTGCCGTCCCGGCAGCGGCAGCGGGGGTGCTACCCTGTCGTCGACATGCGACTGGTCCTCGACATATCGCCGCCGCTCTTTCCGGCCGCGCCGACCTTTCCGGGCGACACGCCGTACTCACAGCGCTGGACGATGAGGATGGACGCGGGCGCGGCGGTGAACGTCAGCGCCATGACGCTCTCTCCCCATGTCGGCGCCCACGCCGACGCGCCGCTGCACTACAGCGCCGCCGGCAGCCCGGTCGGCGGGCTCGGGCTCGAGCCGTTTCTCGGGCCCTGCCGGGTGATCCATGCCGTCGGCCGCGGGCCGCTCATCGCCCGGGCGGACCTCGCCGCCGCCGTCACCGGCCTGCCGCCGCGGGTGCTCGTCCGCACCTGTGCGCGCGCCGCCGCGCGCTGGACACCGCAGTTCGCGGCCTTCGAGCCGGCGACGATCGATTGGCTCGCTGGCCTCGGCGTGCGGCTGGTCGGGATCGATACGCCGTCGGTGGATCCAGCCGAGAGCACGACGCTCGAGAGCCACCAGCGGCTCCTGGCCCACGACATGCGCGTGCTCGAGAACCTCGTTTTGGACGACGTCCCGGAAGGGGATTACGAGCTGATTGCGCTGCCGCTGAAGCTCGTCGAGGCGGACGCCTCGCCGGTGCGCGCGGTCCTGCGGCCGCTGTGATGGTGACGCGGGAGGATTGCCTTGCCCGCGACGCGGCCGATCGGCTGGCGCCGCTGCGCGCCCGCTTCGCGCTCGATCACGCCGACGAGACGGGGCTCATCTACCTTGATGGCAACTCGCTCGGGGCGCTGCCGCGAACCACCGAGGCGCGGCTGCGGCAGGTCGTGGCGGAGGAGTGGGGCGCCGGACTGATCCGCAGCTGGAACACCGCCGGCTGGATCGACCTGTCGCAGCGCGTCGCCGACAAGATCGCCGGGCTGGTCGGGGCCGCGCCAGGCGATCTCGTCGTCGCCGACTCGACGTCGATCAATCTGCACAAGGTGCTGAGCGCGGCGCTGGCGCTCGTCCGCGCCGATGCCCCGGGGCGCCGCCGCATCGTCTCGGAGCGCACGAACTTCCCGAGCGATCTCTATATTGCCGACGGCGTGGCGCGCGCTCATGGCTGCGAGCTGGTGACGGTGCCAGACGACGAGATCGCCGCGCAGATCGACGACCGGCTCGCCGTCCTGCTGCTGTCCCACGTCAACTACCGCACCGGACGGCTGTATCCGATGGCGGACCTGAGCCGCGCGGCGCATGAGGCCGGAGCGCTGATTGTCTGGGACCTGGCGCATTCGGCGGGCGCGGTGCCGGTCGCGCTGGACCTGCCGGACCTGGGGGCGTCGGCCGAATCCGCGGACTTTGCCGTCGGCTGCGGCTACAAATATCTGAACGGCGGCCCTGGGGCGCCGGCGTTTGCCTGGGCCCACCCGCGGCACATCGCCCGGCTCGACCGCGACCAGTGGCGGCCGCCGCTGTCGGGCTGGTTCGGCCACGAAGCCCCGTTCGAGTTCGCCCCCGAGTACCGTCCTGGAGGCGGCATGGCGCGCTTTCTGTGCGGCACGCCGCCGGTCCTCTCTTTGGCGGCGCTCGAATGCGGGGTCGACAGCGTGCTCGCGGCCGAGGACCTCGGCGGCATCGAGGCGATCAGGCGCAAGTCGATCGCGCTCAGCGAGCTCTTCATAGCGCTCGTCGAAACGCGGGGCGCCGCGTCGAGCCTGTCGCTCGTGACCCCTCGCGACCCCGCCCGGCGGGGGAGTCACGTCACTTTTGCGGCAGCCGAGGGGGGCTATGCGGTGATGCAGGCGCTCATCGCCCGCGGCGTGGTCGGTGACTTCCGGCCCCCCGACGGCCTTCGCTTCGGGTTCGCCCCCCTGTACACGCGGTTCGTCGACGTGTGGGACGCCGCCGACCGGCTCGATCGCGTGCTCTCGAGCGGAGAGTGGCGTCAGCCGTCGTTCGCCCGCCGGGCGGCCGTGACCTGAGGGTTGCGGCGGCCGCCGAACCGCAGGTTTTGGCGGGGCCGTATCCCCATGGCCGTGCTTTGACTTGGCGGGGCGGGTGGCCTATGATCCAATGGTCTATCCAGCCACCATGAGTGGACCTTCAGAGCCGCCGGTGTCCTTCGCGCCGCGACGGGCCCCCGCCGCCGTGGTGCTGCTGGTGGTCTGCGCGATGGCGGCCGGCGCCGCCACATCCGAGGCCCAGGACGGCAAGTCCCGCCCCGACCGGCGCGACGAGTCGTCCCGTCGGGAGGATGCCGCGCTCGTGGCACTGGTGGACGCGGCCATGGGGGGGCAGTCGGCCTCGACGTTTCCTCTCGCCTGGCGGAACGATTTCTTCAAAGCGCAGACCGGCACATTCGTGCCGTTCACGGTGACAGTCGATCGGGCGAGCTTTTCCGGGTCGGGTGCGCTGATGTATGTCCGGGCCGCGAAGCGTGGCGCGCTGCCGGCGGCTCGCGACGCCCAGGTTCGCTACCCGTTCGACCTGGTGTTCCCGGTGGACTTTCCTGACGCCAGGCCGGGCACGGTCCGGATCACCAGGGGGTTCGCGGTGCCGCCCGGCGAGTACGACGTCTACGTCGCCCTGCTCGAACGGCGGACGGATCCGGACCGTCCCGGCGTGCGTCCAAGATCGGCGGTGCTCAAGCAGCCGCTGAGCGTGCCGGATTTCTGGTCGGGCGAGCTGACGACGAGCAGCGTCATCGTCGCCGACCGCATCGACGCGCTCGGTGCGACGCCCCCTCCGGAGGACGTCCTCGAGCGGCCATACATCATCGGCGACAGCGAGATTCGGCCGGCGGAGGATGCGGCGTTCAGCCGGGATCGGGAGCTCATCGTCGTGTTCCTGATTTACAACCCGACGGTGACAGCCGAGCGTGAGTTCGACATCCAGGTGGACTACCACCTGTTCAGGTTCGAACCGCCGGGGGTGCCGGGGGTAAACGAGGAGACGGCCGGTGGGGACCATCCCCCGGCGCGCGCGGGCGAGCGCTACGTGACGCGCACCAACCCGCAGCGGTTCAGACCGTCGACGATGGGGGCGGGGTTCGACCCGGCCTCGAGCCAGCCGATGCTGGCTGGCCAGGGCATTCTCCTGTCGTCGTTCCAGGCGGGGGAATACCGGTTGGGGATCACGGTGACCGACCTGCTGTCGCGGCGGACGTTGACGCGGGACGTCACGTTCAGGGTCGTAGGCTCGTAGTAGTAGGCTCGTAGCGAACGGAGATGGCCATGGGACCGAGGACGCGTCTGCTCTCGGCGGCGGCAATTGCGGGGGGGCTGGTCGCGGCCACGCCGGCGGCGGCCGGCGCGCAGCAGCCCGCGGTCCCGATGTCTCCGGCGCGGATTGCGCACGCGGCCGCGACCGCCGCGGGCGTGAGCGGCCTGGTCGTCGATGAACAGAACCAGCCGCTGGCCGGCGCGATGGTGTCGGTGCTGGGCGCCGCCTCCGCCATGACGGTGACTGATGCGAGCGGGCGCTTCGCGCTCCAGGCGCTGCCGCCCGGAGACTACAGCGTGCGGGCGCACCTCGACGGCTTCGCCGCCTCGCCGCGCGAGAACGTGCGGCTCGGCAGCCTCGCGGCGGTGGGCTTCACGCTCAGAATGGCGCGCCTCGAGGTCCCGGTGGCCCCCGTCGCCGCCGTGGCAACGACCGGGACCATCGAGCCCCTCTCGGCGCGGCCGATCATTGCCGCCGGCTTCGCCCTTCCCGACGCCGCGGCGCCGGCCGAGGATGCGGCGGCGGACGACGACCATTCCCACACCGACACCGCCTGGCGGCTGCGCCACCTGACGCGCAGTGTCCTCAAGGACTCCGCCAACAGCGTGATCGTCGCGCCCGACGAGCCGCTGCGCGCCGAATCCTTCCTCGGCCGGACGACGTCGCTCGCCAGCGCGGTGTTCGGAGACCTGCCGTTCTCGGGCGAGGTCAACCTCCTGACGAGCAGCGCACTCGGGTCGCGCGACCTGTTCTCGGGCGCGACCCTGCCGAGAGGCATCGCCTATCTGTCGATCGGCGCGCCGACCGGAGCCGGGGACTGGACGGCGCGGGCGGCGATGAGCCAGGGCGACCTGTCGTCGTGGATCGTGGCCGGGTCGTTCCTCTCGCGGCGCGACTCGCTCCATTCATACGACCTTGGCCTGTCGTACAGCACCCAGCAGTACCAGGGGGGCAACCCGCTCGCGCTGGCGGCGCTGACCGACGGCAGCCGGAACGTCGGCGAAATCTCCGTCATCGATCGATGGAAGCCTGGTCCTGGCGTGACCTTCGAGTACGGGGGGCGCTACGCCCGCTACGACTATCTGCGGCAGCCCGGATTGTTCAGCCCGCGGGCGGCGCTGACGCTCGAGCCGACTCCGGGCACGCGCCTGACCGCGCAGCTCGCGCAGCAGATGATCGCGCCGGGCGCGGACGAGTTCCTCGCGCCGAGCCTGGCCGGACCGTGGCTCCCGCCGGAACGGACGTTCTCGCCGCTCGCCGGCCGGGATCTGCGGGTCGAGCGGGCGCGCGTCCTCGACGTGCTGTTCGAGCACGAGTTCGCCGGCGCCTATGTCCTTGGTGTCCGCCGCTTTTTCCAGGGGATCGACGATCAGACGGTGACCCTGTTCGGCATGAACATGCCGGCCGGCCCGAGGTCCATCGGCCACTACTATGTCGCCAGCGCCGGCGGCGTGGACACGCAGGGGTGGGGCCTGCGCCTCGGCACCGCGGGGACCCGCCGCGTCCGCGCGTCCCTCGAGTACAGCGTCGCGCAGGGCAGCTGGAGCCCGCACGGCGACCTCAATCTGAGCCGCCCGTGGGTGGCCCGCCTCGCCCGGCCGGCACTCGAGTACCATGCAGGACGTCACCGGTTCGTTCTGGACCGACATCCCGGAGACGCTGACGCGCATCTTCATCCTCTACAAGGTGAACACCGCCTTCGCCCGGCCGGGCGCGAGCCTCGCCGAGGCCGGGACGGACGGCCGCTTCGACGTCCAGATCAACCAGGCGCTGCCGTTCGTGCTCGGCGGCACCCGCTGGGAGGTCCTCGTGGGCGTCCGCAACCTGTTTCGCGATCCGTCCAGCCCTGCCTCGATCTACGACGAGCTGCTCGTCGTCAGTCCGCCCAAGCGGGTGGTCGGCGGTTTCCTGGTGCGGTTCTGACCCGGGGCGGACAGAGCCACCCGGCTGCCAAAGATCCGGTTTTTTGAACCTCGCCTCCACCGGGTTGGAAGCACGGTGTCAAGGACCGTGGATGAGCAGGTTGAACTCTTTCTCTTCCAGTTACTTACGACGAGGCGCGGCGGCTCGGCCGGGGAACGCCGTTTGCTAGCTTACCGGCGGATTTGCTTGCTGAACCAGGTACAGTCAGGGTGTTGAACACAGGACCGCGACGACGCAGCTTGTTCAGAATCACGGCCGAGCTGGCCGTGGTTGGAGCGCTGCTGCTGCTTGCGATCGTCAATATCCGCGCCCGCGCGACCTGGCACGAGGTCGAGGACGGGATCCTCTGGGCGGGGTCGCCGGCGGGGGTCGTGGCCCGCGAGGTCGCGGCCGGATCCCCCGGGGCCTCGGCCGGTGTCCGCGCCGGCGACGTCCTGGAAGCGGTCAACGGCGTGCCGGTCGATCGGCCCGCCGAGGTGACGGCGCGGCTGCATGCCGCCGAGCCCGACCAGACGATCGTCTACACGATCGCGCGGACGCGCACCAACGAGCTCATCACCGTCCGCCTCGCGCCGATCCCGTCCGGCGCCCAGGGGCTCTATTACGTCCTCGCCGCGGTCGGCATCTTCTCGCTGCTCGTCGGCGCCTCGGTCCGGGTGCGCCGGCCCGACAATCCGGCGACGCTCCACTTCCTCTGGCTGACGGTCGCGTTCTTCGGCATGCTGGCGTTGTCCTTCAGCGGCCGGTTCGACACGCTCGACTGGACGATCTACTGGGCCGACGTCTGGGCGACGCTGCTGCTGCCGCCGCTGTTCGTGCACTTCACGCTCGTCTTCCCCGAACGCCCGGACAGCTGGGTGCAGAGCGACACCGGCCGGTCCTCGCTGCCGCTGCTGTATCTGCCGGCGCTGCTGCTCGGCGGGGCGCGGGTCGCGACGCTGCTTCGTGCCCGGGACCAGGGGGCGGCGCTCTCGAGCGTGGTCCTGCTCCTCGAGCGGGCCGAGCTCGTCTGCCTGGCCGCGGGGCTGCTCGCCGGGCTGGCGATCATGCTGCGCGCCCTCGGCCGCATCCGCTCGGTGACGGCGCGCCGCCAGCTGCGCTGGATCGTCTGGGGGACCGCGCTCGGGGCGGTGCCCTTTGCGCTCGGCTACGCGCTGCCGTACGTCCTGGGCTTCACGCCGCCGCGCGGCGCCGACATGACGGCGGTGCTGCTCGGCCTCGTGCCGCTGGCGTTTGCGTCGGCGCTGGTCCGCTACCGGCTGATGGACGTCGAGGTCATCATCAAGCGGGCGCTGGTCTACGCCGCCGCCGTCGCCGCCATCGCGGCGATCTACGCCGTGCTGCTGAAGCTCGCCCGCGAGGTCTTCTTCGGCGGCAACGACACCCACAACTCGGTGATCGCGCTGCTCGCGACGCTGGTCGTCGTCCTGCTCTCGCGGCCGGTGAAGAATGCGATCCAGTCGGGGCTCGATCGCGTCTATTACCGCGATCGCTACGACTACCGGCGGGCGCTGGTCGGCTTCGCCCGCGATCTGAACAGCGATCTCGATCTGCTCCGCCTCAGCGAGCGGCTGGTCCATCGGGTGATGGAAACGCTGGTCGTCGATCGCATGGCGCTGCTGATCACGCCGGCGACGGCCGGGCGCGACGGGGAGTTCTCGCCAATCGCGCACGTCGGCTTCGCCGCCGCGCCGCCGATTCTGCCGCGGACCTCGGAGGTCGGCGCGCAGCTGACCGCCGGCCACACGCTGACCCTCGACGACCCCCTGGCGCACGTCCGCCTCGACGGGCGCGAGGTGGAATTCTGGCGCGAGGCGGGCATCCACTATCTCGTCCCCTGCGTCTCGAAGGAAGGGACGATTGCGGTGATGGCGCTCGGCCGCAAGGCGAGTGCCGAGCCGCTCAGCAGCGAGGACATGGCGCTGCTCGCCGCGGTCGCGGCGCAGGCGGCCACCGCGCTCGAGAACGGCCGGCTCTACCGCCAGCTGCGGGTCAAGGCGGACGAGCTGCAGCGGCTCCGCGAGTTCAGCGAGAACATCCTCGAATCGCTCAACGACGGGCTTGCCGTCGTCAACCGCGACAATCGCGTCGTCCGCTGGAACCGGCGCCTCGAGGAGCTCTATGGCCTGCGCCACGAGGAGACGGTCGGCCGGCCGCTCGACGAGATCTTCGAGGCCGGGTTCCTCGACGTGCTCCGCGGGGCGCGCCGCGAGTCCCCCGAGGGGGCGGCGTTCTACCGCGTCCCGCTGGTGACGCGCCACGACCGCGCCCGCCGCGTCCTGGTCAACGTCGCGACGACGCCGCTGCGCGACTCGGAGGGGGCGATTGCCGGCACCATCGTCATCGTCGAGGACATCTCGGCGCGCGTCCAGCTCGAGGAGCAGCTGCAGATTTCCGAGAAGATGGCCTCGATCGGTCTGCTCGCCGCCGGCGTCGCCCATGAAGTGAACACGCCGCTGACCGGCATCTCGAGCTTCACCCAGATGCTGCTGCAGGGGGCCGACGCCGCCGACCCGCGGACCAAGGTGCTCGAGAAGATCGAGAGCCAGACGTTCCGCGCCGCGAAGATCGTCAACGGCCTGCTCAATCTGGCGCGGCCGGCGAAAGTCGACAGCGGCCCGGTCGACCTGAATGCCGTCATCAACGACGTGCTGTCGCTGCTCGAGCACCAGCTCCGGACCGGCAGCATCCAGCTGCGCAAGGAGCTCAGCCCGGCGCCGCTGGTCGTCCAGGGCATCGAGTACAAGCTCCAGCAGGTGTTCCTCAACCTGTTCCTGAACGCCCGCGACGCCATGCCCCGGGGGGGCTGGCTGACCGTCGTGACCCGCACCGAGCGCGGCGGCGCGGTGGTCGAGATCGGCGACACCGGCTCGGGCATCCCGGCCGACCAGCTGTCGCGCATCTACGACCCGTTCTACACCACCAAGGAGATCGGCAAGGGCACCGGGCTCGGCCTGTCGATCACCTACGGCATCCTGCAGGAGCACGACGGCGCGATCACGTGTGAGAGCGCGCTCGGCCAGGGCACCCGCTTCAGCCTGTCGCTTCCGCTCACGGCCTCCCGGTCCTCGGCCGACGCCACGCCGGCCGCCAGGCAGGCCTGAGCCATGGCACGCCCCGGTCCCACCGCCGTCGTCTCCGCCGCCCGCGGCCGGGGGGCGATTCTCGTCATCGACGACGAGGAGATCATGCGCGAGATCCTCGACGCGCTGCTCGGCCGCGAAGGGTATGAGGTCCGGCTCGCGCCGGACGCCGCCGCCGGGCTCGAACTGCTCCGCGCGACGCCGTTCGACGCCGTCATCGTCGACATGATGATGCCGGGCATGGACGGCATGGCGGCGCTCGACGAGATCAAGAAAATCGACGACGACCTGCCGGTGCTGATGATCACCGCGTTCGCGTCGATCGAGAACGCGATCGCGGCGATGAAGCGCGGCGCGTTCGACTACATCACCAAGCCGTTCAAGAACGACGAAGTCCTGGTCGTGCTCCGCAACGCGCTGGCGCAGCGGCGGCTGGTCGCCGAGAACCGGGCGCTGCGCCAGAACCTCCAGGCCCGCGCCAACCGCTTCGGCGAGATCGTCGGGCGCAGCGCGCCGATGCGCCAGGTCTTCGATCTGATCATCCAGGCGGCGCCGAGCCGGGCGACGATCCTCATCAACGGCGAGAGCGGCACCGGCAAGGAGCTGGTGGCGCGGTCGCTGCACCAGAACTCGACCCGCGCCGATCGCGCCTTCATCACCGTCAACTCCGGCAATCTGCCGCCCGATCTGCTCGAGTCCAACCTGTTCGGCCACGTCAAGGGGGCCTTCACCGGGGCGGTCTATCCGAAGAAGGGGCTGTTCGAGCTCGCCGACAAGGGCACGATCTTCTTCGACGAGATCGGCAACATCCCGCTCGAGACCCAGGCCAAGCTGCTGCGGGTGATTCAGGAGCGCGAGTTCATGCGCCTCGGCGGGGTCGATACGATCAAGGTCGACGTCCGCATCATCGCCGCCACCAACGTCGATCTCCGCCACATGATGGACGAGGGCAAGTTCCGCGAGGACCTCTACTATCGGCTCCACGTCATCACGGTGCAGCTGCCGCCGCTGCGCGAGCGCAAGGACGACATTCCGCTGCTGGTCCAGACCTTCCTGGAGAAGTACGGCACCGAGAACCAGAAGTCTCATCTCGAGCTGACCGGCGAGGCGCTCGATCTGCTCCAGGAATACGACTGGCCGGGGAACGTCCGCGAGCTCGAGAACGTCATCGAGCGCGCCGTGGTGCTGTCGACCGGGGCGCGCATCGACGCCGATCTCGTCCCCGATCACGTCCGCAGCAGCCGGCGCTTCCAGATGCCGCAGTTCGTCGTTCCCCCGGAAGGCATCTCGTTCCGCGAGGTCATCACCGACTTCGAGAAGCGGCTGATCGAGTCGACGCTCGAGGCCGCCGGGGGCGTCCAGAAGCGCGCCGCCGAGCTCCTCCACATCAAGCCGACGACGCTCAACGAGATGATCAAGCGCCACGACATCCGGCCGCGCCGCAAGCGCGGCGCCGCCGGCCGGCCCGGCGCCGAGGTCGCCGACGCCGAGGACATCGACGACGGCGATCCGGTCGGGATCGTCAACCGCGACTAGCGGCCTTCCGGCCCTGGCCCTTGAGCTGCGCGAACATCCGTTCGTACTTGGCCAGAATCACATCCCACCGGTAGCGCGTCCTGATGTAATCGCGGCCGTTGGTGCCGAGCGCGGCGCGCAGGCGCGGGTCGCCGACCAGCAGGCGGAGCGCCTCGACGAACTCGTCGCGGTCGGCGTAGAACAAGCCGGCGTTGCTCTTGCGGCAGTGGTCGACGAGGACCTCGCTGCGGGCGTTGGCGAGGATCGGCGTGCCGACCGCGAACGACTCGAGTGCGAGCAGGGACAGGCTCTCGTAGGGGGACGGGACGACGACCACGGTCGCCGCTTCGAGGGCCTGGACCCGTTCCTGATCGGAGAGCCGGCCGGCGAACCGGATGAACGGCTCCTCCGGCAGCGGCATCAGCTTGACCCCCATCAGCACCAGCGAGGCGTCGCCGCCGTCCTGGGCGTAGGTGCTGAAGTACCTCGATCAGCTCCTCGCAGCCCTTGCCCGGGTCGATGCGGCCGCCGTAGAGGGCGATCGGGCCGTCGAGGCGGTGGCGCCGGCGGAACACCGAGCCGCGCTGCGACAGGTGCGGCCGGTAGGTTGGCGAGGCGTCGTCGGCCGCCGCCGCCTCGGCGAGCTCCTCGGCGTCGTCGTCGTGCGGGCCGGTGTGCTCGCGCGGATAGGCCTGGGCATGCGGCAGGTCGACGCCGCAGCCGATGGTGTCCTCTTCGACGGCGCGAATCGAGAAGTGCGAGGTCAGGAACTGGCGTTCGACGTCGGTGTTGTAGGCGATGCCGGCCGGCGCGCCGAACAGCTCGCGGTAGATCTCGAGATGAATGGCCGGCTCGTCGTGGGCAGTCGGGACGAGGATCGATTTGTGCGGCGCGATTCTCGCGCCGAGCACGGTCGGGGCGTAGAGGTAGGTGAAGAACACCAGGACGTCGTACTGCGCCTGGTTGCGCTCCAGGTAGTCGAGCAGCGCCGGGCACCACGGCCCCTGCTGGCGCAGCCATTCGAGCTCGTCGTCGCGGCTGTGGTCGGTCGTGAAGATCCACTCCGAGTAGCGGTTGAAGGCCTGGATGTCGCGCGCCTGGGCGCTGGCGAAGCGCCGCACGGTGACGCCGCGGATCCGGTCGGTGCCCTCCGGGTAGACGTTCTCCCAGGTGATGTAGTCCTCGGCGCAGGTGGTGAGGACCTCGACCTGGTGCCGCGGCGCGAGCCGTTCGGCGATGAGGCGGCAGTGGTACTCGGAGCCGCCGAGAATCTCGGTGCCGTAGCGCTGGACGACGAATGCAATCTTCACGGGAGTCCTCGCTGGTGCCGGGTCAGGCGCCGAGGCCTGCCAGCACGTCCATGAGCCGGGCCTGGACGCGCGCGGCGGAAAAATCACGGACCCGCCGCCGCTGTCCGTCGAGGACGCGGTCGCGGACCGGACGATCGTATACGAGCGTGCCGGCCATTTCGGCGGCGAATTCGAGATCCTTCGGCGCAAACAGGACGCCGGCGCCGCCGAGGGTTTCCGGAACCGCGCCGGCCGCGTAGGCGAGGACCGGCACATCGGCGGCCATCGCCTCGACCAGCGGCACGCAGAACCCTTCGTGCTCGCTCAGGGACACGTAGAGGTCGGCCCACCGGTAGAAGGCCGCGAGGTCCTCGTCCGGGACGGGGCCGGTGAACCAGAAGCGATCCGGCAGCATCCGGAACTCGGCGAGCATGGCGCGGATGCGGGCGTAGTAGCGCGGCACCGCGTCGTGGCGGCCGACGAAGATGAAGCGGTAGTAGCTGTCGACGTAGCGCTTGTACATCTCGGCGAGGAGGATGTGGTCCTCGATCCGCTTGTTCGGCACGATCCGGCCGACGAACAGGATGTTGATGAGGCCGTCGCCGAGGATCTTCTCGAGCGCCGGGCGGCGCGGCGCCTCGGTGATCCGCGCCGTGTCGACGGCAATCGGCATGACGCCGGTGCGCGGGAAGCCGAGCGCTTCGAGCTCGGCGCGATTGAACTCCGAATCGCCGAGGGCGAGGTCGACCTGCCCGGCGAGCGTCGCCAGCTCGCGGCGGCCGAGCGCGGCCAGCCGGAACAGCCCGGCGTCGTACGGCGCGAAGAACGCCGCCGGCGTGATGTTGTGATACTGGAGGACGCGGCCGCCCTGGAGGGCGGCGAAGGCCGCGGTCATCGGCGAGGGCAGGGCGAAGTGGAAAATCGTCACGTCGCCGCGGCGGGCCGCCGGATCGGCGAACTCGCGGACGTCACCGCGCAGCTCGTCGTCCATGGTCAGCGCGAAGAGGTCGGAGGTGTGGCCGACGTCGCGCAGCATGCCGCGGACGCGCCGCGCGCTGTCGCCGATGGCGTCGCCGCGGTGCGCGGCCGGCACCCACTGATTGACGATCATCGCGCCGGTCCGTCGGCGCCGGCGGGGTCCGGCGCGAGGGCGCGGTAGAGCGCCGGCCGGAACTGGCGAAGCTCCTCGAAGCGCTCGAACTGGTCGAACTGCTGCCAGAAGTCCCAGGCCACTTCGGGCGCCGGGCGGGGCGGCAGGGCGAGGACGTCGGCGACGTAGCGGAGCAGCAGGCCGGCGAAATCGCGCCGGAGCAGCCGCCCCAGGGCGGCGTCCTGGGAGGCGACGACCGCATCCTCGATGCGGCCGTCGCCGAGGACGGCGTCCATCAGCCGGGCGACGTCGAGCGGATCGGTGAGGTCGTGGAGGACGCCGCCGCCGTCCATCGTCGCCGGAATCGCCGTCGCGGCGTAGGCGACGACCGGGACGCGGCTGTGGAAGGCCTCGACAATCGGCACGCAGAACCCCTCGTGCTCGCTCGCGCACAGGAACAGGTCGGCGACGTCGTAGAGCGCGGCGAGCTCCTCGTTCGAGACGTGGCCGAGGAAGTGGACGTCGGGGGTGCCGAGCCGGGCGACCAGCGACTGCAGCATCGCGAGGTAGCGCTCGAAGCCGCTGTAGGAGCCGACCAGCAGCAGCCGGGCCCGCGGGTTGTGGCGGGTGCGATAGGCGTGGAAGGCGCGGATGACGTTCTCGAACTTCTTGTTCGGGATGACGCGGCCGACGAACATCACGTTGGTCCACTCGTCGTCGAACTCCGCCGCCAGGGCGCGGTCGGGGCGGACGTCGAGGTGCGAGAAGCCGGGGACGACCGGCAGCACGCCGGTCGGGCGGAAGCCGAGCGCCTCGAGCTCCTGGCGGTTGTATTCGGAGTCGCCGAGCGCCAGGGCGCTGCGGGCGATGTAGGCGGTCAGCTCGCGGCGGCCGCGGAAGCACAGCGCGACGAGGTCCTTGTGGACGCCGATGAAGTACTCGGGGGGCGTGATGTTGTGGTAGATGAGCACCATCCGGCCGGGGAGGGCGTAGGCGGTGCGGGAGGCGCGGGAGCCGATCGAGAAGTGATCGATCAGCACGTCGGCCGGCGACACGGCGCCGACGAGGTCGCGGTAGTCGAGCGTCTCGTGCTCGAGGCGCGGGTCGGCGGTCTCGACGTAGATGTTCGATTCGTAGCCGGCGGCCCTGAGCACCTCGCGGATGCCGAGCACCTCGTGGCCGATGGCATCGCCGTAGCCGAGCGTGGCGAGGACCTGGTGGACGCGCGGCCGGGCGGCGGGAGTGGTCGTCGTCATGCGGGGCGCGACAGGTCGTCAAGGCCGCGCCCCGACGAGGCGGCGCCGGCGGGGATGCCGGCGAGCACGTCGGCGGCGGCCGGAACGTCGCGGCGGCGGCGCGCGAACCAGTTGGGGAGCGGCGCCATGCGCCCGGGCGCCGCCTCGCCGCGCAGCCGGTCGAACATCTCGAGATACTTCCGCTCGATGACCGGCCAGGTGTAGTGCCGCTCGAAGTAGTCGCGGCCGTTCTGGCCGAGCCGCCGGTGGAGCGGGCCGTTCGATTCGAGCGCGAACAGCGTCTCGGCGAATTCCTCGTAGCGCTCGTAGTACAGCCCGGCGCCGCTGCGGATGCACTGTCCCTTGAGGACGTCGCAGCGGCCGTTGGCGAGCACCGGCCGGCCGAGCGCCCACGCTTCGAGCGCGACCATCGACAGGCTCTCGAAGTAGGACGGCATGATCAGGACGTCGGCCGCGGCAATCGCGTCGAACTTGTCTTCGTCGCTGAGGAAGCCGAGGTGGTGAATCCGCGGGTGCTCCGGCACCGGCATGATCGCGCTGCCGACGAGGACGAGGTCGAGCCCGCGCGGGAAGGTGGCGGCATAGCGCTGATAGAACGCGAACAGCTCGGCGCAGCCCTTGTTCTCGTCGATCCGGCCGACGTAGATCGCGAACGGCCGCGGCAGCTTGAACGTGCGGCGGAAGCGGTCGGGGGCAGCACTGGCGGGGACGTTCGAGCCGACGCCCACGACCACCCCGGGAACGGCCTGGTTGCCGGTCGCGGCGTGGATCATCGCCTGTTCTTCGTGGGAGTTGTACATGACGCCGCGGACGCCGCGGAAGACCGGGCCGAAAATCGACAGCGCAATGGCCGGGTCGCGTTCGGCGGTCGGGACCAGCACGGCCTTGCCGGGGAGCCGCCGCGCGGCGTGCCACGCGTGGTAGTAGCGATAGCTGAAGAGCAGCGCGAAGTCGATCGTGTCGGCCTGGCCGGCGAGGTAGTCGACCAGCGCGGGGCTTTCCGGCCCCTCGCTGGCCAGCCACGCCAGTTCGTCCGCCACCGAGTGGGTGTGGCTGAAGACGTGGTGTGACAGCCGCCCGAAGCGCAGTGGATTGCGCTCGCGGCGGACCGGAAAGCGGCGCACCGGCACGCCGTTGATCGGCTCGACGCCGGCCGGCCACTCATTGCGCCACGTGACGTAGTCCTTGGCACAGGTGGTCAGGACCTCGACCTCGGCATGCCGCGACAGACGCTCCGCCACGTAGCGGGCGTGCAGCTCGGCCCCGCCGTTGATGGCCGCGCCGTAGCGCTGGACGACGACGGCGAGCTTCACGATTCGTGCGATCCGCCTCCGCCGCGAAGCGGCTGCGGTGAGATGTCGAGCGCCGGAGCGCCGTTCGGCGCGGCGCCGCCACCGGCGCCGTCGGCGCCCGGGCCGCCCGGCGCCCCGCCGTCGCGTCCTTCGCCCGGGCGCCGGCGGCCGCGCCGCCGCCGCCGCCGGGAGCGGCGCTCGGCCTGTTCGGCTTCCGTGAGCGGCCGCTCCGCGCCCCCTCCCCCGGCCGGGGGCTGGAGCGGCGGGACGGCGCCGGGACGGTACTGCACCACGCCTTCGAGCGCGCGCGCCCGGCGCTCGTCGAAATCGAGCCGGCTCGACATCGACTCGACCCGCATCTTCAGGTTCTTGACCTCGATGCCCAGCCGGGTGGTCTCGAGCACGAGGTTGTGAATCACCTCGTAGTAGAGCGGCTCGAGCGCCGCCTGCTGGGCGTTCAGCTTCGACTGGATATGCAGCGCCTCGATCAGCGGGTGCGGATTGAAGAACAGCTTCAGGATCGGGTGCAGCAGGCGCCGCATGAAGCGGAGAAAGCCGCGGTGGGTCTCGAACAGCGTCGTGTCCTCGAACGCGAAGTTCGGCGGCAGCGACGCTTCGCGCTTCCGCCGGAACTGCTCGAGCAGGTCGGACCGGACGCCGCGCGGATCGAGGAACTTCTCGAGCTTGACCGAGGCCAGCTCGCGGATTTCCTCCTCGGTATAGTCGACGCCGCGCTTCTCTTTGATCCGCGACCGGATCTGCCGCATGATCTGCTCGACGTCGACGTTGTCGGATCGGACTGAGAAATCGGTCATACAGTGCTCTTCATGAATGGGCCAGCGCCGGACCGGCCGATCACTTGGCGGCCTCGGCCGCCTTCTTGCGGCGGCGGCTCCCGAATTCCGGCGCTTCCTTGATACAGGTTCCGAGGATGCCGATCGACTCGTAGAACGCCTTCGCGCCGGTCTTCTCGATCTGCGCGGCGTCGCTGCCGACGTCGGGGTAGCCGCTGCCGTCGGCCTCGACCGTCTCCCAGTTGCGGAACAGCCGGCCCCACGGGCTCGCCAGGACGTCGTGCATCAGCCGCTTGGCGTTGCGCGGATACCAGAAGCTGTCGTGGTAGACGACGCTGGCGATGTAGGCCCACGGCGCCAGCACCGTCTTGAGCGACCACTCGATCGGCTTCTTCATCGGGCCCCAGTAGATGCGGTGCTGCATCCGCGAGGCGAAAGTCATCTTCTTGAACGGACCGACGAAATGCCAGTTCTCCGCCGCCGCCGCGGCGTCGCCGACGATTTCGATCTCCCGCGGGTCGCCGCAGCCGAGCCCGAGGTCGTGCGCCATGCGGATGAACTTGAGTCGACATCGGGTCGAAGCCCATCAGCTTCGCCGCGACCGCGTCGATCGCCACCTGGTCGGCGCTCGCCAGGATGACGTTCTTGGTGTAGGGCATCATGCAGCGCGGCCCGGGGCCGTCGCCCGCGAACGTCCCGTCCATCACCGCGAAGACCCCGCGATGGATCTTCTGCTGGATCATCAGCAGGTCGACCAGGGTCTCGTGGATTACCGGGTGCGTCCAGTGGCGGTGCTCGTTCAGCAGCCCGCCGAACGCGTTCTTCATCGCCCCGGTGGTGGTCGTGAAGACGTGGGTCTTGACCGTCGGCAGGTGGATGATGTTCTCGCCGATGAAGCGCTTCGGAATCATGAAGCCCTTCGGGTAGACCTCGTTCAGGCAGGTGAACTTCTTCGTCAGGTCCCCGACCGCGTCACGGATATTGATCCACTCCTCGGTCTCGTAGATGTGGATGTTGCGCAGCCCGTGCGCCTGGACGACGTTGATCTGCTTGTTCTCGCGCTCGCCGAGATGGGCGTCGATGACGACCGTCCGGTTGTGGCAGGCGTGGATCAGCGCCGGATCATAGCCGTCCTGCTTCATGGCGCGCACCACTCCGTCGAGCTGCCAGGGAGTGGTCGACGTCGCCGGGAAGAAGAAATGCCACGAGATGTTCACCTTCAGCGCCGTGTCGGCGTCGCGGGCGATGACGTCCTGGTAACCGGCCAGGTTCATCAGCCGGTGGTAGTCGGCGAGCACCGTGGCGGGCGTGGTGCGGAGCAGGGCGACGCGTGATTTGGCCATGACGTGCTTAGCTGATCAATCCGTCCAGAAAGGCGACATTCGGACCGTAAATGATGATTCCGACCGCCACCGCCCAGAGTGCGACACAGAGCAGCAGCGGCCGGTCGTTCAGAAGCATCTCGGCGGGACTGCCGCCCCCCTCCCGCTGGTGTACCAGATAAAGGTACCGGAAGATGCCGTAGAGCGGAAACGGCAGCGTCAGCCCGAGCATCTGGGTATGAAACTTCTCGACCGTCTCGGGCGACACCGTGTAGATGGCATAGGCGACCAGCGTCGAGGCGGTGACGACGGCAATCATCTGGTCGAGCAGATACGGCGTGTATTCCTCCAGAATCGGCCGGTGGCTGGTGGCGCCGTCGGCCAGCAGGACGAGCTCGTGGCGGCGCTTGCTGAGGGCCAGGAAGAGCGCCAGCAGGATCGTCAGGAAGAGCAGCCAGTGGCTGATCGGCACCCCAATCACGACCGCACCGGCCGCGGCGCGCAGCACGAACCCGATCGCAATCGTCAGCACGTCGATGATGACGACGTGCTTGAGCGGCCCGGAATAGGCGGCCAGCAGCGCGACGTAGACGGCGCCGACGGCGCCGAATGCCGGCCGCAGCCAGAACCCCGCGCCGAGTGCCGCGGCGCCGAGCACGGCCGCGGCCGCCAGCGCCGTGCCGACCGGCAGGTCTCCCGAGGCGATCGGCCGGAAGCGCTTGACCGGATGGCTGCGGTCCGTCTCCCGATCGGCGACGTCGTTGAGCAGATAGACGACGCCCGAGAGGGCGCAGAAGACGGCGAAGGCGGCGACCGAGTAGAGCACGGCCCGCACGTCCTGCAGCCGCTGTCCGAACATCAGCGCGGCGAAGACGATGAGGTTCTTCGTCCACTGGCCCGGTCGGAGCGACAGGACGAGGCTCAGGGCCGCCGGGCGCGCGTGAGCGCTGACGCGCTCGCCGCGAGGCCCGGCCCCCTCGATGGTTTCCGGATGTGTATGTCGCGCCATTAGAGCGCGGCGGGTACGGACTGAATCGGGCTAGCCGGCGAAGCTCTTGATTGCTTCCGGCTCGGACTCATAGGTCTCGAACACGGTCAACAGCTTGGTGATCGCCAGCAGATCCTGGATTCGCTTGGTGAGGTTCAGCAGCTTGAGCTTGCCCCCCTGCCGGCTCACCGTGGTGTAGGTCCGGACGATTTCGCCCAGGCCCGCGCTGTCGATATAGGGGACATTTTCGAGGTTGAGCAGCAGCTTCTTGCGATCCTGCTGGATCAACGAGTTGATCTTGTCCTTGAGGAGCTCGTCGCCTTCCCCGAGCGTCATCTTGCCCTTGAGGTCGAGAATCGTCACCCCGTCGACGACCCGTTCGTCGATGTTCATCGCCCGCTCCCTCCAGACCAGACCGCGCCGGCGGGACCGTCCGGCCCCCGCCGCGTGGCCTGACGTTCGACCGCCCGAAGCGCATGCCCCAGGCCCTGCTGTCCACCCAAAAATAGACCGGGCAGCGTACTACGCAAGCTTCGACAGTGTCAACGAGACGTCCTCGCCGGTCGCCTGCGGCCCGCCAAATTCGCCTGCGGGACGGCCGGGCGACGCGCGTCCCGACAGCCGGGCAGGCCGGCCTCAGCCGGCGGCCGGAGGCTCGGCCCCCGCCGCCGCCGGTTCGCCGCCGCGCAGCGTCTGGACGACGACGTAGAGCACCGGAATGAAGATGATGTTCAGGAACGTCGAGACGATCATCCCGCCGGCGACCGCCGTGCCGACCGAGTTGCGCGCCTCGGCGCCGGCGCCGGAGGCGAAGACGAGCGGCAGCACGCCGAGGATGAAGGCCAGCGAGGTCATCAGGATCGGCCGCAGCCGCAGCCGCGCCGCCTCGACCGCCGCCTCGATGACGGTCGCCCCCTTGTGGCGGAGCTGCTCGGCGAACTCGACGATCAGGATCGAGTTCTTGGCCGCCAGCCCGATCAGCATGACCAGGCCGATCTGGCAATACACGTCGTTGGCAAAGCCGCGCAGCCACTGGGCGCTGAGCGCCCCGAGCACCGCCAGCGGCACGCCGAGCAGGACGATGAACGGCAGCACCAGGCTTTCGTACTGGGCCGCCAGCGTCAGGTAGACGAGCAGCAGCGCCAGGCCGAAAATCAGGAACGACTGCCGCCCCGCCTTGCTTTCCTCGAGCGACAGCCCCGACCAGGCGAACGACATCCCCTGCGGCAGCGTCCGCGCCGCGATGCTCTGCATCTCGTCGAGCGCCTGGCCCGAGCTGAACCCCGGCGCCGCCGAGCCGTTGATCGTCGCCGATCGGAACAGGTTGAAATGGCTGATCACCTGCGGCGCCGTCGTCTCCTTGACCTGGACGACGCTCTCGAGCGGGATCATCTGGCCGCTGCCGCTGCGGACGTAGAACCGCTTGAGCGACGCCGGATCCGACCGGAACGCCTGGTCGGCCTGCACGTAGACGCGGTACGCACGATTGTTGAAGTCGAAGTCGTTGACGTACTGCGACCCGAGATAAATCTGCAGCGCGCTCGTCACCTCGTTGACCGGCAGGCCGAGCGCCAGCGCCCGGTCGCGATCGATCTGGACCGTCAACTGCGGGTCGTTGACGGTGAACGACGTGAACAGGCCGCGCAGCTTCTGGGACTGGTTGCCGGCGCCGGCCATCGCGTAGGTCGCCGCGGCGAGGGCATTGATGTCCGTCCCGGCCTGGTCGAGGACCTGGAACTCGAACCCGCCGAACGCGCCGAGCCCCGGAATCGACGGCGGCGGCGTCGCGAACACATTCGCGCCGCTGATCCCCGCGAACTGCCCCGAGACCCGCCCCAGCACGTTCTGGAGCGAATGCTCCGCCCCCTTGCGCTCCGCGAACGGCTTCAGGCTCGTGAAGATCAGCCCCTGGTTCGGCGCCGCGCCGCTGAAGCTGAAGCCCATCACCGAGAACACGCTCTCGACTTCCGGATCCTTCATCAGGATCATCTCGGCCTGGCGCGCGATTCCGCCGGTGTACTGCAGCGACGCGCCGGCCGGCGCCTGGACGATGCTGATGAAATAGCCCTGGTCCTCCGCTGGCACGAACGCCTTCGGCACCGCCTGGTAGACGACCACCGTCAGCCCCAGCGCGACCGCGAACACCGCGACCACGCCCCAGCGGACCCGCAGCAGCCTGGTCAGGACGGCGACGTAGCGGTTGGTGCCGGCCGTGATCGTCCGCTCGACCCGGCTGAAGAACGCCCCCTTGCCGTGATGGCTGCGATCGAGGAGCAGCGCCGACAGCGCCGGCGTCAGCGTCAGGGCGTTGAACGCCGACAGCGCCACCGAGAACGCAATCGTCATCGAGAACTGGGCGTAGAGCCGGCCGGTCGTCCCCGGGAAGAACGCCACCGGCACGAACACGGCGATCAGCACCAGCGCCGTCGCGATGACCGCGCCGAACACCTCGCGCATCGCCGCCGAGGCGGCTTTTCGCGCCGACGACTTGTACTCCTGGATGTGCCGCTCGATATTCTCGATCACGACGATCGCGTCGTCGACGACGATGCCGGTCGCGAGGATGATGCCGAAGAGCGTCAGCGTGTTGATGGTGAAGCCCATCAGCTTGATGAACGCGAACGCGCCAATCAGCGACACCGGGATCGTGATCGTCGGAATCAGCGTCGTCCGCCAGCTCTGCAGGAACACGAACATCACCAGGACGACCAGCGCAATCGCTTCGGCGAGCGTGATCAGCACCTCGCGGATCGACTCGGCGACCACCTGGGTGGTGTTGAAGGCGATGTGATACTTCAGGCCCGGCGGGAACGAGGTGGCCAGCCGGTCGAGCTCCTCGCGCACCGCCCGCTCGACGTCGAGCGCGTTGGCCGACGGCAGCTGGGTGACGCCGAAGCCGACCGCGTCCACGCCCTGGAAGCGGAGCTGCGAGCCGTAGGTTTCGGCGCCGAGCTCGACCGTGGCGACGTCGCGGATCCGCACCAGCGCGCCGCCGCCGGAGGCCTTGACGATGATGTTCTCGAACTCGCCGATCTCGTGGAGCCGGCCCGCGGCGCGGACGCTGATCTGGAACTTCTGGTCGTCGCGGATCGGCGACTGGCCGATCGACCCGGCTGCCACCTGGACGTTCTGCTCGCGCAGCGCGTTGACGACGTCGGCGGCGGTCAGCCCGCGGCTGGCCAGCTTGCCGGGATCGAGCCAGACCCGCATCGAGTAGCGGCGCTCGCCGAAGATCTGGACGTTGCCGACGCCGTCGAGCCGCTTCAGCGCGTCCTTGACGTAGACGTCGATGTAGTTGCTGATGAACAGCGAATCGTACTGGCCGTTGTCGGCATAGACGCCGACCGCGAGCACGAAGCCGGTCGTGCCTTTCTGGACCGTGACGCCGTTGGTCCGGACCTCGCCGGGCAGGCGGCCGAGCGCGGTCGAGACGCGGTTCTGGACGTCGACGGCGGCGATGTCGACGTTCCGGGTGACGTCGAAGGTGACATTGATGTTGCTGGCGCCGCTGTTGGTGCTCGAGGACGTCCATGTAGAGCATGCCCTCGACGCCGTTGATCGCCTGCTCGAGCGGCGTCGTGACCGCCGTCTCGACCGCCTGGGCGTCGGCGCCGGTGTAGAACGTGCTGACGCTGACCTGCGGCGGCGCCAGCTCCGGGTACTGCGCCACCGGCATCGTCGGGATCGCGATCGCCCCGGCGAGGATGAGGACCAGCGAGCAGACCGAGGCGAGGATCGGGCGGCGGATGAAGGTGTCGACGAACATCTACTGCACTTTGACCGGCGCGCCGTCCGCCAGCTTCTGGATGCCCGAGGTGACGACCCGCTCGCCCGCCTTCAGCCCGCCGCTGACGACGTAGTCGTCGCCAATCACCTCGCCGACCTGAATCGGCCGCTGGTGGGTGACCAGCTCACTGCCCTTGGCCTCGACGACGAAGACGAAATACTGGCCGCTGACGCGCGACACCGCGACGACCGGGATGGTCAGGCCGGGCGTGGTGCTCCAGACGATCCGCGCCCGCGCGAACTGCTGCGAGCGGACGCTCGGCGGGGTGTCCTTGAGCAGACTTTTGACGAGCACCGACTGCGTCGCCGGATCGACGCGCGGGGCGATGAAGGTGATCGGATTGGTGGCCGCGACCTTGCCGTCGGCGTCGAGGAGCTGCACCGGCAGCCCCGGTTTCAGCTCCGGCGCCCGCTCAATCGGCACCTGCAGGTACGCCTCGAGCGCCGAGTTCTGATCGATGGTCGTGATCATGGTGGAGGAGGTGACGCGGTCCCCGGGTCGGACCGCGATGTCGCCGACGACGCCGTCCTGCGGCGAGACGACGCGGAAGTAGCGCAGCTGCACGCGGTCTTCGCTGACCTGCGCGTCGATCGAGGCCAGCTTGGCCTCGGCGGACTTGAGCGAGTTCTGCGCCTGCTCGAACTCCTGGCGGCTGATCGCGCCGGCGGCGACGAGCGAGCTCAGCCGCGACACCTGCTGACGCCAGTACTGCACGTCCGCCTCGGCCCCCGAGCGGTTGGCTTCGGTGCTGTGCAGGGTGGCCTGCTGGCGGTCGGGGTCGATCTGCACGATCGGGGTGCCGGTACGGACGTGATCTCCCGATTTCACGAAGATGCGCGTCACCGACCCGGCGACGTCAGGCTGGATGGTCGAGGAGCGCAGCGAGCGCAGCGTGGCGATGAACTCGGATGCGCGCTCGACCGGTTTGGCCTCCAGGGTCACGGCGGAGACGGTCGGCGGCGGCCCGGTCATCGCCCCGGCGGCGTCGGGCCCGGTGCGGCCGCACGCCGCCACCATCAGGGTCGCGGCGGCGAGGGACGTCAGAATGCGGATCGAGTGGGGCATAGATGAAGGGGGAACGCGTATCTGCGGTTGGACGCCGCCCGCAGCGGTTGAGGTTCCGAACGAAAAAGGCCACGCCGCAGGGCGTGGCCCGAGATCGCGGCCGGCCGGCGCGCCTGGTTTATGCGCCGCCGGCGTCGGTGAACTTCCGCGTCTGGAAGCACTCGCGGCAGAACACCGGACGGCCCTGCGTCGGCCGGAACGGCACCGTCGTTTCCTTGCCGCAGGCCGAGCAGTTGGTCGTCGTCTCGACGCGCTCGCGGGCCACGCCCCCGCCGGCGGAGGGCCGGGACGCGCGCTTGGCTTTGCACGCCTTGCATCGCTTCGGCTCGTTCTTGAAATTCTTGTCGGCGAAGAAAAGCTGCTCTCCAGCTGTCCAGATGAACTCCGCGCCACAGTCCACGCAATTGAGCGACCTGTCCTGGAACTCCATCGGTTCTGCCTCTTACGCAGTCGCCAACCGCCCGGCCCGGTGCCGGCGATCGGACCCCGTCCGGCCCCTCGCAGAGCCGGACGGGATAAGTGTCCGCCGCTATTCGACCTCGCGACGCAGCTTCTTGCGCGAGCGCTTGCGCGCCAGCGCCTGCTTCGCCCGACGGCGATCTCCGGGCTTCAGATAGAAGGAGTGCTTCTTGATATCCTTGATGATATCTTCCTGCTGCACCTTGCGCTTGAAGCGGCGGAGGGCGCTTTCGATCGATTCGCCTTCCTGTACTTTGACTTCAGCCAAGCTTAAAAACACCCCCCTCGAGGCCCCCTGCACGAACAGCGTGCCGGCAGCCGGTCCACGGGGACAGGCGCGGCGGCAGGGTGCTCTCCGGGGCCGTAGAGTCCGATAGAATATGCTAGGCTATCACAGAAAATCGCCCGGTCCAGCCAGGAAAGCCCACCGCTGGACGGGTCGCGGTACGGAGGTCCCAGGCGGATACCCGCCGCCTCCGTTCACCGCCTGCCATGCACTCCATAACTGACTCTCTCTGCTAGGCTTGGCTCTGATGAAGGTGCTGGTTGTCGGAAGCGGCGCGCGTGAGCACGCGCTCGCCTGGAAGCTCGCCGCGGAACCCGGCGTCGCCGAGGTCGTCTGCGCCCCCGGCAATGCCGGCATCGCCGCCATCGTGCGAACGGTCCCCGTCGATCCCGGCGATCCGGACGCCCTGCTCGCGTTGGCGGCCCGCGAACGCATCGACCTGACCGTTGTCGGACCGGAGCTCCCGCTCGACCGCGGCATCGCGGATCTCTTTGCCGCGAACGGCCGGCGGCTGTTCGGTCCGAGCCGGGCCGCCGCTCAGCTCGAGTGCAGCAAGGTGTTTGCGAAGGCCTTCATGGCCCGCCACGGCATTCCCACGGCGCGCTACCTGACGTGCGACTCCGCGGCTGCCGCATACGCCGCGGTGGCCTCGGGCGAGCTCGGGTTCCCGATCGTCGTCAAGGCGGATGGCCTGGCGGCGGGCAAAGGCGTCGTCGTCGCACCGGATCGCGAGACGGCCGACGCCGCGATCCGCGCCGCGATGGAAGAACGCCAGTTCGGCGACGCCGGGACGCGCGTGGTGCTCGAAGAGTGCCTGGTCGGGCCGGAGCTCTCGTTCTTCGCGCTGTGCGACGGCGAGCGCGCCGCGCCGCTGCTGTCGGCCCAGGATCACAAGCGGATCTTCGACAACGACGAAGGTCCGAATACCGGCGGGATGGGCGCATTTGCGCCGAGCCCGCTCGTCGATGCGGCGCTCGAGGGGCGCCTCATGCGCGACGTTGTCGAGCCCGTCGTCGCCGGCCTGCGGGCGGAGGGGACGCCGTACTGCGGCTTCCTGTATGTCGGCCTGATGATGACCGCCGGCGGCCCGAAGGTGATTGAGTTCAACGTCCGGTTCGGCGACCCGGAGGCCCAGGTCGTCATTCCGATGATCGACGGCGAACTGGCGCCGCGGCTGGCGGCGGCGGCCGACGGGGCGCTCGACGCCGCGCCGCTGCGGTTCCGCGCCGAGCGGCATGTCGGCGTCGTCCTGGCGGCGCCCGGGTATCCTGGTGGGGTCAGGACCGGCGATCGGATCGAGGGCCTGGACGAGGCGGCGCGGCTGCCGGGCGTGCTGGTGTTTCACGCCGGCACGGCGGTGAAGGATGGCGAGGTCGTCACCGCCGGCGGCCGGGTGCTGACGGTCGTCGGTCGCGGCGCGGGCTATGAAGAGGCGATCGCCGCCGCCTACGCGGGAGTGGCGAAGATTTCGTTCAACGGCATGCAGTACCGGCGCGACATCGGCCGCAAGGCGCTGCAGGCGGCGCGCTAGCCAGCGCGCTTCATCACGGGGATTGTTCATGGCAGATATTACGGTGCAGATTCTGATGGGATCCGACTCCGACGCTCCGGTCATGCAGGGAGCGGCGGACATCCTGCGGGAGATGGATATTCCGTACGAAATGACGGTCGCCTCGGCGCACCGATCGCCCGAGCGCGTGATGCGTCTGGTGCGCGAGGCGCCGGGGCGCGGCGTCAAGGTCTTCATCATCGGCGCCGGCGCGGCGGCCCATCTCGCCGGCGTGGTCGCGGCGCACACCCAGCTTCCCGTGATCGGCGTGCCGATCGACTCCTCCGCGCTCAAGGGGCTCGACGCCCTGCTCTCGACGGTGCAGATGCCGCCCGGGGTCCCGGTCGCGACGGTGTCGATCGGCAAGCCGGGCGCGACCAACGCCGGCGTGCTCGCCGTGCAGATCCTGGCGCTCGGGGACGTCGCCATCGCGGCCCGGCTGTCCAAGTACAAGGCGGGCCTGGCCGACAAGGTCGAGGCCGCCGCGGCGCGGCTGACGAAGGCGTAGGGCCGGCGCCGGAGAGCGCCGCCTCCCGATGACGTATTCCATCGTCACGTTCGGTTGCCGCGTCAACCAGGCGGACTCGCTCCGCATCGAGGAGGAGCTGCGCGCGCGCGGTGTCGCGGAGGCGCCGGCGGCGGCCGCCGACCTGGTCGTCGTCAACACCTGTTCCGTGACCGCGACGGCCGACCAGGGCGCGCGCCAGACGATCCGCCGCATCGCGCGGGACAATCCCGCGGCGCGGATTGTCGTCACCGGCTGCTACGCCAGCCGCTGTGCCGGCGACGTCGCCGCCCTGCCCGGGGTGGCAAGGGTCGTCCGCAACGATCGCAAGGACACCCTCGTCGGCGACCTCTTCGCGGCCGACGACGTCTCGACGGCGGTGCGGTTCGGCGACGGCGAGGGGCCATGCGGCGGGATCGAGCCGGGGGCCGCCGGCCGGACGGCCTTCACCCTGCGCGTCCAGACCGGCTGCGAAGAGGCGTGCGCCTACTGCATCATTCCGAAGACGAGGGGGGCGGGGCGCAGCCTGCCGGTGGCGGCGGTCGTGGCGGCGGTCGCGCGCGCCGCCGCGGCGGGGTTTCGGGAGGTTGCGCTCACCGGCGTCCATCTCGGATCGTACGGACGGGATCTCGAACCGCGCGCGTCGCTCATCGAGCTGCTGGCGGCTCTCGACGGCTGCGATGCGGACGTCGTCTTCCGCGTCAGCTCGCTCGAGCCGATGGACTGCACGACCGCGATCGTCGAGCTGATCGCCGCGAGCGGCGGCCGGTTCGCGCCGCACTTCCACCTGCCGCTCCAGCATGCCAGCGACCGCCTGCTGGCGGCGATGCGGCGTCCGTATACCCTGGGATATTACCGGCGGCTGGTCGACGGCATCGTCGAACGGCTGCCGGCGGCGTCGATCGGATCCGACATGATTGCCGGCTTCCCGGGGGAGACGGACGAAGACTTTCGCGCCAATCTCGAATATCTGCCGGGCGCGCCGCTGACCCACCTCCATGTCTTTCCGTATTCCGACCGTCCGGGCACGGCGGCGAGCGCCATGCCGGGGCGGGCCGACGGCGTCGTCGTGCGCGAGCGGAGCCGGGCGCTGCGCGCCATCGGCGCGGAGCTGTCACACCGATTCCGCGCGTCGCAGATTGGTACCGTGCGTCCCGGGCTGACGCTCGAGGACGGCAGCCTGGTCGTGACCGACAACTACCTCAAGGTGCGGATCCCGCCCGGCCAGCCGCGCAACACGCGCGTGTCGGTGCGGATCGAGGGGAACGGAGAGGCGATGCGGGGTGTCGTGGTGGCGCCGCGGTGAACGTGATACGACGCTCTTCCCGGATCCTTCTCCTCGTTGCGATGAGCGGGACGCTTCACGTGCTCGCCGCCGAATGGGCGATTGTGGTGAAGAGGCCAACGGTTATCGCCTTCATCGAGCCCGTCTCTGACAAGGAACTCGAAAACAGTCCGGATACGAGCGAGACCCCCGGCGACTTCCAGGAGTACGTGTCCAGGAGCAAGGCGCCGCTCACGAGAGCCGGGATCGACTTTCATGTGGTATACGCGCGTGCGTTTCGGGTTCGTGACGGGCGCCACACGACAACGTTTCGGACCGGCAGGCTCGGCGTGGGGTACTACCTCGTCGGCCCCGGCCGGTGGCCGCGGATCGAGCACGGTGTCATGACGGACGACGATCTGTTCTCGGTCGTGCGCGACTACTTCGGCATCAGCGTCGGATAGCCCGGACCTCCGC
The DNA here is from genome assembly GCA_963750475.1 of uncultured Acidobacteriota bacterium. Taxonomy (GTDB): domain Bacteria; phylum Acidobacteriota; class Vicinamibacteria; order Vicinamibacterales; family 2-12-FULL-66-21; genus JALZOC01. Next base: position 1,027,475 of record CAVVQQ010000002.1, read on the forward strand.
GCCGCGGCGTCGCGTGAGGTGCGCACTATCACTGCCGGAGCAGGTCCCGGGGACGAATCGCGATATCCGGGAAGGCGTTGAGAACACCTTTGTCGAACGTCGCGAGCCGGCAGGACCTGCGAGCGGCCAGTTCGACGAACAGCGTGTCGTACACGGCGATGCCGGAGGCGAGAGAGCGGAGCGGAGCGCCGCGCCGCAGGGCATGGGACCGCAGCTGATAGTCAGATTGACACGGCTCGCGGAACAGGCGGCGCGAGAGTGCGGGAGGTTGCAGCGGCACTCCCGCTGAATGCATCAGGGACTCAGCAGCGATGGGACTTGATGGTGTCGAATTCGTCATGGCGGTGGAGGAGGTGTTCGGCCTCGCCATCCCGGACGAGGACGCCCAGAATCTCTTCACTCCCGGGCACGTCGTGCGCTATCTCGAGGCGCGACTACCGTCCGGGAGCGGTGCCTGCCTCGACCAGCGCGCCTTCCATGCCGTGCGCCGGGCCGCGATGAACGTGCTGGGACGGCCGCGGCGCGACTTCCGGCCGACGACCCGCTGGGATGCCGTGCTGCCAGCCGGGCGGCGCCGCCGCACATGGACGCTTCTGCATCATGCGACAGGGCTCCTGCCGTGGCCCCCGATGTGGTGGTGGGGGATACGAGCGGATTGCGCGACTCTGGGCGGCACGGCCCGCTATCTAGCGACGCACGCCGCCGGCGCGTTGCAGCCGCCGCAGTCGGGGTGGTCGCGCGCGCAGATCGAGTCCACCATCTCCCGCCTCATGGAGGAGTATCTCGCCATCGACGAGTTCAAGTGGGACGATCGGTTCGTCGATGACCTGGGAGTGAAATGAACCCTGCTTGGTTGAGAGGCAGTTCGACGACGGATGGCGGTGCTTGACGTGGACTTCCTGATTCAGACGCTTCCGATGGCGGCGCTCCTTCTCGGCCTTGTGGCCGGATGGAACCTCAGTAGGTCAGAGCCTGGCATGAGTTCCGGCCGCACCGATGGCTTCTTTCGCGGGACGACGAAGCCGTTGCGCGTCGCGGCCGGCGCGTTCGGGGGCGCGTCTGTCGGATTCTCGCTCCGCCTCCTGGGGGAGTACCCTGAACATGACCCCGTTGGTCTATCTCGCGGTCGCGATTGTCGGTGTGAGTATCGGCGTCGGAGGCGGGGCGATCATTCGCGGTCCGCGGGGCTGACACCCGGCCGTCAGGAGCGCCGGGTTCGGGCCCTCGCGGGTGCGGCGGCGGAGCGTTGGGAAGTGAGGGGCCTCATCATGAGCGACGGGCGCGTCAATCGCATCAGCGGACACGTCGTGCTGGGCCTGTCCCTCTTCGCCATGCTGCTGGTCCTCGGCGCCGCCGCCCTCTCCATCCTCGGCAGGTTCGACCCGTCGGCCGAGAAGGACGAAGGGACGGCGGCGCATCTCTTCCAAGTCGCCCTCGTCCTGCTGCTGCCGGCTGGGATGACCTTCCTGGCCGCGGCCGACTGGGAGCGGCCCGGTGACGTCGGCCGGCGGCTGGCCGTGCCGGGCGTCGCGCTCGTCATCGCGTTCTCCGCCCTGTATTACATGGAACACCTGCGCTGACGCTTCACGAATTCCCGCTTGACCGGCAGCCGGCTTCGGACCCAACATGGCGCCCTTCCAGTGTTCCCCGGTTCCCGGTTCATCGCGGTCAGGAGGACGGTATGAGATGTCTGGCGCTCGCCGCAGCGGGATTCTGCCTCGCGGCGTCGATGGCTTCCGCACAGGACGCCGTCAAGTCGAACCCGAAGACCTATCACGTCGTCGTCGACAACGCCCGCGTGCGCGTCCTCCACGTCATGGTCGCACCAGGCGCGAAGACCGTCATGCACGAGCATCCGGACAACATCACGGTGATGCTGACCGACGGCAGCATGACGTTCACCGACGCCGACGGCAAGAGCCAGTCGATGGACAGCAAGCCGGGCGAGGCGGTGTGGTTCGGTCCTCAGAAGCACATGGGAGCCAACACCGGGAAGACTGCGCTCGAGGCGGTCGTCGTCGAGCTGAAGGGCGCCGCGGCGCCGACCGCGACGCTTCCGGCGACGCGCCCGAATGTCACGATGACGAAGCTCGTCGAGAATCCGCGCGCCGATGCCGTCCGCATCGTTGCCGACCCCGCTTTCAAGGAAGCGCCGAAGACCACCCACGACTACGATCAGGTGGTGATCGCCCTCGCACCCTCCACGCTCTCCATCGAAGTCGGCGGCAAGACAAAAACCAGCTGGCAGCGCGGCGATGCGCTCTTCATCGGACGTGGCGAGCCGCACCAGGCGCAGAGCACCAGCGGCAAACGCGAGGACTTCATCATCGTCGCGATCAAGTAGACACAGGAATGGGTGTCAGGTGCCGGGCCGGTGATCCGGTCCGGCCCGGCCTCGAGCGGCTGCTGCCGGGGGGTGACCGATGCTGATTCGGCCGGGAGGCCTGGACGATCCGCGCGTTCGGGCGCTGCTCGCACATCATCTCACCACCGCGAGAGCGGAGACCGCGGCCGGGAGCGCGCACGCCCTTGACCTTGACGGCCTGAAGGCACCCGGCGTTCAGTTCTGGTCTGCCTGGGAGGGGGACACGCTGGTCGGCGTCGGGGCACTCAAGCGGCTGTCCCCTTCGCACGGCGAGATCAAGTCGATGCACACCGCGGCAGCGAGCCGTGGGCGCGGAGTGGCAAGCGCGATGCTTCGCCACATCCTCGACGCGGCTCGCGCGACGGGCCTCAGGCGGGTGAGCCTCGAAACCGGATCCTGGGCTTACTTTGATGCCGCCCGGTCGCTCTACCGGAGACAGGGCTTCACTGAGTGTCCACCCTTTGGCGATTACCTTCCGGATCCGAACAGCGTCTTCATGACGCTCGAGCTGAGCGTGGACAGCCCGGCAACGCGGTGATCCCGGCGCAGTCTTTGCAGCCTCACTGATGCCGCAGTTCGCGGCGACACCAAACTGACGAGCGTCACTCTACCGTCCACCGCGGCAGCGGCGGCGCCGTCTCCATTCGTCTTCGGCCGCAGGCCGAGACGACTTCAACATGAGCCGGACGACCGCCGCAGGCGTGTCACCGGCTGTGAGGGCGTGAAAAACATGCGAGTCGTGCTCCGTTCCACAGCACTGATGCTTCTTCTTCTGTCTGCGGCCCGTGTCGCCGGCGCCGAGGAAACCATCGTCTTCTTCCGCCACGGCGAGAAGCCATCGGCGGGTCTCGGTCAGCTCACCTGCCAGGGTCTGAACCGGGCACTTTCGCTGCCTGCCGTCTTGAAAAGCAAGTTCGCAACCCCCGACTACCTCTATGCGCCGAATCCGAACGTCAAGATGACCGATTCGGCGGGTAGTTTTTACTACGTCCGTCCGCTGGCCACGCTCGAGCCGACCGCGATTCAGGCCGGGCGCTCGGTGAACACGAAATACGGCTACAACGAGATCGCCGGGCTGCAGACGCTGCTGATCAGCTCGAAGAAGGCCAACGCGACCATCTTCGTCTCGTGGGAGCACGCCTACCTGCAGAAGATCGTCCAGAACATCATGAACAGCTACGGCGGCGGAGCGGCCGTTCCGGCGTGGACCTCCGGCGACTACGACAGTCTGTACATCGTGAAGGTGGACTATACGGGGGGCGCGATCTCGGCGCGCTTCGAGCGCGACAGCGAAGGCCTGAACGGCCAGCCGACCGCCTGTCCGAACTGACTAGGGGCGGGATGGTTCCATCAGGCCCGCCAGGCGCGCGCCGGGCGCCTGGCGCACTGCCGACTCGGTGATGAGCTGTCCGCACGCGGCGCGGATATCCCGGCCGCGGCTCTTGCGGACGGAGACGACGACGCCGTGGTCGGCGAGGATACGGCGCGAAGCGGTTGACGCGCTCGTCCGAGGGGCGCTCGAAGGGAATCCCCGCGGCTTCGTTGAGCGGCAGCAGGTTCACCTTGCCGCGGATCCCGCTCAGCAGCCGGACCAGGCGCCGCGCATCCTCGGGCGTGTCGTTGACGTCCTTCAGCATCACGTACTCGAAGGTGATGCGCTCGCGGCGCTTGAGCGGGAAGCGCCGGCACGCGTCGAGCAGCTCCTGCAGCCCGTACTTGCGGTTGATCGGCACGAGCAGGTCGCGCTGCTCCTCGGTCGTCGCGTGCAGCGAGATCGCGAGGTTCGGCATGAACGGCTCGGTGGCCAGCCGCTCGAGCGCCGGCAGCACGCCGACGGTCGACAGCGTGATCCGGCGCGGCGACATCGCCAGGCCGTGCTCGTCGGCCAGGATGCGCAGCGCCTTCATCGTCGCGTCGTAGTTGTGCAGCGGCTCGCCCATCCCCATCAGGACGATGTTGAAGCGGCGTCGTCGAGCATGCCGAGCTCGCGCGGCGAGCACGCGCACCTGGCCGGCGATTTCCGCCGGCGGTCAGGTTGCGGTCGATGCCCATCTTGCCCGGTCAGGCAGAAGGCGCAGCTGCATCGCGCAGCCGACCTGGGTGGAGATGCAGAAGGTCATGCGCCGGCGTGTCGGGGATGAAGACCGACTTCGATCAGCTTGCCGTCGGCGAGCTCGAGCAGGAATTTGGCCGTGCCGTCGGTCGAGCGCTCGACGCGCACGACCACCGGCGTCTCGATCTGCGAACGCGGCCGCGAGCTCGGCCCGCAGATCGCGTCCGAGGTCGCTCATCGCGCGAAGTCGGTGACGCCGCGCTTGTGGATCCAGCGGAAGATCTGCCGGGCATGAAACCGCGGCCGGCCAAGCGTCTCGAGCGCCGCTTCGAGGTCGGCGAGCTCGAATTCGGCCGCGTTGAGGCGATGGCTGGTCAGCATGGCGCAGTCGGCCGGGGCAGCCCGGCGTCGGGAGGGCGAATCCTCATTGTACTACGCCGATTCCCGAGCAAATCCGCCTTGAACTCGGCGCTTCCCCCGTGGTAACATACCGGTTTCTGATAGCCCACATAATCCCTTTTTACTCAACGACTTGCGGTGCCCTTCGAGTGGGGTGTGGCCGGCGGCAGCCGGTGCGGTACGCGGAGGCCCCGACGAGTGACCGCACAGTCCGCTCCCCGCCCCGTTGTCCGGGACGTCCTCGACAACGGGCTCCGCCTCATCACCGAGACGATGCCGCATGTCCGGTCGGTGACGATCGGCGTCTGGCTGACGCGCGGGTCGCGCCACGAGGCCGACGCGCAGCGGCGGCATCGCCCACTTCGTCGAGCACATGCTCTTCAAGGGCACCGACACCCGGACCGCCGAGGACATCGCCCAGGCGATCGACTCGATTGGCGGCCAGCTCGACGCCTTCACCGCGAAGGAATACGCCAGCTACTACATCAAGGTGCTCGACGAGCACCTGCCGCTGGCGGTCGAGCTGCTCTCCGACATCGTCCTCCGGCCGGCCTTCGCCGCCGACGAAGTCGAGCGCGAGAAGAAGGTGATCCTCGAAGAGATCAAGATGGTCGAGGACACGCCCGACGACCTGGTCCACGAGCTCTTCACCCAGCACTTCTGGGAGGGGCATCCGCTCGGCCGGCCGATTCTCGGCTCGAAGGAGACGCGTCGAGTCGTTCACCAGCGGACTCGCTGCGCGAGTATTTCCGCGGCGCCTACGTCGCGCCGCAACATGATCATCTCGGCCGCCGGCAACCTCGAGCACGCGGCGGTCCGCGAGCTCGTCGACGGCGGCGTTCGGCGACGTCCCGGCCGACGGCGAGCCGCTCGGCGGCAGCGCGCCGCGCGTCGTGCCGCAGGTGATCACGCGCACCAAGGAGCTCGAGCAGAGCCACCTCTGCCTCGGCACGAACAGCTATCCGCAGAACCACGACGACCGCTACGTCAGCTACATCCTGAACACCGTGCTCGGCGGCTCGATGAGCTCGCGGCTGTTCCAGAACGTGCGCGAGAAGCGCGGCCTGGCGTATGCGGTCTTCAGCGGGCTGAGCGCCTATCGCGACGCCGGCAACATCACGATCTACGCCGGCTGCGCCAACGAGGCGGTCGGCGAGGTGATCGACCTCGTGCGTCGAGGAGCTGCGCGGGATGAAGCAGCGCGCCGGTGCCCGACGCGGAGCTGCGGCGCGCCAAGGATCACCTCAAGGGCAGCCTGATGCTGAGCCTCGAGAACACCGCCAGCCGCATGTCGCACCTGGCGCGGCAGGAAATCTACTTCGATCGCCACTTCGGCCTCGACGAGACGCTCGCCGGCGTCGAGCGCGTCACGGCCGAGGACGTGCAGCGGGTGGCGGCGGATCTGTTTGCCGACGGCTCGCTCGCCGCCACGGTGCTCGGCCCGACCGTACCGGCGATCTGACCGCGGCAGCGCGATCTGATCTGCGGCTGACCCGGACGATGATCCGACGCTACACCCACCCCGAGATGGGCGCCATCTGGAGCGAGCAGCGCCGCTACGAGACCTGGCTCGAGGTCGAGCTCGCCGCCACCGACGCGATGGCCGCGGCCGGCATCGTGCCGGCCGACGCGGCGCGCGAGCTGCGCGCCAAGGCGCGCGCTTCGACATCGCCCGGATCGAGGAGATCGAGCAGGTCACCCAGCACGACGTCATCGCCTTCACCACCGCGGTCGCCGAACACGTCGGCCCGTCGGCGCGCTGGCTGCACTTCGGCCTGACCTCCTCCGACGTCGTCGACACCGCGCAGGCGCTGCAGATGCGCGAGGCCTGCGATCTGATCGTCAAGGGCGTCGCCGGCCTGATGGAGGCGGTGCGCAGCTGCGCGCCGACGAGCACCGGCGCACGCCGATGATCGGCCGGACCCACGGCGTCCACGCCGAGCCGATGACCTTCGGCCTCAAGCTGGCGCTGTGGTACGCCGAGCTGCAGCGCGATCTCGACCGCGTGCTGCGGGCGCGCGAGGTCGATCGCGGTCGGCAAGATCTCGGGCGCGGTCGGCACGTTCGCGCATCTCGACCCGTCGATCGAGGCGCGGGTCTGCGAGCGGCTCGGGCTCGCAGCCGGCGCCGGTGTCGTCGCAGGTGATCCAGCGCGACCGGCACGCCGAGCTGATGGCGACGCTGGCGATCACCGCCGCGTCGCTCGAGAAGTTCGCGCTCGAGATCCGCGGCCTGCAGAAGACCGAGATCGGCGAAGTCGAGGAGCCGTTCGCCAAGGGGCAGAAGGGCTCCTCGGCGATGCCGCACAAGCGCAACCCGATCGGCTGCGAGCAGATCACCGGGCTGGCGCGGCTGCTGCGCGGCAACGCGCATGGCGGCGCTCGAGAACGTCGCGCTGTGGCACGAGCGCGACATCTCGCACTCGTCGGTCGAGCGCGTCATCCTGCCCGACAGCTTCATCGCGCTCGATCACATGCTGCGCCGCTTCACCCGGATCGTGCGCGGGCATGGTGGTCTATCCGGATCGGATGCGCGAGAACCTCGAACCGCTCGCGCGGCGTCGTGTTCTCGGGGACCGTGCTGCTCGAGCTCGCCCGGCGCGGCATCTCGCGCGAGCAGGCCTACGAATGGGTGCAGCGCAACGCGATGCGCTCGTTCCACGAGCAGCGCGATTTCAAGGCGCTGCTGCTCGCCGACCCCGACGTCACGCGGCGTGCTGCCGGCCGACGAGATCGAGAAGGCGTTCGATCTCGACGAGCAGTTGCGGAACGTCGACGCCATCTTCGCGCGCGTCTTCGGCGCCGACGCAACGAGCCATCAGCATCAGCCGTCAGCCATCAGCCGAGAGCCGGGAAGCGGGAAGCGGGAAGCTGAGAGCGGGAAGCAGGAATCATGAAAGCGCGCGTGTTCGTCACCCTGAAGCCGTCGGTCTTCGACCCGCAGGGCAGCACCATCGCCGAGGCGCTGCATTCGCTGGGCTACACCGGCGTCGGCGACGTCCGGCAGGGCAAGTACTTCGAGCTCGAGATTGCCGCCGCGTCGGCCGGAGCAGGCGCGGACCCTGGCCGCCGAGGTCGCCGACAAGCTGCTCGCCAACCCGGTCATCGAGAGCTACCGGATCGAAGTCGAGTGAAGTTTCCAGCTGCCAGCTTCCAGCTTCCAGCAGATCGCAGCGATCAGCGCGAACTGGCTCGGAACCGGCTGGCAACTGGCAACTGGTAACTGGAAGCTCTCATGAAATTCGCCGTCGTCGTCTTTCCCGGATCCAACTGCGACCACGACGCCTACCACGCCGCGAAGCACGTGCTCGGGCAGCAGGCCGAGTTCGTCTGGCACAAGGACACCGACCTCAGGCGGCGCCGACGTGGTCGATCCTGCCCGGCGGGTTCTCGCACGGCGACTACCTGCGCACCGGCGCGATCGCCCGCTTCTCGCCGATCATGGCCGCCGGTGGCGCCGTTCGCCGCCGCCGGCGGCCCGGTGCTCGGCATCTGCAACGGCTTCCAGATCCTGCTCGAGGCCGGCCTGCTGCCCGGCGCGATGCTGCGCAACCGCGACCTCAAGTTCCACTGCGAGCACGTCTCGTCCGCGTCGAGCAGACCGACACGCCGTTCACCGCGCGCGCGCCGCCGCGGGCCAGGTGCTGCGCATTCCGATCGCCCACGGCGAGGGCAACTACTACGCCGCGCCCGACGTCGTCGACGCGCTCGAGCGCGACCGCCGGGTCATCTTCCGCTACGCCGACGCGTCCGGCCGCGTCACCGACGCCGCCAATCCGAACGGCTCGGTCAACAGCATCGCCGGCATCTGCAACGAGGCCCGCAACGTCGTCGGCCTGATGCCGCATCCCGAGCGCGCCTGCGAGCCGTCGCTCGGCAGCGCCGACGGCCTGGTGCTGTTCGAGTCGGTCGTCAACGCGCTGGCCGGCGACGGGCGTGCCTGCAGTCATGAGCGCCATCGACGCCGCCGTCCTCGAACGCCACGGCCTGAAGCCGGACGAGTACGAGCGCATCGTCCGGGCGCTCGGCCGCGAGCCGACGCTGACCGAGCTCGGCATCTTCTCGGTGATGTGGTCCGAGCACTGCAGCTACAAGAGCTCGCGCGTCCACCTCGAAGACGCTGCCGACCACGCGGCCCGCGCGTCCTGCAGGGGCCGGGCGAGAACGCCGGCGCGGTCGACATCGGCGACGGCCTCGCCGCGGTCTTCAAGATCGAGTCGCACAACCACCCGTCGTTCATCGAGCCGTATCAGGGCGCGGCGACCGGCGTCGGCGGCATCATCCGCGACATCTTCACGATGGGCGCGCGGCCGATCGCGCTGCTCAACTCGCTGCGCTTCGGCGCCGATGGACGGCGCCGCCGGCGCGCGCACCCGGCGCATCGTCGAAGGCGTCGTCGCCGGCATCGCCGGCTACGGCAACAGCATCGGCATCCCGACCGTCGGCGGCGAGATCGCCTTCGACGACGCGCTACGCCGGCAACCCGCTGGTCAACGTGCTTCTGCCTCGGCATCGCCACGCGCCGACGCGCTGGTCAAGGGCACGGCCGTCGGGCATCGGCAACCCGGTCTACTACGTCGGCGCGAAGACCGGCCGCGACGGCATCCACGGCGCGACGATGGCGTCGGCGGAGTTCGACGAGAAGTCGGCCGAGAAGCGCCCGGCGGTGCAGGTCGGCGATCCGTTCATGGAGAAGCTGCTGCTCGAGGCCTGCCTCGAGCTGATGCAGACCGACGCGCTGATCGGCATCCAGGACATGGGCGCCGCCGGCCTGACCTGCTCGACCTGCGAGATGGGCTCGCGCGGCGGCGCCGGCGTCGAGATCGACGTCAGCCTCGTGCCGCAGCGCGAGACCGGCATGACGCCCTACGAGATCATGCTGTCCGAGTCGCAGGAGCGCATGCTGCTGGTCGTCAAGCGCGGGCGCGAGGCCGAGGTCGAGCGCGATCTTCGAGAAGTGGGATCTGCACGCCGCCCACATCGGCGACGTCACCGACGACGGCCTGATGCGGGTGAAGGAGCACGGCACGGTCGTCGCCGAGATCCCGAACACCGCGCTGGTCGACGAGGCGCCGGTCTACGACCGGCCGACCGACGCGGCCGGCCTACCTCGACGAGGTGCAGCAGCTCGATCCTCGCACGCGCTCGGCGGCGCCGCCGGCGCCGCCGAGGCGTTCCTGGCGCTGCTCGGCGTCGCCGACCATCGCCAGCAAGCGCTGGGTCTACCGCCAGTACGACCACATGGTGCGCACCAACACGCTGGTGCTGGCCGGCATGGGCGCCGGCGTCGTCCGCGTCAAGGGCACGGCGCGCGCGCTGGCGATGTCGACCGACGGCAACGGCCGCTACTGCTACCTCGACCCGCGCCGCGGCGCGATGCTCGCCGTCGCCGAGGCGGCGCGCAACGTCGCCTGCGCCGGCGCGCGTGCCGATCGGCGCCACCAACTGCCTGAACTTCGGCAACCCGGAGCGGCCCGAGATCATGTGGCAGCTGGTCGAGGCGATCGAGGGCATCGCCGAGGCGTGCCGCGCGCTCGACGTGCCGATCACCGGCGGCAACGTCAGCCTCTACAACGAGACCGACGGCAGCGCGATCTATCCGACGCCGATGATCGGCGTCGTCGGCCTGATCGAGGACGCCGACCGCGCGCTCGGCGCGCACGTTCCAGGGCGAGCCGGCGACGCGATCGTCCTGCTCGGCGACGAGCCTCGGCGAGCTCGGCGGCAGCGAGTATCTCAAGGTCGTGCACGGCCTGGTCGCGGGCGTGCCGCCGCGCGCTCGACCTGACGCGCGAGCGGGCGCTGCATCGAGCTGCTCGTCGACGCGCCGCGGCGCGCGGGCTGCTGCAGTCGGCGCACGACTGCTCCGACGGCGGCCTGGCGGTGACGCTGGCGGAGTGCGCGTTCGACACCGGCGGCATCGGCGCTCGAGGTCGACATCGCCGGCGGCGACTGGCGGCCGACGGCGGACGCCGATCGGTGCCGCGACGCTGTTCGGCGAGTCCGCGTCGCGGGTCGTGGTCGACGCGTGCAGCCCGGCGCGAGCGCGACGCGTTCCTGCAGCTGGCGGCCGAGCCGGCGTGCCGGCAGCGGCTGATCGGCGCGACCGGCGGCGCGCGCGATCCGGATCGCGGTCGCGGGACGTCCGGCGCTCGACTGCGCCGCTGGACGAGGCGGAAGCGATATGGTCACGGCGCATCGCCGGCATTTCGCCCGACATGGCGATAGACGCGCAGCGTAGAATGCAGTGCCGGTCGCCGGCAGCGCTGACGCCGCACAGCACCCATGCTCGACAAGTTCAAGGACGAGTGCGGCGTCTTCGGGATCTTCGGTCATCCCGAGGCCGCCAACCTCACGTACCTCGGCCTCTACGCGCTCCAGCACCGCGGGCAGGAGAGCGCCGGCATCGTCTCGCGCCGACGGCGCGCGGATGCGCGCGTCGCGGGCGATGGGCCAGGTCGCCGACGCCTTCGACAGCGCCGACGCTCGCGAAGCTGCCCGGGCACCTGGCGATCGGCCACACCCGCTACTCGACCGCCGGCGAGAGCCGGCTCGAGCAACGCCCAGCCGTTCCTGATCGACTGCGCGCACGGGCAGATCGCCGTCGCCCACAACGGCAACCTCGTCAACGCCGGCGAGCTGCGCGACGAGCTGGTCCAGCAGCGGCTCGATCTTCCAGACCAGCAGCGACACCGAGGTCATCGCTCCACCTCTACGCGCGCTCGCAAGGCGCCGACGGTCGAGGACGCGCTGGTCGAGTCGATCGCGCAGGTCCGCGGCGCGTACTCGCTCGCGCTGCTGACCAACGACCGGCTGATCGCCGTCCGCGATCCGCAACGGCTTCCGTCCGCTGGCGCTCGGCCGGCTCGGCGACGCCTGGATCGTCTGCTCCGAGACCTGCGCGCTCGATCTGATCGGCGCCACCTACGTGCGCGACGTCGAGCCGGGCGAAGTGCTGGTCATCACCGACGGCGGGCCTGCGGTCGATCAAGCCGTTCCCGCCGGCAGCCGCTGTCGCACTGCATCTTCGAGCACGTCTACTTCGCGCGGCCCGACAGCTACGTGTTCGGCAGCAGCGTCAACGAGGTCCGCACCGAGTTCGGGCGCGGCGCTGGCGCGCGAGTCCGCCGGTCGACGCCGACGTCGTCGTGCCGGTTCCCGACTCCGGCGTCTGCGCCGCGATCGGCTACGCCGAGGAGGCCGGGCATGCCGATGAAGATGGGCCTCATCCGCAACCACTACGTCGGCCGCACGTTCATCGAGCCGCAGCAGTCGATCCGCCACTTCGGCGTCAAGGTGAAGCTGAATCCGGTGCGCAGCATCCTCGAAGGGCAAGCGCGTCGTCCTGGTCGACGACTCGCTCGTGCGCGGCACGACCAGCCGCAAGATCGTCAAGATGGTCACGCGCCGCCGGCGCGCGCGAGGTGCACCTGCGCATCAGCTGTCCGCCGACGATCTCGCCGTGCTTCTACGGCGTCGACACGCCGAGCCGCTCCGAGCTGATCGCCGCCACGCCACACGCATCGAGGAGATCCGCAAGTACGTCGACGCCGACAGCCTCGCCTATCTGAGCCTCGACGGCCTGACGCGGCGCCGTCGCAGCCGAGCAGCACGTCGTACTGCACCTCGTGCTACACCGGCGTCTATCCGGTCGCCTTCCCCCGCGACGAGCACGCCTACCTGCAGCTCGCGCTCAAGGCGGTCGACTGAGGCGCGATGCGGGCGCTCATCGCGGCGGTCGTGATGCTGCGCGTCGGCGACGCTGGTTCCGCGCAGCCTCGGCCGCCGCGCCAGCCCGCGCCGGCCGCGGCCGCCGGCCGTGCAGCGCGCAGCGCGACAGCGCGTCGTCACGCCGGCCAGCTGCAGGCCGCGATCGACAAGCTCGGCACCGTCGACTACGCCGACCGCATGGCGGCGGCGCGGACGACTCGGCGCGCCGACCGGCGGCGTCAGCCGTGCCGGCGCTGCTGAAGGCGGTCGCAGGCGCACCCGGACGGCTACGTCCGCTTCCGCGCGCTGGTGCTGCTCTCGGGCTTCAACGACCCGCGCACCCGCGACGTCATGCGCGGCCTCGCTGGCCGATCCCGAACGACCGCCTGCGGGCCGTCGCCTACACCTACTTCGAGCACAATCCCGATCCCGCTGGTCGTGCCCCGAAGCTGCTTGCCGCGCTGCCGACGCGAAGAGTCGGAGTTCGTCCGCCCGGCGCTGACCCGCGCGCTGGCCGCCGACGCGGCTGACGACCCGGGTCCGCGCCATGCTGCCGGGTCTGGTCATGAAGGGGCAGGACTTCTTCCGCAGCGCGCGTGATCGAGGCGCTCGGCGACTACAAGGTCGCGGCTAGCGCTGCCGCGCGCTGACCGAGGTCGCGCAAGCTCGAAGGGCCGCTGCAGGACGATGCGGCGATCGCGCTCGGCAAGATCGGCGACAAGCGCGTCGCTCGAGGCTCCTGGCCGGGCTGCAGCGGACCGCGCCGCGGGAGTCGCAGCCGGCGATCGCCGCCGCGATCTGCCTGCTCGGCGTCAATTGCGAGTCGCACCAGGCGCTATCTCGCCGACGCGCTGCGCTTCTCCGATGGCCACGGCCGGCTTCCAGGAGCTGCTGCGCGGCGTCGGCCGCCGGCCTGGCGGCGCTGGCCATTGCCGGGCGACGAGGCCTCGGCGGCGCTGCTCGTCGAGGCCGGCGCGCCGACGCCGTGACCCGGCGCGCGCCGCGATCGCGCTGGCGCTCGGCACGGTGGCGCTGCGCAACACCCCGGCTGCTGCTGAAGACGCTCGAGACGCTGGCGGATCTCGAAGCCCGGCATCGTGCTGCTCGCGAGGCGTTCGACATGCTCGAAGAGGACCTCGACGAGGAACGGTTCTTCGCCATCGTCCGGCGCGGCTACTGGGCCGCACCGGCGGGGTCCGCCGACGCGCCGGATCTGCGACGGCGCTCATCCAGACACTCGAATTCTGACATGGACTACAAGCAGTCCGGCGTCGACATCGACGCCGGCAACGAAGTCGTGCGGCGCATCCGATCGCTGGCGCGCGGCACCTTCACGCCCGGCGTGCTCTCCGAGATCGGCTCGTTCGGCGGGCTGTTCCAGCTCGACAGCGCCGCGGGTCGACGATCCCGTGCTGGTCGCCAGCGCCGACGGCGTCGGCACCAAGCTGCGCGTCGCCTTCATGGCCGGCCGCCACACCACGATCGGCGTCGATCTCGTCAACCACTGCGTCAACGACATCCTCGTCCAGGGCGCCGAGCCGCTGTTCTTTCTCGACTACCTGGCGACCGGACGGCTCGATCGCCGGACGTCGCGGTGCAGGTCGTCGAAGGGCTGGCCGCCGCCTGCCGCGCCAACGGCTGCGCGCTGCTCGGCGGCGAGACCGCCGAGATGCCGGGCTTCTACGCCGACGGCGAGTACGACTCGCCGGCTTCATCGTCGGCGTGGTGGCGCGCGACCGGCTGATCGACGGCCGCGCGATCGCGGCCGGGCGACCTCCTCATCGGCCTGCCGTCGTCCGGGCTCCACACCAACGGCTACTCGCTGGCGCGCCGCATCGTCTTCGAGAAGGCCGGGCTCGGCATCGACGTCGCCGCTGCCCGGCCTCGACGCCAGCGTCGGCGAAGCGCTGCTCGTGCCGCACCGCTCCTATCTGCCGGTGATCCGGCCGCTGCTCGGCGTCCGGCGCGATCAAGGGCATGGCGCACATCACCGGCGGCGGGATCACCGACAACCTGCCGCGCATCTTCCCCGCCGGCACCGTCGCCGGTCATCGCCCGGAGCGCCTGGACGCTGCCGCCGCTGTTCGCATGGCTGCAGCAGGCGGGAGAGGTGCCGGAGGCCGACATGCTGCGCACCTTCAACATGGGCATCGGCCTGGTCATCGTGTGCGCGGCTGGCGATGAACCGGACGTGCGGCAGGCCCTGGCGGATGCCGGCGAGCCCGGCGCGCTGACGATTGGCGCCGTCGCCGCGGGCGATGGCCGCGTCGTCTACACCCGCTGATGAGCGGCACTCCAGCGGCCGGCGTCATCGGCGTCCTCATCTCCGGGCGCGGCAGCAATCTCCAGGCGCTCATCGACGCCGTCGCCGCCGGGCGGCTGCGCGCCGCCATCGCGGTCGTCATCTCCAACCGCCCCGGCGTCGAGGGGCTGCGCCGCGCCGAGGCGGCGGGCATCGAAGCCCTGGTCGTCGATCACCGGTCGTTCTCCTCGCGCAGCCTCTACGACGCGGCGCTCGCCCGGCTGCTGCGGGAGCGCGGGGTGACGATCGTCTGTCTGGCCGGCTTCATGCGGCTCATCGGACCGCCGCTGCTCGACGCCTTCCCGAATGCCATCCTGAACGTCCATCCGTCGCTGCTGCCGTCGTTTCCAGGGGTTGACGCCCAGCGCTCAGGCGTTAGCGCACGGCGTGCGGGTCAGCGGCGCCACGGTGCACCTCGTGACCGGCGAGCTCGATGGCGGCCCGATCGTCGCGCAGGAGGCCGTGCCGGTGCAGGACGACGACACGGTCGAGACCCTGTCGGCCCGGATCCTCGAAGTTGAGCATCGCCTGTATCCGCAGGCCGTGCAGGTCCTGCTCGACGGCGGCTGGAGCATCGCCGGGCGCCGCTTCAGACGCCTTACGACACCGGCCTGACCGGCTGCAGCGTGACGACCGCCGCCTCCGGCGGACAGTTGAGCCGTACCGGCACGTAGACCGTCCCGACGCCGCGGCTGACGAAGATGGCGGTGTCCTGCTGCCGCCCCTGGCCGGCGATCACCGGAAACTCACGTGCCGCGAACGCGCCGATGCCCGGCAGCACCACCTGGCCGCCGTGGGTGTGGCCGCTGAGGACCAGCGGCACGTCGAGCAGCGCCGCTTCGGCGAGCCGCAGCGGATTGTGCGCCAGGAGAATCAGGTTGGGCGAGGCGCCGCGCAGGACGTGGGCGATGTTCGACAGCTTGCGGGTCCAGTAGCGGATGCCGGCCAGGTCGAGCGTCTCGCCGCGGATGGTGAGGCGGGTGCGGGCGTCGCGCAGGACCGTCGCGCCGGTGGCGGCGAGCGCCGCGGGCATGTCGCGGTCGTCGTCGTGGTTGCCGAGAATCGCGAACACGCCCTGTGGCGCCGACAGCGGTGCCAGCGCCTCCGCCGCCGGCGCCACGAAGCGGCGGTTGCCCCACGTCACGTAGTCGCCCCCGAGGACGATCAGAATCCGGCGCCTCGTTCATCAGCAGCGCGACGGCGTGCGCAATCAGCGCGTGCGGGACGGTGTCGCTGCGATGGATGTCGGTCAGCAGCCCGATGCGCAGCCCGGCGAGGGCCTCCGGCAGGCCCGAGACGGCGACCGTCTCGCGGGTGACCTCGACGTCGTAGCGCTCGTAGGCATAGCCGTGGGCGAAGGCGCCGGTGGCGGCGCCGATGCCGGCGGCGGCCGCCCCCTTGAGCAGGCTCCGCCGGCTCACGCCGCGCGACATCGGAGAAGGGGACATCCGGTCGCTATGTTAGCGCGCCGCGGCGGAGGCTCGCGCGGCAACGGCCAAAAAGCCGCTCCGGCCGCTCCAGCCGGGGTCCGGGGTCGACCTATAATGCCGCAGCAATGAACATCGACGAGCAGATCGAATTCCTCACGAAGGGATGCGTGGACGTCGTCCGCGTCGCGGAGCTCCGCGCCCGGCTCGAGCGCTTCCAGACGACGGGGCGGCCGCTAATCGTCAAAGTCGGCTTCGACCCGACCGCGCCGGATCTCCATCTCGGGCATACGGTGCTCATCCGGAAGATGAAGCACTTCCAGGACCTCGGCCACACCGTCGTCTACGTCGTCGGCGCGTTCACCGCGCTCATCGGCGACCCGACCGGGCGATCGAAGACGCGGCCGCCGCTGACGCCGGAGGAAATCGCCGCCAATGCCGAGACCTACAAGACGCAGATCTTCAAGATCCTCGATCCCGAACGGACCGTCGTGCGATTCAACAGCGAGTGGCTCGACCCGCTCGGCAGCTATGGGTGGATCAAGCTGGCGGCGCGCTACAACGTCGCCCAGATGCTCGAGCGGCGCCACTTCAAGGAGCGCTACGAGGCGGGCAAGCCGATCGCGATTCACGAGTTCCTGTACCCGCTGGCGCAGGCTTACGATTCGGTCGTCCTGCGCGCAGACGTCGAACTGGGCGGGACCGATCAGCTCTTCAACCTGAACGTCGGCCGCGACATCATGCCCGCCTTCGACCTCGAGCCGCAGATCGTCATGACGACGCCGCTGCTCGAGGGGCTCGACGGCGTCGAGAAGATGTCGAAGAGCCTGGGAAATTACGTCGGCGTGTCGGAAGCCCCGGAGGAGATGTTCGGCAAGCTGATGTCGATCTCCGACGAGCTGATGTGGAAGTACTACCTGACGCTGACCGATCTCACACCGGCGCGGATCGCCGAGCTGCGCACCCGGGTCGAATCGGGGGCGCTCCATCCGAAGCAGGCCAAGATCGATCTGGCGACGCTCATCGTGAAGGATTACCACGGCGCGGCGGAGGCGGCCCGGGCGGCGGAGCAGTTCGAGCGGCGATTCGCCAGGAAGGAAATCGACCTCGAGGGGCTGCCGGTCATCACCGTCGCGCTCGGCGCCGAGGGGGCGCGGCGGCTGACTCATGTCATGGTCGCGTGCGGCCTCGCGGCCTCCGCCAGCGAGGCGTCGCGGAAGATCGAGCAGGGCGCCGTCCGCATCGACGGACAGCGCGTGGCCGATGCCCGCGCCCGGCTCGACAAAGCGACGCCGGGCTTCACGCTGCAGGTGGGCCGGAGCGCGGTCCGGGTCGCGCTTACCCCTTAGAATCGGCTCCGGCTGAGTCGCAACTGCCTGTACCGGGTCGCTCCGTCCGGGATATCATGGGCGGTCAGAACCAGCTCATGATGCACGATTCCGTCCGGTCGGGCGCCTCCGGGACGCGTCCCTCCCGGCCGTCCGTGGTGACGTCGTCGATGACGCTGCTCCTCAGGGCCCAGCAGGGGGACGAGCGGGCGCGCAACGAGCTCTGCGCGCGCTATCTGCCCAGACTCCGACGATGGGCGCATGGCCGGCTGCCCGGATGGGCGCGCGATCATCTCGATACCGAGGACATCGTCCAGGACACGCTGCTGCACTCGATCCGCAAGCTCGAGAGTTTCGAGCCGCAGCACGAACAGGCGTTCTGCGCCTACCTCTGCCAGGCCGTCCGCAACCGCGTCGCCGATGCCGTCCGCCGCGCCGGCCGCCGTCCGGCCGGAGAGGAGCTGCCGTCGGGAAGCGCGACTCCTGAGCCCTCGCCCTTTGAGCTCGCCGTCGGACAGGAGACGGCTGAACGCTACGAAGTGGCGCTGAAACAGCTGAGCGCGTCGGACCGCGAGCTCATCATTGCCAGGGTTGAGCTCGGCCTCGACTATTCCGAGATCGCTCCGCTGGCCGGCAAGCCGTCCGTCGGATCAACGCGAGTCGCCGTCAGCCGCGCCCTGCTTCGTCTGGCGGGAGTCATGGGCCATGACCGGGACGCCTGACGACGACGCCTGGCTGATTGCGCTGGCGAACGAGGTGTCGGACGGGCGACCAGTAGACTGGGATGCCGTGATCCCGGCCGACGCGAGCGATACCAGCCGCCGCGTCGTCGCCGAGCTTCGCCGCGTCGCCGCCGTTGTCCATGCCCATCGTTCGGGCGACGACCCCCCTTCCGACGCTTCAGATGCGGCGGGCTCTGAGCCGCCGCAGGCCTGGCGGCACCTCGTCCTCCTCCAGACTGTCGGGCAGGGTGCCTTCGGCACCGTCTATCGGGCGTGGGACGCGCAGCTCGACCGCGAAGTCGCGCTGAAGGTGCTGCTGCAGGCGCCGCAGGCGGCGCCGCTCGACGAGGCGCGCAATCTCGCGCGCATCCGGCATCCCAACGTCGTCCAGGTCTACGGCGCGGAGCAGGCCGCCGGGCAGGTCGGGATCTGGATGGAGTTCATCGAGGGAGAGACGCTCGCCATCGTGATCCGCGAGCGCGGTCCGATGAGCGCCCGCGAGGTGGCCGGCATCGGGATCGACCTCTGCAGCGCGCTCTCGGCTCTCCACCGGTCGGGGCTCCTGCACGGCGACATCAAGGCCCACAACGTGATGCGCGAAACCGGCGGGCGCATCGTCCTCATGGATTTCAGCGGCGTCCAGGCCGCCGACGCCATTCGCGCTCCGGCAATTTCGGGCACGCCGCTGTACATCGCGCCGGAGGTGTTCGAGGGGCGTCCGGCGTCGTTCCGATCCGACATCTACAGTCTCGGCGTGCTGCTGTTCTATCTCCTCTCGGGGCACTATCCGGTCGAGGGGGCGGACGTGACGGAGATCCGCCGCCATCACACGGGCGGCGAGCGGGTGCGGCTGCGGGACATCCGTCCTGAACTGCCGGACCCGGTCGTCCAGATCGTCGAGCGCGCGACGGCGGTGGATCCCGCCGCGCGGTTCCACACCGTCGGCGATCTCGAGCACGCGCTGGTCGGAATTTTCGCGGCGCACGAGGCGATCCCGCGCGGCCTGAGCCAGGGGCGGCATGGGCGCGTCGCGCGGCGCCGGACGGCGTGGCTGGGGGCGCTGGCGGGGCTCGGTCTGGCGGCGCTGCTGGCGGGTGTGGCGGTGTGGCGCGCCGTGCCGGCGGATCGGCCGGCCACTCCGCTGGTGCGGATGAGCGTCGGTCCGCCCTACAACAACGGTCCGTGGCCGCGCGTGTCGCCCGACGGGCGGATGGTGGTGTTCGGGACGACGATCGACGGCCACATGATGCTGTGGCTGCGAGCGATGGATACGGTCCAGGGACGGGTGTTGAAGCAGGCGGAAACCGGCGAGACGCCGTTCTGGTCACCCGACTCGCGGCGCCTGGCGTTCTTCAGTGACGGCCGGCTGAAGACGATTGACGTGGCCAGCGGTCACGTCGAGATGCTCGGCGAGGCGGCGGCGCCGCACGGCGGAGACTGGAACCGCGACGGCGTGCTGATCTTTGCCGCGGCCGGCGGGATTGTGCGGATGTCGGCGAGTGGTGGCGGCCGTTCGTTTGTCGCCCCCCTCGACGAGTCGGCCGGGGATTATCAATGTGGCTGGCCGGAATTCCTGCCGGATGGCCGGCGGTTTCTCTATGTCGTGCGCAGCCGCGTGCCGGAGCGGACCGGTGTGTATCTCGGGTCGCTCGACTCGAACGCGCGTCGGAAGATCATGCCGGCGTACTCGCGGGTGGCTTATTCGCCGACCGGGCACCTGC
>CAVVQQ010000002.1:1052500-4395905 GCA_963750475.1 uncultured Acidobacteriota bacterium
GCTAAGGTCCCTAACTCTGTGCTAAGTGGTAAAGGATCTGGAGACGCTCAGACAACCAGGAGGTTGGCTTAGAAGCAGCCATCCTTTAAAGAAAGCGTAATAGCTCACTGGTCAAGCGGCTCTGGGCCGACAATACAACGGGGCTCAAGCACAGGACCGAAGCCGTAGAATAGACGCGGCCCTGCGGGGACTGCATATTGGTAGAGGAGCGTTCTCACCGCAGCGAAGTCAGACCGTAAGGACTGGTGGAGCGGTGAGAAGTGACCCTGCCGGCATAAGTAGCGATAAGGGAAGTGAGAATCTTCCCCGCCGTAAACCTAAGGTTTCCTGAGGAAGGTTCGTCCGCTCAGGGTCAGTCGGGTCCTAACGCGAGGCCGAAAGGCGTAGCGGATGGATATCCGGTTAATATTCCGGAACTACCTACTTCCACGTTATCACGATGGGGGGACGCAGGAGGCTAGGCGAGCCCACGATTGGACGTGTGGGTTCAGGCATGTAGGGGGATTTGCCAGGCAAATCCGGTGGGTCATATTCCCTGAGGTGCCATGGCGAGGGTCTTTGACCCGCAAAGTCGCTGACGCCACGCTGCCGAGAAAAGCCTCTAAGGAGTAGAAGTGGGTACCCGTACCGCAAACCGACACAGGTAGGTGAGGAGAAAATCCTCAGGCGCGAGTGAGAACCCTCGTTTAGGAACTCGGCAAACTGGCCCCGTAACTTCGGAATAAGGGGTGCTCGATTAGCGTGCGCAGTCCTCGCGATTGCGTGCGCGAACGAGTTGCAATAAAGAGGCCCAGGCAACTGTTTACTAAAAACACAGGACTCTGCGAAGTCGAACACGACGTATAGGGTCTGACGCCTGCCCGGTGCCGGAAGGTTAAAGGGAGAGGTTAGCCGCAAGGCGAAGCTTCGAGCTGAAGCCCCGGTAAACGGCGGCCGTAACTATAACGGTCCTAAGGTAGCGAAATTCCTTGTCGGGTAAGTTCCGACCTGCACGAATGGCGTAATGATTTGGGCGCTGTCTCAACGAGGGGCACTGCGAATTTGTGGTACCGGTGAAGACGCCGGTTGCCCGTGACTAGACGAAAAGACCCCGTGCACCTTTACTACATCTTAGTAGTGAATGCTGGCGTGTTATGCGCAGGATAGGTGGGAGGCTTTGATCTCGGGTTCTCGGACTCGGGGGAGCCAACGGTGAGATACCACCCTTAACACTCCGGCGTTCTAACCTCGTTCTGTCATCCAGGTCAGGGACACTGCTAGGTGGGTAGTTTGACTGGGGCGGTCGCCTCCTAAACTGTAACGGAGGCGCGCGAAGGTTCGCTCAGGCTGTTTGGAAATCAGCCGTAGAGTGCAAAAGCATAAGCGAGCTTGACTGCGAGTCCTACAAGTCGAGCAGGTGGGAAACCAGGCTTTAGTGATCCGGTGGTTCCGCGTGGAAGGGCCATCGCTCAACGGATAAAAGGTACGCCGGGGATAACAGGCTGATCCTGAGCCAAGAGTTCACATCGACGCTCAGGGTTTGGCACCTCGATGTCGGCTCATCGCATCCTGGAGCTGTAGCAGGTTCCAAGGGTCCGGCTGTTCGCCGGTTAAAGCGGTACGTGAGCTGGGTTTAGAACGTCGCGAGACAGTTCGGTCTCTATCTGTCATGGGCGCAGGAGATTTGAGTGGGGCTGTCCTTAGTACGAGAGGACCGGGATGGACGCACCTCTAGTGTACGAGTTGTCGTGCCAACGGCAGCGCTCGGTAGCTACGTGCGGAAGGGAGAAACGCTGAAGGCATCTAAGCGTGAAACCCTCCACAAGATGAGATCTCCCAGAGCCGCAAGGCTCTCTAAAGGCTCCTGGAAGATTACCAGGTGATAGGTCGGGTGTGGAAGCGCAGCGATGTGTGAAGCTAACCGATACTAATCAGCCGTGAGGCTTGACCATAATCTCTTTCTCTCTATCGGAGAGCAATGCACACACTAGCTGCGTGTGCGCGACGTGGAACGAAGAAACTACCGTTTGCAGGATATTCAGTTGCCGTTCGCGGCCATCGTGCGGACGCCGCCGAAGCTCTCTGACAGACGGTCTGGGCACGATCCGTCGCTCTTCGACATTGTCTGGCGACGATCCGACGACGCGCCGGGCTCGGTATCTGCGCCAGAGCGACGCGGCGTAAGGCGGAACCCCAGGCAGCACACGTTCAGCCGCACCAGGGCCGCCAGCCCCGGCAGGCACGTTTCCCGGTGGTCATAGGAGAGGGGTCACACCCGTTCCCATTCCGAACACGGAAGTTAAGCCCTCTACCGCCGATGGTACTGCGCGGGTAACTGCGTGGGAGAGTAGGTCACTGCCGGGATTATTTCTTCAAGGCCGCTGTCAAACGACGGCGGCCGTTCTTTTTGTACCCGGCAGCCGCCAGGACACACAGTTACCCCGCGTAGCTTTTCCTGCCGGTCGTCATCGCGCTGCGCGCTCGACGACAGCCGCGGGCGCTGTGGGAGAGTAGGTCACTGCCGGGATTATTTCTTACAGGCCGCTGTCAAATGACGGCGGCCTTTCTTTTTGTACAGCTATCAGCTGACGAGCTCCACTCTCAGCTAATAGCTGATGGCTAATAGCTGAGAGCTGTTCAGCTGCGAGCTACTCCACGAACGGCCGCACCAGCGTCGTCCACAGCGCATACCCCTTCGGCGTCAGATGCAGGCCGTCCGCCTGCAGCAGATCCGGCCGCGGCTTGCCGTCCCACCCGAGCATCGGGCCATCCACGTCGACATACCCGAGCCGATCGTCCGCGTCGCTGTAGGCGCGAATCAGCCCGTTCGCTTCCCGCACCTTGTCGACGATCGCCCAGCGCAGAACGCTCGGCTTGATCCCGATGAAGGCGATCCGGACCTCCGGCAGCGCCGCGCGCACTTTCTCGACGAAAGCCTTGTAATCAGCGGCGACCGCAGCCGGCGACTTCCCCGCCGCCAGATCATTGTCGCCGGCGTAGAAGATCACCGTGCGCGGCTTGTGCCGCAGCACCAGGAGGTCCGCATACTGGACCGAGTCCGCAATCTGCGACCCGCCGAATCCCCGGTTGATGGCCGGGACAGTCCGGAAACGACTGCTTCACATCCCAGAGCCGGATACTCGAACTGCCGACAAACACCACCCCTCCGGCAACCGGCGGCGCCGCCCGATCCTGCGCCTCGAAGGCCGCCATCTCCTTCTGCCATCCGGCATCCTGCGCCGCCGCTCCCGCGAGCCACATCGTCGTCGCCATCGCGACAAGTAGCGCGACGCGGGCCGCCGCGCGACAAATGCCGACTCTCCAGCGCTGGCCGTGGTTCACCGGGCACTCCCTTCCGTTTTTGGAATCCCGCTATCCTGCCGCAAGCCCGACCCGTTCGCAAGCGCTACGCGTTCGCGTCGACGCACCCGGCTGCATATCATAGGACCATGAGCGAGACGACGGCGAACGCCCGCGACGAGATCGCTCCGGGCGCGCTGCACCTCAGGGGCCATCTCGCGCCTTCCGAACAACGGGCGGTCGCCGCCCGCTGCCTCACGCTCGGCGCCGGGCCGGCCGGCTTCTACACCCCGATCGTCCGCGGCGGCGGGACGATGAGCGTGCGGATGATGTGCCTGGGACGCCACTGGAATGCGCGCACCTACAGCTACCAGGACGTCAGAGAGGATATCGACGATCTCGCGCCGCAGCCGCTGCCTCCGGACCTGGCCGTCTTCGCCACCCGCGCCGCCGGAGCGGCGGGTTTTGCCTTCGTCCCCGACATCTGCATCGTCAATCTCTACGCCGCCACCAGCCGGATGGGGCTGCACCAGGACAAGGACGAGAGCCCCGGTTCGCTCGCCGCCGGGGAGCCGGTCGTGTCGCTCTCCATCGGCGACACCGCCAGGTTCCTGTTCGGCGGGCTGCGCCGCCGGGACCCTGTCGAGACGCTCCTGCTCGCCTCCGGCGACGGCTTCGTCTTCGGCGGGCCGGCGCGGCTCCGCTACCACGGCGTCACACGGATTCTTCCCGGCACCGCACCTCCGGAACTGGGCTTCACCGGGCGCCTCAACCTGACGTTCAGGAAATTCTGACCATCATGCCGATCCGCAGCGCGACCGACGCGGACATTCCAACTCTCACCGACCTCATCAACCAGGCCTACGTCGTCGAGCGCTTTTTCAAGGTGGGCGATCGGATAACTGCCGAAGGGGTCCGTACGCTGCGCGCAAAGGGCACGTTCCTGCTGCTCGAGGAGCACGACGCGCCGGTCGGTTCGGTCTACGTCGAACTGCGCGGTGCGAGCGGCTACATCGGACTGCTGTCGGTCCGCCCCGGCGAGCAGGGGCGGGGCTACGGACGAACACTGATGGACGCCGCCGAGGCGCACAGCCGATCACAGGGTGCGAATCAGAGCGAGCTGCGGGTCGTGAACCTGCGCGAGGACCTTCCGCCGTTTTATCGCAAGCTCGGCTACGTCGACTCCGGGACGGAGCCATTCGCCGACCCGTCGGAAGCAACCAGGCCCTGCCACTTCGTCAGGATGACCAAATCGCTCGGACCACCGCCACGCGAAGGACAATAGTCTGGTGCCAGCCAAACCCTCCCCGTTCATCGTCACCGACGGCCGCCATTTCCGGCTGCGCCGCATGGATCCGCGCGGCGACGCCCACCTGTCATTGAAGAAGGAAGATGCGGCGGCGGCCCTCGAGAAGACCGTCGGCCGGATTGCCGATCTGCAGGAGCAGCTCTACGCCCGCCGCCGGTGGGGGGTGCTGCTGATTTTCCAGGCGATGGACGCGGCCGGCAAGGACAGCGCCATCAAGCACGTGCTGTCCGGCGTCAATCCGCAGGGCTGTCAGGTGTCCTCGTTCAAGGCCCCGTCAGCCGAGGAGCTCAATCATGATTTCCTGTGGCGGACAACGGCCCGGCTCCCTGAACGCGGCTGCATCGGGGTCTTCAACCGGTCGTATTACGAGGAGGTGCTGGTGGTGCGGGTCCATCCGGAGCTGCTCGGCGGGGAGGGCCTGCCCGAGGAGCTGATCTCGCCCGGGATCTGGAAGGAGCGGTTCGAGGACATCGTGTCCTTCGAGCGCCACCTGGCACGCAGCGGCTTCGTCATCCGCAAGTTCTTCCTCAACGTCTCGAAAGAAGAGCAGCGCGAGCGCTTTCTCGCCCGGCTGGACGATCCCGACAAGCAGTGGAAATTCAACCCCGGGGACGTGAAGGAGCGCGCCCGGTGGGACGACTACATGGCGGCCTATGAGGACATGATCCGCCAGACGAGCACGCCGCACGCCCCGTGGATTGTCGTCCCCGCCGATCGCAAATGGTTCGCGCACCACGTCGTCGCGAGCGCGGTCGTCGAGGCGCTCGAATCGCTCGACTTCACGCTGCCGCGGACGGCCGCCCCGTCGCGCCGCGAGATCGCGGCCGCCCGGCGGGCGCTGGCTACTTCTTCTTCGCGATCAGCGACTCCATCTCGTCCATCACGCGGTTCATCTTCTTGATGGTGAGATCGAGCGGCTCGTCGGTGGTCATGTCGACGCCCGCGTCCTTGAGAAGCTCAATCGGGTACTTCGACCCGCCCGCCCCGAGGAACGCCAGATAGCGCCGCGTCGCGGCGGGGTCTCCCGCCTTGACCTTCTCGGCCAGCGCCGCCGACGCGGTGAACGACGTGGCGTACTGGAAGACGTAGAAGTTCCGGTAGAAATGGGGGATGAACTCCCACTCGTGGCGCGACGTAGTCGTCGACGATGCAGATCCCCTGATCGTGGCCGTAGTACTTCCGGGTGATGTCGGCGTAGAGCTTCGACAGAGCCTCGCCGGTGAGCGGCTGCCCCTTCTCCGCCATCTCGTGCGATCGCAGCTCGAACTCCGCGAACTGCGTCTGCCGGAAGACCGTGCCCTTGATGCCCTCGAGATAATTGCCGAGCAGCGACAGCTTCCGGTCATCGTCCGTGATGTTCTTCAGCATGTAGTCGATGAGCAGCGCCTCGTTGAAGGTCGACGCCACTTCGGCGACGAAGATCGGGATAGTCGGCCAGCGGATACGGCTGCGTCTTGTTCGAGAAGTAGCTCTGCATCGTGTGGCCGAGCTCGTGCGCCAGCGTGCTGACGTCGGTGTACTTGCCGTTGTAGTTGAGCAGCATGTACGGGTGCACGTCGTAGGCGCCGCCGTTCGAGTAGGCGCCGGACGTCTTGCCCGGGGTCGGGGAACAGATCGATCCAGCGCTCCGTGAACGCGCGCTTGGCCGCGGTGGCGTACTCGTCGCCGAGCGGCGCCAGCGCCTCCAGGACGTGGGTTTCCGCCTCCTCCGCCGAGTAGGTCGGTGTCGACGGACGCCACCAGCGGCGCGTAGAGGTCGTAGTAGTGGAGCTCGGACACTCCCATCATCCGCTTGCGCAGCTTCAGGTAGCGGTGGAACGTCGGCAGGTTGCGGTTGACGCCGTCGATGAGCCGCATGTAGACCGACGTCGGGATGTTCGCGGCCGTCGAGCGACCGCTCGAGCGCGCTGTCGTAGTTGCGCGCTCTGGCGTAGAAGATGTCGGTCTGGATCTGGCTGTTCATCGTCGCGCCGAGCGTTGCCTGGAAGGCGCCCAGCGCGTTGAAGAACGTGGCCATCACCTTCTCGCGATCCTTCGCGTTCCGGCACGGCGCGGTAGAGGCTGAATCCCGCATTGTCGAGCCGCACGGTTTTGCCGTCAGACAGCGTCACGCTCGGATAGGGGAAATCGGCATTCGAAAGAATGCCGAAGATGCTCGACGGGGCGTCGGCCATCACCGAGGCGCTCGCCAGCAGCCGCTCCTCATCGTCTGTCAGGGTATGGGCGCGGCGGCGGAGGATGTCGGCGAGGTAGAAGCGGTAATTCGCCAGCCGCGGCTCGGCGGCGACGAAGCGGTCGATGGTCGCCGGCTCGATCTTGAGAATTTCCGGCTCGATGAAGGCGGTCGCGGCGCCGAACTGCGCGCCCAGCTGCAGCATCTCCTGCTGCATGCCCTGGTAGGTGCTGACCCGCGTGTCCTGATCCGACTGCATGCTGGCGTAGACGTAGAGCCGGGAGAATTCCTTGGAAAGGCGGCTGCCGAGCTCCAGGACGCCCGCCAGCCGCCCGGCCGACGAACCCAGCGTCCCCTTGAAAGGCTCGATCGCGGGAAGTTCCTTCACCAGCGTGTCCTTGGCGGCCCGCCACGCCGCATCGTCCTGATAGATCTTGGTCAGATCCCACCGGTATTTTTCGGGAACGCTGGCCCGGTCGGCCTGCTGCGCCGAAACACTGACGACGACGCCGGCAACGATGGCGACGACAACGGCGTGCGGCAGAAGGTGTGTCATGACGACGATTATATCGTCCGCTGCGCGGTCACCGGGTGCGGGGCGCGGCTTGATCTGCCCCCCGGCAGGTGCGCGATGATGGCGTATGGCGAACCCTATCCATCCACGCACCGATATCGGACACGTGCACCTGAAGGTCGCGGACCTCGAACGCGCCCTGGCCTTCTATCACGGGGTGCTCGGGTTCGAGCTGTCACAGCGCATGGGCGATTCGGCCGCGTTTCTGAGCGCCGGCGGCTACCACCATCACATCGGCCTGAATACCTGGGAGAGCCATGGCGGGGCGCCGCCGCCGCAGGGGGCGACGGGGCTTTATCATTTCGCCGTCCGATATCCTGATCGGGCCTCGCTCGGCGACGCCCTGCGGCGGCTTCGCGACGCCGCCGTGGCGATCGACGGTGCCAGCGATCATGGTGTCAGCGAGGCGCTCTACCTCCGCGATCCCGACGGCAACGGCGTGGAATTGTACTGGGACCGCCCGCAGGACGAGTGGCCGCGCGGCGCCGACGGCGCGCTGCGCATGATCTCCGGGCCGCTCGACCTGGCCGCGCTGCTGGCCGCGGCGCAGGCCGGCGCCGATGCGCCGGCGTCCCCCTATGTCCTCATGACCGACCCGAACCGCGCCCGGCTGCGCGAGCTGCGCGGCCGGCTGCTGCACCTTCACAAGGTCCTGCTCGACGACACGCGCGTCGCCTACGAGATGGATCGTGGCCGCATCCCTTCGAACGCGACGCTGCTCCAGCTGGTGATCGGCGATCCGTGGTTCGCATGGCTTCACGCCCTGTCGGAGCTCATTGTCCGGATGGATCAGACCGCCGAGCCGGACTCGCCGGCCACGGATGCCGATGCCGCCGCGCTCGTCGAGCAGGTCGAGCATCTGCTGACCGCGTCCGAATCCGGCGAGGGGTTCCAGCGCCGCTACTACGAAGCGCTGCAGCGCCAGCCGGCCGTCGTTCTCGCGCACGCGGACGTCCGGCGAACCATTCGCGAGATGCGCTGAGGGGGCAGCCCGTCCCGCTTCTTGCAGAGCAGGGTCGAGGAGGACTGCGACGATGAGGTGGACGCCGGGTGATCGCGGGAATATCGAGGATCTGCGCGGTCGTTCGGGCGGCATGCGCGCCGTCCCGATGGGCATCGGCGGGGTGTTGGTGCTCCTGGTGCTCAGCTGGGCCACCGGAGTGGACTTTTTATCCCTCGTCGGCGGCGGCGGCTCGTCTGCCCCGACGGCATCGGTCGGCAGTCCCGGTCCGGTCGCCTCGACGCCGGCCGAGGAGAAGACCGTCGATTTCCTCGATGCCGTGATGGGCGATGCCCAGGACACCTGGCAGCAGCTGCTCGGCCCGCGCTATCAGCGGACCACGCTCCGGCTGTTTCGGGACGGCGTCGAGACGACCGGTTGCGGCTACGCGCAATCGGCGAGCGGGCCGTTCTATTGCCCAGGCGACCATCATGTCTACCTGGACCTCGGGTTCTTCGCGGAGCTGAAACAACGCTTCGGAGCGTCCGGCGATTTCGCCGAAGCCTACGTCGTCGCTCACGAGCTCGGACACCACGTCCAGTCGCTGACCGGGATCGAGAGCGAGGTGCGGCAGCAGCAGGCCCGCAGCCCTGGAGAGCGAAACGCGCTCTCGGTCAAGCTCGAGCTGCAGGCGGATTGCTTTGCCGGCGTCTGGGCGCACGCCACCGCGCAGCCCGCCGGCGGGGCGGGGCGGCGCGTCCAGCTCGAAAGCGGCGACCTCGAGGAAGGGCTTCACGCGGCCGCGGCGATCGGCGACGATCGCATCCAGCGGATGTCGACAGGCCGGGTCTTCCCGGAGAAGTTCACGCACGGAACCTCGGCGCAGCGGGTCGCGGCGCTCCGGCAGGGATTCGAGAGCGGTGACCCGAAGGCCTGCAATACATTTCAGTAAGAGCCGGAGGACACGATGAATCTGCATCGCGCGACGGTGGCTGTCCTGTGCGCCGCCATGCTTGCGGTCCACGGCGCGGCCTCGGCGCAGGACGGTGAACGCGGGCGTGACGCAAAGAAGGGCGCCGCGGGAGATCAGGACCAGAACGTTCGCGGCCGGGGCCGCGGTGACGCGAAGCGTCAGCGCCGCGCCGACGCGGTGCATCGCCGCGACGAAATGGTGGCGCAGTTCACCCGCGCCGATCGCGACAGCGACAACCGGCTCGGCCGCAACGAGTGGACGCCGAGCCTCGGGTCGTTCGACCTCGCGGACGCCAATCACGACGGGGTCGTGACCCGGGCCGAGTTCCTGGCCGCCAACCGCCGCGCGACCGCGACGATTCCCGAAACCGGTCCGACGGTTCCGCCCGCCGGGCGCGCCGATCCCCGCCGCGCGACGGCGGCGTTCCGCGCCGGCTTCGACCGCGGCGCCACCGATGGCCGGCAGGCCGGCAGGGAAGACCGCCAGATCAATGGCGGGAACTGGGACCTCGAAGGGCAGCGCGAGCTCGAACAGGCCGATGCCGGCTATCAGCAGGGGGTCGGCGCCCGCGCCGATTATCAGGCCGGCTACCGCGAGGGATTCCGGCGGGCCTACCGCGAGGGGTTTGGACCGCGCTAGTCTCTCGGATAAGCTCAGGGAATGCAGCAGCGAGATCAGGCATGAAGAGTCAGACTGAAACGTTCGAGGTCGTGAAGACCGAGGATGAGTGGCGGCGGCTCCTGACGCCGGAGCAGTATCACGTCCTTCGCGAGCACGGTACCGAGCGCGCCGGCACCTGCGCGCTGCTGCACGAGAAGCGCTCCGGGACGTTCAACTGCGCCGGCTGCGGACAGCCGCTGTTCAGATCCGATCCCAAGTTCGAAAGCGGCACCGGCTGGCCCAGCTTCTTCGAGCCGATCGAGGGGGCCGTCGGCACGACCACCGACCGGAGCTTCTTCATGTCCCGCACCGAAGTGCACTGCCGGCGCTGCGGCGGGCATCTCGGTCACGTCTTTCCGGACGGGCCCCCGCCGACCGGGCTTCGCTACTGCATCAACGGCGTCGCGCTGACATTCGAACCCGGTACATAGACGATTGGTCGAGCAGCGGCTCGGCGGTGCGATCGGACGGATCCACAGGCTGGCGTCCGCGCTGGCCGGCGGCGCCGGCCGCCGCAATTCGCCGCTGCGCCGCCTGCTGAGCCCGGCCTACGGCCAGCTGCTCAACGTCCTCACCGCCGGACGAGGTGTGTCGGCCGAGATCAACGGCGAGACTTTCCGGCTCGACCCGCGCTTCCGCGGCTTCATCCAGCCCGACTACGAAGCCGACCTCGCCCGCACCCTCCGCGCGCGAATGAAACCGGGGCAGACTTCGCTCGACATCGGTGCGCACGTCGGCGTCTACGCCCTGCAGATTGCCAGGTGGACGTCTCCAGGGGGAACGGTCGTGGCATTCGAGCCCAACGCCGGGACTGCCGCCGTCCTGCGGCGTCACCTGCGGCTGAACGGGCTCGACGAGGTGGTGCGGGTCGAAGATCTGGCGCTCGGCCGCCAGCCCGGAACTTCGGTCTTTTTCGGAGAGCCGGGCAGCGGCCTGAGCCGGCTGGCGACGCCGAATCCGGACGCGCCTGCCGCCGGCGCGCGCGCCGAGGTCACGGTCGCGACGGTCGATGACTACTGCCGCGCCCGCCGCCTGCGGCCGGACTGGATGCTGGTGGACGTGGAAGGCTTCGAGTTCGACGTGCTGGCCGGCGCGGCCGACACCATTCGCGCCGGCGGCGCCTCGCTCGCCGTCATCGTCGAGATTCATCCGACGCTGTGGCCGACGACCGGCTGGACCGCGGACGCGGTCGAGCAGCTCTGCACTTCGCTCGGACGCCGGCCCGTGCCGCTCGTCGGCCAGCGGGATCCGTTGCGGGACTACGGATCGATCGAGCTCAGGCTCCGCGCCTGAGCCCGTCAGCGGCCGAGGATCGCTTTCATGATCTCGGTGAGGGAGGTCGAGTCCCACTTGCCGGCCGCGGCGTCGCGCAATCGGTTCAGTTGCGCCGCCTCCACCGCGAGGCGGCTTTCTTCCTTCCTGATGTCCGCGAGCTCGCGCTCGCGCATCCGATCGAGCCCGCCATCGTGGATGAACGTCGCGACCGCGTGCAGCTCCCCGCGGTCGAGGAACGTGCCGTGGCCGCGGCAGACGTCGACAATCGTGCCCGAGAGCCGCGCGAAGTTCACCCGGTTCATCATCCGGCCGCAGCGGACGCACGGCCGGTAACGGATGTGGCGCTCGCCCGTGACCGCGCCGGCGCGGCCTGGCCGATGGAGCACGGCGGCCCGGCTCTCGCCATCGGTGCAGATCCGCTCGAAGGCGGCGGCATCCAGCCAGACGCCGTCGCAGGCCGGGCATTCGAGCATGGCGAGCGTTCCAACCGACACCGCCGCCAGTGCGGCCCGGCAGCCCGGGCAGCGTTCGCTCGACGGCTGCGCCGTGCTGCGGGACCGGGCTGCGCCGCACCGCGGGCAGAACCGGGCCCCGTCGAACATGGCGGCGAAACAGGCGGCGCAGGCGACCGTGGCGAGCCGGGCGCGGCAATAGCCGCAGCGCCCTTCGTCGGGATCCGCCGGCGCGCCGCAGTTCGGGCAGTGCATCGCGTCCATCGCTGGGGCCATCCGCGCATAGAATACCGTCAACGGCCGCTGCGCGCCCCGCGCCGGTCCCGCATCACTGGAGCCGACACATGGGCATCATGGATTTCATCAAGGGCGAGCTGCTCGAGGTCATCGAGTGGACCGACGACTCGCGCGATACCCTTTCCTACCGCTTTCCAGACGACGACAAGGCGATCAAGAACGGGGCGCAGCTCATCGTCCGCGAGTCGCAGCAGGTGCAGTTCGTCTACCTGGGCGAGTTCGGGGACACGTTCGGTCCCGGCCGGCACACGCTCACGACCGACAACATCCCGGTCCTGACGCGCCTCAAATCGTGGAAGTACGGCTTCAACTCCCCCTTCAAGGCGGATGTCTACTACGTCACGACGCGGCTGTTCACCGGGAACAAGTGGGGCACCGCCAATCCGATCATGATGCGCGACGACGACCTCGGCATCGTGCGGGCGCGGGCGTTCGGCAGCTACGATTTCCGGGTGATGGACCCGAAGCTGTTCCTGAAAGAGGTCGCCGGGTCCGACCAGAATTTCAGGCTCGACGAATTCGCCGACACCATGCGCTCGCGCATCGTCAGCATCTTCGCGGACGCCCTGGCATCGGCGAAAGTGCCGGTGTTCGATGTCGCGAGCCGCTACGGCGAGCTCGGGGCGGCGCTCCTGCCGCTCATCAATCCGGTGGTGTCGGCCAAGTATGGCCTGGAGATCACCAGCTTCATCGTCGAGAACGTGTCGGTGCCGCCGGAAGTCGAGCAGGCGATCGACAAGCGGTCGAGCATGGCTGCCGTCGGCAATCTGAACGACTTCGTGAAGTTCCAGATGGCGCAGGGGATGGAGAAGGGCGGCGGCGCCGGCGGCATGGCGACGGAGCTCGCCGTCGGGCTGTCGATTGCGCAGCAGATCGTGCAGCAGCAGGGGCTGCCTGGCGCCGCGCCGCGCGGCGCGACGGCGGGGGGGGCGGCGGCGCCGGGGCTGCCCGAGCTGCTCGCGCCGGCGGATGTGGCCAAGGCGCTGGGGGTTCCCGAAGCGGACGTCATGACGATTATCGAATCCGGCGAGCTTGCCGCCAAGAAGATCGGGTCGTCGTACCGCATCAAGCGCAGCGCCCTCGACGACTACCTCGCGAAGTAGCGCCGGCTGATGCCCGACATCGCCGCGCTCGAGAAGCATGCCTGCGCCGCCTGCGGCGCGCAGGCGGTGTGGAACCCGTCGAAGCAGCTGCTGGTCTGCCCGTTCTGCGGCACCTCGGCGCCCTTCACGCTCGACCCCGACTCGGGGGCGCTCGTCGAGCACGACCTGGCCCGCGCCCTTCGCGAGCTCCCCGATGAGTCGCGCGGCTGGCTGGCGGAGAAGCGGACGGTGCAGTGCCAGAGCTGCAAGGCCGTCTCCGTCTTCGATCCCGAACGGGTCGGGCAGAACTGCAGCTTCTGCGGCTCGCCCGCGCTCGTCGACTACAAGGAGATCAAGTCCCCGATCCGCCCTCAGGGAGTGCTGCCTTTCAAGGTCTCGGAGGCGCAGGTCCGGGAGCAGATTCGGCGCTGGTACGCGAGCAAGTGGCTCGCGCCGGGGGCGCTCCGGCGGCGCGCGCTCGTCGACCGCGTCCAGGGGGTCTACATCCCGTACTGGACCTTCGACGCGCAGGCGGTCTGTCCCTGGACGGCCGACGCCGGCCACTATTACTACTCGTCGGAAACGTATCGCGACGGCAACGGGCGCACCCAGACCCGCCAGGTGCGCCACGTCCGCTGGGAGCCGGCGTCGGGAGAGGTGCGTCACTTTTTCGACGATGAGCCGGTGCCGGGGACGCAGGGGATTTCGCACGCACTGCTCCAGGGCGTCGAGCCGTTTCCGACCGCGGCGCTCGTGCCCTACGACACGGCGTTCCTGTCGGGCTTCGTCGTCGAGCATTACCAGGTCGTGCTGATCGCGGCGGCGCAGAACTCCCAGCAGGCGATGACGGAGAAGCTGACCGGGATGGCGGCGGCGCAGATTCCCGGCGATACCTATCGCAACCTCGACGTCCACCCGGTCTTTTCCGCGCAGACGTTCAAGCACATACTGGTACCGGTGTGGCTGCTCTCCTACCTCTACGGGACGAAGAGCTATCAGGTCGTCGTGAACGGTGTCACCGGCCGCATGGACGGGCGGTATCCCAAGAGCGCCTGGAAAGTCGCGCTGCTCGTGCTGCTCGCGCTCGTGGTGTTCCTGATCTTCATTCTGGCGAACCAGAACTGAACACGAGGCGTCTTACTCAGGGGTGCGGCAGGCGCGGCCCATTAGCAGCTGAGCCGGACATCAGTCTGGAGGATGGCGTGTTCGACAGGAAATCAAAAATCGTCAGCCCGGATCAGGCGCTGCCGGGCAGGACCGAGAAGATGCCGGTGCCGCCGGCGCATTTCGTCAACGGTGCTCCGCTCGAGCCGCCGTTCCCCGCGGGCTACGAGACGGCGCTATTCGGCATGGGCTGTTTCTGGGGCGTGGAACGGAAGTTCTGGCAGCTCGCCGGCGTCTATTCGACCGCTGTCGGCTATGCCGCCGGTTCGACGCCCAATCCCAGCTATCGCGAAGTCTGCAGCGGCGCCACCGGCCATTCCGAGGTCGTGCAGGTGGTGTTCGATCCGAAAGCGATCAGCTATGCGGATCTGCTGCGCGTGTTCTGGGAAGGTCACGACCCGACGCAGGGGATGCGCCAGGGGAACGACGCCGGGACCCAGTATCGCTCGGGCATCTACTACCGCGACGAGGCGCAGCGCCTCGCCGCCGAGACCTCGCGCGACGCCTTCCAGCAGGCGCTGGCGAAGGCCGGCTTCGGAAAGATTACGACCGAGATCCTGCCGGCGCCGGAGTTCTACTACGCCGAGGACTACCACCAGCAGTACCTGGCGAAGAATCCGAACGGCTACTGCGGCGTCGGCGGGACCGGCGTATCGTGCCCGGTCGGCGTCGGCGTGAAGTAGCCGGCCGCGAATCCTTCCCGCGCCGGGGCGCGTCATAATGCCTCGTGGCTACCTCGATACTTTACTCTCCCCTGACCCTGCGCGGGGTCACCCTGCGTAACCGCGTCGTCGTGTCGCCGATGTGCCGGTCCTCGAGCGTCGACGGCTTCGCGGACGACTGGCATCTGGTGCATCTCGGCAGCCGCGCGGTCGGCGGCGCGGCGGCGGTGCTGACGGAGGCCACGGCGGTGCTGGCGGAGGGGCGCATCAGCCCGGACGATCTCGGCATCTGGAAGGACGAGCACGTCGAGATGCTGTCGCGGATCTTCCGCTTCGTCGCGCAGCACGGCGCGGTGCCGGGCATGCAGCTCGCCCACGCGGGGCGCAAGGCCAGCACGTCGTCTCCATGGAAGGGCGGAGGCCCTTTGAGTGTCGCTGACGGCGGCTGGACACCGATTGCCGGCCCCAGCGCGGTGGCGTTCGACAAGGGCTACCAGGTGCCCGAGGCGCTGGACGAGGCGGGGATCGAGGGCCTGGTTGCGGCGTTCGCCGCTGGAGCGCGCCGGGCGGTTGAGGCGGGGGCGCGGATCCTCGAGCTGCACGCGGCGCACGGCTACCTGCTGCACGAGTTCCTGTCGCCGTTGAGCAACCGGCGCGACGATCGCTACGGGGGTACCTTCGAGAATCGCACGCGTCTGGTGCGTGACGTCGTTCAGGCTGTCCGGCGCGTGCAGCCGGATCGGGATGCCCTCTTCGTGCGCATCTCCGGGACGGACTGGGCCGAGGGCGGATGGACGGCGGAGGACTCGGTCGCGCTGGCGCGGCAGCTGATGCCGCTCGGCGTCGATCTGATCGACTGCTCGTCGGGCGGACTGGTGCCGTATCAGGAGATCCCGGTTGGTGCCGGATATCAGGTCACGTTCGCCGAGCGCGTCAAACGCGAAGCGGGCATCCCGACCGCCGCCGTCGGCCTGATTACCGCTCCGGAGCAGGCCGAACAGATCGTGCGCAGCGGCCAGGCGGATCTCATCGTCATGGCGCGCGAACTGCTGCGCGATCCGTACTGGCCCCTCCACGCCGCCCAGCGGCTGCGCCAGAAGGCGGATGTGCCCTCGCAGTACCTCCGGGCGTTCTAGACCCGAGGGGGACACTCATCTTTAGCGTAAGTTGTTGATTCTTAACGGACGATCCGGAAACGACGTCAGATCGTCGGTAAGGTAAATCCGACCCCCGTCGCGGCGCAGCGGGGCCAGATTCGCCGGGCGTCATTCGTAGCGGAGCGCCTGCATCGGGTGCACGCGCGAGGCTCGCCACGCCGGCAGGAAGCCGGCGCCGAAGGCCGTCGCGGCCAGGACGATCGCGGCTCCTCCCATGACCGCCGGATCGTAGCCTTTCAGTTCGAACAGCATCGCCTCGGCGCCGCGGCCGAGAAAGTACGCGCCAGCGAGGCCGATCGTCCCGCCGGCCAGCGTCATCCATCCGACCTGCCGCATGATCATGCGGCGGACGCGTCCCGCGTCGGCGCCGAGCGCCATGCGCAGGCCGATTTCGCGCGTCCGCTGCGAGACCGTGTAGGCGAGGACACCGTAGAGCCCGATCGCGGCGAGCAGTGTGGCCAGGACGGCAAATGCCGCCGCCAGCGTGCCGATCATCCGGTCCATGAACACGTTCTCGCGCACCTGGTCGGCCATCGTTTTCAGGTTTTCCACCGGCAACGTCGGGTCGAGCCGGGCAATCACGCCGGGAAGCATGCGGAGGAGCGGCCCGGGATCGCCCGCGGTCCGGACGTAGAACGTCAGCGATCCGACACCGTTCTCGGCCTGACGATACGGCCGGACGAACATCGGCGGCACCGGCTGCTTGACGTCGCTGTACTTCGCGTCGCGGACGATGCCGACGATCTCCGTGTCGAGCTTCTGATCCGTGATTTCTCCCGTGCCGATGTGCCTGCCGACCGCGCCCCGCCCGAGGTTGAACTTTTTCGCGAAGGCCTCGTTGACGATGGCCACCTTCGGTCCGGCGGCGCTGTCGGCGGCGGTGAACTCGCGCCCGGCGAGCAGCGGCACGCCGAGCGTATGGAAGTAGCCGGCGCTGACCTGGTTGAAGCGCGACCCGGTGTCCGTGTCGGGATCGCGCCTGAAGCCCTCGACCGAGACGCTGCTGCCCCAGTTGTTGCCGGCCAGCAGCGGCACCGACGCCGCCGCGACACCGGTCACGCCGGGCAGTGCGGCGAGCTCCTGTTCGGTGCGGTCCATCAGGGCCATCGTCCTGGCCGGTTCGTAGCCGTTGAGACTGGGGGAGATGCCGAACGTGATCACGTGATCGGTCTTGACGCCGAGCTCGACCCGGCTGACGTTGACGAGGCTCCGCACGAACAGCCCGGCGGCGACGAGGAGCGTCATCGAGAGCGCGACCTGCGCGGTCACGAGCGCCGTACGGAATCGCGCCGCGGTGCGGGCGCCCGACGGCTGTCCCGCCTGCGCCTTGATGGCGGAGACGAGATCCGGCCGCGTGCTGTGGAGCGCCGGGAACAGCCCGAAGAGCAGCCCGGTCCCGAGCGCCAGCACCATGCCGAAAGCCACGACCGTCCCGTGCAGCCCGAACTGCATGGTGCCGGTGACCTCCGGCGGCAGGAGCGACGCGATCAACGCCAGCGTCCAGCGCGCCACGACCAGGCCCGCGATCCCGCCGAGCACCGCCAGCACGCAGGACTCCGTGAGCAGCTGCGCGAGGAGCTGGCGCCGGCTCGCGCCCAGCGACAGCCGGACCGCCATCTCGGTGGCGCGCCCGGCGCCGCGCGCCAGCAGCAGGTTGGCGATATTGGCACAGGCGATGACGAGGACCATGGCCGTCACCGCGAGGAGCAGAATCATCGGCGTCCGCGCCTCGGTGTGGACCGAGCTCTGGCCGCGGGCGCCCGGTTCGACGCGCAGCTGCTTCGCTTTGAACCGCGCCATGGTGGCGTCGCTCATGCCCTTCTGCAGCGGCGCCTCGACGTCGTTGATGATCGGCCGGTAGAGGCCGTTCAATGCGGCTCGAGCCTGGTCGATGTCCGTGCCAGGCTTGAGGCGGCCAAACAGGTAGGCAAAGTAGCTGCGCCGGTTCTCGAAGCCTTTCCATCCCGGCAACATCAGGCCGCGCATCGACATCGGAACGAAAATCCTCGGTTCGGTCCCGAGCGTTGTCCCGCCGAATCCCGAGGGGGCGATGCCGACGACGGTGAGCGCCTGCCCGTTGACGGTGATCGTGTCGTTGAGGACCGACGGATTGCCGCCGAGCCGCGTTGCCCAGAAGTCGTAGCCGAGCACCGCCACGAAGTGCCCCCCGATGGTCCGGTCGTCGTCCGGGCCGAGCAGGCGGCCGAGGGCCGGCTGCACACCGAGGACCGGGAAATAAGACCCGGAGACCAGCGCCGCGTCGGTGTTCACGGTCTGGCCGCGGTAGGCGATGTTCGCCCCGAAGCCGACGTGGGCGGCGAGGCCGGTCAGGATCGTCTGCTGGCGCTCGAGGTCCCGGAACATCGGATAGCTGAAGACGTCGTCGCACGGCCCGGCCTGGCCGCACGACTGCGAGCCGGGCTTCGGACCGGGGGCCGAGAGGTTGACGAGCTCGGCGGGACGCGGGACCGGCAGCGGCCGGAGGAGCGTCTGCTCGAACAGCGAGAAGATGGCGGCATTCGCGCCGATCCCCAGCGCCAGCGACGTGATCGCCACCAGGCTGACGAACGGGGTCTTGCGCAGGCGCCGAAAGGCGAGCTTCAGATGCACGGATTCCTCCCGCGACCGAGGAGTGTCGCGGTTAGTGTGACGAAGCTGCCGCTTGAAAAGTTTAGTTCCGGGTCGGATTTCCAGGGACGAACTACAGGACCGGGATCTGGATCTTCTCCCCGCCCTTCAGCGCCGACTGGTGCGCGCAGATGCCGACCATCGTCCAGTTGGCGGACGTCGCGGCGTCCGGCAACGCCGGCCGTTCGCCGAGGCAGGCCATCAGGAAGTTGTGGACCAGGTGCGGGTGCGACCCGCCGTGGCCGCCGCCCTGGAGGAACGAGAGGTGGTCGGCGTCCTGGATGGCGGCCGGCTGGGTGAAGCGCTGGATCGGGTCGGGCAGCCGGTGCGCGTAGTCGGGCACCGTCACGCGCTCCGGGATCTCCGGCTCTGACCGTGGCTGCGCCGCTGTACTCTGGTGTGGAGCACCGGCTCCTCGTCCTCGACCTGCTGCCACTCGAAGGACTTCACCGATCCGTACGCGTCGAAGCTCTCGCGGTACTGCCGGGCGGTCGTCGAACAGGCTCCGCGTCACCTCGGCGCAGACGTCGGAGTCGCGGAGCTTGAACGTCGCCGTCTCGATGGCGAACGGGCTGCCGTACTTCGCGATCAGCTCCTCGCGGATCCGGCCGGAGCCGTGGCAGACGACGTGCTCCGCGTGCTTGCCGAGCAGCGCCAGGCACGGGCTGACGCAGTGCGTCGCGTACCACATCGGCGGCAGGCCTGGCCAGTAGCCCGGCCAGCCGTCCATGTCCTGCTGGTGGCTGCCGCGGAGGAACTGGATCCGGCCGAGCTCGCCCTTGTCGTACAGGTCCTTGACGAACAGGTACTCGCGGCTGTAGACGACCGTCTCCATCATCATGTAGACCTTGCCGCTGCGGCGCTGCAGCTCGACGATCTGGCGGCACTCCTCGATGGTGGTCGCCATCGGCACCGTGCAGGCGACGTGCTTGCCGGCCTTGAGCGCGGCGATCGCCTGCGGCGCGTGGTCGGGGATGGGCGAGTTGATGTGGACCGCGTCGACGTCGGGATCGGCGAGCATCGCCTCGTAGTCGGTGTAGCGCTTGGCGATGCCGAAGCGGTCGCCGACGGCGTCGAGCTGCGTTCTGTCGCGCCGGCAGATCGCGTACATCTCGGCGTCCGGGTGGGTCTG
The DNA here is from genome assembly GCA_963750475.1 of uncultured Acidobacteriota bacterium. Lineage (GTDB taxonomy): Bacteria > Acidobacteriota > Vicinamibacteria > Vicinamibacterales > 2-12-FULL-66-21 > JALZOC01. The sequence continues at coordinate 1,072,258 of CAVVQQ010000002.1, forward strand.
GTAGATCGGGATGAACTCGGCGCCGAAGCCGAGACCGACAATTCCGACTCGAATTTTTCTGTCGACGGCCATGTGAGGTCCTCGAGGGCGGCGGCCAGCCTTGAAGATCCAATGCGGGCGGCGCGTCAGCCAGCGGGTTGTAGCATGCGCTGCAACGGCCGGTCAACGTCTCCCGCTGCCCGCCACCTGCTTCCCGCTTCCCGCTTCCCCGGGCTGGCACCCCGAACGCCCTTTCCCGCTGTATCATCCGCGTTGACGGTTTCCGCACAGAAGGTTGCTGACTCATGAGATTTGTCACGTTGCGTGCGGCCGCGGCCGCCTCCATCCTCTCGCTCGCGGGTCTTTCGCTGGTCGCGCAGGCACCACCGCCGACCGCGCCGGCGCGACCGGCCGCGGCCCGGCCCGCCCGCCCCGCCGATCAGAATGGCCGGCCGATCCGCATCCTCTTCCTGGGCCAGGACGAAGACCAACCGCATAATCCCGCCAAGATGTTTCCCCTGCTGGCCGCGCCACTGGCGCGGAAGGGGATCCAGCTGACCTATGCCACGGCGTCTGCCGAGGCGCTGTCGCCTGCCCGGCTCGCCTACTACGACGCGGTCATGCTGTACGGCGACGAGGGGAAGCTCGGCGCGGCCGGCGAAGAGGCGCTGGTCCAGTTCGTCGGCAGCGGCCACGGCCTGCTCGCCCTGCATTCGGCGGCCGGAGAGTTCGGCGGCTCCGACCGGTACACGGCGCTCGTTGGCGGCAGGCCCCAGGCAGCCGGCACCGGCGAGTTCACGGCCGAAATCGTCCAGCCGGGGCATCCGGTGATGCGGAACGTCGAGCCATTTCCGACCGCGGATGAGACCCGCCTCCAGCCGGCCGCGGCGGCCGGTGATCGGACGGTGTTGATGGAGCGCTCCGACCCCCAGGGCCGCCAGCCCTGGACCTGGGTACGCACCGAGGGCAAAGGACGCGTCTTCTACACGGGCTACGGTCACGATGAACGCACCTGGACCAGACCCGGCTTTCAGACGCTCATCAGCAACGCCGTTCTCTGGACGGTCGGCGACGCCGCGCGCCAGGGCTGGCAGACGCTCGAAATGCCGGGAATCACCTACCTCGACGGCTTCAACGTGCCGAACTACGAGAATCGCGACCCGGCGCCGAAGTTCCAGCTGCCGTTCACTCCCGACGACGCGCAGCGTTTCATGCAGGTGCCGGCGGAGTTCGAGGTCAAGCTGTTCGCCAGCGAGCCCGATATCGTCAAGCCGGTGACGATGGCGTTCGACGAGCGCGGCCGGCTGTGGGTCGTCGAGGCGCTCGATTACCCGAACGAGGTGCTCGACGGCAATCCCGGAGACGACCGGATCAAGATTCTGGAGGATACCGACGGCGACGGCCGCGCCGACAAGTTCACGGTCTTTGCCGATCACCTCAACATTCCGACCAGTATCGTGTTCGCCAACGGCGGCGTGATCGTCGGCGGGGCGCCGAATTTCCTGTTCCTGAAGGACACCAACGGCGACGACAAGGCCGACGTCCGGCAGATACTGAGCAGCGGCTGGGGCCTGCGCGACACCCACGCCGGACCCTCCAATCTGCAATACGCCCCTGACAACCACATCTGGGGCGTGGTCGGGTATTCCGGCTACAACGGCACGATGAACGGCAAGCCGCTGCAGTTCACCCAGGGGCCGTACCGCTTCAAGCCGGACGGCAGCGACTTCGAATACCTGACGACCTCGACGAACAACACCTGGGGCCTCGGCTTCTCGGAGACATTCGACGTGTTCGGTTCGACGGCCAATAACGATCCAGTCGTGGTACATGGCGATTCCGAACCGCTACTTCGCCGACGTCAAGGGGCTGCCGGGCAGCGGCGGCGGGCGCGGCGGTCCGGCCGGAGGCCCGGGCTACCAGAGCGCCGCGGCGTTCTACGCCGTCGCATCCGACGACGCCGTATATCCGTCAGGTGGACGTGTGGGGCGGATACACCGCGGCGGCGGGACATTACCTCTATACCGCGCGCGCGTTCCCGAAGGAGTACTGGAACCGGATTGCGTTCATCAACGAGCCCACCGCGCACCTCATCGGCCAGGCGGTCATCGAGAAGGACGGCGCGGGCTTCGTCACACGCGACGGATGGAACCTGATCTCCAGCGCGGAGGAGTGGTTTGCGCCGGTGGCGTCGATGGTCGGTCCTGACGGCGCGGTGTGGGTCGCCGACTGGTACAACTTCATCGCCCAGCACAATCCGACGCCGACCGGGTTCAGCACCGGGAAGGGGGCGGCGTACGAAACGTCGATGCGCGACCATCAGCGCGGCCGCATCTACCGGATTGCCTACAAGGGCGCGCCGCCGGTCAAGAAGCGTTCGCTGTCGAAGAGCGATCCCGCCGGCCTCATCGAGGCGCTTGCGGCCGACAACATGTTCTGGCGGCTGCACGCGCAGCGGCTGCTGGTCGAGCGCGGCCAGAAGGACGTCGTCCCGCAGCTGCTGGCGCTCGTGCGCAACCCCGCGGTCGACAGCGTCGGCATCAACGGCGGAGCGTTCCACGCCCTCTGGACGCTGCACGGACTGGGCGCGCTGGAGACGGCTTCCGGCGATGCCTACGCGGTGGCCGCAGCCGCGCTGAAGCATCCCGCGGCGGGAGTCAGGAAAGCGGCGGCGATGGTGTTGCCGCGGACCGAGGCGGCGGCGGCGGCGATCCTGGCCGCGGGTCTGCTCAGGGATCCGGATCTGCACACCCGGCTGGCCGCGGTGCTGGCGCTGGCCGACATGCCGCAGTCGCCGGCGGTCGGGCAGGCGCTGTATGCGGAGAGCCAGGCGTCGCCCAACTACAGCGACAAGTGGCTCAGCCGGGCGTTCTACATCGCGGCGTCACGCCACCAGAAAAGCTTTACCGCCGCGTATCACGCCGATCGGAATGCGCTCGCCTACACGGCGCTGCCGGTCGCGCTCAGGCTCGGCGCCATCAAGCCGGACTGGCGCCGCCCCGCGCCGGCGGAGGTCGCGGCCGAGTGGAAGGACATGCAGGTCCCCGGCAACTGGGAGTCGCGCGGCCTGCCGGATTTCGATGGTGTGGTGTGGTTCACCAAGGTGTTGGACTGGACCGCCGGCGCGGCCCCGGCCTCGTTGACGCTGGGGCGTGGTGCGCAACAACGCCGAGGTCTGGGTGAACGGCGTGTCGGTCGCCGCGGCTCCCTTCGTGCCGCCCGCCAATCCGCAGGCGGCCGGAGCGGCGCGCGGCAACTTCGCGCCGATCTACGAGCTTGCCGACGGCACCCTGCACCCCGGCGCCAACGTCATCACGGTGCGGATCCAGAACAGCCGCAACGAGGGTGGGTTCGTCGGGGCTGCGGACGCGATGTACGTCGAATCGGGCGGCACCCGGACGCCGCTTGCCGGCACCTGGAAGTACCGCGTCGAGCGCCAGACCAACGCCGGGGCCCTGTACGCGCGTCCCGGCGAGCTGGCGGCGCACGTTGCGCTGACGGCCGAAGGGGGCGAGGCCGCGGCGGCGCTGCCGCCGCCCGCCGCGCAGGCCCCCGACGTCGTCCTTCGCCTCGCGGTCATTCCCGGACAGATGAAGTTCGACAAGACCGAGTTCACGGTTGCGCCCGGACAGCTGGTTGAAATTGTCTATACGAATCCGGATCTGCTGCAGCACAACTTCGTCCTCGGCCAGGCCGGCTCGCTGCCGCAGATCGGGCAGGCGAGCGATCGCCTCGCCTCGTCGCCGACCGGGCTGGCGCAGAATTACGTGCCCGATATTCCGCAGGTGCTGTTCTCGACCAGGCTGCTCGAGCCCGGCCAGACCGTGACCTTCCAGTTTCGCGCTCCTGCGGCCGCGGGACAGTACCCGTACGTCTGCACCTTCCCGTCGCACTGGCAGATGATGAACGGCATCCTCAATGTCGTCGTCCCCTCGGGCCCCGGCGGCCGCGGCGGCGGCCGCGGCGGCGCCCGCTAGGGGGACACTCATCTTTAGCGTAAGTGGTTGATAGTGCTGGCCAAGTCGGGTTCATGGGGCTGATCGGACGAGGGGGGGCAGGGCGCGCTAGACTAGGCTCGTGAGCAGTCATCGGCTGCGCCGGGGCTCTACGGCGGCCGCAATCGTCGTGGCGCTGCTCATCGCGATGCCCTCCCCCCGCGGGCAGGAACTGCCGGCACCGCAGGCCGGGTCGGCCGCTCCAGAGGCGGCGCCGGACGGTGCGGAGGAGCCTCTCCGCATTGACGCCATCGTCACCGACCGACAGGGGCGGCCCGTTGCCGATCTCCGTCCATCCGACTTCACGCTCTTCGAGAACGGGGTCCGGCGGCCGCTGACCGCGGCCGACTTCCGCGGCCCCGGGGTGCCCGGACCGCGCCCGCCGCGCGTCTTCGCCTTTCTCGTGGACGAATTCCACGTCTCGCCCGGCGCCGCGACGGATCGCGTCCGCGACGCGCTGGCCCGCTTCATCGACGAGCATCTCCAGCCGGACAATCTCGCGCTCGTGACCAAGCCGCTCGACGACCCGGCGGCGCGCTTCTCGCGCGACCGGGCACCGCTTCGCGCCGCCATCGCGAGCTTCTCGGGACGCCAGGGAGACCTGACGCCGCGCGGCGACTTCGAGGCGCAGTACATCGGCCGTGCGCCCGCCGCGGTGGCGGCGGGGCGCGCGCAGATCGTCGCGGCGGCGCTGCGCAGCCTGACGCTCCGTCTCGGCGACCTGCACGCCGACCGCCCCGTCCTCGTCATCATCAGCGACGGTCTCCCGCCGGATGCGGGACCACGCGGTGGCCGCGCCGACCTGCAGGGGCTGGTGCGCGCTGCCAGCCAATCGCATCTCGCCATCTACGCCTTCAGCCCGGGCGGCCAGCCAGTCGCGGCGGCTGACGCCGGCAGCCCGGCGGCGGCCGGCACGCTGGCGTGGCTCGCCGAGCAGAGCGGCGGGCGGGCGTTCGCCGGCGACGACCTGTCGGCCGGCCTGGATCGCCTGGCGCGCGACGTTGACGCCTACTACGCGGTGACCACGGCGCCGCCGCGCGCCGACGGCCGGTTCCACGCCCTCGAGCTGCGGACGACGCGGCGAAACGTCGAGGTCCATGCGCGACCCGGATACTGGGCGCCGTTTGCCGCGGCCTCCCGCGCCAGCATTTCGATGATGCCGCCGCTCGGGCGTCCCCTCCATCGCAGTGCGCTCGTCGACACCTGGGTCGGCCTCAGCCCCGATGCCGCCGGCCGGATGCGCATGGTGGTCTCCTGGGAGTCTCGAGCCGGCAGCCGGCCGCAGACGGCCATGGCGCTGGTCCGCGCCCGGGGCGGGCCGGGTGCGGATCTTTTCAGCGGCCGCATCGCCGCTGCTGGATCCACCGGCGCGAGCGATGCCGACAGCGCGCGGTTTGCCGTGCCGGCGGGGCGGGTCGAGCTCGATCTCGATCTGCTCGATGCCGCGGGTAAGGTGATCGACCGTGACACGCGCGACATCGACGTGCCGAACCTGCCCGCCGCGCAGGGGGCCCGGGTGCGGATCTTTCCGCAGCTGCTGCGCGCGCGCACGTTCCGCGACTTCGAGGCGATCCTCGGCAACCTGGATGCCGCGCCGTCCGCCGCGCGGGCTTTCCAGCGCGGCGATCGTTTGCTGCTTCGCGTTCCCGCTTTCGATCCGGGTGGCGGCGCGGTCGAGGTATCGGCGAGCGTGCTGAACGGCAGGGCACAGCCGATGCGCGACATCGAGGCGGTCCAGCCCGCCGGCGCCGGCGTCGCGCAGTTTGCGCTGCCGCTGTCGTGGCTGGGCCCGGGACAGTATCTGATTCAGATTGTCGGCAGGGCCGCGGACGGCGCCACCACCGAGCGGCTGGCGTTCAGCGTGTCCTGGTGACGGCGGTGGTCAGGCCCTGACGTCCCGTAGTCGTGCCGCGGCCCGCTCCAGCGTCTCATCCTGTTTGGCAAAGCAGAAGCGCAGCACGGTCGGCGCCGGCGAGGCGTACAGGAACGGCGAGGTCGGGATCGACGCCACGCCATGGTCCCGCGTCAGCCGGACCGCGAACTCGGCATCCGGCTCGGTGGTGATGGCCGAGTAGTCCATCAGCTGGAAATAGCTGCCCCGGCTCGGCAGCGGCACGAACCGCGATCCTTCCATCAGCCGGAGGAACAGATCCCGCTTGCGCTGGAAGAACGGGCCGAGGGCTTCGAGCCGCTGCCGGTCGGCGAGGAACTCGGCCAGGGCATGCTGCACCGGCGTGTGCGTCGAGAAGGTCACGAACTGGTGCACGCGCCGGAGTTCCGCGGTCAGCGTCCGCCGGCGCGGCGGCGTAGCCGACCTTCCAGCCGGTGACGTGAAACGTCTTGCCAAACGACCCGATGACGAAGCTGCGCGCCGCCAGCGCGGCGTGGCGGGCGACGCTCTCATGCCGGCGTCCGTCGAAGATGATGTGCTCGTAGACCTCATCGCTGATCAACGAGGATTGGCGTCTCCGCGACAAGCGCGGCCAGGGCATCGAGGTCGGCGGCACCCAGCACCGTCCCGGTGGGGTTGTGCGGAGAGTTGATCAGGATCAGCCGCGTGCGCGGCGTCACCGCCCTCCGCACCGCCTCCCAGTCGACCGCGTAGGACGGGCAGGTGAGGGGACGACGACCGGGACGCCGCCGTTCAGCCGATCGCCGGCACGTAAGAGTCGTAGCACGGCTCGAGGACGATGGCTTCGTCTCCAGGGTGGACGGACGGCTGCGGCCGCGGCGAAGATCGCCTCGGTGGCCCCTGAGGTGACCGTCACTTCGCTGTCCGGATCGTAGGCGCGGCCGTGAACATCGGCGTACATCGCGGCAATCGCCTCGCGCAGCGCCGGCACGCCCGGGCATCGGCGCGTATTGATTGCGCCCGGCGCGCATGTGCGCGGCGACCGCCTCGACGAGCGCGGGATCGCAGTCGAAGTCGGGGAATCCCTGCGACAGGTTGATGGCGCCAAGCTCCGCGGCGAGGCGCGACATGACCGTGAAGATCGTCGTGCCGACCGACGGCAGCTTCGACTCGAGGTGGACCGGCGATTTCATGTCCGCTCGAACGCCCCCGTCGCCCGGTTCTTGACGACCGCGTTCCATGGAAAATGCTGGCCGTTCATCGCCACATAGACCCCGGGCGGCAGCACTTGTACGAACGACAGTGCGCTCCCCAGGTTGAACAGGCCGTCCGAGCTGCCAAACGCGTATGGCACCATGGCGCCGGTCAGGACGATGGCTTTCGTGGTCAGTGCCGCGGCCGCCAGGGCGCCGCGCCGTCTGCACCATCGTATCGGTGCCGTGCGTGACGACGATGGCGCGCTCGGCGCAGGCCCGGGCGCGGCCGACGATCACCTCGCGTCCGGCATCATCGAGGTCGAGGCTGTCGACCATCATCACGGTCTCGACCGTGACGTCGAGCCGGCTGCGCCCGAGCCTGAGCATCTCGGGCAGGTGCGTGTCGCGGAAGAACAGGCGTCCGGTCAGTTCGTCGTACTGCTTGTCGAACGTCCCGCCGGTGACGAGAATCCGGATCTGCATGGGCACTCGGCTCCGCACGCGCTGACAGAAGTGGCAGCCCGCCGACGAAAGCCGTGCGCGCGGGCGCGAACCATTGTAGTGCGCCGTTGCCCGGCGGGACCGCAAGCCGGCCGGGCTCAGCAGCTTAACGTCCGGCACTGAGCGGGGGTGGGCGCGGCACCGCCTTTGCGGTCCGTGGACTCACCTGAGGAGGTAGGAATGTTCGCAGCAGCAGCGATTCTGATCGGCGTCGTCGGCGTGTTGTTCGTGCGCCGCCGGAGTGCCCGGAAAAAGCAGACCGTCTAGGCGCCGGCGGCCACGGCCGGCCGGTTCCTTCATGACGCGGCGCCGGCGGGGCCATGCCTCGCGGCGTCGCGTTTCGTTTTCTGACGTGAGTACGCCGGTCAGGCGACGGCACGCATGCGCAGGGTACCGAGGGCGGCAAGAATCACGAAGTAACACAGGGTGATGATCGACCACGACATGAAGACGCCGTAGGCGGCGCGTCCCATCAGGTCGAACAGGCTGAAGGCGATCACCGCCAGCGCCGCGCCGGAGGCGAGCCGCAGGAAGCGGGGAAGCCGGTCGCCGTAGTTCACCAGGAACATCACCGCCGGTGTCGAGACCAGGAACACGTAGTCCCAGCCCTGCGGCGACAGCAGCGGGATGGCGGTCAGGAGCACCGCCGCCTCGAGCCCTTCGGGAAACGCCACGCGCCGGCGCCGCAGCACAATCAGGCCCGCAAATCCCAGGACGGCAGCCGACCCGGCGATCGTCAGCGCCGTCGCCGCGCCGCCGGGCCCCAGCCACTTCGCGAACATGCCGGCAATCGAGACGTTATCGGCATTGGCGAGGTTCGGGGCCGTGGATGCCGTGACCGTCCGCCACCAGGCACGATGCAGCGCGACGTTTCCAGTCCAGCCGTAAACCAGCGCCGGCAGCGCCAGCAGGCCGGCGATCGCCACGCCGGCCGAGGCGACTGACGCCCAGCGCCGCCTGGCCAGCAGCCACGGCAGGAAGATGGCCGCGTACGGCTTGACGATGATGGCGAACGCGATGAGGATGCCGGCGGCGGTGTCGCGAGAGCGGCGCATCGCCAAAGCGGCGGCGACGACCAGCACGGCGAGCAGGATATTGACCTGCCCGAGCACGACTTCATGGGCGAGAAACTTCGCCATCGCGACGGCTGCCGCCGTGATCAGGATCCAGGTCGGTCGGCGCCGCTGCGGCAGCAGCGACGGGCTGAGTCCGAGGAGGATCGCGGCGAGGACGATGGAGACGCCGTACCAGGCGGTCTTGGCGGTGGCGAGCCGCAGGGTTCCAGCGGGTGCCGCGAGGACGGCAAAGGCCGGAAGGTACTTGAACTGGTAGTGCTGATCCTCGACCCTGTAGAGCGGCTCTGCGGCGCGCGCTCGGACCGCAGCTTTCCAGTAGACCTCGAGGTCCGGCATCTTGCGCGACACTTTCGGGGCGAACAGGGCCGCGGCCAGCAAAAGGATGACTGCCGCCACGACTGCGGGGCGAGTGCGGGCCGGCGCGCGGTGCCGCTGCCGCTCTGGCGTTACTGCCATCGTCCGGTGACCGGGCCGCTCCGCATGCCGCCACGATATCGCAGTTCCCCGCGTCGGACGGCGGGCCGGCTGGGCCGGGCTGGCTGTCGCCCGTGGGGCGCCCCCGCCTGAACCGGAGCACCCGCGTGATACGCTGCGGGCGGGGAGTTTCAACCGTTTGCCGACCGTATCCGCCGACAAGAACGACACTCGTACCGTCCGCAAAGGGCTGCTGCCGCCCTCCTATGAACGGACGCTCGGCCACGCCCGCCGGATCGAGCTGGCCGAGGATCGCCAGATCCGCGAACGCAACAAGATCAGCTACCGCTTCGCCCACTGGCCGATCTGGATCTTCGTGTTCTTCATCGCGCCCGGGCCGCTGACCTTCGACCTGTTCTACCGCGGCTTCGATTCGCGCATGGCGCTCTGGCTCGGGGCGGTGCTGGTCGGCACCGGCATTGCGGGGATCCGCGGCCGCCTGCCGGGCGTCGAACCGCGCCCCTACATCATCCGGTTCACCGAGGATCGTCCCAATCCGCTCTATCGGCGGGTCTGCTACACGCTGGCGTGGAGCGAGGTCGATCGCATTTGCGGTCCTGAACATCGCCGGCCTGGCGACCGCCATTGCCACCGGGGCGTGGCGGATGCGCCAGATCTACGACGCCGCGTATTTCCCGATCGTGATCACGGTCTGGCTGCTCGGCGCGTTCGGCCGGCTGCCGCGAGTCAAGCGCTCGACCCAGAACGAGGGACACGAGCGGCGCTACTTCTACGGGTCGGTATGGGCCGTCTGCATCGCGCAGCCGGTGCTGTGGTTTCTGTGGCGGGCGCTGCCGCGCTCGGCGGCCGCCGACACCATCAAGCTTGTTGCCTTCATCGGCATCCTCGCCTACGTCGGCAACATGGCCCGGCGCGGCCTGCTGCCCCGCACCCGGCCGATCGTGCCGGGCGAGCTGGCCGTCTCCGACTGAGGAGCCCGAACGCGCGGGAGGGGATCATGAGCACGATTCAGCTCGACGAGCACGGCATCATTCGCGTCTGTCCGGCGTGCGGCCAGCGCAACCGCGTCCCCTTCGCCACCCGGCAGGCGCGCTGCGGCAAATGCCGCGCCGATCTCCCGGCGGTGGCCGAGCCGATCGAGATGCCGACCGAGGCGGCGTTCGACGCGCTCGTCGCCGCGGCGGCGCTGCCGGTCGTCGTCGACTTCTGGGCGCCGTGGTGCGGGCCGTGCCGCATGGTCGCGCCGGAGCTCGTCCGGGTCGCGGCGTCGAACGCCGGCCAGTTCATCGTCGTCAAGGTCAATACCGACGCGCTCCCGGAGCTGGGCGAGCGCTTCCGGATCCGCTCGATTCCGACGATGGCGGTGTTTCGCGGCGGGCGGGAATTGGCCGAACGTCCGGGGCGAGGCCGGCGGCGCAAATCGAGGCGTTCGTGCGCGGCGCCGTCGCGGCGCCCGCCGGACAGGTGCGATAGGACAGCCCATGCACCGGCCGCCGGCGGGTGCCGCTGGTCCTCTCGCCCTGCGGTTCGCGGCGTTCGTCACCGAGCGCTTTCCCCTCGTCGCCGCGGCAGCCGTGGACGCCTTCGCGACGGCGGGCGGCGCGGCCGCGGACAGTGAAGCGGCGATCGAAGCGATGCGGGCGCCGCTCACCGCGGCGCTGCGGCGGCTGTTCGCCGGTCGCGGTCGGACTCGACGGAAGTCACGCCGGGGATCTCGGCCGCGGCGCGGACGGCGCAGTGCGGTGGACGAGATCGTCGAGGCGTGTGACGGGTTCCTGCGCCGGGCGGCGATCGCGCGACTCGCTGACGCCGCCGAGCGGCGCGAGATCCTGCGCGGCATGCTGCTCACCCGCGCCACCGACAATCGGCTCAAGACGTTCTTCACCAGCGGCGAGGTCCGCTTCCGCGACGCCACCTTCCAGGGCAAGGGGTTCCGGTCGCTCGGCCAGGAAGCGATCTACGCGGCCGGCATCCGCCTGCGCCGCGGCGCCGGATTACCGCGACGGACGGGCAGTGGCGCGGCGATGTGGTGGCGCCGCTGATCCGCGATCTCGGGGTGGCGCTGGCGATGCGGCCGGACGGCGAGACGGTGCGGCAGGTGCTCTCCGCGCAGATGGCCAAGGCCGGGCCGCCGATGGACGGCAAGGATCTGCACTTCGGGGACTTGCAGGCCGGGATCCTGCCCGCCGCGGCGCCGCTGGCGATCGGCAGCGCTGACGATCGCGGGCATGGCGCTGGCGTTTGCGCGCGAAGGCCGCGGGCGGGTGGCGCTGTCGTTCATCGGCGAGGGGGGATCGTCGCTCGGCGAGTGGCACGAAGCGATCAACCTCTGCGCGGCGCGGCGGCTGCCGGCGGTGTTCTGCGTGCAGAACAATCAGACGGCGCTGTCGACGCCGGTCCGCGAGCAGTCGGCGGTCCGGGTGTTTGCCGACAAGGCCGCGGGCTACGGCATTCCCGGCATCACCATCGACGGCACCGATCCCGACGAGATCGCCGCGGCCTTCGCCTGGGCGGTCGAGCGGGCGCGCGCCGGCCTCGGCCCGGCGCTCATCGAGCTCGTCGCGATGCGGATGTGCGGCCACGCCCATCACGACGACATGCTGTATCTCGGGCGCGATCCGGCGCCGTCGTGGGACTACCCGCCGCTCGCGGGCACCGGCTATGCCGATGCGCGAGCTGTACGCGCTTCTGGGCGGCGCGCGATCCGATGCCCGCCTACGCGGCCCGCCTCGAAGGCGACGGCGTGATGGCGCCCGGCGATCTCGAGCGGCTCAAGCGCGAGGCCGCGGCGCTGGTCGACGCGGCAGGCGCAGCGCGTCGTGGACGCGCCGTGGCCGGAGGCGGCGGAGGCGGGTGCGGGGGTGTTCGCGGGGGAGCCGCCGCGGACCCGGCGTGATCCGCTCGATCCGCGGCCGGCGGGGTCGATCGACCGCGCTGCCGGCGCTCGAACCGTTCGGTCCGTTCGACAAAGCGGGCAGACGTTCCTCGAAGCGATCACGCTCGGCCTGCGGGATGCGCTGCAGGCGGATCCGCGGCGTGTTCATCTTCGGCGAGGATGTCGGCGGCCGGTACGGCAACGCGTTCCTGCTGCTGCGGCCGCTGCTCGAGGAGTTCGGCGATCGCATCCTGAACTCGCCGCTCGCCGAAGGCGGCGTGCTCGGCGTCTGCGTCGGCGCCGCGCTGGCCGGCCAGCGTCCGATCGGCGAGATGCAGTTCAACGACTTCGTCGCCACCGGGTTCAATCAGCTGGTCAACAACGCCGCCAAGATTCGCTACCGCTGGGGCGGCAGCGTCCCGATGGTGGTGCGGATGCCGTTTGGCGGCCTGCGCCATGCCGGTCCGTATCACAGCCAGAACACCGAGGCGTGGTTCTACCGCACGCCCGGGCTGAAGATCGTGGTGCCGTCGACGCCGGCCGACGCCCGCGCGCTCGATGGCCAGCGCCGTGGCAGATCCGGATCCGGTTCTGTTCTACGAGCACATCGCCCTCTATCGCGACCCGCGGATCAAGCAGGTCCTCGCCGCCGCCGCGCCGCCGGTGCCGATCGGCACGGCGGCGCTGCGCCGCGCCGGCGGCGATCTGGCGATCATCTCCTACGGCGCCTACGTCCATGTCGCGATGCGCGTCGCCGCACGGCTCGCCGCCGACGGCATCGACGCCGCGGTGCTCGACCTGCGGACGCTGGCGCCGCTCGACCGCGGCGCGATCCTCGCGGTCGCCCGCCACTGCCACCGCGTGCTGATCGTGCACGAGGACTCGCGGACCGGCGGCATCGGCGAGAGCGTGGCGGCGCTGATTCAGGAGGAGGCGTTCGAGTGGCTCGACGCGCCGGTCCGGATCGTCGCGCGCGCTCGACACGCCGGTGCCGTACTCGCCGCCGCTCGAAGCGGCGTTCCTGCCCGGCGCGGACGACATCGAGCACGCCGCCCGCCGGCTGGCGCGCTACTGACCCCTCCCGGCGATGCCCTGCCCGGGCGCCGGACCGATCGCGGGGTCGTGTGTCATGAACGCTGCAATAAGGTGTCATTCTTGACACACGACCCTGAAGCTGCCACAATGCCCGCACTCCCCCAGTGCTGTTCCGTTGCCTGACCGGCGTCGCTGGTGCCGGACCAGGACCGCCCTGTAACTGACGGGGCGAAGCTCCGGCGATTGCCAATGCCTTTGTCATCACCACCCCGGACGAGTGCGCGCCGGACCGCCGCGGCGGCCCGTGCCGCGCTGCCGGCGGCTCTGCTCGGCGAGTCGGCCGCCGTCCGGCGGGCGCGCCACGAGCTCGAGCTCGCCGCGGCGCGGCCGGGGTCGATCCTGCTCGTCGCCGAGCCGGGCTGCGCGCCCCGCGCCGTGGCCGGATTCCTTCATGACCGGACCCGCCATCGCGAGCCGATGGTCGCCCTCGACTGCGCAGCGGCCGAGGCGTCCGACATGGCGCGCCGGTTGTTCGGCTCGCCGCCGCCGCGCGGTGCGGCGTCCGACCTCGAGGCGCTCGGCCGCGGCGCGGCGCTCATCGAGGCGGCCGCGGGCACGCTCTTCCTGGAGAACATCGACGAGCTGTCGGCGTCGGCGCAGCGCCGGCTCGGGCGTCTGCTCCGCGACGGCGAGGCCCGGGTGGCGTCGCGGACGCAGGCCGTCGCGCTGCGCTTCCGGCTGATCGCAGCGACCAGCCGCGACCTCGATGGCGAGGTGCGGGAGGGGCGCTTCCGCCAGGATCTGCTCCGCCGGTTCGCCCCCGGCGGCGTCGCCATCCCGCCGCTGAGGCAGCGCCCGGAGGACGTCGAGGCGATCATCGAACGCCTGCTCGGCGACCGCGGCGACGCCGGCCGGACGTTCACCCAGCCGGCCGTCACCGTCCTCGCCGCGCTGCCCTGGCCGCGCAACATCGAGGAGCTCGGCGCCTTTCTGGGCGGCGTGCTGGCCGACGCCGGCCCCCTGGTCACGCAGGAAGACGTCCTGGCGCACGTGCCGGTGGACGGCGCGTTCACCCGCTGGGACCTGACCGCCAGCCTCCGCGAGGCCCGCCGCCGCTTCGAACGCGACTACATCGCGGCCGTGCTCGATCGCCACGCCTGGCGCATGAGCGAGGCCGCCCGGGCGCTCGGCATCGAGCGCGCGAACCTGTATCGAAAGACCCGCCAGCTCGGGATCGCACGGATCCCGAAGGCCCGCGTGTCATGAGGTGGAGAGCATGAGCGTCCGGTTCCCTGGGCTGCTGGCCGGCGGGCTCGCCGCCCTGCTGCTGTTGCCAGCGGCGGCGCGCGCGCAGAGCGGCGCGCCGGATCCGCAGACGCTTCGCGTCGGGCCGTTCGATCTCCGGCCGAGCTTTGCTGTCACCAACTTCGGCGTTGACGACAACGTCTTCAACGAGCGCGTCAATCCCAGGCGGGATTTCACGTTCATCGCCGCGCCCGCGCTCGAAGTCGCCATCCATCCCGGACGGCTGCGGCTCGCGTATACGAGCGGCTCGGAATTCGTCTATTTCCGCAAGTACACCAGCGAACGGAGCGTCAACCGGCTGTTCGGCGGCCGCGCCGATCTCGACCTGACGCTGCTGCGGCCCTTCGTCTCGATCACCTCCGGGCACACCAGCGCCAGGGCCAACGCCGAGATCGACGTCCGCGCGCGCCATCATCCGCGCACCTACACCGCCGGCACCGCTGTCCGGCTGGCGTCGCGGACGGAGATGATCTTCACCGTGCGCGACGCCCGTGACGAGTTCGACGAGCGGGAGTTCCGCGGCGTCGATCTGGCGACGACGCTCGACCAGACGGTGCGCAGCTACGACACCGCTGTCAACGTCGCCCTGACGCCGTTCACGACCGCCGGCGTCGTCTTCGCCCGCGAGGAGCAGCGCTTCGACCGCGCCCCGCTGCGCGACTCGAACTCATGGCGTCTGGCGCCGACGCTCGCCTTCAGCCCGCAGGGGCTCATCAACGGCACCGCCTCGGTCGGCTATCGCCGGTTCGACGGCATCAACCCGGCCCTGCCCGACTATTCCGGCCTGATCGCCTCCGGCTCGGTCGGCATCCTGTTCGTCGGCCGCTACAAGCTCGACACCACGTTCACCCGCGACGTCCGCTACTCCTACGAGGAGGCGCTCCCGTACTACCTCGTCAACGCCGCGCGCGCGACCCTGGCGGCCCAGGCCATCGGGCTGCTCGAGCTCCGCCTCCTCGGCGGCCGCGAATCCATGGACTACCGCGTCGCCGGCCTGCCGGCGCTGCCGTCGGCGGTGCCCGGCCGCGATCTCGTCAACAGCTACGGCGGCGGCGTCGGCTACCGGGTCGGGGAGCGGGCGCGGCTCGTCGTCGACGTCGAGTTCCTGCGGCGGACGTCCACCCGCGATCTGTCCAGGGAATATTCCAATCATCGAATCATGGCCAGCCTGCTCTGGGGAGCATTCAACCGATGACAACGCTACTGATGCTGCTGCTGTTCTGGGGCCAGGGACAGGCTCCCGCCGGCCGTGCCGACGCCCCGCCCGCGGCGGCGCCGGCCGAGGCCGATGACTATGTGGTCGGGCCGCAGGATGTCCTGAGCCTGACCGTCTTCAACGACGACTCGCTGTCGCGCCCCGCCCTGGTCGTCGACAGCGACGGCACCATCGACTGTCCCTACGTCGGACGGCAGGCGGTGTCGGGCCTGACGACCCGGCAGATCGAGGAGCTGTTGCGCAAGGCGCTCGGGCTGCGGCGCGACGCCCAGGGCAAGGTAATCGGCGGCTATCTCACCAACCCCAACATCAACATCGCGGTGAAGGAGTTCCGCAGCCAGCGCGTCAACGTCATGGGCGCGGTGCGGACGCCCGGCTACGTCGAGCTCCAGGGAGACCCGACACTGACCCGCGCGCTGACGCAGGCCGGGTATCCGACCCCCGAGTCGGGATTGGTACGTGCAGATCTCGCATGAAGCCCCCAAGCCCGGCGCGATTGTCTCGGGCACCGCGCCGGCCGAGGAGCGGATCTCACGGAAGGAGATCGAGAGCGGCCGCGCGAGCCGGATCCGGCTGCGGCCCGGCGACGCCATCTTCGTTCCGCCAGCGGACAAGTTCTTCATCAGCGGCGAGGTCAAGACCGTCGGTCAGCTCGTGCTCAGCCAGGAAACCACCGTGCAGCAGGCGATCATCATGGCCGGGGGCCTGACCGACCGCGCCAACGGCAGCCGAGTCCGGATCCGCCGGACGGTCAACGGCCGGGCCGTCGAAATCAAGGCCAAGGATGCGACGATCGTCCTGCCCGGCGACACCATCATCGTCGGACGGCGCATTTTCTGATCATGAGGCCGCCGGCCGTGCGCGTGCTGCACGTCTGTGCCGGAAACCTGTACGGCGGCGTCGAGCGCATCGTTGCCGAGTGTGCGATCGATCGAGCGCTCTGTCCGGAGATGACGCCGCTCTTCGGGCTGGCGTTCGCCGGTCGGCTGGCTGAGGAAATCGCCGGCGCCGGCGGGACAATCGTCCGGCTCGGGGCCGCCCGGGCCAGCCGTCCCTGGACCATCCTCGCCGCGAGACGACGGCTGGCGCGCTTGATCAGGAGCGAATCGCCCGACGCCGTCGTCTGTCACTCGTCGTGGAGCTTCGGGCTGGCTGCGCCGGTCGTCCGCCACGCCCGGCGCCGCCTCGCACTCTGGCTGCACGACCGGGTCTCCGGCGTCAGCTGGCCGGAGCGCTGGGCTGCCCGGACGCGCCCCGATCTCGTCATCGCCAACAGCGTCTTCACCGCCGCGAGCGTGCCGGCGCTCTATCCGGGATGTACTCCGCCGTGCTGCTGGCGCCGGTCCGGGCCGAGCGCGCCGGCGACGGGCGCGCGGCGATCCGCGCCTCGCTTGGCGCCGGCGACGAGACGCCCGTGGTGCTCATCGCCAGCCGTTTCGAGCCGTGGAAGGGCCACCGCCTGCTGGTTGACGCCGTTGCTCAGGTGCGCGAGCCCTGGCAGCTATGGATTGCCGGCGGCGCGCAGCGCCCCGCGGAGCAGGCGCTCGAGCGGCAGCTTCGCGCCCACGTCGCCGCGAGCGGGGTCGCGCCGCGCGTCCGATTCCTGGGCGAGCGCCGCGATGTCGGCGCGCTGATGCGGGCCGCCGACATCCACTGCCAGCCCAATACCGGCCCGGAGCCGTTCGGGCTGACCTTCGTCGAGGCGCTGTATGCGGGGCTGCCGGTCGTCACCACCGCGATGGGCGGCGCGCTCGAGATTGTCACCGACGAATGTGGCGTGCTGGTGCCTCCTGGCAGCACCGCGGCGCTGACCGCGGCGCTCGGCCGCCTGATCGTCGACCGCCAGGCGCGACTGCAGCTCGGCGCGGCCGGGCCGAATCGCGCTCGCGCGCTCTGCGACCCGGCGCGGCAGCTGGGCGCGCTCGCGGCGCTCCTCCGCGACCTGCCCGGGGTGCCGGCGTGACCGGGATGTCGCCGGCGGGCCTCGAGACCCGCGCCCGGCAGAGCCTCGGTTCGAGCAGCGAGGCGATCTACCGGACCGTCGCCGCGATGCTGACCGCCCGTCACGCCGCCGGCACGATGGCCGATATCGGCTGCGGCAGCGGGAACCTGTGGCGGCATGTCGCCTCATCCTTCACGCGCTGTATCGGCGTGGACGCCGTGCGCTACGACGGGCTTCCCGAAGCCGTCGAGTTCGTCGCGGCCGATCTCGATCGGCTGCCGCTGCCGCTTCCCGACCGCGCGGTGGAGGTGGCGGCCGCGGTCGAGGTCGTCGAACACCTCGAGAATCCCCGGGCGCTCTGCCGCGAGCTGGTGCGGATCACCAAGCCTGGCGGCTGGGTCGTCGTCACGACACCAAATCAGTTGAGCCTCCTCAGCCTGCTGACGCTCATCGCCAAGCGGCGGTTCGCGGCGTTCCAGGATGCGTCCTACCCCGCGCACCTGACGGCGCTTCTCGAGGTGGACCTGCGCCGGATCGCGGTCGAGACGGGGCTCGAGGCCGTCACGGTCGCGTACACCGGCGAGGGGCGGGTACCCGGGACGGCGCGTCACTATCCGGCCGTCGTGTCGGCGCGCTTTCCGCGCGGCCTCTCCGACAACGTCGTGCTGATCGGGCGGACCCGTGGCTGACCCGCGGCCGCCGCTGCCGGTGCGCGTCCTGGCGGCCGTCATTCCGCGGCTGCCGCTCGGCCGCTACTGGGCGGTCAGCCAGCTGCGCCGCTTCCGGCCGACGCCGTTCATGATGCCGCTGCCGCGCCGGTTCGGCGCGCTCCTTTATGAGTGCGACCCGCGCGACTCGGTGGCACGCGAGGTCTGTTACACGGGCGGCTACGAGCCGCAGGAGACGGCCGTCGCCGAGCGCATCCTGCGGCCCGGCGACCGGTTCGTGGATGTCGGCGCGAACTGGGGCTACTTCTCGCTGGCCGCCGCGCACTGGGTCGGTCCGCGCGGCCGGGTCGTCGCGTTCGAGCCAGAACCGCGCCTCTACCGGGCGCTCGGCGACAACGTGGCGGCGAACCGTCTGACCCATGTCTCCGCGCACCGCGCGGCGGTGGCAGCGGGGCCCGGGCGGCTGGCCTTCGCGGCCTTCCGGGAGGACGAGGGCAACTGGGGCATCTCTCGCGCGGTGTCCGGCAACGCCGCCGCGGACTTCGAGGTTCAGTCGGTCGGGCTGGATGCCGCGCTGGATGCGGAGCGGCTCGGCGAGGTGCAGCTCGTCAAGATTGATGTCGAAGGGGGCGAGGCCGGGGTGCTGGCCGGCATGACGAGCGGCCTGGCGCGCGGGCGCTACCGCCATGTCCTGCTCGAATGCCATCCGGCGCTCCTCGCGGCGCGCGGCGAGTCGGCGAGTGCCTGCGTGGACCAGCTGACTGGTGCCGGATACCGGGCGTGGGTCATCGATCATTCGCCGGCCGCGCATCGGCGTGCGGCGCGCAATCCCGCGGCAATCGCCGCGCTGCTGCGCCCCTACGAGGCGGGCGCGCAGCTCGAGGCCTGGCCCCATGTGCTGGCGCTCGCTCCCGGCGTGCCGGAGCTGGCCTGATGCAGGTCCTGTTCATGAGCGTGTCCGATCAGTCGGGCGGATCCGAGGCGATGCTGCTGCAGATCGCGGCGGAGCTGGGGCGGGTCCGGCCTGACTGGGACCGTCAGCTGATGCTTCCCGGTCCTGGCCCGCTCGGCCCGGCGGCGCGGCAGATCGGCATGGGCGTCACGGTCCTGGCGATGCCGGCGTCGCTGTCGAAGCTGGGCGAAGCCGGCCTGAGCCGGGCGACGCGAGCCGGCGGCGCCGTCCGGCTGCTCCGGGCCGCCCTGGACCTGCCGCCGTTCGAGCGCCGGCTGCGCGTGGCGCTCACGAGGATCCGGCCCGACGTCGTCCACACCAACGGCTTCAAGGCACATATCCTCGCGGCGCGGGCCAGACGCGCCGCGCCAGGCCTGGTCTGGCACATGCACGAGTACGTGAGCGGCCGGCCGGTGACCAGCCGGCTGCTGCGCCGCCACGGCTCGCGCTGTGCGGTCGTCGTCGCGAACTCGGAGAGCGTGGCCGCGGATGTCCGGTCGGTCCTCGGGCCGGACGTCGAGGTCAGGGTGATCTACAACGCGGTCGATCTCGCGCGCTTCGCGCCCGACGGGCCGACCGTCGATCTCGATGCGCTGTCCGGTCTCGGCCCGGCGGCGCCAGGGACGGTGCGCGTCGGCCTCGTCTCGACGTTCAGCCGCTGGAAAGGGCATGACACGTTCTTCCGCGCGCTGGCGGCGCTGCCGGCCGCATCGGCCGTGCGCGGCTATGTCGTCGGCGGCGCGCTCTACGACACGGCGGGCAGCCAGTACTCCCTGAACGAGCTCCGCCGGCTGGCGGCGACATACGGGATCGCCGATCGCGTCGGCTTCACCGGATTCGTCACCGATGCGGATCGCGTGATGCGCAGCCTCGACGTCGTCGTGCATGCGAGCACGACCCCGGAGCCGTTCGGGCTGGTCATCGCGGAAGCGATGGCGTGCGGCCGGGCACTGGTCGCGAGCGCGGCAGGGGGCGCGGCGGAGCTGGTCAGGGACGGATACGACGCAGTGACTCATCAGCCCGGGGATGCCGCCGCGCTGGCGGCGGCGATTCGCCTGCTCGCCGAGGCGGCGCCGCTGCGCGAGCGCCTCGGCCGCGAGGCACACCAGGTGGCGGCGCGGCGCTTCGATGCCAGCCGGCTGGGGGAAGAGTTCGCCGGAGTCTACGAGGCGGCCGCACGGCGGGCGGGAGCGCGGGCATGAACAGCATGGCTTCGCCGGCGGCGCGTGCCCTGCCGCCGCCCGCGGCAGCGGCCGCCGCGCCGGGCATTGCCCCCTGGGGCTTCCCGGAGCTGTTCGTCATCAGCCAGACGGCGCTGCCGGCCTTGCTCTACCTGCCGGGTGCGCAGGCGTTCCGTCTGCCGCTGCGCTTCTCGGCGTTCGGCATCAGCCTGGCGGCGTTCGTCTGGTGGCAGATGCAGTCCGCCGTGCGGCCGCCGGCGCATCGGACCTACCCGTGGGTCGTGGCCGTGATGGGACTGATGGCCGTGATGCTGTCGAGCCCCTATACCGGTTCGTTCATGGGCGGCCTCGCGCACATGATGGTGTACTTCGCGGTGCTCGCCCCGCTCTTCTGGGCGCCGGTCTTCGTGCGCACGCCGGAGCATCTGGCCCGGCTGCTCGGCATCCTGTTGGTCTGCAGCGGCGTCAATTCTCTGGTCGGCGTGCTGCAGGTCTACGACCCTGCCCGCTTCATGCCCACCGAGCTGTCGCGAGTCGTCACCGAAGGGGCGTTCGGGCTTGGCGCGGTGACCTACAACGGGCCCAACGGCCAGTTGATCATCCGGCCGCCGGGGCTGTTCGATACGCCGGGGGCGGTCGCGGGCCCGGGGATGTTCGCCGCGCTGCTCGGCGTGATTTTCGGGCTGAGCCCGATTGCCCCCTGGAAGCGGCTCGGATCGTTTGCGCTGGCCGGCGCCGGGATCGCCGCCATCTACCTGAGCCAGGTGCGCATCAGCCTGGTCGTTACGCTCCTGATGTTCGGGATTTATGCGGCGACGCTGGTGATGCAGCGGCGCGCCGCCAAGGCGACGGCGTTCGCGCTGCTCGCCGGCGGCATTGTCGTCGCCAGCTTCGTCGGCGCCGTGACGCTCGGCGGCACCAGCGTGCTGACGCGCTTCCTGACGCTGTTCGCCGAGGACCCGCTGGCAGTGTATTACCGCGCCCGCGGCGTCCAGCTCGACATCACCTTCAGCCAGCTGCTCTTCGACTATCCGCTCGGCGCTGGGCTGGGGCGCTGGGGCATGGCGGCTGCCTACTTCGGCACGCCGGGCCTGCCAGGCATCTGGGCGGAGATCCAGATCACCGGCTGGATGATCGACGGCGGCATCCTGATGATGCTGTTCTACGTCGGCGCGCTCGTCACCACCGCGCAAAGCGAGTATCGCCTTGCCGTCCAGACGAGGTACCCGCGCATCGCGGTCTGCGCCGGCGTCGTCTTCTCGGCCAACCTCGGCATCGCGGCGATGGTCTTCAGCTTCACGCCGTTCGTCACGCAGATCGGCATCCAGGTACCTGGTTTCTTGCCGGAGCGCTGCACGGCGTCGCCTGCCACTACCGGCTGAACCAGTCGTGAGCGACTGGCTCCTCATCGCCGGCGACTTCACACCTCTCGGCGGAATGGACCGCGCCAACCACGCCCTGGCGCGGTATCTAGGCGGCCGGCCCGCGGCGTCCGTCCATCTCGTCGGTCACCGCGTCTGGCCCGACCTGCTGCAGGCCGCAAACGTCCAGGTGACCCGGCCATCCCGTCCGCTGGGCTCGCACCTGCTGGGTGTGCCGCTGCTCGCGTTGGCTGGAGCGCGCGCCGCGAGGCGAATGCCGAACGCGCACGTGGTCGCCAACGGCGGCAACGCCGACACCGCCGACGTGACCTGGGTGCACTATGTTCACGCCGCGCACCGCCCGGTCACGCGTGGCTTGCGCCGCGGCCTGCAGGCCCGGGCCGCCGACGCGTATTACCGGCAGAGCGAGCGGCGCGCGCTGCGGCACGCGCGGCTGGTGATCTGCAACAGCGAACGGACCGCGGCCGATGTCCGCGATCGCCTCGGTGTCCCGTCCGCGAAGGTGCGCGTTGTCTACTACGGGTCGGATGCGGCCGGCTTTTCGCTGGTGACGGCGGAGGCGCGTGCGGCGCTGAAGCGCGGCCTGGGCTGGCCGGCGGATCGTCCCGTCGCGCTCTTCGTGGGCGCGCTCGGGGACCATCGCAAGGGATTCGACCGCCTGTTCGCGGCATGGGAGCAGCTCTGCCGGGACCGCGACTGGGATGTCGACCTGGCAGTCGCCGGCGCCGGCGCCGACCTGCCTCGCTGGCAGCAGACAGCGGCTGCGCGGGGCCTTGCCGGCCGCCTCAGGTTTCTCGGGTTTCGAGCCGATATCTCCGGCGTGATTGGCGCCGCCGACGTCATGGTGCATCCCGCGCGCTACGAGGCCTACGGCCTTGGCGTCCATGAGGCGCTCTGCCGCGGCCTGCCCGCCATCGTGAGCGCGTCGGCAGGCATCGCCGAGCTGTACCCCGCTGCGGCACGCGGCCTGCTCATCGACAACGTCGAAGATGCGGACGAGATCGCGGTGCGGCTGCGCGCCTGGCGGACCGACCTCGCGGCGGCGGCCGCGCGAGTCCGGCCGCTGTCGGACCGCCTGCGGTCGCGCACCTGGGATCAGATGGGCGAAGAGATCGAGCGCGTGGTGACGGCGTGAGCCAGCCGAACGGCGCCGGCTTCGTCGCGCTCGACACCTGTCAGGTCTGCGGATCGGGCGAGCTCCGGGCCGTGCACGAGCTCATCTTCGATCTCGCGATTTACGGCACCCAGGACCCTGAGCTCGCCGCGTACACCGGCGCCCGGCTGGAGCTGCTGCGGTGCGCCGCGTGCGGCTTCGCCCAGCCGGCGGCGCTGCCGGCCCTGCCGCGGTTCTTCGATCGCCTCTACGATCAGCGCTGGTCCGACGAATGGATCCGCGCCGAGTTCGACGCCGGCTACAAGGACGCGATCTTTCGCGGCATCCTGCGGGCGCTGGGGGCGCGGCTCGATCCGTCGAGACGCCGGCTGCTGGATATCGGCGCGCACGCCGGCCGTTTCATCGCGTTTGCCCGCGCTCAGGGATGGGCGGCCGAAGGTCTCGAGCTCAACCCGCAGACCGCCGTCTATGCCGCCGCCCGAACCGGCGCGGCGGTACGACAGCTGAACGTCCACGAGGTCAGCCTCGACACCGCCCACTATGACGCCATCACGCTGACCGACGTGCTGGAGCACGTGCCGGATCCCGTCGCGGTCCTGACGCGGACGGCGGCACTGCTCGCCCCGGGCGGCTGGGTGGCGGTCAAGGTTCCCTCAGGGCCAGGGCAGCTTCGCAAGGAGCGCTGGCGCGGCCGCCTCGTCCGTGGCTATCGCCCGACGCTCGCCGACAACCTCGTCCACGTGAATCACTTTTCTCCCGGGTCGCTCTACCGGGCGCTCGAACGCGCCGGCTTCACGAACATCGCGATTGCGCCCGGCGCTCCCGAGATGCCCGACGGCCGCGGGCTGCGCGGCAGGGCCTCTCGCCTCGTTCGCCGCGCGCTCCACCTCGCCGCCACCGCGCTGCCGGGCGGGGTTCACCTACCCGTCACCCTGAATCTGCAGGCCTACGCGAAGCGGCCATGACCTCGCCTTCCATTACCGTCGTCATTCCGACGTTCAACAACGTCGAGGTCCTGCGCACGTGCCTCGAGCAGTGGCGGCTGCTCGGCGGCGCCGATGTCGAGCTCGTGGTCGTCGAGGACGGCTGCAGCGACGGCACCGCCGCGCTGCTCGAGGAGGTGGCGGCCACGCCGTGGGGGGCGCGGCAGCTGCGCTGGATTCACGAGGACAACGCCCACGAGCTGCGCTGCACGAACGCCGGCATGGCGCTGGCGCGCGGGACGCTGGTGATGGCGTGGCAGGACGACATGTTCCTGCGCGGCCGCTGGCTGGTTCCAGAGCTCGTCCGGACGTTCGCGGCCTATCCCGAGATCGGGCTGATCAGTCTCAGTCGCGGGCTCGACTGCATTCCGCTCGATGAGCCCGTCGAGACGTGGCAGCAGCTGGTCGACTGGCGCCGGCTGCGGAGCACCATCGGCCCCGCTCCCGCCAACTGGTGGCGGCTGCAGGAAGTCGACATCGTCATCCGTCCCTGGATCCTCCGCCGCGCCTGCCTCGAACGCGTCGGCGCGCTGGACGAAGCGTTCCGTCCGACGGAGTGGGACGAAGCCGACCTCGCCTGCCGCATCCGCAAGGCCGGCTGGCGGGTGGCGACCTCCGGCTTCGAACGCCTGGGTGCCTACTACCACCTTGGCAGCACCACTCTCAGCCGGGCCCCGTCATCTCCGCACCAGGCGAAGGTTCTCCGGAACGGCCAGCTCTTTCACGCCCGCTGGGACGACACCATCAAGGCCGAGTACGGCCGTCCGCGCCGCCACTGGCGCCGGCGCGCCGGCGCGGCCGGATGGGTGGCGACGGCGGAGCGCATGATCGCGACGGCGGTGCGCCGGGCGCTGCCGGGAAGCGGCCGATGAGCCGCACGCACCGGGCGTCGATCGCGGCGTCGTTTGCCTACCTCCAGTTCGGGCTCTCGATCATCGTCGGGATCGCGCTCGTCCCGTTCGTGCTCCATCGGATTGGCGAACGGCTCTACGGCTACTGGCTGGCGTCGGGCGAAGTGCTGGCCTACGCCGCGATGGCCGACTTCGGCGTCATGGGCGTCGTGCCCTGGCTCATCGCCGAGGCGGATGGCCGCGGCGATCGCCGCGGCATGCAGCGCATCATGAGCAACGCGGCGTGCGCCGGCGTGTTCGTGTCGGTGCTCTACGGCGCGGTCGTGGTCGTGCTGTGGCGCCTGGCGCCGGCGATCCTGAATCTTGGACCGGCCGACCGCGATGCGATCGCCGGGCCGCTCACCGTCATCGCCTGCGCCGCCGCAGTGGTCCTGCCGCTCAGGATCGCCGGCTCGACGCTGGTCGGTCTGCAGGACGTGAAGTTCTACGGCTATATCTCGACCGGTACCTGGGCGCTCGATCTCCTGATTACCGTCGTGTTGCTCTTCAAGGGCTACGGTCTGTATGCGCTGGCGATCGGCGCCGCGGTGCCGTCGCTCATCAACGCCGGTGTCATGGGCCTCCGCCTCCGCAGCGTCGCGCCCGATCTGGTGCGTGGCTGGCCGGTACCGGCCCCCGCCGATGTCGCCCGGCTCTTCCGCGAAGGATTCGGCGCCTGGCTGGGCGCCTGGGGCTGGCGCCTGTCGGTCGCGACCGACGCGATTGTCCTGGCGTCGCTCGGCCATCCGATCTGGATCACGATGCTCGCGATGACCGCCAAGCTCGGGCAGATGATGACCCAGATGTCCTGGGTGCCTGGCGACAGCAGCCTCGTCGGCCTGGCGCAGCTCTCGGGGGAGCAGCGCCCCGACCGCCTGCGCGACGCCGTGGCGGCGGTCTTCCGGGTCTATCTGGGCCTGGCCGGCGGCGCCGCCTGCATCCTCCTGGCGGTCAACGGCGCATTCGTGAGCGCGTGGGTCGGCCCGCATCTGTTCGCCGGCGCGTCCGTGAACGTCGTCCTGGCCGCGCTCATTGTCGTCAGCACCCTCAGCCACGGCCTGGCCGTGGTCGTCTCCGCGCTCGGACGGCGGTTGCACGTCGGCCTCGGAACGCTGGCCTCCGGCGGGGTGCAGATCGTCCTCGCACTCTTCCTCGGACGACGGCTGGGGCTCATCGGCATTCCGCTCGCGTCGCTGGCCGCGCAGTCCATGGTCCTCGTGCCGCTCCTGCTGCCGGCCCTCTCGGAGCGCAGTGGACTGACCGTCGCCGGCTTCGCCCGTGACGTCTTCCGCCCGTGGGTGGCGCGGGCGCTCCCGCCCGTGGTGTTGTGCGTCGGTGTCGGTGCGCTGGCGCTGCGGCTGCCGTTCCCCGGGGCGGTCGTGGTCGGCGGGCTGATCGGCCTGACCTACGCGTGGTTCGCCCGTCCGTTGATTCTCGGGTATCCGCCAGTCGCCGCACTCATCAGAGGCAGACTTGCGGCGTGGCGCCTCGACGGGCTTCTCGCGCTCGCCGGCGAGGAAGGGTCCGGCGCGCCATGATGGAGTTCGGGAAAGGCGACGGCTTCCGCCGGCCCGGCCTGTTCGAGCGCGCCGGCCGGCCGTTCCGCAACCGCCTCACCGATCCCCGTCTCAAGGTGCCGCTCAAGCGGCTGTACGAAGCGGTCATGGACAGGCTTCCCGGTGATCGGCTGGTCAGCCGGTTTCCGCACGGAGAGCGCGTCCGCCTCGCGGCCGCGTATCGCCAGACCGCCTGGAACCCCGAGGAATACGAGGCGTTCCACGCCGCGGTCAAACCCGGAACGACGGCCCTCGACATCGGCGCCAATCTCGGCGCGTACACGATTCTCCTGGCCCAGTGGGTCGGCGCCGCGGGGCGGGTGCACGCGTTCGAGCCGGCGCCCGGCGCCCGCGTCGGGCTCCTTCGCCACATCGACCTGAACGGGGTGGCCGACCGCGTCATTGTCCATCCGGAGGCGGTCACCAGCCAGGCGGGGCAAGCGCGCTTCAGTGCCGCCGGCATGCAGGGAGACAACCGGCTGGTCCGTGAACGCGATGCCAACAGCATCGACGTGCCCACGACCAGCCTCGACACGTTCTGTCGCGATGCCGGCGTCTCGCCGGACTTCATCAAGGTCGACGTCGAAGGGGCGGAGCTCGACCTGCTGCGCGGCGCGCGCGCGACGATCGCCGCCGCCGGCCCAGCGCTCGCGCTCTACATGGAGTTTCATCCCCACCTGTGGGCCGCCTTCGGCTACAGCCGCGACGATCTCGAGCGTGAGCTCGACGATCAGGGATTGCGGCCGGAGCGGCTGGATGGCCGTCCCGACCCCTGGAATCTCGCCGGCGTCTGCCTGAGGCTGCGACGATGCGGGTCCTGATCGCGCACGAGTCTCCAGGCGGCGCAGGAGGGGTCGAGAGCTACCTGGCGGCGGTGATGCCGGCGCTTCGCGCCAGCGGACACCACCTGTCGTTCCTCTGTGCCGACACCCTCGCGGGGCAGGGGCCGACGCGTCTGGACGACGGCACCGACCCGATTAGTGTCGCGGATGACGGCCTCGACGCGGCGTTCGAGCGCGTCCGCTTGTGGCAGCCCGACGTCTGTTTTTCCCACAACATGGGGCCGCTGACGATTGACGAGCGGCTCGTGGCGGCGGCCCCGACCGTCAAGATGATGCACGGCTACTTCGGGACCTGCGTCAGCGGTCTCAAGTCGCACGCGTTCCCCGGGATGCGCCCCTGCTCGCGGGAGTTCGGCGCGGCCTGCCTGGGCCTGTTCCTGCCCCGCCGCTGCGGCCAGCTCCGGCCGGGCGTGATGTTCGAGCAGTACGGGTGGGCCAGGCGTCAGCGGGCGCTCTTCGACCGCTACTCGCGCATCGTCGTCGCCAGCGCCCACATGGCGCGCGAGTACGAGCGCAACGGCGTCGCTGCGGGGCAGGTCGCGACCGCGCCGTTGTTCGCGACCATGCCGTGCGAGGGGAGCGCCCGGCCGCTGCCGCCGCGGCCGACAGTGCTGTTCCTCGGCCGGATGACGTCCCTCAAGGGGGGCGAGATCCTGCTCCACGCGGCGGCGCATGTCGCGCGCGTCACCGGGCAGGGGATTGACGTCGCATTCGGCGGAAGCGGATCCGACGAGGCGTCGTGGCGGGCTCTGGCCGGGAGGCTCGGTGTCGCGGCGACGTTCCACGGCTGGGTGACGGGGGAGGCGCGGGTGCGGCTCCTGAGAAGCGCGAGCGTTCTGGCTGTGCCGAGTGTGTGGCCGGAGCCGTTCGGCCTGGTCGGCCTCGAAGCCGCGGCGCACGGCGTCCCGGCGGCGGCGTTCGACGTCGGCGGGATCGGCGAGTGGCTGCATGACGGTGTGAACGGGAGGATGGTGCGCGAGGTCGGCCGTCCCGATGCTCTGGGAGAGACGCTGGCGCGGCTCCTCGCCGACCCGGCGGAGCTGACGCGCCTCGGAGAAGGGGCGCTCCGCGTCGCCCGCGAGATGACGCTTCCGGTGCATCTCGGGATCATCGAGGACGTCCTGATGCACGCCGCCGCTCCGGCGCGGACGGTCGCGTGACGCAGTCCATCCAGCTGCTCACGGGGGAGTATCCCCCGCAGGCCGGCGGGGTCGCGGATTACACCCGGATCGTTGCCGCCGGGCTCGTCGCGCGGGGCCTCGAGGTCCACGTCTGGTGTCCGCGCGCCGTGGATCGAGACGACGACGGCATTCACGTGCACGGACTGCCGGACGTGTTCGGTCCTCAATCGCGCCGCGCGCTCGAGCGGGCGTTCGCGGTGTCGCCGGGCCGCGTCGTGCTCGAGTACGTGCCCAATGCCCTCGGCTCGCGCGGCGCGAACATCGCGTTCTGCTTCTGGCTGGCGCGGATGCGGCGCCGCGGCCTCGATGTTCGGGTCATGTTCCACGAGCCGTACTTCTACTTTTCGCGGCAGCGACCGGCGCGCAATGCGCTGGCGCTCGCCCAGCGGCTGATGGCGGCGGTGCTGTTGCGGGCAAGCCCCGTGGCGTACGTGTCGACGTCGGCGTGGCGGTCGTACCTCCGGCCGTGGGGTGCCGGCACACTTGTCGAGCTGCCGGTACCGGCGACCGTGGCGGCCGCCGCCTCCGACGAATGCGTCTCGCGGTGGTCCTCCGCCTTTCGCGGCGGCGATCGCGACGCCGGCGTGGTCGGCCATTTCGGCACCTTTGGCGACCACATGACGGCGCAGCTCATGGCGGTGGGGCCGGCGGTGCTCGAAGCCTCTCCGACGGCGCGGTTCGTGTTCGTCGGCCGCGGCGCTGACGGGTTCGCCGCGGCGTTCGGTCGTCGTCATCCGGCGCTCGGCGCGCGACTCCGGACGGCCGAGTCGCTGGCCTCCGGCGAGGTGCCGGCGGCGCTCAGGGCCTGCGATGTCGTGGTGCAGCCGTATCCGGACGGTGTCACGACGCGGCGGACGTCGGTGATGGCGGCCCTGGCCAACAGCTGTGCCGTGGTGACGACGGACGGAGCACTGACCGAGGCGGTCTGGCGCGGCGGCGGGGTCGCGCTGGCGCCGGCCGGAGATGCCGCCGCCATCGGGGCCGCCACCGCCAGGCTGCTCCGCGACCCGGCCGCGCGCTCCGCTCTTGGCGCGTCCGGCCGCCGTCTGTATGAGGCACGCTTCGACCTCGAACACACACTCGACGTGTTGACGCGAGCGGGGTCGGCGGCATGATCCGCCGGCCGCTGCGCATCCTGCTGGTGGGGGACTTTCCGGACGACCCCCGGCTCGGGTCGGCCAAGGTGCCGCACAAGCTCCAGGAGGAGTTTCGCGCCGCCGGCCACGAATGCGACGCACTCTACTCGGCCGATCTCGGCGCCGCCCCGGCGGGGCGTCAGCTGCGCCAGCTGGTCGCCCCGGCGCTGGCCGCGCGGGCTGCCGTTCACGCCGCGACCGGCCGGCCGTACGACGTGATCGACGTCGCCAGCGCCGAAGGCATGTGGCTGGGGGTCGGGCGGCGCCTTGGCGGGCTGGCATCGACAGCGCTGATTTGTCGATCCCACGGACTCGAACATTGCAACTACGACCGGATGCTCGCCGACAGCCGGCACGGACTGTCGCGCAAGCCGTGGTCGCGCCGGCTCTGGTACCCGGCGTCCCGGCTCTCGCAGGTTGCCGCGGCGGCGCGTCTCGCCGATCGGCTCATCGGTACCTGACCGAGAGCGATCGGCAGTTTGCGATCGCGCGCGGCTGGCAGCCGCCGGACCGCATCCGCGTCGTCGCCCACGGCGTGTCGGGCCGCTTCCTCTCGAGCCCTCCGGACGACGCCGCGCGCGGCGCCGGCGCCTTGTTCTGCGGCTCCTGGGATCACATCAAAGGCATCGCCTACCTCGTCGCGGCCTTCAATCAGCTGGCGCGCGAGCAGCGTCCCGTTCCGCTGACGATACTCGGCCCCGGGCCCGACGCCGCGACCGTGCGGGGTGCCTTCTCGGCGGCGGCGCGGCCGCACGTGCGGGTCGTCGCCCGCGTCTCCGAGGACGGCGTGATTGCCGAGTACCGGCGCCACGATCTGCTGGTGTTTCCGTCCACCTACGAAGGCTTCGGCCTGGTCGTGATTGAGGCGATGAGCCAGGGCCTGCCGGTGGTCGCCACTCCGGTGGGGTGCGTCCCCGACGTCGTCCGCGACGGACGGGAGGGATTCGTGGTGCCGGCGCGCGACAGTCAGGCGCTGGCCGCCGCGGTCCGGCGGCTGATCGACGCACCGGCCGATCGCCACCGGATGGGCGCGAACAGCCGTCGCCCGGGTCTCGTCGATGTCGTGGGCGCGCACGGCGCAGGAAACGCTGGCGGTTTATCACGACGCGCTCGCCGAGCGGGGCCTGCCGGCATGACCCGCCTGACGGTCGGCATCACCACCCGCGATCGTCCGGCCTCCCTGGAGCGCTGCCTGCGGTCGCTGCAGGTACTCGCCGAGCTGCAGCCGTACGTTCTCGTCTTCGACGACGCGTCGGCGTCGCCGGCCGCGGACAGCGTCGCCGCGGCGCTACCCGCCGGGATGCAGGGCGCGACGCTTCGCGACGAGCACGGCGGCGGCTATATCGTCGGCCGCAACCGGATCATGCGCGAGGCGGATACGCCCTACGTGCTGCTGCTGGACGACGATACGGTCGTCCTGACGGCGGCGTCGGTCAGGGCGGCCATCGACGTGCTCGATGCCGATGACACGGTCGCGGCGGTCGGGTTCGCGCAGGCGGAGGCGGACGGGCAGCCGTGGCCGGAGCGGATGCAGCCAGGCCCGGGAACGGCGCCGCTCTGCGTGCCCTCGTTCATCGGCTTCGCGCACCTCCTGCGCCGCGAGGCGTTCGAGCGGCTCGGCGGCTACCGTGAAAGCTTCGTCTATTACGGGGAAGAGAAGGACTTCTGCGTGAGGGCGCTCGATGCCGGCTATCGCGTCGTCTATCTGCCCGCGGCGCTGGTTGCGCACGTTCCCGATCGCGGCGGCCGGAGCGTCACGCGGTACGTGCGGTTCGCGATCCGCAACGACTGCCTTTATTCGCTCTACAACGAGCCCTGGCCGATTGTCGCGCTGAGCCTGCCGCTGCGGCTGTGGCGCTACCGGCGGATGAAGGCCGGCCTCGGCGCGGAGTCCGGCGGACTGCGCTGGATCGCGGGCGAGTTGCGGCGGGCGCTTCCCGACGTGCGGCGGCAGCGCCGCGCCGTGTCGTGGTCGACCTTCAGGAGGTGGCGGACCCTGGCCCGGACGGCCGTGCCCTATCGAGGGGCGCGGTGAAGCGGCTGCTGACCATCGGCCATTCCTATGTCGTCGCCCTCAACCGGCGGCTGGCGGACGAAATGGCGCGGGAGGGGCAGGGCCGCTGGAGCGTGACGGCGGCGGCGCCGGCCAGGTATCACGGCGACCTGCGCCCGATCGAATTCGAGACCGCGGCCGGCGACGCCGCTGCGACGAGGCGGCTTTCCGCCCACCTCTCCAGGGTGCCCCACGTGATGTTCTACGGCGGCCTGCGCCGGCTGATGGCGGAGCCGTGGGATCTCATTCACTGCTGGGAGGAGCCGTACGTCGCGGCAGGCGCCCAGATTGCGGCGCTGGCGCCGCCAGGCGCGAAGCTCGTGTTCGCCACGTTCCAGAACCTGGCCAAGGTGTATCCGCCGCCGTTCGGCTGGTTCGAGCGGCGCGTCCTCGGCCGCGCCGACGGGTGGATTGCCTTCGGCCGGACGATCCACGACACCCAGCTTGGACGGCCGGGCTATGCGGCGCTGCCGTCGCGGGTCATTCCGCCAGGCGTCGACACGCGTGTCTTCACGCCGGACGCGGCCGCGCGGGCGCGCATCCGCGGGGAGCGCGGCTGGCATGACGACACGCCGGTCGTCGGCTTCCTCGGACGATTCGTCGCCGCCAAGGGCCTCGACGTGCTGGCGGCGGCGCTCCGCCGGGTCGAGGCGCCGTGGCGGGCGCTGTTCGTTGGCGGTGGCGACGGGCGCGGCGACCTCGAAGCGCTGTCGGCCGCGTTTCCCGGCCGCGTCAGCATCGCGACGGACGTGGGGCACGCGGACGTGCCACAGTATTTGAATGCCATGGATGTGCTGTGCGCTCCGAGCCGTACGACGCCGGCGTGGCGCGAGCAGTTCGGACGGATGCTGATCGAGGGGATGGCGTGCGGCGTCCCGGTCCTGGCCAGCCGGAGCGGGGAGATTCCTTACGTCCTGGACGGAGCGGGCACGCTGCTCGCCGAGCGGGACGTGGCGGAGTGGACCCGGGCAATCGACACCCTGCTGCGCGACGCCGGCGAGCGCCGTGCGATGGCCGACCGCGGCCTGCGCCGGGCGCGCGCCGAGTTCGCCTGGCCGGTCGTCGCCCGCCGGCACCTGGCGTTCTTCGACGACCTGACGGGAGAGCGATGACCCCCATCAAAGTGGCCATTCTGGCCGACATGCTCGAGGAGCGCTGGCCCAGCATGGACCTGGTGGCCGACATGCTCGTCGAGCACCTGCGGGACGAGCACGGCGGGATCATCGAGCCGGTGCTGATTCGCCCGCCGTTGCGCCGGCGCGCGACGCGGGTCCCCGGGGCCGGCGACCTGCGCGCCGCGTTCACCGCCGACCGCTTCACCAACCGCCTGTGGGACTACCCGGCGGTGACCCGCGGCATCGCCGGCAGCTTCGACGTGTTCCACGTTGTCGACCACAGCTACGCCCACCTCGTGCACACGCTGCCGGCGGCGCGGACGCTGGTGACCTGTCACGATCTCGATACGTTCCGCTCGATTCTCGAGCCCGACCGCGATCGCCGATCGTTCGCGTTCCGGGCGATGACGCGGCGGATCTTCGCCGGCCTGAAGAGCGCGGGGCACATCGCCTGCGATACCGAAGCGACGCGCGAGGCGCTCGTGACGCGCGGCGCCGTCGCGCCCGATCGCACCTCGGTGGTTCCGAACGGGCCGCATCCGAGCTGCGCGCCGGCCGCGGAGCCGGCCGCCGACGTCGAGGCGGCGCGGCTGCTCGGACCGGCCGGTCGGATGACCGAGGTGCTCCACGTCGGCAGCACCATCGCGCGCAAGCGGATCGACGTGCTGCTGCACGTGCTGGCGGCGGTCCGCCGGCAGCGTCCGGATGTCAGGCTGGTGCGGGTCGGCGGCCCGTTCACCGGCGAACAGCGGGCGCTGGTGCGCGCGCTGGGGCTCGAGGACGTCATCATCGTGCTGCCGTTCCTCGACCGATCGACGCTGGCGGCGGTGTATCGGCGCAGTGCCGTCGTGCTGCTGCCGTCGGAGCGCGAGGGGTTCGGGCTGCCGGTGCTCGAAGCGCTGGCCTGCGGTACCGCCGTCGTCGCCAGCGACATCGACGCACTGCGGGAGGTCGGCGGCGAGGCGGTGCGCTACTGTCCGCCCGAGGACGTCGACGCCTGGACGGCGGCGGTGATGAGCGTGCTCGGCGAGCGGCGCGACGACGAGGCGCGCTGGGCGTCGCGGCGGAACGCTGGCCTGGCGCGGGCGGCGTCGTTCAGCTGGTCGCGATATACCAGCCAGGTCGTGGCGCTCTATCGACGCCTCGGCCCGGATGGGGGCATCCGCACGGTATGACGCCGGCGTCCGCGCGGCTCCGGGTCCTGCATGTCGGCAAGTTCTATCCGCCGGCCGCCGGCGGGATGGAGCGGGTCCTCGAGTCGCTCTGCGAAGGGGACTCGCCGACAATCGAGCAGGGCGTGCTCGTCTGCAACACCGGCCGGGCCACTGTCCGCGAGAGCCGCCACGGGGTGGCGGTGACGCGCGTCGGCACGGTCGGGGCCGCCGGGTCGGTGCCCCTGGCGCCAGGGTTGCCGGGGGAGCTGCGCCGCGCCCGGGCCGACCTGATGGTGCTGCACGAGCCCAACCCGTGGGCGCTGCTGTCGCTGGCGGTCAGGCCGCCGCACATGCCGCTGGCGGTCTGGTTCCACAGCGAAGTGGTGCGGCCGCGGCTCCAGTACGCGCTGTTCTACCACCCGATGGTGCGCCGCGTTTACGAACGCGCCGCCCGAATCATCGTCTCGTCGCCGCTGCTCGCCGAGCACGCCGCCGCGCTCGAGCCGTATCGGGACCGCGTCCGGGTGATTCCGTTCGGCATCGATCTGCGCCGCTGGCAGGGCACGCCGGCGATTGAGGCGCGGGCCGAAGCCATCCGGGCCGAGGCCGGTCACCGGCCGATCGTCCTTTTCACGGGCCGCATGGTTCCTTACAAGGGGGTCGACGTCCTGCTGCGCGCGCTCGCCGGCCTCGACGTCCCGGCGGTGCTCGCCGGCGATGGTCCGTCGCGCGCCGGCTGGGAGGCGCTGGCGCGGGAGCTCGGCCTTGGCGACCGGGTCCGCTTCACCGGGGAAATCGGGCACGACGAGCTGGCGGCGCTCTACCACGCCTGCAGCGTGTTCGTCCTGCCGTCGGTGACGCGCGCCGAGGCGTTCGGCTACGTCCAGCTCGAAGCGATGGCCTGCGGCCGGCCGGTCGTCAGTACGCGGCTGCCGTCGGGGGTGCCGTGGGTCAATCGCCACGGCGAGACCGGCTTGACCGCCGAGCCAGGCGATGTGGCCGGGCTGCGCCACGCGCTCGCAGAGCTCTGCGGTGACGGGTCCCTCCGCGATCGGTTCGGCCGCGCCGGCCGCGCCCGCGTCGCCGCCGAGTTCACGCTGCCGATCATGCGCGCCGCCGCCGAGCGCGTCTACCGGGAAGCGATGGCCTGATGGCCAAGCGCGCGCTCGACATCCTCCTTGCGTCGTTCGGCCTGATCGCCTCGGCGCCGCTCTGGGCGGCCATGGCCGTGGCCATCAAGGCCGAGGATGGCGGCCCGGTGTTCTACGCTCAGGAGCGCGTCGGACTCGGCGGGCGGGTGTTCCGGGCCCTCAAGTTCCGATCGATGCGGCCCGACGCCGAGGCACAGAGCGGCGCGGTGCAGGCGACCGCGGGTGATCCGCGCGTCACCCGGGCCGGGCGGATCATGCGGGCGACGGCGATGGACGAGCTGCCGCAGCTCTGGAACATCCTGCGCGGCGACATGAGCTTCGTCGGCCCGCGGGCGCTCAGGCCCGGCGAGATCGAAGCGGACGGCGACGGCCGTCTCGTCCGCCTGGAGGACGTCCGGGGGTTTGCCGAGCGCATCCGGGTGCGCCCCGGTCTCACCGGCATCGCCCAGGTCTACGCGCGCCGGGACATTCCGCGGCACCAGAAGTTCAGGTACGACCGGCTGTACGTGCGGCGACGGTCCTGGCTGCTCGACGTACGATTGATTCTCCTGTCATTTTGGATTAGCGTGCATGGCACATGGGAAGCGCGCGGGAAGAAGTATTGAGGCGGGCCGGTTGCGCCCGTTGACCCGCGCGTCCCGCGATCTCGCCGATGTCGTGGTCGTCGGCGGCGGACCGTCGGGGCTGATGGCGGCGCGCGCGCTGGCGTCGGCCGGCCACTCGGTCGTCGTGCTCGAAGAGCATGACGAGGTCGGCGTCCCGGTGCACTGCACCGGCCTCCTCGGCCTCGACGCGTTCGACGAGCTCGACATTCCGCGCCAGGCCATTCTGACGACGACGCACGCGGCGCGGTTCGTGGCCGCCGACGGGACCGACGTCGCGATTGACGCCGAGCGCGTCCAGGCGGCGGTGGTCGACCGCGCCGTCTTCGATCAGTCCCTGGCCGCCGAGGCGCGCGCCGCCGGCGCCGACCTTCGGGTCGGAGCCCGGGTGCGCGCGATTTCCATCCTCGCCGACCGCGTCCAGGTCACCGGCGATACGCCTGAGGCCACCGTCGAGGCGCGCGCCTGCGTGCTGGCCTGCGGCGCGAGTTATCGCTTCAACCGCGCCCTCGGCCTCGGCGTGCCGCGGGTGTTCGTGCAGAGCGCCCAGCTCGAGATCCCTTTCGACGGTCCGGAGATGGTGGAGGTCTACCTCGGAAGGGAAGTGGCGCCCGGCGGGTTCGCCTGGACGGTGCCGTTTTCCCGGGGCGATCGCCGCTTCAACCGGATTGGCCTGATGTGCGACGACCACGCGCTGGCGCGCTTCACGGCGCTCGGCATCGCAATCCGCAAGCGCTACGTCACGGACGAGGATGCATGGCCGGCGCCGCGCCTCAAGATCCTGCCGCTCGGCCCGGTGCCGCGGACCTACAACCATCGCCTGCTCGCCGTCGGCGACGCCGCCGGTCTGGTCAAGCCGACGACCGGCGGCGGGATCTATTACGGGCTGGTCAGCGGGCAGCTGGCAGCCGACGTGCTCGACCCGGCGCTCCGCGACAATCAGCTGGATGAGTCCCGGCTCAGCCTTTACGAGGATCGCTGGCAGGCCCGGCTCGGCTCCGAAATCAGGACCGGGCTTCGCTTCCGGCGGCTGGCGCTGCGCCTGAACGATCGCGCCATCGACGCGCTCGTCGATCTGGCGCGGGTCGACGGCATCGTGCCGCTCCTCAAGCAGACGGCCAGCTTCAACTGGCACGGCCGATCGGCGATGGCGCTGCTGCGGCACGCGCAGTTCCGCAGGATCCTCATGGCGTCGATGTGGAGCTGATGTCCCGTCGCCGCGGAACGTGGCGTGCCTGCCATCCGGACGGCCGCCTCCGGGTGGCGCCGCCCGGCCGATGACGGATCGGATCGCGTCCGGCGACTACGCGCGCAAGCAGATCTACTGCCCGAGCCGGGTCGTCGCCTGGAGCCACGGCAGCCGCTTCCGGCTCGCCGCCGAGCTGGCGGCCCGCGGCGCCGGCGGCCGGCTGCTCGACTACGGGTGCGGCGACGGCACGTTCATGGCGCTCACGCACGGCACCTTCGTCGAGGCCGTCGGGGCCGACATCG
Source organism: uncultured Acidobacteriota bacterium (assembly GCA_963750475.1). Lineage (GTDB taxonomy): Bacteria > Acidobacteriota > Vicinamibacteria > Vicinamibacterales > 2-12-FULL-66-21 > JALZOC01. Next base: position 1,109,116 of record CAVVQQ010000002.1, read on the forward strand.
ACAGGGCCCAGCTGGCCGAGTGCCGACGCCGTTTATCGGATCTGCCCGGATTGACGTTCATCCCGACCGCCGACCTCGCCGCTGCGCAGCACGCGCAGGCCTACGACGTCGTGACCTGCATGGAGGTGCTCGAGCACTGCGTCGATGCCGAACGGGTGCGCGTGCTCGAGGATCTGCGGCGGCTGGTCAGCCGGTCGGGTCGGGTCGTGATCAGTGTGCCAATCGAAGTCGGGCCGGCGCTCGCCGGCAAGCAGCTGTTCCGGGCCCTGGCCGCGTGGCGCGGTCAGGGGGACTATCGTCATCGCGAGACCTACTCCCCGCGCGAGCTCCTGGCCGCCATCGCCGGCGGGCCCAACCTCGCCCGCGCGCAGTACCACGTCGAGGGTCCGGATGGACCGATCGAGTACTGCGGCCACAAAGGGTTCGACTGGCGGATTCTCGAGCGGGAAATTGCCGCCCGCTTTGCGGTTGAGCGCCGCCAGTTCACGCCGCTCGGCCCGCTCGGGCCGATCCTGAACAGCCAGGTGTGGTTCGTCTGCGTCCCTCGCTGATCCGACCGGCGGAGAGGCTGAGCTGCTACCGCTCGCTGTCGCCGAGAGGCGGCAGGGGGCGCGTCTCGCGCGGGCTGTAAGGGAGCGACTCGCCGGGCCTGGGGGGGAAAACCACTCGGCCAGCCGCATCAGGCGGCCGCTCCGCCCGGGCAGGAGGGTCTCCAGCCGCGCAATGACCTCGAGCGCTTCCTCGAGTGTCGAGACGACGCCGATGCCCCGGTCGAGGGCGTGCTTTTCGATCGCCTTGTCGTGGCTCCGCAGCATCAGCAGCGCCTTGGCGGTGGAGGCGCCGACCACTTCGATGCAGTTCAGCAGCAGGTCGTCGACGATCAGGTTCAGGCGCAGCCCGTTGGCCACCTCGCCGCGCGAACCGGGCACGGTCAGCACCGCGGGCAGGTAGAAGCCGTGCTGCTCGATCCACCACTGGGTCTGATACTGCACCGAGTCGCCGGCGCTTGGGGGGCGGTTGGTCAGGAAGAACACCTCCCAGCCTGACGCCCGGGTCAGCTCGTAGAGCCGCGCGATCCGGGCCGGCTCGTAGGGCGGCAGCCGCGTCCACCAGTTGTGCGTGCGGCCGACCGTTTCCCACACGCGGCGCACATCCTGCTGGGCCAGCGCCGGCGTGGCGACCGGATCGAAGACCTCGGGAACCTGCCGGCCGAGCGCCTCCCGCGACGTCGCGTGGAACGCGGTCCTGAAATCCGCCAGCACCCCGTCGACGTCGATGCCGATGCGCAGCGCCATCAGCGCGCGATCCCGCCGCCGTGCCGTGTATGGACGAGGATCGCCGCCAGCACCGCCGCCAGCGCGGCGTTGGCGGGCACCGTCAGCCCCGTCTCCCACAGGCTCTGGACCGCAACCCCGGCGAGCCCCGCCGCGGCGCCGGCACGCAGGAAGTACATCGGGGAGTTATCGGCCGACAGACGCCGCCGTCCGGCCAGGAGCAGCGCGATCAGGCCGACTGCGGCCGGCAGTCCGATCAGCAGTCCCCCCTCGGCCGCGACCTGCAGGTAGTGGTTGTGGGCCTGGTTGAAGATCTTTTCCGGCCGGCTCCGCTGATAGATTGCCATGGCCGTCTGGAACGTGCCGACGCCGGTCCCGGTCAGCCAGAAATCCCGCAGCACTGGTATCGTGTCCCTCCAGATCGCCAGCCGGTCCACCACTGCCGTCCCGGAGGCGCCGAACCGCGCGCCGATCACGTGCGGGCCAACCACCGTCAGAATGCCCAGCATGCCTGCCAGCGTCACCGCACCACCGTAGACCAGTCCACGGGATGATCTTACCCGGTCTGCCCCTTGCGATCTCATCAGGACGGCGCTCGTACCGAGGGCGACCGCGAGGCCGACCAGGCCGGATCGCGACAGCGAGAGCGCGGTCGCGATCATCAGGAGCAGCACGGCCGCGATCTGCATCCAGATCCGCGCGTCGAGCGACGCCGCGAGCCGCGTCCGCCAGCTTCTGGCGCCGCCGGCCGGCCCGGCGGCGGCGTGCGTCGCCAGATAGCCGATCGAGAGCGGCACCACCATCATCGCCCACGTCGCGAAATGATTGCGATTCGTGAATGGGCCGAACGGCGCCGGGCCTTCCCGCGGCGGCGCGAACCGCCAGTAGATCAGTCCTTTCGCGGTCGCATCCTGCGCGATCGCCACTGCCGCGAGGACCAGCCCGGTCACGGCGGCTATCCGGCACACGACGCGAACGCCCCCTCCTTCGAATATCCGCCGCGCCGTCAGAAAGAGCAGAAACAGTCCCGCCAGCAGGGCTGACGCCCAGATCGAATGCGCCGGCCGGATACTGAGGAATCCGGCACCTGTCGGTGTAACGAGGGCGAGCGCCTGCTCGACCCGGGCGGCCGACGGACTGACCGCGGCGACCAGGCCGCGCGGCATCGGCAGCAGCTGCATCCCGCAGCCAGCGAGGACGAGGAGCAGCGCGGCATCGCAAAGCCGTGAGGCGGGGTGCAGACGGGGAAGATAGGCCCACGCCAGCCCGACACAGGCCGCCGCGGGGAGAAGAAGAGTGGCGGGATAGATGCCGCCAAAGACCAGCGCCGTCCACGCGAGGATCCCGCCGAGGACGAACGCCCCCGGCCGGTTACGCGACGTTGTTCTGAGCGTAGTAGCTCTTGTACTGGTAGCCGTAATACCGCGAATAGTAGTACTTGTTGCGCTCGAAGTCGACCCGGTTGAGGACGACGCCGATGCCGCGGGCCCGGCCGCTCTGGAGCGTTTCGAGGGCGCGTTCGGCGTGGACGCGGCGGGTCATCTCGGAACCGATGACGAAGACCACGCCGCCGACCTTCTGCGCGATGATCACGGCGTCGGTCACGGCCAGCACCGGGGGCGTGTCGAGAACGACCCAGTCAAACGGCCCGGCGGCGAGGTTCGCCATCAGCGCGTTCATCCGCTCCGAGGCGAGCAGCTCCGACGGATTCGGCGGCGTCCGGCCGGCCGAAATCACGAACAGGTTGGGGTCGGCGGTCTTCTGGATGACGTCCCGCACGCGCGCCTGGCCGACCAGGAGGTGCGACAGCCCGACCGCGTTCTGGAGGCCCATCGCCTTGTGCAGGCCCGGGCGGCGCATGTCGGCGTCGATCAGCAGCACCCGCGAGCCGCCGAACGCCAGCGCCAGCGCGAGATTGCAGGCCGTTGTCGTCTTCCCCTCGAGCGGCTGACTGCTGGTCACCGCAATCAGCCGGGTCGCCTCGCCGCCGCTCGTGAAGACCAGCGACGTCCGGAGCGACCGGAACGCCTCGCCGAAGTCATGCGGAACGGTCTCGGTGAGCACCGGTACCCGGCCGCTGCCGAGCGCCGGGACGAGTCCGAGGAGGGGCAGCCGCAGCCGGTTGGTGACGTCCTCGGGGGTCTTGATGGTGTCGTCCAGGTACTCGATGCCGAACGCCAGGCCGAAGGCGACCGTCAAACCGGCGAGGATGGCGGTGAGCCAGTCGCGCCGGGGATTCGGCGAAATCGGCGACCGCCGCGGCTCGGCGCGGTCGACGACGCGGACGTTGTTGGCGCGGCTGTTGGCGACGACCGAGAGCTGTTTCTGCCGATCGAGCAGCGACTGGAAGATCTGGCGCTGGCTGTCGAGGTCGCGCTGCAGGATCCGGTAGTCGCCGCTCTTGCGATCGAGATCGACGTTCGCGGCATTGGCCCGTTCCAGATCGGCGCCGAAGTTCCGCTCCTGCGCCACGGCCGCCTCGTATTCGTTCCTGGCTCCCTCGACGACCTTGCGCCGCTCGGCGACCAGCAGCCGCGCCGCCGCCTCCAGCTTGCTGTCCACCTCGCGCATCTTCGGCGCATCCGGGCCGTAGGTCTGCGAGAGTGACACCTTCTCCGCCTTGAGCGCCGCCAGCTGGCTCTGCGCCGATACCACCGCGGGGTTGTTGCCGATCAGCGGAAACGAGTCGGCCGCGTCGCTCGACGGGTCCGCGCCGCGCACCTGGTTGTAGAGGGTTTCCTTCTGCTGCCGCTCGGTGCGCTTCTCGGTCACCGCCTGGCTGAGCGACGTCAGCCGGGCGACGACAATGTTCTGGCGGTCATCGAGCGATTGCGCGTTGTTGCTCTCGCGATACCGCTGCAGCGACTGCTCGCCGTCCTTGACCTTCTGCGTCGCGGCTTCGAGCTGCTCGTTGACGAAGGCCAGCTCCTTGGCGTTGTTCGACAGCCGCTGGTCGAGATTCTCCTGGGTATATTCCTCGGCCAGCGTGTTGGCGGCGACCGCCGCGAAATCCGGATCCGTGTGCTGGTAGATGACATCGACGAGCCGCGTCGCGGCATACGGCGTGATGACCACGCCGCCGAGGAAGGCACCGATCAGCCCCGCCTCCTGCGCGGACTCATCGGGCAGCGGCGCCACCGGCGGGGCCGCGGCGTTGCGCGCGAACAGCCCGCGGATCGCGGCCGACGTCGCCGCCCGCGCCTGCCGGACGAGCGCAATCGGGTCGCGCGGCTGCGGCGCCTGGCCGTTGAAGGCCGGATTGTCCTTGAGGTTCAGCCGCCGGACGACCCGGCGCGCGAGCTCGCGGCTGCGCAGAATCTCGTACTGCGTCTGATAGTACGGCGCCGACTCCTGCCACCACGTCGGGTCGTTGACGCCGATGGTCGTCACCGAGGTGCTGCGCTCGTCCTGAATCTCGACGCGCGCGGCCGTCTGGTAGATGGGGATGGTCGAGTAGGTCTGCACCATCATCACCGTGACGACCAGCACAAAGGCGGTGCCGGCAATGCGGCGATGCTTGAAAATCGTGCCGAGACGGTCGAGGAGATGCACCGGCTGGCCGGCGCTGCGGCCGGGGGAACTCCCACCGCCGCACTGTCGGGCGGACCAGCCCCGACCCGAATCTCCTGAGTATCGAACATGGATGTGGCGCCGATCAGTCGCAACCCGGAGAGGGGCTGCTGCAGGGCTTCGCTTCGGGCCCGATCGCGGTCACGCCCGCCGCCGCCGCCGTCAGGACGACAGCTGATGCCGCATTCCGGAAGAAGCCGCGGGCGCCCGGCACTTTCGCGCCCAGACGCACGAAGGTGGCGACGGTCTCACCCGGCCCGACGTTGAAGGTGTGGCTGACTGTCAGAAGCTTGCCGTTCTCTCCGAGGACCTCGACGATATACGACCCGCTGCTCACGCCGGAAAACGAGAACCGGCCGGCGTCGTCGGCCGCACCGGCCGTAGGGGTGCTGCCAGTGACGACGTCGCGCAGACGCACCCGCACGCCGGGCATGGGTCGATCCTGGGCGTCCCAGACCCCCCCGACGACGCTGCCCGGCCGCGTCGCCTCCGTCACGACGGCGCGCGGCCCGACCGTCGCTGTCCGAGCCAGCCGGGTCTGTTCCGGGACCTTTGCCTCGGGCGCGCGGACCTGGCCCGCCAGAGCGGGGCTTCCGCCCAGCAGGCCGCAGAGCGCCACCGTGGCGCAGCTTCGCTGGAAAAAGCAGGGGAACATTTTACGCCTCACCCGGTTATCGACGGCTCGGTTCACGGTCGATATGCCGACTATATATAGACAGTGGTATCACGAAACGTGCCCGTCCGGCCGGGGCGGGGATGGCTTACTTTTCCGCACTTTCGGCGGTGTCACCTGACGAAACCGTTATCCCGATTGCAATACTGTTGGCGGCATCCCGCTGTTTACGCACGAGGACGGTGTCTCAGCCCCCGGATCGTGTTTCTCCGGAACGCCCCATCCGCACCAGCGGATGCGCTGGCGGGGGTCGGCGGAGTGCCTTCGCGAAACCTGTAAGGCCGTGTCTCATAACCGTTAAATTCAGCCTTCGAGGCACCGGCGCCGGCGCGACACCGTCGGCCGTAACTCCTTGACGCTGACCGGCTAAGGAGTGGTGCGGTGGATGGCAGGGGAATTGAGTCTGTCCCTGGGTGGTCCCTTTCGTTTCAGCCGGCACGAAAACCGTCTCGCGACGGTCTGATCGCCGGCCATCCCCACATGATCCGGGCGTCGTCTGTCGCCGACGTGGTCGTCAGCGACGGCGACAGCCATGAACCGGCGGTCGGGGATCGGCGTGGGAGCGCTGCTGGTCGCGCTCGCGGCGCTGGGACTCCGTGCGGCGGGCCCCCAGCTGCCCTCGAACACCTGGGCACCGGCCGGAGAGATGGCCCTCGGCCGGGCCGGCGCCGCGGCGACGCTCCTGGCCGATGGACGGGTGTTGGTCACCGGAGGCCAGGACCCGACCGCCGTCAGCACGGAGGTCGAGCGTTACGACCCGGCATCGGACGCCTTTCTCCGGACGCCGCCGCTGCGGGAGGGTCGCGCCGGTCACTCTGCCACGCTGCTGCTCGACGGCCACGTGCTGGTTGCCGGCGGACTGGCCGCCGACGGCGCCGCGCTCTCGTCGATCGAGATCTACGACCCGGCCGCCAACCTGTGGCGAGCCGCGCGGCCGCTCAACCAGGCGCGCGCCGGCCATACCGCGACGCGCACCGCCGACAATTACATCCTCTTCGCCGGCGGCGCTGACGCCGGTGCACCCACCGACACGCTGGAGCTCCTCGATCCGCTCTCGGGAATCGTCTATCCAATCGACGCCAGGCTGAGCGCGGCCCGCTCCGGTCACGCCGCCGCGCTGCTCAGGGATGGGCGGATCGCGATCATCGGCGGCACCGACGGCGTCCACGCGCTGGCGTCGATGGACATCATCGACCCCTATGGCGGCACGATTACGGCGGGGCCGGCGCTGTCCAGGCCGCGGACCGGCCACACCGCCACGGTGCTGCTCGACGGCCGGGTCCTGGTCACCGGCGGCGCCGATGACGCCACCGAGATGGCGTCCGCCGAGATCTTCGATCCGGTGACGAACACCTTCGCGGCCGCGGGCGGCACACTGTCGGCGGCGCGCCAGGGGCACCAGGCCATCCTGCTTCCCCATAACAACGCCGTGCTCGTCGTCGGCGGGAGCTCCGGCGGCGCCGCGGTCCCGTCGGCGGAGCTGTTCGTCCCCTGGCAGGGGCCGCGCGGCCAGTTCTTTCCGACGACGGCGCCGTCCGTCGGGCGCGTGCAGGCGCTCGGCACGGCGCTGAGCTTTCCCGCCGATCTGACGATCCGGTCCGGACCGAACGACGGCCTGATTCTGCTCGCCGGCGGCCGCGCCGCGCCGGCCGCCAGCGATCCGCTCCGGACCGCCGAGCTGTACGGCTTTGCGACCGTCACCACCGACAAGGCCGACTACGCGCCCGACAGCACCGTCACGATTTCGGGAGCCGGCTGGCAGCCGGGCGAAACGGTGTCGCTCGCCATCTCCGAGTCCGGCGGCCCGCACCGGTTCGGCCCGTTTCTCGCGGTGGCGGACCGCGGCGGCCGGTTCCAGAGCGACGAGTTCACCACCGATCTTCACGACTTCGAGCTGAAGTTCTACCTGACCGCGACCGGTTCCGTTTCCCAGGCGCAGACCTCGTTCACCGATGCGCAGAACGCGACGGTCACGACGTTCAGCTGCGCGCCGCATGCGGCAAGCGGTCTGCCCATGAATGTCGCGACGACCTGCACGGCGAGCGTGACCGACACCGGCACGCCGCTGAACGGACCGCCGACCGGGACGGTTGCCTGGAATGTGGCGAACGGGCCGGCGAAAGGCAACTTCAGCGGCAGCCCCTGCACGTTGACCGCGGTCAGTGCGGACACCTCGACCTGCAGCGTCACCTACACACCGACCAACAACAAGAACGGCAGCTTCCAGGCCATCTACACGAGCGACACGACCGCCAACTGGGCCAACAGCAGCTCGGCATACGCGGCCTATACAGTCATCGCCCCGGACGGATCAGGCACGATGACGATGACGCCGACGACCGTGACCGCGGGGACGACCGGCACCAGCTACACGGTGACGTTCCGGGCGGCCTCCGACGGTACCGCGGGCTATCGCGCCGGCTCGACCGCCACCATCCAGATTCCCAACGGATGGACGGCGCCGCAGAACAGCGTCGCCGGCAGTCCCGGCTACGTCAGCATCACCGGCGGCAACTGCCCGACACGGAGCATCAGCGCGATCACTGGAACCGGACCGTGGACCGTGACGGTGGACATCGTCTGCGGCTCGAATGACACGTTCGTGCTGAGCTACGCCGGCGGCGGCACGGCGGTCACGGCGCCGACTGCTGCGGGGACCTACACCTTCGCGACGCAGACGCAGAGTGAGGGCGGACCGCTGACCGACCTTGCCGCGAGCCCGGTCGTAACCGTCAATCCCGGGCCGGCGGTCAAGGTTGGATTCCCGACCACGGCGGGAGGTGGGACGGCCGGCGTGGCGTGGGCCGCGCAGCCGGTGGCTGCGGTGCAGGACACGTATGGCAACACCGTGCCCTCGAGCAGCGCGTCGATCACCCTGGCGATCGGCACCAACCCCGGGGGCGGCACGCTCAGCGGCACCGCGACGCTGAGTGCCGTGAACGGCGTCGCCACGTTCAGCGGGCTGTCGATCGACAAATCCGGCACCGGCTATACCCTGACCGCCACCAGCGCGGGCCTGACGGCGGGGACGAGCGCGGCATTCAACATCACGTTCGCGGCGGCCACGCAAGTCGTCTTCACGACCGCGCCCGGGGGAGGAACCGGCGGCCTTGCCTGGGCGGCGCAGCCAGTCCTGACCGTGCAGGATGCGTTCGGCAACACCGTCACCAACAGCACCGCGTCGGTGGTGCTGGCGATCGGCACCAACCCTGGCCCCGGCACGCTCGGCGGCACCGCCACGCGCAGCGCGGTCGGCGGCGTCGCCACGTTCAGCGGCCTGTCGATCGACAAGGTCGGCACCGGCTATACGCTGACGGCCGCCAGCACGGGCTTGACCGGGGCGACCAGCGCGGCGTTCAACATCACGCTCGGACCGGCCGCGAAGATCGTCTTCACGACCCAGCCGGCCAGTTCCACCGGCGGCACCGCGTTCCCCACCCAGCCGGTCGCGAAGGTGCAGGATGCCGGCGGCAACATCGTGACGGGCAGCACGGCGTCCGTGACCCTGGCGATCGGCACCAATCCGGGCGGCGGCACCCTGGCCGGGACGGTGACCGTCAGCGCGGTCGCCGGCGTGGCGACGTTCAGCGGCGTGTCGATCGACAAGGCCGGCACCGGCTACACGCTGACGTCGTCCAGCGCCGGTCTGACCGGCGGCACCAGCGGGGCCTTCAACATCACGGTCGGCGCCGCGGTGAAAGTGGCGTTCACGACCAATCCCGGCAGCTCGACCGGCGGCGTCGCGTTCGCGACGCAGCCAGTCGTGACGGTCCAGGATGCCGGCGGCAACACAGTCACGGCCAGCACGGCGTCGATCACGGTCGCGATCGGTAGCAATCCCGGGGGGGGCGTGCTCGCCGGCACCGCGACGCTCAGCGCCGTCGCCGGCGTGGCGACGTTCAGCGGACTGTCGATCAACAAGGCCGGCACCGGCTATACCCTGACGGCGGCGAGCGCCGGCCTGACCGGGGGGACATCCGCCGCCTTCAACATCACCGTCGGGCCCGCCACGCGCCTCGCCTTCGCCACTCAACCGGGGGGCGGCACCGGCGGGACCGCGTGGGCCACGCAGCCGACCGTCGTCGTCACCGACGCCGGCGGCAACACCGTGACCACCAGCAGTGCCTCGATTACGCTGGCGATCGCCACCAATCCCGGCGGCGGCGCCCTGACCTGCACGGCCAACCCCAAGGCCGCAGCCTCCGGCGTCGATGCGTTCGGCGGGTGCAAAATTGATCTCGCCGGAACCGGGTACACGCTGAGTGCATCGAGCGGCGGCCTCACCGCGGCGACGAGCAGCGCATTCAACGTCACGGTCGGCGCCGCGGTCAAGCTCGGCTTCACTACCAGCCCGGTCAGCTCGGTCGCCGGCACCAGCTTCGGCGCGGTGGTCGCGGTGCAGGACGCCGGCGGCAACACGGTGCCGAGCGGCAGCGGGCTGGTCACACTCGCCATCGGCACCAACCCCGGCGGCGGAACGCTGAGCGGCACGGCCGCGGGCCTGGCGACGAGCGGGACCGTGACCTTCAGCGGCCTGTCGATCGACAAGGCCGGCACCGGCTACACGCTGACCGCGTCGAGCACCGGCCTGACGAGCGGGACCAGCGGCACGTTCAACATCACGTTCGCGGCCGCCGCCAAAGTCGGGTTCACAACGCAGCCCGGAGGCGGCACCGGCGGGACCGCCTGGGCCACCCAGCCGGTCGTGACCGTGCAGGACGCCTTCGGCAACACCGTGACCAGCAGCACGGCGGCAATCACGCTCGCGATCGGCACGAACCCGGGCGCCGGCACGCTCACCTGCACCGCGAACCCCAAGGCCGCCGCCTCCGGGATCGCGGCATTCGCCGGCTGTCGAATCGACTTCGCCGGCACCGGCTACACGCTGACCGCGGCGACTCCCGGACTGACCGGCGCGACCAGCAGCACGTTCAACGTCACCGCCGGTGCCGCGAGCAAGCTCGCCTTCAGCAGCTCGCCGGGCGCGTCAATGGCCGGCGCCGCGTTCGGCACCCAGCCGGTCGTCACGGTGCAGGATCAGGTACGGCAACACCGTCACCGGCAGTTCCGCGTCGATCACGCTGGCGATCCAGAACAACCCCGGCGGCGGCACCCTGACGTGCACCGCCAACCCCAAGGCCGCGACCTCCGGTGTCAGCACGTTCTCGGGCTGCAGCATCAACAAGACCGGCGCCGGCTACATCCTGTCGGCCTCGTCCACCGGCCTCACCGCGGCGACCAGTTCGTCGTTCAACATCAGCCCGGCCACCGCCACGATTCTGGGCTTCACGACCCAGCCCGCCGGCGCCGCCGTCGGCGCGGTCTTCTCGACCCAGCCGGTCGTGACCAGCCAGGATGCCTACGGCAACAACTCCACCGTCGGCCTGCCCTCATCCCTGATCTTGACGATGACGATTGCGACCGGCGGCGGCGCGCTGGCCGGATCAACCGCGATCGACATCGGCACCGCGGCCGGGAACGGCGTGGCCGCCTTCGCGACGCTCGAAATCGACACGGCGCAGACCAACACCCTGCAGGCCTCGGTGGCGGGCGGCGTGCTCACCGCGGCGACGAGCGCCGCCTTCACCGTCGCGCGCGGCGCGACCATCACCACCACGTCGAACGCCACCGCGAACTACGGCGCCGTCAACGTCACGCTCATCGCGACCGTGACGGGGGGGAATGCGACCGTCAATGAGGGGACCGTCACCTTCACCGTGAAGGACGGCGGCGGCACGGTCATCGGCTCACCGGTGACCTCCGGCAGCGTCACCGGGGGCACGGCCTCGGCGACGTTCGCCCTCGGCGCGACGGCGGCCGGCCGCTACTCAATTTTCACCACCTACAACCCGGCGGTGTCGAGCCCGAGCTTCAACACCAGCAGCGGCGCCGCCGGAGCGCTGACCCTGACAACGACCGTGATGCGCGTCAGCTCGGGGGCTTACACCGGCGACGGCGTCGCCGGGTCTCAGATCAACCAGCTGGGCTTCGTGCCCGACGTCGTCATCGTCAAGGGGGACTCGACCCAGGAGCCGGTGTTGTGGACGTCGACGATGAGCGGCGGTCTGGCCAAGCCGATGAGCAGCGGCAGCGCCTCGGCCGCCAATCTCATTCAGGCCTCGATCGTCAACGGATTCAAGGTCGGCACCGATGCCCGCGTCAACACCAGCGGCGCCAGCTATTACTGGACCGCGTTCGGGGCCGCGACCGGCGGACTGGTAGTCGGCACCTATACCGGCAACGGCACCAGCCAGAGCATCGCCGGAATGGGCTTCCAGCCCGATCTCGTCATCGTCTCCGGGGCGAACACGACGGTGCCGGTGTTCCGGTCGTCGGCGCTGGCGGGCAGCGTTGGTCTGTCTGGCGGAACCGCGCTGACGACCCGCATCACCTCGTTCGACGCCAGCGGTTTCTCGGTTGGCGCGGACGCAGCGGTGAACGCGGCCGGCGTGGCGTATCACTACGCGGCATGGACGACGGCGACCGGCAAGGTCGCGGTCGGGTCGTATGCGGGGAGCGCCGCGGCGCGGAGCGTCACCGGGCTCGGGTTCGGCCCGCAGGTGGCGATCGTCAAGTCCTACGACTGCACCGCCGCAGGCGTCGAGCATTCCTCCGCCCTCGGGCCGTCCACCGACGCCAGCCTGCCGTTCGACAACTCGGCGGGCCAGCAGGCCAGCCGCATCACCGCCCTTCAGTCGAACGGATTCGGCGTCGGCACGAGCAGCACCGTCAACGGCAGCGGCTGCAACTACGGATGGATGGCGTTTGCCGGCGATGCCCCGACGTCCGTGAAGCTGAAGTCAACAGGCGCGACCCAGTACGACAACGGCACATTCGTGGAATGGAAGACCGGCTACGAGTCGGCGAATCTGGGCTTCAACGTCTACCGCGAAGAGAACGGCGTGCGGACGCGAATCACCGGCGGCCTGGTCGCCGGCTCGGGGCTGCTGGTTGGTCCCGGAGCGGCGGCGACGACGGCGAATAGCTACGGCTGGTGGGATCTGAGCAGGACGAAGGGAGCGGCCGCGACGTACTGGCTGGAGGACGTCGACCTCGACGGGACGCGGACCTACCACGGGCCGATTGTTCCCACCCAGGGCGCCTCGCAACAGGCGGAGGGCGATCGGGCGCGGTCGGCGCTGCTGAGCGGCCTGGGGCGGCAGTCGCGGCGCGCGGTCGAGCAGCCGGTCCCGGCGGCGGGCAATACCGGCGTGCCGGCGCGCGCGATTCTGTCGTGGGCGCCGGTGCGGGGAGCGACCAGCTACGACATCCGGTTCGGAACCGGAAGCCAACCCGATGTGACCGTGGCCAGCGTGGCGACCGCCCGTTACGTCCCGCCCGCGATGGCGGAGGACACGACCTATTTCTGGCAGGTGGTCGCCCACTTTGCAGACGAAGTGGTGGCGGGGCCGGTCTGGTCCTTCACAACTGAAGGATCGCTGCCGGGGATCTCCGGTGAGGCGACGTCGGCGACCACCGATCCGCTCCGGGCGAATCTGAACTCACTGGCGACGACGACCAATCCGGCCAGGCCGACGCGTGGGGCTGCCGGCGGCGGCGTGCCCGTGTCAGGGACGGTCGGGTTGATCGTCGCGCCGCGGCCGACGGCTGCGGCGGCGGGGCTGCCGGTCGCGGACGCGCCTCCTCAGACGCGGTCCGTCGACCCCGCGAGTGCCGCCGCTGCCGTGACACTTCCGCCGGCGAGCACGCCGACGGCCGTCGCAGCGGCGGCGCCGCCCGCGCCGGCGCTCTCACGGGCGACGGCGAGCACGGCGACGGCGCCGGCCGTGGCGGTGTCGGCGCGCGCCGCGATGGAAGACGCTCCGGGCGCCGGGTCGTTCGGCTCGATGCTGAGGGCCGTGGCGCGGCCGAGAAACGTGCGCACCGCGTGGCAGGACGTCCCGCCGGTCACCGGACCAGCCGCCGCCAGTCTCCCGGGCCTGTCTCCGCTCGCCAGGCAGGAGGATCTCGCCTCCGGCGCCGCCATCAAGCTGTCGATCAGGCAGACCGGCTGGTATCGCGTGACGAGGACCGCCCTTGCCGCCGCCGGGCTGGCCGCCGATGCCGATCCGGCGACGCTGCAGCTCTACGGGGATGGCATCGAGCAGCCAACCGAAATCCTCGTCGACGGAACCGGATCGTTTGTCCTCGAGTTCTACGCCACCGGCAGCGACAGCACGTCGAGCGACGAGCGTGTCTACTGGCTGACGCCCGGATCGAGGCCGGGCCTTCGGGTCGCGTCGGCCGCCGCTCCCGCCCGGGGCGGGGCAGAGGCGGCGAGCTTTCCCTTCACCGTCGAGAAAAAAGATCGGACCATCTACTTTGCGGCGCTGCTGAACGGCGACGCGGACAACTTCTTCGGCGATGTCGTCGGCAGCGATGCGGTGGACGAAGTCATCGCGACCCGGCACGTCGATGCCGCCGGCGCCGATGCAACGCTCGAAGTCACGCTTCAGGGAGTGACGGAGGCGGACGGCGGGGACAATCATCTCGTCGACGTGCAGCTGAACGGTGTCCCGGTCGGTCAGATGGCCTTCGGCGGACGACAGCACCATACCCGCGCCTTCACGGTGGCCAGCTCCAGCCTTCGCGAGGGAGACAACACCGTGACCCTCGCGGCCAGGGGCGGCGACAGCGACATCAGTCTGGTCGATGTCATCCATCTGACGTACCCGCATCTCTACGCCGCCGACGCCGACGAGCTGCGGCTGTCGGCGGCCGGGGGTGAGTCCGTGTCGGTCTACGGATTCAGCACGCCGGCCATCCGGGTGATTGACGTCACCAGCCCGCTGGCGGCCGTGGACGTGGCCGGAACCGTGACCGGCAGCGGCGACGGCTTCCGTGTGAGCTTTCAGGCGCCGGGTGCGGGCCGGCGTACGCTCGTCGCCTTCACCGACGGCCATGTGCTCGCCCCGGCGGCGATCCGGGCGAACGCCCCGACCCGCTGGCACGACGCCGGCAACGCGGCCGACTACGTCATCCTCTCGCCCAAAGACTTTCTCGGCGCCACGGCGCCGCTGAAGGCGCTGCGCGAAAGCCAGGGACACACCGTCGCCGTCGTCGACGTCGAGGACATCTACGACGAATTCAGCTATGGGCAGAAGCGCCCCGAAGCGATCCGCGACTTCCTCGTCCGCGCCCACGGCGCCTGGGCCACGGTGCCGAAGTTCGTGGTGCTGCTCGGCAACGCGACCACCGATCCGAGAAATTATCTCGGCACGAATGAGCCCGACTATCTTCCGACCAGGCTGGTGACCACCGCCGTCCTGGAGACGGCCTCGGACGACTGGTTCGCGGATGCCGATGGGGACGGCCTCGCCGAGCTGGCGATGATCGGGCGGCTCCCGGCGCGCAGCCTCGACCAGGCGGTCGCGATGGTCAACAAGATTGTGGCCTACGAGCGGGCCGACGCCGGCCCGTGGGCGAACGCCATCGCGGTCGTCGCGGATGCGAGCGGACCGGACGACGGGGATTTCGCCGGGATGAGCGAGCGGCTGGGACAACTCGTCCCGGCACCCTATACGGTCGAGCAGATCTTCCGCGGCCGGTCGGGGACCGACGCCTCCCGGGCGTCGCTCCTGGCCGCGATCAACGAGGGCCGGGCGGTCATCAACTACGCCGGACACGGATCCGTCGAGTCGTGGCAGGACAACCTGATGACGACTGCGGACGCGCAGAGCTTCACCAACGGTGTCCGGCTGCCGCTGTTCGTGATGATGGACTGCCTCAACGGGTTCTTCCACGGCATCTTCCCGGAGGAAAGTCTCGCCGAGTCCCTCATCCGGGCACCGAACGGCGGCGCCGTTGCGGTCTGGGCTTCGTCCGGGTTCACGGCGCCCGGCAGCCAGGTTCCGCTGGACCACGCCTTCTTCCGGGAGTTGTTTGCCGGCGGAGGACGCGCGCTCGGCGAGGCCGTGGCGGCGGCGAAACGTCAGGCGACCGATACCGACGTGCGGCGGACGTGGATCCTCTTCGGCGATCCGGCGACGCGCCTGAAGGGCCTGCGCTGACGAGGGCCCGGCACGGCCGGCGGGGTCAGCGCGCCTGGGAGCGGCGGCGGAACCACTTCGGGGCGCCGCGGAGGATTCGGTCGCAGTAGGCGAGAGGCAGCAGCAGCGCCGGGCGGCAGCGCGGGTAGATGGCGCGCATGTACGCCGGGGCCGGGAACAGGTGCTCGCGCAGCAGCGCGGCCCGCTCCAGCCAGCTGCGGCTGGCCGACAAATCCGCACGCACCACGTCGACGAAGCGCAGCTGTCCGCCGATGAATTGCGCGGCCGGTTCATCCGGGCCGGGCGCGTTCAGCCGTTCGAAGATCCGCGCGTCGACCGCCGTGCCGAATCGCGTCCCGGCGAGCTCGAGGCCGCGCACTGAAACGGCGCGCATGCCCGTCCGGGCGGCGTCG
Organism: uncultured Acidobacteriota bacterium; assembly: GCA_963750475.1. Taxonomy (GTDB): domain Bacteria; phylum Acidobacteriota; class Vicinamibacteria; order Vicinamibacterales; family 2-12-FULL-66-21; genus JALZOC01. The sequence continues at coordinate 1,125,035 of CAVVQQ010000002.1, forward strand.
GCCAGGAACTGCTCCCAGTCCTCCGCCGTCAGCCGCACCGCCAGCAGGTGGATATCCCACAGCCACAGCAGGCACGGGTCGTCATGGTGATGGGCGACGCGGTGGACGCAGGCGAGCAGCAGCGCGTGCGCGTGGCATGGGGTTCGAAGCGGCGGCTCGATGGTCGGCACCGCCACTGACGAGCGCGCCCCGTCGTCGAAGGTCAGGGCCGCTTCGAAGACCCGAGCGTCGGAGACCCGCCAGTGAAGATCGACGAAGTGGTTGATGCCGCGGGCATCGGTACGGGTGTAGTGGAACTGCGCGCGCGCCAGCTCGCCGTCGGGCTCGCGCATTCTCGTGTATCCGCATCGCGCCAGCGCCAGGGCGGCGGCGTCCCGGCTGTCGTGGCGGATGAAGAGGTCGATGTCGCGGCTCGGCCGGAGATGAGGTTCCGCGTACAGCGTGTAGGCGAGGCCGGCGCCTTTGATCACCAGCACGGGAACGGACTCCTCGCCGAAGCTGGCCGCCAGCCGGCAGAGCTCCCGGTGCCGGAGGAGGCTGCGGAGCCCGGCATCGGCCACCCGTTCGTGGATGCGCTGACCGAGAGCGGGATGCGCCCGGGCGGCCCGGGCCAGCGGCGCCGCGACGAGCGCGTCGACGTCGTCTGCCCGCGCCTGCTCCCAGAGCGTCTCGAGGGCCCCGGGATCGAGCCCGTCGGGAAGCGGCTCGCCCGCCAGCAGGGCGCAGAGGGGGTCGCTTCCGGCCCGTGGGCCGGCCGGCCCGCTCACGGTGCCGGCACGGCGCGGGCGCGCCGCGCCGCGAGCCCGAGCCCGAGCCGCAGGGCCGTGGCGGCGGCGCGGAATGCCCTCCGGTACCTCGCCGCCGGGCCGCCGAGGCGGACGAGGCGGCCGTTGCGGCTGACGGCCACGACTCTGCCCAGCACCGCGGCGGCGGCGACCGGCGCGTCGCAGCCCAGTTTGCCGTCTCCTCGCAACCGGAACTGCAGGCCACCGCCGGGGTCGCGGCTGATCTCGGTCACGCGGTGGGCGACCGCTCCGGCCGGGCACCGGCAGAGGAGAATGTCGCCCCGGCGCACCGCCGCTGCGGCCGCCGGCGCGACGAGCAGCAGCTCGCCATCGGCAATGGTCGGCAGCATGCTGGTGCCCTCGGCCCGAAAGCGGACCGCGCAGCCCTCGGCGAGCAACTGCGCGCACGCCTCCAGGAACATTGCCGCGCTTCTATGCACCATCGGCATCGGCTCATCGCAAGAGCAGGGCCGGGCCGGCCGCGGCCATCGCCGGCCGTGAATCCTGCACTTGCAGGTGCTTGTCGGCACAACTCGGCCTGCGGCCCCGCCGGCAGGCGCCCAAATCGGCACACCGCTCACACTTTTGCCGGTTGGGGATCGCCGCATCGGCTGGCTCAGCACGTGCTTCGGACGAAGTCGAGGATGGCCGCGTCGGGCACGAAACCAAGCGCCGCGAATGGCGCCTGCCCGCTGACGTCGGCGAGGAAGCCGAGGCTGAAGTCGAGCCCCGCGGGGCTGTAGAACGGCGGGAAGCTTCGCGAGAAGAGCGCCGCCACGGTGTCCGGGCGGCTCATCGCCGTCCGGACGTTGCCGGATGCATGCTCCAGCACGAAGCCGTGCGTCAGGCGGGTCGCGACGGGAAATCCGAGCGGCTCGTCGCCGTGCCACGGCGTTCCGTGCATCCAGATGTCGCCGCCGCGCTTCCTGAGGATGACCCGGTCGTCGCTGAGCACCGTCACGCCGGGTTCGCGGTGCCACAGGCTGGCGATGGTCGATTTTCCCGCCCCCGAGTGTCCGGCGAAGAGGTAGCCGGCCCCGTTGGCATCGCGCACCGCGCAGGCGTGCACTTCGATCCCCCGACCGAGCGCGAGCCAGTTGGTCATGACGAGCTCGTCGAGCGGATATTCGAGCGGATACATGGCCCCGGCGCCGGCGAAGTACGGGCGGTGGAGCAGGACCGCGCCGGCGGAAAATGCCCGATCGAAAATGGCGGTCTTGTACGGCTCGGGTCCGAAGGTGCGCGAGGTGAAGGTCCAAACGAGCTGGTCGCCGGCCTCGCGCAGCTGCCAGAGCCCGCCCGAATCGAACAGCCGCGCGCCTGTTCCTGCCGGCGGCGCGTCAGTCCAGGCCGCTTCCACCCGGATGTCCGGGGTGCCCTCGGCGGTCAGGAATCGCGACACGGCGGCGGGCACGGTGAGCGCGAGACCCGGGTCGACGCTGATGATGGTCGTCGTGATGGCGCCGATAGCGAGGCGCAGCTCCCTGGCGTCGGGAGCGGCGCGGCCGGCGGCTCGGTCCGCTGTCACCCGCGGGCTAGGAGGTCAGGGAGCTGCAGGCCGAGGGCACGCTGCACTTGTTCTGGCCCGGACCGGAGATCTTGTTCGTCTTGCAGGAGCCGAGAACGGCTTCCTCCGGGCGAAGCGAGACCTGCTTGACCTCGGGTTTCGCATACGGCCGTTTCGTCGTCTGCTCGTTGTCGGGTGGTGTGCTCATGCTGCCTCCGATTCGTGGTGTCCGGCTGCTTCAGCCGCAATCAATGGCTGTGGCACGACGCGCAGCCACCGCTGCCGCAGCCGCTTTCCGCCGCCGCCGGCCCGGCGGGCAGCATCGGCAGCAGTGTCGGCGGCGTCGCGGACCGCGCCGGGACGTGATGCTTCAGCCGGTCGGCGCCGGCGCGGATCGACTCGAAGCCTTCTCCGCCGTCGCAATACTCGCACTCGCCGTGCGGGCGGATCGGCAGATCGAAGGCGTGCGCGCGCAGGTGCGCGACCTGGCACAGGAAGTCGACCGGGGATTCGGGGTCGCCGTTCTCGAGCTCGCCGTTGGCCGGACACATGCCGCACATCGCCTTCAGCTCGCAGGCGGTGCACTTGGTGACCCGCGTCACCGGCTTGTGATCGCGGATCCGGCGCAGGAACTCGTGCCAGCCCTCGCTGACGCTGCCGGTCCGCACACTGTACGTGTCCTTCTGCGACAGCACGCAGATCGACATCTCTCCGTAGGGGCTGATCGCGAAGCTGTCGACGCCGCCGCCGCAGTGGTACAGCTGATGGCTCGTTTCCGGCGTGTGCACCGGCCGCAGGAACTGCTCGGCAAACAGCTGCCACTCGGCGACACGCCGCGGATCCTGGAGGTCGAATTCGACGCACTCCTCGGGGGTGAGCCGGACCGCCAGGGGGCTCTGCGAGCAGTCGATCCGCGGGTTCATCTCGGTGTCGAACCGGAACTCGACGCCGAGCTCCCCGGCGAACCGTTCCATGTCGCGGACTTCGTGCTTGTTCACCGTCACCGCGACCGTCTTCAGCTTCAGGGGCAGGCCGCGCTCGAGCAGCAGGTGGATACCGCGCAGGCAGCGGTCGTAGGACCCGGGAACGCCGGTGAGCTTCTCGTAGGTCTCGCGCGTCCGGCCGTAGAGCGTGATTTCAATCGAGAACGGCCGCCACTCGGCCAGGTAGTCGGCGACCGCTTCGGTGATGAGCGTGCCGTTGGTGAACAGGGTGATGATGAAGCCGCGCCGCTTGGCGTAGGTGTAGATCTCGAGAAAGTCCCGCCGCGCGAAGATCTCGCCGCCGGTCAGGAGCAGCCAGAGGCAGCCGGCGTCCGCCATCTCGTCGAGCACCCGGCACAGCTCGGCGGTCGAGAGCTCGTCGGCCTGGGCCTGACGGTCGCCCATCGGGAGGTTGTTGTAGCAATGGACGCAGGCGAGCGGGCAGCGCCGCGTCACTTCGATGGTGGCATTGAGCGGCGCGCGGAGCGACTGGACCTGGCGGTGGAGGGACTGGCTGAAGGCGCCGTAGCTGACCATCTCCATCGCTCAAATCCCCCCGGCCGCGGCGCGCGTGACCAGCCGCCGGTCGAGCAGAGTGCCGAGAAACTCGTTGACGTCGGAGGCCGCGACCTCAGGGGCGATGTCGAACTCCGCGCAGATCGCGCTGACGATCTGGCCGATCGAGACCGGTTCCACGAGCTGTCGCCAGATCACCGCGGCGATCTCGTTCAGCGTGTAGATGGCGTCGAGATCGCCGACGCTGCTCGACACCGGCACGAGGATGGTTTCGCCGCCGATGCGGCGGCTGACGAGTCCGGTGTGGGCGACGAAGCGGTCGTCCGTCTGCACGATGTCGACGCCTTCCATCGCCCCTCCTTCTGTTCGGTGCGGCCATTGTAGCGGATCGCGCCGGGGTCGTCATCCGCCGCCGGCCGCCGGGTCACTGATGGTCGAGGGTGCCGCGCCGCCGCGCGTGGTCGACGCCCAGCCCGAAGGCGAGCACGCTCAGAGGTCCACAGACGCCCGCAAACAGCGCCAGCCGGCCCAGCTCACCGGCAATGTCCGCCGCCGATGCGCCGTTCAGTACGGCCGCCCTCAGCCCGTTCACCGCGTGGGTGATCGGCAGGATCGCCGAGATCTGCTGCAGCGCCGGGGGCAACAGGTCGGTGGGATAGAGAACGCCGCCGAGCAGCCAGGATCCGCTGCCGAACAGCCACAGCAGCGGCTCGCCGCGCTTGAAGACCAGGGTAAAGGTTGCCGAGAGAATGCCGACGCTGCTGAACGCGAGCAGCGACAGGACGAGCACCAGTCCGGCGGCCGGCACGTTCATCCGCGAGACCGAGAGGCCGAAGACGACGCCGGCGGCGAGATAGACGCCGGCGTCCAGCGACGCGCGGATGAACGGATAGGCGGAGGAGCAGACCAGGAACGCGGTCGGGGAGGTCGGCGTCGAGAGGATGGCTTTGAGCGTCCCGGCCAGCTGGCTGCCGCGAATCGTCTGCGAGAAGCACACCAGGCACGTCGTCATGTAGGCATTCACCGCCATGCCGACGAGGATGAACGGAAACGAGGCGTAGCCCTGCGGCCGGGCATCGCCGAGCATCCGGGACAGGAAGAAGAACGCCGCGACCGTGATCCCGACATGGATCGCCTCGAACACGAACGACAGCCGGTAGCTCACGTCGGTGGCGACGTCGCGCTTGAGGAACGCCCGCAGCTTCCACAGCCAGCGCATCAGCTCTCGGGCTCGAAGCGGATCTCCGCCGGCAGGTCGGCGGCGGCCCAGACCCCGGCGATCAGGCCGTCGCGAAGGAGCGCGACGCGGTCGCAGATGGTGCGCGCCTCGTTCAGGTTGTGGGTCACGAGCAGGACGGTCTTGCCCCCCTCGTCCGCCAGCCGGCGGCGCAGCAGGTCGTGGAAGTCGCGCTGCGCATCCGGATCGAGGCTGCGGGTCGGCTCGTCGAGCAGCAGGACGGCGGGATCGCCGAGCAGCGCGCGGGCGACGCCGAGCTTCTGCTTCATGCCGGTGGAACAGCGCTGGAAGGTGATCTCAGCGAGCGCGCCGCCCCCGACGAGCGCCAGCACGTGCCGCGTCCGTTCGCAACCGGCCGCTGGGGAAAGGTCGTGCAGCGCCGCGAAGAACTCCAGGTTGGCGCGTCCCGTCAGGCGCGGATAGAAGCTGTCGGCGCTCGCGGGAGAATAGCCGACGACCCGGCGGACGGCGGCGGCCTGGGTCACCAGGTCGAAGCCGCAGACGTCGGCCGCCCCGCTCGACGGCAGCTGTGCGGTCGCCAGAATTTCCAGCAGGGTCGTCTTGCCGGCGCCATTGGTACCGACGACGCCCATGATCTCGCCGGGGCGCAGCTCGAGCGACACTCCGCGCAGGACGTCGCGCCAGGCGCGGCCGCCCCCGGCGCCGAGGTGCACGCCCGGCGGAGGAAATGACTTGGCAATCCCGCGCAGCCGGACGACGCCGGGGGGCGTGCCGGTCGTGCCGCCGCGCCTCGCGTCCGGCGCGGTCGGCGGGGCCGGGGGGTGCGGGCTGAATGGGGGCATGTCTGTTGCGGATCGGGACGGGTGCGCCTCCACTATCGGTCCGGCGGCGGCCCGGCTTTACCGGGCCGGCAGCGGTTGCGTCAGGTTCCCGGCGGCGTTCTGCGATAGATTACAGGTCGATGGCGAGAGACGTTGACGTTCTGGCCGCCCCGACGCTCAAGCACCTGCGGGAGCGCTGGTGGGACGACTCCTTCACGGCGTTCGTCAAGGATACCGTGCAGCCGCGCGCCGGGCGGCGCATCCTCGATGTCGGCTGCGGCACCGGGACGGCGGAAGTGCGGCTGTCGCGCCTGCAGCTGACCCAGGTGACGCTCGTCGCCGTCGATCTCAGTCCGGATCGGGTCGTCGAGGCGCTCGCCGCCGCCCGCTCGCACAACATCCGCGCCAGTTTCGCCGCCGCCGACGGCCGGGCGCTGCCGTTTGCCGATGGTACGTTCGATGCCGCCTTCTGCGTCGCCGTCCTCCAGCACATCGCCGACGTCGGCGCGGCCGTGCGCGAGCTGGCCCGGGTGACGCGGCCCGGCGGCCGCGTCGTCGCCGTCGAGCCGGACAACAGCGCCCGGTATTTCTACAGCGCGCTCGACTCCGGGATGCGTGCTTTCGAAGCGTCCGGCCGCTTCTTCAGCAGCCTCGCCAGGGAGCGCGGCGAGAGCGGCGGCGAGGCCAGCGACGGCGCGGTCGGGCCGCGGCTGCCGACGCTGTTTTCGCAGAGCGGCGTGGAGCTCATCGACGTCCAGTTGTTCCCGGTCTCCCGGGCGCGGCTCGGACCGCCGCCGGCCGCGGTCTGGCAGGGCCGGCGGGCGGCGGTCCTCGGTGCCATCGAGCGGGCGCGCGAGGACGGCACGCGGCGGCTCGGCGAGGACTACCTGGTGCGGCTCGACGCCTACGCGGCGGATGCCGCCGGCGCCGGTCCGTCGTTCGTCGAGCTCCAGAACACGATGCTCTTTGCCACCGTCGGCCAGAGGGTCGCGTGAGGCGGGACGCCGGCATGTGCGCAGCGTGACCGCGCCGTCACGTTCCGGCGCGGCGCCGTCAGGCGGGCGCCGGACCGCGGCGGCGGCGCGCGGCTGGGAAGGCTGGGACAGCTACGCGCCTTTCTACGACTGGGAGAACGCGCAGACGGTCGCCCGCCGGGACGTCCCGTTCTGGGAGCGTCTGGCGGCGGCGCAGGAGGGCCCGGTCCTCGAGCTCGGCTGCGGCACCGGCCGCATCACCGTACCGGTGGCACGGGCCGGCGTACCGGTCGTCGGCATCGACCGATCGGCGCGAGATGCTCGACCGCGGCCGCCAGCGGCTGCGCCGCGCCAGGCTCCAGGGCCGCGCCCGGCTGGTGCGCGGCGACATCCGCGCGCTGCCGTTCCGCACGCCGGCCCGGCTTCGACTGCGTGATGGCGCCCTACGGCATCCTGCAGTCGCTGACCCGCGAGCGCGACCTGCAGGCGACGCTGGCGTCGGTCGGCGCGGGTGCTGCGCCGCGGCGGGCTCTTCGGCATCGATCTCGTGCCCGATCTGCCGCGCTGGTCCGAGTACCGAACGCGGCGCAGCTTGCGCGGGCGGCGGCGGCGCGGCACGCACCTGACCCTGGTCGAGTCGGTCCGCCAGGACCGCCGGCGCCGGCTGACCATTTTCGACCATGAATACATCGAGCGCCGCGGCCGCACCGAGCGGGTCCATCAGTTCTCGCTGACCTTCCGCACGCTGTCGGTGCCGCAGATGGCGCGCCGGCTCGAGACGGCCGGCTTCGCGGATCGACGCCGTCCTCGGCGATTACCGCGGCGGCCCGTGGGACGAGCCGCGCCGACGTGTGGATCATGCTGGCCCGCCGCCGGTAGGGGCGGGCCCGGTCGCGCCGGCTCGTTGCCGTGTGATAACATGGCCGGTCATTTTCCTCGTTTAATCTGGGAGTTTCCATCATGTCCGGCCATTCCAAGTGGCACACGATCAAGCACAAGAAGGGTGCCGCCGACGCCAAGCGCGGCAAGATCTTCACGCGCATCATCAAGGAACTGACGGTCGCGGCCCGCGGCGGCGGCGGCGATCCCGACATGAACCCGCGGCTGCGCACGATCGTCGCCGAAGCGAAGTCGGTCAACATGCCGGCCGACAACATCAAGCGGGCGATCCAGCGCGGCACCGGCGAGCTGCCCGGCGTCTACTACGAGGAGATCACCTACGAGGGCTACGGCCCCGGCGGCGCGGCGGTGATCATCGAGACGCTGACCGACAACAAGAACCGCACGGTCGGCGAAATCCGCCACATGCTCGGCCAAGTACGGCGGCAACCTCGCGGCCGAAAACAGCGTCGCCTGGATGTTCGACAAGAAGGGCTACATCGTCGTCGACAAGGCGAAGGCCGACGAGGACACGCTGATGGCGGCCGCGCTCGACGCCGGCGCCGACGACATGCGCGACGACGGCGAAGCGTGGGAGATCGTGCTCGGCGCCGGATGCGTTCCAGAAGGTGCTCGAGGCGGTCAAGGCGCTCGGCATCGAGCCCGGCGCGGCCGAGATCGCGATGCTGCCGCAGAACTACGTCAAGCTCGAAGGCAAGCCCGCGCAGCAGATGATCCGGCTGATGGAAGCGCTCGAGGAGCACGAAGACACGCAAGAAGGTCTGGTCGAACGCCGACATCGAAGAGAAGGAGATCGAGGCCTCGTTGGCGTGAAGATCTTCGGGATCGATCCCGGCTCCGACCGCACCGGCTACGGCTGCATCGAGACCGACGGCGGCCGTCACCGGCTCGTCGATCTGCGGCGCGCTGAGCGGCGCCGGCCCGCGCGACCTTTCCCGAGAAGCTGAAGACGATCCACGCCGGCCTGCGCGGCGCTGCTCGACGCGGCACCGCCCGGACTGCGTCGCCATCGAAGACATCTTCTACGCCCGCAACGTCCGCAGCGCGCTGCAAGCTCGGGCACGCCCGCGGCGTGGCCATGCTGGCCGCCGTCGAGGCCGGCCTGCCGGTCGCCGAATACGCGCCGGCCGAGATCAAGCGCGCGGTGGTCGGCTACGGCCGCGCCGAGAAGCCGCAGGTGCAGCAGATGATCAAGCTGCTGCTCGGCCTCGACGGCGGTGCCGACGCCGCACGATGCCGCCGACGCGCTGGCGGTGGCGATCTGCCATCTCCATCAGCGGCACCGGCGCCGATCGCCGAGCCGGCGGCCGCGCGCCGAGCCGCCGACGCCGCTGCGACCGTGGCGTCACTAGCTGGCGCGCGCTACCGGCCGGACGGCCACCGATGATCGCCCGTCTCCGCGGCACGCTCGCTCGAGAAGAGCCCCGAGCCGCATCGATCGTCGACGTCGGCGGCGTCGGCTACGACGTGCAGGTGCCGCTCTCGACGTTCTACGTCTCGGCGAGCCGGGCGCGGAGGTCGTCGCTGCGCGTCCACACCCACGTGCGCGAGGAGCGTCATCGCGCTCTACGGCTTCGCGACGCGCGCTCGAGCAGCGAGCTGTTCGAGCGGCTGATCGGCGATCAGCGGCATCGGCCCGAAGCTGGCGCTGGCGGTGCTGTCCGGGCATCGAGCCCGGCGGAGCTGATCCGGGCGATGCGCGCGCAGGACGTCGCGCGGCTGACCGCGATTCCCGGCGTCGGCAAGAAGACCGCCGAGCGCATCGGCCTCGAGCTGAAGGATCGCCTGCCGCTGGCGCCCGCCGGCAGCCGAGGCGGCGCTGCCGCCCGGCGCGGCGGCGGATCAGCTGCGCGACGATGTGCTGTCGGCGCTGCTCAACCTCGGCTACCAGCGGCTGCCGGCCGAGAAGGCGCTCGACAAGGCGGTGACGCCCGGCACCGGCTTCGAGCAGGCGCTGCGCGACGTGCTGCAGCGCGCTGATGCGGCAATGCGATGACCCGGGAGCTGACGACGCCATGACCGACGATCGCGCTCGTGACCGCCGCTGCGCGGCGACGAGGACGCGCAGTACGAGGCGGGGCTGCGGCCGCGCACCCTCGACGAGTACATCGGCCAGGAGCGCGTCCGCGAGAACCTGCACGTCTCGATCACCGCGGCGAAGCAGCGCGGCGAGGCGCTCGATCACGTGCTGCTCTACGGCCCGCCCGGCCTCGGCAAGACGACGCTGGCCTACGTCATCGCCAACGAGCTCGGCGTGCGCGATCCGCGCCGACCGCCGGGCCGGTGATCGAGAAGGCCGGCGACCTGGCGGCGATGCTGACCAACCTGCAGGACGCGCGAGGTGCTGTTCATCGACGAGGTGCACCGGATGAGCCCGACCATCGAGGAGATCCTCTATCCGGCGATGGAGGACTACGAGCTCGACATCATGATCGGCCAGGGGCCGAGCGCGCGGTCGGTGAAGGTGCCGCTCCAGCCGTTCACGCTGATCGGCGCGACGACCCGCACCGGGCTGCTGACGGCGCCGCTGCGGGCGCGCTTCGGGATCGTGCATCGGCTCGACTTCTACAGCGAGGCGGACATCGGCGAGATCGTCCGGCGCTCGGCGCGGATCATCGGCGTGCCGATCGATGCGCGACGCCGCGGCGGAAATCGCGCGGCGCTCGCGCGGCACGCCGCGCGTCGCCAACCGGCTGCTGCGCCGCGTCCGCGACTACGCGCAGGTCCGGGCCGACGGGCACATCACGCTCGACGTCGCGCACGCGCGCGCTGCAGCTGCTCGAGGTCGACGAGCACGGCTTCGACGAGATCGATCGCCGGCTGCTGCGGACGATCATCGACAAGTTCGGCGGCGGCCCGGTCGGCGTCGCCAGCCTCGCCGCGGCGATGAGCGAAGAGCGCGACGCGATCGAAGATATCTACGAGCCGTTCCTGATCCAGAACGGGTTTCTGGATCGGACGCCGCGCGGCCGCGTCGCCACGGCGCGCGCCTACGAGTACTTCGGGCTGACGGCCCCCGGAAGGGATACGGTTGTGGTGAGTGCCGGATCGATTGCGGTGCAGCCGCGCCGGCGTCCTGCGGCCGGTCAAGATTTCGGGCCTGTCGACCTACGTGCCGCCGCGGACTGCTGACCAACGCCGATCTCGAGAAGCTGGTCGAGACCAGCGACGAGTGGATCCTCCAGCGCACCGGCATCCGCGAGCGCCACATCGTCGAGCCCGGGCGTGGCGACCTCGGATCTGGCGAAGGAGGCGGCGATCGGGGCGATCGCGCCAGGCCGGCGCTGACGCCCGACCGACATCGGCTTCATCGTCGTCGGCACGACCACGCCGGACACGATCTTCCCGAGCACCGCCTGCCTGCTGCAGCACAAGATCGGCGCGCCGCCACGCGTGGGGCTTCGACCTCGGCGCGGCCTGTTCCGGCTTCACCTACGCGCTGACGACCGGGATGCAGATGGTCGCGAGCGGCGCGCACGATCACGCGCTGGTGCGTCGGCGCCGACGTGATGTCGAGCATCATCGACTACACGGACCGCACGACCTGCGTGCTGTTCGGCGACGGCGCCGGCGCGGTGGTGCTGTCGGCGGCCGAGCGAGGACGAGCCGCCGCATCATCGACTTCGAGCACGAGATCGACGGCAGCGGCGGCCCGGCGCTGTGCATGCCGGCCGGCGGCAGCCTGCTGCCGGCGTCGCACGAGACCGTCGACCAGCGCCTGCACTACGTGAAGCAGGACGGCCAGGCGGTGTTCAAGTTCGCGGTGCGCAAGAGCGGAAGAGATCTGCCGGCGGCTGCTCGAGCGCAACGGCGTCGATCCGTCGACAGCCTCGACCTGTTCGTCTCGCACCAGGCGAACCGCCGCATCATCGAGGCGGCCGCCGAGCGGCTCGGCCTGCCGGCCGAGAAGGTGGTCATCAACCTCGAGCAGTACGGCAACACGACCGCGGCGACGATCCCGCTGGCGCTGGCCGACGCCGTCGGCGACGGCCGGCTGAAGAAGGGCGACCTCGTCCTGCTGGCCTCGGTCGGCGCCGGGTTCACCGTCGGCGCGGTGCTGCTGCGCTGGGCGATCTGATGGCCCGCCACCGGGTGTTCCTGCTCTCCCCGGCCAACTGCGCCGGCGCGCGCGCCCGGATGGTGATGTCGGAGCGGGCGGCCTTTCCGCTGGCCGTGCGGCTGCGCTCGGCCGGCGGCGCGCCGATGGGAGAGGTGTTCAGCTTCCTGAGCGGACTGTACTTCCGCGGCAAGCTCGCCTACGCGCGCGCCTTCGCCGCTCCGCCCGATCCCGAGTCGCCGGTGTCCGGGGCCGGGCTGTTCGTGATCACGCCGACCGCCGGCCTGCGCGCCGCCGAGACGCCGCTGACGCTCGAGGCGATCCGCGCCTTCGCGGCCGTCGATGTCGACGCCGACAACCCCGACTACCGGCGGCCGCTCGAGCGCAGCGCCCGCGCCCTCGCCGCCGACCTCGGCGACTGCGACGTCGTCCTCCTCGGCAGCATCGCGTCGCCGAAGTACGTCGACGTGCTGTCGGGCATCTTCGGGCAGCGGCTGCTGTTCCCGGCCGATTTCGTGGGCCGCGGCGACATGAGCCGCGGCGGCCTGCTGCTGCGGGCGGTGTCGGCCGGCGAGGAGCTGCCGTACATCCCGGTAGCCGGCGCCGTCCGCCACGGCCAGCGCCCGCCGCGTCTGGATCCCGCCACGCGCCCGAGGCGGGGATAAATCGCTACCGCGGCCCGCTTCCCGCTTCCCGCTTCCCGCTTCCCGCTTTCCACTTTCCGTGACCAGTAACCGGCCAACCGGTTCCGGGCTCGTTGCAACCCCGAGGGCGGCCTGACAACTGGGCGCCTGGGGACTGGCTACTGGTGGCTGGCTACTGAAGACTGGGTACTGCCGACTGCGACTGGCGACTGGCTACTGGGCACTGGGTATCGGGTACTGGGCACTGGCGACTGGCGACTTCAGCTGGAAGCGCGAAGCGGGAAGCCGGAAGCGGGAAGCTGGACGCTGGCAGCCGGAAGCGGGAAGCGGGTAAGTTGCGTTAGACTCACCCGCATGTTCAGACATCTGATGACCGCGGCGGTGCTCGGGACCCTCGCTCCGGCGGTGCTCTGTGCGGCCGAGCGTGTCTCGACCGCCAGCGGCACGATTGAGGGAACTGTCGAAGCCAGCGGCGTCCGCGCCTACAAGGGGATTCCGTTCGCCGCGCCGCCGACCGGGGAGCTGCGCTGGAAGCCGCCGCAGCCGCCGGCGCCGTGGAAGGGGGTTCGGGCCGCGACCGCCTTCGGCCCCCGCTGCGAGCAGGCCCCGATCTTCGGAGACATGAACTTCCGCTCCAGCGGGATGGGCGAGGACTGCCTCTACCTGAATGTGTGGACGCCGCCGGCGAGCGCCGGTGCCGGCGGCCAAGGCAGGCCGGTACTCGTGTATTTCTACGGCGGCGGCTTCGTCGCCGGCGACGGATCCGAGCCGCGCTACGACGGCGAGAGCATGGCCAGGCAGGGCATCGTCTCGCTGACCGTGAACTATCGGCTTGGCGTCTTCGGCTTTCTCGCGCATCCCGAGCTGACGCGTGAATCGCCCCGGCACGCCTCCGGCAACTATGCCCTGCTCGACATGGTCGCGGCCCTCGAGTGGGTCCGGACGAACATCGCTGCCTTCGGCGGTGACCCGCGGAAAGTGACGATTGCCGGGGAGTCGGCGGGCTCGATTGCCGTCAGCGCCCTGATGGCGTCGCCGCTGTCGAAGGGGCTGATGGCCGGGGCGATCGGCGAGAGCGGCGCGCTCATCGCGCCGACGCTGCCGCCGGTGGCCCTGGACAAAGCGGAGCAGGTCGGGACAGCCTTCGCCACCGGGCTTGGCGCGGCGTCCCTCGCTGCGCTCCGGTCGATGCCGACCGCCGGGATCCAGGCGGCGGCCGCGAAGCTGCCGGTCGGACACTTCCCGGCGACAATCGACGGCTATTTCCTCCCCAGGGCGCCGGTCGAAATCTTTGCCGCCGGCGAACAGGCGCACGTGCCGCTGCTCGTCGGCTGGAATACCGAAGAGGGGGGCGCGCGCGCCATCCTCGGCAGCGGCGAAGCCACCCCCGCCGCGCTGGAAACAGCGCTCCGCGGCATCTACGGCGACCGCACCGGCGCCGCGCTGAAGGTCTACGGAGGCGCGACCGCGGACGAAGTGCGCCAGGCCGCCACCGATCTCGCCAGCGATCGGTTCATCGCCTACAGCACGTGGAAGTGGGCCGACCTCCACGGCCGGACCGGCGGACAGCCCGTCTATCGTTACCTGTATGCCCGCCCCCGCCCGGCGATGGTGCCGGCCATGGGCAATGCGGTGCCCGGGCTCGCCGGCGGCGTGGTCCGCGGCGGCGACGCCCCCGCCGTCCGGCCCGCCCCGGCGCACGGGGCGGTGCATTCCGCCGAGATCGAATACGCCATGGGTAACCTCTCGACGAACAAGGTCTACGCGTGGAGCGCCGAGGACTACAAAGTGTCGGAGGTCATGCAGGCCTTCTTCGCCAGCTTCGTGAAGACCGGCAGCCCCAACGGTCCGGGGCTTCCCGAATGGCCGGCCGCCAACCGCACCGACAACGTCCCGGTGATGCGCATCGACGTCGAGTCACGCGCCGAGCGCGAAGCGCACCGCGACCGCTACCTGTTCCTCGATTCGGTCTACGAGGGTCAGAAGTAGCCAGCCGCAAGGGCCCCCGCCCGACCGATCGCCTGGTCCGCATCTGACGAAGGGGAACCCGGCCGCACGGCGGCGCGGCAGACCGTGCGCTACAATGCCGCCATGCGTCACGCAGGCGACTGGCGTGTGTGGGGCATGGCATCGCTGCTGCTGTGCTCGGCGGCGGCCCCCGCGGCGCAGTCCGCCCCGCGGCCGGACACGCCCCGCCCCGGCCCACTCAGCGCTGCCCTGCGCGCCGGCCGGGCCTTCCTCGACGCCAACGACCTCCCCCGCGCGCGTACCACTCTCGAAATCGCCCTCGCAAGAGACCCGGAGTCGCCCGACGCGCACTACCTGCTCGGCATCGTCCGCGAACGCGGCGGCGATCTGGCGGCAGCAGCGGCGTCGTACGCGGCGGCGATTCGCTATCGCCCGGCCATGGCGGAGGCGCACGATCATCACGGCTTCGTGCTCGGACGGCTGGGGCAGACGACGGCAGCGCTCGAGGAGTTCGCCGAAGCCGTCCGGCTGTCGCCGACGCTGTTCGATGCCCAGTATCACCTTGGCGCGACCAGGTGGTGGACCAAGGATGCGGCCGGGGCGCTGGCCCCGCTGCAAGCGGCGGTGCGCCTCAGGCCGCGGCATGCCGAGGCGCAGTATTACCTCGGGCTGACGCTCGAGGCGCGCGGTGACCGTCCAGCCGCCACGGCGCACCTGCGCGAGGCGGTCCGGCTGAATCCCCGGCTGACACTTGCCCAGGCGCGGCTCGGCATGGCGCTCCAGGCACAGGGCGACCTGGACGGGGCGGTGGCGCATCTCGAGGCTGCGGTTCGTCTCGATCCGTCCGCCGCCGACACGCGCAACAGTCTGGCGCTCGCGCTCTCGCAGCAGGGCCGCGGCCCCGAAGCGGCGTCGATGCTTGAGGCTGTCATCCGCGATCATCCCGACTACACACCGGCCCGGGTGAATCTGGGGACGACGCTGATGCAGCAGGGCAGCCTCGCGGCGGCGGTCGCCGTTTACCGCGACCTGCTCGAGCGCGATCGCGGCAATGCCGAAGCGGCCTACAACCTCGGTCTGGCCCTCAAGCAGATGGACGAATTCGCCGAGGCCGAGACCTATCTGCGGAAGGCGGCGGAGCTCGATCGGTTGCTGCCCGAGGCCCCGTTCACGCTCGGCGTCGTGCTCTGGCAGACGGGGCGCGCCCCGGAGGCGCTCCAGCAGTTCGACGAAGCGGTGGCGCGAAAGCCCGACTACGCGCAGGCGCACTACATGGCCGGCACGGTGCTCAAACAGCAGGGACGGCTGCAGGAAGCGATGGCGCGCTTCCGCCTCGCGATCAGCCACGAACCCGCTTCCGCCGAAATGCATATGAGCCTTGGCCAGGCGCTCCTGCAGGCGGGCGATCCGCAGGGGGCGGCGCCCGAGATGGCAGAAGCCGAACGTCTCAATCGCAGAACGGCCGCCGCGCAGGCCTCCACCTTCGCGGTCAGCGTCGGCCGGGAGAAGCTGCGCGCGGGAGATGAGTCCGGCGCCGTCGCGCAATTTCGCGAGGCGCTCCGGCTCGCCCCGGACAATCCGCAGGCGCACTACCAGCTCGCGCTGGCCTTGCAGCGCCGCGGCGCGAAAGCCGAGGCGCAGATCCATTTCGCCGCGGCGCGCCGCTTATCGGCGCCGATCGCTCCGGGCCCTGCAGGCCGATGACCGGGACGCCCGTGCGCTTCGGCGGCGTCGGCGCGGCAGCGGCGCTGGCGGTGTGCGTCCTGGCGCTCGCCGCGGTCCGCGGCGCCGCGCCCGAGCTGGATTTCAAGTTCGCCAGCGTCGCCCCCGAGGCCGGACTGACCGATGTCGTCGTTTTTGGAGGCACCGAAACGAACAAGTACCTCCTCGAGACGACCGGGTACTGGCGTTGCCGCCCTCGACTATGACGGCGACGGCTGGATGGACGTGTTCGTGGTGAACGGGACGACGCTGCAGGGGTTTCCGCGCGGCAAGGAGCCGACGAGTCACCTG
The DNA here is from genome assembly GCA_963750475.1 of uncultured Acidobacteriota bacterium. Classification (GTDB taxonomy): domain Bacteria; phylum Acidobacteriota; class Vicinamibacteria; order Vicinamibacterales; family 2-12-FULL-66-21; genus JALZOC01. The sequence goes on from CAVVQQ010000002.1 coordinate 1,141,401, forward strand.
TACCGCAACCAGCACGACGGCACGTTCCGGGATGTGACCGCCGCCGCGGGTCTGGTCCAGAGCGGCTGGGGCCAGGCGGCATGCGCCGGCGACTACGACAACGACGGCCACGAGGATCTGTTCGTCACCTACTGGGGCCAGAACCGCCTGTACCGCAACCGCGGCGACGGGACGTTCGTGGACGTGACGCTGGGCGCCGGCCTGCAGAGCGCCAAAGCGCGCTGGGGGACGGGGTGTGCGTTCCTGGATTTCGACCGCGACGGCCGGCTCGATCTCTTCGCCGCCAATTACATCGACTTCGACCTGGCGACGGCGCCGGTGCCTGAGTCCGGGCTCTGCCGCTACAAGGGGCTGCCCGTGGCCTGCGGCCCGCCCGGACTGCCGGGGGGAAAGAACGTGCTGTATCACAACCTCGGCGGCGGCAGGTTCGAGGATGTCTCCGAGCGGTCAGGGATCACGCGCGCCGCCGGGACCTACGGACTTGGCGTCAGCACGCTCGATTTCGACAACGACGGCTGGGTCGACGTGTATGTCGCCAACGACTCGAGCCCGAGCGCGCTGTACCTCAACAACCACGACGGCACGTTCACGCGACGTCGGCGTCCCGGCCGGCTGCGCCTACAGCCAGGACGGCAAGCCGCAGGCCGGGATGGGCGTCGCGGCCGGCGACTACGATCGCAACGGCACCATCGATCTGTTCAAGACCAACTTCGCCGGCGACACGTCCACGCTCTACGCCAACGACGGGAAAGGGCTTTGCGAAGACCGCACGTTCATGGCCGGAATCGGCCTCAACACCCGGTGGCTGGGCTGGGGCGTCGGCTTCGTCGATCTCGACAACGATGGCTGGCTCGATCTCTTTCTGGTCAACGGCCACGTCTATCCGGAAGTCGAGCGCCTCAAGTCGGAAGGGGCCTACCGGCAGCGCAAGGTGGTCTACCGGAACCTCGGCAACGGCCGGTTCGAGGACATCAGCGCCAGGCTGGGACCGCCGGTCACCACCCCCGCCGCCGGACGCGGCGCCGCCTTCGCCGACTTCGACAACGACGGCGACATCGACGTCGTCGTCAGCAACATGAACGCGCCGCCGGATTTCTTCAGGCTCGATCTCAAATCGGCGGCGCACTGGATCTCGCTGCGGCTTGTCGGCACGACCTCCAACCGGAGCGCGATCGGGGCGCGGGTCACGCTGGAGGCCCCTGGCGGAGTCCAGGTCCAGGAGGTTCGCGGCGGCGGCAGCTACTACTCGCAGAACGATCTGCGGGTCCACTTCGGCCTCGGCGCGGCGGCGCGCATCGATCGGGTCGCCGTCCGGTGGCCGAGCGGGCGAACCGAGCAGTGGACGGACGTGCCGGTCGATCGCATCACCACCTTGACCGAGGGCACCGCGCCGGCGGCGGGGCGCCAATGATCGCGTCGAGCAGGCTGTCGGTGGCGGCACTAATCCTGTTGCTGGCCCCGGCGGCTGCGGCGGCACAGGATCCGGCGGCGGTGTCCCCCGCCGCGTCGCCGGTCGCCGTCCTCGCCGAAGCCAGGCGGTTGATCAACGAGGACAAACCAGCGCTCGCGATTCAGAAGCTGGAAGCGCTGCCCGATCGGACCCGTCCCGAGGTGGCGCAACTGCTCGGCGTCGCCTACTACCATGCAGACGACTATGCCCGGGCGATCGAACATCTCGCGCCGATCGCCGCGACGCTCCCGCCTGATTCGGTCGAGCGGCGCGAGGCGGTGCAGGTGCTCGGGCTCAGCAGCTTTCTCACCGGCCGTTATGCGGAGGCGGTCCCGCTGCTGGAGGAGACGCGGAAATGGGCGGTGTCCAATGCGGAGCTCGGCTACGTTCTCGGGCAGGCGTACGTCCAGACCCGTCAGCCCGATCGTGCCCGGGGGATCTTCGCCGCGGCGTTCGGCGTCGCCGCCGACTCGGCTGCCGCCCACCTGGTCACGGCGCAGATGATGATCCGGCTCGAGTTCGAGCCGGCCGCCGAGATCGAACTGAAACGCGCGATTGAAAAGAATCCCGCTCTCCCCGTCGCCCACCTGCTGCTCGGACAGATCGCCATCTTCCGGGGGCGCCTCGACGAAGGCATTGCCCTGACCGAGCGCGAGATTGCCGTCAACCCGGCCAACGCGATGGCCTTCTACCAGCTCGGCGACGCGCGCGTGCGGCAGGGCAAATGGGACGAGGCGATCGCCGCCCTGCAGAAGTCGATCTGGCTCAATCCGTTCTACAGCGGTCCGTACATCCTTCTCGGCCGCGCCTACCTGAGAAAGGGGCAGCCCGCGACCGCCGAAGGCATGCTGACCCGCGCCGTCCAGTACGATCCCAACAATCGATCGGCACACTACCTCCTCGGGCAGCTCTATCAGCAGACCGGCAGGACGACCGAGGCGCAGCGGGAATTCGCCGCCGCGGAACGCCTGCAGGACCAGCCCGGCCGGTGACCGGCGATCGAATGGTCGAGCTGTCCGAAGCCGTGCTGCCACGGGCGCGCGTCCCGTCGATTGGCCGATTGGTTTCCATGCTAGGATGCGCGCGTTGCGGGCGCCACCCCGCGCCGCACGCAGCGAGGCGTAGCGTCCCCGCTGCCAGACCACCCGGATGAATCGGGAGGCTTGCCCATGGCTTCGACGTCCACTGTGACGATCCCGCGATCGCGGGATGTCGTCCCCCCCCTCGGCGGTTTGCTCCTCGCACTTTTCCTGTTCCCGATGTCGAGCGCTGCCGCACAGGCCGTGTCCGGCTCGATCAGCGGCGTCGTCCGGGACACCTCCGGCGCGACAGTACCGGGTGCCACCATCACGGTCACCAGTCTCGAGCGCAAGACGGTCGATACCGTGGTCTCGAACGAGTCGGGCTTCTATCTGAAGGATCGGTTGCTGCCCGGCAGCTACGAAGTCAAAGCGGAGCTGGCCGGATTCAAGACCGCCGTGCTGCCCAGGGTCAGTGTCAGCGTCGACACGCAGACGCCGGTCGATTTCAAATTGGAGCTGGGGCAGTTGAGCGAACAGGTCGAGGTGACCGGCGGCGCGCCGCTGCTCAAGACCGACCGCGCCGATGTCGCGACCCCTTCGACGCCCGAGCAGATGACCGACTTGCCGGCGCTCGACCGGAACTTCACCAAGTTCATTCTGCTGACGCCCGGCACCCAGCAGCTGCAGTGGCAGCATGCGGCGAGCGAGAATCCGCAGGGCTCGACCCAGACGATGGTCAACGGGCAGCATTTCAGCGGCACCGGCTACCAGCTCGACGGCACCGAGAACCGCGACCCAATCCTCGGCATCATCGTCATCAATCCGACCCTCGAGTCGATCGGCGAAGCCGAAGATCACGTCGCAGAACTACGACGCCGAATTCGGCCAGGCGGTCAGCGGGCGTCGTCTCGGTGCAGACCAAGTCGGGCCGCAACGCGTTCTTCGGCAGCCTGCTTCGAGTTCTATCAGAGACGACCGGTTCCAGTCGCGCAACCCGTTCACGCAGTTCCAGAAAAATGCGCTGACCGGAAAGTTCCTGCCCGAGACGAAGAAGAACCAGTTCGGCGGCTCGATCGGCGGCCCGATCGTCCTCAGCCGGCTGTTCTTCTTCGGCGACTACCAGGGCAAGCGCAGCACCGACGGCGGATCGCGGCTGCTGACCGTGCCGACCGCGGCGGCGCGGTCCGGGGATCTGAGCGCCTACGGCGTCAACATCTTCGACCCGGCGACCGGGACGCCCGATGTGCGGCAGCAGTTCGCCGGCAACGTCATTCCGTCCGGCGCGACTGTCGCCGCAGGCGCAGGCACTCCTGAAGCTGATCCCGCTGCCCAACGCCCCCGGCCGCGACGGCGGCACGCGCGACAATTACGTCGCCTCGGATTCGGAGACGTTCAACGGAGAATTCGTTCAACGTCCGAATCGACGGACGGCTTCGCGACGGCGCCAACATCTTCGCCCGCTACAGCCGTCGGCAAGTTCTTCCGCGATGGGCCGACGTCGTTCGGCACCGGCGGCGGCCAGGAACTGGTCAGCCTCGGCGGCGTCTCCGACGTCAAGAACCAGAGCCTCGCCTACGGCGTGGACTACGCCGCTGTCGACGTCGCTGCTGGCGGACTTCCGCTTCGGCTGGTTCCAGCTACAAGGTCAACGTCCTGCCGTTCGACTTCGGGACCACGCCCGCCGCGGACGCGGGCATTCCCGGGCTCAACGTCGACAAGACCTTCAGCTCCGGGCTGCCGGCCGGCTTCGTCGACGGGCGATCGCGGATTCAACTTCGGCTCGGGCCTGGGCGTGAACCGCTGCAATTGTCCGCTCGATCAGGACGAGAACCAGTGGCAGCTGGTCGGCAACCTGACCAAGATGGTGGGCGGCGCACAACTTCAAGGCCGGGCTCGACGTCCGCCGCGCCAACAACCTGCGCGTGCCGAGCGACGCGCACCGTTCCGGGGAGCTGAGCTTTTCAGGCGACCGGACGCGCGGCGCCCAGGGGCGGCGGCCTGGGCCTGGCGACCTTCCTGCTCGGCGACGTCACGAAACTGCGGCGCTACGTCAGCCCGAACACCGACGCGCGCGAGCAGCAGTGGCGGCACGTCGTACTACGCGCAGGACACGTGGCGCGTCCATCAGAAGGTCACCTTCAACTACGGCCTGCGGCTCGACATCATCAACCCGCAGACGGTGAATGGAGCCGGCAACGGCGGCTTCCTCGATCTGGCGACGGGAGAGATCCGGGTGGCCGGCGTCGGCGGCATCGGCTTGAACGGCGACATCAAGAACCGCCTCAACTGGGCGCCCCGGCTCGGCGCCACCTATCAACTCGACACCAAAGACGGTGCTGCGCGGCGGGTTCGGGCGCAGCTACGATCTGGGCGTCTTCGGCTCGCTGTTCGGCCACAGCGTGACCCAGAACCTGCCGGTGCTGTCGGTCCAGGAGATCAACGCCCCGGAGAACTTCGACCGCGTCTTCACGCTCGCCCAGGGGCCGCCGGCGCCGGTCTTTCCCGCCGTGCCGTCGAACGGCCGCTTCCCCCTGCCCGACGGCGTCTTCGCGCGCGCGCTGCCGGAGAAGCAGCGGCCGCCGACCGTGGATGCGTTCAACATCACCGTCCAGCGCCAGCTGACCGACACGCATGTCGGTCGAGGCGGCCTACGTCGGCAATCGCGGCCGGAACGTCTTTGCCGGCGACGGTCCGGCCATCAACGTCAATCAGCCGACGCTCGTCGGCTATCCCAACGTGCCGCAGAACCTGCGCAAGCCGTTCTTCGCCGGCGGCGTCGCCAGCGACCAGGGACTGGGCGGGGCGTTCGGCTGGACGCAGGGAATCGATTTCTTCTGCAACTGCGCCAGGAACTCGTACGACTCCCTGCAGGCCAAGTTCAACAAGCAGTTCGGCGCCGGCTACTCCGTCAAGGTGAACTACACCCTGCAGCACGAGGTGCAGGACGAGCGGCGACTATTTCTTCTACGACCGTGAACTGAACAAGGGGCCGGCGGGGTGGGACCGCAAACACAACTTCGTGCTGTCGCTCATCGCCGAACTGCCGGTCGGGCACGATCGGCGGTACCTGTCGTCGGTGCCGCCGCTCGCCGATGCCGATCATCGGCGGCTGGCAGTTCAACACCAATACGATCATCCAGAGCGGACTGCCGTTCAGCGTCACCTACCGGGACGCGGGCGCCGACCGCGATACGGGCGGCGACAACCGGCCGAACCTGGTCGGCGATCCCGACGGTCCGCAGACGCAGGCGCAATGGTTCAACGCCGCCCCGATCGGCGCCGCCAACAGCGCGTTCTCGCGTCCGGCGCGCGGCACCTTCGGCAACCTCAAGGCCAACTCGCTGCGCGGCCCCGGCTACTGGCGGACCGACGCGTCGATCTTCAAACACATCCGGCTGCACGGCTCCCGGGTGCTCGAAATCCGCGCCGAGTCGGTGAACCTCTTCAACAACGTCAATCTCGGCAACCCCGATTCGGAAGTCGGCGTGCCCGGCAACAACAATACGAACGCCGGCCGGATCAACTCGACGGCGTATTCCAACGACGACCCGCAGCGGAACTTCCAGTTCGCGCTGAAGCTGTCGTTTTAGACCGCTGGCTGGCGCGCCGGCCCGGACTCGGGCCGCACCGCCCGGAGGATGGCGACCGGAGCCGTCTCGAACGCCTCGCCGAGGAAGATCCAGCTGTCCTCGCCGGCGCGGGCGGGGCGGATCTCCGCCCCGGTCAGCTCGTGCCGGAAGGTGTAGCCGGCGAGATCGGCCGGCACCATGATGCGCGAGGTCTTCCAGCAGCCGCCCACCGGCGGGACGGTGCCGCCGCTCGTCAGCGCGCTGCTCAGCCGGGGCACCGCGAAAATCACCGCCTCGAGGCTGCCATCGTCTGCCCGCGCGGCCCGGGCGAACGCGACCGCATCGCCCGGGACGGACACCTCGGTGACGAGCGGCCAGTAGGCGCCGCCGCAGAACACGTGCGGCAGGTCCCGGCGCAGCCGCAGGCCGGCGGCCGTCACCAGCAGCTTGATCCGGCCATCCCGCCAGGTCTCCAGCCAGCTGCGGACCGTGTCAGCCCGGGCCGCCGGCTCGAGCGCAAGCGTCCGATCGACATCGTCCAGCAGGCGCATCCGCGCCGCGAAGTCCACCGGACGCCGGTTGTCGGGATCGACCAGGCTCAGGTCCCACAACTCGGTCCCCTGATAGAAGTCCGGCACGCCGGGGGAGCCGAGCTTCAGGGTGACCTGCGCGAGAGAGTTGACCATGCCGATGAGCGCCACCCGCGACTGGAACGGCAGGAACGCGGCCATCAGCCGCGCCCCGGCCTGGCCGGACAGCGCGTGCCTGACGAAGTGGTCGATGGCCTCCTCGTAGGCCTGGTTCGTCGTCAGCCAGCTGGTATGCACTTTGGCCTCGCGCGCGGCCTTGAGCATGTACTCGGCGAGGCGGTCGACGAGCTCCGGTGACGCCTCGCTGGCGTCCACCGGCCAGACGCCGACCAGGGCCTGATAGAACCGGTATTCGTCGTTCCGGTCAGGCGCCGGCTCCTGCTCGACGAGCCGGCGATGGGCCCGGCTGATCCGCATCCAGCGGCCGACCTCGCGCCCCCATTCGTCCGGCATCTCGGACAGCACGTTGATCCGGGCGCGGACGTCCTCGCCGACTTTGGTGTCGTGGGTCGCGGTCGCGAGCATCTCGAACGGCCAGTGCCGGCTGCGGTGGACGTTGGCGGCATGAAAGTCTTCCGCCGATCGCCCGAACCGCGACGGGTCGCCGCCGACTTCGTTGAGTGACAGCAGCGCGTTGTAGCGGTAGAAGGTGGTGTCCTCGAGCCCCTTGGCCTGCACCGGGCCGGTGTACTGCTGGAGTTTCATGGCGAAGCGCAGCCGCTCCTGGGCCTCGCGCTCGCTGCCCGGGGGATACCCGCCGCGCCGCTCGCGTCCGCCGGGCGCCGCCTCGTCGTTCGGATCGCGCGGCAGCACGACCTCGCGGAAGAACGTCGAAGATCGACGATTCCATCGCCGGATTGCGCTGCTGCGCCCTGACGATCGCCCGCGCCACCACGGCGCGGTCCTCCATCCGCCAGCCGCGCTCGTCGACGTAGGTGCGGTAGACGGGAAAGCAGGCGACGAACTCGGTGATCGCCTCACGAAGCGAGTCGAGCGTGAAGTCCCGCGACCGCCGGTTGTTCTCGGCAATCCGGTCGAGCATCTGCGCCAGCACATTCAGCTCGCTCGCCATCGCGGTCGAGACGATCAGCCGCTTGGCCGCATACAGCACGTCGTCGAACGGCTCGTCACGGCCGGTCAGCTTGGCGTAGATGCGGCGCGTCCGCTTCGCGAGGTCCGCGTTCACGAACAGGCCGTTGAGGTCGTTGAGGTAGTTGTAGCCGGTGGTGCCGTGGACGGCCCATCGTTCCGGCAGCCGCTCGCTCCCGGAAAGGATCTTCTCGGCGACGACGTAGAGCGGCCGGAACGGCGGCGTGTCGGGCCCGTTCGCCGGCGGCGGCAGGTTCCACGCCGTCGCGGCGAGCTCCTGCAGCCGCCTCGAAGTATCGCGGCCGGATCGAACAGGCCGTCGGGATGATCGATCCGCACCGCCTGCACTTTGCCGTCGCCGATCAGCGCTGGCGAGCAGCTGGTGGGTCGCGTCGAACACTTCGGGGTTCTCGACGCGCAGCCCCGCCAGGGTGTTGATGTCGAAGAACCGGCGATAGTTGATTTCGTGTGAGGCGGTGCGCCAGTAGGCCAGCCGGTAGGGTTGCCCCTCGAGCAGCTCGTGCAGCTCATCGAAGCTGGCGGCGTTGCCCGGGGTGCCGTTGAACCGGGCCACGCTGGCGTCGATGGCCGCGCGGATCGCCGGCTCGGCGCTGTAGACCCGCTGGAGACGGGCGCGGGCGATCTCCTTCTCCCGCTGGCGCTCGGCGACGCGCCGCGGCTCGCTCTCGGTGTAGGCCGGCAGGTTCTGCAGCGACGCGACGATGCTCTGGAATTCGAGCAGGGCCGGGTTGTCGGCCGCGAGCGCTTCCGCCGCCGCGGCGACGGCGGTCAGGTAGACCCGGGGCGTCTGGCGCGGGTTGATCGGCACGACCTGGTCGAAATACTGCAGGACCAGCCCGCCGTTCGCGAAGGCCAGCTGCAGCTCGCCGCGCTCCAGCACGTTGCCGTACTGGTCGCCCAGAATCGGCAGCAGCAGCTTGGCGTGGAGCTCGGCCTTGATCGGCGTCCAGTCGACGTCGAAGAACGCCGCCGCGGGCGAGCTCGGGCCGTTCTCGAGCAGGTCGTTCCAGCGCGCGTTGCTGCTGCCGATGCCCATGTGGTTCGGCACGAAATCGACGATGTGGCCCATGCCGTGGCTGGCGAGCGCCGCGCAGAAGGCAGCATGCGCCTCGGCGCCGCCGACCTCCGGGCTGATCTCGTTGTGGTTGGCGACGTCGTAGCCGTGCGTGCTGCCGGGGGCCGCCGTGAAATACGGACGACGTGTAGCAGGCGCCGGCGCCGAGCCGCACCAGATAGGGAACGATCGCGGTGGCCTCCGGCAGCGGGAATTTGCCGTAGACCTGGAGGCGGTAGGTGCTGCACGGGACGTAGCGCGGACGATCGCCGGTGTACTCTTCGGGCATGCTCATGGAACCAACTGTCTGGGGCCGGGAACGCGGCTAGCGGCGAAAAATGACGGCGCCGGGCCGTTCGAAGCGGATGTGCGGCGCGCCGCCCTGCCGATCGACGGCCGGCGGGGTCGAGTCGTCCGCGAATGATGGGTCTTCCGTCGACAGCAGCAGCGTCCATTCGCCGCCGGTGTCGCCGCGGGCCTCGGCGAGCGGCGCGAGGTCGACCCCGCCGGCCCCGGCCAGCCGCGCCACGATCCAGAACACCTCGCCGCCGTCGGCCCGCCGCATGACGATGGAGCCGGCGTCCGGGGCCTCGGCGTCGCCGGCGGTCTGGTCGCTGGCACCGAGCGCGCGATGCGCGAGCCGCAGCGCCAGCAGGCGGCGGTAGAGGGCCGCGGTTCCGGCGTGCCCCGGCTCGCTGCGCTCGTCCCAGCGCAGCCGGCTGGCGGCGTGGGTCGCCGCGAGCTGCGGATCGGGAATCGCGCCGCGCTGATTTTCGTCGGCGAACTCCGGAAAGGCGGCGAACTCCCGCCGCCGGCCCGCGGTCACGAGCCGGCCGAGCTCCGGCTCGAGGTCGGTGAAGTACTGGAACGGCGTCCCCGCCGCCCACTCCTGCCCCATGAAGATCAGCGGCGTCATCGGCACCGTCAACAGCACGACCGAGGCGGCGCGCCACGCCTCCGGAGAGATTTCGTGGTGGAGGCGGTCGCCCATCGCCCGGTTGCCGATCTGGTCGTGGTTCTGGAGGCAGACCACGAAGCGGGACATCGGCACCCGCGAGGGATCGGAGCCGCGCGGCGAACCCTGGTGCGGCGAGACCTGCCCGGTATAGAGCCAGCCCTGGCGGATCGTCCGCGCCAGCTCGTCGGTCGTGCCGGCGAAGTCGGCGTAGTAGCCGTGCTCGTCGTGCGCCAGCAGCCGCCGCATGACGTGATGGAAGTCGTCGGCCCAGACCCCGTCGAGGCCCCACCCGCCCTGCGCCGGGTCGGCGATCATGTCCGACAGATTGCGGTGGTCCTCGGCGTGAATGAGCACGGGATGCGGGGCGGCGTGCCGCGCCGCCGCGGCGATCTCTCGCAGTATCGACCCGGCGTCTTCCTCGACGAGCGCGTGCGTCGCGTCGAGGCGCAGGCCGTCGAGATGGTATTCGGCGACCCAGTGGCGCGCGTTGTCGACGACGAACCGGCGGACGAGCGCGGCGCCCGGCCCGTCGAGATTCAGCGCCCGGCCCCACGGCGTGTGGTGGCGGTCGGTGAAGTACTCGGGGTAGAACGCCGACAGGTAGTTGCCTTCGGGGCCGAGGTGGTTGTAGACGACGTCGAGCATGACGGCGAGCCCCAGCGCGTGAGCGCGATCGACCAGACGGCGGAAGTCGTCCGGATGTCCATAGGCCCGTGCCGGCGCGTACAACGACACGCCGTCGTATCCCCAGTTGCGATCTCCAGGGAAGTCGGCAACCGGCATCAGCTCGATGGCCGTCACGCCCTGATCGCGAAGCGCCTCGAGCTTCGCCGCGGCCGCCGCGAAGGTCCCTTCCGCCGTGAAGGTGCCGATGTGCAGTTCGTAGATGACGACGTCGCGCGCCTGCCGCCCCGGCCAGGCCGCGTCACTCCATGTGAAGGCGAACGGGTCGATGATCTGCGACGGACCGTGGACCCCGTCGGGCTGGAATCTGGATGCCGGGTCGGGCCGTTCCGCGCCGTCGACCAGATAGCTGTAGCGGTTGCCCGCGGCAGCTCCGGCGACGAACAGGTCGAAGACGCCCGTGGCCGCGGCGTCGCGGTTATAGCGGCCGGCGGCCGGCCCATCATGGATGACGAGTGTGAGTGAGCCCTCGGACGGGGCGAGGAACCGCACTCCACCATCGGCCGGAATGGCGCCGAAAGTCGGCACCTCGTGAGATGAGCTCAGCGGGGCCGCCTCACCGGTGTCCCGTGTCTCCCAGCAGGTCGAAGATACCCCAGAGCGGGATCCGCACCCAGTCCGGCCGGTTGTTCAGCTCGTAATTGAGCTCGTACAGCGCCTTGTCGAGCATGAACAGCCGCAGCAGCGCATCGCGCTGCGCAGCGGTCGGCCGGCAGGAAGAGCGCGTCGCCGGCGGTCTCGAAATAGCCGCGCAGGAAGGCCGCCGAGGACCAGGTCTGCCAGATGTCGCGCCCACGGCTCGAGCCGCGCGAACTCCGCCGGTCTGGCCGGCGGCGTGCGCGAACAGCCCGGCATAGGCGGCGTAGCTGAACGAGCGCAGCATGCCGGCGACATCCTTGAGCGGCGACTGCTTCTGGCGGCGCTGTGCGATCGGCCGGGCCGGCTCTCCCTCGAAGTCGAGCAGGTAGAAGTCCCCCTCGGCCCACAGCACCTGGCCGAGGTGGTAGTCGCCGTGGACGCGGATCTTCGAGGCGGACGAACTCGAATCGCCGGCGCGGACCGGATCCGCTCGATCAGCGAGTCGCGTCGAGCCGCAGCCAGCGCGCCGGGCGCTGATCGGCGACATCCGCGGCCGCCGGCGGCGCGTCCGGCTGTCCTCGCGCCTGCTGCAGCCGGCTTCGAGCGCCTGGCATGCGCGCTGCGCCAGCGCCGCCGCCTCGGAGCTGAGCGCCGCGAGGTCGTCCTTCGTGAACGGCTCCGGCGCGAACGCCGGCGTCGCTGGCGTCGGACGCCAGCGCCAGGTGCATCTCCGCCGTCCGCCGCCCGAGCTTGTTCGGAGCTGGCGATGGACGGCCTCATGCACTTCTGCGACCGCGCCGGGGCTCGCGGGCCGTCGACCAGCTCCGTGAAGCGCACGGCGGCTGTCGGTCACGGGCGGCTGCAGCCCGTCGACGACTGCTCGTAGAAGCGGCTCGAGCTCGTCGGTGGCGTGGGTCCAGCCGTCGCCCTGGCTCTCGACCAGCTGCTGCACCATCGCCAGCGTTGCCGCGGCTCGGCGACCGCGGCTCGTATTCGAACGCCCCGGCGACCGCCGGCACGCGCGTGAAGCCCGACCTTCTCGGTGAGCTGACGGCCGATCTCGTAGTCGGGATTGATGCCCGGCTGCGATGCCGCCGGAACAGCTTCAGGATCAGCCGATCGCCGTAGATGATCGAGGTGTTGCTCTGCTCGGCCGACGGCCGGCGGACCCGCAGCGGCTCGTCGTCGGCGCCGCGCAGCGTCGGCGAAGGCGGCGGTCTGCGACGGCGCGCATCGTGCCGCGCCTCGTCTTGGTCTGCTCCTGCCGGTCGATCGCGTCGAGCAGGGTCCGGGCGAAGCGGTCGTCGAGCCAGGCGTCGAAGAGGACGCCCTTGCGGGCGCCGGTGACGCGTCGCCAGCACCGCGTGCGGCGCGCGCTCCTCGAGCCCCTTGGCGTCGGCGCGAGGCGCAGACCGTCAGCGGCAGGAAGTACTGCGTCGCGGCCGCCGTCGCTCGTAATTCGACTTCGACGATCGTCAGGAAGAGCGGCTGCGGGCCGCGCCGCAGCACGCCCCAGTCGACGAAGCGCGCCGGCGCGGGCGGCGCGCGCCTTGCCGCCGAACCAGCGCTGCCGCTGCAGGAACGGCAGCAGCCGCTCCCGCTCGATCGAGCGTGCGGACGTTGCCGTCGAGCAGCGTCTCCCAGCGCCGCGCCGACGAGGAGCGCCGGGCGCCTGCGCGATCTCGGCCGCCGGCTCCGGCGCGACGCGGGCGGTGACGGCCGGCGGCGGCCTCCTGCAGCCGGAACCAGTAGAAGCGCGTACGGCCCGAGGGTCAGGAAGTAGGGCAGCTCGCCGATGCGCGGGAACTCGGTCAGGCCGAGCATCTCGACCGGGATCATGCCCTTGAACCGCGCCAGGTCGAGCTCCACCGGCTGCACGGTGCGCGACAGGTTGGCGACGCAGAGGATCGTCTCCTCGCTCGAGCTGCCGGACGTAGGTCAGCACCTTGCGGTTCTGCGGCGGCAGGAACTCGATCGTGCCGCGGCCGAAGACCGTGAACTGCTTGCGCAGCCCGATCATCCGCCTCATCCAGTTGAGCAGCGAGAACGGCGAGCGCTCCTGCGCCTCGACGTTGATCGCCTGGTAGCCGTAGACCGGATCCATGATCGGCGGCGCGTAGAGCCGCGCCGGATCGGCGCGCGAGAAGCCGGCGTTGCGATCGCCGGTCCACTGCATCGGCGTGCGCACGCCGTTGCGGTCGCCGAGGTAGATGTTGTCGCCCATGCCGATCTCGTCGCCGTAGTAGATGACCGGCGTGCCGGGCATCGAGAACAGCAGGCCGTTGCAGCAGCTCGATGCGGCGGCGGCTGTTCTCGAGCAGCGGCGCCAGGCGGCGGCGGATGCCGACGTTGATCCGCATCTGCGGATCGGCCGCGTAGGCCTGGTACATGTAGTCGCGCTCCTCGTCGGTGACCATCTCGAGCGTCAGCTCGTCGTGGTTGCGGAGGAACATCGCCCACTGGCAGTTCTCGGGAATGTCCGGCGTCTGCCGCAGGATCTCGACGATCGGGTGGCGATCCTCCTGCCGCACGCGCCATGAACATGCGCGGCATGAGCGGGAAGTGGAACGCCATGTGGCATTCGTCGCCGTCGCCGAAGTACGGCGCGCACGTCGGCCGGCCACTGGTTCGCCTCGGCGAGCAGCATGCGGTCGGGATACGCGCGCGTCGAGCGCGCGCGCGGATCTGCTTGAGGATCGTCGTGCGTCTCGTCGAGGTTCTCGCAGATCGTGCCTTCGCGCTCGATCAGGTAGGGAATGGCGTCGAGCCGCAGGCCGTCGACGCCGCGATCGAGCCAGAACCGCATCACCTTGATCACCGCCTCGAGCACCGCCGGGTTGTCGAAGTTCAGGTCCGGCTGGTGGTGGAAGAACCGGTGCCAGTAGTACGGCCTTGGCGGTGTCGTCCCAGCGTCCAGTTCGACTTCTCGGTGTCGGTGAAGATGATCCGGACGCCCTGGTACTTCTGGTTGGTGTCGCTCCAGACGTAGAAGTCGCGCTCCGGCGAGCCGGCCGGGGCGCGCCGCGCGCGCCTGGAACCACGGGTGCTGGTCCGAGGTGTGGTTGATGACCAGCTCGGTGATGACGCGGAGCTGCGCGGCGGTGCGCCTCGTCGATGAAGCGGTCGAAGTCCGTCGAGCGTGCCGTAGCTCGGGTGGATGTTCTCGTAGTCCGCGATGTCGTAGCCGTCGTCCTCGCAGCGGCGACGGGTAGAAGGGCAGCAGCCAGAGGCAGTTGACGCCGAGGCTCTGCGAGGTAGTCGAGCTTCTGGGTCAGGCCCGCGAAGTCGCCGACGCCGTCGTTCGTTGCTGTCGAAGAAGGCGCGGACGTGCGCCTGGTAGATGACGGCGTCCTTGTACCAGAGCGGGATCGGGCGTATCGGCCATGCGTGGAGCCTGCAGTCGCTCCGGCTGCCGGCGGCTCCGGGCGGCGAGCGGCTCGTCCAGCTGCACAAGCAGGATGTGCGCCACGCGCGCGCCGGGGTCGAGGCGGACGTAGTTGCGCGCCGCCGCGCCAGTAGTAGCGCTCGTCCGACAGCAGGTCGTGCACCTGCAGACGGTGCCGTTCGGCGCCGAGGCCCCAGCCGACGAGCGGCAGCGTCGACGAAGCCGTGCTGCATGTGGAACGGGATCGACGTTGACGACCATCAGACATCAGGTCCGCAGCCGTCGTCCGACCGCTTGCTGTAGCAGAGCAGTTCGGGGTTGTCGGTCGGGTGGAACGCGCAGGCCCCAGTCGCGCTGCAGCGCCGGGTGCTCGCGGCGGATGGCGTTGACCTGCGCGATCAGCTCGGCGAGGTTGCCCGGCTGGTCGAAGTTGCGCGACCCGGACCTGGTACTTCTCCGAGTCGAGGTACTCCTCGCTGCCCGGCTTGACCGGCACGTTCTCGGACAGCTCGAAGCCGCTGTAGATGCCGTAGCGACGCGCCGAGCGTCGCCGCCAGGACGAGCCGCGATCTCGAACGCCGGCCGGCCGCCGTGCTGCAGGTACTCGTGCAGGATGTCCGGCGTGTTGGCGAAGAGGTTCGGCCGCAGGTACTCGCGCACGTCGGTCTGCGTCAGCTCGGTGAGGTACTCGGTCAGCTCGGCCGCGGTGTTCCGCCAGGTGAAGTAGGTGTAGGACTGCGAGAAGCCCGCCTTGGCCAGGTGGCGCATCACCTTCGGCCGCGTGAACGCCTCGGCCAGGAAGATCGTCTCCGGGTGCTCGCGCTGGATCTCGCCGAGCACCCACTCCCAGAACCGGAACGGCTTGGTGTGCGGGTTGTCGACGCGGAAGATCGTGACGCCGTGGCCGACCCAGAACGCGAAGACGCCGCTTCAGCTCGTCCCACAGCGCCTGCCAGTCGTCGGACTCGAAGTCGATCGGGTAGATGTCCTGGTACTTCTTCGGCGGGTTCTCGGCGTACTTGATCGTGCCGTCCGGCCGGTGCCGGAACCACTCCGGATGCTCGCGCACCCAGGGGTGATCGGGCGAGCCTGGAAGGCGATGTCGAGCGCGATCTCGAGCCCGTGGCCGCCGGCCGCGGCGACGAAGCGGTCGAAGTCGTCGAGCGTGCCGAGCCCCGGCTCGATCGCCGTGTGGCCGCCGTCCTCCGACGCCGATCGCCCACGGACTGCCGGGATCGTCCGGGCCCGGCGTCAGCGAGTTGTTCGCGCCCCTTGCGGAAGCTGCGGCCGATCGGGATGGATCGGCGGCAGGTAGAGGACGTCGAAGCCCATCGCCGCGATGTACGGCAGCCGCGCCGCGGCTTCGGCGAAGGTCGCGCTGCGGGTCGGGTCGGGGCCGGCCGAGCGCGGGAACATCTCGTACCAGGCGCCGAAGCGGGCCCGCGCCGCGCTCGACCGTGACCCGCAGGACGCGGATCGTAGCGGGTCGCGCCGCGGCGATCCGGATTCGCGCGTCATCGCCTCGGCCAGCGCGGCATCGCAGCGCCGCCGCGACCCGGTCGCCGGCCTGACATCGCGGCATCGCCGAGGCGTTCGCGCCGCCGCCATCAGCGCCGGCGCCGCATCCGCCGCCGCCGCGCGCCCGGCCGCTCGCGACAGCAGCTCGCGCCTTCGAGCAGCTCGCTCGACGACGTCCTGGCCGGCGTCGAACTTCTTCGCCAGCTCGTGCCGCCAGCGTCGCGAAGCGATCGATCCAGCCCTCGACGGTGTATTCGTAGCGCCCGAGCGCGCTCGACCGTGAACGCTGCCTGCCCAGCGGTCGTTGCCGAGCGGCGTCATCGGCGCTTCCAGCCACGCCGCGCTCGCCGACCGCGCGGTAGCAGCAGCGCCGCGGCCAGCGCGTCGTGGCCGTCGGCGAAGCATGTCCGCCGCGACCGCTGACCCGCTCGCCGACCGTCCGCTTGATCGGAAACCGCCCGTCGTCGACCTGCGGCCGCACGCTCTCGACGATCACCCGCCGCGCGCAGCGCCGCCTCGAGTCGCAGGCGCTCGCGCCAGTCCGCTGGTCGTGCGATCCGGCCGCGAGCCGACGTGCTCCGTGCCTGCTGCACGCTTCGCCATCAGCCGCTGTCCTGACTGCCGCGCCGCCTCAGCGGAGGCCCTTCGCCTGCGTCAATAGACGCCCATCGGTCCCCAGTCCGCGACCCGCCGCAGATCGTCGCTTCCGGCAGTCCAGCTTGCAGACCGCCATCGACCGGGGCAGCAGCTCGTAGCGTCCGCCGGCCCGCAGTCGCCGCGCACGGCGCCCAGGGATCGGCGGTGTCGATCAGCGTTTCCCAGCGCTCTGTCCGCGGCCGCGCTCCGGCAGCGAGAACGGCATCGGCTCGCTCGCCGGCGTTGAGCAGGATGCAGCAGCGTGTCGCCGACGATCCGGCTCGCCGCGCTCGTCGACCTCGTCGATCGCGTCGCCGTTCAGCCGGACGCCGAGGCAGCGCACGTCCGGCGAGTTCCAGGTCTCGTCGGTCATCTCGCGGCCCGGACGGATCGAGCCAGGCGATGTCCTTGACGTCGGCGCCGCGGATGCGGCGGCCCTGGAAGAACTTGCGGCGCCGCAGCACCGGATGGTCGCTGCCAGATCGCGGATCAGCCGCCGCGTGAACTCGAGGAAGTCGCGCCTGCTCGGGCGTCGAGCTCCCAGTGCGTCCAGCTGATCTCGTTGTCCTGGCAGTAGGCGTTGTTGTTGCCGTGCTGCGTGCGGCCGAGCTCGTCGCCGCCGCTGATCATCGGCACGCCCGACCGAGAGCAGCAGCGTCGCCATCAGGTTGCGCCGCTGCCGCTCGCGCAGCGTCGACGATCGCCGGTCGTCGGTCGGCCCCTCGACGCCGCAGTTCCAGCTCAGGTTGTGGTTCTCGCCGTCGCGGTTGTCCTCGCCGTTGGCCTCGTTGTGCTTGTCGTTGTAGCTGACCAGGTCGTGCAGGGTGAAGCCGTCGTGCGCGGTGACGAAGTTGATGCTGGCGTACGGGCCGCCGGCCGCTCTGCTCGTAGAGATCGCTGCTGCCGGCGAGCCGCGTCGCCAGCTCCGACGACCGCGCCGCCGTCGCCGCGCCAGAACCGCCGGACCGCGTCGCGGTACTTGCCGTTCCACTCCGTCCACCACCGGGAAGTTGCCGACCTGGTAGCCGCCCTCGCCGAGGTCCCACGGCTCGGCGATCAGCTTGACCTGCGACAGCACCGGGTCCTGATGAATGATGTCGAAGAACGCGCCGAGCTTGTCGACTTCGTGCAGCTCGCGCGCCAGCGCGCTGGCGAGGTCGAAGCGGAAGCCGTCGACGTGCATCTCCAGCACCCAGTAGCGCAGGCTGTCCATGATCAGCTGCAGCACGCGCGGGCTGCGCATGTTCAGCGTGTTGCCGCAGCCGGTGAAGTCCTGATAGTAGCGCGGTCGTCCGGCAGCAGCCGGTAGTAGGAGGCGTTGTCGATGCCGCGCAGCGACAGCGTCGGGCCGAGCTGGTTGCCCTCGGCGGTGTGGTTGTAGACGACGTCGAGGATGACTTCGATCCCGGCGGCGTGCAGCGCCCGCACCATCATCTTGAACTCGCGCACCGCGTCCGACGGCGACGCCGAGGCGGCGTAGCGCGATGTCGGGCGCGAAGAACGAGAGCGTGTTGTAGCCCCAGTAGTTGCGTCAGCCCGCGCTCGACGAGATGCCAGTCGTCCTGATGGTGGTGCACCGGCATCAGCTCGACCGCGGTCACGCCGAGCGAGGTCAGGTGGCGGATCGCCGGCTCCGAGGCCAGACCCAGGTAGGTGCCGCGCAGCGCTTCCGGGACGTCCGGGTTGAGCTGGGTGAAGCCCTTGACGTGCAGCTCGTAGATGAGCGTCTTGTGCCACGGCGTCCGCAGCGGGCGGTCGTCGCCCCAGGTGAAGGCGGTCGTCGACCACCGCGGCGAGCGGCGCGTACGGCGCGCTGTCGCGCGTCGTCGAAGGTCGTGTCGTCCTGGCCGATGCGGAAGCCGAACAGCGAATCGTCCCAGCGGCACCGCGCGGCCGATCGCCTTGGCGTACGGGTCGAGCACGAGCTTGTGCGGGTTGAAGCGGTGGCCCGCGTGCGGCTCGTACGGCCCGTGGACGCGGTAGCCGTAGAGCTGGCCGGGACGGACGTCGGGCAGGTAGCCGTGCCACACCATGTCGGTGTGCTCGGGCAGCGGAATGGTCACCGACTCGACGTCGGCATCCATCGCGAGTCGAACAGGCAGAGCTCGACCCGGGTGGCGTGCTCGGAGAAGATCGCGAAGTTGACGCCGACCCCGTCCCAGGTCGCGCCGAGCGGATACGGAAGGCCTGGCCATACACGCATATGTGTCGTGGTCACAGCTGGAGTTAGGTACCACGTTCCACCACTTCTGTGCAATGAAACGCCCGCCGCCGGCCTGGCGCGAGGCTTGCTCCCCTTACCTTGTTACCAGTCACACACCCACCAGGAGGGCACACGAATGGACTCGAACGACACGAATAAGAAAGCGCTTGCTACGCTGAACAACCTCATCGAAACGTGCAAGGATGGCGAGACCGGCTTCAACACCGCGGCTGAGGGGCTGACCGACGCCGCCGTGAAATCGACCTTCGCGAAATTCTCGCGGGAACGCGGCCAGATGGCGCGCGAGCTGCAGGATGAGGTGAAGCGGCTCGGCGGCACGCCCGAGACCTCAGGCAGCGCCAGCGCCGCCGTGCACCGCGGCTGGATCAATATCAAGTCGGTCGTGACCGGCAAGGACGACAAGCAGATCATTGCCGAGGCGGAGCGGGGCGAGGACGTCGCCAAGGCGGCCTACGAAAGCGCCCTCAAGGAAAGCCTGCCGGGCCAGGTCAAGGCGCTGGTCGAGCGGCAGGCGACCGCGGTCCGTGCGACGCACGACCACGTCCGGTCGCTCGAGAAGACCGCCGCCCGCTGATGCCGGGCCGGTCAGACATGCATGCGTGAAGCCGATGCCCGGACGCTGGCCGCCCTGCGCAGATGGAGCGTGCTGCTCGACAGCGCGTTCCGCGTGCCGGGAACGGGGCTGACGTTCGGGCTCGACCCTCTGCTCGGCCTGATCCCCGTCCTCGGCGATCTGGCGTCGCCGCTGTTCACCGGTCTGCTGCTGCTCCATGCGGTCAGGCTGCGCCTGCCCAGGGTGGTGCAGCTCCGCATGCTGATGAACGCGGCCATTGATTTCGGGATCGGGATCATCCCGGTGGTCGGGGATCTCTTCGACTTCGGCTGGAAGGCCAACGTCCGCAACCTCGCCCTGCTCGAGCGCCACGCCGCACCCGGCGCGCGCGCCGGCGCCGGCGACTGGGCCTTCGTCGTCGGCATCCTCGCGGTGCTGGTCCTCACCGCGCTCGCGCCGCTGCTCCTCCTCGGCTGGCTGCTCGCCCACCTCCACCGCTGACGCGGCGCTATTCGCCGAGCAGCTCGCCGATCGGCTGGAGATCCTCGACGTGATCGCAGATCGCCTTGACCATCATCAGCATCGGCACCGCCAGCACCGTGCCCCAGATCCCCCACACCCAGCTCCAGAACAGCAGGCCGACGAAGATCGCGACCGGATTCATCTGCGCGGCCCGGCCCATCAGCACCGGCGTCAGCAGGAAGCCCTCGAGGCTGGTGATCGCGAACGCCACGCCGCACACGTAGGCCGTCGTCAGCAGGCTGTCGAACTGCATGAAGGTGACGATGCCGAGGCCGCCGGTGACGATCACCGGACCGAGGTAGGGAATCGAGTTGAAGATGCCGGCGAGCAGGCCCCAGACGATGTACTGGTTGACGCCGAACCACCAGAGCGCGATTGCGGTGGCGACCGCGACCAGCAGGCTGGTCAGGACCTGGACGCGCATGAAGCTCGCGATCTGCAGGTTGATGTCGTCGAGAATCTGGACCGTGATCTTCTTCTGCGACAGCGTCGGTCCCGCGATCTTGACCACCTTGCGCTTGTAGAGATCGCCGGTGACCAGGAAGAAGTAGACCAGGAAGAGCACCAGGACGAACTGCCCGGCGAAGCCGAGCAGGCCGACCCCTCCCGACCACAGATAGTCGCTCGCCCGGAACGCCGGCTGGACCACTTCGACCTTCTGGACGCCGGTCTGCTCCTTGACGCGGCGCGCCACCGCCTGCTCGGCTGGTGTCGGCGCCGACGCTTCCTGTGCCGCCTTGTCGATTTCGGTGGCGGCCTCCTGGACCTTCTGAAGCGCTCCGCCGCTGCCCTGCGTCTGCTGGCGTTCGCGGAGCCGATCGCGGATCCGCTGCGCCGCCGGCGGCACGCTCGAGACGATCGACATCGCCTGATCGGTCAGCGTGTAGACACCCAGCCCGAGCGCGCCGACCAGCAGCAGGACGGCGATCCCGGCGCCGGCGCCGCGGCCGATGTGCACCCGTTCCAGCCCCGCGACGATTGGCGCCAGGGCATAGCTGATGAGCACGCCCAGCACGATCGGCACCAGCACCGACTGCGAATACTGGAGCATCAGGATCGCGGCAATCACGGTCAGGACGTTCAGCATCAGGCTTCTGACGCTGATCGCTTCCTCCTGGAGAAACGTCGTGAGCGCTCCCGACGGATCGGTGGTCTCGAGAACTTGACCGGTTGTCGAGGAGGGCAGCACGGGGGAGGCTTCGTCTTCGCTCATGAATGTATCGACCGCGGCGATTGTACCGCAGTACATTGAGGCGCCCTGCCGCTGCCATGGATGTTTCGGACTTCGATTTCGCGCTCCCGGATGAGCTGATCGCGCAGGAGGCGGCGCCGCGCGGTACCGCGCGGCTGCTCGTGCTCGACCGGAAGCGAGGCGCGATTCAGCACGCCGCGGTGGCCGATCTGCCGTCGCTGCTCTGCCGCGGCGACCTGCTCGTCGTCAACAACACCCGCGTCTTCGCCGCCCGTCTGCTCGGCCACCGCGTCCCGAGCGGCGGCGCGGTCGAGTGCCTGCTGCTCGGGCAGCACGCCGGCACGGACGGATGCGTCGGCGTCGTTCGAGGCGCTGATGCATCCCGGACAGAAGCTGAAGCCGGGGGCGCGCGTCCGCTTCGAGGGGCCGGCCGGCGTGCTCGACGGCGAGGTGCCTCGAGCGCCACTTCCATCGGCCGCCGGACGATCCGGCTGTCGACCGAAGCGGGACACGATGTCGACGCGCTCATCGACGCCATCGGGCACATGCCGCTGCCGCCCTACATCCATCGCGCCGACGACGCCGGCGGATCGCGAGCGCTACCAGACCGTCTACGCCCGCGACCGCGGCTCGGTCGCGGCGCCGACCGCCGGGCTGCATTTCACGCCCGAGCTGCTCGCCGATCTCGACCGCCGCGGCGTCGAACGCGCCGAGATCACGCTCCACGTCGGCTACGGCACCTTCAAGCCGGTGCGCGTCGACCGGGTCGAGGAGCACGTCGTCGATCCGGAGCCTTACGAGATTGGCGAGCGATGCGGCCGCGGCGATTGCCGCGGCGAAGCAGCAGGGCCGCCGCGTCATCGCCGTCGGCACGACGACGACGCGGGCCCTCGAAGATGCCGCGAGCCGGGGCGCCGGCGCCGTCCAGCGCCGGCGCCGCGCTGGCCGACAGCGTTCATCTATCCCGGGCATACCTTTCAGGTCATCGACGGCCTGCTGACGAACTTTCACCTGCCGCAGTCGTCGCTGCTGATGCTGGTCGCCGCCTTCGCCGGCCGCGAGCGGGTGCTTGCCGCCTATCGCGAGGCGGTCGAGCAGCGCTACCGGTTCTACAGCTACGGCGACGCGATGCTGATCACCTGACCCCAGAAGGAACCCTGTAGAACCGCCCTGTAGAACCCTGCAGAACCGAACCCCGTAGAACCCTGTAGAACCGAGACCCTGTAGAACCCCGCAGAACCCTGCCGAACCCGGTAGAACCTGTTCTATGCTGACGCGCCGTGAAATTCCCCTACGAGGAGTTCGATCTGTCGGGCGTCCGCACCTATCCGCTGGCGTCGCGCGCCGAGCAAGGCGCGGGCGGCGGATTTCGCGCACGCCGTGCGCCGCCCGGCGCGAGCGTCGGCGGCTTCGTCGCGGTCGCTGCCCGCGATCCTCGCCGGCAGCCGACTTCGCGGCGGTCGTCGCGGCGATGCGCGCGGCGCGCGCCGCCGGCCGCGGCATCGTCTGGGGCCTCGGCGCGCACGTCATCAAGACCGGCCTCGGCGCCGTCCTCGATCGACCTGATGGAGCGCGGCTTCGTGTCGGCGATTGCCACCAACGGCGCCGGGCATCATCCACGACTTCGAGGTCGCGCTGTCGGGCGCGACGTCGGAGGACGTGGATGCCGCGCTCGGGCCCGGGCGGTTCGGGATGGCGGAGGAGACCGGCCGCCTGCTGAACGCCGCGATCAACGACGGCGTCGCGGCCGGGCTAGGGATTCGGTCAGGCGGTCGGCGCAGCGATCTGCCGCGCTCGCGCCGCCGCATGCCGCGCTCAGCCTGCTGGCCGCCGCCGCGCGGCTCGGAGTGCCGGTGACCGTCCACGTCGCGATCGGCACCGACATCATCCACATGCACCCGGACGCCTCGGGCGCGCGCGATCGGCGAGGGGAGCCTGCGCGACTTCCGCTACTTCGTGTCGAACGTCGCCCGGCTGCGCCGGCGGCGTCTATCTCAATTGCGGCTCGGCGGTCGTGCTGCCCGAAGTGTTCCTCAAGGCGGTGGCGCTGGCGCGCAATCAGGGCTCGTCGCTCGACGGACTGACCACCGTCAACCTCGACTTTCTCCGCCAGTACCGCGCCCAGACCAACGTCGTGTCGCGGCCGATCGCGGGCGTCGGCCGGGGCTACGCCCTGATCGGCCACCACGAGATCCTGATTCCGCTGCTCGCCGCCGCGCTCCTCGACCCCGTGTGAGACCTGAGGGCGGAGCCGCCAGGCGACGGTGCACGCGCGGTCGTCATCCCGTCGAATCGCCTGAAGGCCGGCGGCGGCGGCGTTCATGCTAAAATCGAAAGTTCTGGCGGTGTAGCTCAGTTGGTTAGAGCACGCGGCTCATATCCGCGTTGTCCGGGGTTCAAGTCCCTGCACCGCCACCACTTCTCTTCCCGGCGCGGCCCGCGGCCCCGGGATTCCCGCTCATGACACTCCCGGCCCTCGTCCTGCGGACCATCCGCCGGCGGGCGCTCCTCGCGCCCGGCGGGCGGGTCGTCGTCGCGCTGTCGGGGGGCGCGGACTCGGTGGCGCTGGTCCACCTGCTCCGCGACCTCGAAGCGGACGGGCACGTCCGCATTGCCGCACTCGCCCACTTCAATCATCAGCTCCGCGCCGCCGACTGCGGATGACGATGCCGCGTTCTGCCGGGCGCTGGCGGCCGGCCTCGGCATCCCGTTCGAGGAGGGGAGCGCCGACGTCCGCGCCTCGGCCCGCCAGCTGGCGGTCGCTCGATTGAGGATGCGGCCCGGGCCCTGCGCTACGCGTTTCTGGAAGCGGCGGCGGACCGTCTCGGCGCCGAGGCGATCGCCGTCGGGCACACGCCGCGACGATCAGGCCGAGACCTTTCTGCTGCGCCTGCTGCGCGGCGCCGGGCCGCAGGGCCTGGCCGCCATCCTGCCGCGCGCCGGCCGCGTCATCCGGCCGCTGCTCGATGTCCGCGCGCGCCGAACTGCGCGCCTATGCCGCGGAGCGGCGGCCTGCGGTTCAGGGAGGATGCGACTCGAACCGGCGACGTGGCGATTCCGCGGAACCGGGTCCGGCACGAGCTGCTGCCGTCTGCTCGAGCGGGAATTCTCGCCCGGCATCGTCGAAGTACTGGCCCGCGCGGCGTCGATCGCCCGGGAAGACGACGAGTATCTGCAGGCTGAGCGCAATCGATCTGGCGCGATCTGATCGTCTTAACGGAAGGCGGAGCGGAGTCCGATATCGACATCGACGCCGCGGCGCTCGTCGCCCTCCACCCGGCGGTGGCGGCGCGGGTGGCGCGGATGGCGCTCAGGCGCGGGCTCCCGGGCGCGTTCATCGGCTTCGACCATGGTGCGAGCGGTTGCTGGACTTCGCCGCCGAGGCCAGGCCCGGCGCCAGGCTGAGCCTGCCCGGACAGCAGGCTGTCGTCTCGAATGGTCGGATTCGCCTGAGGCCCGAGCCGGCGCGCCGGACTCCAGGCGGCCGCCTCGACGGCAGGCTCTTTGCGAGCGGATTTACCTTCCCGCTGCCTGTTCCAGGCGAGGTGTCGCTCGAGCCGCAGGGCTGGGCGATCTCGGCCGAGCGCCTGGAGCGGCGGGACCGGACGACAAGACGGGATCGGCCGATAGATCGGGGACGTCAGAACGGGCCGCGGCCCGGCGGTCGAGGTCGCGGCCGAGCCGCTGGCGCTGCCGCTGATGGTGCGTTCCCGGCGTCCCGGCGACCGCTTCTCGCCGCCCGGCCTGCGGGCACCGGAAGAAACTGCAGGACTTTCGTCGACCGCAAGGTCGCCGCGGGAAATGCGCGATCGCGTGCCGCTCGTGGTCGATCCGGACGACCGCATCGTGTGGGTCGTCGGCGCAGGCGTTGACCGAGGATTTTCGCGTCACAGAGGCTTCGCAAGGCGTGATACTCTTGAAACAAGGCGGTTAGGAGGCCTAGGTTGAATTCGACCCTCAAGAGCCTGTTGTTCTGGATGGTCCTCGTCGTCGTCGGGGTCCTGATCTGGCAATTTTCGACTGAGCTTCGACGCAAACCCGAATCGCCGATTCCGTTCTCGCAGTTCCTGCAGAACGTCGAAGTCGGGCGACGTCGCCACGGTCGTGATCACCGGGAACGAGATCACCGGCACCTATCAAGCGACAGCATCCGGCGACGGCTCGAGCAAATTCCGCTACCTACGCCCCACCGCAGTACGAGGGCCTCGGCCAACAAGCTCGACGACAAGGGCGTCGTCATCGACGCCAAGCCCGAGACGGCCAGCCCGTGGGCGGCGCTGCTCTATTCCTGGGCGCCGATCCTGCTGATGATCGGCTTCTGGATCTTCATCATGCGGCAGATGCAGAGCGGCGGGAACAAGGCCCTGTCGTTCGGCAAGAGCCGCGCGAAGCTGTCGTCGAGCTCGCAGAAGAAGGTCACGTTCAAGGACGTCGCCGGCGTCGACGAAGCGAAGGAAGAGCTCCAGGAAATCATCGAGTTCCTCAAGGAACCGCAGAAGTTCCAGAAGCTCGGCGGCCGCATCCCCAAGGGCGTGCTGCTGATGGGCTCGCCCGGAACCGGCAAGACCCTGCTCGCCCGCGCCGTCGCCGGCGAAGCCAACGTGCCGTTCTTCTCGATCAGCGGCTCGGACTTCGTCGAGATGTTCGTCGGCGTCGGCGCCTCGCGCGTCCGCGACCTGTTCGAGCAGGGCAAGAAGAACGCCCCCTGCATCGTCTTCATCGACGAAATCGACGCCGTCGGCCGCCATCGCGGCGCCGGCCTCGGCGGCGGCCACGACGAGCGCGAGCAGACGCTCAACCAGCTGCTCGTCGAGATGGACGGCTTCGAGTCGAACGAAGGCGTCATCCTGGTCGCCGCGACCAACCGTCCCGACGTGCTCGACCCGGCGCTGCTTCGCCCCGGCCGCTTCGACCGCCGCATCGTCGTCAACCGGCCCGACGTCAAGGGGCGCGAAGGCATCCTCGCGGTCCACACCAAGAAGATTCCGCTGGCCGACGACGTCGAACATTCACGTCCTGGCGCGCGGCACGTCCGGCTTCTCCGGCGCCGACCTGGCCAACCTGGTGAACGAAGCGGCGCTCAACGCCGCCCGCTACAACCAGAAGGTCGTGCGCATGCTCGACTTCGAGTTCGCCAAGGACAAGGTCCTGATGGGCTCGGAGCGCCGCTCGATGATCATCAGCGACGACGAGAAGAAGGTCACCGCCGATCCACGAGGCCGGCCACGCGCTGCTCGCGGTGCTGCTGCCGCACGCCGATCCGGTCCACAAGGTCACGATCATCCCGCGCGGCATGGCGCTCGGCGTGACGCATGCAGCTGCCGGTCGACGACAAGCACAACTACTCGCGCGACTATCTGAACGATCAGATCGCCATCCTCCTCGGCGGCCGCATCGCCGAAGAGATCACCATGAACGGCATGACGACCGGCGCCGGCAACGACCTCGAGCGCGTCCACCGAGCTGGCCCGCAAGATGGTCTGCGAGTGGGGCATGAGCGACGCGCATGGGCCCGCTCACCTTCGGCAAGAAGGAAGAGCAGATCTTCCTCGGCCGCGAGATCGCCCAGCACCAGGACTACAGCGAAGACACCGCGATCCGGATCGATCAGGAGGTCAAGCGCTTCGTCACCGACCAACTACGAGCGCGCGCGCGAGCGATCCTCGAGCAGCACAAGCGACGGCGCTGATGAAGATCGCCGAGGAGCTGCTCGTCGCGCGAAGTGCTCGACGCCGAGCAGGTCCGCCGCATCGCTCGCCGGCAAGGCGCTCGAGGAACACAAGCCGCGTGGCGCCGTCTCGGCGTCCGACGACGGGTCGAAGCGGGCCCAGTCAAGGAGCGGCCGTCGATGGTGCCGCCGCTGCCGCCGCTCAACAAGCCGCTGCCGCAGGAATAGACGTCTCGTCCGGCGCCAGCGTTGGTCGCAGCTGGCGTCGGCGCTGGAATCACACGAGGCCACGACGAACTCGTGGCCTTGTCGCTGTACCCATGAACCGACCGCTCGCCGCTACACCGTGCCGCTGCCTGCCGGGCGGCGCCCTCGCCCTTGGCGAGCGCACCCTGGTCATGGGCATCCTCAACGTCACCCCCGATTCGTTCGCCGACGGCGGGCTGCAGTTCGACGCGGCGCGCGCCGTCGAGCGCGGGCTGCGCGATGATCGGCCGCGGGCGCCGACATCGTCGACGTCGGCGGCGAGTCGACGCGTCCCGGCGCGGCGCCGGTCGACGGCGGCGGAGGAGCTGCGGCGCGTGCTGCCGGTCGTCGAGCGGCTGGCCGCAGCGTCCGGCGCCGATCGTGTCGATCGACACCTACAAGGCCGTGGTCGCGCGCGAGGCGCTCGCGCGCGGCGCCGCCATCGTCAACGACATCAGCGGCCTGCAGCTACGACGCCGGGCTCGGCCGTGTCGTCGCCGAGGCCGGGGCGGCGCTGGTGCTGATGCACACCGCGGGCGGTCGGCGAGATGTACGCGCGAGGCCGCGCTACGAGCGACGTGATCGACGAGGTCGTCGCCGAGCTGCGCGAGGCGATGGCGCGTGCCGCTGGCGGCCGGCATTCCCGCGGAGTCGATCATCCTCGATCCCGGGATCGGCTTTGCGAAGCGGCCCGAGCACACCTACGGCGCTGGCCGGACTGGACGAGGCTCGGCGGTGCTCGGGCGGCCGATCCTGTCGGGTCCGTCGCGCAAGTCGTTCCTGACGGCAGGCGCTTGGCGAGCGCGCCGCCGGCGGAGCGGGAGTGGGGCACGGCGGCGGCGGTGGCGGCGAGCGTGCTTCTCGGCGCGCATATCGTCCGGGTGCACGGCGTCGCCGAGATGGTGGACGTGGTCAGGGTGGCGGAGCGGATCAGGGCGGCGGCGGGGAGTGAGCGTTCCCGCGAGCCGGAATCCTGACAATCGAGTCGGCTGGGGATCCGTGAGCGATCGCTGACAGGTAAGAGACCCATCCTGGCACTGCTGCGCCGACGAGCCTCCGGCCCCGGAGTCGCCCGCAACAGACATCGAGGGCATCGACTCGAGCGTGGCCGCAAACGCATGGCGCCGGAGACGCGATTGATAAGCTAGGTCCGGATGATCGACTTTCTGACGAGCGCGCTCGCCGGCCCCCGGTCGGGTGGTGGGACCTGCTCGACATCGCGATCGTCTCGATCCTGATCTACGAGTTCCTCAAGCTGATCCGCGGCACGCGCGCCGTCCAGATGGCGGTCGGGTCGCTGCTGATCGTCGGCCTGTTCTTCCTCTCGCGCCTGGCGCCGCTCCAGACCGTCAACTGGCTGATCCGCAACATGCTGGTCTACGTCGGCATTCGCCGCGATCGTGCATCTTCCAGTCCGACATCCGCCGCGCGCTGGCGCACTTCGGCCAGGCGCCGTTCTTCCGCTACCTCGAACCGTCAGGAGGCGGCCGACGAGACGATCGAGGAAATCGTCGTCGCCGCGACAATGCTGGCGGCGCAGCAGGTCGGGGCGATCATCGCCATCGAGCGGGAGATCGGGCTGCGCAACTACATCGAGAGCGGCATTCCGCTCGACGCCGATGCTGACCTACGACCTGCTGGTCACGCATCTTCCAGCCGGCCTCGCCGCTGCACGACGGCGCCGTCATCGTGCAGGACGACCGGGTCGCGGCGGCAGCCTGCTTCCTGCCGCTGACCGTCAACCCGCGGGTGAGCCGCGAGCTCGGCACGCGCCATCGCGCCGCGATCGGGCTGACCGAGGAGAACGACGCCGTCGCGGTCGTCGTGTCGGAGGAAACCGGGCAGATTTCGCTGGCCCTCGACGGACAGATCGAGCGCGGCCTCACGCCGACGCGCTGCGCGATCGCCTGCGCGACGCTGGTCATGCAGCGCCGCTCGAGCGCGCGCCGCTCGGGCGCCGGGCGTACGACGTCTAGCCGTGGCCTACCATCCTTTCCGGCACCTCGGCCTCAAGGTGCTGGCGGTCGCGCTGGCGACGCTGCTGTGGCTGATCGTCGCCGGGCGAGCATGTCGTCGAGCGCGAGCATGCGCGTGCCGCTCGAGTTCCGCAACATCCCGGCGAGCTGGAGATCGTCGGCGATCCGCCGACACCGTCGACGTGCGGCTGCGCGGCTCGTCGGCGCTGCTCGGCCGGCTCGAGCCGCGGCGAGATCGTCGCCGTGCTCGACCTGGCGATCGGCCGGCCCGGGCTCGCGGCTGTTCCACCTCCGGAACGACGAAGTGCGCGCGCCGTTCGGCGTCGAGGTGGTCGCAGGTGTCGCCGGCCACCGTCGCGCTCGAGCTCGAGAAGTCGGCCAGGCGGACGCGTGCCGGTGGTGCCGGCCATCGATGGCGAGCCGGCGCCCGGCTTCGTGCGTCGGGCGGGCGACCGCCGAGCCGGCGACGGTGGAGGTGGTCGGCCCGGAGAGCCGCGTGCGGCCGCTGACCGAGGCGACGACCGAGCCGGTCGGATGTCGCCGGCGCGCCGCGGCCGCGTCGCGCGACGACGGTCACGGTCGGCGTGGCCGACTCGGCGGTCCGGCTCGCAAGCCGCAGACCGCGCGACGGTCACCGTCGAGATCCTGCCGGCGCCGGTCGAGCGCGAGCATCGACGGGCGTGCCGGTGCGCTGCGCGCAACCTCGGCGCCGGGCTGCAGGCCAGGTCGACGCCGTCAGCCGCGACGGTCAGCGTCCGCGGCGCGCCGCGAGGCGCTCGAGGCGCTGCGCATCGGTGACGATCGAGCGCGTTCGTCGACCTTGCCGGGCTCGGCGCCGGCCGGTACAATCTGCGGGTCCAGGTCGAGCCGTCGCAGCACTTCGGCGTCACCACGATCACGCCGCGCGTCGTCGAGGTCGACCATCAAATAGGCAGCGACCCGCGCATCGGCGCGATTCGCGGCTTCGCAGCACGATCCCATGCGCACTGTTCGGTACCGACGGCGTCCGCGGCCGGGCGGGCGACTATCCGCTCGACCACGACGACGGTGGCGCCGCCTCGGCGCGGCGCTGGTGCGCGCGATGCGGCGCGGCGGGCCGCGCCGCTCGCGCGTTCATGGTCGGCCGCGACACGCGCGAGTCGGGCGACTGGATCGAGCGCGAGCTGGCCCGCGGCGCCGCTCGGCGCGGCGGCGACGATGACGAGCGCCGGCGTGGTGCCGACGCCGGCGGTCGCCTACGTGACGCGCGACGATGGGGTTCGACGCCGGGCATCGTCATCTCGGCGTCGCACAATCCGTTCGAGGACAACGGCATCAAGGTGTTCTCGGGCCGCGGCGAGAAGTTCACCGAGGCGCTCGAGCGCGAGGTCGAAGCGATCGTCGCCGACCGACGGCTGGGACGTGCCGCGATCGGCGCGACGCGCCGGTCGACGCAGCCGACGTCGTCGACGCCTATCTCGACGCACCTGCGCGGCTCGCGCTGCCGGACCCGGAGCGCGCTCGGCGCGGTTCAGGCTGGCGATCGATACTGCGCCAACGGCGCGACCACGACGGTGGCGCCGCGGCTGTTCCGCGAGCTCGGCTTCGACGTCGATCGTCATCGGCGACGACGCCCGACGGCCGCAACATCAACCTGCAGTGCGGCTCGACCCATCCCGAGGCGCTGGCGCGCACCGTCGCGCGAGCACGGCTGCCGCATGGGCGTGGCCTTCGACGGCGACGGCGACCGCGCCATCTTCGTCGATGCCAACGGCGCGATCGTCGACGGCGACGCGGTGCTGCTGATGTGCGGCCGCCAGCTGCAAGCAGCGGGGGCCGGCTGCAGGGCAACGCCATCGTCGCGACCGTGATGAGCAACATCGGCCTCGAGATCGCGCTGCGCGAGAGCGGCATCGAGCTGGTGCGCTGCGCCGGTCGGCGACAAGTACGTGATGGAGGAGATGGTCAGGCGCGGCCTGTCGCTCGGCGGCGAGCAGTCGGGCCACGTCATCTTCTCCGACTACCTGTTCACCGGCGACGGCATCGCCACCGCGCTGAACGTGCTGCGGGTGATGGCGGAGACCGGCCGCGAGCTGGCCGACCTCGCCGGCGAGCTGGTCACCTATCCGCAGGTGCTCGCTCAACGTCCGCGTGCCGCGAGCGACGCGAGCTGGCCTCGGTGCCGGCGATCGCCGCCGCGATGGCTCGCGTCGAGGAGCGGCTCGCCGGCGCAGGGCCGGCTGCTGGTCCGCTATTCCGGCACCGAGCCGCTGCTGCGCGTCATGATCGAAGGCAAGGACCAGCAGCGAGATCCACGGCTGGGCGACGGAGATCGCCGACGCCGTGAAGGAGCATCTCGGATGACGCGCCGCGTGCGCGGCCGAAGCTGAGCGTCAACGTCAACAAGGTGGCGACGCTGCGCAACTCGCGCGGCGGCACGCGTGCCGCGCGTGCTCGATGCCGTCCAGGTCTGCATCGCCGCCGGGGCGGCCGGGATCACCGTGCACCCGCGCGCCGACGCAGCGCCACATCACCGCCGCCGACGTCCGCGAGATCGCCGCGGCGCTGGCGCCGCTCCGCGGCCGGTCGAGTTCAACATCGAAGGCGATCCGCGGCCCGACCTGCTCGAGCTGGTCCACGAGGTCATGCCCGGACCAGTGCACGCTGGTGCCGGTGCTGCCCGGCGAGATCACCAGCCAGGCCGGCTGGCCGGCCGACACGCCGCCGGCGGCGCTGCGCGGCGGTCATCTCGCCGATCTCCGGGCCGCCGGCATCCGCGTCAGCCTGTTCGTCGATCCCGACCGGAGGCGCCGGTCCGCTGGGCGGCGTCGATGGGCGCCGACCGGGTCGAGCTCTACACCGAGCCGTTCGCGCGCGCGTTCGCGCCGGGCGGCGAGGCGGCGCGGCGCAGCTTCGCGCGCTACGCCGCCGCCGCCGAGGCTGGCCCACGCCGCTCGGCCTGGGCGTCAACGCCGGCCACGACCTCGACCTCGACAACCTGGTGCTGTTCCGAACGCTGCCGCATCTCGACGAAGTCTCGATCGGCCACGCCCTCATCAGCCACGCGCTGTTCGTCGGCCTCGACACGCGCCGTCCGCGAGTACCTGGCCGCCGTCGAGGGGGACACTCATCTTTAGCGTAAGTTGTTGAATCGACAGGGAAAGTTCGCAAACAGGCCCTGATCGGTAATGGACGGCCACCGGCGGAGTTGTTATGATCGCCGGGATCAGGCGGCAACCTCCCCATCCAATGCGCAAAGAATCCGTGGTCTTCGGCGTCGCCGGCATTTTCTTCGGCCTCCTCGTCGGCTGGATCATCGGCAGCCAGCAGCGCCGCCGGACCGCGCCGGCCGCGGCCGCCGCGCCGGCGCAGACGGCATCCGGCGCCGGCGCAGGCCGCCGCCGCGCGCTCGACGAGATCGCGCGCCGCGGCGCTGCAAGGCGACCGCCGAGCGCAATCCGGCCGACGCCGAGACCCGCGTCCAGCTCGGCAACCTCTACTTCGACGCCGAGCGCTACGACGACGCCGTGCAAGTGGTACGAGGCGGCGCTGAAGCTCGATCCCCGCAGACGTCAACGTCAGCACCGACCTCGGCATCAGCTACTACTACACCAACCAGCCGGACCGGGCGCTCGCGCAGTTCGACCGCTCGCTGGCGATCGACCCGAAGCACTCCAAGACGCTGCTGAACGTCGGCATCGTCCGCGCCTTCGGCAAGCAGGATCTCGACGGCGCCGCGAAGGCCTGGCAGCAGGTGATCGACGTCGCGCCGGCCAGCGCGGAGGCGCGGCCGCGCCAAGCGCGGCGCTCGACGGCCTGCGCAGCCGCCCATCCCGGCCAGGTCCGGTGCGGCCGCGAAGCCGGCGGCCCAGCCGCAGTAACGCCCATGCGGCTGCATCCTCTGGCCGATCCTCCTGTTCTGTCATCATCGCGCCGTGCCGTGCTCGTGCGCGGGGTGCATCGCAGGGCGTGCTCGAAGGCGGCCGGCGTACCGGCGCGACGGCGCCCCGCAGCAGAGCGTGCAGCTGGTGCGCGATCCGGTGTGCGGCGTCTTCGTCGTCGCCGAGCGCAGGCGCTGACCGCTCGGCAGCGGCGGCGGCACCGCGCTACTTCTGTTCCGAGAAGTGCCGCCGCGAGTGGCAGCGGCGCTGACCAACCGCCTGTCCATGCATGCCGACCGAAGTCGCAGCTCCGCGCCGACATCGTCGAAGTCGGGCGGCGGCTGTACGCGCGCGGCTACACCGCCTCGAACGACGGCAACATCAGCGTCCGCCTCGACGCGCGGCCGGCTGCTGATGACCCCGACCAGCGTCTGCAAGGGGTTCATGACGCCGGACATGATGTGCATCACCGACCTCGACGGCCGCAAGCTCGCAGGGCGAGCGCGACCCGTCGTCCGAGATGCTGATGCACCTCGAGGTCTACCGCCAGCGGCCCGGACGCGCAGGCGGTCGTCCACGCCCATCCGCCGATCGCCACCGGCGTTCGCCGTCGCCGGCATCCCGCTCGACCGGGCGGTGCTCGCCGAGGTGGTGACGACGCTCGGCAGCATCCCGATTGCGGAGTACGCGACGCCGTCGACCATGGAGCTGCCGGAGGCGGTGCGCAAGTACGTGAAGGCGCACGACGGCATGCTGCTGGCCAACCACGGCGCGCTGACGCTCGGGCGCGGATCTGTTCGCCGCGTACTACAAGATGGAGACGATCGAGCACTTCGCCAAGATCAGCCTGGTGGCGCGGATGCTCGGCGGCGAGCGCCTGCTCTCGCGCGAGGAGGTGAGCGGCTGCAGGGGCTGCGCGGCCACTACGGCATCACGTCGCCGGCGCCGATCTGCGCCGAGCCGGTCGGACCGCGGATCCAGAGCGCGACTGCCAGATGGTCGAGGCGCCGGTCGTGCCGCCGGCCGGCGGCTGGTGAGCGGCTCGACTGCCGGCGGCGCCGCGCGCGGCCGGCCGCGCGATCGGTGCCGACGAGGAAATTCGGCTAACATACCGCGAGCTCACCGCGCTGATCGAGGACGCGGTCAGGAATCTGACGTAGCTGGCAGCTGTCAGCGAGGCTGGCGGTTGCGAATCTGGAGGCAGACAGCATGGGTGAGGCGCTCGGCATGGTCGAGACCAAGGGCCTGGTCGCGATGATCGAGGCGGCCGACGCGATGGTCAAGGCCGCCAAGGTCACGCTGGTCGGCTGGGAGAAGATCGGCGCCGGCTACGTGACCGCCATCGTCCGCGGCGACGTCGCGGCCGTCAAGGCGGCCACCGACGCCGGCGCCGCCGCGGCCCGCCGCGTCGGCGAGCTGGTGTCGGTGCACGTCATCCCGCGGCCGCACGCCAACCTCGAGGACGCGCTGCCGATCGGCAAGCCGCGACGCGACCGCGAAATGATCCTCGCCGAAGATCGTCGGCACCGTCGTGGCGACGCGCAAGGACGAGCGGCTGGTCAGCAACAAGCTGCTCATCGCGCGGCCGATGGACCCGCACGGCAAGCCGGAAGGGCAACTACCTCGTCGCGGTCGACACCGTCGACGCCGGCGTCGGCGAGACGGTGCTGATCGTCAGCGGCAGCTCGGCGCGCATGGCGTCGGGCATGAAGGACTGCCCGGTCGACGCCGCCATCGTCGGCATCGTCGACACCATCCGAGCGTGCAAGGACTAGATGCAGCTCGCCCGCGTCATCGGCGACGTCGTCGCGAGCGTCAAGGACGGCAACCTCGACGGCGTGCACGCTGCTCGTCCTGCAGCCGATCTCCGCGGCCGGCGAGCCGGTCGGGCGGACGCTGGTGGCGCATCGACTCGGTCGGCGCCGGCGTCGGCGAACGGTGTTCTTCGTGCGCGGCCGGGAGGCGGCCTATCCCGTTCTATCCCGCCGAGCCGCCGACCGACGCCGGCGTCATCGGGATCGTCGATCATGTGGACGTCGTGCCGTCCGCCGGCGCGGCGCCCGGACCGAACCGAAATCCCCGCGGCCGAGGGGCTGAGCGCTGCCTCATGCAGATCTGCCGGGTGGTCGGAACGGTCGTGTCGACGCAGAAGAACCGCAAGCTCGACGGCGCCAAGCTGCTGCTGGTGCAGCCGATGACGCCGTCCGGGGAGCCGCGCGGCATCGCGCTGCTGGCGATCGACTCGGTCGGCGCCGGCGTCGGCGAGACGCGTGCTGGTCGTGATCGAGGGGAAGGCCGCCGGGGAGCGCTCGGACGGAAGGCCGCGGCGGTGGACGCCGCGATCATCGGGATCATCGACAGCCTCGAGTGCGAGGACGACGCATGAATGAAGACGAGGTGCGGGCGATGGTGCGCGACGTCGCTGGCGCGGCGCGGCGCTCAGCCGGCGACGGCCGCCGCCGCGAACATGCCGCAGCGCCTGTCTTCGCACGCCAGCCACGGCCGCTACACGCTGCCCGGAATCGGACGGCCCCTGTCTCATCGAGCCGGCGGTGGCCTGCAACCACTGCGGCTACTGCCAGTCGCACGGGCACTGAGCGGCCATGGCGATCGCGTTCTCGCTGACCCGCCGGATCCCGGCCGCGCCGCTCGCGAGCGGCTCGCGGGCGGCACTGCGACCGTCGATCTGTTCGACGCCGGCGGTCCGATACCCGCTGACGAACTGCGCCGCCGCGTCGCCGGCAAGCGGGCGCTCATCTGTCGTCCTCACCGACCGGATCGACGACGCCGTGCTCGACGCCGCACCCGAGCTGAAGGTGGTCGCCAACATCGCCGTCGGCTACGACAACATCGACGTTGCGGCGGCCAAGGCGCGCGGCGTCGTCGTCACCAACACCCCCGACGTGCTGACCGAGGCGTCGGCCGAGCTGACCTGGGGCCTGATTCTCGCCGCGGCCCGCCGCATCGGCGAAGGGGAGCGGCTGGTGCGGCGCGGCGGATGGAAGGGCTGGGCGCTCGACTTCATGCTCGGCACCGAGCTGCGCGGCAAGCAGCTCGGGATCATCGGCCGCGGGCGGATTGGCCGCGCCGTCGCGGCCAAGGCGGCCGGCCTTCGGCATGCAGCGGGTTCGCGCGCGCGTTCGCCAACGCGCAGTCGACGAGCTGTCGCTCGACGAGCTGCTGGTCAGCTCCGACGTCATCTCCATCCACACGCCGCTGCAACGCCGCGACGAACCGGCACCTGATCGATCGCCGGGCGCTGGCGCGCATGAAGCGGTCAGCGCCATCCTGGTCAACACCGCGCGCGGGCCGGTCGTCGACGAGGAGGCGCTGGCCTGGGCGCTGACGGAGCGGCTGATCGCCGGCGCGGCGCTCGACGTCTACGAGAAGGAGCCGATCGTCCACCCGGCGCTGCTGGCGCTCGAGAACGTCGTCCTGGTCGCCGCACCTCGGCAGCGCGACGCGCGAGACGCGGACGGCGATGGCGGATCTGGCCGTCCGCAACGTCCTTGCCGTCCTCGAAGGCCGGCCGCCGCTGACGCCGGTCTGATGCCGCGTCTTCAGCCGGCGGTGCCGCCCGGCCGGGTCGGCGCGGTCATGCGCCGCCTGGCGCGGGCCATCGACGGCCTCGAGGAGCCGGCCGTCGAGAAGATCGCCGCGCGACCAGCAGGAGGACGCCGTTCCAGGTGCTGATCGCGACGATGCTGTCGGCGCAGACGCGGGATGCGGTGACCGCCGCCGCCTCGACGCGGCTGTTCCAGGCCGCGCGCACGCCGCGCGCGATGGCTGAAGCTGACGCCGCCGCAGATCGAGCGGCTGATCTATCCGGTCAGCTTCTACCGCCACAAGGCGGTGCACGTGCACGGCAGACCTGCGAGCAGCTCGTCAGCCGCTTCGGCGCGGCAAGGTCCCGGCGACGATGGCGGAGCTGCTGACGCTGCCGGGGGTCGGCCGCAAGACCGCCAACCTGGTGCTGATCCTGGCGCACCGCAGCGCCGAGAACATCTGCGTCGACACGCACGTGCACCGCATCGCGAACCGCCTCGGCTGGGTGTCGACGCGAACGCCCGAGGAAACCGAGCAGGCGCTCTACGCCGTCGTGCGGCGCCGGTGGTGGCCGCTCATCAATCTGTATCTCGTGACCTGGGGGCAGAACATCTGCCGGCCGGTGTACCCGCGCTGCGGCGACTTGCGTCGTCGCCGACCTCTGCCCGCAGAATCGGCGTGACCAGGATCGGGAAAATCATGACGACATGCACAGCCACGCACTTACCGGACCATGCTGGCCGCCGCGGCGGCGCTGGTCGCCTTCATCGTGCTGGCGCTGCCGATGGCGGCGCGCCAGACCACCGCCCGGCGGCGGCCCGGTGATCGTGCTCGAGACCGTGAAAGGGACGATCGAGATCGAGACCTATCCCGGAGGAGGCGCCGAAGACCGTGGCGCAGATCGTCGGGCTGGTGAAGCGGAACTTCTACAACGGCCTGCGCTTCCACCGCGCCGAGCCCAACTTCCTGATCCAGGTCGGCGATCCGCAGACGCGCGACATGGCGATGCGCGACTGGTGGGGGCGCGGCGAGCAGCGGCAACCCGATTGGCGTCGCCGAGATCACCAAGAAGCGGCGCAACGTGCGCGGCGCCGTCGGCGATGGCGCACCGCGGCACCGACGCCAGGGCCGCCGACAGCCAGTTCTACATCCTGACCAGGCCGCACGCCGACTTCGACGGCAAGTACACCGTCTTCGGCCAGGTCATCAAGGGCATGGAGGTCGTCGACAAGATCCAGGTGGCCGACATCCTCAAGCAGGCGTTCGTCGGGAAGGAGCGCGACGGCAAGCAGCCTGACGATGCCCCTCGAGGTCCGGGTAGCGCTCGACGAACGCCTCGGGATACTCGCCGGGCAGCGGCTGTCCGAGCTGGTGCTTCAGGATGGCGGCGTTGGCGACCGACTTCGCCGAGAAGTGATTGTTGGCGTAGAGATACGCCTTCTTCACCTCGCGCGCCGCGCCGCGCCGCGTCGGCGAATGGCTGCAGCTCGGCGGCCGAGTAGAGGTAGTTGTAGCGATCCTCCGAGGTCTGGTGGTTCCACCACTGCGCGGCGTTGCGGCCGTGCAGGCGCAGGTAGTAGAACGTCTTGCACGTTCGGCAGCAGGTCCTGGCGGATCGAGAACCGGAACTTCGGCTCGTCGATCTGCGCCCAGGCGGCGCCGAAGGCATCGAGCAGCGCCAGCGTGTCCGTCCGGGTCGTCGCTCCAGCTGCGATGCCGCAGCTCGACGAGCGAGCGGATAGTCCTGGAAGCGCCTCGAGCAGCCACTCCAGATAGGCGCGTGATTCCGGATCGTTCTTGAAGCTGGCCGGGAACTGCGCCAGCAGCGCGCCGAGCTTGCCGGCCGCGGCGAGCGGGTCGATGCCGGCGCGGAACTCGTCGACATCCTCTGCACCGTCAGGTTCGCACGGGTCCTCGCCGGTCGCCGCCTGGAACATCTCCGGGTGCGTGAACTTCTGGAACAGCTTCAGCGAGAACTCGAAGCCCGGCGGGGTGCGCTCGACCCAGCCCGTGGCGGCCGACGCCGTCGGCACGCCGTAGAAGGACGAGTTGATCTCGACCGTGTCGAAGTGCTCGGCGTAGAAGCGCAGCTCGTCGAACCGCCGCCGCCGGCGCGGCTGCGGCGTCCCGGCGGCCGGGATAGAAGATGCCGTTCCAGGTGCCCTTGCCCTGACGGGTAGCTCCACCCGGAGGTGCCGATGCGGACTGCGCATCAGCCGCCGGTCCCGTAGTCATCCTTTCTGAACCCGAAGACCGCCTTCGACCCGCGGATGAGAATCGGCCGCTTGATCAGGTTGGGCTGCTCCATCATCAGGTCGATCGCCTCGCGTTTCGACCGCGGCAGCGGCCGCTGCTTGAACACCGGGCTGCGGGTGCTGACGAAGTCGAGGAAGCGATCCGCGTCGATGTGCTGCTCGAGAAAGGCGCGATCGGGCGGCTCGCTGGTTGATGTCGCGTTCGTCGATGGCGACGCCGAGCTCGTCCAGAAAACTTCTGGCTTTCCGGCAGGTGGTTCACGTCGGTTTCCAGAAGAGCGTCGCCTTCGCCATGCCGCTATTTTAGAACACCTCCCGCCGGCTGCTAGAATAGGAGGTTCAGGCACGACCGGCGATGCTCACCATCAACGAAATCTTCCACTCCATCCAGGGCGAGTCGACCCACTCCGGCCGGCCGTGCGTGTTCGTCCGCCTGACGGCGTGCGACCTGCGCTGCTCGCTGGTGCGACACGCCCGTACGCCTTCACCGAAGGGCGCAAGATGAGCCTCGACGACGTCGTCGCCGAGGTCGAGCGGTTTGGCTGCGAGCTCGTCGAGATGACCGGCGGGGAGCCGCTCCTGCAGAAGGAGGTCTACCCGCTGATGCAGCGGCTGCTCGATGGCGGCCGGACCGTGATGGTCGAGACCGGCGGGCACCGCAGCATCGCGGACGTGCCGGCGCCGGTCATCCGGATCGTCGACGTCAAGTGCCCCGGCAGCGGCGAGTCGGAGCGGAATCACTGGGCGAACCTGGCGCTGCTGACCGCCCGCGACGAGGTCAAGTTCGTGATCCGCGATCGCGTCGACTACGAGTTCGCGCGGCGCGTGACGGCCGAGCACGACCTCGTCGCGCGCACGGCCGCGGTGCTGTTCTCGCCGGTCCACGCCGTGCTCGACGGCGAAAGAAGCTGGCCGCGTGGATCCTCGAGGACCGGCTGGTCGTGCGCCTCCAGCTGCAGGTGCACAAGTTCATCTGGGGCGCGGACGTCCGCGGCGTCTGACATGACCAGACGCGCAGTCCTGCTGCTCAGCGGCGGCCTCGATTCGTACACGGCGGGGGCGGAGGCACGCGCCGACGGCTACGAGCTGTATGCGCTCACCATCCTCTACGGCCAGGTCCACGCGCGCGAGGTCGCCGCGTCGCGCGATGTCGCGCGCGACCTTGGCGTCGTCCGCCACCTCGAGCTGGCCGTCGACCTGGCG
Source organism: uncultured Acidobacteriota bacterium (assembly GCA_963750475.1). GTDB lineage: Bacteria > Acidobacteriota > Vicinamibacteria > Vicinamibacterales > 2-12-FULL-66-21 > JALZOC01. Next base: position 1,181,201 of record CAVVQQ010000002.1, read on the forward strand.
AGCTTTCGGCGGCTCCTCGCTCGTCGGCGATGGGGGAGATTCCCAAGGACCGGGAGCTCGACGGAGCCGACATTCCGTCGACCTACGTTCCGGCGCGCAACACGATCTTCCTCTCGCTGGCGATGGGCTGGGCGGAAGTGCTGGGTGCTGAGGCGATCGTCCTCGGCGTGAACGCTCTCGATTATTCCGGCTATCCGGACTGCCGGCCGGAGTATCTCGGCGCCTTCGAGCAGCTCGCCGCGCTGGCGACCCGGGCCGGCGTCGAGGGGCGATCGCTGCGCATCCTCGCGCCGCTGCTGCACCGCTCCAAGGCGGAGATCATCACGCGCGGGCTCGAGCTCGGCCTGCGCTACGGCCTGACGCTAAGCTGCTACGATCCCGGTCCGACAGGCACGCCGTGCGGCGCGCTGCGACAGCTGCCGCCTGCGCGCCCGCGGCTTTGCGACGGCCGGCGCAATCGATCCCGCGCTCCCTCCCGACATCGAGCGACCGTGACGACCAGGCTGTATTACACCGACCCTTACCTGACCGCGTTCGACGCCGAGGTGCAGCGCGTCGAGACCCTCGACGGCCGCCCCGCCGCGGTCCTCGATCGCACGGCGTTCTATCCGGCCTCCGGCGGCCAGCCGTCCGATACCGGCCGCCTTGGCGCCGCCACCGTTGTCGAGGTCACGGACCGGGAAGACGGCGCGATCCTGCACGTGCTCGACCGCTCTCTCGACGCCGGGCCGGTGCACGGCCAGATCGACTGGGCCCGCCGCTTCGATCACATGCAGCAGCACACCGGCCAGCACCTGCTGTCGGCGGCGTTCGATCGGCTGTTTCAGGTTCGCACCGAGAGCTTTCACATGGGGCCCGCGACGGCGACGATCGATCTGGCCCGCGTCGTGGCGGCGAAGGAGATCGAGGCAGCGGAAGACGAAGCCAACCGCGTCGATCTGGGAGGATCGGCCGATCGCCATCAGGTTCGCCGACGCCGCCGAGGCGGCGGCGCTGCCGCTGCGGAAAGCGTCAGGGCGTGGCGGCCAGCTCCGGATCATCGAGATCGAGGACTTCGATGTCTCGGCATGCGGCGGGACCCACGTCGCGAGGACCGGCGGCGATCGGGATCATCGCCGTCGGCGGCGTCGGAGCGCTTTCGCGGCGGTACCCGGCTGGAGTTCATCTGCGGCGGCCGCGCCCTGGGCGCCTTCCGCGCGCAGCGTGACGCCGTGGCGGCGAGCGTCCAACTGGTCTCGGTACTACCGGCGGAGCTGCCGGCAGCCATCGAGCGGCTGCAGGCCGAGGCGAAGGAGAGCCGGCGGCTGCTCAAGGACGCACGCGGCCGCCTCGCCGGCTTCGAGGCGGAGGCGCTGGCTGCGGGCGCCGTGCGCCGCGGCGGCGTCCTCGCCGTGGTCGCGTCGCTGGCCGGATGGGATCAGGCCGGGCTCAAGTCGATCGCCGCCGCCGTCGTCTCGCGCCCGTCGCATGTCGCAGTACTGTTCAGCGCGCCGCCGCCCGCCGCGGTGATCGTCGCGCGCGCCGCCGACGCATCCTTCGACTGCGCCGCGGCGATGGCCGCGCTGGTCGGGGCGTTCGGCGGCAAAGGGGGAGGACGTCCGGATCTGGCGCAAGGCGGCGGATTGCAGGGATCCCCGGAGGCGATGGTCAGCTTCGCGTCGGGGCTGTTCCAGTAGTCTGCACGGCGACCGATCGACGGCCGCTCACTTCTCCGGCTGCAGCTTGACCAGCGTCACGCCGGCCTCGCGCGCGACTTCGGGATCGGGGTCTGCCGCGGCGCGATGGAGCGCCGGCAGTGCCGGCTCGGCGGCACCGCCAAAGGCCGCCAGGGCCTCGGCCGACGAGCGCCGCACATCGGCATCAGGATCCTGCAGCCCGTCGGTCAGCACACGGACCGAATCGGCCGGCGCCTCGTGCACGATCCCCAGATAGGTCGCCGCCACGGCGCGCACGCCGGCATCGGCGTCGTCCATTCCCGCGACGAGCAGCGGGACCACCTTGCCGCCGTCGAGCGGCGCCCGGTCCTTCAGCTTGCCGATCGATCGCAGCGCCTCGCGCCGGACGGCCGGCAGGCTGCTCGACATGGCGCGTTCGAGGGGAGGGAAGGCGGCCGGCCCCATGAAGCTGAGGGCGGCGGCGGCCTCGGAAGTCAGCGTCGGTTCCGACAGCGACTCCGCGACCTCGTCCACGGCTTCCGCCGCCGCCGGGCCGATTAGGGCGCAGGCCTTGATCGCGCTCTTGACGCGCTCGGGCGTGGCTTCGGGGTCCTGCAGCGTGGCGTGAATCAGCGGCAGCGCCTCGGGCCCGAGCTTGCGCACGTAGTCGGCGGCGGCGGCCGCCTCGGCCGGGTTGGGACTGTAGAGCTGATAGAGCCAGGCGATCTGGACGGGGGCCGGCTTGGCGGCGCGGGCCTCACGGGGCGGCGCTCCGTAAAACCAGACGCCGGTCGCGACGAGCGCGATCAGTCCGACGGCGACGAGGAACCATGAGAGACCGCGCACGCCCCATTGTACGGCGGGGACCGGCCGCAGGCCGCTACTTCACCGCGTCGAGCGCTTTCCCGATCTCGTCGATCACCGCGCCATCGACGATCGCGGCGCCCGGCGCGCCGGCGCGGACGGCGTAAACCGTCGTGCCACTGCGGACGAAGCTGACGCGCTCTTCCTTGCTCTCGTCGAACTTGAGGGCCACCACCAGATCCGGTTTGCCGGCATCGACCTTCGTCCCGGCCGCGGCAAATGACGTCGCCCGCGCCGCCGTGGCGGCCGAGATCAGCGCGTCGACCGTGGCGGCATCGACGTCGCGCGCCGTCGGGGCGGTCTGCCGCCACTTCTCGGTCTCGCGGCCGTCCTTGTCCTTGGTCGTCGATTTCTCGAATGACGCCGTCTGGCCGGCACGGGTGACGTCGAGCCGGGTCGTGTTGAAGGATCGCGCGTCGAACAGATCCTTCTGCCGGTATTCCGAAGGATCCTTCTTCAGCTCGTCGAGCAGCGACGACTCGATCGTGAACGACCGTCGGCCGGGCGAGGTCCCGCGCGTAGACCGTGCCCTCGGCGGCCGCATTGCCGATGACGAGCGTCGCCTGTGAGGAGCCCGAGCCGATCCGGACCGTCGCGGCAGGCTTGTCGAGGCCGGAGCCCGCCGGCGGATCGGCGACGATCGCCTTCATCTGCAGGCCGCCGAGCCGGGACAGGAGTCCGTCGACGGCGCTGAACTCGGCGCGCCCTTCGACCGGCGCGGTCAGCGCCCACTCGCCGCTGACCCTGGCGAACCGCATCTCACGACCAGGGGTCGTCACCGACAACGCATCGACCTTCTCCCGGTCGACCTTCAGAACCGACTTGTCCTGCAGATCGAAGGTTGTCTTGTCGAAGCTGGACTCGGCGAACGCCGGCACCAGGAAGACCTTCTTCTGATCGGCCAGCCGGGCGTAGACGTCGGTGCCTGAGGGCGTCTTCTGTCCGAGCTGCAGCCGGTGCGCGGCGCCGCCAACCTTGAAGGCCACTTCGACCGCCGGCGCGGCGAGGCCGAACTCCCCCACGTCGGCCGGATTCTCGTCGATCACGCGCTGCACTTCGAGGGACGCGAGGCTCGACGTGATGCTCGACACCGCCGCTTCGTCCGGCGGCACCGCCACGGCCGGCTCGACGATCGCCCACGTCGTGCCGCTCCGCCGCAGCGTCGTCCGGGCGCCCGAGGTCGCCTTGATCTCGAGCTCGTCGATCTTGCCGGCCTCGACCGTGAAGACCTTGTCGTGTTTCCCGCCGGGGTCAACCGGCCCTTTTTTCGATTCCCGGTAGGTAAACCACAGCAGCGGTATCGCCACCACCAGGAGCACGACCAGTCCGCGGAACCCTCGCACTACCGCCTCCGCCACCACGTCTGCACGCCGGCGGCGAGGATCAGACCGGGGATGATCAACACCGCCAGCAGGAAGATGCGCCGGGCGGCGTCGGCCGTCATCGTCAGCGTGCTGGCGCCTGCTTCACGCGGCCGAATCGAGATCAGGTTCTCCTGCTGCGCGAGCCAGTTCACGGTGTTGAGGAACAGATCCCGGTTGCCGGGAATGCCGAGGTAGCCGTTGCTGACGAAGTCGGAATCGCCGAAGACCGCAATCCGGCTCTCGGGCTTCGCCGGCTCAGGGCCCTTCGCCGGATCCGCAGCCGCCGGTGGCGTCGCCTCGGCCGCCGGCGCCGACACCGCCGCCGCCAGCGAGATCGGGCCCGCCTTGTCTCCCTTGTCGAGCTCGCGAGCCACCTTGCCGGTGGTCGTCAGCTCCTTGATGTTGCTTTCCGCCCAGCTGTTCGCGCTGGTGCTGACGAGGTTCTGGGCGTTGTGTCCGTTCACGCCGCCGGCAATGGCACTCACCGAGCGCGCCAGCGGAAATGCCGTCAGGAGATTGAACTGATCGGTGATCGGATGGGGCTCGTACTTGGCCGCGACCGGCACCGAGACGTCGGTGCCGAGCAGCTGACCCATGCCGCTGACGTCAACCACCACGTTGGTGCCGATCTCGATATCCCAGTCCTTGAGGAGCGCCGCCAGGTTCGTCAGCGCCGGCGCGTCGGCGCGGTCCGGCGGATCGAGCAGGAAGAACACCTTGCCGCCCCGGGCCAGGTAGCGCTTCAGCGCGTCGATCTCGGCGGGGAAGAAATCCGTTTTCGGGCCGGCGACGACGACGATCGAGGCGTCATTCGGGACGTCCTTCTGCTGCGCCAGCACCAGCTTGTCGGTGAGGAAGTTGTCCGACGTCAGCGACGAGACGATCGAGCTGTAGCCGCGGCGGTCGCTCCCGTCGGTCGACTTCTCGCCGTGGCCCTGGACGAAGTAGACCTTGTGCTGCTTGCCCTGGACGACCTTGATCAGGCCGTTGGTCAGCTCCTGCTCGCCGTCCGTCGTCACCTTCTCGGTGCGCCCCTCATACTCGATCACCACCGTACCAGGGGTCTGCACCTGGAACTGGTTGGCGAGCGCCGGACGACGCTCCAGATCGATGTATTCGACGCTCACCTGCTTCGACGCGTACTGGTATTCGTCGAGCCGCTCATGGAAGCGGGGAAAGCCTTCGCTGCGATCGAAGACGCGCACGTGGACCGGCTTCTGCAGCCCCTGCAGCACCTTCCTGGTCTGGTCCGAGAGCGAGAACTGCTTGGCGGCGGTCAGATCCCAGCGCTTGTTGTAGCGCGCCGCGAGGTAGTTGATCGCCACCAGGATCGCCAGCACGAGCAGGACGCTGGCGGCCGCGATGCTGCCGAGGCGCGCCTGCCGGCCGGACAGCGACCGGCCGATCTCGCGCCACTGGCTGAGGATGTAGAGCAGCGTGCAGGCCAGCCCGGCGAGCGCCAGGCCGACGTAATACTGCTGCCATTCGGGACGGCTGAAGCGGATCGCCACGGCCGCGAAGACCAGCGCCACGCCGAGCCAGCCGAGAAGTCCAAGTACGCGTTTCAACATAGGTCCGCTATCCGCGCCAGCGCTCGCTGTCGACCGACCGGGCGGTCAGGAACAAGCCGAACGTGATGAAGCTGAGGTAATAGACGATGTGCTTGGTGTCGATGATGCCGCGCACGAAGTCGTCCAGATGCTCGGTGATCGACAGATACGACACCACCGCCTGCATCGTCGGGCCGGACGACTCGCCGATCCAGTTGACGACCCAGAGCATCAGGAAGGCGGCGAAGGTCAGGAACCCGGCGACGATCTGGTTCTTGGTCAGGCTCGAGATGAAGAGCCCCGTCGACAGGAAGCAGCTGCCCATCAGCAGCAGCCCGAGGTAGCCGGCGGCAATCGGCCGCCACTCGGGATTGCTGACCTTGAACAGCATCACCATGTAGAGGACGGTGACGAGCAGCATCGCCGCATAGAGCGCCAGCGCGCCGAAGAACTTGCCGAGGATGATCTCGAGGTCGGTGACCGGGGAGGTGAGCAGCAGTTCGATTGTGCCGGACCGCTTCTCCTCCGAGTAGGTCCGCATGGTGATCATCGGCATCACGAACAGGATGATCACGGCGGCGTTCTGGAACAGCCCGCGGATCATCATCTGATTGATGTTGGCGCCGCCGCCGGCGCCGAACTGCATCATCTGCTGGCTCTGCTGGTTGAAGATCATCAGGAAGACGTAGAAGAAATACCCGAACAGCAGCGCAAAGAGCCCGATCAGGATGTAGCCGATCGGCGAGGCGAAATAGCCCCGCACCTCCTTGTCCGCAATCGCGATCACGTTACGCACGGGGCGCCTCCTCGGGAAGTTCTTCGGTCGTCACCTGCAGGAAGACGTCCTCGAGGCTCATGCGGACGGGACGGAGCTCCAGCAGCCCCCACCCTTTCGTGACGATGGCCCGGGCGAGGTCGCGGCGGACGTCCGTGTCGGGCTCGCTTTCGACCTCGAAGGCCTGGATCGGGGACAGCGCGCCGGCGGTGTCCGCCTCGCTTGCTCCGCCGGGCCGGTGGTCGGCGCCGAGGACCCGCTTCACACCCGGCACCGCCGCCAGCGCCGCCCCGGCGTCGCCGCCGTCAGCGGCGACCTGTACATACATGGTGGCCGCCCCCTTGAGCCGCGCCGTCAGGTTGTCGGGGGTGTCGACCGCGACGACGTGCCCCTTGTTGATGATGACGACGCGCTGGCAGGTCTGGGCGACTTCGGGGAGGATGTGCGTGCTGAGGACGATGGTGTGATCTCCGGCCAGGCTGCGAATCAGATCGCGCGTCTCGATGATCTGCTTGGGGTCGAGCCCGGCCGTGGGCTCGTCCAGAATCAGGACTTCGGGATTGTGGATGAGCGCCTGCGCCAGACCGACCCGCTGCCGGTAGCCCTTCGAGAGCTTGCCGCAGTGCCGGTCGGCCATGTCGGCGACGTGGGTGCGTTCCATTACCGCGCCAACCCGGGCGGAGCGCTCCGACCCGGGAACACCTTTGATCCGCCCGACGAAGTCGAGGTATTCGCGGACCGTCATGTCGGGGTAGAGCGGCGGCGTCTCGGGGAGGTAGCCGGTCCGGCGCTTGGCTTCGATGGGCTTGTCGAAGACGTCGAAGCCGGCGACCGTGGCGCGCCCTTCCGAGGCCGGCATGTAGCCGGTGAGAATCCGCATCGTGGTGGTCTTGCCGGCGCCGTTCGGCCCGAGGAACCCGAGGATTTCGCCGCGCTCGACGCGGAAGCTGACATCGTCCACGGCGGTCACCCGGCCGTAGCGCTTGGTAATGTGCTGAACCTCAATCACGCCGTTCTCCGTTCCGTCTGTTGCCGCCGGACGACCTCGACGAGCACTCCGTTGCGGGAATCCTGCCGACTGCGGATCATTTGTGTAAGATTTTGAAAAGAGGGCAATTACAGCCCGGCCATCGATCCTACCGAGAGACCGAAAAGGGTGTCAAGGCGCCACGGTGTGGCGATCCGGTCGTCGCACCGGGGCCGGCTGGTCCGGCGTCACGCCTTGCGGTTGGAGAAAAAGTGCTGCTCGACGAACTCGTCGATGGCCCCCTGATCGACCGGCTCGACCTTTTCGAACTGCAGCCCCATGCCGACGCGGCGATCGCTCCAGGCCACCCGGGATTCGGCCTCGATGTCCTTCTTCGAGCCGGGCAGGCGGAATCGCGCCCGCAGCTTGGTTGCGCCCGCCAGCGGACTCATCGTCCGGATCGCCAGTCCGCCCTTGCTCAGGTTCAGGGTGAGCGCGGCGGCGATCGTGTTGCCGAAGCGGTACGCCACCGGAATACCCAGGACCACGCGCGGGCTGCCGCGCCGATTGAAGTTGTCGGGAAAGAGGTGCGGCGCAAGCGACGGCAGGATGTGCTGCACGGCGCTGTATTCGTTGACGTAGCCGGCCACGCCCATCGCCGCGAGATCGCGCACTTCCTCGGCGGTGGCGATCGTGCCGCTGAAAATCAGAATCGGCAGCCGGCCCTGATCGAGCTTGCGGATCGATCGCACGAGCTCCACGCCGCCGGCGTGCGGCAGGCGGAGGTCCAGCACGATCAGATCGATCCGGGCCAGGTCGGCGCGGACGCGCGCCAGCAGCTCGGCGGCGCTCTTCACGGTCAGGGCCGTGTGTCCGGCGCTCAGCAGCGCCGTGGCGAAGCGGTCGCGCACGAACGCGGTGTCGTCGGCGACGATGACGGTCTTCGTGGTGCTCACTGATGGTGTCGGCCGCCCGGGGTCGTGGGACCAGCCTGTCCCGCCCGGACGCGCATTGCAGAATTTATCAGGCTTTCGCTATAATCCGGAGATTATCGCGATCGGAAACGCACAGTGTGTGTGTCTCCGGGTCCCGAGCCGCGCGGAGCTCGCCCCGCGCCAGGAGCATCTATGGCCACCTGTCCGGAATGTGATGCCGAAATCGAGGTCGACGAATTCGACGTCGACAAGGGCGATCTGATCAGCTGCCCCGACTGCGGCTCCAATCTCGAAGTCGACCAGCATTGCCCCGCTCGAGCTCGAAGCGGTGGACGAAGAAGACGACGACGACGATGATGACGACGACGAGGAGGCGGAAGACGAAGACGATCTCGACGAGGACGACGACGACGACGATACGACCGAGGAGCTCGATGAGTGCCCCATGACGTCGAAGGTCAGACCGCGGAGCGGGACTTTGGTCCCCTGTCGCCGGACCTCGGCGCCATGGACGCAGAGCTCGACCATCGGCTGCGCGATCTGCCGTCGGTCATCGTCGCCTACAGCGGCGGCGTCGACAGCGCCTATCTGGCCTGGGCGGCGACATCGGGCGCTCGGCACCGCGGCCCTGGCGTCACCGCCGACAGCCCCAGCTATCCGGAGCGCCATCGGGCGCTGGCCATCCGGATCGCGCGCGAGTTCGGCTTCAGGCACGAGATCATCCGCACCGACGAAATGGCGCGCCCGGAATACCGCGCCAACCCGGCCAACCGCTGCTACTACTGCAAGCACGAGCTCTACACCCATCTGACCGCGATCGCCCGCGAGCGCGGGATCCCGGTCGATCGCCGACGGCAGCAACGCCGACGACCGCGGCGACTATCGTCCCGGCCGCCAGGCGGCGCGCGAATTCGGCGTGCGCAGCCCGCTCGACGAGGTCGGGCTGACCAAGGCGGAGATCCGCGAGCTGTCGCGCCGGGCCGGCCTGCCGACCTGGGACGAGCCGGCCTCGGCGTGCCTGTCGTCGCGCATCCCGTACTTCAGCGAAGTGACCGACGAGAAGCTGCGGATGATCGAGCAGGCGGAAAACGTCCTGCGCGATCTCGGGTTCCGGATCTGCCGCGTGCGCCACCACGACACGCTGGCGCGCATCGAGATCGGCCGCGACGAAATGGCCCGCGCGCTCGAGCCGGACGTCGCCGACCGACATCGACCGCGAGCTGCGGGCGATCGGCTACGCGCACGTCACGGTCGATCTGCGGGGCTATCGCCTCGGCAGCCTGAACGACGCCCTGCGGCTGCGCCGAGGTCTGACCTACGACGCGCCCCGCCCGCCGCAGCCGGCCTCGCCGTTCTCGCGCTGCTCTTCCTCGCGCTGCACCTCCCGTTCCTCCCGCATACGCTCGAAGACATCGACTCGATCAATTTCGCGCTCGGCCTCCACGACTTCGACGTCGCGCACCACCAGCCGCATCCGCCCGGCTATCCGGTGTTCATCGCGCTCGGCAAGGTGTCGATGCGGGTGGCCCGGCTGGCCTCGCCGCAGGCCCCCGAGGCCCGCGGCCTGGCGTTGTTGAGCACGCTCGCCGGAGCGCTGCTCATCGGTCTGCTGTTCGCGTCGTTCAGGGCGCTGCACCGGCCGGCCGCTGACGGCGGCAGCTCCGGCGCGACTGTGAACGGTTCCCCCGGCGCCACCCGGCGGGCCGCGTGGGCAACCGCCATCGTCGTCCTGTCGCCGCTGTTCTGGTTCACCGCGCTTCGTCCGCTGAGCGACATGACGGGGCTCGCCGCCGCGGCGGCGGCACAGGCGCTCATCCTGGCGGTGCTGAATGGATCGAGCGGCCGGCGGTCGCTCATCGCCGGCGCGTTCGTCGCCGGCCTCGCCATCGGCGTGCGCTCGCAGACGTTCCTGCTGACCCTGCCGCTGCTCGGGCTGGCGCTGGTCATGCCGCAGCCCCGGCTGCGGCTGCGCGATCGGCTCGCGGCCGTGGCCGCGGCCGGCATCGGCATTCTCCTCTGGGCAATTCCGATGATCCGCGTCAGCGGCGGCCTGGCGGACTACGCGGCAGCGCTCGGCACCCAGGCGGGCGAGGATTTCTCCGGCGTCGTCATGCTCTGGAACGTGCGATCGCCGCGCGTCGCGATTGACGCGCTGATGTATTCCTTCCTGTGGCCGTGGGGCGGGCTCGCCGCCGGCAGCGCCGTCGTGGCGATCGCGGCCGTGGGGCTGGTCCGGTCGGCGTGGCGCCAGCCGCGGATGCTCGTGCTGGTCGCGCTTGGCTTCGTGCCGTATGCAATCTTCCATCTGCTCTTCCACGAGGTCGTGACGGTCCGGTATGCGCTGCCGCTGGTGGTGCCGGTCGCGTATTTCGCGGTCTACGGGCTCGACGCGGGGCCGCGCTGGCTGCTGCCGGCGGCGGCCGCGGCGCTGACTGGCGTGTCGCTGCTGATGGCGGTCCCGGCGGCGGTCGCCTATGCGCGCGACGGCAGCCCGACGTTTGCCGCCTTCAGGGCGCTGGAGCCTGGCGCGGCAGATGCCGCCTCGGGTGGGGCGCCGGCCTTACAGGCTGCTGACGCGGTCGGCATGCATGCGGTCGCCCGGCGGGTGGCGCGCTGGGAGCGCGACGCACTGCCGATGCGCGTACTGGAGGCGCCGCACGGCCGGGAATGGCTGGCGCTCGTCGAGGAGTGGCGGACGCACCCGCAGTCCGTCGTCGCCTTCGTCGCCGATCCGCGGCGCACGGACCTGGCGCTCATCGACCCCGCGTCCAGACGGCTGGAGCGCGCGTATCGCTGGCGCTTCATCGAGCCGCCGTTCGTCGGCGGCGCGCGTCCGGGAAATGCCAACCTGTCATTCGATGCGCCCGCCGCGCTGGATGCTCGGCCGCGGCTGGGCGCTGACCCCGGAAATCGCCGGCGTGACGGCGCGGGACGGTTCCGGCCCGCACCGCCAGCCGAGCGTGGCCTGGATCCGGGCCGGGGCGGACGAGCAGCTGCTGATGCTCGGCGGCCGCAATCTCGGGGCGCCGGGCAGCGCGGCACGGATCAGTGTTGCGACCGAGGGGCGGATGCTCGCCTCGTTCGACGCCGCCGCCGGATTCTTCTTCCGGCTCGTTCCGCTGCCGGCTGGAACGTTCGCCGCCGCCGGCGGCTATCTGCCGCTGGCGGTCGCAGCGCAGAACCCGGCCGGAGGGTCAGTGGTGCCGGTGGCGCTGGAGCAGTTCGACCTGCAGCCGGCCGGCGTGCCGATGGTTGGCGCGGTCGAGGGCTGGCAGGAGCCGGAATACAATCCGCGCACCGCGCGGTCGTGGCGCTGGGCGTCCGACAAGGCGGCGCTGTGGGTCCGGCCGGTCGGCCGCGATGTCACGCTGGTGCTCGACGGCGAGTCGCCGCGGCGCTACTTCGATGCCGCTCCCTCCGTGGTCGTCACCGCCGGCACGCGCGAGCTCGCCCGCTTCCAGCCGTCATCGGACTTCCGGCAGTCGATCGTGATTCCGGCCGACGCGCTGGCCGCGGCCGACGGGCGCGTCCTCGTCTCGAGCGACAGGTGGTTCGTGCCGGCGGAGCGGGACGGCGGCGCCGACCGCCGCCGGCTGGCGCTGCGCATCTATGCGGTACTCGGTGCGGTAGGCCGCCCGTGCCTTACGGCCGTCTCGCGAGCGCCAGGAGCGAGCTCCCGAAGGGCATGTTCGACGTAGCGCAGCGCCGCCGCTTCGAGCGCCAGCACCGCGGTCAGCGAGCGGTTCAGCGGCGCCGGCGGAATGGAGATTTCGGCCCCCGACTCGCGATGCCCCGACACGCGCTGCAGCAGCCGGACCGCCGCGACGAGTGGCGCGATCGACGCGTTGGTATAGGTGATGCGCTCGATCGCGAAGCCGGCCCGGGTGAGTCGCGCGCTGAGACTGCCGCGGCTGTAGCGGCGGACCTCGCCGGCCAGGACGGAATGGTTGCCGGTCAGCAGCGCCATCGCGGCGACGTTCACCACGAGGTGCCCGCCCGGGCGGAGGACGCGGAACATCTCGGAGAGCGCGGCCGCTTCCACCGCATCGTCGAGGGCATAGAGGACGTCGAACGAGGTGACCAGATCGAACGCCCCCGGCCCGAACGGCAGCGCCGCCGCCGACGCCTGTGCCACGCCCGCTCCCCCCGGCGGCGGGCGTGCGCCAGACCGCTGGCGGTCGAGATCGATGCCGACGGCGGCGCCATAGCGGCGCAGGAGCGCGAGGTTGTGGCCGGTACCGCAGCCGCAGTCGAGGATGGCAGGGGAGACGCACCCCGAGACCGCCCGCTCGAGGAAAGGCGTGACGAATCGCCTGAACCCGTGAAACCAGAAGTGCCCGGCCTCGGCCCGGGCGGTCGCATCGAGAAGGTGATCCATCGATTTCGGAAATTGACAGCCGGGATAGCCGACGGTAAGCTCCATGCAATTCTACGTGACCGTCCGCCCGCCAGGAGAAGACTTGATGATGCGCAGATTCCAGATGTGTGCCGCCCTGCTGCTCGTTGCCGCGCTGACCGCCAGTGCGTGCGGCAAGAAGAAGCCGGCCGTCGCCCCGGCCCCGCCGCCGCCGCCAGCCGCGGCGCCGACGACGCCGCCCCCGCCCCCGCCGCCGCCGCCGGCTCGCCCCCGCTCCGCAGCCCGCGCCGCCGACCGAGGAGGAGTTGTTTCGCGAGCAAGACGCTCGATCGAGCTGAACGCGGAGAAGCCGCTGACCGACGTCTTCTTCGCGCTCGACTCGACAGACCTCGACGAGACCGCGCGGACTGCGCTCCAGAAGAACGTCGAATGGATGAAGCGGTGGGCGACGCACCAAGGTGATGGTCGAAGGGCACGCCGACTCGCGCGGCACCAACGAGTACAACCTGGCGCTCGGTGAGCGCCGCGCCGACGCCGTGCGCGACTACATCGTCAGCCTCGGCCTCGCCGCCGACCGCGTGACGATTGTCAGCAAGGGCGAGGAGCAGCCGTTCTGCCGGATGAGAACGAGGCCTGCTGGCAGCAGAACCGCCGCGGCCACTTCATCATCACCGCCAAGTAGCGGCCGACGCCGCGCTATGTCACAGGGGAAGGCGCCGCCGGGGCGCCTTCCGCCTCACTCCACCTGCGAGGCGGAGCGCTGCATGTCGGCGGCGATCGCCATGGCGGCCTGCCGCGGGTCCTCCGCGGCGATGATCGGCCGTCCCACCACCAGATAGCTCGCCCCGCCGCGACCGCCTCCCCGGGCGTCATCGTCCGCTCCTGGTCGTCGGTGGCCTTGCCGGCCGCGACGCCGCCGCGGATGCCGGGCGTCACGATCGCGAAGTCGGGGCCGCAGCGCCGGCGGATCAGCGACCGTCTCCTGCGGCGATGCGACCACGCCGTCGAGCCCGGCCGCCTGGGCCAGGTCGGCGAGCCGCAGGACCTGATCGAGGAGCGGCCGCTCGACGCCGGTCTCGGCCAGCGCCGCCGCGCTCATGCTGGTCAGGACGGTGACGGCGATCACCAGCGGCGCGCGTGTCCCGTCCGGGCGGCGCGTCTCGCGCGCCGCGTCGCGCGCCGCCTGCATCATCCGCGGTCCCGCCGGCGGCGTGGACGTTCACCATCCACACCCCCAGTCGCAGTCGCCGCCGTCACGGCGGCGGCGACGGTGTTCGGGATGTCGTGAAACTTGAGGTCCAGGAAGACGCGGTCGCCGCGCTCGACGAGCTGCCGCACGACGCCGGGCCCTCGGTGGTGAACAGCCGGCTGCCGATCTTGAGCCCGCCGGCCGACGCCGCGCAGCGTGTCCGCCAGCGCCAGCGCGCCGCGCCGCCGTCGTCGACGTCGAGCGCGATCAGGAGCTGATCCACGCCGTCTCCTTCCGGGTCGTGTCGAGGCTGCCGGTGAGGTCGGCGAGCCGCGCGATGCCGTGCCGTGTCATGTAGTCGCGGAGGCCCGTCGAGCAGCTTGCGCCCAGATGAAGGGGTCGACGAAGTTGGCGGTGCCGACCTGCACCGCGGTCGCGCCCGCGATCATGAATTCCAGCACGTCCTCGGTCGTCGCGATGCCGCCCATGCCGATGATCGGCAGCTTCACCGCCTGCCGGCACTCGTAGACCATGCGGACCGCGATCGGCCGGATCGCCGGGCCGCTCAGGCCGCCGACGATGTTGGTGAGCTTCGGGCGGCGGGTCTCGACGTCGATCGCCATCGCCAGGAAGGTGTTGACGAGCGACACGGCGTCGGCCCCCGCCTCCTCGGCGGCGCGCGCGAACGAGGCGACATCGGTGACGTTCGGCGTCAGCTTCGGGATGACCGGCAGGCGCCGTGACCTTGCGCACCGCGCTGACGACATCGTGCGTGCCGGTCAGGCTGCAGCCGAAGGTGATGCCCCCTTCCTTGATGTTGGGGCAGGAGATGTTCAGCTCGATCGCCGCGACCCCCTCGTGCGTCGGACAGGATCCGCGCGATCTCGACAGTACTCGTCGATCGTCGTGCCGCAGATGTTGACGAACACGATCGCGCCGGCGATCGCGCAGCTCCGGCAGCTTCTCGCGGACGAACCGGTGCACGCCGATGCCCTGGAGGCCGATCGCGTTGAGCATGCCGGCCGGGGTTTCGACGATGCGCGGCGGCGGGTGGCCTTCGCGCTCGGCGAGGAACAGCCCCTTGACGGCAACGCCGCCGAGCGTCGAGAGGTCGACGACGTCGCTGTATTCGACGCCGTAGCCGAAGCAGCCGCTGGCGGCGATGAGCGGGTTCGGCAGCCGCAGGGGGCCGATGGAGACGGACAGATCCATGTCAGTGCGCGAGGCCGCTCCAGACGATGCGGGCGGCGTCGAAGACCGGGCCATCGAGACACGAGCGGACGAAATGCGCCGCCCCCTGCGGATCGCGCGCCGGGACGACGCAGCTGTAGCAGCCGCCGAGGCCGCAGCCCATGACCTGCTCGAGCGAGACGTCGCAGCGAACGCCGTGGGCGGCGGCGAGCCGCGCGACGGCGTGCATCATCGGCGTCGGCCCGCAGACGTAGAGCCGGATGTCGCGGCCGGCGGCGGCGCGCAGGCTGGCGTCGAGCGGCTCGGTGACGTAGCCGCGGTGGCCGCGGCTGCCGTCTTCGGTGGCGAGCGTGACCTCGTACGCCCATCTTCTCGAAGCAGATCGACGTAGTAGAGGTCGTCGGCGCGGCGCGCGCCGTAGAACAGCCGCGGCGTGCCGCCGGCCGCGGCGATCGCCTCGGCCAGGCTGACGAACGGCGCCAGGCCGACGCCGCCGGCGATCATCCAGGCCTCGGTCGGCGGCGCCGCCGGCTCGAACGGGCGGCCGAGCGGACCGAGGCAGGCCAGCCGCGCTCCCGCCTCGGCTTCGTAGAGCCGTCCGGTGCCGGCGCCGATGCGCTTGTTGAGCAGCGTCAGTCCGACCGGACGGCGATCGTCGTCGCGCAGGATTTCGAAGATCGAGAACGGCCGGCGGAGCAGGGGGTCGGCACCGCGCGCGGTCTTGACCATCACGAACTGTCCGGGGCGGGCGAGCGCCGCCACTTCGGGGGCGGCGAGGGCGATGACGCTGTAATCCTCCGACAGCCGTGTGTTGGAGATCACCGCGGCATCGACGTCGACGGGCATAGCCGAAGTATACACTTGCGCCATGCGCTTCCTGCGGATGGGCACCAACTCGCTGCTCGCCGGCGCGCTCGGCGCGGCGTATCTGACGGTGCTCGTGCTGCAGCTCAATCCGCAGATCCCGATTCTCTCGGCGACGACGTGGCGGTGGTACGTCACGCTTGGCATGCTCTACGGCCTGCACCTGGCGGTCACCTTCTACGTCGTCATCGTCGTGCGCGAGTTCTTCGCGCTCGATCCGTTTTCGCCCGGGTGGGCGAGCGTGCGGATGCTGGCCTGGATGGGGGCGGTGGCGGCGGCGGTGGCGGCGACGCTGATGTGGCTGAACGTCCGCGGCTTCAGCGCGGCGCTGACCGCGGAAGCGGCGTGGCGGATGACGGCGGGCGCGGCGGCGACGACCGCGTCGGCGGTCGTGCTGCTGGCGATTGCGATCGCCCACTATTCGTTCGGCCGCCGCGGCAGCCGGGTCGGCGCGTCGCTGTTCGTGCTCGCGGCGGCGGGATCGCTGGCGCTGCCGCTCGCGGCGCGCGGCCGGGCGGTTCCGGCCCCGGCGGCGATTCCGCAGGTCGAACTCGAAGTGGCAGGGACGGCCGACGCCGCGCCGGCCTCCGGTCCCCGCGTGTTCATGCTGCTGCTCGATGGCGCGTCGATGGACTACATCCTGCCGCGCGTCGCCGAGGGCCGGCTGCCGGCGTTCGGGCGGCTCCTCGACCGCGGGTCGGTGATCGATCTCGCGACGACCCGCCCGACTCAGCCGGACCCGGTGTGGGCGGCGGTTGCGACCGGCATGTATCCGTCGAAGAACGGCGTCCGATCGGCCGGCTCCTACTACGCGCGCGGCGACGACCGGGCCGTGGACCTGTTGCCCGATCACTGCCTGTCGCACATGCTCGTCCAGCTCGGGTTTCTCCGCAATCAGCCGAACCAGTCGGGTGTCTGGCACGCGCGGCCGGTGTGGTCGATTGTCTCCGACGCCGGTCTGGCCGTCGCGGTGGCGCGCTGGCCGCTGACCTATCCGGCCGCCGCGGTGCGCGGCGTCCTGGTCAGCGATCGCTATCTGCAGGTGGCGGGCTCGCTCGCGGAATTCGACCGCGCGGTCTTTCCGCCGGCGGACCTCCCGAGGCTGCAGGCGGCGTTCGCGGCGCTCGACGAGGACGCCGCCATCATCGTCTGCGGCCGACGTCCGTCCGCAGCCACGCCGTCCGCGGCCACGCCGTCCGCGGCCACGCGACCGGGGCCGGCCGACCGGCCGGAGGCGAAGGCGCTGCGCCGTGATCGCTTCTACGCCGCGGCGCTGGCGGCGGTGGAGGAGGGTGTGGACGCGCGCTTCACGGCGCTCCGCTACGACGGCCTCGACACCGTCGGCCACTACTACTTCAGTGCCAGCCAGACCCGCACCTACCGCGACCTCCAGGACGACGACCTGCGGCGCTCGCTGCAGATCACCGACGATTACTACAGCTATATCGACGGCGAGATCGAGGCCGCCACGACCCGGCTTCGTCCTGACGATCTACTCGTGGTCGTCTCGGGGTTCGGCATGCAGCCGCTCGATTCGATCCGCCGCATCATCGGCCGGCTGGCCGGCGGTCCGGATTTCACCGGCACCCACGACCGGGCGCCGGACGGCTTCCTGCTGGCGTTCGGCACGGCGATCGAGCCCGGCCGCCGGCCGCGGGGATCGATCGTCGATGTCGCGCCGACCCTGCTCTATTACCTGGGCCTGCCGATCGCCCGCGACATGGACGGCTTCGCGCGCGCCGACCTCTTCAAGCGCACCTTCACCGCCGAGCGGCCGATCGTCTTCATTCCGAGCTATAGCCACTGACACCACGGGTTCTGCGGGGTTCTACGGGGTTCTTCAGGGTGCTACGGGGTTCGGTTCTGCGGGTTCTGCGGGTTCTGCGGGGTTCTGCGGGGTTCTTCGGGGTTCGGTTCTACGGGTTCTGCGGGTTCTGCGGGGTTCCGCATGGTGCTGCAGGGTTCGGTTCCTCAGGGTTCAGTTCTCCAGGGTTCTCCGAGGTTGTTCAGGGTTCTTTCGGGTTCTTCCGGGTTCTTTTGCGGGGCGTGCGATGTTACGACCCTCAGGATCGGTTTCCGAACGTGAAGCGCACTTGCCCGGGTGTCGGCGGCAGGTCCATGCGCTCCGGCATTTTGCGGCTTCTCGGGCGAAACGCGCTGTGCAGAATCGCGGACCGTTTTCCGGCGGCGCCCACGTCCACCGCGAGAGGGCGACCTCGAACGTTGGCCGCGCGGGCGCACCCGTAGCGCGCCGCGGCCTCACATTTGTGCCTGATGTCGTTACGCGGCGTAACCGCGACGTGCGCTTCCACGACTGTCCGTGGCGTCGCGGAGCGTGAGCCAGAGGAGTGAGTCAACGCGTCGTCGCCCGCAAGTACCCGCGCGTTGCGGTCCTTCCGAGTCGGCCGTGAACCGCGCAGAGCCGCGAGGAGCGAGTTCCGAACAACCCCGCAGAACGGAACCCGGCGGAACTGAACCCGGCGGAACCGAACTCCGTAGAACCCCGAGGAACCCAGCCGAACCCAGTAGAACGCGCTGTTAGAGCGTGTTATCATCGAAGGCCTCTTTAACGGCCCCCCTGCGAGGAGGCCAAGAGGTGATGTCGTGAACGTGTCCCCTTCGTGCCGGCGGCGTCGGCTGCATCCGGTTTCCATCCCCCCTCGCGCCCGGTCCGTCTGGAGCCTGCCATGCCGCTGGTAATGGACGCCGATCGCATGTCCCGCGCCCTGACCCGCATCGCCCACGAAATCCTCGAGCGCAACCGCGGGCTCGACGAGCTCGCGCTGGTCGGCATCCGCACCCGCGGCGTGCCGCTGGCGCGCCGGCTCGCCCGGGCGCTGCACGAGATCAACGGCGACAGCGTGCCGACCGGCGCGCTCGACATCACGCTCTATCGCGACGACCTGATGCGCCACGCCGGTCGGGCCGCAGCCGGTCGTCCGCCGCACCGAGATCCCGTTCTCGATCGACAACCGCAGGATCCTGCTGGTCGACGACGTGCTCTACACCGGCCGGACGATCCGCGCCGCGCTCGACGCGCTGATCGACTTCGGCCGGCCGCGCGCCATCCAGCTGGTGGTGCTGGTCGACCGCGGCCACCGCGAGCTGCCGATCAAGGCCGACTACGTCGGCAAGAACCTGCCGACCTCGCCGCGCCAGAGCGTCCAGGTCCGGCTGCAGGAAATCGACGGCGCCGACGAAGTGCTGCTCGAGGAGGAGCGCATGACGACACGAAGCGCCCGCCGCGGCCGCGCTCGCCTCCCGGCATCTGCTCGGCATCGCCGGCCTCGACGCCGGACGAGATCAGCCTGATCCTCGACACCGCCGAGGCGATGAAGGAGATCGGCAGCGGCGCGATCAAGAAGGTGCCCGACGCTGCGCGGCCGGACGGTCGTCAACCTGTTCTTCGAGCCGAGCACGCGCACCCGGACCTCGTTCGAGATCGCCGAGAAGCGGCTCAGCGCCGACACGCTGAGCATCGCCGACCGCGACCTCGAGCGTCACCAAGGGCGAGACGCTGCTCGACACGGTCGCGCAACCTCGAGGCGATGTCGCCCGACATGATCGTGCATGCGCCACGCCTCGTCCGGCGCGCCGCACCTGCTGGCGCGGATCTGCCACTCGGCGATCATCAACGCCGGCGACGGCATGCACGAGCACCCGACGCAGGCGCTGCTCGACGCCTTCACCATCCGCGAGCACAAGGGCCGCCTCGCCGGCCTCAAGGTCGCCATCGTCGGCGACCTGCTGCACAGCCGGGTGCTGCGCTCGAACGTGCTGCTGCTGACCACGATGGGCGCGGAGGTCTGGGTGTGCGGGCCGGCGACGCTGATCCCGCCGGGCATCGAGCGGTTCGGCGTCCACGCGACGACCTCGGTCGACGAGGCGGTCGAGGGCGCCGACGTGGTGATGATGCTGCGCATCCAGCACGAGCGCATGCACGGCCACTTCATTCCCTCGGTGCGCGAGTACTTCGCGCTGTTCGGCATGACGCCGGAGCGGCTGCGGCGGGCCGCAGCCGGACGTCGATCGTGATGCATCCGGGCCCGATGAACCGCGGCGTCGAGATCGATTCCGAAGTGGCGGACGGGCCGTACTCGGTGATCCTCGAACAGGTCGCCAACGGCGTGGCCGTGCGCATGGCGGTGCTCTACCTGCTGCGCCGGCGCGAGTACCGGACTTGAGCGAGTGCACATGAAGCTGCTGCTGAAGGGGGGCCGGGTCGTCGACCCGGCGAACGGTCGCGACGGCGCGTTCGACGTGCTGATCGAGGACGGCCGCATCGCGCGGGTCGGCCGCGACCTGCCGGTCGACGGCGCCGAGGTGCTCGAGCTCCCGCGCGGCGGCTGGTCGTCGCCCCGGGCTGATCGACATGCACGTCCACCTGCGCGAGCCGGGGCAGGAGCACAAGGAGACGGTCGCGACCGGCACCGCGTCGGCGGTCGCCGGCGGCTTCACCGCCGTGGCGTGCATGCCGAACACCGAGCCGGTCAACGACCACGCCGGCATCACGCAGTTCATCCTGAAGAAGGCGGCGGAGGCCGGGCCTGGCGCGCGTCTACCCGATCGGCGCGGTCTCGCTCGGATCGACGCGGCGAGCAGCTCGCCGAGCTCGGCGAGCTGAAGGACGGCCGGCTGCGTCGCGTTCACCGACGACGGCCGGCCGGTGGCGACGGCGCTGCTGATGCGCCGGGCGCTCGAGTACGCCGGCATGTTCGACATGCCGGTCATCGATCACTGCGAGGACCCGTCGCTCAAGGGCGACGGCGTGGCGCACGAAGGCTATTTCGCGTCGCAGCTCGGGCTGCGCGGCATTCCCGGCGAGGCCGAGTCGATCATGGTCGAGCGCGACATCTCGCTGGCCGAGCTGACCGGCGGCCACGTCCACATCGCCCACATGAGCGCGCGGCAGTCGCTGCGCGCGGTCCGCGCCGGCAAGGCGCGCGGCGTCCGGGTGACCTGCGAGGTGGCGCCGCACCACTTCACGCTGACCGACGACGCGCTCGACGGCGCCGGTGCAGTACGACACCAACGTCAAGATGAACCCGCCGCTGCGCGAAGCCGCCGACCGCGACGCGATGCTCGAGGGCATCGCCGACGGCAGCGTCGACGTCATCGCCACCGACCACGCGCCGCATCACTCCGACGAGAAGATGGTCGAGTTCGACCGCGCCCCCTTCGGCATCGTCGGGCTCGAGACCGCGGTGCCGCTCGTGCTTCGATCGGCTGGTGCACACCGGGCGGATCACGCTGCGCGCGGATGATCGAGCTGCTGTCGGTGAACCCGGCGCGCGATGCTGCGCCTGCCGGGCGGGGCGCTGGCCGAAGGCGCCGCCGCCGACATCACCATCCTCGCGCCCGACCTGCCGCCGTCACGATCCGCGCCGCCGCGCTGAAGTCGAAGTCGAAGAACACGCCGTTCGACGGCTGGCAGCTGCGCGGCGGCGTGGCGGCGACGATCGTCGGCGGCCGGGTGCTCCACCGGGCGGCCGGAGCATGATTCCGACGCGGTCCGGACGGCCGCGCTTTCCGTTTCGAGGTGCGAACGCGTGACACGACAGCACGAAGGCGATCCCCGGCGCCGGGCGCTCCGGACGCTCCAGGATCTCGAAGTCCTGATGCGGGACGGCCACTTCGACTACGGCAACGGCTTCCACGGCCGGCTCTACCTGAATCCGCATCAGCTGTTCCGCCATCCGTCGACGATCTGGCGGCTCGCCCAGGATCTGCTCGACGTCCTGCCGGCGGACCTCCTGGCCGCCACCGACGTCGTCGCCGGCCCGGCCACGGGCGGCGCGCTGCTGGCGCATACCCTCGCCGGGCTGCTCGACGGCCGCCGCGCACTCACCCATCCGCCATCCAGCTTCGCCCCGATCACCTGCGACGAGGGGGGATTCTCGCTGCGCGGGTTCTACGCCAGGCACATGCAGGGGCAGCGAGTGCTGCTCGCAGACGATGTCCGGAATACAGGGAAGACGTTTCAACGCTGCGCCGAGCTGGTGACCGAGGCGGGGGGGACCGTGATCGCGACCGCCGAGATCTGCGACCGGATGGAGGCGATCGTCGCGGTGGACGCGCCGAACTTCGCGCTGGCCGAGTATCCCGCGCCCGAGAACTACCCGGCGGCCGAGTGCCCGATGTGCGCCGCGGGAGAGCCGATTACGACGTTCTAATCGGCTGCCAGCTTCCAGCTTCCAGCTTCCGGCTTCCAGCTTCCGGCTTCCAGCTTCCCGCTGCCCGCTTCCGGCTTCGACGGTCAGCTGTCACTGTCCCGCTGCCCGCCCCACAGCTTCCCGCTTCCCGCTGCCAGCTGCCAGCTGCCCGCTTCCCGCTGCCGGCTGCGGCGCTCAGCTGTCAGTTCTGGGCCGGCTTGTTGCCGTCAGGGGCGCTCCGGATTCTGTCGAAGGCTTCGCGCATGGCTTTGAGGCGCTCGGGGTATTTGGCGGCGACGTTGCGGGTCTCGCCGGGGTCGTTCGAGAGGTCGTAGAGCTGCGGCTCGGGATTGTTGCCGAGCTCGATGTTGGTCTCGACGCTCATCTTCGGCCCCTTGCCCGGCGCGATGAACTTCCACTTGCCGTCGCGCAGCGCCAGCGAGCCGCCCTGTTCGACGAACGTCCGGCGTCCGACGCGCGACGTCCCGAGCAGCGCCGGCAGGATGTTGACGCTGTCGGGCCCGCCGCCGGCCGGCTGCGGCTGCCCGGCAAGGGCGGCGAGCGAGGCCAGCAGGTCGACCTGCGAGACGAGCGCGTCGGAGCGTCCGCGCCTGACATGACCGGGCCAGCGCGTGATGAAGGGCACCCGCGTGCCGGCTTCGAAGATGCTGTACTTGCCGCCGCGGTACGGTCCCCCCGGCCGGTGGCGGCCGACGAGCGTCGCCGCCTGATCCTGATACCCGTCGTCCAGCACCGGACCGTTGTCGCTCGTGAAGATGACGAGCGTGTCGCCGGCGAGATGCAGCCGGTCGAGCGCGGCCATGACCTCGCCGACCGACCAGTCGGCCTGGACGATCGCGTCGCCGCGCGGGCCAAGGCCGCTGGCGCCGACGAAGCGCGGATGCGGCATTCGCGGCACGTGCGGGTCGTGGAGCGCGAAGTAGAGGAAGAACGGCCCCGCCTGATGCGCTTCGATGAAGCGGACGGCGCGAGCCGTGAAGACGTCCGCCATCTCCTCGTCCTTCCACAGCGCGCCGCGGCCCCCCGTCATGTAGCCGATCCGGCTGACGCCGTTGACGATCGTCTGATCGTGGCCGTGGCTGGGGCGCATCTTCAGCAGCTCGGGATGATCCTTCCCGGTCGGCCAGTCGCCGATCGGGGCGTCGTAGCGGACGCCGATCGGATCCGCCGGATCGAGCTTCGCGACCGAGCGGTTGTCGATGTAGACGGTCGGGACGCGGTCGCCGGTCGCCGCCATTATGAAGGACTCGTCGAAGCCGACGTCGTTCGGCCCCGGCGTGATGTCGGCGTTCCAGTCCGGCCCGCCGGCCGGCCCGAGCCCGAGATGCCATTTGCCGACGATGCCGGTGGCGTAGCCGGCGCGCTTCAGCAGCCCCGGCAGCGTGGTGCTGGCGGGATCGATGATCAGCGCGGCGTTGCCCGGCAGGATGCCGGTGCCGGGCTTGCGCCAGGCGTACTGCCCGGTCATCAGCGCGTAGCGCGACGGTGTGCAGGTAGCGGCGGCGGCGTGCGCGTCGGTGAAGCGCAGGCCACCGGCGGCCAGGCGGTCGATGTTCGGCGTCTCGAGCGCCGTGGCGCCGTACGCCGAGACGTCGCCATAGCCGAGGTCGTCCGCCATGATCAGGACGATGTTGGGCGGCGGCACCGACTGTGCCCGCACTGGCTGTGTCGCGGCGGCCAGCAGCGACAGGGCGATGACCGCGGTGACGAAGCAGGGGAGTGGTAGCTGTTTCATGATGTGGTGCGCCGCTGGCGCGGGACAGTCCCAATCGAGGGGCTTCGCCCCTCGAACTCCCCGACACGCTCTCTCACGCGCCGCTTCGCCGGCGCGCTCCGGTTCGCGTGGCTCACTCGCGATCGCTCGTGCGCACGGGTTTGGAAACGTCGCGGTTATGAGATGAGTTGTAACACGAAGAGGCGGCGGCTGAGTTATCGTGGAGGTCTCGTGTCCTTGCAGACCGTCCGTGACAAGAGCCTGAGCACCCGCCTCGACCTCCTGTATCACGACTACAACCATGCCGACGCGGCCAGCGATCCGGTGCATCGGGTCCGGCCGTTCGCCGACCCCGCGGATCGCGAGATCGCCGGCTTCTGCGCCGCCGGCCTGGCGTTCGGCCGGGTGGCGAGCGTGCTGAATTCGATCGACGCGCTCCTCGCGGTGACGGGTCCCCATCCGGCGGCGTTCGTCCGGACGTTCGAACCGGAAGCGGCGACGCCGGCGATGCGCGCGATCGTGCACCGCTGGATCCGCGGCGCCGACCTGATCGCGCTGCTGTGGATCCTGCGGCAGATGATCGATCGGTCGGGGTCGATCGAGGGCTTCTTCCTCGAGGGCTACGATCCGTCCGCCGCCGACATCGGGCCGGCGCTCGACAGTTTCTCGACCCGCGCCCTGGCGCTCGACATGCGCCGGGCCTACGGCCGGACGCCGCGCCGCCCCGGGGTGTGCTATTTCTTTCCCCGGCCGTCGGCGGGCAGCGCCTGCAAGCGGCTGAACCTGTTCCTGCGCTGGATGATCCGCGCCGACGAAGTGGATCTCGGCGTCTGGACGCGCGTCCCGGCGTCGAAGCTGATCGTTCCGCTCGACACGCACGTCATCCGGCTGGGGCGCTGCCTGGGGCTGACGCGCTACACCAGTCCGGGCTGGAAGATGGCCGCCGACGTTACCGCCGCGCTCCGCCGCCTCGACCCGGCGGATCCGGTACGCTTCGATTTTTCGCTCTGCCATGTCGGCATGATGCAGGCCTGCGGCTACGGCCGGAAACAGGGGGATTCGCAATGTCCGCTGAAAGGCCTCTGCCGCCCGCGCGGCGGCCGGGCACGCCGTTGAGGATCATCCTCGCTGTTCTGCTGGCGGTGGCGGCAGCCGCCGGCGGCTACGCGGTCGGCCGGCGGGCCGGCGCCGTGCACGAGGTGCTGGCGGCGCGTCCGGCGCAGGCACAGGCGATCGGGTTCGTTCGCGAGGGGCCCTGCGCCGACCGGACGTGTCAGACCCTGTGGCTCGGCACGTCCCCCGACACCGCCGTGCAGGTCGGGTCGCTGACCCTGCCCGCCGAGCGCTGCGAGGAGATCGCCTGGGCCAAGGACGGCCTGCGGGTGGGATTCCTGATCAACGGCTACCGCCTGCGGATCTTCGACGGCTATACGAAGAAGCCGATCCGCGAGGTCGAGCTGCTCGAGCCCGACGCGGTCAAGGCGTCCCGGTTTGTTCGCGGCGTTACGTTCTCGGACAACGGCGCGGCGGTGACGTTCGACGACTGCCCGCGCGGCCAGTCGGGCTGCCGCTCCGGCCTCGCGGCGGTCCGCTGAGCGTCACGCTGCCGCTCGATTTCGCCTGAAGTCGCATCTACGCCAGGCCAATCGAGCCACTCCACCACCTCAACAGCGGCTGCAACCCTGCTCCGCTACCGGCATCCCCCCAGACGATGGCGAGCTGTCGACAGGCGGCGTCACTGGGCAGACTTAAGTCTCCACCGGGCGGCCCTTTTCCGCCGAAGACCCCGTGTGGGCGGCCTATTCGCACGGTACCGGCGGTATCCCGAATGCTTAGTCAGCGGCCCGCCACGGTGTCGCGCTAACCGTTCTGCGGAAACAGAGGCCCTTCTGTCGATTACATCGTTCGCGGTACGACCGCTCATGTCCCACGGCGTCATCCCTTCGTGGGCTCCCCCGAACGCCCCCTCACCCGTGCCCCTCCCGTTCGCCGGCCAGGCGCCGCCCGGACCAGCCCGCAGGTCGTTGGGCTGGGTCGGCTGGCTGTGCATCGGCGTCGTGCTGGCCTCGGCGCCGGCCGGGGCACAGGTCGATATCCTCACGAACCGGTACGACCCGCAGCGGACGGGCGCGAATCTGGCGGAGACCGTCCTGACCGCCGGAAATGTCAACGCCGCCCGGTTCGGGAAGCTGGTACTCGTACCCGGTTGACGGGCCCGTCTACGCCCAACCCCTGTATGTCGCCGGCGTGACGATCGCGGGCGTTCCCAGGAACGTGCTGTATGTCGCGACGATGAACGACAAGCTGTACGCGTTCGACGCCGACCAGACATCGGCAGCGCCGCTGTGGGTGCGGGATTTCACCAGCCCGCCGTGGGTCACCGCCGTGCCCATCACCGATCTCGTGGCGGCAAACCTCAACATCATCGGCAACGTCGGGATCCAGAGTACGCCGGTGATCGACCGCGAGGCCGGCACCATCTACCTCGTCGTGCGCACGAAAGAGAACGGCGCCTACGTGCAGCGGCTGCACGCCCTCGACATCGCCTCCGGGGCGCCGCGATCGGGCAGCCCCACGACGATCGAAGGATCGGTCGCCGGGAACGCATCGGAATCGACGCCTGGCCCCAACGGCCCCATCGTCGCATTCGATCCCAGGATGCAGGGGCAGCGCGCCGGGCTCGCACTGACCCACGGCGTCGTCCTCATCGCCTGGGGATCGCATGAGGACGCACAGCCGTACCACGGCTGGGTGATGGGCTACGACGCCACGACGCTCGAGCGCGTCGGGATCTTCTGCGTCAGCCCGGACACGTCCGCCGGCGGCATCTGGCAGGGCGGCCGCGCCCCGGCAATCGACGCGGCGGGCGACGCCTATTTCGCCACCGGCAATGGCCCGTGGGACGGCACCCGGAGCTTCGGTGATTCACTCCTCAAGTTCCGCGTCAGCCGCACCGGAATGGCGATGGTCGACTTCTTCACGCCGTCCAACCAGGCGGCCCTGCATCTCGGCGACGACGATCTGAGCGGATCAGGATTCACGGTCCTGCCCGGCAGCAACCTTCTGCTTGGCGGCGGGAAAGAGGGGGTGATCTACCTGCTGGACCCGGATCGCCTCGGCCATCTCGTTTCGAACGACGCCCAGGTCGTGCAGAAGCTGCCGGCGCAGGGCGGCCACGTCATGGGCGGGCCGGTGTTCTGGGACTCCTCGGCGGCGGGCCCACTGGTCTACAACTGGGCCGAAGACGACGTGCTCAGGTCGTTCCGGGTGAGCGCCGGGCGACTGGCGACGCCGGCGTATGCGCAGGGTGGCGTGATGTCGCCCGGGCATCCGGGCGGGTCTCTCACCGTGTCGGCCAACGGCGGCGCCCAGGGCACGGGGATCATCTGGGCGTCCATGCCGACGAGCCGGGACGGCATCCATGGGTCCGTCGCCGGCATCCTGCGGGCCTACGACGCCGAGACGCTGCGGGAGATCTGGACGAGCGAACAGAACGCCGCCCGAGATCGCATCGGCACGCTGATGAAGTTCGTGCCGCCGGTCGTCGTCAACGGCAAGGTCTACATGCCCAATCACGACGGGTCGGTGGCGGTGTTCGGACTGCTGCCCGCTGCCGCCCCCGGTTTCAGCGTCGCCGTCGCTCCTTCCGCGCGCGCCATCGCACCAGGGCACACCGGAATCTTCACTGTGACGGTCGCGGCCGAGGGTGGCTTCGGAGAAACCGTGGCGCTCAGCGCGGCTGACGCGCCTCCGGGGGCGACGGTCTCCTTCGCTCCGTCGTCGATCACCGGCGAAGGCACGTCCACGGTGTCCGTCTCGTTGTCCCCGGACGTGCCCGAAGGCCCGCTGGCCATCACCGTCACGGCTACGAGCGGGGCCAGCGTCCGCTCCGCGCCGTTACGGATCACCACGGGGCCCGTCCGCGCCATCGGGATCCGCTTCGCCGGAACCAGTCCCATGCCGATGGGCGCAGGCGAGAGCGCAGGCGTCATTCCGCAGGCGAACTGGAACAATGCCGCGGGGGCCGAGAGCGCGTCCGAGATGGGGCTTGTCGATGCGTCCGGAGCGCCCACCACCGCCACCGTGGCCTGGTCGTCGAACAACGTCTGGATGACCCCGATTGCCGATCAGCCTGGCAATCGACGGCTGATGAAGGGCTACCTCGATACCACCAGCACGTCGACGACGACCGTCACCCTCGCCGGCCTGCCGCAGCAGGTCTACGACGTCTACGTCTACGTCGATGGCGACAACAAGACCTATAACCGATCGGCGGCGTACACCATCAGCGGCCCCGGCATCACCACCGCCACCGTCAACCTGACGGATGCCGCCGGCGCCAACTTCGGGACGACGTTCACGCTGGCCGGCGACTCGAAGGGCAACTACGTCCGCTTCACCGTCAACGCCTCGGGGTTCACGCTCACGGCCACTCCGACCTTGCCGGCCAGCGGCACGCGCCGCGCTCCGGTGAACGGCATTCAGGTCGTGCCGGTGCCACCCGTGGTCCCGGATTTCACAATTGCGGCGGCCCCAGCCGCGCGGACGATCACGGCCGGAGCGTCAACGACATACTCCCTCGCCATCGAATCAGTGAACGGGTTCACAGGCCCGGTCAGCCTGACCCTCGGTGACATCCCGACCGGGCTGGCCGCTTCGCTCAGCCCGTCCGTCGTCGACGGCTCTGCGACGGTCACGCTGACGGTGGATTCCACCCTGGAGACTCCGGCCGCCACCTCGGCACTGACGATCACGGCGGGCAGCGGCGATCTGATTCATCAGACGACGGTGGCGCTGGCGGTCAGACAGCCGGGCGCCGCCCGCGCCGCGATAGGAATTCGGTTTGGCGGCACCGTGCTGATGGCCGCGGGCGAGAGCGCGGGCGTGGTGCCGATCACGCATTGGAACAATGCGGCCGGCGCCGCCCGGACTATGCCGCTGGAGTTGACCAGCGAGGCCGGCGACCCGACCACGGCGAGCGTAACGTGGGGAGCAAGCGGAGTGTGGATGACCCCGATTGCCGATCAGCCGGGCAACGCGCGGCTGATGAAGGGTTATCTTGACACCAGCAACACCAGCACCACGACCGTGACGGTCGCCGGCCTGCCGCCGGGGGCGTACGATGTCTACCTCTATACCGACGGCGACAACCGCGAGTTCACGCGAACGGGCATCTATCGGCTGGCCGCCCCTGACGGTTCCGCGACCACGCTCAGGGCGACCGATCTCGCCCGCCTGAACTTCTCTGGAAGTTTCACCCGGGCGGCGGACAGCGGCGGCAACTACCTGAAGTTCACCCTCGTCGGCGACGGGTTCACGCTGACCGCTTCACCCGGCAGCGGCACCAACGCCACGCGGCGCGCACCGGTGAACGCGATTGAAATCGTTCCGCGGTGAGTGTTGACCGGTGCAGGTATCCCGTCGCGCCGGAGCCCACTACCCGCCGTGGGATAGCCGCAGAGGCCCGTAGCCGCTCGGCCGGCCTTGGAGGCGACGGTGAGGGTCGCTCGGCGCACGTCGCCGCGTCTCTGCCAGATATTGCAGGTCGCGTCTCTCAACCGGACGGCAGGCGTGGGTCCGCCGGTCGGCGCGCCAGCTCGCGTCGCAGCCAGGCTCGCGCCAGGCGAAGCTCGTGCCTGACGACGTGCACGGAGCGCCCGGTCGCCGCGGCCGCCTCTTCGGCGGTCATGCCGGCAAAATAGTGCATCTCCACCGCTCGAGCCATGACGCTGTGCTCTCGTTCGAGCGTCTCGAGCGCACTGTGGAGGTCCAGCACCTTCACATCACCGCTGCCATCCTCTGCGGGCACTTCGATATGTGTGTCCCACGGTACGCGTGGGTTGGCGCCGCCGCGCTTGGTCGCGGCAGTCGCGCGGGCATGATCGACCAGCAACTGTCGCATGACCCGCGCGTAGAGCGCCAGCAGGTGCGCACGGTCCGCGAAGGCGGGCGGTTCGTCGCCGAACAGGCGGATGAACGCCTCGTTGATCAATGCCGTGGGCTGGAGGGTATGACCGGGCCGCTGATGCCTCATGAACGAGCGGGCGATGCGGCGCAGGTCGACGAGGACGAGCGGCATCAACTCGTCGAGCGCCCCGTGTTCGCCTGCCCGCACCCGCTCCAGCAGCAGTGTGATCTGGGTCTTCATTGCCGCGCAAACGCGAACTGCGTCCGCCTCCTTGGACAGCTTCCTCGAATCCAAGCGAACAGGTCAAGGCGAGGATCGTCGGACCGTGCGGCTGCACGAGGCAGAGCCGGCCTCGCCGGGCGTCTCGCATACAATGCCGCCCCATACCCGCCCCGGGTGCCGCGATGAGGAGGCGGTTGTGGACGCTGATGTGATCTCGCTCTTTCGCGAACTGGCGGACTGCTCCGCCGACGAACGGCAGGCCTGCTACGCACAGCGTCAGGTGCCCGCCGCCATTCGCGCCGAGGTCGAGTCTCTCCTGCGATTCGACGGGCTGCCAGGACCAGGCCCGAGCGGTGACGTCGCGGCTGCGGCGGAACGAGCGCTGCTGAGCGGACGCCGGGAACCGGGCAGCCGCAGGGCGCTCGCCCCCGGCGTCCGCGTCGGTTCGTTCGAGGTGGCGTCGCTGCTCGGCAGTGGCGGCATGGGCGAGGTGTATCGGGCGCGCGATACGGTTCTCAACCGGGAAGTGGCACTCAAGGTCCTTCCGCGCGACCTCGCCCTGAGCGCGGATCGGGTCGCGCGCTTCGAGCGCGAGGCGCGCACCCTCGCGGCGCTCAACCACCCGCACATCGCGCAGCTCTATTCGCTGGCCGCCGCGGACGGGGTGCGGGCGCTGGTGATGGAGCTGGTCGAAGGTGAGACGCTGGCAGACCGGATCGCCCGCGGTCCGATTCCGATGGCTGAGGCGCTGACGATCGGGCGGCAGATCGCCGAAGCGCTGAACGCGGCGCACGCGTCCGGCATCGTGCATCGCGATCTGAAGCCGGCCAACGTGAAGGTGAGGCCCGACGGCACGGTGAAGGTGCTGGATTTCGGTCTGGCGAAGGCGCTCTCCCTCGGGCCGGACGATGTCGGCAGCTCATCCATCACGCTGACCGGCGGCAGGCCGATCATCATCGGCACACCAGCCTACATGAGCCCGGAACAGGCGCGCGGCGAAGCGGTCGGCGTTCAAGGCGACATCTGGGCGTTCGGCGCGTTGCTCTACGAAATGCTGACCGGCACCTCATCGTTCGGGCGCAAGACGACGGCCGAAACGCTGGCGGGGGTACTCGAACTGCAGCCGGATTACTCGGCGCTGCCCGCGAGCATGCCGCCGCTGGCGCGGCGGGTCATCGAGCGCTGCCTCGAGAAGGATCGCGCGCGGCGGATGCAGGACATCGGCGATGTCCGCATCCTCCTCGAGGATGCGCTCGGCAGCCCCGGCCAGGGCGCCCCGGCTCCATCCCAGGCCGGCATCAGCCGCCGCTCCGCGTGGATCGCCGCCGGCGTCGCGGCTGGCGTCCTTGCCGGCGCGGTGCTGTGGGCCACCCGCACTGGATCGGGCAACGAGAAGCTGCCGGCACCGATTCATGTCGTGGTCCCCTTCCTCGAGCGGGCCGCGTCGTTTCCGTTCGGCCAACGATACCTCGCGATCTCGGCGGATGGTTCGACGATCGCGCTGGCCGGAGCCAGACGGCTGTGGATTCGCCGGTTCGATGAGAAGGACAGCATCTCGGTCGAAACCGGCCCCACGAGCTATCCGTTCTTCTCACCCGACGGCGAATGGATCGGGCTGTTCACGGACACCGCACTGCTCAGGGTGCCCTCCGGGGGCGGAAGCCCGGAGGTGGTCACCGAGGTCACCGATCGACCGGCCGGCGGCGCATGGCGCGCGGACGGGACGATCGTCTTCGCCACCTCGGAGGGTCTCTACCAGATCCCCGCCAGTGGCGGCGAACGAAAGCTCGTTGCCAGGCCCGACCGCGCGCGCCATGAGGACCTCTACGCGTTTCCGCAGTTCTTGCCGGGTGGTCACTCGATCGTGTTGACGGTCGTCTCGCAAGAGGCGGCGCAAGCGCCGCAGACCGTCATGCTTGATCTGACCACGCTCGAACGGAAGGTGGTTTTGACCGGCAGTTCGGCGCGTTATGTGGCCGGCGGGCAGCTTCTCTACGCCGCCGACTCCGGGCTCCATGGCGTGGCCTTCGACGCGGCGAGTGGACGCGTGATGAGCAAACCCATCTCGTTTCCCGACGTGACCATTGGGGTGGCGCCGGACAACGGCGCCGCCAACTTCGCCGTTTCCGACACCGGCACGCTGATCTTCGCGCCGCTTCCGCGCCGCGGGCTCCGCGCGCTGGTGTGGCTCGCACGGGACGGCCATCGTGAACAGCTGCCGCTCGAGCCGCAGAACTACGGCTACGCGATGGTGTCGCCGGACGGTTCACGCATCGCCGTCGAGCGGACGACCCGCGGCAACCGCGACATCTGGATTGTCGACCTGAAGCGGATGAGCCAGACGCAGCTCACGGACGGTCCGACCGAAGATATGCTCCCGGTCTGGAGCGCCGACGGGACGCGCGTCTTCTTCGCCTCGAGACGCCTCGGCAACTTCGACGTCTATTCGCAGGCCGCCGATGGCGCGTCGCCCGCCCGAGTGGAATTCGCCGCCCCTGAGTTCCAGGTGCCGATCGCCGCCACGCCCGATGGCCGACAACTGATTGTGCTCGACAGATATCGCGATTTGTTCCTGCTCGACTTCGCGCGGCCGGCGCCGCTGCGACCGCTGCTTCAGAGCCGTTTCGACGAATGGCTCGCGGACGTCTCGCCCGACGGCCGCTGGCTGGCCTACGAATCAAACGAATCCGGCGGACAGCTCGAGGTGATCGTCCGTCCGTTCCCCAACGTCGACGGTCGTCGTGAGGTGATCTCTGTTGGCGGAGGACGGTACCCGCGATGGGGCCCGAAGGGCAGCAACGAACTCTTTTACGTGAACACGGACGGAGCGATGATGGCCGCTTCGATCCGGCTCTCGCCGACGTTCGAGCTCGGGGCTTCAAGAAAGCTGTTCGACTGGCACCCGCCCGGATCGCACGTGTCAGGGCGCCTCTACGACGTCGCCCCGGACGGACGCTTCCTGGTAACCGAGGAGGTGGACGAGACGATCTCGGACCGCCAGACGGAGGTCTCCGTCATCCTGAACTGGCAGTTCGCGCCGCCGCGTTCTGCTGGCCAGTAGGTGGGGTCGGGGCCGCGAGAGCGGGGGCCGAAGGACCGTTGCGCTGTCGTCAGGTATCAGGGCCGACGACCGTGCGTTCCCGGAACAGGAAAGGTCTGACGGCGGGAAATCCTGCCAGCCCGACGCGCCGCTCGCCAAAAGTTCCCGCCGATTCCGTTACACACAATAGGGCGCGGTCACGCCTTTCCCTCGAGGGCCCTGGTCCATCGGGGTGTTGGGAATGATCCATGTCCGCGCCACGTCCGTACAAATCGCACCGCACATGAGGGGACAGTAAAATGAACAGAACGACATTCGCCATTGCCGCGCTTGCCGGAGTGATGGCTGGCGGCGCACGCGTGCTGCCGGCCGCGGCGCAGGCGCCGCCACCACCGATTGCGGCCGAGCCGCTGACACCGCGCTCCGTCTTCGTCGACGCCGTTGGCTTGAAGATCAAGATCAAGCCGGACGGGCACGCGAACCAGGTCGTCGGCGTCAAGGACCCGTCGTCGACGGTCGTCGTCCGATACACCGTGCAGCCAGGCGCGCAGTTCCCATGGCACAGCCATTACGGCCCGGTGGTCGTCAACCTGGTGTCGGGAGCGCTGACCTACGTCGGCGCAGAGGACTGCGTCCAGCGAACCTACGCCGCGGGATACGCCTTCGTCGATCCTGGTCAGGGCCATGCGCACACGGCGTTCAACCCGACGAACGCGCCCACCGTGTTCGTGGCGACATTCTTCGACGCACCCGCCGAAGGGCCGCTGCTGATTCCGGCCGCGCCTGGAGGCTGCTGAGTTCGTACGGGCAGGTGGGCCGTCGCCTGCCTGCCCGTTTTTGTTCGTTTCCTGCCCGCCGAGAACTTGCGAGGCGGCTTCTTCGCCGGCACGGATATCGCCCTGCAGGCTCCAGTCGCTAGGCCTCCTGGTGCGGGTGCATCGCGACCCGCCGGTAGACCTGCAGCGTCTCCCGCACCATCCGTTCGGCGCTGAAGTGCAGCCGGGCGCGCCGCCGGCCCGCTTCCCCCATGCGCTGGCGCAGCGCCTCGTCCTCGAGCAGCGTCGTGATCGCCGCCGCCATCCGCTCGGCGTCGCGCGGCGGCACCAGGATGCCGGTCTCGCCGTCGGCGACCACCTCCGGAATGCCGCCGGCCGTGGTCGCGACAATCGGCTTGCCGCAGGCCATCGCGTCGATGAGCGACGTCCCCAGCCCCTCGGTCACCGAGCTCATCACGAAGATGTCGAACGCCTTGTGCACCGAGAGGACGTCGGGCCGGAACCCGGCGAGGAAGACGTGCTTCTCGAGCCGGTGCTCGCGGATCTGATGCTCGAGCGCCGTCCGCAGCTCCCCCTCTCCGGCGATCACGAACCGGGCGTCCGGGACGTGCGGCAGGACGCGCAGCGCCGCCTCGATCAGGTGCCGCTGCCCCTTGTGGGGCACGAGCGCCGCGACGTTGCCGACGATCGGCGCCTGGTGGGGCAGGAAGAGATCCTCGTGCAGATTGGCCCGCGGGGCGGCGTCGATGTGGTCGAGATCGACGCCTTCGTGGATGACCACCGCCCGCATCTCGGGCACGCCGTCGGCGAGGAGCATGGTGCGGATCGCCGTCGAGGCGCAGATGAAACAGTCAACCTGGCGGTACTTCCAGCGGGACAGCGCGGTGCCGCGCAGGTGGAAATCAACCCGCCGCGAGGCGACGAGCGGCGGCTTGGCCAGCTGCGTGCTCATCGACAGGGCCAGCCCGGCCATCGCCACCGCGTGTGGATCGTGGGCGTGGAGGACGTCGGGCTTCAGCTGGCGGACGACCCTCGAGAGACGCCACGCGGCATTGAGGTCCATCTCCATGCGCGGCGCCAGCGGCAGCAGGTCGAGCCCCTCCTTCGCCCGCTGGAGCAGCTCCCCGCTCGGGTGCGCCACCAGCATCGTCCGATGCCCGAGCGCGCGCAGGCCGAGGACGGTGAGGAGGACCTGGTTCTGTCCTCCCCGCCAGCTCCGCGCCGTGTCGATGTGCAGCGAGAACATCAGCGGGACGAACCGTCGGCCGCCGGCTGCTGCAGCTCGCGGAGCTTGGCGAATTTGAGGAAGACGTAATACGAGTTCAGGATCGACACGATCAGCCCGGGCACGCCGTCGAGGATGCCGCGCCGCAGGATGTAGTTGCGCAGGAAGGCAAACGGCGGGTGGAGGAGCAGGTCGACCGCGCCGGCGCGCCGGCCTTCGGCCCGCCACTGCTCCGCGGCGAGGCTGGTGTAGCGATCGATGGTCGCGAGGTGATGGGAAATGTCGCGATAGGCGAAGTGCTGCAGCTCGTGCACGAGCTGCCCGGGCGGGCTGTCGATCCGCAGCGACTCGTGAACGCGCCGATCGTTCCACCGCCCGGCGCGGCGGTCGTAGAGCCGCAGCTGCGCATCCGGATACCAGTCGGTCGTTCGGATCCACCGCCCGAGGTGCCAGGTGACGCGCGGGATGCGATAGCCCTTCGCCGCCGGCGCGCCGTCGAGCAGGGCGCGAATCTCGGCGGCCAGCTCCGGCGTCACCCGCTCGTCGGCGTCGAGCGACAGGATCCAGTCGTTCGACGGCGAGCCCGGCGGCGTAATTCTTCTGGGCGCCGTATCCCGGCCAGGTCCGCACTTCGACGCGCGTCGCCAGCGGCCGCGCGATCGCGACGGTGTCGTCCGTGCTCTCCGCGTCCACCACGATGGTCTCGTCCGCCCACGCGACCGAGGCCAGCGCGGCGGCGATATGACGGGACTCGTCCCGGGTGATGACCGTGACGGTCAGTTTCACGCCGGGGAGTTTATCAGGGCGGCCCGAGCGCCGCGGTGCCAAAGTGTCAAGGCGCGCGGCTACCGGCCGGTGAGCGGCACGATCTGGACCGCTTCGAGATTCACGAGCGAGCGGTTGTAGGCGATGATCGCGTTCAACTCGGCGAGGCGCGCGGTTGCGAGGTCGCGCTGCGCCTGGAACAGCTGGAAGGTGGTCGACAGCCCGACCGTCATCCGCTTCTGCTCGGCCTCGTAGCGGCGCTCGGCGAACTCGCGCGCCTTGGTGGTCGCCTCGACGCGCTTGAGGCTGGTGTCCACCTGCCGCGCCGCATCGCGCACCTGGGCGGTGACCTGGAGCTCCTGCAGCCGCAGCGCCGTCGCCTGCTGCTCGTGCTGCACGCGCCCCTGCGCCAGCGCCGCATCCGCCGCGCTCGTGCCGATCGGATAGCTGAAGTTCAGCTGGACGCTCCAGGTGCGGAAGTTGTTGCCGAGCACGTCCTGCAGCGCGCTGCCGAAGCTGCGCTGGCTGCTCCGGATGATCGGCGCCGGAATGACCCCGGCCGCATAGTTGAACTCGTTCTGCGTCCCGCCCAGGCCGATGACGTTGTAGCTGGTCGTCAGGTCGATCGCCGGCAGCTTCTGGTTGTGGGCGTAGCGGATCGCGATATCGGTCTGATCCATCTGCCGCCGGAATTGCGCCAGGTCGGTCCGCTTGTCGAGGGCGTTCCGGACCGCCGCCTCGACATCGACGGTCTGTGCCGACAGCACCGGCTGCTCGGACGGCGTGATCCGCGTCGTCCAGAAGTCCGGCTGCGACGGGTTCATGACCAGCGTGCGCAAGGCGTCCTCGAGCGACCGCACCTGCGCCTCGGTGATGATGACCGCTTCCTCGTTGCGCGAGACCTCGGCCTGGGCTTCGACGATGTCGATGGCGGGGATGGTGCCGACCTCGACGCGGCGCTGGTTGTTGCGGAGCGACTCGTTGGCGAGATCGAGCGACTGCTGGGCGACCTCGAGCTGGCCGATGGCGCCGACGAGATCGTAGTAGGCGCTGCGGACGGCGCGGGCCGTCTGGGTGAGCTGCTGCTGGAGCTGGAGGTCGACGATCTCCTGTTCCTTCCGGCCGGTCAGCAGCTGCTGGCGGAGCGCATCGATCGAGAAGTTGCGGAGCAGCGGCTGGGTGTAGGCGGCGTTCAGGTTCGACGACAGCCGCGGGTTGTAGACGCTGCCGGCGTTGCTGGTCGTGTTGCGGGCGCCGTCGAGCGTGACCTGGTAGCGGCCGCCGCCCCACTTGAGCAGCTGCTGGAACCCGCCGTTCGTGCGCAGCCCGGCGCTCGTCAGCGCCGTGCCGCTGCCGGTGAGGAAGTCCTCCGGCGGCGTCGTGCTGCTGTTCTTGACGAGGTTGGAAATCAGGGTCGGGGCGAACGCGGCGCGCGTCTGCGTGAGGATGAGCGCCTGGATTTGCGGGCTCAGCCGCTCCGCGCGGATGCCGAGATTGTTCTCGAGCGCCAGGCGGACCGCCTCGTCCGCGCTCAGCTGGAGCTGCGGGCCGGACGGCGGGACCGCGGCGGCCGGCGGCGGCTGCAGCAGCGGCGGCGGGGCAGCCTGGGCGGCGGCCGGCACAGCGCCAGGCAAAAGGAGCATCAGCAGGGCGGCTGCGGTCAGCGTGCCGAGGGAGGCGAGGTGTCGGTGATCCAGGCGCATCGAGCGGTCTCCAGTGGAGAAATATGGTGCCGGGCGCGGAAACCCGCGTCTACACATGGACGAAGGCGGCACCGCGACGGTTTCAAAAAAGCGCCGGAACCACCGGAAAGGGGTCCCGGGCGTGTTGTAGACTGGCCGCCATCATGCAGCCCGAGGCCGTACTCGACCTGTTCCGCAAATCCGGTGCGCTCCTCGAGGGGCATTTCCGGCTCACCTCCGGACTCCACAGCGAACGTTACCTGCAGAGTGCGCTGGTGCTCCAGTATCCGGAGCTGGCCGCGACGCTCGGCACCGAGCTGGCGGGGCGAACAGCGCATCTGCAGCCGACCGCGGTCCTGTCGCCAGCGCTCGGCGGACTGATTATCGGCCACGAGGTGGCGCGGGCGCTCGGCATTCGCGCGCTGTTTGCCGAGCGGGTCGACGGCGCGCTGACGCTCCGCCGCGGCTTCAGCCTGGCGGCCGACGACCGCGTCCTGGTCGTCGAGGACGTCATCACCACCGGCGGATCGACGCGCGAGACCGCCGCCGTCGCCGCGGCCGCCGGCGCCGCGGTGCTGGGGGCGGCCTCGATCATCGATCGCGGCAGCGACCCGGGGCGCCTCAGGCTGCCGCTGTACGCGCTGGTGCAGCTGCAGGTCCCCGCCTATGCGGCCGAGTCGTGCCCGATGTGCGCGCGGAGATATTCCAGTCGTGAAGCCGGGATCCCGCGCGACCGTGATGCGCAACCTCAAGGTCACGGTCCAGTACGACGGCACGGACCTGGTGGGATGGCAGCGGCAGGCGGGCGGCGTCTCCGTGCAGGCGCTGCTCGAGGACGCGCTGGCAGCCCTTCGAGGGGGGCGGGTGGTCGTGCACGGCGCCGGCCGCACCGATGCCGGGGTGCACGCGCTGGCCCAGGTCGCGACCTTCGACCCTGACGCAACCCGATCGCGCCGCCGGTCCTGGTCAGGGCCCTGAACGGCGTGCTGCCGCGCCGCAGGTCCGCATTCTCGCCGCCGAGGAGGTCGATCCCGGCTTTCACGCCCGCTTCAGCGCCACCGGGAAAATCTACGAATACCGCATCGTCAATGCCTCGCTGGTCTCGCCGTTCCTGACGCCGCTACGCCTGGCACGTGCCGCAGCCGCTCGACCTCGAGGCGATGCGCGATGCGGCGGGGCGGCTGCTCGGCACGCCACGACTTCGCGGCGTTCCAGGGCAGCGGGTCGGTCGTCGCCTCGACCGAGCGCACCGTGCGCGCCCTCGACTGGACGGGGGGAGGCGGCCACGATCGGCCGCTGGTGATGCGGATCGAGGGGGACGGGTTCCTGCGCCACATGGTGCGGAACATCGCCGGCACGCTGGTCGAGATTGGCGGCGGGCGGTGGCGCGCCGCCGAGATGGACCGGATCGTCGCCGCCCGCGACCGCCGCGCCGCCGGGCGCACGGCGCCGCCGCACGGTCTGTTCCTGGCCCGGGTCCTCTACTGACGGCGCTTGTTCGGGCCGCGCCACAGCCTGTATCATCGGGGTTTCACGTGGGCCATGCCGCTCCAGGACATTCTCTCCGTCGTGCCGGCCGGATCGCCTGAAGAGGCGCTGGCCCGACAGGTGAACTTCGAGCGGCTGCCGCAGCACATCGCCGTCATCATGGACGGCAACGGCCGCTGGGCCGCGCAGCGGCACCTGCCGCGCGTCGAGGGGCACCGCGCCGGCATCGAGTCGGTGCGCGACGATCGTCGAAGGCTCGGCGCGGCTCGGCATCGAGGTCCTGACGCTCTACGCCTTCTCGGTCGAGAACTGGAAGCGGCCGATGAGCGAGGTCTCGACGCTGATGATGCTGCTCAAGCGCTACCTGCGGCTCGAGCTGAACACGCTGCTGCGCAACAACATCCGCTTCCGCGTCATCGGCCGCGACGAGGAGCTCGCGCCGGACGTCCGCGGCGAGCTGACAGCGGCCGAGGAGAAGACCGCGGCGAACACCGGGATGCTGTTCAACATCGCGCTCAACTACGGCGGCCGCGCCGAGATCGTCG
Source organism: uncultured Acidobacteriota bacterium (assembly GCA_963750475.1). Classification (GTDB taxonomy): domain Bacteria; phylum Acidobacteriota; class Vicinamibacteria; order Vicinamibacterales; family 2-12-FULL-66-21; genus JALZOC01. The sequence goes on from CAVVQQ010000002.1 coordinate 1,220,450, forward strand.
ATGCCGCGCGGCGCGCCATCGCGGCCGGGGTCGCGGCCGACGAGCTCGACGAGCAGCGCTTCGCCGACTTCCTCTACACCGCCGGCCAGCCCGATCCCGACCTGCTGATCCGCACCAGCGGCGAGATGCGCGTCAGCAACTTCCTGCTGTGGCAGATTGCCTACGCCGAGATCTGGGTGACCGACACGCTGTGGCCGGACTTCCGCAAGCGCGCACCTGCTCGAGGCGATCCTCGCCTACCAGAAGCGCGACCGCCGCTACGGCGGCATCACCCAGCCGGCGATCGCCGGCCGATGACGTCCGGTCCGCTGCGGGGCTCGCGGTCCGGACGCCGGCGATCCGCCGAGGGTGCTGTGACGCGGTGCGGCGCCCTCGTGCTGCTGCCGGTCGTGATCGGCACGGTCTGGTTCCTGCCGCCGGTCGGCGACGCTCGTCCTGGCGCTGCATCGCGGCGGGCCTGGCCTTCGTCGAGTACGCCGGACTCGCCGCGGCGCTCGGCGCGCAGCGTGCCGCGGCTGCTCGCCGGCGCGGCGGTCCTCGCCGCCTGCGCCGCGGTTGGCGGCGCGCACGTCCGCGACCGAGATCGTCGCTGCTGACGGCGCTCGTCGCGATCGGCGCGCTCGCGGTCGGCGGCGGCGCGCCGGGGCCCGGCGATGCTGCGCGACGCGGCGGCGGCGCTCTTCCCGGTCGCTCTACATCGGGCTGCCGCTCGGCGCGCTCGCGGCCGTGCGGGCGACCGGCGGGCGCGACGCCGTCGCTCCTGCTGCTCGTCACGATCGTCGTCAGCGACTCGGCGCAGTACTACACCGGCCGGGCGTTCGGCCGGCGGCCGCTGGCGCCGGCGATCAGCCCGAAGAAGACGCTCGAAGGGGCGATCGGCGGCGTGGTCTTCGGCGGCGCGGCGATGGCCGCTCGGCGGCATGCTCGTGTTTCCCGGCACGCCGCTGCCGATCGCTGCTGCTGCTCGGCGCCGCGGTCGTCGGCGCTCGGCATCGTCGGCGACCTGTTCGAGTCGCTGCTGAAGCGCAGCGCCGGCGTCAAGGACCGGTCGGCGCTGATCCCCGGCCACGGCGGCGTGCTCGACCGCATCGACAGCTGGCTGTTCGCCGGCCCCGGTCTTCTACGTCTTCGTCGCGCTACCTCCAGGTTCTGATGAAGCGCATCGCCATCCTCGGCTCGACCGGCTCGATCGGCCAGAGCGCGCTGGCGGTCGTCGACGCGCATCCCGATCGGCTCCGGTCGTCGCGCTCGCGGCCGGCGGCAACGTCGACGCGCTGGCCGAGCAGGTCGACGCGCTACGCGCCGGCGCGCGTCGCGATGGCCAGCCGGCGGCGGCGCGTCGCGCCGAGTGCGGCCGAGCTCGGCAGCCGCGGCCGACAGCGGAGCCGCGCGTGCCGAGCGGGCCGCGACGGTCTGGTCGCGGTCGCCACCCACCCGGACGTCGACGTCGTGCTGTGCGCGTCGTCCGGCACCGGCGGCGCTCGACGCCGTGCTGGCGGCGATCGAGGCCGGCAAGACCATCGCCCTCGCCAACAAGGAAGTGCTGGTGATGGCCGGGGCGATGGTGATGGCGGCGGCGCGCCGCCGCGGCGTCGCGGTCCTGCCGGTCGACAGCGAGCACAACGCCATTCACCAGTGCCTGCACGGCCGGACCCGCGGCGGACGTCCGCCGGCTGATCCTGACCGCGTCGGGCGGGCCGTTCCGCGGCGCTGTCGGCGGCGGCGCTGGCGGCCGTGACCGCGGCCGACGCGCTGCAGCACCCGACCTGGAAGATGGGGCCGAAGATCACCATCGACTCGGCGACCCTGATGAACAAGGGGCTCGAGGTGATCGAGGCGCGCTGGCTGTTCGACGTCGCCGCCGACCGGATCGACGTGCTGGTCCACCCGCAGTCGGTCGTGCACTCGATGGTCGAGCTGGTCGACGGCTCGATGATCGCGCAGCTCGGCGTCACCGACATGCGGCTGCCGATTCAGTACGCGTTCTCCTATCCGGAGCGCTGGGCCGGCGCCGCTGCCGCCGCTCGATCTGGCGCGGCGCCGGGCGGCTCGAGTTCGAGGCGCCCGGACACCGGCCGCTTTCCCGTGCCTGGCGCTGGCGTTCCGCGCCCTCGGCGGCGACGCCGGCCTGCCGGTCGTGCTCAACGCCGCCAACGAGGTGGCGGTGGCGGCGTTTCTCGAGCGGCGGCCTCGGCGTTCCCCGGCATTCCCGCGGTGATCGCCGCTGGCGATGGACGCAGCACGAGCGCGACGGCGCCGCCCCGGTCCGCGACGCTGGCCGACGTGCGCGCCGTCGACGCCTGGGCACGGGAGTTCGCGGCCGGCGCGATCGCCGGGGTTACAATCGAAGGGCTATCTGCGGCAGAGGTTCTGAAGTGACCAGCATTCTGGCCTTCGTGTTCGTGCTCGGCGTGCTCGTTTTCGTGCACGAGCTCGGCCATTTCCTGGCGGCGCGACGCATCGGCGTCCGCGTGCTGACGTTCTCGCTCGGCTTCGGTCCGAAGCTGCTTCAAGGTCACGCCGCGGCGACACCGAGTACTGCCTCAGCGCCATCCCGCTCGGCGGCTACGTCAAGATGGCCGGCGAGAACCCGGACGAGGCCCGCACCGGCGCCGCCGACGAGTTCCTCTCGAAGACGAAATGGCAGCGGTTCCAGGTCCTGGTGATGGGCCCGGTGATGAACCTCGCGCTGGCCTGTCGTGGTGATGGCGGTCGTGCTCTACCAGGGCGCGCAGGTGCCGGCCTTCGAGCAGCGAGCCGGTCGTCGTCGGCTCGCTCGCCGACCAGTCGGTGGCGAAGGCGGCCGGGGTGCAAGCCGGGCGATCACATCGTCGCGGTGGACGGCGAGAAGGTCGCGACGTGGGAAGAGTTCTCGATGGCGGTCGTCGGCAAGGCCAAGCGGGAGGTCTCGTTCGCGATCGACCGGAGCGGACAGCCGGTCGAGATCCGCATGGTCCCCTCGGCGCAGGGGAAATACGAATTCGGCGACGTCGGCGTCATGCCGATCATGCACCCGCAGATCATCGCCGTGACCCACGACTCGGCGGCGGCGAGCGTCCGGCCTTCAGGCCGGCGACGTCGTCCTCGGCGCCGCCGGCGAGAGCGGCGTGTCGCGCGAGCGGCTGGTCGAGATCATCAAGGCGCACGAAGGGCAGGCGATGCTCCTCGACATCCGCCGCGGCGGCGCGCCGGCGCAGATTCAGGTCACGCCGCGGAAGGTCGGCGGCACCGTGATCATCGGCGCGCAGCTGAGCGCCTGGGAGCAGCGCACCATCGATCCCGGTCCGCTCGAAGCGATCAAGCTGAGCGCCGCGCAGAACTGGACCTGGGCGCGGATGATCGTCCAGACGCTCGGCGGGCTGTTCACGCGGACGACGTCGATGAAGCAGCTGATGGGCCCGGTCGCGATTGCCGATCTGTCGGGGACGGCCGCCTCGCAGGGCTGGGTGGCGCTCTTCAGCCTGATGGCGATGATCAGCCTGAACCTCGGCCTGCTGAACCTGATGCCGATTCCGGTCCTCGACGGCGGGCACATCGCGATTCTGGCGATCGAAGGCGTCTCGCGCCGCGACTTCAGCATGAAGGTGAAGGAGAAGATGCTGCTGGCCGGCTTCGTTCTCCTCCTGATGCTGATGGTCACCGTGATCTACAACGACCTGACGCGCATCCAGTGGATCGAGAAGCTGATGCCGTGGCGCTAGACCCGTGGTCCGCCCTCGCCGATCAGGCGAGAGTGGTCTTGCGGGGGTATCTCGTGGCGACGTAGTCATCGACGAGCTCGCGGAACGCCACGGCGAGCTCGTCGTAGGTGCCGCGCAGCGTCGTGTGGTGCTGGCCGTCGATGTAGACCGGGCAGTTCGGCGCCTCGCCGGTGCCGGGCAGGCTGATGCCGATGCTCGCCGCCTTCGACTCGCCGGGGCCGTTGACGACGCAGCCCATCACCGCGAGCGTCATCGTCTCGACGCCGTCGTAGCTGCGTCTTCCACTCCGGCATCCGCTCGCGGATGTAGTCCTGGGTGCGCTCGGCGAGCTCCTGGAACGTGCTGCTGGTGGTGCGGCCGCAGCCCGGGCAGGCCGTGACGCTCGGCGCGAACGAGCGGAGCCCGAGCGCCTGCAGCAGCTCGCAGGCGGCGTAGACCTCTTCGCGGCGATCGCCGCCCGGCCGCGGCGTCAGCGACACGCGGATGGTGTCGCCGATCCCCTCGTTCAGCAGCACGCCCATCGCCGCCGACGACCAGACCAGGCCCTTCGTGCCCATGCCCGCCTCGGTCAGCCCGAGATGCAGCGGCTGATCGGTCTGCCGCGACAGCGTCGCGGTAGACGGCAATCAGGTCGCGCGGCCGCGACGTCTTGCACGAGATGATGATCTGGTCCTTGCGCAGCCCGGACTCGAGCGCCAGCTCGGTCGACTGCACGCGCCGAGAGCGACCATGCACTCGTTGATGATCTCCTCGGAGGTCAGCCCGAGATCGCGGTCGGTGTTCTCCTGCATCCGCGCCACGACCAGCTCCTGGTTGAGCGAGCCGCCGTTGACGCCGATGCGGACCGGCTTGCCGTGGTCGCGCGCGACCTTGCAGATGGTCGAGAACTGCTCGTCGCGGCGCCGGCCGGTGCCGACGTTGCCGGGGTTGATGCGGTACTTGTCGAGCGCCTCGGCGCAGTCGGGGTAGCGCGTCAGCAGCAGATGGCCGTTGTAGTGGAAGTCGCCGATCAGCGGCGCCGTGACCCCGGCGTCGAGCATGCCGCTGCTTGATCTCGGGCACCGCCGCGGCCGCCTCGGGCAGGTTGACGGTGACCCGCACCATCTCGGAGCCGGCTTCGGCGAGCTCGATGCACTGCCGCGCCGTCCCCGCCGCATCCGCCGTGTCGGTCATCGTCATCGACTGGACGACGACGGGCGCGCCGCCGCCGACCTGGACGGCGCCGACCCGCACGCCGACGGTCTTGTGCAGTTTGACGAGTGGCATAAGGAATCGTCCGATCATACCACCCGGCTTCGGGGCGCCCGGGACGCGCCGGCAGGACGCGACTGTAGCGTAGAGGCGGCACGGACGTAGCCAGCGACCCCGCCCGGCGAACGAGCCCATCAACTGCTGAGTCGGCGCCATTCTATAACCTGTTGCGATCAGAAGACTTACCTTTTGACGACATCGGAGGCCGAGGAGGCGGGGTAAGGCGCTGGTTTTGCATCGGGGAGTGGCGGTGGACCGGCGGCGCGGGCGGGTGCTCTACCCTGCGGCGGCCGGGACCGATACTGAGGATTGCAAAGATGAATCGAAACAGAGATTCCGTCGTCAGCCTGGCTTCGCCTCTGCGTGGCCGCGGTGGTGATCGCGTGCGCGCTGCCGGCGTCGGCGCAGAGCGTCACGTCACTCCGATATCCAGCGGCTGCAGGACAGGTCTATCAGGCCGGCGGCGATGTCGCCCGCCTCCGCAGCACCAATCCCGACATGTCGCACGCGGCTCCAGGATGAGCTCGACGATCTGCGGGACGAAGTGGTCTATTTCAAGGTCAAGATGCGGCGCGAAGGCACGGTCAGCCGCAGCGACTACTCGGACGTCCGGGATCGCATCCAGGAGATTCGGTCGCGCGCCGGCATCGACACGCGCGGCGACAGCACGCGCAGCGACAACGGCCGCGGCGACAACCAGACCTGGCGCACCAACAGCGATCGCGGGGCGGCGGGGACCGGCGTCAGCGGCGGCGTGAACGGCGGCGTCAACAACGGCGTCAGCGGCGGTGTGACGGGCGGCGTCGCCGGCGACGACCGCGACCGCTCCGCCCAGAGCGGCACCACGCGCGGCCGGACGCAAGGCTCGGTCGACGACCGCGGCGATCAGCGCCAGACCACCACCACGCGCCAGAGCAGCGGCAACACCGTCATCCCCTCCGGTCAGGAGATCGACGTCCGCCTCGGGAACGAGCTGTCGTCGGCGAACGCCCAGGTCGAGCAGCGGTTCGAGGCGACGACGGTCGCGGACCTGTATCGCGGCAACGACGTCCTGATTCCCGCCGGCTCGGTCGTCCGCGGCGTCGTCAGCCGGCGTGACAAGACGACGCGGATGGAGCGCAAGGGCAGCCTGACGCTGGCGTTCGACCAGGTTACGGTTCGCGGCCGCGACTATCCGATGCGCGGGACGGTGACCGACGCAATCGAGAGCGAGGGCATCAAGGGTGAGGCCGACGAAGATCGGCGCCGGCGCCGGCGTCGGCGCGATCATCGGCGGCATCATCGGCGGCGTGAAGGGCGCGCTGCTCGGCGTGCTGATCGGCGGCGGCGGCACGATCGCGGCAACCGAAGGCAAGGACGTCACCCTGCCGTCCGGGACCGATCCTGCGCGTCGCCTCGACACGCCGCCGGACGTCCGGTAGGGGAGCGTGGCCGCCGGCAGGAGTCCCTCGCCGGCGGTCAGCACGTCGCGAACATGCGGCGCGCGGCCGCGGTGATGGTCGGGTCGACGTCGCGTCGCGGTGTGCGCGCCCGACAGGAACCACGCTTCGAACTGCGACGGCGGCAGGTAGATGCCGCGCGCCAGCATCCCCCGGAAGAACCGTCCGTACGCCTCGGTGTCGGCGATGAGCGCCGAGTCGTAATCGCGCACCGGCTGGCTCGTGAAGAACGGCGTCAGCAGCGACCCGAAGCGCGTTCACCTGCAGCGGGACGCCAGCCTCCCGCGCGGCGTCGGCGAGCCCGGCCGCCAGCGCGCGCCGAGCGTGGCCAGATGCTTGTAGAGCCGCGGCGACAGCTCCTGGAGCGACCAGAGGCCGGCGGTCATCGCCAGCGGATTGCCCGACAGCGTGCCCGCCTGGTAGACCGGACCTGCCGGCGCCACCAGCTCCATCACGTCCGCGCGCCCGCCATAGGCGCCGACCGGCAGCCCGCCGCCGATGATCTTGCCGAGGCAGGTCAGGTCGGGCCGGACGCCGAACACCTGCTGCGCGCCGCCGGCGCCGGCGCGGAACCCCGAGATCACTTCGTCGAAGACCAGCAGCGCGCCGGTCGCGGTCGCAGAGCTCGCGCAGGCCCTGCGAGGAATCCGTCGGCCGGCGGCACCAGCCCCATGTTGCCGGCGATCGGCTCGACGAAGATCGCCGCGACCTGCCCGGCGGCGTCGTCGAACACGCTGCTCGACCGACGCCAGGTCGTTGTAGCGCGCGAGCAGCGTGTCGGCGGCGACCGCCGCCGGCACGCCGGGGCTGGTCGGGACGCCGAGCGTCATCGCGCCGGAGCCGGCCTGGACGAGGAAGCGCATCGGCATGGCCGTGATAGCACCCTTCGAACTTGATGATCTGTCGCGCTTCGTGGCGGCGCGCGCCACGCGGGCGGCGCTCATCGCCGCCTCGGTGCCCGAGCTGACGAAGCGGACGCCGCTCCATCGACGGCATCAGCATCGCGACGCGGCGGGCGAGCCGCGTTTCGAGCTCCGTCGGCGCGCCGAAGCTCGTGCCGCGGCGCCGCCGCTGCCGCCAGCGCCTTGAGCAGACCCTTCGGCGCGTGGCCGTGGATCAGCGGTCCCCACGACATCACGTAGTCGATGTAGGTGTGGCCGTCGACGTCCTCGAGCGACGCGCCGCGGCCGCGGACGACGAAGATCGGCGTCGCGCCGACCGCCTTGAACGCGCGCACCGGGCTGTCGACGCCGCCGGGCAGGATCCGCGCCGCGGCGGCGAACAACTTCTCTGATCGTGGATAGCGCGACCGTTTCGTGCGGAGCATCCGGCGACGATAACACGAACGGATTGGGGGGCTGGGTAACGCTCAGGGCCTTCGCGGCAGGCTCACCAGAGGGAAGAGACCCGGACGGCGGCGAGGACGCCGACTTGACGCCTCGCTGCCGCCGGCGTGACGGCCGCGCGGTCGAACGCGCGGGAGGATCCGGATCAGGGCTTTTTCGCGGCCGGGGCCTTGCCCGCAGGCGCCGGCCTGGCGGTCGCTGACGCGCCGTCTTTGGCGTCGATCGACGTCGCCACCATCCGGTACTGGACGGTGACCTTGTCGCCCACTTTCGGCGCCCCCTTGGTCGACGCGTCGGTGCTGAATTCCCACGTCTCGGTCGCGCTCTTCTGGACCGTGAAGGTCGCTCCGTCGACGCTCTTGACGACGCCGGTGAACTGATAGCTCTTCGCTGCGGCGTAGCCGGTCAGCGAGAGCGCCAGCGCCACGGCGCAGACGACCGCGAAGGTGAGTTTACGCATTCCATCCTCCGTCCATGAATGAGAACCAGGCTATTGCAGCGCGCGGGCGGCTTCGCGCGCGTAGTAGGTGATGATCATGTCGGCGCCGGCCCGCCGGATCGACGTCAGCGTCTCCATCATCGCCCGCGGCTCGTCGATCCAGCCGTTCCGCGCCGCGGCCTTGAGCATCGCGTATTCGCCGCTCACGTGGTACGCCGCCGTCGGGCACGCCGAACTCCGCTTTCACCCGGGCGATGACGTCGAGGTAGGCCAGCGCCGGCTTGACCATGACGATGTCGGCGCCTTCCTCGATGTCGAGCTCGACCTCGCGCAGCGCCTCCTCGACGTTGGCCGGATCCATCTGGTGCGAGCGGCGGTCGCCGAACGCCGGGGCGGAATCCGCCGCCTCGCGGAACGGACCGTAGAACGCCGAGCAGTATTTGGCCGCATACGACATGATCGCGACGTACTGGTGAAGCCGCGCGGCGTCGAGCGCGTGCGGATCGCGCCGACCCGGCCGTCCATCATGTCGGACGGCGCCACCACGTCGGCGCCGGCGGCGGCGTGCGACAGCGCCGCCCTGCACCAGCTGATCGACCGTCGGATCGTTGGCGATCTCGTCGTCGATCAGGATGCCGCAGTGGCCATGGGAGGTGTACTCGCAGAGGCAGACGTCGGTGACGACCAGGAGGTCCGGCACGTCGCGCTTGATGGCGCGCACCGCGGACTGCACCGGCGCGTCCGGGTCGTAGCGCCGCCGAGCCGACCGCGTCCTTCGCGTCCGGCAGGCCGAACAGCAGCACGCCGGGGATGCCGTCGGCGCGGGCGGCCTCGGCCTCGCGCACCGCCTCGTCCACCGACAGCTGGAAGACGCCGGGCATCGACCCGACTTCGCGGCGCTGCCCTTCGCCGGTGCAGACGAACAGCGGATAGATGAACATCTCGGGCGAGAGCCGCGTTTCGCGCACCAGCGCGCGCATCGCGGCGCTGCGGCGCAGCCGGCGCGGGCGGCGTACCGGGAAATCGTCGGCGGTGGGCTGCGGGTCGCGCTGGCGGCGCGGGCCGGTGGCATCGGATCGGGTTTTCGGGGTCATGTACGCATCCGGGCGGTGGCGGCGAAGTGCTCGACGAGGGCATCCACCAGATCGGGAATCGTGTAGCGCGCCGGCATCACGGTGGTGACGATGCCGAGCTCGCTGGCGCGGCTTCGCGGTCACCGGGCCGATCGAGGCGACGACGATCGTGCCGCAGCAGGTCGGCGGCCTGATCGCGGCCGAGATCGTGTCGACGAAGTTCCGGACCGTCGAGGCGCTGGTGAACGTCACCGCGTCGATCTGGCGGTCGAGCAGCATGCGGTAGACGTCCGGCTCGTCCTCGGCGTTCTCGGCTCGCCGGCACCGTGCGGTAGGCCACGACCTCGGTGACGTCGGCCCCCGCTTCGCGCAGCTCGTCGCCGAGCAGCTCCCGCGCGATATCGGCGCGCGGCAGCAGCACGCGCGTGCCCGCCGAGCGGCGCCGGCGCTGCGTGATCGCCTCGACCACGCGCCTCGGCGCGGAACTCCGTCGGGCGTCAGGTCGACGCGGATGCCGTAGCGCTGCAGCCGGGCCGCGGTCGCGGCGCCGACGGCGCACAGCCGGACGCCGTGCAGGCTCGCGGACGTCGTGATCGCGCCAGCAGCCGCTGCCATGAACTGCTCGACGGCGTTGGCGCTGGTGAACACGATCCAGTCGAAGGTCGCCGCGCGGTCGCACGCCGCGTCGAGCGCCTCCGGATCCTCCGGCGGCAGCGATGCGGATGGTCGGCGGCGCCGATCGCCTCGGCGCCGCGCGCCTCCAGCATCTCGACGAGCTCGCCGGCCTGCTCGCGCGATCGCGTGACGACGATGCGCTTGCCGAACAGCGGGCGGTCGTCGAACCAGCGCAGGTGCTCGCGCAGGCCGGCCACCGCGCCGACGACGAGCAGCGCCGGGCCGGCGTCGGTCGCGCCTGCTCGGCGATGGTCGCCGAGCGTGCCGTCGATGGTGCGCTGCGACGGCAGCGTGCCGTCGTAGATGAGCGCGGCGGTCTCGTCCGCGGCGCGGCCGTGACGCGATCAGCGCCTGGGCGATCGACGGCAATCTGCGCCGGCGCCGGCGTAGCAGACGAGCGTGCCGTCGACAGCCGCGCCAGCGCGCCCAGTCGACCTCGGCGGCGCGTCGGTCTCGCCTTCGTGGCCGCGCACGAGGACGACGAACGTCGCCGGCCTCCGGATAGGTGATCGGGATCCCGGCATAGGCCGGCGCCGCCGATCGCCGCCGGGATGCCCGGCACGACCTCGAACGGAATCCCCTGCTCGTGCAGGAACAGCGCTTCCTTGCCGCCGCTGTCGAAGACGAACGGGATCGCCCCACTTCAGGCGCGCCACGGTCTTGCCCTTCGCGCGCCTTCTCGGCGAGCAGGATAGCGAGATGGCTTCCTGGTCGAGCGGCCGCGGCGCCGCCGCGCCGACGTCGATCCGCTCCGCCTCGCGCCGCGCCGCGCCGCAGCAGCCGGGGATGGACCTGGTGGTCGTAGACGACCACGTCCGCCGCTTCCAGGCACCGCAGGCCGCGGACGGTGATCGAGCCGGGATCGCCCGGGCCCGGCGCCGACGATGTAGACGCAAGGCGTGTTCATGTACTCGCCTCACTCGTGTTCCGCGGTACTGGCGCCGGTGCCGAGGGCGCCGAGGATGTCCATCGCCCCGCCGTCGGCGAGCGCCGCGGCGAGCCGCAGACCGAGCGCCGCCGGGTCGGCCGCCGCCCCGGCGACGTCGCCACGGACGACCTGCCGGCCATCGGGCGAGGCGACCACGCCGTGCATCCGCAGCGTTGTCCCCTCGAGCAGCGCGATCGCACCGAGCGGCAGCTGGCAGCCGCCGCCGAGCGCGGACGACCACGCGCGCGCTCGGCCGTCAGCGCCGCCGCCGCTGCCGGGTCGTGCCGCCGCCGCCAGCACCGCGCGCGTCGGCGCATCGTCGACGCGCGGATCTCAATCGCGATGATCCCCTGGCCCGGCGCCGGCACGCACACCTCGACGGGCAGCGCGACGAGATGCGATCGGCCGAGCCCGAGGCGCCGCAGGCCGGCCGCCGCCAGGACGAGCGCGTCGTAGCTCGCCGGCGTCCAGCTTGCGCAGCCGCGTGTCGACGTTGCCCCGGATCGGCGACGAACGTCGCGCCGGGCAGGAGCGGCCGTCAGCTGCGCGACGCGGCGGACGCTGCTGGTGCCGATCGCGCGCCGTGCGCCGAGCCGCGACCAGCGCCGCCGCGAAATCGCATCGCGGGCGCCGCGCCGGCAGCACCAGCGCGTCGCGCGGATCCTCGCGCGGCAGCGACCGCGGCGATCTCGAGGCCCTCGGGCAGCACCGCCGGCATGTCCTTCGCGCTGTGGACCGCCACGTCGATCGTCGCCGCCGAGCAGCGCGTCCTCGATCTCCTTGACGAACAGCCGCTTGCCGCCGGTCTTCGGAGAGCGGCGCGTGCTGCAGCCGATCGCCGTCGGTCCTGATGACGACGATCTCGACGCGGCCGCCGACGGCTCGAGCAGCGCTGCGACAGTGCGCGCCTGCCACAGCGCCAGGCGGCTGCCGCGCGTGCCGATCTGAATCAGCGGCCGCTCACGGGCGTCCGGCCGGTATCGTCCACGGCCGCAGGCTCGGCCGCCGGACGGCCGTTCCTGCTCCGGTCGCGCGGCCAGGCGGAACAGCCGGTTGAGCGCCTCGGCGTAGGCGACCACGGTCGCTTCGTCGCTGACCGCCTTGAGCTGCTCGGTCGGCGTCAGCAGCAGCTTCTCGACGATCAGGCGGGTGATCTCGTCGACCCGGGCGCGCGCCTCCGGCGGGAGGCCGGCCAGCTTCGGTTCGAGCCGCGGCCAGCTCGGACTGGCGGATCGCCTCGAAGCGCTGGCGCAGCGCGACGACGGTCGGGATGATCTCGCGCGACTGCATCCACGAGCACGAAGCGCGGTCGACCTCTTCGTCGACGATCGCCTCGGCGCGCGGTCAGCTCGCCGGTGCGCCGCGCCAGGTTCTCCTGGACGATCGTCTGCAGGTCGTCGATGTTGTAGAGGAAGACCTGCTCGAGGTCGCCGACCGCCGCCTCGACGTCGCGCGGCACGCGCGATGTCGATGATGAACAGCGGCCGGTCGCGCCGCGGCCGCATCACCTCTTCGACCTGCGCCCGGGTCAGCACCGGCTCGGTCGCGCCGGTCGCGGTGACGACGATGTCGGCGGTCGCCGAGCGCCGTCGTCGAGCTGCTGTCCACGGCGACGGCGCGCGCCGCCGAGCTGGCTTGGCGAGCGTCTCGGCAGTGCGCGAGCGTGCGGCTGGCGATCGTCATCTGCCGTGACCTGCTGCGCCTGCAGGTGCATGCGCGGTCAGCTTGCGCCATCTCGCCGGCGCCGATGATCAGGACGCCGCGGCCCTGAGCTCGCCGAAGATCTTCTTCGCCAGGGCGATCGCCGCGTAGCTGACCGAGACCGCGCCCTTCGCCGAGGCCGGTCTCCGTCCGCACCCGCTTGCCGGCGGCGAACGACGAGTGGAACAGCCGGTTGAGCAGCGTGCCGGTGAAGTGCAGGTCGGCTGGCCGTCGGAGTAGGCGGCCTTGACCTGGCCGAGGATCTGCGGCTCGCCGACGACCAGCGAATCGAGCCCGGCGGCGACGCGGAACAGGTGCCGCGCCGCGTCCGGCCCGCTGCGGCGTGTAGAGGTGCTCGGCGACGCGCGCGTGATCGGCACGCTGTGGTATTCGCTGAAGAAGCGGCCGACGCCGTCGGCGGTCGGCGTCGGTGTCGGCGACGGCATAGATCTCGGCGCGGTTGCAGGTCGACAGCACCACCGCTTCCTGGCCGACGCCGCGCGCGGCGAGCGCCGACAGCGCCTGGTCGAGGCCGCCGCGGGCGAAGTCGACGGACTCGCGCAGCTCGACGGCGCGGTGCGATGACTGAGGCCGACTGCGAGCAGGCGCATGTCAGAATTGAAGTTGTGGCTCTTGGTCAGGAAGTAGCCGACCGGCACGAAATTGAGCAGCACGATCAGCGAAGCCGATCGCCGACAGCCACGCCGCGCGCCGGCCGCTCCAGCCGATCGCGCCGCGCGCGAAGACCGCGAACGAGTAGACCGCCCACGACACGCAGCGCGACGAGGATCTTCGGGTCCGCCATCGACATCGCCTGGGCGCGCGGATCGGGCGAGGACTGCACCTGGGTCGCCCAGATCCCGCCGACGACCAGCGCCGAGGGTCAGGAACATCCAGCCGACCGTGACCGCCCGCCCGTTCATCACGTCGAGGACCTGCAGCGACGGCAGCCGGGCGTAGAAGAAGCCGAGGTGCTTGGCCTTGATTTCCTTGAACAGCAGCACGTAGGTGACGCCGAGCACGCACGCCAGCGCGAAGCTGGCGTAGGCGAACAGCAGCGACAGCGACGTGAATCGTGAACAGCGGGCTGCTGCAGCACCGGCGGCCGCGGCTCGACCGCCGGATCGAGCGCCGGAATGATGTCGAGCAGCGCCAGCAGCACCGCCACCAGCAGCGCCCATCGCCCGCTCGTCGGTGGTCAGCTCGATGTAGAGATAGGCCAGCGCCGAGCAGCCAGACGAACGCCGAGATGCGCCGCGGTCGTCCCGACCAGCGGCGCGTGCCCGGCCTCCATCGTCTGCATGCCGATGACGAAGGTGTGGGCGAAGCACCCCGGCGCGCGAGGATCGCGGTCGCGAGCGCGGCCGGTGCGCGGGTCGCGCCGGGCGAAGTGCAGCCGCGTAGGCGGCCGCGGCCGCCGCGTAGAGCACGAGAGGCAGCAGGTGCATGTGGCTCCAGCGGCCGTCGGGCCCGAAGTAGCCCTGGCGCGTCCGGCGGTCACGCCCGGGCTCGTTGACGCGGACGATCGATCCGGCGCCAGGCGCCGTTGCGCAGCGGGTTCTTCGAGCGCGTAGGCGATGCGTGTACTGGCTGGCGAGCTCCTCGGAGATCTGCTCGTAGATCTTCGGCAGCTCGTCGACGCTGGTCGGGAAGAACACCCGTCCGCCGGTTTCCTGCGACAGCTGCCGCAGCACGAACTCCGCTTCCTTGAACTCGCGGCCGGCCGATGCTCCGCCGGCCGCAGGCCGATGGCGTAGATCGCGGTCTCCGACCGCTTGGCGAGATCCAGCACCTCTTCGTAGCTCGACCAGGCTGGACGTGTCGTCGCCGTCCGACAGCACGACGATCGCCTGGCGGCGGATGTCCTCCGCCGACGCGCGCTTGCACCTTCTTCAGCTCCTTCAGCGAGATGTAGACCGCGTTGTAGAGCGACGGTCGAGCCGTTGGCGGTGGTCTGGCGGATGGCCTTCTCGAGCGCCGCGGCGTCGCTCGTGAACGGTCTGGAGGATGCGCGACCTGGCTGTCGAAGTCGATGACCTCGATGGCGTCGTCCTTGCTGCAGCCGCCGGACGAAGCCGACCGCCGCTTCCTGCGCCGTCGGCAGCCGCTCGTCCATGCTGGCGCTGGTGTCGAGCAGGACCGCCAGCGCGATCGGCTGCTGGCTGCGCGATGAAGAACGTGATCGCCTGCTTCGCGCCGTCCTCGTAGATCTCGAAATCGTCCTGGCTCGAGGTCGGTGACGTAGCTTGGTCGCCGTCGGTCACCGTGACGTTCAGCGAGACGAGCTCGACGCCGGCGCGGAATCGCCCTTGCGCCGCGGCGATCGACCCGGCCAGCATCGCGGCCGCAACGGTGACGAGCGCGGCGCGCCGCCGCATCAGCGCCCCGCCGTGCGCGTCCGCGCCCGCACCGTGGTGTCCGGCCGCGCGACGGTGACCTGGAGCTTCTCGGGAGGAATCAGCGATTCCGGCCGGCTGTAGGTCACGAGGTACTGGTTCAGGAGCTCGGCCGCGACACGCGGCAGCGCCTCGGCCAGGCCCGACGGCGTCAGCAGCTGATCGCGCCGCCCGCCGGTCGGCTTCGGTGCCGCCGGCAATCACCTGGTTGCGGTTGCGCATCGCGTCGGCCATAGACGACGACGGCGTGCCGACCGCCAGGACGTGCAGCGCCGCACCGCTCGCCTCGAGATCCTTGAGCACGGACTCGTAGTACAGGTTGCTGAACTCCACCCCCTCCATCGTCACCGCGACGATGACCGGGCGGGCGGCGTGGCGACGGGTGAAGCCGCGGCTGACGTCCGAGATGGCGTCGAGCAGGTAGGCCCCCGAGCCGGAGCGGGCGAAAATGCGATCGATGCCCTTGTTGAGGGCGGCCGTGTCGGTCGTCGCGGGAACGAGCGAGGTGGCGCGATCGGCGACCGTGACGATACCGATCTCCGCCCGGCCGTGGAGCGCGTCGACAAACGCCCGGAGCCCTTCGCGGAGCGGCTGGATCGCGTCGGTGGCGGCCTGGCTGTCGTCGACGAGCAGGACGATCTGCAGGGGATCGGTGGCCGGGCCGGCGCGGAGCACCTCGCGGGCCACACCGTCCTCGCGGACCGTGAAGTCCGCGGCGGACAGGCCGCTGACGGGTGCGCCGCTCCGGCCGAGCACACTGACGTAGACCTGCGCGGTGCGCGGCCCGGTGTCGGAGGCGCGGGGCGCCTGCTGGGGGAGTGCGGGGAGACCGAGCGCGACGGCGACAAGGCCGAGCGCCCGGAACGCGTGGATCATGTGGGAGCCTCCCGTCGAGTATAGGTCCCGCACGCGCGGAGCGTCAAGAACCCCGAATCGCTGAAAATTGTTGTCAGGACTGGGGTTGCGGTTTCTTGACACCCCCCGGAGCGCATGTTATAAACAGCCCGGCCTTTGAGGAGCAGGACCCGCCGCCGGGAGGCCGCCTCGCCCGCTGCACGCCGATGCTCAGCACCTACATCCCGGTCTTTCTTTTCATCGTGGTCGCCACGGGGTTTGCGATTGTCACGATCCTCGTCTCGAAGCTGGTCCATCCCGACCGGCCGGGAACGGTCAAGCTCGAGCCGTACGAGTGCGGCATCGAGCCGATCGGCGACGCGCGCGATCGCTACAGCATCCGCTACTACCTGATCGCGATGCTGTTCGTGATTTTCGACGTCGAGACGGTGTTCATGTTTCCGTGGGCGGTGTCGCTCGACCGCCTCGCGGTCTTCGGCCTCGTCGAGATGCTGGTTTTCCTCTTCATCCTGGTCGTCGGCTACGTCTACGCCTGGCGGAAGGGCGCACTGGAGTGGCAACTGTGATCCGGGGCTGAGCGCGTATCATGGCCGACTCTCCGCCCGCAGCCGGCGGCCCGCCGCCGCCCGGCGATGGCCGTCCCGATCCGACGGGCGCCGCGGGCTCCCGCGCGGCGCACCCCGGCGTCCGCACGATCGCCCCGCCGGCGGGGCCGGCCGAGCCGCCGCCGCCCGACGGCCTGGCGCGGCCGGACTTCATTGCGGCGCTCGAGGCGGCCGTGCCGGGTGCGGTCGAGCAGGTGTCGTGGTGGGTGGGGGACTGGACGCTGATCGTCGGCCGGACGCAGCTGCTGGCCGCCGCCGCCCACCTCGCCAGCGCGCCGGGGGCGGAGTTCGACGCCTGCTCGGACGTCACCGCCATCGACTGGCCGCCGCGCGAGCCGCGCTTCGATCTGGTCTACAGCCTCTATTCGACCGGGCGCGCCGCGCGCGTCCGGCTGAAGGTGCGCGTCGCCGACCAGGCCTCCGCGCCGTCGGTCACCGGCATCTGGCCGGCGGCGGGCTGGCTCGAGCGCGAGGTGTTCGACCTGTTCGGCATCCGCTTCGACGGCCATCCCGACCTGCGGCGCATCCTGATGCCGGACGACTGGCAGGGCCACCCCCAGCGCAAGGACTATCCGCTCGAGGGCCCGGGCGAGATGCTGATGGAGAACCCGATGGACTGGCTGCGCGTCAGCGCGCGCGGAGGACATCGAGTGAGGCGGCGGCACCGCACCGCGGCGCCGGCGGGACCCGATGTTTGACACCGAGGAGCTCGTGCTCAACATGGGGCCGCAGCACCCCAGCACGCACGGCGTGCTGCGCGTCGTGCTGCGCCTCGACGGCGAGCGCGTCGTCGGCTCCGACATCGTCATCGGCTACCTGCACCGCGGCATCGAGAAGCTCTGCGAGCACCGCGACTGGGCGCAGATCATCCTGCTCACCGACCGGATGGACTACGTCGCGGCGGCCAGCAACAACCTCGGCTACTGCGAGACCGTCGAGAAGCTGATGTCGCTCGAGGTGCCGCGCCGGGCGCGCTACATCCGGACGATCCTCGCCGAGCTGCAGCGGATCGCCAGCCATTGCCTGTGGCTCGGCACCCACGCGATGGACCTCGGCGCGATGACGGTGTTCCTCTATGCCTTCCGCGAGCGCGAGCTCGATGCTCGATCTCTTCGAGGAGTACTGCGGCGCGCGGCTGACCTACAACGCGATGCGGATCGGCGGCCTGCCGCTGGACATTCCGGCCGGGTGGGATCGCAAGGTGCGCGAGTTCTGCGCGCTCTTCGAGCGCCGCGTCGCCGAGTACGAAGAGCTGCTGACCCACAACCGCATCTGGCTCGATCGGACGCGCGGCATCGGCGTCATCGGCGGGGCGGAGGCGATTGCCATCGGCCTGACCGGCCCGGCGCTGCGCGGCTCGGGCGTGGCGCGGGATGTCCGGCAGGGCCGAGCCCTATGCGGCGTACGGCGAGTTCGAGTTCAGCATTCCGGTCGGCACCGCCGGCGACACCTACGACCGCTACCTCGTCCGGATCGAGGAGTTCCACCAGTCGCTGCGGATCATCCGCCAGGCGCTCGACGGGCTGCCCGAAGGGCCGATGCTCGGCAAGGTGCCGCGTCTCATCAAGTCCGCCCGCCGGCGAGACCTACCATGCGATCGAGTCGCCCAAGGGGGAGCTCGGCTTCTTCATCGTCAGCGACGGCAAGTCGCACGTCCCGTACCGGTTCCGGGTCCGGCCGCCGTCCTTCTGCAACCTCCAGGCGCTGCCGCGGCTGATCCAGGGGCACCTCGTCTCCGATGTCGTCGCGCTCATCGGCTCGATCGACATCGTCGTCGGCGAGGTCGATCGCTGATGGTCGAGGCTTACGTGGTCCCGCTCGTCAAGATCGTCGTGCTGCTGAACGCCGTGCTGGTGTCGGTGACCTTCATGACGCTGCTCGAGCGGAAGGTGATCGCCTGGGTGCAGGTGCGGCTCGGCCCGATGCGCGTCGGCCCGCACGGCATGCTCCAGCCGATTGCCGACGCCATCAAGCTGCTGCTCAAGGAGGACATCACGCCGGCCCGGGCGGACCGGTGGGTGTTCACGATTGCCCCGATCGTCGCGATGGTGCCGGCGCTAATCTCGTTCGCGGTGATCGCCGTTCGACCGGGAGGCGAGCTTTTTCGGCTACCGGGTGTCGCTGGTCATCGCCGACATCAACGTCGGCCTGCTCTACCTCGTCTCGGTCGCCTCGATCGGCGTCTACGGCATCATCCTGGCGGGCTATGCGTCGAACAGCAAGTTCCCGCTGCTCGCCGGTCTGCGCGCCTCGGCGCAGCTCATCAGCTACGAGATCGCCATCACGATGATGCTCGTCAGCATCGTCGTCATGTCCGGGACGCTCAGCATGGTCGGCATCATCGACGCCCAGTTCAACGCCCGGGTGTGGTACGTCTTCGTCCAGCCGGTGGCGTTCGTGATTCTGTTCATCGGCGGCCTCGCCGAGACCAATCGCGCGCCGTTCGACCTGCCCGAGGCGGAGCAGGAACTGACCGGCGGCTTCCACACGGAGTACAGCGGCATGCGCTTCGCGCTGTTCTTCCTGGCGGAATACGCCAACATGATCGTCGTCTCGGGGGTCGCGACGACGCTGTTCCTGGGCGGCTGGCTGCGGCCGTTCCCCAACCTCGCCGCGTTCGCCGTGCTCGGCTACGTGCCCGGCTGGATCTGGTTCGTCCTCAAGACCTTCGCCTTCCTCTACCTGTTCATCTGGATCCGCGCGACGCTGCCGCGCTACCGTTACGATCAGCTGATGCGCCTCGGCTGGAAGGTGCTGATCCCGCTCGGCATCGCCAACCTCGTCGTCACCGCGGCCCTGAAGGTGCTGCTCTAAGCCATGCTGGAGCCGATCGTCTTCTACGTGCTCGCCGCGCTCGTCCTCGGTTTCGGCGTGCTCGTCGTCACGGCCCGCAACACCGTCCACGGGGTGCTCTTCCTGGTCGCCAACTTCCTCTGTCTGGCGATGGTCTATGTGACGCTCGCGGCGGAGTTCCTGGCGGTGATTCAGGTGCTCGTCTACGCCGGCGGGATTGTCGTGCTGTATCTCTTCGTCGTCATGCTCGTCAACCTGCGCCGGCTGCCGCAGGGGGCGCCGAACCGGCGGCGCCAGGCGCGGCTCGGCGTCGCGGTCGCGGCCGCCCTGCTCGCCGAGCTCTCGGCGATTCTGATCTACTCGGCCGGCCATCCGGCCCCGACCATCGCCGCCCCCGCCGCGCCGGCACTCGGCAATACCGAGGTCGTCGGCATGCTCCTCTATTCGGACTATCTGGTGCCGTTCGAGCTGGCGTCGATGCTGCTGCTCGTCGCGATGGTCGGCGCGATCCTGCTGGCCCGGAGGGACGTGTGACGCCGATTACCCCGTACCACTACCTCGTGCTGTCGGCCGCGCTCTTCACGACCGGCCTGGTCGGCGTGCTGGTCCGCCGGAACATCATCGTCGTCTTCATGTCGATCGAGCTGATGCTGAACGCGGTCAATTTGAACCTGGCGGCGTTCTCCGCCCAGTGGCACCACGCGGTCGGGCAGGTCTTTGCCGTATTTGTCGTCGCCATCGCGGCGGCCGAGGCGGCGGTCGGCCTCGGCATCATCCTGGCGTTCTTCCGCAACAAGGAGACGCTCAACATGGACGACATGGACATCATGAAATGGTAGGGCGCGGCCCGGCCGGCCGGGTGATGCGCCGATGACCGAGCTCTGGCTGATTCCCGTGCTGCCGGCGGCGGCCGCCGCGGTCAACGGCCTGGTCGGCATCCGCTGGTTCAGCCGGATGCTGAGCGCCCTCGTCGCGACGGCGGCGATTGGCGCGGCGTTCGTACTGTCGCTGGCGGTCGCCGCGGCGCTCCTCGCCGCCCCGGCGTCGGCGCGGCTCTCCGAGCTCAGCCTCGGCGACTGGATTCCCCAGATCCCGCTCGCGACGACGGGCGAGATCGGGATGTTCAAGGTGACCTGGCTGCTGCGCGCCGATCCGCTCGCGGCCGTGATGCTGCTCGTCGTCACCGGCGTCGGCCTCCTCATCCACGTCTACTCGATCGCCTACATGAAGGACGAGCCCGCCGGCGGGTATGCGCGGTTCTTCAGCTACCTCAATCTGTTCTGCGCCTTCATGCTGCTGCTCGTGCTGTCGGGCAATCTGGTGATGCTGTTCATCGGCTGGGAAGGCGTCGGTCTCTGCTCCTACCTGCTGATCGGCTTCTGGTACCACAAGCCGAGCGCGGCAACGGCGGGGCGGAAGGCGTTCATCGTCAACCGCATCGGCGACGCCGGCTTCCTGCTCGGGATCTTCCTCGTCTTCTACGCCTTCGGTACGATCGACTTCCGGGAGGTGGCCGCGGCGGTGGCGGCGCGGCCGGTCGAGACCGCCGGCTTCGGCATCGTCTCGGCGATCTGCGTGCTGCTGACCGTCGGCGCCGTCGGCAAGAGCGCCCAGCTGCCGCTGTTCGTGTGGCTGCCCGACGCCATGGAGGGCCCGACCCCGGTCTCGGCGCTGATTCATGCGGCGACGATGGTCACCGCCGGGGTGTATCTCTTCGCCCGCAGCGCCGCGCTCTTCAGCCACGCGCCGCACGTGCTCCACGGCGTCGCCGTCGTCGGCGCGGTGACGGCGCTGGCCGCCGCGGCGGTCGCCCTGGTCCAGCACGACATCAAGCGCGTGCTGGCGTACTCGACGATCTCGCAGGTCGGCTACATGTTCCTGGCCGCCGGCGTCGGCGCGTTCGGGGCGGCGATCTTCCACCTCGTCACCCACGCGCTCTTCAAGGCGCTGCTCTTTCTCGGCAGCGGCTCGGTGATCCATGCGCTCGGCGGCGAACAGGACATGCGCTGCATGGGCGGGCTGAGAAAGCGGATGCCGGTGACCGCCGTCACCATGGGGATCGGCGCGCTCGCCCTCGCCGGCATTCCGCCGCTGGCCGGGTTCTTCAGCAAGGACGAGATTCAGCTGCGCGCCTTTCAGTCGGACGGTCTGCTGTTCGCGATCGCGCTGGCGACGACGCTGCTGACGGCGTTCTACGTCGGGCGGCTGATGGCGCTGACCTTCTTCGGGGAGTACCGCGGCGGGCCGTGGCGGCCGCTGGCCTCGGCGGCGGCGGTCAGTGCGGCGGCGGCGCACGGCGCGCGCCACCCGCGCGACGCCTCGGCGCACGGCCAGGCGCAGCGCGAGAACCATGAGGTCAGCCACGGCCCGGCGGCGACGGCCGGAGATCGGAGCGGCAGCCATGCGGGCGCCGACGGCACCGGCGTCGCCGGGGCAGCGCACGACGGGCCGTGGGCGATGACCGCGCCGCTGGTGCTGCTCGCCGCCGGAGCGGCGGCGGCCGGCGTGCTCGGATGGCCGGCGGCGCTCGGCGGCGGCGACATGTTTGGCGGGTTCCTGGCGCCGGTCTTCGCCGGCGCGGCGCGCGCTGATGGCGGCGCGGCCGCGCGGCACGGTGCCGCCGTCCTGGTGATGGCGCTGTCGGTCGTGGTCGCGGCCGCCGGCCTGCTCGCCGCGCGCCATGTCTACGTGTCCCGCCCGGGGCTGGCGAGCGCGCTGGCCGGGCGGTTTCCCCGGTTCGTCGCGCTCCTCCGGGACCAGCTGCTCGTCGACGCCTTCTACCAGGCCACCGTCGTCCGCGGCACGCTGTGGTCGGCGGCGGCGCTCGACACCGTCGATCGCCGGGCGGTCGACGGCGCGGTGGACGGCGTCGGCGTGGCGGCGCGCACCGCGGCGTGGCTGTCGCACATGGCCGACAAGCACGGGGTCGACGGCCTCGTCAACGCCGTCGGCCGCGGCGCCGGGCGGGGGAGCTTCCTGGTCCGCCGGCTGCAGACCGGGCTGGTCCAGAATTACGCGCTGCTGATGGTCGTCGGCCTGGTCGCGCTGCTGACGCTGTATTTGTTCGGCGGGTAGGGAGAGAGTCCGAGTGCTGGTATCTTCGAGGTCCCGAACAGAGTAATGACGTTCTTCAACGCCCACCTGCTGTCGGTCGTCCTGCTTGCGCCGCTGGCCGGGGCGATGCTGCTGCTGCTCGTGCCGCGCCGCCATGACGCCGCCATCCGCTGGCTGGCCAACCTCGCCGGCCTGTTCGGGTTCGCGGTCTCGCTGCCGCTGTGGTTCCGTTACGAGCCGCAGGGCGCGCCGTGGCAGTTCGTCGAGCGCGGCGAATGGATTCCGTCGATCGGCGCCGCCTATTTCCTCGGCGTCGACGGCCTCAGCGCGCTGCTCGTGCTGCTGACCACGCTCATCGGCGCGATCGCGATCCTGTCGTCGTGGCGGGCGATCACGGTGCGGGTCAAGGAGTACTACATCCTGCTCCTCGTTCTCCAGACCGCGATGATCGGCGCATTCGTCTCGCTCGACTCGCTGCTGTTCTTCCTGTTCTGGGAAGTGATGCTCGTGCCGATGTACTTCCTGATCGGCGATCTGGGGCGGCGGCCGGCGGCTTTACTCGGCGATCAAGTTCTTCCTCTACACGCTGGCCGGCAGCGTCGTGATGCTGCTCGGGATCCTGGCGATCTATTTCTACGGCCACGCCGCGACCGGCGTCTACAGCTTCGACATCACCGCCTTCCAGGCGCTGGCGGTGCCGGCCGATCTGCAGATCGTGGGTCTTCCTGGCGCTGTTCTGCGGCTTCGCGGTCAAGGTGCCGATGTTCCCGGTGCACACCTGGCTGCCCGACGCCCACACCGATGCGCCGACCGCCGGTTCGGTAATCCTCGCGGCGGTGATGCTGAAGATGGGCACCTACGGTTTCCTCCGCTTCAGCCTGCCGATTCTGCCCGACGCGTCGCGTCACTTCGTCCCGCTGATGGCGGTCCTGGCGATCGTCGGGATCATCTACGGCGCGCTGGTCGCGCTCGCGCAGAGCGACTGGAAGCGGCTCGTCGCCTATTCGAGCGTCAGCCACATGGGCATGGCGATGCTCGGCATGTTCGCGCTCACCCCGGTCGGGATCACCGGCAGCATCGTCCACCAGCTCAATCACGGGATCTCGACCGGCGCGCTGTTCCTGCTGGTCGGCCTGGTCTACGAGCGGCGCCAGACGCGCGAGATCTCCGCCTACGGCGGGCTGTCGGCGGTCATGCCGCGCTTCGCCGCGGTGTTCCTGCTGATGACGCTGTCGTCGATCGGCCTGCCGGCGCTGAACGGCTTCATCGGCGAGCTGCTCATCCTCCAGGGCGTGTTCGTCGTCAGCCGGACCTGGGCGGCGTGCGCCGCCGTCGGCGTCGTCCTCGGCGCCGCCTACATGCTGTGGCTCTACCAGCGGACGATGTTCGGGCCGCTCGAGAACCCGGCCAACCGCGGGCTTCGTGACATCAGCGGCCGCGAGCTGGCGACGCTCCTGCCGCTGGTCGCGCTGGCGGTGTGGATCGGGCTCTATCCGGCGCCGCTCCTCCGGCGGCTCGACTCCTCGGTCGGGCGGATCGTCCTCAGGGTGAATTCGGTCTACGGCCCGGCGATCGCCAGGGCGGCGGCCGAGTGCCGGGCCGACGCCGCCGCGGTGCAGGTCGCCGGCGCGCCGGCCGGCATGCTCGTCACGCCGCCGTGCACCGACGGCAGCGACGCCGCGGCGCCAGCGCCGCCCGAAGGCCGGCGCTGATGATGCCGGCCGGTATCGGCGGCGCCGACTTCTACTACCTCCTGCCGGAAATCGTCCTTGCGGCCGGGGCGCTCGCGGTCATCCTGCTCGACGCGTTCCTGCCGCGCCGCCTGGCCCTCAGCCTGTCGTGGGTCGCGCTCGCCGTCCTCGCCGGCACCGCCGCCGCCCTGCTCGCCACCGACGGCGTCAACACCACCGTGGCGCGCGGCCTGGTCGCGATTGACGGGTTCGCGTTCTTCTTCAACCTCCTGTTCGTCCTCGCCGCGGCGCTCGCCGTCGCGATGTCGCCGCGCTACCTCGCCGTCGAAGGGGTGCGGCCGGGGGAGTATTACTTCCTCATCCTGACAGCGACACTCGGAATGATGTTCATGGCGGCCGGCATCGATCTGGTCACGCTGTTCATCGGCCTCGAGACGATGGCGGTGTCGTTCTACATCCTGGCGGGCTACATCCGCCCCAACCGGCGCTCCAACGAGGCAGCGCTCAAGTACTTCATCCTCGGCGCGTTCTCGCTGGCCATCCTGCTCTACGGCATGTCGCTGCTCTACGGCCTGACCGGCAGCACCCACCTGCGGACGATTGCGACGGCGCTCGCCGCCGGCGACGGCGGCCGGCTCCTGCCGCTCGCGGTCATCCTGCTCACCGCCGGCCTCGGCTTCAAGATCGCCGCGGTGCCGTTCCACATGTGGGCCCCCGACGTCTACGAGGGGGCGCCGACGCCGGTGACCGCCTTCCTGTCGGTCGGCTCCAAGGCGGCGGCGTTCGCGATGCTGCTCCGCATCTTCGTCGAGGGACTGCCGGCGTTCCGGCTCGGCGGGCTCGGCCAGCTCTGGGGACAGCCGCTCGGCTGGAGCGTGTTCCTCTACGTCCTGGCGATCGTCACGATGACGGTCGGCAACGTCGGGGCCCTGACACAGGGGAACATCAAGCGGCTGCTGGCCTATTCGTCGGTGGCCCAGGGGGGCTACGTCCTCATCGGCGTCGTCGCCGGCACGACGCGGGGCATCAGTGCGGCGCTCGTCTACCTGATGGTCTACGCGCTGATGCAGGTCGGCGCGTTCGCGGTCGTCGCCGCGGTCCGTCGGCGGGGGGTGACCGGCGATCAGGTCCGCGACCTCGCCGGCCTGCACGCCACCCATCCCTGGGCCGCCGTCGCCATGCTGGTCTTCCTCCTGTCGCTCGGCGGCCTGCCGCCGACCGCCGGCTTCATGGCCAAGCTCGGCGTGTTCGGTGCGGCGATCGACGCCGGCTACGTCGGGCTGGCGGTCGTCGGCGTGCTCAACAGCGCGCTGTCGCTCTACTACTACATTCGCGTCGTGGTGTTCATGTGGACCGAGGCGCCGGATGCCCATGACACCCCGCTGACGCTGTCGCCGGCGCTGACGGCGGTGCTGATCGTGGCAGCGGTCGGCACGGTGCTGTTCGGTGTCTATCCGCGTCTGCTCTTCGAGCTCGCGGACGCGTCAGCCGCGACGCTCGGTGCCGCGCCGGCGCTCGGGCTACGATAGGGGCCATGGCCGATCAGCCGCCGAACAAGCCGGCAACCTTCGCCGAGACCTTCCGGACGCTGGGCCCGCTGACGTCGGTGGGCATCTCGTTCGTGATCGCGATTGTGATGGGGGCGGGTATTGGCCTGGGGCTCGACCGGTGGCTGGGTACGAGCCCGTGGGGCTTTCTCGTCTTCTTCATCATCGGCGTCGCCGCCGGCATCCTGAACGTCTACCGCGCCTTCGGCAAGTCCTGACCGTGGAAACCGACCTCATCCTCCGGCGCGTCGGCCGGACGGCGGTCGTGGTCTGCACCGCGCTGATCCTGGGCGCCCTGGTCCTCGCCGGGGTCCGTCCGGCGCTCGCGGTCGCGGCCGGAGGGCTGCTGTCGCTCGTCAGCTACCGGCTGATTCTCGCCTCTGCGGGCCGGCTGGCCGGTTCGATGGCGTCGCGGCCGGTCGAGCCGGCCAGTCCGGGCGCCGAGGAGGCGCCCGCTGGCCGGGCGTCCGCGGTGCTGACGGCGGTCGGGGTCGCGGGCCGCTACGCTTTACTCGGTCTTCTGGCGTACGTTATGATTGCGCGTTTGCGCCTGCCCCCATTGGGGCTGCTGGCGGGTGCGTCCTCGGTTGTCGTGGCGGTTTCGCTGGAGGCCGCCCGGTTCCTCTCGAAGAAGACACCCTGATTTCGATTTCGTAATGGAAAAGCTCGAGCATCCGCTGTTGATCGTGGGCTGGGTCAATGCCCTGCTGGGACCGCTCGTCCGCGCGGTCTTCGAGCCGATGGGCTTCCATTTCACCGGCCATTACGTGATTCCGCCGTTCATGGTCATGGTCCTGCTGATCGTCGTCGCGCTGACGCTCCTGTCGCTGTTCGTGCGATCGCAGCTCAGCGTCGAGAATCCGGGGACGCTGCAGATCATCATGGAGGACGGCATCGGCGCCATCGTCGGCCTCCTCGAGGAGTGGATCGGCCCGGCCGGCAGGAAATATCTGCCCTTCGTCGGGACGCTGGGCATGTTCATCCTGCTCGGAAACTACATGGGGCTGGTGCCCGGGCTGATGGCGCCGACGAGCAGCATCAACGTCACGCTCGGCTGCGCGATCACCATCTGGGTCTACTACCATTTCCAGGGCATCAGGGAGCAGGGCATCGTCAATTACGTCGAAGCACTTCTGGGCGCCGCCCGGCGCGCCCTGGTGCGATCGGCTTCATCTACCTGCCGATCGAGCTCATCAGCCATACGTCGCGGGTCATGTCGCTCTCGCTGCGGCTGTTCGGCAACATCTTCGGCGAGGAACTGGTCATCATCATCCTCTTCAGCATCGTGCCGTTCCTCGTACCGCTGCCGATGATGTTCCTCGGCCTGATGACCGGCGGGCTTCAGGCATTCATCTTCGTGCTGCTCTCGATCATCTACCTGCAGGGGGCCGTCGCCGTGGAGCACGACGAAGTCGACGAGCCACGGACACGACACGCGCCGAGCGGCACGCACGCGCCGGCGGCGGCATAGGCCAGCGCATTCATTCATTCGTTCTGCAGGGATTTTGTTCGCAGCTTGTTGAAAGACTTGCAGAGGAGGCTTTGGTCGTGAGTAGACGTTCCGTTCTGACATTCGCACTCGTGATGGTGGCCGGCGCAGTCGCCCCGGTGTTCGCGCAGGAGCCGGCGGCCGGCGGCGCCAGCGCCGAGATCGCCAAGTGGTCGATCATCACCGCCGGCTTCGCACTGGCCTTCGCGGCCGGCCTCGGCGCCCTCGCCCAGGGACGCGGCGTCAGCGCGGCGGCCGAAGCGATCGCCCGCAATCCCGGCGCGGCCGGGGACATCCGCGGCTCGCTGATCCTCGGACTCGTGCTGATCGAGTCGCTGGTCATCTACGTGCTGCTCATCTCGCTGATCCTGTTCTTCCTCAAGCCCTTCTAGGGCTCGCGGAGCAGGGGCGGACGCTCGCGCACCGGAGCCGGCCCGGGGATCACCTCCGGACCGGCGTCCGCCGTCGTCACGCACCGCATCACCATGCCGCAGCCCGCCCGGCGCGTCGCCCTCATCGACGTCCTCCTGCTCCTGATGACGCTCATCTGGGGCACCAACTACGCCATCGTCAAGCACGCCTTCACGGAGATGGATCCGCAGGCGTTCAATGCGCTGCGGATGGTGGTCGCGTCGTCCGCCTTTGCGGTGGTGATCGTCTGGGCGCACCTGCGCGGCGCCCGGGCCGAGGCCGCCCACGGCGCCGCCGCCCCGGGGTCGCTGCGCCGCGTCGTCAGCGTGTTCCACACCCGTGAGCGCCTGACGGCGCGCGAGTGGCTCGGCCTGGCGGCGCTCGGCGTCGTCGGCCAATGCCTCTACCAGTACACCTTCATCGCCGGCCTGGCGCAGACCAGTGTCGCCAACAGCGCCCTGCTCGTCGCGATGACTCCCGTCCTCATCGCCCTGACGTCGGCGGTGTCCGGCCGCGAGCCGGTCGGGGCGGGGCACTGGCTCGGCGCGGCGCTCTCCATTGCCGGGATCTATATCGTGGTCGGCGGCGGCGCCGGGCTGAACGGCAGCTCGCTCCGCGGCGATCTGACGATGCTGCTGGCGGTGGTGTGCTGGACGGTCTACACGATGGGCTCGGGCCCGCTGATGCGGCGGCATTCGCCGGTCGGGGTCACCGGGCTGTCGATGATCATCGGATCGCTGCTCTACGTGCCGCTGGTGTCGGGCCACCTGCGCGCGCTCGATGTCCATGCGGTCAGCCGCATCACCTGGTTCTCGATCGTCTATTCCGCGCTCTTCTCCCTGTGCCTGGCATATACGATCTGGTACGCGGCGGTGAAGGAGATTGGCAGCGCCAGGACGTCGATCTACTCCAACCTCGTGCCGGTGGTGGCGATGGCGACCGCGGTGCTGTTTCGCGGCGACGTGATCTCGGTGCGCAAGCTGATCGGCGCCGCCGCGGTGCTGGCCGGCATCGCGCTGACGCGCCTCGGCCCCCGCACCCTGGCCGCGCCCGCCGAATAGCTGAGCTGCCATCCCCTCCTAGGGGGACACTCATCTTTAGGCTAAGTTGTTGACTGCACAGGGCGACTGTCGAAAGCAGGCGTGATCGCCATGGCAGCGATCCTGCAACTCGGGGACCTTGCGATGCTGACGAGAATCCTCACCGGAACCGAAGACGACCTGCTCCGCGAGGAGCGGCAGGTGCTCGCCCGCCTTCGTGTCGCGCTCGCCCGCTTCGACGCCGCGCCCGATCAGCAGCAGGCCCTCGACCGCTCGATCGAACAGCTCGACGAGCTGTTCCTGCTCGTCATCGTCGGCGAGTTCAATGCCGGCAAGAGCGCGTTCATCAACGCAATGGTCGGCAGCCAGGTCGCCCAGGAGGGGGTGACGCCGACGACGGCGCAGATCAACGTGCTGCAGTACGGCGAGACGGTGACGCAGACGGTCCGTGGACCGGCGCTTCGCGTCATCACCGCGCCGGCGCCGCTGCTGCGCGAGATCCACATCGTCGACACCCCGGGAACGAACGCCATCCTGAGGGAGCACGAAGCGATTACGGCGGACTTCGTCCCCCGCTCGGATCTCGTCCTGTTCGTCACCTCCGCGGATCGGCCGTTCACCGAGACCGAGCGGGCGTTCCTCGAGCAGGTCCGCGGCTGGGGCAAGAAGGTGGTGATCGTCATCAACAAGATCGACATCCTCGACGGCGAGCCGCAGATCGCCGAGGTCGCGGCGTTCGTCGCCGACGGGGCCAGGGCGCTGCTTGGCGTCAGCCCGGAGATCTTCCCGGTCAGCGCGCGGCTGGCGCTGCGCGCCAAGCAGGGCGATCCGGCCGCCTGGGGGGCGAGCCGCTTCGAGGCGCTCGAGAGCTACATCCGCGAGACGCTCGACGCGCCGGGCCGGGTGCAGCTGAAGCTCCTCAACCCGCTCGGCGTCGGGGCAGCGGTGACGGCGCGGCTGGCGGCCGCCGTGCAGGAGCGCGCCGCGCTGCTCAAGGACGATTTCACGACGCTCGATGACGTCGACCGCCAGCTGGCGGTCTACCAGCAGGACCTGCTGCGCGACTTCGAGTTCAGGATGGCCGACATCGACAAGATCCTGCTCGAGCTCGAGAAGCGGGGACAGCAGTATTTCGACGACACGATGCGGATCGGGCGGGTGATGGATCTCCTCAACCGCAGCCGGATGCAGCAGGGCTTCGAGCAGCAGGTGATCGCCGACGCGCCGCAGCAGGTCGAGCGCAAGGTCGCCGAGCTCGTCGACTGGCTGGTCGGGGCCGACCTCCAGCAGTGGCAGAACGTCACCCGCCATCTGGCGCAGCGCCGCCGTCAGTACCGAAGACCGCATCGTCGGCGACGCCGATGCCGGACGGTTCCATTACGATCGGACGCGGCTGCTCGACTCGGTCAGCCGCGAGTCGCAGCATCGCGATCGACTCCTACGACCGGCGCAAGGAGGCGAGCGCGCTCGCCGACGGGGCGCGCAACGCCGTCGCCGCGGCGGCCGCGGTCAGTGCCGGAGCCGTCGGCCTCGGCGCGGTGGTCACGCTGGCGGCGACGACCGCGGCCGCCGACGTGACCGGGCTGGTGATGGCCTCGATTGTCGCCGCGCTCGGCTTCTTCATCCTGCCGGCGAAGCGCGAGCAGGGGAAGCAGGAAATGCGGCGGAAGATTGCCGCCCTCCGCGAGCGCCTCTCCACGGCACTGCGCGAGCAGTTCACCGGCGAGATCGGCCGCAGCGGCGAGCGGATCCAGGAGAGCATCGCGCCGTACAGCCGGTTCGTGCGCTCCGAGGCGGAGAAGCTCGGGACCACCGAGCGCGAGCTCGGCGAGATCGCGGCGGCGCTGGCCTCGCTCCAGGCGCGAATCGAGCGACCCGCCGCCTGACCGCCGCGAGGCCGGCCGGTCCGCGCGTATGATGGCCCGATGAATCGAGCCGCGCGCGAGGCCCTCAACGTCATCCTCATCATGCTGGGCGTCCTGTCGGCCGCGGTCGGCCTCAAGGGATTCCTGCTGCCCAATCACTTCATCGACGGCGGCGTCACCGGCATGTCGATGCTGCTGGCGAGGTTGACCGCCATGCCGCTGGCGTTGTGGCTGCCGCTCGTCAACCTGCCGTTCGTCGCGCTCGGCTACCGGCAGATCGGCCGGGCCTTCGCGCTGCGCAGCGCCGCGGCGATCGGCGGACTGGCAGTGGTGCTGGCGACCGTGCACTTTCCCGAGGTCACCCCGGACCTGCTGCTGACGGCCGTCTTCGGCGGCATCTTTCTCGGCGCCGGCATCGGCCTGGCGATGCGCGGCGGGGCCGTGCTCGACGGCACCGAAATCGCCGCGCTCCTCATCAGCAAGCGCAGCGCCATCGTCAAGGTCGGCGACGTCATCCTCTGGTTCAACGTCGTGCTCTTCCTCGGCGCGATGTCGGTCCTCGGGATCGAAGAGGCGCTCTACTCGATCCTGACCTACGCGGCGGCGGCACGGACGCTGGACTTCGTCATCAACGGCCTCGAGGAATACACCGCGCTGACCATCGTCTCGCGCCTGAGCGGCGAGATCGCCGCGCGCATCATGACCGACCTCGGCCGCGGCGTGACCATCTACAACGGGCGCGGCGGGCTGAGCGACGAGGAGCAGGAAATCATCTACTGCGTCGTGACGCGGCTCGAAATCCGCAAGGTCAAGGCGATCGTACGGCTCGTCGACCCACGCGCCTTCGTCACGTCGCATCCGCTGTCCGACGTCCAGGGCGGGGTGGTCACCCGGGCGGCGTTGTGGTGACGACGGCGGGGAAGGGCCGGGCGGGATCGACTGCCACCACCCCAATCCCCATGCCGCCGCCGCCGGCATGGTCCTGGTCGATGAACTCGCGGACCGGCCGGTCCCGCCGCAGCTCGCGCCACAACAGGTGCGACTGATTGCCAGGGAACGCCGGGTCGGGATGGATGTCGTGAAAGGCGATCAGGCCTGCGGCCCGTACCAGCGGGGCGTAGAGGGAGAAGTCCCGACGTACGGCGGCGTCGTGATGGTCGCCGTCGATCCAGAGGAAATCGACAGCCGCGTCACCGAGCGCCGACCTGACCGCCAGCGCCGTCGACGCCGCCTGCGAGTCGAGCGGCAGGAAGGTGAGCCGCTGCCCCGGGCGAAGCAGGCGGCGCAGATGTGCCGCCTGCGCGGCTGCTCCGGTGACGCCGAACTCGGGGTCCAGCCGATCGATGCAGATCAGGTGGGCGTCGGCGGCGGCGAGTGCCGTCCAGCAGGCCAGCGTTCCGCCGCGATACGTCCCGATCTCGACGACCGTCCGCGGCTGCAGCCGGCGCACGACCGACACGAGTGAGGCGAGCTCCCACAGGCGCTGCATCGCGCCGTGGCTGTGGATACTGCGCCGCGCCAGCCGGATGTCGCCGCCGCCGTGGCGGACCGCGGCCCGCGCCAGACGGAGCAGCTTTCGGAACGTCACTCCGCGGCCACACTATGGCTGGTCGCGCCAGGAGTCAAGGCGCGCCGACCGGACGGCTCGGCTAGAATGCCGTCGATGAGCGATCCGCACGCGGTCTACCGCGCCCTCGACGCGCTCGGCATCAGGTATGACCGCTACGCTCACCCCGCGGTGTTCACCGCCGCCGATGCCGCTGCGCACTGGATCGCGATCCCCGGCACGCCGGTCAAGAACCTGTTCCTGCGCAACAAGAAGGGGGACCGCCACTACCTCGTGATTCTGCCGATCGACAAGGAGGCGGACCTGCGCCAGCTCGTGAAGGTGATTGGGGACGATCGCCTGAGCTTCGGATCGGCGGAGCGGCTGCTGGCCCAGCTCGGCGTGACCCCCGGATCGGTCTCGCCGTTCGGGCTGCTCCACGAGGGCTCGGGCGCCGTCCGGGTGATCGTCGACACGGCGCTCCGATCGGCGGAGCGGCTGATCTTTCACCCCAACTGACAACACCGCGAGCGTCACGATCGGCGATCCCCGATCTGGAGCGCTTCCTCGCGTCCCGATCGAACGAGGTGCGCTGGCTGGCGCTGTAGGCGGCGTCAGTCGGTGCTGCGCTTCTTCGGCCGCAGGTTCGGCGGCGAGGATGCGCTTGCGCAGGCGGATGCTGTGCGGCGTCACCTCGACCAGCTCGTCGTCGTTGATGAACTCGATCGCCTGCTCGAGGCCGAGCCTGCGCGGCGGAATCAGCCGGACCGCTTCGTCGGCGCTCGAGGCGCGCATGTTGGTCTGCTTCTTTTCCTTGGTGACGTTGACGTCCATGTCGTTGGCGCGGGCGTTCTCGCCGATGATCATGCCCTCGTAGACCGGCGCGGCCGGATCGATGAAGATCTCGCCGCGCTCCTGCAGGTTCCAGATCGCGTAGGCGGTCGCGACGCCGGTGCGGTCGGCGACCAGCGCGCCGGTGGCGCGCGACCGGAATCGCGCCGTGCCACGGCTCCCACGTCGGCGAAGAGGTGGTTCATGATCCCGGTGCCCTTGGTTTCGGTCAGGAACTGCGAGCGGAAGCCGATCAGGCCGCGCGCCGGGAATGCGGAACTCGAGGCGCACGCGGCCGCTGCCGTTGTTGACCATCTTGGTCATCGTGCCGCGGCGCGTCGCCGACCTGGGCGATGACCACGCCCTGGAACTCCTCGGCGACGTCGATGACCAGGTCTTCGACCGGCTCCATCGATCTTGCCGTCGACCACCTTGGTGACGATGTCGGGGCGCGAGACCTGCAGCTCGAAGCCTTCGCGCCGCATCATCTCGATCAGGATCGAGAGCTGCAGCTCGCCGCGGCCGAGCACCTTCATCTGCTCCGGGCGTGTCGGTCGGCTCGACCCGGATCGAGACGTTGCCGAGCAGCTCCGCGATCGAGGCGATCCTTGATCTGCCGCGAGGTGACGAACTGGCCGTCGCGGCCGGACATCGGCGAGGTGTTGACGCCGAAGATCATCGACACCGTCGGCTCGTCGATCGGCAATCGGCGGCATCGCCACGCGGTGCTCGACGTCGGCGATGGTCTCGCCGATGGTGATGTCCTCGATGCCGGCGAGGCAGACGATGTCGCCGGCGCCGACGCTCCTGGATGTCGACCCGCTTCAGGCCTTCGAAGGCGAACAGCTTGGTGACCTTGGTGTCGCTGGACGCGTGCGATCGAGCTTGCAGACCGCGACCGGGTCGCCGACCTTGACCCGGCCGTTGAAGATGCGGCCGATGGCGATCCGCCCGAGGTAGTCGCTCGAGTCGAGGTTGGCGACCAGCATCTGCAGCGGCGCCTCGGCGTCGCCGCGCGGCGGCGGCACGTAGTCGACGATCGCGTCGAACAGCGGCCGCAGGTCCTGGCCCGGCTCGGTCGCCGATCGGGCTCGAGGTGCCGGCGCGGGCGCTGGTGTAGAGCACCGGGAAGTCGAGCTGCTCCTCGGTGGCGTCGAGGTCGATGAACAGGTCGTAGACCTCGTTCAGCACTTCCTGCGGCGCGCGCGTCGGGGCGGTCGATCTTGTTGATGACGACGATCGGCGTCAGCCGCCGCTCGAGCGCCTTGCGCAGCACGAACCGCGTCTGCGGCAGCGGCCCCTCCGAGGCGTCGACCAGCAGCAGCACGCCGTCGACCATCGACAGCGTGCGCTCGACCTCGCCGCCGAAGTCGGCGTGGCCCGGCGTGTCGACGATGTTGATCAGGACGTCCTTGTAGTGGACGGCGGTGTTCTTGGCGAGGATGGTGATGCCGCGCTCACGCTCGAGGTCGGTGTTGTCCATCGCCCGCTCGGCGACCCGCTCGTTGGCGCGGAACATGCCGCTCTGGTGGAGCAGCGCATCGACCAGCGTGGTCTTGCCATGGTCGACGTGGGCGATGATGGCGACATTCCGCCGGAGCGGGTTGGCGACCGTAGGAGACGTTTTCAAGCCTGCAGGCATCCCCCCAGTATAGCGCGCCCGGGCACGAGCCGGAACCCAGTATTCGCGTCCGTCAGCGCTTGATCCACCAGCTCAGCCCGCCGTAGACCCGCCAGTAGTCCGGCGCGAGATCCTTGGCCTGAAACCGCCGCGCGTCGGCGCGAATCACGAACAGCTCGGTCAGAGGGTATTTGACCCCGCCGCCGAAGTTCCACGCGACCTCGGTGCTCGACGGCAGGTAGTTGGCCGCCGGGTCCGGGGACTTCACATTGATCGACGCGTGCTCGATCCCGACGCCGAAGGTCGCATACGGCGTCACCCGCGGCGCGCGAAAGTTGTAGATGATGTTGCCGCTGACGTTGGTGAGCGACAAATCGATGTTGGCGTCGTCCCCGATCACGTCGAACACGTGGCCGATCTCACCTTCGAAGCCGAGCCGGCTGGTCAGGTCGTAGGCGACCCCGACGCCGACCCCGAGACTCTTGCCGAGGCCTTCAGAGGTATCGAACGTCGAACTGAGAAACGGCGTCACGGTGACGGTGTTCGGCTCGGCGGCGGGCTGGGCCGCGGCGGCGAGCGGCAGGCCGCAGATCGCCGAGGCGATGGTGAAGAGACGGACGGTACGCACGAACGACGGCATGCAGCCTCCTGGAACGTGAAATGGGGTGTCGGGCGTGGTGCCCGGTGTACTTAGACGTCATCGGCTGCAAAATGGCTGCCTTGATCAACCTTTGGCGCCGCCGGCACGTCTTATCCCCACATGGCGTCGAGACCTGGGGCCGCCGGCGTGCCGCCCTCGATGGCCGCCCCTGAGCCGACGCCATTGCCAGAGGCGGCGGGCGGGGACCGGTCCGCGTTCCAGCGGCTCGTCGAGCGGCACCGCTCGATGGTCTACCGCCTCGCCTACCGGTTCGCCGGGAATCACTACGATGCGGAAGATATTGCGCAGGACGTGTTCATCAAAGTCTACCGCTCTCTCGACCGCTTCCGTCACGACTCCCAGTTGAGCTCGTGGATGTACCGCATCACGATGAATGCCTGCATCGATCATCGCCGCCACCATGCGGCGGCCGGGGTGCGGCCGTTCGGGGTCGAGGCCGAGCAGCGCCTGCAGAATGCCCCCGAAGCGGCGCCCGGTCCCGAGGCGCGCGCCTACGCGGGTGAGCTCGGCGAGGTGCTGGCGGCCGAGATCCGGCGGCTTCCGCCCGGGCAGCGGGTGGTCTTCCTGATGCGTCACGACGAAGGGATGAAACTCGGCCAGATCGCCGCAGCGCTCGGGCTCGCCGAGGGGACGGTCAAGCGGCAGCTCCATGCCGCGGTGCACCGGCTGCGCCGCGTCCTGAGTGCCGCCCGGGTGACGACGGGGGAGCGGGTATGACGACGAGCTGCGAGTATCGCGAGTCCGGCGGCGTCGAAGCGCTGTTCTACGACGACCTGCCCCCTGCCGAGCGCCACCGGCTGGAGGCGCACCTCCGTACGTGCGCGGGCTGCCGCACCGACCTCGAGGATTTGGCGGCGATCAGTGACGCGCTCCGCTCCCGCCCCGTCGTCGCCGCGCCGCAGGGCAGCGACTGGGGCGGGTTCATGGCGCGCCTCGACGCGCGCCTGAAGGAAGAACCGGAGCGGCGGCCGGGGCGTCCGGCCCGGGCGTCGTG
This sequence comes from uncultured Acidobacteriota bacterium, assembly GCA_963750475.1. Lineage (GTDB taxonomy): Bacteria > Acidobacteriota > Vicinamibacteria > Vicinamibacterales > 2-12-FULL-66-21 > JALZOC01. The sequence goes on from CAVVQQ010000002.1 coordinate 1,256,402, forward strand.
GGCATCGCTGACGGCGCTGGCGGCGATGCTGGTGCTGACGGCGCTCGGCGTCGCCCTGGCGATGCGCACTACCCGATTGGCGACGCCGCCGCCGCAGAGCGCGATTGCCCGGCCGGCGCTGCCATCGACGCTGCCGGCGCTCGAGAGCGCCGACACCGCCGGATTCGAAGCGGTGACCGAGCAGCATCTGGAGCGCTCGAAGCTCGTGGTGCTCGGGCTGGCGGCGAAGGATCCGGACCGGAGCGGGGACTGGGGCTACGAGCGCGGGCTTGCCGGCCAGCTGCTGACCGACACGCGGATGTACCGGATGGCGGCCGAGGACCGCGGCCTCGGCTCAATCGCGTCGGTCATGCGCGATCTCGAGCTGGTGCTCCTGCAGGCGTCGTTCACCGACGACCGGGACCCGGACTCGCTGGCCCATATCCAGCGCCTGATCCGCCGGCGCGATCTGGTGGCGAAAATCGATGCGGTAGCTCTGTCAGGACTCTAAATGATCAAGCACGGACGGTCTCTCATGATGCGGCGTCTCGTTCGCTGGACGGCAGTGGCTGGATGTTGTGCGGTGCTCGGGGCGCAGGCGCTCGGCGCCGCCCCTCCGGACTCGGCGCGGCTCGGCCACGCCAAGGATCTGATTGGCGACGAGCAGTGGCAGCCGGCCATCCGCGAGCTGCAGGCCGCCGCGGCGGACCGGACCGAGGCCAATCCTGATGAAGTGCTGTTCTGGCTGGCGCACTGCCAGAATCAGGCGCGCGATGCTGCAGCGGCGGTCGAGACCATCCAGCGGCTGGAGCGCGGATATCCTCGCAGCCGGTGGCTGAAGCCGGCGCAGTCGCTCCGCATCGAGATCGCCCAGCGGCTCCGCCGCAACGACGTCCTCTGGTTCATGGCCGCACCGCCGCCGCCGCCACCGGCGCCGCCGCCTCCCGGGGCCGTCCGTCCGCCGTCAGCGCCAGCCGTGCCAGCCGCGCCGGCCTGTACCGCCCGTGCCGCCGGCGCCGCCGGCGCCGCCGGACGTGTGGATGCCGGAGCAGTTCATGCCCGACACCGATCTGCGCATCCAGGCGCTCGGCAGCCTGATGCAGACCGATGCCCTGCGGGTCATCCCGATGCTCAAGGAGATTGCCCTGGCCGGCGGCGACGCCGCCGATGCCCGCCGCGCCTTGTTCGTGCTGGCCCAGTCCCGCCAGCCCGAGGCCCGGGCGACGGTCGTCGAAATGGCGACCACCGGACCGGAGCCGGTGCGCGTCGCGGCGGTGCGTGCCCTCGGCAGCCTCGGCGGTCCGGCCGTCTCCAGCGCGCTGCTCAAGGTCTACGACACCGCCGACGCGCGCGTGAAGTATCAGGTGGTGATGTCGCTCGGCCAGCGGGAGGCGGTTCCGGCGCTGATGCGCATCGCCGAATCGGAGGGCGATCCCCGGCTGCGGGACGCGGCGCTCGCCAGGCTTGGCGAGGCAGGCGGGCGGGCGGAGCTCGCCGCGCTCTACGCCCGACAGCGCGCCGGTGCCGCCATCAAGAAGCCGATCATCGCCGGGCTGTTCAACGCGCAGGCGGACGAGGAGCTGATTCGGCTCGCCGGGCGCGAGAAGGATCCGGCTGCCAGGGCCGAGATCGTCGCCCGGCTGCGGCTCCTCGGCACCCCCCGGGCCAGGGCCTATCTCGAGACGCTGCCGCGCTGAGCGCCGCCGCGCATGCCGCGAAAGGGCTTACGATTCCCGAAGTCCGCCAGCACCGCCGGGTCGCAAAATTGCCCCACCCGCCGTAAGATACCGCCCGGCGCGATTGGCGCGTCCTTCGCAGTTGCCAGCCCAGTTCATGCCTGACTGTCCTGATCATCCTGCCCCTCCGCCGCGCCGCCGTGCGCTCGTCGTCTTCGTCAACACCGCCCTGGCGGTGATCGGCGGCGGCCTGTCCGCCCTGCTCGGCGTCTTCGCGCTGCGGCCGCCGGCCGCGGCCGGCGCGGGCCGCTGGGTCCGGGCCGGTGCGCTCGGCGATCTCGAAGCCGGACACGCCGATCGCCGCGCATTCTGCTCGGTCCCGCGCGTCGACGGCTGGTACCGGGAGCGCGCGCCGCGAGACGGTCTTTCTCGTCTGGGACGGCCGCAGACACGGTGCGGGCGATGTCGGCGACCTGCACGCATCTCGGCTGCCAGGTCCAGTGGGACGGCGCCGCGAAACACTTCCAGTGCCCGTGTCACGGCGGCGTCTACGACGCCGGACGGCAAGGTGGCTCAGGGCCGCCGCCGCGCCCCCTCGACGCGTCGAGGCGCGGATCGATCCGGCCGACGCCACGGTGCTGGTGCGGCTGTGAGGCGGGTGTGGCGCGGCTCGGGCTGGCGACTGGCTGGACGACCGGACCGGTTACCGCCGGGCCGCCAGCGTCATGCTCGACGAGCCGCTGCCGCCCGGCACCGGCTGGTTCTTCACCCTCGGCAGCGTTCTGCTCGCGCTGATCTGCGATCCAGCTCCTGACCGGCGCGTTCCTGACGCTGTACTACGCGCCGACGCCCGATCATGCCTACGACAGCGTCCGCTTCATCAGCGCACTGTCGGCCGGCCGGCTGGTCCGCGGCCTCCATCATTTCGGCGCCAGCTTCATCGTCGTCGCGATGGTGCTGCACATGCTGCGGGTGATCGCGTTCGGGTCGTACAAGCCGCCGCGCGAGCTGACGTGGCTGTCGGGGCTGGCGCTGCTCGGCCTGATCCTCGCCTTCGCGCTGACCGGCTATCTGCTGCCGTGGGATCAGCGCGCCTACTGGGCGACGGTGGTGACGATCAACATCGCCAAGCTGACGCCGCTCGGCGGCGAGATCGTCGCCGGCATCATGCGCGGCGGCGCGACGATCGGCGCGCTGACGCTGACCCGCTGGTACTCCGCGCACGTGATCTTCCTGCCCGCGGCGCTGGTCGCGCTCGTCGTCTGCGCACCTGGTGCTGATGCGGCGTCAGGGCATCTCGGGTCCGGTCCGGCCCCGCGCCGGCAGCCGACGTCCCGTTCTATCCGGCGCAGGCGTCGCGCGACGTGACCATGGTGCTGCTCGTCCTGGCGGTGCTCGCCGCCTTCGTCTGGCACGGCATGCCGCCGATCGAAGGGCCGGCGGATCCGACCGATGCCACCTACATTCCCCGGCCCGAGTGGTATTTCCTCGGCCTGTTCCAGCTGCTCAAGTACTTCCCGGGCAAGTGGGAGGTGGTCGGCGCGATGGTCATTCCGGGCCTCGCGGCGGGCGGCCTGGCGCTGCTGCCGTGGATCGATCGCGGGCCGGCGCGCGATCCGCGGCAGCGCCGCGCCGTCATCGGCGCCGTGCTGCTCGGCGTCGCCGGCGTCGTGACCTTGACGACGCTGGGGTGGCGGGACCGGCCGGTGTCGGCGGCGTCGCCTGACGCCTGGTCGCTGCGCGAGATCGGCGGCCGGGTCATGGCCCGCAAGGCCGACTGCGCGCGCTGCCACGTCGACGGCGGCAGCGCCGACCCGATCGACGGCCTGCCGGCGGGGCGCGGTCCGGAGTGGCTGGCCGGGCACGTCCTCGACCCGGAGATGATTGCGCCGGGCCTCCGCGAGCCTCCGGTCGTCGTCAACGAGCGCGAGGCGGCGGCGCTCGTCGCCTACGCCCGGCGGGCGTCGCTCCAGCCCTATCCCGGTTTTCCACCGCACCTCGAGACGGTCGGCGCCGTGTTCGCCCGCTACTGCGTCGGCTGCCACAAGCTCGACGGCGACGGCGGCAAGGACGGCCCCGACCTGTCGCACGAGCGGGGCCAAGCACGACGCTGCGACGCTGCGCCGGTGGATCGCCGACCCGGAAGAGGTCGACCCGGACGCCGAGATGCCGTCCTTCGGCGATCGGCTGAGCGGCGAACAGCTCGACGCGATGTCGGCGTATCTGGCGGCGCGGAAGTAACGGAGCTCCTCGGGTATCATCCTGAGGTGCCCGTGAATCCGCTGCAGGACGGTCTCCGCATCGAAGCCGACGCCGGGGCCCGACCACCCTCGTCATCTTCGGCGCCTCCGGCGACCTGACCCGCCGCAAGCTGCTGCCGGCGCTCTACCGGCTGTCCCGCGATCAGCGCCTGCCGCCGCGCTTCTCGGTTATCGGCGTCGCGTCGGACCAGATGGACGACGACGGTTTCCGCAGCAGTTCGCCGACAGCCTGCGTGAGTTCGCCGGCGTCGGCCGCCGGCGACGAGGTCGCGCGATCGCTGGCCGAGCGGATCATCTACATCGGCGGCGAGTTGAGGACGCCGGCGATTTATCAGCGGCTGGCGGCGCTGCTCGAGAGCATCGACGGCGGCGAGGGCGTGCTGCATCTACCTCGCCATCCCCCCGGGCGTCTTATCCGAATGTGATCGAGCAGCTCGGCGACGCCGGGCTCGCCGCGTCCGTCGGAGCGACGGCTGGCGGCGGGTCATCATCGAGAAGCCGTTCGGCACCGACCTGGCCAGACCGCGCGCGAGCTGAACGCAGATCGTGCACCAGCACTTCGACGAGGAGCAGGTCTTCCGCATCGACCATTACCTCGGCAAGGAAACCGTCCAGAACCTGCTGGTGTTCCGGTTCGCCAACGGGATGTTCGAGCCGGTGTGGAACCGGCGCTACATCGACCACGTGCAGATCACCGCCGCCGAGACCGTCGGGGTCGAGCGGCGCGCCGCGTACTACGAGGGGGCGGGGGCGCTGCGCGACATGGTGCAGAACCACATGATGCAGCTGCTCGCGCTGGTCGCGATGGAGCCGCCGATTGCCTTCACCGCCGACAGCGTCCGCGATCGCAAGATGGACGCGCTGCTGTCGGTGCAGCCGCTGGTCGAGAACGGCAACGGGCACGTCGATGTCGTCCGGGCGCAGTATCGCGGCGGCTGGGTGGCGGGCGACGAGGTCCCGGGCTACCGGCGAGGAGCCGGGCGTGGCGCCGGGATCGACGACGGAGACGTTCGTGGCGCTGCGAGCTGCAGCTCGACAGCTGGCGCTGGGCCGGCGTGCCGTTCTACCTCCGCACCGGCAAGCGGCTGCCCAAGCGGACCACCGAAATCGCGATCCAGTTCCGCCGTCCGCCGCTGCAGATCTTCAAGCGCGTCAGTCAGTCCTCCGTCGCCCCCAACCTGCTGATCATCAACGTTCAGCCGGACGAAGGCATTTCGGTGCGCTTCGAGGCAAAGCTGCCGGGGACACGCATGCAGCTGGCTCCGGTGATGATGAACTTCCGTTACGGCACGCGCCTTCGGCGGCAGCGTCCCCGAGGCCTACGAGACGCTGCTGCTCGATGCCATGCTCGGCGACTCGACGCTGTTCGCGCGCCACGATTTCGTCGAAGCGTCGTGGGCGCTGATCACGCCGGTGCACGAGGCAGTGGCAGACGGAGGCGGCGACGGCGCTGCCCGACTTACGAGGCCGGCGGGTGGGGCGGCCGCCGAGGCCGATGCGCTGATCAACGCGCGACGGCCGCCGCTGGAGGACGCTGTGACCGGCCCGGCTGCGACGCTGCTGCCACTGGCGTCGAAGTGGCGTTTGGCGACATCGAGGCGGTGCTGGCCGGCGCCGGGCACGAGGACGCCAAGCGGACGCCCGGCCGCGCCCTGACCGCGACGGTCGTCGTCGGTCGGCGCCGCACGCGCGGCTGGCGGAGGCGGCGAGGCGGTCGAGGAGCTGGGCCGACGTCGGCGCGACGCGCGATTCTGATCTCCGACGGGCCGCAACCCGTCTCCGCCGGCGCGCGTGCTCGCATCAACGCGGTCGTGCTCGAGGGGCTGCGAGGACCGACTTCATCGACAACGCCGTGGCGGCGCTGCGGCTGTCGAGCCTGCCGACGGTGATCTGGTGGCGCGGCGGCCCGGCGGAGGTGCTGAACGGCCTGATCGAGCTGGCCGATCGGCGTCGTCCTCGATGCCGAAGCTCCCGAGCCGGTCTGGCCGCTGCGCGGCCGAGCCTGGCCGAGCGGGCCGCGTTCAGCGATCGTGCGCTGGACCCGGCTGACGCGGTGGCGCGCGCTGATGGCGCAGTTCTTCGACCTCCCGGAGGTCCGCGACGCGCCGCCGGCGGCTTCACCGAGCTGTCATCGAGGCGTCCGACCGCACGCCGCGCGTCGCTGTTCGCGGCTGGATGAAGGCGAGCTGCACTGGGGCGACCGCGTCGCGATCGAGATTCAGGACGGCGACCGGGCCGGCGCCGATCCAGCGCATCGCGCTGACCGGCGGCAGTCGAGTCCTGCACGCTGCGGCTGGCCAAGAGTCGGCAGCTGCGTCGAGTCGGCGGCGCGCGTCGACGGTCATGCCGGCGACGTCGCGGGTCGTGTCGCTCGGCGACGAGAGCCTGGCGGCGCTGCTCGCCGAGGAGCTTCGCATCCGCTCGCGCGATCATGCGTTCGAGCGCGCCGTCGTCGAAGGTCGGTGGAGTCATGAGCGACGCCCGATTCGGCGTCATCGGCCTCGGCACGATGGGCCGCAACCTCGCGCTGAACATCGAGTCGCGCGGCGTGCCGGTCGCGGTCTGGAATCTCGAGACGGAGTGGGTCGACGACTTTCTGCGCGACGCATCCCGGGGCAGGCGTTCGACGGGCACCAAGACCTTCGAAGAGCTGGCCGCGGCGCTCGAGCGGCCGCGGCGGATCCTGATGATGATCCCGGCGGGCAAGCCGGTCGATCAGACGATCGACGAAGCTCCGGCCGGTGCTCGAAGCCGGCGACATCCTGATCGACGGCGGCAACTCGTGGTTCGAGGACACCGCGCCGGCGCGAGGCGGCGCTGGCGGCCGCCGGCATCCACTTCGTCGGCTGCGGCGTGTCGGGCGGCGAGGAAGGGGCGCGGTTCGGGCCGTCGATGATGCCGGGCGGGCTCGGACCAGAGTCGTGGGCCGCGCATCAAGGACGTGCTCGAGGCGATCGCCGCGCAGGACCGAGGCGGGCCCGTGCGTGACGCACGTCGGACGCCGACGGCGCCGGGCCACTTCGTCAAGATGGTCCACAACGGCATCGAGTACGGCGACATGCAGCTCATCGCCGAGGCGTGGGACGTGCTGCGCCGCGGCCTCGGGCATGTCGGCGGCGGAGACCGCCGACGTGTTCGACGGCCTGGAACCGCGGCCGGCTCGAATCGTTCCTCGATCGAGCTGACCGCGAAGGTCTGCCGCAAGCATCGACCCGGAGACCGAGACAGCCGCTGGTCGACGTCGTGCTCGACAAGGCGGGTCAGAAGGGCACCGGCCAGCTGGACGACCCAGGTGGCGCTCGATCTCGGCGTGCCGGTGCCGACGATTGCCGCCGCGCTCGATGCGCGCGGGCTGTCGAGCCTGAAGGACCAGCGCGTCGCGGCGTCGCGCCGCTGACTGGTCCGGCGCCGCACCGCGGGCTTCGGCGGCGGCGGACCGCGGCGCAGGTCATCGACGACTGCGACGCCGCGCTCTATGCGGCGCGCATCTGCGACTACGCGCAGGGCATGGCGCTGATTCGCGCCGGTGCCGAGAACTACCGGCTGGAACATCGACCTCGGCGAGATCGGCCGGATCTGGAAGGGCGGCTGCATCATCCGGGCGCAGCTGCTCGATCCGGTGCGCAAGCGCCTTCGAGGCGCCAGCCCGGATCTCGCCAACCTGCTGCTCGATCCGGCGATCGGCGACCTCGGTGGAGTCGGCCCAGGCCGGCTGGCGCCGGACGGTGGCGCGCACCGCCGGCAGCGGCATCCCGATGCCGGCCCACGCCTCCGCGCTGGCCTACTTCGACAGCTACCGCACCGCGCGGCTGCCGCAGAGCCTGACCCAGGCGCAGCGCGATGCGTTCGGCGCCCACACCTACGAACGCATCGATCGGCCCGGCGCCGGTGCACAGCGAGTGGTAAGGACTGCACGATCCCGGCCGCGCATGACTTCCGGCCACTTCCGCTGAGACCTGGCTCCTCAACCTCGCTGCGTCCTCGGGCACGGCTGACGCCTGACGCGGTCGCGCTGACGTGTCACTCGGGTGAGCACGTCACCTACGCGTCAGCTCCAGGCCGAGGCGGCGCAGATCGCCGGCGCGCTGGCCGCTCTCGGCATCCGGCCCGGCGACCACGTCGCGCTGTCGTGTCCGAACCTGCCGTGGTTTCCGATCGCCTACTTCGGCATCCTCAAGGCGGGCGCGGTGGTCGTGCCGCTCAACGTCCTGCTCAAGCCGCGCGAAGATCGCCTATCACCTGCGCGACAGCGACGCGCGGGCGCTGATCGCCTTCGAGGGGACGCGCGGAGCTGCCGATCGGCGCGATGGCCCGGGCCGCGTGCGACGAGAGCGGCTGCCCGCATCTGGTCATCATCACGGCCGATCCGGCCGCGCCCGGCCCGGTCGCCGGTGCCGCCACCCTCGACCGCGCATGCATGGCGTCACAGCCGCCGCAGCGGGACTCGGTGCCGCGGCACGCCGACGACACCGCCGTCATCCTCTACACCTCGGGCACCACCGGACAGCCGAAGGGGGCCGAGCTGACGCACGGCAACATGGTGTGGAACGCCGATCGCGACCCACGACATGTTCGCGCCCGGCGATGCGCGGCGGGCTCGACCAGGACGTCGACGCTCATCACGCTGCCGCTCTTTCACTCGACGGCGCAGACCTGTCTGATGAACATGCGGCCTCTACGGCGGCGTCCGCCTGGTGCTCCTGCCGCGGTTCGAGCCGCGCCGCCGTGCCTCGAACGATGGTCCGTGAGAAGGTCGGCTTCTGGATTGGCGTGCCGACGATGTACTGGGCGCTGCTCGCAGCATGTCGACGGCGCAGGGGATTCGACCCGGCGCCGGTCGCCGAGCACCTCCGCTCTGCGTCTCGGGCGGCGCGCCGATGCCGCATCGACGTGATGCGCCGCTTCGAGGAGGTGTTCGCGGTCCGGATCCTCGAGGGCTACGGGCTGTCGGAGACGTCGCCGGTGGTCGCGTTCAATCAGCTGCAGCGCCCTCGCAAGCCCGGCACGGTCGGCTTGCCGATTTTCGGCGTCGACGTGCGCTGCGTCGATGAGCAGGAAGGCCGGTGGCGGCGGGCGAGCGGGGTGAGGTCGTCGTTCGCGGACCGAACGTGATGAAGGGCTACTACAACCGCCCCGATGAGACCGCCGAGGTCCTCCGCAGGCGGTGGTTCCACACCGGCGACATCGGCGTCCTCGACGAGGAAGGCTATCTCACGATCGTCGACCGTCGCAAGGACATGATTCTGCGCGGCGGCTTCAACGTCTACCCGCGCGAGATCGAGGAGGTGATGATGACGCATCCGGCCGTCGCGCTCGTAGCGGTCATCGGCGTGCCGGACGAGCGCCTCGGCGAGGAAGTCAAGGCGTTCGTTGTCAGGCGGCCCGGCGTGGACGTCACGGCCGGGGAGCTGGTGGCATGGGGCCGTGAGCAATTTGCCTCCTATAAATACCCCCGGATGGTTGAATTCAGGTCCACGTTGCCGATGACGGCGTCCGGCAAGATTCTCAAGCGGGAGTTGAAAGCCCCGTAGATCCGCCGCCGCGGGCTGAACTCAGCTGTGGCGGGCGCTTTGCATTGTCCGCCGCCTGTAAACCTGACGTCGGTGCGGGCGGCGAGACGGAATTGTCGTGCTCGCCGAGTTGCGGCAGGCGCTCGGTTTGCCTGCCCCGGGGGCGTGCGATATATTCGCTCGGCATGCCTCTGGACCTTCCGCCTTCAGGTCACCGCTCCACGGGCCTTGTCGACGTGCTCGACCGGGTGCTCGACAAGGGGCTGGTCATTGCCGGCGACATCAAGGTGTCGCTGGCCGAAGTCGAACTGCTGACGATTCGCATCCGGCTGCTGGTCTGTTCGCTCGACAAGGCGCAGGAGATTGGCCTCGACTGGTGGCGGTACGATCGGGACCTCTCGCCGGGGGCGCATCGCTCGGCGATCGCGGAAAACGAGGAGCTGCGCGGCCAGATTCAGCGGCTCGAGCGCAAGGTGGATGCGTTGACGGCGGCGCCGCCGCGCCGGCGGCGCTGAGGCGCCGGCGGCGGGTCGAGCGGAGGAGAAGCGAATGGCAGTTGAACGGGCACCAGGGGGCACAAGTCTCATCGACGTTCTCGACCGGGTGCTGGACAAGGGCATCGTCATCGACGCCTGGGTCCGGGTGTCGCTCGTCGGCATCGACCTGATCACCGTCGAGGCCCGCGTCGTGGTCGCCTCGATCGACACCTATCTGAAGTACTCCGAGGCCGTCGGCCAGGTGACGCCGATCTCCCGGCCGCAGCCCGAGCTCTCGGCCGCGCACCAGAACGTGATTGCCGAAAACGCCGCGCTGCGCGCCGAGCTGGCCGTCGCCCGCGGCGGCGCGAAGAAGACCGTTCGACGGGTGGCGCGGAGGCGCAGCAAAGGCTAGCCTTGACCCGGTCCGCCGTGATCGCACCGCTTGCCGGACTTGAGATGGAGGCGAAGCTCTCGCTGGTCGAATTTCTCCTGGCGAGCAGCGATCTGCAGGTGTCCGCCCGGCGGGCGGTCGACTGGCTGGCCGCCCATGCCGGGGTCGAGCAGGCGATTGTTGCCATCGCCGAGCCGGGCACCGCGCCGCTCCTGCTCGTCGCCGAGCACGGCGTGTCATCGGCGGCGATCGTCGAATTCGTCCTGACCCGCGACGATCAGGAGCATCCGCTGATCCGGGCGCTCGATCGGCGGCAGCCGAGTTATTTTGCCGGTCCCTTTCATCCATTCCGGACGCCGCTCGAGGGGCGGGCGTTCCACGCCGTGCCGCTCCGCGGCCCGGACGATCCGACGGCGCACGGCCTGCTGCTGGCGGACGGCGCCGGAGCGCGAGTTGCACCCGGACGTCGCCTGGGTCGGCGCGCGTCCTCGGCCGGCAGCTGTCGCGGCTCGCTCAGCCGCGACCGGCTGGGCGCGACGACGCGTCGGCGAAGAGCGGATGCTGCTCTACAGCATCATCAACGCCGTCACCGACCCGATTCTGCTGACCGACACCGAAGGCAGGCTGATCATCGCCAACGCGCACGCCGAGAAGCTGTTCGCCGCGCCCGAGGATGCCAGCGAGGGCTGGCGCCGGCGCGGTCGCGCTGAACAACATGCTGTTCTCGGCGGCGCTGTCGACGAGCGCGGTCGCGCAGACCGAGCTGGCGCGGCGCGAGCTGCTGCTGGTCGATCCGCTCGACGGGTCGGACCTGCTGTTCGAGCTGCTCAGCTCGCGCGCCAAGGACGAGCGGCAGGGGACCTACGTCGTCTCGGTGCTGCGCAACGTCACCGACCTGGCGCGGGCCAAGGAGGAGATCGAGGAGAGCTACCGGACGCTGCGGCTGGCCGCAGGCGCGAGGTGCGCGACGAGCGCCACCGGCTGGACCTGATCATCGACTCGGTGGCCGACCCGATCATGGTGACCGACCAGGAGGGGGACATCGTGCTGATGAACGAGCCGGCCGGAGCGGCTGTTCAGCGCGCCGACGGCGGCCGGCGAGGAGGCGCAGCGGCGGGTGCGGGCCAACGACGCGCAACCTGAGCTCGTTCGTCTCGAACGTGCTGACGCGCAGCGGCGAGCGAGCGCCACCGCGGCGAGATCCCGCTCGCCGATCCGCGTGACCGGCCGGCCGTCGCCGGTCGAGGGACTGGCCGGCAGATTCTGTCCGAGCAGGGCGAGCTGATGTGGGTCGTCACGATCCTGCACGACCGCACCGAGGCGATCGAGAAGGCGCGGCTGCTACGAGCAGCTCAAGGAGGCCTCCGCCGAGCTCGAGCGGAAGGTCCAGGAGGCGACCGCCGAGCTCGCCGAGCAGAACGAGCTGCTGCGCCGGCAGCACATCGAGCTCGAGCAGGCCTCGGCGCTGAAGTCGCAGTTCCTCGCCAACATGTCGCACGAGTTCCGGACGCCGCTGAACGCCATCCTCGGCTACACCCACATGCTGCTCAAGGGCGTGTCGGGGCCGGTGGTCGAGGCGCAGCGCAAGAGCCTGTCGCGGATCGACTCGAACGGGCGCCACCTGCTGGCGCTCATCAACGACATCCTCGACATCACCCGCATCGAAGCGGGCCGGATGCCGCTGCACGCTGTCGACCTTTCGGGTCGGCGAGCTGGTCGAGGAGGTGATGGCCGAGCTCGAGCCGATCATCAAGCGCTCGGAGCTGGCGGTCGTGTCCGAGATGCGCCGGGACGCTGCCGGCGGTGCGCAGCGATCGGCAGAAGGTGAAGCAGATCGTCCTCAACCTGCTGAGCAACGCGCTGAAGTTCACGCCGGCCGGGTCCGTGACGGTGTCGGCGGCGCACGACGCCCGCGCCCGCCAGGTGGTCATCGCGGTGGCCGACACCGGCATCGGCATCCCGCGCGAAGATCAGGAGAAGGTGTTCGAGGATTTCCGCCAGCTCGACAACTCGCCGGCCCGCGGCTACGGCGGCACCGGGCTCGGGCTGTCGATCTGCCGCCGGCTGGCGCAGATGCTCGACGGCAGCATTGCGCTGCGCAGCACACCGGGCAAGGGCTCACGTTCATTCTCAGACTGCCGACGCGAATGAGGCGCCGATGAGTGAACGGGCCGGGTCGCTGGTGCTGGTCGTCGAGGACTATCAGGACGCGCGCGAGATGTACGCCGCGTACCTGCAGTTTTCCGGCTTCGCGGTCGCCGAAGCGGTCAACGGCGATCGAGGCGATCGAGAAGACGCTCGAGCTGATGCCCGACATCATCCTGATGGATCTGTCGCTGCCCGGGATGGACGGCTGGGAGGCGACGCGCCGGCTGAAGGCGGACGAGCGCACCAAGCACATTCCGATCGTGGCGCTGACCGGCCACGCGCTCGCCGGTCCATGCCGAGCGGGCGAGGCAGGCCGGCTGCGACGCCTTCGTCACCAAGCCGTGTCTGCCCGATGCCCTGGTTGCCGAGATCCAGCGCATGCTGGCGGCGCGCCGCCCGAGCGGCGAGGACTGCTCTCCCGGGAACCGCGGTGGGCGAGTAACAGGATCAGCCGCAGGGCTCCCCGATAAAGCAGATTGATGGCCAAGACGCAGAAGAAACCCAAGGTCCGGGCGCGCCCACCGGCGCCGCGCGGGAAGTCCGCCGCGGCGCCGCCCGCGCCCCGCGTCCGCAAGCCGGCGGCAGCCCCGGCGGCGCGCGGCAAGCTCGAGCGGGTCCGGATGCCGGCGGCGCGCCCGCGCGAGGGACGGGAGACGCGGCCGCGGGCCGACGACGCCAACGAGCTGCAAGTATGTCTACTGCGTGATCAAATCGAATCGCGCGCTGAGCTTCGGGCAGCTCGGCATCGGGCCTGATCGGGCCGAGGTCCACACCGTCCACTACCGCGACATCGCCGCGGTCGTCTCGAACACGCCGATGGTCGTTCAGGACCCGACCCGCGAGAACGTCCTCGCCCACGAGCGCGTCAACGAGACGGTGATGCAGCAGCACACCGTCATCCCGATGTCGTTCGGCACCGTCTTCAAGACCGACGACGACATCATGGAGCTGCTGCGCTCGGCCTACGAGGCCTTCACCGACGTCCTCGAACAAGATGCAGGACAAGTTCGAGTTCGGCCTGAAGGTGCTCTGGGACCGCGACCAGATCATCCGGGAAATCGAGGAAGAGGACGAAGACATCCGCCGCCTGAAGGGGGAGATCTCGTCGCAGCAGGGATCCGACCTACTTCGCCCGGATGCAGTACGGGCGGCTCATCGACGCGGCGCTGCAGACCCGGTCCGAACGCTACGTCGCCGAGATCTTCGAGCGGCTGCGCGACGTCTCGGTGGCGTCGCGGTCGAACAAGCCGATCGGCGACCGGATGATCATGAACGCCGCGTTCCTCGTCTCGCGCCGCCGCGAGCACGCCTTCGACGTCCGGGTCAAGGAGATCGGCCAGCAGTACGACAAGCTGACCTTCAAGTACACCGGGCCGTGGCCGCCCTACAACTTCGTCAACATCCGCTTGAAGCTCGAACGGGCGCACTGAGGATGTTCATTCTCGATTCGATGCTGATCGGCGGGCTCCGCTTCGTGTTCGACAAGATTGCCACCGCGGTCGACACCGAGATGAACGACGACACGGCGCTGCGCGAGCGGCTGCTGGCGGCGCAGATGCGCCTCGAGCTCGACGAGATGGATCAGGCGTCGTTCGACGCCCTCGAGGCGGACATTCTCGAGCGCCTCCGCGAGATTCGCGATCGAAGGCAGGGGGCCGGTGCCGCCACGCTCTCGCCAGACGACTACAAGATTACCGGCATCGACGCGTCGTTCGAAGGCGACCAGCACGACGACGACCGCCGCTGACGCCGTCGGCCCGCCGCGGGCGCTGTGGTTCGTGGGCGGCAAGGGGGGCGTCGGCAAGACCACCTGTGCCGCGGCTGTCGCGGTGCGCGCGGCCCTCGACGGCACGCCCACCCTGGTCGTCTCGACCGATCCCGCACCGTCGCTTGGCGACGCCTTCCGCCGCCGGCTGGGCTCGTCGCCGCGGCGGATTCCGCTGCGCCGCGGCGTGCTGCACGCCGTGGAAATCGACGCCCGGGCGGCGCTGGAGCGCTGGCTGCGCAGCCGGCGGTCGGCGCTCCGGACGATCGCGCTCCGCGGCACCTGGCTGGACGAGGAGGATGTCGCCCGGCTGCTGCGGTTGTCGCTGCCCGGCATCGACGAGCTCGCGGCGCTGCTCGAGGTGTCGCGGTTCGCCGCCTCGGGGCGCTACGGTCTCGTCGTCGTCGATACCGCCCCGACCGGCCACACGCTGCGCATGCTGGAGACCCCGGCGACGCTCAGCGCACTGGCGGACGCGTTCGAGCAGATGCAGGCCAGGCACCGCGCCGTCGTCGAGGCGCTCCGCGGCGGCTGGCGTGCCGACGCCGAGGACGCGGTCATCGCCGGGATGGCGGCCGAGGCGCGCGGCATCGGCGTGCTGCTCCGCGATCCGGCACGGACGCGGTTTTCATGGGTGACGCTTCCCGAGGCGATGGCCGTCGAGGAAACCGTCGACGCCGCGGCCGCGCTCCATGGCGCCGGGCTGGCGCTGGCCGAGGTGATCGTCAACCGCCTGACACCGGCGCCGGACCGGCCGTGCCGCTGGTGCGACGCACGGCGACAGGTCGAGCGCGACGGTCTGGCGCTGGCCCGCCGGCGTCTCGGGGACCTGTCGTTGGTCGGGATTGCGGCCCGTCCAATCGAGCCGCGCGGGGTGGGCGCGCTTTCGGCGATCGGGGCCGAGATCCAGGCGCGCCGCCCGTTCGCGCGGCCGCGGCCGGCCCGGCGCGGCCGCGCGGCGTGGCGCCCCGCCGCGGTCGCCGCCGTCCGGAGGGTCGAGCTCCCGGACGGCGCCGAGACACGCCTGCTGATCTTCGGCGGCAAGGGCGGCGTCGGCAAGACGACCTGCGCGGCCGCCGCGGCGCTGGGGCTGGCCCGGCAGTGGCCGGACCGGCGCCTGCTGCTCATCTCCGCGGACCCGGCGCACTCGCTCGCCGACGCGCTCGGCCCGGTGCTCTCGGACACTCCCCGCGTCCTGCCCGGCGGGCCGGCGAACCTCCGGGTCCGCGAGCTCGACGCGGCGCGCGGCCTGAGCGGCGTGCGCGAGCAGTACGCGGCGGCGATCGATCGCTGGTTCGATCGCCTGTCGCGCGGGACCGGCGGCATGCCGTCGACGCCGGCGCGGATCGGAGGGTCATGGAGCGTCTCCTCACCCTGGCGCCCCCCGGGATCGACGAGCTGGCGGCGGTGATCGAAGTCACCGACGCGCTCGAGTCGGCGGCTGATCTCATCGTCATGGATACGGCGCCGTCCGGCCACGCGCTGCGGCTGCTCGAGATGCCGGGTCTGGTGCAGGAGTGGACCCGCGCGCTGATGGCCATCCTGCTGAAGTACCAGCCCGTCGCCGGC
This sequence comes from uncultured Acidobacteriota bacterium, assembly GCA_963750475.1. GTDB lineage: Bacteria > Acidobacteriota > Vicinamibacteria > Vicinamibacterales > 2-12-FULL-66-21 > JALZOC01. The sequence continues at coordinate 1,272,180 of CAVVQQ010000002.1, forward strand.
ATCGGCGAGCTCGGCGCGGCGCTGATCCGCGTCTCGCAGGGGCTGGGGCGGCTCCGGGCGCTGCTCGCCGACGAGCGCCGCTGCGCCTTCATCGTCGTGACGCGCGCCGCGGCGCTGCCCCGGGAGGAGAGCGGCCGGCTGATCGCGCGGCTTGCGGCGATGCGGGTGCGCATCCCGCTCGTTCTGGTGAACGCCATGGGTAGCGGCACTTGCGCCAGCTGCCGGCGCATCGCGGCCGCGGAGACGCGCGAGCTGCGGCGGAATCGTGCGGCTCGCGGCGCACATGGCGCCGCGCGCCGCGGCCGTCGCGGTGGCGCCAGCGCAGCTGCCACCGCCGCACGGTCCGGCGGCACTGAGGCGGTGGCGCGGGACGTGGGCGACCGCGGCGCCGCTGCGCTGACCCGGCCGGCGCTGGCGGCGCCGGGGCGGTCCGGCCGGGCCGCACCCGCGCGGTCGACTCCCGTCTCCGGCCGCGGCGGCCGCCGCCGTGGAGGGGTGGGTGCGCTATCATCGTTCGCGATCCCATGTCGGCCGTGTATCTCTACTGCATCGTGCACGCCGCGCACGCCCCCGCTCTGTCGCGCGCGCCGGCCGGCGTGCCTGGCGCCGGCCCGGTGATGAGCGCCAGGATCGGCGCCTCTCTCTGGGCGGTCGCCGCGGCGGTGCCGATCGAGCAATACGGCGCGGCCGCGGTCGAGCGGACGCTGCGTGACATGGACCGCGTCGCGGCGGTCGCCGTGGCGCACGAGCGCGTGATCGGGCATCTGTTCGCGAAGCGGGGAGTGACGGTCGTCCCGATGGCGCTCTTCACGATTTTCACCACCCTGGCGCGTGCGGTCGAGGAGACCGGCTCGCGGCGGCGCGAGGTGGGCGCCGTGGCCCGGCGCATCGCGGGATGTGAGGAGTGGGGCGTGCGAATGACGCGCACGACGGCCGCCGTGGTCCAGGGCCCGGGCGGCGTCGGCCGGCCGGCGTCAGGAACCGCGTTTCTCGCCGCGCGCCGCGACGCGCAGGAGGCGGCGCGCGAGCTCGGACGGTCGGCGGCCCGCGCCGCCGACGCCGGCTATCGGGCGCTCGCCGCCGCCGCCCGCGATGCCCGGCGCCGGGAGGATGCGCCGGCCGGCGCGGTGGCGCCGCTGCTCGACGCGGCGTTTCTCGTGCCGCGCACGGGGCGCGCGCAGTTCAGGGCCGTGGCGCGCCGGGTGGCCGACGCCGGCACCGCGGCGGGCAGCGTCCTGACCCTGAGCGGACCGTGGCCCGCCTACAACTTCGTGCAGCCGGCGGCCAGGCGATGAGCGCCGCACGGTCGCGCCACTCGACCGTCGCCAGACGCCGGCCGGCGAAGACCGCCCCGCTACCGCCGCCGCCGAAGCCGGTCCGTCGCCCCGCCGTGTTCAGCCCCGCCGCCCCCGCCTCGCGCCGCCGCTCCGACGTCGCGCGGATCATCGACGACGCCGACACCTCGCTGCTGGACGTGGTCGACAACCTCCTCAATCGCGGCGTCGTGCTGAATGCGGAAGTGATTCTTTCGCTGGCCGGGGTCGACCTCGTCTACCTGCGATTGTCGGCGCTGCTGTGCGCCGCCGATCGGCTGTTGCCGGCCAAGGAAAAGTGAGCGGCCTCTATGTGTTTGCGCTGACCGACGAGCGGCTGCCGCCGCTCATTATCGCGACCCATCGCATCGAATTCGTGCGTGCGGACGACGTCTATGCGGCGGTGGCACGGGTCGCCGCGGCGCCGCCGGCCACGGAGGAGGCGCTGCGCCGGCAGCACGACGTGGTGGCGGAGCTGGCGGAGCGGGTCGCGTCGCTGCTGCCGGTGCGCTTCGGCGCTTTCATGGAGCGCCGCGAGCTCGCGGCGGCGGTGGCGGAGCGTCGCGACCCGATCCGCCAGGCGCTGGCCCTGGTGCGCGACCGCCGGCAGATGACAATCCGTCTGCTCGGTGATGCGGCCGTGCCGGGACCGGCCGCCGGCCGGCAGGTGCCACCCGCGGCTGGCGGAACGGCCTACCTCGAAGCCCGGCGCGCGGCCGCCGCGCGCCCGCCGGCGCTCTGCGCCATCGGCGAGGCGCTGACGCCGCTGGTCCGCGCCGATCGCTTCGAAGCCGGCGCCGGCCGGGTCGCGGCGACGCTCTATCATCTGATCGACGTGCCGGACGTGGCGCGGTACGGGCGCGCGTTTGCTGCCGCCGCGGCGCGCTTTCCCGCCGGCACCATCGTCGCCAGTGGCCCGTGGCCGCCGTTTGCCTTCGCCCCGGAGCTCCGGCCATGACACCGCCGCGCCGCGGCGGTGGGACGCGGCAGCCGGCCGCCCGCCGCGCCGCGGCGCCGCCCGCGGGTCGCGCCGGTGCGGCCAAGCCGCGGCGGAAACGCGCCGCCGCGATCGGCGCGAGCCGCCGCCGAGGAGCGCTCGAGATCCGTGAGATCGAATCGCTTCGCGCGGAGCTCGAACACATGTCGGCGGCTGCCACGCCGCGGTGGAATGCGGATGCCGACGACGTCCGGCGGTCGGTCGGCAAGCTCGTGCTGACGCTGGTGGAGTTCATCAGGCAGCTGCTCGAGCGCCAGGCGATCCGGCGCATGGACGCCGGCACGCTGACCGCCGAGGAAACCGAGTCTGTCGGGCTCGCGCTGATGCGGCTGGAGGAAACGGTGCGGGAGGTCGGCCGTCAGTTCGGCCTGGAGCCCGAGGACCTCACGCTCGATCTGGGACCGGTCGGAAAGCTGCTCTGAGCGGCGCCGGGCGCGTCACAGCCCGGCTGCAAAGGCATAACAGCCGGGCGTCGCCAGGACCTGGCCGTCGCGCGTGAAAAAGAACCCGGTCGGGGCGATGACCCCTGCGGCCCTGAACCGCACCGTCCGCCGCTTCTCACCGGCGGCGTCGTAGACATAGGTGAGCGGCGCGGCCAGCGAGATCCAGAGATTGCCGTCCCGATCCGCCGCGGCGGCGCGGATCATCGAGGGTACGAGCGGGATCTCGCCGCCGCCGCTCTGCCGCTTCGGCCACGTCTTCGGCATCTGCCGCAGATAGCCGTCCACCTCCGGTCCTTCCACATGACGCTCGAAGAGGAGCGCGCCGGCGCGGTCGTACTTGCGGAACATCGGGACGCCCGAGACGAAAACGACGAACAGGCCGCCGTCGGGCGCCGGCACCGGAATGGCGACGTTCAGCGCCTCATGGACGGCCCGGTCCTTTTCCTGGCCGGTCGCGCGCAGCTCACCGATCGAACGGAGCGGCGCACCGTTCAGCCCGTATTCGGTGACCAGCGCGCCGGTATCCGGCTGGCTCATGAAGATGCTCCGGCCCGTGTACTCGAGCGTGCCGAGACCGCTGAGCGCGACATCCCCGAACGTGATGAACGGCACCGGCGGGCCCGCCATGACGAAGCCTCCGGCCGGCGAGCCGGTTTCCGTGAACAGCTGCACACGCCGCTGGTCGCCGGGCGCGTCGGCGATCGCGAAGGTCCCGTCCGGCGCCACGTCGAACGCCGTCGGCCGGATGATCCGGCCGGTCTCGCTGCCGATGTCGACCACCTTCTGCGGCGCGTCGGCGCCGCGGGGGAAGCGGTAGACGGCGTGGGCGCGGCGGTCGAAGACGAGATACGCGCCGGACGGGGAGAGCTGGCAGCCCGACACCTCGTCGAGCACCGCCGCGGCGTGGGCCGGCAGCCCGCCGATCGATGCCCGCTCGTCGACGGACGCCGGCGCCGGTGCGCCGAGGGCGAGCGCGAGCAGGGCGGCGAGCACGGCGCGTGGCATGGCAGGCCGGCGGGGCGCGTCAGTAGCGCGCGAGGTCGCGAATCGCGGCGAGGACGTCGGCTGACTGCGGCAGGATGGCCTCTTCGAGGTCGGGATAGTAGGCGACCGGGGTGTCGAGCGCGGCGACCCGACGGACCGGCGCGTCGAGATGCGCGAACAGCTCATCGGCGATCCGCGCGGCAATCTCCGCGCCGAAGCCGCACGTCAGCTGATCCTCGTGGGCAATGACGACGCGGCTGGTCTTCCTGACCGCCGCCGCGATGCCGTCCCAGTCGAGCGGCGCGATGGTGCGGAGGTCGATCACCATGACGCTGATGCCGTCCTTCTCCGCCTGCTGCGCGGCGAGCAGCGAGCGCTGCACCAGGGCGCCCCAGGTGATGACCACCAGGTCGGTGCCGTCGCGGCGGATCGCCGATCTGCCAAACGGGATCGTGATAGTCCGGGCCCGGGTACTCCCCCTTGTTGTAGGTCTGCCGGTAGAGGTGCTTGTGCTCGAGGAACAGCACCGGGTCCTCGCAGCGGATGGCGGTGCGCAGCAGGCCGGCGGCGTCGCGGGCGTTCGACGGATAGACCACCCGGATGCCCGGGCAGTGCGCGAAGATGCTCTCGCCGGACTGGCTGTGGTACGGCGCGCCGCCGCGCAGGTAGCCGCCAATCGCGGTCCGGATGACCATCGGGCAGGCGAACTCGTTGTTCGAGCGATAGCGCATCATCGACAGCTCGTCGCGGATCTGCATCATCGCCGGCCAGATGTAGTCGAAGAACTGGATCTCGACGACCGGCTTGATCCCGCGGATCGCCATGCCGATGGCGCGGCCGACGATGCCGGCTTCGGCGAGCGGCGAGTTGAAGACCCGCGTCGCGCCGTGCGCCCGCTGCAGGCCGTGCGTGACCTTGAAGACCCCGCCCTTGCCGGACACCGTCTCCAGAGCGGCCTCGCGGCTGACATCGGCGACGTCCTCGCCGAAGACGACGATGCGCGGGCTCGCGCGCCATTTCGTCCTTGAGCGTGCGATTGATGGCCGCCACCATCGTTTCGGGCTTGCCGCCCTCGCTCGCCGGTTCGGCGGCAAAGGCGTCCGAGGTCGGGTCGACGTCGGCGGAATAGACGTAGCGCTGGACCGTGTCCGGGCGCGGCTTGTCGGCGGCGATCGCGCGGTCGGCGGCGTCGTTGATTTCGGCCTGCACCTCCTGCGCAAGCGAGGCGAGATCCGCGGCGGTGGCGAATCCCTCCTCGGTGAGCAGCGTCGCGAGGCGCGGCAGCGGGTCGCGCAACGCTTCCGCGGCGCGCTCGTCGGCCGTCTTGTACAGGCGTTCGTCGTCGGAGAGCGAGTGCGAGTACGGCCGGGTGACCCGGGCGTGGACGAGCGCCGGCCCCTTGCGGGCGCGGGCGTAGGCCGCCGCCGCCGTCATCGCCCGGTGGCTGGCGACGAAGTCCGTGCCGTCGATGCTCTGGACGAACAGACCCGGGAACGAGGCGACCAGCCGCGACAGGTCGCCGCCGGCGGTCTGGACTTCGACCGGAACCGAGATCGCGTAGCCGTTGTCTTCGACGACGTAGACAACCGGCAGGCTGCCGAGACAGGCGGCGTTCAACGACTCCCAGAATTCCCCTTCGCTCGTCGCCCCCTCGCCGATCGACACGTAGACGACCTCATCCCGGTGGAAGAGCGCTTCGCGGCCGTCGATGGCGGTGATGCGATCGTAGAGGCCGCCGGCCTCGGCCGAGCCGATGGCGTGGAGACACTGGGTGCCGGTGGGGCTGGAGCCGGAGACGATATTGAGGTGGCGGTGTCCCCAGTGCGACGGCATCTGCCGGCCGCCGGAGCTCGGGTCGCTTTCGGCGCCGACGGCGGCGAGGAACATCTCGTAGGCCGTCACCCCGAGCGCGAGGCAGAGCGCGCGGTCGCGGTAATACGGATAGAACCAGTCGTAGCCGGGCTTGAGGACCATCCCGGCCGCCGCAAGGATCGCCTCGTGGCCGGCGCCGCTGATCTGGAAGAAAATCAGGCTCTGGTTCTTGAGCTGGATCTCCTTGTCGTCGATGCGGCGCGACAGCAGCATCAGCCGGTAGGCCTGAAGGAGATCGTCGCGGGTGAGACCGTCGAGGGAACGGCCGGTTCCGGTGGTGGTGCTCCTGCCGTTGCTGACCGCCGTCGCCTTCATTCCGTTGAGGCCCTTTCGACTGCAGTGAGGCCAGGGATTCGGGCCCCGAAGTGCTGTCCGTTCACGCCGGCCGGTCCAGAAAATCCAGCGGTTTCAGAAGCTGAATTATAACACTCCGGCAGAGGCGGGCCCAGGCCGGCCCGGGGCCCGTCCGGGCGCGGGGGGTATAATCCACGGCATCGTGACCACCCCCGTTGTCCGCCTCCACCGCTGGGATGAAATCGCTCTGGAAAAGGTCACCGAGATGATCTCGCGGAAGATCGTCACGGGGCAGCGCGAGATGCTGGCCCAGGTGTACCTCAAGAAGGGGGCGCTCGTCCCGATGCACGCGCACGAGAGCGAACAGATGACCTACGTGCTCCAGGGGGCCCTCAAGTTCCTGATCAACGGCGAGGAGATCACGGTCCGGGAAGGAGAGGTGCTGCACATTCCTTCGCGGGTCGATCATCAGGCCGAAGCGCTCGACGATACGTTCGAACTGGATCTGTTCAGCCCGATCCGCCAGGACTGGCTCGACCACACCGACACGTATTTTCAGGAATAGCGCTCGCCGCGTCATCCCGGCGCTGGCCGCTCCGCGCAGGCGGCAGCGAATCGCCGGGCGTGCCAGATGAGCAGGCCGCAGTTCACCACGGCGAGCAGCACCGTGGTGTCGATCACGGTCAGATTTCGCGGCGGCAGCACGAACCCTCGGCCGAGCCCCATGAACAGGTAGAGATTCAGGGCGAACACGCCGGACAACGCCGTCAGCACCGGCCGGAGGCGTGGCAGCGCCGCGGCCGCCCCGGCCAGAAGGGGCAGCGCCAGGTAGAGGTGATTCTCGTGCACCTGGATGCCGAGCACGACATAGGCGTGGACGATGAACGCGGCGCAGGCCAGGAGCAGCGGCGGGGCGGCCGCGCGCCGCGCCCGCCACAGCGCCCACGCCGCCGCCGCGAGGACGGCCGCAAGCGCCAGCGGCCTGGGGTTGGGATAGCCGAGCGCCACCACCCGGGAGACGGCGAGGATTCGCACCGTCATCGTCCATGCTCCCCAGGTGCCGAGGTCGCCCACCGCGTAGACGGCGCGCAGGACGTAGGTTGCGACCCACCACGCGTTGGCGGCGTCGCCCGACAGCATGTCGTGGCGGAGAAGAGAGCCGACGCCCTGGACCAGGTTCGGCCATGCCCCGGCGGCGACGAACGGCGCGAGCGCCGCCGCGGCGCTCAGCGCGGCCCCAGCCGCGGCCAGCACCAGCCGGCGCAACCGGCCGACGGCTGGTCCGGTCCACAGACCGAGGACCACGACCGGCAGCACGAAAACCGCCTGTGCCTTGGTGAGGCAGGCGAGCGCGGCCAGCCCACCGGCGACTGCCGGCAGCCCCCCGGGGGCGGCGATGACCGCAGCCACCGCCGGCAGCGCCATCAAAGGGTCGAGGTAGCCGAGCACGGGGCCGGCCAGGATGGTCGCCGGGTTGACCCAGCAGGCGGCGGCGCCCCATCGCGCCGCGGCGCTGCCGTATCGACGCCTGACGCTCCACCACAGCAGCGCCGCCAGTCCGCCCTCGGCCGCCAGCGGCGGTATCTTCATCGCGGCATTCAGCCAGCGCGAATCCTCGAAGTCGGGCGAGAAGAAGCGATAGGCGGCGCCCGCCGCGGCAATTTCATAGATGGCGAGCGGTGGGTAGTCGACCGTGGTCGAGCGGCGGCCCCAGTGGACCAGGCCGCGCTCGGGGGGTGTGCCGCCGACACCGTAGACCCGGGTGAGGCCCCCTGTCAGCGCGCCGTGGCTCCAGGTCTTCCAGACGAGCACGTCTTCCGTCCCGGCGAGGGGCAGCGCGAGCAGCCGGACGACCAGGCTGGCGAGGCAGAGGAGGCGGAAGCGGGCGCTGGAAATGTCAGTGCACCTTGCGGTCCCAGTCGGATCGGCCGCCGCCGCCGGAGTAGACGTCGAACTTGCGGCGCAGGCGATTCATCTTCCACTTCACGTAGCGGTATTTGATTTCCGCGGCGATGCCGCCGCCGCCCCCCTTCAGGTACAGATATCCGAAGATCAGCCCGCCGAGATGCGCGATGTGCGCGACGCCCGGTCCGCCGCCGCTAACCGAGAGCAGAAATGAGATGCCTCCGAGGATCATGACGAAATACTTCGCCGGGACCGGGAAGAGCATGAACATCAGGATCGGACGATCCGGATAGTAGAGCGCGTAGGCGAGCAGCAGACCGTAAAGGGCGCCCGACGCGCCGATGGTGTTGGCGCCGTAGGCCGCGGCGGTGGCCGCAAACGGCAGCAGCGACACCACAATCGTCGTCACGGCGGCGCCGACGCCGGTGACGGCGTAGTACTTCACGAAAAAAGTGGTGCCCCAGCGGCGCTCCAGCTCGACCCCGAACATCCAGACGCCGAGCATGTTGAACAGGATGTGAGCGATGCCGGCGTGGAGGAACATGTAGGTCGCGGGCTGCCAGATCCATCCCCGCTCGATCACCGCTTCGGGGATGAGGCCGAGGTAGACGGTCAGCGGCGGGAACACGGCACAGGCGACAAACAGGGCGATGTTCGACCAGATGATCCACTTGACCGCCGGCGTCAGCGGGCCAGGGCCGAACGAATAGCTGAGGGCGGTGGGGCGGGCGTAACGGGACATCGTGCGGGGCAAAACTATCGTACCACAGCGGCTGGCGGCGGCGCGTGCGCGGGCAGACCCATCGCCACCGCCGCCGCCAGCAGCGGAATCACCGCAAGACCGACCAGGGTGTGCGCGATCCCGATGCGGTCGGCGACGAGGCCGACAAACGGCACGCTCAACCCGCCCGTGCCCCATGCGAATCCCATCATCAGCGACGAGACGGTCGCGGCGCTCACCGGCGCGAGCATCTGGCCGAAGGTGACGTTGACCGGGAGCGTCGACTGCAGGAAGAGTCCGCCGATCGCCAGCAGGACGACGAACGCCCCGCCGGTGAAGAGCGGCGCCGCGAACAGGAACGGGGTCGACAGGACCAGCGACCAGGCAATCACCCGCCGCGGACCGTATCGATCCGCGGCCGGTCCGCCGAAGAACCCGCCGACACCGCTGGCAAACAGGTACAGCGCGACCGCGGCTCCCGCCTCGGCGACCGTGAACCCGCGGCGGGTCAGCATCACCGGGACGAAGGTCGCAAAGCCGAGCGAGGTCAGCGTGCGCAGGACGACGATGGCGTAGAGCAGCCCGAGCGGCCGCGCGTAGGGGCGCAGGGCGGCAACCCCGCCGTGCGAGGTCTGCTGCAGCGGGATTGCCGGGACCCGCACCAGGAAGAACGTCACGACCGCGAGCCCGGGCAGCGCCAGCAGCGGCGTCCACTGCAGGCCGAAGCGCTCGGCGACCGGCGCAAAGAACAGCGGTCCGAGCGCGAACCCCAGCGTGCCCCCGGTGATGTAGACCGACATCGCGAGACCGCGCCGCGGGCCGCCGAGCCGATGCGCGAGCGCCGCCGCCGGCGGATGGAACGCCGCGCCGCCCAGTCCGCCGACGATCAGAATCGCCGCCAGCATCACCTTCGACGTCGAGAGCCCGACCAGGCTGAGCACCGCCACCGCCACGACCGGGCCGACGGTCACGAGGACTCGCGGCCGCCAGCGGTCCGCGAGATGGCCGAAGCCGATCTGCGAGACCGAGGCCGCCAGCTGGTAGAGCATCGTCAGCGTCCCGGCGGCCGCCAGCGTCAGGCCGAGGCGCGGGATCAGCAGCGGCAGGATCGGCGCAAAGATGTTGCCGTAGCCGTCGACCATCATGTGGGCGCTGGCCATCAGCAGAATGGTCGGGTCCAGGCCGTGACGCGCCCGCCCGACGGCCGAGGGCAGACTCATGACGCCAGAACCGCTCGCCGCAAGGCGAGGATGACGGGGGTCACGACCGCAGGGGCACCTGTCGGGCAGGCGAAGCGCCCGCTGGACGAGCTCATCGGCGGGTGGGGACGGGTGTTGGGATGAACGGGCGGCCACGCATGACGGGACGTCAGCGTACCACTAAAAAAGCCCCTGCCTTGCGGCAGGGGCAAGTGGAGGATGGATGAGAGGCTTGGTGATTGTGCCTGTCAAATAGTTAGACGAGCGGGCGGCGCAAAAGTTTGCGGCGGTCAGGCGCCGCCGAGCCTGCGGCGGACGATGTCGTTGATGGTCCGGCCATCCGCCCCTTTTCCCGCCAGCTTCGGCATGACGGCCTTCATCACCCGCCCCATTTCCTTGGCCCCCGTGGCCCCCGTTTCGCGGATGGCTTCGTCGACCGCGCGCTCCACTTCCGCCGGATCGAGTGGCGGCGGCACGTACGCTTCGAGCACCGCGATTTCGGCGGTTTCCCGCGCGGCGAGCTCCGGCCGGCCGCCGTTCGTGAACTGCTCGACAGAGTCCCGGCGCTGCTTGATGAGCGAGGCGATCACCTGCTGCGCCTCAGCCTCATCCAGGGCCCGGCCCTTTTCAATCTCGCGATTCATCAGGGCCGCTTTCGCCATGCGCAGCGGCATCAGACGGGCCTGATCGCGGCCGCGCATGGCCGCCGTCATGTCCGCGCTGATCTTCTCAATCACAGTCATTGCCTGAAACTCCCGCCGGCGGCCGCGGCGCGCAGGGCGTCCGCCGCCGGCTCATTGCCGTATACGGTACACCGCGCCGCTCAGAATGTCCGCCACCAGGTGAGGATGCCTTCGAGGAGCGCCGCCGCGAGCAGCGCCGTGGCCACGATTGGCCACGGGCGGCGGGCCCGGAGTCGCCCCGTCCCGAATGCCGCGGCTCCGGCAATCGCCACCGCCGGCACCGACGCCAGGTAATACCGCATGTCGACCGGCGTCAACACGCCGAGGACGAGAAACATCACGCACGACAGCGCCCAGCCGGCCAGCGCGAGCGTGAGCCGGTCCCGCGCCCCGGCACGGAACAGGCGCGCGGCGCCGAGGACCGCGAGAGCCGGCGCGGCCAGTCCGAAGTAGGTGCGCAGGTACATCGGCACGCTGCCGGCGCGGCCGGCGATCGAGCGCCCGCCGGCGTCCGGGGCGGCGGCCGCGGTCTCGCCGCCGATCCGCGCCAGCTCGGTGCGGTAGGTCTCACCGAAGTGCGCGTAGTAGAGCGCCACCGCCAGGCCGAGCGCCGCGGCGGCTGCGAGCAGCACCGCGAATGCCAGCGGCCGCGCCGCCGGCGCCCCCTGCCACCCGATCAACATGGCGATACAGACACAGGCCGCCAGCAGCAGCGGAAACGTGCTCGTGTGCGACATGAAGGCGACGGCCAGGACGACGGTGAGCAGCGCGACGTAGCGGTTCCACCTCCGGTCGATCGGTGACGCCGCGACGACGACCAGGGCCAGCACCGCGATCGACTGCGCGAATGCGTTGGTCAGGTTGCCGACCGTGAACACCCGGAACTCGAGCGGGATGGCCTGGTAGAGCACGGTCGCCGCGGCGGCCGTCCAGGCATCGTCCCAGTTGCGGCGTACCGCCAGGTAGAGGGCCGCGCCGGCGGCGGCATCGACGGCGAGCGCCACGATTCGCAGCAGCGACATGTCGGCCGCGCCGCGCGCGACGAGTCCTGCGAAGGGAGCGGCGAAGAGATAGAAGCCGGGCGGATACGGAAAGGTGTAGTTTCCCGGCGCGATCGACGTGAAGTAGAGATTGCCGGCGAGGACCCCCTGGAAGCGGTGGGCGTGAAACATGGCGTCGCCGACCGGCATCTCCGGATGCAGCAGCACCAGCAGCTTCAGGAACAGCGAGCCGGCCGCGAAACCGACCACGAAGCGCGCCGCCGATCCGGCGCGCTGCCGGTGCATCCACAGCGCGGCAACCGCGAGGCTGGCGGCGATCCAGGCGGCCAGCGCGACGGCGGTGTCCGGGTAGCCGGTGTACGGCGCGAAGCCGCGCGACAGCATCGCCCCCTGCCCGACGGCGAGCAGCGCGGTCCCGCCGGCGGCCGCCGGCCAGCCGGCGAGCAGCGCCAGCGCCGCGCCGAGCGCAGCGGCGGCAAGCGCCGCGTCGATGACCGCGCCTGCCGGCGGCAAGACGGTGCCGGTCGGGGCGATGACGACGTCGTCCAGCATCACGCCGAGCGCCCGGGCGTCACCCGGTCCCGGGACCATGGTGTCGGACACGTCCATTCGCAGCAGCGCGCCGCGCGGCCGCTGCGGCCGGGCCGGAATCGTCACCCGGATCGTCTCGAACGCGGCACTGCTGCGGTGCGACGACAGGAGGAGGCCGTCGGCGTAGAACGTCAGCTCCGGCCCGGCGGTTGAACCGGGCCGCGCGGCCCGGGCCCGCAGCTCGAGGATCCAGTCGCGGCGGCGATCGAGCCCGGGCAGGCGGATCGTCATGTCCCGCCCCGTCCAGGCAAACGTCAGGGCGCTTGCCGGATCACGCTCGACCGGGTACAGGCCGCCGACCAGACGCGGCGGGTCGGTGTCGAGCGATGTCCGGATCGTGCCACCCGCGGCACAGAACCCCAGCAGGGCCGCGGCGCCGAGAACCGCGCCGACGAGCGCCAACGCCAGCGCACGCGCGGCCAGTCCTGATCGCGCCGCGCCCGCCGGTCCATCAGGCGTCCGCGCCATGGTCCCCGCCGTTCCGGATCAGCCCCTCGTAGATCGACCAGTACTGCGCCGCCACCGCCGCCGGCCTGAAGTCCCGCTCGACCGCCTCGGCCGTTGACGGCAGGGTCCGGCGCTTGTCCTGCAGGAACGAGACGATCGCCTTGCCCAATGCAATCGGCTGATCGCCGGGCACGATCGTCACATCCGGACCGAACACTCCGTTCAGCTCGAGTCCGCCCGGGTTGTCGGTCGACACGACCGGCGTGCCGCAGGCGAGCGCTTCGACCGCCACCGTCGGCAGCGCCTCGAGCATCGACGGGCAGCACGAACAGATCGGCGGCGGCGCAGTAGCGGCGCCACGGCGGCGTTGTCGACCAGCCCGGCGAAGGTGACGTGGCGCTCGACGCCCGCCGAGCGGGCGGCGCCGCGGCAGCTCCTCGAGCAGCGGTCCGGTGCCGCAGATCACCAGGCGCGTGTCCGGGATGGGCGCGCACGACGTCGCTCATCGCCTCGATCAGGTCGCGCTGTCCGGCGAGCGGGTGGAGCCGCTTGACGTTCAGCAGCAGGTGGCGGCTGGCGATGCCGAGCGCGGCGCGCGCCGCGGCCTGGGCCGCGGCATCGTGCCAGGCGAAGCCGGCCCCGACCGGCGGATAGACCGACCCGGGCGTTCCGGCGGCCGAGGCCGAGGGCGTGCGCCCGCGACAGCAGCCGGTCGCTGTAGAAGGTCACGAACGACGCGGCGCGATACGCGCGCGTGAAGAGGTCGGGTCCGAACCGCTTCGGGCCGGTAGTGCCAGATCTCCGTGCCGTAGAGCGTCAGCACGACCGGCTTGCCGGCGCGCCGGGCGAGCAGCACCGCCACTTCGGCGAGCAGCCCGTTGCTGTGGACATGGACGACGTCGGCGCGGGCGATCGCCGGGGCGAGCGCGCGGCGGATCCTGAACGCGGCCAGCGCCGGCCCGAGCTGCAGCCGCCCGATCGATGATGCCGCCGCTGCGGCGCGGGATCCAGGTGACCGGCCCGGCGACGGCGCCGCTGCCGCCGGCGCGCGGCGGATGCGCGACGTATGCCGCCTCGTCGCCGCGCTCGCTGGCCCAGCCGCCGAGCTGGCACGGCAGCAGCGCGTTGGCGGCCTGATCCGGCGGGAGATGGGGCGTGACGTGCAGGATGCGCATCAGCGCGAGTAGGCGCGGCGGAACTCGGCAAACGTCAGCGGCACGGCGCCGAGCTCGCTGGTCGCGAAGGCGAGAAATCGATCGAGCCGCTCGCAGAAGGCATCGAGCTCTCCCGGCGTCCGGTTGTACGGGCTGCCGCCGACGATCGCCTCGCTCGAGTGGAAGAGCAGGTTCAGGACCGGCTGATGATCGGCGGCGAGCTGGCGGGCGAGCGCGATCATGTCGTCCAGCGACGAGTAGGACGGACGCAGCCATCGCACGCGCAGCAGGCGCAGCGCGCGCAGGATGCGCTTGGTGGTGTAAGGCCGGGGGGCGCGCGCGTAGAGCGTATTGCAGCGGCCGCGGCAGCCGGCGGTTCAAGGCCGCCGACACCGGCACCTCGAGCAGGTTGCTCGTGCCCGGGGCCGTTGCGCTGTCGTAGGCCAGGAAGTACGGCGTCAGCGGCGCCTCGACGAAATCAGGGCCGCCCTTGTGCGCCTCGTAGAAGAGCGGCGCGACGCTCGATTCGACGAGATAGCCGAGCCGCTCGAGCCCGGCGACGTGCTCGGCGGCAAACCCGAACCGGCCGGATCGGTAGGAGACCGGCGGCTGCGCCGACCGCCGCGGTAATCGCCGTCGTCAGCGACTCGAGCTGCTGCTCGAACTGCGGCCGCGGGATCGTTGACGCGTACGGATGCCGCCGCGACGTCGTCGGCGGTGCAGGGGGGCGTTTCCCAGGCGTGATGGTGGGCGCCGATCTCGCAGTCACCGCCGCCGAGCAGGCCGCGCAGGACCTCGGCCGAGCGCGCATCCGTCGCGACCGGATACGTGATCACGTAGGTCGGGCGGACGCCGTGCTGCGCGAACAGCGCGTGCAGCCGCGGCAGCGCATAGATGTTCTCGAACCGCTGGTCGGCGCGGGCCGCCGCGTCCCACTGGTTGTCCCCTTCGGTATCGATGCCGACGAGCAGGTTCATGCGTGGCGATCACGATCCTGATCCGAGTCGCCCGACCGTGACGTGCCAGGGTCGATCTCCTCGTAGAACGCCGGCGGGACGTCGAGGGCGTTGATCTTGGCGACGAACTCCATCGTCGACTTCACCTGGAAGTAGCCGGAGCGGCGCAGCACCCGGCGGAAGGCGCCGTGCATCGCGAACGAGCGGATCTTGTCGGAGTCGGCGCCGCGCGCTTCGCGGTCGACCCACTGCAGCAGCGTCGGCAGCGCGGTCTCGTCGTCCGGATCGGTCAGGAAATCGGCCAGCAGCGTGACGCGGCCGCGCGGCTCGACGAGATGCCGGTAGACCGCGTAGCCGACGTTGCGATTCTCGCGGCGCAGCGCCGCGATGCTGTAGCGCACGTGCGGCGCCGTGACGTATTTCCAGTTCAGATAGGCGCGCGTCGCGGCGGACCGCGAAGGTCGAACTTCGGCGCCAGCTCCTCCCAGAGAGCGGTGAAGCTGTCGTCGAAGCGCTGGATGACCCGCACTTCCGCGCGCAGCGGACGCGTCCGCGCGACGATGCGGACGAGCGGCAGCGTCAGGGCGGAGACCAGCCGGTTGATCGGGACGCGGCCAGTTCGGCCGGCGCAGCGCCCGCCGGGTCAGCGGCTTGACCAGGCAGGGGACGGGGCCGACGTCCGGCCAGCGCAGCTTCTGGAACAGCCGGTACGACGAATCGGACAGTCCGAGGCCGAGCGAGGCGCCGACGTTGCGATCCCAGGTGCGGAACAGCACTTCCCCGAGCCCCTGGCGCTGCCGTTCCGGCGCGACCATCACGTCCATGCCCCAGGAGCCCTGGACTTCGCGGCCGCCGACCGACAGCCGCACCGGCATGGTGGCGTATTGCCCGACGATGGCCGGGCCTTCGCGCGCAAGCCAGATCTCGGGCTCGCTGCCCCGGGTTGTTCGGGATTGCGCCGGTACTGCCAGTCCCAGCGCAGCCGGCTGCCTTCGGCCGCGTCGTGGCCGAAGACGCGGCGGTAGAGCGCGTCGACGGCGCGCCGATCGTCGGGCTTGTAGCGGGTGATGTCGGCCACGATATTGCCTACGCGCCTTCCAGGACGTACTCGATGTTGCTGATGAGGACGTCCTGGGTCAGCGGATTGTCGCTGAGCCAGCGCGCGACAGGGCCGGGCAGCCGGCGGACGGTGGCCGTCGCGTGGAGCTCCTCGCGGACGATGCGCAGACCGGCGTCGGCAATCTGCCGGCGGAGGCGCCGCACCCGGACCTTCTCGAGCAGGTCGTCCTGCTTGACCTCGCCGCGGCGAGCCGCCTTGATGAACGAGTTCTCGTGGGCCGGCTCCTGGAGCGTCCAGGTGGCATGCCGGGCGAGCAGCTGGAAGGTGGCGAAGGCGACCCGGCGGCCGAACAGCAGGTGCAGCGGGAGCCGGCACCTTGAGCCGGGGCAGGTGGGCGCCGGCAAACGACAGGTACGGCGCGGTCGAGAGGTAGACATGGCCGCGCTGGCGCCAGCACGCGGGCGCACTCCCGGAGGTACAGCGGTGCGTCGGCGACATGCTCGATGACGGCGTGCGAGAGCACGAGATCGAAGGTTCCGGCGGCGAAGGGCAGCGCCATGCCGTCGGCGAGGGCGAAGTGCAGGTTCGACAGCCCGCGCTCGCGGCCGAGCCGGACGCCAGCCGCCTGGAAGCGCTCCGCCGGATCGATGCCGACGACGAGGTCGGCCTCCTCGGCGAGGGAGAGCGGCATGCCGCCGCCGCCGCAGCCGGCGTCGAGGACGCGGCCGTGCAGAACCACTCCCGCCCGGTCGAGGAAGGCCAGGACCTTGGCGCTGCGGTAGTACTCGAAGAGCGCGTAGTCGTACTCGGACCGGAAGCGTAGATCCGCATGCGCCTTGATGGCGCCCTCGTCAATCCTGCGCACGCCGGCTCATCTGTCGTGAATTCCTGTTGTCTTCACCGGCCGCCAGACTTGTCGATCAGGGCGGCGCGGTCGTGTCCCGTGGACGTCTCGGCGACGTCGAAGGTCATGATGGTGCGGTAGTGCGGAGAGGCGCGGAGCACGTCCAGAATGACGGGGTTTCCCGCCTGCGACTCGTAGCCGAGGCTCGGCGCCACGTAAGTCAGAATATATCGCACATCGTCCCGGTGTTCCCGGTCGTCATAGTTGCCGAAGCCGCGGCCGATGAACACCGGCCGGATGAGATTTTCCAGCGCGAGGCCGTTGGCGAGCTTGCCCTGGACGAGCGTTCCCGGGGGCAGAATGCGGCCGAGCTCGCGCGACGCGTCGTAGTTTTTATACGACCGGCTGGCGGCCCACTGGCCGAACTGGACGAGCTGGCCTGCGGCGACGAGTGCGGCGACGCCCAGCGCCGCGCCCGGGGTCCAGCTGGCCCGGGCGAGCGCGCGCGGCAGCCGCGGCCAGGTCGCATACAGGCCCGCGGTCGCGAGCGCCGCGATCGCCGCGGCGAGCCGGACGTTCGGCCGGACTTCGTAAAGGAACGCGAGCCGGACCAGCGAGCCGGCGATGACATAGGCCGCATAGAGCACGACTGGCAGCGCCAGCAGGGCGCGGCGGCGCGGCAGGCGGCCGAGCTCCGGCGGTACGCAGGGCGCCGCGGCCGACCGCGAGCGCGGCGAGCGCCACCAGCGGCGGAATGAACAGCACGAACCGGCGCTCGTTGCCGACGTCGTGCAGGATGAGCTCCGCGGCGCCGAACGCGATCCACAGAATCAGCAGCCGCTCGGCGGGCTGGAGCGAGCGCCAGCGCGCGAGCATCCCGAGCGCCGTCGTCAATCCGACCGCGACCGCGAACCAGGAGCGGGTCAGGAGGTCGTGGAGGATGGGGAACCAGGTGACGCGATCGAGCAGCGCCCGGACGGTGTAGGACGGTTTGCGGGTGACCGACATCTGCCAGTTGTAGAAGCGGTAGTCGGCCCAGTGGGGCGCGACGAAGAAGATCACCGCCAGCAGTCCGAACCCCGCCAGCCCCCCCACCACCCAAGGGGGACACTCATCTTTACGGTAAGTTGTTGATCCCACTGGGCCGGACGCAAAAAGGCCGGTGATCGCCAGGCCGGCGTCCAGGGCGAGCGTCGCGACGAAAAATGCCGCCGACGCCTTGGTAAAGAACGCCAGCATCGCCAATCCGGCCGCGGCGGCGCCCCACCGCGGGGCGGTCGAGGCGCGCGCGTAGCAGTACCACGACGCCACCATGAAGGCGACCATCGGCCCTTCCATCAGCGCGGCGCGGTTCCACATCACGTAGACATACTGGGTCGCGAGCAGGCCGCCGGCGACGAGGCCGGCTCTCCGCCCGCCCACCCGGGCGACGCCGAGTGCGAGCAGCCACACCGAGAGCAGTCCGCAGATCTCAGGGACCAGCCGCGCCTGCCGCACCCCCACGCCGAACATCCGGAAGGCCGCGTACTCCAGTCCGGTGAACACCGGTGCGATGTACACCGGATTCCAGGCGTCCATCGTCCATGCCCCGAACAGCGCCTTGTTGCGGGCGTTGTGCACCCACGCGCCTTCGTCGTGCCAGACGATGCCGACGGTGGTGACCCAGGGAGGGTCGGCGGCAGGATAGAGGCCGCGCAGCGCGGCGGCGAGCAGCAGCACGACGAGCAGGCCGAGGCGGAATGAGCGGGGAGTGAGATCCGCGGCGGCGTCGTTCACCGCGGCTCCTGGCGCTTCATCCAGACGTCGAAGCCGGCCGGGCCCTGGACGGGTTCATACGACGCCCGCAGCCAGCCCGCCAGCGGCAGACTCGACATGAAGAAGTGGGCCGAATCGTCCACGTCGGGATACCAGTCGCGCTGCTGGAGCGCGACCACGGCGGGCTGATGGCGCCGCAGATCCTCGAGCAGTCCGCTGACGCCGTAGCCCGGGCGGTCGGCGTTGAACCCGGCGATCACCGGCCGGCTCCAGAAGAACCGTGAGGCGCTGGTGCGATGCGCCTCGACGTAGGCGCCGCTCGAAAACCCGAAGACGAAGACCGTCTCGTTCGCCGCCGACCGCTGTTCGAGCAGTGCGGCCAGCTCCGCCATCGCCAGCGCGGAGTACTTCCGCGTCGTGCGATCGCCGTAGCGGCCGAGGTGATCGGCGTGCGACGTCCGGCCGGCCGCGTAGAGCGCATCGTGCCAGGTGTTGTCGGCGAGCTTCGGAAAGTCGTTCACCCGCCAGACCCCGACCGCGACGAGCGCGGCCGCCGTCAGGTTGACGACCCGCCGGCGCGTCCAGAGCAGCGATCCGGCCCACGCGGCGGCCAGCGCCAGCGCCGGCCCCGCCTGGATGAAGTACTGGGGCAGGTCGCGGCTGCCGTTGATGGCAATGGAGACGCAGGCCGCCGCCACCCACGCCACCGCGACCAGCCGGTCGCGCCCCCACCGCGCGGCCGCCAGCAGCACGGCGCAGCCGGCGCCGCCGACCAGCCAGAGTGCGTCGACGCGCGCGTGGCGGACCGGAAAGGTGACGAGATAGAGCGCGGCGTGCGCCGGGCCCGCATACGTCTGCCCCGAGTAGCGCAGGTTGTAGGTGATGGTCGCGTCGTAGAGCGCGCGGACGGCGTGTCCGGCCGCGAACCAGGCGAGCAGCGCCGCGACGGGCAGCAGAAAGCCCATCGCCATCGCGACGATCGCCTGACGGTTCAGGCGGTTCCAAAGCCAAAGGGCGGCGGCTCCGGCGGCGGCGTAGGCGGCGGCGTTGTATTTGAAGGTGAAGGCGATGCCGAAGAGGAGCCCGGCGGCGGCGAAGCGCCAGCGTGCCGGCTGCCGGCGGGTCCCGGCGAGCACGACGAAGGCGCCGGTCACGGCGGCGGCGATGAACGTCTCGCACTGGGCGCGGACGCTGACCCCGCCCAGCCGTGCGAACGACGGATTGGCGAGGAGGAGAAACAGCAGCGCCGCGGACTGGCCGACGATCGGCGAGGCGAGCGCGGTGCCGAGCCGCCAGAGCAGCAGCGCGGTCAGCGCGGCGAGGGCGAGGTCGGCGCCGGGGACGGCCGAGGCATGCGGCCAGATCGCCCGCATCGCGGCGTAGACGACATGGATGGCCGGCGGCTTCTGGTCCCAGGCGTCCCGGTACGGCAGACCGCCGTCCAGGATGCGCTCCCCGACATAGGCGTAGAGCCCCTGATCGGCCCCCATGGGCTGCACGAGCGATGGCAGGCGTACGGCGAGCAGGACGCACGCGAGCGTCAGACACAGGCGGTTCGTCATGTGGCCGGGACGGCGCATGAATTATAGTGCTTGCGGGTCTGATCATTGAGCGCTCCGCCCGCCGCCGCCGCCCTCTCGATCGTTGTTCCCACCTACAACGAGCGCGACCGTCTCGCTGATCTCGTCGAGGCCGTGTTCGCCGCTTATGCGGCGGCCGAGGTCGACGGCGAGCTGGTCATCGTCGACGACAACTCCCCGGACGGCACCGGCCGGCTGGCCGACGATCTCGCCAGGCGCCATCGCATCGTCGTGCTGCATCGCGCCGGCAAGCTCGGGCTCGGCACGGCCGTCATCGAAGGGTTCGCGGCGGCGACGGCGCCGGTCGTCGGCGTCATCGACGCCGATCTGAGCCATCCGCCGGCGCTGCTGCCGAAGATGCTGGCCGTCATGCGCGCCACCGGCGCCGACGTCGTCGTCGGCAGCCGCTACATTCCCGGCGGCGGGACGCGGAACTGGGAGCGGAGCCGGCTGCTGATGTCGCGGCTGGCGTGCGTGATGGCGCGGGGCCTGACGCCGATTCGCGACGCGACCTCCGGTTATTTCCTGATTCGCCGCGAGCTCGCGCAGGGGGTCCGCATTTCGGCGGGCGGGTTCAAGATCTGCCTCGAGCTGCTGGTCCGGAGCCGCCCGGAGTCGGTCGTCGAAGTGCCGTACGTGTTCGTCGGGCGGACCGCCGGGGAGAGCAAGATGAACGTGAAGGAGGCGACCGGCTACCTGCGGCAGCTGCGCGCGCTGCGGCGCTTCGTCGCGAGCCAGCCGCGGCTGCGCCAGGCCTATCGGCGGCTGACGGTCCGCGACCTGGAGTAGCGACGGCGGCGCGGCCGCTCGGCCGGGATTGTCGCCACGGCCGCTGCGGCCGACAATTATGGCGCCTCGTTTAGGCAGCTAAATGCACCCTGGGGCCCCGCGCCGGAGCGAAATCGCCGGCCAGGCGCGGCGCCGGGCTGCCGCGGCGCCGCGGTTTGCGCCCATCTTGCCGATTCCTACCTGAATGTCGGCGAGGGAGCCGACGCTGCGACAATTTCGTCGGTCACGACGGTGAAGTGCGCGAGCCGCGAACCGCCGAACGAGGTCGTGATGGCGACGTCGGTCGCGTCGAGGCCGGTGGCGATCAGGACCCGGCCGATCCGCGGCGCGTTGTGGCGGGCGTCGAACGTCCACCAGCGGTCCTCGAGATAGACCTCGAACCAGGCACTGAAATCCATCGGCGCGTGGCGGAGGGCGGCACGCCGATGTCGCCGAGGTAGCCGGTGGCGTAGCGCGCCGGGATGTTCAGGGCGCGGCAGAAGGTAATCGCCAGGTGCTGGAAATCGCGGCAGACGCCGACCCGCTCGGTGAAGACATCGAGCGCGGTCCGGGTCGGCCGCGCGTGCGGGATAGCTGAAGCGTGACCTTGGCGTGGACCCAGTCGCAGATCGGCCCGCGACCCGCCCCCAGCCGCGCGGCGCGCTGCCGAACAGCTCCACCGCCGTCGGCGACAGCAGGTCGACCTCGCAGAACCGGCTGCGCCATCAGGAAGCGCAGCGTCTCCGGGGGCAGTTCCTCGACCGGCACTTCCCGCGCGTCGGGCTGTACCGGGTCGGGCAGCGCCGGAGTCCTGGATCAGCGTGGAGTTCGTGAGCCGCAGCGTGCCCCGGTCGGCGCGAGCGAACCGGGTACAGATGTTGCCAAAGCGTCGGTCGTATTCGCTGGTCCGGACGCCCGGCTCGACGGTCACGCGATCGGGTTCCTGGAGGTCGTCGCGGCGGGACGGGTGGACGGACAGCAGCGCCACGATCGGCACTGGCTGCGCGATCGTCGAAGTGGATGTCGTAGCCAAGTCGGATCAGCATCGGTCGTCTCGTATTCATGCGCCGGGCCAGATCCCGGTCGCGCCGCGATCGGGCTGCGGGTCCGGCCCGCGCATTGCACAGCCACGTCTGCAGTTCCTGGCCTGCGCATTGCCGGCCGCGGCCGGCAGCGCCGGCATGTATGATGTGCGCCATCGACCCGTTCACACTCAGACGCGAGGAACTGTGACCTACTGCCTGGGTATCGTGACGGACGACGGGCTCGTAATGGCGTCCGATTCCCGGTCCAACGCCGGCTTCGACCAGGTGAACGTCTGCCGCAAGATGTATCGCTTCGTCCAGGAGGGGGAGCGGGTCTTCGTCATCCTGGTGAGCGGCAGCCTGTCGATCAGCCAGTCGATCGTGTCGCTGCTGCGCCTCGACTTCGATGCCGGGCAGGGGCTGGCCCAGGCCGCGCTCGATGTATCACGCTGCCCGCATCGTCGGCGAGTGCGTGCGCCGGGTGTCGGAGATCGACCGGGCGTCGCTCGAGCGCGACAGCTTCAGCTTCAACGTCAATCTGCTGCTCGGCGGCCAGGTCCGCGGCGAGGATCCCGAACTGTACCTGATCTATCCGCAGGGCAATCCGCTGCAGGCCACCGAGGACTCGCCGTACCTGCAGCTCGGCGAGTGCAAGTACGGCCGGCCGATCCTCGACCGCGGCATCGACCTGGCGACCTCGCTCGAAGTCGCGGCGAAGTACGCGCTGCTGTCGTTCGACGCGACGATGCGCTCGAACGTCACCGTCGGACCGCCGATCGACCTGCTGATCTACCGGAAGAACAGCTTCGCGATCGACGCGGCACCGCCGGCTCGGCGCGCTCGATCCGGACCTGAACGCTGATTCACGCCTCGTGGGAGCAGTCGCTGCGCCGCGCCGTCGAGCAGCTGCCGGAGATTCATTTCGACGAACCCGATCGCGCCCAGCACGCGGCCGGCGAGTGGCGCCGCGACGCCCGGACGCCACCCGGACGCTGACCGCCGTCCGCCGGCTGACCCATGGCCGTCGCCACCACCGATCCGTTCGCCGGCTACAGCCGTCGCAGCGCGTCTACGACGAGATGCTCGACGCCCGCGCCCAGCCGCGCAAGCCGTACCGCCGGCTCCACCGCGAGCTGCTCAAGCTGACGCCCGAGGAGCTGTGGCGCAGCAAGCAGCAGGCGGATCTGTTCGTTCTTCAACCAGGGCATCACCTTCACGGTCTACGGCCGCACACGAGGGCACCGAGCAGATCTTCCCGCACGACCTGCTGCCGCGGATCATCTCCGCGGCCGACTGGGAGGTGATCGAGCGCGGCCTGACCCAGCGCATCACCGCGCTCAACCTGTTCCTCAAGGACATCTACCACGAGCAGCGACATCCTCCGCGACGGCGTCGTGCCGGGCGACGTGATCTACACCTGCCGCCACTACCGCCGCCAGATGATGGACGTCAAGGTGCCGCGCGACGCCTACGTCAACGTCATGGGCACCGACCTGGTGCGGCTGCCCGACGGCCAGTTCGTCGGTGCTCGAAGACAACCTGCGCGTCCCGAGCGGCGTCTCCTACATGCTGTCGAGCCGCAAGGTGATGAAGCAGATCTTCCCGGCGCTGTTCCGCACGCTACGGCGTCCGGCCGATCGAGCAGTACAGCCAGGCGCTGCTCTCGACGCTGCGCTCGCTGGCCCCGGACGGGTCCGCAGCGATCCGACGATCGTGCTGCTGACGCCCGGCGTCTACAACTCGGCCTACTACGAGCACGCCTTCCTGGCCCGCCAGATGGGCATCGAACTGGTCGAGGGGCGCGACCTCGTCGTCCACGACAACATCGTCTACATGCGGACCACCAAGGGGCTGCAGCGCGTCGACGTGATCTACCGCCGGGTCGACGACGACTTCCTCGATCCGCTGGCCTTCCGGGTCGACTCGGCGCTCGGCTCGCCGGGGCTGTTCAGCGCCTATCGCGCCGGCAACGTCACGCTGGCCAACGCGCTCGGCACCGGCGTCGCCGACGACAAGGCGATCTACGCCTACGTGCCGCAGATCATCAAGTACTACCTCGATCAGGATCCGATCCTCGCCGAACGTCGAGACGCTGCTGATGACCGACGCGACCGCGCGCGCCAGCATGTCACCGGCCGGCTCGGCGAGTTCGTCGTCAAGGCGGTCGGGGAGTCGGGCGGCTACGGGATGCTGATCGGCCCGCACAGCAGCCGCGAGCAGCGCGAGGAGATGCGCGCGCGGATCCTCGCCGACCCGCGCAACTACATCGCCCAGCCGGTGCTGAGCCTGTCGACCGCGCCGTGCTTCATCGACGGCGCGATCGAGCCCCGCCACGTCGACCTGCGGCCGTACGTGCTGTTCGGCGAGAAGACGACGATCGTGCCCGGCGGGCTGACGCGGGTGGCGCTGCGCAAGGGATCGCTGGTGGTGAATTCGTCGCAGGGCGGCGGCTCCAAGGACACCTGGGTCCTGCAGAGCCTGATCGCATGCTGTCCCGAGTCGCCGACAGCCTCTACTGGATGAGCCGCTACTTCGAGCGCGCCGACAACTGCGCCCGCGCCATCGAGGCGACCCACAGCCTGATGCTGAGCCGCGGCGAGTTCGCCCACGATCAGCGCTGGTACCGGGCGCTGACCAGCCTCGGCCTGCCCGCCGACGCCACGCGATCAGGATCCGCAGGTGGCAATCGGCCGGCTCGCCGCCGACCGCGAGAACCGCGTCGTCGATCGTCTCGTGCATCAGCGCCGCGCGCGAAAACGCCTCGCAGGTGCGCGAGGAGATCAGCTCCGAGATGTGGGAGCAGCTGAACCGGCTGTTCCACGACATCGCCGAGTCCGAGGTCGACCCGCAGGATGCCGCCGCGGTGATGCGGCTGGTCTCGCTGGTCCGCGAGGGATCGTACAGCTTCTACGGCGCGACCGAAACGACGATGAGCCACGGCGAAGGATGGCGGTTCGTCCAGCTCGGCAAGTTCACCGAGCGCGCCTGCGCGATCTCGCTGCTCCTCGACGCCTATTTCTCGACGCCGGCCAAGGCGGACGACCTCGACTGGGTCACGCTCCTCGCCAGCTGCGCGGCGTTCGAGTCCTACTGCCGCGCCTTCACCGCCGACCTGCAGCCGGACCGGATCGCGAAGTTCCTGCTCGTCCACCCGGAGTTCCCGTATTCGGTCCGCTATGCCGTCGACCGCATGCACGCCTCGCTCGAGGCGATCGTCGAGAACTCGACGGCCGAGCAAGCGCGTCCGCGATCGAGCGGATCATCGGCCGCCTGCGCGCCTCGCTGGCGTTCACGCCGATGTCCGAGCTGATGGCCGGCGATCTCCACGCCTTCCTGAACGGCGTCCTCGAGCAGTGCGCGCGCGCTGCATCTCGCCGTCCACGAGGCGTACATCGACTATCCGATCGAGGTGGCGTTCGAAAGCTGATGTTCTACGCCATCCGCCACCTCACCCGCTATCGCTACAGCCGCCCCGTCTGGCAGAGCATGATGGAGGTGCGCATGCACCCGCTCAGCGACGAGGCGCAGCGCTGCTTCACCTTCCGGCTGTCGGTGAACCCGCGGGCGCGGATCTTCACCTTCCAGGATCACTCGGCAACCAGGTCCACCACTTCGACCTGCCCCAGCATCACCGCGAGCTGACGATCGTCGCCGACTCGCTCGTCAACGTCGAGCCGCCGCGCGACGCTTCCCGAATCGCTGCCGGCCGACTCATGGGCCGAGCTCGAGCGCACTGATCCAGCAGGGCGACCACTGGCCGATGCTGATGCCGAGCCACTACGCGCGGCCGTCGGCCGATGCTCGACGATCCTGATCCGCGAGCTGGGCGTGGCGCGGCCGGACGGCCGCGACCCGCTGACGCTGGTCCGCCACATCAACACCGGCATCCACGGCGCCTTCGAATACGTCCGCAAGAGCACGGCGGTGAACTCGCCGATCGAGGCCAGCCTCGAGCACCCGCCAGCGGCGTCTGCCAGGACTTCGCGCACATCATGATCGCGATCGTGCGCGGCCTGCGCATCCCTGCCGCTACGTCAGCGGCTACCTCTATCACGGCGACGAGCGACCACGACCGGTCGTCCGACGGCGCGACGCACGCCTGGGTCGAGGCGCTGCTGCCCGGGCTGGGCTGGGTCGGGTTCGATCCGACCAACAATCTGATCGCCGGCGGCCGCCACATCCGCACCGCGATCGGCCGCGACTACTCCGACGTGCCGCCGACGCTGCGGCACGATGAAGGGCCGGGCCGACACCGAGCTCCAGGTGCGCGTCCGCGTCGCGCCGTCCCAGACGCTGCTGCCGCCGGACGAGGATTTCGCCGCCGACGAGGAATGGTCGCTGTTCATCGAAGACGACGCCGAGGCTCAGCAGGAGGTACGATCAGCACCAGCAGTGAAGACCCGCAGGGAGCGCCCGCCCCGCCCGGAGCGGGGCTCCCCGCGCGCCGCCGCTATTGCGGCGTGAGCACGACCTTCTCGCAGTTGTCTTCCTTGTTCAGGAAGATGTCGTAGCCCTTCGCCGCATCGCTGAGCGCGCATCCGGTGGGTGATCACCATCGTCGGATCGATCTCCCCCTTCTCGATGCGCTCGAGCAGCGGCCGCATGTAGCGATGGACGTGGCACTGCCCGCTCTTGATCGTCAGCGAGCGGTTCATCACGGTGCCGAGCGGGAACTTGTCGACGAGCCCGCCGTAGACGCCGATCACCGAGACCGTGCCGCCGTTGCGGCAGGCCATGATCGCCTCGCGGAGCGCAATCGGCCGATCGGATTCCAGGCCGAGCGCCTGCTTGGTGCGGTCGTACATGTACTCCGAGGCCGTGGCCGTGCGCCTCGAGGCCGACCGCGTCGATGCAGCGCGTCCGGTCCGCGCCCGGCGGTCATCTCGATCAGCGCCTCGCTGACGCTGTCGACCTCGTCGTAGTTCAGCGTCTCGGCGCCGCATTTCGTCGCGCGCCATCTCGAGGCGATAGGCGAAGCGATCGATGGCGATGACCCGCTCGGCGCCGAGCAGGAACGCGCTCTTGATGGCGAACAGTCCGACCGGCCCGCAGCCCCAGACCGCGACCGTGTCGCCCGGCTGGATGTCGCACATCTCGGCGCCCATGTAGCCGGTCGGCAGAATGTCGGACAGGAACAGCACCTGCTCGTCCGACAGCCCGGCGTCGACCTTGAGCGGCCCGACGTCGGCAAACGGCACGCGCGCGAACTCGGCCTGGCCGCCGGCAAACCCGCCGGTCAGATGGGAATAGCCGAAGGCGCCCGACGCCGGCGTGCCCCATCAGCTTCTCGGTCAGCGCCGCGTTGGGATTCGAGTTCTCGCAGAGCGACCAGATGCTCGTGGCGGCAGTGCCAGCAGTTGCCGCAGGCGATCGTGAACGGCACCACCACGCGGTCGCCCGACCTTGAGGTTCTTGACGTCGCGGCCGACCTCCATCACCTCGCCCATGAACTCGTGCCCGAGCACGTCCCCCTTCTTCATCGTCGGCATGAAGCCGTTGTAGAGGTGGAGGTCCGAGCCGCAGATCGCGGTCGAGGTGATGCGGACGATGGCGTCGCGACTGTTCAGGATCTGTCGGGTCCGGCACGTCGCGGACCTCGACGCTGCTCTTGCCCATCCAGCAGGTGGCCTTCATCGGCGCACCTCCGCGGGTTCCTGGCGCCTGCGCGATGCGCTGTTTGAAGACCCCCTGACCGGCCCCTCCGAGGACTGCCGTCCGACAGCACGACCTCGCCTGTTTCCATCACCTGCTTGAATCGTCGCAGGTCGTCTCGAATCTGCCGCTCCGGCTCTTCGCCGAACGAGCTTGGCGACCGCCGCCCCGGCCTTTCCGGCCGGGGCGTCGTAGCGCAGCTCGACGTGCACCTCGGTGCCGCGGTCGGCAGGCGCGTCTGTGAAACGCACGACTCCTTCGTTCCGGACGTCGCTCCTGTCGACCGAGCGCCAGGCGATCAGCTCGCCGGCGCGGTCCTCGAGAATCTCGGCATCCCACTCGACGGTGGTGCCGGCCGGGGCCGTCGGCGACCCAGTGCGACCGGCCGATCGCCCGTCGTCGTCACGGCTTCGAGATGCTGCATGAAGCGCGGCAGGTTCTCGAGATCGCGCCAGAACGCGTAGACCTCTTCGCGCGGACCGCATGACGGTCACGCTTCGTTTCACTTCGAGCATGAGCTCCTCCTGATGATCAGTCGAGGTGCATCGCAACCGACGTGGTGCGCAGCAGCCCCGCGAGGAACAAAGCAACATGTTGGCCACGCTGCGGACGAGGCGTGGTGCGGCCGCCGCGCCGGACGACGGCTGGATGCGGCTCGGCCCGGAATCCGGCGCCGACGGATCGGTTGCAGGACGGCGAGATGGCGCCGGGTGAGAGGCGCCGCCGAGCGGGTGAGGACCTGCGGTGCGGGGCGGTTACGCGCGCGTCGCCGGGCTGAGGTCGGACGCGGCGGCGTTGGCGGAGGTATCGACCACTTTCGATCCGAACAGGGTCCGCGTCAGCACCTGCCAGACGATCCCCTGCTTGGTCAGCGCGATCCGGGCGACGTCGCCGACATGTCGAGCCATATACCCGGGGCGGAGGAAGAACCGGCGCTTGGCGCGGTTGATCGCCGCCATCACCAGCCGTTCGTCGAGGCCGTTGCCGCGGAGCATGTAGGACCAGGTACCTCCATCTTCGCCCAGTCGTCGCGCGACTCGGGGGGAGGAGCGCGTCGCGCAGGCACTTCTCGAACAGCGCCGTACCGGGGTAGGGCACCGCGGGGTAGAAGTTCGCAAAGTCGGGATCGAGGCGGATGGCGTAGTCGATGGTGTGGTCCATCGTCTCGGGGGTCTCGCCCGGATAACCGAAGATGAAGAACGCGAACGACCGGATGCCCGCCGCCCGCATGTTGCGGAACGCCGCCTGGATCTTCTCCCGCTCGAGGCGCTTGACCATGTCCTTGCGGACCTCGTCGGACTCCGACTCGATCCCGAGCGCGAGCATCCAGCAGCCGGCCCGTTTGAGGCGGTGCACGAATGCCGGATCGGTCAGGTTGTCGGCGCGCGCATTCCCGAACCACTGGATCGGCAGATTCCTGGCGATCAGCTCGTCGCAGAACGCGGTGAACGACTTGACGTTGAGCGTGACGGTGTCCCCCCAGAGGTAGAAGAACTCGACGCCAAGCTCGCGGTAGCTGCGCTCGATTTCGTCGACCAGCGACTTCGCGCTCCGCTCGCGGAACTTGTGCCCCTGGTGAATCGGCGCGACGCAGAAATCGCACGTGTACGGGCAGCCGCGGCTGGTCTCGACGATGACGTAGCGCTTGTCGACGAGCGGCAGGGAATAGCCGTCGAGCGCCACCAGATCCCAGGCCGGATAGGGCATGGTGGCGAATCCGGTGAAGCTGCCGTGGGCGCGCTGGGCGACGACCGCACCGTCGTGCCGCCAGGTCAGGCTCGGCACGTCGGCGAGACGCGCCGCCGACGGCAGCAGGGCGAGCTGGACGATGCCGTCTTCAGGCTCGCCGACGAACATGCCGTCGACCTGGGGCGACCCGCGCCATCGATTCCGCCGCCGCCGTCGAGGCGTGCGGGCCGAAGCAGAAGATCGGCGCGCCGTATCTCGCCTTCAGCCTGGCAATCGCCGCCGCATCGGCATCGAGCGTCGGCGTCGTCGATCGGAAAGATGACCAGCGACGGGGCGAAGCCGTCGGCATCGAGCCGCGCGATCACCTCGTCGATCGAGATCCGTTCGGCGGTCGCGTCGATGAGCCGGACGTCGCAGCCGGCGTCGCGCAGCAGCGCCGCGAGCGAGGGCCAGCGTGTAGGGAGGCTTGGTCGTGCCGAGCACGTCTTCGCGCTCCTGGCAGCGCCCCTGGCGGGTGAAGGCGACGCCGTTGATGAGCGGCGGATTGATGAGCAGCGTCTGCCGCCCGAGCATGGACAGTCATCGAACCACCGTCAGGGGAATCGCCCGCCGCGGCGGCCGCGCCGCGCCGGCGCCGTACGGCTCGGCCACCGGCACCGGCGACAGCTCGACCTTGCAGCAGCGCCGGCAGACCGGGAAAATCCCGTTCTCCACCAGCCGCTGCCGCATGTCGACGTAGCGTTCGCCGTTCCAGATCTCCTCGAGCGACGATTCCGCGAGATCGCCGACTTCGACCCGGATGAACGGGCAGAAGTACATCTTGCCGGAGAACGACACGCGGGCGTGCAGGAACGGGTAGAGGCAGCGTCCCTCGAGCCGGGCGCCGGGCGTGTAGTAGTTGTCGATCAGCTGCGGATGGACCTTCGGGCGGAAGTCGAACAGGATGTTGCGCTGCCGGCACTTCTCCTCGAGGGCGGCGACTTTCTGCCTGACGAGCTCGATGTCGAGGCCCGGGTCGGTGCGTGACGAACGTCGCGATCGCGGAGGCATCCGCCGCGCCGATCAGCCTGACCGTCTCGGCGACTTCCTCCGGCGTGCTGAACATCAGGTGATTGAGCCCGATCGCGTCGACGCCGAGCTCCTCGGCGACATCGACCATCTGGTCGAGCGCGTCGAGGCTTTCGTGCGCCACGGTCGTGTTGATGCTGACGCGCAGCGGGGCGTGCTTGCGTCTGCGCCGCGGCCTGCAGCCGGCGCAGGCCGTCGCAGGTCCGCTCGAACGTGCCCTTCAGGCCGCGGGCGACGTCGTGCATCTCGCCGGGACCGTCGATCGAGACGCTGATGTGCTTCAGGAAGCCGGCCGCCGCGAGGTCGGCCAGCGCCTCGGCGCGCTCCTCGCGTGATGATCGTGCCGTTGGTCGTCAGGTAGCCGCAGGCGTAGCCCTTGTCGCGGAAGAGATCGAGGACGGACATGATGTCCTTGCGCATGAAGATCTCGCCGCCGGTGAGGCTGACCTGGAAGCCCGGGTTGTCGGGGAAAGCCTTGCGCAGCGCGTCGAGCGTCATCTCCTCGCGCCATTCCCCCTCGATGTTCAGCAGGTCGCCGACGTAGCAGAACTCGCAGTGCAGGTTGCACCGCATCGTCGCCTCGTAGACCGCGCCGATCGGCAGGCGGTCGGCGCGCCCGGTCTTCTCTTCGAGGAAGCGGCTGATGCGCTGTTCGTAGCGCCGGCGGCGGTAGCGCGCCCAGGCGTGGCGGGCGAGCGGCAGCGCCCTGGCCCGCGTCGCGATCGACTCGCGCAGCCTGGCCACGGCCGAGCGCACCACGCCGGCCGGCGGGGCCGCGCGCAGGTCATCCGCCGTGTCAGGAACCAGGGCCATCGAGCTGCCAGATCTCCAGCGGCGGACCGGGACGCTCGAGCGCGTCGTCGATCCGGGTATCGGTGTTGTGAAGGAACGGGTCCGATCAGCGCCCGCTCGGCCTCCGTCACCCGGGGCCGATAGGGAGAAAACGACCGCAATGCGGCGCCCTTCGTGCGCGAGGGCCTCCACGAACGGCAGCATCTCCGGATCCGACTCATTGTATCGCTTGAAGACGACGAACGCCACGCCGAGGCGGCGGAGTGCGCCGAGGCCCTTTTCGCCTCGCCAGCTCTGCCGGGTCGACGTAGATCTTGTCGACATCGAGGCCGCCGCGCCCGAGGTAGATCAGCCGGTACGCCGGCGAGGGGTACGGCGTCTAGGGAGAGCTGCAGCTGAAACTTCGTCGATGCCGCCTCGGGGCTGCCGACGTGCAGCGCCAGAGCCTCGATCAGCCCGTCGCGCGACGGGTTGAGCGGCGCCGAGTAGGGCTGGACGAGCACGGTGGCCCCCGCCGGGATGGTGCGTTCAATGTACTCGCCGCGCCAGGGTGCGGGTGTCGGCCTGACGGAAGAAGCGGTCGGTGCGCACGCTGGCCAGCGCCCCGGGCAGCGCACACGCCGCCAGCACGGTCCAGAACATCCACGGCCGGAAGCGAAGCCGGCTCGCCGCTGCGGCGAGCGCCAACCCGGCGAAGCCAGCCAGGAACGGCAGAACCGGATTCAGATAGCGGCTTGCCGGCGCGGTGTTGCTGATGAACGCGAGGAACGGAACGGGGAAGGCCAGCAGCAGAACGGCCCGGCGCCGGTGCCGCGACCAGCATCCAGATCACCCCGACGAGCGGCGAGCAGCGACGACCGGCGCCCCCATCGAATCGTGCGATCAGGATATCGAGGTAGCGGACGGCCGGGGCGAACGCGCCGGCCGCCACGGCGCGGTCGACGACGATGGCGCGGTTGGCGGTGATGTCGCGCCAGGCCGTCGCCGGATCGGCGAGCGATGAACGGCGACAGCGCGAAGAAGACGGCCGCGCGCGCACAGCCCCGGCGAGGGCGAGTTCGCGGAGCACCCGCCCCCAGCCGTCGCGGCGGCCCGCCTGCACGATGCACCACGCCAGCGGCAGGGCGAGGAACACGCAGTAGTAGTGCGTCGAGAAGGCGGCGCCGCACGCCGCGCCGGCGGCGGCGACATCCCGCGCGCCCCGGACCCTGGGCACGCGGCGTCGGGCCAGACCCGCACCATCGCGAGATAGGCGACAACCACCAGCATCGTCGCGAAGACGTCGTGCTTCACGTAGTGCGAGTCGCGAACGCGCGAGCGGCGCCGTCGCCAGGAACAGCGCCGCCGCGATGCCGGCCCGCCGGCCCGCCAGCCGCTCCGTCAGCCGGTAGAGCAGCAGCGGCGTCGCCGATCCGGCGGCGGCGCCGAGGGCGCGGCCGGCGGTGTAGAGGCCGGACGGATCGGTGAAGTAGAGCCGCTGCAGCTCCGCGATCGAGCCGACCCGCCCCGACAGGCACACGAACGCCAGGTAGGCGCCGACCCAGGCGAAGAGGACGTAGAAGTAGAACGTCGGATAGAGGAAGTTGTGCGGGTTGAGCGACCCCTTCGCGAAGCCCAGTGCCCGGCCATGATGGCGACTTCGTCGGGGTTGTAGACGGCCGGCAGGCCGTAGCGCAGGCCGGCGAGTCGCAGGGCGAGCGCCGATGGCGGCGATGATCGCGAGGGGGAGCCACAGGCGGTGTGGCCGGGCGGGCGCGGGTGGCGTGATGGTCGCCATCAGGCCTCCGACTTCCGCGGCGGCGGTGCCGGCTCGGACTCGAGATCGACGGCGACGATTTCGCCGGCGACCTCGGTCGTATGGGCCGGCGGTCCGGCGGGGGTCCGGCGGCGCCGCCGCAGCGCGTTCAGCGCGCGGAGCTCGTCGGCGTTGAAGAACCGGGTGACCGCCAGGAGTCCGCCCATGACGACGATGACGAGCGTGCCGCGGAGCAGCAGGCCGGCCCACGACGGCATCGCCGGCAGCGCCCGGGCAGCGGCGTAGGCGGCGAGCGCGGCCAGGACCGCCCGCGCCACCCGTCCCGCCTCATAGCGGACAGGATAGAAGTGCTGCGACAGCCCGTACGCGATTGCGGCCTGCAGGGCGTACGCGGCGGCATTCGCCCAGGCGGCGCCGATGATGCCGACGCGCGGGATGAGCGCAAAGCACAATCCGATGTTGAAGGCCGCGCCGATCGCCGTGCTCACCGGGTAGTACTGCGTCCGGCTGGTGATGTTGAGGCCGATCGAGGTGAGCAGGTAGACGCCGTAGAAGAAGACGCCGACCGCGGTCCAGGCCACGACCCCGGCCGAGCCGACGTACTGGCCGCGCGTGACGATGTCGAGGAGATCGTCGGCGATCGCCGAGAGGCCGGCGGTCATCAGCGCCAGGACGGCGACGCCGTAGGTCGTGACGGCGGCGAAAATCGCCGGCGCGCCCGGCTCGCGGGCCGTCGCATAGTAGAACGGCGCCCAGGCGTATTCGAAGGCGCTCGAGGAGCGAGTTTCTGGATCAGCCCGAAGCTCACGCCCATCGAGTAGAAGCCGACGTCGCGAATCGGCAGATAGCGCCCGAGCACGAAGCGGTCGCCGACCGACATCACCTGGTGCGCGACGCCGTGCGGCACCCGCGGCAGCCCGAAAGCGAGCGAGTCGCGCAGCAGCCGGGTCGAGAACGTCGCGCGGATGAGCGGCGCGAACCACTTCAGCAGGACGATCATCAGCACCGCCGTCACCACGATGTCGGCGACGACCACCCCCATCACGCCCAGTCCGAGGCCCATCACCAGGACGATGCGGAGCACCAGCGTGGCGAGGGACCGCGCGAACGTCAGCGCGCTGAACTCGCGGGCGCGCTTCTGGATCCGGAGGACGTGGAACGGGATGAAGGTGAAGCCGATGGCGAAGGTGTTGAGCAGCACGAGCTGCAGCGCGAGCGTGTAGCCGGCGGAATGCCGAGCAGCCGCGCCGGAGACGAACGGCGCCGCGACCAGCGAGAGCGACGAGCAGCGTCCCGTTGATCGCCGAGCAGGAAGAAGAACAGCGTGCTGGCGAGGCGCTGGCGCTCGGCGTCGTCCTCGCAGTCGTACCAGTAGCGCATGAACGCGCCGTCGAGCCCCCAGCGGAAGAACAGCTTGGCCGGCCGCCTCGACGCTGCCGAGCAGCGCCGAGGACGCCGTAGTCGGCCGGGGAGAGGTACGCGGACGTAGAGCGGAGCGAGCAGGAAGTTGACGATCTGGATGGCGACGTCGCCGGCGCCGTAGACCGCCAGGTTCTTGGAGAGCTCGCGGACCTTCTGGACGCAACGGTTCAGCGCTTCCGGAACGTCAGCAGGTTCAGGAAGCACCAGCCCGGGCACCGGCAGCGAGACGGGTCAGCAAGCGGTGCAGCGGCAGCAGGGCGCGCGGGTGGCGGCGAATCAGCCGCGTCAGGACCGGCACCGTCGGAAAGATGCCGCGGCGGGCGACCAGCTCGAACCCGGCGCGGCGCGCCAGCGCGAGGTAGTCGGCGGCCGGCCGATCGCCGGGATGCTTGCAGCTCGGAGGCGGTGCGAATCAGCCGGCCCTGCAGCAGGAAGTGCACGCGCGACTGGAGGTGCGCCAGGTTCGGAACCGAGACCAGCAGCTCGCCGCCGGGGCCGAGCACGCGATACAGCTCGGCGAGCGCCCGCGGCTGCTCCTCGAAGGTCAGGTGCTCGAGGACGTCGAGGCACAGCGCGCGCTCGAAGCTGCCGTCGGCATAGGGCAGCGCCGTCAGCGAGCCGTGCGCGGACCCGCGGCGGAGGAGTAGTTGCTGGTCGACGCCCTTCGATCGCCAGCCGGGCGGCGAACTCGTCGACGAGGATGCCTTCGCCGCAGCCGGCGTCGAGGACACGCGCGTGCCGGCCGGCAGCGCGTCGAGCCAGCGCCGCACCGCCGTCGAGCTTGGCGAGATAGGTCGGGTAGTAGTCCCAGGCGGGGTCGGGCGTGCGGTGATAGTCGCCGCGCGCGGCGTACTCCCCGCCGCGCACCGCCGGTGCGGCTGGCGGTCATGACAGGAGATCAGCCCTGACTTCTACCGTTAGGCTTTGGCGCCCTGAGCGCTGCCGGGTCGACGGCCGGCTCTCGCCAGCTGATCCGGCATTGCCGGCCCGCCTGAGCCGGCCTGTCCCGGCGGCACCGGCGCGGGCTGCGGCGCCGGTTAGGGCTGCGGCTGCGTCTGTCCGGGCGGCGTGCCCAGGTACGGGTTCGGGGTCGGCGGCGCCGTCGGCGGCCGGCAGCTGCCCGGGCGGGCTGCGGCAGCGGCCGGCGGCATGCGCGCGGCATGCCCGGCGGCGGCTGATGCGCGGCGGCTGCGTTCCCGGCTGGCGGATCGATCGGCTCCGGTGGCGTGAACTCCGTCGTCGTCCTGCGTCGGCGGCATCTGGATCTGCGGGCGGCATCGGCCGGGGCGATCGAACGGCGGCGGCGGTGCCGGCTGCGACGCGACCGGGGCCCGGCTGGTCGGCAGAATCATGATCCGGTCGTACACCGAGGCCCGGCGATCGCCGGCCGTCCGTCGGCGCCATCACGTAGCCGGCCGGCCGAACGAGGACGGACTGTCGAGCGCTCGCGCTTCGGGGACGTCGGTCGAGCTCGAGCGTCACGGCCCGCCCGGTCAGCTTGTCGCCGTTGACGATCGGTCTGGCCGACGCCGGGCCCATTCGGCGAGGATCTGCGCGGACGCGTGACGTCCTGGGCGATGAGCGTGACGCGGCCGTTCGACGATGGTCAGCTGCAGCTCGCCGGCGGCCGCGGGGGCCGACGAGCGGCAGCGGCCACGAGCGCGTCGCCAGCGCGCAGCGCAACAACGATCTTCATGGCTCGAGCTCCGAACAGTCACGTGTCAGTCCAGTATACGCCCGCCGGCGAGGCGGTGAGCGAGCCGCGGACGCGCCGAGCTCAGGCGAGCTTGGTGATCCAGAGCGGCGAGTCCTTGCGCGGCAGGTCGCAGGAGCGGCAGATGTCGGGGCCGCCGCTCTCGAGATGCTGGCGGCGCGCCTGCGCGGTACGGCTCGGCGTTCCAGATGTCGCTGGATGGTCGAGGTGTTGAGGTCGCCGAGGATCGTCCGGCCGTCGAAGTCCGCGCAGCAGAGCGAGACCCGGCCGTCCCAGAGCACCGTGAAGGTCAGCCACGGGCGGTAGCACGGGTAGTTGACGTCCGATTCGTTGTTCAGCGTGCCGGCCCAGTTGTGCAGGTCGGTGACGTGGATCTTGTCGGCGATCGCCCGCCAGTGCTCGATGAACGCCTGTTCGTCGACGCGAGTTGTTCTGGCGCACGAACGACAGGATCAGCTTCGGCCGGCGTCCGGCCGATCTCGCCGCGGATCCGCGACGAGCCGCTCGATGTTGGCGATGACCTTGTCGTAGTTCAGCCCGAGCGCGGGTCGACTCGAAGACTTCCTTGCCGGCGGCGTCGACGCTGATGTTGATGGCGTCGAGGCCCGGCGTCGATCATGCCGCGCGCGACCTGTCTCGGTGATCAGCGAGCCGTTGCTGATCATCCCGACTTCCTGGATGCCGCGCTGTCTTGGCGTAGCGGACCTTCTCGACCAGCTGGCGATCCATGAAGGCTCGCCGTAGTTGTGCATGCGGACGTGGGTGATGCCGAGCTCGACGCACTCGTCGACGATCTTGCGGAACAGCTCGAACGACATGACGCCCTGCTTGCGGTGCATGTCGTCGCGCGGGCAGAACACGCACTTGGCGTTGCAGATGTTCGTGCTCTCGATCTGCACGATCTCCGGCACGCCGGCGCCCGGTCCCGTCCGGTCGCGAGCAGCAGGCGGCGCACCGGCTTGGCGTTGCCGGCGCAGCAGCTGCTCGACCGGCGCCGCGCGCGCGCGCCTTGATCTTCAGCGGCTCGGGCATCAGATCTACTGCTGACGGAAGTGCTCGATGACGCGCGTCGAGGATCTCGTCGAGCTCGACGGTCGGGCTCGTAGCCGACCAGCGCGCTTGATCTTGCGAGATGTCGGGCACCCGCCGCGGCATGTCCTCGAAGCCCGCCTCGTAGGCCTCGTCGTAAGGGATGCGGCACGATCTCGCGAGCGCGCTGCCGGTCAGCGACTTGATCCGCTCGGCGAGCTCGGCGATCGAGATCTCGGCGCCGTTGCCGATGTTGAAGACCTGGCCGACGGCGCGCGGCTCGTCGATCAAGGCTACCATGGCGCGCACGACGTCCCCGACGTAGGTGAAGCTGCGGCGACTGGGTGCCGTCGCCGAACACGGTGATCGGCTGGCCGGCGAGCGCCTGCCGGACGAACGTCGGGATGACCATCCCGTACTGCCCGGTCTGCCGCGGCCCGACGGTATTGAAGAGCCGGACGACGATGACCGGCAGCTTCCGCTCCTTCCAGTAGGCCAGCGCCAGGAACTCGTCGATCATCTTGCTGCAGGCGTACGCCCAGCGGTGCTTCTGGGTCGGCCCGAGCACCAGGTCGGCGTCCTCGGGGAACGGCACGTCGGTGCTCTTGCCGTAGACCTCCGAGGTCGAGGCGATGAGGACCAGCTTCTTCTTCTTGTTGGCGACGCTTGAGCACCACCTCGGTGCCGTGCACGTTGGTCTCGATGGTGTGGACCGGCTGCTCGACGATCAGCTTCACGCCGACCGCGGCGGCGAGGTGGACGACGATGTCGCACGCGATCGACCAGCTCGGCGAGCACCGGCTCGTTGGTGACGCGTGTCGATGGTGTAGTGGAACGCGCGGGTGCGGCTTGAGGTGGAGGATGTTGTCGATCGAGCCGGTCGAGAGGTTGTCGAGGACGAAGACCTCGTCGCCGCGCGTCGAGCAGCGCTTCGGCGAGGTGGGAGCCGACGAAGCCGGCGCCGCCGGTGATGAGCACACGCATCTGAATGGCAGTTCCTTGGCGGGCTGTGTCAGCGGGCCCGCACGCGCGCCGCGGCCAGATCGAGCACGGCGTTCGCGGATCGGGCGGCGGCACCATTGTCCGAGCCGATACCGAAACGCGCCAGGAATCCACCCGGTCGCCTTCGAGCTGCTGCGCGGAATCCCTCATCATACAGGATCCGGCGCGAGCGCCGGGCCGATCGGCCCGCCCGGCGGCACCCCGGCCATCAGGCCCGCCTCGACGAACGGCGACAGGTTGTTCGGCAGCCCGATGACGAGCGCGGGCACGCCGAGGACGGCGGCATCGATGGCAACGGTCGAGTTGACGGTCACGACCGCCCGGCTGGCGCAGAGCAGCGGCGCCAGCGGCGCCTGCGGCGGCAGCACGCGAACGTTCGGGCGCCGGCGCCGCCGCGGCGGCATAGGCGTCGGCCGTCTCGGCCGGGTGGGTCTTGATGGCGAGCTGCACGTCCGGCATCGCACGCGACCGCGTCGACCAGCGGCCCGAGCACCGCCGCGGCTTCGCGATCACTTGGTCACGAGCAGCACCAGGCTGCGGGCGTCCGGCGCTCCGGCCGCGGCGCGGGCGCGGGCAATGTCCCCGGGCGAGAGAGCGTGCGCGGCCGAGACCAGCGCGTCGAGCCGCGGGCTGCCGGTGACGCCAGGGCCGCGGGCGGAAAGCCTCCCGCCGTTTCGAGGTGCTGCCGGGCGAAGTCGTCGAACAGCAGCGTGCGGGTCGGACAGGGGAAGCCGCGGTCGGCCGGCGCGGCGGCATCCGGCGCGATCTCGTCGGCCTCGTGGCGATAGTTCAGCCAGTGGCGGTGGATGAAGCCGTGCTGGAGCCCGGCCGACGGGATGCCGCGGCGGCGGCATTCGAGCATCATGCGCGCGGCCCCACCCGCCGGCCTCGGCGTAGGTCAGCGCCGCCGCCGGGCGCAGCGCGTCGAGCGCCGCGCCGGCCTCGTCCATGGCGCGCGCCGACCACGGCCACTGCAGCAGCGCGACCCCCGCCAGCTCGCTCGCGCACGACCGGCCCGCAGTCGGCGCCGCCGATGACGGCGTGCCGCCGGATGTCGGGGCTGTTCCAGATCGCCCGCAGGGAGGTGCGCCGATCGCGCCACACGCCCTCCGAGTCCTCGAACGCACCGAGACCGGCGAACGACTCGATCGGAACGACCGCCGCGGCCGCCGTCGTCCCGCGCAGCGGATGCCACCAGCGCCGGGCGCGGAAGTTGGCGGCCGGCCCGACGCCGACCAGCCGCAGCGCCCCGGGAGCCCGGGCCTCGATCGCCTCGAGCACCGGGCCGATGTAGGCCTCGGCCTCCCCGGCGGCGCCGCCGCGGGTCCAGAACGCCGAATGGACGAAGGCCGCAATCCCGCCCGTCTGACCGTCGTGCCGAGCGCTCCGGCGGGGACGCAGTCTCGAGGCGCGCGATTCGAGGCGCAGCAGGCGGGCCCGTGCGGCGAGCCGGGCGAGACGCAGCCGCAGCCGCGCCGCGCCGCCACGTCCGTGCCAGCGGACGGCGTGGCTGCCGGCGATCGACGGGCCCGTCACGCGCACCACACGGGAAGCCCCGAGCGGCGTCAGGTCGGTTGGCTGCTCGATCGAGGATCAGCCGTTCGAGCGCCATCACGGCGCGGTGGAGGTGCAGGACCACCTGCTGCTTGTGCAGGTAGAGCTCGGCGAACCACCACAGCGAGTCGCCGCGGATGTGAAAGCGCCGGCGGAACGGCTGACCCTCGACGAGCAGCCCGCGCAGCGTCTTGATCCAGGCGTGCGCCGCCGCCGCGGCCGCTTCCTCGGTCGCGGCGTCGAGATAATCCGCGAGTCTGACGCGCCGGGCGCCGTTCCGATCGCGGATCGTCAGGGAGCCGAGCGGGTCGCCGTGGCCGGTCGTCATGCGCCGGCCGCTGACGGCCGCGTCCGGGCCGCGTCGAGAATCGTCTGCGCGGCCGCGAGGACGCGGTCCGCGTCGATGAGCGCCAGGCAGTCCGGGGTGTGGCCGACGCAGCGGGCTGGCGGCCGCCGGATGCGGTTGCACGGGCTGCACGGCAGATCGACCCGGATGACCTGGTCCCGGGCGCCGCGCGGCGCATAGCGCGCCGGGTCGGAGGGGCCGAAGATCGCCACGACCGGCGTGCCGACGGCGGCCGCGAGATGCATCGGGCCGGTATCGCCGGTGACCAGCACGTCGAGCCGCTCGAGCACGGCGGCAAGCGTCAGCAGGTCGATCGCGCCGGCGACGTCAACGACGCGGTCGGGCGGCAACGTGTCCCGCACGGCATCGACCATCGGCCGATCCGCCGGCGCGCCGGTGAGGACGATGGTGGCGCCGCGCGGCGGCGAGCCGCCGGGCAACGTCGGCGAAGCGCTCCGGCGGCCACTGCTTGATGGCCCGTCCGCCGCTGACGTGCACACCGGCCAGCGGCGCGCGTTCGGCCCGGCCGGAGACGAGGCGGGCCGCCTCGGCGCGGGCCGCCGCCGGCGGCGCGAGCAGCGCCCGCGCTCTGCACCTCCGGCGCCCGCCCGAAGATCGCCGCGACGAGACGACGGGCGTTGTCGACGGTATGCGCCTGTGCGTCGTAGTCGAACGCCGCGTCGAGCAGCGCCCCGCCGCCGCCGCTGCGGTAGCCGGCCGACCAGGCTGCGCCCGCCGCGGCCAGCAGCAGGTTGCTGCGCAGGTCGGGCTCGAAATTGATCGCCAGGTCGTAGGCGCGCGGCCGCCACCGCCGCGCCGCGGCGACGAGCGCCGCGACGCCGAGGCCGCCGCCGTCGCGCGCCAGCCACGCCGCGTCGAGCGTGGTCGACGGATGTCACGGTGGGAATCGCGGCGGCGAGCGAGCGGTTCCAGCTGCCGACGACCAGATCGATCGCCGCCCCGGGCGCGTGGGCGCGCACCTCCGCGATCGCCGGCAGCGCCATCAGCAGGTCGCCGATGCGCTCCAGCCGCAGCAGCAGGATCCGCCGCGGGCCGGCTGGCGCCCGCCGGCGGCGGAGCGGCCCGGCGAGCGCCGCACCGGCGCCGAGCAGCAGATCCGCGGCCGCGACGATCGCCCGCTCGCGCGGGTCGCGAATCTGCAGCCGCGGGACGGCGCCGGCACTCGGGGACATGAGGACGGATTATTTTAGCGCCACGCGATCGACCATCACGCCGAGGTCGCGGTCGTCCGGCGAGCCCAGCACGTCGTGCGGGTTCCAGGTCGGCGTGACCAGCTTCAGCTCGACCGGATCGCCGAAGCCCGACGCTCTCGCCGCCAGCTCGGGCGGCACGGGAAAGCTGTACGCCGCGAATCCCGAGGCGACGGCGGCGGCGCCGATCAGCTGCCCGTGCAGGTAGACCGTGACCGTAGCCGGCGGGGCGGCGGCCGGACGACCGCCGTTGTTCATCCACAGCGTCACCTCCGGGTCGCCGCCGGCACGCTCGTCACCGACACGTACGAGGTCGCGCGGGTCCAGCGGATTGTCCGCCCGTCGGCCTTTTCCTTGGCGTAAAAGCGGAGCACGTGGAGGTCGTCGCCGACGCCGATGTCGAGGGCGAACGGGCCGGTGCCGGCCGGCGCCGCCGGGCTGAACGCATACAGGCCGTAATCGAACTCCTTGGCGCGGACGAACCGGGGATACGCGTCGCGGGGCGCGTCGTACTCCGGCACCTGGAACCGCTCGCTGGCGAGCGGCTCGACACCGTCCAGCGATGGGAGAGCAGGTCGGTGCCGCCGCCGCCGATGAACAGGACCCGCCCGTAGCGGGTGTGCGCCCACTCGAGAAACGCCGCGAAGGTCGGCTTGTCCGGCCGGGCGCGAATCGCAGCAGCAGCACGCTGGCGTGCGTAGATGTAGGCGAGCGGCAGCGCCAGGACGTGGACGTCCCCCGCGGCATCCCGCGACTCGACAATCACCAGGTCGTCGTCGCGGATCGTCCCGGCCAGCTGCTCGATCTCTGGGCATGAGCCCGGCGTACTCGACGTGCTGCGAGCAGCGGCCGACCGTCGCGCCCGTACTGCGCCGCCAGCAGCGCCAGGAACGTCAGCCCGACGATCGCCGCGCAGCGATCGCGAGCCGCGCCACCGACCGCTGCGGCCGCCGAGCGCCGCGGCTGCCGCAAAGAGCAGCGCGCCGGGCAGGATGACCGGGAGGAAGCGGCGCGCCATCCAGAAATGCTCGGGGACGATGCGGATCTTGTAGAAGAAGAAGCAGGCGAACACCGCGACGGTGAGGAACAGCGCCGGGTCGCGCCAGAACCGCTGCCGCGCGACGAGCGCATAGCCGAGCAGCGCGGCGAGCAGCGCCGGCAGCGTCAGGTAGAAGCTAGGTGAAGGTGCGCAGCGCGTAGGCGTCGTAGTCGGTCAGCTTGCCGCCGGGCTGGCGGACGTAGGAGCGCATACAGCGCCAGCGCCGACAGGACGACGCGTGACAGGCCGGCGGCGTCCCGCTGACCACGGCCGCGGCGAGCCGCGGGCCAGGCGGCGGCGCCGACGACAGCGCCGCCGCGGCCGCCGCGGCCAGCACGGCGAGCGCCAGGTATTGCCACCACGGCAGGTTGCGAGAGGAAGACGATCGGCAGATCGGCGTAGGCGCGCATCGGCCCGAGCAGGTAGGCGGCGGCGAGCGCCGCGACGGCGGCGAGCACGGCGACGAACGACCAGCCGCAGGCGCTGTCCGTTGAACGAGGCCAGCGCCACGCCGGCGGCGACGGCGGCGATGCCGAGCACCGCGTCGAAGCGCAGGAAGAGCAGCAGCGCCGAGCAGCAGTCCCGCGACCGGCGCGAAGAACCGGTCGCCGTCGACATGGGCGCGCGCGTTGGCGAGCAGCGCCGCGAAGAGCAGCGCCTGCATCACCACTTCGGCATTCGGATAGCGGGCGAACCAGACCTCGATGACGTGAAGCGCCAGCAGGGCGGCGGCCGCCGCCGCCGGTGCGCGTCCCACCAGCCGGGCCGCCGCGAAGTAGACCGCCAGCAATCCGAGGAGCGCCCAGGCACCGACCGTGCGGCGCGCCCCGGTCAGTCCGTCGACGCCGTAGCCAATCGCAATCGAGGCCGGGAACAGGTGCGGAAACTGGCCGACCACCAGGCCCCGCTCCGGGATCCGGTGATGAAGAAACCCATGAACCGGTCGCCGTAGTAGTCGCGGCGCTGATGCGACGGGAAGAACAGGTCGCGCGCGAACCCCGGCACCGCCGCGACGACCGGGTCGGCGCACGACGATGGCGCCGCGCTGGGCGATCTGGATGCCTTCGTTGATGTAGGTGCCCGGATCCTTGCCGCCGATGATGTACTCGGACGACGGGAAGAAGCGCCAGCCGCCGAGCAGGATCAGCGCGGCCGGGACCGCCGCCGTCAGGCCGACCCGCCGCGCCGCCGGGCCCAGCCGCAGGGCGCCGCGCGCGCTCGCCGCCAGCAGCGCGGCGACACCCGCGTCGGCAACCAGCAGACGCGCGAAGCTGTAGCGGTGCATGACCGCCAGCGCCAGCACGACTGAGAGCGACAGCGCGATGCTCAGGAGGACGGCCCAGAACAGCCGCTCCTCGGCGTCGAGCGCCGCCCGGCGATCGCGGTCGAGCCACGGCAGGCGGAAGACGACCGCCCCCGGCAGCCAGGCGACGATGGCCAGCTCGAGGACCTGTCTGAGCAGCAGCATGGCGGAACGGGATTTCGATCAGAACTGAAAGTAGATGAAGTCGGCGCCGCCGAAGTTGCCGAACAGCATCGTCAGATAGAACGTCGCCGCGTAGACCGAGTATCGCACGCCGATCGGCAGCCTCGGCACGACCAGCACGTCGTCGAACCACGCCTCGAGGCATGGACGAGCGAGCAGCGGCGTCGTGTAGAGCAGCGAGCGGCAGCAGCACGGCCGGCGAC
Organism: uncultured Acidobacteriota bacterium; assembly: GCA_963750475.1. Taxonomy (GTDB): domain Bacteria; phylum Acidobacteriota; class Vicinamibacteria; order Vicinamibacterales; family 2-12-FULL-66-21; genus JALZOC01. Next base: position 1,315,735 of record CAVVQQ010000002.1, read on the forward strand.
GTCGACGCTGGCCGGATGCGAAGTCTGACGAGCAGGCTGCCGCGAGCATCGTCGCGAGCTGCGCCGCCGAGCGCGCCCTGAAGATCAGCCAGCCGTAGCACGTCAGGTGAAACATCACCGCCCAGGACGTCAGCCGCGCCAGCGGCGCAGCGCCGAGCAGCCATCGCCGTGCAAGGCGCGCGAGCGGTCGGCGGCGCGGTAGGCGATCAGCAGCAGCGCCGTGGTAGACGCCCCAGAGCACGAACGTCCAGGCGGCGCCGTGCCACAGCCCGCCGAGCACCATCGTGATCAGCAGGTTGCGGTTGGTGCGCCACGGCGCCGCCGCGGTTGCCGCCGAGCGGGATGTAGAGGTAGTCGCGCAGCCAGGTCGACAGGCTGATGTGCCAGTGCCGCCAGAACTCCTGCGGCGTGCGGACGAGATACGGGAAGCGGAAGTTCTCGAGCAGCTCGATGCCCATCAGCTTCGAGATGCCGCGCGCGATGTTCGAGTAGCCGGCGAAGTCGCCGTAGATCTGGAACGCGAACGCGTACGACGCCGAGCAGGACGTTGATGCCGGTCGGGTGCGTCGCCCGGCTCGAACACGCGCGTTGGCGACGGCCGCGAGGTTGTCGGCGACGAAGATCTTCTGGAAGAAGCCCCACGCGATCAGCCACAGCGCCGTCGCGCATCTGCTCGCGCGGTGATCGTCCGCGGCAGCGTGGATCTGCGGCAGCAGCCGCGACGCGCGCAGGATCGGGCCGGCGACGAGGTGCGGGAAGTAGGCGACGAACACCGCGAAGTCGACCAGATCGCGGGTCGCCGGGATCTCGCGGCGGTAGACGTCGATCACGTAGCTCATCGTGACGAACGTGTAGAACGAGATGCCGACCGGCAGCAGCACCCGCAGCGTCACGAAGTCGAGCTGCCAGCCGAGCGCGCCGAACACGGCGTGGAGGTTGTCGGCGAAGAAGTTGAAGTACTTGAAGAAGCCCGAGCAGCGTCAGGTTGAAGCCGAGGCTGGCGCACGAGCAGCTGCTGGCGCCGGCGCGGGTCGACCGTGCCGGCTCGAGCGCCGAGCCGCACGAGTAGTCGACCAGCGTCGAGGCGACGCAGCAGGCCGAGGAAGCGCCAGTCCCACGACCGCGTAGAAGTAGTAGCTGGCGACGAGCAGCAGCCAGTTCTGGCCGCGGTGCGGCAGCACGCGGTAGACGCGCGTAGACGACGAGGAAGAACCAGAGGAAGTGGAGGGAGTTGAAGACCATGGCGCCGGCTCAGCGCGGCGGCGCCGGCGTCGGGCGCAGCAGGTCCTGCTCGTCGATGAACCGCGTCGAGCGCCGCGGCGACGACCTCATGGCCGCGCGGCGTCAGGTGGACGGTCTCCTGGAAGAAGAGGTCGGGCCCCGGCAGCGCGCGCGCGGAGCGCCGGCAGCAGATCGAGCATGCGGCATCGGCGAGGGCGGCGAGCGCGTCCGCGAACCGCTGCCGTGGCGGCGTCGCGCACGCAGTTCGCCGCCGGCATGCGGCCACCGCCTCGCGCAGCCGGCCGTAGTCCGCGTCGTCCACCTGGAAGCGCGCCGGCATCAGCGTCGACCGCCGTGCGCGCGCCGACGCCAGCGGCAACGGCGTGCGATTTCGGCGACCGCACCGGCGCGTGATCTCGAGCCCTGCGGCAATGCGCGGCGCGGGATGGGCGGCGTAGCTTTGCAGCGGCGGCTCCGGCGCGGCCGGCCGTCAGCTGAAGCGCCCGGTGGCTGTCAACGACGCGCAGCCGCAGCACCTGCAGCACCATGCTGCGGCGCACCAGCCGCCGGAGGCGGGTGGCGAACGGTGTCGGCGACGGCGGCGGCGGCCGGCCGCGTCGCCGAGCGAGACGCGGCGCGGAGGTCACGGCCTCCTCCGCGTCGTTGCCGACGAACAGCGTGTCGATCACCAGATCGGGCTCGCACGGTGCGGCGATGGAACGGAAGAGCAGCAGCTCCTCGACCGGGCCGTAGCCCTGCACGCCGGCGTTGATGACCCGGTACTGGTGGGCCGACGGCGATGCGATTGAGCCGTTGCTCGAGCAGCTCGCCGAAGGTCTGGGCGAACGGGACCTGGACCGACAGCACCAGCGAGTCGCCGAGCAGCAGGATGCGCCGTTCGTCCGGTCGCCTTGGGGCCGAGCTCCTCGTCGTCGCGCAGCCCGTGGCGGTTGATGCGCAATCGTGGTGTCGAACTCGGACGTCGTGAAGCGGATGCGGGCGTTCGGCTTGAGCCGGTAGCCGATGACGGGGTCGTCGGTCGAACAGCCCCTGGAACGCCGGCGCCGCCTCGGACGATGCCCCACCGGCGCATGCCGAGCTCGAAGAGCGCGAACTGAACGGCAGACGATCGCGACGACACGCCGGCGATCCGGCGTCGCTCGCCTGCGGCTGAATGCGCGCTGTCACGGGCTTACCGGCGACGTCAGGATCGTCCGCCACCCGCGATGACGGCTTCGTCTGGGAGCGAGGGATAGAGTGGCAGCGAGAACACCTCGGCGCAGACGCGGTCGGCGACCGGGCAGCTCGGCGGGACGCTTCGGCGGCAAGCGCCGGCTGGCGGGGGATCGGCACCGGGTAGTGGATCAGCGTTTCGATCCCGGCGCCTCGAGCTGAGCCTGCAGCGCCGCACGGGCGGCGCTGCGGACCGGGAACAGGTGATAAACGTGCCCGGCGTCGGCCTCGGGCGGAACCGTCGAGCGATGGCGCTGCAGCGAGCGCGTCGCTGTAGGTCGAGGCGAGCTGTCGGCGCCGGCGCGGTCCAGCCGGCGCAGCAGCGGCAGCCTGGCGCGGAGGATCGCCGCCTGCATCTCGTCGAGCCGCGAGTTCACGCCGAACTCGCCGTGATGATAGCGATCGGTCTGGCCGCCGTTGCGGAGCCGCCGGGCCTGCGCCGCGAGGCCGGCGTCGTTGGTCGTCAGAGCGCCGCCGTCGCCGAGGGCACCGAGGTTCTTGGTCGGATAGAAGCTGTAGGCCGCCGCGGCTCCGAAGCTGCCGACCGGCCGGCCGCCGCAGGTGGCCAGGTGCGCCTGGCAGCAGTCCTCGACGATCGCGAGGCCGTGGCGCGTCGCGACTCGCGACGATCGCCGGCATGTCGGCGGCCTGCCCGTAGAGGTGGACCGGCAGGATGGCGGCGGTCCGCGGTGTCACGGCGGCGGCGACCGCCTCCGGATCGAGAGCGTCAGCCGCTCGGGATCGATGTCGGCGAACACCGGCCGTGCCCCGGCCATCATGATCGCGAGCGCGCGAGTAGGCCGCGGAGAGCGGCGAGGTGATCACCTCGTCGCCGGGCCCGATGCCGAGCGCGCGCAGCGCGATGGCGAGCGCGTCGGTGCCGGTCCCGACGCCGACCGCGTCGCGCGCGCCGCACGCCGCCGCGAACTCCCGTCTCGAAGGCGTCGAGCTCCGGGCCGAGCACGAACCAGCCGCGCTGATCACCCGATCGATTGCCGTCGCGCACCGCCCCGGCATCGTCGCCGGGCGTCAGCTGGCAGGAACGGGATCACCGGCACCTCGGTCCCCGGCGCATCGACGTAGTGCGGCATGTGCTCTCGATAGAAGGCGATCGTCCGGCGGAGGCCGTCGCGCGAGCGGCACCTGCGGCCGCCAGCCGACCGCCTGCTGGAACTTCCGTCGAGTCGGAATAGAAGCTGCCGATGTCGATGCGCTTCTTCTCGGGCGGCCACTCGACGTAGCGGACGCTGCCGCCGCCGGCCGCCTCGACCAGCAGCGAGACGAGATCGCGATGGCGATCGGCTCGTCGCCGCCGACGTTGAAGACGCTCGCCGTCGCAGGTCGTCGATGCCCCGGCGCGCAGGAACGCGTCCGCCGCATCGTCGACGTAGACGAAGTCGCGCAGCTGCGAGCCGTCACCGAACACCTGGATCTCCCGGTCCTCGAGGCCAGGCGGATGAACCAGCCGATGAAGCCCTGGCGGTTGTGCTTGATCAGCTGCCGGGGGCCGTAGACGTTGGTCAGCCGCAGCGAGCAGGCGCGGACGCCGAAGACGTTGTTGTAGAGCAGGTGGTAATACTCGCCGGCGGCCTTGTTGACGCCGTTGATGTCGGCGGGCCGGACCAGATGCTGTCTCGTCGACCGGCAGGCGATCGGGCCGGCCGTAGACCTGACGCGTGCCGGCGTAGACCACGCGGACGACGGGTTGTGGCGGCGGCAGGCTTCGAGCATCGACAGCTGCGCGCGGCAGTTGATGTCGAGATCGGTATGCGGATCGCGCATGCTGTCGATGTGGCTGACCTGTCCGGCGAGGTTGAAGATGATGTCCTGGTCCTGGACCAGCGCGGCCATCGTGGTCTGCGTCCGCACGTCGGCGATGTTGACGCGGACCGGCGGCGCATGCCGTCGATGTTGAACAGGTTGCCGCCGTAGTCCGGATTCAGCGAGTCGACGATGCAGCACGTCGGCGCCGAGACTCGACGAGGCGGCGCGCGAGGTTGCTGCCGATGAAGCCGAGGCCGCCGGTGATCATCACGCGGCGGCCGCGGTAGAAGTCGCGGTAGTCCTCGCCGGTCAGGGTCACGGCCGATCTCCGGGGGTCGCCGGCCGGCGCGGCGGCGCCGTGGCGCAGGTGCTCGCGGCGGACGACCAGCACGAACCACAGCTTCAGCACGTCGACGCCGGTCTTGAACAGCCGGCGGAAGTTGAAGAACTGCGACTTGCCGTAGCGCGCGATGGTAGTGATGCACCGGGCACCTCCGCGATGCGGAAGCCGGCGTCCTGGATCTTCTTCATCATCTCCAGGCAGATGACCCCGCTGTTCTTTTCGAGCTGGACGCGCTCGAAGATCGACCGGCGCATCAGCCGGAAATCGCAGTCGACGTCGCGGACCTTCAGGCCGAACAGCAGCCTTGACGGTGTGGTGGTAGATCCGCCCGATGACGATCCGGTGCAGCGGGTCGGAGCGGCTGATCTTGTAGCCGTTGACCAGGTCGACACCGTCGACCGAACGCGCTGCCAGAGCACCGTCATCTCCGCGGGATCGTACTGCGCGTCGCCGTCGGTGTAGAAGACCAGCTCGCGCGTCGCCGCCGCGAAGCCGCTCCGCAGCGCGCCGCCGTAGCCGCGATTCTGCGGATGGTGCACGACCCGAACCTGCGGGTAGGTGCGGGCCAGCTCGTCGAGCGATCTCGGCGGTCGCGTCGGCGCTGCCGTCGTTGACGACGATGACCTCGTAGTCCGGGCGTCAGCGTCGCGCGCGGTCTGCAGGGCGCGTGATGACCAGGCTGGCGATCGTCCCGCTGTCGTTGTATGCGGGGAAGAACACGCTGAGCCCAGGCTTCCGCGCGCTGCAGAGGATGTCATCGGGGAACCCGAAATGTTATCGCCCGCCAGCCTGTGATGCGCAAGCGCCGCGGCGATACGCCGCCTCGAAGCGCTCGGCGACGTGGCCCCAGCCGAATCGGGCCTCGACCATGCGCCGGGCGGCGTCGCCGAGGCTGCGCCGCAGCGGCTCGGGTCACCCGCGAGCCGCTGCACGGCCGCGGCGATGGCGGCCGGGTCGCCGCTCCGGCACGACCAGCCCGGTCCGCTCGTGATCGACCACCGAGCCGATGCCGCCGGCGGCGGTCGCGACGACCGGCGTGCCCCGACGCCAGCGCCTCGAGGACGACGTTCGGCAGCCCGTCGACGTTGCCGCTGTCGTCCCGGACCGACGGCACGACCGACGACGTCGGCGGCGGCGAGGTGCGCGCCGACATCGTCCTGCGACAGGTTGCCGAGGAATCGGACGCGGTCGGCGACGCCAGCGCGCGCGCGGCGCGCTCGCGCAGCTCGTCGCGCAGGTCGCCGTCGCCGGCGATCGCCAGCACCGCAGGCGGGCACGTCTCGACGCGCGCCCAGGCGTCGATCAGGTACTCGAATCCCTTCTTGCGCACCAGCCGTCCGGCCGCGAACACCAGCAGCGCGTCGTCGCGACGCCGAGCGCAGCTCGCGCCGCATCGCCGCGCGGCGCTCGGGCTCGCGGCCGGAAGCGCCCGGCATCGACGCCGTAGGGCACCGACTTCGATGCGATGCCGGCGTCGGCGCCGAGCGCGACCGCGCGGCGGCCGAGGTCGTCGCTGCAGGCGGTGACGACGCCGGCGCGCTCGGAACGCGCAGCCGCGCCGCGACGCGCCGCGGCCGCGACCGTCTCGGCGACGTAGACGTCGGATCCGTGCAGGCTGACGACCAGCGGCAGCCGCGGCGCCGCCGGCGCGCGCGGTCACGCCGCCGGGAATCACCCAGTGGCCGTGCATGACCGTCGCCCGGTAGCGCCGCGCGACGCGCCGCGCCGCCAGCCATCCCGCGGCGAGCGCCAGCGGCGCGGCGGCGTAGGCGGCGCCGCGCAGCGCTGACGTCGGCGCGCAGCGCCGCGGCGTAGCCGAAGACGTTCAGCGCCGCGACCGGCGCGTAGCGGTAGAAATGAAAGCTGCACGCCGGCGCTCTTCGGCGCGGCGCGATCGACCAGCGGATGCCACGGCGCGACGACGTGCACTTCGTGGCCGCGCGCCGCCACCGACCGCGGCAATCGGCTCCATGAACGTGCCGACGCTGTCCCCCGGAAACCGCGGATACGACGTCGTCACCATCACGACGACTTCAGCCATCGGCGTTCAGCGCCGCGCCGGCTGGAACAGCAGCCGCCACGGGATGACGAGCGATTCGAGGAGGACCGGCGATCGACACCTTCGACTGCCCCTGCTTGCGCTCGACGAAGATGATCGGCACCTCGCCGATCCGGCAGCCGCTGGCGCGTCGCCTCGAAGAGCATCTCGACCAGGAACGCGTAGCCGTCCGAGACCATGCGGTCGAGCGGCAGGCGGGCGAGCGCCTCGCGCCGCCAGCAGCGGTAGCCGCTGGTGCAGTCGCGCGGCGAGAGCCGCGTCACGGCGCGGATGTAGTTGTTCGCGAACGTGCTGAGGAAGATCCGGTGGAGCGGCCAGTTCACGACGCTGACGCCGTTCAGGTAGCGCGAGCCGATGACCACGTCGTGCGGCGGCGGCGGCGGCGGCCAGCGCCGGCAGATAGTCGGGGTTGTGCGAGAGGTCGGCGTCCATCTGGCAGATCAGATCGGCGTCGGCCGTGGCGAGCGCGTGCGCGCAGGCCGTCGATGTAGGAACGGCCGAGGCCGCGCCGTCCGGTGCGGTGCATCACCTCGAGGCGCCCCGGGATACTCGCGCGGCGAGCGCGTCGGCGATCTGGCCGGTGCCGTCGGGCGAGCCGTCGTCGACGACCAGCATCCGGAAGCCCGGGATGGGCGAGCACGCCCTGGACCAGCAGCGGCAGGTTGTCCCGCTCGTTGTAGGTGGGCACGACGACGAGCACGTTCGTCAGTGCGATCACGAGCGGTGGCGAGCGCAGGCCAGCGGCGCAGACGATCAGCGCGGGGTCGATCACCGGAATCCGGAACCGCTCCTGCGGAAAAAACACCAGACCGGTACAGCACGGCGGCAAGCCGCCATGCATGAACAGCGCCGTCCGGCCGGCGCCCGGACCGCTGCCGCCACCAGCCGAGCGCCGCGCACGGCAGGAGCAGCAGGTACGACGCCAGCGAGGCCGCCCAGTACGCTCGTCGAGTGTAGCGTATACGACGGACCGATCGGCACGCACCGTGTAGACGGCCTTCCGGGCGAGCAGTCCCAGCCACCACCACGGGTGGGCGGCGATGTAGCCGAGCGCGGCGCGATAGTACTCGGGCTCCAGTTCCTCCGGCGTCAGGCCGGGGCGGGCGCGCCGGAATTCGATCTCGGCGCGCTTGATGTCGGGGTTGGCGGCCATGTCGCCTTCTCCGCTCGCCAGCGGATGGTTGCCGGTCCAGAACGTCACGCCCCCTTCCGAGGCAATCAGGACGAAGCGGTGGAAGACGCGGGCGTTGCGGATTGTCCACGGGGCGACGGTGGCCAGGGCTGCCACGATCAGGAGGACGGCCAGCGGCGCGCGGCGCTGCCGGAACAGCCAGAGCGCGGCCAGCGGCAGGAAGAACAGCATCGCCGGCCGGGTCAGCGCGGCGCAGCCGGCGGTGATTCCGGCGGCGGTCGCCAGCGGCCCGCCGGCGGTGGCGCGGCCGGCGTCGCGGGCCCGGTCGAGCGCGCGATCGAGCATCAGCGCGACGCCGAGCGCCAGGGTGCTGTAGACCGTCTCGCTGAGGACGTAGGCGCAGCATCCAGACCAGCGGCGGATAGACCGCCGCCAGCGCCGCCGCGGCCGCGCCCCCGGCCGGCCCGGCGCGCCGCAGCGCGATCAGGCCGATCAGCCAGACGCCGGCCGCGCCGACGAACGCCTGGGCGACCTTGACGCGGACGGGCGTGGCGCCGTCGTCCGGTCCGGCGCCGATCGCCGCCAGGCAGCAGCGGGTAGCCGGGCGCCCGCCCGAACTGCGGCGCGGTGCCGGACTGGTGCGCGGCGTCGTAGGCGAAGCCGCGTCCTTCGCCAATGCTGCGCGCCGAGCGGCGAGATACTCCTGCTCGTCGTGGGTCAGCGGCTTGCCGGTCCAGTAGAGCAGCCCGAAGAGCAGCCGGAGCGACCAGGCCGATCGCCGCGGCGCCGAGGATCAGCCGTCGCGCCCGCGCGGGATCGATGGCCATCGCCGCGGCTAACGCCGCCCTTCGAAGCGGAGCGCCGAAATCTGTTCCGACACCAGGCCGACCAGAAACACGATGACGGCAAGCATGATCAGGAGCACCGAGGAGTTGGCGACGTGGTGCTGGGTGGCAATCGTCCAGGCGGCGTAGCCGGCGCCGAGCGCCAACGCCGCCAGGCTGATCGGCAGGAAGACGCGCAGCGGACTGAAGATCGTGACGATCGCAGGATGATCAGCAGGAACTTGGCGCCGTCGCGCGCCAGCCGGATCTTCGAGACGCCAGTGCGCTGCCGCGCCTCGACCGGTTCGAAGGCGACGTTGTAGCCCGCCTTGATGAACGCCAGCGTCGTCGTGGTCGGCGTCGAGAAGCCGTTGGGGAGAAGGTGGATGAACTCGCGGAGCTGATCGCGGCGGGCGCCGCGGAAGCCCGAGGTCAGATCGGGAATGTCGCGCCCGGTCAGGTAGCTGGCGAGCCAGTTGAGCGCCGCGTTGCCGACCTTGCGGGCGGCCGTGGCCTGCGTCGCGGTCGAGCGCGCGCCGATGACGAGGTCGTAGTCGCCGAGCCGGGCGGCCAGCCGCCGCGCGTCGGCGCGGCGGTGCTGGCCGTCGCCATCGACAATCAGGACGTACTCGCCGGTGGCGCGGCGGATGCCGCTCTTGACCGCCGCGCCGTTGCCCTTGTTGTAGGGGTGGCGCACGACCAGTCGCGCCGGCGGCGGCCGCCCGCTCGGCGGTGGCGTCCGCGGAGCCGTCGTCGACGACGATGATCTCGTGCCAGGCAGCGTCGGCGGCGAGATCGAGCGCACCACCTGGGCGATGCCGTCGGCCTCGTTGTAGGCGGGGATGACGATCGAGACCTCAGCCGGCTCGGCCATCAGCGGGCCCGCCGTTCGCGGCCGCGGCGGCGTCGGGACGGACCTCGAGCTGCCGCTCGGGAAGCTCCAGCGTGCGGACGCGGTAGAGCAGGTCCTCGAGCAGCTTGCGGTTGCCGGAAATCACGTCCGCGAGCAGGCCGATCAGGATCACCTGGAAGCCGACAATCATCAGCACCGCGGAGGCGATCAGCGACTGGAGATGGCGCTCGGGCGCCGAATCCGATCTCGGTGAAGTAATAGAACAGGAAGCGCAGCGAGATGGCGAAGCCGACGCCGAGCACCGCCAGGCCGAGGTAGGTGAACACCTTGAGCGGCTCGTACATCGCGTAGATCCGGACGATCGTCGCGGCGGAGCGCTTGATGTACGAAAAGATGCTGTCGAACAGCCGCGAGTCGCGGGTCCGCGGCGTTGGTCGCGACCGCGACGTGGGCGATCGCCATCCGCTTCTTGCCGGCCTGGATGATCGATTCGAGCGTGTAGGAGAACTCGGAGACGATCGTCATCCGCAGCGCCGCCTCCCGGGTATAGGCGCGGAAGCCGCTCGTCGTGTCGGGGACGCTGGTGTTCGAGACCTGCCGGACCACCCAGCTGCCGAGCCGCTGCAGCTGGCGCTTGCGCCACGACATGTGCCGGAGCTCGGCGATATTGCGGTCGCCGATGACGATGTCGGCGTCGCCGCTGAGCAGCGGCTCCAGCAGCTTCGGGATGTCGGCCGCCGAGTACTGGTTGTCGGCGTCGGTATTGACGATGAAGTCGGCGCCGGCCTTGAGCGAGGCATCGATCCCCGCCATGAACGCCGCCGCGAGCCCCTTGTTCCGCCGGAAGCGGACGACGTGCTGGACGCCGAGCGCCCGCGCCACCTCGGCGGTGCCGTCGCGCGATCCGTCGTCGACGATGAGGATTTCGACGACGTCGATGCCGGGCATCGACCGCGGCAGATCGGCGAGCGTCGCCGGCAGCGTCGCCGCCTCGTTGAGGCACGGTATCTGGATGATCAGCTTCACGGCGCGTGGCAATTATGGCACTTCTCGCGGCTCAGGAAACCAGCTTTTCGATGACGCCGTCCCAGGTGATGGCGCTCGCGGTGTCGTGGCCGGCATCTCCCATCGCCGCCGCGCGCCGGCGATCGGCGGCGAGCCGGTTGATCGCGTCGGCGAGCGCCTCGGCGTCCGGGGCGCAGACGAAGCCGTTGACGCCGTCGACCACGAACTCGTTCGGGCCGCCCGAGTCGGTGCAGGTCACGACCGGCTTGCGGGCCAGGAATGCCTCGAGGGTGACGTAGCCGAAGTCCTCGTCGAACGGCGGATAGATCACGGCCAGCGCGCCGGCGTAGAGGGCGAGCAGATCCTCGTCGCCGACGCCGCCGAGGAACGTGACGCGGTCGGCGACGCCGGCCGCCTCGTGCGGCGCGCTCGGCGTTGCCGCGCTGCGTGCCGTCGCCGGCGACAATCAGCCGCAGTGCCCGGATCGACGCGGGCCATCGCCCGGATGATGCAGATCGACGCGCTTGACCGACTCGATGCGGCCGACCGACAGGACGTAGTCGCCGTAAGGGCCGGGCGCGAGACGCGAGGCGAGCTGCGGCGGGTGGTAGAGCGCTTCGGCATGGAGGCCGTTGTACTTCGCCAGACGCTTCGCCGTGTTCCGGGCGTTGGCGAAGAGCGCGCCGGCACTCCGCCAGCAGGCGGTGTCGAGCTGCATCAGGCGCTCGCGGAGGCCGACATCGAGCTCGGTGTGGGCGAAATCACTGTATTCGGTGCCGCAGAGCTCGTAAGCGGCACGGTACTGGTGAATCAGCCACGCCACCTTGTTGGGGTGCCGGGCGAAATAGGTGGGGAATTTCGAGGCGATCAGCAGGTCCATCGGCCGGCCGTTGCTTCGCTGAGGTCGAGCAGCCGCCACGCCGCGGCGTGGGGGAGGATCTCTTCCTTCGGGTACCACTTGAACGGAACGCTGACCAGCTCCGCAGCGAACCCCCGGGTGCGCAGCTCCCTGACGAGCTCGACGCACGTGCACCTCGGCCCCGCCGTGGACGAAGGGTACCTGGGCCTCGCAGACGAGGACTGTCCGCACCGTCATTTCCGTCGCACCTTACCACGCCGTCCCGCCGGGGTTTGGCGCCAGCGGGAACCCTGAGCCACAGCCCGCCGCCACCGGGCAAATCGTGGATCGTAGCACGCACCCTGGAGGGTGTTCCGCAGGGGCTGCAGGGCGCTCTTCTCGCCCCGGCTCATTGGTCAGTTACCCTACCTACTCTGCTGAGCTAAAAGCGGTAGCGAAAATAAAGCGTAACCGCCACGCTCTCATGGATTTGCGTTGACATCCAACAGCCCCTTCTCTACTATCGCGGTGGAAAATAATGGAGCAAAGTGGAGTCAAGAGCCGTGCTCCGAGGCAACCAGGCCGCAAAAATCGACGACGAAGGGCGGCTCAAGATTCCGAACGCCTTCCTGGCCCTGATCGAGGAGCAGCACGGAGCCGAGCTGTTCGTGACGAGCCTGACGGGGGAGTCCGTCCGCATCTACCCGATGCCGGTCTGGCTGGCGCTCGAGGAAAAGCTCGCCGCGGTGCCGTCGACGCACCCGGCGCGGCAGCGGTTTTTCGACCGGGTCAACTACTACGGCAAGGTTGCCGAGTTCGACAACCAGGGGCGCGTCCTGGTGCATCCGCGGCTCCGCGACTCGGCCGGGATGGCCGGCGAGGTGGACGTGTTCGGCCAGTACGACCATCTCGAGGTCTGGAACCACGAGCGGTTCCTCGCCAAGCTCCAGCGCGATCCCTTTACGGACGACGACGCGAACACCTTGTCGGGCTTCGGAATCTGAAATGGACGCCGCCGAGCCGATTCACGAGCCCGTGATGGTCGCCGAGACCGTCGAGCTGCTGGAGCCGTCGCGCGGCGGGCTGTTCGTCGACTGCACGGTGGGACTGGGCGGGCATGCGCGGGCGCTGCTCGAGGCGGGCGCCACCCGCCTGCTGGGCCTCGATCGGGACCCGACCGCGCTTCGCCTCGCCGCGGCGGCGCTGGCCGAATCGGGGACCGCGGGTGGAGCTCGTTCACGCCGACTACCGCGAGCTCGGACAGGTGCTCGACGCGCGGAGTGAGGCGATCGTCGGCGGCGTGCTGGCCGATCTCGGCGTTTCCTCGATGCAGTTCGACAGCGAGGGCCGCGGGTTCAGCTTCCGCCGCGACGAGCCGCTCGACATGCGGATGGATCAGACGGCCGGGCCGACGGTCGCCGACCTGCTCGCGGTCAGTCGACGAGGAAGCGCTGGCCAACGTGATCTTTCAGTTCGGCGAAGAGCGCTTCTCGCGGCGGATCGCGCGCGGCGTCGTCGAGGCGCGGCGGCTGGCGCCGATCGCGACGACCGGCCAGCTCGCGCAGATCGTGCGGCGCGCCATCCCGCGCCGCGGCTACCAGCGGATCGATCCGGCGACGCGGACGTTTCAGGCGCTGCGGATCTGGGTCAACCGCGAGCTCGAGGGGCTGGACGCTTTTCTGGTCGCGGCGACCGGCCGGCTGGCCGCGGGCGCCCGGCTCGCCGTCATCACGTTTCACTCGCTCGAGGACCGCATCGTCAAGCACACGTTCCGGGCGCTCGCCGCCGGCGGCGAGGCGCTCCGGGTGCTGACCAGCAAACCGCTGATTCCCGGCGGCCGAGGAACTGGCCCGCAACCCGCGGGCGCGCAGCGCCAAGCTCCGCGCGATCGAGAGGCTCGCATGAGCGCGATCGACTTCGAGTACGCCATCAAGAAGGACGTCCGCAACAACCCGATCGTCCGTGAAGTCGACGACGCGCGGCAGCGCGCAGCTGTGGCGCTCGCTCTGCATCGGCGGCTTCCTGGTGGTCGTGATGCTGTTCTCGGCGTGGCAGCACTTCGAGCTGCTGCAGCACGGCTACCGGATCGAGAAGATGCAGCAGCAGCGGGCGGCGCGAGGAGGAGGTCAACCGCCACCTGCGGCTCGAGATCGAGACGCTGCGCTCGCCGGGGCGCATCGAGCGGCTGGCCACGCGAGAGCTGCACCTGGTCGCGCCGCCGCGCGACCAGGCCATCGTGATCGAGCGGGTGACGCCCTCGGCGCCGCCCGGCAAATCGATCGTCGCGGCGCGCTAGGCCCGTCGAGGCGCGGCAGGAGGGACTGGATGGCGGACGACCACGGTAACGGCATGTTCGACGCTTCCCTGGCAGGGGCCGGTGCAGCGCGTCGCGCGCCGCGAGCCGGCGGCGGCGCCCGACGTGGCGCGTGACGCTGCGGCGGCGGCTGTTCGTCTGCGCCGCCTTCTTCGCCTGCTGGACCGTCGGCATCGAAGCGCGCCTGGTCTACCTCCAGGTCGTCCAGCACGCCGACGATGATGACGCGCGCCGACCGGCAGCAGCTGCGGACCGATCACAGCGCCGGCCAAGCGCGGCGAGATCGTCGACCGCAACGGCCACGTCCTCGCCTACAGCGTCGACGCCGATACGATCTTCGCCGATCCCGTCCGAGATCGAGGATCCCGATCGCGGTCGCCGCGGCTGGTCTGCGGCGCGCTCGACGAGCTGCGACGCGCGCCGCAGCGCCAGACGATGGCCGAGCGGCTCCGCGGCAAGCGGGCAGTTCGCCTATCCTCGCCGCGCCAGGTGTCGCCCGACGAGGAGCCAGCGCGTCCGCGCGCTCGAGCCTGAAGGGCATCGCGTTCTTCAAGGAGAGCCGCCGCTACTACCCGAAGAAGGAGCTGGCCGCGCACGTGCTCGGCTACGTCGGCCTCGACAACGTCGGGCTGGGCGGCCTCGAGTCGACCTACGACCAGCAGATCCGCGGCAGCGAAGGGCAAGATGCTGGTCCAGACCGACGCGCGCCAGCAGCGATGTCGACAGCGCGATCGAGCGGCCGGCCGACCGCCGGCGCGACCCTCGAGCTGACGATCGACCAGTACCTGCAGTACGTCGCCGAGCGCGAGCTGCGCGCTCGGCGTCGAGGAGAACCGCGCCGCCGGCGGCACCGCCGTCATCATGGATCCGCAGCACCGGCGAGATCCTGGCGCTGGCGAACTAGCCGACCTTCAACCCCAACGACTTCGGCCGCGTCCGACGACGACGGCGCGCCGCAACCGCGCGGTCCAGGACACTCTACGAGCCCGGCTCGACCTTCAAGATGGTCACCGCCTCGGCGGCGCTCGAGGAAGGGCGTGATCAAGCCCGACCGACCTGATCGACTGCAGCCCCGGCTCGATCACGTTCGGCAGCGCGGGTCGATTCGCGACACGCATCCGCTACGGCCTGCTGTCGTTCACCGACGTCATCGTCAAGTCGAGCAACGTCGGCGCGATCAAGGTCGGCATGCGCCTCGGGCCGGAGCGGCTCGGCCGCTACGTCAGCCGGTTCGGCTTCGGCCAGGCGCTGGCGCCCGACTTCCGCGGCGAGAGCCCCGGCATCGTCTGGAATCCGTCGCGCCTCGACGCCAGCGCGCTGGCCTCGGTCTCGATGGGCTATCAGGTCGGCGTCACGCCGCTGCAGATGGCCACCGCGGTCAGCTCGGTCGCCAACGGCGGCGAGCTCATCGAGCCGCGCGTCGTGCGCGCCGTCATCACGCGACGGCCGCCGCGACGAGGTCGCCGCACAAGGTGCTGCGCCGGACGATCTACGCCCGACACCGCCGCCGAGCTGACCGACGATCATGGAAGCAGGTGGTCGAGCGCGGCACGGGCAAGCGGTTCGCGACCATCGCCGGCTACACCGTCGCCGGCAAGACCGGCACCGCGTCCAAGCTGGTCAACGGCCGCTACTCGAAGGTCGACTACAACGCCTCGTTCGTCGGGTTCGTGCCGTCGCGCAACCCGGCGGTCGACGATATCGTCGTCATCGACTCGCCGCACGCCAAGGGCTACTACGGCGGCGACGGTGTCGCGGCGCCGATCTTCAAGCGCATCGCCGAGGCGACGCTGCGCCACCTCGGCGTCGGCCCGACCATCAACCCGCCGCCGCCGGTGCTGGTGGCGCAGCACGACTCGAACCCGGAGGCGGCGGCGCCGCACCAGGTGCGCGCCGTCCCGGTCGCGGCCGATCGACGCTCAGCCCGATGGCGACGGATGCCGGATCTCCGCGGGCTCAGCGCCCGCGAGGCGCTGCGCGTGCTGACCCGGCGCGGGACTGACCGCACGCATGACCGGCAACGGCTTCGTCGCCGAGCAGTCGCCGGCCGCGGGCACGCCGCTCGACCGCGGACGACGTCTGCGTGCTGGCGCTGCGGCGGCAGCCGGTGCCGACCGCGGCCGGAGGCAGCCGCAGTGACGCTCGGCCGACCTGCTCCGGGAGCTCGCCGAGCTCGAGCCCGGGCTCGTCGCCGGAGCGCCGCCGGCCGGCCCGGCGGCGCGCCGCCGAGGTCACCGGGGTGACCTACGACTCGCGGGAGGTCCTGCCCGGCGTCGGTGTTCGTCGCCCTGCGCGGGGCGCACGCCGACGGCGGCGCGTTCGCCCGCGACGCCGCCGGCCGCGGCGCGATCGCGGTTGTCTCCGACGGCCCGCGGCCCGCGGATCTCGACGCCCCGTGGATCGACGTGACCGACGCCCGCCTGGCGCTGGCGGCGCTCGCCGCCGCGTTCTGCCGGCCGATCCGAGCGAAGCGCTGACGCTCGTCGGCATCACCGGCACCAACGGCAAGACGACCACCGCCTACCTGCTGGCGGCGATCTTCGAGGCCGCCGGGTGCTCGCTGCGGCCGGATCGGCACGGTCGGCCACCGGATCGGCGAGCCGCGAAGTCGAGGCCGCCCGCACCACGCCGGAAGCGCCCGAGCTGCAGCGGCTGCTGCGGGACATGGTCGAGCGAGGGGTGCGGCGCCTGCGTCGATGGAAGTGTCCTCCCACGCCCTGGCCCTGCGGCGCGCCGACCACCTGCACTTCGCCGCCGCCATCTTCACCAACCTGACCCGCGACCATCTCGACTTCCACGGCGACATGGAGGAGTACTTCGCCGCCAAGCGGCGGCTGTTCGAGCTGCTGCCGGCCGGCGGCGTCCGGCATCACCAACCTCGACGACCGCCGCGGCGCCGACTTCGCGGCCGCGACGCCGGCGGCCGGTCACCTACGCGATCGACGCCGCCGCCGACGTCCGGCCCGGTCCGTTGTCGTTCTCGCTCGACGGCCTCGCCTTCGAGGTGCGGACGCCGCCGCGGCACGCCTGCGCCTGCGCTCGCCGCTGGTCGGCCGGCCGAACGTCTACAACATCCTCGCCGCGGTCGCCGACCGCGGTGGCGCTCGACGTCTGCCGTTCGGCGCCATCGAAGCGGGCATCGCCGCGGCTCGACGCCGTGCCCGGGCGCTTCCAGCTGGTCTCCGAGCCGGCCGACGACGTCCGGGTGGTGGTCGACTACGCGCACACCGACGACGCCCTGAAGAACCTGCTCGAGACGGCGCGGCCGCTGGCCGCCGGCCGAGTGATCACGGTGTTCGGCTGCGGCGGCGATCGCGACCGCACGAAGCGGCCGCTGATGGGCGCTGTCGCGGCGCGTCTCAGCGACCTCGTCATCGTCACCTCCGACAACCCGCGCTCCGAGGATCCCGACGCGGATCATCGAGGAGATCAAGCGCGGCATCGTCGTCCCGGCCGATCGCCTGCCGCCCACGCGGCCAGCGCGCTGCCGAAGTCGACGCCCTGCCTGGCGATCGTCGATCGCAAGGCCGCCATCGAGCGCGCGGTGCGCGACGCCCGGCCCGGCGACCTGGTGCTGATCGCCGGCAAGGGACACGAGAAGTACCAGGTCGATCGGCGAGCGGATGCTGCCGTTCGACGACGTCGAGGTGGCGCGGGCGAGCGCTCGCCCGGCGCCGCGCTCGCGCTCGCAGGGTGTCGTAGGGCGTGGCCGACGGTCCGACCTGACGCCGGCGAGGTCGCGGCGGCGACCGGCGGCGCGCTGCTGCAGGGCAGCGCGACGCGGGACGCGAGCTGGGCGGCGTCTCGATCGACTCGCGGACCGTCAGCGGCGGGCGATTTCTTCGTGGCGATTCGCGGCGAGCGGTTCGACGGCCACCGCTTCGTCGCCGAAGCGCTCGGCGCGCGGCGCCGCGGGAGCGCTGGTCGAGGCGGCGGCGACCGGCGCGGCGCCGGTGGCGGCGAGCCGCACCGTCGTGATTCGGGTCGCCGACACGACGCGGGCGCTGCAGGACCTGGCGCGCGAGGTGCGGCGCCGCGTCGGGTGCGACGGTCGTCGCGATCACCGGCAGCGCCGGCAAGACGACGACCAAGGAAGTCGACCGCCGGCGTTTCTCGAGGCACGGCTATCGGGTCGTATCCGGAACAAGGGCAATCTGAACAACCACATCGGCCTGCCGCTCTCGCTGCTCGAGCTGCGCGCCGGCGCCGGAGGTCGCGGTGGTCGAGCTCGGCATGAACCACGCCGGCGAGATCCGCACGCTGGTCGGCATCGCCGAACCGGACGTGCGGGTGTGGACCAACGTCGGCGACGCGCACCTCGGCTTCTTCGCGTCGGCCGACGCGATCGCCGACGCCAAGGGGGAGATCCTCGAGGGCGCCGGCCCGCGCCGACGTGCCTCGTCGCCAACGCCGACGACGCGCGGATCATGCCGCCCGGCGCGGCGCGTTCGCCGGCCGGATCGTGACCTTCGGCATCGACGCGCCGGCCGACGTCCGGGCGCGCGTCGGTGACGACGCTGGGGCTCGACGGGCATGCGCGGCGCGGGTGACGCACGCCGGTCGGCGCGCGTCGATCTGCGACACGCCGCTGCTCGGCATGGGCAACCTGGCCAACGTGCTCGCGGCGACGGCCGTCGCGGTCGAGCTCGGCGTGCCGCTCGACGACATCGTGCCGGTGCGGCGGCCGACGCTGCGCGCCGGCGCCGCACCGCGGCGAGCTCCTGCGGCTGCCCGGCGGCGTCACGCTCATCGACGACTCCTACAACTCGAGCCCGGCGGCGCTGACGCGGCGCGCTCGACGACGATTGGCGCCGCGACCGGCAGCGCGCGCAAGGTCGCGGTGCTCGGCGAGATGCTCGAGCTCGGCGGCCACGCCGACGGCCTGCACGAGCAGTGCGGCGCGCGCCGCCGCCGCGGCCGGGCTCGAACTGGCTCGATCACGGTCGGCGGCGAGCCGGCGCGCGGCGATGGCCGATGCCGCCGTCGCGCGCCGGCATGCCGGCGGCGGTGCGTCATGCATGTCGCCGACGAGCGACGGACGCCGCCGACGTCGGTCGCGGCGACGCGTCCGGCCCGGCGACCTGGTGCTGGTCAAGGGCTCGCGCGGCATCGGCACCGAGCTGCGTCGTCGACCGCCTGCAAGGCGGAGTTCGCCTGATGCTGTACCACCTCCTCTATCCGCTCCAGCAGCTACTTCGCCGGTCCTGAACGTGACCCGCTACATCACGTTCCGCACCGCCGCGGCCAGCCTGACGCGCGCTCGCCATCGGCCTGTTCGCTCGGCCCGCTGGATGATCCGCAAGCTGCGCGAGTTCCAGATCGGCCAGGTCGATCCGCCAGGAAGGCCCGGCGACGCACCGGACCAAGGCCGGCACGCCGACGATGGGCGGGCTGCTGATCCTGACCGTCGGTGCTGGTGCCGACGCTGCTGTGGGCCGACCTGACGAACGCCGTTCGTCTGGATCGCGGTGCTCGTCGACGGCGGCGTTCGGCGCGATCGGCTTCGCCGACGACTACCTGAAGATCGTCCGGCGCATCGCATCACGGCCTGCGGCCGCGCTACAAGATGGGCTGGCAGGTCGGTGGTCGGCGATCGCGCGTCGGCGTCGCGCTGCTCGTGCTCGGCGCAGCAACGACCTCTACAACACGCGCCTGATCTTTCCGTTCTTCAAGCGCGCTGATCCCCGATCTCGGCTGGTTCTACGCTGCCGTTCGCCGTCGTTCGTGCTGGTCGGCTCGACCAACGCGGTCAACCTGACCGACGGCCTCGACGGCCTGGCGATCAGCGTCTTCGCGGTCGCCGCCGCGGCCTTCACCGCGCTGGCCTATCGTCTCGACCCACGCGCGTGTTCGCCGAACTATCTGCAGCTGGTCAGCTCGACTCCGCCGAGGCCGCGGAGCTGACGATCTTCTGCGGCGCGCTGGTCGGCGCCAGCCTCGGCTTCCTCTGGTACAACTCGCTATCCGGCCGAAATCTTCATGGGCGACGTCGGCTCGCTCGGCGCTCGGCGGCGCGCTCGGCACCGTCGCGCTGCTGATCAAGCAGGAGCTGCTGCTGGTCGATCGTCGGCGGCGTCTTCGTGCATGGAGGCGCTGTCGGTGATCATCCAGGTCGCGTCGTTCAAGCTGACCGGCCAGCGGGTGTTCAAGATGGCGCCGCTGCACCATCACTTCGAGCTGATCGGCTGGAGCGAGCCGAAGGTGATCACGCGCTTCGTGATCGTCGGCGATCATCTTCGCGCTGTTCAGCCTGACGACGCTGAAGCTGCGATGACCAAAGCGCCGAGCGCTTCACCGTCGCGGCAAGCGGGTCACCGTCGTCGGCGCGGCGCGCAGCGGTGTCGCCGCCGCGGAGCTGCTGGTCCGGCGCGGCGCGCCGGTCACGCTGACCGACGTGCGCGCCGCGATCGCCGACGACGCACGGCTGCGCGACGCCGGCGTCGACGCTGGAGCTCGGCGGAGCATCGCGAGGCGACGCTGCGCGGCGCCGATCTGATCGTCGCTGAGCCCGGGCGTGCCGCCGCGGCAGCCGGCGCTCGAGGCGGCGCGCGCCGGCCGGGGTGCCGAGTCGTCGGCGAGCTGGAGCTGGCCTCGCGGTGGCTGCGCGGCCGGGTCGTCGCGATCACCGGCACCAAGGGGAAGTCGACGACCACCGACGCTGGTCGGGCCGGATGCTCGAAGCGGCGCGGCTGCCGGGTGCTGGTCGGCGGCAACATCGGCGTCGCGCTCAGCGCGCAGGTCGACGACTCGACCGAGGACACGATCCACGTCATCGAGGCGAGCAGCTTTCAGCTCGAGAGCGACCGACACGTTCGGGCCGTGGATTGCCGTGCTGCTCAACTTCTCGCCGGATCATCTCGACCGCCATGCCGACGTCGAGGAATACGCCGCCGCCAAGGCGCGGATCTTCGAGCAACCAGCGGCCGGACGACTGGGCGGTGCTGAACGCCGACGACCCGGCGGCGCTGGCGCTGGCCCGCGATCGCGCGGGCGCCGGCAGGTCTGCTGTTCTCGCTGACCGAGGCGCATCGCCGACGGCGTGGTGATCGAGGGCGGCGCGATCGTCCGCCGCGCCGCCGGCCGGTCGACCAGCCGCTGGTGCCGCTGGCGGCGATCCAGCTGCTCGGGCGCGCACCTGGTCGCCGACGTGATGGCGGCGGCGGCGGTCGCGTGCGCTCGCCGGGGTCGACGCCGAGGCGATGACCCGCGCGGTCGAAGGCTTCACCGGCCTGGAGCACGCGCTCGAGCCGGTCGGCGAGGTCGGCGGCGTCCGGTTCGTCAACGATTCGAAGGCGACCAACGTCGAGGCGGCGCGGCGCGCGATCGAGAGCTTCGACGACGGGCTGGTGGTGATTCATCGGCGGCCGCTTCAAGGGCGGCGACCTCGGCGAGCTGCTCGAGCCGCTGCGGGCGCGGCACGGCGCGGTGGTGGCGATCGGCGAGGCGCGGCCGCTGATTCGCGACGCGCTCGGGGCCGCGGTGGCGGTGCGCGACGCCGCTCGACATGGTCGAGCGCGGTGCGGACCGCGTTCGCGTCGGCCGCGCCCGGGCAGCGTGGTGGTGCTGGCGCCGGCCTGCGCGAGCTTCGACATGTTCCGCGACTACGCCGAGCGCGGCCGGGTCTTCAAACAGGAAGCGTGCGGCGATTGCAGGAGGAGTGGAACGTCACGCGTGAGCAGTGAGCAGTCATCAGTCCGGCTGGTGCGGTGAAGAACCGTCCGCTGGGAACGCAGGCTGCCCCGGTCTGCGAGGGTGGTGTCTCGGCCCCTGGCTGGCTGATGACTGCTGACTGCTCACGGCGATGGTGACCGCCCGCCGCGTCGGGCGGCGGGTCGGGTGCGAACCCGCGGTGCAATTTCGTGCAGCCGCGGCGGTGGCGGCATTTTCTGCCGCACAGGATGGTATGTCGGATCGACGGGGCTGGACCTTTAGGTGAGACATGGCGCGAAAACTCAAATCTGACAACGGCTGCTGTTCACCGCGACGCTGCTGCTCGTCTGCACCAGCGTCGTCATGGTCTACAGCGCCTCGGCGGTGATGGCGCATGGAGCAGAACCACGATCCCTACCTTTATCTGTTCAAGCAGGGGACGTGGGCGCTGCTCGGACTGCTGCTCGTCCCGATCGTCATGCGCATCGACTACCGCAACTATCGCCAGCCGGCGTTCATCTGGACGGTGCGTCGGGATCGTCGGCGTCGCCCTGGTGGCGGTGCTGTTCGGCCAGCCCGTGAACGGCGCCAGCCGCTGGCTCGGCATCGGTCCGCTCGGCATCCAGCCCTCGGAGCTGGCGAAGATTGTCGTCATCTTCTTCATCGCGGCGCTGCTCGAACGGCGGATGGATCGCATCGACGAGACTCGGTTACTCGCTGCTGCCGATCGGCATCGTCGTCGGCCGCGCTGGTCGCGCTGATCCTCGCCGAGCCGGATCTGGGCACCGCGGTGTCGGTGGTGATGATCGCCGCGGTCATGGTGTTCGCGGCCGGGCTCAGCTACACGCTACATCGTCGCGTTGTTCCTGGCCGGAGTGCCGGCGTTCTACCTGCTGGTGATGACCTCGCCGTACCGCCGGCGCCGGATGCTGTCCTTCCTCAATCCCTGGGCCGATCCGCTCGGCGACGGCTACCAGATGATCCAGTCGATGATCGCGGTCGGCACCGGCGGGGTGTTCGGCCGCGGCCTGATGGACGGCGTGCAGAAGCTGTTCTTCCTGCCCGAGCCGCACAACGATTTCATCTACTCGGTGATTGCCGAGGAGCTCGGGCTGATCGGCGCGACGGTCGTGCTCGCCTGCTTCTGCGTGATCACCTGGCGCGGCCTGCGGACGGCGATGCGGGCGCCGGACCGGTTCGGCGCCTTCCTGGCGATCGGGCTGACGACGATGGTCGCCTTCCAGGCGTTCTTCAACATCAGCGTGGTTCTCGGCCTGGTGCCGACCGAAGGGCATTCCGCTGCCGTTCGTCAGCTCCGGCGGCTCGTCGCTGCTCATCAATCTGATCGGCATGGGGGTTCTGCTGAACGTCTCGCAGCACGCCTCGTCCCCGCACGTCGTCACCGCCACCATGACGGCGCCGGATGCATGAGGCCGCTGCGCATCGTGATCGCCGGTGGCGGCACGGGCGGTCATCTCTACCCGGGGATCGCGGTGGCCCGGGAGATTGCTGCGGCGCGATCCGCAGGCGACGGTGACGTTTGCCGGGACCGCCCGGGGGATCGAGGCGCGGGTGGTGCCGCGGGAGGGATTCGAGCTGGACACTGCTGCGCAGCACCGGACTCAAGGGCATGTCGGTGCGCGCTCGCTGCTGCGCGGGCTGCTGCTCCTGCCGCTCAGCGCGATCGATGCCGTGGCGGATCCTGGCGCGGCGGTCGCCGGACGTCGTCATCGGCGTCGGCGGCTACAGCTCGGGACCGGTCGTGCTGGCGGCGGCGCTCGCGCGGGCGTGCCGACGCTGCTGCTCGAGCAGAACGCCGTGCCCGGGCTGACCAACCGGCTGCTGGCGCGGGTGGTCAGCGCCGCGGCGGTGACCTTCGAGTCGACGGCGGCGTTCTTCGGAAGGAGGGCATTTGTCGCAGGCAACCCGGTTCGTCCCGAGTTCTTGTCCGAACACCTGTCACCCGGCCCGCGGCCCCCGGGGCCGCCGAGGATTCTGATCTTTGGCGGCTCCCAGGGGCGCACGCGATCAACGTGGCCATGGTGGAGGCGGCGCCGCAGCTGGCAGCCGGCGCTGCCGGGATGGCCATCACGCACCAGACCGGAGAGCGCGACCTGGAGCTGGTCAGCGATGGCTACAGCCGGGCGGGGATTGCGGCCCGCGTCGAGCCGTTCCTGTTCGACATGGACCGGCGAAATGAGCGCTGCCGATCTGGTGGTCTGCCGCGCCGGGGCGACGACGCTGGCCGAACTGACCGCCGCCGGCCGGCCGTCGATGCTCATTCCGCTGCCGACCGCGGCCGACGACCACCAGCGGCGCAACGCCGAGGTGCTGGCCGCCGCCGGGGCCGCCGAGGTGCTCGAGCAGTCGCGACGCTGACCGGCGGCGGTCCTGGCCGAGCGGATCGCGGCGCTGGTCGGCGACCCGGACCGGCTCGAGGCGATGTCGCTGGCGGCGCGGCGCCTGGCCAGGCCGGATGCCGCGATGGTGATTGTCGATCGCGTGTTTCAGCTCGCGGAGCGGGGCTGACGGTGCTTGGCCGGACGCGCCGGATTCACTTCGTCGGCGTCGGCGGGATTGGCATGAGCGGCATCGCCGAGCTGCTCGCCAACCTCGGCTACGAGGTGTCAGCGGATCCGACGCCCGGCGATCCGACGTCACCGATCGGCTCGCCGCGCTCGGGGTCACGGTGCGCGATCGGCCACGACCGCGGCCACGTCGAGCGGGGCCGACGTCGTCGTCATCTCGTCGGCGATCGCCGCCGACAACCCGGAGGTCGCCGAGGCGCGGCGGCGCGGCGTGCCGGTGATTCCGCGCGCCGAGATGCTCGCCGAGCTGATGCGGCTGCGCTACGGCATCGCGGTGGCGGGCGCGCACGGCAAGACGACGACGACGTCGATGATTGCGCTGGTGCTTCGAGCGGGCCGGGCTGGATCCGACCGCGGTGATCGGCGGCCGGCTGAGCGCCTTCGGCAGCAACGCCCGGCTCGGCCGGGGCGAGTTCATGGTCGTCGAGGCGGACGAGAGCGATCGGTCGTTCCTGAAGCTGTCCCCGTCGATTGCGGTCGATCACCAACATCGACCACGAGCACATGGAGAACTACGGCGACTGGGCGACCCTCCAGCAGGCGTTCGTCGACTTC
This sequence comes from uncultured Acidobacteriota bacterium, assembly GCA_963750475.1. Classification (GTDB taxonomy): domain Bacteria; phylum Acidobacteriota; class Vicinamibacteria; order Vicinamibacterales; family 2-12-FULL-66-21; genus JALZOC01. Next base: position 1,340,114 of record CAVVQQ010000002.1, read on the forward strand.
GCCAACAAGGTGCCGTTCTACGGCGCGGTGGTCGCCTGCGCGGACGACGACCGCGGTCCGCGAGCTGCTGCCGAGGATGACGCGCCGCGTGATCACCTACGCGCTCGACGATCGGGCGGCCGACATCGTCGGCGGCGGCGATGCGCGCTCGAGGCCTTCGGCTCGACGCTGCGAAGTGCGGCAGCGCCGCCGGCGAGCAGGCCGTCGCGCTCGGCCGGCTGCGGCTGCGCGTGCCGGGCCGGCACAACCTGCTGAACGCGCTCGGCGCGGTGGCGGTGGCGCTCGAAGCCGGCGTCGAGTTCCCGCGCATCGCGGCGGCGCTCGAGGAGTTCCAGGGGCGCCGAACGGCGCTTCCAGATGCGCGGCGAGGCGCACGGGGTGCTGGTCGTCGACGACTACGGCCACCACCCGACCGAGATTGCCGCGGTCATCGCCGCCGCCCGCGCCGGCATCGACCGCCGCGTCGTCGTCGTCTTCCAGCCGCACCGCTATTCGCGGACGCGGCTGCTGATGCAGGAGTTCGGTGCGGCGCTCGGCGCCGCCGACGAAGTGGTGCTGACCGACATCTATGCCGCCGGGGAGGCGGCGATCCCGGGCGTGACCGTCGAGGCGCTGGCCGACGCCGTCCGCGCCGCGTCGCCGGTCCCGGTCCACGTCGTCAAGGCCCTCGACGATCTGCCCGCCGCCGTCGCCGAGCTGGCGCGGCGCGGCGACCTGATCGTGACGCTGGGGGCGGGATCGATTGGCGGCATCGGCGGACCGCATTCTCGCCGCGCTCGGGGATGCCGCGGTCCGCGCCGGGGGGCGGCCGTGAGCGTCAAGGCGCGCGCCGAGAAGAACTTCCGCCGGCCGAGCGCGAAGCCCGGACGGAAGAAGACGCGGCGCGGCATGGTGGTCGTGGCGGGTCATCCGCGTCGTCGTCTCGACCGCGCTGGTCGTCTATGCCGGCTACCGCGCCTTCGATCTCGTCGTCAGCGCCGCGACGCTCAAGGTGCGCGAGATCTCGGTGCGCGGCAACGCCCGGCTGTCGGCCGGCGAGGTCCAGGCGCTGGTCGAAGGGCTGCGCGGGACGAGCATCCTGACGGCGGATCTCGAGGCCTATCGGCGCCGGCTGCTGAAGTCGCCGTGGATCGCGGACGCGGCGCTGCGCCGCGTCCTGCCGTCGCGGATCGACGTCTTCGTCCGCGAGCGGCTGCCGATGGGGCTGTCGCGGCTCGGCAGCCAGCTCTATCTGGTCGACCGCCAGGGCGTCGTCATCGACGAGTTCGGTCCGCAGTATCGCGAGTTCGATCTGCCGATCGTCGACGGCCTGGTCCGCGGCGCCCGGCGGCAGGCCCGGCGCTCGACGAGCGGCGGGCGGCGCTCGCCGGCCGGGTCATCGACGCGCTCGGCGAGCCGCAGGAACTGGCCCGGCGGCTGTCGCAGATCGACGTCGCCGACCTCGCACGACGCGGTCGTGATGCTCGACGGCGACAGCGCGCAGCTGCATCTCGGCGAGGACCGCTTCGTGCGAGCGCCTCCAGTCCTATCTCGACTCGCGCCGACGCTGCGCGAGCGGGTCGACCGAGATCGACTACGTCGACCTGCGGTTCGACGACCGCGTCTATGTGCGTCCCGGTGGCGCCGAGGCGGAGAAGCGCCGGCCGACGGCGCGGCGGTAGGGATGATCGGGCGGCGCGCGTCTGGCGGTGCGGACCGGCAGTTCCGTGACAGAGAGGAGACTGGTGGCACGTAAGGAACGATACCTGGTCGGGCTGGACGTCGGCACGTCGAAGGTCACCGCCGATCGTCGGCGAGATGACCGACGACGGCGGGCTCGACATCATCGGCATCGGCCTGGCGGATTCGAAGGGCATCCGCCGCGGGGTGGTCGTCAATCTCGAGGCGGCGGTCGAGTCGATCAAGAAGGCGATCGACGAGGCCGAGCTGACGGCCGGGGTCGAGATCGACTCGGTCCACCTCGGGCTGTCGGGCGCGCACGTCAAGGCGTTCAACAGCCGCGGCGTGGTCGCGGTGGCCGGCAAGAACCGCGAGATCACCCGCGAGGACGTCCGCCGCGCGATCGACGCGGCCAAGGCGGTGGCGCTGCCGAGCGGCCGCGAGATCCTCCACGTGCTGCCGCAGGACTTCGTCGTCGACGAGCAGGACGGCATCGGCGCGCCGGTCGGCATGACCGGCGCGCGGCTCGAGGTCAACGTCCACATCGTCACCGGCAGCGCCTCGCTCGACGCAGAACATCGTCGCCTGCGTCAACCGCGCCGGCGTCGCCGTCGCCGAGACCGTGCTCGAGCAGCTGGCGGCGAGCGAGTCGGTGCTGACCGCAGGACGAAAAGGAGCTCGGCGTCGCGCTCGTCGACATCGGCGGCGGCACGACCGACTTCGCCATCTTCGAGCGCGGCAGCCTGTGGCACACCGGCGTCGATCGCGGTCGGCGGCGACCACTTCACCAACGACATCGCCGTCGGCCTGCGGACGCCGATCCCGGACGCCGAGAAGATCAAGCGGCGAGTGCGGCTGCGCGCTGTCGGCGATGGTCGACGAGGACGAGACCATGGAGGTGGCGAGCGTCGGCGGCCGCAAGCCGCGGGTGATGGCGCGGCGGATTCTGTCGGAGATCCTCCAGCCGCGCGCCGAGGAGGTCTTCCACCTGCTGTGGGACGAGATCCGGCGAGCCGGGCTTCGAGAAGTCGCTGAACTCCGGCATCGTGCTCACCGGCGGCGGCGCGATGCTCGAAGGCATGGCGGAGATTGCCGAGCAGATTTTCGATCTGCCGATCCGGCGCGGCACGCCCGGCCGGCGTCGGCGGCCTCGCCGATCACGTCAACAGCCCGGCGTTCGCGACCGCGTCGGCCTGGTGATGTATGCGCATCGCAATCATGTCGGCGAACCGGAGCGGCGAACGTTCGGGGCCGGCGCGTTCGGGCGGGTCGCGGGGCGGCTGCGGACGCTGTTCAAGGAATTTTTCTGAGCATCGGCACGGACGACGCTCTGAGCTGAGGGCAGGAGGGACACATGGCTGATGGACGATATGGCACAATGGCGGCGACGATGGCCGGCGCGGACGAACCGCTGCGCCTGACGACTGGATGAAGAGATGCGATCCGGCGCGCGAATCAAGGTCATCGGCGTCGGCGGCGGCGGCAGCAACGCCGTCAACCGCATGGTCGCCGCCGGCCTCGACGGCGTCGAGTTCATCGTCGCCAACACCGACCTGCAGGCGCTGCAGCTCAACGGCGCGCCGCATCAAGCTGCAGATCGGCGCGAAGCTGACCAAGGGGCTCGGCGCCGGCGCCGATCCGAACGTCGGGCGGCAGGCGGCGCTCGAGGACACCGACAAGCTGATCGAGGCGCTCGACGGCGCCGACATGGTGTTCGTCACCACCGGCCTCGGCGGCGGCACCGGCACCGGCGCCGCGCCGGTCATCGCCAGCCTGGCCAGCGAGCTCGGCGCGCTGACGATCGCCGTCGTCACCAAGCCGTTCAAGTTCGAGGGGCGCAAGCGGCTGCTCCAGGCCGAGCGCGGCCTCGAGGAGCTGCGCGACTGCGTCGATACCGTCATCACCATCCCAACGAGCGGCTGCTGGCGACCATCGCCCGCACGACGTCGCTCAACGAGGCGTTCAGCAGCGCCGACGACGTGCTGCGGCAGGCGATTCAGGGCATCTCGGACCTGATCCTGGTGCCCGGGCTGATCAACCTCGACTTCGCCGACGTCAAGACGATCATGTCCGGCATGGGCCTGGCGATCATGGGCACCGGCATCGCGGAGGGCGAGGGCCGCGCCATGGAGCGCCGCCAACGCCGGCGATCTCGAGCCCGCTGCTCGAGGACGCCTCGGTCAGCGGCGCGCGCGGCGTGATCATCAACGTCACCGGCGGTCCGGACCTGTCGCTGGTCGAAGTCAGCGAGGCCTCGGCCATCATCCAGGAGGCGGCCCACGAGGATGCCAACATCATCTTCGGCGCCGTCGTCGACCCGAAGATGGACGGGCAAGGTGAAGATCACCGTGATCGCGACCGGCTTCGACCGGCCCGCCAATCGCGCGCTGGGGCGGCGCCACCGCCGACCCCGGTGGATCTGCAGTCCTACTCCGCCTGGAAGCAGGAAGCCGCCGAACGGGTGGCCGCGTCCGGCGGCGGTGGCGCGGATGACCGTTTCGCGCCGCGCCGGTGCTCGACCTGCCGGCTGCCGCCGTGCCGTGCCGCCGCCGGGGGTCGGACGAATCCTCGGCGCCGGGCGCGGAGTTCGAGCCGGTGTCCCCGCTCGACGTGCCGGCGTTCCTGCGCCGCCAGGCCGAGTGAGACCGTCGGCCGGCTGAGCCGGCGCCGCCGGGCGCGTGCATGGTAAACTTGGAAAATCCACGGCAGGCGGGACGGGCGGCGTCTGAGGACGAGCGCCCGCACCGCCGCGGCCATCCCGGCGTTTTCCCGCGGCGCCCGTCGCCGCCCACCGCACGTCGGCTCCGGCATATCAATGAAGAACTGGCAAAATCGCGAACGCGCGCGTGACGTCCTCGCGCGCGAAGTCGGCTACGTGCGAAAGCCGCACGGCGGCCGGCTGCGCGTCGCCCTGGCTTCCCGAACACCTACTTCGTCGGCATGTCGAGCCTCGGCTTCCAGACGGTCTACCGGCTCTTCAACGACCTGGACGACGTCGTCTGCGAGCGCGTCTTTCTGCCGCCGAGGCAGGAGCTGCGAGACGCAGATCGAGACGCGGCGCGCCGCTGCTGACCCTCGAGTCGCAGACCCCGGTCGGCGATTTCGACGTGATCGCGTTCTCGGTCTCGTTCGAGTGGGACTACACCAACGTGCTGACGATGCTGCGGCTGGCCGGGATGCCGCCGCGGGCGCGAGGCGCGCAACGCGCACCATCCGCTGGTCGTCATCGGCGGCGCGGTGACGTTCGTGAACCCCGAGCCGCTGGCGCCGTTCGCCGACGTGATCGCCGCCGGCGAAGGGGAAATGCTGATCCCGGCGCTGGTCGCGGCGATCCGGGCCGCCGCCGGCCGGGACGACCTGCTGCGCCGGCTGGCAGCGGAGCGCGGCTTCTACATCCCGTCGTTCTACGACGTGCACTACGGCGCCGACGGCACCATCGCAGGCATTCGAAGCCAGAGCCGGCACCGGCGCACCGCCGGTCGTCAAGAAGGCGGCGCGTCAAGACCACCGACGCGCCTCGATCCGCCGGCCACGTCGATCTTCACGCCCGACACCGAGTTCGGGTCGCGCTTCCTGATCGAAGTGGTGCGCGGCTGCGCCAACCTGTGCCGGTTCTGCTGGGCGGGCTACAACTACCTGCCGGTGCGGGCGTTCTCCGCCGACCGGATCCTGCGAGCTCGCGGCCGAGGCGCAGCACGTATTCGAGCAAGGCCGGGCTGGTGTCGATTGCGCTCTGCGATCATCCGGAGATCGAGCGGATCCTGACCGGCCTGCTCGACATGGGCTACTCGATCAGCCCGGCCTCGCTGCGGCTCGACGACCTGACCGATCCGATCGTCAAGCTGCTGCGGCAGAGCGGCGAGCGCTCGATCACCATCGCGCCGGAAACCGGCTCCGACCGCCTGCGCCGGGTCATCAACAAGACGGTCACCAACGACGAGATCCTCGACCGCGACCGAGCTGATCTTCGCCAACGGCATCGAGAACCTGAAGCTCTACTACATGATCGGTCTGCCGACCGAGACCGACGAGGACCTCGTCGCGATCCGCGACCTGACCGATGCAGATGCGCGACATCATGCTGAAGCACGCGCCGCGCCCGCGGCCGCATCGGCCGCATCGTCGGCAGCGTGAACCCGCTGATTCCGAAGCCGGGAACGGCCTATCAGTGGCTGCCGATGGAAGATCCGGCGGTCGACCGAGCGCAAGGCGAAGCGGCTGCGCCAGCTGCTGGCCGGCATCGACAACGTCTACTTCAACATCAAGTCGGAGCGGCATTCGTATTACCAGGCGCTGCTGTCGCTCGGCGACCGCCGGGTGGCGCCGGCCATCGAGGCGGCCGAACGGAACGGCGGCAACTGGCGCGCCGCCGTGGCCGAGACCGGCGTCGACGCCGACGTTCTACATCTTCCGCGACCGCGTCGAACGATCGCGGTGCTGCCGTGGGACATCATCGACGGCGGCATGAAGAGCACCTTCTTCCGATCGGAGTTCGACAAGGGCCTCCGCGAGGAATGGACGCTGCCGCCGAAACGGCAGCAAGGAGAACGCTCAAGCTCCTGCCGGTGCTCTAGCGGGCGGCGGCCCCGACGTCGGTACGTCAGGGCGTCAGGACGCCACGGCCGCTTCCGCTTCGTGGTCGGCGTAGGCCTGCAGGACGAGGTCGCGGATCCGCTCCTGGGCGGTCGCATCGACGATCGGACGCAGCAGCGAGAAGCTGCGCCGCTCGCCATTGACCGAGTACTGCCGGGCCGGGAACGTGACGTTGCGGCCGCTGCCGGTCCGCCGCTCCCAGACGCCAAATCCAATCAGCTTGAGACCCTCGAGCGGACCGTCCGTGAAATGGAGCTCCGCATCGGCAAGCTTTCCGGGTGGATTGCCCTTGTCGTTCGGCAGGATCTTGATCGTCATGACTCGTGCTCCTCACTCTTGCAGGCGTGTCGAAAGAGGCTCCGCAAATGGCAGGCCCGACCGCCCTGCGCCGTCGTTCGTCAGCGGAACGCGCGGCAGGTGCTGGGGTTAGCGGAAAGAGCCGGGGGCGGGGCGGAGGAGGCGGGAGCGGGAAGCGGGGTGACGGGGCAACCGGCGTTGCCGTCAGCCGCCCATCAGGAGCACCTGCGCCATGGCCAGTGCCTCGGAGTGTGTGATCGTCAACAGCGACGACCGGACTCCCATGCCGTCAGCCCGTCTGGCGGCGCCGCCGTGCAGCAGGAGCCGGGGCGGTCCGCCGTGCCGGACGACCTCGATGTCCTTCCACAGCACGCCGCGCGAGTGGCCGGTGCCGAGCGCCTTCATCGCCGCCTCCTTGGCGGCGAAGCGTCCGGCGATGTGAGGAACGGGATCGCGCCGCCGCGTACAATAAGCAATCTCGCCGTCGGTCAGGATGCGGCGGAGGAAACGGTCGCCGTACCTGCTCGAACACGCCGCGGAGGCGCGGAATATCGGTGGCGTCGAAGCCCAGTCCCAGGATGTCCATGTTGTTACCCAAGCCTAGCGGCGGTTTCGAATGGGCGCAAGCGCCGTGGGGATGGGTGCTGCGCTGCCGGCCGCTCCAAGATCTGGCCGACCATTTCTTCACCGCCGCCGATCTGACGCTGCGGGAGGACGAGGCGGAGTGGGAGGCGGTCGCCGGGGAAATCGGCGTCGAGCGGCGCCACCTGCTGCTCGTCCGCCAGGTCCACGGCGCCGACGTCGGGGTCAGGCGGCGGGATCGCGCCGAGGCCTGGCGCCGGCCTGACGCGGACGTTCTGGCCACCGACGACCCGACGAGCGCCCTCGCGATCCGCGTCGCCGACTGTGCCCCGGTGCTGATTGCCGACTGCCGCGGGGGGGCCGTGGCGGCAGCGCACGCCGGCTGGCGGGGGACCGTGCAGCGTGCCGCCGCCGCTGCCGTTGACGCCCTGCAACTCGAGTTCGGGTCCCGTCCCGGCGATCTGACCGCCGCGATCGGGCCGTGCCTCGGGCCCTGCTGCGGGGAGGTCGGCGACGAGGTCGTGGAGGCGTTCCGGGAGGCAGGGCACAGCGACGCGGCGCTGGCCCGCTGGTTCTCGCCCGGGCCGTCAGGCCGGAGCCACCTGGATTTGTGGACCGCCAATGCCGATCAACTCGTTGACGCGGGGGTTCCAGCCGGCCAGATTCACGTCGCCGGGCTGTGCACGAAAACACACCACACCATGCTGCACTCGTACCGTGCGGCCCGCGATGGCGCGGGGCGGATGGCCGGGGTCATCCGGCCGCGTGACGCGCGGCCGACCGGCCGCTAGACCACTAGACCCGCCGCCCGAGCTGCCGCTCGGCGGCGTCCATGCCGAGGTTGGAGAGGCGGTCTGCTTCCTTGTTCAGTTCCCTGCGGACGTGCTCGAACTTGACGTGATCGAGCCGGGCGACGAGCAGGCGGGCTTTGGCATGGAGCGGCTGCAGCCCGGCATTCTTGACCTTGTACTCGCCGCGCATCTGCTTGACGAGCAGTTCCGAATCGGCCCGGATGTGGACGCGCCGCTGGCCGCCGTCGACCGCCCACTGCAGGGCGGCGAGCAGCCCGTTGTATTCGGCGACGTTGTTGGTCGCGACGCCGAGCCCGCCGTGGAGCTCGTCGAGCACCGTCCCATCCGCCGCCTCGATGCGCACGCCGTAGCCTGCGGGGCCCGGGTTGCCGCGGGCTCCGCCGTCGATGTAAGCGACAATCATCACAATCAGGAAGGCTGCGGGGCGGCGCCGCCGGAGGCCGCCGGAGCCACGTAGTAGAGGATGCGCGTGCAGCTGTCGCACTGGTGGAGGCCGTCGTTCCGGCGGACCTCGTTGAACATCTGCGGCCGGAGCCGGACGTGGCAGACGGTGCACAGGCCGTCGCGGGCCTCGGCGACGGCGATGCCGCGGCGCCCGTGAGCGACGCGCTCGAAGAGCATCAGGGCGTCACGTGAGAGTTTCGCGACCACACCGGTCCGGCCGGCGGTGAGCCGCGCCAGGTCCGCTTCCAGCCCCTGCCGCTCGGTGTCGAGCGTCTGCTGCTCGCGCGCTGCTTCGGTCTGCGCGGCCTTGAGCGCCGCATCCGCCGCCTTGAGCTCGGCGGCGAACGTTTCCGCGAATTCCATGTGCTCGAGGAGCTTGTCTTCGTGGGCGCGCACGTCGTGCTCGGCCACCGACATCTCCTTCTGCATCGCCTGGTATTCCTTGTTGGTCTTGACCTCCATGAGCTGCCCCTTGTATTTCGAGAGGCGTCCCTGGACGGCGGCGAGCTCCTTCTCGATCTCGCGCCGCGCCGCCTGCGCGGCGGCGATGCGTTCCTTGACGGCCGCGACCGCCGCCATCCCCTCGGCGACCCGCGCGTCGAGGGCCTGCTGGGCCGCCGGCATGTCAGCGATGCGGCGTCGCGCGCGGTCCGCTTCGAGGTCGAGTTCCTGGAGCTGAATCAGGTGCTGGAGATCAGGATGCATCGAAATGATTGCGCCTAAACAGAGTGAACCGATTCGTAGCTCGCCGCCACGTGACAGGCTTGCCAGCCGTACTGCCCCACGTGACAGGCCCGCCGTCGCGCTTCGCGCTATGGCGGGTATCCTTCGCGTGACATCAGAGCGAAGGATGGTGGGCCCACCAGGATTCGAACCTGGAACAAGCCGGTTATGAGCCGGCGGCTCTAACCGTTGAGCTATGGGCCCCAAACGGAGTCTAACGACATCGGCGCCGGAAGTAAAAAGGGGAAAGAACCCGTGGCTCTTTCCCCTGGTGATCAACGCGCTACGTCCGCCCTTCGAGGAAGGCGCGCAGCTTGCGGCTGCGCGATGGATGGCGCAGCTTGCGGAGCGCCTTCGCTTCAATCTGCCGAATCCGCTCGCGGGTGACGGCAAAGCTCTGGCCGACTTCCTCGAGAGTGTGCTCGCTGCCGTCGCCGACGCCGAACCGCATCTTGATGACTTTCTCCTCGCGCGGCGTCAGCGTCTTCAGGACCGAGTCGGTCTGCTCCTTGAGGTTGAGGTTGATGACCGCGTCGGACGGTGAGACCACCTGGCGATCCTCGATGAAGTCGCCGAGATGCGAATCCTCTTCCTCGCCGATCGGCGTCTCGAGCGAGATCGGCTCCTGGGCGATCTTGAGGACCTTCCGGACCTTCGAGACCGGAATGTCCATCCGCTTGGCGATCTCTTCCGAGGTCGGCTCGCGCCCGAGCTCCTGCACGAGCGCCCGGGAGGTCCGGATCAGCTTGTTGATCGTTTCGATCATGTGCACCGGGATGCGGATCGTCCGCGCCTGATCCGCGATCGCCCGCGTGATCGCCTGGCGGATCCACCACGTCGCGTAGGTCGAGAACTTGTAGCCGCGGCGGTACTCGAACTTGTCGACCGCCTTCATCAGGCCGATGTTGCCTTCCTGAATCAGGTCGAGGAACTGCAGGCCGCGGTTGGTGTACTTCTTGGCGATCGAGACGACCAGCCGCAGGTTCGCCTCGACGAGCTCCTTCTTGGCCTGCTCGGCCTGGATCTCGCCGCGGGCGATGGTCTCGAGCGTCCGCATCAGCTGCTCGGGCGTCTCCTCGAGCTCGTCGGCCATCGCCTTGACCTGGACCTTGAGCTCCTTCTGGCGCTTGAGCAGGTTCTTCTTGTCGTCTTCCTTGAGCCGGCTCTTCTTGTTGTTCTTCGGATTGACCTGCCGCTCGATGTGGTCGATCTCGCGCTTGACGCGCATCACCGCTTCGACCGCTTCCTTGATCTGGTCGATCATCCGGCGCTTGATGTTCTCGGTGAACTCGATCTTGCGAATCAGCTTCGATTCCTCGACCCGCGCCCGCAGCGATTCCCACCGCACCTTGCGGTACTTCCGCTTGTCCCGCGTCGTTGTCCCCTTGGCGGTGTGCTCGAGCTTTTCCTTGCACTTCTCGACGGTCTGCCACGCCTTGCGGACCGCCTCGATCTGCCGCAGCACCTGGCGCTTGCGGTCGTCGATCTTCTCGTCGGTGAGCTCCTCGTCGATGAACGTCACGAGCTCGCGGATGCTGCGCTCGTCGGCCTTGAGCGCGTCGCCCATCTGGATGATGAGCGCGCGCGATCGTCGGCGTCCGCGGAGATCGACTTGATGACCGCGAGCTTGCCGCGCTCGATGCGCTTGGCGATCTCGACCTCGCCCTCGCGGGTCAGCAGCGGCACCGTGCCCATCTCGCGCAGGTACATGCGGACCGGATCGTTGGTCTTGTCGAGGGCGCCCGGCGTCAGGTCGAGCTCGAGCTCTTCGGACCCTTCGCCGGTCCGGTCGAGCAGCTTGTCCTCGCGGTACGTCTTCTCGGAGTCGACGACCTCGATGCCGGCGCTGCCGAAGGTGCTGAACAGGTCGTCGAGCTCGTCGGACGACGTGATGTCGGCCGGCAGCAGCTCGTTGACCTCGTCGTACAGCAGGTAGCCTTTTTCCTTGCCGATCGAGATGAGCTGCCTCACCTCATCGTATTTTTCTTCGATCGACAACGCCATGATCTCTCCTGACCTCCGAGCTTCCCTGTCCCGATCGCCGGCCGCTACGAGCGGCTCTCCGCCTCGATCAGCGACTCCATCTGACGCTTCAACTCCCGGCTCCGGACGAGCAGCGCATTCATCCGCGCCTCGTCGCTTCCCGGCCCCGCCTCCTGGAGGCGGTCGATTTCCCTCTTGATTGCCGCCCGCTCACGGTCGAGCCGGCGCTGCTGGAGCACCCGCACACAGTCGGCCGCCGCCGCTGGAGGACTGGACTGCCGGCAGATGTCCGCCACCAGCGCCGCCTCTCCCTTACTTAGACGCTCGATCAGAGTATTCGGTAAGGAGGCTTCAGGCCACTCCTGCAGGGATCTTGCCTGCTCCAGAATCCCCCCGGTGGCGAGCGCCTCGAAGTCCCCGTCCTCCAGGTCGCCCAGCGCCGCCATGCCGGCAGCCGTATTGCGCATGAGCGCCCAAATCAGGCCCTGTTCCGCCGGTTTGACCTCCCCCCGGGGGACCACCGCGGCTGCCTCGACGTCGGTCTGGCGCAGCACGGCAGCCTTCCGGATCTCAGCCCGCACGACCTCTTCCGTAATCTGCGCCTTGTGCGCCAGCCTGTCCGCAAACTGGTCACGTGCCGCCGCGTCCGGAATGCGGGCCGCCACCGCCAGCATCGCGTTCAGGAACTCCCGGCGGCTGTCGTCCTTCGAGAAATCGTGCGCTGCCGCCGCCCGGTCGAGCAGATATTCCAGGTATTGCCTGGAATTGCGCAGTTTTTCCTGGTAAGCGGCCGCCCCGGCCTTCCGGATGAAGTTATCGGGGTCGTCGCCGGCCGGCAGCATCGCCACGTTGACCTGGAACCCCTCCGCCACCAGCAGCTCCGACGACCGCGCCGCGGCACCCTGCCCGGCGGCGTCGGGATCGAAGCTGAGGACGACTTTGGCGGCGAAACGTTTCAGCAGCTGCGCCTGCGCCGGCGTCAGGGCCGTTCCCGAAGAGGCCACGACATTGGTAATGCCCGCCTGGAACGCCTGCGCGAAGTCGAAATAGCCCTCGACCATGACGGCGTGCTTGGCGCGGGTGATGCTCGACTTGCTCAGATGCAGGCCGTAGAGCGTCCGTCCCTTGACATAAATCGGCGTCTCGGGCGAATTCAGATACTTCGGGTTGCTGTCCCGCGTCCATCGCCCGCCCGCCGAAAGCGATGATCGCGCCGGTATCGCGATGGATCGGGAATCATCAGCCGGTTCCGGAAGCGATCCAGCACCGTCCCCTCGTCCCGCTGGACGACCAGTCCGCTGCGCAGCAGGAGCGGCAGCGGAAAGCCGTCCTTGACGAGGCGCGCTTTGAGCGCCTCGCGGCTGGCCGGGGCGTAGCCGGCGCCGATGCGCTCGATTGTCTCGGCGGTCAGCCCGCGCTCGTTCAGCTGGCGCCGGGCCGCCGCCCCGGCCGGCGTCGCGAGCTGCTCCCGGAACCACGCCGCCGCCACCTCGTGGACTTTGAGCAGGCCGTCGCGATCCCGCTGCGACTCAGCTTCCTCTTTCGTGTCCTTCAGCTTCCGGGACCGTCATGCCGACGCGGGCCGCCAGCTGCCGGACGGCCTCCGGAAACGCCGACCTTGTCGTACAGCTCGACGAACTTGATGACGTCCCCGCCGACCCCGCACCCGAAGCAGTGGAACACCGCCCTTCTCGCCGCTGACTGGAACGACGGGGTCTTCTCGCCGTGAAACGGGCACAGCCCCTTCCACGCGACGCCGCTCCTCCGGAGCGGCACGCGTTCCTGGACCACCTGCACGATGTCGGCGTGCGACTTGAGGTCCTCGATGAACGAGATCGGGGAAGAGCGCCACTATTCCTTGAGCTCCACGACCGTGACGCCGCCGCCGCCCTGGTTGCCCGCCGCCGGGCCGAACTGCGCGACGAAGGGATGCGACTGCAGCAACTCGCCGATGGCGCGACGCAGCTGCCCGGTGCCATACCCGTGAATGAGGCGCACCGACTTGCATCTCGCTGATCAGCGCTTCGTCCAGAAACCTCTCGGCACGGGTCAGCGCCTCGTCCACATGGCAGCCGATCAGATTCAGCTCCGAGAGCGTTCCGTCGCGCGGCTGCAGCGCCACGTTGACCCGCACCCGGCCGGGCTGCGCCTGCAGGACCGCTGCCGATGTCAGCACCCGAAGCTCGTCGATGCGGGCGCGGAGCCGCTTGCCGCGGACGTCCACTTCCGCATCGCGGTCGTGGAGCGCCTGCACCACCCCCTCGAGCCCGAGCGCGCCGACCAGGACGCGGTCGCCGACCGCCGGCAGGCGATCGGCCTGCCGCGCGCGGCCGCCGTCGGCGACCGGCTCCGGCTCGCCGCGCAGCCGCTCGCCGATGGCGTCGATCGCCGCCCGCGCCTCGGCGCGCGCCGCACCGGTCTGCCCGGTCGGAATCAGCCGCGGCGCCATGCGGCGCTCGGCTTCGGCGGCCAGCGCCTCGGTCTTGACCTTGAGCCCGGCGACGACGGTCTCGATCTCGCGGCGCGCATCGCGCAGCCGCTCTTCGATGCGCTCCTCGAGCCGGCGCCTGAAGGTTTCCTCGCGGTGGCGCAGCTCCTGCTCCCGCGCCTGCAGCCGCGCGGTCGTCTCTTCCAGCGTCTCCCGCTCGCGTGCCGCCAGGCGGTGCTCGTGCTCGAGTCGCCTGCAGCTCGCGCTCGACTTTGGCGAGGTGTTCGGCCAGCTGCGATCTCGCGCGCGCGTCCGATAGCGCCCGCGCCTGCTCGATGATCGCCGGCCGGCATTCCCAGGCGGTTGGCAATCTCGAGCGCGAGGCTGCTGCCCGGAGAGCCGTAGTTCAGCCGGTAGGTCGGCGCGAACGTCTCCGGATCGAAGCCGAACCCCGCCGCCATCACCCCCTCGGTCGTCGAGGCATACGACTTCAGCGCGTCGTAGTGCGTCGTCGCCACGACGTTCGCGCCGCGGCGGCGGAAGTGATCGATGATCGCCATCGCCAGCGCGCCGCCTTCGAGCGGGTCGGTGCCGGCGCCGGCTTCGTCCAGCAGCACCAGCGCCGGCAGCTCCAGCGCCTGCTCCATGGCGACGACGTTGGCGATGTGGGCCGGAGAACGTGCTGAGGCTTGCGGCAATCGACTGCTCGTCGCCGATGTCGGCGAAGACGCTGCGGAACACCGGGATCTGGGAGCCGTCCGCCGCCGGAATCAGCAGCCCGGCCTGCGCCATCAGCGACAGCAGCCCGGCGGTCTTGAGCGCGACCGTCTTGCCGCCGGTGTTCGGCCCGGTGATGACCAGCACGCTGACCGGCGGGATCAGCAGTCACGTCCACCGGCACCACCTCCAGGCGGACACTCATCTTTAGCGTCAGTTGTTGATTCGACGGCTCGACTTCCTCCGCCCCGCCGGATCGGACATCGAGGTGCCGGCGCACCGCCGGAATCAGCAGCGGGTGGCGTGCGCCGCGCAGTTCGAGGCGTCCGTCGGTCGGCAATCGCCGGCGCGATGCCGTCGACCAGCGATGCGAGAAACTGCGCCCGCGCCTGCAGCACGTCGAGCGCCGTCGCCGCATCGACCGTCCGCTGCAGGTCGTCCGCTGCTGCCGCCGGAACGCGTCGGCCAGCGCCAGCAGGATCCGCTGGACTTCCTCCGCCTCCTGCTGTTCGAGCGCGACGATGTCGTTGTTGATCTCGACGGTGCTGAGCGGCTCGAGGAACAGGCTGGCGCCGCTGCCCGAACTGCCGTGGACGATGCCCGGAATCGCGCGCGCGATGCTCGGCGCGGACGACGAGCACGTAGCGGCCGTTGCGGTCGGTGACGATCTGCTGCTGCAGATACTTCGACGTGTCCTTGCCGCGCAGGTACGACTCGAGCGTGCCGCGCAGCCGCGCCCGCTGCTTGCGCAGCCGGTCCCGCAGGCTCCGCAGCTCCGGGCTGGCATCGTCGGCCACTTCGCCGCCCGGGTCGATCTTGCGGCGGACGTCGGCGATCTCGCGGTCGAAGGAGGCCGCCGTGTCGGCGATCGTCGCGCAGCAGCGGGAAGGCGCTCCGCGCGCGGCGGATCGCGGCGCACGTCGCATCGATCGAGGCCAGGAAGTCGGCGAGCGCCAGCAGCTGCACGCGGCTTCGAGCGCCCGGCCCTCGACCGCCAGCGCCTCGAGCATGGCGTCGAGCTCCTCGCGGCGCGCGCAGTCCGATCGTGGCTCTCGCCCAGGAACCGGACGGTTTCCGCCGTCGCGGCGAGCGCCGTCGACACGGCCGTCGGCTCGGTCGAGCGGCTCAGCTCGGCCAGCCGCCGGCCGCCGGCGGGCGTCTGCGCGAAGCGGCCGACCGCCTCGACGATGCGATCGAATTCGAGGGCCCTGAGGGCGCCGGCGTGCATGCGAAGGTTTGCACAGCATGCCGCGGGCAATCGCGACTATATCGCAGACAGGGCAACTCGGCTGAACTATACGCTCAAACCGGCGTGCCGCGCGCCGCAGCCCCGGCGCTCAGCGGCAGGTGGTTGATCGAGCTGGCGATCGCGGCCGCGCCGAAGCCGTTGTCGATGTTGACGACCGACACGCCGCTCGCGCAGCTGTTGAGCATGCCGAGCAGCGCCGTCAGCGCCGCCGAAGCTGGCGCCGTAGCCGACGCTGGTCGGCACGGCGATGACCGGGCACGTCGACCAGGCCGCCGACGACGCTCGGCAGCGCGCCTTCCATGCCGGCGACGACGATGATGACGCGGGCGGCGATGAGGCGGTGCGTGCTCGGCGAGCAGGCGGTGGAGGCCGGCGACGCCGACGTCGTAGATCCGGTCGACCTGAGTTGCCCATGATCTCGGCGGTAGATCGCCGCTTCCTCGGCGACCGGCAGGTCGGCGGTGCCGGCCGCCGCGACGACGATGGTGCCGCGGCCGGGCGGAGCAGTCGGCGGTGCGGAGTGTGATGGTCCGGGCCAGTGCGTGAAATGCGGCGTCGGGCACGTTCTGCCGACCGCCTCGTAAGCGTCGGCGCGTCGGTCCGGGTGACCAGCAGGCTGTGGCCGGCGGCGACGATCCGCTCGGCGATGGCGGCGATCTGGGCCGGGGTCTTGCCCTGGCCGAAGACGACCTCCGGGAAGCCCTGCCGGATGGCTGCGGTGGTGGTCGACCCGGGCGAAGCCGAGGTCCTCGAACGGGCGCCTGGCGCAGAAATTGAAGAAGGCCGTGCGTGTGCCGGCCTCAGGTGTAAGCGTTCGCCTGAGGCACCTCGTCCAGGAGGGCGCGGAGCTGCGGGTCGGTTCATCGAACCGGCAAGCCGCTGCGGCCCGTTGACTTTACGCTCGAGCCGGAGCAGTATAATCTGACCGTTTATGTCCGGTGACGGATTCATCCTCTTATGACGCTGCCTGAGACGCTCGATTCTCGTCGTTTACTTCTTCGTGCTGAGCATCCTGGCGATCTACGGCTGGCATCGCTACTACCTTGTGTATCTTTACATGAAGAACAAGGGGAAGGCGCCGCTGCCGCTGCCGGCGCTCGACGGTGCTGCCGCGGGTCACGATCCAGCTGCCGATCTTCAACGAGATGTACGTCGCCGACCGGCTGATCGATGCCGTCGTGCGAGATGGATTATCCGACGGAGCTGCTCGAGATCCAGGTTCTGGACGACTCGACCGACGAGACCACCGAGATCGCCGAGCTGGCGGTGCGGCGGCACGCGTCGCGCGGCTTCGACATCCAGTCACATGCACCGGGTCGACCGCACCGGCTACAAGGCCGGCGCGCTCGAGGCCGGGCTGCAGGTAGTCGAGCGGCGAGTTCATCGCGATTTTCGACGCCGACTTCATCCCGCCGCCGATTTCCTCGAGCGGACGCTGCCGCACTTCGGCGGCCGACCCGAAGATCGGGATGGTGCAGGCGCGCTGGGGGCACATCAATCAGGACTACTCGCTGCTGACGAAGATCCAGTCGATCCTGCTCGACGCCCACTTCGTGCTCGAGCACGGCGGCCGCAACCGCGCCGGCTGCTTCTTCAACTTCAACGGCACCGCGGGCATCTGGCGGCGCGACGCGATCGCCGAGCGCCGGCGGCTGGCAGCACGACACGCTGACCGAGGATCTCGACCTCAGCTATCGCGCCCAGCTCGCCGGCTGGCGCTTCGTGTTCCTGCCGGACCTGGTCGCGCCGGCCGAAGTGCCGGTCGAGATGAACTCCTTCAAGTCGCAGCAGCATCGCTGGGCGAAGGGGTCGATCCAGACCTGCATGAAGCTGCTGCCGCGGATCCTGCGCTCGAACCAGCCGCTGTCGGTCAAGGTCGAGGCGTTCTTCCACCTCTCGGCGAACTTCAACTACCTGCTGATGTCGCTGCTGTCGGTGCTGATGTTCCCGGCGATGTGGGTCCGCTACAGCATGGGCTGGACGGAGATGCTGCTCATCGACGTGCCGCTGTTCTTCGCGGCGACGGCGTCGGTCGGCAACTTCTACATCGTCTGCGCAGCGCGAGCTCTACCCGGACTGGCGTCAGCGGCTGAAGTACCTGCCGTTCCTGATGTCGATCGGCATCGGCCTGTGCGTCAACAACACCCGCGCGGTGCTCGAGGCGCTCTTCAACAAGCAGAGCGAGTTCGCGCGCACGCCGAAGTACGGCATCGAGCGCGACAGCGACGAGTGGGTCGGCAAGAAGTACCACCAGTCGGTCGGCGTCCAGCCGATCATCGAGCTGGCGCTCGGGCTCTACTTCACCGCCACGGTCTTCTACGCGCTGGTCAATCAGATCTACGGCACGCTGCCGTTCCTGATGCTGTTCCAGGTCGGCTTCCTCTACACCGGCCTGCTCTCGATCCTCCAGCAGTACACCGGCGAGAACGGTGATGCTCAAGGCGCCGGAGAGTCGCGAAGTAGCCGTCGGACCGCGACGCCATGACGACTGCCAGCGAAGCCCAAGGCCGGTCTCGAGGACGTCGTCGCCGCGACGTCGGCGATCTGCTACCTCGATGGCGATCGCGGCGTGCTGGCCTACTACGGCTACGACATCCACGACCTCGCGCGCGGCGCCACGTTCGAGGAGGTCTGCTACCTGCTGTGGCACGGCCGGCTGCCGAACCGCGCCGAGCTCGGCGACCTGCAGTCGCAGCTGGCCGCGGCGCGTCCGCTGGCCGAGCCGATCCTGCGGCTGATGAAGCAGCTGCCGGCCAGCGACGGCATGGACACGCTGCGGACGCTGACCTCGGCGCTCGGCCACTACGATCGCGATGCGGCGGACAGCTCGCCGCAGGCCAACTACCGCAAGGCGGTCCGGCTGACCGCGCAGCTCGGCAGCCTGGTCGCGACCTATGGCCGGATGCAGGCGGGCGGCGGCGCCGATCCAGCCGGACCCGGCGCTCGGCCACGCCGCGAACTTCCTCTACATGCTGACCGGCAAGCGGCCCGAATGCGCTCTCGACGCGCGCCTTCGACGTCGCGCTGGTCCTGCACGCCGACCACGAGCTGAACGCCTCGACCTTCGCGGCGCGGGTCGCGGCGGCGACGCTGACCGACCTCACTCGGCGATCGTCGGCGCGATCGGCGCGCTCAAGGGGCCGCTCCACGGCGGCGCCAACGCCGACGTCATGCGGCTGCTGATCGACATCGGCCAGGACGCCGCCGCCGGAGCGGATCGACGACGCGATCCGGGCGCGGCTGGCGAAGAAGGTCAAGATTCCCGGGTTCGGCCACCGCGTCTACCACACCGAGGATCCGCGCGCGACGCACCTGCGGCGGATGTCGAAGGAGCTCGGCGAGCGCGCCGGCAACACGCGCTGGTTCGAGATGTCGCAGCGGATCGAGGCGCTGGTCAAGGGCGAGAAGAAGCTCAATCCGAACGTCGATTTCTACTCGGCCTCGACCTACTACACGCTCGGCATCCCGATCGATCTCTTCACGCCGATCTTCGCGGTCAGCCGCGTCTCGGGCTGGACGGCGCACTGCCTCGAGCAGTACGCCAACAACCGCCTGATCCGCCCGCGCACCGACTACATCGGGCCGCAGTACCCGCAGACGTTCCTGCCGCTCGACCAGCGCTGACCACCGCGGCGTCGCCGCGGCGCGACCTGACCGTTCCGATGCCGGCCGGCCGTGGCCGCAGAGTATAATCAGCACGACCGCCCAGCAATGGATCAGCGCTTCATCCGCAACTTCTCCGTCATCGCGCACATCGACCACGGCAAGTCCACGCTCGCGGACCGGTTCCTCGAAATGACCGGGGCCCTCCAGGCGCGCGAGATGGAAGCGCAGGTGCTCGACTCGATGGATCTCGAGCGCGAGCGCGGCATCACGATCAAGGCCCACGCCGTCCGGCTGACCTACAACGCCGACGACGGCGAGCACCTACGTGCTGAACCTGATCGACACGCCGGGCCACGTCGACTTCTCGTACGAGGTCACGCGGTCGCTGGCCGCCTGCGAGGGGGCGCTGCTCGCTGGTCGACGCGTCGCAGGGGGTCGAGGCGCAGACGCTGGCCAACGCCTACCTGGCGGTCGAGAACAACCTCGAGATCATCCCGGTCATCAACAAGATCGACCTGCCGGGCGCCCAGCCGGACGAAGCCAAGCGGCAGATCGAGGAGATCGTCGGTCTCGACGCCAGCGGCGCCATGCTCGCCAGCGCCAAGGAAGGCATCGGCGTCCACGAGATCCTCGAGGCGATCGTCGCGCGGCTGCCGCCGCCGGTCGGCGACCCGGACGCGCCGCTCAAGGCGCTGATCTTCGACTCCTGGTACGACGCCTACCGCGGCGTCATCATCCTGACCCGGGTCATCGACGGCGCGATCCGCGCCGGGATGAAGATCCGGCTGATGGCGACGCGGCCAGGAGTACGACGTCGATCAGGTCGGCGTCTTCTCGCCGAAGCCGACGGTCGCGGCGGAGCTCGGCGTCGGCGAGGTCGGCTTCATCTTCGCCGGCATCAAGACGGTCAGCGACGCGCAGATCGGCGACACCATCACCGAGGCGTCGCGGCGGACCGCGGCGGCCTTCCCCGGCTTCAAGGTCAGCAAGCCGATGGTCTTCGCCGGCCTCTACCCGGTCGAGGGCAGCGAGTACCCGCAGCTGCGCGACGCGCTCGAGAAGCTGCGGCTGAACGACGCGTCGTTCTTCTTCGAGCCGGAGACCTCGGCGGCGCTCGGCTTCGGCTTCCGCTGCGGCTTCCTCGGCCTGCTCCACATGGAGATCGTCCAGGAGCGGCTCGAGCGCGAGTTCAACATCGACCTCGTCACCACCGCGCCGGGCGTGCTCTACCGCGTCACGACGACCGACGGCGTGGTCCAGGAGATCGACAGCCCGTCGAAGCTGCCCGACCCGGGGCGGATCGAGAAGATCGAGGAGCCGGTCATCACCGCGATGATGCTGACGCCCACCGAGCACGTCGGCGCCGATCCTGCAGCTCTGCCAGGAGAAGCGCGGCGTCCAGAAGTCGATCGAGTACCTGACGGCGCGATCGCGTCCTGGTCACCTACGAGCTGCCGCTCGACGAGGTGGTGATCGACTTCTACGACCGCCTGAAGACGATGTCGCGCGGCTACGCGTCGCTCGACTACGACGTCACCGGCTATCAGGAAGCGCCGCTCGTCAAGCTCGACATCCTCGTCAACGGCGAGCCGGTCGACGCGCTCTCGATCATCGTCCACCGCGACACCGCCTACAACCGCGGCCGGGCGCTGGCGGCGAAGATGCGCGAGCTGATCCCGCGGCAGATGTTCGAGGTCGCGATCCAGGCGGCGATCGGCAGCCGGATCATCGCCCGCGAGTCGGTCAAGGCGCTGCGCAAGAACGTCATCGCCAAGTGCTACGGCGGCGACATCCGCCGCAAGCGCAAGCTGCTCGAGAAGCAGAAGGAAGGCAAGAAGCGGATGAAGCGGGTCGGCCGCGTCGAGATTCCGCAGGAGGCGTTCCTGGCGGTGCTCAAGGTCGGCACCGAATCGTAGCGCGAGCGATCATGAGCTTCCAGAAATCCACCGTCCGCGAGTACTTCGAGTCGATCGTCATCGCGGTGATCCTGGCGCTGTTCGTGCGGACCTGGGTCGTGCAGGCGTTCAAGATTCCGACCGGGTCGATGGAGAACAACCTGCTGATCGGCGATCACCTGCTGGTCAACAAGTTCGTCTTCGCGCCCGACCACCGGCGCGCTCGAGCGTGCCCTCCTGCCCGAGTCCGCGAGCATCGCGCCGCGGCGACGTCGTCGTCTTCAAGTACCCCGACGAGCCGGAGCGCGACTTCATCAAGCGGGTGATCGGGCTGCCGGGCGAGACGCTCGAGCTGCGCAGCAAGAAGGTCTACGTCGACGGCCGGCCGCTCGACGAGCCCTACGTCCACTTCCTCGAGCCGGCCCACGACGCGCAGGAGATCACGTCGTTCGACGTCCGCGAGCGCTACGGCCCGGTGCGGGTCCCCGAGGGGCAGTATTTCGTGATGGGGGACAACCGCGACAACTCGCAGGACAGCCGCTACTGGGGCTTCCTGCCGCGCGGCTACATCAAGGGGCGCGCCGCTGATGATCTACTGGTCCTACGAGTCAGGGCGCGAGGACTATCTCGACGAGGGGATGGGGGCGTCGGTGAAGCGGCTGGCGTCGGTGGTCACCCACTTTTTCACCAAGACGCGCTGGGAGCGGCTGTTTCACCAGATTCACTAGCCGGGCCTGACGGCCGGAGGGGCGGATGATTCGCAGGATCGTGAAGATCGCGGTGTTCCTGCTCGTCGCGAACGGCGTCTATCAGATTGCCCCGGTCGCCTACCGGCAGGTCAGGTTCAGCGATGCGCTCAACGAGCTCGCGCTCTACGGCCAGAAATCGAGCGACGCGGAGATCGTCGGGCGGGCGCTGGCGCTGGCGGCCGACAACGACGTGCCGCTCGACCGCGAGTACGTCAAGGTGCGGCGGCTGCCGGGGTCGGTCCACATCGACGCCAGCTATGTCGAGCCGCTCCACCTGCTGCCCGGCTATACCTACCTCCGGCAGATCGACATCGATGCCAAGGCGCTCGACCTGAGCACCGCGACGATCACACGCTGACGCACCGCGGGAGGACGGGCCGCTAGCCGCGTTCGTCGGCGGTGCGCGGCACGTCGGCGGGGTGGGGGGCGTCGGCCGCCGTCCGCCCGGCCGGCGCCGTCTCGGCGGGGCGCGGGCGATGGAGCAGGAGCTTGTCGTCCGGCTTGCCCTGCTCGCGGATGAACTCGAGGACGTGCGTCATCGCCTGGATCGAGGACTCGAGCGTGCCTTCGACGCCGCGGCGGCGGAGGCGGAGCTCGGTGATGTCGCGCTCGATCTCCTCGAGGCGCGCCTGGGCCTTCTGCAGCAGCAGATCGGCGCGTCCCTGCGCCTCGCGGACGATCAGCTTCGCCTCGCTCTGCGCCGCGGTCCGCACTTCGTCGGCCAGCCGCTGCGCCGTCAGCAGCGTGTTGCGGAGGTTGGCCTCGCGGTCGCGATGCTCGACGAGCTGCCCTTCGAGGCGCTGGAGGTCCTGGCGCAGCCGATCGATCTCGCGCAGCGCGTGTTCGTAGTCGTCTGCCGCCTCGGTCAGGAAGGCGACGACCTCCGTCTTGTCGAGGCCGCGGAACGCGGTTTTGAAGCGCTGCTGGCGGAGGTCGAGCGGCGCGATCCGCATGACCCGCTCGGCCGGGCGCGAACCGCTCTGCGCCGCTGAAGTGGATGCCGGCCGGTCGTTGTCGCCGGGTTCGTCTGCGAACATCAGCCCCTCACAGTCCGTTTGCCGAATATGGCGGTGCCGACCCTGACGAGGGTGGCACCCTCTTCCACGGCCGCTTCGAAATCGTGGCTCATGCCCATCGAGAGGTGGCGCAGCGCCGCCGCCGGCAGCCCCTCGCCGAGCCAGGCGTCGCGGAGCGTGCGCAGGCGGACGAACCACGGCCGCGTCTGTTCCTGGTCCTCGTTCCAGGGGGGAATCAGCATCAGGCCGGCGACGCGGACGGCGCGGGCCTCGAGCGCGGCGTCGAGAATCCGGCGTGCCTGCTCCGCCGGTGCGCCGAACTTCGTGGCCTCGCCGGCAAGGTCCACCTGGACGAGCACGTCGGGGGTCTGCTGCTGCTCGACGGCGGCGGCGTCGACCTTCCGGAGCAGCTCGACCGAATCGATCGTCTGGATGCAGGCGAACCCGGCCGCGGCCTTCCGGACCTTGTTCGACTGCAGGTGGCCGATGAGATGCCACCTGATCTCCTTGTCGGCCGTGTCGGTGATTTTCTGCAGGGCCTCCTGCACCTTGTTTTCGCCGAAGTCGAGCTGGCCGGCGGCGCGCGCCGCCCGGACGTGATCGGCGCTGAAGGTCTTGGAGACGGCGACGAGGGTGATGTCGGACGGGTCCCGGCCGACGCGGCGCGCGGCGGCGTCGATCCGGGACCTGTACCGAGCGGAGGCTGGCGGCAATGGCGGCGTCCACCGTCTGCGCCGGCTTACTTGATGTACTGCTTGAGCATCTCGAAGTTCGCCTGGGCCTCTTTGGCGTTGGGGCCGGTCGGCGCGATCTTCACGTAGGTCTCGAATTCCTTGGCCGCCTCGGGGAGCTTGCCGAGGTTGAGATTGGTGCGGCCGAGCATGAAGTGCGCCTCGGCGTGGTTCGGGTTCGCGGCGGCCGCGGCCGCGAAGTGCTCCTGGGCCTTGGCGAAGTCGTTCGCGTTCCAGGCGATGACCCCCTGGTTATAGAGCGTGTCGGCGTTCGGGCCGGCGGCGCCGGGCCCCGCGGCGGTGCCGGCGCGCTTGCTCGCCTCGGCGCTCATCGCCTGCGCCTCGGTGAATTTCTGCTGGTCGTTGTAGACCGCGGCCAGGCCGTAGTACGCCTCGACCGAGTTCGCATCGAGCTCGAGCACCTTCTTGTAGGCGGCCTCCGAGCCCGCGTAGTCCTTCTTCAGGGCCAGCGTGGCGCCGATGTTGACGTAGCACTCGACGCACTTCGGGACCTCGGCGATCACCTGGTTGAACTTCGCCACCGCCTCGTCGTACTTGCCGGCGTTGCTGAGCGCCGCCCCTTCGGAGAACGCGGCCTTGAGCGCCTCCATCTTGGCGGCCGCCTTGGCGGCCTCTTCCTTGCTCATCGGCGCGCCGGAGCCGCCCGGCTTGAGGCTGATCGTCACGTCCGCGATGTCCAGCCCGACGCGGATGTTCGACGACTGCTTGAGCCCGTCTTTCTCCGCCGTCACGGTGTAGTTGCCGGGCTGCAGACCGATCTGCATGAATTCACCCTTCTTGCTCTTCAGGGTGAACTTCGAGTTCGTGTCGACCTGGACGAGGGTGATCGTCGCGCCGTCGACCGGCTTGTTCTCCGCGTCCACGACCTTGCCCTTCAGCCCGCCCGTCTGGGCCCAGGCCGGCGCCGCGGCGACGAGCCCCAGAACGACCGCGAGGATCGTGATCGACCGGCCGAGAATGCGTTTGCCCGCCATTGCAACCTCCGTAATGTGCCTGAAAAACGGTATGGACCGTGTGACTCCAGCCTCAGTTTATCATCGCGCGTCCGCCCGAGGCCGCGCCGGCCCGGAAGCGGTCGGCCGCACGTTCGTGATCAGGTATTCGAGCACGGGCCCCCGGCTCGAGGCGCGGGAGTTGATCGCCCGTCGCGCCTCGACCGTTCGGACCTTCAGCCCCGCCGCCCTGGCGGCGGCATCGCCATAGCAGGCCCCGATTTCGGGGGCGAACGAGTTACTGAGCACGACGTGCGCGCCGCGTCCCGCCAGCTCGACCACCTGAGCGTGGAGCCGCGCCTGCGCCTCGACGGTAAAACCCCCGGCGGTGTAGGCGGTGAAGCGCGCGGTCCGGCTGACCGGCGCATAGGGCGGATCGAGGTAGACGAAGTCCCCCGGCCCGGCGGCCTGCAGCGCGGCATCGAAGGGCTGCACGTCGAGCGACACGCCCGGAGCCGCGAAGGCGGCCGACAGCCGCCGCAGGTTGTCGGGGTCGCAGAATCCGCACCGTGGCCTGTCGGCCGGCCGGCACGTTGAAGGTGCCCCGGGAATTGACCCGGAACAGCCCGTTGTAGCCGGTCCGGTTCAGATAGATGAGCATCGCCGCCAGCGGCGGCGTGTAGGCCTCGACCGGAACCGCGGCGCCGTGTACCAGCCGGCGCGCCGGATTGAAGCGATGGTCGCGCACCTCGTAGAAATGTACCCGCCCGCTCTCGCGGTGCCCGGCATCGAGCGCCCACAGCGCCTGAATGACTTCGTCCACCCGATCGCGGATCATCCGGTAGCAGCCGATGACGTCGGCGTTGATGTCCGACAGCCGGATCGCGCGCCCGGCGGTGCGGCCGGTGTTGAGCAGATCCAGAAAGACCGCGCCGCTGCCGACGAACGGCTCGAAGTAGCGGCCGAACGAGGCCGGGTAGAACGGTCGCAGCGCCGGCAGCAGCTGGCGCTTGCCGCCGGCCCATTTCAGCACCGGCCGGACGCCGGGCTCGACCGCCGCCGGCCGCCCCTGCCGCGTCATCGCTGGCCGGCCGGCGCCGCGGCCGCGGCGGCTTCGTCGGCGAAGAAGCGATCGATGTCGCGCAGGTCGTGGGTCACCGGCGCGGGCGGCAGTGATGCCCGGAACCGCGCCCCGTATCCCATGGTGCGAAGCCGCGGATCCAGTACGGCAAGCACGCCCCGGTCCTGGCGGTGGCGGAGCAACCGGCCGAGGCCCTGCTGCAGGGCGAGGACGGCCAGCGGAATCTGGTACTCGCCGAACGCCGATCCGCCGCGGGCGGCAATCGCCTCGATTCTCGCTGACGTGATCGGGTCGCCGGGTGAGGCGAACGGCAGCTTGTCGATGATCACGCAGCTCAGCGCCTCGCCCGCGACATCGACCCCCTGCCAGAAGCTCGACGTCGCCAGCAGCACGGCGTTCGGCGTCGCCTTGAAATCACGCAGCAGCGCCGACCGCGGCGCGGTGCCGTGGACGAGGATCGGGTATTCGATCTCGGCGGCGGCGAGCGCCTGCACTTCCCGCAGATTTGCATAGCTCGTGAACAGCACGAAGGCGCGGCCGCGCGTCCGCTTGACGATCTCGACCACCTCGCGGGCCACCGCCGCGGCGAACTCGCGCGATCGCGGCTCCGGCATGCGCTTCGGCAGGTACATCAGCGCCCGCGTCCGGTAGTCGAACTCCGACGCCAGCCGCACCTCGTCGGCGCGGCCGATACCCAGCCGGCTGCGGATGTACTCGAACGATCCGTCGACCGTCAGCGTCGCCGACGTCAGCACGGTCGCCTTCATCCGGTCGAGCAGCAGCTCGCGGACCACTGCCGAGACGTCGATCGGCGACGCCCGCAGGAAGACGCCGCGGCCGCGCGTCTCGAGGTAGTAGACGAAGCCGGGGTCGTCCGCCCGCAGCAGCACCGCCAGGTCGGCCCGGATCTCGGCGGCCCGCCGGCCGGCGGCCAGCGCGTCCTCGGGCAGCTCGCGCGCCAGCGCGATCTCGGCCTCGACCGCCTCGACCGCGCCGACCAGGTCAGCCCCCTCCTGCGCGATCCTCGCCATGTGCGGGCTGCCGATGCGAATCCGGTTGTCGCCGCCGCCGAGGCCCGGCGTCTCCAGCCGCATCACCTGCAGCGCCGCGAAGAACAGTCGCGCCCGATCCCGCACCCGCCCGGCGGCGTCGCGCAGCCCGGAGACCAGATCGCGATCCCCGCCCGGGATCGCCGCCGCGACCCGCTCGACATCGCGGGCCAGATCGTCGACCCGGTAGCTGCTGACCGCGATCCCGAAGTACTGCGTCGCGACGTCCTCGAGCTGGTGCGCCTCGTCGACGACGGCGTAGCTGCACGAGGGGATGACCTCTCCGTAGGCGCTCTGCCGGACCGCGGCATCAGCGCACAGCAGATGGTGATTGACGATGACGATGTCGGACTCGGCGGCGCGCTGGCGCATCCGCGTGATGAAGCATTCGTGGTGCTGCGGGCATTCGGTGCCGATGCAGTTCTCGGCCGCCGCCGAAATGTCCTTCCAGAACGGCAGGTCCTCGGGCAGGTCCTCGATCTCCGCCCGGTCTCCCGTCGCCGTATCGCGGCGCCACTCGTCGATGAGCCGCACGTACAGCGTTGCGTCCGGCGTCCGCCGGAAGCCCGCGTCGACGGCGCCGAACCCGGGCGAGGCGGTGCCGTCGCGGAAGGCGTCGAAGCGATGCAGGCACAGATAATTCCCGCGCCCCTTCATGTAGGTCGCCGAGAACGGGACGCCGAGTGCCGTGCGCAGGACCGGGAGGTCCTTGTAGAAGATCTGTTCCTGCAGATTCTTGGTGCCGGTCGAGACCAGCACGCGCTGGCGGCTGAGCACCGCCGGGACCAGATAGGCGAGCGTCTTGCCCGTGCCGGTGCCCGCCTCGGCGAGCAGCACCCCGCCGTCGGCGAACACGCCGGCGACGGCATCGCTCATGCGGAGCTGGCCGGGACGGGCCTCGAATCCGGGCATCGCCGCGGCGAGCGGCCCGTCCGGCGCGAAGGCGGCACGGACCTCGCCGGCGAGGCTCGCGGCGCTGTCGGCCGCGTCTCCTATTCGGGGTAGAGCGGGAAATTCCGGCACAGGGCCTCGACCTCAGCCCGCACCGCGGCGAGCACGCCGTCATTGTCGGGAGAGGCGAGCGTCCGCGCGATCAGCTCGGCCACCGCGTCCATCTCCGCCTCGCGCATGCCGCGGCTGGTGACCGCGGGAGTGCCGATGCGGATGCCGCTGGCGACCATCGGCGGGTTGGTGTCGAAGGGAATGGCGTTCTTGTTGACGGTGATGCCGGCGCGGCCGAGCGCCGCCTCCGCGACCTTCCCGGTCAGCCCCTTCGAGAACACGTCGACGAGCATCAGGTGGTTGTCGGTGCCGCCGCTGACCAGCCGGAAGCCGGCCGCCGAGAGCCCGGCGGCGAGGCGCTGGGCGTTGGCGACGATCTGTTTCTGATAGTCGACGAAGCCCGGCTCCATCGCCTCGCGGAAGCACACCGCCTTGGCGGCGATGATGTGCATCAGCGGCCCGCCCTGCACCCCGGGAAAGAGCGCGCGATCGAGATCCTTGGCGTGCGGGGCCCGGCACAGCACCATGCCGCCGCGCGGTCCGCGCAGCGTCTTGTGGGTCGTCGTCGTCACGAAGTCCGAATGGGGGACCGGGCTGGGATGAATCCTGGCGGCGACCAGGCCGGCGATGTGCGCCATGTCGGTCACGACCGGCGCGCCGACCGCCCGCGCGACCGCGCCGATGCGCGCGAAGTCGATGACCCGCGGATACGCGCTGGCGCCGACCATGATCATCTTCGGCCGGTGCTCGTGCGCGAGCCGCTCGAGCTCCTCGTAGTCGATGCGCTGGTCGTCCGGGCGAACGCCGTAGGGCACGATGGTGTAGAGCTTGCCGGAGAAGTTCAGCGGATGCCCGTGGGTGAGGTGGCCGCCGTGGGCGAGGTTCATGCCGAGGACCGTGTCGCCCGGCTTGAGCAGCGTGAAATAGACCGCCATGTTCGCCTGGGCGCCGGAGTGCGGCTGCACGTTGGCGTGCTCGGCGCCGAACAGCGCCTTGGCGCGCGCGATGGCGAGCGACTCGGCGACGTCGACGAACTCGCAGCCGCCGTAGTAGCGCTTGCCGGGATAGCCTTCGGCGTACTTGTTGGTCATCACCGAGCCGGCCGCCTCGAGGACGGCTTTGCTGACGAAGTTCTCCGAGGCGATGAGCTCGAGGCCGCTGTTCTGGCGGTGCCGTTCGTCCCGGATCGCGGCGGCAATCTCGGGGTCGGACTCGGCGAGTGCCCGCCAGCGCAGCGGTGTGTCGGTGCTGGTGATCATGTCGTGTTATCCCTGCGATCGTGCGCCGGCGGTCTGGGCGGCGCGCTCGATGTCGCGAATCTGTTCGAGGCGGCGCTGATGGCGGCCGCCGGCGAACGGCGTGCCCAGCCACAGCAGCAGAATCTCGTCGGCCAGGGCGGTCGCGACAATCCGCCCCCCCATCGCCAGGACGTTGGCGTCGTTGTGCTCGCGCGACATCCGGGCGGTGTGCGGGTCGTTGCAGAGCGCGGCGCGGGCCCCGGGGACCTTGTTGGCGGCGATCTGCTCCCCCTGCCCGGTGCCGCCGAGGACGATGCCGCGCTCGACCCGGCCGTGGACCACCTGCTCGGCGACGTCGGCGCAGATCGGCGGGTAGTCCACCGCCGGCGTCTCGCTGTGGGTGCCGCGGTCGTCGACCTCGTGGCCCAGCCGGGTCAGCGTGGCAATCAGATGTTGTTTCAGCGGGTACCCGGCATGGTCGGCGCCGATCGCGATGCGCATAGAATGCGATTATACAGGCGCCACAACGGTGCCACAGGACCAAAGTGGCGGCGGGCCGGCGGGCCGGGGTACGAGTGAAAATATCATGAGCAGCGTCACCGTCGGGCCGCGCGGCGAGGAGCGGATCCGGAGCGGACATCCGTGGATCTACCGGTCCGACATTCTGACGAGCGACGCCGCCGGCGGCGAGACCGTGCCGGTCCTCGGCGCGCGCGGGCGGATCCTCGGCCAGGCGCTCTACAGCGACCGGTCGGAGATCACGCTCCGGCTGCTCACCCGCGGGCCGGACCCGGTCACGCCCGAACTGTGGCGGGCCCGGCTGCAGGCCGCCTTTGGCTTCCGCGACGGGCTCGGCATCGACGCCACCGCCTGGCGGGCGGTCCACGGCGAGGCGGACCGCATGCCGTCGCTGATCGTCGACCGCTACGGCGACTACCTCGTCGTCCAGGCGCTCTCCCAGGGGGTCGACCGGCTGCTGCCCGAGATTACCCGGCTGCTCGTCGAGCTGGCGGCGCCGGCCGGCATCCTGGCCCGCAACGATCCCCGCGTCCGGCTGCTCGAAGGGCTCGAGCAGCGCGTCGAGGTGCTCCACGGCACCGTCCCGGACGTCATCGACGTGCGTGAGGGGCGGGTCGCCTACCGGGTCGATCCCTATCACGGACAGAAGACCGGCCTGTTTCTCGACCAGCGCGAGAATCGGATTGCGGCGGCCGGCTACGCCCGCGGCCGCCTGCTCGACGCCTTCAGCTATCAGGGGGGCTTCGCGCTGGCGCTGGCGCCGCGCTGTAGCGAGGTGGTGGCGGTCGACATCTCGGAGGAGGCGGTCGCCACGATTCGCGACAACGCGCGGCACAACGGGCTGGCGAACGTCGAGGCGCGGGCGATGAACGTCTTCGACGAGCTGCGCGAGCTGGAACGCCGCGGCGAGCGCTTCGACACCATCGTCCTCGACCCGCCGGCGTTCGCCAAGAACAAGGCGGCGGTGCGCAAGGCGCTCTCCGGCTACAAGGAGATCAACCTGCGGGCGCTCAAGCTGCTCTCGCCGGGCGGGTATCTCATCACCTGCAGCTGCTCCTACAACGTCAGCGAGGGGGACTTCGCGGACGTGCTCGCCGCCGCCGCCGTCGACGCCCACGCCGAGGTCACGGTGGTGGAAAAGCGCATGCAGGGGCGCGACCACCCGGTGCTGCTGACGGTGCCCGAAACCTACTACCTGAAGTGCTTCATTCTCCGGAAGCTCGGATGAGCGGCGCGCAGGTGCTATAGTCGATTTCAGGTACATCCATGGCCACACGCACCCCGCTGCAACCGCTGCAGTCGTCCGACTTCAGCTCGGCATTCCCGAATTCCCGCAAGGTGTTCGTCGGCTCGGTGCCGATGCGCGAGATCGCGCTCGGCGGCAGCGAGCCGCCGCTGCGGGTCTACGACACCAGCGGCCCCCAGGGGGTGGACGTTCGCGTCGGCCTGCCGGCGCTGCGGCGCGACTGGATCGCGGCGCGCGGCGGCGTCCGCGAGGTGCCGCGGTCGTACCGTCCGGCGACCGACGATCCGCGGCCGATGCCGCCGGCGCTGGCCGCCGGCATGCGGACCGCGCTTCGCGGCGACGAGCCGGTCACGCAGCTGCACTACGCCCGCCGCGGCGTCGTCACGCCGGAGATGGAGTTCATCGCCGTCCGCGAGGGCTTCGACCCGGAGTTCGTCCGCGCCGAGGTCGCCCGCGGCCGCGCCATCATCCCCGCCAACATCAATCACCCCGAGCTCGAGCCGATGATCATCGGCCGTAACTTCGCGGTGAAGATCAACGCCAACATCGGCAACTCCGCCGTCTCCTCCTCGATCGACGAGGAGGTCGAGAAGCTCCGCTGGGCGACGCTGTGGGGCGCCGATACGGTCATGGACCTCTCGACCGGCCGCGACATCCACGAGACCCGCGAGTGGATCCTCCGCAACGCCGCCGTGCCGATCGGCACCGTCCCGATCTACCAGGCCCTCGAGAAGGTCGGCGGCCGCCCCGAAGATCTGACCTGGGAGGTCTACCGCGACACGCTCATCGAGCAGGCCGAGCAGGGGGTGGACTACTTCACGGTCCACGCCGGCGTGCTGCTCCGCTACATCCCGATGACGGCGCGGCGCCTCACCGGCATCGTCTCGCGCGGCGGCTCGATCATGGCGCGCTGGTGCCTGGCGCACCACCAGGAGAACTTCACCTACACGCACTTCCGCGAGATCTGCGAGATCATGCGGGCCTACGACATCTCGTTCTCGCTCGGCGACGGACTGCGGCCCGGGTCGATTGCCGACGCCAACGACGAACCGCAGTTCGCCGAGCTCAAGACCCAGGGGGAGCTGACCCGCATCGCCTGGGAATACGACGTCCAGGTGATGAACGAAGGCCCCGGCCACGTCCCCATGCATCTCATCAAGGAGAACATGGAGAAGCAGCTCGACTGGTGCGGCGAGGCGCCGTTCTACACCCTCGGGCCGCTCACGACCGACATCGCCCCCGGCTACGACCACATCACCTCGGCGATCGGCGCCGCGCAGATTGGCTGGTACGGCACCGCGATGCTCTGCTACGTCACTCCCAAGGAACACCTCGGCCTGCCCAATCGCGACGACGTCAAGGCCGGCGTCATCGCCTACAAGATTGCCGCGCATGCCGCCGATCTGGCGAAGGGCCATCCGCGCGCGCAGGCCTGGGACGATGCGCTGTCGAAGGCGCGGTTCGAGTTCCGGTGGGAGGATCAGTTCAACCTGGCGCTGGATCCGGTGACCGCGCGGGCCTATCACGACGCCACGCTGCCGGCCGATGGCGCCAAGGTCGCGCATTTCTGCTCGATGTGCGGGCCGAAGTTCTGCTCGATGGAGCTGACGCAGCAGGTGCGCAGCATGGCGGCGGAGGAAGCCGCGCGCGGCATGGCGGAGAAGTCGCGCGAGTTCCTCGACAAGGGCGGAGCGATCTACCTGAAGACGGAATAACGGCCGGCGCCGGGCGCGGTCAGCGCGCCGCCCCAGGCGGCGCGACGACGATCTGGATGATCGTCCGGAAGCGCTCCGGCGAACCGCCGCGCTTCGGGTTCAGGTACCCTGGGACCCTCCCCACGTGTAGTCCTTGACCGTCACGCTCGGCGGAAAGGCCATCGACTCTTCCCTGAATTTCCCCAGGTCGAACATCAGAATCGGCGGCTCGTCGAAGATCAGCTCCCCGCGCTGCCGCAGCGCCGTCTTGTAGAAGCCGGTGATCAGCGCGAAGTCGGAGGCGCTGCCGAAGATGTGGAACCTCTGGCCGTGGCCGGCGTCATAAGATTCGAGGAACTGCGCGTTCGGATAGAGCGGGACCCCGAGGGTCGCCTCGGTCGGCGCCTCCGACGGCTGCGGCGCGGCCGGCTGGGTGGCGGGCGGCTGGGGCGCGGCAACGGGCGGCCGCGGCGGCGCCACCGGCGGCTGGGAGCCTGGCGCGGCCGGCTGGCCGGGTCTGGGGAACGGTGCCGGCACCTGGGCGTAAGCCGACGCGGCGGCGGGGACGAGGAGCAACCACAGGACGGCGTTCCGCAGCATCCTGTCAGTATAGAAGAACCGGCGCGGCGGCTCAGCCGGACTGTCCGGGCGACGCCGTCAGCGGTAGGATCAGGCATGAGCAACGGATTGAAGACGGCATTTCTGCTCGGCGCTCTGAGCGCGCTGCTGCTCGGACTCGGCGAGGCCCTGGGGGGCGCCGGCGGCCTGGCGACGGCGTTCGTCTTCGCGGCGCTGATGAACCTGGGCTCGTACTGGTTCTCGGACAAGATCGTCCTGCGGATGTACCGGGCTGGTGAGGTCGGCCCTGGCCACCGGCTCTACGGCATCGTCGAGCGGCTGGCGGTGCGGGCCGGGCTGCCGATGCCGAAGGTCTACGTCATCCCCGAGCCCTCGCCGAATGCCTTTGCCACCGGACGCAACCCGACCCACGCCGCGGTCGCCGCCACCGAGGGCATCCTGCAGCTGCTGACCGACCATGAGCTCGAAGGGGTCATCGCGCACGAGCTCGCGCACGTGAAGCACCGGGACATCCTCATCAGCTCCGTGGCCGCCACCATGGCCGCCGCCATCATGATGGTCGCGCGCATGGCTCACTTCGCGGCGCTGTTCGGGGGCAGGCGGCCGCGACAATCGCGACGGGCCGAACCCGGTGGCGCTCATCGCGACGATGATTTTCGCCCCCATTGCCGCGATGCTGATTCAGATGGCGATCTCACGGTCGCGCGAGTTTGCCGCCGACGCCGGCGGGGCCGAGATTGCCGGCAATCCGTACGGGCTGGCCGATGCGCTCCGCAAGATCGACGCGGGGTCCAAGCGCCTGCCGATGGACGCCAACCCGGCCACGGCGCACATGTTCATCGTCAAGCCGTTCGCGGGGCAGGGCCTCATGGCGCTTTTCAGCACGCCATCCCCCGACCGAAGCCCGGATCGCCGCGCTCCTCGGACGGACGGCCTAAGGAAACGGCTGACCATTATGGGTGGCGCGGCGTCCTGCCGCCGCCGCCCGAGGCCGGCCTGCGGCGCTGTCCGGTCCGCCGCGCCGGCATTGTCTTTCTTTTCAATCGATCAGGGCCGGAATCGCGACCTCCGCGGGTGGCCTCCCTTTTGCTGTTTTGATCGGCAGAGCGGTCGCCGGGCCGGGCCCGGGGCGTCCGCCGTGAGGAGGCGCCCGTGGACGACTTCGATATTCCGCAGAACAAGCTCGCCGAGTCCGCCGAGCGCGTCGTCGATCGCGCGCTGGACGAAGCCGGCGCCGCGACCATGCCCTGCTCACCAACGAACACCTCTGCCTGGCGTTTGCGCAGGTCGAATGGGACATGTTCGGCGAGGTGATGCGCGACGTCGACCTGAATCCGCACGAAATCCTGCAGGCGATCGAGGAGCACCTCCACCTGCTGCCGAGCGTTCGCCGGACGCGATCTCCGCGTGGCCGCCCTCGACCAAGCTGCTGTTCAAGCTGGCGCTGCATGCACGCGAGCCGGTCCGGCCGCCAGACGCATCGAGGCGACCGATCTGTTCTCCGCCATTTTCGAGGAGACGCAGGGCATCCCGGTCTCGATCCTCCGCCGCCACGGCATCGAGCCGGATGCCCTCGTCTCCCGGCTGGCCACGCCGGATGCGCGATCACGAGATGCGCGAGGAGCGGCTGCGCAAGCGCTTCGAGCTGCCGCCGTTCCTGAAGCACTTCGCGACCAACCTGAACCAGCTCGCCCGCCAGGACAAGGTGCCGCCGGTGTTCGGCCGCGACCTCGAGATGGAGCAGGTGCTCGAGGTGCTGTGCCATCGCGAGCGCGCCAACTCGGTGATGCTGCTCGGCGAGCCCGGCGTCGGCAAGACCGCGATTGCCGAGGGGCTGGCGCGGCGGATCGAGTTCGAGCCCGAAAAGGTGCCGGTCCGGCTGCGCGACTGCCAGGTCGTCAACCTGCAGATGAACACGATGGTCGCCGGCACGATGCTGCGCGGGATGTTCGAGGATCGGATCCAGAACGTGATCCGCGAGATCAAGGAGCGGCCGAACCTGATCCTGTTCATCGACGAGGCGCACACGATGGTCGGCGCCGGCTCGGCGCTCGGCGCCCCGTCGGATGCGGCCAACGTCTTCAAGTCGGTGCTGGCGCGCGGCGAGGTCCGGATCATCGGCGCGACGACCCTCAGCGAGTACAAGGAGTACATCCAGGAGGACGAGGCGCTGGCGCGCCGCTTCCGGACGCGTCCACGTCGCCGAGCCGTCGATCGAGGAGACGCGGCACATCCTCTACAGCCTGCGCCCGCGTCTCGAGCGCAACTACTCGGTGCGGCATGCAAGGACGAAGCGATCGAGACGGCGCTCGAGATGTCGCCGCGCTATCATGCGCCACCTGCAGCTGCCCGACAAGGTCATCGGCTGGCTCGACACCGCCGCCGTCAAGCGCCGAGATCGACCGGCGCTGGGAAGTGACCGCCGGCGACGTCGTCAGCGTGATCTCGCAAGATCGCGCAGATTCCCGAGGACATGGTCTTCCGCGACGTCGCCGACCGGTTCAGGGACATCGAGGAGCGGCTCGGCGAGCGCGTCGTCGGGCAGCAGCAAGGCGATCGACGCGGTGGCGCGCCGGCTGGTGCTGAACAAGGGGCCGCTCAAGGACGGCTTCGACCGGCCCGACGGCGTGCTGCTGTTCCTCGGGCCGACCGGCGTCGGCAAGACCGAACTGGCCAAGGCGGTGGCCGACGTTCCTGTTCGGCGACGAGAAGAAGATGATTCGCGTCGACATGTCGGAGTACCAGGACGGCGCGGTCGGTGTCGACAAGCTGATTGGCATGCCGCGCGGCATCGTCGGCATCCGAGCGCGGCGGCGTGCTGACCAATCAGCTGAAGGACAACCCGTACTGCGTCGTGCTGCTCGACGAAGTCGAAAAGGCGAGCCCGAGCACTGCTGAACCTGTTCCTGCAGGCGTTCGACGAGGGCTGGATCACCGACGGCCGCGGCAAGCGCGTCTACCTGAGCGACGCGATCGTGATCATGACGTCGAACATCGGCTCCGAGTACTTCCGCAAGCTGACCAGCCCGCTCGGCTTCCTGTCCAGGCAGGTCGGCGTCGAACAGGTGCAGGGCGAGGTCATCGCGCGAGCTCGAACGGCGGTTCTCGCCGGAGTTCCGCAACCGCATCGACGAGGTGGTGGTGTTCAAGCCGCTGGCGCACGACGAAGTGCGGCAGATCGCGCGAGCAGCAGATCGTCAGCAGATTGAGGCGGCGCTGGCGAAGAGCGGGCAAGACGCTGCGGGTCACCGCCGAGGCGCTCGAGCAGCTGGTCACGGAAGGCTACAGCCTGGCCTTCGGCGCGCGCTTCCTGAAGCGGGTGATCGACGACGCGGATCAAGCTGCCGATCAGCCAGCGCTGGGCCGAAGGCCAGGCGTTCACCGCGGAGCGTCGCGACAGGACGGCGTCGAGATCGACGTGGCGCCGGCAGGCCAGCGGTTATTCGGCTCTGGCCGCCATCGCCTGAGCGCTCGGCGCGACGCTAGC
Source organism: uncultured Acidobacteriota bacterium (assembly GCA_963750475.1). Classification (GTDB taxonomy): domain Bacteria; phylum Acidobacteriota; class Vicinamibacteria; order Vicinamibacterales; family 2-12-FULL-66-21; genus JALZOC01. Next base: position 1,376,446 of record CAVVQQ010000002.1, read on the forward strand.
CGGTCCAGGTGAACGCACCCTGGCCACCGTAAGCGCCTTCGTCATCGGCGCCGCCGGCTTCGGCCGGCGGCGGCGCGGCGCCGTCGAGCGCCGCCGCCCGACTTCGTACCGTTTCTGCAGCATGCCGTCGATCATCGCGTGCACGGTCGCTGACGTAGTCCCGTGGCGCGTAGCTGCCCGCATAGAGGCGTCCGTAACGCTCGAGCCATCTCCGGGAACTGCGCGCCAGGAAGCCCATGAAGTGATCGCGCGTCCCGTCCTTCAGGTACATGACGTTGGCGCCCACGAACGCCGCGCCGTGGTCGGCGATCGGCTTTGATGGTCGCCTCGAGCTTCGCGCGGCTGCGTCGTGAAGCCCGGGACGACCGGCGACATCAGCACGCCGGCGTTGATCCCGGCTTCCCGCAGCCGCGGACCGCGCGCAGCCGCTGCAGCGGATGCGCCGTGCCGGGCTCGAGGGCGCGCCAGGCGTCTTCGTCCACCGTCGGCACGCTCATGTAGACGGTGCAGCCGGCCGTGCGCCCGAGCGCGGCGAGCAGGTCGGCATCGCGGACGACCATCGGTCCTTTGGTGACGAGTCCGACCGGGGTGCGCGCCGCCAGCAGCGCCTCGAGTGCTGCCGCGCGTCAGCTGGTAGTGCCCCTCGATCGGCTGGTACGGATCGGTCGCGGTGCCCACGGCGACCTGCTCGCGCGTCCACGACGGGCTTGTCGAGCTCGCGGCGCAGCACGTCGACCAGGTTCGTCTTGACGAGGATCACGCGACGAGAACTCGTCGTCCGGCCCCAGCTCGAACTGCGTCTGGTAGCGCCGGGCGAAGCAGTAGTGGCAGCCGTGCGTGCAGCCGCGATACGGATTGAGCGTCCAGTTGAACGGCATGCCCTCGCACCGGGTTGAGGGCCGAGCGGCAGGTGATCTCCTGGTAGCGGGCCTCGTCGGCGCGCCGGTGCGACTCGTCGAGGGCCGCGTCCGCCCCTTCGGTCAGGACGCGCAGGGCAATGGCCCGTGTCGTCGGCGGACGCTTACCGAGTTCGAAAATCGAAGGCTGCTCGGCCACGAGTCAAGTTTCGTCTTATCTTCGCCTTCCGTCAAATGAGCCGCCCTCGACTCCGGGGCAAAGGATTCAGCCCTGGATGGCCTTGCTGATGAGTACGGCGATTGCCGCCGCCACCGCGGTATTCAGGAAATTCAGGATGTCGTTGTTGAGGATGCCCGGACCCTCCAGGCTCGAAGCCAGCGCGCTTTCGACGAAGGCGCCGGCAGTGGCGCCGGCGATGACCGGGAGAAGGGCGCCAGCGGGAATGAGCCCGATGAGGAATCCGAGCCCTCCGAGCAGCAGGGCGCCGAGGAGGCCGGCGGCGGTTCCGGCCATCGAAATGCCTCCGGGAGTTCCGGCGGCGACCCGCCGGAAGGTCGGGAACAGGAAGACGCGGCCGCCGCGGGCCTTGCCGATCTCGCTGGCCATGGTGTCGCTGCCGCCGGCCGCCAGCGCCGCGACCAGCGCGATGAGCGCCGGCCCGGTGGCGTAACTGACGGCGGCCAGCACTGCCGACGCGGCGGCGACGCCGGTATTGGCGAAGGCATTGCCCGCGGCCCGCCGTCCACCCCGCTCCTCGGCGATGCCGAGCCGCGCTTTCCGGCCGACGCCGTAGCGCGATGTCAGCACCGCCATCGCGAACGTCGCCATCAGCAGGCCCCACCCGCTCCAGCCCGCCGTCATCAGGACGGCCGCACCGAGCCCGGCACCGCAGATGGCCCCACCCGGCGTCAGCGTGCGGGCGGCATATCCGGCGCCTGCGGCCGCGGCATTCACGCCGACCGCGATGGCGAGGCGGACGAGCGCGGCACGATCGATTGCGGTGAACGCGTCGCTGCTGACGAGCGACAGCCACCAGAGCACGGCGGCGGCGGTGGCCGGGACCGAGATGTTGTCGTCGAGCCGGACCGGGATCGTCTCGACCGCCGCGGCGGCAAGCGCGGCCAGGATCGGGCCGGCGATGGAGAACCAGACGTACGGGGGAGGCACGATCACCGGACGGCACCACCAGCACAGCGCCACCCCGGCGGCGCCGCCCGCCACCACGAAGGCGATGCTGCCGGCGACGGACTTGTCGGTGTTCCACGGGATGCGAGGTCCGCCCGCGCGGGTGCCGACCAGCGTCGCCATGCTGTCGCCAGCGGCGAGGATCACCCACGCGGCTGCGACGATGTCGCGGCGGTCCGGCAGCAGGAAGATCAGGAGCAGAATCACGAGCGGATGGAGGGCGACGCCCGACAGGTAGCGCCGCCGTCGCTCGGAGTCGCGGTAGACGGCGACCGGGCCGATGCGTGGGACGACGTAGAGGACCGAGGCCAGGACGATGCCGACCAGGATGGCCGCTTCCCACCAGGCGGCGAACGGCAGGAGGAAAGCGAGGCTGCCGAGCGCGAGGTGAAGCGCCTGCCGGGCGTTCTCGGAGTACCGGGCTGCGGTCCGCATCAGTTCGGCGGCGTGTTGCGCGTCCGCGCCCGCCAGTAGTCGAGCAGATCGCCGAGCGTCTTGTCGATCGGGATGGCCGGCTCCCAGCCGGTCTCGGCGGTGATCCGCGCGCGGCTGCCGCTGAGCGTCGGGATGTCGCTCGGCCGCAGCCGGGCGGGATCGATTTCGACGCGGATGTCGATCGACGACATCGCGACCAGCGCCTGCAGCAGGTCGCGCACCCGGTAGGCGTGCCCGGAGCAGACGTTGTACGGACGGCGGACCGAGCCGCGGGCCACGACCAGTGGGTAGGCGCGGACGGTGTCGCGCACGTCGGTGATGTCGCGGCGCGCCTCGAGGTTGCCGACCCGCAGCACCGGCTCACGCCGGCCGGCTTCGATTTCGGCCACCTGACGCGCGAAGCTCGACGTGACGTAGGCGTCCGACTGCCGCGGGCCGGCGTGATTGAAGGGGCGGACGACGAAGACCGCGACGTCGCCGGCGCGCAGGGCGAGCGCTTCCTGCGCCAGCTTGCTGACGCCGTAGGGGTCGACGGGGGCCAGTGGATCGTCCTCGGCGATCGGCTCGGCCGACGGCCGGTAGACGAGCGCCGAACCGGTCACCAGCACGGGGCACGACAGCCGGGCGGCGCGCACCGCCTCGATGACGTGGTGCGTGCCGAGGGCGTTGACCCGGAGTGGCCGAACCGGGTCGGTCCAGGCGCTGCCGACGTGGGCCGCGCCCGCGCAGTGATAAATCACGGACGGCGCGAGCGAGGCGACGGCGTCGCGGACCGCATCGCGGTCGAGCAGATCCACCGCCGACCAGCGCACGCCGGGCGGCGCGCCGGACGGCGCCTGACCGCCGCGGTGTGACCAGGCGGCGACCGGCGTCCGGCCTTCGGCGAGGTGATCGATGAGGTGGCTGCCGGCGAACCCCGCGCCGCCGGTGACCAGAAGAGGCCCAGGCACGGCGTCGCTCAGGGGCGTTTGCCGTACTGCGCGTCGAGGTAGGCGCGGAAGGCCGGGTCGGCCTCCTTGATCGGCCGCCACCACCACTCGTTCTGCTGGAACCACTCGACCGTCTGCCGCAGGCCGACGTCGAACGGCACCTGCGGCACCCATCCGGCGGCGCGCAGCTTGCCCGTATCGACCGAGTAGCGGCGGTCGTGTCCGGGGCGGTCCGCGACCGGCCGGATCAGGACTGTGCGGCTTGCCGAGCAGATCGAGAATTTGCCTTGTCAGATCGGCATTGCGGACGTGGTTGCCGCCGCCGACGTTGTAGACCTCGCCCGGCGTGCCGTGCTCGATCAGCCGGTCGACCGCCCGGCAGTGATCGCTGACGTGCAGCCAGTCGCGCTCCTGCTGTCCGTCGCCGTAGAGCGGCACCGGGATGTCGTCGATGGCGTTGGTGATGAACAGCGGGATCACCTTCTCGGGAAAGTGGAAGGGACCGTAGTTGTTCGAGGCGCGCGTGATGATCACCGGGACGTCGTAGGTCGCCCAGTAGCTGTAGGCGAGCCGGTCGGCGCCGGCCTTGCTCGCCGAATAGGGATTGCGCGGCTTCAGCTCGTCGGTCTCGAGGCTGGACCCCTCCAGCACCGCGCCGTAGACCTCGTCGGTCGAAATCTGCACGAAGCGGCGCAGCCCGGGCGCCTGGCGTGCCGCCTCGAGCAGCACGAACGTGCCGAAGACGTCGGTGTTGATGAACTCCCCGGCGCTCATCAGCGACCGGTCGACGTGGGTCTCGGCGGCGAAGTGGACGACCACCTGCGCGGCCCCGACAATCGGCGCGACGACCCCGGCGATCGGCGACGTCTCCCTGCACGAACGTGTGCCGCGGATGGTTCAGCACGTCCTGCAGGTTCTCCATCCGGCCGGCGTAGGTCAGCTTGTCGAGCGTGGTGATCTGCCAGTCGGGATGGACCGCCAGCGCGTAGCGGACGAAATTGGAGCCGATGAAGCCGGCGCCGCCGGTGACGACCACGTTAACCATCGTTGCGCGTCCATTCATAGGGCCGGGGGCCAGGGCGCCCGGGCCCGCACTCGCCGGACGCCGCGTCAGGCCGCGACCCGGCGTCGTTGATAATCGCCGTCATACACGGACTTTACCGGATTTCCGGGCCGCGCCGCCGCTCCCTACCGCCGCGACTGCTGGCCGCCGCCGAACGCTCCGAACAAATTCGAGAACGTTCCGACCCCGGCAAGGGTGAACGACAGATTGAACCGCTTGTCCTGCTGCAGGCCGTAGGCCGACAGGCTGCCGCCGTAATTGTAGGTCTGGTACTCGACCGCGATGCCGCAGCACTGCGAATTGAAATATCCGGTGTAGCGCTGCTGGAGAAAGGTATCGCGCTTGAGGTCGTAGTTGAACGTGTAGCTGCCGCCGACCCGCCCCCCGGCGCGATGAATGTTCGTCGCCGCGTTCAGGTAATTGGTGGCCCCGGCGAGGTTGTTGAAGCCGGCCAGGGTCGGAATGTAGCGGCGCTGGCTCCAGCCGGCGCTCGCCTGAAGCCAGTTCGCCCAGCTGATGCTGCCGTTGGCGGCCAGCGTCCGCAGTGTGTGCGCGGTCGGATTCCACTCGGTGCGGAACTCCCCCTGGACGCGATCCGTCGGCGCCGCCCGGATCTGGAGTGCCACCGGGGAGAAATGGGTCGGCGCGCTTCCCGAGGTGAAGCTGCTCTGGTACTGACGGTCGTACTGCGCCGCGCTGCGAGTTCGTGTAGTAGCTCTGCGAGACGGTCGCGGTCAGGATTTCCCGCGACGTCTCTTTCTTCGCGTAGAGCCGGTTCGCGACGCCGTAATTGAGCCGCGTCGTCCCGCCGACGATATAGTCCGGCCCCTCGAGCTGGACGATGCGGTTGAAGTTGTCGACCGCGGTGGTCCGCTGGATCGAGAAGGTCGGCTCGACGACGTGCTTGAACTTCTGGGCGTAGCCGTTGCCGGGGGTGTTCCAGATGCGGTTGAAGACCGGCCCGGTGAGGCGGGTCTGGAAGTCGAACAGCCGGCGGCCGATGCCCTCCGGGACCTGGGCGCCGGTGGCGTCGAGGCTTTCGGTCCAGTAGGTGGCGCGCCAGCTGACACGTCGAGTTCACGGTCAGGAACGGCCAGTGGGTGAACGGAATCCGCAGCGCCGGGTTCACGTCGATCCGGGTCAGGCCCTGGTCGCGGGTGCGGATCCTGTTCGTCGTCGTGCTCCGCGCCAGCGTCACGTACTCGCTGTTGACGCCGAAGTAGATCGGCGACGCGCCGATCTTCCGCTCGCCGCGGCTGAATGAGATCCGCGGCAGCCGACCCGGTCGTCGCGTAGGTTGTCTTCGCCGTAGAAGTAGTCGTTCGTGTCGGCGGTGGCGCTGAACGAATACCGGCCCCAGTTGCCGGTGACGTTGCCGCCGAAGCGCCGCGTCCGGCGGGTCGCATCGTAGATGTTCTGCTGGTAGCGCTGCTGCGACGGCGATGCTGGAGGTAGTAGTTGACGTTGGCGCGGGCGTGGAGGTTGAGCGGCAGCGCGCTGCGTCATGCCGCCGCGCATCAGGTAGCTGCGCTGCCCGGGGTAGACGCTGGCGCGCGCCGCTCGGCTGCTGGTACGTCGGCGGCGTGCTCGTTGAGCAGCGACAGCCGGCTGTTGCCGGCCGAGTGCCGGCCGCGGATGTAGCGGTACTCACCGCCGAAGCCCTGGCCGGTCTTCGAGAACCAGTCGTGGTAGAGGGTGGCGTCCTGGCTGCGGTTGATCGCCCAGAAGAAGGCGTTGCTGAGCGACTGGCCGCGGATCGTCGACGAGCCGTAGATCGGCAGCAGGAAGCCGGTCGCGCGGTCGTCCTCCTGGATCGGGTAGTAGAAGATCGGCAGGTACATCACCGGCACGCCCTTGACGCGCAGGACCGCGTTGCGTCAGCAGCGCGTGGTCGTCGACGTTGAGGGTGACCGAGCCGGCGACCATCTCCCAGCGCGGCGTCGGCTGCACGCAGGTGGTGAAGCCGCCGCGGACGATCTGGTAGCTGTCCGGGCCGATCTTGTGGATCTCGTCGCCGCGGAACAGCGCGTCGGGCTCCTGGGTGCCGAACAGGCTGGGGTCGGCCTTGTCGCGCGAGGACCGCGGTGCCGGCTGGCATTGAAGAACGTGCCGGTGCGGGTCTTGGTGTTGAACTCCAGCCGCTCGGCGGCGATCCGGTTGCTGCCCGAGACGTCGAACAGCACGTTGCCGGTCGCGACCACCCGTGCCTCGGTCTGAAGATCTCCATCTGATCGGCGAAGAGCTGCATGTCGTCGCAGTCGATCTGCACCGGGGCATCGGCGGTGCCGTCGAGGAAGAAGTGCGTTCTCGATGCTCGTCGGTCACCTTGCGGATGCCGGTCAGGTTCTGCTGTTCGTAGAGCTTGCAGCCGGCCAGGTCTGCGCCTGGCGCGCGCCGCGGCCGGGGCGAGCGCGCCACGTCGAACACGACGGACAGGATCAGGAGGATGCTGAGGCGAACACATGGAACCGCGCGGTGAGAGGCGTGGAATCAGCGAAGAATATCACGCAGCGGGCCGACCAGAAAGATGGAGCCGGCGACGACGACGCGCCGGCCGCGGCGGCGCGCCTCGCCAGCGCGGCGGCGGGATCGGCGATCGCCTCGACCGGAACGCGGCCGCCGCTGGCGCGGTGCGCCAGCGCGGCCAGCGCCTCGGCGGTCATCGCCCGCGCGCCGGGCGCGGTCGTGCAGACGATCGATCCCCAGCGCCAGCGGCGGCCGGCCAGCGCGCGAGCATGCCGGCGACGTCCTTGTCGCGCATCGCGCCGAACACGAGCGTCGATCGCGCCACGCCGGCTGCTGCGAGATAGGACGCCAGCGCCGCGCGCCGGCCGGGTTGTGCGCGGCATCGAGCGTGACGCGGACCGCCGTCGCCAGGTCGAGGTGTTCGAGCCGCGCCGGCCAGCGCACCGTCGTCAGCCCGGCGCTGACGGCGCTCGGCCGACACCGCGCAATCCGGCTGCGTCAGCGTCTCGAGCAGCCGCGATCGCCACCGCCGCGTTTGCCGATCTGGTGCGCGCCCGCGAGCGCCGAGCGTGCGTCGCCGGGCAGCGCTCCAGTCGACGGTGCGCACGTCGACTGGCCGCCGTCCGCCCCGAGCGCCGTCGTCGACTCGGTCGCTGGCGCGCACCAGCGGCGCCTGCTGCGCTTGCGGCGACGTGCGCGCGATCACCCGCGGCGGCCTCGCGGCAGGGGCCCGCAGACGACCGGGACGCCCGGCTTGATGATGCCGGCCTTCTCGGCGGCGATCGACGTCAGATCGTCGCCCGAGCTGGGCCTGGTGATCGAAGTCGATCGAGGTGATCGCGGCGACGACGGGGTGACGACGTTGGTGGCGTCGAGGCGGCCGCCGAGCCCGACCTCGAGCACCGCGAGGTCGACGGCGCCGCGGCGGAACAGCTCGAAGCCGATCGCCGTCGTGCACTCGAAGAAGGTGGGGAGGCCGTCCAGCGTGCCCGTCGGCGAGCAGCCGCTCGACGGCCGCGCGGACGCGCGCCGCCGCCGTCCGCAGAGTCCGGCGGTCGTCGACCTCCCGGCCGTCCAGGACGAAGCGCTCCTCGAGCCGACTCAGGTGCGGCGAGGTGTAGCGCGCGGCGCGATGCCCGGCGGCGCTGCAGCGCCGTCGTCGACCATGGCGGTGACCGAGCCCTTGCCGTTGGTGCCGCGCGATCGTGACCGAGCGGAAGGCGCGCTCGGGATGGCCGAGCGCGGCGCAGAGCGCTGGCGATGTTCTCGAGGCCGAACTTCATCCCGAGGCGTTCGAGGCTGAAGAGAAACGTCGAGCGGAGTCGGCGATCACGGCGCTATGCGCGGTGCGTCGCGCGGCGTGCGTCACCGGCGGCCGGCGGCGACGGCGGCCGGGCGGCGCCGACCGGCGCGGCGGCGATCCGAAGCGCAGCACCCGGGCGATCGACGTCCTTCAGCTCGCGGCGATCGACGACCATGTCGAGCATGCCGTGCTCGAGCAGGAACTCGCTGCGCTGGAAGCCCTCGGGCAGCTTCTGGCGGATGGTCTGCTCGATGACGCGCGGGCCGGCGAAGCCGATCAGCGCCTTCGGCTCGGCGATGTTGAGGTCGCCGAGCATCGCGAAGCTGGCGGTGACGCCGCCGGTCGTCGGGTCGGTGAGCAGCGAGATGTAGGGCAGGCGGGCCCGATCGAGCCGCGCCAGGGCGCGCTGATCTTGGCCATCTGCATCAGCGACAGCGCGCCTTCCATCATGCGCGCGCCGCCGGAGCAGGAGACGATGATGACCGGCAGCGCGCGCGCGATCGCGCGCTCGATGCCGCGGGTGATCTTCTCGCCGACGACCACGCCCATGCTGCCGCCGATGAAGCCGTATTCCATCGCCGCGACCACGGTCTCGATGCCGTTGATCGTGCCCGGTCGCGGTGATGACCGCGTCCTTCAGGCCGGTCGCGGCGATGCTCGCGTCGAGCCGCTTGCGGTAGGGCTTGGTGTCGGTGAAGGTGAGCGGGTCGGTGGAGGCGAGCCCGCGGTCGTGCTCGACCCACGTCGCCGTCGAACAGCGTCCGCAGCCGCTCGGTGGCGCTCAGCCGGAAGTGATGCGCGCACTTCGGGCAGACGCTGAGGCTGGCGGCGAGATCCTTGTTGTAGATGACGTGACCGCAGGACGGGCACTTGACCCACAGCCCTTCGGGCACCCGGCTCTTGTCTGATCGGGCGGCTCGATCGGCTTGCGGACTTTCTTGAACCAGGCCATCGAGGGATCAGCACTGACCGCTCAGCTGAGCAGCCTGTGATACGACGCACGCTGCCAGTCGCCCGGCGTCAGCTCCGGTCCGCGGGCACGTAGTAGCGCGTGCCCCTGCCCATGCGTCTTCATCTGCCGTTCCAGATCGGCCAGCGCCTCGTCGCCCCACGGTCAGATCGAACTGCGAGGTCTCGACGACCAGCAGCGGCGTGGCGGTGTAGTGGAAGAAGAAGTGGTTGTAGGCCTCGTTCAGCTCGCGGATGTAGCCGTCGTCGAGCCGCGGCGGCGTCGGGATTGGCGCGCGCGCGCTCGCGCAGGCGGCGGCGCAGGACGTCGGTCGGGGTCTGCAGGTAGATGACGAGATCGGGCACCGGCAGGTCCGGCGCGAGCAGCTCGTAGAGCCGCTGGTAGATGAACAGCTCGTTGTCGTCGAGATTCAGATAGGCGTAGATCTTGTCGCGGTCGAACAGGTAGTCGCAGATCGGTCAGCTGGCTGAAGAGGTCGGATCTGGCGCAGCTGCGGTCTGCTGGCGGTGCCGCGCCAGCGTGTAGAACAGCTGCGCCTGGAAGGCGGCGCCGGGGCGCTCGGCGTAGAAATCGGCCAGGAACGGATTGTCGGTCTCGTCGAGGACGATCGTCGCGTCGAGCCGCGAGCCGAGGCGGTCGGCGAGCCGCGACTTGCCGAGCCCGATCGGCCCTTCGATCGCGATGTAGCGGAAATCCAGGGTAGCGGCCACCTGTTGTGTCAGCCGCGGCAGGCGGAACGGACCCCGGCGCGGTCAGCGCAGTATAGCCAAGGGGACCCGATTGCGATAGCGGCGATTGCGATAGCATTGTCCCGTGTCATCCGATTTTTCGCTGCGACCCGTTCACCGGCTCCGGCGCTTCGGTGTGCCGCTGTTTGCTTCCCTGATGGCGGGCGCGGGCCTCGCCGGCTGCGCCAGCGCGCCGCCGGTGACCACCGGGCCGACGACGCCATTCGAACAGAAGATGGCGTGGGTGCTGCAGCTCGAGGATCAGCGCGCTGCTGCATCTCGAGGCCGCCGCCGCCGCCGGCGCCGCCGGCCGCGCCGCCGGAAAGGGCGCGTCGTCCCGCTGCCGCCGCCGCCCTCGCCGGTGGCCGACCTGACGACGCTGGTCGGTGATCCGGAGGCGCGCATGCGCCGCCGCGCCGCCCTGGCGATCGGCCGGGTCGGGCTGGCGGTCGGGGTCGCGCCGCTGACGGCGACGCTGGCGCGATCCCGATCCCGAGGTGCGCGAGATGGCGGCGTTCGCGCTTGGTCTGCTCGGCGATCGGTCGGCCGCGCCGGCGCTGGTCACCGCGCTCGCCGATGCGTCGCCGATGGTCCGCGGCCGTGCCGCCGAGGCGCTCGGCCTGATCGGCGCCCGGCCGGACGGCGAGGCCGCCGGCCGCAGCGGCGCCGAGCCGATCGGCCGGATGGTTGCCGAGTACGCGCGCTCCGCCGTCGTCCGGGGCATGGCGCCGGACGACGAGTCGTGGCCGGCGGCGCCCGAGGCGGAAGCCTTCCGCCTCGGCGATCTACGCGCTGGTGCGGCTGCATGCCTACGAGCCGCTGGCGTCGGCCGTGCTCGACGGACGGGCGCCCGGTGACGTCGTGGTGGCCGGTCGCGTACGCGCTCGCGGCGGATCGGCGATCCGCGGGCGGCGGCGCCGTTGCTGCCGCTGCTCGACGTCCCGGGCCGGTACACGGCGGCGTTCGCGGCGCGCGGGCTGGGCACCCTCAAGTCGGCAGCGGCGGTGGCTCGACTGACGGCGCTCGCCGGCCGGACCGAGACGCCGATCGAGGTGCGGGTGTCGGCGATTCGGGCGCTGGCCGCAATCGGCGACCACGCCGCCGGAGCGCCGCTGGCCAAACAGCTGATGGACGGCTCGGCCGACCCGAACCTGACGCTCGAGCTCGTGACGGCGCTCGGCGCGCTCAAGTCGCCCGAGGCGCTCAGCATGGTGCAGGACCTGATGTCGGATCCCTGGCCGACGATGCGGGCCGCCGCGCTGCGGGCGGCGGCGTCGATCGATCCGGAGAGCTTCGTGCTCGTGCTGTCGGGGATGGACGCCGACCCGCACTGGACCGTCCGGGCGGCGCTCGCCGAGGTGCTCGGCGACGCTGCCGCCGGCGACCGCGCTCGGCCGGGTGCACGCGATGCTGCACGACGACGACCAGCGGGTGATGCCGTCGGTGCTGGGCGCGCTGGCGCGGCTCAAGGCGCCCGACGCCGGGACCCTTGCCGTGGCCGAGCTCAAGGAGCCGGACTTCGCCGTCCGCGCTGCCGCCGCGCACGTCGTCGGCGAGCTGAAGCCGGCGGGGGGCGCCGCGGCGCTGCGCGCCGCCTACGCGCTCGCGCTCGGCGACGCGGCGATTGACGCGCGGGCGTCGATCCTTGCGGCGCTGGCGGAGTATGGGGCCGGCGAGGCGGTGGCGACGCTCAGGGAGGCGCTCGCCGACAAGGACTGGGCGCTCCGGCTCCGGGCGGCGGCGCTGCTCGAGCGGCTCGACCCGGCCGCGACCGACGTCGAGGCGGCGATCCGGCCGGCGCCGGGGGCGCCGATCCGCGCCGTACGATCGAGCCGGAGCTCGTCGCCCCGCCGACCTCGCCGCATGTCTTCATCGAGACCGCGCGCGGCACGATCGAGTTCGAGCTGGCGGTGCTCGATGCGCCGCAGACCGCGCGCAACTTCATCGCGCTGGCGCGCAAGGGCTTCTTCAACGGCCTGCAGATCCACCGCGTCGTGCCGAACTTCGTGGTGCAGGACGGCGATCCGCGCGGCGACGGCGAGGGCGGGCCGGGCTACACGATCCGCGACGAGCTCAACGAGCGGCCGTACCTGCGCGGCACCGTCGGCATGGCGCTCGTCTGGCGCGGACACCGGCGGCAGCCAGTTCTTCATCACCCACTCGCCGCAGCCGCACCTCGACGCGCGCTACACGGTGTTCGGCCGTGTGGTGCACGGGATGGACGTCGTCGATCGGATTCAGCAGGGGGATGTGATCCAGCGGATGCGGGTGTGGGACGGCACCGCGATGCGCTGAACGGTGCGCTGATCAGCCGGCGAACGCAAAAAAGGGGGCGACGGCCGCCCCCTTTTTTTACAGGAGAAGCGAAGCTTACCGCTTCTTCGCGGCCTTCTTCTTCCCGCCCTTGGCTGTTTTCTTTGCCATTGCGCTCATCCCCCCTTTCGCTGTGGGATTCAGAGTTGGCGAGGGCGCTCACCGCTCGCAGCGCCGCTGCCGCCTGGCACGCCGGCCTGCGTCCCCGCGGCGCCCTCGCCCGCTCTCGAAAACTCCCGCACGGGCCGGGAGGTCGGTCGCTAAAAAATGGGGGTGTCAAGTCACGACACCCCCAGTCGATTAGGCGGAAGCGACTAGCGCTTCTTCCGCCGCCTTCTTCTTGCCGCCCTTTGCAGTCTTCTTCGCCATGATTCCTCCTTGGAACTTGGCAGCTCAGCTTTGTTACCGATCGCTCGACGGTTACAACAGGTGGGCTGAGCGGTCCACCCTCATACAAGATGTAGATTATGGATGAGAAAATCTAAGTGTCAAGCACAAACTGCCGCTGCTTGTCAAAAATTCGCACAAAAGTTTTGTCGGTGCGAGTGCCGCGAAGCGTGTAGAGGCGCACGCGGCGCGCCTCGCGCCGCGATCACGTTCGCGTGCAGGCGGGCGAGCGCGCGCGTCGCGGCGGCGCGCGTCTCGGCGGCGGCGCCGAACAGCGCCGCGGCGGTGCGGTAGTAGCCGATCGCGTCGGCGGCGATGCGCCGTGCCGCTCGTGGAGGCGCGCCGCTTCGAGGTAGGCCTGGCCGAGGATCGGCGCGCGGGCAGTGCGCGGGCGCCGCGGATCGGCGCGCTCGAACTGCGCGAGCGCGCCGGCGTCGTCGCGGCGCGGCCTCGAGCACGCGGCCGAAGCGGTAGTGCGCCACCGGATCGTCGCCGTTGAGCGCGAGCGAACGCTCGAGCGCGCGCCGCGGCCGCGGCAGGTCGTTGCTCTCGAGGCCGCGCCAGCCGTCGAGCGAGAGCCGGTAGGCCTCGGCGCGCTCCGGGTCGGGCGCGCGGCGCAGCCGCTCGGCCGCCTGCTGGCGCACGTGCTGCGGGTCGTCGGCTGGGCGCGGCCGTGACCGCGGCGCGGTAGGCGGCGACCGCGGCGCTGCGCGCGCCGAGCGCGGTCGTAGCGCCTCGCCGAGCCGCAGGTGGGCGAGCGCCAGCGACGCGTACGGGGCGCGCCGGGCTGGAGCGCGATGACGCGCTGCAGCATGCTCGATGCGCGCCGTCGGTCTGATGGAGCGCCTCGAGCTGGCGCGGCGATGCCGAGACGCGCCTGCGACCTCGCTCAGCTGCGGCGCGTTGACGCGCTGATCTCGCGCCGCGGCGAGCAGCACGCGCCAGCTGGCCAGGCTGGCGGTGACGTCGTGCTGGTAGTCGTCCTGGATCTCGGCGATCCGCGCCAGGAAGACCGGATTGCCGGGGTAGCGCGTCGTGCAGGCCGTCGCAGCAGCTCGCAGCGCGCGCGCCGTGCTGTCGCTCGTACCACAGGTAGATGACGTGGAGCTGGTAGTCGGCTTCGCCCTGCAGCAGCCGGCCGCGCGTTGCGGGCGCGCAGCATCTGCGCGAGCCCCTCGGTCCGGTCGCCGCCCGGCAGCAGCAGCAGGAAGCGCAGCAGCTTGGCCGCCGCCGGCGCGACGTCGGCGTAGTACCGGTACAGGCCGATGCCGAAATAGGCGTCGTCGAGGTCGGGATCGAGCGCGACGGCGCGCTCGAGCGCCTGCTTGATGCGCTTGCCGTCGCGGGCCGCGGCCAGCTTTTCGTCGCGCAGCACCCGCCACTGGACGCGCGCCGCCGTAGGCGCCGCCGACATAGAACCAGGCCTCGGCGATCGTCCGGGCGCGCGCTCGGTCCACGCCTCGGTGGTGCGGATGGCGCGCTCGACGGCGGCGATGAACTCGGCATCGAGCGCGCGGCTTTCCGGATCGAGGAGGATGCGCCACCAGAGCGCGGTGGCGTCGAGCACGTCGCAGGCTTCGGCGCGGCGCCGGCCCGCAGGCCCGGCGCAGCTCGGCCTCGACCTGATCGAAGCGGGCGTCGAGGATGAAGTCGTAGACGCGGGCGAGCGCCTCGTCGCCGCGGATCAGCGGCGGCTGGCGGGCGGCGCGGCCCGCCGGCCGGCGGCGAGGCGCGGCGGCGACGGCGAGGCCAGCCGAGCGCGCTCCGGGCGACGAGCGCCGGCACCCGGCGCTGCGCGATCATGTCAGGCTGGTGCGCAGCTGCTGCTTCTCGGCGTGCCGCTCGAGCGCGAGCGCGATCAGCCGATCGAGCAGCGCCGGATAGTCGACGCCGCTGGCGGCCCACAGCTTGGCGTACATGCTGATCGTCGTGAAGCCGGGGATGGTGTTCACCTCGTTGACGAAGATCCGGCCGGTCGCTCCGCGACGAGCAGGAAGTCGACCCGCGCCATGCCGGCGCCGTCGATGGCCTGGAACGCCGCGATCGACAGCCGCTGCACCTCGGCCGCGACCGCGGCGTCGAGCGTCCGCCGGAATGACGATCTGCGAGCCGTCGTCGAGGTACTTCGCCTCGTAGTCGTAGAACTCGCGCGACGGAATGACCTCGCCGGGCACCGACGCCTCGGGCTCGTCGTTGCCGAGCACCGCGCACTCGATCTCGCGCGCCTCGGGCACGGCCGCCTCGATGACGATCTTGCGGTCGAAGCTCGCCGGCGAGATCGATCGCCGTCGCGCAGCCCGTCGCGGCGTCTTGGCCTTGGAGATGCCGACGCTCGAGCCGAGGTTGGCCGGCTTGACGAACATCGGGTAGCCGAGCGCCGCGTCGATGTCGGCCGCGATCGCGTCGCGCCGCGGCTGCCAGTCGTGGCGCAGGACGCACCCGGTACGGGCAGACCGGCAGGCCGCGCGGCCGCGAACACGACCTTCATCACCGCCTTGTCCATGCCGACCGCCGAGGCGAGCACGCCGGCGCCGACGTACGGGACGTTGGCGAGCTCGAGCAGGCCCTGGATCGTGCCGTCCTCGCCGTACGGCCCGTGCAGCACCGGGAAGATCGACGTCGAGGTCGAGGCCGGTGACGACCGCGCTGCCCCGTCGCGCGTCGCGGCCGTCGCGGCGATCGATCGAGAGGATGGTCTCTTCGCTCGGGCCGCGCGACGAGGTGCGACCTCGCGGCCGGCCGCGCACCGGCGCGCGCGGCGTCGAGGCGCGCCTGCTCGATGACCTCGGCGGCCGACATCGCCGTCGGCGGCTCGATCGGCAAGCGCCCAGCGGCCGTCCTTCTCGATGCGGATCGGCACCGGCTCGTAGCGCGTCGCGATCGAGGTTGGCGAAGACCGCCGCCGCCGACGCGAGCGACACTTCGTGCTCGCCCGATCGGCCGCCGTAGAGGACGCCGACGCGCAGTCGTTTCACGCCGGAAGGATACAGGAGCATGCGGCCGCGAGCGGAGCAGCACGCCGTCGGGCGCGACTTCGCGTGATGCCTTGAGCCATGCTCGTGAGCGCCGCCCTTCGGCTTCAGCATCGTCGCACCGCGACGGCGGCGCGCGCGCCGCGGCGAGCTGACGACGCCGCACGGCGTCGTCCAGACGCCGGCGTTCATGCCGGTCGGCACGCGCGGCGGCGGTCAAGGCGGTGACGCAGCGCGACCTCGAGGACGCTCGGCGCCGAGATCATCCTCGGCAACACCTATCACCTCTATCTGCGGCCCGGGCGACGAGCTGATCGCCGCGCTGCGGCGGGCTGCACCGCTTCATCGGCTGGGACGCGGCCGATCCTCACCGACAGCGGCGGCTACCAGGTGTTCAGCCTCGCCGCGATCGGCGCACGATCAGCGAGGAGGGCGCGCGAGTTCCGCTCGCACCTCGACGGCTCGCTCGCACCTGCTGACGCCGGAGAAGGCGGCCGACATCCAGGCGCAGCTCGGGTCCGACATCGCGATGGTGCTCGACGAGTGCCTCGCCACCCCGGCCGACGAGGACGCCGACGCCGCGATCGTCGATGGAGCGGTCGGTCGCGCTGGGCGCGCCGCGCCCGCGACGCGGCAGCTGCAGCTGCGCGACGACCCGCGGTCGGCGCCGGGCGTGCTGGTCACCAATCCCGGGCAGGCGCAGTTCGGCATCGTCCAGGGCGGCACGCTCTCCGGCGCTGCGGACCGAGAGCGTCGCAGCGCGACGGTCGCGATCGGCTTCGAGGCGTACGCGATCGGCGGGCTGAGCGTCGGCGAGCCGGTCGACGGTGATGTACGACGTGGTCGCGCCACACCACGCCGCTGCTGCCGGACGATCGGCCGCGCTACCTGATGGGCACCGGCATGCCGGACGACCTCGTCGAGTGCGTCGCGCGCGGCATCGACATGTTCGACTGCGTGCTGCCGACCCGGAACGCCCGCAACGGCCAGCTGTTCACCCGCCGCGGGGCCGATCTCACATCAAGAACGCGCGCTATGCCGAGGACCTGTCGGCCGCCCGATCCGGAGTGCGGCTGCTACACCTGCCGCCACTTCTCGCGGGCCTATCTGCGGCACCTTTTCATCGGCCGGCGAGATGACCGCGGCGACCCTCAACACGTTGCATAACCTCCACTTTTACCTTGACACGATGCGGCGGATTAGGGAGGCTATAGTGTTCGGCTCGTTTGAACAGCTCCGCCAGGAGTTCCATCAGACCTTCTCCCGCCGACCGCAACACTGAATGCTGCTGCAGTGCGACCTCTATTGTTCGCCATGTCGCAGCCTCGGCGGACGCGGGCCGGCTCGGCTGCAGTTCCTCCCGTTCGCGCTCATCCTGGCATCTTCTACTTCCTGATCCTGATGCCGATGAAGCGGCGGCAGAAGAAGGTCCAGGAGTTCCAGGAAGCGCTCAAGGTCGGCGACCGGGTCGTCACGACGGCGGCATCTACGGCCAGATCACCAGGCTGAACGACAAGTCGTGCAGCTGCAGATCGCCGACAAGGTGCGGATCGAAGTCGCCCGCGCCGGCGATCGGCGGCTATCAGGGGCAGGAGCCGGTCGTCGCCGGAGTCGGGCAACGCGTAAGCATCATGAACAAGAATCTTCGCTGGAAAATCCTCACCATCCTCGCGTCTTCGTCGTCTTCTTCGCCGTCGGCGTCTACCCGATCCTCGCGCCGCGCTACCGAGCTGCCGGCGCCGGCTGGCTGATCGCAAGAGCTCAAGCTCGGGCTCGACCTCAAGGGCGGCGTGCACCTCGTGCTGCGGGTCCAGACCGACGATGCGCTGCAGATCGACGACCGACGACGACGAGCGAGCGGCTGCGCGAGGAGCTGCGGACGGCGGGCATCACCGCCGGCACGATCACGCGTCGACGGCGCCGACGACCTTCCAGCGTCGAAGGCGTGCCGCAGCGACCAGGACGCCGCAGTTCCGCCGCATCGCCGACGAGCAGGTCGGCGACGAACTACGACCGCAACTCCGGGCGTCGAACGGCACCTACACCTTCACGATGAAGCCGAACATCGCAGACGGACCTGCGCGAGCAGGCGGTGGTGCAGGCGCGCCAGACGATCGAGCGCCGCGTCAACGAGCTCGGCGTCGCCGAGCCGAGCATCTCGCGCTACGGCAGCCGCGGCGACCAGATCCTGGTGCAGCTGCCCGGCGTCACCGACGTCGACCGCGCCAAGGAGATCATCCGCTCGACCGGCGCTGCTCGAGCTGAAGATGGTCGAGGCCGGGCCGTCGCCGACGCAGCGAGGCGCTGCTCCAGGCCTACAACGGCCAGGTGCCGCAGGACATGGACGTCGTCCCGGGCGCCGGCGGCGGCGGGCGACGCCGGCGACCGTCTTCTATCTGGTGAGAAGGTCGCCGCGGTCACCGGCCGCGACCTGCGCAGCGCCAGGCCGTCGCTCGACGAGAACAACCGGCCGGCGGTCAGCTTCTCGCTGACCAGCGACGGCGCGCGCAAGTTCGGCAAGGTCACCGGCGAGAACATCGGCCGGTACGCTGGCGATCGTCCTCGACAACCGGGTCCAGTCGGCGCCGCGCATCGACGGGCGGATCACCGACGAGGGGCGCGATCTACCGGCAGCTTCACCACGCAGGAGGTCGCCGACCTGTCGCTGACGCTGCGCTCCGGCGCGCTGCCGGCGACGCTGACCTATCTCGAGGAGCGCGTCATCGGCCCGTCGCTCGGCGCCGACTCGATCCGCTCGGGCGTGCTCGCCTCGGTCGTCGGCCTGGTGCTGGTCGTCGATCTTCATGCTCGATCTACTACAAGCTGTCGGGGTCAACGCGGTCATCGCGCTGCTGCTGCAACCTGGTCATCCTGCTCGGCCTGATGGCCTACATCGGCGCGGCGATGACGCTGCCCGGCATCGCCGGCTTCGTCCTGACGATGGGGATCGGCGTCGACTCGAACGTGCTGATCTTCGAGCGCATCAAGGAGGAGCTCGAGGCGCAGCGCGGCGTGCGCGCCGTCGATCAACGCCGGCTTCGGCCGGGTGTTCCTGACGCTGCTCGACACCCACGTCGCCTCGCTCATCTCCGCCGCGTTCCTGTTCCAGTTCGGCACCGGCCCGATCCGCGGCTTCGCGATGACGCTGATCATCGGCCTGCTGTCCAATCTGTTCACCTCCACTTCGTGTCGAAGACGCTGTTCGAGCTCGAGCTGTCGCGCAGACAGCCAGACGCGCGCTTCGATCAGCATCTAAGAGCCGACCATGCACATCTTCAAGAACACCAACTTCGACTTCCTCCGCTGGCGCTGGCACGCCATCGCGCTGTCCTGGGTCATCATCCTCGCCGGCGTCGGCGGTCATCATGACCAAGGGGCTGCCGCTCGGCGTCGAGTTCTCCGGCGGCACGATCGTCATCCTGCAGTTCGACCAGGCGCCGCCCGACTCGGCGACGGTGCGCGCGCGCGCTCGAGCAGGCGCTGCCCGGCGGGGCCAGAACGCCGTGGTCCAGCGCTACGGCGACGCGGCGCAGCGCCAGGTGATGGTGCGCGTGCCGAGCGTCGGCGCAGGAGGCGGGGGCCGGCGCTGAGCCAGACCGCCGACGCGGTCGACGACGGCGCTCAAGACCGCCGGCCTCGGCAACTTCAAGGTCGTCGGCACCGAGATCGTCGGGCCGGCGGTCGGCGCGCGAGCTGACGCAGCAGGGGCATTCTGGCCACCGTGCTGTCGCTCGGCGGCATCCTGCTCTACATCGCGTTCCGCTTCCAGTTCAGCTTCGCCGTCGGCGCGGTCGTCGCGACGATCCACGACCTGCTGGTCACGCTGGCGTTCCTGGCGTTCTTCCGCTACGACCTGTCGCTGAACGTCATCGCCGCGATCCTGACGGTCACCGGCTACTCGGCCAACGACACCATCGTCATCTTCGACCGCGTCCGCGAGAACCTGCGCGGCATGCGCCGCGACAGCCTCGACGAACGTCGTCAACGCTGTCGGTCAACCAGACGCTGGGCCGGACGGTGATCACCGCCGGCACGACGCTGCTGAGCGCGCTGGCGCTGTTCTTCTTCGGCGGCGAGGTGCTGCACGGCTTCGCCTTCACGATGATCGTCGGCATCATCACCGGCACCTACTCGAGCGTGTTCATCGCCGTCGGCGATCGTCATCATCTGGCAGGGGCGCGAGGCCCGGTCGGGCGCGTCGGCGACGGATGCGCGGTCGGCCGTCGCCGCCAGGACCGGGGCCGACCCGGCGCCGGCCCGGAAGCCGACCCGCCGCCGCGCGTCCTGACGCCGGTCCTGTCTTGGCGACGCTGCTCACCGCCGCGCTCCTCGGCGTCATCCAGGGGCTCACCGAGTTCCTGCCGGTCTCGAGCTCCGCGCATCTGATCCTGGCGCGGGCGTTCTTCGGCTGGGACGGCGATCGGTTCGGCCTGGCGTTCGACGTCGCCCTCCATGTCGGCACGCTGGTCGCGATCCTCGTCTACTTCCAGTCGGACATCCGCGCGATGATCGCGGCCGTTCCCGCGGTGCTGACCGCCCGCGACGGGGCCGGCAAGCTGGCGCGGCTGATCGTCATCGGCACGCTGCCGGTGGTCGTCGCCGGGCTGCTGGTCGGCGACTGGCTCGAGGCGCACCTGCGCACGCCGGCGGTGATCGCGGTGACGCTGACGGTCGGCGCCGTCGCGCTGCTGCTCGCCGAGCGGATCGGGTCGCAGCGGCGCGACGGAGGCGTCGCTGACCGCCGCCGACGCGCTCGTCCTCGGCGTCGGCCAGTCGACCGCGCTGGTGCCGGGGATGTCGCGATCCGGCTCGACGATCGCGGTCGGCATGTTCCTCGGCATGACCCGCGAGTCCGCGGCGCGCTTCTCGTTCCTCCTGGCATCCCGGCGATCGCGGCGGCGGCGGCGAAAGAAGGCGTCCATCTGGTGCACGCCGGCCTGTCGCGCGAGGATCTGGTGCTGTTCGCGGTCGGCATGACGGTCTCGGCGGCCGTCGGCTACCTGACGATCCGGTTCTTCCTGCGGTTCCTCGTCGGCCACCGCCTCGACGTGTTCGCCTACTACCGTCTGGCGCTCGCGGCGGTGACCGTGCTCTGGCTCATGCGATGATGCGTCTGCGGATCATGCGGGTTCCGTCCGCGGGCCGGGGCGGCGGCCCGGCCGCCGGGTAGCACGACATGCAGTGGCTGCGCCGCAGCTTCATCGCCGGGTTCTTCGTCACCGTGCCGCTGGTCATCAGCGTGGCGGCGTTCGTCTGGATTTTCCGTCTCATCGACGGGTTCGTCGGTCCGTTCTACGCCGCCTGGCTGGCCCGCAACGTCCCCGGCCTCGGCATCCTGACGACGGCGCTGGTCGTGCTGCTGGTCGGGGCGGTCGCGACCAACGTGATCGGCAAGCGCCTGCTGCAGCAGACCGAGGGCTACCTGCTGCGGGTGCCGGTGTTCCGCACCATCTACGCCCCGGTCAAGCAGCTGGTCGTCGCCTTTTCGCCCGACAACGAGTACGGGTTCAAGCGGGTCGTCCTGGTCGAGCAGCAGGGGCAGGGGTTCGTGCTCGGGTTCCTGACCAAGGAGTTCACCGTCGATCGCGGCGCCGGCCCCGAGCCGCTGGTCGCCGTCTACGTGCCGACCAATCACCTCTACCTCGGCGACGTGATCGATCTGCGCGCGTGAGAAGGCGTCGTTCCCGGACATCACGGTGGAGCAGGGAATCCGGATCTTCCTGACCGGCGGGATGGCGCTGCCGGGTCGCATCCGGATGCGGCGCGGCGACGACCGCGTCGGCGACTTCCGCGTCTGAGCGGCGACGGCGATTTTTTCTGCTGGTAGGATTCGGAGCTTTTTGCCCGGCCCTTCGATCCGGCTGCGGCCGCGCCGGAGCCGGAGATCGCTCGGAGGGCTGAGGGGGGACATGACCGTAAGACGCTGTCGTTTCATGAGCCGCTGCGCGGTGCTCGCCGCGCTGATGCTGGCGTCGCTGCTCGCCGGCGCCGGCAGCGCCGCCGCGCAGGCGCCCGCTCCGCCCGCCGCCCACGCCGGCGGGGAAGCCAACCTCGTCCTGCCCGACCTCGGGCAGGTGGAATTCCAGGGGGTCAACGGCCGCACGCTGCTGATGGGCGGCCTCGGTGGTCTGCGTGCTCGGGCCTGGCGTTCGGCCTGGTGATCTTCACCCAGCTGCGCAACCTGCCGGTGCACCGCTCGATGCTGGAGATCTCCGAGCTGATCTACGAGACCTGCAAGACCTACCTGGTCACCCAGGGCAAGTTCATCCTGATGCTCGAGCTGTTCATCGGCGTGATCATGGTCTTCTACTTCGGCGTGCTGCAGCACTTCGCGCCGGTCAAGGTCGCCATCATCCTGCTGTTCAGCCTGCATCGGCATCGCCGGCAGCTACGGCGTCGCCTGGTTCGGCATCCGGGTCAACACCTTCGCCAACTCGCGCGCGGCCTTCGCCGGCCTGCGCGGCAAGCCGTATCCGATCTACGCGATCCCGCTGCAGCGCCGGCATGAGCATCGGCATGCTGCTCATCAGCGTCGAGCTGCTTCTGATGCTGTGCATCCTGCTGTTCATCCCGGGCGACTACGCCGGCTCCTGCTTCATCGGCTTCGCCATCGGCGAGTCGCTCGGCGCCGCGGCGCTGCGCATCGCCGGCGGCATCTTCACCAAGATCGCCGACATCGGCGCCGACCTGATGAAGATCGTCTTCAACATCAAGGAAGACGACGCCCGCAACCCGGGCGTGATTGCCGACTGCACCGGCGACAACGCCGGCGACTCGGTCGGCCCGAGCGCCGACGGCTTCGAGACCTACGGCGTCACCGGCGTGGCGCTGATCTCGTTCATCCTGCTGGCGGTCACCGACCCGGTGGTGCAGGTCCAGCTGCTGGTCTGGATCTTCGTGATGCGCGTCATCGATGGTCATCGCCAGCGGCGTGTCCTATCTGCTCAACGAGGCCTGGGCGCGAAGGCCAGCTACGACGGCGCCGAGACGATGAACTTCGAGACGCCGCTGACGACGCTGGTGTGGCTGACGTCGATTCGTCTCGGTGGCGCTGACCTACGTGGTGTCGTACTTCCTGATCCCCGACCTGGGCGGCGACCCGTCCCTGTGGTGGAAGCTGTCGACGGTCATCACCTGCGGCACGCTGGCCGGCGCGATCATCCCGGAGCTGGTCAAGGTCTTCACCTCGACCGAATCGGCGCACGTCCGGGAAGTGGTGATCTCGTCGCGCGAGGGGGGCGCCTCGCTGAACATCCTGTCCGGCTTGGTGGCGGGCAACTTCAGCGCCTACTGGCTCGGCATGGCATCGTCGCGCTGATGGCGATTGCCTACGGCGTCAGCACCTGCGGCCTCGGCGAGCTGATGCTTGCCCCGGCGGTGTTCGCCTTCGGCCTGGTGGCGTTCGGCTTCCTCGGCATGGGCCCGGTGACGATCGCGGTCGACTCGTACGGCCCGGTGACCGACAACGCCCAGTCGGTCTACGAGCTGTCGATGATCGAGTCGATCCCGAACATCGCCGCCGAGCTCAAGCGGGACTACGGCTTCGACGTCAACTTCGAGCGCGCCAAGCATCTGCTCGAGGAGAACGACGGCGCCGGCAACACCTTCAAGGCGACCGCCAAGCCGGTGCTGATCGGCACCGCGGTGGTCGGCGCGACGACGATGATCTTCTCGATCATCGTCGTGCTGACGCATCGGCTCCAGCCGCGAGCTGCTGCGACAATCTGTCGATCCTCCACCCGCCGTTCCTGCTCGGCCTGATTACCGGCGGCGCGGTGATCTACTGGTTCACCGGCGCGTCGATGCAGGCGGTGACGACCGGGGCCTACCGCGCGGTGGAGTTCATCAAGGCGAACATCCGGCTCGACGGGGTCGTCGAGAAGGCGTCGGTCGCCGACAGCAAGAAGGTGGTCGAGATCTGCACCCAGTACGCGCAGAAAGGGATGTTCAACATCTTCCTGGCGGTGTTCTTCGCGACGCTGGGTTTTGCCTTCCTGGAGCCGTACTTCTTCATCGGCTACCTGATCTCGATTGCGCTGTTCGGGCTGTTCCAGGCGATCTTCATGGCCAACGCCGGCGGCGCCTGGGACAACGCGAAGAAGATTGTCGAAGTCGAGCTGAAGGAGAAGGGCACGCCGCTGCACGCCGCGACGGTGGTCGGCGACACCGTCGGCGACCCGTTCAAGGACACCTCGTCGGTGGCCATGAACCCGGTCATCAAGTTCACGACGCTGTTCGGCCTGCTTGCGGTGGAACTAGGCGTGCAGCTTGCAGCGACAGTACGGCGCGCTGATGAGTCACGTGCTGGCCGGCGTCTTCATCGCCGGCTCGGCCATCTTCGTCTGGCGGTCGTTTTACGGGATGCGCATCCAGGCCCGCGGCGTCCCGGGCCTGACGCGGGCCGCGTCTCCGGGCCGCCGGGGAGCTGGCCATTTTGGGATATCCGGTGTCTAACCAAGCGGTTGCTTCGTTGACACTGGTTTTTGGCTCTGACTATAATTCGCGGTCTTGCGCCGCCAACGACAGAGCCAGGAGGACTGAGCCGTGCCACGTGACATGTTCGGCGATGTCGTGAACCCGACGATCAAGCTCGGATCGCAGAAGTGGTATACCGTGCCGCTCTCGATCCTGGCACACGTCGTTCTATTCGCGGCCGTGATCATCATCCCGCTGATGGCGGCGGACGTGCTGCCGACGCCGCCGTCGATGATGGCGTTTGTCGGCGCGCCGCCGCCGCCGCCACCCCCGCCCCCCCCGCCGCCGCCTCCGGCTGCGGCGGCGCCGCCGAAGACGACCCCGACGCCGGTGTCGAACCCGAATGCGGCGCCGGTCGAGGCGCCGAAGGACATCGTGCCGGAAGCGCCGAGCCCGGCGATCGGCGTGGGAGTGCCGGGCGGGGTCGTCGGCGGCGTGCCCGGCGGGACCATCGGCGGCGTCGTGGGGGGCCTGCCGCAGGCGCCGCCGCCGCCGCCGCCGCCCTCGGCCCCGGTGCGCGTCGGCGGCAACATCAAGACGCCGACCAAGACCAAGGACGTCCGGCCGATCTATCCGCCCATCGCGCAGTCGGCGCGCGTGTCGGGCGTGGTCATCATCGAGGCCACGATTGGCGCCGACGGCAGGGTGAAGGACGCGAAGGTGCTGCGCTCGATCCCCCTGCTCGACCAGGCGGCGCTCGACGCGGTCAAGCAGTGGGAGTTCACGCCGACACTGCTCAACGGAGTGCCGGTGCCGGTCATCATGACCGTCACGGTGAACTTCACGCTGCAGTAGAGTTGTTCCCGAAACGCTGATTAATTTCTGGACGGTCCAGACACCGGAGGAGTGGCGAAATGGATTTGATGCACATGTGGGCGCAGATGGGGCCCGTGGCCAAGGCAATCGGCGTGATTCTCGTCATCATGTCGATGATGCTCGTTCGGCGTCGCGATCGAGCGGATTTATACCTTCACCCAGGCGCGGAAGCAGTCGAAGCTGTACGCCCCGCAGGTCGCCAAGCACCTCAAGGACGGCCGGCTGAAGGACGCGATCGCGATTTCCCAGTCCAAGAACTTCCGCTACAGTCACCTCGCCAAGGTCGTGCTCGCCGGGCTGCAGGAATATCAATTCCAGCAGGAGAGCGGTTCAGGGCTGAGCCGCGAGGACCTCGTCGACACCGTCCGCCGCGCCATCCAGCGCGCCTCGGCGCTGACCGCAAATGACCTGAAGAAAGGGCGTTGCGGCGCTCGCGACCATCGGCGCGACGGCTCCCTTCGTCGGTCTGCTCGGCACGGTCGTCGGCATCATCACGGCCTTCCAGGGCATCGCGGCGACCGGATCGGGCGGTCTCGGCGCGGTCTCGGCCGGTATTTCGGAAGCGCTCGTCGAAACGGCGCTCGGGCTGGTCGTCGCGATCCCCGCGGTGTGGTTCTACAATTACCTCACCGGCCGGATCGAGTACTTCAACGTCGAAATGGACAACTCGTCGTCCGAGCTCCTCGACTACTTCATCAAGAAGACGGCGTAACGCGATTTCGCTATCCCGGCCGCCTGTCTCCCGTCCCGCCGCAGAGCCGGCGCGGCGGGAGACGGCGTCCACCACACGACGCAAGGCAGGAGTCTCCCCATGGCAATGGACCTCGGCGGCCAAAGGCAGCCTCAAGGCCGACATCAACGTGACCCCGCTCGTCGACGTCATGCTGGTGCTGCTCATCATCATGATGCTCATCGCCCCGATGCTGCAGAAGGGGGTCAACGTCAAGCTGCCCGAGGCGGGCAACACCGTCGACAAGCCCGACACCCAGACCAGACGGTGGTCGCCATCGATTCGGCGAATCAGTTCTGGGTCAATGCGACTGCAGGTCGACAAGGGCAGCTTTGCCGACAAGGTGAAGTCGGTTCTCGAAGACAAGACCGAGAAGGTCGTCCTCATCAAGGGTGACCAGGACGCGCTCTACAGCGCGATCATGGCAGGCGATGGACGACCTCCGGAAGGCCGGGATCGAGGACATCGGCCTCATCACCGAGAAGAAGGAAGCGAAAACCGCGGCCGGAGGCAATTAGTCATGGCGCACGCTCACAATCACTTCGGCGCTGAGAAGGTCGTCCGCGGGCGAAACCCCGCACGCCAGCGCGGACATGAACGTCACGCCGCTCATCGACGTGCTGCTCGTGCTCCTCATCATCTTCATGGCCGCCCTCCCGCTGACGCAGAAGGGGGTCGACATCAACCTGCCGCTCGAAACCAAGGCGCCGACCTCCGCGGTCGACAATACCCAGGTGATGCTGGAGTACACGGCCGACCGGCAGATTTCCATCAACCACAACCCGGTCACGCTGCCGGAGCTCGAGACCCGGCTCCGCGACATCTTCGAAACCCGCAAGGACAAGACGATGTTCATTGCCGGCGACGGCTCGCTCCGCTACGGCGACATCGTCGCGGTCGTCGACGCGGCCAAGGGCGCGGGGATCACAAGGTCGGCATCGTCACCGAGGAGATGCGCCGCGGCGGCGGCGCGGCGCCAGCGGCGCCAGCGAAGACCGGCGCGAACTAGCACACCCGGCGCCGGCCAGCCGGCACCAGGACAGCGATACGACACGGGGGCGAGCCGTCCAGAGGCTCGCCCTCGTGCTTTGTACGGCAGCTTCCCGCTCCCAGCTTCCCGCTCACAGCTTCCAGCCCCCAGCTACCCGCTCCCAGCTACCCGCTCCCAGCTTCCAGCTTCCCGCTTCCAGCTGAGAGCCGGAGACCGCAGCTGGATGCGGGAAGCGGAAGCGGGCAGCAGGAGGAAGCGGGCAGCGGGAAGCTGGGAACTGGAAGCCGGAAGCTGGAAGCCGGAAGCTGGAAGCTGGAAGCTGGAAGCGGGTAGCTGTGTACAAACGAAAGGCCGCCAGCGGGAGCGCCGGCGGCCCTTGAGTGTTCGACCCCGTCGGTTTAGGAGGCGCCGGTCTTCTTCCGCAATTCGATGGCCTGCTTCTGGAGCGCCGTCGCCTCGTCTATCAGCTGGAGCTGCTTGGCGCGGTCCTTCTCGACCAGGGCCTCCTGCCGCAGGAGGAGCCCCTTGTAGACGAGCGCGTCCACGTAGCTCGGGTTGAGCTGGAGCGCCTTGTTGACGTTCTCGAGGCCGGCCTGGATGTATTCCTTCTTCTGCGCGTCGCTGAGGCGGTGGTCCTTGGACGATTTCTCCCAGTAATAGGTCGCCACCAGCTGGTAGCCCTGGGGGTTGTCCGGGGCCAGCGAGGCGGCCTTGTTGAGCGCCTCGATCGTCTTCGGGAAGTCCCCCTGGCGATTGTAGAAGCCCGACATGCTGGTGTAGACGATCGGGTCGTTCGGCTTGGCGTCGCGGGCCTTGAGCAGCGCCTGCTCGGCCTCCTCGTAGCGGCCGCTGTCCTCGTAGATCTTCGACAGGGCGAAATAATTGGTCGGTTCGTTGGGCTCGAGCTCGATCATCTTCTGGACGATCGGCTCGGCCTTGGACGGATCGTTGAGCTTGTCGGGGCCGTAGGCCGACACCAGATACTCGAGCGCCAGCTTCCTCATCTGCGGGCTCTTGTCTTGCTCGGCCGACTTCTGGTAGTAGGTCAGCGCCTTCTCGATGTAGGCGTCATTTTCCGCCTCACCCTTGCGGCTGACCTTGTAGAGGTTGTCGTAAGAGTTGCCGAGATAGAAGTAGATCTCGGTCTTGGCCGGGTCATTCTCGAGGGCGTATTCGTATTTGGCGGCCGCCCCCTTCCAGTCCTGCGCCTTGTAGCGGTCGTTGCCCTCTTTGTACGCCTTCTGGGCTTTCAGCGCGCCCATTGAGTACTTGCCGCATCCAGCCGCCGCCAGGCTCATTCCGAGTACCAGGGCGGTGGTTACGGCCGAAGCCTTTCGAAGTATCGTCATGCTCTCCTCAACCGGCGTCGCTGCCGCGGCGAAGGTGCGGCGCGAAAGTGGGTATTAAAATGGTCTCGGCGGTACTGGCAAACGGGTCGCGCGGATTGCCGGCGCCTGAACCGGGCCAGTATAGTGAACCCAAAAACTCCCCGTCAACAAGGGACCGTCCGCCGCCGGCCCCACGGTTCCGTTAGACACCGTTCATCATGATTCGGTTCGAGGATCTCGTCGACAAGGTCCGGGGCATCAATCCGGACGCCGATATCGACCTGCTGAGGCGGGCATACGTGTTTTCCGCCTTCGAGCACAAGGGCCAGGTCCGCCATTCCGGAGAGCCGTACCTGGTCCACCCGCTCGAGGTGGCGGACCAGCTCGCCGACATGAAGCTCGACGTCGTCGCGATTGCCGCCGGGCTGCTGCACGACATCGTCGAGGACACGCACACGCCGATCGAGCGGATCACCGAGCTCTTCGGCGCCGACGTCGCCCATGTCGTCGAGGGGGTCACCAAGCTGGGGGCGATCTCGTTCTCGTCGAGCGAGGAGCGGCAGGCGGAGAACTTCCGCAAGATGCTGCTGGCGATGGTCGACGACATCCGCGTCATTCTGGTCAAGCTCGCCGACCGGCTGCACAACATGCGGACGCTGCACCACCTGCCGGAGGAGCGGCGGGTGAAGATCGCCCAGGAGACGCGCGACATCTACGCGCCGATCGCCCACCGCCTCGGCATGAGCAAGATCAAGAACGAGCTCGAGGAGCTGGCGTTCAAGTATCTCGAGACGACCGCCTACGAGGCGCTGCGGATTCGCGTCGAGCGGCGGCGGCGCGCGACCGAGGGGATGATCGAGGACCTCAAGAAGACGGTGTCGGCCAAGCTCGCCGAGGCCCAGGTCCCGGTGATCGAGATCGACGGCCGGATCAAGCGCCTGTTCAGCATCCATCAGAAGCTGAAGCGCCAGAAGATCGAGCTCGACCAGGTCTACGACATGGTCGCGCTGCGGATCATCACCGAGTCGGTCAAGGACTGCTACGGCGCGCTCGGCATCATCCATCAGACGTGGTCGCCGGTGCCGGGGCGGATCAAGGACTTCATCGCGATGCCGCGGCCGAACGGCTATCAGTCGCTGCACACCTCGGTCATCAGCGAGCGCGGCGTCCCGTTCGAGGTGCAGATCCGCACCGAGGAGATGCACCGCACGGCCGAGGAGGGGATCGCCGCGCACTGGAAGTACAAGGAGGGACGGGTCGGCGCCGGGCGCGACGAGCAGTACTTCGTCTGGCTCCGGCAGCTCCTCGAATGGCAGCAGGAGGTCCGCGATCCGCAGGAGTTCCTCCAGAACCTCAAGATCGAGCTGTATCCCGAAGAGGTCTACATCTTCACTCCCAAAGGGGAAGTGAAGTCGCTGCCGCGCGACGCGACGCCGGTGGACTTCGCGTACTCGATCCATACCGACGTCGGCCATCGCTGCGTCGGCGCGCGCGTCAACGGCAAGATGGTGCCGCTGCGCGCCCGGCTCAGGAACGGCGACATCGTCGAGATCGTCGCGACGCCGGGGCACAAGCCGAGCCGCGACTGGCTCAATTTCGTCGTCACGTCCCGGGCCCGGAACAAGATCAAGCACTTCATCCACTCGGAGGAGAAGGAGCGGAGCCTCGAACTCGGCCGCAAGCTGTTCGACAAGGAGGCCAAACGCTTCGGCCTGAGCCTCAAGAGCCTGACCGAACCGGAGACGATGGCCCGGGTGCTCGGGGAGTACGGGATGGGCAAGGCCGAGGAGCTCTACGCCGCGCTCGGCTACGGGAAGCTGTCGGCCAAGACGGTGCTGGCGCGGTTCGTGCCGCAGACCGAGCTCAAGGAAGCCGCTGAAAGCGGCCTCGCGTCGGTGGTCCGGCGCGTGCTCGGCACCGGCGAGGACAAGATCACCGTGCACGGCATCGACGATCTGATGGTGTTCAGGGCGCGGTGCTGCAACCCGATTCGCGGCGAGAAGATCATCGGCTACATCACGCGCGGCAAGGGGGTGTCGGTGCACTCGGCCGCCTGTCCGAACGTCGTCAACCTGCTCTATGACCCGGAGCGGAAGATCGCCGTCGAATGGGACAAGGGGGGAGACCTCAAGCCGTACAAGGTCCGGCTGACGATCCAGGTCGAGGATCGCCGCGGCATCCTTGCCGACGTCAGCGCCAAGATTGCCGGCATCAACACCAATATCCGCAACGTCGAAGCGACCGTCGACGACTCGGTGGGGCGGATCGACATGACGGTCGAGATCAGCGACGTCAAGCACCTGCAGAAGGTGATCAAGTCGCTGCGCGGGATTCCCGGGGTGGTGGATGTCGAGCGCGCGGCGCGGTGAGGATCAGTCGAGCGAGGCGATGACGTCGATCTCGACGCGGGCGTCCTTCGGGAGCCTGGCGACCTCGACGGTCGCCCGGGCCGGGGCCGGCGCCGTGAAGCAGGTGGCGTAGACCTCGTTCATCGCCGCGAAGTCGTTCATGTCGGCAAGGAACACCGTGGTGCGGACGACGTGGTCGAAGGTGGCGCCGGCGGCCTCGAGGATGGCCGCGAGGTTCTGGAGGACGCGGTGCGTCTGGGCCGCGATGTCCCCTTCGACGAGCGCGCCGGTGGCGGGGTCGATCGGCACCTGGCCGGACACGAAGAGCAGCGAGCCCGCCCGGATGGCCTGCGAATAAGGGCCAATCGCCCGGGGTGCCGCCGCGGTCGAGACCGCCTGCCGCATCAGACGGTCTGGGGTGCCTTGGCCGAGCCGGCCTTGACCACCTTGTTCGACCGGATGCAGCGCGTGCAGACGCGGAGGCGCTGAATCCCGCCGTTGACGAGCGCCCGGACCCGCTGAAGATTCGGCTCGAAGCGGCGCGCCGTCACATTGTGCGCGTGGCTGACATTGCGGCCGACGACCGGCCCTTTTCCGCAGATTTCACAGCGTTTCGCCATCTGATAATCCTGAATGCCCGAGCGGGCCTATCCGAGCAACCTGTTGAGCGGGTAGTAGATCGCCTCCGCAGCGCGGAGGACAAACACAGGATTATACCCTAAAAGGGCCTGCCAGGGCAGAGTGGCAGCGGTGAGTGGCAGGCGGTGACCTCCAACTGGCAGCGCGCCGGGCCGATAACACATCTGGCGGGCGTGTCCCGCGGCTGCTACTATCCGTCCACCTCCGGTCCGGACAGCGCCGTTTCTGGCGTCGGCGCGCGCGGAACACGAGTTGCACTGCCTGAGGTGGACGCCGCGGCGGCCGACGCCGCCGGTTCGAGGATGCGCACGCGAAGGAGGGCTGATGGAAAGGCCGCTTCTGGATCCGCAGTCGCCCGCCGGCTACTTCAGGGATCGCCTGGAGTCCGCGATGGCGCGGCAGCACGTCACCGCCGGTGACCTGACGAGCCGCTACCTGGTCAACCTTCTCTGCCAGTTCGTCCGTGCCGATGCGGTCGAGGGGCTCGGGCGCGACGCCGAACCGCTGGCCTTCCGCCTCGCCCGCGCCCTGGACCAGGAAGGCGCCCGCAAGCGCGCCGAGCTCCAGAGTCTGGGGGATTGCTCCCTGTTCATTTCCGGGTATTTCGCCGACAGCTTTCCGCGCCGTACGGTAGATGTCGACTACTACGTGTCGATGGGGGAATACGCCTACGGCTCACTGAGCCGCGCCGACCGCGACGCCCACGTCGTCTTCGGGGAGCTGTCCCGTCGATTCGTCGTCTTCATGGACGTGCTCGCCGATATCAGCGAGCAGACCGGCGCTTCCTCCGGCGTCGACGTGTTGAGACTGTACGAAAAGTGGCTCAAAACAGGCAGCTTGCGCGATGCGCGCCGGCTCCTCGCCAGAGGTATCCTGCCGCACGCGGCATCCCCCAGCCGGCCCCAGTAAGCCACGCCTCATCCGGGCATCTCCTTTGCCGGGTTCGCCACACTCATGACACACCTTTAGTCGAACCATGGGTGGGGGGTCTGGCGTCTAAAGCTTCAATCGCGGCCGACGGCCGAAGCCCAGAAGCGATGGTCAGACGCTAAATCGCTGATGGGACGGATGATACGTTGAACTCATCAGCGGCTCATCAGGCACCGCCGGGATGTGGGGCAAATCGTCCCAGCAGGGGGTCAGAAGTGTACGGTGCGGTGAATCAGCCGGAGACGGACTTTACTTTTGCGCCCGAAGCAGCTAGACTCTCCGGCTTACATACTGGCAAACGTATTGCATAAAGGCCTGCGACACGAGTGGGCGAGCGGAGACGGAAAGGAGCGGAATCATATGGCAACTCATAAAGCACCAGGCGGGCAGATGAATCGGGACCGTTACGCGGAGCTCACGAAGATTCTCGAGGAGCGGCGTCGCGAGATCATGGATCAGGTGCAGGGGAAGATTCGTGATGTCCGCACGGAAAGCCCGAATAACCCGGCGACGGGCGTCCTCGACGCCGCTGAGAGCTCCGAGGCGGACATCCAGGACGAGATCGAGTTCGCCCTCATCCAGATGAAGGCCGAGACGCTCAACAAGATCGATGAAGCGCTCCATCGTCTTGAAGAGGGGACATTCGGGTACTGTTTCGAGTGCGGTGAGGAGATTTCGGGGCGCCGGCTCCGGGCCCTGCCCTTCGCGGTCCGCTGCAAGGATTGCGAGGAGGCGCGCGAGACGGCGCAGCAGCGCGAGCGTCTGCTCGCCCAGCGCCGCGGCAATGCCTCGCTGTTCGTCGACATGCAGAGCTAGCCGGTTCCTGGTTCCCCGGCGCGCCAGCGGTGCGCCGGGGGCAACCGCCCCCCTTCCGCCAATTCCGCGTATCATCATCGGCGAGATGTCCGATCCGCGCCGCGGATCGCCTCCGCCAACAGAGATCAGGAGGATCGCCCGTGAGCGATCAGTCCGAGACCAACGATCGATTCGACGACCTGCTCGCGTCGGGTGAGCGGCCGCTCGCGATTCCATCCGAGCTGCCGCTGCTGCCGTTGCGCGATACGGTCCTGTTCCCGAACTCCTTCATGCCGCTCGCCGTCGCGCGCGAGGCCTCGGTGCGCCTCATCGACGAGGCGACGACCGGCGGCCGGATGATTGCCGTCTTCACGCAGCGCGATGCCGCGGTCGAAGAGCCGATGCTGGAGGACCTGTATCCGGTCGGCACGGCGACCCACATCCACAAGATGTTCAAGCTGCCGGACGGCAGCCTCCGGCTGATCGTCCAGGGCCTCGCCCGCGTCCGGCTCGAGCGCATCGTCCAGACCCGGCCCTACCTGAAAGGGGCGGTAGCGTCGGCCGACGAGAGCCTGCGCGACCAGGACCGGCTCGAGATCGACGCGCTGCAGCGGAACATCAAGAGCAATTTCCAGCAGGTCGTGTCGCTCTCGCCGCTGCTCTCGGACGATCTCCAGTCGCTCGCCGCCAACATCACCGAGCCGGGCAAGCTCGCCGACTTCATCGCCTCCAGCCTGACGACCATCGGCACGCCGGTCAAGCAGGAGGTCCTCGACACGCTCGACGTCCGCGCCCGGATGGACTCGCTCAACCGGATCCTCATCAAGGAGCTCGAAGTGCTCGAGCTCGGGTCGAAGATCCAGTCGCAGGTGCAGTCCGAGGTCGGCAAGAACCAGCGCGAGTACTTCCTGCGCGAGCAGATGAAGGCGATCCAGAAGGAGCTGGGGGAGGGGGACGAGCAGGCCAAGGAGATCGACGAGCTGCGCGCCAAGATCGACGCCGTCGGGATGCCCGAGGGGGTCAAGAAGGAGGCGCTGCGCGAGCTCGATCGCCTGTCGAAGATGCCGGTGGCGGCGGCCGAGTACACCGTCTCCCGCACCTACCTCGACTGGCTGGTGGCGCTGCCATGGGCGAAGCGGACCGAGGACGCGCTCGATCTCCGCCGCACCAAGGAAGTGCTCGACGCCGACCATTCCGGGCTCGAGAAGGTCAAGGACCGGGTCATCGAATACCTGGCCGTCCGCAAGCTCAATCCGGAGGTCAAGGGGCCGATCCTCTGTTTCCTCGGCCCTCCCGGCGTCGGCAAGACCTCGCTCGCCAAGTCGATCGCCAACTCGCTCGGGCGGAAGTTCGTCCGCGTCTCGCTCGGCGGCATGCGCGACGAGGCGGAGATCCGCGGCCACCGCCGCACCTACATCGGCGCGCTGCCCGGCCAGGTCATCCAGGGGCTGCGCCGCGCCGAGTCCAAGAACCCGGTGTTCATCCTCGACGAGATCGACAAGCTCGGATCGGATTTCCGCGGCGACCCGGCGTCGGCGCTCCTCGAGGTCCTCGACCCCGAGCAGAACAACACCTTCCGGGATCACTATCTCGACGTCCCGTTCGATCTCTCGGAGGTGCTCTTCCTGACGACCGCCAACGTCATGGACCCGATTCCGCCGCCGCTGCGCGACCGCATGGAAGTGCTCGAGCTCGCCGGCTATACGGAAGAAGAAAAGCTCAAGATCGCATTCGAGCACCTGATTGCCAAGCAGGTCAAGAATCACGGCCTGACGCCCGAGCAGATCGAGTTCACGCTGCCGGCGATCAGCGCCGTGATCCGCGGCTATACGCGCGAGGCCGGCGTCCGCAACCTCGAACGCGAGATCGGCGCCCTGTGCCGGAAGATCGCCCGGCGCCGCGCCGAGGGGGACGAGGCGAATGTGGTGATCACGCCCGAGGTGGTCGTCGACATGCTCGGCGCGCCGACCTTCCTCGACGAGGAGATCGAGAACCGCACCAAGGACCCCGGCGTCGCCGTCGGTCTCGCCTGGACGCCGGCGGGGGGCGAAGTCCTGTTCATCGAGGCCTCACGGATGCAGGGCGGCGGCAGCCTGACGCTGACCGGCCACCTCGGCGACGTGATGAAGGAATCGGCGCGCACCGCGCTGTCGTGGTTCCGCGCCCACGCCACCCGCTACGGCGTCGATCCGACCTTCTACAAGGATTCCGAGATCCACCTCCACGTCCCGTCCGGCGCGATTCCGAAGGACGGCCCATCCGCCGGGGTGACGATGGTGACCGCGCTGGCCTCGTGCCTGACGGGCCGCGCCGTCCGCGGCGACATCGCGATGACCGGCGAGATCACGCTGTCGGGCCGCGTCCTCCCGGTCGGCGGTATCAAGGAGAAGGTCCTCGCCGCCAGGCGGCACGGCATCACCGAGGTGATCCTGCCGCGGCAGAACGAGAAGAACATCAAGGAAGACCTCACCGAGGAGCTCCGGCGCGAGCTGACCATCCACTTCGTCATCCACATGGAGGAAGTGCTGGCGATCGCGCTCGTCCCCTCGGCGGCGCAGACCCACACCGGCATGCAGGTCGAGCCGCCGGTCCAGGTCTAGGGGAGCATCCGGGCGTCCCGCGCAGGGCAATTTCTCAGCGGGCCAGCGGCACGACCTTCGATCTGAGCAGCGCCCGGTCTCTCGTCAACAGCGGAACCTTGTGGACAACGCTGGTTGCGGCAATCAGCTCGTCGGCCGGATCGCCACGGACGTCCAGGCGGGTGCTGGCGACTGCTATCTCACGAGTCAGTGGCCAGACGTGGACCCGCGCCAGCACCCGGACGACGTCCGGGTCGTCCAGATCGACCTTGATCCGCCCCAACTGCGCCAGCTTGGCAATCTCCCACAGGACGATCGCGGAAACGCTCCAGGGCGTCGCGCTCAACAGCCGGGTTTCATGAGGCTTGAGGGCTCCCGTGACCGCATAGAGCAGCACGTGCGTGTCAACGTTCAGCATGCCAGTCGAGCCCGGTCGAGAGAATTTCTCCCTTGATGCTGACCTTGTCGGCGAGCGATCCGATGAGACTCGCCGAATCGGCCGCAAACGGAATCAATTTCGCCACCGGCTTGCCCCGCTTGGTAATCACCAGCCCGTCCGGGTCGACCTCGTCGAGCAGGGCCAGGCACTGCTCCTTGAATTTTGCGGCGGCGATCTGTTTCATGGTCTGATTATACGACTGGTCACACCAAGTGTCCATGACGGTAAGTCAGCCACAATTCCTCTACCCACGGTTCCCGTCGTCAGGATGAACGGCGTCCCAAAGAGGTAGGATGAACGGCGGAGGCGCCACATGACCATCGGACGTTCGGCCTGGCTCGTGTTCGCCGCGTTTGTGATCGCCTTTGCGCTGCTCCTGAAAGCTGGAGAATCAGGCGACCTGGTGCCGCGCGGGGCCATCTGGGGCGGCGTGCTGGTGGCGAGCGGATACGCCATGACGCGCTGGTGGCGCGGCGAGAAGCCCTCGACCGATCCAACGGCGGGCCTGCCTCATGCGGTTCGACGCTGGTTGATCGGAGAATCCGCTCACCGCTAGTCGAGGCGCCCTACGATCACCCCGACGACGGCAAACCGGAACCCTGCCGCTTCGTCAGATCATCCCCGAAGCCGACGACGGTCTTCATGTCGGTGATTTCGCCGCGCCGGACCATCTCGCGGGCGTCGGCAAGGCTGAACACCCGCGGCTCGATGTCCTCGTCCTCGTCCGGCTCGGCCTTCTCGGCCGGCCGGCTGAGACCCGAGAGCCGGAAGAACAGCATCTCCTCGTCGCAGTAGCCCGGCGTCGGCAGCAGCGCCGCCAGCCGGACGATGGTCTCCGGCACCAGGTCGATCTCCTCGTGGCACTCCCGGCGGGCCGCCGCCTCGGGCTCTTCCCCCTCGTCCAGGCTCCCGGCCGGAAACTCCCACAGCCAGCGGTTGACCGGATACCGGTACTGGCGGATCAGGATCACGTGCCCCGGCTCGGGGACCGGGATCAGGACCACCGACCGGATGTGCCGGACGACGTCGACGGTGACCTCGCGGTCGTTCGGCATGCGCACCCGATCGCGGTCGACGCTGAACACCGCGCCGGTGAAGACGCGTTCATGGGACAGCTGCTCTGGTTCGGACACGGGCTTACTCCTCGGGCTCGTCTGCCCTGGCTTCGCGCTCCTCGATATCGTCGACGACGGCCTGCAGGTCGGGGGGTAGCGGCGAATCGAACTCGACCCGCCGGCCATCGCCTGGGTGGGTGAAGGCGAGCCTGGCGGCGTGCAGGAACGGGCGCTCGAGCCGCTGCACCGCCCGCAGGTTCGCCGTCGTCCGCCGGTGCAGCCCGCCGTAGGTGGAATCTCCGACGATCGGATGCCCGATGGCGCTCAGGTGCACCCGGATCTGATGGGTGCGTCCCGTCGCGATCGCGACCGACAGCAGCGATACTCCCTTGAAGTGCCGCGCCGCGGTGATGCGGGTCACCGCCTGGCGGGCCCGCCGCGCCCGGGTCGACATCTTCTGGCGCTGCGCCGGATCCCGGCCGATGGCCGCGTCGATGCGGCGGCCGGCCTGGACCACCCCCCAGACGAGCGCGATGTATTCCTTGTCGACCTCGCGGTCGGCGAACTGGCGCGACAGCTCCTGATGCGCCCGGTCGCTCTTGGCCACGACCATCACACCCGACGTGCCGCGATCGAGGCGGTGCACGATGCCCGGCCGGAGCTCGCCGCCGATGCCGCTCAGGTCCTTGATGTGGTGGAGGAGCGCATTGACCAGCGTTCCGGAGCTGTGCCCGGCGCCCGGGTGGACGACCATGCCGGGCGGCTTGTCGAGGACGACGAGATCCGCGTCCTGGTAGAGGATGCGCAGCGGCAGCGGCTCCGGCTGCGGCACCGCGGCCGACGGTTCGGGCACGTCGAGGGTGAAGACCTGGCCGGCGTGGACCTGGCTGCTGGCCCGCAGCTGCGCCGGCGGCCCCTGGACGCGGCCATCCTTGATCAGCCGCTGGATCTGCGACCGCGAGTAATCGGGCAGGAGCGCCGTGAGGAAGTTGTCCAGCCGCAGCCCCTCGTACTCGGCGTCGACGACGAGCTGGCGCGGCCCGGAGGACATCGTCATGCCGCGGCCGCGCTGCCGCTGGTGGACAGGCCGCTAAACAGGATGTGAGGCACGGCGCCGCCCCAGCCCCATCATCTCGAGCAGGACGAGAATCGCCCCCACGGTGATGGAGGCGTCCGCCACGTTGAACGCCCAGAAGTGGGTCGCCCCCCAGTAGACGTCGACGAAATCGATCACGTAGCCGAAGACGGCGCGGTCGATCAGGTTGCCGAGCGCGCCGCCGAGGATCAGCGCCAGGCCGAGCCTGGCGATCCGCTCGTGGAACCCCAGCTGGGTGGCATAGACCGCAATCGCCACCAGCGCCAGACCGGCGACGGCAATCATGACCGCCGACTTGTAGGGGAACTCGACCGCGTTCAGCAGTCCGAAGGCGGCGCCGGTGTTGTGTACGTGGGTCAGGTCGAGCACGTCGGGAATGAGGCTGCGGCTGTCGCCAAGCGGCAGCGAGCGGCGGATGATGGCCTTGGTGATCTGGTCGGCCGCGGCGACGAGCACGAGCGTGCCGAGCTCGAGCGCGTGCGGTCCCCTCGGGAGGAGTGCCGGACCGGCGTGGGCCGGCGCGGCCGGCTCGAGGCGCTGTTCGGGAAGTGACATCGGCGTTATCCTGCCTGTCCCGACAGCGCGGCGGCGCAGCGCTCGCAGAGGCCGGCGGTCGCCGGCTCGGCAGACATCGTCCGCACGAACCGCCAGCAGCGCGGGCACTTGTCCCCCTCGGCGCGCTCGACCTCGATCGCCAGCTCATCGCCGCCGGCCGCGGCGGTCTCGAGCCGCACTTCCGACACGATGAAGAGCATGGGCAGGTCCTCCCGGTAGTCTTCGAGCAGCGCCGCCGCCGCGCCGCCGGCGCGCAGCGTCAGCCGGGCGCCGAGCGCATTGCCGATGGTCTTGGCCTGGCGCGCCGTCTCCAGCGCGCGATTGACGTCGTCGCGGATCTTCATGAGCCGCGTCCAGCGCTCGTCGAGGACGGGGTCGAGCAGCGCGGCGACGTCCTGCGGAAAGTCGGCGAGGTGCACCGAGTCTTCGCGCGTTCCGGGGAGGCTGCGCCACAGCTCGTCGGTCGTGACCGGGAGGATCGGGGCGAGCAGGCGAGTGAGGCCGTCGGCGATGAGATACATCGCGGTCTGCGCCGAACGGCGCTCCGTGGACGCGGCCCCGAAGGTGTAGAGCCGATCCTTGGAGACGTCCGCGTAAAAGGCGCTGAGATCGACCGTCGCGAACTGGTTGATGGCCTGGAAGATCGTCGGGAAGTCGTAGGTCTCGTACGCCTTCAGGACGGCGGCGGCGGCCGTGCCGTATCGCGCCAGCGCGAAGCGATCGACCTCGTGCATCCGCTCGAGCGGCACGCGGTCGGCCGCCGGATCGAAATCGTAGAGATTCGAGGCCAGGTAGCGCAGCGTATTGCGGATCTTGCGGTACGCCTCGATGACGCGCGCGAGGATCTGTCGGCCGAGCCGCACTTCCTCCCGGTAGTCGACCATCGCCACCCACAGCCGGATGATTTCGGCGCCGCTCTCCTTGATGATGTCCTGCGGCTCGATTGAATTGCCGAGCGACTTGGACATCTTGCGTCCGTCCTCGGCGACGATGAAGCCGTGGGTGAGGACCTCGCGGAACGGCGCCCGGCCGCGCGTGCCGAGGCCGACCAGCAGGGAGCTCTGGAACCAGCCGCGATGCTGGTCGCTGCCCTCGAGGTAGAGGTCGGCGGGCCAGGTCAGCTCGGGACGGAACGGCAGCACCGCCTCGTGGCTCGAGCCCGAGTCGAACCAGACGTCGAGGATGTCCCGTTCGCGCTCGAAGGTCGTGCCGCCGCAGGCCGGGCAGGTGAGCCCGGCCGGCACGAATTCCTCGATCGGCCGCTCGTACCAGGCGTCGGCGCCGTAGGTGTCGAAAACGGCTGCCGCGCGCTCCACCAGCGCGGCGGTCAGGAGCGCCTCGCCGCAGGTCGAACAGTCCAGGGCCGGAATCGGTACGCCCCAGGCGCGCTGCCGCGAGATGCACCAGTCGGGACGGTTGGCGATCATGTTGTGGATACGGTCGTGGCCCCACTCGGGCACCCACGCCACGTCGGTGTCGATGGTCGAGATGGCGGCGTTGCGGAGCGTCCGGGGCGCGTTCGCGGGGGCCGCCGCCTCCGGCACCGTGAACTCCTTGTCCATCGCGATGAACCACTGCGACGTGGCCAGGAAGATCACCGGGTTGTGGCACCGCCAGCAGTGCGGATAGGAATGCTGGAACGGCTCGCTGTGCCAGAGCCGGCCGCGCTCGGCCAGCGCCGCCTGGACCGAGGCATTGGCCTCGAACACGCGCTGCCCGGCGAAGATCGGCACGGTGGAAAGGAAGTGTCCGCCGGGACCGACCGGGACGAGAATCTCGAGCCCGTACTTCTGCCCGGTGAGGAAGTCGTCGGTGCCATGGCCGGGCGCGGTGTGCACGGCGCCTGTGCCCTGGTCGAGCGTCACGTATTCGGCGAGGACGCCGAGCGAGTCCCGATCGAAGATCGGATGCCGGAAGCGCAGGCGATCGAGCTGCTCCCCCTTCATCCGGGCCACCGGCGCGGCAAACGTCCGTCCGGCGACGGCCGCAACCTTGGCGGCGAGCGCTTCGGCGACGATCACCGCGCGCCCGTCCACCTCGTAGGCGGCGTAGTCGAGCTCGG
This sequence comes from uncultured Acidobacteriota bacterium, assembly GCA_963750475.1. Classification (GTDB taxonomy): domain Bacteria; phylum Acidobacteriota; class Vicinamibacteria; order Vicinamibacterales; family 2-12-FULL-66-21; genus JALZOC01. The sequence goes on from CAVVQQ010000002.1 coordinate 1,416,893, forward strand.
GGTGGAACGCCACCGCCAGGTTCGACGGAATGGTCCAGGGGGTGGTCGTCCAGATCAGAACCGAGACGTCGCGCCCCGCCAGCCCGGGCAGGCGGGCAGCGAGCTCGTCACGGCTGTCGTCGGCCAGCGGGAACTCGACGTAGATCGACGGCGAGGAATGCTCGGCGTACTCGACCTCGGCCTCGGCCAGCGCCGTGCGGCAGTGGATGCACCAGTGCACGGGCTTCCGCCCCTTGTAGACCAGCCCGCGTTCGACGAACCGGCCGAGCGCCCGTGCGATCGCGGCCTGGTAGCGGAACTCCATCGTCAGGTAAAGATGCTCCCAGTCGCCGAACACGCCCAGCCGCTGGAACTCGACGCTCATGACGTCGATGAACCGCGACGCGTAGGCGCGGCAGGCCCGCCGGAAGTCCGCCACCGGCATGTCCCGCTTCTTCGGGCCGAGCTCGCGGTCCACCTTCAGCTCGATCGGCAGGCCGTGGCAGTCGTAGCCGAGCACGTACGGCGCGTCGAACCCCATCATCGTCCGCGACTTGACGACGATGTCCTTGAGGATCTTGTTCATCGCGGTGCCGAGATGGATTCGGCCGTTCGCGTACGGGGGCCCGTCGTGCAGGACGAACTTCGGCCGGCCGGCGCGGTGCTCGCGGATGCGCTCGTACAGGCCCATCTCCTTCCAGCGGGCGAGCGCCAGCGGCTCGGCCGCCTGAAGGTTCGCCTTCATGGGGAAATCGGTGCGCGGCAGGTTCAGCGTCTCTTTCCACTCGGTCATGGGATCGTTCTAGTCTAATAGAGGTTTCGCGGGGTGCTGCGAGGTTCTGCGGCGATTGAACGAGCCAGTGGGGCCGCGCGGAGGGAAATCGGGCATAAAAAAGGCCGGCTCCCGAAGGAACCGGCCTGTCGATCCGAGTGAACGGTCCGCCCTACTTGCGGCGGTTGGTGCGCTGGATGTCGACCCGGAACTCGCCCTGGTTGTCGTCCAGCTTGTCGTCATTGACGCCCAGGAACAGCTGCCCGGCCTCGGGCATTGGCACCGTGACCTGGTTGCCGATGGCGAACGCCTGGCCATTGCCGATGCGGCCGATAAGAGCGCCCGCAAGCGCGTTCGGCAGCGGACCGGCCGTCGAGCGGTTGCCGGTCTTCGAGCCGGCCGGGGCGGCGATGTCGCCGGCGGTCGGGCTCAGCTGAATTTCGCCCGTGGTCTGGAACGACAGGACCTCACCCTTCTTCACCGTCAGGCCGGTCGACGTCCACTGCTGACGCGGGGACACCGAAATGCCCGAACCGGTCGGTGCCGCCAGCGCGGCGGTGGCGCCCGAAGTGGCGACGGCCGGCTTGGCGAGGATGATCCGGTTGATCTCGGTCGACGAGAAGTCGCGGTCACCCGAGGCCGTCTTGACCGTGATCCGCAGCGGCGTCGTGCCGCCGATGTCGAACAGCTGACCGCTGACGGTGGTGCCGTTCTTGAGCACGACCTGCTGGCCGTCGGCGACGTTCGCCCAGTCCGTGTCGTTCATCGTCGCGCCGGAGAAATCAATCACCGCCACGTCGTGGGTCGGGATCTGGCGCGACTGGCCGTTGACGCGCACTTCGAACCCGGACCCGCCCATATCCACGAGCTGACCGCTGACCCGCTCGCCCGAGCGCAGCGTGAGCGTGGCATTCTCCTGCGCCTGTGCCACGCCCGTGATGGTCAGGGCGGCGACCGAGAGCGCGAGAATCGTACGCTTGAACATTGTTTACTCCTCCTCCAACGTGAAACCTTCGGCAGCTGAGCAGTAGCCTGAGCTGCCGTATTGACTTGTCATGGGTCAGGCTGCAAAGCGCGATCCACCCGCAAACCTTGGGAATTCCACCTCGACAACAGAATTCGCTGCATCCGGAGTCCCCAGAAGGCTCAAAACCGGCTTGTATAATGGACGCATGACGTCGCCCCTGGTCCCCGGCGCATACACGCCGGTGCGGCGTACGAACCCTCGACAACGGTTTGAAAATTCTGGTCCAGGAGATTCACACCGCCCCGCTGGCCTCCGTCTGGTGCTGGTACGGCGTCGGCTCCGGGGACGAGCCACCGGGCCTGACCGGGGTCTCCCACTGGGTCGAGCACATGAACTTCAAGGGGACGACGAACATCCCGCGCGACCAGATGAAGGGCATTGTCGAGCGCTTCGGCGGGATGTGGAACGGCTACACCTGGATCGACCAGACGACCTACCTCGAGACGGCCAGCTGCGCGGCGCTCGACCAGATGCTGTTCATCGAGGCCGAGCGGATGGCCAACGGGCTGTACGATCCGGACGAGTGTGAATCGGAGCGGACCGTCATCATCTCGGAGCTGCAGGGAGGGGAGAACGACCCCGATCAGCTCCTCGACACCGAGGTCACCGCCACCGCCTTCCGCGCCCACCCGTACCGGCATCCGACAATCGGCTGGCTCGACGACCTGACTGCGATGACGCGGGATGATCTGTACGGCCATTACCGCCGTTACTACGTACCCGACAACGCGACCCTCGTCGTCGCCGGCGACGTCGATGCGGAAGAGGTGTTCCGGCTGGCCGGCAAGCATTTCGGTCAGATACCCGCCGGGCCGGTGCGGACCTCGCGGCGGGCGAAGGAACCGGCGCAGGTCGGTGAGCGGCGGGTCCTGCTCGAGCGCGAGGGGACGACGGGCTACGTGAAGATCGTTTTTCCTGCTCCGTCGGTCTCGGATCCCGATTTTGTGCCGCTGCTGGTGCTCGACGCCGTGCTCACCGGTGCGAAGGGGGTCAACCTGTGGTCGAGTTTCCGCGGCGCCCCGCCGCAGCGCAAAGCCCGTCTCTATACGGCCCTGGTCGAAGGGGGGGTCGCCTCCATGGTGTCGGGGGCGCTGCTGCCGACGCGCGATCCGTTCCTCTATACCCTGTCGTTGACGGCGCTCGACGGCGTGCCGCTCGAGTCGCTCGAAGGGCAGGCAGTCGCGGCCCTGGAGGCGGTCCGCCTGAACGGTGTCGAGGCTCCCGAAATCGCGCGGGCCCGCCGCCAGCTCCGCGCCAGGCTGGTCTTCGAGAACGACAGCGTGACCAACGTGGCGCATCAGCTCGGATATTTCGAGACGGTTGGCGCCGCCGATCTTCTGCCCGCGCTCAAGCACCGGATAGACGAGGTCACTCCCGAGCAAGTGTGGGACGTCGCCCGCCGTCAGCTCGCTCCGACATCCCGGACCATCGGCTGGTTCCGGCCGACCTCGTCGGGGCAGAGTCGATGACGTTACTGGCGATGAGGACGGCAGCCGCATGACGCCGAAAGCCGCCAGCGGGCTGTCACCTGTCCGGGCAACACTCACCGGCGGCGCGACGGTCATCGTGCAGGAGAGCTCATCCACCCCGGCGGTGGCCCTCAACGCGACATTTCTGGCCGGCAGCCTCTACGAGCCCGATGACCTGACCGGGTTGTCGCACCTGACCTCTCGCGTCCTGGATCGAGGCACGCTCCGCCTCCCCGCCGCCATCATCGCGGAAGAGCTCGACGAGCGCGGTGTCTCGCTGCGCATCCGCAGCACCCGCCACGCCATGACGCTGAAGTGCACCTGCCTCGCGGAAGACTTCGACGAGGTGCTGGCGCTGCTCATGGACATCGCGCGTCGGCCGACCTTCCCCGAGGACGAGATCGTCAAGCGGCGCGCCGAAGCGCTGACCGCACTCCGGCAGGACGACGACAATCCGGCGGTGCGGGCCGCCGAGTCGCTGTTCGAGCTGCTCTACGGGCCCGGGCATCCGTACGGCCGCCGGGCCAAGGGCACGGCTGAAACGCTCGAGCGGATCACGCGCGCCGATCTCGCGGCCTTCCACGCCGCCCGCTTCACTCCGCCGGCGCTGTCGCTCGTCGTCGTCGGGGACGTTGCCGCGCCGCGGGCGATCGCGACCGCCGAGCGGGAGCTCGACGGCTGGATCGGCGACGACCCCGGTGCCGTCGTCGTACCGCCGCCCGGACCTGAGGCGGTGCGCCGCGCCTCGCGGATCGTGACTCCGGGCAAATCCCAGGCGGACATCGCCTACGGGTTCACGGCCATCAGCCGCCTCGATCCGCGCTACTACGCCTACTGGATGATGAACAACGTGCTTGGTCAGTTCGGCCTGGGCGGCCGGCTCGCCGACAACATCCGGGAGCGCCAGGGCATGGCGTACTACACCTACAGCACCTTCGACGCGACGGTCGGCGAGAGCCCGCTGACGATTCGTGCCGGCGTCGATCCCGACAACGTCGAGCGCACGATTGCGGCCATCGACGCGGAAGTTCTCCAGCTTGGCGCCGACGGCCCGACCGCAACCGAGGTGACCGAGACGCGCCAGTTCCTCATCGGCTCGATTCCCCGGCTGCTCGAAACGAACGAGAACATCGCCGAGTTCCTCCAGACGTGCGAGCGGTTCGGCCTTGGACTCGACCACGACCGCCGTCTGCCGTCCCTGCTGCAGTCGGTCACCATCGACGACATCCGCGCCGCGGCCGCCGACGTGCTGCATCCGGACCGGGCAGCGGTGGCGGTCGCGGGCCCCGACCCGTCCGGGGAGGCGGCGTGACGCCCGGCGCCCCCCGAGGAGCGCGGGCGGTGTTTTTCGACGTCGACTTCACCCTCATCTATCCGGGGCCGGCGTTCCAGGGATCCGGCTACCGCGAGTTCTGCACGCGGTTCGGCGTCGCCGTCGATCCGGCGCTCTTTGAACAGGCTGTCGCCGGCGCGGCGGAGCTGCTGCAGGCGGAGGACGGGCAGTACGACGCGCAGCTCTACATCGACTACACCCGCCGCATCATCGAAGGGATGGGCGGCCGGGGCCCCGGGCTCGAGGAGGCGGCGCGGGCGATCTATGTCGAGTGGGCGGCCTGCCATCATTTCTTCCTGTATGACGACGTCGCCGAGGTGCTGCGGGAGCTGCACGCGTCGGGTTACACGATCGGCCTGATCACGAATTCGCATCGCTGCCTCAACGCCTTCCAGAGCCATTTCGCGCTCGAGGGGCTGTTCTCGGTGGCGGTCTCCTCTGTCGAGCACGGCTATCTCAAGCCGCACCCGAGCATCTTCGAGTTTGCGCTGCGGGCGGCGGCGGTCGAGCCGGCCCAGGCCGTCATGGTCGGCGACAGCTTTTCACACGACGTCGAGGGGGCCCGGCGCCTCGGCATGCACGGCGTGCTGGTCGCACGGGCCGCCACCCGCCCCCTCGACTGCCCGCCCGACGTGGCGGTGATACAGTCGCTCCGCCAGCTGCCGGCGCTGCTCGCGGCACTCTAGCCGGTCCGGCCGATCCCGATGACGTCCATTCGTCCGCTTTTCACGCTCGACGACTGCCGCGCCGCCGCCGATCTCGAACGGCGGGTCTGGGGGTATGCCGACGCGGCGGAAGTCATTCCACCGGCGGCGATGGTCGTGTCGCTGAAGCGCGGCGGCATCCTCCTTGGCGCCTTCGCCGGCGATGGCTCAATCGAGGGATACGCGTACGCCGTGCCGTCCTCGAAGGACGGCCGGGCGGCGCTGTGGTCGCATGCGCTGGCAGTGGTGCCCGAGGCGCGGCGGCGGGGCGTCGGCTACGCGCTCAAGACCGCGCAGCGGCAGCAGGCGCTCCGCGCCGGCCTCGACCTGGTCGAGTGGAGCTGCGACCCACTGCAGGCCGCAGCCGCGCAGCTGAACTTCGCGCGGCTCGGGGTGGTCGTCGAGGAGTACCAGGTCGATCTCTACGGCGCCTCGAGCAGCCCGCTCCACGACGGCGTGCCGACGGATCGCTTCATGGTCGAGTGGAATATCACGACGCCGCACGTCGAGCGGCGGCTGGCCGCCGCCGGCCGCGATGCGGCGGTCCCTCCCGGGCGGCGCAAGCCGTCGCCGCCGATCGGCGTTCGCGACAGCGCGGTAGTGTCGGCGGTGCTGGCCAACCCGTCTCGTGAGGCAGGCGAGTGGCTCGCACCCGGTGACGCCGACCTCGATGTCGAGGGCTCCCGCATCCTGGTCGAGATCCCGTCGGACTTCAGCGCCATGTTGGCTGCACAGCCGGCGCTCGCTCTCGAGTGGCGGCTGTGCACGCGGACAATTTTCCAGGCCTACTTCGGCCGCGGCTACCGGGCCGTCGATTTCTTTCACGCGCCCGATCACGGCCGCGGACAATACCTGCTGGCCCGCGCCGCCTCCTAGCGCTGGCAGGGACGAAGATCAGTGGAGCGCGCTATGAGAATCCTGCCGGCGGTGGTCGCGATCCTCATGCTCGGATGGCCCGCCGCGGCCGCGCCGTCGCCGGATGCCGATCCCCGCATCGAGCGGCTCGTCGCCTCGATCTCATCGGAGCGGCTGCAGCGGCTGACGGCAGGCCTGACCGCGTTCGGAACGCGCGAGACGCTCTCCGATCCCGAACCCGCCACGCGCGGCATCGCCGCGGCGGCTGAATGGATTGCCGCGGAGCTGAAGCGCTCCAGTCCGCGGCTGCAGGTCAACTTCGACACCCACATCGTCAGCCCCGGCGGCCGCATCACGCGAACGACGACGCTGCGCAACGTGATTGCCGTCCTTCCCGGCCGGACGCCCCGGCGCGTCTACATCAGCGGCCACTACGATTCGCTGAATCTCGGCGCCGGCGTCCAGAGCGCGCTGACCGCCGCCGGCACCGAGTCGCGCGTCGTCAATCCACAGGCAGCGGCCGACTTCCAGCACGACGTCGATGCACCTGGCGCCAATGACGACGGCAGCGGGACGGCGCTGACGATGGAGCTGGCACGGGTCTTCGCGGAGAGCGGGATCGACTTCGACGCCACGCTGGTGTTCGCGTGCTGGGCGGGAGAGGAGCAGGGCCTGGTCGGTTCGACCGCCTACGTCCGTCAGCTGGCTGCTGACGGCGTCGTCGTCGAAGCGGCGCTCAACGACGACATCGTCGGTAACGTCCGCGGCGGGAGCGGCACGGTTGAAAGCACGAGCGTCCGGGTCTATTCGGTCGGCCCGGAGGATTCGCCGTCGCGGGCGCTGGCGCGGTATGTGCGCGCGGCGGCGGCGCTGTATGTGCCCGCGCATCGCATCCGGCTGATGGCGCGCGAGGATCGTTTCGGGCGGGGGAGCGATCATTCCGCCTTCACGCAGTCGGGGTATCCGGCGGTGGTGTTCCGGGAAGCGGCCGAGAATTTCGCCAGGCAGCACAGCGCCGACGACACGCTCGAGGGGGTGGACTTTGCGTATCTGGCGCAGAACGCCCGCGTAAATGCGGCGGCGGCCGCGGCGCTGGCGCTCGCGCCACCCGCGCCGAAGATCACGACCGACAGGGGCGCGCCGCTGATTTCACGGGATCCATCGGGCTACGATGCGAGCCTGCGGTGGACGGCCTCGCCAGGGGCGGTCGCCTATCGCATCTACTGGCGCGATACCTGGACGAACGACTGGCAGCATCGGCAGACCGTGGGCAACGTCACGCACGTGGTGCTGCCGGGCGTCTCGATCGACGACTTCGTGTTCGGGGTCGCCGCAATCGGACCGCAGGGGCAGGAGAGTCTGGTGGCATCCTATGACGCCGGCGTCCGCAGGCCTGCGGCCGTGACCACGGTGAAATAAGGGCTCCTGAGCGGTCCCCCCGATCCGGGGGGGGTGCACGCGATCCAGCGCCGAATCAACGACTTAGCCTAAAGATGAGTGTCCCCCTAGCCGGGGGGCCAGGTCAGGCGGCGGCCGGCCAGCAGGTGCAGGTGGAGGTGAAAGACGGTCTGGCCGGCGTCGGCGTTGCAATTGAACACGGTGCGGTAGCCGCCGGGGCCGTAGCCGTGCTCTCCCGCGATGGACGCCGCGGTGCGCACCAGGCGCCCGACCAGCCCGTCGTCGGCGGCAGTGAGGTCGTTGAGACTGGCGATGTGCCGCCGCGGGATGACGAGGACGTGCAGCGGCGCCTGCGGCGTGATGTCCCTGAACGCCAGGACCTGCTCGTCCTCGAATACCAGGGTCGCCGGAATCAGGCCGTCGACGATGCGGCAGAACAGGCAGTCCGACACGCTTACCTCCTGAGCAGCACGACCCTCGGGATGTCCTGCAGGTCGCTGCAGACCCGGACGATCTGCCAGCCGGCGCCCTCGGCCGCCGCAAGCACACCCGCTTCCTGGCCGTCGCCGAACTCCATGATGAACGTTCCGCCGGGCGCCAGGTAGGACGGGGCGGCGTCGAGCAGCCGCCGCACCAGGGCGAGCCCTTCGGGGCCGCCAAAGAGCGCCAGCGCGGGCTCGTGCCTGCTGACCTCCGGCTGCAGCGATGGACGGTGGGCGTCGGGGACGTACGGCGGATTGGAGACGATCAGATCCGCCACCGGCACCCGGTCGTCGAAGAGATCGGCCTGGACGAACCCGAGGCGCTCCGCGACGCCGTGCCGGCGGGCGTTGCGCGCCGCCACGGCCAGCGCCGCGGCCGACAGGTCGGTGGCGGTGATGCGGGCTGCCGGCCACTCGCTGGCCAGCGCGATCGCGATCGCGCCGCTGCCGGTGCCGACGTCGACGACGGATGCCGGCGTCCCTTCGTCCTCGGCGAGCTGCAGCGCCTGTTCGACGACGAGCTCGGTCTCCGGCCTGGGGATGAGGACGTCCGGCGTCACTTCGAGATCCAGGCCCCAGAACTCGCGTTCGCCGGTGATATAGGCGACCGGCTCGCGATTCGAGCGCCGCGCGATGAGCGGCTGCAGCCGGACGTGGAAATCGGCAGGGGCGGGGTCGCGCCAGCGGGCGACGAGCGCGGCGCGGTCCCAGCCGAGGAGATGGCGGGCGAGCACTTCGGCGTCGAGCGCCGCCGCCGCCGGGGAGATGCCGGCCAGGACCAGCGCCTGGCGCGCTTCGAGCAGCCGATCGTGGACTGAGGGCACCTCAGTGAATGGCGCCGCTCTCGGCGTCGGTGGCTTCCTTGAGCTTCTCCGAGGTGAAGTGGGTCACGGCGGCGTCGATGAGCTCGCCGATGTCGCCGTCGAGCGCCTGCGTCAGCTGGTGCATCGTGAAGCCGATGCGGTGGTCGGTGATCCGGTTCTCCTTGAAGTTGTAGGTGCGGATCTTCTCGGAGCGATCGCCGGTCCCGACCTGGGTGCGGCGGTCCTTCGCGATCGCCTCCTGCTGCTTGCGCATCTCCATTTCGTAGAGCCGCGACCGCAGGACCTTCATTGCCTTGGCGCGGTTCTTGACCTGCGACTTCTCGTCCTGCTGGGAGACGACGGTGCCGCTCGGAATATGGGTGATCCGCACCGCCGAATAGGTGGTGTTGACGCTCTGGCCGCCGGGCCCGCTCGAGCAGAAGGTGTCGATGCGCAGGTCCTTGGCGTCGATGTGAATATCGACTTCCTCGGCTTCGGGCAGGACGGCGACGGTCGCCGTCGAGGTGTGAATGCGCCCCTGCGCCTCGGTCGCCGGAACGCGCTGGACGCGGTGGACGCCGCTGTCGTATTTGAGGCGGCTGTAGGCGCCGCGGCCCTCGATGATGGCGGTGACCTCCTTGGTGCCGCCCGAGCCGTTCTCGCTGACGTTCAGGACGTCCACTTTCCAGCCCTGCCGCTCGGCGTAGCGGGTATACATGCGGAACAGGTCGGCCGCGAAGAGCGCCGCCTCGTCGCCGCCGGCGCCGGCCCTGATCTCGAGCACGACGTTCTTCGCGTCGTTGGGATCCTTCGGCACGAGCAGGATGCGGATGTCGGCGAGCAGCGCGTCGCGTCGCGCCTCGAGCGAGTGGAGCTCCTCCTCCGCGAGATCGCGCATGTCCGGATCCTTCATCAGCTCCTCGGTGGCGGTGAGCTGCTCGACGACCGTCCGGTACTCGCGGAAGCGCTCGACCAGCGGCTGCATCTCGGACAGCGCCTTGGAGTGCGAGCGGAATTTGGTCGTGTCCGCCTGCACGGCGGGGTCCGACATTTCGGCCATCAGCCGTTCGTATTGCGCCTCGACGGCGTTGAGTTTATCGAACATGTGTCCTCGCGTGGCCTGGCCACACGGTTATGAAGTCAGCCCCCTGAGACGGGAGGGAGAAAGGCGACCTCGTCGCCGTCGTGCAGCGCGGCGCCGAGCCGTGCGTACTCTTCGTTGACGGCGCACGACACCACGGTCGCGTAGTCCGCCAGCGCCGGGAAATCCGCCGCCAGGTGCGCCCAGGCGGTTCCCGCCGTCGCCCCCGCCGGCAGCTCCCGGCGGAGCTCCGACGCGCCGGCAATCTCCCGCAGCCGGGCGAACAGCCTGATGGTTACGACCACGCGCGCTCGAAGGCCGCGTCGCGGGCGGCCGCATCCCGCGGATCGGCGGTCGCGCCTTCGACCCAGACTTCGCCTCCCTCGAAATGCTCGTGCTTCCAGATGGGAGCGATCTGTTTGATCCGTTCGATCGCGAACCTCGACGCGGCGAACGCTTCGGCGCGGTGCGGCGAGGCAGCGGCAATGACCACGCTCGGCTCGCCGATGTCGACGCGGCCGGTGCGGTGCTGGATCGCGAGCCGCACCGCCGGCCAGCGACCGGCCGCTTCATCGGCAATCGTCACGAACGCCTTGAGGGCGAGCGGCTCGTAGGCCTCGTAGTCGAGCCAGAGCACCCGGCGCCCCAGATTCATGCCGCGGACGAGCCCCACGAAAGTGACGACCGCTCCATTCCCGTCGTCGGCGACGAGGGCGGCGGCGGTGGGCACGTCGAGCGGCGCCGCGGTCACCAGAAATCGGGGGTCACCGGCCGCTGTCATGGCGTTTCGGACATTGACGCTCGGCCTTCAGTATACCGCGCGCCAGAAATGGTTCAGGGGGCCGTGGCCGCGGCCGAGTCCCGGCGCGTGGCGGATCGCGCCGTCGAGATAGTCCCGCGCCTGTTCGATGGCCGTCCGCTCGTCCAGACCGAGCGCGAGGCCCGCCGCAATCGCCGAGGCCAGCGTGCAGCCCGTGCCGTGCGTCTGTGTCGTGGCGATGCGCGGCCTCCTGATCTCGAACGTGCCGGAGGCGCCGCACGCGACGTCTACGGAGTCGGGCCCGTCGAGGTGGCCACCCTTGATGAGGACGACGCGCGGGCCCATCGCCAGGATCCGCGCGCCGGCCTCGGCCATGTCTTCGATCGAGCCGATCCGCATGGCGGCGAGCACCTCCGCCTCGGGCACGTTCGGCGTGACCACGTGCGCCCGCGGCAGGAGCTCGGCGCGCATCGCATCGACGGCGTCCGCCGCAATCAACCGGTCGCCTCCCTTCGCGATCATCACCGGATCGAGGACGACCTGGGGCAGGTCGAGCGCCTCGATGGCGGCGCCGACGGCTTCGACGATGGCGGCGGTGGCGAGCATGCCGATCTTCACCGCGTCGGCGCCGATGTCGCCGGCGACCGCCTCGATCTGCGCCGTGACGAGGTCGGCCGGCATGGCCTGCCAGGCGATGACCCCCAGCGTGTTCTGCGCCGTCACCGCGGTGACGGCCGAGGTTCCGAAGACGCCGAGCGCCGCGAAGGTCTTGAGGTCGGCCTGGATGCCCGCCCCGCCGCCCGAGTCGCTGCCGGCAATCGTCAGCACGGTCCGCATCGCCACAGTGTAGCCCCGCGGCATGCGGGGGGGGCGGTCGAGCGCGCCGGGCCGCGGAAGATGGTACAATCCGCGCATGGACGTGCGACTCGACCACCCCTCCCACGGCACACTGCTGACGACCCTCACCGCGGGGGATTTCGGCACCGCGACGAAAGCGGCCTCGGTGCTGCTGCTGGCGGTGATGACCGCCGCGGCCGCGCAGGTCAGTGTCCCGCTGCCCTTCACGCCTGTGCCGTTCACCCTCCAGCCGATGGTGGTCCTGCTTGGCGGCGCGGTGCTGGGCAGCCGTCTCGGCCTGGCGGCGCAGGTCGTGTATCTGCTGGCCGGCGTCGCCGGTCTGCCGGTGTTTGCCGCCTCGCCGGTGCTGCCGCAGGGAGCGCTTCGGCTGCTCGGCCCGACCGGCGGCTATCTCTTGAGCTATCCGCTGGCCGCGTATATGGTCGGACTGCTTGCCGAGCGCGGCTTCGACCGGCGCTACGCCACCTCGGTGCTGGCGATGGCGGCCGGGCTGCTGGTGGTGTTCGGCTGCGGCGTGTCCTGGCTGGCGTTCTTCGGCCGCCCGGCCGTGGGGATGGCGGCGGCGCTTCGGACGGGGTTCTTTCCGTTCGTTCCCGCGGACGTCTTCAAAATCCTCGTCGCGGCCGCGGTGATGCCGGCGCTCTGGCGCCTGACCCGGGCGCGCTGACCGGCGGCGCGGCGTGTCGGTCGGAGCGCGGCGGCCTCGCCTCGAAGACCAGCATGTAGTGGTACTTCAGGAAGGTCTGCCGGGATTGCAGCGCCAGCCCCGCGGCGTCGGCGTCCGCGATCACCTGTTCCGGATCGACGCGATCCTCGATGGCCGGACCCGGCCCGCCGCCGTCCTTGGTGAAGTTGACGATGCCGATGCGTCCGCCCGGCCGCAGCGAGCGGGCGACGTTCCTGAGGAGCGCCACCGGCTGCTCCATCTCGTGGTACGAATCGACGATCAGCACCGCGTCCACTTTTGCCGGGAGCCGCGGGTCGTTGGCGGTGCCGAGCACGGTGCGCACGTTGCGGAGACCGAGCCGCTCGACGCGCCGGGTAATCGAGTCGATCATCTGCCGCTGGATGTCCTCGGCGTAGACCATCCCGTTCGGCCCCACCCGGTTGGCCAGCCGGATCGTGAACCAGCCGCTGCCGGCGCCCAGATCAGCGACGACCACTCCGTCGCCGACCCCCAGCGCGTCCATGATCCGGTCCGGGCTCTGCCACTCGTCGCGATCCGGCCCCTCCAGCTCCCCGAGGTCCTCGGGCCGGAACAGCCGCGTGTGCTGCGCGGCTGCCGCGGCCGCCACCGCGGCCAGGATCACCGACATGATTCCCAGGCAGACGAGACGGCGCAGGTTGTTTCCCATTGGTGTCCTGTGTTTCCCGGCCATGGCCGCGGCGTGCGGGTCCGGCCCCCGGGACGCCGGGGGTGGTCATCGCTTTCGCGGAGAGCACGGCGTTCAGCTGCCGCTCCGGCAGGAGCCGCCGCTCGAGGACGATCTGGCGGATCGACTGTCCTGTCTGTATTGACGTCTTGGCGATGTCGGCGGTTGCCGCGTAGCCGAGATAAGGGCTGAGCGCCGTGGCGAGCGCCGTGCTGCGATCGAGCAGCTCGCCGCACCGCGCCTCGTCCGCGGCGAGTCCGGCGATGCACTTCGCCGTGAAGATGCGCATCGCCTCGGTCAGGATGCGCGCGGCATGCAGCGCATTCCAGGCGATGACCGGCATCATCACGTTCAGCTCCAGCTGGCCGTGATCCGCGGCCGCGAGCACCGCGGCGTCGCAGCCGATCACCTGGAAGCACACCTGATTGACCATTTCCGGAACCGACGGGTTCACCTTGCCGGGCATGATCGAGGACCCCGGCTGCACCGGCGGCAGCTGGATTTCGGCAATGCCGGCGCGCGGCCCCATGCTGAGCAGCCGCAGGTCGGAGGCCACCTTGCCGACTTCGACGGCGAGGCGGCGCAGCGCGCTCGAGGAGGCCAGCACGTCCCCCATGCTCTGGGTCACCCGGAAGCGGTTCTTCGCCGGGCGCAGCCGCATCCGCGTCGCGGCGGCGAGGCGCGCCACGGCCGCCCGCGTGTAGTCGTCGCCGGCGTTCAGGCCGGTGCCGACGGCGGTGGCGCCGAGATTGAGCTCGTGCAGTGGCTCCGAGGCGCGCGTCACCTCTCGAGCCGCCTGCCGGACATTCGCCGCAAACCCGCCGAACTCCTGGCCGAGGGTGATCGGCACCGCGTCCTGGAGGTGGGTGCGGCCGGTCTTGAGGATCGTCGCGAACGCCCGCGCCCTGGCGTCGAGCGTGTCGGCCAGCGCATCGGCCGCCGGCACGAGGCGCGCAATCACCGCCAGCAGCGCCATCCGGGTCGCGGTCGGATAGACGTCGTTGGTGGACTGTCCCATGTTGACGTGATCGTTCGGGTGCACGGCTGTGTACTCGCCGCGCTTCCCGCCGAGCAGCACCGCGGCGCGGTTGGCGAGGACCTCGTTGGCATTCATGTTGTGCGACGTGCCCGCGCCGGCCTGGTAGATGTCGACGACGAACTGATCGCGGAGACCGCCCTCGAGGATCTCGTCGGCGGCGCGGATGATGGCCGCCGCCACGGCGCGGGGCAGCCGGCCGAGGGCGCGATTGGCCGCGGCCGCGGCCTTCTTGATCTGGACGGTGGCGACGATGAGCTCGATCGGGGCGGTCAGGCCGCTGACCGGGAAGTTGTCGAGCGCCCGCTGCGTCTGGGCGCCGTACCAGGCCTGGGCGGGCACCCGCACGTCGCCGAGCGGGTCGCGCTCGATGCGGAACTTCATGGCTGCGCCGCGATTATACTGCTCCGTATGCTCCCTGCTTTTGTCGACAGCATGGTCCAGCTGATTACCAGGACCTCCACCGACCTGCCCCCGGACGTGCGCGCGGCGATGGGCCTGGCGGTCCGCCAGGAGGAGCCGGCGACGCGTGCGGGTCAGGCCCTGACGATCATCGCGCAGAACATCGATCAGGCGGCGTCGTGCGAGGGGCCGATCTGCCAGGACACCGGCATGCCGACCTTCGAGGTGAAGGTTCCCGTCGGCGTGAACCAGATCCAGCTCCGCCAGCAGATCCGCGAGGCCGTCGCCGAGGCGACCCGTCTCGGCAAGCTGCGGCCGAACTCGGTCGATTCGATTACCGGGGAGAACTCCGGCAACAACCTCGGGCCGGGGACGCCCATCATCCACTTCGAGCAGTGGGACGAGCCGGATGTCGAGGTCAAGCTGATCCTCAAAGGCGGCGGCTGCGAAAACACCAACGCCCAGTACGCCCTGCCGGTCGAGCTCGATCATCTCGGCCGCGCCGACCGGTCGCTCGAGGGGGTGCGCAAGTGCATCCTTCACGCCGTCTGGAAAGCGCAAGGCAAGGGCTGCAGTCCGGGGGCCGTCGGCGTCGCGGTCGGCGGCGACCGGACGTCGGGCTACCTTCACGCCAAGGAACAGCTGTTCAGAACACTGGACGACACCAACCCGGATGGGCGCCTCGCCGCGCTCGAGACCGCCGTGATGGAGGAGGCCAACCGGCTGAGCGTCGGCCCGATGGGCTTCAGCGGCCAGACCTCGCTCATCGGCTGCAAGATCGGCGCGCTCAACCGCCTGCCGGCGAGCTTTTTCGTCTCGATCGCCTACGACTGCTGGGCGTTCCGCCGCCTCGGTGTGCGTCTCGACGCGGCGAGCGGGGCGATCAGCCGATGGCTCTACCGCGAGGGGACGACCCCGTCCGCGCCGATGCTTGCCCCCGAGGTGGTCGCCGCCGGCTTCCCGAGGACCGGACGGGAAGTGCCGCTCCAGGCGCCAATCACCGAAGCGGCCGTCCGGGCGCTGAAAGTCGGCGATGTCGTCCTCATCTCGGGCCGGATGTTCACCGGGCGCGATGCGGTGCACGCGCATCTGATGAAGCACGATCCGCCGGTCGACCTGTCCGGTGCCGTCCTCTACCACTGCGGTCCGGTGGTCGCGAAGGAGGGGGACGGCTGGCGCGTGACGGCGGCCGGGCCGACGACGAGCATCCGGGAAGAGCCGTACCAGGCGGAGATCCTCAAGCGCTACGGCGTGCGGGTCGTGATTGGCAAGGGCGGGATGGGGCCGAAGACCCTGGCCGGGCTGCGCGAGTCGGGCGCGGTCTACCTCAACGCGATCGGCGGCGCGGCGCAGTTCTATGCGCGCTGCATCGAGCGGGTGGCCGGCGTGTCGCTGATGGAGTTCGGAACGCCGGAAGCGATGTGGCACCTCGACGTCCGCGATTTCCCGGCGATCGTCACGATGGACGCCCACGGCAACAGTCTGCACAAGGACGTCGAACAGGCGTCGGGGGAAATTCTCGAAAGCCTGCGCTAGCGGAGCGCCTCGGCGAAGAGCTTTTCCAGTGTCTGCGCGGCGTGGTCGGCGTCCTTGACATGGATGCGCACCGTCCGACGGCCGTGCGCGTCGAGCGTCTCGACATCACCGAGCGCCTGCGCCCGCTTCAGGAGCGAGAACGAATATCCGGCCTCCGGGATCGCGGTGGCAGTGCGGTCGTCTGCGGTCACGACGAACGCCAGCGCCTTGTTCGGTCCCCCCTTGTGGAACTGTCCGGTCGAGTGGAGATAGCGGGGGCCGACGCCGAAAGTGCTCGCCGCCCGCGTCCGCGACCGGATCCCCTCCCGAATTTCGCCCACCGCGGACTCGACGTCGTCGTCAGCCGGCAGGTACGAGAGGAACGCCACGTAGTCCCCGGGCGTCAGCGACGCGATCGCCGAGCGGACGACCGCCGACGGCGCGGCGCCGGAGAAGCGGCGGCTGAACACCGCGACCTGGTCGTCCTCGGCGGCCGGTTGCGCCTCCGGCAGGCGCCCGGCGGCGGCGACGGAGGCCAGCAGCGCCTTGGTCTTGTCCTTGGCCTCCGCGACGTTCGGCTCGTCGAACGGGTTGATGCCGAGCGCGGCGCCGGCGACGGCGGTCGCGAACTCCCAGCGGAAGAATTCGGCGCCGAGGCCGTCGATCCGCGTGCTCAGGCGCAGGACCGGGTGGCCGGCGGCTTCGAGCGCCTCGAGCCGAGCCGCGTCGGGGGCGTCCATCTCCGTGGCGATGGCGACGAAGGCCCGGTCGGACCCGTACTGATCCGGGCGCCCGAGCGGTTCGTCCACGACCGGCAGCGCACCGGTCTGATGTTTGCCGGTGCTCTCGGCGACGAGCTGTTCGATCCACAACCCGAGCGACGCCAGGCGCGGCGAAAGGGCCAGCGTCAGCTTGTCGCGGCCGTCACGCACCGCGGCGGCGATGAAGGCGCCGAGCTCGAGTCCGGCGTTGGCGCGATTGTCCTGGCGGCAGCCCTCCGCCATGGCGGCAGCGCCGGCGAGCAGGTCGGCGACTGGCGCGCCGATTAGCGCGGCGGGGACGAGTCCGAAGAGGGAGAGGGCCGAGAAGCGGCCGCCGATGTCGGGGGGATTGACGAACACCTCGCGGTACTGTTTCGAGGTCGCGAGCGTGAACAGGGCGGTGCCAGGGTCGGTGACGGCGACGAAGTGTCGGCCCGTGCGGTCGCCACGCGCCGCGGACATGCGGTTCCAGAAGAAGCGTTCCATCGAGGCGACCTCGACCGTCCCGCCGCTTTTGCTCGACACGAGGAACAGCGCCGACTGCGGCTCCAGCCGGTCGGCAACCTGGACGAGCGTGCGCTCGTCCGTGGTGTCGAGCACGATCAGTTCGGGGCAGCCCCTGGCGACGCCGAGCACCTGGCGGAAGACCTCGGCGCACAGGCTGCTTCCGCCCATCCCGAGGAGGTAGACCGCGGTAATGCCCTCGGTCCTGGCCTGCGCGGCGAGCGCCGTGACACGGTCGAGCTCGGGGGCCATGCTCTCCGGCACGTCCAGCCAGCCCAGCCGTGTTTCGATGGATTTTGCGTCCGCCGACCCGGCCGACGCACCCCAGACGCCAATGTCCCTCGCCCAGATCCGCGAGGCGATCCGGTCCCGGACCAGTGTGTCGGCAACCTGTGCGGCGGGCTGATAGTGGTGTGATTTCATGATTCTGATGCCCCCAGTATCGTCCGCCGCGGTTCCGGAGACAAGCGCGCCTGTCCAGGCGTCCAAGTCCCTGCAGAGGCTGGGCTTGCCCTGGTTCCGGACAGCCCGGGAAGGGGTTCGGTTGTATGACCCCAGCCGCACCGCTATAATAGAAGCTGCGACCAGACCTCGGGAGAATCAGACCAATGCTCATCAATGTGACCCCATCCGCCGCCAGCAAGATTTCGGAATTGCTGACCGAAGAGAACAAGCTCGATGCCGGCCTGCGTGTGTTCGTGCAGGGGGGCGGCTGCTCGGGTTTTCAGTACGGCCTCATGATTGACGAAGGCGAGGGGGACGCGTCCACGGACGCGGTCATCGAAGCCAATGGCGTCAAGCTGCTGGTCGATCCGATCAGTGCCCGGTACCTCAAGGGGGCGGAGGTCGATTTCGTCGACAACGTCACCGGCGGCGGGTTCACCATCAAGAACCCCAACGCCAAGTCGACCTGCGGCTGCGGTTCCTCTTTCAGCGTCTAGCAAGGTTCGATGCGGTCAGGAGATCCAGGGTTCGCCGCTCCGGCCACGAACCCCGACGCTCCTGACCGCAGCCTTCGTCCCGCCGCCTCGCGACGCTCCAGCAAGCGCGATCTCATCGTCAATGTCTTTCTCCGTCAGGAAGGGCATCTGACCGCCGACGATCTCTTCGACCTGCTGCGCCGCGACGAAGCGGCGGCCTCGATCAGCCGGGCGACGGTCTACCGCACGCTGCAGTGGATGGTCGAGGCGGGCATCGCCCGCAAGGTCGATCTCGGCGAGGGGCGCGTCCGCTTCGAGCATTCCTATCGTCACCCGCGGCACTTCCATCTGATCTGCAAGACCTGCCGGCGCTCGTTCGAATTTCTCAGTTCGGACATCGAGGCGCTCCTCGAGGAGGTGGCGGCGGCGCGCAACTTCGCGGCGCGGCAGAGCGTTCTGCAGATTCACGGCACCTGCGAAGCCTGCCGCACCGGCCGCGCCGCTCCGGCGGCCGGCCTCGACGAAGAGATCGTGTTCGCGCGGGACGCGCTCCGCATTGCCATCGCCACCGAGCGCAGCGGTCTGGAGTTCTACGCGCGGGCCGCCCGGACGGCGCGCGATCCCCGCGTTCGCCGCCTCTTCGAAAAGCTCGGCGACGAGGAGCGTGCGCAGCAGAGCACGCTCGAAGCGCGCTACCGTGAGCTGCTGCAGCAGGATCCGCAGCTCGAATCGCGCCCGACGTTCCTGTTCTTCAAGGGGGCCGCCAACGGGCTGTTCGCCGCCGGCGCGGACCGGCTCGACACCGGCGCCGCCGATCGCGACGGGGTGATGATCGCGATCCGCTGCGCGCGCGGCTCGCACCGCTTCTTCCGGCGCTACGGAGAGCAGTTCGAGGACTCGGAGGGGAAGCGGATTTTCCTTTCGTGCGCGGACACCGAGCGCGGCCATCTCGCGCTGCTGATTCGGGAGTATCGCGCGCTCACCGAGCGGCAGCGGCGCCGCCGGCGGTCCGGCGCCGCCAGGCGCAAGCCGCGGCGGCAGGCGGCGGCGCTGTCTTGATCGATCTGCACCTCCATACCACCGCGTCCGACGGCACCCTCGCCCCGGCGGCGCTCGTCGCGACCGCAGCCGGCGCCGGGCTGACCACCCTCAGCATTACCGATCACGACACGCTCGACGGGCTGCCGGAAGGGTTCGCCGCGGCGCGGACCGCCGGCGTCCGCCTCATCGCCGGCGTCGAGATCACCGCGGTCGAGGGGGGACGCGACATCCATCTGCTCGCCTATTTCGTCGACCCCGGGGACCGTTCGCTGTCGGAATTTCTCGATCGCCAGCGCGCCGATCGGCTGCGCCGCCTGCGCGAGATCGCCGACCGGCTCGCCGCGCTCGGCGCCCGGATCGACATCGACGCGCTGCTCGCGGCGGCGGCGCTCTCCCCGGGACGGAGCGTCGGGCGGCCGCTGCTCGCCGATGCGCTCGTCGCCGCCGGCCACGCCCGCGATCGCAGCGACGCCTTCGATCGACTCCTCGGCAACGGCTGCCAGGCGTACGTCCCCAGAATCGGCGCCTCTCCCGAGGTGGTCATTGCCATGGTCCGGCGCGCCGGCGGCGTCGTCTCGATGGCCCACCCTGGGGTCACGCGGCAGGACGACGCCATCCCCCGGCTGGCGGCCGCCGGCCTGGCGGCGCTCGAGGCCCGCCACAGCGATCACGACGCCGCGACCGAGGCGCGCTACCGGCAGACGGCGGCGCGCCATGGCCTTGCCGTCACGGGGGGCTCTGATTTTCACGGCGAGCCCGGCCACCGCCCGCCGGTCCTCGGGCTGGTCACTCTGCCGGCCGACGACCTCGCCGCGCTCGAAGCCCGGCGGCCATGACAACCGCGGCCGTGATCGAAATGTCCGCCGTCCGCAAGGCGTACGGCGCGCTGCGCCCGCTGCGCATTCAGGCCCTGTCTGTCGCCCGCCGGGAACGGGTGTCGATTTCCGGGCTGGACGCGCCGGCCGCCGAGGTCCTCGTCAATCTGATCACCGGCGCGTCGCTGCCGGACGCCGGCGAGCTCCGCGTCTTCGGGCGCCGGACGGCGGATGTCGCCGACGGCGATGCCTGGCTGGCGACGCTCGACCGCTTCGGCATCGTCAGCGAACGGGCCGTCCTGCTCGAGGGGGCGACGCTCGCCGAGAACCTGGCCTTGCCGCTGACGCTCGACATCGACCCGCTCTCGCCCGAGATGCACGCGCGCGCCGCGCAGCTGGCCGCCGAATGCGACATCGCCTCAGAATGGCTGGATCAGCCGTGCGCGCAAGTCCCCGCGGAGGTGCGCGTGCGCGCGCATCTGGCGCGCGCGGTGGCGCTCGGGCCGGAGCTGCTGCTCATGGAACATCCCACCGCCCGCCTCGACGACGCGGGCGGCCGGCGGTTCGGTGCAGTGGTCGCGAGGGTCGCCGAGAGCAGGGGGTTGACGGTGGTGATGGCGACGCTCGATGCCGGCTTTGCCGCCGCCGCCGCCGATCGGCGCCTGAAGCTGGAGCCCGCCAGCGGTGCGCTGACGGCGGTGCGGCGCGGATGGTTCAGATAAGGTTCCGGGGGCGGCCGGCGCCGCGGCCCCGGAACCTGGCCCGACTACTTCCGCTCGATGACGCCGCAGGCGACCCGCGGCCCGCCGCTGACACCGGACTTCGGCTCCCCGGTGATGCCCTGGTCGGGATTGCCGTGGATGATGATCGCGCTGCCGTCGGCGTCGAACAGCGACAGCGGCCCGTCCGCCAGCGTCACCCGCGAGGTGACGATTTTCATCGTGCCGCGCCCGTTCGCACCGACCTGCAGGTTGGGGATGTCACCCATGTGAAACGGGTGGTTGGCGTCGGGATCGGGATTCGACGACGGGCCCGGATCGAAATGGCCGCCCGCGGCGGTGAAATCCGGCTCGCACTTGCCGACGGCGTGGAGATGGACACCGTGCATGCCGGGCTTGAGCCCGCTCGCCGTGACCGTGATCTCGACGAGGCTGCCCGTGCCTTGCGTCCGTTCGACGAAGTCGGCGGTGCCGGTGATGCCTTCACCTTTGATGACGGCGTGCGCCGTCCGGGCGGCACCGGCCGGGCCCGCCGCTGGCGTCTTGGGGGTAGTCTGGGCGGCCGGCGCGGCCGGCATCTTGCTCGAGGGAGTTTGCGCCGGCGCCTGTGCCAGCACGACCGAGCCCGCCATTGCGGCCATCGCGATCGCGGCGGGGATATTCGACAGTTTCATTTCCAAGCCTCCTGGACGCGATTGTACTTCGCGTCACCAGCCAGGCGGAGCAGTCCATTTCATGCGTAAGCTCGTGCTCTTCGATATCGACGGCACCCTCGTGCTGACCGGCGCGGCCGGGCTTCGCGCCATGAACCGCGCCTGTGAGGCAGTGCTCGGCCATACCGACGCCCTCGACGGGATTGCGGTCGCCGGGCGAACGGACCGCATTATCCTGTCCGAGGTCGTCGCGCGCATGGGCCGTGCCCTGGACGAGCCGCTGCTGAGCACGCTTCGCGACCGCTACGTGGCGCATCTGCGCCAGGAAATCGAGCACCCTGGCCGCGGCATCAAGGGCATCATGCCGGGCATCCGCCCGCTGCTCGACGCGCTGCTCCAGCGCGATGACGTCTTCCTCGGGCTCCTTACCGGCAACTTCGAGGCCGGGGCGCGCATCAAACTCGAGTACTTCGACCTGTGGCGCTACTTCCGATGCGGCGCCTATGGAGACGACGCGGCGGATCGCAACGCGCTCGTCCCGTTCGCCCTCGATCGCGCCAGGGGCTGCGGGCTCCCGCCGCTCGCGCCGGAACACATCGTCGTCATCGGCGACACACCCCATGATGTCGCGTGCGCGCGCGCCGTCGGCGCGATTCCAGTCGCCGTGGCGACCGGCAGCTTCACCGTCGAACAGCTGCGCGCGACCGGCGCCGACATGGTGTTTGCCGATCTGAGCGACACCGCAGACGTGCTGCGACAGATTGTTCCGGTCGAACGCTGAAAATCAGCTTCCAGCTTCCAGCTGCCCGCTTCCCGCTTCCCGCTTCCCGCTTCCCGCTTTCCGCTTCCCGCTGAAAGCTGGGAGCTGGCAGCTGGAAGCTGGAAGCTGGAAGCTGGAAGCTGGAAGCTGGAAGCTGGAAGCTGGAAGCTGGGAGCTGGGAGCTGGCAGCTGGAAGCTGGGAACTGGAAGCTGGAAGCTGGGAACTGGGAGCTGGCAGCTGATCTTGGCGGAAGTGCCTGGGAGTCGAACCCAGCCTGCCTGCTCAACGCGGGCAGCGACCGATTTTGAAGACCGGGAGGGCCACCGGGCCCCGTTCACTTCCCCTGCGTCATGCTACCGCACGCCCCACGGGGCAGCCGGCGTCACTCCCCGAGGCCGAGCCGGTACGCGACCAGTTTCTGCAGCTCTGATGTCACCTGCCGGAAGTCCTGGCGCGCCGACCACCATCGTCCGGGCACCGCCGGGTCGTAGGCACTGATGTGCACGACGACCTGCACGTTCGTGCCGCGGAACTCCCGCGCGAAGGCGTATGCCGTCCGCCGCGAATGGTACTTCGAGGTGACGACGATGATCCGGTGCCAGCCCGACGCGACCGCCAGCGTGTGCGCGGCGGCCGCCTCCTGGGCGGTGTTGTCGACCCACTGCGGCAGGATCGTCACCGCCTCGCCGGGAATTTTCATCTGCATCATCGCGTCGCGGACCAGATCGGCGTCTTCCGGAAAACGGATGCCCATCGCGTGCAGGCGCACCTCAGCCTGCTCCAGCTGCCCGCGGCTGAGAACGATTCGCGGCGCCCAGCCGGCGCGGTACAGGTCCACGGCCTCGAGCCAGCGTTCCACGCGCGCGCCGGCGAGGACGACGATGGCGTCGGCGTGATCGAGCGGCTGTTCGAGCACGAGGTAGCGGCCCGCGAAGGGAAGAAAGGCGATCAGGCCGACGGTGCCGGCGATCAGGATTGCGACCAGAAGCCGGGTGGCGAAACGGCGGCTCCGCCCGGATCCGGCGTGGGACATGTGGTCTCGAGGAGGCGTCCGGAGCGGCGGGGCGACAGCCCCGCCCACCGGCGTTACGAAGTGTGCGTCAGCCTTCGAGAAGGCGGACTTCCCCGGCGCGCGGGCCCTTGCCGGAATCTTCCTGCGTGAACTCGACCCGCTGCCCTTCGCGCAACAGCTCGAACACGGCGCCGCGGACCGAGCTCCGGTGGAAGAAGTGCTCGATCCCCCCTTCGTCGCGAATGAATCCGAATCCCTTATCGATCAGAAGGCGAGCGATGGTCCCGGTCGGCATACCCGTGTCCTCCGATGAACGGCGCCCGCGAGATTATCCCGAGGGCCGTGCAAGCTGAGCATGGGTTGAGGGCCGGAGGAGGCGGCCCGCGAGACTGGGAGGCGCCGACGACCTGCCGAACAACCGCGCCGGCTGGCTGCTTCGAAGTGCCAACCGCACGCTGAGCTTGAAAACCGGGCCAGTGTAGGGATTTCCTTCAGCGAAGTCAAGCCAGAGGAGGTACGTTAGGGCCGGAACCCGAATCGGTCGCCGAGATGGGTCCGGCTGCGCCGCTCGCGTCGTCAACCGGGCCGGCAACAGGTCGCGGCGGGGCCGGATGCGTCGTCCAGAAGTGACGGCCGCAGCGCGGGCAGACCCAGAACTGATCCGGCTTCCATGGGGCGCCTGGCGCCGGGTCGCGCAGTTCCATCTGCGTGCCGCACCGCTGGCACCGCATGCGCAGTTCGGCTGTCATATGATGATGTCATTCTAAGTCATCCAGCAGGACGCGGCAGGTCACCGTCTTGCACCGCTCTTGAGGAACTGACGTTCAGGATGCCGAACAAGGGACGATGGATCGCGGGTGGGGGAGCGCTGGCCGGGCTTGCCGCGGCGGCGGTGACCGTCCGGACCGCGACCGGGCGGTGGCACCGCCGCACCGCCGAGCTCGTGCACCGGATGGTGGTGCATCCCGAAGCGACAGACAATAGTGGGGCCGGCCCGGACGCTGACGGCCTGCCCGAGCCGGTCAGGCGCTATCTCGACCTTTCCCTCCCCGAAGGTCCCCGCCCGCTCCGCACCGCCCGGCTGACGTCGGCGGGGACGTTCCGGCAGGTGGCTCCAGGCGCGACACGATTACCCGAAAGTGGCTGGTTTCCCATCACGGCCACTCAAACCATCATGACCGACCCGCCGGCCTTCGTCTGGGCCGCGACCATGAATATGCGCCCCTTCGTGAAGGTCTTCGTGCGCGACACCTATATGAACGGACGGGGTTCGATGCAGGGCTCCGCGCTGGGCCTGCTGTCGGTCGTCGACGCTGCCGGTTCCAGCGACCTGAATGCCAGCGCGCTGATGCGTTACCTGGCCGAGGCGCCGTGGGTGCCGGACACGCTCGTGCCGGGGGCTCGTCTCGCGTGGACCGCGATCGATGACCATCACGCCCGCGCGACCCTCAGCGACAGCGGCACGACCGTCTCGGTGATCTTCGAGTTCGCCCGCTCCGGCGACATCGTCGGCGTCGAGGCGCTGCGGCCGCGGGCCACGGATCAGGGATACGAGCTGACGCCGTGGCGCGGACGCTACTGGCAGCACGAAATGCGCACCGGCCGCAGGGTGCCGGTCAAGGCCGAAGCCGGGTGGACGCTCGACGGCGCCGAGCAGCTGTACTGGCGTGGCGAGCTCCTTGGCGCCGAATACGATTTCGCGCTGCCCTCGGCTTCCTGATTTCCCTTTACACTGCGTCCCCTCCGCTACGACGATCGCTTCCAAATCGATCGTCTTCGTGACGTTTCATCCCAGGCATCCAGAGGAGCCATCGTGCCGAGAATGCTGCTGTTGCTGCTCGCCGCTCTTGCGGTGACGCCCCGTGTCGCCGCCCAGGACCAGATCCCGCCCGTCTACGTGACCCTCTGGTTCGACACCGAGGACTACCTCCTGCCGCAGGACGACGACGCGACCAAGCGGCTGGCGGAGCTGTTGACCGGGCTCGGCGTGCGGGCGACGTTCAAAATCGTTGGCGAGAAGGCGCGGGTGCTGGAACAGCGCGGCCGCCGGGACGTCATTGCCGCGCTCCGCCGCCACGACATCGGCTACCACTCCAACACCCACAGCCAGCAGCCGACGCCCGCGGTGTACCTGCAGAACGCGGAGTGGGAGGAGGGGCGGGCGGAGTTCCGCCGTCGTGAGAGCGCCGGCGTGGCGGACGTGAAGCGGATCTTCGGCGTGATCCCCGTCGCCTACGGTCAGCCGGGGAGCGCCTGGGCGCCGCAGACCTACCCCGCCCTGCGCGACCTCGGAATCTTCATGTACCTGGACGAGGCTAACCATGTCGGCATCGACGACCAGCCGTTTTTCTATGGCGGCATGCTGAACGTCTTCCGGATGCGGTCGAACCTGGCGCGCATGGACCTCGCCGGCGGCGCCAGCCTCGCGACCGGCACGGCGAAGTTCACGACCGCGATGGAGCGCCTTCGCAGCCAGGGGGGCGGCACCATCAGCATCTACTACCATCCGAACGAGTGGGTCCAGACCGAGTTCTGGGACGGGGTGAACTTCCGGAACGGAGCGAATCCACCGCGCCGCGACTGGCGGCTGCCGGGCACCCGGCCGGCGGCCGAGACCGAGCAGGCGTTCCGGGATTTCGAGCAGTATGTCCGGTTCATCAAGGCCCAGCCCGGCGTGCGGTTCGTGACCGCGAGCGAGCTGAAGACCCTGTATCAGGACGAGGCGCTGTCGCGCCGGTTCGGACGGGATGATCTGCTGCACTCGGCGCGCGCCGTGGAGCAGGAGATTTCCTTTCAGCGGTTCGACGGCTACGCGCTGTCCGCGGCCGACGTCTTCGGGATGTTGACGAACGCGGCCGCCGGCTTCGTCGCGCGCAACGAGTGGCCCGCGGCGGTGACGGTCGCGCCGCTCGACGGCCCCGAACGCGCCTATGCGGCGGCCATTGGGGGAACCCGGTCGTCGACCTTCCCCTGGAGCGCCTTTGCGCAGGCGGTGACCGACACGGCCGCCTACTGCCGGGCGACCCATCGGGTCCCGGCCGAGGTCTGGGTGGGATCGCAGAGCCTGTCTCCGGCCGAATACCTGGCCACCCTGGCTGGAGCGATCGACGAACTGATCGGCACCGGCGGCCCTCCGGCGGAGGTCCGGCGCCGCGACGGGCAGTTCACGGCGGACCGCTACGTCGCCGCCGATAGCGCGGCGCTATGGAGCTGGCCGATCTTCCCGGAGGGCTTCCACGCCCCACGGCTGATGGCGCTCGCCCGGCTGCAGGCCTGGACCCTGAAGCCGGCGGTCCTGCGGCGGCGCTGACCGCCGATCAGATCACTGTTTCCTGCACCCCGCCGGCGTGGCGGCCCTTCGCCAGCGGCAGTTCGATGCTGAACACGCAGCCCTGGCCGGGCATGTTGTGCAGGCGCACGTCGCCGCCCTGCGCGCGCATCGCCTTGCGGGCGATCGAGAGACCGAGCCCCAGTCCGGTGCGGTCCTGGCCGCGCCTGTCGCCGAACGGCTGGAACGGATCGCCGATACCCTCGGGAATGCCCCCGCAGGCGTCTTCGACATCGACGAAGGCCCGTCCGTTCTCTTCGCGTCCGCGCAGCGTGACCCGGCCGCCGGTGCGCGTGTACTTGAACGCGTTGCTGATCAGGTTCATCACCGCCGACTCGAGCAACTGGCGATCGACGTGGACGACAAGTTCCGGGTCGACCGGATCGACGGTGAAGGTCACGCCCTTGTATTCCGCCTGAAGCTGCGCCGCGAGGCCGATGTCGCCGAAGAAGCCCTGCACAGCCACCCGTTCGGGGCGGTGGTGACTGGCGGCCGTGCGGATCTCCGACAAGGTCCTGTCGACCAGATCGCGCAGTCCGAGCAGGCTCCGGCCGAGCACCCGGGCGGTGCTGCCCGCAGGGGCGACCTCCCCTTCCTTGAGGATGGTGAAGGCGAGGAGCGCGGTATTCAGGCGATTGCGGACTTCGTGCGCGACCCGTCCGAGACGTTCGAGCTCGTCGGCGGCGCGCGATTCCGCCGTCAGCCGGGCGTGCTCCGTGACCGCCTCCGCGATGGCGGTGTCGAGGCAGCGATTCAGGATATGAAACTCCTGGGTCGTGATGGTGAGGTTCTGCTCGAGCGCGATCTGGGTCAGCGCCTGACAGATATCGCCGTAGTCGTGGACGACCTGCGAGAGGCTGAAGCCGAGCCCGAGCAGCTCGCGCCCGTGCAGGGCGGCCGTCTGGCCGATGGTCTCTGCGGCTTCCGGTGTGGCGGAGAGCTCGTTCTGGAGGGTGTCGGCGAGCTGGCCGAGAAACACCGCCACGCCGTGCTCGGTCTCGACAAGCGAGGCCGGGTGCCAGGGGTGGTCGGCGCCCCGTCGGTCACTCTCGCGACAATCGCATCCCGCGAGGTCCTGACGAGTTCGTGGAGCATGGTCGACCTCCTAATCCTCATCCGCGGCCCGCTCGTCGAGCCGCGAAGCGGGCGCCGGTGCGGCTCTTCGATCCAATACGCTCCACCTCCTCGCCTCACTGCCGTGGTGCGTGGACGGAGCGTCCGGGTTGGATGCGGTGCGCCGCACCGGCGCCGGACCGGGTTGCCGGGGTCCCGAGGAACTCCTTCACGCTAAACAGACGGGCTGACCGGCGCTGTTCAAAACAGCACACCAGTACTGAAGTACGTGGCCGGGGCCGCGCGTGGACGCGTCAGATTCTGAGGAAAATCTTGCGGCGGTACATCCAGAACAGGATGGACCAGAAGACGATCAGCACCCCGACGCCGCGGAGCACGGGCTCGAACGGCGGGCCGAGCACGGCAAACGGCGCGGTCCCGAGATGGCGCAGCAGGGCGGCCAGGACGAAGTGCTCGATGGTCCAGCTGAGGACGTAGATGGCAATCGAATTCGCGCCGATGACGAGCAGCGGAAAGGCCCACCGCTTCCAGCCGCGGCACTCGATCGCGGCGTAGAACGCCGCCAGCATCAGGATCACCACCCCGCCGCTGTAGAGCGTGTAGGACGAGGTCCAGATGCGCTTGATGATCGGGTTGATGTGCAGCCACTGGAGCAGCAGTCCGGCGATCGTCAGCGCCGCGCCGCCGGCGACGAGGCCCTTCAGCTTCTCGACCGGCGGGCGGGCGCCTTTCAGCCATTCGCCGCTCCACACGCCGAGCAGCATCGTCGCCAGCGTCGGGATGAAGCTGAGCGTCGACCAGCCGCCGGAGTTGAACCGGAACGGCGACTCGCGGGGGAACAGGTTGAGGAACCAGACGTCGAACGCCCAGGACAGATTGGAGTTCTTGTTGAAGTGGGCGAGGAAGCCGTTGTAGAGGTGCGGCCAGTCCGCCGGAACGCCGACCTGCGGATAGTCGAAGCCGGGGCCGGGCAGCGGGTAGACCACGAAGGCGAGCCAGAACGCCACCAGGATGGCCACGAAGGCGCCCACCTGCGCGCGCAGCGGCGCGAAGGCGAGCAGGAACAGGAATGTGTAGCCGAGGCCAATCTGCGTCAGGGTGTCCTCGAACGTCCAGTAGGTCCGCGGCGATTCCATCGAGCGCAGGAAGATGCCGAGCAGGATCAGGACGATGCTGCGCCAGACCGCATGGCCGAGCATCGTCAGGAACGGCTCGCCGCGGCGGCGCCGGCTGGCAATCGAGAACGGCAGCGACGCGCCGGCGAGGAACGAGAAGGCCGGCTGAATCAGATCGTGCAGCGAGCAGCCCTGCCACGGCACGTGGGTGGTGTTGAATGCGACCACGGCCCAGAACCGGCTCGCCGGATACCAGTCGTGCACCGTCCAGAGATGCAGCGCTTCGGCGAGCATCAGGAACATCACGAAACCGCGGAACGCGTCGATCGATGTGACCCGGGTTCCGGTTGCGGAGGCCGAGGCCTGGACACCTGAGGCAGGGTCGACGCCGACGGTGGAGGTGCTCATGACCGGCGATTGTAGCCGAGACCGGGTTGGCCGTCGCGCCGCGGCGGCACGCTGGTGTACTGTTGCAGAGCCAGGGGCGGGACGTCGTGGTCGTCCCAATCCCGGGCCGCAGGGAGGGTTCAGGTCGATGGTCGCGAGTCAGCATTCGGTACGGCGGCGGTGGGCAGGGCGGGTCGGCAAGGCGGGGATGGCGCTGGCGCTGTCCGGCGCGACCGCTCTGAGCGTCGCGGGGCAGGGGCGGGAATGGCGCGATTACGCCGGCGGCCCCGACAGCTCGCGGTTCGTCGCCGCCACCGGCATCACGAAAGACAATGTGAAGGATCTCGAGGTCGCCTGGACCTATCCTTCCGGCCAGACCGACTTCAACGCGCTGGTGGTGCGCGGCGTGGTCTACGGCCGCGGCCCGGAGGGGTCGTTCGTGGCGCTCGACGCCGCCACCGGCAAGCAGTTATGGATCCACACCGGCGTCCAGGGCTTCAACGCCCGCGGCGTCAATTACTGGGAGAGCAGGGACGGCAAGGCCCGCCGTCTGATTTTCAGCTCGCTCAACATGCTCCAGGAGATCGACGCGCTGACCGGAGAGACCGTCTCCTCGTTTGGCAAGAATGGCCGCGTCGACCTGCGCGAAGGGCTCGACCGCGACCCGACGACCATCAACCAGCAGACCCGCACGCCGGGACGCGTGTTCGAGAATCTGCTCATCCTCGGCTCGGCGACCAACCAGGAATACACTTCGGCCCCTGGGGACATTCGCGCCTTCGACGTGCGCACCGGTGCGCTGGTGTGGACCTTCCACACCGTGCCCCGGCCCGGCGAGTTCGGCTACGACACCTGGCCGCCCGAGGCGTGGAAGACCGTCGGCGGCGCGAACAACTGGGGGGAGCAGTCGATCGATGAAAAACGCGGCATCGTCTACGTCCCGACCGGCAGCGCGAAGTACAACTTCTACGGCGGCTACCGGCACGGCGCCAACCTGTTCGGCAACTCCATCCTCGCGCTCGACGCCAGGACCGGCAAGCGCCTCTGGCACTTCCAGATGGTGCACCACGACATCTGGGATCTCGACAACAACTCCGCGCCGCAGCTGACCACCATCCGCCGGAACGGACGGAGTGTCGACGTCGTGGCGGTGGCGAGCAAGACGGGCTACCTCTATGTGTTCGACCGCGTTACCGGCGCGCCGATCTGGCCGATCGAAGAGCGGCCGGTGCCGCAGGGCAGTACCGTCCCGGGGGAGAAACTGTCCCCGACGCAGCCGTTCCCGACCGCACCACCGCCCTTCTCGCGGCAGAAGTTCACCGTCGACGACCTCAATCCCTACATCCTGACCGCCGAGGAGCGCGAGCAGTTCAAGGCGCGGATTCAGAAGGCCAGGAACGACGGCCCGTTCACGCCGATTGGCTTCGACGAGGTGATTCACATGCCCGGCAACCAGGGCGGATCGAACTGGGGCAGCACGGCGGCGAACCCGAGCGACGGCAGCGTCTACGTCATCGGCTTCAACGTGCCGACCATCATCCGGCTGTTCAAGGCGGGGGAGACGCGACCGGCCGCGCCGGGCCGGCCGCGCGGAGGTGGTCAAGGAGGGGTTCTACGTCACCGACGGGTTCGGACTCTACCCGACGATCGTCAATCCTCCGTACACGACGCTGAACGCCTACGATCTGAACAGCGGCACCCTCAAGTGGCAGATCGGCCTCGGCGACGATCCGCGGCTGGCGGCGCAGAAGATCACCGGCACCGGCGCCGCCGCCACGGTCAAGGGGGGCATCATCCCGACCGCCACCGGCCTGCTGTTCGTCACCGCCGCCGATCGCAAGGTCCACATCTACGACAGCGCCACCGGCAAGCAGGTCTGGGAGCTGCCGCTCGGCGCGACGAGCAGCGGGTCGCCGACGATGTATGAAGTCGACGGGCGGCAGTTCCTGCTCGTCAGCGCGTCGCTGGCGCCGGCGCCGGCGACCGGCCGGGTCGGCATCGACGCGCTGCCGGCGCCGGCCGGTCCGACCGGGATTGTCGCCTTCGCGCTGCCCCGGAAGTAAGCCGAGGCCGGGAGCCGCCGACCGTGGTCACCACGGGGCGGTGTCGGCGGCGGCAGGCGGTGTGGCGGCGGCGGGCCCGGGGAC
Organism: uncultured Acidobacteriota bacterium; assembly: GCA_963750475.1. Lineage (GTDB taxonomy): Bacteria > Acidobacteriota > Vicinamibacteria > Vicinamibacterales > 2-12-FULL-66-21 > JALZOC01. The sequence goes on from CAVVQQ010000002.1 coordinate 1,447,977, forward strand.
GGCCAGCCGGTAGACGCCGGCCGCGAGCATCACCGCGTAGCCTTCGGCGACGAGCGCGCGATTGCCCAGGCCGGCGTCGGGCCGCGGCAGCCCGGAGACGCGTCCGAGCTCGCCCCGCACCGTCATCCCGGCGCCGTCCAGGAAGGACCTGGCGATCTCGCGGTAGCCGGTCTCCGGGCTGACGCGCCGGCGCAGCGCATCCGGAAACCGGCTGATGCCGAGCGTCCAGATGTAGGTGAACTTCGGCAGATAGACCACCTCGCTCGGCACGACGATCATGGCGGCCTGGAGCTCGTCGAGCGCCGCCGTGAACGCCCGGCGATCGGCGATGCCGGACTCGGCCCGCAGATCGCCGGTGCTCATCTCCCACTCCCGGCGGAGGACGCGCAGGATCGCCAGGGCGTTCCGGCTCAGGCGCCGCGGCTCCATGGCGCGGCGGATGCCCCAGACCGCGTGAAAGTACGGAATCAGCCGCGGCGCGATGAACAGCGCCTTGCCGCGGGCGAGCTTGGCGTAATAGACCTTGCCTCGTTTGACGAGGTCGTCCTTCAGCCGCCAGGTCAGCGACGCCTCGGGATCCTTCTGGACATTGCGCGGCATGACCGCGTCGCGGCGGCCGCAGACGGCCACATACAGGGACGGGCCCGGCCGGCGGGAATCGGTCAGGCAGGCGGCGAAGCCGGCCTCCTCGATGAACCGTTCGGCCTCGAATGCGGTCTCGACCTGGCGGCGGCCTTCACGACGCCAGCGCGCGTCGCGGTACTCCTCGATCTCGGCCGGCAGGGACGGCGCGACGATCATGGCTGGCGGGCGTAGCCCCGCCACAGCCACTCGAGCGCTTCGGGCAGCGTCTGCTGCTTGACGGTGCGGTCGGTGTGGCCGGCGTTGCGCGCGAACACGAACTGGTAGTGATAGCCCTTGGCGGCCAGCACCTTGGCCATGTTCTCGTTGGCCACCACCCAGTCGTGCATGTCGTCGCGCATCACGTTCGGGTTGAGCAGGTCGCGGTCGCCGACCTCCATCCAGATGCGGAGCGGCTTGGCCGGGCTGTTCGGGATGAGATGCTCGTGGAACTCCCACGCGCCGTGCGGCGTCTCGGGGTTCGGCGGCCACTGCTGGTTGACGTAGGTGCCGGAGTAGGTCAGCACGCGGTGATAGAGGTCGGGGCGATACCACGCCATGATCAGCGCCGCCGATCCGCCCGAGCTGCCGCCCATCGTCGCGCGGCCGTCGGGATCCTTGGTCAGCTTGACGTTGCACTGCTTCTCGACCAGCGGCAGCACCTCGGTCTCGACGAACTCGGCGTACCGGCCCGACATCGTGTCGTACTCGAGGCCGCGCTGGCTGCCCTGGGCGTCGCCGCTGCCGTTGCCGATCGAGATGGCGATCATCGACCGGCACGCGCTTCTCGGCGATCAGGTTGTCGAGCGCCGTGAACAGCGCCGGGTCGGGGCCGTCGGCGCCGACGATGAACGGCGCCGCTGTGCCGGCGACGTACTGCTTGCGGCACGTAGACGGCGACGCGCCGGGTGTAGGGGGCGGGGTGGCTGGTCGTGACGACCAGCTTGGCCGGATCGGCGGGATCGGGCGTGCCGAACGTGCCGGCGTCGCGGGCGATGCCGGGATAGATCTTGCTGTCGGCGGACGTCATCGTGAAGTCTCGAAGACCCGCCCCTGCGGCACGTCGTCCTGGACGGTCATCTCCGGCGCCGGCGTGTGGGTCGGGCCGATGATGAAGTTGCCGTCGGCGTCGGCGGGCGGCACCGCGCCGTCGGGCAGTTCCTTGGCCGCGACGTAGCCGGGCGTGGCCGGATCGCGCGTCGGCGGCACCGGCCGAGACGGAGGAGCGGCGGGCGGGGCGGGTGTGGCCACGTTCTGGGCGGCCGCCGGCAGTGCGGTCCCGAACATGCCGAGGAGGAGCGCCATGGGCAATCGAAGGCTGGTCATGGAGGAGTTCCGGTGATGGTTTCGTGGGCGCCTGGGCACCGCGACGGTTGGCCCGAGGCAGGCTGGCATCAGACGGCGCGACCTTGTATAACTGGAGATTATCCCCTGCGCGTCCCTTCGTCCACCGGGGCCCGCTGACCGAGGAGACCTGTCATGGTACGAGCGATCGTTGTCGTCGTCTGCCTGCTCGGACTGTCGCCGTCCACCGCGCGGGCGCGGCAGAAGCCCTAGGCTGCGCCGACATGCCGATCGTCGAGCATTCATCGCTGCCGACCTTTGCCGATTTGCGGCGTCAGGGGCAGACGGTCCTGACGCTGGCGGACGCCCGCCGGCAGGACATCCGGGCGCTGCACGTCGGGCTGCTGAACATGATGCCGGATGCCGCGTTTCAGGTCACCGAGCAGCAGTTCATGCGGCTGGTCGGCGGCTCGAATCAGATCGCGCAGTTCTACGTCCACTGCTTCACGGTCCCCGGCCTGGCGCGGAGCGAGGCGACGCAGGCCTACATCGACCGGAACTACGAGGACCTCGCGACGATCTACGCCGACGGCCTCGACGCGCTGATCGTCGACCGGCGCCAACGTCGCCAATCCGCGGCTCGATCTCGAGCCGTTCTACCAGCCGCTCACCGAGGTCATCGGCTGGGCGAGCGAGAACGTCACCTCGGTGCTCTGCTCCTGCCTGTCGACCCACGCCCTGATGAAGTACCTGCACGGCATCGACCGGACGCCGCTGCCGCGCAAGCAGTGGGGCGTCTACAGCCACCGGGTGGTGGCGCCGGCGCATCCGCTGCTGCGCGGCATCAACACCCGCTTCGACGTGCCGCACTCCCGCTACAACGCGATCACGCGTGAGCAGTTCGCCGCCGCCGGCCTGACCATTCTGATCGAAAGCGCCGAAGCGGGCGTCCACGCGGCGGTCAGCGACGACCAGTTCCGGCGCGTCTATTTCCAGGGGCACCCGGAATATGATGCCAACAGCCTGCTCAAGGAGTACAAGCGCGAGGTGCTCCGGTATTTCCACGGCGAGCGCGATCTGCCGGTGCTGCCGGAGCACTACATCAGCGACCGCCGCCGCGGCGGTGATCGCGGACTACCTGGAGCGCGCCGAACGGGCCCACGGCGACGGCGTCGAGCTCCCGGAGTTCCCGGAAGCGGAGCTGGCGCCGTTTCTGGACAACACCTGGGCCGACAGTGCCAGGGGGATTTTCGACAACTGGCTGGGCCTGGTCTACCGGACGACCAATCTCGATCGCCGTCTCCCGTTCATGGCCGGCATCGACCCGCACCGACCGCTGGAAGGTCTGGCGGATGAGACAACGAACATCGATTCCAAGAGAGAGAGCGAGACACCATGAAGGACGAGACGCTGGCCATCCACGCGGGCTACAAGACCGATCCGACGACCAAGTCGGTGGCGGTGCCGATCTACCAGACCGTCGCCTACGAGTTCGACAACGCGCAGCACGGCGCTGACCTCTTCAACCTGGCGGTGCCGGGCAACATCTACACCCGTATCATGAACCCGACCAACGACGTGCTCGAGCAGCGCGTCGCCGCCCTCGAGGGCGGAATCGCCGGGCTGGCGCTGGCCTCGGGAATGGCCGCGGTCAATTATTCGGTTCTGACGATTGCCAAGGCGGGGAACAACATCGTCTCGGTGCCGCAGCTCTACGGCGGCACCTACACGCTGTTCGCGCACACCCTCCCCAGCCTCGGCATCGAGGTGCGCTTCGCCAAGGACGACAGCCCCGCCGCGCTCGAGGCGCTCATCGACGACAAGACCGCGGCGGTGTTCTGCGAGACCATCGGCAACCCCGCCGGCAACATTCCCGACCTCGAGGCGATCGCCGCGATGGCCCACAGGCACGGCGTGCCGGTGATCGTCGACAATACCGTGCCGACGCCGGTGTTGATGAAGCCGATCGCCTTCGGCGCCGACATCGTCGTGCACTGCGCTCACCAAGTACATGGGCGGGCACGGCAACTCGATCGGCGGCATCATCGTCGACTCGGGCAAGTTCCCCTGGGCGGAGCACAAGGCCCGCTTTCCGATGCTCAACACTCCCGAGCCCGCCTACCACGGCGTCGTCTACACGGAGGCGCTGGGACCGGCGGCCTACATCGGCCGGGCGCGGACGGTGCCGCTCCGCAACACCGGCTCGGCGATGAGCCCGTTCAACGCCTTCCTCTTCCTGCAGGGGATCGAGACCCTGGCGCTGCGGATGGAACGGCACGTCGCCAACGCGATGGCGGTCGCCAACCACCTGGAGAAGCATCCGGCGGTCGCGTGGGTCAGCTATCCGGGGCTGAAGTCCTCGCCCTACTACAAGCTGGCGCAGAAATACACCAAGGGCCGGCCGTCGGCGCTGCTCACGTTCGGAATCAAGGGGGGCTTCGAGGCCGGCGTGAAGTTCTACGACGCGCTCAAGATCTTCAAGCGGCTCGTCAACATCGGCGACGCCAAGTCGCTGGCCGCTCATCCCGCCTCGACCACCCACCGCCAGCTCACCGAGGAGGAGCTGAAGGGCGCGGGGGTCACCGCCGACATGATCCGCCTGTGCGTCGGCATCGAGGCGATCGACGACATCCTGGAGGATATCGACCAGGCGCTGGCGGTCGCGAAGGGATGACGTCAGCGCGGATCTGAGAAGGCGGCGAGGCGCCGGACGAGCACGACGTCGTCCGGCAGGGTCATCGCCAGCTCGGCCCGCGCCCTGGCCATGCGGGCGTGCCGGACCGCGGCGTCGTGCGTCGCCGCGTCGCCGAGCGAGGCCAGCGAGGCGAGCGCCTTCTGCAGGCGGCCGGCGACTTCGACGGCCGCCGCGCCGTCGCGGCCAATCGCCGTGAAGGCATCGTCGAACATGTCGCCGACCGCGACCTCGGGAACTTCGACGCGCTGATACTCGGGCGCGCCGGTTTCACGCGCGTCGGTGCGGGCGTTCCACAGCGCGAACAGCCTGACCAGCGTGCCGGTGATGTCGATTGCCGTGCCCGGATCGTTGACCGCCGGCGACAACGCCCGGCTGGCGATTTCGGAGAGCACGATCAGGCCGAACCGCGGGTCCTCGTCGAAGATCCGGTCCTCGCCGATCACGAAGGCATCGGCAATGGCGCTGAAGTCGGCCTCCCCGGCCGGCGGCGCGCTAAGCACGTGGGCGAGCGGCCGGCCGGGATCGCAGAACGTGCCCGGCAGCGCCGCGACCCGGATCCGCACGTCCCACCGCGCGGCCATCGCGTCGAGCGCGCCGACATCGACGCGCTGGACGTAGCCGACGGTCCTGGAGGTGACTTCGGGACCCGCCGGCGCGGACGGGCCGACCGCGACGCCGCGGAGCGTCGGCGCACAGCGCCGGCGCTCCAGCGCCCGGGCGGTGGCCGCCTCGACCTTGTCGATGGTCGAGCCCAGCCGGCCCAGCCGGGCGATGCGATCGCTCCACCTGACGAAGGTCACGATCACCGCGGCAAACACCGTCAGCGTCAGCGCGAAGAGCGCGAACCGCCCCCCCTTCCCGTAATAGCCGTTCTTGAGCGCAATCAGCGCGACGATGCTGAAGATGAAGGCGCCGATGAAGGTCGAGAGTGCGTTCTGCGAGACATCGTCGGCGATGACCAGCGAAAAGGAGCGCGGCGTGGCGGTGCTGCTCGCCGAGGCGTAGGCCGAGACCATCGACGCCAGGGAGAAGGTGGCGATGACCAGCATGCTGGCCGAGATGATCGTCAGCAGCGAGTCAATCGAATCCGGGGTGATCTGCGGGACATACCGGTCGATGTCGGTGTGGTCCGCCGCCTGGGCGACGAAGGCGGCGGCAATCGACACCACGCACATGATGAGGGGGCGGACCCACAGCCGCTCACTCGTCCGGTTCAGAAAGAATCTGAGTCGATCACCCACGCGGTTCCTCCCCTGCGCCGCCACTGTAGCGCAGGCCGGCGCCGCGCCGTTCATTTTTGGCCCGGCCCGCTCCGCCTGGCGTGGAAAACCGTAATCGGCTGACCAAAACGGGACAGATCCTGGCTGTCCGGCGCTCGTCTGTCGCCGCCATAATCCTTTCAACTATTGACAGATAGATAGTTATGGCCACACCAGGTCTGGGCAGGCGGGTTGCTCCCTCCTCAGTTGTTTCGTAAACCCAAGTGACTGGTTCCAGACCGATCGCCCTATGAAGAGGCGGCTGTATCTCGTCGGCCTGTGTGCGCTGCTGGCGCTGGCGGGACCCCGTGTGCGCGAGGCCTCCGCCGCGACGATTCAGCAGGTCCAGTCCGGGACCGCGGTCAACAGCGCCAACGGCGTCCAGGCCATCACCATCTCCTCGATCGACACCACCAAGTCCTTCCTGATCTTCCAGACCGCCACCGACAGCAACCGGCCGGCGGGCTCCACCGTCCGCGGCCGGATCGCGTCAGCGACGACGATCGAGTTCGTGCGCGTCACCGACGGTGTCGCCCCTGAGCCGGCGCCGATCAACATTCAGTGGTATGTGGCCACCTTCGGGTCCGGCGTCAAGGTCCAGCGCGGCGAGACCGCCCAGTCGGCCACGGTCGTCAACGTCGCCATCACGGCGGTCGCTTCGATGAGCCAGGCGTTCGTGCTGTTCTCGAAGACCCCAGTCGCCGGGGACAACGAATGGGGCAACGACGACCAGGTGGTCGCGGACCTGACCTCGACGACGAACCTGCAGCTGCGCACCAACGCGCTCAATGCCGGCCACATCGTGTCGTGGCAGGTGGTCGAGTTCACCAACGCCGCCGACATCAACGTCCAGCGCGGATCCATTACCACGATGACCGGGACGACGACGTCGGTGACGGCGACGCTCAGCCCCGCGGTGAACACCACCAAGACGTTCCTCCTGGCCGGATGGCAGACGGCTGGCGGCGGCGCCGATATCGGCGCCCGGATGCTGCGGGCCCGACTGACGAATGCGACGACGGTGACGTTCGACCGCAGCATCTCCGGCTCGCCAGACGACATGACCGAGATCAGCTGGCAGGCAGTCGAGCTCAAGGATGGGTCCTTCGTGCGCGGCGGCAGCGCCAGCTTCGCGGCCGGCGTGTCGAACGCGATCGTCCCGATCCTTCCGGCGATCAATACCAAGCGCGCGATTGCCTTTGGCTCCGGGCAGTCGGGGGCCGGGCAGAACGCCGGCCGCACGCCATACGCCGGAGACGACATCATTGGCGTCGGATCGGCGGCGACGGGCCTTGGTACCGCGTTCCGGTCGGCGGCCCAGGCCTCGGCCCCGTCGGGGGCGCTGAACCTGACGGTCAACAAGCCGGCCGGCACCGCCGAGTACCGACGTCATGATCGCGTCGATCGGGTTCCGGCCCCAGACCGCCGTCATCACGCCGCCGGCCGGCTGGACGCTAATCCGCCGCACCGACAACGCCGCGACGAGCGCCAATTCCCTGGCCGTCTACTGGAAGGTGGCGGACACGGTCGAGCCCGCCAGCTACGTCTGGACCTTCGACACCTCGACCGGTTCGACGGGCGGGATCCTCTCCTTCGTCAACGTCGACACCGCCAACCCGATCGACGTCGAGAACGGCGCCACCACCGCCAACGCCCTGACGCACGCAGCCCCGAGCGTTACGACCACGAGCCGTGACGAGATGATCGTCACCGCCCACGCGTTCTCGAGCGGCGCGACGTGGACGCCGCCGGCAGGCATGACCGAGGCGGTGGACGTGGCCAGCGAGACCGTGCCGAACTGCTGCGGCGATGCGATGGAGGTCAACTACCGCCTGCAGCCCGCGGCGGGGGCGACCGGCGCGTTCACCGCGACCGCCTCCGGCGACACCGACGTCGGCGTCACCCAGACGCTCGCGCTCAATCCGGCCACCGCCTCGGACTGGCTGGTGATGACCCGCGGCAATACCGTCGACACCGCCGACATCGGCTGGTTCGTGGTCCAGTTCGATCCCGGCCCCGGTTTCAAGGTCGGCAGCTTCACCAAGAGCGTTGGCGCCGCGCCGGCCACGCAGGTCATCGCGCACGGCCTCGGCTCGACCCCCAAAGCGATCATTCTGTGGACCGACGGCCAGGTGAACCAGACGTTCACCAATGCCTCCTACCTGTTCGGTTACGGCATGACCGACGGCACGACCAGCCGCTCGGTTGGCGCCGCCAGCCAGACCGCGCAGGCCGTCCTCTCGAACGCCAGCACCCGGATGGCCAACAAGGCGCTGACGCTGGTGCAGTGGAGCGAAGTGCTGGTCGCCGAAGCGGATCTCCAGTCGTGGGACGACACCAACTTCACCCTCAGGTGGACCACCAACGACGCCAACGCCTACGTGATTCACTACATCGTCATCGGCGGGCCGGACGTCTCCGCGAAGGTGCTGGACTGGACGATGTCGACGGTCACGGGCAACCAGGCCGTCACCGGCGTCGGCTTCCAGCCGAGCGCAGTGATCCATGCCCACGGCACGCACGCATTCACCGCCGCATCGCCGGCCAGCATTCCTGGGGCCGGCTTCGGGCTCGGCGCCATGGATGCCGACGGGGATCAGTGGGCGTCGAGCTTCCTGACGGTCGACAACACCGCCACCTCCGACACGCAGCGCGGCCAGCGTACCGACTCGGCCGTGTTCGCCTTCGACGCCAGCCTCGCGGTGCAGAAGAAGGCCTCCTGGGTGTCGATGGACGGCGACGGGTTCACGGTCAATTTCAGCACCGCCAGCGCCGCCGCGGCACGGGTCTTTTCGCTCGCGCTCAAGGGAGTCAACGTCAAGCCGGGCAGCTTCAACAAGGCGACCGGCGGCGCACCTCGGGTCCAGTCGATCACCGGCGTCGGTTTCCAGCCGGGCGTGGTCCTGCTGACCAGCGTGCAGGACATCACTCGCGCCGCGCCGGTCGCGCACAGCCGGTTCGGCATCGGCGCCTCGGACGGCACGACCGAGGGGGCGTCGGCGATGACCGACCAGAACGCTGTCGCGACGACCAGCGTCCGGGCGGTCGACAAGACCAGCAAGGCCTTCATCGTCGCCGACACCAACAACTCGACGATCTCCGCCGAGGCCAACCTGACCAGCCTCGACAGCGATGGCTTCACTCTCAACTGGACGACCAACAGCGCCGTCGCGACCGAGATTCTCTACCTGGCGCTGTCGCCGATTGCCGTCACCGAGGCGCGGGTCGTATCCCTCGAGGCGTCGCGCTACGACCGCGGCGTGCTGGTGCAGTGGACGACCGGGTACGAGATCGACAACCTCGGATTCCACGTCTATCGCGACATCGGCGGGGTCAGGACGCGCGTGACGTCGGCGCTGGTCGGCGGTTCCGGTCTGACGCTGGGGCGCGGCGTGGCGGCGACCGGGGATCACCACTATGCGTTCTGGGACCTGAACGGTGCGGCGGCGGACCCGACGGCGGTCTACTGGCTGGAAGACGTCAACTTCGACGGGCAGAGTGCCTGGCACGGGCCGGTGACGCCGCAGCCTGGCGGAGCGCAGATTCTGGCGGTCGTACCGTCGTCCGCGCTCGGCGAAGGGACGTGCCGGGTCGACGCCGCCGGGGCGCCGGGAGCGGTTCCGTGCCTGGCCGGCGAGGCCCGCGTCTGGGTCGAGCCGGGCAGCGCCGCGACCAACTTCGTCAAGCCGCTGCCGCAGGATCCCGTGGCGACGCAGTGGCGGCTGGCCGGCGGCGCAGCCGTGCGGATTGGCATCCGCCGCTCCGGCTGGTACCGAATCGACCAGCCGGCGCTGCTGGCCGCGGGGCTCAGTCCGACGGTCGACCCGCGCACGCTGCAGCTCTACGTCGAGGGCGAGGAGCAGGCGTTCAGCGTCGTGGGTGAGGCCGACGGCCGGCTGGATGCCGCCGACCGCATCGAGTTCTTCGCGACCGGGCTCGATACCCCCTCGACCGACACGCGCGTCTACTGGCTCGCCGCGGGGACGCGGCCCGGACGACGGCTCGGCGTCGCCTCGCGCCCGCCGGGCACGCCGGCTGCGCCCACGCCGTTCCGCCATGCACTGCAGGTGAAGGACCGCTCGATCTACTTTGCCGCGCTCCGCAATGGCGATGCCGAGAACTGGTTCGGATCGGTGGTGTCGGACGCCGAACCGACGGTCGTCACGGTTCCGACCCCGCATGCGGCAAGGTCCGGCGGCTCGATGCCGGCGGTGCTCGAAATCGCGCTCCAGGGTGTGACGGTCGGGGACGGACCATCCGCCAACCATCGCGTTGCGGTGTCGGTCAACGGACGCGCCATCGACGAGGTCGCGTTCAGCGGTCAGGAGCGTGGCGATCTTCCGGCTGCCGTTGCCGTCCGACGCGCTTCGCGACGGCGACAACACGGTCGAGCTGATCGCCGCGGCCGGAGACGCCGACATCAGCCTGATCGACTACCTGACCGTGAGCTACGACCATACCCATCAGGCGGATGCCGACCAGCTGCTGTTCAGCGCCGAGGGGCAGCAGTCGGTCGCGATCGGCGGCTTCTCGACGCCGTCCATCCGCGTCATCGATATCACCGATCCCAGCGCCGCCATCGAGGTACTCGGCACGGTCGGCGCCGCGGACGGGCTTTACACCCTGACGTTCGCGGCGCCCGGCGCCGGCACCCGCCGCCTGTTCGCCTTTACGGAATTCACGACCGCGATCGCCGGCGTTCGTCGCCGCCAATCGTCCGTCGGCGTGGCACGACGCCGCGAGCGCGTTCGACTACGTCGTCCTGGCCCGCCGCGACTACTTCGACGCCCTGCGGCCGCTCGCCGCGCACCGCGCGAGCCAGGGCTATCGGCCCGCCGTCATCGACATCCAGGATGTCTACGACGAGTTCAGCTTCGGCGAAAAAAGTCCCGCCGCGATCCGGCGCTTCCTGGCTCGGGCGCGAGCGAGCTGGCAGGCGGCGCCGCGCTTCCTCGTGCTCGCCGGAGACGCCACCATGGATCCCCGCGACTACGCCGGGCTCGGTGACTTCAATCTGATCCCGACCAAGCTGCTGTCGATGTCGCAGATCGCTCTGGAAACCGCCTCGGACGAGTGGTTCGCCGACCTCAACGACGACGGCCTGCCTGGAGTCGCGGTCGGACGCCTGCCGGTGCGCACCATCGCGCAGGCGGAAGCGATGGTCCGCAAGATCATCGCCTACGACACGCCGACGCCGGGGACGTGGACCACCGAGGTGACGCTCGCGGCCGACGACAACGACGCCGCCAACGACTTCGAAGGGGGGAGCAAAGCGATCGCGGCCGGGCTGCCGGCCGGCTACACGGCGCACGAGGTGTTCCATGGAACGCTCGGTGCCGACACCGGCGGCGCCCTGGCGTCCGAGGTCGCGTCCGGCCGTTTGATCGTCAACTATCTGGGGCATGGCTCGACCCGGCTGTGGGGGCGGCAGGGAGATATCCTCGGCAACGATCTCGTCGCCAGCACGTGGCCGCGCGGCGCACCGCTGCCGTTCGTGATCGCGATGAACTGCCTGAGCGGCTTCTTCCACGGCATCTACGACGAGGAAAGCCTCGCCGAAGCGCTGTTGCGCGCCCCGGACGGCGGCGCCGTCGCCGCCTGGGCGTCGTCCAGCCTCACGGCGTCGGCCACCCAGCGGCTGGTCAGCCGGGAGCTGTTCCGCCTGCTGCTGCAGGACGGCCGGCTGACGCTCGGCGAAGCAGCGGTGCGCGCCAAGCGCGTCGTCGCGCAGCGGGACGTGCGCCGCTCGTGGATCTTCTTCGGCGATCCGGCGACGCGGCTGATGGGAGTGACCCCGGGGGCGGATGCGGTGCGGCTGCTCGATTCCCTGGACGCGGCCGACGCGGTGACGACGGACCCGGCGGCCGACCAGGGCGCGCGGGACACGATCCGTCAGGTGCGCCTCGCCGACATCGACGGCGACGGCCGTGCCGACCTGCTCGCGTATCGGCCGGAGACCGGCGCGTGGCAGGCCTGGACGGCGCTCGGCAGCTTCCTGCGCGGCGGCCGCTGGCCGGCCCACGTCGACGTCCGCGCCGCCCGGTTCAACCCGGGTCGCCTTGCGGATCTCCTGCTCTACGACGCCGCGACCGGCGGCTGGTCGCAGCTCGTGAACGACGGGCAGTCCTTCGTGACGACCACCGGCATGGGTCTGCCGGACGCTGATCTCCAGCTGGCGGACATCGACGGCGACGGCCGCGACGACATGCTGCTCTATCAGCCGGCGACCGGCGCGTGGCTGCTGGGCCTCAACGACGCGCATGGCGGCTTCACCGTCACGAGCGGCCGGTGGGCGGGCGGACTGACGGTCCGTCTCGCGGACGTCGACGGCGACGGCCGCGCCGCGATTTTCACGTACGACCGGACGACGGGACGCTGGCGGCTCTACGACCGGCCCGATGCCGTTCCGGTCCGCGAGGGCCGGACCGCGCGCGGCTGGGAAATCGCGGTCGCCCGTCTCGACGCGGACTCCCGTGCCGACCTGTTGCTGAGCGACCCATCGACCGGCCGCTGGGAGACCTGGGTGAGCCCGGTGCGCGGCCGCTTCGCCATCGCCCGGACCGGAGCGTGGCGCCCGGGACGTGTCGTGCAGCTGGCCGACCTGACCGGTACCGGGATCGACGCCGCATTCCTCTATGATCCGCAGACCGGCGCGTGGACGGTCGAGTCGCTGACCGCCGGTGCCGCGCCGGCGGCCGGAGGCGCCGGCCCCCGCGGCGCGGACCTCGCCGTCGGCGATATCGACGGCGACGGCCTGACGGAGATTTATCTCTATCAGCCGGTCACCGGCGACGTGGTCCTCGTCGATGCCGCGCCGGACGGTCAGGTGACGCTCGGCCGCGCCACGTGGCCGAGCGGCTGGACGCTCAGCGGATCGCAGTCGATCGCCCCGATCGCGCTGGCGCGGCTCCAGTCGACCGCTGCGTGGCCGATCTCGACGCCGCGGCTCTATGTCATCGACCGGCGGGACGTGGCGAACGCCATCGTCACGCTCGGCATGCCGCAGCAGGCAACGATTGCGCCGCCCCGGCTGCGACGCCAGGACGCCGCCGCCGGCGACGCGGTTGCGGCCACCGTCGCCTCCGTCCAAACTGCATCAGCGGTCGCGCCTGTCGACCGGGCGGAAGTGCCCACCCTGACGGCCGCCGCATCGAGTGCGGCGCCCGGCAGCGAAGCCGCGCCGTCCCCGGCCGCGCCGGACTCGTCGGCTCTCACCGCGGCGCCTGCGTCGTCTGAATCGCGTCCCTTCGCCAGCACTCCCGTGCATGCGTGGGCGTCTGCCGGCCCGTGGGCGGCCGACGGCGGAACACCTGCGGCGGCGCCGACTTCTCTCGAGCCGGCCTCCGAAACGCCTGACGGGCCCCGTGCGACGGGGGAGTCGCCGGACCCCGGCGCCACAACGCTGACGGCGACGGATCTGACGGGGGACGCCGCGATGCTGCATGGCGCGGCGGCGCATGCGCCCGACGGTAGCCGCGGCGGCTTCCTGTGGGGCACCGACGACCGGCCAGCCACGCCGACCGCGACAGCGGCGCCCGACGGGGCCGGCGCGTTCAAGTCGACCCTGGACGGCCTCCGCGCCGATACGATTTACTACTTCCGGACCATCGTCGAGACGCCGGAATCCGGGCGCCTGCTCGGCGAGGTGATGCACTTCCGGACGTCGTCCGCGGTCCCGCCGGCGCGTTGACTTCCTTCCCCCTTCGACCATAATGGCCCGTCCGGCGGCCGGCCCTCAAGGCGACGAAGACGGCCGGCGCACCCCCGATCACCCTGCACCCTGAAAGGTCAGCCATGCGTGCCGTAAGAGTTCTGCTCGTCGGCGTGATGCTCTGCCTGTGCGGCGTGATGACGATCCGGGCGCAGCCCGGCTGGATGCCGCTCTGGAACGGTTCGAACCTCGACGGCTGGACGACCTGGATCCAGCGCCCGGAGCCGACGTCCGAGGTGCCCGGCCTGGCGCGCGGCGCCGACGGCAAGTACACGGAGGCGATTGGCAGCGGCCGCGATCCGCTGGAGGTGTTCACCGTCGCCGGCGACGTCGACGGCCGGCCGGCGATCCGGATCTCCGGCGAGGCGTTCGGCGAACTGCGGACGAAGCAGTCTCGTACGGGAATTACCACCTGCGGCTGCAGTTCAAATGGGGCCGGAAGAAATGGCCGCCTCGCGATCAGCCGGAGACGTATCGCGACAGCGGCCTGCTCTATCACGTGCACGCGCCACCCGGAGCGGAAGGGCGCACCTGGGCCCGCTCCGTCGAGCTGCAGATCCAGGAGCACGATGTCGGCGATCTCTACGCCATCGGATCCGTCATCGCGGTTCGCGCCAAGGGCCAGGCAGGACACGAAGCCGCTGCTCTACGATTACGACCCGGCCGGGGAGTGGACGTTCTTCTCGCAGAGCCAGGGGGCGCAGGGCCGCTGCATCAAGCAGCCCGACAACGAGAAGCCGAGCGGCGAATGGAACACCGTCGAGCTCGATCACCGTCGGCGACGACTCCATCCACATCGTCAACGGCAAGGTCGTGATGCGCCTGCACGGGCCGCTGCGCATCGACGGGGCCGCGCCGACTCCGGTGACGTCCGGCGCGATCATCCTGCAGTCCGAAGGGGCGGAGATCTTCTACCGCGATATCGAAATTCGCCCGATTACCGTCATCCCGGCGGAGTACGCGGCAAAGTAGCGGCGTCCGCGAAACCGACAGCCATGATCTGCATGATGCATATGTCCCTGCATTCCACGATCCGGCGCGTGCATGGTTGCCGGCACTGCTGACCGTGGCGCCTGCGGCGCCGCACGCTCGCAGCGCGTCAGCAGCCGGCCGGCGCGCCCGCCGCTGCCGCTGCGGGTGACCTGCGCCGCAGGGCATGCCGTCGCCAGGACCCGGCCGGCGACGGTCCGTATGCCCCGCAGGCGATTCTGCCCGGCGGCATCGTCGTGCCGCTCTACCCGCCCGGCTCTCCGGTCCTCAACGCCGCGCGCGTCCGCGAAGCCGAGGTCTACAACATGACCAGCGGCGTCCCCGGCCGGATCGCCAGCATCGTCAACATCCACAATCCGTCGATCGAGCTGCATCGGGTGCCGGCCGGGCTGAACACCGGCGCGGCGGTGATCGTGGTGGCGGGCGGCGGCCACAACACGCTCAACGTCGGCTCGGAGGGGGCCGACTTCGTCCCGTTCTTCTACAACTACGGCGTCAACACCATCATCCTGCGCAACCGGCTGCGGCGCGACGGCTACGAACCGAAGACGGATGCGGTCGAACGACATGCTGCAGGCGATCAAGCGTGGTGCGCGCGCACGCGGCAGAGTGGGGCATCGATCCCAGGAAGATTGGCGCCATCGGTTTCTCGGCCGGCGCCGAGCTGACGTCGCATGCGGCCGTCAGATATCCCGAATTCGATAAGGCGCAGGCCGCCGGTCGGGAGCGCGCGCGGCAATGGCCAGCTCCCGCCCTGATTTCGTCGGCGCTGATCTATCCGGGCCCGACGCCGTTCCGCGGCGGCGCCGACGGTCGCTGTGCCAGGCGATGCTCCGCCGGTCGTTCCTCGCCGGCGGTGGGGTCGGCGACGCCGTCCACGCCGTCTGGGCGGACGAATTCTTCGCCGCGTTTCTGAAGGCGCGCATTCCGAATCTCGAGATGCACATCTACGGCAACGGCCGGCATCCCGGCGATCCGCTGCCCGAAGGGCGGCAACATGTCCGGCGGCCTGACCGATCGCAACAACATCCCGTTCGGCACCTGGCAGTTCCGCTTCATCGACTGGTTCCGCGACCTGGGTTTCCTGCAGAAGCCGGGCGTCGAGACCAAAGCGGCGCGCGATGCCGCCGCCCGCGCGGCCGCGCCGCCGCAGCCGCCCGGACGGTAAGGGGCGCCCCCCGGCCTACCGGCGGGCCGGCGCCGTCTGCGCCGCGGTGGTGACGCCCGGTGGCAGTTCGAGGATGCGCGCGTTGCGGAAGTGGATCTCCGCCCCTTCGGCTTCGAAGCAGAGGTATCCCTTCTTCTGCGTCGACTTGCTGACGCCATTGACGAACTTGCCGTTGACCGACAGCTTGATCACGCCGTCAACCGCTACCGCGTCGTAGACGTTCCACTCGTTGCGCCCTTTCGCCCGGTTCTCGATCGAGCTGCTGCGCTCCCCGCGCGGATTGTCCGGCACGGTCTTGACGCCGCCGACGCCCCAGACCTCGCCGTGCACGTAGGCGACCGGTGGAACCACCCCGTCCTTGGTGTGAAGCTTCGGCCAGTCGAGCTCGAGCATCTGGATCTCGACGCCGTTCGGCAGCCCGCTGTCCGGCTGTGGATGCGCGTCGCTCCAGGCAAAGACACCGGAATTGCCGCCTGGCTCGAGGTGCATCCATTCGACGTGCAGCAGGAAGTTCTCGTACATCTTCTCGCTGCACATCACGCCGGTCGGCTTGCCGGTGTCGATCAGCATCCCGTCCTTGAAGGTCCAGGTGTCGGGCGCCGTGTTGACGTTGGTCCAGCCCGTGAGGTCGCGGCCGTTGAAGAGGTCCTGCCACTGCGGCAGCGGTGCCTGGGCGGCGGCGGCTGCGGGCAGCGCCAGGGTGAGGCAAAGCGTGGCGATAATTCGCACGAAAACTCCTTGAAAATGGCGGTCGACGCATCGCGACTGCATGTGGCTTGCTCCATGCTACACGCCGGGCGGGCGAAATGGGTTTTCTCTGGGAACACGACTCCGGCGACGCCGTTTAGGGGCGAAGGTCCTAAGTACAGCGCCGAAACGAAAAACAGTTCGACCGACCGCAGAGCTGGCCACGGAGCCAGCAGGCAGAAAAAACTCTGCCTCGCGACGGACTTCTTGGCAGTACTCCCGATAACCGCGGCGGCATTTATCAATTTACTTGCAGATGGACACCAAACCCGCCAAGCTTCTTCCCCTCGACGACTCCCGGGCTACCATTTGCCAGCCTCAGCTTCGCCCGCGACACTCCGTTCATAAAGGGTTCTCGATGACGAGCATGACTGTTCCAGGTGTGGCTGACGCGCAGGCCGCGCGGCTGGGTGCGAGAGATCGACCGCGGGCCGTGGCCGCGCTGGTCGCGCTGGCGCTGCTTGCGCTGATGGTGCCCAACCGGGCCGCCGCACAGGCCGCGGCCGACCCGCTGCCGTTTGCCAAGAGCTACCTGGTGACCGGCAACTACGTCGTCGGCGGGGTGGATCTTGCCTCGAACGCCCAGAGCGGATTTGTCACCGGGACGATCCCCATGACCGGCGTCCCCGCCAATGCCGACATCCTGGCGGCGTTCCTCTACTGGGAAACCATCACCACGTCATCGACAATCAAGCAGCAGGCCGACGGCGCCCGGTTCCGCGGCCAGCCGGTCACGGTGGTCAAAGCCACATCGGTGGCTCCGAACGCGACGACCGCCGCCTGCTTCGGCAGCGCGCAGGCGAAGCTGACGACGTTTCGCGCCGACGTCCTGCGGTTCCTGCCGCTGCAACTCGACGTCAACGGCAGGCCGACCGGCAAGCGGCTGGTCAACGACGCGGACCTGCTCAAGAGCGGGATCGCGAAACATACGGTCACGCTGCCGGACGCCGGCCAGTCGGCCATTCACGCGCCGGTCAGCTCCGGCGCGACGCTCTTCATCGTCTATCGCGATCCCAGCCAGGAGCTGACGTCGATCGTCCTCTACGAAGGCGCCTACCTCCAGGCGCAGGGGGCGACGCTGACGCAGACGATTCGCGGCTTCTTTCAGTCCTCGGCCGCCCACGTCGCCAGGCTGACCCAGATCGGCGGCAACGGCAAGAACAACAAGACCGATCGGGTTTACTTCCGCGGCGCCGCGAACAAGCCGACGACCCTGATTGGCGGGGACAAGTTCGTCAATCTGGACCAGGCCGGCAGCGCCGACCGCGGCTGGTCGAATCCGACGTTCGACGTGACGTCGTTGATGCCGGGCAGCGACGCCGGGGGCGGCTATGGTGAAGAAGTCGTCGCGACCGTCGATCACAAGACCGACAATCCCTACGACTGTCTGTCGTTTGCCGCCACCGTCTTCAGCACGACCGTCCAGGACGCCGATGGCGACGGCCTGATCGACAAGGTCGAGGACGTCAGCGGCCTGAAGAAACCAAATGGCGAGCCGCTGCCCGACCTTCGCGCCATGGGGGCGAGCTCCAGGCACAAGGATGTGTTCGTCGAACTTGGGGCGATGGAAGCCGCTCCGGGCACTTCGTACGGATCGGCCACCGCGCCCATCCGGCCGGGACTCTCTTCGCTGACGGATGCGGCCGGGCACAACCACCTCCCCACGCCTGATGTGCTGAAGATGGTGGGTGACGCGTATCTGCGAGCGCCGGTCAGCAATCCCGACGGTTCCGCCGGAGTCCGCGTTCATTTTGACGTTGGCCCGGGTTATCACGCGCGTCCCGGCTACGGCTCGACGGCGGCCGACAGTTACCTGATTCCCGCGGCCAGCGCCAGGGGCGGCGAGATCATCCGCGAGGTGGCGTGCTCCGGGGCGAAGTGCCAGTTCCCCGCCTACCCGGGCACGGTCAGCTTCCAGATTGGCTACCGGCTCTATCGCGACGCGCCGGTCAGCGCGATCGGCGAGGAGCTCAGCCCGCTCGCGCAGAACGCGTGCTTCACCGCGAAGTGCCGGCGACGGTTCGATCGCAACCGTGAGGGGCTCTTCCACTACATCCTCTACGCCCACGCCCGCGGGATTCCGAAATCCACCGACAAGAACTCTCCCGACTTCCACGTGCCGAAGAGCAGCTCGGGCGTCAGCAATCTGCCCGGCGCCGACGTGATGGTGTCGCTCGGCCTGTGGGACAACTTCGTCGGCACCCCGTTCGCGCAGGCGTCGACGACGATGCACGAGCTCGGGCACAATTTCGACCTGTGGCACGGCGGCAGCCCGGCGACCTATACCACCGTCGGCGCGGCGCCGGCGGCGCGGACCCGTATCGACTTCGAACCGAACTGCAAGCCGAACGATCTGAGCGTGATGAGCTACCTGTTCCAGCTGCACGGTCTGCTCGACGATCTCGGCACCGCCCATCTCGACTACTCACGCGAGCAGCTGCCGGCGCTGCACGAGAACGCTCTCCAGAACAGCCCGCTGACGCCGATGACCTATCGGACGGCCTGGTTCGTCCCGCTCGCGGACAATTCGCTGGCCAAGGCGCTCGGCCTCTCGGCGGCCACGAAATTCTGCAGCGGCGCGACCATTCCGGACGGGACGACGACCAAGGTGGCGCGGTTCGACGGCCCTCGCCTCGGGGTGCCGATCGACTGGACCACGAAGGGCGTGTCGTCGGGATCCCAGGACCTGAATTTCGACGGCCTCACCCAGACGACGCTGGCGGGCGCGAATGAGTGGGCCAACGTCCGCCTCAACGAGTCGTTCAGCGGCCCGAACATGGCGGGCTTTTCCGCCGGCGTCGACTTCGGCGGCGGGGTCGACTACGGCGGCGGCGTCGACTTCAGCGGCGGCGTCGACTTCGGCGGCGGCGTCGACTTCAGCGGTGGCGTCGACTTCGGCGGCGGGGTCGACTACAGCGGCGGGGTCGACTTCGGCGGCGGGGTCGACTACGGCGGCGGGGTCGACTTCGGCGGCGGGGTCGACTTCAGCGGCGGCGTCGATTTCGGCGGCGGCGTCGACTTCGGCGGCGGCGTCGACTTCGGCGGTGGCGTCGACTTCGGCGGCGGCGAGGAAATCACCGCCGACCTGGCGGCGTCGCTCGGCCACACGCCGCCGACGCAGTTCAAGGCCTGCGTGATTGACCCGTCGTCGACCGACCCCGATTGCAAGGCAGGTCCGCTCCATCGCAACCGGCTGCGCTGGCAGGTCCCGAACTTCGGCGGCGACGCCGTCACGCAGTACATCGTCTATCGCGTCACCGGCGCGACGGTCGACGTCGCGGCGGCGGCGCAGAAGGTGGAAGTCGGACGCACCGCCAACGGTTCGACGTTCACGCTGGACGACAACGAAGAGCTGCCCAACGGCCAGGTGTTCACCTACTGGGTGGCCGCCCGCTTCACGAGCGACGCCGACGTCAGCGGCCCGTCCAACTACTCGAGCGTCACGGCGGTCAACAACGACCCGGTCGCGGTGGCGGACGTCGCGACGGTCAACGAAGACAGCCTGCTGGCCGGAGCGGTGCTCGGCAACGACGCCGACGCCGACAGTCCCGGACGGTTCCCGGTGCTCATCACCGGCCCGGTGCACGCGGCCAGCTTCAGCCTCAATCCGGACGGGTCGTATAGCTACCTGCCGGCCGCCAACTTCTTCGGCACCGACACGTTCACCTACCGGCTGAATCCCGGGACCTGGAATCGTCCCGCCGTGCCGGTGGCGGTCAGCGGCGCCTCGGCCGACCGGACGGTGACGATCACCGTCAATCCGGTCAACGATCCGCCGTCGTTCACGAGCGGCGGGAACGACACGGTGCTCGAGGACGCCGCCGCGCGGTCGATTCCGAACTGGGCAACGGCGATCAGTGCCGGGCCAGCCAACGAGACCGACGCGCTGTGCACCCTGACGGCGCCGCTTGGCGTATCGATCTGCCATCAGACCGTAGAGTTCCTGGTCACGAACGACAACCCGGCGCTGTTCACCGCCACCGGGCAGCCGGCGGTGGCCGCCGACGGGACGCTGACCTACACGGCGGCCGCGGATGCCAACGGCACCGCGACCGTCACGGTCAATGCCCATGACGACGGCGGCACCGCCTACGGCGGTGTTGCGACCAGCGCGCCGCAGACCTTCGTCCTCACGGTGACGCCGGTCAACGACGCGCCGAGCTTCACCCGAGGCCCTGACCAGCTCGTGGCGGCGGGTGGCACGGCTCGCACCGTGCCGCAGTGGGCGACTGCGGTCAGCGCCGGGCCGGCCAACGAATCGGCTCAGCTGCTGAACTTCGTTGTCACGACAACCAACAGCGCGCTGTTCGCGACCCAGCCGGCGATCGATCCCGCCGGCAACCTGACCTATACGCCGGCCTCCAGCGCGACCGGCGCGGCGGTCGTCACCGTGACCCTGCACGACGACGGCGGGATCGCCAACGGCGGCGTCGACACCAGTCCGGCGCAGACGTTCACGATCACGGTGGGCGGCAACAGCATCCTGATCTACGGGCCGTCGCTGGCGACCGGGCTGACGGTCAACGAGCAGACGATCGCCCAGGCGGCCGGTTACGTTGTCACCGTCAAGGATGCGACTCAGTGGGCGGCGATGACGCCGACCGACTTTGCCGCCTACAGCGCGATCGTCTTCCCCGACAACGCCTGCGCCGGCTTCGATGCGAGCCCGCTTGCCGCTGCCGAGCAGAACAGGGCGGTCTGGTCCCCGGCGGTGGCCGGTCGCATCGTGCTCATCGGAACCGACGCGATTTACCACCGCGCGCACGGCTCACCCGCAATCCAGGCCGCGGCCGAGACGCTGACCCGCAACGCCATCGGCTATGTGGCGAGCGGCACGCGCACCGGCATGTATATGTCGCTCAGCTGTTACTACGCGACGTCACCGTCGGGAACAGCCGTCCCGGTATTGGACGGGTTCGGCGCCTTCACGGCCGGACAGGTCGATCGCAGTGTGGTGAAAATCACCGCGCCGGCCAATCCGGTCGTCTCGGGACTGTCCGATGCCACGCTGTCAGGGTGGGTTGACTCCGTGCACGAATGGTTCAGCGCGTTCCCGCCGACGTGGACAGTCGTCGCCGTCGAGACCTCCGGTTCGCCGGCGGAGCAGCCGTACATCCTGACCTACGACCCCGGTCCGCCGGCCCCGTAGCGGGCGGCGGCATTGCGACGCGAGACAGCTCGGCGGCCGCGGCGAAAATTGAGGGTGGGGACGCACCGATGCGTTCCCGCCGGCCAGAGTGGAGACAGTGAGATGACGAACAGGGATCGGGTGACGGGGGTTCTGGGCGGCGCGGCGCTGGCGTGCGGGCTGCTGCTGGCGGTCTCGGCCCCGGTGTCGGCGCAGGCGCTCGTGCCCGCTACCGCCTGCGATGCGGCGCTGGCCAGTCCAGAGCTCCATCCGCAGCCCGAGATGCCGCTTGAGAACGGCGCCATCGCCT
Organism: uncultured Acidobacteriota bacterium; assembly: GCA_963750475.1. Classification (GTDB taxonomy): domain Bacteria; phylum Acidobacteriota; class Vicinamibacteria; order Vicinamibacterales; family 2-12-FULL-66-21; genus JALZOC01. Next base: position 1,469,890 of record CAVVQQ010000002.1, read on the forward strand.
TCAGCTACAGCGGCGCTGGACGGCTTCGTGACCGGCGGCGGTTCTTCCGTGACAATCTCGCTGACGCTGCTCTTCCAGCCCGGTCCGGATGCTACCATCCGGGTCACCGCCCTCGACCAGGCCTGCGCCGGGACCAACGCGACGACGGTGTTCACCCAGACCTTCAGCGGCCTGGCGGCGGGCGTGAACACGATCGCCTACAACGGGGCCAGTGACGAGATTGGTCTCAACGGGTCGATCGAGAAGCTCACGCCTCACGGCACCGCCCGCTACCTGTTCGTCGACGTCTGGGACGGCGAGCTGCCGTCGACCCACGCGACCCACTCCTACCTGATCGACCTCGCCGATCCGCGCAATCCCGCGACGCCGTAGCGACTACTGGCCGAGCCGGCGGCGGGCGTCCCGCACCAGCGGATCGTCGGCCGACTCGCCGCGGATGGCGAGATACTCCTTGTAGGACTCGGCAAAGCCGGCGGTGTTCAGGCCCTGGCGCACCCGTCCCTGGTAGTAATAGACCGGCGGGAAGTAGCCGTAGGTCGGCTCCTCGTCGACGAACAGCGACATCGCCTCGCCGCGCCGCTTGATGCAGCGATCGAACTCCGAGTCCGCCTGCGGATACATCTCGAGCTCGAGGTAGGCGCGGCCCAGGTCGAAGTGTCCGATCCAGGTATCGAGCAGGGCGTTGGCTTCCGTGAAGCGCTTGACCGCCTGCCGCGCGTCGCGATTCTTCAGCGCCAGCTCCCCTTCGATAATCTTCCCGTAGGCCTGCGGTGCGGCCGTCAGCTCAGCGCCGAGGTCCTCCGCCAGCGGCCTGGCCTTGTCTGGCACGCCCGCTTCGACGTAGGTCTGCGCCGCCAGCAACTTGATCGGCACGGCCTTGCTCTGCGCCAGCGCCTTGCCGGCGGCGGCCAAAGCCGCGCTCTTCTTCCCGAGCAACAGGTCGACGTGAGCCAGCAGCGCCAGTTTCGTCGCCGCCTTGTCCGGATTCTTGTTGGCCAGGTCGGCCGCCGCTCCCTGCTCGAACAGTTTCGCGGCCTCCGACAGGCGCCCCTGATAGAGCGCGAGGTCGGCCAGGCCCGACGCCGAGAACGAGGCGCCGAGCGCGCCCATGGTCCCCAGCCGCTCGTAGGTGGCGGCGGCTTCCGACAGTTTCCCCTGGCCGAGCTGACCGAAGGCGAGCGGGATGACGGCGTAGACATCGGGCTCTTCGACCGCCAGCGCCTCGCGCTCAGCGCCCTCGAAATCGCTCGAGTAGGCGGTGTAGATCGCCAGGTTGTCGCGGAACACGGTGCGCTTCGGCAGCATCTGGACCACTTCGCGCATGTCCGCGACGGCGCCGTGCAGGTCGCGCAGCTTCGACAGGCAGAGGGCGCGCTGGTTGCGGCCGACGGCATCGCCGGCGTAGCGGGAGATGAGCTCGCCGTACTCCTTGACGCACTGCGGATAGTCGCCGGTGACGCGGTAGTACATCCCGCGCGTCACGAAGCGCTCCCGTTCGGTCATGCCGTCGACGTGGCGGAGCGCCTCCTTGATGTATTTATCGGCGTCGTCCAGCCGGCCGAGGTTCCGGGAGATGACCGACAGCCCCTGGTAGCCGATGCCGAACTTGGGGTCGAGCTCGACGGTCTTCAGGAAGCTCTGGCGCGCCTCCTCGAACCGGTTCTTCGACTGGGCTTCCATCGCTTCGCCGTAGTGGTGCACGACTTCGAGCGAGGTTGCCGACAGGCTCGCCATCGTGAACATCTGCGCCGACTCGGAGGTCCGGTCGCCGAGCGCCTTGCGGATCGTCGCGACCAGCCGGGTGGCGGTCTCGAGCACCTGTTCTTTGCCCGCCGCCCGCCCCTTGACGCTGGCGATGACGTCGCCGGTCACGGTCTGGGCGGCCTTGAGCGACAGGTCGTAGCCGTTGCCGTTCGGAGTGATCGCCCCCGACACGACCACCCCGATGCCCTGTTTCACCGCCACTTCGCGGGCGGCGTTTTCATCGAGCAGGTCGGGCGGGTGCACCCCCAGCGTCCGGATGATGCCGGGACAATCGTAGGCGCTCACGAAGCCCGCCCCCTCGAGGGCGCGCTTCAGCACCGGCTCGAGCGTGTGCGCGAAGGTCGGGTCGCCGGTGCCGTTCCTCATGTCGGCAATCACCACCGACACCGGCGCGTGCTTGGCGGCCGGGACCAGCGTCCGCGCGTACCACCAGGTGCCGCCGCCGGCGATCGCCAGCAGCAGCGCGCCGATCGGCACCGCCAGACGGAGCCCGACCACCCGCGTGATGGGGATCGGCTGGCCCTGGTCGTCGAGCCGGTCGAGATGCGCCGCGAGCTCGGCGCTGGTCTGAAAGCGCTTGGCGGCGTCGGGCTCCAGACACTTGACGATCATCCGATCGACCGCTTCCGGGATCTGCGGAACGATCGTGCGCGGCGGCGGCGGCGCCGCCGCCATCCGCGCCTGCAGCTCGGCGATCGCGCTCGGCGCGTGCTCGGCCCGGCGCCGGCCAACGACCATGTCGTAGAGGATCAGGCCGAAAGCGTAGATGTCGGCGCGCTGGTCCACGGTCTGTCCGCGCGCCTGCTCAGGGGCCATGTATTCGACGGTGCCGACGACCGACCCCTGCATCGTCGTCGAGTACGACGCCGCCGACTGCATGAAGCCGGTCCGCGGATCGGTCGGCGGCAGCGGCGCGGTGGGGGCGCCGGAGGACAGCGCGATCCCGAAGTCCATGATCATCGCGTCGTCGTCGGGATCGATCATGATGTTGGCGGGCTTGAGGTCGCGATGGACCACGCCGGCCTTGTGCGCCGCGACCAGGCCGGAGACGATCGCCCGGCCGATGCGCAGCACCTTCGGCACCGGCAGCCGCCCTGCCTCCTTCAGCACCGAGGAGAGGTCGCTGCCGTCGACGAACGGCATCGTGATGTACTTGATGCCGCTGATTTCCCCGAGGTCGTGAATCCGGACGACGTTCTTGTGGGTCACCTGGCGGGCGAGGAGCAGCTCGCGCTTGAATCGCCGCTCGACCTCCGCGGCCGCGTCGATGTCCGCCATCACCTCCGGGCGGATCACCTTGATCGCCACGGCGACGCCAAGTTCCGCGTCCCACGCCTGATAAACGGCACCCATCCCGCCGATGCCGAGCAGCCGCATGATGTGGTACGCGAGCCGAAAGCGGATCCGATCTCGAGGGGGCCGGTGTCGCCTGCGGGCGCGGCGCGGCGGCCGGCCTGCATGGTCAGGTCCGGATCGTCCTCGTCCAGCGCCCCCGATGGTCCCGTCGGCGCATCATCTGGCGGGGGACCGGCGAACAACGACGCTGGATCGGTGCCGAGCCTGGTCGCGTCGTCCGGCGTGGCCGCCGGCGGAGACGGGCGTCGTGGGGCGCGGCGGCAGCGTCGGAGCGTCGGCGCCCGCGTCGAATGGAGAGGGACCGGCGAAGAGGGAGGCCGGGTCGGTGCCCAGTCGAGTCGCGTCGTCCGGAGTTGAAACAGGGGGTGGGGGGGTCTGGACCGCGGTGGCCGTGCTGCGTGGGCGCCCGGCATCACAACGTGGGCATTGATTCAGCGGGGGCGGAACCTCGTTCCCACAGCGTTGACAGAGCATGGCGGGCTAGGAACTCATCAGCAACAGTTACCGCTGATGATAGCATGGCCCGACCACTCCCGGAGGCGAGCCATGGTGGACGAGACGGCAGGCGCCGGGCGCACCGGACGCACCGATCCGGACCCGTCGGCGATTGCCGAGATCGAGATTCTCTGGCTGACGGCCGGCCTCGGCTGCGACGGCGATACGATCGCCATGACTGCCGCGACGCAGCCGAGCCTGGAAGACCTGATCGGCGGCGCCCTGCCGTGGATCCCGCGAGTGACCCTCCGCAATCCCTTCCTCGACTTCGAGAACGGCGACGCCTTTCTCCGCCACTACCATGCCGCCGCCGCTGGCGCCGCGGGGCCGTTCATCCTCGTCATCGAAGGGTCGGTGCCCGACGAGACCAACAAGGCCGAAGGCTACTGGGCGTCGTTCGGAACCGACGCGGTCAGCGGCCAGCCGATCACCACCTGCGAATGGATCGACAGGCTCGCGCCACGGGCCTGGGCGGTGGTCGCGGTCGGCACCTGCGCGACCTACGGCGGCATCCATGCGATGGCCGGAAATCCAACCGGCTGCATGGGCGTGCCGGACTATCTCGGCTGGCACTGGCGTTCCTGGTCGGGCATTCCGATCGTCTGTGTGCCGGGCTGTCCCGCGCAGCCCGACAACATCACCGAGACGCTGCTCTACCTTCTGCACATGGCGGCCAGGCGCGCCCCGCTCATCCCGCTCGACGACGCGCTCAGGCCGACCTGGCTGTTCGGCCAGACGGTGCACGAAGGCTGCGACCGGGGCGGCTACTACGAGCAGGCCGAGTTCGCCCAGGAGTACGGATCCGCCTCTGCATCGTCAAGCTCGGCTGCTGGGGACCGGTGGTGCAGTGCAATGTAGGCAAGCGCGGCTGGATGGGCGGAATCGGCGGCTGCCCCAATGTTGGAGGGATCTGCATTGGCTGTACGATGCCCGGGTTCCCGGACAAGTTCATGCCGTTCATGGATCAGCCGCCCGGCTCGATGCTGTCGACCCACGCGGTGACGGGTTACGGCCGTGCGATGCATGCGCTCCGCCGGTTCACGCTGTCCTCGCTCAACAAGACGCCGGCATGGCGCCACGTCCGTCATTCTCGCGAGGAGCCGGCGCCATGAGCCGGTCGACATTCGTCCTGCCCGCTATCGCGGCGGCGCTCGACGGGGAAGGGCCGCTGTCGCCGGAGCGCCTGGCCGACGCGGAAGCACGGGCTGAAGCGGTGCTGGTCAATCTGGCCGAGGCGTTCCGATCGCGTGGCGCCCGGTCCGATCCGCCGACGGCGCGCGACGCCGATGCCGGCGCCCCCGGTACCGCCGCCGACGTGCGCTACCGGGCCCTCGTCGAGCAGATGCCGGCGGTGGTCTTCCTGGCCGATCTCGACGACGGCGTCGGCGAGGCGTACGTCAGCCCCGAGATCGAGTCCGCGCTGGGCTTTACGCAGCAGGAGTGGCTGGAGGATCCGATCCGGTGGTACCACCGGATTCATCCCGACGACAAGGAGCGCTGGAGCATCGAGGCGGCGGACATGCTCCTGTCCGGCCGGCCGCTGCGATCCGCCTACCGCGTCGTCGCGCGCGATGGACGGGTGATCTGGTTCCACTGCCAGGCAGCGCTGATTCAGCGGGCGGACGGCCGGCCATGGTTCATTCACGGGGTCGGGGTCGACATCACGGATCTGAAGCGCGCCGAGCAGGCGCTGCAGGAGGAGCGCAACCTCGTCGCGGCGATTCTCGACAGTGTCGGCGCACTCGTCGCGGTGCTCGATCCTGGCGGGCACATCCTCCGCTTCAATCGGGCGTGCGAGCGCGCCTCGGGGCGGGCGTTTGCCGACGTCCGCGGGCAGCGGCTGTGCGCGCTGTTCGAGACGCCCGCGGAAAGCGGCCGCTTCGCGGCCATTGTCGCCGAGTGGTGCGGCGGTACCGGACCGTCCGATCAGGAAGGCAGCTGGGTGACCGCGGGCGGCGACCGCCGGATCATTTCGTGGTCGGGAACCGTTCTGCGGGGTGCCGACGGGCTGGTCGAATACATCATTGCCTCCGGCAACGATGTCACCGAGCGCAAGCGGCTCGAAGCGGCGCTGCTCGAGATCAGCGGCCACGAGCAGCGGCGGATCGGCCAGGATCTGCACGACGGGCTGGGCCAGCACCTCACCGGGACGGCGTTCATGAGCAAGGTGCTGCAGCAGCGCCTCGAGGAGCACGGTCTGCCGGAGGCGGCCGAGGCCGGACGCATCGTCCAGCTGGTGAACGAGGCGATCGAGAAGACGCGGGAACTGTCGCGCGGCCTGGTGCCGGTGGTGTCCGGCGCCGACGGCCTGATGGCCTCGCTGCAGCGCCTGGCGTCGGAGGTCGAGGACCTGTTCTGCGTCGCCTGCCGGTTCGAGTGCGAGACGCCGGTGCTGCTCGACGACGTCGCCTCGGCGACGCACCTCTTTCACATCGCCCAGGAAGCGGTCAGTAACGCCATCAAGCACGGCGGCGCCTCGCGAATCGTGATCGTCCTGTCGGACAGCCGGGCGACGGGGCGTCTGACCATCGAAGACGACGGCGTCGGGATCGGCCGGGCGCGGCCGGCCGGGACGCCGGGGATGGGGCTGCACATAATGAGGTATCGGGCGCGGATGTTCGGGGGATCGTGTGACGTGCGCGATCGTCCGGGATCGTCGTCCGGCACACTCGTCGACTGCCGGTTTCCCCGGGAGGCGCACCAGTGAGGGAGCGGGCGGCGGCGTGCTCCCCGGCGGACAAGCGCCGCGTCCTGGTGGTGGACGACCATCCGATCATCCGCCAGGGGCTGTCGCTGCTCATCGACCGGGAGCCGGACCTGACCGTCTGCGGCCACGCCGAGGACGCCCTTTCGGCGGCGCAGGCGATCAGCGGGCTGCGACCGGACCTCGTGATTCTCGACATTTCGCTCGGCGGCCAGGACGGCCTCGATCTCCTCAAGCAGATCCGGCTGCGCGACGGGCAGCTGCCGATTCTCGTGCTCTCGATGCACGATGAGTCGATTTATGCGGAGCGGGTGCTGCGCGCCGGAGCCAACGGCTACATCATGAAGCAGGAGGCGACCGGGCTGGTGTTGACCGCGGTGCGCCGGATCCTGGACGGGGAGATCTATGTCCCCGAACGGGTCGCGAGCCGCATGCTCCGCCAGTATGCCCGGGGCCCGGCGGCCGGCCCGGCGTCGCCGCTGGCGATTCTGAGCGATCGGGAGCTCGAAGTGTTCCGGTTGATCGGTGCGGGCCGCAGCACGCGGCAGATCGCGCAGGCGCTCCAGCTGAGCGTGAAAACGGTCGAGTCCTACCAGGCCCATCTCAAGGAGAAGCTCGGGCTGCGGAACGCCCGCGAGTTGCAGCATCATGCGATCGAATGGGTGCTGCGGGAGCAGGCCGAGTAGCCCGGACGCCCCGTCATCAGGAATTCCCCTACCCCTGTCGGCTGATTTCTCCCGAACGCAAAACCGGGCCCCGCCCGCTTGAGCGTGCCGGCCCGGCGCCATAGTCTTCGAACTTCGGATGATTTCTGCAGCCGAACCCGGTCGCGGACCGGGGAAAGGAGACAGCGGTTATGGGGGCGGATGCGGTTCCGTATGGTCGGGTGACGCAGCGGGCGCCGGCCGTGCCCGAAGTGCACATTCTCTGGATCACGGCCGGCCTGGGGTGCGACGGCGACTCGGTGTCGATTACCGCCGCCACCCAGCCGAGCATCGAGGATGTGCTGATGGGCGCGATCCCCGGCCTGCCCAAGGTGCATCTGCACAACCCGGTGCTCGCCTACGAGAACGGGGGAGAGTTCCTCGAATTCTTCCATCGGGCGGCGGCCGGCCAGCTCGAGCCGTTCGTCCTCGTCGTCGAGGGATCCATCCCCAACGAGAAGATCAAGCGCGAGGGCTACTGGGCGGCGATGGGCACGGACAAGGCCACCGGCCAGCCGATCAAGACCACTGAGTGGCTCGATCGGCTCGCGCCGAAGGCCGTCGCCTGTGTCGCCATTGGCACCTGTGCCACCTACGGCGGTATCCACGCCATGCAGGGCAATCCCACCGGCTGCATGGGCCTGGCGGATTATCTGGGCTGGGACTACAAATCGAAGGCCGGCCTGCCGATTGTCAACGTGCCGGGGTGTCCGGTCCAGCCGGACAACTTCATGGAGACGGTGCTCTACCTGCTCTACCAGCTGTCGGGGCTGGCGCCGATGATCCCGCTCGACCAGCAGCTGCGGCCGACCTGGCTCTTCGGCAAGACGGTGCACGAGGGCTGCGACCGCGCCGGGTATTACGAGCAGGGGGATTTCGCCAACGAGTACGGCTCGCCCAAGTGCATCGTCAAGCTCGGGTGCTGGGGTCCGGTCGTGAACTGCAACGTCCCGAAGCGCGGCTGGATGGCGGGGATCGGCGGCTGCCCGAACGTCGGCGGCATCTGCATCGGCTGCACGATGCCGGGCTTCCCCGACAAATTCATGCCGTTCATGGACGAGCCGCCCGGCGCGCGGCTGTCGACGGCGGCGAGCGGCATCTACGGCAAGGCGATTTCGGCGATGCGCGGGATCACCAACCGGACGGTGAACAAGGAGCCGAAGTGGCGGCATCCGCGCCCGGAGCTGACGACCGGTTACCACCCACGGTCTTTCTGACGGCGAAGGAGACAGCGACATGAGCACCGCCACGACCACCAGGCGTGACACGGCCAGCAAGGGCCGGAACCTGGTCGAGATGAACTGGGATCCGATCACGCGGATTGTCGGCAGCCTCGGCATCTTCACGAAGATCGATTTCGAGAACCGGGAGGTGGCGGAGTGCTACAGCACGTCGTCGATCTTCCGCGGCTACAGCATCTTCATGAAGGGCAAGGACCCGCGCGACGCCCACTTCATCACCAGCCGCATCTGCGGCATCTGCGGTGACAATCACGCCACCTGTGCGACCTACGCCCAGAACATGGCGTTTGGCGTCCGGCCGCCGGCGCTGGCCGAGTGGATCGTCAATCTTGGCGAGGCGGCCGAGTACATGTTCGACCACAACATCTTCCAGGACAACCTGGTCGGGGTCGATTTCTGCGAGCAGATGGTCAAGGAGACCAACCCGGGCGTCTGGGCGAAGGCGCAGAAGACCGCCGCGCCGAACGCCGACCAGCACGGCTACAGGACGATCGCCGACATCATGACGGCGCTCAACCCGTTTACCGGCGAGTTCTATCGCGAGACGCTCGGCGTCAGCCGCTACACGCGCGAGATGTTCTGCCTGATGGAAGGGCGGCACGTCCATCCGTCGACGCTCTATCCGGGCGGCGTCGGCACCGTGCCGACGATTCAGCTGTTCACCGACTATCTGGTCCGGCTGATGCGCTACTGCGAGTTCATGAAGAAGGTCGTGCCGCTGCACGACGATCTGTTCGACTTCTTCTACGAAGCGCTGCCCGGCTACGAGAAGGTCGGCCAGCGGCGCATCCTGCTCGGCTGCTGGGGCTCGTTCAACGATCCGAACCACTGCGATTACACCTACCAGAACATGAACGCATGGGGGAACCGGATGTTCGTCACCCCGGGCGTGGTCGTCGACGACACGCTCGTCACCACCGATCTGGTGGACATCAACCTGAACATCCGGATTCTCCTCGGCAGCTCGTATTACGACGACTGGGACAAGGGGGAAACCTTCGTCAAGACCGACCCGCTCGGCAATCCGGTCGACCCGAAGCACCCGTGGAACCAGACGACGATTCCGCGGCCGCAGAAGCGCGATTTCAACGACAAGTACACCTGGGTCATGTCGCCGCGCTGGCTCGACCAGCGCACCGGCGATCATCTCGCGCTCGACACCGGCGGCGGCGCGATTGCGCGGCTGTGGGCGACCGCCCTGGCCGGGAAGGTCGACACCGGCTACATCAAGGCGACCGGCCGCAGCGTGAAGATCTATCTCCCCAAGACCGCCACGAAAGGGGAAGTGGAGTTCGAGTGGAAGGTGCCGAAATGGAGCAACACGCTCGAACGCGACCGCGCCCGGACCTACTTCCAGGCCTATGCCGCGGCCTCGGCGCTCTATTTCGTCGAGCAGGCGCTCGCCGAATTGCACGCCGGGCGGACCAAGACCTGGGCCCCCTTCACGGTGCCCGAAGAGGCCATCGGCTGCGGCTTCCATGAGGCCGTCCGCGGCGTGCTGTCGCATCACGTGGTGATTCGCGACGGCAAGATCGCCAACTACCACCCGTATCCGCCGACGCCGTGGAATGCGAACCCGCGGGACATCTACGGCACGCCGGGACCGTACGAGGACGCGGTTCAGAACACGCCGATTTTCGAGGAGAACGGACCCGACAAGTTCAAGGGGATTGACATCATGCGCTCGGTGCGGAGCTTCGACCCCTGTCTGCCGTGCGGCGTGCACATGTATCTCGGCAACGGCAAGGTCATCGAGACGCGCCACTCGCCGATGTTCGGCGCCCATTCGGAGTAAGGCGCGAGCAGCGGCATGGCAGGTGACAAGGACTTCCAGCGGCGCCTCGAGATCATCGAGCGGGGCATCCGGGACCTCGAGGCGGTGACCGATCCCGGGGTCCGGGCGGCGGCGCAGCAGCTGGTCGAATCGATTCTGGAGCTGCACGGCACCGGCCTCGAGCGGGTCCTGGAGATCGTCCACGGCTCCGGCGTCGCCGGTCCGCCGATCATCAATCGGCTCGGCCGCGACGCGCTCGTCAGCAACCTGATGCTGCTGCATTCACTTCACCCGCTGACGATCGAGGCCCGGGTGCTCGAGGCGCTCGACCGCGCCCGCGCCACGCTCGGCGCCGGTCACGCGGAGCTCGAGCTGCTGGACATCACCGACGGCGCGGTTCGGGTGCGCGTCGCCGGGACCGCCGCCCAGCAGGCGGTCGTCGAAGGAGCGCTCCTCGACGCGGCGCCGGACGCGGCTTCGATCACGGTCGATCGGACCGAGCGCGCCGTCATGGGCTTCGTGTCGCTCGACTCGCTGCGGCGTCCGGAAGCACCGCGAACCGCCCCGCCCGGAGCGCCGCCGGCGCTGGCGCGCAGCCTCTGACGCAAGGGAGATCGGTATGCCCAAGGAGAACGACGAACGCCACAATCCGTCGCATGTGCCCGGTACCCGGAAGGGCGAGGAGCGTACCGGCAAACAGGGGAAGGAGCCGGGCCGGCACGACGACAGCTCGACGCACGCCGACCGGCCGGCCGGCAAGTCGCACTCGCGAGATTCGACGTCGATCGATCCGAAGTCGGCCAATCCCATCGACCCGAAGAGCCCCAAGCTGCCGCCGGCCTAGGTCGGAGTCGGCGCGCCGGGGCGCGGCAACGCACGAGGGTACAGAAACGAATGGGACAAGGATGAGCGGAGGAGAGCTGGACCGCCGCGGTGACGCGTTCAGCGTCCTCCGCCGGTTTGCCGCCAGGCGCGTGGCTGCGGAGCAGTGCGAGTTCTGCAGCCATGCCGTGGCCGCGGATCACCAGCACGTCGTCGAGCCGGCGACGCGGCGTCTGGTCTGTGTCTGCGACGCCTGCGCGGTGCTGTTCTCGGGCGACCACCCGAGGTTCCGCCGGGTGCCGCGGTCGGTGCGGGTGCTGCGCGACTTCCGCATGACGGAGGCGCAGTGGGACGGCCTGCTGATTCCCATCGGTATGGCGTTTTTTTACGAGAGCAGCCAGGCCGGCCGGATGGTGGCGCTCTATCCGAGCCCGGCCGGTCCGACCGAATCGCTGCTGCCGCTCGAGACCTGGCAGGACATCGTCCGCGACAACGCCGTGCTGGCCAGGATGCAGCCGGATGTCGAGGCGCTCGTCGCCAACCGCCTCGGCGCCGTCCAGCACGAGACCACCGGCGCGTCGTCCGCCCCGGAGTACTACATCCTGCCGATCGACGAATGTTTCAGGCTGGTTGGCTTGATCCGCCTGCACTGGAAGGGCCTGTCGGGCGGCGTTCGCGTGTGGGGGGAGATGGCGCGCTTTTTTGCCGCGATCCGCGAGCGCGCCGAGCCGTCGCCGGAGATGCGGCATGCCTGACCTGACGTTTCAGATTGTCTCGGCCGCGGCGGTCCCCTACGCGGCCGTGCCGCTGCTCGCCTTTGGCCTCGAGGTCGGCAACGCCGACCCGGCGACCGAAGTCCATTCCGGCGTGCTGCGCGCCCAGATTCAGATTGAAGCGACGCGCCGCCGCTACGATGCGGCGGAGCAGGCCCGGCTGGGTGACCTGTTCGGGGAGCCCGATCGGTGGAGCACGACGCTCAAGGCCATGCTCTGGACCCACGTGACGGTGACGCTGCCGCGATTTGCCGGGACGACGGTGATCGAGGTGCCGGTGCCCTGCTCGTTCGATTTCAGCATCGCGGCGGCGAAGTATTTCGACGGCCTCACGGCCGGCGAGATCCCGCTGAATTTCCTGTTCAGCGGCACCGTCTTTTACGAATCGATCGCGGACCGGACGATTCAGGTGGCGCCCGTCCCATGGGACAAGGAAGCACGCTACCGGCTGCCGCGCGCAGCCTGGCAGGAATTGATGGATCACTATTACCCGAACGGCGCGTGGCTGCGGCTGCGGCGCGACACCTTCGAACGGCTGTCGGCGTTCAAGCGCCAGCATGGCATCCCGACCTGGGACGAGGCGCTCGATCGGATCCTGCCCGCGGAACAGGCGGAACAGGAGGTGGCGCGATGATCGCGCCCGATCCCGTGGATGTGATTGCCCGGACGCTGCTCTACGAGGGCTACCTGCTGTATCCGTATCGTCCCTCGGCGGTCAAGAACCGCCAGCGGTTCAATTTCGGCGTCCTCTACCCGCAGGCGTATGCCGCCCCCGTCCCGGGCAGGGACGGCGGCGGACGGCCGTCGAACGGAACCGAGCCGTGGTATCTGCAGACGGAGTGCCTCATCGCCGGCGGTGCCGGGACGAGCGTCGACATCAGCCTGCGGTGCCTGCAGCTCAGCGAGCGGGCGGCCGAAGATGGCGCCGAGGCGTGGCACGAGGCGACGGAGCGCGAGATCGTGCTCGGTCCGGTCCGGTTGGGAGGGGTCTCCGGCCCGACGGCGACGGCGTTCACAATCGAGCCGCCGGCGGCCATGGCGAAAGGCCATGAGGCAGGGGTGGAGGCGTGGATTCGCGGCGAAGTGACCGTCGGCGTCGATGAAATGCGCCCGGCGATGTACAAGCTCACCGTGACGGTCGCCAACCTCACCGCGATCGAGCCGGCCGCGACCGATCGCAATGCCGCCCTGCTGCGCTCGCTCGTCTCCGCGCACGTCGTCCTCAGAACCACCGGCGGGGAGCTGATCTCCCTGCTCGATACGCCCGACCACCTCCGCGACCTCGCCGCCGGCTGTGTGAATACCGGCGTCTGGCCGGTGCTGGTCGGCGCCGAGGGCAGCCACGACTGCCTGCTGGCCTCGCCGATCATCCTCTACGACTATCCGCAGATTGCCCCGGAAAGCGCCGGCGATCTCTTCGACGGGACGGAGATTGACGAGATCCTGGCACTCCGGATCCTGACCCTGACCGACGACGAGAAGCGGGAGGCGCGCGGCGCGGACGACCGCGCCCGCCAGATTCTGGATCGGACCGAGGCGCTGCCGCCCGAGCAGTGGGCCAAGCTGCACGGCGCGGTGCGTGGTCTGCGGCGCGTGTCCGGAGGGACACCGTGAACGAATGGGAATGGCGCGCGCTCGAAGATCGGCCGCCGGTCGGCAGCCTGCCCCACGAAGGGGGCGACCTTCGGCCGGGCGCACGGGTGCGCCTCCGGCCCCGCGCCGGCGGTGATGCCATGGACCTGTTCCTCGCCGGCAAGGCGGCGATGATCGAGTCGATCGAGCAGGACTATGAGGGCACCTTTCACGTCGCCGTCGTGCTGGACGACGATCCGGGGCGCGACCTCGGATTGCTGCGCCAGCCGGGCCACCGCTTCTTCTACACCCCGGCGGAGGTCGAGTATCTCGCCGGCCCGGAGGCGGCCGGGGCTGCCGCGCCGTCGCCGGCGGCGTCAGACGCGGCCCTGGCGCCGATTCTCATTGCCGGGATCGGCAATATCTTTCTGGGCGACGACGGATTCGGCGTCGCGGTAGCGCAGCGCCTGCTGGCCGCCGCGCTGCCGGCCGACGTGCGGGTGACTGACTTCGGGATTCGCAGCCTCGATCTGGCCTACGCGTTGATCGACGCGCCCGGGTGGACGATCCTGATCGACGCCTGTCCGCGCGGCGAGGCGCCGGGCACCCTCTACGTCATCGAGCCGGATCTCGACACCGCCGGCGGCCCGGAAGCGGCGCCGCTCGACGCCCATGCGATGAATCCGATGGCGGTCATCCGGATGGCGACGTCCCTTGGCGGCGCGCCGCAGCGGATTCTCGTGCTCGGCTGCGAGCCCGCGACCTTCGGTCCGGAGGAGGGGCAGCTCGGTTTGAGCGGCCCCGTCGAAGCCGCGATCGAGGAAGCCGCCGCGATGGCGCTCGATCTGGTTCGGAGAATTCGCGGCGGCGCAGCGGGGGTGTCATGACTGCGGAACCGACGGCGCGGGCCTGCGAGAGGCGTGCGGGAAAGGCGGCCTGACTGATGTGCCTGGCCATACCGGGACAGATTGTGGAAGTCGTCCCAGGCTTCGCCACCCTCGGCATCGTCGAGGTCGTCGGCGTCCGCCGGCGCATCGACCTCGGGCTGCTGCTCGACGACATGCCGGCGCCCGGCGACTGGGTGCTGATTCACGTCGGCTTTGCGATGAGCAAGATCAGCGAGGCGGACGCCCGCGAGCAGATGGACCTGCTCCGGATGCTCGGCGAATGCGAGGCGGCGGTCGAGGAGGTCACCGGCTACGGCCTCGGTGACGACGACGACGGACGGGGGCGAGCGTCATGAAGTACGTAGACGAGTTCCGCGACCCTGCGCTCATCCGGCGGGCGGCCGACGAAGTCCGCCGGCTCGCCGATCCGGCGCGCCACTACCGGCTGATGGAGGTCTGCGGTGGGCACACGCACGCCATCTACCGCTTCGGGCTGAAAGATCTGCTGCCCGGTAACATCGAGCTGATTCACGGGCCCGGCTGTCCGGTGTGCGTACTGCCGATGGGACGGATTGACGACGGGCTGGCGATTGCGGCGGGCCAGGACGTGATCTTTGCCGCCTTCGGCGACATGATGCGGGTCCCGGGGACGACCGGCAGCCCGCTCGAGCACAAGGCGCGGGGGATGGATGTCCGCATCGTCTATTCGCCGCTCGATGCGCTCAAGCTGGCGCAGGCCCATCCGAACAAGCACGTGATGTTCTTCGCGATCGGCTTCGAGACCACGGCGCCGTCGACGGCGCTGACGCTGCTGCGGGCGAAAGCCCTGCGGATTGCGAATTTCTCGGTGTTCTGCAATCACGTCACGATCGTGCCGGCGATCCGCGCCATCCTCGATTCTCCGGACATGCGCCTCGACGGCTTCATCGGGCCCGGCCACGTCTCGACCGTCATCGGCTGCCGTCCGTATGAGTGGATCGCCCGGAACGAGCACAAGCCGATTGTCGTCTCCGGCTTCGAGCCGCTCGACATTCTGCAGTCGGTGGTGATGCTGCTCGAGCAGCTCCACGCCGGGGAGGCGCGGGTCGAGAACCAGTACAAGCGAGTCGTTCCGTGGGAGGGCAACCGCGCCGCGCTGCGGGCGATGGCCGAGGTGTTCGAGCTGCGGCCGTACTTCGAGTGGCGGGGGATGGGCTTCATCTCGCAGTCGGCGCTGCGGGTGCGCGACAGCTTCGGGCAGTGGGACGCCGAGCAGCGCTTCGCGGTGCCCGGGGTGCGCGTCACCGACCCGAAGGCGGCGCAGTGCGGGGAGGTCCTGAAGGGAGTGCTGAAGCCGGCGCAGTGCAAGCTGTTCGGTCGGGAGTGCACCCCCGAACATCCGATTGGCGCGCTGATGGTGTCGTCAGAGGGCTCGTGCGCGGCGTATTTCAACTACGAGCATCGCAAGTCGCTGGCGATGGCCGGCGCCGACGCTCACGACTGAAGGACCTGATGCCGACAGTGGTTACGGGTACGGCGCCGCGGGTGCGGTTCACGGATCCGCAAATCGAGATGGCGCACGGCGCCGGCGGCAAGGCGAGCCGCCGTCTGGTCGAGGGGCTGATCGCGCCGATCCTGCTCGAGGCGGGCGGCAGCCTCGCCGACGCCGCCCAGGTGACGATTGGCGGCCGGCGGCTGGGGATCACGACGGACAGCTTCGTCGTCACGCCGCTGCGCTTTCCCGGCGGCTCGATCGGCGAGCTGGCGGTCAACGGGACAGTCAACGATTTGGCGGTTTCCGGGGTGCGCGCCGAGGTCATGGTCACGACGTTCGTGCTCGAGGCGGGGCTGCCGAGCGGAGTGCTGGAGGCCGAGGTCCGCGCGATGGCGGCGGCGGCGCGGCGGGCGGGGGTGCGAATCGTCGGCGGCGACACGAAGGTTGTCGAGCACGGCCTTGCCGACCAGATGTACCTGACCACGACCGGGATTGGCAGTCCGCTGGCGAACGTGACCATCGATCCGCGAACGGTCCGCGCCGGGGACGTCGTGCTGCTGTCCGGACCGGTCGGCGACCACGGCATCACGATCCTGCTCGCCCGCGGCGATCTCGAGCTCGAAGCCGAGCTGCGGTCGGACACGCGGTCGGTCCTGCCGCTGGTGACGGCGCTGGTCGAGGCGGCCGGCCCGGGGATCCGGTGGATGCGCGATCCGACCCGCGGCGGCGTCGCGACGAGCCTGAACGAGCTGGCTCGAGACTGCGGCTGCGGCATCGTCATCCGCGAAGACGACGTGCCGGTGCACGACGCCGTGCGCGGCGCGTGCGAGCTGCTCGGACTCGATCCGCTGCACATCGCCAACGAGGGGCAGTTCCTGGCGGTGGTCGCGGCGGAAGACGCGGCGGCGGCGCTCGGCGCGGTGCGCGCGGTGCCCGGCGGGGAAGCGGCGTGCCTGATCGGCGAGGTCAGGGCACAGCCTGCCGGGACGGTGCTCGCCATGACCGGGTACGGCGCCAGCCGGGTGATCGACATGCTCGTCGGCGATCCGCTCCCGAGAATCTGCTGACCAGGCCAATGCCCCTCCAATGCGACGTCGTCGCGACGCAGATCGAACGCGCCCTGCTGGCGCGCAACGACGTCTACGAGGCGTTTTTCGCCCGGGAAGCGGCGCGTCTGGCGGCGGCCTGCCGCGAGATGGCGGAGCGGTTCCTCAGGGGCGGGCGTCTGCTGGCATTCGGCCGTGGCTCCTTCGTCACCGACGCGCAGCACGTTTCGGTGGAGTTCGTTCACCCGGTCATCGTCGGCAAGCGGGCGCTGCCGGCGCTGGACGTGTCGGTCGACTATCGGGCGTGGCTCGAGGTCGGCCTCGGGGCTGACGACATTGCCATGGGGTTCGGCCCGCCGGAAGGGGACGCCGATGTCGAGGCGGCGCTCGAGGCGGCCGGGCGGCGCGGGGCGATGACCTTCGCGCTGCCGGGCCGCGGCGGGTCCTACGCGGTCGGCGCCGACACCGTGGATCCGTTCGTCCACCAGGAGCTCATCGAAATTCTGTACCACACGCTCTGGGAGAGCGTGCACGTCTTCCTCGAGCACCGGGAACTTGGCCACGACGTCGGCGACGCCGGATTCCTGTATCCGTTCCTCGGCGAAGCGAAGCAGGACATGACGCGCTGCGTGGCGGAGGTCGCCGGATCGATCGGAATGAAGGTGGCGGATGACACGCGGCTCCGCGCCGAGGCGGCGCGGGAGGACTCGGAGCGCATCGGCCGCGCCGCCCTGGCGATTCACCAGCGCCTGCAGCGCGGCGGCAAGCTGATCCTGTTCGGCAACGGGGGGTCGGCGACCGACGCCAACGACTGGATGCTCGACTCGATCCGGCCGCCGTCGGGATATCGGCCGGTGCCGGCGGTGTCGCTGTCGCTCGAGCCGGCCAACGTGACGGCGATTGCCAACGACGTCGGCGTCGACGTCACTTTCCTGCGGCAGCTGATTGCCCATGCCCGCCCGGACGACGTCGCGGTCGGCTTCTCGACCAGCGGCGGCTCCGGCAACGTGATCGTCGCGCTGGAGGAGGCGCGCCGCCGCGGCCTGCTGACGGTCGGCCTGCTCGGCTGCGACGGCGGCGAGATCGCGCGGCGCGGCCTCGTCGACCATCCGCTGATCGTCCGATCGCACTACATTCCGAGGATTCAGGAAATTCACGCGTCGATCTACCACGTCATCCGCGACACCCTGGAGCGCATCGACCATGGCTAGAGTGGAGCTGTTCGGGAGCGGGCGCTGCGAGCACACGCAGAGCATGCGCGAGTGGCTCGAATGGCGCGGGGTCGAGTTCGTCGAGTACGACGTCGATGTCGACGCCGCCGCCCGGCTGCGCATGAAGAGCCTGGTCCGCGGCCAGCGTCTCGTGCCGGTCCTGGTCGAGGACGACAGGGTCGTCGAAATCGGCTGGCAGGGGCGCGGCTGCGTGGTCAGCGCCGGGGACTGATGTGCCGACAGCCTGCTCGGTCCGGGTGCGCGGCGTCGTTCAGGGGGTGGGCTTCAGGCCGTTCGTGTTCGGACTGGCCCGCCGGAATACGCTCGCCGGCTGGGTGCTGAACGGCGGCGAAGGGGTCGAGATCCATCTCGAGGGGGCGGCTGCGTCGCTGCGGGCCTTCCTGCGCGATCTCGAGCGGACGCCGCCGCCGGCGGCCGTCATCACCGCGATTGAGGTGAGGGAAGCGGCGGCGCAGGGCCTTGCTGGCTTCACCATCCGGGAGAGCCTAGCGGCCGGGGTGCCAAGCGTCCGCATCAGCCCCGACCTGCCGGTCTGTGCGGACTGCCTGCGGGAGCTCGGCGACCCCGGTAACCGGCGGCATGGTTACCCGTACATCAACTGCACGAATTGCGGGCCGCGCTACTCGGTCGTCGTCTCGCTGCCCTACGATCGGCCGAACACGACGATGAGAGACTGGCCGCTCGATGACGCCTGCCGGCGCGAGTACCGAGGACCCCGGCGACCGGCGGTTTCACGCCCAGCCGGTGGCCTGCGGCGAGTGCGGGCCGGGATACTTTCTCAAGACCGCCGATGAACTGCTGATGGACACCGGGGCCGCCGTCCGTCAGGCGGCCGCGCTCCTGACGGCCGGGCGGATTCTGGCGGTGAAGGGCCTGGGCGGATATCACCTGGTGTGCGACGCCCGCAACGAGGCCACCGTCGAGGCGCTGCGGTCGCGCAAATACCGCAAGGAAAAGCCGTTCGCGCTGATGACCGCCGATCGTCGGTCGGCCGGAGCGCTCGTTGAACTCACCGCCGCCGCTCAGGAGCTGCTGGCCTCGGCGGCGCGGCCGATTGTGCTCGCACCGGCGCGCGTCGGTCTCCCGGGCGTCGCGCCCGGGAACGCGGAGCTGGGCGTCATGCTGCCGTACACGCCGCTCCACCACCTGCTGTTCGAGTACGGCGCCCCGGCCGTGCTGGTGATGACCAGCGCCAACCGGTCGAGTGAGCCGATGGCCTACGAGGATCACGAGGCGCTCGAGGCGCTGGCGGAGATTGCCGACGGATTTCTCATCGGCCAGCGGCCGATTGCCCGCCGCGTCGACGACTCGGTCGTGCGCGACGGCGCCTTCGGGCCGGCGATCCTCCGCCGCTCCCGCGGCTATGCGCCCGGCGCCGCCGCGGTGCTGCCCTGCGCGCAGCCGGTACTCGCGCTCGGTGCCGACCTCAAGAACACGATCACGCTCGTTGTCGCCGGGCAGGCGATGGTCAGCCAGCACATCGGGGACCTGGCGCACCACGGCGCGCGCCTCGCGTTCGAGCGGGCCATCGACGACCTGCTGTCGATGTACGGCCTGACGGCCGCGGACGCGCTGATCGTCCACGACGATCACCCCGGCTACGTGTCGACGACGGTGGCGCGCGATCTTCCGGGCCGAGCCGCCCGCTCGGTCCAGCATCACCGCGCGCACGTCGCGTCCGTGCTCGCCGAGCGGCAGGCCTGGGACGACCAGGTGATTGGCGTCAGCCTGGACGGCACCGGCTATGGAGACGACGGCACGATCTGGGGAGGGGAGCTGTTTGCCGGCAGCGTCGCCGGTGGCTTCCGGCGCGTCGGACATCTGCGGCCGGCGGCGCTCATCGGCGGGGACGAGGCGGCGCGGCATCCGGTGCAGGCGGCAGCCGGGTTTCTCGCCGAGGTGGACGGGCTGCCCGACCTGATGGCCGGACCGTTCTGTTTCCCCGATCGATACCGCCAGGCGCGGTTGCTGCTGCCGGGAGGACTCCGGGTGTTCCGTACCACCTCGGCCGGCCGCCTGTTCGACACCGCCGCGGCGCTGCTCGGGTTCACCCGGCCGGTGACCTTCGAGGGCCAGGCGGCGATGTGGCTCGAGTGGATGGCGGGCAGGACGGCAGCCGGCGAGCCGTACCCGTTCCCGTTCGATCGGGGGGAGCTCGATTACCGCCCGCTGCTCCGGGCGGTCGCCATCGATCGGCAGCGGGGCCGGGCGCGCCGGGAGATCGCCCGATCGTTTCATCTGGGTGTTGCAGAAGGGCTGTGCGAGGCGGTACGGACGCTCGCCGACCAGCACGCCACCGCGACGGTCGTCCTGTCGGGCGGCGTTTTCCAGAACGAGCGGTTGGCCGCGGCCGTGCGCTCGGGACTCGCGGCCCGCGGGCTGGAGGCATGGACGAACCACCGCGTGCCCTGCAACGACGGCGGCATCAGCCTCGGGCAGGCCGCGCTGGCGGTCTTCGACGCGGCCGCCGGCCACGGCCGCGACGCGGACGGAGGGAAGGGCTAGTCCGGGACTCATGCCACGACCAGCGAGGACGGGACACTAGAATGCACGAGCTCTCCATCGCGATGAGCATCGTCGAACTGGCGGAGGAGGAGTCGCTGCGCCTGGGTGGGCGGCGGGTCGAGGCGGTGCACCTGCGCCTCGGCGGCCTCGCCGGTATCGTGCGGTCGGCGCTAATGGCGTCGTACGAAATGGCCTGCGAGTCGACGCCGCTTGCCGGCTCGCGGCTCGTCATCGAGGAGGTGCCGATTGTCGTCCAGTGCGCGACCTGCGACGCGCGGACATCTGTCCGGTCGGTGTTCGAGATGTGCTGCGACGTCTGTGGAACTCCGGCAGTGGATATCGTCGAAGGCCGGGAACTGCTCGTGAGCGCGCTGGAGATGGCATCATGACGACCGAGCCGCGGCTGGTGGAAGTCCGGCGCAATATCCTCAGGCAGAACGACGTCGGCGCCCGGGCCCTCCGTGAGCGGTTTCGCGACGCGCAGGTGTTCGTCGCCAGCGTCGTGTCGAGTCCGGGATCCGGGAAGACGGCGCTCTTCGAGCACACGCTGACGGCGCTGCGGCGCACCCATCGGGTCGCCGCGCTGGTCGGTGATCTGGCGACCGGAAACGACGCCGCCCGCCTCGCCCGCAGCCTGGCGCCGGTGAAGCAGATCACGACCGGCACCGTGTGCCACCTCGACGCCGCCATGATCGAGGCGGCGCTGGCGGACTGGTCGCTGGCGGATCTGGATGTCCTGCTCATCGAGAACGTCGGCAACCTGGTCTGCCCGTCGTCGTTCGATCTGGGGGAAAATCTCCGATTGGTGCTGATTTCGGTGACCGAAGGGGAGGACAAGCCGCTCAAGTACCCGACGATCTTCAACAGCGCCGACGTGGCCGTGGTGACCAAGATGGACCTGGCGGCAGCGGTCGAATTCGACGAGGCGGCGCTGGATCGGAACATCCAGTCGGTCAGGCCCGGCATGCCGGTGCTGAAAGTGTCGTCCAGGAGCGGTGCTGGCATGGCTGGCTTTTTAGCCATGCTGACGTCCCGGCTCGCCGCTCCCGGCACCGCGCCGCGTCCGCTGACGGCGGGACGATGACGACCACCGCCTCGATCGTCGCGCTCGGGTTCCTGCTCGGCGTCCGTCACGCGACCGACGTCGACCATGTCGTCGCGGTGGCGGCCATCGTGAGCCGTCAGCGGAAGGTACGGCTGGCGGCGCTCGTCGGCGCGCTCTGGGGTCTGGGCCATACCATCACCATCCTTCTCGTCGGCGTCCCGATCGTGCTGTTCAACTGGGCCGTGGCGCCGCGCGTCGGGCTGGCGATGGAGTTCGCCGTCGGCTGCATGCTCGTCGTCCTCGGCCTCCGCAATCTTCCGCTGAGCCGCCTCCGGCCCCGCCGGGCGGCCGGCGCCGGCCCGGTGGTGCATCCGCACGTCCACGTCCACGGCGACTACGTCCATGCACACGTGCACGAGCCGGTGCTCGAGGCTCATCCGCATGCCCCCGGCGCGACGCCGCTCGGCCGGCTGGATCGCGCCTTCGGTGGGCTCGGGTTCTATCAGGTGGCGCGGCCGGTCGTTGTCGGTACGGTTCACGGCCTCGCCGGCTCAGCCGCGATCGCCCTGCTCGTGCTGACCACCATCGGCGATCCGGCGTGGGCGGTGGCCTACCTGAGCGTGTTCGGGGTCGGGACCGTGGCGGGGATGGTGTTGATCACCACGGCGATGGCCGTGCCCTTCGCCCGCGGCGACTGTTCCGCCGCCGCCCACCGCCGCCTGCGGATGGCGACCGGCGTGTTGAGTCTGGGAGTCGGGCTCTTTCTTGCGTACAGGATCGGCGTCGTGGACGGCCTCTTCAGCGCGGCGCCACGATGGATCCCCCAGTGACCGGCACGACCGCCATCGCCGGGGGGACGGGCATCGCGCTGTGCAGGAGGTGTGTCTTGCGCTATTACGTCGCGGGCGCGGCGCTCATTGTCGCCGCCGTCGTTGCCGTCCAGTTCTGGCCTGACCTCGAGCGGTATCGCCGCATCCGCAACATGTGACGGCCCGGCGGCCCACACCGGGACGGACTCGCGACCTACGCGCCTGAGGGGCCCAGCCACTCGGGATGATGGGCCGTGCCGTCGAAGCGGCCGGTGCTCTTGTAGCGCTCGTGCCGGCCGGTGACGGCTGCCTCGGCGGTTCTGGCGAGGAGCGCTTTCACCTGATCGTCCGTCATCGGCTTGAAGCTGCGCGCCGCAGCGAGCGCGGCGTCGAGGACCTCGAGCGAATCGATGCCGGTGATCATGACGCTGATCGGCAGGTGCATGGCGTAGTGCCAGCACTCTTGCGCCGTGACGAGCTTGGTGTCGACGATGAAGTGGTCGCCCAGGCTCTTCATGGAGAGGGCGCCGATGCCCTGGCGGACCAGTTCCGGCAGGACCTGCTGCTCGAAGCTGTCGTAGTGCGCGTCCATCACGTTGAGCGGCATCTGGACCGCGTCGAACGGGAAGCCGTGCGCCGCCGCCACCTTCAGCATCTTCAGGTGGATGGCCGGGCTCTTGTGACCGGTGAAGCCGATGAAGCGCGTCTTGCCGGCTTTTTTCGCCTCGAGGACCGCGGCCGCGGCGCCTCCATCCGCGAAGATCAGGTCGGGGTCGTTGTCGCGGATGATTTCGTGGAACTGCAGGAGATCCAGGTGGTCGGTCTGCAGCCGGCGCAGCGATTCGTCGATTTGCTGCGCGGCGGTGGCGCGATCCCGGCCGTCGATCTTGGTCATCAGGAAGGCCTTGCTCCGGTAGCCGTCGAGCAGGGCCTTGCCCATCCGCACTTCGCTGGCGCCGTTGTTGTAGTCCCAGCAGTTGTCGAGGAAGTTCACCCCCTGATCGATCGCGGTCCGGATGATCCGGATGCTCTCGGCTTCGTCCTTCTGCCGGCCCGTGTGCGCGCCGCCGAGGCCGAGCAGCGAGACCTTCTCGCCGGTTCGGCCGAGCGTGCGGTACGGCATCTCTCCGGCCGGCGTGGCCGCATCGACGCGGGATGCCAGCGCTCCGGCCACGGTCAGTTCGAGGAACGTGCGACGGCTCAGCATCTTCGTCCTGCTTTCTCTTGACGGCTCCGGGGCTGCACCAGCGATTGGAGCATTCAGGTGCCGGTGACTGACGGACCCTGACGCCGACGCCGGACGCGACGGCACCGGATATTTTGCGGGCGACTCACAGCGCCGCCCGGACAGCGCGGCGAACGATATCGGTCGTCAGGCCGTAGACGAGATGGGCGGCCAGCGCCGAGGCGTGCGTGGTGATTGGCGCCTCGGTCGGGCTGCCGGACAATCCGAATGCCGGCCGCGAGGACGCCTTTCCACACCGCCCGCTCGCGGCGAGCGTCAACAGCCGTAGAGTTCATGCTGCTCTCCTGCGATGCTGGTCCCGGGGCAGGACAGACCGGCCCGGTGCATTCCCTCGAGCATCCAGCAAGATACGCGCCCCGGCTCTCATGCCAGCAGGCTGCGAAGCATCCACGCCGTCTTTTCGTGAACCTGCATCCGCTGGGTCAGCAGGTCGAGCGTCGGCTGATCGTTGGCGCGGTCGGCGACCGGCAGGATCGACCGAGCCGTACGAACGACGGCCTCCTGTCCGTCGACGAGCGACTTGATCATCGCCTCTGCGGCTGGGACGCCTCTCGGCTCCTCGATCGACGTCGCCGCCATGAACTCCCGATACGTCGCCGGCGCCGGGAAGCCGAGGGCGCGCACACGCTCGGCAACGACATCCACCGCCAGCGCCAGTTCGGTGTACTGGCCCTCGAACATGAGATGCAGGGTTTGGAACATCGGCCCGGTGACGTTCCAGTGAAAGTTGTGAGTTTTCAGATACAGCGTATAGGTGTCAGCCAGCAGGCGCGACAGGCCTTCGGCTATCTCGCGCCGATCCTTCTGACTGATGCCGATGTTGACCGACGGTTGAGCTTTGATTTTTGCCATGACCACCTTGACTCATTGTAAATGGCTGCCGCGGCCGCCGGCCACAACCACCGTCGAGCCGGGCTTGGACGGCCGGGCCGGACGCGCGCCCTCCGGGTTCCGGTACACTGGGCGTGCATCAGTCCGGAGGGACACATGAAGACCAGAGGATACGCCGCCCAGTCCGCCGAAACGCCGCTCGCCGCCTTCGAGTTCGAGCGCCGCTCGCCCGGGGACCGGGACGTGCACATTGCGATCGATTTCTGCGGCATCTGCCATTCGGATATCCACACCGCCCGCAACGAGTGGGGCGCGACGCCGTACCCCTGCGTGCCGGGGCACGAAATCATCGGCCGGGTGGTGAAGGCCGGGACGGGCGTGACGCGGTTCAAGGAAGGCGACCGCGTCGGCGTCGGCTGCTTCGTCAATTCCTGCGGCACCTGCGCAAGCTGCAAGGCCGGCCGCGAGAACTACTGCCAGAACGGCTTCACGATGACCTACGGAAGTTTCGATTCCGACGGCAAGACGCCGACGTTCGGCGGCTATTCGACCCAGATCGTCGTCGACGAGCGCTTCGTCCTGAACCTGCCCGAAGGGCTGGACGCGGCGGCGTCGGCGCCGCTGCTGTGCGCCGGCATCACGACCTACTCGCCCTTGAAGGAAGCTGGCATCGGGAAGGGATCGCAGGTCGCGGTGATGGGCCTCGGCGGCCTGGGACACATGGGCGTCAAGCTCGCCGCCTCCTTCGGCGCCGAGGTCACGGTGCTCAGCCGATCGCCGGAAAAGGAAGCCGACGCGCGTCGGCTCGGCGCGAGCGAGTTCGTGCTCACCAACACGCCCGGCGCGATGGAGACGCTGGCCGGACGTTTCGACGCGATCCTCGACACGATCTCCGCCAAGCACGATCTCAACGGTCCCCTGAGCGCCCTGAAAATGCGCGGCACGCTGATTCTCGTCGGCGCATCGCCGGAGAATCTCGAGTTCAGCCCCTTTCCGCTGATCTTCGGCAACCGCAAGATTGTGGGATCCCTGGTCGGCGGTATCCCCGAAACACAGGAGATGCTCGATCACTGCGGCAAACACGGCATCACCAGCGATATCGAGATGATCGCCCCGGCCGACATCAACGCCGCCTACGAGCGGACGCTGAAAGGTGACGTCAAGTACCGGTTCGTGATCGACTGCGCGAAGTTCTGATCGCGGGGGGCTATCGTCCCCCCTCGTCGGCCTCGTCCGAACGGAACAGGGATGCCGGCAGGCCGGCCTTGTTCGTGAGGTTGGCGGCGGGGTTGTAGTCCCAGGCATACCTGACGGCGCGGGGATCGGTCACCGCCGGGTTCGACACCACCACGGTCGGCCCGTCAATCCGCGCCGTCGCGGCCACGTAGGTGCCGTCAGGGCCGGCCACTTCGAAGCCGCTGACCGGTCCCGGTCCGCGGGTCGTCAGACCCGCGTCGGCATGGTCGAACCACACGCGGATCGCCTCCCCCTCACGCGTCGACTGGCGATACAGCGGGCTGGCGCCGCGATCCTCGGCCAGCACCGCCAGCCGTCGGCCGACTTCCTGCTTGTTCGTCGGGTGGATGTCGGTCGGGTTGCCGATGTCGTTGATGACGACGATCCCGGTCTGGCCGAGCGCGGTGGCCTTGACCTGGCCCTCCTGCACGCGCATCCAGTGGCCGTTCTTGACGGCATTCCCGTAGTTGGCGAGCTGCACGTAATAGACCGGAAAATCCCCCTGGGCAAATGCCCGCCGCCAGTCCTGGACCAGGGTCATCAGCGCTTCACCGTAGATCTGTCCCTGGGCGCGGCCGGCTTCGGTCTCGCCCTGATACCAGAGCGCGCCTTTGATGGTGTACCTGGCGAGCGGGGCGATCATCCCGTTGAAGAGCGTCGTTGGCTCATGCGGGTGGCCGGGACCGAGCGGCACGCCGGGGCGGGGTCCGGCCGAGCCCTCCGCCTCCCACTTCTTCACCGCCAGTTCGTGCCGGCTCAGGTTTTCCGGGTACTGAAGGATGGCGCGCTGCCAATACGTGAGGAACGGCTCGAGCCTGGCATTCCCCATCAGCGACGGGCCGCTGATCCATGAGGCGATCGGAGTACCGCCCCAGGAGGAATGGATCAGCCCCATCGGCACTTTGAGATCCTGCTGCAGCTGGCGGCCGAAAAAATACAGCACGGCCGAGAACTCGCCGACCGTTTCCGGCGAAGCGACGATCCATCGGGCCTCGACGTTCTCCACCGGCACGGCCGATCCCTTGCGCGGCACATCGAAGAGGCGGATCTGGGGCGATGTCGCCGACGCGATCTCCGCAGCGGCGTTGTCGGAGCGGCGTACCGTCATTTGCATGTTCGACTGTCCCGAGCCCACCCACACGTCGCCGACGAGGACGTCGGCGACGATGAGCGTGTTGGCGCCGGTGATGGTCATGGCGGCGGCAGGACCGGGGGCGAGCGGCTGCAGCCAGGCTTCCCAGCGGCCGGAAGCGTCGGCCACGGTCGCGACCGTCTGGCCGCGAAATGCGACCCGGACCGCTTCCTGCGGCTCCGCCGTCCCGAAGATTCGGTACTGGTTTGTCCCGCTGCAGCACCATGTGGTCGCTGATGAGGCCCGGCAGGCGGACCTCGGCCGAGGCCGTCCCCTCGAGAGCGCCGGCGAGGAGCGAGGCGAGGAAGATGACGAGGCCCAGCGATACACGGTTCAGCATGCCGGCATTCTATGATGCGTCCGCCCGAGATGTCACAGGCGAGGAGATGAAAGGGAGGAAGCGCCCGGGCGCGCGCCGCGACGTGCCGGGCTAGTCCGGCACCACCATCAGCGTGACGGCCGAGGCCAGCGGTCCCGAGCGGTAGATCCGCTCGGTCGCCTTCCGGAAATCTCCCGGCTGCGCCGTGGGGATTTCCATGAACTTCTGCGGGTTGCGATCGACGAGCGGAAACCAGGAGCTCTGGACCTGGACCATGACGCGATGCCCGTTCCGGAACGCGTGATACACGTCGGGCAGATCGTAGCTGATGGCGGCGGGCTTGCCGGGCACAACGGCTCGGGCTTCTCGAAGCTGTTGCGGTACTTGCCGCGGAACGGCTCGCCGCGGACTAGCTGTTGATAGCCGCCCATCTTCACGGCGTTCGCGGGCGGGCGCTGTCCTTCGGGCGCTCGGGCTGCGGGAAGTCGCCGGGGTAAACGTCAATCAGCTTGACGACAAAGTCGGCGTCCGTGCCGGTGGTCGAGACGTTGCAGGCTCACTTTCATCGGGCCGGCGATGACGATGTCATCTTCGAGCGGCTCGGTCTGGTAGACCAGCACGTCGGGACGCTGCGACGCGAAGCGCTGGTCCTCGGTCACGTAGTCGGAGCGTCATGCCGCTGACGACGTAGCCGAGTAAGGGAACCGGCCTGTTCGGATCGCTCACGTACTCGTCGAATGCACTCTGCGCCCGTTTCGACGGGCGCGTCGGCGACAGCCGGCTGCCGCGTCGAAGTAGAGCGTCAGCCGGCGTCAAGCGCTTTCGGCGGCCAGGCGTCGAGGCGGCGCAACTCGTTGAGGCCGGTCAGGAACATCAACGCTTCGGGCAGGTCCGGCGGGCGTGTCCTTCAGATAGTGCATGAAGAACGGGAACTGGATCTGCTCGCGGAAGAACTCGCCGGTCTTGACGGCGAAGTTCAGGTTGCCGAGCGACTGCGCCGTCCCCGTGCCCAGCCGCCGTGCGACCACGGCCCCATCACGAGCATGTTCGGCCGTGCCGCGGATTACTTCTCCTCAACGGCACGGTAGATGCGCAGCGGTCCCCGCGGATCTTCGGCGTCGAACCAGCCGCCGACGTTCAGAACCGCGCAGTTCACGCCGTCCATGAACCGCCACAGCGACCGCTTCTTCCAGAACTCGTCGTAGGTCGGGTGGTCGACAATCTCCTGCCAGTAACGCGCCGGCCGCCGAACAGTCGGCGTTCACCGTTGCGAGCGGGACCGCGGTGTGCAGGAAGAAGTCGTAGCATGTCCGCGGTGCCGGGGTCGAAAGCGCAGCGCCGGCTTCGCGCGGCTCGGGCGCCGGCCTCGCGCGCGACGAAGCCCGAATAGAAGCCGAAGTTGGCTCCGAGCATGAACGCGCCGTTGTGGTAGACGTCGTCGCCCATGTAGTAGTCGGCGGTCGGCGCCTGCGGCGACGCGGCCTTGAGCGCCGGATGGGAGTCGATGATGCTGGCCGCGACGTGGAAGCCCGGCTGCGAGATACCCCGACCATGCCGACGCGTGCCGTTGTGATCGGGGGACATGCGCAGCAGCCACTCGATCGTGTCGTACGTGTCGGTGCTCTCGTCGACGTCGTTGGGCGCCTTTCTCGGGGACGAACGGCCTGCACCTGCTGGAACGTCGCCTTCAGACATATAGCGGCCGCGCGCATCCTGATAGACGAAGATGAAGCCCTCCTTCTGGAACTGCTCGGATGGGCCGAGCGTATTCGGATAGCTGTCGACGCCGTACGGGGCGACGCTGTAGGGCGTGCGGGTGATCAGAAAGGGATAGGTGCGGGACGCATCCTTGGGCGCATACACCGCGGTGAAAAGCCGCACGCCGTCGCGCATCGGAACCATGTATTCGTACTTGGTGTAGGCAGCCCTGACCTGCTCGGGGCCTGGCGCCGGGGCGGGCGCCGGTGTCTGGGCCCCTGCACCGGCCGTCGGCAGGGTCAGGATGAAGAGGAGGGCGGGGATGAAGGCCCGGGGAGCAACGGAGGGACGCGCGGCTAATCGCATGGCGCGATTATGTCCCGGGCGTCCCTCGTCAGAAAACCGGTGTTCCGGCAACGGCTGCCGCCGGACTTGAAACGCCCGGTCAGTTCTTCCGCACGTCGGTCAGCATCACCGGCTGGTCGGCGTAGTTCTCGATGACCAGCACGTTGTCGTTGAGCGTGAGCTTGGTAGCGATCGACAGCTTGCCTTCACCGCGGCCGTCCTTGTCGAGCCGGAGCTCGATGAGCGTGAACGGATAATCGAGCGTCCGCGACTGGTCCTGCGCCTCGAAGAAGCCAATCGGCCAATCCGTCGCCAGCACGATCCGGCGACCCCCCTCTTCCCCGGGCAGCTCACGCGCGTAGCGGAGGTCGTAGGACAGCGATCCTCGCGAACGGATGGTGCCGACCGGGCGTTCCGCCTGGAGCGCCTTGAGGAGCGCCTCCGGACCCTTGTCGCGGAACACCGACACGAGCTGGTCGCGCGCCGCATCGGAGGTGTAGCGATTGATGGTGATCTCGATCTGTGAGGCGCCGGTCCTGCCGACGTTCGACATGTTGACCGCGTTGGCAACGAATTCCTCTTTCTGTGTGTTCGAGGCGGTCTGTCCGGCGGCCGTGTTCGGCAGGCCGAGAGTGGCGGCGGCCAGCAGCACGACCGCGAGCCCCGGCAGTGGGTGGATGAATCTCATGACAAATCCTCTTTCATTCGATCGGCATTCGCATGCTCTACGAACGCATGCTCTACGGAAATCGATACAAGCACGGTGCCACCGGGCAATGCTTGACCTGGCGCCCGCCACGTGACTCATCCGTCGGCCCGGCCGAGCCCAACGGCACCGGTGGTCCCACGCGGGCCGCGGACCGCCGGCCGCTCGCTCGGAGAAGCTGGTTCGAGCGGCAGTGTCTTGCTCAGTCCGCTCGCAAGGCGGCAACCGGGTCGATTCGTGCGGCGCGTCTCGCAGCGAGCCATGCGGCCACGGTGCCGACGGTCAGCGTGGCAAGGGTCGTCCAGATGAGCACCAGCGGATCGGTGGCCCCGATGCCGAACAGCTGCGCGCTCAATACTCGGCCGCCGGACACCGCGAGCGCCAACCCAGCCGCAAGGCCCGCCAACACAACGAGGACACTGCGTCTGAGAATCAGGACGACCAGATGCCGGGGCTGCGCCCCGAGGGAGCTGCGGATGCCGATCTCGCGGATCCGGCGCGTGACCGCGTAGGCGACCGTCGTCGCCTGCCCGACTGCAGCCACGAGGACGGCGAGCGCCCCGAACATCACGAAGACCGTCGACCCGAGGCGCCAGGGCCGCAGCATGACGTCGAAGATGTCGTCGAAGCGGTAGACGTCGACGTAGGGCGAGTCCGGGCTGGCGGCCTGGGCCTCGCGGCGGAGTGTCGCCAGCAGAATCGGACGGATCGCCGGTCGTGCGCACCAGCAGCGCCCGGGAGGAATTGACGCTGTGCTGCTCGATCGGCAGGTAGACAGCGGACGCCCATTGCGTCGTCGGTCGAATCGAGGGAAAGAGCCGGGCGTCGGCGGCGACGCCGACGACCTCCGTGCAGGGCCCGGCAGGCCCTCCCATGTAGAAGCATCGTCCGACCGCCCGCTCCCCGGGCCAGAAGTTGCGGGCCATGGCCTCGGTCACGACGGCGACCGGCGGCGCTCCCTGACGGTTCTCCTCGTCGGCGAAGAACCGTCCGTCGATCGGGCGCATGCGCGTCAACTTGAAAAACGAGGGGTCGACGCTATTGAAGCCTGGGAGGCTGTCGCTCGTATACGGCCCGGAAGCGCCCTCTCGTCCGGGCACCTGGAGCATGAAGGACGTGATCGCCTGCATCGGCAGGTTGACGACGAGCGCGGTCGATTCTACGCCGGGCAGACCGCGCAGGCGCTCCTGGATTCGCCGCTGGACGGCGTGGTTCTCCATCGGCCGGCCAAGCTCGAAGAGGTTGGTGGTCACGACCGCGACGCCGCTGGTCTGCATGCCGAAGTCCTGATACCGCGCGTGGCGCAGACTGACGACGAAGAGCGCGGCGGCGATGAGCAGGGGCAGCGACAGGGCGACCTGCAGACCCGAGAACCAGTCGAGCAGCCGTGACGGCCCCGTCGCCGAGGCCCGCCCGGGATTGAGCATCCGGCGGTTGGTGAGATGGAGCGCCGGCCCGAGACCGAGCGCCAGCGCTGCCGCCGTCGCGAACGCGGCCGTCAGCACCATCACCCGAGCATCGAGCGGCGAGGCGAGCGCGGCCAGCGGCGGCAGGAAGAGCCGCCGCATCGTCACGCCGCCTGCCGATGCCACGCCGAGCGCCGCGACCCCGGCGCCGGCGGCCAGGAGTGCCGCTTCGATGAGGATCTCCCGCAGCAGGCGGCGACGGCTGGCGCCGAGCGCGGTCTTGATCCGGAACTCCTGGATGCGCCGCAGCCCGCGGACGAGCAGCAGGTTGGCGGCATTGCCGCACGTGACGAGCAGCAGCAGCACCGACATGCCGGCGACGAGCACTTCCACCCGGACCCCGGCCGGCGCTCCGGGCGCTTTCGCCTGGCGCACGTCCCCCAGCACGACGACGGTGCTCGGCGAGGCTTGTGGATGGGAGGCGCGATACGCGGCGGTGACGCGTTCTTCGGCCCGCGCCCGCAACGTGCCAGCGCGCAGCCGCACCATCGCCTCGAGAAACATCGCATTGTTCTTCCAGTCCGCTCCGTAGTCCCACCGGGCCCGCGGTTCGAGCGGCAGCCACGCGTCGACCGGAGTGATACCGAGGCCTGAGAAGCCCCGGGGTGCGACGGCGGCGATGGTGTACGTGGTGGTGCCGAGGCGGAGGGGGCGGCCGAGCACATCGGCCGCGCCGCCGAACTGGTCCCGCCACAGGCCGTAGCTGATGACCGCGCGATCGTCTCGCGCTTCATTCGGCGCCTGCGTCCAGGACCCGAGCAGCGGCTTCACGCCGAGCACGTCGAAATACCCCTGACTGTGGGCGACGACCTCGAGACGCCGCGCCTCCGGGCCGCGCCCCATCGTCAACTGCTCGCTGAAATAGGCGGCGCTCCCCTCGAGCTCCTCATGCGCCGCAGCGAGCGACTCGAACGTCGCGTAATCGATGATGCCGATGAACGAGCGATCACCGCGGCCGACGTAGAGCCGCGCGACGCGATCCGGATCGGCGACGTGCGCAGGAGCCCGCAGCAGCAGGCGGTCGACGACGTCCGCCATCACGACCGCCGAGCCGATCCCGAGCGCCAGGGTCAGGACCGCGGCAAGCGAAAGGACTGGGGTGGCTGTCAGGCGCCGCAGCGCGTGGTTCACCTCTGCCGGGATGACCTGCATCTCGTCCTCCGTTTTGACTGCGATCGCGGTCCAGCGCCGCCGGGCCCGATTATAGATATTCGCCAACCAGCCGGGCTGCATCCCGGAGGCTCGACTGTTGGATGCAGAGAAGGTGCACGCACCGGTGCGAAACCGACCCGACGTGACCGGCCCACAACGTAAGAGTTACGTTTTTGCCTCCGGCCACTGTGTAAGAAGTCCGGCCCGATCAGCTGGAATAAAAAAGTGACTTCCGTACTTTTCTAGCGTTCTGCGGTCGAGGTGCCCCTCTCAGGTGGTCCTGGCCGGGGCAGGCAGGTTGCTCTTCACAAGCCCGGAGCGCTGCGACGCTTTCAGCAAGTGAGGAGCAGGATTAAATGCAGGTATGTCGGTCATCTCGCTGGATCCGGATTGTGCTGACCGCGGGGGTCATATCGATACTTAATGCCGGGCTCGGAGTCGCGCAGTCGAGCGTGCCGTCGCCATGGAGTGGGCGGGACATCGGCGCTCCCGCGGTGGCCGGCTCGAGCTCCTACTACCAGGGCCAGTTCACGGTGATGGGCGGCGGGTCCGACATCTGGGGCCAGTCCGACCAGTTCCACTTCGTCTATCAGCAGGTCTCTGGCGACGTCGACGTCATCGCCCGCGTCGACTCGGTCGCGATGGTCAACTCCTGGTCGAAAATGGGCGTCATGATCCGGAGCTCGCTGTCGGCGAACGCGGCGCACGGCTACGCGCTCGTCTCGGCAGGGAAGGGCACGGCGTTCCAGCGGCGGCTGTCGTCCGGCGCCCGCAGCAGCAACACATATGGGCCGTCGGCGGCCGCCCCCTACTGGGTCCGTCTGGTGCGCGTCGGCACGAAGGTGACGGCGTACTCGTCAGCCGATGGCAAGACCTGGAAAGTGATCGACAGCGCGACGATTGCCCTCGGCACGACGGCCTACGTCGGCCTGGCGACGACGAGCCACAACGCGTCAGCGGCGACGACGGCCAAAGGCTCCGCGGTGACGGTGGTACCGCTGTCGCTGCCATCCTCCCAGCAGACGGCGGACATCGGCAATCCAGCCGTGGCCGGCGCCGTGGCTTACAGCCAGGGGGTGTACCAGCAGCGCGCTGGCGGCACCGATATCTGGGGCACGTCAGATCAGTTCCATTACATCTATCAGGCCGTGAGCGGCGACGTCGAAGTCATCGCGCGCGTCAAGTCGCTCGGGTATACCGATGCCTGGGCGAAATCCGGCGTGATGATCCGGGAGTCGCTCTCCGCGGGGGCGCGCCATGCCTCGGCGTTTGCGACCGCCGGGAGCGGGTTCGCGTTCCAGCGGCGGCCCGATCCGGGCGGCGACTCGCAGCACACCGCCGGGCCGGCGGCGTCGGCCCCGGGCTGGGTCCGGCTGGTGCGCACCGGCTCGCGCATCGACGCCTATCAGTCGGCGAACGGCACGTCATGGACGGCGATGGGCTCCGACACGATTGCCATGGCGGCCAACGTCTATGTCGGCATTGCGACGACCAGCCACAATGCGACGACCGCTACCGACGCGGTCGTCGACAGCCTGTCCATCAAGGCGGTGAGCGGCACGCCCAATCAGCTTCCGCAGGTGTCGATCACATCGCCGGCGGGCGGCGCGACGTTCGCGGCCGGCAGCGACGTCACGGTGACCGCCGCGGCCAGTGATGCGGACGGGACGGTCGCGCGGGTTGATTTCTTCTCCGGCTCATCGTCGCTCGGCTCCGTGGTCAGCCAGCCATATACCGTCACCTGGTCTGGCGTTGCGGCCGGCACCTACAGCCTGACGGCCGTAGCGGTCGATAACAGCGGCGGCACCACCACCTCCGCTCCGGTGAGCATCCAGGTGACCGCTTCCGCGAACAAGCCGCCGACGGTCACGCTCACCGCGCCGGCCAATGGCGCGACCTACACCGCGCCGGCGACGGTGTCGCTGACGGCCTCGGCGGCCGACTCGGACGGCACGATCGCCCGAGTGGAGTTCTACAACGGGGCGACGCTGCTCAAGAGCGACACGTCGTCGCCGTACTCGTTCAGCTGGTCGTCGGTTCCGGCTGGAACCTACGCAATCAAGGCCATCGCCTACGACAACGGCGGCGCCAGCACGTCGTCGGCGACGAGCACCATCACGGTTGGAGCGACGGCGAACAAGCCGCCGACGGTGACCCTGACCGCGCCCGCCAATGGCGCGACCTACACCGCGCCGGCGACGGTGTCGCTGACGGCCTCGGCGGCGGACTCGGACGGCACGATCGCCCGCGTCGAGTTCTACAGCGGGACGACGCTGCTGAACACCGACACCTCGTCGCCGTACCTCGTTCAGCTGGTCATCGGTCCCGGCGGGGACCTACGCGATCAAGGCGATCGCCTACGACAACGCCGGGGCCAGCGCCTCCTCGGCGACGAGCTCGATTACGGTGGCGGCGGTGACGGCCAGCGCGCCGACCGCGGTCACCTTCCAGGCCTCGGCCGATCATGCGACGCTCGTGACCAGCTACGAGCTGCGGATCTTCGCCAGCGGCGCCAACCCGGCGACCGCGACGCCGGTGGCGGTGTCCAGCCTCGGCAAGCCGGCGCCGGCGACCAACGGCGACATCACCGTTGACCGCGCCACGTTCTTCAGTGCCCTCGCCTCCGGCAGTTATCAGGCCGCGGTTCGGGCCATCGGTTCGGGCGGGAGCTCGACCAGCACCGCCGTCGCCTTCACCCGCTAGAACATCCAGACGTCACTGCCATCGCCGCGCCTCCGGCGGGCGATGGCAGTGAACGATGCGGTCTCCCGGGCCTCATCAGCCGCGCGTATTGCGACCCGTTGGTGCCGCCCGCAGCGCCCATCCGTCCATTCCCCATTCACTCACTGACTCTGCATCGCCGCCTGGTTCAGCGCCGAGGTGCCGCTCGTGCCGGTCGCGCAATCCATCGACGGAGCCCGCTAGAAATTGATCGTGGCGGTGATCGTGTCGGTATACGTCCCGGCGCTGACGTCCTGCTGCGGCGGGATGCGGCCGTAGACGGTCACGTTGATGGTCGTCCCGAGCTGCAGCGCTCCGACGGTTCCGGAATAGAAGCTCGTCCCGCCGGCGCCGTCACCCCAGATGAGCGAGCGGCCGGCGTCCCGATAGAAGTTGTAGTTCAGCCGCTCGGCGCCCTTGACCATCTTGCGCGGCGTGAAGGTCGCCGACGCACCGGTCGAGAGCGTAATCTGGACGCTGAGCGGCAGGAGGCACTGGTATCCGACCGTGCCGGTCGAGTCGCGCGGCGTGGCGGCAAAGACGTCGTACGACCCGAAGGCGACGCCGGTGGCGCTGACGGAGCACTGAGCGGCGGCGTCGGCCGGCCAGGCCAGCGCGGCGAGCACCACGAAGAGCAGCGCGGCGCCCTTCACGGCCGTCCCCCCGGTATCACGCAGCGCACCGTGCCGAGATCGACCTGCGGGGCGTCCGCGGCGGTCGCCGTCAGGGTGAACTCGCAGCGGCGGCCGTTCGCGGTGACCACCGCCCGATGCGCGCCCGGCGGCACGTTCTCCAGATAGAATTCGCCGTCGCGGCCGATTGGCGACGTCAGGCCCTCCGTCGCCGGCTCCAGCGTCAGGACGCCGAAGGCCGGGATGATGAGGCCGTCCCGGGTCGCGAGCTCGAGCGAGCCGGTGGTGACTCGGAGGCGGCGGACCGGAAAGACCACCACCGCCGCGCCGCGGTTGGCCGGGACGACGACGCGGTCGGCGCTGTCGACCGCGTTGGTCAGCGGCACGTCGCCGTCGGCAATGGTCAGCTCGTTGATCGAATACGACTGCAGGTTCGGGACCAGCAGATCCCCATGGCGGTTGGTGCGGCCGATTTCCTGGTGGCTGGCGAACACCCGGACGCCGGGCGTCTCGGGAACGCGGACGAGCGCGTAGGAGTCCTGGATGCTGCGCGTCGCGTAGACGCGGCCGCCGACGGCAACGAGCGCCCCCGCCGCGCCGACGGCGGCGCCGCTGCCGCTGCCCGCCGCCCCGACGCTCGCTTCATAGCGGCCGTACGGATTCTGATATTCGAACAGGCCGGACGCCTGCTGCTGCGCGCCGTCCCGCCACCCGGCGCGATAGCCGTAGCCGGTGCCGGCCGGCGCCGATTTCGACACTTCGGCCGACGTGACGGCCGGCCCTGGGCCGCTGACGTCCCGGGAAACGTGCAGGCCGGTGGCGCCGCCGAACGTCCGCGTCAGACCGACCACCAGATCCGTCCCGCCGTTGGCGCCGCCGCGCCGCGCCACCGTTCCGAAAACATCCGCCGCGCCGAGGGCGCGCGACGAGAGGGTGATCGACGACCGCGTGCCGCCGAACAGATCGTTCTCGGTCGACTGGACGTGCCGGACCGAGACGCTCGCGGTCGTGCCGACCCGCACGCTGGCAGCGAAGTCCGCCTCCCGGATCGCCGGCCGGAAGTCGTAGCGCGATCCCAGCGTCTCGTACGACCGGCCGGTCGCCCGGAAGACGCTGCCGAGCGTCAGGCGGCGGCCCAGATAGCGATAGCCGACAACGCCGGCCGCGCCGACGCGCGCATCGGCGGTTCGGCTGACCGCCCCGCCCAGCTCGATCTCGCCCAGCGCGAACCGCCAGTTGAGCGACGGCCCGCCGCTCAGCAGGCCCGACGTCCCTTCGCCGCGGAAGCCGGCGGTGACATTGTCGGTGACGCCGACGCGGTGGCGCATCAGCGCGACCAGCCGCGTGTAGCGCCAGTTCTCCTCCCCCGGCCGTTCCCGCTCGAAGCCCGCGCCGTAAACGTAATCCTGCAGCCCCTTCGACAGCAGCGACGTGCTCACGTAATAGGGCGCCCCGAACTCCTGGGTCCGTCCGAAGACGTCGCGAACGACCACCCGCGTGACGCCACGGCCGGCCGCCACCGGCAGCGACTTGACCTCGAACTGGCCGGGCGGCAAATCGCGGCGCTGGACCAGTTGACCGTTGGAGTAGACCTCGACCGTCGCCGGGGCGGCGACCGCTCCGGCGACGTTCAGCGTCGGGTAGCGCAGAAACGACGGATCGATGCCGTACTCGCGCGCCAGCACGACGCCGCCGATCGTCAGCGCGCCGCCGAGCTCGCCGCCGGTCAGAATCCGATCGCCGAGCGTCCACCGGTTCAGATGCCGGGCGTCGTCGAACACCGCCTGCGACAGGCCGCGAATCAGCCGGCCGGACGAGACCGTGAACAGCGTGCTGCTGACGAGCGCGCCCGAGGCGCTGAAGGCGGTTTCGGCAAAGAGGCGCGGCGCGCCGCGTTCGCGCCAGTTCGCCGCGTAGTTGACAAACGCCCCCTTCGTCCGGGATGCCGTCCGGCCGGCCGCCGCCGTCCGCCCCGGCGGCGCGACCACGGTCTTGCCGAGCAGCGCCGGCGCCACCGTGAGCCGCAGCTCGAGCTCCGCGGGGTCGACGACGAACGATACGTCCGGCGCGAGGGTGGCGAGCGAGACGAAGACCGTGTCGTACTCGCGGCGCCGCTGGCCGAAGATGGTCTTGATGCCGACCCGCTTCAGGCCGGCCAGCTCGATCCAGACGTCGCGTCCGGTCATCAGCACGACGACGTCTCCGGCCGGGCTGTTGTTGACCGTCGCCGTGAGCATGGCGCGCTCGAGCGGCTCCGCGGCGGCGCCGATGATCGGTCGATTGGCCAGGCCGATGAGGAGCAGGACCGCGAGCAGGAGCCGGTCAGGCCGCCGGCGACGACTCGCGGCGGGCGCGCTGGGCTGGCGGTTCATCGCGGTTCAGCGCCCGCATTGCAGAGGGGTCGCGAGCCGTTCTTCAAGCGTGGTGCCTGCGACCACCACCCGGGCGAGGAGCGACGTCAATCCGTCGCACGATTGTGGCGGAATCTCGAACTGATAGGCCCGCACCCCGCCGGCGAGGAGGTACCAGCCCTTTTCTTCGCGGTCGATCATGATCGCGCCGGTCCGGCCGACTCCCTGAAGATGGATGGTCTGCGGCAGCACGTGCACATTCCCGGTGTTGCGGAGCGCGAACGTCACCCGGCCCCCCTGGAACTGCACCTGCGTCAGCTCCATGTGTCCCGCCGGCTGCTTCGGCTGGATGAAGATGGGGATACCCATGCGCGTCAGCACCCGGATGCCGTCTCCCGGCTCGCGTTCTCCGGGGTCCGCTGGCAGCTCCTCGACGAAAATCCGGTACGACGTCTCGACCCCGCCCGCCACGCCGGTGAAACCGACGCGGATCGTGCGCTGCTGGCCGGCCGCGACCGTCAGCAGCGAGGGAAAGGCGACGACGTCGCGGGTCGGCTCGAGAAGCATTTCTCCCTCTGCCGACTGATCCCAGCGGAACGCCGTCAC
Source organism: uncultured Acidobacteriota bacterium (assembly GCA_963750475.1). Classification (GTDB taxonomy): domain Bacteria; phylum Acidobacteriota; class Vicinamibacteria; order Vicinamibacterales; family 2-12-FULL-66-21; genus JALZOC01. The sequence continues at coordinate 1,508,534 of CAVVQQ010000002.1, forward strand.
CTGAAAGCGGAGCGAGTCGGTGCTCAGGTTCTGCAGCGTGATCAGCCGGCTGGTCGTCTGTGCCGTGAGCACGACCTGCGTGGGGTTCACGGCATAGCTGCTCGCCTGCGCCGGAGCAATCCCGGCGCTGAGCAGCGCGGCGCCCGCGAACAGGCTGCTGCGCCGAAAATGCATGCCGCAAAACCCCATGGCCGTCGCGCTCAGAAGTTGACCGTCGCGGTCAGCGTGTCGGCGTAGCTGCCGGCCGGGGCGCTGTTCTGCCCACCGGTGACGCGGCCGTAGACGGTGAACGTCTGCGCCGCCGACGAGGCCGCGGTGCCCGCGTCGTAGCGCTCGGTACCGGTATTGCCCCAGACCGTCGAACGCGCGTTCTCCTTGTAGACCTCGTAGGTCAGGTAGTCCGTGCCGTTCGCCATCCGCCGCGTCGTGCCGGAGGCATTGCTGCCGGTGTTCAGGCCGATGGTGGCCGCCGCACCCTTCGTGCAGGCAATCACCACGGTGCCGGTGCCGTCGAGATTGGCGCTGGCGTGGGTGACGACCGGGTCGTAGGAGCCGAACGCCAGCGGCGTCGTGCTGATCGTGCAGTTGGTGGTAACGGTCGCGCTGACGCCCAGTGAGGCGGTGGCCGTAGCGGCGACGGCGTTCGGCGTGCTCGCCAGCGCCATGACGCCACACGCGATCGCAAGGGAGTGGACACGTCGGAGTTTCATCACTGACCTCTCTTCAGAGTGTGCGGTACGCACACGGTGATGTCCGGATATGTGCACGTCGTGTGCCGAGGGTCAAAGTGACAGATTCTCGAATGATTTTCTGGTAATTAGAGTGCGCGGCCCGCACGCGGCGGCCGCGATATGTGCCGTTTCGGGCTACCTATCCGGGTTTTGTAATTGAGCCTTCAGAACCGTCCGCAGGAGGCCGGGAGCCATGCTGGCAGCAGTAGACTAAGGTCCGATCGGGCCGTGCCGGCCCGCCGGCAGGAGGTCATGCGTGACGCGTCTGGTCTGGTGTGTGTGGCTTGCGGGTGTGGTGGGCGGCGCCGCGGCGCTTGGTGGCGAGCCGCGGGCGGCCGACGGCGTCGGGACGACGCTGGTCTATGCCGATTTCGAGCGAACCGAGAACGGCCGTCCGGTCAGCTCCAGAGGGGGGCTCATCCAGATGTTCGGGTACGAAGAGAGCGGCGTCCACAAGAGCACCTTCAAGGGGCTCGAAGGCGCCAATCCCGGCGCGCCGGAGCTGGTCCACATCAAGAAGGACGATCCGAACCACGCGATGAAGTTCGAGTTCTCCCTCCGTGCGCCCAATCAATGGGCCGGCGTCACCGTCGAGATCCACGGCCAGCCCGATGCCGCCGGCAAGTACGTCCCCGACGACGTCAGCGAGTTCAGGACGCTATCGATGCAGGTGTATGCGACCGGCATCCAGATTTTGCGCCTCGAAGCGATCAGCAAGGGGAGCGGCAAGGACATGGGGACGGTCTATCCGCAGATGGCGTTCAAGGTGAGGCCGGGGTTCAACACCTATCAGGTGCCGCTGAAGGGCTTCACCCAGCCGGCGTATGCGAGCATCCGGGTCGATCCGAAGGACATCTTCAAGGCGCTGACGTCGATCAACCTGACCGCCTTCTGCGATCAGTGCGAGCTGAACCAGCAGGGCATGGTCATCGTCGACAACATCGTGTTCGAGAAGTAGCGCCGGCCCGGCTAGGCCGGCTTGACGCCGGCCGCGTCGAGATAGCCGGCGATGGTCCGCGCGAAGTGCGGGAAGGCGACCTCGGGGTCTTCGATCTCGGGGTGCCACTTCTTCTCCCATTCGAAGCAGTAGTAGCCCTTGTATCCGGCGTCGGCGAGCACCTTGACCTGCGCCTTGACCGGCACGTCGCCTGTCCCGGTCAGCACGTAGCGCCGATCGCCGCCGGCCGGCACCGAATCCTTGAGATGCGTATGACGCACCCACCGCCCGAGCGCCGCATAGGTCTCGGCGGGGGGCTCGTGGCCGGCGACAAAGGTGTGATGCGCGTCCCAGAGGATGGCGAAGGCCGGAGCGGCGACGGCTTTGTGGATGGCCAGGACGTCGGCCGAGTGGGTGAAGTCGCCGTGCGTTTCCATGATCACGGTGACGCCCGCCTTGCCGGCGTAGGCGGCCATCTGCTGAAAGCCTTCGGCGACGCGCGCGAAGACCGCCTCGCGAGGCTCGCCAGGCGGGATCTTGTCGCCGAACATGCGCACGTACGGGACCGCCATCGCGTGGGCGAGGTCGATGAACCGCCGCCCCTCGTCCAGCGCCTGCTCGCGCGCCGCACCGGTCTCGTGCATCGTCGCCGACGCGCCGAGATCCGAGATGACGATGCCGAGCGCGGCGAGATCCTTGCGCGGTGACGGCCAGCCGTGTGCCCGAGAGCTCGGGGACCCTGGTGAGGTCCATCTCGCCGGCGACCCCGCGCAGCTCGATCGCGGCGTAGCCGAGGCGGTCGGCTTGTTCGAGGATCGTCGCCCAGCTCCACGCCGGACAGCCGAGCGTCGAGAAGGCAATCGGATACCGCGGCCGGCGGCGGGCCCGCAGGAGCGACGGGGCGGCGGACGCCGCGGCCAGCGTGGTCAGGAACGTCCGTCGGCTGCTCTGCATGATGCGCGGATTATAGGACCGGCGCCCGCCGCTGTCGACCCCCGGCGGACCGGCGGCGCTCCGGAATCGCTGGCCGCGGAGCAAGCCGCCGCAGTAGGCTTGGCCGAATGACGTCCGGCGACGCGGCCGGACGCCCCCTCGAGGAGAGACGAATGAGAAAATTCAGGATAGTCATCGCGGCAGCGCTGCTCGGCGTCGCCGCTGCGGCGACGGACGCCGCCGCCCAGGATCGGCCGCTGCGCATCATCGCCTTTGGCGCGCACCCCGACGACAACGAACTGCGGCTCGCCGGCGTCGCCGCGAAGTGGGCGGCGCTCGGCCACCAGGTGAAATTCGTGTCCGTCACCAACGGTGACATCGGTCACTGGCGCGAGGCGGGCGGACCCCTCGCCCGGCGGCGGACCGCCGAGGTCGAGGAGACGGCACGGCTGCTCGGCATTACGACGCAGGTGCTCGACATCCACGACGGGGAAGTGCAGCCGACACTCGAGAACCGCCGCACCGTGACGAGGCTGATTCGCGAATGGAAGGCCGACATCGTGCTGGGGCACCGTCCGAACGACTACCATCCCGACCACCGGACGGTCGGCCAGCTGATTCAGGACGCCTCCTATATGGTGACGGTGCCGTTCTTCTGCCCCGACACGCCTCACCTCGAGAAGAATCCCGTCTTCCTTTCATATGAAGACGACTTCACCAGGCCCTATCCTTTCCAGGCCGATATCGTCGTCGGGATCGACGACGTGATCGAGAAGAAGCTGGCCGTGGTCGAGGCGCTGCCATCGCAATTCTATGAGGGCGGCGCCAACGGCGGCCCCCAGCTCGTGCCGGCGGACGAAGCCGGGAAGGCGCGACGCAAAGCGGCGGTGCGCGAAGGCTTCAGGAAGCGGTTTGCGTCCACGGCGACGCAGTACCGCGACAAGCTGCGGGAACTGTACGGAGCGGACCGCGGCAACGCCGTGCAGTATGCCGAAGCGTTCGAGATCTCGGAATACGGGCACCGGCCGAACGCCGAGGAGATCCGCCGGCTGTTTCCGTTCTTCCCGGCGCGGTGAGGATGCCGACCGAGGCGGGCGCGGCGGCACAGCCCGTCATCCACGTCGCCGGGATCCGGAAATCCTACGGCCGGACGGTGGCGGTGGAGGAGGTGTCGTTCGACGTCCGGCGCGGCGAGATCTTCGGGTTGATCGGCCCCAACGGCGCCGGCAAGACGACGACGATGGAGTGCGTGGAAGGGCTGCGGAGTCCGGACCGCGGCACCATTACGGTGCTGGGGCTGGATCCGGCGCGGGATGCCTATGCGCTGCAGCAGCGCATCGGCGTGCAGCTGCAGGAGGCACAGCTGCAGAAGCGAATCACCGTGCGCGAGGCGCTCGGCCTGTGGGCCTCGCTCTACCGGACGCCGGTGGACCCCGCCCGGCTGCTCGAGCAGCTTGGCCTCACCGAGAAGCGCAACGCCTGGTTCATGACGCTCTCGGGCGGACAGAAGCAGCGGCTGTTCATCGCCCTGGCGCTCATCAACGATCCGGAAGTGGTGTTTCTGGACGAGCTCACGACCGGGCTCGATCCGCAGGCCCGTCGGGCGATCTGGGAACTGGTGCGCCGCATTCGCGAGCGCGGCAAGACGGTGTTCCTGACCACGCATCTCATGGAGGAGGCCGAACGGCTGTGCGACCGCGTCGCGATCATCGACAAGGGGCGAATCATCGATATCGGCACGCCGGCGGAGCTCGTCCGCCGGCACGCGCCTGACCAGACCGTCGTCCTGGCCACCGACGATCCGCTGGCGGAGGCGCGGCTGCGTGAGATTCCTGGCGTGGGATCGGTAGCGGGCGGCGACGGCTACTGGACTATTCGCGGACCGGGGAGTGAGCTCGTCAGCCGCGTCATCCAGTGCCTCGCCGATCATCGGATGCGGGTGACCGACTTCCGGACCGAGCGGTCGACCCTCGAGGATGTGTTCCTGACGCTGACCGGTCATTCGATTCGGGATTGAGGCGCGAGCATGCTGCGCGGTTTCTGGCGACTGACCTGGCTCGAGATCAAGATTTTCGTGCGCGAGCCGCTCGGCTTCATCGGCACGGTGGGCATCCCGGTGCTGGTCTTCGTCGTGCTCGGGAGGCTGTTTCGCTCCGGCGCTGCCGGCACGCGGGACGCGCCGCGGCTGGTGACCGTCGATCTGCCCATCCTGGCAGCCATGATCATGGCGCTCAGCGCCGTGCTGTCGCTCGTGACGATCGTGGCGATCTACCGGGAGGGGGGGATTCTGAAGCGGCTGCGCGCGACGCCGCTGCGGCCGCATACCATTCTCGGCGCCCACGTGCTGGTGAAGCTCGTGTTCACGGCCGTGACGCTGGCGGCCATGGCGCTGGCGGGGCGGCGCTTCTATCCGATTGATCCCGCGGTGCCGCTCGCGTCGTTCGGCGTCGCGCTCCTGCTGAGCGTCCTCAGCATCATCTCGATGGGATTCGTGATTGCCAGCGTCGTCCCGACCGCCAGATTCGCCCAGCCGGTCGGTACGCTGATCCTGTATCCGATGCTCGGACTGTCGGGCCTGTTCACGCCGATCGCGGCACTTCCGCCCGTGCTCCAGACGATCGCGCGCGGGCTGCCGCTGACCTACGCGGTCTCGCTGTTGCGCGGGATCTGGCAGGGTGACGGCTGGGTCCGCCACGCCGGCGACCTTGCCGCGCTGGGGCTCGTTTTCGTCGCCTGCACCGCAATCTCCGCCAGAATCTTTCGCTGGGAGTAGGGCGTCAGCCCGTCCCCGCGCCCGGAACGGTACACCCTGCCGCTGCACGTTTCTGCCCGTATCTGCACACTATTGCGCGCAAAGCGGACGTTTCTGAGACACCCGCTGAAATCTCGCTTGACTGCCAAGCTGCTTGCGTTTACTCTTGAGGTCGTTAATGTCATATAGAGTCATTCTATTGACTGAGTTGCGTAGGACTTCTCGGCCACGCAGCAGCGGTAACGAGAGCGTGTCGTCGCCCGTCCGGTCCGATAAAGCGGCCAAGAGGCGACCAGAGGAAGTAATGAAGAACGCAGTCCTGAGCGGAGCAGTTGCGGCGCTGGTGTTGTTTGGGGCCTCCTCGGCCTTCGCACAGGCGACCAACACGGCGGCAATCAACGTGACGGCCACGGTCAGCGCCAAGGCCAAGCTGACGATGGGCGCGACCGCGGTGAGCTTTGCCGACGCGGATCCCGACGTGACCCCGTCGATGACCGCGACGGCGGTGACCATCGACGTCAAGGCCCGGACGTCGGCCACCGGGAACGTGACGCTGACGGTCCTGTCGAGCGGTGACCTGACCTCCGGCAGCAACGTCATCGGCATCGGCAACCTGACCTGGACCGCGAGCGGCAGCGGCCTGCAGGCGGGCACCAGCAACAAGACCACGGCGCAGACGGTCGGCTCGTGGACCGGCTCGGGCAGCCCCTCCGGGTCCCAGACCTACGCACTGGCCAACAGCTGGGCGTATGCGACCGGCACCTACACGGTCACGCAGAATTACACCCTGACCGCCCCGTAGCCGATAAGAGGGGTGGCGCTCGCGAGCGGTGGCTCGGCCCACTCTGTCCAATGCGATTGGCTTTCCTGCTCGTGCTTCTCGTGCCTCTGGCCCTGGCGGCCGGCTCCGTGCCGGCCGCGGGGCAGACGGCCAGCGCCACCCTGAACAGCTCGGTCACGGGCCTGGCCCGGCTCACGATGTCGTCGGCAACCGTCAGTTTCCCGGATGCCAGCCCGGACTCGGTCCCGAGCATTCCTGCCTCGCAGGGCCCCATCACCGTCACCGCCAAGGCGCGCACGTCGATCAACGGCGCCGTCACGTTGACCGTGCTCGCGACCGACCAGCTGCGGTCCGGCCTGAACACCATTCCGGCCGCGAACATCACCTGGACGGCCGCCGGGGCGGGCTTCAACGGCGGAACGTTGAGCACCACCACGCCGCAGACGGTGGCGGCCTGGACCGGCTCGGGCGTGCGCGTCGGCACGCAGAGCTTTTTCTTCAAGAACCTGTGGACCTACGCGACCGGGACGTATTCCCTCACCATGACCTTCACCTTGACCGCCGCATGAAGCCGGCCTCCCTGGTCGTCGCGGCGCTGGCCGTGGCCGGCTCGCTGTTCCTGACGAAGGACGCGGCGGCGCAGAAAATCCAGCTGTCGCTCACGCCGGCGGTGATCACGTTCCCGTCGAGCGACCCGGACGCCGTGCCGGTCGTGGCCGCGGCCCCCGTCCAGGTCACCTATCGCGTCCAGCAGAACACCGGGCCGTGGTCGCTGACGGTCCTGGCCGGAGGGGATCTCGATTGCCGGCCCCGCAACGGTCGATATCTCCAATGTGACGTGGGTGGCGACTCCGGCGCCCGCCGTTCCAGAACGGGACACTGAACAAAACGGTTGCGCAACGGGTCGCCTCCGGGGTGGGCAACGCGAATCCAGCGCAGACGGGCTCGATTACATTTCGGTTGGCAAATTCATGGACCTACAGCACCGGTCTCTACACCGACACCATCCTGTTTACGCTTTCTGCCCCGTAATCGCGGCGCTGCTGCTGGCAGCCTCGCCCGCCGCGGCGCAGATTTCCGTCGAAGTCTCGCCGCTCCGGGTCGAGCTCTCGGCCGGCCCCGGGAGCACCTCGACGCAGCCGATTACCCTCGTCAATGCCGGAAAGGACGCCGTGCGCGTCCGCGCCACCGTCACCGATTGGGACCTGTCGAAGGACGGCGCGCCCCAGTTCGAGGGGGCGGTCAGCGACGGGCCGTTTTCCGCGACCGACTGGGTGCGGATTTCGGCCCCGGAGCAGGTGATCGAGCCGGGCAAGGAAGCGACCGTCCGCTTCAGCCTGACGGTGCCGGCCGGCATCGAGCCCGCCGGCTACCGCACCGGCATCCTGTTCGAGTTCGGCCCGGCCGGCGGCGACCCGGTCAGTCGCGGCCGCGAAGTGACCTTCAAGAGCCGCATCGCGACGTTGATCTACGTCGACATCGGGCAGGCGCCGATGGCCGCCGACCTGACCGACCTCCGTTCGCGCGCGAACGGGCCGCAGACCCAGATTATCGCGACGGTCAGGAACACGAGCCGCCGGCATGTGCGCACCAAGGGCAGCCTGGTGGTCTACGACGAGGCCGGCGCCAAGGTGCGCGAGGTGGCCATCCCCGACGTGCCGCTCCTGCCGGAGAGCGAGCGCGAAGTCGCCGTCGCCGTAATCGACCCCGGCAAGCAGCCCGCGCTGCCGCCGGGAGAGTATCGGGTCGAAGCGCGGATTGACGTCGGCCTTCCCGCACTGCTCGTCGGCGAGACGACGTTCAAGGTGCCGAAATAGCCGATGCCGCCGCCCGGCCGTGCTGTGCTCCTTGCCGGGCTGACCGCCGCGGGTCTGGCCTGGACCGCCGTGCCCGGGGCCGCCCAGCAGGGCTCGGTCCAGGTGTCGACCGCCGTCCAGGATCTCCGGGGCGATCCGGAGCGGCTCGCCGGCCAGGCCGCGCGCGAGCCTGACGTCGGGATTTCGTGGCTGCAGCCGGGGTCGCGCTTCGGCCTCTTCCAGATGGAAATCCGCGGCGCCCGGCGCGGGGATCAGCTCCACACCGGCCGCATCTACGGCGCCCTGCGCGACATCAAACATGGCGCCTCGGCCTGGACCCTCGAAGCCGGGGACGCCTACTTTCTGCCGGGCATGGGCGACTATCGCTTCTCCAATCTGTTCGCCCCGGCGGTCACCTACAACGGCGTCTCGGTTTCGGGCCATACCGCCCGCAGCAGCCTGCAGCTCCTCGCCGGTCGCTCGACGGCGTGGCGCAACATCTTCGGCAGTGACCCGCAGGGGCTTGGACAGTCGCTCGCGGTCGGCCGCGTCACGCACCGCTTCCGGCCCGCCCTCGAACTGAGCGCGCGGGCCTCCCGCGTCCGCACCTCGTCGCTGCGCGAGTTCAGCTACACCATCGATGCCGGCGACCAGATTGGCGCCGGAGCGAAGGTACTCGCTCACGCCGACGCTGCAGCTGGTCGCTGACGGCAGCCTGGTCTCGTACCGCCGCACCGGCTCGCAGCGCCGCGAGGGGGACGGCTCCTACCTGGGTGGCCTCAACTGGCTGCACTCGCGCGGCTGGGTGCAGGTCAACGCCTCGCGATTTTCCCCCGGGGACTTCCCGGCCCTCAACAACCCGCTGCAGGATCGCCAGGGCCTCTTCGCCGCCGGCGACTACGACCTCGTGCCGCGGGTGCGCGTCTCGGCCGGATGGGAGAACTTTCGCGTCAACCTGAAGCCCGAGGCGTCCGCGGCCTCGTCGCGGCCGACCGCGCAGGGCGCCGGCAGCCGCGAGTTCGGCGGCGTTCGTCTGCAGGTCACGCCGCGTTCGGGCGTCACCTTCCGGGGGGAGCGGGGCGACCGGCAGTCGAAGCCCCTGGGGCCGGGCTTTGCCTCCGACAGCGATACCGGGTCGTGGTCCGCCGAATGGCAGGGAGCGGTCCGGCAGACCACCGCCTTCGTGCGTTATTCGGCCCGGGCGAACGTCGAGCACCTGAACCTGAGCGGCTCCTACGATCAGCGCGACCTGTCGGCGCAGCTCTTCGCCAATCTGCCGCACGGCTCGCAGATTTTCGGAACGACCATGCTGACCCGGACGGCGTTCGGGCCCGGCGGCGGGAGCAACTACTGGCAGGCCGGCGGAGGGGCTCAGCTCCGCCTCCCGAAGCGCGATCTGTGGCTGCGCGCCGAGGGCAACGCCGCCCGCAACATGGACCTGCTGGTGCGCAACTGGGTGCCGCGCGAGACGATCGGTCTCGGACTCAACGGTCAGATGTCCCGTCTCACGACCATTGCGTTCAACGTCAATCTCGATCGGGCGCCGACGGCGGCGTTCGATGGCACCACCTGGGTAACCCGGTCGATGCTCCGCGTCACCCGCACCATCCCCACCGGGTCGGTCCACCTGCCGGACAGCGCCGCCGGCAGCGAAACATCGGCGCGGCGCGGCACCGGCACGATCAGCGGCCTGGTGTTCGCCGACTGGGACGGCAACGGCCGCCAGGATCCCGGCGAGGACCCGCTCGAGGGGATTCCGCTCCGCCTTGGACCGGGCCATTCGACGACCGGGCGCGACGGCCAGTTCTCCTTCGTCAACGTGCCCACGGGCAGCCGCGACGTCGGACTCGACACCGGCGCGCTGCCGATTGATTTCGATCCGCCACTGGTTGCCGAAGTCCAGGTGGAGCTCGAACGCGGCGACGCGAAACGGGTGGCGTTCGGTCTCGTGCCGCTCGGCGCCATCCGCGGCCGGGTCATCCGCGATGCCAACGGCAACGGCAGGGCGGACCCCGGCGAGGAGGCGCTCGACGGCGCGGTGATCGTCCTCGACGGGGGCGCGCGTTCCGAACAGGCCCGCAGGGGCCGCTATCAGTTCGACTCGGTCCGCAGCGGGCCGCATCTCGTCAAACTGCTGATCGAGTCGCTGCAGGACGGCGCGATGATTGCCGGCGACGCGGAGGTGCCGGTCACGCTGTCACGCGGCGCCCTGACCGCCGACGTCTCGTTCGTCGTCTCGATCGAGAAGCGTCCGGAGATCCGGAAGGTCTTCCCGCCCCGCAGCGGCGCCCTGCCGCCGGCCGCGGCGCCGAAGAGCGGCGCGCGGAGCACCGCGACGATCGCGGCGGCACCGCGTCCCGGCGGCGCCAGGCCGGCCGCGGACCGCGCCGCGGCCGCCGCCGTCGGCGCCGATCGCGCGGGGACAGCCGCCGGCAGCTTTGCGATTCAGATTGCCGCCCTGAACGACCCGCTCCGGGCCAAAGACATCGTTCGCGACCTGCAGGCGTCCGGTATGCCGGCGTACCTGGTCCCGCCGGTGGCGGCCGACCCCGATGCGCCGTATCGGGTCCGTGTCGGCCCCTACGCGACACGGGCCGCGGCCGCGCGGACCGCCGCCGCGCTCGAAGAGCGGCGCGGCGAAAAATTGTGGGTGATGCGGGCCGGCGGCGAGACGGGAGCTACGGCGCGCTGAGGACGAAGCGCACCGGCAGGGTGTAGGTGCCGGCGGCTCCGCTACGGAGGGCGAAGACGAGGCGGCCGCGCCGCAGGCCGCTGCCGATCCAGCGCCCCGCCACCGCGGCGCCGGAGCTCGCCAGGGTCCCGCTCATCGTCCCGCCGCCTTCGCCGGCAAAGCTGACAGGCGACTCGACGTCAGCCGCGCCGCCCGGACCGTCCATGCCGCGCAGCGGTTCCACCGACAGCACCACCTCCGCGTCCGGCCGCGTCCGGGCACCCGCCGAAAACTCGATGGCGGCGGTGGCCGGCCGGCCCGGCGAGGCGACGTCGAACTCGAGCAAATCCGCCGACACGTGCAGCGAGGTGCGGCTGCTGAACGTGGCTTCGACGGTCACCACCCGCGAGACGGTCTCGGCGGCCGAGCCGACGCCGGGGGTGCCGATCAGGGCGGTAGCGATCAACGAGCAACAGGACAGGAAGCGCATGGTGCCGGGGAACACCATCCTAAATCCGTGCCGCGCCGACGCCTATGCATCGAGCGACGCCCGCCGGGACGACTCTTTACGACTGCGGAGTCTTTTCACAGGCAAAACGCGCCGCCTTGCCCGAATCGGGGTACGGGTGGCCGCGGGAAACCGCGCGCTCAGACCGATCGACGCCGGCCGCACGCGTGCGGATGCGTGCGCGTGCGCGCACCGGAGCCGCACACCGCCGGCCGGCCGCCGGCTACCGGGAGCGCACGAACTCGATGCTCGCCGGGGCGCCAACCTCGATCGGCGGCCCGGCCGGAGTGAGGCGGCCCGAGGCCCGGTCGATGCGGAACGCGACGACGGAATCCGACTGCTGATTGCCGACGACCAGGAACGCGCCGGACGGGTCGAGGTTGAAGCCGCGGGGCGTCCGCCCCTGGGTCGGCTGGTTCTCGACGAAGGTCAGCTTGCCGGTCTTGTCGTCGACGGCGAAGACCGACAGGCTGTTGTGGCCGCGGTTCGATCCGTAGACGAACCGGCCTGACGGATGGACGATGATCTCCGCCGTGCTGTAGCCCGCCGCCACGTCCTGGCCGGGGGGCAGCGACGAGCGGGTCTCGATCTCGGTGAGGCCGCCGCGCGCGGCGTCGCGCCTGAACGCCGTGATGGTGCACAGCATCTCGTTGATCACGTACGCGTAGCCCCCGTTGGGATGCATCGCGATGTGCCGCGGCCCTGAGCCGGGCGCGACCGCGGCAAACGGCGGGTCGTTCGGCGCCAGCGTTCCCCGGTCCGGCGCGAACCGATAAATCATGATCTTGTCGAGCCCGAGGTCCGGAACGTAGGCGAACCGATCGCCGGCGCCGACGACGATCGCGTGCGCGTGCGGCTCCTTCTGGCGCTGCGGGTTGACGCTCGAGCCGGTGTGCTGGACGAATGCCGTCGCCGCCTGCAGCCGTCCCCCGGCGTCGATCGGCAGGACCGAGACGCTGCCGCCGCCGTAGTTGGCGACCAGGACATTGCGCCCGGCGTGGTCGACGACCAGGTGGGCCGGGCCTGCCCCGCCAGACGACTGCTGATTGAGCGGCGTCAGCCGGCCGGTGGCGCGGTCGATGGCAAACGCGCTCACCGATCCGGTCGGCTTGCCGTCGAACGTGCTGACTTCGTTGACCGCGTACAGGAAGGACCCGGTCGGGTGCACCGCGAGGAAGCTGGGCCCCGGCGTTTCCGCCGCCAGCTCCGGGGCGCTGAGCGCGCCCGACACCGGATCGAGCCTGGAGACATAGATCCCTTTGCTCTTCGCCCCGGTGTAGGTGCCGATATAGACCAGCAGGCCGCCGGTCTCCTGCGGCGGCCGCGGCGGCGCCTGCGCCCGCGCGAACGTTACCAACGAGATGCCCGCGAGGGCCGCCGCCAGCCCCGCGACGAGTCGACGACGTCCGTGCCGTGTCTGCATGCGCTCATCAGATAATGTCCGTCCCTATCGAATCAAGGGTTATTTCCGATCAGCCGAGCCAATGGTCGGGGCGCCGGACAAGCGGTGGCCGGCGCCGGGCCGGTGACGCATAATCAAAGGGTGTCGAATCATACCGCCGGCCGGACGCCGTTCACGATCGGGATTGTCCAGGATCACGCCGCCGCCGACGCCGCGGCGAACGTCGATCGCGCCGAGCGCCTGGTCCGCGCCGCCGCCCGCCGCGGCGCCCAGATCATCTGCCTGAAGGAGCTCTTCAACTCGCTCTACTTCTGCAAGTCGCAGCAGTGCGAGCGGTTCGATCTCGCCGAGCCGATACCCGGCCCGACCACCGATCGGATGCAGGCCCTCGCCCGGGAGCTCGCCGTCGTCCTGATCGTCCCGATCTTCGAGCGGCAGGGGCCGGGCCTCTACCGCAACACCGCCGCCGTCATCGACGCCGACGGGTCGCTCCTCGGCGTCTACCGCAAAATGCACATTCCGGACGACCCGCTCTTCAACGAGAAGTACTATTTCACGCCCGGCGAAGCGGTGGACCCGGCGGGTGGACCGTCGCCGGCGGAAACCTCGGGCGCCGTGCGCGCGGCGTCCGGCTTCAAGGTCTGGAAGACGCGCTACGCGACGATTGGCGTCCTGGTCTGCTGGGACCAGTGGTACCCGGAGGCGGCGCGGATCACGAGTCTGCTCGGCGCCGAGGTCCTGTTCTACCCGACCGCCATCGGCTGGCATCCGGCCGAGAAGGACGAATGGGGCCGCGCCCAGGTCGAGGCGTGGCGGACGATGCAGCGCTCGCACGCGATTGCCAACGGCGTCTACGTCGCCTCGCCGAACCGGATCGGACACGAGGATGAACCGGGCACGAACGGCATCACGTTCTTCGGGCACTCGTTCATTGCCGACCCGTTCGGGCGCTACGTCGCCGAGGCGGGAGAGCAGGAGGAGGTCCTGATCGCGCAGTGCGATCCGGGGCTGATCGAGACCGTGCGCCGCAACTGGCCGTTCCTCAGGGACCGGCGCATCGACGCCTACGGCCCGATCCTCAGCAGGTATCTCGGCGCGTGACCGCCGCAGGGCTGCGCATGCCGGCCGAGTGGGCGCCGCACCGCGCCACCTGGATCAGCTGGCCGCATCATGAGCCGGACTGGCCCGGCAAGCTCGGGCCGATTCCCTGGGTTTACGCCGAGATCGTCCGCGTCCTCGCCGGCTTCGAGGCGGTGGAGATTCTCTGTCATTCCGAGGAGGTACGCGCCGCCGCGGCACGGACGCTGGAGGCGCACGCCGTCCGGCACGACCGGGTGCGGCTCCATCTCGTGCCGAGCGACCGCGTCTGGCTGCGCGATTCGGCGCCGACCGGCGTGCTGAACGCCGCCGGCCGGGTCGAGCTGCTGTCGTGGGCGTTCAACGGCTGGGCGAAGTACGACAACTTCCAGGAGGATGTGCGCCTCGGCGGCGAGATCGCCGCGATCAGCGGTCTGCCGCGGCACGAACCGCGCCTTCCGGGCGGTGAGCGGATCGTGCTCGAGGGGGGCGGCATCGAGGTCAACGGACAAGGGACGATCCTCGTCACGGAGGAATGGCTGCTGAGCGACGTCCAGGTGCGCAATCCGGGCGTCACGCGGGCGCAGTACGAGGCGATCTTCGCGGGCTGGCTGGGCGCCACCAGGACCATCTGGCTTGGCGAGGGCTGCGTCGGCGACGACACCCACGGCCACGTCGACGACGTCGCCCGCTTCGTCTCCGACAGCGTCGTCGTTCTCGCCGTCGAAGAGGATCCGGCGGATGACAACCACGCGCGGTCGATGGACAACCTCCGCCGCCTGCAGCTCGCGTCGCCGGGCGGCGGTCCGCTCGAGGTCGTGACGCTGCCGTTCCCGCGGCCGGTGCTGATGAACGGCGAGCGGCTGCCGGCGAGCTACGCCAATTTCTACATCGCCAATGGCGTCGTGATCGTGCCGACGTTCAACGATCCGAACGACCGCGTCGCGCTCGAGACGCTGGCGAGGGTGCTGCCCTCGCGGGTGGTCGTCGGGATCCACGCAGTCGATCTGGTCTGGGGCCTCGGCACGCTGCACTGCCTGACGCAGCAGGAGCCGGCGCCGGCCCGTCCCTGACGTCGGGATGCGGCCGGCGTGGCGCCCCCCGAGCCGGCCCGACCCTCGATGTAGTTCTTCACGGCCGTCAGTGTCCGGCCCATCGACTCGCGGCCGATTCGGCCGATGAGTGGCGCCGCGATCGGACGGACCAGGAACGGGATGTCCCGGCTGAGGGAAAGCGACTCCACGTCGATGAGGACGTCGCCGGCGAGCTGCCGGTAGCGCCAGAACGAGCTCAGTCGCCACAGGAACCCATGATCGCCGCCGCCAATCTCCGAAATGCGGCGGGCCCGGCTGCGGGAGGTCGCGAGGACGGGCGAGTCGCGGCGGAAGAGGACATCGTGCTCGGTCTCATAGCGGACGGTGACGATACTCCGGCGTTCGAGCTTGATGTATACCTGCAGCGAGGTTCCCGACCGCGCCAGGACCCGTGATTCCAGGACGTCCTCCTGCGGCGGCGGAGTCCCGGGGTGCATCAGCACATCCAGCACGGTGTCCAGCGAGACGCCCCGGACGAGCACCGAGCCGCGCCAGACATGGACGATGCCTCCGGGGACCGGGATCGCGTCACCCTCCGGGTTGTCCACGCCAGCGGTGGTGGCGGCCGCGCCATCGAGGCGCGCCGCGGCGGCCGCCTCGTGACGCGCCCACGCCGCGACGGCGTCGGGCGGTGGTCCGGCTGCCGACACGAGGTGCGGCGCGAGCAGAAGTCCCGTCAGCAGGCCGGCGGCGAGCCGACAGGCGTGGGACGTCACAGCGCGTCCCCGCCGGCCGGGCGCCGCGCCAGCGGCTCCGCGGCCGAGAGCTCGCCGGCGTTGCGAATGGCCGACAGCGTGAAGACCGCCGCCAGTCCGACGGTCCCGATCAGCCCGCCGACGTCAAAGATGCGGACGAGGCCCAGAGGCCCGGCCGACATCCACGGTGTGTCGAGCAGCTTCAGTGCGCCAGCGGCCAGAATCAGGCGCAGCTCGGTGGGGCCGACGCCCCAGAACGACATCTGGAAGACGGCCTTGGCGTGCGTGGCCAGGAACGCCTGCGACGTGACGAGCAGATAAGCCGCGAGGAGCGCCAGCGCGATCGTTGGCGTCATCACTCCGGAACAGGCCATCCCGGCGAACAGCAGGCTGGTACCGGCCAGATCGATGACGTGATCAAGGTAATATCCGTACCGCGGCCGTTCCTGGCGGCGCACCCGGGCCACCGTGCCGTCGAGGCTGTCTCCGAACCAGTTGGCCGCAAGCGCCGCGATCACTGCCGCGGCGGCCCATTTTGTCGCCGGCAGCGCGGCGAACGCCGCGCCTGCCGCGGCCATCGAGGCCAGGGCGAGCGCCGACAGGCGGTCCGAGGTCACCCAGGCGGGCAATCGGACCGCGATCCGGATGAGCATTCGCCGTTCGACGTCGGCCAGCAGGCTGCGATGGTCCCGGGTGTGAACGCCGGGGTGGGCGGCTGTGTGTGACATGCGTGGTTCCTCCACCTGGTCACTGCGTAGAGGGCCCGGGATTCGGCTCACCGGGAGCCGCGAGCGCGCCGCCGACGAAAAAAGATGCACACGCCGCCGCCACCTGACCCGCTCGGCGCCGACGCTCTGGCGCCGGAGGTGTACGACGAGCTTCGCCGGATCGCCGCAGCGCTGATGCGCCGCGAGCGGCCGGGACAGACGCTCCAGCCGACGGCGCTCGTTCATGAGGCGTACCTGCGCCTGGCCGGGGCGAGGCAGCCGTGGATGGACGAGCGGCACTTTGTCGGGATCGCGGCGCGCTCGATGCGGCAGATTCTCGTCGATCGCGCCCGGGCGCGGGGCGCCCGGAAACGCTGGGCGGGGCTCGAGCGGGTCACGCTGGAGGACGCCGCAGCGCCGGCCGATCGGGAAGAGGCGATGCTGCCGGCCCTCGACGAGGCCCTGGTGCGGCTCGAGCAGCTCGATCCCGAGCAGGCCCGGATCATCGAACTGCGCTACTTCCTCGGACTGGGCATCGAGGAGGCGGCCGCGGCCCTCGAGATGTCGCCGGCGACCCTGAAACGACGCTGGGCCCTGGCGCGCGCGTGGCTGTTCCGCGCGCTTGACGGCGGTGGCGGATGATCTCGTCGTGACCCCGCAGGAATGGCGGCGCGTCCGCGCGCTCTTCGAGGAGGCGCTGCTGCAGGACCCGGCCGCGGTCGAGGGCTGGCTGGCGCGCGCCGCCGCCGATGCGCCCGCCCTTGGCGGCGAAGTGGCGTCGCTGCTCGATCACCATCGCCGTGCCGGGCAGTTTCTCGCGACGCCGCTCGGCGCCGCCGCCGACCCGGCCGGGCCCGGCGCGCTGCAGCCGGGGGAGACGCTCGGCCCCTACACCATCCTCGGCGAGATCGGCCGCGGCGGCATGGGATGCGTCTATCTGGCGGCGGACGCGCGCCTTGGCCGCCGCGTCGCCTTGAAGGCGCTGCCCTCGCGGCTGGCCGGCGACCCCGGCCAGCGCGAGCGCCTCCGGCGGGAGGCGCGCGCCGCCGCCGCCCTGGCGCATCCGGGCATCTGCACCGTCTACGCGCTCGAAGAGACCGACCGCGGGCTGTTCATCGCGACCGAGTACATCGAAGGACAGACGCTGCGTGAAGAGATCGCGCACCGCGGCCGCCGTTCTCCGCACGACCTGGTGACGGCGGCGCACGAGCTGGCCGCCGCGCTCGCCTGCGCCCACGGGCGAGGCGTCACGCATCGCGACCTCAAGCCGGAAAACGTCATGCGAAGCGGCGCCGGACGTCTGAAGATTCTCGATTTCGGCATCGCCACGGCGCCGGCGGCCGGGCCCTTCGGCGATCGTGAGCCCGCGCCGCGGCTGACCGAGCCCGGCGCGGTGGTGGGAACGCCCGGCTACATGGCGCCCGAGCAGCTTCGCGGCGAGCCCGCCGATTTCAGGAGCGACATCTTCGCGCTGGGCGTGCTCCTCTACGAATATGCCTGCGGCGTGCATCCGTTCGCTGCCCGCGATCCCCTGGCGATGGCGGCGCGGGTGCTCGAAGCGGAGCCGACGCCCCTCCACCGCCTGCGGCCGGACGTCCCGCCGCAGCTCGCGGCGGCGGTCGAACGATGCCTCAGAAAGCGCGCCGCCGAACGCTGGCCGAGCGCCGTGGAACTGGCGCTGGCCCTGGCGCATCCCGGCCCGCTGCCGCCCGCCGGCAACCGGGCGGCGGCGTGGTGGCGGGCGCATCAGCTGGTGGTGATCGCGCTGTACGCCGTGGCCGCGGCGCTCGCCTGGCAGATCAAGGAATGGACCCACGGGGCGTGGCCGCACGCCGCCGCGAGCGCCGCTTTCATCGTGACGGGACTGGCCGGCACGATCAACGGCGTGGTCCGCGGCCACCTGCTGTTCACGGGGTGGGCAAATCCGGGCGCACTGCCGGCGGAACGGTCGCGGCTCGAGGCAGCGACCCGCGCCGTGGATCTGGCGATCGCCGCGGTGCTCGTGGTGGCGGGCGGCCTGCTGGCCTCGACCCGGCCGCTCGCGGCGACGCTGACGATGGCACTGGCGGCGGCGATCGCGCTGGCGCGCACGATCGTCGAACCGGCCACGGCCGCGGCCGCCTTCGACGGCGGCCGGACGGACGACTGAATCGCCACCGTTGCGGCCGCGGCGGGCGCGGGATATCGTGTTCCGCCATGGTGCTCATTCTTCTTCTGCTGGCGGCGTTCGCATCGCCGGCGCTGGCGCAGCAGCCGTTCGCCAGCCGCTGCGCCCCCTGTCACGGTGAGGATGGACGAGGCACCGCCAAGGGGCCGGGCCTGGCGATGAATCCGCGGGTCGCCGTCCAGAGCGTCGAGGCGCTGCGGGCCTTTCTCGAGCGCGGCAACCCCGGCGCCGGCATGCCCGGGTTCGCCGACCTGCCGGCCGACGAGCTGCTGGCGCTGGCGCGCTATCTGCGCCGCCTCAATGTCGAGACGATCATCCCGCCGCCGGCGGCGCCGGCGCGCGCCGCGGCGTGGGGCCCGCCGCGCCCGGGCGACTGGCGCAGCTACAACGGCAGCGACTCCGCCAACCGCTACAGCCCGCTGTCCGGAATCACCGCCACCAACGTCGCCGCGCTCAAGTTGAAGTGGGTCTTCCCGATGCCCTACTCGGGCCTCGAGGTCACGCCGCTCGCCGCCGACGGCGTGCTCTATGTCACGGGCCCGAACCAGGTCGTCGCGCTCGACGTCCTGAGCGGCGCGGCGCTGTGGCGCTACTCGCGGCCGCCGAGCCCGGGGCTGGTGGGGGACGCGCGGCTCGGCACGAATCGCGGCGTCGCCCTGCTCGACGATCAGGTGTTCTACGTCACCGACAACGCCCATCTGATCGCGCTCGATCGCGCCACCGGTGCGCTGCGCTGGGAAACGGCGATGGCGCCGGAGGACGGCGCCGGGGAACAGCATCAGTACGGCGGCACGATTGCGCCGCTCATCGTCCACCACACGGTCGTCGCCGGGGTCTCGGGGGCCGACGCCGGCATCCGCGGCTTCGTGGCCGCGTTCGAGGCCGGGACCGGCAAGCTCGTGTGGCGGCACTGGACCGTGCCACGCCGCGGCGAGCCGGGGATCGACACCTGGCAGGGAGCCGAGCCGATCAGAGGGGGCGGGTCGACGTGGCTGACCGGATCGTACGACGCCTCATCCGATACGCTCTACTGGGCGACCGGCAACCCGTGGCCGGGCGGTGACGACCGCGACCGCCCTGGCGACAACCTCTATACCAACTGCGTGCTCGCGCTCGACGCGACCAACGGCGCGCTGAAGTGGTATTACCAGTTCACGCCGCACGACGTGAACGACCGCGACGCGACCGAGCCGAATGTTCTGGTCGACCGCGTCTACCGCGGCCGGCCGGCGAAGCTGCTGCTGCACGCCGATCGCAACGGCTTCTTCTACGTCCTCGACCGGACCAACGGCGACGTCCTGCTGGCCAGGCCGTTCCTGCGCCGCGTCGACTGGGCCTCCGGGATTGGCGCCGACGGCCGGCCGGTGGTGGTCGATCCGCGCGGCTGCCCGACCGATGCCGCCAACTGGTCGGCGACGGCGTTCTCCCCCGAGACCGGCCTCTACTATTTCCTCGCCCTGGAAGAGTGCACCGACCTGCCGACCGGCTATCCCGATCAGACCGGCCAGCGTTTCCTCCGGGCGGTGAACATCGAGACCGGGGAGATCGTGTGGGAAGTCCCCCAGCCCGGCGCCGCCCGCGCCAAGACATGGAGCGGCGTTCTGGCGACGGCGACCGGGCTGCTGTTCTACGGCCAGCCGAACGGCGGCTTCACCGCCGCCGACCAGCGCACCGGCAAGACGCTGTGGCAGTTTCCGACCAACGCGCGGATGAAAGCGTCGCCGATGACGTTCACGTTCGACGGCCGCCAGTATGTCGCGGTCGCGGCCGGGCCGAACATCCTCTGCTTCGGGCTGTGACCGGGCCGGCGTCCGCCGCGGCGCCGCGGCGTTGCATACAAATTAGTTTGTATTCAAATTATCCGATTCGGTGTCGGTACGCGGGTTGCTGTCTAACCAGCCATGTCGAAATTACGCATGGCCGTGCGCCGCCTGATTGCTCGGTCGGCAGGCCGCCCCGGGGGAGCTGTCTTCGGTACTTCTGGTCACCGGAGTCATGATCGGGGCGTCCGCCGTTCGTACCGAGGCGGCCGACGTCCTCTGCGACCCGGCCTTCGAAGACTGCCGGGCGCCGTTGCTCCAGCTCATCCGTGACGAAACGGTCGGCATCGACGTCGCGTTCTGGTTCATGGAGGACGCCCGCTACACGGCCGAGCTGGCGCGGAAGGCTCAGCAGGGCGTCCCGATCCGCGTCCTCGTCGACCCCAGGGCCAACGGCCCCAACCCGCTCAACGCCGAGCGTCTCGCCGAACTCCAGCAGGCCGGCATCCCGATGCGCCAGCGCACCGCCTCCGGCATCCTTCACTGGAAGGCGATGATCTTCAGCGGCCAGAACGTCGTCGAGTTCAGCGCCGCGAACTACAGCGCCGATGCCTTCGCTCCCGTGGTCCCGTATGACAACTACACCGATGAAGTCATCGTCTTCACCGGCGATGCCGCCGTCGTCGGCAGCTTCATGACGAAATACGACGACCTGTGGACGAGCACGAGCGGTTTTGCCAACTACGCCAACGTCGCCGGCAGCCTGGTTCGTTCGGTACGACCGGTTTCCGATCGATCCGGAAGTCAACTTCTCGCCAGCGGAGAGCTTCCGCACCCGCGCCGTGCAGCGCTACGACGCCGAACCGCAGGGTATCGACGTGATCATGTACCGCGTCACCGACCCCGCCCACGCCGACGCGATGATTCGCGCGGTGCAGCGCGGCGTGCCGGTGCGGCTCATCACCGAACCGGAACAGTACCGCGACCCGGTGCGCTACTGGCACTCGTACAACATCGACCGGATGTACGCCGCCGGCGTCGCGGTGCGGCAGCGCGCCCACGCCGGGCTGACGCACCAGAAGTCCGTGATCCTGCGCGGCCAGGGTCTGACGATCTTCGGCTCGTCGAACTGGACGTCCCCCTCCTCGGATCGGCAGGAAGAGCACAACTACTTCACCGCCAAGCCGGCGTTCTTCCAGTACTTCGGCGACCAGTTCGACCGGAAATGGCACAACCTGACCGGCCACGTCGAGACCGAGCCGTTCGTGCCGGCGCCACCGGACCCGCCGATGCCGGTCGCGCCGGCGGACCTGGCCGCCGATGTCGATGGCGGTTCGGTGAGCCTGCGGTGGAACGGCGGCCTCTGGGCCCACAAATACGACGTCTACTTCGGTACCGCGCCCGATCCGCCGCTCGTCGCCTCCGACTTGCCGCTGGGACCCAGCAAGAACAGCGGGACGTTCCAGCGCTTCACGGTTTCCGGGCTGGAGCCCGGGACGACATACTTCTGGCGCATCGTGTCGAAGACGATGGCGTCGATGGCTGCGGCGGGACCGACGCACTCCTTCACGACCGCAGGCCTCGCGCCGCCGCCGCCGCCGACCGCCCAACCGGGTCCCGGCGACGTGGTGCTGTATGCCGCCAACGCGCCGGTCGTGCGCGGGCAGTGGCGCGTGCTCAGCGATGCCTCCGCCGCCGGCAGCGCCCGGGTGGCCATTCCCGACAGCGGTCAGGCCAAGGTCAGTACCGCTCTCAGCAGCCCGGCCGACTACTTCGAGATGACGTTCACGGCGGAAGCGGGAACGCCGTACCGGCTGTGGCTTCGTCTGCGGGCGCAGGGCGATGCCTGGAGCAACGATTCGGTGCACGTCCAGTTCTCACAGTCCACGGATGCCGCTGGCGCGCCCGCCTGGCGGATTGGCACGACCAGCAGCGCCGAGGTGAATCTCGAGGAAGCGAAGAGCGCCGGGGTGTCGGGCTGGGGATGGCAGGACAACGGCTATGGCAGCGCCGTGCTCGGTCCGGCGATCTACTTTGCCGCCACCGGCCCCCAGACGATTCGCGTCCAGCGCCGGGAGGACGGGGCGTCCGTCGATCAGATCCTGCTGTCGCCGGCCAAGTTCCTGTCCGCCCCGCCGGGCGCGCTCAAGAACGACGCCACCATTTTTCCAGACACCGCCGGCAGCGTGCCGCCGCCGCCGGCGACAGGGAGCGATGTCGTCATTCGCGCCGCCACCGCAACCGTGCGCTCGGGCGCCTGGGAGCTGACGGCCGACGCGACCGCTGCCGGTGGCACAAGCCTCCGGACTCCGGATCGGTCCGCCGCCAAGGTGACGACGGCGCTGTCCGCTCCCGTCGACTATTTCGAGGTGACGTTCACCGCCGAGGCGGGTACGCCGTACCGACTGTGGCTGCGCGGCCGGGCCGAGGGAGACAACTGGGCCAACGACTCCGTCCACGCGCAGTTTTCGGGAAGCGTCGATGCCGGCGGGGCGCCGCTCGCGCGCATCGGCACCACCGGCAGCCTGGTCGTGAACCTCGAGGACTGCTCGCACTGCGGCGAGTCCGGCTGGGGGTGGCAGGATACCGGCTACGGCGCCGGTGTCCTCGGCCCGGCCGTCTACTTTGCCGCGCCTGGCACTCAGACACTCCGTATTCAGGTCCGTGAAGACGGCCTGGCGATCGACCAGATCGTCCTGTCGCCGTCGACCTATCTCTATTCGAGCCCGGGGGCACTGAAAGACGATGCGACGATCCTGACGCCGACGGCAGGGTAGCCCTCTCGAACCCACGGGCCTGCGCCGATGCCCGGGCCTGCGATAAAATTGCCGGGATCCGATGCCCGAGCCTTCTTCCAACCACCCCTCGCGCGGCGAGATCTCTGAGCTGCTGGCGGGGTGGGCCGATCGTGATGCCGGCGACCGGGACCTGCTGGTGTCGCTCATCTACGACGAACTTCACCGTCTGGCCCATCACTACATGCGCGGCGAGCGCCCCGGGCACACCCTTCAGACGACGGCGCTGGTCCACGAGGCCTATCTTCGTCTGGTCGATGTCGACCGGATTCAGTGGCGCGACCGGGCGCACTTTTTCGCGATGGCCGCGACCACGATGCGGCGGATCCTCGTGGACCATGCGCGAGGACAGGCGCGGGCCAAGCGCGGCGACGGCGCGGTGGTCACCGCGCTCGACGGCGATGTTCCGGCCCCCGAGCCGGAGGTCGACGTCGTCGCGCTCGACGAGGCGCTCGGGCGGCTTTCGGCGCTCGACGCCCAGCAGGCGAAAGTCGTCGAGTTCCGCTACTTTGCCGGCATGACGATCGACGAGACGGCGGCGGCGCTCGAAGTCTCGAGCGGGACCGTCAAGCGGGACTGGTCGGTCGCCAAGGCGTGGCTGTATCGCGAGCTGCGGGCCGGATGACGATCTCGGCCGAACAGTGGAAACTCGTGACGGCGGCGTTCAGCGCGGCACTGGAGCGGCCCGCCGAGGAGCGCGCGGCCTACGTCGCCGGTGCCTGTGCCGGCAACCCGGCCGTCCGCCAGGAAGTGGCGACCCTGCTCGCCGCGCACCTGGAAACGGCCGCCTTCCTCGAAACGCCGCCGCGGCTGCAGCCCGCCGCGGCGCTGCCGGATCTCGCCGGGAGTATCGCCGGCAGCTACACGATCGAATCCCGGCTTGGCGCCGGCGGCATGGGCGAAGTCTACCTGGCGCGCGACAGCAAGCTGGGGCGGCCGGTCGCCGTCAAGCTGCTGCTGCGCGACCTCGCGCTCGATGTCGATCGCCTGCATCGGTTTCACGCCGAAGCCCGCGCCGCCTCGTCGCTCAACCATCCGCACATCCTGGTCGTCCACGATTTCGGAGAGCTCGGCGGCCGGCCGTTCATCGTGACCGAATTCGTCGAAGGAGAGACGCTCCGGCACCGGCTGCAGCAGGGCCCTGTGCCGGTGGCGGAGGCGGTCGGTCTCGCGCTGCAGATTGGCGCCGCCCTGACGGCCGCCCACGCCCGCGGCCTGGTACACCGGGACATCAAGCCGGAGAACGTCATGGTCCGGCCCGACGGCTACGTCAAGGTGCTCGACTTCGGCCTCGCCAAGCTCGCCGCGGCGGTCGCCGGGGACGCGGACGCGACCTTCGACACGCAGCCCGGCGTGGTGATGGGCACGCCGCGCTACATGTCGCCCGAACAGGCCCGCGGCCGCGATGTCGACGCACGCAGCGACGTGTGGAGCCTCGGCGTCGTGCTCTACGAGCTGGTCTCTGGCCGTGCGCCGTTCGCCGGCGCGACCGCGGCCGACACGATCGGGGCGATCCTCGGCGCCGAGCCGGTGCCGCTCAGTCTCCAGGCGCCCTCCGCCACGGCGCTGGTCGAGCGCATCGTCGCGCGCGCGCTGCGCAAGGATCGGCTCGAACGGTATCCGTCGATGGCGGAAATGATCGTCGACCTGACGGCGGCGAAGCGGCAGCTCGATGTCGGGGAGCCGGCGTTCCGCGCTCCGGCGGCGCTCGCGCCCACGGCGGCGAGCACATCGACGCCGCACGGTACCGCGGCGAAGCGGACCAGGTTGATCGTGCTGCCGTTCCGATTGCTGCGGCCCGATCCGGACATCGAGTTCCTCGGCTTCGGGCTCGCCGATGCGATCGCGACCACCCTGTCGAATCTCGATTCGATGATCGTGCGTTCGAGCATGACGGCGGCGCGGTTCAGCGGCACGCCCCTCGACCTCGGCGCGCTGGCCGCGCAGGCCGAGGTCGACGCCGTCCTGACCGGGACGCTGCTCGGCGTCGGCGCCAGGCTGCGGCTGAATGCGCAGCTGGTGTCGGTGCCCGAGGGCACGATCCTCTGGTCGGATCGGCTCGATGTGCCGATCGACGACGTCATCGGCCTGCAGGACGAGCTCAGCGAGAGGATCGCCGACTCGCTGGCCGTGCCGCTCCTGCCGCGCGAGCAGGAACTGCTGCGCCGCGACGCGCCGGCCAGCCCGCGCGCCTACGAGCTCTACCTGCGCGGCAACAGCCACTTCCACGACGCCGAGGGCTGGGTGATTGCGCGCGATCTCTATGTCGAGTGCGTCAGCACCGACCCCGGGTTCGCCCCGGC
The DNA here is from genome assembly GCA_963750475.1 of uncultured Acidobacteriota bacterium. Classification (GTDB taxonomy): domain Bacteria; phylum Acidobacteriota; class Vicinamibacteria; order Vicinamibacterales; family 2-12-FULL-66-21; genus JALZOC01. The sequence continues at coordinate 1,533,643 of CAVVQQ010000002.1, forward strand.
CTGGGCCCGCTTGGGCCGGTGCTACCGCCTGACGGCGAAGTTCCGATCGAAAACCATGGAGGAGGCGCGCGACAACCTCAAACGGGCGGAAGTGTCGTTCCGGAAAGCCTTCGAGCTCAACCCGGATCTCCCGATTGCGCACCACCTGTACACCGCCCTCGAGACGGATCTGGGGCGCGCCGAGGAGGCGATGGTGCGCCTCGTCCGGCGGACGCGGGGGCGGCGCGGCGATCCGGAGCTCTACGCCGGACTGGTCCACGCCTGCCGGTACTGCGGGCTGCTCGAGGCGTCGGTCGCCGCGCACACCCGCGCGCGCGAGCTCGATCCCCAGATCGTCACGAGCGTCCCGAACTCCTATTTGATGCTCGGCGACGCCGAGCGGGCGATCGAAGGCTACTCCGGTTTTTTCGTCGGTCTGCCGCAGGTCAGCCTCGGGCGCGATGCCGAGGCGATTGCGGCGGCGCGGCGGTCGGCGGCGACGGTGCGCGATCCCGTGACGCGGTCGTATCAGACCCTCCTGCCGCTCCTGCTCGAGGGCCGCCTCGATGAATGCCGGCGGCTCCTCGACGACCTGGCCCCCAGGAATCCAGACCCGGAGTCGGTCTTTTTCATCGCCCGCACCTACGCGAAGCTCGACGTCATCGACGTCGCGCTGGCGCAGTTCGAGCGCGCCGTCGACATGGGGTTTTTCGTGCCGCAGTGGTTCGCGCGGGATCCCTGGCTGTCCGGTCTCGCCGCCGAGCCGCGGTTTCGCGAAGCCCTGGCCCGCGCCGAGCGCCGCCACGCCGCCGCCGCGCGGGCGTTCCGCGAGGCAGGCGGCGAGCGGCTGCTCGGCATGGCCCGGACCTGAGAGCCGGGGCCGCCGCCCGGCTAGTGCGCCGCGCCTGTCTTCTTCGCCGGATCGTCGGCGGCGTTGACGTAGTTCACGACAAAGGGCCCCTGCCCGTAAACCTGCACGATGACCTCCCCCTTCGCGGTCGCGAAGTGGCGCATCCGCATCGGCATTTTCACGAACGAGCCGACCGGAAAGTCGTGAAGGCCGGCATCGCTGTAGGCATCTCCCATCCCGGCCCTGAAGGTGCCCTGGACGACGACGATGTTCTCGTCGGTGGGATGCCAGTGGGCGGGAATCTTGTAGCCGTCCGGGAACTTCAGCCGCAGGCTGAAGAACCCTGGCTTGAACGGGTCACCGTCGAGAACCGCCACCTGGGCGCCGGCCGGGAGCACCGGCGGCGCCGGCCCCCATTTCACGTCCCCAGGGGTCAGCAGCACGTGAGCGGCGGGGGTGGCCGCCGGCTTTGCTTTCGCCGCCGGTGCGGGGGCCTGAGCGCCGCCCGCCATCGTTGCCGCACCCATCGCGAGCGCCATGACTAACATCTGCATTGACTATCCTCCTGCTTCATAAGGCGACGCCGGGTCGGAAATCGGATCAATCTGCGGCCGGCCCGGGACCGTCCGTCCGTCTGCGCCGGCACGTATTATGCTAAAAACGCCCCCGAAGGGCTCGACCCAAATGAGCCCACGTCGAGCGGGGGGTCTGGTTGCGTCTGAACGAGGTATCGCTGCGCCGGACCGCGCGCGGCGTGCGACTGGTGGCGGCCGCGGAGAGGGACCGGCCGGGCGGCCGGTTCGAGCTCTATTTCGAGTTTCCGCTCGTCTACGAACCATTCATGGCGGAATCAGCGGATCCGTTCGCGGCCGCGATGCTGATTCCGGCGATGATCCACGGCGAGGCGCTGCGCATCGGACCGCCGCTGTCGCCGCGCCTGCTGTTTCAGCTGGCACGGGTGCGCGACATCCTCCACACCTGGCACCCGCACTTGCACCGCATCGATATCGAGGCCGGGCCCGGGACGGTCGATGCCGCGCCTCCTCCGGCCCGGGCGGCGACGTTCTTTTCCGGCGGGGTCGATTCGTTCTACACGCTCCTCAACCGAAGCGGCCGGGAGCCGCTGCCGGTGCCGTTGACTCACGTCATTTTCATGCGCGGCCTGGAGAAGCCCCTCGATTTTCTGCGCGGCGTCGACGCGTCTGAGCAGCTGGTCCAGGCCATTGCCGCCAGGGCGGGCGTCGAATGCATCATCGGCGAGAGCAATCTGCGGTCGCACTTCGACGCCGACTGGCTGTACCTCTACTGCGGCAGCGGCCTGGCGGCGACGGCGCTGAGCCTTGGCCATGGCTTCAGCCACGTCTGCATTCCCTCGACGCACTCCTATCGCAACCCGATCCCGATCGGGACCACCCCGCTCGTCGACGAGCGCTTCTCGACCGAACGGGTCCAGATCGTCCACGACGGCGCCGAGCTGTCGCGGCCCGAGAAACTCTCCCGCATCCTGGACTGGGACCGCGAACTGGTGCTGACGCACCTGCGCGTCTGCGTGATGAATTACGGCGGCGCCGACAACTGCTGCGCGTGCCGGAAATGCGTCCGGACGATGGCGCCGCTCCGGTCCCTCGGACTGCTCGACGCGGCCGAGACGTTCCCGAACAAGTCGATGCGGCACTGGCCGGGGCTGCTGCGCCTCGACAGCCTGGCGCTGGTCGAAGAGAACCTCGCGTTTGCGCAGGCCGAACGCGGCGATCCGGCGTTGACGGCCCTGCTCGACCGCATCGTTCGTCGCCGCCGCCGCAAGGAAGGCATCCGGGCGCTGCTGCTGAACTCACCGTTCCACGGCCTGCTCCCGGTCGTCGTCGGCGCCCGCCGCAGACTGCACGACGCCCTGCAGCGCTGGCGCGGCGGCCCGGGGAAACCGTGACCGACCGGCTCCGATTCAGCGCGCCGCTGCGGCTGCGGCCGCGCCGGCCGCGACGACCGGAAGCTCGATCGCGCTCGCCGCGCCGGCGGCGTGATACACCCGCACCGTCGCCCTGGCGTAGTCCTCGGGTCTGGCGAAAAAGATGTTCGGCACGAACGTCTGCGGATTGCGGTCGTAGAGCGGAAAGAGCGTCGACTGCACCTGGACCATCATCCGGTGGCCGCGCTGGAAGACGTGATTGACGGTCGGCAGGATGAACCGGTAGGGGAGCGGGCGGTCGGACGCGATCGCCTGGGGATGCTCGAAGCTCTCGCGGTAGCGGCCGCGGAAGATGTCGAGCGAGATGGCCAGCTGATAGCCGCCCATTTCCGGCTCGCTCGGGACCTCGCCGGGGAAGACGTCAATCAGTTTCACGATCCAGTCCGCGTCGCTGCCGCTCGTCGACGCCACGAGGTTGACCCGCGGCGTCCCGCTGACGCGCAGCGGGGCGGTCAGCGGCTCGCTCTCGTAGGTCAGGACGTCCGGGCGGCCGTCAACGAAGCGCTGATCGTCGACCAGCCAGCGCCGCCACTCGTCGCTGTTCGTGAATCGGACCGGCCGCGGCGAGAACGGCACCGGCTTGGCCGGGTCGGAGACGTACTCGTCGAAGGCGCCCGGCGCCGTGAGCTCGCCGGTCGGGGCGGCGAAGGCCAGCCCGCCGCCCGGCTCCAGATAGAGCGGCCGCGGCGTCCCGGCGCAGCCGGTCGCGCACGACAGCGGCCACGTCCTGAGGCGATCCCAGTGGTTCTCCCCGGTGTTGTAGATCAATACCGGCGGCGTGTCCGCCTTCGCGGCGCCGTCCTTCAGGTATTGATCGAAAAACGGCTTGAGGACGTCTTCACGGAACTGCGCGGTGGTGTCGCCGTTCCAGTGCAGCGGCCCCAGCACGTATCCCTCGCGATTCACCTGGCTGTGGAACCATGGCCCCATCACCAGGTAGTTCATCGTGTTGGTGGTGTCTTTCGGCTCGGTCGCTTCATAGCTGCGGATCGCGCCCCACATGTCCTCCTGATCCCACAGCCCCTGCAGCCACATGGTCGGGACCGTCAGCGGCTGGGCGGCCATGACCTTGTCGAGCGCCTGCTCCTGCCAGAAGGCATCGTAGGCCGGATGCTCGGAGAGCTTCTGCCACCAGGGCAGCTGCTCGAGGCCGGCGGCCCGGGCATACGCGCCCGCCGAACCGGCGCGGAGAAAGTTCGTGTAGTCGTCGTAGCCGCTGCGAACGATCGCATGGCCCTCGCCCCGCTGCCGCGTCTGCTGCATGAAGTAGTCGAGGTTGACCTGGCGGAAGGCCCCGAAGTGAAACCAGTCGTCGCCCATCCAGCCGTCGACCATCGGGCTCATCGGCACCGCGGCCTTGAGCGCCGGGTGCGGGTGGACCAGCGCCATCACGACGGTGAAGCCCTCGTAGGAGCTGCCCAGCATGCCGACGCGCCCGTTGCTCTCGGGCACGTTCTTCACCAGCCAGTCGATCGTGTCGTAGGCGTCGGTGGAGTGATCGACGGCGGAGCCGTTCAGCGGACCGCGCAGCGGCCGGGTCATCACGTAATCGCCTTCGGAGCGATACTTGCCGCGGACGTCCTGATAGACGCGGATGTAGCCGTCTGCGGCGAAGACTTCGTCGGCCAGCGGCAAGGTCGATACCATGAACGGCGACCGGTTGCGCTCGACGCGCTTCTCGGCGTTATAGGGCGTCCGGGTCAGCAGCATCGGCGCCCTCTTCGCGCCGCGCGGCGCGACGACGACCGTATACAGCTTGACCCCGTCGCGCATCGGGACCATCACCTCGCGCTTGACGTAGTCGTAGGATGCCGTCGGCGCGGTGAACGCCGTCGGAATTTCCGGCGCCGGCGGCCGGGTCTGGGTGCCGGCGGCAGGCGCCAGCGCGAGCAGACCGGCCGCGAACAATCCAGCGCGCCACAGCGTGTCGATCCTCATGGATCGCCTTTCTACCATGCCTCCAGGCTACCGTCGAGCGCCGCGGCGTGGCTCGCCAGCTGGCCCGGCACGAGTCAGAGCCGCAGGCTCCGAAAACACTTTGGCCCCGCGTGATATCTGACTGGCGGAGGGCTGGTGAAGCTCATGCCCTGCGGATGGGCCTGACGCGTTCGATTTTGACTGGCGCCCGGAATATCTGAGCTGGAATCGCGGAGGCGGCCGTCGAGAGCGACGATGGTGCGGATCGGGTCCACACCATCGTCGCGGAACTGGCCTAGAAGGAGAACGTTCCGAAGAACGCCGAGCGCTTGTTCGGGTCGCTCCACTTGGTGCCGAGCGCGGCGCCGCTGAAGGCGTTCTCCGCCGTCGTCCCCATGGCGGCGTCGTCGACGGCGGCGAGCGGATGGAACCACTGCTTGCCGCCGCAGGTCGGGTCGTGCTTCATCTCCTTGGCGACGTTCAGCCGCAGCGAGGCCGCCGAGACGCGGATGGCTGTGCCCTTCGTCCACGAACTGGATCGCCGTCGGCGTCAGCTCGACGACCGTGCCGACGACCCCGTTCGAGAGCTCGGTGGCCATCGCGACCAGCGCCGCGCGCTGAGCGGCAGTGGCGCGCTCGTCGACGAACAGGGCCGAGCGGGTGTGCGCGACTTCGCCGCCGAATCTCGCGGATGCCGAGGTTCGACGTCGCCGGCGACGGCCGCCACGACGGCGAGGCCGTTCGAGCGCCACGCCGTTGAAGCTGCCGCGGTCGACCTTCCACGCGAGCAGCGCTTCCCGGCCGGTGGTCGCCGCCTCACCGTTCATGATGCAGCCGCCGGTGAAGACCTCCGCGGTGCGCGCCTCGACGTACGAGCCCGGAGATCGCCGGGCCGCCGCGCGCCGAGCAGCGGCGCGCCCATCAAGCCAACCAGCGCCGCCGTCAATACCGCTCGTCTCATGGCCGGGTTCCTTTCTTCATCTCGTCGTGTCTTCAGGTCGTCATGTCTTCATGGCTTCATGCGGGCCGTGGTCCTGCCGGTCCTACAGTCCGCAGCAGCCGCGTCCGCTGCTGGCAGAGATCCGGGCCGGACGGGTTCGCCGTCCGGTCCGAAGCCGGTCTGGGTGTCCACGCACCAGTATGCGGCCTGTCTCATATGCGATCATAAAACGTCGCCTCGCCGGGATCCACCACGAGCGTGACATACATGCTCTTGGTGCGGAGGTGGGGGCAGTGAAGCCCGACGGTAATCTTCGGAGAGGTCAGGGATTCCATGGCTCATCTCCCGACTCAGACGGTCTGCGATGCCGGCCGGCGTTGAGGATCGCGCGCTTCACGGCGGTTTTCGCGACCTGGATCTTGTAGGCGTTCTGGCTCAGCGGGCGGGCGTCGCGCAGCGCCGCCTCGGCCGCCGCCGCGGCCGTCTCTTCGGTGAGCGGCTTGCCGGCGAGCGCCGCCTCGGCCGCCTGCGACCGCCACGGCATCGGCGCCACCGCGCCCATGACGATGCGGGCCGACTTGACCGTGTCGCCAGCCATGGTCGAGCAGCACCGTCGCGAACGCGATCGGCCAGTCGTGCGACGTCCTTGTAGCGGACCTCGTAGTGGCCGCTCTTGACGGTGCCGGGAGCCGGCAGGATCACGTGGGTCAGCAGCTCGTTCGGCGCCAGCACGTTCTCGGTCCGCACGTTCTGCAGCGTCGGCATCGTGAAGTAGTCGGCCGCCGGCACCATCCGCTCGCCCTTCGGGCCGGCCAGCCGGAACGTGGCGCCGTAGGCCACCGACGGCACGGCCAGGCTCGACGGGATGCACGATGAAGCTCGGGCCGCTGCCGAAGATGGCGTGGAACTGGTTCTCGCCCGCCGGCGAGAAGCACTGGTTGCCGCCCTTCTTGAAGCAGACGAACTCTTCGTTGCGGAAGTACCAGCAGCGCGGCCGCTGATTGAGGTTGCCGCCGACCGTGCCCTGGTTGCGGATCTGCGGCGTCCCGACCTCGATCGCCGCCAGTCGACGAACGCCGGATAGAGCTTCGCGACCTCGGCGTGCTCGGCGAGATCGACGATCTTCATCGCCGCGCCGATCTTCAGGCCGCCGCCGGGCGCCGGCGTCACGGTCGCGTCGAGCGCCGCCCTTGACGTTGACGACGCGGTCCGGCTGGGAGATGTAGTCCTTCATGCGCGCGAGCAGATCCTGCCCGCCGCCGATCGGCATCACCTTCTCGAGCTCGCGGGCTCGAGCGCCTGCGACGGCTTCCTTCTCGTTCGTCGGGATTGACGTAGGCAAAACGCTTTCACTGCAGTCCTCCTCGCTACGCTCGCGCGCTGCTGCGCCAGCGTCTGCAGGATTTTCGCCGGCGTCAGCGGCAGGCTGCGCACCGTGACGCCGATGGCGTTGCGCACCGCGTTGGTGATCGCCGCGGCGGTCGAGACCGTCGGCGGCTCGCCGATGCCGATGACGCCGCGCTCCGGCTGATCGATCAGCCGCACGTCGATCTTCGGGATGTCGGACATCCCGGCCAGCAGGTACCACTCCATGTTCGGGTTGACCATCTGGCCGGTGTTGCGATCGAGGATGCGGTCCTCGAACAGCGCGAAGTTCAGCGACCCGATCGACGCCGCCGTAGACCTGGCTCTCGGCGGTCAGCTTGCTGACGATCAGGCCGCAGTCCTGGATCGCCAGCACCCGCGTGACCTTGACGATGCCGGTTTCGATGTCGACCGCTGACCTCGGCGAACTGCACGCCCGAGGTCGTCACCGACGACAGCCCCGGCTGCCAGTTGCCTTCGACCGAGATCGGCTGCGTGCCGAGCTGCTTGCAGGCGTCCTGCCCAGGCCAGGCCCTTCGCCGGGTTGTCCTTGACGTGGATCCGTCCGCCGGTCGGCGACGAGCGTTGCCGGGTCGACGCCGAGCGACCGGCGCCGACCTTCTCCTTGAGCGCGTCGAGCGCGTTGACCGCGGCGATGCGGACCGCCGGGCTGACCGCCGCGGCCGTCGTGCTGCCGCCGGAGCCGCCGCTGATCGGGAACATCGTGTCGCCGATCTCCGGCCGGATCGCGCTCGACCGGCAGGCCGAGCGAATCGGCGGCGATCATCGCGATCAGCGTGCGGGTGCCGGTGCCGAGATCCTGCGTGCCGCACCGGACGACGACGCCGCCGTCGGAGGCAGATCTCGCAGCGCGCCTGCGACGGTCCGCGGCCGCCGCCGCCCCAGGTGTTGATGGCGACGCCCATGCCGGTCTTGATCGGGCCCGGGCGTCGGGTCGCCGGTCGGGTGGCGCTTGTCCCAGCCGAACTCGGTCGGCGCCGCTGCTGCAGGTAGGCGGCCCACATCGCGTTGGGCGCTTCGCGGCGGCAGGTTCTTGATCCGGAACTCGACCGGGTCCATCTTGACCCGGTCGGCGAGCTCCTCCATCAGGACTTCGGTGACGAAGCTGCCCTGCGGGTGGCCCGGCGCGCGCATCGGCCGCTGCTGGCCGGTGTTGATGAAGACGTCCTTGTGCGTGCGGCGGCGGTTCGGGAACTGGTAGATGTAGGGCAGCGGGAAGCCGGCCGCCGCGCCGGCGCCGCCGGTGCCCCACGACTCGGCGTCGAACGCGGTCAGCATGCCGTCCGCCGCGACGCCCGCCTTGACCCGCGCCGCCGCCGACGGCCGGTTGCCGGTGGCGAGGTGCTCTTCCTTGCGATCGAGCATCAGCTTGACCGGCAGCTTCGCCTCCTTGGCGAGGCGCGCGGCAGATCAGGCCCTGCGGCGTCCGGGCGCCAGCTTGCTGCCGAAGCCGCCGCCCATGTACTGCGTGATGACCCGGACGTTGGCCTGCGGGATGCTTCAGGCCGCTGGCGAAGCCCTTCGCGCGACGGCGCTGACGCCCTGGGTCGAGACCCAGGCGGTCAGGTTGTCGCCGTCCCACTCGCAGACCGAGCCGTGCGACTCGAGGCAGACGTGGGTGATGACGTGGGTCGAGTAGGTCTCGATCGATGGTGAGCGCCGCCTGCTTGAACCCGGCGGCGAGATCGCCGGTCTCCTGGGTCTGCCCCTGGCGGACGTTGCCGCCGGTGAACACCGCCGGGGCGTTGCCCGGCCAGCGCCTGATCGACCAGGATCACGGTGCGGCAGCACCTCGTACTCGACCTTGACCAGGCGGGCCGCGTCGATCGCGCGCTCCTCGGTGTCGGCCGCGACCGCCGCGACCTCGTCCCCCTGGAACATGACGGTGTTGCGCTGCGCGTTGGCCGGATCGCGCCACACGATCGCGGCCTTGACGCCCGGGCGCGCGCTCGCGCCGCGTCGAGGTCGATCGAGACGATCCGCGCGTGCGGGTGCGGCGAGCGGACGATCCGGCCGTAGAGCATGCCGGGGCGCGTGATGTCGAAGGTGTACTTGGCGCGGCCGGTGACCTTCTCCGGGCCGTCGAGCCGCTTGACCGACGTGCCGAGCACGGTCTCGCTGGCCGGCCAGTGTATTTCGGGATCGGCCGGCGGCGGCGGCGGCTGCCCCGCGCCGCCACCCTGCGGCGACCTGCCGGGCCTGACCGCCGCGGCCGACGCCCGTGCGGGCGCTTGCCCTGAGCGTGCTCGCGCCGGAGCTGCGTCGGGCTGACGGGCTTAGCCACGGGTCACCCCCTTCACGCTCGAGACCGCTTCGAAGATGCGCGAGAAGGTGCCGCACCGGCAGATGTTGCCGTCGAGCCCGCTGCGAATCTGCTCGGGCTCGGGGCCGGCGTCTTCTCGAGCAGCGCCACGCTCGCCATGATGAAGCCGGGCGTGCAGAACCCGCACATCAGCGCGTCCTTGTCGCAGAACGCCTGCTGGACCGGATGCAGCGTGGCGCCGTTGGCCAGCCCGTCGACGTTGCGGATTGTCTTGCCCTGCACCTCGATCGCCAGGGTCGAGCAGGAATAGACCGCCCGGCCGTCGACAATCATCGTGCAGGCGCCGCAGGTGCCGCGATCGCAGACCCGCTTGTTGCCGGTCAGGTCGGCGCGCATGCGCAGCGCGTCGAGCAGCGTGACCCGCGGCTCGATCTTGAGGTCGAGCCGCTTGCCGTTGACCGTCAGGCGCACCGGCACCTCGCCGGGGCCGACCGCACCGGCGGCCGCCGCGACCTGCGCGTCGGCTTCCGGCGGCGTGGCCGCCGCCGTCACGGCGCTGACCACCCCGGCCGATTTCAGAAAGTCGCGGCGGTTGACCGCGAAGCCGCCCGGTTTCTCGTCGTCTCGAGCCATCGCTTGTCCTCTCGGCGCAATCGTCCGGATCGGATCGCGGAGCCCGGCCCGAACACGGGCGGGGCTCCGGAGCTGTCCTGGTCTGCGGGGTCGCGACCTCGGGAGCGGCCCCGAGGATCGCCATAGTGTAGGCCCGATGACCGGCTCGGACAACGTTCAATTCCGGGCCCCGGCCGCGCTGCCTCCTGTGCCGCGGGCGGGTGCTCAGTCTCCCGGTTTGTTCGTCATCGGCACGAACCGCACCGGCAGCGTCCGCAGCAAGTCGAGCCCCCCGGGAGTCCGCTGCAGAATCCGCAGCTCCTGAATTCCTCGTCCCACCGGAATCGCCATCAGGCCGCCGACCGCGAGCTGCTCGACCAGCGCAGGCGGCACTTCCTCGGGGGCCGCCGTGACCATGATCCGGTCGTACGGCGCGTGTTCGGGCCAGCCCGCATAGCCGTTCCCGGTTCGCACCCGCACACTCGGGCAGTCCAGCGCCGCGAGCGTTTCCCGCGCCCGCTCCGCCAGCTCCGGCACCACCTCGACGGAAAACACCGCGCCGGCCAGCGCCGCCAGGACCGCCGCCTGATACCCGGAGCCCGCCCCGATCTCGAGCACTCGATGCCCCGGCTCGAGCGCCAGCGCCTCGGTCATGAAAGCCACGATATACGGCTGGGAGATGGTCTGCGAGTGGCCGATCGGGAGCGGCGTGTCGTGGTAGGCCGAGGCCCGCTCAGCCGCCGGAACGAACAGGTGGCGTGGCACCGTGCCGAGCGCGTCGAGCACCCGCACGCTGCGGATGCCGCGGCGCACCAGCTGGGTCTCGACCATCCGGCGGCGGTCCGCCGCCCAGTCGGGCTCGCGCCCGCCGCAGGCCAGGACGGCAAGCCAGCCGCCCCACGCCGCGCCGCTCCAAACCGTTGACCCCATGGCCCCATGGTAATGCCGACGAGGCGCGCGGACGGCGGGAGTCGTGAGAATGGGAGGGAGCGTGGAACCGCCGTATGATGGCGCCTCATGTGCCGGCCGGACATCGAAGATGGCCGCAACGGCACCGCGCCATCTGACGAGCCATGAGGTCTGCCCGATGCAAGTACGACGTCTTTCCCTGCTGATGGCGGCCGCGGCGCTGGCGGCGTTCGCGGCGTTGCGGGCAGCCCCCGCCGGTCCCGTGCTCACCGGCCCGGTGACGGTCGAAGGCGGAAGGATCGTCGGCGTGTCCGGAGAGAATCCGGCCATCACCGTCTTCAAAGGCATTCCGTTTGCCGCGCCGCCTGTCGGGCCGCTCCGCTGGCGCGCGCCCCGGGCCGTCGTCGCCTGGACCGGCGTCCGCCAGGCGGACCGCACCTCGCCGAGCTGCATCCAGACGATTGTCTCGGGCAAGCAGCCGTGGACCTACGAGTTCATGGCGCACGGCGAGATCAGCGAGGACTGCCTCTACGCGAACGTCTGGACGCCCGCCAAAACGGCGGCCGAACGACGCCCGGTCTTCGTCTACATCTACGGCGGCGCGAACGTCGAGGGCTCGACCGCCGTGCCGCTCTACGACGGCGAAGGGCTGGCGAGCAAAGGGCTCGTCGTCGTCACCTTCAACTACCGCGTCGGCGTGCTCGGATTCTTCTCCCACCCGGCGCTCGGTCGACGAAGCGCCGTATCACGCCTCCGGCAACTACGGACTGCTCGACCAGATTGCTGCGGTGCGCTGGGTGCACGACAACATCGCGGCGTTCGGCGGCGACCCGGCGCGGGTCACGATCGCCGGGCAGTCGGCCGGTGCGAGCGCGGTCCACAACCTGACGGCGTCGCCGCTGGCGAAGGGCCTGTTTCAGCGGGCGATCGCCCAGAGCGGCTCGAGCCTCGCCGCGGCGGGACGAGGCGGCCGGACGATGGCCGAGCAGGAGAGCGACGGCGTCAGGGTCGCCGCGGCGAAGGGGGCCGCATCGCTCGAGGCGCTGCGCGCGATGTCGTGGCAGGACGTGATCGCTCCGGTCTCGCTCCCCGCGGCGGGCGGCGGCAGCGCCCCGGCGCCCCGTTTCGGCGTCGTCGTCGACGGCTACGTGCTGCCGGTTGCCGTGGCGCAGGCGTTCGCCGCAGGCCGTCAGAACGACGTCCCGACCCTGACCGGCAGCAACGCCGACGAGAACGGCGCGGTGCCGCAACCCGACAATCACCGCCGCGGCCTTCAGGGAGGATGCGCGGCGGCGCTTCGGCGCCCGCGCGGACGAGTTCCTCGCGCTCTATCCGGCCGCGACCGACGAGCAGGCCCGGGCGGCGGCCAACGACAGCGCCCGCGACCTGGCCAGGACGTCCACGTATCTGTGGGCGCAGATGCGGGCCAGGACCGCTCGCACCAAGGTCTTCACCTACTTCTTCACGCACCCGCTGCCGGGGCCCGAGATCGCGCAGGTTCGGCGCCTTCCACACCGCCGAGGTGCCTTACGTTCTCAACACGCTCACACGCTCCGACCGCCCCTTCACCGCCGCCGACCGAAGGATTGCCGCGACGTTGTCGTCCTACTGGGCCAACTTCGCCACCACCGGCGATCCCAACGGCACCGGGCTGCCGCGCTGGCCGGAGGTCGACGCGGCGACGGCGATGACGATGGAGGTGGGAGACGCGTTCCGGCCGATCCCGGTGGCGGGCAGTGCGGCGAAGCTCGCGTTCGCCACCCGCACGCTGCAGCCCGGGCCCTAGCCGCGGCAGACGGCGGGCTGCGGATTCCCTCGACTGCAGGTATCCTGAAAGGCATGCACCCACCGGAGTACGAGGTTCGGACACTCGGCGAGTGCCGGATCGATTCCCCGCTCGACCTTCCGGTGTCGGCGGGTGCGGGCATTGCCGGTTATGTCCCCGATTCCGTCCGGGTCGGCGTCAGCATCGAACAGACGATCGACGGCGCCGGCAGCGGGGCGACCCTCGAAAAGGCGGGCGCCCGAGCCAAAATCTACTTCCGGCCAGGCTACACCCGGGCGGCGATCGTCACCTGCGGCGGGCTGTCGCCGGGGCTGAACAACGTCATCCGCTCGCTCTATCTGCAGCTCTACTACCGCTACGGCGTGCGGACGGTCCTGGGCTTGCGCAACGGCTACCGCGCGCTCAGCCCGAAGTACGGCTACAAGGCGATCGAGCTCACTCCGGACGTCGTCGAGCGGATCCACCGGATTCCGGGCACGATCCTCGGGACCTCGCGGGGGAAAGAGGATCCGGTGGTCGCGGTCGATACGCTCGATCGCGAAGGCATCAACATCCTCTTCGTCATCGGCGGCGACGGCTCGCTCAAGGGGGCGCACCGGATCTGGGAGGAGGCCGACCGCCGCGGCCTCAAGATCGCCGTGATTGGCGTGCCGAAGACGATCGACAACGACATCAACTACGTCTACAAGACCTTCGGCTTCGACACCGCCGTGGAGCAGGCGACGCGGGTGCTCGACTGCGCGCACGCCGAGGCGCGCAGCCATCCGCACGGGGTCGGGCTCGTCAAGATCATGGGGCGCGAGTCCGGATTCGTGGTCGCGTTTGCGGCGCTGGCGAGCCGCGACGTCAACTTCGCGCTCATTCCCGAGGTCCCCTTCGAGCTCGAAGGGGAGCGCGGCCTGCTGCGGCGGCTGCACGAGCGCCTCGACGAGCGCGACCATGCCCTGATTGCCGTCGCCGAAGGGGCCGGACAGTCGCTGATCGGCGCCGAGAGCGACGCGCTGGACGCGTCGGGCAACCGCCGGCCGCTCGACATCGGCGTGTTCCTCCGCGACCAGATCGGCGCCTACTTCGACCGCCAGCACATCGAAATCAACCTGAAGTACATCGATCCGAGCTACACGCTGCGCAGCGTCCTGCCCAACGCCAACGACAGCATCTATTGCGACAACCTGAGCCGCTACGCCGTGCACGCCGCGATGGCCGGCAAGACCGACATGGTGATCGGCCTGTGGCACAACGTCTTCACCCACGTGCCGATGGCGCTGGCCACCGCGCAGCGCAAGATGATCAATCCGGAGAGCACGCTCTGGCTGAGCGTGCTCGAGGCCACCGGGCAGCCCCGGGACCTGCGCTGAGCGGGATGAGCCTGACCCATTTCACCCTGGCGACCGGCGACGTGGCCGCGACCGCGGCGTTTTTCGAGCGCACGCTCGGCTACCGCCAGCATCCGGTGCCGGCCAACTCTCCGATGGAGGCCGTCTGGCTCGACATCGGGGGCGGCCTGGAGATGCACGTGCTCCACGTCGAGGGCTACGCGCCGTCGGCGTTCGAAGGTGAGTTCGGCCGCCATGTCGCGCTCGAGTTTCCGCTCGACGCCTTTGCGGGGCTGCGCGAGCGGCTCGTCGCTGCCGGGGCGACGCTCTTGGCGCCGCGCCGCGCGACGCCCTTCGAGCGCTTCTTCTTCCGCGAGCCGGTCAACGGCTACGTCTTCGAGATCGTGGACGAGGGCCGGACGCGGCTGTCCGCCACGACCTGATCGCCGGCCGGCGCGGTCAGGCGCCCTTCGCCATCCACTTCGACCAGTAGAACGTCATCGGTACCTTGCCGGTGTTGACGATGCCGTGAAGCACGTTGCCGGCGCAGTACATGATCGCGCCGGGTCCGACCGGTGTCGTCTTGCCGGCGCAGAGGATCTCGCCGGTGCCGTCGGCGACGATCATGAACTCCTCCTCGGGGTGCTGGTGCGGCGGATGCGGACTGGCCCCCGGATCGAGGACGGCCATGCCGGTGCACATGCCGCTCAGCTGATCGGTCGGCCCGTTGTAGTGGACGAAGACGCGGCAGCCGGGCTGCGCGTCCGCGGCCACCGTGTCGAGGGTCAGGACGCCGTCGGCGAGCGTCGCGTTCGCGGTGCCGACCGAGACGGTGGTATCGGTGTCTGCCATGCGTGAATCGTTCCCGATCCGCAAGCCGCGGTCAAGACGCCTGCGGCCGCTGCTTCGGGGCTACAATGCCGTCGCCAGGGAGGCAGTGATGGCGACACCGCGACATGGGGCGCAGACGGCGTGGCGGGCGGCAGCGGTGCTGGCGGCGATGCTGGCCGGCGCGGGCCGGATGTCCGGGCAGGCGGGCGCCGGCCCGCTCGGTGCCTTCGCGGACCACGCCGACGTCGGCGCGCCGAAAATCGCCGGCAGCGCCGCCTACAATCCGCTGTCGCAGGACTACGCGCTGGCCGCGGCCGGCGTCAACATGTGGGCGGCCCGCGACGAGTTCCAGTTCGCGTGGCGGCGGATGAACGGCGACTTCCTGCTCCAGACCCGCGTCCGGTTCCTCGGCAACGGGGTCGACCCGCACCGCAAGGCGGGCCTCATGATCCGCCCGAATCGGGATGCCGACGCTCCCTACGTCGACGCCGTCGTTCACGGCGACGGCCTGACCTCGCTGCAATACCGCCTGGCCAGGGGCGGGGTGACGGCGCAGAAGGAGCTGCCGCTCAAGGGGGCCGACATTCTGCAGCTCGAGCGCAAGGGGCACACCTTCATCTTCTCGGCGGCCAGGTTCGGCGATCCCTTCGTCAGCGTCGAACTGCCGGACGTGGACCTGGGTGACGACGTGCTCGCCGGGCTCGCCCTGTGCTCGCACAATCCGGAGGTCACCGAGCATGCCGTGTTCAGCGGCGTGCGGATCGTGCGGCCGGCCAGGGACTCGTTCGTGCCGTACCGCGACTTCATCGGCAGCCTGCTCGAGACGCTCGACGTCCGGACGGGAGACCGCCGCGTGCTCGCCCGTTCGGACCAGCCGTTCGAAGCGCCCAACTGGACGCGGGACGGGAGCGCCCTGATCCTCAACCGCAGCGGCCGGGCCGAAGGCTGGGGGACGCTCTTCCGCTTCGATCTGGCGACGCGCCGGGAGACGACGATCGACACCGGCGCCGCCAACCGCAACAACAACGATCATGTGCTGTCCGCCGACGGCGCGATGCTCGCGATCAGCGATCAGAGCCAGGGGGCGTCTGGTGGACGGTCCTCGGTGCACGTCCTCCCGGCCGGCGGCGGCACGCCGAAGCGGCTGACGTCGCTGTCGCCGTCGTACGCCCACGGCTGGTCCCCCGACGGCAGGTGGATCGTCTTCACCGGCGGCCGCGACGGCGAGTTCGACATCTACCGGATCGCGGCCGACGGGACCGGCAGCGAACAGAAGCTGACCGACGTCAAAGGACTGGACGACGGCCCTGAATACACGCCCGACGGCAAGTACATCTACTTCAATTCGGCGCGCAGCGGGACGATGCAGGTGTGGCGGATGAACGCGGACGGCGGCGCGCCGGAACAGATCACCAGCGACGAGTACAACAACTGGTTTCCGCACGTCTCGCCCGACGGCCAGTCAATCTCGATCATCAGCTTTCCGAAAGAGGTCAGCCCGAGCGAGCACCCGTACTACAAGCGCGTCTACCTGCGCCTCCTGCCGATCGGCGGCGGCGCGCCGAGGATCGTCGCCTACGTCTACGGCGGCCAGGGGACGATCAACGTCCCGTCCTGGTCGCCCGACAGCCAGATGCTCGCCTTCGTCAGCAACAGCGACACGTACTAAGGGTACTTAATCGCCGCCTCGCGACGGTCGAGTTCGAGCTCGACCGGTAAACTCGCGTGCCCGCCGGCGTTCGCCGCGCTACTATTGACCGTCGCCCGCGTTGTCCGACGCCGCGCGAACTGACGGCCAATTCGCAGCTCCGAGGTGTCCCATGCGGCGAGGTGGTCGGTCCGTTCCTTTTGCGCTGCTCGTGCTGGTTGCGCTGCTGGCCGCGGCCGTCGTCTCGAGCGAAGGTCGCGGACGGGGCGCCGCACTGGCGCAGACCCCGGCGATGTCGGCTCCCCTCATTCCGCCGACCCCCGCCGTCAATCCCATCTCTCACCGCGTCTACACGCCGGCGCCGGACGGCAGCCTGACGGTGCGCGACACCGAGCGGGGGGCGCTCGTCGCGGTCCTGACCCTCGAGGGGCGCACCGTGGACGTCGTCGTCAACCCCGACACCAACGTGGTCTACGCGCTCGGCAGCACCGGCGTCGTCAGCGTCATCGACGGGGCGACCAATGCCGTCGGCGCCACCGTCGCGCTCGGACACGCCGGCACGGCGATCGGGATCAACACCATCACCAGCGACGTCTACGCCGGGACGGCCGCCGGCCTGGCGATCATCGACGGCGCCAGCAATACCGTCGCCGCGTTTCTCCCGGGCGTTTCCGCCGATCCGGATATCGCCGTCGACGAAGCCACCAACCGGGTCTACCTGTCGTCGATTGGCGAGCGCCGCGTCAACGTCATCGACGGCTTCACCAGGAAGGTGATTGCCGTGGTCGCGGTCGGCGACCGTCCCGCCGGGGTGGCGGTCGATCCGCTGAATCACCGCATCTACGTCGCGAATTCGGGCCAGCCGGCGCCGGCCGGCGCCGGCGACAGCGTGACGATCATCGACGGCTATCGCAACGTCGTCGTCGCCACCGTTCCGCTCGGGCGGGAGGATGCGCTCGGCGTGGTGATTGACAGCGCCTCGGGCAATGTCTGGGTGATCATGTCCAACGGGCCGCCGCTGGCGATCGACACGGCGACGAATCAGGTGATGCCGCCGCCGGGCGCCGCCGCGGCGGCCGCTCCGGCCGCCACGCCGTCAGCCGACTCCGGCCCGGCCGCGCCCCGGGCGGCGGCG
Organism: uncultured Acidobacteriota bacterium; assembly: GCA_963750475.1. Lineage (GTDB taxonomy): Bacteria > Acidobacteriota > Vicinamibacteria > Vicinamibacterales > 2-12-FULL-66-21 > JALZOC01. The sequence goes on from CAVVQQ010000002.1 coordinate 1,551,181, forward strand.
ACGGTGCAGCGGATCCCCGCCAGCGGCGTTCCGGGGGCCGCGATCTATAACGTGACGATCGCCACCGACGCCTCGCCGGATCTGACCGACCTCGGGAGCCTCGTCGACAGCGCCACCATGCTCTGGAACACCCCCCAGGAAAAGGTCTGGGCTCTCTATTACTGGAGCCACATTCTCAAGCGGCAGAGCGGACCGATCGTGCTCCACGGATTCGAAGTCACGGATCCGATCCGCAACTTCAGCGATTTCGGCTTCACCATGTGCAGCACGGTGAGCGGGATCAACCAGTCGCTGTATGAAGCGATCGGACTGCGGCATCAATACTGGGACATCTGCAATCACACGGTCTCGGCGGTCGAGTACGACGGCGGCTTTCACATGGTCGACAGCTCGATGTCGAACCTCGTCACGACCGACGACGGCGTGACGCTGGCCTCGGTGGAAGAAGCGGCGGCCGACTCGGCCCGGCTCTTCCGCGAGCGCAGCCTTTATGCCAGCAGCCCCGGCGGCTATCTGACCGGCAGCGACACCATTCGCGCCGTCGCCGACATGCCGAACCCGGTCGATGGCTCGACGCTGAGCGGGTTCTACCGTGATTTCTGCGCCGCCAGCCTGAAGCTGCGTGATTACTACTACAACTGGAATTCCGGCCATCGCTACGTCCTGAACCTGCGCGAGGACGAGTCCTACACGCGCGCGTTTGCGCCGCTCGGTACCACGCCGGACTACTTTGTCAGCAGCGAACATATCGATGCGCCGGATCCGGCGCTGACGTTCCAGAACGACGCCGCCAACAAGTTCACGCTGCGCGGCAACGGCCGATGGTCGTTCTCGCCGAAGTTGACGCCCGACGCCTGGAGCCGCGCGGTCTACCGATCGGCCAACGTCATCCCGGCCGAGGCCGGCGGCCTGCGACCGGACGCCGCCGGCACGCCGTCCGAGGTCGTCTACAAGGTGCAGGCGGCCAACGCGATTACGTCGCAGCACATCCGCGCCGAGTTCGCCCGGACCGATGCGCTGGCGACGGCGACGATCTCGCTCAGCGTCAATCACGGTGCGACCTGGACCGACGTCGGCTCCGTCGGCACGGCGCTCGGGCTGGTGCCGCTGAATCTCGACCTGCGCGACCAGGTCAACGCCACCTACGAGACGCTCGTCCGGCTGCGCATGGCCGCGGACGCGCGCGCCCCCGACGGTATTCGACTCGTCGCGCTCGCCATCGAGACCATCACCCAGGTCAACACCAAGGCGCTGGCGCATCTCAATATCGGCCGCAACGAAATTTATGTCGCCGCCGGCGATCCGTCAGACAGCATGACGCTCTGGCCCGACCTGCGCGGCGAGCTGTGGAAGAAGGACGTCTACGACTGGGCGAACATTGCCTCCCAGCCGGTCACGCTGCCGCGCACCTTTACGGCCGTGGCGTACCCCGCGCAGCTCGCCCAGGACGCATACCTGACCTACCGCATGGACGCGCCGACCGACATCACGCGGCTCGTCTACGGCGGCCGCCTGCACAATTTCTCGGCCGGTTCGTACATCGATTTCCTCCACTCGTTCGACGGCGGCGCGACCTGGACCCGCAGTTACCGGCTGAGCGATGTCGCCAAGCCGTACGATGTCCTGCACTACGAGACGGTCAGCGCCATCCCGCCGGGCGTCCGAACGGTCCTTTTCAAATACCTGCTGCACAACACCAACCTCACCGCGGGTCGCGCGACCGGTCTCTACGCCGTCCGGATGGAGGCCGACTTCCGGCCCGCGACCGAGACGCCGGCGCCGCTCGACGTGACCTTCCGGTGGCGGGAGGTGCAGCCGGATCGCACGACGGTGGCGCGAAGCCACAAGCAGCTGGTCAGCGAATTCCCGTTCACCTATGTCGTCGACGTCGGCGGCAGCGATCACCCGATCATGGATTCCGTGACGGTCAACGTCGCCGCGGCTGACGACGGATCGCCAGCCGGCTACAGCGACGGCGTCGACCCGGGCGGCGCCCGGTATCTGTTCACCCGGCGCACCGACGGCTCCAACCTCGCGCGCGGCAAGCCGTACACGATTTCACGCGCGGCGTCGGGGTTCCAGGGCTCCGCGCCCCCGGGCAACGCGACCATCCTGACCGACGGCGTGGTCGGTGCCCCGGCAACGGGGGGCGCGTCCTACTGGTCGGCACAGTGCTGGTCATCCGGCGCGGCCGTCGACCTGCAGGTGGACCTCGGGGTGCGCCAGACCGTCGGGGCGATGCGGGCGCACCTGCTCGGCTACCCGGGGTGGGATGCGCTGAAAGGGCAGGTGCAGGACACCGTCGAGGTCTCGACATCACTCGACGGCACCGTGTTCACGAGCCGGGGCTTCCTCCAGACCTCGCTCTGGAGGAAGGACATCCCGATCAACTACATGCTGCAGGACGATGAGCGGGCGACCGCCTGGAACTTCGAGCTCCTGCTGCCAGCGCCGATTCCGGCCCGCTACGTGCGCTACCGCATGACTCCGAAGCGCACGCTCTGCGCCAGCGAGCTGCAGGTCCTGGATCACATCGATTACACGCCGTTCGACATCCGGATCGCGCCGCCGCTGGCGGCGACCGGCGGCCCGATCAACGCCGCGCCGTCAGTCGTGTTGACCGCGCCGGCCGGCGGCGCGCAGTTCGTGACGCCCGCGGCGGTCGACCTGGCCGCGGACGCCCGCGACCAGGACGACGGCGTGCAGCAGGTCGACTTCTTCGCCGGTTCGGCGCTCATCGGCTCGGCGGCCTCGAGCCCGTACGCCGTCGTCTGGACCGGCGCCGCGCCCGGCGCCTACACCCTGACGGCGCGCGCCGTCGACATGTCGGGGGCGATGACGATCTCGACGCCGGTGCACGTCATCATCGCGCGGCCTGAGGACATGGTTGCGGTCCCCGCCGTCGTCGGCCTGACGCAGCCGGCCGCGACCGCCGCCCTCGCGGCGTCGGGTCTGGCGGTCGGCCCCGTGACCACCGCCACCAGCACCACGATCCCGGCGGGCAGCGTGATCAGTCAATCGCCGGCCGCCGGCGGGCCGGCCGTCTCCGGGACGGCCGTCGGTCTCGTCATCTCCGCCGGCCTGGGCGGGATTCTGGTGCCCAGTGTGATCGGCGGCACTCACGCAGCCGCGCTCGCCGCCCTGGCCGATGCCGGACTGGTCGCCGGCGCCATCACCACCGCCAGCAGCCCGGTCGTTCCCGCGGGAAATGTCATCAACCAGTCACCCCTGGCCGGGACGGTCGTCGCTGCCGGCAGTGCGGTGGCGCTCGGCGTGTCGTCCGGACTGGCGGCGCCCGAATTGCCGATGCCGTGGCTTGGCCAGGACATCGGCGCCGTCGGCCGCACCGGCAACGGCTCGTTCATCGCTTCGAGCGCCAGTTTCTCCGTGACCGGCGCCGGCGCCGACATCTGGGGCACGGCGGATGCGCTCCGCTACGTCTTCCGCTCGCTGGACGGCGACGGCGCGATCACCGCGCGCGTCGCCTCGGTCCAGAACGTCAGCGCGTGGGTCAAGGCCGGCGTCATGATCCGGGCCGATACGACCGCGGGCTCGGCCCAGGCGATGATGATGGTGACGCCCTCGAAGGGGAACAATTTCCAGCGCCGTACGACCGCCGGCGGCCTCACCACCGGCACCGCCGGTGCGATCGTCACCGCGCCGTACTGGGTCCGGCTGTCACGCGCCGGCAGCACGATCACGGCCTCCCAGTCGCAGAACGGCAGCACCTGGGCGGTCGTCGACACGGCGACACTCGCGCTGCCGTCCAGCGTGCTCGTCGGTCTGGCGGTGTCGAGCCATGTCGCCGGCACCCTCGCGACCGCGACGTTCGACCACGTCGCGGTGACGGGCGTCAACGGCGTGGTCGTTCCCGACGTGGTCGGCCTGACTCAGGACGCGGCAACGCCGATTCTTGCCGCCGCTGGACTGTCGATCGGCGCGGTCAGCCTCACTCCCAGTCCGACCCTGCCGGCCGGCGGTGTCATCAGCCAATCGCCCGGTGCGGGCACGGCGGTCGCCGCCGGCACTCCGGTGGCGCTGGCGGTCTCTTCCGGGATTGCCGGCGGGGTCGTCCCGGACGTCGGCGGACTGTCGATAGACGACGCCACGATTGCGCTTCTCGCGGCCGGACTGACGATCGGACCGACGGCGACGACGCCGAGCAGCGCGGTGCCGCAGGGCGCCGTGATCAGCCAGCTGCCCGCGGCCGGCGGTCACGTCTCGCTCGGGACGGCGGTCTCGCTGGTGGTCTCGACCGGACCAGCGACGGTGCTCGTCCCCGACGTTGTCGGACTGCCGCAGTCTGCCGCGACCGGCCTGCTCTCGGCGGCCGGCCTGGCGGTGGCCGCAATCTCCGGCGCCAACAGCGCCACGATGGCGCCCGGCGGCGTGATCAGCCAGTCGCCGGCCGCCGGCACGACTGTCGCCGCCGCGAGCGCGGTCGCCCTCGTCGTGTCGACGGGACCGGAGGGCGAAGGCGTGCCGGTGACGGTGCCGAACGTCGTCGGGCAATCGAGCGCGGCGGCGGCCGCGGCGATCGCCGACGCCGGGCTGACGCCTGGCGCGGTCGCCGCCGCGGCCAGTCCGACGGTGCCGGCGGGTATCGTCATCGCCCAGTCTCCGGTCGCCGGAACAGCGGCGGCGGAGTGGAGCCTGGTCTCTCTGGTGGTGTCCTCCGGTCCACCCCCCGTGGTCGTGCCCGGCGTCGTCGGACTGACGCAGGCGGCGGCAGCGTCCGCGCTGACCGGCGCCGGGCTGACTACCGGTGCGGTCTCGACGGCGAACAGCGCGACGGTAGCGGCCGGGAGCGTGATCGCACAGTCGCCGGCAGCCGGAGCGTCAGCCGCGCCGGGCAGCGCGGTCGCCCTGTTGGTGTCGTCCGGACCGGCACCGGTCCTCGTGCCGAACGTCGTCGGGTCGACACAGGCCGCGGCCGCCGCCGCCATCAGCGCCGCGGCGCTGACGCCGGGTACGGTGACGACCGTCACCAGCCTGTCGGTGGCGGCCGGCAGCGTGGTGTCGCAGACACCATCGGCCGGGACGAGTGTCGCGCCGGGGAGTGCGGTCGCGCTGGTCGTCTCGCTCGGTCCGCCATCGAGCACGCCGCCGTCGCCGTGGCTGACCGGAGACGTCGGCGCGGTGGGAGCGGCCGGCAGTGCGGTGTTCGACCCGGCAACGTCGGCCTTCACCGTCAGTGGCGCAGGCGCCGATATCTGGGGGACGAGCGACGCCTTTCGCTACGTCTATCAGCCGCTCGCCGGCGACGGACAAATCGTCGCCCGCGTGACCTCGGTGCAGAACACCAATGCGTGGGTGAAGGCCGGCGTCATGTTCCGGGCGAGCCTGTCTGCCGGCGCCGCGCAGGCGATGATGATGGTCACCGCCGCCAAGGGGAACAACTTCCAGCGGCGAGTCGCCGCCGGCGGCGTCACCACCGGCACGGCCGGCGTGGCCGCGACCGCGCCGTATTGGGTGAGGCTGACGCGAAGCGGCAACACGATTACCGCCGAGCAATCGGCCGACGGCAGCACGTGGGCGACGGTCGGCGTGGATACCGTTGCCCTGCCGGCGACCGCGTTGGTGGGGCTGGCGGTTTCGAGCCACTCGACCTCGACCGTGGCCGCCGCCGGCTTCGACCGCGTCTCGGTCGGGCCAGCCACCTGGACGACCCCGCCCGTGATCAGCGCCTCGCCGGCAGGCGGCACGTTCACGGGATCGGTCGCGGTGACGCTGACGGCCTCGAGGCCGGCGACGATTCGCTACACGACGGACGGCACGCTCCCGACCGCTGCCAGCCCGGTGTACGCCGGACCGGTCGTTCTCACCGCGTCGACGACCCTGCGCAGCAGCGCGACCGACGCGGCCGGCCTCCAGTCGTTCGATAGCCAGGCCTATTCGATCGTTCCCGTCGGCGGCGTGCCGGTACCCTGGTCAAGCCAGGACGTCGGGGCCGTCGGCAAGACGGGGACGGTGACCTACACGGCGGCCACTGGCACTTATGAGGTCGCCGGCGCGGGAGCCGACATCTGGGGCACCGCCGACGCCTTCCGATTCGTCTATCTGCCGTTCCGCGGCGATGGACAGATCGTGGCCAGGGTCGTGTCGGTGCAGAACACCAACGCGTGGGTGAAAGCCGGCGTGATGATACGCGCCGGCCTCACCGCTGGTGCGGCCCAGGCGACGATGATGGTGACGCCAGGCAAGGGCAACAATTTCCAGCGTCGAACCGTCACCAGCGGATCGACGACCGGCACCGCCGGGCTGCTGGTGGCGGCCCCCTACTGGGTCAGGCTGGCGCGCAGCGGAAACATCGTGACCGCGTCCCAATCGGCCGACGGCATCGCCTGGTCGACGGTCGGCACGGATACGATCAGTCTGCCCGCCGACGCACTGGTGGGTCTCGTCGTGTCGAGCCACGCCACCTCGACGCTGGCCAACGCGACATTCGATCACGTGTCGGTCGGGCCACTCGATACCGGAGGTGCGCCATGACCGCCGCGGCGCGGCTCTGGCGCGGCCCCCGCCCTCGCTGCTGAACCACCGCACCGAGCCGTTCTGTCCCGGCAGGGCGGATACCGTTTGACGAGCTCTGCCGTGACGGTGCCCCGCCTGCCAACGGTTTGACGTCCAACGGTCCATGACCCGCCGATGTCATCTTCGCCCGACTCGCCACCTGGGCGGTACCCGCGGTTCGGAACACATCCTGCATCGATCACCCTGTTGGCCGCCGAGTTCCGGCGGCAGAGGAGGGGAGTAGCCAGATGCAGCGATATGGACGCATTGCGCTTCTGGTCGCCGGGCTCGCAACCGCCGGTCTTCCGGCGGCGGCCGCCCAGGCACCAGACACCAACGAACGCACCAAGATTACCGTCGACACGGCGCTCGAGGTTCCGGGAACAACGCTCCAGCCGGGCGTGTACTGGTTTGAGTTGCTCGACTCGAAGGCCAGCCGGCAGGCCATTCGCATTCGAAACGAGGATGAGTCGAAGACGATCGCGACGCTGATCGCAGTGCCGGTCTATCGCCAGCTGGACGATACCAGGGGCAAAACCGAATTGGTCCTGAGCCCGGTGCAGGGCGGCGGGGCCGCGGCTCTTGAGGCGTGGTTTTTCCCGGGGAAACAGTACGGCCATCAGTTCGTTTACCCGAAGGCGCAGGCCCGGCAGATTGCCGAGCGCAGCAAGCACGTCGTCCTCGCCGACGACGACGGCAAGGTAGTCCGGCTCAACCCTGCCGGGATCAGCGAACCGTGGGCGCCGGACGCCGACAAAGGCACCGGGGATAAAGGGAACGATCGCCACAAGGAGAACAAGAACGACAAGAAGTAGGGTCGCACCCGAGCGGATCCGGATGCCTGGAGGGCGTGTACAATCACCATCCTCCATGTGTATGCGCACCTTCAAGGCCCGGCTGCCCGTGATGGCTCTGCTCCTGGGGCTGTCCGGATGCGGCCTGGGGCAGTCGCTGCAGGTCACATCCGTCCAGCTCGGTAAATCACTGAACTCCGATGGAACGGTGGCCACTCACACGACCAGGTTCGGGACGAGCGATACGATCTATGTCGCCGTGCTGACGGCGGGGGCGGGCTCCGGAACCATCGGCGTGAAGTGGACATACGCCGGACGGGTGATGGGCGAACCGACGAAGCAGGTGTCCTACCGAGACGTCGCCGCGACGGAGTTCCACCTGCAGAGCGCCGGCGGCTTCCCCGTCGGCGACTATACCGTCGAGGCCTTTCTCAATGGTCAATCGGTCGGGCTGCGTCCCTTTCGGGTCGAATAGTGACCTGTCCTCGCGGGAGCGGGGACGCGCGGCGGGCGGTTTCCTGGCGGCCTGATCGGTCCGCCCCGGGACGGCTTCGCCGCGGGCATGAAGTCAGTGCGCCGGGGATGAGGTCGTTGCCGTGGCGGCGTCTGCCGGAACGATCTGGATGCCGTTGACGGGGGCGCGCAGGGTCGTGTTGCTTCCCGCCAGCGGCGTCGCCGTCAGCGTGAAGGCAGTACCGTCGATCGTGAACCTGAGATAGTTCCCGCTCGTGTCCTCGCCGGGCACGAATGTCGCCGCGAAGTTCGTATTCGCGGCGTCCGAGAGCGTGTGGGTCACAGTCGTCAGCCCCGGACCGCTGATGCTGTAGCCGCCCTTACGTGTGTAGCTGCGGTTGTCCCCGTCGACGTAGACGTAGATGTCGTAGCGCCCCTTCGGCAGGCCGGACACCGACGCCGTGGTCTGTGACGACGAAGTCGTGTCCAGGTAGCCTTTCATCATCCGCCGGTTGCCGGCCTGATCGACAATCGGGGTCTGCCAGGCGCCCGCGGATGCCCAGGTGATGCTCGCGCCCGACGCGGCGCCGTTCCCATCGACGAGCGCCAGCGGCGTGCTGCGGGCTGCCCCGGCCGCGTTGTTCCAGTTCACCGCCGTGACCACGCCGGCCGATTCGCCGGCCGCCATGGCCGTCGGTACTGGTGCCGACGAAATTAATCCCGATCGCGGCCGGAGGCGTCACCGGCACACCCGGAACGATTTGCACCGCGTTGATTGCCGCCCGCCTCGTCGCGGTCGCCGCTTCGGTGGGCGAGGCGGTGATCGTGAACCCGCTCCCCGTGATCGTGAACCTCACGTAGTTCCCGTTCGAGTTGACGGCCTCCGTGAACGTCGTCCCGAAGTTCGTACTCGCCGCATCCGTCAGACCGACCGCTGCAGGCGCGATTCCCGAACCGCTGATGGCGTAGGCCGCCGATCGCCAGTAGCTCTTGTTATCGCCGTCCGCGTAGACGTAGACGTCGTACGTCCCCGGCGACAGGCCCGCAACCGCGACCGTGATCGACGGCCCGGACGTATCGATATATCCCTTCATCAGGCGCGGGTTCCCTGCCTGATCGGCGATCCCTGTCAGCCACGTATTGCCGGACGCCCAGGTGACCGTGGCGCCGGAGGCCGTGCCCGACTGGTCCATCAGGGCCAGCGGACTGCTCCGGGTCGCGCCGGCGGCGTTGTTCCAGTGAGACTGGCTGACGACGCCCGCGACCTCGTTCGCGGCCATGGCGGTCGGGCTGCTCCCGACGAAGTTGATCCCGATGGCGCCGAACGTGGCGGAGGCGGCGCTCACATTCACCACCACGGGATTGGCGGAGTGGGTACGTCCGGAGCTCGTGCCCTTGACGGTGATCCAGAAGCTGCTGCCGGCCGGCGCCGTCGCCGGGACCGACACCGTCATCGTCGACGTTCCCGGGCCGTTCAACATCTGCGGGTTGAACGAGACGGTCGTGCCGGCGGGCTGCCCGCTGGCGCTGAGGCTCACGGCGCCGGTGAACCCGCCCGTCGCGCCGACCGACACGGAGAACGTCGCGGTGCTGCCCGGAGCGACGGTACGGCCACCAGGGGCGGCGCTCAGAGTGAAGTCGGCGGCCAGCAGACCGTAGACCGCCACCACGCCGTCGTGCGTCGCCAGATAGACCTTTCCGTTCGCGACCACCGGAGGCACGAACTTGACCAGCGTTCCGACCCGGTCGCGGGCCGCGTTCTGTTCGCTGTTCCAGATCTCATTGAGAGTCTCGGCATTGAAGGCCCGCAAGATGCCGGATACCAGTCCGTGAATGCCATCCTGGCTCGTCGGCATCGACGCCCAGACGACGCCGGTGCTGGTGCGCGAGCCGTTGGCCGAGAGGGTGAGCGACCCGCCAGGGTGCCCCGGCGAGACGACATTCCCCTGAGCGTAGGGGATGGTGGCCAGCCGGCCGCCGCTCAGGCTGTAGGCCTTGAGACTGTCGTCCTCAGACCAGTTGTAGACCAGCAGCCCGGCCGTCGGCGACATCCAGGACACCACTCCGCCCATGACATGACCGCCGTTGACCGGCAGCTTCTGGACGATCTGTGTGTCGTTGGACACCTTGTGGCCCAGGTTGTTCGCATCGAGCAGGTACAGCACCCCCTCCTTGCCGCCGCCGGCGAGAAGACTCGTGCCGGGCAGCAGCGTGAAGCCGGAGCCGCTCAGGTCGTCGTCCGTGGTCGTGAGCCAGGCTTCGTTGCCGGGGGTGAAATAGTCGAGGAGCGTGAGGCCGGTGCGGCTGACGCCGAACTTGAGCAGCGAATTGCCGAAATTGCGCGTGCCGTCCCATTTGCCGTTGCCGGTGGCGAAGTAGGCATTGCCGGCGGCATCGATCGTCGGGGCGCGTCCTCCCTGCCAGATGCCCCCCAGGTACGCGTCACGGCTCACCGCCATGATCGCCACCCGCGTCAGCGTGCTGGCGTCGAAGCCCATGATCCAGCCATGGCTGGGGGTGAGGTCTTCATGCGCCGCCCAGGCCACCAGCACGACCCCGTTGGTCAGGGCGAGGCCGGCGCGCTGGACGTGAACCTTCGGCTCGAACGTGATGATGCGGCCGGCGCTACCGACCGTCGAGTCGGGAGATGTGCCCTCGACCGACCCGGCGATGACTGCCGGGCTGCCGGCACGCTCTGCGCCGGTGGCGACGTCCAGGGCATGCAGCCGCTGCGCATATGCGCCGCCTTCCTTGGTTCGCGCGACCAGGAACAGGGTTCGGGTCGCCGGATCGATGACCGGCGTGCCCTGGATCCCGACGTTGCCGACCATGTTGCGGTTGGCGGGAGCGATGTCGGTGACCGGCACGGGAGTGACGGCCGGCGGGTTGGTGAAGTCTTTCACCCACAGCGGCGTCGGCGACGCGCTGTCGGCGTCGAACGCGTAGACCTTGTCGTTCATGGTCGCGACGTACAACACGTTGCGCGGCGTGCCGTTGATCATGACGCCGGCCATGTAGAGCGGCTGCGCGTAGACGGCGCCGTCCACCGGATAGGCGTAGAGCTGTCCGAACTGCGTGGCGTTGACGTTGGCGGCGGTCAGCGTGGTTTCGGCCAGGTTCGCGCCGGTCCGCTGGGCATCGTACCGATTCGTCAGGACGTTGATCTGTGCGTGGAGCGCGATGGGCAGGAGCAGGGCGGCGCCGAGGCCCCAGACGGCCGTCCGGAAGGACGCGGCCCGGACTCCGAAGCGGAGGGCGCCGCGGCGCGCCGTGTCGAGAGCTGTGTGCATTCCCTGGTCCCCCTGGTCGTTCGTCCCGACGCCCAACGACCCGTCTCCGCGGGACCGGGCGGCGACGGCGGGCTCAATGGTACACCGGCGGACAATGGGCGCAGCCGTGAGCCAGCTCATCCGGGCTGCAGCTGGTCGTGTTCCCGCGCCACCGGCGCGCGGCGCGCGCGCCCCGCCCCCCACGGACGAACGAGTAACGGTCGAAGGTGAACATCGACACTCCGCGGCTGCGCCGGCTATCGCGCCGGCGCGCCGCTGGCCATCGTCGCCGGCTGCTGGAGGCAGGCGAACACCTCCCGGTAGAAAGCCGGGTGCTCGCGCCAGGTGGGCGCCGAGACCAGTCGGCCGTCGCGGACGCTGTCGGCGGCGACGTACTGCCCGCCGCAGGTTTCCGCATCGGTGCGCACGTGCTCGTAGCAGGTGACGCGCCGCCCGGTCAGGATGCCCGCCGAGGCGAGCAGCTGGACGCCGTGGCAGATGGCGAAGATCCACTTCTCCTGCGCGTCGAACTCGCGCAGGATGTTCAGGACCCGGGGGTCGTTGCGCAGGTATTCCGGCGCGCGGCCGCCGATACAGAGGACCGCGTCGTAGTCAGGGACGGCGACCTGATCGAACGTCAGGTCCGACTCCATGGCATAGCCGGGCCCTTCCTTGTAAGTGTCCCACCCCGGCTCGAAGTCGTGCATGACGAGGTGCAGCCGGCGCTTCGACGGCGCGGCAACACGGGTCTCGTAGCCGGCCTCCTGGAAGCGGTGGACCGCAAACCAGGTCTCGTACGCCTCGCCGCCGTCGCCGGTAATGATCAATATCCGTGTCATCCGACCTCCTGCCATCTGAAGCGCGCGGCGGCCGCGGGCAGGGACGCGCCTGCACCGGTGCCTCGCGATCGGGCAAAGCCTATCAGAAGCCATCGGGTTCGTTCGCGGCTACAATCCGTCAGACCGCACCACGGGAGGGTTGGCATGGATCGACGCACGTTCGTTCTGGGGAGCGCGGCCGCCGCCATCAGCGCGTCGCGGCCGTTCGCATGGCAGGCGGCCGCCGTCGAGCTCGGCTCGATCGACGGCAGCGTCGGCGGCAACCAGTTCACCGCGGACCAGTTCCTCGACTACCTCGCGTCGATCAAGCTGACCTGGGCGATGATCTCGCTTCCGCCGGCGGTACTGGACGACGAGGCGGCGGTCCGGCGGGTTCGCGAGCACGCCGACCGGCTCGGCATCAGGCTGCAGCTGGCGCACGGTTCCGTCTGCCCGAGCTCGCGGTCGTTCAACCCCGCGCTCGGCACGCTGGAGGCGCAGGTGGCGCGGGCGCTGCGGGCCTCGCAAATCTTCGGCGCGAGCTGCATGCGCTGCATCCTCGGCGGCGATCCCGAGCGGCCGGAGATCGACCGGCACATCGACAACATGGTCGCCGCGGTCCGTGGACTGCGCTCGAGGATTGTCGACTCGGGCGTGAAGCTGGCGGTGGAGAACCACGGCGGCGATCTCCAGGCTCGCGAGCTCCAGCGGATGATCGAGGCGGTCGGCCGCGACGTGATGGGCGTCTGCCTCGATTCGGGGAATCCGGTCTGGATGCTCGAGGATCCCCACCAGACGCTCGAGACCCTGATTCCCTACGCCGAGACCTGCCACGTCCGCGACAGTGCCGTCTGGAAGGTCCCGGAGGGGATTGCGGTGCGCTGGGTCAACATGGGGGAGGGCAACGTCGACATCGACGGCTGGCTGCGCAAGTTCATCCAGGCCAGGCCGGGGCTGCCGGTCATCTTCGAGAACCTCGTCTCCGGCAGTCCGCGCGTCCACCGCATCTACGATCCGGGCTTCTGGGACAACTGGCGCCGGATGCCGGCGGCCGAGTTCGCCCGCTTCCTGGCGGTCGCGGAGCGCGGCACGCCGAAGCCGGCGCTGCCGCGTCCCGAGGGCAAGACCGCCGGCCAGCAGAAAATCGAGGATCTCGAGACGTCGGTCCGGTACACCCGCGCGCTGCTGCAGCGGCTCTGAGCTCGGACGGGTGCGTGCCGCACCGCCCGCCGGGCCGGCCGCGCCGTGATCAGGAGCTGATGTAGCGCTCGAGCGAGCGGATCGTGAACCGCTGCTCCTCGACGACGGCACGGACGACGTCGCCAATCGAGATGATCCCGATGACGCGGCTCTGTTCGAGGACCGGCAGGTGGCGGACGCGCTTGTCGGTCATCAGCGCCATGCACTGCTCGGCCGTCCACTCCGGTTCGACGGCGACGACGGTCGTCGTCATGATTTCATCGACCTGCGTCTCCTCCGAGCGCTTGCCGAGCAGGATCACCTTCCGCGCGTAGTCCCGCTCGGAGAGGATCCCGTCGATCTTCCCGTCGCGGAGCACCAGCACCGCGCCGATGTTCTTCTCGGCCATCAGCCGGAGCGCATCGAGAACCGTATCGCCGGGCCCGACCGAGTAAACAGCGGTCTTGCCGTGGAGCATCTGTCGGACGGTGGATGGCATGATCCGGCTCTCCTTCGCGCGCGCCCGCAGCGGACAAGGACCAGTGAGGGCGGTCGCTTCCGAACGGTGACGAAGATCGCCCGCGCCGGCGGTGAGCGGGCCGGGGCGGACCGGCACGGCATGGTAGTCCAATCCATCGGAGCGGTCGAGTCCGCCGCGCCGGCCCGGTCGTCTCTCTCGCTCTGTCGCTGCCGGCGGCCGGCTCAGCGATCGAGGCAGCGCTCGATGCACTCGAGCAGGCGCCGCGGCGAGAATGGCTTCTGGATGAAGTTCTGCCCCTCCTGCAGGTCGAGCTCACGGCCGGCGAGATCGGCGCTGTAGCCGCTGGTGAAGATGACGCGCAGCCCGGGATCGCTGACCCGCAGCCGGGCCGCAAGGTCCCGGCCGGTCATCCCCTCCGGCATCACGATGTCGGTCAGGAGCAGGGCAATGTCCCCCTTGTGCTGCTCCCAGAGGCGCAGCGCCGCGGCGCCATGCGAGGCCTCGAGGACGCGGTACCCCTGGCGCTCGAGGACGACGCGGGTCAGGGTCCGGACACTGGGCTCGTCTTCGACGAGCAGGATGGTTTCGGTGCCGCGTCGCAGGGAGCCGGCCGGACGGTCGTCGACGTCGGCCGCGCTGGCCCCGGGCACAGCCCGCAGGAAGATCCCGAAACTGGTATGGCCCGGACGGCTGTCGACCGTCAGCCACCCGCCATGCTGACGGATGATGCCGAACACGGTGGCGAGGCCCAGTCCGGTTCCCTTGCCGGATTCCTTGGTCGTGAAGAAGGGCTCGAAGATCCGCGGCAGGTGTTCCCGGCTGATGCCCTTGCCGGTATCGGTGACGCGCAGGGAGACGTAGGGCCCCGGAGCGGCGTCGGGAATCAGCGCCGCCTCCGCATCCGTCAGGGCGCCGTCGAAGGTCTGAATCACCAGCCGGCCGCCGGCCGGCATCGCATCGCGGGCGTTGACGACGAGATTGAGCAGCACCTGGTCGAGCATGCCGGAGTCGACGTTGGCGACCAGCTTCTGCGGATGGAGGCTCAGCTGCAGGCTGACGTCCTCGCCGAGGATGCGGTGCAGCATCTTCGTCAGGCTGACCACGATCTCGTTGATGTCGATGGGCCGGGACTGCATGACCTGCCGCCGGCTGAATGCCAGCAGCTGGCGGGTGAGGTTGGCGGCGCGCCCGGCGCTCGCCTTGATGTCGTCGAGCAGTTCGATGGTGGCGGGCGGGTTGGCCTCGAAGGCAGCCAGCTCGGCCTGCATCATGATGGCGGCGAGGATGTTGTTGAAGTCGTGCGCGACGCCGCCGGCGAGCTGGCCGATGGCGTCCATTTTCTGCGACTGGCGCAGCTGGTCCTCGAGCTGCCGCCGCTCGGTGATGTCCTCGGCGACGCCGACGATGCGGGTGATCGCGCCGTCCGGGCTGCGGATCGGGAAGGCGCGGTCGCGGATCCAGCGCGCCGTGCCGTCAGGCCGCAGGATGCGGTAGGTCTCGTCGAAATCGCCGCGCTCCTGCTTGGTCGCGCTCGCCTCCAGGATCCGCTCCCGATCGTCGGGATGGAGGGATTCCTCCCAGGTCGTCACCGACTCGTAGAGGCTGGCGCAGGTCCGGCCCCAGATCTGCTGGTAGACCGGGCTGACGTAGACGACCTGGCGCGTCGCCGGTTCGGTCATCCAGAAGACTTCCTGGATATTCTCGGCCAGCTGGCGGAACCGCTCTTCGCTGTCGCGCAGCGCTTCCTCGATGCGGCGCCGCTCGGCGTCCTGATCGTGGATGTCGAGCGCGAAGGAGATGTCGGTGGCGAGCTCGCCGAGCAGACGGATCTCCTCGTCGTCGAAGATGTCCGGTTCGACGGCGTAGAGGTTGAAGGCACCGCGGACGCGATCGCCGGTCTTCAGGGGAAGCGACGCCATCGCGCGGTAGCCGCGCTCGAGCGCCGCGGCGCGCCAGCCGGCGGCGCGCGGGTCGGCGGCAATGTCGTTGCACAGGCCACGCTGGCCGGTGCCGAGCGCCTGCAGCGTGACGGCGCAATCGGCGCCCCCGTCGCGGCCGTCGCCGTTGACGAGCGAGCGGATCAGGACCAGCGTCTCGTCGCTGGCGCCCGCATCGGCGGCAATCTCGACCCGACCCGTGGCGGGATCGACCAGACCGATCCAGGCCATGGCGAACTGGCCGTGATCCACCGCGATCCGGCAGGCCGCCTGCAGCATCGCGCCCGGATCACGTTCGCGGACGATGGTTTCGTTGATTTCGCTCAGGACCGCATAGACCCGATTGAGCTGGCGGACGCGCCGCTCCGCTTTTCTGCGCTCGGTGATGTCGCGGGTGACGCCGAGCAGCGCATGAATCCGCCCCTCCCCGTCGCGCAGCGGTGCGGCGTGGGTCTCGAGCCAGCGCCGGGTGCCGCGCCGGCCGCAGATCTCGAATTCGAAGGTGCCGTGCCCTCCGAGCAGCACCCGTTCCAGGAGGTCCCTGAACCCGGCGCGATACTCGGGCTCGAGGTAATCCGTCAGCTTGCACTCACGCGCCTCCGCCAGCGAGTCGGCTTCGAGCATCGCCAGGCCGGCGGAATTCATCTCGATCAGCGCGCCGAAGCGATCGATCACCTTGACGCATTCAGGCTCGGTCTCGACGATCGCGGCGAGGCGGTTCTTGTGCTCGAGCAGCGCCTGCTCCGACTGCTTGCGGACGGTGGTGTCCATGACCGTCCCGCGCATCCGCACCGGCCGGCCGTCGGCGTCGAAGCTGAACTCGCCGCGCCCCGCCACCCAGTGCGCGCTGCCGTCCGGCCAGACGACGCGGAACTCACGCTGGAACGTCGCGCGCGCGGCGAGGCAGCGGGCGACTTCCTCGTTGAGGGGGCCAAGGTCGTCGGGATGGAGACGTGCCGCGAACGCATCGTAGGTGCCGCCGAACTCCCCCGGGGCGAAACCCCACAACTGTTCGTGCCACCGCGACCAGGTGAGGCGATCCGCGGCCATGTCCCAGTCGAAGGTCCCCATCTGCGCCGCCTCGAGGGCCAGCCGCAGGCGCTCTTCGCTCTCGCGGAGCGCCGCCTCGATTCGCTTGCGGCCGGTGATGTCAACCAGCGTCGTGATCGCCTGCTGGCCGCCGCCGACGTCGACGAGCGCCGTTTCGGCGAGGACGTCGCGGCGCTCGCCGGTCCGCGTTGTGACCGTCATCTCGACATCCCGCATCGTCCGGCGGGCCGACAGGCTGGCGGCGAGGGGCTCCGCTCTGGCGGCGTCGAGGATGCCGAGATCGATCATCGTCCGGCCGAACAGCTCGTCGCGGGTCCACCCGACCAGCCCGGTGAAGGCGGCGTTGACGTGCACGAACGTGCGGCCCGGCCACTGGTGGATCGCCAGCGGGACAGGACAGTCGCGAAATGCCTGAATCAGCGAGGCCTGGCTCTGGCTGAGCTCGACGGTCTGGCGCCGCAGCTCGAGCTGCGCCATCACCTGGCGGCCGAGGATCCGCAGCCCGTCTTCCTGATTCGCGGTCAGCCGGCGCGGCACGCGATCGAGCACGGCCAGCGCGCCGAGCGCCTGACCGTCCGGCGTGACGAGCGGAACGCCGGCGTAAAAACGAATGCCCGGGGTTCCGGCGACGAGCGGGTTGGCCGCGAACCGGGGATCGGCGGCGGCGTCGGCGACCTGGAAGATGTCGGACTGGGCGATGGCCGATGCGCAGAAAGAGCCGTCGCGGGGGATTTCGGGGCGGGCCATCCCGACCGCCGACATGACCCAGGCGCGCCGTTCGTCGAGCAGCTCGACCAGCGCGATCGGTGTGTCGCAGATGCGAGCCGCGAGTACCGCCAGATCATCGAGCGCCCGTTCTGGAAGCGAGTCCAGCACGTTGTAACGCCGCAGCGCCGCGAGGCGCCGCGGCTCATCCGCCGGTGATGCTGCAGTAGTCATGAAACCGATGGGGTGGCGGGGAGCTCGGCCGCGTCCGAGCCCCGTCCGCCCCCGCCTGTCGATTCTGGCACACTGGGCTCGGCGCACCGCGCACCTCGGAAAGATTTCCCGGAAGGCTCCGGGGCAGAGGATCGGCGAGCACGGCTGCGCTCATCGCGACTGCCAATCGCCCACGAGTTCGACGCGACGGTGATGCGCCCGCACGGCCTTGACCACCTCCAACACACAGAACGCGATGTAGAGGGCGACCCCGATGCGGCCCGCCGTGTCGGTCACGCCAACGAGGTGCGCGACAGAATCGCCCGATGACGGATCCACGGCAACGACGAGATGATCGGCCGCAAGGAAGATCGAGCCGACGCCGATGCCGACAAGGTTGAGAACGATCCGTGCCGCGTGCCGATGGCGGCGCCAGCCGGTCCTGACAATGAGCGACCAGAGCGCCAGGAGCCCGGCGAACCACAGGAGCGTGATCGGAAGGTAGAGACGGTCGAAGATCGGCGCCACCCGGGCGAAGGCCGACGCCGGTCCGAGCAGCAGGATTGGATAACGGGGCAGCGCCAGCCACCAGAGGAAGCCCCCCGTGGCGGCGGCCAGTTCGAAGATCTGCTGGACCCGCGGGCTGGGCTTTGCCGGCGCCTGGAGTGACCCGGGGTTCCAGCGTTCAGGGTGGCGCAGCGTGTCGAGACTCAGATCGGCGATCGCGAAGCCGAGAGTGACCCAGGCGAAGACCGTGACTCCGGCGCCGAATGGAAAGCTCCCCAGCGGTCGCAGGACCCCGGCGAGTGGCGTCCCGGCCAGCGTCAACGAAATCGCGAAGCCGACCTGGATGAGCAACGAGACGCCGAGCGAGATCTTCAGCGCCAGCAGGTAGAACGGGAACAGCGCCGGGCCGATGAGCTGCCGCTGGGGGCGGTAGCGCGATGCCAGCACCAGCGGATGGCCGTACTGCTTGAGCAGCGACGCCTGTTCGTCGACGGTCAGCGACCGGCCCAGGCCGTCTTCACGTTCCGCCTTCTGGGAGTGAAGGTCTTCGGACAACTCGCGAACAATGTCGTCCTGCCGGCCGGCGGGCAGATAGTCGCGGACGGTGTCCAGGTACCTGTCGATCAGAGTCATGTGTGTCCTCGCTCAGGCCTCCAAGATGCGGGTCAGCGCCGCATTGAGGTCCAGCCATTCAGTCCTCAGCCGCTCCACCGTGAGCCGGCCGTCATCGGAGAGGCGATAGAAGCGCTTGTCGCGGCTGTCCTCCTGACGCCACTCGCTGACGAGCAAGCCGTGGGTCTCGAGCCGGCGCAGGAGGGGGTAGAGCGTGCCCTCCTCGACGATGAGCCCCATCGCGGCGAGCGCGCGCTTGAGGGTGTAGCCGTAGTGCTCGTGGCGAAGCTGGGCGAGGACCGCGAGCACGAGCGAGCCTCGCCTGAGCTCGAGTCTGAGGTTCTCGAGCTGGAGGGGCTCTCGATGCGGACCGACGTCAGGTGTATTTCGCACAGTGTGTGACAAACACTATGCGACACACAGTAATGAATGTCAAGGAAAGCCGGAACCCGCGACGTGAACGGCTAGCTCTCGGTCTCCGATCGCGTCGAGCCTGACGAGCCTGCGATCAGGTAGCCGCCGCCACGCCGCCGGCGGTTATGAAGCCGGGTGTCAACGGAGTACACTTCCGGCACAAGTACGTGCGTACCCTTCCGAAGGCCTATGGCCTTGCTGTCGTGGCGACCCTGACGAGCGTGGTAGTGACGCGGGCGACGTGGCCGCTGTTCTCGATTGCGCCGTTCGCGCCGGCCTTTGCCGCGGTCGCGGTCGCGACCCATTGGGGCAGCGGCCGGGCCGGCCTGCTGTCGATCGTTCTCGCGGTCGCCGGTCATGCCCTGGCCTTTCCGTCGCACGCCGGCGTTCCCTGGACGCCCGCCCCGCTCGCGGTCTTTGCCGCGGTCGCGGTCATCGGCAGCCGCCTGATTGCGGGCCGGAACCGGGCCACCGCGGCCCTCCGCGCCAGCGAATCGGAGCTGCGCGCCACGCTCGAGAGCGTGCGCGAGTCGGAGGAGCGGGTCCGCCGCGCCCAGAAGATGGAGGCGGTCGGCCAGCTGGCCGCCGGAGTGGCGCACAATTTCAACAACCTGCTCCAGGTGACGATGGGCTATACCGACATGCTCCTCGAAGACTCCGAGGACGCCATGGTGCGGTCGGCGGCGACCGAGATTCGCGGCGCCACCGAGCGCGCCGCGGCGCTGACCCGTCAGCTGCTGGCGTTCGGCCGCAAGCACGACCCGCGCGTCGCCCGCATCGAGCTCGGCGCGACGATTGCCGACGTCGGCGACATGCTGACGCGCGTGATCCGCGAGGACATCCAGTTGACGACGGAAATCGGCGCGGTGCCGGCCGTGCTGGTCGACCCGTCCGACCTCGAGCAGGTCATCTTCACGCTGGTGTTCAACGCGCGCGACGCGCTGCCGCGCGGCGGCACGATCCAGCTGCTGCTGGATACGGCAAACGTCGACCCGGCATCCGTCCCGAACGAGCCGGCCCTGAACGCCGGCGAATACGTCAGGCTGCGCGTCCGCGATAACGGCGTCGGGATGAGCGCCGAGGTCCAGGCGCACCTTTTCGAGCCGTTCTTCACGACCAAGGAGGTCGGCGAGGGGACTGGCCTCGGGCTGGCCTTCGTCCAGGGTGTCGCCCGCCACGCCGGCGGCTTCGTCACCGTCGACACCGGTCCTGAGCAGGGGACTACCGTGTCGATGTATCTGCCGCCGTACCTCGGCCCCGCCGAGGCCGTGGGGGCGCCGCCGGCGGAACAGGTGCCGCCCGCGGCCCCGGCAACCATCCTCCGGGTCGAAGACGCAGACCGCGTCTGAGACTGGTGGCCGGCATCTGAAGGGATGACGAGACCGTCCTCGCCGCCCGTCCGATCCGGCCCATCATGCGCGGCCCCCTCGAATGCGGCTACCACAGCCGATGCGGAGCAGTCCCTTCGTGCGCCAGCAGCCACTGCTTCCGTTCCAGTCCGCCGCCGTATCCCGTCAGGGTGCCGTCGGCGCCGATCACGCGGTGGCACGGCACCACCAGGGCGACGGGGTTGGCGCCGTTGGCCGTACCGACGGCACGGACGGCCGAGGGTGAGCCGATCCGGCGCGCCACTTCGCCGTAGGACATCGTCGAGCCGGCCGGAATGCAGCGCAGCGCCAGCCACACCCGCTTCTGGAACGCCGTCCCGTTCATCTCGACCGCGACGTCATCGATGCGTGTCGTCTCGCCGGCGAAGTAGCGCGAGATCGTCGCGCGCAGATCGCCCAGGGGCCGATGCTGGCGCGGCTCGCCGGGATACCACCGGCCGGTCAGCTGGTCCGCCCGGTCGACGGCGTCTCCGAAACGGAGCAGGCACAGTCTGCCGTCGCGCGCGGCGATCGTCAGGGGGCCGAGGGGCGACAGCAGGACGTCGATCGCAAGCATGGCCGCTCTCCTCGGTCCGGCTATCGGACGACGACGGAGGTCCGCGCCTGGCGGCCGTCGGTGTCGCGAGCCTCGATGTCGTGCGTGCCGACGGTCAACGGCCAGGGGAGCGGCCGGTCGGACGAGGTCCGGCCCACTGTCGATCCATCGACCAGCCAGGTGATGGTGGTGGGCCGCCGGCTCACCGCACGGAGGGGAAGCGCCTGAAACTCGTGCCGCAAGGTCGGGTCGACGCTGTAGATCGCGCCAGCTGGCGGATTCGCGATCACCAGCGCCGGCGCGGCGTCGGGCCCGCCGCGAGAGCCGATCGACCCGCCGCGACCCCGGGCCCCGCGGCCGTCGCTCCCGGTGCGGGCGGTGATCGGGCCGCCGTCCGCCGCGGAGAACGATCCCGCGGTCCGGCGCGCCGGTTCGGTGCCCGAGGCCAGCGCCCAGGCCCGGTACTCGGGAGGGAGGATGGTCACCAGCCCCTCGTCCGACTGGTGGTGCCAGTCGCACGGCGCCGCGTCCGCCCCGCGTACGGTCCACTCGCGCGCCCGCGAGGGGCACCACGGGTTCGCCCGCAGGCCCGAGAGCGCGCAGATGGTCGTCTGCTCGAGCCCGTCGGGAGGCCGGAGGATTCCGGCGGCACTCGCTGACGCGCGGCCGGCAGTGGCGGCCAGCATGACGGCATGAAAAATCGGGCCGGCCCCCGTCACACCGGACGAATTCTGCAGCCGGGTGCGGTCGAAATTCCCCACCCACACGCCAACCGTCACGTCGTGGGTGTACCCGACCATCCAGTTGTCGTGGTACGCCTGGGACGTCCCGGTCTTGACGGCAACAGGAAACGGAAAGTCCAGATAGCTGCCGTATCCGAAGGCGTACGCCCGCGCCTCGGGATCGCTGAGGATATCGGTGATCAGGAAGGCGGTCCGCGGCGACACGAGCACGCGGTCGGCCAGGGCCGGGCGGCTCTCGTCGCGAGTGGTGACCGTGGGCATCCACAGACCGCCGCGGGCAAATGCGGCGTAGGCGGCGACCAGCTCGTCGAGCCTGACCTCGGCGTTGCCGAGCGTGACGCCTAGACCGTAGTACCGACGGCGATCGGTCGAGCGTGGTGACCCCGGCCCGCGACAGGAACCGCAGCAGCGCGCTGACCCCGACGTCAGCGGCAAGCGCCACCGCCGGCACGTTCTCGGAACCGGCCAGGGCGCGCCGGGCCAGCAGCGGACCGCGATAGCGTCCGTCGTAGTTGTGCGGGCTGTAGAGGACGCCCGCCTCGGCGGTTGGAAAGTGCGACGGGATGTCGGCCAGCACCGACTCGGGCCCGCGGCCCTGTTCGAACGCCAGCGCGTAGGTGAACGGCTTCAGCGCCGAACCCGGCTGACGCGGCACGACCGGTCCGTTGATGGCGCCGCCGTGCTCGGCGTCGCCGTAGTCGCCCGAGCCTTCCCAGGCGAGCCACTCAGAGGTCGCGTTGTCGAGCACGACCACGGCGACGTTGGCGGCGCCGTGCCTGATGAGCGACGGCCGCTCGTGCTCCACGATCCCCTCGATCGCGCGCTGCAGATCGAGGTCGAGCGTGGTGCGGAGGCGCGCGACGTGGCGATCGCCGCCGGCCGCGCGGACCATGTCGACGAAGTGCGGCGCGCGGAAGGCAGCCGGCCGCGGCCGCAGCGTGATCCGCTCGTTGCCGGCGTCGTGAAAGGCGTCCGTGCCAATCGCCCCGGACGCCGCCATCCGCCGGAGAACCGTCTGCTGGCGCCGACGGGCGGACGCCAGCGACCGCCACGGGTTGAACGCCGTTGGCCGCTGCGGCAGCCCGGCGAGGAAGGCGGCCTGCGCCGGCGTCAGCATCGACGCGTCGACGCCGAAGTAGATCAGGCTGGCCCGACCGGCGCCCGCGGTCTGGTTCCCGTAGGCGGCGAGGTTCAGATAGAGCGCGAGAATCTCGCGCTTGCTGAAGCGATGTTCGAGGCGCAAGGCCAGTACCATTTCCCGCAGCTTCGCGCCGACGCCGCGCCGCGCGGTGCCCTCGCGCCGCTGGATGAGCAGTTTGGCGACCTGCTGCGAGATGGTCGAGCCGCCCTCGACCACCGCGCCCTGGACGAGATTGCGGCGCACGGCGCGCAGCAGCGCGATCGGATCGACGCCGGGATGCGAGTAGAAGCGCCGATCCTCGGCGGCGAGCGTGGCCGCCTCCAGCGCGGCCGGAATCGCCGCGGCGGCGATCGGCACGACGCGGCCGCCGCCCGGCGACACGGCCTCGTACATCACCCGGTCGTGCCTGTCGACGATCACAGTGGACGGCGTGTCGACGCCGCGCAGGAGCGCCTCCGGCACCGGCGCCAGCCTGATCCACAGGGCCGCGAGCAGGCATCCGGCGGCCGCCAGCAGCTGCGGCCGGCGGCGCCTCCACCCTCCGGTCTTCATCATGGTTTCTTCACTTCCACGTGCGCGGTGGCGGTCCGTCCGAAGACCGCCGGCTCGTACATCTCTTCGGCGTGCGCCGGGGCCGTGCGGAACGTTCCCGGCGTCGTCGCGCGCACGATGTAGCTGAACTCGTGCGTGCCCTCGCTGAGGCGGGTGGCGAAGAGCTGCACGCGGTCGTCGTGGCGTTCGACGTAGTCGAAGCCGCCGCGGCGCCACAACGCCGTCCAGTCGCCGCTGACGTCCCCCTGGCGGTCCTGATCGCGCGCCAGGCCGGCCGCCGACGCCGCGAACCACGACTCGACCGGTTCGAAGCCGGCCGGCAGCGGATCGGTCACCGCGACGAACCGCCGTTCCTTCGTCAGCTGCAGCGACACCGTGACGCGCACGAGATCCCCCGCCTTGAACGACGTGGCGGCCGGGCGCGTGCCGCCCTCGACGTACGGCGCGTAGAAGCGATCGACGCGGATGCCCGAATCGAGCCCCTCCTGAAAGGTCGCATCGACCGCGTATCGCAGCCGCGCCGAGTAGAACAGCGTGCCGGCGCCGCTGCGGGTGAAGGTCAGGGCGTCCTCGGTGCCGGCCGGCGCCGAGTCCAGCAGGCGGGCCATCGGCAGGTCGGCCGTCGTCACGGCGGTCGTCCGGCCGCGGAACTCCGCTGACGCCAGCGGCGTCCGGCCCAGCGCGGCGCTGCCGGTGAAGCCCGGCGTCGCCGTTTCGAACCGGCGGTAATAGGCGACGAGCGACTCGAGCGCCGTCGCGTTCTCCTGGGTGTTGCTCCAGCGCCCGTTGCTGCGCGCCTGGAGCAGCCACGAGACCAGGCCGCGGTACGGCGCGTCGGCGACGCCGGCCGTGACGAGAGAATTCAACACGATCGCCGACGATCGGACGTTCGAGTTCCAGAACCAGAGCAGGTGCGGGTCGCTCAGCTCCTCGACGTGCGCCGTCGCCGCCTCCGGCAGGACGGCGTTGCCGATGCGGCGCCGCAGCTCGGCGGAGCGGACGCCGCCGCCCTCGCCCCTGGCGACGAGCGCGTCGTTCAGATAGGCGAGCGCGAAGACCGGCATCCGTTCGCGGTAGCCATACAGGCGGGTGAGGTTCGAGTCCTGGTTGCGCCCGCCCTCGACCAGCACCTTGACGGCGAACGCCTGCCAGGCGGTGTAGGCAGGGCGCCAGCTCTCGTTCGCCGGCGGCGGCTCCGCCAGCGCGGTCTCGAGGTAGGCGTAGGCGCGAGCGAGCATCGCCTTGTCCACGTCGTAGTTGAGGTCGGCGGCAACCTTGAAGACGTGCAGCAGGTAGGCGGTCAGGTACGGCGACGTGCTCCAGCAGGCACCGGGCCAGTAGGAGAAGCCGCCGCTGTCGCACTGGAACCGCTCGAGCTCGCGGATCGAGGACTGGACGGTGGACTTGATTCGGGCGGCGTCGATGCCGGTCAGCGCGAACGCGTCGCCGAGGTCGGCGGCGAGGACGAGCGCGAGCGTGCGCGAGCCGCGCTGCTCGGCACAGCCATAGGGGTACTCGACCAGGTAGCGCGCGCCTTCGCCGAGGCCGACGAGCGCCGTCGACGCCAGCTCGACATGCAGACCGCCAAAGGCACTGACCACGCCCGTCGGGATCGTCAGGCGCTCGGACGCGGTCGGATTGGCGTCGCCGGCCTCGCCAATCGCGGCGACCGTTTCCGGCGAGACCAGCACTTCGACGGGGATGACGTCCTGGAAGGCGTCGCGCTCCCCGCCGAGCGTCACCGTCATTCTGACCCGCGCCCGCCCGACGCTTCGTCCGGCCGCCTCGAAGCGGGCCTCCACGGATCCCCCCGCCGCGACGTCGATCGTCTGCGGCGCCGGATCGCCGAACTGGAGTATCGCCGGGTCCAGGCTTTCGATCGTGACCGACGCGGCGCCGGCGGTCTTGAGCTGGCTGGTGATGACGGCGCCGAAGGCCGCCTTGTCGCCGACGGCGAGAAACCGCGGAAACGCCGGCTTCAGCGTGACCGGCTTGTTGATCCGGATCTCGCTCTCGCCGGATCCGAACCGCGACGCGCGATCGCCGGCGACCGCCATGATGCGATAGGTCGTCAGCGACTCCGGCAGCGTGACATCGACGGACGCACGCCCGCGGCCGTCGGTCGTCGCCGACCCGATCCAGAAGGCGAGCACGCGGAAGTCCTGCCGCACGCGATCCGCCATTCCCTCGACGCCGCCCCCGCCGCCGTCGGTCTCCCCCTTCGGCGTGACGACGCGGCGCGACACGATTTTCTGCCGTCCGTCCTCGGTGAGCACCTGCAGCGCCTTCTTCACGTACACGGAGCCGAGCACGTCCGGCGTCCGGTAGGCGGTCAGCGACAGGACGCCGTAGTCGACCGCCCAGAGCGTCACTTCGCTGGCGGCGCCGCGGCCCTGCCGGTCCGTGACGTCCACGGTCACGGCGGCGCGGTTGCCCGGCCGGTACTCGTCCTTGTTGGCCGCGACCGCCACGGTCAGCCGCTTCGATACATCCTCGACGCCGAGCTGCAGGTAGCCGAGGCGGAAGGACGGCTTGCCGGGATCGCTGGGGTCGTCCTCCTTCGCCGTGTCGGCGCCGGCGATCGGCCGGCTCCGGCCTTTGACCAGCAGCACCGACACGTAGAGATTGGGAATGTCCGCCTCGCCGATCGGTACGTCGATCGACTGCTGCGTCGAGGTCAGCGCGAACTGCCGGTGGCTGCGGACGCCTTCGCGCTCGGTGGTGACGAGCGCGCTCGCCTCCTCCCACGGCGACTGAATCAGGACGTGCGCGGTATCGCCCGGTCGGTAAGTGCTCCGATCGGCGACCAGATCGATCCGGTTGTGATCGTAGCGCTGCCAGGCGGTGTAGCCCGCGCCGATGGCGTAGAGCGACGTCCGGGTCACCGCGACGCGTCCCTGGCCGGCGTCCGCACGCGCCTCGAGAATGAAGAAGCCGCCGGAGGGCAGCGGCGCGCTGAACGGCAGCGGCGCGGCGCCGCTCGTCACGTGCCACTCGCCGGCCGGCACGTTCTTGCGTTCCGTCTCCCAGGTGTAGAACCCGTTGCCTTCGGCCCGCCGCACGCTCTGCCACTGCACCTGGGTCAGCGTCAGCGTCATCGGCACGTCCGGCACGGCCTTGCCGTCGAGGCCGACCGCCACCAGCTCCGTCGAGATGCCGTTCTTCTGCTCGTTGTACAGCGGCAGATTCCGGATGCCGAGGTACCACGGCGCCGGGTGGACGACGAGGCTCGCACGGTTGGCGATGTGCTGGCGCGACACATCCTCGACGTCTCCCTCGAGCGTATAGGTGTAAGGCAGGCCCGCCTTCGCCTCGGTCGCGAACGTCAGCGGCAGCTGTCCCGCCGCCGTCAGCGTTCCGTCGTCCGCCTTCACTTCCGTGCGGCCTCGGGCGATGTCGTCGTCGGCCCAGCCGACGAACGTCCACCGCTCCTCTGGGAAGAACTCGGTGACGGACCGGGGCGCGGCGAAGACTGGAGTGCGGTTCACGACCCAGTGGGTGGGGCGGCGGGCCATCGGCGCACCGAACAGATAGCGGGCGCTGACCACCCCCTTCAGCGGCGCGCCGGCGATCGGCGAGTCGCCGGTGAGGGTGACATCGACGCGGAAGTCGGGCCGGCGGTAGGCGGCGACGAGGAAGGATGCCGACACGGTCTTCCAGTCGGTCCGGTCTTCGTCCTGCTCCTCAGTCGGCGCGGGCGCGGCGGCCGCGGGAGCGGGCGGGCGACTATCGCTCTCGAGTATCGCGGCGACGGAGTAGCGGCC
The DNA here is from genome assembly GCA_963750475.1 of uncultured Acidobacteriota bacterium. GTDB lineage: Bacteria > Acidobacteriota > Vicinamibacteria > Vicinamibacterales > 2-12-FULL-66-21 > JALZOC01. The sequence continues at coordinate 1,578,249 of CAVVQQ010000002.1, forward strand.
CAGCGAGCCCTCCGGCGGCAGCACCAGGGTCCACTCCGCCGTGCTCCATGGGTTCACCGTCACCCGGCGCTCGTCGACGACCTTGTCGCGAGCGTCGCGCACGGAGACGACGACCGGCGTGCCGGCAGGCAGCATCGTGACCCCGGACGGTGTATTGCTCCGCAGGATGGCCTTGAAATGGATCTCCTCGCCGAGCTTGTAGACGCCTCGGTCGGTGAACACGGTGCCGCGGAGCAGCGGCTCCGCCTCGTCGAGATCCAGGCGGGCGCCGAACTCCCACGGCAGGATGCCGTCGTTCCAGTCGCTGCCGACGTAGGCGACGTCTCCGTCCTTCTCGGCCATCACGAGAAACGCGAACTCGTACCACCGCCGCGGATCGCGCAGGCGCGTCTGCGGTGCGACGACGACGCCGTCGCGGCCGGTGGTGCCGGTCCAGGCGGTGCTGCCGTCGCGTCTGACAATCGAGACGCGCGCGCCGGGGACCACGGCCGCGGTGTCGAGCCGAGTCACCCAGATGAGGGTGTTCTGCGGGCTGTCCTTGACGCTGATCGCGAGGTTCGTGACCTGGACGAGGCTGGCGCGCACGACCGGCGCCTTGTCGGCCGGGGTCTGTCCGCGCGCGCGATCGATGGCGGTGCCCTCCTGGACCGCCGCCCAGACGAGGCCGGTGCCATCAGGTTTCAGGGCCCTCGACAGATCGAGGCCGTGCGACTGAATCCGATCCGGCGTCGAGCCGAGCCGGCGCGGTGCGCCGGGTCCGGGCGGCGTGAGCCGGAAATGGGCGGCCATCAGATCGGTGAGCGTGGTCATCAGCCGCGCCGGCTCGACCGGCGCCGCCCACTCGGTCACGTCGAGGAAGTTGCGGGCATGGAACGGCAGGGTTGCGCCGCCGCCTTTTTCCCACACCCCGTGACCGTCGCCGAAACTCGTGAACGCGCGCTGGTGCCAGTTCTCGATCACCGTGGCCCACGTGTATCCCAGCGTCTGGCCGTCGCTGGCGCCGAGATCCGGCGGCAGGGAGAGCAGGACAGTCGAGGCGGGCGCCTGAGCGGCGAACCCGGCGTCCTCCATCGACAGTTCGGTGGCCTCGTCCCCTTCCCAGGATTCGCGCGGACGCGGGGCAGATTTCGTCAGCGGCCGGACGGGGCCGCCGGCCGTGACGTCAGCGGCGCCGAGGGCCGCGGCGAATGCCGTCGCCTTGACGGGCGTGCTGAACGTGATGTCGTTGCGATCGTCCGGATCGCAGGCGGCCTCGCACCGGACGCGCATCGCGAAGAAGGTGGGCTCGACGTCGATGGCGTAGCTCTCGGTGCGTCCGGAGGTCGCGAGGCCCGCCGCCGACGGAATCTGTCCGTCTGTCTGGAGGCGGATCCGGCTGTCCGGCGGCACCGGGGTCGTCGCCCGCAGCACGACCATGCCGGCCGCGAATGGGAGCTGCTTCCGATCCCAGTCCCGGACGATCTCGAAGGCGACCGGTGCCGTGGCCGACGCATTGGCGCGGGCGCGCTGGACCTTGTCGGCGAACGCCTGCAGCGCCGATCCGTCGAGCGTCCGCAGCCGCGCCTGCGCGGCTGGCGGGATGACCGGCGCCACGAACGGGTGGCGCTCGAAGCGTCCCGTGATGTGCGGCGCGGCGAGCTCGGGGTTGACCGGCTGGTTGAAGTAGAGCGCGACAATCGGCGCGGCGTCGTAGCGTCCTCCCGGTCGATACCAGTTCGTCTTGAGCAGCTTCGCGGTGGGCGTGGTGAAGCCGAACGAGTACGCCGCCGCCAGGCGGCGGCCGCTGACGGCGGTGGCGGCCGCGGCGATCGTGACGTCGTAGCGCGTTGCCAGCGGCAGCTTCCTGGACGGCGTGAAGATCAGGATCGTCGGCCCCGACCACCGGAAGGTGCCGGCAACGGCCGGGCTGATCCGGAAGAAGGAGGGCCGCAGACGCGGCGGCACCGTGCCGAGCGGAATCATCGGCTCCGAGAAGACGACGCGCACTTCGTTGGCGTCTTCGAGGGCCGCGACCTCGCCGATCGGAGCGGCGTTGACCACCCGGAGCGGCGTGCGCGGCGCAGCCGGCGCCGCGACCTGGGCGGCGGCGTCCGGCGGCGTGCCGGCATGGAGAAAGCCGAGGAGGAGCGCAGTGACAACGCAGTAAGGCGGCCGGCTGATCATGTGGTGTCCCCGGATGATACCCGGTAGATTTGACACCGCCACCGGGATTCCGGCGCGGGCCTTGCGCCGTGGTCGCTGACCGTCCCGGCGCGGTGTTGGCGAGCGACTCGGATGGTCGCGTGCCGGCGGATAGAATGTAGCGGTCGGCGGGACGAGGGAACAACGGTCAGAGATGGGTAACGAGAGCACGGCGCTGGCGGCCGCCATCGAGGCCGCCCACGGCTCGATCGTCGTGCTCACCGGCGCGGGGATCAGCCTCGCGAGCGGCATCCCGACCTTCCGCGGCAGCGACCCGGGCGCGATCTGGGCCCGCGACGTCAGGGAGCTGGCGACGCTGCGCTACTTCACCACCGACCCGGTTGGCGCGTGGCGCTGGTACCGGGCCCGCTTTCTCAGCGTTCTCGCCGCCCGTCCGAACCCGGCCCATCATGCGCTCGTCGCCCTCGAGCGATGGCAGGCGCGGCGTCGCGGCGACTTCCTGCTGGTGACCCAGAACATCGACACCCTCCACGAGCGGGCGGGCTCGGCCCGGCTGGTGAAGGTCCACGGCTCAGCCGACCGCTGCCGCTGCGCGAATCCGGACTGCCGGCTCGGCGCGGTCGAGTCGCTGGCGCTCGACGATGTCGATTTCGGCGAGTTCGATCGCGATCCCCGCCTTGCCGCCATTCCGGTGTGCCCGGCCTGCGGCACACTGGTTCGGCCCCACGTGCTGTGGTTCGACGAGCTCTATGTCAGCCACGCCGACTACCAGTGGCACGTGGTCGATGCGGCGGCGCCCCGAATCGGGCTGCTGATCTGCGTCGGCACCTCGCTGGCGGTGGGCGTGACCTCGTTCCTCCAGTCCGCGGCAGCCGACGCCGCGGCGCCGGTTTTCCTCGTCGACCCCGGCGAGCGTCCGAGCGACGCCCACCGCTCGATGGTGCACCTGCGGGTCCGGGCCGAGGAGATCCTGCCAGCGGTCTGTGCGCAGCTCACCGGAATCACGTAGCGCGCTGCGAGACATGCAGCGGCGTCGCCGCGGCTGATCCCGGGTTGATGTCGGGGAATGCGCTTGTTGTACGATGCACCACGATACAGGTGCAAAAATAGAAGGCCGCCGCGCCAGCGGGCCCGGCCCACAGGTCACGCACTCAGAGGAGGACTCATGTTTGCTCGCGTCGCCATCGGTACCGCGTTGATGCTCGCCGCCGCGGGCTCCCCGGGAACGCTCGCCCAGCCGCGCCCCGCATCCGACGCGCTGCTCGGCCGATGGGATCTCGTCGTCCAGCGCGGCACACAGACGTCACCGTCGTGGCTCGAAGTGGAGCGTTCGGGCACCGCCACCCTGGTCGGCCAGTTCGTCGGATCCGGCGGCAGCGCACGGCCGATCGCCAAGATCGAATTTACCGACGGCAGCTTCCGCTTCGCCATCCCGCCGCAGTGGGAGAGCAACCCCGCCGATATCACCCTCGAGGGACGGCTGGAGGGCGATCGCCTCACCGGGTCGATGACGATGGGGGACGGCCAGAAGATGACATGGTCGGGGACGCGGGCGCCGGCGCTGCGGCGGGCGGCGCCGCCGGCCTGGGGCCAGCCCGTCACCCTCTTCGACGGCAAATCACTCGACGGCTGGCAGCCGGTGGGACGCACCGACAGCCAGTGGCGCGCGGCCGGCGGCATCCTGCAGAATGCCAAGAGCGGCGCCAATCTCGTCACGGCGCAGAAATTCGACGACTTCAAGCTGCACCTGGAATTCCGCGTGCCCAAGGACGCCAACAGCGGCGTCTACCTGCGCGGCCGCTACGAGCTCCAGGTCGACGACGCCGCCGGCCTCGAGCCGTCGTCGCATCATCTCGGCGGCCTCTACGGCTTCATCGCGCCGAGCGAGAGCGTCGCCCGGGCTGCCGGCGAGTGGCAGACGATGGACGTCACGCTCGTTGGCCGGATGCTGACCTACGAGCTGAACGGCACGACCGTCATCTGCAACCGGGAGATTCCCGGCATCACCGGCGGCGCGCTCGACAGCGCCGAAGCCGAGCCCGGGCCGCTGCTGCTCCAGGGGGATCACGGTCCGGTGGACTATCGCAACATCGTCATCACACCCGCGAAAGCGGCGCGCTAGACGTTCGACAGCATCGAGGCTGACGACGCCAGACGTCCACGGCAGGAAGGCGAGATCGTCTCGCCGCCTGTCGTGCTCGAACTGCGCGAACGTCGCGCCCCCGGGGGACCTGTTCGACCCGTCCGAGCGGCCGGACCATCGATCCTCATTCCGCCAGCGCCGCTGGCAGCGCCATCATGAACGGCCCGAGCACGTCCAGCTGGCTGCTCTGCGATACGAATTCGAAGTCGTCTGCCTTGATCGTCTGGCGCGAACGGCGCGGCGCAACCGCGGCATGGATCACCGGGCATTCGTCGATGAGCGCCATCAGGCCGGCCCAGGACGGCGCGTCGAGCATGACCAGCACTTCGAGCGCCGGCCGGGCGCGCCACGGCTCGCCGTCGCGCACCGAGCGCGTGAGCTCGCGCGCCAGCGCACGCAGGCGGGCCTGCACTTCGCGGTCGCGGGATCGCACGGCCTTGACGATGACGATCAGGCGTCGGGCGACGTCCAGCGCCACTTCCTGATGGAGCGTCGTCCAGCCGACTTGAAACGCGGCGATCAGATCCCCCGCGAGCCAGTGCGGCGGCCATCGCTCGAGCCCGAGGTTGCAGGTCGCGACCGCTGCGTCCGAGGCCTCCTGCGGAGTGAAGGCCCGATCCTGGATGGGGCATCCGGCGACAAGCGCATTGGCAAGGTAGGCGAGCTGTTCGGCGCTTTCCGCGTGCGACTCGGCGTACGCCTCGAGCTGCGCCAGCCGTGATTCAGGTCCTTGAGGCGCCTCGAGCAGCGCTCGCGGCGGTGCCGGCAGCACGCCGGCGTCACGGAGGACGTCAATCACCGCGGCGATCGCCGCCGGGTCGACGTCAGGCGCAGCCGCGTCCGGGGACGGAGGCAGCCGGCGAGCCTGCGGATGGGACGCTTCGGGAGCGGCGGGCGGCGCCACTTCGAGCTCGCGGAAATAGGCACGCGCCAACGGACTTGGCGGCGGCGGATCCCTGTCGCGGTCGAGCGCGCGCGCGGCCTGCAGAAACGCGCGCCCCTGCGCCGGCGTGACGTAGCCCTGCTGCTCGCGACGGACGTCGCGGCCTGACGCGAGGTCGAGCATGTCCTGGTCCCGATCGCTGAGCAGATCGTGGAACCCGTCGGCTTCACGCGGCCCGCTCGAGAGGCGCACGCAGCCGCGCATCAGCCGGTGGAAGTAATCCGGATGCTCGACCGCGAGGAACATCAGCAGTTCGACGATGGCATCCCAGCCGGTCTGGCCACGGGCTTCGATGACGTAGCCGCCGACGTGGGCCACGAGACCGCCATGTGGCGCGCGGCCGGGCATCTCCTCGCCGTCGAGTGTCGTGTACGGCGCTGCCGCGGCATGATCGAACGTGGCCGCGAGTCTCGACAATCCGGCGATGGCGAGCGCGATGTCCAGTCCGATCAGCTTCTCCGCCGCGGCCGCCGCGCCGGCCTGCATCAGGACCTCGATCCAGAGAGCGAACCGGTCGGTGTCGAAGACTTCCTGGTCACCACGCGCCGCCACGCGCCAGAGGTCGATGTCGAGGACCCGCGTGAGCTGTTCCGGCGTGGTCGACGCCACCAGCGCGGCGGAGTCCTCGAGCCCGCAGCGCGCGATGACGCGCTGCAGGATGTCGGGCCGGAGCTGCGGAACGATCCGGGCAATGTCCGGCGTGTTGAGCAGCCGTTGGAGCAAAGGTTGCGAATCGGACATGGGACCGCGAATATTACCGGTCCCTTCCGGGAAGAACCAGTCTTGAAGGTGCGCCCGGCCTGGGGGAGAATGGAGTCAGAGAGAGCCAGCCTTCCATCCGCCGCCGTGTAGCGCGCCGCTGTCCCGCCGCGCTCGGGACGCGCCAGTCGTTGGTCAGTGAAAATTTTCCACGAGCATGATCTCGCTGCTGCTGTGGTCCTCCTGCGTATACAGAATCCATCTTCCATCGGGAGACACCGCTAACCCAGGCTCGAAACGGATTGGCCTTCCGTTCAGCCCGGCGACGTGCTCGACAGGGGCCCCGGCAAAGTTTAGAAATTGCAGAGCGGGCCGTGCCGCAGCGTCGGTGTTCACGAAGTAGATGCCCTTGTCCGCCAGCGCCCAATAGCCCCAGAAGCCGGCTTTGGGAAACTCCATCACCGGCGCCTCCTCGCGTCCGTTGACGGCCACCCTCCACAGGCCATCGATATCGATGCCTTTCGTGTAGTACACGAACTTGCCGTCGTTGGACTCGAAGGGCGCAAACCCGCCTCGTGTCGTCACCTGGACGGCGGGTCCCCCGGCGGCAGGCAACTTCCAGACCTCCAGACGCCCCGTGCGGTTGGACGCGAAATAAATCCAGCGTCCATCCTTCGACCAGCTCGGGACCGATTCCTCGGAGGTGCCGCTGGTCACACGCCGCGGCAGCCCTCCATCGACGTCGAGGACGTAGATGTCGGACTGTCCTTTCGCAAGGACGTCGAACGCGATGTGTCGGCCATCGGGCGACCACCGCGGAGCGCCAACGACGGGGCCGTCGAAGGAGGTCAACTGCACCAGGTTCGAGCCCGCAGCTTCGCAGATCCAAATCTCAAAGCTGCCAGTGCGGTCGGACTGGAAAGCGATTTTCGAGCCATCGGGTGAGACCTGGGGACCAGCCTCGGATCGGCTGGAGGCAATCCACTTCGCCGGGGGACGGCCAGGGTGTGCCGAGGTCGGCACCTCGAGTTTCCAGATGTTCGCGTCGTACGAGCGTTGCTCATAGGCGAGACGGTCCCCGCGGAGTGACATCGCTGGGTTTGCCGCGTCTTCGCCAGCAAACGCCAGCCGCTCCGGCGTCCCGCCCGAGGCTGACACTCTCCACAGGCTGCTACCGGTGCCAGGGGCTCCGCCGCTGGACGAGAACACCAGTTCGCGACCGTTCGGAGTCCATGCGAGGCGTTCCACCCGCCAATCCGGCTCCAGGGTCAAGCGCCTCGGCTCGCCGCCATTCATCGAAACCACGTAGAGCCCGCCGGCGGGACTGATCCGATTGAAAGCGACGCTGTGGCCGTCGGGGGAAATCGCGGGGCCCGAATCACCCAGAGCCTCGCCCGGCGGAGATGTCAGCCTCCGCCTTTCCAGATTCTCAATCGAGACGACGAAGATGCTGGGGGTTGCCTGAGGCCCGGCCTTGTCAGCGAGCGCCAGGAGGCGGCCGTTGGGAGACCAGCTCGGACCTGCGGTCATCTCGAGTGTCGGGTCGAGGGACGCAATCTTCCGCTCGGGACCGCCCGGCGCGGGAGTGACGAAGATTTCGATCCGCTCGTTGGACGAGCGGGCAAACGCAATGTCGCGTCCGTCCGGCGACCAGACGGGATTCCGGTCGGGGGCGGGATTGGTCGTCAGGCGGCGGGGCCCTCCTCCCGCACCGATGACCTTGATGTAGATATCGTCGTTATCCCCGTTGACGCCGTCCCAGACAAAGACGATCTGGCTGCCGTCGGGTGAAAAGCTCGGGTCGTGTTTCTGCCCGGGCAGGCTCGTCATCGGCATCGCGCGCGCTGGCGCGCCTCGTGATGACCAGAGCCGAAGCACGTAGAACGGGACTGCCGCGCTGATTGTCAGTGCCACAAGGACGGCCGGCCACGTCAGGATCGCGACGTGCTGCCCCCTGGCTCGGGCGGCCGAGCCAGGCTGGCCGGCCACTGTCCCCATGGGCCGCGACTCCCCGCCGGGCTCGAGTTGAACATTGCGATCCGTCACCCCCGTGTCCACGGGCGCAATGAAGCGATAGCCACGCCGCGGAATCGTCTCGATAAATCGGGGCGTCTCCGCGGAATCCCCTAGTGCGTCGCGCAACCGATGGATCACCGCGTTGACGCCGTGATCGAAATCGACGAAGGTGCCACCCGGCCAGAGCCGCTGCCGTAGTTGTTCGCGCGTGACGAGGTCGCCGGGCCGCTCCAGCAGCAGCGTCAGGGCCTGCAGCGATTGCTCCTGAAGACCGATCCGGAGGCCAGCCTTCCGCAATTCGCCTGAGCGCAGATCAAGTTGGAAGAGCCCGAACCGGACCGGGCTTGGGGGCGCGGGGGAGGGTGGTACTGCCATGGACCCAGTCCACAAGGCTGTGGGGGGGCGTTCCGCGGGATCGTAGCACGGGACAGGCGTGATCTCCTGCGTACGGACGAAGGTCCCGCGGTGCGGGCAGGTCACGGCCTGAACCGATCGCCTTCAGACGGAGGTTCCAGGGCATTCTCTTTGGGTGAGCGCGAGGCCGTCCTACCGTGCGGCCATCAGTTGGTCGTCGGGTCGTCTTCGTAGAGCCTGCAGATATCGAAGCCCGATCAACTGATCGGTCAGGCCATCACGCACGAACTGCATCCATAGCTTCTCTTCGGCCTGCCGCGCTCCGCGCTCGTCCGCGCCTGCAAGGTGGGCCATTTCGTGCCACAGCACCGTCGCGAGCATTGCCCTGTGCAGAACCGAGCCGACGCGCGCGCCCTTCAGGAGCTCGCTTTGCTGAACGACGTAGACGACGAGATTGTCCTCAACGGTGAACGCGTCGAGCTTGAGAAGGTAGTCGCGCAGGGCTGGACGGTTGTCCCTGACGTCAACGACCGCGATGCGGAGCGGAGTCTTCGGAAGGAGGGCGACCGCTGCCGCGAGCGCGTCCTTGTCGGCGACGCCGTCCGGGCCGGGGCTCGTGACGATGTCGCAGACTGGCGGCCGCTTGCCACGGCTGCCGCGTCCCTCGTCGCCCGGACCAGCGCGGGACGGACCGACGCCGCCACTGTCCGGTGCCCGCCGCTGTTTCAGGAGCGCGAGATATCTCATGCCTTGAGCGCTCTGCACGCGTTCTGCGACGATGAACTCCATCCACAGCTGTTCCTCGGCGGCCTGAGCGGCCGCCTCGTCCGCTCCATCGATGTGAGCCATTTCGTGCCAGATCACTGTGGCGAGAGCGTAGTCGAAGATGCCCGGCCCGTTTTGCGTTGCCTGCAGCAGCGTGACGCCTTGCCTGATCAGGTAGACGACCCGGCCGCCATGGTTCACGAACGCCTCCACATGGACCGTGCCGTCGCCGACGTGGGACGCCTCGTCCCGTTCGACGACCGCGATCTTGTCCGGCCGTCGTGGCAGCAGCCGCAACGCTCGCGTGACGGCTTCGTCACAGGCACTTGGGCCGGCGTCGACTGGTGACCATCCGAGTAACGTCCCGAGGAGCACGATCGGACCGAGGCGGTTGCCCAGCATGGACGCACCTCCGTGTTAGCGGACGTGCGAACACTGCGCGGTACGACCGGCTACCTCAATGACCTCAGTGTCATCTCTGCCTCGCACGAAAGTCGCAGGGCAAGTGGTCTCCAGACAACCGGTTAGCCGCGCAACTCACACTGGGCAGGTGAACCGCAATGCCGCGGTGGCCACGCCACCAGGCGATTCCATGCCGGCCAATCCGCCGACCTGCACTAGGCAGCGGAAGAGGCCATTGCGCGCGCCCCGAGCCGACGGCCGCACGTCTCAGCCAGTGATATGGTGAAGGTCCGCCGCGGCGCTTGCGGCTCACCCAAACACGGTCGACCCGACGCATGACTCACGAAACCGTCAAAATCGGCATCATCGGCGCCGGGCTGTGGGGGACGAACCACGCCCTCGCGCTCACGACCCACCCCCGCAGCGCCGTCGTCCTGATCTGCGACCGCGACGAAGCCCGCGCGCGCACGCTCGCGGCGCGATTCGGGTGTGCCTGGACGACCAGCCTCGACCAGCTGGCATCGAGCGACGTCGATGCGGTCACGATCGCGACGCCCGACCATCTGCACGCCGAGCCGACACTCGCGATGTTGCGCGCCGGCAAGCATGTCCTGGTCGAGAAGCCGCTCGCGACCAGCGTCAGCGAAGCCCTCGCGATGACCGAAGCCGCCGAGGCGTCGGGCCTGAAGCTGATGGTCGACTTCCACGCCCGGTGGCACCCGCTCTTCATGGGCGCGAAGGGCTACGTCGAGCGGGGGGAGCTCGGCGCGCCGGTGATGGCCTACGCCCGGCTGAGCGACACGATCCACGTGCCGACCGAGATGCTGAACTGGGGCGGCCACTCCGGTCCCGAATGGTTCCTCTTCCCGCACACCATGGATGTGGTGCGGTGGATCTTGGGCCGCAACCCGGTCGAGGTCTACGCCAAAGGGTACCGCGGCGTCCTCGACGGGAGGGGCATCGAGTGCTGGGACGCCATCCAGGCCCTGATCGAGTTCGAAGGCCGGGCCTTCTGCACGTTCGAAACCTCCTGGATCCTCCCCAACTCCTACAGCAACGTCGTCGACAACCGGCTGTCGATCTACGGGGAAAATGGCGGCCTCGAGCTCAAGAACGAGCCGTCGCTCTGGGCCTTCACCGACCGCTTCCATACGCCGTTCTCGTCGACGTCCGTCACCCGCTACGGCAAGGTGTGGGGCTACCAGGTACGAATCGATTCGCTACTTCGCCGACTGCGTGGCCGACGATGTGATGCCGGAGGCGGCAGGCCGCGACGGCGTCATGGTGACGGCGATGATTGCCGCCACGTTGCTGTCGCTGGCCGAGCGGCGGCCGGTCACCATCGCCGAAGTGCTCGGAGGCTGAACATGGGAACGCTCGATCTCTTTCGTCTCGACGGCAGGCGTGCGCTCGTCACCGGCGCCAGCCGGGGCCTGGGACGGTCGATGGCGCTCGCCCTGGCTGATGCCGGCGCCGACATCGTCATCACCGGCCGAACCCAGGAGACGCTCGATCGGACGGCCGGCGAGGTCCGGGCGCGCGGCCGTCAGGCGTGGACGTTCACGGCCGACATGGCGGTGCCGGCCGAATGCCAGCAGGTGTGCGAGCGGGTCGTTGCGGAGACCGGCCCGATCGACATCCTCATCAACAACGTCGGCAATCGCGAGGTGAGCATGGCCATCGAGGCCGAGCCGCTCGAGACCTGGCAGCGGCAGATGGATCTCAATCTGACGAGCTGTTTCCTGGGGACGAAGATCGTCGGCGGCGCCATGCGCGCCCGCGGCACGGGCGGGCGCATCATCAACATCGCCTCGATCAGCGCGCTGATCGTCAACCGCGGCATCGGCGGGCGCGACTACGAGACCGGCAAGGCGGCCGTGCTCCACTTCACGCGCTGCGCGGCGGCCGACTGGGCCCCGTATGGCATCACCGTCAACGCCATCTGCCCCGGCCTGTTCATGACCGACATCAACAGGGAATGGAACGAGAAGCGCCCTGACGTCATCGCGGAGTTCGTCAAGCACATCCCGATGGGGCGCCCGGGCGAGCCCGACGAGGTCGGCCCGCTGGCCGTGTATCTCGCCAGCCCCGCGTCGCAGTACGTGACCGGCGCCGCCTACGTCATCGACGGGGGATATACGGTGTGGTAGCCCTGTCAGGGCGCAATACGATCGGCCGCCGGCGCGCCTTTACGGCAGTTCGCGAATCCTGATGTTGCGTAGTTCCAGCGTCCCGGGATGGTCGCCCTGGATGCCGAGATAGCCTTTCGGCGCCTTTCCGAAGTTGGGATATTTCTCGGGGCTGAACTTGCTGGCCTTGATGGCGGCATCCCAGCCGGCGCTGCCGACGTCGTACGACGCGACCTTCTTGCCGTTCAGCCAATGCTCGACGTGGCTGCCCTTGGCGACGATGCGGGTCTGGTTCCACTGGTTGGCCGGACGCGCGGCGTCCTTGGGAGCCGCGTAGAGGTCGTAGACCGAGCCCGCGAGGTGATTGTCCTTCTTGTTGTCGGCCGCGTTCACGTTGTCGAGCAGCTGGTACTCGGGTGCGCTCCAGTAGATCTGGTTGAACTCGTCGGTGCCGCGGTAGAACACGCCGCTGTTGCTGGCGTCGCCGATCTTCCATTCGAGCTCGAGCTCGAAATCGCCGAACTGCTCCTTCGACGCGATGTCGTTGGCGTGGCCGTCCTTGCGCAGCACGCCGTTGACGATCTCCCAGCAGTCTTTCGCGCCTGGCGCGTCGCACATCTTCGGGGCGGTGTCGGTCTTGAAGATGCGCCACGCATTCATGCTCTTGCCGTCGAAGAGCGATTTCCACGGGCCAGCCTTCGCTGCGGCGGGCTGGAACAACAAGGCAGTGAGCAGAAACGCAATTGTTCGAGTCATGAGAGTAGGTATACCACGACGGCAGGCGGGCGATTCTGGACGACGCCGCCAAGGCGCGCAGGACCGGTGAGCGGCCGCCGCCGGGTGCTGGCTAACTCCATGGGTCCCGAGCGCCACCCCGGCGTGTGATGGAAACGCGGCTCGTTGACACGCGAGGCGGTGCACGGTCGTATCCACTTAGGAACGGGGAGGCAGGACCGACTCATGCAGAAATCGGTGGACGCGCGGCCTGGGCAATCGCACCTGGTGCAATGGTTGATTGGGCTTTTCATCTTGCTCGGCGGCGCAGCTGTCGTCTGGTATTACGGCATCGGCCAGGCGCAGCCAGCCCAGCAGAGGTTTGGCCGAGGCGGCGGCGGGAACGAACTTCCCGCGGTCCGTGTGGTCGAGGCTGAAACGCGCAGCATCGCGGTCGTCCTCAAGGCGCTCGGCACCGTCACGCCCGTCAACACGGTGGTCGTGCACAGCCGCCTGGACGGCCAGCTGGTCCGCGTGCTCTTCACCGAAGGGCAACGAGTGAAGGCCGGCCAGGTCCTGGCCGAAATCGATCCCCGCCCCTTTCAAGTGGCGCTGGCGCAGGCCGAAGGGCAGCGAGCGGAGAATCAGGCCCGCTTGGCCAACGCGCGCGACGACCTGGAAAAGTTCCGGTCCCTGTTCGAGCGGCAGCTCATCCCCAGGCAGCAGCTCACGGCCCAGGAATCGCTCGTCAGGCAAAATGAGGGTTCGGGCCAGTCCATCGACGCGCAGGTCAGCAACGCGAAGCTTCAGCTGTCGTTCACGAAGGTGTTGGCGCCCATCTCCGGGCGGCTCGGCCTGCGGCAGGTCGACGTCGGGAACCTCGTCCGCAGCGGCGACGCCAACGGCATCGTCGTCATCACGCAGATGCAGCCAATCTCGGTGCTGTTTACGGTACCCGAGGTTGAGCTGCCCGCCGTCCTGAACGCGATGCGCACCGGCGATTCACCACCGGTCGAGGCCTGGGACCGCGCCGAAACGACCCTGCTGGCAACGGGCACGCTCGAGACGGCGGACAATCAAATCGACACGACGACAGGGACGATCAAGCTTCGCGCGCTCTTCCAGAATGCCGACGAGAAGCTCTTTCCGAACCAGTTCGTCAATATCAACCTGAAGCTGTCCACGGTGCGTGCGGCCACGGTCGTGCCGGCGGCCGCAATCCAGCGTGCGTCCTTCGGAACCTTCGTCTACGTCATCAAGCCCGACGGCAAGGCGACAATCCGCAAGGTTACGCTCGGTGTGTCGGAACGGGAGCGGGTGGCCGTGACGGCAGGCGTCGCTCCCGGTGAACGGGTCGTGCTCGAGGGCGTGGACGCGCTGGAAGAAGGCGTGGCCGTGGAGATCGTGGGTAGCGGTCCGGTGCCGGAGGCGTCGACCCAGCCAGGGAGGGGCCGGCAATGAACATCTCCCGTCCCTTTATTCTGCGGCCCGTCGCCACGACGCTGTTGATGGGGGCGGTGCTCCTGTCGGGAGCGCTCGCCTACCGACTGCTGCCCGTCTCGGCCCTTCCGCAGGTCGACTACCCGACGATCCGCGTCCTGACGTTCTATCCAGGCGCGAGCCCGGATGTGATGACCAGCGCCGTCACGGCACCGCTCGAGCGGCAGTTCGGTCAGATGCCCGGCCTGGATCAGATGTCGTCCACCAGCTCTGGCGGCGCGTCGGTCATTACCCTGCGGTTCTCCCTCGACAAGGCGATAGAGGTTGCCGAACAGGAAGTGCAGGCGGCGATCAACGCCGCGAGCAACCTGCTGCCCAACGACCTTCCCCAGCCGCCGGTCTACAACAAGGTCAACCCCGCCGACACGCCGGTGCTGACGCTTGCGGTGACGTCACCGACCATGCCGCTGCCCGCCGTGTACGACCTGGTGGACACGCGGGTGGCGCAGAAATTGTCGCAGGTGCCTGGAGTGGGCCTTGTCAGCCTCGCTGGAGGGCAGCGTCCGGCCGTGCGTGTCCAGGCGAACCCTCAGGCCCTGGCGGCCTACAACCTCAACCTGCAGAGCCTGCGCAACGTGATCGCGAGCGCCAACGTCAACCAGCCGAAGGGCAACTTCGACGGCCCCGAGCGGTCCTTCATGCTCGACGCCAACGATCAGCTGCGGTCGGTTGCCGCCTATCGCGACCTCATCGTCGCCTACAGCGACGGCGCACCGCTGCGCCTCTCCGATGTCGCCGACGTCGTCGATGGCGCGGAGAACACCCGGCTCGGCGCGTGGGCCAACGACCTGCCCGCCGTGCTGGTGAACGTCCAGCGTCAGCCGGGAGCCAACGTCATCGCCGTCGTCGATCGCATCAACGCGCTGCTGCCGACGCTGACGGCCAGCCTGCCGTCGTCGCTGACAGTCGCCGCCCTGAGCGACCGCACGCATACCATTCGCGCGTCGGTAAGGGACGTCCAGCACGAGCTGATGTTCGCCGTGGCGCTGGTCGTGGCCGTCACCTTCGTGTTCCTGCGCAACATCCCCGCCACCCTCATACCGAGCGTCGTCGTCCCGCTGTCGCTGATCGGCACCTTCGGCGCTGATGTATCTCGCCGGCTTCTCGATCAACAACCTGACGCTGATGGCGCTCACTATCGCTACCGGCTTCGTGGTCGACGACGCGATCGTGATGGTCGAGAACATCGCCCGCTATCTGGAAGAGGGCGCGACGCCGATGGAGGCCGCGCTGAAGGGCTCCCGCCAGATCGGGTTCACCCTCGTGTCGCTCACCATCTCGCTCATCGCGGTGCTGATCCCGCTGTTGTTCATGGCCGACGTCGTCGGCCGTCTGTTCCGCGAGTTCGCCATCACCCTGGCGGTGTCGATCCTGATCTCGCTGGTGGTGTCGCTCACGCTGACACCGATGATGTGCGCCCGTCTGCTCAAGGCCGAGCACGCCGAGGAGCACGGCCGTCTGTACCACCTCACGGGCCGCTTTTTCGACGGCATGATCGCGTGGTACGGCCGCCTGCTGACGGTGTCGCTGCGTTACCAGCCGGTGACGCTGCTCGTCGCGGTCGGGACGCTCGCGGTGACGGTGTGGCTCTACGTGATCGTGCCCAAGGGCTTTTTTCCGGTGCAGGACACCGGCGCGATCCAGGTGATCACCGAGGCGCCGCAGTCGGTATCGTTCGCGGCCATGGCCGAGCGCCAGCGCGCCGCCGCCAGGGCCATCCTCGAGGAGCCCGGCGTCGAGGGTCTCTCGTCGTTCATCGGCGTCGATGGCGGCAACGCGACCTTGAACAGCGGCCGCATGCTGGTGACGCTGGCGCCGCGCGACCAGCGGTCGCGCAGCGCGACCGCGATCATCGCGGCGCTGCGCGAGCGCACCGCCCGCGTCCCCGGTATTTCCGCCTACATGCAGCCGGTCCAGGACCTGACGATCGAGGACCGCGTGAGTCGTACCCAGTTCCAGTTCACGCTCGAGGATCCGGACGCGGATCGGCTCGGCGTGTGGGTGCCGAAACTGGTGGAGCGGCTGCGGCAGTCGCCCTACCTGGCCGACGTCGCCAGCGATCTGCAGGACCGCGGCCTCCAGGCCTTCCTCGACATCAATCGGGACGCCGCCAGCCGGCTC
Organism: uncultured Acidobacteriota bacterium; assembly: GCA_963750475.1. Classification (GTDB taxonomy): domain Bacteria; phylum Acidobacteriota; class Vicinamibacteria; order Vicinamibacterales; family 2-12-FULL-66-21; genus JALZOC01. The sequence continues at coordinate 1,594,177 of CAVVQQ010000002.1, forward strand.
GGCATCCGGGTCGCGGCCATCGACGACGCGCTCTACGATGGGTTCGGCCAGCGCTTGATCTCGACGATCTACACCCAGGCCAATCAGTACCGCGTCGTGCTCGAGGTGGCGCCGCGCTTTCAGATCGGCCCGGCCGCGCTCGGTCAGGTGTTCGTCGCAACCACCGACGGACGGCAGATTCCGCTCTCCAACATCGCCAGCATCGAGCACCGCAACACCGCGCTCGTCGTCAATCACGCCGGGCAGTTTCCGGCAGTGACGATGTCGTTCAACCTGGCGGACGGGGCATCGCTCGGCAACGCCGTCGAGGCGATCGAGAATGCGCAGCACGAGATTGGGCTGCCCGCGAGCATCCAGACCACGTTCCAGGGGGCGGCCGCGGCGTTTCGGGTGTCGCTCGACAGCACCCTCCTCCTCGTCCTCGCCGCCATTCTGACGATGTATGTGGTCCTCGGCGTGCTCTACGAGAGCTACATCCACCCCATCACGATTCTCTCGACGCTGCCCTCCGCCGGCGTCGGCGCGCTGCTGGCGCTGCTCTTCACCGGCACGGACCTCAGCCTGATCGCCGTCATCGGTATCATCCTGCTCATCGGCATCGTCAAGAAGAACGCGATCATGATGATCGACTTCGCACTCGACGCGGAGCGCAACGACGGGCTGAGTCCGTATGACGCCATCCACAAGGCGGCGTTGCTGCGCTTTCGACCGATCCTGATGACGACGCTCGCGGCGCTGTTTGGCGCGCTGCCGCTGATGCTGTCGACGGGATCCGGCGCCGAGATGCGCCAACCGCTCGGTCTGGTCATGGTCGGCGGTCTGCTCCTGAGCCAGGTGTTGACGCTGTTCACCACCCCGGCGATATACCTCTTCTTCGACCGTCTCGGCCGTGCCTGGTCCTCTTCGTCGCGGTCGTTCGAAGTGAAGGATGTGCCGGCATGAATCTGTCGTCGCCCTTCATCGCCCGCCCGGTGGCGACGACCCTGCTGAGCCTCTCGGTCGTGCTGGTTGGCGCTCTTGGCTACGCGTTGTTGCCGGTGTCGCCGCTGCCGGAGGTGGATTTTCCGGCGATCACCGTCTCGGCATCCCTGCCTGGCGCCAGTCCCGAAACCATGGCGTCGTCAGTGGCCACGCCGCTCGAGCGCGCGCTGGGCACCATCGCCGGCGTGAACGAGATCAGCTCGCGGAGCTCGCAGAGCTCGACGCGCATCAATCTCCAGTTCGACCTCGGCAAGAACATCGACTCGGCCGCGCGTGAGGTCCAGGCCGCCATCAACGCCTCGCGATCGCTGCTGCCGAGCGCCCTGCCGGGCATGCCGTCGTACCGGAAGATCAACCCGTCGCAGGCGCCGATCATGCTGCTGGCGCTGACCTCTGACACCGCCACGACGGGTCAGCTCTACGACCTCGCGTCGACCGTGCTGGCCCAGAAGGTCGCGCAGGTCAGCGGCGTCGGCGACGTCACGGTGGGCGGCGGCTCGTTGCCTGCGGTGCGAGTGGAGCTCCAGCCCCGGGCGCTCACGCAGTACGGCATTTCGCTTGACGAGGTCCGCCAGGCGATCAGCAGCGCGAACCTGCGGCGGCCCAAGGGCATGGTCGAGGACAGCGAACGGCAGCTGGCAGATTCAAGCCAGCGACCAGCTGGTGACGGCCGAGCAGTACCAGCCGATCATCATCACGTATCGCAACGGCGCGGCGGTCCGGCTCTCTGACGTGGCGCGGGTCTACAGCGGCGTCGAAGACCGCTACAACGCCGGCTACTTCAACGACCGGCCGGCGGTGCTCCTGGTGGTGAGCCGTCAGGTACAGGCCAACATCATCGCGACCGTCGACGGCGTCGTGGCCCAGCTGCCGGCGCTGCGCGCCTTCCTGCCGGCGGGCGTGTCCCTGGACATCGCGAGCGACCGCTCTCCGACCATCCGCGCGACGCTGAGCGAAGCGCAGCATACGCTGCTCATCGCCGTCGGTCTCGTCATTCTCGTCGTCCTGCTGTTCCTGGGGAGGCTGCGCGCGGCGATGATCCCGGTGGCGGCGGTGCCGGTGGCCCTGATCGGCAGCTGTGCGGTGATGTATCTCCTCGGCTTCTCGCTCAACAACCTGTCGCTGATGGCGCTCATCGTCGCGACCGGCCTGGTCGTGGACGACGCGATCGTCGTGCTGGAGAACATCAACCGCCACGTCGAGGCGGGCCAGACGCCGCTGGCCGCGGCGCTGGTCGGCGGCCCGGGAAGTCGGCTTCACGCTGCTGTCGATGAACCTGTCGATCGTGGCGGTCTTCGTCTCGATCCTGTTCATGGGCGGCATCGTCGAACGCCTGTTCCGCGAGTTCTCGATCACGCTGGTGTCGGCGATCCTCATCTCGCTCGTGGTGTCGCTCACGCTGACGCCGATGCTGTGCGCGCGCTGGCTCGTGGCCCGCGACGCCGACCGGCCCGGACGACTGCAGAGCGGTCAGCGACCGCGTGTTCGGCTGGCTGCGACGCGGCTACGGGCGCACGCTCGACTGGGCCCTGGCGCACTCGCCGATCGTCCTGCTGATCTTCATCGGCGTGGCGGCGCTGACCGTCCATCTCTACATCAACGCTCCCAAGAGCTTCCTGCCGCAGCAGGACACCGGGCAGCTCAGCGGCTTCATCCGCGGCGACGACGGGATGTCGTTCCAGATCATGCAGCCGAAGATCGAGGCGTTCCGCAAGGCCGTGCTGAGCGACCCGGCCGTGGAAAGCGTCGCCGGCTTCATCGGCGGCGGCCGCGGCATCAACAACGCGCAGATGTTCGTGCGCCTCAAGCCGCTCAACGAGCGGAAGGTCTCGGCCCAGATCGTCGCCGAGCGGATCCGGCGCAACTTGCCGAAGGTCCCCGGCGCGCGCCTGTGGATCAACGTCGATCAGGACATCCGTTTCGGCGGCGGATTCGGCGGCGGCTCGTATCAGTACACGCTGCGGTCGGACAGCGTTGCCGAGCTTCGGGTATGGGCCCAGCGCGTGCGCGAGGCGCTCAAGCCGCTGCCGCAAGCTGACCGGTATCGAGGACGAACTGGTCTCGAGCCAGCAGATTACCCTCGACGTCGACCGCGAGGCCGCGCGCCAGCTCGGGATCGAGATGGCCACGGTGACGCGTCGCGCTCAACAACGCATTCGGCCAGCGGCAGGTGTCGACCATCTACAACGCCATGAACCAGTACCGCGTCGTCATGGAGGTCGCGCCGCAATTCGCCCAGGGCCCGGAATCGCTCGATCAGGTCTACGTCGTGACTGCGGCGGGGAGCCGCGTGCCGCTTGTCGGCGTTCAGCCGCTACACGCGGACGTCCGCCAACGACCGCATCAGCCGCAGCGACCAGTTCGCCTCCGAGAGCGTGTCGTTCGAGCTCGCACCAGGCGTCAGCCTGAGCCAGGCACAGGCGGCCATCAACCGCGCGGTGTCGATGCTGACCCTGCCGACGTCGATCCAGGGGCGCCTGGAGGGCAACGCCAGTCTGTTCACGCGCATGCAGGGGAATCAGGCCGTGGCGATCCTCGGCACGCTGCTGGTCGTCTTCATCGTCCTCGGCGTGCTCTACGAGAGCTACCTCCACCCGCTGACGATCCTCTCGACGCTGCCGTCGGCCGGCGCCGGCGCGCTGCTCGCGCTGCTCCTGCTCAAGACGGAGTTCAGTCTCGTCGCGCTGCTCGGCCTCTTCCTGCTGATCGGCGTCGTGATGAAGAACGCCATCCTGATGATCGACGTCGCGCTGCAGCGGGAGCGCGAGCACGGCGCGACGCCCGAGGACGCGATCCGGGAGGCGTGCCTCCTCCGCCTGCGGCCGATCCTGATGACGACGATGTCGGCGCTGCTCGGCGCGCTGCCGCTGATGCTGGGCGCCGGCGAAGGCGCCGAACTGCGGCGGCCGCTCGGCATTGCCATCGTCGGCGGCCTCGTCGTCAGCCAGGTCCTCACGCTCTACACGACGCCGGTCGTCTATCTGTATCTGGAGAACATCCGCGTCAGGGTCAACCGTCGTCGTGGGCACACCGTCGCCGACGAAGTCGTCCCGGCCGGCCCGGTGGCCGACGCGGGCATCCCGGTTCGGCACGTGTGATCGCCATGGGCCTCCTCCAGCCGCGGCTCATTCTGGGGCGGGACGAAGTCGCCTGTCGGCAGCGGCCGTGGCAAGGGCAGCGCGGCGGTTGGAACACGCTTGATGGTTCCGCTGCTGGCGCGCTGCGGCGAATCCCGGTGGACGTAACCACGGCGTCCGCGCCGAAACGGGGTCGTGCAGATCGTGTGGGCGGTCGCGAATACTGCGGCTGTTTCACGCGACGGCCGGCACGCTCGAACAGCCGCGCCGCCGCTGCCACCCCGTTGTGGCTGGGCGGTCCTCTGCTCGTGCAGCAGTTCGAAGGGCTGTTCGGTCGCGTAATCGCGATTCTCGACATGAAGGGCTTCGCGCCGACGAGGCCGCCGACGGCAAGCCTGTGGCCGTGACGCGGTCGGGGAGGGTCGGTAGGACCGGCAACTGGCGTTGCCTGAGCCTGTTTCGTGAGCGAAGGATGGTGGACCAGACCGGCGCCAGTTGGAACCAAGTGAGCGCCTGGAAGGCGGCTTGAGGGCCTGAAGGTTGTCGCCGCGTGCCCCCCCGCCTCCGGCGATGAGGTGCCACGCGTCGCCCGATCACGGTCGAGGTTCGGAGCCGCGAAGCAGTTCCCAGAGCCCGCGCGGGGAGAGGATTGGCAGCGGCGCACGTTTACCAAGCTTCAGGATTGCCGCATCGCCGGTGACGAGCACATCGGCGCCGCCAGCGACAGCCGACGCGACGACCCACTCGTCGTCCGGGTCGCTGATTCTTGAGGCCCAAGTGCTTTGCCGGCGTCTTCACGACGATACCGTCACGCAGCTGCGCTTCGATCTCGTCGATGGTCTTCTTCGGCAGCTTCAGCTTCGAGCGCAGTTTCGTTCGCAGTTCGGTGAGGACCACTTCGCCAAGCACCAGATCGTGCTCCAACAGGACATGCGCGAACAAGTCGGCGCACAAGCCTCGCGTCGCAAACGCCGCGATCAACACGTTGGTGTCGAAGAAGACCTTCACGACACGTCGCGAAAGACGTCCTCGTCCGTCAAATAGCCCTGCGATTCAGCGAGCGGCAGGACGCGCCGCCGCACCCGCTCGAATCGCAACAGCGCGAGTTGTCGTCGCAGGGCATCGCGGGCCAAGTCGCTTCGTGTCCGCCCGGTGCGTGCGCACGCCTGATCGAGTTCACGTCCCAGCGCGTCGTCCAGGCGAATCGTGATGGTCGACGTCTTCATGTAAGACAGTGTAACACGCAGCGTGCGCGCCTCCGTGCTGGCACCCCTGTGTTCTCGGGCCGCAATAGTACGCGAGTCTCGTGTGCCTTGAGCGCAACGCTGTCTGCAAACAATTGACAGCGAAGCCTTTGGGGAAGTTGCTGGACCAGACCGGCGCCAGTTGGAACCCAGTGATCAGCTGGTTGCGTAAGGTTGAGGCGTTGCGGCGTGCAGCATGAGTCGCGGTCTCCGCGGTTCCCCCACGTGTCGCGGCGATCGAAGCACGGTCAGTAACTGTCAGGTGAGTGTCTACATTCACGTCGAGCGATGGATGCCTTGGCAGCGGCGAGAATGTCCGCGTTGTCGCTCATTGTCCAGTTTCCTCTTGAATGCTCGGCGACATCCACTACGTTGCCCACGGTGAGAATGACGTAGTGCGGATCTGGAGCGACCGGGCCACCGTCGGGCCAATGAGTGGCTGGGTGCCAGCACGATCTAGCAGTGAGGTTGGCAACGCTTCGACCATTCAGGTCCTTCACGTAGACAGTCACGTCGTCGACATCGGCTATCGGCGTCGGTAGTGCCCCGTCAAGTGGTGGAAATTCAATCGCGTCGGTCGTGGGCTCCGTGTACGTTACGCAATCGCGGCCAGGATTTCCTGGGTGGTGCTCGACAAGCTCGGGGTGGTCGTCTCCTTCATCGACTCCGCACTGAAATACCGGCGCTCCGCCACGGTCCATTCGTCGTCTTGCTCGAGCAGAATCGCCCCGACCAAGCGAATCACGGCCGCCGGGTTAGGAAAGATCCCCACGACGTTCGAGCGGCGCTTGATCTCTTTGTTCAGTCGCTCGAGGGGGTTCGTACTGTGCAACTGCCGCTGGTGTTCGAGGGGTAAATGGCGGTACGCCAGAATGTCCTCGGCGGCCTCCTCCAGCACCGCCGCGGCCCGCGCGAAGCGGCCCCGTAATCCGTCTGCCACTTTGCGCAGCGGCGTCATCGCCGAGCCGTGATCCGGCTGGGCGAAGATCGTGCGGACGATGGCCGCGATCGCTTCCCGCGCCCCCTGCGGCACCGTCGCCAGGAGATTCCGCATGAAGTGAACCCGGCAGCGCTGCCAGGTGGTGCCCGTCAGCACCGTGCTGATCGCCTGCTTCAGCCCTTCGTGCGCGTCCGAGATCACCAGGCGGACGCCCTTCAGGCCACGCTTCACCAGGCTCCGCAAGAAGGCCGTCCAGAACGCCCGGTCCTCAGACGGACCGACATCGACGCCGAGGACCTGGCGCTCACCCTCGCTCGTGACCCCGACCGCCACCACGGTGGCCTGACTGATCACCCGGCCATCCACGCGCACCTTGTGGTAGGTCGCATCGACCCACAGATAGCGATGCTCGCCGGTCAGCGGGCGGGTGCGAAACGCCGCCACCACCGTGTCGAGCTCGCCGCAGATCCGCGACACCTCGGGCTTGGACATCCCGTCCAGGCCCAGCGCCTTCATCAGGTCATCGACCTTCCGCGTCGAGACACCGTGGACATACGCCTCCTGCACGACGGCCAGCAACGCGTGCTCGGCCCGGCGCCGCGGCTGGAGCAACGAGGGAAAATACGTGCCCGGGCGCACTTTGGGAATCGCCAGCTCGATCGTGCCGACGCGCGTGTCCCAGGTCCGGGTCCGGCTCCCGTTGCGATACGCCGAGCGGTCGCCGCTCCGCTCGTGCCGCTCCGCCCCGATCAAGCCGGCGACCTCCGTCTCCATGAGCGCTTGCGAGAGCACCCGAATGCCTTCGCGCAGCACGTCCCCGTCCTGCTCTTCGAGGAGCTTGCCAACAAACGCCGTCAGATCCATCCTTGGTTTGGCCATCGCTCAACACCTCCGTGTTTTTCGTCTCCCGCCAGAGAGAACTCACGGAAAGATGCGCGATGGCCGCTTCGTTTGTCCAGCGAAGAGGCCTTCCCGAATTTCCACCACGTCCCGGGACTCTACCATTCGTCGAATTGGAAGCGTCGGCGCGCTACGATCGCCGCGACGCACCCGTGACCGTTTCTCCTGCAGCACGTTTAGCTTGCCGACAGTCGTCCTGTCAGTAGCGGTAGACGATCGCGCGGCGTCTTTTGCCGCGCGGATGACCGGCGCAGGAGAGCAGCCGGGGCGTGAGCGACCCCACCTCCGACCCCGGACCCTGACCCCAGGGTCGTTTCGGGGGTCGCTCACGCCCCGGCTGCTGGTGATTGCAACCACGTGGATTTGTTGCGCGAAAGCGCACGTCATTTGCGCCGCGCAATTGCAACAATTCTGGCGGGGATTCGGTTGATATCATCGGACATAACAAATGTCCTCGAAGCCGGCCTTTCCAGCGTGGTGGAATTGGGAACTGTCGTTCACACCGCACGCCGAACTGCGCATGGAACAGCGCGGCGTGACGGAGGTGGAGGTCCGCGCTATGCTAGAGCGAGCGACGGTGCTCGACCCGAGCGTCGTTGAGGGCCGTTACATGATCCCGGTAGCGCACCGCAATCGGCCGTGGATAGTGATCGTCGAGCCCGATCCTGACGTGCAGCTTCTCGTGCTCGTTACGGTGTATGAGGTCTCGGAATGACTGAGCGTTCTCTGCAGGTCACGTACAGAAAAGGCAAACCATTTTCTGCGTACCTGCACCTGTCGCATCAGACCGGAGAGAAGAGCGCGAAGACCGTGCCTTCTGCCGATGGTCTGCTCGTTGTCGACTACGGGCAGAACGGGACCGCGATTGGCGTCGAGATCACTGCGCCTTCTGCCGTGCCTTTGGATCGCCTGAACCGAGTCCTCGCGGATCTCGGAGAGACGCCGTTGAGCGAGCACGACTACCTGCCAGTCCGAGCGGCGTAAGCGTCGGGGAACGTTCAATACATTTTGGCGGATCGGCTAGCGGCCATCACGCGCTTGAGTGTCGCGCTGTTCTCGGCGCCGTCAAGGCCGCAACGCTCCGCTCCGCCGGCGCGTTAAGCGTCGCTTCGGGCCTTTGACGGCGCCTGCGCTCAGCGCGTGTTTGCATTTGCGTGATGGCCGCAACAATGGCGCGCTCATATTCGAGTGACCAACGGTGATATCCATGATTCGGTACATCGAACTCAAGTCGGGTTATCACGATGACGGTCCTGCATGGATCGCGAGAGTCGCGGTGTCGAAGTCAGGCCGAAACGCTGTACTTCAACGGAAAGGCGCTCAAGCGCAGCACGCAGAGCGGGTCTGGCAACTACTACGACGTTGAAACGACCGAAAGCTATTGGCTCTCAGGCGTGAAGAAGAAGGGCGGCGATCGTCACTGGGCCGCGGAAAGATCACCATCGACGCCGGTGCGATTGACGAGTACCTGCACGACGGAGCTGGACCCCTCAAGATTCGTCGTTTCAAACGCGATCGTGCCGCCCGACGCCAAGAAATTTCGCGATTTGGAGAACCAGCCACTGACACCTCCCGATTGTTCAGTGTGATCAATCTGCGTGGAGGAGCTATTCTCCGTCCAGCTCGCGCTGCCCTGCGCGAGCCATCCGCTTCGCGCACTTCCGCCTGCGGACTTCGTTCGGTCGTCGCTCTTGGGCCACGAACCGGACGCCCCACCCTGGTCGCCAGCAAACTTCGTCACGTCATTGAGTGTGGGACCGTCGCGCGATCGATCGCGGCCTGCGAAGGCTAAGCCCTCCACATCTTCGCGCGATTCCGCGAAGAAGGGGAGAGCGCGAAGACCGGCGATCGCATCGAACTCCAGCAGCAGCTGCAGTTCTGCCGAACGAACAAGGGCGGGGTCCAGTTCGTTGTCGTCCTGAACCTGACGCGCTTTGCGCGTGAGAAGTACAGACCACTTCGCGATTCATCCTCCAAAGTGCCGCTTCGCGAAGGCCCGGCCCGAACCTGATTTCAGGTAGCGTTCGAACTCAATTGCGCGTTGCTCGTCGGGGAGTTCGATGGCGACGTGCAAGTGCCATGGGCGGTAGCGCGCGGTGTGGGCGCAGCGGCCGGCGTTGTGCTCCGCGAGCCGGGCGAGGACGTCGCGGGTGAGGCCGACGTACGGACGGCTCGGATCACCGACACTGCGCAGGATGTAGACGAAGTGCTTGGGCCGCATGCGCGTCTGCGTGCAACGGGCCGACCAGCCTCAGGATGAGAATTCAAACGCGATTTCAGCGGATGCCCCTGGAATCGCTGGGATTATTGCGACGGTGGCGCCGCCGGGGATGGCAGTTTCTTGGAAGGTGTGCCGCCAGCGACGGGTCGGCTTGCCAGCCGAAGCGTTCAGACGCGGGGGAGGTCCGCCGTCGCGCCTTTCCGCCGTCGCCGCTCCGCGGCTATGGCGGACAGGTCGCGCTATGGCGGACATCCTCCGCGTGGATCATGAGCGGAGGATGGTGGACCAGACCAGCGCCAGTTGGAACCGGATCGCCAATTGGCTGCGGCAGGTCGACCTCGTCCGCTCGGCAGCCTGACCCGGAGCTCCGTGTCAGACGCTCTTCCGATATTCGAGTAGAGCAGCCCAGATCTGACGCGCCGGCGCTTCGTACGCTTGGCGAGGGCCGGCGGTCCCCTCGCCGAACCAACGCAAGAATTCCCCCAAAAAGCACACCTGTCACGTCGTCAGGCCGTTGCACGTTTGCGAGCAGGGGCAGGATCGTCCCGATCTCCGGGCCGTATTCATCCGCTGGCGCACCGGTTTCAAGCAAACCTATCGGATCTGCTTCATGATCGCGCGCTCAACGGCTGCAGCAAGTGCTTGGTAGCGTGTGTCCATCGGGTCGATGCGCAAAGCAGTCGGTGGCAGTCGTAGGGTGAGCGTCGCCACGCTGACCTTCAGATGGGGACGCATCGACCCCAAGCATAGTGCCAGGTAGCAGCGAAGAGAAACAGCGAGATCGTGTTCTCTCACCCTTGGCCCTGGCAATGTTAGTGAATGAAAACCCAATTGACAGAGAAGTGCCAGCCGCGGCACATGAACAGAACCGCATCGTTCTCGAATTGCTGACGATGTGGCGGAACGGCATGATGCAGTCGCAGCAGTTGGATGCGAAGTGTCACGGGTGATCATGCGGACGCGGCAAGCCACTGGACCGGAATCCAGCAACCGCTCGCGTGAGATAATCCCTGCTCAGTTGGCCACTGATAATGGGCGGCAAAGGTGAGCATCAAGACATTCACAGTAACGTTTCCTACTGAAGCGGGTTTTATCGGCCGCGAGTGCAATTCGAGCGGCTGCGCTCGTTACTTCAAGGTGCATGAAGACTCGCTGCGCGACCACATGTACCTGTCCGTATTGCGCTGAGAAATTTAAAAAGGATCAGTTGTATACGAAGGATCAGCTGGAGCATGCCGAGAACCAGGCCACTGAGTTGGCCAAGGAGTACATGTATGGCGAGATCGACAAGATGTTCGGCAATTTTGCGAGCCGAAATCGCGGTGGACTGATCAAGTTCACGCATACGCCTATCCGCTACAAGGCGAAGCCGGTGGTCGCACGGTATAGAGAGCGGGAAGTTGATAGCGAGCTGACCTGTCCCGAGTGCGGCGTGATCTTCCAGGTGTTCGGCATCTTTGGTTTTTGTCCCGGATGCCGGAGTGAGAACCAAGCGATTTACGATGCCAACCTGGCGATTGTCCGGCAAGAGATCGCCAATGCGCCTGACCGCGATCGCGCGCTCAGGCACGCCTATTCTGATCTGGTATCGGCCTTCGAGAGCTTCTGCATTCGACGGGCTCCCGCCGAGTGCCGAGGGACGAACTTCCAGGATCTTTCGAGGCCCGACGCGCTTTCAAGTCGAGCAGAGACGTGGATATGTTCGAGGACCTCTCACAAGACGAACTGCTGGTGCTGCGACGGACCTTCCAGAAACGACATGCTCACGTTCACAACGGCGGAATTATTGGCGAGCGGTACATCAAGAAAATGCCCGAGGATGCTAGCCTCCTGGGTCAGCGCGCTCAGCTGTCGATCGAGGAATTCGAAGCGGCGGCGAAGTCGCTCCGACTGGTTGTTGATCGTATAGCCCGCCTCAGATAGCCGCGACGTGAGCGGCAAGAGTGGAGGCGCTCCGTGGCGCGGCCTGATAGCATCTCATCCATGAGGGAGTCCTTCGCCGCACCACGGACGATCCGGCGGATTGCGGCACGACGCGTGTTCCAGTCGGCCAATGAGAAGCCCGTCGTCCTCACGATTGGCGTGCCCCAGCCTGTTCCCGGCTCGGATTGGGGCTGCGCGGTTCAGATCACGGGGCTGAACAGCGGTTGGCGACGGCCGAGATACGTGTTCGGCATCGACGGTCTGCAGGCGCTGCACCTCGCCATGAAGTGCGCCGCCGCTGTCCTAGAAACCGCGAAGCCCCAACTGGCGTGGCTGGGAGAGAAAGGCGACTTGGGAATGCCCCAGTTCCTTCCGGAACTTCCGAAACCGCAGCGAGATCGGCTTGAAGCGATGGTCGAGCGGGAGGCGACCAAGTTCTGGCGCGGTGTTGAGCGCGCTCACAAGGCGAAGCGTTCGAAGGGGTCGAATCGCGGGAAACGGTCGAAGACCGCTGACAAGACCTGACGATGTTCATTCGATTCGTGCTCGCGCGACGGCATCCAGACTCGGGCGTCGAGGACGGCACGTTCAGTTTGGCCTACGAGCTTAAAGATTCTCCCCACGTGGAAGCAGCGGACCGAAACCAGTTAGCTGAGACTTTGGCTTGGTTTGAGAAGAATTTGGAAACGCCGACCCGATTTAACCGAACGAAGTCGAAGGGATTCTACCGCCGAAAGACACGCGGAATTGCCTGGTTCAAGGACACGGCGACTGAGCACCTGGCCCGCATGCACCAGATCAAGGGCGTCTTGGAAAACTACGGGCACGCCGTCGTGATGCTCTCGGAAGCGCGGGTCGGGTACGTGACGTACGAGGATACCGTTCAGATCGTCGCCGAGCCCTTCTCAGACACGCAAACGGGTTGACCAATCAGCATCATCGCGCCGATGTTTCGGAGCTGAAGCTCAGGCCGCCAATTCTTGTCTCACTTCGTCGCGACGGCTCCAGATCACGGGCACGATGTCGTAGTTTCGTAAGGCATCGACGATCGATGTCGTTGGAGGTCGGTTCTCGTCGTTCAGAAACGCGTAAAACTTCGACGCGACCGGCCGCACTTCCTTTGTGTCGACCCAAGAAAACGCCATCGCCTCCGCTAAATCCCTGCTGGGCCGGTTGACGGCGCGAATCAGTCTTTCGGGGCCTCGCCTCGACGCCGGCACGACGAAGTCGAACGTGTGGTCGTATCCGCTTCGACCGGTAAACTTCACGTTGGGCGTGAACCGAATGTCGTGCAGCTCGAGCCACGCGGTGACGTCCTCGAGGAACAGACTCGCGACGACCGGAACGGCAAGATAGAAGAGGTCATTCACCGCCAGGATTGCCTGTACCAGGTTGTGCTTGCGCAGCGAGAAATCTTGCGTCGTTGCCTTCACCAGTAGCGCGTCGCCTTCACGCCGCACGCCAAAACCGTTCAGCGCCGCGCCGAGCAGTTCCCTGCGCTTCGACGTTTCGAGGTCGCAGCCTGACGCCCGCAGGTCCTGGATTGTGTCGCCGCCGTCTGTCAACACGAACCCGCCGTCGTCCTTGCGCACGTATATCTGCGTGTAGTCGTTGTGACGATCCAGGTATGGTGTCGTGATTTCGACGTACTGGTCGTTGACCTCACGGAGGATGCTCTTGTCGCGCACCCACTGAGCGTACTGGTCAAGCAACCCGCGGACTTCGTCGATCATCACGTAAACAGACCCCTTCTGTACGTCTGGCGGCATGGTGATATTCACAAACTGCATGAACTCTAACAGCAGGAGCCACGAATCGCTAGCGTCGCTAAACCGCTCGGCTGGCAACGGAATCGCCCATCGATCTCCGAACCCTTCGCGATACAGATGTAGATGCGGACACGGGATCTCTTGATCATCTGGATTGCGGTGAGGCGCACCACCGAAGTCCAGCCGCGCGAGGATCGCGACACCTCGGGCCCGATTCTGGTACGTGCCCTTCGTCAGCACGATCTGGCTGCGAGTGATGTCGAGAAAGAATGATTCGCGCTTGTCGAGGCTCTGAAGCGGAATGCGAACGCCGCCACCGAGGCTGGGGTACTCGTATGGAGTGTCGTCAACCTTGTGCTTCTCCATCGCGAGCAGCACGTCGGCATCGGTTTGCGTCAGGTTGATGTCCGCCAAAGCGTTTCCTCAGATCACAGCCTAAATGAAATCGGCACGCTAACGAGCCTCTGAGTTCTTCAGCAAGCCTAGCGTATCCAGCGAGCGCCGCACCCGATCCGGAACGTCAGGCAATCCGCAGATGACACCGTACTCATCGTGCGAGAAGAAAGCCGCAAGCGTCCCATCCGGGGAAAGGACCCAGCAATCCCAAAGAAACAACACGGCGGTCGCCAAGACGGCGAGAGCTTGGTCGTCTTCACCGAGTCTCACGAGGCAGCCTGGGGCGTCGCTCAGGGGACGATCTTCGCCCAGACCGCGGCGCACAGCGTCGGCAAGCGGCATATGCTCGGCCGACGGCCAGACACTCCAGTCTGTGACCCACAAGAGCGCTTCGGGCTGACCGCTTCCCACGTCCGACCAAATCGCACGGACGAGAGCGACGCGCGCCCCGGCATCGGACGGAATCCTGAAAGTTTGACGGGCGAAGGGCGGGCCGTCCGCCAGCACGCTGTAGGGCCGCTCGCCAAGTGGATACTTCCGATCCGAGGCCCATGCCCTCGACTGTTCTTCGGTCAGGAACTGCAACTCACCCTCCACCGGGAAGCCTATCCTCCGATGATGCCCGCGCGGCCACAGGTTGCCGGTGCGTCACTTGCTTCGGTCGCGCTCCGGATCGAACTGCACGTCGGAGGGTCGAAGCGGCGTGATCCGCCATTCGAAGCGACGCAAGACTCCTCGCTCCGCATCATCCCAGTCCGAATGGTAGTGATGCACGTGGGCACCAAGAACGGCTGGCTCGCCCTCGCGCGCACCCGATGATTGCAGCTCCCGCTCGAAGAGCTCAAGCGGGCCGTACGCGAAGATCAGATTGTGACAATCGAAGACGATTGTCGCGTCGTCGTCATGCGAGCGGACCCACGAGATCGTGCCGTGAATCCTCGCAGAGAAACCGCCCGAACTCGCTGAGAAACAACTCTACGTCGGCGCTGGTCAGCTCAGGACTTTCGTACCGACCGAGTTCGGCGGCCGTCCGAGTCGTGTGTAGCACGTAGAGCAACTGGAACGGTCCGCGGAGGGTGCGAGCAAGCGTTGCGACAGCGGCATCCTGGGCTTCATCAAGTCCCACTCGGAGCCGGGCACGACCGCCGACTTCCTCGCGCGCAAAAACGTTCCCGTAATCAAACGGCTCGGGCGTTTCACCGTTCATTGCTTCGATTTTGACCGTCACAAGTCCCTTCCGGCCATGGGCCGTCGTTGTCTCTGTATCGGCCGGTCCGACCGTCGGGCCCAGTGGAGATCGCGAACTTCGTCCAGGCAGCGGTCCGCTGAGCGTGGTGCGCTCAATGTAGCGCTTGCGGCGGGGGAACAGGAAGGGGAACAGGGCGTCGCGCGGGGTGTTCCCCCTCTCGTGAGCCGAGCCGCCACGATCTGATTCGAGCCAACCGACCCCGACGCATTTCCGTCGGCCGCTGCAAGTGGATGTCCGGTGAAGGCTTCTCGGCCCGAGCACGCGGTCGGCGTGTGCCGCCGACCGCTGACTTCGCCACGGTCATCGCCCCCGCAGCAAGGTGACCGTGGCGTGAGCGACCACGAGATTTGACCGCGTCTGCGATCATGCCCGCGGCCACAGCCGAGGTCGCTCACGCCACGCATGCAGGGTGTCATCACCTCCGCCGCTGCGCACAGACTGCACCACAGGATGGTCAGAGCCTGAGGGCATTTCGGAGGTGGACCGGCGCGTTTTCCGGAGCGCCTTCCTCCCTGGTTTCAGACTCCGACGTTGAAACTGCTGACGCCGCGAGGGGGGCCGCGACGAAGAGCGGTGGTTGGCGGAGTGCGGGAACGCTAAGTTGTCAGTCGAAACCGATGGTCGATGAACCAGTGTTCGTGAGGGCTTCTCTCGCAAGTCTTTCCACACCGACGACTTGCAAAGCTGAGAGGCAAAACAACAAGCGCGGCGTTCTGTGCCGCGCACGAAACGCACTTAGCCGGCGTCACTGATGGAGCGGGGGCGTGAGCAACCCCCCGCGTTCTACGCCGACTGCCGTCCCGGGGCCAGCCCGGAGGGTTGCTCACGCCCCGGTGCCGGTGTCGCAAATGGTATCGAAACGGTGAGCGATCTACGCGCCGTTTGCGAGTGCGTTGTTCGTTGCGTACTCATCGCAGATCGCGCACGGAATGCACTGCACTTTGTCCCAGATTTCTGTTTCTGTACTCGGTTGCAGTCGGCCATCACATGGTCAGCGTCGAGCTGTGCTCGACGGCGTCAAGGCTCTCGCTGCGCTCGACCCTGCGGGCTTCGGCCTTGACGCCGCCTGCGCGCAGCTCGAAGGTAGCACTTATGTGATGGCCGAGGAAGCTCGTCGCATCGTTTCAGTATTGACCAGACTGGCGCGACGGGCATATCGTGAAGTTCTCGTCGGTGCCGTCGCGCACCTTCTCCGCAGTCGGATCCGACACGGAGCGCCGCAGCCGCCGCCCTCAGGGCAACGTTGCAGCTTCCCCCACAACAACTTGATCGATCGCACGAGATGATCGCGCGATCACCGCGCCTGACCTCAGGTCACGCGAAATTGCTGTCGGCGTCACGCCCGCATCGGCGCTCATCCGACATCAGCGCGCCGGCATCACGTCGGCGCGCTCGAGCGCACTCCACAACAGCACGAACGTTAAGCATCGAGTTCGCAGGAGTGCCCATGGAGTTCGTCGAACGTGCGGAGGACATCCCGGAGCCGATCTCGATCGCGCGCTGTCGGGAATTGCTCGGCGACGAAGCGGAATCGATGACCGACCAGGAGATCGCGCTGATCCGCCAACACGCGGAGACGATGGCGTGCATCGTGGTCGAGATGTACCAGGAACACTGTCGGATTTCCGAGTAAAAACGTGCCCCGGAAACGAAACTTGCCCGAGCCGGTGAATGGATCTACGCTGCCGACCATGGTCGGCGCGGTGATTTACGTACGCGTCAGCACGAAGGAGCAGACCGAGAACCTCAGTCTGCCAACGCAGCTTCGCGCGTGCGAAGAGTACTGCCGCCGCCAAGGTTACGAGGTCGTCGAACGCTTCCACGAGGAAGGCGAGAGCGCCAAGACCACGGACCGCAGCCAGCTTCAGAAGCTGCTCACGTTCTGCCGCCTGAACAAGGGCCGTGTCCATTTCGTCGTCGTGTTCAACCTAACGCGGTTCGCCCGCGACAAGTACGACCATTTCGCCCTCCGGTCCCTTCTGCAATCGCTCGGCATCTCGCTCCGTTCGGCCACTGAACCGATCGACGACACGTCCACCGGCAAGTTGATGGAAGGCGTGCTCGCGGCGTTCGCGCAGTTCGACAACGACTGTCGTTCAGACCGGACGCGCGCCGGCATGAAGGCCGCACTGGAGCTCGGCCGCTGGGTGTTCCTGGCGCCGATTGGCTACTTGAACGCGCCGCGCGCGATGGGCAAGAGCCTGATGCCCGATCCTGAGCGGGCGCCGCTTGTGCGACGAGCATTCGAGGAGTACGCGACCGGTCGCTTCACCAAGCAACAGCTCCTCAAGCAGTCAAGAGCCTGGGGCTTGACCAACCGGCGCGGCCGTCCGCTCACATCGCAAGCGATCGGCGTGCTGCTGCGGAACCAGCTCTATGCAGGCATCGTGGACGTCACCGAGTACGGCGTTCGCGCGAAAGCGTGGTGACTTCGAGCCACTGATCTCAGAGGAGCTGTTCTACCGCGTGCAGGCGGTGCTGTCGGGGCGTGTGCCGAGTCACCGACACCACAGCAGAGGGCGCACCCGGACTTCCCGCTACGCGCCTTCGTGCGCTGCGGGTCCTGTGGTCGGGGCCTCACCGGCAGCTGGTCGAAGGGCCGAAGCGAGTACTACGCGTACTACCACTGCCGCCCTGGCTGCCGCGCGGTGAACGTGACGAAGGCCAAACTCGAAGGCCTGTTCGCAGACGAACTCGCCCTTCTGCAGCCAACGCCAGGCTACATGCGGCTACTCAAGGAATCCGTGCTGCAGATCTGGAAGGCACGGAAAGCAGCTGTGCGAGATGAACTCGCGAACGCCGAACGCGCGGCGAAAGCGATTCAAGACAAGCTGGACCGTCTCGACGAGGCGTTCCTCTTCGAGCGCTCGATCGACATCGAGACCTACGACCGCCACGCCGAGAAATTACGCGAGGAGCTCACGCTCGCCCGGATCGACCGTCACTCAGGGCAGCTCGATGAACTCGACGTAGAGGGCATCCTGGCGTTCGCAGAACGCGTTCTGCCGCGCGCCGCCGACCTCTGGGTGCAGGCATCGCTCGAGCAGCGCCAGCGGTTCCAACAACTGTTCTTTCCAGACGGAATCGCGTTCGACGGAAATAGCTTTGTTGGAACCGGCGTAACCGCACCGGCCTTCAGCTACTTGCGGACAATCGAGGACCGAAATGAAAGAATGGTGGACCTGACCGGGATCGAACCGGTGACCTCCTGAATGCCATTCAGGCGCGCTCCCAACTGCGCTACAGGCCCTCTCGTGGAGAGAAGCGAACCCTCATTGTAACCAATTCGGGATGTCAGGGTCAAAACTCATCATTCACTGCTCACTGCTCGTCGGCGAGCGCGTCGTAATCCTCCGGCGTGTCCACATCAGCCACCACCCCCGGATCGCCGGTCTCGACCTCGACCACGCGGTCCGCGTAGGCGCGCACGACCGACCGGGCGCCCACGGCCGGGTCGGCGTGGCGCAGCGCCTCGAACACCGCCCGGCCGAACAGCACCGGGTGGCCGTGGCGCCCCTGGCAGACGGCGCGGACGATCGGTCCCGCCCCGGATCGGAACCGCGCCACGAGCGCCGCGACGCTCGCCGCCGTAATGAGCGGCGCGTCGACAGGCGTCACCAGGATCCCGTGCACGCCAGGCCGGTCCGCCGCATCGAGCCCGGCCAGCAGGGATGACAGCTGCCCGCGGTCGGGATCCGGGTTCTCGACGTAGCGCGCCGGCACGGTCAGCCGCTCGACCTCCGCCCTCAACTCCTCGTCGTCCGACCGCCCAACGATGAGCGCCTCGACCACGCCTCCCTGGCAGAGGGTAGTGGCGATTCGACGCACAAAGCTCAAACCGTCCGGTCCGCAGGGCAGGAGCGCCTTCGGACGGCCCATCCGCTCGGAGCGGCCGGCGGCCAGGACGATGGCTGGAATCACCGTGGCAGTGTACGGCACACCAGCCTCTATAATGAGCCGCGATCGTCGACTAACCCGAGGACCGAGGCCCACGATGCGCCGTGCGTGCACCCTGCTGATGGCGGCTCTCTGTTGCGGCGCGGTCCAGGGGCCGCCCCGAGCGCTCCGGCCTTCCCAAGCCGTGGCCTCAAGGGCTGCAGCTCCCGTTACGCCACCAGTCGCGCAGCCGCCCGCGCCGCCGCAATCGGGGCCTTCCCTCGCTGCGGCTCCGCCCGCTCCTGCGCCCGCCACCGCGCCGCCACAGTTTCCGCCGCGCGGAACAGGCCTGACCGCTGAAGACCGTACCGTCCTGCAGACGGCGGTGGACCACCTGGCCCGGCAGGTCGCAGCCCTGCACCAACGATATGACGCGGGACCGCTGCGGCCCCGCATCGCCGACGTCGAGGTCTATCTCGACGCGGTACGGCGGCCGCTGAAGTACGACGAACGTCTCTACGCCGCCCGCAACAGCACCCCGCTCGCGACCGCGCTCGAGACGCTTGCCGCCGGGTCCGCGCGCGCCACTCGTCTCGAGGCCGGGGAGACGCCGTGGACGGTGCAGAGCGGCGTGCGCGGCTTCTACTCCCGGCTGGACGGCTCGGCGCAGCCGTATCTCCTCACGCTTCCCGAGAACTACGACCCCGCCGCCCGCCGCGAGTACCGGCTCGACATCTTCATGCACGGCCGCGACGATCAGGTGCTCGAGCAGCAGTTCATGGCGAAGTCGCTGACCGGCTACACCTCGAAGCCGCTCGGGCCAGGCCCCGATCGCTTCATGCTGCAGCCCTACGGCCGCTACACCAATGCCAGCCGCTTCGCCGGAGAAACCGACGGCCTCGAAGCCCTCGATGCGGTGATGGCCGCTTACCCGATCGATCGCGATCGCATCGTGATGACCGGCTTCTCGATGGGCGGCGCGTCAGCCTGGTCCTACGCAGTGCATTACGCCGACCGCTGGGCGGCGGCCGCTCCCGGCGCGGGCTTCACCGAAACGGCCGTGTTCCTGCGCGGCGCGCTGGCGACGCCAGCCGCAGAACTCCGCCCAGCGGACGCTGTGGCACCTGTACGACTCGACCGACTACGCGCTCAACACGTTCAACGTCCCGGTCGTCGCCTACTCGGGGGGCATCGACGCGCAGAAGCAGGCGGCTGACGCGATGGCGGCCGCGATGCGCGACGAGGGGCTGACCCTCGAACACATCATCGGTCCCGGCACCGGCCACGCCTACGAACCCGGCGCCCGGCAGCAGCTACAGGATCGCCTCGACCACTTCGCAGCGGCGGGCCGCAACCGCACCCCGAAGGAGATCCGGTTCACGACCTGGACGCTCCGCTACAACCGGATGTTCTGGGTGGTCGTCGACGCCATGGACGAGGAGTGGCAGCGGGCGCGCGTCGATGCGCAAATCGATGGTCAGACGATCCGGCTGCGGACGTCGAACGTCTCGGCATTGCATCTGACCTTCGACGCCGGCCTCTCGCCGTTCCCTCCAGGTGCCCCGGCCGCCATCATCATCGACGGCGCCACTCTTCCGGCGCCGGCGGCCGCTGCCGATCGCTCGCTGTCGCTCGGTCTCGTCAAGTCTGGCGGCGCCTGGAAGCTTGGGGCGCTCCCCGCCGGCGTGCTCCGCAAGGCGCACGGACTGCAGGGGCCGATAGACGACGCCTTCATGGACAGCTTCATGATCGTCCGCCCGACCGGTGCGCCGCTCTCCGCGCCGCTCGGCCGGTGGGCGCAGGAACAAGCCGACTACGCCGTCAGCGAGTGGGTCCACGTCTTCCGCGGAGAACCGCGCGTCAAGCGGGACGCCGACGTCACCAGCGCCGACATCGCCGCGCACAACCTGGTGCTGTTCGGCGACCCGTCGAGCAACGCCGTCTACCGGCGAATCGCCGCGCGCCTGCCGATCCGCTGGAGCCGCACCGGGCTCGTCGTCGGCGCCGCCAGAGTACTCGCTGGACCATGCGCCGGTCTTCATCTTTCCCAATCCCCTCAACCCCCGCCGCTATATCGTCGTCAACAGCGGCTTTACTTTTCACGATCAGTCGAACAACGACATGCAGTCGCCGAAGCTGCCGGACTGGGCGGTCGTCGACATCACGAAGCCGGGAAACAATTACCGCTACCTGCCGCTGTTCGTTTCGTCGCAGGGATTCTTCGACGAAGCGTGGCGCCTGAAGGCACCGGTGGTGCCGGGAGTCATCGAATGAAGAGCATTGTCAGCCGTCGCGACGTGCTGCGCACCCTCGGGGCGGCCGCCGGCGCGGTCGCCGCGCCACGCATCCTCCGTGCTCAGGCCGGGCAGCGCGGGCCATTGTCCGCGCCGACGGTCGTCTCGAACCCGCCGCGGGACTTCGGGCCCGACGCGCCGCCGACGACTTATTTCGCCGACCCCGACGTGCTGACCGTCGATCCGGCGTTCGACGGTCTGATTCAGGCGAACACTTCGATCAAGCGCATCTGGACCGGCGCGCTCTGGACCGAAGGGCCGGCCTGGAGCAGCCAGGGGCGCTATCTGCTGTGGAGCGACATTCCGAACAATCGCCAGCTGCGCTGGCTGGAAGACGACGGGCACGTGTCGGTGTTCCGGAGTCCGTCGAACAACAGCAACGGCAACACGTTCGACCTGCAGGGCCGGCAGATTAGTTGCGAGCATCTGACCCGCCGGGTCGTGCGCTACGAGCACGACGGCACGGTGACGGTCCTCGCCGACGGCTTCCAGGGCAAGCGCCTCAACTCGCCGAACGACGCCGCGGTCCACAAGGACGGGAGCGTCTGGTTCACGGATCCACCCTACGGCGGTCAGCTGTACGAAGGCGCGCCGGATGCGGCGGGCGGGCCGACCAACACGGCGGGGCGTCTGAACCCGCGGATCGGGCAGCCGCCGGAGTTCGGGGTGTTCAAGCGCGAGCTGCCGACGAGCGTCTACCGGATCGATCCCGCGGGCCGCGTCGATCTCGTCGTCCCGGAGGACCAGGTGCCCGATCCCAACGGCATCGCCTTCTCACCCGACTTCACGCGGCTCTACATCGCCAGCACCGGCAAGGGGCCGGGCGACACCGGCGCCGGCGGGAAGGGAGACATCCACGCCTTCGACATCGGCGGCGACGGCAAGGTGAGCGGTCACCGGTTGTTCAGCGACTGCGTCATCGACGGCGTCAAGTGCGGACCGGACGGCCTGCGCTGCGACGTCAACGGCAATGTGTGGGCGTCGAGCAATGCGGGACGGGCACTGGGCTACAGCGGCGCCACCGTCTGGAGCCCCGCCGGCAAGCTGCTCGGACGAATCCGGCTGCCGGAGGTCTGCGGCAATCTCACCTTCGGCGGCGCGAAGCGCAACCGCCTCTTCATGGCCGCCAGCCAGTCCATCTATGCGCTCTACGTCGGGACTCAAGGGGCCGGCCCGTCCTAGCCGGCGCCCGGCTCACCAGGCCGGGCGATGGGCCGCGGGGTTGGCGCGCGTGCGCGCCGCGTAACCCGCGAAGACCGCCAGCCCGGCGAGCACCGCGAAGGCGAATGCGGACTCCGGGAAATACCAGGCCCCCGGATCGAACGTCCAGGGCGTGGCCGACAGGGCATAGCTCGCGAAGAAGCAGGCGGCCGTCGCCAGCAGCCCCATCCGCACGGCCAGCGCGGCGATGATGCCGACGACGACGAAGGCGGTGATGACGTTCACCCATGTCAGCCCCGGTGCATCGACGAAGACGTCGCGGGCGGCGAGAAACGCGAACAGCACGGTCGCGGCGGTGGCGACGACCCACATGCGCTTCAGCACCCGCTTCAGCCCGACGATGGCGAAGATGCACCACATGGCGCTGAAGACGGACTGGAACGCCAGGAGCGAGGCCAGAAAGCCGAACGAGTACGGGAGGCCTTCGAAGAAGCGGATGTGCCCGACCGACATCGCCGGGTAGTGCGCGCCGAGCGCCGCCTGGATGGGATCGCGAGCCCGGATGATCAGCTGGATCGCCGCGCCGGCCGCGAGCCCGGCGAGCACGTCGCGGCCAACCCGCGCGTCACGGAACCGGCCCTGCAGGAGCCGCGTCCATCCGAGCAGCCCGTCCGGCCAGTAGCGGCGCACCGCGGGCTCGACCGCCAGGTGCATCACCACGAGCATCCCTCCGGCAAAAAGCGCCTCCCCGATCGAGGCGAACAGCCGGCCGACCTCCTCGGATGGAACCCCCAGGTGCGTATCCTCGAACAGCCAGGCCAGAAGCTGGCCGGCCAGCGCCACGGCCCCCAGCCTCAAGGCCCCCTGCCAGTCCCCGCGCCCGGCGCGCACGTTCGCCCGCGAGACCAGCAGCGCCGACAGCAGGAGGGCGACGGTCGCCGCCACGGCCAGCGCATTGAGCAGCTTCGCGCCGCGGCTCGCGGCGTGTTCCTCCATCCGCGCCGGCCGCGTCCAGGGCGCGACGATCTGGAAGGCGATCGGCCGGCCGTGCCAGGCGGCAGCCTCGACGCGGACCTCGTTCGGGCCCTGCGGCATCGGGCCGACCCACGCCTGACGGGCGTCGGCGGTGCCGCGCGGCAGCCACTCGGGCGCCACCGGACGGAAGGTCTTCTCGTCGAGTCCGGCGAGGCGAAACAGCACGCCCCAGTCGGGCGGAGCCACGGCGGACGTCGGGTCCCGCTGCGGCGGGATCGCCTCGAAGCCGACCAGCCGGCCGCTGGTATCGAGCACGACGAGCGTCATGTCCGACACCTCGAGCGGCGGGTCATCGATCTCTGACGGACCCCAGCGGATTGCGCGGCGCCAGGATGCGCGGGCTGGTCCGCCGGTAGAACCGCAGTGCGCCCGGGCGCGACGCGAACGGGTCGGACCCCTGCTCAGGATTCTCGAACGAATAGCGCAGCAGGTCGCCGTCGAGGATGAACTCCCACCGGCTGCTCATCCCGCTCGAGGGATAGCCGAGCGTGTCGAGCACCTGTTCGGCGCGATCGACGAGCACGTCCGGCGACTTGTCGAGCGACGCCCGGGCCAGCGTACGCCGCTGCAGCGACACGCCGGCGGCGATGCCAAGGAGCAGTACCACCGCGACGACGCCGGCAACCGCGTGGACGCTGTCGACGCCGGATCGCGCTCCCGCGGCGGCAACCATTTCGGGTGAGGGGGTTTCCCCTGCCGCCAGCGCCGCCGCCAGCGGGTCGCCGCCCGGCAGCCCGGCGGCAACCGCGAGCGCTGACGGCGGGCGCCGCGCCGGGTCGCGCTCGAGCGCCCGCATGATGGTCCGGTCGATCGCGGGATCGAGATCGCGAACGAGCTGGTGCGGCGCGACGATCACCCCGGCCGCCTGCTGCTGCTGCAGTTCCGCCATCGTCTGGGCGGTGAACGCCCGCCGCCCGGTGAAGAGCTCGTAGAGCACGAGTCCCAGCGAGTAGACGTCGCTCCGCACCGATGCCGGGCTGCCGGTCAGCAGCTCCGGCGCCATGTATCCCGGCGTCCCGGCGAGCGGTCCTTCGCCGGCGCCCGCGATCGCCGCCAGGCCGAAGTCCGTGATCCGCACCGCCCCCTCGCCGTCGATCATGATGTTGGCGGGCTTCAGATCGCGGTGCAGGACGCCGCGATCGTGGGCGGCCGCCAGACCCGCGGCGAGCTGGCGCGCGAGCTCGACGGCCTTGTCCTGCGGCAGCCGGCCGATGCGGCGGAGCAGCGATGCCAGGTCCTCACCGTCGACGTACTCCATCGTCAGGAACGACAGACCGCCGGCTTCGCCGACGTCGTACATCCGGCAGACGTTCTTGTGCGCGACCTGGCGGGCGAGCCGGACCTCGGCGTGGAACTGCGCGAGCCGCGCCGGATCCGCTTCGAGCGTCTCGGGGAGGAATTTCATCGCCACCGGCTGGCCGAGCGTCAGGTCGTCGGCGCGGTAGACCTCGCCCATGCCGCCGCGGCCGACCCGCGCGACGATGCGATAGCGGCCGGCGAGCAGGGTGCCGGGCTCGAACCGCCCGTGCGTTCCGATCGACAAGCCGCGCGACGGCGTGGCGGGGCCTGCGCCGGCGGAGTGCGTCGCCGAGCTTGCGGCAGCCTCCAGCAGCACGGTCGGCGCGTCGGAGGGACTGGGGGCGCTGCCGCAGGCGCGACAGACGGGATCGCTTTCGCTCCGCGGCGCACCGCATGTCACGCAGACCGGCATGGAGGAATTCTAAGGCCAAGTGTTCGAGGCGATGGCTTATAGTTCCGTCCGGAGGCCTCATGAAGTGCACCGTCGCCGCCTGTTTCGCCGTCTCGGTTGTCCTTGTCGTGCCCGCGCTGGCGCAGGCGCCGCCGTCTCCGGGGCAGCCGCCCGCGGGGCGCGGCGGTGCGGCGGCGGCCCGTCCCGCCGCGCCGGCAGGACCGCAGGAGATCCTGTTGTGGGAAGGTGGCGCGCCGGGGGCGCTGGGCCAGGCGGAGGCGGACAAGCCGACAATCACGGTGTACCTGGCGCCGCGCCGCAACTCCGGGACGGCTGTCATCGTCGCGCCCGGCGGCGGCTACGGCGCGCTCGCGATTGAGCACGAAGGGCGGCAGGAGGCGTACTGGTTCAACTCGATGGGAATCACCGCGTTCGTCCTCAAGTACCGCCTCGGGCCGCGGTATCACCATCCGGTCGAGATCGGCGATGCGCAGCGCGCGATTCGCATGGTCCGCAGCCGGGCGGCGGAGTTCAACATCCTCCCGGATCGAATCGGCATGATGGGGTTCTCGGCGGGCGGCCACCTGACGTCCACGGCGGGCACCCATTTCGATCGGGGCAAGCCGGACGCGGCCGATCCGATCGAGCGGGCGAGCAGCCGCCCCGATTTCCTGATCCTCGGGTATCCGGTGGTGTCATTCGATCCGGCGGTGACGCACGCCGGGTCGGTCAGGAACCTGCTCGGGGAGAACCCGGACCGCGCGTTGATCGATGAGTTGTCGAACGATCTGAAAGTGACGGCGGAGACGCCGCCGACCTTCCTGTTCCATACCGCCAACGATCCGGGGGTTCCGGTCGAGAACAGCGTGCGCTTCTTCCTCGCGCTGCACCGCGCCAAGGTGCCGGCCGAGATGCACATCTTCGAGAACGGGCCGCACGGCGTCGGCATGGCGCTCGACGATCCGGCGCTCGGTCAGTGGCCGACGCTGCTGCTCAACTGGCTGCGGGCGCGCGGACTGCTGGCGCGTCCGGTCACCCCGTAGCTCGGACCGGCCGCGGCATCATTCGTCGGTGAGGACGAGTGATGCGGCGGGAGGCTTCCGGCTTCCAGCTTCCGGCTTCCGGCTTCCGGCTCCGCTCGGCCGGGCGGAACGACCTGGCGCCGGCCTTCGTCTTTGTCCTCATGCAGACGTTCCGGCAGGACCTTCGATATGCGGTGCGGACGCTCGTCAGGGACCGCGCCTTCACTCTCGTGGCGGTCGTCTCGCTGGCGCTGGGAATCGGCGCCAACGCGACGATCTTCAGCGGCATCAACGGCTTGCTGCTGAAGCCTCCGGCGGTCGCCGATACCGGCCGGCTGCTGGAGATCTGGCAGCACAACACGACGAGGGGCGGAGGGATCGGCAGCCACATGCAGCTGTCGTTCCCCGACTACGAGTACTACCGCGACCACAACCAGTCGTTTACGGAGATGGGTGCGTTCTCCGGTGAAACGTTCCGCGCGATCTGGACGCGATCCGGTGAGGGGGAGGTGCTCCAGGGTGCGCTGGTGTCCAGCAACTTCTTTTCCCTGCTGGGCGTGACACCGGCGCTGGGCCGTCGATTCGGGCCTGCCGACGCCGCGGCCGCGGTGGCGCCGGTCGTCGTGCTCTCGAACGCCGTCTGGCAGCAGCGTCTGGGGGCCGACCCCGCCATTCTGGGGACGATGCTGACCCTGAACGGCCGGCCCTTCACGGTCGTCGGGGTCGCGCCGCGCGGCTTTACGGGTCTGCTGGCCGGCTTCACGCCCGATTTCTGGACCCCGATGTCGATGCATGCCGCGCTTGGTCCGGGCCTGGACCTCGCCGAGCGCCACCAGCACTGGCTCATAGCGGTAGGGCGACTCAAACCGGGCATCGCGCCGGGCCAGGCGAGAGCCGATCTGGCCGTCCTCGGCCGGCAGCTGTCGGCGGCGTACGAGGCCGACCGCGACCTGATGCCGGCTGCCCTGCCGGTCGAGCTCGTGCCGTCGTTCATGCGCGGGGTTCTCGGCGCCGTCAGCGGCGTGCTGATGGCGGTTGTCGGGCTGGTGCTGCTCATCGCCTGCGCCAATCTGGCGAATCTGCTCCTCGCCAGGGCGGCGCACCGGCGCCGCGAGCTGGCCATCCGCGCCGCGCTCGGCGCGAGCCGCGGCCGCCTGATTCGCCAGACCCTGACGGAGAGTGTCCTCATCGCGGCGGTCGCCGGCCTGCTCGGACTCCTGCTCGCGGCGTGGGCGACGCCCGCGCTGCTGGCCCTCAAGCCGGCATCCATCCCGCTCGAGGTCAACGTCGCCCCCGATGCGCGCGTGCTCGTCTTCACGCTGGTGGTGTCGCTGCTGACGGGGATTGTCTTCGGGCTCGCACCGGCGCTTCAGCAGTCGGGCCTGCCGCAGGCCGCGGCGCTGAAGGACGGCTCGCCGCAGGGAGGGTCGTCGCGATCACGCCTCCGCAATGGACTGGTCGTCACCGAGGTCACGGCGTGCACGGTCCTGCTGGTCGGCGCCGCCCTGTGCGTCAGGAGCCTCGTCAATGCGCGATCGATCGATCCAGGCTTCGACCCGCGGCACGTCCTCAGCGCGACGGTGAATGTCGAGCCGTTCGGCTACAACGAGGACCGCGGCCGGGCGTACTACGCCGGCCTGCTGGACCGCGTTCGGGCGCTGCCCGGCGTCCGCGCCGCCGGTCTGGCGGATCATCTGCCGCTCGGTTCGGTCATGCGCACCGAGTCCGTCGCGATTGACGGCTATCAGCCCGTGCCGGGGGCATCCGCGCCGCGCGCCGCCTTCGACATGGCCGTGGTCGGGCCGGGCTATTTCGAGGCGATGGGGATACCGCTCTTGCGGGGGCGTACCTTCACTGCCCAGGACGACCAGCGGGCGCCGCCGGTCGTGATCATCAACCAGGCCATGGCGGACCGCTTCTGGCCCGGAGAGGATCCGGTGGGCCGTTTCGTGACGTTGTTCGAGCCTGGCGAGGTCCGCGTCCGCGGTGAAATTGTCGGCCTGGCGAAGACCGGCAGGTATCAGAGCCTCGGGGAGAGCGACAAGCCGTTCTTCTATCGATGCCTGCTGCAGCATTACGAGCCCGGTGCGCAGCTCGTCGTCCGTACCGATGGTGGCGTCGAGGCGGCCGGCGCGCTCCGCAGCGTCGCTCAGGCGCTCGATCCCCGGATGCCGCTGGTCGGCGTCGGAACTCTCGAAGAGCACATGCAACTGCCGCTGTTCCCGGCGCAGGCCGCCGGGATGCTGCTCGGCCTCTTCGGCCTGCTGGCGCTGGCCCTCGCCGTCATGGGCGTCTACGGCGTCATGGCCTACGCGGTCAGCCAGCGGACACGCGAAATCGGCGTGCGCATGGCGCTCGGTGCCAACCGTGCCGATGTCATGCGCATGGTCGTCGGCCAGGGACTGCGTCTGACGTTGAGCGGCATCGCCATCGGCCTGGTCATCGATCTGGGGGTGACTCGCGTGCTGTCGAGCGTCCTCTACGGGGTCAGCGCGACCGATCCGGCCGCGTTCGCGACGGTGGCGGTGATGCTGACGGCGGTCGCCGTGCTGGCGTCATACATGCCGGCACGCCGGGCGGCAGGCGTCGATCCGATCCGGGCGCTGCGGGCGGACTAGATCATAGCCACGGATCCGCCGCGCGAAGCCGCCGCCGCGGCATTCCGTCATAATCGAAGGATGTGGCGATCCGGCCTGCGTCTTGTCATCGTGTCGGTCCTGTCCGCTCTTGCGGCCCATGGCGGGCGGACCGCGCTGGCAGCGCAGCCCGGCGGCGCCCTGCGCGTCGAGATCCGGATCGCTCCGGAGGTACGCAGCGAGGCGGTCACGGGGATGGTGTATTTCGCGGTCAGCCGCGACGGCCAGTCCGCGCCGATTCAGCAGACCGGCCCGGAAGGCGTACCGCTGTTCTCGAAATATGTCGAGGGGCTGAAGCCCGGCGAGTCGGTGACATTCGACCGCCGCGACCGCGGGCACCCGCTCGCCAGCCTGCGGGATCTGCCCGCCGGGGACTACTGGGTGCAGGCCTTCGTGAACGTCTACACGAAGTTCCCGCGCGCCGATGGCCACACGGTGTGGCTGCACATGGACGAGTGGGAAGGGCAGGACTGGAAGAAGTCGCCAGGCAACCTCTATGGCGATCCCGTCAAGGTGCACCTCGACCCCGCCTCGGACACGGCCACCCGGCTGGTCGCCGACAAGGTCATCCCACCCATCGCGCTGCCTGCCGATACCGACATGGTCAAGCGGTTCCGCATCCAGAGCCAGATTCTGACCCGCTGGTGGGGCCGGCCGATCTTCTCGGGGCCACCATCCTGCTCCCGAAAGGCTACGCGGAGCATTCCGATGTTTACTATCCCGTCAATTACATCCAGGGGCACTTCTCGCTGGCCGCACCGGGCGGCTTCGGCCGCGGCCGCGAGTTCGACGCGCTGTGGAACGGCGCCGACACCCCGCGGTTCATCTACGTCACGCTCCAGCACCCGTCCCCCTACTATGACGACTCCTACGGCGTGAACTCCGAGAACAATGGTCCCTACGGCGACGCCATCATGGCGGAGCTCCTGCCGGCGATTGAGACCCGGTTCCGGGTGATCCGCCAGCCATGGGCGCGCCTGCTGTCGGGTGGATCGACGGGCGGCTGGATTGCTCTCGCGCACCAGGTGTTCTATCCGGACTTCTACGGCGGGGCGTTCGCGAGCTGTCCGGACTCGGTCGATTTCCACGCGCACCAGATCGTCGATATCTACGCCGACGCCAACGCCTACACCATCGATCATGGCTGGACGACAGTCGATCGGCCGACCCAGCGCAAGCCCGACGGCACTGTCGTGTCGACGATGAAGGACGAAAATCATTTCGAGCTGGTCGTCGGCGACAAATCGCGGTCGGGCGGGCAGTGGGATATCTGGGAGGCGGCCTATTCGCCCGTCGCCGCGGACGGTTATCCGAAACGCCTCTGGAGCAAGGACAGCGGCGCGATCGATCACGGCGTGGCGGCGGCGTGGAAGAGGTACGACCTGCTCGACGTGCTGCGCACCAACTGGGCGACGCTCGGGCCGAAAGTGGCGCGCAAGCTCAACGTCTATATCGGCGACATGGACTCGTACTATCTGAACAACGCAGTCGAGAACCTGTCCGCTTTCCTTACCAAGGCGGACCAGCCGAAGTGGACCGGCGAAATCGTGTTCCAGCGGCGTGCGCCGCACTGCTGGGGGCCCGGCCCGGACGATCTGCTCAGGAAGATGGCGGCGCAGGTGGAGGCGTCCGCGCCCGCGGGGGCCGATACCGCGAGCTGGCGATACCGCTAGAACAGCCCACAGCCGCAGGCAGAAGAGAGGGATGGCGGCGGAGGAGGGAACGTGCGGCGCGCGGGGTCCGGCGTCGTCCGGCCGAGCCGGAAACCCAGGACCCCGCGCGCCAGCATCACGCGGCGCTCAGCGCGCGCCGCGGTCGAGTGTCACGAAGACCGAGGTCGCGCCGCGATGCACGAGCAGCAGCGCCGGACGGTCGCCGGTCTTGAGGGCCGAGCGCAGCGCCTCGGAGCTGGTCGACGGTCTTGCCGTCGACCTCCTCGATGACGTCGCCGCTCCTGCATCCCGGCCTCGGCGGCGCGCCCACTGGGCTGCACTTCGCGGACCACCAGGCCGGCGGTGGCGCTGACGCCGAGCTCGCGCGCGATGTCCCGCGTCAGCGGCTCGACCGCCAGGCCGATAGCCGCTGTCATCCGGAGCCGCGCCCGCTGCCTCCGCCTTCGCGATCGGCGGCCTGCAGCTCGCCGAGCGGCACGTCCACCGTCTGCTCCTTGCCGTCGCGCAGCAGCGTGACCTCGACGTCGGTGCCGGGCAGCATCTCGGCGACTTCGTTGCGCAGGGCGTTGCTGTCGCTTCACCGCGCGCGCCGTTGACGGCGGTGATGATGTCGCCGCGCTGCATGCCTGCCCTGGCGGCGGCGCCGCCGGCCTTGACGTCGCTGACGAGCGCGCCGCGGACTTCCTCGAGGCCGAGGCTGCGCGCGATGTCGGAGGTCACCGGCTGGATCGGTCACGCCGAGCAGGCCGCGCCGCACCTGGCCGTGCTCGATCAGCTGCGTCATGACGTTGCGCGCCATGTTGGCCGGGATCGCGAAGCCGATGCCGATGTTGCCGCCCGAGGGCGACAGGATCTGCGAGTTGATGCCGATCAGCTCCCCCTGGGTGTTGACCAGCGCGCCGCCGGAGTTGCCGCTGGTTGATCGGCGCGTCGGTCTGGATGAAGTCCTCGATAGCTGCCGTCGCCCGTGCCGCCGGTCGCGCGCCCCTTGGCGCTGACGATGCCCATCGTCACGGTCTGGCCGATGCCGAGCGGGTTGCCGACCGCGAGCACGACGTCGCCGACGCGGACCTTGTCGGAGTCGCCGAGCGGCAGGGTCTGCAGGTTGGCTGCCGTCGATCTTGAGCACCGCGAGGTCGCTCGGCGCGTCGGTGCCGACGACCTTGGCCTTGAACGTGCGGCCGTCGGTCAGCTCGACCTTGACCTGCTCCGCGCCGTCGACGACGTGGTTGTTGGTCAGGATGTAGCCGTCGGGCCGCACGACCACGCCCGAGCCGAGGCCGCCTTCACGCTGCCGGCGGCATGCTGCTGCGGCAACCGGTTGCCGAAGAACTGACGGAAGAAGGGATCGTCCGGCAGCCCCTGGCTGGCGGTCTTGACCAGTCGCTCGGAGCGGACGGTGACGACGGCCGGCGCCGTCTGCTCGACGAGCGGCGCGTAGGAATCGCCGCCGGCGCCAATCGTCCGGCTGGCGGCTGCCGCGGGAGCCGCCGCGACGGGATGTTCGGGTGCGGCCGTGACGCTGCCGAGGCCGGAGCCGCTGGCGGTCCAGCCCGCCAGGGCGCCGGTGAGCAGCAGCGCGCCGGCGGCCGCTCCCAGCCTGGCCCGCAACGGGCCGCCGGCCGTTCTGCGTGCGGCCGATGAAGTCTTGTGCGCTCATGAAGGATCTCCTGTTTCGATGAAGCCGAAATGCCTGCATCGAGAATACGGCTCCCGCATTACGAGCCGATGTCCGCCGGATTACACCGCTGAAAGGTTCCGCACGGCCGGCAGCCTGAGCTCGAAATAGCTGCCCTCGCCAGGGGTGGAGCGGACCGACACCACGCCGCCGTGGGCCTCGACGATGGCCCTGACCAGGCTGAGGCCGAGCCCGAGGCCGCGTTCGGAGCGGCTCTTGTCGCCGCGGTAGAGGCGGTCCCAGATGCGCGGCAGCTCATCCGCCGGGATGCCGACGCCCGTGTCGCGCACGCTGAGGACCGCGTCCGGCCCGTCGCGCCTGGCTTCGATCCGGACCAGCCCGCCCGGCGGCGTGTACTTCACCGCGTTGTCGAGCAGGTTCGCGATGACCTGCCGCATCCGGTTGCGATCGACGGCGAATGCGCAGGTCGGCGTCGCTCGCCGATTCGACGCGGATGCCGCGCTGCTCGGCGACGTCCTCGTACAGCTCGACCGCTCTGGCGGATCAGGTCGCCGAGGTCGACGGCGTCGTAGTCGAGCGCGCATGGTGCCGGTCTCGGCCTCCGAGATGTCCATCAGCGTGTTGAGCATCGCCATGACGCGATCGGACTCCTCGAGGCAGTCGGCCAGCGCGTCGCGCAGCGCCGCCGGGTCGCGTCGGTCTGCAGCGCACTCTCGGCGGTGCCGCGCAGGCGCGTCATCGGCGTCCGGAGGTCGTGAGCGACGTTGTCGAGCGCACCGCGCATGCCGGCAACGACGTGATCGATGCGATCGAGCATCGCGTTGACCAGTCCGCTCAGCTCGTCGAGCGCGTCGGCGGTGTCGTCGGCCGGCACGCGCCGGTCGGTACCGGCCGGTCTGCATGATGTCGCGCACGGTATCGTTCAGCCGCCGCACCGGCTGCAGCGCGGACCGGTGAGGACCGCGCCGCCGCCGAGCGCCGATGACCAGCAGCGACGCCGAAGTCGACCAGCAGGACACCGCGGAAGCGGCGCAGCAGCGCTTCCCGCCGGCCGGTGCTCTTGCCGACCTGGAACAGCGTGCCGTCGGGGAGACGCACCGAAGCCACCTCGAGCGGCTCGCCGCCGGTGCCCGGCCGCAGCGTCGCCCAGGTCTGCTCGCCGCTGAGCGCCGGGGTCTCGAGCTGCGAGAGGTCGAACTGCCGCCACGCATCCGGCATGCTGAAGAACACGACGTCCTGGCACGCCCCCACGGTCCGGACGAACAGCGGACTCGGGATCCGACGCGAGCTGCATCGCGTGCGGATCTCGGCGGCCAGGGCATCGACACCGCCGCGCGCGTAGGCGCGCCGCGTAACTGCACGAGCGTCGTCTGGATGATCTCGCGGTCGTACTGCCGCAGCGACGCCGCCAGCAGCACGTAGGTCAGGCCGATCGATGCGCGAGCGAGCTGGCGACGAAGATCGACGGCGTACCACAACGCCAGGCGGAGGCCGAGCGTGTGCCGCAGCCGCTCACGCCACCTTGAGAACATAGCCGATGCCGCGCACGGTGTGGAGCAACTTCGCGCTCGAAGCCCCTTGTCGATCTTTTCGCGCAGCCGGAACACCAGCACGTCGACGACGTTGGTGCGCGGGATCGAAGCTGTAGTCCCAGACGTGCGACAGGATCATGGTTTTCGAGACGACCCGGCCGGCGTTGCGCATCAGGTACTCGAGCAGCGCGAACTCGCGCGGCCGGAGCTCGATGTCGCGCCCCTGCGCGGGCGGCGCGGCGCGTCATCAGGTCGAGCCGGAGATCGCCGAGCGTCAGCTCGGTGGACGTCGGCCGCGCCGGTCGATCGCCGGATCAGCGCCTGGACGCGCGCCAGCAGCTCGGAGAACGCGAACGGCTTGGTGAGGTAGTCGTCGCCGCCCGTCTCGAGCCCCTTCACCCGGTCGTCGACGGTGTGCCTGGCGCTGAGGATCAGGACCGGGGTCGTCACGCGCCTGCCCGCGCATCGCGGTGATCAGGCTCGAGGCCGTCTCAGCTTCGGCAGCATCAGGTCGACAATCGCGACGTCATAGGTCGCCGGAGGCGGCCAGCTCGAGCCCTGCCTCGCCGTCGGCGGCGCGATCGACGGCAAAGCCCGCCTCCCTGAGGCCGCGGGCCACGAAATCCGCGATAGTCGCGTCGTCTTCGACGATGATCGCTCGCATGAGGCGGTCGGCGTTCCCGGCAGAAGTCAATATTCGGCGAACATCCGCTGGATCTCGACCGGGTTCCCGGTCCTGGTCAGCGCCAGCATGAGGAGCACGCGGGCTTTGAGCGGCGCCAGATCCTCGCCGTGCACGGGGGCCGCGGCGGGCGTTTCGGCGCCGATCCGCCCGCTGCCGGCACGCGAGCTCATGACGACCACGACGCCCCGCTCGATCGCGTAGCCGACCGCTTCCTCCTGGGTGCCGCTGAGCGCGCCGGCGCCGGCGCCGGCGACGACGATGCCCCGTGCACCCTGATCGACCATCGCGCGGATGATGTCTCCCGAGGCGCCCTGGTAGACGAGCGCCACGTCCACCCGGGGGAGGGCGCGGACCGCGCCGACGTCGAACTCGCTCCGTCTGGTGTGGCGTCTGGCCGGCGCGCGGTAATATACGACGCGGTCCGGATCCACCACACCAAGCACTCCGTAGCCGCGGGTCTGGAACGTATCGACCCGCCGGGCATCCGTCTTCGTGACCTCGCGGGCCGAGTTGATCTCGTCGTTCAACACGACCAGCGCGCCTTTGCCCCGGGACGCCGGATCCGCCGCGACGCGGAAGCCGGCGAGCAGATTTGCGCCGCCGTCGTAGCCGGGCGCGTCGGGGTTCCGCATCGCACCGACGATGACGATCGGCTTGTCGGTGCGGACCGTGAGGTGCAGGAAGTAGGCGATTTCCTCTAGTGTGTCGGTGCCGCTGCTGACGACGACGGCCGCCAGGTCGCCATCGTCCCGGCAGAGCTGATCGATCCGGCGGGCGAGCGAGAGCCACTGATCGAGCGACAGCGCCGCGCTGGGGGCGTTGGCGAATTGCTCCGCTTCAGGGCGGGCGATGAGACCGATGGCCGGGACCGACCGGATCAACTCGTCGGCCGTAAGCCGGCCCGAGGCACGGTTCGCGATCGTGCCGCCGGTGGCAATCAGGCGGATTCGGGGGAGTGAGGCGGTGTGCCGGGCTGCAGGAGAACGGTCGGAGGCCCGCGCCGGCGTCGCCGTCGCGGTGCCTGCGCAGAGCGCCGCGGCCAGCAGCAGACGTGCCGCGATGCGCGGCGCGACGCTGGGCCCGGCAGGCGCGCTCATCCGGAAACTATAGCTGAGGACGTCCCTTGCCGTGCGCCAGGGTGAGCCAGCGGCTCAACTGGCCGGCGGCTTCGACCGGTGTACTGCCGTAGAACGGCATCGTCGCGGCAGAGCCCCCGGGCACGCGGGCGATCTGTGCGCGCCATTTGTTGGTCCCGACACTGGAGACCTCGATGCGGTAGGCGCGGCCGTTGATCGTCTCGTCGAAGCGGTGTTTGGTCACGGGCGTCGGGGGCGGAAGCGGTATCTGCAAGGAAGGCTAGTCTAGCCTCCCGACGCGGCGAGACAAGCGAAAGGACTATCGAAGACGCATCAACAGTGTGCAATCCCAACGATTGCCCGCCTCTTTCGGTCAAAATAAGTGCCGGCTGTCGGGCCGTGCACAGGAGATCCACGATCCTTCAACATCTTTTCAACACGCCGCGCGGTCGAAGCTCCTGGAGGGTGCCGATGTGGCTCCGCGGCCTGCTCGTAATCGTCGCGCTGGCGGCGGCGGTCGAATGTCGCGCCGCGCCGGAAGTCAGCCTGTATCGGCTGTTTCTGCTCGACGGTGGGACGCTCGTGAGCTACGGAGAGTTCGCCCGCGTCGGCGACCGGGTCGTGTTGTCGATCCCGGTGGGGGAGTTGACCGAGACGCCGGTGCTTCAGGTGGTGAGCATCCCGCAGGCGGCGGTGGACTGGGGCAGGACGGAGCGATACGCCGACGCCGTGCGCGCGCGGCGTTACGGGGAAACGCGGGGCGAAGCGGACTTCGCGCTGCTCGGCGCGCGGGTCGTCGAAGCGCTCAACCAGATCGCGTTGACCGATGATCCGGCGCGGCGGCTGGCGATGGCGACGGAGGCGCGCGACAATCTGATGCGGTGGCCGGCGGCGAACTTCGGCTACCGGGCCCAGGATGTCGCCGAGCTCGCCGGCATGCTCGATGAAGTGATCTCCGACCTCCGGGTTGCGGCCGGCGAGACGACCACGGTCAGCCTCGTCGCCAGCACCGTGCCTCCCCGGGAGACGATGCTGGCGCCGCCCGACCTGCGCGAAACGATGGAGCAGGCGATGACGGTCGCGTCGCTGGCGCCGGATCCGTCGCAGCGGCTGTCGCTGCTCGAGGCGATCGACATCGGCCTGCGCGAGGCGGCGCGCCAGGGCGGATGGGCGGCGGCGCTGGCCGGCCGGGTGTCGGCCGAACTGGCCGACGAGCGGAAGGTGGAGAAGGCCTACGGCACGCTGGCGACCGCGACGCTCTCGGTCGCGGCGGCCCGCGCGGCGCGCGGCGATCTTCGCGGCGTCCAGGCGCTCTTCGAGGGGGTGCTCCAGGCCGACGATCGACTCGGGCGGAGGCGGCCGCAGAATACGTCCGCGCTGCTCGGGTCGCTCGAATGGCAGCTTGGCGAAGCGGTCCGGGTGCGGCAGGCGCGCGAGGCGTGGACCGCCCGCCGGGCCGCGTTCGCGCTCTACCGCGACGCGATCGCCAGCCCGCTCGGCGAGCTGCGCGCCGCGCAGAAGCCGCTCGCTGCGATCCGCGAGCGCGCCGGTCCGCCGCCGCGCGACCTGCCGCGCCTCGAGCAGCGGCTGGTGATGGGCAGTCGGATGTTCAGCGGCATCGTGCCGCCGCCGGAGCTCGACGCCGCGCACGGGCTGTTCCGCGCGGCGCTGCAGATGGCGGCGCGGGCTGCGGTGGCGCGGCGGAACGCGGTATCATTCAAGGATACGAAACTCGAGTGGGACGCCGCCTCCGCGGCTGCCGGCGCGCTGATGATGCTCGATCGGGCGTCGGAGGAGCTCGGCCGCCTGAGTTCCCCGCAGATTGACCACGCCACGAATCACCCGACTGCTGCGCGTCCCCGATCTCCGCGCCGCCCACGGCGTCCTCGCGCGCAGCGTCGCGCCCGCTGAGGGCCGCGACGCCGGCGCGGCGCGGCGCACGGCGATCCTCGTCCCGAGCCGGAGCGCGGCCGAAGCCCTCCGCCGGACGATCGAGAACCTCGCGCTCGGCGGCCACCTGCCCGCGCTCATCCTGCCGGATCTCGTCACCCGCGCGCAGCTGTACGATCGGCTGCATCAGGGGCTCGGCGAGGCTCCGCGCCGGCTCTCCGACTTCGAGCGCGAGGTCATCTTCCGCCGCGCCGCGGCCGACGCGGCGGGCCGCGGTGTGCCCGCCCCCTTTCGCCTCCGCGCCGGCCTGGTGGTCGAGATCCTGGCGCTCTACGATGAGCTGCGCCGCCGCGACCGGACCGTGGCCGCCTTCGAACGGCTGATGACCGCCGCGCTCGAGCCGAGCGCCGAGATCGACCGCGGCGCCGAACGGCTGCTCCGCCTGACCCGCTTTCTGGCGGCGGCCTTCGATCTCTTCGAGGCGCGCCTGCGCGACGCCGGCGGCATCGACGAACACGGCCTCCGCCAGTACCTGCTGGACGCCGCCCCCTCCGCCACGCATCCGGCCTACCGGCACCTGATCGTCACCGTCCCCGACCAGGCCGCCGACGCGAATGGCCTGTGGCTCGCCGACTTCGATCTGCTGGCGCGGCTGCCGGGGCTCGAGCGCCTCGACGTCGTCGCCACCGAGAACGTGCTCGCGGCGGGGTTTCACGAGCGCATCCACGACGTGCTGCCGGGGATCGAGGAAGTGCGCGCCGGCGACGCCGCGCCGCCGCCGGCCCTGACGGTGGCCGGAGAGGACCGGCAGCCGTGGATCGTCTGCCGCGACCGTGAGGAGGAGCTCGCCGATGTGGCCCGTTCGATGAAGCAGGCAGGCGGCGGCGCGCTCGACCGCGCCGCGGTCGTGTTCCAGCGGCCGCTGCCGTATCTGTATCTCGCGCGCCAGGTGTTTCCGGACGCCGGGATTCCCTATCAGGCGTTCGACGCCCTGCCGCTCGCCGCCGAGCCGTTCGCCGCCGCCCTCGACCTCGTGCTGTCGTTCATCGGCAGCGAGGCGACCCGCGGCACGCTCGTCGATCTGCTGCGCTCCCCGCACTGGTCGTTCGGCCAGCCGGCGATCGGCCTTCACGACGTCGCCGCGGCGGATGCCCTGCTCCGCGAGGTGCGCTACGTCGGCGGCTGGGACAATCTGGCCGCGCTCGAGGCCGAGACGGGGCGCCGCGCTTCGGGACGTCCGTCGTCCTGGAGCCGGGCCGCGCCGGCCCTGGCGGCGGCGCTGCAGGCCGCGGCCGAGCTGCGGCCGTTCGCCGAGGCGCCGCACGCCTCCGCGCAGCTCGGCGCGCTCACGGCCTTCATCACCAGCCACGAACGCCTGCCTGACGCCCAGGAGGTCTGGCGGCCGGGGCATCTCCGGGCGCGCGCCGCGGTCCTCGCCGCGCTCGAGTCGCTGGCCGGCGCGCACCGGCTCCACGACGACGCGGCGGTGCCGGCGGAGGAGCTGGCGGGAACGGTGCGGCGCTGGATTGAAAGCCAGACGTTCGCGCCGCGGACCGGGGCGCGTGGGCTGGTGTTGCTCGACGCGCCGGCGGCCGCGTATGCGGACGTCGACGAGTTGTCGATCGTCGGTCTGGTCGACAGCGACTGGCCGGACCGCGGCCGCCGCGGGATCTTCTACCCGGCGGCGCTGCTGACGCAGCTTGGCTGGCCGGCCGAGGCGGACCGGGCGGCGGCGGCGCGGGCGCGCTTCCAGGATCTGCTCCGCCTTGCGCATCACCGCGTCACCCTGTCGCTCTTCACGCTCGAAGACGACGCCATCGTGCCGGCGTCGGCGTTTCTCGAGGAGATCGAGGGGGCCGGGCTGCCGGCGGCGCCGCGGCGCGCATCGGCCGGGGGCCGGGTGTTCGTGCACGAGGCGCTGTCGCAGGAGCCCGTGGCGGCCGACGCCGTCGCCGGCGAGCCGCGCGAGTGGCTGGCGCTGCGGGCGTCGCGGTCGGCCGCGGACGGAGCGATGTTCCATGGCGGGACCGGGGCGCGCGCCGCCGCGGTCTACGCGGTCAGCCGGGTCGAGCGTTATCTCGAGTGTCCGTTCAAGTACTTCGCCGCCCACGTCCTGAGGCTGCCCGAGGAGCGCGGCGAGGAGTCGGGACTCACGCCGCAGGAGCGGGGGCAGCTCGTACACGAGGTGTTCGAAGCGTTCTTCACCGCATGGCAGGCGCAAGGCCGCGGCAGCGTCACCATGGCGACCTTCGCCGAGGCGCTCGAGATGTTCGAAGTCGTCGCCGAGGCACGCATCGCGGCGCTGCCCGACGCCGATCGGGCGATCGAGCGCACTCACCTGCTGGGATCGGCGGCCGCGCCGGGGCTTGCGGAGCGGGCGTTCACTTTCGAGATGGAGCAGGGGGGCGAGGTGGTGGAGCGGCTGCTCGAGCACGAGCTGGAGGGCGCGTTCGTTTTTGCCACGGCGGCGGGGCCGCGAACCGTGCAGCTGCGCGCCAAGGCGGACCGCATCGACCTCCTCGCCGACGGCACGCTCCGCCTCGATCGACTACAAGCTCGGGAAGGCGCCGAAAGCCAGCCGGGCGCTGCAGCTGCCGGTCTACGGGGTCTGCGCCGAGCAGTCGCTCGACCGGCCGGCATGGCCGATCGTGGACGCTCGGCCAGGCCGGCTATGTCGCGTTTCGCGAGAAGAACGCCTTCGTCGCGCTCGGCGCCTCGTCGTCGCTGGCCGAGGCGGTAGCGGCGGGGCAGGAGCGGTTCCTCGGCGCCATCGACGCGATTGAGCGAGGGGAGTTTCCGGCCGACCCGGAGGAGCCGTTCCTCTGCACCCGCTGCGGCTATGCCGGCGTCTGCCGGAAGGATTACGTCGGCGATGAGTGACGCCGCCGGCGGGTCGTCCCGCCAGCTCTCGCTTTTTGCCGGCGACGCCGCCGCGGCGGATGCGCCACCGCCGGCTGCGGTTGTTCCGCCGGCCGCACCCCCGGCTGCGACGCCGCCGGATGCGGATCTGGCGGCGCGCGCCTTCGCCACCGATCCGGCCAACAACGTCGTGCTCGAGGCGTCGGCCGGCACCGGCAAGACGTCGGTCCTGGTGCTCCGCTACGTCAACCTGCTGAAGGCCGGGGTCGACCCGGCCAACATCCTGGCGATCACCTTCACGCGCAAGGCCGCGGCGGAGATGCGCGAGCGCATCATCCGCGAGCTGAAAGCGGCGGCGGCGCGCTCGGAATTCGACAAGGCCCGGTGGCGGGAGCTGCGCGAGCGGCTCGGCGAGATTGCGATCAGCACGATCGACGCCTTCTGCCTGTCGCTGCTCCGCGAGTTCCCGCTCGAAGCGGACCTCGACCCCGGATTCGACATGGCGGACGAGACCGAGGTGCCCCGGCTCATCGAGGAGTCGCTCGATCAGTCGCTGCGGATCTTCGCCGGGCTGGCGCGCGAGGACCCGGACGTCGCGCTCGTGCTCGCCCAGCTCGGCGTGATCGCGGACGCGCGCCGGGCTGGCCTCGCTGCTCGAGCGCCGGCTGGTGGCCTGGGACGCGCTCGACCGGTTCCTCGCCAGGGGGCCGCGCGACCTCACCGCCGCAGATCGTCTGCCGGCGCGCCGCGGCCGCGCTCCAGGATGCGCTGCGCACCGTGCCGGGCGGCCTGGCGCGATTTCTGGCGGACGGCCCGGTCGGCCACGCCGCGATACCAGATGCTGCGTGCGCGACCTCGAGCGGCTGCCGGATATCGAACGCGCCGGCGAGGCCGCCGATCCGCGCGCTGATCGACCGCGTCGCGGCGCACTTCCTGACCGGCGAGGGGAAGCCGCGGCGGAGCGGCGCGATTCATCCGTACAACATCGCGCGTGACTTTCCCGACGCCGACGCGGCGCGGCGGCACCGCGGCGCCGCTGTTCCAGATCGCGCCGCAGATCGAGCGCGTCGTCTCGGCCTTCGGCCGCGACCTGAACGTCGTCCTGGCGCGCGGCATCCGCAGGATGTTCGCCATCGCGCTGGAGCAGTACCGCCGCGCGCTCGACGAGCGATCGGTGCTCGACTTCTCGGACGTGCTGCAGCGCGCGCTCGAGCTGCTGCGCCGGATGGACGAGTTCTCGCAGAGCCGCTTCCGGCTCGAGTCGCGCTATCACCACGTGCTGGTCGACGAGTTCCAGGACACGAGCCGGGCGCAGTGGGAGCTGGTCTCGCTGCTGGTCCAGTCGTGGGGCGAGGGGCTCGGTCTGGCCACGCAGCCGTCGATCTTCATCGTCGGCGACCGCAAGCAGTCGATCTACCGCTTCCGCGACGCGGAGGTGGCGGTGCTCCAGCGAGGCCGGCCGCTACATCGAGGCGCTCCGCCCGGCCGGCAGTCCGCGGCGGTCGATCGCGCGCAGCTTCCGCGCCGTGCCCGAGCTGCTCGACTTCGTCAACGAGCTGTTCGCCGAGATGTCGCAGGCGCGGCGGCCGCGCCGGACGAGTTCACCTACGTCGAGACGGATCGGTTTCCGATCGACGGCGCGCGGCGATACCGCGCGCGGCCCGGTGCTCGGGATTGCCGCGGCGCGAGGACGATCCCGGCGTGCGCGGCGGCAGTGGCCGCCGAGATCGCGCGGGTGCTGCGCGAGGAGACGGTTCGCGACCGCAAGACCGGCGTGCCGCGGCCGGCCACGCCCGGCGACATCGCCATTCTGTTCCGCTCGCGCGCCAGCCACCGCGAGTTCGAGCACGAGCTGGAGCGTCCGCGGCATCCCGACCTACGTCTACAAGGGGCTCGGCTTCTTCGACGCCGACGAGATCAAGGATGTGTCGGCGCTGATGCGGTATCTCGCCGATCCGGTCTCGGATCTGCGGGCGGCGGCGTTCCTGCGCTCGCGGTTCGTCCGGCTTTCGGATCCGGGCATGGCGCGGCTCGGGCGCCGGGACTGGCGGCGGCGCTCCATCGGCGACGTGCCGCCAGCCGCGACGGCCTCGATGACGAGGACCGCCGCGTGCTCGGATACGTGCGCGGCCGCGTCCGCGGGTGGCTGGCGCTTGTCGACCGCGTCCCGCCCGCCGACCTGATCGAAGCGCTGCTGCGAGCGACCGCCTACGCCTACGAACTGCGCGGCGCGCCGGCGGCAGCAGGCATGGGAGAACCTGAAGAAGATGCGCGGCCTGATCCGGCGCATCCAGAACCGCGGCTACGCGACGCTGGCCGCGGATCGCCGACCACATCGACGCGCTGACCGCCGGCGACGAGTCCAACGCCGTCATCGAGGCGCTCGACGCCGTCAACCTGATGACGGTGCACGCCGCGAAAGGGCTCGAGTTTCCGGTCGTGTTCGTCGTCAACATGGCCAAGGGGGCGACCGGTCCTCCACGTCCCGTCCGGGTCATCGTCGACGGCGAAGGGGGAGAGCCGTCGGTGTCGATCGGCCCGTTCGTGTCGGAGACGGACGAGGCCGAGCGCGAACGGGAGAAGCACGAGACCCGGCGGCTGCTCTATGTCGCCCTGACGCGCGCGCGCGATCGTCTGTACCTTGTCCTCCGCCCTCAAGAAAGGCGTGATGGCGCCGGGGCGGGGAAGTCTGGCGGAAGTGCTGCCCGACTCCGTCCGCCAGCTCTTCAACCACGCCGCGACGGCTTTCGCGGAATGCGCCGCGGTCGGTTGGGCCGGGCCGTCCGGGCGGCCGTTCGAGTGGCGCATCTGCCGTGTCCCGGACGCGCTGGCGGTTCCGGCGTCGGGTGCGGCGCTGTCGAACAGCACCGATGAACCGGACCACTTCGGGGAGCTCGCCGGCGGCACCGAACCGCTACGGCAATCCGTGACGCAATGGGTCGAGGGCCCAACCCTGGGTGAAGAGTCTTCCCGCGGCACCGCCGACGGGGCGATCGTCGGTACGCTGGTGCACCGTCTCTTCCAGCACGCCGAATCCCGCGACGTCGAGGATCCTGCCGCAGATGGCAGCCGCGCGGCGGCGCTGCTGACAGCGGAAGAGCGCGCGACCCTCGTCGATGCCGGCGCGACCATCGCCGCCGCCGCCAACCTGTGGCGGCAGATTCGCGCCCGTGCCGACGTCGCGGCCCTCCTCTCGGGTGGCCGGCGGCTCTACGAAGTGCCGTTTTCGGTCATCACCCCGCCGTCCGGGGACGCGGCCCGAGTGGTCCTCCGCGGCACCATCGACTGCCTGGTGATTCGCGACGATGGGACGGTCGTCGTCATCGAGTTCAAGACGGGGCGCCCGCGGCAGGCGCACGTGCGGCAGATCGGGATTTACGAAGAGGCGGCGCGGGCGATGTTCCCGGGCGCGCGCGTCGAGGCGAAACTCATCTACGCGACGGAGGATGGACCATCCGCGTGACCGTTTATACGATCGGGCATTCCACCCACACGGCGGAAGCCTTTCTCGGCCTCCTCCAGGCCCACGGCATCCGCCAGGTGGCCGATATCCGCAGCATTCCGCAGTCGCGCCGCCATCCGCACTTCGGGCGCGACAGCCTGCCCGGGTGGCTCGAACCGGCTGGTGTTGCCTATCGCCATTTCCCGGCGCTCGGCGGCCGCCGACGTCCACGGCCCGACTCGGCCAACACCGCGGTGCGCCACGCCGGTTTCCGGGGCTATGCCGATCACATGCAGACTGACGAGTTCGCGGCAGGGGTCGCGGCGCTGGAGATCTTGGCCCGGCAGGCACCCACCGCGGTGATGTGTGCCGAGGCGGTGTGGTGGCGGTGCCACCGGAGGTTGCTGGCCGACGCGCTTTTGGTGCGTGATGTGACGGTTCTGCACATACTGTCGACTTCCCCCGCCAAGCCGCATGTTCTGAGCGAGTTCGGACGGATAAACGGCGGGATGGTCACATATCCAGGGCTTCTGTAGCCTCCAGGTGTCGCTGGCACCGCCCCGGGTGACCGATTGCGAGTCCGATATTCCGTAGATTCAGGGGACTTCAGGCCGGACGGGAACCAAAAATGAAAGCCAGCGGTCTAACGTTGTATCTGGCGTCAGCCTTGCAGTAACAACTCGCGACGGGAGGTGCGGCATGGTGGTTCCCTCAGGTGCGCTGAACTACGTAAGACCTACGACGACCGTGTTCGAGCTCGAAGCGCTCGAAGGTCTGCCGTGCGGGTGTGTGGCAGCGGCCTACCGCGCCCGCCCGTGGGACGTGGCGGTCGTGTCGCTCGAGGCCAAGGGGCCACACTGCATCCTGTCAGCGCATGCCAGCGGCCAGGTGCTGCGGCTGGGCGATCCCGAGGAGTTCGCGGAGGAAGACGAGTCGGAAGAGTAACGTCACTTCGGGGCGTTCACCGCTGCCCAGCGGCGCGCCCGATCTTCGGCCTCAAGCCGGGTCCTGCCCACCAGAATCACAGATTGTTCCGGTTTCCCGTCGGCGCCGTTGATCCATGCCACCCAGTGCGGTCCCCGCGCTTCGCTGTGGATTGTCGCTGCGGACTTCGCTTCGGCCATCCGTGCATCGTACACCCGCGCGGACGGCTGATACCCAGAAGATCTTGATTGCGTAATAGAAAGACGTTCCCGTACAATTCGAAGGTTTGGCAACGGCCCCGGCGGCCGAGAGGAGTTCAGTCTAGATGGCTTTGACTTGTCCGAGCTGCGGGAACGACCAGAATTTTCTGGTCAAGACCCTGCAGATGCACGTCGTCCAGTTGCGCGACACCCGCGTCGAGGCGAACGAAGAAGGACGCCCCGCGGTGATCGAAGTGCTGTGCGATGAGTGCGAAACGGCGTTGAATTTCGCGGATTTCGAGGAAGACGTTCGCAACGAAGTGCTGCTGACCCTCGGCGCCCGCTGAACCCCGCGTCAACCCTCCCCCGCTTCGGCATCTTCGAAATAGTCGCACTCGGGGCAGATCCACTCACGGACCACCCGCGTCGCCGCGGCGCGCTCCGCCGGTCCCTGGATGTCCCGCACACTGAGACGCATCGTTTCTCCACAGAGCGGGCATTCCTTCATGGGTCGATTTTAGCATTCGGCCCCGGGCCTTTTCTTGACTTCG
Source organism: uncultured Acidobacteriota bacterium (assembly GCA_963750475.1). GTDB lineage: Bacteria > Acidobacteriota > Vicinamibacteria > Vicinamibacterales > 2-12-FULL-66-21 > JALZOC01. The sequence goes on from CAVVQQ010000002.1 coordinate 1,639,062, forward strand.
CCCGGGCCGGCTCCTATCGTAGCCCTGGGGCGGGTATCCGCCCGGCAGGGCTTTGGAACGACCGACGATGCGTGATTACTACGACGTCCTGGGCGTATCGCCAGGCGCGGGCGCGGACGAGATCCAGCGCGCCTACCGGCAGCTCGCGCGGCGGTATCACCCGGACATCTCCGGCGATGATCGCGCGCCGCGTTCCTGGAAGTGTCGCGCGCCTACGAGGTGCTGCGCGATCCGGCGCGCCGCCGATCGTACGACGCCCGGCTGCAGCGCCGGCACCCGGGCGGACTGGATGGGCGACGAGGTGGCGATCGACTTCCCGTCCGTGTCCAGCCTGCTCGATCGCATGCGCCATTCGTTCTTCGGCGGTCCGCGCGAGTCGCCGCTCTCGGCCGAGATCGTCCTGACGCCCCAGGAAGCCTTCTGGGGCGCGCTCGTTCCGCTGCACGTGCCGCTGCGCCGCACCTGCCCGCGGTGCGGCGGACGCGGTGAGGTCTGGTCCGGAATGGTGTGCCGCCTGCGGCGGCGGCGGCGAGGTCTCGACGACCCACGAGCTGAGCCTCCGCGTGCCGGCCGGTGTGCGGGAAGGGGCGCGATTCCGATTCAGCGTTTCGCCGCAGGGGGCGCCGGAGACCTTCGTCGAAGTGCGCATCACGATCCGCTGAACGGCGGCCCGGCGACCACCTCCATGCGACCCCACCTGCAGCTGCTCGGCATTCTCCAGCTCGTCTGGGGCGCGATCGGCCTGCTGCTCGGCGCGGCGATGCTGCTGCTTGGCGTCGGCGCGGTGGCCATCGGCATCGCGTCGGCCGAGGAGCGGATGGCGGCCGGCGTCACGGCTGGCGCGTTCGTGCTCTTGGCCTCGCGCTGCTGGCCGGCGGGGGGCCAACGCCTGGGCCGGCGGAGCGCTGCGGCGGCTGGCAGTCCCGCGGCCGGACGGCGGTGCTCGGGCTCGGAGCGCTCAACCTGTTCATGCTGCCGTTCGGAACCGCGCTCGGTATCTACGCGCTACTGGGTGCTGCTCCACAACGAGACGCGCCGCGCCTTCCTGCGGCCCGGCAACTGACGAGGCAGAGGTGGCGGACATGGATCGGACGGCCAACCGGCTTCGACGAAAACGTCGCGGCGGCGCTCGCCTACAGCCTCGGCTGGCTGACCGGCGCCTTCTTTTCCTCGCCGAGCCGAAGAACGCCTTCGTCCGCTTCCACGCGCTGCAGTCGCTGATCGTTTTCGGGGCCGCCTCAGTCGCCTTCGTCATCTGCCTGTCGATTCCCTTCCTCGGCTGGATCCTGTCGTTCTTCGTCTTCTACGGGTCGGTCGCGGTCTGGCTGCTGATGCTCTTCAAGGCCTACAAAGGCGAGCGCTTCGGGCTCCCGTTCGTCGGCCGGATGGTCAACGAGCGGCTGTAGTCGGCGCGCTGCGCCGCGTCCCGGGTACAATGTCAGGCAACACCATGAATGCAGCTGTTTCCGAGGCGGCGGTCCTCGAGGCCCTGCGTACCGTCCGCGATCCCGATCTGGAGCGCGACATCGTGGCGCTGAAATTCATCAGGAACCTGACGATCGACGGCGGCAAGGTCGCCTTCGCCATCGAGCTGGCGACGCACGGCGCCCTGTACCGCGAGGCGATGCGCGAACAGGCCCGCCAGGCCGTCGCCCGGATTCCCGGCGTCACCGCGGTTGCCATCGAGATGGGCGCGCAGGTCCGCTCGACCACGGCCGCCGATCCCGCCGGCAAGGCGCCGGTGCCGGGCGTCAAGAACATCATCGCGGTCGGCGCCGGCAAGGGCGGCGTCGGCAAGACCACGGTCGCGGTCAACCTGGCGATCGCGCTCAGCCAGTGCGGCGCCCGCGTCGGCGATGATCGACGGCGACATCTACGGCCCCAACGTGCCGATCATGCTCGGCATCCAGACCCAGCTCACCGACCGACGGCGCAGCAAGATCATTCCCGCCGAGCAGTACGGCATTCAGCTGGTCTCGATGGCGTTCCTGACCGGAGACGATGCGCCGGTCATCTGGCGCGGCCCGATGCTGCACGGCGTGATCCAGCAGTTCTTCCGCGAGGTGCGCTGGGAGAACATCGACTACCTGATCGTCGACATGCCGCCGGGCACCGGCGACGTCGCGCTCAGCCTCAGCCAGACCGTCCCGGTCGCCGGCGCGGTCGTCGTGACGACGCCGCAGACGGTGTCGCTGGCCGACACCCGGCGCGCGGTCGCGGATGTATCAGAAGCTCAACATCCCGCCGCTCGGCCTGATCGAGAACATGAGCCACTTCGTCTGCCCCGAGCTGCCGCCACGAGAGCGACATCTTCGGCAAGGGCGGCGGCGAGGCGCTGGCCACGGAGCTGGCGGTGCCGTTCCTCGGCCGGGTGCCGATCTACCAGCCGATCCGCGACGGCGGCGACACCGGCGTGCCGATCACGATCGGCGAGCCCGGCTCGCCGGCCGCGCGAGCCTTTCATCAGGCCGCGCCGAGCAGCTGGCGGCGCAGCTGTCGATGGCGAGCTACAAGAAGACCGCGATTCCGCTGATCCAGGTCCGTTGAGGCGACCGCCCGCGTGATAACCATTCCCTTCACCAAGCATACGCCTGGCCAACGGCCTCGACGTCCTGATCCACGAGGACCACGCCTGCCCGATCGTCGCGGTCAACGTCTGGTACCACGTCGGATCGAAGAACGAGACGCCGGGCCGCACCGGCTTCGCGCACCTGTTCGAGCACCTGATGTTCGAGGGCTCGGAGCACCACGACAGCGGCTACTTCCAGCCGCTGCAGGAAGCCGGCGGCGTCGCTCAACGGCTCGACCAACGCCGATCGCACGAACTACTGGGAAGTCGTGCCGACCAACGCGCTGGAGCTGGCGCTGTGGATGGAATCGGATCGCATGGGCTACCTGCTGCCGGCGCTGACCGACGCCAAGTTCGAGAACCAGCGCGACGTGGTGCTCAACGAGCGGCGGCAGAACTACGAGAACCGCCCCTACGGCTTCGCCGGCATGGCGCTGCGTCGCGGCGCTCTACCCGCCCGACCATCCGTATCACTGGATGACGATCGGCGAGGCCGACGACCTCCGCGCCGCCGAGCTCGACGACGTGCGCGCGTTCTTCCAGACCTACTACCATCCGCGCAACGCCTCGCTGGCGATCGCCGGCGACGTCGACACCGAGCGCGGCGCTGGCGCTGGCGAGCGACTACTTCGGACCGCTCGAGGCCGGCGACGAGCCGCCGCCGGTCGAGCGCCGCGCCGCCGCCGGCGATCGGCGCGCGAGCGCCGCCTGCTGCTCGAGGACCGCGTCGAGCTGCCGCGCCTCTACATCGGCCTGGCATTCCGCCGGCGATGTTCGCCGACGGCGATGCCGAGCTGGATCTCGCCGCCGACATGCTGGCCAACGGCAAGACCTCGCGCCTCTATCGACGCGCTGGTCTACGATCAGCGGATCGCGACCGAGATTGCGGCGTCGCAGAACTCGCGCGAGATCGGCGGCTTCTTCCAGATCGTCGCCACCGCCGCGCCCGGCCGCACGCTCGCCGAGCTCGAGCGCGGCGATCACCGAGCGAGATCGCGCGGCTTCGCCGCCGAGGGGCCGACGCGCGGACGAGATGGAGCGCTGCCAGGCGCAGGCCGAGGCGCAGCTTCATCTACCGGCTGCAGACGGTCGGCGGCTTCGGCGGCAAGTCCGATCAGCTGAACGCCTACAACGTGTTCGTCGGCGACCCGGATTACTTCGACCAGCGACCTCGACGCGCTATCAGCAGGCGTCGCCCGCAGGCATCCAGCGCCGTCGCGCGCGCGTGCGCTGCCGCCCGGACGCACCGCGTCACGCTCAGCGTCGTCCCGCGCGGCGCAGTCGGCGCTGGCGCTCGCGGGCTCCGCGCCGGTGTCGGTGTCCTGATGGCGGTCGATCGAACCCGGCTGCCGCGAGCTCGGACCGGAGCCGGCGTTTCCGGTTCCCGGCAATCGCGCCGGCGCGTGCTCGCCAACGGGCTGCGCGTGTGGACCGTCGAGCACCGCGCCGTCCCGGTGATCAGCTTCCTGCTGCTGCTGCCCGCCGGCGCCGCCGACGATCCGCCGGAGCGGCCGGGGCTCGCGGCGATCACCGGCGACATGCTCGACGAGGGCTGCGGCGAGCTCGACGCGATCGAGCTGCACGAGGCGCTCGGCCGGCATCGGCGCGCAGTCTCGACTCCGAGATCGGGTCCGACGCGACCATCCTCGACGCTGACGATGCTGGCGCGGTTCGCCGATCGCGGCGTCGCGCTGCTCGCCGACATGGTCGCGCCGGCCGCGCGCTCGAGACGCACGACTTCGAGCGCGTCCGCGAGCTGCGGCTGAACCGGCTGACGCAGCTGCGCGACATGCCGCCGGCGGTCGCCGACCGGGCGTTCATGCAGCTGCTCTACGCGGCCATCCCTACGGCCACCTGCCGATCGGCACCGAGGCGTCGCTGCGCGCGATGACCGTGGACGAGTCGAGGCTTCCATCGACCGCGCGATGTCCGGCCCGTCGCGGCTGACGCTGGTCGTCGTCCGGCGACGCGACGCACGAGCGAGCTCGGCGGCTCTCGCCGAGGCGGCGTTCGGCGGCTGGCAGCCGGCGCCGGCGACCGGCTGCCGCGGCCGATCGATCCGCGCCGCGCGCCGCGCACCGCCCGACGACCGGCTGGCGCTGGTGCACCGGCCGGGCGCGGCGCAGTCGGAGCTGCGCATCGGCCACGTCGCGGTCGCCGCGCAGCACGCCCGACTACCACGCGCTGCTCGTCGCTCAACATGGTGCTCGGCGGCCAGTTCGTCAGCCGCATCAACATGAACCTGCGCGAGGAGAAGGGCTACACCTACGGCGCGCGCACGTCGTTCGACTTCCGCCGCGGCCCGGCGCCGTTCGTCGCTGCAGGCGAGCGTGCAGTCGGAGGCGACGGCCGACGCCGTCGCGAAGCCATCTGCGGAGCTCGCGGCGATCCGCGGCGCCCGGCCGGTCACCGCGCGACGAACTGCAGCCGGACGGGCCGCGCTGACCCGCGGCTACCCGCGCAACTTCGAGACCGCCGAGCAGATCGCGCGCGCCGCGGCGCAGCTCGCGCTCTACGGCCTGCCCGACGATTACTTCTCGACCTTCGTGCCCAAGGTGCTTGCCGTCGACCGAGGCGGACGTGACGCGCGTCGCCGCCGCGCACCTCGATCCCGGAGAAGCTGCTGACGGTGATCGTCGGCGACCGCGACAAGGTCGGGCCGACGCTCTCACGCCTCGAGCTCGGGCGCACGCCGCGGAGCTCACCGCCGGCTGAGCCGGCGCGCCGGCGGTGGAACTCCGGCCCACGGGGTTTCGTCCAAGACACCGTTGCACGGGCCCGTGTAGACTGGCCCTTTCCTATGAGCTTTGCCCAGCGCAGCCTCAGCGTCGCGGGAATCATCGGGATTCTGACCGCGGTGTTTGCCGGCGGCCTCGATCTACCTGCTCGTCACCCAGCCTGTGGCCACGGCCGAAAACATCGCCAACGGCGAAGTCTCGCCACTCGTCCGCGCCGTCGCCGACGTGCTCTTCGACGCGCTGCGCGGCGTCCTCAAATATCTCTGAGCGCGAGCGTCTCGTCGAAACGCGAAATCGCCGCGGCGGGCCACCTGTCCGTGAACGGCCGCCGGTGGTGCTCGGCGCCGCGTGCCAGAACCAGTCGTGGGGGTCGCCAGGCGCGCCCAGTCTGCGGCGGCGGCCCTGGCCGCGTCGGGACGGCCCTACAGGCTGCGGCTCAGGAACCGGCACAGCACGAAGCCGTCGATCCACTTGAACGGGGCCGACGCCGGTGCTGTAGTGCCCGCACGGCAGCACGGCCGACTCGTGGTCGATGCCGCGCCGCCGGAACTCGTCGACCAGCATCCTGCGACAGCGTCGACCGGGAACGTCAGGTCGTAGCGCGCGTAGACGAGCAGCACGCGCTTGCCGCGCATCCGCTCGAGATACGGGAACGGCGAAATCGGCATCCAGATGCGGCGCAGCGCGTCGAGATCGATCCGCCCGTCGAGGCTCTCGCGCACGTGAGCGGTCGAGAGCCCGTCCCAGACGACGTCGGCGAAGTACGGCGAGATGTGGTTGAGCGCCGCGGCGCGGATCAGCGGCTCGTGCGCCGCGGTCAGCATCGACAGGCACGAGCCGAGGCTGGTGCCGAGGATGCCGATCGACTCGATAGCCCTGCTGCGCCAGCCAGGCGATCGCGCGGCGCGCGTCGAGCACCGCCTGGCGGCAGACCTGCACCGTCCGCCCGACGTTGGCGCTGACGATGTAGTCGGCGCGGTTCAGCTCGGGCGGGCATCCGCGCGTCGTGGTACGGCAGGCTCAGGCGCAGCGCGACTGATCCCGAACCGGTTCAGCAGCTGGCACAGGCCGACGTGGCCGCCGGCGTCGGCGTTCCACTGCGGCAGCACGAGCACCGCGCGCCGCCGGCCGCGCGGCGACGCATCGGGAAAGTAGCGCGCGCGGACGACGTTGTTCTCGGGATGCGGCGTGAGCACCGCGCTCGGGAACGACAGCTGCTCGCCGTCGAGCGCGTAGTCGCTGGCACGGCGGCAGCGCGAAGAAGCTGTCGCTGTCCGCGACCGCGCCCGCCGCCCAGGCCGCCAGCAGCTCGACCTCGGCGGAACCGCGGTGCTCGCAGCCCCTCGAGCCAGTCGAGTCCCCACTCGAACGGGCGGACGAGACGATCGCTCGGCGGCCGCGGCGAGGCGCCGCTCCCAGCGATGAAAGACCCTGGCGATCATCGCCGTGTGCCGATCCTGACGGTGTTCACGCGCGCAGCCGCGCTTCCACGGTCGCGGCGGCCCCGAGCAGCTGGCGGGTGCCGCCGTGATGCCCGACCAGTTGCAGGCTGACCGGCCAGCCGTCGCTGGTCGTCCCCGCCGGCAGGGCAATCGCCGGGTGACCGGTGATGTTGAAGAGCTGCGTGAGGCGCAGCATGACGGCCCGCACCGGCTCGTCGTGACCGTCGACATCGACGTCGGCTTTGCCGATGACCGGCGCGGGAATCGGCAGCGCCGGCAGCAGCAGCGCGTCGCAGCCGCTGAGCGCTGCGGCCACGGCGCCCGTGAGCACCGCCCGCAGGTGCATGGCGCGCACGTAGTCTTCCGCCAGGATGTATCGCCCCAGCTCCAGCCGGAGCCGGACACCCGGAGAGTACCGCTCGGCGTGCCGCTCGAGCATCGAAGCGTGGTACCAGGAGGCTTCCGGCAGAACGAGGTGCAGGTAAACGGTCGGCGTCCACGAGGCGTTCTCGACGCTGACCGTTCGCAGGCGATGGCCGTCCGCCGCCAGCGCGGTGCGCGCGGCCGCGAGCGCGGCCCGCACTGCCGGGTGCAGCCGCTCGCAGAAATAGCCTTCGGGAATCCCGAACGTCAGCGGCCCGCGCGCCGGCGCCGCGAAGGCCGGCGGCAGGCCGGAGAGGACGTCGAATATCGCGGCCGCGTCCCCGACCGTCCGGGCCAGCGGCCCGGGATGATCCAGCGTCGTGCTGAGCGGCACGATGCCGGCGGTCGGCAGCTCGCCGAGCCCCGGCTTGAGGCCGACGACGCCGCAGACCGCCGCCGGAATGCGCACCGAGCCGCCAGTGTCGGTGCCGATCGACGCGAAGCACATCCCCTCCAGCAGGGCCGCCGCCGCCCCGCCGCTCGACCCGCCGGCCGATCGCGACGGGTCGAGAGGATGCCGCACCGGACCGAACGCCGACTCCTCGCTGGTCGTGCCGAAGGCGAACTCGTGCAGGTTGGTCTTGCCGATCACGATTGCCCCGGCCTCGCGCAGCCGGGCGACCAGCGGGGCGTCGCGGGCCGGATGGCGGGGCGGCACCGCGGAGCCGGCGGTCGTGGCGGTCCCCGCGACGTCGATGAGGTCTTTCACGGAGACCGGCACACCGTGCAGCGCGCCGCGATACTGGCCGGAGGCGATGGCGCGCTCCGCCGCGGCCGCGTCGGCCAGCGCCGACGTCCGCATTACGGTGATGAAGGCGTTCAGTTCGGGACGCGCGTCGATCCGGTCGAGACAGGCCCGCGTCAGCTCGATGGGCGAGAGCGCCCGCCGCTGGAGCAGCGGCGCGATCTCGGCGATCGATCGCAGATCGGCGCTCATTCGGTGGTATCTCCGGCTGGGGGGACGTCGGGGTCCGCGGCGCGCCCCGGGGCCGCCGGCTCCGCCTCTCGCGCGGTCCGATCGGCCTCACGCAGCGCCGTCGTCGATTGCGCCAGGGACTCGAGCATCGGCTTGAGGACCGGCAGGGCGCGGCGCTCCACGTCGGCGCATGCCGCGCGCAGCCATGCTTCCACCTGTGCCTGTGAACGGTGATCCATGCGAGAAGCCTCCACGCGCCGGGATGGTAAGCTGAGGGCGCGACAGGCCGGGCGCGAATCTCCACTTCCTTCGGCGCCGGGCATCAGATTACCGTACGCCGTGAGCGATCGCATCCTCGCCGCCGTCATGCCCGGGCCGCGCCTGCCGGTCGATGTCCGCGAGTTCGCGCGCCCGGATCTGCCGCCCGGCGGCGCCCTGCTGCGCACGGCGCGGTCCGAGGTCTGCGGCACCGACGTCCACCTCTGGCACGGCCGGCTCGCCGGGGTTCCCTATCCGATCATTCCCGGACACATTTCCGCGGGCTGGCTCGATGCCGTACGCGGCCCGCTGGCCGGGCTCGACGGCGCTCCCCTCCACGAAGGGGACCGCGTCGTTTTCTTCGACGTCCACCGGACGTGCGGCCGGTGCCGGGCGTGCACGGTTCACCGCACGCCGACGCGCTGCGCCGCGCGGCGCGTCTACGGCATCACCGACCCGGCGGCCGAGGGGCTGTTCGGCGGCTGGTCGCAGGCCACATACCTCGAGCCCGGGGTCGGCATCGCGCGCCTGCCCGACGCGGTGGAGTTCGACGACTACATCGGCGGCGGCTGCGGTCTCCTGACCGCCGTGCACATCGTCGAGCGCGCCGGCCTCAGGCCGGGTGACAGCGTTCTCGTGCAGGGGGTCGGGGCGGTCGGGCTGAGCACGATTGCGCTCGCCCGGCTGGCCGGGGCCGGGACCGTGTTCGCCGTTGGCGCCCCCGCCGGACGGCTCGAACTCGCGGTCGCGATGGGGGCGGATCGCGTGTTCGATCTCGAGGCCTCGACACCGCGGCAGCGGCTCGAGGAGGTGAGAGCGCTGACCGGCGGCGAAGGCGTGGACGTCGTCGTCGAGGCCGCCGGATCGGCGCGCGCGGTCGAGGAAGGGCTGCGGCTGGCGCGCGACGGCGGCTGCTATGTCATCGCCGGGCATTACACCGACGCCGGCGCCAGCCAGGTCAACGCCCACACCGACATCAACCGCAAGCATCTCGACATCCGCGGCTGCTGGGGAAGCGAGATTCGCCACTTCCTGTCGGCACTGGCGCTGCTCGAGGCGCACGCCGCGCGGATACCGTGGCGGCGCATCGGCGGCCGCACCTACGGGCTGCAGGCGCTCAACGAGGCGCTCGCCGACGCCGAGTCGATGCGCATCACCAAGGCGATTGTCGATCCCGCGGCGCTCGCCTGAGACAGGAAAAGCCGGCAGATGCGACACACCAAGATCATCGCCACCATCGGCCCGGCCTCCGCCGCCCCGCCGATCCTCGAAGCGCTGCTCGACGCCGGCGTCGACGTCTTCCGCCTCAATTTCTCCCACGGCACGCACGAGTCGCACGCCGCCACGTTCGAGGCGATCCGCCGCGCCTCGCGGCAGGCCGGCCGCCACATCGCCATCCTCCAGGACCTCAGCGGGCCGAAGATCCGGACCGGCCCCGTCGCCGGCGGCGGCACCGTGCAGCTCGTCTCCGGCGAAGCGCTCCGCATCGCCGCCGGGGACCAGCCGTCAACCGGCGAGTGCGTCTTCACGACCTACGCTCCGCTGGTCGGCTCCGCGCGCCCCGGCGACCGGCTGTTCCTCGACGACGGCCGCCTCGAACTGCGGGTGACGGGCCGAAGCCGCGACGAGCTGACGACGGTGGTGGTGGCCGGGGGGCCGCTTGGTGCGCACAAGGGGATCAACGCGCCGGGGGTCGCGCTGCCTGACTCGTCGGTGACCGCCAAGGATGCCGACGATCTGCGCTTCGGGCTCGCGCTGGGGGTCGATCTGGTGGCGCTCAGCTTCGTGCAGACCGCGGCGGATGTGCGGACCGCCAGGGAGGTGATGCAGGCGGCGGGGAACCAGGTGCCGCTGATTGCGAAGATCGAGCGGCCGGCCGCGGTCGGCAACCTGGCGGCGATTCTCGCGGTGGCCGACGGGGTGATGGTCGCACGGGGAGACCTCGGCCTGGAGATGCCGCTCGAGCAGCTGCCGGGCGTGCAGAAGCAGATTGTCAGGAGCGCCCGCGCGCTCGGCCGTCCGGTGATTCTCGCGACCCAGGTGCTCGAGTCGATGCGCGTCGATCCCCGCCCGACGCGCGCCGAAGTCAGCGATGCCGCCAACGCGGTCGATCAGGGCGTCGACGCGATCATGCTGGCCGGGGAAACGGCATCCGGCGCCTATCCGGTCAGGGCGGTCGAGACCCTCGCCGCGATCATCAGGGACGCAGAATCGCTGCCCCTGGCCGAGCGGGTGCAGCCGGCGATGGATCCCGCGAACACACGGCACAGCCGCGCCCTCTGCGAGGCGGCGCTGACGCTGGCGGCGACCGGCGAGGCGGACGCGATCGTCGCGGTGACGCGCGGCGGCAAGACGGCGCGCCTGCTGTCGGCGCTGCGGCCGCCGGCGCCGGTGTTTGCCGCGACGGCGAGCGAGCGGATTGCCGGCACGCTCGCGCTCTATTGGGGGGTGGTGCCGATCCTGACCGAGGACCGCGACATCGGCCGCCTCGAGCGTTTGCTGATCGATCGCGCCATTCTCCCGCCCGGCGCGGTCGTCGTGTTCGTCAACGTCAGCGCCGACGTCAGCCAGGCGGACGCGAACTTCGTCAACGTGCAGCGGATCGGCTGACCGCCGGCCGCCCGCCGGTCACTCTTCCAGGTAGGCCTTGAGCGCCGCCATCGAGATGTGCCAGCCCCGTTCGATGAGGGTGTAGTAGCGGCGCACCCGGGGCGTGTCGTCGAATCCCGACTGCCGGACGCGCAGCCGGCAGGCGTCGTCCTCACGCGCACATTCAATCTGGAGCGCCATCGGCCCGATCGGATCGGTGTCGGGGGGAATCCACCAGGCATCGGCGACGAACAGCTCGCGGCCCGGCCGATGCTCCATGACGATCCCGTAGAACACGCCGCCGAGCCTCCCGAGGAGCGGATCCGGCTCGGTCGTCGGCGCCCACTCGACGGCGTAGACGCCGAGGGGCCGCGGCGTCGTCACCGAGCGCACGGTCAGCCACCAGGTGGCCAGCGCCTCGGGAGCGAAGAAGGCGTCGAGGATCCGGTCGGGCGAGGCGCGAATCAGGATGGCGTGATCGAAGCCGGACGGCGGTGGCGCGGCGGCGGGCATGGGCTGCGGGCATCCTACCGGCTGGCCGGCGGGCGAGTAAAGCGGCTATGCTGGATCCCATGGATGCCGTCGGGGAGCCGCAGCCGCAGGCTGACGAGACATGGGACGAACACTATCGCGATGAACGCGATGCCGCGTACCTCTACCGCGCCCTCGCGGCCGTGGAAACCGACCCTCATCTGCGCGAGCTGTTCGACAAGCTGGCGATCGTCGAAGACGAGCATGTCGCGCGCTGGGAAGAGCTGTTCCAGGCCAGCGGACGGCCGCTTCCGCCCTACCGGACGGCGACCCGCACGCGCCTGCTCGCCTGGGTGGCGCGGCGGTTCGGGACCGCGATGGTGCTGCCGATGATGCTGGCTGAGGAAGGGCGCGAGGTCCAGGCCTACCTCGGCATGGCGCGCCAGTCCGCGCAATCGCGCAGACGCACGCCGCGGCGCTGGAAATCGCCAACGATTCGGCGGTGCATGCCCGGTCGCTGGCCGAGGCGATGGGCCGCGACGGCGAGCCGTGGCACGTCGGCGGCTCCGGCGGATACCTGCGCAGCGTGGTCTACGGGTTCAACGACGGGCTGACCGCGAACTTCGGCCTCGTCGCCGGGGTGATCGGCGCCGACGTCGCGCCGCACATCGTCATCATCAGCGGCGTCGCCGGCGCGATCGCGGACGCGCTGTCGATGGGCGCGAGCGGCTACCTGGCGGCGAAGAGCGAAGCCGAGGTGCACGCGCACCAGATCGACATCGAGCGGCAGGAGATGCGAGCTGATGCCGGATCTCGAGGAGGAGGAGCTCGCGATCATCTACGAGGCCAAGGGGCTGACGGCGGAGCGCGCCAAGGAGACGGCGCGCGCCATGATGCAGGATCCGCCCAAGGCGCTCGACACGATGGTTCGGGAGGAGCTGAACATCCACCCGGCCGAGCTCGCGCCGCTTCGCGACGGCCTGGTCACCGGCACCGCCACCGCGATCGGCGCGTTCATCCCGATCGTGCCGTTCGTGGTGATGGAGCACTGGGCAGCGGTCTGGGTCTCGCTGGTGGTCAGCATGCTAGCGCCCATTTCGCGATCGGCGCCGCGCGGAGCCTGTTCACCGGGCGGGGGGTCTGGAGCAGCGGCCGCGACATGTTCGTGGTCGGCTTCGGCGTGGCGGCGATCGGCTACCTGATCGGCGAGCTCGATCACGCGCATGCTGTAGCGGCTAGGGTGCGGTCTTGCGCAGTGTCTGGACGTAGGCGACGACCGCCCAGAGCTGCTCTTTCGTCAGGTCTTCCTTCACCGCCGGCATCTTCGGTTTCTTCCGGCCGTTCCAGGCCTTGTAGAAGACAACGCCGTCCGGGTTCTTGAGGCCCGCTTCGCGGTGGTGAGGTCCATGTCTTCCTGGTATCGGGATCGGCGTCCGGTCCGTCCCCCTTGCCCTGGGGGCCGTGGCACTTCTGACACTTCTCCTTGAACGTGGCCTTGCCGGAGGCGAGGACTTTCGCGTCCACGGTCAGGGGATTCTTCAGGGTCTGCGCCTCCGGGGGGAGGTCCCATCCGCTCTTCGACGCCGCCGGCTGCTGTGCCGCCGGCACCGCCGCCAGGCCGGTCACGGCCGCCGCGAACGCCAGCGCAATCAATCCGCTCTTCCGCCCGATCATCTGCATCGCTCCTCCGCGAGTGTGGCCGCTCCTGCGGTGTGCGGAAGATGATACAGTTTTTTGGTGAATGACGACCATCCCCTGGCGTATGAAGACGATGAGTTCCTCGAAGCACCGACGCCCGGCCGATCCGGATCCTGGCCGAGTACCTCGAGCCGCTTGAGGCGCTTCCAGCAGCAGAACATCCAGGACACGGTCGTGTTCTTCGGATCGGCGCGGGTCCACAGCCGCGAGCGCTGGCGCAGCGCGAACGCTGCGCGAGCTCGAAGAACGCCACCGGACGCCGCAAGGCCGACTACAAGGCCGCGCTCAAGCGCAGCCAGCAAGGCGGTCGAGTGGTCGCGCTACTACGAGGACGCCCGCGAGCTGGCGCAGGCAGCTGACGACGTGGAGCATGTCGCTCGAGGCGCAGCACCACCGCTTCGTGGTCTCCTCGGGCGGCGGGCCGGGCATCATGGAGGCGGCCAACCGCGGCGCGCACGAGGCGGGCGGCAAGACGATCGGGCTGAACATCCGGCTGCCGTTCGAGCAGGGCGCCAACCGCTACATCACCGACGAGCTGCACTTCGAGTTCCACTACTTCTTCATGCGGAAGTTCTGGTTCGCCTACCTGGCCAAGGCGCTGGTGATCTTTCCGGGCGGCTTCGGCACGCTCGACGAGCTGTTCGAGATCCTGACGCTGGCGCAGACCCGCAAGCTGTCGAAGAAGCTGCTGGTCATCCTGTACGGCAGCGAGTACTGGGACGAGGTGCTCGAAGCTCGAGCCGATGGCCGAGTGGGGCGCCATCAACGAAGAGGATCTCGAATCTGCTCTGCCGTGTCGATTCGCCGGCGAGGCGTTCGAGGAGCTGAAGAAGCACCTGATGGCGCACCACCTCGTGCCGCAGACCGCGCAGGAGACGCGAGCGCCGGGCATCGCGAAGACGCGAGGCTGAAGATCGGCGGGGCAGGAGGACATGGATCACGACGAACGGAAGAAGCTGATCGCGCAATACCGGGACGGCTACGCGGCGGTGGCCGAGGCGCTGGTGCAGGATCACGCCGGAGGAGCTCGACGCGCGCCCGGGCCGGGGAAGTGGTCGACGCGCGAGATCGTGCATCACCTCGCCGACAGCGAGATGACCGCCGCCGTCAGGCTCCGGATGCTGATCGCGGAAGACCGGCCGACCTTCCAGCGCCACGACCAGGACGAGTTCGCCAGCCGCCTCTATTACGATCGTCCCGCACGAGTCGTCGCTCGAGCTGTTCCGCTGCGCGCGCGAGACGACCGCCGAACTGCTCGAGCGCATGACGCCCGAGCAGTGGCTGAGGGAGGGGACCTACCGCGACAGGCCCGTTCGGCGTCGAGCGCTGGCTGAGCATCTACGCCGGCCACGCCCACAAACACGCCCGCCAGATCAGCGAGGCCAGGGCGACAGTCCGCAAGCAGTAGCTGAAAGCGGGAAGCTGGCAGCGGGAAGCGGGCAACGGGAAGCTGGAAGCTGGAAGCTGGAAGCGGGAAGCTGGAAGCTGGAAGCTAATAGATCAGATACTTCTCGCGCGTCCGCCGGAACGCCTCTTCGTCGGGCGCCCAGGACGACACCAGGGCGGCGACGTCTCCATCGCCGGCGAACGTTGCGCGCAGCCGATCCGAGCCGTAGAGGATGTCGATCGGCTCCTTGTCGTGCTCGTATTCGTAGGGCGGCTCCCGCCAGGCGAACCGCGCCGGGTCCTGGCGGCGGAACGCCGGCCATCAGCTCGACGGCGGTGCGCACCGGCGCGAACGTCTGCCGGTCGGTGACGTGGATCTGGCAGCCGCCGCACGTCTGCCGCGCGTGCTTCTGGAACGTCGGCTCGAAAAACGACCGGCCGGAAGTGGACGCCCGGCAGGCCGCGGGCGTTCATCGTCGTCCGCCAGCCGCTCGCCGTCGATCCACGGCGCGCCGATCAGCTCGAACGGCCGCGTCGTGCCGCGGCCCTCCGACAGCTTCGTCCCCTCGAACAGCACCGCGCCGGGATAGACGATGGCGCTGTCGAGCGTCGGCAGGTTCGGCGACGGCATCACCCACGGCAGTCCGGTTTCGTCGTGATACATGTCGCGCTGCCAGCCCTCGAGCGGAACGACGTCGAGCGCGGCGCCGATGCCGAAGCGCGTCGTTGAAGAGCCGGGCGAGCTCGCCGATGGTCATGCCCGTGCCGCAGCGGGATCGGGAACTGGCCGACGAACGACGTCGCAGGCCGGCATCGAGCAGGCTCCTTCGACCTGCCCGCCGCCAATCGGGTTCGGGCGATCGCAGACGACGACCTGCACGCCGTGGCGCGCCGCCGCGCGCAGGCAGTTGGCCATCGTGTAGATGTAGGTGTAGATGCGGGTGCCGACATCCTGCAGGTCGATGACCAGGACGTCGAGGTCGCGGAGCATCTCGGCCGTCGGCTCGCGCGTCTCGCTGTAGAGCGAGTAGACCGGCACGCGCCGCCGCGCGTCGCGGCCGTGCGGCGTCTCGATCATGTTGTCCTGCACGTCCGAGCGGAAGCCGTGCTGCGGACCGAAGAGCGCCGTCACCTGGACGTCGGCCGCGTCGAACAGGCGATCGACGGTATGGCGCAGGCCGCGGTCGACCGACGCCGGATTGGAGACGACGCCGATGCGCCGGCCATCGATGAGCCGCCGGTCGCTCTCGAGGAGACGATCGATCCCGAGCACAACCGGACGCGCGGCGACGGCAGAGGGCATGCCGGGATTATACGGCAGCCGCGCGGGGCGCTGAACCTGTCGGGAAAACAGACTCCGCCGCCCCGGCCGAGTTCTGTTGCCAGTCGTACGCCGGGCCACGAGAGCCGCGAAACACTTGACGAAGCCGCTCAGAAAACGATTCTGTTGGTGGCGCTTCCATTGCAGCGCCGCGGGGGTTGCCTGGGCCCGCCGCATTATGGATAGAATGACGGATAGATTGCCGGTAGTCATCGCGATCGTCAACAACAAGGGAGGGGTGGGCAAGACTACCGCCTCGGTCAATCTCGCGGCGGCGCTGGCGACCCCCAAGCGCCGGGTGCTGCTCGTCGATCTCGACAGTCAGGCGTCGGCATCACACTGGTGCGGCATCAGCCGCGCCCGGCTGCGGCCGTCCTCTGCCGCCTGCCTGCTCGACGGCGCACCGATCCTTCAGGCGGCGCGGCCGACCTCGGTGCCCTATCTGGACATCGTGCCGGGATCGGTCGAGCTCGCCAACGCCGACCTGGCGCTGAGCGGCATTCCCGGTCGGGAGCTGGCGCTCAAGCTCTGCATGCAGCCGCTGCGGCAGCACTACGAAGTGGCCATCCTCGACTGCCCGCCGAATCTGTCGCTCGTCGGCGTCAACGCCATCGTCGCCGCCGACGCGCTGATCGTGCCGGTCACCCCGCAGCACCTGGCGGTCGAAGGACTCGTCGGGCTGCTCGCGTCGGTGGACAAGGTGCGGGCCCGACTGGCGACGCGGACCCGGCTGCTTGGCATTCTGCTGACGATGGTGGATCCGGCGAAGTCGGCGGCGTCTGAGCTCCGCGAGCGGGTGCGCGCGCAGTACCGGGAGCACGTCTTCCATACCGAAATCCAAGCCAGTCAGGCGCTGCAGAGCGCCCCCGCCGTCGGTCGCACGATCTTCCAGTCAGCCCCACGCTCGCGAGCCGCCGACGCCTTCCGCCGGCTGTCCGGCGAGGTGCTGGAACGGCTCCGCGCCATCAAGCACTGACACCTTCGGCCGGCGCCCATTCCGGTCCCCGGAGTTGAGGGTGGAAAAATCCGCTCCCACTTCGGGATGCCGACGGATGAGCTTGAAGTAAACTACGTCCGCAGTGTTGAATAGCGTCCGACTCAACAAGCTGCGGCGTGCCGATATTAGGGGTGGAATAATCCACGTCTACGCCGCGGCGGGAACTCCGGAGATCCGATGGCCCGGCGCCGCCCGAGCGTAACCCCGAAGGCCCCGACGGATATCTTCGCGCCGACCCAGCCGAAGACCGCAACAGCCAAGCGCAAGCCGGGCCGCCCGCCCGTGCACGACGAAGCCTGGACGAAGGTGACCGTCGTCCTCTTCAACCGGCAGATCGTGTTTCTCGACCGCCTTGCCGCCAACATCCGGGCGCAGAGCGGCGCGGCGATCAGCCGCGCCCAGCTGATTCGCGCCCTCCTCGATGCGGTCGCCGATGCCGACGTCGATCTGACCACCGCCACTTCGGAGAACGATCTCAAGGCGACGATCCTCGGGCGCCTGGGCAAGTTCCGTTTCGGGAGCTGAGCCCTCGGCCCGGTCGCCGCGACAACCCGCGCGACCGTGGATCCCCGGCCGCCGCTCGGCATACCATGCAGACAGACAGAAGGAGCACCGCTTTGGCCGCACACCGGTTCGAGATATCCGCTGCCCGCCGAACGTTCCTGTCGCGCCTCGCCGCCGGCGCGGCGGCGCTTGGCATTGTCGGCGGGCCGGCGTCAGCCGCGGCCGCTCCTGCGGCCGGCTTCCAGCCGGCGTCGCACCCGCAGGACGACTGGCTGGACCAGCTGCCGGGTCGGCACCGTCTCGTCTTCGACGCGATCTCACCTGGCGGCGCCGACATCGTCCGGCGCTACGCCGACAATTTCATCGCCGCCAACAAGGCCGCCTACGACCTCGACGCCGGCGATCTGGCGCTGGTGATCATCCTCCGGCACTTCGCCACCCCGTTCGCCTACAACGACGCGGTCTGGGCGAAGTATGGCGGTGCGATCAGCGAGGAAGTGAAGTTCACCGATCCGAAAACGAATCAGCCGGCGGCGAGCAACGCCTACAACGCGTCCGAGCTGACGCTCGACAGCCTGACGAAGCGCGGCGTGCGCCTGGCGGTCTGCGGGATGGCGACGCACTATTTCGCCGGCGTCATCGCCCGCAAGTCCGGCGGCGGCGCCGAGGCGGTGTATCAGGAGCTCGCTGCCAATCTGGTCGGCGGCGCCCGCATCGTCCCGGCCGGGATCGTTACGGTCAACCGCGCCCAGGAGCGCGGCTACAGCTTCGCCTACGTCGGCTGATGGAGTCATCCGGTATGCGTAACCGGCGATCGGTAGTGAAGGCAATCGCGGCGGCGGCGATCGCAATCGGGTCCCTCGCCGGCGTCGGCGCCCAGGCGCCGGCCGGGTCGTGGCCGGCGGTGAACGCGGACGCCCTGCCGCCGGGCCCGTGGAAAGAGACGGTGCTGCACGGCCGCGCGGTGTTCTCGGAGACGCCGCGCGTGATTGGACCCGAGGCGGCCGACCCGGCGATGCGCTACGCCGGCAACAACCTGTCCTGCCAGAGCTGTCATTTGTTCGGCGGCACCGTGCGCTACGGCCTGCCGATGATCGGGGTCTACGGCCTCTTCCCGACCTACATCGGCCGCGAGAACGAGGTGCGGACGATCGAGGATCGGATCCAGGGCTGCATGGAACGGAGCATGAACGGGCGGCCGCTGCCGGTGGACGGCAAGGAGATGAAGGCGCTGGTGTCGTACCTGCAGTTCCTGAGCACCGGCGTCCCGGTCGGGACGGCGCTCGAGGGACGCGGCTCTCCGTCGCTGCCGTTCCTCGACCGCGCGGCGAGTCCGGAACGCGGCGCCGAGGTCTACAAGCAGCGCTGCGTCGCGTGCCATCAGCCGGACGGCCAGGGGATGCGCAAGGGGCCGAAGGGCGACGCCAGCGGCTATCTCTACCCGCCGCTCTGGGGACCGGACAGCTTCAACGACGGCGCCGGCATGCACCGCCTGATCGCGTCGGCGAGCTTCATCCGCGCCAACATGCCGCTTGGGACCCGACCCGAGGCGCCGATGCTGTCGGTCGAAGAAGCCTGGGACGTCGCGGCCTATATCAACAGCCAGCCGCGGCCGGCGCGGGCCGGCCTCGACCGCGACTATCCTGACCGCGCGCGCAAGCCTGTCGATGCGCCGTTCCCGCCGTACGCCGACGCCTTCCCGCAGGCGCAGCACCAGTTCGGACCGTTCAAGCCGATCCTCGACGCCCAGGCCAGCCAGCGCAAGGCGCCGTAGCGCCAGGCGCCGGCGCGCTCTTTACGGCGCTGTCAGCGCGCCTCAGGGACCGGCCCGCGCTTCAGCACCTGGGCCAGGACGCGCCGCTTGCCGAATCGCTTCGCCGCGACGCAGCTGGTCATGAAGATGTCCACGTCGTGCCCCTTCACGGCCGCTCCGGTGTCGGTGACGGTATAGGTGCCTTCATACCGGCTGCCCGGCGCCTTGATCCGGATGACCGATCCCAGCGGCAGCACGCGCGGATCGGCCGCCACCATCCCCGGCCGCGCGTTGACGCCTGAACGCGTCGGGCCGCCGTCGCAGTAAGCCGACGCCATCAGCCGGATGTGTTCTCCCCGCGCGGGCCGGGCCCGCTTCTGTGGCGCCGCCGCGGCCGCGGCGAGCGTCGCGACGATCAAGGCGCCACTCATGGCAATGACGAGCTTCGGCGAAGTCTTCATGCCCCCGGGATGTTCAAGACGCGTGCCCGCGCCCGGCATGGAAGGCGTTACGAAAGCTCATCCTGCGACACCACCAGACGAGTCCTGCCCTCCGACACTTCTGCCTGCCATCGCCAGGGCCGCAGGCTCAGGGGCCGTGGACAATGCGAACGTTCGCGAACACGCCGTCACTACCGTTGTCGACGAACAGGCCGACCCGGCCGCGGGCCGCGGCAGGGAGCTCGCGCACATCGAGCGCTGCCGTGTCTCCGCGACCGACGAACACCCGAACGCGCCGATCGTGGACAACGACGCGCAGCGGGATCCAGGCGGTCGGCACGATTGACGGATCGACCGCGTGCTCGAACTCCTCCGGAAACTTCTGTCGTAACTGCGAGAAGTCATAGTCGGGTTCGGCCATGTACTGCACGGCATGCTGGCGGCGTGTGGTGTCGGTCGCGCGAAAGTTGAACGGCCGGAGGTACACGGCCTCGAAGGTTTTATCGTCCTTCCGGTGGAAGGCGACACCGACGAAGCTCTCGGAATCGACGTCACGGCCGCAGACGTCGGCCTCGATGGTGCCCTCGGCGAAATCGGTGTCTTCGAGCCATAGCAATCCGGCGCCGGCAGCGGCCGTGACGCGCAGGGCCGCGCCACCGTCGACTGCCTCGACCTGGCGGTTGACCGGCCGGATGCGGCCGGCCGCCAGCCAGTCAGCGAGGTTGACAACGTCGCCCGGTGCCGCGCCGCCGGCTGCAGCGCGGGGCGGCGGAGGGACGCCGCAGTCCGATCGTGGCGATGCGCAAGCGGACGCAAATGCGATTGACGCCCCGAGCAGTCCGACCGCCGTCAGCCACGTCGTTACCCGGCGCATTCCGACCTCCTCGCTTTCCTGCTTCCCGTTGACGGCTACTCCGCGCGCAGCGCGGCGCACGGGTCGATCCTGGTCGCGCGGCGCGCCGGCAGCCATGCCGCCAACAGTCCCACCGCCATCAGCAGCAGCGTGACGATCGTGAACACAATCGGATCGGTCGGCGTCACCCCGAACAGGAACCGCTGCAGCACGCGAGTGACGCCAACGGCTCCCGCGAGGCCGACGATCAGGCCGGCGCCGACGATGCGAAGCGCGCGTGTCAGCACGAGGCGGAGGACATCGCCGGGTTCGGCGCCGAGTGCCATGCGCACGCCGATCTCGCGGCGGCGCTGGGTCACGGCGTAGGCCATCAATCCGTAGATGCCGCAGGTCGCGATCAGCGTCGCGGCGATCGCGAACAGTCCCAGCAGCAGCGTCCGGAAACGCGGCGCCGCCACCGACGCCGCCACCGCTTCGTCCATCGTCAGCGTGCCGACGATCGGCAGGTCGGGTACGGCGCGGCGGATTTCCGCGCCGATGCCTTCGACGACGCTGGCCGGTGTGGCGGTGCGGGCGACGAACGACACGAACCGCAGCAGGAAAGGGGCAGTACGCTCCTGCTGGAACGGCGTGTAGATCATCGGTTTGACGTCCTGATCGAGGCCCCGCTGGCGGATGTCGGCGACGACGCCGACCACCGTCAGCCACTCGCCGCCATCGTCGCCGGGGCCCAGTCCGCCGAGCCGGACGCGCCGGCCGAGGGCGTCGGCCGGGCCACCGGGACAGCATTCGCGCGCGATACGTTCGCTGACGATCGCCACCTTCGGCGCGTCGGCGGTGTCGCGCGGGCCGAAGTCGCGCCCGGCCCGCAGCGGAATCCCCATCGTCGTGAAATACCCCGGCTCGATCTTGGGCATGCCGGCAAACAGCGCCGGCTTCGGCTGCCCCTCGATGGCGAAGTCGCTCTGGATGAACATCATGCCGAACGGCGCCGAGTTGATCACGCTCGCCGACTTCACGCCGGGCAGATACTGGATCCGCTCGAGCACGCCGCGCGCGAACGCCTGACTGAACTCGGGCCTGCCGGCGAGGCGTTCGGGCAGCGTCACCCTGACGGTCTGGACGACGCCGTCGCCGTCGCTGGATGCGAAGCCGGTCGATACCGAGGTGAGACGGACGAAGCTGTGAACCAGCAGGCCGGCGGCGATCAGCAGGACGAGCGTCATCGCGATCTGCCCGGCGACGAGCAGCGTCCGCAGCCGCTCGCCCTGACGGTCGCCGGTCGTGCGCGCGGCGCCGGCGTGCAGGGCCAGCCCCTCGCCAAAGGCGGCCCCGCCGACGCGCAGCGCCGGCACGAGGCCGACGAGCAGCGTCGCGACGAGCGACAAGCCGAAGCAGAACGCCATCACGCGCGCGTCGATCGTGATGCCGCCGAGGCGTGGCAGCGCTGATGGCGGCACCAGCGGCAGCGTCAGGCCGATCGCGACCTGCGCGAGCATTATGCCGAGCGCCGCGCCGAGCAGCGACAGTACGACCGCTTCGGTCAGCAGCTGGCGAACGATCCGGCGGCGTCCGGCGCCGAGCGCCATGCGCACGGACAGTTCGCCGCGGCGCGCCGAGAGCCGCGCCAGCTGCAGGTTGGCGACGTTGAGGCAGGCAATCAGCAGCACCACCGACACCGCGCCGAGCAGAATCAGCAGCAGCGTGCGCACCGACCTGGTGCCGTACTCCTGCAGGCCGACCGCGCGCGCCACCCGGCGGCCGGTTGGCGCGAGGGCGCCCTCCGGCCCGAGTGCGCCGGCCGGCACGATCGACGAATCGTTCACGAGGGCCGTCAGTTCCGCTTCGGCGCGCTCCGCGGTCGCGGCTGGCTTCAGGCGCCCGAGCAGGAAGAGAAACGCGCTCGCGCCGGTGTCGCCGGGCCAGCGATTGAGAAGAAAAAGATCGGCTTCCGGCAGCGCGCCGCTCCCGATCGCCGGCCTGAAGCTGAAGTCCGACGGGAGCACGCCGACCACCGTGCGGGGGGCGCCGTCGACGGTGATGACGTGGCCGACGATCGCGGGATCGGCGGCGAGGGCCGCGCGCCACAGTCGATCGCTGACGATCACGCTGCGGTCGTCTTCCGCTGCCCCGGCGCCGGTGAGGAAGGCGCGGCCGCGCGCCGGGCTGACGCCCAGCGTGGCGAAGAAATTCGGGCTGACGTCGACCGCGGGCAGCTGCCGCGGCTCGCCGCGCCCGGTGACCTGCACATCAATCGAGGCGTAGGCGGCGAGCTGGTCGAGCGCGGTGACGCGCTGGCGCAGCCCGGCGTACGACAGCGGCGCCCAGGTCGAGAAGTTCTTGAGTCCCGTCGCGGTCTCCTGCGCCGACGAGAGGATGACGAGGCGATCGGGGTCGTGATACGGCAGCGGACGCCACAGCACGCCGTAGGCGACGGAGAAAATCGCGGTATTGAGACCGATGCCGAGCGCGAGGGTGGCGAGGGCCGTGACGGTGAACCCCGGATCGCGGCGCAGCAGCCGCAGCGCGTGGCGCGCGTCCTGCGCGAAGGTTTCGACCGCCGGGAAGGTCCACGGTTCGCGCGACTGTTCGCGCAGCCGCAGCGAATTGCCGACTCGCCGCCGCGCCGCCATCCGCGCCTCGTCACCGCTCAGGCCATCCGCGTCGGCGAGGGCGCGCGCCGTCATCTCTTCGTGAAAGCGCAGCTCGTCTTGCAGATCGCGGTCGAACCGATTCCGCCGGAAGAGGAACAGCAGGCGTCGGACCAGAGAACCCACGGCACCCTCCAGAGCGTCAGGACCCTACGTTGTTTATCGCTACCGCTCGTCCGCCCTGACATCGGGAGGGGACTGGCGGTCCGTCAGAGGCGCGCTACGTCGTCTTCATCACGCGCATGATGGCGCCGAACATCTGGGAGAATCGCGATTCCTCGACGCCGAGCTGCTGCTTCCCGGCCGTCGTGAGCGTGTAGAACCGCGCGCGCCGGTTGTTCGCCGACATCTTCCACTCGGCCAGCACCCAGCCCTTGACGAGCATCCGCTGCAGCGCCGGATAGAGCGAGCCTTCTTCGATCGTCAGCACGTCCGCCGACAGCATCTGGAGGTGCTGCGCGATGCCGTAGCCGTGCATCGACGCGATCGAGAGCGTCTTCAGAATCAACATCTCGAGCGTGCCCGGCAGCAGCTCGTTTTTGCTGTTCGTCCTGGCTTTCATCTGCTTCTCTTTGCATAGACGAACTATGGAAGAGGGAAGTTCCTGTAGTGAATAGGGCGCTGTGAACTGCGGGGGGCGGGGGGGTGGGAAGCCGCTCTTCGTCAGGCTACGGCGGACAGGCCGCCTACGCCAAGGCTTCGGCGCGCCAAGCAGAAGCCCCCGCCGATTCAATCGCGGCCGGAATGGAGCGCGAGCGTAATGAAGGCCGCCCCGGCCTCCGCTAAGGCTTCGGCGCGACAGGCAGGCGGGGTGCCCGCCTGCGCCAAGGCCTCGGCGGGCAAGCCGCCTGCGCCAAGGCTTCGGCGGGCAAGCAGGGGTCCCCGCCGATTCAATCGCGGCCGGAATGGAGCGCGAGCGTAATGAAGGCCGCCAGGCGGGGTGCAGGGGTCCCCGCCGATTCAATCGCGGCCGGAATGGAGCGCGAGCGTAATGAAGGCCGCCAGGCGGGGTGCAGGGGTCCCCGCCGATTCAATATTGGTGCGAAAGGGGGGACTCGAACCCCCACGGTATTGCTACCGCCAGCCCCTCAAGCTGGTGCGTCTGCCAGTTCCGCCACTTTCGCGAGGGTGAGAACGACTACTTCTTCGGCTGCGTCCGGCGTACGCGGTCGGAGCCGGTTCGGACGGCGTCGTCGCCGCGGGCGCCGGCGCGGTCGACCGGGGCCGCCGCGGGCCGGTGACGCGGCGGCCGGGGCTGCCGAGGCCGCGCATCAGCGAGCCGGGGCCGCGCTGGCCCATGATCCCGAGCGACGATGGCGCCCAGCATGAAGAGCACACCGAGAATCGCGGTCGCCTTGGTCAGCACGGTCGCGCCGGCGCGGGCGCCGAACGCCGTCTGGCTGCCGCCGCCGCCGAACGCGCTCGCCATGTCGCCGCCCTTGCCCTGCTGCAGCAGGACGACCAGCAGCAGCAGCAGGCAGGCGACGACGTAGAACACGGCGAGCAGGTAGTAGAGCATAACGGCCGATTATACCGCGCCCTGACGGCTCCGCGCCACGATATCCGAAGAACGCCCGGACGTCGAGGCTGGCCCCGCCGACCAGCGCGCCGTCCACGTCCGGGAGCTGGATCAGCTCGTGGATGTTGTCCGGCTTCACGCTGCCGCCGTAGATGACGTGGCAGTGGTCGGCGGCGGCGCCGCCGAACCACTGCCGGAGCCGCGCCGCGGATGTGCGCGTGCGCCTCGCCGGCCTGCGCCGGCGTGGCGTTCCGGCCGGTGCCGATCGCCCAGACCGGCTCGTAGGCGATGACCAGCGACGCCGACCTGATCGCCGGTCAGGCCGTCGAGCCCGTCCTTGATCTGGCGGTCGAGCACGGCGAGCGTCTCGTTCGGCCTCGCGCTCCTCGAGCGTCTCGCCGATGCAGACGATCGGCGTCAGCTCGGCCGCCAGCGCCGCGACCAGCTTGCGGTTCACGGTCTCGTCGGTCTCGCCGAACAGCCGCCGCCGCTCCGAGTGGCCGATGATCACGTACTCGGCCCCCGCCTCCTTGAGCATGCCGGCGCTGACCTCGCCGGTGAACGCCCCTTCGCGCTCCCAGTGCAGGTTCTGCGCCGGCGACCGCCGATCGTTGCGAGCTCCGCGACCGCTTCGGCGACCGCGTGCAGCGCCGTGAACGGCGGCGCCACGCACGATCTCGACGTCGGTCACGTCCTTGACCAGGCTGCGGAACTCCTTGGCGAAGACGACCGCCTCGTGGACGGTCTTGAACATCTTCCAGTTGCCGGCGATGAATGGCATGCGCATGATGTCTCTCCGCTCTGGTTAGCCGAGCGCGGCGACGCCCGGCAGCGTGCGGCCGCCGAGGAACTCGAGCGACGCGCCGCCGCCGGTGGAGATGTGCGTGATCCGGTCGGCGACGCCCGGCCTTCGCGACCGCCGCGATCGAGTCGCCGCCGCCGATGATCGTCGTGCCCGTCGACGTCGGCCACCGCCTTCGCCACGGCGATGGTGCCGTCGGCGAACGCGTCGATCTCGAACACGCCCATCGGGCCGTTCCAGATCACCGTCTTGGCGCCGGCGATGATCTCGCGCGTAGGCGGCGATCGTCGTCGGGCCGATGTCGAGCCCCATCCGGTCGCCGATCGCCGCGTCGCCGACCGTCAGCGTCTCCGCCGGCGCGCCCGCTTCGAGCTTCGGCGCCACGACGTGATCGACCGGCAGCTCGAGCCGCAGCCGCGCTCGCCGCGGCCTGGCGCTCGACATCGCCGTGCGGCGTCGAGCAGGTCGTCCTCGACCAGCGACTTGCCGACCGGCATGCCCGCGCGCCTTGAAGAACGTGTAGGCCATCGCGCCGCCAATCAGCAGCGCGATCGACCTGCGGCAGCAGGTTCTCGATCACCTCGATCTTGTCCGACACCTTGGCGCCGCCGAGGATGGCGACGAACGGCCGCTCCGGCGCTTCGAGCACCTTGCCCGAGGTAGCTCGAGCTCGTGCTCCATCAGCAGGCCGGCGGCCGCCGTCCTTGATCTGCGTGCACGATGCCCTCGGTCGAGGCGTGCGCGCGATGCGCCGAGCCGAACGCGTCGTTGACGTAGACGTCGGCCAGCGCGGCCAGCTGCTTCGCGAACGCCGGATCGTTCTTCTCTTCCTCGGCGTGGAAGCGCAGGTTCTCGAGCAGCACGACGCCGCCCGCGCCCGGCGCTGCTCGATCGCCGCCGCGCCGCCGGTCGCCGACGCAGTCGTCGGCGAACTCGACCGGCCGTGCCGAGCAGCTCGGCGAGCCGCGCCGCCACCGGCCGCAGCGTGAACTCCGGGATTCGGCTTGCCCTTCGGCCGCCCGAGGTGCGACGCCAGGATGACCGTCGCGCCCTGCTCGAGCGCGTAGCGGATCGTCGGCAGCGACGACCGGATCCGCGTGTCGTCGCCGATCGTGCCGTTCTTGATCGGCACGTTGAAGTCGACGCGGAGGAAGACGCCGTCTTGCCCGCGCAGGTCGAGGTCCTTGATCGGCGCGCGCTGCCACGCTACAGCCCCTTCTTCACGAGGAAGCGCAGCAGGTCGACGCAGCGGTTCGAGTAGCCCCACTCGTTGTCGTACCACGACAGCACCTTGACGAAGTCGCCGTCCATCACCTTGGTGTACGGCGCGTCGAGGATCGACGAGTGCGGGTTGCCGCGGAAGTCGATCGAGACCAGCTCCTCGGTCGATGTACTGCGAGGATGCCCTTGAGCGGGCCGTCCGCCGCCGCCTTGAACGCCGCGTTCACTTCCTCGGCCGATGGTCTTCTTGTCGACGCAGCGCCGCGAGGTCGACGACCGAGACGTTCGGCGTCGGCACGCGCATCGCGATGCCGTCGAGCTTGCCCTTCAGCTCCGGCAGCACTTCGCCGACCGCCGACGCCGCGCCGGTGGTGGTCGGGATCATCGACAGCGCCGCGGCGCGCGCGCGGCGCAGGTCCTTGTGCGGCAGGTCGAGCAGCTGCTGGTCGTTGGTGTAGGAGTGGACGGTCGTCATCCAGCCCTTGCGGATGCCGAACGCTCGTGCAGCACCTTGGCGACCGGCGCCAGGCAGTTGGTCGTGCACGACGCGTTCGAGATGATGTGGTGCTTGGCCGGGTCGTACTTGTCGTCGTTGACGCCGAGCACGACGGTGATGTCCGGCTTCTTCGCCGGCGCGGTGATCACCACCTTCTTCGCCCCGGCGGTGATGTGCTTGGCCGCATCGTCGCGGTTGGTGAAGAGCCGGTCGACTCGAACACGACGTCGACGCCGAGGTCCTTCCACGGCAGCTGCGCCGGGTCCTTGCATCGACAGCACCTGGAACTCGTCGCCGTCGACGGTGATGCGATCGCCCTTGGCCGCGATCTCGGCCTTGAGGTTGCCGAGGACCGAGTCGTACTTGAGCAGGTGCGCGAGCGTGTCGGCGTTGGTCAGATCGTTGACCGCGACGAAGTCGATGTTCTTGTCGCCCATCGCCGCCCGCATGATGTTGCGGCCGATGCGGCCGAACCCGTTGATCCCGACTTTCACTGCCATCTGCAGACTCCTCCCGAGTGACCTGCGAAACGCGTCGATTCTAATGAACGGCTTGCGCCGCGGTCAAACCGACGGACTAGTACTCCGTGGCCCTGAACCGGCATCCCGTGGCACTGTACCGCCGCATGTACCCGCCTACAGCGTCCTCATCGTCGGCGTTCTGCGCCGTGATGTCGCCGTACCTGCGTCTACCAGGCGGTGCGCTACCGGAAGTACGTCGGCAGCCTGCGCGCAGCGCCTCGGGCTATCTGCCGCGTGTCCTTCAACCTCGACGGCGACGAGTCGATCTGGATTCACGCCGTGTCGGTCGGCGAAGTGCTGACCGCGCGGGCGCTGCTGCCGGAGCTGCGCGAGCGCTACCCGCGGCTGCGGCTCTTCCTCTCGACCACGACGATGACCGGCCAGCAGATCGCCGCGCAAGCAATCTGCAGGACGTCGACGAGGTCTTCTACTTTCCCGTTCGACTCGGCGTTCATCGTCGGCGCACGCTGCGGCTGGTGCAAGCCGCGGCTCTTCATGATGATGGAGACCGAGATCTGGCCGAACCTGCTGCGCGCCTGCCGCGCGCGCGGCGTCAAGACGGTGATGGTCAACGGCCGGATCTCGGCCCGCTCGTATCCCGCGCTACCGGCTGGTCCGGCCGCTCTTCCGCCGCGTGCTCGCGCGACGTCGATCGCTTCTGCATGCAGAGCGACGAGTCGGCGCGGCGCATCATCGACCTCGGCGCCGACCCGGCGCGGGTCGCGGTCACCGGCAGCCTCAAGTTCGATTCGCTCGACGTGCCGCCGGCGCCGTCGCGCCTCGGCCGACCGCGGCCGCAACCGCGTGCTGCGCTACTTCCGCATCAGCCGCGGACCGGCCGGTGATCATCGCCGGCAGCACGATGCAAGGGCGAGGAGGAGCCGGTGCTCGAGGCCTTCCAGCGCATCAGGGCGACGATGCCCGACGCGCTGCTGATCATCGCGCCGCGCAAGCCCGAGCGCTTCGACGAGGCCGAGCGGCTGGCGCGCGCGGCCGGGCTGACACGTCGTCCGCCGCACCGAGCTGCGCGTCGACGCCGAGCCGCGCGCGCGACGTCGTCGTCCTCGACACCATCGGCGAGCTGGCGCAGCTCTATCAGATGGCGACGGTGGTGTTCGTCGGCGGCAGCCTCGTCGATGCTGGCGGCCACAACATCCTCGAGCCGGCGGTGTTCGGCAAGCCGATCGTCTTCGGCCCGCACATGCAGAACTTCGCCGAGATCGCGCGGACCTTTCTCGACAACGGCGCCGCCGTCCAGGTCACGAACGAGCGCGAGCTCGAGACCGGCGCTGCTCGAGCTGCTCGGCGATCCGGTCCGCCGCGCCAGCCTCGGCGCCGGCGGCGCGCGCGCTGGTCGAGGCCAACCGCGGCGCCCGCGACCGAAGCCTGGCGGTCGCTCGCCGAGCTCCTGCCGCGCGAGCCGATCCGGCGTGCGTCGTCCTGTCCGTGGTCCGCACGGATCTCGACGCCGGTGCGAGGCACGTCCTGTGCTTGAGCGCGCTGTACGCCGCCGTGGCGCGCCGCCGCCGCGAACGCTACGCCGCGCCGCCCCGACCTCCGCCGCCGCCTCCGCCGTCCGGTCATCAGCGTCGGCAACCTGGCGGTCGGCGGCCGCGGCAAGACGCCGGTGGTCGCCGCATCTGGCCCGCCTGCTGCTGCGGCGCGGGGAGCGCCCCGCGATCCTCAGCCGCGGCTACGCGCCGGACCGCGCCCCGCCGACGGCGTCGTCGTCGTGTCGCGACGCCGGCGGGATCCGGCGCCGACCTGGCGCGAGCCGGCGACGAGCCGCTGATGCTGGCGCGGCAGCTGCCCGGCGTGCCGCGTGCTGGTCTGCGCCGACCGCTATCTGGCCGGGCGCCTGGCCGAGCATCAGCTTCGGCGTCACCGTCCACCTGCTGGACGACGGGTTTCAGCACCTGCAGCTGGAGCGCGACGTCGACCTGCTGCTCGTCGGCCGGGACGATGTCGCCAGGCCGGTGACGCTGCCGTCGGGCCGGCTGCGCGAGCCGCTCGATGCGCTGCGTGGCCGCCGACGCGATGCTGTCGCCGCCGATCCCGACGTCTGGATCGGATGCTGGCCGGCGCACGACATGCCGCTGTTCCGGCGTCAGGCGCAGCGCTGGGGCCGCTGCGTCGGGCTGGCCGAGGCCGGCCTCGCCGCCGACGTCGCCCGTGCTGGCTGTGGCCGGCATTGCCGGCCCGGCGCGCTTCTTCGACGATCTCCGGCAGCGGGCTGGCACGCTCGCCGCGACCGTCGCCTTCCGCGATCACCATCCCTATGCGCGGCGGGACGTCGACGTCGGATTGCGCAGGCGGCGCGCGGCCGGCGGCGCGGGCGTCGTGACGACCGAGAAGGATTTCGTGCGGCTGCTGCCGTACCGGCCGTTTCGGATGCCGGTCGTGTGCGGCGCCGCTTACAATGGAGCCGGAGCCGCTGCCCGGATTCCGGCAGCTGGCTTGCCGGCGTCGCTGGCCGCGGCCCGTGACACGATTGCAGGCTGAGCCTCTCCCTCGCGCGCCGATCGCCACGCCGCGGCCCGTCGCGCGGCACCGGCTCGAATACGCCGCCGTGCGGGCGGTCGTCGCCGCGGTGCGGGTGCTGCCCGATGCGGGACCGTGCTCGGGGCCGGCACGGTGCTCGGCCTGGCCTTCTACGCTCTCGATCGCGGCGCACCGCCGGCTGGCGGTGCGGAACCTGCGCGCCGCCTTTCCGCTGCGCAGCGAGGCGGAGCGCCGCGCCATCGCGCGCGAGATGTTCGCGCACTTCGGCCGGCTGCTCGCGGGCTGCTCAAGTTCAGCACGATGTCGCCCGAGGAGATGCTGGCCCGCGTCGAGTTCGAGGGCGAGGAGCGGGTCGACGCCGGCGCACGCGCACGGCCGCGGCGTGCTGCTCTTCACCGGGCACTTCGGCTTCTGGGAGATCAACGCGCTGGTCCACGCGCTCGCGCTGCAGCCGATGGCCGTGCTCGCCCGGCCGCTCGACAATCCGCTGCTGCACCGACCTGCTCGAATCGGTCCGCGACGCTCGACCGGCAACTCGTCATCTACCGCCGCGGCGCGATCCGGCGGGTGCTGCGCGCGCTCGCGGCCAACCAGGCGGTCGCCGTCCTCATCGATCAGCACATCCAGCCGCGGACGCGGTCTACGTGGACTTCTTCAATCGCCCGGCGGCGACGACGTCGGCGCTGGCGGCGCTGGCGCTGCGCACCGGGGCGCCGGTCGTGCCGGTGTTCGCGCTGCCGCTGCCCGGCGGCCGCTTCCGCATGGTCTACGAGCATCCGGTCGAGCCGCCGCCGCGGACGACCCCGACGCGATCCGCGAGTTCACCCAGCGCTGCACCGACGTGCTCGAGATGTACGTGCGGCGCTATCCCGAGCTGTGGCTGTGGATGCACCGGCGCTGGCGCGACGTCGGCCGGCGGGGGCGGCGGTACGCCGGCATGTTCCCGAGCGCCGCGGCGACGAGCAGCGCGGGTAGACCGAGGCAGGCGTTGATTCCTGAACCTGCCCCCGCGCCGCCGGCGCGAATCGTGATTCGCGCCCCCAACTGGCTCGGCGACGCCGTCATGGCGCTGCCGGCGATGGCGGCGATGCGCGCGGCGTTTCCGGCCGCGCACCTCACGGTCGCGGCGGCGCCGTCGGTCGCGCCAATGTTCGTCGAGGACACCGCTGTCGTCGCCGGATGCGATCCTGCGAGTCGACGCCGGCGCACGGAGTCGGCCGCGCTGCGCGGCGGGCAGCTTCGACGCGGCGCTGCTGCTGCCCAATTCGTTTCGCGCCGCGCTGGGTCGCGCGGCAGGCGGGGATCGCGCGAGCGCTGGGGCTACGCGCGGCAGCTTCCGGGGCTGGCTGCTGACGCGCGGCGATGCCGCGGCCGCGCGCCCGCGTCCACCAGGCCGAGTACTACCGCCAGTCTGGTGCGGGGCCTGGGCTTCGACGTGCCGATCCGGGTCGCCGCGGATCACGGTCCGCGCCGAGACCCGGCGCGCGCGCCGACGACGCTGCTCGCGGCCGCACGGCGCGTCGCGGTCGCCGCTGGTCGGCTTCGCGCCCGGCGCCGCCTACGGCCATGCCAAGCGCTGGCCGCCGTCGCGGGTCGCGGAGGTCATCGCGCGCCTGGCGGCCGAGCGCGGCGCCACGTGCGTGCTCGTCGGCGCCGCCGGGGATCGCGACGCGGCGCGTGAGATAGAATCGGCGCTGCCGCCGGGGCGTGCGGATCGTCGATCTGGTCGGACGCACCGATCTGCGGCTGCTGGCCGGCGTGCTGGCGCGCTGCGCGCGCGTTTGTCGTCGAACGACTCGGGCGCGATGCACCTGGCCGCGGCGGTCGGCGTGCCGGTCACCGCGATCTTCGGGCCGACCGACGAACGCGTGACCGCGCCGCTCGGACGGACACGACGTGCTCGTCACGAGGTCTTCTGCCGCCCCTGCATGCTGCGCGATTGCCCGATCGACCATCGCTGCATGACGGGGATCACCGCCGCCGCGGTGTTCGAGCGGGTGGCGGCGCGGCTGGACGCGATCAGTCAACGGGCGGAGACACCATGAACCACAGACCGGCCGTGTTCCTCGACCGCGACGGCACGCTGATCGAAGAAGCAGGCTACCTCGATCGGCTCGAGCGGCTGGTCTTCTTTCCCGTACAGCGTCGACGCGGTCCGGCTGCTCAACCGCGCCGGGCTCGCCGTCGTCATCGTCACCAACCAGTCGGGGGTCGCCCGCGGCATCGTTCGAAGAGGCGTTCGTCGCCGAGGCGCACGCAGCACATCGCCGATCGGCTGGCGGCGGGCGGCGCCCGGGTCGACGGCTTCTACTACTGCCCGCACCATCCGGAGGCGAGCGTCGCGGCGCTGCGCCAGGATTGCGACTGCCGCAAGCCGCGGCCGGCATGTTCACGCGCGCCGCCGGCGAGCTCGGCCTCGACCTCGCCGCGTTCGTTCGTCGTCGGCGATCGCTGGCACGACCTCGAGGCGGGGCAGCGCGTCGGGGCAAGCGGCGTGCTGGTCCGCACCGGCTACGGCCGCACCGAGGAGGCCGCCCCGCAAACCGGGGCTACAGCCCGCCGCCGTCGTCGAGAACGTGATTGAAGCGGCGTCGTGGATTCTGCGCCACGCGAGATGATGCCGCACCCGAGCACGCCGATCACGCCGGCCCGCCTCACGGCGCTCATCGACGCCTTTGCCGGCGTCCGGACGCTCGTCTTCGGCGACCTCATCGCCGACGAGTTCATCTACGGCGCAGATCGCGCGCGTGTCGCGCGAGGCGCCGGTCCTGATCCTCAACTACGACTCGACCGAGATCGTTGCCGGCGGCGCCGGCAATGCCGCCAACAACGTCGCCGCGCTCGGCGGCACGGCCGTCGGTCGTCGGCGTGGCCGGCGCGGACGACACCGGGCCAGCGGCTGCTCGAGGCGCTGCGCGGCCGCGTCGACGTCCGCGGCGTCGTCCGGCCGCGCGACTACCGGACGCCGACCAAGACGCGCATCCTCGCCGGCGGCGATGCACTCGGCCAAGCAGCAGGTCGTGCGCATCGATCGCGCGGTGCGGCTCGGAGCTGGCGGACGCCGATCGCGCCGCGCGTCGGCGCCCGGCTGGCGGCGGCAGCGCCGACGCTGCGACGCGCTGCTGGTCTCGGACTACGGCACCGGGCTGGTCACGCCGGCGCTGGTCGCGCAGGCGCAGCGCAGCGCTGCGCCGCCGCGGCCCGGCCGCCGCGCCCGTCTGGTCGACTCGCGCTACGCGCTGCTCAAGTTCCGGGGCATGACGACCTGCACGCCGAACGAGTCGGAGGTCGAGCAGCTGCTCGGCGTCACGATCGGCGACAACCCGCGGGTGCTCGAGAAGGCCGGCCGCGAGCTGCTGCGCGGACGCGGCTGCGGCGGTGCTGATCACCCGCGGCAGCCGCGGCATGGCGCTGTTCGAGCCGGAGCGGCCGACCGTGCACATCCCGATCTTCGGGCTCGGACCAGATCGCCGACGTCACCGGCGCCGGCGACACCGTGATCGCGACGATGACGCTGGCGCTGGCCGCCGGCGCGACCTTCGTCGAAGCCGCGCACCTGGCCAACTATGCCGGCGGCATGGTGGTGATGAAGCGGGGCACCGCGACGGTCAGCGCCGACGAACTGCGGCAGGCCGGTGGCGTCACCGACGCTTGACTGAGTCAAGGTCGCTGACCCGGGAGCGGCTGGCGCGCGCTGGTCGCGGCCGAGCGGGCGCGCAGGCCGGACGATCGCGTTCGCGAACGGCTGCTTCGACCTGCTGCACGTCGGCCACGTCCGCTACCTGCAGGCCGCGGCCGCCGAGGCCGATCGGCTGATCGTCGCGGTCAACGACGATGCGCGCGGCCGGCGCGAAGGGGCCGGGCCGGCCGATGCTGCGGGCGCCGGACCGCGCCGAGCTGGTGGCCGCGCTGCGCGGCGTCGACTACGTGACGATCTTTCGCGAGCCGACCGTCGACGCCGCTGCTGACGCTGCTCCGGCCCGACGTGCACTGCAAGGGCACCGATTACACCGTCGAGACCGTGCCCGAGCGCGACACGGTGCGCGCCTACGGCGGCCGCATCGCCATCGTCGGCGATCCCAAGGATCATTCGACGCGCGATCTGCTCGCGCGCATCCGCGGATGAACATCCTGATCGTGCGGCTCGGCGCGCTCGGCGACATCGTCCATGCGGTGCCGGCGGCGGCGGCGATCCGGGCGGCGTATCCCGGACGCGCGCATCGACTGGCTGGTCGACGCGAGGCACCGCGCGATGCTCGAGCTCGTGGCCTGCGTCGATCGCGTCGATTCCGCTGGAAGGGCGCAGCGCCGGCGGATGGCTGGACGCCATCGGCGCGCCTGCGGCGGGAGCGCTACGACGTGGCGCTCGACCTCCAGGGACTGATGAAGTCGGCGGTGCTGGCGCGGGCCTCGGGGGCGGCGCGGGTGGCCGGCTTCTCGAGCTGGCGCTTGCGCGAGGGGCCGCGCGGCTCTTCTACACCGATGTGCCAGACGACCGGCCCCGAGCCGGCCGGCGACGCACGTGATTGCACGCAACCTGCGGCTGCTGCGGACGCTCGGCATCGAGACGGCCGAGGTGTCGTTTCCGCTGAGCAGACGCCGTCCGCGGCGCTCGATGCGGTGCGCGGCGGTGCGGGCGGACGATCGGCCGTTCGCGCTGCATCAATCCGGGGGCCGCCTGGCCCAACAAGCGGTGGCCCGCGTCCGGCTACGGCGAGGTCGCGGCCTACCTGCGCGACGTCGAGGGGCTTCGCTCGTTCGTGCTGTGGGGGCCTGGCGAGACCGCCGCGGCCGCGGCGGTCGTCGAGGCGTCCGGAGGCAAGGCCGCGCTGGCGCCGCCGACGACAGTGGCCGATGTCCTCGCGCTGTCGCGAGCGGCGGCGCTGGTCGTGTCGGGCGACACCGGTCCGCTGCATATCGCCGCGGCCGCGGGACGCCGGACTGTGTCGATCTTCGGGCCGACCGACCCGGAACGGAACGGGCCGTGCTCGCCGGCCGACGCCGTGGCGTCGCGCTTCGACCAGTGCGGCTGCCATTATCAGCGGCGCTGCCATCGCACGCGACTGGTGCCTCGGAGGGCTGCCCGCATCCGAGGTGACGGCGGCGATCAGGCGGCGCCTCGAATCATGACGGCTGCTGAACAGACGATCGCCAGGCTTCGGGTGCCGCTGGGGTTCGTCTGCGCGGATCGCAGCGCTGTGGCTGGCCCGTCCGACCCGCGCCAGCATGCTCGCTGGCGGCATCGTCGCGGTCGCCGGTGAAGCCGTGCGGGTCTGGGCGGCGGGTCATCTCGAGAAGGGCCGGGAGGTGACGTCGTCCGGTCCGTATGCCTACACGCGTCATCCGCTTTACGCGGGCTCGACGCTGATCGGCATCGGGCTTGGTGTCGCCTCGCACAGCCTGATCGTCGCACTGCTGGCGGTGGCATACCTGGCGGTCACGATTACCGCGGCGATCAGGACCGAGGAGGCCCATCTGACGGAGAAGTTCGGCGCCGCCTATCCGGAGTACCGGCCGGTAGAGGGCCGGCCGCCGGGCGCCGCTTCAGCGTCGCGCGGGCGATACGGAACCGGGAGTACCGCGCGGTCGCCGGGCTGCTGGTCGCGCTCGGCGTGCTGGCGTGGAAGGCGCGGCTGTTCTGAAGCGGCTCGCTTGCCCCAGCCTGGGTTCGTGGCTATAATCAGGGTTTGCTGGACGGTCGGCGAGCCCGGAAGGGCGTAGGGCGGTTAGCTCAGTTGGTAGAGCACCGGCTTTACACGCCGGCTGTCACAGGTTCGAGTCCTGTACCGCCCACCAGGACAGCAACACCCTTGCGGGGTCGTAGTTCAGTTGGTTAGAACGCCGGCCTGTCACGCCGGAGGCCGCGGGTTCGAGTCCCGTCGACCCCGCCATTTACAGTGACACCAGGATTTGGAGATGGCGAACACGGCATTCGTCGTCTCCGACATTTCTCCACGCGTTTCCCTGACGCCGTGTCCGGGTCCTTCGCTGCCGTCGCTTTGGCGTAGGCGGTCAGCCGGACCCTGTCGACTCCACAACCGGATCGCATCCTCGATCGCCGCGGGACTCGAAAGCATGTACCCTTGCGTCGTGATCAGATCCTGGCGCCCGGCCAGCTCCTGAATCGCACGCGCCGGTGCGCCCCGCATCGCGCGATGTGAACAGACGCATCCCGTAGGCGATGAACATCGCCGCAGCTCAAATCCCGCGCGCTTCTCGCGCGCGCAAATCCGAGGCGACATCAACCGCACAGATCGGCAGGAACGCGATCCGATCCGTCCATTCCTCGCCGTTCGTCGCGGTCCACATCGGCATCAGGTCGTCCGCGGCTGTTCGAATCTGGAGGTCGTGCGGAATCACGACGGCGCCAGCGGCGTGGCGAGCGGTTCGGCGGGGCCCTCAATTCTGAATGTGCACGTCCATGCTCTCGTGTTGGACGGTGTCTTCGCCCGTCATAGCCGATGATCCAGTTCTTCGTGGTCGTGACGGTCGCGCTCGGCATCGCCAGCGTCCTGATCGTCTCGGTGGTCCAGAAGTCGCGCGAGGGCCGCCGGTCACGCGGGAGAAGCGACAGGCACTGTGACCGCGGCCGCTGGCGTCATTTCCGACGAGATCTGTTCTTTCGCGGCGATGAGCTCCGCGCCTCGACCGGACGCCACCGCCAGTTCCGGATCTCCGGAAGATCCTCGCCGTGCTTGTCGATGTAGCGCTTGTGCTCGAGCAGCTTGTCGCGAATATCCTGCTGGGCGTAGGCGGCGCGCGCGCCAAGCGCCGGCACCCGATCGATGACATCGGAGACGAGATGGAACCGATCGAGGTCGTTGAGCACGACCATGTCGAACGGGGTCGTCGTCGTGCCCTGCTCCTTGAAGCCGCGCACGTGCAGGTTGTGGTGGTTGGTGCGCCGGTACGTCAGCCGGTGAATCAGCAGCGGGTAGCCGTGAAAAGCAAAGATGATCGGCTTGTCGGTCGTGAACAGGACGTCGAATTCCTTGTCGCTCAGCCCGTGCGGATGCTCGCTGTGGGGCTGCAGCTTCATCAGATTGACGACATTGATGACGCGTACCTTGAGGTCGGGGAAATAGGTCCGCAGCAGCTGGACCGCGGCCAGGGTCTCGAGCGTCGGCACGTCGCCGCAGCAGGCCATCACGACATCCGGCTCGCCCCCCTGATCGTTGCTGGCCCACGGCCAGATGCCGAGGCCGGCGGTGCAGTGCGTGATCGCCTCGTCCATGGTCAGCCACTGCGGCGACGGCTGCTTGCCGGCGACGACGACGTTGACGTAGTCGCGGCTGCGCAGGCAATGGTCGGTCACGGTCAGCAGCGTATTGGCGTCGGGCGGCAGGTAGACACGGATCACGTCCGCGTTCTTGTTGGCGACGACGTCGATGAAGCCCGGGTCCTGGTGGCTGAAGCCGTTGTGGTCCTGCCGCCAGACGTGAGACGTCAGCAGGTAGTTGAGCGACGCGATCGGCCGCCGCCAGGGAATCCGGTTGCAGACCTTCAACCACTTGGCGTGCTGGTTGAACATCGAATCGATGATGTGGATGAAGGCCTCGTAGCACGAGAAGAAGCCGTGGCGGCCGGTGAGCAGGTAGCCTTCGAGCCAGCCTTCGCATTGGTGCTCGCTAAGCATCTCCATGACGCGGCCGTCGGGCGCGACGTGGTCGTCGCCCGGCAGGATCTCGGCGGTGGAACACCGGTCGGTCACCTCGAACACCGCATTCCAGCGGTTCGACGCCGTCTCGTCAGGGCTGAAGACCCGGAAATTGTCCGCGTTCTTCGTGATCACGTCGCGGATGAACTGGCCCTGGACGCGCGTCGCCTCGGCGTCGACCGCGCCCGGCTGCGGCACCGCGACGGCATAGGCGCGAAAGTCCGGCAGCCGCAGGTCGCGCAGCAGCAGGCCGCCGTTGGCGTGCGGGTTGGCGCTCATCCGCCGTTCCCCGCTTGGCGCCAGGGCGGCAAGCTCGGGGATCAGCCGGCCGGTCTTGTCGAACAGTTCCTGTGGACGATAGCTTTTCAGCCACCGCTCCAGGATCCTGACGTGCCCCGGCCGGCTCATGTTGCCCATCGGCACCTGGTGCGAGCGGAACGTGCCCTCGGTCGGCTTCCCGTCGACCACCTTCGGGCCGGTCCAGCCCTTGGGCGAGCGCAGGATGATCATCGGCCAGAGCGGGCGCCCCTGGAACCCCTTCGTGCGGGCGTCGCGCTGGATGCCGCTGGATCTCGGCGATCGCCGTGTCGAGCGTCGCGGCCATCAGCTGGTGCATGGCCATCGGGTCATCCCCCTCGACGACATACGGCCTGTAGCCGTAGCCGCGGAAGAGCGCGTCGAGTTCGCCGTGGGGGATCCGCGCCAGCACCGTCGGTCCGGCGATCTTGTACCCGTTCAGATGCAGAATCGGCAGCACGGCGCCGTCGCGGACCGGATTGAGGAACTTGTTCGAGTGCCAGCTGGTCGCGAGCGGGCCGGTTTCGGCTTCGCCGTCGCCGACGACACACGCAACGAGCAGGCCGGGATTGTCGAATGCCGCGCCGTAGGCGTGCGACAGCGAGTAGCCGAGCTCGCCCCCCTCGTGAATCGAGCCCGGCGTCTCCGGCGCGACATGACTCGGAATGCCGCCGGGAAAGGAGAACTGCGTGAACAGCCGCTTCATCCCCTCTTCGTCCTGCGAGACGTGCGGGTAGACCTCGCTGTAGGTGCCCTCCAGATAGGTGTTGGCGACGATCCCCGGACCGCCGTGGCCGGGGCCGGCGACGTAGATCACGCTCAGATCGTTGCGCCTTGATGACGCGGTTCAGATGGGCATAGACGAAGTTCAAGCCCGGCGTCGTCCCCCAGTGACCGAGCAGGCGCGGCTTGACGTGCGCCAGGGTGAGGGGCTTCTTCAGCAGCGGGTTGTCGTAGAGATAGATCTGCCCGACCGACAGATAGTTCGCCGCCCGCCAGTAGGCGTCGATCTGTTGCAGCAGTTTCGGCGCCAGGGGGTTGGTCTTCATGGTTCGTAGCTACTCCACGTGTGCAGGACGGTGAAATCACAGGTCATGGATCACGGCGGGAGGAAAAGCGGCCGGCAGGGCGCCGCGTTGGCGAGCGCCATCGTCCGCAAGGAAACTGTTGCGGCCAGGACGCTATAGGTGGGCGACGGCATCAACGACGCGCCGGCGATGATGCCGCCACCGCCGGCATGGTCTTCGCGGCCGGCGGCGCGTGCTCGCCGATACCGCCGGCGAACCCGAGCGTGTCCACGCCGGCCCACTCCTGGCCGCCCGATTGACGGGACTCCCTTGCTGAAGGATGGCTCAATCCCCCCGCCGGCCGCTGTGCAATAGCGGACAGGCTGCTCATCAGCTCCACCGGGGCGCCAGACGTGCGCGCGCACTTCGACGTGGCGATCGCGGAGGCGGTTGCGGAACACGCCCGGAAGTATGCTCTCAGCCGGACAATCGACTACGATGCGACGCCGGCGGCATGCGTGCCGCATCGGTTCGGCGCAGGGAGGAGCGCATGGCGAGGCGTTTCCCGGAAGTGGGCCAGCGACACGTCCCACCATCTGCAGCGCGGCGCTGCGCCTGGGTGACCGGGTGCTGGCCGACCCCTTCGCGTCGTATGCGGTGCCGCGCCGCATCTACCAGTATGACAACGGCCCGCGCCACACGATCGGCTTCGTCCCCAACACCTTCATCGACGTCACCGCGGAGTTCCCGCGCTCGAGTGAATGGCTGGGTCGTCTCATGGCGCTCGTCCGCGACGAGCCGTTCACGCCCGGCCACCCCGACGGCGCGCAGCTGCTCCGGGAGACGCTGGTGCGATATCGAGGCGTTACCTGCGGCGTTGCGTATGCCGAGGCGCTGACGTCGATCGATGCGTATCCGCAGGCGATCTTCTAGTCCGGAGGAGACGACACCGCGATTGTGACTGGCGTCGACACCATGTATGCGGTCGACGGACGAGCCCTCCCCAGGCGGCGCTTCACGAGCGTGTGGGTGAAAAACGAAGGGAACCTGGCGCCACGCCTCCTGCCAGGCCACCGCGATTGGGAGTCCCGGTCGTCGCTGTGTATATACAGGCCGTGCTGGGCTGGCTGCGCCGCCGCGCGGGTACCCGAGTTCCTGCTGAGCCGCAGCACGCGCTGAAAGACGACATATATTTGTAGCCCTCGATCGAGTGCTCAGACGGCGCGAACCTGCCGACCGTGAGCGACGAACCCGGCGAAAGAAACGCTGCATCCGGCCGGCTACGGCGTCCGCGGCGGCAGCGCGGCGAGCTGCCGCAGCAGATCGGACACCAGCATTCCGACTTTCGCCGAGGAAGCGCGCGTCGATCCGGTCGACGGTGTCGGTCGGCCGATGATAGTCGGCGTGGTCCTCGACGCCGTGGTAGACGAACGGCACCCCAGCCCCGTGGAACGGCTCCTGGTCCGACGAGCCTGTCCAGTCCTCAACCAGTCCGGCCTTGTAGAGCGGCCGGTCGTAGCCGAAGGCGACGCGCATCCCGCGCGATGCCGCGGCGCGCCTGACCGGTGCTTCCAACCAGGGATAGTGAGCGGTGCCGGAGGCGACCAGCAGGTTGTCGTCGCCACGTCCCACCATGTCGAGATTGATCAGCGAATCGAGCCGCGACAGGTCGATCGGCGGGTGCGCGACGACGTGCTCGGCGCCGCGCAGGCCGAGCTCTTCGCCGTCGAACGCCAGCAGCAGCATCAGTGGCCGAGGGGCTGTTCGGCCAGGGCCTGGGCCACGGCCAGCAGCACCGCGACGCCCGACGCGTTGTCGTCGGCGCCGGGGAAGGTCTGGCCGTTCCTGACGCCCAGTCCGTCGTAGTGGGCGGTGAGCGCGAGGAAGCGTTCCGGGCGTGCCGTGCCGCGGGATCACCGCGCCGATGTGGCGGCGTCCGGATAGTCGGTGGTGTAGCGGCCGGACGGCGACAGCAGGCCGCGCATGCTGTGGTGGGTGAAGGCGAACGGCTGGCGGAAGTCGCCGGTGAAGAGCGGCGCGGCCTGCCCCGTGCGCAGGCGTTCGACGATGAAGGTCTGGGCAGCGTGGTTGCCGGGCGAGCCGGTGCGGCGGCCCTCGAGGGCCGGGCTGGCCAGCTGTTCGACGTCGGCGAGGATGCGGCGGCCATCGAGCGAGACGGCTGATGTCGTGGTTGGCGCGCTGGCGGGGATGGTCATCGTCGAGATCAGCCGACGACGTTCCAGGCTCGTCAGCACTGACGTGATGATGGTCAAGGCTCACGCCACGCCGGCGATTGTCCCGGGCCCGGCGTGGAAGGGCCAGCTCGGGCCGAGGCGGGCAGCTGCCGGCGGAACCGTTTCGCATCGCCGGCAACCTCGTAGTCGTTCGTCGTTCTTGACCGTCGAGGCGCCCTCGTCGACCACCAGGACAACGTGTGTGCGAAGCGGCCTGATTCAAGCAAAAGGACCAGGCCCCGACGGTAATGTCGATGTCTCCTTCATGGCGCTCGGGTCTCGTTTGTCGGGATCCTGCATGAAGCTTTTGTGTGAGAATGCCTCGCGGTCCATGGCCGTGCGCCAGCGGTTGCGGAAGCCAAAAGGAGCGAAGCATGGCCCGATCCAAGTTGAAGCGGGTGGCGCGTGCTGCCGCAGCATTCCTTGCCCTGGTCATCGTCGTGCCCGTCGGCTACATCGCCATCACTCTGCTCCGGGCGAGCGGAGGTGTTCCGGTTTGGGATGGCACCGTCGAACTTTCCGGCGTCACGAGCCCCATCGAAGTCCTTCGCGATGAAAACGGCGTCCCGCACGTTTTTGCCGCGTCGGAACGCGACGCGTTTTTCGCGCAGGGCTTCGTCCACGCACAGGACCGCTTGTGGCAGATGATGGTGAGCCGGCAGTCCTTGAGCGGCCGGATGGCCGAGTGGATGGGTGCCGTGGCGTTGCGCGAGGATCGCCTTAACCGGACCCTGCGATACGCGGCAACCGCGCGCGAGGACTTCGATCGCCTGCCCGCGGAAGACCGTGCCCTGCTGGCTGCGTACGCGGACGGCGTCAACGCGTACCTGGAAAGCGAGTTGTATCGGCGGCCACCGGAAATGGTGGTGCTGCACGTGCGGCCCGAGCCCTGGGCGCCGCAGGACAGCATGTTGATCCTGCGCGGCCTCAATTCCCTCTTGCTGAGCTTCGGCAATGAACTGGATTCCCGGCGGTTCACGCTGCATTCGTCCGATCCACGCGCGGCGCAAGCCCTCGAGGCGCCGCCGTTCGAGCCCAGGCCGATCATCGAGACCGGTGCACCGGGCCGCGTGACGACGCCGCCGGTCAAGGAGAAGTTGTACTCGGACAGCTGGGTCGTTACGGGTGACTACACGACCACCGGCAAGCCCTTGCTGGCGAATGACCCGCAACTGGGGTCGACACTGCCGAGCTTCGCGTTCCTGATGCACCTGTCGATCGACGGCGCAAACCGGGTCGGCGCCACGCTGCCCGGCGTACCGACGATCGCCGTCGGGCGG
Source organism: uncultured Acidobacteriota bacterium (assembly GCA_963750475.1). Classification (GTDB taxonomy): domain Bacteria; phylum Acidobacteriota; class Vicinamibacteria; order Vicinamibacterales; family 2-12-FULL-66-21; genus JALZOC01. The sequence goes on from CAVVQQ010000002.1 coordinate 1,681,607, forward strand.
ACGGACCGGATCGCCTGGGGCGTGACGAACGGGCTGGTGGACCAGCAGGACTTCATGCTGCTCCACGGCGATCCCGCGGACCGCAACCGTTACCGCCGTGCCGAATCGGACGCATGGCAGCCGTTCGAGACCCATGAGGAAGTCTTCAACATTCGTTTCGGCGAAGCCTTCCGCGAGACTTTCCGCAGGACACCGGAAGGGATCATCATGTCCCCGGACATCTTGACACTGCCGGTGACAGCCGATGCGGATGCGCACCTCGAAGTGCGCATGCATTATCTCGAGACCGACCTGACCTGGGGCGCCGTGTTGCGCCTGAATCGCGCGCCCGATGTCGGCGCGGCGATCGCCGCCCTCGCCAGCTTCTCCGGCCCGTCGTTGAATTTCGTTCTCGCGGACGTCGACGGCGGCGTCGGCTATGTCTCGGCCGGGCGTTACGTGCGGCGGGTGGCCGATGCGGCGCGCATCATCGACTACGCGCCGCGCGACAGCTCCGACTGGACGCCGGTGCCGTACTCCGAGAACCCGCACTCCGTCACGCCGGTGAATGGGCGTTTCGTCACCGCGAACCAGCCGCCCGTCGGCGCGGATTTCGGCTACTACCTCTCGGACCTCTGGGCCGCGCCCTACCGGACGCTGCGCATTCACGAGCTCCTCGATGCCACGGCGAAACACGACGTCGGGAGCTTCGTCGCCATGCAGCGCGATACGCTGTCGGTGCCCGCGCGCTGGGCCGTGCCGAAACTTCTCGCCAGGGCGCCCGACGACGTGTCGGCCGTCGAGTCTGCGATGCTGGAAGTGCTCCGTAACTGGGATTACCGGTTCACCGCCGACGCGGCTGGCCCGACCGTGTTCCTGACCTGGATGCGGGCGCTGCACGAGACCCTGGCGCGCGACGAACTGGGCGAGAAGCTCTGGCCCATCGCCTCCCGAGAGGCGTTGCCGTCAGTTGTCTTCCAGGTACTCGACGGGCGGCGCCAAGAATGGTGCGCGACCGTCGGCAGCTCCGATTCACCCGACTGCGACGCAGTGCTGCGGAAGAGCCTCACCCTCGCGTCAGAGAAACTCAAAGCCGGACTGGGACCTGACGCGACATCCTGGCACTGGGATGATGCGACCGCCATGGTGCATCCGCACCTGGGTTTCGCCGGCCTGCCGATGCTCGGGCCGATGTTCTCGCGCACGTCGAACTATCCGGGTGGGCCAGATACCCTGATGAACCTGTACGCCGACATCAGCGCCGCGCCCCGCTTCACCGAGTCGGTGAGCACCTCATCCCTGCAGGTGGTCTACGACCTCGCCGACCTCGACCGCTCGCAGTTCATGATCAGCACCGGCCAGTCCGGGCATTTTCGTTCGCCGTTCTACGACAACTTCCTGCCGCGTTTCGCCGCCGGCGAGCGCATCCGCATTCCGACAAAACGAGACGCGATCGAGGACATCGCCGCGCTAAGACTTGCCCCGGCGCGGTAGGCAATCCAGCACCGCCAATAAGGGGGCAGAGTACATTTGTGGGTTGGAGATCGCATTCGCCACGACATACGTCAGGTGAATCAGATCCGGTGGACGACGACCTGCGAGGCGAGGTCGAGCAGGCGGGCCCGGTCGCCGGGCGGCTCGACCGGCTCACCATCCACTCCATCACGAGATAGTTCGGGCCGACGTCGTAGAGGTGCATGTGCGCGACACCTTGATCGCCACCGTGCGCCCGACGCACGTGTCGGTCGCCTTGTAGACGTCGCCCATGCCGCCGCCGATGCGGGTGACGATTTCATACGGTCCGAGACGCGTGCCGTGGGAAAGAGCCATCGGATGAGACCGGAGCTGCATGCTCGGCCAGGAAGCGATCGGGATCTGCGGCAATGCGCGCAAGCTCTTCCTGCGCCGCTTCGGGGCGCAGGTTGTCGGGCGACCAGCCGCGCTCGAGCGCGTTCGTGTATTCGCCGAGGTAGCGCGACGCGGGCCAGACGAGGAGCATGGCGTAATGGAGTTGTTCGGCCAGTTGGCCTTCCGGAGGGATTCGGCGACCCGTCACCCGTCAGCGCCGCCTCCCTCCCCCGAGCTTCACGAACGCCAGCCCGTTGTTCGCGTTCATCGGGATCACCAGCTGGTTCGCGCCGGCGTCGTAGCACATCGACGCCGCGCTCGGGATGTTGCGCGCGATGAGCTCCGCCGGCCGTCCGGGACGGATGCGCGAGACGCCGCCGAGTCGCACGCTGCTCACGTACTTGGTGCCGTCGGGCATGATCACGAGGCCGTCGCTCCCCGACTGTGCCGACTGCTCCGTCCGCAGCAGCGCGCCGGCGGGCGAGAAGGTCAGCACGCCCGCGTCGCCGACGTTCACGACGACGACGTTCCCCTGCGGGTCGAGGGCGATTCCGTTCGGCTGGTAGAGCGGCTTGCCCGTCGCGAACACCGATGCCCTGCCCTCCGGCGTGATCTTCCACACCTGCCAGGTCGCCGCGCTCGGGTTCTCGCCGAGGTCGCCGGTCTGGGTAGCGTAGATCGTCCCGTCGTGCGCGACGGCGATGTCGTTGATCCAGGGCACGCCCTCGACGCGGGTCTCGCCCGCTGGCCGGCCAGTCCGCATGTCGAAGCGGCGAATCACCGCCACGCTCGGCTCGCCCGTATGCGTTCCGCCGTCGCGGTCGGCGACGTACAGCATGCCGTTGACGATGTCGCTGCCGTACGGCTCGTTCAGCACGAGCGGCGGCGCGAGCCCCGCCCGCTCGGCGGGACCCTGCACGCCGATCCACCGCGCCGTATGCACCGAGCCGTCGTGGTTGATGAACGACACCCACGCGTTGTTCCCCTCCACCTGCTGCGGCACGCCGCGGTTCGGCACGACGATCACGCCGCGGGTCGCGTCGTACGAGCAGCTCTCGGCCGAGTAGATCGCGCCGTAGACCTTCACGTTCGGCGACATCGGCTCGAACTTGCCGTCGGGCGCGGGCAGCACGGGGAGGCCCAGCGGATTGCCGACGACGTACGGCGCGGACGTCGGATTCTGCCCGAGCGCGGCGTTTGGTATCATGGCGCCGGCGATGATCAGCGCGGCGGCGCCTGCGAGGCGAACGACCTCTCTCATGTCAATGCTCTCCTCAGGGCGTCTCGATAGACCCGGACTGGTGTGATCTACTCTCGCCCCGCGCTTCTGTGCCTGGACGGCCGATAAGGGGCCTTATGTCATGTGGAGCGGCGCGCGCAGACCCCGCGAATACTTCCTATCGTCCGAGCGCATGGAGCTGGACGACCTGATTCCAGATCCCCTCCGGCGTACTCTTATCCACCTTCTCTCGCATCGACTGCGGTGACGCGATCGCCGTTAAGTGGTCGGCTTCGCAACGGTAATCGAAATCTGTAGCACCGTAAACCACGGTAGATCTCGCGGAATCGACAGGGTCACGTCACAGTTACGTCACGGTCGGCGCGCCGTTGAAGAAGCGCGCCTGCGAGCGTGCTACCACGGCGGCGCTGTTCGCGCGCGCACGCGGACCGCGGATTGTTGCCGCTCGGCGACAACTATGAACGGCGGCTGAACCTCCACAGTGGACTCGCGCAGGGCGTCGATGACTGCAAGCACGAACGATGCGGAGATGTGTCCCGGCCGAAGGTAAATGATCCCAACAAATGACGTTCCAGCGCGGATGGCGTGACGACCGAAAGCCAGGTCGTGGGTGACGACCACACGACGCTGACTGGTGGCGCGTTCGAGAACATCGACGTCAGGTCGACCAATAAGCTGTTCGTCCCACGCCGAGCGCAGATCGCAGCCGCGCGCGCGGAGTCCGTCGACAACGTCTGGAGCAATGTTCTCGTCTGAGAGAAGCGTGAAGTCGAGCGGCTTCACGCCGTGATTCTCAGCTCCCAGGTGTGCTCGCCCTTTAGCGCGTCGGCCGCGTATCGAAAAGCCGCGGCGAGACCGTCCGACGTGAGCTGAGGATACTGGGCGAGAATCTGCTCCTGCGTGCCCCCGCTGGCAGCGAGTTCCAGCAGGAACTCGACGCTGAGGCGCGTGCCCCGTACGCACGCCTTGCCGCCGAGAATCCGTGGATCGGAAACGATCAGCTCTTCAACCATTAGTCGTGCCTTCCGGTCAGTCGGCCGCCCCTCGCCGTCTTGGGCTATTTTAGCCCGGTGGCGCTACCCGCAATATGCTCAAAGAAAACCGGGAGAGGATCTCCCGATCACATCACCACGCGTGATGGGCTGAAACAGCCCTTCACACCCAATATGGGCACCATCATGCCCGATGTGGGCATGACCGTCCAATGGCCCTGCTTCTGGCGGCGTTGCGGGTAACACGCGAGCGACGACCCCGTGGCTGGCCTCTAACGCGAGCGCTTCACAGACACTGGAGCCATCGCCATCGCGCGAGACGTGGAGAGTGTGATCGTTGAGGGGCCGGCTGAGGTGTCCAGAGCCCAGGAAAGCATCCCCATGCACCAGCCTTCGCGAACTGCAAATGGATTCGAGAGGATGAGGGCCAGGCGGCGTCGAGAACTTGGGACGCTTGATCGTCAAGAGAGCGGGACGAGGCGCGGGCCGACGCCGCCCGGCTGCGGGAGGCCTGTCCACACTTCTGTGCGCGCCAGGTGATGCGGTGCGCGCTGTGCCGGGGCGGCCGATAAGGGGCCTTGAAGTTACGTAGAGCGCGCGCGGGCCCGCTAATACTTCCTATCGTCTTTCTGACGCAGCTGATCGAGACCCTGCGCTGGGAATCGACATCCACGCCCTTTTCTCCGACAGACCTTGCCGCCGACGCCCGGCGGCATGGCGGGGAGTTGCTGGCGCAGGCTTCAGCGTGTCTTACGTCGTTCACGATTACGGCGCCATCTGCCAGGCGGCGACCGAACTGGCGCTCGAACTGCACGCGCCGGTGACGACGGACGAATTCCATGTGCTGAATCGCTGCCTCGAGCTGGCGATCGCGGCGGCGGTTGCGGAACACGCCCGGATTGGCGCCGAATCGCGGTCCAGCGAGGAGCTGGAGCGCGTCGGCCAGATGGCCCACGAAATTCGCAATCGCCTGAACCCGGCGTTGATCGCCTTCGACATCATCAGGAGCGGGACCGTCAGCGTGAACGGGAGCACCGAAGCGGTCATCGGCCGCAGTCTCCTGGCGATCAGCGAGCTGGTCGACAGCACACTCGGGGAAATCCGGACGGCGGCGAGTCACCACCGCCCCGAGATGGTCTCGACGACGTCGTTTCTTCACGACATCGCGGTCGTGGCCGGACTGCAAGGCGAGCGGGCCGGCCTGCAGTTTGTGGTCGGATACACGCGGCCCGGCGGCGCCGTGACGGTCCGCGCCTGCCGGCACGGTGAAACCGTGCACATTGCAGTGCAGGACCAGTGCGGCGCCATCGCCAATGTCACCGGCGATCCGTTCCAGGCCTTTGGCGAGCACCGCGGCCGGGACCGGTCCGGGCTGGGCCTCGGTCTTTCGATCGCGAGGAGAGCCATCAGGGCCGAGGGCGGAGAAATCAACGTGCGCAACATGCCTGGAGAGGCTGCATCTTCACCGCCGAGGTGCCGCTGTCGGCCGCACCAGTGCCGGGAGCCATGCTCGTGCAGGGCGTGCCGCCGTGGAAGGGTCGCGGCGACGCCTCTGGCCCGCGACGCCGGCACACGGCGCGGGCCGCCGGAAGTATGCTCTCAGCCGGACAATCGACTACGATGCGACGCCGGCGGCATGCGTGCCGCATCGGTCCGGCGCAGGGAGGAGATCATGGCGAGGCGTTTCCCGGAAGTGGGCCAGCGACACGTCCCACCAAGACGACGGTTCTTCACGGCGGCCGCGGCGGTCGCTGGTGCCGGTCTCGGGTCCGACGCGCTGGCGGTCGGGCGGTCATCCGCGCCGTCCGGCCCGCAAGCGACGGCACCGCAGACGGTTCTGGCCCTCGGCGCTCATTACGACGACTGCCCGTTCGGCATTTCCGGCGTCCTGATCCAGGCGGTGGCGAAGGGCCACCGCGTCGTCGTCCTCTCGCTGATTGGCGACTACGGCAACTGGAAGCCGGTGCGCGGGCGCGGCCCGGCGATCGTCGAAGGGACGCGGCGGATTGGGGCGGACTACGGCGTGGAGAGCCGGTTTCTGTCGCACGCGTCGGGACGGGTCCAGGTCACCGAAGCCAGCATCCGCGCCGTCGCGGAGGTCATCGCGGAGGTCAAGCCGGACGTTGCCTTCCTGCTCTGGCCGCGCGATCAGCATCCCGACCACGAGGCGGCGTCGGCGATCTGCAGCGCGGCGCTGCGCCTGGGTGACCGGGTGCTGGCCGACCCCTTCGCGCCGTATGCGGTGCCGCGCCGCGTCTACCAGTACCGACAACGGCCCGCGCCACACGATCGGCTTCGTGCCCAACACTTTCGTCGACGTCACGGCGGAGTTCCCGCGCTCGAGTGAATGGCTGGGGCGTCTCATGGCGCTCGTCCGCGACGAGCCGTTCACGCCCGGCCACCCCGACGGCGCGCAGCTGCTCCGGGAGACGCTGTTGCGATATCGAGGCGCCACCTGCGGCGTTGCGTATGCCGAGGCGCTGACGTCGATCGATGCGTATCCGCAGGCGATCTTCTAGTCCGGAGGAGGCGACTCCGCGGCGCTCGATGACTGTCTGGAAGCTTGCAAACGACGAAGTCACCGGGGCCGACGACAGCGCGATTGTGCTGGCGTCGAGGCGGCGGCCGCCTTGTCACCCCCTCGCCGGGGAGCGCCGCGACGCCTATCGAGCGCTGATCGCGGAGTGCCAGTCGTCGTACGGCGCCCGGGAAACGGCCCGCCTCGAGCTGCTCGTGCGCGCCGCCTCCGGCTGACGACGGTGCTGCCGTTTGCCGCTGCCGCGCATCCGATTGTCGCGCGGAGAGAGCGCCGCGGATGCGGCCGGCGCTGGCGCAATGGCCAGGTTCGCGCACTGCGCGGAGGCGTTGGCCATTCACTCCGTTTTCAGCGCCACCACAGGATCCACGCGCGTCGCGCGCCACGCGGGGACGAGATTGGCGAGGAGCGCGACGAGAGACAGACCGATCGCGACGGCCGCAAACGTCGCCGGATCGCCGGGTGCGACGCCGTGCAGCAGGCTGTCCATCAGGCGTGTCGCCGCCGCCGCCGCAACGAGGCCGACCGTGATGCCGCCGAGCGACAGCACCAGCCCCTTGCGCAGCACCATGCGCAGGACCTGGGCCCGGCTGGCGCCGACCGCAAGGCGGATGCCGATCTCGCGCGTCCGGCGGCTGACGACGTAGGACAGCACGCCGAGATTCCGATCGCCGAGAGCGCCACGGCGAGCGCGGCGAAGCCGCCGAGGAGCACGCCAGTGAATCGCGGCGCCGACAGCGTCGCGGCCACCACCTCGTCCATCGTCCGGACGTCCGCGACCGGCAGCGGATCGCGGGATGCCTTCACGACGAGACTCATGCTGCGAATCGGATAGCCCGCCGCCTTGTGCCACTGCGTGTGCGGGAGGTAGAACTTCTCCTTCACGATCTCGGTGATGCCGTTGTGGCGGACGTCGGCGACGATGCCCACGACCGTCACTCAGGGGCTCCGGCAACGACAGACGCATGGTGAGCACGTTCGCGGGAGCGAAGCCGAGGTCGATGCGCTGCAGCGAGGAGAGGCTGCGCAGCATGAGCCCGGCGCCGGTGAGCAGCACGACGGCAAGCGCCATCTCCACGATGACGAGCGCGTCGCGGAAGCGCTGGCGCGCCCCGCCGCTGGAGCTGCTCTGGCTGCCGTCTTTCAACGAGTCGGTGAAATCGATGCGCATCGCGCGCAGCGCGGGGACCAGCGAGAAGACGACGCTCGTCGCGAGCGCGACGAGCGCGGTGAAGGCGAGGCCGGGGGCCGGCCCGGAGAAGAGCGCGCCGGCAGGACGCTGTAGGCCAGTTCGTCCGCCTCCCATGACGCCGGCACGATCAGCGTCTGCAGCCGTGTGAGGTGGCGGACGTCGGCGCGATTCAGCTTCTCGAGCAGCGCGAGCTGCGAAGGGGTGAAGCTCCGGTCCAGCGGCCGGAGACCCTCGGCGCGCTCGATGCGATACGTCGCGCCATCGACCCCGACGGCCTGGGCGCGAAGGAGGATCGGCATCGTCAGAGCCGCCGCCATCACGCCCCCGATCACCCGGACGCGCCGGTAGAGGCTGCACATGCGATTCCTGGAGCAATCGAAATGCCCGCGAGACCGCCGCCGCGAGCGGTTCGAAAGGTATCGAAGCGCCGCCGGACGGCGGAGTATTCCGCGGCCGGGTCGTGACCTTACGCGGGTGTGGCGAACCTCGAGGCGCGGAACCCTCGGTGGCGGTTGTTGTTCTGCTGCGTGGACGAGCCGGGTATTTCCCGGGGCGTGCGTAATATTCCCCCCCGCCGCCGCGGCGCGACCCGGCGAATGGCGGAAGTCAGCAGGATCTCTGAGCAATACATCGAACCTGCCGTGGCATGGTCGTTGCCCCTGGTGGGTGAGACAAGGCATGGCCCGGGCAACCGGGTGCGCTGCAGGAGGTCGCCATGATTGTTGCAAAAACGATTCTAGTTGCCACGGATTTCGGTCCGGAGTCCGAGATCGCTCTGCGCTACGGCAAGGAGCTGGCGCGGGCATTCGGCGCCGCGCTGCACGTCGTGCACGTCACGGACAACCTGTTCGCCAGATCGGTCGATGGATTTGGCTATGCGGGATTTCCGCCGCAGATGCAGGAGGAGATCGAGGCGGAAGCGCGCAAGCGGACCGACGCCCTCATTGAGGAATCCGAGCGGCAGGAACTCAGTGCCACGACGGTGACGGTGACAGACAACGGGCCGGCGGCCGCGATCGTCGAATACGCCAGAAAGCACGCCGTCGACCTGATTATCGTCGGCACCCACGGCCGCGGCGCGGTGGCGCGCGTGTTCCTCGGCAGCGTCGCTGAACGCGTCGTCCGGTCGGCGCCGTGCCCGGGTACTGACCGTGCGGCACCCGGAACACGACTTCGTCCTGCCAGATGCCCTGGTGGCGGTGTCGAAGGCGTAGAGCGATCGGCGCGCGCCGTCGGCCTGGGCATTCGTGCCGGGGAGGCTGACGGTGGCGCCGGGACCAACGCGGTCAGTGCTGGGAATCCGCCCTGACGTAGCCGTCGCCGCGGGTTCGCCGGAGAAACCCGCTGTGGACGAGCGCGTCGAGCAGCGCATCACAGGTCATCGGATCGAGATTCCACAGCCGCTGCGCCTGTTTCATCGTCAGGTGCAGGCCGGGACTCTCGAGGAACTCGGCGCGGATGATGCGCAGACCATCCGCGAGCGACAGGGCCGCGGGGGCGGCAGGGGCGGCCGTCGGGTTCAACATGGCTGTCTTTCTCCGGTGATGCGACCGAGCGCAATCGACGTTCCCTGTTAGGACGCCCGGCCCGCCGCGCCGGTCTTGCGGCCGCCTCTCTCAGATCCTCGGTAATTTTTCGCCGTCGCCGGGAAAATCCTCCGCCAGTCCCGATTCGACCGGGGCGCTGTCAGGGGTGAATGCGTAGCGTGCCCGGATCGCCTGTGCGAGCGACTCCGCGACGACGCGTGGGGACTCCTGGCGGGCCTGGCGTTCGATCTCCGCCAGCCGGGCGGCCAGGAAGCCGTCGCGGAACACGTCGCGGATCCACCGGGAAACATCGTGGCGCGCGAAGTGCCCCTCGAGGCGGGCGGGCGGCTCGGTGCCGAGGAGCGCCACCATGTCCCGAAGGCTTCGCGCCCGAGGGCCGACCGACCCGCCGCCAGTGAAGACGAACGCGTGCGCTGACGCCACCGGCATGTCGCAGTATTTCTGGCGGTGACGGACGTGGTTGGTGAGCCGGGCGCCGACACGAAAGCGAACCAGCCGCCCCCCGGCTTCGTCGGGGCCCGGCAGCAGGGCCGCCTCGGTGAGAGCGAGGCTGGCGAGGACGCCGGCGTCGAGCGTCACCGCGCAGAGCCGGGATAACGCCTCGACCTCAGCCGGTTCCGACTCGCGCGTCACGAGGCGGACCGCATCCTCGGCATAGACCGCGCGATCGAGCTGCGAGACACGGTACGTCACCCAGATATAGCCGCCAAGTTCGGCGTCGATCATGTCGGCCGCGTCCGGCTCCGACAGGAATTGATGGGCTTCGTCGACGACAATCTTGTGCGGCAGACCGGTCCGCCGTCGCTCCGCCGCCAGCACCGGCAAAATCGTCTGGATGTACTCCCGCTTCTCGACGCTGTTCAGCCGCGACAGGTCGATGAGGAGCGTCTCGCCGGGATGACGCAGGGCGCGCAGCACCTGGATCGGCCCTGGCGGCGAATCATCCCCGGCGGCGATGCTGACGTTCGGCAGGGCCTCGAGGGATCGGTAGTCCCCTTCGGGATCGAGAATCGCGAGGGAGTAGCCCTGGAGAATGAACTGCTCGCAGAGCAGTCCGCCCAGCAGCGACTTGCCGGTGCCGGGCTCGCCGGCGACAATCACTGTCCGGCCGCGGATGCCGAGCCGCAACGGCTCGCCGTTGTGCAGCGTGCCGAGGGGGATGCGGTGCCGGCCGGCGCGGCCGATTGCGATCCGGGCGGTGCGGGCGATCCGCCGGATGTAGTCCGCGACCGCCGCGGGTCCGCGACCCTCGATGACCTCATCGGCGATGGACTGCAGCGCCGGGCTGCCCCAGGCGACCGCCACGCCCAGCTCGCAGCCGGCGAGCAGCTCATGGTCGTTCTCGGCATCGCCGATGCCGACCGTATTGTGAAGCGAGGCGCGCAGCTCGAACAGCGCCTGCCGCAGACCGGTGGCTTTGGTGACGCCGGCCGGGAGGATCATCAGACGATCGCGGTTGAAGATCAGGACCAGCGGCTGCTCGAGCGCCCGCACCGCGGCGAGAACCGCGGTCGCATGCGCGGCCTCGGTTTCGACCACGCATTCACCGGTCACGAACGACAGGCCGCGCTCGGTCAGGGCATCGACGAACGCCGGCGCCGGCGGCGGCCCGAGCCGGACGTGACGGCCGGTTGCGGGAAACTCCAGCACGGCGCCGTTCTCGGCGACGACGGCGTCGAACATCGCCAGTTCGGTGTCGCTGGCCAGATGCGCAAGACGGCGTCCGGTGGCGAGGATGACGCGGATCCCCCGCTGGCGGGCGTAGCCGATCGCCTCGACGACCGCTGGCGACAATTTGCCGTCAAGCGTCAGTGTCCCGTCGTAATCGACGGCGATTGCCGAGAGTTTCATGGCGTGACATCGACAGACGCAGATGCCGTGCCAGTCGCGCCAGCCGCGGCAGGGTTCTCAGTTGTCGAGGTGGTCGCCGGTGCCTGGCGCCACGTCCAGCATCGTGTGCCGGGACATGGACAGGATGACAAACGCGAACAGCGCGCCAAGGATGGCGAGGCCGAGCGTGCCCAGTCCGACCGCCACACCGATCGCGGCGGCCATCCAGACGCTCGCCGCGGTGGTCAGTCCGTGCACCCCGCCGCTGCCATGCGTCTTGAGGATGGCGCCGGCGCCGATGAAGCCGATGCCGGTGACGACGCCTTGCACGATCCGCGAGATGCCGTCAGGCGTCATCCCGGCGCCGGCGCAGGCGAGGATGAACACGGCGGTGCCGATCGACACCAGCATGTGGGTGCGAAGACCGGCCGGTTTCCTGGCCCGTTCGCGCTGAAATCCAACCACGCCGCCCAACGCCGCCGCCGCGGTGAGACGGATCAGCAGGCGCGCGAGCTGTGCGGCATCCGGCAAGCCGCCGGTCAACTCCTCCCAGAGGATGTGCATCTAGGTTCCGGGGTTGTGGGTCATCGGTACGAACCGCACCGGCAGCGTCGTCAGCGTCTCCATTCCGTCGGCCGTACGACGCAGGATCCGCAACTCCTGGGCGGCCGTGCCGACCGGAATCGCCATGATCCCGCCGATCTTGAGCTGCTCGATCAGGGCCGGCGGAACCGCGGCCGGCGCCGCCGTCACCATTATGCGATCGAACGGTGCGTGTTCGGGCCATCCCAGGTAGCCATTGCCGGTGCGCACCTGGATGTTGCGATAACCCAGCGCGGCGAGTGTCGCGCGCGCCCGCTCGGCGAGGGGAGGCACAATCTCGATAGTGTAGACCTCCTTCGCCAGCGCCGCGAGCACCGCCGCCTGGTAGCCAGACCCCGTCCCGATCTCGAGGACGCGATGTGCCGCCGTCACATCCAGAGCTTCGGTCATGAACGCGACAATGTACGGCTGCGAAATGGTTTGACGGTGGTCGATCGCCAACGGCGCGTCGCTGTAGGCCCGGCCGCGCTCAGGCTCGGGCACGAAGAGATGACGCGGCACCGAGCGCATCGCGTCCAGAACCCGGGCGCTGCGAATCCCGCGCGCCCGCAGCTGGTCGTCGACCATCCGCCGCCGTTCAACCTCCCAGTCGCGGGCATCGCCCTGGCGCCAGCTGCCGCCGGCCGCGCATGCGGCCGCGAAGAAGAACACGGTCAGGACCATCGCGCTCACTCCGAGGTGAGGCGTCTTGCGGGCCATGATACCTCCGCCACCCGGAAGCGAGCCCCCGCCAGAATGGGGACTTTTTCCCGCGGTCCGGGAACAATTCCCCGCGGGGCGCGGCGCTCGACCCGCCGCGATCGGCACCGGACATCGGGAGAACGTCCGTCTCTGTTGCAATATACGAACCGGCGCGGACCCAACGTCGAAGCCGCGAGCAGAAATCCTGCTACCGTCTCTCCAGATGAAGCTCTCAATCATCTTGCCGGCGTTCAATGAACGCCGTACGATCGCCGAAATCGTCCCGCGCGTCCTCGCGGTGGACCTGGGGCCCATGACCGCGGTGGGCGGACACCGGCAGGGGCGCCATGGCCGATCGCGTACGCTCCGTCCGGCGCATTCTGACTTCGGAAGTTTCTGACCGGAGGCCGTTCCCGTGAACAGTCGAACGATTGGCGGATGGCTTGGTGTTCTCGCCGCCACTCTCGCCGCCATCGTCGTCCTGCGCGGCGGGAAGACGCCGTTGCCCGCGGGACCGGCGCCGCCGCCCGCCGTCGCGAATGCACCCACTCGATCGCTCGAGCCGATCCGCATCGACGGCCGGTTCTTCGTCGCCGGGGGCGGAACGTTCCGGCCGCGCTTTGCCTCGGCCCTCGCCGTTCTCGTCAAATCACCCGAACAGCGCGCCGCCGTGCTCGACGAGATTCAGGGGCTCGGCTTCAACGGGATCCGGGTCTTTGCCGGCGCCCTCGAGTGGGCTGGGCAGACGCCGGAGGCTGCGGTCGCGGCGCTGCCCACGGTTATCGAAGAAGCGGCGCGGCGGAACCTCTACGTCTACGTGACCGCGCTGACCGACAGCGGCAAGGGATACGACGTCGACGCGCACCTGCGGCGAATCGCGGCGATTATCGGGCGTCACGACAACACGCTGCTCGAGGTCGCGAACGAGATCGGCCATGGAACGCAGAGCCCGCGCGTCAACGACGCGGCGGCGCTCCTCGCGCTGGCGCGCCGCCTCGTGCCGGCCGGCACCGTCTGGTCGCTCGGCGCCGCGCTCGGCGTTGACGCGGTCGGCCCGGACGGCCGCTACCCAACGTCGGGCGGGACGTTCGACGACGCCCATCTGGAGAGGGGTGCCGATCCGTGGCGGCAGGTGGCGCGCCTGCGGGAGATTGCCGGGATCAGCGCGGCGACCGGACGGCCGGCGATGAGTGGAGAACCGATTGGCGCCGCCGAACGCTCGGTGCCCGGGAAGCGGACGTCGGAATCCGGCCTTCTTCTTCGCGATGGGAGCGCTCTGCCGGGGATTCGAACTGGGCTGCGTGTGGCACTCGGAAGCCGGACTGCACGCCGAGCGGCTCGGGCCGCAGCAGCGGCGCGCCGCCGAGGCATTCATCGCCGGCTGGCGGGCGCTCGACACCGAGGCGCGGCTGGCCTTCCAGGAGCCGGGCGGCGCGTCATCGCCGATCGCGGCGTCAGACCCCGACCACGTCGTGCGTGCCTACTCGTTTGTCTCAGGTGACCGCGGCTTCACGGTGCTCGTCGGGCTGACAGGAGATCCAGCGCTCCGGTTCACCAGCGGGTGGTCGGATGGCGGCGTGATTGCCGAGCGCCCAGGCGTGCAGGTGAGGCGGATCGGACGGAGCGATTAGTGGCTTCCAGCTTCCAGCTTCCAGCTTCCCGCTTCCCGCTGCTCGCTAGTCGCCAGTAGCCAGTAGCCAGTAGCCAGTAGCCAGTAGCCAGTAACCAGTAGCCAGTAACCCTCCCGCTCTCACCTAAACGGCACACCACTTATCTGGTGAGCCGAGGGCAGGTAGCCAGTAGCCAGTAACCAGTAGCCAGTAACCAGTGGCCAGTGGCCAGTAGCCTGTAACCAGTAACCAGTAACCAGTGACCAGTGACCAGTGGCCAGCCCCGGTAACCAGCAGACCGGGAAACCCGGCCTGGCGACTGGGAACTGGGAACTGGGACCTGGGAACTGGGAACTGGGAACTGGTGACTGAAGCGGGAAGCTGGAAGCGGGAAGCTGGAAGCTGGAAGCTGGAAGCGGGAAGCTGTCAGCCTCCCCGCTTCACCCTCGCTCCCCCCGAATAGATGTTGAACCGTCCGTCGCGGACGAAGCCGAGGAGCGTCAGGTCGAAGCGCGCCGCGAGTTCGACGGCGAGGCTGGACGGGGCGCCGACGGCGGCGAGCACCGCGATCCCCCCCATCAGCGACTTCTGCACCAGCTCGAAGCTGGCCCGACCGCTGACGAGCATGACGACATCATGGCGGGGCAGCAGACCGGCGAGGAACTGGGAGCCGATGACCTTGTCGACGGCGTTGTGCCGGCCGACATCCTCGCGAAGCGCCACCAGACCCGCATCCGGTGTGAAGAGGGCGGCCGCGTGCAGGCCGCCGGTCGAGTCGAAAACTCGCTGCGCGTCGCGAAGGATGAGCGGCAGCCGTCCGATGGCGATCGGATCGAGCGCCGGTCGTCCCGTCGGCAGCGGCCGGGGACAGATGACCTCGAGCGCCTCGATCGAGGTCTTGCCGCAGACGCCGCAGCTCGACGATGTGTAGGAATGGCGTTCGATGCGCGGCAGATCGAGCTGGACGCCGGCGGCGAGCGCAACGCGAATCACGTTCTGCAGCCCCGGGGCGGCCGGTGGCCCGCAGTGCGCGATCGACAGGATGTCGGCCGGTTCCCGGACGATGCCCTCGGCGAGCATGAAGCCGGCGGCCAGCTCCGGGTCGTGCCCGGGCGTGCGCATGGTGATCGACAGGCTCCGGCTGGTCCGCCGGCCGTCGAGCTCGTAGTCCAGACGGATCTCGAGCGGCTCCTCGACCGCGACCGCGTCAATCGCGCCGTTCCGCCCCGAGGTGCCGACGCGCTCGACCGGCACGCTGGCGACGCCGGTGGCGCGTGTATCCCCGGGTGGAACCGCAGCCGGATTCGCCCGAGCCTCCGCACCACCCGGATTGACGATCGGAAGCACTTTCATCTGGGTCATGACGCCGGCGCCCATCCTGGTGCGGTGCTGGTGGCGCGCGTCGCAGCGCGCGCCGCAGACGGATCGCGCGCGGACTCACGACCGGCATAGACGACGGCCCGCTTGAGCGACCATCCGCCGGCGACCGTACACAGCGCTCCCGCCATCGTCGCCGCGCGGCGGCGGCCGCCGCGGCCCGACGCGAACGTCCGCGCCAGAGTGCCGCCGATCAGGCCGACCGCCACCGCGCCGCCCCAGAACAGCCGCGCGCAGCGGCCGGCCGTGAGCGGCTCGGCGGCCTCGCCCGCGGAAACCAGGTAGCCCGCAAGAGCTGCCGTTTCCGCCAGCGCGGTCATCTGCTCGATGCGATGGAGGCGGCGCCGCCCGCGTTCGGCGCGGCCGCCGCGTGCGGCGAGCACGAACGAGACGACGGCCGCCGCGGCGCTCATCGAACTGCACGCCAGCAGGGCGCCGAGCAGCCGCGTCCGCGCCCACACCGGCGTGCTGGTCGCCGACAGCAGCACCCCCGGATAGCTGATCATCGTCAGCGCCGCCGGGAGGCCGGCGATCGCCACCGGTGCGGCGGGGAGGAGACGGACCGCCCGCGTCGCGACGGCACGGTCGGCGCCGCCCGCCGCCGCCCACTGCTTCAGAGCCAGCACTCCCACGGGAATCGAGTACGCGGTGAGGGCCCAGGCGCCGGTGTTCATCGGCGAGGACGGCTTGAAGACGCGGAGCATGTGCAGGAAACGCTCGGGACGGCCGAGATCGGCGATGAGCAGCGGCGGGCAGGGGACGAGCGCCGCGAGCGCGATGTACTCGCCCACCCGGACCGTGTCGCTGTCGCGGTCGTCGCCGGCGAGCCGCGCCATGGTGGCCAGGATGTAGGCGCCGGCGCTGATCCCCTCGAGGAGGAAGTACCAGGCGATTTCCCACCCCCACACCGGCTCCTTGAGCATCGGCAGGCCGTAGTAGCCGGCTGGTGCGGCGCCGTGCGGCGGGGTCGGAAGCATCACGTCGCTCACTTCATCGCCCTCTCTTGAAGATCAGCGCCGAGGCGAGCGTCAGCGCCAGCGACGCGCCGAAACTGAACAGATAATTGGCGCGCAGGTGCGCCGCAGGGCGCTGCGGCGCCTCGGGCAGGTTGTAGACGCCCGGCGCGTCCTTGAGCAGGAAGAACGCGTTCAGCGCGCTGTAGTCCTCGGTGGGTTCGGCGCCGTAGAGGTAGGCGTCGGTTTCGCCGCGGGCGTGCAGCTGCTCGACGCCGGCGCCGCGCCTTCTCGCGCAGCTCCTCGACCGGGCCGAACTGGATCGACGTCGGTCGGGCACGCCTTCGCGCAGGCCGGCGTCAGCCCGTCCTTCTGCCGGTCGTAGCAGAGCGTGCACTTGTGGGCGTGGCCGTCGCTGCGGCTATCGCGGTCCGATCACGCCGAACGGGCAGGCGGCGACGCAGTAGCCGCAGCCGTTGCAGATGTCGTGCTGGACGTAGACGTTGCCGAACTCGTTGTAGATGAGCGCCCCGGTCGGGCAGGCCTGCTGGCAGGGCGCCGCCACGCAGTGCTTGCAGACGTCGCTCATCATCAGCCAGCGCGGCGGCGCGCCGCCCTGTCCGGCTCGCATCTGCTCGACGAACGCGACGTGCCGCCAGGTCGTGCGCCGAGAGCGCCCGGTGTTGTCGTAGCTGTTGCCGGTCCAGTTGAAGCCGTCGCGACGGCAGCTGGTTCCACTGCTTGCAGGCGACCTCGCACGCCTTGCAGCCGATGCAGAGCGTCGTGTCGGTGAAGAAGCCCATGTCCTCCTGCGCCGCTGGCGGATCGGGCACCTGCCAGACGTTCGTCACGGCATCGATGGCGCGGCGCACGCTGTCCATCGGTTGCGTCGGTGTTGCCAGATCGCATCCGCCAGCCTCCACCAGCGACGTCATCAGCGGAACTGTCCTTCGGGCTGATCGGATTCCGGCGTGCCGGGCGACCGGCTCGCGGGTCGGGCGGGTCGCGACGCTCGTCGGCTGCGGCGGCGACGGATGCCGACGGCAGGCGGCCGGCGCTGACGTCGCAGCCGAACGCCTTCGCCTCGTGCATGCTGACGTTCGGGTCGGCGACGACCGAGCGTCAGGTCGTTGGCGATCGCCGCCGACGGTCTCGCCGGCGAAGCCCCAGTGGAACGGGATGCCGATCTGATGGAGCGTCCGTCCGTCGACCGTCAGCGGCTGCATGCGCCGCGTCACCATCGCGCGGGCCTCGATCGCGCCGCGCGTCGGTCCGCACCGTCAGCCAGCCCGCCGTGCACGATGCCGCGCTCGGCGGCCAGCTCCGGGCTGAGCTCGACGAACATCTCGGGCTGCAGCTCGTTCAGCCAGCGAGTTGAACCGGCTCATCGGGCCGCTCAGGTAGTGCTCGGTCAGGCGGAAGGTGCGTGGCGACGATCGGGTACTCGGGATCGAGCGCCGTCGCGCTCGGGTTGAGCGGCCCGTCGAAGCGCTCGACGGTCGGGTTGTCCTGCTGCGGGTAGAGCAGGTTCGCGCACCGGCGACTCGACCGGCTCGTAGTGCGTCGGCAGCGGGCCATCCTTCATGCCCGCCGGCGCGAACAGCCAGCCCATGCCGTCCGGCTTCATGATGAACGGCTGAGTCTCCGGCGATCGCGTCCATGCCCGTCGCATCCGCGGCGGGGCGGTAGGCCGGCGGCTTGTCCGGCTCGAAGTCCGGCTCGTCGAGACCCGATCCAGATCTGCCTGCGCCTCGTCCCACCAGACGTAGCTTCTTGCGCTCCGACCACGGCCGGCCGTCCGGGTCGGCCGACGCGCGGTTGTAGAGCATCCGGCGGTTGTGCGGCCAGGCGAAGCCCCAGTTCGGGCTCGACGTGGTTGCCCGGCGTGCGCCCGCGGTCGCGCGGCGCGGTTGCGGTCCGCGGCTCGGGAACACGCCGCTGTAGATCCAGCAGCCGCACGCGGTCGAGCCGTCGTCCTTCAGGTCGGAGAAGCCGCTAGCAGCTTGGGCTGCCGGTCCGGGTCGACTCGTCGAGTAGCCGTTGATCTCCTGCAGGACCTTGTCGCGCGTCCGGCTCGTCCGCGATGCGGCTCGTCGTGCCGTCCGGCAAGCACGGCGGCTGGTCGTGGTCGTAGTCCCAGGTCAGGTTCAGCAGCGCCTGGTCCTGCGGGCTTGCCGTCGAATCCGGCGTAGAGCGCCTTGAGCCGCTTGCCGAGGTTGTAGATGAACCACAGGTCCGATCGGCAGTCGCCGGGCGGGTCGACCGCCTTGTCGTGCCACTGCAGCAGCCGCTGGGTGTTGGTGAAGCGTGCCCTCCTTCTCCGGCGATGGCCGCGGCGGGCATGAAGAACACTTCCGTCTTGATCGTCGCGCGGGCCGGGCCGTTCGGGTCGTTCTTCCAGAAGCAGGCGCTCTCGGTCTCGAACCAGTCGGCGACGACGAGCCAGTCGAGCTGCTTGCAGCGCGGCCCGCGTGCAGCGCCCGCGTTCGGCGCGCCGCCGGCCGGGTTCTGGCCGAAGAGGAAGTACCCCTTCACCTCTGCCGTCCGCCATCCGCATCGAACGTCGGCAGCTGCGAGTAGTCGCCGTCGATGCGCGGCAGCCAGCCGAAGCCGAAGTCGTTGTCCGTCGTGGCCGCGTCGCCGTACCACGCCTTGAGCAGGCTGACGATGAACTTCGGAAAGTTCGCCCAGTAGCCGTGCGGCACCTCTCCTGCCTCGAGATAGCTGTCGAGCGTGTCGTGATTCCGCATCGGCCGACGGCTGCGGGAGGTAGCCGGGCAGCAGGTCGTAGAGCGTCGGGATGTCGGTGGAGCCCTGGATGCTGGCGTGCCCGCGCATCGCCATGATGCCGCCGCCGGGCCGGCCGATGTTGCCGAGCAGGAGCTGCAGGATGCCGGCGGCGCGGATGATCTGCACGCCGGTGGTGTGCTGCGTCCAGCCGACCGCGTAGACGATCGCGCGACGTGCGCTCGCGGCCCGAGTTGGCGCAGAGCGAGTTCGGCGACGCGGACGAAGTCCTCGGCGCTGCAGCCGCAGATCGCCGCGACCATCTCGGGCGTGTAGCGCGCGAAGTGGCGGCGCAGCACGTTCAGCACGCAGCGCGGGTGTTGCAGCGTCGGGTCGCGGTCGGCTGGCCGGCACGGTTCGCGATGACCGCCCATGGCGCTCGCCGTGAGCCGATTCCGCCTTGATCTCTGCCGGCGTATGCCGTCTTCCGAGCTCTCCGGCTCGCCGGCGTAGTTCCAGCGCCGCGCGGCCGCGGGTCGTAGGCTGCCGCTGTCGGGGTCGGAACCCGCTGAACAGCCCGCCGCGCGTCCTCGGTGTCCACGAAGCCGTGTCGGCCACGATCGTCGCCGCGTTCGTGTACGCCAGCACGTACTCCTGGAACCAGCGCTCGTGCGTCAGAACGTAGTTGATCAGCCCGCCGAGGAAGGCGATGTCCGTCCCGGCCCGGATCCGCGACGAACTGGTTGCACAGCGCCGAGGTGCGGGAGAAACGCGGGTCGACGTGGATGACCTGCGCGCCGCTGCTCACGCGCCTTCATCGGCCAGCGGAACCCCACCGGGTGGGCCTCCGCCATGTTGGACCCCATGATCAGGATGCAGTCGCTGTGCTGCAGGTCCTGCTGGAAGTCCGGTCGCCGCGCCGCGGCCGAACGAGGCGCCCAGACCGGGCACCGAGGCGCTATGTCATATGCGGGCCTGGTTCTCGATCGACACGACTCCCAGCCCGCCGCTGAGCAGCTTCTTGATCAGGTAGTTCTCTTCGTTGTCCAGCGTCGCCCCGCCGAGCGACGCCGATCGTCGTCACATGCTTCATGGCGACGCCGTCGCGCTCGTCGATGAAATCCGCGTCGCGGGTCTCTTTGACACGTTCGGCGATCCGCGTCCATGGCCCAGTCGAGCGGGCTGCTCTTCCCAGTGATCCGAGAACGGCGCACGGTAGAGCACCTTCGTGTGCCGGTGCGGGATTCACCGAGAGCTGGAAGGTGTTCGCCCCCTTGGGGCAGAGCGTGCCCTCATTGATCGGGCTGTCGGGGTTGCCCTCGATGTCGATGACCTGGCCGCCCTTGGTGTAGATCAGCTGGCCGCACCCGACCGCGCAGTACGGGCAGACACTGTGCGTCACGACGGCGCCGCGCAGCCTGGAGCCCTTGCCGACCGTGGCCGGCGTGAAGGGCTGGCGATCGACGGCCCGGGCCGCCGCCGACGGCTCGAGCTCGGTGGACGAACGCTGCTTGCTCAACCGATGCGGGTCGCTCATTCGCACTCCGGGTGTCCTGATACCACTCCGCCTGCGATCGAGGGGAGTCGGCGGAGAGGACCTACGAACTGCCAGCAAGCATCGGGCCAGAGCCGCGGCGGTGTCTGTTCGCTGAACGTCAGGCGCACCACCGTCCCGCTTGGTGCATGCCACATTCCTTCACGTGCCGAGATGGGCACCTGCCGGTCGGGACGAATCTGTCTTTGTCACGATGGTCGCGAGGAGGTACCCATGCCGGCGGACGGCAGGGATATGGCGATCGAGCCACACGAATGGCCGGACCGCTGCCCCGGTAACGACCGACAGCGGCCGGCACCAGGCGTGGCACGCCAGGTCGAGCATGCGGAGCCAGCCGGGAATGAACAGGATCGCCGTCTCGGCGACGATGGTGAGGCCCGATCGCTGCAGCATCTCGCCGAGCGCCCGGCGGGTGTAGGACTTCTCGAATCCGTAGGCGTACAGCCCCAGCCCCTGGAGCGCCGCGGCGAGCAGCGGCCTGAGGAACGGATCGTGACGATTCGGCACGCCGACAATCGCCCGGCCGCCGGGCTTCAGCACCCGGGCGATTTCCCGCACCGCCTGCTCCGTTTCATCGAAATGTTCGATGGTGCCCATGGAGTAGACGATGTCGAAGGCGTCGTCGAGGAAGGGAATGTCGCGGACGTCGGCGACCGCCGCGCCGAGTGCCGTGCGGCTGAACGCACTCCGTGCCTGTGCAACGGTCGGCGGGGAGATATCAATCCCATAGCCCCGGGCGCCTTGCTCGCTTGCCCACGCGAGAATGCGCGTGTTGCGCGCCTCGTCCCAGAGGTCGGTCTTGAGCACGCGCAATCCGGCCAGCGCCGGACAATGGTCCGTGAACAGGCGCTGTTCGTTGGCGGCGTAAAACCGGGTCGACGCGGCGCCGCCGAGATCCGGAAACGTCGCCCCGACGCGGGCCCAGAATCGGCGGTATGCCGACCCGTCCTGATCTGGCGGGGCGGTCGAGGAAGGGGCGGTGCTCATGGCTGCGCGACCGGCATCACGTTCCAGCGCCATCCTCCCATGCGCACCGAGAGCCTTCTCGGATCGCCATTGTGGAGCACGGCGCTGGCCGTCTCCGCGGGCCGCTCGGCGTCGAATGTCAGCTGATGATCCCCTGGGGAGAGAACGAACGGACCAAGGCGCTCCAGGTGCCGCGGCTCGGCGATCTCGAGCCTGCCGACGTCGCGCCCGTCGAGCGCCAGCCGCATGATGCGGGGGCCGCGGAGCGTCGCCATTTCGATGCTGACCCCCGCGGCCACCGGCCGCGAGCTGGTGTTGCTGATTCGCCACGACGCCGTTCCCGCCATCCATCGCCACGTCCACTCCGCGTCGTATTCGCGCGGATAGAAGCCGATCATCTGCTGCGTATAGGCTACCGGGCGCGCCGCGACGACGGGAAAGACCGCTGCTTCCGTGAAGCGGACGGCCTTGCTGAATCCGTCACTGTCGGTCAGTCCATCCATCCAGCGTCCTGCCGGTGTGCGGCGTGGCATCAGGAGATGCGTGAAACCGGCCGCCGCGAGCTTGCCGGCCAGCTCAGGCTCGGCGCAATCCTCCGTCTGCGCCGCGCCCAGCGTGATGCGGCCGCCGCTCAGCCAGGCAACCGAGGCGGAGGCTGGAGTGCTCGGCGAACAGTCGGCGGCCTGCACCCGGCCTGGCTGCCGGACGACCCACCGGTGCGCCTCGGTCGGCAGAACGTCGCGCCACATGGTCTGCGGCCACACCGCGTACTCGGCGGCCGTCAGAGCGATGAGCATCAGGCACACCGCCTGTCCGCGCCGTCCCCCGTTCCGCCAGAGAATCTCGATCCCCATTCCGGCGAGCAGCACAGCCATCAGCTCGACGACGATGCCGAAGCGTGCGTAGGAACGGAACATCGGCAGCACGGCGTAGAGCAGGGCCGAGGGGCGGACGGCTCTGAATGTGCCGATCGTGCGCTCGGGGGACAGCGAGCAGAGCAGCGCCACGATCGCGACTGCCGCCAGCGCCGGTACGGCGCGCAGAATCGGGTCGCGGCCGCGGCGCGCCGCCGTGG
Source organism: uncultured Acidobacteriota bacterium (assembly GCA_963750475.1). Lineage (GTDB taxonomy): Bacteria > Acidobacteriota > Vicinamibacteria > Vicinamibacterales > 2-12-FULL-66-21 > JALZOC01. The sequence goes on from CAVVQQ010000002.1 coordinate 1,704,318, forward strand.
CCACGGCGACCAGGCCGAGCAGGACGATGCCCCAGCCGAGGCTGACCTGCTGTTCGAGCAATCCTTCACGTACGCCGGCGGTCTGCCACAACTCCGCCACGCGCGACCCCATCCATGGATGCGCGACCGGCGGTACGAGGTAGCTCCACCACTTGGCGCTGTACAGAAACAGATCTTCGCGGGGGAAGGCGTACGCGTCGGGCGGAAGCGCAGCCGCATGGGTGACGTGCCATGCCCAGAGGCCGCCGATGCCGGCGATCGCGATCAGGCAGGCGGCGGTGCGCAGCAGGCGGACGACGGGATGCGGGCGCGCCGCGCGTGTGCACCACCAGTAAGTGCCGAGCGCCCACGGCGTGACGACCGCCGCGATCAGGCCGCCGTAGAAGTTCGACAGCGCGACCGCGGCCGCCGCGAGGACGAGAAGCGCGAGCGCTCGCGGGGTCGGGTTGTCCGCGGATCGGAACAGCGCGAGCAGGTACAGGGGCAGCCACTGGATCTGGGCGATGTGCGGGTGATACGCCGCGTGGGCGAGATGAAACGGGCAGAAGGCGAACGCCAGTGCCGCCAGCGCCGCGCCGGCCCTCGGCACGCCCAGATGCCGCGCCAGCAGGAATGCGGCTCCGGCGGCAAGCGGGAATGTCAGGAGCACGATCGCGTTGTAGGCGGCTACGGGGCCTGCCACACGCGCGAGGAGCGCCCCCGGCACATCCGTGACCGGCTGAAAATAGACGCCCGGAGTCAGCGGCTGCGCGAACTGCGCCATGACGGTGAAAGGGTCGTGGTGGCGGCCCACCAGCTCCCTGCCGAAAATGCGCTCCCCCGGTGCGCGCAGGACCGACGCCGCCAGGACGACAGTGATCGCCAGCGCCAGCGCCGCCACGACGGCCGTGTCAGCGGCGCGGCCGGGCATACGGCACCATGGCGGCGACGATCAGGATTGGCCCAACGATGGCCCAGGCCCGCACGTCCCGGACCTGCGGCGCGAACAACCCGTCCCGGGCCGCGACGCCCAGCCCCTGGAACACCGCGATCTGGGTGAGCGCGAGGACGGCGGCGCCGGCGGCGATGACCCTCCAGTAGTCGACCGAAAAGAGCACCGCGCAGAGCGCAAAGTACAACCCGATCTGAAAGCCCGGCAGGAGGGCGATGGCCTCCTGCGGATCGGCGAGCGCCGCGGCGCTGCCGACGGTCGAGGAGAGCGCTTCGCCATACGACCATCCGAACAGGTAGACGAAGGTTGCGCCCAGCAGGATCCCGGCGAGGGCGCGCCGGACGGCGCTCGCCGACCGGCCGTGTCGCCAGATGGCGGCGGCCGTCACGACAACGGCGGCGAGGAGGAGCTGGTAGAAGGCGTGAATCAGGAAGAGGGGGGAGGCGACGATCGTGACGGGCAGCGCGACGACGAGCAGCCGCAGCGCGCCGAGTGCGATGAAGAGCGGCGCCGCAGCGGCGACAGCGGCGGCGCGCCGCGGCCACGTTTCCATCCAGGCCAGCGCCGCCGCCACGTACACCGGTATCAGCGGCGTCGTCACGCATTCCTCGGTCACGATGAAGGCTCCCCGGCCGGTCGACAGGACGTTCCCGCTCGCCGTCGCGGCGATGCCGACGAGCGCCAGGACGGCGGCCGCGAGCCGTGCCGCCATTCCGGCGGCAGCAAGAATGACGGCGCTGTCGCGGAAATGCGGAACGGCGGCGGTGAACACGACGACGGAGACGAGGGTCAGCAGCGCGAACCGCCGTGTCGGTCCGTGGGGAGCCAGGCCAGCCAGGCGGGCGCGGCGGGCCGGTGGGGCGGCTGCCGGGAGCGGGCTGTTGCGGTTCGCGGCCCGCATCCATCCGAAGACGTAGGCCGCGACCGCCAGCGTGAGCACGGCCGGCCAGACGTAGAGATGGAGGGCGCCGAACCAGAACGGCGATCCGGCGGCGCGGCCGAGCGTGCCTATCCGAATCGTGTTCAACCCGAGGATCACGAGGACTCCGCCCGCCGCGCCCCCGAGCCGCCGCCGCCACGCGGCCGGGTAGGCGAGAATCGCCGCCGCGCAGCACGCCATCGCATCGGCTCCGCTGCACGCCAGCGTGACGTCGATGGGGAGCGTCGCGGCGCCGAAGACGGCGCCCGCCAGCCGCCCCTGAGCCGCGGTCAGCGGCAGCAGCCACTGCGTCTCGACCCAGCCCAGGCGCATCAGTCCGAAGAGACCCAGGCTCCAGGCCACGGCCCGGAGCACGAAGTCACGCGCTGAGGTGGGCGCGGCTCCGTCCATCGGCACGCGGGATCTCCTGTACCGCCACCTGGCGCGCCCGCAGCAGCTGGCCGAGCGCCGTAATCGCGGCCAGGCTCTTCAGCCTCGTCGAACAGGAGAAGATGTCGATGTTGACGGTGTTCGTCTCCGGCCAGGTGTGGAGTACCCGCGTGCGACTCGCGGAGCACCAGGACGCAGGTCAGACCCCGGCCCGGGTAAGCGTGGGTGACCTCGTGCACGATCGTCGCGCCGGCGGCGTGCAGCGCCGCCGCGAACCCGGCGGCCAGGGCCGCGCCATCGAATTCCGCGAGGGCCTCGCAGTCCCGGAAATCCGCCGAATACAGCACGGGCTGCTCCTGCTGCTCTGCGATCACTTCCACGGCACTATAACTTTCCCGGCGACGCCGCCGTGTGCAATAGAGAACAGCGGCCGGCCACTCTTCCCACTAGAGTCACGGCAATCGCCATTCAGAAGAGAAGAGTGCCCATGACCAGGAGAAGTCTCAGCATCGTTGCCGCGGCCGGAGTCGTCGCGATCTGTTGCGCGCCAGCGGCCGCGGTGGCACAGACGGCTCCGTCGCTGGGGACCGCGCAGAGCTTCGCCGTGCTCGGCGGCTCGACCGTGACCAACACCGGCGCGAGCGTGCTGAACGGGGATCTTGGCGTCAGCCCGGGTTCGGCCGTGACCGGCTTCCCGCCCGGCCTCGTCACCGGCGGGGCCATCCATGCTGCCGATGCGGTGGCGCTGCAGGCGCAGAACGACGTCACAACGGCCTACAACGCCCTCGTGTCGCAGGCCTGCACCGCGGATCTGACCGGGCAGGACCTCGGCGGGATGACCCTGACGCCCGGTGTCTACTGCTTCTCCACGTCCGCGCAGCTGACCGGCACCCTGACGCTCAATGCGCTCGGTAACGCCAACGCCGTGTTCATCTTCAGAATCGGCAGCACGCTGACGACCGCGAGCAATGCGTCGGTCGTCGTCACCAACGGCGGCCTCAACTGCAATACCTACTGGCAGGTCGGCTCGTCGGCGACGATCGGCACCGGCACCACGTTCGCCGGAAACATTCTGGCGCTGACGAGCATCAGCCTGACGACCGGGGCGCGGGTGTTCGGCCGGACGCTGGCGCGCAACGGCGCGGTGACGCTCGACACCAATACCGTCGACCGCTCCGCGTGCGTGACGCTGGCGGGTCCTGGCGGCTGCCCGGCAATCACGATTGCCCCCGCGGCACTGCCGGCCGCGACCGTCGGGTTGGCCTTCACGCAGACGTTCACCGCGTCCGGCGGCACGGGGCCGTACACGTTCGCGATTGTCGGCGGCGCGCCGCCGACCGGCCTGACACTCAGCCCTGCGGGCGTGCTGGCGGGAACGCCGGCGGCAGCGGGGACGCCGACGTTCTCGATCCGCGCGCTGGACGCGGTCGGATGTTCGCAGACGACGCCCTTTACCGCCACGGTCGCTTCGCCGGTGCCGACGCTGCCGGAGTGGGCGATGATGACGCTGTCGCTGCTGGTCGTGGCGGCCGGCGTGCTCGCGCTGAGGACGCGTGCCCGCGAGGCAGGCCGGTAAGCGTGAGTGACTGCGAGGGGATGGGCGGCGCGTCAGCGCCTGCCCTTCGGCTCAGTCGTGGACGACGACCGTGAGCAGCGAGGGATTGACCGTCAGACCTTCCGCGTCGTAATCGATGAAGCCCATCTTCCTGAACTTGTTCAGGAAGAAATTCACCCGCGACCGCGTCGTCCCGATCATCTCGGCGAGAGTTTCCTGCGAGACCGCCGGCATGACGCGCTGCGGCTTGTTGCCGCGGCCATAGTGCCCGAGCAGCAGCAGTGTCCGCGCCAGGCGCTTCTCGCTCGAATTGAACAGCTGATCGACGAGATCGGATTCCAGCCGGGCGTTCCGCAGCAGCATGTAGGCAAGAAAACGGTCGGAGAATTCGAGATCGCTGCTCAGCAGCCGTTCCATCTGGCGCTTCGGCACGATCACCAGCAGGCTCGGCACCGTCGCCCGCGCGGTCGCAAACCGCACCCGGTGCCCGGCGAGCGCGCCTTCGCCGAGAAAGTCGCGCGCCCCCAGCATGGCGACGACGGCTTCCTTTCCGGCGTGCGAAATCACCGATAGCTGGATCCCGCCATCCCGGACGTACATGACGCTGTCGCAGGGGTCGCCCTGTGAGAAGACGACATCACCTTTGTCGTACGTCGCCCGGTTTCCCAGCCCGGCGGCATCGAGAAAGGCGTCGACATCGAACGGCCGGCTCTTCCTGGGGGGCATGAGATTGTGCTCTACCCAAGGTATACCGTCCCGGCCTGCTTGTCTAAGAACTCAAGATGACTCTAAAGTCCATTGAAGTCAAAATGAGAATGATTTGGATGCAGAACGGCTGCCAGAGCGACCGATCGGCCTACAGCGCAGGTTGTCGCCTGACGGCTACGTGAGGCGCCTGCACATGATGTCGCAGAGCTTGGCCACACTGTCGTCGGCGAGCTGGTAGTAGACGAACAGTCCGTGTTTGCGGCGCGCCACGAAATCGAGGCCATGGAGCAGCTGCAGATGCTTGGACAGGTTGGCCTGGTTCAGTCCGGTCTTCTCGACCAGATCGCCAACCGTGAGCTCGCCGTCGCGCAGCGCATCGAGAATCCGCAGGCGTCCGGGCTCGCCGAGCGCCTTGAATCGTCCCGCAATCCCGTCAAACAGCTTGTCGTTCAGCTTCACGTCGTCTGGCGCACCTTTCCGGCCGACGCGGCCTCGCCCGACTCCGTCGGCACCGTCTCCGCGCGCCATTCGTTGAAGCCTCCCGCGAGGTTGATCACGATACCGGCGGAAGCTCGCTTTAGCAGGCTTGCCGCGATCGCGGAACGGGTCCCTCCCTGGCAGTGAACGACGATCGGGCGGTCGCTCGGCAGATCGTCGAGCCGGTCGGGGAGCGAGCCGAGGGGAATGTTGACCGAACCTGGGACATGCCCGGTGGCCCATTCGGCGGCGGAGCGGACGTCGACGACCGCGAGCGTTCCGCTGTCGAGGGCGGTCGCCAGCGACCGGGCGTCGATGCGGGGCACTTGCCCCACGTCGCGGCCGGCGGCTTCCCAGGCATCGATAATGCCGGGGCTGAAGCACGCGGTGATCCGATCGAGACCGATCAGGGCGAGATCGCGCCTGGCTTCCTCGCCGCATCCCGGGCCGCCGCCGGCGATGAGCGCGATGTCCCGATCGTACGGAACCAGCGAGCCCGCCCACGTGGTGAAGCTCTGGTTGAGCGGGATGTTCAGGGTGCCGGGAATGTGCCGGGCGGCATAGTCGTCCGCGTTGCGCGTGTCGATGACGAGCGTGCCGGAAGCCACGAGGCCGTCGAAGCGCGCGATCGGCAGCGCCGGCCCTTCCTTGTTCACGCGCTTCATCTCGGCAAAGTAGCGCGGCGGGTCGGGCTGCCCGGCCAGCACCCGGCGCACGAACTCGTCCTCATCGGCGATCGCGAACGCCCAATTGGTCCGGCGCTCGTAGCCGAGCGGTGCTCTGCGGCACCGCGCCGAGGTTCTTGCCGCAGGCCGAGCCGGCGCCGTGGCCCGGCCAGATCTGCAGCGAGTCGGGCAGATCCTTGAGCTGCTGCAGGCTGCGGAAGAGTGTTCTCGCCGACGCCTCCATCGTCCCGGCGTGATGCGCGGCCCGCTCGAGCAGGTCAGGGCGTCCGACATCGCCGACGAACAGAAAATCTCCCGTGACCGCGCCGATCGGGTCGTCCGCATTCGCCGTGTCGGTGACGAGAAAGGACAGATGCTCCGGCGTGTGGCCGGGCGTGTGCCGCGCCTGGATGCGCAGGCTGCCGACGGCGAAGCTGTCGCCGTCCTTGAGCAGCACCGCCCCGTCTTTCACCGCGAATGCATACTTCCAGTCCGCGTCCCCCTCGTCGCTCAGATACAGCGTCGCGCCGGTGCGCGCGGCGAGCTCGCGGCTGCCGGAGACGAAGTCGGCGTGGATGTGGGTCTCGGTGACGTGGGTGATCGAGAGGCCCTCGCCCGCCGCCGCATCCAGATACTGCTCGACGTCGCGGTTCGGATCGATCACCACCGCCTGCTTCGTCTCGGCCGATCCGATCAGGTAGCTGGCCTGGGCGAGCTTGGTGTCGTAGAGCCGTTTGAAAACCATCATGAGCGGATCTCCTCGAGGCCGGCGCCACTCGACCGGTGCGGTGTCGGGCGGAGCGCCGGGAGATTCTGGTACAGCATCCAGCCTGCCACGATCAGCAGGAAGACGCCAAAGGCGCGCTGCAGCGTTCGGTGCGGCAGGAATCGCACCACGTAGACTCCGGCGGCGATGCCGGCGACAGCGGCGGCGGTGAACCGGGCGACGATGCCCCAGTCGATCGCGACGCGGCCGTGGTAGCCAACCGAGCCGGCGGCGGAGCTCATCGCGATCACGAGCAGCGACGTGCCGATCGCCTGCTTCATCGGCAGCCCGCCGAACAACACCAGCGCCGGCACGAACAGGAAGCCGCCGCCGACGCCGAGCAGTCCGGTGAGCACGCCGATGGCGACGCCGGTGGCGATGCTGATCATCGGCGACGCGGCGCCCGCCGCGACGACGGGCCGCTTCCGGCGCAGCATCGACAGCGCCGCCGCCGCCATGACAATCGCCAGCGCCGCGAGCTGGACGCCGCCCGGCACCCACGACGCGACGCGCGCGCCGAGGTAGGCGCCGGCCATGGCGGCAGCGCCGAAGAGGAGCGCCTGCCTGAGCTCGAGGTTGCCCTCGCGCCAGTGTCCGATCGCCCCGGCCAGGCTGGTCAGCCCGACGACCGGCAGGCTCATCGCGATCGCCGCTTTCGGCCCGGCGCCGAGCACGTAGACGAAGATCGGCACCGCGAGGATCGACCCACCGCCGCCGAGCGCGCCGAGGACGATGCCGATGCCGAGGGCGAGAAGGTAGGCGAACGGTGTCATGCGGTACCTCGGTCGCGGATGGGACTCAGCCCGTGGTGTGCGTCGCGGGTGTTCATGAGGGCGGTTTCTTTAGTCAACTAATCAACTATATAGTTATATACTCACCCTGTCAACCCTGTGGTACCCTTTTGGCCCCGCTGCGCCACAACTGCCGCGCATGTCGGCGTCGTCCCGTTTGTATCATGGCCTCGGCCGAGGAGATTCCTGGGTGTCCCACATGCAGCCGCTGGAAGAGGAACGGCCGGATCGCGGTCCGGCCGGGCGCCTTCCGCCGCTGAACGTCGTGCTGGTCGGGCTGCCCGGCTCGGGGAAGGGGACGCAGGGGTCGCAGTTCGCACGCCGGCACGGGATTCCGAAGATCTCGACCGGGGACATGCTGCGCGACGCCGTGGCGCGCGGCTCGGCGCTCGGCCGCGAGGTCGAGGCCATCCTGGCGGCCGGCGGGCTCGTCTCCGACGCCCTCATCATCCGCGTCGTCGAGGCTCGGCTGCGGGAGGGCGATACGCGGCGCGGGTTCGTGCTCGATGGTTTTCCGCGGACGCTGCCACAGGCGGCCGCGCTCGATACGCTCGTCGAAGGGCGGGGTCCGCTCCTCGTCGTCTACCTGGACGTCAATCCGGAGGTCATCCTCGATCGGATTCTCTCGCGGCGCGTGTGCGAGAGCTGCGGACAGCCCGACACCGGCGCGCCGACGACTGAGTACTGTGCGTCGTGCGGCGGCGCGTTCGTCAAGCGCGCCGACGATCACGAAGATGTGGTGCGGCGGCGCGTGGCGGCTTACGCCGAGCACACCGCCCCGCTCATCGAGTGGTATCGGGGACGCCCGACGTTCCGCACCATCGACGGCGATCGCCCGCTGGCCGAGGTCGCCCGCGCCTTCGACGCCGCCGTCCTCCCCGAGGGGGACACTCATCTTTAGGCTAAGTTGTTGATTCCATGAGGCGAACCCGCGTGGACCGCGCGATCGTCCGGGACCGTTCGCCAGCACCTCTCGTCCTATGCCCATGGCCGATACCATTCCGTTCTCCGTGCTCGACCTGTCTCCGATTGTCGAAGGGGGCTCGGCGTCGCTGGCGCTGGCCAACTCGCTCGACCTGGCGCAGCATGCGGAACGCTGGGGCTTTCATCGCTTCTGGCTCGCGGAGCACCACAACATGCCTGGCATCGCGAGTGCCGCAACCGCGGTGGTCATCGGCCATGTCGCCGCCGGCACGCGCACCATCCGGGTCGGGTCGGGCGGGGTGATGCTCCCCAACCACGCCCCGCTGGTCATCGCGGAGCAGTTCGGGACGCTGGAATCGCTGTTTCCCGGGCGAATCGACCTCGGAATTGGCCGGGCGCCGGGCACGGATCCGGCAACGGCGCGGGCCCTCCGGCGGGATGCGTCAGGGACCGAAGACGGGTTCGTGCGCGACGTGCAGGAGCTGCAGGCCTACCTGGGTCCGCTGCAGCCGGGCCAGACGACCCGCGCCGTCCCCGGAGTGGGCCTCGAGGTGCCAATCTGGCTGCTCGGATCGAGTCTGTTCAGCGCCCAGCTCGCCGCCGCGCTGGGCATGCCGTTCGCCTTCGCCTCGCACTTCGCGCCGGACTACCTGATCCAGGCGCTCGACGTCTACCGTCGTCAGTTCAGGCCGTCGGCGCGATTGGCCCGCCCGCACGTCATGATTGGCGTCAGCACCGTGGCGGCCGACAGCGACGCGGACGCGCAGCGGCTGGCGACGTCGCTGCAGCAGCAGTGGGTCAGCCTGAGGCGCGGCACGCCCGGGCCGCTGCAGCCGCCGGTCGACTCGATGGAAGGACGATGGACGCCGTTCGAGCAGGCGGGTGTCGAGCACGCGATGGCGTACGCGGCGATTGGCTCGCCGCAGACCGTGGCCGCGCAGCTGAAGGCGCTCATCGATCTCACGCAGGCGGACGAGGTGATCCTGACGGCGCAGATTTTCGATCACGCCGCCCGGCTGCGGACGTTCGAGATCGTCGCGGACATCCGCGGCGGGACGGCCGCCTGACCGTCGTCAGGCCAGGCGGCGCGATCCGTGGGTATTTGAGGATCTACCCTGTAGAATCAACGACTTACGCTAAAGATGAGTGTCCCCCTTAGTCGAGGGGCTTGATTCGGATGTTCTTGTAGTACACGGTGCTGTTCGGGTCATGCGCCTGCAGCGCGATGGTGCCCGGACCGCCGATGGCGCGGCCGGGGCCTTCACGGCCGCCGTTCCAGTCGGCGGGCTGGGTCCAGTCGACGAGCTGCTTGTCGTTCACCTTGACGGTGATCGTGTTGCCGCGGACGATGATGTCCTCGGTGAACCACTCGTCGTCCTTGGCTGGCGCCTCGGTCACATCCTGCACGTGATAGAGGCTGCCGGTCTTGACCGGGTCCTTCACGTAGCTGTTGTTGACCTGAATCTCGAAGCCTTTCTTCGGGAACCCGGGGTCCTGGTATTCCGTCAGGACGTAGACGCCGCCGTTCGAATTGGCGCGGGCCATGACATCCACTTTGAGCTCGAAGTTCCGGAACAGATGATTGCGAAACTCGCCGTCGTAGAAGGCATGGCCGGCGGTGCCGTTGGCGACGATCGCCCCCTCCTTGATGCTCCAGGAGGCGGGATTGGAGAGCTTCCAGCCGGTGAAGTCCTTGCCGTTGAAGAGGCTCGTGAATCCGGCCTCCGGCGACGGAGCGGACTGCAGGGTCAGGGCGAAAAGGAGAGGAGCGACGCGCAGCAGGGTGCTCATAATGGGCCGGAGTGTAGCAGACCTCCACGCCGGCCGTACCTCCTCTCCACCACCCGGCTGACGGCCCCGGCGGCCGCGGCGAGGTTTTTCCGGCCTGTTTCGGCCCCGGGGACGAGCCGGCGAAGTCCACGGGCGAGGCCGTCCGCGGGCTCGGCCGTAGGCCTCTCTTTTGCGTGCGATTGACCTTGATGCGACGACGACTGCCGCGCCTCCAGTTCATCCATACCGCCCTGGCCGGGCGGCCGCGTTTGCTGACCGGTGTCATCGTGGCGCTGGCCGTTGTCGTGTTCTTCGCCGCCGGCTGGGCGGCGTGGTTCAGCTACGACCTCACCGCCGGGCTGCCCGACCGCTCACGCCCTTCGCGGCATCGGCGACATGGCGCAGGCGACGACGATCTTCGACGCCGACGACACTCCGGTCTTCACGATTTTCAAGGAACAGCGCATCGACGTGCCGCTCGAGAAGATCTCGCCGAACCTGATCAAGGCGGTGATCTCGGTCGAGGACCAGCGCTTCTACGAGCACGGCGGCGTCGACGGCATCCGGGTCGGTCGCGGCCGCTGGTCAAGAACTTCGCAGACCGGCCGCCGCTCGGAAGGCGGCAGCACCATCACCCAGCAGCTCGCCCGTCAGAGCTTCCTCAGCCGCGACAAGACCTACCGCCGCAAGCTGAAGGAAGTGATCCTCGCCGCCTACATCGAGAAGATGTACAGCAAGCACGAGATCCTCGAGCTCTACCTGAACAAGGTCTATTTCGGCGACGGCCTCTACGGCGTCGAGGCGGCGTCGCGCGGCTATTTCGGCAAGTCGGCGTCGGATCTGACGGTGGACGAGGCCGCGCTGCTCGCCGGCCTGATCAAGTCCCCCTCGAGCTACGCGCCGACGGTCAACCTGGAGCGCGCGGTCGCGCGCCGGAACGTGGTGCTGCAGACGATGGTCGCGTCGGGCGCGATCGACCAGCCGACCGCCGAACGCGCGAAGCACGCGCCGGTCAAGCTGCACGAACGCGCTCGAGATCAAGGAGACCTTCGGGCTGTACTTCAAGGAGCAGGTCCGCCGCGAGCTGGTCGAGCGTTTCGGCTGGCAGCGCGTCTACCAGGGCGGCCTGCGCGTCTACACCACCCTCGACCCCGACATGCAGCAGAGCGCCGAGCAGCTGCTCGAAGAAGGCGCTCGTCGAGATCGAGAAGCGCCCGGCTATCCGCACGCGGCGCGCGCCAAGCAGCCGTCGCCGAAGGACGGAGAGCTCGCTCCGTACCTGCAGGGCGCGCTCGTCGCGATGGACCCGGCGACCGGCTACGTCCGGGCGATGGTCGGCGGCCGCGACTTCGACGAGAGCCATTTCAACCGCGCCGTCCAGGCCAAGCGGCAGGCCGGGCTCGGCGTTCAAGCCGTTCGTCTACGCCGCGGCGCTCGAAGCGGGCTACTCGCCGGCGTCGGTGATCAGCAACCTGAACGATCCGATTGCCACGCCGCAGGGCGGCTGGATCCCGGAGGACGAGCACTCCACGGTCGAGCTCGATGACGCTGCGGACCGCGCTTGACGCACGTCGAGCAACCGCGCCGCCGTGCAGCTGCTCAACACGTCGGCATTCCGAAGGCGGTGGCGTACGCCGCAGAAGCTGAACGTCGGCACGCCGCCGAGCGTGCCGTCGCTGGCGCTCGGCTCCAGCGAAGTCACGCTGCTGTCGCTGACGGCCGCCTACGGCGCCTTCGCCGATGCCGGCGATCGTCCGCCAGCCGGTGCTCATCCGCCGGGTCGAGGACAGCGACGGCAAGGTGCTCTACACGAGCGCTGGAGGCTTCGCATCGCGCCGTCACCGAAGCGACGGCGTTCCTGATGTCGAGCATGCTGGCGGACGTCATCAACGCCGGCACCGCCTATCGCGCCCGACAGGTCGGCTTCACGCTGCCGGCGGCCGGCAAGACCGGCACGACCAACGACTACGACGATGCCTGGTTCGTCGGCTACACGCCGCACCTGGTCACCGGCGTGTGGGTCGGCTTCGATCAGCCGGCGACGATCATCGTCGAACGGCTACGCCGCCGATCGTGGCCGTGCCGCTCTGGGCGAACTTCATGAAGGCGGCGACCAAGGGCGACAAGCCGGACTGGTTCGACCGGCCCGCCAACGTCATCGGCGTCAACGTCTGCCGCATGTCCGGCAAGCTGCCGAACGAGGGCTGCGACCAGGTCGAGGTCGTCAACCGGGATGGCGGGATCGACACGCGGTCGATGATCTACACCGAATACTTCGTGTCCGGGCACCGCAGCCGACGACAATCTGTCCGCTCCATCCGGGCGCGTCGCTGATGGACAAGCTGGCCGGGTTGTTCGGCAAGGGCAAGCCGGAGACGCCGCTTCCCGCCGAGCAGGCGGGCCTGCCTCCCGGCCGCGCCGGAACGAGCGGGGTGTCGAGCACGCCGTCGCGCGCCGGCGGCTCCGAGGAACAGATTCACGGCGGGACGGCGGCGGAGCCGCCCGCAAAGAAGCGCGGCTTCTGGTCCAAGGTCTTCGGCCGGCAAGCGACAAGGACGGACGACGACGACGCAAGCCGAGAAGCCGACCGGTAGCCGAGGCGGCCCGGAAGCGGCACAGCGCGACGCAGTGGTAGGCTTCGGTCGACCCGCCGATGCCCTTCAGCGACGATCGCCGGCCACGCCGCACATTCACGAGCTGCTGGCCCGCGCGGCCTCGCGCGGTTCGCTGCCGCCGAGCCTGATTTTCGCCGGGCCCGGACGGCGTCGGCAAGCGCACGACGGCGATCGCCCTGGCGCAGGCCGCTGAACTGCCTGGCCCTGCCGCCCGCTGCTCCAATCGGCCCTGTCACCGACGCGTGCGGCACCTGTACCTCCTGCACGCGGATCGCCCGCGGCGTGCACGCCGACGTCCTGGTCGTCGAGCCGGGCGACACCGGCGCCATCAAGGTCGAGCAGGTCCGCGACGCGATCGACCGGACGGCCTACCGGCCGTTCGAGGGGCGCCGCCGCGTGGTCATCATCGACGAGGCTGACGCGCTCGCCGTCGCGGCCCAGAACGCGCTGCTCAAGACGCTCGAGGAGCCGCCGCCGGCGTCGGTGTTCGTGCTCGTCACGTCGCGTCCCGACGTGCTGCTGCCGACCGTCCGCTCGCGCTGCCAGCGGCTGCGCTTCGGGCGCCTGGCGCCGGGCGAGGTGGCGCGGTGCTGATGGCGCGATCACGACTACAGCGAACCGGATGCGCACGCGGCCGCCTCGCTGCTCGGACGGCAGCATCGGGGCGGCGCTCGAGGCGGCGCCAGCGACGGCTTCGTCGACGCCCGCGACGCGGCGGCGGGCCTGCTCGCAGACGGTCGCGGCCACGAACGATCCCGCGGCGTCGGCTGCGAGGGCGCGAAGGCTGCTCGGCGAGGCGGCGCGCGGCGGCAGCGAGCGGGACGCAGCTGGCGCGGCGCCTGCGCGCGCTGTCGTCGCTGCTGCGCGACCTCGGGGTTCTGCTTGTCCCGCGCGGACGAGCGCGTCGCTCGCCAATGCCGATCTGAGGCCGGTGCTCGACGGGCTCCTGCCGTCGTTCGACGGCGATCGCGCGCTCCGCGCGTTTTCAGCGGTCGACCGGGCCCTGGCCGCGCTCGAGCGCAACGCCAGTCCGAAGATCGTCGCGGACTGGCTGGCGTTCCAGATCTAGCGCGAATCCGGTCGTCGCCGCCATATAGAGGCCGACATGAGCTCCGCGGGCGCAACGCCCGTTCGTCAGCGTCAAGTTCTCTCCGGTCGGGCGGACCCAGTCCTTCCTGCTGCCGGAGCTCGCGCTGGACGACGACGCGGCGGCGGACGAGGGGAGTGCGGCACTTGCCGGTCCGCTCCTTGCCCGGCGAGCGGTGGTCGTTCAGACCGCCGAGGGCCCGGCGCTCGGCACGGTCACCCGGTCGGTGCCGGCGCTCGCGGCCCGCCGGACGCCCGGCCGCCGACTCGAGCCTGCACGTCATGCGGCGGGCCACCCACGACGACATCGTCGCCCGGCTGAAGCACCAGCAGCGGGAGCAGGAGGCGCACCGGATCTGCCTGCTGAAGATCCGCGAGCGCGGCCTGGGCATGAAGCTGGCGCGGGTCGAGCAGCTGTTCGACGGATCGCGGCTGATCTTCTATTACACCGCCGAAGGGCGCGTCGACTTCCGCGAGCTGGTGCGCGATCTCGCCGTCGCACTTCCGGATCCGGATCGAGATGCGCCAGATCGGCGTGCGCGACGAGGCGAAGATGCTCGGCGGCTACGGCACGTGCGGCCGGCCGCTGTGCTGCACGACCTTCCTGACGACCTTCGAGCCGGTGTCGATCAAGATGGCCAAGCAGCAGGACCTGAGCCTGAATCCCGTCGAAGCTGTCGGGCATGTGCGGCCGCCTGAAGTGCTGCCTGCGCTACGAGCTGCCGAACGGCAAGGGGGTGACGCACGGCGGGTGCGCGGACGAAGGGGGCTGCGGGCCTGCGGCAATCCGACCGGACCGGGCGGTGAGAGCGGCGGCTGCGGGTCGTGCGCGTCGGGCAGCTGCGGAACATGCCGGTGAGGTCGATCCCGCGCATTGGCATCACGGTCGGCGACCCGGCCGGCATCGGCCCCGAGATCGCGCCAAGGCCGCCGCGGCCCCCGAGCTCGCCGGCATCTGCGACACGTCCTCTACGGGCCGCTGCGGCCGAGGAGGTGGCGGGCTTTGCCCGCGGTGAAGTTTCCGCTGCGGCGGGCCGCGCCGCCTACGACGCCGTCGTCCGCGCCGTCGAGGACGCGCAGGCCGGCCGGATCGACGCGGTGGCGACGGCGCCGGTCAACAAGGAGGCGTTCGCCGCCGCCGGCCTTCCCTGGCGCGGCCACACCGATCTGCTCGCCCATCTGACCGGGGCGCCGCGGGTCGCGATGATGTTCCACGCCGAGGCGCTGCGGGTGGTCCTCGCGACCATCCACATTCCGCTCGCCGAGGTCCCGGCGGCGCTGACCCGCGCCACGCTCGACGGCGTCATCGACCTGGCGGCGGCGGCGCTGCCGCGATTCGGCTGTCCGGCGCCGCGGCTCGGGCTGGCCGGACTGAACCCGCACGCCGGCGAGCACGGGCTGATCGGCGGCGAGGAGGAGGCGGTGCTCGGCCCGGCGGCGGCGGCGGCGCGGCAGCGCGGCGTCGATATCACCGGGCCGTTTCCGGCCGACACAGTGTTCGTCCGCGCGGTGCGCGGCGAATTCGATGCGGTGATCGCCTGCTACCACGACCAGGGATTGATTCCGGTCAAGCTGCTGGCGTTCGGCAAGGCGGTCAACGTCACGCTCGGGCTGCCGATCATCCGCACCTCGGTCGACCACGGCACCGCCTTCGACATCGCCGGCCGGGGCGTCGGCCGATCCGTCAAGCCTGATCGAGGCGATCCGGCTCGCCGCGCGGCTGGCGGCCGGGCCCCGGTAGCACGGCAGGACGCCGGGCCGCGGTTGCTCGGCGTGGCGGATTGCCGCAGAATCCAAGGGTCGGCCGGCAGCGACAGAGGGCGGGCCATTCCGGGAGCGGGCACAGGTGAAGAGCGAACGCGAGCAGGCGCAGAAGAGCATTGCCGAGAACCGCAAGGCTTTCCACGATTACCACATTCTCGAGACCTACGAAGCGGGACTGGCGCTGCTCGGCACCGAGGTCAAGGCGATTCGCGAGGGCAGCGTCAATCTGCGCGACAGCTACGCCTCGGTCGAAGACGGCGAGGTCTGGCTGCTCAACGTCCACATCAACCCCTACAGCCACCGCGGCTATGCCGATCACGAGCCGACCCGCAAGCGCAAGCTGCTGCTCCACCGCCAGGAGATCCGCAAGCTGATCGGCAAGACGGTCGAGAAGCGGACTGACGCTGGTCCCGACCCGCCTGTATTTCAAGAACGGCCACGTCAAGGTGTCGCTCGGGCTGGCCAAGGGCAAGCAGGCGCACGACAAGCGCGAGACGGTCAAGAAGCGCGAGGCCGATCGCGAGACGCGCGCCGCCGTCAAGGAGCGCGTCCGGTAGCCGGCATGGTAGATTCAGACGTTTGTCCATCGGAGGCAGTCCAGTCATGAAAGCGAATCGCACGGCGCTGACGATCGTCGTCCTCATCTTCCTCGTCGTGGCCGGCCTGTGGCTCTTCAGGCGCGGCGGCCACGCCGAGTCGATCGACCTCGTGGCGCAGTTCGACGCCGCGAAAAAGCAGCCGAACGCGGAAACCTTCTCGGTCGAAACCGTCGAGCTCAAGGGTCAGTCGCTGCGCGCGATTGCGGTGGCGCCGACGAGCGGCACCCGCCTGACGTGGAATGTCACCGTCCCGGACGACGGCTGGCTGTGGGTGTCGATGGGGCTCAAGCCGGCGGCCTGGGACAAGCCGGGCGACGGCGTCAAGTTCCACGTCGGCGTCTCGGATGGCCGCGCTTACGAGCAGCTCTTCACGCAGCACGTCGATCCGTTCGGCAACCCGTCCGATCGCCGATGGATCCCGGTCAAGATCGACCTGTCGGCATACGCCGGAGAGCCGGTGGCGATCATCTTCAATACCAACAGCAGCGAGCCGGGCAAGGGGGACAACCAGGACAACGACCTGGCGGTGTGGGGCGCGCCGGAGATCGTGGTCCGATGACCGACGCGGCCCGCGTCGCGGTGCCGCTGCTCGATCTCGAGGCGCAGTACCGGCCGCTGCGGGACGAGATCGTCGCCGCCGTCACCCGGGTGTGCGACAGCCAGCGCTACATCATGGGGGCGGATGTCGAGGCGCTCGAGCGCGAGCTCGCCGGCCAGCTCGAAGTCGAGCACGCGATTGCGGTGTCGTCCGGCACCGACGCGCTGCTGGCGGTGCTGATGGCGCTCGGCATCGGCCCGGGCGACGAGGTCATCACCAGCACCTATTCCTTCTTCGCCACCGCCGGCTGCATCGTCCGCGTCGGCGCCACGCCGGTGCTGGTCGACATCGATCCCGTCACCTACAACCTCGACCCGGCGGCCGTGGCGGCGGCGGTCTCGCCGCGCACCCGGGCGATCATGCCGGTCCATCTCTACGGACTGTGCGCCGCGATGGACGCGATCGAGGCGACCGCCGCCCGCGCCGGCGTCCCGGTGATCGAGGATGCCTGCCAGGCGATCGGGGCGACGTATCACGGCCGGCAGGCGGGGTCGCTCGGCGCCGCCGGGTGCTTTTCATTCTTCCCCAGCAAGAATCTCGGCGCCTTCGGCGATGCCGGGATGGTGACGACCGGCGACGCCGTGCTGGCGCGCGAAGTGCGGCTGCTGCGCAATCACGGCGCCGATCCGAAGTACATCCACAGCCGCATCGGCGGCAACTTCCGCATGGATACGGTGCAGGCCGCGGTGCTGCGGGTCAAGCGGCGCCACCTGGCCGGGTGGACCGCCGGGCGCCGCGCCAACGCCGCGCGCTACGACGCGCTGTTTGCGGCCGCAGGGCTGGCCGGCCGCGTCGGCCTGCCGGCGACGCCGCCCGGGTTCGGCCACATCTTCAACCAGTACGTCGTCCGGGTGCCGGAGCGCGACCGGGTACGGGCCCACATGACCGCCGCGGGCATCGGCACCGAGATTTATTATCCGGTGCCGTTCCACCTGCAGGCCTGCTTTGCCGGCCTCGGCTACGGGCGCGGCGATTTCCCCCACGCCGAAGCGGCGGCGGAGAGCACCCTGGCGCTGCCGATCTACGGTGAGCTGACGCCGGCTCAGCAGGATGCGGTCGTGGCGGTGCTGGGCGAGGCGCTCGCGGCGTGAGGCGGATCATGGTGGCGGGCGCGGCCGGGCAGCTCGGCGGCGCGGTGACGCGCCGTTTCGCCGGCGCCGCGGAGGTCGTGGCGATGACCCGGCGCGACCTCGACATCGGCAGCGAAGAGGACGTTCGCCGCGCGGTCCGCGACACCTCCCCGGACGTCATCGTCAACTGTTCCGCCTACAATGCCGTCGACCAGGCCGAGGACGAGCCGCTGGCGGCGCTCGAGGCGAATGCCTTCGGCGTGCTGGCGCTGGCGCGCGCGGCGCGGGCCCAGGGTGCGCTGCTCGTCCACTACGGCACCGACTTCGTCTTCGACGGCGTCGCGGCGACTCCGTATCGCGAGACCGACGAGGCCCGCCCGGCGAGCAACTACGGCCTGTCGAAGCTGCTCGGGGAATGGTTCGCCGCCGACGCGCCGGCGCACTACGTCCTGCGGGTCGAAAGCCTGTTCGGCGGGGAGCGGCCACGGAGCAGCGTCGATCGGATCCTCGAGGGGATTGGACGGGGTGAGACGGTCCGCGTGTTTGTCGATCGAACCGTCACTCCGAGCTACGTCGATGACGTCGCCGATGCCACCCTCCGGCTCATCGAGACACGCCCCGAGTACGGGGTCTATCACTGCGTCAACAGCGGTGTGACGACGTGGCTGGGGGTGGCGGAGGAAGCGGCGAGACTGCTCGACCGCGAGCCGGCGCTCGAACGGGTCAGCGTCGACGCGGTACAGCTGCGCGCCCGGCGGCCGAAGTACTGCGCGCTGTCGAACGAGAAGCTGCGCCGAGCCGGGATCGAGATGCCGACATGGCAGGAGGCCCTGGCCCGCTACATCGCCAGGCTCGGCTGAGAGGCGCGGCTAGCGGCTCGCGATCTGCGAGCCGAGGCGGAGGCGGATCCAGTCTTCCAGATCGGATTTTCTGAATCGCCAGGTCGCGCCGAAGCGGACGGCAGGAAGCACGCAGGTGGCGGCGGCGCGCCGGAGCTGAACATCGACCAGCAGCGCGTTGATGACCTGCTCCGTCGTCAGGAGCTCGGGCGGACCCTCCACCGCAGCCTCGGAGTTGTTCGGCATCCTGTCAGTGATCGTAGGACGATCGGGCCGGGATGGGAATATGCGGCCCGGTAGCCCGGAATCTAACTCGTTCGGTATAGAGCGGTCAGGACTGACAGCTGGCAGCTGTGAGCGGTAAGCTGTCAGCTGATATGCCCATCCGCATAGTTCTTGCCGACGATCACCAAATCGTACTGCGCGGCCTGCAGCAGCTGTTCGATCTCCAGGAGGACTGCGAGGTCGTGGCCTGCTGCCGCGACGCGGCCTCGGCGATCAGCGAAGTCGAGCGGCTGACGCCGGACGTGCTCGTGCTGGACCTCCGGATGCCGGAACAGGGCGGCCTCGACGTGCTCCGGGCGCTCGACGGCCGGTATCCGCAGTGCCGCCGGGTGCTCCTCACCGCGGCGATTCGCGACGAGGAGGTGATGGAGGCGGTCAAGCTCGGCGCCACCGGCCTCGTGCTCAAGGAATCACCGCCGGAGGCGCTGCTCGAATGCGTTCGGGCGGTCTACGGCGGCAAGCAGTGGATCGAGCGCGATACCCTGGCCCGCGCCTTCCGCGCCGCGGTCGATCGCGAGGCCGCCCTGAAGTCCGCCGACGCGCTGACGCCGCGAGAGTCCGAGATCGTCAAGATGGTCGCGCTGGGGCTGCGCAACAAGGTGATTGCCGAGCGCCTGTCGATCTCCGAGGGCACCGTCAAGGTCCACCTGCACAACACCTACGAGAAGCTCGGCGTCGACGGCCGGCTGGAGCTGGTGCTCGTCGCGCAGCAGAAGGGGCTGCTCTAGATTTAGACCGGCAGGATCATTTCGACGCGCGTCCCGGCCGGCGTGGATTCGATCGCCATCGCCCCGCCGATCGACATCAGGCGCTCGCGCAGGCTGACCGGACCCACCCCGGCGGCCAGCAGCTGGTGATGCGTCATCCGGCCGCTGAACGAGAAGCTGCGCCCGTCGTTGGCGACCATCAACCTGAGCTTCCCTGGCTCCGGCGCATCGACTTCCACCGACACCCGCGACGGCGCCGCGTGCTTGAGCGCATTGATCACCGCTTCCTGGACGAGCAGCCGGATGGTCTGCTCTGCGTCCGGCGGCGCCTTCAGATCGTCGGGCGTCACCCGAACCAGGATCGGCGTCCCCCACTCCGGCGCCAGCCGATCGCTCAGCTGGCGCAGCAGATGCAGCACCGAGTCGCTGGATCCGGCTCGCCGCGAGATCGGCTTCAGGTCGTCGATGAACAGCCGCAGCTCGCGCTGCTCAATCGCGATCGCGCGCTCGATGGCGAGCAGGCCGTCGCGGATGGCGGCTATTGTCTCGGGGGCGCCGGCGAGTACCTGCAGCCGCAGCCGGATGCCGGTCAGCGACTGGAGCACGCCGTCGTGGAGGTCGCGGGCCAGGCGGATGCGCTCTTCCCGGACCGCCACCTGCTGCAGCCGATTGTGCAGATACAGCCGCTCCAGCGACGTCCCGACCTCGTGCGCGACCACGTTGACGAGCGGGGCGATCTCGCCCGAGGTCGTCGCGAGGCCGCTGCAGAAGAGCCGTCCGCTGAGGTGTTCGACCTCGAAGGGGGCCGACGCCACGCCGCCGCCGGACAGCTGCGCCGCGATCTCCGGCGCGACGGTCGTCTCCTGCCACCAGGCCGTCCCGGGTCTACCGGCCAGGGCGTCGGGGGATGCCGACGGCGGCAGCTTCACGATCCCTTCCTGCTGGCCCGCCGAGGAGGCCACGTAAATCCATGGCTCTTCGTCCGCCTCCCACGCGGCCACGACCCGGTCGCAGCCGACGACCGACGCGGCGTGCGCCAGCAGCTGCCAGGCGGTCCCGGCGAAGCTGACGTCCACGAACACCGGCCAGCCGCTGACCTTCTGAAGGGTCCCGAGGGCGCCGCGGAGCTCGGCGACCGCCCGGCGCTGGGCCGCGTCGGCCTCCTTGCGTGCGGCGCTGATCGATCCGGCGACGATCGCGATGACGGCAAACACGGCCAGCCGGACGCCGTCGTCCGCGCCGATGTTGAACGAATAGTAGGGAGGGATGAAGAAGTAGCTGAGGGCGACGGTCGAGAGCACCGTGGCGAGGATCGCCGGGCCGTAGCCGAAGTAGATGGCGGTGAAGAGGACGGCGGGGAAGAAGAGGATGGAGACGCTCGGGCCCATGATGCCGCGCAGCGAGGCCGTACCGGCAACCGCGAGGAGAACGGCGCCGAATGCCGCGAGGTATGGGAGAACCAGGTGCGCGACCCGGTCCAGGCGGCTCACCATGGGGAAACCTCTGCCGCAAAGTCCTCAAGCCCTGCCGTTCGTCCACCTGATCGGTTCCTATTCCCTTTGATAGATTCCTCCCGCAGCCTCACCGAAACCTCGCATTTTGCTCAATAAAACGGCGCCAATCGAGCCACGCGAAGACGGCCCCCACTGGCACGCGGGACGCAGTATGGCTCAGCAAGATAACCGGTTCTCGGGAGGCATGGGCATATGGCAAGGCGACGGTTCAGAACACTGGTGACATTGACGGTCCTGATACTGGGGCTGCTCAGCGCTGCTCCCGCGCGGGCCCAGGAATGGCTGTGCGACGCGTCGTACGAGAATTGTCGCACGCCGCTCATCAATCTGATCCGGCAGGAAACCGTCGGCCTCGACGTCGCCTTCTGGTTCATGGAGGACGGCCGGATCTCCGCCGAGATCGTCAAGCGCTGGCAGGCCGGCGTGCCGGTCCGCGTCATCATGGACCAGCGCGCCCTGCCGGCCTACGGCGGGACGCACCCGGTCGAAGTCACCATCCTCCAGCAGCTCGCGGCCGCCGGCATTCCCATCCGCCAGCGCGCCCTGACCGCGTCGGACATCCTGCACTGGAAGATGATGCTCTTCTCGGGACAGAACATCGTCGAATTCAGCGGCGCCAACTACAGCCCGACCGCGTTCGTGCCGGAAGCGCCGTATGTGAATTTCGAAGACGAAGCGATCTTCTTCACCGACGACCAGAAAGTGGTCAACAGCTTCCGGACCAAGTACGACGACCTCTGGATCGATACGACCATTTACAAGGATTACGCGAACATCCTCAATCCGCCGACCCGCGTCTACCCGATCTTTCCGAAGGATCCGGAGCTCAACTTCCCGCAGCAGGAAAGCTACGCGAACCGGGTCCTCGGCAAGTATCCGAAAGAGACGAAGGGGATCGACGTCATCATGTTCCGGCTGACCGACGAGCGCGAAACCAACGCCGTCCTCGCCGCCATCCAGCGCGGGATCCCCGTCCGCCTGATCACCGACCTGGACGAATACCGCGTCCCGAAGCGCCAGTGGGTGTCGTACAACCTCGACAAGCTGTGGGCCGCCGGCGTCAAGTTCCGGGTCCGGGCCCACCTCGGGCTGAATCACCAGAAGCTGGTGCTCTTCCAGAGCCAGCGCCTGTCGGTGTTCGGCTCCTCGAACTGGACCACGCCGTCCGACAACAAGCAGCAGGAGCACAACTACTTCACGGTCAAGCCGTGGATCTTCGACTACTTCACGAATCAGTTCCAGCGGAAGTGGTGCTCGGGGCCGTGGCCGGGCGGCATGCCGGATGACTGCGTCGGCAAACAGAACCCGGTGGGGTCGGCCGAAACCGCCGACTTCACGCCGCTGCCCGCCGACAAGCCGGTCAGTCTCAGCCCCGTCAACGGGATTGCCACCCTCGGCACGACCGGGATCAAGCTGAAGTGGGATGGCGGCTATTTCGCGCATTACTACGATGTCTATTTCGGGCTCGACCCGAACCCGCCGCTCTATCAGGCCAACCTCCACCTCGGCCCGAAAGACTTCGGGACGGGCGCGACGCAGTCGCTGCTGCTGCCGACGCTCCAGGCAGGGACGACCTATTACTGGCGCGTCGCCTCGCGCACCATGGCGGGCCTCCGGACCGTCGGACCGATCTGGTCCTTCACGACCAAAGGCGTTCCGCCGCCGCCGCCGCCCCCGCCAGCGGGAGCCGTGACGCAGGTGATCTGGGCCTCCGACGTCCAGCCGGCGAACATCGTCGGCCGCTGGAGCGCGATCGCCGACCCGACGGCCGCCGGCGGCGTCGGGCTGTGGAACCCGGACAAGGGGAACGCGAAGATTGCGCCCGCGCTCGCGGCCCCGGCGAACTACTTCGAGGCGAGCTTCGACGCCATGAAGGGTGTGCCGTATCACATCTGGATCCGGCTGCGCGCGCAGGGCAACTCGCTGTCGAACAACTCGGTCCACGTCCAGTTCAGCGACTCGGTGGATCCGTTCGGGACGCTGAGCTACCGCATCGGGACGACCGCGAGCCAGGAGATAGTGCTCCAGGCGACGACGATTGCCGGGTGGGGCTGGGCCGACAACTCGACGGCTACCAGGTTCGGCTCGGATCTCTATTTCGCCTCAACCGGACCGCACACCATCCGCATCCAGCAGCGCACCGACGGTCCGGTGATCGACCAGATCGTGCTCAGCCCGGACACCTACATCCGGAACGCGCCGGGGGCGGCCCGGCTGGATGCCACCGTGCTGGGGAGCACGGTCAGCGGCGTGCCGGGGCCGCCCCGCCCGACGCTGTCGGACCCGTGGCGCGGCGCTGATGTCGGGCTCGTCGGCATCAACGGCCTGGCGGGCGACGACCCCGTCTCCGGCAACGTGATGGTCGTGGCCGGCGGCGGGGACGTCTGGGGCACGGCGGATGGGATGTACTTTGCCTGGCAGCCGCTCTCGGGCGATGGGTCGATCGTCGCGCACGTCGGCAGCGTGCAGAAGGCGGTCAGCTGGTCGCGCGCCGGGGTGATGATTCGCGAATCGCTCGCGCCCGGATCCGCGAACGCGTTCATGTTTCTCTCGGGAGGGACGCTGACGGGTTTCCAGCGCCGGCGAGCCTCGGGCGGTGCCACTTTTGCCACCGTCCTGTCCTCGACAGCGTCCGCTCCGGGGTGGGTCCGTCTCGACCGCGCCGGCGACGTGCTCACCGCCTACGTTTCCGGTGACGGCGTGAGATGGACCTTCGTCGGGACCGACACCGTCCCGATGGCGGCGGCTGTCTATGTCGGACTCGCGGGGACGAGCGCCAGCGTGACCGCGACCTCCACCAGCACGTTCGACAACGTGTCGATCGCGCCTGGAACGCCGGTTGCGCCGGTGGCGCCGCCGGCGCTGGCGCCGCTGCCTGACGGCTGGTCCCGCGGGGATGTCGGCAACGTCGGCCTGACCGGCGACGTGTCCTTTGACGTTCCCACTGGCGCCTTCAGCATCAAGGGGGCGGGAAGCGACATCTGGGGGAGCGCGGATTCGTTCGCCTTCGCCTGGCGGGCGATGACCGGCGACGGCGTCGTGACAGCGCGGGTCCGGAAGATTCAGAACATCAATGTCGGGTCGAAAGCGGGCCTGATGATTCGCCAGTCGCTCGACCCGGCGGCGGCGAACGTGTTCATGGGGGTGACGGCGGGGAAGGGGGCGCTCTTCCAGCGCCGCCTGTCGACCGGTGCCGCGACGGCCGCCACCGTGGACGCGCTCGTGAAGGCCCCGTACTGGGTCAGGTTGGAACGGATCGGGGACCTGTTCAACGCCTACCAATCGGCCGACGGCGTGAACTGGGTGCTGGTCGGCTCGGACACGGTCGCCATGGACGCCACCGTTTTCGTCGGCCTCGCCACGGTCAGCAAGGACCCGCTGAACACGACGACGGCGGTGTTCGACGACGTGCGCGTTCCCTGAGCGGTACAGACAAAAGTCCGGGAGGCTCGGCGCGGAGCCTCCCGGACTTTTTGAATCGGAACGGCGGCTAGCGGACCGATACCGGCACGGTCGTCGCCGGAGCGAAGTCCTGGAGAACGGTGCTCCAGGCAAAGACGTTCAGGTCGTAGTCACCGGCCGGCAGCCCCGCCGTCGTCAGCCCGTAGCCACTGGTCCTGAAACGATCCCCGTAGATAGCCGCCACATCGGAGCGCGAGCCGCCGAGCGTGGCCTGGCCGAGGAACACCGGGTCGCCGCCGTCGCGCGGGCGGGCCCACACGTCCACGGCTTCCACGCCCGTGGTGCCCCACTGGTCGTCCAGAATCCGCCGCCCATCCGGCGACGGTGAAGGGCTCGCCGGCGGCCAGCGTCGCCCCGGTGGTGCTGCGGGCCGGGGCGTCGACCGCGATCTGCGGCCCGACGCGGCCGCTGCCCTTCGGGTTGAGGACGATGCGGACCTGACGGTCGCCTTCCGGACCGCTGAAGACGAGGTCGTAGGTGCCGACATAGGCGACGCCGGGCTGCCAGGTGAAGAGGCCGCTGGCGTTGAGTTCGGTGCCGGCGGGGAGCGGCGCCAGGCCGGTGCCCGTGACCATGCCGCCGCTCGTGGCGCCGGTATTGAGCTCGATGCGGTCGAGCTCTTCGGCCTGGACGACGAAGACCCCCGAGCGGTTGGCGCGCCAGGTGCGGGTCGGCGCCGCCAGGTCGAACCCGCGGCGTCCGACGAGCGGCGTCGTCACCGCCGCCGGTGCGGCGATGGCGGCCGCCGACGCCGTGACCTCGGCGGTGGCAGCGGCGGATGCGGAGGTCGAGGCCGCGGTGGCGGCGGCGCCGTTCGCGACCGTGAAGTAGCGGCTGCCGACGCCGGCCGTGCCGCCCATGTTGTCGGTGACCGCCCAGGCGATCGTGTGGACACCGTTGGTCAGCGTGCGGGTGTCGAACGTGAACACCCCGAGCGCCGTCGCGATGCCCTTGTACTGCGCGGACGGGAAGTAGCCCGTCAGGTCGCTCCGGGACGTCCAGCCGCTGGGGACGCCCACCGGGACGCCGTCGATGACGACCTGCACGGTGCCGCCGCCGGTCGGGTCGGCCCGCCGCGTGCCGGGCGACAGCACCCAGCCGAAGTTGTTGATGACGCCCGCGACGGTCTGCCCCTGGGACGGCGTGTCGATGGCGCCGAACGGGGTCGTCGAACTGGCGTTGCTGCAGGTGATGGTCTTGGTGCCGAGCAGCGTCGAGTGGCCGTCGCCATCGTCCGCATAGGCGTAGATGGTGAAGGTGCCGTTGCCGAGGTTCGGCAGGAAATTCGTCAGCATCAGATAGCCCCAGCCCGCGTAGTCGCGGCCCGCGGCGGTCGGGAACTGTGCGGCGATGTCGGGACGGGCACCGGCGACGAGCGTGGCATCACCGATGTAGATGAGCACGCCGGGCGTTTCGCCGGTCACCGGCGCGCGCAGGATGCGAACCTTGGAAACGCCATTGTCGTCGAGCGCCCAGCCGGTCACGGCCACCGAGCCGGTGACGCCGGTCGCCTTGTCGGACGGCGTATCGAAGCTGCCGAACGGCGGCACGGTGGTCGCGATCGGCGCCTTGCCGGACACCTCATTGGACGGCAGGCTCTTCACGCCCGCGGCGGTGTAGGCTTGGACGCGGAAGTAATAGGTCTTGCCGGCCACCGCGGAGGTGAACGTCCAGGAGGTCTGCGCGCCGACGTCGAAGGTCTGGTCGGTGCCCCCGGGGACGCTGCCCACCATTACGAGATAGCCGCTGACCTCAGGCTCGACGTTCGGATCCCACGCGATCGCGATGGATGCCGCCGAGACAGTCGTCCCGAACAGCAGCAGCATCAGCACGGCGGTGACCAGCAGGCGTAATCTCGACATAAAGCTCCTTGAACCGATGGATACCGGACAAGGGGCAACAGCCGTGCCGAGCTCGAGTAGGCCTGGACAGACCAGAAAGTGGCCTGTTTCTTGAATTTTTCTGTGAAATCGAAGAAGGAGGGGCGGAGCGGGGGTTACAGAACTGGCGTATGGATCTCAGTTGGGTCCTGGCTCGACAGTATAAAAAAGGCCGCCCGGAGGCGGCCCCTGAGTCGCGCCGTCGATGGCCCTAGAGCACCCGGATTCGGACCAGGACGGCGTTGTTGAATGACCCGATCACGCTGCTCCTGGCGAAGACGACGAGGTTGTAGTCGCCGGCCGGAACGAACGCATGGAGGTCGAAGCCGCTGCTGTTGTACCGGGCGGACCCGAACGCCGCTCCGACGTCCGGCCGGAAGGTGCCGAGCGAGGCAGAGCCGACGAAAATCGGGTCCCCGCCGGCCAGCGGGTAGGCCCAGACGTCGACCGCGTTGACGCCCGTTCCAGCCGACGAAGCGGCATCGAGCGCCCAGCCGGCGACGCGGATGTTCTGCGAAATCGTCTGGCCGGGACCCGGGAGATCGACCGCCATCCGGGGCAGGGACTGGGGCGCCAGGACGGTGATCCGCACCGACTGCGAGTTGTTGAACGAGTAGCTGACCGTGCTGTGGGCGTAGACGATTATGTCGTAGGTGCCGGCCGGCAGCGTCCCGGCGAGCGAATAGCCGCTGACCCCGAACCGGCTGCTGCCGAAGGCGGCGCCGACATCAGGCCGGGACACGCCCAGGGCGGCCACGCCGACGAAGGTCGGGGCCGCGCCGGTGGTGGGATAGGCCCAGACCTGCACGGAGTCGATGCCGGTCCCCGAGGGTGAACCCAGGTCGAGCGCCCAGCCGCCGACCGAGAAGGTGTTGGCCACGGCGGAACCGGTTCTCGGCATGTCAATCGACATCCGCGGAGCGGAGACCGGAGCGGTCGGAGGCGGCGGCGTCGGCGTGCCCCCCCCGGCCGCACCACCGCCGGCGCCGGCGCCGCCGCTCCCGGCGAACTGTCCGGCCGTCGAGGCGAACCCGCTCGAGGTGACGACCAGCCACTTCTTCTCGCTCTTGCTCGGGGCCGACCGCGGGTTGAAATTGCCGTCACCGTTCTTCACCGGGCGGAAGTCCGGCGTGTTGGTCAGGACAAAGCCGTTGTCCATCGGGTCGCCATTGCTCCGCAGGCTGACTGCGGCGTCTTCCCAGTTCTTGCCGTGGGTGACGAGCAGGAACTCGCCGGCCGGCTCGTTGTAATCGACGTCGAGCGCGTCGTAGGCGACGTAGTACCGACGAGATGACCTTGACGCCGCCGACCGGCGACGCGTCGGGCCCGCTCAGCACCTGCCCGTAGAAAGCCGCCCCGCCGCTGTAGGTGTGGTGCCAGACGAGCAGGTATTGCGCGGTGGCGGTGTTGTAGCTGATCGAAGGGATGCGCGACGCGACATTAGTCGCGAACTGCTGGATGCCACCGACGTAGGCGCCGGTCCCGGCCTGGATGCGCCGGCCCGAGATGTAGCCGTAATTGCTGCGGCTGTACGCCGCGTAGGCGACGTAGTACTGGTCGGTGTCGGGGTTGTAGGCGATCGCCGGCTCGCGATCCCAGTCGGGTGATCCACTCGAGATCAGGATGAGACCACCGACCGGCGTGCCGTTAGCGCTGACGCGCTGGGCGTGGATGTCGTCGGTCACGCCGAAGCTGCCCACCCAGGCGACCAGAAACTCCCGGCTCGCGGTGGAATAGGCAATCGCCGCCCCGGCCAGCCACGAGGATCCGCCGCCGCTGAGCGGAATGTCGCCGCCCTGCGGCACGCCATCGGCGCTGACGATCCGGCCGCGCACGTAGGCGAGGTTGCCGATCGTCTCATGCCATGTGACCAGGTAGCCTTCGCCGCCGTACTCGACCCGGGGATTCTGCACGTAGCCGGCCGTGGCATTGACGCGAAACGCCCCAATCGTGCCTCCGGTCGCGTTCATCAGGTGCCCCTCGATGAACCCGTTGCCGGAGACCTGCAGCCAGCGGTTGTTCACCGGGTCGTGCGCGACGTCGGGCAGGATGACCGGGGAATTCGTGCCGCCGAGGTTGAAGGTCGGGCCCAGCCGGCTCGCCTGAGCCGACACCGGGGAAGCCTGGAGGAGGGCACAGGCGCACGCCACCCCGAGCACAAAGAGCTTGGTCTTCATATTTTGTATATCGACACGAGGGGAGCGGCCAATAGAGTATGGCCTGCGCGACCGCCAGACAAGCGAATTTCGACGAGTGACTATAGCGCGCCGGCGAGCCTGAGTAAAGCGCCCGCCGCCATGATGCGCACCCGGGGGTCGCCGTCCCGGAGCAGCCGGCGCAGCGCCGGCACGTCGTTCCCGAGGATTTCCCGCGGGAAATCCTCGACCGCGTGCGCCGCGGCGAGGCGAAGGGCGGGGTTCGGATCGGCCAGCGCCGCGTTCAGCACCGCCAGCCCCTGGGCAGGATCCGCCGCATGGGCGACGAGCAGGCGGGCGGCGCTCAGCCGGGCCAGCGGATCCGGGTCGGTCAACGCCCCCGTCGCGGTCCCGACCCATGCCCCGGCCGGGTTTCCCGGCGCACTGGCGGCTGCCGCCATCAGCCTGATGTCGCTGACGGGACTGCTCTCCATTTCGCGCAAGAGGTCGGCGCCGCTCGTGTCGCCGAGCCGGGCGAGCGCCGCCGCCGCCGCCATCCTGACGGGGGGCTCCGGATCCTGCAGCGCCCGCTTGAGCTGCGGGATCGCGTCGCTGGCGCCCAGCTCACCAAGGGCCCGGGCCGCCGCCATCTTCGTCGGCATCGCTCGCGCCGGGTCCAGCGCCGCGGCAATCGTCGCTGCCGCACCCGGCGCCTTGACCGCCGCCAGCGTCTCGATGGCACTGCTGACGTCGGCGCGGGGATTCGGCGCCGCCACCCGGCGCGACAGCCGCGCGACAGCCCCGGCATCGGCGGCGCGCGCCAGTGCCTCGTCGGCAATCCCCCGGCCGTCAGCGGCTGCCGCGATCGCGCCGAGCCGCGTCACGGCGGTGCTCTCACCCGCCTCGGCAAGCGCCTGCAGCGCGGCCACCCGCAGGCCGAGATCGGCGCTCCGGGACTGTGCCTCGAGAACGCCTGCCGCAATCGGCTGCAGCAGGAAGACATCCTCGTGCGGCGCCCCGGTCACCCATCGCTCGGTACTCGTCGAGCGCCTTCTCAGGCTGGCCCGCCTGGACGCGGGCGGCAATCTTCAGCGACAGCGCGTCGTGCCGCCTCGGCCCGCTTTTCATCAGACGGTCGGCAATCACCTCGGCAGCGTCGGTCCGGCCCGCCGCCAGGGCGCCCCAGCCGGCGGCAAGCTCCTGCGCCGCCGCCGCCGCCGCCGGCGATGGCGACGCGGCTCGCGGGTTCTGACCGGCGGCGAGCGGGGAACCAGCCATCACAATCAGCAGAGCGGCAGCCGCGCCGGATTTCATGCGCATAACTCCTTCATCCGTATTCAGTATCATGAACAACCTGTGACACCCGAACATCGCCCCGCCCGCGGCACGTACATCGGTCTCTTCCTGGTCGCGCTGGCGACCCTGATGTACGAAATCCTGCTGACGCGCATCTTCAGCGTCACGATGCTCTACCATTTCGCGTTCGTGGCGCTGTCGGTGGCCATGTTCGGCATGACGGTCGGGGCGCTCATCGTCTATCTGTCCCCGCGCATCTTCACACCCGACCGCCTCGACAAGTGGCTCGCCGTCGCGGCACTGGCCTTTCCACTCGTCATGGTGCTCAGCTTCCTCACCCAGCTGAGCGTGCCCTTCCGCGTCCACCCGTCGATCGTCGCCCTCTACGCCATCGGCTTCACCTACGCGGTCATCGCCGTGCCCTTCGTCGTCAGCGGCATCGTCGTCTGTCTGTCGCTGACCGGTTTTCCGGCGCGCGTCAGCCGGCTGTATGCCGCCGACCTTGCGGGGGCCGCCGCGGGATGCGTCCTGCTCATCCCTGTATTGGACTATTCGGACGGCCCGACGGCCGTCCTCTGGGTGAGCGTGCTCGCCAGCCTGGGTGCGATCGCGTTCGCGGGCGCGGCCGGCGGCAAGCTGCGCGGCGCCGCGATTGCCGTCACGCTCGTGCTCGGCCTGTCGGCCGCGGCCAATACCGTGCTGGTCTGGAAGCACTTCCCGGTGTTCAGGATTCTCTACATCAAGGGGAGCTTCGAGGCGCGGCCCCTGTACGAGAAGTGGAACTCCTACTCCCGGGTCCGGGTCAACGGCAACCAGGCCGCCTCGGTCGAGCCGCAGGGGTGGGGTCTCAGCCGCGCGCTGCCGCCTGACCTTCGCGTCCATCAGCTCCAGATGGACATCGACGTCGTCGCCGGGACGGTGATGACCGGCTACGACGGCAACGCCTCGTCGGTCCGGCACCTCGGCTACGACGTCACCAATCTCGGTTACCGCGTCCGCCCGCCGGACAAGGCACTCGTCATCGGCGCCGGCGGCGGCCGCGACGTGCTCTCCGCCCTGACGCTCGGCGCTTCGTCCGTCGTCGCGGTCGAGATCAACAAGGACATCCTGCGGACCGTCAACGGCCGCTTCGGCGACTTCACCGGCCACCTCGACCGCGACCCGCGCGTCCGCTTCGTCAACGACGAAGCCCGGAGCTACGTCGCCCGCTCGCGCGAGCACTATGGCCTCATTCAGATTTCACTCATCGACACCTGGGCCGCCACCGCCGCCGGCGCCTTCGTCCTCAGCGAGAACGCCATTTACACGACCGAAGCCTGGACGACCTTCCTCCGTCATCTCACGCCGGACGGCCTGCTCAGTGTCTCGCGCTGGTACTACGGCGATCGCCCGGCCGAGATGTACCGGACGACGACGCTGGCGGTCGAGAGCCTGCGCCAGGTCGGGGTGACGAATCCGCGGTCGCACCTGGTCATCGTCCGGAACATGACGATGGCGAACCGGCCGGAGACGCCCGACGGCGTCGGGACGCTGCTCGTCAGCCGGCGGCCGTTTACGGACGCCGAGCTGGCGGCCGTGGACCGGGTCAGCGCCGAGATGGGGTTCGAGGTGATGTTCAGCCCGCGCGTCGCCCGCGATGACGTCTTCATCCGGCTGACCGCGCCGGATGCGGACGCCTTTGTCGCCTCCTACCCGCTCCGCATCAACGCGCCGACCGACAACAGTCCGTTCTTCTTCAACATGCTTCGGCTGCGCGACATCTTCCGGCTCGACCGGCTCGAATCCGGCAAGCAGAGCAACAACCTCAAGGCGGTCGCGACGCTCGGCGGTGCTCCTCGGCGTGGTGTCGATTCTCACCGCGCTCTGCATTCTCCTGCCGCTGTGGACGTCGCGGACCGATCTGACCGGCAGCCACGCGCTGCTGCTGTTCTTCGCGGCGATTGGCGTCGGCTTCATGCTGGTCGAGACCTCCCAGATGCAGCGACTCATCATCACCCTGGGCCACCCGACCTACGCGCTGAGCGTCGTGCTCTTCGCCCTCCTGCTGTCGAGCGGGATCGGCAGTTACCTGACTGCCGGACTCACCGGCGACGCGGTGACGGCGAGCGGGGAGCGGCGAATCGTCATTCTGGTGGTGGTCCTCCTCGTCACCGGGCTGGTGACCCCGGCGGCGGTGCGCGCGACGATGGCGGCGTCGACGCCGCTGCGGATCGCGACGGCGGTGGCGCTGCTCTTTCCCGCCGGCCTGATGATGGGGATGGCGTTTCCGCTGGGGATGAAGATCGCGTCGCGGCGGGCGGCGCCGCTGACGCCGTGGCTGTGGGGCGTCAACGGCGCGGCGTCGGTGCTGGCCTCGGTGCTGAGCGTCTGCATCGCGCTCGGCTGGTCCATTTCCGCGGCGTTCTACACCGGCTGCGCCGCCTACGTGCTCGCGGCGGCGGCCTTCAGCCGCGCCGCCCGTAGAGTATACTGAGCGGTCTTTACCCCATGACCAGACGCGCGCTCATCACCGGCATCACCGGGCAGGACGGCTCCTATCTCGCCGAACTGCTGCTCGACAAGGGTTACGAAGTCTTCGGCCTCGTGCGCCGCGCCAGCGCCACCAATTTCTGGCGGATCGAGCACCTGCTCGATCGTCTCCAGCTCAAGCCGGGCGACCTGCTCGATCAGCTGTCGCTCATCCGCGTCATCGACGAGGTCCGGCCGCACGAGATCTACAACCTCGCGGCGATGTCGTTCGTGCCGGCGTCGTGGGATCAGCCGCTGCTGACCGGCGAGTTCAACTCGCAGGGCGTGACGCGGGTGCTCGAGGCGGTGCGCCAGGTCGATCCGACGATCCGGCTCTATCAGGCCTCCTCCAGCGAAATGTACGGCAAGGTGCGCGAAGTGCCGCAGACCGAGCTGACGCCGTTCTATCCGCGCAGCCCGTACGGCGTCTCGAAGGTCTTCGCCCACTACATCACCGTCAACTATCGCGAGAGCTACGACCTGTTCGCGGTCTCGGGCATCCTGTTCAATCACGAGTCGCCGCGGCGCGGCCTCGAGTTCGTCACCCGCAAGGTCACCGACGGCGTCGCCCGGATCAAGCTCGGCGTCGCGGACGCGCTGGCGCTCGGCAATCTCGACGCGCAGCGCGACTGGGGATTCTCCGGCGACTACGTCCGCGCGATGTGGCTGATGCTGCAGCAGGACAAGGCCGACGACTACGTGATCGCGACCGGCGAGAGCCACTCGGTGCAGGAGCTCGTCGAGATCGCCTTCGGGCACGTCGGCCTCGACTGGCAGAAATACGTGCGGCTCGATCCGAAGTTCCTGCGCCCGGCTGAAGTGGACCACCTCATCGGCGATCCGGCCAAGGCGAAAGCCGCGCTGGGGTGGAAGCCCGAGGTCGACTTCGCCGGCCTCGTCCGCATGATGGTCGACGCCGACCTCGAGCGGCTGTCCCGCGCGCCGGGCACTCCCGCCGGCGTCGAATCCCGCTAGTCTTTCCGGTCACGCGCGGTCACGCGCCCGCGCTCCGTACAAACGAAGTTACGCGCCCACATCCCGTACAAACGAAGAGGGCCGCCCATGCGGGCGGCCCTCTTCGCCTTTCACGCGCCGAGCGTCCCGTCTTTACCGGGACGTGATCCGTACCTCGACCGGCGTCCGCTCGCGCGTCTCACCGGAGACCCGCACGAACACCAGCTCGTAAGTGCCCATGAACCCGACGCCCGGCTGCCAGAAGAACTCGCCGGTCTGCGCGTCGAGGAAGGCGCCGGACGGCAGCGCTTCGAGCCGCCCGTTCGCGACGACGTAGCCTTCGTAGCGGTCGCCTTCACCGCTGACCGGCGAGCCCAGGGTGAGCTGGAACCGGGTCAGTTCGGCGACGTTGACGCTGTTCAGCCCTTCCGGCGTCCGATCGATGACGTCGAGCGGCGCCGTCTGGTCGAACCCGGTCCGCAGGTAGACCGGCGTGTCGCTGAGCGGCAGCGCCGCGACGGCCGCGACCGGCTGGCCGGTGGCGCCGCCGGACGAAGCGGAGGTCCGGACCTGGAGCGCCTGGCCCATCGCCGACTGCGTGCTGGAGCTGCGCTCGACGGTGATGGCCGAGACCGCCGCACCGTTCAGCACCGTGAAGTAGCGGCTGCCGATGCCCTCGGCGTTGCCGACGTTGTCGGTGACGCCCCAGGCAATCGTGTGGACGCCGTTCGACAGCGTCGTCGTGTTGATGGTGAAGAAGCCGACCGCGCCGTCGCTGTTGTTGCGGCCGGGGAACAGCGTCGCGATGTCGCTGCGGTACTGGTTGTAGGTCGGGTGGCCGACCGGCACGCCGTCGATGTAGACCATGATCGTCGAGCCGTCGGTGGGAACCGTGTTCGGCTGCGGCGTCAGCACCCAGCCGAAGTTCACGTAGGCAGTGCCCGACACGGTGCCGCCCTGCGTCGGCGTATCGATCGCGCCGAACGGCTTCGTGGCGTGCGCGTTGTCCACCGTGATGGTGCGCGTGCCGAGCAGCACGCGGTGGCCCTCGACGTCGTCGGCGTAGATCGACAGCTTGAACGTCCCGTTGCCCTGGTTGGGCAGCATGTTCGTCAGCATCAGGTAGCCCCAGCCGGCCTGGTAGTCGAAGGGCATCGAGTAGGCGGCGTCGACGTCCGGCCGGGCGCCGTCAACCTGGACGGCGTTGCCGATGAACACCTTGCCGTTGGACGAGGCCGTCTCACCGGGCATCGGATCGCGCCAGATGGTGACCTGCGAGACCGCGATGTCGTCGAGCGCCCAGCCGGTGACGCCAATCGAGCCGACGATGCCGGTGGCGTTGTTGGCTGGCGTGTCGACGGCGCCGAACGGGTCGAGCGTTGCCGCGTAGGCGCGCAGCTGCAGCGGGATGGTGATTGGCGAGTTCGACACGCCCGGCGCGGTAACGGTGAGCGTGCTCGACAGGAACGTGCCGGCCGGATACGTTCCGGGCTTGACCGACACGGTGAAGGTGCCGGGGCCCGAGCCGGACGGGGTCGTGATGTCGACCCACGTCGCGGTCGTGCTGACCGACCAGGAGCCGCAGCCGCCGGAGAAGGTAACGGTGGCGGTCTGGGCGCCGCTCTTCAGGGCGCCGTTGTTGGTGGCCCCGAAGAACAGGCCGGACCGGTTGAGCGCGACCTGCGTGCTCGGCGTCGGCGTGGCGCCGGCGCTGCACGTTCCGCCAGGTCCGGGCGCGTTCGGGTTCGGCGGCGGCGTCGGGTTGGGGTCGGTCGGCGTCGGCCCGGGCGCCGGGCTGGTGCTCGCCACCGTCACGTTGATTGATTTCGAGGTCGCGAAGGTCCCGGTGACCGTGCTCTTGGCGAACACCGAAATCTGGTAGCTCGCACCCGGCGTCAGGTTGGCGACGGTCCTCGAGTAGCCCGAGTTCAGGAACCGTGAGCCGTAGGCCGCCGCGACGTCGGAGCGGGCGCTGCCGTACGACGCGGTGCCAAGGAAGATGGGGGCGCCGCTCGCCGGATAGGCGTAGGCCTGGACCTGGCTGACGCCCGTCCCGGTCGCCGCCGCCGTGTCGATCGCCCATCCGGCGATGCTGAAGCCGTTATTGACCGTCGCGCCGTCGGTCGGCGTATCGACCGCCACCGTCGCGCCCGTGACGGTCAAGGTGACCGTGATCGGCAGCGTCATCGTCAGGTCGGCGGTGGTCGAGGTCACGTTGAGCGTCGCGGTGTGAACGCCGGGCGTCAGGCCGGCGCCGGAGACGACGACGTAGAAGGCGTTCGAGTGCGTGCCGTCCACGGTCCCCGCCGACGGGCTGGCCGAGACGAAGCGCTGGTCGGAGGGCGCGTTCGACGGGAAGGCGGCGCTCCAGCCAATCGAGACGATGCTGGGATTGGTGACCGTGATCGGCGACGACGAGGTCGCCGTGGCCCCCTGATTCACCGTCATCGAGATGGCCGACGACGAGATCCGCAGCTTCGGTGAGATCGTGAAGTAGAGCTTGCCGGTGGCACTGTCGAAGGCCGGGACGCCGACGATGATGTCGCGGGCGCCTTCGCCGGTGACCTCGAACACCTGCACGGCGCGGATGCCGCCGGTGGCGGGGTCGCCGAAGATGCGGCGGTTGGCCTGTCCGGTGACCGCGAAATCGACGACGCGCTGGCCGCCGGTCAGCGTGCCGATCGAGCTGCGGCTGCGGCCGTAGTAGATCTCGAGGAGGCCGGCGCCGCTGGCCGCCTCGGACTCGTTGATGACGAGGTCGTTCGGCGTGTCGCGGTTGATGTCGCCGGTCGCCATGCGCTCGCCGGCGCGGTAGCCGGCGGCCGAGCCGTAGAAGACGACGTTGGCCGAGGACAGCGGAATCGCTCCAGCGGTCGTGATTGGTCCGAGAAACAGGAAGACCTCACCGGCCGCTGAACGTCCGACCGGGCTCGCGCCCGGAGCGCCGATCGCGAGGTCGCTCTTGCCGTCGTCGTCGATGTCGAGGATGCGAATCGAGGTGCCGGCCTGGTCGCCGGGGCTGACGCCGCTGAACGAGGTGGTCGCCGCCGGCGGCATCTTGCCGCTGACGCCCGGGAAGAGAAAGACGACGTTGCTGCTGGGGGAGCCGATGAGGAGGTCGTAGATGCCGTCGCCGGTCACGTCGCCGGCGATGAGCGCGCCGGGCAGCCCGATCCCGGGCGCCTGGATGTAGCAGTTGACGTCGGCATTGGCCGAGCACGCCGGCACCGACGTCGCGCTCAGATCGAAGCGTACCGCTGAGCGACGCCCCGCCCTTGATGACGTAGACCTTGCTGTTCCCCGGGGCGCCGATGATCAGCTCGCGGTAGCTGTCGTTATCCAGGTCGCCGGTGGCGAGCGCCGTGCCGAGCTGGTCGCCAGGAGCGCCCAGAACGGTGAAGGCCGCGGTCGAGTTCGAGATGTTGGCGCCGTTGGCGAAACCGGCATTGAAGAGGTAGACGGCGCCGCGATTCGAGAGCGCGCCGGGCGCGCCAACCGCGAGATTCCGCGGCGTCGTGCCTTCGACGTTTCGGATGTTCCCCGCCGCCGTCGCGGCGCCGAAGCGGTTGCCGGCCTCGGTGCTGGTGATGATGGTGTCGGCACTGGCCAGGCTGAGATCACCGGTGCGGTCTGGACCGCCGAAGATGACGTAGACCGTGCCGGACGTTCCGCTGGTGCCGGGGGCGCCAACGATGAGGTCGCGGCGGGTGTCGTTGCTGACCGCGCCGATGTCCATCCAGACCCCGGCCTGCTGCCCGGTGGCCGTACCGTGCCAGGTGAGGTCGGCCCCGCCCGACGCGAGATATATGTCCTGAGCTTTACCCAATGTTGGCACCGCAACAAGCCCAACCATTGCGAGTGTCAGCGTCGTAAGGAAATTCTTTACCATTTTCTGCCGGCCTCCTGCATGACCGCAGCAGCTGAGGCAAGTGTTGTGCCTGAGGTTGGGGCTCAGCCGATCCTCGCAGGACGGTTGACTTAAGCGCCCACGGCGTCAAGAATTAGCGGCGCTCCGGGATCCCGCTTCCCGGAAAGGCTCCCGGCTGATTCCCCGGACTTCAGGAAGGCTCGATGCTCCGCAACCGTTACGTGCTCGCCGCCGACATGCCGCTCGTTGCGGCGGCGGCTTTCGGCGCGTTCGCGCTGCGCTTCGACTGGTTTGCCTGGAATTACCGTGGGGAAATGCTGCCGTTCCTGCTGACGGCATTGGTGCTCAAGCCGGTCATCTTCCATGCGTTCGGCATGTATCGCCGGTTCTGGGCCTATGCCAGTGTCCAGGACCTCATGGCGGTCTTTTTCGCGACCAGCGCCGCCTCGGTCGCGATGACGCTGGTGGTGGCGCTCGGGCTCCTGACCCACCAGCTTCCCGAGTTCTCGCGCTCGGTCCTGATCATCGACTGGATTCTCACGCTCCTGATGGCCGGGGGCCTCCGGATGTCGATCCGGATCATCTTCGACGCGCACACGGCGAATCGCGGCGGCGGATCAGCGTCGAAGCGGCCCGCCCGCCGGATCCTGCTCATCGGCGCCGGCCAGGCCGGCGCGATCGTCGTCCGCGAGATGCAGAAGAATGCGCACCTCGGCATGACGCCGGTCGGGTTCCTGGACGACGACCGTCGGAAGGTTGGCAAGCGCATCTACGGTGTGCCGGTGCTCGCCACTGTCGAGGGCCTGGAGCAGGTCGTCCGCTCGGTCGAAGTGGACGAAGTGATCATCGCGATGCCCCGCGCCGGCGGCCCACTCCTTCGGGCAGTTGCGGAGCGGTGCCGACAGCTCGAGGTGACATCGCGCATCGTGCCCGGGATGTTCGAGCTCATCGACGGCAAGTTCAGCGTGTCGCGGCTGCGGAACGTGGAGATTGTCGATCTTCTCCAGCGGCCGCATCTCGTCGGTGCAGTGGGGACGTCGCAGTATCTGGCCGGCCAGACCGTCATGGTGACAGGGGCGGGCGGTTCCATCGGGCTCGAACTGTGCCGGCAGGTCGCGCATGCGGCGCCGGCCCTCCTCGTCATCGCCGGGCACGGCGAGAACAGCATCTACGAGGCGAACCAGCAGCTCAGGGCGGCATTTCCGGCGGTGCGGGTGCAGCCGGTCATTGTCGACGTCCGCGACGCCGACCGCCTGCGGCGGATTTTTCAGCGCTTCCGTCCCGGCGTCGTGTTCCACGCCGCGGCCCACAAACACGTGCCGCTCATGGAGGAGAACCCCGAAGAGGCGGTCTCGAACAACGTCCTCGGCACCCGGAACGTCGTCGATGCGGCGATTGCCTGCGGCACGCCGCGCCTGGTGCTGATTTCGACCGACAAGGCGGTGTCGCCGAGCAGCGTGATGGGCGCCTCGAAGCGCGTCGCCGAGGAGATTGTACGGCGGGCGGCGGCGAGCCATGGCCGGTCGTTCGTGGTCGTCCGGTTCGGCAACGTGCTCGGCAGCCGCGGCAGCGTGGTCCCGTTGTTCAAACAGCAGATCGAGCGCGGTGGACCGATTACGATCACGCATCCCGAGATGAAGCGGTTCTTCATGACCATTCCCGAGGCCGTCGATCTCGTGCTCCAGGCCGGCGGCATGGGCAGCGGCGGCGAGCTCTTCGTCCTGAACATGGGTGAGCCGGTACGGATCGTCGATCTGGCGACCGACCTGATCAAGCTGTCCGGCCTGTCGCCGGACGAGATTCTGATCGAGTTCAGCGGGCTCCGCCCGGGGGAAAAGCTGTCGGAGTCGCTGTGGGAGGCGGGGGCGACCGTCCAGCAGACCGCCAACCCTGACGTTCTCCAGGTGACCGAGCCGGAACCACCGGCCGGGGATCTCGGGCTGGCCATCGATTTCCTCGTCAACGCCTCCCGGGTCGACAATCCCGCCCTCCTCGCGCGCGCCTTCGAGCGCTGGATGCCAGGCCTGAGCCACGCGGCGGCAGCGCCAGCACCCGCCGAACGCCTGCCCTCGGCGTAGCGCTCACTGATTTCCCCGTGGCGACAGTGCTTGTAACCGGCGGCTCGGGATTCCTTGGCGGCGCCGTTGTCGCGGAGCTGGTGGCCGCTGGCCACGTCGTCCGTGCCCTGCAGCGGCGCGCCACCCGCTCCGGTGCGGCGGAAGTCATCACCGGCGACGTCCGCGATCCGGCAGCGATCGCCGCGGCCGTTGCCGGCGCAGACGTTGTGATCCACGCCGCCGGACTGGCGCATGTGTTCCAGGGCACCGCATCGGCGCCGTTCGACGAGATCAACGCGCGAGGCGCGGCGGTCGCGGCCGCCGCGGCGGGCGCCGCGGGGGTTCGCCACTTCGTGCAGGTCAGCTCGGTCGCCGTCTACGGCGGTTCCGGCGAGGATGGGACGGAAGGGGCGCCGTGCCGGCCGCACGGAAAGTACGCGGTCAGCAAGGCGGCCGGCGAGACCGCGGTCATCGAGGCCGCGCGTGGTTCCTCGATGGCGGTGACGGTGCTGCGACTGGCGACACTCTACGGCGCCGGGGATCGGGGCAACGTCCAGCGTCTGCTCCGGCTGATTGACGCCGGCCGTTTCATCTGGGTCGGCACCGGCTCGAATCTGAAGAGCCTGATCCATCGCGACGATGCCGCGCGCGCGTGCGCGGTGGCGGCGACATTCGCGGTGCCGCCGGGCGGCACGGTCGAGACCTGGAACGTCAGTGCGCCGCCGGCGCTGATGCGCGATGTCGTCGAGGAACTGGCGCGGGCGCTTGGCCGACCGCTGCCGCGCTGGCACGTCCCGGGCGGGGCCGCACGCCTGTTCGCCGCCGCTGGGGGAAGAATCGCGCCGGCCCGCGCCGACTCGCTCCGGAAGTGGCTGAGCGACGACGTCTATCCGGGGCGGCGCTTCGAGCAGCGCTTCGATTTCGTGCCGCGGGTGTCGCTGCGTGACGGCATCGAGGGCCAGGTGGCCTGGTGGCGGGCGGAGGGAGCAGGCCGCCCATGACGACGATCGGGCTGGCGTCGTTCCTCACCGCGCTGCTGCTCATTCCCGCGCTCGCCGCCTGGGCCCGGTCCCGCAACCTGCTCGACGTTCCCAACGAGCGCAGCTCGCATACGGAGCCGACGCCGCGGGTCGGGGGCGTGGGGATCGTCGCGGGCGTTGCGGCCGGGCAACTCGCCGGGTGGGCGCTCGGCGAGCCGGCGCTGCAGCATTCGACTGTCATTGCGGCCGGCGCGCTCGCGATCGTGGCCTTGAGTGTGGCCGATGACCTCCGCTCGCTGTCAGCGGTCGCGCGGCTGCTGGCGCAGGGAGTGATCGCCGGCGCGGTGGTGTGGCAGGCGGCACCGGCGACGGCCGGAGTCGGCGCCGCGATGACCGGCGTGGGCTGGCTGGTGGGCGCCGCGTGGATCGT
Organism: uncultured Acidobacteriota bacterium; assembly: GCA_963750475.1. Lineage (GTDB taxonomy): Bacteria > Acidobacteriota > Vicinamibacteria > Vicinamibacterales > 2-12-FULL-66-21 > JALZOC01. The sequence goes on from CAVVQQ010000002.1 coordinate 1,744,861, forward strand.
CGGGCTCGTCAACGCCTACAACTTCATGGACGGGATCGACGGCATGGCCGGCGGCCAGGCGATCGTCGCGGCGGCGGGCTGGGCGGTCGTCGGCTTTGCGGCCGGCGATGCCGGCCTTGTCGCCGCGACGGTGGCGATCGGCGCGGCGTGCGCCGGGTTCCTGGTCTTCAATCGGCCGCCCGCCAGAGTGTTCATGGGCGACGGCGGCAGTGCGTTTCTCGGCTTCGTGTTTGCCGTGCTCCCGCTCGGCGCGCCGCTGCCAGGGTGGGGGCTCGCGGCGGCGGCGTGCTTCGTGTGGCCATTCCTGTTCGACACGACCTTCACGCTGCTCCGGCGCCTGAGCCGCGGCGAGAACGTCCTTCTGGCGCACCGCTCGCACCTCTATCAGCGGCTGACGGTGACCGGGCTCAGCCACGCGCGGGTGACGTCGCTCTACATCGGCCTCGCGGCGCTGGGGCTGCCGGCCGGGGTCGCGGTGGCGGTCGGGCGGGGCATGCTGGCGCTCGTTGCTGCGGCGGCACTTCCGATTGCTGGCATCGCTGTCTGGCGGATGGTCGTGCGGAGGGAGGAATCGGTGCGGCGCTCGAAGTTCGAAGTCAGGGGCTAGTGGGTTCCTGGCTCGAGGTTTCCGGCTGGTCGACGCCGCCGGCCGGCGCGGGAGAATGGCTGGCACGGCGAATGGCGAGCGCCAGCAGCGGGAAGAGCAGCACGCCGAGGGTCAGGAAATAGTTGAAGAAGAAGCTCAGGGCGACCGCGGCGAACAGCGGGCCATAGACGATCTGGTGGAACGGGTCGCCGCGCTGCGCCCGGACGTGGACGCAGGACACGGCGAACTGGATGACGCAGACCAGCAGGCCCGCCGCGATGATGCCGAAATCGGCAATCAACGGCGCGTAGAACGTGGTGGCGTTGTGGCTGACGCGTCTGATCGCAATCGGATAGACGTGGGGTGCGTAGATCCGGCTGCGGACGATGGTGGGGACGACGAGCTGGAGAGAATAGTACGGCGTATACGCCGGCTGTATTCCTCGAGCTTCAGCGTAGTACAGGTTGCTGACCGGCGTCGTCAGGTAGAGATAAACCGCCGTGACGCCGTAGGGCAGCCGGTTGAGTATCGAGGGATATTCGAGGATCTTCTCTCCGCCCGACCCGCCAGGGCTGCGATACCTTTCCGCCAGACCGAACGCGAGCACGAACGTCACGCCAAGAACGGCGACAGCGGCGAGCGCCCGGACCCCCAGCCGGCGGTTGACGAGGTAGACCCCCATCCCGCAGAGCAGCAGATAGGTGATGTTCGCCCGTGCCATCTCGAGCAGGGCCGTGATGAGGATGACGCCCGCGATCATCACCGCCCGCCGGCTCGAATGGCGAACCATCAGCAGCACCGACACGCACAGAACGAAGCTGCGCAGCATGTTCGCGAATCCCGACACCGTCGCCACGCCGAAGTCGACGTACGACCGGTCGAGGTGGCGAAGGCGCCACCACAGCGGCACGCCGCCGCTCTTGACCACAATCCAGGCGAACAGCCCCAGCCAGCCGGCAAACAGGTACAGGTTCAAGCGGTCGAGCCGCCCGGCTGCGAGCATCGGCGGACCGTCGGGGCCGGTGCCTCTGCAGTGACGCGCCGTCCATGCATGGATCGCGAAAAACGACACGATGTTTGCGCCGATCAGCACCGTAATCGGCGTCGACTTGTCGAAGGTCATCAAGTAGAGGTCTTCGTAGGCCAGCCACGTCGTCCCTGCCCAGATCAGCAGGAACAGGACGTCCGGACGACTGAGGTCGAGACCCTTCCTCAGCACGAAGAGGTCGCTTTCCGGAGTGACACCGGCCTGAGCCAGTAGAGAACGATCGCATGGAGGGTGACCGTGACCGGGCTCATCAGCATCGGGTTGCCGAACCCCATAATCAGTCCCGACACCAGCGCCGTGGAGGCGAGCACCAGATGCCGGGTCCGGAATCCTGATGCGAGTCGGACCATTCGTGCCAGCGTCACGGCATAGACCGCGAAGATCACCAGCGCGAAGATTCCGAATTTGTGGAGCAGGTTGAGGTAATTGTGCTCGAAACCATAGCTGCCGGGGTCCCGCCGGTCACCGCGCACCGGCGCGCCGAGCCCTCTGCCGAGAAGCCGGAAGTCGGCGATGATCGCGGCGGCTTGTTCGCGCCGCATCCTCTTTGATTCCACGACGGCGTCGGGAAGCCGGCCGATGAGCGAGGGGCGGCGGCAGCCGTCGACTGCGTACAGCTCGAACGCGTATCGCGACTGGGCCGTGACGGTGATCGCTTCCGAGCGCTGCAGCGGCAAGTCGAAACGGCAGGCCGTAAAGAAGTGCAGCGGCGGCTGAGCGGTCTGGACGATGAGGTAGCGGATGCCGAGTCGATCGATGGCCGCCGCGATGTCGCGTCGGTTGCCCTGCTCGAGCGCCTTGATATCGCCCGCGTCGGCGCCGCTGGCGCCGGGGTAGAGCAACCCGGGAACGGACCCGGCGAACAGCCCGGCGTTGTCCGCGCCGATCCAGATACGCGCGTCAGCCGCCACGGTCGACTTCACCGCGGCGAGGAAATCCCGGAGCGCCGCCGGTGCCGCGTGGTCAATCGGCTTCGCGGCGGCGCGCCCGCCGTCGGCCGGTGGCGCCGGAGCCCCGGGATCGGTGGCGGCCGTCGGAGCCTCGGTCGCGGCAGCCATGTCGGAAACGGCCGCGGGCGCCACCGGCTCGGCGACGTAGGCGAGCAGATGGGCCAGCGGGTAGAGACTGAGCGCGATGGTACCGGCGGCGGCGGCGACCCGCAGGAGGCCGCCGTGCGTCGCGGTCCGGACAATGCTTCGGCCCATAGCAAGAACCGTGACGGCCGAACCCAGCAGGTAGGCGAGCAGCGTGGCCTTCGAGAGACTGATCTGCAGGAACGCAAAGAGGTAGGCATAGAGCAGCAGCGTCGCGGTGAGCGTGCGAGTGGATCCCGGCCGCGGGGACCGCGCCGGCGGAGTCAGCAGCTGATGGACCAGCAGCGCCGCCGGCGCCAGCAGCAGCATCTGCGTTTCGGAGTAGTAGTCCCGCACCGTGAAGGAGCGGAAGTAGGTCGGGTCGGAAACGAGGCGGCCCCAGGCCTTGTCGAAGAGGAAGAACCCGAACATGAGGACGGCGGTCATCCCGGCTGCGACGACGACGCAGCGGACAAGGTCGAACCGGCGGACGCGCCCGCACAGCAGCACGTAGTAGACCGCGTACAGCGTCATCCCGAAGAAATTGTGCAGGACGTGGAGCGGCGGGTTGCGGGCGGCGAATCCGAGCACGATCCCGTAGAGCCACACCGCGATCAGGGCGGCCGGCATCAGGTCGTAGGCGAGCAGCGGCCGGAGCAGCTGGAGCAGGTTCGCTCGCCGCCGGGCCGCCCCGACGGACGCGGTGACGAGCAGCAGGACAAACCCCGCGTAGCTGAGCCGGTTGTCGGGTGATGTGACGCTTGTCGCGCCGATCGTTCCGCCGAGGATCAGCAGCAGCGAATAGAGGATCGGCCGGTCTGCCGAATGGAGCAGCTGCGCAAGCGTGGAGCGCCTGGTCGTGGTCACGTCGGACCGACAGTCTACCTCCAGTCCCGGATGCTATACTCCCGCCGTGTTGTTGCTTGCCAGCGTTCTCGTGGCGTTGCTCGCCGGTCCGGACGCGTTACAAGTCCGCTTCCAACAGCGCTGCGTCAGCGTGACGGCCGACAACGCGCCGCTCCACGCGCTGCTCGCGGAATGGGCCCGCGCCGGCCAGCTGAAACTGTCTGGTCTCGATCAGGTGACCGATCGTCCCGTCACCCTGCATCTCGCCTGCGCCGACGAGCGCCACGCGCTCGAGGCTCTGCTGGCAGAGGCGGACCCGCTGCTGGTGCCGCGCGAGGTCCACCTCGATGGCGCGTCCTCATTCGTCGCGGTGGCGATCCTCGGCCGGGATCCCTCGCTGCCGCGCCGGACGCCGCGCCCGGACGTCATCCCCGAACAGGCTTATCCGGATCCGATGCCCGGGCGGGACTGGTCGGCGGTTCCGCCCGACGCTGACGCGCCGCCGCCGGTGGATCTTCGTCGAACGGGCGGGGCCCGAATCGCGCCGCCGACCGCCGAACCGCCGGAGGCGACATTCGACTACGCGCTGCCGGTGTCTTCCGGCCGGCCCGGGCCTCCGCTGGATCCGGTCACGCCCAGAACGCCGCTCCCCTGACCCACGGCCGCAGCGGTTCGTGCCACCGCTCCGGGCAGCTCATTATTCAGACGTCACTTAGAAGGAGTAGTCAGCATGACTCGCCATTTCATCATCGCGCTCGCGGTTGCGGCATCGGCCCTCACACTGGCGGCGCCGGCGCAGGCACAGGCGACCCGCACCTGGGTATCGGGTGTCGGCGATGATGCCAACCCGTGCAGCCGCACCGCGCCGTGCAAGACGTTCGCGGGGGCGATTTCGAAAACGGCAACGGGCGGCGTCATCTCTGTGCTGGATCCTGGCGGGTTCGGCTCGGTCACCATCACCAAGGCGATCACGATAGACGGCGGTGGGATCGTCGGCAGCATTCTGGCGTCGCTCACCAACGGCATCACCGTCAGCGCCGCCTCGGGTGACGAGGTCGTGCTGCGCCATCTGAGTATCGACGGCGCCGGCAACGGTCTCACCGGCATCCGCGTCATCAACAACGGGGTGACGGTCCATATCGAGGACGTCAATATCACCGACTTCACCGGCCGCTGCATCGACGTGCAGGCCGGCCCGTCGATGATCTATGTGACGAATACCCGGGTGACGGGGTGCGCCGGCGGCGGGATCTACCTGCAGAACGCCCGGGCGACGATCTCGAACCTTTCCGCGCAGAACAGCCAGTACCGGCGTACAGCGTCGGCCCGACCGGGCTGGCCACCGTCAAGCACAGCTCGGCGAGCGGCGGTTCGATGGGCTTTGCCGCCGCCAACGACCCCTCGGCGGTGCTCAACCTCGAGGATTCCCTGTCGACCAACAACGATTACGGCATCGTCGCCGGCCAGGGCGCGACCGTCCGTTGCAGCCGCGTCGCCATCCTCAGCAACCGCGTCGTTGGCGTGTTCAACGACGGCATGAGCACGCTCGTCTCGTTCGGCAACAACATGGTCGTCGGCAACAGCACCAACGGGTCGTTCACGACCGGCGTTGCGACGCAGTAGCGCCGCCTCAGGCCTCGACAGACGCACCGGCGGCGGCGCTGCCGCGGCCGGTGCGCAACCTTGACAACCGCGCTGCCAGGAAGAACAATCGAACGTTCATCTTCTGAACAATTCGGAAGCGTGACTGCCGTCGCCCCGCCCGGGGTGTGGGTGACGGGCACGGAGTGTCTTTCCAGCCCCCCGTCCTGAGCGTGCCCTCCACTCAGACCCGCACCAGACCGGCGCGCAGCGCGCCGCTGCGGCACCTCGTCACGTGGCGGCTGCTCGAGCTGCTGACCCGCGACGGCGATCGCTCGCAGCGCGAACTGTCGCTCGAATTGCGAACCGCCCTCGGCCACACCAACCATCTTCTCCAGACGGTCGTCACAGCGGGATGGGTGCGCACGGTGCAGGGCCAGGGACACCGTCTCCGCTACGAGCTGACCCGCGACGGTCGGGTGGCGCGGCGGCGTCTCGCCCGCCGCCACCTCCAGCAGTGCGGCGATGCCTACGTCGAACTGCGCGAGCACGTGACGACGCGGCTCGGCGAGCTCATCGTCCATCTGGGCTCGTCTCCGGAGGAGACGAGACTAGTACTCTACGGCGAGCATGATTTGGCAGAAGTCGGCTACCTGTGCGCGCGGCGGCTGGGCGCGACGGTCGTCGGCACGATCGACGAGCGGGGCGGCGCGACGCGCTGGAACGTCCCGTGTCACGGCCCGGACGCGCTCGACCGCGAACAGCTGGCCGGGAAGCCATTCGATTGCGTCGTGATCATGTCGTTCGACCGCGTCGAGCGGATCCGGACCGCCCTCAGGGCCCGCCGTGTGCCGCAGGGCAGGATCGCCGCGCTGTGACGGCCGCCGCAGTTCCTGGCGCGCTCTACGCCAGGCTGAAGGAAGCGGCCTGGCACACGCTGGTCTACGGCCTCGGTTCGGTGGCGCAGGCGCTCCTCGGCGTGATCCTGCTCCCGCTCTACGGGCACTACTTCTCGCCCGCCGATTTCGGGGTGCTGTCGCTCATTACCCTGGTCGCGGCGCTCGCCGGCGTGGTGTTTTATCTCGGCAGCTCTTCGGCACTGGCGCGGTCGTACTTCGACTCTCACACCGACGCCGAGCGGCGCCGGACGGTGACGACCGCGCTGGCCGTGACGCTGTCCGGCTGTGCGCTGCAGATCGGGCTGGGGCTGGCGCTGGCCTCGGCGCTCTCGACCCGCCTCTTCGGCACGACGCAGTATCGTCTCCACCTCGTCATCGCGCTGGCCTCCTCCGCGGTGACGTTCGTGAACGGCCTGTTCCTGGTCGTGCTTCGGTTCGAGCGGCGCTCCGTCGCCGTCGTCGTCGTCAACATCGCGACGCTGCTGCTGACGACCGGGGCGATCGTATGGCTGCTGTTTGGCCTGCGGCTCGGCGTGCTGGCTCCCTTCCTGGGCGCCCTCATCGCCCAGACATTCGTCGCGCTCGCGCTGGTGTGGCTGCTGCGCGGCCACCTCGGCGGCGGGCTGTCACGCGACGAGCTCGGCGTTCAGGTCCGCTACGGGATGGGCGCGGTCGGAATCGGGGCCGCGTATTATGTGCTGGATTCGGTCGACCGGCTGCTGCTCAACCGGCTCACGTCCCTGGCCGATGTCGGCGTCTATTCGCTGGGCTACCGGCTCGGCATGCTGATTCACGTGCTCTTCATCATGCCTTTCTCACAAATCTGGAGCCCGATGCGCCTGGAGTATCGAGCCGAAGAAGGCGCGCCCGAACTGTTCAAGGTCATGCTCACCTACTATTGGATGATCGGGCTCCTCGCCACCGTCGGCGTCGGGATGTTCGCCCGTGAAATGGTATCGGTTGTGGGCTCCGCGGAGTATCGTGCGGCCTATCGGGTAGTGCCAATCATCATGCTGAGCCACCTGGTCTACGGCGTCGTCGGCGTCATCGACAGCGGCATCATCTTCGCGCGGAAGCTCGGCTATCAGGTGGCGATTTTCTCGGCCGGAATGACACTCAACATCGGGCTCAACCTGCTGCTGATTCCGCGCTGGGGCTACATGGCGGCCGCGTGGGTCACGCTCGTGTCGTATGTGCTGGTGGCGCTCGCGGTCTTCGTCGTCTCGAACCGGCTCTATCGCCTCCAGGTCGAGACCGTTCGTCTCGGTCTGGTCATCGCCTCGGCGGTGGCCGTGCTGATGGCGGGAACGCTCGCCGCCGCGGCGGCGCCGATCCCGGCGCTGGCCGCGCGAGCCGTGCTTCTCAGCGGGCTGGTCGCCTTCTGGTACGTCTATGTCCTGAGCGAGCGTGAGCGCCGCCGCCTGCGCCAGCTGACGGGGAGGTTCGTGTGACACCAACCGGCCTGAAGGCGCGCATTCGCGCCGGAGCCCCGACGCTCGGCTCATGGCTGACGCTCGCGCATCCGGCGATTGCCGAGATCATGGCGGGAGCCGGTTTCGACTGGATCGTCATCGATCTCGAGCACAGCGTCGTCAGTCTGCGCGAAACCGAGGAGCTAATCCGGGTCATCGAGGCGGCCGGTGTGGCGCCGCTCGTCCGCCTGACGTCGAACGACGCCAACCTGATCAAGCGGGTCATGGACGCCGGAGCCCACGGCGTGGTCGTCCCGATGATCGGCAGCGCCGCCGAGGGCAAGGCGGCGGTGGAGGCCGTCTACTATCCGCCGCGCGGCCGCCGCGGCGTCGGCCTGGGGCGCGCCCAGGCCTACGGCGCGAAGTTCGCGGAGTATGTCGCGGACCTCGAGCAGCACGCCATCGTCGTCCTCCAGATCGAGCACGTCGATGCGGTCGCCGTCCTGCCCGAGATCCTCTCGGTCGGCGGCGTCGATGCGACCATCATCGGGCCCTACAATCTGTCGGCCTCGATGCACAAGCCCGGACAGTACGACGATGCGGATGTGGCGGTGGTGCTCGAGCGCTACGAGCGGGTCTCGCTGCAGCACGGCGTGCCGATGGGCTACCACGTCGTCGAGCCAGAGCCCGAGCGGGTCAGGGCGCGAATCTCGCGCGGCTACCGCTTCGTCGCCTACAGCGTCGACTTCCTTTTTCTCGGCGCGTCGTGCCGCAGCGGCGTCGCCGAGCTGCGGACGACGATTCCGCGCGCATGAAGTCAGCGCTGCGCTGGTTCGTCACCCGCACTGCACCGCTCGTGCAGCGGATCGCCCGCGCGTATTCGCTGCGCGTCGACGAACGCTTCCGGCGGCTGGGCGAGTGGCCGGTGATTCTCGGCGATCCGGTCGAAATCGCCAGGGAGCGAATCCCGGCCAGCGTGATGTTCAATACCCGCAGCGGTGCGATCACGGTCGGCCCCGAGTGCGTCTTCGGCGAGGAAGTGATGCTGCTGACCGGCAAGCACCTCAGCGCCGGCGAAGCGGCAGCGTCGGGGCAGCCGCTGCACAGCGTGCCGGCGTCCGGGCGTGACATCACGTTCGGCCGCGGCTGCTACGTCGGGAGCCGCGCCATCGTGATCGGACCGGTCACGGTGGGCGATTATGCCGTCATCGGCGCCGGTGCGGTCGTGACCCGCGACGTGCCGGCCCACGCCTTTGTCGCGGGAGTGCCGGCCACGGTCGTCAGCGAGCACCGGCCGGCGCCAGCCGCTTCTCCGGAGAATCAGAGTCGATGAGTGCAGTGACCGTTGCCGGGATCATTCCCGCGCGGATGAAAGCGTCGAGATTTCCCGGCAAACCGATCGCCCGGATCGCCGGGTTGCCGATGATCGAGCACGTCTTCCGGCGCTCGAGCCTCAACCGCCGCTTCGCCGAAATCTGCGTCGCGACCTGCGACCGCGAGATCGCGGCGGCGTCGGAAGCGTTCGGGTGCCGGGCGATCATGACCAGCGATGCCCATCAGCGCGGCACCGATCGCGTTGCCGAGGCGGCAGAGTCGATCGACGCCGACATCATCGTCAATATCCAGGGTGACGAGCCGCTCATCCAGCCGGAGATCTTCGACGCGCTGCTGGCGCCGTTCGACGACGCGGCGAACGCCGACCTCGGGTGCACCAACCTGATGGTGGCGCTCGACTCCGACGAGGAGCAGGACAGCCTGAACAACGTCAAGGTCGTGGTCGATCGGCGCGGCCGCGCGATGTACTTCTCGCGCGAATCGATCCCGTCGCGGCGGATGGGCGCGGCGCCGGCCTACCGGTTCCGCCAGATCGGCATCTACGCGTTCCGCGCCGCGGTGCTGCGCGCCTTCAGCACGCTGGCGCCGACCCCGTCGGAGATTGCCGAGTCGTGCGACATGATGCGCTTCGTCGAACATGGCTACCCGATTCAGATGGTGCCGACCCGCGTCGCGCTGCAGAGCGTCGATACGCCCGCGGATCTCGCGATCGCGGAGCGGCTGATGCAGGCCGACCCGCTGTTCCGGACCTACGCCGGGGTGGCACGCGGATGAAGGAACAGGACATCCGCCCGGCCGCCCTGTTCAATACCTACCTCGAGCTGTCGGCACGCGATGCGCACGCGTTCTTCGCCGACCGCTCGGCGTTTCGCACCGTCGCCTGTCCGGGCTGCGGCGCCGCGGCGGCGGTCCCGGCCTTCGTCAAGGAGGGCTTCGCCTACGTCGAATGCGGCGACTGCGGGTCGCTCTACGTCTCGCCGCGGCCGGACCCGGCGGCGCTGGACCGGTTCTACGGCGACAGCCCCTCGGCCACCTATTGGGCCGAGACGTTCTTCCCGGCCAGCCTGGCCAACCGCCGAGAACAGATCTTTGCGCCGCGCGTCGCACGGGTGCTGGAACTACTGCGCGACCGCGAGCCGCATACCGTGATTGATGTCGGCGCCGGCTACGGGCTGTTCCTCGAAGAGTACCGGCGCGTCCGGCCGGCCGCCCGGCTGCTCGCGGTCGAGCCCGGCCGGAAGCTGGCGGCCGCCTGTCGCGCCAGCGGCTTCGAGACGCTCGAGGAGCCGGTCGAAGGCGCCGCCGCCTGGGCCGGGACAGCGGACCTGGCGGTCTGCTTCGAGGTCCTCGAGCACGTCTACTCGCCGCTCGAGTTCGTCCAGTCGATGGCGCGGCTGCTGCGGCCCGGCGGACGGATGCTGGTCAGCAGCCTCGGCGTCGACGGCTTCGACATCCAGGTGCTCTGGGAGCGCTCGCGCAGCGTCTCGCCGCCGCATCACCTGAACTTCCCGAGTGTCGACGGCTTCACGCGGCTGTTCGAGCGCGCCGGCCTGGTCGACGTCGAGGTGTTGACGCCGGGACGGCTGGACGTCGACATCGTCCGGTCGGCGCTGTCGGCCGATCCGTCCGTGGCCGGCGGCAGCCGGTTCCTGCGGCTGCTCTTCGCGAAGCGATCGAGCGCCGTCCACGACGCGTTCCAGGCCTTTCTCGCCGCCAACCGCCTGAGCTCCCACGTCTGGATCCTGGCCTCACGCCCGGAGGCCGGATGAGCGCGCCGCGCCTGCGCGTCGGCATCGCCGGCTACGGCGTCGTCGGCAAGCTCCGCCGGCGCTTCATCGACGAGCACCCGCGCCTCCAGACGGTCGCCGTCTGCGATCAGGCGTTCGCCGAGGCCGGGACGTTCCCGGACGGCGTCACGTTCATGCCGGACTACCAGCGGCTGCTCGCCGAACCGCTCGACGTCCTCTTCGTCTGCGTGCCGAACTACCTCGCGCCGGACGTCACGGTCGGCGGCCTCGAGCGCGGCCTGCACGTCTTCTGCGAGAAGCCGCCCGGCCGCGACCTCTCCGACATCGTCCGCGTCATCGAGTGCGAACGCCGCCATCCCGGCCGGCGGCTGATGTACGGCTTCAACCACCGCTACCACGACTCGGTCGTCGACGCGCTCCGCCTCGTCCGCAGCGGCGAGCTCGGCACGCTGATCAACCTGCGCGGCGTCTACGGCAAGTCCAAGATGATCCGCTTCGACTCCGACTGGCGGACGAAGCGCGAGCTGGCGGGCGGCGGCATCCTGCTCGATCAGGGCATCCACATGGTCGACATGATCCGGATGTTCGCCGGCGAGTTCAGCGAGATCCACAGCGTTGTCTCGAACGGCTACTGGCACCACGACGTCGACGATAACGTCTACGCCCTGATGCGGACCGCGGACGGCGTCGTCGCCATGCTCCACTCGTCGGCGACGCAGTGGCGGCATCGCTTTCAGCTCGACCTGACGCTGACCCGCGGCACGATCGCGCTCGCCGGCATCCTCTCGGGCTCGAAGAGCTACGGCGCCGAGACCATCACCGTCGCCTGGGCGGGAGACGACGACGGCGGGGATCCGCGCGAGCAGATGACGCGCTACAACGACGACCACTCGTGGAAAGATGAGATTGCCGCGTTCGCCGACGCCATCGACAGCGGCGCGCCGCTCAGCCACGGCTCGTCGCTCGACGCGCTCAGAACCATGCACCTCGTCTACCGCGTCTACTGCGCCGATCCGGCCTGGAGAGCGCGCTACAACTTGTCGGACCACGTTCCCGAAGGCTTCTTGTGAACAGCATTGACCGCCTCCACGAGGCGCACTCCGATCCCGCCGACTTCGCGCGCGAATACATCCGCTATCTGTCCGGCGTGCTCGCGCAGATCGATACCGCCGCGATCGGCGCATTCGCCGAGGCGCTGCTGGCCGCCCGCGAGCGCGGCGCGACGGTCTATTTCATCGGCAACGGCGGCAGCGCCGCCACCGCCAGCCATTTCGCCAACGACCTGGCGATCGGCACGCGCAGCTCAGGACGGCCGTTCCGGGTGATGAGCCTGGCGGACAACGTGCCGGTCCTGACCGCCGTCGCCAACGACTTCGGCTACGCCGAAATCTTTTTGCGCCAGCTGCAGGTCATGCTGCTGCCCGGCGACGTCGTCGTCGCCATTTCGGCGTCGGGTAATTCCCCCAACCTGCTGAATGCCATCGAGTACGCGAACGGCGCCGGCGCCATCACGATCGGACTGACCGGCTTCGACGGCGGCCGCCTGAGGGAGATCGCCCACCTCGCCGTGCATGTCCCGACACCGGCGGGTGAATACGGGCCGGTCGAAGACGCCCACATGGTGCTGGACCACCTGGTCGGCAATTTCCTCCGCCTCGCCTGCGCCCGGGAGGCGAATGGCCGCTGACGCGACGGTCGGTGGCGCCGCGGCGAAGCGGCGCGCGCTCGTGACCGGAGGCACCCGGGGCATCGGCGCCGCGATCGCGGCTCGGCTGGTGCGCGACGGACTGGCGGTGACGGTCACCGGGACCGGGGCGGACGGGCACGGTCCGGAGGGCACGTCGTACCTGCCGGTCGATCTCGGCGACCGCGCCGCTGCGACTTCGTTCGCCGACGCCGCGGGACAGGCCGGCTACGACGTCCTGATCAACAACGCCGGCATCAACCGCATCGCCGGCATTGCCGACGTCAAACCCGAGGACTTCGATCTCGTGCACGAGGTGAACCTGCGTTCGGTCTTCCTGCTCTGCCGCGCCGTCGTTCCCGGCATGCGGCAGCGCGCCTACGGACGCATCATCAATATCGCGTCGATCTTCGCGGTCGTCAGCCGCGAGCAGCGGGCCGCGTATTCGTCGAGCAAGTTCGGCCTTGACGGCCTGACCGCGGCGCTGGCGGCGGAAGTCGCCCGCGACGGCATCCTCGTCAACTCGGTTTCGCCAGGGTTCGTCGACACCGACCTGACCCGGAAGATTCTCGGCGACGCCGGCATCGCCGAGTTGTCCGGCCGCATTCCGATCCGGCGCCTCGCCCAGCCTGACGAGATTGCCGCGCTGGTCGGCTGGCTGGCCGGTCCGGAAAATACATATCTGAGCGGCCAGAATGTCGTCATCGACGGCGGGTTCACGCGTGTCTGAGTCGATTCGGATCGCATCGCACCGCGGCCACTACGACGTCGAGTTCGAAGGCGGCGAGCCGTTCTCGTCCCAGGCGTCGGCATCGCGCCGTGCCGGCATCCACGTCATTCTCGACCGGCAGGTCGGCGTGCTCTACCGCGAGGCCCTGCGGCCACTGCTCGACGGACGTCCGGTGCTCGAGATCGAGGCCACCGAGGCGGCCAAGTCGCTCGAACGCTGTCCGTCGTACGTCGAGGGGCTGGTCGCCGGCGGCCTGCGGCGGGGCCACGTCCTGCTCGCCGTCGGCGGCGGCGTCATCCAGGACATCACCTGCTTCCTCGCCTCGATTCTGATGCGCGGACTCGACTGGGAGTTCGTCCCGACGACGCTGCTGGCGCAGGCGGACTCGTGCATCGGGTCGAAGAGCTCGATCAACGTCGGAACGCTCAAGAACATCGTCGGCACCTTCACGCCGCCGCGAAGGGTGGTGATCAATCCGCGCCTGCTGGCGACGCTCCCGGAGATTGAGATCCGATCCGGGATAGGCGAGATGCTCAAGGTGCACGCGATCGACGGCCCGGCGTCGTTCGATGCGATCGCCGCCGACTATCCCCGCCTGCCGTCGGACGAAGCGGTGATGCGCTCGAGGATTCACGCGTCGCTGCGGTTCAAGCAGCAGCTCATCGAGGCTGACGAATTCGACCAGGGCGTGCGGCGGGTGATGAATTACGGCCACAGCTTCGGCCACGCGATCGAATCGGCGACCGGCTTTGCCGTCCCGCACGGCGTCGCGATCACGCTGGGCATGGACATGGCCAATTACGTCGCCGCCGGCCTCGGCCTGACCTCGCGCGACCACTTCGAACGGATGCACGGTCCGCTGGCCGCGAATTACCGCGGCGTCGAGCGGCTGCCGATTCCGCTGCCGGCGCTGTTGACCGCGCTCGGCCAGGACAAGAAGAACACCGACGCGAGGCTGACGTTGATACTTCCCGACCGCCACGGCCGGATCGGCCTGGTCCAGTGCGCCAACGACGAGGCGTTCCGGACGCTCTGCGCCGAGTTTCTGGATCGCGGCCGCCGGCAGTGAAGGACCAGATCATCGTCGGCGTCGCGTCGCGGTCGTTCTCCAGGCATCCGCAGCTGCGGGCGGAGCTGCGGCAGCGGTATCCGCGGGCCCGGTTCAACGACGCGGGCACATCTCTCAGGGGTCAGGAGCTGGTCGATTTCCTGGCCGGCTGCGCCAGGGCGATCATCGCCATGGAGCGGGTCGACGAAGCGCTGCTGCGGCAGCTGCCGGACCTGCGCGTGATCAGCAAGTACCGGTGTCGGTCTCGACGGCCTCGACCTCGAGGCGATCGAGGCGCGCGGGGTCGCGCTCGGCTGGACGCCTGGGGTCAACCGTCGCTCGGTGGCGGAACTGGTCGTCGCCTACGCGATCGCGCTGCTGCACGGCGTGCCGGCGGCGTGCGACGAGGTCCGGCGCGGCGCGTGGCAGCAGCTGCAGGGGCGCCAGCTGTCGGGGCGGACGGTCGGCGTCATCGGCTGCGGCCACGTCGGCAGGGAGGTGTGCGTGCTGCTGCGCGCCTTCCAGTGCCGGCTGCTCGCCCACGACATTGTCGACTATCAGGACTTCTACCGGGAGCAGGGGGTCGAGCCGGTGGCGCTCCACGAGCTGCTCGCGCGCGCCGACGTCGTCAGCCTGCACGTGCCGCTCGATGACAGCACGCGCCAGATGCTGTCGCCTGCGAGGATTGCCACCATGCGGCCGGGCGCGGTGCTGATCAACTGCGCCCGCGGCGGTCTGGTAGACGAGGCGGCGGTGGCGGACGCGATCCGGGAGCGCCGCCTCGCCGGCGCGGCGTTCGACGTCCTCGAGGTCGAGCCGCCGGTCGCGTGCGAGCTGGCGACGCTGCCGAACGTGATCGTCTCACCCCATATCGGCGGCAGCACGGAAGAGGCGGTCCTGGCGATGGGCCGCGCCGCGATCGACGGGCTGGAATCGACGCTGCCGCCGTCCAGGGTGGTGGGGCTCGGCCGCAGCGAACCGGCGTGACATGAAGATTCCCTTCCTTGACCTCGGCGCTGCCTACAGCGAGCTGAAGCCGGAGCTCGACGCCGCCTATCGCCGCGTCATGGATTCCGGCTGGTACATCCTTGGCGCCGAGGTCGAGACGTTCGAGCAGCAGTTCGCCGCCTACTGCGGCACCAGCCACGCCGTCGCGGTGGCGAACGGACTGGACGCACTCCACCTGATTCTGCGCGCCTATGGCATCGGCCCTGGCGACGAGGTCGTGGTGCCGTCGAATACCTACATCGCCACCTGGCTGGCGGTGTCGCAGGTCGGCGCGACCGTCGTCCCGGTCGAGCCGGACGAGAGCACCTGCAACATCGACCCGAACCGCGTCGAGGCGGCGGTGACGCCGCGAACGCGCGCGGTCCTGGCGGTGCATCTTTACGGTCAGCCGGCCGAGACCACCGCACTCGGCACCCTTGCCCGGGCGCGCGGACTCAAACTGATCGAAGATGCCGCCCAGGCGCACGGCGCGGCGCTCGGCGGCGTGCGTGCCGGAGCGCTCGGCGACGCCGCGGGATGGAGCTTCTATCCCGGCAAGAACCTCGGCGCCTACGGTGACGCCGGCGCGGTGACGACCGACGACGACGACCTGGCCGACCGGATCCGGGTGCTGCGCAATTACGGATCGCGGGTGAAGTACCACAACGAGATCGCCGGGATGAACTCCCGGCTGGATCCCCTGCAGGCGGCCTTCCTCGGCGTCAAGCTGGCGCGGCTGGACGAGTGGAACCAGCGGCGCGCGGCCCAGGCGTCGCGCTATCTGGACGCGTTGGGCGGGCATGACGGCTTCGATCTGCCGCGGACGCTGCCGCAGGCGCAGTCCGCCTGGCACCTGTTCGTCATCCGCTGTCGCGATCGCGCGTCCCTCGAGGCGCACCTCCAGGCGCGCGGCATCGGCACGCTGATCCATTACCCGATTCCGCCGCACCGCTCGGGCGCCTACGCCGGCACGGCCGTCGCCGCGGCGTCACTGCCGATCGCGGAGCAGCTCGCCGCGACCGTCCTCAGCCTGCCGATCGGACCGCACCTCAAGGAAGCCGACCAGCAGGACATTATCGATGCGGTGCGGGACTGGGCTCCCCGCAGATCCGATCCGGCAGGAGTGTGAGAACTCTCGAGGTTGCCCTCGAACGACCCGCGAACAACATCCTGGTGATCCGGCTCGTGGCCGCCACTCTCGTCGTGTTCTCGCACAGCTTTCCGCTCGCGCTCGGCGGGGGGGTGGCGGAGCCACCCGCGCCAGTCATTCCGACAAGCTTCGGCACGATTGGTGTCAGCGTGTTCTTCACCATCAGCGGATTGCTGATCAGTCGCAGTTATGTACAGCGGGCGAGCTTGTGGCGCTTCTTGTGGGCGCGGGCCGTCCGCATCTATCCCGCACTCATCGTCGCGGTCCTGTTCTGCGCCGGTGTCATCGGCCCGGTATTCACCACCCTGACGGTGCCTGGTTATCTCGCGCATCCGGATACCGCACGATTCATCCTGAAGAACGCCACACTTGTCACTTCGATGACTGTTCAGGTCACGCTGCCCGGCGTGTTCGGGGGCAATCATTTGCCGTATGCGGTGAACGATCCACTCTGGACGCTGCCATACGAGCTGTGGATGTACGCCGCCGTGGCGGTGGCCGGCGCGGTCGGAGCGCTCCGGCGTGGTCCGTTCACCGTCCTGGCCATCTTTCTGGCGTTCTGGATGGTCGTTACCTCGCTCCGGCCCGATCAGACGCAAGCCTTGCTGCTGGTGCGGCTTGGCGGGTTCTTTCTCGCCGGGGTTGCCGCCTACGTCTACCGGAGCCGCGTCCCGCTCGACCCTCGACTCCTGCTCCTGGCGATCGTCGGAGCGACGCTGCTCTATTTCACCCCGTGGTTCATGTGGGCGTTCAGGGCGGCGCTTGTTTACGGTGTGCTGGTCCTGGCGTTCACTCCGCGTGTGCTGGTGTCCGCGTTGTCCCGGGTTGGCGATTTGTCGTACGGTGTCTATATATTCGGCTTTCCCTGCCAGCAGGCGGTCGCCGCTGCATTTCCATCATTCGGCCCCGCCGCGCTGTTCATCGCCGCCATGGTCATGACGCTGCCCCTGGCCGCGCTCTCCTGGCGCTTCATCGAGCGGCCGGCATTACGGCTCAAGACCGGACTCAGGTTGCCCAGCCCCCCGGTCGCTGCGCCCGCGGGCCGCGCGTGACACAGGAGCTCCAGTTCGTCGACCTGAGCGGCTATGCGTTCACCGGCAAGCACGCGGTCATCGATCTGATGCGGGAGGTCGAGGGCTATCACGTCCCGCACTTCGAGTTCGAGTTCGGTCTGCTGCGGATGCAGGGCGGGCTCCACGACCTGCGGCACGCCCTCTGCGAGGACTGGTCGCCGATCCGCTCCGACGCCGCGATTCGCCGGTTCAAGCGGCTGGTCCGCCGGCTCGGCGCCAGGAACTCGCTGCGCCGCCCGGCCAGCCTGTTCGAGGCGGTCGGCTGGAACTACGACGACTACTATGCCGGCAGGTTTTTCGCGCTCTCAGAGACCTACCTCGGCGAGCTCGTCCGCGCCAGCTGGCGGGCGCCCTGGCCGTACGCCCTGGCAGAGCTCAACGGGCCCGAGTTGTTCGCGCGGAAGGTCCTCGGCAAGCTCGGCTGGAAGCGGGCGATGGAGTTCGAGCTCTATCTGTCGCGCCCGTCACGCTTCGATGAGGTCACGCGCGAGTACCTCGCGGCCGTCCTGTCCTCGAACGTGGCGCCGCAAACGACCACAGTGGTGATGCACAACGCGTTCGAGCCCTACGCGCCGGTCAGGTCGCTGCGCTTCTTCCGCCGTGCCAAGGCGATCGTCGTCGACCGCGACCCACGGGATAATTTCGTGCAGGGGCGCTGGTATAAACCGTTCGCGACCGGCGTGGAGGACTTCATCGCCCGCTACCGGATGCAGCGCGAGGCCACCGACTACACGCCGCACGCCGACGTGCTGCGCCTCCGGTTCGAAGATCTCGTGCTCGATTACGACCGCACCGTGCCGCGGATCCTCGAGCACCTTGGCGAGCCGCCGGCCCGTCACGTCCGCCCCAGGCAGCACTTCAACCCCGACCAGTCGCGGAAGAATCTCGGGCTGTGGCGGACCTACGGACACCAGGAAGAAATTGCGCGGATTGCCGCCGCGCTGCCGGAGTTCTGTGACGCCCGTCTCTGACGCCGCGCCGGTGACCTTCTTCTTTCCGTACCATGAGGTCAGCGGCGTGCCGATGCTGTTTGCCCGGATGGCCGGTTACCTCGCCGGCGCCGGCATCCCCGTCGACGTGATTGATTACGCCGATGGCTACATGGCGCGGGTGCTGAGCGGCGTCCCCGGCGTGCGACTGCGCCGGTTCGTCGACGGAGTGCCGGTGGCGGTCGGCGGCGAGACGCTGCTGGTAATGCAGTCAATCCTGCCCGCGACCATCCGGACCGAGCTTCGGCCCGACGACCGCACCAAAGTCCTGTTCTGGACGCTCCATCCGATGAACCTGGTGCAGTCGGTCATGCCGTTCGACGCCGTTCGCCACCTGCAGATGCGGTATGCCTGGTTCCACGGGATGTGCCGCGCCACCGTGCTGCGCGGCCTCACCGACCGGCTTCGCACCCTGGTCCGCGCCATGCACAGCCGGCAGTCGATCGCGTTCATGGATGGCGAGACGCTCGACGTCACCAGCGATCGCCTCGGACTGACGCTGTCCGACCCGATCTTCCTGCCGGTGGCCTGTCCCGTGCCGGAGCGCAACCGCTGCGACGGGCGGGAGCGGGGCGGCCCGTTCAGCATCGGCTGGCTCGGCCGGCTCAGCGACTTCAAGATTCACATCCTGCTGCGAACCCTCGAGCGCGCCTCCGCTCATGCGGCACGCACCCGGCAGCCGATGGTCTTCCACATCATCGGCGACGGACCTGAGGCCGGTCGGATCGCCGCCGGCCGCTTCGAGCACGAGTGGTTCAGCATCGTCCGCCCGGGTGTACTGATTGGGGACGCGCTCAGCGACTACTTCATCGAGCGGATCGACCTGCTCACGGCGATGGGGACCTCGGCGCTCGAAGGCGCCAGGCTTGGTGTGCCGACCGTCCTGCTGGATTTCTCGTACGGGCCGGTGCCGGCGTCGTACCGCTTCGGGTGGCTCCACGAGACCGACCGGTATACGCTCGGCCGGGTGATCGATCACCGGATGCTCGAACCGGGCAATGATTCGCTGGGGAATCTCATCGAGGCGGTGCGCCGTTCGCCGGCAGCCTGTTCGACGCAGGCCTACGACTACTGCCGCGACCACCATGCGCTGGCGGCCGTCGGACGACGTTTCGCCGACCTGCGCGAGTCGGCATCCTTCCGCTGGGCCGAGATCGACCCGGCGCTCCGCCGCAAGGGCGCCATCCGCGCGACCTACGAACAACTGCGCGCCTGGCGGCGCCCGGCCGCGGGAGCCGTTTTATGAGCGACCCCGTCATCCGGCTGTCGCGCTCGATTGTCGGCCGCGCCGAGGCCGACGCGGCATCCCGTGTCATCCTCGACGACGGCTATCTCGGCATGGGGGCGGAGGTGGCGCTGTTCGAGGCCGATCTGGCCGCCTACCTGGGCGTCGGCGCCGCGCAGGTCAGCTGCGTCAGCTCCGGGACGGCCGCCGTGCAGCTCGCGGTCCAGGCGGTGGTCGAACCGGGCGACGAGGTGCTCGTCCAGTCGCTGACCTTCGTCGCGACCTTTCAGGCGATTGCCGCCGCCGGCGCGGTCCCGGTGGCGTGCGACGTCACGCCGGCGACCGTGACGATCGATCTCGCCGACGCGGCCCGGCGCTGCACGCCGCGGACGCGCGCCATCATGCCGGTGCACTACGCCAGCAATCCGGGCGATCTCGACGCGATTTACGCCTTCGCCCGCGAACGCGGCCTGCGCGTCATCGAGGATGCCGCCCACGCCTTCGGCTGCACCTACAATGGGCGGAAGATCGGCAGCGCCGCAGACGTCGCCTGCTTCAGCTTCGACGGCATCAAGAACATCACCAGCGGCGAGGGGGGAGCGGTGGTCACGTCCGACCCGCTGATCAACGCGCGGGTCCGCGACGCGCGGCTGCTGGGGGTCGAAAAGGATTCCGAGAAGCGGTATCGTGGGCAGCGGAGCTGGGATTTCGACGTCTCCCGCCAGGGCTATCGCTATCACATGAGCAACATTTTCGCCGCCATCGGCCGGACGCAGCTCGCGCGTCTCGATCGGGAGTTCGCGCCGGCGCGCGTCGCCCTCGCCGGCCGTTACCGGGCCGCGTTGGGCGATGCGCCTGGCGTCAGGCTGTTCGACACGGCGCTGGGGCCAGTCGTGCCGCACATCCAGCCGGTGCGAATTCTCGACGGCCGCCGCGATGCGGTGCGTGAACAGCTCGAGGCGGCACGCATCCAGACCGGTATCCACTACAAGCCGAACCACCTGCTGACGCGGTTCGGCGGCGGGACGCCGCCTCTGCCGGTCACGGAGGCGCTTTACGACGAGCTCCTGTCCCTGCCCCTGCATCCGGGCGTGACCGCGGCCGATGTCGATCGGGTCTGCGGCATCGTCCGGTCGGTGGCGGCGCCGAACGAGGTGGCATGAAGACAGTGATCCTGGCCGGCGGCCGCGGCTCGCGCCTGAGCGAGGAGACCTACGTCAAGCCCAAGCCGATGGTGGAGATCGGCGGCATTCCCATCCTCGTGCACATCATGCGGCTCTACGCCGATGCGGAGCTGCGCGAGTTCGTTCTCGCGCTCGGCTACCGCGGTGAGTCGATCAAGGACTATTTCGTCAATTACCATCTGCGCAACAGCGACGTGGCCGTCAACCTCCGGACCGGCGAGACCTCGTACCTGAATCCGATGGTGCCCGACTGGACGGTCCGGATGATTGACACCGGGCTCGACACCCTCACCGGCGGACGGCTCAAGCGGCTCGAACATCTGCTCGCGCCCGAAGGGACGTTCATGCTGACCTACGGCGACGGCGTCGCCGACATCGAATCTCGCCCGGCTGCTGGCGTTTCATCGCGGCCACCGCCGGCTGGCGTCGGTCACTGCGGTCCGGCCGCCCGGCCGGTTCGGGACGATGCGCCTGGACGGCGATGAGGTCGGCAGCTTCAAGGAGAAGCCACAGGCGGGGGAGGGCTGGATCAACGGCGGCTTCTTCGTCTTCGAGGCCGGCGTCTTCGACTACCTCGCCGGCGATGACACCGTGCTCGAGCAGGATCCGCTCGAGCGCCTGTCGCGGGACGGCCAGCTGATGGCGTACCGGCACGAAGGATTCTGGCAGCCGATGGACACGGTGCGGGATCGCGATCTGCTGAACGACCTCTGGGTATCGGGGCAGGCGCCGTGGCGGCGTCCCGAGCGATGATGTTCGCCGGGATCTACCGCGGCCGGCGCGTCCTCGTGACCGGGCACACCGGCTTCAAGGGGTCATGGCTGTCGGCGTGGCTCGCCGAACTTGGCGCGACGGTCGGCGGCTACTCGAACGGCGTGCCGACCGAGCCGTCGCATTTCGAGGCGGCCGCGCTGCGCGACCGCCTCACGCACTACGACGGCGATGTCCGCGATCGCGCGCGGCTCGCGGCGGTGCTGGACGAATTCGCGCCGGAGATGGTGTTTCATCTCGCCGCCCAGGCGCTGGTCCGCCAGTCGTACGCGGACCCGGTGACGACCTTCGAGACCAACGCGATGGGGACGCTGAACCTCCTCGAGTGCGCCCGGACGCGCCCCGGCATCCGGACGGTCGTGCTGATCACGAGCGACAAGGCCTATCGCAACGTCGAATGGACGTGGGGCTACCGGGAAACCGACGCGCTCGGTGGCGACGATCCATACAGCGGGTCGAAGGCCTGCGCCGAGCTGATTGCCCATTCCTACGTCAGATCGTTCTTTCCGTCGGAAGGATCGCTGGCCGCGGTCGCGACGACGCGCGCCGGCAACGTCATCGGCGGCGGCGACTGGGCCGCCGATCGGATTGTCCCCGACTGCGTCCGCGCCTGGTCGGCGGGCACGGCGGTGCGGCTGCGCCATCCGCACGCCACGCGCCCCTGGCAGCACGTGCTCGAGCCGCTCAGCGGCTACCTGACGCTCGGCGCGCGGTTGTGGGCGCGGACCGGCATCGCGTCCGGCACCGCCTACAACTTCGGCCCCGACGCGACGGTCAACCAGCCGGTCGAAGCGCTGCTCGCCGCGATGGCCAGGCTCTGGCCGGAGGCGCGCTGGGAGCAGGATCCGGATGCCGGCGCCGCGGTCAAGGAAGCGACCCTGCTCAAGTTGTGCTGCGATCTCGCGCTCGCCGACCTCGGGTGGCGTCCGGTGCTGTCCTTCGACGAGTGCGTCCGCTTCACCACCGAGTGGTATCGCGACTACTACGCCGACCCGGCCGGGGCGCGCGCCCGCACGCTCGCCCAGCTCGACCACTACACCGCGCTGGCCGCCGCCCGGGGACTGCCGTGGGCGCAATGAGCCCTGCTCCGGCAATTACCGGTGTCCGCCTCGAGCCGCTGACGATCTACCAGGACGTGCGCGGCGCGCTGCTGCACGTCCTGCGGGCCGATTCGCCGCTGTTCACGCGCTTCGGCGAGGTCTACCTCTCCGAGATCAACCCCGGCGTGATGAAGGGATGGAAGCGGCACCTGCGCATGACGCAGCACATCGCCGTTCCGGCCGGCCGGGTCAAATTCGCCTTCCACGATGATCGGCCGGGCTCGCCGACCGCCGGCGCCACCGCATCCTGCGAGCTCGGGCGCCCCGATGCGTACGCGCTGCTGGTCGTGCCGCCGCTCGTCTGGTACGCGTGGGCGTGTCTCGGCGATCGGCCGGCGCTGCTCGTCAACTGTGCCGACCTGCCGCACGATCCGGCCGAATCGGAGCTCGGCACGCCGCCTGGCGTCGCATCCCATGTCTGGTAGCGCCGCCCCGCTGGTGACCGTCGTCATCAACTGCTACAACGGCGAGCGCTATCTCCGGGAGGCGATGGACTCAATCGCCGCGCAGACCCATTCCGCCTGGGAAATCGTCTTCTGGGACAACGGCTCGACCGACGGCAGCGCCGCCGTGGCGAAGAGCTACGGCAGCCGCG
Source organism: uncultured Acidobacteriota bacterium (assembly GCA_963750475.1). Lineage (GTDB taxonomy): Bacteria > Acidobacteriota > Vicinamibacteria > Vicinamibacterales > 2-12-FULL-66-21 > JALZOC01. The sequence continues at coordinate 1,767,925 of CAVVQQ010000002.1, forward strand.
TGCGGTATTTCCGCGCCGCCGAGACAACGCCGCTCGGCGCCGCCCGCAATCTGGCGCTCCGCCAGGCGCGCGGCACCTACGTCGCCTTCCTCGACTGCGACGACGTCTGGATGCCGGAAACGCTGGCGACGCTGGTGGCGGCGATGGAGGGGAGTCCATGGGCGGCCTGCTATGGCGGCATTGTCAGGATTGACGCCGCCGGCCGCGAGATCGGCGCGTGGGTGCCGCCGCCGCGCCACGGCGACCTTCTCGATGCGCTCCTCACGGAGTTCGACATCAACGTCCCGGCGGTGCTGGTGCGGCGATCCGCGCTCGAGGAAACCGGCCTCTCGTTCGACCCGGTGATCACCGCCTCGGAGGAATACTGCCTGTTCATGCAGCTGGCCGCGAAGCGGCCGTTCAGGTCGTTGTCGGTCGCGGTCGCACGCTACCGGATTCACGACGCGGCGCTGACCAGCCGCAGCATCGCGAAGTGGGCAGAGGAGCGCGGGTACACCCTGCGGCGGATCGAAGAGGGAAACCCGGGCATCGCCGCGCGGCACCGGCAGGGGTTCCGCGAGGCCTACGCGCGCGCGCGCTACTACCGGGCGCGCTTTCTGCTGTCGACCGGCGAGAAACGGCGCGCCATCCGCGAGCTGAGCCGGGTGGCATTCGTCGACCTCCGCTACGCCGGGCTGTTCCTGCTGTCGCTGGCGCCGACGCGGGTGTGGGACGAGGTCCATCGCGCGCGGACCCATCGCGCCCAGGGAGCCGGCTGAGTGGTGCTGACCTCTCCCCCGGCGGTGTACACGGCGCTGTGGCTGACCGCGGTCGCGCTGGCGCAGCTGCAGCTGACGAAGCAACTGCTGCCGATGAATGCCGCGACGCTCGGCCTGGTCGGCGCCAACGTCGTGTCCTTCTGGCTGATTCATGGCGCGATGGCCGGTGCGATGCGCGGCCGGCCGGACATCGTCGAGGCGCGTGCCGCGGGCCTCGACTTTCCCTGCCTGCGCCGCTTTGCCGGACGGCTGACCCGCTTCTGGGTGGCCGGATCAATCCTCGAGATCATCGTCGCCGGCGGCCTGCCGATCCAGTGGCTGCTGCAAGGCGACACCAGCCGGGACTATCGCGACTTCGGCGTGCCATCGCTCCACGGCTTGCTGACGGCCGTCTACCTGTTCATCCTGACGGCGCGGTTCCTCGACTACTGCTTCAACCGCCGCCTCCGCGACGGCTGGGTGACGCTGGCGCTGCTCGTCTGGCCGCTGCTCCAGATCAATCGCGGCGCGTTCATCTGGTCGCTGCTCGAGATGCTCGGCATCTTCCTGCTGGTCCGGCGCATCACGCTCGTCCGCCTCGCCCAGGTCGGCGTCGCGATGCTGCTCGGTATACTCCTGTTCGGCGTGGTCGGAGACTGGCGGGCGGGCGCCGGCAAAGAGGCGCTGCGCGAGATTACGTCCGAGCGGGGAAGATTTCTGGCCGATGATCTGCCGCCGGGGTTCCTGTGGGTCTATCTCTACGTGTCGTCGCCGGTCAACAACGTGGTCGGCGGCATCGAGCATCTGAACCCGCTCTACCGCCCCTACTATTCGACCGCCAGCCTGCTGCCGACGGTCATCCGTGAGCGCATCTACACCGACACCGAGAACCGCTACGCGCTCGGCCTGGTCAACGAAGCGTTCAATGCCTCGACCTGGTACGTCAATTTCCTGGCGGACTTCGGCGTGCGCGGCGCGATCGTGATCATCTGCCTGATTCAGGCGCTGATGTCGTACTTCTATCTGCAGGCGAAGCGCGGCCGCGCCTGGGGAGTGCTGGCCTACGGCGTGCTGTTCCAGGCGCTGGCGCTGTCAATCTTTACGGACACCCTCACCAGCCTGGTGACGATCGCGCAGGTCGCGATCGTGCTCGGCTACCGCCAGTCGCTGGCCGGCTGGCTGCAGGCGTGGTCCGCGCACCGCGGCGCCTTTGCCGCGTCCCCCATTCCGCAGGAGTAATATGCGTGCTCTCGTCACCGGCGGCGCCGGGTTCATCGGCTCGAATCTCGTCATGCGGCTGCTCCAGCACGGGCTGAGCGTCCGCATCCTCGACAATCTGTCCTCCGGCTATCGCACCAACCTCCATCCCGACGCCGAGGTCGTCGAGGGGGACGTCCGCGACCCGGAGGCGGTCGACCGCGCGGTCGCCGGCTGCGAGCTGGTGTTCCATCTCGCGGCGTCGGTCGGCAACACCCGGTCGATCGAGCATCCGATTGAGGACTCGGAGATCAACGCGCTCGGGACGCTGCGGGTGCTCGAGGCGGCGCGCGCCCACGGCGTCAAGCGGCTCGTCTACTCGTCGTCGGCCGGCATCTTCGGCGAGCTCAAGACCCTGCCGATTCGACGAGCAGCACCCGATCGACCCGGACACGCCGTACGGCGCCAGCAAGCTCGCCGGCGAGAAGCTGTGCCTGGCCTACGGCAAGCTCTACCCGCTGGAGGCGGTCTGCCTCCGCTACTTCAACGTCTACGGCGTCCATCAGCGCTACGACGCCTACGGCAACGTCATTCCGATTTTTGCCCACCGCGTCCTCGCCGGCGAGCCGGTGCGCATCTTCGGCGACGGCGAGCAGACGCGCGACCTGGTCAACGTGCGGGATGTCGCCGAGGCCAACTTCCTGGCCGGCACCGCGCCAGCCGTGAGCGGCGCCTTCAACGTCGCCAGCGGGACCCGGGTGACGATCAACGCCCTGGCGCGGATGGTGTTCGAGGCCGCCGGGGTGCCGCCGAAGATCGAGGTACGCGCCGCCGCGGCCAGGCGATGTCCGCCATAGCCTGGCGGACATCAGCAAGGCCAGCCGCGCCTTCGGCTACGCGCCGTCGGTGGATCTGACGGCCGGACTGACCGACTACATGGCCTGGGCCAGGACGGCGGGGGTCTGATGCGGCTGCTGATTCTCGGCGGCGGCGGCATGCTCGGCCACAAGCTGTGGCAGGTCTGCCGGACCGGGTTCGACACCTCCGTGACGGTACGGGGCCCGGCGGCGGCGTACCGGCGCTACGGCCTGTTCGACGAAAGCCGGCTGATTCCCGGCGTCGACGCCAGCGACTTCGATTCCGTGATCCGCGCGGTCGGCATCGCCCGGCCCGACGCCGTCGTCAACTGCATCGGCATCGTCAAGCAGCTCGCCGCGGCCCGCGACCCGATCCAGTCGGTGGCGGTCAATGCGCTGTTCCCGCACCGCGTCGCGGCGCTCTGCGAGGCGACCGGCGCGCGGTTCGTGCACATCAGCACCGATTGCGTCTTCGCCGGGGCGAAGGGGAACTACAGCGAAGACGACGCCCCTGACGCCACCGACCTGTATGGACGCTCCAAGGGTCTCGGTGAGGTCGGTGCGCCGGCGTTGACGCTGCGGACGTCGATCATCGGCCGCGAGCTGGCCAGTGACCAGCGGGCTGGTCGAGTGGTTCCTGAGCAGGCGCGGCACGGCGGTCGACGGCTATACCGGAGCGCGCTTCTCGGGTCTGACGACCGCGGCGCTGGCGCGGGTCATCAGTGACATCCTCGAGGGCCATCCCGGAATTTCCGGGCTGTGGCACCTTGCCGCGGAGCCGATCTCCAAGCACGACCTGCTGGTGATGATGCGTGATACGCTGGCGGTCCCGATCGACATCCTTCCACGTGACGCGCCGGTGATCGATCGAACTCTTGACGGAAGCCGGCTGGCGGCGGCCGCCGGGTTGCGGATCCCGGGCTGGCCGGCGATGATCCGCGGCCTCGCGGACGATCCCACACCCTACGACGACTGGAGACATTCTGGTGTTGCTTGACGGAAAGCGGATTCTGATCACCGGCGGGACCGGCTCGCTCGGGCGAAAGCTCGTCCATCGGCTGCTCGGCGGCTCGCTCGGGACGCCGCAGAGCATCACCGTCTTCTCCCGCGACGAGGCCAAGCAGCACTACATGCGCGTCGATACCGCAAGCGCCACGCCCTGACCGACGACATCATCTACCAGAACTCCCGCGACCTGTTGCGGTTCGTGATCGGCGACATGCGCGACTACTGGTCGGTGCTGCAGGCGCGTCCGCGGCGCCGACATCATCGTGCACGCCGCCGCCCTCAAGCAGGTGCCGACGCTGCGAATACTTCCCCGACCAGGCGGTCGCGACCAACGTGCTGGGCGCCGAGAACCTCGTCCGCGCGGTGCGCGAGAGCGGCAGCCGCATCGAGACGGTGATCGGCGTCTCGACCGACAAGGCGTGCAAGCCAATCAACGTCATGGGCATGACCAAGGCGCTGATGGAGCGGATGCTGATCGAGGCGAACATCCGCGGCGCCGGGACGCGGTTCGCGTGCGTCCGCTACGGCAACGTCATCGCCTCGCGCGGCTCGGTGGTGCCGCTCTTCCACGAGCAGATCGCCAACGGCGGCCCGGTGACGATCACGACTCAAGGAGATGACCCGGTTCCTGCTCAGCCTCGATCGCGCCGTCGACACCGTGATCGCCGCGATCTGACGGCGCCAGGCCAGGCGAGATCTACGTGCCGATCGTCCCGGCCGCCCGCGTCGTCGATCTCGCCGAGGCGCTGATCGACGGCCGGAAGATCGAGCTCCGCTACACCGGCATCCGTCCGGGTGAAAAGATCCACGAGACCCTGGTGTCGGATGAAGAGGCCTACCGGACCGCCAGGCGCGGGGAGTATTACGTCGTCCATCCGATGCTGCCGGAGCTCAATCCGGAGGCCCCGTCGAGACGCCGGCGCTGACCGGCGAGTATTCGTCGGCCCAGACGACGCTCGATGTGCGACGGGCTGCGCGAGATGCTGGCGACCCAGGACGAGGCGGACGTCCAGGCATGAACGTCGCGGTGGTATTCGGGACCCGGCCGGAAATCATCCGGTTGAGCCGGGTCATTCCCCTGCTCGAAAAGTTCTGCCGGGTCACGTCTGGTTCACACCGGACAGAACTACGACGATCGGCTGAGCGACCTGTTCTTCCGCGAGCTTGGCGTCCGCGCCCCGGACGCGCATCTCGACGTCAGGGCCGGCAGCTTCGCCGAGCAGGCGGGACAGATTCTCGCCCGCACCGGCGAGCTGTTCGCGACCGCACGGCCTGACCGCGTGCTGATTCTCGGCGACACCAACAGCGGACTGGCGGCGATCGTCGCCGCCCGGCTGGGCATCCCGGTGTTTCACATGGAGGCGGGCAACCGCTGCTATGACGATCGGGTGCCCGAGGAAATCAACCGCCGGATCATCGACCACTGCAGCCGCGTGTTGCTGCCGTACACCCACCGCAGCAAGGAGAACCTGCTGCGCGAGGGCATTCCGCGGCAGCGGATCTTCGTCACCGGCAATCCGATCTTCGAGGTGCTCCAGGCGTACAAGGACCAGGTGGCCGCGTCCGACGTGATGACCCGGCTGGGCCTGTCCGCCGGCCGCTACTTTCTGGTCACGCTGCACCGCGCCGAGAACGTCGACGCCGAGGAGCGCCTGGCGCGGCTGTTCGACGGCCTGGCCCGGGTCGCGGCGGCCTACGACGAGCCGCTGGTCGTCAGCCTTCATCCGCGCACCGCCGACAAGCTGGCACGGTTCGGGTTGTCGCCGGCGTCGGAGCGGGTCCGGCTGCTCGAGCCGCTGGGGTTCTTCGATTTCGTGCACCTCGAGCAGCACGCCCGCTGCGTCCTGAGCGACAGCGGCACCGTCCAGGAGGAGTGCGCGATCCTGCACGTGCCGAGCGTGACGCTGCGCGACGTCACCGAGCGCCCCGAGACGATCGAGGCCGGCAGCAATCTCATCGCCGGTTCGGATCCCGAGACGATTCTCGCCGCTGTCCGGGTCGTCCTGGGCACGCCGACCTCGTGGACGACGCCCGCCGAATACCTCGAGCCGCACGTCTCGGCGACCGTCGTCCGAATGCTGATGGGGTATGACGGCGGCGCCTGAGCGCGTCGGCGCGCGCCGGGTATGGGTCGTCTCGGAGCTCTACTACCCGGAGCTGACGTCGACGGGATATTTCCTGACGCGGATCGCCGAGGGACTGGCGGCCGACTACGAGGTGCGCGCGCTCTGCGGCCAGCCGACGCACTCGGCGCGCGGCACCAGGGCGCCAGCCCGCGAGCGCCGCAACAATGTCGACGTGGTGCGCGCCCCGGGTACGACCCTCGACAAGGATCGCCCGATCGGCCGCCTCCTCAACATGGCGACGGTCTCGATCACGATGTTCGTCCATCTCTGCGCCCACCTCCGCCGCGGCGACGCGGTGCTGGTGGTGACGACCCCGCCGCCGCTGCCGTTCCTGACCGCGATCGCCTGCGCGGTGCGCGGCGCCCGCGCGGTGCTGCTCGTCCATGACGTCTACCCCGAGACGCTGGTCGCGGCGGGGATGATCGCCGCCGACGGCCTGCCGGCGCGCGCGCTGTCGTGGCTGACCGGGCGGATGTACGGGCGGATGGCGCGGATCTGCGCGCTCGGCCGCGACATGCGGACGCTGATCCTCGCCAAGATGAGCGGCGGGTCGCAACCGCCGGTCGTGATTCTGACCAACTGGGCCGCCGAAGACGTGCTCGTGCCGATACCGCGAACGGCCAATCCGCTGCTGGCCGAGCTCGGCCTGACGGATCGGTTCGTGGTCCAGTATGCGGGTAACATGGGGCCACTGCATGCGATCGAAGACCTCGTCGCGGCTGCCCGCCGGCTGGCCGCGCTGGCGCCGGACGTCCAGTTCCTGTTCATCGGCTCGGGCGGCAAGCGGCGCTGGCTCGAGGCGACCGTCGCACGGGAGGCGCTGCCGAACGTGACGGTACTGGCGCCGCGGCCGCGCAGCGATCAGCAGGTCTTCCTCAACGCCTGCGACATCGCCATCACCGCCTTCGTCCCGGGGATGTTCGGCGCCGGCGTGCCGAGCCGCCTCTACAACATCCTGGCGAGCGGCAAGCCGATCGTCGCGGCTGTTGATCCGCAGTCCGAGCTGGCGCTCGTCGTCAAAGAGGAGCGGGTCGGGATGGATCGCCCGGCCCGGCGACGTCGACGGGATCGTCGCCGCCGTTCTCGACGCCAGGCAGGACCGCGCGCGGCTGGCGGAGATGGGCGCGCGCGGCCGGGCGGCGGCCGCCGGCCGCTACTGGTACGCGTCAGTGATGAGCGGATACCGCGCCCTGTTCGCCTCGCTGCTGGCGGGGGACCGCGCCGCAGAACCCGAATGGACGACAGCAGGACAGTCATGACACCGGCGCCACCGCAGCACTTCCAGCATCCGCAGGCGCTGGTCGAGGCCACCGAGATCGGCGCTGGCACGCGAATCTGGGCGTTCGCGCACGTTCTGCCCGGGCGCGCATCGGCCGCGACTGCAACATCTGCGATCACGTCTTCGTCGAAAACCGTGTCGTCATCGGCGACCGCGTCACCGTCAAGTCCGGCGTGCAGCTGTGGGACGGCATCGAGCTCGAGGCGGACATGTTCATCGGCCCGAACGCGACGTTCACCAACGATCGGTTCCCGGAGAAGCCGCCGCTGGCAGGCCGAGGTCGCACGCACGGTGGTGCGTGAAGGGGCGTCGGTCGGCGCCAACGCCACCATCCTGCCCGGCATCACGATCGGGCGCCACGCGATGGTCGGCGCGGGGGCGGTCGTCATGCACGACGTGCCCCCGAACGCCATCGTGATCGGCAACCCCGCCTACATCAAGGGCTACGTCGACGCGAAGCCGGACGCGGCGCAGGATCGGGCCACCGCCCAGACGGAATATGGTGGCGCCCGCGGCACGCGGGTGCGCGGTGTCACCGTCCAGCGTCTGCCGAAGATGATGGATCTCCGCGGCAGCCTGTGCGTTGCCGAGGTCGGCAAGGGGCTGCCGTTCGTGCCGCGGCGCTGTTTTACGGTGTTCGACGTGCCGAGCCGCGAAGTTCGCGGCGCCCACGCCCATCGCCGCCTGACCCAGGCGCTGAGCTGCGTGCACGGCGACTGTGCGCTGATGGTCGATGACGGCCGGCAGCGGGAAGAGATCGTGCTCGACTCACCAGAGACGCTGGTCGTCATCGAGCCGATGGTCTGGGGGGTGCAGTTCCGCTTTTCGCCGGATGCCGTCCTGGTCGTGCTCGCGTCGGATGAGTACGACGCCGCGGATTACATCCGCGACTACGACGAATACCTGGCGCTGATGAAGGCTTCCGCGGATGCATAGATTGAACACCCTTGGCTCACCGACCGATTCGGGCGGACCGCCGGGTCTTCCGGAGAGCCGAGGCGCCGGTCAGCCGCGGCCGCCGGTCTATCCTGAATCGCTGCGCCCGCTGGTACCCGACGAGCGGGGGCCCGGGCTGCGCTGGTACGCCCGCGTGCTCTGGAGCCGTCGTGTTCCGATCAGCATCGCTGGCGTCGTCGGCGCGGTCGCTGGCCTGGCGCTGTCGCTGCTGACGCCGCCGTCCTGATCGGCCACGGCGACGATTGCGGTGTCGCAGTCCAAGGTGGGCGAGGAAGTCAGCTCCAGCGGCACACCGAGTTCCGCCAGCTACATTCCGCTCGTGAGGAACCACAACACCGCCCAGGCAATCATCACGAAGCGCGGCCTCGACAAGGCCCCCTACGACCTGACCCCGTTCACGTTTCTGGACCGCGTGTTCTCGGTCACCGAGGTGCGCAACACGAACCTCCTCACCGCCAATGTCATCCTGCCCGACGCGCGACTGGCATCGGACGTCGCCAACGACTTCGCCACCGCGGCGGTGGAGCTCTCGCACCGGCTCAGCCAGCAGGAAGCGGTCCGCGCCCGCGACATCATCGCGCGCCCACGTCAAGGAGCTCAGCGAACGGCTCGAAACGGCCCAGAAGCGGCTGCTCGACTTTCAGCGCACCAATCAGGTCGACCTGCTGCGTGGCGATGTCGAAACGCTGCTCGAGCAGCGGAAGGAGCTGGGCGCGCTGCGCATCAAGCTGGCCGCCGAGCGGGGCCGGCTCGAGAGCGCCGAGCGCGAGCTCAAGGCGAGGTCCAGGACAACGTCGGTCACCAAGAGCATCGACTCCGATCCCGCGATGATGGAAGCGGCCAGGCAGCGGGGCGACAAGGATCTGCTGGGGCTGGAGCTGCGCACGGAATCGCCGAACCAGGTGTTCGAGTCGCTCGACCAGGAAGTCGCCACCGCGCGCTCGAACGTCGCCGCACTCGAGCGCCAGCGCGCCCAGCTGGCCGACGTCAACCGCCTCGGCGCCGCGCGGCAGGAGCGCCTCGCTGCGCTCTATCAACAGGAGAATGCCCTCGACCGGCTGAAGCTCGACTTCGAGCTTGCGAGGAGCGCCTACGGGGAAGCGTCGGCGCAGTCGCAGAGTGCGACCCTCCAGGTCGCCTCACGCAGCGCCGAGCTGCAGGTCGTCGATCCGGCGGTGCCGCCCGACCGGCCCTTCGCGCCCCGTCCGGTCCGCGACACGCTGATCTGGCTGGTCGCCAGCCTGGGGATTACTGCCGCCGCCTTCCTCGCCGCCGCCGCGATGTCTTCCGGCGACCCTGCCCAGGGCTAGAAATACGCCCCCAGCACGAACCATACGACGGCCGTGTACCATTCCCAGCAGCGCCGCGACAACGGCGCAGCTGCGCCGCGCCGATGAAGACAACGGAGACTGGCGTCGGGCCATCACGATCGGGCTGCCGCAGACCGCCAGCCCGGCGAGGTACAGCCCGACCAGATACCGGCCGTGGATATCGGGGGAATAGCGGAGCGTGCCGAGGGCGTAGACGGCAAGGCTGGCGGCGGCACCCAGTAACAGCAGCGCACCGCGGGCGAACAACGCCGCGTCCCGGGTGCGCGCGACGATCACGAGCAGCACGGTCAGACTGCCGGCGGTGATCGCCGTGTAGGCCGCAATCGCCCAGGCCGGCAATAGCCGATCGAGCCATCCGAACCCGCCCCAGAACGATGTCGTCAACAGCAGGTCAGCGTCGCGCAGCCGCGGCGTCGCCGCCGTCGACAGCACCGACAGCAGATATCCCCAGGCCGGCGGCCGATGGAGCAGATCGACGGAGGCGACGTGCGGGTAGTCGAGGAAGAGCGACAGCGCCAGCACCACGAGCAGGATGAGCATCGCCGCCTCAGCGGCGACACGCACGACCGCGGCGCTGAGGACGGCTCGGGACGCCGTGCCGCTGAACCGCCACTCCGCGACGACCGCCGCGGCGATGAGCGGCAGCAGCGGCAGGCTGCTGCGTCCGGCGAGCAGCGCCAGCGCCGTACCGGCGGCAAGGAGCATGGCGGTGAACCATTTCCGCCCGCCGACGAACACCAGCGTGATGCCGCCGGCGACGAGCACATAGCCCGAAACGAGGAACGCGTGGTTGGAGACGTGCATACCGAAGAACGGCAGCGTCGGCACGGCCAGGAGCGGAATGAACACAAGATGCCTGAACCCGGCAGTGGTGCCGGCAACGACCGCCCAGACCATCACCGCGAAGGCGAAGCCGAACATGCCCGCATGGACGACACGCAGGGTGAGGAACGCGGCCGGCAGCGACATGTCGTGGGTCAGCGCGGCGATGGTCCGCCACACGACCGTCATGCTCGACCGCCGCTCGAAGTCGGAGGGGCTCGCGTCGGTCCAGGTCGTTTCCTGAGGCTGGCGCGCGTCGACCGGCCGGTAACGCTCCGCGCCGTTGAAACGCAGCTGGTTGAAGTGCCCAACGCGGGCCCATTGATCGGCCTGCGCGCGCTCGGCTGAACGGTGGCCGAGCGCCAGGAAGCCGAGAAAGTGATTGGGTTCGTCCGGGGCCTGAAAGGGCGGGACGATCACCGCGAACACCAGGCTCAGTCCCGACGCCAGCAGGCCCGCGGCAAGCGCCGCCCGCCAGACGTCACGGCGGTCAGCGGCGGGGGGCAGCGCCGCGAGCGGGCAGAGCAACATCGACAGAAGGATGGCCGCCGCAGCCCCCGCGAGAATGGCCATCAGGAGCCAGCTCCGGCCGCCCAGCTGCCACATACGCCGCAGCAGGTCGATGACCCGCACGCCGCTCGACCGGGTACTCGTCGATGAAACTGCCCCGTACCCGACGGCTGGTGGGGAAACTCGGCCGAGACCGGGCCCTTCAGGTGGATGGCGCCGCTCGACTCAATCCCGGCCGGCTGGGTGTAGGTCCATAAGGCGACCCGCGCGTCGCCCGTGTACCGCACCGTCAGGAGGAGTGCGCCGCTCGGAACGGTCCGAAGCTCGGCGCAGCCCTTCTCTCGCGCCAGGGTCAGGACGTCGTTGTTCGGAAACTGCGCGCCCGGCGCCGTGCGGTATCGGCACGGCGTGCCGACGACCCACAGATCGGCCGAGACGAGATGGGGGGCGGTATCGTGGGTGCCGACCAGCAGCCGCACCGACTGGTGCCGCAGCATGGCTTCCGGCCGGTCGATCACGAGGTCGATGCGGTGGACCTGCAGCACGCCGCTGGTCGTCAGGTAGGGCAGCCCCGGCAGCTCCACCGCCATTGGCTGCATGCCGGGGAAGTAAGTGGCGAGCGGCACTTCGACAGACTCCGGCACCGGCCTGGCCAGACGAGTGGCGACCACCGCGACCAGTCCACATGTCAGCAGGACGAGCGCGGCGCGCCCCGTCATCCTCTTCACGGCACCTGCGCCAGCATCAGCAGCGTGTCCGCCGCCCCCCACCGCTGCACCGACTGCACCTGGCCCGGCGACAGCCGGCAGACGCCGCGCTCGTAGAGCGAGCGGCGCCACGATCCGGGCACATGGGTGTAGCGGTAGTTCATCGACTCGATCGCCCCCCAGCCGCCAAACGCCCGCATCCGTCTGACGTTCGCATAGCCGCAGGACTCGAGGAGCGCCGTCAGGGTCGTCTCTGAAAAATAATAGAGGTGCTCGAACGGATTGAGCACCGCCCAGGCGACGCCCAGCGCGTAGCGGCTGAGCGCGTCGAAATTCGGCGTCGTCACCACCAGCAGGCCGCCAGGCCGCAGCGCCCGGCGCGTCGCCTCGAGCACGGCGCGCGGGTCGAACAGATGCTCGATGACGTCGAACATCACCGCCGTGTCGAAGGACGCCGCCGCGAAGCTCATCGCCTCCGCCCGCTCGGTACGGACGTCGAGGCCGAGGCGCTCGCGCGCGAACGACGATCCCTCGGGCGAGAGCTCGACCCCCGCCGGCTCCCAGCCGTCGCGCGACGCCGCCCTCAGAAACAGCCCCGCCCCCGATCCGACTTCGAGCAGACGCCCACGGCCCGGCGCCTCGAGCGCCAGCAGCCGCAGCATCGCGCCATGCCGCAGGTCGAGCACCTCGTCGTCTATCTTCCCCTCCGCCGCGCCGGCGGCCGGAAGGTACTCCTCCCAGAAATACTCGTGGTTGTAGCGCTCGAGGATCGCCGCCTCAGGCGCCCGCGGATTGGCGTAGACCAGCCCGCAGCGGCGGCACCGTTCGATGCCCCACCCTGGACTTCGTGTACAGCCGCCGCGTGTCGCGCGCCCGGCAGACGGCACACGGAACCTCCCGGGGAGCGCCCTCCACCTCTTTGACGCCGGAAATGGGAAACGTCATCGGCCGTGCCCAGCCGCCGCCGCGCCAGGGCCTTCCCGCGCGCGGCTCAAGCGCCGACCCGGAAATCGGGATGATGGCGGGTCAGGTTGGGATTGTAGTACGGATCGCGCCTCGATCACCCGCAGCCCCAGCGCCGCCGCATCTCGGCGATACCGGCCGGATCCTGCGGACCGCGGGCCGAAGCTGGCCGACTCGTGATGATACAGCTGGGCATACGGCGTCCAGACGATGCGATAGCCGGCGCGCCGGACCTGCAGGCAGAAGTCGACATCATTGAAGTCCATCGGGAACGCTCGTCGAAGCCGCCCGCCTCGTCGAACACCGCCCGCCGCGACATCAGGCAGGCCGCCGTCACGGCGGAAAAATTCCGTGGTCCATGATCGTGCTGCCCACGTAGCCCGGCGACACGACCCGGATGCTGATGGTAGGCATGCGCGGCGATGCCGTCGACGCCGAGGATCATGCCGACGTGCTGGAGGCGGCCGTCCGGGTAGAGCAGCTTCGCGCCGACCGCGCCGATCTCCGGGTCCTGCGAGTACTCGAGCATCGCGCTCAGCCACTCGCCCGTCGGTGACTTCGAGGTCGTCGTTGAAGAGCAGCACGTGCTCGCCCTGTGCCGCCGCGACCCCTTCGTTGACCTTGCGGGAAAAGTTGAAGGCCGGTCCGGCCGCATGGGCGAGCAGGCGGTGTCTGGCGCCGGATAGCGCGCGCGCGGTCGAGGCCGGCACGCCGGCGGCATCGGCGACGATGATCAGCTCGTACTCGGTCCACGTCGTCTTCTTCCGCAGGCTGGTGACGGCCTGGGCGAGGAGATCGACGTCGCGCCCACGCACCTGGCGGAGCCGGCCGGCAGTGGGGATGACGATCGAGACGAGCGGCCGGCCAGCGATCGCGCGCTTCAGGCGGAAGAGCCCGGGCGCGGCGCCGGCCAGCACCTCTGCCGCCATCCCCTGGCGGCGGACGTGATCCTCGAGCGCCAGCCTGCCGGCATCGAGCGCCCAGGGCTTGGCGGCGCCGGCGCTGGCCGTGGACTGCGGCAGCTTACGCCAGTGATACAGCACGCGCGGGACGTGCACGATGCGATCGGTGTGCGCCATGATGCGGAGCAGGAGGTCGTAGTCCTGCGCCCCCTCGAAGCCGCGGCGGAACCCCTGCACCAGGTCGATCAGGTCCTTCCGGACCACCGTCAGGTGACAGGTGTACATGCGGTGCAGGAAGTGTTCGGGCGACCAGTCCGGCTTGAAGGCCGGTTCGCATCGCCGCCCCGAGAGGTCGAGCTTGTCTTCGTCGGAATAGAAGACCGCTGCGTCCGGCTGATCGTTGATCGCCCGAACCATCTCGGCGAGCGCCTCGGGCGCGCAGCTCGTCGTCATGATCGAGCAGCGCGACGTAGCTGCCGCGCGCGCTCTGCAGCGCGGCGTTCGACGCCGCCGAGATGCCGGCGTTGGCGGGCAGGCGGACGACGCGGATACGCTCGTCGGCGGCGTACTCCCTGAACACCTCGTCCGGGCCAGGCGCCGTGGACGCATCGTCGCAGAGGCACATCTCCCAGTGCGGATAGGCCTGGCGGCGCACCGACTCGATGCAGGCGCGGAGCCACCGGGGATCGGTGTTGAAGACCGGCGTGATGATGCTGACGAGCGGCTGAAGCGGGAGCGCCGCGACCGCCGCGGACAGGGCGGCCAGGTCGTGCGCCGTCGGCGTGTGTGTCGCGACCCACTGCGAGTACTCGGCGGCGTCGTCCTCGGCGGGGCGGCCGCGCGCGATGCAGCGCGAGGGTGCCACGGAGACCGTCCGAGCGGAGGCGCCGAAGGAAGGAGGAGAGCGAGTCGCGCATCTCAGGCGTGGTCCGGCGCCATTCGAGGCGGGGCTCGCCGAAGAGGGCCCAGGCATGGCCGGCGTGGCTTCCAGGCGGCGACGTCGGTCGAGAGGGTGACGAGAAGCTCGATCGCCGGATCGTCGGAATGAGGCAGCGGGATGGCCAGCTCGTGCCACCGGCGATCGGTGTAACGCCCGGCCGCGTCGACGCGGCATTCGCGGGTCGCCGCCCACCCGGTGGCGGGAATCTCGAGGCGGACGCGGAAGTCGACCACGCCGGGGTGGCGGCGCCAGGCGTTCGGCGAAATCGCGCAGGCGGTGTGGAAGGTCGAGCCCGACGGAACGCTGACGCGATAGTCGACGGCGCTCGACGGATGGCAGAGCAGCGCTTCGAGCGTCCGATGACGCACCCGGGTCGGCCCGATCCAACGGACGGCGGGGAAATCGTCGCGGCTGGTCGGTGCGTTCGGCGACCGGCGTGGCGAGCCGCAGCGGGAACGCCCGGCGGCGCAGGTGCCGCAGGGCGCCCGTCGCAGCGGAGGGCAGCGGTGTCGCGGCCGCGGCGCGCAGCGCGCTGCCGGCGGTCCAGAGCGGATGGCGGGCGACGAGCCCGGCGCGAACGACTCCGCCGCGGAAGGTCAGATACAGCCGGCGCCCGGCCGAGCGTTCCATGAGGGCGAGCTCGTCGTGCAGCGCGCGGCTCTCCTGCTCGAGCACGGTCGTGCCGATGCGCTCATCCGCGACGCGCCGCGCGAGGAGCTCGCGCAGCCGCCGCGCACCGTCGAGCGCCTGCTGCGTACGGGCCGCATGGCTCCGATCGTCCGCCGGGCTCACGGCGCCACCTCCAGCCGGCGTCCTGCCCTGACGGCCTCCAGCCGGTCCCGCACCGCTCGACCGGTGGCTACAGGATTCCAGTCGCGCTCGACATCGGCGCGGGCCCGGGCGCCACGCAAGGCCGCTTCCGACCGGTTGTGGACGACGTCGCGGATCAATCGCGCGGCGTGCTCGACGTCGGGATCGGCCCAGACGGCGCCGCGGAAGTACGGCCCGTAGTCGCGGGTCAGGGTGACGAGCGAGTAGTCGAGCAGGTAGCTGTTGTCCGGCGTCATGAAGTCCATGTTGCCGGAGTAGGCCGTGCCGATGACCGGCTTGCCGAGCCGCATCGCCTCGAGCAGCGTCAGGCCGAACCCCTCGGCGCGGTGCGGCGACAGATAGCAGTCGGCCGTGTTGATCAGCGCGACAGAGGTCGGCGCCGATCGAGATAGCGATCGACGAAGACGACGTTGAGGCCGGAAGCCTCCTCGTAGAGCCGGCGGACGCCGGCCCGGTCGTATTCCGGGATTGGTGAACTTGAGGACCAGGACCGCGGCTTCGTGCGGCAGCGCGGCGCGGCGGAAGGCGCGAATTGCGGCGAGCGGGTTCTTGCGCTCGGTCTGGCTCGAGACGTCGAAGATGTAGAGAAAGACCAGCGGCCCCTCGGGGATGCCGAACGCGGCGCGGCCGAGCGCCGGCAGCGCCGGCAGCACGACCGGGAGCGGGATGCGGACGACCGGGACGGTGCACCCGCCGCGGACGGCGTCGCGGACGAACCGCGTCGCGGTCCAGACTTCGTCGACGTAGCCGGCAAACGGCGCCCAGTCGGGCCTGAGCGCCGCCAGCTCCCAGAACCAGAAGCCGATGGTGTAGCGGTTGGCGGAAGTAGCGGCGCCCGCGCGCGGCCGCGAACCCCGGCATGTTGTCGCCGTTCAGGTGGACGAGATTGAAGGGCTGTGGATTGTCGTCGGTGAAGAGCGCCCGGTAGCTGTCGTCGCCGGTACGCAGCAGCGAGGGGACGTTGTTGAGCGCGACCGGCAGGCCTGCGGCCTGCAGGGATCGGATGCTCGCCCGCGCCGCCTCGCCCATGCCGCTCTCGGCATCGAGGTAGCCGGCAATGTTCACGCCCGGCGGCTGCGTCCGGACGGCGGGGGGCAGGGGCCGGTGGATGCGGCGCCTGCGCAGCGCGGCCTGCACCGCCGTCAGGCCGACGCCGCTCAGGCCGGCACGCAGGCGTGCCCGCCGATACTGCTCCAGGACCCGCCAGGTCCGGCTGTTGCGGATATCGTCGACGTGGATGCGGGTCGAGGCGGATGTCTTCGCGCAGGTCGGCCTGCCGCCGCGCCAGGCGGCGGAGCTCGTCGAGCGCCTCGTCGGCGCCGCGGCACACGTCCTCGAGGCGATCGACGGCGTCGCTCACGGCTTGGCGGGTAATGACCATCACCCGCTCGCCCCGCGGATGGGAGTCGTCTGGCAGCCGCTCGGCGCGGCCGCCGGTCAGTGCCGCCATCTGCGCCAGCATCTCGAAGCTGTAGTGGAACGGCTCGCGGTCCGGCCATGTGGTCGTGCCGTCCGGCCACTCCCGCGGCAGCAGCGCATCAGGCCCCTCGACATCGGTCCAGCAGACGAAGAACCGGCCGCCCGGCGAGAGCTTGCGCACGACCGCGGCGAAGCACCGCGCGATGCTGTTGAGCGTCAGCCGCCGCAGGAACAGGCTGGAGATGGCGAGGTCGAAGGTATGGGGAATCTCCGAAAGATCGAAATCGTCGTTCAGGACGAAGTGTCCGCGCTCGGGCCGTACCCCGGCTCGCGGCAGTTCGACCTGGACGCCGGCGACGAACAGCTCGACGTTCCGGTCGAAGCCCCAGTAATGGCTCTGTTCCATGTAGGGCAGCAGGTGCACCGCGGACGCGAGGCTGCCGCAGCCGATCTCGAGGATGTAGTGCGACGGCAGCAGTCCCTGGCGGCGGAGGAAGTCGAAGATCCAGGCGCCGTGTTCGGCCCACCGGCCGGTGGGCGCCGGCGCCGGGTGGAGCGGTGTCTCTCCCTGATGGCGCGACGCGCCGAGCGCCTGGTGCGGCGACTGCGCGTTGAGGCGGCGGTATTCGGAAAGCCCGCCATCGACGTCGCCGTCGTAGCGGAGCTCGCCGGCGTCGAGCACGCAGACGCGCCGGCAGATCGCCTGAACGGCCGCCCCGGAGTGCGAGACGAACAGGATCGTCCGCCCCGAGGCGAGAAAGCCCTGCAGCGTCGCCATGCACTGCCGCTGGAACTCTTCGTCGCCGACGGCGAAAATTTCGTCGAGCAGGAGGATGTCGGGATCGAGATTGGCGGCAATCGCGAAGCCGAGCCGCATGTGCATGCCGGAGGAGTAGTTCTTGATCGGCACGTCCATGAAGTGCTGAAGCCCCGAGTACGACACCACGCCGTCGTACATCGCCGAGCGCCTCGCCGCGCGACAGGCCGTGGATGGAGGCGTTGAGGAGGACGTTCTCCTCGCCGGTCAGCTCCGGATGGAATCCGGTCCCGAGCTCGATCATGCTGGCGATCTTGACGCCGCGGCGGATCAGGAGATGGCCGCTGGTCGCGCGGTGGATGCCCGCGACGAGCTTGAGGAACGTGCTCTTGCCCGAGCCGTTCCGGCCGACGAGCGCGACCGATTCACCGTCGCCGATGCGGATCGAGACGTTCCGCAGCGCCCAGAACTCCTCGCGCGTCGCGCGCGCCGCCGACCCGAGGATGCCGAGCGCGCGGACCTTGAGCTCCCCCGCGTTGTGACGCAGGACGAACCGCTTCGAGAGCTCGCGCGCGTCGATGACCGCAGCCATCCTGACATTCTACGTGCAACGCCCGCGCCCGGGCTCGAACGAGGGGGTGTTCCTGCCGTCGAGAGCGGGGGAGTCGATCACAACCGCGATCGCGCGCTACCGGCTCCGCCACCAGGACCGGAGCGCCAGCGCGACGCGGGCGAAGCCGCGCGCCGGATGCCACGGCGTCGGGACGACGTGGGTGGCGTAGTAGCGATAGGCGCTGCGGTGGAATTCGCGGGTCGCGAAGGCCGAGCGGGTCGCGCTGCTGACGGCGCCGACGTGGACAACCTGTGCGGCCGGGACGTAGCGCGTCGCGAAGCCGAGGGTGCGCAGCCGGCGGCAGAGGTCGGCATCTTCCCAATACAGAAAATAGCGCTCGTCGAAGCCGCCGACCGCCTCGAACCGGTCGCGGCGGACGAGCAGGCAGGCGCCCATTGCCCAGTCGATGACCGCGCTCTCGACGCCGGCCTCGACCAGATCGGCGGCGGGAAGATTGCGCCGCGCCGCGGCGGATCGCGGAAAGACTTTTGTCAGCAGTCCGTGCCGGCCGAACAGCCCCGTCCAGGCGCTCGGCTCACCGCGGGCGCTGGCCTGCACGCTGCCATCGGCATTGAGCAGCCGCGCCGCCGCCACCGCGCAGTCGTCGTGCCGGGCCAGGGTGCCGGCGAGTCGCGCGAAGGTACCGGGCAGGACCCGGCAGTCCGGGTTCAGCAGCCACAGATAGCGGGCGTCGGTCAGCGCCGCAGCCTGGTTGACCGCCGCACCAAAGCCGCGGTTGGCGGCGTTGCGAACCAGCGCCACGTCCGGCAATCCTTCGACGGCGGCTGCGCTGTCGTCGCTCGACGCGTTGTCGACCACCAAGATGTGATGCGCGGCCCCCTGCAGATCGGCGGCGACCGACCCGACGGCGGCGCGAAGGTGCTCGCCGGCGTTGAAGTTGACGATGATGACGGCGACGGTCATCGCGCCCTCCGGGCCCGGCGGGAGCCGTCGACAGCGGCGCGAAACGCGGCCACTGTCTCCCGTGCCGTCCTCGCCCAGGAGAACTCGCGCGCCCGCGCGATCGACTGCGCCGACATCGCCGCCCGCCGCGTTGGATCGTCCAGCACGGCGGCCAGCGCCTGCGCCCATCCGTCCACATCCAGTTCGCCGAGGAGCATCCCTGCATCACCGAGGACTTCGGGCAGGGAGGCGGCGCGCGCCGCCGCCACCGGCACGCCGCACTGCATGGCTTCGAGGATTGGCAGCCCGAACCCTTCGTAGCGCGACGGGTAGGCCAGCACGAGAGCGCCGCGGTAGAGGTTCAGCAGCAGCGGCTCGGTAACGGCACCGAGGAGCACGATTGCCTCCGGGTCGCCCGAGTCGCCTGCCTGGCGGACGAGCGCTTCGCCGGTGCCCCGATCGACGCCGGCGCAAACCAGCGTCAGCTTCGCCCCGGGATGAGTCCGGCGGACCGCGAGGACCCCGGCCAGCGCCGTCGCGACGTTGCGCCGCACGTGGAGGTCGCCGACGTGCAGCGCATACGGCCGGGTCACACCGGGCGGCACCGCCCTGAGGTCGAACGCACCGGGCGTGAAGATGGCCCCGGCGGCCAGCGGAACGACGTCGATCCGGGCCGATGGAATGCCGTAGGCGGCGTGGATTTCATCGCGGCTGAACCCAGAGTCGGTGACGATCCGATCGGCGACGCCAGCCGACGTCCGGTAGAACAGCCGCCGCAGCGGATCGTTGCGGTAGGCATTCCACTCGGGGCGTCGTTCGTAGCTGACGTCGTGGATGGTCAGGACCTGCGGGTGCACCCCCCACAGCGGGGCGGTGTAGGCCGGCGCATGGTAGACGTCGAGCCGCGCGCCCCGCACGGCCAGAGGGATCGACGCCGCCATCCATCCCAGGTTGGTCGGGACCGGAATGGCGTCGCGGCGCCGGACCTTCGGCGGCAGCTCGCAGCCGGCCGGCGCGCCGATCGCCACGACCTCGACCTCCGGGTGGCTCTCGGCCATCGCTCCGTAGAGCTCGTGCACGTAACGCCGCACGCCCCCCGCGGGCGAGACGAACGCCCGCCCGTCGACGCCGACCCGCAGTCCGGTCACTCGATCTCCAGCCGGAGGCGCCGCACGGCGACATCCCGCGGTCCGCAGAGCGCCCGGACGCGCGCCTCGAGGTCGTCGCCGATCGCGGGAGAGCTGAGCACCACCTCCTCGACGCGCATACCCGCGAGAACCCCCTCGAGCTCACCGATTGCGCCCCGGACCGGAATCCCGAGGATGCGCTGCGCCCGCTTTCCCGGATCGTCATCGATGAACACCACGGGGTTGCGGCCCCAGCCGGTGTTCGCCATCATCTCGCGCACCAGCAGCTGGCCGCGCGCGCCGGCGCCGTAGATCGCGACGCGCGTCTGGTGGGGACTGCTTCTCGCCGCGATGCGGCCGAAAATCCGGAACGACGACCGGGTGGCGAGGATCGCCGCGGTCAGCAGCACGGCGTCGATGAGAAAGACCCCGCGGGAGAAACGTTCGAACTTGAAGAGGTAGGTGACCGACAGGACCGACAGCACCATGCCCGCGGCAACGCCGCGAAGCACCGTCGAGACGTCGTGCAGCCCGAACGTCGTCCACATCCGCGAATAGAGCCCCGAGACGTAGAGCGCGGCCAGCTGACAGCCGAGGATCGCCGGGAGCGACAGCGCGTAGCCCGGCAGGAACGTGGCGAGCGCATCCCCCTCGAACCGCAGCCTGTAGGCGGCGTAATAGGAGGTCGCGATCAGCACGAGATCCAGCAGCACCTCGCCGGCATGCCAGCGGAACGTCAGGTCAGCGAGGATTGGCGCGAACGGCGCCGCCTGGAGCGCCTGGAAATCCTGGCCGGCATACGCGGGCTGCCGCGCCAGATACAGCGCCATCATCAACACACCGATCGCCACCGCCGCGGCCAGCGGCCAGGCCGCGACGCCGTAGACGTGAATGCTGTAACCGGCCGCCGCGCCCAGGGCGCCGATCGCATAGAGGAGCCCGACCGCCCCCGGTTCGGAAAAGCCCGCCGCGACCAGCCGGTGCGAGATGTGATCGACGTTGCCGCGCGTCGTACTGCGGCCGGCCAGCCGGCGCAGCAGGACGACGAATGTCGTGTCGACGATCGGGACGATGAAGATCAGCGCCGCGGCCACGGCTGACGTCACGGTGCCGGCGCGCGCCACCGCCGTCAGTCCGGCTGCCGCCACGAGGCCGCCAATCGCCAGGCTTCCGCAATTCCCCATGAACAGCCGGGCGGGATGGCGGTTCCAGACAAGGAATCCGGCCAGCGCTCCGGCGAGCGCGACCGGCACCGCGACGATGTGCGGCCCGAGCTCGGCGGCAAACGTCACGGCCAGCGCCGCCGCCGCGATCGCGGTCACGCCGCCGGCCAGCCCGTCCATGTTGTCGAGCAGGTTGACGGCGTTGTCGAGGCCGCCGAACCAGACGATCGCGACAATCGCCAGCGCCGCCTGCGCCGGGGTGCTCCGGAACGTCGTCAGCGCCAGCACGAAGAAGGCCGCCACCGCCAGCGAATTGACCATCTTCGCCAGCGCCGACAGCGGCGCCACGTCGTCGTACCAGCCAATCACGAAGAGCGCCGCGACGACCGCCAGAATCGGCGCCGCGGCGGTGGTGGTCAGCGCGCCCCCCGCCGCCGCGCCGGCGGCGATGCCGGCGACGATGCCGATGCCGCCGAAGGTGGGGGTGGGATGACGATGCCAGCGGTCGGGACGCGGCGGCACGACTGCCCCGACGCGAATCGCCGTCCGGCGGACGATGCCGCCGATCGCGAAACTCGTCAGGGCTGCGGTGAGGAACGTCAGGCCGGCCGTCAGTGCGCCCATCGCCTCAAATCCGCTCGGTCAGATGGTCTTCGGTGCGCGTCATCAGCCACAGGCCGGCCGTGAGCGTCAGGGCCGCGTAGAGCACCGCCAGGCCCCAGGCCTCGGGGGACGGCCAGCGGCGGTAGTAGAAGACGTCGTGGTAGGCGGTCACGTACGGCGACAGCGGCGTCAGCAGGATCACGGCGCGGATCCGCGCCGGAAGCTGCGTCGTCTCGTAGACGACCGGCGTCGCCCAGAAGAGTACCGCCAGCGCGACATCGACGAGATGGCGGACGTCGCGGAAGTAGGCGGTACCGACCGCGAGCAACAGCGCGATGCCGATCGTGAACAGCAGCTGGAGGAGGAGGAAGACCGGGTAGACGAGCATTGGCGCCGCCGGCGGCACGTGGTAGAGGATCATCAGGACCGGCAGGAACACCGCCACCGTCAGCAGGTACTGCGCGAAGTTGAACAGCACGCTGGCGATCGGCAGGATCGCGCGGGGAAACCAGACGCTGCGCGCCAGCCCGCCGTTGTCGACGATCGACCCGGTGGACATCGCCGTGGCGTTGGCGAAGAACGTCCAGGCGAGGATGCCGAGCATCAGGTAGAAGACGAAGCCAGGCGTCCGGATGCCGAGGATGTAGGTAAAGGCGATCGTGTAGACGGCGATCATCAGCAGCGGGTTGGCGAGCGACCAGACGAAGCCGAGCACCGAGCCGCGGTACTTCAGCTTCAGATCCTTGACGACAAGATTCCTGAGCAGGTGACGGTAGCGGACGAGGCCGCGCAGCGTCCGGCCGAGCTCCGGCCGGACGTCCGCGCGATCTTCCATCGTGCCGTCTTGGACGGCTTCCTCTGCCTGCGCCCTCATCGTCGGACCGCCAGCGTACACCAGCGGTGCCGTCGGCCGATCATCGCTTTCCGCCGGGACCACGTCCGAGCAGCGCCCGGGCCGCCACCGACAGCCGGCGGAGCTTCCAGAAGGCGCTCCGCTCCATGTGGGCGATGGTGTCGGCATGCTGCGCAGTCGCGGATTGCGCGGCGGTGAGCTGCTGCTGGGTGCGTTTCAGCTCCGCCTCCAGCGCGCCCAGCGTCGCCCTCAGCTCGGCGCGCTCGCGCAGCAGGGGTGCATACGTCCGTTCATAGCCGGCGATGACCCGGTGCAGCGGCTCGGCCGAACGCCGGAAGCGGACCGCCCACGGCGTAATGAACGACGCGTCGAAGTCGACGTCGCGGACGAAGCCGTGCCGCGCGAACTGCCCGGCCCAATACTCGGGCGGGCGGACGTTGATGTGGGTCGTCTCGCTGAAGTCGAGTGGAGACGACGAAAACAGCACGTCGTCCGCATGCCGGCAGAAGTTGGCGACGGCGGCCTCGGCGTCGGCGGCCGGCATGTGCTCGAGCACCTCGATCGAGACGATGAGGTCGTATCGGCCGTCGAGCTCCTCGGCGACCGAAGCCTGGGTCAGATACGGCGCGACGATCGGCGCCGCGCTCGAAATGGCGAACGCGGACAGATCGACGCCGTGCGCATCGACACCGCGATCGCGCAGCGTCTCGACGAGCAGCCCGAGCGCGCAGCCGGCGTCGAGGACGCGACGCGGGCCGATGTCCTGGACGATGCGGTCGGCGATGCCGCCGAAGAAGGCGAGCCACTCCTCGTTCCGGCGGTACGGCCGGCCGCACGAGGTCGCGTAGTACTCGGCGCCAAACGTCGAGGCGTCCGGACGGTAGTCGGCCATCAGTCGAGCCCGACGCGCAGCAGCGCCGCCTTGATGCGGCGCTTGACCTTCGGCCATATGCGCCGCCGCGCCGCCGGCGCGCCGGCCGTCCCCGGCGTCCCGCCCTTGACGAGAGTGAACAGGTTGTTGGTGACGACCCCGTTGGCGTGCACGAAGCCGGGGTCGAGGACGCGGTGCAGTTCAGCGCCTCGGGCGCGGACGACGAAGTGCTGCTCGGCCGAGCCCAGCGTCGTCCCGGCGGCGTAGCCGACAACGTCGTCGAGCTCCATGCCCTTCTCGAGAATGCCGTACTTCTTCATGACGTCGACCGATACCTGCGCATCCTCGTGGGCCGCGCCGGGCTCGGCCAGGTACCGACGCGGCCGTTGTGCTTGAGCGCGCGATCGTAGCTGCGCATCGCCGCCGGGCGGTTCGGCAGGTGGTGGAACGACTCGTAGGCCAGGACGGCGTCGGCGGCAGCGCCACGGAGCGGCAGATTCTCGACGTCGGCGACCACCAGATGCGGCCGGGCCGGCCCCATGCGCTGGACGCCGATGTCGAGATAGGTGCGGCAGATGTCGAAGCCGATGGTCTCGATGCCGCTCCGGTAGAACCATTCCGTCGTCCAGGCATAGCCGCAGCCGCTGTCGACCAGCACGTCGCCGCGCTTCAGGTCGAGCAGCGGGAAGACGTTGCCGAGGAGCGTGATCAGGTAGAAGGTGAACGACGGGTTCCAGGGATTGAACGGCGAGCTGTAGCCCGGGCCGAAAAAGCCCGGCTCGTCGACTTTGTCCTTGAGCGTGATCTCGGCGTGCTTGTGATGCGCCCCAGGGTCGGACGACGCGTCGCCTGACGGATGGAACGCGGCCAGCGCGTCGCGGAGATCCGGCGGGATGGCCTGGGTGGCGACCTCGAACAGCGAGGCCTCCCGGGCGGCGTCGCGGAGGTGGTCAGGAAGCAGCTCCGGGATGCCTTTTTCAATCGGGAACCAGCGTCCGCAGCCGCCGCAGGCCAGCAGCCCGGTTTCGACGCCGACCTGAAGTCCCCGCGACTCCGGCGCCGCTGCCGTGGCGTAGCGGCGCAGCAGCGTCGCGACGGGGGATGCCGGTATCTCGGGGGAACCCGACGGAGCCGGCCCGACGCCGGGACCGGTGCTGACCCGGTCGCCGCCAGGGAATAGCCCGTCCGGAGTTGTCTCGGGCCGCTCCTCGAGGACGAGGCAGGACAGGCTGGAGGCGCACACCGGGCAGACCACCAGCGAGAGCAGGGAATAACGCATCGTGTGGACGTAAGAGTACCGCACGGTTGCGGAGGTGTAAACGCCGCGCTATACTGGCGGTCTCCCCCCCGGCAACTCCCTCCCCAGCCTTGCGGCTACCAGACTGCCTTATGAGACTGCTTTCGCTGCTCCTTGCCGCCGCCCTGCTGTGCCCGGCGGCCGCCGCTGCGCAAGGCTCCGTGACGCTGGGTGGGTCCTCCAGCGTGCGGGCCGCCGACGACTTTGCCACGCAGGCCTTCCAGGACCCCTGGGACATGAATCAGAAGACCGATCTCGGGCCGCTGCTGGGGTCCTCGGATCAGCCGTTGTCGGGGTTCACCAACATCTCCTTCATAGGGGGAGTGTTCTCGGGCACTGCTACCCGCAGCGACGCCAACCTCTGGCTCCTCGATACGGGGAATCCGAACGCCGCTCCGGTCGGGCGCATCGGCACGAACTATCCCATCGACGCCGCCTCCTACAAGGTTCTGGCGCTCCGGATGAGCGTCCAGACGCCGGCCCAGATGTTCGTGTACGCCTGGCAGAACACGATTTACAACTCGTCCGCCGCGCTCATCGCCAGTCCGACGACGACGGCGGGTTTCCGGACCTACCTGATCGATCTGTCCGCGTCCGCGAGCTGGGCGGGTACGCGCCGCGCGCTCAGGCTCGATCCGGCCGAAGGGCGCACCAACGAGCCCGTCCAATTGGATTGGGCGCGCCTCGTCACGGTCGATTCGACGCTCTGCCGAAGCATCAACTGGACGACGGCGGGCGCCGTGGACATCTATCTCGACACCGACACGAGTCCGGCCGCGAATCTCGGTCCAATTGCGCTCGCCGCCAATAAGGGGCAGGCTTCCGCGGGCTGCGTCGGCGTTGCCGGAGGCTACAACTTCTACGCCGGGGCGCTGCCGGCCGGCACCTACAGGATCTTCGCGGTCGCGGCGGGGACGGCGGTGACGGGCGCGGCGTACGCGCCGACCTCCTGGATCGTCAACAGCGCGCCGACGCTGATCTTCACCTCGCCCTCCGAGGAGGGGAGCGACGACGATTTCGCGACCACCCAGCTTGGCAACGCGTGGGACATGAACGCGGTGACCGACGTCGACTTCCTGTCCGGCGTCAACAGCCCGCAGATCACTTCGCTCGACCTCGAGGCGCCGGATGGAACGCCGCTGCCGGCGCAGCGGGTGTTCTACGGCACGAGCGCTGCCGGCACGGCGCCGTGCCCGGCGACCTCCGGCACCGTCGGCGACCCGATCGTCGAGCTGCTCGAGAACAACAAGCGCGGCAAGACACGGCAGATCGACGCCGATCGCTACCGGCTGCTGACGGTGGAGTTCGGCCTGCCCGGCAAGGCGCGCGACGTCAACTGCGGCTCGATCGCCCGCGTCGTCTGGCGGGCGAAGGGGGATCTCGGTCCGGGCAGCGTCAGCGACGACATCATCTTCACCAGCCGCGCCGGCGCCAACGTGCTCGACAAGTTCACGGTCGACATGAAGAGCCTGCTGGTCGAGCAGGGGACGGGCGCTGGTGGGCCGAACTGGGCGAACGGCCCCGGCGGCGGCATCGAGATCTTCCGGTTCGACCCGCACGAGTTCACGCCGGCGACGCCGTTCTTCATCAAGCGGGTCAAGCTCGCGGCGCTCGAGCAGGCGAAGGGGAACTACACCATCCGCTGGACCTACAGCGGCGCCCCGGGCAGCGTCGAGCTGTACTACACGACGGTCGCGAACGATTTCAACAGCGGCACGCTCATCGCCGTCGTTTCCGCCGCCGCCGGGCAGTATGCGTGGACGATACCCGGCCAGCTGCCGACCTCGCCCGGCACTCCGTACTACATCTACGCGAAGTTCAGCGACGGCATCAACGCCAACCAGGTCTACGCCAGGCAGCCGGTCGTGCTCGACAGCGCCTACGTCGCGCGCCCGCGCATGGTCCTCAACCGGTCGGTGCTGAACTTCGGCATCACCGGCGGCACGACGACGAGCGGGGCGCAGACCGTGCGGGTCACGTTCGTCGGCGCCGGCGCCCCGCCGTGCTGGACGGCGAGCAGCTCGAACGGCAATTTCGCGATTTCCAACCCGACCGGCACCGGCAACGGTTCGTTCACCGTGTCGCTGGTCCCGCAGGTCTTCCCTGGCGGAGGAGCGGGCCAGGGCACGATCACGCTCACCGAGTGCACGCCCAACACGATCCTCAATCCCGGGCAGCAGATCACCACCACCTATCGCATCACGTCCCAGCCGGCGCCGCCGATGGGGTCGGTCGACACGCCCGCGGACGGCGCCACGGTCTCGGGATCGATTGCGGTCACCGGCTGGGTGGTCGACGACGTCGACGTGGCCTCGGTGAAGGTCTACCGCGATCCCGTGGCGGACGAAGGCGGGGGCCGCGTGTTCATCGGCGATGCGGTGAGCGTGGACGACGCGCGTGTCGATATCGAAGCCATGTTCCCGACGATGCCGAGGAACTACCGCGGGGGCTGGGGCTACCTGATGCTGACGAACTTCCTGCCCTCGGGTGGCAACGGGACGTTCGTGCTGCGCATCTACGCCGCCGACCGCGATGGTCACGAAGCGTTGATTGGCTCGAAGACGATCGTGGCGCAGAATGCGACCGCTTCGGGGCCATTCGGCGCTATCGACAGGCCGCTGCAGGGGGAGATCGTGGGCGGTGGGATTCCCAACTTCGGCTGGGTGCTCGCACGCGGCGCGCTGGCGTCGCCCGGCGCCTCGCCGTTCGCGACGGTGACGGTCTTCGTGGACGGCGTGGCCGTCGGCAGCCCGGGCGGGTGGACGAGCAGGAGCGATCTGACCAACCTCTTCGATGTCGGGATCTATCCTGGTGTCGACAAGGCGTCGGGCGTCTTCGGCCTGGACACGACGCTCTATGCCGACGGCGTTCACACGATCGCCTGGGGAGTCACGGCCGACAACGGGTTGTCGGACGGGATCGGGAGCCGGTACCTCACGATCGTCAACGGCAGCGCCGCCCTGACGTCGGCGTCGAACGCACGGGACACTGTTCCGGCGACGGGCGCGCGTCCCGCCGGTCCAGATCTCGGCCGGCAAGCTTCGGACGTGGCCGGGCTCGCCGCTGTGGCAATCGTCGGCTCCCGCCTGGGCTATCAGGTTCGCGCGGATCCCCTCGCCACCGACGCCATCGGCCGCCGCCTCGTCCTGGGGCATATGATGGAGCGCGTCGTCGTGGACGCCTCCGCCACTGGCGCCTCCAGCTACGAGGCCTATGCCAGTGTGAAGGGGGAACTGCGGCCTCTCCCTGCCGGCGCGGCGTTCGATCGAACGCGCGGAATCCTCTACTGGCAGCCGGCGCTCGGCTTCGTCGGCGACTACGACTTCGAGATCGTCGCGGACGGCAGGGGGAGGATTCCCGTGCGCGTCGTCCTCCAGCCCCAGCGAGGGACGACCACACCCTCACGCAGGCGCTGGAGCTTCGATCTCGCGCCGGCGCGCGGCTGACGCCGACGCGGCCGCCCCGGAACAGGACGGGCGGCGCGAACCAGGACGGCGGCACGTAAGCTTGAGCTGTCCCACGCGGCTGGGTCGGCTACGATGGGGCGTACGGATGCCGACCTCGAGACTCGTGCGGCAAGCGGTTGCCGGTGCGGCGGTGCTGGCGGGTGTTCTCGTGTTCCACGAGACTCCGCGCGCGCAGGCGACCGTCGTCGCGCACCAGAACATCACCTACATCCTTCCGCACTTTACCGGCTTCTGGAACAGCCCGGACCTCGCTGCCGAGGTCGCCGCGCTGCGGTCGCGTATTGGCGAAGGGCCGAGGGCCAAGGTCGGGTTCACGACATACGTCTACCTGACCATGAACGATCCGTCGGTGGCGCCGGCCAACACCGCCGCGATCCGGGCAGCGCTCGCCGGTACTTTCCGCCAGATGGATGACGCGGTCGCGGCCGCCCGGCTCAACGGCATTCCGGTGGCCCTGTCCTTTCTGACCGCTATCCGCGACAACTCCGACGCGGTCGAAAACGCCGGCGAAGCGAACGATCGGCGCAACATGCAGTGGTATTCCGAGAAGAACGGCCTGGCGTCGCACTGGTCGACGTATTCCCGGTACGCGCGCAAGCAGCGCCGCCTGCAGGAGGCGTACATGCGCGAGGTCGGGCGGCATCTCGCCGAGCTCATCGCCGCCTATCCGGAGACCGTCGTGGCGGCGAGCGGCGACGGCGAAGTGGAGCTGGCCTACGACCCGGCGGTCCAGACCGATTCGAACCCCTCGGTCAACCGCGATAAGGCCGTGCTCGCGGATTACTCTCCCTTCACGGTCGCCGAATTCCGCGACTGGCTGACCCAGCGCGGCCTCTACGCAGCCGGGCAGCCGTTTGCCGGCCAGGCGTGGGAACTGAGCGGCCGCTATGCCGGCGACAGCACGCCGGGCACGGACAGCAACGGGGACGGCCACACGTTGAATGGCGACTTCGGCCGGTCGTTTGGTTCATGGGCGTTGAGATATTTCGATTGGACGCTGGGCGCAGGACCGGATTCGGACACCGGCGCCATCCCGGCGTCGACCTACAACAGCGCCGGATGGTCGCCCATTCAGGAAACGGATCACGCCGGGTTCGATCCGCCCCGCTCGGCGGTATCGGGAGATCCGTGGTGGGAGCTGTGGAACCTCTTTCGCCAGCGGATGATCTGGCGTCACAATCTCGACGTCGCGCGCTGGATGACGACGACGGCGACGGCGGCGGGCGCGACGGTTCCGACGACGCGGTGGTACTCGGATCAGATTCCGGCCGACTATCTCTTCGGCTTTACACCGGAGCATCCTGATTTCCGGCTGCTGGCGTCCGCCAGCCCGTGGTGGACGGCAGACGTCAGGCCGTACGGCGGGGCCGGGCTGACCGCGTTCACCTACCGGGATCCCTACGGCAACTACTTCAGGACGCTGCCTGGCGTCTTTCCGCGCCTCGTCGAGGGGCAGCTGCGCTGGGGCCTGTTCGAGTGGAGCCCGCTCGTGACCGACACGGGGGATCGCTCTGATCCGGCGCCCTTCCGGGTCGACACGGACCTGCTGGCGCAATATCGGCCGAGCGTCGTCGCGCCCTTCACCTGGGACAACCCGGCCTATCCGGTGAAGGACACAGGCTTCGAAGCGGCGCTGCGCGATCTGGTCGCCCGACTCGGGACCGAGCCGCTGACGCTCAGTCCGGCGACGCTGGAGTTCGGCATGACGGCGGACGGATCGGCGCGCACGCCCGAACAGATCGTTCGCGTCAGCGGCGCGACCGGCGAGCACCCGGAGTGGCACATCTTCGACGTGGACGAGTTCCTCTCGGTTACGCGTCAGCCGGCCGGCGGCGGCTTCACCGTCGCGCTCGTAAAGAAACCGCCGATTGGCGTCACCACCCATACGGTCATCATCTCGTCCAACGACCCGACCTACCGCAGTGTCACTCTGACCGTGAACGTCCGCGTCCCGAACTTCGGAACCTCGATGGTTCCGACCGGCACCATCGACACCCCGGCACCCGACGCAACGGTCGCCGGTGAAATCGGCGTCACCGGGTGGGCCGTCGATGACATCGGCATTGCGGGCGTGGATATCTACCGCAGCCCGCTCGCCGGCGAGCCACGGGATCTCAATGGTCTCGTCCCGCTGGGCGCCGCCACGCTCGTCGCCGGCGCCCGCCCGGACGTGCAGTCCGCCTACCCGACCAGGCCGCAGGCCGAGCGCGCCGGCTGGGGCTACATGCTGCTCACGAACATGCTGCCCGGCGGCGGCAACGGCCGCTTCACCCTGCACGCGTTCGCGCGCGACCTGGACGGCCACACGGTGCTCCTCGGCAGCCGTGCCATCACGGCCGCCAATGCCGGCGCCGTCCTGCCGTTCGGGACGATCGATACGCCGAAGCAGGGGAAAACCGTGTCGGGGACGATCGTCAACTTCGGCTGGGCATTGACGCCGCAGCCGAATGCGATCCCTGCCGACGGTTCGACGATCGGCGTCTACGTCGACGGCGTCTACCTCGGCCACCCGGTCTACAACAATGCCCGGTCCGACATCCAGACGCTGTTCCCCGGCTATCGCAATACCGACGGCGCGGTGGGCTATTACGAGCTCGATACGACCCTGCTGGCGAACGGCGTCCACTCGATCGCGTGGGGTGTGCGGGACGCCGCCGGCAACGCCCAGGGCATCGGCAGCCGCTACTTCACCGTAAATAATCCCTGACGTGAAAGCCACGCGCGGCGGCTTGACGGCCTTCGCCGGTGCGGCGACAATACGAACGCCCCCCCAGCGACAGCTCGGCAGATTCGGTTGAGCTCGACGCTTCACGGAACCTCTATGCGATTCAGTTCGGCTCACCATGCGTTCCGGAGGGCGTCGCGGCCCGGCTGTCGTCCGCGTCTGCGCCAGCTCGTCCTCGCGGTGCTGCTCGGGTGCGGCCTGCTGCCCCCGAGCGCGCAGGCGGCAACAGTCCTGTACAAGACGGATGCGGAGCTCATCGCGCTGTCGGACCGGGTGGTGCATGGGCGCGTGCTGGCCCACCGGGTCGAGCGGCCGGCCGAGGGCGGCGGGGCGATCTACACCGTCACGACCCTCGCCGTGCTCGAGGACTTCACCGGCGTCGCCGGCGACGTCATCGACGTCTGGGAGCTCGGCGGTACCTACGGGCGCGACGTCATGGTCATTGGCGGGCAGGTCCGCTACGCGCCGGGGGCCGAGGTCCTCGTCTGCCTGCGGCAGGGGCGGTTCGGCCTCCACAGCGTCGCGATGGGCTTCTCGAAGTTCGACCTCGCACCGCAGCCGTCCGCGGATGATCCAGGCGAGGCCCGGCTGGTCCGCGGGCTCAAGGACACCTACGTCGTCGGCGGCTCCGCAGCCGGCCCGGAACGGTCGCTCTCGGACTTCCGGGCGCTCGCCGCGGCGGTGCGCGGCGTCCCGAGCCTTCGCAGCAGCGCCGGCGCGTCTCTCGTTTCGCGCGAGCCGGTCTCGGCGGCGTTCACCCTCCTGACGTTCGGCAACGGCCTCGGGGCGCGCTGGACCGAGCCGGACGCCGGCAGT
The DNA here is from genome assembly GCA_963750475.1 of uncultured Acidobacteriota bacterium. Lineage (GTDB taxonomy): Bacteria > Acidobacteriota > Vicinamibacteria > Vicinamibacterales > 2-12-FULL-66-21 > JALZOC01. The sequence continues at coordinate 1,799,706 of CAVVQQ010000002.1, forward strand.
CCGGTCCGCGTCTACCGGAATTCGACGGCGGCCTCGCCGCTGGTCTCAGGCAACATCGACACAGAAATGGGCAAGGCGCTGGCCGCGTGGACGGATCCGTCCGGCGCCTCGCTGAGGCTTCAGTACACCGGCACGACCTATCAGCTGGATCCGTACGCACCGGTAAGCAGCTCCGGGACCACGCTCATCACTTTCGAGGATCCCCGCGACGAGATCTCGAACCCGACGCTCTCGGTCGGCGGCGGCATGGCGTCGATCGGCGACGGCGGCGTCGTCAACGGCATGTCGTTCAACCGCTTCACCAGCGCGTTCGTCATCTTCCAGAACGCCGCGGACCTGCCCCCCTCCTTCCGGGATCCGCTCAACTTCACCCGGGTGCTGGAGCACGAGGTCGGCCACACCATCGGCCTCGGCCACAGTGCAGACGCGGCCAACATCATGTACGCCTCGTGCTGTCTGTCGACCACGCCGGTGGCGCCGGCCATCGGCGCGGACGACTTGGCGGGGCTGACGTTCATCTATCCCGCCCGCGCGCCCGCCGGCTGCACCTATGTGCTCTCGCCGGCGTCCGTGTCGGTCGGCGCTCCGGCAGGCAGCGGCAGCGTGGCGATCTCGACCATCGGCGGCTGCGCCTGGACCGCGGCCAGCAACGCCGCCTTCGTCACGGTGTCGCCGCCCAGCGGGAACGGCAGCGGCGCCGTCACCTTCGCGATCGACGCCAACCCGGGTGGCGCCGCGCGGGTGGCGACGCTGACGATTGCCGGGCAGACGTTTACGATCTCCCAGGCCGGGCTCGTGGCGTCGGCCTCGCCGCCGTTCGGCGTGATCGAAACGCCGCTCGACAACGCCGCCGGCGTCACCGGCTCGATTCCCGTCACCGGCTGGGCTCTCGACGACGTCCAGGTGACCGCGGTGAAGATCTATCGGGACCCTGTCGCCCCGCAGGAAGCGCCCGGGATGCTCGTGTTCATCGGCGAGGCGACATTCGTGCCGGGGGCCCGCCCCGACGTCGCGGCTGCCTATCCGGCGACGCCGTTCAACACCCGAGCGGGGTGGGGCTACCTGCTGCTGACCAACGTCCTGCCCAATCAGGGCACCGGTGTGTTCCGGCTGCACGTCTACGCCCAGGATTACGAGGGCAACCAGACGCTCCTCGGCATGCGGACGATCACCTGCGCCAACAGTACCGCGACGACTCCGTTCGGCGCCATCGACACGCCCGCCCAGGACGGCGTCGTCAGCGGAACGGTCGCCAACAATTTCGGGTGGGTCCTGTCGCGCGGACCACGGCGCGCCGACCCTCCTGGCGGCGGCACGGTGCGGGTCGTCATCGACGGCCTCGCCGTCGGCAGTCCGTCCGGCTGGACGAGCCGCGCCGACCTGACCGCGCTGTTCCCGCCGGCGAACTATCCCGGCGTCAGCACGGCGCTCGGGGTCTACGCGTTCAATCCCACGGGTCTGACCAACGGCCTCCACACGATTGCCTGGAGCGTGGAGGACAACATGGGTGCGTCGGCCGGCATCGGCAGCCGCTACTTCACCGTCGCCAACGCCGTGGCGCTGGCCGCGACCGATTCACTGGGGGCACGGTCAGCGGCCGCCGCCGACGTCAGCGCCGTCCCGCTGCGGCCGGCGACGATCGCCGCACGGCGCGGATTCTCGGCGACGACGCGCTTCAGAACCTTCAGCCCGGACGCCGCCGGCGTGGTCACGATTCGCGGGGAGGAAATCGACCGGATCGAGGCGAGACTCGCGTCCGCAGGCGACGCCGCGAGCTACGGCGGCTTCCTTCGCTCCGGGGACGCGCTGACGCCGTTGCCGGTCGGGTCCAGCCTCGATGCTGCGACGGGCGAGTTCACCTGGCAGCCGGGTCCCGGCTTCGTGGGGACGTATGACTTCGTGTTCCTGCGATCGATCGACGGGACGGCGGCGGCCCGCCAGGACGTCCGCATCGTCCTGCTGCCCAAGGGCAGCGGGCGGGTCGGACCGCAGATCGCGATCGACATCCCGACACGGCAGCAGGACGTCGGGCAGCCCTTCGTCATCGCCGGCTGGGCGCTCGACGCAGACGACGAATTTGGAACCGGCGTTGACGCGGTGCACGTCTGGGCGTACCCCTCTCGGGCGGAGAGCCGATCTTTGCCGGCGCCGCCGTATACGGCGGCAGCCGCCCTGACGTCGGCGCGGTGTTCGGGGATCGCTTCAGCCGGTCCGGATACAGCCTGACCGTGCAGGGGCTGGCGCCGGGAAATTACGATCTGGCGGTGTTTGCGTGGAGCCTGCCGGTGGGGGGATTTGCGCCCGCGAAGACCGTGCGGGTGACGGTGCGGTAAATGCGGCGGGGGGGAAAGGTGCTGGCAGACGGGCGAGCCCGCCTGCCAGCGGATCGCCGAAACTACATGCAGCTCGCCGACAGCATCTTCACGGACTTGACCTGAATCTTGCCGGCCATCATGTCCTTGCCGCCCATCTTTTCCTTGTCCATGGAGCCCATCTTGTCCTTGTCCATGGCCTTGTCCTTGTCCATGGCGCCCGACGTGCCCATCTTGCCGTGGTCCATCATGGCGTCCTTGTCCATGGTGCCCGAGACTTCGACCTTATGGCCGAGATGAGCCTTGAGGTTGGTGCCGCCATCGAGCGCGTAGGTCATGCCTTCCGACTTCATGCCGCTGTCGGACTTCATGGCGGTGTCGGACTTCATGGCCGAGTCGGCGCCCGTCTTGCCCATCGGCATGGTCGACGCCATCGCGTGCGTCAGGTTGAAGTGCGTCGCATCGGCGCCCTGCGCGACGCAGCCGGTGACGGTCATCATGCCGGCGTCCTTCGCCATCGTGTCCTTGCCCATCGTGCCCTTGTCCTTGTCCATCGTGGACTGCGCTGACAGCGCTGCGGTACACAGAGCGGCAATTGCGAACGTCGTGTAGATTTTCATGGTCTCTCTTCTCCTCTGACACTGGCGCCCGCCGCGGCTGACCTCTTGTCCGCCCGGCGCACACCATAAATAGACTGTTTGACGAAACACCCACCACTCTTTTTCGCGACGGGTCCTCTCATAGATGAGCAGGCGTCGAGTGGCTGAGTCGGTGCCTCACTCGAGCTTCGCTGTCATCGCGGTTTCGGGTAAATCCATGCTCACCATTCCCGCGCCGACGATGTGGCGGCTGCCGCGCTCCTGAAGGAAAGCGGCAACGCGCATCCTGGCCGGCTGCCACTCGGCAGCGATTGGCAGCTCGCATGTTCCGGAGTACGACCGGTCCGACGCGGACAGATGCCCGATCGTCTTCAATAACCGCGCCACGGCGCCGTGATGTAGTGTCCGGCCGCTGTTTTCGCCGCGCTGGACATGACTCGTGAGGTCGTCCTCCGTCAGCGCGACGATGAGGTCGGCCGGGGCGTGGGTGGGCAAGGTGGCGAGATCGACCCGGATGCGGACGCGGAGCTGCCCGGCGGCGCGCTCGACCGCAAGCTCGACAGCCGCCTTGGGGAAGCGTGCTGCCTGGGCAATTGCGCCGCGAACTGCCTCGAGATTGCTGCCAAGTGCCTGAAACCTGCCGTCGACGACGAGCTGAGGCGTATAGACGTTGTCGGTTCCGAAGACGCTCGCGCCGTAGGAGCTTTGGCGGGCTGAGAAGGCGGCTGCCGAGAAGGGGTCGCGCCACCCCAGCCGATCCCAGTAGTCGACATGCTCGCCAAGGGTCAGAACATCGGCGGTATCGCCGAGCTCGCCGGCGGCAATCCGGCGAAGCAGAGCGTCCGCCGGTGGACAGCTGGAACAACCTTCTGACGTGAAAAGCTCCGCCACCACGACCGGCCTGGAGGCTGAGCGGGAGACCGGTGGGACCCCGTCTGTTACCGCCTTCGGGCTTGTCTGGGCGCCGGTTGATGCGCCGAGGCAGATGACCGCAAGCGCCGTCACCGTCCCGGCGCCGTTTCGTATCACTGCTGCGACATTCATATGCGTCTCCGGTCGGACCTCGCTCTGCGCTGACGATCGCAGCATGAATGTCTTCCGGCCGCCGCAATATTCCCGTCGCGGGGGAATAATTTCCCCTCCCGTCGGTATCATGCCTGGCGAGTGGCCGGATCACAGGACCTCTGGACGGAATTCGAAGCCGAGGCGCTGCCGCACGCCGAGCGGCTGTTCCGGCTCGCCATGTGGCTCGAACGAGACCGGCAGGAAGCGGAAGATCTCGTGCAGGAGACGATGATCCAGGCGCTCCAGTCGTTTCACCGCTACACCAGAGGCACCAACTGCCGGGCCTGGCTGGCGTCGATTCTCCAGCACGTTCGCAGCAACCGCCGGCGTGCCGGCTATCGCCGCGCCGAAGTGGCGGACATCGACGACCGCATCGCGGAAACCGTCCCATTCGTGCCCGCAGTTCCGGATCGCCTGATGGACGAGGACGTGCTCGCCGCTCTCGGCGCGATCCCGGAACCGCACCAGGCAGTGATTCTGCTCTGCGACGTGGAAGAGATGACCTACAAGGAAATTGCCGAAGCGCTCTCCATTCCGATCGGCACGGTGATGTCGCGGCTGCATCGCGGCCGCGCTCTCTTGCGCAGGCAGCTCGCGCGGGCCGGTGGTCCGGAGCGGCGCGGCAGCGCCGCCGCGGACGGAGCACGTTGACCATGGAATGTCGGGACGCCAGGGAGCTCGCGGAGCCGTTCATCAGCGAGCAGCTGCTCGTCGAAACCACGCAGGAGATCGTGCGGCATCTCGACCGCTGCCATCCCTGCCGGTCGGAGTTCGAGGCGCAGCGTCGGCTGCGCGCGGCGACCCGGACGGCCTTCGACCGTTCCCCGGGACTGCAGATATCTCCGGCGTTTGCCGCCGCCTTGACGACGCGGCTTCGCGCCGAGGCGGCGCCGCCGGGGCGGCCGCGGCGCTGGCGCACATGGGTGGCGGCCGCGGCGGCAGTGGTGGTGGTGGCGGGCGCCGGCGTGCACTGGCGTGCGGGCGAGCATCTGTCGGCGCTGGCGCGGCTCGCCCTCGGCGATCATCAGAATTGCGCGCTGCGTTTTCGCCTCGCCGAGCGCCCGATCTCGCTCGAAGACGCGCAGCGTCGCTACGGCGGCCGTTTCGAGGCGCTGCGGACGGTGGAGCCTGCCCCCGTCGATCTCCCCGCCGGACCGCTCCGCATCCTCGAACGCCATGCCTGCGTGTTCGAAGGCCGCCGCTTCGCGCACCTGGTGCTCGAGTACCAGGGCACGCCCGTCTCCGTGCTCGTGACCGGCGATGACGCCGGAGGGGGGTGGTGGAACGGCACCTCCCCGCATCTGCAGGAGCATGCCGGCGGGTTCCGATCGGCATCGTTCCACCGCGCCGGCTACGCCGTCGTCATCGTCTCGGCGCTGCCGGAGGCGGGGCTCGACGATGTCGTGCGGGCGATGGCCGGTCCGGTATCGCGCGCCCTCGAAGGGGTGTGAGGGGTCGGCGTTCGAGGCAACGACGAAATCAACGATTCGCGCTCAGCCGCAACGGCCCCATGTTCCACCGGGCCGCCGTCGGCTGCAAGCGTGTTAGGCGCCTTGCCAGACTAGCGGGCGTCGTTCAGCGACCAGTTGTATTCGAGAAAGACGAGCCGCGGCGTCCCCAGGCGGGCACGCTCGGCGGCGGCCGGCGGACCGTAGCGGCTGATCGTTCCGAGGATGGCACGTTCGGTCGCGTCCCGGCCGCCGGGCACCAGCGGCGCGTACGCCGACACGAAGTCGCCGCCGTACCACTTGAAGATGCTCGACACCCGGAAGGTGTTGCCATCGACGACGAGCCCCTCCGCGCTGGCGAGATAGGCTTTCGTCGCGGCGTCGAGCTCGCCGCCGAGTCCCTCGGCGGTGTAGGGGCGCGCCGCCAGCGGCGGGCAGCTCCGCGAGGCGCAGTTGAGCGCGAAGTGGACGCGCGGATCATTGAAGCCGGGTCGCAGAATCCTGTGCTCGATGTCGTCGAGCGTCACGTCCCGTCCGGCGGCCCGCCACGTCAGCTTTGTCCAGACGCCGTCGATCTGGCGGATGCTGCTGCGCGGCTGCAGCGTGAACCACGCCGACCTGATCGGGTAGTGATCGACGACGGCGCGCAGCGTGAAGGCGTTGTAGGCGTTGATCCAGAACGCCATGCGGCGCTCGCGGGGCCAGCCGCTCTCGTCGCGGGTGTCGGGGGCGTCGAACTCCGCGACCGCCCGGTCGAGCGAGCCGCGGTCCGCCTTGAGCGCCGCGTAGTCCACCCGCGGCGGGCGCACATGCCTGGCGAGGACGGCCGCGTAGGTCTGATAACCGTGATCGAAAGGGGCCACGGCGCCGGCCGGCACCGAGAGGGTCAACGCGACTGCGGCGGCAGCAATCAGGACGTATCTGGTCATGAGGCTTCGGGAACATCGGCGGCAATCGCCTTGCGCGCGGCGCGGGTGCCGATGAAGGCAACGGCCAGGGTGGCGACGAGGCCGGCGATATAGAGCGCGGTTCGTGTCAATCCGCCGCTGCGGCCGGCCGACGACAGCTCGGCCGCCGCCGGCGCCAGCGAGCCGAGGTAGACGTAGAGCGCCGTGCCCGGCAGCATGCCGAGCGCCGAGGCGAGCACATACCGCCCGAGCGAGACCTGCGTCAGGCTCAAGGCGTAGTTCAGCACGTTGAACGGAAAGAGCGGCGACAGCCGCAGCAGCATGACGAGCTTGAACCCTTCGCGGCCGATCGCCGCGTCGATCGCCTGTACCCGCGGCGAGCTGCCCACCGTGCGTTCCGCCCAGCCCCGCAGGAGCGTCCGGCCGAGAAGAAACGCGCACGTCGCCCCCGCGACGCTGGCCGGCGAAGCGATCGCCAGACCCCAGACCGGACCGTAGGCGAATCCCGCGGCAAGCGTGAGGATCGAACCGGGCAGCGCCGCCACCGTGCTGAGGACGTAGGCGGCAAAGAAGACGGCGACGCCGGCAGCGCCCGTGCTGCGGGCGTAGACCGCCAGGCGCGTCGTCCAGTCCGCGAGCGGCAGCAGCCAGGCCGCGGCCGCCAGCGCCGCGATTGCACCCGCGGCAATCAGAAGGCGTTTCCAGGTCATTTGGCGCGCAACACTCGATCGATCAGGTCGCTCTTGAAGCCGGGCGGCGGCGCCGCGCAATAGACGGCACGTGCGGTGCTGCCGGTGAGCGTCTCCGACGCCAGCAGGAAGGGCTTGGTCTCTACCTCCGTTCCCTGGACCCCCGGCTCCGTGACGTCGTCGGGCAGCGTCCGGATCGCGACGGGCAGCGTCTCGCAGGTAAAACCGCCGGACGAGACCGCGTAGCCGACCGCCAATGTATCGAAAGGATTGAAGCCCGTGACGTTCCAGAGGCGGCGCCACAACGCGAGCCAGTCCGCGCCGGGTCGGCCAGGGAGCGGGCGGCCGGCGACCCGGCGGCGAGCCGGTCGAGGTCAGAAGCCTCGATCCAGATCTTCGACGAGATTTCGAACGGCGCCAGGACGAGCGGGACACCCGAGGCCAGCAGGACGCGAAACGCTTCCGGGTCGAGCTCGAAGTTGAAGTCGCGGTGCCCCTTGAGATTCACCGCGCCGGTCGTGAACCGCTGGCCGGGCCGGCGGCCGGCGACGGCAATGACGCGGGTGATGCGTTCGACGAGCTCGGGATGACGCCCGACGACGGTGGCGATATTGGTTGCTGGTCCCAGCGCCAGGATGGTGAGCGGCTCCCGGCGGAGCGCGTCCGCCAGCGCACGCGAGGCCGCAGTCTCGACCGCGGGCGTGGCGTCTGCCGCCCCGGCATGAACCTCCAGCCCGGCGGGGCCAAATTCGCGCGTCAGGCGCGTGGCTATCGGCACGCCGCGGTCGAGCGGCGAGTTCCCGAAAACCACCGACACGCCGCGGATGGCGAGCTCCGGGGAGTGAAACGCCTGGATGAGCGCGAACCCATCGTCAACATCGCGTTCGGGCATGCCGATCGCCGGGTCGGTGTCGATCCAGACAACCGTTCGCGCCTGGGCGCCGGCAGACGCTGCGCAAAGGAGTGTCAGAGCGGCGAATGCCAGGAGCCGAGCTACGCCCACGGTACGGCCTCGGCGGGACTGAGCACGAGAGCCCGCGACAACGCCAGCAGGGTCCTCTTCCGCTCGAGGTCCATCGACAGCGGCAGCTGTGCGACGCCGAGCAGTCGGCGCATGATCTCGACGCCCGCGAAGCCGAGCAGCAATCCTTCGTCCAGCCCCTCATCCCGCCCGGCGGCGAGTACACGCGACGTGCTGGCACGGTCGGCCGCCGCGATCGCCAGGTGCGCCAGCATCACACCGTAGTCGAATTCCCGTGCGCCCGCGAAGCAGAACTCCGGGTCGATGATCCTGATGCCCGCGGCGGTCCTGACCCAGCTGCCAGGAAAGTAGTCGCCGTGGACCAGTGTCGGGGCGTCGGCAAGATAGATCTCACCCAGGGCGGCGACGCGGCTCCGGTAGGCCGCGTCTAGGTGCAGCGCCTGTGCGGCGGCTCCAAGACCCGGGGTGATGGCGTCCAGATCGAGGCCGTTGCCGGCCGCGAGCGGCAGGCTGAAGATGTGCTCGTGATTGAGCCGGCGCATGGCGCGATTGGCGAGCCGCCCGTGAGGACCCGCCACCCGGGACAGCGCCGAGAGCCACTCGAGCAGCGACTCCAGATCCCTGACATCGATCAGACCGTCGGCATAGAGCGACGTGTAATCGCCCGTCGTTCCCAGGTCCTCCAGCACGATCACGCGATGCTCGGCGTCGAGGCGCAGCAGCGCCGGCATCCGGCCGGCGACGTCGGGGTATCCGGCGACGGCACGGTAGAACGCGCCTTCGACGAGCGTGCGCTCCCCGGGGGCCGGGATGTGTCTGTATTTCTCCACCCACGGACGCCCCTGCTTCATGATGACGCTGCGCCGGCTGAGGGCGACGCGCAGCGTCAGATTCATGTTTCCGTCGCCGGCGCGTGCGACCCGGACCGGGAGATCCGCGAGCGTCGCCACGCCAAGCGACAGCAGGTACGCGCCGATCGCCTCCGGATTCGCGGCCTCGAAGAAGGTCACGTCGGGGGGTTCCTGTGCGATACCCGAACGGGTCGTCATCGTGTCCACCTGAAGTAGCGCTCGAACCAGCGGCGAACGCCCGGCGTCAGGGACTCTCTCCGGTACGCGTCACCCGCCTTGCGAAGCGCCTCGGACTGGGTCGGATAAGGATGGATGGTGGAGGAGAGCCCGGCGAGCGTCCCGCCGTGCGTCAGAGCGTAGGTCGCCTCACCGATCATCTCGCCAGCGTGACGGGCGACGATCGTGCACCCGCGCAGCGTGCCGCCCTCGTGGTGCACCCGCACGAATCCATCGGTCTCGTTGTCGACGACTGCCCGGTCGACGTCGGCCAGATCGACGGTGATGGTGCGCAGCCTGCCACCCGACTCGCGCACCTCCCTTGCGGAGACGCCGACGTGGGCGATCTCTGGATCGGTATAGGTGACCCACGGGATCACCAGCGCGCTCGCCTTGCGCCGGCCGAAGAACAGGGCGTTCTGCAGGACGATGCGCGACTGTGCGTCGGCGACGTGGGTGAACTTGAACTTCGAGCACACATCGCCCGACGCGAAGATGCGCCGGTTCGTCGTCTGCAGGCGATCGGAGACGACGACGCCGTCCGTGGTGGTTGCGACGCCGGCAGCCTCGAGACCGAGCTGGTCGATGTTCGGGGCCCGGCCGGTGGCGACGAGCAGGGCGTCGCCGGCGATGCGTTCAGAGACCGCGCCACTGCCATGGTCGCGGTGGTACGACACCAGAGTGTCGCCGTTGACCGAGGCGACGCGGTCAATCGACACACCCAGCTCGAGGCGCACGCCGTCGCGCTCCAACTGGCGGTGCACGATCGCGGCGGCGTCGGCGTCCTCGTGCGGAAGGATCTGCGGACCCTGGTCGAACATCGTCACCGCCGACCCGAAGCGCGCGAACGCCTGCGCCAGCTCGCAGCCGATCGGCCCGGCGCCGATGATCAGCAGGCGGCGGGGCAGCGTGGTGAGGGCAAAGACGTTTTCGTTGGTCAGGAACGGGACGGCATCCAGTCCCTCGATCGGCGGCGCGGCTGGCCTGCCGCCGGTGGCAATGACCGCCCGGCTGAACCCGAGGCGCACATCGCCCACCGCCACCGTGCGGCGGTCGATGAATCTGGCGTCGCCGAAGAAGACGTCGACGCCGGCGCCGCGCAATCGAGCCGCGGCGTCATGTTCGGCAATCGTGAGGCGGCGGGCCTGCATGTACTTCATCACGGCCGGGAAATCGACGGTGGGCGCCGGCACCTGGACGCCAAGCTCCGCGGCGTTGCGGATCTCTCCGACGGCGCGGGCCGCGCGCAGCAGCGCCTTCGAGGGGACACATCCGGTGTTCAGGCAATCCCCGCCGAGCAGATGGCGCTCGACAATCGCCACCCGTGCCCCCAGGCCGGCAGCACCCATCGCACTGACCAGACCGGCGGTGCCTCCGCCGAGCACGACCAGGTCGTAGGCCCGGGCGGGCACGGGGTTGGTCCAGTGCCGCGATCCGACGAGCGCGGCCAGGCGATCGGCGTGGTCGTCCGGAGATGTTACGACGCGCACTTGATCACTGTGATGCTCACCTCATGCAGTGTGCTGCAATGCTGCGGCCACCGCTGGTGGCATTACCCCGTCGATGCCTCTTTTATTCCCGTTTATTTTCCGGCTGAACGCGCGGCCCGGGAATAAAACCACGGGCTGGCGGGTATCCATCTGTCAGGGGACAATGATCATGCATAGACGCTCATTTCTCGCCGCCTCCATTGGCGTTCTTCCGGCTGTGCTGGCTGCATGCCGGGCTGATGCCGGTGGGCTGTCCGCCGCAGGCGCACCGACCGACCGCTTCGAGGTTACGAAGACGGACGCCGAATGGCGGAAGATCCTGACCCCTGACCAATACGAGGTGCTTCGTCGTCAGGCCACCGAGCGGCCCGGCACCAGTCCGCTCAATGCGGAACATCGCGCCGGCACTTTTCACTGCGCCGGCTGCGCCCTCGCCCTGTATGCCTCGAGCGCGAAATTCGAGAGCGGGACCGGCTGGCCGAGCTTCACGGCGCCGCTGCCCGACGCCGTCCGGACGTCCGTCGATCGCAGCCTGTTTGGTGAGCGCACCGAAGTGCACTGCCGCCGCTGCGGCGGGCATCTCGGCCATGTGTTCGACGACGGACCGGCGCCGACCGGGAAGCGGTATTGCATGAACGGGGCGGCGATGACGTTCACGCCACAGGGAGCCTGATGATGATGATGCCGACGCGCTGGATCGCCGGAGCGGCAATCGCCGTGCTCGGCCTGGCATTTCCCCCTTCGGGTCGATCCCAGGAGGGGGGTGGTCAGAAAACCGCATCCGCAGTCTTCGCCGCCGGCTGTTTCTGGTGTGTGGAACAGGCCTTCGACGAGGTGGACGGCGTCCTGGAGACGACCTCGGGCTATACCGGTGGCCGCACCGCGAAGCCCACTTACGAGGAGGTGTCGGCCGGCGGGACGGGCCACACCGAGTCGCTCAAGGTGACCTACGATCCCGCGAAGGTCACCTACGAACGGCTGCTGCAGCAGTACTGGCACAATGTCGATGCGGTCGACGGCGGCGGGCAGTTCTGCGATCGCGGCAATCAATATCGGCCGGCGATTTTCTACGGCTCCCCAGAGGAGCAGCGGCAGGCGGAGGCGTCGAAGACGCAGGTCGCAGCCCAGCTCGGCAAGCCGGTGGCCGTCCAGATCGTGCCGGCCGGTCCGTTCTATCCTGCCGAGAAGTACCATCAGGACTATTACAAGAAGAACCCGGTCAGGTACAAGTTCTATAAATGGAATTGCGGCCGCGCGCAGCGTCTCGAGGAGCTCTGGGGCAAGGCCCAACATCCGTGAAGGGGCGGCGGATCCGCGAAGTGGTCCGCGCCGTCTCGCTGCTGGCGGTCGCGGCCGCGGTGCTGTGGCTCGAGCGGCGGCGCCAGGCGCGTCCCTGCGTCGAGACCCGTCCAGTGCACGTCACGCGCAACCTGGTGCTGGCGGGCATTGCCGCGGTCACGGTCCATCTGGTGGAGACGCCGATTGTCGTCCCGGTGGCGCGGCTGGCGGTGCGGCGGCGCTGGGGGCTGACCGGGCGCCTCGGCGCCTCGCGGCCAGGCCGGGCCGCTCGATTCATTGCGACGGTTCTTCTCCTCGACTACACCCTGTACCTCTGGCACATGGTCGTGCACCGGGTGCCGTGGCTGTGGCGGTTCCATCTCGTTCACCACGTCGATCTCGACATGGACGCGACCACCGGGCTGCGGTTTCACGCCGGAGAACTGGCCGCGTCGGTGCCGTGGCGCGCCGCGCAGGTCGTGATGATTGGCGCCACGCCGGGAGCCCTGGCCGCCTGGCAGGGGATGACGATCGCCTGCGTGCTGTTCCATCACTCGAACTCGCAGTTGTCGGAGCGCACCGAGCGGTGGCTCTCCTGGATTGTCGCGACGCCGCGGATGCACGCGATTCATCACTCGGTCAATCCGGCCGAGCTGCAGACGAACTTCTCCAGCGGCTTCGCGCTGTGGGATCGTCTTCACGGGACGTTCCGGGCGGACTCGATCGCCGCCGCCGTCACGGTCGGCATCCCCGGCTATCTGGACGTGGAGGCCGTCTCGCTCGGCCGCGTCCTGGCGCTCCCGTTCACGGCGGCGCCGCTTCCCGCACCCGCCGGGTCCGATGGACCGGCCGCCTGACACCCCGTTCGCCAGCGTCGTCATTCCCGTCTGGCGCGATGCCGGCGCCCTCGCGCAGGCGCTGCGCGCACTGCTTCCTCATCCTGATATCGAGATCGTCGTCGCCCCGGTGTGGGGAGAGAGCGATGACGTCGCCGCGATCCGGGCGGTGCGGCCGGATGTGCGCTGCGCGGACGGACCGCGCGGGCGGGGTGCCCAGATGAATGCCGGCGCCGCGGCTGCGCGCGGTGCCTGGCTGGTCTTCCTGCACGCCGACTCGAAATTGCCGCCGGACTGGGTCGACGTCGTGCGCCAGGCGGAAAACAAACCAGGCGTCGTCGGCGGAGCGTTCCGTCTGGTGCTCGACAGCCGCGACTGGCGAGCGCGGCTCATCGAGTGGGGCGTCCGTGCCCGCGTCGCCCTGTTCGGGCTGCCGTACGGCGACCAGGCCATCTTCGTCAGGCGTGACGTGTTCGACGCGCTTGGCGGCTATCGCGACTGGCCGCTGATGGAAGACGTCGACTTCGTTCGTCGTCTGGCGTCGGCCGGACGGCTCTTCGTCGCCGCGTCGCCGGTCGTCACCTCGGCGCGCCGCTGGGAACGCGACGGCTGGCTGCGCCGGAGTCTCGGCAACATCCTGCTGACCGTACGGTTCCTGCTCGGCGCTTCGCCGGCCCGCCTCGCGCAGCGCTATCTGCGGCGGCCATCGCGCGCCATCGTGATGATGGCGCGGGCGCCCTGGCTCGGCGGCAAGACGCGGCTCGCCGGGCTGGCGCCGGACGCGGCCCTCGACGATTTACGGCAGCGCCTCTTCGACGACACGCTCGACGTCGTGCGGTCGGCGGCGGAGCCGGCGCAGAAGATCGTCGCCTGCGAGCCGGCCGCCGCGGCGGAACGCCTGCGCGCGATCGCCGGCCCGGCGATCGACGTCATCGCGCAGCACGGCGGCGACCTCGGCGAGCGGCTGCGGCACGTCTTCGAGGATGCCTTCCGGCTCGGCGCCGGATCGGTGGTGGTCATCGGTTCGGATTTGCCCGATCTGCCAACGCGGCTGATCGCGCAGGCGTTCGACATGCTCGACGGCGACTCCGACCGGGTCGTGCTCGGGCCCGCGGAAGACGGCGGCTACTATCTGATCGGCATGCGCACGCCGCATCCCACTCTGTTTGCGGGGATCGAGTGGAGCAGCCGGCGGGTGCTGGAGGAGACGATCGCGGCGGCGCGGGCGGACCAGGTGCCGTTCGTGCTGCTCGATCCCTGGCGCGATGTCGATGAGCCGGGCGACATCGCGGCGTTTCTCGAGCGCTCGCCGGCGACCACGGCGACGCGCACGCGCGTCTGGGTCGAGACTCACCTGCGGTCCGGCATAACATAGCGCAGTGTGCCCGGCGCTCGTCTCCGTCATCGTCTTGAACTACAACGGCCGCCGCTGGCTCGGTGGCTGCCTGGATGCGCTCGCCGCGCAGCGCGGCGCGCCCCCCTTCGAGGTCGTCGTCGTTGACAATGGCTCGACCGATGGTTCGGCGGAGACACTCAGGGCCTATGCCCTCGAACACGCCCAGGGCGCGGCCGGCCCATTCGAGGCCGTGCGGCTGATCGAAACCGGCGGCAACTACGGCTTCGCGGCCGGCAACAACGTCGGCGCCCGGGCGGCTCGCGGCGAGCTGCTGGCGTTCCTCAACAACGACACCGAACCCGAGCCGGACTGGCTCGCCAGCCTGCATCAGTCCCTCGTCACCCGTCCGGCCTACGCGCTGGCGACGTCCCGGCTGGTGTTCCTGGACGACCCGTCGGTCGTCGACAGCGCCGGCGATGGCTACCTGCGGGCCGGCGGCGCGTTCAAGCACGGCTACGGCGGCCCCGCGCAGCAGGCGCTCGTCTCGCGCGAGGTGTTCGGCGCCTGCGGCGGCGCATTCATGGTGCGCCGCGACATCTACGAGGCACTCGGCGGATTCGACGAGCGGTTCTTCATGGTCTACGAGGACGTCGACCTGTCCTACCGGGCGCGGCTGATCGGGCAGCGGTGCTGGTATGCGGCCGAGGCCGTCGTCCGCCACGCCGGCAGCGCGACGCTCGGCGTCGCCAGCCCCGCCGCCGTGTTCCATGGACAGCGCAATCTCGAATGGACGTGGATCAAGAACTCGCCGCTGCCGCTCCTGCTGCGGACCGCGATCCCGCATGCGATCTACTCGACCGCCGGCCTCCTGCACTACGCCCGAAGAGGGCGCTTCCTGCCCGCGCTCCGCGGAAAGCTGGCCGCGCTCTGGGAGCTGCCCGCAGTGCTCGCGGACCGGCGTGCCGTGCAGCGATCGTCGATCGTCGAGCCGGCGGCGCTCGAGTCGATGATGGAGCGGGGCTGGGTGACGCGGAAGCGGCGGGAGAAGGCGGCGCGGCGATGACTCCCCGGCTCTCCGCGGTGCCGCCCGACGGGCATCACGGGCCGAGCGGCTCGACCTTGGCGATCCACAGCGTCACGGTTCTCGCGTCCGGTTCGACCAGCCGCACTTCGACGACAGTGTAGCGGGACTCGGTCCGATCGTTCCGCGGCGCCATCGTGACCGTCGTCCAGCGGCCCGGGGGCAGCGCTACGATGTCGGCGAGGCGGCCGCCGAGCCTGAGCTCGAGCCGCTCGGTCATCGGCGACAGCGCCCGGACCTGGAAGCGGAACCCGGTCTCGGCCGGCACGAAAATCGACGCCGCGTTGACCGCGGATCGATACCTCACGCCGTCGTCCGCCGTCTCCCAATGCGGCGAGAGGCCGATGCCGAGGTGCTCGGAATCGGCCTGCGCCCTGGCGGAGATGGCCCGGAACGGCCATGAGACGGCGAGCACGACGGCGGCCGCGAGGATCGCCTGGCGTGACCAGCGGGCGCGGGAGGGAGTGGAACTGACGACAATGACAGCGGGTCCTGCGGCCGTGCCGAGCAGCATCCAGAACGCGTAGGCGGGCTCGCGGGTCAGCAGCGGATGGCCGGCAAGCCAGGTCAGAAGGAAGGCGGCCAGCCCCGTCAGGCATCCCCATGCCATCATCCCATCCGAGCGGCGGGCGTGGGTCCATCCGGCATACATCGCGGCCGCCAGCAGCCACACGAAGACCGCGAATCCCGTCAGGCCGGTTTCGGCGAGGATCTGCAGGAAGTTGTTGTGCGCGTTCTCGTGGACGGCGCGCGGAAACGCCGCCACCAGCGCCGGGGAGCTGTATTCCCCGGAGCGCTGGTAGAACTGCCCCATGCCGATGCCGAACGCCGGGTGCTGTTCGACCATCTTCAATGTCGCGCGGGCCATCTCCACCCGGACCAGCGCCGCGATCGAGGACGAGGTCTGGTTGGCGCGGATCGGCGCGTAGGCAAGCAGCAGAACGGCCGCGGCCGCAAGGCCCGTCGCCGCGACCGCGGCGGCAATCCTGGTGCGCCGTCCGCCGCGCGCCTGGGCCGTCAGGGCGGCGCCGATCGCCACCGCCACCGGGCAGGCGAAGAGCGCCGCGCGCGACCCGGACATCCACAGGCCCAGCGCCAGCGCCGCCACCGCGGCAAGCCAGCCCTTGCCGCGGCGGCCGCAGGCCAGGCCCGCCGCGACGAACAGCACCATGGCGAAATGCGACCCGGCCGCGTTGACGTCTCCGTAGTGCACGTTGATGCGCGTCGTCCGGATGTGCTGCGCGAGCATCGTCCAGAACGGCGCCGAGCGCCGGGCGCTGTCGACGAGCGCCTCCAGGTTGAGGAGCGCTGCGATGGCGGTCGAGGCGGCCAGCACACGCGCCATCCGCCCGGCGGCGGCGGCGTCGGCGGCCGCGGCCCGCGCCGCGACCGACAACAGCAGCAGCCCCTGGAGAAGCGCGGCGCCGGCGTGCAAGTACTGATCGGGTCCGCTGACGAAATACTCGAGCGAGAAGTACCGCCACAGACGACCGGCGATCCCCGTCGTCCCCAGCCGCATCTGTTCCACGGACAGCTCGACGCCCACCGAAGCGGCCACGATCAGCGCAAAGATCCCCGTGGGCAGCAGCAGCCACGCCGCGATCGGCGGCTCGCGGCGCGCCCTGAGGCGTCGCACCGCCCAGCCGGCGGCGAACGCGACGACGACGGCCTCGGCCCACGCCACCTGGTAGCTCCAGCGGTGGCCGATGTAGCTGGCCAGTGGCGTCACCGCGGCGACGACGAGGAGCGCCTGATCGAGACGCCACGCCGCGAACACGGCGAATGCCGCCAGGGCGAAGGGAATCGGCCACGGCACGAAGTCGATGCGGAACAGGCTGGCGAGAATCAGCGCCAGCAGCGCCGCCAGCAGCGCAAACGCGGCGCTCGTCAGCCCCGAGGCAAGCGTGCGCGTCCCGGGGTTTCCGGCACGGTCGCCGTCGACGGCGGGGGTCACGACGGACTTCCCGGCCTGCGGCGGTACAGCATGAAGTCCTCGATATCGACTTCGTGCTCGTAGTCGGCCAGCACGCGCAACATGGCCGGGGATGCGAATTCCACTTCGCTGCGCCAGCCGGTCAGGCTGTCCCGATTGTTGCGCTCGAGGACGATGTAGGCAGGCGCACTGCGCGCCAGATTCGCCGCCAGGGTCTCAGGCGTGAACTCGGGGCGGTGCACGATGTCGATGACGCCGGGATACGTCCAGATGAAGCGGTTTGCCGGAAGGCGTTGCGACAGGAAGTAGACCGCTGGCGCCATGCCGAAGATGTAGACGCGCGACTCGGGCGGGCTGTGCTGCGCGAGATAGGCCGCCAGTTCGGCGTTCGCCCGCGCCGAGTAGCCGCGTCCGGTCCGATAGCCGCCAAAGCGCTCGAGGTAGAGGAATCGTTCGTCTCCCGAAACGCTGCCGGCGCGGTAGTCGGCAACGAGGATGCTCCACGCTCGGTCCGGATAGTGGCTGCGGATCGCGACGGCCAGTGCCAGCGCGATGGCCGCCGCCGCGAGTGCGGCGCGCCGGCGCGGCCGCGGATCCCCGGCGATCCGGTTGAACAGCCAGCCGGCGAGGAGCGCCAGCGGAGCCCCCGGCGGGATGAAGTAGGTGCTGTACATCCGGATGCCATTGGCGCCTGCGGCAATGACCGCGGCGACGACCCAGCAGATCCCGAGCCACGCCGCCGGCGCCGGGCGGCGGCGGAGCAGGTCGGCGGCGCCGACGACTGCGCCGATCACGCCAAGCGTCCAGAGCGGATCGGTCTTGGTCAGGCGCCACCCCTCGTGCGCCAGGCGATCGAGCAGCACCAGGAGGCCGGATCCCAGCGCCACGTAGGCGCGGTTGTACTCGACCACCGCAATCCACGCGTCGGTCAGGCTGCCGGCCGCGAGCAGCCAGAGCCCGGCCGCCCCGGCCGGGACGAGCAGCGCGGCTGCGCCGATCGCGACGCTCTGCCACCGGAGTCCGCGCCGCGTCGTCGACACCCAGACGACGACAGCGGGAAAGTAAACCAGGGCGGTCGGCTTGTAGAGCGCGGCCACGCCGATGAGGGCGGCCGCGGCGGCGAGCCGCGGCGTCTCCGGTGCGCTGCGCGAGCGCGTCAGCACCCACCACGCCGCCGCCGCCAGCACCGCGATGAAGCACTCGGGTACGGCGCGCTCGAGGAATCCGCCGTAGCCATACCGGGCCGCCGGCAGCAGCAGCGTGGCATAGACGATGGCGGCGGCGCGGGCGGCCAGCGGTGTACTGGTGCGGCGCAGGATGGCGTAGATGAACCCGCAGGTCGCGACCGCCGCGAGAAAGTCCAGCCAGAAGACCAGTGACGGGTGGGTACCGGCGACCGCGATGGCGGCCGCGTAGGTGAGGTGAATGCCGGGCGGCTTCTGGTCCCAGACGTCGCGGTAGAGGGCGAGGCCGCGGGTCATGCCCCAGCCCGTGGTCAGGAAGATGCCCTGGTCGACGCCAATCGGTTCGGTCATCGACGGCAGCCGGCAGGCGAAGGCCGCGCCGACAATCGCGGCGGTGACGACGTCCGCCCGTCGGCCCGGCAGCGGCCTAGCGCTCCGCCACGAGGGCATAGTCCAGGAACGTGAACATGCGCGCGTTCAGCTTCTCCACGTTGCCGTTGAACGCCTCGACGAGCTCGGTCACGACGGCGTCCGCACCGGCCGGGATCGCGACCGGCTGCAGCCGGTCCTCGACCGGGACGGGCGAGCGGTATTCGATCGCCGCCTGCGTGAAGCCGCTGGCGAGGACGAGATACTTGAGCGTGTCGGGGTGGAGCGGCCAGACGTGGGTGATGTCCCTGATGTAACTCTCGAAGAAGGCTACCCAGCAGGCGGGGTTGAGCGTTTCGAGGACGAGCCGCCCGCCGGGACGCAGCTTGTGGGCGGCGAGCTCGAGCAGGCGGAGCAGGTACGGCGGGTCGAGGTGCTCGACGACCTGCGCGGCGAAGAGGCCGCCGAGCGACGCGTCAGGCAGGCCGGTCAGATAGCTGACGGCGTCCCCCTGGGCGACGTCCAGACCGCGCGCGCGACAGCTCTGGGCCATTTCGTGATTGAGATCGAGTCCGCGCGCCGGAATGGCGTGCGCCGCCAGGAGGTCGAGGAACTCGCCGCGGCCGCAGCCGATGTCGAGCACATCGGTCCGGCCTTCGAACAGCGGCAGGTACGATTCCAGACGCGCCCGGATGACGTCGCGCGAGCCCCGGAATTGATCCTCGAAGCCGACGTACTTGTAGGCGTCGAGCTCCGCAGCAAAGGCATCGCCCGGCGCGGCGGCGACCGGCGCGGCAGCGGCCGCTGAGGCCGGCGGCGCGTCGCCGCGCGGCGGCTGCTGCTGTTCGACGGCGCGCTTGATCGCGGAAAAGCCGTGCTGCAGGGTGCCGAGCGACGCCCGGAGCTCCTCGACGGCCGACTGCATCGACCGTGCGCCCGACGCGTAGCGCGCTTCCCGCGCGTCCAGCGACTCGAGGCGCTTGGCGATGTTTTCCGCCAGACCGCTGAGCGCGGCGTTGAGGACCAGGGCGGCGCCGCCGGTGTCGCGATCCCTGGTGTCGACGTAGGCCGTCACCTGCTGGAGCAGGAGCATCAGCCGCGACTGGAATTCAGCGGTCGCCGCGAACTGGTCGCGCTGCACCGCGACGAGGGCGTCGGCGGCGCGCCAGGCTTCGCGCTGCGCCGCGGCGGTGCGGTTGACGTGATCGACGAGCAGCGAGTTGAAGGTCAGCTGACGCTGGAGGTACGGCGCGACAATGCCCCAGACGAAGCCCGCCAGCCGTCCCTTCAGCCCGCCCGCCCGCGGTTCAGCCGGCAGAATCTGCCACGCATCGTTGAGCGGCGCAATCTGCCGGTCGTCGAGGCCGGGTGCCGGCGCCGGCAGGACCGCCGGCGGACCGAGCGATCGGTCGAGCGCGGTCAGCGCCTCGTTGTAGCGGGCGTCGGCGGCGTCGCGGTCCTTGCGGAGGGCCTCGAGCGCCGTCTGGAGCGATGGCTGCGTCGCGTCGGACATCTGGTCAGGCGGCAACTGCGCCGGGGGCGGCGGGGCGATGGGCGATCAGCGGCTTCACGTCAATCTCCCCTTCAGAATCAACAAGTTACGCTAAAGATGAGTGTCCCCCTAGGGGCGGGAGGTCACCAGGCCGGTGGTGGGGCTGCTCGGCGAGGCGTAACTGCGCATCGGGATGCGTCCCGCGCGGTAGGCCAGCCGGCCCGCCTCGACCCCGAGCTTCATCGCGCCCGCCATCGCCACCGGATCGGTCGCCAGCGCAATCGCGGTATTCATGAGGACGCCGTCCGCACCGAGCTCCATCGCGATCGCGGCGTCGGACGCGGTGCCGACGCCGGCATCGACGATCACCGGGACGCCCGCCTGCGCCTTGATGATCCGGATGTTGTTCGGGTTCTGGATGCCGAGACCGGAGCCGATCGGCGCGCCGAGCGGCATCACGGCTGCGGCGCCGGCCTCCTCGAGCTTGCGGCAGATCACCGGGTCGTCGCTGGTGTAGGGCAGCACGACGAACCCCTCGCGGACCAGAATGCGCGTCGCTTCGAGCAGGCCGATGTTGTCGGGAAAGAGCGACTGCTCGTCGCCGATCACCTCGAGCTTGACCCAGTTCGACAGCCCGACCTCGCGGCCGAGCCGCGCCGTCCGCACCGCCTCCTCGGCGGTGTAGCACCCGGCCGTGTTCGGCAGGATGAAGATCCGCTCGCGATCGATGTAATCGAGCAGCGATTCCTTCGTCCGATCGCTCAGGTTGACGCGGCGGACCGCGACGGTGACCATGTCGGCCCCCGACGCCCGATGCGCGTCCGCCATCACCGCGTGCGACGGATACTTGCCGGTGCCGACGACGAGCCGCGACCCGAACGTGCGGCCGGCGATGACGAGTGGATCAGAATGCATGGTCTTCTTCCCGGCCAGCGGCGCTACCCTCCCCCGACGAAGTTGACGATTTCGACCTCGTCCCCCTCGTTCACGACGGTCGTGTCGTAGCGCGCCCGCTTGACGACCTCGACATTGTGCTCGACCGCGACGAGGCGTCCGTCAATCTTCAGCTGTGCGAGTAACGCCGCAATCGTCAGCGGACCGGCCAGCTCGAACCGGTCTCCGTTCAGTCGTATCGTCAAAGTCTACTCCAGCGCTGAGGCCTCAGGCGCGCGTCGCCCACTCACTGTTCTTCGGCCGCTGACCGGCCGCTGCCGACGCGCCCGGCAGCGGGGACGAGCGCCGCCAGCGGATCGGGAACACCCAGACCGTCGAGCAGGCTCCGCAGCCGCGCCGCACCGTCGTCGACGAGATGCGGCGGCAGCCGCGGTGCCGGGACGGGGAGGGAAGGCGCCGCGGCCAGGACCCGTCGGTAATCCTCAATCATCCGCGCCGGCGCGTGTTCGCGCTGCCACCAGGCGCGGCCCGCGGCCCCGAGGGTCCGCCGCATTTCCGGGTCCGCCGCCAGACGGCGCATGGCGAGGCGCAGGGAATGGGCCTCGTCCATGATGTCGATCGCGATCGTCACGGCCGCCGACCGGTCGCCGCCGCCGTTCAGCGTCCAGCTGCGCGGATCGAGCGACGGCACGTCGGCGAGATGCGCGAGGTCGATGACGACGGTGGGGCGGCCGGCGGCCAGAGCCCGCAGCCAGGGGCCGGAGACCTCCCGCGCCGTTGGCCAGCGCAGGTTGAGCGCCGCATCGCTGGCCGCGATGCACATGGTCAGATCGCGCTCGGTCTCCAGATAGCCGGTCAGCCGGACCCGCGCGTCGAGGCCGCGCCGCCGGACGTCAGCGGCGACGTCGTAGTGGGCCGCCGCGGCGCCGGCGAGCAGCAGATGCGCGTCCGGCGCGTAGGGCAGGATGGCGGCGAAAGCGGAGAGAATCTCGGCGATGCGCTTGTCCGGCGTCAGGCCGCCGAACACGCCAAAGACGAGCGCGTCGGCGGGCAGGTCGTAGCGCTGCCGCATCTGCTGCCGTGCGGCGGCGGCCTCCGCCTCGGTCAGCGTCTCGCCATGACCCAGTCGAATGCTCTCGATGCGAGCGCCCGGCGTTTCCCGGCTCAGGTCGGCCGCGAGCGCAGCGGCGTGGACCACCGTCATCCGCGACGCTTCGACGACGAGCCGGCGCATCGGCCAGTTGTAATAGAGGTGGTTGTCGAATCCCGATACGGCAAGCTCGGCCAGGTCAGCCGCGGCCTCCGGATGGTTGGCGCTGAACTCGGCGCGATAGTCGTCGTCCCGCCTGGTGCGCAGCAGCGATGCCGCGCGCGCGTGGTGCAGGTGCGCGTCGTGGAGGACCGCGAGGCCGGGATACCTGAAGAGGTAGGGCCAGAGGAAATCATGGTGAGAGGAATTGCCGACCTGGAAGACGGTGAGATCGTACAGGCTCGGCGCGACGGCGCCACGGGAACTCGTGCGCCGAGCGCCAGGGGCCGCCGGCGGCACCGGCCGCGGCCAGCCTCGCCACCGGCTCGTCCACGAAGACATCAATCCGGTGTTCATCCTCGAGTGCCGCGACGACCTGCGCGCTGCAGGCCGCGATGCCCGAGGGGGCCGGCGGCATCGGACTGAACCACGCGAGTCGCATGGGCCCTATTCTGACACCCTATTCTGAGAGACGTTCGCCCGGCACCCGGCGCCCCCGCGCGCCGCGAGTCGGCCGTGCGGGTTGTGATAGCATTCGTGAGTTACGGCGGGCCTGGAGGAGGACGCAAGGCACGGCGCGTCTCCTGCATGCGGACGGCGGTATCGTCCGGCCGGGTCTTGAGAAAAGATTCACAAGCGGAGTAGACGGACGACATGCACGGCTGGGTTCCGATCCTTCTGATGCTCGTTCTCGGCGCCGGTTTCGGCGCCGTCAACGTCCTGGGCGCGCATCTTCTCGCTCCCCGGAAGCCGACGCCCGAGAAGCTGGCGCCGTACGAGTGCGGGATGCCGCCGGTCGGCGACGCCCGCGACCGCCATCCCGTCAAGTTCTACCTGGTGGCGATGATTTTCCTGCTCTTCGACATCGAGGTGGCGTTCCTCTATCCCTTCTCCATGGCGCTGCGCCAGCTCGGCTGGCCGGGGCTCATCCAGCTCGTGCTGTTCTTCCTGATCATGCTGGCCGGCTACGTCTACGTCTGGCGGAAGGGCGTGCTCGACTGGGGTCACCGGGGCGCCTAGCCCGGATGGCGATACGCGCGGCAGCGGTAACCAGGGCTGAACTCAATCATGTCTGACTACGATCCGGAAATTCCCGTGCTGCTGACGACGGTTGACAAGATGGTCAACTGGGCGCGGCGCTCGTCCATCTGGCCGGTGACGTTCGGGCTGGCGTGCTGCGCCATCGAAATGATGGCGATGAGCGCCTCGCGCTACGACATCGCCCGCTTCGGCGCCGAGGTCTTCCGCGGCTCGCCGCGCCAGTCCGACCTGATGATTGTCGCCGGCCGGCTGTCGCGCAAGATGGCGCCGGTGCTGCGCCGGATCTACGACCAGATGCCGGAGCCGAAGTACGTGATTTCGATGGGCGCCTGCGCCTCGGTCGGCGGCGTCTTCGACAATTACGCGATCGTGCAGGGTGTCGATCAGGTGGTGCCGGTGGACGTCTTCGTGCCCGGCTGCCCGCCGCGCCCCGAGTCGCTCATCTACGGCATCGTCCAGCTGCAGAAGAAAATCGACAGGACGAAGGTTTTCGTGTGAGTGATCCGGCCGCTCTTCTCGACATCTTGTCGCGTGCCGTCCCCGGCGCCTCGTTCGAGCGCGTCGAGGCGGGCGACGGCATGACGACCCTCTATGTGCCTGCCGAGCATCTGGTCGCGGCGGCGTTCGCGCTCCGGGACACGCCCGAGCTGCGATTCGCCTTTCTCGCGGATCTGCTCCCGGTCGATTACCTCCCGCGCCAGCCGCGCTTCGAAATCGTCTACCTGCTGGCCAGCCTCGGCGTGGCCGGGTTCGGGCAGACGGCGCAGCGCCTGCGGCTGAAGGTCCGTACCTCGGGCGGACCGGACGCGCCGGTCCCGTCGGTCTCCGGCGTCTGGCCGGCGGCGGGCTGGTCGGAGCGCGAAGCCTACGACCTCTTCGGCATCCACTTCAGCGGCAATGCCGACCTGCGGCGGATCCTGATGCCGGACGACTGGGAAGGCCACCCGCTGCGGAAGGACTATCCGGTCCAGATCAAGATGCCGGTCAAGACCTACGAGCCGCTGCAGGTGACGCAGGACCAGTTCGTGGCCCAGATCGAGGCGACGCGCGATCGCGCCCGGAACGATTGATCGCGCCAGGCAGGCCGGTATGCCCAGGGCGGATGTGACGGCGCCGCGGCCACCGGATGAGGACCTCGCCGTTGTCCGGCGGGTGTTCGAGTCGGCGGTAGCGGCCCACCAGCGGATGGGCGAGCGCGAGCACGGCGCGATCGTGGCGGCGGCAGCAGCGATCCGGACGGCGATCGCGGCCGGCGGCAAGCTGCTGATTTTCGGCAACGGCGGCAGCGCCGCCGATGCCCAGCACTTCGCGACCGAGCTCGTCGTCCGCTTCGAACGCGAGCGCAAGGCGTTCCCGGCGCTGGCGCTGTCGACCGACACCAGCGTGCTGACGGCGGCGGCCAATGATTTCGGGTTCGAGCGGGTCTTCGCGCGGCAGATCGAGGCGCTCGGCCGCCGCGGCGACGTCGCGCTCGGGATTTCGACCAGCGGCGAGTCGGCCAACGTCCGGCGCGGTATCGAGGCGGCGGCCGCCGCCGGCCTCGACACGATCGCGCTGACCGGCCGCGACGGCGGGGCGCTCGGCGCGGCGGCGCGGATCCACGTCAACGTGCCCGAGCCGTCGACCGCCCGGGTCCAGGAAGTGCACATGACGGTGATTCACGCGATCTGCGCGTTGATTGAGGGATAGCGATCGGGTCGGATGGCTCCGGGGAACAGACCGCGCGAGCGGGCAGCGGAGAGCGGGAACCTGGAAGCGGGATGCTGGGAGCGGGAAGCTGGGAGCGGGAAGCTGGAAGCGGGAAGCTGAATCTCATGTCCACTACTGAACTGCGCAGCGAGACGATGACGGTCAACATGGGACCGCAGCACCCGAGCACGCACGGCGTGCTGCGGATCGTGCTGGAGCTCTCGGGCGAGACCGTCATCGGCGCCGACACCACGGTCGGCTTCCTTCACACCGGCATCGAGAAGACCGCCGAGCAGAAGAAGTGGCAGCAGGTCATTCCGCTCGTCGAGCGGATGGACTATCTCGGCGCGCAGTCGAACAGCCTCGCCTTCTGCCTGTCGGTCGAGCGGCTGCTCGGCGTCGAGATGCCGCAGCGGGTCCGCGACATCCGGGTCCTGATCGCCGAGCTGCAGCGCATCACCAGCCACCTGGTCTGGCTCGGCACCCACGGGCTCGAGATCGGAGCGGTCTCGGTGATGATGTACTGCTTCCGGGAGCGGGAGCTGCTGCTCAACATCAACGAGATGCTGGCCGGCTTCCGGATGTTCCCGAGCTACCTCCGCATCGGCGGCCTGCGCGAGGACCTGCCGACCGGCTTTCACGGGGCGGTCCGCTCCTTCCTCGACGCGTTTCCGTCGAAGCTGAACGAGTACGAAGACCTGCTGACCCAGAACCAGATCTGGCTCAAGCGGACGCGGGACGTCGGCATCATCGACAAGGACACCGCGATTGGCTATGGACTGGTCGGACCGATGGCGCGCGCCGCCGGGGTGCCGTACGACGTCCGCCGCGTGTTCCCGTACCTGGGCTACGAGAGCTACGACTTCTCGGTGCCGACCGGCACCGCCGGCGACGTCTACGACCGGTATCTCGTCCGGGTCGAGGAGATGCGCCAGAGCACCCGCATCGCCCTGCAGGCGCTCGAGCGCATCAGCCCGCGCGGCGTCTACGACATCCAGGACTACCGCATCGTCCCGCCGCCGAAGGACAAGGTCTATACGGAGATGGAGGGGCTGATCCAGCACTTCCTGATTTATTCGCAGGGCTTCACCGTGCCGGCCGGCGAGTCGTACGTGCCGATCGAGGGACCGCGCGGCGAGCACGGCTTCTCCATCGTCTCGGACGGCGGCAACCGGCCGTATCGCATCAAGCTGCGCGCGCCGTCGTTTTACGCGTGTCAGGCGCTGCCGAAGGCGATTATCGGCGGCATGATTGCCGACGTCATCGCCGTCATCGGCTCGACTGACGTCGTCATGGGAGACGTCGACCGATGAGTTTCCACCCGTTGATGGTCTACGACCGCGAGCACTTCCATCAGTCGGAGCGCGCCCGGCTCGACGAAGGGGGGACGTTCGCGTTCACCCCGGAGCGCCGCGCGGCGCTCGACGAGCTGCTCACGAAGTATCCGGCCGACCGCAAGCGTTCGGCGGTCCTCGCGGCGCTCTACCTGGTGCAGGAGCAGGAGGGCTACCTGACGGCGTCGGGGATGCGCCAGGTCGCCGGCATCCTCGAGATGACTCCCGCCGAAGTCGAGGACGTCGCCACCTATTACGTGATGTTCTTCCGCCAGCGCGTCGGCCGCTACGTGCTGCAGGTCTGCCGGACGCTGTCGTGCGCCCTGGCCGGCGCCGAGCGCGTCACCGAGGCGCTGTCGGAGAAGCTCGGTCTCAAGGTCGGGGAGACGGATGCCTCCGGGATGTTCACGCTGCTCGAGTTCGAGTGCCTCGGCGCCTGCGATCGCGCGCCGATCGTGATGGTCAACAACGAGCACTGGCACGAGCGCCTCCGCCCCGAAGATGCCGGCCGGCTCGTCGACGATCTGCGCGCCAGGGGCGCGGCGGCGCTCAACGGCTGTCACCTGAAGCTGGAGAAATGACCACGTCGTCCGGCGCCGGTAACCATATGGAACCCATCCTCACCAAGTACGTCCGCGAGCGCGACAGCTACACGCTCGACTTCTTCCTCAAGCACGAGGGGTATGACGGGCTGAAGAAGGCGCTCGCCATGGCGCCCGGCGATGTCATCGAGCAGGTCAAGGCGTCGGGCCTGCGCGGCCGCGGCGGCGCCGGCTTCCCGACCGGCCTCAAGTGGCAGTTCGTCCTCAAGGACACGCCCAAGCCCAAGTACATCTGCTGCAACGCCGACGAGAGCGAGCCGGGGACTTTCAAGGATCACCTCCTGATGGAGCGCAATCCGCACCTGCTCTTCGAAGGCTGCCTGATTGGCTGCTGGGCGATCGGCGCCAAGGTCGCCTACATCTACATCCGCGGCGAGTTCTACCACGTCCAGAAGGTCCTCGAGGCGGAGCTCGCCAAGGCCTACGCGCAGGGCTACGTCGGCAAGAACATCCTCGGCTCCGGCTTCGACTGCGACATCGTGATTCATCGCGGCGCCGGCGCCTACGAGGCGGGCGAGGAGACGGCGCTCATCGAATCGCTCGAGGGCAAGCGCGCCCAGCCGCGGATCAAGCCGCCGTTCCCGGCGGTCGCCGGGCTCTACAACGCGCCGACCGCGGTCAACAACGTCGAGACGCTCTGCAATCTGCCGGCAATCCTGACCCGCGGCGCCGACTGGTTCACCTCGCTCGGCCCCGAGAAGAACGGCGGCCCGAAGCTGTTCTGCGTCAGCGGCCACGTCAGGAATCCGGGCGTCTTCGAGGCGACGATGAAGACGACGCTGCGCGAGCTGATCTTCGAGCACGCCGGCGGGATGCGCGACGGCCATACGCTGAAGGCGGTCATTCCCGGCGGCTCCTCGGTGCCGATCCTGCTTCCCGATCAGCTCGACATCCCGGCCAGCTTCGACGACGTCGCCAAGGCCGGCTCGATGCTCGGCTCGGCCGGCATCATCGTCATGGACGAGACCACCTGCATGGTCTGGGTGGCGCGCAACCTGCTCCATTTCTACAAGCACGAGTCCTGCGGCAAATGCACGCCGTGCCGCGAAGGCGGGGACTGGCTGCTCAAGATCCTGACCCGGATCGAGCACGGCGAAGGGGAGATGCGCGACATCGACCTGCTCGTCAGCGTCGGCAACAACATCGCCGGCAAGACGCTCTGTGCGTTCGGCGACGCGGCGGCGACGCCGGCGCTGACCACGGTGAAGCACTTCCGGGCCGAGTTCGAAGCCCACGTCCGCGAAGGGCGCTGCACCTTGCCGGCCGACTGGCGGTCCGCGAAGACGCCGGTGGGAGCGCACTGATGTTGAGCTACCTGCCGTCGCCGCCAGTCCTCGCCCAGCTCGGGCTGATCTTCGTCGTCTTCAACATGCTGGTGCTGTCGGCGGCCTTCATGGTCTGGCTGGAGCGCAAGGTCTGCGCCTACATCCAGGACCGCAGCGGCCCGAACCGGGTCGGCTTCGAAGGGGCGCTGCAGCCGTTCGCCGACGTCATCAAGCTGCTCTTCAAGGAGCAGCTGCGGCCGAAGGCGGCCGATGCGTTCCTGTTCGCGCTCGCGCCGCTGGTCTCGACGACGGCCGCGTTTGCCGCCTTCTCGGTGGTGCCGTTCGGCACCGAGACGACGCTGTTCGGCCTGCTCGACCAGCCGATTCCGCTGCAGATCACCGACGTCAACGTCGCCGTGCTGGTCGTCTTCGCGATCACCTCGATGGGCATCTACGGCATCGTCCTCGCCGGCTGGGCGTCGAACAGCAAATATTCGCTGCTCGGCGGGCTGCGCTCGTCGGCGCAGATGATCAGCTACGAGCTGTCCTACGGGCTGGCGCTGGCGGCGGTGATCATGATGGCCGGGTCGCTGTCGCTGCGCGAGATCGTGCTCCAGCAGTCGGGGACGTGGTTCGGGTTCATCCCGCGCTGGTACATCATTCCGCAGTTCTTCGGCTTCCTGATCTTCCTCACCGCCGGCGTCGCCGAGACCAACCGGGCGCCGTTCGATTTCCCGGAAGCCGAACAGGAGCTGGTCGCCGGCTACCACACCGAGTACAGCTCGATGAGCTTCGCGATGTTCTTCCTCGCGGAGTACGCTGAACATGGTGACCGTCTCGGCGGTCGCGACCAGCCTCTATCTCGGCGGCTGGCTCGGTCCGTTCCTGCCGTCGTGGCTCGGCTGGATCTGGTTCCTCGTCAAGGTGTTCCTGATTCTCTTCTTCTACGTCTGGATGCGCTGGACGCTGCCGCGCTATCGCTACGACCAGCTGATGGAATTCGGCTGGAAGTTCCTCCTGCCGGCGTCGGTCATCAACCTGTTCGTCACCGCGGCGATGATTCTGTGGATTGGCTGAAACGGCGGCCGGGATGCTGAGAGTGCGGAAAACGACATGGATGTAGCGGTCTTTTATACCGGCGCGGCGGTGGCGGTGCTCGCCTCCCTCTTCGTCGTCGCGCAGCGGAACCCGATGCACAGCGTGATGCTGCTGATCACGTCGTTCGGCGCGCTGGCGGCGCTCTACGTGCTGCTCGACGCGCCGTTCACCGCCGTGACGCAGATCATCATCTACGCCGGCGCCATCATGGTGCTGTTCCTGTTCGTCGTCATGCTCCTGAACGTGCCGCAGGAGGATCCGCCGCCGCCGTCGGTGTCGGCGCTGCTCGGTCCGACCGGGATGCGGTTCGCGGTGATCCTGTCGGTGGGGCTGGCGGTCGAGCTGGTCTGGGCGATGTCGCGGCTCGGTCCGGCCTGGTTCGCGCAGGGGCCGTCGGCGACGTCGGTCAGTTCGGTCGCCGCCATCGGCGTGGCGCTCTTCACCCGGCACGCCTTCGCCTTCGAAGCCACCTCGATCCTGATCCTGGTCGCGATGGTCGGGGCGGTCGTCCTTGCCCGGAAGGAGGAACGCTGATGATCGGGCTCAACCACTACCTGATACTCTCCGCGGTGCTGTTCTCGATCGGCACCGCCGGCGTGTTCGTCCGCCGCAACTTCATCACCATCCTGCTGTCGATCGAGATCATGCTGAACGCCGTCAACCTGACGTTCGTCGCGGTCGGGCGCTATCGCGGCACGGTCGACGGGCAGATCATCACCTTCTTCGTCATGACCGTCGCCGCCGCCGAGGCCGCCGTCGGCCTCGCCCTCGTGATTTCGCTCTTCCGGCACCGCGAGACGCTCAACCCCGACGCCTTCTCGTCGCTCAAGTGGTAGGCATGCTCTTACTGATTCCGCTCCTCCCGTTGGCCGGCTTCCTCGTCAACGCCTCGTTCGGCCGCCGGCTGCCGAAAACGATGTCCGGCGGCATCGCCTGTGCGGCGATGATCGCCTCGTTCGCGGTGGCGCTGACCTGCGTCCTCGACATGGCGAGGAGCGACGCCGGCGCCTTCGAGCAGGTGCTCTTCACCTGGATGTCGTCCGGGACGCTGCGCGTGCCGTTCTCGCTGCGGCTCGATCATCTGTCGGCGGTGATGATTCTCGTCATCACCGGCATCGGGTCGCTGATTCACATCTACTCGACCGCCTACATGCACGACGAGTCCGACGCCGAGTACGCGCGCTACTTCTCCTATCTGAACCTGTTTGCGGCGTTCATGCTGGTCCTCGTCCTCGGCGCCAGTTTCCCGGTGATGTTCGTCGGCTGGGAGGGCGTCGGCCTCTGTTCGTACCTGCTGATCGGGTTCTGGTTCAGGAAGAAGTCGGCCGCCGACGCCGGCAAGAAGGCCTTCATCGTCAACCGCATCGGCGATTTCGGGTTCATCCTCGGGATGCTGCTGATCTTCGCCACCTTCGGCACGCTCGACTTCCAGCAGGTCGCCGCCGCCGCCGACGCCCGGGCCGTCGAGCACGGCGCGCTCGGCGTGATGACCGTCGCGACGCTGCTGCTGTTTCTCGGCGCCACCGGCAAGTCGGCGCAGATTCCGCTCTACGTCTGGCTGCCGGACGCGATGGAAGGCCCGACGCCGGTCTCGGCGCTGATTCACGCCGCGACGATGGTGACGGCCGGGGTCTACATGATCGGTCGCAACGCCGTCCTCTTTTCCCACGCGCCGACGACCCTCGCCGTGGTGGCGGGCATCGGCGCCGCGACGGCGCTGCTGGCGGGCACGATCGGGCTCGTCCAGAACGACATCAAGCGCGTGCTCGCCTACTCGACGGTGTCGCAGCTCGGCTACATGTTCCTGGCGATGGGCGTCGGCGCCTACGCGGCCGGCATCTTCCATCTTTATACCCATGCCTTCTTCAAGGCGCTGCTGTTCCTCGGCTCGGGCGCGGTCATTCATGCGCTGGCCGGGGAGCAGGACCTGCGCAACATGGGCGGGCTGAAGAAGGACCTGCCGATCACCTACTGGACCTTCCTGATCGGCGCGCTCGCCATTGCCGGCGTGCCGCTGCTCTCGGGCTTTTTCAGCAAGGACGAAATCCTCTACCGGACGTTCACGGCGGACAACTCGAACCGGCTGCTGCTCTGGGGGATCGGCGCCGTCACGGCGCTGCTGACCGCGACCTACATGTTCCGGCTGGTCTTCCTGGCGTTCCACGGCAGCCGGCGTCACGACGCGCCGGCGGCGCAGGCGCATCCGGAAGAGGAAGAGCCGGCCGCCCACGGAGCGCACGCCGCCAGCCGCGGCGCGCACGCCCCCGCCGCCGCGGCGCACGGCGCCCACGGCCACGGCGCCGGCCACCACCTGCACGACGCCCCGCCGGCGATGGCCATTCCGCTCATCATCCTGGCGATTGGTTCGGTCCTGGCCGGTTACGTCGGCGTGCCGCACGTCCTCGGCGGCTCGAACCGCATCGAAGGCTACCTCGAGCCGAGCTTCGAGGTCACCGAGACGGCGCGCGCCGCGCGGCGCGGCCCCGAGGCCGAGCCCGCCGCCGTCGCTCCGCGGGAAGCCGAGCCGGTGCACGAGGGCGGCGCCGCCGGCGGCGAGCGCTCGACTGAAATCCTGCTGATGGCCGTCTCGATCGGCATCGCTTTCGCCGGCATCGGCATCGCCGCCTATTTCTGGCTGCGCAACCGTCCCGCGGCCGACCGGATGGCGCGCCGCCTGGCGGGGGTCCACACCCTGCTCGCCAACAAGTATTACGTCGACGAGCTCTACGACGCCGCCATCGTCCAGCCGATCAAACTGTTCTCGACCGGCGGCCTGTGGAAGGGGATGGACGCCGGCGTCGTCGACGGCGCCGTCAACGGCGTCGGCCTGGCGGTGCGGGCCGGCAGCGGCGGCCTGCGCCGCGTCCAGACCGGATCGGTCCGGACCTATGCGGCGGCGCTTTTTCTCGGCGCGGTAGTGATTCTGGGGTTCTACCTGTGGCGATGACGCCCGGGTCGAACGGCCTCTTTTCAGTGTAGCGACATGCTTTCAGTCATAGTCTTCCTGCCTCTCGTCGGCGCCATCCTCGTGCTGCTCGCCGGAGGCCGCGGCGACGCGCGCGACCGCGAGCCGGTCGTCCGGACGCTGGCGCTGGCGGTGTCGCTGGCGACCTTCCTGGCGACGCTGCTGCTGTGGTGGCGGTTCGATCCGGGCAGCGCCGACTACCAGTTCGTCGAACGCCACGCCTGGATCCCGGCCTTCGGCATCCAGTACCTGGTCGGCGTCGACGGCATCAGCCTGTTCCTGATCGTCCTGACCGGATTCCTGACGCCGCTGGCGCTGCTCTCGTCGTGGCAGTCGGTACACGCCAACGTCAAGATGTTCTCGTTCTTCATTCTCGCCCTCGAGACCTCGATGCTCGGCGTCTTCGTGGCGATCGACCTGTTCCTGTTCTACGTCTTCTGGGACTTCGTCCTGATCCCGATGTACTTCCTGATCGGCATCTGGGGCTACGAGCGGCGCGTCTATGCCGCGGTGAAGTTCATCCTCTACACGATGGCCGGCAGCGTCCTGATGCTCGTCGCGATCATCGGCCTTGCCTACGCGCACGCGGCGGCGACCGGAACGCCGAGCTTCAACCTCCAGGACCTCTACAACGTCCAGCTGCCGTGGCATACCGAGGTGTGGTTCTTCCTCGCCTTCGCCGTCGCCTTTCTGATCAAGGTTCCGCTGTTCCCGTTCCACACCTGGCTGCCCGACGCCCACGTCGAGGCGCCGACCGCCGGCTCGATCATTCTGGCCGGCGTGATGCTGAAGATGGGCACCTACGGACTGTTCCGCTTCGCGTTCCCGCTGTTCCCCGGGGCGGCGATGTATTTCGCGCCGTGGATCGCCGGCCTCGCCGTCATCGGCATCATCTACGGCGCGCTCGTCGCGATGGTCCAGCCGGACCTGAAGAAGCTGGTCGCCTACTCGAGCGTCAGCCATCTCGGCTTCGTCGTGCTCGGGCTGTGCGCGATGAACGTCCAGGGGGCGCAGGGCGCGGTCTACCAGATGATCGCCCACGGCGTCAGCACCGGCGGGCTGTTCATGATCGTCGGGATGCTCTCGGACCGCCGCCATACCCGGCTGATTTCCGAGTACGGCGGGCTGAAGGCGGTGATGCCGCGGCTGGTGGCGGCCTTCCTGCTGCTGACGCTGGCGTCGATCGCGCTGCCCGGGATGAACGGCTTCGTCGGCGAGTTCCTGATCCTGATCGGCGCCTTCCTGTGGAACCCCAAGCTGGCGGCATTTGCCGCCACCGGCGTCATCCTGTCCGCGGTCTACATGCTGTGGATGTTCCAGCGCGTCAACTTCGGCGAGATCACGAATCCGAAGAACCGCTCGCTGCCGGACCTCACCCCCCGCGAATGGGCGCTGATGGTCCCGACGATCGCCATGTGCATCGTCATGGGCGTGTTTCCGGGGGTGTTCCTGCGGCCGATGGAGCCGTCGGTCAACCGCACGCTCGAGCGCATCACCGGCCGCAATTACGGCGCCCGCGGCGAGGGCCACACCGTCGTCCCGCGCACCGCCGTTGCCGGTCCGCGGGCGGACCGGCCCGGCCCCGATCATTCCGCCGCCGCCGCGGCCGCGGTCAGCGAGTAGCCCGTCATGAGTGCATACGCCGCAACGATTCCGCTCGTCATCGTCGCCCTGGCGGCGATCGTCGCCATGGTCGCCGAGGCCTTTCGCGAGCCCGGCGAGCACATGCCGATCGCCTGGCTCGGCATCATCGGCCTGGTCGGCGCCGCGATCGTCTCGGCGGTGCTGTGGAACAGCGACGCCCGCAGCCTCGGCGTCATCCGCTCCGACAATTTCGCGCTCTTCATCAACATGGTGCTGTGCACGATCGGCATCCTGACGATGCTGATGTCGGCCGACGTCGTCGAGCGCGAGCAGATCCCGGCGGGGGAGTATTACGCGCTGACGCTGTTTGCGATTTGCGGGATGATGATGATGGCGGCGGCGACCGACCTGCTGGTCGTGTTCCTGGCGCTCGAGATCCTGTCGCTCGCGGTCTACGTCCTGACCGGCATCCGGCGGAGCAGCGCGGCGGGCGCCGAGGCGGCGTTCAAGTATTTCCTGCTCGGCGCCTTTTCGAGCGCGTTCTTCCTCTACGGCATCGCCTTGACGTTCGCGCTGTCCGGGTCGACGCGGATCGAGCAGATCGGCGAGGTGCTGTCGCGGCAGGCGGCGGGCGAGCCTTCGACCCTGGCGCTCGTCGCCGTTGGACTGCTCGCGGTCGGCTTCGCCTTCAAGGTCTCGGCGGTGCCGTTCCACATGTGGACGCCCGACGCCTACGAGGGGGCGCCGACGATCGTCACCGCCTTCATGTCGACGGCGGTCAAGGCGGCGGCCTTCGCCGCGTTCGTGCGCGTGTTCCTGTCGCCGCTCGAGCCCCTCAAGGACCACTGGATTCCGATGCTGTCGGTCGTCGCCGCGCTGACCATGATCCTCGGAACCGTCGTCGGCGTCGTCCAGACCAACGTCAAGCGGATGCTGGCGTATTCGAGCATCGCCCATGCCGGCTACCTGCTGCTCGGCCTGGTCGCCGCCAACAGCACCGGCAAGGCGGCCATCCTGTTCTATCTGCTGACGTATGCGGTGACCAACATGGGCGCGCTCGGGATCGTCGCGCTGCTCGGCACCGCGGAGCGTCAGCACGACGAACTGCGGGACTTCGCCGGGCTGTGGCGCGCCCGGCCGGGGCTGGCCGGCCTGATGACGATCTTCCTGCTGTCGCTCGGCGGCTTGCCGCCGACCGCCGGGTTCATCGGCAAGTGGTACATCTTCAGCGCCGCCGTCCAGGAAGGCCATTACTGGCTCGCCATCATCGGCGTGCTGACCAGCGTCATCTCGGTCTTCTTCTATCTGCGGATCGTGGTGATGATGTACATGACCGAGGGGTCCGACGCGGTCCGCCCCCCGGTCGCCGCGACCGCGATGGCGGGGCTGGCGCTGGCGGTCATTGCCGTCCTGTATCTGGGCGTCCTGCCGACTCGCGCGCTCGACTACGCGCTGGAGTCGATCTCGACGATATTCTAGGGGCGGCCGCGTTCTGTCCGGCCGGCGCGGCCGGCGGCAGCCAGCGCCACCACACTGCTGCACGTGAGATTCACCGTCACCGGTTTCGCTGCGGCGCTGCTCGTTGCCACTGCCGCGCTCGTTTCGGGCCAGGCGGACCGCGCCGCCGCGCCCGCGGCCGACCTGCTCCGCGGCATCGAGCTCCGCGGCCTCGGCCCGGGGCTCGTGTCCGGGCGAATCCAGGACGTCGCGATCGATCCGCGCGACCCGAGCGTCTGGTACGTGGCGAGCGCCTTCGGCGGCCTCTGGAAGACGACCAACCGCGGCATCACCTTCACCCCCGTCTTCGACGAACAGGGCGCCTTCACCCTCTGCTGCGTGGTCCTCGATCCCAGGGATTCCGCCGTCGTCTGGGTCGGATCCGGCGAGAACACGAGCCAGCGGAGCGCGCACTTCGGGGACGGCGTCTACAAGTCCACCGACGCCGGGCTGACGTGGCAGCACATGGGGCTCGCCAAGTCGGAGCACATCGGCAAGATCATTGTCGATCCGCGCGACTCCCGGACCGTCTATGTCGCCGCCCAGGGTCCGCTCTGGTCGGCGGGCGGCGAGCGCGGCCTGTTCAAGACCACCGATGGCGGCGCGACCTGGACGGCGGCGCTCACCATCAGCCCCGACACCGGCGTCAGCGACGTGGTGTTCAAACCGGGGGCCCCCGACGTCCTCTACGCCTCGGCCTACCAGCGCCGGCGGGCGGTGGGGCAGATGGTCGGGGGCGGCCCCGAAGGGGGGATCTTCAAGTCCGCGAATGCCGGCCGCACCTGGACGCGGCTGACGAAGGGACTGCCGAAGGAGGACATGGGGCGGGTCGCGCTGGCCGTCGATCCGCGGCATCCCTCGACCGTGTTCGCGCTGATCAGCGCGAAGGGCCCGCGCGGCCGGGGGCGCAGCCGCCGCCGGCCGGCGGCACCGCGGCGGTGGATGAAGCCGGGTTCTACCGCTCCGACGACAACGGCGGCTCGTGGTCGCGCATCGGGCGCACCGCCGCGGCGGCCCGGGCGGCGCGGGAGACCGAAGAGGGCACCGGCGCCGCCGCCGCGGACCCGGCCGGGCGGTGGTATCGGGGCGGCGGGGCGGCCTACTACTACGAGCTGTTCGTGGATCCGCATCATCCCGACACGCTCTATTCGATCAACACGAACTTCGACCGCAGCACCGACGGCGGGCACACCTGGGAATCAGCCGGCTGGGAAGATACCGGCATCCACGTCGATCACCACGCCCTCGCGTTCGATCCCGCCGATGCCAATCATCTGCTCGTCGGCAACGATGGCGGCCTCTACGAAACCTACGATGGCGGCCAGACGTTCCGGTACTTCACCAACCTGCCCGTCACCCAGTTCTACCGCGTGTCGGTCGACACGACCCGGCCGTTCTACAACATCTGCGCCGGCGCGCAGGACAACTGGTCGCTGTGCGGGCCGTCACGGACGCTCAACCGCTGGGGCATCCGCAACAGCGACTGGTACATGGTCGGCAGCGGCGATGGCTTCCAGACGCGCAGCGACCCGGACGATCCGCGCACCGTCTACGCCAGCTCGCAGGACGGCAACCTGACGCGCTTCGACCGGCGCACAGGGCAGGTGCGGTCGATCCGGCCACGGCTGTCCGGGCCCCCCGTCGCGGACCGGGCCGTGGACGCGCTGCGCGGCGATCCCGTGCGCGGCGGGCAGTCCCCGCCGCCGCGCCGGGCCGGCGCCGGCCTCGCCGATCGAGCCAACTGGGACGCCCCTTACATCATCAGTCCCCACTCGCCGCGGCGGCTGTACTGGGCGAGCAACTACGTCTACCGATCCGACGATCGCGGGGACTCGTGGACCCGGATCAGTCCCGACCTGACGCGGCAGCTCAAATGGGAGGAGTTGCCGCTGATGGGGCGGGTCTGGCCGGCCGATGCCGTCGGCTACCACGAGTCCACGACCGCACTCAGCAACATCGTCTCGCTCGACGAGTCGCCGCTGCGCGAGGGCCTCATCTACGCCGGCACCGACGACGGTCTGCTGCAGATCACAGAGGACGGCGGCGGCAGCTGGCGCGCGGTCGAGGATTTTCCCGGCGTGCCGAAATGGACCTACGTGTCCGACGTCTTCGCCTCACCCCGCGAGGCCGACACCGTGTTCGTTGCGCTCAACAACTGGCAGCGCGGCGATTACACCGCGTACCTGGCGAAAAGCGAGGATCGGGGACGGACGTGGCGCCTCATCAGCGCGGACCTGCCGCCCCGGCACGACATCTGGTCGGTGGTGCAGGATCACGTCAACGGCAATCTGCTGTTCGTCGGGACCGAATTCGGCCTCTACGTCAGCCTTGACGGCGGCTCGCGGTGGCTGCCGATGCGCGGCGGCATGCCGGTCGCGCAGGTGCGGGATCTCGCGGTCCATCGCGGCGAGAGCGATCTCGTCCTGGCGACGTTCGGCCGCGGCTTGTATGTGCTCGACGACTACAGCGCCCTCCGCGGGATGACGCGGTCCGGCCTCGAGGAGGCAACCGGGCTGTATCCCCTCCGCGACGCCTACCTGTTCTCGCCCACCGGCCTTGCGCCGGCGGGATCATCGGGGCTGGGACCGCTCGGCGGAAACTGGACGGCTCCGAATCCTCCCTTCGGGGCGATCTTCACGTACAGCGTGGCCGGCGCGCTTCCGGCGGAGGCCAGGCTGATGCTGACGATCACCGACGATGCCGGACGGCAGGTGCGCCGCCTCGACGTGGACCGGTCGCCAGGAGTGAAGCGCGCGGTGTGGAATCTGCGGGTGGACGGACCGGCGGCTGGTGCGGAAACAGTGCCGCCGGCGGGCGCCGCGGGCCGGACGACCGCGCCGGCGCTGGCCGCCCCCGGACGCTATCGCGCGACGCTCGGCATCATGACCGGGCAGACGGTGACGCCGGTGGGCGAGGCCCGCTCGTTCTCCGTTGTCTCAATTCCCCAGTAGAGCGTTCGCGGACGGGCTCAGTGCCCCGCCAGCGTGTCGAAGGCTGCCGCCACGACGCCGTCATCGTCCGGATCGACGGTCCGCAGGTCGAGCATCACCCGGCCGCTCTCGATCCGCGCGATCACCGGTACGTCGAGCGCGCGCAGGTGCGCTTCGAGCCGGGAGGCGCTCATCGACGCGTGGCTGACGGCGATCAGCCTCGTCGGCAGCGTCGAACCAGGAGCGCTGCCGCCGCCAATGGTCGATGCGCCGTCGATGATCTCCGCGGCGACGCCGGCGCGCGACAGCCCCGCCGCCACTATCGCGGCTCTCTGACCGATCTCGGCGGCGGCGAGCGCCCGCATTCTCACGACGGGAATCGTCACCGCGGCCCGGCCCGCGTCGAACTCCGCCAGCGTGGCCTCGAGTGCCGCATAAGTGAGCTTGTCGACCCGCAGGGCACGCATCAGCGGATGCGCCCGGACGCGGGCGAGGGCGTCGGCGGACCCGGCGATGATCCCCGCCTGGGGCCCTCCGAGCAGCTTGTCGCCGCTGAACATGACGACGTCGGCCCCCGCCGCGATGGCGGTCGGCACCGCCGGCTCGTCGGGCAGGGCCGGGAGGGAGGTCGAACGCTCCGGCAGATACCCCGAGCCCAGGTCGTCCGCCACCGGCACGCCGAAGCGGCGCCCGAGCTCGACGAGCTCCTCCAGCCGCGGCCGTTCGCTGAAACCTTCGATGCGGAAGTTCGACGGGTGGACCCGGAGGATCAGCGCCGTGCGGTCGCTGATCGCCGCCGCGTAGTCGGCCGCCCGCGTCCGGTTGGTCGTGCCGACTTCCCGGAGGATCGCGCCCGACTGGGCCAGGACGTCGGGTACCCGGAACCCGCCGCCAATCTCGACCAGCTCGCCCCTGGAAATGATGACTTCGCGGCCGGCGGCAAGCGCCGCCAGCACGAGCAGGGTGGCGGCGGCGTTGTTGTTGACGACCGTCGCCGCCGCGGCACCGGTCAGCCGGCAGAGCAGCCGCTCCGCGTGCCCGTCGCGGCGCCCCCGCGCGCCGCTGGCGAGGTCGTATTCCAGATTGGTGTACCCGGCGGCGACCGCGGCGACGCGCTCGGCTGTGCCGCGTCCGAGCGGCGCACGGCCCAGGTTGGTGTGCAGTATCACTCCGGTCGCATTGATGACAATCCGCAGCGATGGGGCGGCTTCGCGGGCCAGCCGGACGGCGACCGCGGATTCAATCGCGTTCGCCACGTCCGCAGGAACGTCCGCCGGGATGGTCAGGCGGAGCGCCGCAGCCTCGGCGCGGATCGCATCGACCACGGCGGCGCGGCCGAACCTGGTTTCCAGGCCGGCCAGCGCGGGGCGCTGGCGCAGCTGTTCGATGGAGGGGATGGAGCGCACCTTGTTCAAGTGAGAGTTTTCAGGATATTATCGCGGTTTCCTGATGAAACCTGTGGATTCTCCCGAGCGCGGTACGAGCCACGACGTGTCGCAGACGTCAGCCTCCACCGCGCCTGTACCCGAGTACCGGCCGATCGAACGCTTCTGGCCGTACGTCGATCTTCCGGAGCAGCCGACCGACGAGGAGCTCGCGGCCCTCAGTCCCGAGCTTGCCGAGGCGCTGTTCGGCCGGCCGTCGCTGCCGTTCTCCATTTCGATTGATTTCCCCCGCTTCGACGGCCCGGACTACGACCGGGCCCTGGCCATGGCCCGGCGGTCGTCCGAGTACCGCGAACTCGGCGCGGGGACGACGCTCCGGCACCGGGCTCGCTTCTATCCGAACGAAGCGCTGCAGCTGCGCGACCTCTTCGACATCGTCGGGCGGTTTGATGCCTCTGAGGTTCTGATCGACGATCGTCCGGTGCCATACGCACGGGAGCTGTGGCTGCCGCTGTTGTGGTTCCTCATCGCCTGAAGGGCGTGCTGGTGGTCTTCGCATGGCTGAGCAGTCGGAAGTCCAGCGCGACCTGCAGACGCTCGAAGTCGAGCTGAAGCGGCTGGAGGCGGAATACAACATGTTCTTCTCCGGCCGGGCGCCGCGCCCGCCGATGGAGACCCGCGGCCGCGTCGAGGCGATCGTCAAGCGCTGGGATCGCGGGCACATCGATACGGCTGTCGACCGCTTCCGCTTCCTGACGCTGCAGTCCCGCTTCGCGAAATTCATCGACCTCTGGGACCGCGGCCAGCGCGCCCGGGAAGAGGGCCGGCCGGGGCCGTTCGTCCAGCCGCCGCCGAAGCAGGCTCCGAAGAAGGCCGAGGCGGCCGAGAGCAAGGTCCTGAACGTCACCGCCTTCAGCGATCCGATGCGCGAGATGGACAAGGTGCACGTGCTGTACGACTCGCTGATGGATGCCCGGCGTCAGGCCGGCGAGGAGACCGTGCCGTTCCACAAGTTCGCGGCGCTCGTGAAGGAGCAGGTCGCCAAGCTGCGCGAGCGCGGCAGCGCCGAAGTGGCGTTCCGGGTCGCGGTCAAGGACGGCAAGGTGAACTTCACGGTGCGGGCGATGAAGACTGAGTAGCGGGAGGTGTTGGCGGCAGGGACAGCGGCGGCGAAGGGGAGAAACGAGCCGGAGACCGGAAGCGCGACGTGCGCCCCGGCCCCGTATCGGGGGTTTAGCTGGGCTTGGTGACGTTGCCGGCCTGCGGGCCCTTCGGGCCGTCAACGATCTCGAACTCCACCGCCTGGCCTTCCTCGAGCGTCCGGAATCCGTTGCCCTGGACCGCCGAGAAGTGGACGAACACATCGCTGCCGCCGTCGCGCTCGATGAATCCGTAACCCTTGGCGTTGTTGAACCACTTGACCTTGCCTGTGATGCGCATCGTACTTTCCTGCCTTGCAATGTCGCGGCGCGCCTGGCGCCGACGTGACCCTAGCCCGGTGACCCTTCGCCCGCGGGTGCGGAGAGCCGTCAGGCACAAAAAAAGACCGCGAGTGCCGCGGCCTCGGCTTACGACGCTGGCCCGCCCAGCGCCGCGCGCCATGGTAGCGGCCCCCCTCGGGCCTGTCAAGAAAATCGTAAAGATATGCGTGCAATTCTGAGTGTTTCGGACAAGACCGGCCTGGCCGCGCTCGGCCGCGGACTGCGCCGGCTCGGCGTCGAGCTGGTTTCGACCGGCGGCACCGCCAGGGCCTTGCGGCGGCCGGCCTGCCGGTCGTCAACGTGTCCGACGTCACCGGGTTTCCCGAGATGATGGACGGCCGGGTCAAGACGCTGCACCCGGCGATCCACGCCGGCATCCTGGCCCGCCGCCACCGCCCCGACGACCTCGCGGCCATCGGCACCCACGGCATCCAGCCGATCGACATCGTCGTCGTCAACCTCTATCCCTTCGCGGCGGGCGGCGGAGAATCCGGAGACGCCTTCGACGGCCTGGTCGAGGAGATCGACATCGGCGGCCCGAGCCTGCTCCGCGCCGCGGCCAAGAACTTCCGCGACGTGCTCGTGGTCGTCGATCCCGCAGGACTACCCGCGGGTGCTCGACGAGCTTGGGCAGCGCGGCCGGCCCGTCGCTGGACGTTCCGCTTCGAGTTGATGCAGAAGGCGTTTCGCGCACACCGGCCAGTACGACGGGATGATTGCGATGACGATGGCGCACGCGACGGCGACGCCGGGCGGCATGGCGCGCACTCCCGCCCAGCCGCCGGCGGCGGCCCCGGCCGGCAGGCCCCGCGATCTCCGCTACGGCGAGAATCCGCACCAGAAGCGCCGCCTGGGCGCTGCCCCCGGCCGGGGCCCGGCGGCCGTGGGAGGTCCACCAGGGCAAGGAGCTGTCGTACACGAACCTGCTCGACCTCGACGCCGCGATGCGGATCGCGCTGGAGTTCACCGAGCCGGCGGCGGTGGTCATCAAGCACACCAATCCGTGCGGCGTCGCCACCGGCGAGGCGATGGCTGACGGCCTACGTCCGGGCGCGCGAGGCGGATCCGCTCTCGGCCTTCGGCGGCATCGTCGGACTCAACCGGCCGATCGACGCCGAGACCGCGCGGGCGCTGACGGCGACCTTCATCGAGGCGGTGGTCGCGCCGTCGATCGACGAGGAGGCGCGGGCGGTGCTCGCGGTCAAGCAGAACCTGCGGGTCGTGACCGCCGACTTTGACGCCGCGGCGGGGCAGCCCGGCGACGGCACCGGTACGAGGACGTGCGGTCCTTTCTCGGCGGCATCCTGATGCAGGAGCCGATCGTGTCGAGCGAGGCGCGCGAGCCGTGGCCGGCGGACGACATGCCCGAAGGTCGTGACCAAGCGGCAGCCGACGCGCGGAGGAGTGGGCGGCGCTGCGGTTCGCGTGGCGGGTCTGCGCCCACGTGAAGTCGAACGCCGTCATCTTCACCGGCGCCGATCGGACGCTGGCGATCGGCGCCGGGCAGATGAGCCGGGTCGACGCCGTCAAGGTGGCGGTCATGAAGGCCGCCGCCGGCGCACTGGCGGGCTCGAGTGTCGCCGCGTCGGACGCGTTCTTCCCGTTCCGCGACGGGCTCGACGCGGTGGCCGAGGCCGGCGCGACCGCCGTCGTGCAGCCGGGCGGATCGGTGCGCGACGCCGAGGTGATTGCCGCCGCCGACGAGCGCGGCCTGGCGATGGTCTTCACCGGCCGGCGCCATTTCCGGCACTAGATGTCGCGGTCCGCTGCTCGAGCCTCGACGCCTCGACTCACCTCCGTCTGTGCTCGCCGCGCTGCCTGCTCGCGGTGCTGCTGTGCGCGGCGGTCTGTCCGTATTTCGTCGGGCTCGGCGACTCGGCGATCTGGGACGCCAACGAAGCGTTCTACGTCGAGACGCCGCGCGAGATGATCGAGCGCGGCGACTACATCGGCCCGACCTTCAACTACCAGCCGCGCCTCAACAAGCCGGTGCTGAGCTACTGGATCGTCGCCGGCTTCTACCAGCGTGTTCGGCGTCTCGGTCGGGCGTTCAGCGCATCCCGATCGCGCTCGGCGCGCTGGCGATGATGCTGACCGCCTTCCTGCTCGCCAGGATGGCCGCCGAACCGCCCGCCGGGCACGCCGGCGGGCGGGTCACGGCCGTCGAGGCGGGACTCTGGGCCGCCGTCGGGCTGGCCATTGCTCCCCGCCTGCTGATGTTCGGCGCGGCGGATCTTCATCGACATCTACATCTCGATGTTCATGGCGCTGACGCTGCTGTGCTTCGCGCTGGCCGAGCGCTATCCGGAGCGGCGCCGGCTGTTCCTGCTGCTGATGTACGGCGCGGTGGGGCTGGGCATGCTCACCAAGGGGCCGGTCGCGGCGGCGCTGCCCGGCGCTGGTGTTCGCGGTCTATCTGCTCGTGCACGGCGAGCTGCGCCGGGTCCGCGAGATGATGATTCCCGCCGGGACCCTCGTCGTC
Organism: uncultured Acidobacteriota bacterium; assembly: GCA_963750475.1. Classification (GTDB taxonomy): domain Bacteria; phylum Acidobacteriota; class Vicinamibacteria; order Vicinamibacterales; family 2-12-FULL-66-21; genus JALZOC01. The sequence continues at coordinate 1,843,271 of CAVVQQ010000002.1, forward strand.
CTGGCGATCGTCGTGCCCTGGTACGCCGCGCTCTACCATCGCTACGGCTGGACCTACATCGTGTCGTTCTTCGTCGGAGAGAACGTCGCGCGCTTCACCGAAGGGGTCGGCGTCGAGACCCGGCGCGGACTGTTCTTCTACGTGCCGGTGGTCTTCAGCGATTCCTTCCCCTGGTCGCTGGGCCTGTTCGGGGCGGCGGCGCTGTGGCTGGCGGATCGCAGGCGCCTCGGTCCGCCGGGCGTGCATTCGGCCGATGCGCTGCGGGCGGCGCGGATCCGCACCCTGATGTGGCTGTGGATCTTCGTGATTCGTGGGGTTCTTTTCGTTCTCCGCCGCGAAGCAGGACCTCTACATTTTCCCGATCGTGCCGGTCGTCGCGGCGCTCGCGGCGCTGTTGATGGCGCGGGCGCGCCCCGACGGAGCGCCGGCGCGGCCGCTGGCACTGCGCCTGACGGCCGCCGCGATCGGCCTGCTCCTCGCCGTCGCCGGCATCGGCACGGTGTACATCTTCCACGCCGCCGGAACGGTCTACGCGGTCGCTGACGCGCGGCTGGTCGGGATCGCGGCGGCGGTCGGCGGGCATCGCGGCGGTGGCGCTGGCCGTGTCGCGGAAGCCGCGCGCCGCGCTCCTGACGATTGTGCTGGCGCTCGTCACGCTCAACTGGGTGTTCGTCGTCCGCGTCCTGCCGAGCTTCGAGCGCTACAAGCCCGTGCCGCGCCTGAGCGCCATCATTCAGGCAGCGGCTCGCCCCCGGGGACGTGGTCGTGCACTACAACGTCGCGCTGCCGAGCATGGTGTTCTACCTGCGCCGGCACATCGACGTGCTGTTCGATCGCGCCGCCTTCCTGCGGACGCTGCGCCAGGACCACCGGGTCTTCGCCGTGCTGAACGCCGGCGACTACGCCGCGCTGAAGTCCGACCTCGGGGTGCCGACCTGCGTGCTTGGCCACCAGTCGACGGTGGACGTCAAGCTGAAGGCGGTCCTGGCCCGCGAGCCGCTGCCCGAAGTGCTGCTCATCACGAACCGGTGCCCTTAGCTCTCCAAAGGTTCTACGGGGTTCTTCGGGGTTCTGGCTGGGTTCTTCAGGGTTCGGTTCTTCAGGGTTCGGTTCTTCAGGGTTCGGTTCGGCGAAGTTCTGCGCGGTTCGGTTCGGCGGGGTTCTGCGCGGTTCGGTTCGGCGGGATTCTGCGCGGTTCGGTTCGGCGGGGTTCTGCGCGGTTCGGTTCGGCGGGATTCTGCGCGGTTCGGTTCGGCGGGATTCTGCGCGGTTCGGTTCGGCGGCGGCGCAGAAAACCCTGGCGTTGCCGATCCGGCTACAGCAGGTCGGTCGGGGCCACGGTCGCGGGGCCGAATTTTCCGACGACCAGGCCGGCGGCGCGGTTGGCGAGTCTGGCGGCGTCGACGAGCGAGGCGCCCGCGGCGAGCGCCAGCGTCATGGTCGCGATGACCGTGTCGCCGGCGCCGGTGACGTCGGAGACTTCCCGCGCCTCGGCTTGGAGCTCGGCGTCTCCGCTCGGCGCATGCAGTGTCATGCCGTGCTCGCCGCGCGTGAGCAGCACCGCCTCGCAGTCGGCGATTTCGCGGAACCGACGCGCCGCCGCGATCGCTTCCTCGCTGGTGCGGATGCGCATGTGCGTGACCGCCTCGGCTTCGTGATGGTTCGGGGTGACGAGCGTCGGCGCCGCGGTAGAAGTCGACGTGCGGCACCTTCGGATCGACGAGCACCGGGATGCCGCGGCGGCCGGCGGCGACCGCGGCGGCGGCGACGCCGCGCGAGACGACGCCCTTCAGGTAGTCCGAGACCAGCATGGCGTCGGCACCGGCGGCCAGCTGGCCGATGCGCGCGACGACCGCCGCCTCGACCGCGCCGCTCGATTTCGCCGTCGCTCTTCGTAGTCGACGCGCGCGACCTGCTGGTTCCGCGTCGTCACGACCCGCAGCTTGCGCGTCGTGCCGCCGGCCGGCATCGGTGACGATGCCGGAGGTCCCGATGCCGAGGGCGTCGAGCTCGTCGCGCAGCCGCGCCCCGTCCGGGTCGTCGCCGGCCAGGCCGACCATCTCGACGCGGCCGCCGAGCGCCGCGACATTGTGGGCGACGTTGGCGGCCCCGCCGAGGCGGAACTCCTCGCGATCGAACTGGACGACCGGCACCGGCGCTTCGGGCGAGATGCGCGTCACGCGGCCGAAGACGAAGTGGTCGAGCATCAGGTCGCCGACGATCGAGCACGAAACGTCCGGCGAGCCGGTCGAGCACGCGATCCGACTGGGGCGTCATGTCAGGCGGCTTGCGGACGGCATCGAGCCGACGCCGGCACCCGGCCCTCGGTCAGGCGATCGGCGGCGTAGGGCAGCGTGACCAGCAGCAGGAACAGCATCAGGAACTCGGAGTCGCCGAAGTTGTACTCGAACATCCCGGCGGCGACCATCGCCACGACCGCCGCGAGCGCCGCCATGGCGATCGAGGGCAGCACGGTCGTGCGCCGCATCGCGCACGAAGTCGCGCAGCAGGACGACGATGAACCAGAGCCAGACCGCCAGCGCGGGCAGGCCCCGCTCGGCCGCGATCTGCAGCGGCACGTTGTGCAGGTGCGGGTTGAGCTGCTTGACGGCGTCGGCGTCGCGGTAGTGCGGGTAGACCTGGATCACCATGTCCGGCCCGACCCCGGTCAGCGGGTCGTCCTTGATGATGCGCAGGCCGGAGCGGAGCATCGCCATCCGGTCGCGATTCGATTGCAGGTCGCTTCGGTCGTCGAGCTGGCGCGACCGACGCTGTTCAAATGAAAGGTCGAGTAGAAGCGGTCGGCGAGCTGCGCCGGGGCCACCGCCACGAACAGCGCCGCGGCGACCGGGACCAGGCCGACCAGGCGGAAGTCGCGGATCAGGAACAGCAGGCTGATCCCGGCACAGGCGCCGACCCAGGCGTTGCGGCTGAGGGTCAGGGCCAGCGCCGCGACCAGCGCCGGCATCACCAGCGCCGCCCAGGTCCGGTCCTGTTGCGGAACATGACCCGTGCCGGCGGCCGACGCAGGCGATCAGCATCAGCAGGCCCGAGTAGGTCATGTAGATGGCCGAGCGATGCCCTGGGCCCGCTGGCCGAGGTTGATCCGAAGTTGAAGATGCCGAACTGGACGATGCCGATAGACCGCGCTGATCGCCCCGGTCGTGATGACGACGTCGACTGATCTTCAGGGCGCGCCGGCCCGAGCAGCAGCCGGTAGGCGATCGGGACGATCGAGAACAGCACCAGCTGCTTGCAGTCGATCAGGCTGACCCGCGGGTCGACCGAGAAGATCGCCGAGATGACCGTCGCGCCCCGCATACGCGGCCAGCGGCCAGAACATGCGCGGCACCTCCATCGTCTCCCGCGCCGCGGACGACCAGCCACAGCCACAGCAGGCCGGTGACGGTCAGCAGGGTCTCGGCGACGAAGATGGAGAACGGCAGCGCCGCGGCAAACGCCAGCAGCAGCACGTAGGCGGCGCGCTCGAGTCCCTGCGGATCGTCGGCGGCGCGCACGACCGGCATCACGCGCCGGCGGTCATCGCGCGCTCGGCCGCCGCGAGGACGTCTTCCGGCCTCAACGTAGTCAGACATCGAAAATCGCCAGGCTCGCAAATCCGCTGATCGCACGGCCGGCACGGCAGGCCGTCCACTTCCACCGCCTCCGTCGGCACGCGCCGGTCGCGCCACGGCGCCGAGCGCGCCGGCTCGTCGGTCCATAGATTCCCACAATCGGGGTCGCCGTCGTCGCCGCGATATGCAGCGGCCCGGTGTCCCCGCCGACGAACAGCCGGCTGCGCACGATGAGCGCCCGCAGTTCGGCGAGGTCGAACTCGCCGAACTCGACGACGCGCCCGGCGGCGTCGCCGAGCGCCAGCCTCGCCGCTGCGGCGATGCGCCCGGCCGCGGCGCGGTCCGACGGCCCCGAGCTGAGCACGATGCGCCGCGCCGGAGAGCGGCGCGCCAGCCCGGCGACGAGCGCGGCGAAGGCCGGTTCGGGCCAGCGCCGGAACGGATTGCCGGCGCTGACGTGCGCGACGATCAGCTCGTCGGCCGCGCCGACGCCCGCGCGGCGCAGCCGTTCGGCGATCCGGGCGTCCGCCGGCGCGTCGGCGGCCATTTCGACCGCGTCAAGTTCCGGGTCGGGAGCCGCTCCCGGCCAGCCGTCGATCGCCGCCAGCAGATCCCACTGGTTGACGACCGAGTGACGCGGCCGAAGTGCCCGCGGCCGCGGCACCGACCGCGTATACATCCAGCTGCGGCCCTGGATATCGTAGCCGATCCGGCGCGGCGCACCGGTCGCGAGCGCCAGCCAGGCGCTGCGCGGTCCGCCGTGCAGGTCAATCACGAGATCGAAGCGCCTCCGCCGCAGCCGGCGCGCCAGTGCCACGTCCGCCAGCACCCGTTTCAGTCCCGCCGCGGCGCGGAGCGACGATGATCTCGTCGAGGTGCGGGTTGCCCGCGACGACCGGCGCCGCCGCCGGCTCGACCAGGTACGTAATCCGCGCCGACGGGAAGACGCGCTTCAGCACGCGCGGCAGCGGTGTCGTGAAGACCACGTCCCCAATCAGCCGCAGCCGGATGAGCAGGATGTTCACGCGCGCCTCAGGCGGTCCGCGGCTGCCGCCGGACCGTTCAGTCCTCCACCACCGCCTCGTCGAGCAGCATGACCGGAATGTCGTCCTTGATCGGGTAGACACGCCTGCACTGCGCGCACTTGAGTGCCGTGCCGTCCTTGACGAGGGCAACCTTTGTCTTGCAGTTCGGACACGCGAGGATGTCGAGCAGCTCCTGGTCGACGGGCATGAAGCGGTTCCTTCCTTGACGGGTCGGTCGTCCCGGGGCGTGTCGAGCTCAGGCCGCGCGCCAGCGACCGGACTATATCATCCGAAGTTTGCGTCCGGGCGACCGCAGCCGTCATTATAGTCAGCAAGATGCGGTCCTGTTCCCGTGTTCGTGATCGTCGCCGCGCTGGCGGCGCCCGCGGCGGCGGCCCCGGTTCAGGTGCCGACCCCCCAGGCAGGGGATTCGGCGGGCTACTATTTCCTGCTCGGACGCCACCTCGAGAGCACCGGAAAGCCGACGAGGCGATTGCCGCGCACGAGCAGGCGATTGCGCTGGCGCCGGAGTCGGCCGAGCTGCGCGCGGAGCTCGCCGGCCTGTACGCCCGGCAGCGACGCGCCCGCGAGGCGGTCGATGCCGCCAGGCCGCGCTCGAACACGACCCGGACAACCACGAAGCCAACCGGATCCTCGGGACGATCTACGCCGCCCTCAACGACCAGCACCAGCCGATTCGCCCGGGGGACAATCCGGCGCAATACCGCGACAAGGCCATCGCCGCGCTCGAGAAGAGCCGCCGCGAGGCCGGCGTCGATCTCAACCTCGAGCTGATGCTCGGCCGGCTCTATGCTCAGACCGGCGCCTTCGACAAGGCGATCGTCAGCCTGCGCCGCGTCGTCGAAGGGCAGCCCGGCTACCCCGAGGCGGCGCTCCTGCTGTCGTCCGCGCTCGACGCCGACAGCCAGCCGGCCGAGGCCATCCGGACGCTCGAGGCCGCCGTCGAAGAGAACCCCGAATACTTTCGCGGCCACATGCGCCTCGCCGAGCTCTACGAGAAACAGCGGCGATTCCAGGACGCGGCCGATGCCTATGCGCATGCGCAGGCCGCGAACTCCCGCGCTGAACTGGGCGGCCGGCAGGCGGCGTCGCTCATCAACGCCGGCAAGCCGCTCGAGGCGCGCGATCTGCTGCGCGCCGCGATCGCGAAGAAGCCCACTCCGGACGCCGGGCTGCTGTACATGCTGGCGCAGGCGCAGCGCCTGCTCAAGGATCTCGACGGCGCCACCGGCACGGCGCAGACCCTCAAGACGGCGTTCCCGAACGACACGCGCGCCCTCTACCTCGAGGCGCAGCTCCTCGAGGACCGCGGCCGCCTGCCCGAGGCCATTGCCGCCTTCGACGATTCGATCAAGCGCGCGCCGGACAATGGTTCGCTGGTGATCGAGGTACGCCAGCCTGCTCGAAAAGGCGAGCCGCCCGGCGGACGCCGAGCGGGCGCTGCGCGATCGGCTGGCGAAGGACCCGCTCGACGCCAACGTCCTCAATTCGCTCGGCTACATGTTCGCGGAGCGCGGTGAGCGCCTCGACGAGGCGGTCGACCTGGTGCGGCGCGCGCTCACGGTCGAGCCCGCCAACCCGTCGTTTCTCGACAGCCTCGGCTGGGCCTACTACCGGCAGGGACGGCTCGATCTGGCCGACCCGCCGCTCGCCGACGCCGCCGAGCGGATGCCGGCGAATTCGGTGATCCTCGATCATCTCGGCGACCTGCGGTTCAAGCAGCAGCGCTTCGGCGACGCGGTGGCGGCGTGGGAGCGGGCGCTGGCCGGCGACGGCGAGGCCATCGATCGCGGCGCGGTGCAGAAGAAAATGCAGGATGCCCGGGCGCGTGCGGAGCGCTGAGGCGTGAGCGGCCGGGGTCGGTGGCACGCGGCGCGGCTGCTGGTGTGCGGCGTCGTCATCGCCGCCGGCTGCGGTGGGCGGCCGCGGGTCGCACTGCCGTCAGGCGCGGGCTCACCCCTGCCGGACTTCATCGGCCCGTACCGCGAAGCGACCGGCGAGTGCGCCGCCGTCACGCAGCTGAGCGCGTCGATCCGGATGTCGGGGCGCGCCGGGCGGACGAAGCTGGCGGCCCGCATCGACGCCGGCTTCGCCGCGCCGGCCCGGCTTCGCCTCGAGGGGTTCCCGCGCGTCAATTTCGGCGGCCGCCCGTTCTTCATCTTCGCGGCCGACGGCCGCGACTCGACGCTGCTGCTGCCGCATGACGGCCGCGTCCTGCGCGATGCCCCGCCGGCCGATGTCGTCGAAGCGCTCGCCGGCGTCGCGCTCGGGCCGGCCGATCTGCGCGCGCTGGTCGGCGGCTGCGGCCTGCCGTCGGCGCCGCCGGCCGCGGCGCGGTCCTATCCCGGGGACTGGATCCGGCTGGAGGCGGGGGAGACATCCCTCTTCCTGCACCGTCTGGCCGGCCGGTGGCGGGTCGCCGGCGCCGCCCGCGGCAGCCTGTCGGCCGCCTACGCGGATTTCGACGCCGCCCGGCCCGCCAGCCTCCAGCTGCGGACGACGCCGCCCACGGTCGACCTCCTGCTCCGCTTTTCGCAAGTCGAAATCGACCCTTCCCTCGGCGCTGACGTGTTCGCCGTTGAGGTGCCGCAGGATGCGGTGCCGATGACGATCGAGGAGCTTCGCCGGAGCGGACCGTTCGCCTCCGAAGGGCCGCCCGCCCGATGAGCGCGGCGCGCCGCCTCGTCGCCCGAGCCCACGCCAAGGTCAATCTCGACCTGCGGGTGCTCGGCGCGCGCCCGGATGGCTTCCACGAGCTCCGGACGGTGTTCCAGACCATCGAGCTGCACGACACGCTGACCTGCAGCGAGCGTCCGGGCCCGTTCGGGCTGCGCTGCCGGACCCCGGGGGTGCCGCTCGATGCGTCGAACCTCGTCTGGCGCGCCGCGGCGGCGCTGTGGACGGCGCTCGGCCGCGACGGCGAACCGCGCGACGCGGTCGTGACGATCGACAAGCGCATCCCGGTCCAGGCCGGGCTGGGGGGCGGCAGTGCGGATGCGGCGGCGGCCCTGGTCGGACTCGGCCGGCTCTGGGGGGGCGTCCCGGTGACGCTCCTGCGTGAGGTCGGTTCCGGTATCGGCGCCGACGTCGCGTTCTTTCTGTCCGGCGGCACCGCCCTGGGCCTTGGCCGCGGCGAAGAAATCTATCCGCTCGTCGATCTGCCGCCGCACTGGGTCGTCATCGTCCGGCCCGCCTTCGGGGTCTCGACCGCCGAGGCGTACGGCTGGTACGATGAAGATCGGACCGCCGGGCTGAAGGAGCCGCGCGAGCTCCAGATCCTGCCGGTGCCGTGGCCCAGCCGGGCCGCCCAGATGGTCAACGACCTCGAGCCGCCGGTGGTGCGCCGGCACCCCGAGATTACGGCGCTCAAGGCCGCGCTGAGGGAGGCCGGGGCGCTGGCGGCGGCGATGTCGGGCAGCGGCTCGGCCGTCTTCGGGCTCTTCCGCAGCCGCTCGGCGGCGGCGCGCAGCCTCCGGCCGCTCGCCCGGGGCGGCGCCAGGGCGTTCCTGACGCGGACGCTGACGCGGGCGGAATACGAGCGCCGGGCCAGGCCGATTGCCAAACGGCCTCAAGCACGGTAAACTCAGTCTTTTGCGGACATGCGGGTGGCCCGGGCCGAGTGGCTGCGTCCGGTCTCGACCCGAAGGCCCCGCCGGACGCGGACGTCGATGGGGCGTGGCCAAGCGGTAAGGCGCGGGACTTTGGATCCCGTATTCGAAGGTTCGAATCCTTCCGCCCCAACCACTCATGACGGCTGCTCGTGGACGGGCCGACGACTGATGCGCGTATGAATGGCGGCCAGCTGAAACTGTTCTCCGGCAGCGCGCACCCGGCGCTGGCGATGGAGATCGCCGAGTTTCTTGGTGTCGCACCGGGCCACGCCCGGCTGCAGCGGTTTCCGGACACCGAGTGCTCGTTCCAGATCGACGAGAACATCCGCGGCACGGACGTGTTCATCGTGCAGCCGACGTGCGCGGATGTGGATCGACCACATCATGGAGCTGCTGCGTGATGATCGACGCGTTCCGCCGCTCGTCGGCGTCGCGCATCACGGCGGTGATTCCGTATTACGGCTACGCCCGGCAGGACCGCAAGGACAAGCCGCGCGTGCCGATTTCGGCCAAGCTGGTCGCGAACCTGCTGAGCGCGGCCGGGCGCCAACCGGGTGCTGACGATGGATCTGCACAAGGCGCAGATCCAGGGCGTTCTTCGACATTCCGGTCGATCATCTGTTCGCCGCGCCGGTGATCATCGACTACTGCGCGCGGCTCGGCTACTCCGAACCTGACGATCGTCTCGCCCGATGCCGGCGGCGCGGAGCGGGCCCGGGCCTACGCCAAGCGGCTCGACGGCGAGCTGGCGATCATCGACAAGCGGCGCAGCGACGATGGCACGGCGGAAGTGATGAACGTGGTCGGCGACGTCGCCGGCCGGACCTGCATCATCCAGGACGACATCATCGACACCGCCGGCACGATCGTCAAGGCGGCGACGGCGTTGAAGGAGAACGGCGCCGAGCGGGTGATTGCGTGCGCGGTGCACGGGGTGCTGTCGGGTCCGGCGATCGAGCGGCTCGAGGCGGCGCCGATCGACCAGGTGATCGTCACCAACACGATCCCGCTCAGCGGCGCGCGAGGCGGGCTGCACGAAGATCAAGGTGCTGTCGGTGGCGCGTCTGCTCGGGCAGGCGATTCGCAGCATTCACGAGGAGACGTCGGTGTCGTCGCTGTTCGTGTGACGCGTCCCGCTTCCAGCTCCCGGCTTCCGGCTCGGAAAAGGAAGCAGGACAGCGGCAGCGGCGGAAACGGGGAGCGGATTTCAGCGCTGCGGGGCAGCGGAAGCGGAAACGGATTTTCAACGCTGCGGGCAGCGGGCAGCGGGAAGCGGGAAGCTGATTCATGGACGCAACACTTCAGGCGGAAAAGCGCGACGGACGAGGCAAGAACGAGGCGCGGCGGCTGCGCGCGAGCGGGAAGATTCCCGCTGTGGTCTACGGCGCGATCAAGGGCCAGGCGGTCGAGATTGCCGTCGACCCGAAGGTGCTGCTCCGCATCCTGCACTCGGAATCCGGCGTCAACACCCTCATCGGGCTGCAGCTCGACGGCGGCGACTCGCGCGTCCTCGTCAAGGAATACCAGCTCGACCCGATTGCCCACCGGCTGCTCCACGCCGACTTCTATCAGGTCGCGATGGACAAGATGCTGACCGTGACCGTCCCGGTCGTCCTCAAGGGCGAGGCGCGCGGCGTCAAGCAGCAGGGCGGCGTCGTCGACTTCGTGCACCGCGACATCGAGATCGAGGTGCTGCCCGGCGACATCCCGGAGAACATCACCGTCGACATCAGCGAGCTGATGCTCGGCCAGGGCGTCCGCGTCCGCGACGTGATGGGCAGCGACGCCGAAGGAACCGCGGTCAAATGGCGGGCGACGAGCGATCCCGACATGATGATCGTCCATGTCGTGGCGCCGCGGGCCGAGGAGGCGCCGGCGGTGGTCGACGCCGCGGCCGTGCCGGTCGCCGGGGCCGAGCCCGAGGTCATCAAGAAGGGCAAGACCGACAAGGACGAGGACGAGAAGACCGAGAAGACCGAGAAGAAGAAGTAGATGTGAAGCTCGTCGTCGGACTGGGCAACCCCGGGCGGAACTACGACGGCACGCGTCACAACATCGGCTTCGCCGTGGTCGATCTGATCGCCGCCCGCCACGGCCTCGGGTGGGAGTCGGCGCCGACCGAGGCGGTGCTGGCGAAATGGCGGGCGGCGGCGGCGCTGGTCGCCAAGCCGCTGACCTTCATGAACCTGAGCGGGCAGGCGGTCGGGACGCTGCTGCGGTTCTACAAGATCGAGCCGATCGATCTCCTCGTCGTCGTCGACGATGTGAACCTCGAACTTGGCCGGCTGCGGGCGCGGCCGTCGGGATCGGCTGGCGGGCACAACGGACTGAAGTCGATCATCGGCGTGCTCGGCAGCGACGGGTTTGCACGGCTGCGGGTCGGGGTCGGGCGCGGTGATGCCCGGCGCGATCTCGCGGATCACGTGCTTTCGACCTTCGCCCCGCAGGAGCGGGACGAGGTGACGGCGGCGGTCGGCCGATCGGCCGACGCCGCGGAACTGTTCGTCGCCGAGGGCATCGGCGCGGTGATGAACAGGTTCAACAGGAAAGAAGACGGGGACTAGACCACCTTTCTTCTCCTTGTCCGCCGGAGCGCAACGCGCCACGGCGGACCGCATAGTCCAGAAGGAGACACATGGCAACCGCACGACAGTACGAGCTCGTCTACATCGTCACACCTGAAGCGTCCGAACAGGATGTCGCCGAGCTGCACACGCAGATCGAGCAGATTATCCAGCGCTACAACGGCACCCTCGACAAGACCGAGAACTGGGGCCGCAAGCGGATGGCCTACGACATCGGCCGCCACCGCGAAGGGACCTATGTCGTCGAGACCATCACCGGCTCCGGCGAGCTGATGAAGGAGATCGACCGCCGGCTGCGCGTCATGGACGCGGTCATCCGCCAGCTGATCGTCCGCGTCGACGAGGAGCTGCAGGTGGCACAGCGGACGACCGATGCGCGCAAGGCGTTCGTCGGGCGGCGCCGGACGGCGCGCGGACTGCCTCCGGAACGGCAGCCCGGTGAGGGCCGCGGCGATGGCGACAACCAGGACGACGATGGATCTTGCGGAGGGGCAGCGATGAGGGAAGAACGCAGCGGCGGCGGCCGCGGCCGCGACAAGGACAAGAAGGACGGCAAGGGCGGAGAGGCGCCGCGGCGCGGCTTTTTCCGGCGCCGCCGGGTCTGCAAGTTCTGCGCGGAGAAGATCGACTACATCAACTACAAGGACGTCCGGCTGCTCGCGCCGTTCCTGCCGGAGCGCGGCAAGATCCAGCCGCGGCGGATCTCCGGCACCTGCGCGCTGCACCAGCGCAAGCTGCAGATGGCGATCAAGCGGGCGCGGCAGCTCGCGCTCATCCCGTACGTCACGGAGTAGGACCAGGCCATGGAAGTCATTCTCAGAGAGCACGTCGACAACCTCGGCCGCCGCGGCGACGTCGTCAAGGTCGCGGCCGGCTACGCCCGCAACTTCCTGCTGCCGCGCAAGCTGGCGCTGGCGGTCAACGACAACAACAAGCGGCAGATCGAGCGCGAGCGGAAGATGGCCGAGGCGCGCGAGCTCGAAGAGCGCTCGCAGGCCGAGGCGTTCGCAGCGCGCATCGCCCAGGCCGACATCGCGATCGGCCGGCGGGTCGGCGAGAACAACACCCTCTACGGCTCGGTGACCTCGGCCGACATCGCCCAGGCGCTCGCATGCCAAGGGCTTCGACATCGACAAGCGGAAGATCACGCTGGTCGATCCGCTCAAGGCGATTGGCGAGTACACCGTGCCGGTCCGGGTCCATCGCGACGTCACCGCCGAGATCAAGGTCAAGGTCGTCGCCGAGTAGCGGCGGCCGCTTTCTGCTAGACTCTGGGGCGCGCTTCGGCGCGCCCTTTTTTTTCCCTTCAGCAGAATCCGATGGGACCAGTCTCGTCACCCGAGCGCACGCTGCCGCACAATCTCGAAGCGGAGAAATCCGTGCTCGGCGCGATCCTCGTCCACAACGAGGCGTTCAACCACGCCGCCGAGCTGATCGATTCGCGCGACTTCTTCCGCGACGCGCACCGGCGGATCTTCGATCGCATGGTCGCGCTCAGCGAGCGCGGCGACGCGATCGACTTCGTGACGCTGAAGGAGGAGCTGTCGCGCGGCGGCGAGCTCGAGGAGGTCGGCGGCCCGGCCTACATCGCGTCGCTCGCCGACGGCGTGCCGCGATCGGCCAACGTCGAGTACTACGCGAAGATCGTCAAGGAGAAGTCCACCCTCCGCAGCCTGATCCACTCGGCGAACAAGATCCTGACCGAGGCCTACGACGCCGAGGAGGAGCCCGACCTGCTGCTCGACGAGGCCGAGCGCGCGATCTTCGCCATCGCCGAAGACCGCATCCGCGCCGGGTTCGTGCCGCTGAGGGACCTGGTCCAGAGCAGCTTCGACGACGATCGAGAAGCTCCAGCAGCACAAGGGCGCTGGTGACCGGCGTGCCGACCGGCTTCGTCGACCTCGACGAGATGACCTCGGGGCTGCAGCCCTCTGACCTCGTGCTGGTCGCGGCGCGGCCGTCGATGGGCAAGACCAGCTTCGTGCTGAACATCGCCCAGCACGTCGGCACCTCCACCGACATGACGGTCGGCTTCTTCAGCCTCGAGATGTCGAAGGAGCAGCTGTTCATGCGCATGCTGACCTCCGAGGCGCGCATCGACGCGCACCGCTTCCGCACCGGCTACCTCGGCGAGAAGGACTACGGCCGGCTGTCGCACGCCCTCGGGACGCTCGCCGAGGCCAAGGTGTTCATCGACGACACCGCCTCGATCGGCGTGCTCGAGATGCGCGCCAAGGCGCGCCGCCTCAAGGCCGAGCACGGCCTCCACCTGCTCATCATCGACTACATCCAGCTGATGCAGGGGCGCGGCCGCTTCGAGAGCCGCCAGGCCGAGATTGCGTCGATCTCACGGTCGCTGAAAGGCCTCGCCAAGGAGCTGAACGTGCCGATCGTCGCGCTGTCGCAGCTCTCGCGCGCCTCCGAGACCCGCGCCGATCATCGTCCGCAGCTCTCCGACCTGCGCGAGTCCGGCGCGCTCGAGCAGGACGCCGACGTCGTCATGTTCATCTACCGCGAGGAGCAGTACCGCGACGCCGACGGCAACGCCAAGCAGGACGCCGAAGGCACCGCCGAGATCATCATCGGCAAGCAGCGGAACGGCCCGGTCGGCACCGCCAAGCTCGCCTTCATCAAGGAACACACCCGCTTCGAGAACCTCGCGCACGGGGCCGCATAGATGATCCGCCCGACCGTCGCCCGCGTCGAGCTGGCGGCGATCCGCGCCAACTTCGCGGCGATCGCCGCCTTCGTCGCCGGCGCGCCGCGGCCGCCCGGCATCATTGCCGTCGTCAAGGCCAATGCCTACGGCCACGGCGCGGTCGAGGTCGCGACGACGCTGGAGGCGGCCGGCGCCGCGATGCTGGCGTGCGCCGACATCGAGGAGGGGGTGGTCCTGCGCCGCGGCGGCGTGCGCGCGCCGATTCTGATTTTCGGCGCTTTGAGCGTCAGCGATCTCGACGGCGTCTTCAGCCACGATCTCACGCCGACGATCTCGACGCCGTCGGCGGCCCGCGCGCTCCAGGCCGCCGCGGCGCGCCACCGCCGCCAGCTGCACTGCCATCTCAAGATCGACACCGGGATGAACCGCCTGGGATTCCGCCACGACAACCTGGCGCAGAGCATGCCCGAGATCGCGGCCGGCGGCCACCTGACCATCGACGCGGTCTATACGCATTTCGCGACGGCAGACGACGCCGAGCATCCGCTCTTCGCCGAGCAGCGCGAGCGCTTCGAGGCGGCGTTGACGGCGATGCCGGCCCACGGCGTCGCCACGCCGATCCGCCATGCCGCCAATTCCGCGGCGCTGCTGCGCGACGAACGCGTCTGGTACGACTACGTCCGGCCCGGGCTGCTGCTCTACGGGATCGTCCCGCCGCCGCTGGCCGCGCTGCTGCCGATCCGGCCGGCCCTGTCGCTGCACAGCCGCATCGTCGCGGTGAAGGGGCTGCGGACCGGAGAGGGCACGGGCTACGGGATGAAGACGGTCGTCGACCGGCCGACCACCGTCGCGGTCGTGCCGGCCGGCTATGCCGACGGCCTGGATCTGCGGCTGGCCGGGCGCGGACACATGCTCGTGCGCGGCCGCCGCGCGCCGATCGTCGGATCGGTGTGCATGGACATGACGATGATCGACGTCACCGGCACCGACGCCGCGCCCGGCGACGAAGTCGTCATCCTCGGCCGGCAGGACGATGAGATGATGGATGTTCGCGAGATGGCGGCCGCGGTCGGAACGATCCCGTACGAACTGCTCTGCCGCGTCGGCGCGAGAATTCAGCGGATCTACGACTGAGCGCCAGGAGCCAGGAGCCCAGTGGCCAGTCGCCAGTCGAGCCCAGTCGCCAGTCACACAGTCACCAGTCACCAGTAACCAGTAGCCAGTAACTGGTAACCGAGAACCAGTCTGGGAACTGGGAGCTGGTAGCGGGAAGCTGGTAACTGGGAACTGGGAACTGGGAACTGGAAGCGGGAAGCTGGAAGCTGGAAACTGGCAACTGGGAGCTGGAGCGGGAAGCGGGAAGCGGGAAGCTGGAAACTGGAAACTGGGAACTGGGAACTGGGAACTGGGAGCGGGAAGCTGGAAGCGGGAAGCTGGAAACTGGCAACTATGAAGCAGAAGACAGTATTCGCCTGCCAGGAATGCGGTGCGCAGTCGCAGAAATGGCTCGGACGCTGCCCGGACTGCGGCGCGTGGAACTCGCTGGTCGAGGAGCGGGCCGAGCCGGCCGCCGCCCCCGCCGCGGACATCGCAAAGCGTTACAGCCTGGCAGTCACCGCCGGGCCGCAGCTGTATGCCGACATCGACACCCTGGTGGCCGAGCGGCTGACCACCGGGATCGGGGAGTTCGACCGCGTCCTCGGCGGCGGCGTCGTGCCGGGGTCGCTGGTGCTCATCGGCGGCGAGCCGGGCATCGGCAAGTCGACGCTCCTGCTCCAGGCCGCGGCGCACTTCGCGCGCACGTATGGCCCGGTCCTCTACAGCTCGGGCGAGGAATCCGAGCATCAGATCAAGTCGCGCGGCGAGCGGCTCGGGATCGAGCGGGCGCCGCTCTACATCCTGGCCGAGACCTGCCTCGAGCGCATCCTCGAGGAAATCGCCCGCCTCAAGCCGGCGTTCCTGATCGTCGATTCCATCCAGACCGTGTTCTCGCTGAGGTTTCAGTCGGCGCCCGGCAGCATCGGCCAGGTCCGCGAGGCGGCGACCCAGCTGCTGTTCGCGGCCAAGGGGCAGAACATCCCGACCTTCCTCGTCGGCCATGTCACGAAAGACGGCAATCTCGCCGGCCCCAAGGCGCTCGAGCACATCGTCGACACGGTGTTGTACTTCGAAGGGGAGAAGCACCACGCGCACCGCATCGTGCGGGCGGTGAAGAACCGCTTCGGGGCGGTCAGCGAGCTCGGCGTCTTCGAGATGACCGGCACCGGGCTGCGCGCCGTTCCCAATCCGTCGCAGCTCTTTCTGGCCGAGCGGCCGGCGAGCGCGCCCGGTTCGGCGGTGCTGTGCTGCGTCGAAGGCTCGCGGCCGATGCTGGTGGAGATCCAGGCGCTCGTCAGCACCAGCTCCTACGGCAACGCCCGGCGCATGGCGAGCGGGCTCGACCAGAACCGGCTGTCGCTGCTCCTCGCGGTCCTCGAAAAGCGCGCCGGCCTGAATCTGGTCGCCGAGGACGTCTTCGTCAATGTCGCCGGCGGCATGACGATCGACGAGCCGGCCGCCGACATGGGCATCGTCGCGGCGGTCGCCTCGAGCGTCAGGAACCGTCCGATCAAGCCCTCGACCGCGGTCTTCGGGGAGGTCGGCCTGGCCGGGGAGGTCCGCGGCATCAGCCAGGCGGCGCTCCGGGTGCGTGAAGCGGCCCAGATGGGGTTCACCCGCTGCGTCCTGCCGCACGGCAACTGCGCTCCGGACGACGCCCCGCCGGGGTGCGAGCTCGTGGCGGTGCGGAGCGTGTCCGAAGCGCTCGACGCGCTGATGGACTGGTAGCCCCGGGGGCCGGGCGCTCCTGGTTCGCACCCGCCGGAAGTATCATAGAGGTTCATGGCGTGGTTCCTCCTGGCCCGGGCGCTCTTCGTGCTGGCGGTGACGTACGCGGCCGCGCTGACCCGTCCGTTCAGCGCCATCCTCGGCGTCGATCTGGCGGTCGGCGCCGCGCTTGGCGTGGTGATGGTCGGAGTCGAGACGCGGCTCCGGACGGCCGAGGTCTCGGACCTGCTCGGCGCGCTCATCGGTGGCGCGATCGGCCTCGGCCTGGCCAAGACCATCGGCGCGGCGCTGTTCTGGGCCGACAGCTCGGACCCCCGCATCATGTTCCTCCACAGCTTCATCCTGCTGGTGTTCCCGTACCTGGGCATCGTGATGGGCGCGCGGAAGGCCGAGTGGCTCGAGCCGCGGCGGCTGGCGGCGCTCTTTCGCGACGCCGGCCCGCAGAAGCGCTACTGCCTGCTCGACACCAGCGTCATCATCGACGGCCGGATCGCCGACATCTGCGAGACCGGCTTTCTCGACGGCACGCTCGTCATTCCGCAATTCGTGCTGAAGGAGCTGCAGCTCGTCGCCGATTCGTCCGACGCCATGAAGCGCAACCGCGGCCGCCGCGGCCTCGACATCCTGCAGAAGATCCAGAAGATGTCCGGCCTCGACGTGATGATCTCGGATATCGATTTCCCCGAGGTGCGCGAGGTCGATCTCAAGCTGATCGATCTGGCGCGGACGCTCCAGGGGAAAATCGTCACCAACGATTTCAACCTCAACAAGGTCGCCCAGCTGCGCGGCGTGCCACGTCCTCAACATCAACGAGCTGGCGAACTCGCTCAAGCCGGTCGTCCTGCCCGGCGAATTCATGAAGGTGTTCATCCTCAAGGAGGGCAAGGAATACAACCAGGGGGTCGCCTACCTGGACGACGGCACGATGGTCGTGGTCGACAATGCGCGCCGGATGATCGGCCGCAACATCGACGTCGTCGTGACCAGCGTCCTGCAGACCACGGCCGGCAAGATGATCTTCGGCCGGTATGTCGAGTCGGCGGTGCCAGTGCCGCCGCCGGCGGCGGCCCAGCCGGCCGCCGCACCGATCGGGAAATAGTCCTGCCGATGTCCCGGCGGCCCCGGTAACGCGTGCGCAGACTGCCTCCCTTCCACTGGTGGCGGACGGTCTTCTACCTGATTCCGGCCGTCACCCTCTACACCATCGTGCTCGGCACGGCGTCGCTGCTCTCGACGTTCGTCGATGCCAGCGGCTCGTTCGGGCATCGCTGCGCGCGCGCCTGGGCGTGGCTGATTCTGAGGACGACCGGGGTCGCCGTCAGGGTCTCCGGCCTCGAGCACCTGGAGCCCGGCCGCAGCTATGTCGTCGCCGCCAATCATCAGAGCATCTACGACATCCCGATCCTCTTCACGGCGCTGCCGCTCGACCTCCGGATCGTCGCCAAGGACTCGCTCGGCCGGATCCCCTTTCTCGGCTGGCATCTCTCCCGGACCGGCCATCTGCTCGTCGACCGTCGGAATCCCGGGGCGGGCGTGCTCAAGCGCATGGCGCAGCTCGTTCGCGCGGCGCGATCGCTGATCGTCTTTCCGGAGGGCACGCGCAGCGCCGACGGCACCGTCGCGCGATTCAAGGGGGGCCTGTTCCTTGTCGCCATCGACAACGGGCTGCCGGTGGTCCCGGTCAGCCTCAGCGGCAGCCGGTTCGTGATGCGGAAGGGGCGGCTGATGGTCTGTCCCGGCGTGGTCACGGTCACCGTGCACCCCGTCATCTCGACCGCCGGCACCACGAGGGCGGAGGCGCGGGCGTTTGCGGACCGGGTGCGCACCGTCGTCGCCGGCGCGGCCGGCTGATCGCGCGATATAATGCGGTGTTTGGCCGCCTCGCGCGGCTCGTCCCTTCCCGAACCCATGCAGGTTACCGCCATCATCGCGGCAGCGGGCCACGGGCGCCGTCTGGCGTCCGGCGTCCCGAAGCAATTCCTCGAGGTCGGCGGCGTCTCGCTGCTGCAGCGATCCGTCGCCGCCTTCTGTGCCGTTCCCCGCGTCACCGCGATCGTGGTCGTCACCAGGGGGGACGCGGTGGACCAGGTGTCGGGGAGCCTGGTCACGGGCGGGCGGCCGACAACGGTCGTCGCCGGTGGCGAGACGCGGCAGGCGTCAGTGGCGGCGGCGTTCGACCGCGTCCGGGCGGATGCGGACTACGTCATGGTGCACGACGCGGCGCGGCCGTTCGTGACGCCGGACTTGATTGAGCGGACGCTCGATGCGGCGGTCGAGTCGGGCGCCGCGATTGCGGCGCTCGGGGCGCGCGACACCGTCAAGCTGGCCACGACCGGCGGCCCGGCGTTCGTCGAGCGGACGATTCCGCGCGAACGGGTGTATCTGGCACAGACGCCCCAGGCGTTCCGCCGCGACATTCTCGCCGCGGCGATACGCCTCGGGCGGAGCGGTGCGGCGGCGACCGACGAGTCCGGTCTGGCCGAGCTCGGCGGCACCGCGATCCGGCTGGTGGACGGAGACGCGATGAATTTCAAGGTCACGACGGACAGCGACCTGCAGCTCTCCCGCGCCGTTGCCGGTGACCAGGCCGCGGCGGAGCGGTGGCGCGCGGGTACCGGCTACGACCTGCACCGGCTGGTCGCCGGCCGGCCGCTGCTGCTCGGCGGCGTCCGCATCCCCGCCGAGCTCGGCGCGCTCGGCCACTCGGATGCGGATGTCGTCTGCCACGCGGTGACCGATGCGGTGCTGGGCGCCGCAGGAGCCGGCGATATCGGCCGCCATTTTCCGGACACCGATCCGGCATGGCAGGACGCGGCGAGCATTCCCCTGCTCGAGCGCTCGGTGCGCCACGTCGCGGCGCTCGGCCTGACGGTCGTGAATGTCGATGTGACGGTGATTCTGGAGCGCCCGAAGATCGCGCGGTACGTTCCCGAGATCGCGGCCTCGCTGGCGGCGGCGCTCGGCATCGCGCCGTCGCGGGTCAGCGTCAAAGGAAAGACCAACGAGGGCCTCGACGCCGTCGGCCGCGGCGAGGCGATTGCGGCTCACGCGGTCGCGCTGCTGAGGATGCGGTGATGCGCGTCAGATTCGCCCCGAGCCCCACCGGACACCTGCACGTCGGCAACGCGCGGACGGCGCTCTTCAACTGGCTGCTGGCGCACGGCAAGGACGGCACGTTCATCCTGCGCATCGAGGACACCGACACCGAGCGCTCGACCCGCGAGTCGGAGGCCGGCATCCTCGAGGATCTGCGCTGGCTGGGGCTCGAGTGGGACGAGGGTCCGGACGTCGGCGGTCTTCACGGACCGTACCGGCAGTCGGAGCGCCTGCACCTCTACGCCTCGGTACGCCAACGAGCTCATCGCCGGCGGCCATGCGTATTACTGCTTCTGCTCGCCGGCCAGGCTCGAAGACGATCGCAAGGGGGATCTGGCCGCCGGGCGGCCGCCGAAGTATCACGGCACCTGCCGCGATCTGCCGCACGACGCCGTTCAGGCGCGCATCGCCGCCGGCGAGCGCCCCGTCATTCGCTTCAAGGTGCCCGAGCAGGTCGAGGTCAGCTTCCAGGATCTCGTGCGCGGCGACGTCTCGTTCAGCAGCGATGTCATCGGCGACCCGGTCCTGGTCCGCTCCGACGGCCGCCCCGCCTACAACTTCGCCGTCGTCGTCGACGATGCGTTGATGGAGGTGACGCATGTGGTCCGCGGCGAGGACCACATTTCGAATACGCCGCGCCAGGTGCTGCTCTATCAGGCGCTCGGTTTCACGCCGCCGGAGTTCGCCCACCTGTCGCTCGTCATGGGGCCGGATCACACGCCGCTCTCGAAGCGGCACGGCGCGACGTCGGTGGCGGAGTTCCGCGAGCGCGGCTATCTGCCGGAAGCGCTGTTGAACTATCTGGCGCTCATCGGCTGGTCGCCCGGCGGGGACGAGGAGCTGCTGCCGATCCAGGAGCTGGCGCGCCGCTTCGCGCTCGAGGATGTCGGCCACAGCGCCGGCATCTTCGACCAGGAAAAGCTCGGCTGGATGAACCGGCACTACATGAAGGAGGCCTCACCGGCGCGGCTCGCCGGCGAGGCGGTGCGGTATTTCCTGAGGCGCGGCTACCTGCGGCGGCGGACGGATGAGGCGATGGAGTTCCTGATCTCGGTGCTGCCGATGGCGGTCGGGTCGGTCGACCGGCTGGAGGAGATTCCCGACCGTCTGCGCTTCCTGTTCGAGTTCGATCCGGCGGCGGCGCTGACGCGTCCGGACGTCGCGGAGGTGCTGCACGAGCCGGGGGCGCGCGAGGTGATTGCGGCGCTGCCAATGGAGCTCGCCGAGGCCGGCCGGCTGGATCGCGAGTCGTTTCGCGCCGCCGCGGCGCGCGTCCGCCAGCGAACCGGTCAGAAGGGGCGATCGCTGTTCCATCCGATCCGGATCGCGCTGACCGGCGAGGCGGGCGGGCCCGAGCTCGATCTGGCGGTGCCGGCGATCGACCGCGGCGAGGAGCTCGCGGCCCGCGGCGCGCTGGCGCCGGTGCGGAACTGCCGGGAGCGGGCGGAAGCGTTCGCCGCGGCGATCAACGGCTGATGGTCATTTACGGCATCAATCCGGTCCTCGAGGCGCTGCGCGGCGGCCGGGTGCGGCGGCTGCGGGTCGGGGTGCGAGCGGACCGCCGCGTCGAGGAAGCGCTGGCGCTGGCGCGCAGTCAGGGCGTGACGGTCGAGCGCGTCGACGCGGCGGGTCTCGAGCGCGCGGCGCGCGGCGGCGTCCACCAGGGCATCGTCGCCGATATCGAGGCGCCCCGCGACTACTCGCTGGCGGCGATGGTTCAGGGGGCGGCGCCGGCGGCGCCGCTGATCGTCGTCCTCGATGGCATCGAGGATCCGCACAACGTCGGGGCGATTGTGCGGACGGTGGACGCCGCCGGCGGCCACGGCGTGGTCCGCCAGGCCCGCCATGCGGCGGCGCTCGACGGGGTCGCGGCGAAAGCGTCGGCGGGCGCCGTGGCGCACGTGCCGATTGCCACCGAGGTCAACATCGCGCGCGCGGTCGAGGAACTGAAGGCGCTCGGGGTCTGGACGGTCGGGCTCGCCGGCGAGGCCCCGGAGCGCTACGACGCGGTCGATTTCACGGTCCCGACGGCGCTGGTGCTGGGGGCTGAAGGGTACTGGGCTGCGGCGTCTCGTGCGCGAGCGATGCGACCGGCTGGTGTCAATTTCAATGTACGGCGAAGTGAGCAGCCTGAACGTGTCGGTGGCGGCGGGGGTCGTTTTATTCGAGGCGGCAAGACAGCGAAATCGGTGAAATGCCTAGGAAATTGGAGGATGAAAAGGCAGAGCTGGAACCTGAAAGGGTCCGGCGCTTGCAGCCGTGGCACGGCATGTGCTACAAATACTCTTTTGTCTGGGCTGGCGTAGCTCAGTCCGGTAGAGCAGCTGATTTGTAATCAGCCGGTCGGGGGTTCGAATCCCTTCGCCAGCTCCACGAGCACCAGAGAAGGGTTTCGGCGCGGCCGGTCCGCAGTGAAAGTTCGCGAGCGGCCCAAATCCTGACATCACGCAACAGACAAGTCCACAGCCGTCAGCGCGGGAGCGTGCTCCGCGCGGCTGAAACGTGTGGGCAGCGGATCGGCGAGGTAGCGAAGCGGTCAAACGCAACAGACTGTAAATCTGTCGCCCCAGCGGCTTCGGAGGTTCGAATCCTCCCCTCGCCACCAGCCTTCGCTCACGCGCCGGTGGCGCGTGAGCTTCGGCTGGCAAGCCAGCTTGCGGCTCGGCAAGTCCGCTTCGGCTCGGCAAGTCCGCGAGGCCAGAGGCGCTCGGCAGGTCAGAGGGGCTCGGCAGCCGAAGGCGGGCACGGGTTCCGCGGCGTCGGAAGAAGCGAGAAGAAGAGCGGCGAGCGGAGAGGTCAGACGGCGGGCTTGCCCGCCGTAGCGCCGAGCGAAACGGAGCGTGCGAGGCGCGAAGGCGGGAGTAACTCAGTGGTAGAGTCACAGCCTTCCAAGCTGTTGGTCGCGGGTTCGATCCCCGTCTCCCGCTCCATATGTCGCAGTACCGGGAAGTGCGCCGATGTAGCTCAGTTGGCAGAGCACGTCCTTGGTAAGGACGAGGTCACCAGTTCGATCCTGGTCATCGGCTCCAGCCTTCGCGGCGGGAGGCGGTAGGCAGAGGCAGCCAGGCGGGGTGCGGCGGCCCCGACGTAAATAACGCGAGGAGCGGCGCGGGGAGAAGGGGTCCCCGCAAGCGACGAGCTTGGCGGGGTGGCAGGGGTCCCCGACATCCACAGAAGAAAAGGGCAGACACGACAATGGCAAAAGAGAAATTCGATCGATCCAAACCACACGTCAACGTCGGCACGATCGGGCATATCGATCACGGAAAGACAACGCTGACGGCCGCGCTCACGAAGGTTGCCGCGGACAAGGGCTGGGCGAAGTTCATTCCGTACGACGAGGTGGCCAAGGCGTCCGAGTCGCAGGGCCGCCGCGACGCGACGAAGATCCTGACGATCGCGACGAGCCACGTCGAGTACGCCACGCCGAAGCGGCACTACGCGCACGTCGACTGCCCGGGCCACGCCGACTACATCAAGAACATGATCACGGGCGCGGCCCAGATGGACGGCGCCATTCTCGTCGTCTCCGCGGTCGACGGGCCGATGCCGCAGACGCGCGAGCACGTGCTGCTCGCCAAGCAGGTCAACGTGCCGTACATGGTCGTCGCCCTGAACAAGGTCGACGCGGTCGACGATCCGGAGCTCGTCGATCTCGTCGAGCTCGAAGTGCGCGAGCTGTTGACGTCCTACGGCTTCCCCGGCAACGACGTCCCGGTCGTCCGGGTCTCGGCGCTCGGCGCGCTGAACGGCACGCCCGAGGGTATCGACTCGGTGCTCAAGCTGATGGACGCGCTCGACACCTACATCCCGATGCCGGAGCGCGAAGTCGACAAGCCGTTCATGATGCCGATCGAGGACGTCTTCTCGATCTCGGGCCGCGGCACCGTCGTCACCGGCCGGGTCGAGCGCGGCAAGATCAAGGTCGGCGAGGAAATCGAGATCGTCGGGTTCAAGCCGACCGAGAAGAAGGTCGTTACCGGCGTCGAGATGTTCCGCAAGCTGCTCGACTCGGGTGAGGCGGGCGACAACATCGGCGTGCTGCTGCGCGGCGTCGAAAAAGACGACGTCGAGCGCGGCCAGGTGCTGGCCAAGCCGGGGACGATCAAGCCGCACACCAAGTTCAAGGGGGAGGTCTACATCCTCTCCAAGGACGAGGGCGGCCGCCACACGCCGTTCTTCAACGGCTACCGTCCGCAGTTCTACATCCGGACGACCGACGTCACCGGCTCGCTGACGCTCCCCGAGGGGGTCGAGATGGTGATGCCGGGCGACAACACCAGCATCTCGGCGGAGCTGCACACGCCGGTGGCGCTCGAGAAGGGCGCGCGGTTCGCGATTCGTGAAGGCGGCCGGACGGTCGGCGCCGGCACGATCTCCGAAATCATCGAGTAGGGCGGATAGGAAGCCATGCGAGACATCATTGCGCTGGCGTGCACCGAGTGTAAGCGCCGCAACTACAGCACGACGAAGAACAAGAAGAAGACGAGCGAGCGGCTCGAGCTGAGCAAGTTCTGCCGGTTCTGCCGCAAGCACATCGCGCATCGGGAGACGAAGTAGGTCCTCGCGCTTCCCGCTCCCGGCTTCCGGCTTCCCGCCAGGCGCTGGCCGTGCGGGCGGCGGGGAGCGGGCGGCGGGCGGCGGGGAGTCGAGAGTTAGGCCAGTAGCTCAATTGGCAGAGCACCGGTCTCCAAAACCGGGGGTTGGGGGTTCGATTCCCTCCTGGCCTGCCAGTCCGGCGAGCGAGCGGCCAGGGGCGGGCGCGCGGCACGGCGGCACCGCGGGCTACCGGCGCCGGCAACGACAGGATGTCTGAGATGAAGACGGCAATGGCGGAACACGAAGACTCGATCGGCGGCCGGGCGCGCGACAGCGTCACCGGCTGGTGGGGACGCTCGCGCCGGTTCCTGGCCGAGGTCCGCAACGAAACCGGGCGGGTGACGTGGCCGAGCCGCAAGGAAGTCTACGCGACGACGGTCGTGGTCATCCTGACGTCGATATTTTTTGGTGTCTATCTCGCGGGTGTCGATTTCATCCTGACGAGGCTCATGGACTGGCTCCTCGGGGCCTTCAGGGCGATATGACCAGCATGACGGACGACCGCACGAAGCAGTGGTACATCGTCCACACCTATTCCGGCTTCGAGAAGAAGGTGTCGGAGTCGCTGGCCCAGCGCGTCTCGGCCTACGGGCTCCAGGAGGAGATCGGGGAGATCCTGATTCCGACCGAGGACGTGGTGGAGATGCGCGGCGGCAAGAAGGTGGTCAGCTCGAAGCGGTTCTTTCCGGGCTACATCCTTGTCGAGATGCACATGTCCGACAACGCCTGGCACGTTGTCAAGAACACGCCGAAGGTGACCGGGTTCGTCGGCGCCGGCGCCAAGCCGACGCCGCTGACGCGCGAGGAAGTGGACCAGATCCTTCACCAGGTGACGGTGGCGGCCGAGAAGCCGAAGCCGAAGTACATCGTTCGAGAAGGGTGATCAGGTCCGGATCAACGAGGGCCCGTTCACGAGCTTCAACGGCTCGGTCGACGAGGTCAACCTCGACCGGAACACGCTCAAGGTGATGGTGACGATCTTCGGTCGCGCCACGCCGGTCGAACTGGATTTTTTGCAGGTGGAAAAACTGTAGCTGACGCTTCCAGCTTCCAGCTTCCCGCTTCCAGCAGAATCGGGTCCAAGCTGGCAGCCGGGAGCTGGCAGCCGGAAGCTGACAGCGAGCCCAAGAATCATGGCGAAGAAAGTACAGGCGATGGTGAAGCTCCAGATTGCCGCGGGGAAGGCGACCCCCGCGCCGCCGGTCGGGACCGCGCTCGGTCCGCACGGCGTCAATATCATGGACTTCTGCAAGAACTTCAACTCGCGCACGGCGAAGGACGAGGGGCTGATCATTCCGGTCGTCGTCACGGTCTACGCCGACCGGTCGTACAGCTTCATCACCAAGACGCCGCCGGCGTCGATCCTGCTGAAGCGGGCGGCGAACCTGGCGAAGGGCTCCAACGAGCCCAACAAGAACAAGGTCGGCACGGTGACCAGGAAGCAGGTCGAGGACATCGCCAAGCTCAAGATGCCCGACCTCAACTGCGAGTCCGCCGAAGCGGCGTACAAGACCGTCGCCGGTACCGCCCGTTCGATGGGCATCGACGTGCTCGGCTAGAAGCTCTCAGCTGTCAGCTATCAGCTGTCAGCTATCCGGTGTCAGCGCGACGGCTGAGCCGATGGACGGGAAGACGGGAATGCCCCGAAACGTTCTGAAAGCGGAATGTTGCGGGAGTCAGCGGCGCGAGCGAGAGCGGAGCGCTGGCAGGCCGGAGGGTAGGGCCCCGGGGCGTTCTGAAAGCGGAACGTCGCGGGAGTCAGCGGCGCGAGCGAGAGCGAAGCGCTGGCAGGCCGGAGGGTAGGGCCCCGGGGCGTTCTGAAAGCGGAACGTCGCGGGAGTCAGCGGCGCGAGCGAGAGCGGAGCGCTGGCAGGCCGGAGGGTAGGGCCCCGGGGCGTTCTGAAAGCGGAATGTTGCGGGAGTCAGCGGCGCGAGCGAGAGCGGAGCGCTGGCAGGCGATGGGGGTGGGGCCCCATCGCAAAGTAAATAACGTGGGAGGTCGCCGCAGGCGGCCGTCAGCACCACCGAGGTCACGATGCGCAAGTCAGGCAAGAAATTCACTGCCGCCAGGCAGCAGGTCCCCGAGCGTCCACATACGATCGAGGATGCGATTCCGCTCATGCAGAAGGTGAAGTTCGCGAAGTTCGACGAGACCGTCGAAATCGCGCTGCGCCTTGGCGTCGATCCCAAGCATGCCGACCAGATGGTGCGCGGCACGGTCGTGCTGCCGCACGGCCTCGGCCGGACCAAGCGCGTGCTGGCGATTGCCGGCGGCGACAAGCAGAAGGATGCCCTGGAAGCCGGGCGCCGACTTCGTCGGCGGCGAGGAGCTGGTCGACAAGATCCAGGGGGGCTGGATGGACTTCGACGCCGTCGTCGCGACGCCCGACATGATGCGCGCCGTCGGCAAGCTCGGCAAGGTGCTCGGCCCGCGCGGCCTGATGCCCAACCCGAAGACCGGCACCGTCACGCCCGACATCGCCAAGGCGGTCCGCGAGATCAAGGCCGGCAAGGTCGAGTTCCGCGTCGACAAGACCGGCATCGTCCACGCGCCGATCGGCAAGGCGTCGTTCCCGACCCAGAACCTGGTCGAGAACGCGCACGCGCTGGTCGACAGCGTCGTCCGCGCCAAGCCGTCGGCGGCCAAGGGCAAGTACCTCAAGAGCGTGACGCTGTCCTCGACGATGGGCCCGGGCATCGTCATCGATACGACCCACGTGACCGAAGCGGTGAAACACTAATGGCAGTCACGAGAGCAAGCAAGGAAACGGAGCTCCAGGAGCTCGAAGGCGCGTTCCGGGGCACCGCAGAGCGCGATCCTGGTGGATTACCGGGGTCTGAAGGTCCCGGAAGTGACCGAGCTGCGGCGCCAGGTGCGCGGCGCGCAGGGGCGGTACAAGGTCATCAAGAACACGCTGGCGATCCGCGCGGTCAAGGGCACGGCGTTCGAGCCGCTGACCGAGCACTTCGTCGGGACGACGGCGATCGCCTACAGCGGGGACGACCCGGTCGCGCTCGCCAAGGTGCTGACGACGTTCGCCAAGACGGCGCCGTCGCTGCAGATCAAGGCGGCGGTGGTGCAGGGCCGGTCCGTCAAGGCCGGCGAGGTGACCGAACTGGCGTCGCTGCCGGGCAAGCCGGAACTCTACGCCAAGCTGCTGTTCGTGCTGCAGGCGCCGATGGTTCAGCTGGTCAGCGTGCTGAGCGCCGTGCCGCGCGACCTGATGAGCGTGCTGGTGCAGGCGGAGAAGAAGAAATCGGAAACGTAAGAGGGAAGCTCCCAGCTTCCAGCGTCCAGCTTCCGGCTGGATGGTCTGGCGGCTGGCAGCTGGAAACTGGAAGCTTTCATCGTCAGGGAGATTGAAATGGCCGAAGTGAATCAGCAGCAGGTCGTCGACTACATCAAGGGAATCTCGGTGCTCGAGCTGTCGCAGCTCGTCAAGACGCTCGAAAAGGAGCTCGGCGTGTCGGCGGCGGCGGCGATGCCGATGGCGATGCCGGCCGGCGGCGGCGGCGGCGCGGCGGCCCCGGCCGAGGAGAAGACCGAGTTCACCGCGACCCTGACCGAGGTCGGCGGCAACAAGATCAACGTCATCAAGGTGGTTCGCGAAGTGACCAGCCTCGGCCTGAAGGAAGCGAAGGACCTCGTCGAGGGCGCGCCCAAGCCGATCAAGGAAGGCATCCCGAAGGACGAGGCCGAGGCGATCAAGAAGAAGTTCGAGGACGTCGGCGCGAAGGTCGAGATCAAGTAGCGTCGGCGCGCGCGGCCCGTCGCCCGCGGACATGCGGTCGCGGACCGGCGGCTCCGGCCGCGCGTCGCTTCACGGCGCCGGTCGTGTTCTGCGTCTCACCCGCTCGAAGGATCTTTCACAAGCATGTACAGCCTTCCCAAGAACGTCTACCGCGAGCGCATCGACTTCTCCAAGATCAAGACGACGGTTCCGATCCCGAACCTGATCGAGATCCAGAAGAAGTCGTACGAGCGGTTCCTGCAGATGAACCGGCTGCCGCGCGAGCGCGAGGACGCCGGCCTGCAGTCCGTGTTCAAGTCGGTCTTTCCGATCAGCGACTTCCGCGAGAACTCGTCGCTCGAGTTCATCGAGTACTCGATCGGCAACTGGGAGTGCAAGTGCGGCAGGCTGCCGGGCCTGCACCACCTGCGCAAGCCGTGCAGTCAACTGCGGCCACACGCTGATCGCCGATCCCTACGGCGAGCACGACGTGCTGTGCCCGCGCTGCGGCAAGCCCAACGAGGCGCGCGGCGACGTCTGTGACATCTGCGGCAACACCGTCGGGCTGAAGCTGAAGTACGACGTCGACGAGTGCCAGGAGCGCGGCATGACCTACGCCGTGCCGCTCAAGGTGACGATCCGCCTGGTGGTCTGGAACAAGGATCCCGAGACCGGCGTCAAGACCATCCGCGACATCAAGGAGCAGGAGGTCTACTTCGGCGACATCCCGCTGATGACCGACAACGGCACCTTCATCATCAACGGCACCGAGCGGGTCATCGTCTCGCAGCTGCACCGCTCGCCGGGCGCGTTCTTCCACTCCGAAGACAAGACGCTCTACATCGCGCAGATCATCCCCTACCGCGGCTCGTGGGTGGAGTTCGAGTACGACACCAAGAACCTGCTCTACGTCCGCATCGACCGCAAGCGCAAGTTCCTCGGCGACGGTGTTCCTGCGCGCCCTCGGGCTGCGCGGCGCCGACGAGATCATCCGCACCTTCTACACCGTCGACAGCCTGCAGTTCCGAACGACGGCTCGATCTACTGGGCGGTCAACGACAGCCTGCAGTGGGCTGCGCGCCGCCAAGGACATCAAGGTCCGGCGGCGACGTCGTCACCCATGCCGGCAAGAAGATCACCACGACGCGCGATCGCGGCGCTGCAGCAAGGCCGGCGTCGAGTCGGTGGAGGTCGCCGACGCCGAGCTCGAGGGCGCGTTTGCCGCCGCCGACGTCGTCGACCCGTCGACCGGCGAGGTCATCCTCGAGGCCAACGAGGCGCTCGACGCCGCGCGTCATCTCGATGGCCCAGGAGAAGAACGTCGACAAGCTCGAGATCTTCTTCCCGGAGCGCGACGAGGTCGGCTCGGTGCTGTCGCCGACGCTGCAAGAAGGATCCGATCCACACCCACGAGGAGGCGCTGATCGAGATCTACCGCCGCCTGCGGCCGGGCGATCCGCCGACCCTCGACAGCTCGCGGTCGCTGTTCGAGAACATGTTCTTCAACCCGCAGAAGTACGACTTCTCGCGCGTCGGCCGGCTCAAGCTGAACACCAAGCTGAAGCTCAACACGCCGCTCGACGAGAAGATCCTGCACCCGCAGGACTTCTACGAGGTCATCAAGTACCTGCTCAAGCTGCGCACGCAACCCGGCCAACGTCGACGACATCGATCACCTCGGCAACCGCCGCGTCCGCTCGGTCGGCGAGCTGCTCGAGAACCAGTTCCGCATCGGCCTGGTCCGGATGGAGCGCGCCATCAAGGAGAAGATGTCGGTCTACCAGGAAATGGCGACCGCCATGCCGCACGACCTGATCAACGCGAAGCCGGTGATGGCGGCGATTCGCGAGTTCTTCGGGTCGTCGCAGCTGTCGCAGTTCATGGACCAGACCAACCCGCTGTCGGAGATCACGCACAAGCGGCGGCTGTCGGCGCTCGGGCCCGGCGGTCTGTCGCGCGAGCGCGCCGGCTTCGAGGTCCGCGACGTCCACCCGACCCACTACGGCCGCATCTGCCCGATTGAGACGCCGGAAGGCCCGAACATCGGCCTGATCTCGTCGCTGTCGTGCTATGCGCGGATCAACGAGTTCGGCTTCATCGAGTCGCCGTACCGCAAGGTCAAGGACGGCCGGGTCATCGACTACGTCATCGTCACCAACGCCGGCGGCTCGAAGTACAAGGTCGGCGACATCGTCGAGGCCGACGAGTTCACGGCCTCCGACCTCGAGGCCGGCAAGGGCAAGCGGAAGCGCGGCATCGAGTTCGAGCCGTACTCCTACTACCTGTCGGCGTGGGAGGAAGACCAGTACATCATCGCCCAGGCCAACGTCGCAGGTCGACGACAACGGCAAGTTCATCGCCGAGCGCGTCAACGCCCGCCAGGCCGGCAACTTCATCCTGACGCCGCGCGACAAGGTCGAGTTCATCGACGTCTCGCCGAAGCAGCTCGTCTCGGTCGCCGCCTCGCTGATCCCGTTCCTCGAGAACGACGACGCCAACCGCGCGCTGATGGGATCGAACATGCAGCGCCAGGCGGTGCCGCTGCTCCGCGCCGCGGTCGCCGTACGTCGGCACCGGCATGGAGTACATCACCGCCCGCGACTCGGGCGCGGTGGTCGTGGCGCGGCGCTCGGGCACCGTCGACTACGTCGACAGCCAGCGCATCGTCGTCCGCGTCGAAGGGGAAGACGAACGCCACCTCGCGCGAGATGGGCGCCGACATCTACCCGCTGACCAAGTTCAAGCGCTCGAACCAGAACACCTGCATCAGCCAGAAGCCGATCGTCCAGGTCGGCGCAGAAGGTGCACAAGGGCCAGGTGCTCGGCCGACGGTCCGTGCACCGAGCTCGGCGAGCTGGCGCTCGGCCGCAACGTGCTGGTGGCGTTCATGCCGTGGCGCGGCTACAACTTCGAGGACGCGATCCTCGTCTCCGAGCGGATGGTCAAGGACGACTACTACACCTCGATCCACATCGAGGAGTTCGAGATCGAGGCGCGCGACACCAAGCTCGGGCCCGGAGGAAATCACCCGCGACATCCCGAACGTCGCGCGAGGGCTACCTGCGCGACCTCGACGAGAGCGGCATCATCCGGATCGGCGCCTCGGTCAAGCCGGGCGACATCCTGGTCGGCAAGGTCACGCCCGAAGGGCGAGACCCAGCTGACGCCGGAAGAGAAGCTGCTCCGCGCGATCTTCGGCGAGAAGGCCGGCGACGTCCGCGACGCCTCGCTGATCTGCCCGCCGGGCATCGAGGGCATCATCGTCGGCGTCAAGATCTTCTCGCGCAAGGGCATCGAGAAGGACGACCGCGCCAAGGCGATCGAGCAGGAAGAGCTCGACATGATGGAGAAGCAACCTCCAGGACGAGATCCGCATCCTCCACGACGAGGTCAAGAAGCGGGTCATCGGCATGCTGCAGGGGCAGTCGCTCGCGCGCCGACCTCTACGACGAGCACGGCCGCGAGCGGCTGCTCAAGAAGGGCACCGATGCTCACGCGCCGAGGTGCTGATGGCGCTGCCCTACGACGCGGTCGTGCGGCTGAAGGTCAACTCGGACGACTCGCGTCTCGAGGAAGATCTGCGGATGCTCGAGGAGCGGACCGAGCGGCAGGTCGAGGTCATCCGCCAGCAGTTCGAGGAGAAGAAGGAGAAGGTGCGGCGCGGCGACGAGCTGCCGCCGGGCGTGATCAAGCTGGTCAAGGTCTACGTCGCGATGAAGCGCAAGCTGTCGGTCGGCGACAAGATGGCCGGCCGCCACGGCAACAAGGGCGTCATCGCGCGCATCCTGCCCGAAGAGGACATGCCGTACCTGCCGGACGGGACGCCGGTCGAGATCGTGCTCAATCCGCTCGGCGTGCCGTCGCGTATGAACGTCGGGCAGATTCTCGAGACCCATCTCGGCTGGGCGGCGCACGCGCTCGGGCTGTACTTCGCGACGCCGGTTTTCGACGGCGCGACCGAGGTCGAGATCAAGAACTGGCTCGAGAAGGCCGGCCTGCCGAAGAGCGGCAAGACCGAGCTGTTCGACGGCATGACCGGCCAGGCGTTCGAGCAGGACGTCACCGTCGGCTACATCTACATGCTGAAGCTGTCGCACCTGGTCGACGACAAGATCCACGCCCGCTCGATCGGACCGTACTCGCTGATCACGCAGCAGCCGCTCGGCGGCAAGGCGCAGTTCGGCGGCCAGCGGTTCGGCGAGATGGAGGTGTGGGCGCTCGAGGCCTACGGCGCGGCGCACATCCTCCAGGAGCTGCTCACCGCGAAGTCGGACGACGTCACCGGCCGCGCCAAGATCTACGAGGCGATCGTCAAGGGCGACGCGTCGTTCCAGCCCGGACTGCCGGAATCGTTCAACGTCCTGATCCGCGAGCTCCAGGCGCTGTGCCTCGACGTCGAGCTGATGAAGACGAAGAAGAAGCCGCTGCTGGAAGCGCCGGAGGAAGAGACCCCGGTGCTGACGGAGGGGTAAGAGCAGTAGCCAGTTGCCAGCTTCCAGCTGCCAGTCAGGAACGACGGCAGCGGAACTGGCAGCACCTTGAGCTGGAGCTGGAAGCTGGTAGCTGGAAGCTAACACCGAAGGAACAAATGAGACCATCATTCGATACACGCGGCTCGTTGACCAGCGACTTCGACGCGATTCGCATCAGCCTGGCGTCGCCCGACAAGATCCTGTCGTGGTCGCACGGCGAGGTGACCAAGCCGGAGACGATCAACTACCGCACCTTCAAGCCGGAGCGCGACGGGCTGTTCTGCGCCAAGATCTTCGGCCCGGTCACCGACTGGGAATGCCTGTGCGGCAAGTACAAGCGCATGAAGCACCGCGGCGTGATCTGCGACAAGTGCGGCGTCGAGGTCACCCAGGCCAAGGTCCGGCGCGAGCGCCTCGGCCACATCACGCTGGCCACCCCGGTCAGCCACGTGTGGTTCTTCAAGGGGCTGCCGAGCCGCATCGGCCACCTCCTCGACATCTCGCTGCGCGATCTCGAGCGCGTCCTCTACTTCGAGGCCTACGTCGTCGTCGAGCCGGGCGACACCGAGCTCAAGCAGAACCAGCTGCTCGACGGAAGAGCAGTACCGCAAGGCGCGCGAGGAGCACGGCCCGGTCAAGTTCCGCGCCCAGATGGGCGCCGAGGCGATCAAGGAGCTGCTCAAGCGGGTCAACGTCGAGAAGCCTCGCCGTCGAGATGCGCGAGAAGATGCGCGCCGAGCCGTCGGCGCAGAAGAAGCTGAAGTACGCCAAGCGGCTGAAGGTCGTCGACTCGTTCCGCAAGTCGACCAACAAGCCGGAGTGGATGATCCTCGACGTCATCCCGGTCATCCCGCCCGAGCTGCGGCCGCTGGTGCCGCTCGACGGCGGCCGGTTCGCGACCTCGGACCTCAACGACCTCTACCGCCGCGTCATCAACCGCAACAACCGGTTGAAGAAGCTGATGGAGCTGAAGGCGCCCGACGTCATCATCCGCAACGAGAAGCGGATGCTCCAGGAAGCGGTCGACGCGCTGTTCGACAACGGCCGCCGCGGCCGCGTGCTGCGCGGCGCCAACAACCGGCCGCTCAAGTCGCTGTCCGACACCCTCAAGGGCAAGCAGGGGCGCTTCCGTCAGAACCTGCTCGGCAAGCGCGTCGACTACTCCGGCCGTTCGGTCATCGTCGTCGGCCCCGAGCTGAAGCTGCAACCAGTGCGGCCTGCCGAAGAAGATGGCGCTCGAGCTGTTCAAGCCGTTCATCTACAACAAGCTCGAGGAGCGCGGCCTGGTCGCGACCATCAAGCAGGCCAAGGAGATGGTCGAGCAGCAGCGTCCCGAAGTGTGGGACGTGCTCGAAGAGGTCATCCGCGAGCATCCGGTGCTGCTCAACCGCGCGCCGACGCTCCACCGCCTCGGCATCCAGGCGTTCGAGCCGGTGCTGGTCGAGGGCAAGGCGATCCGCATCCATCCGCTGGTCTGCACCGCGTTCAACGCCGACTTCGACGGCGACCAGATGGCGGTCCACATCCCGCTCGCGCCGGAAGCGCAGATCGAGGCCTCCGTGCTGATGATGTCCTCGAACAACATCCTGTCGCCGGCGCAGCGGCGCGCCGATCGCGATTCCCTCGCAGGACATCGTCCTCGGCTGCTACTACCTGACCAAGGCCCGGCGCCGGGGCCAAGGGCGAAGGGCGCGTCTTCGGCAACCCCGACGACGTGGTGCTGGCGCTCGAGGCGGGCGAGCTCGAGACGCTGACCCCGATCCGGCTGCGCTATCACCGGCGAGCTGCTCGACCTGACCGTGGCGCGCGACGACCAGGCGATCCTCCAGGCCGAAGCCCAGGCGGTCGCCAACAAGATCATCAACACCACCGTCGGCCGGGTGATCTTCAACACCTCGCTGCCGGCGCCGATGCCGTTCGTCAACGGCCTGCTCAAGAAGAAGGGGCTGCAGCAGGTGGTGCAGTACTGCCACCTGCACTTCGGCCTCGAGCAAGACCGTCGAGATGCTCGACAGCCTGAAGAACCTCGGCTTCACCTACGCGACCCGGTCGGGCCTGTCGATCGGCATCGACGACCTGGTCATCCCGCAGGAGAAGGCGCGCGCTGGTCGAGCGGCGCCCGCGACGAGGTCATCAAGGTCGAGGGGCAGTATCTCGAAGGGGCGATCACCAACGGCGAGCGCTACAACAAGGTCATCGCCATCTGGTCGGACGTCGACCGAGAAGATCGCCGACGCGATGTTCACGCGAGATGGAGGAGCTCGACCAGGTCGGGCCGCAACTTCAACCCGGTCTACATCATGGCCGACTCGGGCGCCCGCGGCTCGAAGCAGCAGATCCGGCAGCTGGCCGGGATGCGCGGCCTGATGGCCAAGCCGTCGGGCGAGATCATCGAGACGCCGATCACGTCGAACTTCCGTGAAGGGCTGACCGTGCTCCAGTACTTCATCTCGACGCACGGCGCGCGCAAGGGGCTGGCCGACACGGCGCTCAAGACCGCCGACTCGGGCTACCTGACCCGCCGCCTGGTCGACGTGGCGCAGGACGTCATCATCCACGAGATCGACTGCGGCACGATGGACGGCATCGAGGCCCGGGCGATCGTCGAGAGCGGCGAGATCATCGAGCCGCTGCGCGACCGGATCATCGGCCGCGTCACGCTCGAGAAGATCATCGACCCGTTCACCGGCGAGATGATCGTCGACGTCAACGACGAGATCGACGAGGAGAAGGCCGCCGGCCATCCAGGAAGGCGGCATCGAGAAGGTCCGCATCCGCTCGGTGCTGACCTGCGCCAGCCGCCGCGGCTGCTGCGCCAAGTGCTACGGCCGCGACCTGGCGACCGGCAAGCTGGTCGAGCTCGGCCTCGCGGTCGGCGTCATCGCGGCGCAGTCGATCGGCGAGCCCGGCACGCAGCTCACGATGCGCACGTTCCACATCGGCGGCACCGCGTCGCGGGTGTCGGAGCAGTCGACGCTCGACGCCAAGCACGCCGGCACGGTCCGCTACCAGGGCCTGCAGGTCGTCGAGACCAAGGGCGGAGGACAACGCCAACGCCGGCCAGCTGGTCGTCATGAACCGCACCGGGTCGCTGGTCGTGCAGGACGCCAAGGGGCGCGATCGCGAGCGCTACCCGATCGTCTACGGCGCGCGCCTCAAGGTGCGCGACGGCCAGCCGGTCGAAGCCGGGCCAGATCCTGGTCGAGTGGGATCCCTACACGTTCTCGATCCTCACCGAGGATGCGGGCATGGTGAAGTACAAGGACCTCATCACCGACGTCACCTATCCACGAGGAAGTCGACGAGGTCACCGGGCTGTCGCGGAAGATCGTCGTCGACACGCCGGACGAGAAGAAGCAGCCGCTGATCGAGGTCCGCGACAAGGACGGCAAGGTGACGCGGAAGTACCACATGCCGTCGCACGCCCACCTCATGGTCGAGGACGGCGAGGCGGTGTACGCCGGCGAGGTGCTGGCGAAGATTCCGCGCGAGACCACCAAGACCAAGGACATCACCGGCGGTCTGCCGCGCGTCGTCGAGCTGTTCGAGGCGCGCAAGCCGCGCGAGACGGCGGTCATCTCGGAGATCGACGGCATCGTCAAGCACGGCGGCATCGTCAAGGGACAGCGCAAGATCATCATCGTCCCGGAGGACGGCGGCGAGCCGAGAGAATACTCGCTGCCGCGCGGCGTGCACGTCAACGTCCAGGAAGGCGACCGGGTCCGCGCCGGCGAGCCGCTGATGGACGGGCCGAGCAATCCGCACGACATCCTGTCGGTCCTCGGCGAGAAGGCGCTGCACGCCTACCTGGTCAACGAGATCCAGGAGGTCTACCGGCTGCAGGGCGTCAACATCAACGACAAGCACATCGAGGTCATCGTCCGGCAGATGATGCGGTGGGTGAAGATCGAGGATGTCGGCGACACCGAGTTCCTGATCGAGGAGCAGGTCGACCGCTTCCGGTTCATGGAAGAGAACGAGCGGGTGATCGCCGCCGGCGGACGTCCGGCGACCGGCCGGCCGCTGCTGCTCGGCATCACCAAGGCGTCGCTGTCGACCGACTCGTTCATCTCGGCGGCGTCGTTCCAGGAGACGACCCGGGTGCTCACCGAAGCGTCGATTTCCGGCAAGGTCGATCACCTGCGCGGCCTGAAGGAGAACGTCACGATGGGCCGGCTGATCCCGGCCGGGCACCGGGCTTCGAGTACTACCGGCACGTGCGGATCCCGGCGGACGAACCGCCGCCGCCGCCGCCGCCGACGCCGGAGGAGCTCGAGCTCGAGCGCGAGATGGAGTACTTCGTCGAACCGGAAGAGGCCTTCACGCGCGACGAAGTCGAGTAGCGCGCCGTTCGTTGAGATTGCAAAGGGCGGTGGCCATACGGCCACCGCCCTTTTTTTATTCCCGCCCGACGGGGACACTCATCTTTAGCGTAAGTTGTTGATTCTATTGGCCGAGCCTCGAAAACACCCCGGATCGCCGAGACGCGGCGGTAGCTTGCAGCGTGCGGCGCCAGGAGCGATGATGATGCGCTGCGGCGGAAGCCGAACGTCGGGCCGCGATCACTCGAGGGCGGGTGCCGGCGCGGCTCGGCGTGAATCGTTGCGCGGACAACTGACGAACAGGAGCAACCAGTGGGCAGGTTCTTCACGGCCACGAAACGCGCGGTCCAAGCTATGGGTGAAGCGCCCGCCGGGGAGAAATACACGGTCGGCGGTAAGGCTGTGAGTTGCGGCCACTGCGCAGGCAGTCGGTTTGTCGAAGGCCGAGCGCAACTGAACACCGCGGGGCTGTCGTTCCTGAACCTCGACTGGGCCAATCGCAGCGCCGCGACGTTGACGTGCACTTCGTGCGGCCGCATCGAGTGGTTTCTTTCCGACCCCGAGGAAGCCTGACGGCACGACGCGGCTGCACCCCGCGAACTGCCGACGACATGCCCAAGGTGGGGCCGACCGCTATCCTCAACTGCACGACCCTACCTGCGCCTCTTGGGCCGCCCACTATCGCGGCGCACCGGGGGCGGGAGTTCTTCACAGCGAACGGCACTGATGTGGTGCCAATATTCGACTCGGCCGGACCGCGATGATGATTCGCTACCTGCGGCGAGCGGCAGGGCGTTGACGGCACTGAGCGGGCGAGCAGTGCGAGTGGCTCCCAAGGCGGCCCGAAAGGAAGCTCCAGAGATTTGGCGACATGAGGAAGGTATGCATCGTCGGAGCCTCTGGCAAGCTCGGCAAGTACATGGTGCAGCACGCGCTGGACCGTGGCTACGAGGTGGTTGGCGTGTGCCGCGAGCGCAGCGTCGGGAAGCTCGACGCTTTCAGTCGGCGGATCACTGTCATTGCCGGGGCGACGAACGACCGCGAGGTCATCAAGCGTGCCGTCGCGGGGTGCGACGGGGTGCTCGTTGTACTCGCCCCGTGGGGGGTTCAGCAGTACGCGTCGGGAACAGCCCAGGCGGTGCTTGATTACGCGCGTCCAGGGGCGCGCCTCGTGTTCTCATGCGGATGGCATATCACGCGCGACGGCCAGGACGTGTATTCGTGGAAGCTCAAGGCGATCGTCAAGGTCTTCGGTTCGCTCGCGCGTCTTGCTCGCTTCGCCGAGCTGGACGACCAGGTAGAGGCGTGCCGGCGGGTCTTCAACAGCGATACGCGGTGGACCGTCGTGCGCGGAAGCGATCTCGAGGAGGGCGACAGCCAGGGCCTTCCGGTGTGGAGCCGACACGTGGGCGACCCCGTCCTCAAGAGCAACCTCACGCGACGAGTGGACTTTGCTCTGTTCATGGTGCAGGCTCTTGAAGAACGACGAGCTCGTCCACGAGGCCCCGGCAATTGTCGGCTGCAAGACGCCCTCCGCGCTCGCGCACGGCGAATGAGCGGTCGTCAGACAATAGGCGGCGCCATCTGACGTTCGGTTGCAGCGGACGATCTGCTCAGCGGCGCGCCGCTGAACCTGAAGGTTGGCCAGAGGATCCGGGAGGGCAGGGTGTCGAAGGTTGTCGCAATCATGTCCAGGTCGCTCGACGGCTTCGTCGCCGATCTCGACAACGTCGTGGCCCAGGTGTTCGACTGGTGCTTCACCTCGGGAGATGTCGAAATTCATACCGGCGTGACACACCTGCGCTACCCGGTTCGCAAGGCGTAGTGTTACCCCACACGCGCTGCGCCTGGGCAAGCACTGCGCTTGGCGCTACGTATCACGATCTCGAATGGGGTGTGCCGGTTCACGACGACCGCATTCTCTTCGAGTTTCTGACGCTCGAAGGGGCGCAGGCCGGGCTGAGCTGGGAGACGATTCTCAAGAAGCGGGAGGCCTACCGCCAGGCATTCGCCGGGTTCGATCCGGTGCGGGTGGCGAAGTTCAGGCCGGCCCAGATCGCGCGTCTACTGAGCAATCCCGGCTTGGTTCGCAACCGTCTCAAGATCGAACAGTACGGTGGGCAACGCCCGGGCCTTCCTGGCGGTCCAGCACGAGTTCGGAAGCTTCGACGCCTACGTGTGGCGCTTTGTCGGCGGGACACCTCGCGTGAACCGGTGGAGGACGCTCCGGCAAGTCCCTGCGCGAACGGCCCAGTCCGACGCCCTGAGCCGGGACCTGCTGGACCGAGGGTTCAAGTTCGTGGGACCAACGATCTGTTACGCCTTCATGCAGGCAGTCGGCATGGTCAACGATCACACGATCGATTGCTTTCGTCATGAACAGGTCGGGCAGACAGCGGAACACGGGGGCTGAGGAACCGGCGTGTGCCGCCATCCCATACACGACATCAGGAACCTTGATATGCGCCGTACGTTTCTCGCGTTGGGTCTTCTCGGGACGATGACCACGTGCTCCCAGAGCCAGACTGTCTCTTCGGCACGTCTGCCGTCGCCGCTCGTGGGCAATTGGCAGCTCAACATCGGGCGAACGCACTACGGTTCAGGCGTGGAGCGTCGTCGTGGTGAGCAGATGGCGTGTACCGCAACGGGCAGAAGCGTTCAATGCGTCATTCGAAGCCAGCGCGCGGACGGGCGTGACCTCTCCGCCCAGTTCACCGCGTCCCTGGATGGAGGGCGTGCGCCGGTGACCGGAATCCCCGATGTCGATGAGGTGGAACTGCGGCAACCAAACGAGTCCTTGATAGATGCGACGTTCTTCTTTCGAGGCCAGCCGGCGTTTGGCTACCGGGCGCTTCAATCGGATGACGGCCGCTCGCTGATGATCGTTTCCGTCGACCCAGTCACTCGCGCTGCCGCGACGACTGTCGTGGTGTACGACCGGCGGTAAGTTCGTCCAGGATCCCTGGCGACGTCGTCTACCTGGCGTTGCGCCAGACCAGAGGTGCATTGCCACCAGGAATGGCCGGGGGACGCCGACTACGCCGGAATCGACATCTTCCGGCTCGATGACGATGGCAAGATCGTCGAGCATTGGGACGTGCTGCAAGCGGTACCCGAGCGATCGGCGAACAGCAATACGATGTTCTGATCGCACGTCCTCCAGGCGAGTGTGGCGGGTCCATGGAGCTCACAGCCGGGGCAGAGCACCGGTCGTCACCTGGCCC
The DNA here is from genome assembly GCA_963750475.1 of uncultured Acidobacteriota bacterium. GTDB lineage: Bacteria > Acidobacteriota > Vicinamibacteria > Vicinamibacterales > 2-12-FULL-66-21 > JALZOC01. The sequence goes on from CAVVQQ010000002.1 coordinate 1,883,017, forward strand.
CGGGGCCCCCGACAGACTGATGGCAAGAGGGCAGCAATGGCAAGAATCGCAAATGCTCGATGTGTGTTGGCCGTGCGCGACCTGGCGGTCTCGACGCGGTACTACATCGACGTGCTCGGGTTCCAGCGGGACCCCATCGATGCGGCCGGCTGGAGCTTTCTGACCCGGGACAACTTCCGGGTCATGCTGGGCGAGTGCCGGGACGCGCTCCCGGCCGGCGAGCTCGGAGACCATTCCTACTTCGCCTACTGGAACATCGAAGGGGTCGATGAATTCTATCGGGAGGTGGCGGCGCGCGGGGCGCTGGTGACCTCGCGCCCGGCGGACAAGCCCTGGGGTCTGCGGGAATTCGCCCTGCGCACCCCCGACGGGCATCGCATCACCTGCGGCGAGCCGATCCCGTCCGTGTCGTAGCTCGCCGAATTGCGCAGCGCGCGGCCGCCGAACCACAGCTGGCCGCTGGACGATGAATCCGGAATCCGCGAGGGATGGCGATGACCGTTGTCAGGATTGAGCACTCGGTTCCGAGCTTCGAGCGATGGAAGCAGGCGTTCGACAGTGATCCCGCTGATCGAAAGGGGGCAGGGGTTCGCCGCTACCGGATTTTCCGCCTCCAGGATCAGCCGAACTACGTGTTGATCGACCTTGAGTTTGACACTCTCGCTGAGGCGGAGGCCTTCCTCGGCAGAATGCAGCGGATCTGGAGCGGCGCCGGCAAGGCGGTGATGCAGAACCCGACCGGCCGCGTCGTCGAAATGGTGGAGGAGCGCGAACTCTAGATTCCCCTGGCTTCGAGCCGGCACCCGGCGCACAGGTTGTGAGCCTGGGGAATGACAGGCTGTCGCACTTCTATGCTGATTCATCCATCGGACAGTGCATTCGGCGATGACGTGGCGCGGGTCTACGAGTCCGCCCTCGTGCCGCTGCTTTTCGAGGGCTACGCTGCCGATCTGGCGGCCCGGGCCGCCGCGGTGGCGTCCGGCGCGCTCCTCGAAGTCGCCTGCGGCACCGGCGTCGTCACCCGGGCGCTGGCCCGCGCCCTGCCGGCGGGCGCCATCACCGCCACGGACCTGAACGGCGCGATGGTGGCTCAGGCCGAGACGGTCGGGACCGTGCGGCCCGTCGCCTGGCGCTGCGCCGACGTCATGGGCCTTCCTTATGCAGAGGGGCATTTCGGGACGGTGGTGTGTCAGTTCGGCGTGATGTTCTTTCCGGATCGGGTTGCTGCCTATCGGGAGATACGCCGGGTGCTGCGTCCGGGGGGCACGTTCCTGTTCAACGTCTGGCGCTCGGTTGAAGCGAACGATTTCGCGGCGATTGCGACCGCGGCGTTGAGCCGCCGCTACCCGCAGGCGCCTCCCCGGTTCATGGCGCGAACGCCACACGGCCACGGCTCGGCGGCTGAAATTGATGCGGAAATCCGGTCCGCCGGCTTTTCAGAGTGCGTCATCGAGCAGCGGGACGACGTCAGCCGGGCGCCGGATGCGGAGAGCGCAGCGGTGGCGTACTGCCACGGAACCCCGCTCAGAAACGAGATTGAGGAGCGCGAGCCGGGAGGCCTCGGGCGGGCGACGCTGGCGGTGACCGAGGCGCTCCGCGAACGGTACGGTACCGGGCCGATCGAAGGGCGCATCAGTGCGCTGGTCGTGACTGCCCGCTGAAGGTGGGGCGATGACGCAGATGTTGTTCGGCTCCTGGGGCGGTCTGCTTCGGACCCTGTTCGTCGGCGTCCTCGCTTACGTCGGGCTGGTCGGATTCCTGCGGATATCCGGGAAGCGCACTCTCGCGAAGATGAATGCGTTCGACCTGGTGGTGACGGTGGCGCTCGGTTCGACGCTTGCGACCGTTCTTCTCAGCAAGGACGTCGCGCTGGCCGAAGGGCTGCTCGCCTTTGCGCTGCTCATCGGATTGCAGTTCACCGTGACGTGGACGAGCGTCAGGGTCGGCGCGGTGCGGCGCGCCATCACCGGGGAGCCGCGGATGCTGCTGCACCGGGGTGTCCCGCTTCCCGAGGCGTTGCGCTCCGCACGGGTCACGACGGAGGAGCTCCTGGCCGCCGTTCGGGCCGCGGGAGTGGCTGTGGTGAGCGACGTCGAGGCCGTGGTTCTCGAGACCGACGGCTCCTTCAGTGTGGTGGGCCGGCCCGAGCACGGGCCGGCGTCGAGCCTCGACGGGGTCACGAGCGCCGCGACGACGAGCTCGAGCGGCGGGCAGTAGTCGGGCGCCTGGAGCGAAGGCCAATGATGTTGGTCCGGGTCGACGGGTTCTATTCGTTTGGTCCCTGGGCGTGTGAAGCCGACATCGGCGCGATGCGAAACGACGCTGATGCGCGCGCGGCACTGGCCCGGGTCGCGGCGCTCTGCGACAGCGCGACACCTGGAACCTGCCGCGAGATCGTCCACGTCGACCTGACCGCCCCCGCGTGAGGGCGGTGGCACGGCCGGGACGCCCGCCTGACGGTTCGCGAGCAGCGGCGCCAGTGGATCTGATATTTTTTCCGCTGAGCCGTGTTGAGCCGCCGGAAGGAGGCGGGGGGCTGATGCCTGGAAAAACGTTCACAGCGACGATCGTGCGCGACGGCGGCATGTGCATGGTGCCCCTGACGTTCGACCCGAAGGCGGTCTTCGGCAAGGTCCGGGCCCCGGTCACGGTTACGCTGAACGGGTATACCTACCGAAGCACCATTGCGTCGATGGGCGGACCGCCATTCGTGCCGCTGCGGCGAAGCCACCGGGAGGCGGCGGGGCTGGAGGGGGGCGAAACCATCGCCGTCCGGCTCGAGCTCGATACGGCCAAACGCGTGGTGACGCCGCCGGCGGATTTCGTCCGCGCCCTGAAGGCGCGCCCGCCGGCGTGGGAACGATGGCCGGAACTGAGTTACACCCATCAGCGCGAATACGTCGACGCCCTGGAGGCGGCGAAGGCGCCGGCTACTCGCGCGCGCCGGATGGCCCGCGCCGTCGAAGCGTTGGCGCTCAGACCGCCGCGGACGCGGAAATGATCTGCCAGCCGTTTCGTCTGAGCCTGGCGATCGAGGTGCTCGAGCGCACGCCGGCGACCTTCCGCGCGCTCCTCGGCGGCCTGTCGCCGGAGTGGACCGAGGCCAACGAAGGGCCCGAGACGTTCAGTCCGCGCGACAACCTGGGCCATCTCGTTCACGGCGAGCGCACGGACTGGATTCCACGAGCGCGCCTCATCCTCGAGCAGGGCGCTGACCGGCGCTTTGCCCCTTTCGACCGCTTCGCCCATTATCAGGAGAGCCGGGGAAAATCCCTGCCGGATCTCCTCGACGAGTTCGCCACGCTGCGCGCTGCCAACCTGACGACGCTCCGCGACTGGCGGATCACCGATCAGCAGCTGTCGCTCGAGGGGGAGCATCCGGCACTCGGCAGGGTGACGCTTGGTCAGCTCCTGGCGACGTGGACGGCTCACGACCTCGGCCACGTCGCGCAGACGGCCCGCGTCATGGCCAAGCAGTATCGGGACGCGGTGGGACCATGGCGCGCCTATCTGCCGGTGCTCGACCGCTGATCACCAGGGCGAGCCGGGCTCGCAGCATCGGCAGGCGGCGGCCCGCCGGCCCGAAGGAGACCGCATGAGGACCATCCTGAAGCCCTGGGCACTGGCCGTCGTCATCCCGGTGCTGGCCTCCGGCCTCGGGATCGCCGCCCAGGCACCCCCGCCTCCGAACATCGTCATCATCCTGGCGGACGATCTGGGCTACGGCGACTTGGGATCGTTCGGCAATCCGAACATCCGGACGCCGCGACTCGACGCGATGGCTGCCGAAGGGCAGAAGTGGACCAACTTCTACGTCCAGCCGGTCTGCTCGCCGAGCCGTGCGGCCCTGCTCACTGGACGCCTGCCGGTCCGCAGCGGGATGTACGGTGCGGCGCGCGGGACCGCCCCCAAGGTGTTTCGCGACATCGCGGCCCGAGGGCTGCCGCTCGAGGAGATCACCATCGCGGAGGCGCTCAAGCCCCGGGGCTACGCCACCGGCATCATCGGCAAATGGCATCTCGGACACCTGCCGCAGTACCTGCCGATGGCCCAGGGCTTCGATTCGTGGTTCGGCGTGCCGTTCTCCCACGACATGCTGATGACGGCGCCGCGGGAAAACGGCTATCAGAGCCGCGCCTACTACGACCCGAAGCCGGAATACTGGAACGTTCCGTTGATGCGCAACGGCGACGTCGTCGAGCAGCCGGCCGACCACCGGACGCTGACGAAGCGCTACACCGAGGAAGCGGTCCGTTTCATCAACCAGAACCGCGCCCGGCCGTTCTTTCTCTACCTCGCGCATTCGCTGCCGCACGTCCCGCTGGCGCGGTCGGCGGAGTTCGAAGGGCACAGCGACGCCGGTACGTTCGGCGACGTGGTCGAGGAAATCGACGCCAGCACCGGCCGCGTCCTCGATGCGCTCAAGGCGGCGGGGCTCGACCGGCGCACCCTCGTGGTCTTCACGAGCGACAACGGACCGTGGCTGCCGTTCGGCGCCCACGGCGGATCGGCAGGGCCGCTGCGGGGGGGTAAGGGCACGACCTGGGAGGGCGGGGTCCGGACGCCGGCCATCTTCTGGTGGCCGGGCACCATCCATCCCGGGGTGGTCACGTCAGTCGGTTCCGAAATGGATCTGTTCGTGACCGCGGTCGGGCTGGCCGGCGCGGCGCTGCCGGCGGACCGGGTGATCGACGGCATCGACCTTCGCCCGGTCCTCACCGGAACGGGCGCCGCGCCCCGGCGCGTCCTGTTCTACTACTGGGACAACGAACTGCGCGCCGTCCGCAAGGGTCCTTACAAGGCGCACTTCATCACCAGCGGGTCATACGGCGAGGGCGGTCCACGCATCGAGCACACGCCGCCGCTCCTGTTCAATCTCGCCGACGATCCGGGCGAGCGCTTCGACATCGCCGCCGCGCACCCGGAGGTGGTGGCGGATCTGGTCCACGAAGCCGATCTGCACCGCAAGGAAATGAAGCCGGGGCCGCCGCTGTTCGACGACGTGCTGGCGGCTGCCGCGGCACCGCGGTGACGGCCCGGAGCGCGGCGATTTGATCGACCCTGACGGTTGAGTCAGAATGCCGCAGTGCCGCCCCGCCCCGAGCATCCGCAGCAACGAGTTCCAGGCGCGGTCCGACGAGGCCCGGGCCCGTGCAGACGGGACGAATCCGGAGAAGGAGCGTCGATGGGTGTGCTGAGGGCCGCTGCGCTGCTGCTGGCACTGGCGGTCCTGCCAGCCGGCGTCCGCGCCCAAACGCCGGCCGGGGTCCGGCCGAATATTCTCTACATCATGACGGACGACCACGCGGCCCACGCGATCGGCGCCTACGGGTCGCGCGTCAACAAGACCCCGAACATCGACCGCCTCGCCCGCGAGGGAGCGATGCTGACGCGCGTGTTCGCGACCAACTCCATCTGCACGCCGAGCCGCGCCACGATCCTGACCGGCCAGTACTCGCATCTGAACGGCGTCACGGTCTTCAACCGGTTCGACAGCTCACGCGTCACCGTTGCCCGGCTGCTGCAGCAGGGGGGCTATTACACCGGCATGATTGGCAAGTGGCATCTCGGCAGCGATCCGGCGGGGTTCGACCACTGGGAAATCCTGCCGGGCCAGGGGGCCTATCACGACCCGGTGTTCTACACCGCCGCCGGGGAGAAGACCTATACGGGGCGCTATGCGACCGACGTCATCACCGATTTGGCGCTGGACTTCGTCGAACATCGCCCGACCGGCAAACCGTTCTTTCTGATGATGCACCACAAGGCGCCCCATCGGCCGTGGGAGCCCGACGCCGCGCACGCCGCGCAGTTTGCCGGCCGCCGCATCCCTGAACCGGCGACATTCCGGGACGATTATGCGACGCGGACCGACGCCCTGCATGAGAATCAGCAGCGGGTTGTCGCGGACCTGACCAACCGCGATCTGAAGCGCACGCCGCCGGCCGGGCTGGCCGGCGCCGATCTGACCAGGTGGTACCAGACCAAGCCCGACTCGGTGGCAATCGTTCGCGGCCGGAAGACCGTCACCCTGACTGGCGCGGCGCTCGGCCGCTGGAAGTACCAGCGCTACATGCAGGACTATCTCGCCACGGTGCAGGCCGTGGACGACAGCGTCGGCAGGGTTTTGGCGTACCTGGACAAGGCCGGGCTGTCGCAGAACACCATCGTGATCTATACGAGCGATCAGGGGTTCTTCCTCGGCGATCACGGGCTGTTCGACAAGCGCTTCATGTACGAGGAATCGATCCGGATGCCGTTTCTCGTCCGCTGGCCGGCGCGCATCGCCCCACGCACCCGCAGCGACGCGATCGCCCTCAACGTCGATTTCGCGCCGACCTTCCTCGACGCCGCCGGCCTGCCGCCGTCCGCCGCCATGCAGGGGCGCAGCCTGCTGCCGCTGCTGCTCGGCGCGCCGCCCGCGGACTGGCGCACGTCGATGTACTACCGCTACTACCACGACCCTGGGGATCACAATACGAGGGCGCACTACGGCGTCCGCACCCGCACCCACAAGCTGATCTATTTCTGGAAGAAGGATCAGTGGGAGCTGTTCGACCTGGTGCGCGATCCACACGAGCTCCATAATCTCTACGGGCAGCCAGCGCAGGAAGCCCTGACCGCGTCGCTCAAGACCGAGCTGGCCCGGCTGAAAAAGGAAGTGCGAGACGATGACCAGCTGGCCGATGAGCAGCTGCCGAACGGCGTCGACGGGCCGGTGGCGAAACTGCGGGGCAAGTAGCCGATGATTCCCGCCCACGAAGCGCTCGAACGGCTCCGCGAAGGCAACCGCCGCTTCGTCCACGAAGTGCGGCGCGGCGATTCGCTCATGAGCCAGGCCCGCCGCTCCGAGGTGGCGGCCGGCCAGGAACCCTTCGCCATCATCCTCGGATGTTCGGACTCCCGGGTCCCGGCCGAGATCATCTTCGATCGCGGGCTCGGCGACCTGTTCGTCATCCGCGTCGCCGGCAACATCGTCGCCCCGTCGCAGGTCGGAAGCGTCGAGTTCTCCGCCGCGCGGTATGCCACACGCCTGGTCGTGGTGCTCGGCCATTCGCAGTGCGGGGCGATTCTCGCCACGCTCGAGGAGCTGCAGCAGCCAGGCGCCAACCAGTCCCGCAACCTGCGCTCGATTGTCGACCGCGTCAGGCCGTCGGTCGAGGGGCTGCTGCGCACGGGGCTGAAGGACGATCCCGAGGCCCTGGTGCGGGAGTCGGTGCGCGCCAACGTCCGCGCGTCGGCCAACCACCTGCGCCACGGCTCAGAGGTGCTCGAACAGCTGATTCAGAACGACGGCCTGGTCGTCGTCGGGGCCGAGTACCTCCCTCGAAACCGGCGTCGTCGAGTTCTTCGACGGCGTTCCCCCGGCGCCGGAGCAACCCGCGAGGGGCGCGTGACTCAGGAGGTCTTGCTGAGCGGCCTGAGCTGGGGCTGGATCGCGGTGATGGTGCTGGCGCCGCCGGCGGTCAGCCTGATGGCGGCGTTTCCCTTCTGGCGCAAGGGCGGGATGATCTTCGGCAACATCGTCGGCACGGCGATCATTTTCGGCACCGCCTTTTCGCTGATCATGCGCGAGTACGTGGAGCTCGACCGCGCCACCCAGGCGTGCCTCGACGCCGGCGGAGACCTCTGCTTTCCGATCCCCGGCGCCTTCGAGCGCTTCGCGATCTACGCGTTCCTCGGCCTGGCCGAGGTGTTTGCGCTTTTTACGCTCAGCCTGCTGGTTGAACGGCGCATGCGGGACCGCGACTACTCCCCTGAATGGCGCTAGGCAGCGAGGCGGCATGTCCGAAGTGCGGCTGGCCCCGCCCGGGCGAAGCGGCCGAGTGCCCGCGTTGCGGCGTGATTTTCTCGAAGTTCAAGCCGCGTCTGCCGGCGGCATCCCCCGGCATCTCCCCGGAAACCGTTCTCCCGCCTGTCCCGGTGTCGCCGGATCCGCTGGCTGGGGTCGCACGTGCCGGCCGGGCGGCACTCCTGCTGGGGCTGGCGGTCTGGACGTGGCAGTTCGCGCGGCTGCCGATGGGGGCAGGAGTGATGAGCTCCGTGCTGCACCTGCCAGACCTGGTGTTCCACGAAGCCGGCCACGTCCTGTTCTCGCCGTTCGGCCGCTTCATGACGGTCCTCGGCGGCAGCCTGAGCCAGGTCCTCGTGCCCGTCGTTCTTGGCATCGCGCTCCTCAGGCAGCGCGACGCGTTCGGTGCCTCGGTCTGCGCCTGGTGGGCCGGGGAGAACCTCCTCGACCTGGCACCCTACGTCGCGGATTCCCGCGCGCTCCAGCTCGTGCTGCTCGGCGGGCACACCGGCGCGGAGGTGGAGGGGCATGACTGGGAGTATCTCCTGACCACCCTGGGATGGCTCCAGCACGACCGGGCCCTGGGGCTGGCCTTCCACCGGGTTGGCCTGCTCGTGATGGTGGGGGCGCTCGCCTGGGGCCTCTGGGCGGTCGCTCGAGGCGGCGCGCGTGAATCGCCGCCGTTGTCCTGGAGCGACTGACGGTCGCCGCCGCCGCTACTTCTGCTCCGGCTGGTCGGCGCCGGAGAGCCTCCGGATCCAGACGTTCCGGTAGCGAACCGGGTGCGCGTGGTCCTGGAGGGTCAGCGGCAGCTCGGCGTCGTGGGCCACGTAGGCGTGCACGGTACGGGTTGCCGAGGTCGGGCCCATGATGGGGCGGCGCAGCTGGACCAGCACGCCGTTCCAGACGACGGTCGCATACGCGGGCGCGACCAGCAGCGCGCCGTTGAACTTCGGCGCCTCGAAGACGATGTCGTAGGTCTGCCACTCGCCGGGTTTGCGCGCGGCGTTGACGAGCGGCGGATACTCGCCGTAAATCGCGGCCGCCTGGCCGTCCGCGTACGTGACGTTCTCGTACGAGTCGAGCACCTGGATCTCGTAGCGGCCCATGAAGATCACGCCGCTGTTGCCGCGATCCTGGCTGGCGCCCCGCCCCGGGCTTGGCGTCGCGAACTCGAGGTGCAGCTGGACGTCGCCGAAGCGGTCGCGGGTCACCATCGAACCGCTGCCGGCGCCGGTCTCGAAATATCCATCGTGCACCGGCCACGTCGAGCCGACCAGCTCGCCATTCTTCATCTGTCCCCACTTCGACAGGTCCTTGCCGTCGAAGAGCACCAGCGCGTCGGAAGGCGGTGCACCGGCGGTGGCGCCCGGGGTGACGACCCTGGGGTGTGGCCGGGCGGCGTCGTGGATGCGCCAGGTGGTGCCCGGAATCTCGGCCAGGCTTGTGAACCCGATGATGGCACCCCGTTCGTCCCGAACCGGGCCGTCAGCGGCCGCCCGCGCCGCGGCCGCGGTCGCAGCCGTTGCCGGCGGCGCCGGCGCGGTCTGCCCCTGAGGCGAATTCGCGCCAGGCGTCCCCTGCGCCAGCACTGCGGTGCATCCGGCGGCGACGATGGCAGCACGAATTGCGGCCCTGGCCGCGCGGCGATGAATGGCACTGGCGAACATCGTGGCTCCTGTCGTGAAACGAAAGTGGGGACGAGGGCGCGCGGTCGGGATGATACCACTCGTCCCGCGGCCGGTTTTTCGTGCGCCTCCGCCTCGGATACACTCTCACGCCGGACCGTGCGGGCGCCCGGGAGCGCCGGCCCGGCTGGTTCGTGAGGAGGCCGGTATGGAATCAAGACGACGCGATCGCCGCGGGTTTCTGCAGGGTGTCCTGAGCGCCGGTGCGCTCGCGACGGGGGTGCCGATCGGGGCGCAGCCATCAGCCGCCGGCCCACCATCCTCTCTCCCCCCATACGCGCGCGCCCAGCATCACAAGTCGCTCAAGCAATCGAGCTTCGATCGGACCGGCGGCAACAGCGATCGCTGGCCGGTCGCCCCGGGCGCCGTCCAGGAGGTCTTCAATGCCACCGGACCCGGCGTCATCACCCACATCTGGTTCACCATCGCGGCCAGAAGCGGCGATCACCTGAAGGAGCTCGTGCTCCGCGCCTACTGGGACGGCAACGACCGGCCGAGCATCGAAGTCCCGGTCGGCGATTTCTTCGGCCTCAATCTCAATTCCTACTTCATCTACGAGTCCCAGTATCTCGCCTGTTCGCCGGGCCGGTCGCTGAATTGTTATTTCGCGATGCCCTACAAGCGCGCCGCGCGCCTGACGATCACGAACGAAGGCACCCAGGAGGTCGGCTCGCTCTATTCCAACATCGACTACCAGTCAGTGCCGTCGCTGCCGGACGACGCGATGTACTTTCATGCGCAGTACCGCCAGCGTCCGGTCGCGGGCCAGGCGGCGGCGGCAGGCGCGAAGCTCAATCCCGACGGCCGGGACAACTACGTCTACATGGAAACGCGCGGCCGCGGGCATCTGATGGGCGTGACGCTGGGGGCGCTGCTCAATGCCGGCGGCTGGTGGGGCGAGGGGGACGAGATGATCTTCATCGACGACGAGTCGAAGCCCGCGATCGTCGGTACCGGGAGCGAGGATTATTTTCTGGGCAGCTGGAATTTCGGTGGCCGCGACGGGGCGATGCCGTTCAGCCACGCAATGTACGGCGCGCCGCTGATCGTCAATCCCGAGCGGGTCGGCGGGCGCTATTGTTGTTACCGCTGGCATGGCGACAATCCGGTGACCTTCGACCGCTACCTGAAGCACACCATGGAGCACGGCCACGCCAACGATCGGTCCGACAGCTTTTTCTCGACGGTGTACTGGTATCAGGCGGCGCCGTTCACCGACTTCCCGGCGCTGCCGCCGGCAAGCGAGCGGATTCCGCAGGTGCGGACCGCCTAGGCGCAGACGATGCTTGCGATGATGCCGCGGCGCTGCCACAATGCGCGGATGCTGAAGACCCGTGTGTCGCTGCTGCTGATCCTCGCGGCGCTAGTGCTCCCCGTCCTTCCCGCGGCGCAGCGCGCGGCCGTCGCCACCCCCTCTTCCGCGCCGACCGGGTTTGCCGCGGATCGGCTGACCCGGATAGACGCGCTGTTCACCCGTTCCGTGGAGGAGAACCGGATCGCCGGGGCCGTGGTCCTGGTGCTCCGCGACGGACGTCCGGTCTACGAACGGGCGTTCGGCTGGAGCGACAAGGAGGCGGGCCGCCGGATGGCAACGGACAGCATCTTCCGGATCGCCTCGCAATCGAAGGCGCTGACGAGCGTGGCGATTCTGTCGTTGATGGAGGAAGGGAAGCTCTCGGTCACGGATGCGGTCAGCCGCTTCATTCCCGGCTTCGCGAAGACGACGGTGACGAGCGAGGCCAATGGCGCCGTGTTCGCGGTGCCGGCGAAGCGGCCGATCACCATCCAGGACCTGCTGACCCACACGGCGGGCATTTCGTACGGCACCGGCCGGGCCGAGGCGGCGCTCTACGAGGCCAAGGGGCTGGGGCCGGCGGCCGGCTTCGGATGGTATTTCGCGGACAAGGACGAACCCATCTGCGACACCATCGAGCGGCTGGCGACGCTGCCGTTCGCGGCGCAGCCCGGTGAGTCCTATGTCTACGGCTACAACACCGACATCCTGGGGTGTGTCGTCGAGCGGGCGTCCGGCATGCCCCTCGACCGCTTCATCGCCGAGCGCATCACCGGGCCGCTCCAGATGAAGGACACGCATTTCTTCCTCCCGACCGACGAGCGCGCCCGGCTGACCGCCGTCTATGCCAGCGGTCCCGACGGCCGCATCGTCCGCGCCCCGGATGGGGCGCGCGGCCAGGGACACTACGTGGACGGGCCGCGCAAGAGTTTCTCCGGCGGCGCCGGTCTCGTCTCGACGGCCCGGGACTACGCGCGGTTTCTGGAGATGACCCGCAAGGGCGGTGCGCTCGACGGCGTGCGGATTCTGTCCCCCCGGGCGGTGGCGCTGATGACCACGAACCAGTCGGGCACGCTGCATTCGACCACCGGCCTGGGCTTCGGGTTCGGTTTCGAGACCGTCGACCGCTACGGCGCCGCGGGCATGGCGTCGGTCGGCTCCTACAACTGGGGCGGCGCCTACGGCTCGACCTACCGCGTCGACCCGGCCGCACGGGTCGTGATGGTGATGATGATCCAGCTCATGCCGAGCACGTCCGACGTCGGCGCCAAGTTTCCGACGCTCGTCTACCAGGCGCTGCTGGATGACCCGGGCCTGGAGACGAAGTGAAACAGCTGCCAGCTGCCAGCTTCCCGCTTCCAGCTTCCAGCTTCCCGCTTCCCGCTTCCCGCTTCCCGCTTCCCGCTGATGGGGCAGCCAAGAGCGAGGAGCGGGCCACTGGCTACTGGCCACTGGTAGCTGGTAACTGGTAGCTGGTAGTTGGTAGCGGGAAGCTGGTAGCGGGAAGCTGGTAGCGGGAAGCTGGAAGCTGGTAGCTGGTAACTGGTAACTGGTAGCTGGTAGCGGGTAGCGGGTAGCGGGAAGCGGGCAGCGGGCAGCGGGCAGCGGGCAGCGGGTAGCTGGTAGCCGGAAGCTGGTAGCTCAAATTTAGGAGGCAGTGATGATTTCTCGACGGGATGTCGTGGTCGCGGTGTGTGCGTCGCTCGTGACGCTGGCTGGCGCCGCCGGGCTGCGCGCGGCCCCGCCGGTGATGGGCTCGCGCATTTTCGACTGGAACGCGCTCGAGGCGAAGCCGACCAAGGTCGGCAGTGTCCGCACCGTCGTGCAGGAGCCGACCGCCACGCTCGACGAGCTCGAGATGCACATCACCACCCTCAACAAGGGGGAATCGCCGCACGCCCCGCACAAGCACCCGGACGAGGAGCTCGTCATCATCAAGGAAGGGACCGTCGAGTCGCTGGTCAACGGCGAGCTGAAGCGCGTCGGACCTGGATCGATTATCTTCCAGGCCGCCAATCAGCTGCACAGCATCCGCAACGTTGGCGACGGTCCGGCGGTGTATCACGTCATCAAGTGGAACTCCCCGGGGATGCTGACGAAGAAGTAGTCGGGCCTGGCGGCAGCGGTCGGCAGGGGAGGCTCGGATCAAAATGTCTGTGGCGGCGTCGAAGGTCGCGCTCGTGACGGGCGCAGGAAGCGGCATCGGGCGGGCGGTGGCCCTGGCGCTGCTCGGCGAGGGTTACGGCGTCGTGCTCGCGGGGCGGCGGGCGGAGGCGCTGGCTGAGACCGCCGCGCAGGCCGGTCCGGGCGCGGCGCGGGCGCTGGTGGCGGCAGCGGACGTCACCGACCCGGCGTCGGTGCAGGGACTGTTCGCGGCGGTGCGGGAACGCTTCGGCAGGCTCGACGTGCTCTTCAACAACGCCGGCATCAACGCCCCCGGGGTGCCGCTCGACGAGCTGTCGTTCGAGCACTGGCGCGCGGTCGTCGACACCAACCTGACCGGACCGTTCCTCTGCACGCAGCAGGCGTTCGCGCTGATGAAGACCCAGCAGCCGCGCGGCGGGCGGATCATCAACAACGGCTCGATCTCGGCGCATGCGCCGCGGCCGAACTCGGTCGCCTATACCTCCACCAAGCACGCCATCACCGGCCTGACCAAGTCGACGTCGCTCGACGGCCGACAAGTACGACATCGCCTGCGGCCAGATCGACATCGGCAACGCCGCGACCGAGATGACGACAAGGATGGCTGAGGGGATCCTGCAGGCGAATGGCGACGTCGCCGTCGAGCCGCGGCTCGATGTCGGCCACGTCGCCCGCGCGGTCGTCTACATGGCTGGGCTGCCGCTCGACGCCAACGTCCAGTTCATGACCGTCATGGCGACGCGCATGCCGTTCATCGGACGGGGCTGACCCGCCCGACGCCTACCAGTGCAGCGGCTTCGGGAAGAACTCCTTGACGAGGTCCTCGTAGAACGGCATCAGCTCCTGGACATTCGGCCGGGCGCTGCCCTTCGAATAAAGGTCGTAGCGGTTGAACGCGCGCACCCACTTGAGCATCGACCGGTCGGTGTCGTTCAGCAGGTGCGTGTACTCCCCCTCCTTGTGCCACGGATAGAAGGAGTGGTAGCGCAGCATGTAGAGCGCCTCGTCCGGCAGCAGCCCCTTGACGGCGTGGTAGACGTACTCGTCATGGCCCCACGACATATGGACGTTGTCGAGGCCGCACCCCGGCTCGTAGATCCCGTTCTCGGTCTGGTACTCGGGAACGAACCGGTCCGGGTTCTCGCTGAAGAACTGGCTGTAGACGATCTTCGGTGACCACCGGCAGCCGACCGGGAAGGTGTCGCCGACGACCGCCCACTGCGGCTCGCCGAACAGGCACAGAATCTTGCCGAGGTCGTGAACGAGACCGGTGACGATGAACCAGCGCGGCTGGCCGGCGGCGCGAATCGACTCCGCGGTCTGCAGCGCGTGCTCGATCTGGGTGAAATCCACATCCGGGTCGCTGTCGTCGACCAGCGTGTTGAGGAACTCGAGCGCCTCCCAGACCGTGAAGGTCTTCCGGTTCAGCGCCAGGTAGTCCTTCTTCTTGTCGAGCACGAACGACAGCGTCTGATGTTCGTGGTTCGCCGCGTAAAACGCCTCGACGCGGGGCAGCGCGTGGTCGTAGTCGCGGAACTGGGTCACGGGCTTGCCTGACGCGACGATGGTCTGTTTTTCCACCTGATGTCTCCCCGCCGGCTCGCCGGCCGACATACCATTATATTACGGCATCAGGTTTGCCCGCGAGCCGGGGCTGTGACATGCTGCCGCCGCCCCGATAACCCGGAATCTGGAAGAACAGCCGCCCATGCAGGTCATCAGGTCCGCGAAGGTCCATCCGGTGGTCATCATCGGCAGCGGCGCCTCCGGAGGGATGGCCGCCTGGAACCTCACGTCCCACGGGGTCGAGGTCGTCCTCCTCGATGCCGGCGGGCGGTTCGATCGCAGCCAGTTCTGGACGCACGTCCAGCCCTGGGAGGCGCGCGAACGGGCCGCACGGGGCGAGCATCCGCCCCAGTTCTTCCTCGACGTCAAGGAGCAGCCGTACCTGACGCCGGAGGCCCGGCCGTTCGATCTGGTGCGGGTCTGGGGCCACGGCGGCAAGACGAACGTCTGGGGGCGCGTCAGCCTGCGCTACTCGGCCCTCGACTTCAAGGGGGCGGAGCGTGACGGATGGGAGATTCCGTGGCCCGTCTCGTACAACGACGTCGCCCCCTACTACGACCGTGTCGAACAGATGATTGGCGTGTGCGGCGGCACAGACGACTCCGATTCGCTGCCCGGCAGCAGGTACCTCCAGCCCCCGCCGGCGCCGCGCTGCGGCGAACGGCTCCTGCAGCGTGCCGCCAGAACGCTCGGCATCCCGGTCGTTGCCGGCCGGCGCGCCAACCTGACGCGGCCAACGGGAGGCTTTCCGGCCTGTCACTACTGCGGCGCCTGCGGGTCGGGCTGCGACACGGCGTCGTTCTTCAACTCCGCCGATGACCTGCTGCCGCTCGCGCTCAAGACCGGCAGGCTCGAGATCCGATCCAACGCGGTGGCGGCCCGCATCCTGGTCGATGGCCGCGGGCTCGCCAAGGGCGTCCAGTACTTCGACCGCCGGACCGGCGCCGAGCGGCAGGTGCTGGCCAAGGTCGTCGTCGTCGGGGCAAGCTGCGTCGATTCGACCCGCATCCTCCTGAACTCGGTCTCGACCGAGCATCCGAACGGCATCGGCAACGGCTCGGATGTCATCGGCCGCTACCTGTCGCGAGCAGATCCGGCTTCACGGGCGCGGCTACCTGCCGGCGCTCGCCGGCACGCCGACCCGGAACGATCGCGGTATCGGCGGCGAGCACATCTACATGCCCCGCTTCAACCACCGCCCGGGACGCGGCCGCGACTATCTGCGGGGATTCGGCGCCCAGTTCTGGAACACCGGGGCGAGCGCCAGCGGTGCGCACGACGGCAGCGAGCTGATCCCAGGCTTCGGCGTCGCGCTGAAGAAGGAAATCAAACGGCGGCACCCGGCGTGGTTCGAGATCCACCCGTACGGGGAGGTCCTGCCGTACGCGCACAACCGCATCACCGTCGATCCTGCGCGCCGGGATCGCTACGGCGTGCCGCTGCTCAACATCGACTACCGCGATCGGCGAGAACGAGAAGAAGATGGCCGAGCACATGGCCGACACGATGGAGGAGATCGTCCACGCCGCCGGCGGCGTCCTCGTCGGCTACCAGCGCGCGGCGCTCGACCGGAACGGCTCCGCGATCCACGAGCACGGGACCTGCCGGATGGGCGCCGATCCAAAACGCTCGGCGCTGAACGCCTTCAACCAGATGCACGAAGTCAGGAACGTCTTCGTCGTCGACGGCTCCGCCTTCACGAACGGCAACCGAGAAGAACCCGACGCTGACGATTCTGGCGTTGGCCTGGCGGGCGACGGACTATCTCGCCGGCGAGATCAGGCGCGGCAACCTTTAGGCGGGAGCTCGATATGACCCACCCCCGAGTGAACCGGCGCACCGCCCTGCGCACCCTGGCGACGGCAGGGATTGGCGCGGCAGCCGCCCCGCTGTGGATCGGGACCCTGACGGCGCTCGCCAGGGAGCAGGCGGCTCACGTGCACCCCGCCGCACCGGCGGCGGCGTCGGCGGCGCCATGGACGCCGAAAGTGCTGAGCGCGCGGCAGGACGAGACCGTGACGTCGCTCTGCGAGCTGATCATTCCCGAGACCGACACGCCGGGGGCCAAGGCGGCGCTCGTCAACCGGACCATCGACCTGGCCCTCGCCTCGGCGCCGCCGGCCGACCGGGCCTCGTTCCTCGCCGGGCTCGCCTGGATGGACGCGCGCAGCACGGCGCTGTTTGCCACCGACGTCCGCGCCGCGACGCCGGCGCAGCAGACCGATCTGCTGACGCGGCTCTCGTCAGAGGCCGGCGGCGCGACCGAAGACAAGACCGGCACGGACTTCTTCGCCGCGCTGAAGTCGATGACGATCGCCGCCTACTACACCACGCCGATCGGCCTGCGGCAGGAGCTTGGCGACGACGGGCAGCTGGTGCTGGCCGAGTTCAAGGGCTGTGACCACCCGGAGCACCAGTAAGGGGCAGCTCCCAGCTCCCAGCTCCCAGTTCCCAGCTCTCAGCTCTCCAGCTTTCGAGCTCTCGGCTCTCAGTTGGTTACCGCGCCTCTGTCTCACCGTCCCTGCGGGAGGGCGAAGACGGCGCGCTGGGATTTGAGGCGGGCGCTGAGCGCCGCCGGGTCGACATCCTGGACCGGCACCCCGCCGCTGATCGCCAGGCTGGCGGCGACGCCCGCGGCGTGGCCGAGAATCATGTACTGCGGCTCCATCCGCAGCGTCGAATAGGCGACGTGGGTCGCCGAGAAGCAGACCGGGACCAGCAGATTGTCAGCCTCGCGTCGCTTCGGCAGGATCACCCGATAGGGGATCTGATACGGCGCGACCTTGACCTGCATGTCGCCTTCGTTCTCGACCGCCGTGCCGTCGACGCGGCCGGGCGGCGCTGGACGTTGTGGGAGTCGCTGTTGTACGAGCCCATGCCGATCACGTCCGGCTTGGTCAGCTCCGTCTGGATGTCTTTCTGCGACATCACGTACTCGCCGACCATCCGCCGCGCTTCACGGACGTAGAGCTGGTACGGCCAGTGGCCGGCGTCCGTGAACTCGTCACGGCAGAGCCCCCAGGACTTCATCTCGCCGCTGAGGCGCCTGGGAATCCGCGGGTCGGTCGCCAGAAAATACAGGAAGCCCTGGACGTAGTTGACATGGGCCTGCCTGATTCGCGCCCGGGCCTGATAGTTCCCGTCCGGATACTCGTAGCTCCCGCCGATGTAGTCGGTCGAGAACGCGCCATTGTTGTTCGTGTCGGTCTTGCCGTTCTGGAGGATGTCGGCCTTCATGACGTCGTTGATGCCGAGCGGGCGGCCGAGCGTCTCCTCGAGCCGTGGCAGATACCTGGCGAGGAGCTCGAAGCGGGCCGGATCGTAGCAGCGGCCGGCTACCGGCCACGGGACGCGGTTGTCGGGCGCCTGGGTCATGCAGAGTCGGAAGTTGTAGGCCTGCACCCGCTTGTCGCCGGCCCCGACGGCATCCTCCGTCCGGGCGGTGACTTCCGGGAGGAGCTTGCCCAGCGCATTCAGCGGCGAGACCGGGACGCGGAACTGATGCAGCGGCGTATGCTCCCGTACTCCGGCCAGCGACTCGTCGAACGCCTCCTGGCCTTCCCGGCCCCAGGTATAGGAGACATGGGCCTGCGCCAGGAGATCCCCTTCGTAGGTCGCGTCGGCGAAGACCTTGCCGCGGAACACGGCGCCGTTCTCCATGGCGATCTCGGTGATGCTCGCAGCGGTTTTCCGCACGCCGGTCTTCTGGCGCAGCCGGTGCTCGAGAAAGACCTGGACGCCGGCCTCGGCGACGAGCTCCTTGAACACCGACTCGGCGACGTGCGGTTCGAAGTGCCACTCGATCGGCCGCCCGTACTTCTGCCCGACGCGCTCGAAGAACTCCAGCGAATAGCCGCCAATGGCTTCCTTTGTCCCGTAATCGGTCCAGCCGAGGCCGCCTGACACCATCCCGCCGAGATGCCGGCCCGGCTCGAGCAGCGCCACTTTCAGTCCCTCGCGGGCGCCCGCTACCGCCGTCATCACCCCGCCGGCGGTGCCGCCGTAGACGACCAGATCGAACGGCCGCGCGGCGGCGGCGTCGGTCCTTGACGGGTCCTGCGGCTTCGGGGCGGCGAACGGCAGGCTATCCGGCAGCACCCGCACCGGCGTCGTCACCTTGATCGGATAGCGCCCCGCGCCCGGGAAGGACAGCTCGATGAAGAAGGCGGTGTAGCCGGCCGCCGGCTTGGGGACGCGGGCGATCCAGGTATTCGGGCCGCCGGGGGAAAGGGGGCGGCTGACGTAGGCGTTGCCGAGCACATCCTGGCGGAAGTTGCGCGCGTCGGGGTTGACCGCCTGCCACAGCAGGACGCTCGAGGGACGATCCTTCGAGACGACTTTGATCGCGCCGTCCGGCTCGAACGTCCAGGTGAGGCGCGGCCGCCGCCGGCTCTTCACGATCGAGGCGTAGAAGGCCTCGACGCTCTCGAGGGCATCGGTCTTGTCGAGCGAGTGGGAGGCGTTGGGCACGTAACGCAGGAGCTTCTCGCCGCGCAGATCGTCGAAGTAGAACTGTGACGAATCGGGCAGGAAGAACTGATCGCCCGCCGCGCTCATGATGAACTTCGGCATCGTCAGCCGCGTCCGGTACTGGTACGGCTCGACGATCTTCATGAGCGCGCTGAACTG
Organism: uncultured Acidobacteriota bacterium; assembly: GCA_963750475.1. GTDB lineage: Bacteria > Acidobacteriota > Vicinamibacteria > Vicinamibacterales > 2-12-FULL-66-21 > JALZOC01. The sequence goes on from CAVVQQ010000002.1 coordinate 1,902,131, forward strand.
CGGCGTGCCGAGCCAGTTCATGATTCCGTGGTCGACATAATCCTGGACGGCATCGGACCAGGCGCCGTAGACGCGAAAGTGGTGTTCGAAGGAGCGCTCGAGATTGAGCATGTCGATGACCACCGGTGCGATGGCGACGACGCGGCGGTCGACTGCGGCCGTCGTCCACGTCGTCCAGCCGCGCTTCGAGGCGCCCGAGACGACGAAGCGCCTGGCGGCGCGGCCGCCGCCTGCCGACGACGCGGTGAAGGCCGTGACCGCGTCCATGGCGCGCACCGCGCTCTTGGTCATCGGCAGCCGCGCCGGCCAGCGGTCGTCGCCGGTCCGGAGGTACTTGTCCCACGTGTAGGCGATGAAGTCGTCTTCGGAGCGGCCGGTCCTGGTCGGATCGTCCGCGAAGACGAACGGCTGGTTCGGGACCAGCCGCAGCTCGGCGGTCACCGTGCCGGTGTCGCGGGCCATCTCCACCAGCCAGGCCGGCGGCGCGCTGGGGGGATCGCGGTCGAGGCTCCCGCCGGTGATGTAGAGAAAGGCGACGTCGCTCGTGACGCGCGCCGGCCGGACGACGGTCAGCCAATGCGTCCACAGCGGCCGCTCGACTTCGCGCTCGGTCAGCCAGCGCTGGGACGTCATCTCGAGAAGCGTCGCGGTGGCCCCTTCGGCCGGCAGGTTGCGGAGCGCCTTCCAGGCGAAGCTCGGGTCGGGCGCGGCGACGTAGCGGTCGAGCGCCGTTCCGGCTGGCGCCGCAACGCGGGCGGTACTCTGCGGCGCGGCCGCGGCCGGCAAGGCAACGAAGCCGAGCCAGGCCGACAATACGGCGATCGACGCGGATCGGGGCATGCACACTGTTCGGGACATCAGGTCTCCTCGGCGAGCGCCGATTATAGTCGGGACCATCGGGCGGGGTTATGATTCGCCGATGAAAACATCACCCCAACAGCGCGGCGCGCTCCTCCTTGCCCTGCCGGCAGCGCTGGCGCTCGCGCTACCAGCCGCACGTCAGCTCTCCGCCGCCCCTCAGCCCGCGGCAGCCGCGAATGTCCTCGTCGTCACGATGGACGGCATGCGCTGGCAGGAAGTGTTCGGCGGGATGTCGTCCGGGCTCCTGACGAAAGAGGGCGGCGGCGTCAGCGAAGCGGCGCCCGTGGAGCAGGCCTTCGGCGGGGCGACGGCCGAGGAACGGCGCGCCAGGCTGATGCCGTTCCTGTGGACGACCGTTGCCACGGACGGGCAGATCTTCGGCGACCCGTCGCACGGCAGCGACGTCAGGGTGACCAACGGGCTGCGCTTCTCGTATCCCGGCTACAACGAACTGCTCACGGGCGCGCCCGATCCGCGGATCACCAGCAACGACAAGGTCTGGAATCCGAACACCACGGTGCTCGAGTGGCTGGCGGGGCGCCCCGGTTTCGCCGGCAAGGTGGCGGGCTTCGCCTCCTGGGAGCTGCTGCCATGGATTCTGAACGAACCGCGGAGCCACATTCCGTCGAATGCGGCGGGCCCGCCGATCGTCAACCCGGTATCCGAACGCGAGCGGGCGATCAACGATTTCGCCGCCGACCTGCCGCCCTATTGGGGCGGCGAGCGGTTCGACGCCGCGACCAGCCTCGGCGCGCTCGAATACCTGCGCCGTCATCGTCCACGCGTCCTGTATGTGATGCTCGGGGAGACCGATGAGTGGGCGCACGGCCGCCGCTATGACCTCTACCTCGACGCCGCCCGACGCAACGACCGCTTCATCAGGCAGCTCTGGGAGGCGGCGCAGGCGCTGCCGGAATACGCCGGCAGGACCGCGCTCATCGTCGCGACCGATCATGGGCGCGGCGACAGCGCCGCGAACTGGACCAGCCACGGGGAGAAGGTGCCCGAATCCGATCGCATCTGGATGGCGGTGATGGGGCCGGGCGTCCGGCGCGCCGGCGTTCGCGACAAGGTGAGTGCCACGCAGGCCCAGCTGGCCGCCACGGTGGCGGCCCTGCTCGGCGAGGACTACCGCTCGGCCCACCCGAACGCCGCCCCCCCACTGGATTTCAAGTGACGCCGCAGGACGGACAACAAAAAGCGGGACGCCTCCGTCTAAGACAATACCTATGCGTCCCTTCGAAGCCTTCTGGCAGGATCTGAAGCACTCCCTGCGGATGTTCGCGCAGAGCCGGGCTTTCACCGCCGCGGCTCTCGCCGCGCTGACGCTGGGGATTGGCGCCAATACGGCCATCTTCTCGGTCGTCAACGCCGTCCTGCTGCGGCCCGTGTCGCTTCCCGACTCCGATCGGCTGGTGTTCTTCATGAACACCTCTCCCCAGGGGTCCGGGCCGGCGGCCTCGCCGGCCAAGTTCCAGCACTACCGGCAGCAGACCGACGTCGTCCAGGAAGTCGCCGCGTTCAACACCGGAGTGGTCAACTTCACCGGCGGCGGGTTCCCCGAACAGTTGCGATCGGGGAAGGTCTCGGCCGATTTTTTCCGGCTGATCGGAGCCCAGACGACGCTCGGGCGGACGTTCACGGCTGAGGAGGATTCGCCGACCGGCCCGCGAGTGGCCGTCCTCAGCCGCGGGCTCTGGGCCAGCCGCTTCCACAGCGACCCCGACATCGTCGGCCACACGCTGTCGCTGAGCGGCGATGCCTACACTGTGGTCGGCGTCCTTGGCGACCTCAGCTTCGAGGAGTTCGGCCCCGAACCGCAGGTCTGGCTGCCATTCAGGCTCGACCCCGATACCACCGACCAGGGTCACTATTTCCGCGCCGCTGGGCGGTTGAAGCCGGGTGTCACCCTGGATCAGGCGAAAGCGCGGCTGCAGCTGTCGGCCGCCGACTACAAGCGCCGCTTCCCGGACTCGCTCGGCAACAATGGCGGCTTCACGGTTCAGCCGATCCGCGACGTGCTCGTACGGGACGCCCGTCCGATGCTCCTGCTGATGGCCGGGGCGGTCAGCTTCGTGCTGCTCATCGCCTGCGCCAACGTCGCCAATCTGCTTCTGGTCCGGGCGACCGGCCGGCGTCGTGAAATCGCCATCCGCGCCGCCATCGGCGGCACGCGCGGCCGGATCGTCCGCCAGCTCCTCACCGAGAGCGTCGTGCTGTCGCTGGCCGGCGGCGCGCTGGGGCTGCTGTTCGGGCTGGTCGGCATCCGCGCGCTGCTCTCGGTCAACACCGCCGATCTGCCGCGCATCGGCGAGAACGGGGCGCTCGTCGGGCTGGACTGGCGAGTCGCCGCCTACACCGTCGGCGTCTCGCTGGCGACGGGCATCGTGTTCGGACTCATACCCGCGCTGCAGAGCTCGCGCACCGACTTGACGACGACCCTCAAGGAGAGCAGCGGGCGCTCCGGCACGGGCTTCCGGCAGAACAAGGCGCGGTCGGTGCTGGTCGTGGTCGAAGTCGCACTGGCGCTGGTACTGCTGATCGGCTCGGCGCTCCTGATCCGGACGGCCGTGGCGCTCGGGCATGTCGATCCCGGCTTCGATTCGGCGCACGTGCTGACGATGCGGATGTCGCTGAGCGGCGCGCAGTACCTCAAGTCGGAAGGGGTCGAGCAGGTGGTGCGCAACGGCGTCGAGCGCCTCAAGGCCATTCCCGGCGTCGTCCAGGCCAGCGCGACGTGCTGCGTGCCGCTCGAAGGAGGCTACGGGCTGCCGTTCACGATCATCGGCCGGCCGCTGGAGCCTGGCGGGCCGTTTCACGGCGGCGGCAGCTGGCTGACCGTCTCTCCCGGCTACTTCGACGTGTTCAGGATTCCCGTCAAGCGCGGCCGGGACTTCACCGAGCGCGACAACAGCGGCGCGCCGGGGGTGGTGATCATCAACGAGGCGATGGCCCGGCAGTTCTGGCCCAAGTCGGATCCGCTCAACGACCGGCTGATCATCGGCCGCAGCGTGATGCGCGAGTTCAAGGATGAACCCGACCGCCAGATCATCGGCGTGGTCGGCGACACGCGGGACGGCGGGCTGAACAACGATCCCCGGCCGGCGATGTACATCCCGCAGGCGCAGGTGCCCGACGCCGCCAACGCCCTGAACGTCGGCCTGACGCCGATTGCGTGGGTGGTCCGAACCCAGGGGGACCCTCGATCCGTGAGCGGACCGGTGCAGGAACAGCTGCGGCAGATCACCGGCCTGCCGGTGACGGACGTGCGGACGATGGCGGAGATCGTCTCGATCTCGACGTCGCGTGAGCGGTTCAACATGTGGCTGATGACGGTGTTCGGAATTTCCGCGCTGCTGCTGGCGGCGATCGGCATCTATGGCCTGATGGCCTACTCGGTCGAACAGCGCACGCAGGAGATCGGCATCCGGCTCGCCCTTGGCGCCCAGGCGTCCCACGTCAAGAACATGGTCGTCCTTCAGGGCATGCGCCTGGCGGTGATCGGCGTCGCCGTCGGCGTGGCGGTGTCGTTGTACCTGGCCAGGCTGATTGCCGCGATGCTCTTCGGCGTGACCACCCGCGATCCGGTGATTTTCATCGGCGTGCCGCTGCTGCTCGGCGCGGTGGCGCTCGTGGCGGTCTGGCTCCCGGCGCGCCGCGCCAGCCGTGTCGACCCGATGGTCGCCCTCCGCTACGACTGAGGGGGACACTCATCTTTAGCGTAAGTCGTTGATTCTGCTGGCCGATCGCCGAAAAGTGGGGTTATCGGACGGCGGCCAGCATGGCGGACGCGATCGCGGACCATTCGGCGTCGAGACTGTCGCGCGCCGGGGGGCGGTTGGCGCGCCGGTACCAGTAGCCGGCGTTGGCGACATCCCCCTCCTTCCGATGGAGGAAGGCGTGAATCCACGCGCCGTCGGCAGAGTCGATCTCCTGGGCGACGCCGTGCGCCGCGTCCCAGTCGCCGCGCCGGTCGTGCCAGAGCGCGACCAGCGCCGGCGGCAGGCCGGCGGGAGGACCGGACTCGGTCGTGCTGGCGATGAACTCCTCGAGCGTCACGGCGTGATCCTCGACGCGCGCCGGCCGGTCAGCGGCCGACCCGCAGGCGGAAGCCGCCGCTCACGAACCGCGGTGATCCGACGGTCGTCGGCAGCGTGCCGACCACATACTCGGTATCCAGGAGGTTCTGCATCGCGATGAAAAGCTCCAGGTTCCGGCCGAGCGCGCGCGACACCGTCGCGTCGAGCAAGCCGTAGCGCGGCAGCCGCCGCGTACCGGTATTCAGGTCGTCGTCGAACTGTGCGCCGAGGACCTGCAGCCCCGCCGCGATGGTCGCGATCCGGGCGTTCGTATAGGCGACCCTCACCGATCCCCGATGGACGGGGACCTGAGGCAGAAACCGGCCGACGATTGCCGTATTGGCGGGATTCTGCGTGACGCGCGCCTGATCGTAGACGTAGGCTCCGCCGATCCGCCAGACGCTGCCGAGGCGGTACTCCACGTCGCTCTGCACCCCCCAGATTCGCGTCCGTCCGAGATTCTGCCGCTGCTGTGTCACCGACGTCGGGGTGCTCCGCGCCGGGTCGGTGACGTTCGACACGGGGTCCTTGACCCGGTTGTCGAACCACGTCGATCGGATGGTCAGCGACGGCAGCGGCAGCAGCGTGATGCCTGCCTCACCGCCGATCAACCGCTCCGGACCGAGCGCTGGGTTGGCGAGCGTCAGCGTCGACCCGACCCGGAACTGCCGGTAGAGCTCGTTCAAGGTCGGCGCCCGGAAGCCCCAGCCGATGTCTCCCCACAGGTCGACCCGGCTGCCGGCATGGTAGACCGCCGCCGCGCGCGGGCTGGCGACGACGGTGTCGCGATCGGCGAAACTCGGGACGTTGCCGCTGCCCGGCGCCCCGGTCGCCACGGTCGTCTCCAGATTGTGACCGTCGTAGTTGCGCCACCGATCGACGCGCGCGCTCAGCGTCAGGGTGAGCTGCGGCGCGGGGACGATCAGATCCTGGACGTAGAGCCCGACGCTGCGCTGGGTCCCCCCCGAAATGCGATTGAGCACCGCCTGCGTGCCGGTCACCGGGTCCAGCGTCTGCTCCCGGCTGTCGCCGTCCACCCACCGCCAGTCGGACCCGGCGGTCAGGAACTGGGTCGTGCCGACGGCCCGCGACCACTGCAGCATGCCGCCGACGCTCTTGGTCGGGACCGTCTGCAGGAGCGTCATCCGGCCGATGTTGCGCGCCGGCGTCGACGCCGGGACCGCCAGGAAGTTGCTGTGGAACCGCTCGACATCGGTGAAGACCGTGCCCTGGAGCGTGCTCTGGTCGGGCAGCTGCGCCCGCACGCCGGCGCTGGCGGATTTCCAGAGCGTGCCGTTGGCCTCCTCGGTGCCGTCGATCGTGCTGTGCTTCCCGTTGTCGCGGTTCTCGGTGAAATACCCGAGCCGCGCGAAGGCCCGCAGCTTCGAATTCGCGGTGTAGTCCGCCTTCAGATTGGCATTCCAGAAATCGACGGCGGCGTTGTTGTCGACGCGCCCCCGCTCGGCGGCACGGACGACGGGGTAGCCATCGGTGTTGAAGACGGTGCCATCCACCGCGACCCCCAGGCGGCCGGTGCGGTCGCTGGCGTAGAAGTCCGCCTTCGGCGTGCTGCGGGATCCGTACTGCGACTTCATTTCGAACGTCCGCCGCGTCGCCGGCGCGGTGATGACGTTGATCACGCCGCCCATGGCGTAGTTGCCGTAGAGGCTCGAGCTCGATCCGTCGACGACTTCGATGCGCTCGGCGGTCTCGATCGGGATCCGCGACCAGTAGACCCAGCCGCCGAAGGGATCGTTGATCGGGACGCCGTCCAGCATGACGAGCGTCCGGCTGACGCCGCTCGGGCCCACTCCGCGCAGCGACACGCCCTGCGCCGTCGGGTGCGACGCCAGGCTGCTGGTGCGGCGAAAGAGACTGAAGGTGGGAATCTGCCGCAGCACGTCGTCGGCGACGACCGCCGGCGACTGCCGGATGTCCTCGCGGCCGAGGACGTTGATGCTCGCCGGGATATCGCGGGTACGGCGCTCGCCGCGCACCGCCGTCACGGTGACGGATTCGGCGAGCCGCTCGGGGGCGAGCACGACATCGAACGGCGGCGGCGCCGTCCCTGCCGGCAGCGCGCGGCTGATTTCTCCGAATCCGGGCGCCCGGACGACGACCACGGCGTTGCTGCCGGCCGTGACGGTGACCGCGAACCGGCCGTCGCGGCCGGTCGTGGTCTGGTGTTCTCCCGCATCGCTCCGGACGATGACGACGGCGCCCGGGATGACGCCGCCGCCTTCGTCGCGGACCGTGCCCGCGACGGTGATCGGCTCGGCCGCGGACGCGGACGCGGCGGGAGCGCCCGCCTGTTCGGAGACGGAGAACGCGACGCATCCCCGGCAGTCGGGCATGACCGCCGGCAGTGACGTATGGATGACGAGCGCGAGAGCGGCGGCCAGCATGCTTTCTCCATCAGCGGGTCGCCGCACTATCCGTGTGTCGTCACGGTCGGCTGCCCCGGTCCATATCATAATGATGACATGCCTCACTGGGCGCTCGCGCTGCTGTTTGTGCTCGGGCAATTCAGCCAGAGCAGTACCGGCGAGCTTCGTCTGACGGTCGCCGACGGAGCCGGGCTGCCGCTGCCGGGTCCGGTCCGGATCGCGAGCGAATCGACGGACGTTCATCAATCGGTCGACACCGACGCGGCCGGCCGCGTGACCTTCCGCCGGCTGCCGCTCGGGCGCTATCGCGTCGAGGTGGTCCGGACCGGCTTCGCGCCGCTGGCGCGGCTGGTCGAGGTCCAGTCGGCGCTGCCGGTCACCTACCTGCTGCAACTGAGCCTGGCGCCGCTGCGGGACACGGTCACCGTCACCGCCGTCGACACTCTGCTCGATCCGCGGCGGACCTCGGCGTCGCACGGCGTCGGCAGCGAGCGGCTCGACCAGCGGACCAGCGCGCTGCCCGGCCGGGCGCTGCCCGACCTCGTCAACTCGCAGCCGGGATGGCTGCTCGAGGCGAATGGCATCCTGCACCCGAGGGGCTCGGAATATCAGACCCAGTACGTCGTCGATGGCCTGCCCCTGACCGACAACCGATCGCCGGCTTTCGCGCCCGAGCTCGGCGCCGGGGAAATCGAGCGGCTGAACATCCTGACCGGCGGCTATCCGGCGGAATACGGACGCCAGCTCGGCGGCGTGATCGAGGTGACGACGGTGCTCGACCGGCGCCGCGGCGCGGGAGGAACGGCAGCGGTGTCGGTGGGGAGCTTCGCGACCACCAGCGCCGAGGTGCTGGTGCGCAGCGGCTACGATCGCACTTCGCTGGCGCTCTCCGCCTCGGCCGCCGGAACCGATCGGTACCTCGATCCCCCCGTCGAGGAGAACTTCACCAATCGCGGCGCTACCGCCGGCGCGAGCCTTCAAATCGTAGGGGACGTCACGGCGGCGGATCGTGTCGGTGTGATCGCCCGCCGCGGCCAGTCGCACTTCCTGGTGCCGAACGAGCGGGTGCAGGAGGCCGCCGGGCAGCGGCAGGATCGCCGCGCCACGGAAACGGCGGCGCAGGTCTCGTATCAGCGCGTCTTCTCGGCCAGGCTGGTCGGCGATCTGCGCGGCATGCTGCGCGAGGGGACGGCCGGGCTGTGGTCGAACGACGCGGCGACCCCGATCGTCGTGAGCCAGGATCGCGGGTTCCGGACAGGCTACGTCAAGGGCACGGTGACGGCCAGTGCTGGATCGCACGAGCTCAAAGCGGGCGTCGACGCCGTGATCGGCACGCTGCGCGAGCGGTTCGGCTACGAGATCAGCGATCCGGCCGTGTTCTCGCCGCTGACGCCGGCGACATTCCAATTCGCCGGGACGCGCCCCGACCGCGAGGCCTCGCTCTTCGCCCAGGACCGGGTGCGCACCGGCCCGTGGACGCTTCATGCCGGGCTCCGCTGGGATCGCTACCGGCTGGTGGTGAGCGACCAGGCGTTCAGCCCGCGGCTGGCGGCGGCGTGGTCGGCACCAGCGGCCGGCCTCGTCATCAGAGCCTCGTACGACCGTGCGTTCCAGACACCGGCGGCGGAGAATCTGTTGCTCGCCAGTTCCGAGGCGGCGGGATCGCTCGACGCCGCTGCCCTCCGGCTGCCGGTCCCCGCCTCGCGGGGAAACTTCTATGAGGCCGGCGTGTCGCAGGTGATTGCCAGGCGGGCGCGCCTCGACCTGACCTACTACGTCCGCCGGATGCGCGACGTCGCCGACGACAATCTGCTCCTCGATACCGGGGTGAGCTTTCCGATTGCCTTCGCGCGCGCCGATATCCGCGGCACCGAGATCACGCTCGATGTTCCGCCGTGGAGGAACGTGTCGGGTTCACTGGGCTACGCCTGGATGCGCGGCGTCGGGGAGCTGCCGGTCACGGGCGGACTGTTTCTGGGCGACGAGGGCACGGCGCTCCTCGCTTCGCACGAGCGGTTTGCGCTCACCCAGGACCAGCGGCATACGCTGCGCGGCCGCGTCAGCCGGACGTGGTCCGGCGGCGGCTGGCTGGGGGCGGTCTGGTCGTACGGCAGCGGCCTGCCGTTCGAGGAGGCCGGCGACGATCCCGAGGAGGCCGCGGCGCAGTTCGGTCAACGTGTCGTCGACCGCGTCGACTTCGCGACCGGCCGCCTCCGCCCCAGCGCGGCGCTGAGCGTCTCGGGGGGCGTGGTGCTGGCAGGCGGGGAGCGGCGGCGGATCCGGCTGCAAGCCGAGGTCCGCAACGCCACCAACCGCCTCGACGTCATCAACTTCGCCGGGCTGTTTTCGGGGACGGCGGTGGCGGCGCCGCGGAGCGTCGCCGTGCGCCTGCGCGCCGACTTCTGATTCTCTATCTGACCGATTCGACGACGCCCCAGGGGCTGCCGCCGGTGTTGATCTGGCGCTCGACCTTGTCGGTGGCGATGTCGATGACCGAGACGGTGCCGGACGGGCCGTTGGCCGTGAACACCTTCTGGCCGTCGGCGCTGACGGTGATGCCCCAGGGCCGGCCGCCGACGGCGGCGATCGTCCTGACCAGTTTGCGTTCCTTGACGTCGATGACGGCGACGCCGCCGGCCCGGCCGAGCGACACGAAGAGCTGCTCGCCGTCGGCGGACAGCACGCCCCCCATGGGACGCGAGACGGCGGGGGCGCCGTCGATCTTGGGGATCGGGATGGTGCCGACGCCCTTATGGGTCCGGACGTCGATGACGCTGACCATCGCCGCATTCTCGTTGGTGACGAAGGCGGTGTTGCCGTCCCGGGTGAAGATGACCGCCCGGGGCCGGGCGCCGGTGGCAATATGGGCGATCGCCTTGTGGGTGGCGGCATCCACCGCAACCACTTCGTTGTCCCCTTCGCAGGTCACCCAGATTTCGCTGCCGTCGGGGCGCACGGTGACCCCCTCCGGCTCCTCGCCGACCGGCGTCCGGCTGGTGATCGTGCCGGAGATCAGAATCGACGACCGACATCTGCGCCGCGTCCTCGTTGGAGACGTAGAGCGTGCGGCCGTCGGGGGACAGGTCGAACACTTCCGGGTCCTGCCCGCTGGGGTAGGTGCGCACCACTTTATGGGTGGCGAGGTCCACGACGCCGATGCCGTCCGCGGTGCGGTCAGCGGGCGGCAGCTTCGTCTCGTCCACGCCGGGGCCGGCGATTGGCGAGCCCGACAGCGCCACGAGCAGCTGCTTGCCGTCGCGCGACAGCCGGATGCCGCGCGGGCGCTTGCCGACGGGGACGGTCTCGATGATCTGGCCGCTCGCCGGATCGATGACGAAGACGTTGCCGCCGGTTTCGTCCGACACGTACAGGCGCGGGCCGGACGGGGCCGCCGCCGGGGCGGCGGACGCACCGGGGGCGCCGGCCGCGCCCGAGTCCGTTCGGGCCGGCTCCGAGCGCCCGCACCCGGACGCCAGACATGTGATGAGCAGACCCAGCACGGGGGCCGCGGCTGTTCTCGTTCGCATCGATACCTCCGGAATCCGACTGCGGGGAGTATGGATCGGAACCGCGGCCGGCGTCGGTCTAGTAGGAGATGGCGTCGCGGTTCTGCGACAGTTTCTGCGCGTCGAGACCGGGCACCTTCGACAGCGCGTCGAAGTCCGCAATCGGACCGTTGTCCTTGCGGTACGCCACCAGCGCCTCGGCTTCCTGCTCGGATAGCTTCAGGACCGTTTCCAGATCCTTCACGCTGCCGCGGTTGACGTTGATGCGGCCGTAATGGCCGACCAGATAATCCATCACCGCGTTGAAGTCCTCGTCCGAGCCCTGGGCGCCCCGCTCGACCATCTTGTCGATCACTTCACCCCACTGGTCCCTGGTTCTGCGGTTCGACAGGATGCGCTGGGCGTCGTGGCAGAGGCTGCAGACCCTGGTGTAGACCGCCAGGTTCCTGGCATCGGCTGGGGAAGACGGCCCGGCGCCGGGGAGCGGCGAGGCCGCGGGTGCGGCCGGCGTCTGCGGTGCGGCCGGCGTCTGCGGTGCGGCCGGCGTCTGCGGCGTGGCCGACGTCTGCGGCGTGGCACTCTGGGTCGGAGCGGGTGCGGCGGTCGGTGCCGACTGCCCCGCGCTGGCGGCGAGCGCGCCAGCGAGCACCGCGGAGGCTGCGATCAGAACTCGATTAATCGCCTGCATATGAATATGAATATGATGAGCCGGCCCTGGCGGCACGCGCCTTTCCAATAATAACGACATTGCAGCATCTGTTCCACGACGGGCCGTGGATGGGGCTCGGGATCGAGTAACCTTCCGTCCGATCACGGATCTCCGGACGACCGGAAACGCGACGCCCGCCGGCGGAGTATTCACTTCCGTCCCCGTGCCGTCGTTCAGGCCCGCGCCGCGGGCCCGCAAGGAGCTTCTGACTTATGACCGGAATTTGCCGAGTGTGTAGCGGAGTCGTCCTGACGACGGCGCTGTCGGTCGGGGCGCTTCAGGCCCAGGGTCGCGGCGGCGGCGCGTGGCCGACCGCGGCGGGCGACGCCCAGCGCACGTCCGCGCAGCGCACCGATCCGAAGATTTCGGTCGAGGCGATGCAGAAACCAGGCTTTCAGTTCCTGTGGAAGCGGAAGATCGACGAGGGCGCCGCCCGCACCCAGCTCAGCCAGCCGCTGCTGCTGCCGAACATCATCGCTTACAAGGGCTTCAAGGCCCTGGTGTTCGTCTCGACCAGCGCGGGGACGGTCCAGTCGATTGACTACGAGCTCAATCGCCCGTTCTGGACCCAGCATCTTGCCGCCGCTGCGCCGTCGGCCGCGACGGCCGCGTGTCCGGCGGCGCCTCCGGCCCTGACCAAGGCAGCGGTCGCGGCCGCTGCCACCGCCGGCGGACGGGGCCGCGGCGCCGGCGCACCGGCGGGGCGCGGCGCGGCGCCGCCGGGACCGGTGATGCCCGGCGGCCGCGATGCCGGCGACAACGTCTACGCCATCGCGAGCGACGGGACGGCGCACCTGATGAACCCGCAGGTCGGGACCGATCAGATCCCGCCGGTCAAGTTCCTGCCGCCACACGCGAAGGTGGTCGGCTCCATCCTCGTCGACAATTTCCTGTATGCCGCCACGTCCGGCTCCTGCGGCGGCGCCGCGGCCGGCGTGTGGGCCCTGGATCTCCTTGGCGACGGCCGGGCGGTGACCACTTTCGAAACGAAGGGCGCGGGCGTCGCCGGCGCCGTGGCGCCGACCTTCGGCACCGACGGGACCCTCTACATCGCGACGTCGGGTGGCGATTCGCCGGCTGCCAACTCGGTCATCGCGCTGGAACCGAAGACGCTCAAGCAGAAGGACTCGTTCACCGCCGCGGGTGCGTTCACCGCCGCCCCGATCGTCATCCAGCACAAGGGCAAGGACCTCATCGTCGCGGCCAACAAGGACGGGCGCCTCTATGTCCTCGACGCCACCGCCATGGGCGGGACGGATCACAAGACGCCGCTGCTCGTCGGGCCGGCTGTCGAGGGGTCGGCCGAAACGACCGGCCTGGCGAGCTGGATCGACGGGAGCGGGGCGCGCTGGATCGCGGCCGCCGGCCGCACCGGCATCGTCGCCTTCACCCTCGGTGAATCGACCGAGGTGCCGGAGATGCAGTTCAAGTGGCGATCGACCGACATCAGCGGTCCGCTGACGCCGCTCGTGATGAACGGCGTGGTCTTCGCGGTCGCCGCCGGCGACGCCGCGGCGGCGGGGCGCGCCGCGCGCGGCGGCAATGCCGTGCTCCACGCGCTCGACGGCGCGACCGGCAAGTCTCTCTGGACGAGCGGCACCGCCATCAGCGCCGGCGCTCACGGCGCCGGACCGTCGGGAGGCGACAGCCAGGTCTACGTGACCGCCGACGACGGGACGCTCTATGCGTTCGGGATGCCGGCCGAGCGCTGAGATCCCGGCGGACTGACCGGACATATCAACCTTGCAGAATAGACGACGCGATCGAGGTCAATGATGAGAAAAGCTGTAACGCTCGCGGCGCTGGCGGTCTGCGGCGCGGCCGCCTGGGGCGCGGGCCGCGGGCCCGCCGCCACGCTCAACGCGCAGTCCGGACCGGCGCTCTACGACTGGACGACCGACGGCGGCGACAACCAGCGCACCGGCTGGAACCGCAGCGAGAAAACGCTGACGAAGGAGAACGTCGGCAATCTCAAGCTGCTCTGGAAGCTCCACACCGACAACCCGGTCCGCGCCCTGCACTCGCTCATGCCGGTCCTGGTCATCGGGCAGCTGGCGACGCCGGGCGGAACGAAGCAGGTCGGCTTCGTGACCGGCATCTCCGACAACCTCTACGCCTTCGAAGTCGAGACCGGGAAGGTCCTCTGGCAGAAGCACTGGGATTACCCGCCGCCGGCGCCGCCCGCAGGCGGCGGGGGCGGCCGCGCGAACGAGCCGCAGGATCCCGCGCATCTTGGATTCCTGCGTCCGGGGGGCAGCAGCGATACCCCGGTCATCGGCCCGGCCGACGCGCAGGGCCGGCGGCCGATCTACTTCGTCACCGGCGACGGCATGCTGCGAACGCTCAACGCCGCCACCGGCGAGGAACTGCAGCCGCCATTCATGTTTCACCTCGGCAAGGGCTGGGCGCTCAATCTCGTCGGCAACACCATCTGGATGGCGAACACCTATGCCGGGGAGACGCTGTCGGCGGTGAAGCTCGACGATCCGTCGCACACGGTGATGAGCTTCAACGCCGGCAGCGGCGGCGCCTGGGGCCGGCGCGGTGCGGTCATCGACTCCTCCGGCGTCGCCTGGACGACCACCGGGGACGGCATCTACGACCCGACCAGCGACCCGCCGCGGTATGCGAACAGCGTCATCGGCGTCGAGATGGCCGACAACAAGCTCCGGCTCAAGGACTACTACACGCCGAAGAACTGGGACTGGCTGCGCAAGCGCGACCTCGACCCGAACAACACGCCGACGATTTTCACCTTCAAGGGGCGTGAGCTGATGGCGGCATCGGGCAAGGAGTGCCGCGTCTACCTGCTCGACCCGAAGTCGCTCGGCGGGGCGGATCACCAGACGCCGCTCTTCAAGACGCCGCTCTTCTGCAACGAGGAGGTCGACTTCCAGGATGCCGGCAGCTGGGGGGCGATGTCGACCTGGGAGGATGCCGCCGGCACCCGCTGGGTGCTGGCGCCGTTCTGGGGTCCGGCGCACTCGCAGGCGAAGTTTCCGGTGATGAACACGCCGCTCACGAAGGACGGCGGCGTTGCCGCGTTCAAGGTCATCGACAAGGCCGGCGTCCTCGAGCTCGCCCCGGCCTGGATTTCGCGCGACATGAAGCGCGGCGAACCGGTCATCGTCGCCAACGGCATGGTCTTCGGGTACGGGAGCGGCGAGGAGACCAAGCAGTCGTTCCCCGATATCGGTCTTCAGTTCGATTCGACGATTCGCGCCGCCAAGGGGACGCATGCGACGCTCTATGCGCTCGACGCGCAGACCGGCAAGGAGCTCTGGTCGAGTGGCGACCAGATCCACCAGTGGAACCACTTCTCCGGCGTCACGGTGGCGAACGGGCGGGTCTATCTGGGCACCTACGACGGCACGCTCTACTGCTTCGGCCTGCAGTAACCGATTCCGGGCTCGGGTTCCAGATACTGGAACCCGAGCGCCCGAAATCACTGCGAAACCTCGAACTACTTGCCCGCCGGCATCAACACGGTGTCGATCACGTGGATGACGCCGTTGCTGGCCGCGATGTCGGCCTTGACGACGGTCGCGTCGTTGACCATCACCTTGCCGCCGGCTGTCGCGATCTTCACCGACTCACCCTCGACCGTCTTGCCGGATTTCATCTTCATGACGTCCGCCGCCGTCACCTTGCCGGCGACGACGTGGTAGGTGAGGATCGACACGAGCTTCTGCTTGTTTTCCGGCTTCAGCAGGTTGTCGACCGTCCCGGCCGGCAGCTTGGCGAACGCCTCGTCGGTCGGCGCGAACACCGTGAACGGCCCCGTCCCCTTGAGCGTCTCGACCAGGCCGGCGGCCTTCAACGCGGCGGTGAGGGTCTTGAAGTTGCCCGCCGCGGTGGCGGTCTCGACGATGTCCTGGCCGGCGGCGCGGACCGGCATCGCGAGGGCGGCGGCTGTGACGAGCGCGAGCGCTGACGACGTGATGATGCGAATCATGTGACTACTCCTACCTGTTAACGAGCTTCCGGAGCACCCGCGCCTCAGCACCGGTGCCATGTCTGTATTTGAATGTAGTGCAATTAAATGTGACTGAAAGTAAAATCAGCTCCTGGTTGTCATGTCGTGTGAGCCCCGTGAACAAAACGGAAGCTATTTGGCATGACATGAAAACAGGGGGCGAGGCGTGCTGTCGGAGACACTATCCAAGGGGCTGGAGCAATACCGCATCGGCGAGAAGGTGAGGGTCCTGCGGCTGAAGAAGAAGATGGGCCTGGTCGAGCTCGGCCGGCACAGCGGCCTTTCCGCGGCGATGCTGTCGAAAATCGAGCGCGGGCGGCTGGTGCCGACGCTGCCGACGCTGCTCAGGATCGCGCTGGTCTTCAGCGTCGGCCTGGAACACTTCTTCGGGGGCGCCGGGCGGCAGCCCGCGTTTGCGCTCGTCCGCCGCGGCGAGCGGCAGCGGTTCCCGGAGCGGCAGGGGGAGGCGAACCCTGCCTACTGGTTCGAGTCCCTCGACTTTCCTGCTGTCGATCGCCGGATGAATGCCTACTTTGTGGAATTTGCCGACGTCGCGGCGGACCACGTCCGGCGGCACCATCACCCGGGCGCGGAGCTCATCTATGTCCTGACCGGGCGTCTGACTTTGACCGTCGGGGAGATCACCGAGCACCTCGACGGCGGTGACGCGGTCTACTTCGATGCGTCGGTGTCCCATGCGTATCGCCGTCATGGGAAACGGCCCTGTACGGCGGTCGTGGTGACGACGGCGGCTTGAGGCGCTCCCGCAGAGCCGCCCGCGCCCCCGCACGGTTGAGCCGGGATACGGCTGACGCACCGGTTCTTGTAATCCCCACTGCCGGAGCATCACCGCTCCGAGGGAGGCTGACACATGAACCGCGACGAACTCGACGGCAAGGGCGAACAGCTCAAGGGCAAAGTCAAGCAGGCAGCCGGCGATCTGACCGATAACGAACGTCTCCACGACGAAGGGGTCGCTGACGAGGCCGCCGGGAATGTGCAGGAAGGGTTCGGCAAGGGCCGCCGCAAGGTCGGCGAGGCGATCAAGGACATCGGCGACTCCATCAAGCGCTAGCGCTGAACGGCGGTAAACTGATGGGGCAGGACCGGCGGTGCCGGGGCCTGCCCTTTTTTCATGTCCGGCGGGCCTGACCCCCGTCGCTACCGCAGGATCCCGTGACCGACACCCCTGTTACCGAAATTGTCCAGACCGAGGGGCATCTCATCGACTCCCGGCTGATGACGGAAATCTTCGACGCCGTCGTCAAGCACGGCGCCAGTTTCGAGGTGGTCGAGTTCACCATCGGGCGAACCAACGACGATTTCTCGCGGCTCCAGATGCGGATTTCCGCCGCCAGCGACCGCGTCATGCAGGCGCTGCTCGAAGAGCTCCTGGTGCTGGGCTGCCGGACCACCGCCGATCTCGACGCCGAGCTGCAGCCGGCCCCGGCCGACGGCTGCGCCCCGGACGACTTCTATTCCACGAGCAACCATCACACCTGGATCCGCCATGGCGGTCAGTGGCTGGAGGTCGAGCGGCAGCGCATGGACGCCGCCGTCGTCATCGACAACGGCCGCGCCGTGTGCCGGAAGCTGCGCGACCTGCGCAAGAGCGACCTGGTCGTCTGCTCGCTCGACGGCATCCGCGTCGTGCCCGAGTTCCGCGAGCGTGACCGCCACGGCTTTGCATTCATGACCGGCGGCATCTCCTCGGAGCGCCACGTCGAGACCAGCGTCGCGCGCATCGCCGAGATGATTCGCGAGGTCAAGCGCGCCGGACGCCGGATTGCCTTCGTCGTCGGCCCGGTCGTCGTCCACACCGGGGCGGGGCGGTACTTCTCGGACCTCATCCGCATGGGTTACGTCGACGTCCTGCTCGCCGGCAACGCCCTGGCGGTCCACGATATCGAGGGGGCGCTCTACAAGACCTCGCTGGGAGTCAGTCTCGAAACGGGGTCTCCGGTGGAAGGCGGCCATCGCCATCACATGCGGGCGATCAATGCGATCCGCCGGGCCGGCGGGATCCGGGCCGCGGTCGAGTCCGGCCTGCTGAAATCCGGGGTGATGTACGAGTGCGTCCGGCGGAACGTCCCCTACGTGCTGGCGGGCAGCATCCGGGACGACGGGCCGCTGCCCGATACCATCATGGACCTCGTCGAGGCCCAGGATCGCTATGCCGAGGCGCTCGAAGGGGCCGGACTCGCCGTCGTGCTGTCGACGATGCTGCACGGCATCGGGGTGGGGAACATGCTGCCGTCCTGGGTCAAGGTGGTGTGTGTGGACATCAACCCGTCGGTCGTGACCAAGCTCGTCGATCGCGGTTCGGCCCAGACCCTGGGGCTGGTGACCGACACGGGCCTGTTCGTGCATCAGCTGGCCGAGCAGCTCGCCTGACGAGGGGGCTTGCGGACCGCTATCTGTTTCTGGTATCTTTGCAAGGTTCTGGTCGGCCCTGGGACACCCTATCTAGGGCTGAGTTCAAGACACGCCTCGCTGATTTCCCCGTCCGGCGGCTGAAGCCGCCACAGAGCAGGGGAGCGAGCCCGCCGTTCGAGCGACCGCCGCGGTCGTCCGGGGGGAGCAACGGGTCGTCCGGCCGTTCCGGGCAGTCGGGGTGTATCGCACGCCCGTTTGGGCGCCGCACACACAACTTTATAGGGTAAGTCAGTTCCGGGTGCCGGGCCGTTTCGGCGGCTCCCTAGGCCTGGAACAATCAACCGATAGCGCGCGATCGAGCGCGTGCCGTCGCGTGGTGTTTTTGTTTTGCGCGTGCGCCTCGGCGTGCGTGACTGGAGTTGTTTCGAACGTGCCGACGATCAGCCAGCTGGTGCGCAAGGGTCGCGAAAAGGTCGTGACGAAGACCAAGAGTCCGGCTCTGCAGGACAGCCCGCAGAAGCGTGGCGTCTGCGTCCGGGTGTTCACCCAGACCCCGAAGAAGCCGAACTCGGCGCTCCGCAAGGTGGCGCGCGTCCGGCTGACCAACGGCATCGAGGTGACGACCTATATTCCGGGCGTCGGCCACAACCTGCAGGAGCACTCGCTGGTGCTCATCCGCGGCGGCCGCGTCAAGGATCTGCCCGGCGTCCGCTACCACGTCGTCCGCGGGACGCTGGATGCGGTGGGTGTGGCGGGCCGCAAGCAGGGGCGGTCCAAGTACGGCGCCAAGAGGCCGAAATCGTAGTATCGAGCCGCCAGCGTCAGGCTCCCGCGGCTCGGGGCTGACGCGCGGGAAGCGGGAAGCAGGAAGCGGAAGCTGACATATGCCAAGACGACGAGAAGTTCCCAAACGCGAAGTGCCGCCGGATCCGATCTACAGCAGCGCGCTGGTCACGAAGTTCATCAGCACGCTGATGAGCGACGGCAAGCGCAGCACCGCCGAGAAGATCATGTACACCAGCATGTCGTCGATCCAGGAGAAGACCGGCGACGACCCGCTGAAGGTGTTCAAGAAGGCGATCGAGAACGTCAAGCCGTCGCTCGAAGTGAAGTCGCGCCGGGTGGGCGGCTCCAATTATCAGGTGCCGATCGAGGTCAATCCCAACCGCCGGTTGTCGCTGAGCATCCGCTGGCTGGTGAGCTTCGCGCGGTCGCGCGGCGACGGCAAGACGATGCAGGAAAAGCTCGCCAACGAGCTGCTCGACGCGGCCAACCTGCGCGGCGGCGCGGTCAAGAAGCGGGAAGACACGCATCGCATGGCCGAGGCCAACAAGGCGTTCGCGCACTATCGCTGGTAGACGCGCTTCCGGCTGCCCGCTGCCAGCTGCCAGCTGGTCGCCTCGACAGCCCCGGAGCCGCGATCGACCGCGCGACAGACAGACAGCGATAGATAGAACAACGAGAGCGGGAAGCTGATAGCGGGAAGCTGGAAGCTTTAGACAATGCCTAGAGAGACACCACTCAATCGGACGCGAAACATCGGCATCATGGCGCACATCGATGCCGGCAAGACGACGACGACCGAGCGCATCCTGTTCTACACCGGGATCACGTACAAGATCGGCGAAGTGCACGAAGGCACCGCGGTCATGGACTGGATGGAGCAGGAGCAGGAGCGCGGGATCACGATCACGTCGGCGGCGACGACCTGTTTCTGGCGCGAGAACCGGATCAACATCATCGACACGCCCGGCCACGTCGACTTCACCGCCGAGGTCGAGCGCTCGCTGCGCGTCCTCGACGGCGCGGTCGCGGTGTTCGACGCGGTCGCCGGTGTCGAGCCGCAGTCGGAAACGGTGTGGCGCCAGGCCGACAAGTACCGCGTCCCGCGGATCTGTTTCGTCAACAAGATGGACCGCATTGGCGCCGACTTCCGCCGCACCTTCGACCAGATCATCAGCAAGCTCGGGGGCAATCCGGTCGCCATCCAGCTGCCGATCGGCAGCGAGGACCGCTTCCTCGGCGTTGTCGATCTCGTCCGGATGAAGTCGATCACCTACAAAGACGAAACGATGGGCGCCGACTACATCATCGGCGAGATCCCGGCCGACATGATGGCGGATGCGAAGCACTTCCGCGAACAGCTGATCGAGAAGGTCAGCGAGGCGGACGACAAGCTGCTCGAGAAGTACCTCCACGGTGAGGAGTTCACCGAGGACGAAATCAAGGCGGCGCTGCGCAAGCGCGTCAACAGCTCGGTGCACACCGAAGGGGAGAAGGCGGAGCCGGCGTTCGTGCCGGTCATCTGCGGCTCGGCGTTCAAGAACAAGGGCGTGCAGCCGCTGCTCGACGCGATTGTCGATTACCTGCCGTCGCCGCTCGACGTCCCGGCGATCAAGGGGTTCGATCCGGACAAGGGGCCTGAGGCGATCATCGAGCGTCCGGCCTCCGACCAGGCGCCGTTCTCGGCGCTCGGCTTCAAGATCATGACCGACCCGTTCGTCGGCCAGTTGACGTTCATCCGTGTCTACTCGGGCGTCATGACCGCCGGGTCGACGGTCTACAACTCGACCAAGCAGAAGTCCGAGCGTCTCGGCCGCCTGCTCAAGATGCACGCCAACAAGCGGGAAGAGATCAAGGAAGTCTACGCCGGCGATATCGCCGCGGCGGTCGGGCTCAAGACGGTCACGACCGGCGACACGATCTGCGACGAGAAGCACCCGGTGGTGCTCGAGTCGATGAGCTTCCCGGAGCCGGTCATCTCGCTGGCGATCGAGCCGAAGACCAAGGTCGACCAGGAAAAGCTCGGCACCGGCCTCGGCAAGCTGATGGCCGAGGACCCGACCTTCCGCGTCAAGACCGACCCGGCCACCGGCGAGGTCGTCATCGCCGGCATGGGCGAGCTGCACCTCGAGATCATCGTCGATCGGCTGAAGCGCGAGTTCGGCGTCGAGGCGACGGTCGGCCGGCCGCAGGTCGCCTACAAGGAAACGCTGACCCGTCCGGCTGACGGCGAGATGAAGTACGCCAAGCAGACCGGCGGCCGCGGCCAGTACGGGCACTGCAAGATCCATCTCTTCCCCGGCGAGCCGGGCTCCGGGTATGTCTTCGAGAACGAGGTCAAGGGCGGGGCGATTCCGAAGGAATTCATCAAGCCGATTGATGAAGGCATCAAGGAGGCGCTGACCCGCGGCGTGCTCGCCGGCTATCCGGTCGACGACGTCCGGATCGAGCTCTACGACGGCACCTATCACGACGTCGACTCGTCCGAAATGGCGTTCAAGATTGCCGGGTCGATGGCGTTCCAGGATGCCGCGAAGAAGGCCAGGCCGGTGCTGCTCGAGCCGGTGATGCGGGTCGAGGTGGTCGTGCCCAAGGAGCACATGGGCGACGTCATGGGCAACCTGTCGAGCCGGCGCGGCCAGATCCAGTCGCAGGAGGATCGCGGCGGCACGCAGATCATCAACGCCCGGGTGCCGCTGTCGGAGATGTTCGGCTACGCCACCGACCTGCGCTCGCGGACGCAGGGGCGCGCGACCTATTCGATGCACTTCGACCGCTACGAGCAGGCGCCGAACCACGTCAGCGAGGAAGTCGTGGCGCGGGTCCAGGGAAAGTAGAGAGACAAGAAGCATGGCGACAGCATTCAGCGACAAGATCCGCATCCGGCTCAAGGCCTACGACAGCCGGGTCCTGGATCAGTCGACGACGGAAATCGTCGACACCGCGCGCCGCACCGGCGCCCGGCTGGCGGGGCCGATCCCGCTGCCGACCGACAAGAACAAGTGGACCGTGCTCCGCTCGCCGCACGTCGACAAGAAGTCGCGCGAGCAGTTCGAGCTGCGCACCCACAAGCGGCTGATCGACATCTTCGAGCCGACCCCGCAGACCGTCGATGCGCTGATGAAGCTCGACCTGCCGGCCGGCGTCGACGTCGAGATCAAGGCGTTCGGTAAAGAGCACAAATAACTGACGCTCCCCGCTTCCGGCTTCCAGCTTTCCGCTGGAGGACGTGGCGGCTGAAGGGTGCGTGAGAATCGGGACAAATCGGACGCTGCGGGTAGCGGGCAGCGGGAAGCTGGAAGCGTAAGTAAATGGTCACAGGCATCATCGGCAAGAAAGTGGGCATGACCCAGATCTTCGGCAAGGACGGGGTCGTCTCGCCCGCCACCGTGGTCAAGGCCGGCCCCTGCGTCGTCGTGCAGGCCAAGGGGATGGCGACGGACGGCTACGAGGCGGTGCAGATCGGCCTCGTCGAGGATCGTCCGGCCCGCGTCCGCAAGCCGCTCGCCGGCCACTACAAGAAGGCGGGCGTGCCGCCGACGCGGATCCGCCGGGAAGTGAAGCTGGCCAAGGGGGCCGAGCCGCTCAAGGCGGGGGACCAGATTCTCGTCACCGGCATCTTTGCCGACGGCGATCGGGTCGACATCATCGGGACGAGCCGCGGCAAGGGCTTCCAGGGCGTCATGAAGCGCCACAATTTCTCCGGCGGCGCCGCGACGCACGGCTCGATGTTTCATCGCGCCCCCGGGTCGATTGGCGCCTCGTCGTTCCCGTCGCGGGTCATCAAGGGGATGCGGGCGCCCGGACGGATGGGCGGCGATCGGGTGACGGTGCGCAACCTGAAGGTCGTGCAGATTGACGCCGAGAACAACCTGCTTGTTCTGCGCGGCGCGATTCCCGGCGCGCCGGGCAGCATCATCGTCGTCCGCAAGGCGCTGACCGCGAAGAAGATTGCCGCGCCGCAGCCCGAGAAGCCGACGAAACAGGTCGCCAAGGCGACGGCCAAGGGCAAGAAATAGCGTTCGCTTCCAGCTTCCCGCTTCGAGCTTCCCGCAAGGGATTCTGAGTAAGGCGGGTAGCGGGCAGCGGGTAGCTGGTAGCTGTTATGAAACTGAACATCCAGAACTCGAAGAACGAGACGGTCGGCGCGCTGGAGCTGAACGACGACGTGTTCGGCGGCCGCGTCAAGACCGATCTGATCTGGGCCGCGGTCGTCCAGCAGAATGCCGCCGAGCGGCGCGGCACGCACGCGACCAAGAATCGCGCGCTGGTCAGCGGCGGCGGCAAGAAGCCGTACAAGCAGAAGGGCACCGGCCGGCCGCAGGTCGGCTCGAGCCGGACGCCGCTGTGGCGCAAGGGCGGGACGGTCTTCGGGCCGCAGCCGCGCAGCTACGAGCACGATCTGCCGAAGAAGGTGCGGCTCGGCGCGCTGCGCGCGGCGCTCGCCCAGAAGCTGCACGACGGCGCGGTGATCGTCGTCGATCGCCTCGACGCCGGCGACGGCCGGACGCGCGGCACCGTGGAGATGCTGCGCCGCCTCGGCGCGGTCGGCAAGACGCTGGTCATCGACGTCGCGCCCGACGAGGTGTTCAGCCGATCGGCGCGCAATATCGCCGGCGTTTCGCTGGTCGCCTCGGGGCGGGTCACGCCGCGCGACCTCATCGACACCGCGCACGTGATCGCGACGCGCGACGCGCTCGAGAAGCTGCAGGAGAGCCTGGGATAGCTTCCCGCCGCCCGCTCCCAGCTTCCTGCTCAGCGAGTATGGAAGTGGGCGGGAAGCCGGAAGCTGGAAGCTGGAAGCTTTTTTATGAAACTGACTGACGTAATCAGGCGCCCGCTCGTGACGGAGAAGACCACGGTGATCCGGGAGGACAACCGGACGCTGGTGTTCCAGGTGGCGACGGCGGCGACGAAGATCGACATCCGGCGTGCGGTCGAGAAGCTGCTCGGGACCAAGGTCGAGCTGGTGCGCACGGCGATTTCGCACGGCAAGGTCAAGCGGCAGGGGCGTTTCGCCGGCCGCCGCTCCGACTGGAAGAAGGCCTACGTCAAGCTGCGCGACGGCGAAAAGATTCCCGAGTTCCTGGAGGGAGCCTAAGACGTTCCCCGCGTCCGGCGCTCAGCTCCCCGCCACAGTGCGGGCAGCGGGTAGCGGGAAACGGGAAGCTTCGAGGACTAAACGTTATGCCTATTCGCAAATACAACCCGACGTCGCCCGGCCGTCGCTTTCAGACGGTGCAGGTGTTCGACGAGATCACGACCCAGGAGCCGTACAAGCCCCTGGTCGAGCCGCTGCGCCGGACCGGCGGGCGGAACAATCACGGCGAGCTGACCTCGTGGTGGCGCGGCGGCGGCCATAAGCGGAGCTACCGGATCATCGACTTCAAGCGCGACAAGCACGGCATCCCGGCCAAGGTCGCGACGATCGAGTACGACCCGAACCGCTCGTCGCGGATCGCGCTCGTGACCTACGCCGACGGCGAGAAGCGCTACATCCTCCAGCCGGCGGGGCTCAAGGTCGGCGATTCGATCGTCTCGGGCGAGACGGTCGACATCCTGCCGGGCAACGCCCTGCCGCTCAAGAACATCCCGCTCGGCACCCAGATTCACAACGTCGAGCTGAAGCCGGGCAAGGGCGGACAGATCGCGCGCAGCGCCGGGTCGTCGGTGCAGCTGGTCGCCAAGGAAGACGGCTACGCGTCGGTGAAGATGCCGTCCAGCGAGATCCGCAAGATCAACATCGAGTGCCTCGCGACCATCGGGCAGGTCGGCAACGTCGATCACGAGAACGTCTCGATCGGCAAGGCCGGCCGCAGCCGGTGGATGGGCCAGCGGCCGCACGTCCGCGGCGTGGCGATGAACCCGGTCGATCACCCGCTCGGCGGCGGCGAAGGCAAGACCTCGGGCGGCCGGCACCCGGTGTCGCCGTGGGGCCAGCCGGCGAAGGGGTTCAAGACGCGTAACCGGAAGTCGACCGATCGCTTCATCGTCCAGAGGCGGCAGAAGTAAGCACTGTAGTTTCCCGCTTCCCGCCTCCAGCTTCCCGCTTTCAGCCGGGAGCTGGAAGCCGGTAGCGGGAAGCTGGTAACTGGTAGCAGATTATGTCCAGATCACTCAAGAAGGGCCCCTTCGTCGACGTTCCGCTGCTCGAGAAGGTGGAGATCATGAACCGCGGCGGCGACAAGAAGGTCATCAAGACCTGGTCGCGCCGCTCGACGGTGATCCCCGAGATGGTGGGCCACACGATTGCCGTGCACAACGGCCGCAAGTTCATCCCGGTCTACGTGACCGAGAACATGGTCGGCCACAAGCTCGGGGAGTTCGCGCCGACGCGGACCTTCAAGGGGCACACGACCAAGAGCGACAAAGCGGCGTCGGTGGCGCCGGCCGCCAAGGCGGGTGCGTGATGGCAGTGCAGGCCCACGCGACCGCGAAGTACATCCGGACCTCGGCTCAGAAGGCCGGCCTGGTGCTCGACCTGATCCGCGGGCGCGACGTCAACGTCGCGCTGGCGACGCTCAAGTTCGCGCGCAAGGGCGTCGCCCGGGACATCGAGAAGGTGCTCCGATCGGCGATTGCGAATGCGTCGCAGAAGGAGGGGTTCGGCGGCGACGTCGAGCGCCTGTTCGTGACGGCGTGCTACGCCGACCAGGGGCCGTCGCAGAAGCGAATCCGCCCCGCCCCGATGGGCCGGGCGTTCCGCGTCGTCAAGCGCACCGCGCACCTGACGGTGCGGGTCGAGGAGCGCGCGGTCAAGGCGGCGGCGTCTGAGGCCGGCGGCGACGCGCCGAAGCGCGCCCGCGGGGCCAAGCCGAAGACGGTCCGGACCCCGGCCAGCGGCCGGGCGAAGACCGGCGGCGCGAAGAAAACCGCGGCCAGCCGTGCCAAGACGGCGGCGGGCAAGGAGTAGACGTGGGTCAGAAAGTACATCCGACTGGATTCCGCCTCGGCTTCAACAAGACGTGGCGGTCGCGCTGGTTCGCCGACAAGGACTACGCCAAGCTGCTGCACGAGGACCTGAAGCTGCGCGACACGCTGAAGACGCGCTTCCAGCATGCCGGCGTCTCGAAGATCGAGATCGAGCGGGCGGCGAACAAGCTGAAGATCGACATCTACACCTCGCGCCCCGGCATCATCATCGGCCGCAAGGGCACCGAGGTCGACAAGCTCAAGCAGGAGATCCAGAAGAAGACCAACCGCGAGGTCTTCATCAACATCCAGGAGATCCAGAAGCCCGAGCTCGACGCGCAGCTGATTGGCGAGTCGGTGGCGATGCAGCTCGAAAAGCGCGTCGCGTTCCGCCGGGCGATGCGCAAGGCGGTCGAGTCGGCGCTGCGCTTCGGCGCGCGCGGCATCAAGGTCCGGGTCTCGGGGCGGCTCAACGGCGCCGAGATCGCGCGCTCCGAATGGTATCTGCACGGCCAGCTGCCGCTGCAGACGCTGCGCGCCGACATCGACTACGGCTTCGCCGAGGCGAGCACGACCTACGGACAGATTGGCGTGAAGGTGTGGCTCTACAAGGGCGAGCGCCTCGTGCCGCGGATCGGCCGCGAAGAGGACTACCGGGCGCCGCGGCGCCCCGGCGGACCGGGCGGCCCGGGAGACAGACGCTAGGAACGCTTCCAGCTTCCCGCTTCCGGCTTCCAGCCGGAACGTGCTGGGAGCTGGCAGCTGGTAGCTGGCAGCTACAAGGATCAAATTATGTTGATGCCGAAGAAGGTCAAGTACCGGAAGCAGCAGCGCGGCCGGATGACGGGGAAGGCCTGGCGCGGGTCGGATGTGTCGTTCGGCGACTACGGGCTGAAGGCGCTCGAGCCGTGCTGGATGACCGCCCGCCAGATCGAGGCCGCCCGGGTGGCGATGACCCGCGCCGTCAAGCGCGGCGGGAAGATCTGGATTCGCGTGTTCCCGGACAAGCCGATCACCAAGAAGCCCCAGGAAACGCGCATGGGCAAGGGCAAGGGCGCGCCCGAGGAATGGGTCTGCGTCGTCCGGCCCGGGCGGATCCTGTTCGAGATGGAAGGGATCACCGAAGTCGACGCGCGCGCCGCGATGCGGCTGGCGGCGGCCAAGCTGCCGATCAAGACCAAGTTCGCGACCCGGTTCGCGGAGGAGAAGGCGTCATGAAGGTGACGGAATGCCGTGACCTCGGGGTCGACGAGCTGCAGCAGCGCGAGAAGGACATGGACGACCAGCTGTTCCGGCTGCGCATCCAGAAATCGATGGGGCAGCTCGAGGCCGCCCACAAGCTGAAGGCCCTCCGCCGCGACCTCGCGCGCGTGAAGACAGTGCTGCGCGAGAAGGAGACGGCGTAATGGCCACGAAAGCGGAAGTCACCGGCGTCGTTGTCAGCGACAAGATGGACAAGAGCGTGGTCGTCGCCGTGCAGCGGCAGATTCGCGACGCGCTCTACGGCAAGACCCAGAAGCGGACGTCGAAGTTCCTCGCCCATAACGAGGCCAACGACGTCCGGATCGGCGACCGCGTCGCGATCGTCGAGGTCCGGCCGATGAGCCGGCGGAAACGCTGGGTCGTCACCCGGGTGGTCGAGAAGGCGAAGGAGATCTAGCCATGATCCAGATGCGATCGATTCTCGACGTCGCCGACAATTCGGGGGCGCGCAAGATTGCGGCGATCAACCCGATCGGCGGGTCGACCGGCCGCTACGCCCGGCTCGGCGACATCATCACGGCGTCGGTCAAGGAAGCGACCCCCGACGGCACGGTCAAGAAGGGCCAGGTCGTCAAGGCGGTGATCGTCCGGACCCGCAAGGAGCAGCGCCGCCGCGACGGCAGCTACATCCGGTTCGACCGCAACGCCGCGGTCCTGATCAACGACCAGAACGAACCGATCGGGACGCGCGTCTTCGGGCCGGTCGCCCGCGAGCTGCGCGAGCGCCGGTTCATGAAGATCATTTCGCTCGCGCCGGAAGTGCTCTAAGCAGCTCCCCGCTGCCAGCTCCCAGCCGGAAACGACGGAGCGAACGGAAGGCGGGCAGCTGGAAGCGGGAAGCGGGAAGCTAACGAGATATGTCAAGACTAGCAACGCCGATACGGAAGAACGACAACGTCGTCGTCATCACCGGCAAGGACCGGGGCAAGCGCGGCCGCGTGCTCAAGGTCGTCGCCGATACGAACCGGCTCGTCATCGAGGGCGTCAACCTCATCAAGCGCCATACCAAGCCGAACCCGCAGAAGAGCATCAAGGGGGGCGTGGTCGAGCGCGAGGCGGCGCTGCATGCGTCGAACGTCCAGATCGTCTGCCCGGAATGCGGGAAGCCGACCCGGGTCGGCCGGAAGATCCTCGGCGACGGCCGCAAGGTCAGGGTCTGCCGCAAGTGCGAGGGAGTGGTCGACAAATGAGCCGCATGAAGGAACGCTACGACAAGGAAGTCGCGCCGGCGCTCAAGAAGGAGTTCGGCTACGCCAATGTGATGGCGGTGCCGAAGATCGAGAAGATCGTCGTCAACATGGGGCTCGGCGAGGCGACCCAGAACGCGAAGATCGTCGATACCGGCACCGACGAGGTCGCCCGCATCACCGGCCAGAAGCCGGTCGCGACCCGGGCGAAGAAGTCGATCGCGCAGTTCAAGGTCCGCCAGGGGATGCCGATCGGGTCGATGGTGACGCTGCGCGGCGAGCGCATGTGGGACTTCCTCGACCGGCTGATCTCGGTCGCGCTGCCGCGCGTCCGCGACTTCCGCGGCGTCTCGGCGAAGGGTTTCGACGGCCGCGGCAACTACACGCTCGGCTTGAAGGACCAGCTGCTCTTCCCGGAGATCGACTACATGAAGGTCGACAAGGCGCGCGGGATGAACATCTCGGTCGTGACGACGGCCAAATCGGACGAGGAGTCGCGCAAGCTGCTGCAGCTGCTCGGCATGCCGTTCAGGACGCAATAAGAGCAGTTGCCAGTTGCCAGCTGCCGGACAGGCACGAGGCGGCTGGAGGGTGCCCCGAGCGTGAGCTTGGGTTTGACTGGTAGCTGGAGACTCGGGAACCGGTTACTGACAGCGAAGAGATTATGGCCACGACTGCAAAGATCGCGAAGGAAGCGAAGTCACCGAAGTTCAAGGTCCGGCTGCGGAACCGCTGCCACCGCTGCGGCCGGCCGCGCGCCTACATGCGCAAGTTCGCGCTGTGCCGGCTCTGCTTCCGCAAGCTGGCGCTCGACGGCGACATCGCCGGCGTGACGAAGAGTTCGTGGTGAGCCGGGGTCCCGCTCCCCGCTCCCCGCTGCCAGCCTGGGGCTGGCGGCCGGTGCAGGCGGGAAGCTGGAAACTGGAAACTGGAAGCTATTGAGAGTCTAGGAATATGACTGACCCGATTGCAGACATGCTGACGCGGATCCGGAACGCGACGATCGCGCGCCATCCCCGAGTCGAGATGCCGTCGTCGCGCCTCAAAGTCGAGATCGCGCGCATCCTGGAGAGCGAAGGCTACATCCAGGGCTTCAAGGTGCTCGAGGCCGGCGAGGCCGACCGCGTGCAGGCCCAGCTCCGGGTGCTGCTCAAATACGGCCCGCGCGGCGAGCGGGTGATCACCGGGATTCAGCGGATCAGCCGCCCCGGCCGCCGCGTCTACTTCGGCCGCGACGATGTGCCGGATGTGCTCGCCGGCCTCGGCGTCAGCATCCTGACGACGTCGCGCGGCGTGATGACCGGCCGCGAGGCGGTCAAGGCCGGCGTCGGCGGCGAAGTGCTCTGTAACGTGTGGTAACGAGCGCTCCCCGCTTCCCGCTGCCGGCTTCCCGCCGGATGCATGGAGACGGGCGCGCTCGGCCGCCGCGAAGAACGGAAGCTGGAAGTTATTGAAAGCTGCAGGAAGCTGGCAGCTGGAAGCGGGTAGCTAAGAATCATGTCGCGAATTGGCAAGAAGTTCATCCCCATCCCGAAGGGGGTCAAGATCGACGTCCAGCCCGGCGCCGTCGAGGTGCAGGGGCCGAAGGGCAAGCTGCGTCAGCCGCTGCCGGCGGGCATCGGCTTCGAAGTGGACGGCGACCAGCTCCACGCCCGGACGCTGCGCGATGATCCGGCGCTCGGCAAGTTCCACGGGTTGGCGCGCAGTCTGGTGGCCAATGCCGTCCGCGGCGTGACCGACGGGTTCCGGAAGGACCTCGATATCGTCGGCGTCGGGTATCGCGCCGAGCTCAAGGGCAAGCAGATCGTCTTTGCGCTCGGCTACTCGCACACGGTGGTGTTCGACATCCCGACCGGCATCGACGTCGCCATCGACAAGCAGACCCATCTGACGGTGACCGGCATCGACCGGCAGGCCGTCGGCCAGGTCGCCGCCAATATCCGCCGCCTGCGCAAGCCGGACCCCTACAAGCAGAAGGGCGTCCGCTACACGGGCGAGGTGCTGAAGAAGAAGGCCGGCAAGACCGGGGCGAAATAGGCAGTCAGCTTCCCGCTCCCAGCTTCCAGCTTCCAGCTGAGAGGCACTGGGGATCAAGGCCCGACCCGAGTTGAGCGGGCCGGGCGGGGTGCGGGAAGCGGGTAGCGGGAAGCGGGTAGCTTAGATATGAAGATCAATACGACCAAGGATCGGCGCCGGCGCATCGCGCTGCGGCAGCGGAAGCGGATTGCGGGCACCGGCGAGCGGCCGCGCCTCCGGGTGTTCCGCAGCGTCTCGCACATCTACGCCCAGGTCATCGACGACCAGACCGGGACGACGCTGGCGGCGGCGGCGAGCACGGAGCCGGCGCTCAAGAGCACCTTCGACGGGACGATCAGGGGCGGCAACGTGGCGGGCGCCAAGGCGCTCGGCAAGACCATCGCCGAACGGCTGCTCGAGAAGGGCATCAAGCGCGTCGTGTTCGACCGCGGCGGCTTCCTGTATCACGGCCGGATCCGGGCGGTCGCGGAAGCCGCCCGCGAAGCGGGGCTCGAATTTTAGCTTCCCGCTTCCTGCTGCCCGCTTCCCGCGGGCAGCAAGGCAGCGGGTAGCAGGCAGCGGGTAGCGGGTAGCGGGAAACATATGATTGAGACACGCGAAAAGATCGACTCGTCGCAGCTCGACCTGAAGGACACGGTTGTGAACATCAGCCGCGTCACCAAGGTCGTCAAGGGGGGCAAGAACCTCAGCTTCAGCGCGCTGGTTGTGGTCGGCGACGGCCACGGAGTGGTCGGCTTCGGCGTCGGCAAGGCGAAGGAAGTGCCCTCGGCGATCAAGAAGGGCATCGAGGCGGCGAAGAAGTCGCTGATTCGCGTGCCGCTGAGCGGCACGACCGTGCCGCACCCGGTGCTCGGCCGCTTCGGCGCCGGGCAGGTGCTCCTCAAGCCGGCCCCCGAGGGCACGGGCATCATCGCCGGCGGCGCCGTCCGCGCGGTGGTCGAGGCCTGCGGCATCCAGAACGTGCTGACCAAGTCGCTTGGCTCGGCCAACTCGCACAACGTCGTGCGGGCGACGTTCACAGGGCTGATGGGCCTGCGCGATCCCGGCGCAGTCCGCAAGCTGCGCGGCAAGGAAGAGCAGCCCGGCGATCTCGCCGCGACGACGCGATAAGCCATGGCAAAAAAACATACGGCACAGGACGCGAAGGCCGGCGAGCGCCGGATGGTGAAGATCACGCTCGTCAAGAGCCCGATCGGCTTCGACCGGACGCAGGGTGCGACCGTCCAGGGGATGGGCCTGCGGCGGATCGGCCATTCGGTCGAGCTCGTCGACACGCCGGCGACGCGCGGCATGATTCTCAAGGTCCGT
Organism: uncultured Acidobacteriota bacterium; assembly: GCA_963750475.1. Taxonomy (GTDB): domain Bacteria; phylum Acidobacteriota; class Vicinamibacteria; order Vicinamibacterales; family 2-12-FULL-66-21; genus JALZOC01. Next base: position 1,933,515 of record CAVVQQ010000002.1, read on the forward strand.
CACCTCGTGACGGTCCAGGAGTAAGGATCAGGACATGGATCTCTCGAATCTGAAACCGCCCAAGGGGGCCAAGCACTCGAAGAAGCGGGTCGGCCGCGGCCAGGGCTCCGGTACCGGCGTCCAGGCCGGGCGCGGGCACAAGGGCGCCAAGTCGCGCTCGGGCTTCACCCACAAGCGCGGCTTCGAGGGCGGCCAGATGCCGCTTCATCGCCGCGTGCCGAAGCGCGGCTTCCACAACATCTTCCGCGAGGAGTACGAGGTCGTGAACCTCGATACGCTCGCCGAACGGTTCGAGGCCGGCGTCGAGATCACCGTCGAGCTGCTGCGGGAGCGCGGGCTGGTGCGCCGCACCGGGCGGGTCAAGGTCCTCGGCCGCGGCGACATGACGAAGGCGCTGACGGTGCACGCGCACAAGTTCAGCGGCACGGCGGCGGAGAAGATTGCCGCCGCCGGCGGCAAGGCCGAGGTACTGGCGTAAAGCGGCGCAAGCCGGTCGCATAAGGGTGTCATGCTCGAAAGCCTCAAGAACATCTTCGCGGTCGCCGACCTCAGGAAGCGTGTGCTCTTCACGCTCGGTCTGCTTGCCGTGTACCGCGTCGGCGGCCACATCCCGACCCCGGGGATCAATCCCGAGGCGCTGGCGGTGCTCGTCGACCAGGCCAAGAACACGATGTTCGGCCTTTACGACATGTTCTCGGGCAAGAACCTGTCGCAGATGACGATCTTCGCGCTCGGCATCATGCCGTATATCAGCGCGTCGATCATCCTGCAGCTGCTGACCGTGGTCTGGCCGTACCTCGAGCGGATCTCGAAGGAAGGGGAGCTCGGGCGCCGCAAGATCACCCAGTACACGCGCTACGGCACCATCCTGCTGAGCGTCGTGCAGGCGCTCGGCATCGCCTACTTCCTCGAACGCAACACCGGGATCGCCGGCGGCCTGCCGCTGGTCTACCATCCGGGCTGGGGCTTCCGGCTGCTGACCATCCTGACGCTGACGACCGGCACGACGTTCATCATGTGGCTCGGCGAGCAGATCACCGAGCGCGGCATCGGCAACGGCATGTCGCTCATCATCTTCGCCGGCATCGTCGTCGGCCTGCCGCATGCGGTGATCACCACCCTCGAGCAGTTGAAGACCGGCCAGATGGGCCTGATCCGGCTGGTGGCGCTGGTGATTCTGATGTTCGGGGTGATTGCGGCGATCGTCTTCGTCGAGCGCGGCCACCGGCGCGTCACCGTCCAATATGCCAAGCGCGTCGTCGGCCGGCGGATGTACGGCGGCTCGAGCACGCACATCCCGCTCAAGGTCAACACCGGCGGCGTCATCCCGGTGATCTTCGCCTCGTCGATCCTCGCCTTCCCGGCGACGCTGGCGCCGCTCGTCACCGACGGCGGACGGCTCGGCTGGCTGCGCTCGCCGCTCGAGCAGATCGCCCCCGGGATGCCGCTGCACGATTTGCTCTACGTCGTCGGCATCATCTTCTTCTGCTATTTCTACACCGCGATCATCTTCAATCCGGATGACGTCGCGGAGAACATGCGGAAGTACGGCGGCTTCATCCCCGGGATCCGGCCCGGCAAGCGGACCGCCGAGTACATCGACACGATCCTGACCCGGATTACGCTGGTCGGGGCGATCTATCTGGCGATGGTCGCGATCCTCCCGACCTTCCTGATCAGCGGGTTCAAGGTGGCGCCGATCCCGTTCATCGGCGAGCGGCTCGACGCGGTGCTGCCCCGCTTCATCACCGAGGGCATGGGCGTCCAGTTCTTCTTCGGCGGCACCTCGCTGCTCATCATCGTCGGCGTCGCGATGGACACCGTGCAGCAGATCGAGTCGCAGCTCATCATGCGCCACTACGATGGGTTCATGAAGAAGACCCGGATCCGCGGCCGGCGGGGGCAGTAGGTGACGGCAGCGCACCGCGCCCGCCCGGGGGCCCTGAACGTCGTGCTGCTCGGCCCGCCGGGGGCGGGCAAGGGCACGCAGGCCGAGCGGCTGTCGCGCACCCGGCGGCTGCCGAAGATCTCGACCGGCGACATCCTCCGCGAGGCGGTCGTCGCCCACACCGAGGTCGGCGTCGCCGCGAAGGTGACGATGGAGGCGGGCAACCTGGTGAGCGACGATCTGATGATTTCGATCGTCGAACGCCGGCTCGATCAGGAAGACGCTCATTGCGGCTTCGTGCTCGACGGCTTTCCCCGGACCGTGGTCCAGGCGGGGGCGCTCGACCGGATGATCGACGGCCGCGGGCCGCTGGTGGTGCTCGACATCGTCGTCCCCGAGGACGTGCTGGTGCGGCGGCTGGCGACGCGGCGGATCTGCGGCGAGTGCGGCGCCAATGCCGCTCCCGAGTGGACCTCGACCTGCGGCAAGTGCGGCGGCGCGCTGGTCACGCGGGTCGACGACGGCGTCGAGATCGTCCGGGAGCGGCTCAAGGTCTACATGCGGCAGACCCGGCCGCTGGTGGCGTATTACGCCGGGCGGGCGTCGTTCACGTCGCTCGACGGCAATCAGGCGCCGGACGTCGTCACCGCGGCCATCGACGCGGCGCTCGACCGGGCGCTGCAGGCGGACGCGCCGGGGGCGAGGCAATGATCGTCTGCAAGTCGCCCGCGGAAATCGAGCGGATGCGCGTCGCCAACGCGCTCGTCGCCGAGGTGCTGGCCGAGCTCGAGGCGATGGTCGCGCCGGGCGTGACGACGGCGGAGCTCGATCGGGCGGCGGAGCGGCTGGTGCGGGCGGGCGGCGCCGAACCGGCGTTCAAGGGCTACCGCGGCTATCCCGGCACGCTGTGCGCGTCGGTGAACGAGCAGGTCGTCCACGGCATTCCGTCGCCGCGGGCGCTCGTCGAGGGAGACATCATCTCGCTCGACATGGGCGTGAAGCTGAACGGCTTCTACGGCGACTCGGCGATTACGGTCCCGGTCGGGCGGGTCTCGGAGGAGGCGGCGACGCTGCTGCGGGTGACGCAGGAATCGCTCGAGAAGGGCATCGCGCAGGTCCGGCTCGGCGGCCGGGTGTCGGACATCGGGCATGCGATTCAGCAGCACGTCGAGGCCTCCGGCTTGTCGGTGGTGCGCGAGTTCGTCGGCCACGGCATCGGCTCGGCGCTGCACGAGGAGCCGCAGATCGCGAACTACGGCGAGCCCGGGCGCGGCCCGCGCCTCGCCGAAGGCATGACGCTGGCGATCGAGCCGATGGTCAACGTCGGCCGGCCGGCGGTGAAGGTGCTGGCGGACGGGTGGACGGCGGTGACGAAGGACGGCAGCCTGTCGGCGCACTTCGAGCACACCGTGGCGGTCACGAAAGCCGGGCCGCTGGTGCTGACGCGGCGCGGGGTACCGGCGCCGGCGCGGTGAGGCGATGGCCGACGACGGGCAGGCCCGGGCCGGAGCGGTCACGGTCGAGGGCACCGTTCTCGAGGCCCTGCCGCACGGGTTGTATCGGGTCGGCATCGAGCATCAGCGCCAGGTGGTGGCGCACGCGCCCGGCGGCGCGGGACGGAATTTCATCCGCGTGCTCATCGGCGACCGGGTTCGCATGGAGCTCTCGCCGCGCGATCTGACGCGCGGCCGGATTGTCGCCGTCGTCAGTCCGCGGTGAACGACGAGGGAAGAGGAACGTTATGAAGGTCCGAGCGTCGGTGAAGAAGATTTGTGACAAGTGCAAGATCGTCCGCCGTCAGGGCGTGGTGCGGGTGATCTGCGCCAATCAGAAGCACAAGCAGAGACAGGGATAGCTATCGGCTTCCAGCTTCCAGCTTCCAGCTGGCAGCCGGGAGCTGGCAGCTGGCAGCTACAAGGATCAAAGAAATGGCACGTATTGCTGGCGTCGATCTTCCCCGGGGCAAGCGGATCGAGATCGGGCTCACTTACATCTACGGCATCGGGCGCAAGCGCTCCGGCGACATCCTGACGGCGGCGGGCGTCGGCCCGGACATCCGCATCAAGGACCTGTCGGAAGACGACGTCCGGAAGATCAGCCGGGTGATCGAGGAGCAGGGGGGCGTCGAGGGAGACCTCCGCAAGGAGATTTCCATCAACATCAAGCGGCTGATGGAAATCGGCAGCTACCGCGGCCTGCGCCACCGCCGCAATCTGCCGGTCCGCGGCCAGCGCACCAAGACCAACGCGCGGACGCGCAAGGGGCCGCGCAAGGGCGCGGTCGCGAAGAAGAAGACGGTTTAGTCGGCTGCCCGCTTCCGGCTGCCAGCTTCCAGCTGGGAACGGACGGCAGCAATGTGAGCGGACGAGCGTACCAGCTGGGAGCTGGGAGCTGAAGACTGGAAGCTGAATTTTATGGCGAAAATCGAAACTATCGACGCGTCGGTGCAGCCTGAAGGCGGCAAGAAGGCCGCCGGCCGGCCGATCAAGAAGAAGGCGTTCAAGAAGCGCGGCGAGAAGCGGATCGTGCACCACGGCTTTGCGCACATCCAGGCCTCGTTCAACAACACGATCATCACGATCACCGACGCCGAGGGCGCGGTGGTGGCGTGGTCGAGCGCCGGCGGGATCGGCTTCAAGGGATCGCGGAAGGGGACGCCGTTTGCGGCCACCCAGGCGGCGATCGCCGCCGGCAACGCCGCCAAGGCGTTCGGGATGCGCAGCGTCGAGGTGCGGGTCAAGGGGCCCGGCGCCGGGCGCGAGTCGGCGATCCGGGCGCTGCAGACGATCGGCATCGACGTGAAATCGATCCGCGACGTGACGCCGATTCCGCACAACGGATGCCGGCCGGCCAAGCGGAGACGAGTGTAGGAGAGGCTACCCGCTTCCTGCTTCCGGCTGCCCGCTGGGGACGACAGGTTGTGAACCTGCGGGGGCTGAAAGCGAACTGGAAGCGAAGGCTGACCGCCAGGCGGGAAGCTGGAAGCGCGAAACTGGAAGCGACAAGGATCAAGAATGGCACGTTATATCGGTCCCGTCTGCCGGCTGTGCCGGCGCGAAGGCATGAAGCTCTTTCTCAAGGGGGAGCGCTGCTACACGGAAAAGTGCGCGATTGAGAAGCGCAACCTGCCGCCCGGGCAGCATGGCAAGCTGCGCAAGGCGAAGCTGGTCGGCTACGGCCTGCAGCTGCGCGAGAAGCAGAAGGTCAAGCGCATCTACGGCGTGCTGGAGAACCAGTTCCGGCGCTACTTCGAGATGGCGGACCGGACGCGCGGGATCACGGGCGAGACGCTGCTCCAGCTGCTCGAGCGGCGCTTCGACAACGTCATCTACCGCCTCGGGCTGGCGACCTCGCGCGCCCAGGCGCGCCAGCTGGTGCGCCACGGACACTTCCTCGTCAACGGCCGCAAGGTCGACGTGCCGTCGTATTCGCTCAAGGCGGGCGACGTCGTGACGGTGCGCGGGACGAGCGCGCAGAACACCGCCATCGTCCATGCGATGGAGGAAGTGAAGGGGCGGGGCATCCCGGAATGGCTGCTGTTCGACGCCGGCCAGCTGAGCGGCCGCATCGCCTCGCTGCCGACCCGCGAGCAGATCAACCTGCCGGTGCAGGAACAGCTGATCGTCGAGTTGTATAGCAAGTAAAAGCTTCCAGCTTCCAGCTTCCCGCTCCCCGCTTCCCGCGGGCAGCGGGTGGCGGGCAGCGGGCCGCTGATTCGGTGTCCCCCCGCCCGCAGCCATTCCAGACCTGCGGCGGGAGGCGGGGGGCGTAACGGCAGGTCTGGCGGTCCCCGCATTCGGGGGCGCGATTGAAAGGACAGAAAGCAATGCTCTGGAAAGGTTTTCAGCGGCCCAAGCGGCTCGAACTCGAGCGCGAGACCCTCACCGAGCGGTTCGGGCGCTTCTACGCGCAGCCGTTCGAGCGCGGCTTCGGCACCACGATCGGCAATTCGCTGCGCCGCGTGCTGCTCTCGTCGATCGAGGGTGCGGCGGTCACGGCGGTGAAGATTGACGGCGTGCAGCACGAGTTCTCGCCGATTCCGGGCGTGACCGAGGATGCCACCGACATCATCCTCAACCTCAAGCAGGTGCCGCTCAAGATGCACGTCGACGCGACCAAGACGCTCTACCTGCGGATCGACAAGGCCGGTCTCGTCAAGGCCGGCGACATCGAGACCGACGGCGACATCGAGATCCTCGAGCCGGACGCGCACATCGCGACCGTCTCCGAGGGGGGCAAGCTCCACATGGAGATGCGGGTCAAGCGCGGCCGCGGCTACGTCTCGGCCGACAAGAACTTCGACGAGGACCTCGGCATCGGCTGGATCCCGATCGACTCCGTCCACTCGCCGGTCAAGAAGGTCAACTACCTCGTCGAGGCGGCGCGCCTCGGCCAGACGACCGACTACGACAAGCTGACGGTCGACGTCTGGACCAACGGCTCGGTCACGCCGCGCGACGCCGTGTCGCTGTCGGCGAAGCTGATTCGCGACCACCTCAACATCTTCATCAATCTCGAGGAGGTCGGCGACCTGCAGTCGGACGCGCTCGCCGACACGCCGCGGGCGGCGCTCAACGAGAATCTCGACAAGAGCGTCGAGGAGCTCGAGCTGTCGGTGCGCTCCTACAACTGCCTCAAGAACGCGAACATCCGGACGATCCGCGAGCTCGTGCTGAAGACCGAAGGGGAGATGCTGAAGACGAAGAACTTCGGCCGGAAGTCCCTGAACGAGATCAAGGAAATCCTCTCCGGGATGGGGCTGAGCCTCGGCATGCGGCTGGATCAGCCGGCGGCACAGTCGCAGGACTAGCAACTATCAGCCTCCGGCTGCCGGCGCCCGGCAGGACCCATCGGGACCCGCCGCACGGCGGCCGGAGGCGACTCGACGGCAGCGAAGTCAGGACTAGAACATCATGCGTCATAGAGTGAGTCACCGGAAGCTCGGCCGCGTCACCGAGCACCGCATCGCGATGCTGCGCAACCAGGCGGCGGCGCTCATCCTCCACGAGCGGATCGAGACGACGGTGCCGAAGGCGAAGGAGCTGCGTCCGTTCGTCGAGCGCATCATCACGCTCGCCAAGCGCGGCCTCGCGGCGGGGGACGCCAACGGCAAGTCGCTGCACGCGCGGCGGCTCGTCCTGCGCGACATCCAGGACCGCGACGTCGTCGGCAAGCTGTTCGACACGATCGCGCCGCGCTTCGAAGGGCGGCCGGGCGGCTACACGCGGATCCTGCGGATCGGGTTCCGCCGCGGCGACAGCGCCGAAGTGGCGCAGATCGAGCTCGTCGGCAGCGAGTTCAATCCCAACGCCGAGGCGGAGAAGGCGGCATCAACCGCCAAGGCCAAGCCGAAGGGGGTCGGCGGACGGCTTCGCGCCGCCGCGCAGCGCCTCCGCGGCAAGGCCGGCGAAGGGGAAGAGGCGGCCGAAGAAGGCAGCGAGAACAAAGCCAAGCCCTCCCGCCAGCTGAAGAGCGACAAGGGCGGCCGCGCCACGACCAAGGGCAAGGCCTCCGCGCCGCGCGCCCCGCGCAAGTCCGGCGGCGCCTAGCATCAGGACGCCGCGGAAGGAGGCGACGCAGCCGCGCGTCACCCTTCCGCGGCCGTTTCGTGGCCTCCGCGGCTCAACCCCACCCATCGACGCTCCCTCGAACGGCACGCTCGATCCGACTCAGCTAAAATAGCCCTGATGTCCTGTCCCAGACAGTCGCGATCCGTCTTTGGCGCAGCCATCGGCCTTGCCCTCGCCCTGGCGGCGGCGGGCGCTCCGTCGGCCCAGGCGCCGTTGGCTTCGTCGCTCCGCTGGTCGATCAGCGTGGAAAAAACCCGAGAAGGGTCGAACGCCGCTGAGCGGCTGCTGCTGGGCGTCCAGCCGGTGTTGTACATCGATATTTCGTTGCGGAACTTCGAGGGGCCGACGGTGTGGGGGGTCGAGAAGCTGCCGCAGGCCGTCGATGTCGGAGTCACGCTCGGCGGTGATGTTGTGCCGACGACGGCACGGGTGGTTCCTCGCCAGCCGGCGTCAGCGTCTCTCCCGCCGAGTCAAAGCACGGGTGCGGTCATTGAATTGCGCCGGGTCGATAACGTGCCGTTCACGCCCGGCACCTATGAGGTGTCGATCGATCTCTCGCGGTTTCTGCAGGGTTTGACCTTTGACGACGGTCTGCGGTGGACCGGCCGGGCACAAGAGCGGGACCGAAGGCGAGTGGTCGTCTCTGAGGTGCGCTCAGCGGCGGATCGTGAAACGTTCAATGAGCTGGAAGGCAACTGGCACCTTGGGAGAGGTGAAGACGCGCTGGCTCTCCCATACGTCACGGAGCTTGCCCGGCTCCGGCCCAATCACTGGTACGCACAGGCACTATTGGGCACAACCTACAGGAGGCTGGAACGCTACGCCGAAGCAGCCGACGCCTTGGAACGTGCCCTGCCGGGATACCTGGCTTTCGGCGATCGCCGGGGGGAGTGGGTCCCGATTGGGCTGGCGACGGCCTATCTCGCGCTGGGCAAGGACTCCCAGGCTCTCGACGTGCTCCGGCGGACTGGACTCAGTGCGGCGGAGGGAGCGTCCCGCCTGGAGCAGCTTCGGGGCGCGCTCGCATCCGGGAGGGGGAATCGCCGGAAGCCGTAGCACGCCATGAGCGGACGGGCCTTCGAGTCGCAAGGTCGCCACTCTACGGACGCCGCCCCTCTGCAATGCGTGAACGAAGTTGCCGAATGGTCTCCGGGATGAGCTGCTCGCTGACCCGTGACTGGCGCAGCGCTCGGACGGCGTTCGGCTCGTCATTCACACCGAGATAAGCCTTCGCGAGGGCACTTCCAATCGAGGTGATATTGAGATCCGGAGGGGCAAGTCGGATGGCCTGCTCCAGGGGCCCAATCGCATCGGCGTAGCGGTTCAGGCGGAGATACATCCGTCCCAGTTCAACAGCGGAAACGACATCGGAGGGATCGAGGGCGGCAGCCTGTTGAAGCTCGACGAGCGCATTCTGATCCCGACCGCTTCGTTTCGCCGATTCGGCCTGCTGCAGATGCGCTCTGGCGCGCTCATGCGGTGACCCGTCCGGCGGCCCGAGTTCGAGGGAAGCCATGCCGGCATTTCCAGTGAAGCGTCCTTGCCACGCCCGATTGTCATCACCCCGAGAAGCCAGGAAGAGTCCACCTACTGAAAAGCGGATCGTGGTACAAGCCGGTGTCGAACGGCTGCCCGTCCGATCGCGAGAGCGACAGTCGCCAGCTCGAACCGGCACCCGCAGCATTTCGGATTCGCTCCGCCACCGCCATCGGTACGGCATGCCTGTCACCCCCTTGGAACACTGCTTGCTGCACCGCGACAGTGGTTGGAATCGGCTGCCCGTCTCGGGAAACCACGAACGACAGCTCCCGCGTCAACGTCTCGTAAGAAAATGCGAATGCGCTCGCGGTCCCGTTCGTGATGTCGAGAATTAAATCAATCGCCGAAGGGTTTCCATAGATTCGGTACGCTGACGAACTGTTCCTGGCATTGTCTTCCGTCTGGAGAAAGACGCTCGCCGAGCCGGACGTCTGGGCGGATACGCCAGGGGACACGACCGCTGCAAGTAACGCGATCGCGACCCACGCCGAGCAGCTATTTTGATGCATGAAGACTTCTCAGCCGAGGAAGGGTGCGCCCGGCCCGCGGCGCCCTCACTCTTCCGCTGTGTGGTCGTGGCCGTGCTCGGCCCGACCGGCCGCAATGATTTTTCCGTGCAGGTGCGCCGGGACCTCTTCGTAGTGCGAGAACTCCATGTGATAGGAACCGCGCCCGCCGGTCGCTGACGTCAGGTGCTGCTCGTAGGTCAGCATCTCGGCCATCGGCACCTTGGCGCGAATCACCGTTGCCGCCCCTCGGGTATCCATCCCGCCGATTCGTCCGCGGCGGCTGTTCAAATCCCCCATCAAGTCTCCGGCGTAGTCGCTCGGCGCCTGGACTTCGACATCCATGACCGGCTCGAGCAGCGTCGGCCGCGCCCGCGACATCCCGTCCTTGAAGGCGATCGAACCCGCCATCTTGAACGACAGCTCGTTCGAGTCGACGGCGTGGAACGATCCGTCGAAGACAGTCGCGCGGAAATCGACCATCGGGTATCCGGCCAGGAAGCCGCGCAGCCGCGCGTCCTGGATGCCCTTTTCGACCGCCGGGATGTACTGCCTCGGAATCGAGCCGCCGAAGATGTCGACGACGAACTCGAAATCCGAGCCGCGCGGCAGCGGATCGAAGCGGACCTTGCAGTCGCCGAACTGCCCGTGGCCGCCGGTCTGCTTCTTGTGCCGGCCGTGCGCCTCGGTCGAGGCGGTGATCGTCTCGCGGTAGGGGATGCGCGGCAGCTTGAGGTTCACCTCGACGCCGAACCGCCGCTTCAGCTTGGCGACCGTCACTTCGATGTGCGACTGCCCCTGGCCGGCGATCAGCAGCTCCTTGGTCTGCGCATCGCGCGTGTAAGTGACGGTCGGGTCTTCCTCCTGCAGCCGATGCAGCGCGGTGCTGATCTTTTCCTCGTCGCCGCGGCTCTTCGGCTCGATTGCGTAGGCCAGCACCGCCTCGGGAAAGGCAATCGGCGCCAGCGTGAAGCCGACCCCCTTCTCGGCAAGGAGATCATTCGTCTGGCTCTCCTTCAGTTTGGCGACCGCACCCAGGTCTCCGGCCTTGATCTCGGCCACGGGGGTTTGCGTCTTGCCCTGCAGCAGGACGAGATGACCGAGACGTTCGGGAATGCTCCTGGTGACATTCTGCACGGTCGAATCGGCGCGGATCGTCCCCTGGATGACCCGGAACATCGTGATGCGTCCCGCAAACGGGTCCGCCACCGTCTTCCAGATGTAGGCCGCACCGGGCGCGCCCTCGGCCGGCGCGACCGTCAGGGCATCGCCCCGCGGGTCGGCGGCAACGATCGGACGGTCGGCGGGGGAGGGGACGAAGGCGACGATCGCATCGAGCAGGGGCTGCAGGCCCGCATTGGCGAAGGCGGAGGCGCAGACGACCGGGAAGATCCGCGCCGCGGCGATGCCGCGCTTGAGCCCGCCCAGGAGCTCTTCCTGGGTCAGCGTCCCGGCGTCGAAGAACCGCTCCATCAGCGCATCGTCCGCCTCGGCGACCATCTCGATGAGCGCCTCGCGCGCCGTCTGCGCCGGCTCGAGGAGCACGCCGGGAATGTCGCTCTGCGTCGGCTTGCCGCTGGCGTCCTCGGCAAAGGTCCATGCCTTCATCGCCACCAGATCGACGATGCCGCGGAAGCCGCGGTCCTCGCCGATCGGCAGCTGGATCGGCACGACGGTGCGGCCGAAGACGGCGCGCAGGGACTCGAGCGAACGATCGAGGCTGGCGCGCTCGCGGTCGAGACGGTTGAGGACGACGATCCGCGGCAGGCGCTGCTCTTCGGCCACCGCCCAGACCTTCTCGGTCGAGACCTCGGCGCCGTGCACGGCATCCACGACCACCAGCGCGGTGTCCGCGACGCGCAGCGCCGCCCGCGCGTCGCTCAGGAAGTTCGCCATCCCGGGCGTGTCGATGAAGTTGATCTTGTGGCGGTTCCACTCGGCCCAGGCGAGGCTGCAGGCGAGCGTGTGCTTGCGGGCGATTTCCTCGTCGTCGTAATCGGTCGGCGTCGTCCCGTCGTCCACCCGCCCGAGCCGGTTGACGGCCCCGGCGTCGAACAGCAGCGCCGCGAGCAGCTGCGTCTTGCCGGCGCCGCTGTGCCCGACGAGCGCGACATTCCTGATGCTGGCCGCATCGTAGATCTTCATGGCTGGATAGCCCTCCGCTGCCGAAGCCGCATCCAGCTCCTCAGTCGCCGGTGCCGAGCCGCTCAGAGCACGGCTGACCGTGTCAATGCTGCGACCAGCCGGCTCAGCATGCGTCGGACTTCCTCGACCTGCGCGGAGACGGCTGGTGCTCGCGCCGGGACAGGACCCGAGATCCCGGGCGAGGAGCAAATCATACTCAAGTTCGTTACACGGAACCCAACGCGATCCGGACAGAAACCGGCGGAAATCCGGCTCCGTTCTCCGCCCCGCCCCTTCGGCGATATTCGACGGGAATCGAAATCGCCGCGCGCAAGATCTGATTGCGCAGGGCCCACACGTCCGGCGCTGTGCAGGCTGCGCCGAAATGCGTACAGCTCGCCAGGGCGAGGCAGTGCGCTTTCTGCCACACGTAGCAGATTTCCGATAGTCCTGCAACGCGGGTTCACCTTCCGCCGTCGAGTCAGGCTGCAAGATTGATGCTCGACTGGCGAGCGATGGAGCCGGACGCTCGAGGAAGCTGGCGAAGCCGGCAGCGTGAAGCTGAGAAGCTGGTGAGCTGGAAGCTGGAAGCGTGAAGCTACTCGTATCTCAACGCTTCGATCGGGTCGAGCCGCGACGCCTTGATGGCGGGGAAGAGGCCGAAGAAGATGCCGATGGTGGCGGAGAAGCCGATGCCGATCGCGAACGACCACCACGGCAGCGACACCGGGAAGCCCGACAGCCAGTGGATGGCCAGGCCGATGCTGCTGCCGAAGAAAATGCCGAGCAAACCGCCGGCGGAGGTCAGGAAGACCGCTTCAATCAGGAACTGCCAGAGAATCTCGCGGCGGCGGGCGCCGAGCGCCTTGCGGACGCCGATCTCGCGCGTCCGCTCGGTGACCGAGATCATCATGATCGCCATCACGCCGATCCCGCCGACCATCAGGGCGATCGACGAGATGACGACCAGCGCCAGCACCGTCGCCTGGCTGATCTGATCCCAGATCTTGAGAATCGCATCCGAAGTCACGAGGTCGAAGTCGTTCGGGTCGTCGAGCTTGAGGTTGTGGCGGATCCGCATGATCTGCTCGACCTCGGCCATCGTCTGCTCGCGCGAGGCCTCGGCCTTGGGAATGATGGCAATCATCCCCGAGCGCATCGCGCTGTTGAAGTTGCCGGTGCTGCCCTTGCCGGTCGGCACCTTGCCGAAGAACTTCTCGTGGGTCGTGTACGGGATCACCGCGAAGTCGTCAGCGCCGGTGTTGAAACCGCCCGGGGTCGGCCGCTTGTCGACAACGCCGATGACGGTGAACTCGTTGCTGCCGATGCGCACCTTCTTGCCGATCGGATCGGTGTTGGGAAAGAGCGACTGGTACGGGGTCTGGCCGAGGACGACGACCTGGCGGCGGTGATCGACCTCGGTCGGGACGAAGAAGCGGCCCAGGACGAGCGGCGTGAAGCTGACCGCGGCGAAATTCTCGGTGGCGCCGAAGATGACGATCTGTGTCGTGCGCTCGCTCTTGTAGTAGAGGCGCGACCGGCTCGATCCGCCCATCACCCCGAGCCACACATCGATCAGCCCGACCGACGGCGAATTGCGCGCGATCGCGCGGGCGTCCTCGATCGTCAGGTTCGGGCGCTTGATGACTTCCTGGAAGCTCTTGCCGGAGCCCCAGCTGACCGCCCCCATCTTCTGGACGTAGATGGTGTTCGGGCCCGCGGCGCTCAGCGACTGGCGCAGCGACTCGTCGAAGCCGCGGATGAGCGAGGTCATGCCGACGATCGAGGTGATGCCGATGACCACGCCCAGCACCGTCAGCGCCGAGCGCATCTTGCTGGTCCGCAGGGTCTGGACCGACATCGTGACGATTTCCCGGAGGAGCCCGGCTCTGAGCGCGGCCATTTTATTGTTTCCTATGCTACCGGCTTCCCGCTTCCGGCTGCCAGCTTCCCGCTGCCAGCTTCCCGCTGCCCGCTGCCCGCTTCCCGCTTCCCGCTTCCCGCTGCCCGCTTCCCGCTGCCAGCTTCCCGCTGCCAGCTACCCGCTACCCGCTACCCGCTTCCCGCTACCAGTACCCAGCTACCCGCTACCCGCTGCCAGCGACCCACTACCCGCTGCCAAGCCGCGACCCAGCAAGCGGGAAGCTGGAAGCTGGCAGCGGGCAGCGGGAGACTTCCTACTCTCTCCTCAGCGCCTCGATCGGGTCGAGCGAGGCGGCGCGCATCGCGGGGTACATTCCGAAGAACAGTCCGACGATGGCGGTGATGCTGAGGCCCATCGCGATCGCCCAGGGCTCGACCGCGGCGGGGAGCGGCGACAGCTTGCTGATGAGCAGCGCCAGCCCGAAGCCGAGGAGCGTGCCGACCAGCCCGCCAAAGGTCGAGAGCGTCACCGACTCGGTCAGGATCTGCCAGACGATGTCGCGGCGGCGGGCGCCGAGCGCCTTGCGCAGGCCGATCTCGCGCGTCCGCTCGCTGACGACCATCAGCATGATGTTCATGATGACGATGCCGCCGACGACCAGCGACAACGCGACCACGCCGATGAGCACCGCGAAGATGCCGCGCGTCGCCTGCTCGTAGATGCCGAGGATCGTATCCGACGTGAACATCCCGAAATTGTTGCCCGCCGCCGGCCGCAGGCGGCGCTGAATCCGCATCGCCACGGTGGCGTCGTCCATTGCGACCCGCAGCACTTCCGGGGTCCGCGGCTTGACGATGATCTCCAGCCCGGGCCGCGGTCCGAACATCTTCTGGAAGACGCCGAGCGGGATGATCGCGAACTCGTCCTGCGACTGGCCGAACACCGCCCCCTTCTTCTCGCTGACGCCGACGACCCGGAAGTGCAGCGGGCCGATCTTGATGGTCTTGTCGATCGGGTCGGCCGGTCCGAACAGCCGGTCCGCGGTCTGCCAGCCGAGCACCACCAGCGCCCGATCGCGGGCAATCTCCGACGGGTTGATGAGGCGGCCGCGCTCGGCGTTGAAGCGCGAGAAGCTGATGTAGTCGCGGGAGACGCCCTGCACGTTGACGCTGTCGATGACCACGTCCTTGTAGGTGACCCGCGCGTTGGCGCCGGCCTGCGCCGCGACGGCGGCGATGTTGTCGCTGAACTTCCGCACCGCACCGGCGTCGTCGAGGGTGATGCGCGGGTTGCTGCGCGCCTTCTCCTCCTCCTCCTGGGTGCGGACGACGCCGACGCGCTGGATGGTGAAGTTGTCGGCGCCGACGTCGGAGATGATCGCGTCGCTGACGTAGGCGTTCATGCCCTGGACGAGCGAGACGACGGCGATGATCGAGGTGACGGCGACGATGTTGCCGAGGACGGTCAGGAACGAACGCAGCTTGTTCGTCCAGATTGCGTTCAGCGCGATCGCGGCCGCCTCGAAGAACTGGTTCACGGCTTTTTGGCGGCGGTCGTCGTGCCCGTCGTCGGCTTGACCGCGGCGCCGTCGGCGAGCTCCCGGACGGACGCAAACGGCCCGGTGATGACCATGTCGCCGGGCTTGACCCCGGACAGGACCTCGAAGTACTTCTCGCCGGCGATCCCGCTCTTGATCGGCGCGAAGCGCGCCTTGCCGGTCTCGACCACGAACACGCCTTCGAACTCTTTCCGGCTCTGGCCGGGTTTGAGCTCGGCCGTGGCGGCTCCGGCGACCGGCCGCTTGCGCCCTTTCTCCGGCTCGGGGGGATGGACGATCGTGCCCTTCTCGTCGACGATGAACTCGCGGACCGTGGTCGCCTGGATCGGCACCGCCACGGCGTCGTCGCGGACCGCGGTCGTGATTTCGGCCGTGCAGGTGAAGCCCGGCCGGACCTCGGCGATCTCCTTGTCGAGCGTGACGACGACCTTGAAGTTCGTCGCCTGGGTCGAGGCGGTGCCGGTCGTCTGGATCGGGCTGTTGCCGATCTCGGTGACCTTGCCGGTGAACGTCTGGCCGGGCATCGCGTCAATCGTGACCTTGCCCGGCTGGCCGATGCGCAGCGACGGGATGTCGGTCTCGTCGACTTCGACTTCTGCCTGGATGACCGACATGTCGGCGATCGTCAGCAGCACCGTGCCGGCGTTGTTCATCGTGCCGATCACGACCGTTTCGCCGGCCTCGATATTCCGGCGGGTGACGATGCCGTCAATCGGCGACTCGATGCGGACCTTGCTCAAGTCGTAGCGGGCGCTGGCCGCCGTGGCGCTTTCCGACTCCATTCGCAGCTGCATCGTCCGGACGTTCTGCTCCTGCGAGGCCAAATCAGCCTGGCGCTGCTTCAAGTCGTTTTCGGCGCGTTCGAGGGTCTCGCGGGTGGTCAGCCCGCCTTTCCAGAGATCCTGCTGGCGCTTGTAATTCTCCTGGGCCTGCTTCAACGCGACCCGCGCGCTGTCGAGCGCAAGCCGGACCTGCTCGGCGTTCGAGCGCGCCGCCGCCAGCGAGGCTTCCGTCCGCTGGACTGCGGTCCTGAGGTTGCGCGGGTCGATCTGCATCAGGAACTGACCCTTCTTGACGCGATACCCCTCGTCGACGGCGAGCTCCGTGACACGCCCCATCGTGTCGGCACTGATGTTGACGTCGCGCTTGGCCTGGATCTTTCCGGACGCGGACACGATCGCTTCGAGCTTACGCTTTTGGACCGCTTCGGTCGTGACCTCGATGCCGTCGACGCGCTTGAACTTGAAGTTGGCGAAGGCGATTGCGCCGAGAACCAGCGCGATCGCGACGCCGATGAGAATTTTCTTGTTCCGGCTCATGCACCCGCTCCACGTCGGACCACTGCGACGATTACCGCGATCAGGACATACACCGCGAGCAGCGTGGTGGCGATGGGCTGCGTGCGACGCTTGTAGAGAACCGCCAGACCCATCGCCATGACGATGAGCTGCCAGATGACGAAGATGTCGATCATGCCAAGGAGCCGGGCGGGAAAGGAGCCGTCGTCGAACACGGCCTGCGTGAGCACGCCGAGGCTGCTGGCACTCGACATCGTGCCCCGCATGTAGTTCATCGGGACGGTGAAAAGCTGCGCGAGCACGCCGATCGGACCGGTGTGAACCACCACCGCGAGCAGCTGTCGGTAGCTGGCGTCGCCGCCGAGCGCCGCGTTGAAGACGGCGAAGAGGATGCCGGCAATGACGGTGCTGATGAGGGGGACCATCACCAGCATGCTGACGGCGGTGATGTAGCCGACATAGCCGGACATCTTCTGCATCCCCTGGTACTGCTCGTCGCTGACCGGCCCGCTGAGCGGGCTGTTCGAGGCCGCCTCCAGCCAGGCTTCCTGGCCGACGTGCGTGAACAGGAAGCCGCCGACCAGGAGCATCATCGCCGCGATGGTGACGGCCATCATGCCGAACCACTTCGGGTGCGCCACCACGGCCTGGTAGGTGGCGCGCGGCGACGTGATGATGCCCAGGAACCTGGAGGCAAGACCAGGGTCGGGCCGGACAGACCCGGCCGAAATGGCGGATGAGGTCATAAGTTGTGCCGGAAGATCGTGGAAGTACCCGACGGGGACGGCCGCCGGGACGGGACGATTCTAGCACCTTGAGATACGACAGCCCGGCCCCGGATGTTTCCGGAAATGGGCCGGCGCGGCGGCCAGGAATCACCCCGCCGGACGGTGCCGACCCGTACGCTAAGCTTTCGGGGATGGGGAGTCTGAAGCGGGCGGCGGTTGCGGCAATCGTGCTCTGGGGCGTGACCGCGGCGGCGGGAGCCCAGACCTTCGACGCGGTGGGTACCCGGGCGTCGGGGATGGGGGGGGCGTTCGTCGCGGTCGCGGATGACGCGTCGGCGGCTTACTGGAACCCGGCCGGCTTCGCGTCCGGCGCGATCTTCAGCCTGGTGGTCGACCGGACCAGCGCCGAGCACACAGGAACAGGGCTCGAGCCTGGCGTCCGGCAGTCGGGCTTCCTGCTGGCCCTCGGCGCGCCGGCGCTGGCACTGTCCTACTACCGGCTGGGGTCGACTGACGTCCGGGCGGTTCCTGGTGCCGGCGGCGCCTTCCTGGAGGCGGATACGCTCATTACCCACCATGCCGGGGCGACGGTGGTCCAGTCGATCGCGCCCGGCGTGGCCGTCGGCGCGACCCTGAAGCTGGTCCGGGGCAGCGTCTCCTCTGCAACCGCTCTCCCGGGGCAGCGGACGGACCTGCTGCGCCGCGAGGCTGGGGCCCAGGGCTCCGTCGATACCACCAGGTTCGATGCCGATCTCGGGGTCATGGGGTCGCTCGGACCGCTCAAGGCCGGGGTGACCCTGCGCAATGCCACCGCGCCGTCGTTCCGCGCCCCGGCGGGCCACGAGGACGTGACGCTGCGGCGGCAGGCGAGGGCCGGCCTCTCGATCGCCCCTCTGGCGGGCTGGATCGTTGCGGCCGATATGGATGTCATCGGATCAGGTGGGATTGCGGGCAGTTCCCGGCGAATGGCGGCGGGGACCGAGGCCCGGGTCATCAGGCGCCTGTTCGTCCGGGGGGGCGTCAATGCGGCGGTCTCGGGGGAACGGGCGACCGGGGTCAGCGCCGGCGCCAGCGTGGCGGCCACCGCCTCGGTGCTCATCGACGTGGGCGTCACCGGGGGGTCCGATCGCGCCGCGCGGGGATGGGGCGTGTCTGCCAGGGTGGGATTTTGAGGGACAGATACGATTCCGTGCTTGACAAAAAATGTCAGGTTGTGTTGGAATACTGGTCCCCCAGCGTTTCCCCAGCGATTAGCCGCGCTCCCGGCGGCCCTACTGGACCCGAGCCTGAACGATGCCTGTTCGCATTGGCGAGCTGCTGCTCAAAGAGAAGCGTCTCACGCCTGCCCAGTTGCAGGAGGCGCTGAGCTATCAGAAGACCAACGGGGGGAAGCTCGGCTTCAACCTGGTCAAGCTCGGCTTCGTCAAGGACGAGGAGATTACGGCGCTGCTCTCGAAGCAGTACGGCGTGCCCTCGATCAACCTCGCGCAGTTCGACATCGACGCTCCCATCATCAAGCTGATTCCGTCCGAGACCGCGCACAAGTACCAGATCGTGCCGCTCAGCCGTGCCGGCGCGACGCTGACGATCGCGATGACCGACCCGACGAACGTCTTCGCCATGGACGACATCAAGTTCATGACGGGCTACAACGTCGAGCCGGTCGTGGCCTCGGAGACGGCGGTGCTGGCGGCGATCCAGAAATATTACAGCGCCCCGGCGCCGCGCGGCCGGAGCGAGGCGCCGGCGGCGACCGGCGCGGGCGAATCGATGTCGAGCGCGTCGTCGCTCGACATGGTCACCAAGGCGCTCGAGGAGTCGGCGGCGATCGTCGACGAGGATGTCGAGGTGCTCCAGGAAATGGAGCAGATCGACGTCGCCTCCCTCGAGCGGCAGGGGGGCGAGGCGCCGGTCATCCGGCTCGTCAACCTGATGCTGATGTCGGCGATTCAGAAGGGGGCGAGCGACATCCACGTCGAGCCCTACGAGAAGGAGTTCCGCGTCCGGTTCCGGATCGACGGCATCCTCTACAACGTGATGGCGCCGCCGATGAAGTTCCGCGACGCGATTACGTCGCGCGTCAAGATCATGGCGAAGCTCGACATCGCCGAGAAGCGGCTGCCGCAGGACGGCCGCATCAAGATCCGCTTTGCCGACAACGGCACGACCAAGGAAATCGACTTCCGCGTCTCGTGCCTGCCGACGCTGTTCGGCGAGAAGATCGTCATGCGTCTGCTCGACAAGGACAAGCTGATGCTCGACATGACGAAGCTCGGCTTCGAGCCGCCGTCGCTCAAGAAGCTCGAGGCGGCGATCGCCAAGCCGTGGGGCCTGGTCCTCGTCACCGGCCCGACCGGCAGCGGCAAGACCAACACCCTCTACTCCTCGATCGCCAAGATCAATACGACCGAGACGAACATCATGACGGCCGAGGATCCGGTCGAGTTCAACCTGGTCGGCGTCAACCAGGTCCAGGTCCGCGAGAACATCGGCCTGAACTTCGCCGCCGCGCTGCGCTCGTTCCTGCGGCAGGACCCGAACATCATCCTGGTCGGTGAGATCCGCGACTTCGAAACCGCGGAGATTGCCGTCAAGGCGGCGCTGACCGGCCATCTCGTGCTGTCGACGCTGCACACCAACGACGCGCCGAGCACGATCAACCGGTTGATGAACATGGGGATCGAGCCGTTCCTGGTCGCCAGCTCCGTCAACCTGATCTGCGCGCAGCGCCTGGTCCGCCGGATCTGCGCCCACTGCAAGGTCGAGGAGCGCCACGCCGCGCCGGCGCTCGTCGAGGCCGGCTTCACCCAGGAGGAAGCCCAGACCGTCGTCCCCAAGAAGGGCAGCGGCTGCGAGAAGTGCAACAACACCGGCTACAAGGGGCGCGTCGGCCTCTACGAAGTGATGGAGATCGGCGAGCAGCTCCGCGAGCTCATTCTCGTCGGCGCCTCGGGCCTCGAGCTGCGCCGCAAGGCGGTCGAGGAGGGGATGATCACCCTCCGCCGCAGCGGCCTCCACAAGGTGATGGAAGGCGTCACGACCATCGAGGAAGTGGCGCGCGAAACGGTGAAATAGCTGACAGCTGCCCGCTACCAGCTGCCCGCAGGAAGCTGGAAAGAGGAGCGGGAAGCTGGGAGCGGGAAGCGGGAAGCCGGAAGCGGGAAGCCGGAAGCGGGAAGCCGGAAGCTGGAAGCTGGAAGCTGATTAAACCATGTCCACACTACCTGAACTGCTGAAAACGCTCGTCGACCAGTCGGGGTCCGACCTCCATCTGACGACGAGTACGCCGCCTCAGATTCGCGTCCACGGCAAGCTGCAGACGCTCGACCTGCCGGTGCTCGGGCCCGCCGAGACCAAGGGGCTGGCCTACAGCGTCCTGACCGACGCCCAGAAGAAGCGCTTCGAGGAGTCGCTCGAGCTCGACTTCTCGTTTGGCATCCGCGGCCTGGCCCGTTTCCGCTGCAATGTCTTCAACCAGCGGGGGGCGGTGGCGGCCGTCTACCGGGTGATTCCGGAGACGATCAAGGGGTTCGGCGAACTGGGGCTGCCGCCCGTGCTGGCGACGCTGGCCGATCGGCCGCGCGGCCTGGTGCTCGTCACCGGCCCGACCGGCAGCGGCAAGTCGACGACGCTGGCGGCGATGATCGACAAGATCAACACCGAGCGCCGGGAGCACATCCTGACGATCGAGGATCCGATCGAATACATCCACCAGCACAAGGGCTGCCTCGTCAACCAGCGCGAGGTCCACAGCGACACCCACGGCTTCGCGACGGCGCTGCGCGCCGCCCTCCGCGAGGACCCGGACATCGTCCTCATCGGCGAGCTGCGCGACCTCGAGACGATCGAGTCGGCGCTGCGCATCGCCGAGACCGGCCATCTGACGTTCGCGACGCTGCACACCAATTCGGCGGCGCAGACCATCAACCGCATCATCGACGTCTTCCCGGCGCACCAGCAGGGGCAGATCCGGACCCAGCTGTCGCTGGTCCTCGAGGGCATCGTCTGCCAGGCGCTGATGCCCCGCGCCGACGGCAAGGGGCGCGTCATCTCGCTCGAGGTGCTGATTCCGACGCCGGCCATCCGCAACCTGATCCGCGACGACAAGGTCCATCAGATCTATTCGACGATGCAGACCGGGCAGGAGAAGCTCGGCATGCAGACGATGAACCAGTCGCTGGCGACGCTCTATCAGAAGCGGCTGATCACGCTGGAGACCGCGATGGGCGCCTCCTCGCTGCGCGACGAGCTGGAGCAGATGATCAGCCGCGGCGCCGGTGTGGTCGCCGGGGCGGGGATGGCGCGGCCGGGCGCCGGCCTGCCGCCGCGGCCGGTGGCGAGGTAAGACATCGGTAGCCAGTGGCCAGTTACCAGCTGCCAGCCATGTAGCCGGCGGTCGTGACTGGCAACTGGGAACTGGGAACTGGGAACTGGCGACTGGCGACTGGCGACTGGCGACTGGCGACTGGCGACTGGCTACTGTAAGAGCTGAGTGACTTATGCCTACTTTCGCGTATTCCGGCCGCACCCGCGCCGGGCAGACGGTTTCGGGCGAGCACACCGCCGACTCCATGGATGCCGCGGTCGCGGCGCTGCGCCGCGATCAGATCCTGGTCACGCGGATCGATGCCGCCAAGGCGAAGAAGGCGGCGGCCGCGGCCGCCAAGCCGTCGGGGCCGAAGGCCGGCAAAGGCGTGCCGGCCAAGAACCTGGCGATCTTCGTGCGCCAGTTCTCGGTCATGATCGACGCCGGCCTGCCGCTGGTCCAGTGCCTCGAGATCCTCGGCAAGCAGGAGCCGCACAAGAACTTCTCGGCCGTCATCCTGAAGACGCGCGAGGACGTCGAGTCGGGCGCGGCGCTCGCCGACGCGATGAAGAAGCACCCGAAGACCTTCGACCCGCTCTTCACCAACATGATTGCGGCGGGTGAGGCGGGCGGTATCCTCGACACCATCCTCAAGCGGCTGGCCGAGTACATCGAAAAGAGCGTCAAGCTCAAGGGGGACGTCAAGTCGGCGATGATCTATCCGGTCGCCGTCATCGTCATTGCCGGCGTCGTCGTCACGGCGATTCTCTGGAAGGTCATCCCGACCTTCGCGTCGCTGTTCGCCGGCCTCGGCGCGCAGCTGCCGATGCCGACCCGCGTCGTCATCGCGCTCAGCGACTTCATCGTCGGCTGGGGCTGGCTGGTGGCGATCGCGATGGGCCTGGTCGGCTACGCGCTGAAGAGCTACTACGGGACCGCCGCGGGCCGGGTGGTCATCGATCGCATCCTGCTCAAGCTGCCGATCCTCGGCGGCATCCTGAAGAAGGTCGCGGTGGCGCGGTTCTGCCGGACGCTCTCGACGCTGCTCGCCTCGGGCGTCCCGATCCTCGACGGCCTCGACATCACCGCCAAGACCGCCGGCAACGCCATCATCGAGGCGGCGGTGCAGACCACCCGGACCAGCATCGAGCGCGGCGAGACGATCTCGGCGCCGCTGCGCGAGACGAACGTCTTTCCGTCGATGGTCGTCCAGATGATCAACGTCGGTGAAACGACCGGCGCGCTCGACGCGATGCTGTCGAAGATCGCCGATTTCTACGAGGACGAAGTCGACACCGCCGTCGCCGGCCTGCTGACCCTGATGGAGCCGGTGATGATTGCCGTCCTCGGCGTCATCGTCGGCGGCATCGTCATCGCGATGTATCTGCCGATCTTCGACCTGATCAGCAAGCTGACGTAGATGCGCTGCCCGCTGTCCGCTGCCGGCGACCCGCTCCCCGGAGCTCCCTTTCCGCAGGGCATCCGGAGCCACGCTCGGCACGCAGCAAGCCGCCAGCCGCAGCCGGTGGGCGCGCCGCGGGAAGCAGGAAGCGGGAAGCGGGAAGCGGGAAGCTGGAAGCGGGAAGCGGGAAGCTGGAAGCGGGAAGCGGGAAGCTGGAAGCGGGAAGCGGGAAGCTGGAAGCTGTCATGATCTCCCCCTTGCGCCGCAAGCTGCTGTGGCTGATTGCCGGCCGGGCGCTGGCCGTCACGCTGCTGCTCGGCTCGGCGATTCTCATCGAGCTGAACTCGCCGGGAGTTCTGCCGATCGACTCGTTCTTCCTGATGATCGGGGTGACCTATGCCCTGACCGTGGTCTACAGTCTCGCGCTGCCGTTGGCGGAACGCCATCGCTGGATGATCGACCTGCAGGTCGGCCTCGACGCGGCGCTGGTGTCGGCGGTCGTCTACATGAGCGGCGGCGTGGCCAGCTATTTCACGCCGCTCTACGCGCTGCCAATCATCGCCGCGAGCACGATTCAGTCGCGCCGCGGCGGGATGATGGTCGGGGTCCTCAGCTCCATCCTTTACTCGGGACTGGTGCTGGCGCAGTACTACAGCCCGTATCTGCCGGCGGGCCGGGCGCTGGTGCTGCTGCCGCCGCTCCGGCTGGCCTGGTTCACCATCGGGCTCAACCTCTTTGGCTTCCTGGCGGTCGCCAGCCTGAGCGGCTATCTGGCCGAGAGCCTGCGGCGGGCCGACGAGCGGCTGGCGGACGCGTCGAACCAGATTGCCGATCTGCAGGCCTTCAGCCAGCACGTCATCGACAGCCTGACGAGCGGGCTGGCGACGAGCGACATCGACGGCCGGCTGCTGACGTTCAACCGCGCCGCCGAGTCGATCACCGGCGTGCCCGCGGCCGGCGCCGTCGGCCGTTCGGCGTCCGCGGTGCTGCAGCTGCCGGAAGAGTTCGCGGACCTGTTCGGCGCGCAACAGGCCCGTTCTCCCCTGCCGCGCGTCGATTTCGGGTTCCTGCGCCAGGACGGCCGGCAGCTCGAGCTCGGACTGAGCACGGCGCCGCTCATCACGCCGCGCGGCGAGACCGGCTTCCTGTTCACCTTTCAGGATGTGACCAACGTGCGCCGGCACGAGCGCGAGGCCCGGGCCCAGCAGCGCCTCGCCGCGGTCGGGGAGATGGCGGCCGGCATCGCCCATGAGATCCGCAACCCGCTGGCTTCGATGTCGGGTTCGATCCAGATTCTGCGGCAGGAACTGCCGCTCACCGAGGACCAGTCGCAGCTGATGGACATCGTGCTGCGGGAATCGGATCGGCTGAACGACACCATCCGCAGCTTCCTGGCCTATGCCCGGCCGCAGCGGCTGGCCGCGACGCGCGTCGATATCCGCCAGGCGATTACCGACACGGCGCGGCTCCTCGAGAACAACGCCGAGCTCAGCGACGCGCATACGATTGCCGTCGACGTGCCGGAGGAAGAAACCTGGTACGAGGCGGACGAAAGCCAGATCCGCCAGATTGTCTGGAACCTCGCCACCAACGCGGTCCGGGCGATGCCCGACGGAGGGGAGCTCCGGCTGTCGGTCCGCCAGGCCACGGATGCCGACGGCCGCGCCGGCGCGGTCGTCATCACGGTAGAGGACCAGGGAGTGGGCATCGCGCAGGAGGAGATCGACGGCATCTTCCAGCCGTTCCGCGGCGGCTTCGCCGGCGGGGCCGGCCTCGGCCTCGCCATCGTCCATCGCATCGTCAGCGACTACGGCGGCGCGGTGCGCGTCGCGTCGCAGCGCGGCGCCGGCACCCAGGTCGAAGTCACGCTGCCGTCCACCGCCAGCGCACGCCCGGTTTTGAGCTGATTATGACCACCGAGTTGCAGACTGACGAACAAGTGGCGGCCCAGCCGGGCCGCGTCCTGGTGGTCGACGACGAGCGCTCGATGCGCGAGCTGCTGTCGATCGTGCTCCGCCGCGACGGCTACGACGTGCTGGTCGCGGAAGACGGCGCCGATGCGCTGGAGCTGCTCGGCCGTGAGCGCATCGACATTCTGATCACCGATATCCGCATGCCGGCGATGAACGGCGTCGAACTGCTGCGCGAAGCCAAGCGGATCGCGCCCGACCTCATCGCCATCGTCATGACCGCCTTCGCGTCGACCGATACGGCGGTCGAGGCGCTGCGGCTCGGCGCCGCCGACTACGTCAACAAATCCCCGAACGCCGCCAGCGAGCTGCGGCTGCGCGTCGGTCGCGAGCTCGAGCGGAAGCGCCTGCAGCAGGAAAACCTGCTCCTCAAGAAAACGCTGAAGACGACGCACCAGTACGCGAACATCATCGGCAGCAGCGGCTCGATGCTGGCGGTGTTCCAGCTGGTCGACACGATTGCGCCGACGAGCAGCACGGTCCTGATCACGGGGGAGTCGGGCACCGGCAAGGAGCTGGTGGCCCGGGCGATCCATTTCAACTCGCAGCGCAAAGACCGCCCGTTCGTGGCGGTCAACTGCGGGGCGCTGTCCGAGACCCTGCTCGACTCCGAGCTCTTCGGACACATGCGCGGCGCCTTCACCGGCGCCGACAGCAACAAGAAGGGGCTGATCGAGGTCGCCGAGAAGGGGACGATCTTCCTCGACGAGATCGGCGAGATGAGTCCCCTCGTCCAGGTCAAGCTCCTTCGGGTGCTTCAGGAGCGCAGGTTCCGGCGTCTGGGCGGCACCGAGGAAATTCCGGCTGACATCCGCATCCTCGCGGCGACGAACCGGGACCTCGTCAAGATGGTGGCCGAGGGCACGTTCCGCGAGGATCTGTTCTACCGGATCAACGTCATCCCGCTCCGCCTCCCGCCGCTGCGGGAGCGCCGCGACGACATCCCGCTGCTCGCCGAGCATTTCGTGGCGAAGTTCGCGGCCCTGATGGGCAAGCCCGTCGCCGGCATCTCGGGCGGCGCGCTGGCCCGGCTGCGGGAGCATCACTGGCCCGGCAATATCCGCGAGCTCGAAAACGCCATGGAGCGCGCCGTGGCCCTCGAGCAGTCGCCGACGATCCTCGCCGAGAGCCTGCCCGAGCAGCTCAACCTGCCGGTCGGGACGGCTCCCGTCGTCCCCGGAGTCGCCTCCCAGGAGGGCATCCCCGACGGCGGCTTCGACCTCGAACGGCATGTCCAGCATATCGAGCGGGAATACATCGCCGAGGCGCTCCGGCAGTCCGGCGGCGTCAAGGTCAAGGCGGCCGACCTGCTGGGGATGAGCTTCAGATCCTTCCGCTACTACACGAAGAAGTACAATCTGAAGTAGGCGGCTCGGTCGTCAGGTTCCCGCCACAACTTGCCTGACGAGGGTGACGAAAAATGTCACTCGACAACGATTGTCGCCCCTATCCGACGGTATATAGGCCTGATAACTTGTTGCAAATAAATGGCTTAGTTCCAGCCGACAAACGTTGGCCGCTGGCTGCCGTATTGCTGTTTAAGAGGCGTCGGCCGCTTGAAGCGCCGGCGTTCATCAACCCCGCGCTTCGGCGACACACGGAATTTTGAGGAGACAGGAAATGAAGATTCGTAACCAGAAGGGTTTCACGCTCATCGAACTGCTGATCGTCGTGGCGATCATCGGGATTATCGCGGCGATCGCGATTCCCGGCCTGCTTCGCGCCCGGATGTCGGGTAACGAGGCGTCCGCGATTGGCTCGATGCGCGCCATCAACAGCGCCGAGTCCACCTACTCCTCGAGCTGCGCCAGTGGCGGCTACGCCCAGAGCCTGGCCGACCTGGCGCTGGCGCCGACCGGCAGCACGGCTGGCTTCATCAGCCCCGACCTCAACGCCAACGCCGTCGTCAAGAGCGGCTACATCGTCAACGCCGGCCCCGGCCTGCTGAACACGGTGGTGGTCGCGGCGGCGGGAACCTGCAACGCGGCGGCGGCGGCGGCGATCGCCTCCTACTTCGCCGAAGCGCATCCGTCATCGATCGGCTCGACCGGTCAGCGCTCGTTCGGCACCGATCAGCGCGCGACGATTTTCCAGAACAACACCGGCACGACGTTCACCGCGGCGCTCGTCAACACCGCGACGACCCCCGTTCAGTAAGCGACGACCGTCGAAGGAGGTGCCGAGCGGCACCTCCTTCATCCACCCGGTCCGCGCCCGCCCGACCACTGCAAACCCGGAAACCCACGGAGTGACACTTCCTCGCAGCCGAGGTTGACAGAATTTGGTCCCGGCCAAAAATTGTCACTCGGTAATCGCTTCGAAGGCGCCACCATCTGGGACTGTAAGCAACTGTGTATAGATGGTTTAAGCCATTCGATAGGGGCTGGGCCGCTTCGGGCATTCAGCTTGCTGTTGTGGTGGGTGCTCGGCTGGGAACACAACAAAAACCCGACCAACCGAGAGCTGTTCCAGTCGAAACAATTTGAGGAGTGAGTGACATGAAAGTTCGCAACCAGAAGGGCTTCACGCTGATCGAACTGCTGATCGTCGTAGCTATCATCGGCATCATCGCGGCCATCGCGATCCCCGGGCTGCTCCGGGCCCGTATGTCGGGTAACGAGGCGTCGGCGATTGGCTCGATGCGCGCCATCAACAGCGCCGAGTCGACCTACTCGTCCAGCTGCGCCAGCGGCGGCTACGCGCAGAGCCTCGCCGACCTGGCGCTGGCCCCGACCGGCAGCACGGCTGGGTTCATCAGCCCCGACCTGAACGTCGACGGTGTCGTCAAGAGCGGCTACATCGTCAACGCCGGCCCCGGCCTGCTGAACACGGTGGTGGTTGCGGCGGCGGCGACCTGCAACACCTCGTCGGCGGCGGCGATTGCCTCCTACTTCGCGGAAGCGCATCCGTCGTCGATCGGCTCGACCGGTCAGCGCTCGTTCGGCACCGACCAGCGCGCGACGATCTTCCAGGACAACACCGGCACGACGTTCACGGCGGCGCTCGTCAACACGGCGACGACGCCCGTTCAGTAACGCCCGTTCGGGGCATAATCAAGGTGGGGTCCGCGAGGATCCCACCTTTTGTTTTGTTGACCACCACTCCGGCTGCCCGGGACGCTCGGGGCTTCACGCTCATCGAGCTGCTGATTGTCGTGGCGATCATCGGGATCCTGGCCTCGATCAGCATGGGCATCTACCTTCATGCGCGCGTCCAGGGGAACGAGGCTTCAGCCGTGGCGACGCTCGGCGCCGTCAACCAGGCGCAGTTCGCCTTCGCCCAGGCCTGCGGCCAGCAGCATTACGCCGCCACGTTGACCAGCCTGACGGTGCCGATGCCAGCCACCGGCGCCGCCTTCCTCAGTCCGGATCTGGCCGCCGACCCGCTCGAGAAATCCGGCTACCAGTTCGTGCTCGAAGGAACGGCGCTCAGCCTCGACGACAAGTCCTGCACGGGTGAGCCGCTCCTCGAAGGCTACGACGTGACGGCCGATCCGCTTCGTCCCGGCATTTCAGGGCGCAGGTTCTTCGCCACCAACACCGACCGGGTCGTGTTCGTGGACGATGTGAGCTTCGCGGGCAATATGCCGCAGACCGGGCCGCCGCCGCACGGCGGCGAGCTGAAATAGGGGAGGGCGTGCTTGACCGTCGAACGCCCCCGCAGTACAACTGAGCCACACGCCATGACGACCAAGAGCCGGATGCTCCTCCTTGTTTCAGCCGCCTTCGGCCTGGCGGCGGCTTCGGCGTCGAGCGTCGTCCATTACAAACTCCTGACGAACCCCGGCTACACCAGCTTCTGCGACGTCAACGCGACCGTCAGCTGCACCCAGGCTTATCTCAGCGCCTACGGCAGCCTGCTCGGCGTGCCGGTCGCCCTGTTCGGCATGCTGTTCTTCCTGCTGGTGCTGCTGCTCGTCGGCGTCGGCGGCGCGGCGACGTCGCGGGTCCGGGACGCGGTGCCCGGGTATGTGTTCGTGCTGTCGACCGTCGCGCTGGCCTTCTCGCTGTATCTCGCCTGGGCGTCGTACGTTCAGCTGAAGACCTTCTGCATGCTCTGCGCGGCCACCTACGCCGCGGTGATTGCCCTGTTCATCATTTCGGGTGGAGCCTCGACCGTTCCCATGACCACACTGCCTCGCCGCGCGCCGCGCGATGTCCGTCAGCTGTTCTCCAGTCCGATGGCGCTCCTGCTCGCGATTCTCTATATCGCCGGCGCCGGCACGGTCATCGCCTCGTTTCCGAGCGAGCCGGCGCGGCCCCAGGCCGCCGCGCCGATGACGCCGCTCACCGATCAGCAGCGCGCCGAGCTCATCAAGTGGTGGGATCTGCAGCCCCGTGTCGACATGTCGGCGCCGCCTGCCGGCGTCAAGGTCGTCATCGTCGGCTTCAGCGATTTCCAGTGTCCGCACTGCCGGAGCGCTCACGAGACCTACCGCGGGCTCCACGCGAAGTACGCCGGCAACAGCCAGGTGCGCTTCATCGCCCGGCATTTCCCGCTCGAGGGGGAGTGCAACCCGAACGCGCCGAACGGCAACCACATGGCGGCGTGCGAGGCCGCGGCAGCGGTCGTCATGGCGCGTCAGACGGGGAAGGCGGCGGCCATGGAAGACTGGCTCTACGAGAACCAGATCACGCTGACGCCCTCGAGCGTCCGCGACGCCGCCAAGAGCGTCGGCGGCATCGCCGACTTCAACGGCGGCTATGCGAAGGCGCTGGAAGAAGTGAAAGAGGACGCCAGGATGGGCGGCCTGCTCGGCGTCACTTCGACGCCGACGTTTTTCCTGGACGGCCGCAAGCTGCCCCCCGGCGTCGTCCCCCCAGGTACATCGACGCGCTCATCACCGTGGAGCTGCAGCGCGCGAAGTAGTCCGCCCGGGCCGCATTGATCATGTCTTCCGCCATCCTGACGGACGCGCTCACCAAGGACTACGCGGTGGGCTTCTGGCGGAAGCGCCCGTACCGCGCGCTCGATGCCCTCACGCTCGACGTCCCGGCCGGCGAGGTCTTCGGCTTTCTCGGCCCCAACGGCGCCGGCAAGACGACGACGCTGAAGCTCCTGATGCAGTTGATCTATCCGACCTCAGGGCGCGCCGAGATCCTCGGCCGGCCGGCGGGGGATGTCGCCACCCGGCGGCGGATCGGCTATCTCCCGGAGAACCCGTATTTCTACGATTACCTGACGGCGGAGGAGCTGCTGCACTACTTCGGCCGGCTCTTCGGCTACGACGCCGCTGAGCGTCAGCGGCGGGTCAGCGCCCTGCTGGACCGGGTCGGGATCGGCGCCGAGCGGCGCCTCCAGCTCCGGAAATTCTCCAAGGGCATGCTGCAGCGGGTCGGGATCGCCCAGGCCCTGCTCAACGATCCGGAGGTCGTGTTCCTGGACGAGCCGATGTCGGGCCTCGACCCGATCGGCCGGCGCGACGTGCGGACGCTGATTCTGGAGCTGCGGGATCAGGGCCGGACCGTGTTCTTCAGCTCGCACATCCTGGCGGATGCCGAGGCGCTTTGCGGCCGGGTCGCGGTGGTTGCCGCCGGGCGGCTGGCGGCGTCGGGACGCCTCTCGGATCTGCACGCGTTCCAGCCCCGCGGCTGGGAGATGGTCGTCGCCGGTCTCACCCCGGACCTCGTCGCCCGCCTCGGTCCGTCCATTTCACGCGCGACCGAGATTTCGCCGGGACGCTACGCCTTCGAGCTGCCGCTGACGCAGCCCCCCGAGCGGCTGCTGCCGGAGCTCACTGCGGCCGGCGGCTCGCTGGTGTCCCTGAACCCGGTGACGGACTCGCTCGAGGACTTCTTCATGCAGCGCGTCGCCGCGGTCGGCCGCGGGGCGCGCGGTGACGCTGACGGCGGGTCCGGCGGCGGCGACGCCCCCCGGAGCGGCGCCTGATGCGGGCCATCGGCACCGTCGCCGTCAACGTCTTCCGCGAGTCGGTCCGCGACCGCGTGCCCTACAACCTCGTGGCGTTTGCCGTGCTGCTGATTGGCGCTTCTTACGTCCTCGGCCAGCTGACCGCCGGTCAGGACGTCAAGATCATCAAGGACCTCGGCCTGGCCGCGACCTCGATCTTCGGCCTGTTCATCGCGATTTTCATCGGCATCGGGCTGGTGTCGAAGGAGGTCGAGCGGCGCAGCATCTACGCGCTGCTGGCCAAGCCGGTCAGCCGCAGCCAGTTCATCATCGGGAAGTATCTTGGCCTGGCGCTGACGCTCATCGTCAACGTCGCGGTGATGACGCTGGCGCTGTACGCGGTGCTCGCCTATATGGGCTGGGCCGAGACGCCGGCGATGAAGGCCGCGGCCGATACCCCGGCGGTCGACCCGGCGCTCCTCGAGGCGGTGCTGCTCATCGCCGTCGAGTTGATGGTCGTGACGGCAATCGCCCTGTTCTTCTCGACGTTCTCGACGCCGCTGTTGTCGGCGGCCCTGACGCTCGGGCTCTACATCGCCGGGCGCTTCAACGGCGATCTCCGCCACCTCGACGCCGTCGTCAACTCCCGGCCGGCGATCTGGATGGCCCGCGCGGCGTATCACGTGCTGCCCGACTTCGCCGCCTTCGACGTCAAGACCGAAGTCGTCCACGGGCTCGCGGTTCCCGCCGGGTACCTGATCTCCACCGCTGCCTACGGCGCGCTCTACATCGCGGCGCTGCTCGCCGGCGCGGCGCTGATTTTTTCCAGGCGGGATTTCAAGTGACGGCGGCACCGGCGCGCCTGCCGATGGTCAGCGTCGCGGTGGCGGCGCTGCTCGGCGCGATCGTGCTGCAGGCGGCGCGCGACCACCGCTACCCTCGGAACGAGGAACTGCGTACCGGGGTCCTGTACGTCCGCTCCCCGGAAGCCATGCGCCGGCTGACGTTCGGGTTCCAGGCGCTGGCCGCCGACGTCTACTGGGTGCGCGCCATCCAGCACTACGGCGGCGATCGCCTCGACACGCGGGCGGGCGGCGGAGCCCGCTATCAGCGCCTCTATCCGCTGCTCGACATCGCCACGACGCTCGACCCGTACTTCAATATCGCCTACCGCTTCGGGGCGATTTTCCTCGCCGAGCCGGCCCCGGGCGGGCCCGGGCGGCCCGATCAGGCCGTCGCGCTCCTGCGCAAGGCGATCGCGGCGATGCCGACGAAGTGGCAGTATTACCACGATGTCGGCTTCGTCTATTACTGGCGGCTGCGCGACTACAAGGCGGCCGGGCAGTGGTTCCAGCGCGCCGCGGCCCAGCCCGAGGCGCCGAACTGGCTGCCGTCGCTGGCCGCGTCGATGCTGACCCGCTCGGACGATCGCGCCACCGCGCGCTTCATGTGGCAGCAGCTGTTGAAATCCGAGCAGGACTGGATCCGCCGCACCGCCGAACGATCGCTGCTCCAGATCGAGGCCCTCGAACAGATCGACCAGATCGAAGCGGCCATCACCCGCCTTGGGCCGGCGGCGGGCGTCCGCTCGTGGTCCGGATTGATCTCGCGCGGCGTGCTGCGCGGCGTCCCGCTCGACCCGGCCGGCGTCCCATACGCGATCGATCCGGCGTCCGGCCGGGTTCACGTCGCCCAGGCGTCGCCGCTCTGGCCGATGCCCGACGAGACGGAGCACATCCAATGAGCGTCGAGGCGCTCCACGTCACGCTGCTGGCCCTGCTCGGGCTGGCGGTCGGCAGCTTTCTCAACGTCTGCGTCCACCGCCTGCCGCGCGGCCAGTCGCTCGTCCGGCCGGCGTCGCGCTGCCCTCACTGCGGCTACGTCCTGCGCTGGTACGACAACATTCCCGTCGTCAGCTATCTGCTGCTCGGCGGCCGCTGCCGCCAGTGCCGCGGCGGCATCGCGGTCCGCTACCCGGCGCTGGAGCTCGCCACAATGGCCGTCTTCCTCGTCCATGGGACGGTCTTCGGCTGGGACGCGCTGCTCGTCGTCCGGCTGCTGTTCGCCTGCGCGCTGATCGTGCTGTTTGCCATCGATCTCGAGCACCACCTGCTGCCCGACGCCATCACCCTCCCGGGCATCGTCCTGGGCCTCGCCGCGAGCATGCTCCTGCCTCCCGGCCTGGTGGCGGCGCTCATCGGCGTGCTCGTCGGCGGCGGCGTGCCTGTGGCTCATCGGCGAAGCCTACTTCCGGTATTCCGGGCAGGAGGGCATGGGCGGAGGGGACGTCAAGATGCTGGCGATGATCGGGGCGTTCCTCGGCTGGAAGCTCGTCCTCGTCACGCTCGTGCTGTCCTCCGTCGCCGGCTCGATCGTCGGCCTCCTGGTCATTACCCTGAAGCGGGGCGGGATGAAGTACGCCCTGCCGTACGGTACGTTCCTGGCGCTCGGGGCGCTGGCGGCCTCACTGGTCGGCGAGCGCCTGATCGCGTGGTATGTGGGGTTTTACTAAACAGCTGCCCGCTCCCAGCTCCCAGCTGCCAGCTATACCCGCAGAGCAAGAAGCGGGAAGCCGGAAGCGGGAAGCTGGTAGCTGACGAAAACCATGACCCACGCCGGCTATCTTCTCCTCGGGCTCACCGCCATTGTCGGGGCGTTGTCGGGGTTCCTCGCGTTCGCGGTATCCCGGATTTTCGCGGCCGCCAGGGACACGGCGAAACGCGGCTCGCCGATCCAGGGCGAGACCGCGTTCATGGCGACGGCGATGGAGGACGCGCTCCAGGCGCTCAAGGTCCAGCAGCGCGCGATGAAGGCGCGCGCCGAGGCGTCGGAACGTCTGAGCAGCGAGATCATCGCCAGCATGACCTCCGGTCTGCTGGTCGTCGGGCAGGAGGGCCTGGTCCGGACGCTCAACCCGGCGGGGCGCCGCCTCCTCGGGCTGCCGGAGGTACTCGAGGAAGGGCTGCACTATCGCGAGGTGCTGCGGCACGCCGCGCCGATGTTCGGCGTCGTGGCGGAGTGCCTGGCGACGATGCGGCCGATTGTCAGGCGGGCGGTGCAGATGACGAACCCGGCCGGCGGCGCGACCCATCTCGGGATCACCGTGTCGCCGGTGCTGGACGAGGCCGGGGAGGCGCACGGCGCCATCTGCCTGTTCACCGATCTCAGCGACGTCGCGGAACTCGAAGAGCAGCTCCGGCTGAAGGACAGCCTGGCGCGGCTCGGCGAGCTGACCGCCGGCATCGCCCATGAGTTCCGCAACGGCCTGGCGACGATTCATGGCTACGCGCGGCTGCTGGCGATCGATCAGCTGCCGCCGGACTTCCGCCCGTACGTCCAGGGGATCCGCGACGAGACCGAGGCGCTCGGGCAGGTCGTCACCAACTTCCTGAACTTCGCGAAGCCGACCGAGCTGATGCTCGCGCCGGTGGACATGCGCGGCATCATCGAACGGGCCGCCGAGGAGATCCGGGGCGAGGCGCGGGCGCGCGGCGGGGGAGTCATCGTGCGCGGGGCGTTCGGCATGGTCGAGGGGGACGAGGTGCTCCTCCGACAGGCCTTCAGCAACCTCTGCCGGAACGCGCTCGAGGCCTGCTCCGACGCGCACGTGCCCCCCACCGTCACCATCGAGGGGGTGGAGGACGAGGCCCACGCCGCCCTGCGCATCGTGGTCAGCGACAACGGCCCCGGCCTCGAAGCCCGGGGTCGAATCGAGAATTTTCACGCCGTTTTTCACGACCAAGGCCAAGGGCACCGGCCTTGGCCTGGCGCTGGTCCAGAAAATCATCGTCACGCACAACGGGCGGATCAGTGCCGCCAACAGCGAGACCGGGGGGGCCTGCCTGACGGTGTCGCTGCCCCTCAACCGCCGCTGAACCTGGCGGCTTTTGCGCCGCCGGACTCGCCGTCCGGGCGGTCCCCGCCAGATCTGTCAGCCCGGTACCAAAAGAGCACAATCGATCGATTTCGTGGTCTCTCCGGCGCTGCCTGACGCGCCCGTAAACCACTGGATTACTCGGGGTTAGGCGGCCAGATCGAGGCCCCTTGCCGAGGGTGGCCGGGCTCTTGCTCAAACCCCAGCCAATGGCTCTCAGGCGCTCTGCCGCCGGCTTCTCGCTCGTCGAACTGCTGATCGTCGTGGCCTTCATCGGCACGATGGCCGCGGTGGCGCTGCCGGTGATGAAGGACATGACGGCGAGCATCAAGCTGAACGACGCCGCACGCATGGTCCAGCGCGAGCTCGACGGTGCGCGCCTGAAGGCGGTCTCGGCCAACCGGGTCATGCGCGTGCGGACGAACTGCCCCGCGACCGGGTATCTCCGGCGGGTCGAAGTGGTCACGGCGGCGGTCGACAACGCGTCGAACCGCTGTCTCGACTCGGCCTACCCGTTTCCGGCCGCCGACAACGACATCATGACCCGGCCCAATTTCGACGGCCCGGTACGCACCCTGCCAGCCGGGTGCGACCGTCACCACCGCCAACATCCAGTTTTCGCCCGACGGCACGGCCAACGAGGTCGTGTCCAACGTGCCGCAGGCCATCGCGACGGTCGTGACGCTGACAATCACCCGCGACGGAAAGTCCAAGACGGTAACGGTCAATGGCATCGGCAAGATTCAACTCCAGTAGCCGCGGCTTCAGCCTGATCGAGGTCATCATCTCGATGGCCCTGCTGACGATCGTGTCGCTTGGCGTCGCCCAGGTGTTCGCGATGACGCAGCGCGTCAACCTGGTCGCCCGCGGCCAGACGTCCACGACCGCGATGGCCGAACAGAAGATCGAGCAGCTGCGCGGGCTCACCTGGGGCTTCGACCTCCAGGGGCAGGGGCTGCCGCTGACCGATACCACGACCAACCTCGCGGTCTATCCCAGCACCGCCACCGGCAGCGGCCTGAATCCGTCGCCGGCCGACGCGCTCGAGCAGAACACACCAGGCTACGTCGACTTCCTCGACGCCAACGGAACCTGGGTCGGAACCGGGACGACGCCGCCGGGTACCGCGATGTATATCCGGCGATGGAGCATCCTGCCGCTGCCGACCAACCCGAACAACACGCTGGTCCTGCAGGTGCTGGTGACGCCGATCGCCACCGAAGCGACTCGTGTCGCGACCGCCTATACCCGGACGCGGATGCTCCCGGACGCGCTGCTCGTCAGCGTCAAGACAAGGAAGGCGTCATGAGTACGCGGGTCCGCCGGCGCCTCGCTCAGGAGTCCGGCTTCTCACTGGTCGAACTGCTGATCTCGACCGCCATCATGCTGGTCGTGACCGGCTCGATCTTCCGGATGATGAATCCCGCGCAGGGCAGCGCCCAGGCCCAGCCGGAGGTGACCGACATGCAGCAGCGGATGCGCGTCGGCACGGATGCATTGTTCAAGGAGCTGATCATCGCCGGCGCCGGTCCCTACCAGGGGCCGGTCACCGGGTCGCTGGTCGGGTTCTTCGCGCCGATCGTGCCGCGCCGGGTCGGCGACGTCAGCGCGGACCCGACCACCGGGTCGAACAGCTTCAAGGACGACCGCATCACGCTGACCTACATCCCGAACAGCTATTCGCAGACGACGATCAGCGCCGCCATGCCGCCCAACTCGGCGGAACTCAAGGTCGCCGACCAGCCGAACTGCCCGTCCGGTCAGCAGCTGTGCGGCTTCACCATCGGCATGGACGTCGTCATTTTCGACACCGCCGGCCACTGGGACACGTTCCAGATCACCAACGTTCAGGACTCGGCCGGCCATCTGCAGCATCGCGGCACCGATCTGAATTATGCCTACGACGTCGGCGCGTCGGTGACGCAGATCGTCAGCAATACCTACTACCTGGACCGGACGGCGCGTCAGCTGAAGAAGTACGACGGCCACACCACCGACGTCGCACTCGTCGACAACGTCGTCGATCTCAAGTTCCAGTATTTCGGTGATCCCAACCCGCCGCTGCAGCCGAAGCCGCCGCTCGGCGTCGCCAACTGTCTCTACGACGCGGCCGGGAACTACATCTCTCAGCCGACGCTGGCGACTGGCGACGGCTCGCTGGTCGAACTGACGGCCGCGATTTTGAGCGACGGGCCTTACTGCGGGTCGGGCGACAACCAGTTCGACGTCGATCTGCTGCGCATCCGCAAGGTCAAGGTGACGATGCGGATGCAGACCGGCAACGCCAGCCTGCGCGGCAACGACGCGACGCGCTTCACCAATGCCGGCACGGCGGTCGGCGGCGATCGCTACGTGCCGGACTACCAGATGCAGTTCGAAGTGGCCCCCCGTAACCTCAATCTGACACGGTAATGACCTCCATCCAGCGGCTTCACGCGCGGTTGTCGAACCAGGAGGGGTCGGCCCTGATCATTGCCCTGATGGCGATGATGCTGCTGACGGCGCTCGGCGCCGCGGTCGTCATGGTCAGTACCTCGGAGACGCGCATCGCCGGCAACTACCGCGACAGCCAGGAGGCGCTCTACGCCGCCGACGCCGCGGTCGAGCGGGTCGTTCAGGACCTGCTCTTGGTCCCGCGCTGGAACGACATCCTCAACGGCACGGTCCAGTCGAGTTTCGCCGACGGCAGCATGACGGCGGCGATCACGCTGCCGACCGGCGGCAGCGTCACGCTCTGCTGCGGGACCAACACCGCGACCGGGCAGCTCCAGGCCGACACCGATACCCTCAATCTCTGGGGGGCGAACAATCCGAAGTGGAAGCTGTTCGCCTGGGGGCCGCTCAGCGCGATGCTGCCGTTCGACCAGATCGACAGCTCGATGTACGTCGCGGTCTGGGTGGCGGACGACCCTGCCGACGGCACCGGCGGCGTCATCGACGGCGATCCCTATGCGGACGTCAACGGCACGCTGACCCTGCACGCCGAAGCGCTCGGGCCGGGCGGCACCCGCAAGGTCATCGAGGTCACGGTCGCCCGGACGTCGAGCACCGAAATCGAGCGCGGCCAGATCGCCCAGCGCGGCCAGGAGGAGCTCAACCAGCGCGCCCGGAAATCCGCCGTGCAGACCCCCGGCCAGACGCTCGGCGACATGCGCATGAGCCTCTCGACCGGCGGCCTGGTGGTGCAGTGATGGTGAAGACAATGAAGTGCCGGACGACTCGCTCTGTTCGCAGGCCCGCTCGCGCGATGCGGCCGTCGGACCGCCGCCTGCGCCGCCGCGGCACCGCCACGGCGCTGCTCGCCGTCGTCGCGACGCTGTGGTGGTCGTCCTCCGCCTCGGCGCAGCTCGACCCGCTGCTCTTCATCAAGCGCGTCCCGCCGACGATCATCATCGTCATGGACACCTCGGCGCGGATGCTGACCGACGGCAACGCCAACTTCTACGACCCGAATTACTACGTCGTCGCCAACGACGCGGCGGCGATGAACGCCTTTCCGGCCATCAATACGGCGACGACGAAGACCTATCGGCGCGTGTATCGCAACCTCCAGAACGCGGCGTCTCCCGGCAAGTACACCGCCGACAGCATGACGGGGACCGCCGCCGTGTTCGATCCGGCCAATCCGCTGACCTCGAACAACGCTGCCGATCTGGCGTTCCTCGACAACACCCGCTACAACATCGCCAAACAGGGGCTGTCGGCGGCGGTGGCCGAGAACAGCGGCAGTACCTACCGCTGGGGGCTGGTCAAGCTGCGACAGAATACGCCCGCCTGGCGGACCGGCGCCAACTGCGACAAGCCGGTCTTCGTCAGCGACGCGGTGCAGGTCCTCTACAAGGACACCAATCCGTGCAGCGCCAGTCTGACGACCGGCAACTATGCGATCTACGCACCCAGCGTCGTGACGGCCAACCACTCCCTGGCGGTCGCCCCGGCGGGAACGGTCGTCGTCACGCCCGCGGCCAACACCGCCGCCTCGCTCGTCTCGATTCTGGCGCGCGGGCCGAACGACGCCACCGCGCTGATTCCTGCCGGGATCGGCGGCGTCGGCTATGAAGACCGGCCGATCAACTATGCGCTCATCGACGCCAAGGCGGCGGTCGTCAGCGCCATGGCGGCCGACACCGCCGCCAACCGCACCTGCCGGAACACCGTCGTGGTGCTGATCACGGGCGGGAAGGACAACGGCGACGCCGCCTACGCGGCGGCCAACAATGCCGCGACGACGGCGACGTCGTTCCTGTCGGTGACCGGCGGCGGCGTCACCAAGCGCGTGCCGATCGTGGTCGTCGGCGTCAAGCCGAACGCGGCGGACGTGGCGTCACTCCAGACGATTGCGACCAACAGCGGCGGCGTCTACCGGGCCGCGACCACGCCGGCCGACGTGACCGCCGCGGTCGACTATGCGGTGCAGATGGGCTTCAAGCGCGCGCCCGAGTTCGACGCCGGCACCTTGAGCGAGTTCCAGCCGGTCAGCCCGGTCGTCGGCACCGTCAACCTGAAGAACGCCCGCGACGTCAGCGGCGCGGCGCTGCCGAATACGGACATCAACTCCAGTCCGGGCGGGCTGCACCTGCCGCAGCGGAGCAACATGCTGGTCACGGCCGGCTTCCGGCTGCCCGGGTTCGACGGCACGCTGCGCGCCTTCCGGTCGTTCAAGCCGGTCGCCGACAGCACCAAGCCCGCCGGCTGGAAGTTCATCAACGACGGGACGCGGCTGTGGCCGGACCTGGACGGCCGGCCGGCGCTGGCCGGCATGGCCAGGACCCCCGCCGATCCCAATACGCGGAACATCTACACCTACATCCCGAACGGCAGCGGCGGCGGGTCGGTCGTGGCCTTCACCACCGCGAATGTCGCCACCCTCTCGCCCCACATGAACACCTCCTCGGCGAGCAGCGTCATTACCGCCGTCCGTGCGCAGGGTCTCGGCGCGATCATCGGCTCGACCCCGGCGGTCATGGATGCGCCGTCGCTCGATCCGCCGCCCGACGACGACTACGGCCGGGCGGACGCGCCGACGACGTTTGCGGGGGCTCATGCGTCGCGCCGCAGCATCATCTTCGTCGGTTCGAACGACGGCATGATGCACGCCATCGACGCGCGCACCGGCTACGAGGTCTGGGCGTTCATTCCCTACAATCTGCTGCCGAAGCTCAAGACGCTCACCGACGGCCAGGCGGTCGATCAGTTCGACTACTTCGTCGACAGCTCGCCCAAGGTGGCCGAAGTCAAGATTGCCGGCGCGTGGCGCAGCCTGCTGCTCTTCGGCGAAGGGCCGGGGGGATCTTCTATCAGGCGCTCGACGTCACCGAGGCCGGCATGGGGGTCAATCCGACGCTCGACGACATCGGCGCCGTGTCTTCGATGCTGGCGCTCTACGACACGCCCAACGAGTCGATCGTCTTCAAGTGGGCGTTCCCGAACTACAGCAGCTTCGACCCGAACTACTTCAACACCTTCACGCTCGCCGACGGCACCCCGGGCGGGAAGCTGCGCCTCTACGGCGACCTCAAGGCGACCGCCACCTACGTCGAAAAGACGGTCGGCTTCACCTGGTCGGACCCGGCCGTCGGTCCGCTGGATACGGCACGTGCCCAGACCGCGGTGATCTCGGGGTCGGGCTACTTCCCCGACATCGAGACGCTGATTCCCAATCGCGGCGCCTCGGCGCCCAAGGCGGGCAACGCGCTCTACATGCTCGACGTCAATACCGGCGTGCCGCTTGGCAATAGCTCCGGCACCTCCTGCGCCACAATTTCGAGCGGATCGGGATCGGGTTCGGGCTGCGTGAATATCGGTGACGTCGCCGGCAACAACCGCAAGAACGCGCTGCATGCCGACCCGACCGCGGCAGGCGTCGCCGGATCCGTCGCGGTCTCGAAGGCCTACGTCGGCGACATCGACGGGCGCTACTGGCGGTTCAACTTCACCCCCGCCGGCGTGATTACCGCCAACCTGATGGCGGACACCGCCGTGCCGATCTACGCGTCATCGGCATTGCTGTTCATCGGCACCGCCGATGTCTACATGTTCTTCGCCACCGGCAGCGACCTGCTCGCGAGCAGCACTCCGGGCGGCACCGGGACGTTCAAGCTCTATGGGCTCAAGGACAACGCACCGGCGGCCGGCTCGACGACCAAGTTCTCGGTCAGCCTCGCGACGGTGAGCGATACCGGCGGGCTGGCCACCGGCGAACGGCCGTCGACGTCTCCCTCGGTCGCCGGCGACATCGTGTTCTACTCGACCACGACCGAAGCGGCGGCCACGCCGTGCAACGACTTCAGCGCCAACATCTACGGCCTGACCTACGCCGGCGGGGCGGCGTACGACGCCAACAACAACGGCCGCATCGACAACAACGAGACGCCGATCTTCAAGACCCTGGGCGGGCGCGCGACGGCCCCCTTCATCGTCGACCAGCACCTCTACATCGGCACCGCCGGCGCGACCGGCGCCAAGGTCGAGGCCTTTGGCGACCCGCAGGACTTCAACAACGGCATCGGCCAGGTCGGCGTCCGGATCCTGTCGTGGCGCGAAATCCGATGAGTCGCGCGTCAATCGTCTGCCAGGCGTGCGGGGCCAAGGTCCGCGCCGATCGCAACCGGTGCCCCCGCTGCCGCGCGCACCTGACCCTGCCTGACGCGGCCGGCGCCGCGCAATCGAGCCACCGGCTCGGCATGGCGGCTGGCATCCTCGCGGCGGTCTTCGCGCTGGTCGTCGTCGGCCTCTGGATCGCCCGCGACGCTCCGCCCGCCGCCTCGCCGGCGGCCCCGGCCGCCGATCCGCTGGCCGAGCGGCGCAGCGCGCCATCGCCCGGGACACCGTCGCCGGCACGGCCCGAAGCCGACACCGGCGCGCACCCGTACATCGAGGCCGCCGGCGCCGGCGCCGTGGCCTACGAGGCGGGCGACTACGCCGCGGCGCTCGCCCGTTACCAGGAAGCGATCAAGAAGAATCCGGACGACGCCGAGTCGTTCAGCAATCTCGGGCAGGTGCTGGTCCGCCTCAACCGGGCGCCGGAGGCGATCCCCTACTTCCAGCGGGCGGTCGAGATCCTGCCGTCCCGCTGGGCGTACCACTTCAACCTGGCGCGGGCCTTCGCCCTCACCAACCGCAGCGACGAGGCGATTGCGTCGTACCGGCAGGCCCAGAGTCTGTTTCCGGACGACTACGCCACGGCATTCAACCTCGCGATGACGCTGCACCACGCCGGCGACGAGAACGGCGCGGTGGACCAGTACAAGAAGGCCATCGCGCTCCAGCCGGCCGATGCCTCTTTCCGGAAGGCGCTCGGCATCAGCTACGAGCAGCTGAGGAAAGGGCCCGAGGCCGCGGCCGCCTACGAGGAGTACCTCCGGCTATCCCCGGGTGCCCCGGATGCCGATAGCGTACGTGCACGGATTGCCAGCCTCACCGGCCCGTCCGCCGCGGACGCGCCGCCCGCCCCGCCGGCGGCCGTGCGCGCCGCGACGGCCAGCTGACGGCCCCGGGGCGAGTGGTCTCTCTGGTAAACTGACAGTACAGGTCCGGCAGAACGCATATGTCTTTCTCCCCCTCATCCTCGTGGCTGCGGCCGGTGGCCGGCGGCATCCTGGCGGCCGTCCTGTGGGGCGGTGCGGGGCTGCTGCTCCGCGCGCAGGCCCCGACGCTCGGTGAGCTGGCGCAGAAGGAACAGGAGCGCCGGAAGACCCTCAAGGCCTCCGGGAAGGTCTATTCCAACCGGGATCTGCCAAAGCCGCCACAAGCGGCCCAGCCCGCCGGCACCCTCCCTCCGGCGACACCGCCGCCCGCCGAGGCCGCCAAGACCGGCCCGCCGGACCCGGCAGCCAAGCCCGAGGGGGACGAAAAGA
Source organism: uncultured Acidobacteriota bacterium (assembly GCA_963750475.1). Classification (GTDB taxonomy): domain Bacteria; phylum Acidobacteriota; class Vicinamibacteria; order Vicinamibacterales; family 2-12-FULL-66-21; genus JALZOC01. The sequence continues at coordinate 1,975,848 of CAVVQQ010000002.1, forward strand.
ACGAAGCCTGGTGGCGCGGCCGGATGATGCAGGCGCAGGAAGCCCAGCGCCGCGGCGAGGCGTTTGCCGAGGCGCTGCAGAGCCGCATCAACGCCCTGTCGGCTGATGCCGTGAATCGCGACGATCCCTATCAGCGCGCCAAGGCCGCCGAGGACCGGCAGAAGGCCGTCGCCGAGCTCGGCCGGGTCACGGCCGAGATCGCGCAGGCCAAAAAGGAAATCGTCACGATCGAAGAAGAGGCCCGCCAGGGCGGTGTGCCTCCCGGCTGGATCCGCTGACGCGGGGCAGTCCCGCTCCCCGGCCTCGACGATGCGACGAGCACCGCTGAAACGCCAGCCGGCCGGAGCGGCCCGTTCAGGCCGGGCCAGGTTCTGGCTTCCGCCGCTGGCCGCGGCGCTCCTGGCCATCGCCGCCTACGGCAACGCGCTCCACAATCCATTCGTTTACGACGATCACGACACCGTGACGGCCAATCCGTCGCTCGTCGATCCGTCGAACATCCGGTTCCTCCTCGCCTACAGCCCGTTCCGCCCGGTCGTGAACGTGTCGTACGCGGTCGACCGCACCGTCTGGGGCCCCGGACCCGAGGGCTTTCACGCGACCAGCACCGCGCTCCACGCCGGCGTCGTCGTGCTCGTCTACTTCCTGCTGGCTGGCTTGCTGGCGGACGCGGGACTGACGCGCGGCAGGCGCGGGGCGGCGCTCTTCGGGGCGGCCTGCTTCGCCGTGCATCCGCTGCAGACCGAGGCGGTCGCCTACATTTCTGGCCGATCCGAACTGCTGTGCGCGCTGTGGTTCCTCGGCTCGTTCCTGGCGGCACGCCGCGCTTTGATCTCCGGGCGGATCCCGTATGCGGCGGCGGCGCTGGTCTGCGCCGTGCTGGCCCTGGCCTCCAAGGAAGTGGCGATTGTGCTCCCCGGCGTGATTTTGGCGTACGACTGGCTGCTCGGGCCAGGCGGCGCGCCGGCGCGGCAGGCCAGGCGGCGCCGGTATCTGGCCCCGGCCCTGATCATCCTTCTGATCGCCGGCGCCGGCCGTGTGGCGGCACTCGGAGTGGCCGCAGCGATTCCCGGCGTCGGCGCCGCGATCCTGAATCTCCTCACCCAGGGCATCGTCATCTGGCGGTACGCGGCGCTGCTGGTCTGGCCGGCCGGACAGTCGATCATGCATGGTGTCCATCGCGTCACGAGTGTGGCGGACCTGCAGGCGCTGGCGGCGGCCGCGGCGCTGGTGGCGGTCGTGATTGCCGCGGTGCGGGTCCGGCGCTCCGCGCCGGTCGTCACGTTCGGGATCGTCTGGTTCCTGGCCGTGCTGGCGCCGTCCTCCAGTGTCATCGCGTTGCGGGAAGGCATGGCCGAGCATCGAACCTATCTCGCCAACGTCGGCCTGATCGCGGTGGTGGTCGAGCGCGCGGCGGCATGGCTGGCGGCGCGCCGCACGACGGCGCGGCGGACGGCGGTCGTGGCCACGGCCGGCGTGGCGCTGCTGGTGCTCGGTGTGCTGACGGTCAGGCGGAATGCGGTGTGGTCGAGTCCGGTGTCGCTGTGGAGCGATGCGGCCACCCATGCCGGCGGGATGTGGGAGCCGCAGTACGCTCTCGCCGATTCGCTCCGGGAGGCGGGGGAGTGCCATCGCGCGATCGGCGCCTACCAGCGTGTCGTGGCGATCAATCCGTCGCACCGCGACGCGTACACGAATCTCGGCATCTGCCTGGCGCAGTCCGGTGCAGCTCGGCGAGGCCGAGCAGGCGTTCCGGCGCGCGCTCGACATCGACCCGGGGTTCGCGCGCGGCTATACCAATCTCGGCGCCCTGGCGCTCATCGAAGGTGATGCCGAACGGGCGCGCGACTTCTACCGGGAGGCTTTGGTCCACGACGGCGCGAACGTCCTGGCGCGGCTGCAGCTGGCCAGTCTCTTCGAGCACACGTTCAAGGACTACCATGCGGCGGCGCGGATGTGCGGCGAGGCGCGGCTGATTGCCCCGGCGACCCCGGGCGTCGCCGAGTGCGTGGCGCGCAATCAGCGGCTGGCCGCCGACCGGGACCAGGCCCGATGAGCCGCCGGCTGCGGGTGCTGCACGTCATCCACGATTTTCTGCCGCGCCACCAGGCCGGATCGGAGATCTACGCGTTCGATCTGGCCTGCGAGCAGCGGGCGCGGCATGACGTCTTCGTGCTTGCCGCGGAGTACGACCCGGCGGCGCCCCACGGGGCGCTGCGCTGGCGCGTGCACGACGGGCTGGCGGTCGTCGAGATTGTGAACAACTGGGAGTGCGCCGGGTTCGCAGAGACCTATCAGTCGCCCCGCCTCAACGAGCAGCTGGGTCACGCGCTCGACGCGGTCCGGCCGGACGTCGTCCACCTGCACAGCCTGTTCAATCTGTCGTTCGACCTGCCGCGGCTGGCCCGCGAGCGCGGCGCGGCGGTGGTCGGAACTCTGCACGATTACACGCTGGTCTGCCCGTCGGGCGGCCAGCGCGTCCACGTCGCGGAGGAACACGTCTGCGAAGACAATCGATCCCGAGCGATGCAGCCGCTGTTTCGTGCAGTCGCCGCTCCATCGCCAGATGGCGGCGGGCCGGGCGACCCGCCTGCCCGGGGGGCGGACGCTCGGCCGCGCGGCGCTCTGGATGCGGCGGGTGGCGCCGGCGGCGACCACCGCCCTGGCCGGGTCGCTTGCGGCCGCGCCGGTGACGCCAGGAGACGTCCGCCAGCGCCTCGCGCACGCCCGCGGCGTGTTCGAGGCGGTCGACCTGTGGGTCGCGCCGTCGGCTTCGCTCGGCGGGGAGTTCGTCCGTCTCGGCCTCGACGCGCGCCGGCTCGAGATCTCGGACTACGGCTTTGCCGAGACCGGCCGCGCCGTCCACCGGCCGCGGACTCTCGGGCACGGATCTCCATGGAGGGTCGGACCGGGGACTCCCGTCCGCGTCGGGTTCATCGGCACGCTGGTCTGGCACAAGGGCGCCCACCTGCTGCTCGAAGCGGCGCGGCTGCTGGCCGGCGGCGTCGAGGTGCACCTCCACGGCGACACCGCGGTGTTTCCGGATTACGTCGCCCGGCTGCGACAGCTCGCGGCCGGGCTGCCGGTCACGTTCCACGGCCGCTTCGATCGGGCGGAGAGCGCGCGGATCTATGGCGGCCTGGACGTTCTGGCGGTGCCGTCGCTCTGGCCGGAGAATTCGCCGCTGGTCATTCACGAGGCGTTCCTGCACGGCGTCGCGGTGGTCGGGACGCGGATGGGCGGCATCGCCAATCTCATCAGCCACGACGTGAACGGCCTGCTGGCCGGGACGTCCGCCGCCTCGCTGGCCGCGATGCTCTCGAGATTGGCGGATGAGCCGGGCCTGCGCGGGCGCCTCGCCGGTGCCGCGCCGCGGGTGAAAACGATCCGGGAAGATGCCGCGGAATGGGACGGGCGCTACGCGCGCGCGCGGTCCGCCGCCGGTGCGTCCCGCGTCATGATCCGCCGCCGCATTCCGGTCGTGATCCCGACCTTCAATGCCGGGCCCGGGTTCGAGGCGGTGCTGGACGGCATCGCCCATCACGAGGGCAACGTCGAGCCGGAGATCATCGCGCTCGATTCGGGATCGACCGATGGCACGGTCGATCGGCTGCGCCGCCGCGGCGCACGCGTCGTGGCGGTGCCGCCGGGGCGGTTCAATCACGGCGAGACCCGGAACGAGGGGCTGGCCGCCGCCACCGGCGACTTCGCGGTGCTGCTCGTCCAGGACGCCGTCCCGGTGGGGAACCAGTGGATTGATGCGCTGCTGGCGCCGCTCCTGGACGACCGGCGCGTTGCGGGAAGCTTTGCGCGGCAGCTGCCGGCCCGGGGCGCCAGCCGCCTCACGGTGCATCAGCTGTCGAACTGGATCGGTGCGCGCGACACGCCGCGGATTGTCGGTCCGCTCACGCCGGGCCAGCTCGCGGCGATGACTCCGGCGGAGCGTCATGACGCCTGCGCGTTCGACAACGTCTGCTCGTGCGTGCGGCTCGACGTCTGGCGCGCGCATCCATTCAGACGCACCACGATCGCGGAGGATCTCGAATGGGGCCGCGACGTCCTGCGGGCCGGGTTCCGGATCGCGTACGCGCCGGCCGCCGTGGTCCGCCACTCCCACGAACGGACCGTGGGCTACGAACTGCAGCGGACCTACCTGGTCCACCAGCGGCTCCACGCGCTGTTCGGGCTCGCGACCGTACCCACAGTCGGGGCGCTGCTGCGATCGGTCGGCGTGACGGTCGTGCGGCACCTGCGGCTGGCGGCGTCCGAACCGGCCGGCCGCCCCGGCGCCATCCTCCGCGGCCTGGGCCTGGGCGTCGCCTGGCCGCTCGGCCAGCACCTCGGCGCCCGTTCCGCGCGCGACGGGCGCGTCTGGCTCCGCACGGGGCGCATCTGATGCGCATCCTGCTCATCGTCCACGGATTCCCCCCCGCCGCCAGCGGCGGGACGGAGGTCTACACGCGCGACCTCGCGCGCGCGCTGGCCGCGACGCCAGGCGCCCAGGTCGGCGTGCTCGCCCGCGAGTCGGACCCGGCCTGGCCCGACCTGGCGCGGCGGTCGGCCATGATGGGCGCGGTGCGGCTGTTCTTCATCAACAACACCTTTCAGAGCTGCGGCACATTCGCCGAGAGCTACGAACACCCGGCGCTCCTCACGGTCGCGTCGGCGATACTCGACGAGTTCCGGCCCGACGTTGTCCACATTCAGCATCTGACCTGTCTGTCGACGCGGCTGCCGGCGGAGATCGCCCGGCGCGGGATTCCGATGATCCTGACGCTGAACGATTACTGGCTGGTGTGCCATCGCGGCCAGCTGTTCGATCTCGACGGCCGCCGCTGCGCCGGCCCCTTCGAAGGCGGCTGCGGCCGATGCATCCCGGCGGCGGCGCTGCCGGGGCGGACGGCGCACCGCGCCGGACGGTTCATCCGGCGGCTGCCGGTCCCCGGGGCGGCGAGGGCGGTGCGGCTGGCGGCGAGCGCCCTCGATGGCGCGGCCTCCCCGGAGCGGTCCAGGGGCGCCAGCACCACGCGCCTCGCGCACATGCAGCAGGCCGTCGCGCACATCGATCGGGTCCTGGCCCCGTCGGAGACGATCGCCGGCTGGTTTCGCCGCTTCGGCGTCCCCCCGGACCGGCTGACCCGATGCGCGCAGGGCATCGCCTTGAACGCGTTCGCGGGACAGACGCGGTCGCCGTCGGCCGAGCTGCGGGTCGCGTTCGCGGGCGGACTGATCCCCTCCAAGGCGCCGCATCTCCTGCTCGACGCGGTCGCGCTTCTCCCGCCGGGCTCGGTCGTCGTCGATCTTCTCGGCACCGCCGGCCCGTACCACGGCCGCCACGACTACGCCGACGCGCTCACCGCGCGGCTTCGACACCCGGCGATCCGGCGGCTCGGCCCGGTCCCGCACGAGCGGATGGCCGCCGCACTCTTCGACGCCGACGTCGTCGTCGTCCCGTCGGTGTGGATTGAGAATGCGCCGTTCATCATCCGCGAGGCCTTTGCTGCGGGCGCGCCGGTCGTCGCCTCCGACCTCGGCGGCAGCGCGGAGATGGTGCGCGACGGAGTGGACGGCCTGCTGTTTCCGCCCGGCGACGCGACGGCGCTAGCCCAACGCCTGCGACGGCTGATCGACGAGCCCGAGCTCCTGCCGCGACTGCGCGCCGGCATCAGGACCCCGCTGTCGATTGAGGAGGACGCCGGGAATCTGAGGCGGCTGTATGCGACCCTCGCCGGGAACGGCGCCGCCCACAGGACGCCCGTGCGACCGCCGGCCGCCGCTCCGACGGTGGCGGCGGTGGTCCTCAACTACCGCACGCCGGACCAGACGTGGCTGGCGGTGCGGTCCCTGCAGACCTCGCTGACGCCGCCCGACCGCATCATCGTCGTCGACAACGGCTCCGCCGACGCTTCGAGCGCCAGCCTGCGCGAGACGCTGCCCGGCGTGGAGGTGATTCAGAACCCGGAGAATCTGGGCTTTCCGGGCGGATGCAACACCGGCATTCGCGCCGCCCTGCGGCACGGGGCCGACTTCGTGCTGCTCGTCAACAGCGATGCGGTCCTTGCCCCGGACGCGATCGAAGTTCTGGTGGCCCGCATGCAGTCCGAGGCCTCGCTCGGCATCGCGGCGCCGCGGCTGCTCTCGCGCGAAGAGCCTGGCTGGATCGCCTCCTCGGGCATCCGGTATTCGCGCCGGAGCGGCCGCATGCGGCAGGTGGCGGCAGGGCAGCGGTCGTCGCCGTCTCCCCGCGCCGAGGCTGCCGAGGCGGTCAGCGGCTGCGTCATGCTCATCCGCCGCGACGTGTTCGAGCGCGCCGGGCTGCTGGACGAGGCCTATTTTTTCTCGTTCGAGGACATCGACTTCTGCCTGCGGGCGGCAGCCTGCGGATTCGGGTCGGCCTGCGTGCCGGAGGCGATCGCGTATCACGAAGGAGGCCGGACCATCGGCCGCCGCTCGCCGAGCCGTGTCTACTACGCGACCCGGAACCACCTGCGCCTGCACGCGCGCTTCGGCGCCGGCGCGCTCGGCCCGCTCGGCGCCGCCGTGGTGGTCGCGCTCAATGCCGCCTACGTGGTGGCGGCCTCCGACGCGCCGCTGCTCGGCGGGCTGGCCGCGGTCGTGCGCGGGACATGGGACCACGCCCGGGGGCGCTACGGGCCGGAGCCGGGCCGCCCGGTCAGGACGGCGGCGGCACGTCCGCTCTGATCCGCCGGACCTGCTCGTCGAGCAGGGCGATCTCCTCGACCAGCCGCTCGATCTGCTGCCGCTGCCGCGACACCACCACCGAGAAATACAGCGACACGATGACGACGAACAGCGTCAGGACGAGGAGGAGGACCGCCGGCGGATAGTGCACGTCGAGCGCCGCGGCGGCGATGTCGAGCAGCCGCCGCCAGAGCGACAGCGCCAGCAGCGCGCAGCCGCAGACGATCCAGATGAACGAGTACCTCCTCGGTCAGCGCCCGGCGGCGGACGAGCTCGACGACGACCGCGAGCAGCGCCGCGCTGACCGCCACCGAGACGATCTGGACGGCGTCAGTCACCGGGCGACGTCCTCACGATCCGGCGCAGCGGCACGACCACGAGCGCCAGCGCCGTCCGGGCGAAGGCGAGCGCGGTCCGCGCCGCGGTGAGCGTGGTGCGCCCTGAGAGGCGGGGGCGCATGCGGATCGGCACCTCGGTGACCCGCAGGCCGTTGCGGTGGAGAAAGAGAATCAGTTCCGGCTCCGCGTAGCCGCCCGGATGGTGGCGGCCGAGCAGTGCGAGGGCGCGCGGTCCGAACAGCCAGAATCCTGACGTCGGATCGGTGACCTTCCGTCCGGTGAGCACGCTCAGCATGACGGCAAGAAGCGACTGGCTGAGCCGCCGGACCCCGGTCCGCGGCCGCCGGCGCAGAAATCTCGACCCCATGACCGCATCCGCCCGCCCCGACAGCACCGGGAGGAGCAGGCGCCCGATGTCGCAGGCGCGGTGCTGACCGTCGCCGTCGACGCGGACGACATGTCGATAGCCGTTGCGCGAGGCGTGCCTGAGGCCGGTCCGCACCGCCCCGCCGACGCCGACCCGCTGCGACAGGGTCAGCCACGTGACGCCGAGATGCGGCAGCAGCTCGGACGTGCCGTCCTCCGAACCGTCGTTGACGATCAGCAGATCGGCGGCTGGCACGGCGCGGCGCAGGTCCGCCACGACGCGCGGCAGGCTGGGCGCCTCGTTGAAGGCCGGGACGACGACGAGCATCGCTCCCGGGGCGAGGCCGCCGCGTGCGCCGTGACCTGCACCGTCATCCGGGGCGCTGCCGCGGCGCAGCATGGAGTGCGCCGGACTGGAGGGCCGCCGGGTCAGCCGCCGCCACAGCCAGAACAGGATCGCCCCTGCCCAGGCCGTATCCCGCGCGAGATGCGCCACCGGGAACGCCAGGCCGGCACGGTCTCCGCTCATGCGCCACGCCTTCAGGCCCGCGACGGTGCGCTCGACCGCGAGAACCGCCATCGCCAGCGCCGCCGCCGCGGCGGGAAGCGGCCACGACCGGCCAGCCAGCGCGGCGCCGCCGGCCACGGCCGCCCCCAGCCAGGCGGCCAGCGTGATCGGCGCGTGGGCCATCATCAGCGCGCCTGACACGTCGTCGCCGCGGGCGCGCCGCGGATAGCGGGCGACGAGATCGAGACGGCCGTAGCCGACCCCGAACTGCTGCCGGAGATAGTCGGGCAGCCCTTCGCGCCAGTGGTGTGTGCTGCGCGCCGCGGGGCAGTAGACGAGGCGGTGGCCCCGGGCGGCGAGCCGATAGCTCAGGTCGTTGTCGCCGCCGTAGCCGAGCTGTTCGTCCAGCAGGCCAACGTCCCGCAGGGCGCTGGCCCGGTAGGCGACGTTGCCGGTGCAGACGTGATCCACGCAGGGCTGCGGCATCGCGGCGTACCGCTGTTCGAGGTCCAGACCCATCACCCGCGCCCAGAGGCCGGCCCCCGGGCGGGTGACGTAGTGCCCCTGTGCGGCGGCGACGTCGGGGGCCGCCAGCCCGTCGAGCACCGCGGCCAGCCAGCCGGCATGCAGGATGACGTCCTGGTCAATCTGGCAGACGACCGGGTGGAGGGCTTCGCGGACGCCGGCGTTGATCGCCGCCGACGGACCTCGGGCCGGCCCGGCCAGCAGCCGGATCACGCCGTCCCGCGCCAGCTCGCGCAGCCAGCGCAGCGCCCCATCGCGGCTGCCGTCGTCGACGACGATCACTTCGAAGGGCCGTCCGTCGCGCTGCGCCGTCACGGCGTCGAGGGCGGCGCGCAGCGTGCGCCGGCCGTTCAGGACCGGAATGACGAAGGAGACGCCGACCGTCGCCGGATTCACGCCGACCTCGGGAAGGCATCGAAGCCGTCGCCGGCGAGGACGTCCAGATAGAGCCGTTCGAGGATGCCGCAGACGACGTCGGTCGCGAAGCGCCGGCGCGCGCGCATGCCGGCCTCGGCCGCGAGCGCGCGCCACCGCGGCGCGTCGGCCAGGATCGCCGCGATCGCCTGCGCCAGCGCCGGCGGGTCGGCCGGCGGCACGATCAGGCCCCCGCCCACGGAGCGGATGACTTCACCGCAGCCGCTGTCGCCGCAGACCACGACCGGGCGGCCGCAGGAGAGCGCCTCGAGCGGCACGAGGCCGAAGATCTCGTCGCGCGATGGATAGACGACGACCTCGGCGGCGCGCAGCGCATCGAGGCGCTGGCCGCCGGTCAGCAGTCCGGTGCGAACGACGCGAAGATCGAGGCGGAGGCGGGAGATGAGGGCGCCGATGGCGGCGCCGGCGCCCATGTCGTTGCCGGCGACGACGAGGGTCGTGTCGGGGCTGCGAAGCGCCGCGAAGGCGGTGATGAGATCGCCGACCCCCTTGCGCGGGGTCAGTTTCCCCAGGAACAGCACCAGCCGAGAGGCGCCGAGCGCGTGGCTGCGGCGAAAGCGTTCCGCGTCGCCGGCGCCGATCGCCTCCTCGAGCGGATTCGGAACGATGGCGACCCTGCCCTCCGGCACGCCGAGCGCGGTGAGATCGCGCCGTTCCGCGTCGGTCACCGCCAGCACCCGCGCGGCGCCGGTCAGCAGGCGGCGCCCCAGCGTTGCGGCGAACATCCGCTTGGCGACGATGCGCCGCTCGATCGGCCGGGCCGTGCCGTTCGGAGAGATGACGTAGGGAACGCCGGCGCGCGCCAGGGCGGCCGCGGCGATGGTCGAGGCGAGGTTGTGACAGGCGTGCAGATGCGCGACATCGAAGGCTCCGGCCTGCTGCCGCAGGTGGCTGCGCAAACCGAGCGGCGTGAAGCACTGCAGGTGGTACGCCAGCCGGTTCGAGACGTTGCGAAAGACCCGGACGTCGACGCCGTAGCTGGAGCCGGAGGAGGCCGGGACCCGGGCGGACTGGTCACGCACGTCGGTCGTGCAGACGCTGACATGGTGACCGAGCCGGGCCAGTCCCCGCGTCAGCGCAGTGGCGACCCGCGGAATGCCGCCGTAGGCCCACGCCTCGTCGTAGTAGGGGACCACGTGCAGAATGCGAAGCGGCGCTCTCGACATTCACGCCCCAGGGCAGAGACCGGTTTCGATGGGAATGGTCGTATAGTATCAGGGTTTCCCCCCGATGATCCCAGTGGTTCTGACACACGTACGCAAGGGGCGCGGGCGGTTCGCGGGCCTGGTCTGGACCCTCGTGCGGACCGATTTCAAGACCCGCTACCACGGCACGATCGGCGGGTTCGTCTGGGCGCTCCTCAAGCCGCTGACGATGTTCCTCGTGCTGCTGAGCGTGTTTTCCTACGTCTTCGCCGGGCAGGCGCAGTACCGCCTCGATCTCATCATCGGGCTGTTCCTCTACGAGTTCTTCCAGGAGGCGACGAAAACCGGCCTGCTGTCGCTCCGCGCCAAGGGCTACCTGCTGACCAAGGCGCGCTTTCCGTCCTGGATCATCGTCCTGACCTCGGCGTCGAACGCGGTGATTACGATTCTGCTCTTCTCGGTCGTGCTGCTGGTCTTCCTCGCCCTGACCGGCCGCGCCCCGGCGGCGTGGGCCGTCGGCCTCTACGGCATCTACCTCCTGCACCTTTTCGCGATCGTCTCGGGCTTCTCGCTCGCGGCCAGCGTTCTCTTCATGCGCTATCGGGATCTGAACCAGGTCTGGGACGTCGCCACCCAGGCGGGATTCTTCCTGGCGCCGATCGTCTATCCGATTGACGTCCTCCCCGAGCGGCTGCACGTCTACCTCTACATCTGGCCGCCGACGCCCGTGATCCTGTTCGCCCGCAGCGTGCTGCTCGACGCGCACGCGCCGTCGGCGCTGGCGCATCTGCTGCTCTTCGCGGAAGCCGCCGCCATTCTCGCCGTCGGCTGCACGATCTATGCGGTCCGCGCCCCGCGCGTCGCGGAGGACGTCTGAGATGGTCCCCGTCATCGCGGCCCGCGGCGTATCCAAGACGTTCGTCATCCCGTCGGTGCGCCGCGACACCGTCCGCGAACATGCGCTGGACTTCTTCAGGCCGCGCGCCACCGAACGGCTGCGGGTGCTCGACGACGTCAGCTTCGAATTGCGGCCCGGCGAGAGCCTCGGCCTGATGGGCCGCAACGGCTCGGGCAAGAGCACGCTGCTGCGGATCATCTCGGGCATCTATCCGGCCGATGCCGGGCGAATCGACGTCCGGGCCGAGGTGACGCCGATCCTCGAGCTCGGCGTCGGCTGGAACCCCGACCTCGACGCGATCGACAACATCGAGCTGCTCGGGACCGTCATGGGGCTGACGCTGCGCGAGCTGCGGGCCGCGACCGCATCGATTCTGGAGTTTGCCGGCCTCGAACGCTTCGCGCATCTCGAGCTGCGGCACTACTCGAGCGGCATGGCCGCCCGCCTCGCCTACGCCGTCGCCTTCAGGGCGGTACGCGAGGTGCTGATTCTCGACGAGATTTTCGCCGTCGGGGATGCCGAGTTCAAGGAGCGCTGCCAGGCGCGCTACCGCGAGCTCCATCGCGCCGGCCACTCGATGCTGCTCGTCAGCCACGAGCCGCGCACCGTCACCGCCTTCTGCGAGCGGGCCCTGCTGCTCGAAGGCGGACGGATCGTCATGGCCGGTCCCGCGCCGGCGGTTGCCGAACGGTACGTGGCGATGCTGACCGACCATCAGGCCGTCGAGGCGGCGACGCCGTGACGCCGCGCGTCTCGGTCCTGCTGCCGTGCTTCAACCATGGCGCGTTCATCGAAGAGGCGGTCGCCAGCGTGCTGGCCCAGACCTGCCAGGACTTCGAGATCGTCATCGTCGACGACGGCTCCACCGAGCAGGCGACGATCGACGTGCTGGCGGCGATGGCGCGGCCCGGGATCGCGGTGCTGCGGACCGGCAACCGGGGTCTGCCGGCGGCGCGCAATCATGCGGCGCGGCATGCCTCGGGCGCGGTCTTCTGCGCCCTCGACGCCGACGATCGCCTGGCCCCGGCGTGGTTCGAAAAAGGGCTCGGCCTGCTCGACGCGCGGCCCGAGATCGCCTTCGTGTCGCACTGGCTGGAAACGTTCGGCGACGAGCACTGGATCTGGGCGCCGGAACGCTGCGACCTGCCGGCCCTGCTGGCGCGCAACACCGTCAACGGCGCGGCGCTGGTCCGGCGCGAGGCGTTCGCGGCGGTCAACGGCTACGACGAAGCGATGCGCCACGGCTGTGAAGACTGGGACTTCTGGCTGCGGCTGGTCGAGAGCGGCCGGCCCGGCGCGATTATTCCGGAGGTGCTCTTCTACTATCGCCGGCGCGCCGATTCGATGAGCCGGACGATGCTGGACGCGTCCGCCTATCGGCGCCCGCTCGAGGTCCTGCTCGAGAAGCACGACGCCGCCTACCGCGAGCACCTCACCGACGTGATCGTCGCCAAGGAGCGCGAGGCGCTGCACCTCGCGCGGGAAGTGTTCGATCTGGAGCGCGACCGGCTGACGACCCTGGAGCCGGCGCTGCGCCGCGCCCGGGAGGAGCTGGCCGCGGCGGCCGGCAAGGCCGAGCGGGTGCGGCGCGCGGTCGCACAGCAGGACGAGCTGCGGCGGCTCCGGGTCGCGCGTGACGAGGTCGAGCGCGACGCCGCGGTGCTGCGGGCCGAGGTGGCGGCGCTGCGCGCCTCCTGGAGCTGGCGGCTGTCGGCGCCGCTCCGCCGTCTCTACGACGTCTTCGGAGGGCGGGCCCGGTGACGCCGCTGATCGCGGTGCTGCTGCGGGTGACGGAGGGGGGCGCGGCGTTCCTCAAGACCGCCGACGCGATCGCGCGGCTGCGCGGGATGGCGACGGAGATCGCGATCATCGGGAGCCCCGGGCACTCGCCGCTGGTCGATTCGGCCGCCGCCCGCCTCGGCGCCAGGACGTTCGCGGCCGGCGTGTCGCCGGGGGCGGCGATGAACGCCGCGGTCAGGGAGACGGAGGCAGCCTTCGTCGCGGTCATCGGTGAAGGGTTCCTGCCCGCGCCGGCGCTGTTCCAGCGCAGTGCGGCCGCCTTCGCCGGAGAACAGGCCGTCGCGGCGCTGGCTCCAGGCGTGCGCCTCGTCGGTCCGGAAGACGAAGACGTCGCCGAGTGGGGTCCGCCCGCCCTCGACGCGTCGGCGCTGCTCGCCGATCCTGCCCGCACCCCGCCGGTCTTCGTCTGCCGGCGCGCCGCCTGGCAGGACGTCCGGTTCGACGAGCGCCTCGACGGACTCGTCGAATACGAGTTCTGGCTGCGGCTGGCGCTGACCGGCCGGATCCTCCGCCATCTGCCCGGGCCGCTCGTCACGCGCGAGGCCGCGTCGGCCGGCCGCCGGGATCGCGACGACGATGAGCACCTGCGGCTGCTGCGCGAGGTGCTGGGGCGCCACGAGGGGGCCGTGGCCGCGCACATGCGGGCGGCGCTCGTCGAGCGGGAGGTCGGCTTCGGCCGCACCCGCGAGATGCATCGACAGCTCCTTGCCCGCCGCGACGCCGATCTCGCGGCGCTCGACCAGATGCGCGCGGCGGCCGCGCACCACCGCGCGTATCTCGAGCACCACGGGGCGGCGGCGCTCGACTGGGGGGATTTGCGCCGGGTCGATCCGCTGAGCCGCGACTGGGGCTACGATCGCGGGACGCCGGTCGATCGCCGCTACATCGAGAGCTTCCTCGCCGCCCATTCCTCCGATGTCCGCGGCGCGGTCCTGGAAATTCAGGAAGACGACTTCACCCGCGCCTTCGGCGGTCCGCGGGTCGACACGTCCGACGTGCTCGATATCGACGCCGCGAACACCCGGGCGACGGTGCTCGCCGACCTGCGCTGTGCGCCAGGGATCGAGGCGGCGCGTTTCGACTGCATCATCCTGACGCAGACCCTGCACGTCCTCGACGACATGCCGGCGGCGCTTGGCGAGTGCCGCCGGATGCTGCGTCCGGGCGGAGTGCTGCTGGCGACGTTTCCCGCCGCCAGCCGCGTCTGTCTCGAGTACGGCCGCGAGGGAGACTTCTGGCGGATGACGCCGGCCGGGGCGCGGCGGCTGGTCGAGGACAGCTTCGCGCCATCGCAGACCTCCTGCGACGTCTTCGGCAACGTCCTGACCACGACCGCGTTCCTGCATGGCCTGGCCGCCGAGGAGCTCACCGACCAGGAATACGACGTCGGCGATCCCTACTTCCCGGCGATCACCGGGATCCGGGCCCGGAAGAGCGAACATCCCGTTCGGGTCCGGCCGCGGGGGGTGGTGCTGCTCTATCACCGGGTGTCGGCGGAGCCCGACGTCCACGGGCTGGCGATCGCGCCGGCGGAACTGGCGCGTCAGCTGGAGCACGTTCGCGACACCTGCAGCGTGATGCCGCTCGACGCCCTGCTGCGAACGCCGCCCGAACAGCTCCCGGAGCGTCCGGTCGCCCTGACCTTCGACGACGGCTATCTCGACAATCTGACCGCGGCGGCGCCGCTGCTGTCGAACTACGGCATGCCGGCGATGTTCTTCTGTACGACACGGTGGCTCGACGCGCCGGGGGAGTACCTGGTGGGACGCGCTCGAGCGGATCCTGTGCGGAGACGGCGCCGTACCGGCGTCGTTCGAGATGACCCTCGATGGCGGGCCGTGGGTGCTGCCGACTGCCACGCCGGCAGCAGCGAGACGCGGCGCGCACCCGTCTGCACGAGGCGCTGGTTCACGCCGGGATTGACCAGCGCGACCGCCTCATGTCGGCGCTGCACGCCTGGAGCGGAGTGGCCGGGGGCGTGACCTCGCGGCGCCCGATGCTGGCGGATGAAATCCGCCAGCTGTCGCGGCTTCCGGGATTCTCGATTGGCGCCCACACCGTCAACCATCTTTGCCTCGAGGATCAGCCGCCCGATGTCTGGCGCCGGGAGATGGTTGACAGCCGCGCCGCCCTCGAGGCGATCACGGAGCGTTTCGTCCGTGGCTTCGCCTATCCCTACGGGGCCCTGAACCGGACGATCGCGGCGACGGCGAGACCGGCATTTTCATGGAGCGTCTCGTGCGACGCGCTGGCGGTGGCGGATTCCTTCGATGCGGCGCGCGTGCCCCGTCTCGAGGCGGGCCGGCTGGACGTGGGATCGCTGGCGGGGGCGCTGGCGCAGCTGTTCGAGGCGGACGACGGAGGAGCGGCGCGGCGGCTGACCTGCCTGCCGCGCTGAGCGTTCGCAGTTCCTGCCATTTGGGGACGGGTTGACGGATGCTGTTTCTGCCATGGCGCAGGCGTCATCGGCGCCACCCCGGAGATTTCCCTGGGAAGTTCGCCGACCGGTGCGGCGGCCAGGGTGTTGCACCTCCTGACCGCGTGCGAAAGTTGGGGGAGGGGGTCGCAACCCAGGCCGGCTTCAGCCTGATCGAGACGTTGATCGTCGCCGGCCTGCTCGCCGCGCTGGCGGCCGGGGTGGCGCAGGTCTTCGCGCTCTCGACCCGCGCCAGCCAGGTGGCTCGCGTCCAGACGCTCGGTGCGGTGCTCGCCGCGCAGAAGATGGAGCAGCTGCGGTCGCTCACCTTTGCACATGCGCCGGGGGGCGATCCCGTCGCCGATGTCTCCACCGACCTTGCCGCCGACCCGCCGGCCGGCGGCGGCACCGGGCTGCAGCGGGCGCCGGAGGGGTCGCTCGACCGCGACGTGCCGTTCTACGTCGACTATCTGGGTCCCGGCGGGGCCCGCGTCGGCAGGCGCGACGAGGCGGCCTACATCCGCCGCTGGGCGGTGGCGCCGTTCGAGTCGGACCCGGACGACCTGCTGGTGCTGCAGGTCCGGGTGCTGGCCACGGCCGGCGGCGACACCCGCCTCGTCTCCCTCAGAGCGAGGCGTCCGTGATCTCGATCCCGTCGGCACGCCAGTCAGGCGCTGTTTCGCCGCGCCGCGGCGGGTGCGAGGGCGAGGCAGTGCGGATTCCGCCGCCCCGGTCTGCGCCGCGTGGCTACATGCTCGTCGAGATGCTGCTCTCGGCCGCCATCGTCTGCACCGTGCTGGCCGTGGTGTTGCGTTTGGCGGCGACCGCGCAGACCTCGGTGAGTGTGGCCGGAGAAGCGGCGGATCTGCAGCAGCGGCTGCGGGTCGCGGTCGAGGCGCTGCGGCGGGACCTGCTCGCGGCGGGTGCCGGGCCGTCGTCCGGCCCCGCAGCCGGGCCGCTCATCGACGCCTTCGCTCCGGTGCTGCCGGCTGGTCCCGGCCGCACCGGAGCCGACCCGGACCTGACCGCGTACTCGGACCGCATCTCGCTGGTCTACGTGCCGCGCGACGGCGTGCAGACCGCGCTGGCGCGCGGGATGGCGACCGCGGCGGACCCGCTCGTGGTCGACGCCGCCGCGCCCGGATGCGCGGCCGGCGGCCTGTGCGGGTTTCGCCCGGGCGACCGGGTCCTGGTCTACAGCCCGGGAGACGCGGCCGGGACGCACGATGTCTTCACGATCCTGTCGACCGATCCGGCGCTCGGCGTGATTGTGCCGGCGCCGCTGCTGTCGCGCGCCTATGCCGCCGGCGCCCGCGTCGTCTCCCTCGTGCAGCGGGTGTATTACCTGGATCGTCCGGGCCGGCGGCTGATGGTCTACGACGGCGACCGCAGCGATGTGCCGCTCGTCGACCACGTCGTGGACGTGCGGTTCGCGTACGACGCCGACCCGTCGCCGTGGAGCGCCACCCCGCCGCCGCCGGGGAGCGCCAATTGCGCGTATGCCGCGGGCGATCCGGCCGTGCCGCTGCTCGAGGACCTCGGTGGAACGGGGCTCGTCCGGCTGGCGTCCGCGCAACTGACGGACGGATTGTCGTGCGGCGGCGCCGCGGGCCGCTTCGACGCCGACCTGCTGCGCGTGCGGCGCATCGAGGTGTCGCTGCGGCTCGAAGCGGAAGGAGACGAGTTCCGGGGGCCGGGGCCGGCTTTTGCCAATCCCGGCACCTCGCGCGCGCCTGACCGGTACGTGCCCGACGTCGCGTTCACGTTCAGCGTCACACCACGCAACATGGGCAATACGGCGCTGCGATGAGGGGGGGCACGCCGCACCAGCGGGAGCGCGGCACCGCCCTCGTGACCGTCCTCATCGTCACGACGCTGGTGGCCACGCTGGCGGCCGCCATCGTCCTTGTCGTCATGTCGAACGGCCTGGCGAGCGCGAACTACGGAGCAGCGCAGCAGGCCCTCTACGCCGCCGATGCCGCGCTCGAAGAGACGATCGCCGAACTTCGGGCTGCCGACTGGGGTGGCCTGCCTGGAGGCGCGGCGTCGCTCCGGCTCC
This sequence comes from uncultured Acidobacteriota bacterium, assembly GCA_963750475.1. Taxonomy (GTDB): domain Bacteria; phylum Acidobacteriota; class Vicinamibacteria; order Vicinamibacterales; family 2-12-FULL-66-21; genus JALZOC01. The sequence continues at coordinate 1,993,040 of CAVVQQ010000002.1, forward strand.
ACGACGGCACGGCCTCGCCCAGGGCCCCGGACGGGTCGGCGATCGCGGTGGCACGCCTGCAGGCCGCGCTGCAGGCGGATTCAGACGCGCGCTACGGCGCCAGCCCGAATCGTCCGGTGTGGCATCTCTACGGGCGCGCGCCGTATGCCGACCTGCTTCCCGGGTTGATCGTCCCGCCGGCCTATCTCGTTGTCTGGATCGCGGACGACGGCGACGAGCGCGATGGCGATCCCGAGCGGGACTCCAATCGGATTGTGCTGGTCAGGGCCGAAGCGTTCGGCTCGACCGGCGCGCATCGTACGGTCGAGGCGGTCCTGGCGCTGCAGACCGCTCCCGGTACGGTCGTGGATCCGGCGGCTCCGCCGCCGCCGGAGCGGCGCGAGGTCCGGATCTTGTCCTGGCGCGAGGTGCGCTGAGCCGCACACTCCGGCGGCGGCCAGCCTGCAGTCACGGCGGGATCCTCCGTGAAGATCCGTGCAATCCGTGTGGTCCGCGATGCAAGCGTTGCGATTCCTCCGCGTCGCTCCGTCACTCCGTCGTCGCGCGCTGCGCCTGTGCCGGCGGAACCGCTGCCGAGCCAGGTGCCGGTAACAACTGTTAGACTGCTGCCCATGCTGAATCGTCCTTCCCGGGGTGTGGTCCGCTGAGCGCCTCGTCGCGGACGCCCGCTCCCGCGCAGATCCTGCTGGTCGAGGACAAGGATTCCCTGCGCGCGATGCTGCGCCACGCGCTCGAGCGCCAGGGGCACGGCGTGGTCGAGGCCCGCGACCAGCCGGAGGCCGTCAAGCTGCTCCAGGAAACGCAACCCGCGCTGGTGCTGTCAGACCTGCGGCTGCCCGAGGGGGACGGGTTCGGCGTGCTGCGCGCCTCGAAGGAGATCGACGCCGACGTCCCCGTGATCGTGATGACCGCCTACGGCAGTATCGAGGACGCCGTCACGGCGATGAAAGAAGGGGCGCTCGATTTCCTGGCCAAGCCGGTCGATCCCGATCACCTGCTGCTGCTCGTCGGCCGGGCGCTCGAACAGCGCCGGCTGGTGACCGAGAACCTCCTGATGAAGGAGGAGCTGGCGGTGCGGCGCGGCGCGCCCAAGCTGATCGGCGACGACCCGTCGCTTCGCAAGGTGTTTGCTGCGCTGCAGCGCGCCGCCGCGACCGACACGACCGTGCTCGTCGAGGGGGAGAGCGGCACCGGCAAGGAGCTCTTCGCCCGTTCGCTCCACGCCCTCAGTCCGCGGGCCGAAGCACCATTCGTGGCGATCAACTGCGCCGCCATTCCGGAGAACCTGCTCGAGACCGAGCTCTTCGGCTATGAGAAAGGGGCGTTTACGGGCGCCGGCGCGCGCAAGCTGGGCAAGTTCGAGATGGCCCACCGCGGCACGCTCTTCCTCGACGAGATTGGCGACCTGCCGATGTCGCTGCAGGCGAAGATTCTGCGCGCCCTCGAAGAGCGACGGTTCGAGCGCGTCGGCGGGACCGCCCTCGTCAGCGTCGACGTCCGGCTGGTGGCGGCGACCAACAAAGGACTGAAGGCGGCGGTGGCGGCGCGGCGCTTCCGCGAGGATCTCTATTTCCGGCTCTCGGTCTTTCCGATCACCGTGCCGCCGCTGCGCGACCGCGGCTCGGACATCTCGCTGCTGGCGCTCTCGTTCGTCGATCGCTTCTGCCGCGACCTGAACAAGCCGCGCCTGACGCTCTCGCCGGCGGCGATCGAGCAGCTCCAGTCGTACCGATGGCCCGGCAACGTCCGCGAGCTCCAGAACTGTATCGAGCGCGCCGTGATTCTCGCCGACGGCGACTCGATCCTGCCGCGGCACTTGAATCTGTCTTTCGTCGATCAGCCGACGGCTGCCGACGCCGTCGATCGCATGGGCCCACGTCGACCTCAGCGGCACGCTTGGCGACGTCACCCGCCGCGCCGTCGCCGGCGTGGAAAAGTTGAAAATCGAGGAGACGCTGCGCGAGGCCGAGGGGAACCGCGGCCGGGCCGCGGAGCTGCTGCAGGTCAGCTACAAGACCCTGATCGCGAAGCTGAAGGAGTACCGCCTCGAATAGTCACGGCGCCAGACCGATCGCGACGAGCGCCTGCGTCAGCTCCTCCGGCGTAACGTCGGTGACCGTCTCGGTCGAGCCGATTGGCCCCGGCAGCACGAAGTGCAGCCGGCCGGCGAGCACTTTCTTGTCGCGCCGCGTCGCGGCGATGACGTCGGCGGCCGAGAGATCGCCGACCGGCGGCAGCGGTCCCATCTTGGTGATCAGCGCCGTCAGCGCCGTCCGATCCGCGTCCGGCATCACGCCCCGCGCGGCGGCCAGGGCCGCCGCCACCAGCATTCCGTAGCCGACCGCCTCGCCGTGGCGGAATCTGCCGGTACTTCGTCACCGCTTCGAGCGCGTGTCCGGCGGTGTGTCCGAAGTTCAGCGTCCGCCGCACCCCGGACTCCCGCTCGTCCTGCTCGACAATCGACGCCTTGATCCGGCAGGACTCGGCAATCACCGGCAGCAGCGCGGCGGCATCCCTCGCAAACAGCGCCTTCAGACCCGCCGCGGTCCGGTCGAACAGCGGCCGGCTGGCGATGACGCCGTACTTCACGACTTCGTAGAGGCCGGCGCGGAACTCACGCCGCGGCAGCGTCGCCAGCAGGTCGGGGTCGATGACGACGGCGGCCGGGGGATAGAAGGCGCCGATCAGATTCTTGCCCAGCGGATGGTTGACGCCGACCTTGCCGCCGACCGAGCTGTCGACCTGCGCCAGCAGCGTCGTCGGCACCTGGACGATCGGGATGCCGCGCAGGAACGTCGCGGCGGCGAACCCGGCGATGTCGCCGGTGACGCCGCCGCCGACGGCGACGATCGTGCTCAGGCGGTCGGCGCCCGCCCGGATCAGCGCGTCGTAGATGCGTCCGACCGTCCCGACGTGCTTGAACCGCTCGCCGTCGGGCAGGAGGATGGGATCGTCGGGCGTCAGGCCCTGGAGGCGCTCGCCGTGGAAGCGCCAGACGGTCTGGGACGAGACGATGAAGCGCCGCCGCGGCAGGTCCGAGGCATCGAGCCGTGCAGCGATGCGCCGCGCCGCGCCGGCGGCAATCTCGATGCCGTACTGACCCGATGACGTGCGGACGTTCAGGTGGACCGGCGAGGGGGCCGCAGCAAGGTTCATGGTGGTCGCGATGGTAGGATAGCAGCAACGGGCGTGGAGCTTCGCGCGGATTTCATCATCGTCGGAAGCGGCATCGCCGCGCTGCGCGCGGCTGCCGAGCTCGCCGGCGCCGGCGACGTGCTGATTCTCACCAAGGCGGAGCCCCGGGAGGGGAATACCGGCTACGCGCAGGGCGGCATCGCCGCGGCGGTGGCGCCGGGCGATTCGCCGGCGCTCCACGCCGCCGACACGATGGCGGCCGGCGACGGCCTGTGCGACGAGCAGGCGGTGCGCGTGCTCGTCGAGGACGGGCCGCGCTACGTTCGGGAGTTGATGGCGTGGGGGGCCCGGTTCGATCGCGGCGCCGACGGCGAGCCGGCATTGGCGATCGAAGGCGCGCACAGCGCGCGCCGCGTCCTCCACGCCCACGACGCGACCGGCCGGGAAATCGGCCGGCTGCTCTGGGAGCGTGCCGCCGGCCTCGCGGGCGTGACGACGCACGCGCATGCGCGGGTGGTCGATCTGGTGGTCGCCGACGGCGGCTGCGACGGCGTCCGCTTCCTCGATGAGGACGGCGCCCTCGCGATCGCGCGCGCCCCCCAGGTGCTGCTGGCAACCGGCGGCGCCGGCCAGGTCTACAGCGAAACCACCAATCCCTCCGTGGCGACCGGTGACGGCGTGGCGATGGCGTATCGGGCCGGCGCGGCGGTCGTCGATCTCGAATTCGTCCAGTTTCATCCGACCGCGCTGAAGGTGCCGGGGCAGCCGCGCTTCCTGCTGTCGGAGGCGCTGCGCGGCGAGGGCGCGCGGCTGCTGAACGTCCAGGGCGAGGCATTCATGTCGCGCTACGAGCCGGCGGCGGATCTGGCTTCCCGCGACCGCGTGTCCCGGGCGATCGTCCGCGAAGAGGAGCGGACCGGCGGGCCGATCTTCCTGTCGCTGGAGACGCTCGATCCGGACTTCGTGCACGAGCGCTTTCCGCTGATCTCCGACGCCTGCCGGCGCGCCGGCCTGGATCTGGCGCGCGATCGGATTCCGATCGGCCCCGCCGCGCATTACGTGATGGGCGGCGTGATGTCGGACATCGACGGCCGCACCACGCTGCCGGGATTGTTCGCCGCCGGGGAAGTCGCGTGCACCGGCGTGCACGGCGCCAACCGGCTGGCGAGCAACTCGCTGCTCGAAGGGCTCGTGTTCGGCGCCCGCGCCGCGATCGCCATGCGCTCCTCCATGGGTTCTACGGGGTTCTCCAGGGCTCCGCTGGGTTCTACGGGGTTCTCCAGGGCTCCATTGGGTTCTACGGGGTTCCCAGGGTCGCTGGTTCTACGGGGTTCGGTTCTACGGGGTTCGGTTCTGCGGGGTTCGGGTTCGACGGGGTTGCGCAGGGTTCTGCGCGGTTCGATGAGGCTCCGCCGCATTCCGGCGGGGGCGTCGATAACGTCCGACGCGTCACGGGCGAATCGATCGATGCCGCCGCCATTCAGGCGCTGATGTGGCGCGACGTCGGGCTGTTCCGGGATCGCACCGGGCTCGAGCGGGCGCTCGGGGTGCTCGAGACGGCCTGGACGGCGCTCGACGCCCGGATTCGCAGCGGCGCCGCGCTCGATCCGGAAGACTGGCGGCGCGCCAGTATCGTCACCGTCGGGCGCCTGATTGCGCGGGCGGCGCTGCGCCGCGAGGAGAGCCGCGGCGGGCACTACCGCGCCGACTTCCCCGAGCGCGACGATATACACTGGAAACGGCGCATTCCAGAACAGCGCGAGCCGGCCGCGTTCGAAAACCATCCAGGCCGGCCGTCGTGACGAAAGAGGTTTCAACGTAATGTCGGAGCAGACGGTCGGGCAGGGGCAGACACGCAAGGGCGGCGGCAAGGGCGGCGGTCAGGACAGCGGCGGAGGGCAGCCGCCGAAGAAGGACGCGCTCGTGACCGAAATCACGCCGCAGTCGGAGGACTTCTCGCGCTGGTATCTGGACGTCGTCCGGAAGGCGGAGCTGGCCGACTACACCCCTGTCAAGGGCTGCATGGCGATTCGCCCCTACGGATACGCCATCTGGGAGCTGATTCAGCAGGGGCTCGACCGGCGGTTCAAGGCCACCGGCCACGTCAACGCCTACTTCCCGCTGTTCATCCCCGAGAAGCTGCTGACCCGTGAGGCCGAGCACGTCGAGGGCTTTTCCCCCCAGGTCGCGTGGGTGACGCGCGGCGGCGACGAGGATCTCGAAGAGCGGCTGGCGATCAGGCCGACCTCCGAGGCCATCATCGGCACGATGTACGCGAAATGGATCAAGTCGTGGCGCGACCTGCCGGTGCTCATCAACCAGTGGGCGAACGTGGTGCGCTGGGAGAAAGTCACCCGGCCGTTCCTGCGCACGACCGAGTTCCTGTGGCAGGAAGGGCACACCGCGCACGAGACCGCGGCCGAGGCGCAGGACGAGACGATGAAGATCCTCGCGCTCTACAAGGAGTTCGTCGAGACCGAGCTTGCCATGCCGGTCATCGCCGGCCAGAAGAGCGAGAGCGAGAAGTTCGCCGGTGCGTCGCGGACGTTCTCGATCGAAGCCCTGATGGGCGACGGCCGCGCGCTGCAGGCCGGGACGTCGCACAACCTCGGCCAGAACTTCGCCAAGGCGTTCGAGATCCAGTTCCAGGGACGCGACAAGACGGTGCAGCACGCGTGGACGACCTCGTGGGGCGTGTCGACGCGGCTCATCGGCGGGCTGATCATGACCCACGGCGACGACAGCGGACTGATCCTGCCGCCGCGGATCGCCCCGTATCAGGTCGTGATCGTGCCGATTCCGCGCGGCAACTGGCAGGAGACCGTCCTGCCGCGGGCGCGCGAGCTCCAGGCGGCGCTCGTCGCCGCCGGGGTGCGCGTCACCCTCGACGACCGCGACGAATACAGCCCGGGATGGAAGTACGCCGAATGGGAGATGCGCGGCGTGCCGCTGCGGCTCGAGATCGGCCCGAAGGACATCGAGAAGGCGCAGGTCATGCTCGTCCGGCGCGACACCCGGGAGAAGCTGCCGACGCCGATGGACGGTCTCGCCGGTGCGGTCGGTGCGCTCCTCGATCAGATCCAGCAGGCGCTGTTTGCGCGGGCGGTGGCGTTCCGCGAGTCGCACACCACGCGCGTCCACACCTACGACGAATTCAGGGCGGCGATGGAGGGGCGGCCCGGCTTCCTGATTGCGTCGTGGTGCGGCGAGGCGGAGTGCGAAGCCCAGATCAAGACCGACACGCAGGCCACGCTCAGGAACATTCCGCTCGGCGACACCGGCGCGGCCCCGGGAGAGCCGGGTCCGTGCGTCCGGTGCGGGCGGCCGGCGAGCGCCGAAGCCTGGTTCGCGAAATCGGTACTAGTGGTCTAGGGTTCGGTCAGGCCGGCGGCCGCGCCGGGCCACCGCAACGCGATCCGCTTGAAGGCGGCGTGGCGCTTCGTCACCTTCTCCCGCCGCGTGATGGCGCGAAACGCCGCGCCGAGCTGCTGCCGCCAGCGCGCGTCGTCCGGGCTGGTCCGCGCCCAGGCGGCGGCCAGCGGCTCGAGACACGATTCGTCCCCGACCACGTGCAGCGCGGTGAGAAACGACACCGGCAGCGGGCCGCGCGCCTGCTCGAAGGTCTCCCGGAGGTCGTAGACCGCGACGCGGCTGCCGCGGAGCGCCAGGGCCTGATGGAGCGCGCCGCGCGCCGCGCGCCAGGCGTCGCGCCTGGCGCCCTCGGGAAGCGACCCCTCTCGCGCCCGCACCGCATCGACCAGATCCTGTAACGCCGTCAACGGAGCGCCCGGGCCTCTGCCGGAGATCAGCGTCCGCAGCGCCGCGGCGTCCTCGGGCAGCCGTCCCTCGAGCGCGTCCTGCCAGGCGGCATCGGCGATCGCCCGATCGCGTCGCACGTCGTCTGCCGCCGCCGTCAGCACGGTGTCCGGATCGTCGCGCAGGGCCGCCGCGATCCGCGCGCCGATCTGGGGGAGGTGCTGAATCGCCTGGAACGCCGCCAGGCGCAGGCGCCGTTCCGCGGCCCGGTTCAACGCCGCCTCGACGAGCAGGTCGAGGGCCTCGGCGGCGGCCGGCGGGCGCGCTGCCTCGAGCAGCGCGCCGAGCGCCGCGACCGCGGCGCACGCCAGGTCGCCGCCGTCACGGAGCGCGTCGCGCGCAACCAGAACCGTCCGGCCATCGGCGGCCACCTCCAGCGCGCGCAGCACGGCCAGTTTCATGTCCCGGCTCGCCGCCGCCCGGTAGGCCGTCAGCAGATGATCGACCGCCCGCGGCCCGATGATGCCCAGACGCGCGATCGCGGCCTCGCGCCTGACGTCGTCGGCGCCACCGAGTGCTTCGACGAGCTGGCGAATCTCGGAAGCGGCCGACGCCTTGATGACCATTTTGGCTGTGAGAATAGCAGATTCGTTCGGCGCCGCCTCCTGGCGGCGCCGCTATGGAAAAGGGCCGGCGCGATGGGCGCCGGCCCTTCCGGACGGTTGATTCCGAGCGCCGCCGCTGACCGGTGGCCGGCCAGCCGGACGTGCCGCTATCGCGTTACGCGGACGACGAGGGCGGCGCGGCGGTTGAGGCGCCGGGTCTCCTCGCGCGCGTTGTCGTGCTTGGGCCGCTCTTCGCCGTAGCTGACCGTGCGCAGCCGGTCGGCGCCGATGCCCCGGCTCGCCAGATAGTCGCGCACCGCGGTCGCCCGCCGCTCGCCGAGCGCCAGGTTGTATTCCGCCGTGCCGATGTTGCAGGTGTGCCCTTCAATCTCCAGCCGCAGCTCCGGATTCTGCTGCAGCGAGGCAATCGCCTCGTCGAGCGCCCGGGTCGCTTCCGGCCGCAGCGAATACCGGTCGAAGTCGAAGTGCACGTCCTCGAACGTGAACTCCCGCACCGCCGGCTTGATCACCTGGATGTTGACCGTCGCGCTCGCCGTCTTGTTGTCCGACGGGCAGGTCACCGTCACCGTCACCGGCACGGTCCCTTCCTGCTGCGGCGCCGTCCACGGCGTCTGCCGCCCCGTCGCCGTCGTGAAGGTCCCCGCCGGCGCGCTCCACTGATACCCGACCGCACAGCCGATCGAGTCGAGCGCCGTCGCCGTCACCGTCGCGACCTTCCCGACCTCCACCGTGCACGGCTCGCACTGCGCCGTCACCGACAGCGTGTGCTGCGGCGCCGGAGCGGGCGGCGGCGGGGGCGGCGGCGGCGCCGGCGCCACATACACCCGGACCCCCGGGTGGTAGCCGACCCGCACCTGGAACCCGCTCGAGTCCCCGGTCCGGTTCTCGAAGGTCGAGAAGAACTGATCGCGGCTGTCCATGTGCAGGTTCCAGTTGATCCCGGCGCCCGCGAAGAGGCCGCCCGCCCCCTGCCACGTCAGCCCGAGCGACGCGTTGACCGGCGAGTTCAGGTCCGTCACCAGCCCCGAGATGCTGCCGTCCTGGCCGATGAGCGGCGAGGTCAGCGTCACCGTGTTGGTCGCGTAGCGCTCGCCGTGCAGCTCCGCCGTCAGCCGCAGGTGCGCCCGCGACGGCAGCCCCGCGCCGACGCCCCAGCGCAGCCCGTTGCTCAGGTCGACCCCCGACGGGTCGCCGCGCACGATGTAGCCCGCATACCCCGAGAGCTCGACCCGCTGCGCCAGCTCCTTGCTCAGGATCGCGTCCACCGCGAAATCCGCCTTGCCGGTCCCGACCCCTTCGGCGTCGTCTTTCGCCGTCGGCAGCTTCACCTGGCCGCGCAGCGCCAGCGCCACCGGCTGCCGCCGCCCTTCCGACAGCAGGTTGACCTTCGCGCCGAGCGTCAGGTCCCCCAGCTGGTTGTCCGACCAGCCCTGCCGGACGAACGGATATTCGTTCACCACGCCGCCGGCGCGCCGCTGGCCGGCGACGAAGATCGGCCGCACGTCGCGGTCAATCCGCCGCACCACTTCCCACGCCCCGAACACTTCGGCGCGGCCGCCGAGGCCGACCCCGACCGTCACCGGCCAGTTCGAGATGTCCGTGAAGCCCTGGTCGCGATCGAAGTTCACCCGATACGCGCTCACCGAGAACCGCTTCGCCGGCAGCACTTCGCCGGTCGGCACGAACCACAGCCCCGTGTCCCCCGCAAACGTCGTCGTCGCCGGACGCGTCTCCTGCCCCTCGGCCGGCGTCGCCATCCGCGTCGGCTCCGCCGCCGGGGCCGCGGTGGCCTGTGCCATCACGGGAGCCGCCAGAGCGGCGAACGCCATGGATAGCCGGAGCGCCCTCGAGAACGTTGTCATCACCATCGCAGAATCCTCTGACCTCTTCTAAAGCCGGGCACAAAAAATGGCCGGCTCATCCTTGCCCAGTGTAGGGCTTTCGAACCGCCGCGTCAACGCCGGCTGATGCGCAGGTCATCCGTAACCTGTTGATTTCAGACGGCTTTTTTCTTGCCGAACAACCACGCGACCAGGATGCTGACGGCGTAGAGCGCCAGCATCGGGATCGCCATCATCAACTGCGACACCACGTCCGTGCCCGGGCTGATGACGGCCGCGACGATGAAGATGACGAGGATGGCGTATTTCGTATACCGCAGCAGGAATCCGGCGGTGACGACGCCCATCCGCGCCAGAAAAAGAACGATCGTGGGCATCTGGAAGATCAGCCCGAACCCCAGCAGCATCGTGACGTACAGCGAGAATGCCTCCGAAATCTTCGGCATGAACTGCATGTACGGCGTTTCGAAGCTGATGAAGAACTTCCAGGTCCACGGGAAGGCGACGTAGTGGGAGAAGAGGGCGCCCATCAGGAAGAAGACGGTCGAGAAGAGCACGAAGGGAATCGCGAACTTCTTCTCGTGCGAATAGAGGCCCGGCGCGATGAACAGCCAGAGCTGGCTGAGGATCAGCGGGATCGCGATGACGAGCCCGGCGAGCGCTCCGATCTTCACGTAGAGCATGAACGCCTCGCCCCCCTGGGTATAGATGAGGCGACCCCCTTCGGGGAGCATCTGCTGCAGCGGCAGCATGACGAAGCTGAAGATGCGGTTGATGAAGATGAAGGCGATGACGCAGCCGAGGACCAGGGCGAGCACGCAGTTGATCAGCCGCTTGCGCAGCTCATCGAGGTGGTCCAGGAACGACATCTTCGCCCCGGCGTCTTCGAAGACGTCGGGGTCGGTGAGATGAATGTGTGGATCATCGTCGGGCGCAGCTGCGCCCGGAAACGGCACGAGGGCCATGAAAGGAGCTACACCTCGCCGGTCTGACGGGGCACGCTGTGCTCTTCAGCGACGTACGGACGAGCCGCGGGAGCCGCCGGTTCGGAGACGCGCTGGCGTTCGGTGCTGCGCGTTTCCTCCACCCGGATCTCCTCGTCGAGAGTGTTCCGCAATTCGTTCGACGCGCGCTTGAATTCGTTGATGCTCTTCCCGAGAGACCGGCCGAGCTCCGGCAGCTTTCGGGGCCCGAAGATAATCAGAGCGATCACGAAGATGATGATCAGCTCGGGCATCCCGATAGAACCCAGCATGTGAGAATCCTTGAGAGGGCTGACAGTTGACGATGGACGACGGCAGTGTATGCCGCCTGACTTCATTATAGGAACCCGGCCCGGCGGGGTCAAGGCGACCCCACCGCAGGGCGCCCCGAAGTCGTTGCCGGGCCGGCACTTGGTCTGCTACGATGCGATCATGCGCACTCCCCGCTTTCTGCCCGCCGCGGTGCTTGCCGTGCTGCTCGCTGCTCTGGCCGGCGGCTTCTTCGGAAGCAGCGCGCTCGCCCGCCAGGACGAAGTGTCGCAGCAGTACCGGGTGTTCAATGCCGCCCTGGACGCCGTCAGCCGCGAGTACGTGGACGACCTGCCGTCGGACCGCCTCGTCTACGGCGCGATCGACGGCATGCTGCACACGCTCGATCCGCACTCGAGCTTCTTCGATCCCAAGGCCTACGCGCAGATGCGGGAGCGCCAGGAAGGGCACTACTACGGTCTCGGTATCACCATCCAGGTGATCGACGGCGACATCACCGTCCAGTCGATTTTCGAAGGATCGCCCGCCTACAAGGCCGGGCTGCGCCGCGTCGACGTCATCGCCCGCATCGGCGGGCAGGATGCCAAGGGGTGGACGAGCGACCAGGCGGTCAAGAAGCTGAAGGGTCCGAAGGGGACGACCGTCAACATCTCGATCAAGCGCGCCGGATACGACGGCCTGCTGGACATGGACGTACAGCGCGACGAAGTGAACATCACGACGGTGCGCGCGTCGTTCATGATCGACAAGGAAACCGGCTACATCAAGCTCGATCAGTTCACCGAGACGTCCGACCGCGAAATGGGCGACGCGCTCCAGCGGCTCTCGGCGAGCGGCATGAAACGGCTGGTCTTCGATCTGCGCGAGAATCCCGGCGGCGCGCTCGATCAGGCGATCCGCATTTCGAACCGCTTCCTGCCGCGCGGCGACGATGATCGTCTACACGCGCGGCCGCGTCCCGAACGCCAACCAGGAATACCGCGCCACCGAGGACAGCCAGTACACGCACCTGCCGATGGTCATGCTCGTCACCCGCGGCAGCGCCAGCGCCTCGGAGATCGTCAGCGGTGCGCTCCAGGATCACGATCGGTCGCTCGTCGTCGGCGAGACGGACCTTCGGCAAGGCCCTGGTGCAGTCGGTCTATCCGATCAGCGAAGGCGCCGGCGTCGCGGTGACGACCGGCCGGTACTTCACGCCGTCGGGACGGATGATCCAGCGTCCGTGGGACGGCACCTTCGACGAGTACCTGACCTACACCTTCCGCGACCAGACCGCCGAGCGGCCGCATACCGCCTCGGAGCTGAAGTATACGGACGCCGGCCGGAAGGTCTACGGCGGCGGGGGCATCGAGCCCGACAAGTTCTTTGTCGGCACCGTCGAAGGCTTTACCCCGACCCGCTTCGGCAAGCTGCTCCAGAGCCGTCAGGAGTTCGTCGACTACGCCAACCAGTTCACCGCCGAGGGGGACACCCGCCTGAGCGCCGCGAACAAGGGGCGGAAGCCGCTGGCCCGCGGTTTCACCGTGACCGACGCCATGCTGGCCGACTTCAAGGCCCGGCTGGCGACGCGGAAAGTCAAGGTCGACGAGGAAGCCTTCGCCAAGGACGAGGCGTTCATCCGCGCCATGATCCACTTTGAGATCGACTCGGCGCTCTTCGGGATGGACGAAGCCCGCAAGAACCTGATCGCCCGGGATCCCCAGGCACAGTTCGCGCTGGCGCAGTTCGGGGAAGCTGAGCGGCTGCTGCAGCTCGCGCCCGCCAGGAGCACCCGCGGCGCCAGGCTGCAGTAGACCCGCCGTAGGGCATTTGGCCCTATATCATGCGGTCTCACTTTCCTGTTGCCCCAAGGTATGGTGGCTTGCTAGACTTGCCGCCGTTCGCCCGGACGGTAGGCTCGGGTCTCGTCACCGCTCCCAGACAGCTCACTCGTTCGAAGCGATTTTCGCCCGCTTCCGGCCCGGGGTCCACCTCCGCTGCCTGAGGGGGCGCGCGTTCGTATCGGGCTTTTCGGAAGGAATCGAACCACATGCGGCTGAATCGTCTCGAGATTGCCGGCTTCAAGAGCTTCCCGGATCGTTCAGAGCTGACCTTCGATCACGGCGTGACCGCCATCGTCGGGCCGAATGGCTGCGGCAAGAGCAACGTGGTCGACGCGTTGACCTGGGTGCTCGGCGAGCAGAGCGCCAAGAGCCTGCGCGGCGATCGCATGGAGGACGTGATCTTCGGCGGCAGCGATGCGCGCAAGCCGACCGGCGCCGCCGAGGTCCGGCTGCGGCTGGCCGGCGTCGCGGCGCGGGTCCCGGGCAACGTCGCCGGTGCGCCACGGCGATCGGCCGAAGCGGTCGTCGGCCGCGCCGGCGAGCTCCTCGACGGCGGCGCGCAGTGGCGGTCGAGGAAGACGCTGCCGCTGATCGTCCGCGACGTCGAGCTGATGCGCCGGCTCTATCGCTCCGGCGAGAGCGAGTACCTGATCGACGGCGAGATCTGTCCGTCTGCGCGACGTGCAGGACCTGCTGATGGACTGCCGGGCTCGGCATCAAGGCCTACGCGGTCATCGAGCAGGGCAAGATCGGCCAGATTCTGAGCGCCCGCCCGACCGACCGGCGTCAGCTCATCGAAGAGGCCGCCGGCGTCACCAAGTACAAGAGCCGCCGCCGCGCCGCGGAGCTGAAGCTCGAGGCCGCCCAGCAGAACCTCACCCGCGTCGACGACATCGTCTTCGAGGTCGAGAAGCAGCGCGGCGCGCTGAAGCGCCAGGCGGCGAAGGCGCGGCGCTACCGGCGGCTGCGCGACGAGCTGCGGCGCTGGGAGAAGGTGCAGTTCGCGCGGCGCTACCGGCTGCTGGCGGAGGCGATCGAGAGCAGCCCGCGCGGCGCCTCGCGGATGCGCGGGCCCGCGAGACGGCTGCCGCCGCGCACGTTGCCGAGGTCGAGGCGACGCTCGAGCGTCTCCGCCTCGAACTGGCCGAGGCCGACAGCGAGACCACCGCCGCGCGCGAGGCGGCGCACGCCAGCGAGCTCGAGAACGGCCGCCTGCAGCAGCAGATCGCCTTCGACAAGCAGCAGGTCGAATCGCTGGCCGCCGCCGCCGGCGCCATCGCAGCCGAGGTCCAGGCGCTCGAGACCCGGCGCGAGCCCGCCCGGCTGGAGCTCGAGGCGCGCCGCGATGCCGCCGTGCGCGCCGCGGCGGAGCGCGGCGGAGGCGGCCGGAGCGCTGCGCGCCGAGGAAGCCGCGCTACGCGCGAGGTCCAGCGGCACATCGAGAGCCTCGAAGCGGACGTCGAGGCGGCGCGCAGCGAGGTCTTCGCCGCCGTCAATGCCGCCACGGCGCTGCGCCACGCGATGGAGCACGCCGCCGCGGCGCGCGGCGCGGCATCGCGCGAGCAGCTCGCCAAGCTCGAAGGCGAGAGCTCACGACCTGCGCATCGAGCTCGAACGCGCCGCCGCGCAGATCGCGCCGCCGCCGAGGAGGACATGCCGGCGCGCCGCGCGAGGCGATCGACGGCGCTGCGCCTCGATCGCGCGGGCCGTGAGTCCGAGCTGCTCGGCGGCCCGCGCCGACCGCGACGGCCGGGTCCAGCGAGTTCCGCGCCCGCGAGCGCGAGCTCGCCGGCATCGATGCGCGCCTCGAGTCGCTCGAGGAGCTCGACGCGGCCCGCGCCGAGTACGGCGACGGCGCGCGGCTGGTGCTGGCCGAATCGCGGCAGCGACGTCGCGCAGCATGGGCTCGGTCGCCGACTATCTCGAGGTCGACGGGCGCTACGAGCGCGCCGTCGAGGCGTGCCTCGGCGATCTGCTCCAGCACGTCGTCGTGCAGACCCACGAGCAGGCGGCCGCCGGGCTGGCATTCGCCCGAGCCACGACGCCGGCCGCGTCGGCTTCCTGGTCGCCGGCGGCAGCGCCGGCGCCGATCACGCCCGGCCGGCTGCCGGCGCCGCACGCCGCGCTGGTACGCCGCTCTGCTGGACGTCGTCCGCGTCGGCGGACCGGCCGAAGGCGCGATCCGGGCCGCGATCGCCGACGCCTGGATTGCCGACGACTACGACGCCGCCGGCGAGGCCGCCGCGCGCGACCGCGGCGCCGGTGGCGACGCTCGACGGGGAAGTCTTCCGCGGCCGCCACGTCGTCGAGGGCGGCACCCGCGCCGAGGCGCGCGGCATCCTGACGACCAAGCGCGAAATCAAGGAGCTGCGCGAGCGCGCCGACCGAGAGCGGCTCGCCGCCGACGCGCTTCCGCGAGGACGATCGCGGCGCTCGACGTCACTGATCGCCTCGGCCGAATCCGCCATCCTCTCCCTCCAGCGGCGAGCAGCACCGTCAGGAGAAGGCCACGGTCGGCTTCGACCTCCAGGTCGTCAGCGCCGGCGCCACCGCCGAGCGGATCGCGCGCGAAGCAGGAGCAGATCGCCAGCGAGCGCCGGACCGCCGAGGAGGAGCTCCGCGTCCAGGAGGCGCGGCAGGACGAAGCGCAGGCGTCGATTGCCCGCATCGAGGCGCGATCAGCGGGCCGCCGACGAGCAGCTGAACGCGGCCCAGCGGCGGCTGTTCGAGGCCCGCGAGGCGCATGCAGGCGCAGGCCAGCGCACCGCCGGAGGCCAAGGCGTCGCACGCCGGCGCTGGTCGAGCGCAGCCAGCGCACTCGCCGTCGAGGTCGCGCGGCTGGAGGAGCCGGCTCGCGAGCTCGACGCCAGCGCTGGCGCACGCCGGCGGACGAGCTGCAGCGCACGCACGCGCGCGGCGAGGAGCTGCGCGACGCGATCGCCGCCGCCGAGGCCAGCGCTCGACGCCGGGCTGCGCGCCTTCGAGAGCTCCGCGAGCAGCGTCCGCACGGCCGACGAGCGCGTCGCAGGCGCTCCGCGCCGAGTTCGACGCGCAGGAGATCCGCATCCGCGACGCCCGCGCGGCTGGTCGAGAGCGTCCGCGCCGAAGCCGGCCAGCTCGACGTCGCGCGGGCGACCGCGGAAGCCGACCTGGCCCACCTCGCCGCCGCCTGCGTCGAGGCGGTGCAGGCGACGCTCGACGAGGTCGCGGCCGAAGTCGGCGCAGCTCGAACAGGACCGGCGCTGCTCGCCAGCCCCAGGGCGGTGGACGATGCGCCCGACGCCGCCGAGGTGCGAGGACGACGCCGCCGGCGGCGCGCGGCGGAGGCCGGCCGCGGAGACGGCCGCGCCGGCGCGCCGGCGATGACGCCCGACGAGATGGTCGCCGACCTGCGCACCAAGATCGAGCGGATGGGCGCGGTCAACATGATGGCGATCGATCAGTTCGACGACCTCGAGTCGCGCCACGCCTTCCTGACCACCCAGCGCAAGGACCTCGTCGACTCGATCGCCGCGACCAGCGACGCGATCAAGCAAGATCGACAAGACGACCAAGGAGCGCTTCCGCGAGGCGTTCGCCGGCATCAACGAGAACTTCGCGGCAGACCTTCACGCACGCTGTTCGGCGGCGGCCGCGCCGGGCTGGTGCTGCTCGACGAGAACGATCAGCTCGAGAGCGGCATCGACATCATCGCCCAGCCGCCCGGCAAGCGCCTGCAGAGCGTGCAGCTGCTCTCGGGCGGCGAGAAGGCGCTGACCGCGATGGCGCTGATGTTCGCGATCTTCAAGTACCGGCCGAGCCCGTTCTGCCTGCTCGACGAGATCGACGCGCCGCTCGACGACGCCAACATCGGCCGGTTCGTCGAGATGCTGCAGGGCATGCAGGAGCACACCCAGTTCATCCTGATCACGCACAACCGCAAGACGATGGAGATCGCCGACCGGCTCTACGGCGTGACGATGGAGGAGCCGGGCGTGTCGAAGCTCATTTCCGTCCAGCTCAATTAGCGGGCGGCGGTCCGGGCCGTGAACGAAGACAAGTCTTCCCGCTACCATCGCCTGAGGCGGCGCGCCCGCGTCGCCTCCGTGGCGCTGACCGTCCTGCTGCTCGCGCTGCTCCTGCTGACCGGGCTGTCCGCAGCCGCGGCCGCGGCGCTCGGTGCCGTGCTGACGGCGCCCGCCGCGGTGGTGGCGGTCTACGTGCTCGCGCTCGCCGTGATCCAGGAAACGCTGGCGTTCCCGCTGCTCTGCTACCGGTCGTTCGTGCTCGAGCGCCGCTACGGGCTGTCGTCCGAGTCCTTCCGGGCGTGGCTCCGCGATCACGCCCTGGCGTCGCTGCTGGGAACGGCGCTGGCGGTCGGCGGCGCGGAAGTGGTGTATCTCTTCCTCCGGCGAAGCCCGGTTTGGTGGTGGCTGCCGGCGGCGGCGGTCTTCGCGGCCGCCGCGGCGGCGCTGGCGAAGCTGGCGCCGGTCGCCCTCATGCCGCTGTTCTACACCATCCGGCCGATGGCCCGGGAGCCGCTCGGGGGCCGGCTGGCGGCCTTGTCGGCCAAAGCAGGCGTGCCGGTCCTCGGCGTCTACGAGTGGGCCCTCGGCAGCCGCTCCCGGCGCGCCAACGCGGCGCTCGTCGGCACCGGGCGGACCCGCCGGATCTTCCTGTCGGACACGATGCTGGCGGCCTATTCGGAGGAGGAGATCGAGGTCATCGTCGCGCACGAGATCGCCCACCACGTGCACCGCGACATCCTGGCGGCGCTCGTCCTCGAGGGGGTCCTGCTGATCGTGGCGTTCCTCGCGGCCGCGCTCGCGCTGCGGGTGCTGTGGCGGCCCGCCGGGCTGGTGTCGCCGTCCGACGTCGGCGGACTGCCGCTCATCCTGCTCGCCGCCGGCCTGGTGATGGGTGCGGCGACGCCGTTCCTGAACGTCCTGTCACGGCGCAACGAGCGGCGCGCCGACGGCTTCGCCCTGGCGATGACCGGGCAGCCGGCGGCGTTCATCTCGGCGATGCGCCGGCTGGCGACCCAGAATCTGGCGGAGGAGGATCCATCGCCGGTGGTGTTATGGCTCTTTCACACGCATCCGTCGATCGCGGAGCGGATTGACCGGGCGCGGGCGTTCGTGCCGCCCGCGGCTGACGCGAGCCTCAGCGGACGATGAGCTGCCCTTCCATGCGCCGGCAGCGGGCGTCCTGGGTCAGGTTGCAGTAGAAGCGGTGCGTTCCGACCTGGTCGGCGCGGAACTCGAAGGTGACGGTCTGGCCGGCCGCGGCGCGCTTGGCGATCCGGTAGTTGTCGATGGTGAAGCTGTGCGCAATGTCGTGCGCGGTGAAAGTGATTTTCACGAGATCGTCCTTCTGGACCTCCAGCCGCGCCGGTGAAAAGGCGAACTGATCGCCGTCGATCGTGAACGCCCGCGCGGTCCCCTGGGCGCGCACCGCCGCCGCCGGCAGCCCCGTCAGGACGGCTGTCGCCAGGCAGGCGGACAGGACGACGAACTGTTTGCGCGAGCTGATGCATGAGTCCCCCGTGGTACAGGCGTCAGGGCGGGAGAAATCGGTTCTCCCGCCCTGACATCCGGCTGTTTTCCGCCTAGTGCTTGCCGGCTTCGGCCTTGGCCCCGGCCTCTTCGGGCTGGAGCAGGACCTTACGGCTGAGGCGAATCTTGCCGGACGGGTCGATGTTGATCACCTTGACCATCACCTGTTCGCCTTCCTTCAGCTCGTCGCGGACGTCCTTGACGCGGTAGTGCGCGATCTCGGAGACGTGGAGCAGGCCGTCGATGCCGGGCATGATCTCGACGAAGGCGCCGAAGTCGGTGATCCGCTGGACCTTGCCCATGTAGGTCTTGTTCAGCTCCGGCGTCGCGGTCAGCTCCTGGATGATGCCGATCGCCTTCTGCGCCGAGGCCTCGTCGGCCGACGCGACGTTGACGCGGCCGTCGTCCTCGACGTCGATCTTGACGCCGGTCCGCTCGATGATGCTGCGGATCATCTTGCCGCCCGGTCCGATGACGTCGCGGATCTTGTCGACCGGGATCCGGATGCGTGACGATGCGCGGCGCGTAGCGTCGAGACGTCGGCGCGCGACTGCGCCAGCGTCTCCTGCATCTTGTCGAGGATGTGCAGCCGGCCGTGGCGCGCCTGCTCGAGCGCCTTGCGCATGATCTCGGTCGTGATGCCGGCGACCTTGATGTCCATCTGCAGCGCGGTGATGCCCGTCGGCGGTGCCGGCGACCTTGAAGTCCATGTCGCCGTAGTGATCTTCGGCGCCGGCGATGTCGGTGAGGACGGCGAACTTGCCGGTCTCCTCGTCCATGACCAGGCCCATCGCGATGCCGGCGACCGGCGCCTTGATCGGCACGCCGGCGTCCATCATCGCCAGCGAGCCGCCGCACACCGAGGCCATCGACGACGAGCCGTTCGACTCGAGGATGTCGGAGACGACGCGGACGGTGTAGGGGAACTTCTCCTCGGTCGGGCATCATCGGCGGCGAGCGCGCGCTCGGCGAGCGCGCCGTGGCCGATCTCGCGGCGGCCCGGGCCGCGCAGGAACTGCGACTTCGCCGACCGAGAACGGCGGGAAGTTGTAGTGCAGCATGA
The DNA here is from genome assembly GCA_963750475.1 of uncultured Acidobacteriota bacterium. GTDB lineage: Bacteria > Acidobacteriota > Vicinamibacteria > Vicinamibacterales > 2-12-FULL-66-21 > JALZOC01. The sequence continues at coordinate 2,012,071 of CAVVQQ010000002.1, forward strand.
AGCGCTTCCAGGTCTCGCCGTCGACCGTCTCGATCTTCTGCTCGTCGTCGGCGGTGCCGAGCGTGGCGGTGACGAGCGCCTGCGTCTCGCCGCGGGTGAACAGCGCCGAGCCGTGGGTGCGCGGCAGGACGCCGACCTCGATCGAGATCGGGCGGATCTCGTCGAACTGCGCGGCCGTCGAGGCGCTTGCCGCGCTCGAGCGACCTCGTCGCGCAGGACCTTCTCCTTGAGCTCCTTGAAGATCGCCTTCGGCGTCGGCCTTGCGCTCGGCGTCGTCGTCGGGCATGGCCGGCGACGAGCTCGGCGAGCACCTTGTCGACCGTGCCGTAGTTCTCGAGCTTGTCCTTGATCCGCATCGCCTCGGCGAGCGGCCCGAGGACCTTGCCCTCGACCTCGGCGCGAAGCTCCGTCGACGACTTCCTTCTGGCGGCGACCGTCGCGCTTCGTCTTGCCGGCCTGCGTCGGCGAGCTCGTCGATGCCGGCGACGATCTGCTTGATCGCGGCGTGCGCGCGCTCGAGCGCCTCGACGATCTGCTCCTCGGTCACTTCCTTGGCGCCGGCTTCGACCATCACGATGCCGTCCTTGCTGCCGGCGACGATCAGGTCGAGCTTGCTGCGCTTGCGCTGCTCGAAGGTCGGGTTGATGACGTAGTCGCCGTCGACGAGGCCGACGCGGACGCCGGCGATGGTCCGGTCTGAACGGAATGCTCGAGAGCGCCAGCGCCGCCGAGGCGCCGGTGATGGCGAGCACGTCGGTGTCGTTCTCGGTGTCGGCCGAGAGACGAGCGCGATGATCTGCGTCTCGTAGCGCCAGCCGGCGGGGAACAGCGGACGGATCGGGCGGTCGATCAGGCGGCTGGTGAGCACTTCCTTTTCGGGCGGCTTGCCTTCGCGCTTGAAGAAGCCGCCGGGGATGCGCCCCGACGCGTAGGTGTATTCGCGGTAGTCGACGGTCAGCGGCAGGAAGTCGATGCCCTCGCGCGGGTTGGCGTCGCGCGCAGGCGGTGACCAGGACCATCGTGTCGCCCGAGCCGGACGATGACCGAGCCGTCGGCCTGCTTGGCCAGCTTGCCGGTCTCGATCGACAGGGTCTTGCCGCCGATCGCGATGTCGCGTGTGTGCATGTGCTTCTTTCTGTTGATGAGCTGCGCCAGCTTCTGGATGCGCGTCGCGTGATGAAGAGCAGGCGAGGCAGGCCCGGCCGGCGGCATGAGCCGCTGGCCGACGTCCTACTTGCGGATGCTCAGGCGCTTGATGAGATCGGCGTAGCGGTTGAGCGTCCTTGGCCTTCAGGTAGTCGAGCAGGCGGCGGCGCTGGCCGACGAGCATCAGCAGGCCGCGGCGCGAGTGATGATCCTTCGCGTGGGTCTTGAAGTGCTCGGTGAGGTAGTTGATGCGCTCGCTGAGGAGGGCGACCTGCACTTCGGGAGAGCCGGTGTCGAGCGTCGTGAGTCTTGTACGAGCCGATGATTTCGGTCTTGCGATCTTTGGTAAACGCCACGTAGCTTCCTCCACGAACGGTCCAGAACGCAGGCAGTCGCGCTGCCGCACCGGATCCGCCGTTGCTCTGATCGCGGTTATCGTCAAACGATTCAATATTTTACACCAGGACGATGACGGGATGCAAAAGCCCGGCTGGGCCCCGGGCCGCGATCCCGAGCAGCCCGCCGGCCTCGTCGCAGAGACGCCATCGCGCCGACTCCGGGCGTGTCCGCGACGGCCGGCGCCGCCCCGGCGAGGTCCTCCGGCGCGACGTCGTTGCCGTGGCTCGCGCGGCGCGCCCCGCGCGCGTTCAGGACGACCGCCGGCAGCTGCGGCAGCAGCCGGTCGAGCGGCACGAGCCACTCGGCCGCCGCGCCCGCTCCGGCCTCGATCGCGTCCAGCGCGCACGGCCTCGGCGAGTCCGAACGTCCCGACCGGGTGCGGCGCAGCGCCTCGAGGTGCGCCCCGCAGCCGAGCCGTCGCCCGAGATCGTGGGCCAGCGACCGGACGTAGAAGCCGGCCGAGCACTCGACCTCAACGTCGCCAGTCCCGACTCGGTCAGGACGAGCGAGCGCCAGGCGGATGGCCGTGACCGCGACGGCGCGCGGCTCGACACCGGCTCGTTGCCGCCGGGCCAGCGCGTAGGCGCGCGACGCCGTCGATCTTCTTCGCCGAGAAGGCCGGCGGCTGCTGCAGAAGGTGCCGCGAAAGCCGTCCAGCGCCGCCTCGATGGCGGCCCCGTCGAGGCCCGCCGGCGCCGCCGGCACCGGTCCGGTCAGGCTGGCCGGCATCGTAGGTCGTCGGTCGCCGACTCCGAGCCGCACGCCGGCGACGTAGTCCTTGTCGGCGCCGCTGTAGAAGCGATGCGAGCCGGGTCGCGTGGCCGACGACCAGCGGCAGGACGCCGGTCGCCAGCGGATCGAGCGTGCCGGTGTGGCCGATGCGCGCGCGTCCGCAGGGCCCGGCGGACGCGCGCCGACGACGTCGTGCGAGGTCGGCCCGGCGGCTTGTCGACGACCAGGACGCCGTTGAGGGTGTCGGACACCGTCGGCACGCCGCCCTACGGCCGCGTCTGCAGGCCTTCGTCGACCGCTTCGACGAGCCGCTGCAGCACCGTGCCGCGGACCTGGTCGAGCGGCCCCGGGACCGTGAAGCCGGCGGCGTTCTTGTGGCCGCCGCCGCCGAAGCCGCTTGGCGACCGCGCCGGACGTCGACGTCGTACTTCGACCGCATGCTGACCCGGACCTCGCCCTCCGGACCCGCCTTGAAGAACACCACCGCCTGAATTTCCCGCGCCGTCAGCGGCAGGTTGATCAGCCCCTCGGTGTCGTTGTTCGTGCAGCCGCACGCTGCGCAGCATGTCGTCGTCCATGTAGAGCGATCGCCAGCCGCCCGTCGTCGATCGAGCTCCATCGCGTCGAGCAGCGCGCCGATCAGCTTCAGCTTGCCGAAGCTGTTGCTGTCGAACACGCGGCGCGCCATCGACGCCGGATCGACGCCGGCCTCGACCGCCTGCCGGCAGATGTCGAAGGTCCGCGGCGTGATGTTCGAGTGATGGAACGAGCCGGTGTCGGTGAGGATGGCGAGGTAGATGTGGGTCGCGATCTCGAGCGTCAGCGGCACGCCGAGCGCCGCGAAGCAGGTCGAACACCATCTCGCCGCAGGCCGCGGCCGACTCGTCGAACCAGTTGAGCGCGCCGTAGAGCCGGTTGCCGGCGTGGTGGTCGATGTTGATGATGAAGTCGTCGCTCGAGCCCGGCGACGCCGGTGCGCGCCAGGTCGCTGCACTCCATCACGATCACGGCGTCGACGTCGGCCGTCGACCTGCCGGGCGATCTCGATCCGGTCCACGCCGGGAAAGTCCTGATCAGTGATCCGGCGCGGCGTCGGCGTTGACGATGCGGACCTGCTTGCCGAGGGCGTCGAGCGCGTAGGCCATCGCCAGCTGCGAGCCGATCGAGTCGCCGTCGGGCCGGGCGTGGGAGGTGAGGAGAAGCGCTGCCGGGTCAGGATCTCGCGCGGATGTCGACGACCACCGCGGCGGCCGCCGCCGGCTGACCGCCTGAATCACTGCTCATGTGGGCCGGGTTCGTCGCCATCGCCTTTGCCGTCTTCAGCCTCGCTGGCCGGGGCCGCGGCCGTCTCCGCCGCGGCGGTATTCAGTTCCTGCAGGATCCGCTCGATACGGTCCTGCTTCTCGATCGAGTCGTCGAAGATCGAACTCAGCTCGGGCACGCGCTTGAGCTGCAGCCGGCGGCCGATCTGCCGGCGCAGGAACGGCGTCGCCCGCTCCAGCGCCCGGGCCGATGCCTGCCGCGCCTTGTCGTCGCCGAGCGTCGGTGTAGAAGACCCGCGCCTGCTGCAGGTCCGGCCGAGACCTTGACGTGGGTGATGGTCAGGAAGCCGATGCCGGGGTCGTGGACCTCGCGGGCGAGCAGCTCGGCGAGCTCCGCCCGGATCTGGTCGCCGACGCGGGATGCTCTGGAGCCTTGAGGCATGACGGACTCGGCTGCGGCACGGGCCGGCAGGGGAGCGGCCGCCCGCCCCCCGCCGCCGGCCGGACTAGACGGGGGTGGCGACCCGCTCCACGACGAAGACCTCGATCACGTCGCCGACCTTGAGGTCGTTGTACTTCTCGAAGCCGATGCCGCACTCGAAGCCGGCCTTGACCTCGGAGACGTCGTCCTTGAAGCGGCGCAGCGAGCCGATCTTGCCCTCGTAGACCACTGCGCCGTCGCGCAGCAGCCGCGCCTGCGTGTCGCCGGACCGGGTGATGCGCCCTTCGCGTGACCATGCAGCCGGCGATGGTGCCGAACTTCGGGGTCTTGAAGATGTCGCGCACTTCGGCCGTGCCGATCCGCACTTCCTTGAACGTCGGGTCGAGCAGCCCGGCCATCGCCTTCTTCATCTCGTCGGTGACGTTGTAGATGATCGAGTGCAGCCGGACGTCGACCTTCTCGCGATCGGCCACGTCGGCGGCATTGCGGTCGGGACGGACGTTGAAGCCGATGATGATGGCGTTCGAGGCCGACGCCAGCAGCACGTCCGATTCGTTGATGGCGCCGACGCCGCTGTGGATGATCCGGATCTTGACCTTCTCGTCGGTCAGCTTGGTCAGCGTGTCGGCGAGCACTTCGGCCGAGCCCTGCACGTCCGCCTTGATGATGATCGGCAGCTCCTTCATGCCGCCTTCGGCGATCTGCGCCTGCAGCGACTCGAGGGTGAGGCGGCTGCCGCTTGGCCGGCGTGCGCCTTCTCCTTCGCCTGCGCCTGGCGGAAGTTGGCGATCTGCCGCGCCTTGGCGGCGTCGGTCAGCGCCTGGAAGGCGTCGCCGGGCTGGGGCAGGCCGCCGAGGCCGAGCACTTCGACCGGCGTCGCCGGGCCGGCGGTCTTCAGCTGGCGGCCGCGATCGTCGATGAGCGCGCGCACCTTGCCGACGATCGTGCCGGCAATGAGCGTGTCGCCGACGCGCAGCGTGCCGTCCTGCACGAGGACGGTGGCCACCGGCCCGCGGCCCTTGTCCAGCTTGGCTTCGAGCACGGTGCCCGAGGCATTGCGCTTCGGGTTGGCCTTGAGCTCGCCGATCTCGGTGACGAGCAGGATCATCTCGAGCAGCAGCTCGAGGTTCTCCTTCTTCTTCGCCGAGACCTCGACCATGACCGTCTTGCCGCCCCACTCTTCCGGCATCAGGCCGAGATCGGCCAGCTCCTTCTTGACCCGTTCCGGGTTGGCGTTCGGCTTGTCGATCTTGTTGATGGCGACGATGATCGGCACGCCGGCCGCCTTGGCGTGATCGATCGCCTCGCGCGTCTGCGGCATGACGCCGTCGTCGGCCGCGACGACCAGGATCGACGACGTCGGTGACGCGCGCGCCGCGCGCGCGCATCATCGTGAAGGCTTCGTGGCCCGGCGTGTCGAGGAACACGACGTCGCGGTCGTTGACGTGCACCGCGTAGGCGCCGATGTGCTGGGTGATGCCGCCGGCTTCGCGCTCGGCGACCCGCGCCGAGCGGATCGCGTCGAGCAGCGTCGTCTTGCCGTGGTCGACGTGGCCCATGACGGTGACGACCGGGGCGCGCGTCACGAGATCGGCGGGATCGATGTCTTCTGCCTCGACCTGGAGCATCTCCTCTTCGAAGGTCTGCATCTTGACGTCGGCGCCGAACTCGCGCGCGATCATCGTGGCGGTCTCGTCGTCGAGCGTGCTGTTGATGGTCATCATCATGCGGCGGTCCATCAGCTTCTTCAGGACGTCCTTCGCCTTGACGTCGAGCTTGTCGGCCAGATCCGCGACGGTCATGCCTTCGGCGAGCGTGATGGTGCGGGTCACGGGCGGCGGCGGCGCCTGCATCGGTGCAGGCGCGGGGACGCGCGGCCCCTGATCGCGGCGCGAGCCGGGACGCTGGCTGCCGCGGCCGATGATGCATCGGCGGACGATAGGCCGGCATGCCGGGACGCAGCGCGGCATCGCCGGGCGGACGGGCTGCGACGGGCAGCGGCCGCGGTCCGCCCATCGCGGAACCGGGTCGCGGCGGCAGGCCACCGCCAGGACGCGGCGGCGCCGGACGTCCGGGGACCGCCCCGGGGGCGCCGGGCCGGCCGGCGCGCCGGCCGGCTCAGGTTGCCGGTGCGGCTGCTGCGAGGCGGTCGACGGCGCCGGCGCCGGAGGCCGCACGAGGAGCGGCCGGCGCGGCGGCGCCGGGCGGCGCCTGACCGGTCTGCGGATCTTCGACGCGGAGGCGGAGCGTCGGCGGCACGACGCGCCCGGTCGGGCGTCGGCAGGACCGAGCGCGGCGGAGGCGGCGGCGCCACGGGCGCCGGTGGCCGGCGCCGGCGGACGGGCCAGATTCCCGGTCGGCGCCTGCGATCCCGCCGGACGGGGTCGGGCCAGATGCCGGTCGGTTCCTGCGATCCGGCTGGGCGGCGGCCGCGCCAGATTACCGGTCGGCTCCTGCGATCCCTGCGGCGGCCGGGGGCGCGCGAGCTTGCCGGTCGGTTCCTGCGATCCCGTCACCTGCGGCCGGGCGGCGGCCTGCGGAGCCGCCGGGGCTTCCGGCTCGGTTCGTGCCGCCGCTTCGATCGGCGGCTCCTCGGCCGGCGCGTCGTCCGGTCGCCGGCTCGGCCGGTGTCTCGACCGGCGGTGCCTCGGCGTAGACGGCCGGCTCTTCTTCCGTGGCCGGCTCCTGCGGTGGATCGATCACCGGCTTGGCGCTCTTCACCAGCCGCGGCGGCGGCAGCGCGGGCGCCGCCGGCTTCGCGGTTCGGGCGCCTTGCCGGCGCGGCTTCTTGCCCCTTGACCGGCGCCGGCGTGTCGGCAACGAGGCGTTGGCCGGAACGTTGATGTTCGCGCTGGCGCGCCAGGCGATCGACGAACTGCCGCGCGACGACCTCTTCGATCGTGCTCGACGCGCTCTTCACCTCGATGCCGTGGTCGCGCTTGAGCAGCGCCATCACTTCCTGGCTCGACGTGTTGAGCAGCTCCGCGACTTTGTAAATCCGAACTGTTGCCATTCGTATGTGAGTTCTAAGCTGCTGACGTTCTAAACGTTCACGCGAATCGGTTCTGCTTCGCGTCGTCGTCGGCCGCGACCGCCGCCGGTTCGGCCGCGTCGCCGGCGTCCGCGGACTCCGGCGGCGGCGTCCGCGCCGTCGGCACCGGTCTCGACGCCGCTCGGCCGCCGTCGTCCGCAGCGGCGCTGGCCTCGACCGCCTCGGCGGCGTCGGTATCGGCCGCCGCGCTCGCCTCGGTCGCGGTGCCCTCGTCAGCGCGCCGCCTCGGTCACGGCCGCCTCGTCAGCGGCCGCCTCGGTCGCGGCTCGCCGTCCTCGGCGGCCGGCTCGCCGGCCGGCCTCTCGAGCGCCCCGAACTGCGCCTCGACCTCGCGGCGCTTCTCTTCTTCGCTCTTGATGTCGATCTTCCAGCCGGTCAGCTTGGCGGCCAGCCGGACGTTCTGGCCCTTCTTGCCGATCGCCAGCGACAGCTGCTTGTCCTCGACGACGACTTCCATCACCCGCTCGCGCGTCGTCGACGATCGACACCCGCTGGACCTTCGCCGGGCTGAGCGCGTTGGTGACGAACAGCGATCGGGTCCTCGGAGTACTCGACGATGTCGATCTTCTCGCCGCGCAGCTCGCGGATGATCGACTGGACGCGCGTGCCCTTCATGCCGACGCAGGCGCCGACCGGATCGACGTCGCGCTCGCGCGAGTAGACCGCCACCTTGGCGCGGTCGCCGGCCTCGCGCACGGCGCCGCGGATCATCACGGTGCCGTCGTAGATCTCCGGCACTTCCTGCTCGAACAGCTTGATCAGCAGCGCCGGATCGGTGCGCGACAGCACGATCTGCGGCCCCTTGGCGCTGCGGTTGACGCCGCGGATCACCGCGCGGACGCGGTCGCCGACGGTGTAGTTCTCGGCGCGCGACTGCTCCTTGCGCGGCAGCTGCGCTTCGATGCGGCCGAGCTCGATGATGATGTCGCCGTTCTCGAAGCGCTTGACGATGCCGCTGACCACCTCGCCGACGCGCTGGCTGTATTCGGCGTAGACGTTCTCGCGCTCGGCCTCGCGGACCTTCTGGAAGATGACCTGCTTGGCGGTCTGCGCGGCGATGCGGCCGAGGTCCTCGGTCGGCCGCGGGAACTCGATCTCCATGTCCACTTCGGCTTCGTCGCCGTAGAGCTGCTGCGCTTCGCTGAGCGAGATCTCGGTCGCCGGCGTCGGTCACTTCCTCGACGATCTTCTTGACCGCGAAGAGCTCGAGCTGTCCGCTGTCCGGTGTTGAACCGCGCCCGCAGCGCTCTCGGTCTTGTAGCGCTTGCGCGCCGCCGCCTCGATCGCGTCCTGCAGCGGCGCTGATGATGATGTCCGGTTCGACGCCCTTTTCCTTGGCGATGGCGTCGATCTGCTGCAGCAGCGGGTTGATGGTGGCCATGTCTCAGTCTCTATCCGTCTTCAGGTGCCGCGCCCGGCCGGGTCGTCGTCCCCGGCCGCCGCGCACCAGCCGTTCTTCAGAATTCCACCTCCAGCTGCCCGCGCTTGATGCTGCCGAGCGGCACGCGATGCACGCTTGCGTCCTTCCTCGAGCAGCACCGCGCCCTGCTCGACGCCCGCGAGCCGCCCCGCGAACGCCGACTGCCCGTCGATCGGCGCCGCCGTCACCACCTTGGCCAGCCGGCCGGCGAACCGCCGGTAATCCGCCTCGTGCCGCAGCGGCCGATCGAGCCCCGGCGACGACACTTCGAGGGTGTAGGCTCCGGCCAGCGCCGCCTCGCCGAGCTCGTCCTCCTCGACGTCGAGAAGGGCGCTCAGGTCGTGGCTGACGCGCTGGCAATCTTCGATGCCGACGCTCTCGTCGCCGGTCCGTCGGCACGCCGCCGGTCCGGGCCGATCGATCGACCACCCGCAGCACCGTCCCGATCGGCACTCGCGCCGGAGACTGGACGTCGAAGATGTCGAGCCCGTAGACCTGCCGGCGACCCGCGCGCTGCACGTCGTCCAGCCGACTCGCGACACGTCGCCGCTCGCGACGCGCGTCAGTTCAGTCGTGCGTAGAACGCCCCTGAAACACAAAAAGTGGGCACAGGCCCACTCGGGTAACCTTACTCGAAGCTGCCACCCATGAATATAGCACACGGCGACGGCAGCTTGATCAAGCGGCGCGCCCGGCAACGCCGCTAGCCGTCGGCCGTCGAGCGGCCGGGCGACCAGGTCGTAATCCGCGCGCGCCGACGATCTCGGCGCGGACGAGCTCGCCGCGCGCGATACGCCGACGGGTCGCAGTCGGTCAGGTAGACCATCGAGTCGATGTCGGGCGCCTGCCCCTCGAGCCGGCCCTGCAGGACCAGTTCGTGCTCGGCTCGACGGCCCGTCAACGAGCACGTCGCACCGTCCGACCCGATGCGCCGCTTCTGCGCGCGCGGCGACGATCTGCTTCTGCCGCGCCATCAGCGCGTTGCGCCGCCGCCGCTTCACCGCCGCCGGCACGTCGTCGGCGAGCGCGTACGCGCGCGTGCCCTCCTCGTGCGAGTAGGTGAACACGCCGACGTGATCGAAGCCGGTGTCGGCGACGAACCCTTCGAGCTCGGCGAAGTCCGCCTCGGTCTCGCCGGGGAAGCCGACGATCAAGCGTCGTGCGGAGCGTGACGCCCGGAACGCGGCTCGCGGATCCGCTCGAGCAGGCTGGTCGTAGACTCGCCGGTTGCCGGGCCGGCGCATCCGCTTGAGCACGGCGGCCGAGGCGTGCTGCAGCGGCAGGTCGATGTAGCGGCAGACCTTCTCGCACTCCGCCATCGCCGTCGAGCACGTCGTCGGTGATCGTGGTCGGGTAGAGGTAGAGCAGCCGGATCCACGCGAGGCCGTCGATCGCGTTCAGCTCGCGCAGCAGCCGCGCCAGCGCGCCGCGCTCGCCGCGATCGATGCCGTAGAAGGTCGTGTCCTGCGAGATCAGCAGCAGTTCGCTCGACGCCGCGCGCCGCCAGCGCCTCGCGCCTCGCGGACGATCGACTCCGCCGTCCGGCTGCGATACGCGCCGCGCAGCGTCGGGATGATGCAGAAGGCGCAGGTGTAGTCGCAGCCTTCCGCGATCTTCACGTAGGCGTAGTGCCCCGGCGTCGTCAGCAGCCGCGGCGTGTCGGCGTCGTAGATATAGGTCGGGAGGACCGGGCGGCTGGGCCGGCGTCGGGCCGGCGCGGCGCCGGCCGCTCCGCGAAGTCGCGGCGGCCGCGAAACAGCGTCAGCGGGCATGCGCGCCGGCGTCGGCCGGGCGCCGACCCGGCCCGGCCGCCGATCGCCTCGACGAATCCCGGCGACCTCGCCGGTGCCGAGCACGGCGTCGATCTCCGGAATCTCCTGCTGCAGCTCGTCGCGGTAGCGCTCGGCGAGGCAGCCGGTGACGACCAGGCGCGCGGCAGCGGCCGTCGCGCTTCTTGTGCTGCGCCATCTCGAGGATGGCGTCGATCGACTCCTGCTTGGCCGAGTCGATGAAGGCGCAGGTGTTCACGACCAGCACGTCGGCGTCGGCGGCATCCGCGGTGAGTCGTGTCCCGCGTCGCGCGCGAGGCCGAGCATGACCTCGCCGTCGACGAGGTTCTTCGGGCAGCCGAGCGAGACGAAAGCCAATCTTCATGAACTTCATGGGTCACGGGTAAATCCTGATACAGCATCCGCGGATACGGAATCGCCTCGCGCAGGTGCTCGAGGCCGCAGATCCAGGCTGACGACGCGCTCGATGCCCATGCCGAAGCCGCCGTGCGGCACGCTGCCGATAGCGGCGCAGGTCGAGATACCACTCGAACGCTTCCTGCGGCAGGTCGTGCTCCTTGATGCGCTGCGAGCAGCAGGTCGTAGTCGTCGAGGCGCTGGCCGCCGCCGATGATCTCGCCGTAGCCCTCGGGCGCGAGCACGTCGACGCACAGCGCGAGCTCCGGGCGCTCCGGGTCGGGCTTCATGTAGAACGCCTTGATCGCCGACGGGTAGCGGTGGACGCAGACCGGCCGGTCGAACTGCTCGGAGAGCGCCGTCTCGTCCGGCGCGCCGAAGTCGCCGCCCCATTCGAACGGCAGCCCCTTCGCCTTCAGCAGCTTGGCGCCGCCTCGTCGTAGGCGATGCGCGGAAACGGCGCCTTGACCTGCTCGAGCTTGCGTGGTGTCGCGCTCGAGCACCTTCAGCTCGCGGCTGCCGCCGCTCGAGCACGCGCGCGACGACCGAGACGACCAGCGTCCTCGGCGAGGTCCATCACGTCGTCGAGGTCGGCGTAGGCCATCTCGGGCTCGACCATCCAGAACTCGGTGAGGTGCCGGCGCGTCTTCGACTTCTCGGCGCGGAACGTCGGCCCGAAGCAGTAGACCCGGCCGAGCGCCATCGCGTTGGCTTCGTTGTAGAGCTGCCCGCTCTGCGTCAGGTAGGCGGTCTCGTCGTCGAAGTACTGCACCGGGAACAGCGTCGTCGTGCCCTCGCAGGCCGCCGGCGTGAAGATCGGCGTGTCGGCGAGGATGAAGCCGCGCGTCGTTGAAGAAGTCGCGGACGGCGTTGATGACCTCGTGGCGGACGCGCAGGATCGCCTGCTGCCGCGGCGCGCGGATCCAGAGGTGGCGGCGGTCCATCAGGTAGTCGACGCCGTGCTCCTTCGGCGTGATCGGGTAGTCGTGCGACCGCGGCGACGACCTGCGAGGCTGGTGACGTCGATCTCGTAGCCGCCCTTGGCGCGCGGCGTCGGCGCGGACCGTGCCGTGGACGATGACGGCGCTTTCCTGCGACAGGTGGTCGGCGTGGCTTGAAGGCCTCCTCGCCGACCGCCTGCTTCGACATCACGCACTGGATGAAGCCGGTGCCGTCGCGCAGCGTGAGGAAGTGGATCTTGCCGCTCGAGCGGCGGTTGTGCAGCCAGCCCTTGAGCGTGACGGCCTGCGCCGTTCGTCGCGGCGATGTCCTCGATGTAAGCGATCATGAGTGTGCCAGAGTCGCGTTCGAATCGCTGGCGCGCCGTGCTGCGCCCCGCGCGAGGACGGCGGTCGGGTGCGCCGGCGTTGGCCAGCTCCATCAGGTACGTGCCGTCGTAGCCGATCTTCTGCATCGTCATCAGCGCCGATGTCCCAGTCGATGGTGCCGCGCGAACGGCACCAGATGCTCGTCGTCGCGGCCGCGGTTGTCGTGCAGGTGCGGTCGCGATCAGGTGCTCCGCCGACCGTCTCGATCGCGTCGACCACGTCGCCCATCAGGTGCGCATGCCCGAAGTCGAGGCAGATGCCGGCGTGCCGATGCCTCGAGGTCGCGCTCGAGCAGCGTGACCAGCGCCGCCGGCGTCGACAGCTCGTTCGGAATCACCTCGAAGGCGACCCGGACGCCGAGCGGCGCCGCCAGCGCGGCAGATCTCCTCGACGCTGCGCGGCGGCCGCGCCCGGTGATTGTCGCCGGGCGCGCCCGCGGCGGCCGGCGTGCCGAGGTGCACGACCAGGACCTCGAACGGAATCCGCGCGGGCGAGCTCGCAGCGCCAGGCCCGCCTCGCGCACCGCCGCCTGCCGCGGTCGCCCGGTCGGACGCCGCGTTCGACAGCGTCTGGCCCCGCGGTGCGCCGGCGTCGAGGCGGTCGGCGATCGGCGCGTGCACGCTGCTCAGCTCAGCCGGTCTCCGCCAGCCACCCCGCAGCCCGGCGACCGCGGCCGGCGTCGTGGTAGTCGAAGTGGCTGCGAGTGGCGAACAGCTCGATCGCATCGAAGCCGGCAGCCGGCGATCTCGGCCAGGTGGTCCCGCTCGAGCCGCGCGTCGTGGAAGAGATGCGTCGAGATCCCGAAGCGCATACGGTCTGAAGGGCCTTGTCCGCTGTCGACTGAACTCCCGATCGGTACGCCGTCTACCTGAACTCCTCGACGTGAGCCGCGAGCAGCTCCCGCAGCCGGGCGAACTCGCGGCAGGTGCTCGAGGTTGTCCCGGACGTAGCGGAGCGTGCGCGGAATGTACTGGATGTAGACCGGGTTGCGGCGGGCCGTGGTCTGATAAGCCGAACGTGCCGAGCGCCTTCAGGTTGCGCTGCAGCGCCATCAGGTCGAACCGGCGGCGGAACGCGCTCTGGCCGCCGCGCTTCGCCCTTGAGGGCCAGGAAATAGGCGAGCAGCTCGCTGACCGTCTGCTCCGGCAGGTCGACGTAGGAATCGCGCAGCAGCGACACCAGGTCGTAGGTGTCCGGGCCCATGCGCGCGTCCTGGAAGTCGATGATGTAGAGCCGGCCGTCGTGCAGCATCAGGTTGCGGCTGTGGTAGTCGCGGTGGCAGAGCACGCGCGGCTCGGCGGCGAGCTGCCGGGTCGATCACCGCGAACTCCTCGCTGCAGCGCGGCGCGCGCTTCGGCGGCGTCATCACGACGCCGCGGTAGGCCTCGATGAAGTGCTTGATGAAGAAGTCCAGCTCCCAGGTCAGCTTCTCGACGTCGAAGGCGATGCCGTAGGGCAGGTAGTCCGGCGACGCCAGCTCCGCGCCGCGGCGCTGCAGCGTCGCGATGAGCGCCACCGCCTCGCGGTAGAGCGCGGCGTGCTCGCTCGGCGGTCGCGGCGCCGAGGTGCGCCTGCAGCGTGACGTCGCCGAGATCCTCGAGCGCGAGGACGCCGAGGTCGTCGGCGTGGCCGAGGAGCGCCGGGATCGGCACCGGCATCTGCGCGACAGCAGCTCGGCGACGTTCACGAACGGCAGCGACTCGTAGTCGAATGCGTCGGCGTAGAGCGACAGGACGACGGACGGCGCGTCGGGCATCAGGACCCGGAAGTAGCGCCGGTCGGAAGCGTCGCCGGTCAGCGGGACGACGCGCGGCGACCGCGCGGCGAGATCGCCGCGCTTCAGGTAGCCGTCGATGCGCTCGCGGGCGCCGGCGCTCTCAGCCTGTCGTTTGTCGATCATGATTCCTCTGTGCGGCCGTCCACCGCCGCGATGGGATCGGCGGCCGATCCCGTCTGGTCGTCAGGGCGAGCCCTACTCGATGGCGGCGAGCAGCAGCTCGCCGTCCATCCGCTCGCCGGGGCGCGGCGCGCGACCGGTCGCAGGGACGATCGCGCAGCGCTCGTAGTGCGCGCCGGCCGGAATCCGCACGCCGTCGCCGACCACGCAGTCGACGAGGGTGACGCCGGCGGCGATGAGTACATCATCCCATACGGCGGTGCCGCGGAGGCGCGCGGTCGGGGCGATTTCGACGCCGCGGCCAGAGATGAGGTGGTCTCCTTCCCGCTGGGCCAGCGCCGTCGAGGTCCGCAGGTAATCGCCCGGCGTGCCGATGTCCTGAAAGTCCGCCGCGCTCACGAACGCCGCCACCGCCGTCGGGTTCGCGGCGATGAGCCGCGGATACAGCGCGTTGACGGACTCGGCGGGGACGCCGTCCTCGAGCCCCGCAAAAGCCGACGGATCGGCGTACCTGGACGCCGACGAAGTGATAGCTGCGGCGCGCCTGGCCGGCGCGCGTGAAGCCGGTGACGAAGCCGCGGTCGTCCACCGCGACGCCGCCGTACCGGTCCGGCGATGGATTCGGGATCAGCGCCATCGTCACGAGCCCGCCCGCCTCCCGGTGGCGGCGCGCCATGGCGTCGAGATCGACGTCGGTCAGGGTATCGCCGTTGACGATCAGGAACGGACCGGGGTGACCGGCGAGCAGCGGCAGCGCGTGCCGCGGCCCGCCCGCGGACCCGAGCACCGGCTGCTCCCACGAGTAGCGGACGCGGGCCCCGAGGTCGGCGCCGTCGCCAACCGAGGCGGCAATCGTCGCCGGCTGATGATGCAGGTTCAGGACGAGGTCGGTCAGTCCGTGCGACACCAGCCAGCGGATTGCCCGCCGTGCCAGCGTCTCGCCGTTCACCGGCACGGCCGCTTTCGCCCGCAGGTAGGTGAGCGGCCGCAGACGGGTCCCGAGTCCGGCGGTCAGCACGAGGGCGCCGCGGCTCATCGCGGTCCGTCGAAGATCATGTCGGGCCCGGTCAGGCCGCGGGCGGCGCGCTCCCGGAGGAACAGGCCGCGGTAGGAGTCGACGATGTAGTCGGCCGGGCCGCGGCCGAGCGCTGCCGCCGTGGCTGCAATCGCCGCTTCCTCGCCTTCGAGCTCGACGTAGACGCCGACCGGCGTGTCGTCGATGGCGATGACGAGGCCGCGATGAGCGAACTCCTCGCGGTATTTCTCGTAGCGGAACCAGATGCGCAGGCCGAGCTCCGCGAAGACGCGGAACAGCACGGCGGCATCCCCGACGGCGGTTTCGAGCTCCTCGCGCACCTTCATCAGCGCCGGCTGGACCGGGCCCTTGAACGTGATCCGGCTGGCCCCCTCCTCGGAGCGGATGCGCAGGGTCGTACCTTTCGCGCCGAGCATCGACTCGGGCGTGTCGAGCAGGGCATCGGCCTGGAGGCGGCGGCCGCGCAGCGGCACCGCCCCGATCCCGAGCACGGCGCGGCGCGCCTCGTCAGCCGACGGGAAGCGCAGCTTGACCTCGCGTTCGAAGGCAGCCATCAGAGGGCAATCGGCCGCGGCGCGCCGCGCCACAACCAGCGGCGGACCGCCACGTACATGACGAAGCATTCGACCGCGAAGGCCGGGAAGCCGGCGTAGCCGGCAAGCGGCATCTCGAACAGTTTCACGTCCGGCGGGATCGGGACGTTGTAGATCCACTTCGTCCCGCCCCAGTAGTTCCAGAACTCCCACAGCAGCCCGCAGACGATGCCGGCGATGAGGAGGTTCGTCAGCCGGCCGGACCGGCCGCGGCGCCAGTCGCCGAGCAGCGATTCCGCGCCGGCCCGCGCGTTCAGGGGATCGAGCAGGAAGATGAAGCCGAGCCACACCGGCGCAGCGAGATACGCCGCCGCGGCCGTGTGCCTGAACGCCACCGGTATGAGCAGCATGACGGCCCCGGCGGCGACCGCGAGCCAGCCGACCAGGCCGGGAGGCTCGGCCCGCGGGAGCTCGGCGCGGTCCATCGCGGCGCGCCGGTCGCGGAGGCTCGACACCAGGTCCGCTGTCTCGAAGATGGCCGGCCAGATCGTGGCGAAGGCCCAGAGGTAGCCGAGATAGCGGAGGAGCAGGTTGCCCGGCAGCCCGACGCAGTACCAGTTGCCGAGCGTGTATTTGTTGTAGATCTCGAACAGCACCCAGAGCGGCACCGATGCGCAAGCCAGAAAGAACAGCTCCGCCGGGTTGTTGCGCCGCCACGAGGCACCGCGGCGCTGCCAGACCCAGCCGTCGACGAGGAAGATGTAGCCGGTCCACGCGATCGGCGTGTGCCAGTGATAGAAGGGGGAGATCCGGGCGAGCATCCCGGCCTGGGACAGGGCGATGATGAGCCCGCCCAGCCACGCGTAGAGCGGCAGCCGGCGCTTGGGCACTAGTGCCCCGCCCGGGCGTCATGGCGCGAACCACGGGGACGGGACACTAGGTCAGCCGCCCCGCCGCCAGGCCCCGCAGCCTCGGCTCGCCGACGTTCTTCGCAAACAGCATTGCCTTCATCGTGCTGCCCAGGCCTCCCGGCATGACAAGGGTCCGCGCCGCCAGCCGCTGCCGGCTCGCCGCACGATCATGTCCTGTCTCGAGCCGATCGGCAAGGCCCAGCGAGAGCAGGAAATAGGTCTGATCGACCATGCCGAGGGTGACCAGGCCGGCCTCGGCCGCGGCGCTGCGCACCGCCTGCAGATCGACGTGCAGGGTCAAATCGCGGCGGCCCGGATCGTCGAGCCAGGTATCGGGACTGGACTGGTGCGCCCGATAGCCGGTGAGCGTGCCGCCGGAGCCAGCGTCGCGCCCGTCGCGCCCGTAGTCGAACAGCAGCAGGAAGCCCTGGCGGAGCGCGGCGCCGGCGCCGCGGATCCAGTCGGCGGCCGCGAGGCTCACTTCAACGCGGGCGCCCTCGGGCAGGTCCCCCTCCATGCCGCCGATGTGCCGCAGCAGCGCGGCGTCCGTCACCGGCACGTAGACCTCGCGCAGGACGCCGTCGTGCGCGCCGACCGCGAGCTCGCGCCAGCCAGCACCGGTGCGAACGACGACGTGCGCCGGCAGCGCGTCGAGGAGCTCGTTGGCGTAGATGGCGCCGGTGAGGCTGGCCGGCAGCGACTCGCACACCGCGGTCAGGCGCGCGCCGTGCGGCGCCAGCCGCTCGGCCTGGCCGCGCCGGGCCGCGGCGCTCCGTTCGACCAGCGTCAGGCGGATGTGGGCATACAGATCGGGGTGCTCGCGGGCGGCGGCATCCAGAACGTCGCGGGCCAATCGCCCGTTCCCCGCTCCCGCCTCGACGAGATCGAACGCCTCGGCGCCCCGTGCCCGCAGGATCTCCCACATCTCCGCGAGCTGCGCGGCAATCGTCGCCCCGAACAGCGGCCCGACATCGACGCTGGTGTAGAAATCCCCGCCGCGCCCGGACCGCTGCCCGGCGCCGGCGTAGTACCCCTCCGCGGGATGGTAGAGCGCCAGCTCCATGAACTCCGCCACGGTCAACGGCCCGCGCGCGCGGATGTGCGACAGGAGCAGAGGCAGGAGGGACATGGCGGCGGCAAAGAAAAGGGCCAGCGGACGGGGTCCGCTGGCCCGGATTGTATCCGACTCGGCGTCGTCTCTCTAGCGCTTGCTCATCGTCACGAACAGCTCCTGGCCGTCGCGCCAGACGACGAGGAAGACCGGCGCGCCTGCGCCAGCACTCTGCAGCGCTTTCGTCACCTGGCTGAGGCTGGTGACCGGCTGGCGGTTGACCTCGAGGATGATGTCGTTGGGCTGCACGCCGGCCCGGGCCGCGGCGCTGCCGCGATCGACGTCGGCGACGATCGCGCCGCCACGGCCGCGCGGGACGCCGGCCGCGCGCGCGATGTCGGGAGTGATCGCTTCGAGGTCCATCCCGAAGTCGGTCGTCGTCGGCGCTCCCGGCTCGGCGCCGCCGCTGCTGCCGGCGCGGCGCCCGGCCGCCTCCGCTTCGAGATCGAGCTCGTCGAGGGTGATGTTCAGCGACTTGCGCTGGTTGTCGCGGTAGACGGTCACCGGGACGGTCGTGCCCGGCTTGGTCGCGACGACGAGGGCGACGAGCGCGTCGCTGTCGGCGACGGGATGGCCGTTGTACTCGACGATGACGTCGCCGCGCGCCAGTCCGGCCTTGCCGGCGGGGCCGTCCGGGTTGACGCTCGAGATGACCGCGCCGCTGGTCGTCGGCAGGCCGAGCGCTTTGGCCGTCTCCTTGGTGAGCGGATCCACGCTGACCTGGACGCCGATGACGCCGCGCGAGATCTTGCCGGTGCGCAGCTGCGGCAGCAGGTCGCGGATGGTGTTGATCGGCGTCGCGAAGCCGATGCCGATGTTCGCCGAGCGCTGCGCGTCGGTATAGATGGCGGTGTTCATGCCGACGACCTCGCCGCGCACGTTCAGCAGCGGCCCGCCCGAGTTGCCCGGGTTGATCGCCGCGTCGGTCTGCAGCATGTTCTGCTCGCGCTGCGCCACGCCGCCGAACGGCCGGTTGAGCGCCGAGATGACGCCGACGGTCACCGTGTGGCCGAGGCCGAACGGGTTGCCGATCGCCATCACCCAGTCCCCCTGCTGCATCTGCGAGGAATCACCGAACTTGCTTTCCTGGAGGGGCTGCGCCGGCATCTCGGTGAGCTGGATCAGCGCGCTGTCGGTCAGGGCATCATGGCCGACGACCTTGGCGGCGTAGCTCCTCGTTGCGGTCGCTGCCGAACAGAACGACACGGTGATCTTGTCGGCGCCCTCGACGACATGGTTGTTGGTCAGGATGAAGCCGGCCTTGTCGATGATGAAGCCGGTGCCGGCGCCCTGCGTCAGCTGATCCTGCGGCGCCTGGCGCCGCGGCGCGCGGCGGCCGTCATTCGGCGCGCCGGGCTGGCCGCCGCCGAAGAACCGCCGCAGCAGGTCGTCACCGCCGCTGCCACCGCCGAAGAACTCGGTCAGGTCCTGGGTGCGCTGCCGGGATTCGGTGCGGATGTTGACGACGGTCGGAATCTGCGCCTTGGCGATGTTCCGGAATGTCGCCGCGTCGACCGCCCCCGACAGCGGCGCGCTGTTCATCGGCGGCGATCGCGACCGCCTGGGCCGAGGAGGCCGGCGTCAGGTCGAGCCGCGAGGCGATGACCATGCCGACGGCGACCGAGGCGACGGCGATGAGGACCGCATAAAAGAGCGAGGTCTTGCGCGTGGACATTGACATTCTCCGTGGTTGGCTGCGCCGTTCGCGGTCACGCCAGGGTGACGATTTTCTGCTGCGCCGGTCCCGTGACCTGCGCTTCGTGTGCGCCGACGAACATGTTGATCTCGGTCCGGACGCCGAACTCGGCGGTATAGATGCCCGGCTCGATCGTGAACCCGGTCCCGGGCAGCAGACGCCGATCGTCGTGGGTCTCGTAGTCGTCCATGTGCACGCCGTTGCCGTGGACGCTCTGCCCGAGGCTGTGGCCGGTGCGGTGGATGAACTGGGCGCCGTAGCCGGCGCGGTCGATGACGTCCCGCGCCGCCCGGTCGACCTCGTAGCCGCGCAGCTCGCGGCCGCTCGCCGCCGCCGCCGTGACCAGCGCGATCGCGGCATCGCGGCCGTCCCGCGCCGCCGCGAACACCGCGGCGTAGCCGGCCGGCGCCTCGCGTCCGGTAAAGCCGATCCAGGTGATGTCGGCGAACACCGCCCCCGGGTCGCGCCGCTTGCCCCACAGGTCGAGCAGCAGCGGCTCGTTCGGTCGAATGGCGCGGTGGCGCGCCGCCGTCGGCTGATAGTGCGGATCGCCCGAGTTCTCCCCGGCCGACACGCACGGCGCGTCGTCGGTCACGAGGCCCTCCTCCTCGAACCAGCCGAGCATCGCCTGCTGCACCCGTACTCGTCGAGCGGCGCGGCGGCGGCGAGGCTGGCGCGCACGAGATCGAAGGCGCGGTCCTTGATGCGATACAGCCGTTCGGATGCCGCCCGGTGGGTGGCCAGTGCGGCCGGCGACCAGACCGCCTCGAAGCGCTGCACCAGATCGCCGGACGAGACGACCTCGATGCCGAGCTCCCGGACCGCTTCGATCGTCCCGGCGTCCACCCGCGAGATGTACGGGATGGCGTTCCCGGGCGAATACTCCATCGCGACCCGCGAGACACCGCGCAGCAGGGCGCGCAGCCCCTCGGCCAGCTGATCGCGTCCGGCATACGGTCGCTTCTCTCCGGGCAGCCCGTCCAGATTGTGGCGTTCGATGCCGTGCACGAGCCCGCGCGGCTCGCCTTCGGCCGGGACGAGATAGAACCAGCGGCGCGTCGCCATCTTCGCGGAGCCGTCGAGCCCCGCCAGGCGCGTGGCAATCGGATTGGATCCGTGGAAGTCGTAGAGCAGCCAGGCGTCCAGGCGGTCTTCCTGCAACGCCCGCTGGATGTCGGCAATCGGCAGCGCCATCTGTTCAGTATAAAGCCGTGCCCGCCTTGAGACGCCGCTCGGGCCGCGTTGGCCGGGACGATCGCGGCGCGGTCTCTCGATCATACCTATAATCAAGGCATGCGAAACCTCTTCCTTGCCGCCGCGGTTACCGCCGCCGGCGGTGCGCTCCTCGCCCAGGCGCCGGCGCGCCCGGGGGGCGCGGCTCAGCCGCCGTCGACGTTCAAGGTCGAGGTCAACTACGTCGAGATCGACGCCGTCGTCACCGACGCGCAGGGGGGCTTCGTCTCCGACCTCAGCAAAGACGACTTCCAGGTGAGCGAGGGGGGCGTGCCCCAGGCGGTGACCGCCTTCTCGCGGGTCGACGTGCCGATCGAGAAGGCCGACCCGCCGCTCTTCCGCCGGGCGGCCGTCGAGCCCGACGTCCAGTCGAATCGCGATGCCTTCAACGGCCGGGTGTTCCTGATCGTCCTCGACGACCTCCAGACGGACTTCCGCCGCACCTCGCGCGTGCAGGCAGCGGCGCGGCAGTTCATCCGCCGCTACGTCGGCGCCAACGACATGGTGGCGGTGATGACCACCGGCGGCAACGTCAAGAGCGCCCAGGACTTCACGAGCAGCCAGACCCGGCTGATTGCCGCCGTCGACCGCTTCATGGGGCAGAAGTCGATGCGGGACACGCTCGACATGGAACGGGTGATGAAAGCGCGCAACACCTACGACACGCTCAAGGGCGTCGCCGAATTCCTCGGCCCGGTGCACGGCCGACGGAAGGCGATTCTCTGGTTCGGGGAAGGGGTCGACTACGACATCGGCAATCCGTCGGCGCGCGACGGCGACGTGGTCCGCGGCGCGATGCAGTCGGTGATCGCCGCCGCCACCCGCGCCAACGTGACGATCTACGGGATCGATCCGCGCGGGATTGGCGCCGGGCTCGACGAAGCGATCGAACTGACGCCGCTGCCCGACGAGGTCAATCCGATGGGGGCGGTGTTCGACAGCGTCCGCCACAGTCAGGACAGCCTGCGCAGCGTCTCGGAGTCCACCGGAGGATTTGCGGCGATCAACCGCAACGATCTGAACGAGGCCTTCACGCGGATCATCCGCGAGAACAGCAGCTACTACGTGCTCGGCTACTACCCGGCGTCCGACCGCCGCGACGGGCGCTTCCGCCGCGTCGACGTCCGCGTGTTGCGGCCGGGGCTGACGGTGCGGGCGCGGAAAGGCTACGTGGCGCCGGTCGCCAGCGCGGCCAAGCCGCCGAAGGACGGCCTCGACACAAGGATTCCCGCCCCGATCCGCGAAGCGCTCGCCAGCCCGCTGCCGGCGCGCGACGTTCCAATCACGCTCTTCGCCGCCCCGTTCGCCGGGGTCCAGCCGAAGGCGTCGGTCGCGTTGGTCATCGAAGTGGGGGCCGACGGGCTGCCCTTCGTCGAGAAGGACGGCGTCTTCCACGAGGAGCTCGAGATTCACACGCTGGCGATTGACGCCGCGGGGAAGGTCCAGTCCGGCGGCCGCGATGCGGCGCCGCTCAACCTGCGCCCGGCCAGTCACGACGCGGTGGTCAGGCACGGCCTGCGCATCACCCGGCGCCTCGACCTGCCCCCGGGGCGCTACCAGCTTCACGTCGCCATCCGCGAGGCGAACGGTGGCGCGATTGGCTCGATCCGCGCCGACCTCGACGTCCCGGACTTCACCAAGGGGCCGCTCGGGATGAGCGGCATCGTCGTCACCTCGAGCGGCGCGGCCGCCATGACGACTGCCAATCCGGATGCGGCGTTCAAGGCGGTCCTGCCCGGGCCGGCGACGGCGACGCGCGAGTTCGCCCGGAGCGAGACGCTGTCGCTGTTTGCGGAGATTTACGACAACCAGACCGCGGCGCCGCACAAAGTCGCGATCAAGACGAGCGTCATGGCGGACAACGGTCAGGTGGCTTTCACGGCCGGCGACGAGCGCAGCAGCGCCGACCTGCAGGGCCACAAGGGGGGCTACGGCTATACCGCGGCGATCCCGCTCTCGGCGCTGCCGCCAGGCCGGTATGTGCTCCGCGTCGAGGCCCAGACCCAGCTCTCGAACGGCGGTACGGCCGCCCGCGAGCTCGAGTTCCGCGTCCGATGAGCATCCCGATGACGACTGTCGCCGGCGGCGCGGACAGCGGCGTGACCTCGTCCGGCCGCAAAGTCGTTCGCGATCCCGAGGCCTGGCGCGCCCTGTGGGCGGCGCACGCCGGGCCGGCGGCGGCGGCGCCGGCCGTCGATTTCACGTCCCACATGGTCGTGGCGGTGTTTGCCGGCGAGCGTCCCGATCCCGGCCATAGCATCGCCGTCAAGGCGGCGCGGGTCGACGACGGGGTGCTGACGGTCGTGGTTGACGAGCCCCGTCCCGCGCCGGGGGTGACGGCGGCGCAGATTCTGGTGTCGCCGTTTCACATCGTGACGCTGGCGCGGTTCGACGGCGAGGTTCGTTTTGCCGCCGGCGATGCCGCGGCTCCGGCGGCTCGTGCCACCCCCCGCGTGCCAGCGCGGGCGACGGCGCCCGATGCCGCAGCGTCCTCGACCGGGCTCGAGCCGAACATGGCGGCGGCGCTCGCCTATCTGGCCGGGCCCTTCTCAGGTGTGCTGATCCTGCTCGTCGAGCGCGCCAATCGCGACGTGCGATTTCACGCCTGGCAGGCGGTGATTGGGCTCGGCGGGCTCGCGGCGCTGGCGGCCGCGGTGCTGGTCTTCTCGTTCCTGACCCTGCTGATTTCGCCGCTGCTCTTCACCGTGATGTACCGCCTGTCCGAGGCGGTCGCGGTGGTGTGGGTGGTGGCCTGGGGCTGGTGCCTGGTGATGGCCTTCACGGGGCGGACGGCGAGGCTGCCCGTCGCGGGCCGCTTCGCCGAGCGGCTCGCGACGCGGCAGCGGACCGACGACTAGTCGAACTTCTTGACCGCCTTGACCCTGACGTCGCCGTTGGCGTGGGAAAACGCGAACTGGTTCTTGTAGAGATCCGGCTTGACCGGGGACTTCAGCGTGATTTCGATGACTTCGCCGGGATTGAACGGCTTCCGATAAGCCTGGCTGTCGCCGCTCACCACCTGCATTTTCTTGTCGTACCAGTATTCATCCACCTTCAGAAGGGACACCGCCGCCGGCGACATATTCCTGAGCTTCAGGACCGAGACCATGTCGTTGCCGACCTTCTTGGGAACGGCCTGAATGATCTCGATGTCGGCGGTTCCCTTGAACATCTTGACGAACCGGGCGGGAGCGGCAGGGGCGGGGGCGGCGGTGACGGGCGCCGCTTTCGTGGCTGGCGCCTGGGCGCCGGGCCGTGATTGCGCCGACGCCGACGACGCGAGGAGGACACCGCAGGCGAACGAAACGGCCGCAGCGGACGCGCAGAGCTTCATGACCAACCTCCCGGGAATGCGACGGATGGGAGGATTATAGGCCTCTACATCTCGCCGTTCCAGTCCTCTGGTTCGGGGTTCGACGACCGGAAGATTTCGAGGTGCCACTTGCCGCCGCCCCACGGCTCGATGACCTCGGCGGCGACGACGTCGACGAGGATCTCGGCGAACGACCGGCCTTCGGGGTCGCCTTCGAGGTGGTAGGCCGCCTCGTCCCACGCGAAGCTCGGGTAGAGCATCATCGTCAGGAACAGGTCGTAGCCGTCGTCGACGACGATGAGCTGGCCGCAGGGGCGCTTCAGCGGTCGAGTGGTAGATGAGGTATTTCTCCGCGCTGTGCGCGCGGATGTAGCGCTTGAGCGCGAACTCGCGGGCGACGATCTCCTCGACCGCGATCTTCTTGTCCCAGCAGTCGCGGCAGTAGCGCTCTTCGCCGCGCGGCTCGGACACTTCCTTCGCGCCGCAGAGCGCGCACCGGGCCTGGGTCGATCGTCTTTCGGGACATGGCGCGAATTGTACTACGCGGTTATCGCGACGCCGGCGCGGCGGCCGCACCGCGTCACTGCGGCTGCTGGCCAGCCGCGTGACTCGAGCGCCGGGCGCGTACAGCTCGTCTCGGCGTACTCGCTTGACCATGCGCCGGGCGCTGAACTGCGGCGCCACCGTGATGATCGCCTGGCGCACGACGCGTCGAGCCAGCGGGTCGGGAATGCCGCTGCGCGTCGCGCTCGTAGAAGCGCCGGCACGATCTCGCTCTTCGAGCAGCTGGTAGAGCGCCTCGGCGTCGGCGGCATCGACCGCGTCGGGATCCGCGTGTCGGTGCGCCCGTCGATCAGCCAGCCGTTCTCGCCGGTGTAGCCTTCGGCCCACCAGCCGTCGCCGATGCTGAGGTGCGGCACGCCGTTGATCGACGCCTTCATGCCGCTCGTGCCGCTGGCCTCGAGCGGCTTGCGCGGGTTGTTCAGCCAGACGTCGCAGCCCTGCACCAGGAAGTGCGCGACGTGCAGGTCGTAGTCGTCGACGAAGGCGATGCGGCCGCCGAACTTCGGATCGAGCGCGCGGCGGTAGACCTGCTGCAGGTGATGCTTGCCGGTCTCGTCGGCCGGGTGCGCCTTGCCGGCGAACACGATCTGCACCGGCCGGCGCGGCGCGTTGAGGATCGCGCGCGAGCCGATCGGCGATCGTGGAAGATCAGCTCCGGCCGCTTGTAGCCGGTGAAGCGGCGCGCGAAGCCGATCGTCAGCGCGTTCGGATCGAGCAGCGTGCCGGCGGCGACGACGCGCGGCGGCGCTGACCTGCTCGACCTTCCAGCGCTGGCGCGCCCGCTCGCGGATGAACGTGAACAGATAGCTGCGCAGCGCGCTGCGCACCGCCCACAGCTCCTCGTCGGGAATGCTCGCGCACGCCGTGCCCACACCGCGGGATCGTCGTGGCGGTCCAGCCAGCCGGGCCGAGGTGCGCGTCGAACAGGCGCCGCATGTCGGACGACAGCCAGGTCGGCACGTGGACGCCGTTGGTGATCGCCCGCGACCGGCCGCTCGTCGCAGCGCGACGCCCGGCCAGATCGGCCCCCACATCTCGCGCGTGACCTCGCCGTGCAGCTGGCTGACGCCGTTGACGTAGCTCGGCCGCGCGCAGCGCCAGCGCGGTCATGTTGAACAGCGGCCCGCTGCCGTTGTCGTAGTGGCCGAGCGCCAGGAACGCGTCGCGCGATCGCGCCGAGCGTGCCCCAGGCGCCGGCGAGATGGGTCTCGACCAGGTTGAACGGGAACGCGTCGTGGCCGGCCGGCACCGGCGTGTGGGTGGTGAAGATCGTCGTCCGCCGGACTTCCTCGAGCGCCGACTCGAACGTCTCGCCGTGCTCGATCAGGTCGCGGATCCGCTGCAGCACGACGAACGCCGCGTGGCCTTCGTTGAGGTGCCAGGCGGCCGGCGCGATGCCCGAGCGCCTTGAGCGCGCGCACGCCGCCGATGCCGAGGATGATCTCCTGCTGGATGCGGGTCTCGCGGTCGCCGCCGTAGAGCCGCGCCGACAGCTCGCGGTCCCACGGCGCGTTCTCCTCGAGGTCGGTGTCGAGCAGGTAGAGCGTGCACGCGCCCGAGCCGGACCCGCCACACCGACGACGAGCACCGTGCGGTTGCCGAGCGGCACGGCGATGACGCACGGCTTGCCGTCGGGCGTCAGCGCCGGCTCGATCGGCGCGTCGGCCCAGCTGAGGCGCTCGTAGACCTCCTTCTGCCAGCCGTCCGGCGAGACGTTCTGGTGGAAGTAGCCCTGCGGATACATGAAGCCGACGCCGATCAGCGGCACGCCGAGGTCGCTGGCTTCCTTGCAGTGATCGCCGGCCAGCACGCCGAGGCCGCCGGCGTAGATCGGCAGCGACTGGTGCAGCGCGAACTCGGCCGAGAAGTAGGCGATCGGCCCGGGCGTGTCGGCGAACCGCGGTGCTACCACCAGGTGTCGCGTGGCGCCGCGCGCCGCATCGAGCGCGGCGATCGCCGCGTCGTAGAGCGCCAGGAACGCCGGATCGGCGGCCGCGGCGTCGAGCATCTCGCTGCGAGATCAGCCGCAGCATCAGCACCGGGTTGTGCGCGGTCTGGCGCCACAGCGGGTAGTCGAGCCGGCGGAACACCTCGCGCGGCGCGGTGTTCCAGGTCCACCACAGGTCGTTGGCGAGTTCGGGGAGCCGGTGGAGCCGTTCGGGAATTGCCGGCGCTGTCTGGAGTCCACGGTGCCCTTTCACTGCGATGAGGCCGGTCAGCGATGACCGCATTCAGCGCAGACCCGCTCGTGACGGGCGGAATCGCATCGGCGCAGGCCCCGACGAGCTGCGCGAACCGTGGCCAGGTCGATGTTGCCGCCCGACACGACCGCGACGATCTTGCGATGGCCGCGCGCGCGCCAGCGCCGGCGACGTCGCCGCCGCGACCGCGCAGGCCGCCGCCCCTTCGGCGATCACGTGCACGCGCTCGGCGACCAGCCGCATCGCCGCGCGCCGCGTCGTCGAGCGTGACGACGAGCGAGCCGTCGACCAGCTCGCGCAGCAGCGGCCACATCGTCTCGAGCACCGAGCTTGCCGCCGGCGCCGTCGACGAACGACGGCTGCCAGGCGTCGAAGCGGCGCGGCGCCGCCGGCGGCGAGCGACGCCGACAGCGGCGCCGCGGTTTCCGGTTCGGCGGCGTAGATCCGCGCCGCCGGGCGGAGCGCGCGCGAGCGCCGACGCCGACGCCGGCGAGCAGCCCGCCGCCGCCGAGCGGCGCGATGACCGCGTCGACGTCCGGCAGGTCCTCGACGATCTCGAGCGCCGATCGTGCCGTTGCCGCTGATGAAGTCGTCGTCGTCGAACGGGTGGACGAGGCGGCCGGGCATGCGGTCGGAGCGATGCGCTCGACCGTCCGCCAGCACTCGTCGTAGGGCGCCGTGACGATCGTCGCGCCGAGCCGCTCGATCGCCGCCAGCTTGGTCTGCGGGCGCGGTGTCCATCACCAGCACGCTGGCAGGCGCACGCCGGCGCGCCGCGCGGCGAGCGCCACGCCCTGCGCGGCGTTGCCGGCGCTGACCGTCCAGACGCCGTCGGCGAGGTCGCCGGCGAGCAGCCGGCCGCACGGCGTTGCAGGCGCCGCGGATCTTGAACGAGCCGATCGGCTGGAGCGTTTCGAGCTTGAGGTAGATCTCGGGGCCGCCTCGCGGCTGCCGGGCAGGCGAGGCGGACCAGCGGCGTGCGGACCGCGGCCTCGTAGACGATCGCGGCGCGCGTCACGGATGGTGTCGATCGAAATCTGTCGAGTAGACAACCGTACGATCGCTAGCGGACGTTCCGAGATCCGTCAACGCAGATCCTACGCCGCGGGCGCGCGGTCGGGTCAACGGCCAACCCGGCCGATCCGGTCGCCGATCGGCATGGACTACGCCGACGCTCGGCCGCTGCCCGTCGCCGAGGCCGAGCGACGTCGACCCTGATCGAGGTCGCCCATGGACGAGATCATCGTCCGTCGCCAGAGTGAACCGGCGGGAGTTCGTCGCACGAGCACCGCCGCCGGGCTGGCCGCCGCCGCGGCCGGGCCACGCCTTCGGCGCAGGCGCCGGCCGTGGTCCGCGAGCCGCGTCAAGCCGGTGGTCATCGCCTCGGCCAACGGCCACCAGTTCAAGAACGGCGGCAGCCAAGACCTGCGTCGAGACCGCCTTCGCGCATGATGACCAGCGGCACGACGTCCTCGACGCCCTGATCGCCGGGGTCAACATCGTCGAGCTCGATCCCGCTGGAGACCAGCGTCGGCTACGGCGGCCTGCCGAACGCGGACGGGGTGGTGCAGCTCGACTCGTGCTGCATGCACGGGCCGAAGAAGCGCGCCGGCGGCGTGGCCTGCCATCGAAGGCGTGCGGACGCCGTCGCTGGTCGGCGCAGAAGGTGATGGACCAGACCGATCACCACCTGCTGGTCGGCAGGCGACGCGCAGGCGTTCGCCCGCAACCTCGGCTTCACGATCGAGGACGACCTCAACACCGAGCGATCGCGCGCGGCCTGGCTCGAATGGAAGCGGCGCAGCCGACCCGCTGCACTATCTCGATCCGGCGAAGCGCGAGGCGGCGCTCCGCGCAGATCGACCGCGACATGATGGCCGAGGGCTGGGTCGACCCGAAGCACTTCTACGGCACGATCAACTGCAACGGCATCAACGCCGGCGGCGACGATCTGCGGCGTCACCACGACCAGCGGCCTGGCCTGGAAGATTCCCGGGCGGGTCGGCGACTCGCCGATCCTCGGCGCCGGGCTGTACGTCGACGGCGACGGTCGGCGCGGCCGGATCGACCGGGCGCGGCGAGGCCAATCTCTACAACCTGTGCTCGTTCCTGATCGTCGAGGAGATGCGCCGCGGCACGCAGTCCGAAGGACGCCGGCATGGAGGCGCTCAAGCGCATCAAGGCCAACACCGTCGAGAAGCGGCTGCTCAACGACCGCGGCGAGCCCAACTTCGGCATCAACTTCTACGTGCTGAACGCCAAGGGGCGAGCACGCCGGCGTGACCATGTGGGCCGGCGCCGGCGACGGGAAATATGCCTGCTGCGACGACAACGGCCCGCGTCTGATCCCTGTCGAGGCGCTGCTCGAGGGCGCGGCGTGACGAGGCGGACCAGCGGCGGACCGGCGTCGACGTGGCGCGCGCTGGCGCTGGCCGCCGCACTCGCCGGCGCGTCGCTTTCGGCCGCCCCGGATCAGCACCGGACGTGGGCCGGCTACGGCGGCGGGCCGGAGCAGATCCGCTATTCGAGCCTGCGCCAGATCAACCGCGCCAACGTCAGCCGCCTGCAGGTCGCCTGGACCTACGACACCGGCGAGAAGGGGACCATGCAGACGCAGCCCGTCGTCGTCGGCGACGTGCTGTTCGGCTACA
The DNA here is from genome assembly GCA_963750475.1 of uncultured Acidobacteriota bacterium. Lineage (GTDB taxonomy): Bacteria > Acidobacteriota > Vicinamibacteria > Vicinamibacterales > 2-12-FULL-66-21 > JALZOC01. The sequence continues at coordinate 2,041,184 of CAVVQQ010000002.1, forward strand.
CGCCGACGCACAAGGCCTTTGCGATTCGGGCTGATACGGGCGCGCATCTCTGGACGTTCGACTCCGGCATCGCCGAGACCGGCGCGAACCGCGGGGTGATGTACTGGGAGGCGGGGGCCGACCGGCGGGTGTTTGCCGCGGTCGGGAACTACGTCTACGCGCTGGCGGCCGGCACCGGCCGGCCAATCGAGGCCTTCGGGGACCACGGCCGGATCGACCTTCGCCGGGATCTCGGCCGGGATCCCGCCGCGCAGGGCGTGCGCCTCACGTCGCCCGGCGTCGTCTACAAGGATCTGCTGATCCTCGGCGGACGGGTCGGCGAAGGATTACCGACGTCGCCCGGCCACGTCCGCGCCTACGATGTCCGCACCGGCGCGCTCCGCTGGATCTTCCACACGATTCCCCATCCGGGGGAGTTCGGCCGGGAGACCTGGCCGGCCGACGCCTGGTCGTACGGCGGCGCCGCCAACAGCTGGCCCGGCATGGCGCTCGACGAACGGCGCGGCGTCGTCTTCGTCCCGACCGGCTCCGCCGCCAGTGATTTCTACGGCGCCGACCGCCTCGGCGACAACCTGTTTGCCAATTCGCTGCTCGCGCTCGACGCCGCGACCGGCAAGCGGCTGTGGCATTTCCAGTTCGTCCATCACGACCTGTGGGATCGCGACCTGCCGGCGCCGCCGAGCCTGGTCACCGTGCGGCGCAACGGCCGCGCGGTGGACGCCGTCGCCCAGGCCACCAAGCACGGCTATGTGTTTCTCTTCGACCGGCGCACCGGACAGCCGCTCTTCCCCGTCGAGGAGCGGCCGTTTCCGGCGAGCGCGCTGCCGGGCGAGTCCGCCGCGCCGACGCAGCCGATCCCGCTCGCGCCCCGCCCGTTCGCCCGCCAGCGTCTGACCGAGGACCTCCTGACGACGCGGACGCCGGCGGCGCATCAGTGGGCCCTCGAAGAGTTCAGGACGTTCCGCAGCGACGGGCAATTCGTTCCGTTCGGCGTCGATCGGCCGACGGTGGTCTTCCCGGGGTTCGACGGCGGCGCCGAGTGGGGTGGGCAGGCGTTCGACCCGGAGACCGGGCTGTACTACGTCAACGCGAACGATCTCGCCTGGACGGGACAGATGGCGCCCAGCACCGGCGGGGAAAGCGGCAAGGCGTTGTACCTGCGCTACTGCGCCTCGTGTCATCGGGACGATCGCCAGGGGACGCCGCCGCAAATCCCGTCGCTCGTCGGCGCCGCGGCGCGGCATGCGCACGGCGAGCTGTCGGCGATCGTCCGGCGCGGCGGCGGCCGGATGCCTGGATTCCCGGCCCTCTCGCAGACTGAAATCAACGCCGTGCTGGCCTTCGTCAGCACCGGTGAGGACGCGCCGGCGGAGCGAGATGCGGATGCGAAGGCGGCGGATGCCCCCGGGCGCGTCGCGCCCGGAATCGACAACGCGTTCCGCTTCACCGGCTATCACCGCTTCATGGATCCCGACGGCTACCCGGCGACCGCGCCGCCGTGGGGGACCTTGAGCGCCATCAATCTGAATACCGGCGAGTACGCCTGGCAGGTGCCGCTCGGTGAATACCCGGCACTGGCGGCGCAGGGATTGAAGAACACCGGCAGCGAGAATTACGGCGGCCCGGTCGTCACGGCCGGGGGGCTGGTGTTCATCGGCGCGTCCATCGACGACCGCAAGTTCCGGGCGTTCGACAAGTCCTCCGGCGCGCTCCTCTGGGAGGCGACGCTGCCGTCGTCGGGCACCGCGACGCCGGCGACGTATGAAGCCGGCGGCCGCCAGTTCGTCGTCATCGCCGCCGGCGGGAAGGGCAGTCCCGCGGGCGGGCCGGGCGGCGTGTACGTGGCGTTCGCGCTGCCGAAATAGCGACGATCGGTCGGCGCCGGCCGGCCGCTGAAGGCCGACGGCGAGCCGCGGCGCGCCAGCGCGTCGAACCGGCCGCCCCTGCGGACGACCACGCGCACCGCCTGGTCCTCGAAGACCGGCGCCCACTCTGTCTCCGGGAAGTGGCCCGCGCCCGAGAGCTCGTTGGGCCGCGGCAGAGAGAGCACCGCCCAGTCGATGCCGGCGACGAGCCGCGCCCACTCGCGCGGATCGCGCGACGCCGCGAGGATGCGCAGGAAATGCCCGGCCGGCACCGCCTGCAGCCGTCCATCCTGGAACGTCCGCGCCTGCGGGTACATCTCCCAGGCCAGATACCCGCCGAGGTTCATGCTGTTGAACATCGGACCGTCGAGTCCCAGGCCGCGCAAGGTGCGCCCGAGGCCGGCGGGAAAGAACTCCGGCGGGGCGATCGCGTGGGTGCCGGCGCCCAGTCGCGTGAAGACGACGAGCGGCTGCCGGGCGCCCGCCAGGCTGGCGGCCAGCACCGTCACGACCAGGGCCCGGCCGTCGATGCCGCGGCGCAGGATGTCGGTGAGGCCGCCGGCCAGCGCGGGGGCGGTCGCGAAGAAGACGAGCGGCGTGAAACGCAGGAACCGGATGCCGAGCGCGCCGAAGACGATCGCCGCCCCGACGTCCGCGAGCGCCACGGCGCGCCGTCGCCAGAGCAGGACGCCGCCGCAGACGCCGAGATACAGGAAGAAGGGGCGATAGGTTGGCAGGTAGGCGGGCCGGAGCTCGGCGATGTTCAGGAACTGCGGGACCCGCCAGTTCTCGGCGAGGTAGGCGGCGATGCCCCAGCCGTACGGATTCGCGAGCGTCGCGGCCATGCAGAGCGCGACGATCCCGGCGGCCCGGAACCGCTCGCGCCCTGGCAGCGCCGCGGGATGGAGCAGCTCGGAGGCGGCGAACAGGCCGAGCAGCAGGATGCCGAAGTAGACCTCGACGTGCAGGTTGCTCCACAGGATGACGACCGGCACGGCGCCGAGGAGCGGCCGCGCCGACCGGCGGCGCCGCGCCCGCTCGATGAGCAGCGCGCAGGCGGCGAGCCCCGCGAACGACGCGAGGTGCGGCCGGGGCAGGGCGCGGGGTTCGACGACGAAGAACCCGAGGATCAGGACGGCCAGGACCGCCGCCGTCGCGGCGCGCGCCCGGCACGCCGCAAAGGTCAGGACGAAGGCCAGCGTCAGCAGCGCCGCCTGCGCGGTCTGGATCCCGCCGCCGCCGGCGAGCCGCCACGTCAGGTAGCCGCCGAGATCGAAGAGCCAGGGCGTGTACGGCTGCGGGTAGGCGCCATAGACGAAGTTGAACAGGTTGGTGTGGACGAGGCGCCCGGCGGCGGCCTCGCGTCCCTGCGCGAGGTGCCACCACAGGTCCGGGTCGTACATCGGGCGGAAGCTGATGACCGCGGCCGCCGCCACGGCCAGCGCGACGAGCAGTGCCGTCCTGATGATCGGGGCCGTCGGGCGCGAGCGCGAGGCCCCGGAACCGTCGGATGGTCGCGGCGTTGGCAGCATCTCGAAAAAAATTGCAGGACGCGCCGGCTTCAGCGGCGGCGATTCCCCGCGCCGGACTGTATCATTGGCCGGCGGTGACTCCGGCGTGGCAGAGGGAGCAGATGAACATCTACCTGGCGTGTACCGTGCGCGGCGATCGCGGCGGGCTGTCGAGCGCCCGGGCGCTTGCCAATCTCCTCGAGCGCGCCGGCCACGTCGTCATGACCCGCCATCTGCTCGCCGACGACGTCGAGGCGGCGGAGTCGGCGCTCGGCGAGCGGGCCGTGTTCGAGCGGGACGTCCGCTGGCTCGACGCCGCCGACCTGCTGATTGCCGAGGCGTCCGGTTCGAGCTACGGCGTCGGCTTCGAGGTCGGCTACGTCCTCGGGCGCTCGGCGCGGACCGCGCAGCGCGTCATCCTGCTCTATCATGCCGCGCGGGCCGCGCAGGTGTCGCGGCTGATTGCCGGCAACACGCATCCGGCGTGCACGACGTATCCCTATCGCGACGCCGCCGACCTGCTCCGCTTCGTCGACACCCTGATCGCGCCGGTCCCCGGCTGCTGAACCCGAATGTCCGGACCTGACATGTTCATCTCCATCCGCCGTCTGCATCCGTCGATTCCTCTGCCCGGCTACGCGACCGACGGCGCCGCGGCGTTCGATCTGGCGGCGGCGGCGGATGTCGTCATCCAGCCGGGGGAAGTGGCGCTCGTGCCGACCGGGCTGGTCGTGCAGGTGCCGGCCGGGATGTTCCTCGCCATCCTGGCGCGCAGCAGCACGCCGCTCAAGCGCGGCCTGATGGTGGCCAACGGGATGGGGGTCGTCGACTCGGATTACTGCGGGGAGCGCGACGAGGTGAAGATCGCGGTGCTGAATTTCCGGCCGGCGGCGGTCACGGTCAAGGCCGGGGATCGGATCGCCCAGGGGCTGATTCTGGCGGCGCCGCGCGTCGAGTGGCGGGAGATGACCGGGCCGGCCGCGCCGTCACGCGGCGGCTTCGGATCGACCGGATAAAAAAATCGCCAGCCTGACCGGGCTGGCGATTCCGAAATCGTTGCGCGGCGATCGGTCGTGTCGTTACCAGCGCGGCTCGCGCCCGCCGCCCCGGCCGCCGCCGCCACCCCGGCCGTGTCCGCCGCCGAAGCCGCCGCCGCCCGAATGCTCCGGCTTCGGCCGCGCCTCGTTGACCGCGAGCGCGCGTCCGCCGAGCTCGTACTCGTTGAACTCGGTGACCGCCTTCTGCGCCTCTTCGTCCGTCGCCATCTCGACAAAGGCGAAGCCCCGCGCGCGGCCGGTGGCCATGTCGCGCATGACGCGGACCGTTTCGACGTTGCCGGCCTTCGCGAACAGCTCCTGCAGCTCCGCCTCCCCGATCGAATAGGGAAGATTGCCGACGTATAACTTGCGACCCATGCTGATTGCTCCTGCTCTGCCCGGCTGACGCCCGCCGGTCTGCGGACCTCGCGTCCGCACCTGATTGAGGAAGCTTAGGAATCGAGTGGGTGTCCACTCCTGTCGCTTCGGCGTGCTCGGGCTGAGGGAGCGAATTGAGGTCGGCTCTACAGCGGGAGGCAAAAGCAGGCGGCTAAACTTCTACTGACGTCTCAAGCCTACAGGACCCCCGGGGCTTCCGCAAGGAGTTTAGGGATCTCGACCCAGCACGGAATCGACGAGTGAAACGTGAACCCGGCCTGTTCGTAGAAGCCGCGCGCGGTGATCCGGCTGTCGAGATACAGCCGGTCGATCCCCTCGGCGGCCGCCCGCGACGCCACCCAGCGGAGGAGCGCGCCGCCGTGGCCGCGGCCGCGCGCCCCCTCGTCGGTGACGAGAATCGTCGACGAAGAGGTGCTCGCCGCGGGCGAGCGTGTGCGTCCGTCTCACGCCGGCGAGGGCGACGAGGCGGCCGTCCGCGAAGGCGCCAATCAGCTCATAGCCCTGGCACTGCTGGCGGCGGACTTCGGCGACGAAGGTCGGGGCGCGGATCCGGTCGCGCAGCGCCGCCATCAGTGGAAAGGCGGCGGCGATCGCGGCGTCGGACCGGAGCTCGGCAAAGGTGTGCATGCGGCCTCTCACTGAAAGCGATACAGACGGAGGCCGCCGCTGCCGACGGCCATCAGCTCGAGCTCGGGATGGCGCCCGATCTCGTCGATGACGTCCCCGGCCTCGTGGCCGAAGCGTCCGGGGTGCACCATGATGTGCGTCACGCCGGCGCGGCGCATCGCCGCGATCGCGTAGTCCCTGGGAAAATACCAGAACACATCCGCATAGGCGGTGTACGACGCCGGCGTATAGCCGCTGTAGCCGTTCATCAGCGGCCGCCAGTGCGCGGTCGAGTTGAGGACGTACTCCGCGTTCTCGAACGCCGCCTGCCGCGGATAGAACGGGACTTCGGCGAGGACGACGTGCGGTTCGGCCGTGAGCAGCCCGTAGATGTGCGGGATGCCGGTGAAGCGGCGGTAGGCGATCGGGGCGCGGAGCGCTTCGACGTTGACCGCCGCGATCAGCACGATCGCGGCGGCCGCCGCGATCCGCGATCCCGGATAGCGGGCGCGCAGCGCCGCCGTCCCGAGGCCGGCCAGCGCCGCGACCGCGAGCAGGAACAGGTTGCCGAAGCGCGCCGCCGCGCGCAGGCCGTGCAGCGGCGGAAACACCGCGTACAGCCATCCATAGATCGGCGTCCGCGTTCCGAGCGACAGGACGACGCCGGCCGCCGCCAGCGCCAGCAGCATGACGGTACGGCGGTCGGTCGGCTCGTTCCGGGGCGTCGACGCGGCAGCCGGACGCCGCAGCCCGATCACCGCGAACAGCGACAGGCCGAGGACGGCAAGACCGGGGAAAAAGCTGTCGACCGGATCGACGAAGAAGCGGTGGCTCCAGGTCGAGAAGTGAAGCGTGCCGCTGGCGGCGAGGTAGCCGCGCCACGACGCCGAATAGTCGGTCACTCCCGCGAGCGTCCGGACCATGCCCTGCTCGATCGCGACGCGGCGATAGGGCAGCCACAACGGCGCGATGGCGACGGCCGAAGCGGCCACCGCCACGGCGAAATGTCCGAGCACCGTCCGCCAGCGGAGCCGCCACTCGGCGACCCGCATCGCCACCGCCACCGCCGTCATGATCGCGCCGAACACGAGCAGATAACCGGACGTGTAGGCCATGATCGTCATCCAGCCGGCCAGCGAGAGCGCGTCGCGCCGGCGCGGCGCCGTGATCAGGCGATCGACGGCGAGCAGAGCAAGCGGCAGGCCGTAAAGATGCAGCCCCTGGACGTGCGCCAGCCGCGACAGGGTGTGGGTGTTGAAGGCAAAGGCGGACCCGCTCAGCAGTCCGGCCAGGGGGTCACCGGTCCAGCGATAGACGAGGGTGTAACCGGCCAGCGCGGTCAGCGCCAGACCGGCGATGATCATCAGGTTGGCGGCCAGCACCGGCGATCCGCCCAGCCAGGCGATCGGCGCCGCCAGCAGCGCCGGGACGATCAGCGGCTCGGAAAACGCCAGCGTGTCACGGGCGGGGTAGAAGATGTTGCCCTGGAACAGGTGGGCCGGCGCGTAGGGCAGCTGATGCGCGACCCAGGCCATGATCCATTCGTTCAGCTGCGCGTCGCCGTTGTCGTTGCGCGAGAGCGTCGCCGGCGCGCTGGCCAGCGGCCAGGTATGCACCACCGCCAGCAGCAGACAGACCAGGGCCGCCATCAGCCAGCGATCCCACGCCCGCCGCGGGACAGGAGCGTCGCGGCGCGCCTCGGACAGCATCGGAGCCTTCCTGCGCGCTACCGCGCCGCGAGGCTGCGGATGAGCGTCAGCAGCATGTCGATGGCGACGGCGTTGTGGCCGCCGAGCGGAATGATGACGTCGGCGTAGCGCTTGCTCGGCTCGACGAACTCGAGATGCATCGGCTTGACGGTCCCCAGGTACTGCTCGATCACCGAGGCGACGGTGCGGCCGCGGTCGGCGATGTCGCGCTGCAGCCGCCGGATGAAGCGCGTATCGTCGTCCGCGTCCACGAACACCTTGACGTCCATCAGGCGGCGCAGCGCCGGGTCGGAGAAGATGAGGATGCCTTCGACGATGATCGCGCGCCGCGGCAGCGCCGTCAGCGTGATCGGCTGGCGGGCGTGACGCGCGAAATCATAGAGCGGCGCCGGCACCGACCGGCCGCTGCGCAGTTCGTGGAGATGATGGACGAGCAGGTCGGTCTCGAGCGAGTCGGGATGGTCGTAGTTGAGGCCGGCCCGCTCCTCGAGCCGCAGGTCATTGCGGTCCCGGTAGTAACGGTCGTGCTCGAGCACGGTCACCGCGTCGTCGCCAAGACTCTCGACGATGCGGCGGACGACGGTGGTCTTGCCGGAGCCGGAGCCGCCGGCCACGCCAATCACCAGCGGGGCGGCCGGGGTCCCGGGCTGTGCTTCGGGCGCTGTCTCTGTCATGCCTGATCGGGTCGCGGGCCGCGCGTCAGAGGTTCACGGCCAGCAGGGCCAGGACGACAAGCGCGACAATTGAGAGGATCGACCAGACCGGCACCTGAGCTGTTGGCGTGTTCATCGCTGTCCTCCGATTCACGGCCCGGCAATACGGCACCGCCGGCCGAGTGCCAGCGTCCTAAGTATGGCCCGGGCTGGCGCCGACGGCGCGGTCCGGTGTGCAGAATTGAACAGCGGCGGTCCCGAATGCAGATATGATGGAGAGAACTGCCATGAGCCAAACTCAGCCCGAACGGCGTCCCAAACGCAGCGCCGTCGCCAAGGTCCCGAACGTCCAGCGCGAAGTATGCCCGAAATGCGGCAGCCCGAACGCTCGGATTATCGGCCGATCCGAATCCTTTCCGATCCTGTATTTCCGCTGCGAGGACTGCCGGCGGACGTCGGTCGGTCCCGCGGTCTGACGGCCGAGACCTCGATCGTCAGCGCCAGGTCGGCCGCGCCGAATACCGGCTGGCCTGCTGCAGCCGGTTGACGTTCCAGATCTCACCGCACGCGCCACAGCGCCAGTAGCTGGCGGTGTCGGGCGTTTTGCTGGTCGTCGAAATATCCCTGGAGCGGCAGGCCGGGCAGAGCGCCGGGGCAACGACGGGCTGGTCGGCTTTGGGATCGGTCACGGGTCTCTCCTCGATGGAGCTTTGATGAGGACTGACACCGCAGCAGGACTCAGGAAAGCGAGTTGTCCCGAGTATACACCCCGGCCGCCGGCCCCGGCCGGAGGAGATCATTACGTGGACCCCCGAGTGGACGCACTCCTGTCACGCCTGAGGGCGAGCCGGTTCGCGGACTTCCGCGGCGCGCGCGCCGACGTCACGCTGCCGATCGCCGATCGCCTGCTGAACGAACTGATTGGCGCGGCGCTGCCGCCGAATCCGCCGGTGCGCGACGTTCGGATCACGTCGCGGGACGGCAACCGGATCGGCGTGCGGTTCAAGCTGACCGCGGCGGCGTTTCTCCCACCCCTCAACCTGACGCTCGTCGTCGACGAGCAGCCGCGGCTGCCGGCGTCGCCGACGCTCGTGCTGCGGCTCGAGGCCGGCGGTCTGCTCTCGATGGCTGGATCGGCCCTGCGGTTTCTCGACGCCCTGCCGCCCGGGCTGAGCGTCGAAGGCGACCGCATCCATGTGCACCTGGCGATCCTGCTCGCCGATCGCGGATTGGGAGAGCTCCTCGAATACGCGGATGAGATCCGCGTCACGACCGTGCCCGGCGCCGTGGTGGTGGCGATTCGCGCCGGCGTGCCCGGCGACTGAACGGTTGGCCGGCCTACCGGAGTGGGGTACCGCCGCCGCCCGGCAGCATTTGCGCCTCGGTCGGAGCCGCGCCGGTGTTGTCGAAGAAAATCGAGCCGCTGTTGGTGGTCGCGAACCCGCGCAGCCCGGTCGCACCGGCCGACTGGGGCACGGCCGTGGCGTAAAACGCCGTCTCGGTCGGCACGCCGTTGCAGTCGTTGGAACCGGGGGAGGATGCCGTCGCCGCGTCGAGCGTCACGATGTAGCCGGATTTGGTCGACGGGTCGGATCCGAGATCGGGAGAAATGAACGCGCTCGTCGCTCCCGGGCACGGCGTGCTCAGGGTGGTCAGCGATCCCGCGTAGCCGCCCTTTCCGGCGACGGAGGCGAAATTGGTCTGCGCACTGCTGATGGCGCGCAGCGAGCCGATCGCCGAGGCTTCGTTGGCGGACATCCATGCCCGCCGCAGTCCTGGCACCGCGATCGCGGCGATGAGCCCGATGATGGCCACGACAATCAGCAGCTCGATGAGCGTAAACCCGCGCTGGCGCGGTCCGACTTGGTTCCTGTCCGCCACGTTCATGATGTATCTGTCGGTCGTTCCCACGCCCAACGCGCCGAAATGGAGCGTCGATTACAGAATTAGGATCGCTCGTCCATGCCTGTGGCCGCTCGACGTGAGCGTAAGTCCTGACATGTCAACGGCTTGCACTGTCCTGCCGGGCGCGTGCGGCGGCAGACGGATATGAAACTGCAAGGGCGGCACCAGCCTCAGCCGTCGACTCTTTACGTCTACAATCGCGGAGACGCATGCCGCTCCTGCCGCGCTGCATTCCGGTGTTCGGGCTCGCGATCCTGGCCGGCGCCTCGCTCTCGGGCATGCCTGCGGCGGGGCCGGCGACGCCGTTCGCGGCGCGCATCGCCGCGCTCTCCGAACCGCCCGGGTATTTCGACACCGACAATCTGATCTCGAACGAGCGGTCGTATCCGGACGTGCTGGCCGCGCTCGCCGGGCCGGAGCTTCGCGGCGGGGCCTACATCGGCGTCGGTCCCGATCAGAATTTTTCGTATATCGCGCGCCTCCGGCCGTCGATCGCCTTCATCGTCGACATCCGACGCGACAATCTGCTGCTGCACCTGCTGTTCAAGGCCGTGTTCGCCGGGGCGGCCAACCGCGGCGAGTACCTCGCGGCGCTCTTCGGCAGGCCGCCGCCGAGAGGTGCGGCGCTGCCCGCCGACGCCTCGATCGAACGGCTGGCCGGGTACATCGAGAGCCATGCCGGCGAGCCGCGGCTGGTGGAGGCCCTCCACCGCCGCGTGGCGGCGACGATTGCCCGGTACGGCGTTCCCCTCTCGGCGGAGGATGTCGCGACGATCCGGCGGTTCCACCAGTCCTTCATCGACGCCGGGCTCGATCTGCGCTTCCACACGGCGGGTCGGCCGCCGCAGCCCTGGTATCCGACCTACCGGGAGCTGCTGCTGGCCGTCACGGGCGACGGCCAGCCGGCCGGCTTCCTCGGCTCCGAATCCGACTTCCAGTTCGTGAAGGGGCTCGAGGCGCGCGACCTGGTGATCCCGGTGGTGGGGGACCTGGCGGGGCCCCGGGCGCTCCGGGCGATCGGAGGGGAGCTGGCGCGGCAGCACACCAGCGTGTCGGCGTTCTATACCTCGAATGTGGAGTTCTATCTGTCCCGGGCCGGCACGTTCGATGCCTTCGCTCGGAACCTCGAGAGCCTGCCGCGGCGGCCTGGCGCCGTGATCATCCGCGCCGTCTTCGGCAGATTCGAAGGGGGCAGCCGCTCCGTCGTCCAGCCGATCGACGAACTGGCGCCGCCGGGCCGGCGCTGAGCGGCAGGGGCAGATTCAGATCGCGCCGCGCTTGATCAGTTCACCGCGGCGCAGCTTCCGATAGAGCTCGAGCGCCTCGGTGATGATGGTGATCGCCTCGTCGGGGCCGAGCATGTCTTCGATCATGACCTGCTTCTGCTCGAGCACCTTGTAATCCTCGAAGAACCGCCGCACCTGGCGGAGCATGTGGTTCGGCAGCTGCGCCTTGTCGGTGTAGTCCGAGAAGGAAGGGTCGCGCACGCTGACCGCGACGATCTTGTCGTCGATGCCCTTTTCGTCGCGCATCCGCATCACGCCGATGGCGCGCGCTTCGACGATCGTCAGCGGGTAGACGGGCTCCTGGCTGAGGACGAGCACATCGAGCGGATCGCCGTCGTCGCAATAGGTCCGCGGGATGAAGCCGTAATCGGCCGGATAGTAGACGGCGCTGTGCAGCACGCGGTCGAGGCGGAGCAGGCCGGTTTCCTTGTCGAGCTCGTATTTGTTCTTGCTGCCTTTGGGAATCTCGATGACCACGGGAAATGCCGTGGCGATGACCGTGTCGTCGATGTAGCTGTCGTGCCAGGGATGCATGCTGCGGTAATTATACCGTGCAGCTGAGGTCTCGGGCCGGTCGCACGCGTCGGCCCTCGCTGATGGCGCGGCTGCGCCCTCACGGCGGATGGTATGCTGACCGGCCGGTGCTCGTTCACACCCTCCGCGATGCCTGACGTGCCTCGAGACCCCGCGACGCCGGCCAACGGCCGGCCCGCCAAACGACGCTGGCGGCGGTCGACGACCTCTGCCGCCTCCTCCGGTCGGCGCCGCTGGCGGCGGCGCTCCGTGCCCCGCTACTGGCGCTACCGGCTCGCGCCCGATCCGCTCAAGCGGCGGCCCAAGGGGATGCTGCGCTTCTGGACCCGGGCGCGGCGGCTGCTCTGGTCGTGGTGGCCGTGGGCGGTGGCCTTTCTCTACAACATGGTCCGCGACAAATGGGGCTGGGCGATCGGCATGGGGGCGATGGGTTTCGTCAGCTACCTCATCGCCCCCGAGGAATTCCCGCCGCGCTACGGTCTCGATCACGAGTTCGCCGTCGAAGACGAGGAGTTCCTGCCGACCATGGCCGGGGCGACCGGGGTGCCGCTGGCGCCCGGCAACCGGCTCGACATCCTGCACAACGGCGATGCGTTCTATCCGGCGATGCTCGAGGCGGTGGCCGAGGCGCAGCACTCGATCACGGTCGAGGCCTACATCTACTGGGCCGGAGACATCGGCAAGACATTCGCGCAGGCGCTGGCCGACCGCGCTGCCGACGGCGTCAAGGTCAAGATTCTTCTCGACGCCGTCGGGTCGTCATCGATCGGGACCGAGATTCTGACGACGCTCGAGTCGGGGGGCTGCCAGCTCGCGTGGTACAACCCGATCCGCTGGTACTCCCTTGGCCGCTTCAATCACCGCACGCACCGGAAGTCGCTCATCATCGACGGCCGGCTGGCGTTCACGGGCGGGGCCGGCATCGCCGATCACTGGCTCGGCAACGCCGAGGACCCCGCCCACTGGCGAGACACCCAGGTCCGGCTCCTCGGTCCGGCGGTCACGCCGCTCCAGACCGGGTTCGCGCAGAACTGGCTGCAGACGACCGGCGAGCTGATCTCGGGTCCGTTGTATTACCCGCCGCCGCCCGAGACGCCGGCCGGTCGGCTCGCCATCCAGACGATCATGAGCTCGCCCGAGATCGGCACCTCGACGGTCCGGACGATGTATTACCTGTCGATCATCTGCGCGCGCCGGTCGATCTATATCGCCAACCCGTACTTCGTGCCGGACGAATCAGCTCTCGACGCGCTGATCGACGCCAAACGGCGCGGCGTCGACGTCCGGATCATGGTGTCGGGAATCCACAACGACAACTGGCTGGCGCGGCACAACAGCGTGCGGCTGTTCGGACCGCTGCTTTGCGCCGGGATCGAGGTGCTGGAGTACAACCGCACGATGCTGCATCACAAGACGATGATCGTCGACGCGGTATGGGCGACGGTTGGCACGACCAACTTCGACAACCGCTCGTTCGCCCACAACGACGAGAACAACATCTGCCTTCTCGATGCGAACATCGCGCGCGCCATGCACGAGACGTTTCTGGCCGATCTCGCCGGCTGCGATCGGGTGACGCTGGAGGGATGGCGCCGCCGCGGGCTGGTGCGGCGGGCTGAGGAAGTCGTGGCCGCGTTCCTTCAGGAGCAGATCTGAGCGGCTCCCGGTGCATCACGAGTCCGCCATTCGTCAGGCGGTCGCCCTGAACAGCACCGGCGTCGAAATCAACGAGGAAAGCGAAGTCTGAGCGCCGCTCTTGAGCGGCGCGAACAGCCGGGTCCCGCGCGTCAGGCCTGCCGGGCCCGATACCGGGCGACGTGCATCGCCGATTCGGTCCGGTCGGGATGGACCGAGCCCGTGAACTGGGCCCCCTCCGCCAGCGTGATCCCGGGCGTCGTCAGGTGCCCCCGGACGCGCGCCGTTGGCGTCATCCACACCCGCTCGGTTGCCACGATGGTGCCGTCGACCGTGCCGCCGATGGACACCGACCGGGCCACGATCTTGGCCGTGACCGACGCCGTCGCTTCGATCGACAGGTGATGGTCCGGCAGGTAGATCTGGCCGTCGAACCGGCCGCGAATGGCCACGTCCTCGTTCGCGGACAGATCGCCGGTGATCGACAGACGCGTCGAAAGATCTTCGGGAGTGCTCGTAAGCTGCTGTGTCATCGGCCGTCAGGCAATACAGATGGGTCGCGCTTCGCAGGAGACCGTTATCCTATCACTCCAGGCGGGGAAGTCGGCGACGATCGAGCGCCGCCCGGCTGCTGACGTAATGAATATCTCCCGAGCGGTCGATAGGCCTTCTAGAGGGTGCATCCGTGGATGTTGCTGTTCATGAACGGCTGAGGCTGGCGAGGGAACGGTCCGGGCAGAGCCGCGCTGCCCTGTCCCGGCGAATCGGCGTCGGCGAGAAGCTGCTCGAGGCGATCGACGACGGACGGCTCGGCGATTTGCCGTCCGGTCTCTACGCCCGGGCCGCCGTCCGGCGCTACGCGCAGGCCCTGGCCATCGATCCGGACGAGGCGCTGGCCGGCTGCGCCGCGCTCCTGCCGATGCCCGAAGATCCCGTTTCCGCGCTCGCGCGGCTGCAGGGGCTTCGTCCGGCAGCGCCCGACAGAGTGACGCCGGCCCCGGCGCCGGCGGCGCCGCCGGCGCGCGCCTTTGCCCGCGTGCCGCGGCCCGGTCCCGCGCCGTTTCCGCCCTGGCGGCCCCTCGCCGCGCTGGCGGCCGACGGCGCGCTGGTCGGCGCCGTCCTCTTCGCCGCAGTGGTCGGCGCCGTCCTGCTCTCCGGGACCGGGCCGTCGGCGGCCGGCCGCCCCTCGGCTGTGATCTACGGGCTGCTCGGCGTCGTGCTGTCGTCCTGCTACTTCGTGTTCTTCGGCGGCATCGCCTGCACGACCGCCGGCGAGCGGCTGATCGGCATGCGGGTGGGGCGCCGGGCGCCGCGGCACATCAATCCCGCCGCGGTCGCGGTCCGCGCCGCCCGCTGCTGGGGACGCGACATCAGGTATCTGACGCGTCTCGGCGCGTGGGCAGGCTCGGTGCTCTGGACCGATACGCCAGGCGCCGGGCGCGCGGCCCGTTCCATCGGGCACGCCGCCGGCCAGTAGGGCTCCCGGGCGTCAGCGTCCGATCAGGCTGGCATAGAAATCCGCGGTCTGGCGCGCGATGCTCGTCCAGCTGAAGTGCTCCTCGACCCGGCGCCGCGCCTTCCGCGCCATCGTCTCGCGGAGGGCCGGGTCGCCGAGCAGGCGGTTCACCGCTGCCGCCAGGTCCGCCGAGAACCGCAGCGGATCGGCCGGCTCGACGCCGCCGGCGACCGCACCGGTCGGCACCAGCAGCCCCGTCTCGCCATCCTCCACCACCTCCGGAATGCCGCCCACCGCCGACGCGACGACCGGCGTCTCGCACGCCATCGCCTCGAGGTTGATGATGCCGAACGGCTCGTAGACCGACGGGCAGACGAAGATCGCGGCCTGCGTGTACAGCGCAATCGTCCGCTCGCGCGGCAGCATCTCGCGGATCCACACGATGTGATGGCTGCTCTCGGTCCTCGCCCGTTCGACCGCTTCGGTCATCTCCGCACCGATCTCGGGCGTGTCCGGTGCGCCGGCGCACAGCACCACCTGCACCCCCGGCGCGAAGAAGCGGATGGCGTTGACGAGGTGGATGATGCCTTTCTGCCGGGTGATTCGGCCGACGAACAGGACATAGGGACGATCGGCATCGATGCCGTACTCCCGCAGCACCGCGGGATCCGGCGAGGGGCGGTATTGCTGCAGATCGATGCCGTTGTGAATGATGCGGATCCGATCGAGCGGGACGCCGTAGAGATCGTGGACGTCCTGCTTCATGGCCGCCGACACCGCGACCACGCCGTCGGCGTTCTGGTAGGCGGTTCGCTCGATCCAGGTCGACACCTGATAGGCGGTCCCGAGCTGCTCGGCCTTCCACGGCCGGTGCGGCTCGAGCGAATGGGTGGTCAGCACCAGCGGCACCCCCTGCAGCTCCTTGACGATGCAGCCGGCCAGGTGGGTGTACCAGGTATGGCAGTGGACGACGTCCACCGCCGGCAGCGCCCCGCTCATGACGAGGTCCTGCAGCAGGGTGGCAAAGAGCCTCGCGTGCCGCGGATCGGCGGCCGGGACAGCCGCCGGCGGCTGGACGCCCTGCACGTTGAGCCGGCCGATCCGGGCGTGCTGATCCCCGAAGCACAGCACCTCGACGGCGTGCCGGCCGTCCTCGAGCGCGGCCAGCTCGCGGGTGAGATATTCGACGTGGACCCCGGCGCCCCCGTAGACGTTCGGTGGATATTCGTTGGTCAGGATCCCGATCCGCATGACGTCGTCTCCCGCCGGCCCCGGTCGCGCATCCGCCGCCGTCTGCCGGGCCGGCCGGGCGGATCTTAACATCCGCGGTCGGGCCGCCGGAGGCGTGGATAATGGAGGGATGGACAAATGGCTGGAGGCCGCGACCGCGCTGCCGCACGACCATCCGGGTGCGGTGCTGATTGGCCGGGCCTGGGTGCCGGGCGCCGGTCCGACCCTGGTGCGCGTCGATCGCGGTGAGGTGTTCGACCTGTCGCGCCTCGCCGCGACCTCGAGCCAGCTGCTCGAGCTCGACGATCCGGCGGGCGCGGTCCGCTCGGCCCGGGGCCTGCCGCGGCTCGGCGGGCTCGACGAGGTCCTCGCCAATTCCCGGCACCACGAGCGCGCCGAGCGCGCCCCGTGGCTGCTGGCGCCGTGCGACCTGCAGGCAATCAAGGCGAGCGGCGTGACGTTCGTCGCCAGCATGCTCGAGCGCGTCATCGAGGAGCAGGCGCGCGGCGATTCGTCGAAGGCGGCGGCGCTGCGCGAGTCGATCACCGCGGTCGTCGGGTCCGATCTGCAGACGGTTGCCCCCGGGTCGGCGGAAGCGGCGCGGCTCAAGGAGCTGCTCATCGCGCAGGGAGCGTGGTCGCAGTACCTCGAGGTCGGCATCGGCCCCGATGCGGAAATCTTCACCAAGGCGGCGGCGATGTCCGCCGTCGGCACCGGCGCCGAGGTCGGCATCCATCCGAAGTCGTCGTGGAACAATCCCGAGCCCGAAGTGGTGCTCGCCGTCAGCAGCGCCGGCCGCGTCGTCGGGGCGGCGCTCGGCAACGACGTCAACCTGCGCGATTTCGAAGGCCGCAGCGCGCTGCTGCTCGGCAAGGCCAAGGACAACAACGCGTCCTGCTCGATTGGACCGTTCATCCGGCTCTTCGACGCCGACTTCGGCATCGCCGACGTGCGGCAGGCCGAGATCGCGCTGCACATCACCGGCGCCGACGGCTTCGCGCTGACCGCGCACAGCTCGATGACGAAAATCAGCCGCGATCCGCTCGACCTGGTCGGACAGGCGATCGGCCCCCATCATCAGTACCCGGACGGGCTGATGCTGTTTCTCGGCACCATGTTCGCGCCGACGATCGATCGATTCGGCGCCGGACAGGGCTTCACCCACGTCGCTGGTGATATCGTGAGTGTGTCGGCGGCGCGGCTCGGCGCGCTGGTCAACCGCGTCAACCGGACCGACATGATTGCCCCCTGGACCTTCGGCGCGGTGGCGCTGATGAAGAACCTCGCCGGGCGCGGGCTGCTCTGAGGCACATGGCCAACAAATTCCACAACTACATCGGCGGAGAATGGGTCGCGGGCGGCAGCTGGGCCGCCAACCGGAGCCCCTCCGACCTCAACGACGTCATCGGCGAGTACGCACAGGCGGATGCCGCCGGCACGAACCACGCAGTCAGCGCCGCCGCCGCCGCGTTCGGGCCGTGGTCGGTGAGCTCGATTCAGGACCGGGCCAACATCCTCGACAAGGCCGGGTCGGACATCCTGGCGCGCCGCGACGAGATTGGCCGGCTGCTGGCGCGCGAAGAGGGCAAGACGCTGCCCGAGGCGATCGGCGAAGCGGCGCGCGCCGGGCACATCTTCAAGTTCTTCGCCGGCGAGGCGCTGCGGCTGTCGGGCGAGAAGCTGCCGTCGGTACGGCCGGGCGTCGACGTCGAGATCACCCGCGAGCCGGTCGGCGTGGTCGGGCTGATCACGCCGTGGAACTTTCCGATCGCCATCCCGGCCTGGAAGATCGCTCCCGCCCTGGCGTTCGGGAACACCGTGGTCTTCAAGCCGGCGCAGTGGACGCCCGGCTGCGCCTGGGTCCTCGCCGAGATCCTCGCCGCCGCCGGCCTGCCGCCGGGCGTGTTCAATCTCGTCGTCGGCTCCGGATCGGTCGTCGGCGAGACGATCGTCAATCATCCGGCGGTCACGGCGATCAGCTTCACCGGCTCGGTCGCCACCGGCCACGAGATCGCCCGCAAGGCGGTCGCCCGGATGGCCCGGGTCCAGCTCGAGATGGGCAGCAAGAACCCGCTCGTCGTGCTCGACGACGCCGATCTCGGCATTGCGGTGAACGTCGCCGTCCAGGGGGCGTTCTTCTCGACCGGCCAGCGTTGCACGGCGTCGTCGCGGCTGGTCGTCACCGCGGGCATCCACGATCGCTTCGTCGCCGCCCTGACCGAGAAGCTCGGGTCGCTGCGGGTCGACAACGCGCTGACGCCGGGCACCGAGATTGGGCCGGTCGTCGAGCAGGCGCAGCTCGATCAGGATCTGGAATACATCGCCCTCGGCCAGCAGGAAGGGGCGCGGCTGGCGATCGGCGGCGAGCGCCTGTCGCGGGCCACCGCCGGGCACTATCTCTCGCCGGCGCTGTTCGTCGAGGCGACCAACAGCATGCGCATCTCGCGCGAGGAGATTTTCGGACCGGTCGCCTGCGTCATCCGCGCGCGCGATTACGACGAGGCGCTGGCGATTGCCAACGATACCGAGTCGGGGCTGTCCTCCGGGATCGTCACGACGTCGCTCAAGCACGCGTCGCATTTCCAGCGCCACGCCCAGGCCGGCATGGTGATGGTGAATCTGCCGACCGCCGGTGTCGACTATCACGTGCCCTTCGGCGGCCGGAAGGCTTCGAGCTACGGGCCGCGCGAGCAGGGCCGTTACGCGGCGGAGTTCTACACGACGGTGAAGACCACTTATATAGCCCCCTAGCCGCGGCCGCCGTCGCCGCGGCGCCGCCGCACCCGCCTTTACACATCTGCCTGACGCGCCACGAAAGCGTCACCCGTCAGCTCTGCCGTTCTCCGCCACCGCCTCCGTATCTCACGCGCCGGCAATGACTTGTCGGATTTCTGAAGGCGGAACCATTCGTGCACAGCTCCGGTTCGTCTGCGCGGCGCCCGAGCCGCCACGATCGAACGAGGGGTTGATGTCAGCGAAATTGAAAATGGCGGCCGCGCTGCTGGTGATCTTCTGCGGGCTGATGATCGCCCCGGCGGCTCTTGCTCAGAGCATCGTCGACGCGCGCCGCGTCGAGTTCACGCCCTCGTCCGATCACGCCGGTGTCGACGCGAGCGGTGTGCCGCTCGTCCAGAGCTATGCGCTCGGCGTGTTCGTTTCGGGCACGACGGTGCCGGTGCAGACCGTGAACATCGGCAAGCCCGCACCCGATCCGGACGGCATGATCCGCTTCGACTTCGTCTCGCTGCTGCCGGCGCCGCTCCTCACCGGCGTCGTCTACGAGGCGGTCGTCTCCGCGATCGGTCCGGGCGGCACGTCGCCGAGCCTGGCCTCCAACACGTTTGGCTTCACGCCGCTGTGCGCGCCGTCGCTCTCGGCCGTGTCGCAGACGTTCGCGGCCGCCGGCGGAACCGGCAGCGTCGCGGTGACGGCCGGCGCGGGATGCGCCTGGACGGCAACGAGCAACGCCTCGTGGCTGACGATTACGAGCGGCGCCATCGGCGCGGGCAGCGGCACGGCCGCCTTCGCGGTCGCGGCCACGACCGCGACGACGAGCCGGACCGGCACCCTGACGATTGCCGGCGTCACCTACACGGTGACGCAGACCGGGGCGGCCTGCACCTTCGCCCTCTCGACGGCGTCGCAGACCCTGTCCGCGTCCGGCGGCACCGGCAGCGTCGGGGTCACGGCCGGCAGCGGCTGCACGTGGGCCGCGACCAGCAACAACACCTCCTGGCTGACGATCAGCAGCGGCGGGAGCGGCTCGGGCAACGGCTCGGTGACGTTCGCGGTCGCGGCCACGACCGCGACGACGAGCCGGACCGGCACCCTGACGATTGCCGGCGTCACCTACACGGTGACGCAGACCGGGGCGGCCTGCACCTTCACCCTCTCGACGGCGTCGCAGACCCTGTCCGCCTCCGGCGGTACCGGCAGCGTCGGGGTCACGGCCGGCAGCGGCTGCACGTGGACCGCGACCAGCAACAACACCTCCTGGCTGACGATCAGCAGCGGCGGGAGCGGCTCGGGCAACGGCTCGGTGACGTTCGCGGTCGCGGCGACGACCGCGACCTCGAATCGGACCGGCACATTGACGATCGCCGGCAACACCTTCACGGTGACGCAGACTGGCGCCGCGCCGTGCACCTTCACGCTGGCGCCGACGTCGCAGACGCTGCCCGCTTCGAGCGGCAGCGGCAGCGTCGCGGTGACGGCCGGGGCGGGCTGCGCGTGGACGGCGACGAGCGATGCCTCGTGGCTGACCATCACCAGCGGCGCGAGCGGCTCGGGGAGCGGCTCGGTGCAGTTCGCGGTCGCGGCCACGAGCGCGACGACGTCGCGGACCGGCACGCTGACCATCGGCGGCAGCACCTTCACGGTGACGCAGACCGGCGCCGCGCCGTGCACCTTCACGCTGGCGCCGACGTCGCAGACGCTGCCCGCTTCGAGCGGCAGCGGCAGCGTGGCGGTGACGGCCGGGGCGGGCTGCGCGTGGACGGCGACGAGCGACGCCTCGTGGCTGACCGTCACCAGCGGCGGCAGCGGCACCGCCAGCGGCTCGGTGGCGTATGCGGTCGCGGCCACGAGCGCGACGACGTCGCGGACCGGCACACTGACGATCGGGGACAGCACTTTCACCGTCACTCAGGCGGGCGCAACCCCCTGCGCCTTCACCCTCTCGCCGACCTCCCAGACGCTGCCGGCCGCGGCCGGCACGGGCAGCGTCGCGGTGACCGCCGGCGCCGGCTGTACCTGGACCGCGACGAGCAACAACAGCTCCTGGCTGACGGTCACCAGCGGCGCGAGCGGTTCGGGCAACGGCTCGGTGGCGTTCGCGGCCACCGCCCGGACGACGGCAACGTCGCGGACCGGCACGCTGACGATCGCCGGCAGCACCTTCACCGTGACGCAGACCGGCACCTCGGGGTGCACGTACGCACTGTCGCCGGCATCGCAGACGCTCACCTCGAGCGGCGGGGCCTTCAGCGTGGCGGTGACGGCCGGCTCCGGCTGCGCGTGGACCGCGTCGAGCAATGCGTCGTGGGCGGCGATCATCATTGGCGCCAGCGGCAGCGGCAACGGGACGATCAGCATCAGCGTCAGCGTCAACACCACGGCGTCGGCGCGGACCGCGACGCTGACAGTGGCCGGGCAGACCGTGACGATTACGCAGTCGGCCCCATGCACCTTCGTCGTCGCTCCCGGGAGCCTGACGGTGCCGTCAAGCGGCCTGACCGGCACGGCCTCGGTGACGACGCAGGCGGGGTGCACGTGGTCCTCGTCCACGACCAGTTCGTGGCTGACGATCACCGGCGGGGGAACCGGCTCGGGAACGGCGTCTTACAGCGTGGCCGCGAACAAGGCGGCGACCAGCAGGACGGGGACGCTCGTGATTGCGGGGAAGTCCGTGGTCGTGACCGAGGCGTCGCTTACGGTTTCGACGCCCGGGGGGCTGCGCATTCTCGGAAGCCGCTAGTGCGCGCGCCGTTGGTGCGCGCGGCGCTCGGACGACCGCCGCTTGGACGGGCGGGGTCCCAGGCGGACCAGGCGAAGCCTCTGCTCGGGGCGTGAGCGGCAAGCGTGCGGTTGGCGCGGATTTCCCGCAGCGCCAGGCTCAACCGCTCGGCAAGGTGGCCGAAATCGTCGCCGGACTTTCTCAGGGCGGCGTTTTCCTCGGTGAGCTGCCGGATGAGGACGTGGCAGTCCTCGACTGAAATCGGTAGATGCATGATGCCTTCCTGCGGGCGCCGCCGCCCGGTTCTGTTCCAACCTGCTGTACTCATGAATAACGTCGGCGGAGGCGAAAGCGTACAGATCGAGCGCCGTCAGCCGTTTCTTGCACGAAAATGCACGCGATTCTGGGTCTGGCCCGGTTCGTCGGCGCTGTTTGGGGGCTGGGTGTCAGGGCCTGGCGGGGGAGGGGGGGAGGCCGAGGACGGCTGCCAGCCGCGGATAGATGGCCAGCATCGAAATCGTCGGCTCCCGCTTCGCGCTGACGCCGGGACCCCAGAGGATGAAGACCGAGCGGAAATTCGGACGGCCCGGCCACAAGTGGTGGGATCCAGGCTCCCGCGGCTGTTCATACAACTCGCGACTGTCCGGGTCGTCTGCGAAAAGCACGTGCTCGGCCGGTTCGTAGGCCGCCACCACGTCCCGCAGCTCGGGCGCCCATCGCGCCAGCTCGGACGCCGGGACCCGCCGTCCGATCGGTGAATGGATCCGCACGGACTCGCGCGCCAGCGCGTCGGCGACCGCCGCGTCTCTCGTCGCGACCAGGCCGGGCATGACGATCAGGCCGTCGGCGATCGCGTGGCCCGGAAGCCAGGATTCGAGGCGGGCCCGCCACGGCGTCAGCCCTTCGGACTCCAGCCAGGCGAACGTGTTCAACACCCGATCGGTCCGCTCGAAGCCGTGATCCGAGACGAGCGCGACGACGAGATCGGGCGGCGCGTCGGTGACGAGGCGACCGACGAGCTCGTCGCTGTATTCGAGCATGGCGTTGGCGGTCGGGCTGAACGGCCCGGCGTCGTGCGCCTCGGCGTCGAGATCCAACAGGTGCAGCAGCGTCAGATCGGCGCCGGCCGCCCGGGTCATGTAGAGCGCCGCCAGCGTGCGCGTGCGATCGGTCAGCCACTGCTCCGGAAAAGAGGGGAAGCAGGCGGCGATCCGCTCGACCAGCCCCGGCGTGGACCGAGAGGCCACACTGGCCAGATCCATCCCGCCGCCGTGGCGCTTCGAGAGGTACTCGGGCAGGTCGAAATCAATCTGGCTGGTCACTGTCACCGGCCAGGTCACTGATCCGACCGTGAGTCCGGCCGCCTTGGCCGCCTGCCACAGCGTCGGCGCCTTCAACATCGAAGTATCCCAGTAGTGGCCGCCGGCGTCGGAGTCGGGGCGGCCGTTGCCGAGAATGCCGTGCTGCCGCGGCGGCACCCCCGTGATGAGCGTCGTGTGGGCCGGCCAGGTGACAGTGGGATTCTCGCCAACCACACCGTCGACGACATCGCCTTCCGCCACCAGCCGCCGCAGCGTGGGAATTCTGAGGCCGAGGCGATCGGCCTCCGTGAGGTAGCGCCAGTCGAGGCCGTCGATCGAGACGACGAGGAGCCGATGTGACGTTCGAGTCCGCGCCAGGGGCGGCCCGGCTGCCGAGACGTTCGTTGCCAGCAGCGACAGCAGGATGCCGGCCGCGGCCAGCCGCCGCCGGCTAATTGCCTTTGAGGGGAGCCGAGAGGTGCCCGCAGCGCGGGCACTTGAAGACGGAGACGAGATCGCCGTCGCTGACGAGCGTGGGCTGGGGGAAACCGCACTCCGCGCAGGGCTGGGCGGCGGTGTCTGACCGGGGAGCGGCAGCAGCATCACGCTTCCCCCTGGCCTCCGGTGCGCCTGGCGCGGGATCCGGAACCCGGTCTACTGAAGCGTCGCATTCACTATCTGCCATCGGTCGTTGTCCCTCGATAGATTGAACGTCCACTCTCGAGCGGTCAGACGGAGCACCCGCGAGCCGACCTTGGGGCGGTACGTCGCCTCCCCGCGGCACCTCGCATTGGCGTCCCGTCCCGTCACCGCCACGCCGCACGATGCGAACTTCAGCTGCTGGCTGTCGAGCTGCTGGAAGGCGCGCTGCAGCGCGCGGTCGTCGACCGTCGGCCACAGCGCTTTGGCGGCCTGGACGTCGAGCCGCTCGAACGCCTGCGCGTAGTCCCGCAGCACCTGGCGGACGATGTCCTCCTCGCGCCGCGGCGCGACAGGCCGGTCGGCTGCGGCAGGCGGTGCGGCAGCGCTCGGAGCAGGGGACAGCACCGAGGGGGCCGCCGCCAGGCGTGCTTCCGTGAGCACGGGCGTCGCTGTCACAGTGGGCTGGCGTTCAACAGGGGCAGCCGCTGGCGCCACCCGAATGGCCTCATCCACGCCGCGCTTCGCGGACGGCACCACTTCCGCCGGCGGCAGGCTGGTGTCGTCAGGGGTTGTCTTCAGCGACACCGTGCGGTAGCCGGGAGACCCGGTCGTCGCGACTGGACGCATGCTCGAGCTCGGAGCGGACTCCATCCGCACGGGCCGCGGGTCGCGGACAGCCGGCGCGGGTCCGCTGGCTGTCACCAGTTCAGTACGGACCAGGACAGAATCCGCAGCGAAGGACAGACCCGCCGGGCGGATTTGGGTGAACGCGGTCGGAGGTGCCGGCGCCGCATCGACGCTCATGATGACTGCCGGCGAGTGCCCCGCGCGGCCGCCGTGGAATTCCGGAACCATCCACACGTGCGCCGCGACCGCCGCTCCTAGAAGGATGGCGGCGCGCCGCAGCCTCGGACCAAACTGATCAGCTGGAGCATCGTTCTGAGGTGGGCCGTCAACGTAATCCATGACAAGTTGCTTTCCGCGGCACGCGCGACCCCGACTGATGCAAGGGCCAAACCGCCGGCGGAGCTGCGAATGAATCGGCGTTTTGCTCCAGAAGACTGGCGTTTCCGCCGACCGCGGCGCTGGCTCGACCGTATGTAGCTCGCAGAAATTTCTCAGAGTCGGCATTCCTCTTCTCTTCGGCTATCCCTCCGTGTAACTTCGGCCACGCCAAACTCGCCTTCTTGAGGGGTCGGCCGCGCCGTGTTCATCGCACATTCATCATGCGGGTGGCATGCTGATCCCGCGATGTCAGGTACTCGCGCTCGTCTTCGTATTGCTGGGGTCACCCCAGGTGCCGCCGCCCGACGTGCAGACGCTTCGCGGCGTCGTCCGGGACCAGACCGGCGCGGTGCTGCCCGGCGCCAGCGTCGAGCTGCGAACCGAGACCGGTGAGGTCGTTCAGTCGGTCACGACCACGCCCGCCAGCGGCGAATACCTGCTCGAACGAATCCCGCCCGGGACCTATACCCTCACCGTCAGCTTTGCCGGGTTTCGCCCCGCCGCCGTCGCCGTGCGCGTCGCGGCGCGGCGCGCGCCGCCCCCACAGACGATCGTGCTGGACCTCGAGTCCCAGACCCAGGAGATTACCGTTGGCGGCGACGTCGTTGCCGCCGCCGCGAACGCCAACCGCGACGCCGTCGCCTTTGGCGACCAGGAGCTGCGGAACCTGCCGCTGTTCGACCGCGACGTCGTCGGCACGCTGGCACGGTTTCTCGACGCCTCGGCCCTCGGAAGTGGCGGCGTGACGCTGGTGGTCGACGGCATGGAAGCGCGCAAGGTCGGGGTCGCCCCGTCGGCCATCCAGCAGGTCAGGATCAATCAGGATCCGTATGCATCGGAGTTTCCCCGCCCCGGCCGCGGCCGGATCGAGGTCATCACCAAGGCCGGCGCCGACCATTACAGCGGCTCGGCGGATCTGACGTTCCGGGACGCGCGCATCAACGCCCGCGAGCCGTTCGCGGTTGAGCGCGTGCCGGAGCAGCGGCGGATCTACGAAGGCGTGCTCGGTGGTCCCGTCGGCGGCGGGAAGCACACCTCGTTCCTGACCACAATCGAGCGGCGGGAGGACGACCAGCAGGCACTGGTGTTCGCCCAGACGCCGGGCGGGCTCCTGCAGACGACGGTGCCGCGGCCCGACAGTCGTCTCGAGCTCTCGGCGTCACTGACCCATCAGCAGGGCACCCGGCACACGCTGTCGATCCGGTTCACCGGGGAATCCGCGAAGACCCGCAACCAGGGCGTGGGCGGGACGACGCTCCCCGAGTCGGGCATCGACGATCGCGGCCACGAGGCGCAGGTCATCCTCGGCGCGCGCAGCGTGCTCGGCAGCCGGCTGCTGCATGAATTCCGGCTGCTGATCGGACGTGAAGGGGGCACGACGACGAGCGTGCAGCCGAGCCAGCGCATTGTCGTGCTCGACGCCTTCACGGCCGGCGGGGCCCAGGCCGATCAGCAGACCACGGAAGATCACTTCAACCTCGCCGAGTCGATGACGTTGGTGCGCGGCCGCCAGCTGTTCAAGGCGGGCGTCCAGATTCCCGACTTCAGCCGACGCGGGTTCGACGATCGCGCCAACCGTGACGGCACGTTCACCTTCTCGTCGCTCGCTGACTATGCGCGCGGTCGTCCGCTGTCGTTTTCCCGCCAGCAGGGCGACGGCCGGCTGGTGTTTCTGCAGAAGGTGTTCGGCGCCTTCGTCCAGGATCAGATTTCGGTGAACGACCGCTTCTCGATCACACCGGGGCTCCGCTACGACTGGCAGAACATCTTCACGGACAACAACAACGTCGCGCCTCGCATCAGCGCCGCGTATGCGGTCACGCCGAAGATGGCGCTGCGCGGCGGCGCCGGGGTGTTCTACGACCGGGCCGGGGACGGGGCGATTCGGGAGGTGCTGCGATCGCGCGAGGAGCGGCTGGTACGGATCGTCCTGCTGAACCCCTCGTACCCCGATCCGTTCGGATCCGGACAGGCGTCGGCGCCGGTCCGCAGCATCGTCACGCTCGCCCCGGACATTCGCATTCCCTATACCACCCAGTACGGTCTCGGCATCGAGCGGATTGTCCGCAAGGGGACGACCCTGGCGGTGAACTACGTCGGGTCGCGCGGCGTTGCGCAGTTCAGATCCCGAGACGTCAACGCGCCACCGCCGCCGGCGTACGCGGCCCGCCCGGACCCGGCGTTCGGCCAGATCCGGCAGATTGAGTCGACCGGAACCCAGACCGCCCAGTCGCTGCAGCTCATCGCCCGCGGCCGCCTGGCGGCGCGGCTGCGGGGCTCGGTGCAGTACACCCTGGCGACCGCGCACAACGACACGGGAGGCATCAACGCGCTGCCTGCGAACAATTACGATCTGGCGAGCGAATGGGGCCGAGCCAGCTTCAGCCAGCGGCATCGTCTCGAATCGCTCGTCCAGCTGAAAGCCGGGGCGTGGGCCGATTTCGGCCTCAGCCTGTCGCTCGGCTCCGGCCGTCCGTATTCACTCCTGACCGGGCGCGACGATTATCACACCGGTCAGACCAATGCCCGCCCGGCTGGTGTCGGCCGCAACTCCCTGCAGGGACCCGGCACCGCGCTGCTCGATGCGCGGTGGACCCACGAGTTCAGGATCGGCGCGCGCCCGGGAGACGAAGGCGCCGGCTGGTCGGTCAGCGTCGATGCGTTCAACCTCGTCAACCATGTGAACTATTCGGGATACGTCGGCACGCTGACGTCCCCGTTCTTCGGTCGGCCAATTTCGGCGCAGCCGCCGCGACGGCTGCAGCTGTCGGCGGGATTGCGCTTTTAGTCAGGAGCACTGAGATGAAGAGTCTGCACCGTTTCATGATCGCGTTGACCGTCGTCGGCTGTGGCGCCGTTCCGGCCGCCTCGGGAAGCGCGTCGCCGCAGAGCGCCGAATCGGCCCGGGCCGCCGGTCCCGCGGCGCAGAAGGCCGGCGCCCGGAACGCACTTGAGGCGCTGCCGCCGGCGGTTCGCGCCACAGTCGAAGCCGAAACCAGAAATGCCACGCTCAAGGGGGTCACGAAGGAACGGGAGCACGGCAAGACCGTGTACGAAGTGGAGTCGCTGGTCAACGGCCGATCCCGCGATCTGATGATCGACGCCGCCGGCGCGGTCTACGAGGTCGAAGAACAGATCGATCCGGCAGCGGCGCCGGCGGCCGTCGCAGCGGCGCTGCGCGGCCGGGGCCAGATCGAGCAGCTCGAGTCCGTCGTGACGCACGGCAAGACGCACTACGAGGCGCAGGTGCGTAATCCGACGGGGAAGAAAATCTCGATCGAGCTCGATGCCGCGGGCCGGCCGCTCCCCAGGTAAACTGACCCGTACATGCGGATCCTGCTGGTCGAGGATGAGCCTGCGGCCGCCCGCTTCATCGCCAAGGGGCTGCGCGAAGCGCGCCACGCGGTGGACGTCGCGGCCGACGGCATGGCCGCCGCCGAGCAGTGCCAGCAGAACGATTACGACGCCGTCATCCTCGACGTGATGCTGCCCGGTCGGGACGGTCTGAGCGTCTGCCGCGGACTGCGGGCGGCCGGCTCGGACGTACCCGTCCTGATGCTGACCGCGCGCGACGCGGTCGAGGCGCGGGTCGAAGGGCTCGATGCCGGCGCCGACGACTACCTCACGAAGCCGTTCGACTTCCGCGAGCTCCTGGCGCGGGTCCGGGCACTGACGCGCCGGGATCGCCGGCCGCTGGCGCCGGATCGGCTCGAGGTTCGCCACCTCTCAATCGACCTGCCTGGCCAGCGCGTCTGGGCGCATGGCCGGGAGGTCGAACTGACCAGCCGCGAATACGCGCTGCTCGAATACCTGGCGCGGCGCTCCGGCGACGTCGTCGGCAGAGCCGACATCGCCGAGCACGTCTGGGACGAGAGCTACGACGCCTTCTCGAATGTCGTCGATGTCTACGTGCAGCGGCTGCGCCGCAAGCTGGACGACGACGACGGACCATCGCTCATCCGGACCCGCCGCGGCCAGGGTTATCAGCTTTTGTAACCTGTCGTGCAGCTCTCCCTCCGAACGCGCCTGACCGTCTGGTATGCGGTGCTGCTGGTCCTCACCGTCGCGCTCTTCAGCACCGCGGTCCTGTGGCTTCACTGGCGCCTGCTGCTCGATCAGTTCGATGATGGATTGAAGTCCGTCAGCACGACTGCGTCAGGGCTGCTCGGAGAGGAGCTGGTGGAGCTGAAGAGCCTGCCGCTGGCCGCCAGGGAGGTCGCGGCGGTCGTCCGCCCCGAGGACGGCGCGGTGCAGGTGCTCGACGCAGACGGGGCACCCGTCGGCACGGCGGCGCCGCGCATTCCGCTGCCCGTGATGCGCGCCGGCGCGTTCCCACGGGCGGCCGCCACGCTGCGCGATCCCGGCGGCCGGCCGTGGCGCGTCCTGGTGCGGGCGCGCAGCGCCGGGGGGCGCCAGTATTTCGTCGTCGTCGGCGCCCCGCTGGACGAGGCCGCCGGACAGTGGCGCACGTTGCTCAAGGCGTCGCTCATCGGCATTCCGCTGGCGCTGCTGTTCGCGATCGCGGGTGGCTGGTGGGTGGCGCGGCGCGGGCTGCGGCCGCTGGCGGGCATGGCGGCGCAGTCCCAGGGGATCACCGCCCGGACGCTCGACCGCCGCCTGGCGGTGCCGGCCTCGACGACGGAGCTGGCGCAGCTTGCCGGCGCCTTCAATCACGTGCTCGATCGCCTTGGCAGCGCGCTCCTGACCCAGCGGCGGTTCATGGCCGACGCGTCCCACGAATTGCGCACGCCGATCTCGGTGATGCGGACCGCGGCTGACGTCACCCTTAGCCAGCCCAGCCGACAGGAGACGGAGTATCGCGACGCGCTGGGCGTCGTGTCCCAGCAGGCGTCGAGGCTGACGCGCCTGGTCGACGACATGCTGATCCTGGCGCGCGCCGACGGCGGCGGCTATCCCATCAGACTGGCGCGCCTCGATCTGGCGGCACTCGTGGATGAATGCGCACGCGATCTCGGCGCCGCCGCCGCGGCGAAGAACATCACCATCGAAACCGCGCTCGAGCCTCTCGAAATGACCGGCGACGATGCGCTCCTCAGGCGGATGACCCTGAACGTCCTGGGCAATGCGCTCATCTATACGCCGGCAGGAGGGAGGGTGGCGCTGACGCTGACCAGGGCAGACGGCGACATGCTGCTGCGCGTCGCGGACAGCGGGCCCGGCATCCCGGCGGCGGACCGGGAGCGGGTGTTCGAGCGTTTCGTCCGTCTCGACGCCGCCCGGGCGGCGGGCGGGGCCGGCCTCGGACTGGCGATCGCGCGCTGGGTCGCGGAAGCGCACGGCGGTACGCTTCGCGTCCTGTCGAGCGGGGCCGACGGCACCGTCTTCGCTGCGCAGCTGCCGGCCTGACATCACCCGCGGCGTCCGCCTCAACGACGCCGCAGTTCGTGCGCGCGGCGAATCAATGTATAAATGCCCTCAGCTAAGCGACGTTCCCGCCCGGCGCCTGGACTTTTCAAGGTGCTGCCGGCTGAGGGCTCGCTGCCGTTCACCTCCAGGAGAATTCGCATGACCCGCCGGTTCAGGTCCGCGTCGGTTCGGCTGCTCGTCTTCGCCGCGGGCACGCTGCTCGTCGCCCTCTCGCCGGTCGCGCTCGGCGGAACCGCCCCCGCCCAGACAACCGCCGGCGCTGCCCGCGCCCCGATTGCGCCCGCGCAGGCGGCGCCGTTCGCGGGGGACTGGTCGGTTGTGACCGAGGGGCCGATGGGAACCATCGGCATCTCCATCAAGACGGAGGCGGGCGGGGTCCGCGCCACGGTCAATCAGGGCGGGCAGCCGATCGAGGTGACCGACGTGTCGCTTGCCGGGAAGAGCCTGGTGCTCAAGTATCTGATTCCCTACCAGGGGCCGCCGATCTCGAGCGTCGTCACGCTGACGCCGGACGGTGCGAATCTGCGCGCCGATATCGCGCTGATGGACGGGCAGTACGAGCTGTCGGGCGTCGGCACCAGGCAGGTGGGCGGCGCGGCGCGGTCAGGCGGGGCGGCCCCCGGCGCGGCAGGGCCGGGCGGCGGCCGCGGCCCGATGACGAACGAAGCCACCGACTTCACGCCGAAGCCGCCCTACCGGGCGCGCACCCCCGCCGAAGAGGCCGCCGGCTTCATGCTGCCGACCGGCTACCGGATGGAGCTCGTCGCCGCGGAACCGGATGTCATCAGCCCGGCGGTGATCGAGTTCGACGGCAACGGCCGCATGTACGTCGGCGAGCTCGTCAGCTACATGATGGACGCCGGCGCGAGCCGTGAGCACGATCCCATCAGCCGCATCAGCCGCTGGGAGAGCACCAGGCACGACGGCCACTACGACAAGCACACGGTGTTCGTCGATCATGTCGTCGCCCCGCGCATGATCCTGCCGCTCGAAGACGGCGTCATCCTGACCAGCGAGACCGACTCCGACGACCTCGTCAAGTGGACCGACACGAACGGCGACGGCATCGCCGACAAACGCGACGTCGTCTTCACCGGCATCGGCCAGAGCGGCGACCCCAACATCGAGCACCAGAAGGCCGGGCTGCTCTGGGACATGGACAACTGGATCTACACGACCTACAACGCCTTCCGGATCCGCTGGACGCCGTCCGGCTTCCTGCGCGAGGCGACCGGCGCCGAACGGCGGCCAGTGGGGCCTGGCTTCGGACGACGACGGCAAGCCGTGGTTCGTCGATGCGGGCGGCGAACGCGGGCCGATGAACTTCCAGTTCCCGATTCACTACGGCGGGTTCACGCCGTGCCCGGCGGCCGGCCGCGGCGGCCGCGCCGGCGCACCGGCCGCGGTCGCCGCCGACCCGAACTGCCCGGCCGGGATGGAGAACGGTTTCGAGAAGGATTTCGCGGTGGTCTGGCCGTCGCCGGGCATCGGCGACATGCAGGGGGGCATCGGCCGGACGCGGATGCCGGCGCAGAACCTCAATCACTTCACCGCCACGACCGGACCGGCGATCGTCCGCGGCGACCGGCTGCCGGCCGACATCAAGGGCAACCTGCTCTTCACCGAGCCGGTCGGCCGGCTGATCCGGCGCGCCGCGATCGACAAGGTCGAAGGCCTGACGCAGCTGCGCAACGTCTATCCCGGGTCCGAGTTCCTGACGAGCAGCGATCAGCTGTTCCGGCCGGTGAACATCAGCAACGCCCCGGACGGGACGCTCTACATCGCGGACATGTACCACGGCATCATCCAGGAGCTGCAGTGGTCGGGTCCGGGTTCCTACCTGCGCGCGAAGATCGAGCAGTATCAGCTCGACAAGGTCGCCGCCCACGGCCGCATCTGGCGGCTGCGCTACGACGGCCGCGCCGCCGTGGCGGCCTCCGACACGAACATCGGCCAGCCGGCGATTGCGGCGATCGCGCCCGACTTCGCCGCGCCGCGGATGTACAGCGAAACTCCGGCGCAGCTGGTCGCGCACCTGACGCACCCGAACGGCTGGTGGCGCGACATGGCGCAGCGGCTGCTGGTCCTCAAGCAGGACAAGTCGGTGGTGCCGGCGCTCGAGCAGCTGGTGCGGTCGTCCGACAACACTGGTGGCGCGGTTCCACGCGTTGTGGACCCTCGAGGGGCTCGGCGCGCTCAGCCCCGAGCTGGTCCGCGACGCGATGAAGGACGCCAGCCCGCGGATGCGCGTCCAGGCGATTCGCGCCAGCGAGACGCTCTACAAGGCCGGCAACAAGATCGTTCGCGACCGACTACCGGGCCCTCGCCAAGGATCAGGACACCGACGTCGTTATCCAGGCGCTGCTGACCCTGAACCTGTTCAAGGTGGCGGACGCCGCCGACGTGATCAAGGCGGCGCGGGAAGCGAGCAAGGCCAAAGGGGTCGCGCTCATTGCCGACCGGCTGCTGTCGCCGGCGGCGAACACCGGCTTCGGCGGCGGCCGGCGCGGCGGACCGCTGACGCCGGAACAGGAAAAGCGGCTGCAGCAGGGCAGCGACGTGTTCGGCAGCGTCTGTTTCGCGTGCCACGGCGCCGACGCGCTCGGCCAGCCGCTCGCCGGCGCGGCGCCCGGGACGATGATGGCGCCGCCGCTCGTCGGGTTCGCCGCGCGTGCAGGGACATCGGGATTACGTCATCAAGGTGCTGCTGCAGGGGCTGACCGGCCCCGTCGATGGCCGGACCTATCCTGAGGTCATGGTGCCGATGGGCGGGAGCAGCGACGAGTGGGTCGCCGGCATCGCGTCGTACCTGCGCAGCAGCTTCGGCAACAACGCCGGGATGGTGACGCCGGCGGATGTCGCGCGCGTCCGCGCCGAGACCGCAGCCAGGAAGGCGCTGTGGACGGTCGCGGAGATCGAGGCGTCGCTGCCGCACCAGCTCGACGCGCAGGCGTGGAAGCTGACCGCGAGCCATGCCCCCGAGGGAGCCGCCGGCGCGGCGACGCTGCGCGGGTGGAACTCCGGCGCGCCGCAGGCCGCGGGGATGTGGTTCACGATCGAGCTGCCGCAGCCTGCGACGGTCACCGAGCTGCAGTTCGACTCGGCGACGATGGGCGGCGGTGGAGGGCGAGGCCGCGGCGCCCAGCCGGCCGCGGCGCCGGTCGTCGGCTACCCGCGCGGATATTCGGTGCAGGTCTCGGCCGACGGGAACACCTGGAGCAAGCCGGTCGCCGAAGGCAAAGGGGAGGGGGGGCGCACGACGATTGCGTTCCCGCCGGTGCGGGCGAAATTCGTGCGCATCACGCAGACCGAGTCGGTGCCGGATGCGCCGAGCTGGTCGATCAGCAACCTCCGCCTTTACGCGGCACCGGGCAGCGCCGCGGCGACGAAGCCATGAGGGCGGCATCCGTACTGAATGAGTTGTTGATGCGGCGGCGCCGCCACCCCGACGCGGTCGCCAGGCGCGTTTAATCAGGCGGACACGAGCATGGCGGCGAAGAAACGCTCCGCGCCGGACACGGGCGCACGGAAGAAGCCCGAGCCTGCCCCCGCGGCCGCACCGGGCGTGTTTGCGATCCCCCCGCCGATCGAGCCGATGCTGGCCAAGCTGGCCGAGGACCTGCCGCAGGCCGACGGGCTTCCTCTACGAGCCGAAGTGGGACGGATTCCGCGCGATCGTCTTCCGCGGCGCCGCGGAGGTCTACATCCAGAGCCGCGATCTGCGGCCGCTCGATCGCTATTTTCCCGAGCTGCACGACGCTGCTGCGCGACCGCCTGCCCGGCGGGCTGCGTGCTCGACGGCGAGATCGTCATCGCCACGCCGAAGGGGCTCGACTTCGACGCGCTGCAGCTGCGCCTGCATCCCGCCGCCTCGCGCGTCGCGAAGCTGGCGGCGGAGACGCCGTCCGCGTTCGTCGCCTTCGACGTGCTCGCCGTCGAGCGGCCGCGACGTCTGCGCCCGGCCGCAGGCGGAGCGGCGGGCGATCCTCGAGCGGCTCCTTGCCGAGCGTCGCAGCCGCCCGGTCTACCTGACGCCGATGACGCGCGACCCGGCGGTCGCCGCGGAATGGCTGGCCCGCTTCGAAGGCGCCGGACTCGACGGCGTGATCGCCAAGCCGGGCACGGCGCCGTACGCAGCCCGGCAAGCGCGCGATGCTCAAGGTCAAGCACGCGCGCACCGCCGACTGCGTGGTCGCCGGCTTCCGCTGGCACAAGAGCGGCGGCGATGCTCGTCGGCTCGCTGCTGCTCGGGCTCTACGACGCGCACGGCCGGCTGCAGCACGTCGGCGTGACGTCGTCGTTCACGATGGCGAAGCGGAAGGCAGCTGGCGCTGGAGCTCGAGCCGCTGCGGCGAGGACGCGCTCGACGATCACCCGTGGCGCGAGTGGGCGGCGGCGGACGGCGCACGCGCCGAGCGCATGCCGGGCGGGCAGAGCCGCTGGAGCGCGGGCAAGGATCTGTCGTGGGAGCCGCTGCGGATCGAGCGGGTCTGCGAGGTCAAGTACGACCACATGCAGGGCAATCGGTTCCGGCACGCCGCGACGTTCCTGCGCTGGCGGCCCGACAAGCCGCCGGCGACTGCCGCTACGATCAGCTCGAGGTCACGACGCCTTACGAGCTCGCGAAGGTCTTCGGCGCGGGGCGGCCTCAGCGACTGACGGTTCGTGATCGCGGTCGTCACCTCGTCCGGGTCCAGCGGCTCCTGCGCCGGGCGCATCGCCTCCGGCACGTGCTGCAGGTTGAGGCGGATCCGCGTCCAGGTGTGAAAGCGGCCGCGCATCGCGTCGACCAGCACGTCGGCCGGCTCGAGATGCGCCGCCGCCTCCGGATGCCGCGCCTTCCAGCGTTCCAGCCCGGCCAGCGCCTCTTCCTTCTGCTCGCGCCCGGCGCGATCTCGATCAGCGGCATGCTTCGGCGACCGCGCCGCCGTGACGGCTGCACGCGCGGCGGCTCGCCGGCCTGCTTCTTGTAGTGCGGCGGCCACGGCGCGTCGCCGAGCCCTTCGCGCTCGTGGCGCGCCGACAGCTCGAGCAGGGCGGCTCGAGCGAGCCGGCGTGCTCGATCGATCGCCGGCGTGCCGATCGCCGACCGCCGCGAACCGCGCCGGCATCGTCGCCAGCGTGAAGTCGGCGGGCTCGCAGTCGGCGACCTCGTCCCACGTCAGCGGCGCCGAGACGCGCGCGTCCGGCTTCGGCCGCACCGAGTACGCAGCTGGCGACCGTGCGGTCCTTGGCGTTCTGGTTGTAGTCGAGGAACACGCCGTGGCGCTCTTCCTTCCACCACTTGCTGGTCGCCAGCGCCGGCGCGCGCCGCTCGACCTCGCGCGCGAGCGCCAGCGCGGCGCGGCGCACCTCGTCGAAGGTCCACGTCGGCTCGATGCGCACGTTGACGTGCATGCCGCGCGAGCCCGAGGTCTTCGGCCAGCCGACGAGCCCGAGATCGTCCAGCGTCGCGTGCACGACCCTGGCGACCTCGCGGACCTGCGCCCACGCGACGCCGGGCACCGGATCGAGGTCGATGCGCAGCTCGTCGGGATGGTCGAGATCCTCGGCGCGCACCGGATGCGGGTGCAGCTCGAGGCAGGCGAGGTTGGCCATCCAGGCCAGCGCCGCGGCGTCGCGCGGCACGACCTCCTCGGCGCGTGCGGCCGGACGGAAACTGCAGCGCGACGACGTCGATCCAGTCGGGCCGCGAGTGCGGCGCGCGCTTCTGGTAGAAGAACTCGCCGCCGATGCCGTTCGGATAGCGCACCAGCACGTTCGGCCGTCCGCCGGCGCCGCGCAGCGCGCCGTCGGCGACCGCGAGGTAGTAGCGCACGAGGTCGAGCTTGGTGTGCCCGGCCTGCGGGAACAGCACCTTGTCGGGATTGGTGATCGTGACGTCGCGGCTCCCGACGACGACTATTTCCCCTTTTGCTGCGCCCGGCATGGTGTGTCGATTCTGTCTCACGATCTGAGCCGTGTCGAGGCGCGGCCGATAACTGCTCATGAAGGTTCGGCCAAGCTGACGGGGAAGACGGTGCCGGATGCTGGGAAGTCATTTGAGTGGATGCCAAATGTCTCTTATTGGTCAGACTAAAGGCTGCCAGCTAGCGGCTGATTGGGCCTGTTGCCGCAGCAATCCTTGAAAATGACAATCTCGTCTACGGCAGAGCTTTTGCGGTATGATTACTGTTCGACTTCCCGTGTCACCTCCTCCTGACGCTTGGAACCTGCGGGGCAGGTCACGTTTTGCGTGAGTGACGACCGCTTCGACAGCGGATCGGACGGCGGAGCCGAGCGTGAAAGCACATCCAGACGAGGTTCGAATCTTGAGTTTGTACGGCGGGTCCCGATTTCAGGTCATCAACAACACCCTTCCATCATCGGCCAAGCAGCCAGCCGGCAATCGTGCTGAGCCGGGCTATCGATGCGCTTCCTGCGGCCTCGGGCTCGAGGGGGGATTGGCGCACGGCGACGAGGCGGGATGCCTCGCGGCGCTGCGGAGCGAGATTCAGCACCTCGAGAAAGTGAAGCGGGACCGGCGCCAGGAGCCGGCGAAGGAACGCGACCGGCTCGCGAGCTGAGGTCAGTCCGCGCCGGTCAGCGCGCCGGTGCGTCGAGCGTCGCCGGGAAGAGAGCAGCCGTGAACGGTACGTATCTGCATCTCGCTTTCGACACACATCAGACCCGAGCCTTCCCGGGCTGGAGCTGCCTGACGATCACCCTCCAACGATCGGGTTTCTGACGGCGAGCGCCGAGAACCGGCCGAAGTCGCGGTCGTGGGTCCAGAGCTCGTGAACTCCGTGCGCGAGGCAGAGCGCCGCGATGCGCGCGTCGTGCACCTGAGGCCCGGCAATTTTCCCGGCCGCCAGGCACTCCCGCAGCGCGTCCCAGGACCGACTCGTTTTCCGAGAGCCGCACCAGCGTTGGTGATTCCAGCCAGGCAGCCACCTGGTCGATCGCGACCGCGAGTGGGGTCGGCGGGCGATAGATGCGGGGATGGGTCACGACCGCCAGGAACTCGTGCAGGCACGGCCACGGAATCGCCCATGGCGCCCGGCCTTCGGCGAGGCCCGTCACCACTTCCCGCGCCGCGGCGTGCCAGGGGGAATCCTCGCGGTGCGCGTAGACCAGAAGATTCGTGTCGACCGCAATCATGCGCCGCGCTCGGGATAGATGGTGTCGCGGATGGTGGGCCAGGACTCACCCGCGAACTCGGGCGCCACACCCTCGCCGGCAAAGGTGACCCGGCGCAGCCGAAAGCCGGCCCGGCGGGCGCGGCGTTCGGCGAGCACCCGCCGCAGCCCTTCCTCAATCAAGGCTCGCAGGGACGTCCCCTCGCGCGCTGCTACCCGCCGCGCTTCGTCCAACGCGGCGTCGGACAACTCAATCGTGGTCTTCATAGGTTGATATGGGAGTATGGGTCAAGTGTTCCATATTACCATATTAAGAAAGTCGGGAGAGCATGCAGACCAGGTTATCGTTCGAGCACCGAGGCATCGGCCCTCACCGTGCTCTTCGGCCTCGTCGCCGTGGGGCAGATCGTGTTCAGCATGACGACCACGCGGCATTGCTCGTGAAGGAGCAGTGGTGTCAGGCCTCGTAAGGACGTAGAGTCAGCCGTCGTTCCGCAGGCGCGTCACGCTCGACCGGGCTGAGAGTGTCGACATCAGTGTTGACGGGAGGCACCAGCCGGCGACGCTGACAACCAGCGGACGGTTGTCGCAGCTCCTGTGTGCATCAGATGCCGCCTTTATAGCGCTCGTGCAATCCGTGGATGTCTGGCCAAACGAGGACGGGTCGTTCCTTTTCTCGGAATACGCAGTCAACGCCAGCGAAGTATTCCGGTCCGCCGACGGGGGCCCGGCCGCAGAGGGACGGGCGCTCACAGTCGTGCGGCCCGGCGGCCAAATGATGATCGACGGCACTGAAGTGAGGGCATCAATCAATACCTTCCCACCACTGCGTCTGCACGAACGCTATCTGTTCTTCGTCAAGTACATACCGGCCACAGGGGCGTACGAAACGAGGGTAGCGGAGGGGGCTCTAATCATTCAGGATTCCAGCATCAATACTGGATCAACACTGAATGTGACCGACGGACGTTTGGTCAGGACGGAACTGCCGCTCGCGGACCTCCGGAGTCTGCTTGGCGGGGCGAGATGCAACTGACGCCGGTAACTTCGGCCGCCAGCGAGTTCAGCGTCCGTTCACTCCTGTCGCGACCTTCCGGACTCCGGGAGGCCGTGCGCACATCTCTATCGTCATCGCCGCCAACGTCTCGGCCGTCTCGACTCGTTCTGCGAAATGCGGTCTCCAAAGAAGTGGGGCAGGCTCTTCAACTCATCCGGCCCCCGGTGTCTGTTTACTCGTTCATGAGTCGCAGGAGGTCATCCAGCGTAGTTGCGTTGCGGGGAGCACGAGGCCTGAGAGATGGCCCGCCCGATGTTCTGGTCAGATTTGCGACCCTCGTAAATACGCGCATCGTCCCAGATGCGAGGGTGGTGGAATAGACCTGCTCCAGGGAGCCTTGGATGTTTCCCGGCGATGGGGAGTTGAGCACCATGTTCTCTACAGCGAGACGAATAGGGTTGCCGGCCAGCGGGTCGATCGCGGCAGTGAGCCGTATCTGGTCGTCTCCCCCGACGCTCGAAGGTGTAGTCATGCCTGTAAGTCCGCCGAATGCGATTGACCCGCCTGCGACTCGGTCTTCTGTTTGGGTCAATACCAAGGCCATGCTCAGGCTTTTACCGCCTGGCTGGTCCTTGCAACTGTCAAGGGCTGCGAAAATCCCGTTTTGAGTTACATCCTTGAAGGACGTAGTTCCCCTGCCAGTTGCCCGCGAACGATGACATGCTCCTGAGGAGTCGAGTGGTACGGCCCCCTGCGTTTTCAGCCCAGATCGTCACGTTACCCGACCCCACGCCTGTTACCCGACCGGTCGTTTGATCGACCGTCGCGACACCCGGAGCATCTCCGCCCCACCGGATGGTTCCCCCACCCGTCGCCGTGAAGGTTACGCTCTGGCCAACGTAAACCGACGTGTTGGGTGTAGAGATCACCGGAGCGGTGACAGAC
Organism: uncultured Acidobacteriota bacterium; assembly: GCA_963750475.1. Lineage (GTDB taxonomy): Bacteria > Acidobacteriota > Vicinamibacteria > Vicinamibacterales > 2-12-FULL-66-21 > JALZOC01. The sequence goes on from CAVVQQ010000002.1 coordinate 2,079,861, forward strand.
GGCGCAGTGGGGGTCGAACTTCCTCCGCCGCCACAGGCAAACGCGAATATCAGAGCGGAACTGGAAACGAGCAGTCTTTTCATCCTGGGGTCCTCGAGGTTTGTGCACGGGCCGCGGGGCCGTTCCGCACGATCTATGTCCGACGGGAAATGGAGCCACGCCGCTACATCGGTGAGTGTCTCCTAGCTCAGAAGGTTGGCCAGGATGATAAGAGTTTTCGTAACCCCGCGTTGGTACGCAGTTACCAACAATTGATCGATCGGGACGACCGTATCGGCAGTGACAAGGCCGTGCCACTCGCCTATGTCAGAACCGCAATGCTTTGACGCTGACGCTTCGCCACGGCGTGGGCGGACGAGCAGAGGTCACCGCCGATTCAAGCGCGGCCGGAATGGAGCGTGAGCGGAATGAAGGCCGCTCCGCCTTCGCAAGGCTTCGGACAAGCAGTCGGGGTGTCCGCCTTCGCCAAGGCTTCGGCGGACAAGCAGGGTCCCCGACGATTCAATCGCGGCCGGAATGGAGCGTGAGCGGAATGAAGGCCGCTAGTCGGGGTGCAGGGGCCCCCGACGATTCAAGCGCGGCCGGAATGGGGCGTGAGCGCAATGAAGGCGTCGCTCAGTCGGGGACGAGCAGAGGTCACCGACGATTCAAGCGCGGCCGGAATGGAGCGTGAGCGGAATGAAGGCGCTCCGCCCTCGCACGGCGTCGGCGGACGAGCAGGGGTCCCCGACGATTCAATCGCGGCCGGAATGGAGCGTGAGCGGAATGAAGGCCGCTAGGCGGGGTGCAGGGGTCCCCGACGATTCAATCGCGGCCGGAATGGAGCGTGAGCGGAATGAAGGCCGCTAGTCGGGGTGCAGGGGCCCCCGACGATTCAATCGCGGCCGGAATGGAGCGTGAGCGGAATGAAGGCCGCCAGGCGGGGTGCAGGGGTCCCCGACGATTCAATATTGGTGCGGAAGAGAGGATTTGAACCTCCACTACCTTGCGGTAACAAGCTCCTGAGGCTTGCGCGTCTGCCAGTTCCGCCACTTCCGCACAGAAGAGGGGGCAACACCGGACTGGAATCTCCGATTATAGACAAACCGGCCGGACCCGTCGAGTCCCTCTCTGCAACTTTTTGCACTCCCCTGTAACGGCGGGCCGCCCGGGGGCGTAATCCCAGCTGACCCGTTGGTCGGGATTTCCCTGGAGGACTGTCTGTGATGGCACGAACCCCCGGGCGCGCCGTGCTGGCCGCCCCTGTCGCCGCGCTGGCCCTGGCCCTCGTGATGTCGATTGCCGGCCGGATTGACCTGACTGCCCAGCAGCCTGCTCCGCCGGCCCCGCCCGCGGGCGGGGCTCCCCAGGGGGCCCCGCCTCCCGGCGGCGGCCGCGGCGGCGCGCCGAAAAATATCCAGGTCCTCAAGGACGTCCCGCAGGAGCAGCTGCCGCAGACGATGCAGTACATCGCGGCGTCACTTGGCGTGCAGTGCAACTACTGCCACGTGCAGGGGCAGCCCGACCTCGACGACAAGGAACCCAAGAAGATCGCCCGCGACATGATGAAGATGGTCGCCGACGTGAATACCAAGTTCTTCGACGGCAAGGAGCGACTGAGCTGCGCCTCCTGCCACAACGGCCATGCCAAGCCGGTCCGCACGCCGCCGCTGGCGGTCGAGATGACGCCGGCGCAGGCTGCTGCCGCCGCAGCCGCGCGCGGCCGCATGGGCTTCGGCGGTCCGGGTGGCCCCGGTGGCCCGGGCGGTCCCGGTGGCAATCGTGGCGGCGGCATGCAGGGCGGCCCCGCGGGGCCCGGCGCTCCCGCGGCCGCGGCAGGCCCGGGCGCCGGCAATCGCGGCGCCGGTCCGCAGGAGCCCGCCGGACCGCCCGCGCCGACCGAAACCGTCGACGAGGTTCTCGCGAAATACACGCAGGCGCTTGGCGGCGCGGCCGCGCTCCAGAACGTGAAGACCCGCGTGATGACCGGCACCGTCACCAGCCGCGACCTGGTCACGACCAACGCCACCGTGCAGGAGAAAGCCACCGGCGAATACCGGATCGACATCGCGACGACGCCGATTCCGACGATCCGCGCCTTCAACGGCAAGAGCGCCTGGATGGTCGGCGGAGGCGGCGGCGGGCGCGGCGGCCCGGGCCAGCCGCCCCCCGATGCCCCGCGCGACCTCGCCGGCTTCCAGATGCAGCAGGGCCTGCGGCTCGCCGACCTCTCGCTGCCGCTCACCCTCAAGACCCGTTACCAGGGGCTCGCGGTCAACAAGGCCTACGACACCGTCGACGGCAAGCCGGTCGTGGTGCTGACCGGCCGTCCCGATCAGGGAGTGACCGAGCAGTTGAGCTTCGATCGCGAGTCCGGGCTCCTCCTGCGCCGCACCATCACCACCACCGGCGTCCGCATCATGGCGCTGCCCGAGCAGATCGACTACAGCGACTACCGCGATGTCAGCGGCGTCAAGCTCCCGTTCACGGTCCGCCACGCGACCTGGAACGCCGTCACGACGGAGAAGTTCTCGGAGGTGAAGATCAACGCCCCGGTGCCGGACGAGGTGTTCGCCAGGCCGGCCGCGACGCGCTGAGTCGTCCTGCGCCAGGCCGCCTCCGGCTGACCGGCTGCGGATATACTCCTCTGCAGCGGGCACTGAACAGGGAGGCTTCTCGTGGCAGTCAGGCGCGGCGTCGGGCTCGTACTCGTCCTCATCGTCGCGGCCATCATGATCTCGGCCGCGGGCCTGGTGATGATGGCGGTGTTCGTCGGTCGCGAGCCGCAGATTGCCGGCGGCTCGACGCTCGTCCTGAAGATCAGCGGCGACCTGCAGGAGACCGAGCCGGGCGGCGTCATCGGCCAGATTTTCGACGCAGCAGCCGACCGTGCGCTCGCTCGTCGAGGCGCTGCGGAAAGCCAAGGTCGATCGGCGGATCTCGAGCGTGATCATCCGCCCGACCGGCGCCGCGGCGCTCTGGGGCAAGGTCCAGGAGATCCGCGACGCGGTCACGGATTTCCGACCTCGGGCAAGCCGGTCATCGCCTACCTCGAATACGGCGGCGAGCAGGAGTTCTACCTCGCCACCGCCTGCGACAAGGTCTTCCTGATGCCGTCGGCGTCGCTCGACCTGACCGGCGTCGCCAGCTACGAGCTGTTCCTGCGCGGCATGCTCGACAAGGTCGGCGCCTACCCGGACACGCTCCATATCGGCGAGTACAAGACCGCGTCGAATACCTTCACCGAGCGGACCTACACGCCGGCGCACCTCGAGATGGCGCAGTCGCTCAACGCCGACATGTACGAGCAGCTCGTGCGCGGCCTTGCCGACGGCCGTCACAAGTCCGAAGAGGAGGTCCGGGCGCTGATCGATCACGGTCCGTTCCTGCCCGAGGACGCGGTGCGGGCGGGGCTCGTCGATGATGTTGCCTACGAGGACGAGCTCGACGACAAGGTCCATCTGGCCCCCGGGCCGGTGAAATTCCTCACCGAAGCGGACTATCGCCGCGCCTCGCCGGTGTCGCTCGGGCTCAACCGCGGTCCGCGGATCGCGCTCATCTACGCGACCGGCATGATCGCTTCCGGCCAGAGCAGCTACGATTCACCCTCGGGCCAGGTCATCGGCGCCGATACGCTGGTCGAATACCTGCGCAAGGCGCGCGCCGACGAGTCGATCAAGGCGATCGTGCTGCGCGTCGACAGCCCGGGAGGATCGGCGATTGCGTCCGACGTCATCTGGCGCGAGATGATGCTGACCCGGGCGGTCAAGCCGGTGATCGCCTCGATGTCGGATGTGGCCGCCTCGGGCGGCTATTACATCGCCATGCCGGCCCACGCCATCGTCGCCGAGCCGGCGACGCTCACCGGATCGATCGGCGTCGTGATGCTGAAGTTCGTGATCGACGGCACGCTCAAGAAGCTCGGCGTCAACATGGAGCGGGTGACGAGCGGGCGCTACGCGGACCTCTATTCGCCGGTCCGCGCCTTCACGACCGAGGAGCGCGCCAAGGTGCGCGAGCAGATGCAGGCGACCTACGACACCTTCGTCGAGAAGGCGGCCGACGGGCGCCACACGACGCCGGAGCGGATTGATGCGGTCGGGCAGGGGCGGGTCTGGACCGGGCGCCAGGCCAAGGAGATCGGCCTGGTCGACGAGCTCGGCGGCCTCGACCGCGCGCTGGCGCTTGCCAAGCAGCGCGCCAAGATGCCGGCCGGACAGCGAGGTCGAGCTGGTCGTCTATCCGCGGACGGAAGTCGATCTACGAGATCGTGAAAAACCCGTTCGGCGGGCGGAGACACGACCGCCGGGGCGATCGGCGCGATGTTCGGCCTGCGCGACGCGCGCAGCCTGCAGATGCTCGCGGCCCCCCTCCGCGTCTTCCGCCGGGGAGAGCCGCTCGCGATCATGCCAAATGTGTTTGTCGAGTAGCCAGTTCCCAGTTCCCAGTTCCCAGTTCCCAGTTCCCAGTCGCCCGTAACCAGCAACCAGTTACCGGCTACCGGCGACTGGCTACTGGCTACTGGCGACTGGCGACTGGCGGACTGGCGACTGGCGACTGGCGACTGGTTTATGCCACCAGCTGCGCGATCACGTCGCGGTTGATGTTCATCTTCATCCGCTCGCGCGCCTTGGTCATGTACGACGCGTAGAAGCGGTTGCGGCGCTCGTTGAGCAGTTCGCTCCGCAGCGCCTCTTTGGTCGGCGGCGGCTGGCCGTTGGCCGACGCGGCGGCCGCGGTCTCGGCGTCCTTCTTCTCGAGCACCTTGACGATCACCGCGCCGTTGTCGGTGACGATCGGGTCGCTGACGCCGCCGGCGGGCAGCGCGAAGGCGGCGGCGTCGATGGCCGGGCTGACGCCGACGTCGCCGACCGGCGCGCCGCGGGCGATCAGATCGGTCGTCTTGACCTCGAGGCCGGCCGCCTTGGCGGCGGCGTTGAAGTCGCCGGACTTCAGCTGCGCGGCGACTGACGCGGCCTCGGGCGCGCGCGGCGTCGACCGCCTTCTTCTTCAGCACCTCGTCCCGGACCCGCTCCTTCACTTCCTCGAGCTTCGGGACGTAGGCGTCCTGCTTGCCGGTGACGGTGATGAACGCGAAGCCCTGCGGCGTCCGGATCGCGTCGCTGACCTCGCCGTCCTTCATGCTCGAAGGCGCGCGCGGCCACCGCCGGCGCCATGCCAAGGCCGGAGATCGGCTCGTCCTGCGAGAAGAGACCCGACTCGCCGACGTTCAGGCCGCGCGCCTTGGCGACGGTGTCGAGGTCGGCCGGCTTCTTCATCTTGGCGGCGAGGTCGTCGGCCATCCGCTGTGCCTCGGCCTGGGCGCGCTGCGATTTCAGCTGATCCTCGATCTGCGGCGCGCACTTCGTCGAGCGGCTTCGTGACCGCCGGCTTCTTGTCGATCACCTTGATGATGTGGAAGCCGAACTGGGTCTTCACGAGATCGCTGATCTGGCCGGGCTGCAGCGAGAACGCGACGGTGTCGAACTCCGGGCACCATCTGGCCCTTGCCGAAGAAGTCGAGGTCGCCGCCCTTGGCCTTGTTGCCCTCGTCCTCGAGAACTTCTGGGTCGCCAGCGCCGCGAAGTCGGCGCCGCCCCTGCGCCTTGGCGCAGCAGCTCCTCGGCCTGCTTCTTGACCGCGGCTTCGTCCTTGCCTTCGGTCTTCAGCAGGATGTGGCTGGCGCGCACCTGTTCGGGCGTCGAGTACTGCTGCTGGTTGTCGTCGTAGTAGCGCTGGATGTCCTGCGGCGAGACCGTGCATGTGGTCGCGCATCGCCTGCGATGTCGAGCAGCGCGTAGCGCACCTTGCGCTTCTCGGCAATGCGGTAGTCGTCCTTGTGCTCCTCGAAGTAGGCGCCGAGCTCGGCGTCGGTGGCCGTCGACCTCGGCCCGGAACTTGTCGGCGGGGAACGAGACGACCGCGAGCTTGACCTTCTCGTTGCGGCGGCGGTACTCGGCGCTGACTCGGCGTCGGAGACCGTCATCCAGTCGGTGAGCGCGGCCTGCAGCTTCTCGAGCGTCACGCTGCGGCGCACCTGCTCCTCGAACTCGGCGGGCCGCAGCGGCGGGCTCTGCATCGGCAGCAGCTGCCGGTAGCGCTCCTCGCCGATGAACTGCGCCGTTCTCCTGGAACGCCGGGAGCGCGCAGATCCGCTGCGCGACTTCCTCGTCGCTGGCCGTGATGCCGAGCCGCGTCGGCCTCGGCGAGCGCCGCCTCCTCGTCGACCAGCTGCTGGAGGATGCTGCTGGTCGATGCCGAGCTGCTTCAGCAGCCGCTCGTCGATGTTGCCGCCGTACGACGGCCGGTAGGCCTGCATCTGCTGCTGGTAGATGCGGCGGAACTGCGTCGGCGGTGATCGTCGTGGCCGTCGACCGAGGCGACGACCTCGGTTGCTGGCCGGCGCCGTGCGGCGTCGTTCTCGAGGAAGTTGGGATGTAGAACACGACGAACGCCAGGCACGACGAGGGCCAGGCTCCACTTGAGCCAGCTCTTGTGCCGCCGCATCCGGTCGAGCATCGTCATCGGGTCTCTCGGACGCCTCGATGGTGGTGCCGGAGAACGTCGAGTATGGCAATTGTGTCAGGCTCGCGCGACCGCCATGCGTGATGCTGGCCAGCCGGATAGCGCGAGAGCCTGGCGGCGTCGGTCGCGCGGAGCCGGAAGCCGCTGGCCGCCATCCAGTGTGCTATATTCTACGTGACATCAGAAGCGACTTAGAGGGCTCCGCCATTCTCACGAGGACCGCAGAGCCGATTGACCGCGACGGGTCGGCAGCCTCGCGCCCGTCGTCCGTCGAGCAGAGCCGCGTCCGAGCCGCGCGCCGGATCTCGCGGCGCCGACTCCGGCCAGCTGCAGGCGCCTCTACGCCGGCGCCTGTCCCGAGCGCGATGTCCTGGCCGAGATGATCCGGGCGGTCAACGCCAGCCTCGACCCGGAACGGGTCGCCGAAGCGCTGGTCGCGCAGGCGCCGCGACTGGCTGCCGGCGCCCGCCTGGCTGGTGCTGGCGCTCGACGGCGCCGACCGGGCCCGGCCGATGGCGGCCGACGCGGCCTCGACGCCGGCCCTCGAGCGGCTGCGGCGCCGCGGTCGGCGACTGGGTGATGCGGACCGGCGACGTCGTTCGTCGCCGCGCGACCTGGCGCGACGATCGCCGCGCTGCCCGACGACGGCCGCGGTCGTCGGCGCTGGGCTTTCCGCTGCAGTGCCGCGGCCGGACGGTCGGCGCGCTGGTCGGCGATCGACAGCGCGCCGGCGGCCGCGGCTGCCGACGGTTCGGCCGGCGACGCTGACGGCGCTGCTCGCGGCGCTCGAGCCGGGGGCGATCGCGCTCGACAACGCGCTGCGGGTCCAGCGCGCCGAGGCGCTGTCGGTCACCGACGACCTGACGCAGCTCTACAATTCGCGCTACCTGACGCAGGTGCTGCGGCGCGAAACCAAGCGGGCGTCGCGCAGCGGCCGGCCGCTCTCGCTGCTGTTCATCGATCTCGACGGCTTCAAGTCCGATCAACGATACGCACGGCCACCTGCACGGCAGCCGGGCGCTGGTCGAGGCCGCCGGCGTGATCCGCGCGCAGCGCCCGCGAAACCGACATGGTGGCCCGCTTCGGCGGCGACGAGTTCGCGCTGGTCCTGCCGACACCGGCACGCGAGGGCGCGGTGGCGGTCGGCGAGCGCGTCCGCGAGCGCATCGCCGCGTACCGGTTTCTCGCGGCCGACGGGCTGTCGATATCCGCTGACCGCGTCGGTCGGGGTGGCCACGCTGCCCGACGTCGCCGTCGTCGGCCGACGGGCTGATCGCACGCCGCCGACGCGGCGATGTACTGGGTCAAGGATCGCGGCAAGAACGGCATTCAGTCGCCGGAGCCGCTCGAAGCCGATGCCGAGCCGCGGCCGGGTTCTACCGCGACGGCGCTGCAAGGAGCTGTCGTTGAGTCTTCGTTCGTTGTTCTCCCTGTTCTCGAGCGACCTGGCGATCGACCTCGGCACCGCCAACACCTGCGTCTACGCGCGCGGCAAGGGGATCGTCGTCAACGAGCCGTCGATCGTCGCCATCAACAAGGTCAACGGCCGCATCGAGGCGGTCGGCAAGGACGCGAAGGACATGCTCGGGCGCACGCCCGGGCAACATCGTCGCGATCAAGCCGATGAAGGACGGCGTCATCGCCGACTTCGAGGTCACCGAGAAGATGCTGACCTACTTCATCAAGAAGGCGCACAACCGCAACGTCTGGGTGCGGCCGCGCATCGTCATCGGCGTGCCGTCGGAGATCACCCAGGTCGAGAAGCGCGCGGTCAAGGACAGCGCCTACCGCGCCAAGGCCAGCGAGGTGCACCTGGTCGAGGAGGCGATGGCGGCGGCGATCGGCGCCGGCATGCCGATCACCGAGCCGTCGGGCAACATGATCGTCGACATCGGCGGCGGCACCACCGACATCGCCGTCATCTCGCTCGCCGGCATCGTCTACAGCAAGGCGGTGCGCGTCGCCGGCAACGAGATGGACGAGGCGATCATCCAGTACATCAAGAAGACCTACAACCTGCTGATCGGCGAGCGCACCGCCGAGCGATCAAGATGGAGATCGGCTCGGCCTTCCCGCTCGACGAGCGGATGACGATGGAGATCAAGGGCCGGCACCTCATCGAAGGCGTGCCGAAGACGATCACGATCACCGACGAGGAGATCCGCGAGGCGCTGGCCGAAACCGTCAACGTCATCGTCGACGCGGTGCGGGTCGCGCTCGAGCGCACGCCGCCGGAACTGTCGGCCGACATCGTCGATCGCGGCATCGTGCTGACCGGCGGCGGGTCGCTGCTCAAGAACCTCGACAAGCGGCTGCGCGAGGAGACCGGCCTGCCGCTGGCGATGGCCGAGGATCCGCTGTCGTCGGTCGTGCTGGGCGCCGGCAAGATGCTGTCCGACTTCAACCTGCTGCGGAAGATCTCGATCGACTAGGCGAGCGTGGTCGCGCCCACTGACGCAGTAGCACTGGACACCGGGAACTGGACACTGGAGCCTTGTTAGATATCCGCCGGCGTACCGGGGTGCTGCTGTTTGTCGTCACGCTCGGGCACATCTTCCTGATTTCGGCGCAGGTGCAGTCGAAGTCGGGCGTGCCGATGCTCGAGGCGGTGACGTTCGGGCTGTTCGCGCGGGTCCAGGGCGGCGACCTCGAGCGCGCTGCACGGCGGACGGACGTTCTGGGAGCGACTACGTCGCGCTGCGCGGCGCGCGGGCGGAGAACGAGACGCTGCAGCAGCCAGGTCGCGGCGCTCGAAGTCCGGCTGCAGGAGCAGCGGGCGCTGGCCCTGCGATCCGAACAGCTCCAGGCGCTGCTCGATCTGAAGGCGAGCACGGCGCTGCCGACGCTGGCCGCGGACGTCATTGCCGGCAATCCGAATCCGGGCATCCGGACGGTGACCATCGAGCGGGGCAGCGCCGACGGCGTCGAGACGAACATGGCGGTGATTGCCCCGGCCGGCGTGGTCGGGCGGATCGTCGGCCGCCCGGCGGCGCACGCCGCGCGGGTGCAGCTGCTCATCGACCGCAACGCCGCGGCCGGGGCGGTGACGGAGCGGACGCGGGCCGGCGGCATGGTGGTCGGGGTCCGACAAGGAGCCGCGGTTGACGATGGATCTGGTGTCGAATCTTGCCGACGTCAAGCCGGGCGACATCGTCGTCACTTCCGGGGTCGACGGCATCTACCCGAAGGGCTTCCGGATTGGCCAGGTCGAGAGCTCCGAGCGGGGCGCGCAGCTCTATCGGACGATCATGGTGCGCCCGGCGGTGGACTTCTCGAGCATCGAGGAAGTGCTGGTCGTGCTGGTGCCGGCGCGGCCGGCGATCTCCGACGCCGAGCCGGCGGCCGGCGGGACCACCCGGTGAGGACGATCGGCGTGCTGGCCGCGCTGGCTGCCGCGCTCGTGCTCCAGGCGACGCTGTCGGGGATGTGGCTGTCGGCCGGCACGCGGGTCAATCTGGTGCTGGTGGCGATTGTCTACGTGGCGCTGGCGTTCGGCGCCGCTGACCGGCCTCCTCGCCGGGACGGCCGGCGGGCTGGCGCAGGATGCGCTCGCCGGCGGGATCGTCGGCATCGGCGGGCTGGCGAAGACGATGGTCGGGTTTTTCGTCGGCGTGCTCGGCGCGCAGTTCATCGTCTCGCAGCCGCTGCCGCGCTTCGTGATGTTCGTCGGCGCGACGTTCGTCCACGAGCTCTGCTTCCAGGCCTCTACTCGCTGGTCGAGTCGCGCGCCTTCACGATGCAGTATCCGCGCCGTCCTGGTGCAGGCGCTGGTCAATGCGGTGATTGGCGTGCTGGCGTTCCAGGTGGTCGAAGGCACGCCCGGGCTGCTGCAGCGGCGGCAGTCCCGCGGCGGCATGTTCGGACGGAGCCGGTACTGACCGGCTGGCCGGGAGCGGACGGCCGTGCCGCCGCGCCCGCCGTAAGCGATACTAGGTAGGCGCGGAGCGGGCGCTCCGCCGCGTTCGAGCGAGCTATTCATGTCCAGCCCGACCCTGATGCCGGACGACCGCCGCAGCCTGACCCTCAGGCTGACGGTCATCCAGTACATCGTCGCCGGATTCTTTGCGCTGCTGGCGGTGAGCTTCTGGATCTTCCAGATCGCGCAGCACGACCGGTTTGCCGAGATGGCGGCCGAGCAACCACCTGCGCCGGCTGCCGCTGCCGGCGCCGCGCGGCGTGCTGTTCGACCGCAACTTCAAGGTTCTGGTCGACAACCAGAACACGCTTCAACATCGCGCTGCGTCCGCGAGCAGACCCGCAACCTCGACCAGACCCTGCACATTCTCGCCGAGGCGACCGGCACCGACGAGGCCCAGCTGCGGGAAACCGTCAGCCGGCGGCGGCGCGAGCCCAGCTACCGGCCGATCGTCCTCATCGAGAACGCGACCCGCGAGCAGGTGATTGCCGTGCACGCCCGCCGCTGGGAGCTGCCCGGCATCGAGCCGCGGCAGGTGCCGGCGCGGCATTATCCGACGAGCGACATGGCCGCGCACCTCTTCGGCTATGTCAGCGAAGTCACCGAGGCGCAGCTCGCCAGGCCGGAATACGCCGGCGTCGAAGCGGGCGATATCGTCGGCCAGGCCGGCGTCGAGCAGGCCTACAACCGGCTGCTGATGGGCACCGAAGGCGACCGCGCGGTGGTCGTCAACAGCCTCGGGCGCGAAATCGAGGACGCTCGAGAAGCAGGATCCCGATCGAAGGGCGCCGGCTGCAGCTGACCATCGATGCCGACGTCCAGAAGGCCGTCCGAGGATGCGTTTCGACGCCTCCGGCTTCAACGGCGCCGCGGTGGTGCTCGACCCGCGCAACGGCGAGGTGCTGTCGTTCACCAGCCGTCCCGCCTACGACCCGAACGCGTTCGCGGCCGGGATCGACCGCGCCACCTGGGCGGCGCTGAACACCGACGAGCTCAAGCCGCTGCAGAACCGCGCCCTGCAGGGGCGCTACTCGCCCGGGTCGACCTTCAAGATGGCGGTCGGCCTGGCCGGCGCTCGAAGAAGGGGTCGATCACCCCGGACTTCCGGGTCCACTGCTCGGGCGGCGCCAACTTCTACGGCCGCTACTTCAAGTGCTGGAAGACGGGCGGCCACGGCACCGTCGACCTGCGCCACGCCATCGAGCAGTCCTGCAACGTCTACTTCTACACCGTCGGCAACATGCTCGGCGTCGACAAGATCAACAAGTGGGCGACGCTGCTCGGGCTCGGCGTGAAGACGCGGCATCGACCTGCCGAACGAGGTGCAGGGGCTGGTGCCGTCGACCGAGTGGAAGCGCGAGCGGATGCACGAGAAGTGGTACGCCGGCGAGACCATCTCGGTCGTCGATCGGCCAGGGGCAGGTGTCGGTGACGCCGGTGTCGATGGCGGTCTACATGGCGACGCTCGCCAACGGCGGCACCCGGGTGACGCCGCATCTGCTCAAGGCGGTGGACGACGGCACGGGGTGGAAGCCGGTGGCGGCGCCGCCGCCGCAGTCGAAGATTGAAGTGACGGCCGGAGAAGCTCGCAGGCGATCCGCGACGGGCATGTGGATGGTCGTCAACGGCGCCGGCACCGGCGGCCGCGCCCGCATCGCCGGCCACGACGTCTCCGGCAAGACCGGCACCGCCCAGGTCATCTCGAACCAGGGCCGGGCGGCGGCGCGCGGCAACCGAGGACCTGCGCGACAACGGCTGGTTCGTGTTCTTCGCGCCGCGCGACAACCCGCAGATCGCCGGCGTGGTCTTCCCCGAGCACGGCATGCACGGGCCCAACGCCGCCTCGGTCGCCCAGCACATCCTCGACACCTTCTTCGCCAAGCAGGACGGCAAGCCGCTGCCGCCGCCGCCGACCCACGAGGAGATGCGGCTCGATTACGCCGACCCGATGCGCGCGGCGGCGCGGCGCCGTCGGGCGGGAACGACTGACCATGTTCGAACGGCGGCTCTACTTCCACATCGACTGGCTGCTGCTCGGCGCCGTCCTGATCGCTCGCGCGCGATCGGGCTGGCGATGATCTACAGCACGACCTACGTCCACCTGCCGGGCGGCGGGCATCCCGGCGGCCGCTTCTGGACGCAGCTCTACGCTCGGGCTCGGCGTCGGCGCGCTGCTCGTTTTCCTGGCGCTCGACTACCGCTTCCTCGCCGAGCACTCGCTGTTTCTCTACGTCGCGCGTGCTCGGCATGCTGCTGTTCGTGCTGCATCGGCGGCGTCCGCGCCAGATGGGCGCGCACGCGCTGGATCCCGCTCGGCGCCTTCAATCTGCAGCCGTCCGAGTTCGGCCGCATCGGCGGTGGCGCTGATCCTGGCGATGTACTTCGGCGAGAACCGCCGCGGCGCCCGCAACAACGGCGACCTGGTCATCGCCGGCCTGTTCATCCTCGTGCCGCTTCGTCCTGATCGCCAAGCAGCCCGACCTCGGCACCGCCGTCACCCTGGTCCCGGTCTGTTCTCGGCGTTGCCTATCCTCGCCGGCCTGCGGATGCGGCTGCTCGGCATCGTCGCCATCGCCGCGATCCTGCTCGCGCCGGTCGCCTGGAAGTTCGCGCCTCAAGGATTACCAGAAGGCCCGCATTCGAACTTTTCTCGACCCCGCGCAGGACGCGCGCGGCAGCGGCTACCAGCAGATCCAGGCGCGCATCACCGTCGGCTCCGGCGGCCTGACGGGCAAGGGCTTCATGCAGCGGCACCCAGGGCAGCTACAAGTTCCTGCCGGTCGCCCACAACGATTTCATCTTCTCGGTGCTGGCCGAGGAGCAGGGGTTTCTCGGCGTGCTCGTCGCGCTCGGGCTGTATTTGTTCGTGATTCTGTCGATCGCTCGAGGCGGCCCGGCTGGCCAAGGACCGCCTCGGCGCGTATCTGGTGGGAGGCATCATTGCCGGCTTCGCGTTCCAGGTGATTTACAACGTCACCATGTCGGCCGGCCTGGCGCCCGTCAAGGGGCTCACGCTGCCGCTGATGAGCTACGGCGGGCTCGTCGATGATCGCGACACTCGCCGCTTTCGGCCTGATCCTCAACGTGAGGATGCGCAGGTTCACCAACTGAGCGCAATGACCGCGCCTGATCTCGGCTCCTCGTTCTCGTTCGCGTGCTGGCGGGCCCGGCTGCTGCCGGATCCGGCGACGATGCACGCGGGCGCGGGGCGCGCCGCGGCCTTCCGGCCGTTCTGGAGTTTGACATGAACAAGGAGATGATCATCTCCTCCAGCGGCACACGAGACCCGGGTCGCGATCCTCGAGGACGATCAGGTCGTCGAGATCTTCATCGAGCGCGAGCGCCAGCGCGGCGTCGTCGGCAACATCTACAAGGGCCGGGTCTCGAAGGTGCTGCCCGGCATGCAGTCCTCGTTCGTTGACATCGGCCTCGAGCGCGACGCGTTCCTCTACGTCACCGAAGTCGTCAACACCGTCGAGGAGTTCGAGCGCCTCGAGTCCGGGCGACGAGGATGAGCCGACGCCGCCGGCCGTCGAGCCGCCGCCGCCCGGCAGCGACGACGCGCCGCCGATGGCGCCGGATGCCGCCGCCGGCGACAGCGCCACCGGCGAGCGTCCGCCGCGGCCCCGGACATCGCGGCGGCCGCGGCGACCGCGACGCGAGCCGCAGGCGAAGATCGAGGACCTGCTCAAGGAAGGGCAGGAGGTCCTCGTCCAGGTCGTCAAGGAGCCGCTCGGCACCAAGGGCGCCCGCCTGACCTCGCACGTCACCATGCCGGGGCGGTTCCTGGTGTTCATGCCGACGGTCGACCACGTCGGCGTCTCGCGCAAGATCGAGTCGCGCGAGGAGCGCGCCCGGCTGCGCGGCATCGTCCGCGAGTTCCGCGAGGAGCACGGCTTCACCGGCGGCGTCATCATCCGCACCGCGGCCGGCGGCCGCTCGAAGGAAGACATCGTCAGCGACCTCGACCTACTTCCACCAGGTCTGGACCGAAATCCGCCAGCGCATGGAGGCGCAGCGCCCGCCCGCGGTCCTGTTCCAGGAGCAGAGCCTGGTCACCAAGCTGCTGCGCGACCTGCTCACCGAGGACTTCACCGCCGATCCGCATCGACAACGAGCGCGGAGCACCGCCGCGTCGTCGCGCTGATCGAGCGGATCATGCCGACGCTGCTGCCGCGGGTGAAGCTCTACACCAAGGAGTTCCCGATCTTCGAGGAGTACGGCGTCCAGGCGGAGATCGACAAGGCGCTGCGCAGCAAGGTCTGGCTCAAGTCGGGCGGCTACCTGGTCATCAACCAGACCGAGGCGCTGGTCGCCATCGACGTCAACACCGGCCGCTACGTCGGCAAGCGGACCGGGCCGCCTCGAGGACACCATCGTCAAGACCAACCTCGAGGCGGTGAAGGAGATCGTCCGGCAGCTCCGGCTGCGCGATCTCGGCGGCATCATCGTCCTCGACTTGATCGACATGGAGGAGAAGAAGAACCGGCAGAAGGTCTTCCAGGAGGTCGAGAAGGAGCTGCGCAAGGACCGCTCGCCGTCGAAGGCGCTGCAGGTGTCGGACTTCGGGCTGGTCATCATCACGCGCAAGCGCGTCAAGCAGAGCCTCGAGCGCCAGCTGACCGAGCCGTGCCCGTACTGCTCGGGGTCAGGCGCGATCAAGTCGAGCTCGACGATCTGCTACGAGATCCTGACCGAGATGAAGAAGATCGGCGCGGACCTGGACGGCCAGGGGGTGATGCTGCGGGTCAACCCGGACATCGCCCGGGCGCTGAAGGAAGAGGAGAGCGCCGTGCTGCGGGACCTGCAGCAGGCGCTCGGGAAGGCCGTGACCATCAAGCCGGACACGCACCTGCACCACGAGCAGTTCGACGTGATGGCGGTCTGACCGCCATCACCGTCAGGCCTTGCCGGCGCCGGTCGGCAGGTGAATCAGGTAGAGGTTGCCGCCCTTGTTGATCCAGACGCGCAGGTATTCGTTGCCGCGAAGCACCTGGACCTTCGACCCGCCGGCCGGGGGCGGCGCGTCCTTGACGACCATCTTGATCTCGGCCTGGGGCACGATGCTGACGACCTCGCGTCCCTTGACCGTGCCGCCCTGGACGAACTCGACCCAGCGCTCGATGTTCTCGCTGGCCCCGACGGCGTCGGGCTTGGCCTGCTGCGCCGTCAGCCGCACCTGGTAGGTGCCGGCCGCCAGCGGTTTGCCGTCGGCGGTGACCGCCTTGGCAAGCCGGACGCTGCCAAGCGCCAGGTCTCCGGCCGGCGCGGTCGGCGCCGGGGCCGTCGTGGGCTGCTGGTTCGGGGTCGCGTGCTGCGCCAGGGCCGGAACGGCCATCAGTGCGCCCGCCAGGATTCCGACCGCAACAAACTGGTTTCTCATAAACGCCATACTCCTGACACGGTCACGTGCCATACGTGAGCGCCGCCGGCCCGGAAGGTCTCCGGAGGCGGCCTACCCGACAATTATAGGTCAACAGGCGAGCCTCGGCTCCCGGCTCATGCGCGAGCAAGCGCGGTGCCAGCTCGAAGCCGGGAAAGGCCCGCCTTTCCGGAAGGTCTATCGCTTCGCCAGGACGATGTTGCCGGAGAAAGTGGTGATGTTGAGGACGGCGCTGCCGTCCCCGTGCACACCGCGCAGCGCATGCCGGGCGCGCGAGGCGTCTTCGCGGTCGGCGGCCGCCTGGACGAGCTGCAGATCGGAGCGCACCGTGCCGCTGAAGGACCGCGCCGAGAGCTCGAATCCCGTGCTGCCGTCGACGGCAATCCTGGCGTCGCCGGAATGGGAGGCGAACTCGTAGCGGCCGGCCTTCGCCAGCGCGCCGCCGTACTCGATCGCGCCGCTGACCGAGTGCCCCTCGACGCGGTCGCACTTCACGTCCTGCAGCGTGACGTCGCCGCTGACGCTGCCGACCTCGATCCGCCGCGCCGCCACCTTGCGGAGCGCCACGTTGCCGCTGACGCTTTGCGCCTCGACGGCGCCGTCGACCTCGCTGTCGAGGATTTCGACGTTGCCCGACACCGACTTGGCTTCGGCGATCCGGCCGGCGCCGGCGAGGCGGACATTGCCGCTGACCGAGCTCACACTCAAATCCCCGCGAATGTCGGCCACGCGGACGCTGCCCGAGACCGAGGCGACCGTCAGCCGGGTCTGCGCCGGCGCCGTGACGGTATAGGCCACCGAGACAGCCATCCGCCGGCCGCCGCGCTCGCCCCCGCCGCCGCGCTCACCGCGGCCACCCCGGTCACCACGCCATTCCTCGCCGCGCGTATAGATCGCCCTCACGTCGGCGCGCCCGTCGCGTTCGACGACGGAGACATCGACGAGGCCGAGCATGGCGCGGGCTTCGTCGGCGGTCCGGGCGCGCGCGGTCTTGACGATTTCGACCGTCGCCTCGCTCCCGCTGCCGCGGGTGACGACGATGTCGCCGGCGATGTTGCCGAGCGAGAGCTCACCCTGGGCGCCGATCTTCAGGGTGCGCGTCTGCCGATCGATCTGTTCCTCGCGGCCCTGTTGATACAGGGGGGGGCGCATCGCGCCGTCGCGAGGCGGACGCTCGGGCGCCGGCGGGGCCGGGGGCGCGGGCTGCGCGGCGGCCGGCGCCGCGGCGGCGAGTGCGAGCGCGAACAGGAAGCGCGAGGTGGTCAGGTGGATGCTCATGATTTGCTGGATTCCCCGATGATCTGCGCCGCCCCGGCGGCGTTGCCCTTGCGCATCTCGTTCATCAGCGCAATCGTGTCCTGGAGCAGCGAGACCTTCCGCTTGAGCGCGTCGAACAGGCTGTCGCGCGCCGGCGCGCTCTGCGGCTGATCGCGAAGCGCGCCGCGGCTCTCCGAAATGGCCTCGTCGATGACCCGCAGGTTCTTCTGGAGCATCGCCGCGGTCTGCGGATCCAGGATGGCCTGTTCGCCCGCCTTGTGCTCGGCGGCGGCCGCCTCGTCGAGCCTGGCCGCGGCTTCGAGCCGGGCGATCGCATTCTGGTAGTGCTGCTCGGCGAGCCTGAATTCCGCTTCCACCCCTTGGACGGTGGCATCGGCGTTCGCGTTGCTGCCGGCGGCCGCCGGCGCCGCCGCTGTCGCCGTCGCTGTCGCTGTCGCGGGAGCGGCCGGCTGGCCGCCGCGCACGCGCGGCAGCAGGGTGACGGTCGCGAGCCCGACCGCGAGGATGAGCGCCGCGGCCAGCGCCATCACCAGCCCGTAGCGGGCGGGCGCCGCCGCCGGCGTCGCCCGCACCCGGCCCTCCTGATGGAGGCGCCCCGCGACCTGCAGCCAGACCCGGGCCGGCGGCTCGAGCGGCTCGAGCTCTGCCGCGGCGCCGCGAATGGCCTGCAGGTCGCGCGTCAACGCGCGGCACGCCGGGCAGCCGTCGAGATGACGCTCCAGCTCGGCGCGGCGGATCGGCCCGAGCGTGCCGTCGACGAGCTCCTGGATCGACTCCGAATATCCGGCGCAGTGCATGGTGTGGTTCCGGGCCGTCCGCATGGCGATCGCGCCCGCGCGGCCTTATCGTGAAAAATGAGTCGCGCCGCCTGCCCGCTCGCCGAGAATCGCGCGCAGCCGGAGCCGCGCCTTGTGAACCTGCGACTTCGAGGTGCCTTCCGCGATACCCAGCACCTCGGCAACCTCGCGATGCTCCAGCCCCTCGACATCGTGCAGCACGAACGCCGCCCGGCAGCCATCCGGCAGGCGGGTGAGGGCGCGCTCGAGATCGATCCTGGCAATCGCCTGGTCGGCCAGCACCGGCTGCTCCGGCAGGTGTCCGGCGAAGTCGTCGTCGAGCACCGCCGTCCGCTCGTTCGTCCGGGCGGCGCGGCTCCGCAGGTGATCGAGGCACCGATTCGTCGCGAGGCGATAGAGCCACGTGCCGAGCGCCGATTCCCCGCGAAAGCTCTCCAGCTTCCGATGCGCGGACAGGAAAATCTCCTGGAGGATATCTTCCGCCTCGGCGGCGTTCCCGAGCATGCGGCAGGCGACGCTGTAGAGCCTGCCGGCATGCGCCTTGTAGAGCTCCTCGAAGGCCGCCAGGTCTCCCGCGCGGCAGCGGGCAACCAGCGCCGCGTCGGCCGCCCGGCCGGGGGTGCCTGCTTCCTTAGACGGCGCCATGCGTCCTCGCGTTGCCCGGCCGTATTCCGTCCGCCTCGCGCCTCGCCATCCCTCTATTTAACGTGGGCGGGACTTCTTATGTTTCGTCATCTTTGGGCCGCGACTGACGGCCGCGGGCCAGCGCCGTGCCGCAAAGTCACGAATCGTCGCCCGGCCGACGATCGCCCCTTCCGCGCGGAGCAGCGCGCGCTTCATTTCCAGGTTGCCGCCGAACCCGCCCAGCCGTCCGCCAGCGGCGACGACGCGGTGGCAGGGGATGCCGGGGCGGCCGCACGTGCGCATGATCGTGCCGACGGCCCGGGCCGCCCCCGGCCGGCCGGCGACGCGCGCGACATCGCCGTAGGTCGCCACCCGCCCGGTCGGGATGCCGCGGACGACGGCGAGCACGCGCTGGGCGAAGGGGGAGGGCATGGCGCGCTGGTGGGAAACTAAAACACGAGCCGCAGGCCGGCCAGCGCCTCGACGCCGCCGGCGCGAATGTCCAGGGTTCGCGTCGCCGACGCCGGCAGGTGCACGGTGGCGTTCGAATAGCGCACCAGCGCGCCGGCGCCGAGCGCGCGGCTGAACATCCAGCGCACGTCCGCCCCGGCGTGGCCGCCCGCGGCCGAGGCGCTCGCCCGGGTCGTCGCCACGCTGCGGAACGTCACCGCGTCGTACGGATAGGCCTCGTCGTAGCGCACGGCGGTGACGAGATCCTGCCGCACCCGGGCGAGTGTGGGGCCGGCCGACAGCGTCAGCGTCACCGCCCGGCTGAGCGGCAGCACGTACAGCACCTGGAGGTGAACGGCGGTTTCGTTGCGGGTGAGGCCCGACGGCGAGCCGGTCAGCGTCCGCGGCTGGTTGAACAGGAACGGGTCCGGAATCTGTCCGTCGAGCGCGGCGGCGCCGGTCCTCGTCGCGTTCGACACGGCGAACCCGAGGCCGACCTGCTTCCAGAGCCGGAACGCGGCGCCGCCGTTGAGGACGACGGCGGTGGCGGACGGGTAATTGACGTCGACGGTCGCGGTCTCGACGTTGGTCTCGAACTCCAGCCGATCCGAGAATGCCGGACCCGCGCGTCTGGTGCCGCCTGACAGATCGATCACCACGCGGGCCGGGGCCGGGCCCAGCGCCGGCGGCCGCGGCGCCGGCCGGCGCGGCTGGGCCGCGGCGGGCGCGGCGACCCATAGAGACACGAACAGGGCGGCGGCGGCCGACGACAGACGGGCGCTCAATTGACCCCCACCGCGGTCCACGCGTCGGCGACCGCGCGCTCGGCCGGGCTGCCGGATCCGAACAGGTCGCGAGCCGATTGCACCGTCGCCGCGCGGGCCACCGCGAACGTCGCATTGGCCGGGAGCATGCCGGTGAACGCCCGGTAGAACGCCTTTTCGATCTGGGCCCGGTTGGCGGCGCCGACGCCGTTCACGGACAGCCCCGACGTCCGGTTGGTCCCCCCTTCGATCGCCAGGTAGAAGGCGTGGCTCGCGATGGTCGAATTGGTGTGCACGCCGCCGTTGTCCTCGGCGCCCGTGTAGCGCTTCGAATAATGATCCGGATCGCCGAACGCTCCGGGGTTGGCCAGCGAGCGCAGGCCGCCGGGGCGAATCACGTCCTCGCCCATCAGGTAGTCGGCCTTGAGCGGACCGCTGCCGGCGGGCTGGAAGAAGAATTCGATGCTCGTGCCCATGATGTCGGAGAAGGCCTCGTCGAGCGCCCCCGACTCGCCGCGATAGATCAGGCCCGACGTGTACTCGGTGACGCCGTGGGTCAGTTCGTGCGCCACGATGTCGAGGGCGCCGGAGAGGTAATCCCAGGTCTGGCCGCCGAAGGTGAACCCGGCCGGGAGTCCCTCGCCGTAGACCATCACGCCGCGGCCGTCGTAGAACGCATTCAGGAAGAAATCGGGATAGTCGTTGAAGTAGCGGTCGAAGTCGGCGCGGCGCACCGGGTGGACGAGGCTCTGCAGCCGGATGTCGGCGTTGTCGAGCCCGCGGCGGCCGAAGCGCTTGAAGTAGTAGTCGTAGGTATATCCGGCATAGACATGCGCATCGTCGATGGCGCCGTCGGTCCAGTCGTTGTCGGTGTCGGATGCGAGATCGGGTGTGCCGAACGTGACCCGGCCGAAGAGGAAGTCGTCCGCCCGGCGCGGATTCCCCTGGAGGTCGTAGGTGTCAATCGACGGCGGCCGGAGCCCGTCGGACGTAGTGAAGGCACCGGCCGCGCTGTGGACGCTGATCTTCTTGGTGTCGCCGAGGACGCCGCGCGCCCGGCCGATGGCGGTCTGCGTGCGCCGATCGCTGAAATCGAGCAGCGGCGCCCCGGAGTGCGCGTCGATGAAGTACTGCCGGGCGTCGTTGCGGCGGACGACGCGCAGCCGCCACGCCAGCACGTAGCGGCCGTCGTCCTGCGGCAGGACGACGAGCTCCGGCGGGCTGGCCGGCGGCGCGCCGGTCCGGGCCGCGACGAGGTCCGCGGCGGCGCTGTCGTCCAGCGTCGGGGAGGGGTCGAGATCGATGCCGGCGTAGACCGTCCCGAAGGCCGACTCGGTCACGCCCTGGAGCGTCTGCCGCGATACGTCGGCGCCGAAGACGCGCACGCCGCGGTAGAACTGATCGGCGCGCTGATGCACGCGACCCTTCATGATCGTGTCGGGCCGCGCGGAACGGGGCCGCAGCTCACCGCCGCGCTCCATGGCGTCGAGCCGGCGGTCCCAGTCGCGCAGCGCTCCCGGCGCCCTGGCTTCGATGGTCACGGCTCCGGCCGCCTCCTGGCCGTGCACCCGGCCGGTGCCGCCGCGGGCCGCGACGAGCAGCGCCAGGATGGTGATGCCGAGGACGGGCCCCGGCGAGCGGAGCAGTCGGCGGCGGTGCGGGCGTCCGGGTGTCATGAGGGCTCCGGGATCAATGGCGAGAGGCACGGTCGGGAGGGTTCATCGTTTCAGGATGGGGACGTAACAGAGCGCCCCGATATAGACGTCGAACAGTGCGCAGCCGATCGAATACCAGCGCGGCGCCATGCCCTCGGGCAGCGGCCAGCCGGGCCGATGGGCCACGTCGAGGACCGCATGCGCGGCAAAGGCAAAGGCGAGCATGGTCAGCGCCTGATGGGGATCGCGGACCAGCGTGACCGCGGCGACGACGAAGAAGCCGACCGCCAGCGCGACGTCGAAGCCGACACCCAGCTCCGCCTCGTGGGCGACCGCGAGGCCGACGTAGGCGCCGGCCGACATGACCAGCAGCAGCGCGGCAATCTGCGCGAAGCGGAGCTCCGCGATCAGGCGGTCCGGCGAGCTGACCGGCACCAGTGACGTCCGGACGGCCTGCCACGTCAGCCCGACGCCGAGCGCGGCAAAGGCCACGAGCGTGGTGCGGAACCCTTCTGTCACCCTCGGAGAGTATAGCCGCGCCGGCGGGGTTTCAGGCCGTCTCGATGTAGTTCAGCGGGTCGATGCCGTAGTCGGCAGGGTCGACCGGCGAGATGATGGCTTCGAGGGTACCGTCGGGCCGGACGGATTCCCACAGGCTCCGGTCCTGCGGCAGATCGAGCCGGCGGCCGTCGGCGGCGAAGAGGACGCGGACCCGCGGCCGATGTGGATCGGGGGCATGCACCTGCGTCACCACGGCAATCTCCCCGGTGGAGAGCCGGACGAGGTTGCCCGGCGGGTAGATGCCGAGCAGCTGCACGAAGCGGCGGACCAGATGCTGATCGAACTGGGTGCCGTCGTTGCGCTTGAGGACGGCGAGGATCCGGTCGGTCGGGAAGGCCTTCTGATAGGCCCGCTGCGACCGCATCGCATCGTAGACGTCGGCGATGCCGCAGATCATCGTCGCCAGGTTCAGCCCGGCGCGCTTGGCGCTGGCCGGGTAGCCGGTGCCGTCCTGGCGCAGGTGATGCTCGAAGGCGACGACCGGCGCGAGAATCGGCATCTCGGGCGTGCGGCGGAGGATCTCGGCGCCGTCGACGGTATGGCGCCGCATGATCGCGAACTCGTCGTCGGTCAGCTTGTCCGGCTTGTTGAGGATCTCCTTCGGCGTCCGCACCTTGCCGATGTCGTGCATCAGCGCCGACAACCCGAACTCGCGCAGCAGCCGTCCTTCGATGCCGAGCGCGCGCGCCTGGCCCATCGCCAGGATCGAGACGTTGACCATGTGCGTGAAGGTGTAGTTGTCGTAGTTGCGCATCGCGGTCAGCGCGACGAGCGCGGTGCGGTTGTGGGTGACGGCGTCGGCGAGGCCCTCGATCGCCTGGAGCGCCGCCGGCAGGTCCGGCTCCCCCTCCGCCTCGGCGCTTTCCCACGCGACCTGGGCGACCGACACGGCATTCGTATAGAGCTGCCGGATCGCCGCCATGTCGCTGCCGATCCCGTCGCTGCGGCGGTCTTCCGCGTTGAGGCGGCCGACCCGGATGTGCTGATAGTTCCAGCCGGTGCCGTGCACGTCGGTCTTGCCGGCCAGCGCCGCCAGTGCCAGGACGAACGGCCGGACCTCCTGCTCGTTCACCCCGCGTTCGAAGGCGACCCGCTCGATCCGGTTGTCGGTGAGGCGGCGAATGAGCTCGGCCATGCCCAGGCTCGCCTTCGCCATCGGCGTGTCGGCGACCACCAGCTCGCCGCTGACGATGCCGATCGCGATCGACGGCTGATTGGCATGGAGGAGCTTGAGGACGGCCAGCAGCCCGTCGATGTTCCGGCCGACGAGCGGATGATCGGGGGCGTAGAGCTGCGCGGCGCGGACGCCGGAGGCGAAGCGCCGGAGCAGCTCGTCGTAGTGGCCGATGCGGGTCTGCAGGTCCGACATGGCGTCAGGCCTCGGCCTTCTTGTGGGCGGCGAGCTGGGCGCGCGCCGCCAGGCGCACGCCGCGCGGCCCGGCCGCGGCGGCGGCCCGCAGGGCGTCGAGCGCCTCGGTCGTGCCGATCCGCCGGAGCGCCGCGGCGATGGCGGCGCGGCGGCGCCTGGTCCGCACCGGCGCCCACCACTGCGTGTGGGCGAAGGCCCGCCGCAGCGCCTCGACGGCCTCGGTACCGGCTGCCGATCCGATGGCGCCCACGGCGTCGATCAGTCCGGCGTAGATCACCGGCTGCGCTTTCGGATCGAGGCGGCGCAGCAGGAAGGCGAACAGCGGCGCCGCACGCCGGTCGCGGATCGCGATGAGGTCGTCGGCGAGGGTGTCGCGGGCGCGGCCGGTGGAGGTGGTGAGCGCGGTGAAGAGGAGGCTGGAGGCCTCCTCGCTGCCGTTGAGCGCCAGCGCCTGGACCGCTTCGCGGCGGACGAGCGGCTCGGCATCGGTCAGCAGCGGGACCAGCTCCTTGAGCCCTTCGGTGCCGCCGAACTCGCGCAGCAGGAAGGCGGCGGTGCGCCGGACCTCCCAGTTCGGCGCGTTCATCAGCTGCTGCACCGAATCCCGCCCCTGCGCGCCGAACCCGACCAGGATGTCGCGCAGGCGGCGCCGCGACCGCGCGTCCTGCTCGCTCGACAGGACTTCGGCGAGCGGCGCCACCGCCGCGGTGCCGATCGCGTGGCAGAGGCGCTTGAAGCGCTCGAAGCCCTCGTCCGAGACGCCGCGCAGGTGGGCCGCGACGTGCCGCATCATCGAGCCGCGGCCGAACCGTTCGAGCGCCGCGGTGGCGTACGGCTGGCGCTCGGGCACGTCGCCGCCGCGATCGATGATCGCCTCGGCCAGCGCCCAGGCCTGATCGAAATAGCCGACCCGCACCAGGTCGTCGGCGTGGGCGGCGACGGTCTGGGCGATGTCCCGCCAGCGCAGCGGCTCGTGCTCGATGAGCAGCAGGTCGATGAGCAGCTGGTGATCGAGGCCGCGCAGCGCGCCGTCTCCCACCGACGCCAGCCAGGCGGTAATGCGCTCCGGGGGATCGTCGCTCGTCGCCTCGACCATGACGGCGCGGCTGCGCGCCGCGGCCAGCTCGCGGCCGTAGTCCGACGACACGAAATTGGCGTCGGAGTACCGAGGTCAGCATGCCCTCGACCCGGCCCCAGAGCTCGGGAAAAGCCTCGTCCTCCCCGAGCTCGGAGGCGGCCGCTTCCGCTTCGGCGAGTCCGAGCAGCTGACGCTGGCGATCGCGTTCGGGGACGAGGGCCTGGAACGCCTCCGCGAGGCGATCGGTGGCGCCATGCTCGGCGACGACCGATCCGGCGACGAACTGCGCGATCGAGCCGTCCGTCATCCGCTCCGTCGTCGCCGTCACGACGTTGATGCTGCCGGCCATGGCCTCGGGGCTGTCGCGCTTCGAGAGCAGCGAGAACATCGCCTCGGCCGACAGCCGGCCGGCGGCGTGGCCCATCTGCTTGAACATCGCGTCGAGCTTGTCGGGCCCGGCCTGCAGCACGTGCTCGGCGAGGCCGCGCAGGATGTTCAGGAACACCGCGGTCCGGACGTCGACCCCCTGGCCGGCGGTCTGGGCCTCGAGCCGGGCCATCAGCGCATCGAGCTTGGCGGGATCGCCGACGATCTCGAGCAGGGCGCGGGCGGCGTCGTCATCGAGCTCGAGCTTCGCCCCGCCGAGCGCGGCGGCGAGAATCTGATCGATCGTCGCGGCGGTGCCCTGCTTCTCGCGCAGCACCTCGGCGTAGTCGATTTCGACGATCTCGAGGCTCGGTCCGCCTGCCGTCGTCCACAGATGGGCGATGCCGCCGTCGGCGCGGACCTCCTCCGGCGTGCGGGCGAGGAGGAGCAGGAGCGTTCGCCACGAGGCCGCATCGGCACCGGCATTCACGGTCAGCGCGCCAATGAGGTGGCGGTGGAGCACTTCGGCGAGTTCGCCGATCGCCGGATCGGGCCGGGCGGCAAGGGCGCCGTCGAGCAGTACGGACACGCCGCGGACCTGGAGACGGAAGGGGCCCGATTCCCCGAGCTTGGCGGTCGCCTCGGCGAGGCGGCGCAGCGACATCTCGATCGCCGGATGCGTGCCGGGGTAGAGCGCGACGGCGCGCGCCCCGGCCTTGCAGGCGCGTGCGAATTCGGCGAACCGCACCGCGGTCGCGGGAGCCAGCGCCGGCGGGGCCGGATCAGGCGTCGTCACGGGATGCGGGGGCCGTACGCCTTCAGGCGGCGCCGGGCCGCGGCGCTGGCAACGGCGGCCACCGGCGCGCGGCACGAGATCCCGTGTGGAAGCGGCGTCACGTCGGACATTTGGGCGGTGCGGTCGAGGGCCATTCTAATCTATCGCCCGGGTCGGCCGCCCTTGTCCGTTCGACCTCTGCGGTTTGAGCCGGTTCCAGGCATCGACACCGCCTTTGCACCCAGGGTCCTGGCGCGGTAGGCGAGACGTGGAGGCGAAGATTCGCGCCGTTATCTCCGAGCGAGATAGACTCGGGTGCGGGAGCGCCGAGACGAATGATGACCACCGAAGAGTTGATCGTGGCCGCCGCGGTCCAGGCCTGGAAACAACAGCTGGAGCGCGCCGAGACCTTCTTTTCAGGCCTCAGCGAGTCCCAGCTCCAGCAGGAAGTGGCGCCGGGGAAGAACCGCTTGATTTACCTGTGGGGCCATCTGATTGCCGTCCACGATGCCATGCTGCCGCTGCTCGGTGTCGGTCCGCGGCTGCATCCGGAGCTCGATGCCGCGTTCCTGAAGGGTGCGGACCGGACGATCGAACCCCTGCCGTCGGCGGCGGACCTGAAGCGGCTGTGGGACGAGGTGCACGCCCGGCTGGTGCCGGCGATCGCCGCGTTCACCGCCAGCGACTGGGCGCAGAAGCATGCCATCGTCAGTGAAGAGGATTTTGCGAAAAATCCGTTGCGGAACCGCCTGTCGATTCTCCTCAGCCGCACCGCGCATGTGGCCTACCACCTCGGCCAGGTCGTGCTCGCCCCGAAGTGACGCCGCAACGGCAAGCCATTACTGGCTTTCGTGCTTTTCGTAATCTATAGTAATTACCGGGTTTAGCCGGTTTTCTTCCGGTCGCCCAACAATCCTTCATGCGCGCGGTCGATCTCATCCGGCACAAACGGGACGGCGGCACCCTCGACCGCGGGGCGATTGACTATTTCATCCAGGGGGTGACGGCCGGCGCCCTTCCCGACTATCAGGCCTCGGCGCTGCTGATGGCGATTCTCCTGCGCGGCATGACCGCGGCGGAGACCGCCGCTCTGACCGACGCGATGGTGCGGTCGGGCGTCCGGGTCGAGTATCCCGGGCATCGCCGGCGTGCCGGTCGACAAGCACAGCACCGGCGGCGTCGGCGACAAGACCTCGCTCATCCTCGCGCCGCTGGCGGCGGCCTGCGGCGCGCTCGTGCCGATGATGTCGGGCCGCGGCCTCGGCCACACCGGCGGCACGCTCGACAAGCTCGAGGCGATTCCCGGCTTCCGCACCGCGCTCTCGCTCGACGAGCTGCGCGCGCGCGCTCGGCCGCGGTCGGCTGCGCGATGATCGGCCAGACGTCGGAGATCGCGCCGGCGGACCGCACGCTCTACGCGCTGCGCGACGTGACCGGCACCGTCGAGAGCATTCCGCTCATCTGCGCCTCGATCATGAGCAAGAAGATCGCCGAGGGCATCGGCGGGCTCGTGCTCGACGTCAAGACCGGCGGCGGCGCGTTCATGAAGACGCCCGAGGCGATCGCGGCGCTGGCCGAATCGCTGGTCGCGATCGGCGAGGCGTCGGGCGTGCGCACCGAAGCGCTGATCACGCGCATGGACGCGCCGCTCGGCCGCGCGGTCGGCAACGCGCTCGAGGTCATCGAGTCGATCGAGACGCTGAAGGGCCGCGGCCCGACCGACGCTCGAGGCGCTGTCGGTGACGCTGGCGGCGCGGATGCTGATCGTCGGCCGGGATCGAACCGACCGAGGCGAACGCCGAGCGTCGCGTCCGCGCGGCGCTCGCCTCCGGCGCCGGCGCTCGAGAAGTTCCGCGAGATCATCGAGCACCAGGGCGGCGATCCGCGCGTCGTCGACGACTATGCGCCGCCTGCCCGTCGGCGCCGGACCGGACGCCGGTCGCCGGCGCCGCGGGCCGGCTACGTCAGCGCCTCCACGCCGAGCTGGTCGGCCGCGCCGCGGTGGCGCTCGGCGCCGGCCGCGGCCGCGCTCGACGACGTGGTCGATCCCGGCGTCGGCATCGAAGTCCTGCTGCCCGCCTGGCGCGGCGGTGTCGGCCGGCGATCCCGTGCTGCGCGTCCACCACCGCGGCGGACGCGGCATGGCGGAGGCGCTGGCGCTGCTGACCGCCGCCGTCGAGGTCGGAGAGGCGCCGCCCGAAGCCATGCCCCTGATCGTCGATCGAATCGGCGCGGCGGGCCGCGAAGCCAGATGAGGAGAGCGAATGAGTGACGTGGTCGTGGCGGCGCCGCACGCGCCGCCGAGGCGGGCGCCCTACGACGGGCGCGACGCGGTCGTCATCGGCAGCGCGATCGCGGCGGCGGCGGTGGTCGCGCTCGCGGTCCAGTTCGGCGGCGTGCCGCGGCTCCAGCCGCTCGTCGGGCTGATTGTCATCATGGCCATCGCCTATGCGCTCTCGACCAACCGCCGCGCGATCGATCGCCGCACCGTGGCGTGGGGGCTCGGGCTGCAGATGCTCTTCGCCCTGCTGGTGCTCAAGACCGCCGCCGGCCAGCGGGTCTTCCAGACGCTCGGCGGGGCGATCAACCGGCTGCTCGATTTCGCCTTCGTCGGCTCGAGCGTTCGTCTTCGGGCCGCTCGGCGACAAGGTCGTCTGGCCGCGGATCATGACGACCGTGCTCGGCCCCGAAGGGGCGCAGTACGGCGTCATCTTCGCCTTCCAGGTGCTGCCGACGATCATCTTCATCGCCGCGCTGTTCGCGATCCTCTACTACTTCGGCGTCATGCAGCTCGTCGTCCGCGGCT
The DNA here is from genome assembly GCA_963750475.1 of uncultured Acidobacteriota bacterium. GTDB lineage: Bacteria > Acidobacteriota > Vicinamibacteria > Vicinamibacterales > 2-12-FULL-66-21 > JALZOC01. The sequence goes on from CAVVQQ010000002.1 coordinate 2,108,187, forward strand.
GTTCGCCGTGGTGATGCGCCGGGTGATGCGCGCCTCGCGGCGCCGAGTCGCTGAACGTCGCGGCGAGCATCTTCATGGGGCAGACCGAGGCGCCGCTGACGATCCGGCCGTACCTGCCGCGGATGACCGAGTCGGAGCTGATGACGGTGATGACCTCCGGCATGGCGCACATCTCCGGCGGGATCATGGCGGCCTACATCCTGTTCGGCATCGAGGCGCAGCACCTGCTGACCGCCGTCATCATGACCGCGCCCGGGCACGCTGATGATGGCCAAGATGTTCGTGCCCGAGACCGAGGTCCCGGAGACGATGGGCACGGTCAAGCTCGAGATCGAGCGGACCGACGTCAACGTCATCGACGCCGCCGGCCGCGGCACCGGCGAAGGGCTGGCGCTGGCGCTCAACGTCGGCGCGATGCTGATCTCGTTTCTCGCGCTGATCGCCCTGGTCAACGCCGTGCTCGGCCTCGCCGGCCTCAGCCTGCAGCAGATTTTCGGCTGGGTGTTCGCGCCGGTGGCCTGGAGCATGGGCGTGCCGTGGCGCGACGCGCCGGTCGATCGGCAACCTGCTCGGCACGCGGATGGCGCTCAACGAGTTCGTCGCCTACTCGCAGCTCGGGCCGCTGAAGGGCGCGCTCGACCCGCGGTCGTTCACGATCGCGACCTTCGCGCTCTGCGGCTTCGCCAACTTCAGCTCGATCGGCATCCAGATCGGCGGCATCGGCGCGCTGGCGCCGACGCGCCGCCACGACCTCGCCCGGCTCGGCGTCCGCGCCATGCTCGCCGGCACGCTGGCCAACTTCATCACCGCGACGATCGCCGGGTTCCTGCTGTGACCGACGCAGTTCGACCCGCGCCGAGGCGGCGGCGGCGTTCGCTCCGCCGCCGCTGATCGGCGGCCCGCCGGCGGTCGGCCATCGTCCTCGGTTCCGGCCTCGGCGACTTCGCCGACGGCGCTCGGCGAGGCCGTCACGATCCCGTATGACCGACATCCCGCACTGGCCGGCGTCGGCGGTCGTCGGCCACGCCGGGGCGCTCGTCGTCGGCACGCTGGCGGGCCGCCGGGTCGCGGCGCTCAGCGGCCGGGCGCACTACTACGAGGGGCACGTCGCTGCAGACGACGGCGTTCGCCGACCCGCGTGCTCGGCCGTCTCGGCGTCGGGACGCTGATCCTGACCAACGCCGCCGGCGGGATCAATCCCGGCTTCACGCCGGGCGACGCTGATGGTCATCGACGATCACATCAACCTGATGGGCGGCAATCCGCTGGTCGGACCGAACGACGAGCGGTTCGGCGCGCGGTTTCCGGACATGACCGAGGTCTACTCGCCGCGGCTGCGGGCCGTGGCCGACGCCGCCGCGGCCGAAAGCGCGGTGCCGGTCGCGCACGGCATCTATGCCGCGCTGCACGGCCCGAGCTATGAGACGCCGGCCGAGATCCGGTTTCTCCGGGCCATCGGCGCCGACGCCGTCGGGATGTCGACCGTGCCCGAGGCGATCGTCGCCCGGCACATGGGCGTCGAGGTGCTCGGAATCTCGTGCATCACGAACCCGGCGGCGGGCGTCCTGCCGCAGCCGCTCGTCCACGACGAGGTGATGGCGGTGGCGCGGCGCGTCCGCGCCGAGTTCTCGACGCTGCTGGAGGGCATCATTGGGCGCCTCTGACAAGAAGCGGCGCGCCGCGCGGCCGCTCGCGCCGCGCACGGTCGAGCGCCGCACCGGCACGGACCGCCGCATCGCCACCGCCGGCGAGCGGACTCCCGAGCGGCGGGCAGACGAACGCCGCCGCGCGCCGGATCGGCGCAGCGAGCTCGGCTGGGAGCCGGTGCCGCTCGACGCCGCGGCGCCGGCGCCGGCGGCGGAGGAGGAGGCGGTGCTGCTGGCGGCGGCCATCGACGCCCGGACCCGCGCCCAGGCCCACTATTCGCACTTTCAGGTCGGCGCGGCGCTCGAGACCGACGACGGCCGGGTGATCCAGGGCTGTAACATCGAGAACGCCACCTACGGCCTGACGCTCTGCGCCGAGCGCGTCGCGCTCGTCAAGGCGCTCTCCGACGGCGAGGCGGTCTTCACCCGCATCGCCGTCGTCGCCGACACCGACGCCCCGACGCCCCCCTGCGGCCCGTGCCGGCAGCTGCTCTGGGAGTATTGCGGCGACATCGATATCATTCTCGGCAACCTCGACGGGCCGACCGCCCGCTACCGGCTCTCGGCGCTGCTGCCGATGCCGTTCGACAGACGACTTCTGGGATGAACAGACATGCTTCCGACGATTGACTGGCAGGACGACGTGGTGGTGATGGTGGATCAGCGCAAGCTGCCGGGGCAGGAGATCTACCTCCGCTGCCGGACCGCGCAGGAGGTTGCCAAGGCGATCCGCACCATGGTGATCCGCGGCGCGCCGGCCATTGGCGTCGCGGCGGCGATGGGCCTGGCGCTCGGCGTGCGCCGCAGCACCGCCAAGGGCACGCGCCAGTTCGCGGTCGAGTTCCAGAAGACCTGCGACATGATGGCGGCGACGCGGCCGACGGCGGTCAACCTGTTCTGGGCGATCGACCGGATGAAGAGCGCCTTTGCCGCCGGCGTCGAAGCCGGCGAGTCCACCGACGAGCTCGCCGGCCGCCTCGAGCGCGAGGCGCGGGCGATCCACGACGAGGATGTCGCCAACTGCCGCCTGATGGGCGGCGTCGGCGCCGCGGTCGTGCCCGACGGCAGCCGCGTCCTGACCCACTGCAATGCCGGCGCCCTCGCCACCGCCGGCTACGGCTCGGCGCTCGGCGTCATCCGCGCGGCGGTCGAGCAGGGCAAGAAGATCGCGGTGTTCGCCGACGAGACCCGTCCCTTCATGCAGGGGGCGCGGCTGACCGCGTGGGAGCTCCTCCGCGACGGCATCAGCACCACCGTCATCACCGAGAGCATGGCCGGGCCGCTGATGCGGAACGGCGAGATCGACGTCATCATCGTCGGCGCCGACCGGATCGCGGCCAACGGCGATACCGCCAACAAGATCGGCACCTACACCGTCGCCGTGCTCGCCCGCGAGCACAAGCTGCCCTTCTACGTCGCCGCGCCGATTTCGACGATCGACCTTGCGACGCCGGACGGCGATCACATTCCCATCGAGGAGCGCGACCAGCGCGAAGTCACCCATCTCGGGTCGTCGCGGCTGACCCCGGTCGGCGCGCTCATCCGCAACCCGGCGTTCGATATCACGCCGCACCGCTACATCACCGGAATCATCACCGAGCGCGGCATCTTCACCGCGCCGTATCAGGTCTCGCTGCGCGAGGCTCTCGACGGGGCGGCTCCCGTCCGGTAGCGGCGGCATCATGAATCTCCTGGCCATCGAGACGTCGTGCGACGAGACCGCCGCCGCCGTCATCGAGGAGACCGGCGACGCCGCCCGCCCGTGGCGCATGCGCTCCAGCATTGTCGCCTCCCAGACCGCCATCCACCGGGAGTGGGGCGGCGTGGTACCGGAGCTCGCGTCCCGGCAGCACGTCCGCGATCTCTGCGGTGTCTTCGAGGCGGCGCTCGAGACCGCCGCCGTGACGCTTGACGAGATCGGCGCGGTCGCGGTGACCCAGGGCCCGGGGCTGGTCGGCTCGCTCCTGGTCGGCATCGCGTTCGCCAAGGCGCTTGCCTGGTCGAGGGGGCTGCCGATCGTGCCGGTCCATCACCTCGCCGGCCACATCGAATCGCTGACCCTGGCGCACGGCGAGCTGCCGCTGCCGGCGGCCATTCTCGTCGTCTCGGGTGGCCATACCAGCCTGTATCTGGTGCGGGAGCGCGGCCGCTACCAGGTCATCGGCCGGACGCGGGACGATGCGGCGGGGGAGGCTTACGACAAGGTGGCGAAACTGCTCGGGCTCGGGTATCCGGGCGGGCCGGCGATCGACAAGGCGGCCCAGGACGGGAACGACCGGGCCTTCGACTTCCCGGTCACGCGGCTGACCCATGCGGACCGCAACGCCCCGGCGGCGACCGGCGCCGGCATCCTGCCGGCCGACCTCGCCCGCCGCGTCGATTTCAGCTTCAGCGGCCTGAAGACGTCGGTCCTGCGCCTCGTCCGCGAGCGGACCGGCGCCGCGCCCCACGGCAAGGCCGGGGCCTCTGACCGGGCCGGCGCCGCGCTGCCACCGGGGGACATCGCCGACATCTGCGCCAGCTTTCAGCGCGCGGTCGTGGGGGCGCTGCTCGACCGCACGTTCGAAGCGGCGCGGTGGCTCGGGGCGCACAGCGTCGGCATCGCCGGGGGGGTCTCGGCCAACCGCCGGCTCCGCGCCGACGCCGAAACGCGCGGCGCGCGCCACGGCCTGCCGGTGTTCATTCCGCCGATTGCCCTGTCGACCGACAACGCCGCAATGATTGGCGCCGCCGCGCTGCGCCAGTTCCGGATGCACGGCCCCGGCCGCTGGGACTTCAATGCGGAGGCGGGGCTGCAACTGTGAGGCTGCCAGTTGGGAGCTGGAAGCGGGAAGCTGGAAGCTGAGATGACTGTCTTCACCGACTACCTCTGGTTCGACACGAAGACCCGGCAGGCGTTCGTCCGCATCACCGACGAGGTCGCCGCGGTCGTCACGAAGAGCGGCATCAGGGACGGGATGGTGCTGGTCTCCGCCATGCACATCACCTCGGGGGTGTATGTGAACGACTGGGAGGACGGGTTGATCGAGGACTTCCAGGTGTGGCTGGAGAAGCTGGCGCCGGCGGGGCTGCCGTACCGGCATCACCAGACCGGGGAAGACAATGCGGACGCGCATCTCAAGCGCACCCTCATGGGCCATCAGGTGATGGTCCCGATCACGAATGGCGCGCTCGATCTCGGGCCGTGGGAGCAGATCTTCTACGCGGAATTCGACGGCCGGCGAAAAAAGCGCGTCGTCGTCAAGGCCATCGGCCTGATATAAGGGGCGTGACGTGAGCGTATCGCGGGAGGCCGCCTGGGCCCTGGTCGAGGAATATACGGCAAGCGAGAGCCTGCGGAAGCACATGCTGGCCGTCGAGGCGTCGGTGCGCGGCTACGCCCGCCTGTGGGAAGAGCCCGAAGAGGACTGGGGCGTCGTCGCGCTGCTGCACGACTTCGATTACGAGCGGTTTCCGGACCAGCAGAACCACCCGTTCCGCGGCGTCGAGATCCTGACCGCGAAGGGCTACCCCGGGTGGGTGACGCGCGCGATCCTGTCCCACGCCGATTACTCCGGCGTGGCGCGGGAATCGCGGCTCGAGCATGCACTCTATGCCTGCGATGAAATGTCCGGCTTCGTCACCGCCTGTGCGCTGGTGCGGCCGTCGAAGAGCGTCCTCGACCTCGAGGCGGCCTCGGTCGTCAAGCGGATGAAAGACAAAGCCTTCGCGCGCGCCGTGTCGCGCGACGACCTGCGCCGCGGCGCCGAGGAGATTGGCCTGCCGCTCGCCGAGCATGCCGCCAACGTCATTACATTCCTGCGCGGGCAGGCCGACGCGCTCGGCCTGCGTGGAACCCTCTGAGCCCTCCGATCCGTATAAGCAATCACTTGGATCCCATCGACGCGGTTTCACCGGAACAGCCCGCCGCCACGCCCGCCGCCGGGCCGGTGGTGCATCTCGACGCCGTGACGGTGGAATACGGCGCCAACCGGGCTCTCAAGGAGGTCAGCGCGACCTTTGCCGGCGGCGCGGTCGGCCTGCTCGGCCCCAACGGCGCCGGGAAGAGCACGATGCTCAAGGCGCTGCTGGGGTTCATCCCGCCGGCGGCCGGGCGGATGACCGTCCTCGGGCTCGACGTCGCCCGCCATCCGCTCGAGATCCGCTCGCGGCTCGGCTACATGCCGGAAAGCGACGCGCACATTCCCGGCATGAACGCGGTGTCGTTTGTCGCCTATTGCGGCCAGCTCGCCGGGCTGCCGGCGGTCGACGCGATGCAGCGCGCCCACGAGGTCCTCTATTACGTCGGCCTGGGCGAAGCCCGCTACCGCAACGTCGAAACCTATTCGACGGGCATGAAGCAGCGCATCAAGCTGGCGCAGGCACTGGTGCACGATCCCGATCTGCTGTTCCTCGACGAGCCGACCAACGGCATGGATCCCAAGGGACGGGACGAGATGCTCGAGCTCATCCGCGATCTCGGCCACAACAAGCGCGTCAACCTGATCCTCTCCTCGCACCTCCTCCCGGACGTGGAATTCACGTGCGACGACGTGATTGTGATGGATAAGGGGCAGGTAGTGGCGCAGGGGCCGATCGCGGAGCTGAAGGGCCCCGGCGGCCGCGTCTTCGAGCTGCGGATCAAGGGCAGCCTGCCGGCGTTTCTCGACGTGCTGCGCCAGGCCGGGATGGAGGCGACCTCGACCGACGAAGACGTCATGCGCGTGTTCGTGCCGGCCGCCGGCGTCGCAGCGCGATCTGTTCGCGCTGGCGGCGCAGCACGGCGTCCAGGTGCGGCATCTGCGGCCGAGCGTGCCGACGCTCGAGGACGTCTTCGCCAAGGCCGTGGGGGAGCCGTAACGGTGCCGATTCACGACCAGAGCTACCGGCGGTATGGCGGCCTGCGGCGGATGCCCGGGCAGACCTGGCTGGTGATTGCGAAGGCCGGCATGATGACCATGCTGCGCAAGCGCGCCTTCATGGGGCTGCTGATTGCCGCCTGGGGTCCGTTCCTGGTGCGCGCGGTCCAGATTTACGTCACCGCCAACTACCCGCAGATTGCGATGTTCGCGCCGACCGCCGAGACCTTCCGGCAGTTCCTCGAGCAGCAGGATTTCTTCGTCTTCGTGATCACGATCTACGTCGGCGCCGGCCTGATTGCCAACGACCGGCGGGCCAACGCGCTGCAGATCTACCTCTCGAAGCCGCTGATGCGGACGGAATACATCGCCGGCAAGGCGGCCGTGCTGTTTGCCTTCGTCCTGTTCGTCACCCTCGTGCCGGGCCTGCTGCTGCTCGTGCTGCAGGTGCTCTTCGCGGGGAGCTTCGCGTTCCTGCGCAAGAACCTGTTCCTGTTCCCGGCGATCACCGTCGCCGCGCTGCTCCAGGCCTTCGTTTCGACCTTCACGATGCTGGCGCTGTCGTCGCTGTCGAAGAGCAGCCGCTACGTCGGCATCCTCTACGCCGGAATCATCTTCTTCACGGCCGCCATCTACCAGGCGCTGGTCGTGATCACCGGGAGCACGCGGCTGGCGTGGATTTCGGTCGGCGGCAACCTGATGCAGATCGTGGACGTCATCTTCCGGCTCAAGCCGCGCTATGCCACCCCGTGGCCGGTGTCGCTGATCGTGATCGCCGGCCTGGTGGCGGTTTCGATCTCGGTGCTCGAGCGCCGCGTGCGCGGCGTCGAGGTGGTGACGTGAGCGCCCGATCGTCTCCGCCGAGCACGTGTCGAAATGGTACGGCCAGGTGATCGGCCTGAACGACGTCACCGTCAGCGTGCCGCCCGGCATCACCGGCCTGCTCGGGCCGAACGGCGCCGGCAAGTCCACCTTCATGAAGCTCATCACCGGCCAGCTCCGGCCCAGCAAGGGGTCGGTGCAGGTCCTCGGTGAGACCATCTGGCGCAACCCGCACCTCTATTTCCAGATCGGGTTCTGCCCCGAACAGGACGCCTTCTACGAGCGGATGACCGGGCTCGAGTGGGTCACGGCGCTGGTCCGGCTGAACGGCCTCAGCGAGAAGGCGGCCGACGAGGCGGCGCGGCGGGCGCTCGAGGCGGTCGACCTGATGGACGCCGCCGGCAAGAAGATTGGCGCCTACAGCAAGGGCATGCGCCAGCGCGTCAAGCTCGCCCAGGCCATCGTTCACGACCCGGCGCTGCTGATCCTCGACGAGCCGCTGTCCGGGATGGACCCGCTCGCCCGGCGCCGCACCATCCGGCTGATTCGCGACTGGGCCCGCGACGGCAAGAGCATCATCGTCTCGAGCCACATCCTCCACGAGATCGAGTCGATGACCGCCAACATCCTGCTCATCAACAACGGCCGGATCCTGGCCGAGGGGGACGTGCACCACATCCGGGATCTGATCGACGAGCACCCGCACACCGTCTCGGTGCGGGCGGAGAATCCCCGGGCCCTGGCCAGGGAGTTCCTCGATCACGCCGACGTCCGCAGCATGAAGTTCGAGGAGGGGGCCGTCGTCGTCGAGACGGGGACGCCGGACGCCTTCTACGCGCGGCTGACGGCGCTCGCGGCGAGCGGGCAGCACGGCGCCATTCTCGAGGTCACTTCGCCGGACGACAACCTCCAGGCCGTGTTCCAGTACCTGGTCAAGTAGACAGATCCGATGACTGACACGACCGCGCCCCCTCGACCGATTCCCGCCGCCCCGGGCGTGCTGACCGCGGCCCTGCGGATTTTCGATCTGTCGCTCGGCGAGATGCTGTGGTCGCGGCGGACCATCTTCATGGCGCTGGTGGTCGGGGCGCCGATCCTCATCGCCGCGGTCCTGCGCGCGGTCGTGGCGCTTGGCGCGCCGGTGCTGGACCAGAACCGCGGGGTCACCGGCCCGGTGATCTTCGGCCTGATGATCTGGGTGTTCTACCTGCGCTTCACGGTGCCGGTGCTCGGGGTTTTCTACGGCACGGCGCTGATGGCGGATGAGGTCGAAGACAAGACGATCACCTACCTGTTCGCACGGCCGGTGCGGCGCGGCGCGATTCTGCTCGGCAAGTACCTCGCCTATCTCGGCTGCACGGTCCTGGTCGTGCTGCCGTCGGTCGTCCTGGTCTATCTGCTGGTCGTGCCGCTCCAGGGCAGCCTGGGGGCGTCGTTCATCGATCTCCTCAAGGATCTGGCGATGCTGGCGCTCGGCCTGGCTGTCTACGGCGCCCTGTTCGCGTTCATCGGCGCCCAGTTCAAGCGGCCGCTGCTCGTCGGCCTGGTGTTCATCTTCGGGTGGGAGCAGGTGGCGCTGGCGTTCCCGGGCTATCTGAAGCGCTTCACGGTCGCGTATTACGTCCAGGCGCTCGTCCCCCACGCCATGCCGGGGGACAACGCCCTCAGCCTCATCCAGGGCATCTTCCGCGAGACGCCGGCGCTGTCGGTCAGCCTGTTCTGGCTGGCGGTCATCTGGCTGACATTTCTGGTGCTGGCGGCCCGGGCCGTCGAACGGCGCGAGTATGTCCTCGAGCAGTAGCGGCGGCGGATGGGGCCCGGATGGGAACTTTCCACCCCTCCGATCGGTATAATCCTCATTAGAGGGCCACGCGTATGACGAAAAAGACCCGGTATTTCATGGCTGGTTCGGCGGCGGTGCTGGCGGCGGGCCTGGGGACCGGGCTCATCGCCTATTACACCGGCGGATTTCAGCAGGTGTCGGCCTCGGCCGTGGCCAACGAACTGCGCTACGTGCCGGCGGACGCCGCGCTCGTGGCCTACGCTGACGTCCGGGCGATCATGGATTCCGACTTGCGCACGCGCCTCAAGGCGGTCCTGCCCATGCACGACGAGGGGCAGAAGGAATTCCAGGCACAGACCGGGATCGACATCGAGCGCGACATCGACTACGTCGTCGCCTCGCTGACGGCCGGGGCCGGCACGCCGGCGCCGCTCGTCGTCGCCCGCGGCCGGTTCAACGATACCCAGCTCGAAGGGCTCATCCGCGAACATGGCGGAACGGTCGAGGAGTACAAGGGCAAGCGGCTCGTCCATGCGCCCGCCGAGATGCCCGGCGACCAGTCGCCGGCCGACACCGCCGCCCCGCCGGTGGCGAGCGCCGAGCCCGGCCAGCCCGGGCAGGCGATGAAGCACGACCTGCGCGAGGTGCACCGGAACCTGGTGCTGGCGTTCCTCGAGCCCGGGTTGATTGCCTTCGGCGACGGCGTCGCCGTCAAGACGGCGATTGACGCGCAGCTGACCGCGCACAGCGTGACCAGCAACAACGAAATGATGGATCTCGTCGGCGACATCGGCCAGTTCAACAACGCCTGGGCGGTCGGCCGGTTCGACCTGCTGACGTCGCAGGCCAGGCTCCCGGTCGAGGTCACCAGCCGGCTGCCGCCGGTCAAGTGGTTCGCGGCGGCCGGGCACGTCGACGGCGGCATTTCCGGCAGCCTGCGCGCCGAGGCGCGCGACGATCAGGGGGCCGAGAATCTCCGCGACGTCGTGCGCGGCCTGCTGGCGCTGGCCCGCATGCAGGCGGGAACCGATCCCCGCGCCGCGGCGGTCGTCGAGTCGCTGCAGCTCTCGGGCAGCGGCAAGACCGTGGCGCTGTCGTTCTCGGTGCCGTCCGAAGTCATCCAGATGATTCCGAAGGCCGCACCGACACCGAACCAGTAGGGCACTCTTTCCTTTTGGCACGGGGCCGTGTACCCTCCTGCACACCGTGCGGGACCTGGTTTTCTTCTACGGCACCCTGATGGCGGGCTTCGATTGGCGTCGCCAGGCCGGAATCGACGCCAAGCTGACCTATCTCGGCCGCGGCTCCATCCGCGCGTCGCTGTTCGACCTTGGCCTCTACCCGGCCGCGGTGCCGGCCCCGGACGGCCGGGTCTGGGGCGAGCTGTATGAGGCCGCGGACGCCCCCGCCGTTCTGGCGGCCCTCGATGAAATCGAGGGATTCCGGCCCGACGATCCCGACCGCAGTTTGTACGTCAGACATCAGGTGCCCGTGACCCTGCCGGACAGCCACGCCCGGCCGGCGTGGGTCTACTTCTACAACGCGCCGCTCGGGCAGGCCCAGCGCATCCCGTCGGGCGATTATCTCGACCACATGAAGGTTCGATGACGGATACGGACCGCGGCCGCGACAGCGATCGGATTCCCCTGACCGGCGAGGTCACCGGCGAAGTCTCGGTCTACCAGCCGATGACGATTCTCGATCTCAGCGAACGGGGGGCGCGGGTGGAGACGCCGTTCGCGCTGCACCTCGGCTCCCTGCACGACTTCCGCCTGTCGCTCGGCGGTCTCTCGATCGTGGTCAAGGGGCGGATCGCGCACAGCCACATCGGCGAGCTCGGCGAAGAGGCGATTCGGTACCGCAGCGGCATCGAGTTCGTCGACGCCTCCGACCACGTCGCGGCGGCGCTGCGGTCGTTCGTGATCAGCCAGAAGGAGGCGGCCCACAGTCCGCCACCGATCATCGACGCCGAGATTGCCGAAGACTTCTAGGCCGCGGATCCCACTGATCCCTGCGAATATGACCCCTGCTGGCAGTTTCGCCTCAGGATCCGTGCAATCCATGTGAGCCGCGGCTTCAGCCTTCACGATTCCTCCGTGGCCATCCGTGCCATGCGCGGCCAGTCTCCACGATCCCTTTGTCCGATATCCCTGCATCGGGTCCACGCTCGTCGAAAACGGATCCACGGATTTTACGGATGCACCCGGTCAAATCTGCGGCCCGCAGACGATCAGGGTGCGGATTCGACGGATGCACACGGATGCCGACGGAGCCGCCAGACAGAAAACCAATACACGGATTCGACGGACGCACACGGATGAACACGGAGCCGCCAAAAAGAAACCAAGGCACGGATCCGATGGATGCACACGGATGGCGACGGAGCCGCCAGAAAGAAACCAAGGCACGGATCCGACGGACGCACACGGATGCACACGGAGTCGCCAGACCGGGCTGGCCAGCGGCGCGACGCGCCGCGGCGTGGGGCGTCAGCGGCCGAGCGAACACCCCTCCGACCGCGCTCGGTGCTCGCCCGGCCGCTGCCGCCGCACGCCCCGCCGGGCCGTATCGTCCCGGCGGCGGCCAGCCGCAGCCACGGCGGGATCCCTCCGTGGCATCCGTGTTCATCCGTGTCGTCCGCGTTTCCAGTCTTCACGATCCCGCAGCGGCACTCGTGTCATCCGCGCTTGCAATCTTCACGATCCCGCAGTGGCACTCGTGTCGTCCGCGGCTCAATCATCAGGATCCTTCCGTCTGGCATCGCCGTCGGCGGCCAGCCGCAGCCTCGGCGGGATCCCTCCGTGGCATCCGTGTTTCATCCGTGTCATCCCCGTTTCCAGTCTTCACGATCCCGCAGCGGCACTCGTGTCATCCGCGCTTTCAGTCTTCACGATCCCGCAGCGGCCCTCGTGTCATCCGCGTTTCCAATCTTCACGATCCCGCCGTGGCCTCCGTGTCATCCGCGGTTCGTGTGGCCCCACGAGCCGCGGCCTATAATGGCCGGCATGGCCGCCCCTACCTTCCACAATTACATCGACGGCCGGTGGCTCCCCGCGGCGACCGGACGCACCTTCGAGAACCGCAATCCGGCCAGCACGGCGGACCTCATCGGGCACTTTCAGGACTCCGGGAAAGCCGACGTCGAGGCCGCCATCGCCGCCGCGGCCCGCGCCTTCGACAGCTGGCGTCTCGTCCCGGCCCCGGTCCGGGCGGAGATGCTCTTCCGGGCGGCCCGGATGATCGAGGAGCGCAAGGAAGAGTACGCCCGCGACATGACGCGCGAGATGGGCAAGGTCCTCAACGAGACCCGCGGCGACGTCCAGGAAGCCATCGACATGACGTTCTACATGGCGGGCGAGGGGCGCCGGCATGTTCGGGCAGACGGTGCCGTCCGAGCTGCGCGAACAAGTTCGCGATGTCGATCCGCCAGCCGGTCGGCGTCTGCGGCCGTCATCACGCCGTGGAACTTCCCGATGGCGATTCCCGTCGTGGAAGATCATCCCGGCGCTCGTCTGCGGCAACACGGTCGTGTTCAAGCCGGCGTCGCAGACGCCGCTGTCCGCGGTCAATTTCGTCAAGGTGCTGGAGGATGCCGGCATCCCGCCCGGGGGTCGTGAACATGGTGACCGGAGACGGGGATGAAGTCGGGACGCCGCTCACCACCAGCCCCGCGATCCGCGTCGTCTCGTTCACCGGCTCCACCCGACGTCGGCCGCATCGTCAATCTCAGCGGCCGCCCCGACGTTCAAGAAAGTCCATCTCGAGATGGGCGGCAAGAACGTCATCATCGTGATGGACGACGCGAATCTGGAGCTCGCTGTGGACGGGTGCCTGTGGGGCGGCTTCGGGACCGCGGGGCAGCGCTGCACGGCGGCGAGCCGGGTGGTCGTCCACGAGCGCGTTCATGACGCCTTCGTCGACCGGTTCGTCGCCCGGGCGAAGTCGCTCGTCGTTGGCGACGGGTTGGATGAGCCGACCCAGATGGGGCCGCTGAGCAGCGCCGCGCAGCTCCGGACGGTGATGGATTACGTCGAGATCGGGAAGCAGGAAGGGGCGACCCTCGCCTGCGGCGGCCGGCGGCTCGACAGCGGCGCGCTGGCCGGCGGCTTCTTCCATGAGCCGACGATCTTCACCGGGGTCCGGCCCGACATGCGGATTGCCCGGGAAGAGATCTTCGGCCCCGTGGTCTCGGTTCTGCGGTGCCGATCGCTCGAGGAAGCGGTCGACATCGGCAACGGCGTGGAATACGGCTTGTCGGCCTCGATCTACACCCAGGACATCAATCGGGCGTTTTCGGCCATGCGCGATTTGTATACAGGGATCTTCTACGTCAATGCCCCGACCATCGGTGCCGAGGTGCACCTGCCGTTTGGCGGCACCAAGAACACCGGGAACGGCCATCGCGAGGCAGGAACCGCGGCCCTGGACGTGTTTTCCGAGTGGAAATCGATCTACGTGGACTTCAGCGGCCGGCTGCAGCGGGCCCAGATCGACGTCGAGAAACCATGATAAACTGTTGGGGTTCCCCAACTTAACAAGGGCGGCCGTCCGCCCGCCCCTGGCAGGTGCCGGAGAGTGGTTTATCTGTCCCTCGGCGTCGTCTACGTCCTGATGTACGCCGCCGCCGGGTGGGCGCTCCGCGCCCATCCGATGCTGCTGAGTATGCTGGGGCACGTCGCGCTCCTCACGCCTCCCATTGCCGGCTGCGTCGTCATTCTGCGGCGGCGGCGCCACTGGGCCGGCTGCCAGCGGTTGTTCTGGGACCTGTTCGGCATCGGGCTGGCGCTCTGGACCATCGGACATCTGGGCTGGGCCTTCGAGCAGATGACGCTGCGGCGGCAGTCCTGGCTCCAGTGGCACACCCTGTTCAGCCTGTGCGGCGGAATCTTCCCGCTCATTGCCTTCGTCGCCCGGCCCCATGCCGGGCCGCGCCGCGACGCCGTTGGTCCAGTCGGGCTCATCGTCGCGAGCTATGGCCTGCTGGCGGCCTTCATCTACTCCTATTTCGTGCTCGTTCCGGCGATGGTGCCGGGCCAGGTCGACGTCCAGGGGACGCTGCTGAAGCTCGTCCAGGCCAACCGCGCCCTGCTTTTTGCGGGGGCGGTGTGGGGCATGATCGCCTCCCGACGCACGCCCTGGTTTCGGCCCTACGCCATCCTCGCGGCTGGCGTCGGCGTCGGTTCGCTGCTGCGGGTCGTCACCAGTCTCGCCATCATGCGCGGCGAGTACCGCACCGGCACGCTGTACGACCTGGCGTGGATCGTCCCGTTTCTGAGCTACGCGTGGGCTGCGCTCGAGGCCCCGCCGTCGCAGCGGGCGCCGGAAGAATCGGACTATGCCCCCTCGACGCTTCACACCGTCGTCGCGGTCCTGCCGGTCTTCCTGGTGCCGCTCATCGGCTACGGTGTCCTCTACTGGCGAGGCGGCGGGCCGGGGGACGACTTCCTGACCCTGCTCACCGGGCTGATGACGGTGGCCGGCCTCGGCATCCTGACCTTGCGGCTCGCGGCGCAGGGGGGCGAGCTCCAGCGGATGGATGCCCGCAAGCGCCTGCTGGCGGCGGCGACGGAGCAGGCGGGCGACCTGATTCTCATCACGCGCGTGGACGGCGGGGTCGAGATGGCGAACGACGCCTTCGTGCGCGCGGTCGGCTATTCCCGGCAGGAGCTGTCGGCGCTCGGCTTCGGCGACCTGATCGAGCGCGGCTTCGGCGCGCTGCTGGCGCACATCAGCGGCGAGGTGCGGGATCGCGGCGTGTGGCGCGGCACGCTGCTGCGGCGGCGGCGCGACGGCTCGTCGTTCCCGGCCGCCTGCACGGTCGCGGCGCTCCGCAACGCCTCAGGCACCATCACGCATTTCGTCGGCGCCGAACGGGACATCACGCAGGAGATCAAGCTGCGCGATCAGCTGGTCCATAGCGAGCGGCTCTCCGCCATCGGCGAGCTCGTCGCCGGCGTGGCGCACGAGATCAACAATCCGCTCCAGACCATCATCGGGTCGGTGGAGCTGCTCCTCGAGGAGGCGCCGCTGCCGGATTCGCGCCGCGACCTGGAGGTGGTGCGCCGCGAGGCGGGGCGCGCCGGCCAGATTGTCCGCAACCTGCTGTCGTTCGTACGCCGCAGCACGCCGGACCGGGTCAGCGCCGATCTCAACAGCGTCATCCAGTCCGTGGTCGAGCTGCGCGGCTACCACCTCCAGCAGCGCAGCATCCGGCTGGTCACGGAGCTGCCGGCCGCCGGCCCGCCGGTGCTCGTCAACCGTGAAGAGATCCAGCAGGTCATCCTCAACCTGGTGCTGAATGCCGAGCAGGCGATGACCGCCGCGGCGCAGGGCACCACGATCACGATCCGCTGTGAGAGCACCGGCGACACGGCCACAGTCGATGTCGCCGACGATGGGCCGGGGGTGAGCGCGGAGATGCGGGGCCGCATCTTCGAGCCGTTCTTCACGACCAAGGACGTGGGTCAGGGGACCGGCCTGGGGCTCTCGATTTCCCACGGCATCGCCGCCGCGCACAACGGCTCGCTGACGCTGTGCAGCTCACCGCACGGGGCTTGTTTCCGCCTCTCGCTGCCGCTGCACGCGCAGGTGGAGAAGGCGGCGGTGCCCGATGGCCGCGGCCATTCGCGCCGCGTCCTGATCGTGGACGACGAGGCGCCGATCCGGCGGCTGCTGGCCCGGCTGCTGGAACGGCGCGGCTTCGAGGTCGACGAAGCGGAGTCGGCGGAGACCGCGCTGACCCTGGCCGGGAAGAGCCCGCTCGCCCTGGTGCTGTGCGACGTGCACATGCCGGGGGTGGCGGGGAAGGAGCTCTACCGCGCGCTCGTCGACCGCCATCCCGAACTGGCGGGGGCCTTCGTCTTCATCACCGGCGACCGGACCGCCATCGAGCTGGACGAAACACTCAGCGAGGTGCCGATCCTGGCCAAGCCGTTCACGGGCGCCGACCTCGAAGCCGTGCTGGCGTCCCTCGGGCTCGACCGGGTGATGGCGTAGGCAGTTACCAGTAGCCAGCAGCCAGCAGCCAGTAGCCAGCAGCCAGCAGCCAGCAGGCAGTAGCCAGGAACTGGAAACTGGCCACTGGCCACTGGCTCTCAGCTCTTGCCGGCCTTCTTCCCGGCAATATCCTCCTTCAGCATCGGGTTCACCTTGAACCCGGTCTTCTCGGCGGCTTTCACTGCTTTCTCCGCTTCGTCGTAGCGTCCGGTCTGGAGGTAGACGACCGCCAGGTTGCTGTGCGCCTCGCCGGTTTTCGGGTCGGCGGCAATCGTCGCCTTGTACTCGCGCTCGGCGTCGGCGAGGCGGCCGAGCCGGAAGTAGGCGCTGCCGAGCGCCATCGAGACGAAGGACGGAACGGTGCCGTCAATCGACACGTCAGTGCCCCGCTGGACGCTCTCCTGCAATTGCCGCTTGGTTTCCTGGAGCTGGCGCAACGCCTCCGAGGCCTGAACCGTGGTCGCCGGCGCCGACTGGTACTGCCGGATCAGCTCGTCGATCTCGGTCATTCGCTCGCGCAGGTGCTGCTGCCGCTCCTGGACGTTCGCGAACGATCGCCCGGCTTCGGCCTGGTAGAGGTCACGGCATTTCGTGAAGGCCGCGACCGCCTCGACATATTTCTTCTGCGGCATGTTGGCCCGCCCGAGCGCGTAGTAGGCCATTTCGAACGACGGATCGATGTCGATGGCACGCTTGAATGACGCCGCCGCCTTCTCCCACTGCTCGGCCCGCATGTTCTCCATGCCGGCGCGGTAATCCTGCATCGCCCGATCGCGGCTCCGCGCCGGCTGGGCACCGGTGATGCCGGCGGTCACGGCGATCAGCAGGCCGACGAGCAAGGTCAGTCTCCGCATCTGCATCCTCCTGGTGGCGGGGGTAAAAAAAAGCCCCGCGGGCCGAAGCCCGCGGGGCGCACGATACCCGAAATCGATCGGTTTCGTCTAGAAGCGGAACGACACCCCGACCCGCGCCTGGATCGGCGACTGGAAGAGGTTGTTCTGCAGGAAGCGCGGATCCTTGATGACGTTCTGGCTGACGATCAGCTGTTCGAGCGTCTGCTGGCCGCGGTAGAAGAGCGCCTCGTCCGGCACGACGCCGTTGGTCGCCTGATACGTCGAGTACTTGCTGACGGCGGTCTTCTGGTTGAACAGGTTCAGCACGTTGAAGCTGATCTGCACCTGCTTGCTGCCGCCCAGCTTGAAGCCGTGCTGGACGAACAGGTCGGTCTGCGAATAGACCGGCGTCCGGCCGTCGCTGGCGCGCCCGAGGTAGTTCACCGGCAGGTTGCTCGTCGGGTAGATGCCGATCTCGCGGCTGACCGGGAGCCCGCTGGCGACGTACTCGTTGAGGCCGACGCTCGTGCCGATCGGCAGCTGATAGATGAACTGCGTCTTGAACTGGCTCGGGCGATCGGTTGCCAGCGGACCATAGGCCGCCGTGCCGCCGTCCTTGAACATCATCAGCGGGTAGTCGAACGCGCGGCCGACGTTCGGGCTGGTGCGGCCGTTCTCGTCCGACTGCGACAGACCCGAGTAGTTGCCGTAGAGGCGGCTCCACAGGTAGCTGGTGCGCAGGTACCAGCGATCCTGCGAAGCGCTTCTCGAACGAGAACTCGACGCTGTCGTAATCGCGCTTCGCCTTCGGGAGCGCGGTGACGGGATCCGTCGAGGCCAGCGCCGTCAGCCCTTCACCGGGGTTGGCGATGATGTAGATCTCGTTGCCCTGCGCGTCGAGCGAGCCGGTGTCTTCGATGGCGCGATCGATCTGCTTGTGCACGTAGTGGACGCCGACCGCGACGACGTTGCTCAGCTGATGGTCGAGGCCGAAGGTCGCCTCCTGCTGACGCATCGGCTTGATGCCCGGCTGGATCGAATCCGATCCGAACGAGGGGTGCCGGAAGTCGATCGGTCCGCGGATGAGCGTGCCCGGGCAAGCCGGGGGGCAGCTCGACGAGGCCAGCAGGTTCGGCCAGTCGAAAGTGTCGAGCGTGTAGTAGTACTCGAGCCACTTGTCGCCGCCGAACGAGCCGCGCGGCAGCTCGAGCTTGAAGATGTCGTAGAACACGCCCCACGACCCGAACGCCTTCCACTTGCCGTCGCCGTTGATGTCGTAGGCGAACCCGGCGCGCGGCGCGAGCTTGTCCTTGAAGCCGAACTCGAGCCCGAACTCCGGGATATCGGCGCCCGTGGTGTAGGTCGGGACGCGCTCGCGCTCGGTGCGCAGGCCGGCGTTGATCGTCAGCTTGTTGCTGATCGTCCACGCATCCTGGAAGAAGAACCCGAGGTTCGTGGTGTGAATGTTCCCCTCGGTGATGAAGCCCTGCGTCGGGTTGACCGCGTTGCTGCGGACGCTGTAGTAGCCGTACTTGCCGGTCGTGAAGGGCGAGCCGGTCGACAGCGAGCGGGCCCAGTTGATCGTCACGCGCGGCCGTGACTCGCCGCTCAGCACGTTGTTGCCGACGCGGTCAGCCTGGACGCCGAACTTGAACTGATGGTCGCCGCCGAGCTTGGCGTAGTAGGTGCCGTCGGCCTGAAAGTAGGCACGGGTCTGCTGGTCGCGGGTCACCTGGTTGTTCGACGGAATGCTGGTGAACCCGGCCGGCTTCTGCAGGCTGAGCGGAACGTCGAGCAGGCCGACGTTCGTGGTCGTGGTGAACCGATAGAGCGGCTGGACGGTGACGTTCGAATCGTGCTGGTCGGCCATGTAGTAGCCGCCGCGGACGCCGAAGAACAGCTTCTGCGACGCGACCCAGTCCATGTTGCCCGACACCGCATAATTCGGGAAGGTCGAGGTCTTGCCGTAGTTGGTGTCGGTCCGGTCCGCGCCGTCGAGCGACGGCAGCAGCCCCTTGGTCCGCGCCCAGCTGTTGTTGAACGCCACCCGCGTGCGGACGGCGTCGGACAGCTGGCCGGTGACGTTGCCGGTCGCATACTGCGTCTGCTGGGTCCGCGAAATGTTGAACGTGCCCGCCTTCGGATTCGACGCCGTCGTCGGATCGACATTGCGGGTCGTCTTGGTCAGCGCCGGCTGGTAGGCGCCGAAGAACCACATCCGGTTCTTGACAACCGGCCCGCCGAGCGCGAAGCCGGGCTCGTAACGGTTTTCCTGGTCCTTCGGATAGGTCACGTACTCCGCTTTGGTCGCGTCGGTGAGGCTGATGCGAAGGCTCGGCACCCCGGTGCTGATCGTCGCAAAGCCCGCCGCCGGCGAGGCGCCGCCCGACAGCTTGTCCCCCTGATACTGCAGCCCGACGTTGCCGTGCCAGTCGTTCGTGCCGCTCTTGGTGATGACGTTGATCACGCCACCCGTCGCGCCGCCGAACTCCGCCGTGTAGCCGCTCGACTTGACCTGGATCTCTTCGACGAAGTCGGCAATGACGTTCTTGCCCGACGTGCCGCTCTGCAGGTTGGTGGTCTCGATGCCGTCGATGATGTAGCGGTTTTCGCCGGCGCTGGCGCCGTCGATCGACAGGCCGCCGAGCTTGTTCTCGCTGTTGGCGCCGGGCGCCTGGGTCACGAGGCTCGTGAAGTCGCGCCCCTTCGGCAGCAGTGCAATCTGCTCACGCGAGATGTTCGTCTGCCGCGCGCTCTGCTTGACGTCCACGAGAGGCGATTCGGCCGTGACCTGGACGCTTTCCGCAACGCCCTGCAGCCCCAGCGCGAGATCCACCTTCTTGACCTGTCCGAGGCCGACCTCGATGCTGCCCTGCTTCTTCGGCGCAAAGCCCTGCAGCGTAGCCGTGACCTCGTACACTCCCGGCGACACCGACGGGAAACGATAGACGCCTTCCGAATCGGTCGTGGCGGTCAGTACGACACCGGTGTTCGTCCGGGCTTCAACCGAGACCCCCGGAAGCACCGCGCCGGAACTGTCCCTCACCACGCCTTCGATGGAGCCGCGCTGTTCCTGGGCGATCGCCGGCCAGGCAAACAGCAGAGCTACCATCAGTGCGGCAAATGTACGTGCTCGCATTTCTGGTTCATCCTCCTGATAACAACAAGACATGTCAGCGCATGCGAGGCCCCGGAGAGCCGGACGACGCGGATGACAGGAAACTGGGACGGTCCCAGCAAACAAGGTTTATAGCACGGAGTATGCCTGTATGACGGCTTCGTCAGCATCAATGAAATCAGGGCTTTAGCCCCCGTAGGCGGGCCATTCGTCCCTGAAATCCGCTTTTTTGAATCCAACGGGATGGATTGGGTGACGAAGGGACGAAACGGCTTCATTCCGGCTCTACCGGAACTGCACGGTTCTGCGCGTCCGGGCGGTATGATTCGGCGGTGAGCTTCCCCCTGCCCGTGGACGTTGTCATCGTCGGCGCCGCGCGGACGCCGATCGGCCGGTATGGCGGGGCGTTTCGCCACGTGCACCCGGCCGAGCTGGGTGCCGTAGCTCTCGGAGCGGCACTGTCGCGCGGCGGGGTGGCCTCCCGCGATGTGGACGAACTGATCGTCGGCCATGCGCGGCAGGGGGGCTCCGGGCCCAATCCCGCCAGGCAGGTGGGGCGGCGCGCCGGCCTGCCCGACAGCGTCCCCGCCTACACCCTCAACAAGGCCTGCGCCTCGGGTCTGCAGGCCATCGCCAGCGCCGCCCAGGCCATCGCGCTTGGCGACGCGGAAATCGTCGCCGCCGGCGGCATCGAGTCGATGAGCCGCATGCCGTACCTGGTGGATGCCGACGATGCGCGATGGGGGCACCGGATGGGGAACTTCACGCTCGTCGACGCGATGTATCGCGACGGCTTCACCTGTTCGCTCTCGGGCATGGTGATGGGGGAGACCGCCGAGGAACTGGCGCGCCGCTATGGGGTCACCCGGGAAGCATCCGACGCCTATGGCCTCGAATCCCAGCGCCGCGCCGCCGCGGCGACGGCCGCCGGGCGGCTCGCGCCGGAAATCGTACCAGTGACCGTCACCGACTCCCGCGGCCGCACCGTCGTCGTCGAGGCGGACGAGCATCCGCGGCCGGAGACGACGCCTGAAGCCCTGGCGAAGTTGAAGCCGGTCTTCGACGGCGGCATCATCACGCCGGGCACCTCGTCCGGGATCACCGACGGGGGGGCGGCGGTCGTGCTGATGAGCGGCGCGCGGGCGGCCGCCTCGGGGGTCAGGCCGCTCGCCAGGGTGACGGGCTGGGCGTCGGCGGGCGTCGATCCGCGGATCATGGGGATTGGCCCGGTGCCGGCCATGCGCCGGCTGTTCGACCGGACCGGCCTGTCGATGGCCGATTTCGATCTGGTCGAGCTCAACGAGGCCTTCGCTCCGCAGGTGCTGGCCGTGCTCGAGGATGAACCGATCCCGCTCGACCGCCTCAACGTGAACGGCGGTGCGATCGCGCTCGGCCATCCGATCGGCTGCACCGGGACCAGGATCGTCGTGACGCTGCTGTACGAGCTCCTCCGCCGCGGCGGCCGCCGCGGCCTCGCGACGCTCTGCGTCAGCGGCGGCATGGGCATGGCACTGGCGATCGAGACGGTATGAGGCCAATAGAGACCAGTAACCAGTAACCAGTAACCAGTAACCAGTAACTAGTAACCAGTAGCCAGTAAGCAGTAACCCGAGTCGACAGACGACCGGCAACTTGCAACTGGCGTGGCCGGCAGCGGGCAGCGGGCAGCGGATAGCGAGTAGCGGGCAACTGGTAACCGGCAACTGGCAACTGGCAACTGGCAACTGGAGCGGGTAACTGGAGCGGGAAGCTGGAAGCGGGAAGCTGGAAGCTGAATGAAAATCGCCCTCATCCCCGGAGACGGCATCGGCCAGGACGTCACCGCCGAAGCTGTCAAGGTGCTTCGCGCCGTCGGGCAGGCGTTCGGCCGTGACTTCGAGATCGAGACGCTGCCGTGGGGAGCGGACCACTACCTCGCCTCCGGCGTGACGATGCCGGCGGGCGGCTACGACCTGCTCCGGCAGTTCGACGCCGTGTTCGTCGGCGCGCTCGGCGATCCGCGCGTCCCCGACAACCGCCACGCCCGCGACATTCTCCTCGGCACGCGCTTCGAGCTCGACCTGTTCGTCAACCAGCGGCCGGTGCGGCTGCTCGATGCCCGCCTCTGTCCGCTCAAGGGGCGGACGCCGCGCGAGGTCCAGTTCGTCGTCTTTCGCGAGAACACCGAGGGTCTGTATGTCGGCGATCGGCGGCCGCTTCAAGCCCGGCACCGAAGACGAGGTGGCCATCCAGGAGGAGGTCAACACCTGGAAGGGCGTCAATCGCATCATCCGCCACGCCTTCGACTTCGCGCGGCGGCGCGGCCTGACGCGGGTCTGCATGGCCGACAAGAGCAACGCGATGACTGCACGGCCACGCGCTATGGCAGCGTGTCTTCCGCGAGACGGCGGCGGACTATCCGGGCATCACCCCGACGCATTACTACATCGACGCCCTGGCGATGCACATGGTCCTCGACCCGGCGCAGTTCGAGGTGATCGTGACCAACAACCTGTTCGGCGACATCGTCACCGACCTCGGCGCCGCGCTGCAGGGCGGCCTCGGGATGGCGGCGTCGGGCAACCTCCATCCCGGCCGGACGTCGATGTTCGAGCCGGTCCACGGCTCCGCGCCGCCGCTCGCCGGCAAGAACGTGGCGAACCCGATCGGCGCTATCCTGTCGATGGCGCTGCTGCTCGAAACCGCCGGCCTCGACCGGGAGTCGGGAGCCATCGAGGCCGCCGTTCTCGCCGCCGTCGAGCAGTCGCAGGGGACGAAGGACATCGGCGGCACGCTCGGGACGAGGGAGACCGGTGACTGGATTGCCCGTCACCTGCAGCGCCCCGCATCCGACTCCGGGCAAGCGAGTCCGTCAGGACCTCGCGGAACGTAACACCTGGCAGAACCGAACCGAGCCGAACCGAGTGGAACCGAACCGGGCCGAACCAAGCAGAACCGAACCACGTAGAACCCCGCGAACCCCGAAGCACCCCGAAGAACCCTGATATGAGCGCCATCTTCATCGTCGGCGGCGCCCGGACGCCGATGGCCGACTACACCGGGCGGCTGAAGGACCTGAGCGCGATTGAGCTCGGCGCGATCGCGTCGCGCGCCGCGCTGGCGCGCACCGGCGTCGATCCGGCGATGGTCGATCACGTCGTCTTCGGCAACGTCCTGCAGACCAGCGCCGACGCGATCTACGGCGCTCGGCACGTTGGTCTCAAGGCCGGGCTGCCGGTCGACGTGCCGGCGCTGACGGTCAATCGGCTGTGCGGGTCCGGCATCCAGGCGGCGATCAGCGGCGGCCAGATGATCCGGCTCGGCGAGGCCGGCGTGGTGCTCACCGGCGGCATGGAGAGCATGAGCCAGGCGCCGCATGTGATCCGCGGCCTGCGCAGCGGGCTGCGGCTCGGCCAGGGGCAGCTCGAGGACACGCTCTGGTCGGCGCTGCTCGACACGCACTGCGGCTGTACGATGGCGGCGACAGCCGAGAATTGCGCCGCGACGTACGCGATCTCGCGCGAGGAGCAGGACCAGCTACGCGCTCGCAGCCAGCAGCGCGCGGACGCGGCGTGGCGGGCGGGCCGCTTCGACGACGAGGTGGTGCCGGTGGAAGTGCCGACCCGCAAGGGCGTGGAGCTGTTCAGCCGCGACGACCACATGCGCCCCGACACGACGCTCGAGGGGCTCGCAAAACTGCCGCCGGCCTTTGGCAAGCACGGCTGCGTCACGGCGGGCAACGCCTCCGGCATCGTCGACGGCGCCGCGGCACTGATCCTGGCCTCGGCCGACGCGGTACGCACCCATGGCCTTGACGCCGCTCGCCAGGCTGACGCACTGGGCGACGGTGGGTGTCGATCCGACGCATATGGGCATGGGTCCGGTGCCGGCGACGCGACGGGTGCTGGCGACGGCCGGTCTGACGCTCGCGGACATCGACCTCTTCGAGGTCAACGAAGCCTTCGCGGCGCAGTACCTCGTCGGTCGAGAAGGAGCTCGGCTCTCGATCGCGACAAGGTCAACGTCAACGGCGGCGCGATCGCGCTCGGCCATCCGCTCGGCATGACCGGCACGCGGCTGCTGCTGACCCTGACGCTGGAGCTCGGCCGCCGCGGCCTCAAGCGCGGCCTGGCCACCGCCTGCATCGGCGGCGGACAGGGCATCGCCGCCATCGTTGAACGGGTGTAAGCGTGGGTGGAGTAGCCAGTAGCCAGTAGCCGTAGCCGGTAGCCAGTGGGTGAGCACGGGTAACGGACCGGCAACCGGCACTGGCAACTGGTAGCTGGCAACTGGCAGCTGGCAGTTGGCAGCGGGCAGCGGGGCAGCGGGCAACGCGGGCAGCGGGAAGCTGGCATAAGCGGGAAGCTGGAAGCTGGAAGCTGGAAGCGGGAAGCTGGAAGCTGATAATGCACATCACCACCGTCGGCGTACTCGGGTGCGGACTCATGGGGGCGGGGATCGCGCAGGTCTCGGCGGCCGCCGGCTACAAGACGATCGTCCGCGAGGTCAATCCGGAGGTGCTGGCGCGGGGGCTCGGCCGCATCGACAAATTTCTCGCCGGCGGCGTCGAGAAGGGCAAGGTGACGGCGGCCGACCGCGAGCGCACGCTGGCGAACCTGTCGGGCGCGACCGATCTGGCCGATCTGGGCGGCTGCGATCTCGTCATCGAAGCGATCATCGAGAACATCGACGAGAAGGCGGCAAGCTACGCGGTGCTCGACGGGCTCCTCGCCGGGCACGCCGTCATCTGCTCGAACACTTCGTCGCTCGGCATCACGGAGCTGGCCGCGAAGACGAAGCGCCCCGATCGTTTCGCGGGCCTGCATTTTTTCAACCCCGTGCCGCTGATGAAGCTGGTCGAGGTGATCCGCGGCCTGACGACGAGCGATGAGACGTTCACGGCGGTGTTCGGGTTTGCCCAGTCGCTCGGCAAGGAACCGATCACGGCCCCCGACCGGCCCGGCTTCATCGTCAATCGGCTGCTCGTGCCCTACCTGCTCGACGCGGTGCGCGCCTACGAGCACGGCCTCGGCACGGTGGAAGACATCGACAAGGGCATGACGCTCGGCTGCGGGCACCCGATGGGTCCGCTCACCCTTCTCGATTTCGTCGGCCTCGACACGACCTACTACATCGCCAACATCATGTTCGAGGAGTACCGCGAACCGGCCTACGCACCGCCGCCGCTGCTGAAGCGGATGGTGCTCGCGGGGCGGCTCGGCCGCAAGAGCGGGCGAGGCTTCTACCAGGTCCTAATCGGGGGCTGGCTCGAGGCGCGCGCTCGTCACGTCCGCCCCTTCGACGCTAGCGGCCGGGCAGCGACTCGAGGAGCCGCTGCCCCCGCGCTTTGTATTCGCCATCCTCAGGCCCCCAGTCGGGGTCGCCGGGGGAGGCGATGAGCGCCTGGAGGGTCTCGCGCGCCTCGCCGTCCCGCTTGAGCGCGAGCAGCGTCTCGGCGAGAAAGTACAGCGAGGCGGTGTTGCCGGGGCTGTAGGTCAGCGATTTCCGCAGGTGCTGCTCAGCGAGGGCGTTGCTGCCGCCGAAAATCCCCGGTACACGGTTGTACCATCGTCCCAGCGCCCGGTCGGGCGAGCCGCGCTGGTAGGCGGGGTCGAGCGCCAGTGCGGTCATCAGTTCGTCGCGAATCACTCCCTTGTAGCGCAAGCCGTAGCGCAGCCCGGCCGAGTCGGCGAGCGCCCCCATGTTGGCGGCTGCCCAGAAGTGACCCTCCGGCCGCCGCGGCTCGAGCGCGGCCGCGGCGCGGCCGGCGGCGATACCGCGTTCGAGCACACCGCGCCGGTCCGCGGCCGAGGCATGCGTCCCGACCCAGTAGAGCACCCGCGAAAGCTTCGCCGCCGACTCGAAGTCGCGCGGGTGCTGCGCCAGCCGCGCCTCCCAGATCGCCGCTGCCCGCCTGGCGCTTTCCAGATCGGCGCGGCGGGCGTACAGCGCGTCGGGATCGGCCTCGGCCGGCGGCGCTGACGGGGCCGTCGGCACGGCGATCTGCGCCGCCGCACGCGACGTCGGCGCCGGGCCCGCCGGACCAGTGAATAGGGAGAGGTACAATACGACGATGCAGGACATCATCCGAGAGCTCCTGGGCGCGCTGGGGGAGAACCCTTCGCGCGAAGGGCTGACCGATACGCCGAAGCGGGTAGAGAAATCACTCCGCTTCCTGACGAGCGGCTACGCGGCGGACGTCGACGAAGTGCTCAACAACGCGCTGTTCACCGTCGATTATAACGAGATGGTGATCGTCAAGGACATCGACTTCTACAGCCTCTGCGAGCATCACCTGCTGCCGTTCTTCGGCAAGTGCCACGTCGCCTACATTCCCAACGGCCGGGTCATCGGGCTCAGCAAGATTCCGCGTCTCGTCGACGTCTTCGCCCGGCGGCTGCAGGTGCAGGAGCGGCTCACCAACCAGATCGCCAACACGATTCGCGACAAGATCGAGCCGCTCGGCGTCGCGGTCGTCACCGAAGCGACGCACCTCTGCATGTCGATGCGCGGCGTCGAGAAGCAGAACTCGGTGGCGGTGACGAGCGCGATGCTCGGGGCGTTCCGCGAGGACGCCCGGACGCGGGCCGAGTTCCTCGACCTGCTCAAGAAGCGGTGAGGCGCGCTGGTATACTCCAGACGATGCGCATGGCCGGCCTGCTGCTGCTGACGTTGTTCGTTTCCGCCACCGCCACCGCGACCGCCGCGCCGGTGCAGCGCCGTCGCCCGGCGCCGCCGGCCCGCAAGCCGGCGCCGCTCGCGCCGCTCAAGACCGCCCCCGGCGTTCTCAAGTGCCCGGAGCTGCTCGGCGCCGGCGTCCGCACCGGCGCCTCGTTCTGCTTCGTGCTCGCGGGCCGGGAGCCGTCCGACGGCGTCCTGGTCACGCTGCCGCCGCACGCCGGCGCCGCGACGCTGCTCTTCGATCTGCACAACCGGCACACCTATTCGGAGGAGGCGATTCGCGCCGGCCGCGGCTTCGCCAAGTACACGGCAGTGGTGGCGGTGCTGTCGATGAAGGGGGATCTGCTGGGGCGGGGCGCGGTGCAGACCGAGTTCCGGACCGAGAAGGACCTCTACGACCGGATCAGCGGCGGGGCGGGGCCGAGCGGCGCCAAGGCGGTCGCGCCCCTCGGACGGGAGGAGATCTCGATTCCCATCCCGGCCGGCATCGACACCGTCAGCATCCTCGGCGAGGTGCTCGACGCGACCACCGCGGCGGGCCATGAGACCGCGACGCCGGGCCGCACCGTCGCGGTCGTCAGCAACGTCCGGGTCGAGTTCCACCCGGCCGCGGCCGGGAAGCGCTGACGCCCCCGCCTCAGCTGTCGCCGCGCCGCCACTCGTGGCGCGAAATCAGGACCTTCATTTCCAGCAGATCGATCAGCGAGCGGCAGCGGGCGAGGACGCCGTCGCGTTCGAGCAGCGCCTGCTTCTCGACCGCTTCCAGCTCGAGATACTGCGCCAGGGCGTTGACGAGGTCTTCGTCGCCCATCGACGGCGGCATCCGCGGCTCCGTGCCGCCGTCAGGCTGCGGGACGAGCAGCGCCTCGAGCCGCCGCCGCTCGGCCCGTACCAGCTCGCGCTCGTCTGCCGTCGAGCAGCTCGAGGATCGGTTCGATCTCGGCGACCCGGTACGGCCGCTGGTGCTGCTCGCTCGACCACCCGGAACTTCTCGAGGCCGCGCAGCACGATGTTGTAGCGGCCGTCGGCAGTCCGCTCGGCGTGGGTGATGAGCCCGGCGCAGCCGACCGGGTAGATCGCGGGGCAGTCGCTCGTCGCTGCCTTCCCACCCCGGCTGGAGCAGCACCATGCCGATGATCCGATCGCCGTCGAGCGCATCGGCCACCATCTCGCGGTAGCGCGGCTCGAAGATGTGCAGCGGCAGGAACACGTTCGGAAACAGCACGACGTTCGGCAGCGGGAAGACGGGAATCGTCGGAGGCAGCATAGGAGGCGCCCGCCGCGTCAGTGGATGGTCCGCGTCTTCTTGTCCATGTAGTCCATCAGGACGTACTGGCCGAGCGTGTGCGGCGTCGTGAAATACGCCTTGCCGTGGCAGATCTCGGCGACCTGGCGGACGAAGCTGACGAGGTCGTGGTCGCGCGCCAGCATGAAGGTGTTGATCAGGATGCCGGCCTTGCGGCAGGCCGCGACCTCGGCGAACGTCTCCGAGACGATGAACGGATCGAGGCCGAAGGCGTTGCGGTAGATGCGGCCGTCGGGCCGGGTCAGCGCCGACGGCTTGCCGTCGGTGATCATGACGATCTGGCGCATGTCCTTCTGCTGCCGCTCGAGGATGCGCCGCGCCAGCCGCAGCCCTTCGCGCGTGTTGGTGTAGTACGGCCCGACCCGGACGCGCGCCAGCTGGGTGAGCGGGATCTCCTCGGCCGAGTCGTGGAACAGCACGACCTTCAGCGCGTCGCCGGGATACTGCAGGCGGATCAGATTCGCCAGCGCCAGCGCCACCCGCTTGGCCGGGGTGAAGCGGTCCTCGCCGTAGAGGATCATGCTGTGGCTGCAGTCGAGCATCAGCACCGTCGCGCAGGAGCTCTGGTACTCCCCCTGGGCGACCATCAGGTCCTCGTAGTCGACGTCGATGCCGCCGCCGGCGGCCGCCGGCCCGGGGTGCGCGGTCGTCCGCATCACGGCGTTGAGGATCGTGCCGCTCGGGTCGAGGTTCAGGGTGTCGCCGAACTCGTACGGCTTGGGCGCGCCGCTGGCCTCGACGCCGGTCGCCATCTCGCGCGTGTCGTGGCGGCCGAGGCTGCTCTTGCCGATCGAGCCGAGCAGATCGCGCAGCGCCCGGTAGCCGAGGAAGTCGAGGCTCTTGTCGGTGATCTCGAAGTTGACCGGCGGGTCCGGCTGCCCCGGGCCGCCGCTGGCCGGCGCGCGGCCGCTCGCCGTCGCGGCCGGGCGCGGCGTCACGTAGCCCTGCGACTGCAGCTTGTCGATGATCTGCTGGATCAGCTCGTCGAGCCGCGCCTCGGCGTCGTCGCGGTCGCTGCCAGTCGCTGGCCGAGCAGCTTTTCGAGCGTCTCGTCCGACAGCAGGCCGCCGTTGAGCAGCGCCTCGAGAATGGCATCGTGCAGCGCCTGCAGCGAATGGCCGTCGCTCGTCGCCGGGCAGCTCGTACGGATCGTCGAAGCCGCTCGACAGCAGCAGGTCGGAGAGCTGCGACAGCAGCTCCTCGAGATCGAGCTCGTCGAGCTCCTCGCCGGTGAACTTCGAATACTTGAATTTCATCCGGGCCCGCGCCGTCAGTTGTAATACTTCTTCTTGTTGCCCGGCAGCGGCATCTCGCGCTCCATGACCGGTTCGACCGGCAGTCCGGCGGCGGGCCGGCCGCCGCGGCGGTTCGGTCCCCTGGTACTGCGAACTCGTCGGAGCGGGTGATCTTCTTCTGCGCGTAGAGCCCCTCGAGGATGAAGTCCACCGCCGCGGCGAGCAGCGGCGGCGGCGGCGGCGCCCCGATGCCGGCGTGCGCGGCGTAGGTCGCGCAGCCCCTGGACCTGGGCCGTCCGCGTCAGCAGCTCGCCGGCGTCGAGCGTGTCGTCGACCTGCAGCGATGCCGCCGAGCTCGAACCACTCGGTGACCTGTCGCGAGGTCGGCGTCCGACGAAGTAGCCGGTGAAGACGTTGCCGACGGCGGCCCGGATGATGTCGCGCGCGACGTTGTCGGCGCCGCGCAGCTCGCCTTCGTACTCGAGCTCGAACTTGCCGGTGATCGCCGGCAGCGCGGCGTAGACGTCGGTGACGCGCGGCACGATCAGCTCCTCGCCGGCGAGCAGGGCGCGGCGCTCGGCGTTCGAGACGACGTTCTCGAGCAGCGAGATCGGCAGCCGCTGGCTGACGCCCGAGCGCTTGTCGACCTTCGAGTCCTGCGCGCGCCTGGAAGGCGATCTCCTCGACGACCTCGCGGACGAAGTCCGGCATCTGGACGGCGGCGCCGCTGGCGCCGCGCCTGGCGGTCCACGCCTCCTGCGCGGTGATCGCCATCGCGTGCTGCGCGGCTGGCCGGGTAGTGCGTGCGGATCTCCGAGCCGATGCGATCCTTGAGCGGCGTGATGATCTTGCCGCGCGCGGTGTAGTCCTCGGGGTTGGCGCTGAAGACCAGCAGCACGTCGAGCGGCAGGCGCACCGGGTAGCCCTTGATCTGGACGTCCCCCTCCTGCAGGATGTTGAACAGGCCGACCTGGATCTTGCCGGCCAGGTCGGGCAGCTCGTTGATGGCGAAGATGCCGCGGTTGGCCCGCGGCAGCAGGCCGTAGTGCATCGTCAGCTCGTCGGACGAGCTGGAGGCCGGCGCGCGCCGCCTTGATCGGATCGAGGTCGCCGATCATGTCGGCGATCGTCACGTCCGGCGTCGCCAGCTTCTCGACGTAGCGCGCCTCGCGCGGCAGCCAGCCGATCGGCATGGCGTCGCCCTCGGCCGCGACCCGCGCCCGGCACGGCGGCACAGATCGGCGCCAGCGGATCGTCGTGGATCTCGCAGCCCGGGCACGACCGGGATGGCGTCGTCGAGCAGCTCGGCCAGGGCGCGCAGGATGCGGCTCTTGGCCTGGCCGCGCAGGCCGAGCAGGATGAAGTTGTGCCGCGACAGGATCGCGTTGACGATCTGCGGCACGACGGTGTCGTCGTAGCCGATGATGCCCGGGAAGATGGGCTCGCGGGACGTCAGCCGGGTGATGAGGTTGGCGCGCAGCTCGTCGCGAACCGATCGGCGGGAGACGCGTCCGGCCGCCACGGCGGACCGCAGCTGGCCGAGAGTCGAGGGGCGTTCCGAGGTCATACGGCATCTTATCACCGGCCCTCCGCCACGGCCGGACGCTACAATGTGCTCCTTGTCCACAGGCGCGCGCCCGCTCGTCTACGCTCATCGCGGCGGGGCCGCCCTCCGGCCGGAGAACACCGTGGCCGCGTTCGATCACGGCCTCGCGCTCGGCGCCGACGGGCTGGAGCTCGACGTCCACCTCTCCCGCGACGGCGTCGTCGTCGTCCATCACGACGCGGTGCTCGACCGCACCACCGACCGGCGCGGTCCGGTGGCGGCGTGCACCGCGGCCGAGCTGGCGGCAGCCGATGCCGGCTTCCGGTTTCGCGACCCGGACGGAGGCTATCCGTTCCGCGGGCTCGGCATGGGCATTCCGCGGCTGAGCCACGTCCTCGAGCGCTATCCGGGAATCCCGCTCATCATCGAACTGAAGGTCAACCATCCCGAGCTCGCCGACCGGGCCGTCGACGATGTCCGGGCCGCCGGAGCGGTGGCGCGCGTCGCCTTCGGATCCTTCGGCCGCCGGGTGCTCAATGCCGTCCGCCGCCGCGAGCCCGGCATCCGGACCGGCGCATCCCGGGAGGAAGCCCGCTGGGCGCTCTACCGGTCCTGGGTGCACTGGCCGCTCCGCCGGCCGGCGTATCGCGATCTCCAGCTGCCGGAGCGCTCCGGTTCGACCGTGATCGTGTCGCCGCGCTTCATCGCCTTCGCGCACCGGGCCGGCCTGCCGGTGAACGTGTGGACGGTGAACGATCCGGCCGACATCCGCCGCCTCGTCTCGTGGGGGGTGGACGGCATCATCAGCGATCGGCCGGACGTTGCCGTGGCGATTGTGAAGGCATGACCCCGGCGCCGGGCCTTCCCGGATCGCCCCTGCACCAGCCCGCAACTCGTGGTACAACAGCGCCATCCCGATCACGCTCGGCCGCGACCCGCTGGCCGGCGGCCAGGCGGGTACCGCAAGAACAGGAGGCAGCGGCGTGCAGCCAGAGGGAACGGCCGATATCGCCGCCTGCGACCGCCTGATCGCCGGTCGGCCGCCGTGCGGCATCGGGACGGCCGGGCTCGCCGGCGAGAGCACGCGGCCGTGACCGAGCGCGCCGCCATCCTGCTCGTCGTCGACGACGACGACAACCTTCGGGCGCTCGAGACCATTCTCACCGAGCCCTCGTATCAGATCGTGCCGGCCCGCTCCGGCCAGCAGGCGCTCGAGGCGGTCCGGTGGAGAGATTTCGCGCTCGTCCTCCTCGACCTGGCGCCAGCCGGGGCGATCGACCGCGACGAGACCGCGGCGATGATCCGGCAGTGCGAGCGCTCCCGCGACACGCCGCTCATCTACCTGACCGCCGAAGACGGCCGCGATCTGCCCGCGTCGCGTCGGGATCCGGTCGGCGCGGTCGATTATCTCTTCAGGCCGCTGGTCCCGGCCCTCCTGCGCGCCAGGGTCGCGATGTTCGTCGAGCTGTTCGCGCAGCGAGAGACGCTCAGGCGTCACGGCGATCTGCTGCAGCGCGCTCACGACGAGCTCGAGGATCGGGTCGGCGCCAGAACGCGCGAGCTCAAGACCGCCAACGACGCGCTGCGCCGGGAGATCGCCGAGCGCGTCAGGATCGAGCGCGATCGTCTGGTCCTGCTCGGCCGTGAACGCGCCGCCCGCGCCGAGGCGGAAGCCTCGAACCGGCTGAAGGACGAGTTCCTCGCGACGCTGTCCCATGAGCTGCGGACGCCGCTGAACGCCATTCTCGGCTGGGCGCACCTCCTCGCCACCGGCAAGGCCGACCAGACCACCGCCGGTCGCGCCGTCACCGTGATTCGCAACAACGCCCAGGCGCAGGCCCAGCTGATCGACGACATCCTCGACGTCTCCCGCATTGTCGGCGGCAAGCTGCGCCTGGCGATGGGGATCGTGCCGCTGCGCGAGGTGATGGAGGCGGCGCTCGACTCGGTCGGGCCGGCCGCCGATGCCAAGAAGATCACGATCGAACGGCAGCTCGACGACGTCGGGCCTCTCGCCGGCGATCGGGATCGGCTGCAGCAGGTCTTCTGGAATCTGCTGACCAACGCCGTCAAGTTCACGCCGCGGGACGGGCGCGTCATCGTCCGGCTGGAGCGGCGCGGCGAGGACGCGGTCGTGTCGGTGATCGACACCGGGATCGGCATCGCGACGGACTTCCTGCCGTACGTCTTCGACCGGTTCACGCAGGCTGATGCCTCGGTCACCAGGCGCCACGGCGGCATCGGACTCGGTATGGCGATCGTCCGCCACCTGATCGAGCAGCACGGCGGGACCGTGGCGGTCGAGAGCGACGGCGAGAACCGGGGCGCGACGTTCACGGTCTGCCTGCCGATGACCCCACCGGACGCCGCCGCGGCCGTGCCCGCCGGCGCCCCGGCTGGCGAGGCGCTGATCCTGCGCGGCATCGCCGTCCTGGTCGTCGACGACGACCCGGACTCGCGGGCGATGCTGTGCGCCCTCCTCGAGGAGCGCGGCGCGACAGTCGAGGCCGCCGGCTCGGCCGCGGAGGCGCTCGACCTGTTCCGCCGGCAGCGGCCGAACGTGCTCGTCAGCGACATCGCGATGCCCGGGGAGGACGGCTACACGCTGATCAGGGCGGTCCGCCACCTGGCGGCCGTCGACGGCGGACAGACGCCGGCCATTGCCCTGACGGCGCATGTGCGCGAGGAGGACGTCGGCGAGGCGCTGGCCGCGGGATTCCATCGCCACATGCGCAAGCCGGTCCTGGTCGCGGACCTGATCCTGGGCGTCGCGGAGCTGGCGACGCCAGTGGTGAGTCCGGACGGGTAGGCCACCAGCCCGCCCCGATTGGCCGACCGCGCGATCGCCGCCGCGCTCAGCGGCCAGCGGTTCGGGCCGCGGCGGGCTTCACGACGGTTACGGTGATGCGTGACGGATACTGGCGCGAATGGTGGACCGCGTTGTGCGCGACGACGCCGCGTGCTTCATCGTAATTGCGGCCGCCGGTGTTCAGATTGCGATCGAAGCGCGGGAAGTTGCTGCTCGAGACTTCGATCCGCAGCCGATGGCCGGCGGCGAAGTCGTTGCTCGTCGTCAGCGGCTGCAGGGTGACCTCGTAAATCCGGCCGTTCTCCATCCACGCCAGCGGCTTGTCATAGCCATCCCGGTAGCGCATCCGCTGAATCGATTCGTCGAGGTTGTAGGCGCGCCCGTCCGGATAGACGTCGAGCACCTTGACCGTGAAGTCCGTGTCCCGGGCGTCGGACGAGACGTAGAGCGTCGGCGTAATCGGCCCGCTGACCTCGGTCACCTCGGCAAACGGTTCGGAGGTGTAGACCAGGACGTCGCCGCGCGCTTCCATGCGGCGCTGGTCGAAGGCGCCGGGCTGGATGGCGGTGCCGGTGCAGCAGACGTTGCCGCCGTACGACAGGACCGGGTTCATCGGGATCGTAGGTCAGGCGATCCGGCGCGTCCGCGGCCGGCGCCGCCGTCGTCAGGACGCCGTCGCCGTGCAGCGTGTTGGCGTGGCCCTCGCTCGCCAGGAAGAAGGTGAGGGGCTGCGCGCCGGCCGGCGGCCAGGTGTCGGCGGTCTGCCACCGGTTCGAGCCCATCGTGAAGTAGGTGACCCTGGGCAGGGCGTCGAGCCGGGTCGCGCGGTCACCTTTGAGAAAGCGGTCGAAGAAGCCATAGACGATCTCGCTGTAGTCGAGCCGCGCGTCTCCCATGCTGCGCTCGCCGACCACCGTGTCGGCGGTCGCCCGCGTGTAGGCGCAGTGGCCGACCGGGGCGATGACCGCCCACTGCGCGGCCGCCACGTCCGGCGCCGCGGTCCGCCGGACGTGGTTGTAGAGCGCGAGATTCGGCCCGACCGAGACGTCGTACCACGACATGAACCACAGCCCCGGCACATTCAGCGGCTGGTCGTCGTGGTAGAGCCCGCCCCGGTACCAGGCCGGGTCGTTGGGCGTCCGCCGGATCATCGCGCCGCCGGTATCGACCGGCATCTCGGTCGCGAAGATGCCGCGCGGGCCATCGACCGCCGCGAGGATGTCCTCGACCGGCAGGTGCCACAGCGCCGTCGACCAGTCGACTGGCGGCAGGTGCTGGGCGAGGTCGAACGATTTCGCGGCGCGAACCAAATCCTCCCGCTTCGTGTCCGGCGGAAACATCGGCCGAACCTGGTTCTGTTCGCCGTACAGCCAGGCGATGAACAGCATCTGCACCGCACCGCCGCGATACCAGTTGCCCTGCTCGTAATAGGGAGCGACCCGGCCGACCCCGGCGCCGAATCCCTGCACGTTCATCGCCGCGTAGCCGGGGTGGCCGAGCGCCGCCACCCCCATCTGGTATTCGGCGGTGGAGGAGCAGCCGGTGGTGCCGACCTTGCCGTTCGACCACGGCTGCTTCGTCAGCCAGTCAATCGTGCTGACGCCGTCGCGCTTCGAGCCGAGGATGTCGTAGTTCCCCTCGGAGAAGAAATGCCCGCGCTCGTTCTGCACGACGTAGGCGTAACCGCGCTTGACGGCCGTCACCGCCGCCGTCATGTCGGCCGGCACGCCGTTCTGGATGTCCCAGAAATTGAAGTTGTACGGCGTCCTCACCCAGATGGTCGGGACCGTTTCGGCCGCCCCCTTCGGCCGGTAGATGTCGGTGGCGAGCCGCACCCCGTCCGGCATCGGCAGCATCACCTTGCGTTCGACGACGGCGATCGCCTGCAGGTCGGCTTCGAGATCGAGGCGATGCTGCCGCTCCGACGTCGTCAGTGTGCCCTGCTGGGCGCGCGGGACGCTGCCGGTTGCGAACAGCGCGAGCAGCGTGGCGGCGGCGAGTCGGAGCGGCGCGGTCTCTCTCATCGCGTCATGATACGTGGAGATGCTCTCCGTCCACTCGGACGGGTGCATCGATTGCGACGCCTGCGGCCCGGCGTGCCGTCGGATGCGGCGGCCGGCGCGCGGCGATCGCCGCTCTGCGGCGACGGCTTTGCGGACGAAGGCTGCATGGAACAGGTACGGCGGGAGCGCGTTCCAGGGAGCGCGCCGAGCCGAGGGAGGCGATCAGGCGGCGCGGCGCTTCAACTCCGGGAGGAAGCAGCGGTGTTCGGGGCGGGCGCGCAGCCGGCGCAGGATGCGCGCGATGAGCACCCGCGACTCCTGCGCGTTGGTCACGAGATCGTCGAACCCGCAATCGACGGCGCGGCGGCGGTCCTCGGACGTGCCGTCGCAGGGAACGACCGCGATCAGGATGCGGTGGCCGAAGTGGGGCTTGGCGCGCAGGCGCGCCCCGACCATGGAAATCGACTCCACACGGCTGAGCAGGACAATGACCACCTCGAACGCCAGCACCATCTCGTCGGCCGGCCATTCGCCGGTTTCGACGACCCGGAACCCGATTTTTTCGAGCGCGGCGCGATGCGGCGTCGCCGCACCGGCGGTGTTGATGACGAGCGCGGCACACTGTTTCACGGCCATCGACCTCCGCCTCGACGGTTCGCAATGGCCGTGCCAGCCGCTGAGGTACGGACGTCCCGTCGAGGTTGTTACCTCAGGCGCTCAGCCGTTGTGAACCTCGGCTCGATGTCGACCGGGACCGCGGCCAGCCGATCCAGGATTTTCTTGACCGGCGGCCGCACGACGCCGAGCCGTTCGATGAGCGCTTTGGCCGCCGCGTAATTGCCCTCGGCTTCGATCGTCATGATCTCGCGTGTCAGCGCGGTGACGGCGCCGGTGATTTTCGCCGCATCGACGGCAAAGGTCCCGCCCGGCATGACCTTGAACGCCCCGGCGTCGAGCAGGTAATTGAGCTGGACGGCGATGCCGCGGCCGTGGGCCTCGTTGACGCCGAAGCGGATCGAGCGGAACGCCGACGCCAGAAACGTGGTGTACATCGTCTGCGCGATCGCCGGATCGACGAGCTGGCGATCGGCGAGCTGCTGCAGCGCCCACAGCCCGGAGACGTCGGCCTTGGCCTCCTCGATGGCGCTGTAGGTCTCCTTGAGCTCCTGCCGGACCGTGGTCTCGCGTCCGCCGACCGTGATGTTGTGCGGGCCGAGGCCGTGCATCAGCTCGTGCATCAGGATGTGCGTGAAGAAGGCGTCGAACGACACGTGCGCTGGTCGGCGGCCGGCAGCGCGACCTTGGCTGATCGGCACGAGCACCGGCTTGAACTTCGCGTCCTGCACGTTCTTGAGCATGACGCGCTTGGTGCCCTTCTCGCGGACCACGCGCTCGTCGTTGGGCAGGTTGTAGGCGGCGGTCTGCACGCCGCGGTTGGCGTCGCCGGCGGTGAAGACGACGTTGACGACGCGGATCGGGGCGAGGGCGCCGAGCCGGGCATTGCGGTACTTCGGGATCGATCGGCAGGGCGTTCTCGAGCTCCTGCAGATGGGCCGAGAAGGCCTGCAGGCTGCGTCGATTCCGCGTCGTCGCGGACGGTGATGAAGGCCTCGAACGCGGCCTTGGCGTTGAACCACTCGTCTTCGTAGACCTCGTAGGGACCGATGGTCGGCTCGATGG
The DNA here is from genome assembly GCA_963750475.1 of uncultured Acidobacteriota bacterium. Classification (GTDB taxonomy): domain Bacteria; phylum Acidobacteriota; class Vicinamibacteria; order Vicinamibacterales; family 2-12-FULL-66-21; genus JALZOC01. The sequence goes on from CAVVQQ010000002.1 coordinate 2,145,462, forward strand.
CGGCGTCGAGCTCCATCCACGCCACGTCGCTGGCGTAGTAGTCGTTCGAGAGGAAGGCGTCGGCGCGCGCCGTCAGGAACGCCTTCAGCGTGGGTTCGGCGGTCAGCGGCTGCGGCCTCGCGGAGCAGGGCGGCGGCGCGGGCCAGCTCCGGCCTGATACTCGATGCTGTAGGGGACGGCGGTGAAGGCCCCGGGCGAGCCGTCCGCGGCGCGCCTGATGGTCGTGAAGAATCCGGTGGCGGCGGCCCGCGCCGTCGGATCGAGCCCGTCGAGCCAGCGCTCGACGTCGGCCTTGTCGGCGCCGGCCGGGTAGAAGTTGGCCGGGGCCGGTTTGGCGGGGGCGCCGGGAATGAAGACGCGGTTGTGATCGAGCCGCGACCACGGGCCCTTGTTGATCAGGAAATAGTGCAGCCGCGCCTCGGCGTCGGCCTGGCGCGCGTCGGCGGGCCCGGCGCCTCTCGGGACGGCCGCGCGCGACAGCTCCTGCAGCATCGCGTCGTTGCCGGACCACACCTGGCGGAGAAACAGGCTGTCCATCAGCCGCGCCGCCTCGACGAGCTTGCCGAGCGCCCGGCGCTCGCGGTCGGGCAGGGCGGTGATGTCGGCGCCGATGTCCGCGGGGGCGAATCGCGCGGTCATTTCACGAAGCTCGGCCGTGGTCGGCACGGCGGCGGCGGGCGGGGTCTGTTCGCTCACGGGCACCTCTCCAGCCGGCGCCGGGCGCGCGGCCAACACAACGCCGGCAAGGGCGGCGGACAGCACGGCGGCGGTCAACGTCTGCATCTGCATATGCTTTCACACTTGTGCAATCGCGCCGCGGGCACCGCCGCCGGGCGGGGCTCGGCGGCCACTAGGCGGAGAGTGCGCGACGGACTACAATAAGAGGATTGTAAGCCCCAGAAACCACAGCCTGCAGGGATGAGGCCGGTGCCGCGCAGGCGGCGTCCGGATCCCGACCACGGCAGGACGGACGACGCCCATCGCGAGCGGCCAAGGATCATGAGATGAGGAACATCGCACCCCAGGACACCTCCGAGCTCGAGGCCATCGAACAGCGCGAGTGGCGCGAGTCGCTCGAATATGTCATCCAGCAGGGCGACCGCGGACCGAGTGCAGCGCCTGCTCGGGCATGCTGCGGCACCACGCGCGGATGGCCGGGCGTCGGCCTGCCGTTCACCGCCGTCACGCCGTACGTCAACACGATCCGCGCCGAGGACCAGACGCCGCTCCCGGGCAGCCAGGAGATCGAGCGGCGCATCAAGAGCCTGGTGCGCTGGAACGCGATGGCGATGGTGGTCCGCGGCAACCGCGCCTCGGACGGCATCGGCGGCCACATCTCGACCTACGCGTCGGCCGCGACGCTGTACGAAGTCGGCTTCAATCACTTCTTCCGCGGCAAGGACGAGGACGGCAACGGCGACATGATCTACTTCCAGGGGCACGCCTCGCCGGGCATCTACGCGCGCGCGTTCCTCGAAGGGCGGCTGTCGGTCGAGCAGCTGCACAACTTCCGCCGCGAGCTCGCCGCCGGGCGGCGGCCTGTCGTCGTACCCGCATCCGTGGCTGATGCCGGACTTCTGGGAGTTCCCGACGGTCTCGATGGGCCTCGGCCCGATCATGTCGATCTACCAGGCGCGCTTCAACCGCTACCTGGAGGACCGCGGCCTGAAGAAGCCGTCGACCACGCAAGGTCTGGGCGTTCCTCGGCGACGGCGAGACCGACGAGCCCGAATCGCTCGGCGCGATCAGCCTGGCGGCGCGCGAGAAGCTCGACAACCTGATCTTCGTCATCAACTGCAACCTGCAGCGGCTCGACGGTCCGGTGCGCGGCAACGGCCAGATCATCCAGGAGCTCGAGGCGATCTTCCGCGGCGCCGGCTGGAACGTCATCAAGGTGATCTGGGGCAGCGACTGGGATCCGCTGCTCGCCGCCGACCACGACGGCCTGCTCGCCAAGCGGATGGGCGAGATCGTCGACGGCCAGTACCAGAAGTACGCGGTCGAGGGCGGCGCCTACATCCGCGAGCACTTCTTCGGCACCGACCCGCGGCTGCTCGACATGGTCAAGCACCTGTCCGACGATCAGCTGAAGAAGCTGCGGCTCGGCGGCCACGATCCGGTCAAGGTCTACAACGCCTACAAGGCGGCGATCGAGCACAAGGGGCAGCCGACGGTCGTCCTCGCCCGGACGATCAAGGGCTACGGCCTCGGCGAGGCGGGTGAAGGCAAGAACATCACCCACCAGCAGAAGAAGATGAACGAGATCGGACCTGCGGATCTTCCGCACCCGCTTCGGCATCCCGATCTCGGACGAGGAGATCGCCGACGCGCCGTTCTACCGGCCGCCGGAGGACAGCGCCGAGCTGCAGTACCTGCGCGAGCGCCGCAAGGCGCTCGGCGGCTTCGTGCCGATCGCGCTCGGTCCGGGTCAGCGCGCTGACCGCCGCCGCTCGACCAGCGCTGTTCGAGGAGTTCTACAAGGGCACCGACGGCCGCAAGGCCTCGACGACGATGGTGTTCGTGCGGATCCTCGTCGAAGCTGCTGCGCGACAAGGAGATCGGCAAGCTGATCGTGCCGATCGTGCCGGACGAGGCGCGCACCTTCGGCATGGAGTCGCTGTTCCGGGCGGTCGGCATCTACTCGCACGTCGGCCAGAAGTACGAGCCGGTCGACATGGACACGCTGCTCTACTACAAGGAAGCGCAGGACGGCCAGATCCTCGAGGAAGGGATCACCGAGGCCGGCTCGATGTCCTCGTTCATCGCCGCCGGCACCGCCTACGCGACCCACGGCGTCAACACGATCCCGTTCTTCATCTACTACTCGATGTTCGGCTTCCAGCGCGTCGGCGACCTGATCTGGGCCGGCCGCCGACTCGCGGGTGCGCGGCTTCCTGCTCGGCGGCACCGCCGGCCGGACCACGCTGGCGGGCGAGGGGCTGCAGCATCAGGACGGCCACAGCCACGTCTACTCGCTCGGCGACGCCGAACTGCGTCTCGTACGATCCGGCTTACGCCTACGAGCTGGCGGTGATCATCCAGGACGGCATCCGCCGGATGTATCAGCGAGCAGGAGAGCGTCTTCTACTACCTGACGGTGATGAACGAGCAGTACGCGATGCCGCCGATGCCCGAGGGGGCGCGCGACGGCATCCTCAAGGGGCATGTACCGGCTGAAGACGGCGGCGAACCCCAAGGCCAAGCTCAAGGCGCAGCTGTTCGGCAGCGGCGCGATCCTGAACGAGGTCGCTCGCGGCGCAGAAGCTGCTCGAGAAGTACGACGTCGCCGCCGACGTCTGGAGCGTGACCAGCTACCAGGAGCTGTATCGCGACGGCCACGCCTGCGATCGCTGGAACATGCTCCACCCGAGCGAGACGCCGCGCGTGCCGTACGTCGCGCAGTGCCTCAAGGACGCGCCGGGCGTGCTGGTCGCGGCGTCCGACTACCTGAAGGTCGCTGCCGGACTCGATCGACCGTGGATGCCGCGGCGGCTGCGCGCGCTCGGCACCGACGGCTTCGGCCGCAGCGAGGATCGGGCGCGGCTGCGCGAGTTCTTCGAGGTCGACGCGCGGTTCGTCGCGCTGGCGACGCTCGCCGAGCTCGCCCAGGACGGCAAGCTCGATCGCAAGGTCGTCGCGCAGGCGATCAAGGACCTCGAGATCGACCCGGAGAAAGCCAACCCGGCCATCAGCTAACGGCAGAGACCAGCGACCACTGATGCCAACAGAATTCACGCTTCCCGAGCTCGGCGAAAACATCGACCGCCGGGGACGTCGTCCGCGTCCTGGTCGCCGCCGGCGACACCGTCGCCAGAGACCAGCCGGTCCTCGAGCTCGAAACCGACAAGGCGACGATCGAAGTGCCGTCCGCGTCGCCGGCACGTCAAGGAGGTGCGCGTCAAGCAGGGCGACGCGTCAAGGTCGGCCAGGTGGTCCTGACGGTCGACGAGGCGCGGGGCGTCGAGCGGCAAGGCGGCGGCAAGGCGCCGGCCGCGGCCAAGCGCGGACGCCGGCGCGAAGCCGGAACCGGAGCCGGCAGGGCAGGCCGGTGGGTCCCAGACCGGCGGGCGGCCGCGCCGCCGAGGCGCCGGCCGGAAGGCGGCCGACGAGCGCGAGCGGGACGGCCGAGCGCCGGCGCGAAGGGGGCCGCGAACGCGATCGCGGAACGACCGATGCGCCGGCCGACGAACGCTTCGCCGACCACTCGCGCGGCGGCGGCCGGTCCGAGGACGCCAGCCGGACGAAGCCGCGCGGCGAGGTCGTCGATATCAATCGCGGGGCGCGGCCGGCCGCGCCGCCCGCCGCCACCGCCGAGGCCGGGCCGGTGGAGGGGCCGATGCCGCCCGCCGCGCCGTCGGTCCGGCGCCTGGCGCGCGAGCTCGGCGTCGAGATCCGGCCGGTCGCGGGCACCGGCCCGGACGGCCGGATCAGCGTCGAGGACGTCCAGGCGTTCGTGCAAGCGCGGCGCTCGCCGGCGGCGCCGGCGGCGGCGCCGCGCCGGCCGTCGCCGCTGCCCGACTTCACGAAGTGGGGCGCCGTCGAGCGCAAGCCGATGAGCAACATCCGCCGCAAGACGGCGGAGCACCTGTCGCACGCCTGGAACGCGATCCCGCACGTCACCCAGCACGACAAGGCCGACATCACCGCCCTCGAGGCGCTGCGCAAGCAGTTCGGCGCCGCAGGCCGAGAAGGCCGGCGGCAAGCTGACGATGACGGCGATGGCGCTGAAGATCGTCGCCGCGGCGCTGCGCAAGTTCCCGCAGTTCAACGCCTCGGTCGACATGGCGCGCCAGCGAGATCATCTACAAGCAGGTCCGTCCACGTCGGCGTCGCCGTCGACACCGACGCGCGGGCTGCTCGTGCCGGTCATCCGCGACGTCGACCGCAAGGGCGTCGTCGAGCTCGCCGGCCGACCTGGCCAAGGCCTCGGAGAAGGCCCGCACCGGCAAGCTGTCGCTCGACGACATGCAGGGCGGCAGGCTTCACCATCACCAATCTGGGCGGCATCGGCGGCACCTCGTTCACGCCGATCGTCAACTGGCCCGAGGTCGCCATTCTCGGCATCTCGCGCGGCGTCCACGAGCCGGTGTACGACGGCGCACGCCTTCCAGCCGCGCCTGATGCTGCCGCTCTCGCTGTCCTACGACCATCGCGTGATCGACGGCGCCGACGGCGCGCGCTTCCTGCGCTGGGTGGCCGAGGCGTTCGAGCAGCCGTTCGTTTTGATGCTTTAAGAATCGGGTTCTACGGGGTTCGGGTTCTACGGGGTTCTACATGGTTCCTCGGGGTTCTACAGGGTTCGGTTCTACAGGGTTCGGTTCTACAGGGTTCGGTTCTACAGGGTTCGGTTCTACGGGGTTCGGTTCTACAGGGTTCGGTTCGGCGGGGTTCCACGGGGTTCGGTGACCAACCGCAGGACCAGGCGAACAGAACCGGGAGCACCAGCAGACCGAACGTTGCAGAACCCAGGACAGCACTGAACCCGGGAGCACCGAACCCGGTAGAACCTAGCAGCACTGAACCCGGAGCACCGAACCCGGAAGAACCTAGCAGCACTGAACCCGGGAGCACCGAACCCGGAAGAACCTAGCAGCACTGAACCCGGGAGCACCGAACCCGGAAGAACCTAGCAGCACTGAACCCGGAGAACCGAACCCGGAAGAACCTAGCAGCACTGAACCCGGGAGAACCGAACCCGGTAGAACCTAGCAGCACTGAACCCGGGAGCACCGAACCCGGAAGAACCTAGCAGCACTGAACCCGGAGAACCGAACCCGGAAGAACCTAGCAGCACTGAACCCGGAGAACCGAACCCGGAAGAACCTAGCAGCACTGAACCCGGGAGCACCGAACCCGGAAGCACCTAGCAGCACTGAACCCGGAGAACCGAACCCGGAAGAACCTAGCAGCACTGAACCCGGAAGAACCGAACCCGGAAGAACCGAACCCGGGAGAACCTAGCAGAACCTCGTAGCACCTCGCAGAACCTTTCTATATATGACAACCAAATTGGTGGTGATTGGCGCGGGCCCCGGCGGCTATGCGGCGGCGTTCTATGCGGCGGACCTCGGGATGGACGTCACCCTGGTGGATCCGTCGGTCAACCCCGGCGGCGTGTGCCTCTACCGCGGCTGCATCCCGTCGAAGGCGCTGCTGCACGTCGCCGACGTGCTCAACGAGGCGCGGCACGCCGAGGCGTGGGGCATCACCTTCGGGGCGCCGAAGATCGATGTCGAGCGGCTGCGCGCCTTCAAGACCAAGGTCGTCAACCAGCTCACCGGCGGGCTCGGCCAGCTGTCGAAGCAGCGCAAGATCACCTACATCCAGGGGACCGCGGCCTTCCGCGACGCGCAGACGCTCGAGATCAGCCGCGCCGGCGGGGCCGGCGGCGATGCGGCCGAGATCCTGACCTTCGAGCACGCGATCATCGCCACCGGATCCCGGCCGTCGACGGTGCCGGGTCTGAGCATCGACAGCCCGCGCGTCATGGACTCGACGGCGGCACTCGAGCTGCCGGACATTCCGAAGTCCCTGCTGGTCGTCGGCGGCGGCTACATCGGCCTCGAGCTCGGCACCGTCTACGCCGCGCTCGGCACCAAGGTGACGGTCGTCGAGATGACGGGCGGCCTGCTGCCCGGCGCCGACCGCGACCTCGTCAACATCCTCGCCAAGCGGGTCGAGGCGATGTGCGAGCGGTGCTGCTCAACACCAAGGTCGTCGCCATGAAAGAGGCGAAGAACGGCGTCGCCGTGACCTTCGAGGGGGAAGGACTGGCCGCCGACATGCCAAGGAGCGGACCTTCGATCGCGTCCTCATCTCGATCGGACGCCGGCCGAACTCGGCGATCCCGGGGCTCGATCGGACCCGCGTCAAGGTCAATCCGCGCGGCTTCATCGACGTCGATGCGGCGCGCCGCACCGCCGAGCCGTCGATCTACGCGATCGGCGACGTCGTCGGCGAGCCGATGCTGGCGCACAAGGCGTCGCACGAGGGACGCGTCGCCGTCGAGGCGATTGCCGGCGAGCGCGTCGCCTTCGAGCCGCTCGCGATTCCCGCCGTCGTCTTCACCGATCCGGAGCTGGCGTGGTGCGGTCTGACCGAGAACGACGCGCCAGCAGCAGAAGCGCGAGGTCGTCGTCGCGCGCTTCCCGTGGGCGCGCCTCCGGCCGGGCGCAGACGCTCGACCGCGCCGACGGGATGACGAAGCTCGTGCTCGAGCCGAAAACCGAGCGGGTCCTCGGCGTCGGCATCGTCGGCCCCGGCGCGGGCGAGCTGATCGCGGAAGGCGTGCTCGCGATCGAGATGGGGGCGAACGCGACCGACATGCGGATGACGATCCACCCGCATCCGACGCTGTCGGAGACGATCATGGAATCAGCCGAGGTCTTCTTCGGCCAGGCGACCCACGTCTACCGTCCGAAGAAGAAGGCCTGAGCCCGGTCAGCGCTGCTCGAGCGCGGCGACCTGCTCGTGGGCGTGGTAGGAGCTGCGCACGAGCGGCCCTGATTCGGCATGGCCGAAGCCGAGGTCGAGGGCAATGCGCTTGAGCCTGGCGAACTCGTCCGGCGTGTAGTAGCGGACCATCGGCAGGTTCGCGAGCGACGGCCGGAGGTACTGTCCGATCGTGACGATCTGACATCCGGCCGAGCGCAGATCGGTCAGCGTCGCGACCACTTCCTCCCACTCCTCGCCCAGTCCGACCATCAGCCCCGACTTGGTGGGAATCGACGGCGCCAGGGTGCGCGACCGGTCGAGCAGCTCGAGGGCGCGGTCGTAGCGGCCGCCGGGCCGCGCCGTCCGGTAGAGCCGCGGCACCGTCTCGATGTTGTGATTGAGCACGTCGGGACCAGCCGCGAGCACCGCGCCGAGCGCCGCTTCCGACCCCTTGAAGTCCGGCACCAGCACCTCGATCCGGCAGTGCGGAATCCGCTGGCGGGTCTCGGCAATCGTCCGCGCGAAATGCCCGGCGCCGCAGTCAGGCAGGTCGTCGCGGTCGACCGAAGTGATGACGACGTAGTCGAGCGCCATGGCGTGGATGGCGCTGGCCACCTTGACCGGCTCCTCCGCGTCGGCGGGGCGCGGCGTGCCGTGCGTCACGTTGCAGTAGCCGCACGAGCGGGTGCAGGTGTCGCCGAGGATCATGAACGTCGCGGTGCCGTGGTTCCAGCACTCGCCGATGTTCGGGCAGTTGGCTTCCTCGCAAACCGTGTGCAGCCCGAGCGTGCGCATCAGCCCCTTGAGGCGGTGATAGTTTTCCGAGCCCGGGGCGCGGACCTTGAGCCAGTCCGGCTTCTGCTGGCGGGGCAGCTCGTCGGCGCGTTTCTTCCGGCCGCGGATGAAGTTCAGCGGAACAGCCTGCATCGATGCCTTCCAGTATAGCGGGCCGGACCCGGCCGCGGTAGCCGGCCGGGTCGGCCAATCCGGGGGGGTGTTCTCACAGCCCCAGCTGGCTCAACAACTTAACGTAAAGATGAGTGTCCCCCTTGTAGAATGGGGAGCATGGCTGCGGCGGGCGGACGGCTGTCGATTACGTGGTACGGGCACTCGACGTTCCTCATCACGACGCCGGGAGGGCAGCGGATCGTCACCGACCCGTGGCTCGAGGACAATCCGCTCTGTCCGCCGGACATGAAGCGGATCGCCGCCGCGGATCTCATCCTGCTGTCGCACGGGCACTCGGATCACACCGGCGACGTCGCCGCCGTGTCGCGTGCCACCGGCGCCCGCATCGTCGCGGTCTACGAACTGGCGCTGTGGTGCGAGCGCAAGGGACTGAAGAACGTCCAGGGGCTCGGCATCGGCGGGACGGTCGAGGCCGGCGGCGTGTCGGTGACGATGGTTCCGGCGATTCATACCAGCAGCATCGTCGAACAGGGTACGACCGTCTATCTCGGCGAGCCGGCGGGGTTCGTCGTCAGGATGGAAGACGACGATGTCTTCTATTTCGCCGGCGACACCGCGGTCTTCGGCGACATGCGGCTGATTGCCGAGATGCATGCTCCGCGGATTGCCTTCCTGCCGATCGGCGGGCATTTCACGATGGGTCCGGACGGCGCCGCCCGCGCCGCCCGGATGCTCGGCGTCCGGCAGGTGGTGCCGATGCACTACGGCACGTTCCCGGTGCTGACCGGGACCCCCGAGGCGCTGCGCGCGCATCTGGATGCCGGGATCGATGTCCTGGTGCTCAGGCCGGGGCAGACGGCGTCCTGACGGCCGGGGATGCGAAGCGCGCATGGATGGCATGTGCATTCGGCATGCCCGGGCCATCTGCGGGCCGCATCAATCGCATGCGTAAGTTCTGCGCACTCCAGAGGCGGCCCTCTTTTATCATCGGATCATGACCGACGCCGATGCCGTCCCCACCCGAACACTCACGCTGGTGCTCCCGGAGTCCGACTGGAAGGCGCTGCGGGCCGCTGAGCCGGACGCGATTGGCTGGCTGCGCACCCAGATCCAGAACCGCCTGTCGGGCGCCTCGGCGCCGTGGTCGTCGCGCGCCAATCCCGACGCGGTCGGCCCGGCCGACAGCTTCTGGAGCAACGAAGACGAATACTAGTGTTCGGTCCGTGCTGTCGTGAATCAGCGGATGGTAATCCGCCCCTTGAGTGAGGCGTTTTCCGGATTGTCGTGGTCGTGGAAGCCGCAGGTCCGCAGCTCGATCAGGTTGGCGGTCTCCCGGCTCTGACCCGGATTGAGCGTCCCGACCGCATTGATCGCCGGACAGTCGCTGTGCTCGGGATGAGGGTCGGACCCCATGTCGTGGCGCCGCGCGTCGTTGTTGACGAACAGCGCCCGCGACCCCGGCGCCATCGTCAGGTCGCGGGGGCTGACACCTGCCGCCGTAATCGTGAAGACGTTCGGATTCGAGGAAGCGGGCGTCGGCGCCGCCGGCGGGCTGCCGCCGCAGGCCGCCGCCAGCATCCCTGCCGCGAGCCACGCCGTTCGCATCTCCCGATTATGCCACCGCCGCGGCGCCCTCCCGCCGCGCCTGTCAGCGGATGACCACGCTTCCCATGAGCTTCGCATTCTCCGGATCGTTGTGGTCGTGGTAGCGGCACGTTCGGGCGGACGTCAGCGCGTCGCTGGCCCTGGTCTGCCCGGGCGCGATCACGCTGACCGCATTGAGCGGCGGGCAGTCGGTGTGCAGGGGATGCGGATCGGAGTTCATGGAGTGGGAGCGGCTGTCGTTGTTGACGAACGTGACGCTCTGCCCGACGCTGATCGTCACCTGCACGGGGCTGACGCTGCCGTCGCTGCCGATGGTGATCGTCGCGCCGCTGACCGCGGTGCCGCCGCCGCCGGTCGAGGGAGAGGTCGGCGAGCTGCCGCCGCAACCCGACCCGATCGCGAGGATGAAGATTCCCAGGCCAGCCGTCCGTACCCAGATGGTGTTCACGAGCCCTCCTCCATGACCAGTCCGCCCGCGTCTCAGAAGAACTTGCGCGCGATATTGAAGCCGAGGAACCAGTTGTCGTAGTTGAAGGCGCCCCCGGCCAGCTGGCCGAGCGTGGTGCCGAAGCCGTTCGACACGTTCAGCTGGAACAGGTGGCCTCCGGCGCGCCCTTCGAGGCCGAAGCTGACCTGGCTGACTCCCGGCTGGAAGCCGGCGACGCGCGGCGTGACCTCGCCGACGAGATAGGTGCCCGGGCGGACGCGCAGCCGGCCGCCGAGGCCGACCATCAGCGTGTTGTTGTCGAACCCCTGATTTGCGGCCGCATTGCTGTTGATGACCAGCAGCGGCTCGGCGTACACCGCGGCGAGGCGCCCGACCTTGCGCGACGCCGCGACGCCGACCGTGCTGCGGTAGCGGGTGTGCAGGTTGTTGGCCCCTTCAAGGGTGCCAAGGACGTCGAGGCCGAGCGGCAACGTGTCCTTCTGGGTGAGGAGGGTGTGCTGGCCGAAGATCTGGATCGTCCGGTCGCTCGTTCGATGGACGCCGATCTGCGTCCCCCGCGCCAGGCCGTAGCGCAGCTCGAGGCCGATCTGTGCGGCCGAGTCGAAGCCGAAGAAGTCCGACGCCAGATCGCCGAAATCCCCCTGGCCGAGCGGCCGGGTGAAGCGATGCGTCACCCGGAACGCCAGCCGGTGCAGCGGCATCCGCAGGGTGGTCGGCAGCGCCGCGAGGTTGAAGTCGGGCTGCAGCGCATCGATGCGGGCGTCGGGATCGGCGGCCTCGGGAGCGGCGGCGCCGGGCGCGGCCGGGGTCTGCGCGGCGGCGAGGGACGGCAGGGCGAGCAGGCCCACCAGGACGAGGATGCTGAAACGAGTCACGTCACCTGTGAAGGCAAGCCGGATGCCGGGCGATCCCGGCGCGAACGCCGCGGAAAAACGTCACGGTGCGCACCGGGGATTACCCGCGCCGTAAGCCGTTACCACGGTCGTAAGGGCGGCCGGCGTTACTCGACGCGGTGTTTGGCGAGGTAGTAACTCAGGGCGCGCTGGCTGATGCCCATCGATCTCGGCGGCGTCCTTCTTGACGCCGCCGGCGCTGTCGAGGGCGCGGCGCACCGTCTCGCGCTCCGCCCAGTCGATGTTCTGCCGCAGGTCGAGCGACGGCAGCCCGGCGGCGGCGGGGCCGCCGCCGCCGAGCATGCGCACGACGTCGGCGCCGATCATCGTGCCCGGCGAGAGCACCACCGCGCGTTCGATGGTGTTCTCGAGCTCGCGCACGTTGCCGGGCCAGTCCGACCGCCTGCAGCGCCTGCGATCACGCCGGCGCTCGAGGCCGTCGATGCGCTTGCCGGCCCGCTGCGCGTGCTTGGCGACGAAGTGCTCGACCAGCACGCGGGATGTCGTCGCGCCGCTCGCGCAGCGGCGGCATCTGGATCGGGATGACGTTCAGCCGGTAGAAGAGGTCCTCCTGGAACCTGCCCGTCGGCGACCATCTGGCGCAGGTCGCGGTTGGTCGCGGCGATGACGCGCACGTCGACCTTCTGCGTCCGCTCGGATCCGAGCGGCTCGAACTCGCGCTCCTGCAGCACCCGCAGCAGCTTGGCCTGGAGCGCCGGGCTCATCGTGCCGATCTCGTCGAGGAAGATGCGTGCCGCCGTCGGCGAGCGCGAACTTGCCCTTCTTGCTGTCGTCGCCGCGCCGGTGAAGGCGCCGCGCACGTGGCCGAACAGCTCCGACTCGAGCAGCGTCTCGGGGATCGCCGCGCAGTTCACCTTGATCAGCGGCATCTCGCGCTGCGCGCTGTGATCGTGGATCGCGCGCGCCACCATCTCCTTGCCGGTGCCGGTCTCGCCGGTGATCAGCACCGTGCTCTTCGACTTGGCGACGACCTCGCGCGGTGCGATGACTTCCTGCATCCGCCGGCTGCGGCCGACGATGCCGTAGTGGTTGAACTCGGCGTCGCGCTCGCTGATCAGGTAGCGGTGCTCGGTGCTGCAGCCGCTGGTGCTCGAGCGCGCGGCGTGACCACGACCAGCAGCTCGTCGATCTCGAACGGCTTCTGCAGATAGTCGAGGGCGCCGAGCTTCATCGCCTCGATCGCGCTCTCGACGGTGGCGTGCGCGGTCATCATCAGGATCTGCGGCCGCTCGCCGGCCGGGGTCGACGGCGACGAGCTCGCGGATCAGATCGAGGCCGGTCAGCTCGCGGCATCAGGTTGTCGACGACCAGCAGGTCGAACAGCCGCTGGCCGAGCAGCCGCTGCGCCTCGCGCGGGCTGCCGGTGGCGATGACCTCGTGCCCCTCGTCGCGCAGCGCCCGCGGCCAGCGCCGCGAGAATCTTCGCCTCGTCGTCGACGAGCAGAATCGATCCTGTCGTCATCGGTGCGTACGCTTCTCCTGGGATGTCCGGCCGCCGCCGCGCCGCGGGCGTGGCGCGCGCCGCGGCTCAGCCGGCAGCTCGATGCGGACCTCGGTGCCGCGGCCCGGCGGGCTGGAGACGCTGATCGTGCCGCCGAGCCCCTCGATGATGTTCCGCGCGATCGCCAGGCCGAGACCGGTGCCGGTGCGGCGGGTGGTGAAGAACGGATCGAAGATCCGCGGCAGGTCGTCCGGCGGCGATGCCGATGCCGTCGTCTGCGACGTCGATGGCGCAGCGCCCGGCGGGCGTCGCGGCGCAGTGGCCAGCCGGATCGGCGCCGCCGCCGGAGCGCGGCCGGCCGGCTGTGCCAGGACCGCGTGCGCGGGCGTTGATCAGGACGTTGACGAGCGCCAGCCGCAGCCGCTCGGCGTCGGTGACGACCGGTGCCAGGCCCTGGTCGAGCGTCAGCAGGACCGGCAGCGGCGCCCCGGCGGCGGCGTCGACGGCGCGGGCCGCGTCGCGGCAGATCGCATTGAGGTCGACCGGCGCCAGCTCGAAGGCGATCGGGCGCGCGAAGTCGAGCACCTCGATGACGATGCGGTTCAGCCGGCCGACCTCCTCGTCGATGTCGGTGACCGCGGCGCGCAGCTCGTCCGGGGCGACGCCGTCGCGCTTGCAGCCCGCGCAGCGCCGCCTTGATGATCATCAGCGGGTTGCGGATCTCGTGGGCGACCACGGTGGAGAGGCGGCCGAGCGACGACAGCCGCTCGCGCTGCGCGGCTTCGCGCTGGAACCGGGCGATCGAGTCGGTCATGGTGTTGAACGTCGTCGCCAGCAGGCGGGCGTCCTCGTCGTCCCACCGCGCCGCGCGCCGGCAGGGCGATCTTTCGCGTCAGGTCGCCGGTCGCCGCCATCTCGCGCATCGTCGCCGGTGATGGCGCCGAGCGGGCGCGTCACCGTCCGCGCCACGCCGTAGCTGAGGATGACGGCGACCAGGACGGCGAGAAATGCCGTCACCGCCAGCTCGCGATGGACGATCTGCAGGAAGCGCAGGCGGTCGGTTCGCGATCGCAGGATGAGCGCCGTCGGCACCGCCGTCGCCACGGCCGGCGTCCGGATGGCGGACGAGATCAGCGGCAGCGGTCGGTTGACGAAGACATATTCGCTGTCACCCAGGGTGACGGTGCCGACAACGCCGGGGCCGGTCAGCGACGCCCGGGCAAGGGCGTCGTTGAACTGCCCCGGCAGCGTCGAGGCCTGGATCCGATGCTCGAAGGCGAAGGCCACTTCGCTCTGGGTGAGCGCCTTGAAGCGCCGCGCCGCCTCCTGGTCGAGGCTCGACCCGACGCTGACGGTGCCCATCAGCTCGGGCCCGAGGAAGCTCGGCACCGACGCCACCTGGACGACGCCGCCGCCGCCGCTCCAGAGGGAAAGCGCTTCGCGTCCTTCGGTCGCGCGCCGGATGGCATCGGCCGCATCGGGATCGTCGCGCGCCATCTTGCGGCGCCCGGCCTCGGCGAGGACATGGCCGGCGGGATCGGTCACGACGAACAGGTCCGAGCCGATGCGCCGCTGGTACTCCTCGGCGAGCGGCTGCACGGTCGGCGCGTCGCGGGTATAAAGGGCCGCCTTCAGATTCGAGAGGTCGGCAATCAGCGTCGCCTCGCGCGTGAAGTGGTCGAACAGGTAGGTGCGCTGCTCCTCGAGCAGCGTCCCGGCTTCGTCGACGCCGCGGCGCAGCTCGCTCTCGGCCTGGGTCGTCACCGCGACGTTGACGCGATAGACCGCGACGCCGATCGCCAGGACCGCGAGGAGCGCCGAGGCGAAGAAGATCCGGTTGGTGAGCGAGGAGAGGAGACTCATCGCCGGCGCAGGCTGACGTTGAGCTCGACCTCGCCGCCGCCGTCGGGGACGACGACCCGCTGGGACTCGAGCGGCGCCGATTCGTTCCAGGTCATCACGGTATAGCTGCCAGGCGGGATGCCCTCGATGCGGTAGCGCCCATCCTCGGCGGTGACGGCAAAGTAGCGGTGGGCGAACACCAGGATGAACGCGCTCATGTGCGAATGGATGTCGCAGAACACCCGGACGATGCCGGGGCGATCGAAGCGCACGGATTTCGAGCGTCCGACGGCGTATCGGCCGAGGTCGAACGACTTCGCCTTCGAGAGCGAGAACACGTTGTGGTACGTCCGATCGCTGTTCGGAAAATCCACCGTCGTGCCGGCGACGATCGCGAGCACGTGCGGGACGAACGTCTTGTTCCGCTGGTCCATGCGGGCGCACCGCTTCGTCGCGCGAGTCGAACGCGGCGCGCGGCGCAGGATCGAGGTAGACGACGCTGCGGCGATCGACGGGCGGGTTGACCGCCATCGAGACGTCGGCGACATTCGGGCGGTCGGTGCTGATGACGAGGCCGGCGGGCGGCGTGACGCGGCCGCGGATGACGCCGACGGCAACCGGCGCGCCGGTCGGATGGCGCGCCGCCTCAGGCGACGCGACACCGCCGGCCGTGGCCAGCGCGAGCAAGAGGAGCAGCGTCGCCAGGCGCGGCATCAGAACCAGTAGGCGAGCTGCGCCGACGCGAGGGTGCGGCCCAGCACCCGTCCACCGTCGCGCCGGTTTCGCTGCACGGCCGCCCGGGCGACCAGGTTGCGCCGGAGATAATAGCCCGCGGCGACTTCGACGCGCGACACCGCCGCGTCCCACGGCAGGGTCACCGTGCTGCCCTGCAGGCTGGAGAACCCGAGGCGATCGAGCCGCCCGGCGACGAACACCCGCGGCGTCAGGCGGTAGCGCCCCTCGACCCACCGGCCGAGGGCACTGACGGCTTGGGCGCGGGACGGCGCGAGCGGGACGGGCAGCGCCCACCGGCTGAAAACGAGCTCGCCGCGGACAATCCAGTGGTCGCGCGAGTATTCGGCGTCGGCGCCGAGCGCGCGCTGCTGGCCGGAGCCGGAACCCGGCAGGCCGCGCGCCAGCCAGTCCCCGGCGGCACCCGACGCACCAATCACGAGCCCGGGCAACGGCGTGGCCGCAACGCGCCCCGACAGCTGTTTCCCGGCATTGTCGTCGCCGAGGCGGGGGTTGGAGAGCGTCCCGCTGGTCACGGCGGCGGAGAGCTGGATCGTCTGGCCGGTCCAGGCGGCGCCGACGCCGGTATCCCAGCGGAAGCCGCTGACGAGCGGGAGGCCGGGCTCGACGGCCTGGGATCCGAGAGGGAAGCTCGGGCGCCAGCCGCGGCCGCGCATCCTGAGCAGGTCGTCGGCGACGGCCGGCGAGGCGTCGCTGCGCAGCGACGTCAGGTACTGATAGGCGAGCGGGTAGCCGATGACGGCGTTGTCGGTGCCATAGGCCCGCCGCGCGAAGGCGCCGAACGCCGGCGGGATCCGGCCCAGTGTCAGGTCGACCGCGCGGCGCCGCAACGGGCGAATCCGCACGTACGCGGCATAGATCGATGGGGTCTCGAGGTTTTCGGATCGGACCTCGGTTGCCAGCGCCAGCCAGTCGGCCGGCTTCCACACGGCCGATGCGCTCAGCCTGAAGAGCCGCATCGCATCGTGCTCGTAGTCGGTGTAATTGAAATAGGCCTCGTTGTCGGTCGGGCCCATCGTCGCGACGACCGCGGCGCCGACCGTCACCCGGCCGTCCGCGGTCCGGATCGGCCCTTCGGGTAGCCCCTGTGCTCCCGCGCGCACCGCCAGCAGCAGGCACGCTGCCCCGAGCAAGAGTCGATTGCGCTGCAGGAACATTGATAGGGTCCGCGGAGCCGCGGAAAGGACGCCATTATAGCGGGTCCGCCTTGATCGGCCGGGCTCGAGGGTATATAACCGTTGTGAGCGATTGTGGAATCACGTTCCGCATACTGGAATGACTGAAGACGCGCTGGGCCGGTCCGGTGAGTCGGCAGCCGTGCCCGGGCGCGATCGGCAGTCGTCGCTCGAGAAGGCGCTGGATGTCTGCGAAGCCCTGGCCGCCGCCCCTCGGGGATTGAGCGTGACCGACCTGGCCAGAGTGGTGCGCCAGCCGCCGCCGACCGTCCATCGGCTGCTGCGGGTCCTCAAGCGCCGCGGGTTCGTGCGGCAGGATGACGAAACGCTGCGCTACAGCCTGACGCTGAAGATGCTCGACCTGAGCTTCCGGCTGCTCGGCCGCTCGGAACTGCGGCTGCACGCGTACCCGGTCCTGCGTGAGTACGTGCTGCGGACCGGCATTCGGGCGTTCATCGCCGTGCCCGCCGCCGGGGAGGTGACCTACCTCTGGACCGGCGGCCCGGACGAGGTCGGCATGCATACGACGCATGGCCGCGAGATGCCGGTGCACTGCGCGATGTATGTCGAGGCGACCGCCAAGCGGCGACTGAGCTGCCTGAAGCTCGAGCGCCCGCGCGATGCGATGGAGAGTGACCGTATCGCCGTGCGCTTCGGGGCGCCGGCGCCGCAGATCCAGCGCCTGCTGTGCACGTGCGCGCCGGTCTGCGACTACACCGGGCGCGAGGTCGCCCGCATCGGGGTGTTCGTCCATGCGGCCGACGAAGCCCCGTTTGCCGCCGCGCAGCCCGCGGCGGCGA
Organism: uncultured Acidobacteriota bacterium; assembly: GCA_963750475.1. Lineage (GTDB taxonomy): Bacteria > Acidobacteriota > Vicinamibacteria > Vicinamibacterales > 2-12-FULL-66-21 > JALZOC01. The sequence goes on from CAVVQQ010000002.1 coordinate 2,162,783, forward strand.
TGGAACTGGCGCGGCTCGTGTCGCTGCGCCTCGGCCACCTCCAGGGCTCGATGGCGCTCGGGAGCGTAAGGTGAGCATCGCGCGGCGCGCGCCGCGCACGACGCTGGTTTGTGAGGGAGAGAGAGACCGTGGCTTACATCATTTGTGAACCCTGCATCGGCACGAAGGACAGCGCCTGCGTCGATGTGTGCCCCGTCGACTGCATCCATCCGCGCAAGGACGAGCCCGAGTTCGCCGCCGCGGAGATGCTCTACATCCACCCCGACGAGTGCATCGACTGCGGCGCCTGCGTGCCGGCGTGCCCGGTCGAGGCGATCTTCGCGCTCGACGAAACCCCGGAAAAGTGGAAGAGCTTCATTCCGGTCAACGCCCAGTACTTCCAGAAGTAGGAGGCCCGCGCCGCGGACTTGGAAACTGGTAGCTGAAAACTGGAGCTGGAAGCTGGAAGCTGGTAGCTGGTAGCTGGTAGCTGGAAGCTGGAAGCTGGAAGCTGGTATGGGCCTCATCGAGCACAAGTTCGAGGACAACCTCGTCACGACGACCGTCGACCGGGTCCTGAACTGGGCCCGCGAGTCCTCGATCTGGCCGATGGGCTTCGGTCTGGCGTGCTGCGCGATCGAGATGATGGCGGCCTCGGCATCGCGGTTCGACATCTCCCGGTTCGGCGCCGAAGTGTTTCGCGCCTCGCCGCGGCAGTCGGACCTGCTGATTGTCGCCGGCACCGTGACCAAGAAAATGGCCCCGGTCCTGCGCCGTCTCTACGACCAGATGCCCGAGCCGAAGTGGGTGATCTCGATGGGCAGCTGCTCGAACGCCGGCGGGCCGTTTCCGACCTACAGCGTGCTGCAGGGGGTCGACAAGATCGTGCCGGTCGACGTCTACGTGTCCGGCTGCCCGCCGCGTCCGGAGGCGCTGCTGTACGGACTGATGCGCCTCCAGGACAAGATCCGCCGCGAGAGCACGGTCCTGCGCAAGGAACGGATCATCCACGTCGGCGACACCCACGCGACGCTGGTCGAGCCGGCGACGAAAGCCGGGGGCTGAGCCGTGGAGCGCCTCCGCGATTCGTTCCGCACCATCTTCCTTGTCGACATCCTCAAGGGGCTCTGGCTGACCCTCAAGTACACCCCCCAGCCCGCCTTCACCTTCCAGTACCCGGCCGAGCGCCGGCCGGTCTCGCCGCGCTTCCGCGGCGTGCTCCGCCTCCAGGTCGAGCCGGAGACCGGCGCCCAGACGTGCATCGTCTGCGATCAGTGCGCGAAGGTCTGTCCGGATGATTTGATTGCGCTCGGCGGCCACCGCGAGCCGGGCCAGAAGATCAAGGTGCTGGACTACTTCGACTTCAACCTGTCGCGGTGCAGCTTCTGCGGGCTGTGCGCCGAGGTCTGTCCGACCAAGCCGGTCAAGGCGCTGATCATGAGCGAGGAGTACGAGCTCGGCAGCTACTCACGCGCGTCCCAGGTGCTGCGCATCGACGAGCTCTACGACGGAGTTCCCACCGAGCGCTACACGCGCTGACCGAGCCGCGCTTCGAGCGCCTGGCGGGCCGCCAGCCGGGCGGCCCGGCGGCCCTCCGCGTCGGCGGCGCGCCGCGCATCTTCCGGCCCTTCCTGGAGCAGCGGCGGCACGGCGCGGCGGTGGCTGTCGCGATCGACCGCGACGAAGGTCAGATACGCCAGGCTGGTCATCCGCCGCAACCCGGTCAGCGTTTCCTCCGAGAACACTTCCACTTCGACTTCGAGCGACGTGCGCCACGCCGCCGTCACCCGCGCCTTGAGGATGATCAGATCGCCGACCTTGATCGGATGCAGGAACTGCAGGCCGTCGACGGCAGCGGTGACGAGCAGGCTGCGGGTGTGGCGGTGGCAGGCGATCGCGCCAGCGATGTCGATGAGGTGCATGACCGTGCCGCCGAGGATGAACCCGAGCGGGTTGGCGTCGTTCGGCAGGACCACCTGCACCATCTCGGTCTCGGACTCCGAGGGTGTCTTGGCGGTCATTCAGTTGCCACAGTGCCGGTTGAGGAACGACTTGAGCGTGCACCGCAGCTCGGCCGGAAGCTCGTCTTCACGGATCGATCGCAGCAGCGAGACCGTCGACTCGTAGGTCTGGAGCTGCGCCACGCAGCGCGGGCAGGCCGAGAGGTGCCGCTCGAGATCGCGATGGATCTCGGGCGGCAGGTGATGCTCGACGAAGTCGGCGAGCAGGGCGACGATGTCGGTACAGCGTTTGGACACGGCGTCGTTTCGGTGCGGCTGGAAGGTCGCGCCGATCAGAAATCGTAGCCGATCCACACCGAGAATTTCGGCTTCCGGAACCACTTGCTGCCGGTCGTGCCTTCCTGAATCGCCTGGTAGGCGAAGATGTAATCCTCGTAGTTCTTGTTGAGGAGCGTCCGCCACGACCAGTCGAAGTGGATCGGGAACCCGAGCGCGAAGGTCTCGAGGCCGACCCCGTAGGAGGCGCGGCCGTCGACGAGCTTGAGCCCGTCGATGGTGGTCGGCGGTCCGAACACGGGGTCGTACTGCTGGGTCTGGAAATTCGGCTGGAAGCCGAGCAGCGGCGTCACCGTCAGCGGCTTGCGGGAATAGACGTTCATCGGCACCCCGTCGTAGCCGGCGGCGCCGACGTTGGCGAAGGCGACGCCGCGCAGGCCGCCGATCACGCCGAGCGGGGTCAGCGCCGCTTCGATCAGCGGGAAGCGCAGCTCGCCGTCGAAGAAGAACGCCTTGTTGCCGAGGAATTCGAGGTAGTCGTAGCCGCGCAGCTCGGAGTTGCCGCCGAAGTAGAGATAGCCCGGGAATTCTCCCCAGCTCTTGAACCCCCGCGCCCGGAAGGCCAGCACGCCGTTGGTCGCGATCCGTTTGTAGTAGCGCGCGTCGCCGTCGAGCGTATGCCGCGACAGCAGCTTGCCGAGGCTCGGCGCGTATTCGTAGCCGGCGCGAATCGTGTTCCCGGCGAGCGGTCCGTACTCGCGGAAGACCGTCGTTTCCTGCACGTAGGAGGCGCCAAGCGGCATGATCGATGCCGTTGGCGAACAGCGTCCGGCCGTACTGCTGACAGCTGGTACTGGTCGGCGACCTGCTGGAGCCCGGCGTCGTTGTAGCCCTGGTTGAACTGGAGCAGCCCGCCCGGCAGACCTCGACGCGGGCGTAGCGGTTGAACGGATAGATCCCGTAGGCGGTCGCGCCGCGCGCCGTCTGCGTCGCGATCGCCTGGCTCGCGATCGACGTAGGCCGTACTGGGTGCCGTAGAGCAGCGCCGGGATCGTAGCCGTAGATAGAACTGCGTCTGCGAGTAGGCCTGAATCGCGTACTGGAGGCGCCGCGACAGGTTGATGTAGGAGAACGACATCGTCCGGTACTGCGAGACGGACGCGGCGAACAGGTTGAACTGCTTGTCGCCGAGCACGTCGGTGAAGGTGACCTGGGTGCCGCCGAACAGGTCGCCGCCGCTCGTCACGCCGACGTTGACCGGCGGGCGGCCCTCGAGGAACAGCTTCTCGAAGGTGCCCTTGGTCTTGATGTTCGACTTGACCAGCGTGTGGGTGAGCGGCGCCTGGAAATCGATGATCGGCCCGGGCGCGCCGAAATCGGCGCTCGCCACGGTGTCAGCGGCTCCTGGCGGTTGAGCGTGTGGATGCCGTACTCCCCCTTGTAGTAGGTGACGAAGGCGATCTTCGGCGGGCGTCTGATCGCGCAGCACGATCGGCGAGACGTTGCCGGTCAGCGTGTCGGTGTACTGCTTCAGCTCGCCGGTCTTCAGGTCGAGCGTCCAGAGGTTGTAGATGTTGCCGTTGCGCGCGACCTCGGGGTCGATCGGCTGGTTCGGATCGGTCGCCGTCGACGGGAAGACGATCGTGTCGGCGTCGACGAACTGCGCCCCGCCGTCGTCGTGCGTCCCGAACGTGAGCTGGGTCTTGGTGCCGGTCGCCGAGATCGAGCCGGAACAGCTTGTCGTTGCCGCTGACCCGCGCCAGGTAGATGATCGACTTGCCGTCGGGCGCGTAGGTCGGCGCGTAGTCGCCGAACTGGTCGTTGGTGAGGTTGCGGATCTCGCCGCTGTCGAGGTTGACGACGAAGATGTCGCCGATCGCGCCGCGCAGCGCCGCGAACGCGACCTCGCGTGCCGTCCGGGCTGATGTCCGGCGATTCCGGGCTGTCGACGCGTCTTCATGCTCGATCCGCTTCTCGATCTTCCGGGTGACGACGTTCTGGAGGATCAGCGTCTTGCTGCTTCTCGGTGCGGACGAAGTAGGCGATCCGGTCGCCGGCCGGCGCCCACGACATCCACGGCACGGCGTTGTTGCGGAAGCCGCCCGGCGTCGCGATGTACTCGTAGCCGCGGTCCTTGTTGAAGCCGTCGGTCAGGTTGCGGATGACCTTGCCGTCCTTGGTCGACAGCAGGACGATGTCGAGCTCCTGATCCTTGCGGTTGCCGGCGGCCACGGCCATCAGGTCGCCCGAGGGCGACGGCTCGATCGACACGACCACGGCGTATGGCGTCTTCTCGCGCTTCGGGGCGAGGTCGCGGCCGTAGTCGGCCGGGCGCTCCTTGTCGCGGAACGGCTTGAAGCGATCCTTCAGGTACTTCTCGAACTGCTCGTCGAACTCGTCCGGCTTGAGCTTGAAGGCTTCCTCGTAGGCGCTCTCGCCGCCGCCGATGACCGCTCTTGCGCAGCGCGAACAGGAACTGCCGCAGCCCCTCCTTGCCCCAGCTGCGACTCGATGAACTCGAAGGCGGCGTGGCCGAGGTTGTAGGGCAGCCGGCCGTCGGCGAACTGGACCCCCTGGAAGTCGCTCATCGACGGGACGATGTCGGCGATCGCGGCGTCGCGGACCGTCATCAGGTCGAACGGCTGCCAGTAGCCGGTCATGTAGTCCGACAGCCCCTCGTCGACCCACAGCGGCAGGCCGCGGCGGAGGAGCGACCGCGGGATGATGTCGAACTCGAAGATGTGGGTGAGCTCGTGGGTGATCAGCCGGTAGAGCGCGTCCGACGGCTCGTCGATCGGCAGCACCATGCGGTCGCGATACGGCTCGGCGAAGGCGAGCACCCCTTCCGGCAGCTCGCCGGGCTCGATGTTCTGCTGCTGGAACTCGCTCTGCGTCTTGTAGAGGACCAGCGGCACCTTGAAGGCCAGGTCGTGCTTCAGGTCCGAGCTGACCTGCTGATAGGCGCTCTCGGCGTAGGCGTGACCCGTTCGAGATGCGGCTCGACCTCAGGGTAGTAGTAGATCTCGAAGTGATCGGTGGTGTAGATCTTCCACTTGAAGTCGTCGTAGCGGATCCGGTTCTTGCCGTAGTACGGCACATACGGCGTCTGCGCGGAGACCTGGTCGGCAACCACCGCCAGGAAGCCGATCGCCAGAAGGGCGATGGCCGCGGGCGCAACGATGCCGCGCGTATTGCGCGTGCGCATAATTCACCTCGGAAGCGGCAGCGGAAGGCAGCACCCCGGCGGCACACGGCACCGACGGCGGCTTGTCGCCGATGTTACTGTAGCTAAGACGGCTGCCGCAACGCCCGCGTCCCCGTGGACGCCGCCGCGCGCCGGGTCCGGCTGCCGCCGGAGCAAGCGACGTGCCCGGCGGGCGGACGCGAATCAGGCGTGAATCCCGTCGCCGCCCGACCGCCAGGGGGGCAGTGTCACCCGCTGGCAACGCCGCCGTCCCCGTTTCCGGCCATCCGGTACAATGAAGAGGAATAAACCGCCGCCCAGGGGTGTTATCCCTGAGTGAGGGCGCCCGTTTCCGCCACATGGTCTTCCGCCGCCGCCCGCCTGCGCCCGACGATTCGGGCCCCGCGGCGCCCGTTTCCGGGGCGCCCGGCGCCGCGGCGGGGGCGCGGCCGGACGACGATCAGTTCGCGGCTGATGCGCTGACGTACCTCGACAGCCTCTACGGCACGGCGCTGCGGCTGACGCGCCGCCCGGCCGACGCCGAGGACCTGGTGCAGGAGACCTACTTGAAGGCGTTCCGGTCCGCGGCCCAGTTCCGGCGCGGAACGAATCTGAAGGCGTGGCTGTTCACGATCCTTCACAACACCTTCCGCAACATGCGCCGCCACGACGGACGGAGCCCGATCGAGGTCGACAGCGAGATGGTCGAGCAGGCGGCCGGCGACTCGGCCCGGGAGTTCTCGCCCGAGCAGCTCCTGACCCGGGCGTCGCTCGACGCCGATTTGCAGGCGGCGCTCGACGACCTGCCGGAGGCGTTCCGCCAGGCGGTGTGGCTGCGCGACGTCGAGGAACTGAGCTACGCGGAGATCGCGGGGGTCCTGGATGTGCCCATCGGCACGGTGATGTCGCGGATTTCACGCGGCCGCCGCGCCCTGCTCGCCGGGCTGACGGCGGCGCGCGCCGCGGGCGGCCAGACCGGACCCGGGAGACAGACAGCCGATGTGGTGTGACCGACGATGAACAAGTGCCAGGAGCTGGAGCCGCTGCTCGCGTCGTACGCCGACGGCGAGGCCGCCGCCGACGCCCGCGCCTCGGTCGACTCGCATCTCGATCGGTGCGGCAAGTGCCGGCACCGGCTCGAGGCGCAGCGGGCCGCGCGCGAGGTGCTCGCCTCGCGCCGCCAGCAGCTGCGCACCGCTGCCCCCGAGGCGCTGCGGACGCGCTGCGCGGCGCAGCGCTCGGTGGGCCGGTCGGCGGGGCGCGGCCTGCGGCCGTGGCTGCCGCTGTCGCTGGCCGCGACGCTGGTCCTGGCGGTGGCCGGCGCCTTCGTCTTCGGCTTGAGCGACAACGTCGAGGCGGTCGCCGCGCAGCTCGCCGTCGATCATGCGCGCTGCTTCCAGTTCGCACCCGAGCGGCTGACGCACGCCGATGCCGGGACCGCCGAGCGGGAGTGGGCGGCCGCGCACGGCTGGGCGCTCCGGGTGCCGCGCGGCTCCGCGGACGAGCGGCTCGAGCTGCTCGGCGTGCGCCGCTGCATCACGGCCAGCGGCACCACCGCGCACCTGCTCTACCGGTGGCGCGGCGAGCCGCTGTCGGTCTTCGTCCTGCCCCGGAACTTGAAGCATCCGGGGCCGCAGAATCAGATCCTGGACGCCTTCGGTCACGAAGCGATCGCCTGGTCGGCCCCCGATCGCACTTACGTCGTGGTCGCCGAGGGCCGCCCGGCCGATCTTCCCGAGGTCGTCGCCTACCTCCAGGCCGGCGCCCGCTAATCGTCTGACGCGACAGAGACACGAGGCAATGACCCACATGACGAGTCGATGGATTGCGGCCGGTGCGGCCGCCTGTGCGATCGCCCTGCTGACGGTGCCGTGGATGCTGCGGGGGCGGGACACCGCCGCGCCGCCGGCCGCCGCCGCGGCGTCGACGACGACGGCATCCGACGGGACGCCCGCGAGGCTGGATTTGACCGTCAAGGACATGAACGGGGCGGCCGTCCGGCTTGCCGACTACAAGGGCAAGGTCATCGTCCTGAATTTCTGGGCGACGTGGTGCGGTCCCTGCCAGGCCGAGATTCCGGAGCTGGTGCAGACCTACAACGAGTACAAGGATCGCGGCGTCGTCGTGCTCGGTATCTCGATCGACGACAGCGCCGAAACGCTGCGCGCCTACGCCCCCACCAAGAAGATGAACTACCCGGTGCTGCTGATGCAGGACGATGTCGACCAGGCCTACGGGCCGATCTTCGGCGTCCCCATCACCTTCTTCATCGGCCGCGACGGCACGATCAGCCGCAAGCATTTCGGACCGGTGACCAAGGCGCAGGCGGACCAGGAGATCAAGGCGCTCCTGTAGTATGATCCTCGCAGGATGTTGAAAGGTTTCACCCACGCCCGCCTCGCCTGCGGTTGCCGCGTCGGCTTCCGCGACGGCGTGGAAGGCAGTCCGGTCACCGTCGTCGTCGATCAGAAGGGACCCGGTTGTCCGCTGACGCTGCACGTCCGCGATCTGCCGCTGTTCGATCACCGGGAGGCGCTGCGGCCGTCGACCCGGCTGCTGCCGCCCGAAGAAAACGAATACGAAGAGTCCTGATCGGCCGGCCGCGCTGCGCCCGCTCCTGTCCCGCCCGTTCCGTTTCCCCCCTTACGTCTGACGATCGACCGCCGACGCCCCGGCCCGCCGGCTGTGCCGGCAGGCGCGTCCAGGACTCGGCAGGCGCGTCTAGAAACGGATGCGCAGGTCGGCGACGAGCGGCAGGTGATCAGACGCCATCAGTGACGCGCGCGAGCGTGGCAGCTCGACGCCGCGGACGTCGACCCCGCCTTCGTAGTAGATGTGATCGAGGTGCAGGACCGGGAACAGCCCGGGATAGGTGCGGCGGCGCTTCAGGTGCGCGTAGATGTCGACGCTCTCGAACAGCGAAGTCAGCGTTTTCGTCGCCAGGCCGCGCATCCACTCGTTGAAGTCGCCGAGAATCACCTTCGGTCCGGCGACGCGCCGATCGTGGACGAAGGCGGCCAGCCGGGTCGCCTGGTAGCGCCGCTCGAGGACGGCCGTGCCGAGATGGACGTTGTAGATGTGCAGCCGCTGGCCGCCGCCGAGATCGAGGTCGGCGCGCTGGCACGCCCGCGGCTCGCAGGTGCGCCACGACAGGTCGTAGTGGCTGTGATGGACGATCGGAAACCGGCTGAGGACGACGTTGCCGAAGAGATGATTGCGCAGCTGGCGGACGGAGGTCATGACCCAGCCCATGCCGAGCCGCGGCGCCGATCTCTTCGGCCTGGCCGGCGCCGGCCGGCCCGGCGCCAATCACTTCCTGGAGCGCGACGACGTCCGCGTTCAGGCCGCGGATCACTTCCGCGACGCGGGCCGGCATCGTCCGCCGATCCATGCCGCGGCAGCGGTGGATGTTATACGTGGCGATCCGGACATCGACGTGCCGGCGCGCCGGCCGCGGATCTGCGGGTTTCACGATCACTGCGGCGCCGCGCCGCCCGACGCCGCGGGAATGAGGGTGAGATTGACGACCCGGCTGCCGGTGCCGCGCAGGGTGAGCGGGACGCCCGAGGCGCTGAACCGGCGCAGCACGTCGGGACGATAGGGATCGGCGCCGTCGGCGGCGAGGCAGGCGGCGGCGCGATACTCGCCGTCGGGCAGCCCGCGGACCGTGAAACGCCCCGCCGCGTCGGTCGTGAGGACGGCCAGGCGCCGGCTGGTTCGATGCCAGAACTGCTCCGACAGCGGGATGATCAGCACGACGGCGCCGGCGGCGGGGCGGCCGTCCGCGTCGGAGACGCGTCCGGAAACGTCGAGCGCCGCGTCGGTGACGGTCAGGGTGACGTTGGCGAGCCGCTGTCCGGGGGACGCCTCCAGCCCCGCGTCGGTGACGTCCTCGCCGCGGAACACCACGCTCTTGAGCAGCCAGCCCTGCGGCAACCCGTCGACCTGCAGCAGGTGGGTGCCGGCCATCAGTCCGTCGAGGACGAAGGCGCCGTTCGGCTGCACGTCCGTGGTGGTGACGTCGGCGGAACTGGTGTCATTGGCCAGCAGCGCGGCGCGGACGCGCAGCCCCCCGGATCGCCGCCGCGCGGCGGGCGCGGGCTGCACCGTCCCGGAGATGATGCCGGCCGGGCGCAGCGGCATGACGACGTTGTCGACATCCAACCGGTCGATGCGCAGATAGAAGGTCGCCACGTGCGTGACGCCGCCCGGGTCCAGCTGGGCGCGCGCCCGGATTTCGTAGCGGCCCGGCGGCACACCGCTGAACGTGAAGGCGCCGTCCGGGAGCAGGACCACGTCGCTCAAATCGCCGCCGGCCGCCGCGCCGAGCGGCGCGATCGCGAGCGACCCGCCGGCGAGGTGAAGCCCGTCGGGTGACACGAGCCGGCCGCGCACCTGCACTCCGGCTGGCGCACTGTCGGGGTTACCGTTCGCGGCGGCGGGCGTCTGGGCCGGGGCCGCGGCGGCGAGCAGACCCGACATCACGGCGCCGAACAGCGCCGCCCGGCTCTCGAGGAACATGCGGATATAGTACCCTCAAGCCGGAGGAACCGCATGGCCAAGCTGCAGTCAGAGTTCGAGGCAACCTGTCCCTGTTGCCAGGCGACGCTCGTCGTCGATGCCAACCTCCGCCGGATCGTGCGCCACGACGAGCCGGTTCGGGGGGATCGCCCCGAGCTCAGCGATGCGCACCGTCTGCTCGCGGCGGAGGCGGCACGGCGCGAGTCGCTGTTCGAGAAGTCGGTGGCGGCCGAGCGGACGCGCGGCGATGCCCTCTCGAAGCGCTTCGAAGAGGCGCTGCGCCAGGCGAAGGAGGAGCCGATCACCAAGCCGACGCGGGAGTTCGATCTGGACTGAGGCGCCGCGGCCGCGTCAGCGGCCGGCGAACTCCGGCGGCAGGGGGCTCCACCGCTCCCGCCCGCGGTAGTAGAGCGGCTTGCGGCCGGAACTGCTTCCGATAGGCGACATACCGCCGCCTGAGGCGATCGACCCGGCGATCCGACGTGCGCAGCCGCCGGTGCGGCAGGTCGAGCAGCATCCGCTCGACCTTCCAGACGTTCCCATCGCTCAAGCCGCCAGTCGTAGCGGCCGACGTCCCGCAGGTCGGCGACCGCGTAGCCGGTGATCCGCCCGGTGTAGATCGACGTACGGATCGACGTAGCTCTGAGCGCCAGCGCGCGCGGGGTCGCGAACACCGGGCGCCGGCCGTGCAGGCCGGGGTCGCGCGATCGCGCGATCGATCCCCAGCGGCCGCGCGTGCCGGTAGACGAAGATCACGTGATCGAGCTCGTCGATCGACTCGAACTGACAGCACGAGCGGCGGCCAGCCGTGCTGCTCGAGGATGACCGCCGCCGCCAGCGCCGCTTCCAGGCAGTGCGCCGCGTGATGGCGGACGACGCCGCGGAAGCTGCGCAGCGTGGCGCCGCCGGGGGCCGGCTCGGTGTTGTAGGGCAGCGCGTTCAGGTAGCGCTGGACGTCGGCGGCGTCCGGACGCGCGCCATGACCCGCCGTTCCGCCGCGGTGAAGGCCGAGAGGGGCGGCGGCGGCAGGGCGCCCGCCGGTCCGTCCGGCTCACGCACCCGCGCGCCTCACGTCGTCGATGAGCTCCGCCGTCGTCCAGTCGCTGCCCGATCAGGACCGTCGCCAGCGTCCCGTCCGGCGTCGATCACGGCGGTGCGCAGGTTGTGGGTGAGCGCGCCGCCGGCGGCGGCATCGTCGAAACACCGCGACGCCGAACTGCGCCGCGAATGCTCGATCGCCTCGTCGAGTCGCCGGTCACGAAGTGCCAGACGGCGCGGGTCGGCGCCGGCGTGGCGCGCATGCGCGGCCAGCACCGCCGGCGTATCGAACTCCGGGTCGATGGTGACGGAGACGAGCTGCGACCCGTCCGGCCAGGGCCTGATCGGCGGCGATCGCCCGCTGCAGCTGCGGCGAAGTGCGCGATCCATGCGCGGACAGAAGTCCGGCAGCGGACAGCGCGTATAAACGAACGTCACGGCGACGACGCGGCCGCGCCATCTGGCCAGCGTGCGGGCGGCACCCGCCTCGTCGATCAGGGTGACCGGCGCCACGGGCGCGCCGGGCTCGAGCACGTCGATCCGCGGCGGCGGCGGCGGCTCCGTCAGCGGGGCGCTGCCGGTGACGGTCGACGGCGGAGAGATAGGCGGCGCGGTCCTCGACGACGAGCGTCGCGGTGACGAGGTCACCGGGGCTGCGGCCGGCCATCAGCGCCGGGTCGCGCAACCTTGAACGGCCATCGTCATCCCCGGCATGAAACCGCGAATGTCGCCGTGCTTGATGGTGAGCTCGTGACGGGCCGGATCGACGGCGAGGATCTGTCCGCGCAGCTCGTATTCGCGGCTGCGGGAGCACCCGGCCGCGAGCGTCAGCAGGCCCATCGATGAGCGTCAGAACTCGCCGCATCCTGACACTGTAGCGTGGCGGCAGAAACGCGTAAAGCCTGAATCGATGAGGTGTTGGCGCTGCCCCGGAGCACGGCATGCAATCTGCTATACTCCGGCCAGTTGGGAGCGCGCTCCTTGCCTGCGCAGGTCGAGACCCTTCGGCAGATGCAATCCGCGTGAGCTTTCCGGCGGGCGTGGTCCAGGACGCGGGGGCCCTGCTTGATAGACAATCGCGCGTCAATTGGCAGGAGTAAGTGACAGCATGGGCAGGAGACTCTACGTCGGCAACCTTCCGTATTCGGCGACCGAGGAGCAGCTCACCGAACTGTTCAGCCGCGCCGGCAAGGTCGACAGCGTCCGCGTGATGCGCGACATGGCCACCGGCCGCGCCCGCGGCTTTGCCTTCGTCGAAATGGGCACGGACGAAGAGGCCCAGAAGGCGATCACCGAGTTCCACGAACAGCAGATGGATGGCCGCGCGCTCGTCGTGAACGAAGCCCGTCCCAAGCCCGAAGGGGGCTTCGGTGGCGGCGGCCGGGGCGCCGGGGGCGGCGGCTATCGCGGCGGCGGCGGTGGCGGCGGTCGAGGCATGGACGACGGCGATTTCTCGGGCGGGCGGCGCAAAGAGCCGCGCTGGTAGGGGTCGCGGCGAGGTCGGCGCTGACGTCTTCCGATCCGAGAGAGGTCGGCGCCCGGCGCCGGCCTTTTTCACGTTTCGTCCCGCCGGCGCGCTACTCGTCGACGACCCAGCCGTCGCGCAGCTGGATGACGCGGCTGCCATAGGCCGCGTTGGCCTCCGAGTGCGTCACCTGGATGATGGTCGTTCCTCCCTCGTTCAGCTTCCTGAACAGCTCCATGATCTCGCGGCCCTGGCTGGTGTGCAGGTTGCCGGTCGGCTCGTCCGCGAGGATCACCTTCGGGTTCGAGATGACCGCGCGGGCGACCGCGACGAGCTGCTGCTGGCCGCCTGAGAGCTGATTCGGATACAGATCCTTCTTGCCGACGATCGCGAACTTGTCGAGGATGTCGCAGACCATGCTCTCGCGCTCGGACTTCTTGATGTCGCGGTACGAGAGCGGGATGTCGAGGTTCTCGTAGACGGTCAGGTGGTCGAGCAGGTGATAGCTCTGGAAGACGAAGCCGATGTACTGCTTGTGGAGCTTGGCGCGATCCTTCGCGCGCGAGCCGGTGGACGGCTGGTCGAGGAAGTAGTATTCGCCGGTCCAGGCGCTGTCGTGCATGCCGATGATGTGCAGGAGCGTCGATTTGCCGGCTCCCGACGGCCCCATGATCGAGATGAACTCCCCCTCCTTGACGTCGAGGTTGATGCGCCGCAGCACGTAGGTGCGGCTCGGTGCCGTGCGCGTAGGACTTTTCGAGGTTCCTGAGCGCGAACAGTCCGCCAGCCGGGACCGGCGACGCCGGGTCGGGCTGTTCGGCGGCCGCCGGGGCGGCCGGTCTGGAAAAGAATGCCATCGGGTCGATCCGCCTTTCTGGAGTCGTGCTGTTGCCGGGTTAGACGTCGCCGGCGCGTGTCGTGTTGCAGCCGTGCGGTCGCGGCGCGAGGCCACCACCGGTTCGGCGGCGTCCTAATCGACGACGATGATTCCGCTGCTGATCCTCATCCTGTCGGCACTGGCGCCAGTCGCGGCGGCGCAGGAGCCGCCGCCGCCGGCCGAAGTCGAGGCGGAGCCGGCCGGCGACCTCCCGGTCTCGCTCGAACGGGTGCAGCGCGCGCTGTCCAGGCCGCCGGCGATCTCCGCTCGAGGGCAAGCAGGTGTACCGCGTCGAAGTGCTCGGCAAGAAGCTGTCGATTGAGGACATTCTCGGTCCGGATTATCTCAAGGGCCCGGTGCCGCGGGCCGGGATGACGCACCAGGAGTTCCTCGACATGGTGACGCCGAAGGCCTTTCAGGGCTATGCGCCCTACAGCAACCGCGAGGGCATGACGATTGCGGCGACCTCCTTCGCCCTGAAGTGGGCGCTGCAGCGAGCCATCCACAAGTATCAGACCGCGTCCGAGGAGCGCGACCGCGAGGCGGCGCGTCGTGAAGTGGAGCAGGCGCTGCTCGATCTGGACAAGGCGCGCGACAAGGCGGGGCTCCCGCCGCGCTAGCCGGCCGTCACTTTTTCAGCAGCTGTTCGACCTCCTCGACGGTGCGCGGCACGCCGGCGGACAGCCGCTCGAGGCCGGCGGCGGTCAGCAGGTACGAGTCCTCGATGCGCACCCCGATGTTCCGATACTTGCGCACCTGCGCGCGGACCTGTTCCGCGAAGGCGAGATTCGCCTCGGTCTTGGGCAGGTTGTCGAGCGCGACCTCGCGGATGTAGATGCCGGGTTCGATCGTGAAAGCCATGCCGGGGGCGAGCGGGCGCGGGATCGAGACGTCGTGGACGTCCATGCCGATCCAGTGCGACACGCTGTGCGTCGCCCAGGTCTTGAACTGCGTCCCGCCGGCATCGGTGATGAGCCCGAGTCTGAGCAGGCCCGCCTTGAGCACCTCGTCGCAGGCTTTCTGAATCTCCCGCGCCGCCACCCCGGCCCTGGCGGCCTTCTCCCCGGCGAGCTGCGCCGCCAGCACGATGTCGTAGATCTCGCGCTGCGCGGGTGAGAACGTGCCGCTGACGGGGTAGGTGCGCGTGATGTCGCCGGTCAGCCCCTGATAGTTGGCGGCGGCGTCGACGAGGAGGAGATCGCCGGGCTCCATCTTGCGCTGCGACTTCTCGTAATGAAGGATGGTCGCATTGGGACCGCTGCCGACGATCGACGGATAGCCCCAGCTCATCGCGCCGTGCTCGAGGTAGGTGGCCTCGATCGCCGCCTCCACCTGGTACTCGTATTTGCCCGGCGCCGCGGCGCGCATGCCGGCGCGGTGCGCGTCGTTCGAGATCTGGACGCTGCGGCGCAGCAGGTCCTGCTCGTACGGGGTCTTGATCTGCCGCGCTTCGGCGAGAATCGCCCCGGCATCGAGCAGGGTGAAGCCGAAGAACCGGTCGCGCAGCCGGGCGGCGAACTGCGCCGCCTGTGCGGGCGGCGCCGACAGGTCCGGCTGCGGCTCGGCGACGACCGCGAGCTTGGCGCGATTGTCGGCGAGCGCCTGGAAGAAGCGGCCGTAGTCGGCGGTGGCGGTGCCGATCCGGCGCGAAAACAGCGTCGCGATGAAGGGCTCGAACTGCGACACCGTCATCACCGTCGGGATGCCGCTGGCGTCGGCGGCCTCGGGTGGCGTCAGGCTGTGGCCGTTCCAGTGCTCGCGGCGGGCGTCGGCCTCGCGGATGAACAGGAACTCCTTGGCGCCGTCGCTGCCCGGCAGGAGCACCAGGATCGTCTCCTCCTGATCGATCCCGGTCAGGTAGAGCAGGTTGCTGTCCTGGCGATACTCGTAATTGACGTCGTTCGAATAGACCCGGACCGGGGCGCTCCAGAAGATCGCGACCGCATCCGGCCCGAGGCGCTCCATGACGTGGGCGCGCCGCGCCCGGACATCGTCCTGCAGCGGCCCGGCGGCGGCGCGGGCGGCGACGAGGCCGCCGAGGAGCAGGAGCGGCAGGAGGCGGCAGACGAGCGCGCGGCGGCTGGGCATGCCGGGAATTCTACCAGAGCCGGGCGCGCCGGCCGGCGGCGGTTGACAGCGCCTCCCCACCGGTATTAACTATCCGGTTAGTTAATGACACCGCAGGAATCGGTTCGCCGTGCGCCGTTGCGCCGGGCGCCGCGCCGGGCGCCCGGGGGCAGCAAGGCTCGCCTGGTCGCCGCCGCCGCCGCCGCCTTCGCCGAGCGCGGCTACGCCGGCGCCAGCGTCGACCGGATCGCCCGCCACGCCGGCGTCAACAAGGCGATGATTTACTACCACTTCCGCAGCAAGGCGGCGCTCTACCGCGCTATCCTGCGCGACATGTTCGCGGCGGTCGCCGGCCGCGTCGCCGAGACCGCCCGCCAGCCGATCGACCCGGCCGACAAGATCCGCGCCTTCGTCGAGGCGATCGCCAGCGAGGCCGAGGCGCGGCCGCATTTTCCGCCGATCTGGTTCCGCGAGATTGCCGACGGCGGCCGCCACCTCGACGCGCCGACGACGCGCGAGATGGCGGCGATCCTCGCGACGCTCGGCGCCATCGTCGCCGAGGGGGTGCGCAGCCGGCGCTTCCGTCAGGTCTCCCCGCTCGTCGTTCATGCCGGCATCGTCGGCCCGCTGCTGCTGTACTTCGCCAGCGGCGACGTCCGCCGCCGCCTCGAGCGCCGCGGCGTCGCCGGGGCGCACCACCTCGAGCGTCAGGAGGTCGTCGCCCACGTCCAGCGGATCGCACTCGCCACACTGGAGGGAAAGCCGTGACAGGAACACCCGCCGGCCCTCGCGTCGCGGTCGCCGGCGCGCTGCTGCTGATTCTCGCCGCCGCCGCCGCCGGCTGCCGATCCGGGGGCGCCGGGGGACCGGCCCGCGCCGCCGGCTACATCGAGGCGACCGAGGTCCGGGTCTCGCCGCAGGTCGGGGGACGCGTCCTCGAGCGGCTGGTCGCCGAGGGGGACCGCGTCGCGGCCGGCGCTCCGGTGGCCAGGCTCGACACCGCCGATGTCGAGATTGCGCTGCGCCGCGCCGCCGCCGAGCGCGACCAGGCGCGGGCGCAGCTGCGGCTCCTCGCCGCCGGCGCCCGCCGCGAGGACGTCCGCCAGGCGTCGGCGCAGGTCGAGTCCGCCCGCGCCGAGCTGGCCGCGACCGACGCCGAATTGCAGGCGGCGAGCGCCGATCTCGCCCGGTTCGAAGCGCTCCTCGCGTCCAATGCGGGATCGCGCAAGCAGCGCGACGATGCCGCGACCAGGCGCGACGTGGCGGCGGCGCGCGTCGCCGCGGCGCGGCAGCGGACGCAGGCGGCGCGCGAAGGCGTCGCCCGTCTCGAGGCCGGCGCCCGCCCGGAAGAGCTCCAGGGGGCGCGCGCCCGCGTCGCCGCGCTCGAGGCGCAGATCGACGCCCTCGAGAAGAGCCGTCAGGACGCGGAGGTGCTGTCGCCGGTCGCCGGCATGGTCACCGCGGAGCTGGTCGATGCCGGCGAGGTCGTCGCCCCGCGCACCCCGATTGTCGTCGTCACCGACCTGACCCGCCCGTGGGCGAACGTCTACGTCGACGAGCCGATCGTGCCGCGGCTGCAGCTCGGTCAGGCGATCACCCTCGTCACCGATGCCGGGCAGCGCTTCGAGGGCAGGATCACGTTCATCTCGCCGCGGGCGGAGTTCACGCCGCGCAACGTCCAGACCGCCGACGAGCGGTCGCAGCTCGTCTACCGCATCAAGGTGACGGTCGACAACCGGGACGGCGTCCTCAAGTCGGGCATGCCGGTCGAGGCGGAGCTGCCCGGATAGGAGCCATCGAGCCGATGTCGAGCATCGCCCTCGCTTTTACCGGCGTGAGCCGCTCCTTCGGGACGACCCGGCGCTCGAGGGGCTGTCGTTCGACGTCGGCAGCGGGGAGATGTTCGGGCTGATCGGTCCGGACGGCGCCGGCAAGACCACCGCGATCCGGGTGGCGTGCGGGCTGCTCCGCGCCGACGCGGGCGTGGTGCGCGTGCTCGGCCACGATCCGGTGCGCGAGCACCGCGCGATCACCGGCGTCGGTCGGCTACCTGTCGCAGCGCTTCACGCCTCTACGGCGACTGACGATCGACGAGAACATCGCCTTCTTCGCCGAGATCCACGGCGTCCGCCGCTACCGGGCGGCGCGCGATCGGCTGCTGACGATGACCCAGCTGGCGCCGTTCCGGGCGCGCCGCGCCGATCAGCTTGTCGGGCGGCATGAAGCAGAAGCTGGCGCTGGCCTGCACGCTGGTCCACGAGCCGCAGGTGCTGCTGCTCGACGAGCCGACGACGGGCGTCGATCCGGTGTCGCGGCGCGAGTTCTGGAAGCTGCTGTCGGAGTTCCTGGCCGAGGGGCTGACCATCGTGATGGCGACGCCGTACCTGGACGAGGCGGAGCGCTGCAGCCGGGTGGCGCTGCTGCACGAGGGCCGGCTGCTGGCGCTCGACACGCCGGCGGCGCTGCAGCGTGCGCTCGGCGGCCGCTGGTCGAGGTCTCGGTGGCGGCGCGCCGGCCGCCGGTCGGCATGCTGCGCCGCCGTCCCCGGCGTGCGCGACGTGCAGCTGTTCGGCGATCGCGCCCACCTCCGCGTCGACGGGACGGCCGTGGCGGAGGCCGTCGCCGCCGTGACGCGCGCCCTGACGGCCGCCGGTGCGGAGGATGTGGCGGTGCGCGCCGTCGGCGCGACGCTCGAGGACGTGTTCATCGACCTGATCGGAGCTGCCGGCCGGCCGCCGGCCAATGGATGACGCGATGATGTATGTCAGGATGCTGCTGGTGCTCATGTTCGGCGCGGCGGCCGCCGCCGGCGCGCAGGAGCCGCCGGGCGCGGCGGTGCCGATGACGCTGGAGGAAGTGCTGGCGCGCGGGCTGGCCAACAGCCAGCGCCTCGCCGAGCTCGCCGCGCGGCGGGAGGGAGCGGAGGCGGTCGAAGCCGGCCGCCGCGCCGCGTCGCTGCCGATGGTGGCGCTGGTCGGCGGCTACACACGGACCAATCACGTCGACGAGTTCGGCATCGCGGTGCCCGGCCTGCCGCCGCGTCTCATCTATCCCGATATTCCCGACAACGCCCGCGCCCGCCTCGATCTGCAGTGGCCGCTCTACAGCGGCGGCCGGACGGATGCGCTCGAGCGCGCCGCCCGGGCCGAGCGCGAGGCCGCCGGCGACGACCTGACGGCGGCCCGGGCCGATCTGCGGCTCGAACTGACGCGCGCCTTCTGGGCGCTGGTCAGTGCCCGCGAGACGGAGGCGGTCGTCGCCGCGTCGCTCGGCAGCCTCGGCGCCCACGTCGCCGACCTGCGCAGCCGGCTGGATCAGGGGCTCATTCCGCCCAACGATCTGCTGACCGCCGAAGCCCAGCAGTCGCGGGCGCGGATGCTGGACATCGAAGCCGCCAATACGGCACGCGTCGCGGCGGCCGACCTGCAGCGCCTCCTCGGGCTCGACGGGGACACGCCGCTGGTGCCGGTGGCGACGCTGGCGCCGCCGCCGGCGGGCACCGAATCCGCCGCGGCCCTCATCGCCCGGGCCCGTCAGGGGCGGCCGGAGCGGAGCGCGCTTGGCCGCCGCGTCGAGGCCTTGCGCGCCCAGCGGGACGCCGTCGCGTCGGGGGCGCGGCCGCAGATCGCGGTCGCCGGGGGCTACGACTACGCGCGCCCGAATCCGCGCATCTTTCCGCGGATCCGCGAATGGCGCGACTCCTGGGATCTGTCGGTCACGGCCAGCTGGCTGGTCTTCGACGGCGGCCGCCGCCGGGCGGAGACCGCGGCGGCGCTTGCCGCGGCGCGCGGCGCCGAGGCCCGCGCCGCCGACTTCGACCGCCAGATCGACTTCGAGGTGCGGCAGCGCCGGCTCGAGCTCGAGTCGAGCCGCGCCGCCATTGCCGCCGCCGACGACGGCGTCGCCAGCGCCGTCGAGGCGCGGCGGGTCGTCGGTGAGCGCTTCACGGCCGGGGTCGCCATCAATGCCGACGTCCTCGACGCCGAGCTGGCGCTGCTGCAGGCGCGGCTGGATCGGACCCGGGCGATCGCCAGCGCGAAACTCGCCGAGGCGCGGCTCGAGCGCGCCGTGGGCCAGTAGCATGTCCGCAGGCCCGGCGTCCGCGACCGCCATCGACGTCAGGGCGCTGACCCGGCGATTCGGCGCGTTCGTCGCCGTTGACGACGTGTCGTTCGACGTCGCCCGGGGCTAGATCTTCGGACTTCCTGGGCAGCAACGGCGCCGGCAAGTCGACGACCATCCGGATGCTGTGCGGGCTGCTGCGGCCAACGTCGGGCACCGCCCTCGTCGACGGCGTCGACGTGGCGCTGGATCCGGAGGCGGTGAAGCGGCGCATCGGCTACATGTCGCAGCGCTTCTCGCTCTACGAGCTGCTGACCGTCGACCAGAACATCGAATTCTTCGGCGGGATCTACGGCCTCGACCGGAGCCGGCTCGCGGCGCGGCGCGCGGCGGTCCTCGAGATGGCGGGCCTGGCGGGGCGCGAGACCGAGCTGACGCGGGACCTGGCCGGCGGCTGGCGCCAGCGGCTCGCGCTCGGCTGCGCCATGCTGCACGAGCCGGCCGTGCTGTTCCTCGACGAGCCGACCGGCGGGGTCGATCCGCTGTCACGCCGGCAGTTCTGGCGCCTCATCGACACGCTGGCCGAGTCGGGGGTGACGGTGCTCGTGACGACCCACTACCTCGACGAAGCCGAGCGCTGTCACCGGGTCGCGCTGATCCACGCCGGCCGGCTCGCCGCCATCGGCACGCCCGGCGAAGTGAAGCGGGTCTTCGTCGACCGGCCGATCATCGAGGTCCGGTCGCCGCGGGCGGTCGAGGTGATGACCGCGCTCGATGCGATGGCCGGCGTCGAGAAGACCAGCCTGTTCGGCACCGCGGTGCACGCCGTCCTGTCAAGCCGGTCGATCGCCCCCGCCGGGATTGCGACCCGCCTTCGCGACCAGGGGCTCGAGGTCGACGGCGTCGGCGGAAGTCGCGCCGTCGCTCGAGGACGTCTTCCTCGACGTCGTCGAGCAGGCGGCGCGGGAGCGCGCGCGATGAGCAGGGCGCTCGCCGTCGGCCGGAAGGAGCTGCGGCAGATTGCGAGGGACCGGCGCACCCTCCTGATCCTGATCTTCATCCCGGTCTTCTTCCTGCTGCTCTACGGCTACGCCCTGAACTTCGACATCCGGCACGTTCGTCTCGCGGTCGACGATCGGGACGGCACGCCCGAGAGCCGGGCGCTGGTGTCGGCCTTCGTCAATTCCGGCTACTTCGACCTCGCCGGGACCGTCCATGCGCCGGCGGCGGCCGAGCCGGCTGCTCGATCTGGACCAGGCCGGTGCGGTGCTGGTGATCCCGGTCGGCTTCTCCCGCGACCTCGGTGGCGGCCGGGGGGCGCCCGTGCAGGTGCTGATCGGCGGCGACAACGCCAACACCGCGGCGACGGTTCTCGGCTATGCCGGCAGCATCCTGCGCACCGCCGGCGCGGAGCTCGCTCCCGGGGAGGCGCGCGCGGCGCCGCGGCTGAGCGCGGCGCCGCGCATCTGGTACAACCCGGAACTGCGCAGCACCCTGTTCCTGGTCCCGGGCCTGATTGCCTACATCTCGATGATTACCGCCGTCGCCTCGACCGCGCTGTCGATCGTCCGCGAGAAGGAGAGCGGCACGATGGAACAGGTCCGGATGGCGCCGATCGGCACGACCTCGTTCATCATCGGCAAGACCATTCCCTACTTCTTCATCGCGCTGGCATCGGCCGGCCTGATCATCGCCGCGGCGATGCTGCTCTTCGGGCTGCCGATGCGCGGCAGCTGGCTGTCGCTGCTCGTCGCGCTGGCGCTGTTCCTGGTCGGCGCGCTGGCCACCGGCCTGCTGATTTCGATGGTGTCTGACACCCAGCAGGTGGCCTTCCAGCTCGCGCTGCTGATCTCGTTCCTGCCGACCATCATGCTCTCCGGCTTCATCTTCCCGATCAGCAGCATGCCGCGGGCGCTCCAGGCGGTCACGCTGCTGGTGCCGGCGCGCTACTTCCTCGTCGTTCTGCGGGGCATCGTGCTGAAAGGGGCGCCGCTGACCCAGTACGGGATCGAGCTCGGGGCGCTCGCCGGCTATGCGGCGCTGACGCTCGGCCTGTCGTCGATCGGGCTGGGCAGGAGCCGGCGCTAGATGCAGCGCCTCCGCGTCCTCGTGCGCAAGGAGTTCCAGGAGCTGCGCCGGAATCCGCGGCTGTTCGGGCTGGTCATTGTCGCGCCGATCCTGCAGCTGACGCTGCTCGGGTACGCCGCGACGACCGATGTCCGGAACGTCCCGGTGGCCGTCGCCGACGGCGATCGGTCCGCGGCCAGCCGCGACCTGATCGCGCGCTTCGCGGCGTCACGCAACTTCTCCGTCATCCGGACCGTGACCACGGCGGATGAAGCCGGCGCGTTCCTCCAGGACCGGGACCGCCTGGCTGGCGCTCGCCATCCCGGCGGGCTACGGCGCGCGGATCCACGGGCAGGAGCCGGCCGTCGTGCAGCTCATCGCCGACGGCACCGACGCCAATTCGACGACCGTCGCGCTCGGGTATGCGACGGCGCTGATCGACGGCTACGGGCAGACGCTCGACGCCGCCCGCCCCGCGCCGGCGGGCATCGACGCACGAATCCGCATCTGGTACAACCCGCAGCTCGAAAGCCGGGATTTCATGATCCCGGGGGTCCTCGCGCTCGTCCTGCTCGTCGTCACTGCCAACCTCGCCGCCATGGCGATCGTCCGGGAGAAAGAGCTCGGCACGCTCGAGCAGCTGAACGTCACGCCGCTGCGCCGCTGGGAGCTGATCGTCGGCAAGCTGCTGCCTTATGGACTGATCGGCATGGTCGACATTCTGCTGGTGGTGGCGGTGGCGGTGTATTGGTTCGAGGTGCCGTTGCGCGGCAGCTTCGCGCTGCTGTTCGGCCTGAGCCTGCTCTACGTGTTCTGCACGCTGGCGCTCGGCCTGCTCATCTCGACCATTTCCGCCACGCAGCAGCAGGCGATGATGACGGCGACGTTCTTCTTCCTGACTCCGATGGTCTACCTGTCGGGCTTCATCTTTCCGATCGACAACATGCCGGCCGTGATCCGGCCGTTCACGTATCTCATTCCGCTGCGGTATTTCCTGGTGATCGTGCGCGGGATTTTCCTGAAGGGGATCGGGCTGGAGCTGCTGTGGCCCCAGGCGGCGTCGCTTGCCGCCTGGGGGGCCGTGGTGCTGTCGCTCGCCGTGGCGCGGAGCCGCAAGCGGGCGGGATAGCGGTTATCGGGCCGGCGCGATCGTCAGGCTGTCGACGACGCGGGTGACCCCTTTGGTCTGTTTGGCGAGCGCGACGGCGCGCGCCCGGCCCGCGGCCGAGGCGACCGTGCCCTTGAGCGTCACGATGTGGTTGTTGGTGTCGACGTTGATGTCGCTGCCCTTGAGCGCGTCTTCGTTCAGGAAGCCGCTCTTGACCTTGGTCGTGATCCAGCCGTCGGTGATCTCCTCGCCGATGTCCGTGCCCGTGTCCTTGGTCTTGGCAGCCGTCTTGTCGGCCTTGTCGCCCGCCTTCTCCATCGCACGGTCGGTCTTGTTGCCGGCCTTGTCCATGGCGTGGTCGGTCTTGTCGCCTGCCTTGTCCATCGCGCGGTCGGTTTTGGCGCCGGCCTTGTCCATGGCGTGGTCGGTCTTGTCGCCCGCCTTGTCCATCGCCCGGTCGGTCTTGTTGCCCGCCTTGTCCATGGCGCGCGTCGTCTTGCTGTCGACCGTCAGCTTGTTCTCGACGTTCGTCACGCCGGCGACCTTGGCCAGGCTCCGGGCGCGCAGGCTCTGCGCTTCGGAATGGACCGTGCCGGTCAGCGTGGCGACGCCGTGGTCGACGGCGACATCAATGTCGGTTCCCTTCAGCGTCGAGCTGCTCTTGAAGCGGGCTTCGATGCGCTGCTTCAGCGCGCCGTCGTCCACCTTGGCGGTCGAGGCGGTCTGATGGGCGGTCTGGGCGAACGCGGCTGCGGGCGCAAATGCGAGTCCCGCCACGGCCGCGGCACCGATGAACTTACGAACTGTCATGGACTGTCCTCCTCGTGTCGATTTCATCCAGACAACCCATGCAACCGTCGGTCCAGCCAGGGCAGCTCAGCCACTATTGCCAGGCCGTCCGGATGGGGTGGCGCGCGACTGCGTGCCGCGTTATAAGCTCAGGCAGGATGAGACCCGTGCACGGCCTGGAGCGCCCGTGGATGCAGTGGTTGTTCGTCGCCCTCGGGGTCGTGCTCGCCGCACTCGCCGCGGGGGAGGCGGTCGGGCTCCGCCGGGCGCACGCGAGTCTCGAGCAGCTGCGGGCCGCGAATCTCGACGGCCGGGTCGAACGCGAGCGGCTCGAGTTGCGCATCGCCCAGGAGCAGTCGGCGCGGGAGTCCTTTGCGCTGGAAGCCTCGCGGCTGCGGGGGGCGGGCCCGGCTGCTGCGGAGCCGACGCTGACGCTGACGCCCGTGACTCTCCGCCGGCCGACCCCTCCGGAACCCACCGTCGCCGTGCCGCCGCCTGCCCAGTCGATCCAGCTTCGCCTGGTGATGGCAGGACCACGGGCCGACCCATCGAAACGCTACGCGGCGGCGTTGCGAAGCTGGTCGGGCGGCGACGTCCGTTGGTCGCGCGGGGACCTCCATGCCGCGTCGCTCGACGGCCGCCCGACGGTGACGGCCCGGTTGACCGGCGACGTGCTGGTCCCCGGCGCGTACGAGATCCTGTTGACCGACGTGACCTCCCCGAACGCGCCGGTGGAAGCGGGGGCCTACGAAGTCTCGATTGGGCCAGCCGCCGGGCGCTGACCGCGCGTCTCGTCGCCGGGTGCCCCCGTCGCCGCTGCCGCGGCACGCCGGTTCCCAGGGCGCGGTGTAGACTGGCGCTCGTGCACGAGGTTGCCGCGCCGCGTTTCCACGTCGGGACATCCGGATACAACTACCCCGAGTGGCGGGGAACGTTCTATCCGGAGAAATTCAGCACGGCGAAGATGCTCGGCTACTATGCCGAACGCTTTTCGACCGTCGAGATCAACTACACCTTCTACCGGATGCCGACCGAGCGGCTCCTGGCGGGCTGGGCGGCCGGGACGCCCGAGGGCTTCCGGTTCACGCTGAAGGCGCCGCGCCGCATCACGCACGACGCCAGGCTGCAGCGGTGCGACGAGCTGGTCGAGGCCTTCTGCCGCGTCGCCGCGACGCTCGGGCCGAAGCTCGGCACGCTGCTGTTTCAGCTCCCTCCCGGGTTCAGGAAGGACGCCGGCGTTCTCCGCGGTTTTGTCGGCCAGCTGCCGCCGGGGACGCGCGCGGCGGTCGAGTTTCGTCACCCGTCGTGGTTCGATGACGAGGTCTACGAGGTGCTGCGCTCACGGAACGTCGCGCTGTGCCTCGCCGACAGCGAGAAGCTCGCCACCCCCGTCGTCGCCACCGCCGACTACGCCTACTTCCGGCTGCGCGACGAGGGCTATCAGCCGCCCGACATCGCGCGGTGGGCCGAAACGGCGGCCGCGCTGCCGGGTGTCGGCGACGTGTTCGTCTACTTCAAGCACGAGGAACAGGGGAAGGGACCGGCGTTCGCCCGCGAGTTCCTGCAGGCGCTCGACCCTGCCTGACCGCGCCGGCCGCCACCCTTACACGTGGTCGCGGGCGAATGCGACGGCCGCCGCTTCAGCCCAATAGCCGTCGTTGTCCCGCGCGTCGCTGACGAAGCCGCAGTGGCCGCCGTGCGGCGTCACGATCGTCGTGATCGCCGGATTGTTGCGGAGCGCGGGCGCGTCGAAGAGCGAGGCCGGGACGAACGGGTCGTCGGCGGCAGAAATGATCAGCGTCGGAACGGCGATGCGTTCGGCGACCCGGGCGGCGCTGACGCGGTGATAGTAGTCCTCGGCGCCGGCGAACCCGAAGTGCGGCGCCGTGAAGAGGTCGTCGAAGCGCCGGACGCTCCGGACGCGGCCGAGCTGATCGATCGGAAAGGCGCCCGGATGATGGCGATCCTTCCGCCGCATGCGATTCCGGAGGCCGCGGACGAAATTCCACTGATAGCCGATGTTGGCCGGCCGCTCGAGCGCATGGACGCAGGCCGAGACCTCGAAGATCGGCGAGACCGCGCAGACGGCGCGGAGGGCCGCCGGGGCGTCCGGGCCATAGTCGCCGGCGAGCTTGAGCGCGAGATTGCCGCCGAGCGAATAGCCGGCCACCGCGACGCGGCTCAGGCCCGTCGTCGCGACGAGCTCGCGGAGCACGTAGTCGACGTCGGCCGTCAGCCCGGAGTGATAGAGGCCCGGGGAGAACTGTTCCGTCCCGCCGCAGTTGCGCTGGTTGAGGAGGATGACGCTGAAGCCGGCGGCCAGCGCCTTGTCGGCGAGGCCGAGCATGTAGTGGGCGCTGCTCGAGCCTTCGAGCCCGTGCAGGGCGATGAGGGCCGGACAGCGCGGCGCGTCGGGCTGCCAGTAGCAGTGGGCGAGGACGCGCGTCCCGGCGTCGACGTCGAAGAACCGCTCGACCGGCGCCGGCAGCCGCGGAAACGCCCGGCGCCGCGCCCAGCAGTACACCGTCATCAGGTGGCCGTTGCGCAGCAGACGCCGCGGCACGTACTGGGGATCGTCATCGCAGCCGATAGATGGTGAGCGAACCGCTCCGGAACGCCACCGGCAGGTCGAGGCGCTCCTCGGTGACGAGGTAGTCGAGCCCGTCGCGGGCGGCGATCGCCCGGGCCCGGTCCGGCGTCAGGCTGCCGAAATCGTGCAGCGCGGCCAGATGGTCCCGCGTCCGGATCGCCGTCTCGCGCGCGTACATGCCGATGGCGGTGTCCTTGACCGCCTCGACGAACACGTCGCGCTCGCCGGCGACGCGCAGGCTGGTGCCGTAGCGGACGGCATGCAGCGGGTCGGCGAGCCACCCCGAGCCGACCGGCGTCGTCCGGGCCCATGCCATCGCCCGGCCCCAGTCGGTGTCGGCGACGCGCAGCTGGACGATCGGACGCTCCGGAAACTTGACGAACATGACGTAGGCGCCGCGCGCGAGCGATGCCGCGGCGATGACTCCGGCGGCAATCCAGCCGCGGCGCAGCGACGGCCGCGCCCCTTCGGCGAGCGCCCACACCGCGTAGAGCGTCGCCATCAGGTCGAGCATCCAGAAGATCCGCGGGATCTGCAGCTGCACCGCCAGCGCGATCCGGGCGGCGTTGAAGGGAACAGAGACCGCGAAGATCACCAGCAGCGCCAGGCAGCCCGCTACCAGCCCGGTTTCGTTCGCCGCGACGAGGCCGGCGGCACGCCGGCGCCGGTAGATCCACAGGATCAGCGGAGCGTAGGCCAGGTTGACCAGCCACACATCAGGCGGCCACGCCAGCGGAAACAGATAGTCCTTGGTGTCGAGCGTCGCGAGCCACTCGGGATCCATGATCGCCAGCCGCCCGGCGAGCGGCCCGGCGACGAGCAGCCAGGCGCCGACGAGGGCGCCCACCACGGCGGCGCCGGCCAGCGGCAGTCGCGTCCGTCGATCCTCGACCGCCACCGCCACCGCCGACCAGATCGCGAACCAGAGCGCGGTGGTTGGATGGACCAGTCCGGCGGCAAGGAGGAGTGCCGCGAGCGTGGCGCGGCGTCCGCCGAGCAGCGCCGCGATCGCCAGCGTGCCGAGCGCAAAGGCGACCTGGCGGGGATGGAAATAGCTTTCGAGCGTGTTGGTCCCCGAGCGCGAAATCGCATGGCGGAGCGTCATCGCGGCGACCGCCGCCATCGCCGCCGGCGTGGTACGGTAGAGCCGTCCCACCAGCAGCCACACGGCGGCCGCGAACAGGACCAGCGTGCCGGCGTAGAGCACGGCCAGCAGCACGGGCAGCGACAGGCCGGAGAACCGCGACGCGACGGCCAGGACTTCGTCGATAGTCGTCAGCCGCGCCTGCGCGGCGATCAGCCCGGCGTCGCGCGGGAACATCAGCGGGTTGAGCCGGACCAGCGCGGCCGGAATATAGAAGGCCAGGTCCGCCGCCCCGTAACGGTAGCCGCCGGAGTTCATTGTCGCCAGCGCGACGAAGGGCAGCGCCGCGAGCGCGAGCGGCCAGAGTGGCAGTGGCGTGCCGCCGGCGGCGGGCGCGGGTCCGGCGGTCACGAGAAACTAGGCTTCGTCGGCGGTCGGGCCGTAGATCGAGGGCAGCGGCACGTCCTTGAGCCGCAGGTAGACGCTCAGCTGCCCGCGATGATGAATGAGGTGATTGAGGACCAGCGTGCGGACCGTGGAGAGCCGCGGCATGGTGAAGATCTCGTGCGCGCCGCGCCGCAGCGTCCACGGCGCCAGCATGTCGGGATCCGACGCGCCGGCGAGGGCGGCCCGGCCGCTCGCGACCCCGGTATCGAACTGCGCCAGGACGTCGCCGACCGTCGTCGGGGTGGAGCCCGCCGCGGCCTCCGGAGATTTCTCGATGTCGAAGCCGGTCTGTTTTACGACCAGCGGGCACCATCCCGGAATCTGCGCCAGGTGGACGGCCAGCTGGCCGAGCCCCATCGAGCGCGCGTGCGGCTTCCAGGCGAGCTCCGCCTCGGGCACCCGCGCCAGCAGGCGCCGGGTGGTGGCCATTTCGTGATCGAATTCAGGCAGCAATCCGTCGATGAGGGCCATTCGCGCTCCTGATCAGAACGAGACTTTGGGGACCTGCCGCGCTTCGGGCGGCACTTCCCAGTAGGGATATTCCTTGAACTTGAACATCTTGGCGGTCAGGTTCGATGGAAACCGCGCCCGCTGCGCGTTGTAGTCGCGGACCAGCTCGTTGTAGCGCATGCGCTCGGTCGCCAGCCGGTTCTCGGTGCCGGCGAGCTCGTCCTGCAGCCGCAGGAACTGCGCGTCGGCCTTGAGGTTCGGATAGCTCTCGACGACCGCGAGCAGCCGTCCGAGAGCGGACGTCTGCTGGTTGGCGGCCTCGATCGTTTCCTCCGGGGTCTTCGCCCCGAGCAGCCGCGAGCGGGCGTCGGCGATGTCCTTGAAGATGCCGGCCTCGTGGGCGGCATATCCCTTCACGGTCTCGACCAGGTTCGGAATCAGGTCGTTGCGCCGCTGCAGCTGGTTCTGCACCTGCGCCCACTGTGCCTTGATGCCTTCTTCCTGCGTCGCGAACTTGTTGTACGAGCAGCCGGAGGCAGCGAGCGCCACCAGGACCACCACCGCCGCCTGCGCCAATCGACGTCGTTTCATGAGCCTCGCCTTATCCCTTCCCGGTCTCACGGCGACCGGCCACGCTCAGTGTACTACCAGCCCCCGGACGCGCCGCCGCCACCGCTGCGTCCGCCGCCGAAGCCTCCGAACCCGCCCCCGCCCCCGCCGCCCCCTCCGCCAAAGCCGCCGAAGCCGCCACCGAAGCCGCCGCCGCCGCCGAACGGCCCGATGCCGCTGCTCCAGCCGCTCCACGGGCCGCCGCCCCAGAACCGGCGGCGCCGCCGGCCCCGTCGGCTGAACAGGATCGCCATGACGATCCAGAACAGGATCATCCCGATCGGCAGGCCCGAGGGCCCGCGCGCCGCTGGCGGGTCAGGCGGCACATCCTGCAGCGTCACCCCGCGCCGCTCGGCGATGCGGTTGATGATCCGCGTCGTCCCGGCGAGCAGCCCGGCGCCGTAGTTGCCGCCGCGGAACTCCGGCGTCATCACGTCGCGGATCGTTTCACCGGCGAAGCCGTCGGTGATGAACTCCTCGAGGGCGTAGCCGACCTCGACGTCGACGCGGCGATCCTGCACCGCGACGACGACCAGCAGGCCGTTGTCCTTGCCCTTCTCGCCGACGCCCGCGGCCGCCGTTCACGAACATCTTGCCGGCGTATTCCCGGATGTCGCCGTACGGCTGGAAGGTCGGCACCGTCGCGACCACGACGACGTCGCCGGTGGCGGCCTGCAGGGCGCGGATGCGCTGCTCGAGCTCCGCGCGCTGGCCGCATCGATGACATGAGCGAAGTCGTTGACCGGCGCGGTGAGGGCCGGCGGTGCCGTCTGCGCGGGCGCCGCCGCCGGCGCGAGCGGCGGCCTGGAGCAGGCACGCCGCCACGACGAGCCGGACCCTCATGCCCGGCCCTGCCACGTATCGACGAACTCCCACATCCGCTCGGCGGCGTCGAGGTAGCGCGCCAGCAGCGCGGTGGGCTCGGCGATGCTGCTGTCCTGTCCCGCGCCGGTGGCCGAGCACGTCGCGGACGACCGCGGCCGGGATGCCGATCTGACGCTCGGCGGTCTCCGCCACGTCGGCGTCGCGGGCCGGCGGCGAGGCGCGCGATGTTCGCGAGCAGCGTCCGGAACGGCGCCGCGGACGCGGCCATCAGCCGCGCCGTGGCGGGGCCGTCGCCGCCGGCCTCGAGGAAGCCCTCGCGCAGGTGGATCAGGTGGCTCTTCGCCGGCAGCTCGCAGGCGCGGCGGACGTCCTCCGGCGCGACCCGCGCCGCCGCGAAGAGGTCCGCGCCGGCGACGAGCACGTGGTGCGCGATGATGTCGCCGTACTCGAGCGGGAAGACGTCGAGCGTGCGGAGGAACTCCTCGCGCTCGAGGATCAGCGGCACGGCGAGCGCGGCGCGCCGCCAGGCCGCAACCAGCGGCGCGCAGCGCGCCAGATCGTCGAAACCGAGCCGCTCGACCAGCACGATCGAGTGCACCTGCCGCGGCGGCGGCGCTGGATGGTGCAGCCCGTAGGCCGCCACCGCCGCCAGCCCGTCGCCGAATACCCGCGTCAGATCATTCGTGAGGCCGGCCAGGGCGCGGCGTTCATCCGCAGTGAGGGTCGATCCATCCATAGCATCATTATGTCCGAATGTCCGAGGAGCGCTCCGCGAGCGGCCGCGAACCGGCGCGTGGGATAATGATGGATTGATGCAGCTGCGCAAGCTGAACGTCGGATGCTTCGGCGGCGGCACCGGGCTGCCCAGCCTGCTCGGCGGCCTCAAGGCCAATCCGTGGCTCAGCTCACGCCGTGGTGACGATGTTCGACAGCGGCGGCAGCTCGGGGCAGCTGCGCGACGAGCTGGGCGTGCTGCCGCCGGGGGACGTGCTGAAGTGCGCGCTGGCGCTGGCGCGCAACGAGCGCGAGGCGCGGCGGGTGCTGCTGTCGCGGCTGCCGATGCTCGAGCACGCGCGGCTGCGCGGCCACACCGGCGGCAACCTGCTGCTGTCGATGATGGAGCAGTACAGCGGCGACTTCCTGGCGGCGGTCGACGGGCTGCGGTCGCTGCTCGGGTGCGCCGGCCGGGTCTGGCCGGTGAGCATCGAGCAGGCGCAGCATCTGCGCCGAGTATGGCGACGGCACCAGCACCCGCGGCGAGGTCGAGGTCGATGCCGGGCAGAGCAGCGGCAACGCGATCGCCCGGCTGTGGCTCGAGCCGGAGGTCGCGCCTGCACGAAGCCGCGGCCCGCGGAGATTCCGCGCTTCGACGCCGCGATCATCGGCCCCGGCAGCTTCTACACCAGCCTGATGCCGATCTTCCTGGTGCGCGGCGCGCGCGAGGCGATCGCCCGGTGCCCGGCCCGGTCATCTTCGTCACCAACCTGCTGACCGAAGGGCGCGGCATGTGGCACTTCACCGCCGGCGACGCGGTGCGGCAGATGGAAGCGACGCGATCGGGCGGCCGATCGACGTGGTCGTCGTCAACACCGCCCGGCCCGGCGAGGACACGCTGGCCCGCTACCGCGCCGAGCACAAGCGCCGCTCGACACTCGGCGACGTGCCCGCGCACGTGCGACGTCGTCACCGGCGAGTTCTGGTGCGGCGAGATCGCCCGCCACGATCGCCGCCGCCTGGCGCAGGCCGTCTGGGCAGTACTCGCGCGAATGAGGCATCCTGGCTAGCTGCCGATTCCTTCACGCTCGACGGCATCCGGTCTGGCCTACGGCCATCTGCCGCTCTTTCGGCGGCGCCGACCTGCGGATCGAAGCGGGCGAGCGCATTGCGCTCATCGGCCGGAACGGCACCGGCAAGTCCAGCCTGCTGAGGGTGATCTCCGGGGAGATCGCCGCCCGACGCCGGCACGGTCTGGCGCAGGCCCGGCCTGCGCATCGCGCGGCTCGACCAGGAGGTGCCCGGGTCGGCGGGCCGGACGGTGTTCGAGGAGGTGGCCGGCGGGCTCGGCGACCTCGGCGACGCTGGTCGCCGACTACCACCAGGCCGCCGCCGGTCGCCGAGCGCGCCGACGATGCGGCGGCGCTCGAGCGCCTCGGCGACGCTCCAGCACCAGCTCGAGGAGCGCGACGGCTGGCGGCTCGAACAGAAGGTCGAGCTGATCGTCTCGCGGCTGTCGCTGCCGGCCGATCGGCCGATGGGCGAGCTGTCGGGCGGCTGGCGGCGGCGCGCCCTGCTCGGCAAGGCGCTGGTCTGCCGAACCGGACCTGCTGCTGCTCGACGAGCCGACCAACCATCTCGACATCGACGCCATCCGGTGGCTGGAAGAGTACCTGCGCGAGCTTCAGCGGCGCGCTGCTGTTCGTGACCCACGACCGGGCCTTTCTCGACGCGCTGGCCACGCGGATCGTCGAGCTCGATCGCGGGCGGCTGACCTCGTGGCCCGGCAGCTACGCGACGTACCTCGAGAAGAAGGCGGCTGCGCTCAGCGCCGAAGCGCGCGAGCTCGCGCGGCTCGACAAGAAGCTGACGAAGGAGGAA
Organism: uncultured Acidobacteriota bacterium; assembly: GCA_963750475.1. Lineage (GTDB taxonomy): Bacteria > Acidobacteriota > Vicinamibacteria > Vicinamibacterales > 2-12-FULL-66-21 > JALZOC01. The sequence continues at coordinate 2,194,777 of CAVVQQ010000002.1, forward strand.
GCGTGGCTGCGCCAGGGCGTCAAGGCGCGGCGGACCCGCAACGAGGGGCGGGTGCAAGGACCTGCTGGCGCTGCGCGCAGCAGCGCGCCGACCAGCGCGCCGCAGGCCGGCAGCGTGCGCATGAGCCGTGGACGCGAGCGAGGCCTCGGGCAAGCTGGTCTTCGAAGCCGACGATGTCAGCAAGGCGCTCGGCGGCGCGCCGGTGATTCGCGACTACTCGCAGCGCATCCTGCGCGGCGATCGCGTCGGCCTGATCGGTCCGAACGGCTCCGGCAAGACGACGCTGCTGCGGATGCTGGTCGGCGAGATGGAGCCCGACAGCGGCGAGGTGCGCCACGGCGCGCGCCTGCAGGTGGCGTATTACGACCAGCAGCGCGAGCAGCTCGATCCCGAGCGCACCGTCGCCGACACGGTCAACGACGGCAACGACACCGTGACCGTCAACGGCGAGGCCCGCCACGTCATCGGCTACCTCGCGGACTTTCTGTTTCCGCGCGAGCGGGCGCAGTCCCCGGTCAAGCTGCTGTCGGGCGGCGAGCGCAACCGGCTGCTGCTGGCGCGGCTGTTCGCGCAGTCCCGCCAACGTGCTCGTGCTCGACGAGCCGACCAACGATCTCGACATCGAAACGCTGGAACTGCTCGAGGAGCTGGTCGGCGGATTCGAGGGGACGGTCCTCCTGGTCAGCCACGACCGGATCTTCCTCGACAATGTCGTGACCAGCACGCTGGCGTTCGACGGCCAGGGAGGCGTGACGGAGTACGTCGGCGGCTACGAGGACTACCTCCGCCAGTCGGCGTCGGATCGTCAGGCGCCGGCGGCAGAAGCGTTACCGCGGGCGGGCGCCGCGGCGGCAGCGCCGCGCACCGCTACGCCAGCCGGCGCCGGCCGGGGGCGGTCGCGGCGTCGAAGGCGGTCGCGTCACAGGTCGCGTCCAAGTCGCTCGCGACGTCGAAGAAGAAGCTGTCGTTCCAGGAGAAACGCGAGCTCGAGGCGCTGCCGGCGCGGATTGCCGCCCTCGAGGCGGAGCAGGCGAGTCTCCAGGCCGAAGCCGCCGGGCCGTCGTTCTATCGCCGGCCGCCCGATGCGATCCGGGAGGTGCTGGCGCGGATCGAGGCCCTGCCGGCGGAGATCGAGGCGGCGCTGGCGCGGTGGGTCGCCCTCGACGAGCGCGCCTGACCGAGGGGGACACTCATCTTTAGCGTAAGTCGTTGACCGTAAAGGCCAATTGTCAAAACAGGCCCGGATCGGAAATTGCCGACGGGACGTGACGACGACGAGTGCGCTCAGCGCTCGAAGGATCGGGTGAAGAGATCCTCGATCGCGCGCTTGCCGTTGTCGTGCACTTTCCGCGTGCCGGTGCCGGTGAAGTGCGGATGCGAAATGGTCGGCGGCCGAGGCGCCCAGCCCTTTCCACGCACCGCCGGTCCAGCTCGAACCAGCCGTCCTTCTCCTGATCGAAGACGAACAGCGGCTTGTTGCACAGCTTGGCGAATTCCGCGCCCCAGCCGGTGCCGCCGCGGACGGTGCCATCCTCCTGGATCACGCCGAGGACGTAGATCTCCTGGCCGTGATTGACCTGATACCAGAGCGTCTGCAGGACCTTGCGGATCAGCGGGCTGTCGGTGTAGCGGCGGTGCATCAGCCGCGACACGTATTCGAGGCTGACGTCGCCGGCCTGCAGCTCCTCGTGATTGAGGACCCGGACGCCGCGGCGCCGCGCCTCGATGTGGCCGTCGAAGGTGAAGTTCACTTCCTCGATGCCGTGGCGCTCGGCGCAGGCGCCGAACTCCGCTTCGGCGCCCGGCGCGCCGCCGCTGAACAGAATGTAGTCGCTCTTGTTCATGATTTGCCCGCCCGCGAGCGCCCGCCGGCGCGGGTCGTCCGCTTCGCTGCTGTCGTCCTCGCAGCCCTGACCCTTCGCCGCCGTCTTGCGGCTGCCGCTGCGCCGCGGCGGCCTTGCACGGCCGCCTTCTCGCGCGGCGCGCCGCGGGTGCCGCCGTTCGCCGTCGGCGCCGTGACCGGCCTTCAGCTTCGCCACCTTGTCGATGATCGCCGCGAGCATCGCGCCGGCCTCACCCCCCTTGGCCGGGCGGTTCGACTGCCAGACGTCGGGGTTGATCCGCCGCCAGGATATCCTCGAAATCGCCCTCGCTCTTGACGCTGCGCGGGGCGAACTCGGTGATGTCGACGTCCCCGGCCCAGTCGTCGCGGTGCTTGATGAGCAGCCAGCTGCGCGCCTCGCCGCTGCCGGACTTCGAGCCCCATCCGCCGGTCCGCACCAGCACCCACGATCCTTTCAGCTTGAAGCCGTCGAGGGTGAACTTGAGATCGCCCTTCTTCAGCGCCGCCGCGACGTCCTCGACTTCCGGCCGCCACGTGCCCTGGTCCCAGAGCATCACGATGCCGGCGCCGTAGCCTTCGGGGATGACCCCTTCGAACGTCCCGTACTCGATCGGATGATCCTCGACGTGCATCGCCAGCCGCCGGGTCTTCGGGTCGAGCGATGGCCCCTTCGGCACCGCCCACGACAGCAGCACCCCCTCGAACTCGAGCCGGAAGTCGTAGTGGAGGTGGCTGGCGAGGTGCTTCTGGACGCAGAAGAACAGCCCCTCGGACGGCTTACCCTTCTTCGCGCGCGCCGCGGCCACTCCGACGTCCCCGGCCGGCTCCGGCGTCGACGTGAAGTTCCGCTTCTGCTTGTATTTTTCGAGCACCATACGAACCCCGCGACCTCAATGCGAGGGGGCGGTGCGCCCCTCCCGTTCCATCATTCTCCTGATCGGCGGCACGAGTGCAAACAGCAGCAGCCCGCCGACGACCGCGAATGCCGCGACGGCGCCGAACAGGCTCGGCAGCGGCCACGACTCGTAGAAGGCCGAGACGCGGCCGCCGATGTAGTTGCCCACCGAGCTGGCGAGGAACCACACGCCCATCATCAGCCCGGCGATGCGCACCGGCGCCAGTCTGGTCATCGCGCTCAGTCCGACCGGGCTCAGCAGCAGCTCGCCGACGGTATGCAGCAGATACGTCGACCGTCAGCCACAGCGGGCTGACCTGTACGCCCTGCCCGGAGAGCACGCGCCGCCGGAATCAGAATCGCGAACCCGGCGCCGACAAACAGCAGCCCGAGGGCGAACTTGGCCGGGCTCGACGGCTCGCGGCGCGCCGACGCCAGCCGCACCCACAGCCACGCGAAGACGGGCGCCAGCGCGAAGATGAAGAGCGAGTTGAGCGACTGGATACCAGCTGCTCGGAAACGTGTAACCCAGCGCGACGTTGTGGGTGTCGCGATCGGCGAACAGGTTGAGCGTCGAGCCGGCCTGCTCGAAGACCGCCCAGAACAGCGACGCGCCCAGAAAGAGGACCCCGATGACATAGAGCCGGCGGCGCTCGTCCGGCGTCCAGTCGCCGGCGAAGAACAGCCAGCCGAAGAACGCCGATCGTCAGCACCAGCAGGAAGACACCGGCGGCGTCGCTCACCTGGGTCGCGGTCACCGGCAGGACGCCGGCGAACGCCGCCGCGCCGGCGGCGACGAGCACGACGCTGCCGGCGATCGCCCAGCGCGTCGCGGTGCGCCGCAGCCGCACCGCGGCTTCCGGCGACGCGGCGGGCGCCGGATGCAGCCCGGCCTCGCCGAGTGACCGCGCCCCGGCCAGATACTGGACGATGCCGATCACCATGCCGACGCCGGCGGCGGCAAAGCCGAGGTGCCAGTCGACGCGCTGCCCCAGGTAGCCGCACACCAGCGGCGAGACGAACGCGCCGAGGTTGATCCCCATGTAGAAGATCGAGAAGCCGGCATCCCGCCGGACGTCGGTCGGCGCGTACAGCTGTCCGACGATGACGCTGACGTTGCCCTTGAGGAGGCCGGTGCCGATGACGATCAGGAACAGTCCGAGGTAGAAAGTCGACAGCGACGGAAAGGCCATGCAGAAGTGGCCGGACGCGATCAGGATGCCGCCGTAGAGCACCGCGCGGCGCGGGCCGATCAACCGATCGGCGATCCACCCGCCAGGCAGCGTCGTCATGTAGACCATCGACGTGTAGAGCCCGTAGATGGCGCCGCCGCGCGCGGTATCGAAGCCGAGGCCGCCGGCGGCGACCGGCGCCGTCATGTAGAGGAGCAGCAGCGCCCGCATCCCGTAGTAGCTGAACCGCTCCCACATCTCGGTGAAGAACAGCGTCGAGAGCCCGCGGGGATGACCGAAGAAGCCGAGGTCGTCTGGCGGGGCCTGAAAAGGCCGGGTGGCGCCGGCCGCGGCGGGCGTGGGGTCGGTCATGGGGGTTCAGCATAGCGTAGTCGGAAGACCGGCCGCTCCCCGCCGGATGCCGGCCGCCGCGACAGGTACAATGGAGAGGTGCACGTCCTGCTGATTTCGACCTACGACATGGGGCGCCAGCCGTTCGGGCTGGCGTCGCCGGCGGCGTGGTTGAAGGCGGCCGGCGCTCGACGTCGTCTGTGCCGATCTCGCGCAAGGACCGCCTGGACGAGGCGGCGGTGCGCGGCGCGTCGCTGGTCGCGTTCTTCCTGCCCATGCACACGGCGACGCGGCTGGCGCTGCCGGTCATCGATCGGGTGCGCGCGCTCAACCCCGGCGCGGCGCTCGCGGCCTACGGCTTGTACGCGCCGCTCAACGCCGCGCTGCTCGGCGAGCGCGGCGTGACGCACGTCCTCGGCGGCGAGTTCGAGGACGATCTGGTCGGGATCGCCCGCGGCAGCGCGGCGCCGGCGGCCGATGCCCGGCTCGACGGGGCGGGCCGGGCGCAGCTGCCGAGACTCGCCTTTCTGGTGCCGGATCGCAGCGGGCTGCCGCCGCTGGCCCGCTATGCCACCCTGCAGTCCGCCGGGGAGCGGCGCGCGGCCGGCTACACGGAAGCGAGCCGCGGCTGCAAGCACCGCTGCCGGCACTGTCCGATCGTGCCGGTCTACGACGGCCGCTTCCGGATCGTCCCGGTTGACGTCGTGCTCGGCGACGTCCGCGCCCAGGTGGCGGCCGGCGCGCGGCACATCACCTTCGGCGATCCCGACTTCTTCAACGGCATCCGTCACGCCGAGGCGGTCCTGGCCGGGATGGCGCGCGAGTTCAGCCGGCATCACCTACGACGTCACGATCAAGATCGAGCACCTGCTGCGGCATGCCGCGCACCTGCCGCGGCTGCGCGACACCGGCTGCGCGTTCGTGACGAGCGCGGTCGAATCGGTCGACGACGGCGTGCTCGCGCGGCTCGAGAAGGGGCACACGCGCGCCGATTTCGAGCGCGCCGTGGCGCTGTGCCGCGAGACCGGGCTGGCGCTGGCGCCGACCTTCGTCGCGTTCACGCCGTGGACGACGCCGGCGTGCTATCTCGACCTGCTGCGGGAGATCGATCGCCTCGATCTCGTCGACAGCGTCGCGCCAATCCAGCTCGCCATCCGGCTGCTCATCCCCCAGGGATCGCGCATGCTCGAGCTCCCCGACGTCCGGGCGGTGACGTCGGCCTTCGACCCGGCGTCGCTCACTTACCCGTGGGCGCATCCCGATCCGGCGGTCGATGCCCTGCACGCCGCCGTCGCCGCCATCGTCGGCCGGCTCGCTGAGCGCCGATCGGCGGGAGGTCTTCGCCCGCATCTGGGAGGCGGCGCACCGCCACGCTGGTGCCGCGCCCGCGATCCGGCGCCCTGCGTCGCTGCTGCCGCGGGCCGCGATCCCCTACCTGAACGAGCCCTGGTACTGTTGAGCGGAGCCGACCGCAGAGCAGTTGGCTCTGATTTGACGAGTGACGCGGCCGTGCCCAGAGTGCTGATCCTCTCGACGACGACCGGCTATCAGCTGCGGTCGTTCGGCGAGCGGCGGCACGCGCCGGCATCGACCTGATGTTTGCCACCGACCGCTGCGATCATCTCGACGATCCGTGGCGCGACCGGGCCGTGCCCGGTGCGCTTCCACGAGGAAGAGGCGTCGCTCGCGGCGATTGTCGCGGCGGCGCGCGAGCGTCCCGTCGACGGCGTCCTGGCGGTCGGCGATCGGCCGGTCGTGCTCGCGGCGCGTGCGGCGCAGGCGCTCGGTCTCGCCGGGCAATCCGCCCGGGGCCGCCCGGGCCAGCGCGCAGAAGCAGCTGGCGCGCGAGCGGTTCGCCGCCGCGGGCCTGCCTGTGCCATGGTTTGTCGAGCTCGCTCGGGTGTCGAGCAGCCGATGCCCGCATCCGCTTTCCCTGCGTGGTCAAACCGCTGGGCCTCTCGGGGAGCCGCGGCGTGATTCGCGCCGACGACGCGGCGGAGCTCCACGCCGCGGTCGCCCGGGTGCGGGCGCTGCTGGCGCGCCGGGAGGTGCGCGCTGCGCGCACCGGGCTGGAGGATCGGATCCTCGTCGAAGGGTTCATCGCGGGGCGGGAGTTCGCGATCGAAGGGGTGCTGACCCGCGGGACGCTGCGGATCTTCGCGATCTTCGACAAGCCGGACCCTCTGGACGGTCCGTTCTTCGAAGAAACGATCTACGTCACGCCGTCCGAGCTGTCGGCGGACAGCCAGGCGGCGGTGGTCGCGCACGTGACGCGAGCCGCCGCGGCGCTCGGCCTGACCGACGGGCCGCTCCATGCCGAATGCCGCGTGAACGCCTCCGGGGTCTTCATGCTCGAGGCGGCGGCGCGGCCGATCGGCGGGCTCTGCGCGCGGGTCCTGCAATTCGAAGGTGCGGGAGGCGGGCGCGCGCCGCTCGAAGAAGTGCTCCTGCGGCACGCCGTGGGACTCGACATCTCGACCTACGCGCGCGAATCCAGGCCTGCGGCGGTGATGATGATTCCGATCCCGAAGCGCGGGATGCTGAGGGGCGTGGAGGGGGTGACGGAGGCCGCGCAGGTCGACGGGATCGAAGAGGTCCGGATCACCGCCAAGCCCGATCAGATGCTCGAGCGGCTGCCCGAAGCGGGGAGTTACCTCGGGTTCATCTTTGCGCGCGGGCTCGATCGCGACAGTCTCGTCGCCGCGCTCAAGGCTTCACACGCCCGGCTGCAGTTCCGGATCGACAACCCGCTGCCGGTCGTCGCGATCTAGGGTGTTTTCCCGATCGTCCCTGTGGCGTCAGCGACTTACCGTAAAGATGAGTGTCCCCCTATTTGGCCTGCTGGGGGACGTAGCCGGGAGGCAGCGCGGCGCCTTCGCCGAAGAAGAAGTCCTCCATGTGCTTCTTCACGAGCTCCTGCGCTTCCTTCTGCCACGGCATCAGACGATACTCGTTGAGAATCATCTTCATCCGCTCTTCCCACAGCTTCCACGCTTCGGCGGAGATGTTCTGGTAGATGCGTTCGCCGAGCTCGCCGGGCCACGGCGGGGAGTCCAGTCCGGGCATCTCCTTCTGAAACTTGTTGCAGAAGACCATCCGGCTGCCGGTGTGGTCGGAGGGAGCGGGAGGCTGGGGCGGGCTGCAGGGGCTCATGCAGCTGATTCTATCAGGCTCTCCGTGGGGCTGCAGCCCGCGGCCGCGGCGTTGCTCACCTGAGGCTTTGCGATGCTCATGTGTAGTAAAGCCGTGTAGCGTTTCCCGCCAGCTCATCAGTGCTCGCCGGACGCTTCCGTCCCCACATCCGCTGAAAAATCAGTGATTTGCTGAACGGGGGACCTCTCCCGTCCGAGTCTGCCGTGGCACACCGTTTGATACAGAGTCCCGATCGGCAGGGCCACGGGAGGGCCACCAATGCAGCAGCACGAAGATGAGCGCCCCTTGCCGGAGCGACGAGCCGGAGGCGCCCGAAACTCCGACGGACGAACCGAACCAGCCCCGTCCAGGACCCGCCGGCAGAGCCCGGAGCCGGTCCCGTACGTCGTGCGGGCCAGCGGGCCAGCCGGCACCAGCGAGAGCTGAACATGAATGATGTGACGAACAGCGGCATGGCGTCCGAGCGCAAGGAACGCCGCGGCTTCGCCTCGATGTCGCCCGAGAAGCAGCGCGAGATTGCCAGCAAGGGCGGGCGGGCGGCGCACCAGAAGGGCACCGCCCACGAGTGGACCTCGGACGAAGCGCGATCGGCCGGACGCAAGGGCGGGCCAGATCAGCCGCGGCGGGCGCGGCCGGCTCGTCGGACGATGAGATGTCCGCCCCGTCCAGTCGGATGAGTGAAGTGCGCGGCGCTTCCGGCGACGGACGAATAGCGTTGATGGACGGAGGCGTGGGCGTATGTGTGAAACGGGTAGTGGTGGTGGTGGTGGTGGCGCTGGCGGCGCTCGGCGGTGGCGTCGGCGCAGACGCCCGGCAGCGCAACAAGTCCGTCCGACCCGCAGCCTCAGAGACCGACGTCCACCGCGGCCCCGGCGGCGGAGCCGACGCGGATGGCGACGCCGGCCGAGGGGCAGGAGACGCGTCCGGCGACGACGACGTTTACGGGGGACACGGGGCTGTGGTTCGTGCCCACCGGCGAAGTGCTGCCGGCCGAAGCGGTTTCGGCGAGCGCGTATCGGGTGAACTTCGACTACAACCAGGGCTTCACGGACGTCTCGAACTGGCCGGTGACGTTCGGGTTCGGCCTCGGCGGCCGCGCGGAAGTGTTCGGGGCGTGGACAGTGGTCCGGCGCATCGACCGCGACGTCCGGCCGATCTTCGTCGCCGGCCAGCCGCGCGCCGGCGGCGTGGTCAACGAATATCCGTTCGTGCGGCAGGGCTGGTCGGACAACCAGCTGGGGGACCTGTCGCTCGGCGCGAAGGTCAACCTGCTGTCGGAAGGGCGGCGGCAGCCGGTGGCGCTGGCGCTGCGCGGCATGGTGAAGCTGCCGACGGCGAAGGACGACGACGAAGGGGTCGGGCACCGGCAAGGCGGACTTCGCGGTGGACGCGATCCTCAGCAAGGAAATCAACCAGCGGGTCGAGCTCTCCGGGTTCGGCGGGCTACATCGTCCGCGGCGACCCGTCGGGGGTCGACCTGTCCAACGGGCTGCGCTGGGGCGTCGGCGCGGGGTTCCCGACCGCGGGAGCACCTGCGCTTCACGGCGGAGCTGCACGGCGAGCGTACTGCGACGACACGGTGACGCTGCACCGTCGCCGCTCATCGGCGACGACGGCAGCATCTCGGCGGCTGGTGACGGACGCTCAACTCGCCGGTCAACGCCACGCTCGGGCTGACCTGGCTGGGCAGCGGCTTCTTCGCGGGCGCCGGGATCAACTGGAACCTGCACATGGACGGCCGCAGCGAGTTCTTCTCGACCTTCGAGGACCGGACCGGGGACTCGCGCGGGCTTCCAGTTCCGGGTCGGCTACCACCCCGGCGTGCGGGTCTATGTGGCGCCGGCGCCGCCGCCGCCCCCGCCGCCGCCGCCCCGGCGCCGCAGCACACGCTGACGGTCGCGGCGCGCTGCGAGCCGTGCACGGTGGAGGTCGGCAAGACGTCGACGGTGACGGCGACGGCGACCGATCCCGATGGCGACGCGCTGACCTATCGGTGGAGCGCGCCGGCCGGGACGCTTCACACCGGCGACGGCGCGGCAGACGCCGTGGACGGCGCCGAAGCAGGAAGGGCCCGTGCAGGTGACGGTGCAGGTGAGCCGACGGCAAGGGCGGCACGGCGAGCGCGTCGGTCAACGATCCAGGTGATCCGCCGGCGGTGCAAGGAGATCGTGTTCGAGGACGTGCACTTCGACTTCGACCGCTACTCGCTGCGGCCGGAAGCGACGCGGGCGCTCGACGAGGCGATCAAGAGCCTGCAGGACAATCCGGAGCTGCGGCATCGAGATCGAAGGCCACACCTGCAACATCGGCACGGCCGAATACAACCTGGCGCTCGGCGAGCGCCGCGCCAACGCGGTGCGCGACTACCTGACGAGCCGCGGCATCGGCGCCGACCGGCTGCGCACCGTCAGCTACGGTGAGGAGCGGCCGAAGCACGACAACTCGCGCGAGGAGACGCGCCGCCTCAACCGCCGCGCGGCCCTCGTCGTCCGCATGAAGCGATAGCGACGTTTCGATTGCCCCCGGGGAGGCCGATGGTCTCTCCGGGGCGCGAGCAGGAGGCGGCCATGCGGTTCATCAACGTGTATCTCGTCGGCTACTTCATCCTCGTGCTCGGCGCACTCGCGGCGCTGTGGTACGGCGGTGTGCTGCGCCACATGTCCGGCACGTGGATCGCCATCGGCCTGGTGATGGCCGTCGGCCTCGGCATCATGCTGTCGGTGTCGGCAGGGAAGCCGGAAATCACCCGCGAGTAGCTGACCACCGTCGCAGGACGGTCCGATCTCCGCAGCGAGCCGGCCGTTTCCTTTCAGCGGCGCTGGCTTTTCTTGTTCACCGCCCACGGATGGCATATCTTGTGATGGTACCCTCGTAGTCGATCATGTTCCACCGACGCCTTTTTACACGCACGCCGTCCTCTCGATGCTCCTGCTGGCGACGGCCGGCTGCAAGGAAGAAGGCGGCATCAAGGTCACCAGCTTCACGTTCCATGGCGCGAACGCGGTGACCCCGGCACAGCTGAGGTCGGTGCTCGCGACCACGGCGAGCTCGAAGCTGCCGTGGGGCCAGAAGCACTATTTCAGCCGCGACCAGTTCGAGGCGGATCTCAAGCGCATCGTGGCGTTCTACAGGACCGCGGGTATCCCGACGCGCGGGTCACCTCGTTCGACACGAAGCTCAATCCGGATCAGACCGCGGTCGAAGGTCACGGTCAACATCGCCGAGGGGGAGCCGATCCAGTGTCGAGCAGGTGACGTTCGAAGGATTCGAGGGGCTGCCGGCCCAGCATCGGAGCGCGCTCGAATCGGGGCTGCCGCTCAGAAGGCCGGGCAGCCGCTCGACCGCGCGCTGATCCAGGCGAGCCGCGAGGCGGCGCTCGACGAGCTGCAGGGATCACGGCTACCCCTACGCCGCGGTGCGGATCAGCGAGGCGCCCGGCACCGCCCCGCGCAGCCGGGTGGTGACGCTCTCGGCGGAGCCCGGCCCGCTCTCGACCTTCGGCCCGATCGAAATCGTCGGCAACGCCAGCGTCAGCGACAGCGTCGATCCGCCGGCAGCTCACCTACCGGCCCGGCGGTGCGTTCCGCCAGAGCGCGCTCCGCGAGAGCCAGCGCAGGCTCTACGGCCCGGAGCTGTTCGAGTTCGCCAACGTCGAGCCGGTCCGGACCGAGGACAAGCCGGCCGAGATCCCGACCCGCGTCACGGTGACGGAGGGGAAGCACCAGAAGGTCAACTTCGGCGTCGGCTACGGGAGCGAGGAAAAGGGCGCGGGCCCAGGTCGACTGGCGCCATGTGAACTTCCTCGGCGGCGCCCGCACCGCGGGGGTGGTGGCGCGCTATTCGGCCCTCGACCGCGGCGTGCGGCTCAATTTCAAGGAGCCGTACTTCTTCGGTCCGCGCTACAACCTCGCGCTCACGGGCCAGTCCTGGCATGCGGCCGAGCCGGCGTTCACGCTCGATACCAACGGCGGCCGCGCCACCATCACGCGGCAGTTCCGCCAGGGGGGCGGACCGGTGCTCCGATCGCGCCCGGCGACGAGTCTGTCGCTGACCTACATCAACGAGTTCGAGCGCTACTCGATCGCCGATGAAGCCCTCACCGATCTCAAGGAACGAAGCGTCCTGATCTCCCTCGGCCTCGACCCGCGCACCGGCACCGGCCGGGCGGCACGCGCTCGCGCCGTCGCGATCGACGGCGGCCGGAACACGACCAGCAACCTGCTCGACGCCAAGCAGGGCTATGTCGCGTCGGTGCATCTGGAGCAGGCCGGCAAATGGCTGGCGGGGACCTACGATTACTACGAGGTCACGACCGAGGGACGCTACTTCAAGTCGCTCGGCCCGATCGTCGCGGCCGCCCAGGCGCGGCTCGGCTCGATCGATGGCTTTCGGCGCACAGGAAAGCGGCGTGCCCTTTTTCAAGCGCTATTTCCTCGGCGGCGCGACCAACTTGCGGGGCTGGGGCCGATTCGAAGTGTCGCCGTTGAGCGGCGCCGGCTTCACGCTCGGCGGCGCCTCGTTCCTGAACTTTTCCACCGAGCTCCGTGCCCCGGTGTGGCGCAGTCTGGGCGCCGTGCTGTTTCTCGACGGCGGCAACGTCTGGACGAAACCCTGGGACTTCAACGTCAACGATCTGCGCTACGACGTCGGGCCCGGGCTCCGCTATCAGACGCCGATCGGCCCGATCCGCGCCGACCTCGGCTACCAGCTCAATCCGATCCCCGGCCTGCTCGTCAACGGCGAGCCGCAGGCGCGCCGCTTCCGTTTGCATTTCAGCATCGGCCAGGCTTTCTAGGCGGCGAGAGACGACATGCTCGGCAGACCAGACGAATCCGATACGCCCACGTCCCCGATCGAGGCGCGCCACCGCCACGGCGGGGAGCGCTGCACGCCATCCGCCGGGTGCTGCAGGTGGTCGCCCTCGTCGGCACGCTCATGGTCGGGGTGATCGCGCTCGCCCTGATCGTGTCGCAGACGCCGTGGTTCAAGGACTGGCTGCGACGCTATGTCGTCCGCGAATCGAAGCAGTACCCTGAACGGCGATCTCAGTCGATCGGCGGTCTCGGCGGCAACCTGCTGTTCGGCGTCGACCTCACCGATGTCGCGGTCGACGTCTCGGGCCAGCGGATGATTGCCGTCAAGTCTGTCGAGCTCGATTACAGCGTGTTCGAAATCGCCGCGAAGGGCATCGTCCTCAATCAGATCAAGCTCGATCGGCCGGTGCTGCGGATCGTGCGGGACGCGCAGGGCTGGGACGTTGCCCGGCTGATCAAATCGCCGGCGCAGGAGGCGGATCGCCAGGGGCCGGGCCGGCCGATCTCGCTGCCGTCGATCGAAATCTACGATGCCGCGGTGGCGATCGACGACCGCACCAAGGATCCGGCGCTGAAACTGCCGCGGCAGGTGTCGGGTCTCGACATCAAGGCGGCCTTCGAGTACCAGCCGGTGCACTACACCGTCACGCTCGAGCAGCTCAACTTCGAGGCGTCCTCCCCGGCGCTCTCGGTCGGGAACCTCTCCGGGGTGCTGTCGCAGCGCGACGACAATCTCTACGTCCAGCAGTTCACGCTGAAGACCGCTGAAACGTCGCTGACGGTCGACGGCGTCGTCGAAAAATACCTGAGCGCTCCAGCTTTGAACATCACGACCTCCGGGAACATCTCGCTGCCGGAGATCGGCCGCTTCGTCCCGGCCGCCGCCGGCTACGATCTTCATCCCGCGGTCGACATCAAGGCGAAGGGGCCGCTGCAGGCGTTGGCGCTCAACCTCGACGTCGCCTCCGAAGCCGGCAAGATTCAGGGCCAGGTCACCGCCGATGCGCAGGCGCCGGATGTCTCGGTGCGCGGCGATGTCGACCTCGCGCAGGTCGACCTCGCGCCGCTGCTCCAGGATCCGGCGCAGAAGAGCGACATCACCGGGCATGCCAAAGTAGACCTGACGCTGAAGTCGGAGCCGGCGGCCGGGGCCGCCCTGGATCGGCTGTCCGGAACGTTCGCCTTCAATGGCCCGCGGGCCAGCGCCGCGGGCTACGAGGCGCGCGATGTCAAGGTCACCGGCACGCTCGCCGGACCGCGCATCACGCTCGACGGCGGCGCCGCCGCCTATGGCGGCACCGCGACCGCGCGCGGCTTCATCGTCGCGCCGGCGCCGGGGCGGGCGCTGTCCTTCGACCTCGCCGGCCGGGCAGACGGGGTCGATCTGCGGAAGCTGCCGGCCTCGACCGGCGTGCCGCCGCTCGCGACCGAGATTTCGGCGGCCGAATATCACGTCACCGGTGCGGGGCCGTCCATGCACGGCTCGGCGACGCTGCACCGCTCCGTCGTCGAAGGGGCGACGCTCGGCGACGGCACCACCGCCACCTTCGACCTCACTCCGTCGACGATCAGCTATACTGCCGCCGGCAGCGTCACCAGCCTCGATCTGCATCGCCTCGGCGGCGCGCTCGAGGTCGACGCGCTCAACACCGCGACCTACGACAGCCACATCAACGGCACCTTCGACGTCAGCGGCAGCATGCCGCGGACACCTCCCGGCCGCCGCCCGTCGGCAGCTCCCGCCACGGCGCTGATGGTCCTCGATGCGTCGGGCCGGCTCGCCGACTCGACGCTCCTCGGCGGGCGCCTCCCGGAACTGACCTTCGCCGCGCATCTCGACAAGGGAGCGCTGACCGGCCGCGCGACCGGCGGCTTCGACGGATTCGATCCCGGGCGGCTGGCCGACCGGAAGGATTCTCGAAGGCTCGGTGACCGGTACGGTGGACGCGAGCTTCGGCATCGCGGACATCAATGCGCCGATCACGGCCGAGGCCGTCACCGCGAACGGCACGCTCACCCTCGCCTCGTCCACGGTCGGGGGGCTGAAGGTCGAGAGCGCCGCCGTGGAGGGGCAGTACGCCGAATCAGGCGGGGACCTCAAGACGCTGACGCTCTCGGGGCCGGACGTCAAAGTCACCGCCTCCGGCCGGCTGGCCCTCGACCGCACCGGGGCGTCGGACCTGAAGTATCACGTCGATGCCATCAACGTCGCGGAGCTCGGACGGCTGGCCGGGCAGGCCGGGCTGGGCGGATCCGTCGTCCTCGATGGCACCGTCACCGGCAACGCCTCCAGCCTCGAGGCGGACGGGACCCTGGACGGCAGCGACCTTTCCTATCAGGACAACAGCGCGCTGGATCTGAACAGCCGCTACACCGTCACCGTCCCGGATCTGCGGTTTGCCGACGCCCACGTTCAGGCGACCAGTGACGCCACCTTCATCAAGGCCGGCGGCATGGAGATCAATGCCGTCACGGCGACCACGACCTACGATCAGCACCGCCTGGACTTCAAGACGCACGTCCAGGAGAAGACGCGGGAGCTGGACGCGACCGGCCAGGTGCTGCTCCACCCCGATCATCAGGAGGTGCATCTTCCCGATTTCGCGGTCCGCACGCAGGGGGTCGAGTGGCGCACCGCTCCGGGCAGCGAGGCGACGATCAACTATGCGGGCACGCGGGTCCAGTTCAGCGGCGTCCGCCTGGTCAGCGCCGACCAGTCGCTCGACGTCAGCGGCGCGATTGCGATCGGCGACAAGCCGGAGGCGGAGGCGATCGAGGTCCACGCCCGCAACGTCGACCTGCAGCAGCTCCAGACGCTGGCGCTCCAGGACCGCGGCTTCACCGGCCGGCTGAACGCCGACGCGACGATTTCCGGGTCGACGGCCGCGCCGAAGGTGAGCGGAACGCTGGCGATCAACAACGGCGGCTTCCAGACCTATCACTACGACTCGCTGAACGTGAAGGTCGACTACACCGGCGCCCGGATCGGGCTGGACGCGGTGCTGCAGCAGTCGCCGACCGAGCAGATCACGGCCAAGGGGAGCGTGCCGACGACGCTGTTCGAGGCGAGCCCGCTCGCCGACCACGTCGCGCCCACCGCCGGGGATGAAGTCGATCTGCAGATCACCTCGAACGCCCTCGGGCTCGGCGTCGTCGGCGGCTTCACGTCGCAGCTGACCAACGTCACCGGGACCGTCCAGGCCGACGTCCACGTCGGCGGCTCGGGGCGCGACCCGCACTTCCAGGGTTACGTCGACATCAAGAACGGCGGCTTTACCGCTGCCGCCGCCGGCCAGACGTTCTCTGGTCTGACGACGCGAATCGACCTGGAGCCGGATCGGGTGCGGATCCGCGAGTTCCAGCTCCTCGACCATCACAACGAGAAGCTGACCATCTCCGGCGACCTGGCGGTGCACGAGCGGCAGCTCGGCGGGGTCGACGTCACCATCGCCTCCGACAACTTCGAGCTGCTGCACAACGAACTCGGCGACATCCAGGTCCAGGCAGCGCTCAAGATCACCGGTGAGATCCGCAAGCCGCGCGTCGTCGGCGACGTCCGCCTCGACGCCGGCCGCGTCGAAGTCGACCGCGTTCTCGAGCTGTTCTACAACCCGTATGCGGTCGACGCGATGCCGGATGTCATCTCGGCGGAGCGGGGCGTCGAGGGCAGCGGCAGCGCCGAGGAGGCGACCAGGACGGCGCTGGCGTCAGCGCAGCAGGCGGGTCCCACCCCCGAGGCGGGGGCTGGGCCGGCTGCGGCGGAGCCTGCCCCGGCCGGCGCTTTTGATTCGGTCGCGCTCGACATCCGCCTCGTCGTTCCCGACAATCTGGTCCTGCGCGGCAAGGACATCCGGCCCGGCGGCCCGACCGGCACGGCGCTCGGCAATCTCAACATCACCGTCGGCGGCGACCTTCGCGTCAAGAAGGACGCCGGCGGCAAGGTCGCGCCGGTCGGGACGATCACCACGGTGCGCGGGACCTACGAGTTCCAGGGGCGGCGGTTCGATCTGGTCCGCGCCGGGACGATCCGTTTCACCGGCACGCCGGATCTCAATCCGCTCCTCGACGTCACGGCGACGCGGCAGATCCCGAATACCGGGGTCGAAGCGCGCGTCCACATCACCGGCACGGTCCAGGCGCCGCAGCTCGAGCTGACGAGCAATCCGCCGCTCGAGGAAAGCGACATCCTGGCGCTGATCGTCTTCAATCGTCCGGTCAACGAGCTCGGCACCGGGGAGCGGTCGTCGCTCGCGGCCACGGCCGGGGGGATCGCGACCGGCTTCATCGCCGCGCCGCTCGGCGAGTCGATCGGCAGGGCGCTCGACCTCGATCTGTTCGAGATCACCACGACAACGGATAGCGGCGATTTGGGGGCGGGGGTGACGCTCGGACAGCAGCTCGGCGATCGCGCTTTTGTCAGGCTGCGCCAGCAGTTCGGCGACCGCAACACCACCGAGGTGCAGCTCGAGTACCAGCTGGCGCGCTTCCTGCGCCTGCAGACCAGCGCGTCGCCGGAGACGAGCGGCTCCGCCAACCGCATCAACCAGCGCCGCGTCGAGCGCGCCGGGATCGATCTGATCTTCTTTTTCAGCTACTGAGCGACTTGTTCGGCCGGCCCCGCGCCGGGATCGGCTAGTGCCGGCCGAGCAGCGCGACCTGCACGCGCGCGTCGTTGAAGCAGGCGCCGGCGCCGAGGTCGGTCAGCGTGTCGGGGACCAGGGCGTTGGACGTCGAGCCGTTGTAACGTGCTCTTCCGCCACAGCCCTTTCGGCAGCGCGACCGTGCCCGGGTCGAAGATCCGGATTGAGCGCGACCGGGCAGTGCACTTCGCCGAGCGTCGTTGAACACGCGTACCGGGTCGTCGGTGGCCAGGCCGCGCGCCGCCGCGTCGGCCGGGTGCATCTGCAGGACCGCCGGCGCGCTCGCGCAGCTCGCCGAGCGTCGACGAGATCGTCTTCTCGCTGGCCGGCGAGATCAGCGCCAGCGGGAACTGATCGGTCTCCGGATCGGACTGATAGCCGTAGAGTCCGGCCGGCGCGCTCCTGTCCAGCGCCTCCGGAAACAGATCGATCCTGGTGATCCGGCGTGAGCGGAAAGACATCCACGAACTGCACCGGCGCGCCGTCGTACGGCGGCGTCGCGGCGCCCTCGTGCAGCAGGCTCGCGGCGACGTCGGGCGGCAGCCGGCTGGTGACGCGGAGCAGCGTGTCGACTTCCTCCTCGGCGTCCCCGAGTCCGAGCCGGGCCGCCAGCGCGGAGAACACCTCGGCGTTGGGCCGCGCCTCGCCGCATGGCTCGATGACCGGTTTGACCAGCTGCAGACTGATCGGGCCGTAGCCCTTGGCGATGTCGTAGTTCTCGAGGAATGTCGTCGCCGGGAGGATCACGTCGGCGTAGCGGGCCGTGTCGGTGAACACCTGTTCGAAGACCACCGTGAACAGGTCCTCGCGCTTGCAGGCCTTCCAGCACCCGGTTCTGATCCGGCATCGTCGCCAGCGGGTTGCAGTTGTAGACGAACAGCATCTCGACCGGCGGATCGCGTGAACTCGAGCAGGGCGCGCCCGAGGTGGTTCATGTTGACCAGCCGGGTGCGCGGCTCGGGGGTCTCGTCCATCCAGGCCGCCGCCTTGATGCCGAACGCTCGCCGAGTTGCTCATCGAGATAGCCGCCGCCGCGGACGCCGAACTTGCCCGCCACCGCCGGCAGCGCCAGGACGGCGGCGGCGGCGCTGCCGCCGTTGCGATTGCGCTCGAGCCCCCAGCCGCAGCGGATGAGCGCGGGAGAGGCCGACCGCGTACAGGTCCGCGAAGCGGGCGAGGTCGGCCGCGGGCGACGCCCGCAGACGTCGGCGGCGCGTTCGATGGTCCAGGCATGCGGCTCGTTCGCGAAGCGCCTGCGGCGCCGTGCGCGTGCTGCTGCAGGAAGGCCTCGTCGGCGGCGCCGCTTTCGAACAGGGCGCGATGGAGCGCCAGCGCGAGCGGCAGGTCGGTGCCCGGACGCGGGGCGATGTGCAGATCGGCCTGGCGGGCCAGCGCCGTGGCGCGGGGATCGACGACGACGAGCTGCGCGCCGTGCTTGCGGGCGTCCTTGATGTACGGGATGAGATGGATGCCGGAGGCCGAGGGGTTCACGCCCCACAGCACGATCAGCCGCGCGTGGACGTAGTCCTCATACGTCACGCCCGGCATCTTGCCGTAGAGCGCCTGGTTGGCGGCGCCGGTCGGCGCGGCGCAGACGGTGCGGGCCAGGCGCGACGTGCCGAAGCCGCGGAACAGCGTGGCGTCGGTCGGTGTCCTGGGTGAGCAGACCGTTCGACCCGCCGTAGCAGAAGGGCAGGATCGCCTCGGCGCCGACGCGGTCGCGGATCTCGAGCATCCGGCCGGCGATGTGCTCCAGGGCCTCGTCCCACGTGACCCGCGACGAACGTGCCCTGGCCCTTCGGGCCCTTGCGAATCGCCGGGTAGAGCAGGCGATCCTCGCCGTAGAGGCGCTCGGCGAAGCGCCGTACCTTGCCGCAGATGAACCCCTGTGTCGACAGGATTGGCATGGCCGCCGTCGATGTTGACGACCCGGCCGCGCTCGACGGTGACGTCGAGCGTGCAGGAGTCAGGGCAGTCGAGCGGACACGCGGTGCGGACAGTGGATCGGCCCCAGGTGTCATCGGCAGGGGCGGCAGCTGTTGTGGTGCGGGGCATTGGCGATTATCGCACGCCGATCAGCGCGGCGGGGCCGTCCCGATTTCACTGAAGGGAATGTCGAGGATCGGATAGGCCTGCCAGTCCTTGTAGTTGAAATGCCACCACTCGTTGGGCTCGACGGTGAAGCCTTCGTGCTCCATCGCCGCCCGAAGCAGGTCGCGGCGGGCGCGCGCCGACGGGGTGCCGCCGTCGTAGGTGGGGTAGGCGCGCGGCGACATTTCGTCGTACTCGCTCGGCATCCGCACCTCGAGGCCCGAGGAGAGGTCGTAGAGCGACAGGTCGACGGCGCAGCCGCGGTTGTGTTTCGAGCCGCGCGCCGGGTCGGCGACGAACTCGCGCCGGGAGGGAGGGGTGACGTCCCAGAACAGCTTGGTGATCCGCCACGGACGGTAGCCGTCAAAGATCAGCAGGCCATAGCCGGCGGCGCCGAGCGCCCGGTGCGCGCGCACCACCGCTTCGGCTGCCGGACGCTGCAGGAAGGCGCGCGCTTCCGGGTAGACGGCGCGTCCGGAGAAATTGTCCGACGTGGCGTAACGGATATCGAGCCGGAGGGTCGGCTCGAGGAGCTGGATCTCGACCAGGTCCGATGGCCGGAAGGGACCAGGCTCGCGCGGCGGGGCGTCCTGGCCGGAAGCGACGAGCGCGAGCACGACAATCGCCGCACGCAGAGGCTGCATGCGGCGATTGTACGAAAAAAGCCGGCCGGATATTTATTCCAGGTCGGTCCCCGTCCCGCCGCTTCCCATGTCGATGCTGGTCTGACCGCTGCCATGCGACTTCGGCAGCACCTCGATGCCGTCGCCTTCGGTCAGCGTCCCGCCATGCACCGAGCCTGGCTTGCCGCTGTCGACGTGGTCGGCCGGTGATTTCTTGATCTCACCGCCAAGGCCGAGAATGTCTCCCTGGCGCTCGGGTGTGTGGTCGTCTTTATCCATGAGTCGGCACCTCCTGAAGGAATAAGAGCAAGGAGCTCGCCATGACGCCGCGCTCGGAGCGCGGCGTCTTTCTCAGCCTCGAGACGCTGTCGTGGCGGGAACGGTCCGATAGGCCGGCCGGGCGCGGCGTGTGCCCGGGCCGAAGCGGTCCGGGAAGAAGTCCCGCCCGCGCATGAGCTCGACGGCGTTCTTCGCGGCTCCGACGAAAGGCACGGCGTTCAGGCCCGTGTCGAGGGTGCCGCTGATGACCCCCTTGCGGCGAATCGTCGAGGCCACCGTGGCGACCGCGATGACCGCGCCCACCCAGGGGAGCGACCGTGCCATGCGACGGGAGAGCCGGGCGCCGCCCCACCGCGCCATGCGATTGGTAATCGTCATGCTGTGATAGGTGCAAGGCGCGTTCCGGCGCGGAGCCGGAGCGCGCGGTAGAATCCACTCGTGATTCCGCATATCGTGATCGCCGGCGGCGGGTTCGCCGGGTTGTACGCCGCCCGGGCGCTGCGCAGTGCGCCCCTTCGCGTCACACTCCTGGACCGCCGTAACCACCACGTGTTCCAGCCGCTGCTCTATCAGGTGGCGACGGCCGCCCTTTCGCCGGGGGACATCGCCTCACCGATCCGGTGGATTCTGCGCAGGCAGGCGAACGTCGAGGTGCAGCTCGCCGACCTGACAGGTGTCGACCTGGCCCGCCGTGTGGTGCACCTCTCGGACGGCGAGCTCGGCTATGACTATCTGATTCTGGCGACCGGCGCGACCCACACCTACTTCGGCCACGACGAGTGGCGGACGCTCGCACCCGGCTTGAAGACGCTTGAAGACGCCCTCGAAATCCGGCGGCGCGTGCTGCTGGCCTTCGAGCACGCCGAGCGCGAGCCGGACCCCGCACGGCGCGCGCCGCTGCTGACGTTCGTCGTCATCGGCGGCGGCCCGACCGGCGTCGAACTGGCCGGCGCGCTGGCCGAAATCTCGCGGCAGTCGCTGACGCTCGACTTCCGCCGTTTCGATCCCAAGTCGGCCCGCGTCATCCTGATGGAGGGGGGGCCGGCGCTGCTGACGACATTTCCGGAGTCGCTGCGCAAGGCGGCCGAGGCCCACCTCGCCAGCCTCGGCGTCGAAGTGCGCACCGGCTCGGTGGTCACCGGCATCGCGGAGCGGCGGGTGACCACAGACCGGGAGACGATCGAGGCGGCGACGATTGTCTGGGCCGCCGGAGTCGCGGCGTCGCCGATCGGCGCGAGTCTCGGCGTGCCGCTCGATCGCGCCGGCCGCGTCATTGTCGGTGCGGACCTGACCGTCCCGGGCCACGAGGAGGTGTTCGTCGTCGGGGATCTGGCGTCGATCGCCGGTCCGGACGGCCGGCCATTGCCGGGGGTCGCGCAGGTGGCGATTCAGACCGGACGCCACGCGGCCAGGAACATCAGACGCACCCTGGCGGGCGAGAGCCGCAAGCCGTTCGCATACCTCGACCTCGGCAACATGGCCACCGTCGGCCGCGCCTTCGCGATTGCCGATTTCGGCTGGCTGCGGCTGAACGGTTTGGTGGCGTGGCTGGCGTGGCTGTTCGTCCACATCCTGAACCTCATCGGCTTCAGGAACCGCCTCGTCGTGCTGGTCCAGTGGGCGTGGGCCTACTTCAGCTACCAGCGGGCCATCCGGCTGATCACCGGCACACCGGATCGTGGCGAATCGTCGTGAAAGTCCGCCTCGCGCTGGCGTTGACGGCGCTGGCGGCCGCATTCATCCCGGTCAACCCGGAGCTTGTCGAACGCTGGTACTCGTCCGGCCTGTATCCGCGGATCCAGCAGACGATCACCCCGGTCGTCAATCTGCTGCCGGTGGCGATGCTCGACGTCGCCGCCGCCACAGGCCTTGCCGCGGCGCTGGCGCTGCTGGTGCAGCGGATTGGCCGGGCCGGCTGGCGCGGCGCGCTCCGCCGCACGGCGGGAACGATCGTCACAGCCGCGGCCGCCGGCTACCTGCTGTTCCTCCTGATGTGGGGGCTGAACTACCGGCGGGTGCCGCTCGAGCGCAAGCTTGCATACGACAGCGCGCGCGTGACGCTCGACGCCGCCGCGCGCCTGGCCGATCGGTCGGCGGCCGCCCTGAACGCCGGCTTCGCGGCGGCGCACGCGCGTCCGTGGATGCCGGACGCTCTGGCGCCCCCGTTTGCGTCGTCGCTCCGAAAGCTCCGCGGATCGCCGGGCACAGTTCCCGGCCTGCCGAAATCATCCCTGCTGACGCTCTATTTCCGGCATGCGGCGATCGACGGGATGACGGATCCGTTCTTCCTCGAGATCATCGTCAATCCGGATGTGCTCGACGTCGAACGGCCGTTCGTCGTCGCCCACGAGTGGGCGCATCTGGCGGGATATGCCGACGAGTCCGAGGCCAACTTCGTGGCCTGGCTGACCTGCCTTGACGGGGATGCGCTGGCCCAGTACAGCGGCTGGCTGGCGTCATACGAGCAGTCGCTGCGCCGGCTGCCGCGAGAACGCCGGGCCGGGCTGATACGGCTGGCCGCGGGGCCGGCGGCCGACCTCCGCGCCATGGCGGCGCGCTATCAGCGGTCGTCGCCGGTGGTGCGCCAGGCGGCCCGCGACGTCTACGACGGCTACCTGCGGGCGAACCGGGTCAAAGAGGGCATCGAGAGCTACGACGCGGTCCTGCGGCTCATGCTCGGCACGCAGTTCGACCCGGACTGGACCCCTGCGTTCCGCTGACGGTCCGCCTTTTGCTACGAGCGGTCGTCAGGTGGGATGTCGATTTGATCGAGGTCGTTCGCGGAAACAGGCTTGGGGGCTCGGCCGGTCCGGAGATCATCGGGGTCGACGTCAGGGCTGTCGGGATGGAGCTCGACGTCGCGCCACTGCCGCCATCCGCACTGGTGGCAGCGGTACGGCTGTTTGTCGCTTACCAGCCGCCGCAGCCGTTCCAGGCCGCGCGGCTGTGACGGGTAGACGCGGGCCGAGCGGCAGGACGGGCATTGCATGAAACGGACACCTCTTCGGGGACGCCGGTCGGATCCTACCATGCCGACGGCGGCGGATCTCGACGCTACTCGGCCGGATCCGGAAACGTCCGCACGGGAGGCCGGCCTGCGCTACACCGTCGATACCGCGCCCGGGATCCGGCGCGTTCAGCGCGGCCGGACGGTCCGGTTCACCGGGCCGGACGGCCGCGTGGTGCGTAATCCCGAGCACCTCGCGCGGATTCGCAGCCTCGTCATTCCCCCGGCCTGGACCGATGTCTGGATCACGCTCGAACCGCGCGGCCATCTCCAGGCGACCGGCCGCGACGCGCGCGGCCGCAAGCAGTATCGCTACCACCCGCGCTGGCGCGAGGTCCGCGACGAGACGAAGTACTACCGCATGATCGCCTTCGCGCGGGCGCTTCGCGCCATTCGCCGCCGGACCTCGACCGATCTCGGCCGGCCCGGTCTCTCGCGTGAGAAGGTCCTTGCCGCGGTCGTCCAGCTCCTCGAGAAGACGCTCATCCGGGTCGGCAACGACGAGTACGCCAGGCAGAACCGCTCGTTCGGGCTGACGACGATGCGCGACGGGCATGTCGCCATCAACGGCGGGCGGGTGCGGTTCTGCTTCAGGGGCAAGAGCGGCGTCGAGCACGAGATCGACCTTGCCGATCGGCGGCTTGCCCGAATCGTCAAGGCCTGCCGGGATATTCCCGGCTACGACCTGTTCCAGTATTACGACGCCCGGGGGAAGCGGCAGGCGATTGGCTCGGCGGATGTGAATGGCTACCTGCAGGCCATTACCGGCCGGGACTTCACCTCGAAGGACTTCCGCACCTGGGCCGGGACGGTGCTCGCCGCCAAGCTGCTTCGCGACTTCGAGCGCTTCGACTCGGAGGCGCAGGCCAAGCGCAACATCGTCGAGGCGGTGGAATCGGTCGCGAAGCGGCTGGGCAACACCAAGGCGGTCTGCCGGAAGTGCTATATCCACCCCGCCGTCTTCGACGCCTACCTCGACGGATCGATGGTGCAGACCGTCGCCCAGCGGGCGCGCCGGGCGGCGCGGGCGCTGGAGGATCTGTCGGAAGCCGAAGCCGCCGTGCTCGGTCTGCTCGAGCGGCGGCTGGCCCGGGAAACGAAGCGCCGCGCCAGCTGACCTCAGTGGGCCGCGATGCTGATGCCGCCGTTGGTCCCTTCGATGCGGACCGGCGCGCCGCCGCCATTGAGGCGTGCCTCCAGCCGGCGCCGGCTGCTGTCCGCGCCCTTGTCGAGCGACAGGCCGTCGGTAGAAACCCCGCCGTTGGTGACGCGCGCCGAGATGGTCGCCTTGGCGTCGGACGGCAGCCGCAGCTTGATCCCGCCGTTCGTGCACGACAGCGTGACGCCGCTCTCCGCCAGCCGGGCGACGTCCACCTCGACGCCGCCGTTGGTGGTACTGGCGCTGATCGCTCCTGAGATGTCGCGCGCCGTGACGCCGCCGTTGGTGGTCTCGGCCTCGATCCGCCCGGTCAGGCCTTCCAGCGTGATTCCGCCGTTCACCGTGCGCATCACCACTTCGGTGCCGGCCGGCAGCCTGACCACGTAGTTCACCTGCTGATTGGCGCGGCCGAACACCCCGCCGGCCGGCTTCTGGGCCCTCGTCTCCAGCCTGATGCCGCGGTTCGAGGCCTCTTCCGCAATCTCGATGCGCCCGAGCGCGTCCTGCGCCGCTTCCGCCGAGCCCGCGCTCGCCGTCTTGTGCGCGACCACTTCGACGACGCTGCCGGTCGAGGGCTGAACGTCGATCTTGCCGTTGACGTTCCGGATTTCGACGCGTCCGCCGGGCTGGAGGTCCCACGTCTTGCGCCAGTCGGCGGTCGCCTTCTGGCTGTAATCCGCCATGGCGATGTCGCAGGCGGAGACCGAGGCGAAGAGGACGGGTAGTACAAGGTGGGCGAAGCGCAGGCGGCCTGGCGCGATTCTCATGGCTGGCATCTCCTGCAGCGGTTAGACGGGCAATGGAGCGGCGAGGTTCAGCGGCGTTATAATCGATCCTTACATGTCCGACAGAAAGTACCGCCAGCGCGGCTATCAGGACGAGCCGCGGGGACCGCGGCAGGACCGGCCGGCGCCGGCGCCGGCGGCGCCGCGCGAGCATGCCCCCCGGGGGCAGACGCCGTCGGGGGCGCCCAAGACCTTCCAGATGCCCGGCTTCCGGGAGGTGGTGCGCTGCCGCGGCTGCGGCCACGAGCTGACGGTGGCGCAGGCGTCGGCCGAAGACGGCCGCTGCGCGCGGTGCGGCGCCGACCTGCACGCCTGCGCGCAGTGCGTCAGCTTCGATACCGGCGCCAGCTTCGAGTGCCAGCAGAGCATTCCGGTCCGGGTGTCGCCGAAGGATACCCGCAACTCCTGCACCCTGTTCGAGCCGCGGACGACGGTCGAGCGCGAAACGCGCTCGGCGCCGGCAGCCAGCGCCCGATCGGCGTTCGACGACCTCTTCAAATGACACCTCGGCTGGACCGCGTCAGCAAGGCCCGGGCGGCGACCGGGCCGCGGCTGCTCGCGATCTGGATCGCCCTGGCGGCGCTCGGCGCGGCGCCGCCGGCCACCGGACAGCCGTCCGGCGCTCCCACCGCGGGCTACGAGGTCGTTCACGTCTATCCCCACGATCCCGAGGCCTTCACCCAGGGCCTGACCATCGCCGACGGGGTGCTCTATGAAGCGACCGGCCTGAACGGCCGATCGAGCGTCCGGAAGGTCAAACTGGACAACGGCGAAGTGCTGCAGATCCGGAAGGTGCCGGAGCACTACTTCGGTGAAGGAATCGCCGTCTGGCGCGACCGCATCTTCGAGCTCACCTGGCAATCGGAGGTGGGTTTCATCTACGACCGGGAATCGCTCGAGAAGATCGGCACCTTCACCTATTCAGGCGAGGGCTGGGGCCTCACCCACGACGGCCACCGCCTGATCATGAGCGACGGCTCGTCGTGGCTCCGCTTTCTCGATCCGGCGACGCAGCGGGAGACCGGCCGGGTCCAGGTTCGCGACGGCCGGACGCCGGTCGCGCAGCTGAACGAGCTCGAGTTCGTCAAGGGAGAGATCCTGGCCAACGTCTGGCAGACGGAAAAAGTGGTGCGCATCGACCCCGTCACCGGACGCGTTCTCGGCTGGATTGATTTCTCGGGGCTGCTCAGCCCGCGGGATGCCGCCGGCGTGGACGTCATGAACGGCATCGCCTACGACGCCGTGCGCGACCGGCTGTTCGTGACCGGCAAACTGTGGCCGCGCCTGTTCGAAGTAAAGATCCGCCACTGATCCGCTGAATGCCCCCGGACGCCATATAATCCGCGCGATATGGCCATTGACCCCCGCCACCGCGGCGCCGTCCTGCTGGTCGTGTTCGCGACCTCTGTCGCCGCCATCGTCGGGTCCTACGCACAGCCTGGCGCCGTTCCGGCTCCCCGGCCCGGACGCCAGCGCGGCGGTGAAACCCTGCTGCCGAACGGCTGGCGCATCGACCCCGCCGGACATCATCTGCAGGTCGGTGACCTGCCGCTCAACATGAGCCCTTCCCCCGACGGCCGGTTCATCGTCATCACGAACAACGGCTGGACGAAGCCGACCTTGACGGTGTTCGACACGAAGACCGCGCAGGTGATCGGCCGGACGGCGGTGGACCACGCCTGGCTCGGGCTGGCGTGGCATCCCGACGGCACGCGGCTCTACTCGGCCGGGGCCGCCGAGAATACGATTCACGAGTTCACCTTCGAGGAGGGCAAGCTCAAGGAGGCCGGCACGATCGCGCTCGGCTCCCCGGAGCGCCGCACCGGCGGCGAGTTCCTCAACGCCGGGTTCATCGGCGGGCTGGCGATTGCCGCCGACGGCAAGCGCCTCTATGCCACGCACGTCTTCGGCCAGGCGGTCAGCGCCATCGACCTCGGCACGCGCCAGGAGGTCGCCAAGGCGACGCTCGAGGCCGAGCCCTATACCTGCCTCCTGTCGAAGGACGGCCGCACGCTGTTCGTCTCGCTGTGGGGCGGCGCGAAGGTCCTGATGTTTGCCGCCGATACGCTGGCGCCGCTCGGCGAGGTGGCGGTGGGCGGCCATCCGAACGCGATGCAGCTCTCGGCCGACGGCGCGCGCCTCTTCGTCGCCTGCGCCAATACCAATGCGGTCTGGGTGATCGACCTTGCCAGCCGCACCGCGGTCGAGCAGATCTCGACCGCGCTCTATCCCGACGCGCCGGTCGGGACGACGCCGAACAGCCTGGCGCTGTCTCCGGACGGCAGCACTCTGCTCGTCGCCAACGCCGACAACAACACGGTGGCGGTGGTGGACGTCAGGACGGCCGGAAAGAGTCAGGTGTCCGGCTGGATCGCCGGTCGGGTGGTACCCGACGTCGGTCCTTTACGCCCGGGATGCGAGCCGGATCTTCGTCCTCGACGGCAAGGGGCTGACGAGCGACCGCAACCTCCGCGGCCCGCAGCCGGGCGGCGTCCGGATGGACGGGCAGTACACGGGCAGCATGCTCCAGGGGGCGCTGTCGATCATTCCCGTTCCCGATGCCGGGCAGCTGGCCGCCATGACGCGGCGCGTCTACGCGCTGACGCCGTACACCGCTGCCGGACGGCTGGCGCCGCCGGACGCCCCGGTGGCCAGCCCGATCCCGCGGCGGGTCGGCGGGACGTCGCCGATCCGCCACGTTTTCTACATCGTTCGCGAGAATCGCACCTACGATCAGGTGCTCGGCGACCTGCGGGCGCGGCGACGGCGATCCGTCGCTGACGCTCTTCGGCGAAGCGGTGACGCCGAACGCCCACGCCCTGGCGCGCGAGTTCACGCTCTTCGACAACTTCTACGTCGATGCCGAGGTCAGCTACGACGGCCACGCCTTTTCGATGGGCGCCTACGCGACCGATGTCGCCGAGAAGCTCTGGCCGACCAACTACGGCGGCCGCGGTACGCCTTACCTGAGCGAGGGGGGCTACAAGCTGCGCGGCGAGTACGGCAACTTCTCGGCGCCGCCGCTCGGGTATCTGTGGGACTTCGCCAAACGGGCGGGGATCAGCGTTCGCAGCTATGGTGAATTCGCCGCCTGGGCCAGGAAAGGCGGGGAGGTGCACGCCACCGTGCCCGGCCTCGAGGGGCTGGTCCATCCCTCGTACCCGCCGTTCGAGCTCTCGATCCCCGACGTCGAGCGCGCCGCGATCTGGCTGGAGGAGTTCCGCACCTTCGAGCGCAACGGCAACCTGCCGCGCCTGTCGATCATCCGCCTCGGCAACGACCACACCAGCGGGACGACGGCCGGGACGCGCACGCCGCGGGCGATGGTCGCCGACAACGACCTGGCGCTCGGGCAAATCGTCGAGGCGGTGTCGCACAGCCGCTACTGGAAAGAGTCCGCGATCTTCGTGCTCGAGGACGACGCGCAGAACGGCCCCGATCACATCGACGCGCATCGCTCTGTGCTGTTGAGCATCAGTCCGTTCACGCGCCGGCGCGCCGTCGACAGCACGCTCTACACCACGTCCGGCGTCCTGCGGACGATCGAGCTCATTCTCGGCCTGCCGCCGATGAGCCAGTACGACGCCGCGGCGCGGCCGATGTACAACGCCTTCCAGCCGGCGCCCGATCTGGCGCCATTCGCGGCGCTGCCGGCCCGCGTGGCGCTCGACGAGCGAAACGACTGGGACGCCCCCGGAGCGGCGGCGTCGCGCCAAATGAACATGCGGGAGGCGGACCGGGCGCCCGAGCTGGCGCTGAACGAGATTCTCTGGCAGTCGGTGCACGGTGCGGGCTCGATCATGCCGCCGCCGCGCCGGGCCGGATTCATCCGCCCGACCCCTGGCGAGCGTGACGCGGACGACGCCGGCGACGTGGATGACGACCCGCCTTCCCGGCGCCGCGAGAGCGGCCGGCCGTGAAAGTCCGGGTCCGCGCCGCCCGCGCCGACGACCGGCGGTTCGTGCTGGCGACGGCCGAACGGCTGTCGGCGTTCGGCCCGCCGCCGTGGCGCCAGGCCGCCGACGTCGTCGAAGGAGAGGCGCGGACGCTGCGCGACGTCTTCGACGCCCCGGATCCTGCCTCGGCGCTGCTCATCGCCGAAGGGCCGGACGGCGCGCCGCTGGGCTTTGCGCTGCTCGAGGAGGCACGGGACTATTTCACCCACGAGTGGCACGGCCATCTGGGCATTCTCGCGGTCGCGGCGGCGGCCGAAGGGCTGGGAGTCGGCGGCGCCCTGATCCGGGCCGCCGAAGCCTGGGCGCGGCGGCGGCGCTACCCGGTGCTGACGCTGAACGTGTTCGCGGCCAACCAGCACGCCCGCGACGTCTACGAGCACGCCGGCTTCCGTCCCGACACGATTCGCTACCTGAAGCCGCTGTAGCGGTGCGCCGCTACCGCGGCTTGACCATGAACTTGAGCAGCTCGCTGTCGGTGCCGAGAATGAACACGGTCTTCGCGTCCATCGTCCGCTCGTAGGTCTCGAGCGACTTCGAGAAAGCGTAGAAGTCGGCGTCGCGGCCGTGGGCATCGGCGTAAATGGTGGTCGCCTCGGCGTCGGCCTTGCCGCGCAGCTCCTCGGCGGAGCGGTAGGCCTCGGACTGGATGCGTTTCAGCTCGCGCTCGCGCTCGCCGCGAATCCGCGCCGCCTCGCCTTCGCCCTCCGAGCGGAACAGCTCCGCGACGCGGTTCCGCTCGGCGATCATCCGGGCGAAGACGTCCTTCTGGACCTGCTCGACGTAGTTCAGGCGCATCAGCCGGAGGTCGAGCAGTTCGATGCCGAGGTTGGCCATACGCGACGAGGCGCGCTCGAGAATTTCGCGCTCGATGGCGGCGCGGCCCTGCTGGATCGGCTCGAGGATGGCGCTCTCTTCGTCCGACTCG
The DNA here is from genome assembly GCA_963750475.1 of uncultured Acidobacteriota bacterium. Lineage (GTDB taxonomy): Bacteria > Acidobacteriota > Vicinamibacteria > Vicinamibacterales > 2-12-FULL-66-21 > JALZOC01. The sequence goes on from CAVVQQ010000002.1 coordinate 2,224,470, forward strand.
ATCGCGACCTCGGCGCGCGTCCGGTTGGTGTTGCGGACCAGCTCGATGAGGTTGTAGCGCGCCACCGAGTTGCGCGTCTCGCCGTCGAGAATGTCGTCGAGCCGCGATTGCGCGCCGCGCTCGTCGCGGAGGCGCTGGAAGAACTTCAGCGGATCGACGATCCGCCAGCGGGCGTAGGTGTCGACCCAGATGAAGCGCTTGTCCTTGGTCGGCACCTGGTTCGGGCTGCCGTCCCATTCGAGGAAGCGCTTGTCGAAATAGTTGGCCCGCTGGATGAAGGGCACCTTCATATGCAGGCCCGGCGTCGTCACCGGCTCGCCGATCGGATCGCCGAACTGGGTGACGATCACCTGCGAGCTCTCGCTGACCTGGTAATACGCGCTGTTGAACAGGACCAGCGCCGCGAACGCGGCGACGAGCGTGATGATGGCGCGGTGGTTCATCGTCCACCTCCGGCTGCGGGTTCGCCCATCATCTGCTGCAGCGGCAGCAGCGGCAGAATGCCCTTGGCGTCCTTGTCGAGGAACACCTTGCCGCCGAGGTTCGGCAGCACGCGCTCCATCGTTTCGAGATACATCCGGCGCCGCGTCACCTCCGGCGCCTTGCGGTACGATTCGTAGACGGACTTGAAGCGGGCGCTGTCGCCCTGCGCCCGGTTGACGCGGTCGAGCGCGTAGCCCTGCGCCTGGAGAATCGCCTGTTCGGCCTCACCCTTGGCTCGGGGCACGACCTTGTTGTATTCGGCGCGGGCCTCGTTGATCAGCCGGTCGCGCTGCTGCTGCGCCTGGTTGACGGCGTCCCACGACGGTTTGACCGGATTCGGCGGATTGACGTCCTGCAGCACGATCTGGTCGAGCGTGATGCCGAGCTCGTATTGCTTGGCCATCGCCTGCAGCTCGGTCTCGACGCGCGTCTCGATCTCCTGCCGTCCGATCGTCAGCACCTCCGTCACGGTCCGGTCGCCGACCACCTGCCGCATGACGGCTTCGTTCATCGCCCGGAACGTCGCTTCGGGATTGCGGACCTTGAAGAGAAACTGATACGGGTCAGACACCCGGGTACTGGACGATCCACTCGACGATGGCGACGTTGAGATCGCCGGTGAGCATCATCGACTCGTCGTTGAAGTTGGCCTTGGAGTACTCCGTCCGGACGCCGGGCTCGACGGTGCGGAAGCCGAACTCCTGCTTCAGCTGCCGCTGGACCGGCACCTTGGTCACGTCCTCGACGAACGGGACCTTCATGTGCAGACCGGGCTCGGTGGTCCGTACGTAGCGCCCGAAACGCAGCACCACGCCGACGGCCTCCGGCGGCACCTGGTAGAAGGTCGTGAACAGGAGCACCAGCACCAGGAACGCGGCGGCGGCGATGCGCAGGACCGGTCCCCGCGGCCCGCGCCATTCCGGGAGCTGCGGCAGCCGCGGCAGGCGCGGCGCGTTCGCGCCCCACCGATCCGGGTCGAACATGTCATGGTCGGTCATGCTGAGGGCACCTTACCAGAGCTTCGTCCGGCGGTGTGAAAGATCGCCACGGCCGCTGGATCGATGCCGGCGGCGAGGATGGCGTCGGCCAGCCCGCCGGGAAGCGGGGCCGCCACGTCGAGCGGCGCTCTGGTGGCGGGATGGCGAAGCCGCACCCGACAGGCGTGGAGGGCGTGACCGCTCAGCCGCGTGAGCGCGCCGGCCAGTCGCGCGTCCGGCGGCGGGCGCCGCGCGCCGCCGTAGACGGCGTCGCCGGCGACCGGCCATCCGCGCGCGGCAAGATGGACGCGAATCTGATGGGTCCGCCCGGTGACGAGCCGGCACCGCACCAACGCCATCTCCGCGCCCCTGCCGATGCGCTCGAACAGCGTCGAGCTCGGAGCGCCGCTCAGGTCGCAGGCAATGACCCGCCGGCGGTCGCCGGGGTCGCGCCGCAGGCCCAGGTCGATGCGCCCTTTCGCCGGCGTCACGCGGCCGTGGACCAGCGCCAGGTACTCCTTGATCGTCGTCTCCGCCCCCCACGCGCGCTGCAGCGCCGCGTGTACGACCGGGCCTTTGGCGACGACGACGAGGCCGGAGGTGTGCTTGTCGAGCCGGCCGACCAGCGACGGCCGCGCCGACGCCGGCCAGTCGCGGGCATGCCAGAGCAGGCCGTTCATCAGCGTGCCGGAGGCGTGGGCATGCGTCGGGTGCACGACCAGACCCGCCGGCTTGTTGACGATGAGCAGCTCGGCGTCTTCGTGGAGAATCTCCATCGTCAGGGCTTCGGCCGCCATCACCGCCCGGGGCACGGCTGCGGGCAGCGCGATGGTGATGACGTCGCCAGCCGCAGCGCGCGAGGCGGTGCGGCGGACGGGACGCCCGTTGAGGGACACCCGCCCGGCCTCGATCCAGGCCTGGACGCGGCTGCGGGTCGCCGTCTCGACATCCGACAGATGGCGCCGGAGGACCAGGTCGAGCCGCCGCCCGGCGTCGCCGCGATCCGCCGTCAGCACTCGCGATTCGGTCAAGACTTCAAGCATACTGCGCCGGAGAGCGGCCGGCTGCCGGCTTCCCGCTGCCAGCTACCAGCTTCCAGCCTAGAGCTTCCAGCCGCCAGCTTCCAGCTGCCAGCTCAGAGACTGGGAACTGGGACCTGGGAACTGGGAACTGGGATCTGAAGCGGGAAGCTGGAAGCGGGAAGCGGGCAGCGGGCAGCGGGAAGCTGGAAGCGGGAAGCTGGCAGCTGGCAGCTGCCATAGGAGTCTTTGACGATGAGAGTCGATACCTACACGAAGGCGGTCCTGACGGTGATTGCAGCGTGTCTGCTGTGGATCTGCGTGCGCTCGGCTGGCGTGCCGCTCGCGGCGCAGGCCGCGGCGCCGCCGCTCCTGTCGCCACTGCCGGCGCAGCCGGTCGTCGTCGTCGGCTGGGGGCGGCTCAATCCGGCCGTCGCCGGCGGGGTGGAGATCGACTGGGCGGATGCCCAGCGCCGGGTCTCGGAAGTGTCGGTGCCGATCCGGCCGTCGAGCGACGCGCGCTTCGAGCCGCTGCGCGTGCGGGTCGAGAACCCCGGACCGTGGCCGGTGAGTGTGGACGGCGTGCGGCGGGGAGCGGCGTGGGATGCGCTGCGCACCCAGGTCGAGCCGATGCCGCCACAGCGCGTGCCCGGCATCGGCATGCCGCGCTGAGGGCGGCGGAGGGCGTTGTCACAGTTTTGCCTCGGCTCGGCGGCGGGAGGCGGCTCTGCCGCATGATACGATTCGCCGTCCTTTTCCTTACACGAGGGTTGTCCCCATGACCGCGCGCCGTGTCCTGCCGGCGCTGCTGCTGCTCTTCGTGGGCAGCGGCTGCGCCGCGCTCATCTACGAAATCGTCTGGTTCCAGCTGCTGCAGCTGGTGATTGGATCGTCGGCGGTCTCGATGGGGGTGCTCCTCGGCACGTTCATGGGCGGGATGTGCCTCGGCAGTCTGTTTCTCGCCCGGGTCATCTCGCGGGACGCGCACCCGCTCCGGGTCTATGCGTTTCTCGAGCTCGGCATCGCGGTCATCGGGCTGCTGCTGCTCTTCGGGATGCCGCTGCTTGGCGGCATCTATTTCGCCTGGGGCGGGTCCGGGGTCGGCGGCATCCTGCTGCGCGGCGTCGCCGCGAGCATCTGCCTGCTGCCGCCGACGCTGCTCATGGGCGCGACGCTGCCGGCGATGTCGCGCTGGGTCGAGTCGACGCCCGAAGGCGTCTCCTGGCTGGGCTATTTCTACGGCGGCAACATCGGCGGCGGGGTGGTCGGCTGCCTGCTCGCGGGCTTCTACCTGCTGCGGGTCCACGATACGGCGGTCGCGACCTTCGTCGCCGTCGGCCTCAACGTCGCCGTGGCCGTCCTGGCGCTGTTGATCGCGCGTGTCACCCGCCATGCCGAGCCTCGTGCCGCGGTCGCGCCGGCGCCGCTCGAGCGGGCGGCGGACGGCTGGCCGGTCTACGTCGCGATCGGCCTGTCGGGCATGACGGCGCTTGGCGCCGAGGTGATCTGGACCCGTCTCCTGTCGCTGCTCTTCGGCGCCACGGTGTATACGTTCTCGCTGATTCTCGCGGTCTTCCTCTTCGGGCTCGGCATTGGCAGCAGCCTCGGCTCGGCGATGGCCGCCCGGCTGGCGCGGCCCCGCCTCGCCCTCGGCTGGTGCCAGCTGCTGCTGTCGGCGGCGATCGCCTGGACGGCGTACATGCTGACCCAGTCGCTGCCGTACTGGCCGATCAACCCGTCGATTTCGGCGGATCCGTGGCTGAACTTCCAGCTCGATATCGTCCGCTGCCTGTGGGCGATCCTTCCGGCCGCCATCCTCTGGGGTGCCAGCTTTCCGCTCGCGCTCGCCTCGGTGGCGTCCGGCGGCAAGGATCCGGCGCGGCTGGTGGGGGGCATCTATGCCGCCAACACCCTCGGCGCCATCATCGGCTCGGTCACGGCCAGCCTGCTGCTCGTCGTCTGGCTCGGCAGCCAGCGCTCGCAGCAGATTCTCGTCCTGCTGTCCGCCGTCGCGGCGCTCCTGATGTTCGAGTCCTCGGCGAGCGAGGCGGAGGCGGGCAAGCCCCGCCGCGCCTTTGCCGGCACGCTGCTGCTCGCGGCGGCGATGGGCGCCGCGGTGCTGCTCGCCCGGACGATTCAGCCCGTCCCCGGGATCCTCGTCGCCTACGGCCGCTACGCCGCGACCCGGGTCGGCACCGCCGACATCATCTACATGGGCGAGGGCTGGAACGCGTCGGTCGCGGTCTCGCGGCTGTCGAACGGGGTGCTCAACTATCACAACGCCGGCAAGGTGCAGGCCTCGAGCGAGCCGCAGGACATGCGCCTCCAGCGGATGCTCGGCCACATGACGACGCTGATCCCGCGACATCCCGAATCAGTGCTGGTCATCGGCTGCGGCGCCGGGGTGACGGCCGGCGCGGTCTCGGTCGATCCCAACGTCAAGTCGCTGACGATCGCGGAAATCGAGCCGCTCGTGCCGAAGGTCGTGTCGAAGTATTTCAGCGCCCACAACTTCGCCGTCGTCGACAATCCCAAGACTCATGTCGTGCTCGACGACGCGCGTCATTTCCTGCTGACCACCGACCGGAAGTTCGACGCCATCACTTCCGATCCGCTCGATCCCTGGGTCAAGGGGGCGGCCATGCTCTACACCAAGGAGTTCTTCGAGACGGCGCGTGCCCACCTCAACCCCGGCGGCGCGGTGACGCTGTTCGTGCAGCTCTACGAGAGCAATTCGGCGGCGGTCAAGAGCGAGATTGCGACCTTCCTGGAGGTGTTCCCGGGGGGCGTGGTGTGGGGCAATACCAACAACGGCGCCGGCTACGACCTCGTGCTGCTCGGCCAGGCGGAACCGACGCGGATCGACGTCGAGGCGGTGCAGGCGCGGCTGTCGGATCCGGCGATGGCGCCGGTCGCCAAATCGCTCGGGGAAATCGGCATGTTCTCGGCGATCGATCTGTTCTCGAACTACGCCGGGACGAAGGCCGACCTGGCCCCGTGGCTGGCCGACGCGACCATCAACCGCGACCGGAACCTGCGGCTGCAGTATCTGGCCGGGATGGGCTTCAACCTCTACCAGAGTGAGGCCATCTACGCCGACATGCTGCAGTACAGCCGCTATCCGGATAACCTGTTCGTCGGGTCCGATGCCACGCTCCAGTCGCTGCGGGCGGGCATCCAGCGGATGCAGGGACGATAGCGCCGCCGGCGCGGCGCCCGATCAGTGGGTCAGCGCGTAGAGCAGGACGTTGACCCCGACGGCGTAGCCGTCCACCGAGAAGGTGTAGAAGTAGCGCGGGTCGGCCGCTTCCATCTCGAAGGCATCACCGAAGTCGGTGTTGTGCGAGATGAAGACCATCATGTGGCCCTTCTTGTCGAAGATCGCCCGGGCGTGCGGAACGGTGCTGTCGACGCGTTCGGAGGTGCCGCCGCCGCTGCCATACCAGTAGCCGATCGACGGAATCTGCGGGAACCTGGTGATCTCGAACTGCTCGCGGAACAGCGGGTGGGAGATCGGCAGGTCGACGATCGGGTATTCGGAGGGCGGCAGGGCCTTGCCGATTTCGCGGGCCCAGATGTCCCACGCGTATTCCCCCCAGAAGTCATCGGCCCAGAGGAAGCCCCCCTTGAGCAGGTATTCGCGCAGCCGCGCCGCCTCTTCAGGGCTGAAGTAGGCCGCGCCGACCTCGGTCATCATGATGAACGGGCACTGGAACATCAGGTCGTCGGTCAGCCGGACGAGGACGTGGTTGGGCTCGCCGCTGGCGGGGTCGCGGCTGATCCTCGTCCGCGTCAGCTCGGACAGCCGGATCGAGAGATTGATGTCGGCGCGCGGGTAGTCGACGCTCCAGTTCGCCCCGTCGCCGTCGCGACTCTGTGAAAAGATGATGCGGCAGAAGTTGAAGCCGCCGTCGAAGCTCTCGGCGGTGGCCATGCGCAGCGGCGCGTTGAAGCCGAAGCCGCGGCGCCGCTGGGCCACGACCGTCGTGGCGGCCGCCACCGTCAGGGCGAGCACCACCGCGACGACGAACCGCCGATGCGTGCGCATCTCTGGAGTCTAGCCCAAAAGGTTTCCGATGATCCCGCTGCCGTCCTTCGAAGCGTTGTCCGGCCGCCGGCCGTCGGTCAGCACGGCGGCGCCGGGCCGCGTCAATCTGATCGGCGAGCACACCGACTACAACGGCGGCTTCGTGCTGCCGGCGGCGATTCCGCAGCGGACCACGGTCGAGGCTGCGCCGCGCGGCGATCGCCTCGTCCGGCTGTGGAGCGCCCAGTTTCCGGGCGACCCGCCGCGGACGTTCGAGATCGGCCGGGAGGTCCGCGGCGCGGGGTGGGCGGACTACATCCAGGGTATGACCGCGCAGCTCGCCAGTGCCGGCATTGCCGGGTTCGATGCCCGCATCAATTCCGAGGTGCCGGTCGGCAGCGGATTGTCGTCGAGCGCGGCCCTGCAGATTGCCGCCGGCCGGGCGCTGCGCGCCCTGTTCGATCTGCCGATCGAAGATGTGGCGCTCGCCAGGCTGGCGTGGCGTGCCGAGCACGACTTCACCGGTGCGCCGGTCGGCATCATGGACCAGATGGCGTGCAGTCTCGCCGACAGCGCGGCGGCGCTGTTTCTCGACACCCGCAGTCTGGCCTGCGAGCGCATCCCGCTGCCGGCCGGCGCCGCGCTCGTCGTCATCGATTCCGGCGTCGCGCACGATCACGCGGCCGGCGATTACCGCGTCCGCCGCGAGGAGTGCGATGCCGCGGCGCGCCTGCTCGGCGTCGCGACGCTGCGTGACGCGGTGCTGGCGGACATCGGCCGGCTGCCGCCGCCGCTCGGCCGGCGCGCCCGCCACGTGCTCACCGAGAACGCGCGGGTGCTGGAGACGGTCGAGGCGCTTCGCGCCGGCGACAGCCGCCGCATCGGCGCGCTGTTTGCGCGGTCCCACGCCTCGATGCGCGACGACTTCGAGGTCTCGATCGAGGCCATCGACCGGCTGGTGGAGATTGCCTCGGCGACGCCAGGTGTCTACGGCGCGCGGCTGACCGGCGGCGGTTTCGGCGGATCGATTGTGGCGTGGGCGGACGCCGCCGCGGCCGTTCCGGCCGCCGAGGCGATCGTCGCCGAGTACAATCGGCGGGGCGGGCGCGGCCGGCGGCTGGTGCCGGCGCCCGACGCGCCGGCGGGCCGCTGAGGCGGTAAGATCGCCTGGAGGTGTGCCGCCTGTGATCGATCCCCTGCTTCCCGCCGCCGCGATCCTGACGACGATGGTCCTCGGGCTGCCGTTCGTCCAGTCGCCGTCCCTCTCGCCGGACGAGCGGCGGATCGCCGCGCTCGTCGATGCGCAGCGCGACGAGGCGCTCGCCCTGCTCGAACGGGCGGTCAACATCAACAGCGGGACGCAGAACCTGGCCGGGGTCCGCGCCGTCGGCCGGTTGTTCGACGCCGAGCTGACGGCGCTCGGCTTCACGACGCGGTGGGTCGACGGCGCCGCCTTCAACCGTGCCGGCCACCTCGTCGCCGATCATCCCGGCCCCGGACCGCGCCTCCTGCTGATCGGTCACCTCGACACCGTCTTCGAGCCGGACTCGCCTTTCCAGAAGTTCGAGCGCATCGACGACCGGACCGCACGCGGCCCGGGCATCATCGACATGAAGGGCGGCGACGTCGTGATGATCGCGGCGCTCAAGGCGCTCAAGGCGGCCGGCGCCCTCGATCGCATGAATGTCGCGGTCGTCATGCACGGCGACGAGGAGTCGTCCGGCCGGCCGCTGTCGGCGGCCCGGGCGGCGCTCGTCGAGGCCGCCGCCGGGGCGGTGGTCGCGATCGGCTTCGAGGATGGTCCCGCCGACCCGAAGCTCGCCGTCACGGCGCGCCGCGGCGCCACCGAGTGGCGGCTCACCGTCACCGGCGCGCCGGCCCATTCCTCGCAGGTGTTCCGCGAGGACATCGGCTACGGGGCGATCTACGAACTGGCGCGGGTCATCAACGGCTTCCGCGAAAAACTGGCGGGAGAGCCGCATCTGACCTTCAACCCCGGCGTCGTCCTCGGCGGCACGACGGTCGAGTACGAGGCGGCGCAGTCCCGCGGCACGGCGTTCGGCAAGTCCAACGTCATCGCCGGGCGGGCGGTGGCGTCCGGTGATCTCCGGGCGCTGTCGGCGGAGCAGTTCCGGCAGGCGAGAGCGGCGATGGAAGCGATCGCGGCGGCGTCGCTGCCGCACACCCAGTCGACCCTCACCTTCGACGAGGGCTACCCGCCGATGGCGCCGACCGAGGGCAATGCGCGGCTGCTGGCGATGTACGACCAGGCGAGCCGCGATCTGGGATTCGGCGGCGTGGCGGCGGTCAGCCCCGATCGCGCCGGGGCCGCGGACGTGTCATTTGTCGCCGGCCTGGTGCCGAACATCATCGACGGCGTCGGCTTGATGGGCAAGGGGGACCACACCGTCGAGGAGACCGCGGACCTGACGACGCTGCCGTCCCAGACCAAGCGGATGGCGCTCCTGCTGCATCGCATCCAGGCCGCAGGCGGGGTCCGCTGAGGCGGCGTCCCGAGCCGCGGATTCCACGGACGGGCGGCGCGGCCAATCGTCCGAAGGGATGGTTGCCGGCGGTCAGCCGCTGGAAGCAGCTCGACTCCTCCGTTGTGAGGCCGTGTCATCCGCGGTCTTGATCGACGGCAGTTCTTTGCGCCGCGCCGGGCGTGACACCCGGCATCCAGATTCGGCCAAGACCACGGATTCAACGGACGAGCACGGATGCCACGGAAATGCCCGTGCGGGCTGGCTAGCCAAGCCTGGCGTCCAGCTTCACGCGTGAATCCGTGTCATCCGGGTCATCCGCGGCGGGAAGGCTCGACGGCTGTTTTGTCCGCGGCAAGGGCGCGACGGCTGTTCGACAGTCCGGGCAGCGGCGAGCCCAGAGGTAGCTCGAGTCCTCGGTGTGAATCCGTGTCATCCGTGTAATCCGCGGCCAGGGCCCGACGCCGCTCCGCACGCCGGCGATGGGAGGAGCGAAGGAAGGGTGGCGAAAAAGCCGGATAACAAAAAATGCAACGTCGCCGATAATGCTTGAGAGGTAACGGCATGCCACTCTGGGGTTTTCTGTTCGCGTGGGCAGTCATCCTCAGCGCACCTGTGATTCTTGTCCTGCTCATTGGTGGCCGGAGGATCCCTCGTCTCGCTGGCGGTACTTCACTCGCCGCCTCGTTCGCCGCCGCGACGGCCTATTGGCTCTGGCGCCTTGAATGGGCCGACGGATGGCGCTATGGCACGCCGCCTCTTTTCTATTTGATCATCTCCGGCTTGTACTCGGCTGCCTACGGGACTGTCGGGTGGTGCATTGCCAGATGGATTCTGAGCGTTCGATCCCCAGCCGGAAGAATCTGAAACCTCACCACTACTGATCCTCGGCCAGCGCAGGATCCCAGCTCGAGGCTCTCTGTGAGCCGTGTCATCCGCGGCTAAGGCTGGCGGCGCTTCGGCGCCACGGCGGAGGGCGTCGGTCGCCGTCAAGCACCACGATGTGCGCGCCGGGCGTACTGCTCTCGTTTGCCCAACGCCATGCCCGACCAGTGTAGTACGTTGAATCGGTCGTGTCGATCCCACGTCACCTTAAATCCGGCTTCGGTAATCGCCGATGACACCCAAGTCGAAACCGAGCATGATCGGGCGCCGCGTGACTCTCGGCGATGAAGGCGAAGGATGGTTTGCCGGCTATGCTGACGTCAGCGGCACGATCGAGTCCGTCATCGAGTCGCGCCAGGACGACAATTCCTGCTATGCGGTTCGACTCGACACTCCGTTAGACCTGCAGGAATCCGGCGGCGCAACGGCGTCTGGCTTCATTCTTAAGCGTTACTCCCACTGCGTTGTCCATTGCCGCTGGCAAGGTGCCGACATCAACAGCGACGCCCCTGTGTCGGTTCATGTGCTCCCCGTCCCGTCGGGGAGCGACCTGCCCAAGAGCAAGGCGGACCTCGCCGGTCTGACGATCAGCGCATGGGCTGGTTGCCTCGTGCTCACAGGATAGTCGCCAAAAGGCGCCGCGCGGCGCGCTGCTCGGATGGCTTCGGTGAGGGAGCCGACCGCCGCGATGTGGTTTTCCTTGATCAGGACTTGATCGAACAGGCCGATCCGGAGGTTCTGGGCGCCGCCGCACAGGACCGCGTATTTCTGGGCGGTCCGCAATCCGGGCAGTGTTTTTGCGTGTATCGAAAATTGCACCGGCGGTTCCCGCGATGGCCTCCACGTAGCGGCGTGTGGCGGTGGCGGTGCCGGACAGGAGCTGCAGGAAATTGAGGGCGGCCCGCTCGCCGGTGAGCGCCGGTCGGGCAAGGCCGGCAATCTCGAAGAGAGTTTGATTAGCGGCGACCCGGTCCCCGTCATCGGCGGTCCATGTCAGCTGGACCGATTGATCCAGCTGACGGAAGACCTCGGTGACCCATGGGCGGCCGCAAAGGATGGCGGGCTCCCGGGAAATGACCTTTCCCGTCACACGTTGATCGGCCGGCACCAGCTCGGCAGTGATATCGCCACTGCCGATGTCCTCGACCAGGGCGATCGGACCTGCTGGGCGATGTTGGGAGGGAGACTCAGCATGTCCCGAGCCTAATTTGAAACGGTAAGATGGACACTTTCGGTACTCACAAGACTCTCGCCATAAACGCTGGCTCGCACGCGATCCGCCGCCGTCTGTCGCCTTCGCCCGCCGGGATAATGACTCCGGCGCGGCCAGCCGTGGCGTCCAGTCCCGACGCGTGAATCGCGTCATCCGTGTCGTCCGCGGCTAAGGCCGGCGCTGTTCGGGCGCCTGGGCAGCGGCCAGCCGGAAAAACCACTCGAGTCCTCCGTGTGAATCCGTGTCATCCGTGTTGTCCGCGGCAAAGATCCGCCGGCAGTTAGACAGCAGCGGCCCGCTATGAAACAGCTCGTGTCCTCCGTGTGAATCCGTGTCATCCGTGTGTGTCCGCGGCATCAGGCGGGCTTGATCAGGATGGCCCGCACGTAGAGCAGCGCGAAACCCTGGCGCTGGACGTTGTCCTGCGACTTCGAGCCCGGTGCCGTGGTCACAATCGCGAGGTCACACCCCTCCGCGGCCGCGATCGCGAGCCGTCGTCCGAGCAGCGCCGTCTGCACGCCGCGGCGCCGATGTTCCGGCAGCGTGGCGGCGCCGCAAAGCTGCGCGATGCCGTCGTGGATCCGCATGCTGGCGCCGCCCGCCGGCTCGTTGCCGCGGCGCGCCAGGTACTGTGAGAACCCCGGCACGTGCGCCATGTCGGCAAAAATGTTCTCGACCGACTGCATGTCGACCGCCTCGGTCGGCGGCGGCGGCCCGTCGATCACGTCGGCGTGCATGAACCCGGTCGTCATCACATCGATCCAGTCGCGGCCGTCGGCCGCGCCGGCACGGCTGACCACGATGGCCGGGTCGGCCGGGTCGATTGCCCGTCCTTCGCGCAGATCCAGTCCCAGGACATTCTCGAAGCCGGAGAGAACGTAGCCGCGCGCCGAGAGCCGCGCCGCGGTGGCGGGATCGCCGAGGGAGGACAGCTCAGCCCTGACCGGCGTGTCTGCCCTGGCGAAGGCCTCCTCGACGGCCGCCAGCGCGTCATCGGCCAGCGGCCCGAAGCCCAGGCCGGCGATTTTCGTGGAAGGCGAGTGGCGCCCGGCCATCACCGCGATCCCGCCGCCAAGCGCCCTGACGAAAATGGCCTCGGGGCCGGCTCGACGTATCATGGCGTCCCCGATGGCGGACATCAGTGAAGCCTCCGCCTGCTCGATCCTCGCGGCCAGCGACCCGGTAACGTGCAGCATCCGGCCATCCTGCCACAGCCGGACTGATCGGGCACGGATCCCGCATGAGGTCAACGGGAGTGGGTCGCCGGCGCGGGGCCGCGGCCATGATGAGCTTGTGGAGCTGGTGGAGATAGCTGGTGATGAGGAAATCGAGCATGCGAGTGCCCGCTTTGTCGGCCCTGACGACGACCGCTGTGCTGATGGCGCAGCTGGTGATGGCGCAGACGGTGATTACGGCCCCCAAGAACAAGTACAAGCCGCAGGAGGACGTCCAGCTCGGCCAGGAAGCGGCGGCACAGGTGGAGCAGCAGCTGCCCATCCTGCATGACGACAATGTCACGTCGTACAGTTCAGGAGATTGGCCGCCGCCTGGTCGACTCGATTCCGCCGGACCAGCGCCATCCGGAATTCCATTACACCTTCAAGGTCGTCAATGTGAAGGAGATCAATGCCTTCGCGCTGCCTGGCGGACCGATGTACGTCAACCGCGGCATGCTCGAGGCGGCCAAGACCGAAGGGGAAGTGGTCGGCGTCCTGGCGCACGAGATGAGCCACGTCGCGCTGCGGCACGGCACCGCGCAGGCGACCAAGGCGACCAAGTACCGAGATCGGCACCATCGCCGGTGCCGTCCTCGGCGCCATCGTCGGCGGCAACGCGGGTGCGGTGATCGCGCAGGGAACGCAGTTCGGGCTCGGTACGGCCTTCCTCCGCTTCAGCCGCGAGTACGAACGGCAGGCCGACATCGAAGGGGCGCAGATCATGGCGCGCGCCGGCTACGACCCCCGCGACATGGCCAACATGTTCAAAACGATCGAAGCGCAGGGGGGCGGCGGCGGCCCGCAGTGGATGAGCGATCACCCCAATCCGGGCAATCGCTACGCCTACATCAACAAGGAGGCGCAGTCGCTGCGCATCCAGAATGCGGTCCACGACACCGGGGCGTTCCGCAGCGTGCAGGCCCGGCTGAATCAGATGTCGCCGGCGCCTTCGACCGAGCAGGCGACGAAGAACGGCGGCGGCAGCCGCAATCCGGGACGGACCGGTGGCGGGCCGGTGACCGGCAACGTCCAGCGGCCGGCCTCCGGATTCAAGTCCTACAACGAAGGGAACCTGTTCAAGATCAGCGTGCCGTCGAACTGGCGCGAGCTGCCGGGCAACAGTTCGGTGACATTCGCCCCGGAGGGGGCGTATGGCACCGCCAACCAGCAGAGCGTGTTCACGCACGGGGCTGAGGTCGGTGTGACGCGCAACGAATCGCACGATCTCAAGACCGCCACCGACGAACTCGTGCAGGCCCTGGCCCAGTCGAACCCGCGCCTCCGGCAGGCGTCCGACTACAGCCGCGCCTCGGTCGGCAGCCGGGACGGGTTGAGCATCACCCTCAGCAACGTGTCCGAGGCGACGGGGAACGACGAACGCGTCAAGCTGTTCACCGCGCTGATGCAGGACGGGACGCTGTTCTACATGATCGGCGTCGCCCCCAGCAACGAGTTCGGCGTCTACGAGCCGGTGCTCAGGAAAGTCGCGAGCTCGATTCAGTTCGCGCGCTAGGCCAGCAGCTTCCGGACGCTGTCGATCGTGTCCGCGTCGCGGGGCCCCTTGTCGCGGCGCCACCGCAGCATCCGCGGGAACCGTACCGCGAGGCCGGAGCGGTGGCGCGTCGAGGAGGCGATCGCCTCGAAGCCGAGCTCGAACACCTGGATCGGTTCGACGTGACGCACCGGACCGTAGCGCTCCCGGGTGTGGCGCCGGATCCAGCGGTCCATCTCGGCGATCTCCTCGTTCGACAGTCCGCTGTAGGCCTTGGCGACGGGCACCAGCTCGTCGCCGTCCCACACCCCGAAGGTGTAGTCGGTGAGGAGGCTCGCCCGGCGGCCGCTGCCGGGCTGGGCGTAGAGTCAGTACGGCGTCGATCGTGTACGGCTCGATCTTCCATTTCCACCAGTCGCCCCGTCGCCGGCCGACGCCGTAGGCCGACCCGGGGCGCTTGAGCATCAACCCTTCCACGCCGCGGGCCCGCGACTCGGTCCGCAGCAACTCGAGCGCGTCCCAGGCGCCGGCCTCGACCAGCGGTGAGATGCGGAGGACGCCGGCGTCCGACGGCAGGTGCGCCGCGAGCAGCGCCCGGCGCGCTTCGATGGGCTGCTCGCGGATGTCGGTGCCGCCGTGTTCGAGCAGATCGTAGGCCATGAAGACGACCGGGACGGCGCGCATGATCTGGGCGAGCTGTTTCTGCCGGCCGATGCGCTGCTGGAGCGCCGAGAACGGCAGCGGCCGGCCGTCGCGAAAGGCGAGCACCTCGCCGTCGAGGACCGTGCCGTCGGCGAGCCGGGTCGCGGCCGCGGCGATCTCCGGGAAGCGCGCCGTGATCAGCTCCTCGCCGCGCGACCACAGGTGCACCGCACCGTTCCGCACCACGAGCTGGGCGCGGATGCCGTCCCACTTCCACTCGACGATCCAGTCCGCCGCCGGACCGAGCGATGCCGCGGGAGCCTCGAGCGGGGACGCCAGAAAGAACGGATAGGGACGCGACAGGTCCTCGCTCGTTTCGGTGGAGGAGAGCAGCGCGCTCACCCATTCCGGCGTTGGCGTCCAGTCGCCCATGATGCGCGCCGCGATCGTGGTCGCGGGCAGCCCCGCGGCCTGCGCGAGGGCGCGGACGACGAGCGTCTGCGAGACCCCGACCCGGAGCTCGCCGGTGAGGATCTTGAGCAGCATGAACCGGCGCGTGCGATCGAGGCGCGTCCACCAGGTCGCGACTTCGGCGTGCTGCCCGGCCGGGCTGAGGCCGCGAAGCGGCAGGATGCGCGACTCGACCCACTCGGCGAGCGGCGTATCGTCGGTGCCGCCCGGCTCGACCTGGTCGAGGACGAGCGCCGTCGTCTCGGCGCCGTCGCCGACTACGGCGTAGCATTCCTGGAGCAGCCACTCCTCGAGCCCGGTCGCCTGCAGCGTCCAGTCGCGGATCGCCGCCGCCGGCACCAGCCGCTTGAGGCGCCGGCCGGTCAGGAAGAAGATCGCCCAGGCGGCATCGGCGGGCGGCGCCGACTGGAAGTAGGCGGCCATCGCCGCGACCTTGGCGTTGGTCGAGGTGGTCCGGTCGATCGCGTCGTAGAGCGCGGCGAAGCGTCTCATGCCGGCCCGGCCTCAGTCACCGGCCGGCTCTCCTTCCCAGGCGGTGCGAATCGTCCCCGACTGGAGACCGCGCCCGGCGAGATGGCGCGCCAGCGCGTCGGCATGGCCATGCGTCGCCAGGACCCGGGCGGCGCCGGTTTCAGCGACCGTGTCGAGGAGTGCCGGCCAGTCAGCATGGTCCGAGAGGACGAAGCCGCGATCGAAACCGCGCTGGCGGCGGACGCCGCGCACCCGCATCAGGCCGGAGGCAAAGCCGTCGGAGACCTCGCCGAGCCGGCGGACCCAGGGGGTGCCGCGCGCCGACAGCGGCGCCAGGATCAGCTCTCCGGCGAACGTCGCGGCCGCGGATCGCCGGCCGCGCGCCGGCTCGATCACGGGGCGGACTGGCAGCATCGCGACGCCCTCCTCGCGATACGCGTCGATGAGCCCGGTCATCATGCCGTGGACGAACACCGGACGCTCGGTCGTCTGCATCAGCTCGGCAAGGATCCGCTGCGCCTTGCCGAGGTTGTAGCAGAAGAGCAGCGACGCCTTTCCGGCGGCGCCATTGGCGGCCCACCACGCGGCGATGTCGTCGATGACCTGGCGGGTGGGATCCCAGCGGTAGATCGGCAGTCCGAAAGTCGATTCGGTGACGAAGGTGTCGCAGCCGAGCGGCTCGAACGCGGCGCAGGTCGGATCCGGCGCCCGTTTGTAATCCCCGGAAACGACCCAGACCCCGGCCTCGGACTCGAGCCGGATCTGCGCCGAGCCGAGGATGTGGCCGGCCGGATGAAAGCTGACCCGCACCGACCCGATCGTCAGCGGCTCGCCGTAGGCCAGCGACTCGATGCGCGCCTCGGCGCCGAGCCGGCGCCGCAGCAGCCGCTCGCCGGGCGCGGCGCAGAGGTAGGCGGCGCTGCCCGGGCGGGCGTGGTCGCCGTGGGCGTGAGTGATGAGGGCGCGGCCGACCGGCTGCCACGGATCGATATGAAATCCGCCGGCGCCGCAGAAGAGCCCCTGCTCACTCTCTGAAAGAAACGCCACGAGACTCCCGGCCGGTTCCGCTACCATGGAGACACCCGAACATGCATCCGGCTGTCTCCTCCGATGGCGCGCTCGGCGACGCGCTCGAACGCTACTGGGGTTATACCTCGTTCCGTCCGCTCCAGCGGGAGGCGATGCAGGCCATCCTCTCCGGGCGCGACTCGATCGTCGTGCTCCCGACCGGCGGCGGCAAGTCGCTCTGCTTCCAGGCCCCGGCGCTGGTCCGCGACGGGCTGGCGGTGGTCGTCTCGCCGCTCATCTCGCTGATGAAGGACCAGGTGGACACGCTCGTCGGCAACGGCGTGCCGGCGGCGCTCTACAACAGCTCGCTCGGCGCCGACGCCAAGACGACGGTGGTCGAGGGGCTGCGCGAGGGGCGCTTCCGGCTGCTCTACGTCTCGCCGGAGCGGCTGGTCGGCGAGGGCAGCGACCATTTCCTCAAGCTGCTGGCGCGCTGCCGGGTCAGCTTCGTCGCCGTCGACGAGGCGCACTGCATCAGCCAGTGGGGGCACGATTTCCGTCCCGAATACCGTCAGCTCGGGCGGCTCCGCGAGCTGCTGCCCGGCATCAGCCTCCATGCCTACACCGCGACCGCGACCGCGCGCGTGCGCGGCGACATCGCCGCGCAGCTGGGGCTGTCGAGCCCGGTCGAGCTCGTCGGCTCGTTCGACCGGCCCAATCTGGTGTTTCGCGTCCTCGCCCGCTCGAACCTCAAGCGCCAGCTCACCGAGATCCTCGACCGCCATCGCCAGCAGGCCGGGATCATCTACTGCACCTCGCGGCGCGAGGTCGACGCGCTGGCGGCGTGGCTGCGGGAGAGCGGCGTGCGGGCGCTGCCGTATCACGCCGGCCTCGCCGACGCCGAACGCAGCCGCAACCAGTCCGCCTTCCTCGAAGAGCGCGCCGACGTCATGGTCGCGACCGTGGCCTTCGGCATGGGGATCGACCGCTCGGACGTGCGCTTCGTCGTCCATGCGGGCGCGCCGGCCTCGCTCGAGCACTACCAGCAGGAATCGGGGCGCGCCGGGCGCGACGGGCTCGAGGCGGAGTGCGTGCTGGTCTATTCGACCGCCGACTTCATGAAATGGCGGCTGATGCTCGAGCGCAACGGCGAGCTGACCGACGCGGCGCGCAAGCTGCTCCGCGACATCGAGCGCTACGCGGCCAGCGTCGGCTGCCGCCACCGCCACCTCGTGACCTACTTCGGCGACGTCTACGAACGCGCCGACTGCGGCGCCTGCGACTACTGTCTCGACGAGCTCGAAACCGCCGCCGACCCCGTCGTCATCGCCCGCAAGATCCTGTCGTGCGTCGCCCGCGTCGGCCAGCGCTTCGGCGTCGCGCACGTCACCAACGTCATCTGCGGCAGCGACGTCGAAGCGGTGACGTCGCGGCGTCATCACGAGCTGAGCACGTTCGGCCTGCTCCGCGGCGTGCCCGTGCCCGAGGTCCGCGGCTACGTCGAACAACTCATCGCCCACGGCCTGCTGCGGCAGACCGACGATGCCTTTCCGGTGCTGGGATTGACGGAGCGCGGCGTCGGCCTGCTGAAGGATCCGGAACAGGGGAGCGGGCTGGTGCTGGCCCGCCAGCGGCGGCCGGCCAGGGACCGGGTCGGCAAGCGCGCGCGCATCGAGGCCGAGTCGTGGCAGGACGTCGATCGCGATCTGTTCGAGCGCCTGCGGACGGTGCGGCTCGAGATCGCCAGGGCGCGCGGCGTCCCGCCGTACGTGATCTTCCACGACACCACGCTGCGCGAGCTCGCCCGGCTCAGGCCGGCGACGCTCGAAGCGCTGCACGGCATCCGCGGCGTCGGCGCCCGCAAGGCGCAGGACCTCGGCGAGCTCTTCCTGACCGCGATCCGCGAGCACTGACACGGCCCCGCTGCGCGGCATCGGCCCCCGGCTACTGTTCGTCGACCGTGAAGGTCTGCCCGGCAATCGTGATCGCGCCGCTCCTCGGCGCACCTGTCCCGTTGGGGTCGACGGTGAACTGGACCGAGCCGTCCCCTGACCCGGAAGCGCCCGCCATGACCGTGATCCACGGGACCTGGCTGACGGCGGTCCACGCGCAGCCCGCTCCCGCCGCCACCGTCACCGAGCTTGGTCCGCCGGTCGCCGGCGACGTGTAGGAGGTCGAGCCGAGCGTGTAGGTGCACCCCGAATCCTGATTGATGGTGACGGTGCGCGTTGCGACGGTCAGCGTCCCGCTTCGCGCCGGACCGGTGTTCGCGGCGAGCGCGAAGTCGACGCGGCCGCTGCCGGCACCCGATGCGGCGCCGGTGATAGTGGCCCAGGGCACGTTGCTCGCCGCCGTCCAGGCGCATCCGCCCGGCGCCGTCACGTCGACGAACTCCGCCGAGCCGGCGCTGGGACGGGCGAACGTGTCGGGCGCGACCGTGAAGCTGCAGTCCGCGTCCTGCGACAGCGTGAAGGTCTGTCCGGCAATGGTGAACGTCCCGGATCGGGCCGGACCACCCGTATTCGCGTCGGCCGTGTACTGCACGGTCCCGTTGCCCGTTCCCGACATCCCGGCGGTGAGGTGCCCCCATGGGACGTTGCTGGCGGCGGTCCACCCGCACGACGCCGGCGCCGTGACGGCGACCGAATTGGCGCCCCCCGCGGCCGGCATCGTCTGCGCCGGCGGCGCGATGGAGTAGGAGCAGCCGCTGGCCTGCGTCACCGTGAAGGTCTGGCCGGCAATCGTCAGCACGCCGCTGCGCGCCGCGCCGGTGTTCGCGTCAACCATGTACTGCACGGTGCCGCCGCCGCTGCCCGAGGCGCCGCTCGTGATCGTGATCCACGGCACGCCGCTCGCCGCCGTCCACGCGCACCCGCCGGGAGCCGTGACCGCGACCGATGCCGGTCCGCCCCCCGCCGCGGCCGCCTGGGAGGTCGGCGCCAGGCTGTAGCTGCAGCCGCTGGCCTGGTTGATGGTCACGTTACGGCCGGCAATCGTCGCGGTGCCGCTCCGCGCGGCCCCGGCGTTGGCCGCCGCCGTGACCTGGACGGTGCCGCTGCCCGTGCCGCCCGCGCCGGCCGGAACCGACAGCCAGCTGGCGTTCGCGGACGCCGTCCAGCGGCAGCCGCCCGCCGTGTCGACCGTGAATGTGGCGCCGCCGCCTCCGGCGCCGACGTTCGCCTGAGCGGGGGACACCGTATAGGCGCACGATTCTCCCTGAGTGACCGTGAAGGTCAGCCCGGCAATGGTCAGCGTCCCCGATCGGGCGGGTCCGCTGTGCGCCGGGGCGCTGAAGGAAACGGTGCCGTTGCCGGATCCGTTTGCCCCCGCCGTCACCGTCACCCAGTTGACATTGCTCGCCGCCGTCCACCCGCAGCCCGCCGCCGTGGTCACCCCGACCGAGCCGGTGCCGCCGCCCCCGGGCAGATTCGAGCCGGTGGACGACAGCCCGTAGGAGCAGCCGCCGGCCTGCGTGACGGTAAAGGTCTGGCCAGCCGCGGTGATCGTGGCGGATCGCGCCGGCCCGGTATTGGCGGTCGCCGAGAACGTGACGGTGCCGGCGCCGCTGCCCGACGCACCTGAGACGAGGGAAATGCCAGTCGACGGTCTCGTTGGCGGACCAGGCGCATCCGGCGGTCGTCTGCACGGCGAACGATCCCTGGCCCCCGGCGGGGTCGATTGCCGCGCTGCCGGGGGAGATCGTGAACGTGCAGCCCTGGCCCTGGTTGACCGTGAAGGTCCGCCCGGCAATCGTCACCGAGCCCGAGCGATTGGGCCCGGTGGTCGAGGCCACCGACAGCTGGACCGTCCCATTGCCTGTGCCCTGGGACCCGGATGTCACCGTGATCCACGGCGAATTGCTGGCCGCCGTCCACGGGCAGCCCGAGCCGGCGGCGACCGTCACCGACAGGTTTCCGCCGGCCGCCGGGACGGCCCCGCTGTCCGGGGTCAGGACGTAGCTGCAGCCCTGGCCCTGAGTGACCGTGAAGGGCAGCCCCGCAATCGTCAGTACGGCCGAGCGCGTCGGCCCGCCCGTCGGCGCGACCGTGAACGTCACCGTGCCGGGGCCGGTCGTCGAGCTCTCGCCGGAGGTGATCCGGACCCAGTCGGCACTGCTCGAGGCTGCCCACGTGCATCCCGCGCCGGTGGTCACCGCCACGGTACCGGCGCCTCCCTCGGATCCGGTCTGGAACGTAGTCGGGGCCAGGCTATAGGCGCAGCCCTGCGACTGGGTCACGACGAACCGCTGGCCGGCCACGGTGATCGTGCCGGTGCGCGGCGGGCCGGCGGTGGGGGCCGCGTCGAAGGCGACAGCGCCGGCGCCGGTGCCGGAGGCGCCCGAGCGGATCGTCAGCCAGTCGGCGTCGGAGACAGCCGTCCAGCCGCAGAGCGCGCTCGAGGCGCGAACGTCAATTCGTCCGGACCCGCCGGCGGGGTCGAAACTGGCTGCCGCCTGGGCGAGCGTGATGGTGCATTCGCCGGCCGCCTGCACGATCTCGGCGCGGGCGTTGTTGAGGACGATCGCGCCGCGGCGGATCTGGGGGTCCGGATTGGCTACGGCCTCGAATTGCACCGCGCCGTCACCCTGTCCGCTGGTCCCGGATTTGATGCTCAGCCAGGCACTCTCCGACGCGGCCGACCAGGCGCACTCGCGGGCGGTCGTCACGGCGACCTGGCCGGCGCCGCCATTGGAGGGGAGGGGAGCGCTCGCCACGCTGACCGAGACGGCGCACTTCGATACCGAGCCCGGCGAGGTGATGCTGGTCGTGGCGGACGAACCGCACGCGGCTGTGCAGGCCAGCGCGGCGGCGGCCGCCATGGCCAGGACGCCTGTGCGCCAGTGATTGAGATGCGAATCCGGGAGCTCAGCCATGTAGCACAGCAGTCGACACAACCAACTGCTCTCTTCAAGAGTCTGGCCAAAAGCGCTCACGCGTTCTGGCCGCTCTGGCGGGTCCTGTAAGCACATCCAGCTCGAGTGCCGTATGCAAAAGCTACGGGGCAATGAAGCCGCGCGCGGCTTTTCGCGACGAATCGGGGATGATGTGGAGATGCGCTCGCTTGCAGGCCGGTGGTACCTACGTCTTGTTCTCGCCCCTCTGCTTCTCCTCTCCACACCTTCCGCGCAGACGACGCAGCCGACCGCCCCGGCGGCCATCCAGTCTTCGGATCTCAGCCAGTGGCTCGGCTTCATCGCCTCGGATGAGTTGCAGGGCCGTCAGGTCTTTACGGAAGGGCTTGGCCTTGCCGCCGAGTACATCGCCCAACATCTGGCGGAGTGGCACGTCACCCCGATGGGTGACGATGGGACCTACTTCCAGACCGTCAAGGTGCTTGGCGTCCGCACGACCAGTCATTCGTCCGTGACCCTCGAGGTCAATGGACAGCGACGGACGTTCAGGGACGGAGAAGGGGTCACCTTTCCGCGCAAGATGGGAGGGTCTCAGACGCTGAAGGCCCGGGAAGTGCAGTTTGTCGGCTACGGACTCCGTCTGCCGGCCGCGCATCTGGACGACTATGCTGGCGTCCATCCGGAGGGCAAGGTGATTGTCTTCCTCGGCCAGGGGCCGGATGTGCCCGAGCTTTCCTACCGCCTGCTGAACGCCCGATCCAGGAATGCGCTGGCGGGCGGGGCGATTGCGACGATTGGTCCCGCGTCGAGCCGCTCTCCCGCCCGGCCCGCGCCTGCCGCGACGCCTCCCGCCGGAGCCTCGACGACGACGACGGCGGCCGCTGCCCCCGGTGAGCGCGTCTTCCAGCCGTCGGGCCGTCCCGGCGGCGCCGCACCGGACAATGGCGACTTCACGACCACCGAGCGTTACGACAACCTGGTGCCGCCGGCGCTGACCGCCGGCGACGAGTTCTACGAGTTCCTGTTCAGCGGGTCGGGCGTCACGTATGCCGAGCTCAGGGACAAGGCGGCGCGCCGCGAGCCGCTGCCGCGCATCGCCCTCGACAACGTCAAGCTGACCATCGACGTCGATGCCGACTACGCGGTCGTCCGCACCCGTCTCACGCGCAATGTCGTCGGCAGCGTCCCCGGCACCGACCCCGCGCTGAAGGACACGTTCGTCGCCTTCGGTGCGCACTACGACCACATCGGCTACCTCGAGGGGGCGGGCGGGGCGGGGCGGGGCGTCGGCCTCTTCTCGAGCACCTGTCCGGGACAGGAGCGCGACACGCCTCGGGCCGGCGATGTCATCAACAACGGCGCGGACGACGACGGCTCGGGGACGGTGGCGGTGATGGCGCTGGCGAAAGCGTTCGCGCTCGGTCCGAAGCCGAAGCGGTCGCTCCTGTTCGTGTGGCACTCGGGCGAGGAGGCGGGATTGTACGGATCGCGCTACTACGCGGACCATCCGATCGTGCCGATGGACCGGCTGGCGGCACAGTTGAACATCGACATGATTGGCCGGAACCGCTGCGACGATCCAAAGGAGGCGAACACCGTCTACCTGGTCGGGTCGGACCGCATCAGCAGCGAGCTGCACAACCTGAACGAGGACGCCAACGGCGCCCTCCCCAGGCCGCTCGAGCTGGATTACGAGCTGAACGATCCCGCCGATCCGGAGTCGATCTACACCCGCAGCGATCACTACAGCTACGCGTCGAAGGGGGTGCCGATCATCTTCTACACGACCGGCCTGCACCGCGACTACCACTACGTCACCGACGAAGTGGCCAAGATCGACTTTACCAAGCTCGCCCGCGTCACCGAACTGGTCTATGCGACCGGAGCACGGGTCGCCAACCTCGGGCACCTGCCGGTGCGCGACAACAAAGGCCCGCGCAAGGGGCGCGGGACCGGCGGCCGCGTCGGCGGGTAGCGCCGCCTACTGCTTGACCAGCTGGCCGCGGACGGCGCCGCCCGGGTTCACGGCGGTGTGGGCGTTGAAGTAGAAGCCGGCCGGATTGGTCGACGATCGCCTGCGCGTCGGCCTGGGTGACCGGAATGCTGCTGAAAGCCAGCGTGCCGGTGCCGTCCGCAGGGTGACGCGGATGGCCGCGGCCGTCAGGCCGGTGTCGATGAGCGGCGAGCCGTTGATGCCGGCGGCGCCCGGGTGGATGTGCGCGGCGCGGACCACGGTGCCGGCGGGGAAGCCGGAGAGCTGGACCGCGAAATTCATCGTCCCCGGGCCGGTGATCGCGCCCGACGAGTCGCGCGGCGCGGTCAGCGTCATCGTCGCGGTGCCGCGGCCGTTCGCGTCGGCGTTGGTCACCGGCGGCACTTCGTTGGCGGCGCTCAGGGCCGCGGTGAAGACGATCGGCCCGGTGCTGGGGCTCGAGGGGGAGCTGCTCCCGCAGCCGGCGATGACGGTCAGAACGGCAAGCAACGCGATTCTCTTCATGGTCTCTCCTGTGGGGTATCGCCCCAGCCGGGTTCCAGTCCCGGCTGACGCGGTCAGAACTTCCGCGTGATGTTGAACCCGAGATAGACGTCGTGCGGGCTGCCGCCCCGCGCGATCTGTCCAGGGGTGGTGCCGAACGAGTTCGTGACGTTCAGTTGCAGGGTATGCCCGCCGGTGCGCTTCTCGATACCGACGCCCCAGACCCCGCGGTTCGGATCATATCCGGCGAGGCGCGGCGAGGTACTCGCCGACGAGATAGCCGGTGCCGGAGAACCGGACGCGGCCGCCGAGGCCGGCGAACCACGTGCTGTCGTGGCCGGCGTGCTCGTCTGGCTCCAGGCCGACGTCGTGATCGTGCCCCTCGTGCCCGGCGATGGTGTCGACCGCATGGGTGTGGGCGACGAACGACGGCGTCGCGTAGAGCGCCAGCACGTCGCCGAACGTCCGGGAGACCGTGACCGCGACGCCCGGCTGGTGATTCGCGCGCAGGTTGTTGAGGCCCTCGTACCGAGGCGCCGAGCGAGACCGACACCGGCCGCGCCCCCCCTGCCGCACCGCGTCCCACCGCGCGAAGGTCTCGATGGTCTTGCTGAGGAGTGAGCGCGCGATGCCGGCGTGGACCGAGCCGGTGATCGCGTAGCGATACTCCAGGCCGATCACCGCGCCATCGTCCAGGCTGAAGAGCGACGCCGCGAGGTCGTCGAACGTGCCGCGCCGCAGATCGCGCGCGAAGCGGTGCGTCAGACGGAAGTAGCCGCGGTGCGGCTTCATCGACAGCGTCGTCGGCAGGTTGATGAGCGTGAGGTCGATTTCGGGCGGTGCCGCCGGCGCGGTCAGGACCGGCGAATCCGTGGGCGGGGCGGCGGGCGGGTTTCCCTGGGCGGCCGCCGGCACCGGGCCGGCAATCACGCTCGCCAGCAGCGCCAGCCCGGCGAGCCGGGGTCGAACGACACGCAGAATCCACATAGCTTGACGCCGCCTGTCGCAATCCGCGTGCCCGGCGGGTGCGCCGGCCGCCCGGCCGGAAACAGGCGCGAGAACCTTCTGCCGCGCCGCACAGCTTTCCGTTTCAGTAAAGGGTTACGGGTCATGTAACGTATGGGCGACCATGTCGACACGGGACCCTGAGGAGGGATCCGGCCGGCCGCGCGACGAAGGCTGGCGCCGGGCCTCGACGACCGTCAGCCTGCCGGAGGTGCACGGCATCGGTGCCGGTGCCCGCATGGCGGCGGCTTCTGGCGCAAGCTGTTCGCCTTCGCCGGGCCGGGCTACCTGGTCGCCGTCGGCTACATGGACCCCGGCAACTGGGCGACCGACCTCGCCGGCGGCTCGCGCTACGGCTACACGCTGCTCAGCGTGATCATGATCTCGAACCTGATGGCGATCCTGCTGCAGGCGCTGGCCGCTGCGGCTCGGCATCGCCAGCGGCCGCGACCTCGCCCAGGCCTGCCGCGATCACTACTCGCGGCCGACCACGATCGTGCTGTGGCTGCTGTGCGAGATCGCGATCGCGGCCTGCGACCTGGCCGAGGTGATCGGCTCGGCGATCGCGCTCAACCTGCTGTTCGGCCTGCCGCTGATGTGGGGCGTCTGCCTGACCGCGCTCGACGTGCTGCTCGTGCTCTACCTGCAGCAGTTCCGGCTTCCGCTACGTCGAGGCGCTGGTCGTCGCTGCTGATCCTCGGGATCGCCGGCTCGTTCGCGGTCGAGCTGTGCGCTGGCGCGGCCGGATCTCGGCGGCGTGCTGCGCCGGGCTCGTGCCGTCGCCGGAGATCGTCGCGCAATCCCGACATGCTCTACATCGCGGTCGGCATCCTCGGCGCGACGGTGATGCCGCACAACCTCTACCTGCACTCGTCGATCATCCAGACGCGCAAGTACCGGCGACATCGACGGAGAGCCGGCGCGAGGCGGTGCGCTTCGCGACCATCGACTCGACCGTCGCGCTGATGTCGGCGCTGTTCCTGAACGGCGCCATCCTGGTGATGGCCGCGGCGACGTTCCACGGCTACCGGCCACGAGGGGGTCGCCGACATCTCCGACGCCTACCTGCTGCTGGCGCCGCTGCTCGGCACGCACGCTCGCCAGCACGCTGTTCGCGCTGGCGCTGCTGTTCTCGGGCCAGAACGCGACGCTGACCGGCACGCTGGCCGGCCAGATCGTGATGGAGGGCTTCCTCAACATCCGGCTGCGCCCGTGGCTGCGCCGGCTGATCACCCGGCTGATCGCGATCATCCCGGCGCTCATCACGGTCGTACCTCTACGGCGAGCGCGGCACCGGCTCGCTGCTCATCCTCAGCCAGGTGATCCTCAGCCTGCAGCTGCCGTTCGCGGTCTTCCCGCTGGTGCTGTTCACCGGCGACCGCCGCAAGATGGGCGACGCTCGTCGCGCCGCGGTGGATGGTCGGCGCTGGCCTGGCCGGTGGCGGTCCTGATCGCCGGCGCTGAACGTCTGGCTGCTCTGGCAGACGTTCGCGGCTGAGGGCCATCCATGTACCAGCCACATTCTCGTCGCCATCGAGCACTCGGCCGCCGACCGGCCGTCCTGGCGCACATCGAGCAGCTGGCCGCGCCTGACCGGCGCCCGGCTGCTGCTGGTGCACGTCGCCGACGGCTGGGCGGCGCGGCACTTCGACGAGCTGAAGCTGCGCGAGTCGGAGGAGATCCAGGACGACCGCGCCTATCTCGAGTCAGCTCTGCGACGACCTCGGCGCAGCGCGGCTTCGAGACGCGCGGCCCGGCTGGCGATGGGCGATCCGGCGACCGAGCTGGTCAAGGTGGCGGCAGAGGAGCAGGTCGACCTGATCGCGATGTCGACGCACGGCCATCGCTTCCTGAACGACCTGATCCGCGGCAGCACCGCCGACCGCGTCCGCCACAACGTCCGTGTCCCGGTGCTGATGGTGCGCGCCTGATGGCCGCTCGGGGCCAGGGGTGGCGGCAGCGGCTCGGCCGCATCAAGCCGCGCGATCGCGGCGAGCTGGCGCTGCTCGCCGGCGGTGTCGTCCTGCTGCTGCTGGTGCTGGTCGTCATGCGGCTGGCCGGCGAGGTGCTGGAGGGGGAGACCCTGACCTTCGACAAGCACCTGCTCGTCGCCCTGCGCGATCCCGCCGATCCGGCGAGGCCAATCGGCCCGGCCTGGCTGGCCAGCGCCGCACTCGACGTGACCGCGCTCGGCAGCGCCACCGTCCTCGGCCTGACGGTGTTCGCGGTCGCGGGCTTCCTGGTCCTGCAGGGGATGTGGCGCACCGGGGCGTTCGTGGCGGTCGCCTCGAGCGGCGCCCTGGTGGTCAACGCCATGCTCAAGCACCTGTTCCAGCGGCCCCGGCCGGACGTCGTCCCGCACCTGCGCGAAGTCATGACGATGAGCTTTCCGAGCGGCCACGCGCTGACCTCGGCGGTCGTCTACCTGACCCTCGGCGCGCTGTCGATGCGTATCGCCGAACGCCAGGTCACCAAGTTCTACTGCATGGCGGTGGCGATGCTCGTGACCGCACTTGTCGGCGTCAGCCGGGTCTATCTGGGCGTACACTACCCGACAGACGTCATCGCCGGCTGGCTCATCGGACTGTCGTGGGCGCTGCTCTGCTGGATGGTGGAGCGGTCGCTCGAGCGGCGTGCGGGGGTGCGGCGCGAACGCGCCGCGGCAGCGCGGACGCCGTGAGCGGAGCCGGCACACCGCGAGCGGCGCGACGGGTGGTAGTCTTACACTCCAGCAGGGAGTGGAGCGGAGAGCTGACATGTTTGGGATGAATTCAGGCCGCCAGTCGGGCGGGTCCGACAAGAAGGCCGGGGATGGCGACGGCGGTCCCCGCGAGACCATCCTGCTCGTCGAAGACGAGCCGGCCGTGCGGCAGCTGTTTGCGCAGGCGTTGATGCGCGCCGGCTACCGCGTGCACGAGGCGCGCAACGGCGCCGAAGCGATCAAGGTCTTCGACGAGCACGGCGACGCCATCGACCTCCTGCTGACCGATCTGCGCATGCCGTACATGGGCGGAGCCGAGCTCGCGCAGCAACTCCGCAGCCGGCGGAAGACCCTGAAGCTGATTTGCGTGTCGGGGTATCCCGGCGGGGCCGATCTGGAGCTTGGCAGCGACTTCCTCGCCAAACCGTTTTCCCGCGACGATCTCCTGGCCAAGGTCAGGGAAGTGCTGGATCGCCGCTAGCGCCGCTCGCGCGAGCAGGGGATGTGAGACAGGTTGCCGCCTTCGCGCTCGGCGCCGCCGGCCTGCTTCTTGGTGCCGCCGCCAGCCTGCCCGTGCCGCTCCGGGCCGACGCCGACGAGCCGTTCACGGTGGGGGTCCTCCGCCGCGACGGCGTCGTCATGCCCCTGGCCGCGTTCAGCGGCCGTGACTGGTCCACCCCCTGGCCGCTCAATCCCGCGTCGCCGGACGTCCCGATCTCGCTCGAGCTCGTGCCGCGCAAGTGGTGGGGCCGGCCCGGTCCTGTGACTCGGATGACGGCCTGGGCCGACGGTGAGCCGCGCGGCGTCGTCCAGCTCGGTCGGCCGCTGACGGTCGACGTGATGTGCTCGTCGCGCCTTGGCCTGAGCTCGGACTACGCCACTCGCTTTCCAGTGCCGGCGCCAGACCGGCGTTCGTTTCCCAAGGACGGGCTCGTGGTCTCGGGGCCGGCGGCCGTCGGCGCGATCGAGCGCGTGCCGCCCGAGTCGCCGGAGTGGACCGCCAGCGCGGCCCTGCTGGCCGAACCGTTCGACGCCGCCGAAGCCCGGGCGGCCGATGCATTCCTGCGCTGGAAGCACCCGGTGCCAAGGGCGGTACGGCGGACCGTGCCGCTCGTGATCGACGCGCTCTACAAGGCGCCGATGGACGCGCCGGGCTGGACGGCCTACCGGTTCCAGGCGCTGAAGCGCTACCCCCCGGCCCCCGCCGAACACGGCTGCGGACCGTTGTCCTCGGCCAGCGGCTGGATCGCGTCGGGTCCGCCGGGACGACGCCTGTCGCAGATCACGGTGCGCATCACCTACTGCGACCGCATGGACGATCTGATCACCGTGCCGCTCGGCCAGGTGGTCGCCGGCGGGCGCAGCTACTGGGTCTATCAGCTTTCGGGATACGACCGGGAGGGATATGTCATCGCCCGGCCGAGGCCCAAAGCGGTCGAGACGCCGGTGCAGTACGAGGCCGGCTCCTGCCCCGACTGACCGCCGTCCTTCGCGACCCGATCGCCGTCACTTCACGATCACTGACGCGGCGTCCCAGCTTTCCAGGCCGCGGCGGTTCACGGCCCTGACCGAGACGCGGGCGCCGGCAGGGAGCGCCATGGCCGCCGCCGGCCGCGCGACTCGCAGCGGCGGCACCGCCGAGGCCGGCCCCGCGTCGACGATATAGCCAGTCACGTCCGCCTCCGGCGCCGTCGTCCACGACAGTTGCGCCACGCCGTCGCGTCCGCGGGTGAGGGCCAGTCCGCGGACCGGCGCCGGCGCCGAGGCGAGCAGCATCACGCTGGCCGCGGTGGTCCGGGCGACCTCGGTCACGAGCTCGTGGTTGACGGTGTCGAGGCGGTCGTGGGGTTGATGGTAGTGCGGGCTGCCGAGGACGGGATAGGAGCCGAGGCCGCCGACGATATCGCCGAACGTCTCGAAGTAGGCGGCCGCGTCGGTGTTCTTGTAGTAGCGCGCGTCGTAGGTGATGAGGCGCGAGAACTGCAGCGCCGCCGCGTGCTGGAGATCGCGGATGCCGGCGTTGGAATAGCGGATCGTATCGTCGAGGCGGTAATCGTTGGTCCAGCCGACGGTGTCGTTGTTGAGGGCGCCGACGATCCGCAGGCGGTCGGCGGCGGCGCGCCTCACGAACTCGCGGCTGCCGAGCAGCCCCGCCTCCTCGCCGGTGAACGAGGCGAACAGGATCGTCGCCGGCTGAGGATGGCCGGCGAGCAGGCGCGCGGTCTCGAGCAGCGCCGCCGTGCCCGAGGTGTTGTCGTCGGCGCCGGGTCCGGCGAGCGCCGAGTCGTAGTGCGCGCTGACGACATAGATGACCCCCGGTGACGTCGTGCCGGTGAGCTCGGCGATGACGTTCGCGGAACGCACGGTGCGGCCGTCGCGGAGGCGGAAGTCGGCCGCCTGGAAGCGCGGGACGTAGCCGAACGAGGCATACGCCTCGGCGATGAACGCCGCGGCGCGGGCGTTGCCGGGCTCGGTGATGTATTTGGAATCGAAGTCGGCGAGCGCCTTCTCGGTCGCGTAAATCCGCTCGATCGAGGCCCGCGCCGTCACCGCCGCGACGTCCGCCGCGATCGGGGCGAAGCGGCGCGCGCCGGCGGCGCGGAGGGCGCGCTCGTCGGCGAGGCTGGCCGCCACCCGCGCCCGGACGTCCGCGACGGTGACCTGCCGGCTCAGATCGACGAGATAGACGCCGCGCTCCGGCGAGACCGTGTCGCCGTCGCGGTCGGCGGTCACCAGGATCCGCGAGCCGTCGCGGCTGGGCGTCCAGCTGTACTCGGGGGCGATCGTCCGGACGGTATTGTTGTGGAAGAGCCGCGTGCGCGTCCCGTCGGTCAGGTCGTAGAGGAACGATCGGCGGTGGCGCGACTCCCCGACCGCGGCAACGAGCCGCTCGGGCCCGAGAAAGGCCGGAAGCACGTCGTGCTGGATTTCCCGGGTGATGCGGCGCTCGTGCCCGCCGTCCCGATCGATCGTGTAGATCTCCCAGTCGTCGTCGACCATCATCTGAAACGCCAGATGGCTGCCGTCGGTCGAGAGCGCCGGGGCGGCGAGACGCGACGGGCCGGCGCGGACCGTCGACGGCGCGTCCGGTGCCGTCGTCGCCGCGGCCATCAGGCGGTCGCCGGCCTCGCCCGCCGACACGTAAGCGAAGACCGCACCATCCCCGGAAAAGGCCGGGGCCGTACCGGTGACCATCGTGACGCGACCGGACGCGGCGAGCACGCCAAAGGCCGGCGCCAGTGCACGGGATCCGCGCGCGGCAGCGACGCTGAAGAGCAGCGCCGTGCCTGGCGCGTTGGCGCTCAGGATGGAGACGTTGGCGGGAGCGGCGGTCCGGGCCACCGGCCTCCCGCCCGGAATGGTCTCGTAAATCTGGCGAACCGCCTCAGGGGACGGCTGGCCGGCGAACCAGATCGCCTCGCCGCCGAACCCGAGCTGCACTTTCAGGAATCCGGCGGCCGGTATCTCGCGCTCCCGGCCATCGGCGAGCCCGCGGACGACGATCCGCGATTCCAGGGCGATGCGGTCATCGAGGTCGGCCTGCCGGGCGGCCCGATTCTGCGGCGCCGCCGCCACGACCGCTGCTTCGGCCGCCTGCAGTACAGGTGAGGAGGAAAGCCCGAGGTAGGCGATCGATCCGCCGTCGGGCGAGAACACCGCTCCGAAACCGTGCAGCTCGAGCGGCGGCGCCGGATCTCGGTCCACCCGGACCAGGCGCGTCGTCCGTCCCAGCCCGGATCCGGTTTCGAACACGACCGTACGGCCATCCGGCGAAAACTGCGGAGCGCCCCCGTCGGCCGTGAGCTCAGCCGTTCGGTACAGTTCGCCGGTCTGCAGGGCGATGGTGCGCCGCGCAGCCCCAGCGTCGGGGGAGTCGAGGATGCGCAGGTAGGTCTCGAGCGCCGACACGTACTCGCCGCGATCCCACGCGACCCCGGCCGCCTTCAGCGGATCTTCTTCGGTTCGGCTCCAGGCCGGCACCCAACCGACGGCGACGGTGGCCATGAGCACGCCGAGGAGCCGATGGACTTTCATGCGGAAAGATTTTCTCTTTATATGGCGGACTTGCGCCCTCTTCGACGTGTATCCGAACCGCACCCGGCGCCAGACACCCCATTTTACTGAGGTTTCGACGAACTCTCGACCGCCTCCCCGCGGAACGTCCGTTGCACAACGGCCCAGCCATGATGCGTCGGGGTTTCCCAGCTCTGGTTTTCCTCCTGGCCTGGCTGGTGGCGCCTGCGGCATCCGCTCAGCCTGCCGTCCGGCTCAAGGCCCGCAGTTTCGTGCCGCCGGCGAACGTGCATGTGCTCCAGCCGATGGGGCGCGGCATGGCGATGGCCCGAATCGCCACCGCCGAACGCCGCCACCTGCTGATTCAATTCAACGGTCCGCTCACCGCGGCCGACCTGGCTGCCCTCCGCGCCGCCGACGCCCTGCCGCTTCGTTACGTCCCGGAGAATGCCCTGGCGATCTCAGCCGGTCCCGGCTTCGACGCCGAGACCTTGCCGCGGGCACGCTGGATCGGCGAGCTTGGCGCGGCTGACAAGCTCAGCGCGGAATCCGCCGCCGATCTCGCGCGCCGGTTCCCCGCGTATCCACTCACCGTCGTCGAGTTTCACCCGGACCTGACGGCGGCGACGGTTCGCGAGCGCCTCGGCCTGGCCGGCACGGCCGCGATTGGTCCGTCGTCTCTGCCCGGCTACATGGCGGTCGTGCCCACCGACCGCGCCGCGATCGATCGACTCGCCGCCGATTCGACGGTCGCCTGGATCTATCCGGCGACGACCGAGCTCGTGAGCGGCGGCACGCTGCTCTGCGAGGGGCTGCTCAGCCCTGAAGGCCTCGTCGCCAACTACGCCGTCGTCGGCGAGGGCTGGGATGGCGGCGGCGCCGGCGCCGTCAATCTGTCGTACTTCCTCCAATATCCGACCGCGGACCTCCCGGTTGCCCTGCAGCAGGGAGAACTGGTGCGCGCGTTGTCGGAGTGGGCCAGGTACGTGGACATCAACTGGCGTCCGGCGGCCGGGCCGTACGAGCCGCGGTCGGTGGCGGTGCTATGGGGGCCGAGCGATCACGGCGACGGGTTTCCGTTCGCTCCGGAAACCCTGGCGCACGCCTTCTTCCCCGCGCCGCCATCGACCGAGCCGTCCGGCGGCGACATCCATTTCAACGACGCGTACACCTGGGGCGTCAGCGATCCCGGCCGCTACGACGTCTACAGCGTTGCGCTCCACGAGGCGGGGCACAGTCTGGGCCTCGCGCATTCGAGCGACCCGGCGTCCGTGATGTACCCGATCTACCGCGGGGTCGTGCCGGGGCCGGCGGAGATGGACATCCAGGCCATCCAGTCGCTCTATGCCTCTCGGGAAGTTCTGCCGCCCGGCTGGAGTGATGCGGCGATTGGCGACGGCGTCGGCGGCGGCGCCCTTGGGGCAGGCGGCGATTACACCATCACCGCCGGCGGCCGCGACGTGTGGGGCACCTCGGACGAGCTCCGCTTCGTGTCGCGCCCGCTGACCGGCGACGGCGACATCACGGCCCGCCTCGACTCGCTCCACGCGACCGACCGCTGGACCAAGGCGGGTGTCATGATTCGCGAATCCGCCAGCCCGGATGCGGCCCACGCCTTCATCCTGGTCTCGGGCGGCAAGGGTGTCGCGTTCCAGCGGCGTCCGGTGGCGGGGGGACTCTCGGTCAGCACGGCCGGGGGCCCGGGCACGGCGCCGCGCTGGCTCCGGCTGTCGCGCCGCGGCGATCGCATTTCGGCGTACGTCGCGGGCGACGGCGAACCCTGGCGTCTGGTCGGCACTGACACCATCCGGATGGGCGCCGCCGTGCTGGTCGGCCTGGCGGTCTCGAGCCACGCCGATATTCCCGCTGCGGCGGCGTTCTCCCAGATGTCGATTGCGCCGGCGGGGGACTGGAAGCACGCCGATGTCGGCGCGGTCGGCGTGGCCGGCTCCTCGACCGCCAGTTCCTCCGGGGTCCGCATCTCTGGTGCCGGGGACGATATCTGGGGAGCCGCGGACGCTTTTCACTTCGCGTGGGTGCCGCTCACCGGAGACGGGGAAATCGTCGCTCGTGTCGCCAGCCTGTCGGCGGTGCGGACCTGGACGAAAGCGGGGGTGATGCTGCGCGAGTCCCTGGACCCTGGGTCGGCGCACGCACTCATGCTCGTGTCAGGCGGCAAGGGCGCCGCGTTCCAGCGGCGGCCCGTGGCCGGCGGCGCGACCGAGCACACGGCGGCGGGGGTGGGGAAGGCGCCGCTGTGGCTGAAGCTCCAGCGGCACGGCGAGGTGATCTCCGCGTTCCGGTCCGACGACGGCACCGCCTGGACGGAGGTGGGAACGGCGACCATTCCGATGGGCGCCCGCATTCTGGCCGGGCTGGCGGTGTCGAGCCACATCTCGACCGCCACCAGCCAGGCCGTGTTCGATCACATCCTCGTTCGCTGACGACCTACTTCTTCGCCGGCATCTCGATCTTCGCCACGGTGATCGCGTCGTCCTTCATCGTGCCGGTCAGATTGACGGTATGCCCGGCGTGCGCTTTCAGCCCGGCGAAGTTCTGGTTGGCGATCTTGTAGACCTTGTCGCCGTCGCCGATGAACACGTACTTCGCTCCGCCCTTGACGCACGCCTCGACGCACTGCTGGTCGGTCATCTTCTTCGTGCCATGCTCCCCGTCGGCGTGCCTGGCATTGCACATCCCGTCGCTGATCTGTCCCTTCCACGAGTCGGCCGCCAGCGCCGGGTACGCGCCCAGGACCGCCGCCGCCGCGAGAGACGCCACAACCATCCGCATGCTGCCTCCTTCAAAAAAAGAGCCGTTTCGCGGACGACAGTCTACGGAACGGCCGGGGTGCCGGGCAACAGAAAAGTCGTACATGAAAAAGCCGGGAAGGAGCACGAGCCCCTTCCCGGCTGCGGTGTGCGATTGCCGTCGGCCTGCGGCCTACTTCGCGGCGCCGGCGGTCTTCTCGAACTCTGACAGGTGCTGGCGGAGCTCGACGAGTTTGGCGCGAACCGCGGGGTCGATCGGCGCGTCGGCGGTGCCCGACGTGCCGACCGCGCCGGCGGTGCCGGTGGCCGAGGGCGTCGCGCCGGTCGCCGGTGCGGTCGCGGCGGACGACTGGGAGGCCGGGGGAGTCATCGTCGAGCCGCCGTCCGCCGCTGCGCCCGCATCGGGGCCAAGCAGCGCGCTCAGGTTCGCGGCGACCTTCGCGTAGCTGGCTTTCCAGTCCACCGGAGCGGTGATGAGCTCGTTGAAGTTGGTGATGAGCTGCGCCACCTGCGTGCGGGCGTCACCGGTCAGCTGCGCGGCCGCCGGAAGCTGAGTCATCTGGCTGAGCGTGTCGCGAGCGGCGAGAAGCGCTTTGTGCGCCGCCTCGTCGTCAGCCTTGGCCGGCGCGGCGGGAGTGGCCTGCGACGCATCGGCCTGGGCGGTCGCGCCCTGAGGAGCCTGCGCCGCACCGGCGGCCGACGGAGCCGGCGCGCTGCCGGCCTGAGGCGTGGCCGCCGCCTGGCTGCTCGACGCGGCTGCATCGGGCGCCGGGCTGGTGGCTGCCGTAGCGCTTGCGCTCGCGGCCGGGGTCGACGCTGCCGCACTGCCGGCGGGCGCCGCCGCTGCGGTCGTCGCCGCAGGCGCGCTGTCGGCGGTTGCGGGAGCCGCGGCCGTGGCCGCGCTGGCCGGCGCCGCGGTTGACGTCGCGCCCGAGGGCGCTGCCGCCGGCGCCGCGGTGTTCGCACCCTGACCCGCGCCGGCCTTGGCGGCCGCGTAGGCGGTGATGTGCGTGCGGACCTCGGTCAGCTTCGTGCGCGTCGCCTCATCGAGCGTGGCGGCGGTCGCCGGCTGAGCCTTGGTCCCGGCGGTGCCGGTTGCGCCCGAGGTCGCCGTCGGGGACGCGGCGGCTGACTCGCTGCCGAGCAGCTCGCCGAGCACCTTGTCCATCGCGGCCACTTCGGTGCCCCAGTTGGCGTTGGCGGCGCTGCCCTTCTTGGCTGCGGTCGCATTCGCGGCACCGGCCGCCGACGCCAGAAGAAGAAGAAGAGGATGCGCGATCGAGCGCGTTCATGTGGCGCTTCAGCTCCGCCACCTGAGTGCGGGCGCGCCCCTTCAGCGAGGCGGCGGGAATCGAGTCGAGCGCCGCCTTGGCCTGCTGGAGATGTTCCTCAGGCGTGCCCTGCTGCGTGGCGCTCGCTGACGTCCGCGTCTCGGACGCGGTCGGCGCACTGGTCGGCTGCTGCGGCGTCGGCTGCGCCGGCTCGGCGGCGGGCTGCGGCGTCGGCTGGGTCGGGGGCTCCGGCGTCGGCTGCGAGGGCTGCGCCGGCTGTTTCGATGGCGGTTCGGGCGTCGGCTGCTGCGCCGGCGGCTGCGGACTCATCCGGGGTGGCGTCGTCGAGGGCGACTGCGCGGCACCCACGACCGGGAGGCCGAGCATCGCGGCCGTCGCCAGGGTCGTTGTCCAGCGGGTGATTGAACGTTTCATCGGTGGCTCCTCCTGCAGAGCGGGGTTGAAGGCGGCGCATGCATGCGGCACGGGCGCCTTGAATTTCCTGCCATGAGGTTGAGCAATGGGGGTGCCAGACGGACCTCATCGGGCTTTGGCCGAAGGTCCGCGCTGATGAGATTGGAAGATCCGACTCGAGCGTGGGGCCGTAGATGGTGCAGCTTTTACCACTGCGTTCGCGGGTGAACTACGTCGCGTGCCACGGCGCGGCTATCGGCTGCCAGCGCTCGTATCGTGGCGCAAGCCGACGGCGGCGCCTACGCGAGGGCGTCGATGTCGTTCATCCGCGGCCGCCAGCCTTGCGCCTGCAGCGAGTGCTGGGTCCGCAGGTAGTCGTCGATGAGCGCGCTCGGCGAGGAGTAGACCTGCTTCTCGGCGGGTCCATCCGCGGAGGCGACCTCGAATTCGTAGTCCTCGCTTTCCTGGGCGCGCCGGATTTCGCAAATCAGCAGTTCGGAATCACGCTCGAGAAACCAAATCATGTGTGCGCCTCCTGGCAGCTGCCGAAAGAGAGGCGCAAGGCGGATGCCACCACTCGAGCGCAGGTTTTCCGGGCAATCTGCCATGCCACCGGCGCGGCCGGCGCCGCACGTGTGCGGCCGGGGGACAGCGGTGTGCGGCGGCTATGCCGGGACGATGAAGAAGGCGAAGGCGAGGATCAGGTAGACCCCGAGCAGCTGCACCCCTTCCAGCCAGTTGCTTTCCCCGTCCGAGGAGACGAGCCACACGGCCATCACCGAGAGGCCGATAGCCGCGATTTCGAAGGCGTTGAACACGAGCGACATGGGGGCGCCAAGCGCATACGAGAGCAGGACCAGGACGGGAGCGACCATCAGCGCGATCTGGGCGCTGCTGCCGACGCTGATCTCGAGCGCCAGTGTCATCTCGTTGTCGCGCGCCGCGGTCACGGCGCTGTAGTGTTCGGCCGCGTTGCCGACGAGCGCGACGATGATGACGCCGGCAAAGAGCTCCGACATGCCGAGGCCGGACAGCGCCGGTTCGAGCGCTTCGATCAGCACTTCGGCCTCGATGGCCGTCACGACGGTGGCTATGGCGAGGAGGGCAAGTGCCGTCCCCAGGCCGACGGTCGGGCCGTGCCGGTGACCGGGGCTCGGCCGCAGCGGATCACGCTGCGACTTGAAGGCGAAGATCAGTCCGCAGGCGTAGACCGACAGGAGCACCACGGAGGACCAGAGGCTCAGGCGATCGATGACGACCGGATGGGCGGCCAGAGACCCGAAGCTGACGAGCGCCAGCAGCGCCGGCATGACCAGCGCGACCACCGCCAGGAACAGCATCACGGTGGCGGAGCCGGCGGAGATGCGGTTGAATTTCTGGCGGCCGTGGCGGAGGCCGCCGGCGAAGCAGGAGAACCCGAAGACGAGCAGCAGGTTGCCGATGATGCTGCCGGTGATGGAGGCCTTGACGACTTCGGTATGCCCGGCGCGGAGCGCGGCGATCGCGATGATGAGCTCGGCGGCGTTGCCGAAGCTGGCGTTCAGGAAGCCGCCGAGCGTCGGCCCTGATCGCCGCGCCAGGTGCTCGGTCGCCGTGCCAATCAGACCGGCCGCGGGAATCAGGGAAATCGCCGCCAGCGCAAACACCCACAGCGAGACACCCTGCTGCCAGCGCAGAATGAGGCTGGCGGGGGCCGCGACGAGCAGGACATTCAGCCAGCTGTTGGTGATCAGCCGCAGCAGGGTCGTCGGGGCACTTGGCATCCGCTCATTATGGGTCATTCGTCGGTGGCCCCGGCGCCCCCAGAGCGGCCTGATGGCCCGTCCTTTCCACCGGCGGCGACTTGTGGTAGGCTAACTGTTCTGCTTTCTGAGCCTGTCGTCGACCCGACCTCAACCGGGTAATTGATCCAGACCTCACCAAAGCTGCGTCACCCCGGGGAAACGGTTGGGTCCTGCCGATGTTCGGCGGCCAGCCACGTGTAAGACGCGCGGACTTCCGCGCACGGCGGCGAACCGACACTCGCATTCAGGAGATTCTCAGATGGCACCGATGAACGGCACGATCAAGCGGCTGGTTAGCGAAAAGGGCTTCGGCTTTGTGGCCGCAGGCGACGGCAACGAGTACTTCTTCCACCAGTCCGCGTGCAACGGCTGTCAGTTCGACAGCCTGCGCGAAGGCCAGGCGGTTACGTTCGAAAAGGGGCAGGGCCCGAAGGGTCCCCGCGCCGAGAACGTCCGGCTCGCGTAGTATCCCCGGCCGCCTTCGGGCGGCCGGTCTCTCGAAGGCAGCGGCTCCGGCCGCTGCCTTTTTTTATGCCTCAGCGCCGCCGGCGGTGCTTGATCGCCTCGAACAGCACCGGCAGCAGCGACACCGCCACGATCCCCAGCGCGACGAGAGTGAAGTTGTCGCGAATCATCGGAACCTGCCCGAACAGATAGCCTGCCCCCGCGCACACCCCGACCCACGCCGCGCCGCCGGCGACGTTGTAGGCCAGGAACGTCGGATAGCGCATCGCGCCGGCCCCGGCGACGAACGGCACGAACGTGCGGATGATGGGCACGAACCGGGTCAGGACGATCGCCTTGCCGCCGTGCGTCTCGAAGAACGCATGGGCGCGGTCGAGATATTGCCGGTTCAGCAGCCGCTGCATCCGGCTGTCCGAGGCCTCCTCGCGAAACAGCCGCGGCCCGATCGCCCGGCCGATGCTGTAGTTGACGATGTTGCCGAGGATGGCCGCTGCGGTCAGCAGCAGCAGCACCAGCCGGATGTCCAGCGCTCCGGTCGCGGCGAGCGCCCCGGCGGCGAAGAGCAGCGAGTCCCCGGGCAGGAACGGCGCCACCACCAGCCCCGTCTCGGCGAAGATGATCGCGAAGAGCAGGCCGTAGACGAGCACGCCGTAGCGGACGACGAACTCGGCGAGGTGCACGTCGAAGTGCAGGAACAGATCAAGGACGGCGTGCATGGTCCGGGGCCGGTGGCAGGGGGTTAATGGTTCGAGTCGCCGGCGAGCGCCTTGACGACCTCGCCGAGCACACTCTTGGCGTCGCCGAACAGCATCAGCGTGTTGTCGGCCGAATACAGCTCGTTCTCGATGCCCGCGAACCCGGGGTTCATCGATCGCTTGTTGGCGATGACGAACTTGGCGCGGTCGGCGTCGATGATCGGCATCCCGTAGATCGGGCTCTTGGTGTCGTGCCGCGCCGCCGGATTGACGACGTCGTTGGCGCCGACGACCAGCACGACGTCGGTCTGCGGCAGGTCGCGGTTGATTTCGTCCATCTCGATGAGCGCTTCGTACGGCACTTCGGCCTCGGCGAGCAGCACGTTCATGTGCCCGGGCATCCGGCCGGCGACCGGATGGATCGCGAACTTGACGTCGACGCCGCGCTTGGTCAGCTGGTCGTAAATCTCGCGGACGCGGTGCTGGGCCTGCGCGACCGCCATCCCGTAGCCCGGGCACAATGACGACCCGCGACGCATTCTCGAGCAGGTCGGCGGCGTCCCGCGGGGTCCCGCTCTTGACGCTCCGCGCCTCGGTCGCGGTCCCGCCCGTCTGGACCTGACCGAAGGCGCCGAACAGCACGTTGCGTGAACGAGCGGTTCATCGCCCGGCACATGATCACCGAGAGGATCAGGCCCGACGATCCGTCGAGCGCGCCGGCGGTGATCAGCACCTTGTTCTCGAGCACGAAGCCCATCGCCACCGCCGCCAGCCCGGCATAGGCGTTCAGCAGCGAGATCACGGTCGGCATGTCGGCGCCGCCGATCGGCATGATCAGCAGCACGCCGAAGGCCAGCGACAGCACGATGATCAGCGGGAAGAGCCTGCCACAGCTCCGGCCGGAAGAGCAGCAGCAGCACCGCCGCCACCGGCGACCGCGAGCAGCGCCGAGGTTGACGACGTTCTGGCCGCGGTAGGTCATCGGCCGGGTCGGAATGATCTCCTGCAGCTTGCCGGCGGCCATCAGACTGCCGGTGAACGTCAGGTAGCCGAGGATGACCTCGACGCCGATGGCGCCCATGCGGAACGTGGTCAGCTCGCCGTCGCGCAGCCACAGGAAGTACTTCGCCGTGCCGACCAGGCCGGCGGCGAGGCCGCCGAAGGCGTGCGACAGCGCGGTCCGCTGCGGCACCGCCGTCAGCGGCACCCTCGAGAGCGGCACGCCGATCGCGGTGCCGATGACCATCGCGACGACGATCCAGGTGTAGTTGACGATCTCGGGGTGCAGCAGCGTGCCGACGATCGGCCGCCGCCATGCCGGCGACGCCGGCGGCACGCCGCGCCGCGCCGTCTTCGGGTCGCTCAGCCAGCGCAGCGACAGGATGAACAGCGCCGCCGCCGCGAGATAGCTGGCCTGGGTCAGGTGCTCGGCGAGCGTCATGACCGTGGCCTCCGCTCGCGGAACATCTTCAGCATCCGGTCGGTGATCAGGAAGCCGCTGACGATGTTGGTGACGGAGGCGGCGACCGCGACGGTGCCGAGGACGGTGCTGAAGGTCGTCTTTCTGCTCACCGGCGATGATGATCGAACCGACCACGGCGATCGCCGAGATGGCGTTGGTCAGCGACATCAGCGGCGTGTGCAGCAGCCGCGAGACGTTCTGGATGACCTGAAAGCCGACGAAGGTCGCCAGCAGGAACACGAACGCCATGGACCACAAATCAAGGACTGGCACGGCACGATCCTCCTCAGAATCCGCGCGAGTGTACCGTCCTCACCTGCGGGTGCGCAAGAGGGCCGCGACGGCAGACGCCCCGGCGCGGCCGCGTCACTGGATGCGGAGATGCGACTGGACGTCGCGGACGCCGTCGACGCGCCGCGCGGCGGCGATGGCGGCATCCACCTCGGCCTGGCTGTGGACCGTGCCCGACAGGACCGCGACCCCGCCCGTCACCTCGGTCGTGACCTCGCTCGGGTGAACCGCCGGCGCATTCTTGAGCGACGTCTCGACGCGGGTGCGGAGCGTCTGGTCGTCCGGCGCCGCGGCGCGCGGCGCCGCCCGGGACGCCGCGCAGGCCGAGAGGGCGGCGACGGTCAGGACGGTCGCGAGCGTGCGGGCGGCGAAGCGGCCGGCGATGCTGATGTGCTGCATCCCGTCATGGTGAGCCATCGCCCGCCGGCGCGTCAAGACTTATACTGCCGTGTGCCGGTGCGCGGATGGATGCGGCGGGAAACGGTGACGGGGCCGTCCCGGTATGTCGTCGCGGCGCTGATCGTCGCGGCCTTCCTGCTCGCCCGCCTCACGCTCCAGCCGTGGCTCGGCACCTCGGTGCCCTACCTCCAGTTCTTCCCGGCGATCATGCTGGTCGCCTGGCTCGTCGGCCTCGGTCCCGGCCTGCTCGCGGTCGCGCTGTCGGCGCTGGCGGCGGTCTATTTCTTCCTGGCACCGGTGCACAGCTTCGCCATCGCCACCCTCGCCGAACGCGTCTCGCTGCCGCTCTTCGCCGGCGTCGCGATCGCGGTCGTGCTGCTGACCGAGTCGCTGCGCCGTTCCGAGCGCGCCAGCCGAGAGGCGGCTGCGACCGCGACTGCCCGGGCGCGCGAGCTCGATGCCGTGTTCGACGCGATTCCCGACGGCGTCTGGGTCGGCCGCGACAACCGGATCAGTCACATCAACTCCGCCGCGGTGGCGATGCTCGGGGCGGCCTCGGCGGAGGATTTACACCTCGAGGTCCCCGAGCTCGCGGCCCGACTGGA
Source organism: uncultured Acidobacteriota bacterium (assembly GCA_963750475.1). Classification (GTDB taxonomy): domain Bacteria; phylum Acidobacteriota; class Vicinamibacteria; order Vicinamibacterales; family 2-12-FULL-66-21; genus JALZOC01. The sequence continues at coordinate 2,266,063 of CAVVQQ010000002.1, forward strand.
TGTCCGGTCAGCCGCGACCGGACGGCCGCTCGGCCGCGACGAGCTCCCCTTTGCCCGCGCCATGGCCGGGGAGAAGACCCGCCGCGACATCGTCGTGCGCCGGCTCGACACCGGGGAGACCCGCTTCCTGCGCACCTCGGCGGCGCCGGTGCACGGCGACCTCGGGATTGTCGGTGCCGTTGTCGTCAACGCCGATATCACGAGTGCCCGGGAGGCGTCGCGCCAGCTGGAGGAGGCGGCGACGGCCGTCTCGGCGGCGCGCATGCATCTCGCCGAGGTGGTCGCCAACGTGCCCGGGGTCGTCTACGAGGCCTGGGGCGCGCCGGATGCCGCCTCGCAGCAGATCGACTTCGTCAGCGATTACGTGCGCCTGATGCTTGGCTACGAGCCGGCCGAATGGACCTCGACGCCGAACTTCTGGCTCGAGATTGTCCACCCGGAAGACCGCGAGCGGGCCGCCCGCGAGGCGGCGGCCATCTTCGCCAGCGGCGCCCCCGGCCGCAGCGAGTTCCGCTGGCTGGCGCGCGACGGGCGGGTGGTGTGGGCGGAGGCGCACTCGAACGTCATCGTCGACGACGCCGGGCGGCCGATCGGGATGCGCGGCGTCACGCTCGACGTCAGCGCCCGCAAGCAGCTCGAAGCCGAGCGCGCCGAGCTCCTTGCCCGTGAGCAGGCGTCGCGCGCCGAGGCGGTCGCCGCCAATCGCCTGAAGGACGATTTCCTGGCGACGCTGTCGCACGAGCTCCGCACCCCGCTCAATGCCATTCTCGGCTACGCCAGGATGCTGCGGACCGGCGCCATCACGCCCGACCGCCAGCCGCGGGCCTTCGAGATCGTCGAGCGCAACGCCGCGTCGCTCGCGCAGATGGTCGAGGAAGTGCTCGACGTGTCGCGCGTCACCTCGGGAAAGATCCGCCTGAACATCGAAGCGATCGATCTGGCGCGCATCATCAAGGATGCAATCGTCACCGTCCGTCCGGCTGCCGACGCCAAGGGGGTGGCACTCGACGTCGAGCTCCAGCCGGCGGTCGGGATCGTCTCCGGCGACGCCGACCGGCTGCGGCAGGTGGTCTGGAACCTGCTGACCAACTCGGTCCGGTTCACGCCGCGCGGCGGCCGCATCGCCGTCGGCCTCGCGACCGAGGGGGACGGGGTCGCGATTGTCGTCCGCGACAACGGCGCCGGGATCGAGCCGGCGTTCCTGCCGCATGTGTTCGAACGGTTCCGTCAGGCTGACACCGGCCACTCGCGCGAGTCCGGCGGCCTCGGCCTCGGTCTCGCGATCGCCCGGGACCTGGTGGAACTGCACGGCGGCGCCATCCACGCCGAGAGCGACGGGCCCGGGCAGGGGGCGACGCTGACCGTCAGGCTGCCGCGCGGCTCCACCCGGGAGTCCTATCCGCCGGCGATCTGATTCAGCGGTTCGTGGCGGGGACGACAGGGAAGGGCTGGACGGCGTGGCGGCCGTCCCCGGCGAAGAGCCTGGCGATTCGCCGTACCAGATTGCTTCGCGAGTCGGTGGCCTCCGGCCGGACCGACCGCGCCGCGACCCGGCGGAGCCGGACTCCGGAGCGCGCGCCGGGCTGAACCAGGGAGGGGATCGACGGATCGACGGCAACGGTCGTCGTCAGGACGCGCACCGAGGCCGATGCCGGTGCGGCGGCGACCTGCGCCGCTGCCGCGGGCGCCGGGGGCCCAGGAGCTGCCCCGCGCATCATGAACACCGGCACACTGAAAAAGACGAGGGAGAGGGCGCCGGCCGCCGCCAGCTGCAGCATCTCCCGCTTCTGCGGCCCGGGCTTCGCGCCGGCCGCCCGCGCCTCGAATCTCGCCACTCCATGCGTCATAGTCCCTCCACCGCGCACGACGCTGGACTCAAAAACCGCGCCGCTGCCAATGGGACCTGGACGGCGTCCGCAACCACATGAGAAGACGGCAGTTCGCCTGATGCTGGCGTTCTGGCACCGAATACGAAGCCTGGAAGGTGCCGCTCCAGATGGCGACGTTCTTACACCCATGTACCGATTCCGGGCTAATATCCGCCCACGAAGGAGTCACAGAGACATGACCAGATCCGCTATGACCGCCGCGTTCGTGTGTGCAACCGTGGCGGCGATCGCCGCCGCCCCGGGAACGCAGGCCGCATCGAGCGCCTCGCAGCCCCCGGCCGGGAGCGCCGTCCAGACGCCGGCGGCCCCGCCCGCGGCGCCCGCCTCGACCTGCCCGGAGATGGCGACGGCGCTCACCGCCCTGATGCGCAACGACGCGCGGCTGGCCGACTGGCCGGCGCTCGGCCGCTACCGTGAGGCCAACCGGTCGCTGCCGCCGGCGGCCGCCGCCGAGAAGCGGGTCGTGTTCATGGGGGATTCGATCACCGATGCCTGGCAGCAGCCGCGCTTCGGCGGCTTCTTCCCCGGCAAGCCGTACGTCGATCGCGGCATCAGCGGCCAGACGACGCCGCAGATGCTGCTGCGGTTCCGCCGCGACGTCATCGACCTGAAGCCGAAAGCGGTCGTCATCCTGGCCGGGACCAACGACATCGCGGGCAACACCGGACCGATGAGCGACGAGGACATCGAGGGCAACCTCGAGGCGATGAGCCAGCTGGCGCACGCCAACCACATCAAGGTCGTGTTCGCGAGCGTCACCCCGGTCAGCGCGTATCACACGGCCGCGCCGCGCGGCGTGCCGCAGACGACGACCCGTCCGATGGCCCGCATCAAGGCGCTCAACGACTGGATGAAGACCTATGCGGCGGCCAACGGCGATACCTACCTGGATTACTTCTCGGCGATGACGGACGACACCGGCCTGATGCGGACGGAGCTCACCGAAGACGACCTCCATCCGAACGCGAAAGGCTATGCCATCATGGCGCCGCTCGCCGAGGCAGCGATTGCAAAAGCGCTGAAGTAAGCGGCGGGCCAGTCAGGCGGGAAGAGCGGGGCCGCTGCCGGCTCCGCTCCGTTCGATGGCCGCGGCAATCTCGGCGAGGTCCGATGCGCTCAGGGTCAGGCCCGCCGCCGGCAGCCAGCCATCGACCTGGGCCGGCGACCGGGCGCCGACGATGGCGCCGGACACGCCGGGCCAGGAGAGACCCAGGCAATCGCCACCGCGCTGACGCTGGTCTGGTGCCGCGCGGCCACCGGCCGGAGCGCGTCGCGCAGTGCCAGATTCCGCTCGAGCTGCGGCGGCTGGAACTCCAGCCCCTTCCGGCGCCAGTCATCGGCGGCGAGCGCGGCGACGCGCGCGGCGCTGAACGACTCCGGTGAGGATGCCGGACTGCATCGGGCTGTAGCAGATGACCCCGGTGCCGTGCGCGGCGCACCAGGGCAGCTGGGCGCCGGCGACGTCACGCTTGATGGGAGACAGCGGCGGCTGGAGCGAGTCGACGTGCCGCACCGCGTCGCAGCGGTCGAGCAGCGCCACGCTGAAGTTCGAGACCCCGATGGCGCGCACCTTCCCCTGCTCGACGAGGCGGACCATCGCGCCCCACGAGTCTTCGACGGCCGTGCCGGTTTCGTCGGGCCAGTGGAACTGGTAGAGGTCGATCGCCGGCACGCGCAGCCGCCGCAGCGAGGCCTCGCACTCGCGGCCGATGGATTCGGGCCGGAGGTTTCGCGCCGCCACCGCCATGCGGTTGGTGTCGTCCCAGACCAGGCCGCACTTGGTGAAGACGAGCGGCCGGTCGGCGGCGGGCAGCCGGTGAACGAACTCGCCAACGACCACTTCCGAATGGCCGAGGCCGTAGACCGCGGCGGTGTCGATCCAGTTGACGCCGCCGTCGATCGCGCGCCGCATCGCGGCGATCGAGGCCTCGTCGTCCTGCGGCCCCCAGCCGAACGACCAGCCGCCGCCGCCGGCCGCCCAGGCGCCGAAGCCGACGGTGGTGATCTCGAGACCGCTGGTTCCGAGCGGCCGGGTCGGCAGACGCATGCTGATTGACCTCCTGCGCCGCGGCGCGCGGCGGAACGCGACGATTGTACATGCCGCGACGCCCCGGCAGCGTGATCGCGCCGAGCTTGTGAGGGAGGACGAGCAAGCGGGCGGCCGAAGGGTCAGAGAAACGGGCGGAGGTTGGCGGTCGGCCGCAGCGGCCGCGCCTGGGCGTTCCCGCCGCCGCGGCGCGCGGCCGCCCGCACCACCGAGAGGCAGCGATTGACTTCCTGGCTGGCCATGACCGGGGAGAGTGTCGTCCGGGCGTGAAGCTTGGAGACGCAGGCAACGGACGCCGCCGCAATGATGAAGGCTCGACAGGACGCGCGGAAGACCACGCCTGGCGAAGCGCAAGAGATGGTCCGCCCGCGAATCGCTGTTTTGCTGGGGATTCCCGGATGAGACGAGTGTGCCGCGTTACGGAAGCACGGCCGCGATTACAAAAGTGGCGGCGGGGCGGCTATTCGAGCAGGTGCTTCATCTGCCACTCGGGGTCCTCCGCGAGCGCACGATATTCCTCGGCGGCGATCGAGCGGTTGGCGTACTGGGCCGAGACGACGAACAGCCCGCGGTCCTCGTTCCAGTCGGACCGGACGACCCGGGCCGGCAGCACCCGGCCAGACGCGGTCGTCAGCTCCAGCATCGCCTCGGCTTTCGGAATCGCCGGCACGTCGATGACCTTCCGGAAGCGGAACTGGCTGTGGTCGATCGGATAGCCGTTTTCGTCCAGGGCCCGGACCTTCATGTTCGGGACTCGCAACCGCACTTCCACCTGCTTCGACATCGTCTTTGTCAGATCCTCCGGCCGCGGTTCGCGACGGCAGCCCGCCTGACAATATTACCCGCGTCGCCCGGCGCGGCACCACCGGTTCCTCGATTTCGCAATCGTCAGACCCTGCACGCTTCTGCAAGCTCGGCGGTTTCAACCGGTCCCTGACTCCTCGCGCAAGGCAATAAGAATCAACAAGTTCACAGTCTGCCGCGCGGTGGCGCTGACCTTGCGTTTGGTGAGGTCGTTCCCAAATAGCGAGCGCAGTGAAGAGGGCCATGGCCCGGTTCGCCGCCTCACATTTCTAACCATAGTCATCGAGACCAGCCAACATGAACGTCTCCTTTCGTCGCCTCGCGGGCCGCGCCGGTGTGGCCGTTGCCGTAACCCTTGCTGCCGCCGGCGCCGCTGCGGGCCAGTCGCTGCAGTTGGCCGAGTCGAATGCGACCGTCCTGCGCGGGGGTGCCTACGCCAGCACCAATCTCTCGTCCGATCCCGTGCTCGCGACGCGCGCGAGCAGTGATCTGACCTATGTCCGCCGAATCCTGTTGAAGTTCGACACCCACAACACCATCCCGGCCGGAACGCCGATCGCGTCGGCGGTGCTGACGATGACGGTGGCGGGGGGCAACGCCGAGGGACGTACGCTTGCGGCATACCGCGTCGCGTCGTCCTACCAGGTCGCGGAGGCGACCTGGAACCGGCGCAGCGCGGTTGCGGTCTGGGGTAAGGCGGGGGGCGATCTTGCGGAACAGGTCGGCGCGGCCGCGGTGACGAACGCTGCCGGCAGCCGGATCGTCTTCGACGTGACCGCGCTCGTGCAGGGGGTCGTCGGCGGAAAGTTCGGATCGTCGCGCTATACCCGCATTGCGCTCGTCGACGGCGGCGCGTCGAGCCGCGACTCGTACAAGGAATACTTCACGGAAGCGGCGGCGGACCCGTCGGCGCGGCCGGTGCTGACGATCACCTTCGTCCAGCCGGCGGTCGTCGAGCCGGCGCCAGCGCCGGTGACGGTGACGCCGACGCCGACGCCGACACCGACGCCGACACCGACGCCGACACCGGAACCGACGCCGACGCCGACGCCGACGCCGACGCCGGCACCCGAACCGACGCCGACGCCGACGCCGGCCCCCGGGCCGGTGCAGCTGCGGGTGCTCCATTACAACACCCATCACGGCGGCTACGGCACCGACGGCCGCTACGATCCCGATTGCCTCGCCTCGTGGATGGTGCGGATGACGCCGGATGTCATCATGCTGAACGAGGTCGAGAAGTACACCGGGTGGGGCAACGAGGACCAGCCGGCCCGTTACAAGGCGCTGATGGAGGCCAAGACCGGGAAAACCTGGTATTCGCTGTTCGCGCAGGAGTTCGGCGCCTGGACCTCGAATGGCAAGGGGCACCTCATCCTCTCGACCTATCCGCTCGAAACCGTGGACATGTTCGACGTGAGCTGGGACCGCGCTGCGGCGATGGCGCGCATCACGGTCAACGGCCGGACCATCAGCCTGATGGTCACGCACCTGGATCCGGACGACCAGTCGCGGCGCCTGGCGCAGGCCAAGGAAGTGATGGGATGGGGGCTTGGTATCGCGGAGAACCGGATCCTGACGGGCGACATGAATGCCTGGCCGGATCAGTCGTCGATTGCCGAATACGCCAAGGCGTACAACGACTCGTGGGCGGTCGCCGAGAAGGCGGGTGCGGCGGTCGGCTTCAGCGGGCTGACGCCGTCAGGCGCCACCAAGAAGGGGCGCATCGACTACATCCTGTATTCGAAGCAGTCGGCGAACCTGTCGGTGGTGAGCTCGCAGGTCTACGACACGCGCGACGCGCAGGGGGTGATGCCGTCGGACCATCGCCCGGTGCTGACCACCTTCCTGGTCCGCTAGGGGGACACTCATCTTTAGCGTAAGTCGTTGAATCCACGGCGCCTTCTTCGAAAGGGGCCATGATCGGGCGCTCGGGAGTCAGCCGATTCCCAGCGCCCGATTCTTTTTGGTGGCGCGATGGTGCGCGGTGATCGCGGCAATCACGTGGCAGATCCACCCGAACATCCCGCCGGTGCCGATCCACAGCCCGGGCGTCACGATCAGCCAGAAGACGGCGCGCAGGAAGTCGCCGTTGTAGATCTGGCCGACGCCGGGAATCACCGCGCTCAGCACGGCCGCCATGCCGGGGTGCTTGATTACGTGCGCTCTTGTGACCGTCATTTTCTCCTCGGACCAGTGTACTCACCGGGCCCGCCCGCGCGCGGCGAACCCACCACAGCGGAGGGACCGCGCAGGAATCGCAGCTCGTGGCTTGCCCGACTACATGAATTCGGTGTCCAACCCGTCAGTGCCTCAGAATGTCTGGCGCGTTTTGTGGCTGGCTCTGGCGATCGGAAGCGGAAGCTGCGAGCGGGCGCAGAAATCGACGGACGCGCCGCCGTCCACGAGCCCGCCGCCCCCCACCCGCCGCATCCCGTCCGACTGTCACATCGACGCCCCTTCGGCTTGCCGGGTCGGGTGCGACGCGGAGGTGCCGATGAAGGTCGTGGATGTCGCGCCGAATTTGTCGGGGCTCGATACCCGCGGGCTCCACGGAATCGAACTCGTCGAGATTCTCATCGATATTCACGGGGATGTACAGCAGGCTTGCCTGCGGCGCGGCGTCCGCGAGGATGTCGACGCGCGAGCCGTCGCGGCGATTCGGCGGTGGCGTTTCGAGCCGGCCAGACTGCGCCGTTCGACACCGCCACGTCTGTCGGTTCCGGCCGTCATGACGGTGTCGCTGCGGATCGGCGCTATCCTGCCTACGAACGGGCGCGAACCGGAGCACCGATGAACTACACCCATGGCCACCACGAGAGCGTATTGCGGTCGCACAAGTGGCGCACCGTTGACAATTCAGCCGCTTACCTCGCCCGGAACTTCACATCCGGCACCAGCGTGCTCGACCTCGGCTGCGGGCCGGGCACGATCACTGCTGACATCGGCCGGCGGGTTGCCCCAGCTCGCGTCGTCGGCATCGATGCGTCGGCCGCTGTGATCGATGAGGCGCGCCGCAACGCGGGCGGCGGTCCGAACGTCGAGTTTTTCGTAGGCGACATCTACGCCCTGAAGGTGGCCGACCGCACGTTCGACATCGTACACGCGCATCAAGTGCTGCAGCATCTCCCCGATCCCGTTGGCGCGTTGCGGGAGATGAAGCGAGTGTGCAAACCGGGTGGGGTGGTCGCGGCGCGCGACGGTGACTACGGCGCCTTCCGCTGGTACCCCGACGAGCCCGCGATTGACCGCTGGCTGGCGCTGTACCGCAACATCGCGCGCCGCAACGCGGGCGAGCCCGATGCGGGTCGATTCCTCCTGGCGTGGGCGCACGCCGCGGGGTTCAGTGACGTGCTACCGGGCGCCTCCTTGTGGTGCTTCGCAACACCTGAAGACCGCGCATGGTGGGGCGGGCTGTGGGCCGATCGCATGACCAATTCGGCGATCGCGCGTCAAGCCATCACCGAAGGCCTCGTTACAGATGTGGAGCTACGCGAGATTGCCGAAGGATGGCGTCGATGGGCGGCGCACCCCGATGGCTGGTACGCTGTCCTCCACGGCGAGATCCTCTGCCGCGCGTAGCTGTTCCAGCCGCTGGGGCAGGGCCGCCTACCGCGACAGCCGCTTGAACGCGAAGCAACTCCTGAGAAGTCGCTTGATGTTTGTCTCACCATGCTCGGGGTTCTGAGGACCACGGCGGCTTGCCGGTCGGCATCAAAAGCCGTACATTAGGCGGCATGAACTCCCTGCGAGCGCGGGTCGAGAAAGGGCGTCTTGTTCTCGACGAGCCAACGACACTGCCTGAGGGCACCGTTGTGCAACTCGTCGCTGACGATGAGGACGACGACCTCGCTGGCGACGAGCGCCGCGCGTTGCACGATGCACTCTCGGCATCATGGCAATCCGCGCAGTCTGGGGATCTCCGGCCCGCGTCCGACATCCTGAACGAGCTCCGCCGGCGTCGGTGAGCCTGCCGGTTCGGACGACACCGGCAGGCTGACGCTCAGATACTCGCTATCGATGTCTGGTGGCGCGGCAATCGGTCGGCGGTGCCGAATCTGTTCCTCGACGAGCTCACCGCGGCATTCGACATCCTGAGTCACGCACCACCAATCGGCCGCCCTTACCGACGTTCCCCAGTTAGAGGAACTCGCCGCGTCCTGCTTTCCGCGACTCGGTATCACGTTTACTACGTTGCGAAGCATGACGAGGTGATGGTACTTGCAGTCTGGCTTGCACGCCGGGGTGTCGGTCCACCCTTGCGCCTTGGGTAAACCGCGCTAGTGGCTCGTGCCGCTCAATCGCTTCGCGTGAGAACAGGCGTCGATGAAATCGCCGTCCACACCGCCGATAAGGGGACGGAGAGTACCCGCCTCGAAATCCCTTTACATCAATTGGATCTATGGTGCCGGAGGTGGGGGTCGAACCCACACGGAGCGTTAACTCCACGGGATTTTGAGTCCCGCGCGTCTGCCAGTTTCACCACTCCGGCGAAGAGGGGCTTTCAGTGTACGACAAGTCCGCAGGGAGCGGATGCGGCACTGCGGTTCAGGACCCGGGGAAGCAGCCGGCATCGGGCGAAGCCGGCGGGGGGACGAAGACCGGCCCGGCCGTGCGCGCGAAGATGACCGAACGCGGTCCTTCGTACCCGAGGCTCCAGCCATCGGCAGCCAGGCGCCGCGCCGCCGGCAGTTCCTTCGGGATCCAGATGTAGTCCGCCGCCAGCGCCCCCGGCAGCGCCGCGCCTCCCGGCGCGTCGAAGAAGAACCGCAGGTGCCGGGACTGCAGGTCGGCCGAATACACCGTCTCCCGGCGCCCGTCGATCGAGACGCGCACCGCCGGCGACAGATGCCAGAGCGCGAACTCCCCCCAGTCGAACCACACCAGCAGGCGTCCATGCGCGTCCCGCTCGCGGAAAAACGACAGCGCCTCCGGCTCCGGCGTGGTCCGCGGATCGATGCGCACGCACAGTGCGTTGGCGGCGAGGCCGCGCAGCGCGACGGCGATCAGCGCCGCCGCAATCGCGAGAGTGAGGAGCGCGGCGATCCGGGGGCGGACTGAGGACGCGGGACGCGGCCGCGGCAGGCTCGAGGCCGCGAGCGCCGCGCCAAACAGGAACAGCGTGGCAAGCGCGAAGAAGGCGAGCAGCCGGTTGACCCGGAACGACGTCACGGCGAGCGCGGCAACGACGATCAGCCGCTCCACCGGCACGCCGGCGCGCCATGCCCGGACGCCGCCAACGGCCGCCAGCAGCGCGACGATCAGCCACAGCCCCCAGATCGACGGCGCCATTGCATAGACCGGCTGCCATTCGGTGATGTCGGCGCGCCCGAGGCCGACCGTCTCGAACAGGAACCGGTGCATGCCGATGCCGCTCGGGTTGAGGAGCGTCGCCGCAAGTGCGGCGGCGCCAACCGCCGCCAGGCGTACCGCGGCGCGCGGACCCGAACGCGCGAGGCCGCTGCCGATGGTCCACAACACCAGCACGCCGCCGCCGACGAGCCAGCCGCCGTGGAAGTTGACCCAGGCGGCGAACAGCGCCGGTAGCGCCCACAGCCACGCGGGCGTCTTGCGCGACGCCAGCAGGCAGGCGAGCAGGGCGGCGAAGAACAACAGCGAGAACAGCTGCGGCCGGACGTGATGGGCCTGCTGGATGGTGGCGATGACCGCGACCGCTGCGACGAGGTCGCGGCGGCGCCCGTCGCCCAGCCCGTCCGCCCTCAGCGCGCCGTTCAGGAGGAGCAGGACGACGAAGACGATCAGCAGCTTCAGGGCAATCAGACCCGCGCCGCCGCCGGCGTTGAAGGCCGCGCCGAACGCCACTTCCGACGCCCACTCATGGTTCACCCACGGCCGGTCGCTCGTGAACGAATACGCGTCGGCGAGGTGCACCGAGCGGGCGCTGATGCTGTCCTGGCCGAAGCGGACGTGGCCCCAGAGGTCGGGATCGGTGCGGGTCGCCGCCACCACGGACAGGAGCACCAGCCACAGCGCGGCTCTCAGCACGCGCTCTGCGCCGAACGCGCGTATCGCTCCGGACGGCATCAGCGGTGAGGCTACCACGGCGCCTGTCCGCTCCGGCGCGGGCCGCCCTTGACGGTGACGGACCCTCCGGGTCAATCTGAAGGCCGCGTGTCTTTGCCCGGGCCGCCCCGGTGCTCCCTTCAACCGACGCCTGCGTGCCGCATCCTATGGCAGACATCCGATTCATGACCCTCGACCCCGGCCACTTCCACGCCGCGCTCGTCCACGGCGAGATGTATCCGGACGTGGACGGCCGCGTCGACATTTTCGCGCCCGTCGGCGCCGACCTGGTCGCCCACCTGCACCGCCTCGCCGGCTTCAATCACCGCGCGGCGCGTCCGACATCGTGGGCCTGGGAAGTGCACGCCGGTCCTGACGGTTTCGCCCGGATGCTCCGCGACCGTCCGGGCAACGTTGTCGTCCTCTCCGGGCGCAACCGCGTCAAGATCGACCAGATCCTGGGCGCGGTCGAGGCGGGCCTGCACGTGCTGGCCGACAAGCCATGGGTGCTCCGGCCGGAGGACCTGCCGAAGCTCGAGGCCGCGCTCAGCGAGGCCGACGCCCGCGGCGTCGTCGCCTACGACATCATGACGGAGCGCTTCGAAGCGACCCATCGGCTGCAGCGTGCCTTCGTCAACGACGTCGCCACGTTCGGCCGGATCGTGCCGGGCCGGCCGGACGAACCGGCGGTCTACATGGAGAGCGTCCACTTCCTGAAGAAGATGGTGGCGGGGGCGCCGAACATGCGGCCGGCCTGGTTCTTCAATACCGAGGAACAGGGGGAAGGGCTGAACGACGTCGGCACCCATCTCGTCGATCTCGTCCAGTGGACGCTGTTCCCGGACCGGGCGATCGACGTCGCGGCGGACGTCCGGCTGCTCGACGCGATGCGCTGGCCGACGATGATCTCCGAGGCGGATTTCCGCAGTGTCACCGGATCCGGCTTCACGCCCGACCTCGCCGGCCACGTCTCGAACGGCCGCCTCGAGCACTTCTGCAACACGTTCGTGTCCTACACGCTCGGCGGCATCCACGTCGCGCTCAACGTGATCTGGGACTGGGAGCCGCTCGACACGCCCGGCGACACCCACTTCGCCTTCTACCAGGGGACCTCGTCCCGCATCGAAGTTCGCCAGTCAGCGGCCGACCGGTTCCGTCCCGAGCTCTACATCGTCCCCGGCCGCGGTCTTCACGCGCAGGTACGAGAGGGGGCGGCGGCGAAGGTGGCGTCGCTCCAGGGGGAGTTTCCGGGCATCGGTCTCGAAGATGCCGGCGACGACTTTCGCGTCTCCATTCCCGACGCCCTGCGCGTCGGCCACGAGGCGCACTTCGGCGAGGTGACGAAGGGTTTCCTCGCCTACCTGCGCGACCGCTCGGCGCTGCCCGCGTGGGAGCGGCCCAACATGCTGGCGAAGTATTTCGTGACGACCGAGGGTACGGCGCTCAGCCGTCAACGGGCCCCGCAGACGGCCCCCCGCCGCGCGCCCCGATGAGCGGCGCGCCGACGAGGGATTGACGACCGGTGTTTGCCGCGCTCGCGCATCGTGATTTCCGCCTGCTCTGGGCCGGCCTGCTGCTGTCGTTCATCGGCACGTTCATGCAGTCGGCGGCGCTGTTGTGGCACGTCTCGATCCTCGCCCCGGACGGCAGCCGCGCGCTCGCGCTCGGCTTCGTCGGCCTGGCGCGGATCGGTCCGATTCTGGTGTTTTCGCTGATCAGCGGCGTCGCCGCCGATGCGCTCAATCGCCGCGCGCTGATGCTCATCACGCAGACCATGATGGCGGTCCTCGCCGGGGTGCTGGCGGTGCTGACGCTGCACGGCCTGACGCGGCTCTGGCCGATCTACGTCCTGGCCGCGATCAGCTCGGCGGCCGGCGCCTTCGACCTGCCGGCGCGCCAGGCCCTGATGCCGACGCTGGTGCCGCGCGAGCACCTCCCGAATGCGATCAGCATGAACACCATTGCGATGCAGACCGCGTCGGTCGCCGGCCCGGCGGCGGGCGGCCTGATGATCGCCTACACCAACGTCGGCTGGGTCTACGCCGCCAACGCGGTGTCGTTCCTCTTCGTCATCGGCGCGCTCCTGCTGATGAAAGGGCAGGGGGTGACCCATCTGACGGCACCGGGGCGGCCGGCGGGGCCGGCCGGAAAGCTGACGGTGGCGGCGGGGCTCGAGGGGCTCCGCTTCGTGTTCCGCGCGCCGCTCATCCGATCGACGATGCTGCTGGATTTCTTCGCGACCTTCTTCTCGTCGGCGACCGCGCTGCTGCCGATCTTCGCGCAGGACATCCTCCACGTCGGCGCGCGCGGCTACGGCTGGCTGTTTGCGGCGCCGGCGGCGGGGGCGCTCGTCGCCAGCGGCGTGATGGTGAGGGCGGTGGACGACATCGAACGCCGCGGCCGGGTGCTGATTGCCGCGGTCCTCGCCTACGGCGCCGCGACGGTGGTCTTCGGCCTGTCGACCAGCTTCTGGCTGACCTTTGCCTGCCTGGCGATGACGGGCGCCGCCGATACCGTGAGCACGGTGTTCCGGAATCTGATCCGGCAGCTCGAGACGCCCGACTACCTGCGCGGCCGGATGACCGGGGTCAACATGATGTTCTTCATGGGCGGGCCGCAGCTCGGCGAGCTCGAGGCGGGACTGGTCGCGCATTGGCTGGGGCCGGTCGTGTCGGTCGTCACCGGCGGGGTCGGCTGTCTGGTGGCGAGCGGCTGGCTTGCCGCCGCGACGCCGGGCCTGCGGCGCTACCGCAGGACCGAGCCGGCGGCGGCGGTGCAGGGTTCAGTGCTCGCGGAGGCGACGACGCCGGCGAACCCTGAACCCTGACCGGAATTGCGCGCGATCAGTTGGCGAGCTTCGGCAGGTCGCTGCTCCAGCTCGTATATTCCAGCCGCCAGTTGCCCCCCATGTTGCGAAGCACGAACAGGAACTTCCCGCGATCGCGGGCGGTGCCGACGTTCATCGTGTAGCTGCCGGACTCATAAGCGATCGGCCCGTGGCCGGCGATGTCGCCCGGTTCCAGTTTGAGGTCGCTGACCTTCTGGACGAGGTCGGTGTAGAACGACTTGAGCGGCTCGCGGCCGCGGAGCAGCGGCGCGTTCGGCGGCATGAACACCGAATTCTCGGTGTAGAGCCCGAGAATCTCCTCGACGTTCTTGCTGTTCACGCCGGCCGCGAGATCGGCCGTGGCCTTGCGGATGGCCTCCGAGTCGGTCCTGCTGAATGCCGGTTCGGCCGGCCCGCCGCACGCGGCCACACCAAGGCCGGCCGCGAGCGCCAGTGCTCTCATCACGATGCGCATACTCACCTTCCCACTGAAGTTACGGAGCGTAGATCTTCCGCCACGTACCCAGCCGTGTCAATGGAGGAAATGCAGGATTGCTTTGAGTTTGCCGACCGCAGTCTTTATAATCGCCCGCGACCGTGAGCAAACTGAACGTCGTCGTCCTGTACGATCGCTGGGAGGAGCCCGAGGAGGCGGAGGGGCCGGCGGACAAGTCGCCGCTGACGCGGACTCTCGACAAGAAAGAAGTCGAGGACGAAGTCGCCGAAACGCTCGGCAAGCTCGGACACGACGCGACGCTGCACGTCCTCGACGGCTCGGTCAAGAGCCTGCATGCGCTGGCGAAGATGGAGTGCGACCTGGTCTTCAACCTGTCCGAGTCGTTCGGCGGGAACGACACCGCCGATTACTGCATCGCCGCCTATCTCGAACTGCTCGGAAAGCGCATCACCGGCTCCGGCTCGCACGGCCTCCTCTACGGCCAGGACAAGGCCGTGGCGAAGAAGATCCTCGAGTTCCACGGCATCCACACGCCGGTGTTCGCGCGCTCGTTCCGCGGCCGCCTGGATTTTTCGCACGACCTCGAGTTTCCGGTCATCGTCAAGCCGGCGCGCGAAGACGGCTCGATCGGCATCGAATTCAACGCCGTGGTGTCGTCGATCCGCGAGCTGATGGAGCGCATCGACTGGCTCCACGCCAACTTCGATTCCCCGGTCCTCATCGAGGAGTACGTGGACGGGCGCGAGATGTACGTCGGCGTCATCGGCAACGACAATCCGACGGCGCTGCCGGTCGTCGAGCTGGACCTGTCGAAGCTGCCCGAGGGGCGCGCCGCGGATTGCGGGGGCCGAGGTGAAGTGGGGCAAGGGCACGCGGGCGTACCGGGACACCAAGTCCGCGGTCGCCGAGGACCTGCGCGGAAGAAACGGCGGCGCTCCTCCAGCAGACAGCCGTGGCGGTGTTTCAGGCGCTCGAACTGCGGGACTACGCCCGCATCGACATGCGGCTCCGGCCGGACGGCCGCGTCGCGGTGATCGAGGCGAACCCCAACCCGTGGCTGGCGTCCAAGGCAGAGTTCGCGATGGCGGCGCGGAAATCGGGGCGCAACTACACCCAGCTCATCGAGGAGATCGTCGACCTGGCGCTGGCGCGGTACGGCGGCAGCCGCTGACGCCGGTCCAGACCGGGCACTTGCCCGCAACTCCTTTGGATACGGGTCTTAGCCGCACCCCCACGACGGCCGTTGCCATCCTCCGGCGACGCTCCGCGAAAATCGCAAAAACAGGCGGGTTTTAGCCTGTTTTCGGTTGCCTGTAGGGAATCCTTCCGTTATAATGGTCGGACTGCTTGCGCTCGCTCCACCCAGCCTACTCACCTTATTATTGGGGGACATGTGACATTTCAGGTCGGTGACAAGGTCATCTACCCAAACCACGGACTCGGCGTCGTCCAGGGCATCGAAATCAAAACCATTCTCGGCACCACCTGCGGCTTCTACCACCTGCGAATGGTCGCGAACGAAACGACGGTGCTGGTGCCTGTGGACAACGTTGACGGCGTCGGCCTCCGGCGCGCCATCAACGACGAAGAAATCGAGCGGTTGTTCTCCCTCCTCGGCGACGGCAAAATCGACAATCATCAGAACTGGAAAGGGCGCTTCAAGGACAACTCGGATCGGATGCGTACCGGCTCGATCTACGACGTCGTCGAAGTGCTCAAGAGCCTGACGTTCCTCGCGCGTTCCAAGAACCTCTCGTTCCGCGAGAAGCGCATGCTCGACCGCGCCAAGTTCCTCGTCGTCTCGGAAATTTCCGAAGTCTCCCACGAAATCACTGCGGCCATCGAAGAGAAAGTGGACCGCGCGCTCGAGCGCTGCTTCACGACGAAGAACCGGTCGATCGCCCGCGCCAAGGCGGCCAAGGCGACGGCGACGACGCGCGTCACCGCCCGGCGTACCGCCAAGGCGTCGTAGCCGTATCACCACACGCTCCAGAAAGGGGCAGGCTCTTTGTTCGTCCAGAGCTTGTCCCTTTTTCTTGTCATGATTGCCCCCCTCCGCTCCGCCGCCACCTATCTGATCGTTTCGCTTTACGTCCTCCTCGTCGGCACTTTCTTCGTGCTCATCGCGCTCGTCTTCGGCCGGCGGATGCTGCTGTACCGCGTCGCCCATGCCGGCGTCCGGCTGGGGATGGCGACGAGCGGCATCACCTGCACGATTGAAGGGCGCGAGCACATCCAGCGGCATCGGGCCGCGGTGTATGCGGTCAATCACGCCAGCAACGTCGAGCCGCCGATGCTCTTCCACGCGCTCCACGAGCTCTTCCCGCGGCTCCGCATCGTCTACAAGGCGGAGCTGCGCAAGCTGCCGGTGCTGACGCAGGCGTTCGACCTGGCGGGGTTCGTGCCGCTGCAGCGCGGCAATCCGGAGCAGAGCCTGCCCGCGATCGAGCGCGCCGGCCAGGCGCTCCGCGAGGGGAACTCGTTCCTGATCTTCCCGGAAGGCACCCGCAGCCGCACCGGCGCGCTGCTGCCGTTCAAGAAGGGGGGCTTCGTGATGGCGCTCAAGGGGCAGGCGCCGGTCGTCCCGGTGGCGATCACCGGAACGCGCCTGGCGATGCGCAAGGGCAGCTTGGTCATCAATCCCGTGCACGTGCGGGTCAGCTTCGGTGCACCGGTCGAAACAAGCGACCTGTCGCTCGACGACCGCGACACCCTGGTGGCGGCAGTACGCGCCCGCATCCAGTCCCTCCTCCCCCCGAGGGGGACACTCATCTTTAGGCTAAGTTGTTGATTCGGCTGACCTGTCCGTAAAAAGGGGGCGGATCGGCGGGAGGCCCTTCCGCCGGAGGTGTGATACACCAGACGCGTGGACCTGCTCTCGACCCTGGGCCGGACGATGGGCTTCTCGTTTGCGGCCGGGATCAACCTCTACGCGACCATCGCCATCCTCGGCCTGGCCAGCCGCTTCGACTGGGTGGCCCTCCCGCCGCAATACCGCATCTTCGAGAGCGATATCGTCATCGCGGCGGCGCTGATCCTCTACGCCATTGAATTCGTCGCCGACAAGATCCCGTGGGTCGACTCGATCTGGGACGCGCTGCACTCGGTCATCCGTCCACTCGGCGGGGCGTTCATTGCGGTGACGACGCTCGGGCAGGCCAGTCCCGCGATGCAGGGCCTGGCGGCGGTCCTTGGCGGGACGCTCGCTGCCGGCACGCACTTCACCAAGGCCGGGACGCGCGCGGTCGCCAATGCCAGCCCTGAGCCTTTCTCCAACTGGTTCCTCAGTCTCGCCGAGGACGTCTTCGTCGTCGGGCTCGGTCTGCTGTCGCTGACGCACCCGGTGGCGGCGGCCGGCGTTGTCGCGCTCGGCGTGATTCTGATGGTGTTTTCGACGGTGTGGATCGTGCGCGCCGTCAGACGGCGCTGGTCCCGTCGCGGCGCCGACGACGTGGTGGCGCGCGACCCCGCGGCCGGCGGTCTCAGCCGCCCGTCGTGAAGCGCACCGACCAGGGCCGCAGCGCCTGGCCGTCGATGGCGACGACGCCGTCGGTCAGCTGGACGACGACGGTCTGGAGGCGGAGGAGCGGCTCCTTGAAGCGAATCTCGAGCGCCCGCGTGCCGTCGTTGTAGACGGCGGTGGACGCCGGCGGCGGTTCGGGCGGCGCGTTGGGACCCTCGTAGCGCACGCGTACGTGATTCTCGAAGCTCGCCGGCTTCATGTCCCGCGAGAACTGGATTCTGACCTTCCCGGTGATCGGAAAGTCGGTCTCGTCGGCCAGTGGCGCGCTGAAAATCACGACCGGCCGCGGCTCGGGGGTTGGCGGCGGCGCGGCGACCTGAACCGGCATGTCGGCGGGCGCGGTGGTCAGCTGCACCGACGCCCCTTCCACCCACAGGGTGCCGGGATCGCGATGGACGGTGCCGGTGACCTGCAGCCAGCGTCCGGTATCGACGCGGGCGCCGGGGTCGAGGTCGAAATCCTTTCCCTTCGGGCGCAGTCCGGTGATCCAGACGGCGGCATCGGCCGACTGCAGCACGAAATCCCATTTGCTCTTGGCCACTCCCGCCGGCACATCGCCGAACAGGTTCCGTCCCCGGAACCGCCCGACGAGGGTCACGCTCCGTCCGTCGAAGCGCTCAGGCTCCATCGCAATCGATCGGATCGTGGCGTCGGCCGGGGCCGGCCCCGGCACGAACGTCGCGCCGAGGAGGACGAAGACCTGATCGCGGCCGGGCCAGTGGCCGTTGTTGGCGGCCTCGACGACGGGGCGAAAATCGTAGCTGGCGAATCGCTCGTCCCCCTGGAGCATCCGGCCGAGATCCCAGAATTCCCCTCTGACCTCGCCGTCCGATCCCGAGGGAGGCTCGCGCCAGAAGATGTAGACCGGCTTGGCGGTCGCGTCGAGCTCGACGAGGCGGTCCGTCTGGCGGACGGCGTGGCGCACGGCGATCCGCTTGCCGTTGAAGAACACCGGATTGGCGACGAGCGCCTCGGCGGTGGTCGCGATCCGGTCCGGTGGCTGCGCGCCGAGGACGGCGGCGCCGAACAGGATCGCAAGCAGCGCGCCCGCCTGCCTACGCAATCGTCTTCCGGCCGGCGCGCGCCAGCACGATCGCGAGCGCCAGGAAAAGGAGCCCGCCGGCAATCGTGCCGACCGGGCCCTGATGGAGAAACGGAATCAGTCCGGCGGTATCGCCGTCGTCGGCCGCGCCGATGATCTTCCAGCCGAACAGCGCCGCGTAGAGAATCCCGGCGAGCGAGCCACCGGCGATCAGCCCCGAGCTGAACAGCGTCCCCGAGCTGATTTCGGAGTCCTGCGCCACGCCGGTCTTGCGCTCGACGAACCAGCGGACGACGCCGCCGACGAAGATCGGCGCGGTCGTCGCGATCGGCAGGTAGGAGCCGACCGCGAACGACAGCGAACGGACACCGCAGAGCTCGAGCGAGATCGAGATGAACACGCCGACCAGCACGAGGCCCCAGGGCAGGTTCTGGCTGAGCAGACCCTTGATGATGGTCGCCATCAGCGTCGCCTGCGGCGCCGGCAGGGAGGTCGAGCCGATCACCATGATCCGGTGGAGGTACAGCGTCGTCAGGCCGATCACGAACGACGCGGTCAGGACGCCGATGATGAGCCCCATCTGCTGCCGGACCGGGGTGGCGCCGACCAGAAAGCCGGTCTTCAGGTCCTGCGACGTCGCGCCGGCGATCGAGGCCGCGATGCAGACGACCGCGCCGACGCCGAGGGCGATCGGGGCGTAGACGTCCCCGAGCCAGCCGGCCGCGACGAAGATCGAGCACGTCATGATCAGCGTCGCGATCGTCATCCCCGAGATCGGATTCGAGGAATTGCCGATGAGGCCAGTGATGCGCGACGACACGGTGACGAAGAAGAAGCCAAAGACGACGATGAGAACGGCGGCGACGAAATTCCACTGCATCGGCATGCCGGGCGTGACCGCCAGGAACAGCGCCAGCAGCAGCGAGCCGACGAGCACGACGACGAGCGGCATGTCGCGCTCGGTGCGCAGCCTGCCGCCGGCGCCGGCGGCGCCGAAGTCCCGCATGCTCTCGCGGAACGAGGAGACGATCGTCGGAATCGTCCGGCCGAGGGTGATGATGCCGGCGGCGAGCACGGCGCCGGCGCCGGTGTAGCGGATGTAGGCGCTCCACAGCTGCTGTGCGGTCATCTGATCGATGCGCAGGCCGCTCGCCGGCACCGGCGGAAACGGCACCGTCATGTAGTTGCCGAGAATCGTCAGCAGCGGCAGCAGCACGAGCCAGGAGAGGACGCCGCCGGCGAACATCACGCCGGCAATACGGGGACCGATGACGTAGCCGACACCCATGTACTCCGGCGACAGATCCAGATTCAGCGTCGCGTTCGGGAACGGTCCGGTCCGCGCCACCGTGTAGCCGATCGCGGTCCTGAAGATCTGGAGTATCCACGACAGCGATTTCCACAGCGCGCCGATGCCGAGGCCGGCAAACACCGTGCGGGCGAGTGCCCCGCCGCGCTCACCGGCGACCAGCACATCGGCGCAGGCGGTGCCTTCAGGGTAGGGGAGCGCGCCGTGCTCCTTGACGATGAGCGCCTGGCGCAGCGGCACCATCATCAGGACGCCGAGGATCCCGCCGGCAATCGCCAGCAGCGT
Organism: uncultured Acidobacteriota bacterium; assembly: GCA_963750475.1. Classification (GTDB taxonomy): domain Bacteria; phylum Acidobacteriota; class Vicinamibacteria; order Vicinamibacterales; family 2-12-FULL-66-21; genus JALZOC01. The sequence continues at coordinate 2,286,270 of CAVVQQ010000002.1, forward strand.
GATCTGGACGTAGTTGAAGTACGCAGGTCCGTACGGCACGAGAAAAATCAGCGCCGGGATGGTGAAGACAACGCCGGCCGCCAGCGATTCGCCGGCCGAGCCGATCGTCTGCACGATGTTGTTCTCGAGGATGGTCGAGCCGCCGAGCCGCTTGAGGACCGAGATCGCCAGCACCGCGATCGGGATCGAGGCGCTGACGGTCAGGCCGGCGCGCAGCCCGAGATATACCGTCGAGGCGCCGAAGATCAGACCGAACAGGATGCCGAGCAGAATGGCCTTGACGGTGAACTCGGCCGGTGACTCTGCCGCCGGCACGTACGGCTTGAACGCGGCGGGAGCGGCAGGCGGCGCCTGGGGTGTCGCAGGATGAGCCATATAGGCCTGATACTGCCACAAAATGCGCGAAAGCCGATGGCCGTCAGTAGCCGGCGTGCTTGTCGACCGGATTGTCCAGAGGCCGGCCGGCCTCGAAGCGGCGCAGGTTCTCGGCGAACAGGGTCGTGACGGCGCCCCAGTGCTCCGGCCGGAACCCGGCAACGTGGGGAGTGACGAGGACGTTGGGCAGGTCCCAGAGCGGGCTGTCTTGCGGCAGCGGCTCCTCGACGAACACGTCGAGTGCGGCGCCGCCGATGCCGTCCGCCGCGGTCAGGGCAGCGATGAGCGCGGCCTCGTCGACGAGCGGGCCCCGCCCGACGTTGACGAGCACCGCGCCGGGCGGCATCGCCGCCAGCTCGCGCGGTCCGATCAGCCCGGTCGTCGCGGCCGTCTGCGGCGCGGCCAGGACGACGATGTCGGCGAGGGGGAGCTCGTCGAGCAACGCGCCAGGAGGCGCGACCCGCTCGACCCCTGGCGGCGCCGGCTCGGCGGCCTGGCGCCGGATCCCGGTCACGCGGGCATCGAGGGCGTGCAGGCGCCGCGCGGTGGCCCGGCCGATTTCGCCCAGGCCGACGACGAGCGCGCGGGAGCCGCCGATCAGGCGCAGCGGGGCGCCGGCAAGGACCGCGTCCTGCGCCCACGACCGCGCCGCCTGGGCGCGGACGATGAGCGGGAGCTTGCGGAAGAGGGCGAGCGTGACCCCGATGACGTGCTCGGCGATGGTTTCGGCACTGAGGCCGCGGGAATTGGTCAGGGCGATCGGCGAGGCCACCATCCCCGGAAACAGCATGCCGCCGATGCCGGCGGCCGGGCTGTGTACCCACCGCAGCCGTCCGGCCGCGGCGAGGTGGGCCGGCCGGAAATCGGCCATCAACGCGATCTCGGCCTGCGGCATCAGCGCGATCGCCTCGGCCTCGGTCGTCGCATGGAGGAAGCGGTGCTGCGGGAACTCGTCGCGCAGGCTGGCGACGGCCGCGGCGGGAATGTTCCAGGCGGCGAACGGGCTGTAGACGGCGACGAGAATCGTGAGCGGCGTCACGACCGGAAATCGCTGCGGCCGCCGCGCTTCTCGACGAGCCGGATCTCGCCGATCACCATCCGCGGATCGACCGCCTTGATCATGTCGTAGACGGTCAGCGCCGCGACGGCGACGGCGTGGAGCGCCTCCATCTCGACACCGGTCTGTCCGGCGGTGCGCACCCGGGCGAGGATCGCGTAGCCGTCGCGGAGCGGCCGCAGCTCGACGTCGATGTGCGTCAGGATCAGCGGATGGCAGAGCGGAATGGTCTCGGCGGTGCGCTTGGCGGCCATGATGCCGGCGAGGCGGGCAGTCTGCAGCGGATCCCCCTTCTTCACCGCGCCGGTGCGGATCAACCGCAGCGCCTCACCCGACATGCGGATGCGACCCTCGGCCACCGCCTCGCGGTCGGTCACCGGTTTGCCGCCGACGTCCACCATCTGGACCCGGCCGGCCGGGGAGACGTGCGAGAGCGCGGCGGAAGCGGGGCGTCGTTTCTTTGTCATTCCCTGGCGAGAAAAAAAGACAGGCTCTCGAGCGACACGGTCAGGTCGACGCTCTTCAGCTTCACTCCGGCGGGCACCTTGATCGTGCCGGGGGAGAAGTTCAGCACCGCTTTCACGCCGGCCGCGACGATCGCGTTGACGACGCTCTGGGCCGCCCCGGGCGGCACCGCCACCGCGGCAATCCGGATGTGATCGCGCCGTGCGATCCGCCGGAAGTCCCGGATATCGTAGATCGGGACGCCGCCGCGCGAGTGTCGTCCGATCTTCTCGCGCCGCGTGTCGAACAGCGCGGCGATCGAGAAGCCGTCGTCGCGGAATCCGGCGTAGTCGGCCAGCGCCAGCCCGAGATTGCCGGCGCCGATGATGCCGATCTGGAGCTGCCGGTCGAGCCCGAGGATCTGGCGCAGCGTGCCGCGGAGCGCCCCGACGTAATAGCCGACCCCGCGCACCCCGAACTCGCCGAAGTGGGCGAGATCCTTGCGAATCTGCGCCGCGTTGAGGCCGAATTGCTCGGCCAGCGCCTGCGACGACACCGTGCGCACGCCGGCGGCATCGAGCGCCGTGATGCAGCGCAGGTAGACCGATAGCCGGTTCGTGGTCAGCTCGGAAATCGCATCGGCGCCGTCGGGCGGCCGCGTCTCGGGTCCCGGCTTTCTGGCAGGCGCCCCCATGCGAGCCAAATTGTACATGCTGGCGGCGGCGGGCGGAACCGGCGGCGCCCGACGTCCGTGTTACGCTCCCCGCCAATGCTGCCAGAACCCGAGGCGGAAACCGATCCGCCGGCCGCCCTGCGGACTCTCGCCGGCCTGCCGTTTCACATCCTCGGCCGGGTCCCGAAGCCGCTCGCCCTGGGGCGCTGCCGCGGCGATCAGATTGACGGGATCTCGAGCCGCGAGGCGTTTGCGCGCATCCGCGACCTGGCGCTCGGCTTCGCGGCGCTCGGGGTGGCGGCGGGCGACCGCGTCGCGATCGTCGCCGAGAGCCGGCCGGAATGGATGCTCTGCGATCTGGCGGTGCTGGCCGGCGGCGCCGTCACCGTGCCGGTCTATCCGACGCTGTCGGCGGCGCAGGTCCGCTACATCCTCCAGGATTCCGGCGTCCGGCTGGCCGTCGTCTCGACCCCCGCGCAGCTCGCCAAGCTGCAGGACATCCGCCATCTGCTCCCGGCGCTCGAGGCGGTCGTCGTCATGGACGACGGCCAGCGGGCGTCGCCATCCGCGCTGACGCTGGCAGAGGTCGAAGCGCGGGGCCACGCGACGATGACCGGCGCATGGGGCGCCGGCCGGGAATTCCAGGAGCGCGCCCGCCGCGTCCAGCCCGGGGACCTCGCCACCATCATCTACACGTCCGGCACGACCGGCGAGCCCAAGGGGGTGATGCTGACCCACGCCAGCCTCCTCGCCAATCTCCGCGCCGGGTCGGACGTGCTCGATCTCTCGGCCGAGGACCTCGCCGTCTCGTTCCTGCCGCTCAGTCACGCGTTCGAGCGGATGGTCGGCTTCATCTATCTGTTCATGGGGGTGACGGTCATCTTCGCGGAGTCGTTCGAGACGATCGCGCGCGACATTGCGGCGGTGCGCCCGACGGTGGTGACCGGCGTCCCGCGCGTCTACGAAAAGATCCAGGCCCGCGTCATGGCGACCGGCGCCGCGCTGCCGGGGCCGCGCCGCGCGATCTTCCGCTGGGCCATCCAGGCCGGACGCGCCCACGCCCGGGCTCGCCTTGCCGGGCGCACCCCGGGCGCCCTGGCCGGGGCGGTGCGGGCGCTCGCCGACCGCCTGGTCTACTCGACCATCCGCAGCCGGCTCGGCGGACGCATCCGGTTCCTGGTCTCGGGGAGCGCCCCGCTCGGCACCGACGCGCTCGAGTTCTTCTACGGGATCGGGCTGCCGATCATCGAAGGCTACGGACTGACCGAAACCGCCCCGATCCTGACCGTCAATCCGCCCGACGCGCCGCGCGCCGGCACCGTCGGCCGAGCGCTCCCTCAGGTCGAGCTGCGCATTGCCGGCGACGGCGAGATCCTGGCGCGCGGTCCGAACATCATGTCCGGCTATTACAACAAGCCCGCCGACACCGCCGAGGTCCTTCGCGACGGCTGGTTCGCGACCGGCGACATCGGTTCGATCGACGCCGCCGGCTACCTGACCATCACCGATCGCAAGAAGGACCTGCTCGTCACCTCGGGCGGCAAGAATGTCGCGCCGCAGCCGATCGAGACCGTCCTCAGGCGCAGTCCGCTGGTTGCCGAAGCGGTCGTGCTCGGCGATCGCCGGCGCTACATCGCGGCGCTGATCGTGCCCGACTTCGCGGCGCTCGAGAAGCGGCTCCAGGCGCTCGGCCGGCCGCTCGCCGATCGGCCGGCGCTGGTCGTCCGCGACGACGTCGTGGCGCTCTATCAGGAGGTCGTCGACGCGCTCAATCAGGACCTCTCGCCGTTCGAGCGCGTCAGGCGGATCGCCCTCGTTCCGGCGGAGTTCAGCATCGATTCGGGGGAGCTGACGCCGACGCTGAAGGTCCGGCGGCGCGTCGTCGAGGCGCGCTGGCGCGACGCGATCGAGACGCTCTACGCCGACTGAATGGTGCCGGCCGGCGGCGGCTCGATGTGGATGATGGCGTCGGCGATCTGCGGGTAGCGCGCCATCAGCCGATCCTTGACGACGTGCGACAGGCGGTGCGCCTCGTGAAGCGGCATCTGCGGCGGGAACCAGACGTGCAGGTCGAGGAAGGCGTGGTCGGCCGTCCCGCGCGAGCGGATCTGATGGCAGCCGATGACGCCGGCGCACGCTCATCACCACCCGGCGGATGTCCTCTTCGTCGAGCACGACGCGGTCCGCGAGGATCGCGCGACGTGTCGCGGCCGATCTCCCAGCCGGTCCGGGCGATGAAGCACGCGACGACCAGACGCGCCGACGGCGTCGAGGATCGGGATAGCCGAGCCGAACCGCGACCAGCGCCACGATCACGGCACAGGAGGTCAGGACGTCGCTGCGGGTCTGCAGCGCGTCGGCCAGCAGCAGCTCGCTGTTGAGCCGCGCGGGCCTCGCCCCGCCTCGTAGCGCACGACCAGGACGTTGATCGCCAGGGTGACGAGCATCACCACGAAGCTCAGGGCGGTCGACCTTCGGCGCCGCCGCCGCCGGCCAGCCGGCTGAAGCGCGGCGCGCAGCCACTTCGATCACCACGAACAGCAGGAAGACGAAGATGCCGGCGGCGGCCAGCGTTTCGTACTTGCGGTGGCCGTAGGGATGGTCGTCGTCGGGCGGCTTGCGCGCGGCGCGCAGGCCGACCAGGCCCATGATGTTCGAGGCGGAGTCGGTCAGCGAGTGGAAGCCGTCGGAGATGACGCTGACGGCGCCGGTCGAGTAGCCGAGGACGAGCTTCGCCGCGGCGACCGTCAGGTTGAGGACGAGGACGCGCAGACGAGCGACTCGCGATGACGCGCGGCCGTGCGCTGACGTCGGCAGGCTCAGGCCAGCGTGCAGAGGACGCCGACGTCGGCTCAGAACACGCGCGCGTCGGCAGCGGCCACCAGCGCAGCTGCACCTTGCCGATGATGTACTTCTTCGGCACGAAGCCCCAGTGGCGGCTGTCGGAGCTGTTGTTCCGGTGGTCGCCCATCACGAAGTAGTAGCCCTCGGGGATGACCTGCGGCCCCCAGTCGTCGTGGCTGCGGTACTCGGGCGGCACGAACGCGTCGTCCATCGGCACGTCGTTGACGTAGACGCGGCCGTCGACGATGCGGACCGTGTCGCCTTCTTCGGCGATGACGCGCTTGACGAACGACTTGTCCGGGATTGAGCGGGTAGTAGAGCATCACGATGTCGCCGATGTGCGGCTCGCCGATGCGGTAGGCGAGCTTGTTGACGATCAGGCGGTCCTGATCGGCGAGCGTCGGCGCCATGCTCTGCCCCTCGACGCGCGCGACCTGGAAGCCGAACGTGACGATCAGCGTGGCGTAGACCGCCGCCGAGGCCAGCGTCTTGAGCCAGGCGACGAGCTCTTCGACGACCCGCTCCGATGCCGATCGAGCCGCTGTCGATCGCCAGCCGGGTGTCGGGCGTCCGGCATGGCGCCGGCGACCGCCCGCCGGCAAGCGCGGGCACGGCGTCGGCCGGCGACCACCGGCTCGGCGGCGCTCAGCGGCTCGACGGCGCGCGGCTCGGCGGCGCGGGTAGGGTGGCTCCGGCGGCGGCGGGGCGGGCGGCGTACGGGTCGTATTGGTCGCTCATGCGTCAGAGCTTCAAGTACTCCCGGAGCCGCTTGGTCTGCGAGCGGCTGACCGGGATCTCCGTGCCCTTCGCGTCGCGCATCTTCAGGATGTAGTTCCGGCTGAACCAAGGCACGATCTCCTTGATCTTGTTGATGTTGACGAGATGCGACCGATGCACCCGCCAGAACACCGCCGGGTCGAGACGCGCCTGCAGTTCATCCAGTGTCCGATAGTTGGACGTTCCAGACAAGCTGTTCGTCGCGACGGTGATGACGTCGTCGTCCACGGAGGCGTGGACGATTTCCTCGGCCTGGACCAGCAGGAAGCGTTCGCCGACCTTGACCGCGAGCTGCTCGCGGCGCGCCTGGCGCTCGGCGACGAGCTGCAACAGCCGATCGAGCTCGTCGGTGCTCGGCGCCGCTCCGGCCGGCCGCTCGGCGACGATCCGCCGGCGGGCGCGCTCGACGGCGGTCGCGAGCCGGGCCGGCTCGACCGGCTTGAGCAGGTAGTCGACCGCGTTGACCTCGAACGCCTCGATCGCGTGCTGGTCGAAGGCGGTGACGAAGACGACGCTGCGTCGTCGACGCCGGCGCGCAGGATCCGCCGCGCCACCTCGAAGCCGGTGAGGCCCGGCATCTGGACGTCGAGGAAGACGAGGTCTGGTGCCTGGGCGCTCGATGACCTGCAGCGCCTCGATGCCGTTGCCGGCCTGGCCGACGACCTCCACCCCGCCGAGCTGGCCGAGCAGGAAGCACAGCTCCTCCCGCGCCAGCTGCTCGTCGTCGACGACGACGGCCCGGATGCCGCCCGTGCTTTCCATGTCAGGCGCTCGCCCTGACCGGGGCGACCAGCTCCGGGATCACGATCCGGGCGCACGTGCCCTGGCCGGGCACGCTGTCGAGCTGCAGCTGGTAGTTCGCGCCGTAGATGACCCGCAGCCGCTCGTTGACGTTGCTGCAGGCCGATCCCGCCGCTGGCCGGCTTGCCGCGCCGGTCTCCGGCGATGCCGACGCCGTCGTCGATGACGTCGATGATCGCGTGGCCGCCCTGGCGCGCGGCTGCGGATGGTAATGCGCCCGTCACCGATCTTGGGCGGCGAGGCCGTGCTTGATCGAGTTCTCGACCAGCGGCTGCAGCAGCATGCTCGGCACGACGACGTCGAGCGTGTCGGGCTCGATGCGCCTTCTCGATGCGCAGCTGCGGGCCGAAGCGGACTGCACTCGATGTCGAGGTATTCGTCGATCGCCTCGAGCTCCTCGCGCAGCGTGACGAAATGATCCTGGCTGCGCAGCAGCCGGCGCAGCAGCCCCGACAGCTTGACGATCAGCATCCGCGCGGTCTCCGGCTGGGAGCGGATCAGCGACGAGATCGAGGTCAGCGTGTTGAACAGGAAGTGCGGGTTGATCTGGCTGGCGAGCGCCTCGACGCGGGCCGCCATCAGCAGCTTTTCCTGCTCCTGCAGCCGGTGCTCGATGCGGGCGCTGTTCCAGATCTTGATCGGGATGGCGACGCAGAGCACGGTCGCACAGGATGACCAGCACGTCGAGCCACGCGTTCGGCGGCGCGAGGTAGAAGAGCCGGCGCTGGCCGAGAAGCGGTGGCCGAGCGCCTGGCGGAGGATCTCGAGGCCGATCGGCGCCGCCAGCAGGATGACCACCCAGTCGATCTGGAACCGGCTGCACCAGCCGCCACACCGTGCGGTGCAGGTCGGTGAAGAACAGCGGCGAGAAATGCCAGATCGCTTCCTTCGGGCAGAGCTCGCGCAGGCCGCCGCCGGCAAAGCCGCAGCCGACGGCGAACGGCAGCGCGATCCACTCGCCGGCGACGAGCGGCGGGATGCCCGACCATCGCGCCGACGATCGCGCCGGCGTACGGGCCGGCGAGCAGCCCGGCGAGAAACGCGCCGGCCAGCGTCAGGTCGGCGGCGTTGTAATTGAGGAGGAGGCGCGCCACCACGCCGGCGGTCAGCGGCAGGCCGAGACTGGCCGCGAAGATCAGCCGCTCCGGCCAGTCGCGCCGCTCGGTGAGCAGGATGCGCCGGAACCACGGAAACCGGACCAGCATCGTCGCCAGCACGGCGACAACCGCCAGCTTGACGACCAGCGTCGTGAGCAGGAACTGCTCGGCGGTGAGCGCCTTGGTCGCCTGGGGCATGGAGCCTCCTGATTATAACGCCTCCCTCTTTTCCTTGTTCTCCTTTGTCTTGATATGATTACGGGATGATCCGTCCGTTCCTCATCGGCTTCGCGACCACCTTCAAGCACATCTTCAGGAAGCCGATCACGGTCAACTATCCGGACCAGAAGATGCCCGTGTTCCCGAAGTACCGCGGCAAGCAGGTGCTGATGCGCGACGAGAACGGGCTGGAGAAGTGCGTCGCCTGCGGGCTGTGCGCGGTGGCCTGCCCGGCCGACGCCATCTATCTGGAGGCGGCCGAGAACGACGGCACCGTCCAGGCCGGACCGCGCTACGCGAAGGTCTACCAGATCCACAAGACCCGCTGCATCTTCTGCGGCTACTGCGAGGAAGCCTGCCCGGTCGTCGGCCATCTTCATGGGCAAGGACTACGAGCTGGCGGTCTACAGCAACAAGGACTTCATCTGGGACAAGACGGACCTGCTGGTCCCGGCTCGCCGAGCGGCGACGCACGCCGGTCGACGGCCTGGCCGTGCGTTCGGCGCGCTCGGCGACATCCACGGCGACTTCGCCAGCGTCCGGCGCATCATGCGCCGGCATCCGGACGTCCCGTTCTGGCTGTGCGGTCGGCGACGTCGCCGACGACGCCGGCGGCTACGAACCGGTCGACGCGCCGCTCTACTGGATCAAGGGCAACAACGAGGACTTCGACGCGATCGCGGCCGGCGACTCTGCCGGCGCACCTGCACTACCTGCCCAACGGCGCCGCGGTCGATGTCGGCGGGCTGCGCGTCGCGGGGCTCGGCGGCACGTTCGCGCCGACCGTGGTACGAAACGCTGCCGGCAGAACTGCCGCATCCCGTCAAGGGCACCGCCAAGGCGACCGACCCTCGCCGACAGCGCCGGCACTTCGTCCGCGACGAGGTCGAGGCGTGCCTGGCGGCTGACGGGCGTCGACGTCTTCCTGACCCACGAGGCGCCGCGTCCCTTCCGCATCGCTCGGCCGGGCGCGCCGCGGGCCGTCCGGGGAACGACGCCGGCAAGACGCCGATCAACGAGGTCCTGGCCGCGATGCGGCCGCGGCTGCACCTGTTCGGGCACCATCACCGGTTCGCCGACCGGGGAGGTCCAGGGCGTGCCGTCGATCTGCCTCGACCTGGTGGCGGCGCTCCTATCTGCTCGTCGACCGGCGGACCATGCAGTACCGATGTAGTCGTTGATGACCGATGAGCATGCCAAGCCCTTCCTCGACGCGCTCGACACGCGCGTCCTCGTCTGCGACGGCGCGATGGGGACGATGCTGTACGCGCGGGGCGTCTTCCTGAACCGGTCGTTCGACGAGCTCAACCTGACCCAGCCCGATCTGGTCGCGGAGGTGCACCAGGCCTACGTCCGCGCCGGCGCGGACGTCATCGAGACCAACACCTTCGGCGCCAACCGCATCAAGCTCGGCGACCTTCGGGCTGGCCGACCAGCGTCGCACGCCATCAACGTGCAGGGGGCGCAGCATCGCGCGTCATGCGGCCCGGGACCGGGCCTACGTGGCCGGCGCGATCGGCCCGCTCGGGATCCGCATCGAGCCATGGGGCAAGACCGGGGTGGACGAGGCGCAGGAGTTCTTCCGCGAGCAGGCGCGCGGCGCTGCTCGAAGGCGGCGTCGATCTCTTCGTGCTCGAGACCTTCCGCGACCTCAACGAGATCGGCGCGGCGATCCGGCGCGGTGCGCAGCGTCTGCGGCCTGCCGATCGTCGCGCAGGTGACCACCGAGGAGGACGGCAACACGCCTCGACGGCGCCGCCGCCCGAGCGCGTTCGTCCCGGAGCTCGAGCGCGCTGGGCGCCAACGTCATCGGCCTCAACTGCAGCGTCGGCCCGGCGGCGATGCTCGAGACGATCGAGCGGATGTCCGAAGTGGCGACGCGTGCGGCTGTCGGCGCAGCCGAACGCCGGCCGGCCGCGCGAGGTCGAAGGCCGCAACATCTATCTCTGCTCGCCGGAGTACATGGCGTCGTACGCCCGACGCTTCATCAACGGCGGCGTCCGCCTGGTCGGCGGCTGCTGCGGCACGACGCCCGAGCACATCCGCCACATCAAGATGGCGGTGCGCGCGCTGGCCCCCGCCGAGCCGAAGAGCGCCGCGGTTCGGGCGCGCCGGAGACGGTCAAGCCGGTCGCAGCCGCCCAGCCGATCGCCCGCGCCGAAAAGTCGCGGATGGCCAACGGCCTGGCGCGCGGGAGCGTTCGTCGTCAGCGTCGAGCTGGTGCCGCCGCGCGGTTTCCGCGCCGACGCCGCTCGTCGAGCAGGCCCGCCAGCTGCGCCTCCACGGCGTCGATCTGGTGAACATTCCGGATGGGCCGCGCAGCGGCGCGCGGATGAGCGCGCTGTCGGCGGCGGTGCTCGTGCAGCAGCAGGCGGGGATCGAAACGGTGCTCCACTACGCCTGCCGCGATCGCAACCTGCTCGGGCATGCAGTCGGACCTGCTCGGCGCGCACTCGATGGGCGTCCGCAACCTGCTGCTCGTCACCGGCGATCCCGCCGCAGGTTGGCGACTATCCGGACGCCACCGCGGGTCTCGACGTCGACTCGATCGGCCTGACCAACGTGGTCACCCGGCTCAACCGCGGCTTCGACATCGGCGGCCAGGCGATCGGCGCGCCGACCGCGTTCCATATCGGCGTCGCCGCCAATCCCGGCGCCCTCAATCTGGACGAGGAGCTGCGGCGTTTCGCGTACAAGGTCGAGGCGGGCGCGGAGTTCGTCGATGACGCAGCCGGTGTTCGATGTCGGCCGAGCTCGAACGGTTCCTGGCGAACGGTGACCGGTCGCACGCTGCCGATCCTGGCCGGGATCGCTCCCGCTCGAAAGCCTGCGGCATGCCGAGTTCATGGCCAACGAGGTGCCCGGCGTGCGCGTCCCGGCAGCGGTCGTCGAACGGATGCGCCGGGCCGAGGGGGACGGGCGCGCCGCGGCCGAGGGCCTGGCGATCGCCCGGGAGGTGGCGGCGGCGGTGCGCGGCATGGTGCAGGGCGTCCAGATTTCGGCGCCCGGCGGGGCGGTCGACGCGGCGCTCGGCGTGATTGACGCGGCACGGGCGATGAGCCGGCGGTCGGCTTGCCCCATCCATGACTTACGGGATATAGTCGCGCGGCTCGCGACAGCCGTCGGGCGGGCCGCGGCAGCGTCCTTGCAAATTGAACGGAGACCCGGGCTTGATGCCCTTATTCGAGCGAAAAGTCGAGCCAGCGGACGAACTGGTGCCGGGGTCCGATGCCGCGACCCGGGCGCTGTCCGTGACCGTCGGTCGAAAACGATTTCGTCGAAGGCGGTCTACGACAAGCTCGCGAAGGTCTACGACCTGATTTTCGGGCCGACCCTCCATCCCGGCCGGCTGCAGGCGATTCAGCGGATGAACATCCAGTCCGGCGAACGCGTGCTGGAGGTCGGCGTCGGCACCGGCATCAACCTGTCGCTCTACCCGCAGAACTGCACCGTCACCGGCATCGACTTCTCCGGCTCGATGCTCGAGAAGGCCCGCGAGCGCGCGGCGCGCAAGGAACATCGGCAACGTCCGCCTGCTCCAGATGGACGCCGCCGACCTCAAGTTCGCCGACGACTCGTTCGACATCGTCTACGCGCCCTACCTGATCAGCGTCGTCCCCGACCCGGTGCGAGGTGGCGCAGCGAGATGCGGCGCGTCTGCCGGCCCGGCGGACGGATCATCTTCCTGAACCACTTCCTCAGCCCCAACCCGCTGCTGTCGCGCACTCGAGCGGCTGCATCTCGCCGTTCACCATTCACATCGGCTTCAAGGCCGACCTCGACCTGCCGGCGTTCCTCGCCCAGGCGGATCTCCAGCCGGTGTCGATCGAAAAGGTGAACATCCCGCGGATCTGGTCGCTCGTCACGACCGTCAAGTAGCGCGACCTGCCTCAGAACGGGCGGTCCAGCGACGGCGACGGCGGCGTCATCAGCCTGGCGCCGTCGCCAGTGATGTACATGTCGTCCTCGAGGCGCACGCCGAACGCGCCGCGAATGTAGATCCCCGGCTCGTTGCTGAACACCATCCCCGGCCGCGCCGCCGGCGCCTCGTCCCACCCGTACATGTTGTGGCGGACCAGGTACGGCCACTCGTGGATGTCGAGGCCGAGGCCGTGGCCGACGCGGTGGGTGAAATACGCGAACCCCGGCCCGTAGCCGCCGTCGATCACCACCTTCCGCGCCGCGGCGTCGATGTCGGCGAGCGGCACTCCGGGCCGCGCCGCGGCGAGCGCCGCCGCCTGGGCGCGCTGGACGATGTCGAACACCTGGCGCATGCGGTCGGTCGGCCGGCCGACCACGAACGTCCGCGTGATGTCGGACTGGTACCCTTCGACGCTGCAGCCGTCGTCCAGCATCACCACGGCGCCGTCGCGGATCGTCTGCGGCGCAATCGAGCCGTGGGGGAGCGCCGTGTACTCGCCGGTCTGGACGCTGGCCTCGCCGTCGAATCCGACGCGGGTGTAGGCCTCGGCAATCAGCGACTGGACGTCGGCGGTGGTCATGCCGGGGTGGATCGCGGCGTGGACGGCCGCATAGACGCGGAGGGTCGCGGCACAGGCGAGCGTCATCAACTCGATCTCGTGCGCGTCCTTGATCATGCGGCAGCCGGCGGTGACCGGCGTGCCGCTGACCAGCCTCAGCGCCGGGGCCGCCGCGGCGATGCCGTCGGCCCAGACGAACTTGATCGTCTCCTCGAGGCCGGCGCGGCCGCTGGCGACGCCGCGATCCCTGAGCCCGTCGGCGACGAGCCGGTACGGGCTGACGTCCTCCTCCCAGGTGCGCACGTCGGCGCGCCGCGCGCCGAACGGCCCGCGCGCGATCTGCTCGCGCAGGCGATCCTCCTCGAAGGCGGGGCAGACAAAGAACGGCTCGCCGGCACGCGGCAGGACCAGCGCGGACAGGCGCTCGCTGCCGCCCCACTGGATGTTCGTGAAGTAGCGGAGCGAGGTGCCGCCGCTCAGCACGAGGGCGTCGAGCTTGTGCTCGGCCATCAGCGCCCGGGCGCGCTCGAGTCTGGCGAGGCGTTCCTCATTCGTGATCGGCCGGGCCTGGTCGCGCATCGAGCGCAGCCCGGCGATCGAGTCGGGCAGGGGAGGCGAACCGGCGGCTGGTCCGGTACGGCCCTGCGCCGCCACGACGCCGGCGCCGGCGGCGGCCGCGAGTGCCGCGGGCAGCGAGAGCATGTCGCGTCGCGTCAGCATCCAGCTGGTCCCAAGCCTAGCGCTTCGAGCCGACGGTCAGCGTATTCACGACCTGAGTGACGCCGTTCGTCGTCCGCGCGATTCGCGCCGCGCGGGTCCGGCCCTCGGCGCTCTCGACCGTGCCGCTCAAGGTGACGACGTGGCGATCCGACTCGACGTGGATGTCGCTGCCTTTGAGGAGCGGCTCGTTGACGAACTCGGCATGGAGCTTCGTGACGATCCAGGCGTCGGTCACCGCGCCGGCGACGCTGCCGGCCGCCTCTTTGGTCGCCACCGCCGCCCCCTTCGCCGCATCCGCGGCCGCACCGTCGGGGCGCCCGTCCCCGTCCTTCGTTCCGTGGGCCAGCGCCGGGTCAATCCTGAGGTGATTGTCGACACGGCTGACGCCCCGCACCTTCGCCAGGGCCGCCGCCCGCGTGCTCTGCGCCGCGGAGCCGACGCGGCCGGTGAGCGTCACCACGCCTTTGTCGACCGCCACGGTGAGGTGGTCGTGCTTCAGTGTCGGGCTGGCCTTCAGCCGCCCCTCGATGCGGCTGGCGAGCGCCTTGTCGGTCCCGCTGGCGGTTTGCGCCAGTACCGCCGGCGGCAGCAGTGCGGCCGTCATCACGACGAAGGCCACGATCCATCGTCCAGAAGTCATGATCTGTCTCCATCAGCGAGTCCGACCCGCGGCGCTCCGGTCAGGGGCGGACGCGGGCTGCGATCATATCCGCGACCACGCCGGCGCCGTCGGTGCGCGCGCGTTCCGGCGGCGCCGGCCTGGCCGCCAGTGCTTCGAGCGATGCCCGCCACCGGCCGTCGAGGAGTATGGCCTGCTCGACGTATTCGCACCGCAGGAAACGCGCCATCCCGGCGACCAGCACATCGTATTCCGGAAACCTGCCGCGCGACGTATAGAGCATCGCCGTATCGTGCGCGATGCATTCCGAGATGATGCCGTAGCCGGGCTTGGTGACCACGACATCGACCGCCGCCACCAGATCCTCGTAGCGCATGCCGGCCTCGTACACCGCGTCGTCTTCGAGGACGTGCAGCCAGGGCGGACAATCGGAGGGCGGCGCCCCGCCGGTCAGGACTACGTGCCACCGGTCGCCGCAGTCGACCCGGCGGGGATCGAAGGCCTCGAGGCCGTAGCCGCCGAACGACGCGAGGACGAGGCGATCATGCCGCGGCAATCCGAGCCGCTCGCGGACGCCGGCCGCCGCGACCGTGGCATGGCGGGCGACGAACGGCACGTCGACGACGCGTTCGAAGCCTTCGAAGCCGCCGTGGAGCGGCAATCGCCAGCCGGCCTCGGCGTGGCGGTAGGCCTCGCGGATCAGCGGCAGCACGCCCGGCGCCGCGGCGAACGGGTAGGCCTCGTAGATCCAGTCCCAGGTGAAGTTCGACAGCACCACCGACGGGCGGCCGGCGGCGGCCGCCGCCGCACAGGCGAGCGGCGGGGCATCGGCAATGACCAGGCGCGCGTCGTGGCGCTCGAGCAGCTCGGCCTCGGTTGCCACCCGCCCGGCAAAGCCGGCGTAGAAATCGGCCGCCGCGCGGACGGTGGCCGCCTCGTCGAGCCGGACGCTGTCGATCTGCACCACACCGGTGTCGCAGGCCCCCTCGATGATGGTGAGCCCTGGCGAGGCAGTCCGATCGAAGAGCCAGCGCGACGCCGCGGTGCGGGCGATGACGCGGAAGCCGGGCAGGCGCGGGACGAGCTGGTTGATGACTTCGATCTCGCGGGACGCATGCCCGTAGCCGTGCCCGGAGATGTAGAAGAAGATCGAGGGCACGGAACTCAGGCGACGGTCGGGTCGGCCACTGACACGCCCGGCAGCGCGACCTTCAGGACGTCCTCGAGAGTCCGCGCCGGCACGAAGGTCATCTCGTCGCGCACCTCCTGCGGCAGTTCGGCGAGGTCGGGCTCGTTCATGGCCGGGAGGATGAAGGTGTGAATGCCGTAGCGCCGGGCGGCCAGCGCCTTCTCGCGAATGCCGCCGACCGGCAGGACGAGGCCAGACAGCGTGATTTCCCCGGTCATCGCGACGTCGTCCCGCACCGGAATGCCGCGCGCGGCCGAGACGATGGCGGTCGCCATGGTGACGCCGGCGGAGGGCCCGTCTTTCGGGATCGCCCCGGCGGGCACGTGGACGTGCAGGTCCTGCTTGCCGAGCACGCCGGGCTCGATGCCGAGCGCCTCCGCCTGCTGGCGGACGTGGCTGAGGGCGGCCCGGACGGACTCCTGCATGACGCTGCCGAGCTGCCCCGTCAGCGTCAGATGTCCGGCCCCGCCGGGCAGCAGCACCGCCTCGATGAACAGGACATCGCCGCCGGCCTCGGTCCAGGCGACACCGGTCGCCACTCCGGGACGTGAGGTGCGGAAGGCCATCTCCGATCGGAAGCGCGCCGGGCCGAGGTAGTCCGGCACCTGTGCGGCGTCGACCGTGGCGACGTGCGCCGGCTCGGCGGCGACGCGGGCCGCGACCTTCCGGGCAATCGTGCCGATCTGCCGCTCGAGCGTCCGGACGCCGGCTTCGCGCGTGTACTCGCTGATGACGCGCCTGAGCCCGGCCTCGGTGAGCGTCATGCTGCTCCGGCGCGAGGCCGTGCTCCTCGAGTTGACGCGGCAGCAGGTACATCCGCGCGATGTGAACCTTCTCTTCTTCGGTGTAGCCGCTGAGCGAGATGATCTCCATCCGGTCGAGGAGCGCCGGATGGATGGTGCCGAGCTGGTTGGCGGTGGCGATGAACAGGACGCGCGACAAATCGATCGGGATCTCCATGTAGTGGTCCCGGAAGGCGTGATTCTGCGCCGGGTCGAGGACCTCGAGCAGCGCCGCCGCCGGGTCCCCCTGGACGCCGACCGAAATCTTGTCGATCTCGTCGAGCATCAGGACCGGATTGGCCGACTTGGCGGACTTCAGCGCCTGGACCAGCCGGCCGGGCATGGAGCCGATGTAGGTGCGGCGGTGGCCGCGGATTTCCGCTTCGTCGCGCACCCCGCCGAGCGAGATGCGCACGAAGTTGCGGTTCATCGACCGGGCGATGGACTGGCCGAGCGACGTCTTGCCGACCCCCGGCGGGCCGACGAAGCACAGGATCGGCCCTTTCATCCGGACCCCCGGCGTGGCTGGGGCCGTCTCCTGAACGGCCCCCGCCGGCGGCGCCGCGGTCTCGCCGCGGTCGGCGGCGCGACGGCTGCGCAGCGTCTGGACCGCGAGGTATTCGACGATCCGCTCCTTGACCTTGTCGAGATCGTAGTGATCCGCGTCGAGCACCTTGCGCGCCTCGATCGGATCGAGCCGATCCTCGGTGCCCTTCTCCCACGGCACATCGAGGATCCAGTCGAGATAGGTGCGGATCATCTGGTACTCGGGAGAGGCCGGCGTCATCCGCTCCAGGCGATCGACTTCGCGCGAGGCGATCGCCGCCACCGCCTCGGGCAGCGCGGCCTCGGTGACGCGCGTGCGGATTTCGGCCGACTCGCCGTCGCCTTCGCCGAGCTCGGTCTGGATCGCCTTCATCTGCTGGCGCAGCAGATACTGCCGCTGCGCGTCGGTCATTTCCTTTTCCGCCTTCGACTCGATCTGGCCCTTGAGCTCGAGCACTTCGATTTCGCGCGCCAGCACCATCGAGACCGCATCGAGCTTGACCGCGACGCTGTTCTCCTCGAGCAGGCGCTGCTTGTCCTCGGGCTTCATGTCGAGCAGGCTGGCGAGCAGATAGGCGATGCGCAGCGGATCGTCGAGCCCCATCACCAGCGTCTTGACGTCCGGGGAGAGGCCGGTGGCGAGCGACAGCGCCCGATCGACGAGCTCCTGCAGCCGCCGGACGCGGGCGTCGATGTCGATGGAGCGTTCGGCCGCTTCGGGGAGCGGCTTGAGCAGCGCCCGGATGAAGCCATGGTCCGATTGCAGGAACTCGGCCCGCGCCCGCGCCACGCCTTCGACCAGCACGCGGACACCGTTCGGCCCTTTGGCCATCTGCCGGATGATCGCGACCGTGCCGACGCGGTGCAGGTCGTCGGGGCCGGGCTCCTCCGCGTCGCTCTCCTGCAGAAGGAGCAGCACCATGCGGTCGCCGCCGAGCGCGCGGTTGACGGCTTCGACCGATATGCGGGCGGGTGACGCTCGAGCGGCGCCACCGTCATCGGCAGGACGACCGCCTCGCGGAGCGGCACGACGGGGAGCTCGGACGGAAGCGCGGGACTCTGGGGAGCATCTGCCATGTGCGGGTTACCTGGGTTTCATGCGCGGCGCCGATCCCTCGGCGGCCAGCCATGCGGCGCGGCCGGCGAGCTCGGCGATGCGCACGAGCTTCTCGAAATCGAGCCGCTCGGTGTCGTCGTCCGGGGTGTGATAGTCGGGATGCAGGCCGGTCGTCAGGAACACCGCCGGGACGCGGTGCTCGAGAAACGGCCAGTGGTCGGACCGGCGCAGCAGCCCCTGCGCGCCGAGGTCGTAGTCTTCGCGGATCGTCAGCCGGATGGTGTCGTTGGCACGGCCGACGATGGCGGCCAGGTCGGGCGAGTAGGTATAGCCGAGCAGGTGGACGACATTGGTGTTGTCAGCCGCCGACATCCTGGCGAAGCCCCGGAACCTGGGGTCGTCCGGGTCGGGGATGTCCTCTTCCCGTCCGACCATGTCGAGGTTGAGATTGGCGACGACCCGGCGCGCCGGCACCGGCGCCGCGGCGTAGTATTCCGCCCCGAGCGACCCCTTCTCCTCGCCGTTCCACAGCGCGAAGACGACGGTGCGGCCCGGCCGCAGCCCGCGGCCGGCGGCGCGGGCGAACGCGGCGGCAATCGCCATCACCGCCGCCGTGCCCGAGGCGTTGTCGTCGGCGCCGTTGTAGATTCGGCCCTCGGCGTCGACGCCGTCGTGATCGAGGTGGGCGCCGACCACCACCATCTCGCCCGGCGCCTCGCGCCCTTCGATCATGCCGAGCACGTTGTGGATCAGCACGGGCGTGGCGATCACGCCGGGCGACAGCCGGGCCTGGACCTGACGGTGCCGGTCGAGCGCCTGCCTGATCGGCGCCGCGGCCCCTTCGGAGAGCGCCGCGACCGCCACCGGCGCGGCCCGCATCGTCCCCAGCAACCGGTAGGACGCCGACTGCACCGACGTCTTCTCGGGCCAGACGCCGTGCAGGTCGCTCATGAACGCCCGGACGAGCAGCAGCCCGACGGCGCCGTGCGCGGTGGCGTCGGCCAGCTTGCGCTCGACCGAGGCCAGCGCGCTGCGCTCCTCGGCGGCGAGCGCCGCCCGGGTCCGCACCGCCTCGGGAAGGTCATCGAGCACCAGCACAATCGCGCCGCGGGCATCGACGGCGGCGTAATCGTCGTGTCCGAGCAACGGCGCCGACAGCCCGTAGCCTGCGAAGACGACCGGGCCGCTGACGTCGCGGTCCGCCGAGACCGGCAGCGCGTAGAAGTCGGGCCCCACGGCCAGGTCGGCGAGCGGCTTCCCGCCGGCCACCGTCAGGCTGAGGCGTCCGCCGGTGCCAAGCCGCGGCTGGTAGACGGCGACCTCCTGGAGGTAGTCGGGAGTCGCGGCCGGCACGCCGGCGGTGCGCAGCGCCGCGGCGATGAACGCTTCGGCTTCGCGGTTGCCGGCGTGGCCGACGCCGCGGCCGGACAGCCGATCGCTCGCCAGGACGGTGACGTAGCCGCGCAGCTCGTCGGCGGTGATCTGCTGGATGGCCGCGGCCACGGGCGGCGGGATCGAGAGGCCTGGCGGGGCCGCACCGGCGCCGAGCAGACCGAGCACCGCAACCGTGGCATAGCGCCGCAACATCGCCCGTCGAGTGTACCTTACGGCGGGCCGCGGCCGCTCTCGCCGAACCCCCCCGGCGGCGCGGTCCGTTGCTGCTATGATGGCGGCATGTCTCTCCACGAACGTGACTTCTTCGTCGAGAAGCCCGACACCAAGCCGGCGACATTCACCTGCACGAAGTGCCGGCATCGCGACGAGTATCAGGTGCGCTGGGTCGTCCGGACCAAAAAGGACCGCCTGCCGCCCGGGGCGGACGAGCGCGATCGGGCCATGTACGCCAAACTCCGCAGCTACATGATCCGCGTCGACGACGTGCTGTCGTGCAAGCGCTGCCAGCGGAAGTTCGAGATTCCGTCCCAGCAGTCGATCGTCTTCGTCGAGACCGGTCTGCCGCCGCTCGACTGGGACCCGGAAGCGTCGGTCGCGGACTGACCGGGTCAGTAGACGAACGGGATCATCCGCCACTTCACGCGGCGCCGGTAGCGCGCGTAGTCGTCGCCGAAGTTCGCCGTCAGCCCGCGCTCTTCCCACGGGATCGCCAGCGCCACATAGGCGGTGCTGACCACGGCGAAGACGGCCCGCGTCGCGGTCATGTCGGGCGCTCCGCAGACGAGCAGCGCCCAGCCGAAATAGAGCGGGTGCCGAACGAGGCGGAAGGCGCCGGTCGTGACGAGCGGCACGTGCCGGGGGACAACGCCGGCGCGAAGCACCGGCCGGACGCCGGCCAGGTCGAGCACGTCCAGCGCGCGGGCGCCGAGGATGGTGAGCACGAACCCCGCCCCCTGCGCCGCGAATCCCGCCGCGCGCGCCGCGCCGTCCAGCCGGTAGAGCAGGCCCGGCACCGGCTGCCAGTACCAGCACACTGCCCCGAACAACAGGCTTGCCACCCATGTGTACACGGAGCGCTCGAGCTGCGGGGACACCAACCGCTGAATCCGCTGCTTGATCGGCGTCCGCGCGAAGAGGCTGTGGTGCCAGGCGAAGATCGAAAAGAGGAGCACGTCGATAACCGCCGGCCGGATCAGCGGACCGGCGCCGGCCGGCGAGGCGAACCGATACAGGTACGACCAGGCGGCATACGCGAGCGAGGCGGCGAACGCCGCCGCGCCGCCCCAGGCCACTGCACCGGCAAGCACCGGCGGTCGCCGGGCGGTGTGTGCATCTGCCATCAGGACCTCGAAACGGCTGGGCCGGCGGCTCTCGGCGTGAGGGTGCAGGACAACGCGCCGCCAATTATAGAGGGGAGCGCTCCGCCCCGCGGCGCGGTCGCGGCGGCCTGCCCAGGTGCGGGCTCGCGGCGGTGGGAGTGTGGCGGACCGATGCCGAACCGGCTGTCCCGAAGACTTGCACCATAATCGCTGATCAGATGTTTCCAGACAGCATCCGCGACGAGCGCCCGAAGCTGCCGACGAGCGCCCGGCTGGCCGACGGCGTTGCGATCACACTCGGCCTCGTGGCGCTCTGGATTGCGGCGACCGGCGGCGGGCGCTATCTGGTCGGCGGAACCGTCGTCTCGCTGAAGTCGCCGATGCTGGCGCTGTACGTCGCCGCCTCCATCGTCATCGTGCGGCACCTGCGCTGGCCGCGGCCGACGCTGGCCGACCGCTTCCGGGGTGTGCGCGGCGCGGTACGCGCCCGGCCGGACGTCGATGCCGCCGTCCGCGCCTTCATCGTGACGCGGCCGACGGTGCTCCTCGTCGGCTTCCTCGCCGTCGTCACCTTCGGCGTGACGGCGTCGGGATTCGTCCTGTCGAAAGACCCGCTCACCAATCTGCCGGCGCGGTTCGACGCCGGCTGGTACGGCGGCATCGCGATTGACGGCTACGAATGGAATCACACGTTTCAGCGCCAGCAGAACATCGCCTTCTTTCCGGCCCTGCCCATCCTGATGCGGATCGTCGCGACGCCAGCCGGCATTGGCTCGCGGACGCTGCCGGACGAGCGGCGCATGCTGCGCGCGCTCTGGGCAGGGGTCGTCGTCTCGCTGGCCGCGTTCTTCTGGGCGCTGCTCTACATGTACCGGCTCGGCCGGGAACTGATCGGTGAGGAGGCCGCCGCGGCGGCTCCGCTGCTGCTTGCCGCCTACCCGTTCGCCCTGTTCTACAGCGCGCCGTACAGTGAATCGCTGTTCCTGCTGTCGGCGCTCGGCGCCTTCTATCACTTCCGCCGCGAAGAGTGGCTCGCGGCCGCGGCCTGGGGGCTGGCGCTCGGCCTGACCCGCCCCAACGGCTGCTTCGCCAGCGTGCCGCTGGGGGTGCTGGCGCTTCAACAGGTTCTACAGGGTTCTACGGGGTTCTTCGGGGTTCTACGGGGTTCGGTTCTACGGGGTTCGGTTCTACGGGGTTCGGTTCTACGGGGTTCGGTTCTACGGGGTTCGGTTCTACGGGGTTCGGTTCTACGGGGTTCGGTTCTACGGGGTTCCGTTCCGCGGGGTTCGGTTCTGCCGGATTCGGTTCCGCCGGGTTCGGTTCTGCCGGGTTCGGTTCCACCGGGTTCGGTTCTGCCGGGTTCGGTTCCGCCGGGTTCGGTTCTGCCGGGTTCGGTTCCGTCGGATTCCGTTCTGCCGGGTTCGGTTCCGCCGGGTTCGGTTCTGCCGGGTTCGGTTCTGCCGGGTTCGGTTCTGCCGGGTTCGGTTCCGTCGGGTTCGGTTTTGCCGGGTTCGGTTCCGTCGGATTCCGTTCTGCCGGGTTCAGTTTCGCCGGGAGAGGCTTCGGGGGATTCAGTGAGGGAGGATGCGCCGGTGGGCGGCGTGGCGGCGGGGGGATCGCGAGCGGGGCTGGCTCTGCGGCTGCTCGTGGCGGCGATGCCGGGCGTCGGCATGCTGCTCTTTACGCTCTACCTGCGCCAGCTGACCGGCGTCTGGTTTGCCTGGACGCGAAGCCATGAGGCCTGGGGGCGCAGCTTTCACGGGATGGCGCCCTTCGTCACGGCGTACACCTGGCTGAAGAGCGATTCACTGGTCCAGGTCGTCGCTTCCGTGCCCTACAACAGCCTCAACACCGCCGCGCTGCTGTTTGCGCTGGCCCTCGTCGTACCGGTCTTCCGCCGCCTGGGCTTCGCACTGGGCGTTTTCGTCCTCATCAACCTCGTGCCGCCGATCTTTGCCGGCGGCGTGCTGTCGATGGGGCGGCTCACCGCCACGCTCTTTCCGCTGTTCCTGGCGCTCGCCGCGCTCGTGCCGGCCCGCTCGGTGGCGTCCTGGTGCCTGACGTTCGGGATCGGGCAGGGACTGGCGGCGGCGCTGTTTTTCACCTGGCGGCAGCTGTTCTGACGCGCGCGGCGGCGACGAAAGTCGGCACATCGTCCGCGCCGCTCCTATAATCGACAGAGGTCCATGCGCACGTTCCTGATGCGTCCGGCGGTCGCCTTGTTCGCGGTGCTGTGTCTGTGGACGGCGGTGTCGGTGCCGTCGCACGGTCAGCAGGCGGCGCGGCTGCCGGCGTCGTTTCCCGCCAGCGCGTGGGCGGCACTGGCGCACGGCGATCGCGCCACCGCCGAGCGGCTGGCCGGCGCCCGGCCCGCCGACGATCCCGCCGCGGCCGCGATTCTGGCGCGGCTGGCGATCGACCGCGGGCGCTACGACGCGGCGCTGGCGCTGCTCGAACCGGCGGCCGCGCGCGCCCCGCTCGGCGACGCCGCGCTGGAGCTCGGCCTGCTGCAGCAACGGCTGGGCCACGCCGCCGCCACTTCCAGGCTGACGGCCGTGTCGCGTCAGCCCGGCGAGGACGCCATGTCGCGGCTGCGCGCCGGCCGCGCCGCGGCGGCGCTCGGGCTGGCGCCCGAGGCGAACCGGCTGCTCCGCGCCGCCGCGGCCTCCGGCCGCGAGCCGCGCATCGACAGCGCCTGGGGCCGCCTGTTCTTCGACAAGTACAACTACGCCGAGGCGGTCACCTCGTTCAAACAGGCGATTGCCGCCGACGCGCAGTGGGCCCCGGCCCACGCCGGCCTCGCCCGGGCGCTCGCCGACGACGACCCCGCCGCCGCCGCGGCCGCCGCCCGCCGCGCGCTGGAGATCGATGCGCACCTCGCCGACGCCGAACTGCTGCTCGCCGAGATCGATCTCGACAGCGCCCATTACGACGAGGCGCGGGCGCGGATCGCGCGCGTGCTCGACTGGAACCCGGCCGAGCTCGACGCGCTCGCGCTCTCGGCCGCCATCAAGTACGTCCGCGACGATCGCGCCGGCTTCGAGGCGGATGCGGCGCGGGCGCTGGCGATCAATCAGTCCTTCGGCGAGGTCTACCGTCAGGCCGCGGCGCTGACCGCCCGCAACTACCGCTTCGACGAAGCCGTCGCGCTGGCGAGGCAGGCGACGACGGTGGAGCCGGGCAACGCCCGGGCGTACGCCGAGCTCGGGATGCACCTGATGCGGACCGGCGATGAAGCCGCCGCCCGCACCGCCCTCGATCGCGCCTTCACGATCGATCCCTACAACGCCGTCACCCACAACCTCCTGGCGCTGCTCGACACGCTCGACAAGTTCGTCGCGATCCGCGAAGGGGACATCATCCTCAAGCTCCATCCCGATGAAGCCGACATCATGCGCGAGTACGCGATGCCGCTGGCGCAGGACGCGCTGCGGACGCTCTCGGCCAAGTACGGCTTCACGCCGCGCGGGCCGATCCTCGTCGAGATCTTCCCGCGCCACGACGACTTCGCGGTCCGCACCCTCGGCCTGCCCGGCATGCTCGGCGCGCTCGGCGCCTGCTTCGGCCGCGTCGTCACGCTCGACTCGCCGCGGGCGCGGGAGCCCGGCATCCTTTTCGTGGCAGGCCACGCTCTGGCACGAGATGGCGCACGTCATCACGCTGCAGATGTCGGATCAGCGGATCCCGCGCTGGCTGACCGAAGGGATCTCGGAGTACGAAGAAGCCCAGGCGCGGCCCGAGTGGGGGCGCGAGATGGAGGTGCCGTTCGCGCTCGCGCTCGAGCGGGGCAAGGCACTGAAGCTCGTGGATCTGAACGCCGGCTTCACGCGGCCGGACTCGATCGCCCTGGCCTACTTCGAGGCGTCGCTGCTCGTCGACCATATCGTCCGGACCTTCGGTGACGCGAAGCTCAGGGCGCTGGTCCGGTCCTACGCGACCGGTATCGAGGGGGACGCGGCGGTGGAGCAGGCGCTCGGCGTCCCGCTGGCGTCGCTGCAGGGCACATTCGACCAGGCGCTCGACGCCCGGTTCGGCGCGCTGCGCGCGGCGCTCCGCGCCGTGCCCGGCGCCTCGGACCCTGCCGGCCAGCGCGGGGCCAGGGGCAGCAGCGCACCGCCCGACCCGGCGGCGCTCGCCGCGGCGGCGGCGGCGTATCCCGGCAGCTATGCGGCGCAGATGGCTTACGGGCAGGCGCTGGCGGCGGCCGGGGATCGGGCCGCGTTCGGCCCGCTCGAAAAAGCCGCGGCGCTGGTCCCGGTGACGAGCGGGGAGGACAGTCCGCACGCCGTGATGGCCCGTCTGGCCGAGGAGCTCGGCGACGAGGCCCGCGCCATGGCCGAGTACCAGGCGGTGCTCGCCCAGGATCATACGACCGTGTCGGCGGCGCGGCGCCTGGCCGCGCTCGCCGGAAAAGCCGGCGGCGCCGGGCCCCTGACCCTGGCCTACGAACGGATCGTCGCCGTCGATCCGTTCGATCCCGCGGCGCACGCCGGCCTCGGGCGCTTGGCGATCGCGGCTGGACAGGTGCAGACCGCCGTGCGGGAGTTCCGCGCCGCGCTGGCGCTCAAGCCGGCCGACCGGGCCGCCGCCCATTGCGACCTGGCGGAAGCCTACCTGGCGGCGCGGCGGCCGGGAGAGGCGAAGTCCGAAGCGCTCGCCGCCCTCGAGATCGCGCCCAGCTACGACCGCGCCCAGGAGCTGCTGCTGCGCGCCATCCAGGGAACCGGCCCGGGGGCCCCGCCGGTGGCTCCCTCGTAGTCAGCCCCAGTACGACCTGGCCCGCCTCGAGTGGCGAAGGCGCCACACCAGGCCGACCACACCACCCGCCACGAACCCCGCGACGTGCGCCCAGATGGCGACTCCGCCGGTCACGGACCGCGTGCCGAGCGAGCCGACGCCGTTGAACAGCTGGGTCACGAACCAGATGCCAAGGAAGAAGATGGCGGGGATCTCGATCAGATCGAAGAAGAACAGCAGGAAGACGGCCGTCAGCACCCGCGAGCGCGGATAGATGACGAAGTAGGCGCCCATGACGCCGGCCGTGGCGCCGCTGGCCCCGATCATCGGCAGGGTCGAGCCGCTCGCGACCGCGACCTGGCCGAGCGCGGCGATGGTGCCGCATCCGAGATAGAAGAGCGCGAACCCGCCATGGCCGAGGCTGTCCTCGACGTTGTCCCCGAAAATCCAGAGATAGAGCATGTTGCCGATGATGTGCATCCAGCCGGCGTGCAGGAACATGCTCGTCACCACCGAGATCCACGAGAAGTGCGCCGGCACGAGCCCGAAGAGCTGCCACAACACTTGAACGCTCCGGCTGTCGAGCTGCAGCTGGTAGAGGAACACCAGCGCGTTCAGGACGATGATCGTAACGGTGACAAACGGTGTGGTCCTCGAGGGGATGACGTCACTGACGGGGAACATCGAGGCAGTATACCGGCCGGCGCCTTTGCGTTCGCCGCGGCAAGGCCCGTATAATCGAGCCTGATGCACCACACCGGCCGGCTCCCTCGCGGATCCAGGCTCGGCCTCCGCCTGAAGGTCGTCCTCGCGGCGTACGCGATCGCGGTCGCGATGCTGCCGCTCGCCCACCACGACCTGCTCTGCCATCTCAAGTCGACGACCCACTGCACCACCTGCACCGTCGGCGCCTCGGCCGAAGCCGCGGCCGATCCGGCGACGCTCGCGCGTTTCTGGCTCGACGATGCCGGCGCGGCGGCACTCGACCCGGCCACCCGATTCGACTCAATCCAGCGGAGCCAGGCCTCGGGCCGGGCGCCGCCGGCCGCTGTCTGACGACACGTTCCTGACGCCGAGTCATTCGGAGCCCTGTCGTTCGAGGCGGCTCCGCCATCCCAGCCCAATCGGGCCGGAGGTGTTCGTGAGGTCATGCAGTCTCCTGGGGCGCGCGCGCGTCGGCGCGGCGGCCGTTGTCTTATCAATCGTGTCGTCCGGGCCCCTGTTCGCCCAGGCGGTGCCGCCGGCGTCGACCGCCGCGCCGGCGCCCGCGGCCCCGGGGAGCGCCGAGTCGCCCGATGCCTCCCGGCTGCGCGAGGAGCTTGCCCGCCTGCGGCAGGAATTCGAAGCCATTCGCGACTCGTACGGCGCGCGGCTGGCGGCGCTCGAAGCCAAGCTCGGCGAGACCACAGCGCCGGCGGCGGCCGCGCTGCCGGCGGTCGCGCCCGCTCCCGTCGAGGCGCCCGGCGCCGCCGCGCCGGTTGTCCCCGCGGCGGTTGCGGAAGCCGCCCCGCCCCCGCCGCCGCCGCAGGGCGGGGGAACTCCAGACGGGACGCCGGCTGCCGGTGGACCGTTGCCGGTCTACGGCAACGCGTCAGCGCTCTCGAAGATTTTCAATCCCGACATGTCCGTGATCGGCAACTTCCTCGGTGCCGCCGGGCGAGAACCCGATCGATGCCGGCGCCGTCGCTCGAGATGCACGAAGCGGAAGTCGCGCTTCCAGGCGATCGTCGATCCCTACGCCCGCGCCGACTTCTTCCTGGCCGCCTCGCCCGAGCGGGCTCGAGATCGAGGAAGGCTTCCTGACGCTGACCAGCCTGCCCGGCGGGCCTGCTGGCGAAGGTCGGCAAGCTCAGGGAGCAGTTCGGCAAGGTGAACACGCTGCACGCGCACGCGCTGCCGTGGGTGGACGCGCCGCTCGTCATGAAGAACCTGCTCGGCGACGAGGAAGGCATCACGGACTCGGGCATCTCGGTCTCGAAGCTGATTCCGAACTCCGCTGCTCTTCCTCGAAGCGACCGGCGAGGTCTATCAAGGCAACGCCGGCCCGTTCCAGGCGCACGAGCGCAGCGACGTCAGCTGGCGTCGGCCGCGTGCAGCGGCCTACCGCGACATCACCGAGGCGACCAACCTCGACGTCGGGACGTCGTTCGCGTCGCGGGCACAACGATGCCGGGCTCGACACGCGCACCCGCCTCTTCGGAATCGACGCGACGGTGCGCTATCGGCCGCTGCGGCGCGCCATCTACCGCCGCTTCCTCGGCCGGACCGAGCTGTTCTGGAGCCGCCGCGGCCAGAGCGTCGGCGACGTCTCCGCCTTCGGCATGTATGCCAGCGGCGAGTATCAGTTCGCGCGGCGCTGGTTCGCGGGCTGCGCTACGACTGGTCGGAGCGTGCCGTCGATGCCTCCGCTGACCGACAAGGGGCCGTCGCTTCATCCTGACCTACTGGCCGAGCGAGTTCAGCCAGATCCGCGGCCAGTATCGCCGCATCACGCTACGCCGAGGACGTGACGGCGAACGAGCTGCTGTTCCAGTTCCTGTTCGCGATTGGCGCGCACGGCGCGCACGTGTTCTGACGCCGGGCAGGTGCCGCCCGAGCGGCGGCCGTAGAGACAGATTAGAGAGGACTCCATGAGAACGATCGAGAAGTTACGGTGGCCGTGGCGGGTGCGCTGGCGCTCGCGGTCAGCACGAGCGCCTTCGCGGCCGCTGAACGTCGTCACCACGACCGAAGACCTCGCGTCGATCGTCAGGGAGGTCGGCGGCGACAAGGTCAGGGTCGAGTCGCTGGCCAAGGGCTATCAGGATCCCGCACTTCGTCGAAGCCAAGCCGAGCTTCATCCTGCAAGCTGAACCGCGCCGATCTGCTGGTCGTGGTCGGGCGCGAGCTGGAGATCGGCTGGCTGCCGCCGCTCATCACCCAGAGCCGCAACGCCAAGATCCAGCCGGGCGCGGCCGGGCTATCTCGATGCGTCGCTGACGGCCAAGATCCTCGACATGCCGACCGGCCAGATCACCCGGGCGATGGGGGACGTGCACCCGCAGGGCAACCCGCACTACTGGCTCGATCCCGACAACGGCCGCCGCATCGCCAAGGCGATCCAGGCCAAGCTGTCGGCAGCTGAGCCCGGCGCGACGCCGCCTACTTCGCGCAGCGCTACGCCGACTTCGACCAGCGGCTGGCCGAGGCGCGAGAAGCGCTGGAAGGCGGCGATGGCGCCGTACAAGGGCGTCAAGGTCGTCACGTATCACCGCTCGTGGCCGAACTTCGCCGAGCGCTTCGGCCTGGACGTGATCGGCTACGTCGAGCCGAAGCCGGGCATTCCGCCGTCGCCGGCGCACACGCTCGAGCTCGATGCAGGACGATGAAGCGGCAGAACGTCAAGATCATCCTCGTCGAGCCCTACTTCGACCTAAGACGCCGAACGCGATCGGCCGTGACACCGGGGCGGAGGTGCTGGTCATGCCGCCGTCGGTCGGCGGCGTCAAGGAGGTGACCGACTACTTCCAGCTGTTCGACTACGACATCAACCTGCTGGTCGACGCGATCAAGCAGACCGGGGCCAGCTGAGATGGCTGGCCTGACACTTGGACAGATTCTGCGAGTTCCTGGCGGCGCCGTTCGTCGCCAGCCTGATCCTCACCGGCATCCACTCCTATCTCGGCGTCCATGTCGTCGAGCGCGGCGTGATCTTCGTCGACCTGTCGCTGGCGCAGATTGCCGCGCTCGGCGCGACGATCGCGCTGCTGCTGCCGTGCTCGGACGGCGATCCGCACGCCCGCTCGTCTACTGGGTCAGCCTGCTGTTCACCTTCATCGGCGCCGCCATCTTCTCGATGATCAGGGGCCAGCAGCGCGCGCATCCCGCAGGAAGCGATCATCGGCATCAGCTACGCCGTGGCGTCGGCGGCGGCGATCCTGGCGATGAGCAAGTCGACCTCCGAGTCCGAGCATCTCAAGGACATGCTGGTCGGCAACATCCTCGCCGTGTCGTGGCACGAGGTCGGCAAGACGGCGCTGCTCTACGGCGCGGTCGGCGCTGTTTCACTACATCTTCCGCAAGCCGTTCCTGGCGATCTCGATGAATCACGACCGATGCCGAGGCGACCGGGCTGAACGTGCGGTTGTGGGACTTCCTGTTCTACGCCTCGTTCGGCTTCGTCGTCACCTCGTCGGTCGCGATTGCCGGCGTGCTGCTGGTCTTCTGCTACCTGATCGTGCCGTCGGTCGCGGCGATGCTCTTCGCCGACAGCATCGGCAAGCGGCTGGCCATCGGCTGGACGATGGGCACCGTCGTGTCGGCGCTGGGCGTGTACCTGTCGCTGCATGCTGGATCTGCCGACCGGCGCGACGATCGTCTGCACGTTCGGGCTGCGTGCTGATCGCTGATGGCGATCGTGCGGGCGCTCATCCCAAGGCGCTCGGGGGCGCAGATTGGGTACAGGGCGGCATAAGGGTTCTGCGGGGTTATACGGGGTTCTACGGGGTTCTACGGGGTTCTACAGGGTTCTGCGGGGTTCTGCAAGGTTCGGGTTCTGCGGGGTTCTACAAGGTTCGGTTCCCCGGGTTCTGCAAGGTTCTGCAAGGTTCGGTTCGGCGGGCTGGACGCTTTTCTCTGGTTGTCGGCGATAATCGGCGGGCATGAAATGCCGGAACTGCGGGACGGAGATCGCCGACAAGGCGATCGTGTGCTTCCGGTGCGGGGCCGGGACGACGGATCCGGTGCGCGGCGCCGGCGCCGATCGGCCGGCGCGGCGGCCGCCGTCCGTCGCTGGTGGTCCGATCGTCCTGCTGATTGCTGGCGCTCATCCTCGTTCATCGCGTCGGACGGCGACGGCGGCACGTCCGAGATGATGACGGCGGCGGCGGTGGCGTGCGGCTTCGCGGGGCTGCGTCGCGCTGGTCGTGCGCCGCTGGCGCGGCTGCCGCTGAGCCTCCGTAGACTTTCGCCATGCCCGACGCCCGCCTCGAAGTGACCGACGCGCTCGGGCGCCGCATCGTGCCGATCGCGAAGGCGCCGTTCGAGATCGGCCGGCGCGAGACCAACGATCTGCGGCTGGCCGGCAGCGAGGTCTCGCGCGACCACGCCGAGATCGCACCGCCAGGACGGCGGCTTCGTGCTGCGCGACCGCAACTCCCGCTACGGCACCTACGTCAACGGCGAGCAGGTCGACCGAACGGACGCTGGCCCACGGCGATCGCATCCGGCTGGGGCGCACGCGGCGGCGCCGAGATGGTGTTCCTGACCGCCGACGCGCCGCCGCCGAGCGAGCGCACGGCCACGACGACGGCGGTCGGCGACCTGCGGCAGATTGCGACGCTGCTCGAAGGCCTGCGCGCGCTCGGCTCCGGGCGGGTGCTGGACGACGTGCTGTCGCTGGTGCTGGACTCGGCGATCGAGGTGAGCGGCGCGGAGCGCGGGTTCATCATGCTGGCGCCGGTCGACGGCGAGCTCGAGTTCAAGATGGCCCGCGGCCGCGGCCGCACGACCCTGCCGGGCAGCAGCTTCGCGACCAGCCGGAAGATCCCCGAGGAGGTGTTCCGCACCGGCGAGCCGCGCATCGTCGCCGACCTGCTCGACGGCGAGCTGGCCAACGTGCACATGGGCACCGTGGCGCTCGGCATCCGCAACGTCCTCTGCGTGCCGCTGCGGCTGGTCCGCTATCTCGACAAGGCGGAGGCGCGTCGGCGAGGAGCGCCGGATCGGCGTGCTCTACCTCGACAGCCGCGAGAAGGGCATCCTGATGTCCGAGCTCGACCCGCGCGGCGCTCGAGACGCTCGCCACCGAAGCCGCTGTCGCGATCGAGAACGCCCGCCTCTATCGCGAAACGATGGAGAAGGCGCGGATGGAGCAGGAGATGCGGA
This sequence comes from uncultured Acidobacteriota bacterium, assembly GCA_963750475.1. Lineage (GTDB taxonomy): Bacteria > Acidobacteriota > Vicinamibacteria > Vicinamibacterales > 2-12-FULL-66-21 > JALZOC01. Next base: position 2,317,267 of record CAVVQQ010000002.1, read on the forward strand.
TCGCGGCGGAGATCCAGCAGGCGCTGCTGCCGCAAGGCCGGAGCGTTCCGGCGATGTTCTTCAAGGCCGCCGCCGCCTCGCTGCCGTGCCGGTCGATCGGCGGCGACTTCTACGACTACGTCGACCTGCCGAATGGGCGCGCTCGGCTTCGCGCTCGGCGACGTCGCCGGCAAGGGGCCGCCGGCGGCGCTGCTGAGCGCGATGATGCAGGGCATGTTCGCGGCGCAGGCGGCGTCGAGCGATCCCCCTCGCAGACCGTCACCCGGGCCAACCTGGCGCTCTACCGCCGCGGCATCGAGTCGCGCTTCGTGACGCTGATGTACGGCGCGCTCCATCCGGACGGCCGGCTGACCGTATTGCAACGCCGGGCACAACCCGCCGCTGGTCATCGGGCCGAAACGGATTCGTCCGCCGCCTCGAATGCGGCGGGCCGATCGTCGGGTTGTTCGAGGGCGCGCCGCTACGACGAAGAGACCGTCACGCTCGAGCCGCGGCGACTGGCTGATCGTCTTCAGCGACGGCGTCTCCGAGGCGCTCTCGGCCGACGGCGAGGAGTACGGCGAGGACGCGGATCCTGGCGTGCGTGCGAGAAGAACCTCGAGCATGGAGCCGCAGGCGCTGCTCGAGGCGCTGTTCGCCGACGTCCGGGAGTTCGCCCGCGGCGCGGCGCAGAGCGACGACATCACCGCGATGGTCCTGAGGTTCCGGTGATCGCCGCCGTCCACCGGCGCGAGCGGCTGGCTGCTCGGGCTGCTGGGTGGTGCTCGGCGCTGGCTGCATCTGGAACGGCATCTACGACGTGCTGGTCGTCGCGCGGCATCAAGGAATATCCTGCTCCGCACGCGCTCAGCGAGCTGGCGCGGCCGCGCGGCACGTGCGCCCTGGTCACCGCTGCATCGCGGCGACGTCGTGCGACGCCGCGCGATCGGCGGTCACGCCGCTGGTGGGCTCGGCGCTGAGCCTCGCGGTGCGAGCGTCGCTGACCGTCTCGCCTGGTCCGGCCGCCGGTCGCGATCCGACGGATCCGGTCATGCCATGCATCCGCTGATTCACGACTGGAACGGCGCCCGCCCGGCGCCGCGCGCCGGTCCTGCTGAACGACGAGACGCTGCGCGACGGCCTGCAGTCGCCGTCGGTGCGCTGCCCGTCGATCGACAGAAGCTCGCGCATCCTGCACCTGATCGATCGCCTCGGCATCGACACCGCCGACATCGGCCTGCCCGGCGCCGGACCGCACGTCGTCCGCGACGTCGAGCGGCTGGCGCGCGAGATCGCCGACGGCGCGCCTGCAGCGTGACCGCCAACTGCGCGGCGCGGACGGTGATCGCCGACATCCAGCCGATCGCCGAGATCTCGCAGCGCGCCGGCATGCCGATCGAGTGCTGCGCCTTCATCGGCTCGAGCCCGCTGCGCCAGTACGCCGAAGGGTGGACGCTCGACCGGCTGCTGCGGCTGACCGAGGAGGCGATCGCGCTTCGCGGTCGGCGAGGGGCTGCCGGTGATGTACGTGACCGAGGACACGACCCGCGCCGATCCCGACACGCTGCGGCAGCTCTACTCGGCGGCGATCCGGGCCGGCGCGGCGCGGGTCTGCATCGTCGGACACCGTCGGCCACGCGACGCCGGCCGGCGCCGCGGCGGTGGTCGCGGTTCATCGCCGAGGTGGTCGCCGAGTGCGGCGGCGGGATCGGCATCGACTGGCACGGCCATCGCGACCGCGATCTCGGCGATCAGCAACGCGCTGGCCGCGCTCGACGCCGGCGCCACCCGGCTCCACGGCACCGCGCTCGGCATCGGCGAGCGCGTCGGCAACACGCCGATGGACGCGCTGCTCGTCAACCTCGTGCTCATGGGCTACATCGAGCGCGACCTCTCCGGCGCTGGTCGAGTACTGCGAGGCGGTGTCGCGAGGCGACCGGCGTGCCGATTCCCGCCAACTATCCGGTCGTCGGCCGGGACGCGTTCCGGACCGCCACCGGCGTCCATGCGGCGGCGGTCATCAAGGCGTTCCGGAAGCAGGACCGCGAGCTGGTCGACGCGGTCTACTCCGGCGTGCCGGCGCAGCCTGGTCGGCCGGGAGCAGGAGATCGAGGTCGGGCCGATGTCGGGACGTCGAACGTGGTGTTCTGGCTGGAGAAGCGCGGCCTGGCGGCCACCGACGCGCTGGTCGATCGCATCTTCGCCCGCGCCAAGGCCGCAGCCTCGGTGCTGACGGAGGAGGAGATCCGCGCCGAGCTCGCCGACTAGTGGCCTGTCCTCGTTCAGCGAGGACGGCCACTCGTTGGCGTCGGGACAGACAGCGCCGCGGCGGGTCCAGTCCGCGAACAGCCCCAGTTGATGCCCGGCACAAGGCGCTCGTGACGGGTGGCGCCCGCGCGCCATACGGGGCGTCCCCGTTCGCGGCCAGCCGCGACCGGCGCTGTCCAACAGCAAACGGACTAGCGCGGCAGCGACCGCTCGATGTCGGGCAGCGCCGCGAGCAGCACCTCGCCGACGATCTGGAGCGACCGGGCGCTGACGTTGTCGAGCGTGTCGTGGCGGCGTGCCAGGTGCCACGGCCGGGTAGTCGAGGTCGATGATGTCCACCGCCGGGCACGCCGGCCTCGAGGAAACTCGAGGTGGTCGTCCTCGATCGGCGTCGACGCGTCGCGACGAACTCCGGCTGGCCGAGCCGCTTCGCGGCGCGCCCAGATCGTGTCGGTCAGCCACGGCGTCGAGTTCGACTCGCGCTTGATGCGCAGGTCGCTGGTCGCCGATCATGTCAACGAGCACGAAGGCGCGCGATGTCGCCGAGCGTGCCGGCCTGCCGCGCCGCGTGCGACGTAGTGGCGGCTGCCGTAGGTGTGATCGGTCGCCCTGCCAGTCGCCGACCGCTTCCTCGCCGTCGAGGAACAGCAGCTCGACGTCGACCGGCAGCGTGCCCGGCTTGAGCACGCGCGCCAGCTCGATCAGGAGGGCGGCGCTGGATCCGCCGTCGTTGGCGCCGACGAACGTGAAACTCCCGAACAGCTTGGTGTCGTAGTGGCCGCCACGATCACGCAGCCGGCCGCGCGCCGACTGCCCGGGGATGCGGCGCGCTGATGTTGACCATGCTGCGACCGGCCCGCGTCGGCGTGCTGGCGTCGAACGCGCTGCTCCTGCGGCGTCAGGCCGGCCGTCGTCGAGCTGGCGCGTGATGTAGGCGCGGGCCGCGCCGCCGCCGGCGATCCGGCCGGCCGGGGGCCGATGCGCGACCAGCTGCCGGAGGTCGTCAAGGCCTGCGCGCCGTCGAACGGCGGCGGCGCGGCCGGGGCTGGCCGCGCACGCAGGCGGCGCCGAGCACGATGAGCAGGCGCGGCGGTTCGGCAGTCGGCATCGGTCCGGGACCGCATGCGTCTACCGGCGCTTGTCCCGGCGACGTAGTCGCGCTGCGCCGAGCCGGCGTAGATCTGCCGCGGCCGGGCGATCTTCTGCTCCGGCGTCGGTCAGCATCTCTTCCCACTGCGCCAGCCAGCCGGCGGTCCGCGGGAATCGCGAACAGCACCGGGAACATCTCCACCGGGAAGCCCATCGCCTGATAGATCAGGCCCGAGTAGAAGTCGACGTTCGGATAGAGCTTGCGCTTGACGAAGTAGTCGTCCTCGAGCGCGATCCGCTCGAGCTCGAGCGCGATGTCGAGCAGCGGGTTCTTGCCGGTGACCTCGAAGACCAGGTCGGCGATGCTGCTTGATGATCTTGGCGCGCGGGTCGTAGGACTTGTAGACGCGGTGGCCGAACCCCATCAGCCGCCCCTCGCCCGCCTTGACCCGCTTGATGAACGCCGGGACGTGCTCGATCGAGCCGATCTCCGTCGAGCATCTGCAGCACCGCCTCGTTGGCGCCGCCGTGGAGCGGGCCGTAGAGCGCCGCCGCCGCGCCGGCGAGCGCCGAGTACGGGTCGACGTGCGAGCTGCCGATGCCGCGCATCGCGTGGGTGCTGCAGTTCTGCTCGTGGTCGGCGTGCAGGATGAAGAGCACGTCGAGCGCGCGCTCGAGCACCGGGTGCGGCTTGTAGCTGCGGCTCGGTCATCTTGAACAGCATGTTCAGGAAGTTGCCGGTGAAGCTCAGCTCGCTGTCCGGCACGACGTAGGGCAGGCCGCGCGAGTGCCGGTAGGCATAGGCGGCGATGCTCGGCACCGTGGCAATCAGCCGGATCGTCTGCAGCCGCCGCGACCGGGCGTCGAAGATGTTCTTGGCGTCGGGATAGAAGGTCGACATCGCGCCGACGATGCTGAGGAACATGCCCATCGGATGGGCGTCGTAGCGGAACCCCTGGAGGAACTGCTTGACGTTCTCGTGCAGCAGCGTGTGGCGGTTGATGTCGGCGACCCAGGTGCCGAGCTCGCCGGCCGAGGGCAGCTCGCCGAACAGCACGAGGTAGGCGGTTTCGAGATAGTCGCTGTGCTCGGCGAGCTGTTCGATCGGATAGCCGCGGTACATCAGGATGCCGCTTGCTCGCCGTCGATATAGGTGATCCCGCTCCGGCAGGCGGCGGTGTTCGTGAACGCCGGATCGTAGGTCATCATCCCGAAGTCGTCCGGCGACGACCTTGATCTGGCGCAGATCCATCGCCCGGACGGTGCCGTTCTGGATCGGCAGCTCGTACGTCTTGCCGGTTCGATTGTCGGTAATCGTCAGCGTCTCGGCCATGTCACGTACTCAGCGTCCTCGTCGATCTGCGGGGAGCGGCTCCCCCGGGATCGCGGTACTCCTCCGACAGCCACCGCCCCAGGTCGGCCAGCTTGCACCGCTCGCAGCAGAAAGGCCGCCAGGCCGGATCGACGGCACGGCGGCCGCAGTACGCGCAAGGAGGTTCAGGCTGCACCATGTGCAACCTCGCTATTCTATCTGATGGCCGGGCTGGAAGGGGTCGCGGCCGGCCAGCGGGCTAGCCGGCGTCGGCGGCGTGGTGGCGGACGTCCTTGGCCAGGACCATGAAGATGACGTCTTCGGCGACGTTGGTGGCGTGGTCGCCGATCCGCTCGAGATGCCGGGAGATCAGGATCAGTTCGAGCGCCGGCTCGATGGTCGTCGGATCCTGCAGCATGTAGGTCAGCAGCTCGCGGAACACCTGCGTTTTCAGGCGCATCGAGCTCATCGTCCTGCGTTCAGCACCTCCTGGGCCAGGGTGGTGTCGCGGCGGACATACGCATCGAGCGCGTCGCGGAGCATGCCCTGGGCGATCCCCGCCATCCGCGGAATGTCGATGAGCTCCTTGACGGGCGGATGGCGCAGGTAGCGGCGGGCCGCTTCGGCGATGTTGACCGCCAGGTCGCCGACGCGTTCGAGGTCGGTGTTGATCTTGACCGCCGCGACGATGGCCCGGAGGTCGACTGCCATCGGCTGGTGCAGCGCCAGCAGCGTGAAGCAGCGGCTGTCGATCTCGATGTGGAGCTGGTTGATCGGGGCGTCTCCCTCGAGCACGCGCGCCACCGCGTCCGGGTCGCGCTCGACCAGCCCGCTGACGGCGGCGCGGACGCGGTCCTCGGCGAGGCCGCCCATCTCGAGCAGGCGCGTCTTGAGCTGCTCCAGCTCCTCCTGGAAATGCCTGAATCCGGTGGCGTCCGGCACCGCGCTACCCGAACCTTCCGGTGACGTAGTCTTCGGTCAGCTTCTCGGCCGGGTTGGTGAACAGCCGGTCGGTCGGCGCGAATTCGACCAGCCGGCCGAGCCAGAAGAAGGCGGTGTCGTCCGAGACCCGCGCCGCCTGCTGCATGTTGTGGGTGACGATGACGATCGTGTAGCGGGCCTTGAGCTGGTAGATCAGCTCCTCGATGCGCTGGGTGGCAATCGGATCGAGCGCCGAGGCCGGCTCGTCCATCAGCAGGATCTCCGGCTCGATGGCGAGCGCCCGCGCGATGCACAGCCGCTGCTGCTGGCCGCCCGACAGCGCCAGCGCCGAGTCGTGCAGCCGGTCCTTGACCTCGTCCCAGAGGGCCGCCGCCTGCAGGCTGTCCTCGACCCGGCGCGTGCAGCTCGGCCCGCGTCGCGGGCAAGGCCGTTGATCCGCAGGCCGTAGGCGACGTTCTCGAAGATCGACTTCGGAAACGGGTTCGACTTCTGGAACACCATGCCGACCCGCCGGCGCAGCGCGACGACGTCGGTCCGACGGCGCGTAGATGTCGATCGCCGTCGATCAGCACGCGGCCGTCGACGCGGGTGCCGGGAATGATGTCGTTCATCCGGTTGAGCGTGCGGAGGAAGGTGCTCTTGCCGCAGCCCGACGGACCGATGAACGCCGTCACGATGTTGGGGCGGATGCCGAGGGTGATCGCGTCGAGGGCGCGGGTCTGGCCGTAATAGAAGCTGAGATCGCGGACCTCGACGACCGGCGGACGGGGCGCAGGCGGGGCGGGCCGCTCGCGGCTCGTGGCCTGGGGCGCGGGCGACGGGAGCGTGGTGACGAGAGCCACGCCCCAGCGTAGCGCGGCGGCCGTTACCCGGCCGTTTCGGGCGGGTAAATTCGGTGTAAACAGCGCCTCAGGCGGGCGTGTCCTCGCTCCGGGGGGGGACTTCCGCTTCGGCGAGAAACGCGCCGATCTGGCGGCGCAGCTCGTCCTGGATGACGTCGACCTTGCGCCGCGCGTCGAGCACCCGGAAGCCGAATTCGTCCGCCATCGACGCATACTCGCGCAGCAGCGAGCGCTGGTAGGCGCGGAAGCTCTCGTAGATGTCGTCGCCGATCTTCATGTCCATCCCCGACTCCCAGTAGTCCATGCCGCGCGACTGCAGGACCCGGCGGATCAGCGTCTTCTCGTCGATCTTCAGGTAGAAGACCTGGTGCGGCGCGATCGCGAAGCCGTAGAGGCTGCGGATCCAGCTGCGGTCGACGCCGCGCACGCCGGCGCGGGCGAGCGCGGTGAAGATGTAGCGGTCCGACAGCACGATGAAGCCGGCCTTGAGCGCCGGGATGATCTCCTTCTCGAGCCGGTCGGCGAAGTCGGTGGCGTAGAGCAGCACGAAAGTCAGCTTGTTCAGCGTGTTGCTCGCCTTGGCGAGCTCGATGGTCGGCTGCATCAGCTCGGAGCGGGTCCAGCCGGTTTCGACGACGCCGTAGCCCTGCACCTCGAGCCATTCCCGCAGCAGGGCGATCTGGGTGGAGCGGCCGACGCCGTCGGTCCCTTCGATGGCGATGATCTTGCCCGGGTAGCCGTCGATCGGCAGGTACGGGATGCCGTTCCCGTAGTAGGTGCCGGGCCGGGTGCCGGCCGCCGGCCTCAACCAAGCTGCTCGTCGAGCTGTTCGTTGTCATCCTCTATCTCCAGATGCTGCGAGACGAGCTTCCGGAAGATCCGCTGCTGCTCGGTGATGCTGCCGGTGGCATTGACCACGCTCAGGCCGAACTCGTCGACGAGCCGGTCGTACTCGTCGAGGACCTTGCCCTGGAACATGCGGAAGCTCTCGATCGCGTTCGAGCTCCAGCCCATGTCCATGCCGGCCTCGTAGAACTTCAGCTTGACGCGGCGGGCCAGGAGCCGATCGGTCGAGACTTCGATCGGGACGCGGAAGTAGACCGCCAGATCCGGCTGAACGGCGAAGCTGTACAGCTCGCGCACCCAGCGCCGGTCGACGCCGCGCGCGGCGTCGCGCGAGAACGCGGTATAGGCGTAGCGGTCGGCCAGGACAATCATGCCGGCCTTGAGCGGCGGCATGATGTTGTAGAGCAGCCGGTCGGCGAAGTCGGTGGCGTGCAGCAGGCTGAACGTCATCGGCGTCAGCGAGTTCTTCTTCTTGCCGGTCTTGGTGGCCGCCTTGACGAGCGCCGACGAGTTCCATTCGGTGACGAAGACCGGGTGGCCGGCGGCCTTAAGCCATTTTGCGAGCAGCGCCGAGCTGGGTCGTCTTGCCCGAGCCGTCGATTCCCTCGACCACGAACAGCTTTCCGGGATACTCGTGGGGCGTGGTCAGATTGTTCAGCATGGGGCGGTGGATCCTTGTGTCTCCGGTCCCGCGACCTCGAAGCGAACCGGAGCGTCGAGCTCCCGTTCGAGCGCCGCGACGTGGCGGTGGGCGGCCCAGAGCTCCAGCTCGGCGTCGCCCGCGCGTGCGCAGGCGGGCGAGATAGTCCTCGCCGCGTGGAATGAGATCGATGCCCGTCAGGGCCTGGGCATGGCTGCGATCGAGCCCCTCGGCCAGCCGGACGCATGGCCGACAGCGCCCGCACCGTCCGGCGGCGCGTGCCGCCGAGCTCACCGTAGCCGTCGTGTGATTTCTTCGGCGTCGCCCTGGCGATGATAGCGGGCGACGAGCGCCATGATCTCGATCTTCCTCCGGCGCGAAGCCGCGCAGGTCGCCGTTCTTGATCAGGTAGTAGGAGTGGCGGTGGTGGCGCTCGTAGCTGATGTGGACGCCGATATCGTGCAGCAGCGCCGCGTACTCGAGCCATTCGCGCTCGTGTTCGCCGAGCCCGTGGGCGCTGCGCGTCTGGTCGAAGATGCTGAGCGCGAGCCGGGCGACCTGCTGGGCGTGCTCGGCCCAGTAGCCGCAGCGCTCGGCCAGCTCGACCACGCTGCGGCGGCGGACGTCCGGATAGCGCTCGGCTTTCCGGATCCGGGCGCCGTTGCGATGGATGTAGTCGAGGACCAGCCCCTCGCGCAGCGCCAGGTCGCAGAGCGTCAGCTCGGTCGGCGCCAAGGCGGCGCAGGACCGTGTCGAGCAGGACGCCGCCGGCGACGTTCAGGTCGGCGCGGCGCGGATCGAGGCCGGGCATCTGCAGCCGCTCTTCGATCCCGGCGGCGACGAGGCGCTTGCGGACGCGGCGCAGCGCCTTGACGCCGACGCGCTGATTGCGCAGCTCGCCGGCCGTCGCCGGGGCATCGCCGAGGGCCAGCGCGCCGAGACTGAGAATGGTGCCGGACGTGCCAATGACCCGGTCGACATCGGCCGCCGCCAGACCGTCGAGATAGGCCCCCATTTCGCGGTTCAGGTGTTTCACGAGGCGGCGCTCGTCGCGCCCGGCCAGCGGATCGCTCTTCACGAACCGCTCGGTGAGGCGGATGACCCCGGCCTTGAAGCTCCGCCCCTGCAGCATCTTGGTTGCGCTCCCGAGCGTCACCTCGACGCTGCCGCCGCCGATGTCGATGACGATGGCCGTGCCGGCCCCGACCGCGACGCCGTAGCACGCCGCCAGGTGGATGAGGCGGGCTTCCTCGGTGCCGGAAATGACCCGGATGCGGATGCCTGTCGCCCGGGCCACTTCGGCGATGAAATCCCCGCCGTTCTCGGCTTCGCGGGTCGCGCTCGTCGCCGCCGGCGACGATCTCATCGACTTTGTGGGATTCGGCCAGCCGCCTGAATTTGGTCAGCGTCTGGAGCGCCGTCGCCATGGCGGAGGGGGTCAGGCTGCGGCCGTCCAGGCCGCCCGCCCCGAGCCGGACCATATCCTTTTCCCGGTCGATCACTTCGAAGGACAGGTCGGGCCGGACCTGGACCACGATCATGTGGATGGAGTTGGTGCCGATGTCGATGGCCGCTATTCGCATCAGGAGGGCAGCTCAGCCGGTCCGACTCTTGCAGGGATTCGAGGAGGCCGTGAGAAAAAATTCAAAACTCAGCCGCAGTCGTGCCGAAAAGGGCCAGAACGGTCGCCATCCTACCATGAACACTCCCACCCGACGGCCCACGGCGCTCCTCATGCAAGGCCTGGCCCGGACGCTGAAACGTCACCTGTCGGGCGCCGCCGCCGGAGACCACGTCGGGGTGCATCAGGCCCGGGTCGCGTCACGGCGGTTGCGCGAGGCGATTCCGGTGCTGTCGACCGGCCTGCACGGCAGCAAGGCGGGCAAGGCGACCCGCAAAGTCCGCCGGCTGACGCGGGCGCTGGGCACTGTCCGGGAGCTCGACGTCACGCTGTCGCTGCTCGAGGCGCTCTCGGCCACCCCCGACGTCTCGCGCACCGCCGTGGAAGAGGTGCGGGCCACGGTCACCCGCGAGCGTGAAGCCCGCCGGGAGGTCATGCTCAAGCGGCTGGCGTCGGTCGATCAGGACAAGCTGGGCCGCCGCCTTGCCTCGGTCAGCGCCGCGCTCGCCGCCGCCACTACCGAACCGTGGCGGAAGGCGCTCGGCAGCCGGCTGCTCGACAGGTCCCGGGCGTTGACCGAGGCGATGGACGCCGCCGGGCACATGTACTCACCCGAGCGGCTCCACGACGTGCGGATCGCGGCGAAAAAGCTGCGCTATGGGCTCGAGCTGGCGTTCGACGCCGGAGTGAAGGCGGCCGCGCCGCACGTCCGGACCATCAAGAGCGTTCAGGACATGCTCGGCACGCTGCACGACCTGCAGGTCCTGCAGACCCACATCGGTGCGACCCAGATCAGCGGGCCGCCGGCGCGGCCCGAACCGCGGGCGGCGCTCGACGCGCTGGCCGCCCACGTCGAGGCGCAGTGCCGTCACCTGCACGGCAAGTACCTGTCGTCCTGTCCCCGCCTGCGCGAGGTGCCGGCGGTCGTCCGGAAAACCATCGTGCCGCAGCTCGCGGCCCGCCGCAGCCGGCCGGCCAAGATGACCCTGGCGCGTCAGACCGGTCAGGGGGCCGCCGTCGTCCGCGGCGGACGCTGACCATGGCTACCCTGGAGCTCTACCTCATTCGTCACGGCATCGCCGCCGAGCGGGGGGAGGACTATCCTGACGATTCCAAGCGGCCGCTGACCGGCGCCGGCATCAAACGCCTCCATCAGGAGGCGCGGGCGCTGAACGCCCTCGACGTCGGATTCGACCACATCATTGCCAGCCCGCTGACGCGGACGAAGCAGACGGCGGAAATCCTGATGGCGGCGCTCGCCTCGAAACCGACGCTGTCGACGAGCGACGCGCTGGCGCCGGCCGGCAGTCCCTCGGGCGTGTTCCAGGAGCTCGGCCGTCACATGCGCAAGGGGCGCATCGCGCTCGTCGGCCACGAGCCCAACATCGGCGAGCTGGCGGCGCGCCTGATTGGCGCCCGTGTCCCCCTCACGTTCAAGAAGGGGGGCATCTGCCGCATCGACTTCGAGGTTTTCCCCCCGAAGGGCACCGGCCAGCTCCGCTGGTTCGTCCCGCCCGGCATGCTTCGCGCGATCAAGTAACCGCCCCGCGCTCATCCCATCAGCTCGGTCCGCACCTGCCGTCCCGCGTGCTGCGCGGCCACCGTGTCGTAGCGGTGCGCCCCCTGGCCGGCGCGGCCAATCGCCTGATACAGCGCGATCAGGGACGCCTCGTCCCTGACCTCCGGCGCGTCCGCGACCTCGAGCGCGTGGCGCAGCTCGTGTCCGATGATCGCGATGAGATCGTCGCCGCCCGCCGACCGGGCGATCTGGATGCGCAGATACCGCGTCCCGCCGGGAGTCGCGGCGAGCAGCATTCGTCCGGCCAGCGTCATCGGCAGCCGCAGGTCGGACTCGACGTAGACGATGACGTCCGAGCGGTCGAGCGCCACGACCAGCCGGGCGAGCGTCGCCGAGCGCTGCAGCCCGTCGGCCAGGGCGCGGCCGATCCGGGCGTCCACGGCGCGGACATGCCGATGCTCGTCGGTCGTCAGCCGCCGCACCTCGACGCTGTCGAGCGCCGGTCCACCGTCCGCCGCCGCCACGCCCCCGCCAAGTCCCGCAAGCAGGACCGCACCGAGAACCACCTGTCGCATGCCCGGCCTCCATCTGGTGTGGCCCCTCATCCCGCACGTGCCGCTGCCGGCCTCCACCGGCAGTTCGGAACGATTGGACGGCGCAAGTCGTGGCTTCGTCGAAAGATGGGCGGCGATGGAATGGACGGCGGCGGGCAGGGCCGGGCGGCGGGACGACGCCGTGGACGGTTGGCGGGACTGGTGACGACAGGTGGGACGGGCGGTCTTACACCGCCGTGCCGGCTTTGACGACCGCCCCCTTCGGCACGATGATGATGCCGTTGCGGATGTAGTAGCCGTCGCCGTCCGCTTCGTCCACCCCGGCGGCGTTCGTCAGCCGCACGCCATCGGCGATCCGCGCGTTCTTGTCGACGATCACCCGATCGAGCACGACGTCGCGGCCGATGCCGAGCGGGACGCGATCGGCGCCGCTCTCGTCCTCGTAGCTGTCGGCGCCGAGCAGCACCGAGCGGGTGATGCGCGCGCCGGCGTTGACGCGGGTCCGGATGCCGACGACCGACTCGGCGATCTCGCACTGATCGAGATAGCTGCCCTCGGCGACGAATCGAGGCGCGGATGCGGCAGTCGTAGGCGCGCGTCCCGGGCAGAAAGCGCGGATGCGTGTAGATCGGCCAGCGCGGATGGAAGAAGTTGAACGGGGCGCCGCGGCTCGTCAGCTGGATGTTGGCGTCGTAGAACGCGTCGATGGTCCCGACGTCGGCCCAGTAGCCGCGGAAGATGTACGGGTTGACGTGGTGAGTGCCGAGGGCGCGCGGGATGATCTCCCGCCCGAAGTCGACGCCGGGCTGCGTCGAGGATCTCGAGCAGCACCTCGCGCGAGAAGACGTAGATGCCCATCGAGGCGACGAACGGCTTCTCCGGCGGTCACGCCGCCGGCGGTCGAGCCGCGCGGGATGCTGCTGCCGATCGCGCGCCAGCCGCGCCTCGTCCGGCTTCTCCTCGAACGCCGGCGATCTGGCCGTCGATCGTCGAAGCGGAAGATGCCCATCTCGGTGGCATCGGCCGGCGTCACCGGCTGCGCCGCGATGGTGATGTCGGCGCCGCTTTCGATGTGCGCCTCGACCATCTCGCAGAAGTCCATGCGGTAGAGATGATCGCCGGCGAGGATCAGGTAGTACTCGGCGTCGTAGCCGGTGAAGTGCCGCGCCGCCTGCCGCACCGCGTCGGCCGTGCCCTGGAACCAGTCGTAGCTCTCCGGCGTCTGCTCGGCGGCCAGGACCTCGACGAAGCCGTCGGAGAAGACGTCGAGCCGGTAGGTCTGGGCGATGTGGCGGTTGAGCGACGCGGAGTTGAACTGCGTCAGCACGAAGATCCGCTTCAGTCCGGCGTGCAGGCAGTTGCTGATCGGGATGTCGATCAGCCGGTACTTGCCGCCGAGCGGCACCGCCGGTTTCGAACGCATGTGGGTCAGCGGGAAGAGCCGGGTGCCCCGGCCGCCGCCGAGGATCAGCGTCAGCACGTCGTTCATGCGCTACCATCTTACCCGGCGGCACCCGCTGGCGCATCGGCTGAGCCCGGCCGTTCCGGCGAGCCGCAGCACTCCGGGCCACAGCAGGTCTTCGCCGCCGGTTTCCGGCCGCGGATGAACGCGCTCGCGAAGCGCCCCTCAATCGTCGCCGCGACCGCGTCGACGTCGACGCCGCTGCCGGCAAGGACGGTCCGCGCGTCCGCCACCTCATACACCCGCCACGGCTCCACCGCCACGTCGTCGAACCCGGCCCGCCGCAGCCGCTGCAGATAGTCGGCCTCCTCGAGCGCGCCGGCGATGCAGCCGATCCACAGCTCCATGCTGCGCTTCACCTCCGGCGGGACGAGGCCGCGGACGATGACGTCGGAGACCGCGAACCGCCCGCCCGGCTTCAGCACCCGGAAGGCCTCGCGCAGAACGGCATCCTTGTCGGCGGACAGGTTGATCACACAATTGGAAATGACGACGTCGACGGAGGCGTCGGGCAGCGGAATCGTTTCAATCGTGCCCTTCCGGAACTCGACATTGGTCGCCCCGGCGCGGCGCTGGTTCTCGCCGGCGAGCGCCAGCATCTCGTCGGTCATGTCGATGCCGTAGACCTTGCCGGTCGGACCGACGCGGCGCGCCGCCAGCAGGACGTCGATGCCGCCGCCGGAGCCGAGGTCGAGGACCACCTCGCCCGGCTCGAGGGTGATCATCGCGGTCGGGTTGCCGCAGCCGAGCGACGCGGCCAGCGCCTCCGGCGGCAGGGCGGCGGCGTCGGCGTCGGGATAGAGCTGCGAGGTGATCGGGTCGGAGCACGCGTCCGCCCCGCAGCAGCCGGGCGCGGTCCCCTGGCGGACGGCGGCGGCCGCGGCTCCGTACTTCGTTCTGATGGCATCGGGCAGGCTGGTCATGACGGACTCCTTTATATACGAGAATGCATATATAATAGAGCGATGATCATATTTGTCAAGGCGTATATATTTATCGCATGACAATCCAGTCGGCGGCGCGAATGACCACGACCCCCCTCACTGCGCTCACCGCGGTCTGCCAGGCGCTCGGCGACGAGACCCGGCTGCGCATCCTCGGCCTGCTCGCGGACGGAGAAGTCTGCGTCTGCGACATCCACCAGGCCCTGTCGCTGACCCAGCCGAAAGTGTCCCGCCACCTCGCGCGGCTGCGCCGCGCCGGTCTCGTGATCGCGCGGCGCGACGGTCTCTGGATGCACTACCGGCTCGCGCCGATTACCGACCCGGTGGTCGCGGCCGTGGTCGGCGCGGTGTCACACGCCCTGACCCACGTCGGCACGGTGCGCGCCGACGCGGCGCGGGTCGAACGGGAGCCTGATGGCCGAGCGTCGGCGCCAGCGGCGCCGGCGGCGCGGAGCTGCTGCAGCGGCGGCGGCCGGTGAAGACGGTACTGTTCGCCTGCGTCCACAATGCCGGCCGCTCGCAGATCGCGGCGGCGTTCTTCAACCGCCTCGTGGACGGCGCGGCGGCACGGGCGCTCTCCGCCGGCAGCGATCCGGCCGCGGCGGTGCACCCGGAAGTCGTCACGGTGATGCGCGAGGCGGGTATCGACCTCGCCTCGGCACGGCCGCAGAAGCTCACCGAGGCGCTGGCGCGGCAGGCACAGGTGCTCGTCACGATGGGTTGCGGCGACGCCTGTCCGGTCGTGCCCGGCCTGCGCCGCGAGGACTGGGCCCTGCCGGACCCGAAGGGGCGCGGCGCCGAGGCGGTGAGGGCCATCCGCGACGACATCCGCGCCCGCGTCGTCGATCTCCTCGCCCGGGAGGGACTGGCCCCCGGGCCGGCTACGAGCCGCGCTGAAGGCGCGTGAGCCGGGCGCTGGCAACCCGGGCAATCGCCGAGAAGCTGACGACCAGCGCGAGCAGGACGAGCGCGCCGGCCCACGCCTGGCGGTGCCAGTCCTCGTAGGGGGAGATGGCGTAGGTGTAGACCTGCACGGTCAGCGTCGAGATCGGCTGGCGCGGGTCGGTCGACAAGAAGCGGTTGTTGAAGGCCGTGAACAGCAGCGGCGCGGTCTCGCCGGCGATGCGCGCCAGCGCCAGCAGGATGCCGGTCACGATGCCGGGCAGCGCCGCCGGCAGCACGACGGTGAAGACGGCGCGCGCCGCGCGTCGCGCCGAGCGCCAGCGCCCCTTCGCTGCAGCGTCGGCGGCACCAGCAGCAGCAGCTCCTCGGTGGTCCGCATGATGAGCGGGATCATCATGATGCCGAGCGCGAGGCCGCCGGCGAGGCGCTGAGAACTGCCGGAACGGCAGCACCGCGATGCCGTAGACGAACACGCCGATGACGATCGACGGCACGCCGTTGAGCGTGTCGGCGGCGAAGCGGACCGCCGACGCGAGCCGCGTGCCGGCGGTACTCCGCGGCATAGATCGCCGCTCATCACGCCGATCGGGATCGCGAACAGCGGCGCCGAGCCCGGTGACGATCAGCGATGCCGACGATGGCGTTGGCCATGCCGCCGCCCGACTCGCCGACCGGCACCGGCATGTCGGGTGAAGAAGTCCAGATTGAGCGACGGCATGCCCTGCGCGACGACGTAGAACGAGGACGAAGCGCGAGCGGCACGAGCGCCACCAGCCACCGACGCCGCCGCACAGGCCCGATGACCAGCGCCGACAGCAGCTTTGCGCCAGCGGTCGCGCATCAGGCGGCCTCCACGGCGGCGGCCGGCCGCATCGGCCGGCGCCGCGGCTGCCGGCTCATCGACCAGATGAGCAGCCGCGACAGCGCGTTGATGATCGAGCGTGATGACGAACAGCACCAGCCCGATCTCGATCAGCGCGTGCAGGTAGAGCTCGTCGGCGGCCTCGGTGAACTCGTTGGCGATGACCGCCGCCATCGTGTACTGCGGCGCGAAGAGCGACAGGCTGATCTGCGGGTTGTTGCCGATCACCATCGTCACCGCCATCGTCTCGCCGAGCGCGCGGCCGAACCCGAGCATGACCGCGCCGACGATGCCGGTGCGGGCGTAGAACGAGCGCCATGCGGATCGCCTCCCAGCGCGTCGCGCCGAGCGCGTAGCGCCCCTTCGCGCTGCGCCTGCGGCACCGCCCGCAGCACCTCGCGGGCGACCGACGAGGTGAACGGGATGACCATGATCGGCGAGGATCAGCGCCGCGGCCAGCATGCCGACGCCGAGCGGCGGGCCGCTGAACAGCGGCAGTGCCGCGCAGCCACGCCGGGCGTGGCCGTCTCCAGGCTGCGGACGAGCGGCACGAGCACGAAGATGCCCCACAGGCCGTAGACGATCGACGGGATCGCGGCCAGCAGCTCGGTGAGGAAGACACAGCGGCGCGCGCAGCCACGCCGGCGCCAGCTCGGAGATGAAGATGGCGATGCCGAGCGCGATCGGCGTCGACGATGCAGCAGCGCCAGCACCGACGAGTAGAGCGTGCCCCAGATGAACGGCCGCGCGCCGAACTCGCCGGCCACCGGGTCCCAGGTGTCGGTCAGCCAGAACTGCCAGCCGAACTTCTGGATCGACAGCCGCGACTGGCGCACCAGCTCGACGCCGATCGCCGACGACGATGACGATCAGCAGCACGCGCGAAGGCGCCGGTCCCGACGCCGGAACGCCAGGTCGTCGGGACGGCGCTGAGCGCGCATGGCCATCTACTGCGTCTTGATCCTCGGCGAGCGCCTTCAGCTCGATGTCGACGACCGTCTTTCGGCAGCGGCGCGTAGCCCAGGTCGGCGGCGAACTTCTGTCCGTCGGTCAGCGCCCACTTCAGGAAGTCGACCATCGACTTCGGCCTGCGCCTTGTCCTGCGGGGCTCTCGTAGAGCAGCAGCCAGGTGAACGACGAGATCGGATAGGCCCCGGCGCCGGGCGCGTTGGTGATCGAGACGCGGAAGTCGGCGGGCATCTTCGCCGCCGCGGCCGCGGCCGCCGCGGTCACCGACGTCGGTCGACGCCTTGACGAACTCGCCGGCGGCGTTCTGCACCGCGCCGTAGGCGATCTTGTTCTGGAGCGCGTAGATCAGCTCGACGTAGCCGATCGCGCCGGGCGTCTGCTCGACCAGGCCGGCGACGCCTTCGTTGCCCTTGCCGCCGACGCCGGCCGGCCAGTTCACCGACGTCGTCGACGCCGACCTTGGTCTTCCACTCAGGCGAGACCTTGGCGAGGTAGTCGGCCAAGATGTAGGTCGTGCCCGAGCCGTCGGAGCGGTGCACGACGGTGATGTCGGTCGCCGGCAGCTGACGCCGGCGTTGACCTTGGCGATCGCCGGGTCGTTCCACTTCGTGACCTTGCCGAGGAAGATGTCGGCGAGCAGCGGGCCGGTGAACTTCAGCTCGGCGCTGACGCCCGGCAGGTTGTAGACCGGCACGACGGCGCCGAGGACGGTGGGGAAGTGGAGGATCTTGCCCGGCGGCCGCCTGCAGCTGCTCGCTGGTCATCGGGCCGTCGGTGGCGCCGAAGAACACCGTGCGGCTTGCTGACCTGCCGGATGCCGCCGCCCGAGCCGATCGACTGGTAGTTGATCCGCGACGTCGGGATGCAGCTTGTTGTACTCGGAGAACCACTTCGAGTAGATCGGGTACGGGAAGGTGGCGCCGGCGCCGTTGATCTGGACCGCGCTGGGCCGACACCGTGATGCCGGCGACGGCGACGGCGCCGAACGGTGAGCAGTTTCGCTTGTCGAATGCATCGTCTCTTCAGTTCCTCTCTTGCGGGTACGATTTCAGAAGTTGACGAGCGCATGCACCGCGACGCGGTGATCCGTACGGCAGAGCCGGCACGAAGATCCTGAAGCTGCCGGCGTTCTCGACGTCGAGCAGGAGCGCCGTGGACACCGTGCCCTGGTGCGGGAACCAGTAGGCGACGCCGACGATCGACCGGTTCCGGCGGCCGTCGAGCGCCTGGTCCGGCGCGAAGTGGTCGAAGCGGATCAGTCCTTCCCAGCCGATGTGTCGGCGTCCGCGGCGTCGCCCACAGCGAACAGCCCCGGCCGTCGGCCGGCTGGGCCGCGACCGACGTCTGGTCGCGCGGTCGCCAGGTAGTCGAAGGCGGCGTTGACATGCGGATGCTCGAACGTCGCGGCGACCGATCGCGCGGCGGCGCTCGGCGTGCTTGCAGATACGCGTCCCGGTCGTAGAACCCGGTCAGCCGGAGGCCGCGCAGCACGGGGTGCATCCGGAACGGCCTGAACGTGCCGCGCAGCATGAAGGCCTTCTGGTCGTTGGGCTCGACGCCGGGCGTAGGACTCGCCGTTGTAGATGCCGGCATGGAGGTCGCCGTAGTTGCCGGGCAGGTTGTAGTGGGCGGCGACGCCGGCGTCCGACGAGGACAGGAAGCCTTCACGCTCCTCGAAGACGCGTGCCCTGGAAACGGTAGCGGTAGACCGACTCCTCGAAATCGATCCACGGCGTCTGCTGCATGCCCAGCCGGACCCAGGGCCTGCGGCGTCAGTCCAGTCGTCGAGATTGAACTGCGCGTAGGCGTACTTCAGGCGGAAGGTGTAGCTGCCGGTCGAGCGAGCTGCCCGGTGCCCGTCTCGCGGACGATGTCGGGGGTGATGCGGAAGGCGATCCGGTGCGAGATGTTGCCGGTGACGTTGATGTAGGCGCGGCCGACGTTGAACGCGTTGGCGGTGACGCTCGTTGCCGTCGGCGTCCGTGAGTCTTCGGGGTCGTGATCACGGTATAGTCGGCGAACAGCGTCGCCCCGACCTTGATGGCCGGCGTGTCGTCCGGCGGCGTGTAGCCGGCCGCCGGCGTGACCTGGGCGGCGCGCGGACAGCCGCCCAACTCATCAGGACGGACCGTCATGCCGCCGCACGCAACGATCCTGTCAATTCGTCGCTGCAGCTCGCTTCTCCTCTTCGACAGTAGCCGCCGCGGATTTCCGCGGCGTGACGCCGGTGTTTCGGCTGTGTTAAACCGCGCCTGCGCGCACCGCGTCGACGGCGATGTCCAGAGCGTATGCGTCCGGCATGTTGGCGGCGTTACGGCGGTGTTACGGCGCGGTTAAAGCTGCGCTGGCGAGACAATGCGGCCGGCACGGACGGCCGACGTAATCTGCTAAGATTCCGGCCGGGGGATGAGGTGGCTTTCAGACTGATACCGCAGGAAGAGCGGTTCTACGATGATTTCGTCGCGCTGGCGGTGGCAGATCCGCCACGGCGCGGAGATCCTCGAAGAAATGCTGGCGCCCGGACGCCCGCTCTGGGACAAGGCGGAGGAGATCAAGGAAGTCGAGCACAAGTGCGACTTCCTGACCCACGAGATCATCCAGCGGCTCCACCGCACCTTCGTCACTCCGCTCGACCGCGAGGACATCTTCGCGCTGGCCCGGTCGCTCGACGACGTCATGGACGCGATCGACGCGACCGCGACGATCGTCCGGCTCTACCAGCATCGACCGAGGTCCGGCCGGGCGCCCGCGAGCTCGCCCGCATCATCATCGACTGCGCCGAACAGGTGGTCCTCGCCACCGAAGGCGCTCGAGCAGCAAGAAGGGGCGTTGCCGAACCGGCGGTCGAGATCAACCGCCTCGAGAACGAGGCCGACCGCGCCCACCAGGGCGCGGTGCGGCGGCTGTTCGAGGAAGAGACGCGACCCGATCGCGATCATGAAGTGGAAGGAGATCCTCGACTTCCTCGAGGAAGCCACCGATCGCTGCGAGGACGTCGCCAACGTCCTCGAAGGCGTCGTCGTCAAGCACGCCTGACCGGATGGATGCCAACCTCGCTCGCCGTCTGCGCGCTGATTTTCGTCGCGCTGGTCTTCGACTACATCAACGGCTTCCACGACGCCGCGAACTCGATCGCCACGGTCGTCTCGACGCGCGTCCTGTCGCCGGGCAAGGCGGTCATCTGGGCGGCGTTCTTCAACTTCGTCGCCGCCTTCACCTTCGGCACCGCGGTCGCCAAGACCATCGGCTCCGGCCTGGTCGACATCCAGCATCGTCACCTTCGCGGTGATCTTCGCCGGCCTGATCGGCGCGATCGTCTGGGACCTGATCACCTGGTATTACGGCCTGCCGACCAGCTCGTCGCACGCGCTCATCGGCGGCTACGCCGGCGCGGCGGTCGCCAAGGCGGGCTTCGGCGCGATCATCGTGTCGGGCTGGACCAAGACGCTCATCTTCATCGTCCTGGCGCCGCTGATCGGCATGGTGCTCGGCTTCGCTGCTCATGGTGGCGATCCTGTGGATCTTCCAGCGGACTTCTCGCCGGCGCGCGTCGACCGCTGGTTCCGGCGGCTGCAGCTGCTGTCGGCGGCCGCCTACAGCCTCGGCCACGGCGGCAACGACGCGCAGAAGACGATGGGGATCATCGCCGGCGTGCTGGTCGCGGGCGGCTATCTGAATCTCGTCAACGGCCAGCTGCCGATCCCGTTCTGGGTGATCCTGGCGGCGCACGCCGCGATCGCGCTCGGCACGCTGTCGGGCGGCTGGCGCATCATCCACACGATGGGCTCGAAGATCACCAAGCTGCAGCCGGTCGGCGGCTTCGCCGCCGAGACCGCCGGCGCGATCTCGCTGTTCACCGCCACGCACCTCGGCATCCCGGTCAGCACCACCCACACCATCACCGGCGCGATCATCGGCGTCGGCTCGATCACGCCGGCTGTCGGCGGTGCGCTGGGGCGTCGCCGGGCGGATCGTCTGGGCCTGGGTGCTGACCATTCCGGCCGCGGCCGGCATCTCGGCCGCGACCTACTGGGTCGTAGCAACGCTCGTCGCGCGCTCACGGTCGCGCCCGCTGACGCCGGCCTCAGCTGCGCCCCGATCCGCGCGCGGGCAGCGTCAATCGTGAACAGCGCGCCGCCGCCCTCGGCGATTGACGACGCGTGATACGCGGTCCGCCGTGCAGCTCGATCAGGTGCTTGACGATCGCCAGGCCGAGGCCGGTGCCGCCCGGGTCGCGCTCGCCGCGCGACCGCGCCTTGTCGACCCGGTAGAAGCGCTCGAAGACGCGCGGCAGATCGGTCTCGGGAATGCCGGGGCCGCGGTCGCTGACGGTCGATCGGATGCGATCGCCGCGGCGCGCCGCGGCCAGCACGATGTGGCCGTCGTCGGGGGCAGTAGTTGGTGGCGTTCTCGAGCAGGTTGCGCAGCGCGTCGTGCAGCTTGGCCGGATCGCCCGTGCACGATCGCCGCGTCGTCGGCGATCCGCGTGCTCGACGACCTGCTGCGCGCGCCTTCGAGCGCGTCGGCCAGCTCGGTCTCGACGCCGTCGAACAGCGCGCGCCACCGAGCACGGCGACGTGCTCGAGCGGCTCCTGGCCGGCATCGAGGCGCGCCAGCCGGAGCAGGTCGCGCACCAGCCGCTCCATGCGCAGCGTGTGCCGCCCGATGATCTCGAGGAAGCGGCGCGCGTCCGGCGTGTCCGTGCCGCCGTCGAGCAGCGCTTCGACGTAGCCGCGGACCGCGGTCAGCGGCGTGCGCAGCTCGTGCGACACGTTGGCGACGAAGTCGCGGCGGATCCGGTCGGCCTTGCGCAGCTCGGTGATGTCGTGCAGCACCAGCACCGCGCCGCGGGCGGTCGCGGAGCCGACCGGCGCGCTGCGCGCGATGATGCTGCGATCCGGACTCGCGCGGCAGCGCCAGCTCGAGACC
Organism: uncultured Acidobacteriota bacterium; assembly: GCA_963750475.1. GTDB lineage: Bacteria > Acidobacteriota > Vicinamibacteria > Vicinamibacterales > 2-12-FULL-66-21 > JALZOC01. The sequence continues at coordinate 2,338,948 of CAVVQQ010000002.1, forward strand.
TTCGGTCGTCGCTGCCGCCGAGCGTCGCGCCGAGCTGCGCGGCGACGTCCGGGTGGCGGACGATCTCGAGGTAGTGCCGCCCCTCGACCGTGCCTCCTGGAGCCGCAGCATCCGCCGCGCCGCGGCGTTGACCAGCTGCACGCCGGCCCTGATCGTTGACGACGAGCACGCCTTCGATCATGCCGCCGAGGATCGCTTCCATGCGCGCCCGATCGGTCTCGAGATCGACCGCGCGGCTGGCCGAGCTCCCGGACCGAGTCGTCCAGCGCCCGCGCCACGATGCCGAGCTCGTCGTCGCCGTAGTCGCGCGACGGGTCGCGAGAGATCGCCGGCCGCGTAGCGCTCGCGCGACGGCGGCGATGGCCTGCAGACGCGGCGGCTCGAGCAGCGCCGAGACGCCCAGGCCAGCACCAGCGCGGCGAGCAGGCCGGCGCCGAAGGCGATCAGCGCGACTCGCCGCACCGCGGCGAGCTGCTGGCTGATGCTCGGTCAGCGGCAGCGCGAGCCGCACGACGGCGAGATCAGCGGCGCGTCCGGGTTCCGCACCGGCACCGCCACGTAGAGCATGTCGGTGTTGAGCGTCGTGCTGTAGCGCCGGGCGATGCCCAGCCCGGCGGCCAGCGCCTGCGACGGATCTTCGGGCCGGCCGGCGTGGTTCTCGAGCGCTCGCAGCTGCCGGCGGCGTCGAGCTCCGAGTCGCCGACCACGGCGCCGTCGGGGGCGATGAAGGTGACGCGCGCGCTGACCAGCGCGCCGAGCGCGTCCGCCTCGGCGTCGAGCTCGATGCGGCGTGGCGGCGCTGGCGGTGCGAGAGGGTTTCGGCGGCGAGCCGCGCCTCGTTGACCAGCCCCGCTCGATTCGCTGGCGTCCATGGTCTGCGGCGCACCGACCAGGAGACCAGCGGCGTCGCGACGATGCAGCGTGAGCGACGGCGGCGGCCAGCGAGGTGCCGAAACAGGCGGGTGCGGAACGTCACGGGGAAGTGCCGGCCGCGTCAGGCCAGGGCATCGGCTTGAGCTTGTAGCCGAACTGCTTGATCGTCTCGATCGCGTCGGTGCAGCACCGGCAGCTTCTCGCGCAGGCGGCGGACGTGGACGTCGACGGTGCGCGTGCCGCCGGTGTACTGGTAGCCCCACACGTCGGTGAGCAGCAGGTCGCGCGACAGCACGCGGCCGCGATGCTGCACCAGGTACTGCAGCAGCAGGAATTCCTTCGCGGTGAGCTTGATGTCCGGCGCCGCCGAGCGTGACACTGATGGCGGTCGGCGTCGATCGTGATCGGCCCGTAGTGCAGGACCGCGGTGGCGGCGTGGCCGGGCGCGGCTGCGGCCGCCGGCCGCCGCAGCAGGGCCGCGACGCGGGCGACCAGCTCCTTCGGGCTGAACGGCTTGGTGACGTAGTCGTCGGCGCCGATGCTCGAGCCCGGCGATGCGATCGGCTTCCTCGCCGCGGGCGGTGAGCATGATGACCGGAATCTGCGCCGTCTGCGGGATCCGCGCGCATCGCGCCGGCAGACCTGCAGGCCGCTCAGTCCCGGCAGCATGAGATCGAGGATGACGAGGTCCGCCGGCTGGCGCGCGCAGCCGCGCCAGCACGTCGCGCCCCGACGCCAGCCGGTCGACGACGTGGCCGGCGCCGTTCGAGGTAGTGCGCGATCAGTTCGGCGATGTCGAGGTCGTCCTCGACGACCAGGATGTGCGGCATGAACAGACCTCGTCGGAATCCGCGTCCGGGGCCAACGCTGACCCCCAACGAGGACACCCATCTTGTCATCCTCCGCGCCGGCGGCAAAATCCTCAGCAATCCAGCACTTTTTCGCGGTGCGGCGATGGCATCTCCCTTGGACCAGACAGGGGTGAGGATAGTGGAGGTGACGAGATGAGAGGCTACCAGATGACTTCGGCAATCGGTCGCGTTGCGGCGCTCGGCGGACTGGCCGCCCTGACGTTCTCCTACGCGTGCGGCGGAGCGGAGACGCGGCTTGGCGCGCGGGCGCCGTTTGCGCAGGACAACGCGGCGTCGGCCGGCGCTCCGGTCGTCGTGACCTGCGAACCGCACCAGCGGACGCTGGTGCGGCCGGCGGTCGTCAACGGCGCGGCGATCTCGCAGGTCGAGTGCGTCTCGACGGGGCCGAGTGACGCGGCCGTCCAGGCGTACGCCTCTCCCGAGCCGGCGGCGGTCCCGGTGGCGTACCGGTATCAGGCGCCGCTGGCGCGCGGCGTCTATGACGATCGGCCGATCGCCGATACGCGGGTGATTCCGGTGCGGTCGTATCCGCAAGCCGAGGCGCGGCCCGTGCAGGCGCGGCAGGTGGTCTACGAGCGGCCGGCGCGCCGGCTGCCGGTGCGCTCGGTCAAGAAGAGCGCGGTGATTATCGGTTCGTCGGCGGGCGCGGGCGCCGGCGTCGGCGCGGCCATCGGCGGGAAGAAGGGGGCGCTCATCGGCGCCGTCCTCGGCGGCGGCGGCGCGACGCTCTGGGATCAGGTGACCCGCCGCCGCAACTGACGTCACGACCGTAGGTGTTCGAAGGGGCAGGGCGCCGGCGCCCTGCCCCTTTTTTCAATCCGCGTTGTGGCACAATCGACGGATGCTGAAACCGCCGGGCGTGTTGCTGTCGCTGCTGTTCGCCGCCGCCGGTGTCGCCGGCGCGAGCGGCGCGGCGATTGAGAAAGCGGCGATTGAGAAAATTGAGACGAAGCATCTCACCGCCTCGGCCTCGGTCGCGGCGGTCACGGCCGGGGGGCGGGTGACGCTCGCGCTCGACGTGGCGCCGAAGCGCGCCATGCACGTCTACGCTCCGCCGCAGACCGACTACATCCCGGTCTCCCTGGCGATCCAGCCGGACCCGGCGATCAAGGCCGGCGCGCCGCAGTTCCCCAGGCCGCAGACGCTGCGGATCGAGGCGCTCGACGAAACGCAATCCGTCTACAGCGCGCGCTTCCGCATTGCCCAGGAGGTGACGCTGGCGCCGGCCGCCCTGCGCCAGGCGCGCGCCGCCGGCGGCCTGACCGTCAAGGGGACGCTGCGGTATCAGGCGTGCGACGACACCATCTGCTATCTGCCGGTCAACGTGCCGGTCGCGTGGACGGTCGCCCTGACCCCCGGCGGGAGACTCGTCCCCTGACCCTGGTTGCCTCGGCACTGCTCCTCGGGTTCGTGCACGGGCTCGGCGCCGATCATCTGCTCGCCATCGCGGCGCTGTCGATGCGGCCGGGGGCCGAGACGGCGGCGGCGCGCCGGGCGCGGGCGCTCGGCGTCGCGGCGCGCTTCGCGGCCGGCCATGCCGTGCTGCTGGCCGGCGGCGCGGGCGGGCTGGTGCTGCTCGGATGGTCCGTGCCGATCGTCTTCGAGCGTGCCGGCGAGATGCTCGGCGGCCTGCTGCTCGTCCTGCTCGGCGGCGTCGGCTTGTGGGGCGTGTTCGTCAGCCGCCGCCATGGCGACGCGTCCCTTCGTGCCATTGCGGTTGCACCTGTCCGGGATCGGCATGCCCGGCCTGCTCCCAACGCCGGTGCCGGCGCGCATTCGCATCTGCCGGCGGTCATCGGCGCGGCGTTCGCGGTCAGCGGCCTGCGCGCCCTGACGCTGCTGCCGCTCGGCCTCGGCGTCGCGCCGCTGCCGCGGCTGCTCGGGCTGATCGCGGTGTTCGCGGCCGGGATCCTGCTGGCGATGGCGATCTTCGGCGTCGCGCTGGCCGGCGTGCTGTCGGCCCCCATGGTCGCGCGTCTCGAGCGCGCCGCCGCCGGCGCGATGGCGGTCTCGTCGATTGCCCTCGGCGTCTTCTGGATTGCCAGCGCCTGATCGACGGCGCTGATCGCTAGAGTCCCCTGATGCCGTGGCCGCGCAGCAGGAAGTAGAGCGCGACCATCGAGACCAGCGCGCCATTGACGGCGAGCACGTGCGGGGCGCTCGTCAGGCTGGCCGCATAGCCGCCGGCGAGGCTGCCGAGCGGCATCCCGCCGCGGAACGCCACCATGTAGATGCTGACGACGCGGCCGCGCAGGTGATCCGGGACGATCAGCTGGATGAGCGACGCGGTCATGGAAAACACGATGATCAGCGCCGCGCCGGCGAGAAACAGGATGGCGCAGCTCACCCACCAGATGCGCGACAGGGCGAAGGCGGTGACGAGCACGCCGAACGCGACCTGCACGAGCAGCAGGATCAGCCCCATGCGTTTGGCCCGCCCCAGCCAGGCGACGACGAGCGCGCCGATCACCGCCCCGGCTCCCGAAAACGCCATCATGTGGGTGTAGCGCGCGACGTCGCCGTGGAACGTCTCGCGCGCGAACACCGGCAGGAAAGTCAGCAGCGGCAGTCCGAGGAAGGTCGTCAGGAAGGCGAGCACGGTCAGCGCGATGATCGACGGCTGGCTGCGCGCGTAGGCAATGCCCCCCTTCATCTCTTCGAGCATGGGCTTCGGATCCGGCGGCCGGATGTGTTTGATGTGCAGCGACATCAGCGCCACGATGACGACGACAAACGAGAGCCCGTTGAGCGCGAAGCAGGCCGCGGTGCCGAAGAAGAGCGCGATGCCGGCGAGCAGCGGTCCGAAGACGCGCGCCAGATTGAACTGAATCGAGTTGAGCGCAATCGCGTTCGGCAGATCCGGCTTGCGGACGAGCGACGGAATGAGCGACTGGTAGGCGGGGCCGCCGAAGGCCTGCGCGAAGCCCGCCACCGCCGAGAGCGCCAGGATGTGCCAGACGTGCACGCGGCCGGCAAAGACCAGCCCGGCGAGGATGAAGGCGGTGCCCATCTGCACGTACTGCGAGCCGAGCAGGAGCCGGCGCCGGTCGTGCCGATCGGCGATCACGCCGCCGATGAGCGTGAACAGCAGGATCGGCAGCTGGCCGAGGAAATCGTCCAGCCCGAGGAAGAAGGAGGACTTCGTCAGGTCGAAGACCAGCCAGCTCTGGGCCACTTTCTGCATCCAGGTGCCGACCGTGGAGGTGAACGCCCCGAACCACAGGACCCGGAAATCGCGGTACGTGAAGGCGGTCAGGGTGCGCTGCAGCAGCGGATGGCTGAAGGGAACGGGCGTTCCATAGTCCATCTCAGGCGTCGGTTCGGCCTTCATTTGCAGCGGAGTGGACAAGCGGTCTTTATCTTAACAGTCAATTCCTGCGGGGTTTACGCGACGGCGCGAACGGGTGCTTGATCCCCGGCGCCGAGGCCACTATACTCGCGCCTGAAGGGGCGAAGAAAAAACGAAAATGGGAGCGCGTGCCGAGATCGAACTGCTGCTCAAGGCGTCCAGACTCGACGTCACGCTGACCTCGGCCGCGCCCTGGACGCAGCAGGCGGCGCGAGATGTCGCGCCGGTGGGCCTCGCGGCGCTCGACGCGGCCCTGGCCGGCGGCCTGCCGCGCGGGCACCTGTCGGAGATCATCGGGCCGCGCTCGGCCGGGCGGTCGACGGTGCTCGCCGCGGCGCTGGCCGCCGCCGCCGGGCGCGGCGAGGCGGCCGCGCTCATCGATCCGCACGATCGCTTCGACCCCGCTTCGGCCGAGGCGGCGGGGCTCGATTCTGGCCAGGCTGCTCTGGGTCCGCGACAGCGGCGACGCGACCCGGGCGCTCAAGGCGATGCACCTCGTCCTCCAGGCGGGCGGGTTCGGCCTGGTCGCCTTCGATCTGGCCGATGTGCCGTCGCCGCTGGTGCGGCGGTTTCCGCAGACGACCTGGCTGCGCCTGGCCCGGCTGATCGAAGGCAGCCAGACCACCGCCGTGCTGCTCGGCGCCGAGCGCATCGCCCGGAGCCCGGGGGGCGTGACGATTGCCCTCGACGCGCCGCGTCCGTGCTGGACCGGCGCCGCGGACCGGGCGCGGCTGCTCGGCGCCGTGGTTCTCCGCCACCGGGTGATTGGCGGGAGGCGCTGACGCCGTGCGGATTCCGTCCTACGACGATCTGACGCCGTCGATTCCCGACGTCACCGCGCGTGAGACGCTCGCCGAGGTCCGGCGGGTCCTGCCGCGATCACCAGCGGCGCCGGCGCCGGCCGCCGGCCCGGCGGCCGCCGCGGCCGGCACCGGACTGTTCGCCTGTCTGCGTTCGACCCGGCCGCCCGGTGTGCTCCTCGGCATGGCACGCGACTTTTCACCGCGCGTCGAGCGCCATGGCCCCGGCTGCGTGGTGCTCGACGTCAGCGGCCTCGGCCGGCTGTTCGGCGACGCGGCGGCGATTGGCGCCGCGCTCGCCGATGCGGCGGCGGATCACGCGGCCGCGATTCGCGTCGCCGTCGCTCCGACGCAGACCGCCGCCCGCCTGCTGTCGGCCGTCCACCCCCGGCTCGTGGTCGTCGCGCGCGATCCCGCCGCGGCGCTGGCGCCGCTGCCGCTCCGGACCCTGCGCACGCTCATCGACGAAGGGGGCAATTCGCCCGGTGAAAGCCCGGCCCGGACCGCCGCCCGCGCCCGGGCGACCGCGGCGCGGCTCGACCTGCTCCTCCGCTGGGGGCTGGCGACGCTCGGCGATCTCGCGGCGCTTCCGGCCGCGGCGCTCTCGGAGCGGATGGGGCCGGAAGGCCTCCTGCTGCAGCGGCTGGCGCGCGGCGTCGATGCCGCGCCGCTCGTCCCCGATCCCGGGACGCCGCGCTTCCTCCAGACGCATCGAGCTCGAGTGGCCGATCGAGGTGCTCGAGCCGTTGTCGTTCGTGCTGGCGCGGCTGCTCGATCCGCTCGCCGAGGCGCTCGACCGCGCCGATCGCGCCGCCGCGGCGCTCCGCCTCGATCTCCGGCTGGTCGATCGCTCCACGTTCACCCGCGCTCCTGCAGCTGCCGGCGGCGATGCGCGATCCGCACGTCCTGCGCACGCTGCTGCTGCTCGACCTCGAGTCGCATCCCCCGCCGGCCGCGATCGACGTCGTCACCCTCGAGCTCGATCCGGCGCCGGCGCGCATCGTCCAGTACTCGCTCCTCGAGCGGGCGATGCCGTCGGCCGAGACCCTCGCGACGCTGACCGCGCGGCTCGGCGCGCTGGTCGGCGAGACGCGGTGCGGCTCGCCGGCGCTGCTCGACAGCCATCGTCCGGACGGGTTCACGATGCGGCGGTTTGCGCCCGACGCCAGGGCGGCCGGAATCGTCCGCGCCGGAGGCGGCCCCGATCCCGGTGGCGGATGCCGTCCGCCCGGTCCTGCGCCGCTTCCGGCCGCCCGTCGCGGTCCGCGTCCTGGTGGCGCGCGGCCGTCCGGTCGAGGTCGCGATCGATCGCCGCGGCATGCCCGGCGGCGCCGTCGACCCAGCAGGCCGGGCCGTGGCGCACGTCCGGCGCCTGGTGGGACGCGCGGCGGGCGTCGTGGGACCGCGACGAATGGGACGTCGCGCTCAGCGACGGCACGCTCTGCCGCCTGTTCCGGGATCGCCAGGGCGATCGCTGGTTTATCGACGGCGTGTTCGATTGAGTGCCCCCGGGGGAATGGTCCGTGTACATCGAACTCCACGCCGCCTCCGCGTTCTCCTTTCTCGACGGTGCGTCGCTGCCCGAAGCGCTCGTCGAGCGCGCCGCGGCGCTCGGCTATCCGGCGCTGGCGCTGCTCGATCGCGACGGCGTCTACGGCGCGCCGCGCTTTCATCTGGCCGCCAGGCGCGCCGGCCTCCGCGCGATCATCGGCGCCGAGCTGACGATCGAGCCTGGGCGACGGCGGGCGGCGGTCGTTCCGCCTGCCGGTCCTCGTCGAGTCGCGCGGCGGGCTACCGCAATCTGTGCCGGCTGATCACGCGGATGAAGCTGCGCGCGCCCGAAGGGGGAGGGGGCGCTCGCGCTCGAGGAGCTCGACGGCCACGTCGGCGGCCTGGTGGCGCTGGTCGGGCGGACCGCGCTCGACGGCCGCGCGTTCGGCGTCGGCGGCCTGGTCGATCGGCTGGTCGGCATGTTCGGCGCCGCGAACGTCTGCGTCGAGCTGCAGCGCCACCTGCTCCGCGACGAAGAGGCGGACAACCAGGCGCTCGATCGAGCTGGCGTCGGCGTTCCACGTGCCGGTCATCGCCACCAACGGCGTGCGCTTCGCGGAGCCGGCCGACCGGCCGCTCTACGACGTCCTCACCTGCATCCGCCACAAGACGACGCTCGAGCGCGGCCGGGCGCCGGCTGGCGTGGAACGCCGAACGCTATCTGAAGGCGCCGGCGGCGATGGCGCGGCTGTTCGCCGATCTGCCCGGCGCGGTCGCGGCGGCCGCGCGAGCTCGCCGAGCGGCTCGACTACTCGATGGCGGATCTCGGCTACCGGTTTCCGGAATACCCGGTGCCGCCCGGCGAGACGATGGCGTCGTTCCTGCGCAAGATCACCCAGGCCGGCGCCCGCGAGCGCTACCGGCCGTATCACGACCGGGCGCGCCGGCAGATCGCGCGCGAGCTCGATCTGATCGAGAAGCTCGATCTCGCCGGCTACTTCCTGATCGTCTGGGACATCGTCAATTACTGCCGGCAGCACGGACATCCTGGTGCAGGGGCGCGGCTCGGCGGCCAACAGCGCCGTCTGCTACAGCCTCGGCATCACCGCGGTCGATCCGGTCGGGATGGACCTGCTGTTCGAGCGCTTCCTGTCGGAAGAGCGCGGCGAGTGGCCCGACATCGATCTCGATCTGCCGAGCGGCGATCGCCGCGAGCGGGTCATCCAGCACATCTACGAGAAGTACGGCCGCGGCGGCGGCGCCGGCGCCGGCGGCGCCGCCGGTGCCCCCCGGTATCACCCTCCACGGGCCGCGCGTCGCGATGACCGCCAACGTGATCACCTACCGCGGCCGGAGCGCGGCGCGCGAAGTCGGCAAGGTGCTGTCGCTCGAGCCGGCGCAGGTCGATCGGCTGGCCAAGGTGATGAACCACTTCGAGTGGGTCGATCCCGAAGGACACGCTCGACCGCAACCTGCGCGAGGTCGGCCTCGACTTCCACGCATCCCGACGATCCAGACGTTCGGGCGGCTGTGGCAGCAGATCCAGGATCTGCCGCGGCATCTCGGCCAGCACTCCGGCGGCATGGTGATGTGCCACGGCCGGCTCGACGAGGTCGTGCCGCTCGAGAACGCCAGCATGCCCGATCGCGTCGTCGTCCAGTGGGACAAGGACGACTGCGCCGACATGGGCATCGTCAAGGTCGATCTGCTCGGCCTCGGCATGATGGCGGTGCTGCAGGATGCGCTGGCGCTGGTCAACGACCGGGGCCGGCGCGTCCCGACGGCGGCCGGGATGCGGCGGTCGATCTCGCGCATCTGCCGCCGGACGATCCGGCGGTCTACCGCATGCTGCAGGAGGCCGACACGATCGGCATCTTCCAGGTCGAGTCGCGCGCGCAGATGGCGACGCTGCCGCGGCTGCGGCCCGCAGCGCTTCTACGACATCGTCGTCGAAGTCGCGATCATCCGGCCCGGGCCGATCGTCGGGCAGATGGTGCATCCGTATCCTGAAGCGGCGGCAGGGGCTGGAGCCGGTGGCGTATCCGCATCCGTCGCTCGAGCCGATCCTGGCGCGGACGCTCGGCGTGCCGCTCTTCCAGGAGCAGCTGCTGCGCATGGCGATGGTCGCGGCCGGCTTCACCGGCGGCGAGGCGGAGGAGCTGCGGCGCGCGTTCGGCTTCAAGCGATCCGAGAAGCGGATGCAGCAGATCGAGGGCAAGCTGCGCGCCGGGATGGCGCGGCAGGGGCATCACCGGCGCCGCGGCGGAGGAGATCATCCGCTCGATCACGTCGTTCGCGCTCTACGGATTTCCCGAGTCGCACGCCGCGAGCTTCGCGCTGCTCGTCTATGCCAGCGCCTACCTCAAGGCGCATTATCCGGCGGCGTTCTACACGGCGCTGCTCAACAACCAGCCGATGGGGTTCTATCATCCGGCGACGCTGGTGAAGGACGCGCAGCGCCACGGCGTCCGCTTCGCGCCGATCGACGTGCAGGTGTCGGACTGGGACTGCCGCGTCGAACCGGACGGCCGCGTCCGGCTCGGGCTGATGTACGTCAACGGCCTGCGGCAGGCGATCGGCCGGGCGATCGCCGCCGCGGCGCGGCGCCGCGTCCGGCGCGCCGATCGCGCGCTGCGCGCGGCCGCGATCCGCGATCGCAACCGATGCGCTGTCCGAAATGCGGCTGCGACGACCCGTCGATGCTCGAGGCGACGCTGCCGGAGGGAGGCTTCTGCAACATCTGCGCGCACGAATGGGGACCGGCGCAGCCGGCGCCGCGACGCCGATCCGCGGACCGGCCGCGCGCTATCGATCGATCGACGCGCTCATCGCGCACCGGCGTTCGCCGCGACGAGTTGCGACGCTCCGAGATCGGCGCCCTCGATGGCGCGGCACCGGCCGTGCGCCGCGACGAGCGTCGGCGACGCTGGCCGACGATCGGCGCGCTTGAATGCGTTCGGGATCTCGATCGCCGCAGCGCCTCGTGGCAGGTCGAGCGGCCGCGCGCCGCAGGCCGGCGCCGTTCGAGCGCCGCTGTCTCGAGCGCCAGCGGAGCCCGGCCGCGCCGGCCCGAGCGGATCCCGTCGATCCCGCTGCGGCCGATGACCGCCGCCGGAACGGCTGCTGGCCGACTATGCCGGGACGAGCCTGACCATCGGCCCGCACCCGATGGCGCTGCGGCGCGCCGAGCTGGCGCTGCGCGGGGTGCTGCGCGCCAGCGATCTGCCGCACGGCGCGCCACGGCCGGCGGGTGCGCGTCGCCGGCGCGGTGATCACCCGCCAGCGGCCCGGCACGGCCAAGGGATTCGTGTTCCTGACGCTCGAGGACGAAACCGGGATCGCCAACATCATCGTCCGCCCGGATCTGTTCACCGAGCAGCGCGCAGGCGATCGTCGGCGAGCCGTACCTGCTCGTCGAGGGGACGCTGCAGATTCAGGACGGCGTCACCTCCGTCAAAGCGGAGCGGGTCAGCGGGCTGTCGGGCGAGCGCCCCGAGCCGCGAGTCGCACGATTTCCGGTAAGACCGCCAAGGTTGAGCTGTTGGCCTACCTCTTGCACAATCGTCCAGCCGTATGACGTCCGGCTCAGGACCGCAACGACGACCAATCGCCGCGCCGCGCTGCACTTCTGGCGCCGGGACGGTGCCATTCCGCGCACTGGTCTGCGCGACGACGCTCGTCGCGCTCGCCGCCTGCACCTCGTGCCTCGATTCGATCCACCCTTCCCGGACCGCCATCGGCGAAACAGCTGGCTGAACTCTGGGTCGAGCCGGAACCGCGACCGCGACCTGTTCAGGGGCGTCGGCGGCGCCGCGCTGGCCCCGGATCCGGCCGCCCGCTACACGGTCATCGAGATCAAGCGCTCCGGCTTCAGCCGGGGCTACACCGTCGCAGGGCCGGGCGACCGTGAGTGGAGCGTCAAGTTTCCTCCCGAAGCGGCGCACCGAGGTCGTCGCCTCGCGCATCCTGTGGGGCATCGGCTACCACCAGCCGCCGATTTATTACGTCGGCCGACTGGACCGCCGACCGGGCGCACGTCGCCGAACCCGCAGCTGCCGGCGCGCTTCCGTGAGAAGAAGCCGGATCTGCACGGACTCGACGCCAAGGACGACTGGTCCGTACTACCAGAACCCGTTCGTCGGCACGCCGGAGCTGCAATGGACTGCTCGTCCTCCAGGCGATGCTCGGCAACTCCGACCTGAAGGACGCCCAGAACGCGTCTACAAGCTGGACGACCCGCTCGAAGGGGCCAAGCGCTGGTACGTCGCCCGCGACCTCGGTCAGACCTTCGGCCGCACCGGCGTGCTCGACGCGCCGCGCGGCGACATCGACGGTGTTCGAGCAGACGCCGTTCATCATCGGGGTCGCGAACGGCAAGGTCCGCTTCGACTACCGCGGCCGCCACCGACGTGCTGTTCCAGAACATCACGCCGGCTGACGTCCGCTGGATCTGCGGCCGGCTCGCGCGCCTCACCGACCGGCAGTGGCACGACGCCTTCCGCGCCGGCGGCTTCGCCCCGTCGGACGCCGAGCGCTTCATCCACCGGATGAAGCAGAAGATCGCCGAGGGCCTGGCCCTGAAGGACTGATGACACATCGATGTCCGGATCCCTGCAGTTTCTGCTCGCCCTGCTGGCTGACGCTCCTCGTCGTGCCGCGCCCGCTGCTGGCGCAGTCCGTCGACGGCGCGACCGAGCATCCGGATGGACACCTTCAAGCAGGGCCTGGACAGGGCAGTCCGATGCCATCCGCTCACGATGCACGAAATCGACGACGGCGATGATCCGGCTGCCGCTGGCCGCGGTCGCTCGGCGCCGCGCTGGCGCTGCGGCCGCGACGCCGCGGCACGCCGCCGCGGCGACCGGCCGTCGTCCAGACCCAGATCATCCTCGCCGTTGTCGGCGCCGTCATCATGCTCGTCGTCGGCGCCAGCCTCGCCCGCGCCTTCGGCATCGTCGGCGCCGCCAACCTGATCCGCTACCGATCGAAGATCGACGATCCCAAGGACGCGGTCGTCATGCTCGGCGTCGCTGGCCGTCGGCCTGGCGTCGGGCGTCGGCTTGTACGCCCTGACCGCGTTTTCGACCGCGTTCCTCGTCGCGCTGCTGTGGATCATCGAGTCGTTCGAGCCGGAGTCCGAAGAAGCACTTCTCCCTGAACGTCAAGGCCGGCGAGGACACCGACGCGCTGCGTCCGAAGATCGAAGCGATCCTCAGATCGCCATCAGCTCTCCTTCGAGCTGCGCACGTCGTCGGACGAAGAGGTCTGCTACGATGTCGAGGTGCCGGTCGAAGGTCCCCACCGACCGCGTCTCGAATGCGCTCCTCAGCCTCGATCCCGATGGCCACGCCGCCGTCGAGTGGGCGGAGAAGAAGCCCAAGATCGAAGTGAAGCTCATCATCCAGCCGGACGATGGCCTGGCGCCGCTGCGTCAAGGCGGTCGCAGGGCGCCAGGAAGACCGGATCGACATCCTGATTTTCCGGTTCGATCGCAGTCGAGCTCGAGCAAGGCGCTCGAGGCTGCCGTCGCCCGCGGCGTCATGGTCCGCGCGCTGATCGCGCACACCAATCGCGGCGGCGAGAAAAGCCTGCGCAAGCTCGAGCTGCGCCTCCTCGACGCCGGCGTGACCGTCGCCCGGACCGCCGACGACCTGCCGCGCTATCACGGCAAGATGATGATCGTCGACGACGCGCTCCACGTCTTCGGCTTCAACTACACCAAGCTCGACATCGAGAAGAGCCGCAGCTTCGGGATCGTCACCGAGCGACAAGCGGCTGGTGAAGGAGGCGCTGGCGCTGTTCGAGGCCGACTGCACGCGCCAGCCTTATTCGCCTGGCTACGACCGCCTCGTCGTCAGTCCCGGAGACCTCGCGCGAGCGATGCTGACGGCAGTTCATCCGGAAGGCGCAAGAAGCAGCTGCTGATCTACGACACCCAGGTCAGCGACCGCCTGATGCTGCGGCTGCTCGCCGGACCGTGCCAGAGCCGGCGTCGAGATCCGGATGTTCGGCAAGATCGGCAAGGGGGCCGCGGGCATCGACGCCAGGAAGCTGCCCGACCTCCGGCTGCACGTCCGCGCCATGATCCGCGACGGCGCGACGGCCTTCATCGGCAGCCAGAGCCTGCGGAAGCTGGAGCTCGACGGCCGGCGGGAGGTCGGGGTCATCATCCGCGACGTCGAGGTCGCCCGGAAGATGCAGGCCGTGTTCGAGGCGGACTGGGCCCGGACTCCGGAAGCCATCGAGGCCGCGGAGCACAAGGGCAAGGCCAAGGAAAAAGAGAAGGACGCCGGCGCTACTTCCGGCGCGTGATCGACGCCGGAGTCGATCACCTGCCCGGCGCGCGACACGGTGTTGAACCACAGCTCGTCGCCGTTGATCTCGGCGGCCAGAAAGGCCTGGTCGGTGTCGTTGCCGGCCGCCGTCAGGCCGGACTGCCGGTCGATGTTGCCCTTCCGCAGCTGCCCGCCCGATCCGGTCACGAAATAGACGATGCCCTTCTGCGGCTTCGTGCGCTCGTAGAAGTGATCGTGCCCGGTGAAGACCACCAGACGTTGTATTTCAGGAACAGCGGCTCGAGGACTTCGCGCAGCCGCGCGTCGGAGCCGTGGCGTTCGCCGGAGGAGTAGGGCGGGTGGTGGAAGTAGGGGATCTTCCAGTTCTCGCTGCTGTCCTTCAGCTCCTTCTCGAGCCAGGCGATCTGCTCCGGATCCAGTGTAGGTGCTTTCGAGCGCGAAGAAGCGGACGTTCTGCTTCGGGCCTTGAACGAGTAGTACAGCTTGCCGTCCATGTTGAACAGCTTGTAGTAGCGCTGCTTCGCGCGCGTCGTGGTTGCCGAGCGAGGCGTAGAACTTGACCCCGGCATCGAGCAGCGGCTTGTAGGGCGTCTCGAACTTCTGCTTGAAGTCCTGCGGCCGCTCCGAGCCATAGAGGTTGTCGCCGACAGCGATGACCAGCTCGAACGGAAACACGTCGTGGACGCGCTTCATCTGCGCGGCGAGCTGGTACTGTTCGGTGCTGCCGGTGCCGAAATCCCCGAGCACCGCGAACTTGAGCGAGTCGGACTTGTTCGGCAGCGTCAGCGCGAGGCGCCGCTCCGCCCGATTGGCACGGCGGCGGGGCCAGCCGTCCGGGCGCGCCGCGAAGGCCAGGGTCACGGACGGCGAGGGTGGCGGCGAGCAGACGGGTGTGCATGCGGGTCCGCTCAGCGCGGCAGGCGTTTTCGATCAGATCGACGACGATGTGGGCGTGCTCGTCCATGAGGATGAGATGCCGGCCGATGAACCGGTACTCGAGCTCCTCCGGCAGCTTCGGCAGCGCCTGCGAGCACCTGCGGCGGCACGGTCGAGAGCGGAACGGTGTCCGGGTAGCGCCCGTTGACGGTGAGCTTCAGGCGGACCCGGGTTCTCGTCCATGATGGACGCCTTCAGACGCGGCACCGTCGGGCCGCCGAACACCCGTGCCATCAGCCGCTGCACCACGCGCCTGGATGTCCGGGCGTGAAGATGTCGCCGGGTTTGGCGTCGGCACGGGCCTGCTGGACCAGCTGCGCCAGCGCGCGCTGGTGGCTGTCGATCTGCTGGGGCGTCGACTCCTTCGAGAGGTGGCGGGAGCGTGTCCTCCAGCTTCCGGTGCAGGGCGACATACTCCTTCACCCGGGCGTCGAAATCGACGAGAACCGGGACGTCGCTGCGGCGGCCGCTTTCGCCGGCCGGCGAAGCGTTCGCCGGGGCCGCTGCCCTGGCGTCGGGGGCGGGCTGCTCCGCCGGCGGCGCTGACCCTCGTCCACACCCGAGCGTCAGTCCCGCGGCGACCGACAGTGCGGCCAGCCCGACTCTGCGGATCATCATGCGGTAGCCCTCGCTCAGCCCCGGTAATTGCCGAACTGCAGCGCGACGCCGAAATCGTGCTCGCGCAGCAGGCGCATCGCCTCCTGCAGCTCGTCCTTCGACGGCGAGGAGACGCGCACCTGGTCGGCCTGAATCGACGCCTGGACCTTCTTCAACTTGTGGTCCTTGAGGAACTTGACGATGTCCTTGGCCGCTTCGGTCGGGCATGCCCTGCTGAAGGGTGACGACCCTCCGCACGGTGTCGTTGGCGGCGCGCTCGATGTCTCCGGGCGTCAGGTTCTTGGTCGGCACGCCGCGCCGGACCATGCGTCCCTGGAGGATTTCCCACAGCGCATTCATCTTGCATGTCGTCGTCGGCGGTCAGCGTCAGGGTGTTGTCGGCGCGGTCGAGGTCGATGGCCGCGCGCGAGCCCTTGAAGTCGTAGCGCTGCGCGACTTCCTTGCGGGCCTGGTTGACGGCATTGTCGACTTCCTGGAGGTCGACGCCCGAGGTGATGTCGAAGGACGCTACGTTTGCCATGCGGGCCGTCCGGGAACTGTGAAGTAGGAGGTCAGGGTGTCAGGAATGAGCATTGAAGTGCGCAAATTATAGCAGGACCGTATCCGGACGCTTTTGCGACGCCCCATTCGCGCACGGATGTGCCAGAGCCGTGCCGCCCGTCGGTGTGCTGCTGCGGCCCAGCTTGAGAGGGCCTGCCAGCCGTGCGACAATGGGCTCAACCCCTTTAGAGAGTTTTACTGACGCGGCCGCGCGCGCGGCCGCGAGGAGACGTTTTCGTGCCCAACGACAATCAGCTCCAGCCCGGCCGCCTGCATCGCCGGGCCTTTCTCGGTATCGGGGCGGCTGCCGCCGCGGCCGCGCTGATGCCGGCGCGGACCGAGGCGGCCGCAGTCAGCGCCGCGCCCCAGCGGGTGCTCTCGTTCTTCCACACGCACACCAGCGAGCGGCTGAAGGTGGCCTACTGCTGCGGCGGCGAGTACCAGCCGGAGGGACTCCAGGAGGTCAATCACCTGCTGCGCGATTTCCGCGTCAACGAGACGCACGCCATCGAGCCGCGGCTGCTCGACCTGCTGTTCGAGCTCGGCGGTACGCTGCACACGGACCAGCCATTCCACGTCATCTCGGGCTATCGCTCGCCCGTCACCAACGCCATGCTCCGGGAGCGCGGCGGAGCCACCACCGGGGTCGCGTCACACAGCCTGCACATGGTCGGGCAGGCGATCGACATCCGCATTCCCGGCGTTCGCCTCGACCGTCTGCGCGAGGCCGCGCGGTCGCTCAAGATCGGCGGCGTCGGCTTCTACCCGGACCTCGATTTCGTCCACGTCGATGTCGGACGCGTCCGCTACTGGTAAAAGTTCGGGGCGCGCGGCGCGCGTCCCGAACCGGCGCCGACCTCCTGTAGAATCTCTCCCGGCATGATCGAGAAACGGCGTTCGAAAATAGAAGGCGCGGGAGTCTTCGCGACCCAGCCCATCCCCAAGAACAAGCGCATCGTCACCTACGACGGCGAGAAGATTCCCAATCGCGAGAGTCTGAAGCGGGAGATCCGTTACCTGAAGCAGGGGCACATCTGGTGCTTCAAGCTGAACCGGCTGTACGTCCGCGACGCCGCCGTCGGCGGCAACATCGCGCGGTTCATCAACCACGCCTGCAAGCCGAACTGCTACACCCAGGTCGACGGCGACACCATCTGGGTGCGGGCGGCGCGGAACATCCGCCGCGGGGAAGAGCTGACCTACAACTATCTCACCGACGGCGCGCAGTCGATCCCCTGCCGCTGCCGGCCCGGGTGCAAGGCCATGCTCTGATGCGGGTGCTGTACCTGCACGGCTTCGCGTCGTCCGCGAAATCTTCGAAGGCGGCGTTCCTGGCGGCCCGGCTGGCCGAGCGCGGTCTGCGGCTCGAGGCTCCGGATCTGAACGAGCCGGATTTCAGCACCATCACGGTGTCGCGGATGGTCGAGCAGGTGCTGGGTCTCCTGGGCACCGGCGAGCCGTCGATGCTCATCGGCTCAAGTCTCGGTGGATTTGCCGCCATCCAGGCGGCGGCGGCGCGGCCGGCCGCCGTCGCGCAGCTGGTGCTGCTCGCCCCGGCGCTGGATTTCGGCGCCACGACGCGCGATTTCGGCGCCGATCGGCTGGCACGGTGGAAAGCGACCAACGCCCTGGACGTTTTCCACTACGGCTACGGGCGGATGATCCCCGTGCACTTCGAGCTCTATGCCGACGCCGGGCGCTACGACGCGCTGCAGGCGTCCCTGCCGATGCCGACCCTGGTCTACCAGGGTCGCCGCGACACCGTTGTCGATCCCGACGTCGTCACGCGGTGGGCGGCGGCGCGTCCCGGCGTCGAGCTGCATCTGCTGGATGACGACCATCAGATGCTCCAGAGCCTGCCGGCCATCTGGGCCGGGATCGAGCGGCGGCTGTTCGGCGGCGGCTACCAGCAGATGCCCTGATAGCGGCCGGGAATGTCGGCGCGATCGATCTTGACCCGCACCAGATCGACAATCGTCTGATCCGGCCTCGTCCGCCTGAGCGCGTCGGCGAACTCCGGCGCGTTGTTGCCGACCACGATGACGTCGGAGTGGGCGAGCACCTCGTCGATCTCCTCGCAGAGCAGCGACGAGAGGTGGGGGATCTGCGTGTTCGATGTATTCCTTGTTGGCGCCGACCAGCCGCGCGATCGAGACGTTGCGGTCGTAGATCCTGAGCTCGTAGCCCTTGCCGAGCAGGGCTTCGGCGAGGATGACGATCGGGCTCTCGCGCAGGTCGTCGGTGCCGGCCTTGAAGCTGAAGCCGAGCAGCCCGACCCGCTTCTTGCCGCTGTCGACGACCTGATCGATGGCATGCTGGATCTGCAGCTGGTTGCTGCCGAGGATCGCCTGGATGACCGGCAGGTCGAGATCCACTTCCTTGGCGCGGTACTGCAGCGCGCGAACGTCCTTCGGCAGGCACGACCCGCCAAACGCGAAGCCCGGCTTCAGGTAATACGACGACAGGTTGAGCTTCTCGTCGCGGCAGAAGATGTCCATCACTTCGTGGCTGTCGATGTCGACGCGCTTGCAGAGGTTGCCGATCTCGTTCGCGAAGCAGACCTTCAGCGCGTGCCAGGTGTTGCTCGCGTACTTGATCATCTCCGCGGTCCGGATGCTGGTCGCCACCAGCGGCGCGTCGACGCTGGCGTAGAGCGCCTCGGTCGGGGCCGCATCCGACGGCGTAGTTGTGGCCGACCAGGGTCAGCGGCGGATTGCGGAAGTCGTGGATCGCGGTGCCTTCGCGCAGGAACTCCGGATTGACCGTGACGCCGAAGCCGGTCGCCGTAGACTCTTGCCGGACGCCTGCTCCAGCGTCGGGATGACGAGGTCGTGGGTCGTGCCTGGCAGCACGGTGCTGCGGACCACGACCACGTGGTACGCCGTCTTTGTTCCTGAGCGCCGCGCCGATCTGCTCGCACACCCGCTCGAGGTACGACAAGTCGAGGCTGCCGTTCTTGCGGCTCGGCGTGCCGACGCAGAGCAGCGACAGCTCGGTCGCGGCAATCGCCTCGGCGGTGTCGGTCGTCGCCCGCAGCGAGCCGTCGGCCGCGGCGGTCCGCGATCAGCTCCTCGAGCCCCTTTTCGACGATCGGGCTCCGCCCTTCATTCAGGCTCGCCACTTTGTCCGGATTGACGTCGACCCCGACGACGGTGTGGCCGTCGGCGGCGAACGATGCCGCCGAGACGCTGCCGACGTAACCCAGACCGAACACTGAAACCTTCATCGCTCGCATGCCTCCGCAAATTTCACACTGAGTCTCTGGCGCGCCGGCTAGGCGGTGCGCTCCAACGAACGCCCGTGGCCGCCGCGGCGCGAGCCGCCGGCCACCACCCGCGTCAGGGCTGCTTCGAAATCCTCCGCGACCGCCGACCAGTCGTAGCGCTCGACGACGAGACGCCGGGCGGCGTCTTCGATGCCGCGCCGGGCGGCGCCGTCCCGGATCATGTGCACGACCGCCTGGGCGAAGCGCGCCGGCTCGTCGGCGATGACGACGTCCTGCCCGCTCGTCACCGGCAGCCCCTCGGCGCCGACCGTCGTCGAGACCACCGCCTTGCCCATCGCCATCGCCTCGAAAATCTTGAGGCGGGTGCCGCCGCCGATCCGCAGCGGCACGACGTAGACCGAGCCGGCGGCGATGTGCGGGCGGACGTCGTCCACCCGGCCCGTGACCTCGATGCCGGCGCCCTCGGCCAGCCGCCGCACCGCGGGCGTCGGGGCCCGGCCGATGATGCTCAGCGTCGTCTCCGGTTCAACCTGGCGAATGCGCGGCAGGATCTCGCGGACGAAATAGACCATGCCGTCTTCGTTCGGCAGCCAGTCCATCGAGCCCGTGAAGACGAGGTGGGCCGGCCGGGTCGGGCCGGCCACCGGCGTGAAGTAGCCGGTGTCGACGCCGGTCTGGACGACGTGCGCGGGCGTCTTCAGCGCGTCGGGGTAGAGCCGGGTAAAGGTGTCGCGGTCCGCCTCCGACACCGCCAGCGTCAGGTCGAAGCGCGCCAGCGCGCTTCGCTCGAAGCGCAGCATCCGGCTCCACTGCTGCCCGAGGAGCAGCCGGGCCACCGGATTGCGGGCATTCTCGGCATGCCGCCGCCAGATCTCCGCTTCGACGTTGTGCGTGAAGAGGATCGCCGGGCAGGGCAGCGCCGCCGGCATGTTGACGATTGGCACCAGGAAATCGCAGACCACGGCGTCGAAGCGGCGGGTGCGCAGGAGCTCCTCGAGAATGGTCCGGAAGGCGGGCGAGCGGTATTTCGCCACGCCGTACGGGATCGGGTCGACCAGGTAGCGCGCCGCATCCAGGTAGAAGCGCGGCGTCCCCTTCGCCGGATCGGTCCGCGGGACCGTGTGCAGCTCGGCGCAGACCTCGCGCATGCCCTCGTGATCCGCCGCCGGCTGCGACGGGTCGCAGAACGAGAGGTAGGTCAGCTGATGGCGCGCCGCGAGATGGCGCATCACGTGCCACGTCCGCAGCTTGCCCCCCTTGTCGAGCGGCAGCAGCAGATTGGCGTTCAGCCACAGGATGTTCATGACGCGGCGCCCCGGGCGACGGTGCGGCCAATCATGCGATGGCTCGCAGTCCGGCGGCGTCCGAAGGAATCGTCAGCGGCTTGCCGGGAAGCGTCTGGACGCCGTCGCCGTCGATGTGCGTCCGGTACCACAGCTCCAGATTCAGCAGGCTCCAGATCGCGTCCCAGCCGTCGGCGGCGCCGGACCGGTGCGCATCGAGCAGCCGCTCGACGGCGGCCGGCTCGACGATGCCGCGCTGCCGGCTGCGGGGATCGAGCAGGACGTCGCGGGCGACATCGCCCCAGGCGCCGCGCATCCACATCGCGAACGGCACCGGGAAGCCCATCTTCTTCCGCGTCAGGATGGACGCCGGCAGGATCTCGCGGACCGCCTCGCGGAGGATCCACTTGGTGGTGAAGCCGCGCAGCTTCAGCCGCTCCGGCAGCGCTGCCGCGAACTCGACCAGCTTGTGATCCAGGAACGGGACGCGGCTCTCGATCGACGCCGCCATGCTCATCTGGTCCTGCTTCATGAGCAGTTCGACCAGATAGGTCTTGAGGTCCGCATAGAGGAGACGATCGAGCAGCGAGCTCGAGGCCCCGGGCGCGTCGAAGAACCGCCGGGAGGCGCCGTAGGCGGATTCCGGCGTCGCGCCGGCGGCGTGCGCCGGCGTCAGCAGCGCCGCCTGGCGGCGCAGCCCGATCGACGCGAAGTTGTCGAAGAACATCGCTTCCGGCGTTCGCGGCATCGCCAGAAAGGTCCGGCGCGCGATCCGGCCCAGCCGGCCGGGCAGGCTCGGGACGAATGTGTCGGCCACCCACTGCCGCAGCGGCGCCGGCACGGCGCCGTAGGCCGACGCGGCGCGCCAGTTGACGAGCGCCTGCGGATATTTCGCCGTAGCCGGCCAGCAGTTCGTCGCTGCCTTCGCCGGTCAGGACGACCTTGACGTGCTCGCGGGCCAGCGCCGAGACGAAGTACAGCGGGACGCTCGACGGATGGGCGATCGGTTCGTCCTCGTGCCAGACCAGCCGCGGCAGCGCGCCGAAGAAGTCCTGATCGTCGATGACGATCTCGTGCGACTCGGCGCCGATCGCGGTCGCGACCTGGCGCGCGTACTCGAGCTCGCTGAACGCCCGCTGCCTCGAAGGCGACCGAGAACGTCTGCAGCGGCCGGTCGATCATCCTGGCCATCAGCGCCGCGATGGCGCTGCTGTCGAGGCCGCCGGACAGGAACATGCCGAGCGGGACGTCGGCCATCAGCCGGATGCGGACCGACTCCTCGAGCAGCTCGCGGAACCGCCCGACCGCCTCCCGGTCCGACAGCGGCGCGGTCTCGCCGCTCGCGCGGCCGGCGGGAATGTCCCAGTACTGGCGGATCGACACCGCGCCGTCCTGATAGACCAGCGTATGCCCGGGCTGGAGGCGATGGATGCCCCGGAAGAGCGTCTCGGTGCCTGAGAGGTAGCGCGTCCCGAGCAGCTCGGGCAGCGCCGCTTCGTTGGCCTCGGCGCGCACCAGGCCGCTCTTCAGAATCGCCTTGATCTCGGATCCGAACAGCAGCCGCCCGTCGGCCACGGTCCAGTAGAGCGGCTTGACGCCGAGCCGATCGCGGGCGAGCAGCAGGCGCCGCCGCGGCGCGTCCCAGATCGCAAAGGCGAACATGCCGCGCAGCTGTTCGACGCAGGCGTCGCCCCACTGCTCGTAGGCGTGCACGATCGTCTCGGTGTCGCAGCGCGTCCGATAGCGATGGCCGGCCGCCTCGAGGCCGGTCCTGACCTCGGCATGGTTGTAGATCTCGCCGTTGAAGACGATCCAGGCCGTCTCGTCCTCGTTCGACAGCGGCTGATGGCCGGCGGCGACGTCGACGATGCTCAGCCGGCGGTGGCCGAGGAGCGCCTGGTCGTCACCGTAGACCCCGGCATCGTCCGGTCCGCGGTGCGCGAGGACGTCGCGCATCCTGGTCAGCCGATCGCGGTCGTCGGCGTGCAGCCGGCCGGACGCGACGATTCCTGCTATCCCGCACATCTCTTACATGCCTCCATCTGGGACCGCCCGCATCGACGCCGGAATCGCGCCGGCGCCCGCCGGCGCCCAGGCGGCGGCCTCGCCGCCGAACGGTGCGGCGGCGCGGTGCGACGGCCTGGTCGCCGGCGTGCCGTCCACGAACTGCCGGAACCACAGCTCCAGCATCACCAGCTGCCACAACCGGTGCGGATGCTCGGCGCGCCCGCTGCGATGCTCGTCCCACAGCCGCGCCACTTCGCGCGGCTCGAAAATCCCGCGGTCGCGCAGCCGGCCGTCGAGCAGCAGCTCCGCGGTCAGGCCGCCGAGCGGGCCGCGCAGCCAGCGCCCGATCGGCGCATCGAAGCCGCGCTTCGGCCGATCGACCAGCTCGCGCGGCACCTTCCGCTCGAGCGCGCGGCGGAGCAGATATTTGCTGCGGCCGTGGCGCAGCTTGAGCGAGACCGGGACCCGCGCCGCGAACTCCAGCAGCTTGTGATCGAGCAGCGGCTCGCGCGCCTCGAGCGAGACCGCCATGCTCATGCGATCGACCTTGGTCAGGACGTCGTCGATCATGTAGGTCCGGGCGTCGACGTACATCGCGCGGTCCATCGGATCGGGAGAGGCGCAGGCGCGGTAGGCCTCCCGGAACGACGACAGGGCGTCGGCCTCGCCGACCGCTTTCGTGAAATCGGACGAGTAGAGCCGCGGCTTGGCGCCCGGTTCGAACATGCCGTAGGCGTGCTTGAGGGCGTAGGCCTGGTCGGGGGCCGAGGCCAGGTGGCGCAGCGACCGCGCCCCTTTCATCGACAGCGGCAGCGCCTGCGCGAGCCAGCCCGCCGCGCCGGCGGCCGGCCCGAGCGCGGCGCGGGCGCGCTGCTCCCAGCTCTCGACCCGGTGCCGGGCGTAGCCGGCCCACAATTCGTCGCCGCCGTCCCCCGAGAGCGCCACCGTCACCAGCTGGCGCGCCGCCTTCGAGACGTAGTAGGTCGGTACCGCCGACGAATCCGCGAACGGCTCGTCGAAGTGCCAGGCGAGCCGCGGCAGGAGATCGTCCACGCGCGGGTCGACCGTCAGCGCATGGAAATCGCAGCCGAGGTGCCGCGCCACCCGCTCGGCGTGCCGGACCTCGTCGTCCTGACCGTCCTCGAAGCCGACCGCGATCGTGACCGGCGGGGTCGCGCTCGCTTCCTTCATGTAGGCGACGACGGTCGAGGAGTCGATGCCGCCCGAGAGAAAGGCGCCGAGCGGCACGTCGCTGATGAGCCGCAGACCGACCGCCTCGCCGAGCAGCGCCTCGAGCTCCGCGAGATAGTCCTCTTCGCGGGCCTCGCGGCCGTCGCCGGTGAAGCGCAGATCCCAGTACCGCGACACCCGGATGCGGCCGTGTTCGGCGACCAGGATGTGTCCGGGGGGCAGCTTGTGGACGGCTCGGTACACCGTGTCGGGCGCCGGCACGTAGAGCAGCGTGAGGTAGGCGTCGATCGCGTCCGGCCGCCAGTCGCGCGGCACGTCGGCGTCCTCGAGCAGCGACTTGATCTCGGACCCGAAGACAATCCCGGCGCCCGGGATTTCGGCGTAGTAGAGCGGCTTGACGCCGAGGCGATCGCGGGCCAGCAGCAGCCGCCGGGCGGGCTCGTCCCAGACCGCGAAGGCGAACATGCCGCGGAACCGATCGACGCAGGCGTCGCCCCACTCCTCGTAGCCGTGGACGATGACCTCGGTGTCGGATTCCGTACGGAAGCGGTGACCGCGGCCGATGAGCTCGCGGCGGACCTCGGCGAAGTTGTAGATCTCGCCGTTGAAGACGACCTGGATGGTGCCGTCCTCGTTGGCGAGCGGCTGGTCGCCGGTCGAGAGATCGATGATGCTCAGGCGGCGATGGCCGAGGCCGATGCCGGCGGCGTGGTAGTAGCCGGCGGCGTCAGGACCGCGGTGCGCGACCGCGTCCGTCATCGCGACGAGCACGTCGCGATCCACTGGTCTGTCCGCCGCGTAGTTGAACCGCCCGGCAATCCCGCACATGTCAGATCCCCGCCGCCTCAGCCGGCGTCCGCGCCGGCGCCGCCGCTCCCAGCCCCGAGCGGTACAGATCTTCGAACGACCCCACCATGCGGTCGAACGAGTAGCGCTGCCGCACCGCCACGCGGGCCGCGCCGCCGAGCGCCGCCGCCCGCGAGGGATCCGCGACCAGCGCGCCGATGGCCGACGCCAGCGCGGCGGCATCGCCGGCCGGAACGAGCACTCCGGTGCGGCCGTCTTCGATCAGATCGATCAGGCCGCCGACGGCGCAGGCGACCACCGGCAGCCCCGCCGCCATGGCTTCGATGGCGCCGTTCGGAAAGGCCTCGGAGCGCGACGGCAGCACGAACAGATCCGCGGCGGCAAGGAGATCCGGCACATCGTCGCGGTGGCCAAGGAACTGCACCACCCCGCCGAGCCCGCGGGCGGCGGCGCGCGATTCGAGCGCGGGGCGCCGCGGCCCGTCGCCAACGATCAGAAAACGGAGATCGGGATGGCGCGGGGCCAGCGCCGCCGCCGCGTCGAGCAGCGTCTCGTGGCTTTTTTCCGGCCGCAGATTGGCGACGGTGACGACGGTGCGAATCGGACCCCGGTGATCAGGAAGGTCGAACCAGGCGGGATCCACGCCGTTCGGAATCACGGCAATCGATGCGGGCGCGACCCCCTCGGCCTCCAGCACCTGCCGGGCCGCCGGAGAATTCGCGACGACTTTCGTTGCGGCCCGATACGCGAGCCGCTGCAGCCGGATCTGCCCGGTCGATTTGTCCGGGTTCAACTCGCGCCGGCTCCCGATCCGCACCGGCACGCCCGCCAGCGCCGCTCCAGGCAAGCCGAAGATGTTCGCGTACAGGTCGCATGTCTGCACCACCGCTATGCGCTCGCGCCGGCACCACCGGGCGAAGGCCAGCATCTGCCCGGCCGTAGCCGGGCGTCCGAACCCCCGAATCGGAAACTCGACGACGCTGGCCGCGCGTTCCAGAATCCTCGGCAGCCAGGCGCCGGTCTTGTGAAAGCAGGCGACGTGGACCCGGAACGCCGCCGGGTCGAGCCGGCGCACCAGCTCCGTCATCTGCCGCTCCGTTCCCCCGGGCTCGAAGGCCGTAATGAATACGGCGACAGGCGTTGGGAGAGACGGGTTCACACCCGCAATCTCAGCAAGGGAAGTGCCACCCCATGAATTCCGTAAATGAGTAATTTTCCGGGCCGGAATTGGCCTCACCACTAGTCCGCGGCCCAGCGGCAGAGCTTGTGTGTAGGGATTTGGACAAAAGGGAGACCTCGGGCGCCTTGCGGCCGCCAGAGGGTTTCAGCCGATGCTCAGCGCCGCGCCGGCATGTGCGTGCGACAGCGGGGTGTCCAGATACTCCCGGTGCCACAGCTCGAAGACCATCAGCTGCCACAGCCGCAGGGTGTGGTCCCGGCGGCCCGCCAGATGCTCCTCGACGAGGCGATCGACGAACGCGCGGCTCGAAATATCCCCGCTGGCGGGTGAGCGGCGACCGCAGGACGTCGGAAAAGACGTCGGTCAGGCCGCCCCGGAACCACGCGCCGAGCGGAACGCCAAAACCTTGTTTTCGTCGATCGATGATCCCGGCCGGGAGGAGCGACCGCACCGCCTCCTTGAGGATGTGCTTGCGCCGTCCGCCGCGGATCTTGAGCTCGGCGGGCAGCGTCGCGGCGAAGTCGATGACCCGGTTGTCGAGCAGCGGCACACGTGACTCGATCGAGTGGGCCATGCTCATCCGATCGACCTTGGTGAGGACATCCTCGGGGAGATAGGTCTCGAAATCGAAGCGCATCATGCGGCTGTGCGGGGAGAGCCCGGAGAACCGCGCCAGCAGACGCTCCGCGTCCCGCTCGACGTCCCACCCCGCCAGCGCCGCCCGTACCGTCGGCGCGTACAGCGCGTGCTTTTCGTCGGGCTGGAAGAAGCTCAGCGAATCCAGATAGCGGCCGTTGTCGTCCCGCCCGACGTGCCGCAGAAAATTCTTGCCGCGCATGCCGTGGGGCAGGACGGGCCAGATGGCCCGGGCGAGCTGCCGGGCGCCGGGCAGCGCCAGGCGATCGAACTGCGCCACTCGCGGATGCGGCAGATACCGGTCGTAGCCGCCGAACAGCTCGTCGCCGCCGTCGCCGGAGAGGACGACCGTCACGTGCCGCCGCGCGACCTCCGACACATACCAGGTCGGAATCGCCGACGAATCGGCGAACGGTTCGTCGAAGTGGGCAATCAGCCGGTCGAGGATCGACAGCCCATCGGGTCGGACGACGAACTCATGGTGCTCGGTGCCGAAATGGCGCGCCACCGTCCGGGCGTGCTCCAGTTCGTCGAATTCCGGCTCGTCGAAGCCGATCGAGAACGTCTGGACGGGATGGGACGAGGCCTCCGCCATCAGCCCGACGACAAGGCTGGAGTCAACGCCGCCGGAGAGAAAGGCCCCCAGCGGGACGTCGCTGATCATGTGGGACCGGACCGCGTCGGCGAGCACCGCGCGCAGCGCCGCGGCCGCTTCCTCCGGGGTGCCCTCGAACGGCTCTGCCGCAGCGATTTCCCAGTACTTGACGACCTCCGCCCGGCCGTCCTTCCAGCGGAGCAGGTGCCCCGGCGGCAGCTTCCGCACGCCGCGAAAGAGCGACCGATCGCGAGGCGCGTAGAGATAGGAAAGGTAATGGTCGAGCGCCTCGAGATCGATCTCCCGTTCGACCGCCCCGGCCGCGATCAGCGACTTGATCTCGGAGCCGAAATAGAGCCGCCCGTGCCGCTCGGTGAAATGCAGCGGTTTGATGCCGGCCCGGTCCCTGGCCAGCAGCAGCGTTCGTCTGGGCCTGTCCCAGAGAGCGATGCCGAACATCCCGCGGAGGCGGGCGAAGGCCCCTTCGCCCCATGCCTCGTACGCATGGACGATGACTTCGGTGTCGCTCGCGGTGTAGAAGGCATGGCCGGCGGCCTGCAGCTCCGCTCTGAGCTCGCGGTAATTGTAGATCTCGCCGTTGAACACCAGCCACACGGTCCGATCCTCGTTGTGGATCGGCTGCTGGCCGGTCGACAGGTCGATAATGCTCAACCGGCGCATGCCCAGGCCGACGCCCGGCTCGACGTGGATGCCCTCGTCGTCCGGTCCGCGGTGGCGGATGACCTCGCACATGCCATGCACCAGCCCGACCGATGCCTCCGGCGGGGGAGCCTCCGATCCGAAACGCGCGCCTTCTGCGAAACCAGCGATGCCACACATGATGCTTATCCCTGCGCGCCTGAGCTATGCACGCCCTGCGCCAGCCGGCGTCCACCGATGATGAACGGCGCAATCGAGCCCGCGTCCGGCACGACCGCGGCGCGGCCGTGAATGAGGACCGGCGAACATCCCCATTGACTGTCCGGGGCGCCCCCTGCACCGGCGTCCGGCGCTCGCTCCACGGACGAGAGGATGAAGGCCTCGTCGTCACCCCATGTCAGCCGGAAGGCCGCCGCATGCCACGCCGGTCCGGGTGCATCCATGACGCGCACGGCCACCAGCGTCGGGGCCGTGGCGCCGTCCCGCGCGATGAACGTCGCCACCGTCGTCGGCGGGGCAAGTGCCAGCCGGCTGCGCAGGCAAAGGCCCCGCACGACCGCGCCGTACTCGGGGGAGTGCGCGTCGAGGCCCTGCGCCTCCTCTGACGAGAGGACCCGCAGCGGGGCGCTGCACGCCATCGCCACCGACGCGCCGTCGGCATGGTCGAAGACCGTCGCTGGCCCGGGCCGATGCCGCCACGCCGGATGCACGTGCCACAGGATGTCTGCCGCGACCGGCCCGCCCGCCGGTCCGAGCAGGTGATCGAGGACGATCCATCCGATGCCGTGCAGCGCGAACACGCCGCGCACGTGCGCCACCGGGCGGTACCCGTCGTGCCACCCTTCGGCGTAGTCGAAGCGCGGCTCCGAGTGCCACGCGACAGGGACCGCGTCGGCGCGCGTCGCCCAGTGGAACGGGCCGCGCGGCTCCGACTGCGGCCGGCCGCCGACGACGATGGTGTTGTGCATCGCGGTCGAGCGGAAGCGGTCGCGCACGGCGGCGTCCATCGTGTAGGTGGCGGTGCCGCCGTCCACCAGGAACGGCCGGTCGCCGATGGTCAGAATGACGGCCAGCGCATCGGCATGAGCATGTCCGCCGTTCAGGAAGCCGTGGCGTCCGGCGTCGAATATCAGATGATCGCCCGCATCCGTCCGCGAGACGTAGTAGCCGCTTGCCGGCAGCGCCGTCGAGGAGGGCCCAGAGGGCGCAGAGGGCGCGGGCGCCCCGCCGGCCGTCTCAGGGCGGCTGGCCGCGGCGGCCGGGCCGCACAGCCAGAACGTCTCTTCGGGGATCTCACCGATGGCGAGCGCCGGCTCGGCGAGAATCACCGCGGCATGGCCGAGCGTATCGCGGCAGTCCGATGGCGGCCGTCCGCAGATCGGGAACAGCGCGCCGCCATCGTCGTCACCGAGGAGCGGGACCCGGCCGCTACTGTCCGCGATGGTGCGGAGGTAGCCGGCCTGCTGCCGCGCCGCCGCTTCGAACCGCGCCGCCGCGGGGTCGCCCGCGCGCCGCGCCGCCAGTGTCGCGAGAAGGTAGAAGTCGGTTGAGTAGCGATGGTAGTGCCCGGACAGCTCCGCGTGCCCGCCGTCGGTGTTGATCTGCCGGTCGATTTCGTCGAGCAGCACTTCGCGGCCGAGCGAGGCGCGCCGCGGACTGGCCGCGAGGACCGGCAGGGCGGTGCCGCCGACGTAGAGCGCCAGCGCTTCGCCGGAGAGATGGGTGTTGGGGCTGAAGTAGCGCGACAGATTCTGCTCGACGTGCGTCAGCTGCCGATCGAGGCCGAGCAGGAGGTCGATGCTCCACGGCGCGGCATCGGCGGCATCGTCGAGCGCCGCCGGCGCGAACAGATGCATCGCCCAGATCCAGGAGAGCGAACGGAACGCGAGCTCGAGCATGCTCGCCCAGTTGATGCCCTCGAGCGGCGGGTTGGCCGTCATCCAGTCCTGGAGCTGCCCGGCGAAGGCGTCGTAGTACCGGCGATCGCCCGAGAGGTGCCAGGCTCGCGCCAAACCGAGCCAGTGCTGATGCCGGTTGATCTCCCAGATGATCTTGTGATCGCCGTAGCGGGGATCCAGGTACGGCACGCTGGCCCAGAAACCACCGGGCGGACGGCGTCCGTGGACCGGGTCGAGCCGCCACTCCGGCGGGTTGCCGAATGACACGTTGCGGTAGCCGAGGATGTCGTAGTGCCCGCCGAGCATCCGCGCGGCGCGGGCCTCGGCCGCGGCCGCGGCGCCCGGGAAGCGGGCGGCGATCTCGTCGCGCAGCTGCGGGAGCGCGTGCGGATCGAGTGGGAAGAGCGGCGGCCGTGCGGCGATGTCGGCGACGAGCAGCCGGTGCGCGGCGCGCCACTCGTGCTGTTCGAGCGCGACGCGAAGAGAGGCGGGCGCGCCGGCGGCGATGCGGCCGGCGAGATCCGCCCGGTTCCACCGGCCGGCGCGAAGCGACGCGTGAAGGCGGTCGCGGCGCTTCCGCCACTCGACGGCGAGACGGAAGCGGAGCTCCGCCTGGTTGACCGAGAGGAGTCGCGTCAGCGGCGCCATGTCAGCGGCCTCTGGTCCCGGTCCGCCTCACGCCCGGGTCGCGGCCCCGTCGGCCGCCGTGAACGGCACCGACGCCGCGAGACTTCGATAGAGCGCCACCCACCGCGGCCGCACGGCGGACCAGCGATATTGTTCACAGCTCGCCCGCGCCGCGGTGGTGAGCCGGACGGCCAGATCGGCGTCCGACAGCAGCGCGAGGACGTGGCGCGCCGCCCCGTCGTGATCGTTGCAGCCGACGAGGCGCCCGTGGACGTCGTCGGTCAGGATGGCGGGCACCCCGCCGGCGCTCGTCGCCACCACCGCGCAGCCGCTGGCAAACGCCTCGAGCACGGACGCGGGCATGTTGTCGATGTCCGGCGTCTGGAGGTAGATGTCCGCCTCCGCGTAGTAGCGCCAGATGTCCTCGGGCGGCACCCGGCCGACGAACTGGACGTGATCGAGGCGGAGCGTCGAAGCCAGCGCCTTCAGACTGGCGTCCTCGGAGCCAGCCCCGACCAGCGTCAGTGTCGCGTCGGGATGGCGATCCTGCACGAGCCTGAAGGCGCGCAGCGTGCACGCGACGTTGTAGAGCGGTTCGAAATTCCTGGTCGACAGCAGCCGCGGCCGCAGCGGGCTGCGCCGCCGGAAGGCGAATCGATCGAGGTCGACGATGTTCGGGATGATCTCGGCCCCGATCCCGTGCGCCGCGAAGACATCGCGCAGGAACGACGACGGCACCACGTTCCGGTCGACGGACGCGAGCGTCCGGCGCGCAATCCACGAGCGCCGCAGATGATCCGGCGCTTCGCCGCTCCGATAGTTCATGACGACCGGCTTTCCGAGCGCGCCGGCGACCAGCACGGCGGGAAGCGGGGCGAGGAGAAACGAAAAATAGGACGCCGAGAAGACGTGGACGACGTCGGCGCGGCGCAGTTCTTTGGCGAGCAGCGGCACGTAGGTGGCTTCGGTGGCGAGCGTCCGCACGTATTTGACGTCCACGGCGCGGGCGAGCGGCCCGGGCGGCAGCGGATTAATCGGGACGAGCCAGGCGTTGACGTCCGGGTCGTCTTTCCACGAGCGAAGGAGGCGATCGGCCTGAACCGCCTGGCCGCCGAGAATCCGCATGGAAGGGGCGACGATCGCGACATTGACCCGCCCGCGCGATTCCCGGCCTCGCTCCTCGCCGACGCTCCCGAAGCCTCCAGGGGTTGTCGTACCTCGACTGCGGCATCTTCACCGTTTCAAGCTCTGCAAGGACCGCGCCCCCCCGTGGGCAGTCAGAGTGTCGGCAAATACGTCAGTGACGGATGGGCCGAGCTGTCGAAACAGCAGGGTACTGCCGGGTCGCAGGCTGAACAATACACATGAGTATGTCGATAAGCATCTGAACACAGTCAGTTGCGGGCCACTCGTGTAAAGAATGCAAACGGATGAGTTGCAGAATGGGCGCGCCTGGGCTATCAAATGCCGTGTTACCCGGAAACCGGAGCAAAGGAGGACTGCAGGATTCTGGTTGGATCCTTGCGCTGGCTTCATCATCGGCTGGAACCAGACCGCTCCCTTGTTCAGGCGCCGCCCTTGTCGGGTTGCGGCGGGGGTGGAAATTCGTTTGTCTGGTCGTGACCACGTTCCGGGTGCCGCGGGCGCTTGTGAGCACAGTTCCACCGGCGGGACGCGCCCCGGAGCGCGTCCGCGCGTATGTACTGCAGAAAATTCAATGAATGTGACTACCAGGTTTCTGAGCGTGTCGAAGTCGATTGCCGGGCGAGGAGCGCTGGCGATTCTTCTCGCCGGGTCGTTCGGCCCCGGCGTCCGACCAGTCTCGGCACAGAGTCCTTCGGGCGCCGGCTTCTGGGTGACGCTGCCGGATGGCCAGCGCGTCCCTTACAATCACCCGCTGGCGCTCGGCGTCAAGGGCGCGGCCCCGGCACCGTCTGCCCCGGCCCCGGCCGCGCCCGCCGTGCCGCGCGGTGCGGTCCTGACTCCTTCCGACCCTGGTTTCTGGGTGACGCTGCCGAACGGCGCCAGGCTGCCGTATAACCATCCCGATGCGATTGCCGCCCTGGGTGGGGCGCCTGCCGCGCCGTCCGCTCCGGCCGCGGCCCCGTCAGCGCCCGCGGCGCCGTCCGCGGTCCTGTCGCCGTCGGATCCCGGGTTCTGGGTCGTGCTGCCGAGCGGCGCGCGGGTCCCGTACAACCATCCGGATGCCATCGCCGCGCAGGGGAAGGCTCCGGCGCCGGTTCCGACCCAGCCGGCCGCTCCCTCCCAGCCCGCGCCGACGCAAGCTGCGCCGGCCCCGCGCGGCGGGGCGACGCTGCGCGTGCTGCAGTGGAACCTCCATCACGGGGTCGGCACCGACGGGCGGTATGACATCGCACGGATTGCTTCCTGGATGGCGCGCATGGCGCCGGACGTCATCCTCCTCAACGAAGTCGAGAAGAACACGTACTGGGGCCATGAGGATCAGCCGGCGATTTATGCCGCGCTCATGCAGCAGCTGACCGGGCGGCACTGGTACGCGCTCTTTGCCCAGGAGTTCGGCGACGGCGACGCCAACGGCAAAGGGCACCTCATTCTCTCCACGTACCCGTTCGAGTCCATCGCCCGCCAGGCCATCAGCTACGACCGCGTCATCGGCGCGGCCGGGATTACGGTGAACGGACGCGCCGTCTCGCTCATCGTCACGCATCTCGACCCTGATTCTCAGACCCGCCGGCTGACCCAGGCCCGGGAAGTGACCTCGTGGAGCGGCAGTCTCGGCGGCAACCGGATCCTGACCGGCGATATGAACGCCTG
This sequence comes from uncultured Acidobacteriota bacterium, assembly GCA_963750475.1. Taxonomy (GTDB): domain Bacteria; phylum Acidobacteriota; class Vicinamibacteria; order Vicinamibacterales; family 2-12-FULL-66-21; genus JALZOC01. The sequence goes on from CAVVQQ010000002.1 coordinate 2,371,629, forward strand.
GCCGGATCAGAGCTCGATCGCCGAACTGAATACCCGGTATCGTGATTCCTGGACCGACGCCGCCGGCCGCGGACAGGCCACCGGGTTCGCGGGGCTCGATCCGGCCGGCGCGACCCGGAATGGCCGTATCGACTACATTTTCTATGCGCGGGACGCCGCCAACCTGGCCGTCATCGACTCCCGGGTCTACGACACGCGCTCAGGCAGCACCATGCCCTCCGATCACCGGCCGGTGGTGACCACCTTCGACGTCCACTAATCGCACCCGCCAGCCGCGGCGCCATCGAGGCGCCGCGGTTCAATTCCCACCTCTGCAATTCATCCAGACCGGCCAGAATCGCGACACTCTCATCCAGGCCCAGGCTCCAGCTGCTGAGCCAGGCTGCAGCAAGACTGAATTACATACTCATCAGTATCCGTAAATTCTCTAAATCTCCTGCTGTTTTACATGCAGGTGTAAAAACTACAAACGGATGAGTTCGAGGTCATTCTCCTGATGAGTCATCAAAGACTGCGCTGATGCATATACCCCTGTATTTATGCGTTTTTCTCATGTGGTCGCAGCTTTGCGCTCTTTGTGCCCGGAACGCGGCACTCCGGCGCGCTCCCTTCCACACACGCTCAGCCCTTCGTTTTCGAAACAGGGGGGAAGAGTGTGCGGCAAACGGCCGGCTCGCCAACAGGGGTTTAGGAACGCATGGACCTGAAATTGACATTTCGTTGCGCGGCACTCACCGCGGCCCTCTCGGCCCTCGCTTTTCCTGCGGCAGCCCAGACGCTCCAGCTCACCGAGTCGAATGCGACGGTGCTGCGGGGTGGAACCTATGCCGACACGAACATGGCGTCGGACCCGGTCGTGAGCACGCGCGCGAGCAGTGACGCGTCGTATGTCCGGCGCGTGGTCATGAAGTTCGACACCCAGAACACCATTCCGGCCGGAACCGCGATCACGTCGGCCGTCCTGACCGTCACCGTCGCCGGGGGGAACAGCGAGGCGCGCACCATCTCCGCGTACCGCGTCAACTCGTCGTTCGAAGAGACCGAGACGACCTGGAACCGCCGCAACGGCAGCGCGTCGTGGAGTTCGGCGGGCGGGGACCTGGCAGAGAAGTACACCGCCGCGGTGATTTCGAACACGGTCGGCAGCCGCGCGACCTTCGACGTGACGGCCCTGGTCCAGGGCGCCGTGAACGGCACGTTCGGATCCCGATACACGCGCATCGCGCTCGTCGACGCCGGCGCGTCGAGCCGGGACAGCTACAAGGAGTACTACTCGGACGAAGCGGGCGACACCGCGGTCCGTCCCCTGCTGACGGTCACCTATGGCGGTTCGACGCCGGCGCCGGCGCCCGCTCCCGCACCCGTGCCGGCACCGACCGCGTCCACTGGCGTGCAGCTGCGGGTCCTCCAGTACAACACCCATCACGGCGGCTACGGGACCGACGGCCGCTACGATCCGGATCGGCTGGCGACCTGGATGGCGAAGATGAAGCCCGACGTCATCATGCTCAACGAAGTCGAGAAATTCACGTCGTGGGGCAACGAGGACCAGCCGGCGCGCTACAAGGCGCTGATGGAATCGAAGACCGGCCGGAAGTGGTATTACATCTTCGCGCAGGAGTTCGGCGCCTGGACGTCGAACGGCAAGGGCCACGTGATCCTGTCGACGTATCCGCTCGAGTCGAGCGACTTCTTCGACATGAGCTGGGATCGGGTCGCCGCGATGGCGCGGATCACCGTCAACGGCCGCACCATCAGCCTCGTCGTGACGCACCTCGATCCGGATTCCCAGACCCGTCGGCTGGCCCAGGCGAAAGAGGCGATTCAGTGGTCCACCGGCATCGCCGAGAACCGCATCCTGACCGGCGACATGAACGCCTGGCCCGACCAGTCGTCGATCCTCGAGTACTACAAGACCTACAACGACTCGTGGGCGGTCGCTGAAGCTGCCGGCAAGGCAATCTCGTTCAGCGGCCTGAATCCGTCGGGTGCCACCAAGAACGGGCGCATCGACTACGTGCTCTATTCGAAGAAATCGACCAACCTGGTGGTGCTGGGCTCGCAGGTCTACGACACCCGGGATGCCAATGGCGTGATGCCCTCGGATCACCGCCCGGTGCTGACCACCTTCGACGTCCGCTGATCGGCCGTTCCGTCCGGGTGCTGCGCGGGGGGCGTCCCCGCGCGGCGCTCGCGCCAGCGCGCCCAGAAATATCCCGCGAAAAATGCCGTCATCATCTGATGGCGGAACGAGGCCTCCGGCCGGCCCTTGACCGCTTCGCGCGTCATCCCGACCAGGTCCCTCACCAGCGACCCGTACATGTACCTCGGCACGCGCAGCAGGTGGGGCGTCTGCCGCAGGTCGATCCCCAGCTCGGTCACCGGCTGCATCCGCTCCAGTGCGGCCCGCGACACCCCCTTGCCGAACCACCAGCGGCGGAAGTAGGGCGGCGTCAGCCGCTTCGCGGGAATGTGGTGCTCCACCTCCATGGCGGGCACGTACAGGCCGCTCAGCCCCGCGCCGCGGGCCCGCAGCAGGAGCTCCGGGACTTCCTGGCCGAGCACCAGCCGGCCGCCGGTCCGCCCCAGATCGGCGCGAAACCCGCCGATGCGGTCGAACAGGTCGCGCCGCGCCGCCATGTTGGCGCCGAGTGGCACCTTCCGCCGCGAATCGTAGAGGAACGCCTCCGCGCCGTGGTCCTGAATCGCGATCGTGCCCCAGAGGTCGCCGCGCGACAGGTCGAGCCACCGCGGCGGCGGAACCTCCCAGAATCGGGCGCACCGGCCCACCCGTGTACGCCAGCGACGCATCTCCCTGCAGCAGCGGGCCGCAGCCGGCGTCCAGCCATCCGCGAGCCACTCTCACGTCGTCGTCCGTGAACGCGAGCACGCGTCCTTCCGCTCGGGCGATGCCGGCGTTCAAGGCGCTCGAGCGCCCCTGCCGGCCTTCGAAGAGGTACTGCAGCCGCACCGGGAAGCACGGGATGTGGCGTTCGACCACCTGGCGCGTGCCGTCGCTGGAATTGTTGTCGATGATGATGACATCCCACGCCGTCCCCGGGTCGACATGCATGGCGGCCAGCGACGCCAGGGTTTCGTCGAGGAGCGCGGCCCGGTTGTAGGTGGCGATGAGGACGGTGACGTCCATTACAGGCGTCCTTCTCCGGCCCGTTCGACGGCCGCCTCAGGCGCCGGTCCGCGGCGGGGCCGGGGCTCGAGCAGCTCGCGGATGAGGGCAACGGACCGTGCCGTGGCGGCGCCCGGATCGTGGAACATCTCGCCGGCCACCCGCAGCCGCTCGGCGGACAGCCGGGCGGGCTCGGCCAGTTCCGCCGCCGCCGCCTCGACCAGCTCCGCCGCCGTCGAGACGACCCGGGCGGCGCTTCGCAGCAGCGCCACCTTCTCCGGGTTGATCCGGGCGGCTTCGACGAGCCCCGGCGCATCGAACACCAGCAGCGGCCGGTCGAGCACCAGGTACTCGAACCCGACGGAGCTGTGATCCGTCACCATGAGGTCGGCCGCGGCCAGACAGGGAGTGGCGTCCGGGCCTTCGACATACACCACCTGGCCGGGGCGTTCGAGGGCGCGCATCCGGGCGCGCCAGTCGACGTGTCCGGAGTAGCGCGGATCCGGGTCGAGCGAGCGGTCGTGCAGCTTGACGAGGACGTTGAAGCCGGCGTCGCGCAGGCCGGCGATGATCGGCTCGCCGGCAAGGTGCAGCGAAGACGCGGGCGAGTAGGTGGGCGCATAGAGAGCGGTCGGCCTCGTCCCGGCAAGACCGAACGTCTCGCGCACGGCGGCGCCGTCGATGCCGCCCGCGGCAAGACGATCCAGTTTCGGATAGCCGACGAGCGCGGCCTGCGTCGCGGTCACAATCCCGGCGTCGAGATAGCGCTCCATGCGATCGCGGTTGATGAAGGCGACCCGGTCGTAGTACTCGAACCCGAGCGGCAGCCCCGTCGGGCGGTCGAGATCGTACTTGCCGGCAACGCCATGAAAAAAATTGATCCGATGGTCGCATCGCCGCAGCCGCGCCGCCGCCCACGGATCGGCGTTCAGATACAGGTCGTAGCGGCGCCATTCGGCGGCGGCGTGCGTCACGAAGGGCGTGTCCCCGAGCAGCGGACGGATCCGGTCTGGGTACTCGCTGGTGCACGACAGCTCGAGATCCGGCAACGTGCGGAGGGCCTCGCAGATCGGGCCCAGCACCGCGAGATAGACGGGCGTGCGCATCTCGACGAGGACGCGACGGGTCCGCCCCAGCCTCCCGACGGCGTGGTCGACCGCATGGACGATTCTGGTCAGCTTTCGCACGACGCTCACACGAACTACCTCCGGCGCCGCGACAGGAGCGACCCGCTCCCTCATTCCAGGCGCTAGCAGCAGAGCTTAATGCAAGAGTCCAGCCGAGGTGGCCAGGCGGCTCAGTGGCGCCCGGACCACGCCCGCCGGGCCTGATAGGCGCGGGTCAGCGCGGTCGGAAAACATCTCGCCGCCACACTGGCCGCGAAGAGCAGCAGGCCGCCGCGCCGCCGGTGCAGCTCCGGGACGAGCCGCGCGATGGCCGTCCGATTGCCGGTCTCGATGGCCTGCCGGGCCTCGGCGGCGACGCGCTCGGTCTCGAACCGGTCCACCTGGCGGTCGAGAATGGCCAGTTCATCGGGTCGATCCGCCAGGGCCGGGCGGGTCTTGGCATAGACCCGCAGGATGCCGGACAGCATCCGCAGTTCGTCGGCCGAGAGGCTGTCGTCACGGCGCCGGTAATAACCGGCCGGCGTATCGTTGCGGGCAAACCTGAATCCCGCCAGCGCGGCGCGGATCCACAGGTCGTAGTCTTCGTTGCTGCGAAATTCTTCGTCGAAACCGCCGACCGCCTCCACGACCCGGCGCCGGAACACGCTCATGATGAACACCGACGTCTCGTCCTGCAGCAGGCTTCGCAGATCGGGGTCCGGGCGGATATCAGGCGTCGGCACGGCCGGCCGGCCGTCGGTCGGACCGCCAAGGAACCAGGCGTTGCCGGTCACGATGTCGATCTCCGGGCGCTCTGCCAGAACGGCCATCTGCAGCGCGAGGTACGCAGGGGTCCAGGCGTCATCACCGTCGAGAATCGCCACGAATGCGCCGCGCGACTGGCGCAGGGCGAAGTTGCGGGCCGCGGAGATGCCGCGATTGGCCTGACGCAGCAATCGGACACGGGCGTCCTGCGCGGGCGTGCCGCTCCACGACCGACGTCGTCCCGTCGGTGGAGCCATCGTCCACGACCAGCAGCTCCCAGTCGGTGAACGTCTGGGCCCGCACCGACGCCACCGCGGCGTCGATGAACGGCTCGACGTTGTAGGCGGGCATGATGACCGACACCGCGACCTCTCCCGATGAGCTCGGGGGAGGAATGGCGGCCGCCTGCGACGTCTTGGAAGTCATCCGGCAGATAGGGAAGCGACCTTCGTGCCAACGCCGATGAGGCCGTCTGGCGGTCGTCCCGGAGGTTGAGGATGGACGAGCCGGGTACCGGGCCCGGGGATGAAACGGATTGATTTGGCGGTCGCGGCCGCCGCGGGAGCGCCTCGCGAATCCTTCCAGCGCTGTTTGAGGATTCCTGCGAAGAACCAGAGCCAGACTTCGTGATCGAAGGCCTTGACCGCATCGCGGCGCAGCGCCGACGTCACGAAGCCGAGCGCATTGGCGGCGGCGCGGCGATAGAGATACCGCGGCACGCCGGCGACGTGGGGCACCGTGGCGAAGTCGAGCGTGGTCTGTTCAGGGGCTTCCATGTCGAGACCCGAGCGCGCATAGAGCAGCGCCCGGCTGATGCCGCGCCAGAAGAACCACCGCCTGAAGTATCGCTTGCAGAGTCGGTCCGCCGGGATGATGTGCTCGAGCACCATCTCCGGAATGTAGAAGCCTCTCACGCCGGCCGCCCGGGCGCGGATGCACCATTCACGGACTTCCTGCCCGAGCAGCGTGCCGGCGCGGCGTCCGGTCTTGGGATCGAGCACCCCCGCACGCTCGAAGGCCTGGCGCTTGAACGCCATGTTCACCCCGAGCGGGACGCGGTTTCCGAACTCGATTGGGACGGGACCGTAGTCGAGCAGCGCAATGACGGCCCATTGCTTGCCGCCATGGTCGGGAATCCACGCCGGGCGGGGCGCCCCCCAGATCGGCAGCACTCTCCCGCCCACGTAATCGCACCCCAGCTGCTCGAGGCCTGCCGCGGCGCGGTTGAGCCAGTCGGGCGGCACTCGCACGTCGTCGTCCGTGGTCGCGATGATCTCGCCGCGGGCCGCCCGGATGCCGGCGTTCAGCGCTGGACTGCGGCCCTGCTCAGCCTCGAAGAGATAGCGGAGCTCCACCGGGAAGCCCGGGATCGCCGCCTCGACGACCTGCCGCGTTTGATCGGGCGAGTTGTTGTCGACGACGATGACTTCCCACGGGCCGTCGGGCTGCAGGGTGGCCAGACTGGCGAGCGTGTCGCGCAGATCCGCGGCGCGCTTGTAGGTGGCGATGACGATCGAATATTTGAACGCCGCCATGATCAGGCGACCCGGTGTTTCGCCAGGCGGCTCAGTGCCAGGTGGGCCCGCCTGACCGAATAGAGACTCAGAAAGAAAGTCGGCGTCCAGCGCGCCATCAGCGTCGCCACCTTGAGCGACGCGCCACCGCGCCGGCGGTGCAGCGCCGCGAGATGGTGGCTTGCGGAGGCGAAGTCCCCCGTCTCGATCGCCCCCCGCGCCTCCGCGGCGAGGCACTCGGTCTCGAATCGCGTGATCTGCGCATCGACGATCGCCAATTCGGGGCGGTCGGCGACGGCAGGACGGATTTTCCTGTAGACGGCAAGGATGCCCGGCAGCATGCGCTGCTCGGATGCCGAGAGGCTGTCGTCGCGCCGGCGATAGCGTCCCAGCGGGCGGTCGTTGCGCGCGAAGACGAAGCCGGCGCATGCCGCCCGCAGCCAGAAGTCGTAGTCTTCGTTGGTGCGCATGGTCTCGTCGAAGCCGCCAATCGCGTCGTAGACCCGGCGCCGGAAGACCGACATGATGAAGATGGCGGTCTCGTCCGCGAGCATGACGGCCAGCGTTGGCGACGGCCGCGGATCGGGCCAGGGCCGGGCCGGGCGTCCGTCGAGGCGGCTGCCCAGAAAGCGGGCGTTCCCGGTCACGATGTCGACATCGGGCCGGGCCTCGAGCATCGCCATCTGCGCCTCGAGATAGCGCGGATCCCAGGCATCGTCGCTGTCCAGAATCGCGAAGGTCGCGCCGCGGGCGAGCCGCAGGGCGTGGTTCCTCGCCGCGGAAATTCCGGCGTTGTCCTGGTGGATGACGCGGACCCGGGGATCGCGGCCGGCGTAAGTGTGCGCGATCGCGCCGCTGCCGTCGGTGGCGCCGTCGTCGACAATTAGCAGTTCGAGATCGTCGAAGGTCTGGGCCAGCACCGACTCGATCGCTTCGGCAATATACGGCGCGACGTTATAGGCCGGCATGATCACGCTGACGGCTGGCATCGTGCCTCCGTTCGCGCGAGTGCCGCCGGCGCCGCGTCGAGCTCGATCGCTTCGTAGAGCGCATCGACCGAACGCCGGGTGGCGCCGCCCGGCTCGTGAAAGAGGTCGGCCGCGGTCGCGGCCCGCTCCCGTCCCCGGGCGGACGGATCGGCCAGGCCGCGCTCGACCGCGGCGACCGCCGCCGCCACGTCGTCCACCGACTCGGCAACCGAGGCCAGCAGGTTCACGTAGTCCGGATGAATCGCCGCCAGCTCGATGAGCGCCGGACGATGGATGCGCACGATCGGCCGGTCGAGGAGCAGATACTCGAAACCCGCGGAGCTGTGGTCGGTAATCATCAGGTCGGCGGCCACCAGATAGGGGGAGATGTCGTGCCCGGGGGCGATCACCGCACGGCCCGGCGCCAGTACCGGCGCGAGCCGCGTCACCCAGTCGACGCCGCCGGAATACCGCTCCCGCAGGTCGCGCGAGCGATCGTGCAGCTTGACGATGACGTTGACCGGTGTCTTCAACAGCGCCGTGACGAGCGCCTCGCCCATGGCGTTCAATGACGAGGCCGGAGACCAGGTCGGAGCGTAGAGCACCGACGGAACCGCTGGATCGAGCCCGAGCGCGCGCAGCACGTTGTCGCGCCGGAACGTCCCGTCGACCAGGCAATCGGATTTGGGCATGCCGATCAGGCGGATGGCCGGGCTGTCCGGCTCGATCGCCCCCGCGGCAATGAAGTTGCGGAGCCGGCGCCGATTCGGGAAGAACAGGCGATCCCAGTCCCGCATCGACGTGTCGGGAACGTCGAAGCCGTACTTCCCGCCGACCCCATGGAAGACCTGGATGCGGCACGTGCCGCGCGGCAGCGACGCCCACATGAAATCGGATGCCACGTAGGCGTCGAACTTCATCAGCGCGGCGCGGCGCGGATCGATGGTGCGGACGCCGCGCGCCTCGTGATAGATCTCGGCCATCCGCTCCGGCTCTTCGCTGGCCGTGAAGAAGAAGTCGACGCGCGGGTCGGCGCGGAGCGCCTGAACGACCGGCGCGACCATCGTGTAGTTGACCGGGGTACGGCCGTCGACGAGGATGCGGCGTCGGCCCGATCGCCGGCTCAACCGCGTGTCGACGTCCTGCATCCGGCTGAGCGCGGTGCCGAGCAGGCCCGTCATACGCCCGCTTCCTGCAGCGCCGCGGCGCGGACCCGCACCGCTTTGCGCGCCCGCGGCGGGGTCAGCCGGCCGACCAGAAGGTCGCGCGGCGCCGCCGCCAGGGCCAGGAGGTAGTAGAAGGTCCAGTTGTAGGCGACCGACGCGAACAAGGCACAGAAGAACCAGCCGGCCAGCGCCGCAGTCATCGCGGCCGCGTGACCCTGAAACCAGTCTGCTTCTGCGGGCGTCAGGCCATCGCTGCGGGGCGCAACGGCAACCCGGCCGCGGCGCCGACCGCTCGCGCGGCGCAGCAGCCGCTGCGTCTGCGCGCCGGCCATGATCGCCCGGCCGATCAGGAAGACGAGCACCATCACGCCGCCGATGCCGAGCTCCGCCGCGACCTGGAGCACGATGTTGTGGCTCTCGCGCCACGGCTGATCGCGGCCTTGCGGATTGTAGTTCTTGAACTGGCCGGCGCCCACCCCGGTCAGCGGGTGGGCCAGGAACGCCGCGTATGACTCGCGAAGCAGCGTCTGCCGCGCTTCCCGCGAGCCGGTATCGTCCTGGCTCTCGTCGGTGATGCTCGAGAGTCGGTGCCAGTATGAAGACGGCACCAGCGGCAGTGCCATGACCATGGCCAGCACGGCCGCCATGACGAGGGCCGGCTTGCGGCGCAGCAGATGGCCGCCGAGCACCATCGTCATCACGGCGAGGCCGATGGTGCCGCTCCGGGACTGCGACACGACCGTCGCCCCCAGCATCAGCACCGCGCAGAGGACGGCGCCGCCGCGGCGCAGCAGCGTTGTCGCCCGCAGCGCGAGCGCGGCGGCAAGCGGCATCATGGCGACCATGTTCAGCGCGAGATCGTTGGGATTCTTGAAGATGCCGCCGACCGAGCCGCGGACGCGGCCATTCTCGACGAGATTCGTCCCTCTCGCGAAATCGAGCATCGCGCGCAGCCCGATATATCCGGACGCGAGCACGATCAGCCACAGAAACTGATCGATCCGCTTGCGCGACGTCAGGGTGTTCACCATGAGGATGAATATCAGGATGATCTTCGAATAGATCTCGGTGAAGGTCGAGATCGCGCCGCCGGGCCAGACCGAGAACGGCGCGGTCATGAGGATGAGCGCGCCCATCAGGATGACGCCCCAGAGTTCGAGGCTGATGCGGACGATCGGCAGCCCGCGGCGCAGGCGTCCGAAGGCCATCGCGCCCAGAGCGCCGAGTGCCGACAGCTCGGCGAGATGGAGCGCTTCGAGGGCGGGTATCTGATCCTGGGGTCGGAAGAACAGGAGGCCCGTGAAGACCATCAGTCCGATGAACGCGGGATCGGCTCGCTCCGCACGCGCGGGAGAGGGTGTCGAAACAGCGTCAGGGATGACGGGGAGTGAAGGATCTACCGGCTGGCTGCTGAGCCTGGCCGGCGCGTCGCCTGAATGCCCCGAGGTGCCATACCCGAAAGCGAGCCGCTCGCTCATCAGTTGTGTTACCTGGTCCCGGGGACCGTGGTTTTCCCAGAAAGGGAAATTATCTCCACACCCTCTGGCCGCGGCGCAGCGCCACGAGCCCGGCCACCGCCGCGTAGTTCATCATGATAAAGGTAAACGCGACGCGGGCGATTTTATTGATGTGCTCCATTTATCGGGCTCCTTTACCCAAGGGAACCGAAATTCCCTCGAATTCGCCAGGTTTCCTCGACGAGCGCCATTCCATGAAGGCGCCGAGCCCAGCCAATCCGTAGAAACCCACCTGCACAGTTAGTGCCGCAGCGTAGACCCAGTGGACGCGCGCCAGCAGCACACTCGAGAGCAGCGTGACGACCAGCGCCCACGGCACCAGCAGGCGCCCGACCTTGTGGGACACGTACTGCAGCCAGACAGGGTTGGCGATGGGGATCAGAAGACGCGGCTGCTGGGCGAGAATCTGGTAGTTCCCGGCGAGGGTCCTGGTCTTGCGGCGGCTCTCGGCGGCGGCGTCGGCCGACGCCCGGTCGTAGGCGACGGCCTGCTCCTCGAACACAATCCGATAACCCTGGAGCACCGCCCGCATCGGCGCCAGGACGTCGTCCAGCAGAGTCTCGGCCGGCAGCGGCTTCCAGAGCGTTCGTCGCAGGGCATAGATGGCTCCAGTGGCCCCGAGCGTCGACCACACGGTGCTTTCGTTCCGGCGCAGCCACTTCTCGTATTTCCAATACAGCCCGACGCCGTCCCCTACGGACGAGCTGCTGTCCGTATTCTCGCAATCAAGGATGAGCTCTCCGGTGACGCCTCCAACGCGCTCATCGTGAAAATTCGCAACCAGCTCGACCAGCGCCTGAGGTCCGAACCTCTGCCGGGCGTCCGCGAACACCAGGATCTCGCCCGTCGCCGCCGCGACGCCGGCGTTGAGTGCGAGCGGCTTTCCCCCCGAGGGCACATCGACGAGGCGGAGCGTGTCAGAGCCGATCTGGCGGATCCGCGCAAAGGCCCCGACGGCGTCGCTCGTCCCATCGGTCGAGCCGTCCGACACCACGACGATGTCGCGGCGGCCGGGGTAGGGCAGTTCGAGGAGATTCGTCAGCCGCGAAGGCAGCCGTGCGGCTTCATTGCGGGCAGCGAGCACGATGGTGATCGCCGGCCACCGGGCACCGGGTCCGGGCGTCATTTTGCGGACCGGTCGGGGGGAGATGCGCGCCCAGGCGGCGAGCAGCAGCGGGTAACCCAGATAGATGTAGAGGATTACGCACGTTGAGGCCCAGAACACCCCGACCATATCCATGGTCGGGGGTTCTGCAAGCCGCTGGCCACAGCCGTTATGTGGTGACGACGCCGGCCTTGTCGCGATCGGGATGCGGAGCGCCGAGTCGGAAGACGTGCGGGTGCGCGGTCTTGATCGCATTGCGCGTGTCGACCACCAGGTCCGCCTCGGCGGCGAGCGCGCCGTAGTCGAACGACTTGTGGTCCGTGATGATCACGACGCAGTCGTACTGCGCGATTGCCCCGCGCACCAGATCCACCGCCTTGAGGTCGGCGCGGCCGGACCAGTCGCGCCCTTTCAGCTCGGGAACGAACGGGTCGGCATACGAGACGATCGCGCCGCGGCCGTGCAGCAGGCCCATGACGTCGAGGGCCGGCGATTCGCGCATGTCGTCGATGTCCCGCTTGTAGGCGATTCCGGCGACGAGCACCTTCGAGCCGTTGATCGCCTTCCGCTTGGTGTTGAGCGCTTCGCCGATCTTGTCGACGACGTAGTGCGGCATCGTTGCCGTTGATGTGCCCGGCCAGCTCGATGAAGCGCGGGTCGAAGCCGGTCTGCTTGGCCTTCCAGGACAGGTAGAACGGATCGATCGGGATGCAGTGGCCGCCGAGCCCGGGGCCCGGATAGAAGGCCATGAAGCCGAACGGCTTGGTCTTCGCCGCGTCGACCACTTCCCAGACGTCGATGTTCATCTTGTCGCACATCAGCGCCAGCTCGTTGACCAGCCCGATGTTGACCGCGCGGAACGTGTTCTCGAGCAGCTTCACCATCTCGGCGACGCGCGTCGAGCTGACCGGCACGATCGTCTCGATCGCCGAACCGTAGAGGGCGCCGGCGAGCCTGGCGCAGGCCGGTGTCAGGCCGCCGACGACCTTCGGGACGTTGTGCGTCTGGAAGTTCGGGTTGCCCGGATCGACCCGCTCCGGCGAGAAGGCGATGAAGAAATCGACGCCGGCGCGTGAGGCCGGTGGCTTCGAGCATCGGCTGGACCACTTCGTCGGTGGTGCCGGGATAGGTGGTCGACTCGAGGACGATCGAGCATGCCGGCGTGCAGGTGCTTGGCGATGGCTTCAACCGCCGACACGATGTACGACATGTCAGGGTCCTTCGTCTTGCGCAGCGGCGTCGGCACGCAGATGTTGATCGTGTCGAGATCCTTGACGACGGCGAAGTCGGTCGTCGCATCGAGCCGTCCGGCCCGGGTCAGCGACTGCACGTCGGCAGTGGCGACGTCCGGAATGTAGGAGCGCCCGGCCGCGATGGCGCTGACCTTGCGCTCGTCGAGGTCGATGCCGGTGGCGTGGAAGCCGGCCCGGGCGAGCTCGACGGCGAGCGGCAGCCCGACATACCCGAGTCCGACGACACCAGTGCGCGCGGTCCGGGACTCAATCTTCTTCAACAGGGTGTCGGCGAGCGCGGACATTCAAACAGCTCCTCGGTTGTGATCTTTCGATCGGGTTGCAATCAGTTTTCTTCGACGGCCGACCGGGTCGCGCCAATCATCAGCCGCTTGATGCGGCTCCATGCCGTTTCCGGACGCACCGGCGCGAACGGCACAGCCGACGGCGCCGCCGCGCGCGGGGCGGCGCTGCCGGCGGCGGCCGGCGCCGCCGGACGCTGCGTCCGCAGCAGCCGGTACTCCTCGGCCAGCACCCGGCGCTGTTCGGCCAGCTCGCGCTCCCGCTGGCTGATCGCGTGCTCGCGCTGGTCGAGTGCCGCGGCGCGGGCCCGCGCCTCCTCCAGCATCGCTCGGGCCGACGCCTGGAGCGCGCTCGGTGCCTCGGCCTGGGCCAGCGTCGCCGGCGGCGCCATCGCGGCCGGTGTCATCGCCGCCGGCATCGCCGCCGGCGGCGGCGGCCCGGCGACGCCGCCGCGCGGGCCGGCGCCGGCACGGGCAGGTCGCCCCCGCCGCCGACGGGGACCGGACGTCCCTGCGGCAGCACGCCCGTCGCCTCGAGCTCGACGAGGACGTCAGCCATCAGCCCGGAGTCTATCTGGCGGCGTTCCTCAGCGTAGCCGAAAACCAGCGTCGCGTCGCAGATGACGTTGATGATTCGCGGCACCCCCCGGCTCCGGTTGTGGATGATCTCGGTGACGTTTCGGGGGAACTCCAGTGGCGCCCCCGTCGAGGCCCGGCGCAGACGGTGGTTGATGTAGTTGGCCGTTTCGTCGGCGTCGAGCGGGGTCAGATGGTAGCTGACCGTGATGCGCTGGCGCAGCTGTTCGAGCTCCGGCGCGGCCAGCTTGTCCCGGAGGTTCGGCTGGCCGACCAGGACGATCTGCAGCAGCTTCGACTTCTCCGTCTCCAGGTTGGAGAGCATCCGCAGCTCTTCGAGCGCGGCGAGGCTCAGGTTCTGCGCCTCGTCGATGACCAGCAGGATCAGGCGCCCGGCGAGCCGCTGGTCGACCAGGTACTGCGCCAGGTCGCGCAGCATGATCGGCTTGCTCCGCCCCGACGGATCGAGCCCGAAGTCGATCATGATCGTTTCGAGCAGCTCGCGCGGCTCGAGCATCGTGTTGACGATGCGGCCGACGGTCGTCTGGCTGTCGAGGCCGCGCAGCAGCGTCTGCAGCAGCGTCGTCTTGCCGGAGCCGATCTCCCCGGTTATCACCACGAAGCCGGCGTGGCTCTCGAGGCCGTAACGCAGGTAATCGAGCGCCTCGCGGTGGACCCGGCTGGGGTAGAGGTAGTCGGGGTCCGGGCTGAGCGCAAATGGCCGCTCGCGGAGTTCGTAAAAACGTTCGTACATCTCAGAGGCCTCCCGCTTCCGCCCTGGCGCGCGACCGGCCGGAGTGCCGCGCCCCGAGCTCGGTGATCGCCGCACCGAGGCGTTCGGGATGATGGCGAATCTTCCCGGCCGGATGCTCCGAGACGAGGGCGACGCCGACCGGCTCGATCCCAAGCTTCTCGAGGGCGTTGAGCTCGAACGTGCCGGTCACGATCGGGAACGACCGCCGCGCGGCGTAGGCCGCCGCCAGCGGTTCCGGCACCGGTCCCGTGTTGTAAATCACGCAGTCGAACAGCTGGCTGCCGAGGTGGCGCTCGATCGTCAGGACGTGCTCGAGGACGCTGTAGTCGTCGGTTTCGCCGGGCTCGGTCATCAGGTTCGCCACCAGCACCCGGAGTGCATCCGCCCGCCGGATCGCCGCCGCCACCTGCGGCACGAGCAGCGGCGGCAGGATGCTGGTATACAGGCTGCCCGGGCCGGCGACGATGACATCCGCCCGCCGGATCACTTCGATCGTTTCCGGCAGGAAGCGCGGCCGCTCGGGAATCAGGGCGACACGCGCGATCCGGCCGCCGGCGGCCGCGATCGCCGATTCGCCGGTCAGCACCCGTCCGTCCTCGAACTCCGCCACGAGCGTCACCACTTCGCTGGTCGCCGGCAGCACCGTGCCGTGGGCGCCGACGACGCGGGCGGCGATTTCGACGGCGCGCGGAAAGTCGTTCATCACGTCGGCAAGTGCCGTCAGGACCAGGTTGCCGAGCGTGTGGCCATTCAGCCCGTCGCCAGAGCCGAAGCGGTACTGGAAGATGTCGGCGATGAGCGCGTGGTTGTCCGACATCGCGGCGAGGCAGTTGCGGATGTCACCCGGCGGAATGATGTTGAACTCGGCGCGCAGCTTCCCCGAGCTCCCCCCGTCGTCGGAAGTGGCGACGATCGCGACGAGGCGATCACGGGGCGCCTGGTCGCGGGCGCGGTCATCGCCGCCGTAGAGCAGGGGGCAGAGCCCGCGCAGCGCGTTCGGCAGGCCGGTGCCGCCGCCGATCGCGACGACACGGGGCGGCTGGGCCGGCGGCGAGCCGGGCAGTAGCGACGCGTCCTGAGGAGGGCGCGCGGGCACGATCGTCGGTCTCATGACACGTCGGCAAAGAGCGCCGCCGCCCGGCCGACGGCCGGCCTTGCACTCCGTC
Organism: uncultured Acidobacteriota bacterium; assembly: GCA_963750475.1. GTDB lineage: Bacteria > Acidobacteriota > Vicinamibacteria > Vicinamibacterales > 2-12-FULL-66-21 > JALZOC01. The sequence goes on from CAVVQQ010000002.1 coordinate 2,386,927, forward strand.
GCTCAGCAGCCGTCCGGCGCTCCGTGCGTCCATCCCACGCCCATCCCGCCCCGGCCGGGCGGTCGGCGTCGATGAGGGGAAGGATCTCCCGCACCGCCCGCTGGTAGTCCTCGGGGAAGTCGATTTCAATCCACGGCAGGCCGCGGGTGCCGATGGCGTGGAGCGGACGCGTCGCGGCGAACTCGGCAAACGCCCGTGGCGCCCAGTCGCGGACGCCGCCCGCGGCGATCAGCCGATCCATGATGTCGACCAGTTCGCGCGCCCCCTCTGGCCCGAACTTGACGATCCCGAGGTTCTCGCCGTCCGCGTCGGCGGGACTCATCGTCTTGGACATCTCCACGACACGCCCCTCCCGGACCCTGACCTTCATCTCCTCGTCCCCAAAGGGGGGCTGATCGGCTTCGCGGTAGGCGAGCAGCAGCGCATTGGGATGGCGGGCAGTCAAGAGATCATCCAGGAGGTCAGAATGGAAGAGAACGTCACAATTTAGGACGACGAACCCCTCATACAGCAGAGGTCGGGCCATCCATAGAGAATACATGCTGTTGGTCTTGGCGTAGTCGGAGTTCTCAATATAGGTAATTCCATGACCACAGGCCCGGCGGACCCGATCCGCCTGGCACCCGACCACAACCGTAATTTCGTCGATGCCGGCCTGCCGGAGGGCGCGAATCTGCCGTTCGACGAGCGTGACGCCGCCCGCCTCGACCAGGCATTTCGGCGACTCGCCAGCCGTACCGTTGAGCCGTGAGCCCTTGCCCGCCGCCAGAATCACTCCACGCATGTCTGATGTCCCTCCGCGCCGTCCGGCGCGCCGTTTCGCCCCTGCTACGTGGCTGAGGCCAGCCGGCGCCCCATCAATTCCATCGCCTTCGCCGTATACAGCGCCCGATCGCGCCGCCCGATCGCTACGGCGTAGAAAAGCGTCAGATAGAGGACGCCGCCGCCGACCGCCTGCAGCACTACAGCCAGAAGCGTGCCGGATGAGATGAGCCGGGTGCCGGCCAGCACGAGCCCGACCACGAAGGCCGGCCAGACCGCCGGGAGGACCGATTCCGTCACGGCCCGCCGCAGCGGCAGCCCGACGCGCCGGCACGAGGCCGGGTAGAGGATGAACACGGCCGTGAAGGCAATCGGCACGAGCGTGCCGACGGCGACGCCGATGAGTCCGAAGCGGTGGATGAGGAGCACGCTCATCGCCAGGTTGGCCAGACCGGTGCCGAGATTGACGAAGGCGAGCATCCGATGCTCGCCGGCCCCCTTCAGGATGGTGTTCCCGGTCGCGTTGCCGACGCGGATCGCCACCGCGATGGCCAGGATCTGAATGACCGGAATGGCGCCGGCCATCGCCGGCGCCTTCTTCGGGCCGAGCCACGCATGAACGAGCGGATCGGCCAGCAGGATGAGGGCGGCGGCAATCGGGACGACCATGACCAGCGACAGCCGGGTGCCCTGGAGCAGAATCTGCTGCAGGCGGTTCTGCTGCTGGGAGGCGTCGCTGTCGACAATGACGGGAAACAGCACGCCGTTCAGCTGATTGGTCAGCCGCTGCGTGCCGGTGATGATCCGCTCGGCCGGCGCCCACACCGCGACGGCCGAACTGCCGATGAACGCGCCGATGACCAGCTCGTCGAGCTGGTAGTTCAGCTTGTTGGCCCAGTCGATGATCGACGAATAGACGCTGAAGCCGGTGACCTCGCGCAGCCGTGAGCGGCGGAACAGCGACAGTCTGATCTCGAGCTCGGGAAAGATCCGGTAGGCATTCTGCCGGTAGATGAAATACGCGATGATCCGCACGCAGGTGGTCGCCGCGACGAGGGCGACGAGGCCGTAGCCGGCGAGCAGCACCGCGGCGTTGACGCCCGCCACCGCAATGCTGCTGGCGATGGCGACCATGTTGTTCGCGTCGTAGCGCTGGAAGCCCGAGATCACGCCGCCGTAGACGCTGAACGGGAAGTTCATCGAGATGTGAATCGCGATGATCAGCAGGATCCATTTGCCGACGATCGCCTGCTCGGGAGTGATCCGGAACAGGTGGCCGAGGTTGAAGGCGACGATCGCCGCCACGCCGTAGGCGATCAGGCCAATCCCCGAGAAGATGAAGAACAGCGTGCTGGCGATCTCGTTGAGCGCCCGGGCATTGCGATGGGCGCGGTACTGCGCCATGAACTTGACGAGCGCTCCGCCGTAGCCGAGATCGAGCACCGAGAAGTGCACCGTGATCGAACCGAGCAGCACCCACAGGCCGTACTCCGCGGTGCCGAGGTGGGCGAGGTTGAAGGGCAGCATGACCAGGCCGACGACCGTCTCGGCGATGATCGCCAGATAGCGGGTGGAGACGTTGCGGGCGACGGTGACGAGCTGGCGCTCGCGGCCGGGCGCCCAGGTCCCGGCGCCGTCCTGGCCGGGCGTCTGATCCGGCACGCTCACTCGGCCCCCTTGCGGAACAGGACGACCTTGACGGTATCGAACACGATCGTCAGGTCGAAGAAAATCGACAGATGCTTGATGTAGTAGAGGTCATAGCGCAGCTTTTCCATGGCGTCTTCGAGTGACGAACCGTACCGGTATTTGACCTGCGCCCAGCCGGTCAGCCCCGGCTTGACGGCGTGGCGCTGCTGGTAGAAGGGAATGTCCTTCGCCAGCTCGGCGACGAAGTAGGGCCGCTCCGGCCTCGGCCCGACGAAACTCATGTCCCCGCGCACCACGTTCCACAGCTGCGGCAGCTCATCGAGGCGGGTCTTGCGGATCAGACGGCCGACGCGGGTCACCCGGCTGTCGCCGGCGGTCGCCCACTGCGGCCGGCCGCCCTTCTCGGCGTCGAGCCGCATCGATCGGAACTTGTAGAGCGTGAAGGTCCGGCCGTTCTCGCCGACGCGCTCCTGGCGGTAGAGGACCGGCCGGCCGGACTCGATCGCCACCGCCAGCGCCGTCAGCACCATCGCCGGGAAGGCCAGCACGGCGAGACCCAGCGAGAACACCAGGTCGATGCTCCGCTTCAGCCAGCGGACCAGCCGCGAGACCCGGAAGCCGTCCGAGAAGATCAACCAGCTTGGCCGCAGATCGTCAATCAGGATCTTGCCGGTGACCCGCTCGTAGGTGGTGGTCGCGTCCTCGACGCGGATCCCCATCATCTTCGCGCGCAGCAGCTCCTCGACCGGCAGCTTGCCGCGCCGGTCGGCGAGGCCGACGATGATCCGGTCGATCTGGTGCTTGGCAATCAGCTCGGCGATGTCGGCCGGCGTGCCGATGATCCCCGGGTTGACGATGCGCTCGCCAATCCGCGCCGAATCGTCGTCGATGAAGCCGACGACGCGGTAGGCAAACTCCCGCTGGGCGAGAATCTGCCGCACCACCTTGCGGGCGGTTTCGCCGGTGCCGACGACGAGGATGCGTTCCTGCATCCGCAGCGACCCGGTCAGCTGGGTGAAGAGCAGCCGCCAGCCGAGGATGGCGACGACGAAGACGAACAGCGCCGAGACGAAGATGCCGTCGCCGATCATCAGCGACGGCACGGCGATATAGAGCAGGGCGAGCACGATCGACGCGGCGCCGACCGCCTGGAGCAGGCGGACGACCAGCTCGCGCCGGGAGTGGACCAGCGTCAGATCATAGAAATCGTTGTAGTACAGGCACAGCTGGCAGACCGCCGTGACGAGGCCGATCTTCCAGATGCTCGCGGCGACGTCGGTGGTGCCCTGCATGGTGGCGGCAAACGCCACCGAGCCGAAGATGAGCAGCAGCTCGGCGCCGAAGACCGTCAGGCTTCGCGTCGATACATAGCGATTGAACAGCTGCATGGCCCTGGTTCCGTTGCTCCTCCGCGTTTAGTCGGCGACGTAGCCGTAGTCGTGGTACGTCGCCGCGTCGGCGGGGCTGCCGCCGGATTCATTGAGCACCAGACCGAGCACCTTCGACATGTCGAGGCCGGCCAGCGCCCGCTCGATGGCCGGCCGCGGCGTCACGCCGGCCCGGACGATCATCAGCAGGCCGTCGGCCATCGGCGCGACGATGTGCAGGTCGGCGAGCGGCGCCACCGGCGGCATGTCGATCAGGATGCGATCGAAACGGGTGCGGAGCGTGTCGAGCACCCGCCGCATCGACGCCGAGCCGAGCAGCTCCGCCGGGTGATTCGGGATCGCGCCGGCCGGCAGCAGCGTCAGGTGATGATTCTCGACGTTGACCAGGGCCTGATTGAGCTCGGCCCCGCCCATCAGGACGTCGGTCAGGCCGATCGTGTTGTCGAGGCCGAACAGCTGGTGCACCGACGGGCGGCGGAGGTCGGCATCAATCAGCAGCACCCGCTGCTGGAATTCCTGCGCCATGGTCAGCGCCAGGTTCGCGGCGGTGAGGCTCTTGCCGTCTCCCTTGGCGGGACTGGTGATGACGATGGTGCGGACGGCGCGTCCGGCTTCGGCGCTCTTCAGCCTGGTCCGGAGCGAGCGGTACTGCTCGGCGGCGAGCGAGTGCGGCGCCAGCGCCGCGACCAGGTGCGGATCGAGGGTCGAGGTCGTCACCGTCTGGGTCGGCTCGATCGCCGCCGCGGTCGCGGCCGGCGTCCAGGCCGGCGGCGCCGCCGCCGGCTCGAAGGCGGCCGGCTGGAGCCGCGGCGCGGCCGGCGGAGGGGACATCAGCCCCTCGTTCGACAGGCCGCGGGTGCGGCGGGTATTCCCGTCGCGCTCGGCCTTGTTCAGGATGTCTTGGATGCGGCTCATCGAAACCTCTCGTCTGCTGCGGTCCGCTTACGCGGCCCCGTGAATCTTCGGAATCTCGCCGAGCACCGGAACGTCGAACTCGCTCTGCAAGGCCCGCGCATCGTGCACCGAGCGATCCAGGAACTCACGGCCAATCGCCATCATCACGCCGAGGACCAGCCCCATGACGATCGGCAGGATCAGCAGCTTGACCGGCTGCGACGGCGACGCCGGAACACCGGGATAGGCGGGATAGAGCACGCTGAACCGCTCGCCGCCCTGCTTGCGGGCGAAGTCTTCGGCGCTGCGGGCGTTGTCGTAGGTCTTCTTCACATCCGCGAACCGCGCCCGCTCGAGCTCGACGTCGCGGGAAATCGCCTGCAGATCCTGCTCGACCATCGGCGCCGCCTCGACCCGGCTCTGGTACTGGGCGATCTGGCTGCTCGCCTGCGAGGACTGGGCGCGCAGCGTATTGATCCGCAGCCGCACCGCGTCGCGGTCGGCGAGCCGCTGGCGGTAGACCGGATCGGTCAGCAGCGCGTCGCCGTCGGCGCCGGACGGCTGCTTGATGGAGGCGAGCTCGCGTTGCGCCTGCGCAATCTCCGCCTGCAGCCGGACGATCTCCGGGTGCTTGTCGGTGTAGCCGAGCGCCCGCGCCTGGGCGAGCTCCTGCTGCAGGCCGGCGATCCGCGTCTGGGAGGCGTGCACCGCCATCGCCGCCGACGACGTCAGCGGCGCCGTCCCGGTTCCCCGGCGCATCTCTTCGAGCTGGGATTCCAGCTGGTTGAGGCGATCCTGCTCGGTGCGCAGCTGCATCGAGTACGAATCGAGCGACTGGCGCAGGCCGTTGACCATCGCGATGTTGGCGTTGATCTGGTCGGGGAGGCGCCCCATGTTCGCCTCCTTCTTGACGCGCAGCTGCCCCTCGAGCTCGGTGAGCCGCTGCTGGCTGGCCTGGAGCTGCTGGCCGAGCACCTCGGACGTATTCTCGGCCCGGTTCGTCCGCGTCTTCGAGTTCTCGTCGACGAACACGTAGGCCAGCCGGTTGGTGATGCGCTGGGCGCGATCGGCATCGCGATCGACGTAGCCGAGGTCGAAGCTGTCGAGGCCGTTCTTGTTCTCCATCCGGCCGATCGGCTGGTCGACGACGACGAGGATCTTGCCGCGCAGCCAGCCAGCGACGTCCTCGACCGGCTTGCCGGGGTTGAGATGCTCCTCCCGGACGACCCGTTCGAGCACCTGCCGGCTGAGCAGCTGCTGGGAAATCGCCCGCTGGCGTTCCTCGCGGTCGAGCGAGCTGACCCCGCGCAGCAGCTCAGGGGACAGCGTCGGCGCGGCGATGCCGATCTTGGCCTCCGACAGGTAGTCCTTCGGCCACAGCACCGCCAGCAGGATGCCGGCGACGACGCCGACGACGGCCGGGACGATCAGCCACCATTTCCGCCGGCGCACGACCGACAGATAGTCCAGGGGATGAAATGCCTGTTCTTCCATTACTCGATCCTCATGGGTTGGGCGATCACGACCTGGGCGCCGAGCCGCTGCCGGTTGACCTTGCCCCCGGCAACCCGGCTGTCCTGCCGCGTAAACGCGTAGAAGCCCTCGACCCGCAGCTGCCGGGTGACCGCATAGCCGACCGTCGAACGCAGCAGCGTCGTATCCAGCGGGAGCTCGTTGACGACGAACGGGTTGGTGCGGCGCCAGGACGCGGAGCCCTGGACGTACATCCGGTTCTGATTGAGCGGCATGCGGATGAAGCCGCGGAGCTGCTGGCTCTGGCTCGAGCCGCCGAAGCCGAACGAGGGCACGAAGCGCCGCTCGAACGCCGCTCCGACGACGGCATGCTCGGTGTCCCGGGTCAGCTCGGCGCGCACATACGGGCCGGTGCGGGTCTCACGCCGCGAACGGTCGTCGAGCAGGGAATAGCCGGCCCCGAGCGAGGCGGCGGTCCGGGGACCGAGCGCCAGTTCGGCCGTGCCGCCGACATCGTGGAAGGTGAGCTGCCGGGTGCCTTCGTCGAGGCTGGCGACGCGCGCCTCGTACTCGACGCCGACCGACGCCCGTTTGTCGACCCGCCGGCTGAGGCGGGTGGTGACACCGTTGATATCACCGCCGGTCAGCAGCGAGTCGGTGCGGTCGAAACGGACCCAGGTGTTCTCGTATTTGACCGAGAGATCGGTGAACTTCGTCAGCCGGGCCTGGACGTTCCCCGACAGGACGTTGCGGCGCGCGCCGGTGCGCGAGAACGGGACGCCGTTCAGTTCGATTTCGTCGGTCGTCGGCACCCGCGCGTAGTTGTCGCTCATGACAAAGGTGACCCGCTTGCTGGCCAGGCGGCGCAGCGAGGCGTAGCCGTGCTGGTCGAAGCCGTTCAGCTGATCGAACTGCTGATAGCGGCGGATGTAGCCCTGATACCCGGTCGAGAACTCGGTGCGCTTGGCCACGAAGTCGAGGCGCGCGAACGGCTCGGCGATCACCAGCCGGTCGGACTGGGCCTGGCGGCGCGTCGGCGACACCGCCGCGAGCGCGACGTTGGAGTCGAAGGCCCCGCCGATGCTGATCCCGGGCGTGAAGGTCAGGCCCGGCGTCCGGCCGGTGTCGAGCTCGGTCATGTCCTGGGCCGCGGCGGGGCGCGCCGCGATGAGCAGCGCCAGCGCGGCGGCGGTCATGACCGTCCGGGCGGCAACGCGGCGGAAAAACGTGGCGGCGGTCTTCATGGCTGCTTTCTCGTCTCGTCTGACTCGGTCCCGACCTACCGCTACGGCACGATGATCGTGTCGCCCGGCAGGATGGAGACCGGCGCGCCTTTGCCCTCGGCGGCATCCTTGTAGTTGAAGGCGATGCTCTGCGTGCCGGCCGTTCCCTTGCGCAGAATCCTGATGCTCTTCGTCTTCGCGAAGTCCTTGAAGCCCCCGGCCATGGCGAGCGCCTGGACCGCCGAGACCTGCCCCTTGATCGGGAAGGTGCCCGGGCTGTTGACTTCGCCCATCACGTAAAACACCGGCGGGACGGTTTCGACGACGATGACGGTGACGACCGGGTTGGTGTTGTATTCCTTGAGCGGCGTGACGATCGCGTCGCGCAGCTCCGTCGACGTGCGCCCTTCGGCGGTGATGTCGCCGATGAGCGGCAGGGTGATTTTGCCGTCCGGCCGGACCTGCAGCGACTGCGACAGCTGCGCATCCTTGTAGACCTCGATGCGGAGCTTGTCGCCGGGCACCAGCCGGTAGTCCGGCGCCACCGCCGCCGCGGCCACCGCCGGCGCGGCCGGGGCGCTGGCAGCGGCGGCGGGCGCCGCCTGCCCGGCCGCGGCGGCGGTCGCCGCCAGGCTCAGCAGAATCGCGATGGAGAACGGAGCAGAGCGGGTAATGTTCATGACACTCACCTGGCGTTAAGCGTTCGACGCGTTGCCGCGGGCGTCGCGACGGGGATGGACTGGTCGGCTCTCGGCGGCGCGCTTGAGCGACGCGACGTCGGCGCCGTGGGTCGGGCAGCACGCCGCGCCGACCTGAATCGCCAGCGGCTGCGTGAACTGATAGTGGTCGAGCCGCGACATCAGCCGTTCGATGACATTCATCGAGTTCGGCATGTCGGCGTCGAGCAGGACGAGCGACAGCCGGCCGTTCGCGGTCTGGGCCAGCAGATCGGTTTCCCGGACTTCCCGGCTGATCAGCCGGGCAATCTCCCGGACCGCCGCGTCGCGTTCTTCGGGCGCTCCAACCGGCCCCCGCATCGTCGGCTCGACGTGCACCAGCGTCAGGAAATTCTGCGAGCGCACGGCGCGCTTGAGCTCGTTGTTGAGTACGAAGTCGAAGGCTTCGGACGTCAGCACGCGGAAATTCTCGTCAAGGAAGGATTCGCCAGTCACGATGCTTTATCGAGCTCCGCTTCCTTGATTTTGTAGAGCAGCGCCTTATAGCTGACGCCGAGGATCTCGGCGGCTTCGCGCCGGTTCCAGCGGGTCTGCTGGAGCGTCCGGTAGATCAGCGCGCGCTCGGCTTCGCGCGCCGCATGTCGGGCGATATCCTTGAGCGAGCCGGCCGGTACCGTCGAGGCCGCCGCGAGATCGACCGGCGCGGCCCGAGCGATGGCCGGAGCGTGGTGCTCCACCTCGGGACGCGGCTGCAGCGCCGGAATCGCGCTCGGTGGCGGCGTCCGGCCGGCCAGGGTGTCGGCGAGCTCGCAGCGGATCGACTCGTCCGACCCCAGCACGACCGCGCGCTTCAGCAGGTTCTCGAGCTCCCGCACGTTGCCCGGCCAGTCGTAGGCGCCGAACAGGCGCGCGGTGTCGGCCGACAGCGTGATCGGCGGCTTGTTGTAGTGCTCCGCGTACTGCCGAAGGAAGCGTTCGGTGAGGACCGGAATCTCGTCCCGGCGCTGCCGCAGCGGCGGCAGCGTGATGCAGACCACGTTCAACCGGAAAAAGAGGTCCTCGCGGAAATGCCCGTCGGCGACCGCGACCTCGAGGTCGCGGTTCGTCGCCGCGACGATCCGCACGTCGACGTGGACGTCCTCGCGGCCGCCGAGCCGCGCGAACTCGCCGTCCTGCAGCACCTGCAGCAGCTTGGACTGCAGCGGCGTATGCATCTCGCTGATTTCGTCGAGGAACATCGTCCCTTCGTGCGCGAATTCGAACTTGCCGGGCTTCTGCTGCATCGCCCCGGTGAACGCCCCGCGCTCGAAGCCGAACAGCTCCGATTCGAGCAGCTCCGTCGGCAGCGCCGCGCAGTTCACCTTGACGAAGGTCCGCTGCCGCCGCGGCGAGACTGGCGTGGATGGCGCGCGCGACCAGCTCCTTGCCGGTGCCGCTTTCACCCCGGATGAGCACCGTCACATCGGTGTCGGCGACCCGATCGATGAGGTCGCGGACTTCCCGCATCTTGGCGTTGGTGCCGAGCAGCTCGCCGACGACGCGTCCCGGCCGTGCGGCCCGGCGGTCGGCGTCACCGGCGTCGGTGCTGCGCGCGGACAGGTCGCGGCTGCTGGTCATGACATATCCCCGAAGGCACGGATCACCCACACGTCGATCACGCCTTACGGTTCAGCAAGGGGAATGCCACAAGAGAAAATGTTTCGCGTTGTTTGGAAAGCGACCGGCTTTCCGTGTCGAACGGCCGAGCTGTGAACCAATGCAGGAGGTGAATGTGGAACCGGGATACCCAGTGTGTGTAGCCGAGCCGGCTCTGGCGAACCGGCGGGAGAGGTGAGCGACCGGAGGGGCGGAGCCCCTCCGGCGCGGCGACGGCTCAGTCGCGGCTGATACCGCACTCCTTGATCTTGTTCAGCAGCGTCTTGTAGCTGACGCCGAGGATCTGCGCGGCCTTGCGGCGGTTCCAGTGCACCTGCCCGAGCGTCTGCTCGATGGCCGCGCGCTCCGCCTTCATCGAGGCCGCCTTGGCGACGGAGGCGAGCGACCCGCCGCCTTCTTCAGCCGGCTCCGCCTCCTCGCCGGCCTCGGCGTCGGGTTCGGCGCGGCGGAAACGCAGCCGGGAAATGCCCCCATCCCGGCTGACACCGGCACCGCGGCCGCCGCCGCGAACTGCAGCGGGGCGACCGCCGCGACCTGCAGCGCCGCCGTCCGCTGCATGTTCCGCTCAATCTCGCGCACCACCAGCTGCTCGTCCTGGAGAATGACGACCCGCTTGATCATGTTTTCCAGCTCGCGGATGTTGCCCGGCCAGTCGTACTGGAGGAACAGCTGCCGCAGCTCCGGCGGAGATCGGCTTGAGCGGACGGTTGTACTTCCTGGAGTACCGCGCGACGAAGAAATCGGTGAGCGTCGGGACTTCGTCGGGCCGCTCGCGCAGCGCCGGCACCGTCAGCTCGATGACCTTGAGACGGTAATAAAGGTCCTCGCGGAAGTCCCCGCTGAGCATCATCGCTTCGAGGTCGCGATTGGTGGCCGCGACGATCCGGACATCGACCTGGATGCGCTTGTTGCTGCCGAGTTTGGTGAATTCGGCATCCTGCAGGACGTGCAGCAGCTTGGCCTGCAGCGCCGGCTTCATCTCGCCGATCTCGTCCAGCATCAGCGTGCCGGCGTCCGCCTGCTCGAATTTGCCGATGCGCGTCGTCGCGGCGCCGGTGAAGGCGCCCCGCTCGTGGCCGAACAGCTCGCTCTCGAGCAGCTCCGCCGGCAGGGCGGCGCAGTTCACCTTGACGAACGGGCGGTTGCGGCGCGTCGAGCGCTGGTGGATCGCCCGGGACACCAGTTCCTTGCCGACGCCGCTCTCGCCGCGAATCAGGACGGTGACGTCGCTGTCGGCCACCTGTTCGATCACCGACGGCGATGCCGCGCATCTTCTCGCTGTTGCCCCAGACCGCGCGATCCTCGTCGTCGCTGAGCTGCTGACGCAGGTCGAGCAGCTCGGACACCAGGCGGTTCTTCTCGATGGCGTTCTTGATCGCGACATCGAGCGCGATCTCGCCCAAGCCCTCCGGATCATCGGGCTTCACGACGTAGTCGGCGGCACCGAGCCGGACCGCTTCGACGATCGTCGACGCCTGATTGCGTCCCGACAGCATGATCACCTGCGCTTCCGGCCGCGACGCCTTGAGCGCCCGAAGCGTCGCCAGGCCGTCGAGGCCCGGCATCATCACGTCGAGCAGAATCACGTCCGGCGCCTCGGTCTGCTTCATGGAGGCGAGCATCTCGTCGCCGCGGGTGTAGCACCGGGCTTCATAGCCGCGCAACGAAAGGAACGTGCGGAGGTAATGCGGCAAACGACGAATCGTCATCGACAATCGCGACGTAAGGGTTCTTCATCTATCTCCCTGACAAGGGCTTGGCGCCGGCGCGTGACGGGGCCGGTGGGTAATTCGGGTGATACGGAAGCAACACGGATACAGCAAGCATACAAGAGTTGTACCTCAACAGCCTTACGCCTCCCACAAATTGGGGCAACTTGAGCAAAGTTATTCCACCGCATTGGTGGGCGCGGAAACTCATGCGTATATGTGTAGGTGAAATGGGCACTTGCTGATCAGCTGTGTACGGCACATGCCTTGTAACGACTACAGTGTCGGCCGCCTGATCGGGGCGCCGGCAAGTGATTCACGCCCGGCCTGGCGGGCACAGTCGGCGTCAGTGGTTCGGCGTCAGAGGTCAAAGGTTATGCGCAGGGTAGTGTTGCTGATGTTCGCGGTCCTCATGATAGCGGGTGCCGTGTCTGCGGCCGGCCGTCCTCCGGTTGTGGACGAAACCCGTGAGCGGACAGCGGCGCCGATGGCGGTGCAGGGCGTCGGTATGCCCGCCCCGGGCATCCGTGACGAGGCGGCCATGGTACTCGTCGGAACGGCGCTCATCGGCCTCGCGGCGGCGGTTCGTCGGGCCGCCTGATCCCCATCCTGCCTTTCGCGCCCACGTCGCGGGGGCGCCGACCCGGCTTTTCCGCTTCGACGTCGGCGCGCTTTTCCCCCGTCTCGAGCCGCCACCATAATGATGACGTTCCCCGCTCGCATCCGGTCGCTGGCCGCCGCAGGGTTGGTGGTTGGCGCGGTCCTGACGGCGTGGCTGTCCCACCCGGACGCCGCGGAGGTCATTACTGTCCCGGCCGGTGGTGACTTGCAGGCCGCCCTCGATCGGGCGCGCCCCGGCGACACGATTTCGCTGGCGCCGGGCGCCGTCTATGTCGGCAACTTCCTGTTGCCGTCGCGCGACGGCGACCTGTTCATCACCCTGCAGACCGCGCCAGATGCCCGCCAGCCGCGCGCCGGCCAGCGGGTTCTGCCCGTCCACGCCGTCAGCCTGGCATCCCTGCGCTCGCCCGGGCGCGGCCCCGTAATCCGCACCGCGCCGAACGCGCATCACTGGCGGCTGCAGCTGCTCGAACTGGGCGCGAGCGGTGACGCCGGCGGCGACATCCTCGCGCTTGGCGACGGCGGCGCGGCGCAGAACACGCTGTCCTCCGTCCCCCATCATCTGATCGTCGATCGCTGCTACATCCACGGCGATCCGGTGCTTGGCCAGAAGCGCGCCATCGCCCTCAACAGCGCGTCGACCTCGATCATCAATTCCTACATCGCCGACATCAAGGCCCAGGGGCAGGACTCCCAGGCGATCGCCGGCTGGAACGGACCCGGCCCTTATACGATTGAGAACAATTATCTCGAAGCCGCCGGCGAGAACGTCCTGTTCGGCGGCGCGGATCCCGCCATCTCCGGGCTGGTGGCCGGCGACATCGTGTTCCGCCGGAACTATCTGACCAAGCCGATCGCGTGGCGGACCGCCGGCTGGCAGGTCAAGAACCTCTTCGAGCTGAAGAACGCGAAGCGCGTGCTCGTCGAGGGGAACGTGATGGAAAACGTCTGGCGGGACGGACAGGCCGGCTATGCGATTCTCCTGACCCCGCGCAATCAGGACGGCGCCGCTCCGTGGGCGGCGGTCGAGGATGTCACGATCCGCCGCAACGTCGTCCGCCATGCCGGCGGAGCGCTTTCGCTCACGGGAGAGGATACCAACCATCCCAGCGGCTCCACCCGCCGCGTCACGGTGGCCGGCAATCTGTTCGACGACATCGATGCGGAGAGGTGGGACGGCTCGGGCGTGTTCCTGCTCGTCGGGAATGCTCCGGCCCAGATCGTCATCGAGCACAACACCGTCGTGCACAGCGGGAACATCATCTCGGCATATGGCGGCGTTCGGGACGCCCCGGCGCCGATCCGCGGGCTGGTCTTCGAGAGCAATCTGATCCGCCACAATCAATTCGGCGTGATCGGATCCGACCTGGCGATTGGCAATGCGACCCTGGCCGCCTACTTTCCTGATGCGATCTTCCGCTCCAACACCATCGCCGGCGGGGCGGCGGACCGCTACCCCGGCGGTAATCAGTTCATCAGCGCCGCGGCGTTCGACGACGGCTTCGCCGACATGGCGCGCGGAGATTTCCGCCTGAAGCCGGGCAGCGCCGCCAGGGGGAGCGCCGCCGGCGGCGGTGATGCCGGGGCCGATATCGCGGCGCTCGCCGCGGCGCTCGGCACGCGGCTGCGCTGACGATTGACCGCGAAGGGCTCCGCCGGCGGTCGCCGGGACCCTGTGCCGGGGCAGCGCGCCGGGTCAGTGGATGATGTGGACCCCGCCCGGCCGGCTCGGGCCGGCCAGCGACGCCGGCCCGCTCGGCAGCGTGACGCGGCTCATCAACCCCGCGGCGTCAGCGCCGATCGGCGCTCCGTCGGTCGAGCCGGTGAGGAGCACGCTTCCCGCCGCCGGCCGATAATCCGAGGCAGCCGGATTCACGAAGGCCGCCGCGAACGTGCCGCTGAAGAAATTTCCTGCCGGGTACCGCGACGCGGTGCCTCCCTGCAGCCAGTTGCCCTGAACCACCGCGCCGGGGAAATATGCCGCCAGCGCCGTGGTGCCGGTCGCGGAGCCGGCACCGTTGATGCCGTACTGGTTGTGGCGGAGGGCGTTGTTCGCGAAGCGGAAGCCGGTGATCGTTCGTGGATTCGTATCCGTGCCGCCGTAGGCGTAGACCGCGGTGGTGCCGTCGAAGTCGATCGTGTTGTGCTCCACCGTGATGTCCCTGGGCTCATCGCCGATGAGCAGGAACCATCCGGATCCGACCGAGCGCGGTCGTGATGTTGTAGAACAGGTTGTTCAGGACCCGGATGTTATTGGTCTGGGCACTGACGTTGGGCGAGTCCATGCCCAGGATGTTGACCCCGGCGGCGACGGTCCGTACGACATTGAACTGGAAGGTGACATCCTCGAGGCCGCACCACGGGCAGCCGCCGTCCTGGTTGCGGGGGGTGAACAGGATCGCGTATCCCATCTGCGCGTTCGCCCAGTTGTTCTCGAACAGGTTGTTCTCGATGAGGACGTGGCGGGCGTTCTTCAGCTCGAACAGATTCTTGACCGACCACGTCGGGCCGGGGGTCGTCGGTACGGCTTCGGACTTTCCGGCCGTGCCGGTGTCGGTGAAGCTCGTCCCGGTCACCGTCCAGTACCCGGGTCAGTGCCCCGGGCACCCGCCCATAAATCCGGTATCCGTGGCATCAGCGACCGGGGTCCAGGTCAATCGCGCCGTGCCGGTCGCACCGGCCGGCACCACGACCGAGATCTCCATCGACGCCGTCGAGCGCCCCATCGTGCCGCCGCCGACCGGACGTCTGGCGACGATGCGGTAGGCATAGGTGCCTCCCGCGAGAGTGCCGCCGCTTGCCGCCGACGTGGCGGCCACGCCGGCCGGCGCCGGGATGACCGGGTCGCGCCAGGTCAATGGCTTCGACACCTGATTGTTCCGGAAGACGATGTTTTCGGTCACGAGATTCGGGATCGTCGGGTCCGCTCCGCCGAACAGCACATTCTCACCGGCCGCCTCGAGGAAATTGTTCTCGATGGTGAACGGGCCGGGGCCGTTCCAGCCGCCGATGGCCTGGGAGTCGAAGCCGACCGCCTTGATGTCCGAGATGTAGGAATTGCGAATCGTCACGCTGCGGCCGTTGAGCGCGATGCCGCGCTTCTGCCCATAGAGCGGATCGCCGTGGAGGTAGAGTCTGTCGAGATCGAACTCGTACGGGACCTGCGCCAGCGTCGACTGCGCCGACGAGGCATCACCGATGCGGATGATCTCGCCGTAGCCGAGGCTGGTGGCCGGGAAGTCGAGCCACTGCAGCCGCCAATGGTGTGCGCCGGCCGCGGTGATGAGCGGCGGCGCGGTGTTGGTCGAGCGGATTTTCGGCAGGAGCGACGCAAAGGCGGGCGTCATGCGAACGCCGGGGCCGGGCAGGCTGGCATCGGCCGCGGCGGAGCGAATCGTGATGTACTCGGCGCCCGACTTCACCGGGAGGACGAAATTGCCCGTAAAGGTTGCGCCGGCGTCGAGCATCAGGACGTCGCCGGGCTGGGCGCTGTTGATCGCGGCCTGCAGATCCGCACCGGCGCGGACCGCGACGGTCGCGGCGCTCGCGCCCACCGCCGTGATCGCCACGGACACGGCGGACAGACCGAAGCAGCGACACACGGAATACACACTCATCGTCCCAGCCCCCAGGGTTCGTTCGTCGCGAGCGCGGGAATCCGCGCGCAACGCTGTGAACGCAAGCAGGGTGCCGGCAGCATGGACCTGTCAAGTTATTGATTCAGAAAGACTTGACAGCTGAACGGCAAGGCCGCGGCAGTGGGCGACTGACAGACTTGTAAGTCGGCGGCCAAATTCCGCTGATTCCGACTGTCGCCGGCCCAATGCAGGATCGTCGTGTCGTTCGTGAGGGCATTTGAATGGTGTGGATGAAAACCAGCCGCTGTTGCGCAGGCTCCCCCGCTCCCGGCCGGCAGCCGGTGCGCTATGGGTAAGCCACCCATTGACTGACAGCAACACCTCTACTGAGAACAAATTACAGATAAAACGACCTTTTTTCCTTGGAATTTACGTCACGCTATAGAACACCGAATCATCAATGCTCAATGTCATCGAAAACGTGTGATGGATAAGACGACACCTGGTCGGATCTCGAGAATGCCTAATTTACCAGGCCTCCCACCGATCCTCCATCTATCGACAGTAATAACTACATAAGCTTGAGTCATCAAAGCCTACACGGCCCCTCTACGGCTGACCGTTCTTTTTCGTAACTCATTGATTCGGCGTGCTTTGGAAGAGGTGGCGGGGTGGTTGCGGACGGGTGTGGTGTTCCACCCTGTGAAGTTCTGGAGTGTGCCTGTGCGGATGCGTGTTCTTCTTTTTGTGTGTGGCGTGATGGCGGCGGCGGTTTCGAATGCGGCGGCGGCGACGTTGAACGTTTGCGCCAGCGGATGCGCCTACGCGAGTCTCCAGCCGGCGATTGATGCGGCCTCTCCCGGCGATACGATTCTGCTTCGGGCCGGCGAAACGTTCGTCGGTCCTTTCGTGCTGCGCGCCAAACCCACCTCGACCGCCTGGATCACCATCCGATCGGATGCCGCCGACTCGAGCCTGCCGGTGAGCGGCGTCCGGCTGGTGCCAACCGGCCGGCCCGGGGCGAACACCTCGCTGTCGCTGCTGCCGCGGCTCGTCGGCCAGGGGGGCGCGCTCAAGACGACGCCGGTGCTGCGCACGGATCCGGGCGCCCACCACTACGCGCTGCGGTTCCTCAACATCGACGGCGCCGCGAACCTCGGCTTCGAGACGCTGATTGCGATCGGCGACGACACGACCGCCACCCCCGCCCACGACATCGTCATCGACCGGGTGTATGCCCATGGCGATCAATACCGGGGGATGAAGCGCGGCATTTCGCTGAACAGCGTCCGCACCGATGTCCTCGACAGCTATATTTCGGACATCAAGGCGGTGAATGCGGATTCCCAGGCGATCGCCAGCTACAACGGCGCCGGCCCCTTCCGGATCGTCAACAACTACCTCGAGGCCGCGGGCGAGAACGTGCTATTCGGTGGCTCGGACCCGGCCGTGTCCCAGCTGGTGGCGACGGGCGTCGAGATCCGCGGCAACCATTTCTTCAAGCCGCTGGCGTGGCAGGGGGCCATCCTTGCGGCACCGGCCTCGCCGCGGGCGACGGCCTCCTCGGCCGGCGGCGCACTCTCGGCCGGGACGCACTACTTCAAGGTCGTCGCGCTGCTCTACACCGATACCCGAACGGTGGTTTCCCTCCCCTCGACGGAAGTGAGCGTCGGCGTGTCCGGCGGCACGGCGGCGACGATTTCGTGGAGCGCGGTACCAGGCGCGGAGAAGTACCGCATCTACCGGGGCACGGCGGCGGGGGCCGAGGCCAAATATCTGGAGACCGCCGGGCCGGTGACGTCGTTCGCCTATAGCGGTTCCGGCGAAACGGGCGGAACACCTGGCGCCGCGACGTTGTGGGCCGTGAAGAATCTCCTCGAGCTGAAGAACGCGCAGCAGGTCGTCATCGACGGCAATGTCTTCGAGAACATCTGGGCGGCGGGACAGTTCGGCTACGCGCTGGTGCTGACACCCCGGAATCAGAGCGGCGGCGCTCCCTGGACGCGCGTGCGCGACGTCACGATCACGAACAACATCGTCCGGCACGCCGCCGGTGCCCTGCAGGTCGTCGGCTACGACTCGACCAACACCAGCGAGCAGACCCGCCGCGTCACCGTCCGCAACAATCTCTTCTACGACATCGACGCGACCAGATGGGGAGGCAACAGCGCCAAGGTGATCCTTGTCGGGGAAGGGCCGGCGGACGTCGTCATCGACAGGAATACCATCATCGCGGCCAACAGCACGGTGCTGTACGCGTACGGCAGTCCCCAAATGACCGGCTTCGTCTACACGAACAATATTTCCCGCCACAACACCTACGGCCTCAATGGCGCGAATGGCCGGCCGGGAAGCTACTCGATCGATATGTATTTCCCGGGCGGCGTCGTCACGAACAACGTCCTGGCGGGGGGCACGGCCTCGCTGTACCCGTACCGAACAGCTTTCCGAGCGTCGCTCAGTGGGATGCCTCGTTCGTGAACGCCGCTGCCGATGATTACCGCCTGCTGACGACCAGCGTGTTCTACAAGGCCGGCGCCGGCGGCAGCGTGCCCGGCGCTGATATCGCTGCCGTTGATGCGGCCACGGGGGGCGGCGGCGCCGGGTCGCCGCCCCCGCCGCCCCCGCCGCCCCCGGCGCCGACGAATGCGCCGCCGGTCGCGAACGCGGGCGGACCGTATAGCGGCACCAAGGGCAGCGCCCTGACGGTGGACGGCAGCGGCTCCTCGGATTCGGACGGATCGATTGCCGGCTACCAGTGGCGGTTCGGCGACGAGATTCTCGTCACCGCCGCCGAGACGTCGGCGGTGACGATCGTCGGCTCGGCATGGACGCGGGCGTCGCAGGCCGGGGCGGCGGGCGGCGTGGCGCTGGTCAACGCGGACAAGGGAGCCGCCAAGGCCTCGAGCGCCGCGGCGTCGCCGTCGAGCTACGTCGACGTGCGCTTCTACGCCGCCGCCGGCGTCCCCTATCACGTCTGGTTCCGGATGCAGGCGCAGGGGGACTCGTACAACAACGATTCGATGTTCGTGCAGTTCAGCGGCGCCGTCACGGCCTCCGGGACGCCCCTCAACCGCATCGGTACGACCGCGGCATCGATCGTCATCCTCGAGAACGGAAAGGGGGCCGGCGAGTCGGGCTGGGGCTGGAACGACGATGGTTACGGGACGCTCGGGACGCCGGTCTATTTCGCGACCTCCGGGGTGCAGACAATCCGGGTGCAGCAGCGCGAGGACGGCGTCCTGTGGGATCAGCTGGTCCTGAGCGCCGGCACCTACTTCACGGCGCGGCCCGGCCTGACCCGGGGGGACTCGACGATTCTCCCGCACATCGAAGGCAGCGGCATCGTCACGGCGCACACCTATCCGGCGGCGGGGCAGTACCCGATTCTGCTGACCGTGACGGACAACAAGGGCGCCACCGCCTCCGCCTGGGGCACGGCCACCATCGGCTCGGCGTCCGGCTCCACCCCGCCGGCGAATGTGCCGCCGGCAGCGAATGCGGGCGGGCCGTACAGCGGCACGAAGGGCAGCGCTCTGACGGTGGACGGCAGCGGCTCCTCGGATCCGGACGGAGCGATTGCCGCCTATCGGTGGACGTTCGGCGACGAGATCCTCGTCACCGCCGCCGACACGTCGGCGGTGACCGTCGTCGGCCCGGCCTGGACGCGGGCGTCGCAGGCGGGGGCGGCGGGCGGCGTCGCGCTGGTCAACGCCGACAAGGGAGCCGCCAAGGCGACGAGCGCGGCCGCGTCGCCGTCGAGCTATGTGGACATCCGCTTCTACGCCGCGGCCGGCGTCCCCTATCACGTCTGGTTCCGGATGCAGGCGCAGGGGGACGCCTACAGCAACGATTCGATGTTCGTGCAGTTCAGCGGCGCGGTCACGTCCTCCGGGACGGCCGTCAACCGCATCGGCACGACGGCGGCGTCGATCGTCATTCTCGAGAACGGGAGCGGCGCCGGCGTGTCGGGGTGGGGGTGGAACGACGACGGCTACGGGAAGCTCGGCACGCCGGTCTATTTCGCCACGTCCGGCGTGCAGACGATCCGGGTGCAGCAGCGCGAGGACGGCGTCCTGTGGGATCAGCTGGTCCTGAGCGCCGGCACCTACTTCACGGCGCGGCCGGGTCAGACCGAGCGGGATTCGACGATTCTCACCGCCGTGACGGGCAGCGGTGTGGCGCCGTCGCACGCCTACCCGGCCGCCGGGCAGTACCCGATCGTGCTGACGGTCACGGATGACCAGGGAGCGGCCGGGTCTGCCACCGCCACTGCGGTCATCAAATAGGCAGCCATCGCGAGGCGCGGGGTAGTTCGAGCTCCATACACTCCCTGGTGGGCCTGTCTACAGCCGCGAATTCCACGGACGAGCGCGGATGGCACAGAGGTGTCGCGGCGGGCTGGCCGGCGGCGCGCCTCTCGACCGCCGCCTCGGCCGGACCTCGGCCGGAGCGGCGACCTGGTGTGATCAACGCGTCAGTTCGATGACTCGGATGCCCGCGTAGTAGCTGAGCGCCGGGAGCAGCTGCAGCACGGCCCGATCGCTGCGGTACAGCGCCGCCACCTGTTTTTTCATGAACGGTAGAACCTGTCCGAGCTGCACGTGCGGCAGGGTGAAGGCGCGCTGGCGCATCGACGAGAACGACTCGGCGAACTCGCCGAGCTCGCGGTCGGTCAGCGGCCGTTCGAACGGAGAGATATCCGGCGCCCGGTAGGGAATGAGCGACCGCACGAATCGCACCGCCGCCGAATTGCGCACCGGCTCCTGGAAGATGGCGCGGCCGCCGGGCCGCAGCACCCGCCGGATTTCACGCGAGGCGAGCTTCAAATCGAGATGATGCAGGATGGCAATCCCGAACACGATATCGATCGTGCCATCGGGAAACGGCAGGTCGTGCGCCGACCCGACGATGAACTGGGCTTCGCCGGCCCGGTCATTGAGCGTCATCCGGCGGGCGGCCAGCCGGACCAGCTTTTCTGAGATGTCGACGCCCCAGACGTGCGCCCCGCGATGGGCCAGGTGGATGGCGTTGGCTCCCGACCCGCACCCATAGTCGACGATCCGGAGCCCGGCGACGTCCGGGCCAAGCAGGTGGTATGCGTACTCCAGCGGATACGGCGTCTCGGCGGGAGGACGCGCATACCGGGCCAGGGTCCGGCCGGACACGCGGAGCGCGGCGTCGCTCGTGAGGCGCGCTTCGACGGCGCTGCGCTCGATCTCGGCTGTCTCCCAGTGCTGCATCGGCGGCTGAAGAGGAGGCATGGTGGCTGCAGACTATACACGGGTTCGAGCGGCCCGCGTCCGCGGCGTCATACTCCCGGTGGTCCAGGGGCCGTCTGGCCGATGCCCTTCTCAGTGACCCGGCGAGCGCGGCAGGACGATGACCGCCCCCGCCTTGGTGCCGTCGGCCGGGGACCACATCGAGCCGTCATGGCCGTTGACGACGCGGCGGGCGATCGCCAGCTTCAGTCCCGAGCCGCCGCGCCACTCGTCGAACGTGGCGAGGCTGTCCGCGCCGGCGGCGGCGAGTGCGCCGACGTGCTCCGCTTCGCCAATCGCGATCCAGAACGCCGGCTTGCCGAGGTGCTCCCGCGCGCTGTGCTGCACGAACAGCTCCGTGCTGGTGACCACTTCGCGCCGCAGGGCGACGAGCACTGCCGTCAGCGCCCCCCGCAGCCGCGCCCCGTCCGCCTCGACTGGCGCGGATACGTCGTCGCCGGTGAGGCGCACGTCCACGGGAGCGTCCGCGCTCGGCGGCATCGCCTCGATGGCCTCGGCGAGAACCCTGCGCAGGTCGTTCGCCTGGCGGTCCAGCCGGTAGCTGCCGGCTTCGAGCTGGGAGAGGATGCTCATTTCCTCGGCCAGCGTGGTCATGCGCGCCCACGCTTTTTGCGATTCGGCGATGAACTGCTGCTGCCGGTCGGTCAGCGTGCCGTCCGAACTGGAGACGAGCATGCGGAGGTACCCGGAGCCGACGCTGATCGGCGTCCGGAGTTCGTGGACCGCGAGGCCGAGAAGGCGTGGCCAGTTGGGATCGGGCGGCTCGCTGCGCATGCCTGCATTCTAGCGGCGGGCAAGCCGCGGAGGGAAGCGCCGCCGGCCCAGCCGCAGCGTCGGCCGGACGAGGTCCGTGCGCGGACGGCCTGGCTGGCCGGGCGCGGCGAAGGGTGGTAATTTGATGGGACAGTGCTGATCAGGAGAAGGCCGGCGACGCCCGCGGCGGAGATTACGGACGAGCAGATCTACCTGCGGCGGCGTGACTTCATGCGTCTGGCTGGCGGCGCCGCCGTTGCCGCGGCCGTGCCGCTCATCGCCGGCTGCGCGGGGGAGGAGGCGTCCGCCGCCGCCGGTGATGGCGGCCCGCTGTCCGTCGCGCAGGCGCCGCTGTCGGACTACAAGCCGCGCGCGGTCGCGACCGACGAGAAGCTGAATACGTTCGACGAGATCACGGGCTACAACAACTTCTACGAGTTCGGGACCGGCAAGGGGGACCCGAAGCGCTACGCCGGGACGCTCAGGACCAGCCCGTGGCGGGTCAAAGTCGACGGCCACTGCGGCAAGCCGGCAGACTATCACCTCGAGGATGTGATCAGGCCGCTGGCGCTCGAGGAACGGATCTACCGGCTGCGCTGCGTCGAGGGGTGGTCGATGGTGATTCCGTGGATTGGCGTGCCGCTGGCCGATGTCATCCGCCGCGCCGAGCCGACCGCCAAGGCGACCTTCGTCGAGTTCACCACGCTGCTGCGCCCGACCGAGATGCCCGGGCAGCAGAGCCCCTCGCTCGACTGGCCGTACACCGAGGGGCTGCGCCTGGACGAAGCGATGCATCCGTTGACGATCCTGGCGGTCGGAATGTACGGCAAGACCCTGACGAACCAGCAGGGCGCCCCGATCCGGCTGGTCGTGCCCTGGAAGTACGGGTTCAAGAGCATCAAGTCGATCGTCCGGATCCGCTTCGTCGATCGGCAGCCGCGGACGGCGTGGCAGAGCGCCGCCCCGGGCGAATACGGCTTCTACTCCAACGTCAATCCGGATGTCGATCACCCGCGCTGGAGCCAGGCCACCGAGCGCCGCATCCCCGGCTTCTTCAAGAATCACAAGACGCTGATCTTCAACGGCTACGGCGATCAGGTCGCGTCGCTCTACGCCGGCATGGATCTCCGGAAGAACTACTGACCCCGGATGCGGAAGGCGATCGCGCCGGCCGTCTTCCTCGCGGCGCTGGTCCCGGCGGGCCGGCTCGTGTGGCGCGGGTTCGGCGGCGATCTGGGGGTCAACCCCGCCGAGACGCTGCAGCTCGAGACCGGCATCTGGGCGCTGCGTTTTCTCCTCATCACGCTGAGCGTGACGCCCGTCCGGCGCCTGACCGGCTGGAACCGGATCATCCAGTACCGCCGGATGCTCGGGCTGTTCGCGTTCTTCTATGCGACCGCGCACCTGCTGACCTATCTGGTGCTCGACCTGTCGCTGGCCTTCGGCGCGCTGCTCGCGGACGTCGCCAAGCGGCCGTTCATCACGCTCGGCTTCATCGCCTTCGTGACCATGGCCCCGCTGGCCGCGACCTCGACCCGAGCCGCGATCCGGCGCCTCGGCCGGCGGTGGCAGGCGCTGCACCGGCTGATCTACGTCAGCGCGGTCTTCGCAGTGCTGCACTACCTTTGGAAGGTCAAGGTCATCATCGGGTCGCCGGTATACTACGCGGCGGTGCTCGCGATCCTGCTCGGCGCGCGCCTCTTCTGGCATTCGAAGCGCGTGACCCCGGCCGGCGACCGCTGAGTCTGGCTTCCACCCCGCGGCGCCAGCAGTGGCGGGTTGCTGTGGAGAAGTGACCGCGGTCGTTTGAAATCCAAACACAGCCGCCGGGCACCATGCGCGGGAGCGAGCCTCAGCCGCACTCGCCCCACCGATGCGCAGACGGCGATCCCACTTCAGAAACCTGCTGAGCTCTCCCCGGCACCATTTTCGCACCGCGGCGGCGGGGTACAGATGGGATTGATTGGCGGAAGACTGGGAACCCAGCTGCTGACCTTCGTCAGTCGAAACGGCACCGTGAGCGCCTTTCCTGACGTGGCGACCGCGTACCGGCAGAAGAGCAAGCTGGAGACGTTGTTCGGGACCGGGATCTGGGACGAGATCGAAGGAAAGCGCGTTCTCGACTTTGGATGCGGGCGCGGCACTGAGGCGGTCGAGCTCGCCGAGCGCGGTGCGCGCCATGTCGTCGGCCTCGACCTGTATCAGAAGTGGATCCGCGCCGCGGCGGCGCTCGCCGAGAGCCGCGGCGTCGCCGGCCGCTGCCACTTCGGAACGGACTGGAGCCAACCTGTCGATGTGATCCTATCGGTGGATTCGTTCGAGCACTTCGCCGATCCGGCGGCGATTCTCGTCAAGATGCGAGGCCTGCTCGAGCCGACCGGCTGTGTCCTCGCCACCTTCGGTCCGACCTGGTATCACCCGCTCGGCGGCCACCTCTTTTCCGTGTTCCCCTACGCCCACCTGTTGCTCTCCGAGGACGCGCTGGTCCAGTGGCGGTCGCTCCACAAGACGGATGGCGCGCGTTCGATTGCCGAGAGCGGGCTCAACAAGATCACGATTCGGCGCTTCGAACGAATTGTCGCCGACAGCCCCTTTCGGCTCGCCTCGTTCGAGGCGGTGCCGATCCGGCGGCTGCGGTCGTTGGCCAACCGCATCACGCGCGAGTTCACCACCGCGGTGGTCCGCTGCAAGCTCGTGCCGAAGGACCTCCCGTCGACGCTACCCGCGACGTCAATCGAGTAAGAAGACCGTGCCGTCCCGCGTCCGTTCGGGCACCTCTCAGGAGCCGGTAACTCGTTGCGCGCACAGCGACTTACCGTCGACAGCCAGCCCGCCGCTCTATCCGCCCGTTCACCCCGCCGTGCGCCCGTCCGCCCGAATCTTGGTGCCCGGTCCGGACCGCTTCTATATCCTTGCGCGTGGATCCCCGCGCCTGGCCGGGGTCCTTTCGAAAGTGGAGGTTCTGGAGGCGATATGCACAAGCCGATCAAGTACGTCGAGAAGGGGTCTCACGCTGGTGGCCCGGGGCGCCTGGGCCGTGTTCGACGCGATGAACAGCATCAAGCCGAGCCGAGCCCTTCACGCCGAAGTGGTCCGACAAGCCGCTCCAGAAGTCCTGGCAGAAGGTCAAGCCGCCGCTCGGCTGGCCGCGCGAGACCGACTCGCTCTGCCCGACCTGCGTGCGCGAGGCGCGCCAGGAGATCCTCGACGGCAAGCGCGACTACAAGATCCTGCTCAACGAGAAGGTCGGCGAGATCAAGGCCACCATCATCGAGCGCGACGGCAAGATCCTGATGGTCAAGGATTGCCCGCTGCACGGCCACTTCGAGGACGTGATGGCGATGGACACCGGCGTTCTTCAAGCACCTCGAGGAGTCGTTCCCGGGCCGCGACATCCGCGCCCACAACGACGAGAAGCTCCACAATCACGGCACCAGCACGATCAAGTACGGCCGCGGCTCGGTCCTGACGATCGACCTGACCAACCGCTGCAACATGATGTGCGACCCCTGCTTCATGGACGCCAACCAGGTCGGCTTCGTCCACGAGCTGTCGTGGGAAGACATCAAGACGATGCTCGACAACGCCATCACGATCAAGCCGCGCCGGCAGATGTCGGTGCAGTTCTCGGGCGGCGAGCCGACGATGTCGCCGTACTTCCTCGACGCGGTGCGCTACGCCAAGAAGGTCGGCTACAACAGCGTCCAGGCGGCGACCAACGGCATCGAGTTCGCCAAGAGCCCCGAGTTCGCCAAGGCCGCGTTCGAAGCCGGCCTGCGCTACGCCTATCTGCAGTTCGACGGCATCGGCAACGCCGCCAACTCGCATCGCCTGCGTCGGCAACCTGTTCGACGTCAAGCTGCGCGCGATCGAGAACCTGCACGACCGCCGGCGTCGACATCGTCCCGGTGATGACGATCGTCAACGGCGTCAACAACGAGCAGGTCGGCCGGATCATCCAGTTCGCGCTCGACAACCCGAAGAAGATCAACTTCCTGTCGTTCCAGCCGGTGTCGTTCACCGGCCGCGACGAGGAGGTCACCGACGAGCGGCGCGCGGCGCAGCGCTACACGCTGTCGCACCTCGCGCACGACGTGAAGAACCAGATCGGCCTCGGCGAGCCGATCCGCGACTGGTTCCCGATCTCGTTCATGGGCACCTTCACCGACTGGGCCGACCTCGTCCACGGCCCGACGCGCGGAGTGGGGCAACCTGACCTGCGGCTGCCACCCGAACTGCGGCATCGGCATGGCGGTGATGATCGACAAGGAAACCAAGGAAGCGGTTCCGGTCACCGCGTTCCTCAACGCCGAGCAGCTGGCCAAGGACCTCGCAGCAGGTCAACGACGCCGGCGCGCGGCAAGTTCCTGTCGGTCGGTCGGCATGGCGCTGGCGCTGATGCGGAACTACGACCCCTTCAAGGCGCCGACCCACTTCAAGCTCACCGACCTGATGAAGAAGTTCGACAAGACCTTCGGCGCGACCGGCCACGACTACGGCAAGGTCGGCGCGGACCGGACCGCCGACGACATCGAGAAGCGCCGCGCCGATCGCTGGAACTTCCTGTTCATCGCCGGGATGTGGTTCCAGGACCTGTTCAACTACGACTTCCGCCGCACCGAGCGGTGCATCATCCCGTATGCGACGCAGGAAGGGGAGATCTCCTTCTGCGCCTACAACACCGGCATCGGCTGGCGCAACATCATCGAGAAGATGCACATGACGGCCACCCTCACCAAGTGGTACGAGGAGCACGGCCGCCACGAGATCTTCGCCGGCGGCAAGAACGTGGCGCTGGCCTCGACCGACCACTCGCTGGTGCTCGACGCCGAAGCGGTCGCGGCCGGCAAGCAGACCGACCTCGACGACCAGGGCATCGCCAAGAACGCCCGCGAAGAGAAGCTGCGCGCCAAGGCCGAGGCGCGCAAGACGGCCGACGTCGAGAACGAGCGGATGGCCGCGCTCTATCGCCAGCACGTGCTCAAGGAGGAGCCGGCCGGCCCGGTCATCCAGATCCAGGGGCTCGGCGGCCAAGAAGAAGGATCCGGTTCAGGAAGTGCTGCACAAGGAACAGCTCTAAAGCGGTCCGCTCCGCCTCTGCTGACCTCAACGGCCGCGCGGCCTGCCCGCGCGGCCGTTTTCTTTTCGCCTACAATCCGACTGATGCCCCGCCGCTTCATTCGCCGTGCCCTGCTGCCGCTCGTGATCCTCACCGCGGCGGCCGCGGTCCCGCGCGCCGCCGGTCCCGCGGCCGTGGCGATCCAGATCGACGCGGCCCGCGTCCTCGGACCGATGACGTCGATGTGGGCCTTCTTCGGCTACGACGAGCCGAACTACACCTACATGACGGACGGCCGGGCGCTCCTCTCGGAGCTGGCCGCACTGTCGCCGATGCCGGTCTACGTCCGGGCCCACAATCTGCTGACGAGCGGCGACGGCACGCCCGGCCTGAAGTGGGGCTCGACCAACGCCTATACCGAGGACGCCGCCGGCCGGCCGGTCTACGACTGGACGATCGTCGATCGCATCTTCGACACCCTCATCGAGCGGAAGATGAAGCCGATCGTCGAGATCGGCTTCATGCCCGAGGCGCTGTCGACGACGCCGGTTCCGTACCGGCACGACTGGAGCCCGGGGGCTGACTACAGCCGGATTTACACCGGCTGGGCCTATCCGCCGAAGGACTACGACAAGTGGCGCGAGCTGGTCTTCCAGCTGGCCCGGCACTCGGTGCAGCGCTACGGCCGCCGTGAAGTGGAGAGCTGGTACTGGGAGGTCTGGAACGAGCCGGACATCGGCTACTGGCACGGCACCGCCGCCGAGTACCTCCGAAGCTCTACGACTACGCCGCCGACGGGCTGAGGCGCGCCCTGCCGAGCGCCAGGATCGGCGGCCCGCACGTCACGGGCCCGAACGGCCCGCGCACCCAGCAGTTCCTGCGCGACTTCCTCGAGCACTGCCTGCGCGGCACGAACTCCGCCACCGGCGGCATCGGCGCGCCGCTCGACTACGTGACCTTTCACGCCAAGGGGGCGCCGCGGGTCGTCGACGGCCACGTCCGGATGGGCATCAGCAACCAGCTCAAGGCCATCGCCAGCGGCTTCGCGATCGTCGCGTCGTTCCCCGAACTGCGCCGCAAGCCGATCATCATCGGCGAGTCGGACCCGGAGGGATGCGCCGCCTGCTCGGTACGGACCAATCCCGAGAACGCCTATCGCAACGGCACGATGTACTCGAGCTATACGGCGGCGCAGATCGCCCGCACCTTCGAGCTCGCCGATGCCCACGGGGTCAACCTGCGCGGTTCGGTGACCTGGGCGTTCGAGTTCGAGGACCAGCCGTACTTCGCCGGCTTCCGCGACCTCTCGACCAACGGCATCGACAAGCCGGTGCTCAACGTCTTCCGGATGCTCGGCATGATGCGCGGCCGCCGGCTGGCGGTGGCGAGCGATGGCGCCCAGCCGCTCGAGGGCATCCGCGACGGCGGGGTCCGGGGCGCGCCCGATGTCAACGCGCTCGCCAGCCGCAGCGGCCGCGACTTTCGCGGTCCTGGTCTGGAATTATCACGACGACGACCTGCCGGCGCCGGCGGCGGATATCGACGTGACCATCGACGGCGCGCCGGCGGGCCGGCCGCTGGTCACCGAGTACCGGATCGACGCCACGCACAGCAACGCCTACGAGGCCTGGAAACGCGCCGGCGCGCCGCAGCCGCCGTCACGCGACGAACAGGACGCGCTGCGCCGGGCCGGGGCGCTGCAGGTGACCGGCCCGCCCGCCCGCGTCGTCGTCAGCGGCGGACGGCTGCGACTGCGCCTGACGCTGCCGCGCCAGGCGGTCTCGCTGCTCGCCGTCACCTATTAGCTATCGGCCCCTGGAAGCCTGGCGATATTCACGAGCAGACCGCGACCACCATGACCGGCACCCTCAGGCGGATCGTCGGATCCGCGGTCGTCGTCGACTGGTCCCTCTTCGAAGGGGTGGCGGCGCTGCGCTGCACGCTGGGCGTGGCCATCCCGCTGCTGCTCGGGCTGGCCTTCCGGCAGCCGGCGATCGGCGCCTTCGGCGCGGTCGGCGCGGTCTCGGTCGGCTTCGGATCGTTCCAGGGGGCCTACCGCAGCCGCGCCGCGGTCATGCTGTTTGCCGCCGCCGGCATGGCGCTATCGGTTTTTCTCGGCTCGCTGGCCGGCCATACCGATGCCGCGGCGATCGGCATCGCCGCGGCGTGGGGGTTCGGCGGCGGCCTGCTGGTCGCGCTCGGCCCGTCGGCCTCGTTCGTCGGGCTGCAGTCGATCGTCGCGGTCCTGATTGCCGGCGGATTTCCGACCGACGTCACCGGCGCCGCCGGACGCGCCGGACTGGTCTTTGCCGGCGGCCTCATCCAGACGCTGCTGGTCGTCATGATCTGGCCGCTGCGCCGGTTCCGGGCGGAGCGCGACAGTCTTGCCGTCGCCTACCGCAGCCTGGCGGCATACGCGGCGTCGATTCCAGCGGGTACCGATGCGGCTCCCGAGCCGCACACCTTCGCGGCCACTCCCTCTCCGCTGACCGACCCGCAGCCGTTCGCACGGTCGGCCGAGGTGATGGTCTTCCAGGCGCTGCTCGACGAAGGGGAACGGATCCGCGCCAGCCTGGCCGGCCTGGCGACTCACCAGCGCCGCCTCGCCGCCGACGCGCACGGGACGCTCCAGACATTCTGCGCGGCGCTTGCCGCCGTGCTGACCGGAATTGCCGACGCGCTCACGGACGGCCGCGACCCGCGCGAGCCGGCCGGGCTCTGGGACACCGTGGACACCGGCGCCGCCCGGCTTGCCCCGGCCGTCAGCGCCGATGCCCTGCTCGGCCAGGTGAGGGCGGCCTGGCGAACGGCCGGCGTTCTGGCCGCGGGCAGCCCTGCGGCCGCGGCGCCGACGCGGCGCGTCGCCCCGCTGCGGGCGCGTCCGCCGGTGCGGGACGCGATGATCACGCTGCGCGCCAATCTCACGCTGCAGTCGGCCGCCTGCCGGCACGCCGTGCGCCTGGCCGCGACGCTGACGGTGGCGACCGCGATCTACCGGCTGTTCGCGCTGCCGCGCGGCTACTGGCTGCCGCTGACGGCCGTGCTCGTGCTCAAGCCGGAGTTCCACGATACGTTCGCGAGGGGCACCGCGCGCATCATCGGGACGATCGGCGGAGCGGCGCTGGCAACGCTCATCGGCCACGTCGTCGCACCGGGATCGAACCTCCTGACGGCGCTCGTGCTCGGCTTCGTCTGGGCAGGATACGCACTGGTGCGCACCAGCTATGCGATCTTCACGATCTGCATCACCGGCTATGTCGTCTTCCTGCTGATGCTCGCCGGCGTGCCCGAAATGACCGCGGTCACCTATCGCCTCATCTACACCGTCGAGGGGGGGCTGCTCGCGCTGGCGTTGTATGCCGTCTGGCCGACGTGGACGGCCGCGGCGGTGAGGCCGGCGCTGGCCGGCCTGCTCGAGGCCCACGCCGGGTACGTCAAGGCGCTGTTCGAGGGGTATGCGGACCCGCAGCGCGTCGACCGGCGCGGCCTTGGCGACGTCCGGGTGGCGGCGCGGCTGACCCGCTCCAACGCCGAGGCGGTCGTCGAGCGGATGCTGGTCGAGCCGGCCGGCATGCACGCGATCCCGGCGGCGGTGGCGATGGGACTGCTGGCCGCGATCCGCCGGCATGCCCTGGCCGCCCTCGCCCTGCATGCCGGACTCGAGCAGGACGGATCCGCGCCGGTCCCCGGCGTCGCCGCGCTGGCGTCGCAGATGACGACCAGCCTGCGGGCGCTGGCCGAGGCGCTCCGCACGGGAACGGTTCCGGCCCCGCTTCCGCCGCTGCGCCAGACCCAGCTCGCGCTCGCCTCGGGATCCGGCGTCCTGAACGACGAAACCGATCTGATGGTCGACAGCGTCAACACCATGGCCGAGCTGCTCGCCGGCGTCGGCCGCCACGGGGAGCGCGCGTGACCGCCGCCGCTCCACCCGTGCTCGTGGTCGCGGGGTTGCGCAAGTCGTACGGGACAGTCCCGGCCGTGGACACGCTGTCGTTCGAGGTGCGGCGCGGTGAAATCGTCGGCCTGCTCGGCCCCAACGGCGCGGGCAAGACGACGACGATCAACATGCTGCTCGGCATCCTCGAGCCGAGCGCCGGCTCGATTCGGATCGAGGGCCGGAACCTGGCCGCGGGAGCGGCGCGAGCGCCCTGCGCCGCACCAACTTCGCGGCCGTCTACGCCCCGCTGCCCGGCAACCTGACCGTCGAACAGAACCTCCGGATCTTCGGCCATGATCTACGGCGTCCGCCGCATCGGCGAGCGCGATCGAGGGCCTGCTCGGACAGTTCGATCTGCAGCGGCTTCCGGCGCACGAAATGCGGCGTGCTGTCGTCGGGAGAGCAGACCCGGGTCTCGCTCGCCAAGGCGATGCTGAACGCGCCGACCCTGCTGCTGCTCGACGAGCCGACCGCCTCGCTCGATCCCGCGACGGCGCGTGACATCCGCGCGCGCCATCCGCGCCTTCGCCTCGACCGCCGGCGGCGGCGTGCTGTGGACGTCGCACAACATGCACGAGGTCGAGGCGGTCTGCGATCGCGTGCTCTTCATGTCGCGCGGCCGGGTCCTGCTCGAAGGCAATCCGCGCACGCTGCCCGGCGAGCATGGCAAGTCGATCGCTCGAGGAGCTGTTCATCACAGTGGCGCGAGAGCCGCTGTCGCTCGAACGATGATGGCGCTGCGGCCGATGCTGGCAATCGTGCTCCGCCAGGGATATCTCGTCCGCGGCAGCCTGTCGCGCGTGCTGCCGATGTTCATCTGGGTGGCGGTCGACATCGTGCTGTGGGGCTTCATCACCCGCTATCTGAACAGCGTCACGTCGGCCCGCGTCAGCTTCGTGCCCGTCCTGCTCGGCGCCGTGCTGCTGTGGGATTTCTTCACGCGGGTGATGCAGGGCGTCACGATGGCGTTCTTCGAGGACGTCTGGTCGCGCAATTTCCTGAACATCTTCGCGTCGCCGCTCACGCATCCCCGAGTACCTGGCCGGGCTGGTCCTGTCCGAGCATCATGACGAGCTGCGATCGGCCTGGCGGTCATGCTGGCCATCGCCGCGGCGGCGTTCGGGTTGACGATGGCCGCGTACGGTCGCGGTGGTGGCGCTGTTCATGCTGGTCCTCTTCGTCTTCGGCATCGCGCTCGGCATCATCGGCTGCGCGATCGTGCTGCGCCTCGGGCCCGTCCGCCGAGTGGTTCGTGTGGCCGATTCCCGGCCTGGTCTCGCCGTTCGCCGGCGTCTTCTACCCGGTCTCGACGCTGCCGGCCTGGATGCGCGCGGTGGCGTACGTCCTGCCGCCGTCGTACGTGTTCGAAGGGCTGCGCACCGTGGTCGCGGGCGGGCGGCCGTCCGGCGCCGGCCTCGCCATCGGCGCCGCGCTGGCGGTGCTCTATCTGCTCGGCGCCTGCTACATGTTCGTGCGGGTCCACCGCCATGCCGTCCGCACCGGGCTGATTGCGCGCTACAGCGCGGAAAGCATCAGTTGAAGGAGACGCCTGCGGCGGCCGGCTCACGGCAGGAAGCCGGAGCCGAAAGGTAAGATATCGCGTGGCTACCTCACGTGCGGTCGTGCTGGCCCGGGGCCTCGGGTCGCGGATGCGCGCGCCGGATCCCGGCGCCGAGATGACCCCCGAGCAGGCGAGCGCCGCCGACGCCGGCGCCAAGGCGATGATGCCGGTGCACGGCCGGCCGTTTCTCGATTACGTGCTGAGCGCGCTGGCGGACGCCGGCATCCGGGAGGTGGCGTTGATTGTCGCCCCGGACCACCAGCGCCTGCGGCAGCACTACGTCGTCGAGGCACCGCCGGCACGGCTGGCGGTGGCCTTCGTCGTTCAGCCCGAGGCGCTCGGGACGGCGAACGCGATTCTCGCCGCGGAAGCGTGGACCGGCGCGGAGCCATTCCTGGCGATGAACGCCGACAACCTCTATCCGGTCGAGGCGCTTCGCGACCTGGCGGCGCTCGACACTCCCGGCCTGCCGGCGTTCGATGCCGAGGAGCTCGTCCGGTCGAGCAACATTCCCGCGGCGCGCCTGCGCGCGTTCGCGCTCGTCGAGGTCGACGCGCACGGTACCCTGGCGGGGGTCGTCGAGAAGCCCGGCCCCGACGCGTTCGCCCGGCCGGCCGCCGCGGCCGCCGGTCCGCGGCTGGTGAGCATGAACTGCTGGCGCTTCGACGCCCGAATCTTTCCCGCCTGCCGCGACGTGCCGCGCTCCGCCCGGGGAGAGTTCGAGCTGCCGGAGGCGGTCGCGCTGGCGGTGCAGCGCGGCGTCCGCTTCGCGGTGCGCCCCGCCAATGGGCCGGTGCTCGATCTCTCGACCCGGGCCGATGCGGCCGAGGTCGCCCGGCGGCTCGCCGCGGTGACGGTCCGGCCGTGACCGCACCATTCACCACCGCCGAACGCGCTGCGCAGCGCCTGGCCGATCTCGAGGGTGCCAGTGTGCCCGGCATCGGCCGCATCGCGCTCTTCGAGACGACGATGTCCCGGTTCATCGGGCTGGCCGGCCAGGAACCGGCGCACCTCTTCTGGGTGCCCGGCCGTCTGGAAATGTTCGGCAAGCACACCGACTATGCCGGCGGGCGGACGCTCGTCGCGGCCGTCCCC
Organism: uncultured Acidobacteriota bacterium; assembly: GCA_963750475.1. GTDB lineage: Bacteria > Acidobacteriota > Vicinamibacteria > Vicinamibacterales > 2-12-FULL-66-21 > JALZOC01. Next base: position 2,420,245 of record CAVVQQ010000002.1, read on the forward strand.
CGCGGGTTCGTGGTCGCGGCGGCCCGGCGGTCCGACGGCCGGCTGCTCATCGTCGATGCGGCCCGCAACCAGGGGGTCTCGTTCGACGCCGCCGGCGCAGCGGAGTCGGATCAGCCGACCGGCCCGAGCCAGGGTGGCTGGCGCAACTACGTCGCCACGGCCGTCGGCCGGCTGCGCCGGAACTTTCCCGGTCTCGAGGCCGGCGCCACGATTGTGTTCGCAAGCGACCTGCCCAGGGCGTCGGGCATGAGCAGTTCGAGCGCGCTCATGGTCGGCGTCGAGGCGGCGCTGGTCCGCCTCTGCCACCTCGACGCCAGGCCCGAATGGGCGGCCGCCATCCACGCTCCGCTCGACGCGGCGTCGTACTTTGCCTGCATCGAGAACGGCATGCCCTACGGCCCCCTCGCCGGCGATGCCGGGGTTGGCACCCACGGCGGCAGCGAGGACCACGCCGCCATCGTCACCGGCCGCGCCGGGCATCTCTCGGCCTTTGCCTTCGTGCCGGTGCGGCATCTGGGGGACGTGGCCCTGCCCGAGCGGTGGCGGTTCGTGCTGACGCCGTCCGGCGTCGCCGCCGACAAGACCGGCGCCGCGCAGGAGCCCTTCAACCGTCTGGCGGACGGTGCCCGGGTGCTGCTGCGGCTGTGGAACGGCTCGGTGCCGTTGCCGGCGGTGTCGCTCGCGGCGGCATTGGCTTCCTCAACCGACGCCGTCGAACGTTTGAAGCACATCGCGGCACGTTCCAGCGAGGCCGCCTGGCCTCCCGAGGCGCTCGGCCGGCGGCTCGATCACTTCCTGCGTGAAGACGCCAGGATCCCGCTTGCCGTGGCGGCGCTCCAGGCCTCGGACGAGCGCGCGCTCGGTTGTCTGGCCGCCGACTCCCAGCGCGATGCGGAAGATCTGCTGGGCAACCAGATTCCGGAAACCGTCGCGCTGGCGCGCAGCGCGCGGGGCCACGGCGCCTTTGCCGCCACGAGCTTCGGCGCCGGCTTCGGCGGCAGCCTGTGGGCGCTCGTCGCTGCCGACCGGGCAGAGGAGTTCGCGGCCCGCTGGCATCCGCAGGCGTTCGTGGCGCGTCCGGGGCCGCCGCTGAGCGAGCTGTGAAAACGGTCCGCAGGTTGCAGTGGAGGCGCGGGGAGGGAGAGCGTGACAGAAGCAGACCGCAGCTCGACCGATGTCGAGCCGACCGCCGACGAGAAGCGCCACAACGTCATCCGGCTGGCCTTCGGCGGACAACAGGAGGCGTTCGACGAGTTCATCCGGGTCGTCCGCGACGCGATTCCGCCCGGCACGGGCGTGATCCTCAGGGGCAGCGCCGTGACCGGCCATCGCTGGAAAGACGGGGCGCCGTTCGATGCCGACGGCACCGGCACGAGCGACCTCGACCTGACGCTCGTCGGCGGGGACGAAGTCATGGCGCTCTATAAACTCACCGGCTTCTTCGTCCCGGGCGTCCATTCACGGCCGCTCAGTGACGAGGACCCGGATATCGCGCCCGACCTGGTGCCGCTGCGCAAGCGGCTGATGGACATGGTGCGGCGCCCGGTCAACATCCAGGGCTCCCGCGACGCCGTCATCTACTTCCGCGGCGAGCTGCTGGGGCAGCCGTATCTCACGCTGATCGACAAGGACGGCGACCCGGCCGCCTGACCATCGTGCGGGTGCTCAGCTATAACATCTGCCGCGGCGGCGGCGGGAAGGAGGCGGCCCTGTCGGCGACGATCGCGGCGGCGCAGGCCGACGTGGTCGTGTTCCAGGAAGCGACCGATCCGCGCGTGATCGGGCGGCTCGCCGCGGCCGCGGGGATGGCGCAGTGGGCGTCCCGGCCGGGGGAGTCGCTCGCCTTCATGAGCCGCCGCCCGACCCGGCATCATACCTGGCATCGTCCGCGCGTCTCGCGTCATGCGTTCCTGGAGATTCAGCCGGACGACGGGGAGTTCCGCATCTTCGGCGTCCATTTGAGCGCCATCTATTCGGCCTGGACGGAGCGTCACCGCGTCTTCGAGTTGAAGGCGCTGCTGACGTCCATCGCCAGGCACCAGCACGGTTTTCATGTCCTGACCGGCGACTTCAACACCCTGGCGCCCGGCGACCTCCTCGACTTCCGCAAGCTTCCGCACCGCCTCCGGGCGCTCGTCTGGCTGAGCGGCGGACGGATCCGCTGGCGCACCATCCAGCTGGTCCTCGACGCCGGCTACGTCGACGGCCACCGCCAGCTTCACGGCGCCGATCCCGGCTACACCTTTCCGACCTGGTCGCCGCACGTCCGCCTCGATTACGCCTTCCTGCCGACGGCGTTCGCCGGCCGTCTCACGGCCTGCGGCGCCCTCGATGGACCGCCGGCCGCCGAGGCCTCCGACCATTTCCCCCTCCTGTCCGAGATCGATGTGTCCTGAGCGGATGTACCGGCGTCCCGCCGGGGTGGTGTAACTGGGCACGCAACCGATGCTGGCGACCGAATCACATGCGAGGACGAATCGTCCTGATCGGTGCGGCCGGGCCGATGGCGTACAATCGCGCCGATGAGTCAGGTGACGAGCGCGCCGTTCGGCCACATGCCGGACGGCACAGAGGTCAGCGTCTGGATGCTGCGCAATCGCCACGGCGCCGAGGTCAAGGTCCTCGACTACGGCGGGCTGATCACGTCACTGCGCGTGCCGGATCGCGACGGTCACCTCGATGACGTCGTGCTCGGCTACGACACGCTCGAAGGCTACCTGACCAAAACGCCGTACTTCGGCGCGCTGGTCGGCCGCTGCGGGAACCGGCTCCGGAACGGACGCTTCACGCTCGACGGCCGGACCTACCAGCTCGCCACGAACAACGGCGTCAACCATCTCCACGGCGGGACGAAGGGGTTCGACAAGGTCCCGTGGAACGTTGCAGTGGCCGCCGCCGGCGCCGGGGTAATCCTGACGCGGACCAGTCCTGATGGGGAAGAAGGGTATCCCGGCACGCTCGCCGTCACTGTCACGTATACCCTGACCGATGCCAACGAGCTCGTCGTGGAGTACCTGGCGACGACGGACACAGCGACACCGGTCAATCTGACTCAGCACACCTACTTCAACCTCGCGGGAGCGGGCGCCGGCGACGTGCTCGATCACGAGCTGACCATCTTTGCCGATCGCTTCACACCGGTGGACGCCACCCAGATTCCAACCGGCGAGCTCGCCGCGGTCGAAGGAACGCCCTTCGATTTCAGAGCGCCGACCCGAATCGGGGCGCGCATCGACAACGCTGACGAGCAGCTCGTGTTCGGCGAGGGCTACGATCTGAATTTCGTCCTGAACCGGCGCGGGCCAGGACTGCAGCCCGCGGCGCGGCTGATCGAGCGGACGCGCGGGCGCACGCTGGAGGTGTCGACGACACAGCCCGGGATGCAGTTCTACTCGGGCAATCGCCTCGACGGCTCGATCACGGGGAAGCAGGGCCATGTGTATGGCCGCCGTTCCGGGCTGTGCCTCGAGACCCAGCACTTTCCCGACTCCCCGAATCAGCCGGCGTTTCCCTCGGCTATCCTGCGCCCCGGCGCCGAGTATGCGGAAACGACAGTGTTTGCGTTTGGGGTGGAATAGAGCTGCCAGCTACCAGCTACCAGCTACCAGCTGCCAGCTACAACTGGCAATTGGCAACTGGCCGCAACTGGCGACTGGCGACTGGCAACTGGCGACTGGCGACTGGCAACCGGTGGCTGAAAGCTGGAAGCCGGAAGCTGGAAGCTGGAAGCTGGAAGCCGGAAGCTGGAAGCCGGAAGCTGGAAGCCGGAAGCTGGAAGCTGGAAGCTGGTAGCCGACGGCTATCGCCTACGGCGTGCGACGGTGGAGCCAGATGCTGTCGGCCAGCGGCGCCGCGCCACGGACGGTCGCGATCACGACCTGACGCGACTGCTCGAGCGGCAGTCCGAGGGCGTCGGTGATGCCTCCGAGCACCGGCCGCGCCTCGTTGTGCAGGAAGATCCCCCCCGGCGCCAGCATGCGGCTGATGTTGCTCAACGCCAGCATCAGCTGCACGTCGTCGAAATACGGCAGGATGTTGGTCGCTACGACGAGGTCGAACTCCGGCTGGTCGAGACGCTCGGTGACGATGTCGAGCGGGGCGGCGGTCAGGGCGGCGGCCGCCTTCGCGCCGACGCGGACGGTCTTGTGTAAATGGCCGGATGCGGTCTGGCTCCGGGCGGCAGCCGGCGCGATCGTGCCGATCGCCCTGCCGAGCTGCGCAAAATAGTCGCGATACCCTGCCGAGAGCGTGACCGCCTCGCTTTCGCCGAGCCCGCTGACCAGCGTCAGCACCGGCGGTACCTGCCTCGAACGCGCGAGATGCGCCACGACCCGCGGGTTGATATCGGCGCCGACGACCTCGAGGTCGCCGGCGTCCGACAGCCCGAGCGCGAGCAGTGCGTCGATGATCGCCCATGGCTGATAACTCTCGGGCGGACCGGCTTCGAGCAATCCGGTTCTCGGCGCGAGGTCCAGCCCGGGGCCGATAATCAGTACCCGGCGGATGCGCCGCGCCGGATCCAGGGCGCGAACGATCCCCAGTCCGCTGTAGACCACATAGCCTGCTTCGACGGCGGTATCGGTGCTGAGGCCGCGCGTCCGATAGAGCTTCTCGACGGCCTCGATACCCGCGCGCTGGGCGACAAACTCCTTCTCGTAGATGAATCGCATGGCGCGCCGGTACTCACGATGCACCGCGGCTTCGCGGGTCCGGCGATCCGGGGCCGTGCTGTGCAGGAGCGACTGGAAGAAGGCGACCCGCGAGTCGGGCGCAGGGGCATCGACCGCTCCAAGCAGCGCCGCGACGCGCCTCGCGACGGCCGGTGGTATCGGCGGCTCGGCACCGGGGCGACCCGCGAGAAAGGCGCCGCGGGCGGCCGGTTCGAGGCCCTCGACCAGCGCTTTGGCGCTGAGCGCCGGCTCGATCGGCGGGAGCGGGGTGAAGTGTGTCGACTGCAGCGCGTAGAAGACGAGATGATCCCAGTCCCCCTCGCGCACCCGCCGCAGGCTGTCGGCATGCGTGCTCGCGACGAAGGCGTCGAACGAAGCGGCCTTCACGCCGCGCGCGTCGAGCGCGGCATGCAGCGGCGCGACATCGGCCCAGGTGACGGCGCGTGGCGGCGCCGCGGACCATCCGGCGGCAAGCCCGAGACAGGCAATGAGCGCGAGGACACGCACCGTCCTATTGTGTGCGCAGATCCGGCGGGATGAGAAGGGCAGGGGACGGTACATGATTCGGGGCACCAGGTCGTGAGACCTGGTGCCCCGAATGTCGTCGCCGGAACGATCGACCCGGCCCGAAGGCCTGGTCCTCAGAATACGAAGCGGAAGCCGAGCTGGACGAACCGCTGGAAGTTCGACTGCGCCGTGGTGTTCCGGTTGATGCGGCCGAAGTCCGCCGACGTCGGTCGTCTGGTTGTAGTTGCGCTCGTCGTACATCGGGCTGTTGAACAGGTTGAACGCCTCGAGACGCACCTGCATCCGCGTCCGTTCGGTGATCCGCGTCGTCTTGGCGAAGTTCACGTCCACCTGCCAGTAGGACGGCCGGCGGAACTCGTCGTAGCGGAACATCGCGGTGCGGCGCTGGAACGCCTCCCGGATCAGGAAGTACGGCTCGCGTGCAGCCGTAGGCGGTCGAGACCGACAGCAGGTCGTACTTGCCGGTCGTGGCGTTCCGCTGCGCCGACGCACGGCTTGACGCCGTAGATGAACTGCCCCTCCTTCTTGCCCGGCAGCGCGACGTCGCTTGAGATTGACGCCGGGCGCCAGGTCGACGTTCCCGGGCATGTCCCAGGGCTGGCCGGACTGGTAGACGAACGCCGGCGCCACCGACCAGCCGCCGAGCACGTAGCCCGCGAGGCTGCGCTGGTTGCGGAACCAGGGCAGTTCCCAGACGCCGGAGGCGGTGATGCGGTGCTTGCGCTGCGAGAAGTACGGCGCTTTGTTCGGCAGGAGCGAGACTTCGTCGACGTAGGCGTTGCCGATGCCGGTCGTCGTGTTGGCCCCTTCCTCGGTCCACCGCGGCACCCAGGTGTAGCTGGCGTTGATGGTGACCCCCTTCGCCATGCGCTTGTTGGCGACGAACTGCATCGAGTCGTAGGTCATCTTGCCGCGGTTCTGCTGGTTCATGGTTGAAGCCGGTGAACGCGGGGAACGGCCGCGCCAGCTCGAACGCGCGAAAGCGTCGGACTGGTGAACCGGTTCGTGCCCTCGAACCCAGCGACCTGATAGAACGGGTTCGGCAGCTGCTGGTCGCAGAGCGTCCGGCTCCCGCCCTGCGTCACGTCGCACTGCGCCTGGAAGGCGGCCGACGGCTCGTTGTAGCCGCCGAAGTTCCCCTCGATGTCGTGGCTCCGGCTGCCCGCGTAGGTGACGTCGAGGGAGATGCGCGCCGGCAGCTCGCGCTGGATGCCGACCGAGAACTGGTGGACATTCGGCACGACGAAGTCGGGATTCGAGAAGCTCGGATTCCGCGCCCGAGGAAGGTCAGCGCCCCGAGCGAGCTCCCGGGCGGATCCTGGATGCCGTTCGGCCACGGATTGCCGAGCGCGTAGGTCGGCGTGCGGTTGCCGTCATTCGAGGCGACGATCTGGTTGGAGATCGCGAACCCGTTGTTGAACGACTGGCTGGTCGGGTTCAGGAAGTACTTGCCCCAGCCGGCGCGGAACACGGTCTTGTCGTTGATCGAGTAGGCCATGCCGATGCGGAACTGGTAGTTGTTCTTGTCGTAGCTTCCACGGCCGCGTTCGGCGCGCCGTCGACGCCGGCGAACCTGACGCCCCCCATCACCTGCTGGCCGACGCGCGCCGAGACCGGGTTGACGATGGTCGGGTCGAAGGCGTAGTTGAGCATGTTGCTCGCTTCGGTCACCGAGCCGTTGAAGTCCCAGCGGAAGCCGAGGTTCACGGTCAGCTTGCGGCTGACCCGCCAGTCGTCCTGAATCCACGGCGCCGCGAAGAACCACTCGTAGTGCGGCCGGGGGTTGACATCGACCTGGCCGCTGCTCGGCGCGCCGAGCAGGAAGGACGCGAACGCGTTGCCTTCGAGCGCGCTCGTGCTGTTCAGCGTGCTGCGGGTGAAGGCGCGGTTGAACTGCACGAGACCGCCGGAGTTGTTGTAGTTCTCGTTGTAGACGTTGGTCCAGCGCAGCGTCGAGACCGCTGCGGATGTTGTGCGCGCCGCGGTTCAGCGACACGTTCGGCTGCAGCGAGTAGTTCTTGTTGCGGTTCGGCGACGAGCCGCGCGACAGGCTGACGAACTCATCCAGCTGGATGCGCGGGGAAGATCCCGCCGATCTGCTTGCTCGGCAGCTGCTGGACGAGACTCGCCGGCCAGAACTGGGTCGCGTCGAAACCAAGCGAGTCGGTGGAATAGCTCCACTCCAGGAAGTAGGTGTAGCTGCTGCGCAGGTTGAACACCGTCCCGGCGCCGAAGATGTGCACCCAGTCGCCGACGATGGCGCGGTTGGCACGCCAGAGCGGCAGCTGGCCGTCCTGGGCCGGGCCGTTGCGGATCGCGCTGGTGTTGCGGATCTCGTTGCGCTTGTTCTCGCCCCAGCGGAAGAAGACGCGGTCGTTGCCGCTGAAATTGTGGTCGACCTTGCCGACCCAGTTCCAGAACACGTCCTTGTTGAAGTGCTCGGCGTACTGCGAGGTTTTGCTGCCACGGGGCGACCCCGGCGGTGGTGCCGTTCGGATCCGGGAAGTAGGGCAGGAACGCTTTCGCGCGTCGCCGTAGATGCGATCGGCGGGGATGCGGTTGCCGGGGAACGGATCGCGCGTCCAGACGCCGTTGACGTCGCGGCCGGTCGCCGGGTCGTAGATGGTGATCAGACGTCCCGAGGCGTCGACCAGGTTGCTGAAGTCGCCGTTCTTCATCGCCGGCGTCGGCACCGTGCTGAACAGCGGGGCCGGCGTGCCCTCGCGGTACTTCTCCCCGGTGAACAGGAAGAACGTCTTGTTCTTGAAGATCGGGCCATCGACGCTGAACCCGTACTGATCGATGTACTGGTCGGTCTTCGGAGCGCTTCGCGAGTTGAGGAGGAACGAATTGGCGGCCAGGCCCTTGCGCCGCATGAAGTCGTAGACGACGCCGTGGAAGCTGTTCGTCCCCGACTTGAGCGACATGTTGATGACGCCGCCGGCGGTGCGGCCGTACTGCGCGTCGTAGGAGTTGGTGGAGACCTTGAACTCCTGCACCGCTTCCGCCGGGCGGCACGTAGGCGATGTTGTTGCCCCCCTGGTTGGCGTTGTTCGGCGCGCCGTCGAGCAGGAACTCGTTGTTGCGGTTCTGGCCGCCGTTCATCGACCAGTCGGCGAGCGCGCCGTTGTCGAACGGGCGGAGGTAGACCGCCTGGGCGTTGTAGTTGACGCCGGCGACGAGGGTCGCGAGCGCCATCGGGCTGCGCGACTGCAGCGGCAGCTCGGCGATGCGCGCCTGGTCGATCACGGTGCCGCGGTTGGCATTGCTCGTTTCGAGGAGCGGCGCTTCCGCGGAGACATTGACGCTTTCGGCCAGGCCGCCGACGCCCAGCTGGGCGTTGATGACCGCCACCTGGCTCACCTGCAGCCGCATGTCGGTCTGTTTGAAGGTCTGGAACCCGCTCATTTCGACGGTGACGCTATACAGACCGGGACGGAGGAACGGAACGCTGTACGAGCCTTCGTTGTTCGTCGTCGCCGTCCCGACCTCGCCGGTCTCCTGGTTGCGGACGGTGACGGTGGCGCCAGGCAGCGCGGCCTGGCTCGAGTCGACGACCTGGCCCCTGACGGTCGCCCGGAATTCCTGGGCTGCGGTGCTGCCGGCTGCCAGCAGGAGCAGCAGGGCGCACAACGCCCCTCTATACACGCGAGCTGTTTTCATCAAATCCTCCGAACGGATGCCGGCCGGACGAAAACCGGCTGGCGGAACGATCGATCAACGGGCCACGGCCCGCTGCGACGGGTAGGTTATACAACCGCGGGGCGCAAGAGACAAGCGCTAAACGCGCCTGACTGAAGGTACTTACGGCGGCGTGAGCGCCGGGTTCAGCTGAGCCGCCCGGGCGAACGCCGCGCGCGCTGCCTCGGGCTGGCCGAGGCGCTGCAGCACCAGCCCGATCTGGTAGTGCGCGGGGGCATACGTGTCCAGTACCTCGGTCGCGCGGCGGAACTGCTCGAGCGCTCCCGTCAGGTCCCCGGCGTTCAGCCGCTGGCTTCCGACCGCGGTCCGCGTTCCCGCCTCCCGCTCCAGGCGCGCCACGCGCTGCAGCCGCTCGGCCTCCGCGAACGCCGCCGCCGCGCCGCTGCCATCGCCGCGCTGCTGAAGGACGCGGCCGAGCGTGTAGTGCGCGCCGGCGAGCGCCGGCCGCAGCGCGATCGCCCGGCTGAGCGCGGTCGCAGCACCCGCGCTGTCTCCCTGGGCCGCCCGTACCGCGCCCAGCGCGTAGTGGGCCTCGGCATAGCGCGCATCGGCGGCGATCGCCGCGTCGAGCTCCGCCGCGGCGTGATCCAGCTCCCCCTGCTGCCAGTAGAGGACGCCCAGCTGATAGTGCGTTTCGGCGCGCGGCTCAATCGCGAGCGCGCTCCTGAACGCCGCCGTCGCCTCCGCGACGCGGTCGGCACGCTTGAGAACCAGCGCCAGGTTGAACTGGGCGAGCGCATGACGCGGCGCCAGGGCGAGCGCCCGACGGAACGTGGCGATCGCCGCGTCCACGTCCTGTTCGGACAGCGCCAGGCCGAGGGTGAGGATTGCGTCGGGATCGGACGGTGCCGCCGCCGCCGCGGCGCGCGCACGCGCCGCGGCCTCGGCACCACGACCGGCCCTGACCAGCGTGAGGACGAGATTGTTCCAGGCCTTGTGAAAGTCCGGCCGCGCCTCGACCGCGCGCTGAAAGGCCTCGGCGGCGGCGTCCAGCGCACCGATGCGGTCGAGCGACTCGCCGAGGCGATTCAGGACCTCGGCATCACGCGGCGCCTTCCCGGCCGCGTACCACAAGAGCGGCAGGGCCGCGTCGAACTGACCGCTGGCCTCGAGCGCCAGCGCCCTGCCGTACGCGTCACGCGCCGCCTGGCCGTCCTGCGCGGTGAGGGCCCGGGCCGGCGCTGCCAGGAGGCCGGCGAGGGCGGCGATGCGAAGCCAGGTCCGGCCCATCGGTACGCGACGGGCTATCCGCGCCTCCCAATCCCGAACTGATCGCCGTTCCTGACCGGGCGTCCGCCGGCCAGCACAATCTCGACCACTTTTTCGCTCTGCACCGGGCGGCCCGCTTCGTCCGCCAGCGTCGCAACGATTTTCCGCGTCGCGGTGTCGATCACCTCGCCGGTGGACGGATAGGCAAAGGCGCCGTCGAGGCTGAAGGTCACCCATCCCGGCTGGTCGCGCAGAGGGATGGTCGCCACCTGGGTCGGCGGCGTCGCGGTCGCATCGAAGATGTGGACGGCGCCGTTGGCGCCGTCCGCCAGCCACAACTCCTTCTCGTTCGGGGTCAGGCCGATGCCGTGGCTCGGACACCCGTGCCGCTTGACCGGGCCCTTCTCGTAGCCGGTCACTTCCACCCGGTGCAGCACCCGGCCGCTCGTCAGGTCGCCGACCTCGAAGCCGAGCAGGTCGTTTACGTTCACGAAGCATCGCGTCTGCGCCCCGTTGATGGTAAACGGACGGATGACGTTGCCGAACGGCCCGACCGACTTCTGCGCAAGATGCTTCCGCGCGTCCGCCACCGTCAAGGTCGGCGACTTCAGCCCGGCCAGATACACGTGCCGTCCGTCCCGCCCGTAGACCGTGTTGTGCGCCCCCGAGTTGGTGACGATGGTGGTGACGACGTCGCCGCTGGCGGCGTCGAGGACGTGCCAGTGCGGCCCTTCGAACGACGGCACATAGAGCGTCCGCCCGTCCGGCGAGATCGCCAGACGATCGCACCCGCCAGGGTATTCGCGGCTCCAGACCCGCCGGTCCGTCAGCAGGTCGAACGCCCCGAGCCGCTTGTGGGTGGTGACATACAGCCGGCCGGTCCGGGCGCTGGCGGCAATCCCTTTGACGTTCTCGGGCGTGCCGTCACCCGGCATGTCGAAGGTCGCGAAACGCCGCACCAGCCGATGCCCATGGTCGATGTCGTAGACGAGCACGCCGATGCCGCCGTATTCGACGTAGTTGCGGATGCCCGGCGTCGCGACGTACAGGAACCGGCCGTCCGCGGCCGCGTCCGCCGCCAGCCGCACCCGGCTGGCCAGCAGCCCGCCCGCCGCCAGCGTCGTCCGCTCCAGAAAGCCCCGTCGGCTGATGGTCATTTCGATCCGTCCTTCATGGTCGTGTCGAGCACGAAGATGCCGTAGCCGACGCCGGCGGGATCCTTGCTGCGCGCCGACTGGAACGCGATCTTCGTGCCGTCCGGGCTGACGACCGGGTTCGACGCCTTGAAGCCCCGGTATTCCCCCCAGTGGGTGACGCGGGTGAAATCGCGGCTGTTCGGCTCCAGCTTCAGCTTCCAGATGTCGATGTAGCTCGAATTGTGCTCGAGCTGATCCCGGCTCGACTCGACGAGCGCGTACTCCCCGTTCGGAAAGATGCCTTCGACCTCGTTGTACTCCTGCGCCTCCTTGCGATACACCGTCGTCTCGCCCGTCTCGAGGTTGACGCCGAGGACGTCGGCAAAGGGAGATCGATAGCACGTGTAGATGAGCTCGGTGTCGTTCTTCCGGAAATCCTGCGCCTCGAGCGTGCACTCCGGCGCCATGGCGCGGAGCACCTCTCTCTTGTGCTCGAGCCGCGGCGCGCCGTTCTCATAGACGATGTCGGCCGTGTAGATGGCGGACTCGCCGGCCTTGAAGGCCTCGGGATACTGTCCGCGCGTGTTCGACCACGCGATCTTCATCGCCGTCCGCGAGATCGCGACCCCCTCGGAAATCCGGTGATCCAGCGGCAGCGCGTGATCGCCGGGCTTCGCGTCGGCCTTCAGGATCCACATCTCCTGGTCCCGTGCCCGCGTCGTGCTGATGTCGGTGAACGTCCGCGCCCCGATCAGGAAGTAGTCGCCGTTGGGCAGGAACTGCACGCGGAGGAAGCCGGGATGCGCATAGTGGGTGAGCAGCCGAATCACGCCGCTGCGGGCGTCCACTTCGTAGGCGTCACCGAAGCTCTTTTCCATGAAAGCGATGCGCGTGCCGTCCGGAGACCACGAGGCGCGCTCGCCGAAGTGCGACAGCCTCGTGACGTTGCCCGGCGGATGATCCTCGGGATTCCCCGACCGCGTACCCTGCGCGCCGCTCCACGCCAGTGCCGCCACGGCGGCGGCGGCCAGTATCGTTCGCATGGCGCGGATTGCACCGCAAACCACCCACCCTGTCAACACAAATGGGGACACTCATCTCCGGGCCAAGTCGTTGATCCGCCTGGCCGACCCCAGGTAATCGCATGCTACGATCCCCGCCTATGACGGCCGTGCGCGCCCTCGTTGTCGTTCTCGTCTGCTGCCTCCAGGCGCCGCTTCTCGGCGCCCAGTCGGCGGCCGCCGCCGCGCCCGGCCTCTCCGACCTCTCGCACTCGCTCCAGGACCTCGCCGCCAGGGTCAGTCCCAGCGTCGTGCAGATTTTCGTGACCGGCTACGCCCCGCCGGACGAGGAGGACCGCGCCCCCGCCGGCGAGCCTCAGCTCGAGCGCAGCAGCGGCTCCGGCGTCGTCGTCGATGCCGATGGCTTCATCGTCACCAACGCGCACGTGGTCGAGAACGCGACCCGCATCGAGGTCGAGCTGCCGTTTGCCGCCACCGGCGGTGCGGCCGGCCGATCGATCCTCAAGCGGCGCGGCCGTGTGGCGCCGGCCCGCGTCGTGGCCATCGATCGGGAGACCGACATCGCGGTGGTGCAGGTCGAGGCGAAGGGGTTGCCGGCGCTCGCTTTCGGCGACTCGGACGCGCTCCGTTCCGGCCAGATCGTGCTGGCCTTCGGGAGCCCGCTCGGGCTCGAGTCGTCGGTGACGATGGGGGTGGTGAGCGCGGTCGCCCGGCAGCTCACCCCTGAAGACCCGATGATTTACATTCAGACCGATGCGCCGATCAACCCGGGGAACAGCGGCGGCGCGCTCGTCGACACCGAGGGCCGGCTGGTCGGGATCAACACGCTCATCTACAGCCAGTCCGGCGGCAGCGAGGGGATTGGCTTCGCCGCGCCGAGCAACATCGTCCGCAACGTCTTCACCCAGATCCGCAAGTACGGACGCGTGCGCCGCGGGGAGATCGGGGTCAGCACCCAGACCATCACCCCGCTGATGGCCGAGGCGCTGGGGCTGACGTTCGATGCCGGCGTGGTGCTCGCCGACGTGACGCCGGGTGGTCCCGCCGCCACAGCCGGCCTCGAGCCGGGCGACATCGTCCTCGCGCTCGACGGCAAGCCGATGGAGAACGGACGCCAGTTCCGGATCAACGTCTACACGCGCGGCATCGGCGAGCAGGCGAGCATCGACATCCGGCGCGGCGGCCGGTCGATGACGGTCCGCGTGCCGGTCACCGAGCGTGAGAACGACACCGCGCAGCTCGAGGCGCTCATCGGGTCGGAGCCGGCTCTCCGCCCGCTTGGTGTCGTGGCGCTCGACCTCGCTCCCGCGGTGGCGGAGCTGCTGCCTCAGCTCCGCCGGCCCAAAGGGGCGGTGGTCGCGCGGGTCCTGCCCGAGACGCCCTACTCGCAGCAGGGACGCCTCGAGCCCGGCGATGTCATCTATGCGCTGAACAACCGGCCGATCACCGGCAGGGACGAGTTGCGGGCGGCGGCCTCGGCGCTCAAGCCAGGCGCGGCGGCCGTCCTGCTCGTCGAACGGGACAGCACCCTGATGTATCTCGCCTTCAGGGTCGAGCGCTGAGGCGCGTGCCGATGGATTCAGACGCGCTCATCGGCTGCCAGCTCTCGCTGCTCATCATGGGCGAGGGGGATGACGACGAGGACGTGTGGCCGGTCCTGACGGGGATGGTGCAGCAGGACGGGGAAGGCCTGACGCTGTCGCGTCCCGACGGCGACATTCCGCTGCGCGCCGAGTGGATTCGAGCGCGTCCGGCCGGTCGATCCGCGCGTCCGGACCGTGCTGCTCGGCGCCGATTACGTGCTGCCGATCCGCATCGGCGACCTGCCCGCCAGCGCGACGCCGCAGCAGCTGCACGACCTCGGTCTGACGACCCGGCCGCGGCGCACCGACTGACCGTTTCTCCGGACTCGATGGCGCTCGTAGCGGCCGGGCTGCGCTCTGTCTCGAACCGAACCGGCGACGCTCAGCCCCCCCGGGTGTGCATCTCGAGATGCGCATCACGGCGGAGGCTGCGGACCGGGATGAGCGTCGTTTCCCGATCCATGCCGAGGCGCTCTTCGGCGCCGCGGTCGGCGCGTACCGACCAGACCGCCGTGACCAGGCGGCGGAGATCCTCCGCGGAGGCGCCGGCTCGCAGCGGCCGGCGCAGATCGGTGCCGGCCGAGGCATACAGGCAGAGCAGCCAGACGCCGTCGGCGGTCAGGCGGCTGCGGTCGCAGGCGGCGCAGAAGGGCTCGGTCGTCGAGGAGATGATGCCGAACGTGGCGCCGTCGGGCAGCCGGTAGCGCGCCGCCGGGGCGGAGGTCTGTTCGGGCACCGGCGCGATCGGGCCGTAGTGCGCCTCGAGCCGCGTTAGCATCTCCCGGCGCGAGACCACCGCGTCGTGCCGCCACCGCGTCGCGCCGCCGACGTCCATGTATTCGATGAAGCGGACTTCGGCGTTGCACTGCCGCCCGTACTCGAGCAGCGCGACCAGCTCGTCGTCGTTCGTGCCACGGATCACAACCGTGTCGATCTTGAGCGACGCGAAGCCGGCGGCGGCGGCCGCGGCGATGCCGGCGTGCACGGCGTCGAGCGCGTCGCTGCGGGTCAGCGCGAGAAAGCGATCGCGCTGCAGGGTGTCGAGGCTGACGGTGATCCGGTGCAGCCCGGCGTCGCGCAGCGCCGCCGCCTGGGCGGCGAGCAACACGCCGTTGGTGGTCAATGCCAGATCCCGGATCGCCGGGCGCCGGGCGAGAGTCGCGATCAGGGCGGGCAGGTCGCGGCGCAGCAGCGGCTCGCCGCCGGTGAGGCGGACCCGGTCGACGCCGAGCGGCGCGAAGGCGTCGACGACGGCGGCGATCTCCTCGAAGGTCAGCAGGCTGTCGCGCGGCAGCCAGACGTAGTCCTGCTCCGGCATGCAGGTACCTGGCAGCGCAGGTTGCAGCGATCGGTGACCGAGATCCGCAGGCTGCGTAGCGGACGCGCGAAGCGATCGAGCAGGGCCATAGGGGGATTATCGCAGTTTCGAGCTTCCCGTTCCCCGCTTCCCGCTGCCCGCTACCGCTTCCCGCTCCCTGCTACCCGCTCCCTCCCGGCTGCTGAATCTGGCCGCTGCAGCCGGAAGCCGGAAGCCGGAAGCTGGAAGCTGGAAGCGGGTAGCTGGAGGCGCGAAGCCGGAAGCCGGAAGCCGGAAGCTGGAAGCTGGAAGCGGGTAGCTGGAGGCGCGAAGCCGGAAGCCGGAAGCGGGAAGCTGGAAGCTGGAAGCGGGTAGCTGGAGGCGCGAAGTCGGAAGCCGGAAGCTGGAAGCTGGAAGCTGGAAGCGGGTAGCTGGAGGCGCGAAGCCGGAAGCGGGAAGCTGGGAGCGCGGAGCGGGAAGCTGTGAGCGGGAAGCGGGAAGCTGTGTATGATCTAGAGATGCTCCGCAGCTACAAAGGGCGTCTGCCGGTCGTCCACCCGACGGCCTACGTGGACGACAGCGCTCAGGTGATCGGCGACGTCGAGATCGGCGAGGAGAGCAGCGTCTGGATGAATGTCGTGATTCGCGGCGACGTGCACCGCATCCGCATCGGCGAGCGGACCAACCTCCAGGACGGGACGATCGTCCACGTCATGAGCGGCACGCATCCGACGACGATTGGCGACGAGGTGACGATCGGCCACGGCGTCATCGTCCACGGCTGCACGCTGCAGGACCGGGTCCTGGTCGGCATGGGGGCGATTCTCCTGAACGGCGTCGAGGTCGGCGCGGACTCGATCGTCGCGGCCGGGACGCTGCTGCCCGAGAACGCGCGCGTGCCGCCGCGCTCGCTGGTCATGGGCAGCCCCGGCAAGGTCCGCCGCGAACTGTCCGACGAGGATGTGGCGTCGATTCGCGACTACGCGGAGCGCTACGTCGGCTACCGGCTCGACTACATGGACGGCGCCGGCGCGGCGCCGGGGCGCTGATGGCCGCCGCTGGGGCAGGCGCGGGGCGCGGCGCGGCGCGTCCGGCGCGCGGCATGCGCGACTTCCTGCCGGAGGACGTCCGCCGGCGCGAGTACGTGATCGGCGTGATCGCCGGCGTCTACCGGCGCTACGGCTTCGAGCCGCTCGAGACGCCGGCGCTCGAGAACATCGAGACGCTGACCGGCAAGTACGGCGAGGAAGGCAACCAGCTCATCTTCAAGGTGCTCCGCCGCGGCGAGCACGAGGCGCGCGGCGAGGCCGACCTGGCGCTGCGCTACGACCTGACCGTGCCGCTGGCCCGGGTCGTCGCCGAGTATCGCGGCACGCTGCCGAAGTTCTTCAAGCGCTACCAGATTCAGCCGGTGTGGCGCGCCGACCGGCCGGCGCGCGGCCGCTTCCGCGAGTTCTACCAGTGCGACGTCGACGCGATCGGATCGACGCTCGCTGGTGGTCGAAGCGGAGCTGTGCGCCGCGGTCAGCGACGTGCTGACGGCGCTCGGGTTCGACGACTTCGTCATCCGGCTGAACCACCGCGGCGCTGCTGACCGGGCTGCTCGAGCCGCCGGCGTGCCGGCCGGCCTGCACGGCGACGGCGCTGGTCGCGGTCGACAAGCTGGACAAGATCGGCCGCGACGGCGTCGCGACGGAGCTGGCCGCGCGCGGCATCGTGCCGAGCCGACGCGGCGCGCGGCTGCTCGAGCGTTCTCAGCCAGCGGTCGATGCCGACGCGATCGAAGCAGCGCCTCGAGCGATGATCGTCGCCGCGATGCAGGTCGGCGCGCATCCGGCGGCTGGCGGCGGTCGACGAGCTGGACCGGATCCTGCGGCTCTGCCGGCGCGACCGGCGCGCCGGCGCGCATCCGCGCTCGACCGTCAGCCTGGCGCGCGGCCTGTCGTATTACACCGGCGCGATCATGGAGATGGCGGTGCCGGACCTGGCGGGCAGCCTCGGCGGCGGCGGGCGCTACGACGGACTGGTCGGGATGTTTCTCGGCGAGGACGTGCCGGCGTGCGGCTTCTCGCTCGGGCTCGAGCGCATCCTGGTGGTGATGGCGGAGCGGCAGATGTTCCCGCCGTCGGTCGCGGCGGCGGCGCCGGCCGACGTGCTGGTCACGCTCTTCGACGAGGCCTCGATCGCGGCCGCGCTGCGCGCTGGCCGCGGACCTGCGGCGCGGCGGCTGCGCGTCGAGGTCTATCCCGAGGCGGACAAGCTCGGCAAGCAGATCAAGTACGCGGCGGCGCGCGACATACCGTATGCCGCCGATCCTCGGCGACGACGAGACGCGCCCGCGGCGAGGTCGCCGATCAAGGATCTCAGCAGCGGCACCCAGACGTCGATCCCGCGCGACCTCGTCGCCGGCGCACGTCCAGCGCGCCGCCGCCGGAACCGGTCCTTCGAAATGACGACTCATGAACATCGAACCGCTTGGCACCTGGCTCGAACCCATACCTGCGGCGCGCTGCGCGCCGAGCGACGTCGGCACGCGACGTCGTCCTGCTCGGCTGGGTGCACCGCGTCCGCGATCTCGGCTCGCTCATCTTCATCGACATCCGCGACCGCCACGGCATCACGCAGGTCGTCGTCCGCGACGACGACGGCGCTGCGTCGCCGACGCCAAGCGGCTGCGCTCCGAGTACGTCGTCGCCGTGGTCGGGCGGGTCGAGCGCCGCGCCGCCGAGACCGTCAACCCGAAGCTCGCGACCGGCGAGATCGAGGTCGCGGCTGCGCGAGCTTCGCGCTGCTCAACGAGGCGAAGACGCCGCCGTTCCCGATCGCCGACGAGATCGCAGGTCTCCGAGGACACGCGGCTCAAGTACCGCTATCTCGATCTGCGCCGGCCGCGGATGCAGCACAACATGGTGCTGCGCCACCGCGCGACGATGGCGATCCGGCAGTACTTCGACGCGCACGGCTTCCTCGAGATCGAGACGCCGATGCTCACCAAGTCGACGCCGGAAGGGGCGCGCGACTATCTCGTGCCGAGCCGCGTCCATCCGGGCGAGTTCTACGCGCTGCCGCAGTCGCCGCAGATCTTCAAGCAGATCCTGATGATCGCCGGCATGGACCGCTACTTCCAGATCGTGCAAGCTGCTTCCGCGACGAGGACCTGCGCGCCGACCGCCAGCCCGAATTCACCCAGGTCGACCTCGAGATGTCGTTCGCCACCGAGGACCTGGTGTTCTCGACCGCTCGAGCCGCTGCATGGAGCGGCTGATGGCGCTGATCGGCCGCGACGCGCCGCGGCCGTTCCGGCGCATGCCGTACGCCGAGGCGATCGCGAAGTACGGATCGGACAAGCCGGACCTGCGCTGCGGCATGGAGATCGCCGACCTCTCGGCGGCGTTTGCCGAGTCGCGCGTTCACGCGTGTTCCGCGACGTCGTCGCCGCGGGCGGCGAGGTGCGCGGCTTCGTCGGTGCCGGGCGCGGCGCAGCTACTCGCGCCGCGAGCTCGACGAGCTCGTCGAGCAGGCGAAGCAGCTCGGCGCCGACGGGCTGGTCTGGGCGCGGCGCGGCGAGGGCGGCGTGCAGAGCTCGGCGCTCAAGGCGGCGGGGGAGCCGGCGATCCGGCGCGCGCTCGAGCTGGCGGCCGCCGGTCCGGCCGATCTGCTGCTGATGGCCGCCGGTCCGCACGACCGCGACCTCGCAGACTGCTCGGCCAGCTGCGCCTGCACATCGCGAAGAAGGAGAACCTGCTCGATCCCGAGCGAGTTCGAGTTCCTCTGGGTCGTCGATTTCCCGATGTTCGAGTGGGTCGAGGAGGAGCAGCGCTGCGAGTTCATGCACCACCCGTTCACGTCGCCGCTCGAGAGCGATCGCCGGCCTGCTCGAAACCGAGCCGGGACGGGCGCGCGCGCGGGCCTACGACCTGGTGCTGAACGGCAGCGAGATCGGCGGCGGCAGCATCCGAATCCACGATCAGGCGCTGCAGCGGCTGATCTTCAGGCTGCTCGGCATCTCCGACGAGGAGGCGCAGGCTGCGCTTCGGGTTCTTCCTCGACGCGCTCGAGTACGGCACGCCGCCGCACGGCGGCATCGCCCTCGGCCTCGACCGGATCGTCGCGATCCTGTGCGGCGAGCCGTCGATCCGCGACGTCATCGCGTTCCCGAAGACGGCGCAGGCGGTCGACCTGATGGCCGGCGCGCCGTCGACGGTCAACGACCAAGCAGCTGCGGGAGCTGCACAGCTCGCAGATCGAGCCAGCCCGGACCGGCCGCGGCGGCGCGACTGGTGCTAGAATCAGCGGCAGATCTGCAGGTCTGCGAAGGAGCTACCGCCATCCCGCCTGCCACTGTCATGCGCAAGGTCGCCGTGCCCGACGAGGGCGTCGAATCGCTGTTCGGCACGCTACGACGAGAATCTCAAGCAGCTCGAAGCGCAGTTCGCGCGTCAGGATCCGCACCAACGGGCACGAGCTGATCGTCGAAGGGGAGGCCGCCGACGTCGCCCGCGCCGAGCGCGTGCTCGAGCAGCTCGCCGGCCTGATGCGCGGCGGCTACAAGCTCGCCAAGGGGGACGTCAAGACCGCCGCGCAGCTGGTCGCCCAGGACGAGACAGGTCGCGCTCGCCGACTACTTCCTGCGCGGCGCGGCGCGCACCTCGGGCAAGCGGCAGGTGACTGCCCAAGAGCGTCAACCAGCGGCGCTACCTCGACGCGATCGAACAGCACGACATCGTCTTCGGCATCGGCCCGGCCGGCACCGGCAAGACCTATCTGGCGATGGCCCAGGCGGTGTCGTTCCTGCTGGCCAAGAAGGTCAGCCGGATCATCCTGGCGCGCCCGGCGGTCGAGGCGGGCGAGAAGCTCGGGTTCCTGCCCGGCGACCTGCAGGAAAAGGTCAATCCCGTACCTGCGGCCGCTCTACGACGCGCTCTACGACATGCTGGAGATCGAGCGCGCCGATCGGCTGCTCGAGCGCGGCACGATCGAGGTCGCGCCGATCGCGTTCATGCGCGGCCGGACGCTGAACGATGCGTTCGTCATCCTCGACGAGGCGCAGAACACGACCTCGGAGCAGATGAAGATGTTCCTGACCCGGCTCGGGTTCGGATCGAAGGCGGTGATCACCGGCGACATCACGCAGATCGACCTGCCGATCGGCGCGCGGCTCGGGCCTGGTCGAGGCGATGAAGATCGTCGGCAACATCGAGGGCATCGCGTTCGTGCACTTCGACGACAAGGACGTCGTCCGTCATCCAGCTCGTGCAGCAGATCGTCAAGGCCTACGAAGCATACGGTGGCGCCCGGCAGTAACCGCCGGCCCCGGCGTCAGGGGGGCTCCGGCGCGGTCAGCCGGCCGCAGGCCAGGCTCGCGGCGACGGTCTCGGACGGCCGCGGCCGTCCGGTCGCGGACGGCGGGCTCGGCCGCTGGCTGGCCGGCGCGGCGCCGGCGCGCGCCCGCGGCGACGTCGCCATCGCGCTCGTCAGCGACCGCCGCATGCGCGCGCCTGAACCGGCAATACCGCGGCATCGATGCCGCGACCGACGTGCTGTCGTTCCCGGCCGTCGCCGGCGCCGGCCGGCGGCGCCCGCGGGGAACCCGTCAGCCTCGGCGACATCGTCATCGCGACCGGGGTGGCCCGGCGGCAGGCCCGCGACGCCGGCCACGCCCTGCCGACCGAGCTCGCGTGCTGGCGCTGCACGGCCTGCTGCACCTGCTCGGCTACGACCACCACGCACCGGCGACAACGGGCGGATGGCGCGGCTCGAGGCGCGCCTGCGGCGCCAGGGCGGCCTGGCCGCCGGCCTCATCGAGCGCGCGGGCAGCGGTGAGCCCGCTGCTCCTCTTCCTGCTCGCGATCGCGGCGGTCTACGTCGGCACGATCGAGACCGCCTTCAGCGCGCTGATGCGGCTGTCGCTGCGGCTGATGGCGGAGCGCGGCGGCCGCAACGATCGCCTCGGGTTCTACCTCGACGATCCGATCCAGCTGTTCGTCCCGGCGCGGCTGCTGCTCGGCTGATCTTCTCGCTGGCGACGATGTTGATCGCGGTGCTGACCGGGCGCACCGGATTCAGCTCGATCGGCATGCTGCTGCTGTTCGTCGCGGTCTTCATCCTGCGTCTGCGAGCACGTCCTGCCGCTGCTGATCGTGCGGCGCAATCCGGAGCGGGTGCTCGAAGTGCTGCTGCCGCCGTTCGACTCCGTCGCCCGTGTTCTCCACCCGCTGACCGGCCCGCTGGTGCGGCTGCTCGTCGCCGGGCCGCGCGCGATCGCGACCGGCAGAGCGTCGCCGGCGGCGGCGCCGACCGACGACGGCAGCCGGCGACGCCGCCGACCGGCTATCTCGAGGCCGCCGACGAGCAGGGCCTGATCGAAGGCGACGAGCGCCGGCTGCTCCAGTCGATCGTCGACTTCGGCGCCACCCTGGTGCGCGAAGTGATGACGCCGCGCCCCGACATCGTCGCGATCCGCGCCGATGCGACGCTCGACGAGCTGCGGGCGCTGTTCCGCGAGCAGGAGTACTCGCGCATCCCGGTCTACAACGAGAACCTCGACAACATCCTCGGGATCGTCTTCGTCAAGGATCTGATCCAGCTGACCGGCGCCGCCGGGCGACGACCGCACGGCCGATCGCCGGCGCTGCGTCCGGCCGGCGGCGTTCGTGCCCGGAGACCAAGCGGGTCGCCGAGATGCTGAAGCGAGTTCCAGCGCAAGCAGGTCCAGATGGCGATCGTCGTCGACGAGTACGGCGGCACCGCCGGCCTGGTGACGCATCGAGGACCTGCTCGAGGAGATCGTCGGCGAGATTCGCGACGAGTACGACGTCGAGACCGAGCCGATCGTCGAGGAGGGCAGCGGCGCCTTCGTGTTCAGCGCCAAGGTCAACATCGACGAGGTCGCGCGAGCGGCTGGACGTCGAGATCGAGCGCGACGGGTTCGAGACGGTCGGCGGCTACGTGCTGACGCGCGTCGGCCGCGTGCCGGCGGTCGGCGAGACGTTCGAGCTCGACGGCCTGAACGTCGAGGTGCTCGAGGCCGAGCGGCGCCGGATCCACAAGGTGCGCGTCCGCCGCGCGACCGCGCCGACGCCGGCGTCGAAGGCGGAAGCGCTGACGCATGAAGACCGGCTATCGTCTCGTTCATCGGCCGGCCGAACGCCGGCAAGTCGACGCTCCTCAACCGCATCATCGGCACGAAGGTGGCGATCGTCTCGGACAAGCCGCAGACGACGCGGAACCGCATCCTCGGCGGTCAAGAACTACGACGACGGCCAGGCTGGTGTTCGTCGACACGCCGGGCATCCACCGGCCGCTGCATCGCCTGAACGTGCGGATGGTGGACGCCGCGGTCGAGACGCTCCGCGAGGTCGACGTCGTCGTGCTGATGTTCGACGCCTCGACCCGTCCGGGCACGGCGACGAGTACGTCTCGGCCTGCTCGCGCGACGTGAAGGTGCCGGTGGTGCTGGTCCTCAACAAGGTCGACCTGGTCGGCAAGGCCCGGCTGCTGCCGCTGATCGAGTCGGTGCAAGCGATGGCACGCCTTCGCGCGCCATCGTGCCGGTCTCGGCCGAGACCGGCGACGGCGTCGAGCAGCTCGAGCAGCTGATGCTGGCGCAGCTGCCGGAGGCGGAGCCGGGCTTTCCCGAGGACTACCTGACCGATCAGCCGGAGCGGGTGCTGGTCGCCGAGACCGTGCGCGAAAAGGTGCTGCAGCACACCCGCGCCGAGCTGCCGTTCTCGACCGCCGTCGTCGTCGACGAGTTCGACGAGACCGGAGCGCGAGCGGATCCTCCGGCTGTACTGCACGATCTTCGTCGAGACCGACTCGCAGAAGCCGATCGTCATCGGCCGCGGCGGCGACGATGATCAAGCGGATCGGCACCGAGGCGCGCGAGGATCTCGAGGCGTTCTTCGGCACCAAGGTGTTCCTCGACCTGCGCGTGAAGGTCAACGCCGACTGGCGCGACAACGAGCGCGCGCTCGACGACATCGGCGTGCCGAAGACCGAAGGGCGCGGCCGGAGCACCCATCAGCCGCGAGGCGGACGCCAGCCGCGGCGCCCCGGCCCGCGGCGCTGATGTGTTAGATTGAGGGGTTTCCACCGAGAGCGAGTGTCTCCCTATGCCCCAGCGCAAGCTCGACGTCGTGCTCGACTCGGTGAAGCGGCTGCATGCGCATGGGCGCGACCGCCAACCTGGTGAACCTGCTCCAGAAGCAGCACCCCGCCGACCTCGCGCAGCTCTTCGCCGAGCTGCCCGACAAGGAGCGCCAGTCCGCGTTCACCGCTGCTCGTCGAGCGCAACAGCCGGCTGGCGATGGAAGGCCTGAGCGAGCTCGGGCCGGAGGCCGGCGCGGCGCCTGCTCGCGCGAGCGCTCGGCCGACGAGATCGGCAAGCTGCGTCCAGGACCTGCCGTCCGACGACGCCGCCGCGATCATCGACTATCTGCCCGAGGACCTGTCCGCGGCCGTGCTCGAGCTGATGCAGAAGCGCCGCCGCCGGCGGCGACGTCGGCGACCTGCTCGAATACAAGGAGCAGACCGCCGGCCGCATCATGAACCCGAAGGTCTTCGCCCTCGCCGAGGACATGACCGCCGGGGAGGCGATCACCGCGCTCCAGGGCTCGCGCGACGTCGAGGTCGTCTTCTATCTCTACGTCATCGACGCCCGCCGCCACCTCGTCGGGGTCGTCTCGCTGCGCCGCCTGCTGCTGGTGTCGCCGGAGACGCCGCTCAAGCGGATCATGACGACCGACCTGATCAGCGTCCGCGTCGACATGGATCAGGAGGAGGTGGCGCGCCAGGTCGCCTCCTACAACCTGCTGGCGATTCCGGTCGTCGACGAGGAGAACAAGCTGGTCGGCGTGATCACGGTGGACGACGTCATCGACGTCATCAAGGACGAGGCGACCGAGGACGTCTATCGCCTCGCCGGCGTGACCGGCGACGACCGCGTCTTCACCTCGGCCGTCGGAGTCGCTGCGCAAGCGGCTGCCCTGGCTGATCGTCAACCTCGCGACCGCCTTCCTGGCCGCCTCGGTCGTCGCGCTCTTCGCAGAACACGATCGAGCAAGGTGACGGCGCTGGCGGTCTTCATGCCGGTCGTCGCCGGCATGGGCGGCAACGCCGCGACCCAGACGCTGACGGTGATCGTCCGCGGCATCGCCCTGGGCGAGCTGACCTGGAGCAATTCAGCCGCAAGGCGCTGTTCAAGGAGGCGCGGTCGGCCTCGGCAACGGCTTCGCGTGCGGCGTGGTCGGCGCCCTGGTGGTCTGGCTGTTCAGCGGCGACTCTGATGCTCGGCGGGATCCTGGCGATGGCGATGGTCATCAACATGTTCGTCGCGGCGACCGCCGGGACCGCTCATCCCGCTGGCGCTGCGGGCGATGAAAGTCGACCCGGCGCTGGCCTCGTCGGTCTTCATCACCACCCTGACCGACGTGTTCGGGTTCTTTTCGTTCCTCGGGCTGGCGACGGTCTTGCTGAAGTACCTCCATCAGCCGGGGTAGCGGGCGAGGATGCGAGCCGGGGTAGAATAACGGGTCCGGGCGAGAGGCCGGCGCGACGCTGCGGGATGTAACAGCAGTATGCCCGTCTACACGTCCGAAGCGCTGATTCTGCGCACCTATAAACTCGGGTGAGTCGGATCGGATTGTGGTGTTCCTGACGCGGGACCGCGGCAAGAAGCGCGGCGTCGCCAAGGGCGCGCGCAGCGCCCGGTCGCGGTTCGTCGGCGCGCTCGAGCCGATGACCCGCGCCGGCGTGGCGTATTACGAGCGCGAGCAGCGCGATCTGGTGCGGATCAACTACGTCGAGCCGACCCGGTCGCCGCTGTCGGCGGTGAGCGGCGAGGCGCTCGGCCACGTCGGCTACTTCGCCGAGCTCATCGACGAATGGGCGCCCGAGGCCCACGCCGACGAGCGCTTGTACCGGCTGGGCGCGGCGGTGACGGACGCGATTGCCGGCGGCGCCGCGATCGAGCCGCTGGCGCGGTATTTCGAGTACTGGATTCTGCGGCTGCAGGGGGTCTACCCGGCGCTCGGCGAGTGCCCGGGATGCGGCGAGCCGCTCGGCGGCGGCGCCGTGATGCCGGCCCGCGACGATTTGTTCGTCTGCCGCGCCTGCGCCCCGTCGGGAGGGGCAGCAATCGGCGCCGAGGCGCTGCGGTTTCTGCGCAGCGCCGGCGGCACGCCGCCCGATCGCCTGGCGACGCTGCCGCTGACCGGCAGCGCGGCGCGTCGAGCTCGAGATCGTGCACCGGCGCCTGATGACGCTGCATCTCGACAAGGACCTCAAGTCGGCGCGCGTGCTTCGGGAAATGCGCGGCGCCGGCAGGTAGCGGGAAGCGGGAAGCTGGAAGCTGGAAGCTGGAAGCCGGAAGCGGGAAGCTGGAAGCGGGTTAGCGTCTTCAAGAATGGTCACACTGCAGCAGCTCATCTTCAAACTGTCCGAATTCTGGAGCTCCCGCGGCTGCCTGCTGCAGCAGCCGCTCGACATCGAGATGGGTGCCGGGACGATGCATCCGGAAACCTTTCTGCGGGTCCTTGGCCCGGCGCACTGGAACGTCGCCTACGTGCAGCCGTCGCGCCGGCCCGCCGACGGGCGCTTCGGCGAGAACCCCAACCGCCTGTTCAAGCATCAGCAGTTCCAGGTCATCCTCAAGCCGGCGCCCGACGACGTCCAGCACCTCTATCTGCAGAGCCTGGAGGCCTGCGGCATCGACCTGCGCGCCCACGACGTCCGCTTCGAGGAGGACAACTGGGAGTCGCCGACGCTCGGCGCCTGGGGGATCGGCTGGCAGGTGCTGTTCGACGGCCAGGAAATCACCCAGTTCACCTATTTCCAGCAGGCCGGCGGCGTCGATCTGGCGCCGATCTCGGTGGAGCTGACCTACGGCCTCGAGCGCTTCGCGATGGCGCTCCAGGACGTCGACAACGTTTACGATCTCCAGTGGGGCCCGGGCGTCACCTACCGCGAGGTGCGCCACCGCGACGAAGTCGAGCAATCGAAATACGCCTTCGGCCAGATCGACATGCCGGCAGCGGAGCTGCACGCGCTGCACCGCAACCTGTTCGATCAGTATTACGGGCTGGCGCAGACGCTGCTGCGGAGCAACCTTGCCCTGCCGGCGCTCGACTACTGCCTCAAGTGCTCGCACATGTTCAACCTGCTCGACGCCAGCGGCGGCATCGGCGTCACCGAGCGGACCGCCTATATCCTCCGCGTCCGCCAGCTGGCGGTCGCGATCGCCAAGTTCTGGGTGGGCGATCCCGCCGCGGTGGCCGCGGCCGGAGCGGAGTGACGATGGATCGCGAGCTGCTGATTGAGATCGGCGTCGAGGAACTGCCGGCGGGCTGGATGCCGGGGCTGACCCGCCAGCTCGCCGAGCGCGTCGCCGCCCGCCTCGCCGAGCTGCGCATCGCCTCCCCGGGCGTTCCGGTCGAGACGTTCTGCACGCCGCGGCGGCTGACCGCCCGGGTCGCGAAGATTGCCGAACGGCAGGAGGATTTCGACGAGACGATCAGCGGCCCGCCGCTGTCGGCCGCGCTCGGCGCCGACGGCAAGCCGACCCCGGCGGCGCTCGGCTTCGCGAAAAAGCAGGGAGTGGCGTTCGAGGCGCTCGACCGCGTCAAAACGCCGAAGGGGGAATACCTCTCGTTCCGGCGCCACCACCGCGGCCGGAGCGCCGTCGACACGCTGCCGGAGCTCCTCGGCGGGTTGCTCCGCGAGCTCGCCTTCCCCAAGCAGATGCACTGGGACGCGATGCTGGACGACGGCCGCGGCGAGCTGCTGTTCGGCCGGCCGATCCGCTGGCTGCTCTTCCTCTACGGCGGCCGGGTCGTGCCGTTCACGATCGCCCGGACGCCGGGCGCCGCCGGTCCCCAGGTTCAGGAGGTCGCCACCGGCGCGCTGACCTACGGCCACCGCGTGCTCGCGACCAGCGGCCGCGCCGGCCGCTCCGTGAAGGTGCGCAGCTTCGACGAGTACCGGGCGAAGCTGGCCGAGCACTTCGTCGTCCTCGACCATGCCGAGCGCCGCGACCGGATTGCCCGCGATCTCGAGGCTCACGCGCGACGGCTGGGCGGCCGCGTCCACCTCAAGGAGCATGCTTCGCTGCTCGAGGAAGTCGCCGACCTGGTCGAGTACCCCGGCGTCGTCGCCGGCTTCTACGACCGCGCCTTCCTGGCGCTGCCGCAGGAAGTGCTGACGACGACGCTGGTGCACCATCAGCATTATTTCCCGGTGATGACCGATGCCGGCGAGCTGAAGGAAGCGTTCCTGGCGATCGTCAACACCCGGCCGGCCGACGAGCGGGTGATTGCCAAGAATGCCGAACGCGTCGTCGCGGCACGGCTGCGGGATGCGATGTTCTTCTGGGACTCGGATCGCAAGACGCCGCTGGCGTCGCGGCTCGACCGGCTCGATACGCTGCTGTTCCACAAGAAGCTGGGCAGCTACCGCGCCAAGGCGGAGCGCGTGGCGGCCCTGGCCGGGTGGATCGCGGGGGAGGTGTTTGCGGCGCCGGCGGAGGCCGGGCATGCGACCGACGCCGGGCGGCTGGCCAAGACCGACCTGACGACCGACATGGTCTTCGAGTTCACCGAGCTCCAGGGGACGATGGGGGGCATCTACGCCCGCCACGAGCAGCTGCCGGAGCAGGTCTGGAAGGCGATCTACTACCAGTACCTGCCGATCGGCGTCGAGGCGGATGCGCCGCCGTCGCGCAAGCAGCTCGGCGCCGCCGCGATCTCGTGGGCGGCGGTCTCGCTCGCCGACAAGCTCGACACCTTCGTGGCGCTGTCGCGCGCCGGCGAGCGGGCGACAGGGTCGCGGGACCCGTTCGGGCTGCGCCGTCAGACGCAGGGGGCGGTCCGCATTCTGATGGACCTGCCGGAGCTGACCGGGATCGATCGGGAGGTCTGGCTGGCGCCGCTGCTGGCGCGCGCCGCGGCAGGCGCTCCCGAAACGGCCGGTCCGTGGAGCGACGAGGCGGCGCGCGGCGCGCTCGCCTTCGCGCTCGAGCGCGTCCGGTACGCGCTCGAGCAGCGCGGCTTTGCCGGCGAGGTCGTCAGGGCGGCGACGCCGCCGGGGGATGTCAGCCCGCTGCGGGCGCGCCGGGTCGCGGCCGCCATCCAGGGGATGCGCGGCTCGGAGGATTTCCAGGCGCTGGCGGTCCTCTTCAAGCGCGTCAAGAACATCGCCAAAGAGCGCCGCGACGACACGCCGGTCGATCGCGCGGCGCTCGCCGAGCCGGCCGAGCGCGCTCTGCTCGAAGCGCTCGAAGAGAAGCGGCCGGCGATCGCCCGGGCGGTCGCGGCCAGCGACTACCGGGCCGCATTCGTGGAAATCGCCGGCCTGCGCGCGGCCGTCGATCGGTTTTTCACCGAGGTGTTCGTGATGGCGGACGACGTGCGGATTCGAAACGTGCGGCTGGCGCTCATGGCGGATCTGCGCGACCTCATCCTGCATCTCGCGGACATTTCGGAAATCATTCCTCAAACGGAGTAAGCACTCGAATGGCGAAGAAGCTCGCACGCAAGTCATCGACGACCAGGAAGCAGACGACGGCCCGGCCGGCGGCGAAGAGTCAGGCGGCCAAGGGGAAGGCGGCCACGGCGAAGCCCGCGAAGGGGAAAGCGGCGACGCGCCCGGCCGCGGCGGCGAAAGGGGCGAAGTACGTCTACTTCTTCGGCCGCAAGACCGACGGTAATGGATCGATGAAGCCGCTGCTCGGCGGCAAGGGGGCGAACCTCGCCGAGATGTGCCGTATCGGCCTGCCCGTCCCCCCCGGCTTCACCGTCACCACCGAGGTCTGCACCTACTTCTACGACAACAAGCGGACCTATCCGCCGTCGCTGCGCCGGGAGATGGAGAGCGGCATCGCCGCGCTCGAGCAGCAGACCGGCAAGACGTTCGGCGATCTGAAGAATCCGCTGCTGGTCTCGGTGCGGTCGGGGGCCCGCGACTCGATGCCGGGCATGATGGACACGATCCTCAACCTCGGCCTGAACGATCAGACCGTCGAAGCGCTGGCCGCCAAGACCGGCAACGCCCGTTTCGCGTGGGACTGCTACCGCCGCTTCGTCCAGATGTACGGCGACGTCGTGCTCGGCGTGCAGAAGCGGCCGGACGAGGATCACGAACCGTTCGAGATGGCCATCGAGAAGCTGAAGCACGACCGCTATCAGCGCGACATCGAAGACACCGACCTCAGCGTCGACGACCTCAAGGAGCTGGTCGCGCGCTTCAAGGCGCTCGTCAAGGAGCGCGCCGGCAAGCAGTTCCCGGCCTCGCCGTGGGACCAGCTGCTCGGCGCTCTTGGCGCGGTCTTCGGCTCGTGGATGAACGACCGGGCGATGGTCTACCGCCGCAAGTACAACATCCCGACCGAGTGGGGCACCGCCGTCAACGTCCAGGCGATGGTCTACGGCAACACCGGCGACACGTCCGGTTCGGGGGTCGCCTTCACGCGCAACCCGGCCAACGGCAACAAGGAGTTCTACGGCGAGTTCCTGATCAACGCCCAGGGGGAGGACGTCGTCGCCGGCGTGCGGACGCCGGAGCCGGTCCTCGAGCTGAAGAAGCAGATGCCGAAGGCCTACGCCGAGCTCGACCGGATCCGCCAGACGCTCGAGAAGCATTTCAAGGACGTCCAGGACTTCGAGTTCACGATCGAAGAGGGCGTCGTCTACATGCTGCAGACGCGCAACGGCAAGCGGACCGCGATGGCGGCGCTGAAGTTCTCGATGGACATGCAGAAGGAGAAGCTGATCGACTGGAAGACGGCGGTGATGCGCAATCCCGCCGATCAGCTCGAGCAGCTGCTGGCGCCGGTGTTCGACACGGCGGAGATGGCCAAGGCGAAGGTCATCGCGACCGGGCTTCCCGCCGGGCCGGGCGCGGCTTCGGGCCAGATCTACCTGAATGCCGACCGCGCCGTGACGGCCGCCGAGCGCGGTGAGAAGGTGCTGCTCGTCCGCGTCGAGACGTCGCCGGAGGACCTGCGCGGGATGATCGCCGCCGAGGGCATCCTGACCGCGCGCGGCGGGGTGTCGTCGCACGCCGCCCTGGTCGCGCGGCAGATGGGCAAGGTCTGCGTCTGCGGCGCGGCGGCCATCGAGGTCGACTACCAGGCGCGTACCGTCAAGGTCGACGGCCATACCTACAAGGAAGGGGACTGGATGTCGATCGACGGGACCGCCGGCAGGGTCTACGCCGGCCAGGTCAAGACCGCGCCGTCCGAAATTGTCGCCGGCCTGATCAACGGCGACGAGGCGGCGAAGAAGACCGAGAAGTTCCGGAACTTCCAGCAGCTGATGAAGTGGTGCGCGGACGCCACCCGGATGAGCGTCCGGACCAACGCCGATACCCCGGAGCAGGCCGCCAACGCGGTCGCCTTCGGCGCCGTCGGCATCGGCCTGACCCGCACCGAGCACATGTTCTTCGAGGGGGACCGCATCGACGCGATGCGCGAGATGATCCTCGCCGAGACGCTCGAGGAGCGGAAGGCGGCGCTCGGCAAGCTGCTGCCGTACCAGCGCGAGGACTTCGCCGGCATCTTCCGCGCCCTGAAAGGCTACCCGGCGACGATCCGGTTCCTCGACCCGCCGCTCCACGAGTTCCTGCCGCATACGAAGGAGCAGCAGCAGGAGCTGGCGAAGAAGATCGGCGTGTCGGCGGAGCGGATCCACCAGCGCGTCGAAGGGCTGCACGAGTTCAACCCGATGCTCGGCTTCCGCGGCTGCCGGCTCGGCATCGGCTACCCCGAGATCTCGGCGATGCAGGCGCGCGCCGTCTTCGAGGCGGCGGCAATCGTCCAGAAGGAAGGCATCAAGGTCCGGCCGGAGATCATGATTCCGCTGGTCGGCTTCAAGAAGGAGCTCGACCTGCAGATCGAGGTCGTCCACCAGGCGGCGCGCGAGGTCCAGGCCGAGCAGAAGGTCAAGCTCAATTACATGGTCGGCACGATGATCGAGATCCCGCGCGGCGCGCTGACCGCCGACGAGATCGCGCAGTCGGCCGAGTTCTTCAGCTTCGGCACCAACGACCTGACCCAGACCGGCCTCGGCATGTCGCGCGACGACTCGGGCTCGTTCCTGCCGCACTATCAGGAGCTGGAGATCGTCAAGAAGAACCCCTTCGCGACGATCGACGCCAGCGGCGTCGGCCAGCTGGTCCAGATCGCGGTGACCAAGGGGCGCGCGGCGCGTCCGAAGCTCAAGCTCGGCATCTGCGGCGAGCACGGCGGCGACCCGGCGTCGATCCACTTCTTCGAGAAGGTCGGCCTGGACTACGTCAGCTGCTCGCCCTACCGCGTCCCGGTGGCGCGGCTGGCGGCCGCCCAGGCGGCGCTTTCGGCCAAGAGCGGGGATTGATTTCGATTTACCAGCACGAAGGGGGATCCACCCGGACGGTCGACCGGGTGGATCCCGCCTGGCTCAGGCCGGACAGCGGCGTCTGGGTCTGGGTCGATCTCGATCAGCCGACGGCGGAGGAGGCCCGGATCCTCAGCGACGTGTTCCACTTCCACGACCTCGCCATCGAGGACGCGCTCAGCGAGAGCCACCATCCGAAGATCGAGTCCTACGGAACGTTCCTCTACCTGATCCTCCACGGCATCGACTTCCACGCCAGCGAACACTGCTTCCGGACCAAGGACATCGACTTCTTTCTCGGCGCGCAGTTCCTCGTCACCGTCCACCCCGGAGTCTCGCGCTCGATCGGCAAGGTCGCCGATACCTGCGGCCGCAACGACCGGGTGCTTGGCGAAGGCCCCGGCGTCCTCCTCTACCGCATCGTCGATACCATGGTCGACAACTACCGGCCCGAGGTCGAGAAGCTGGAGGAGCGGCTCGATGCGCTCGAAGAGCAGGTGTTCTCGAGCCCCAATCCGCAGCTGGTGCGCAGGATTCTTGCGTTCAAGAAGGACGTCGCCTCGCTGCGCCAGGTGGTGATGCCGCAGCGCGACGCGATCGGCCGGCTGGCGCGGCGCGAGTTTTCGATGATCAACGAACAGCTGGCCTACCGGTTCCGGGACGTCCACGATCATCTCGTCCGGCTGTCGGACGAGGCGATGTTCTTCCAGGACCGGATCACCAGCATCCTCGACGCCCACCTCTCGGCGGTCTCGAACCAGTTGAACCAGGTGATGAAGATCCTGACGATCTTCGCGACCCTGGCGATGCCGCTGACCGTCCTGACCGGCGTCTACGGCATGAACGTCCCGCTGCCGCACTTTCCCGGCGGGGAAGGGGTGCAGTTCTGGTGGGTGCTGGGAATGATGTTCGGCATCTCCGGCGCGATGCTGGCGTTCTTCCGCAGCCGCGACTGGCTCTGAGGGGGACACTCATCTTTACGCTAAGTGTCTGCAAACGCACGGGGTGCGGGAACACCCCCCCTGATCGCCAATGACCGATTTCGAAACACGTTGCTCGAGCAGCTGACCCGATGGCCCGTATCCACCGCCTCCCGCTCCACCTCGCCAATCAGATAGCGGCCGGCGAAGTCGTCGAGCGGCCGGCGTCGGTCGTCAAGGAACTGCTCGAGAACGCCATCGACGCCGGGGCGACGCGGATCGTCGTGACGATGGAGCTTGGCGGCAAGCGGCTGCTGCGCGTCGAGGACGACGGCGAGGGGATGGAGCCGGAGGACGCGCGGCTGGCGCTCGAGCGTCATGCGACCAGCAAGATTGCCAGGCCCGAAGACCTCGGGTCGATTCGCACCCTCGGCTTCCGCGGTGAGGCGCTGCCGAGCATCGCCTCGGTCTCGCGCTTCACGCTCCGGACGCGGGCGCGGGGGAGCGCGACAGGCACCGAGATCCGCGTGCAGGGCGGCGCGGTCGTCGCCGAACGCGAAGTCGGGGCGCCCGAAGGCACCTGCATCGACGTCGCCGACCTCTTCTACAACCTGCCGGCCCGCCAGAAGTTCCTGAAGTCCGACACCGCCGAGGCGTCGCAGATTTCCCGTCTGGTGACCCAGATGGCGCTTGGCTATCCGGAAGTCGGTTTCACGCTGCTGAGCGGCGCCGCGCCGTCGGCGCGGCGGCTGCTGCAGTGCCCGCCGGCGGCGGGGCCGGCCGAGCGCTTCTTTCAGCTGTTCGGCGAGCGGCTCGATCTGATCGAGGTCCGCAAGCAGGCCGCGGGGCTCGAGGTCCAGGGCTACATCGCCGCGCTCGGCGATCAGGGGCCGGTCCGCGGGGCTCAGAACGTCTTCGTCAACCGCCGCATCGTCAAGGACCGGACGATCGCGCACGCCATCTCCGAGGCCTACAGCGTCGCGACCATCAAGGAGCGCAGTCCGGAGGTGCACCTGTTCATCCGGATTCCGCCGGATCGTGTCGACGTCAACGTCCACCCGACCAAGGCGGAAGTGCGCTTTCTCGAACAGTCGCTCGTCCACGAGGTGCTGCGCCGCGCGCTCGGCGACGCGCTCGGCCAGGGCCGGGCACCCGAGCTGCAGCTGACCTCGTCGCATGGGTCCCCGTCGGAGCCGCAGCCGATGACGATCCCCGGCGTCCTCGCCGGCGCGGTCGTCGGCAACCGCTGGTCCACCGAGCCGCTTGGCCCGTGGCGCAATCTGATGGAGCCGGCGACGCCGAACCTTGCCGAACCCACGTGGAACCCAGCAGAACCCGGCAGAACCCCTCGGTGTAAGGCCGATGATCCCGCTCGGGCAGTTCCGCGACACTTTCATCATCGCGATAGACGACGAGGGGATTGCGATCATCGATCAGCACGTCGCGCACGAGCGCGTGCTGTTCGAGCAGGTGATGGAGAAGCTGACGGCCGGCCGTTTGCCGAGCCAGCGGCTGCTGACGCCGCTGCTCATCGAGCTGTCCCCGGCGCAGCGCCAGGCGCTCGTGCCTCATGCCGCGACGCTCGATCGCTTCGGCCTCGAGATCGAGGAGTTCGGCGGCGACAGCGTCCGGCTCTCCGCTGTGCCTGCGGTTCTCGACCCCGCCGACTGCGAAGCGGCGGTCCGGGCGCTGGCGGAGGATCTCGAAGGGCTCGACCGCGGCTCCCGCGTGGAGGACGCGCTGCGCGGCATTGCCGCGACGATGGCGTGCCATGCCGCCGTCAAGGCGAACTATCCGCTGACGATGGAGAAGATGCGGTACATCCTCGAGGAGCTTCGGCGTACCGCTTACTCGAGCGTCTGTCCGCACGGACGTCCGGTCGTGCTGCGCATCTCGCGCCGCGAGATCGAGAAGAACTTCCAGCGGATCTGAGCGGGCGATCCGGGAGCACGTGGAGCGGATTGAACAGATGGAGAGCGCCTTGGCGGGTCCTGTCCGCGAACAGCCCCAGTTGGTGCTCGCCGCAGAGCGCTCGTCACGGGTGTCGCCTGCGCGCCAACCGGGGCGGCCCCGTTCGCGGCCACCCGCGAGATGCGCCGGACGTGAATTCAAGGACAGGTTACTGGGCATTGGACCCACGGCCAGATATTCAGCTTTCGCCAGAACACGCAATCAAGGGTCTTCTGTGGTTCAACTGTCGCGTGCAGCCGACGTCGGGCGGGAACATCTGGAGCCGCCTGTCGGCGGACGCGCAAGCTGGTACGCATGAACGATCGAACAATCGACACCTCGCCCGCGGTGCTCGAAGCGTTGCTTCGCGCCAGCGATGCCAGCGGCTTTGCGATGGCTTCCGAGCCGACGGCTGGCGCCCTCCTGCGGGTACTTGCGGCCGCGAAATCAGGAGGACGCTTCCTCGAGATCGGCACCGGAACTGGCGTCGGTACTGCCTGGCTGCTTGCCGGCATGGACGGAAGCTCGCAGCTCGACTCGGTGGACAACGACGCCGTGGCTCAGACGATTGCGCGTCAGCACCTGGCAGAGGATTCCCGCGTGGTGTTCCATCTCGAAGATGGCGCCCAATTTCTTCTGCGGCAGACGCCCGGGAGTTACGACTTCATCTATGCCGATTCGTGGCCTGGCAAGTTCACCGAGCTGGACGCCGCGTTGTCGCTCGTCCGTGTGGGCGGCTTCTATTTTGTCGACGATCTGTTGCCGCAGCAGAACTGGCCGGACGGGCACGCCGCGAAGGTCCTGACGTTGATCGAAGAACTCCTGGGCCGGCCCTCGTTTGCGGCCGTCAATCTCGCGTGCTCGTCGGGGCTGATGCTGCTGGTGCGAACGAAAGCTGGCTAAGATCATTTATGGGGCCGTGTCATTGTCTGACTGAAACGCTCCTGCGGGTCCGCTCGGCCATTCTCGCGCTGGCGGCGGCCTGCTCGCTGCCGCCCATCAAAAGGCCGCGTCGCGTCTGCGGTGGTCACACATGGCACTCGCCGTAACCGTGCTCGCGGTCTTGATCTTCGGCGGCGGAATGCTTGTCACCCGCATCGGCCTATTCAGGGCCCTCGCCGAGGCGCTTGCCTACTTGTGGAAGACATCGTCGCGACGCGACCGTAAGTGAGCCTCACCGCGCTTGACCAATACCGCGGAGCAGCCCACTTCATCAGATCTGATACTGCCGTTGTGCTCGCCGCGACGGCCGTCGTTGGCTCGTCGTCGTGTGCCCTGTGCGAGAACCAGACACGCGCTGAGTACCCGTTGCCGGATGGCAGCCTGAAAGTAGTCGTGTTCGAGAGCGGCTGCGGTGCGACGACAGACGTGAGCACGCAGGCCTCGATTGTTCGAGCCGCGGCGGCAGGGCCGGTCGGCGGCGGGAACTTGTTTGTTGCGGACTCGAATCATGGCCGTGCGCCCGTGGTCTCGGGTGGTGGCCCGGAGATCAGGGTACGGTGGATCGACGGTCGCGAGGTTGAGGTGGCGCACGATGCCGATGCTCGGGTGTTCAAGTCCGAGCAGGCGGTCCAGGGCGTCCACGCGCGATATGCGACATTTCGCTGAGGGGGCAGGCTGCTGCCGACAGACGGAACCACGATGCCCTGCCCGTCAACGGGCGAACACACTCAGACAGCGATCGGGCGACCGGATCCGGCCAGGATTATCAGGTCGACGTGTCCTTCCACGGGCCAGGAGCGGCTCCGGTCATCACCGGCTCAAAGCTCGGGAAGACGTACCGGACCCGCTTACGGGAAGGCGCAAAAAAAGGCTCGAACTTCGCCGGCCACTTCACGCTGGTCGCCTGGGGCTGCGGCAGTTCCTGTCAGGAATGGGCGATCGTCGATGCCCGGACAGGACGGGTGTTCGACTCGCTGCTGCGAAGCACGGCCGGCGCTCGGTTCCGCCCGGACAGCCGGCTTGTCATCCTCGACTCGCCGAGGGCCGTCGCCGGGATGTTCGACGGCGCGATCCCAGCCAACTGCGCCGTGTGCGGTATTCCCAGCGCATACGAATGGACGGGAGTCGAGTGGCGGCCGCTTGCTGGCGCCGATCCGGCCTCGGGTGAGCAAATACTGATGATCCACGACTGACGTCGATTACTGTGCGCTTCAGAGGGCCCACGCCGTCGGCTACTGCAGGGCGGTTCGGCAGGCGAGAGGAATGGTCGCCGCGCCTCAGTGCCGTCGTAGCGCTGCACAGGAGAGGGACCGCCGTAATGCTCGAAGCCATTCTGCTTTTCGGATTGTCGCTGGGTCTGCCCGGCGTGCAGGGGAAGCCCGTGCAGGCATGTCGTGGCGTCGACGCGGCCCTTCGCGTCACGCCCGGCAGCATCCGGCGTGGCGCGAAACCGGCCTTCACGCTCGTCCTCAGGAACAGGTCGAATACATCCATACGGCTGCTTGACGTGCGCGGCGGGCGGAGGCCCGATCTGGCGATCAACTATTTCGAAGTCATCGTCGAGCGGAAAGGAGGATTGCTGAAGGACCTGCCCCGCGCCATCTCGGACCCCGGCCCGATCGACGCCGCGGACTTCTTCGTCCTTCCGCCGGGCGCAGCCATGGAAGCGCCGCTGGCGACAGTTGTGGACCTCGGCACGTTGCCGGCCGGGCGCTACTCGGCTCATGTTCGAATCACCCTCGATCCTTTCAACGCGCAGACTCCCCGGTGTCGCTCCGGGCGGACACCGTTCACTGTCACCAGATGAGCCGCGATGCTGAAGCTCCGAAGCCGCTGTGGCGGTTGCGGGGTGGCCCAGGTGTCTCGCTCCGAAGCGCATAACCCATGAACAAGGTACTCGTCATCACCGGCGCCAGCCGTGGCATCGGCGCCGCCACCGCCCGACTCGCCGGCGCCGCCGGATACGCCGTCTGCGTCAACTATCGCCAGAACCGGGCCGCCGCCGACCGTGTTGTCGCCGACATCGAAGCAGCCGGCGGCACGGCGCTCGCCGTCGGCGCCGATGTCGCGGTCGAGGAGGATGTCGTTCGATTGTTCGAAGCGGCCGACAGCCTGGGCAGGCTCGCCGGCCTCGTCAACAACGCCGGCATTCTCGAACGCCAGGCGCGCGTTGCGTCGATGGACGCCGCCCGCATCCATCGCGTCCTCGCCACCAACGTCGTCGGCGCCTTCATCTGCGCGCGGGAGGCGGTGCGCCGGCTCTCGACGAAACAGGGCGGCGACGGCGGCGCCATCGTCAACGTATCGTCCGGTGCGGCCCGGCTCGGGTCGCCGGGCGAGTACGTCGACTACGCGGCATCCAAGGGGGCGATCGATACCTTGACCATCGGACTGGCGCGGGAGGTGGCAGACGAAGGCATCCGCGTCAACGCCGTCCGGCCGGCGTTCATCTATACCGAAATGCACGCCAGCGGCGGCGAACCAGGTCGCGTCGATCGGGTCAAGGAACAAGTGCCGATGAAACGCGGCGGGCAGCCTGACGAAGTGGCCCGGGCGATCCTGTGGCTGCTGTCGGACGAGGCGTCATACACCACCGGCGCCTTCATAGATGTCACGGGCGGGAAGTAAGCCGGCGGCCCGGCCGGAAATATC
Source organism: uncultured Acidobacteriota bacterium (assembly GCA_963750475.1). Taxonomy (GTDB): domain Bacteria; phylum Acidobacteriota; class Vicinamibacteria; order Vicinamibacterales; family 2-12-FULL-66-21; genus JALZOC01. Next base: position 2,458,223 of record CAVVQQ010000002.1, read on the forward strand.
AGAGAATATCCGGGCCCATGGATACCCCCGCCGCCAGCCGCGCCTACGCCGCCGCACAGACCGCGCGACAGCCTCCGGACGCGGCCCGCTCGCGGCTCGACTCAATCGATCTTCTCAGGGGCGCGGTCATGATCCTGATGGCGCTCGATCACGTCCGCGACTATTTCGGGGACGCCGGGGTCAATCCGACCGATCCGGCGACGACGACGGCGGCGCTGTTTTTTACACGGTGGATTACGCACTTCTGCGCGCCGGTGTTCTTCCTGCTGACCGGCGTCGGCGCCTGCCTCGCCGGACGGCGCCGCACGACCGCCGGCCTCGCCCGGTTCCTCGTCGCTCGCGGCCTGTGGTTCCTGGTCCTCGAGCTGTTCGTGATGCGCTGCTTCGCGTGGCAGTTCAATTTCGACTATCAGGTCACGCTCCTCACCGTCCTCTGGGCGCTCGGCTGGGCGCTCGTCGCGCTCGCCGGGCTGGTGTATCTCCCGGCCGCCGCGGTGACGTCGATTGGCGTCGCGATGATCGTCGGCCACAACCTGTTTGACGCCATCCCGGCGGCCGCGTTCGGACGCGCGGCGCCGCTGTGGTCGATCCTCCACGCCCCCGGCGTTGTCTACACGGACGGCCGGCATCTGGTATTTGTCGCCTACACCCTCATCCCATGGATTGGCGTGGTGGCCGCCGGCTACGGGCTCGGCCGCATCTTCGAATGGGAGCCCGAACGCCGACGCCGGTTCCTGGTTCGCCTCGGCACGGCGCTGACGGTCGCGTTCGTGGCGCTCCGCGCCGTCAACGTTTATGGCGATCCTCGTCCCTGGGGGCACTTCGGTTCAGCGACCGTGCTGTCATTCCTGAACACGACCAAGTACCCGCCGTCGCTGCTGTTTCTGCTGATGACGCTCGGCCCTGCGCTGCTGTTTCTTCGCGCCGTCGATGGCCGGACGCCGAGGCTGCTGCGGCCGGCGCTCGTCTTCGGGCGGGTGCCGCTGTTCTATTACGTGCTGCACGTCGTCGTCATGCACCTCCTCGCCGTGGCCGTCTGCCAGTGGCGCTACGGGGCCATCCACTGGATGTTCGAGTCTCCAGGGCTGGCGCAGTTCCCGGTGACGCAGCCGCCAGGCTGGCCGCTCAGCCTGCCGTACGTCTACCTGTGCTGGGTGACGGTGGTCCTGCTTCTGTATCCTCTGTGCGTGTGGTTCGCGGGCCTGAAGCGGCGCCGGCGGGACTGGTGGCTCAGTTATCTGTGAAGATCACGCGAGGGGAGGACGCCGCGTCGCGCGATATAGTCATGCGATGGTGACGAAGCCGCCGGTGGAGGTCTGGATGCGGGGGCCGGTGCCTGGCATCCCCGCACTGCTCCAGCCCGTCGCCCACAGCCTGCTGCAGTGCCGCGAGGAGCTGCAGCTTCACGTCGCGCCGATGGCGCCGGCGGCGCTGTGGGCGCGGCCCGGCGGCGCGGCATCGGTCGGGTTCCACGTCCGTCACGCCGCCGGCAGCCTGGATCGTCTGTTCACGTATGCGCGCGGCGAAGCCTTGTCCGCGGCGCAGCTGGCCAGCCTCAAGGTCGAGGCCGAACCGGACCTCGGCCCGGATGCGGCCCGCACGCTGCTCGAGGATCTGACAGCGACGATCGAGACCGCCCTGGCCCAGCTGCGCGATACGTCCGAGAGCGTGCTGCTCGAACCGCGCGGCGTCGGCCGGGCCCAGCGGCCGTCAACCGTGCTGGGTCTCCTGTTCCATGCCGCCGAGCACACCCAGCGACACGCCGGTCAGGCGGTCACCACCGCGAAGATTGTCTCAGCCGGCCGGACCGGCGAGTGATTACACAGAAGGATCCACCGTTGCCGCCTGTCATTGATATCGTCCAGGCCGATTTGAGCCGCACCGATCACCAGGAAGCGGTCGTCGCGATGACCTCCGCCTACGCCACCGACGCGTGGGGCAACGCCGGGCCGCTGCCCGCCGACGTGCTGGACCGGTTGATCCCAGGTCTCCGCGCCCACCCCACGACGCTGATTCTCATCGCCTGGGCCGGCGCCGAGCCGATCGGCATCGCGACCTGCTTTGTCGGCTTCTCGACCTTCTACGCCCGCCCGGTCATCAACATCCACGATCTCGCCGTCGTTCCGCAGTACCGGGGCCGGGGCATCGGCCGGCAGCTGCTCGAGGCGGTGGCCGGCAAGGCGCGCGAGCTCGGGTGCTGCAAGGTGACGCTGGAAGTGCACGAGGAGAACACGCGCGCCAAGCAGATGTATGAGGCCGCCGGATTCGCCGAGGGGGCTGCCCGCGAGCCGGGCCGCCGCTGGCTGTTCTACTCGAAAATGCTCTGATCCGGCACTTGCCTAGTGGAATCAACGACTTACGCTAAAGATGAGTGTCCCCCTTTTGGGGTAGGCTTGAGGGATGGGCACCCCAGAACGTACGCGTCCGGAGGCCGAGTCCGGGCAGCAGTCCGGGCAGGAGGCCGGGCAGGAGGCCGCAACGGGGTCCGGCCCTGAGCTCGAGGCCCGCGTCGCGGCGGCGGTCGAGCTGCTCGAGGCCATCGTCGCCGACCGCGGGCTGCTGGCCCGGCTGTCGTCCGACACGCGCCGACGGCTGATCGGCGCCGCCGGAGACGTCTTCAACCCCGATGTCGCGGCGCGGCGCCGGATGGTCAAGTCCACCATCCGCAGCCGCAAGGCGGCGCGCACGCGGCGAGACGACGAGGCGCTGGCCGGGACCGGCATTCGCGCGCTGCGGCGGCAGACGGTCTTCACCACGCCCAATGCGCTGCCGCCGGCCGGCTTCGACAGCCGCGGCGACGAGCTGCCCGTCGAGCCCGCCGAGGCGGCCGACCCGCAGAACTGCTATGTCTGCAAGCAGGACTACGCCGCGATTCATCATTTCTACGACCAGCTCTGTCCCGCCTGCGCCGATCTGAACTACCGGAAGCGCTCCGAGCTCGCCGACCTCGGCGGCCGCGTCGCGCTCCTCACCGGCGGGCGCGTCAAGATCGGCTACCAGGCCGGCCTCAAGCTCCTCCGCGCCGGGGCGCGCCTCATCGTCACGACCCGCTTTCCCCGCGACTCGGCGGCGCGCTACGCGCAGGAGCCGGACTTTCAGGAGTGGCAGGATCGCCTCGAGATCTTCGGCCTCGACCTGCGCCACACGCCAAGCGTCGAGGCCTTCTGCCGGCACCTGCTGGCGACGCGCGACCGCCTCGACTTCATCGTCAACAACGCCTGCCAGACGGTGCGCCGGCCGCCGGCGTTCTATGAGCACATGATGGAGCGCGAGACCGCGACGCTGGCCGGCATGCCCGCTGCCGTCCGTCAGCTGCTCGGCGCCTACGAAGGGCTGCGCGGCGACCACATGATCCAGGCCGACGTTGCCGCCTTGGCGATGCCGGGGATGCTGGAGGCGCGCGCCGCCGGCCTGACCCATGCGGCCGAGATGTCGCAGGTCGCGCTCCTGCCGGACGATGCGGCGGCCGGGTCGTACCTGTTCCCGGCGGGGCGTCTCGATCAGGATTTGCAGCAGATTGACCTGCGCGACCGCAACTCCTGGCGGCTGCTCCTCGCAGAGGTTCCGGCGGTCGAGCTTCTCGAGGTTCACCTCGTCAACGCCATCGCCCCGTTCATCCTCAATGCCCGCCTCAAGCCGCTGCTGCTGCGGACACCCGGACGCCACAAGCACATCGTCAACGTCTCGGCCGTCGAAGGGCAGTTCTACCGCAAGTTCAAGACGACGAGGCATCCGCATACGAACATGGCGAAAGCGGCGCTGAACATGATGACGCGGACCTCGGCGACCGACTACCATGCCGACGGCATCCACATGAACAGCGTCGACACCGGCTGGGTGACCGACGAGGACCCGGTCGTGATTGCCGCGCGCAAGACCGCCGAGCACCGCTTCCATCCGCCCCTCGACATCGTCGACGGCGCGGCGCGGATCGTCGATCCGATCATCAGCGGCATCAACACCGGGATTCACCTCTGGGGCCAGTTCCTCAAGGATTACCGGCCGATTCCCTGGTAGCAAGCAGCGGGAAGCGGGCAGCAAGCAGCGGGAAGCGGGAAGCGGGCAGCGGGAAGCAGGAAGCTGGAAGCTGGAAGCTGGAAGCTGGAAGCTGGAAGCTGATTAAAACATGTTGAGAGCTGGAATCGTCGGTCTCCCGAACGTCGGCAAGTCGACGTTGTTCAATGCCGTGACGCGAACGCGAAAAGCGGAGGCGGCCAACTATCCCTTCTGCACCATCGACCCCAACGTCGGCGTCGTCAGCGTCCCGGACACGCGCCTGGCGGCGCTGCAGAAGATCGCCAAAACGAACGTCGTGATCCCGGCGGCGATTGAGTTCGTCGACATCGCCGGGCTGGTCAAGGGGGCGAGCCAGGGGGAGGGACTTGGCAACAAGTTCCTGACCCACATCCGCGAGGTCGATGCGATCGTCCAGGTGGTGCGCTGCTTCGAGGACGAGGACGTCCATCACGTCTCGGGCACGGTCGACCCGGTCCGCGACATCGAGGTCATCAACACCGAGCTGATGCTCGCCGATCTGGAGTCGGTGCGGAAGCGCCGCGAGCGGGTGAGCAAGGAGGTCAAGCGCGGCGACAAGGCGGCGGCCGCCGAAGACGCGGTGCTCGCCAAGATCGAGGCCGCGCTCGACGCCGGCAAGCCCGCCAACAGCGTTCCGCTGACGGCCGAGGAGCGCGCCGTGTCGGTGCCGTTCTTCCTCCTAACCGACAAGCCGACGATTTTCGCGTGCAACGTGAAAGAGACCGACCTGGCGACGGCCGACACTAATCCCTACGTCACGACGGTGCGCGACTACGTCAACACGCACCTCGCCTGCGAGGCGGTCGTCATCAGCGCGCAGATCGAGAGCGACCTGGTGGACCTCGAGCCGGACGAGGCCGACGCGTTCCTGAAGGAGCTCGGCGTGCAGGAGAGCGGTATCGGCGCCCTGATCCGTTCGACGTATCATCTCCTCGGCCTGCGCACCTATTTCACGGCGGGGGAGAAGGAGGTCCGGGCCTGGACAATCCACGCCGGGGATACGGCCCCGAAGGCGGCCGGCGTCATCCATTCCGATTTCGAGCGCGGCTTCATCAAGGCGGAGACCGTCGCCTACGACGATCTGGTGGCCTGCGGATCGGTGGCGGCGGCGCGCGACAAGGGGCTCTACCGAATGGAAGGGAAGGAGTATGTCGTCGCCGACGGCGACGTCCTGCTCTTCAAGTTCAACGTCTGAGGAGGATTCGGCATGAGCGTTCGGGCTGCCGCGGTGGCGTGGCTGGTCGTCGGGTGCGGAGCAGTCGCCACGGCGCAGGCCCCGGCGCCGTTGACCCCGAAGGCGCTGGAGGCGGCGCTGGCATCGAAGCCGGCGGGCGCCGAGGCGGAGAAGCTGGCCGGGCAGATCCGGTCCTGGTTCGGCGGCCCCGAAGTACTGGTCAAGGGTGCGCCCCCGAAGCTCGACGAGCTGGCGGTGGCGTGGGCGATTGACGCGACGCCTCCCGCCGCGAACGACGCCGCGGTTCGGGTCGTCGCGGACGTCGGCGGGTTCATCCTGCCGCTGACGCGCGTCGGCGAGACCAGCCTCTATGCCGGCGTCGGCCACCTCGCGCACGGCGCGGCGCTGTCCTGGCACTACGAGGTCGGCGATCGGCGCGCCGGCGGTGGGCAGCTCGAGGCCTACGAGGTCCACCCCGACAGCCGCGAGCATCCCGGTGTACCGAGGGGGACCGTCAAGCAGATGCCGCCCTGGGCGAGCCGCATCTTCGACGGCACGACCCGCGACTGGTGGGTCTACGTGCCGGCGCAGTACAAGCCCGAGAGCCCGGCGGCGGTGATGGTGTTCCAGGACGGCGCCGGCTACAAGGACTTCGTGCCGACCGTCTTCGACAACCTCATCGCCAGGGGGGACATGCCGGTCGACCGTCGGCGTCTTCATCCAGCCCGGCATTCTCAAGGACGGCCGCCCCAACCGCAGCTTCGAGTACGACACGCTGTCGGATCAATACGCGCGGTTCCTGCTCGAGGAGATCCTGCCCGAGGTCGAGAAGACGCGTGAAGCTTCGCCACGACGCGGCCGGGCGCGCCATCGCCGGCGCCAGCAGCGGCGGCATCTGCGCCTTCACGGTGGCGTGGGAGCGGCCCGAACGAGTTCAGCAAGGTGCTGTCCTGGATCGGCAGCTTCACGAACATCGCCAGCGGCAAGACCGTGCGCGAGGGGGGGCACAACTACGAGGCTCTCGTCCGCAAGACGCCGCGGAAGCCGATCCGGGTCTTCCTGCAGGACGGCGAGAACGACCTCGACAACGCCAACGGCAACTGGCCGCTCGCCAACCATGACGCTGGCCAAGTCGCTGTCGTTCGCGAAGTACGACTACCGCTTCGAGCTCGGCCACGGGTTCCACAGCAACCGCCACGGCCGGGCCATCCTGCCCGATACATTGCGCTGGTTATGGCGCGATCCGCAGCCGTGACCGGCGGCGGGGCAGAGGCGGCCGGCGTCGCCAGCCAGCGCCTCCGGAACCAGCGCATCGCCTCGCCGCACCGCACGCCCCTCGAAGTGGTCTCGTCGCTTGGCGCGGTGCAGGCGCAGGACTACCCCGGCGCGCTGTGGGCGGTCGGCCTTCGCACCTCGAACGCCAGCGAGCGCGACGTTGAACGGGCACTGGCCAGCCGGGTCATTCTCCGCACCTGGCCGATGCGCGGCACGCTGCACTTCGTGGCCGCCGCGGACGTCCGCTGGATGCTCGATCTGCTGGCGCCGCGGGTCATTGCCGCGACCGCGCCCCGCAACCGCCAGCTGGGGCTCGACGCGGCCGACTTCGCGCGGAGCCGGAAGATCGTGGTGGCGGCGCTCGAAGGGGATCGCCAGGTGTCGCGGCCGGACTTGTACGCGCGGCTGGACGCGGCGGGGATTTCAACCGCGGCCGGGCGGGGGCTGCACATCGTCCTGCGGCTGGCGCTCGAAGGGCTGATCTGCTTCGGCGCGCGCGACGGCACTCATCAGACCTTTGCGCTCCTCGCCGAATGGGCGCCGCATGCCGTCCGGATGGAGCGTGACGAGTCGCTCGCCGAGCTGGCCCGCCGCTATTTCACCGGCCACGGCCCCGCCTCCTGGCGCGACTTCGCGTGGTGGTCGGGGCTGCGCGCGGCAGACGCCCGGCGGGCAATCGACCTCGCCGGTCCGCACCTCGTCGAGGACACCGGCGGCGGGCCGATGTGGCGGGGCCGGTCGGCGCCGCGGGCCAGCGCCGACAGGCTCGCGGCCACGTATCTCCTGCCGCCGTTTGATGAGTACACTGTTGCGTACAAGGACCGCACCGCGGTCCTGCACGCCCGCGACGCGCCCCACGCGCAGGCAGGCGGGGTGTTCAGCCCGACGATTGTGATCAATGGCCGGGTCGCCGGCACGTGGACGCGTCGTGTGAGTAGAGACGGTCTCGTCATCACGCCGATGTTCTTTCCGCGGCGCGGTGGCGGCGATCGCCGTCTTCTGGAGGCGGCGGTGGCGCGCTACGGCCGTTTCAGGGACCGGCCGGCGCGTCTGGGATGACACACGAGGCCGGTACCGGATCGGCGAGTGTCAGGGAGGTGAGATGGTCCGTCGGGTAACGCTCGCTGCCGTCGCCCTGATCCTGCTGTCGATCGGCGCGGCGGCGCAGAACCACATCGACGTCGTCACGCCGCTCGCGCCCGAGCTCGCCGCTTACGGGCGCTACGACATCGGCGTGCGGACGCTGCAGATCACCGACCGCGGCCGCCCCGACGTGCTCCGCGCCACCGAAGGCACGCCGGCGCCGCGCTACGATCGCACCCTCACGCTGGAAGTCTGGTATCCAGCCGGCCCCGTCACCACACATCCCGACGGGGAATACCACACCATCATCCGCGATCCGCAGATCAAGGTCACGCTGCGCGGCCGGGCGATCCGCGATGCTCCCGCGGCGAAGGACGGTCCCTTTCCCCTTGTAATCGTCTCCCACGGCTACCCGGGTAACCGCTATCTGCTGGTGCATCTCTGCGAGAGCCTCGCCAGCAAGGGCTTCGTCGTCGTCTCGATCGATCATCCCGACAGCACCTACGACGATCAGAAGAATTTCGCGAGCACGCTCTACAACCGGCCGTTCGATCAGCTGTTCGTGCTCGATGAGGTCGCCCGCCTCACCGCGACCGGAGACAGCCTGTTCAGCGGCCTGGCGGACCCGTCGCGGACCGGGCTTGTCGGCTATTCCATGGGGGGCTACGGCGTCGTCAACGTCGCCGGGGGGGCTTCAGCCGCGCCAGCGAAACGCTGTCGGCCGCGCCGCCCAATCGCATGCTCGCCGAACGCGGCACCGTTGCGGTCGCGGCAGTGCCGGTCGATCCGCGCCTCAAAGGGGCGATCGCGATCGGCCCATGGGGCATGCAGGCGGGCTTCTGGGACGCCGAGGGGCTGCGCGGCATCCGCATCCCGATCCTATTCGTGGCCGGCAGCGCCGACCAGGTGTCGGGCTATGAAAAGGGGACGAGGGCGATTTACGAGGGGGCCGTGAACGCCGATCGGTATCTGCTGACGTTCCGCGATGCCGGCCACAACGCCGCGGCCCCCATTCCCGCCCCCGCCGAAAGCTACGCCTATTCCGAGGGGCTGAAGTCGTACCCCTTCATGCACTATGCCGATCCGGTCTGGGACACGACCCGGATGAACAACATCCTCGACCACTTCGCCGCGGCGTGGTTCGGAATGCTCCTCAAGGGAGAACAGGACAAGCGGGCCTACTTCGCGGCCCCGGTCGCCGACAGCGCAGCGGCTTCGGCCCGACCCGGGGGCGCGTCGAAGCCGCCGGAGTGGAAGGGTTTCAAGCCCGGTACCAGCGTCGGCCTGACACTGGAGCACGCGCCGCCGGCCGGCAGGTAGCCCGGGGGCCACGCTCGCGCCCGCCCGTTCTTGACACCCGCGACCGCGCGCGGCGAGAATGCCGCAGCGGAACCGTCAACCACTGCCTGATGACATGACGTCCATGAACAACTTCCTCGCTCGATCCCTGACCGGCCTCGCGATCGCCGGCCTGCTTGCGTCCCCCCTTGCCGCCCAGCAGGCGCCAGCCCCCCTGCCGGCGCCGCCGGCCGCCGGCCAGGCCGCGGGAGGTCCGAAGCCGGCCGACACCGAGGTGTGGGAGCCCGAGCCGAAGGTCGTGACGCCCGCCGCCACGCCGGGCGGCGCGCCGAGCGACGCGATTGTGCTCTTCGACGGCAAGAACCTCGATCAGTGGGTCGCGACCAAGGACAAGTCCCCGGCGGGCTGGACGGTGGCCGACGGCATCCTGACCGTCAACAAGACGGCGGGGAACATCGAAACCAAACACAGCTTCACCAACTACCAGCTCCACCTCGAGTGGCGGATTCCCGAGGGGGTGACCGGCTCCGGCCAGGCGCGCGGCAACAGCGGCGTGTTCCTGGCCTCGACCGGCACCGGCGACGCCGGCTACGAGCTGCAGGTCCTTGATTCCTACAACAACAAGACCTACGTCAACGGGCAGGTCGGCAGCATCTACAAGCAGTCCATCCCGCTCGCCAATGCCGCCCGCAAGCCCGGCGAATGGCAGACCTACGACATCGTCTGGACCGCGCCGACCTTCAACGCGGACGGCTCGGTGAAGACCCCCGCGGCCGTAACGGCGTTTCACAACGGCGTGCTCGTGCAGAATCACTTCGAGCTGAAGGGGGAGACGCTCTACATCGGCAAGCCGGAGTACAAGAAATACGACTCCGCTCCAATCAAGCTGCAGGCCCACGGCGACCCGAGCCCGCCGATCAGCTTCCGCAACATCTGGGTGCGGGAACTGCCGGCGACGCCGGCGAAGTAACCCCCGCAGGAGGGATCCTCACTCCAGGCGACATCTCCATCGGCGACTCCGTGGCGTGGATCGCTTCTGAGGCCATCCGTAACTCCTTCACAGTGTAAGATTTGCCCTTGACGCGCACGAGGCAAGGGTCTACAGTCGAAGACATCCCAGCACGTCGTCGTTTCTTGTAAGTCCAAGCGAAAAAGGCTGCCCCCGTCGGGGCTGGCAAAGCTGTAAGCTCCGCGACCGCGGAGTGTTTTAGCTGCCGAACTTGGAGCACTTATGTCCACACGTCGCGCAGTGCCCGCGTTTCTCGCCATCGTCTTCGCCATTGTCTTTTTCGGGCTGGGCAACTATCTCGCCGCTCGCCAGACCGCCGACAGTGATGGACAGATTGCGTCGCTCCGGGCCGAAGTCAACCTGCTCCGCCATCGCGATGCCCTCCCGGCCGGCACCGCCGGGCACGCCACGTCCTCGGCCGTCGCGCTCATGGACACCGAAAGCCGCGCCTCGCTCATCGCCGAGGTCAAGCGCGAGCTGAGCGCCGAGATGGGGCTCCTGCCGCTGACGCTGCTGCGCGAGCGCCGCAACAGCTTCGTCGAATTGAATGCCTTCGACGACAAGGGGGCCAGCAGCTACGGCACCGCCGGGTATCTCGGCAACGGCTACTTCATCACCGTCAAGCATGCGGTGATCGCACTCGGCCAGGAAGGCGCCGCCGATCCGCGGCGCATCACCTCCATCAAGCTCACCTACGCGGGCGCCTCGCTGAACGCGAAGATCGTCGATTTCGGGGATGCCAAGGCCGAGGTCGACCCGGGCGACTGGGCGATCGTCAAGGTCAAGGAAGACGTCGATCTGCCGGCGCTTCACGCCAACCTGGCGTATGCGTTCGACTTCGCCGACCCGATCTTCCGGCTCGGGAACGACTACTCGAAGGGCATCATCCTCTCGACCGGCTACGTCGGGCAGCGGACTTCGAACAACCTCGTCACCTGCCTGACCGACGGTCATCCGGGGGTTTCAGGCGGCGGCGTGCTCAACCGCGACGGCGAACTGGTCGGCATTCCGATCGGCCGGATGCAGGGGGACTATCGCTTCTCGTTCATCCTGCCGCTGCGCGCCGAGATGCTGCGCAAGGTCAGGTAGGCTTCTTCCGCAACGCCTCGAGCTTCCGTTTGATCTCGGATTCCAGCCCCCGGTCCACCGGCTGGTAGAACCGCCGCCCGGCATGTGCCGGCGGCAGGCACTCCATGTCGGCCGCGACCCCGTCTTCCTCGTCGTGGGCGTACTGGTATCCCTTCCCGTACTCGAGCGTCTTCATCAGCGTCGTCGATGCGTTGCGCAGGTGGAGCGGCACCGGCTCGGCGACCTCGACCGCGGCAGCCGCGGCGGCTTCGTTGTAGGCGCGGTAGACGGCGTTGCTCTTGGCGGCGACGGCCATGTAGATCGCGGCCTGCGCGAGCGCGGTGTTGCCCTCGGGCATGCCGATGAAATGCACGGCGTCCTTGGCGGCGACGGCAATCGACAGCGCCCGGGGATCGGCGTTGCCGATGTCCTCCGACGCGAAGCGGACCAGCCGCCGCGCGATGTACATCGCGTCTTCGCCCGATTCGACCATCCGCGCCAGCCAGTACACGGCCGCATCCGGATCGCTGTTGCGCATCGACTTGTGGAGCGCCGAGATCAGGTTGTAATGTTCCTCGCCGCTCTTGTCGTAGAGCAGCGACCGGTTCTGCGCCAGATCGGCGACGAGCGGCACGTCGATCCTGCCCGCCGGGCCGGCGGCGCCGGCGGCGCTCTCGAGCATGTTCAGCGCCACCCGCGCATCGCCGTTCGCATAGCGCGCCAGCCCCGCCAGTGCCTCGTCCTCGGCCGTGACGCCAAGCTCGCCCAGGCCGCGCTCGCGGTCGTCCAGCGCGCGCCTCAGAATCGCCGCGACCTGGACCGCCCCGAGCGGCTTCAGCACGTAGACCTTCGACCGCGACAGCAGCGCCGAATTGACTTCGAACGACGGGTTCTCCGTCGTCGCGCCGATGAGGACGATGTCGCCGGCCTCGACCCGCGGCAGAAACGCGTCCTGCTGTGACTTGTTGAACCGGTGAATCTCGTCGACGAAAACGATCGTCCGGCGCCCGAGGCGCCGCCGCGCCTCTTCAGCCTCGGCCATCACGGTCCGAATCTCCTTGATGCCTGACAGCACGGCGCTGAAGGAGATGAAGTGGGCGCGTGTCACGCTGGCGATGAGCCGCGCCAGGGTCGTCTTGCCGGTTCCCGGCGGCCCCCACAGGATGATCGACTGGAGCCGGTCGGCGTCGATCGCCCGGCGGAGCGGACGCCCCGGGCCGACGAGCGCTTCCTGGCCGACGAACTCGTCGAGGGTCCGCGGCCGCATCCGTTCGGCCAGCGGCGCCGGTGCGGCTGGGCCCGCCGGCGGCGGCTCGTCGTCAAACAGCGACATCAGGGCTCCCTGTCCGCCCGGTCACATCCCCGCGCTGACGGCCGGCTTCATAAAGCACGATCGCGGCCGCCGTCGCCACGTTCAGCGATTCGACCGGAGGGCGCATCGGAATGGCGATACGTGCATCGGCCGCGGCCGCGACCACGGCCGGCAGGCCGGCGCCTTCACCGCCGAGCAGGACGGCGCAGCCGGGCCGGAAATCGCACGCGGCAAGCGGCGTCTCGCCGTCCGCGGTGGTCGCGAAGACCCGCAGCCCCGCGGCGCGCGCCTGCGCGATCGCGGCCGCCGCTGACTGACGCGGCACGACGGGCAGCCGGAACGTACTGCCCATCGCGCCGCGCAGCGCCTTCCAGCCAAACGGGTCCGCGGTTCCGTCGGCGGTGACGATGGCGGTGGCGCCGCAGCCTTCGGCGGCCCTGATGATCGCGCCGACGTTGCCGGGATCCTGGACGCCGGCGAGAATCAGGACAAGCGCCGCCGGTCCTTCGAAGATCCGCGCCAGCGTAGACGATGGGCGCGCCGCGATGGCCGTCACCCCGGACGGTTCCCTGACCGGGCTGATGGCCGCGAGTACCTTGTCCGAGACGGTCACCACCTGCGTTCCCGCCTGTCTCAGCCGGCTCACCAGGTCCTGCAGCCGGTCCGCGGCGGCGGCGCTGAGTGCGGCAACCTCCACAGGGATCCGCGATCGCATGGCTTCGCCGAGGAGGTGCTCGCCGTCGAGCAGCAGCCACCGCCCCTCGCTGTCGCCGCCGGCCAGCTCGCGGAAGCGTTTGACGAGGGTGTTCTGTCGACTGGAGATGTGGTCCATGGCCGCGGCTGATTGTACCGCGGCACGCTGCCCGACCCCGCGACGGCCGCCGCCGGGGCCATGATCCCTGCCGCGGCGTCGACCGAGCCAATCCCTGCCCCGGCCTCCTCCATTTACAGCGGCGTCTCCGTGACCGCCCGTGTTGTCCGTGGCGTTCGTGTTCACGAGGTTTGCAAGGTATTCGCTCCATTCACCGAGGGACGTCCCGGGGATTCCGCCAGTGAGCCACTGCGCTGAGGAGAGAGGGGAAATTCACGGATGCGACGGATGGCCGCGGATGAACACGGAGGTGCCACGGGGGCCGGTCGGCGGCGCGACGCGCCGCTCGGGTGAGGCGGCCGCCGGCCTGGCGAGCACCTTGAGGGCTGTGCAGGTGCTCGCCGGGCCCGCGGCCGCCTCCCTCGCCGCCGGGCTCAGGATCCCGCGCCCGGCGTCGACCGGCCTCCTCCCGTACAGCGGCTTCTCCGTGACGGTCAGTGTCATCCGTGGCCGTCCGTGTTTCTCAGCCGCTGCAAACTATTGCCGCCCGATTCGGCGACTGCGCCAGCTCGGGCGTCAGCGGCTTCTCCGTGACGGTCCGTGTCATCCGTGGCCGTCCGTGCTTCTCCAGCGTTGCAAACTATTGCTGCCCGATTCGGCGACTGCGGCAGCTCGGGCGTCAGCGGCTCTCCGTGACCGTCCGTGTCATCCGTGGCATCCGAGTCCTTTCTGTGGACACCGCGGCTGACAACCCGCGCGGCGGCCGACGAGACCGGGGGGATTTCTGCTACCATCCGACTGATGAAAGCCCGTCTGATGAAGAAGTTCGAGGACGAGATCCACGCTCTCGACAAGGAGCTGAAAACCGAGCTGCCCAAAGAGATTCAGCGTGCGCGGGAGCTCGGCGATCTGCGCGAGAATGCCGAATACCAGGCCGCCAAGGAGCGTCAGCGGCTGGTCGAATCGCGCCTGAGCATGCTCCAGAAGCGGGTCAGCGAAATCTCGCTGATGAACCTGGACCGTATTCCGCACGGCAAGGTTGGCTTCGGGTCGACCGTGCATCTCCGCGACGCCTCGGGACACATCACGGTCTATCAACTGGTCATGCCCGAAGACGCCAACGTCGACCAGGGACTGATTTCCACCGCCTCGCCAATCGGCCGCGGCCTGCTGAACAAGGAAGAAGGGGACGAGGCCACCATCGTCACCCCGAACGGCAGCCGCGAGTTCGAAATCGTCAAGCTGATCACCATCCACGACGAGTAGCCGGCCGTGTCTCCTGCTGTGAAGACTCCTGACGCGCCGGACCGGTCCTACTCGACGCGGCTGCGGACGGCGGTCGTCCTCACCGGCTCGGGTACGGCTGCGGCCTATCATGCCGGCGTGCTGCGCGCCCTGCACGAGGCCGGGCTGAAAATCGATCTGGTCGCCGGGCGCGGCGCCGGCGCGATCGGCGCCTTCTTCACCGCCGTCGACGGCGGCGCGCGGCTGTGGGAGGCGGACGGGATCTGGCGCAGCCCCGCGGCATCGCGGTTCTACGGCTGGCGCACGCCGCTCCGTGCGGCAGGATGGGCGCTGGTTGCCGCCGCGGCCATTTTCGCCCTGCCGCTCGCGCTCCTGGCGCTGGCGGTCGTCGTCGGCACGCTCGGGCTGCTGATGACGCTGGTCGGCCTGGAACGCGCCGGCAGCGTTCTGCGCTCCGGCTTCAGCGGCTGGATCGACGCCCTGTTCGCGCCCGCGGCGCTGCCCACCATCATTCCGCGCCTGGTCCTGTTTGCGATTCTGATCGGCGTCGCCGCGCTCGCCGCGGCGCTGGTGTCGTCCTCGCTTCACGCCCGGGCGAAGCGCCGCACGCAGCAGGGGACGCTGTGGCGGCTGATTGGCTCGCCGCTGACCTCGGCCGCGATCGTCGAACGGGTCGCCACCGATCTGTGGAACCTGATTCGCGGCGCGGCGCCGCTCGCCGCGCCGTCGCGCCCCGAGCTGGCGCGCCGCTACGTCGAGCTGCTCGCCGACAACCTCGGGCAGCCGGGCTTCCGCGACCTGCTCGTCACGGTGCACGACATGGACGCGCGCCGCGACCTGGTGTTCGCGCTCCTCGGCAGCGCCTACCGGCCGCGGTTCTTCGGCCGCGCCGGCGCCGCCGAGAGCGCCAGCCGGGCCCTCGAGGCGTTCGACCTGGCCGCGATCGGCCGCGACCACGCGCTCGATGCGCTCGCCGGCGCACTGGCGCTGCCGGTGGCGACCGAGCCGCACCTGGCGGCGTTCTCGGCCGAGGGGCTGTGGCGCGGCGAGACGCATCGGCTGTGCGATCGTCCCGGGGCCGTGGCCCGGCTGCTCCAGGAAGTCGCGCTTGCCGGCGCCGAACAGGTGATTCTCGTCAGCCCGTCGCCGCCGCCGGCGCGTGCGCACCAGCTCCACGCCGGGCGCGCCGATTTGCGGGGCCGCGCCGGCGAGCAGCTCGGCGCGTTCGAGGCCGCCGGTCTGCGCGACGTCCTCGAGCAGTTCCACGGGCGGTTCGCGGCCCTCTTCGTGATCCGTCCCGCCCACAATCCGATCGGCCCGCTTGATTTCACCGGCGTCTACGACGAGCGCTCCGACCGGACGCTGCCGCTCGAGGAGCTCGTCGATCGCGGCTACAGCGACGCCTATCGTCAGTTCATCGAACCCATCGTCGGCGCCGGCGGCGAACGGATCGACGCCGCCCAGCCCGCCGGCGGCAGTGCCGGCCGCGGCGCCCAGTCATAGCCGCGCAGGAAGGACCGCGATGAAGCCAGCCACGGCGCTCGTCCAGGGAGACGGCGTCAGCCATGCCGCCGAGCCGCTGACGACACCCGTCTACGAGACGACCACCTTCGAGTTCGAGAACGCGGCGGAGGTGCGGGCCTACAACGAAGGCCGGTCGGCGAAGTTTCTCTACAGCCGCTACGCCAACCCGACCGTCGTCGCGGTGGAGCGGACGATTGCGCGGCTCGAGGGAGCCGAAGCGGCGCTGCTCTTTTCAAGTGGTCAGGCGGCGACGACGGCGGCGCTGATGGCGCTGCTGTCGGCGGGCGACGAGGTGGTCTGCTGCTCGGAGATCTATGGCGGCACGTTCCACCTGCTCGCCGATCTGCTGAGCCGATTCGGGGTGCGGCCGCGGTTCGAGCCGATTGCGGTCTTCGCGCGTCCCGAAGCGCTCATCCGTCCCGAGACCCGGCTGGTGTGGTTCGAGTCGCCGGTCAACCCGACGCTCCGCTGCGTCGACATTGCCGCGGTCGCGCGCGCCTGCCGCGCCCGGAACGTCGTCACGGTAACGGACAACACGTTCGCCAGTCCGGTCAACCAGCAGCCGCTGGCGCGCGGCATCGACGTCGTCATGCACAGCGCGACGAAGTACCTGAACGGGCACAGCGACGTGACCGCCGGTGCGCTGGCCGGGTCCGCGGCCATGATGGCGCGGATGCTCGACGTGCGGAAGAAGACCGGCGCCGTTCTCGATCCGCATGCCGCCTACGCGCTTGGCCGCGGCCTGAAGACGCTGACGGTGCGCGTCGCGCGGCAGAACGCCAGCGCCCTGGCGGTGGCGCGGTGGCTGGCGCAGGATCCTCGCGTGCACCGCGTCTACTATCCGGGCCTCGAGGGCCATCCGGATCACGCGCTGGCGGCGGCGCAGATGAGCGGCTTCGGCGGGATGGTCTGCGTCGATGTCGGCGGCGGCTACGACCGGGCGGCGGCGTTCTTCGACCGCCTGACCGTCTTCCGCCGCGCCGCCAGCCTCGGCGGTGTCGAGAGCCTGTGCAGCCTTCCGGTGCTGACCTCGCAGTGGGGCCATACCGCGGAGGAGCTGGCGCGGGCCGGTGTGACCGACAGCATGGCGCGTTTGTCGGTCGGCCTCGAAGACCCCGACGATCTGATCGGCGACCTCGATCAGGCGCTCGGGCCCGCTACTTAGCGACCGGTTCCTTCTTCTTGTCGGTCGCCGGCTCGCGGAGGAACTGCTCGGCCATCTCGGCGATCCGCGCCGTGATCTCCGCCGCCTGCAGCTCGCCGAACTTCTCCCTGAACTTGTCGACCGGCACGACCGCCTTGGCCATCGCGCGGTGGCCGCCGGCGCTGCCGATATCGGCGAACCATCGCTTCACGAACTCGCCGGCGTTGCGCGAGTAGCCGAGATTCCGGACGCTGACGATCAGGCAGCCATTGACGACGCCGGCGATGATCGTCCATTTCACGTCTTCGAGCTGGAGGAAGAAGTCGGCGGTATAGGGGATGAAGTCCTCGCGCGGCGCTTCGCCGATGAAGGCGCAGAACACCTGGTCCTTCATGACGCCGCCCTGGCTGGCGCGGGTGACGTAGTCGAGCCGCTCGAGGGTGATCTCCGCCCCTTCCATCTTGCGGATGAGCGCCGCGTCGGCGAGCGGGTAGAGGAAGGTGAAGGCTTCGAGATCGACCCGGTTGGTGTGCCGGGCGAAGAACAGCGTGTCGGATTTGATGGCGTAGAGCATCGCCGTGGCGGTGCGTTCCGAGATGTTGACGTCGACGGCGCGGAGATGCTCGGTGAGGATGGTCGAGGTCGAGCCGTAGTCGGCGCGGATGTCCTTGAAGACCGTGCTGTAGCCGGTCTGCTCCGGATGGTGATCGACGACCAGGTCGACGCGGTCGAGCAGCCCCCCGAAATAGTGCGGCTGGACGTCGACCGTGGCGATCCGGTCGAACTCCTGGAACGACGCCGGGGTGATCGGCTCGACGTGGATGTCGAGCATGTTCGCCATCCGCAGGTTCTCGGGCCGGGTGACCCCCTGGACGGCGCCGATGATTGCCGTGGTCTTCGTCCGGCGGAGCAGGTTGCGCAGCGCCAGGCCGCTCGCCAGGGCGTCGGGGTCGGGATCGTTGTGCAGCAGAATGAGCACGCGATCTGCATCAGCGAAGTAGCGCTGGTACTGCTGCACCCGCGCGCGGGTCATCGATCGGCTGAGCTCGGTGACGAGCGTCGGCCGGATGAGCTCCGGGAGGTCCAGATGCGTGACGTCGGTGAGTTCGGCGCGGGCGGCTTCCGAGCGCCCGCTGGTCGGTCCGGTATGCAGGATGTAGACGAGCGTGCCGCCGGCGTCGCGGATCGCGCCCAGCACTTTCTTCAGGCTGCGCTTGCCGTTGTCCTCGATGATGAAGCAGGTGCTGGGGGAGATGTCGGCCTTGAGGTAGGTATCCACCCGCCGCGGGTCGCCGGCGGAGGCTTCGATCCCGGCATCGTGGAGACGCCGGGCCAGCGGCTTGCTCTCGACGAGGAAGTCGACTTCGAAGCTTGGCAGGAGCACCGAGTCGAGAGACCGGATGACGAGCTCGTCCTGACAGATGGCAACGACCCGCATGTCAGGAACGCGTGGAGATCATGACCAAACAGGCATTATACGCCGTCAGACGATTCGCCTCGCGCACGTTTCCGGGGCTGGCGGTCGCCCTCCTCGCGCTGGTCCCGGCCGCAGCACCGGCCGTCGCCCAGGACAACCCGCCCTGCGCCGCCTGCCTCGCCCCCGTCCTGGCGCCGGACCAGGCGGATGCGCTCCCGGCGCAGCTCGATGGCCTCGATGTCTTCCTTCGCGCCGCTCCCGGCAGCGAGGCGGCGGCCCTCGACGGCCTGCGCGCCGTGACGGAGCGGGGCGGGCATGCCGGACTCCTCGTCTCCGCCCTGCCCTCGGCTCCGCTCCAGCCGGACACGCTGGCCGCGGCGGAGCGGCTGCTCCTCGATCTGAGCGGCGTCCCGGCCGGCGGGGACCAGCGCCCGCTGGCCTTCGCCCTCAAGACCCAGGCCACCGCCTACCGGGCCGCCGCCCGGCCGGGGACGCTCTTCGGGATCATCGCGACCCGCGCCGTGGCGACGGCGCTCCTCGCGGAAGACCTCGCCCCCTATCTCGACATCATCGTCTGGCTCGACGATCCGCCAGCCGACAGTGGCGGCCCCGCGGTCTGGCGCGGCGTCGTTCGCGGCGCCGACACGTTTGCCGGCGCGCTGGCGGCGACGCGGGCCCCGGCCGTGGCCCGCTGGCTCTGGACCCTGCCGCCGGAGCCAGGCGCTGCCGCTCCGCTGCTGGCCGCGGCGGCGCAGGCGGGGGCCATCCTGCCCGCCGGCCTCGTGCCGTCTCCCCGCCAGGAAGTCGGGTGCGGGGCGGCCGCCGTGCCGGCGTACCTCAATTCCGGCACGCTCGAGGTCGTCGCCGTGGTCTCCGGATGTCCCGCCGAGACCGGAATCACGACCACGCCGCCGGCGCCGGGGGCCGAGCGTGTACGGCTGCCGACCGGCGACATCATCGTCCGGATCCCCTCCGGACCTCAGGATCAGTTCGCCGAAGGGGTCCAGGTGGTCGGTGCGCGGTCGCTGACGGCGCGGGAGATCGTCGCCCGCAACCAGGCCGCCGCGGCCCGCCAGGCCGCGATCGTCAAGCAGATCATCTCGCACGGCACCCTGACGCTGTCGTTCGAGGCGCCGGGCTTTCCGGCGCCCGTGTCGATCAGCTCCGAGACGACGCTGTATGTGTCGGGGGGAACGACCGAGCTCGAGCAGCAGGCGATCCGCGTCAACGGCATCGAGTTTCGCGGCGGCGGCGTGCCGCGGCTGCCGATCATCGAGCCCGAGCGGGTCGCCTCGCCGCCTCTGACGATCACGCTCTCGGATGTCTATACCTATCGCCTCGCCGGGGAGGAGACGATCGGCGCGACCCGCTGCTACGTGATTGCCTTCGAGCCGTCGGGAGAGGCGTCGCTGTTCCGCGGCAAGGCGTGGATCGCGATGGACAGTTTTGCGATGGTGCGCGTCGCCGCGGCGCAGACCCGGCTGAAGGGGCCGATCGTCGCGTCGGAGCAGGTCGACGACTTCGAGCAGGTCCGCGACGGTGTCTGGCTGCTGCACCGGTCCGACGTGCGCCAGATGTACGAGGGCGCGTCCTACCGGACGCCGATCCACCGCGTCCTCTCGATGTCGGCGTACGACATCAATCCAGCCGATTTCGCGGCGCGGCGGCAGGCGGCGCTGGCCTCCGATGCAGTGATGCTGCGCGATACCAGCGAGGGCTACCGCTATCTGAAGCGCACGCCGGCGGCGCCGGGGAGCACGCCGGCGGAGCCCGAGGTGGCGGGGCGCGCCAACCGCGTCCGCACGCTCGCCGTCGGCGTCATCATCGACCCGAACATCTCGAACCCGCTGCCGTTTGCGGGCCTCAGCTACGTCGATTTCGATCTCTTTCACACCGGCACGCAGCTGAGCGTGTTCTTCGGCGGGGCCTACGGCCAGCTGGCGTTCTCGGTGCCGTCGCTCGGCGGCAGCCGCTGGCAGCTCGCCGGCCGGGCGCTGGGGATCGCCGCGTCCTACAACGACCGGTCGTTCCGAAACGGCCGGGAAGTGTATCCGGAGGACATCCGGCAGCGGCCGGCGCAGGCGTCGGTCTGGCTGCTGCGGTCGCTGACGCCGCTCGTCTCGGTGCGCCTCGGCTACGACCTGGACTACACTCGGCTGGCGCGGGGGGATCTGACGGACGCGTCGTTCCGGGTTCCGGCCAACCAGGTGGTGCACGGCGCGCGGCTGGCGCTCGACGCCCAGCGCAGCGGCTGGAACGGCTCGGTCTGGTGGAACCCGGCGACCCGCACCGGCTGGCGCGAATGGGGGTTCCCGGGCACGTCGGAGTATCGCCCGTCGCAGCGCAATTTCCAGCGCTACGGCGCCTCGCTCAACCGGTCCGCCGTCATCTCGCCGCGATTGGTGGCGCGCGTCGAAGGGGCGTGGATGGCCGGGCGGGATCTCGACCGCTTCAGCCGCTACACCTTCGGCACCTTCGACAACCGGCTGCGCGGCTATCCCTCGGCGCTCATCCGCTACGATCGCGGCGCGGTCGTCCGTACCGCGCTCGCCTGGTCGGCGGGCAAGCTGGCGCGTTTCGACGGGTTCGTGGATTCCGCGGCGGTGCGCGACCCGGGGTTCGGGCGCCGGCTGCGGAACTACAGCGGCGTCGGCGCCGCCGCCGAGGTGCCGGCGCCGTTCGGGACGCTCGTCGCCGTCGAGTGGGGCTACGGCTTCCGCGGCGTCAACGGCGACGGGACGCTCGGCACCCAGGTCGTGCGCGTCAGCGGCTTCAAGGTATTTTGATGATGAAACGCCTGCTTGCGCTCCTGCTGGCGGCCAGCACTATCGCACCGGCGTCAGCCCTCGCGCAGCGGACGTTCCGCAGCGAGGTCGACCTGGTCCACTTCGCCGTGGTCGTCACCGACAAGCGCGGCACGCCGATCCCGGGGCTGACCGCAGACGATTTCGAGATCCTCGAAGAGGGCAAACCGCAAACCGTGAAGTTCTTCGCCGCCGGCGATCCGGCGACCGCGCCGCCGCTGCACATCGGCTTCCTGCTCGACACCAGCGGCAGCATGGAGGAGGACATCAAGGACGTCCGTACTGCCGCGATCAAGTTCCTCGGCGCGATGGATCGGGCCGAGGACATCACGCTCGTCGATTTCGATACCGAGGTCCGCGTCGCGCGGTTCGGGACGACGGAGTATCCCCGGCTGATCGAGCGCATTCGCGCCCGCAAGCCGGACGGCATGACCGCCCTCTACGATGCGATTGGCGTCTACCTGGGCGGCGCCGCGGCCCAGAACGGCGAGAAAGTGCTGATCATGTACACCGACGGCGGCGACACCCGCAGCGCGCTCAACCGGAGCGAGGTCGTCGAGCTGCTCCGCGCCTCCGACGCCACCGTCTACGTCGTCGGCTACCTCGAGCACCAGGGATCGGCCGCGACCGCGCAGCGCCAGCAGCTCGACGGCTTTGCGGCGATGACCGGCGGCCGGGCGCTGTTTCCCGCCAGCCTCAAGGAAGTGGAGAAGATGTACGAGACGGTGCGCCGCGACATCGAGGCCCGCTACAGCCTGGGCTACGTCTCGGCCGATCCGCGGACCGACGGCGCCTGGCGCCGGGTCGAGGTCCGGCTGAAGCGCCCCGATCTGAAAGGGGCCCGCATCCGCACCCGCGACGGGTATTTCGCCCTCAAGAAAGCGGAGTGACCCCGGGCCGGCCGCCCACCTGTGGTACGATTTTCTGTTCGCATGGCCTCCAAATACGATCAATTCAAGCTCGTCACCGATTTCGAGCTCCTCGGCGACCAGGCGCGTGCGATCGACGAGCTCGTCGAGGGCCTGGAACGCGGCGATCCCGCCCAGGTGCTGCTCGGCGTCACCGGCTCCGGCAAGACGTTCACGATGGCGCAGTGCATCGCCCGCGTGAACCGGCCGACGCTGGTCATGGCCCACAACAAGACCCTCGCGGCGCAGCTCTATCAGGAGTTCCGGCGCTTCTTCCCCGAGAACGCGGTCGAGTACTTCGTCAGCTACTACGACTACTACCAGCCCGAGGCCTACGTCCCGACGACCGACTCGTACATCGAGAAGGAAGCGACGATCAACGACGAGATCGACCGGATGCGCCTGTCGGCGACCCGCTCGCTGTTCGAGCGCCGCGACGTCATCATCGTCGCCAGCGTCTCGTGCATCTACGGCCTCGGCTCGCCCGAGGCGTACTACGGGATGCTGCTGCCGCTCGAGCGCGGCCAGCGCATCGATCGCGAGCAGATCCTGCGCAAGCTGGTCGAGATCCAGTACGAGCGCAACGATCACGAGTTCGGCCGCGGCACCTTCCGCGTCCGCGGCGACATCGTCGAGGTCTATCCGTCCTACGAGGACACCGCGCTGCGGATCGAGCTGTTCGGCGACGAGGTCGACGAGCTGGTCTCGTTCGACCCGCTGACCGGCAAGACGATCCGGCGCCACGACAAGATCGCGATCTACCCGAAGACGCACTTCGTCACCTCCGCGCGACCGCACCAAGGCAGGCGGTCGAGAGCATCAAGGCGGAGCTGGCCTGGTACCGCGGCCAGCTCGAGTCCGAGGGCAAGGTGCTCGAGGCGCAGCGGCTGCATCAGCGGACGATGTTCGATCTCGAGATGATCAAGCGAGATCGGCTACTGCCACGGCATCGAGAACTACTCGCGGCATCTGACCGGCCGCGGCCCGGGCGAGCCGCCGCCGACGCTGCTCGACTACCTGCCGCCCGACGCGCTGATCATCGTCGACGAGAGCCACCAGACCGTGCCGCAGGTCCGCGGCATGTATCACGGCGACCGCTCGCGCAAGGAAGTGCTGGTCGCCTACGGCTTCCGGCTGCCGTCGGCGCTCGACAACCGGCCGCTGAACTTCGAGGAGTGGGAGGCGCGGGTCAGCCAGGTGGTGTTCGTCTCGGCGACGCCGGGGCCGTACGAGCTGGCCAAGGCGCGGCGGCGTCGTGGTCGAGCAGATCATCCGGCCGACCGGCCTGATCGATCCGCCGATCGAGGTCCGGCCGGTGCGCGGGCCAGGTCGACGACCTGCTCGCCGAGATTCGCGACCGGGTCGGCCCGGCGCGAGCGCGTGCTGGTCACGACGCTGACCAAGCGCATGGCCGAGGACCTGACGCAGTACTATCAGGAGCTCGGCGTCAGGGTCCGCTACCTGCACTCGGACATCGACACGCTCGAGCGCATCGAGATCCTGCGCGACCTGCGCCGCGGCGAGTTCGACGTGCTGGTCGGCATCAACCTGCTGCGCGAGGGGCTCGACCTGCCCGAGGTCTCGCTGGTCGCGATCCTCGACGCCGACAAGGAAGGCTTCCTGCGCTCGGGCGGCGTCGCTGATCCAGACCTCGGCCGGGCGGCGCGCAACGTCGAACGGCCGGGTGATCATGTACGCGGACAGGATGACCGACTCGATGCGAGCTGGCGATCGGCGAGACCGACCGGCGCCGGGCGATCCAGGCGGCCTACAACGCGCGAGCACGGCATCACGCCCGCACTCGATCGTCAAGCGCATCGACGAGGTGATGTCGAGCGTCTACGAGCGCGATTACGTGACGGTCCCGGCGGCGGGCGCGACGGCAGCGAGCGCTTCACGAGCCAGGCCGAGCTCGACGCGCGCGGTCGCCGGCCTGCAGGAGCAGATGAAGGCGGCCGCCGCCAACCTCGAGTTCGAGAAGGCGGCCGCGCTGCGCGACCGCGATCAAGCAGCTGCGCAACCCGCGAGCTCGGCCTCGCCGGCCCGGGCGCGCCGCTGATCGGCGCGGCTTCCTCGAACAGCTGGCTGAAGGCGGCGCTCCTCGAAGTCCAGGAGTACGTGCGCGCTGGTCGGCGACGGCGCTGCCGCGGCGTCTGGTCACGCGGCCGTTCTACTTCCGCGACGTCATCGAGCAGTTCGAGGCGATCGGCGTCGGCTCGCTGACCGTCGTGCTGCTGACCGGCATGTTCACCGGCGATGGTGCTGGCGCTGCAGAGCGGCTTGACGCTCGATCAGTTCGGCGCCCGCTCGATGGTCGGCCGGCTGGTCAGCGCCTCGATGGTCAAGGAGCTCGGCCCGGTGCTGACCGGCCTGATGGTCGCCGGCCGGGTCGGATCGGGCATCGCCGCCGAGCTCGGCTCGATGATGGTCACCGAACAGATCAACGCGCTGCGCGCGCTCGGCACCGATCCGATCCGCAAGCTGGTGGTGCCGCGGATGCTCGCCGGCTTCCTCATGGCGCCGGTGCTGACCGTGATCTCCGACGGCGTCGGCATGGTCGGCGGCTGGATGGTCGCCGTCACTCAGCTGCAGGTCGCCGTCGGGCGTCTACTGGACGTCGGTCGTGCAAGGCGCTCTACATGCAGGACGTCTGGATGGGGCTGATCAAGCCGTTCTTCCTCGGCTTCGTCGATCGTCAGCATCGGCTGCCACGTCGGCCTGCGCACCGCGCGGCGGCACCGCAGGGCGTCGGCCGGGCCACGACCAACGCCGTCGTCGCCGGCGTCGGTGGCGGTGATTGCGGTCGACTTCTTCGTGACGCAAGCTTCTGATTGCGCTGCTGTACTGATGGCCATCCGAGCCTGTCGCACCGCTCGCCGCTGCTCGACGAGGCCATGGCCCACGGCGGGCCGATCATCGTCTTCGACAAGGTCAGCCTGGCCTTCGACGAGAAGGTGATTCTGCGCGACGTCAGCTTCACGCTGCAGACCGGGCACACCAAGATCTTCCTCGGGCGCCAGCGGCGCCGGCAAGTCGACGATCCTGAAGCTGATCCTCGGCCTGCTCAAGCCCGACTCCGGGCGTGATCTTGGTCAACGGCGAGCGGGTCGACGACATGACCGAGGACGAGCTGATGGAGGTGCGCGCCGACCTCGGCATGGTGTTCCAGGAAGGGGCGCTGTTCGACTCGCTGACCGTGCGCGAGAACGTCGGCTACAAGCTGTACGAAGAGACCGACCTGCCGCTCGACCGAGGTCGACGCGCGGGTCGAGGAAGTGCTCGGCTTCGTCGGGCTCGGCGAGTTCATCGACCGGATGCCGTCGGAGCTGTCGGGCGGCCAGCGCCGCCGCGTCGCGATCGCCCGGGCGATGGCCGCCAAGCCGCGCATCCTGCTCTACGACGAGCCGACCACCGGGCTCGATCCGATCACCGCGCTGACGGTCGACGAGGAGATCATCAAGCTGCGCGACCTCGAAGGGGTCAGCTCGATCGTCGTCACCCACCAGCTGCGCGACGCGTTCTTCGTCGCCGAGCACATGGCGACGCGCGAGAACGGCGATCAGCTGCAGTTCGCCAAGGCGACGCCGCGCAAAGCGGACGAGGCGGAGTTCATCATGCTGAAGGACGGCCGGATCGTCTTCGAGGGGAACGCCTCGGAGCTGCGGGCGGCGGCCGCCAGCAGGATCCATACATCGAGGCGTTTCTGTCGTAGCGAAGGTACTACCGACATGCCACGAACCCGTTCGCTGGCCTGGTCGGAACTGAAGATCGGCATCGTCGCGGTGGCGGCGCTGGTCGCTGGCCGCCATGCTCGTCTTCGCCGTCGGCGGCGCAGGCGGCTTCTCCTGGCAGCGCTACGAGCTCGAAGACGAAGTTCCCGAACGTCCAGGGGCTGAAGTCCGGCGCGGTCGTGCGGGTCGCCGGAGTGGAGGTCGGCCAGGTGACCGCGGTCGAGTTCGCCGGCGCGGAGGTCGAGGTCACGCTCGAGCGTCAACAACGAGGACGCAGGCGCGGATCACCGACCGAGTCGCGGGCGTCGATTGGCTCGCTCAGCCTGCTCGGCGAGCCGATCATCGACATCAGCCCGGCGACCGCCGGCACGCCGCTCAAGGATGGCGACACCATCGAGACGGCGAAGACCGCCGGCCAGATTGCCGACGTCGCCGCCGAGCGCCACCCAGACGCTCGGACAGGTCGACCGGGCTGATCCGCGAGATCCGCGCCGGCAAGGGCACCGTCGGCAAGCTGTTCACCGACGACCAGCTGTACCGCGAGCTGAACGAGTTCGTCGGCGTCGGCGCAGGCTGTCGCCAACGGCATCCAGCAGGGCCGCGGCTCGCTCGGCATGCTGATCAAGGATCCGGCGGCCTATCGCCAGGCGAACCTCGCCCTGGCGAACCTGCAGGAGATGACGCGCCGCATCAACGCCGGCGAGGGCAGCCTCGGGCAGCTGCTGAAAGACGATGCGCTGGCGAAGTCGCTGACCTCGGCGGGAGCCAGCGCCGACAAGATTCTGGGCGGGCTGAACGCGGCGAGGGCACGGCCGGGAAGCTGCTGACCGACCAGGCGCTCTGCGAACCGCTTCAACGCCTCGCCGACCGCGATCGACAGGCTGGTCGCGACGCTCGAGACAGGGCGACGGGATCGGCCGGGCAGCTGCTGCACGACAAGGAGTTATATGAGAACATGAATGGCGACGGCCAACGAGCTGCGCAGCTGATTGCGCGACATTCGCAAGGACCCGAAGAAGTATCTGAACGTCCGGGTCAGCATCTTCTGAGCGCGGGAGATTGACGACATGGCGAGAGAGAGCGACGGGCGACCGGAACGGTGATGCTGGCGTTCGTGCTCGGGGCCCTGACCGGCGCCGCGGTGGCGCTGCTGATGGCCCCGGCGACCGGGGAGGAAACGCGGCGGATGCTCGGCGGAGAAGGCGCGTGACGGGCGCGAGCGCGCCAACGACGCGGCGCGGCAGGGCCGCGAGCTGGTCAATCGCGGCAAGGAAACGCTGGCGACGGCCATCGAACGCGGCCGCGAGGCCTACGAGCAGGCGCGCGCCGGCACGACCGGGCCGATCGCCGGAGGCGAGGCGGATCTGTGACATCCGGCTGGTCCGAGCTGTTCCTCGGCGTCATCGCCTTCGCGGCGCTGATCATGGCGGTGATCCAGATCGGCGCGGTAGTCGCGGCGCTGCGGATGGCGCGCGAGGCGCGGCAGATGCTGACCGCCGTGCAGCAGGACGTCAGGCCGCTCGTCGCCAAGGTGAATGCGATGGCGGACGAGGCGTCGCGCACGCTGGTGCTGGCCACCGCCCAGGCGCAGAAGGTCGACCGCCTCGTCACCGATCTGTCGCGGCGGGTCGAGGAAACCGCCGCCGTCGTGCAGGAGGCGATCGTCACCCCGGCCCGCGAGGGACTGGCGATGGTCGCGGCGGTGCGCGCCGGTCTCGGCGCGCTGCGCGGCTGGCGCGGCACGGCCTCCAGCCGCCGGTCCAGCGACGACGAAGACCCCCTCTTCATCGGCTGACGCCCCGCGCTTTACGGCTGAGCCGGTCCGTGATACAACGGCCCCACACTTCGTCATCCGTGAGGGCCGTTCCATGCACCATACATCGCGCCCTGGCATCCTCCGGCCGCTGGTCGCGGCCGCCGTGTGTTTCCTTGCCGCTCTCGCGCCGCTGACCGCGGGGCAGGACTGTAAGTCCGCCGCCGCCGCCAAGGAGCTCGCCCAGATCCTCGACGCCACCAAGCTCGACGCCATCGCGGCGGCGGATCCCGCTTCGCCCGGGACGTTCATCGCCGCGCTCTCCATCCCCGACACCCAGCTGCTCGTCGTCTCGGCGCAGTATGCCGCGCCGTCCCTGCTCGCCGACAAGATCAAGGCCGGCGATTACCGCGGCGTCTACATGGACCTCCACGCCGCCGGCAATGCCGGGTCGAGAATCTTCGTGCAGGACATGGGGCCGGACGGACTGTTCGCCAAGGACGACAACGGCGACTCGTGGGAGGTCGGCGGCAAGACGACGATTTTCGACGGGCAGTGGAAGAAGACCAAGCTGAGCGAAGCCGAGTACGCGAAGATGGTCGCCGACGCCGATGTCCGCTATGCGAAGATGCTCGACCTGCTGGTGGCGCAGGCGCGCGAGGTGAAGGGCAAGACCGCGGACTGACCGCGTCGGTGCGGCCGAATCACGCGCGGGCGCCGTTGCCCGGGCGCCGGCGCTTGAGGTACACTAGCGGTTCCCTCAGTTGGGCGCTTGGCTCAGTGGTAGAGCATCGCCTTCACACGGCGGGGGTCACTGGTTCGAATCCAGTAGCGCCCACCAACTAGGTCGGACAGACAAGCACTTACCGTGACGGCCCCGCATGGGGCCGTTGTCGTGTACAGAGCTCGGGGGTGCATCAGGGGTGCCCTTCGTCACCTGGCGCGGATGGCGGTCAAGCCGGCCGTCGTTGACCCGCCGTCCCAAACCCGGCGCCCGGTCAGCTTACGCGGTCCGTGCCGGCGGACTGGGCACTGACGAACTCGTGACAAACCTTCATCACGTGAACCGAGAGCTGCTAGGCGGTGACTGACTTGCGACGGGATGTGCGGCAATCGACGACTGCGAACCACATGGTGAGTGCAGCAGCAGTCGCCTCGAGCGTGGCCTCATCGGAACCCGCGATTCTCTCGGGACGCAGGCATTCGTTTCCGTCAAAATACACACACACCACAACTCCTCGCTGGATGTGTAGGACGGCAGAGAGCCCGAGTAGCAGTGCAATTACCGACCCGGCCATCAGCCGGAGGGTGGCTTCAAGGGCAGCCGTGGGCCTCCACACGGACCGGATCCGCCCGAGCGCCAGCCATGTCATTGCCCACGCTCCGAGCAGATACACGAACTGTCCGGGAATGCCTATGTGGTGGCTCCACAAGAACAAATGAATCGGGCCCCACACAGAAAGCGGAGGCTCCACGAACGCGAGGAGAGCGACGGCCGCGGCAGCGGTCAGTGTTCGCAGAGTCACTGCCTTAGAGTCAACGCAAGCGAAACTGACCAACCAAGTGGGACCCCCTGTGAACTGCGATGCCGGACGTGCGCTGGCTCCTCCGCGTCACCCGCGCATCCGGAACATAGGTCGGACCCAAACGAATGACGTGCCCACCCACGTCAGGTTGCCCGGCGAGGGAGGCTCACGATCTCGGGCCGGCCGTCACCCGGCGAGCGCCAGGTTGAGGTTCTCGATAGCTTCGTCGATTTCGGCAGGGGCTTTGTAACCGACCGTGACGCAATCGACGCCGGCATTCCGAAACGCGAACCGCATGGCGTTGCGACGCTGCTCGCGATCGAAAGTGCCCTCGCCGGCCAGCTTCATGGAGATCACGCCCAGGCCCTGCTTGCGGACCTCTTTGACGTGGGCGACGACTTCCGGGACGTTGCCCGGTCCCGGGGTGGCGTAGTCCTCCGCGTCCATGCTCTTGCCGGTGTGGTTCATGCGGATCATCGCGACGTCGAGCCAGGCGTTGCCGGGAACCCGGCGCAGCGCGGGCAGGCCATGAACCGACGCGCCGTGGCTGAGCACGACCTTCCGTGACTGGACCTCGAGGATCGCGTCCTGCCAGCGCGCCGTGTCGGCCGGCCAGGTCGCCGTGTGCTGCCAGTGGAGCAGCATGACGTCGAAGTACTCGGTGTTGGCAAGCCGGCGGAGCTCGTCGAGTTTCTGCTGCGGGTTCACGCCGTCGCTGGTCGTGACCTTCGACATGAGCTGGTAGCTGTCACGCGGGATGCCCTTCAGGGCGATGCCCAGCATCTTGTGCATCTCCCCGTACGATTCGGCCGTCTCGAAGAACCGGATGCCGCTATCGTACACATGGCGTACCAGCCGCGTGAAACCCTCCTGCCCGAGATCGCGCTGGACCCGGCCGCTGATGGTGCCGGTGCCGAATGCCAGCCGGGTGACTTTCACTCCGGACCGGCCCAGGGTGACCATGTCGGTCGCGCTCCCGCGTCTGGCGCTGAGTGGAAGGCTCCCGGATGCGGCAATCGTTCCGGCGGCGAGTCCGGTCTTCAGGAATTCCCGTCGAGTGAAATGCGCCATTTTCGTCCTCCATTGCCCGATTGCCGGGATGCTATCAGAAGTGCGACCCCGCCGGGGCCGTTCGCGCATACGCCGGCCGTAATGTCTTCCGATTATTGTGCTTGGGCTCGCGGGCTCGTATCCTGCTCGGCAGTTGCCAGTTGCCAGTTGCCAGTTCATAGCTGAGAGCTGAGAGCTCCTAGCTGAGAGCTGAGAGCTGAGAACTAGACGGAGCATTCATGCGCACAGAGCCTGAAGATTGGAATCGGCTTCGTCGTCGGCTTCGTGCCGATGCTGGTGGTCACGCCGGCGGCGTGGGCCCAGGGTTGAGTGCTGATACGAAGCAACGCGCCCGTGTTTGGCGCGAACGCCACGCCGTACAGAAGCGCCCGGCCGCTGGCAGGCGAGCCTGTCATCACGCAACCTGGTGTCGAACGATCACTATTCCGGCACGACCGAGCAGGTCCAGCGGCAGGCGCTGCAGAACTATGTGACGAATCACCAGAATCTGCTCGATGTCAGCGTGACGCGGCAGATGACCGAGCGGGTCAGCCTCGGGATTGGCGTGCCGTTCGTCAACTCGTCCTGGGCGAGCCGCGATCCGCGGTCCCCGCTACCGGGCCCGCGGCGTGAGATCGAACAGGACGGCCGCGGCCTGGGCGACATCAGCGTCAGCGCCCGCTCCTGGGTGTTCGACACGCTGACGCATCCCGACTGGAACCTCGTCGGCGGCCTCGGCCTCAAGCTGCCCACCGGGAACGCCCGCACCCAGGATTTCTTCCCGGATCGTAATGGGGAGAACAACCAGCTGCGCTACGTCGACCAGTCGGTCCAGACCGGCGACGGCGGCTGGGGCCTGATGATGGAGGCGCACGGCTTCTGGAAAGTGAAGCGGATCTTCCTGTTCGGCTCCGGCAGCTATCTGGCGAATCCGCG
The DNA here is from genome assembly GCA_963750475.1 of uncultured Acidobacteriota bacterium. GTDB lineage: Bacteria > Acidobacteriota > Vicinamibacteria > Vicinamibacterales > 2-12-FULL-66-21 > JALZOC01. The sequence goes on from CAVVQQ010000002.1 coordinate 2,489,327, forward strand.
CAACACCAACGGCACGCCGTCGCTGATCGTCGCGCGCGGCGGTCCGCCGCCCGCCGCCTCGAGCTTCGACAAGCTGGTCAACTCCGTGCCCGACCAGTACCTGGCGCGCGCCGGCGGGACGGTGCCGGTGTGGCGCGGGCTTGCCGGCACGATCGCCTGGCGCATGGAAGGGCTGAAGCGCTACGACCTGTTCGGCGCGAGTAACGGCTTCCGCCGCCCGGGCACGTCGATGTTCGTCGAGCCCGGCGTCAGCTACTCGCGCGGCTCGAACACATTCACGTTGAACGTGCCGATCGCCTACTACCGCATCCGTCGTCCCGACCCGAACACCGGCCTGGCCGGCGACGCGACGTTCCCGCGGCAGGTCTTCCTCACCAGCTACTCGCGCCGCTTTGGCGGACGGTCGGCGTCCCCCGACTTGCTGGCTCCGCCGGCGGCGACGCCGGCACCAGCGCCGTCCGCGGCCGTCCAGCCTGCGGCGGCTTGCGCCGTTGGGGCGAACTGATGCGGGGGCATTCGCGCGCGCTCGTCGTGTCACTTGCCGCATGGACGCTGCTGGTGCCGGCCGCATCGCCGGTGGCCGCCGCGCCGTCGGCATGCAGCGCCCGAACGCCGGCCGCCCGCAATTTCGTCCTGCGCGACGTCGACAATCACAAGTGGACCTTCGCCTCGACGAAAGGGAAGGTCGTGCTGCTCGACTTCTGGGCGACCTGGTGCGCGCCGTGCAAAGTCGAGATTCCAGGCTTTGTCGAGCTCTACGGCCGTTACAAGTCCGCCGGGCTCGAAGTCGTCGGGGTGTCGATGGATACCGACCTGCCGGCGATCCGGGCGTTCGCCGAGGAGCACCGGATCGACTATCCGATCCTGATCGGCGCCGGCGCCGACGGCGTCACGCGCGCCTTCGCGGTCGCCGGGCTGCCGACGACCGTGCTCATCACCCGCGACGGCAGGGTCTGCCGCACTTTCGTCGGCGGCACGCCGAAGGCGGAATTCGAAGCCGTGATCGCCGAATTGCTCGCCGGCCCTCCTTAATTCAGCTTCTTCAGCCACAGGTTCTTCACCGACACCTTCGTCGTCGCCTCGATCTCGATCCCGAACAGGCCCGCCTGATTGTTGGACGATGCCGGGTCGTCGTCGATCATCACCGCCATCAGTTGTCCGTTGACGATGTGCAGGAAGGTGCCGCCGCGCGCGATGACGGTGTACTGGTTCCAGTCGTCCATGTGGACGATGTGGCCGAGCGCGTCGCGGTCCGCGATGGTGCCCATCAGCCGCTTGCGAGTGTCGCCGAAGCCCTCGACGACCTGGCCGCGCCACGCCAGGATCCGCATCGGCGTGTTCTCGGAGTAGAACTGCCCGGTGTAGACGCGGCTCGGCCAGAAGTCCGCCTGCGGCCCGGTCATCATCCAGTCGAGATTGACCGGTCCGACATTGGCGGTCACGTTCGCCGGAATGTTGGCGAGCCACGGCAGCCCCGTCCGGCTGCGGTATTGGAGCCCGCTGCCGCCGGTTGCCCTCCACCTTGATCTCGAACTTGAGCGTGAAATCCTTCGCTTCGACGCCGCGATAGACGATGTAGCTGTTGCCGCTGGGATTGGCGGGCGTCGATTCGCCGACGATGGCGCCCCCTTCGACGCGCCAGAATTTCGGGTTGCCGTCCCAGCCTTTGAGGCTGGTGCCGTCGAAGAGCGCGACGTACCCGTCGTGGTCATCGAAGTCCATCGGCGCCGGCTCGGTGAAGACCATGCGGCCGCGCCCCTGTCCGGGAGGCGATGGCTGGGTCGGAGCGGGAACAGCGGGTGGCGCCTGTGCCGAGGCGGCCGGCGGGCTCTGCGGGCGGGCGGCTGTCAGCGAAGCGGCGAGCGAGACGACGAGCGTGAAGCCGGCGGCGGCTACGGTACAGACGGAGCGATTGGTCATGTTCCCTCCACGGTGTCGCCGATCACGGGGGCAAATCATATCGCGCCTTTGGAATCAGCCACTTACGCTAAAGATGAGTGTCCCCCTTCGGGGTATATTGGGCGGGACTCAGGGAGGACAGGATGATTCAGTTCACGGTCAACGCGGTCGCGCGGCAGTTCGACGGCGACGGATCGATGCCGCTGCTCTGGTACCTGCGTGACGATCTCACGCTGACGGGGACGAAGTACGGCTGCGGCCTCGGCCTGTGCGGCGCCTGCACGGTCCACGTCAACGGCGCCGCGGTGCGGAGCTGCCAGACGCCGATGAGGTACTCTTGCCGGCAAGAAAGTCACGACCATCGAAGGGCTCGACCCGAAAGGCAACCATCCGCTCCAGGCTGCCTGGAAGGCGCTCAACGTCCCGCAGTGCGGCTACTGCCAGAGCGGGCAGATCATGCAGGCGGCGGCGCTGCTCCGGGCGACGCCGAAGCCGAGCGACAACGACATCGACCAGCACATGCAGGGCAACATCTGCCGCTGCGGGACCTACCAGCGGATCCGCGCCGCCATCAAGCAGGCCGCGGGAGTGAAGGTGAAGGCATGACCCAGATCATTCACGTCTCGCGGCGCCACTTCCTCGGCGGCGTCTTTTCCGCCGGCGCCTTTGTCGTCGGCGTGCGGCTCCTGCCGCTCGAGGCCTTCGCCGGCCAGCAGGCGGCCACGTCCGGCGCCCCGCGCGGCTGGCAGCCCAGTGTCTATCTCGGCATCGAGCCGAGCGGCGCGGTGAAGATCGTCGCCCACCGTTCCGAGATGGGCACCGGCACCCGTACCTGCCTGCCGATGATCGTCGCCGACGAGCTCGAGGCGGACTGGGGCCGCGTCACGATCGTCCAGGCGCTGGGGGACGTGAAGTACGGCTCGCAGAACACCGACGGCTCGTGCTCGGTCCGCGATTTCTATCAGGCGTTGCGCTCCGCCGGCGCGGCGGCGCGGACGACGCTGGAGCATGCGGCAGCGGGGAAGTGGGGGGTGGCGCAGGAGGAGTGCCAGGGCCGCCAGCACTTCGTCGTCCATGCGAAAACCGGACGCAAGCTGGCCTACGGGGATCTCGTGCCGCTGGCGTCGTCCGCGACCGCGCCCAACCAGGGCGCGGTGCGCTTCAAGACGCCGAAAGAGTTCCGCTACATCGGCAAGGACCTGCCGATCACCGACCTTGGCGATCTGGTGACCGGCAAGGGCATGTTCGGGATCGATGCCCGCATGGACGGAATGGTCTATGCCGCGATCGCGCGTCCGCCGGTGATGGGAGCGACCTTCAAGGGGGTGGACGACACGGCCGCCAAACAGGTCGCCGGGGTCCAGCAGGTGGTGCGCCTCGAAACCGCGGCGCCGCCGTTCGGCTTCAAGGCGCTCGGCGGCCCGGCGGTGATTGCCGCCAACTCCTGGGCCGCCATCCAGGGACGCAATGCGCTGAAGGTCGACTGGTCGGACGGCGATCATGCCGCCTACGAGTCGGCGAAATATCGCGAGGCGCTGCTCGAGACCGCCGGCAAGGCGGGGCGGGTGGTGCGGCAGATGGGGAATGTGGACGCCGAGTTCGCCAAGGGCGGCGGGGTCCACGAAGCGGCGTATTACACGCCGATGCTGGCGCATGCGCCGATGGAGCCGCCGGCGGCGGTGGCGGAGTTCAGGGACGGCAAGGTCGTCACGTGGTGCAACACCCAGAACCCGCAGGCCGTGCAGGACACCGTCGCCAAGGCGCTCGGCCTCAAGACCGAGGATGTGATTTGCCACGTCACGCTCCTCGGCGGCGGCTTCGGCAGGAAATCCAAGCCGGACTACGTCGCGGAAGCGGCGCTGCTCTCGAAGCAGGTCGGCAAGCCGGTGAAGATCGTCTGGAGCCGTGAGGACGATATCCAGTTCGATTACTTCCACTCGCCGGCGGCGATGTACATGAAAGCGCGTGTCGACGCGAAGGGGCGGCCGACCGCCTGGCTGCAGCGGACCGTGTTCCCGCCGATCGCGTCGCAGAACAACCCGAACGAGGAGTACGGCGGCTTTCAGGTCGGGATGGGCTGGACGAATATTCCGTATTCGATCCCGAACCTTCGGGTGGAGAACGGGCCGGCCCGCGCCCACGTCCGCATCGGCTGGCTGCGATCGGTGGCCAACATCAACCACGCCTTTGCCGTCCAGTCGTTCACCGACGAGCTCGCGGCGGCCGCCGGACGCGACCGCGTCGAGTACCTCCTCGATCTGATCGGCCCGGCGCGGGTCATCGATTTGGGCAAGGAAGGGGTCAGCCAGCCGGGTGAGCCGAATCCCAACTTCCCGTTCGACACCGCGCGGCTGCGCAACGTCATCGAGATCGCGGCGGAGCGTTCGGGCTGGGCCGGCAAGAAGCCCGCGCGCCGGCCGCGCGCTCGGGATCGCGGCGCACTACAGCTTCCTCACCTACGTCGCGGCGGTCGTCGAGATCGAGACCGGCGCCAACGGTGAGATCCGGATTCCGCGCGTCGATATCGCGCTCGATGCCGGGCAGGTGATCAATCCGGATCGCGTCAAGGCGCAGTTCGAAGGGGCGGCGGTGTTCGGGACCAGCCTGGCGCTGATGGGGGAGATCACTGCCGCGGATGGCCGCATCCAGCAGAACAACTTCAACGGCTACCCGGTCGCGCGCATGACCGAGGCGCCGCGGCAGACGAACGTCTACATCGTGCCGAGCGAGGCGGCGCCGGCCGGCGTCGGCGAGCCGGGCGTTCCGCCGATCGCGCCCGCGCTCTGCAACGCGATCTTCGCGGCGACCGGCACGCGCCTCCGCGAGCTGCCGATTCAGAAACACCTGGCCGCGGCCCGCAAAGCGACGGCCTGAACCAGAACGGAACCGGCCGGCAGGCGTTAAAGCCTGCCGGCCGATCGGGTCAGAACAGGAACTTGACCGTGACGTAGCCGCGGCGGCCCGGCTCGAACAGGTCGGCCATGCCGTAGCGCGGATCGTAGGCGCGGGCCTGGCCATCGGTCGTGCCGTTGATCAGGCTGATGTAGTCATAGCCCTTCGACAGATCGACGTCGGTCAGGTCCATGAAGGAGGACTGGCGGTCGGGGATGATCGCGCCCTTGTTCAGGTAATTGAAGACGTGGCGCGCGGTCTGCTGGTCGAACAGGTTGAGCACGTTCAGTTCGAAGCGCAGGCGCTTCCGCCCGGCAATCCCGATCTCGTGGCTGACCAGCAGATCGGTCCGGTAGAGCGCCGGCGTCCGCTTGCCGTGCGTCACCTGGCCGTTCTCATAGAACCCGTTGCGCCCTTCGACGAACAGATCCGCGCTGTTGGTCGAGGTGACGTAGGTATACACCGGCGTGCCGCTGCCGCCGTAGAAGAACGCCCCCACCTGCGTGCCGAACGGCAGGTCGTACGATCCATACAGCTTCGCAACGTGCGGCCGATCGGTCGCCAGGCGTCCCTCGAGCCCCAAGTTGCCGTGCGAGTCCCACAGCAGCTCGTCGAGGTCCCACGCCCGGTTCGTATTGCCGCCCGGACGCGCGATGCTGCCGGCCTGCTGCTGCGCCGTTGCCGAGCTCCCGCCGGTGGTCGGCGTGGTGATCTCGTCAGATGAAGACAGCCCCGAGTAATTGCCATACAGCCGGCTCAGCGTGTAGTTGGCGCTGAAGAACCAGCGGTTGGCGAGGCGGCGGCTGTAGCCGAGCTCGAGCGCATCGTACTGGCGTTTCGGCCGTGGCGTGGCAAACCCCGCCGGCGTCGCCCCGGTCGGGAACTGCAGCGCGCTCAACCCGCGACCGGGATTGCCGATGACGTAGCCCTCGTCGCCGGCCGGCGTCAGGAAGCCGATGTCCTCGATGGTCTCCAGCAGATCGTTGTGGATGATGTGCGCCGTGACGACGCTGTTGCGTCCGAGCTGCAGCTCGACGCCGCCGCTGGCGCTCGACTGACGCATCGGCTTGATCGCCGGATCGACGTCGGCCTGGAAGCGCCGGTCGCGGCAGGTCCCGGGGGTGATCCACAGGTCGCGGCCCGGCATGTTCGAGAGGTTCAGGCTGCCGAGGTCGAGCGTGTCGAGCGCGCGGTAGTCGTGCACCACGTCTCGGCGCCGAACGAGCCGCGCGGCAGCTCGTACTTGGTCCAGTCGTAGTAGAGACCCCAGCTGCCGAACACCTTCATCCGGCCGTTGCCCCAGACGTCGTAGGCGGCGCCGAGCCGCGGCGCCAGCTTGTCGGCCAGGCCGAACTTGATGGCGGCCGCGCCATCGGCCTCGGGCCGGAAGTCGGGAATGTTCTCGTTCTCGGTGCGCAGCCCGAGGTTGAGGGTCAGCCGCCGGCCGATCGACCACTGGTCCTGCAGGTAGAGCGACTGGATGTTGCTGCCGGCCTTGTTGGTGATCCGCCGATCGTTGACGGCGTAGTAGCCGTAGGTGCCGCGCCCGGTGGTCACGCCGCCGAACGTGAAGTCGCGGTCCCAGAGCACGTCCACATATCCGCCCGGGTAGTAGGAGTTGATGTCGTTGACGACGTGCTGGACGCCGTAGCCGGCCTTGAAGGTATGGAAGCCGGCGGCGTTGAACACGCGGTTGTAGTCGGCGTTGAAGTTCGACCGCTTGGTGGTATCGAAGTCGGTGATGAGCGCGCGCGGGGTGTTCTCGAAGCCCCGCGGGCCGAGCACCGCGTCAGGGATGCCGAGCGTCCCCGGGGTGGCCACGCCGTAGCGGAAATTCGTCGTCTGGGCGATGCCGGTGTCGGTGTAGCGATCGTGGAAGTAGCCGCCGCGCAGGCTGAGATACGACCCGCCGCCCATGCGCACGTCCACGGATCCGCTGGTGTTGACCTGATTGATCTCGTATCCCCTGGTCCGGTTCGGCTCGAACGACGCCAGCGAGCTGTTGTTGGCGTTGGCGGTCGGGCCGTCGTACCCGAACAGGCTGCCCTTCGACGTCGTCGGCGTCCACAGCGTCGACCAGTTGGCGGTCAGCCGCCGGCCGGCATACGTGAGCTTGCCGAACGCCTGCTGCCGGGCAGATCGAGTTGGGAAATGTCCCCTGACCGTCGGTGAAGTTGTAGAGGTTTTCGCGCTTCTCCATCCGCGGCGAGTAGGAGCCGAAGAAGAACAGCCGGTCGGGAATGATCGGACCGCCGACCGAGCCGCCGACCTCGTTCTGGTGATTGGAATTTTCCTTGTCGCTGGACGTAGAACGCCTGCTGCTCGAGCTGCGGCTCGAGCATCAGGCGCTGGACCGGCCCGGCGGCGAGGGCGCTGCCTTCGAAGTAGTAATGGCCCTCGCCGTGGAACGCGTTGCCGCCACACTTGGTCACGGCGCTGATCACGCCGCCGAGCGCGCCGCCGTACTCGGCCGCGATGCCGCTGGTCTTGACCTGGACTTCCTGCAGGTACTCGAACACGGTGTTCTGCCGCGACTGGCCGTTGACGAGCGAGTTGGTGGTGATGCCGTCGACGGTGAAGGAGTTCTCGGCGCCGCTGGCGCCGTTGACCTGGAAGCCGCCCTCGACTTCCCCGGAATTGACCGACGGCGCGGTCAGCGCGACCGACTGGAACGACCGGCCCTTCGGCAGGCGGTCGAACTCCTCGGCGCTGACGTTGTGCGCCACGAGCGTGCTCCGGTTGTCGACGAGCGGGGCCGCGTCCGCGGTGACCTGGACGGTCTCGGCGACGCCGCCGACGCGCATCTGCACGTCCATCTCGAACGCCCGGCCGAGCACGACGCTGACGTCGGCGCGCTCGACTTTGCTGAAGCCGGAGAGCTCGAAGGCGACTTTGTAGCGGCCGGGGTTGAGGTCGACGGCGCGGTAGTGGCCGCCGCCGTCGGTCACGAAGGTCCGCGTCTCGTTCGACGCCAGATTCGTGACCGACACGGTGACGCCGGGGACCGGCGCCCCCTGTTCGTCGGTGGCTGTTCCCTGCAGGGTGCCGAAACGCTCCTGGGCGGAGACGAGACCGGTTACGGCCAGCGTCAGCGCCATCAGCAGCGCACTCATGCGTGCTTTCATCACATCTTCTCCTCGAATCAAGAGATTTGTCCTTTCGACGCCGGCGCTGCGGACCCGTTCCATGACGTCCGGATCCGGACAGACGCGCAGGCGCCAACGACAGTTGGAAGTTCAATTCGAAGGCCACGCCGGAATCGCCGCATGACGCGGAGGGCGGCGGACCGGTGGTGCCGCAGATGTCCGGCGGCGATTCATAAATGCGTGTTTTGTGATCCAACCAGTCGGAGCGTCAGACGATCGGACGGGACTGGCGTGACCGGAGGTGTGACGAGGCCGTGACGGACGTCGTGACGGAAGACGGGGTGAAGCGCGCGCCGCGCGTGACGGAGGGCGTGACGAACGACCTGGCTTATACTGCGGCCCGACCACAAGGGGACCCCATGGATCAGTCGTCTCGCAGATTCCTTTCGTCCATCCTCCTCGCCGTGGCGCTCGCCCTCCTGGCGGCGGCGCCCTGCGCGGCGGAATGGCGCCGGCTCGACAGCCCGAATTTCGTGATCGTCGGCGACGTCGGCGCCGGCACGCTGCGCGACATCGCGATTCGCTTCGAAGGGTTTCGCGAGACGCTCAGCCGAGTGCTGACCGACCGCGTCACCTCCACGGCGGTGCCGACCATCGTGATCGTCTTTCCGTCCGACAAGGCCTTCACGCCGTTCAAACCGAAATACCAGGGGAAACCGATCGAGCTCGCCGGACTGTTCCTGTCGCGCGGCGACGTCAACTACATCGCGCTCGTCTCGACCGGGGGCGAGGAGACGATGCGGGTGGTGTTTCACGAGTACGCGCACCTCATCATCTCGAACGTGGCGCGCAACATTCCAATCTGGCTGAACGAGGGGCTTGCCGAGTACTACAGCACCTATCGGATGGAGGCCGGCGGACGGGAAGCGGTTCTCGGGGCGGCGATCCCGTCGCACCTCATGCTGTTGAACGACGCCACCCCGATGCCGCTGGCAGAGCTGCTGGCGGTGACCGAGGACTCGCCGATGTACAACGAGGGCAGCCGCCGCTCGGTGTTCTACGCGCAGTCGTGGGCGCTCGCGCACATGCTGCTCGGCCGGGGATAGCGGTCGAGGCGGCCGGCAGGATAAGCTGCTGAGGATACGGAGCCGAAGGAGGCGCCATGAAGATTACCGGTATCGTGCTCATCGTGATTGGAGTCCTCGCGCTGGCGCTTGGCGGCATCAACTACACGAAGCGCGAGAAGATCATCGACATCGGCCCCATTCAGGCCTCCGCGGAGCGCCAGAAGACGATCCCGCTCCCGCCCCTGCTCGGCGGGCTCGCGCTCGCCGGCGGCGTCGTCCTGCTGATCGTCGGCTCGAAGAAGAGGTAGCGTCGGATGCGGATCGCCGTCCTCTACGAACACCCCGAGTGGTTCAAGCCGCTTTTTGCCGTCCTCGAGCGCCGCGGATTCGATGTCGTGCACGTCGATGCGGCGTCGCTGCGGTGGGATCCGTCGGTGCGTCCGGATTTCGAGCTGCTCGTCAACCGGATGAGCCCGTCGTCTCACACGCGCGGGCACGGCCACGCGATTCATGCCGCGGCCGCGTACATCGACTGGGTCGAATCGTTCGACGTCCCCGTGGTCAACGGCTCCCGGCAATATCGTCTCGAGCTGTCGAAGTCGGCGCAGCTGGACCTGCTGCGCCGACTCGGTATCCGCTCGCCGCGCGCCCGCGTCATCAACAATGGAGCCGAGGCGCCGGCGGCGGCCGACGGCCTGCGCTTCCCGGTGGTCGTCAAGCCGAACATCGGCGGGAGCGGCGCGGGGATCCTCCGCTTCGACACCGCGGCGGCGCTGGCTGACGCCGCCAGAGAGGGCGCCCTGGACCTCGGCGTCGACTCGACGGCGCTGGTCCAGGAGTTTCTCCCGGCGCTGAACGGTACAATCACCCGTCTCGAGGTGCTTGCCGGAGAGCTGCTCTACGCCATCGACATCACGCCGCCGGCGGGGCACGGCTTCAACCTGTGTCCGGCCGACATCTGCCAGACCGACGACATGCCGATTGCGACCGGGTTCGAGCTCTGTGTGACGAAGCCCGCCATGGCGATCGCGGCCGCGACCCCGCTGCCCGAGGCGGTCGAGTCGGGCCGGCGCATCGCTCGCGCCGCCGAGCTGGACGTCTGCGGCATCGAGTATCTCGTCGACGAGCGCGACGGCCTGCCGTACGTCTACGACATCAACGCCCTGTCGAACTTCGTGACCGACGCCGTCCACATCGTCGGCTTCGATCCGTTCGAGCGCTTCGCCGACTACCTCTCCACCCGAGGGGGACACTCATCTTTAGGCTAAGTCGTTGAAACTAATGGGCGAGTGGCGCGGAAGGGGCGGATCGGCCTCGTCGATCGGACGTCTTTTTCACCATCGCTCTTTCGATTCAACAAGTTAGCCTAAAGATGAGTGTCCCCATCGATGGCAGGGGGCTGGCATGCGATCGACGCGTGAGGATCCGGACGGCCGCTCTCCAATCGCTGATGATGCGTGTCGCGGCGAGATCGGTGACGATGCTCGTCGGGGCGACCGCCGCCGCGGTCATGGCGACCGCTACCGTAGCGTCAGCCGGCGGTGCCGCGGCAGCCGATCGGGACGGACGGCTGTTTTCGTCCGACGCACCTCTCGAGCTGACGCTCAAGGCGCCGCTCTCGGAGCTCTTCGATACCGCCGAGCGGGACGACAAATTCCCTGTCAGGGGATCGCTTGAAGTCCGCGATCCGGCAAGCGGCAACCCCGCGCTCACCATCGCTGACGTCGAGGTAACGGTCCGCGGCCACACCAGCCGGCGCGAGAGCGAGTGTCCGTTTCCCAAGCTGAAGCTCAAGCTCGGCGACCGCGCCGCCCCCGCGGGCTCGATACTGGACGGCGTCGGCACACTGCGCGTCGGCACGCACTGCGGCGAGAACGCGGGCGAGGAGCTGACTGCCGGCTTTGGACGCCTCGCAAACGAGACGTCGCCCGTGCGCGAGGTCTTCGCCTATCACCTGCTCGACGCCCTTGGCGTCCCGACGCTCAAGGCCCGAGCCGCCCGCATCACCTACATCGACACGCGACCCGGCGCCACTCCGCTGACCCGGAGCGCGATGCTGCTCGAGGACGAATCGGCGGCCACCCGGCGCCTCGGCGGCACGGCGGACATCGACGTGAACGAGTTCACCAGCGCCCGCGACAGCTTTCAGCCGCTCGACACCGCCCGGCTGGCGCTGGCCGAGGCGATGCTCGGCAACTTCGACTGGTGCCTGCGCCAGTTCCCCGGCGATACCTATCGCTGCGACGCCAAGCTACCGCTCTGGAACATCCTGGCCCTCGAACGCCCCGGCCAGCCGGCGCTGCCGGTGATGACCGACTTCGATCTCGCCGGGGTCGTCGTCGGCCGCCACAACTGGTACGACACCGTCTACGGTGACGGCTTCGTCTCCTCGCGATCGCCGATCGAGACCGAAGTGCTCAGCCAGGTGCAGCGCACCCGGTCACTCTTCCCGCGCGTCGTTCTCGACGAGGCGCGCGCATATTTCCGGACGCGGCAGGCCGCGGCCTACGACGCGCTGGCGCACGCTGCGCTCGATCCGCGGGGGCGTGAGCTGGCCCGGCAGCATCTGGACGCGTTCTTCGCGGCCATTGCGGACGATGCGTTCTATCGCCCGGTGGTCGTGCGCCCCGGCACCGCGGTGTACAAGGACGCCGGTGCCTCTGCGCCGGCCTGCGGCGCCGGCGATGCGGTACCGGCCGGCACGCCCGTCAACGTCGTCGGTTCGCAGGGGGAGATGGCGCAGGTGGCCGTCCTCGACGTGCACTGGCGCTGGGCTCCACCCAGGGACTGCCCGGCAATCCGCAGCGGCACCGTCTGGATCAGCCGAAGCGCGATCGGCGAGGACTATCCGGCACGCGACGCGAGGTAGGACGCCGACCGGCAACCCGGGCGTGCTAGCATTCGGCGCAATGAACCCCGGCAAAGCGCTCGGCTTCTTCTCCGTCGCGATGCTCGCGGCCACAGTGGCACCCGCTCAGGACCGGCTCGCCCGCGTCGAGCAGGAGGCCGCCCGCGTCACGCCCGCGATGATCGAGATCCGCCACGACATTCACCAGCATCCGGAGCTGTCCAACCGCGAGGAGCGCACGGCGGCGCTCGTCGCCGACTACCTCCGCAAGCTCGGACTCGAGGTCCAGACCGGGGTTGCCAAACACGGCGTGGTGGCGCTGCTCAAGGGCGGTCGGCCGGGGCCGGTGGTCGCGGTGCGGGCCGACATCGACGCGCTGCCGGTGACGGAAGAAACCAATCTGCCGTTCGCCTCGAAGGTGCGGACGACGTATCTCGGGCAGGACGTCGGCGTCATGCACGCCTGCGGACACGACATCCACACCGCGGTGCAGCTCGGGGTCGCCTCGGTGCTGACCGCCATGAAGGCGGATCTTCCCGGCACCGTGAAGTTCATCTTCCAGCCGGCTGAAGAAGGGCCGCCGCCGGGCGAGGCCGGCGGCGCGGCGCTGATGGTCAAGGAAGGGGTGCTCGAGAACCCGCGGCCGCAGGCGGTGTTCGGCCTCCATGCCTTTTCGGAAATGGCCGTTGGAGACATCGGCTACTCCGAAGGGCCGGCGCTGTCGGCCGCCGACACGTGGGAAGTCAAGATCGTCGGCCGCCAGGCGCACGGCGCGCGACCGGAGCTGGCGATCGACCCGATCGTCACGGCCGCGCAGTTCGTCGAGGCCCTCCAGACAATCCGCTCGCGCACCTTCTCCGGCCACGAGCCCGGCGTCGTCACCATCGGCACAATCCACGGCGGCCAGCGCCACAACATCATCCCTGCTGAAGTCACGCTCAGCGGTACGATCCGGACCTTCCGGCCGGAGATGAGCACGATTGCGGAGGCGCGGCTGCGCGCCATCCTCAAGGGGGTTACCGAGGCGGCGGGAGCGACCGGCGAGGTCGTCCGCTACGAGCGCGGCGCCCCGGCGACGATTAACCAGCCCGAGCTGACGCGGTTGACCGTGCCCTCGCTCGAGCGGGCTGTGGGCAAGGGCCACGTCAGCCAGGTCCCACCGGCGATGGGCTCGGAGGATTTCTCGTATTTCGCCAACGAGGTGCCCGGCTTCTTCTTCCGCCTCGGACAGGTCAAGCCCGGCACGACCTCCGGCGACCATCACACGCCGACCTTCCTGGCAGACGACTCCTCCATACCGGTCGGGATCAAGACGATGAGCCTGGTGATCGTCGAGTATCTGGCGCGAGGCAGGTAGGCGATGAGGCGCCGGGCGTTCCTGCAGCGGGCCGGAGCGTGCGTGGCCGCCATGCTGGCCGCGCCATCGCGCTCAGGATCGGCGGCGCCGGTCCGCCACACCCGCATCGCGATTGACGCCGATCGCTTTCTGCTGAACGGCCGGCCGACTTATGAGGGGCGGTCCTGGCGTGGGCACCGTCTCGACGGCCTGCTGATGAACGCGCGGCTGGTGCAGGGCATCTTCGACGATCTGAATCCGGAGACGCAGGCGCGCTGGGCCTACCCGGATACCGGACGATGGGATCCCGAACGCAACACGCGCGAGTTCCTCGTCGCGATGCCGATGTGGCGGCGGCACGGCCTGAACGCCTTCACGCTCAACCTGCAGGGCGGCAGCCCGCAAGGGTATTCGAAGGATCAGCCGTGGCACAACTCCGCCTTCGCGGCCGATGGTTCGCTCGCGCGCCCCCTACCTGTCGCGGCTCGCCCGGATCCTCGACCGCGCCGACGCGCTCGGCATGGTGGTGATCCTCGGCTACTTCTACTTCGGCCAGGACGAGCGGCTGGCCGACGAAGCGGCGGTCATCCGCGCGACGCGCGCGGCGACCGACTGGCTGCTGTCGCAGCGCTACACCCACGTCGTCGTCGAAGTCGCGAACGAGTGCGACGTGCCGCGCTACGACCACCCGATCCTGACGCCGTCCCGGATCCATGAGCTGATCGAGCTGGTCCGTTCGACCCGCCAGGAGGGCCGCGGCCTTCTCGCCGGCACGAGCTTCGGCGGGGGCGCCGTGCCGACTCCCTCCGTCGTCGCTGCGTCCGATTTTCTGCTCCTGCACGGCAACGGCGTCTCGGATCCGCCGCGCATCGCCGCGATGGTGGAGCGGACGCGCGAGGTGCCAGGCTATCGGCCGATGCCGATCCTCTTCAACGAGGACGACCATTTCGACTTCGCGGCGCCGGTCAATAATTTCGAGCAGGCGCTCAGCCGCCATGCCTCCTGGGGCTACTTCGATCCCGGAGAGAGCAACTACCGCGATGGGTACCAATGTCCTCCGGTCAACTGGGCGATCAACACGCCGCGGAAGCAGGCGTTTTTCGCGCTCGTCCGGGAGATGACGGGCGTATCCTGAAACCAGCCCTGCCGCGCCGTACGACGCGGGACTGCGTTGTCCGGCCGTCACCCCGTGAGGAACCACCCATGACCCGAACGGCTCTCCGCGCGTTGACGCTGCTGTCGGTCCTGCTCATCGCCACGACCGTGCTTCGCGGCGGGCAGGCGCCTGCCGATCCCCAGGCATCCGAGCACACGCCGAAGTTCCGCGTCGGGATTGACGTCGTCCGCATCGACGCCGTCGTCACCGATCGCGACGGCCGCACGGTGCCGAACCTGACGGCGGCAGATTTCCAGGTGCGCCAGGACGGCAAGCTGCAGACCGTCACGTACGCCCAGTACATGCCGGTGGCGTCCACGGCGGCGCCCGCGGTCGCAGCGGTGGTGGAGCCTGGCACGGCTGTCGCGTCCGGCCCGGCGCCGTCGAGCGCGCTCCACGCCGTCCGGCCCGAAGAGATCCAGCGCACCCTGGCGATCGTTGTGGACGATCTCGGTCTCTCGGTCGAGAGCTTTCAAGGGATGACGCGCGCGCTGCACTCATTCATCGATAAGGACCTCGCACCATCCGACCTCGTCGCGGTCGTGCGCACCGGTGGCACCGGTGGCGGGCTGCAGCCGTTCACCACGGATCGGCGGGTGCTGCACGCTGCCATCGACCAGCTTCGATGGAACGGGCAGTCGCGTGTCGGCGTCGAGCCGTTCGTAGCGGTGAACAGCTGGACGACGTTCGGCGGCGGCGGACCCGCGGGCGGGGACGCGACCGCCATCGATCCGGACGACTTCCGCGCGCTGAACCAGCTGCGCGGTTCGATGTCGGCGGCGGGCACGCTCGGCGCGCTCAACCTCGTGATTCGCGGCACACGGGAACTGCCGGGCAGAAAAGCGGTGATTCTCGTGACTGAGGGATTCGGGCTGCTCGACAGCATCGACCAGGCCATTCCGGAGAGCCGGACGAGGGCTGCGCTCGACCGCGTGACAGACCAGGCAACGCGCGCCGGGGTCGTGATTTACACCCTGGATGCCAGGGGACTGCAGACCGGCGGCCTGCTCGCGTCGGACAACATAAAGAACCGGGCCGAGGGCGGCATCAGGGGCTTCGCCCTCGACCGTACGGACTTCAATCGCGACACCCAGGAAGGCATGGCCTACCTGGCCGAGCAGACCGGCGGCTTTGCCGTCCTGAATACGAATGACCTGGGCTGGGGGCTCGGACGCATTGCGGACGACGTCCGCGATTACTACGTGATCGGTTACGAGCCGGCGCCCGGGACGTTCGCGCGGCCGGGTGAGAAACCGTCGCTGCACAAGATCTCGATCTCGGCGACGCGTCCGGGATTGAAGGTCAAGACGCGGAAGGAGTTCCTCGGTGTCAGCGACGCGCCCGATACGAACCTTGCGGAAACTCCCGCGCAGGCGCTCATCCACGCCGCGACCTCCCCGTTTGGCGCGACGGAGATCGCGCTGCATGCCACCACGCTGCCCGGCTTCTCTCCTGAGAAAGGGACCTTCGTGCGGGCACTGCTCCATATCGATGCGAAGCCGCTGACGTTCGTCGACAGCCCCGACGGAAAGAAGACGGCATCGGTGGATGTGCTCGGCATGGTGTTCGACCAGGACGGCACCGAGGTCGCGCATTTGAGCACAGGTTTCGCGATGGGGCTGAGCCGCGAGGCCAAGGATGCGGCACTCGGCGACGGGCTGGCCTACATGCTGCGCATTCCGATTCCGCGTCCCGGTGCCTACCAGGTGCGGTTTGCGGTCCGCGATCAGCAGTCGGGCGCGCTGGGCTCGGCAGGGGAGTTCGTCACCGTCGACAACGTCGCCGGCGGCGCCTTCGCGCTCTCGGGCATCGTACTGCGCGCTGACGGAGGTGGCTCCGCCGGCACCGCCGGGGACATCACGCTGACACCCGCCCAGGCCTTGCGAGTGTACCCGCCCGGCACCCGGTTGTCGTATGCCTACGAGATCTACAACGCCGCCGGTCCGGTGCAGGCGGCGACCAGCATCTGGCGAGGAGCGGAGAAGATTTTGGCCGCACCGCCCGACACGCTGACGCCTCCGTCCGGGCAGGAGGGCCGGCGATTCGCGGCCGCGGGAGGGCTCAAGCTTGGGGAGCGGCTGCCGCCCGGCGCCTACGTTCTGCAAATCGCCGCAACGACACTCGATAAGGGCAAGGGTACGCCCTCGCTCACCGTTCAACGGATGGGCTTCGAGGTTCGTTAGTGACTTTTTCAAGCGCCCCCTAACCTCGACGGTGGACGCATTCTTGCTAGACCGGCTGTGATGTTCCACGCCTTCTCGCTCCGACGAACCGTCATCGCGCTCGGATTCGCCGCGCTCGCGGGGGCCTGCCATGGCTCCGATGCCAGCACGCCCGTCGGTCCTTCGGCGGCCGCGACCGGCACCCCGGCGGTGGCAGCCCCGCGCATCTTCAAGGTCGCGACCTGGAACAT
The DNA here is from genome assembly GCA_963750475.1 of uncultured Acidobacteriota bacterium. Taxonomy (GTDB): domain Bacteria; phylum Acidobacteriota; class Vicinamibacteria; order Vicinamibacterales; family 2-12-FULL-66-21; genus JALZOC01. The sequence continues at coordinate 2,506,024 of CAVVQQ010000002.1, forward strand.
CCGCTCGGGCATGGGGATCCGGGGATTCACCACCACTTCCTGGAGCCACGAGACCATCAACTGCACGGATCGGTCGAAGCCGGTGAACGCCTGGGGCATCGGCCTGCCGCAGGCTGAGCTCAGCCGCCTGAAGGACGACCCCGCCATCGTCGCCCTGGCCCTGCAGGAAGCCTGGAACTGCGGCAACCCGAACAATGTAAATGGCGTGGTGGGATTCAAGACAGCAAGCGGGGAGCGGAATGGCACCGCCCTGCTCGCCCGCTACGGCTTTTCCGGGGCGATAAAGTACCAGGAAATCGATCACAAGGCACAGGCGTGGGTGGTTGGCGGTGACGTCTGCCTCGACCCGGCCTGCTCGGCGACGATGCCGATCTTCTCAGGGCACTTCGGCTCCGCGCCGGACGACGAGATCCCCAACCAGGCGCAGAGCACCCTCGACCTGCTGGCCGGGCAGGGCGCCGCCCGCGTCTTCATGGGCGACCTCAACGTCTACCAGTCGGACGCCTGGAATCCGAAGGTGCCCTGTACGGGTGACGACAATGCCGGACGGACGCGCACGATCAGCCTGATTGAAGGGGCGGGCTACACCGACGCGTGGAAGGCGACCCAGAGCTCGGAAGGATGGACGGGAATGGCCAGCCGTCCCGGCTGCGGCACGCCGGCCGGGAATCTGTTCAAGCGCATCGACTACGTCTATTCCATCGGCCTGCGTACCCTCTCGACCGACCGCTTTGCCCGCGCCGCCCCCGGCGCCGATTCCCCGTCCGACCACGTCGGCCTCATCGCCGAGCTCTCCACCGCCAAATAACGACGCTTCAGCGGTCTGCCGCCCCAGCGAGTTCTTCCGCCTGTGTCGGTGCCCTTGCTGGCCGCCGTGGCGCCGGCTTACGCCGGCACTCCAGCGGCGCGCTCGAGGCTCGCGGCTCTGACCGCTGCCGTCGCGGCCGCCCGGCGCTCGCCGATCTGCTGGCGCCACATCGCGTAGTACAGCCCCTTCTGCGCGACGAGCTCCTCGTGACCGCCGGTCTCGACGATGTGGCCGCGTTCGAGGACGTAGATGCGATCCGCGTGCAGGATGGTCGAGAGCCGGTGGGCAATCAGCACCGTGATCGTGTCCCCGCTCGAGGCGACGTCGCGGATGGTGTCGACGATGCCCTCCTCGGTGATCGAGTCGAGCGACGATGTCGCCTCGTCGAAGACGAGGAGGTGCGGCCGCCGGAGGAGGGCGCGCGCGATCGACAGCCGCTGCTTCTCGCCGCCCGAGACCTTGACGCCCCCTTCGCCGATGATCGTGTCGAGGCCGCGGTCGGCGCGGGCCAGCAGGTTGTCGCAGGAGGCGCGGCGGAGCGCGTCGAGGCATGCCTCGTCCGAGGCGCCGGGGCTGACGAACAGGAGATTCTCGCGAATCGTGCCGGAGAAGAGCTGGGTGTCCTGCGTGACGAAGCCGATCCGCTCGCGCAGGCCGTCCAGATCGACATCGGCCCCGGAGATGCCGTTGTAGAGGATCCGTCCCGACTGCGGCGGATACAGCCCGACCAGCAGTTTCACCAGCGTCGTCTTGCCCGCGCCCGACGGCCCGACCAGTGCGATCGTCTCGCCGCGCGAGGCGGTAAACGAGATGTCGTTGATCGCCGGAGTCGACGCGGACTGGTGCTGGAAGCGGACGTGCTCGAAGGTCAGGCTGGTCAGGTCGGTGAGCGGCACCGGGTTGACCGGCCGCGGCTCCTTCGGTATGCGCAGGATGTCCTGGTAGACGTTCAGCGACGCCTCGGTCTCGCGGTAGATGTTGATGATGTTGCCGAGCTCCTGGAGCGGCCCGAAGATGAAGAACGAGTAGATGAACAGCGAGAAGAACTGGCCGACGGTGATTGCCCGCGTGAAGATCAGGTAGAGCATCAGGAACATGATGCTGGTCCGGAGGAGGTTGACCGCCGTCCCCTGGATGAAGCTCAGGCTGCGCAGATACTTCACCTTCTTGAGCTCGAGGGTCAGGATCTTCCCGGTCGTCGCGTTGAGCCGCTCGATCTCCTGCTGGCCGAGGCCGAGGCTCTTGACGAGCTCGATGTTCCGCAGCGACTCGGTCGTCGAGCCGGCCAGCGCCGTCGTCTCGGCGACGATGACCTTCTGGATCTGCTTGATGCGGCGGCTCAGCACCGAGCTGATGATGCCGAGGATCGGGACGGTCAGGAAGTAGACGGGAGCGATCAGCCAGTGGACGCTGAAGGCGTAGATCATCACGAAGATGATGCCGACGAGCGAGGTGAAGAGGACGTTGATCGACGTCGAGATCAGTTTCTCGACGTCGGTGCGGACCTTCTGCAGCCGGCCGAGCGTCTCGCCGCTGCGCTGGTCCTCGAACACCGAGTAGGGGAGCTGCAGCGAGTGGCGGATGCCGTCCGAATAGAGCTGGGCGCCGAGCCGCTGGGTGATGACGTTGATGTAGTAGTCCTGGAAGTTCTTGGCGACCCGCGACACGAACGCGACCCCGACCGCCGCGGCGAGCAGCACGCTCACCCCCTTGAAGAACTCACGCGTCGTGTAGTCCTGGAATTTGGTCGCGTAGTTGTCGATGACGTGGCGGAAGATGAGCGGGTCGAGCAGGGAAAAGGTCTGGTTGATCGTCGCGAGCACGAGCGCGACGGCGACCAGGCGCCAGGTACTGCCGGAGGTAGGCGTAGAGGAGCTGCATGTCCTGATTATCCCCGGAACCCGCGCGAGCCCCCGGTCAGGCGGCCGGCACGGGATGCGCCGCCGCCGGCTTCCGGCCGCCGGCCGGCACCAGCTTCAGCCGCGGCAGGATCCTGGTGAGCGTGTCCATCATCTCGCGGACCATCCGCGGCACCCGGTCCGAACGCAGGTGGACCCAGCCGGTCTCGCGCACCAGCGTCTGGCCGGCAATCCGGGCGACCCGCAGCGAGCCGCCGCGGATCTCGCGCGCCACCGACTGGAACGGCACGATGCTGATGCCGAGGCCCGAGGCGACCATCGACTTGATGATTTCGACGTTCTCGGTCTCGGCGACGACGCGCGGCTTGATCTCGGCGCGGATGAAGAATTCGTCGATGACCCGGCGGGTGTTCGAGCCTCCTTCGAAGAGGATGAACGGCTGGCCGACGAGGGCCGCGGGCGCGATCGGCTTCGTGCTCCCGCCGAGGCGATGGCCGGCCGGGGTGACCAGGAGCAGCTCCTCGCGGATGACCGGCACGGTGGCCAGTGACTGGTCGTCGATCGGCAGCGTAATCAGGCCGAGATCGGCGGTGCCGGAGCGCAGCTTGCGCAGCAGCCGCGGCGTGCCGCCGGTGATCACCTTGATGTCGACGTCCGGGTGCTGGCGGCGGAATTCCTTGAGCAGGGGAGGGAAGACGTAGAGGCAGACGGTCATCCCGCCGACCAGCCGCATCGTGCCGCTGAGTTTCTTCTTCGTGTCGAGGATGCCTGCCGAGGTGTCGCGGATGTCTTCGAAGACGCGGTGGCTCAGCTGCAGCAGCGTTTCGCCGATCGGGGTGATCTGGATGCGCCGGCCGAAGCGGATGAACAGCGGCTCCTTGAACTCCTCTTCGAGCAGCAGGACCTGGCGGCTGATCGCCGACTGCGAGACGTGCAGGCGCGCGCCGGCGGCGGTGAAGGAGCCGGTGTCGGCGATCGCCCGGAGGATTTCGAGCTGTCTCAGGTCCATCGGCGGTATTGTAGCGCCGCGGGCGACGGGGGCATCCGGCGTCCGGATGCCCCCGCCGGCATTACACGCCGGCCGGCTGCTTGTGCTTGACCGGCTTCAGGAACGGCATCATCGCCCGCAGCTTCGGCGCCGACCTGTCTCGATGCTGGTGCTCCGATTCGCTCTTCGCGGGTGGCGTTGAACCACGGCCGCCCGCTTGCGTCCTCCTCGATCCAGTTCTTCGCGAAGGTGCCGTCCTGGATCTCGGTCGAGCATCTTGCTTCATCTCGCTTGCGCGTCTCGTCGGTGACGATGCGCGGGCCGCCGGTGTAGTCGCCGTGCTCGGCGGTGTCGCTGACCGAGTAGCGCATGTAGTTCAGGCCGCCCTGATACATCAGGTCGACGATCAGCTTCAGCTCGTGCAGGCACTCGAAGTAGGCGACCTCGGGCTGGTAGCCGGCCTCGACCAGCGTCTCGAAGCCGGCCTTGACCAGCGCGCTGACGCCGCCGCAGAGCACCGCCTGCTCGCCGAAGAGATCGGTTTCGGTCTCCTCCGCGAACGTCGTCTCGATGACGCCGGCGCGCGTCACGCCGATGCCCTTGCCGTAGGACAGCGCCACGTCCTTGGCGCGTTGCCGGTGGCGTCCTGATGGACGGCGAGCAGCGCCGGCGTGCCGGCCCCCTCCTGGTAGAGCTCGCGGACGCGATGGCCCGGGCGACTTCGGCGCGATCATCGAGACGTCGATGTCCTTGGGCAGGTCGATGCGTGCCGAAGCGGATGTTGAAGCCGTGCGCGAACATCAGCGTCTTGCCGGCCGTCAGGTTCGGCTCGATGGCGTCGCGGTAGAGCTGCCGCCTGCGACGGTGTCGGGCACCAGCACCATGATGACGTCGGCCCACGCCGTCGCCGCCGCCGGGTCGTCGACGACCAGGCCGTCGGCTTGCGCCTTCGCGCGCGACTTGCTGCCGGCGTGCAGACCGACCCGGACGTCGACGCCGCTGTCCTTCAGGTTGAGCGCGTGGGCGTGGCCCTGCGAGCCGTAGCCGAGGACCGCGACCTTGCGGCCACTGAATCAGCGCCAGGTCGGCGTCGTTGTCGTAGTACATCTTGAGCACGAAATAACCTCTTCTCTCTCTGGGGTGAAAGGGGCCGCCGCGCCGCCGCGGCGGGCGCCGTCAGGTTCTAGACGGAGTAGGAGACGCCCTCGGCCTCGGGCAGCGCCGCCGCCGCACCGACGCCGGCCCGGGCGGTGCCGCTGCCCTGGCCGCGCGCCATGGCGACCCGGCCGGTGCGGACCATCTCCAGCACGCCGTAGGGGCGCAGCACGTCGAGCAGGCCGTCGATCTTCTCCTCGGCCCGGTCATCTCGATGACCAGCGAGTCCGGCGCGACGTCGACGATGCGGGCGCCGAAGACCTCGACGAGCTGCATGATCTCCGGCCGGCTGTCGCGCGGCCGCGGCGACCTTGATCATCGCCAGGTCGCGGAACACCGCCGGGCGGTGGGTGATGTCCTCGACGCTGATGCACGTGGATCAGCTTGTAGAGGTTCGCCTCGACGCGCTGCGCGCCGCCCTCGTCGGTCTGGACGACGATGGTCATGCGCGAGACGCCGGGCGTCTCGGTGTGGCCGACGGTCAGCGAGATCGATGTTGAAGTTGCGGCGGCGGAACAGCGACGAGACGCGGTTCAGCACGCCCGGGCGTCTTCGACGTAAACGGTAAAGGTATGCATCTTGTCCTGCACTGCTCTCAGCGGTCCGCGCCGGTTTCGACAATCGGGCTCGGGCCGGCGGATCATCGCGTGGAGATCCGCGCCGGCCGGCACCATCGGGTAGACGGTGTCTTCCTGCTCGACGCGGAAGTCGACGACCACCGGCGCCGCCGTGGCGCGCGCGCCTCGGCGACCGCCGGCAGCACGTCCGGCGCGGTCGGTGACCGCCGAGGCCCGAGATGCCGAAGGCCTCGGCGAGCTTGACGAAGTCGGGGCCGGTCAGCGGCGTCGCCGCGTAGCGGCGCTCGTAGAAGAACTCCTGCCACTGGCGGACCATGCCGAGGTAGCCGTTGTTGATGATCGCGACCTTGATCGTCGATGCTCCTCCTGCACCACCGTCGCCAGCTCGCACATCGTCATCTGGAAGCCGCCGTCGCCGACGACCGCCCAGACTTCCGCGTCCGGGCGGGCGCGCTTGGCGCCAATCGCCGCCGGCACGCGCGAAGCCCATCGTGCCGAGCCCGCCCGAGGTGATGAGCGAGCGCGGCGTGTCGTGGTGGTAGTACTGCGCCTCCCACATCTGGTGCTGGCCGACGTCGGTGACGACGATCGCGTCGCCCTCGGTCAGCGCGCCAGAGGTCGTTGATGACGTGCGCCGCATAGAGGTGGCCGTCGTCGGGCAGGTTCTGGATGTCGCGGACCGCGGAGTCGCCCTTGAGCTCGTCGATGTGCTGCCAGCCACGGCGTCGCGGTTGCCCTTGGCGACCGACGGCAGCAGGCGGTTGAGCGACGTCGCGCAGGTCGCCGATGAGCGCCGACGTCGACCTGGACGTTCTTGTTGATCTCGGCCGGGTCGATGTCGATGTGGATCTTGCGCGCGTTGGGCGCGTAGGTCTTGAGGTTGCCGGTGACCCGGTCGTCGAAGCGCATGCCCAGCGGCAATCAGCAGGTCGGCTTCCTGGATCGCGTTGTTGACCCACGCCTCGCCGTGCATGCCCATCATGCCGAGGTTGAGCGGGTGCGACGCCGGGCAGGCCGCCGATGCCGAGCAGCGTCATCGGCGATCGGGATCTGGGCGCGCTCGGCCAGCGCCAGGAGCTGCGCCGTGGCGCCGGAGATGCATGATGCCGTGGCCGGCGAGGATGACCGGCCGCTCGGCGTTGTTGATCAGCGCCGCCGCCTCGGCGAGCGAGCTGGCCGGTGCGTCCGGCACGGCGCGCGCAGCCCGGCGTTGCCGGCGCCGCCGCCTCCCAGTCGAACTCGCAGGACGACCTGCTGCGCGTCCTTGGTGATGTCGATCAGCACCGGGCCGGGCCGGCCCGACTCGCGCAATCAGGAACGCCTCGCGCACCGCCGCGGCGACGTCCTCGGCGCGCGTCACCAGGTAGTTGTGCTTGGTGACCGGCAGCGTGATGCCGGTGATGTCGGTCTCCTGGAAGGCGTCGCTGCCGATCAGCCGGCTGCCGACCTGGCCGGTGATGCAGACGATCGGCGACGAGTCCATCATCGCGGTGGCGATGCCGGTGACCATGTTGGTCGCGCCCGGGCCCGAGGTGGCGATCGCGACGCCGACCTTGCCGCTGGCGCGCGCGTAGCCGTCGGCCATGTGCGTGGCGCCCTGCTCGTGGCGGACCAGGATGTGCCGGATCGGGTAATCGAGCATCGCGTCGTAGGCCGGCAGGATCGCGCCGCCGGGATAGCCGAAGACATCGGTCACGCCCTCGCGCACCAGGCATTCCCACAGAATCTGCGCACCGGTAAGTTTCATAGTCGTCCTGAACAAATATCGAGTGACTGAACCGCCTGTCTCTGTCCCGAACCGGCCGCGGTCAGCCGGTCGTCGCGCCGATGCGCCGCCGAGGACACCAGCCGCGCGTACTTCGCCATCACGCCGGTCGTAAAGCGCGGCGGCGGCGGCGTGCCAGGCGGCGAGCGCGGGCCGCGATCGTCGCCGCGTCGAGCTCGACGCGCAGCGTGCGCGCCGGCAGGTCGAAGGCGATCGTGTCGCCGTCGCGGACCGCGGCGATCGGGCCGCCGGCGCCGCTTCGGGGGCGACGTGGCCGGCCATCAGGCCGCGCGTCGCGCCGGAGAAGCGCCCGTCGGTGACGAGCGCGACGCAGTCGCCGAGTCCGGCGCCGACAATTGCCGCCGGTCACGCCGAGCATCTCGCGCATGCCCGGCCCGCCGCGTCGGTCCCTCGTAGCGGATGACGACGACGTCGCCGGCGTTGATGCGGCCGGCGCTGCACCGCCGCGAAGCCGTCCTCCTCGCTGTCGAAGACCCGCGCCGGTCCGCGTGAAGGTGCCGTAATCGTGCCCGGCGACCTTGACGACGCAGCCGTCGGGCGCGAGGTTGCCGCGCAGGATGACCAGGCCGCCGCGTCGGCTTGAGCGGGTTGCCGACCGGCCGGACGACCTCCTGGCCGGCGGTCTCGACGGCGGCGTCGGCTTCCTCGCCAATCGTCCGGCCGCTGACGGTCGGCGCGCCGGCGTGGAGCGACGCCGGCGTCGAGCAGGCGGCTGGCGACGAGCCGGGCTGCCGCCGGCGCGGTGGAGGTCGGTGGCGACGAAGCGGCCGCCGGGCTTGAGGTCGGCCAGGAGCGGCGTCCGGGCGCTGATCCGGTCGAAGTCGTCGAGGTCGAGCGCCACGCCGGCCTCGCGCGCGATCGCCAGCAGGTGGAGCACCGCGTTGGTCGAGCCGCCGGTCGCGGCGACCGAGGCGATCGCGTTCTCGAGCGCGTCGCGGGTGATGATCTCGCGCGGCCGGACGCCGCGCTTGAGCACGCTCCATCGACCAGCGCGCCGACGCTCTCGGCGACCGCCGGCCTTGCCCGGGTCGGTCGCCGGCACGCTGCCGCTGCCGATGGCGCCGAGATGCCGAGCGAACTCGCAGGCGGTGGCCATCGTGTTGGCGGTGAACTGGCCGCCGCAGGCGCCGGCGCCGGGGCAGGCGCGGTCCTCGAGCTGCGCAGAACTCGGCGTCGGACATCCGGCCGGCGGCGTGCGCGCCGACCGCCTCGAAGACGTCCTGGATGGTGACGTCGCGCCCCTGGAACCGTGCCCGGGCGCAATCGAGCCGCCGTAGAGCACCAGGCCGGGGATGTTCAGCCGGGCCAGCGCCATCACCGCCGCCGGGAATGGTCTTGTCGCAGCCGACCAGGATGACGAGCGCGTCGAACAGGTTGCCGCGCGCGACCAGCTCGATCGAGTCGGCGATGACCTCGCGGCTGACCAGCGAGGCGCGCATCCCCTCGGTGCCCATCGTGATGCCGTCGGAGATCGAGACGGTGTTGAACTCCATCGGCGTGCCGCCGGCTGCGCGGATGCCGGCCTTGACGTGCACCGCCAGGTCGCGCAGGTGGTAGTTGCACGGGCCGATCTCGATCCAGGTGTTGGCGACGCCGATGAGCGGCTGCTTCAGGTCGGCGTCGCGTGAAGCCCGCAGCCTTGAGCATCGCCCGCGCCGCGGCGCGGCTCGGGCCGTCCGTGATCCCGCCGCTCTGCCACTTCAGCGGCTTGCCGTTACCGTCAGCCACGCTCGGAACCTTCTTTCGTCAGGGACAGCGCCGCGGCCGCGGCCTCGGGCTTGCGCCAGCGCGGGTACGACCCGAGCGTGCGCAGCGACGGCGCGAACTCGGCCAGGTGCACCAGCGCGCGCGCGCACGGCAGATCCTCGCGCGCCGCCGCGACGTCGGCGTAGAACAGGTACTCCCAGGGGCGCCCGGCGATCGGGCGTGATTCGAGCTTCGTCAGATCGATGCCGCGCAGCGCGAACACGCTGAGCGCCTTGAACAGCGCCCCGGGCTCGCTGCGCAGCGTGAAGACCAGCGACGTCTTGTCGGGCGTGCCGAGCGGGACGCGCTGCCGGCCGATCGCCAGGAACCGGGTGATGTTGTCGTCGAAATCCTGGATCGCCCGAGCGCAGCGCCTCGAGCCCGAACAGCTCGGCCGGCGCGCGCCGAGGCAATCGCCGCGGCGTCGCGGCGCTGCTCGTCGCGCGACCATCTTGGCGCTGCCCGCGGTGTCGTAGGTGGCAATCGCCTCGACGCCGGTCGAGCGTGCGCAGGAAGCGCGCGCACTGCGCCAGCGCCTGCGGGATGCGAGTAGCACCCGGCGCACCTCCCCGAGCGGCACCCCCGGCAGCGCCAGCAGGTGGTGCACGACCGGCACCTCCACCTCGCCGACGATCGACAGCTCGCGCTCGACCAGCAGGTCGTAGTTGCGGTGGATGCAGCCGCCAATCGAGTTCTCGATCGGGACGACGCCGAGGCCGACCGCTCCCGAGGTCACCGCATCGAACACTTCGTCGAACGTCGGGTAGGGACGTGGATCCGCGTCCGGCAGCAGCCGCAGCACGGCCGCCTCGCTGAAGGCTCCCGGTTCTCCCTGATAGGCGACGCGCACGCTGCTCTCGTTTCTCCCGCGGCCGGACCCCGGCCGCGCGCTGAAGGCCCCCGCGCGGCGGCGCCGGCGGGGCCCCGCCGTGGCGGGGATGTGGTTATCGTGCTGCGGCAGGAGGTGAAAGTCCAATTTATAATGTTTTAGACTTCATAAGACAAACTGATATTGGCCGGCTTTTCCTTGACGCCCCCGCGACCCGGTGTCTACACTCGGGTCGCACATGGAGAGCTCATCCGACGCCCGCGACCTCACCGCCGGCCTCCCGGACGCCGCGGCGCGCCGTCCGACGCGCGTCGCCATCGCCGGGTTCGGCACCGTCGGGCAGGCGGTGGCGCGGCTGATGCTCGATCTCGGCGCCGCTCGAGCTCCAGCTCGTCGCCATCTGCAACCGCGGCGTGGCGCGCAAGCGCGCCGACTGGATCCCGGCGAGCGTCCGCTGGACCGATCAGATCGACGAGATTCTCGGTGACGACGTCGACGTCGTGGTGGAGCTCATCGGCGGGCGGACGCCGGCCGAGGACTGGATCCGCCGGGCGCTCGCCGCCGGCAAGTCGGTCGTCACCGCCAACAAACAGGTGATTGCCCATGCCGGCCCCGAGCTGCTCGCGGCCGCGGCCCGCGCCGGCAGCCGGGTCCGCTTCGAGGCGGCCGTCGCCGGCGGCGTGCCGGTCGTCCGCGCCATCGAGCACGGCCTGGCGGGCGATCGCCTGACCCGCGTCGCGGGGATCCTCAACGGCACCTGCAACTACATCCTGAGCCGCATGGAGCGCGACGGGGTCGGCTTCCGCAACGCCCTCGCCGAAGCGCAGGCGCTGGGGTTTGCCGAGGCGGATCCCTCGCAGGACATCGAAGGCTTCGACGCCCAGGCGAAGCTCGCCATCCTCGCCCACGTCGCCCTGCATGCCGAGGTCAGCGCCGGCGACATCCAGTCGCGCCGGATCGACACGATCGACGCGGTCGATTTCCAGTACGCGCGGCCAGATCGGCTGCACCATCCGGCAGATTGCCTGGGCCGAGACGACCGCGGATCCCGGGATCATCCGGGCCGCGGTCGGCCCGGCGCTCGTGCCGCTCGGTTCGCCGCTGGCGAGCGTCCGCGGCAGCGAGAACCTGGTGATGCTGCGCGGCCAGTACGGCGGCGAGACGACGTTCGGCGGGCTGGGGGCGGGCGGGGAGCCGACGGCCGTCGCGGTGATGTCCGATCTGCTCGCCATCGCGCGCGAGGCCGGACCGCACGTGACCCGCGTCGCGGCGGTCCGCGCCGCCGTCTCGGCGGAGTTCGAGAGCCCGTATTACATCCGGTTCACGGTGGCGGACCGGCCGGGCATCATCGCCACGCTCGCCGCCGTCTTCGCCCGCCACGCCATCAACATCGACGCCGTCCTGCAGCGCCCGGGCTTTCCCGAAGGCCGCCGCCCCTTCGTCGTCAGCCTCGATCCGGCGTCGTCCACGGCGATCGACCGTGCCATGCGCGAGATTGCCGCCTTTGATTTCCACGAGGTGCCGCCGGTGGCGCTGCCGGTCCTGACCTCGCTCGTGCCCGGCGGCGGGGACGCGGTATGAAGCGGGGGAGACTTCGGTCTCGCCGGGGCCGGGTTGGCGCCGCTTGACTTGGCGCGGCCTCGGGAGCTATAACAGGCGGGATGTTCGCCGGGGGCCTGTGCGCGTGTAACTGTTGCCGCTGCTGTATGCAGCGCCATGGGCTTCCCTGCCTTCGGTTACCCGCGTTGATGCTCTGAACCAGGTTCACACCATCGCGAACGACACGAAGCCCGGGAGGCCAGCCTCCCGGGCTTTTTTTGTTTTCGAGGAGATTTCCGATAGCCCTCTTCCCCGTCTATCTCAAGCTGCAGGGCCGCCGCGTGCTGGTGGTCGGCGGCGGGCCGGTCGCGGCCTCGAAGCTCGCGGCGCTCCAGGCGGCCGGCGCCGAGGTGGTCGTCGTGTCGCCCGAGGCGTGCGAGGCGGTGCGGGCGGCGGGCGTCCCGATCCTCTTCCGCCCCTTCCAGCCGGCGGATCTGGACGGCGCCTGGTTCGTCGTCGCGGCGGCCCCGCCAGAGGTCAACCGGCAGGTTTCTCAGGCGGCGGAAGGACGGCAGCTGTTCGTCAATGCGGTGGACGATCCGCCGAACGCGACGGTCTACCTGGGCGGGGTCGTTCGCCGGGCGGGTGTCACGATCGGCATCTCGACCGAAGGGGCGGCGCCGGCAATCGCGGGGCTGCTGCGCGAGGCGCTCGACGCGATGCTCCCCGAGGATCTCGGATGCCTGGATGCGCTGCGCGGCGGCGATGCGCCCGCTGTGGCGGGAACGCGGCGTGCCGATGGAGGCGCGGCGCCCCGAGCTCCTCGCCGCGCTCAACGCGCTCTATGACGGTCGGCCCCGGGCGACCGCGGTGCCTGTAGCGGAGGCGGTCAAGTGACCGGCCTGGTCTCGCTGGTCGGCGCCGGGCCGGGTGATCCGGAACTGCTGACGCGCAAGGCGGCACGCCGCCTGGCCGAAGCGGACCTCGTGCTCTACGACGCGCTCATCGAAGCCGAGGCGCTCGACCTCGCCGCGACGGCGCGCCGCTTCTTCGTCGGCAAACGCGCCGGACGGCCGGCGATCCGTCAGGACGCGATCAACCGCCTGATGATTCGCGAGGCCCGCCGCGGCCACCGGGTCGTCCGGCTGAAGTGCGGCGATCCGTTCGTGTTCGGCCGCGGCGGCGAAGAGGCACTGGCGCTGGCGGCCGCCGGCGTGCCGTGTGAGGTCGTCCCCGGCGTCTCGAGCGCGCTGGCCGCCCCGCTCCTCAGCGGCATTCCGGTCACGCATCGCGGTCTCGCCTCGGCCTTCGTGGTCGTGTCGGGCCACGCCGAGGCGGCCTACGGTCCCGTGCTCGGCTCGCTCGCGCCCGGCAGCGCCACCGTAGTGGTGCTGATGGGGCTCGCCAACCGGGTCGCGATCCGGTCGCGGCTGCTGGCGAGCGGCTGGGCCGCGGCGACGCCGGCGGCGGTGCTGAGAGGCGCCTCCCGGCCGGGGGCCGAACAATGGCACGGCACGGTCGAGACCCTGGCCGACGCCGCGGAGGCCGCGGCCGGCGACCTGCCCGGCATCATCGTCGTCGGTGCCGTGGCCGGACTGGCCGGCCTGCTCGGCAGCGGCGACACCAGCGCGGACGTTTTTGCCGACCGATCGAATCGCGTCGGCGGCGACATAGGAACATCATGACTGTCACAGAGGACCCGCGCACCTACGGCCGGACGCGGCTGTCGTTTGCCCACACCGCCGACATCGACGAGTTCGTCGTCATGCTCGATCGCTTCGAGCGTGGCGAGATCACGCCCGAGGAATGGCGGCGGTTCCGGCTGCTGCGCGGCACCTACGGGCAGCGCCAGGACGCCGACGCGCAGATGCTCAGGGTCAAGATCCCGCAGGGGATTCTCGAGGCCTCGCACCTCGAGGCGCTGGCCGACGTCGCCGACCGCTACTCCCGCGGCTTCGGCCACATCTCGACGCGCCAGAACGTGCAGTTCCACTTCGTCGCGCTGCACGACGCCGAGCCGGCGATGCGGCTGCTCGCCGACGCGGGGGTGACGACGCGGGAGGCGTGCGGGAACTCGGTGCGCAACATCACGACCTGCCCGCATGCCGGCGTGTCGCGCGATGAGGTGTTCGACGTCACGCCGTATGCCGAGGCGCTGACGCGTTACCTGCTGCGGCATCCGCTCAGCTCGGCGCTGCCGCGCAAGTTCAAGATCGCCTTCGAGGGCTGCGCCGGCGAGGATCACGCCGCGGTGTCGATCAACGATCTCGGCTTCCGCGCGATGCTCGCGCCGGACGGATCCGGGGCGCGCGGCTTCCGGGTGACGGTGGCGGGGGGCACGGCGATCATGTGCCGCACCGGGGCGTCGCTCTACGAGTTCCTGCCGGCGGGAGAGATCCTCGATCGTCGCCGAGGCGGTGCTGCGGGTCTTCCAGCGCTACGGCGACTACGAGCACAAGCAGCGCAACCGCCTCAAGTTCCTGGTCAAGTCGATGGGCTGGGAGAAGTGGCAGGCGGCGTTCCAGGTCGAGCTCGACGCCCTGCGCGCGGCCGGCGGCGCGACGCTGTCGTTCGATGCCGAGCATCCGCCGGTCGAGGAAGCGCCCACGGAGCGCGCCGACGTCCCCGCGGTCGAGGAGATCGCGACGCTCGTCGCCGCGACCCCGGTGCGCGGCCCGGGCATCGTGCCGGTCGTCGACGTGCGGGACGGCGGGCCCGGGCGCGAGCGGAGCGAATGGCTGCGCACCAACCTGCAGCCGCAGAAGCAGGCGGAGTACTCGCAGGTGACCGTGTCGCTGGTGCTCGGCGATCTGACCGGCGGGCAGATGCGCGCGCTGGCGGCGCTCTGCCGCGCGTATGCCGACGGCACGGTGCGCGTGACGGTCGATCAGAACCTGGTGATGCGCTGGGTCAGGAGCGGCCAGGTGCCCGGCCTCTACCGGCGGCTGGCGGCCGCGGGCCTCGCCCAGCCCGGCGCCGGGACGATCACCGACGTCACCAGCTGCCCCGGGGCGGAGTCCTGCCGGCTGGCCGTGACCCAGTCGCGCGGGCTGGCGCGGCTCATCGGCGACGACCTGCAGCAGGAGACCCGGACCGCGTTGACCCGCGCCGCCGCCGACGTGCGCATCAAGATCAGCGGCTGCCCCAACGGCTGCGGCCAGCATCACGTCGCGGCGATCGGGTTTCAGGGGAGCATCCGCAAGATCGGCGATCGGGCCGTGCCGCAGTACTTCATGATGCTCGGCGGCGGCGCCGGTCCGGACGGCGCCAGCTTCGGCCGGCTGACGGCGAAGATCCCCGCCCGGCGGATTCCCGAGGCGGTCACCCGGATGCTGGAGCTCTATCGGGAGGACCGCACCGCCGGCGAGACCGCGGCCGCCTTCTTCCTGCGCGTCGAGCCGGCGCGGGCTCGTGCCGCCGTCGCCGACCTCGAGAAGATGACGGCCGAGGATGCGCTGGCGGCGGATTTCATCGACCCAGGCGAGGACCACGCGTTCAGCCCGGAGGTGATGGACGGCGAATGCAGCGCCTGAGCCTGCCGCACGAGGTCGTCGTGCCGGGATCGATCGCGAATCTCGGCCCCGGCCTCGATACCCTCGGACTGGCGGTCGGCCTGTATCTGCGCGTCAGCATCACCCGGGTGACGAAGGACGGCAGGGGCCGGCTGACGTGCCGCTTCGCGAACGGGCCGATCGGCGGCCCCAATCGGATTGAGGAGGGCTTCGCGGCGCTCGGGCCGATTGGCCGGGGGACGCCATCCCTCGAGCTCGACGTCCGCAGCGACATTCCGCTGCGCGGCGGGCTCGGCAGCAGCGCGGCGGCGACGATTGCCGGCCTCAGGCTCCGGGAACTCGTCGACGGCCGCCGCTCCCGGGACCAAATCCTCGGCGCGGCGTCGAAGATCGAGGGGCACCCCGACAATGCCGCGGCCGCGCTGCACGGTGGGGTGACGAGCTGCGGGGTTCGCGAGGACGGCACGATTGCGGTGTCGTCGTGGCCGTGGCCGAGGGGCTGGCGGGTGATTGTCGCGACGCCGCAACTCGAGCTGGCGACGTCGATCTCGCGCCGGGCGCTGCCGAAGAAGCTGCCGCTCGAGGACGTGATCTTCAACCTCCAGCACCTGGCCATGGTCCTGGGGGCGCTGCAGAGCGGACGGGCCGCCGAGATGCGGGAGGCGCTTCGCGATCGCGCCCATCAGCCGTACCGGGCACCGCTCGTGCCCGGACTGGGCCGGCTGCTCGCGCTGCGGCATCCGGATGTCATCGGGGCGTGCCTCAGTGGCGCGGGACCGACGGTGGCGGTATTCGCGGCGCGCAATGCCGCCGGTGTCGAGCGGCTCGTCAGGGCCGCCTACGCGCGGGAGCGGGTCCCGTGCAGTGTGAGGACCGTGACGGTTCATCGGGAAGGTGATGCATGACGTTCATGACCGGGCTGCAGTGCCATCTGTGCGGGGCGAAATATCCGGCCGAGGCGCTCTGGGTGTGCAGCGAGTGCCTCGGGCCGCTCGAGGTGGTCTACGACTACGCCGGCGCCAGGGAAGCGATGACGCGCGACGTCATCGAGAGCCGGCCGCGCAATGTCTGGCGCTTCCGCGAGCTGCTGCCGATTGCCGGTGAGCCGCGGACCGGCTTTCATTCCGGCTTCACGCCGCTCGTCCGCGCCGACCGGCTCGCCCGCGAGCTCGGGCTTCGCGAGCTCTATATCAAGGACGACTCGGTCAATCATCCGACGCTCTCCTACAAGGATCGCGTCGTCTCGGTGGCGGCGACGCGCGCCGTCGAGCTCGGCTTCACGACGTTCGGCTGCGCCTCGACCGGCAACCTCGCCAACAGCGTCTCGGCCCACGCCGCGCGCCTCGGCCTCGAGTGCTACGTCTTCATTCCCGTACGACCTCGAGCCTGGCAAGGTGCTCGGCTCGGCGGTCTTCAAGCCGCACGTCATCGGCGTTCGCGGCAACTACGACGACGTCAACCGGCTGTGCACGCAGATCGCCGAGAAGCACGGCTGGGGCTTCGCGAACATCAATCTCCGCAGCTATTACGCCGAGGGGGCGAAGACGCTCGGGTTCGAGATCGTCGAGCAGCTCGGCTGGCGCTTTCCGCAGCATCTGGTCTCGCCGGTCGCCGGCGGCACGCTGCTGCCGCGCATCGCCCGGGGCTTCCGCGAGCTGCGCGAGCTCGGCCTGGTCGAGGGCGAGCTGCCGCGGATTCACGCCGCGCAGGCGGCCGGCTGTGCGCCGGTCGTGCGCGCGCTCGAGGAGGGACTCGAGTTCCCTGACCCGGTCAAGCCGAACACCATCGCCAAGTCGATCGCGATCGGCAATCCGGCGGACGGCTTCCAGGTCGTCCGCACCGTCAAGGCGACGGGCGGATCCGGCGTCGCGTCGGCAGACGAAGAGATCCTGCTCGCGATGGAGCTGCTGGCCGAGACCGAGGGCATCTTCACCGAGCCGGCCGGCGGCGCGACGCTGGCGGGGGCGATCTCGCTCGTCCGGCGGGGGGTGATTCCGAAAGACGAGTCGGTCGTCGTCTGCATCACCGGCAACGGCTACAAGACGGCGGCCGAGACGATCGGCCCGCGGCTGCCGGCGCGCATCGAGATCGGCCGGGGGCTGGCCGACTTCGAGGCGTATCTGCAGTCGGCCACCGCAGGCGCTCCGGCTCTGCCCAACGTATGATCGTGCTGAGCGGGGAGGCGGCGGCTGCGATCCGCCGGCATGGCGGCGCCGGCTACCCGCTCGAGTGCTGCGGCGCGTTGATCGGCCGAATCGCCGACAACGGCGACCGGCGGGTCGGGGAAGCCTGGCCGCTGACCAACGCCGCGGCGGCGACGCCCGAGCGGCGATTCACCGTGGCCCCCGAGGATTATCGGCGCGCCGAGGCACGGGCGGCGGCCTCCGGCAGCACCCTCGTCGGCTTCTATCATTCGCACCCGGACGCGCCGGCGCGTCCGTCGCTCGAGGATCTGGCGCACGCCTGGCCGAACCTCGACTACATCATCGTTTCCGTGATACGCGGCCGGGCGGAGGACATCTCCTGCTGGCGGCTGCGCGACGACCGCTCCGGCTTCGACTCCGAGGACATTACATGGCCCACCGTATCCTGATCCCGACTCCGCTCCGGCCGTTCGCCGGCAAGCAGGAGGCCGTCGATATCGACGGCGCCACCGTCGGCGAAATCCTGCAGGCGCTGATCGCCCGCTACGGCGATCTCCGCAAGCACCTCTACAACGAGGACGGCAAGCTGCGCAGCTTCGTCAACATCTACGTCAACGACGAGGACATCCGGCACCTCGAGCGCGAGAAGACGCCGCTCAAGGCAGGGGATGTCGTCAGCATCGTGCCGTCGGTGGCGGGCGGCGTCGGTGCGGTCGTCCCGCGCGCCGGTGAAGAGCTGACGCGCGAAGAAGTGCAGCGCTACAGCCGGCACCTGATCATGCCCGAGGTCGGCGTCGAGGGGCAGCAGAAGCTCAAGGCGGCGCGGGTGCTGTGCATCGGCGCCGGCGGGCTCGGCGCTCCCGCCTCGATGTATCTCGCCGCGGCCGGCGTCGGCACGCTCGGGATCGTCGACTTCGACACCGTCGACGCCAGCAATCTCCACCGCCAGATCATCCACGGCACCGCCGACGTCGGGCGGCGGAAGCTCGAGGCGTCGCGGGCGCGGATTGGCTCGATGAACCCGTCGGTCAAGGTCATCGAGCACGAGGTCGCGCTGACGTCGAAGAACGCGCTCGACGTGCTCCGCGACTACGACGTCATCCTCGACGGCACCGACAACTTCCCGACGCGGTACCTGGTCAACGACGCCTGCGTCATCCTCGGCAAGCCGAACGCCTACGGCAGCATCTTCCGCTTCGACGGCCAGGCGTCGGTGTTCGCCGTCAAGGGCGGCCCCTGCTACCGCTGCCTCTATCCCGAGCCGCCGCCGCCGGGGCTGGTGCCGAGCTGCGCCGAAGGAGGCGTCCTCGGCGTGCTGCCGGGAGTGATCGGCATCATCCAGGCGACCGAAGCCATCAAGCTGATTCTCGGCGTCGGCCAGCCGCTGGTCGGCCGGCTGCTGCTCTACGACGCCCTGCAGATGCGCTTCCGCGAGCTGAAGCTGCGGCGCGACGTCGAGTGCCCGGTCTGCGGCGACCACCCGACGATTCGCGAGCTCATCGACTACGACGCCTTCTGCGGCGTCGGCCCCACCGCCACGGCGACGGCGGCCGGCCCGGCGATTCCGGAAGTCACCGCCGAGGAGCTGAAGGCCGAGCTCGACGGCGGCCGGGCGCCGTTCATTCTCGATGTCCGGGAGCCGAACGAGTACCAGATCTGCCGGATTGAAGGCGCAACCCTGATCCCGCTCGGCGAGGTCGCGGCGCGCTCGGCGGAGCTCGATCGCGACCGCGAGATGGTCGTCCACTGCAAGATGGGCGGGCGCAGCGCCAAGGCGGTCGCGCTGCTGCAGGAGCGGGGCTTCACGCGGGTCCGCAACCTGAAAGGCGGCATCCTCGCGTGGATCGACAAGGTCGATCCGACGCAGTCGAAGTACTGATCCGCGGCGCTACTTCCGGCGCTCGGGCAGCCGGCGCTCCGAGGGGCCATCGTAGACATGGTCCTTCGGATCGATCTGGCGCATCGGCTGCTGCCGCTCGCGCTCCTCCTGTGCCTGGGCGGCGATCCCGGGGACGCGCGAGATGATGAACAGCGCGTTGGCGACGTCGGGCGGCATGCCGAGGTCGCCGCACACCGCCGCAATGGCGCCGTCGATGTTGACCGGCACCGGCGGATGGCCGCGATGGTCGGTGCCGAGGATCATCTCCACGGCGCGGATCATCTGGATGTGGTCCCCCTCGACTTCGAGCTCGAGCGCCATCTGAAACAGCCGCGCCGCTCTCGGGTCGCGGGTATGGAAGCGGTGGCCGAAGCCGGGCACCTGCTCCCCGGTTTCCTCCCACCGCGCGACAATCGCCTCGGCCGCGTCCCGGTACGAGCGCCCCTCACGCACCAGCGCCAGCCCGGCGTCGAGGAATCCCATGCAGCTCTCGATGTCGCCGCCGTGATAGCGCGCCGAACCCGAGGACGCCGGCCGCCACGCAGGCGCGCAGCGGCGCGCCGGCCGTGGCGGTGTTGCGCGCCGCCAGCGTCGACGGCGGGGTCGCGCCGTGATCGATGAAGGACACCAGCATCGCCTCCATCAGCCGTCCGATGCCCGGCGTCGGGCACTCGCCCATCAGCAGCAGATAGATCGCCTCGCCGAACGTCAGCCGGCCCATCAGCTCGTCGAGCGGGTAGCCGCGGACGAGAATCTTGTTCGGCTCGATTCCCGTCAGTGCGGTCCGCCACTTCACGTCCTGCAGGCGCTCCTGGGTGCGGCGTTCCGCGGCCCGCGGGACGCGGCCCGGCGGCGTCTGCTCGAGCGGCCTGCGGGCCGCCGGTTTCTGGCCCGGCTCCTTCATGGTGTCTCCCGCTTCCGCGTCACGGCGTTCCGTACAGCCGATCGCCGAAGTCGCCGAGCCCCGGCACGATGAACTTGTGGGCGTTCAGGCCCTGGTCGACCGCCGGGGTGAAAATCTCGACGTCGGGGTGGTGGCGCTCGACGACGGCAATGCCCTCCGGCGCGGCGACGATGCAGATGATGCGCACCCGCGCGGCGCCCGCCCTGCGCAGCAGGTCCAGCGCCGGCGACCGCGCTGCCGCCGGTGGCGAGCATCGGATCGATCATCAGCACGAAGCTGCCGCCCGAGGTCTCGCGGCAGCTTCGCGTAGTACTGCGAGGCGACGGCCGTCAGCTCGTCGCGCTGCAGGCCGATGTGGCCGACGCGCGCCGAGGGCACCAGTTCGAGCACGGCGTCGAGCATGCCCAGTCCGGCCCGCAGCACCGGCACCACCACGACGTCGCCGGCCACCCGCCGTGCCGGCGCCGGCCCGAGCGGCGTCGTCACCGTCCCTGACGCCGCGGGCAGGTCGCGCGTCGCTTCGGCGGCCAGCAGCAGGCTGATCCGCACCGCCATGCGGCGGAAGAGCTCCGGCGGCGTCGCCGCGTCGCGGAGCGTCGCCAGCGCGTCGTGGACGAGCGGATGCTCGACGAGATGAAGCGGCACGCGTTCACTATACAAACACGCGGACCGGCAAAAGGCGAAACGGCGCAAACGGCGACTGATAGAATCGACGGCCATGCTCGCGCGTCTCTGTTGCCATGCTGCTGGCCGCGGCCGTCGTCGCGGCGGCCCCCCCGCAGCGCCGCGACCGTCTCGCTGATCGTCACCGGCGGCACCGTCGTCACGATGGACGACGCCGGCGCGGGTCCTGTCGCCCGGCGGCGGTCGCCATCGACGGCCGCGACATCGTCGCGGTCGGCACCGCCGGAGGCGATCGCGGCGCGGTTCGAGGCCGCGACGACGATCGACGCCGGCGGATCAGGTGGTGATGCCCGGGCTGGTCAACACCCACACCCACGCGCCGATGGTGCTGTATCGCGGCCTGGCCGACGACCTGGCGCTGATGGACTGGCTCCAGCAGTACATCTTTCCGGCCGAAGCGAAGACGGTGTCGCCCGAGTTCGTGCGCGCCGGCACCCGACTGGCGGCGCTCGAGATGATCCAGTCCGGGCACGACGACGTTCGCCGACATGTACTACTTCGAGGAGGAGATTGCCGACGTCATCAAGCGCGAGCCGGGCCTGCGCGGCGTGCTCGGCCAGACGATCATCCAGTTCCCGGTGCCGGACGCGAAGACGCCGGCCGACGGCCTGGCGCGCGCCGAGGCGTTCATCAAGGCGTTCGCCGGCGACGAGCTGATCACGCCGGCGGTCGCGCCGCACGCGATGTATACGCTGGACGGTCGCGACGCTGAAGGCCGTCCGTGCGCTGGCCGACCGCGAGCACGCGCCGGTGCTGATCCACCTGGCCGAGACCGCGCGACGAAGTGGCGGACCGCCGGCAAGGCACACGGCTGCCAGCCCGCCGGCCTACCTCGAGTCGATCGGCTTCTGGGGGCCGCGGACGATCGCGGCGCACGGCGTCTGGCTGTCGCCCGGCGACATCGCGATCCTGGCGCGGCGGCATGTCGGCGTCTCGCACAATCCCGGAGAGCAACATGAAGCTGGCGAGCGGCACCGCGCCGGTCATCGCGACTGCGCGCCGCCGGCATCGCGGTCGGCCTCGGCACCGACGGCGCGGCCAGCAACAACGATCTCGACATGTTCGAGGCGATGCGCCAGGCGGCCTTCCTGCACAAGCTGCGCGACCAGCGATCCGCGCGCCATCCCGGCGCGCGCCGCGCTCGAGATGGCGACCATCGACGGCGCCCGCGCGCTCGGCATGGAGCAGGCGATCGGATCGCTCGAGCCCGGCAAGCGCGCCGACCTGATCGTGGTGTCGATGTCGCGCGGCGCGCCAGACGCCGATGTACGATCCGTTGTCGCACCTCGTCTACGTGACCCGCGGCGACGACGTGCGGACGACGATCGTCAACGGCCGGGTGCTGATGCGGGACCGGCGGATGCTGACCCTGGCCGAGGCGGAGGTGCTGGCGGAAGCGCGGGCGCGCGCCGCCGAGGTGCGGAAGGCCACCACCAGATGAAAGGCCGGAGTGATGGCATGAAAATCCTGCTGGACCCGGCCGCGATTGCTTCGCGGGTCGGGGCGCTCGCCGGGGAGATCGAGCGTGACTACCCGGCCGGAGAAGAGATCCACCTGGTCGGCGTGCTCAAGGGGGGCTTCGTCTTCATGGCGGACCTGGTGCGGGCGATGAGCCCGCGGGTGACCATCGACTTCATCGCGGTGTCGAGCTACGCGAAGAGCACCAAGTCGTCCGGCGAGGTCCGGCTGCTCAAGGATCTCGACTCGGGTCTCGAGGGGCGCCACGTCATCATCGTCGAGGACATCGTCGACACCGGTTTGACGCTGACGTATCTGCAGGACATCCTGCGGGCGCGGGCGCCGAAGACGCTGCGAGACGGCGTGCCTGCTGAGCAAGCCGTCGCGCCGCGTCGTCGACGTCACGGTGGACTACATCGGCTTCACGATCGAGGACCGGTTCGTCGTCGGCTACGGCCTCGACTTCGCCGAGAAGTACCGGAATCTGCCATACATCGCGGAGCTCGACGAGCCGGCCGGGGCCTGAGCGGGACGGCGACTGACGAGATGCAGCGATTCGACATCATCACCGAGGCGGACGCCGGCGTGCTCGACCTCGGCGCGACCGTGGAGCTGGCGGCCGGCGGCCACATCACGCCGCTCGCGCGCGACACGCTGGCGGCGCGCCGGATCGACGGTCGTGGCGGCCGGTTCAGCGTCGACGCCTCGCTGCCGCCGGACCTGGCGCCGACCGCCGACATCCGCCGGATCGCGATCGGCAGCGATCACTCGGGGCTGGCGCTGAAGGCGGCGCTCGTCGCGCATCTGCGCGGCCGCGGGCTGGCGGTGTACTGACCTCGGCACCGATTCGACCGATCCGGTCGACTATCCCGACGTCGCCGGGCGGCGTGGCGCTGCCCGTCGCGCGCGGCGAGGCGGACGCCGGCATCGTCATCGACGGCGCCGGGATCGGGTCGGCGATCGCGGCCAACAAGGTGCGCGGCATCCGCGCGGCGATGTGTCACCGACGAGACGATCGCCCGCTATTCGCGCGAGCACAACGGCGCCAACGTCATGACGCTGGGTTCGCGCTCCTGATCCCCGGCCTCGACGGCGGCACTGGCCATCGTCGACACCTGGCTCGGCACGCCGATGCGCGAGGCGCGCTACATCCGCCGGCTGGTCAAGATGCGCCGGCATGGAAGAGCGTTTCGCGCGTGGCGATGAGCATGCTGAACTGCCAGGATCTGCAGCGGCTGATCGAAATCGATCACCGACGAGGTGATGGCCGCCCAGGGCGGCGGCGCGCCGGCCGGCGCACCGCTGCAGCTGTCACGCGGCGGTGCGCGGACTGCTGCCCGGACCGGCTGCGCGGGGTGATCGACGCCGGCGCGTCGCGGCATCGGCGATGCACGCCACCGGCGGCGCGCCCGGCGGCGTCGCCGGGCATGATCGATCACACCCTGCTCAAGCCGGACGCGACCCGCGCCGGAGATCGAGAAGCTGTGCCGCGAGGCGGCCGAGTTCCGGTTCGCGACGGTCTGCGTCAACCCGGCCTGGGTCGCCACCGCCGCCGCGACTGCTGCGCGGCACCGGCGTCGGCGTCTGCTCGGTCGTCGGCTTTCCGCTCGGGGCCACGACCGCGGACGTCAAGCGGTTCGAGACCCGCCGCGCGATCTTCGACGGCGCCACCGAGATCGACATGGTGATCAACATCGGCGCGCTCAAGTCGGGCGACCTGCGCACGGTCGAGCGCGACATCGAGGCGGTGGTCGAGGCCGTGCCGCCAGTGCGGCGTGGTCAGCAAGGTGATCATCGAGGCGGCGCTGCTGACCGACGAGGAGAAGGTCACCGCCTGCACGCTGTGCGAAGGCGGCCGGCGCGGACTTCGTCAAGACCTCGACCGGGTTCGCGTCCGGCGGCGCGACCGCGGCGGACGTCGCGCTGATGCGCCGCGTGGTCGGCGCCGAGATGGGCGTCAAGGCGGCGGGCGGCGTGCGCGACCTCGAGGGCCTCAAGGCGATGGTCGCGGCCGGCGCGACGCCGGGTCGGCGCCAGCGCCGGGGTCAAGATCGTCCAGGAGTCCCGGGGCGAGAAGCCCGCCGCCGCGGCCAAATCCGGCTACTGAGCCGGCGTTGTCAGCGCTTCGGCGACGCCGTCGCGGCGACCGGAAACGGAATCGTCGAAGCCGTGCCGCTCGAAGGCCTGAATGATCCGGCGCCGCAGCTCCCGCCCGACGAACCACTGTTTCGACGGTACCGTCCGGATCCGCGCCTTCAGCCGGGCCGACCAGTCGCCGAACGCATCGACTCCAAGAACCTCGATCGGCTCGATGATGGCGGGCCCGAAGACCGGGTCGGCCTGCAGGTCGGCGCCGATCTCGCGCAGCACCGCGGCGACGGCATCCGTGTCGTCGAAATAGGAAACCGCCAGGTCGAGCACGTAGTAGGAGAAATCCTTGCTCTTGTTCGCCAGCGTGCTGATGGCGCCGTTCGGAAAGACATGCACCGTGCCCTCGACGTCGCGCAGCACGATCGTCCGGAGGTTGATTGACTCGACCGCTCCGCCGATGCCGTTGATCGCGGCGACGTCGCCGACGCGGATCTGGTTCTCGAGAATCAGGAAGAATCCGCTGATGATGTCGCGAACGAGCGTCTGGGCGCCGAAGCCGACGGCCAGGCCGGCAATGCCGGCGCCGGTCAGGACGGGCGCGATGTCGAAGTCGAGGACGCGCAGCACCATCAGGAGGGCGACGCCGACGATGAAGACCGTGGTGCCTTTCTGCACGACCGAGCCCAGTGTCCGGGCGCGCTTGGCGCGCTCCAGCGCATCCAGGTCCGTGACCAGATTCATCTGGTGCTCGAAGCGCCTGACCAGGAGCGTGAGCGTCTTCACCAGCGCGTAAGCCAGGACGGTGATCAGGAGGATGCGAAGCCCGGATTCGAACGTCCAGTTGGCCAGCGTCCGCAGCCTGAGTCCGGCTCTCGGCCGAAGTCCCGCCATCTCGAACGCCGGAAAGAGCAGGATGGAGAAAGCGATCAGGAAGGTGCCGGCCCCGACAAGGCGCAGCAGCCCGCGAACGTGCGGGCTCGAGAGCAGCAGCGACGAATCGCCGGTCAGGCCGCGCAGCCATCCGGCGGCGGCCCGGCGGATCAGCCGGGCGGCCAGCCATGCGGCGAGCAGGGTGGGAAGGAGCGCGACCAGCAGCGGCCGGATCTCGACGGCGCCCTGAAAGAGTCTAGCCATGGCCATCAATGATGGCATGGCGCTGCAGACACTGGCGAGCGGAGGCTTGCCGCTACCTCGCGCGGCTCACAGGCCGTGGCGCTGGAGCCGGCGGTAGAGCGCGCTGCGGCTGAGGCCGAGCGCGCGGGCGGCACGAGTGACGTTGCCGTCGAACCGGCCAACCGCCTTGCGGATCAGCAGCGATTCGACCTGGTCGAGGCTCAAATCCTCGAGCCGCACGGCGCCTTCGCGCCTGATCTGCAGCCCGAGGTCCTCGGCGCGGATCAGGGGACCGGCCGCACGCCACGCTGCTCTCTCAATCGTCCGATCCAGCTCGTGCAGGTTGCCGGGCCACGCGTGGTCCAGCAGCCGCTGGAGCGCGCCCGAATCGAACCCCGCCAGGGGCGTCGTCGCGCGGCCGGCGTGCCGCTGCAGCAGCTGCGCCGCGAGCAGCGGAAGATCGGCCCGGCGGTCCCTGAGCGCCGGGATGTGCACCTCTATGGGCGTCAGGCGGCGCCACCGGCCGTCCGGGATCCGCTCCGTCGCGCCCGTGCTCCCGCCCCCAGGCTGTCCGGTCAAGGCGGCGACAATCCGGACGTCCAGCTGGCGCGCCCGCGCGTCGCGCGCCCGCGTCAACCGTCCGGTCTCCATGACGGCGACGATCGCAGTCTGCACCCGGGCAGGGAGGGCGCCAAGCTCGCCCAGGAACAGCGTGCCGCCGTCAGCGAGCTCGAAACAGCCGACAGTGCCGGGGCTCGCCGTATCTTCGCGGTCCTGCCAATCGGCAAACAGGCGTCCGCCGATCGCTTCGTCATCCAGGCCGTCGGGGCGGAAGGTGATGAACGGACCGGACGCTCGCGTGGAGGCGTCATGAATCGCCCGCGCGACCGCGGCAGTCTCGGTGCCGCGCTCCCCGAGAATCAGGACGCCGGCGTCCGCCGACGCGGCCCGCTGGATGGCCTGGAGCAGGCCCCTGATCGCCGTCGATTCGCCGGCCAGCCCCGGCCCGCCGTCGTCGCGAAGAAGAACATTTTCGGCTTCGAGCCGCCGCGCCCGTCGCAGCGCCCGGCCGAGCGCCGACTGCGTCCGGACGGCCGACACGAGGCGGACGTCGTCCCACGGCTTCGCGATGAAGTCCCGCGCGCCTCGGCGCAGCGTTTCGGCAGCGACCTCGCTGCTGGCCCATGTCGAGAGGACGATGATGGGAAGAAGGGGGTCCGCCGAACCGAGATAGGCGAGCAGGTTTCCGCCCGCGGCGAGGGACGCGCGTGCCGCGGTGAGGTCGAGGACGGCGGCGTCGAATTCGGCGCGTTTCGACGGCGGCCTGGAGGGCGAGCGGCGAGGCGGCGGTTTCGACCGCGAACCCCGCCTCGCCGAGCAGCCGACTGAGAGCGTCCCGTACTTCGGGGTCGGGGTCCCCGATGAGGACGCGGAGCGCGCGTTCGGCGGGCGGGGCGGTGCCGGGCGCGATCCGCTCGCCAGGCCCCGGCCCGCGCTCGTCGTGCGTCAGCATGGCAGGGCGGCCGTCAGTGCGCGAGGTCGAAGCCGCTTTCTTCGAGCTCGCGCTCACCGCGATGCTTGTTGCCGTCCTCCTCGACGACGCGGCCGTCGAAGAGATGGATGGACCGGTCGGCGTGGCGGGCATAGCGCGGGTCGTGCGTGACCATGCAGATCGTCGCCCCTTCGCGGTGCAGGTCGCGGAGCAGATCCATGACCGCCTCGCCGTTCTTCGAATCGAGGTTGCCGGTGGGCTCGTCGGCCAGCAGGATCGACGGCGTTCCCGCGACCGCGCGGGCGACCGCGACACGCTGCTGCTGACCGCCCGACAGCTGGCTCGGGAGGTGCTTCGAGCGGTGCGCCATGCCGACTTTCTCGAGCGCCGCGAGCACCCGCTCCTTGCGCTCCGCCGATTTCATCCCACGGTAGGTGAGGGGCAGCTCGACGTTCTCGTAGACGTTGAGGTCGCCGATCAGGTTGAAGCTCTGGAAGATGAACCCGATCTCGCGGTTGCGCACGCGGGCCCGCTCCGACAACGGCAGATCGGCGACGGACTTGCCGTTGAGAATGTACCGCCCCTCCGTCGGTGAATCGAGCAGCCCGAGGATCGAGAGGAGCGTCGACTTGCCGCAGCCCGAGGGGCCGGCAATGGCGATATATTCGCCGCTCTTGATTTCGAGGTGGATGCCCGCGAGGGCATGCGTTTCCACTTCGTCGGTGAAAAAGACCTTGGTGACGCCGTCCAGGTGGATCAGCGTGGCGGCGTTGGGCGATGTGGTCATCTGGACTCCTTGCGGCGGCCGTGTTGGTGATGTCCCCGGCGTGCTGTCGTCATCCGGCAATCCTGATCCGATCGAACTGGTCCTGCGCGGACATGTCCGAGAGGATGACCTGATCGCCGGGCTTCAGTCCGTCCACGATCTCGATCTGGCTGACAGAGCTGCGACCGAGCTTGACGTTGGTGCGGATCGCTTCACCGTCGGCGTTCAGCTTGAACAGCCCGACGGTGCTGTTCTCCTGGCCGTAGGCGGGGCGGCCGACGTAGAGAACGTTGTCGAGGCGCTCGAGCTGGATGGTGCCGTCGACACTCAGGTCCGGGCGCGCGCCAGGCGGCAGCGCCCCCTCGAGCACGACGTCCACCCCGACCGTCCCGCCAGCCGACGCCGGATCCATCCGCGAGACGCGTCCCTTGACGACGCCGTTGCGCGTGTCGACTTCCGCGAGCTGACCGACGCGGATGTCCTTGGTCTGCGTTTCGGCGATGCGCAGCTCCGCTTTGAGGTTCGTCGGGTCGGCGACGCGGGCGAGGTTGGTGCCCGGAGCGACCTGCTGGCCGCGCTCGACCGGCACGAGCTGCAGCACGCCGGACATCCCGGCTTTGACCTTCAGGTCGTCGAGCTGCCGCACCCGCAGGTCGTACGCCGCCCGCTTCTGATCGACCTCGGCTTCCTGCGGGGCAAGCTGCGAGCTGATGCCGCTCGTCTGCATCTCGAGCCGCCGGCGGCCGATGTCGAGGCGGTTCTTCAGCTCCTCGGCGGCGCTGCGCGACTGTTTGAGCTGGATTTCGGAGACGAGACCATCCTTGTAAAGCTTTTCCTGGGCTTCAAGGTTGAGCGCCGCATTCTTGTACGAGGCCTCGATGCCGGCCACGTCCCCCTGCTGGTTGAGCAGCGCGCTTTGCAGCTCCTGCTTGCGGTTGACGTAGGCCGCCTGGGCCGACTGGTAGGCGAGCTGCGCCTCCCGGACGGCCTGCTGCAGTTCCGGATTGCTCAACTCGAGAATGACCGTGCCAGGCGTGACGGTCGCGCCCGGTCTCAGCAGGATGTTCTCGACCCGGCCCTGGGTGGTCGCCGGGATCCAGCGAATCTCTTCAGGCACCAGCGTCCCCGAGCCTCGCACCTGACGCAGCATCGGCCCCCGTTTGACGGTGTCGATCCAGACTGTGGCGCGATCTACCGACGGCGCGGCAGGTTTCAGTCGCGAGATGCCCACGGTGATGACCACGACGGCAGCCAGAATCCCCGCGCCGATGAGGATCCGGCGGAGCCTTTTTTGTCGTGCCTGGGACGGGCGGGCGATATCGACCATGCATTCCTCTGCCGCGCCGCCCTCGGTCAGCGCACGGCCTGGATGGCTTTAAGTCCAGCAGTTACAAACGCTTGAAGGGCCGCCGGGTGCCGCCTGGCAGTCGTGCCGACCCTTCGGACCAATTGGACGAGAAAAGAGGGTGTTCGGTTTAGGACATTCTGCATTTATCTGCAGCGCGTTCCGCGAGGACCGGTCGAGCTGGCCGAAACGGCACGCGGCGTGCGTCGGCTCCAGCCGATGACCGGGATTAACACGCAGCTGCTGTCGGAACTCGTCGATGCGGTGAAGCAGATGCTCCGAAAGGAGCAATCCGACCGCCTCAGGGACATCTACCTCATCGGCGATATCGAGAAGGATACCGCACGAGCCGCCATCGAGCGCCTGCGCGAACTAGCCAACGACAGCGACAAACCGATCACGATCTTCATCAACAGCGCCGGCGGCAATGTGACGGACGGTCTGGCCCTCCACGACGCCATCCGGCACCTGGTGGTTCGTGGCGTCGAAATCAGCATCGTCGTCCAGGGCATGGCCTACTCGATGGGCTCGGTGGTGCTCCAGGCCGCCAGTCCGGGCCGCCGCCTCTCGTTCCCCCATTCCTGGATCATGATCCACGAGCCGGCGAAGTGGGCCGGCTGGCAGTCCACGACCGCGGCCGCGCAGCACCTCGATCGGCTCAAGCAGATGCAAGGGCAAATCTATCGGATCCTGGCGGACCGGTCCGGCAAGCCGCTCCGCCAGATCATCCGCGATACCAAGCGGAACGACTTCTATCTCGACGCCACCCGGGCGCTCGACTACGGCCTCATCGACGACATCCTGGGCGCGGCTCAGTCCGTCTCGGCCGAGGGCGTCGTGGATGCGCAGGTGATGGACTCGAATCCCGATGCGCCTGAGATGGCCGCCTCGGAGCGGCCAGCTGAACCACCGCGGGGAGAGTAGCGTGGCATACCCGTTGCGAGATGCCACGTCGTGACCGCGAGAACCTTCAGCAGCGGAGTGTCGGGCCGTCCATGAAAGGCACTCCGGATGCGTACCCGTTCCCGACGCTGGCGCTCCCACTCCGCTTCGCGATCGCGCTGGCTGCCGTCGGGCTCGTCTTCGCGGCCAGCTGGGCCGCCGGCGACGCCATAGACGACGGCAGTGAATTCCTGCTGCTCGGCACGGCGGTGATGGGGTGTGCCTGGTTTGCCGGCACCGGGCCGGCGCTGGCCGCCACCGTGACCGGGGCCCTGCTGGGCGCCTACGAAGCCAGCACGGGTCCGGCTGCCGATGGCGCGGCGCAGACCCATCTGGCCCTCTTCGTCATTCAGGGACTGCTCCTCACCGGGGTCGTCTCCGAACTGCGCAACGCGCGGCGCAGCGCCGAGCAACAGGCCCGCGAGGCGCAGACGGCGCGGCGCGAGGGGGAGGCGGCCAACCGCCTCAAGGACGAGTTCCTCGCGACGGTTTCGCACGAGCTCCGCACGCCGCTGAACGCCGTGCTCGGCTGGGTGCACCTGCTGCGCACCGGGAAGCTCGATCCGGCAACCTCGTCCCGGGGTCTGGAATCCATCGACCGTAACGTCAGGCTTCAGGCCCAGCTCACCGGCGACCTCCTCGACGTGTCGAAAGCCCTGACCGGCGAACTGCAGCTGCATCCACGTCCGACTGCGCTCGGCGCGGCCGTGCAGCAGGCGGTCGGCGCGGTCGAATCGGCGGCCCGGGCCAAGGGGGTGCACCTCGACGTCTCGCTTCCCCGCGAAGCGGTCGTCGTGCTCGGCGACGAGACCCGGCTGCGCCAGATTGCCTGGCACCTCATGGCCAATGCAATCAAATTCACTCCCCGCGGCGGCGACGTCGAAGTGGCCGTGGCCATCAGCGGCTCGCAGGCCCGGCTGACCGTGGCCGACAGCGGACGGGGCATCGATCCCCAGTTCCTGCCGCGGATCTTCGACCGGTTCAGTCAGGCAGACGGGTCGGTGACTCGGGCGGCCGGCGGTCTGGGCGTCGGCCTCGCGCTGGTTCGAGAGCTCGTCGAGATGCACGGCGGCGAGGTCGAGGCGCGCAACGCCGACCATGGGCACGGCGCCGTCTTCACGGTGCAGTTCCCGCTGCAGTCGGCCGAGCTCCTCGATGGTGCGGC
Organism: uncultured Acidobacteriota bacterium; assembly: GCA_963750475.1. Taxonomy (GTDB): domain Bacteria; phylum Acidobacteriota; class Vicinamibacteria; order Vicinamibacterales; family 2-12-FULL-66-21; genus JALZOC01. Next base: position 2,536,807 of record CAVVQQ010000002.1, read on the forward strand.
GCCGGCCGAGGCCGTGCTGACGCCCGTCATCGGCGCGTCGCCGCTCGACGGTCTCCGCGTCCTCGTCCTCGAGCGTGACCGCGAGGCCCGCGACCTGCTGACGACCGTCCTGCAGCAGCGCGGCGCGGCCGTCCGCGCGACCGCCTCCGTGGCGGACGCGCTCGAGGCGCTCGAGGACTGGCGGCCCGACGTACTGGTCAGCGACGATGGCGCGCCGAACGCCGAGTCGTATTCGGTCATCGGCAGGATTCAATCCCTGGATGCGGAGCGGGGCGGGCGGATTCCGGCGGTCGCGCTGACCGCCTTCGGCCGCACCGATACGCGGCTCGGCAGGCTCCTCCAGGGAGTGCAGCGAAACGTCCCGAAGCCGATCGAGCCGGCCCTGCTGACGGCGGAAATTGCCCGTCTCGCGGGCCGGGAACGGCGGCGGGCCCAGCGGTGAGGCGAGAAACGGCATGGCAGATCAGGGCACGCTGACAAGAGACACCGCCACCCGCCGGCTTTCGGCCGGCGTGGAAGTCCGTAATGATGACGTCGCCTCGGTCCGGGTCTGGGCGCCCGCCGCTCGCACGGTGGAATTCGTCGTTGAGGGCGGCACCGCGCAGCCGCTGTCGCGAGACGAGGCGGGCTTCTTTTCCGGCGAGATCCCGGGCATTACCGTCGGGACCCGCTACTGGTACCGGCTGGACGGCGGCGATCGCCGTCCCGATCCGGTGTCGCGATTCCAGCCCGACGGCCCGCACGGCCCGTCGGAGGTCGTCGACCCGCCGACGTTCCGGTGGACCGACGGAACTGGCGAGGCATTCGGCCCGAAGGGCAGGTGCTCTACGAGCTGCACGTCGGCACCTTCACGCCGGAAGGCACCTGGGCGGCCGCGGCGGAGCAGCTGCCGGCGCTCGCCGACCTCGGCATCACCGTCATCGAGATGATGCCGGTCGCCGAATTCGCCGGGCGCTTCGGCTGGGGCTACGACGGCGTCAACCTCTTCGCGCCGACGCGGCTCTACGGCACGCCGGACGATCTGCGCGCGCTTCGTCGATCGGGCCCATGCGCCTCGGCCTCGGCGTCATCCTCGACGTCGTCTACAACCACCTCGGGCCGGACGGCAACTACCTGGCCGAGTTCTCGACCGACTACTTCACCGACCGCTACAAGAACGACTGGGGCCGGGCGATCAACTTCGACGGGACCGGCGGCCGGCGCGCGCGCTTCTTCGTCGCGAACGCCGGCTACTGGATCGACGAGTTCCACTTCGACGGCCTGCGCCTCGACGCCACGCAGGACATCAACGACGCCTCGCCGGAGCACATGCTCGCCGGCGATCGGCCGGCGGCGCGCGCGAGGCGCGCCGGCGGGCGGTCGATCTATCGTCGTCGCCGAGAACGAGCCGCAGGACACCCGGCTGGTGCGACCGCTCGAGGCCGGGCGGCTACGGGCTCGACGCGCTGTGGAACGACGACTTCCATCACACCGCCGCTGGTCGCGCTGACCGGGCGCCGCGAGGCGTACTACACCGACTACCGCGGGTCGCCGCAGGAGTTCATCTCCGTGCGCCAAGTACGGCTACCTGTACCAGGGGCAGTGGTACACGTGGCAGAAGCAAGCGCCGCGGCACGCCCGGCGCTCGACCTGCCGCCGCACGCCTTCGTCACCTTCCTCGAGAATCACGACCAGGTCGCCAACTCGCGCGTTCGGCCGCCGGCTGCATCAGCTGACCGTCGCCGGCCGCTACCGCGCGCTGACCGCGCTGATGCTGCTCGGGCCGGCCACGCCGCATGCTGTTCCAGGGGCAGGAGTTCGCGTCCGACGCGCCGTTCCTGTACTTCGCCGATCATCGCGCGGAGCTGCGCGGCCGATCGCGGTCGGGGCGCACGGAGTTCCTGACGCAGTTCCCGAGCATCGCCGATCCCGAGGTGCAGCCGGCGCTGCCGTCACCGGTGCGATCGTGACAACCTTCGAGCGCTGCAAGCTCGATCTGTCGCGAGCGGACGACGCACGCGGCGGCGCTACGCTCTGCACCGCGACCTCCTCGCATCTCCGCCGCGACGACCCGGCCATCCGGCGCAGCGACGCGCGCGCGTCGACGGCGCGGTGCTCGCCGCCGAGGCGCTTCGTGCTCCGCTATCTTCGGCGCCGGACAGGCGATGCGCCTGCTGGTCGTCAATCTCGGCTGCGACCTCGATCTCGACGCCCGGCGCCCGAGCCGCTGCTCGCGCCGCCCGCGGGCTGCCGACTGGGCGATGTCGTGGTCAGCAGCGAGGCCGTCGCGCTACGGCGGCCAGCGGCACGGCGCCGCTTCGATCCGCACGGCGAATGGCACCTTCCCGGCGAGGCGGCCGTGCTGCTCGTCGCCGTGCCATTGCCGAGACTGCAGAACGACGATGAGTCGCAACGACTGAACTGACCCGCGCGATCGCCTACCCCGGACGACGCCCCGGCCGATCGAGCCCGATGCCGCGCCGCGAGTGGCTGGTGACCAACGGCCTCGGCGGCTACGCCTCCGGCACCGTGGCCGGCGTCGTGACGCGGCGCTACCACGGCCTGCTCGTCGCGGCGCTGCCGGCGCCGCTCGGGCGCATGGTGATGCTCAACCACCTGCTCGAGCGCGTCCGCCTCGCCGATCGCCGCGTGCTGTGGCTCGGCGACGAAGACGAAGTTGCCGGGCCCAACGCGACCGATCGCGACCGAGCACCTGCGCGAGTTCCGGCTCGAGCGGGCTTGCCGGTCTGGCGCTACCGAGGTGGACGGCTTGGTGATCGAGAAGCGCGTGCTCATGCCGCATGGCCAGAACACCGTCCACGTCATCTATCGGCTGCTCGCAGGGCGAGGAACCGGTGCGCCTGACGCTGCGGCCGTCGATGCACTTCCGCGGCTACGAGGCGCCGGTCGACGCCTCGCCCGGCGAGGCCTTCACGGTCTCGGCCGTTGGCCGCCGCTACGACGTGTGCGCGGGATCGGATCTGCCACAGCCTGACGCTGGCGCTGCACGGCCGACCGGGGCGCGCTGACGCTCGACGCGCGGACTGTCGAACGGTGCCGTACCGGATCGAGGAGAGTCGCGGCTATCAATCGCGTCGGGACGCTGTGGAGCCCGGGCTACTTCCGCGCCGATCTCCGCCCGGACTCGCCGGTGCACGCTGGTCGCCTCGACCGAGTCGTGGGAGGTGATCGAGGCGCTGACGCCCCGAGGCCGCCGCGCTCGCCGAGGCGGAGCGCCGCCGCGCGGCTGCTCGAGCGCGCCGGCGTCGCGGCCGCGCGACCGGCTCGGCCGCGGAGCTCGTCCTGGCGGCCGACCAGTTCATCATCACGCCGGCCGGCCGCGCCGAGGAAGCCGCGCGGGCCCGCGCCGCGGGCGACGAGGTCCGCACCGTCATCGCCGGCTACCACTGGTTCACCGACTGGGGCCGCGACACGATGATCAGCCTCGAGGGGCTGACGCTCGCCACCGGGCGTCACCGCGAGGCGGGCTACATCCTGCGCACCTTCGCGCCACTACGTCCGCGACGGCCTGATCCCGAACATGTTCCCCGACGGCGCGCGACGAGGGGCTGTACCACACCGCCGACGCGACGCTGTGGTTCTTCCACGCCGTCGAGCGCTACGTCGACGCGTCACCGGCGATCGCGACACCCTGCGCGCGCTGCTGCCGACCCTGCTCGACATCGTCGACACCACCTGCGCGGCACGCGCTTCGGCATCGGCGTGGATCCCGACCGACGGCCTGCTCGCGCCAGGGCGCCGAGGGCTACCAGCTCACCTGGATGGACGCCAAGGTGGACGACTGGGTGGTGACGCCGCGGCGCGGCAAGGCGGTCGAGATCAACGCGCTCTGGTACAACGCGCTGCGCCTGCTGGCGCAGCTGGTGGACGCGAGCAGCTGGGCAGACGCCGGCGATCTGCGACCTCGGCGGCCACGCCGAGCGCGCCCGGCAGTCGTTCAACGCCGCTTCTGGTACGCCGGAGACGGCCACCTCTTCGACGTGGTCGACGGCGAGCAGGGGCGACGATCCGGCGTGCCGGCCGAACCAGGTGTTCGCGATCTCGCTCGACCATCCGGTGCTCGACGAGGGGCGCTGGGCAGCCGGTGCATGGAGGTGGTGCGCGAGCGCCTGCTCACGCCGGTCGGCCTGCGCTCGCTGGCGCCGGGCCATCCCGACTACAAGGCGAAGTACTACGGCGACCTGCGGTCGCGCGACGCGGCCTACCACCAGGGCACCGTCTGGGGCTGGCTGATCGGTCCGTTCGTCGATGCCTGGCTGAAGGTCCATCCGGAGGACCGCGCCGGGGCGCGCGCAGCTGCTGGACGGCTTCGACGGCGCATCTCGGCGAGGCGTGCGTCGGCTCGATCAGCGAGATCTTCGACGCCGAGGCGCCCTACATGCCGCGCGGCTGCATCGCGCAGGCGTGGAGCGTCGCCGAAGTGCTGCGCTGCTGGCTCAAGACGGCCTGATGGCATCCCGCGCTTGAGGCGCCGAGCGGCGCGGTGACAACCGCAGGCAAGTCCTTGATGGCGTGCGCCTCGGCAGCTCGCCTTGGCCGCGGCGTTGCGGGCGCCGACGTCGAGCTCGTTGCCGGGGCTCTTCCATTATCGAAGGGGTCGCTCGGATTCGATCGCGGCGAGGCGGGTCTCGTGATTGTCGAGGCGCTCGCGATTGCGCGCGGTGCCGTCGGCGAGCAGCCTGGTCCAATCCTTGAACTGCTCGGCGACGACGTCGAAGTGCCGGCAGGTGATTTCCCCCTCCGCCTTGATCTCGGCGCGGAGCGTATTGGTGACGCTGGTCGTAACGCTGGCGGCGCTGGCCGCGATCTCGGCGCGGAGCGTATTGGTGACACTGCTCGTAACGCTGGCGGCGCTGGCGGCAATCTCGGCGCGGAGGGTATCGGTAACGCTGGCCGCGCTGGCCGTGATCTCGGTACGGAGCTCGGCGCGGACGGCTGCAAACTCTGTCTTCATCTCCGCCCGTACCGCAGCAAACTCCGTCTGCACGGCCATGAAGCCGGCCTGAGTCTTTCTGTCCAGTTCGTCAATCGTCATCGTCGCCCCCGTCGTCGCCCCCGTCGTCGCCCCCGGCTGTGATGCCGGCTAGCGGCCCTCGGTCTCCAGTGTCGTGATACGGGTCTCGTGATTGTCGAGGCGCTCGGTGTTGCGCGCGGTGCCATCGGCGAGCAGCCTGGTCCAGTCCTTGAACTGCTCGGCGACGATGTCGAAGTGCCGGCGGGTGATTTCCCCTTCCGTCTTGATCTCGGCGCGTAGGGTATTCGTGACGCTATTCGTGACGCTATTCGTGACGCTGGCGGCGCTGGCCGCGATTTCGGCGCGGAGCTCGGCTCGGACGGCTGCAAACTCGAATTTCATCTCCGCCCGCACTGCCGCAAATTCCCTCTGCACGGCCGTGAAGCCGGCCTGAGTCTTTCTGTCCAGTTCGTCAATCGTCATCGTCGCCCCCGTCGTCGCCCCCGGCTGTGATGCCGGCTAGCGGCCCTCGGTCTCCAGTGTCGTGATACGGGTCTCGTGATTGTCGAGGCGCTCGGTGTTGCGCGCGGTGCCATCGGCGAGCAGCCTGGTCCAGTCCTTGAACTGCTCGGCGACGATGTCGAAGTGCCGGCGGGTGACCTCTCCCTCCGCCTTGATCTCGGCGCAAAGTTCAGCGCGGACGGCCGCAAACTCCGCCTGCACGGCCTTGAAGCCGGCCTGAGTCTTTCTGTTCAGTTCGTCAATCGTCATCGCGCCCCCATCCTAGCATCGTCGCTCCGCGATGCGAGGAGCGAGCCATAAGCGGCGCATCGGAATTGGGCCGCGATTGCCGCGGTGGGATGGGGCCGCCGCAAAATCTGCATCGCCCTCAGCCGGTTGTGTCGCACAAACCGCATCTGTGACTCGCGCACGAGTGACGCAACCTGGCGGCCCCTTCCGGCCAGCCGAGTCAGCGGTGCTGATCAAGCCACCCCCCGCTCCAGTACTTGCACCGTCCCGTCCACCGGGAGGTAGCGCTGGCGGGCGGCATCGAGCTGGCCGGCGATCTCCTGGGCGAGGGCGGTCGGCGAGACGACACGCACGCGGGGGCCGAAGCTGAGGATCCAGCTGCGAAGCGGGATGTCATTGCAGACGCAGAGCCGCAGGAGCAGCGAGCCGTCGTCCCGCCGCAGGACTTCCTGTGAGCGGTGCCATTCGCGTCCGGCGATGTAATCGGAGGTGCTGGCGGCGAACTCGAGCTCGACGAGCTCGGGGCTCCCGGTGTGGACGCCGAGTGAGTTTGCGAACGGCTCCGGTGGCAGTGGATGGGGGGCGAAGTGTTCGTCGAGAACGGCCAGCGTCCGCACCCGATCCATGGCGAAGGTGCGCGTCTCCCGGTAAGCCGGGACCCATGCCGTCAGGTAAAGTCCTCCGCAGGCATACGACAGGCGGAGCGGCTCGACGATGTAGTCGCGGATGCGCTGGGAGGAGGCCGAGTCGTAGCGCATTGTTATACGACGAAAGGCGAGCGCGGCGTCGAGGACCCGCGCGATGATCTCCGCGCGTCCGGCGGCCGTCATGTTTCTTTCGACCGATGCCCTTGGCCTTCACCAGCGTCGGCAGGTGGTCGATGTGCTTGCGGGCCGGGGAAGGCAGCGCCCGCTCGAGCTTTTCCAGCGTCCGATCTACATCGTTCTCGAACGGCGCCCCTGCGAGTGCCGACACCAGAACCCGGCTGAAGTAGAGCGCGGCGAGCTCGGTCAGGCTGAGGCCGGTCTCCTCGACGGCGCGGAACGGCTTCGCGCGCAGGCGCCACATCGAAGTTCCGTTCACTTTCTCATCGTAGAGTGGAAAACCCGCTTTGCACAGCGCATCGACATCGCGACGCACCGTGCGCGTGTGCACCCGCTGCATCGACGCGAGCTTCGAGATAGCGATGCCGTTACGCGCCCCGTCGAGAGCCCTCAGGATTTCCCACTGCCGGACCAGTTCCGCATTCCGCGCCATCTTGCCTCCCTTCGCGCGCGCTCAGCATAAGCGGGTGTCCTGACAGCCCGGGTCATACGCCGAACCTTCGCCATGCTTCAGGGGGGCTCTGATGCTTCGGCAGGTCCTTGCGCGCACGGTAACTTTTTGTACTTCCCATTTTGTGCGTCCAACTTCTGTGACCGCACCTGTCCCTTCCCCCTCCTTACGCTTGGGGTCACCGACGCGGAAGCGCGGCGGGTTGTCGCGACGCATCGTCGCGGCCTGGAGGGTCATATCGTGCAGACAAAGGTTCCCGAGTTCTTCGCCTTCACCGTCGCGCTGTCGGTCGCGGTGGCCGCTTGCGGCGGCGGTTCTTCATCCCCCGGCTCGTCCGGGTCCACGCCCACGGCGCCGTCGACGCCGGTTCAGGCCAACCGCGCCCCGGTCATCAACTCGATGAACTTCGCGCCGGCGTTCGGCATCGCGCAGCTCACCCAGTTTTCATTCAACGCGTCGGCGTCGGATCCGGATGGGGACCCGATCACTTACACCTGGGATGTGGCAGGCAATCCGTTCAGCGGCACGAACGACCGCATTGTGTTTTCCGGCGGCGGCAATGGCACGGCGCGGGTTACGGTCTCGGACAGCAAGGGGGCGACCGCGACCGACACCCGCGACTTCGTGGTTGGCGGCATGACGGGGACGTGGCGTGGCACCTGGAGCTCGTGGGTGTTCTCCTCCAGCCTCACGCAGAACGGAACGGCGATCAGCGGCGATTACTCCGATCAGCTCGGGCCCGGGCGTCTCGACCCGGCGTCGCCGAACACGATCGACGCCAACGGCAACATCAAGCTTCGGTACAAGCAGGCCATCTTTTCGGATTTCACATTTACGGGAACGATGGATGCCACGGGGCGTCGAATCACCGGTGTCGTGAACGGGTCCGGCGCGTCAAACGTGCCCTTCACGATGATTAAGCAGTAGGTCGCGCGGCGGAGAAGGGACGTTGGTACTCATGCTGAGGCGACGATTGGGCGCAGGACCAGGCTAGAGGTTTTCGCAAACCTCGAAAGTACGGCCGAGCTCCCAATCGGCCCTGCCTGCCGGCGGTGCACTTCAGCAGGGCGTGCGCACGAGACCGGGGCGGGGTGGTGTCCAGATCGGTACCTGGGTACCAAGCAAATGCGCAGAAGTTGCGTAGAGACGTGCCGAAGGCGCGCACCTGCGCAATTTCTGCCGACAAAGCCGTTGACTTCATGTCGTCCCGGGCGTGATTATGACCCGTCGGTCGCAACACCCCGGGCCCCGTCTCCCCAGACTCTGCGAGCCCCCTTTCGGAACCGTCGGTTCTTTTTCGATCTGGCATTGATGGACCCATTCGTCCAGCAGCTTGCGACCCTCTGCCGCGCCGAAGTCACCCGCTCGAAGTGGGTGTTCGTGCCGTCGCACGCGCTCGGGCGGACGCTTGGCGAACGCATCGCGCTAAGTGGCACCAACTGGCTGAACCTGCGCTTCGTGACGCCGCTCGACATCGCGCTTCGGATGGGCGCGCCGTTCCTGGTCGACCGGAGCATCGAGCCGTCGGAGGAAGGGCTGGGGCCGGCGCTCATCATGCGGCTGCTGCTGGAGCTGCCGCGTTCGCGGCCACCCGCGATTGGCGATCCACACTCGGGGCATGGCGATGGCTACTTCCGTCCGCTGGCGGATCAGCCAACGATGGCGCAGGCGCTGTGGACGACGATTCGTGAGCTGCGGATGGCAGGGGTGAAGGCGGGGGAGCTGAAGCCTGAAGCGTTCGAGTCGCCGGCCAAGCACATCGAGCTGCGTGGTCTGCTCGAGGCCTACGAACGGTTCCTGGCGGCAGCCGGCCGAGCCGACATGGCGACGGTCTATGAGGAAGCGCTTCAGCATTCCGACTGGTGCCCCATTCAGCCGCAGGACTGCTGGACCGAGCTGCCCGCCACGATCTGGTCCCCGGTGCAGCGCCGGCTGATCGATGCGATGCCCGGCGAGCGCATCGTGCCGCAGGCCCTGGCAATCCCTGGAGCGACCGTGCCGAGAAGGCTCGCCAATGTCCCCGTCGAGCGGATCGCCGCGGAGGCATCGACCCACCGCCTTGCCTTCCTCCTGGACCCAGCAGCTGGCACGGTTACCGCACAGCGGGGTCCAGCCAGCGGGAAGCAGGCAGCAGGAAGCGGGAAGAAATCGCCGAGCGGGAAGCAGGAAGCGGGCAGCGGGAAGCGGGAGACAGCCATCCATCTGTTCCATGCTGGTGGCCGCGAAGGTGAAATCGAGGAGGTGTTCCGCCGCATCCTGGCGGCCGGTGCTTCGCTCGACCAGGTCGAGATCGCCTGCGCGTCGGACGACCATGTGTCACTCGTTTGGGAGAAGGCGCTGCGCCACGAGTGGGGCGTCACGCTTGGAGCTGGCATTGCGGCGAGCGCGACTCGACCCGGGCGTGCGCTCATCGGCTTGTGCGACTGGATTGAAACCGATTTCTCCGCCGCGCACCTGCGTCAGCTGCTCCAGTCTGGGGACATCGGCCTCGAGGTGGAAGACGAGGGCTTTACGGCCGGCCAGGCGGCCCGCACCCTGGCGCGGGCAGAGGCTGGCTGGGGCCGCGCGACCTACGGCCTTGCGCTCGGGGCGCTTCGCCGGAACTACGAGACCCGTGCCGCCGACCCGGATGTGTCGGACGACGACCGCGAATCGGCGCGGACGAAGGGACAGTTGGCGTCGGCGGTGCTCGGATGGATCGAGAAGGTCATCGCGTCGATTCCCGAGCCTGGTACCGACGGCCGCGTCGATCTCCAGCCCGTTGTCCGGGCCGCGCTGCTGTTTCTCGACACATCCACCGCCCGCAGCAGCCAGCTCGATCATCGCGCCGCCGCGGCGCTGGCGGACTATGTCGGCGAGCTCGAGGCGCTCGGGGCCTTCTCGTGCACCCTCGAGGGGGCGTTGCGCTTCATCCGGGAGCGTGTGCTGTCCCTGCAGGTCGCGCAGGAGCGTCCGCGCCCCGGGCATCTCTACGCCTGCACGTTCGCGCAGATGGGCTTCTCCGGTCGCCCTCATCTCTTCGTCGTCGGTCTCGAGGAAGGGAGGGTATTCCCTTCTGCGACTGAGGATCCCGTGCTCCTCGACGCTGAGCGCGAGGCCATCTCACCCGCGCTGCGTCGGTCCGCCGATCGCATAGACGAGGCCGTCTGGTCCGTTCTCTCGCGCCTCGCTACCGCGAGCGGGCAGCGGGACGCTGACAGCGCGACTGAGCGGGAAGGAGGCAGCGGTGAGCAGGAAGCGGATACCGCGACTCTGCGGGAAGCGGGAAGCGGGCAGCGGGAAGCAGTCACGTTCTCGTACTCAGTGCGAGATACCCGCGAATTCCGCGAGACCTACGCCTCGTGGCTGATGCTCCAGGCGTATCGACTGAAGGAAGGGAACGCGACGCTTTCCTATCAGGATATGAAGGCGGCGCTCGGGGAGCCGGTCTCCAGCATTCCGCAGGAGCGCGGCGCGTCGGCTACCGAAGCCGGGTGGTGGCTGCGGAGTGTGATGGGAACGGGAACGGCGGGTGTGGAGGCGGTGGAAACAGCGTTTCCTGAGGTTGCGCAGGGGCGCGTGGCGGCTGCGGCGCGCCAATCGGAGCGGTTCACGGAGTACGACGGCTATGTCCCGGAGGCTGGTGCCGTGCTCGATCCGTGCGCCGGCGCGAACGCGTTCTCCGTGACCGACCTCGAGGGAGCAGCCGGCTGTCCCTTCCGCCTGTTCCTCAAGCGCGGCCTGGGCCTGCGTCCCGTGGACGAGCGGGAGCGCGACCGGGACGTCTGGCTCGATCCCTTGACGCGCGGATCCGAGCTGCACGACATCTATGCGAAGGCGCTGCGGCGGTGCCGCGAGGCAAAGCGCCGGCCGGACATGGAGAAGGACGGCGCCTGGCTCCAGGCGCTCGCGGAGGAGCGGCTGAAGGAGCTTCATCGCGAGATGCCGGCGGCGACCGACGAGGTCCTGGCGCGCGAGTCGCGCGACTTCCTCGCCGACGTCGAGCTGTTCCTCGAGGCGGAGTGTGCGAACGACGGGGGAAAGCCGCTCGCGTTCGAGGTTTCGTTCGGCCGTCCGCTGGACGAAGACCTCGAGGTCCTCGCACGTGCGGAGCCAGTGGAGATCGACCTCGGGAGCGGCCTCAGATTCAGGATTGCCGGACGCATCGACCGCATCGACGAGGTGGCGCCGTCGACCTTTCAGGTGCTCGACTACAAGACCGGCGGCTTCTGGCGCGACTCCTGGAACGGTACGTTCAGGGGCGGACGTCTTCTTCAGCATGCGCTCTACGGGCTTGCGGCGGTGGAGTTGTTGCGGGCGTCGTGCGGCAAGCCGAAGGTGGTGGCCGGGGTCTATTACTTCTCGAGCCACAAGGGGCAGCGCAATCGGAAGGTCATTCCCGCTCCTGCGCGAGCTGCGATCGCGGCGGTGCTGGCGGACCTGCGCGAGTTGATCGCCGCTGGTACGTTCGTTCATGCGCCGGCCGAAGAGGATTGCACGTTCTGCGACTTCAAGGCGGCGTGCGGGCCTGGTGTGCACGCCCAGGCCGACGCGAAGCGGGGCGATCCCAAGCTGCAGGCGTTCGGGAGGCTTGCCGCGCATGTCTAAGCGAGCTGGCGCGCCAGCCGTCGCCGCAGGCCAGCCGTCGTCCCGCCGCATCGACCAGGAGTCGCGTCGCGCCATCCGCGAGGATCTGCTGACCAATATCCTCGTCGAGGCTGGCGCGGGATCCGGCAAGACCCAGATGCTGGCCGAGCGGATGGCGGCCGGTGTCGCGTCCGGCGCCTACCGTGTCGAGCACATCGCGGCGGTGACGTTTACGCGCAAGGCGGCCTCCGAGCTGCGCGGCCGGTTTCACCTCGCGCTCGAGAGGCGCCTGGCGTCCGGTGAGCTGCAGACGGACGATGCGGCGCGCGTGCGTGCCGCGCTGTCGAGCCTCGAGCGCTTCTTCGCCGGAACGATTCATTCCTTCTGCGCACGGCTTCTCCGGGAGCGTCCTGTCGAGGCCGGCGTCTCGCCGGGCTTCACCGAGCTGGACGAGGTGCAGGATCTCGAGCTCCGCAGGCGCGCCTGGCGCGACTTCATCACGACCGCGCGCGCTGCCGGCGATCCCGACATGCTGGCGCTGTTCGATACGGGCGTCCGGCCGGGCGACCTGGACTCGGCGTTCGCTATCGTCTGCTCCCACGAGGACGTCACGTTCCCGCCGGGCGTCGCCAAATGCCCCGATGCGAAGCCCGCGTGGGACGCACTTGAGGCGTTCTGGGAAGTGCTCGAGAAGGAGCTGCCCGACATTTCGGACGAGACGAGGTGCCCGATTCAGAAGGCCGCCCGCACGTTCAGCGGTCAGCTCCGCGTATCGCGAACCCGCATCGACCGTCCGGCAATCATGGCGGAACTGCTCGACACATGGGATGTGGAGTCCTGCATCACGCAGAAGTGGTGGACGGACGATGCAGCGGGAAAGAAGCGCCTCAAGGCGTTGATCAATCCGCTCCATGAAGGATTCAAGGCCTCCGTCGTCGAGCCCTGGCTGGCCCAGTGGCGCCAGTACAGGTATCGCCTGTCGGTCACCGTCCTATGCCGTGCCCGGCACGGTGCGGCCGCCGAGCGACGCCGCCTCAATGTCCTCAACTACGGCGACCTGCTCAACCTGACCGCCCACGTCTTGAGGACCAATCCGCTCGTCCGCCGCGCCCTTCAGCGCAAGTATCGGCATCTCTTCGTGGACGAGTTCCAGGACACCGACCCCGTTCAGGCGGAGATAGTGTTCCTGCTCGCGGCGGACGAGGGGGATTGGCGTGAAGCCGGTTCCTTGCAGCGTGACAGTGTGATCCAGCGGGAAGCGGGAAGCAGGAAGCTGGAAGCAGGTGTTCAGCGGGAAGCTGGCGTTGTGCGGGAAGCAGGCAGCGGGCAGCGGGAAGCGGACTGGCGCCAGCTCCCTCTCCGCCCCGGCGCTCTCTTTGTCGTCGGCGATCCCAAGCAGTCCATCTATCGGTTCCGTCGGGCCGACATCGAGATCTACAACATCGTCCGCGACCGTTTCAGCGAGCCCGCGACCGGACGGGTCCTGCCCCTGACGATGAATTTCCGGTCCGTGCCGGCATTGTGCGAGTGGGCCAATGGTGTGTTCGCGGAGGAGTTTCCGGCCGAGCCGACGCAGCACTCGCCGCGGTTCGCGGCGCTCGACCCGAAGGAGGACGCGGTGCCGACCGCGGCTGGGGGTGTCTTCACGCTCACGCATACGTGTGACGCGAAGGAGGTCGTCGGCGGTCGATGCCGGGCGGATTGCGGCGTATATCCGGACCGAGGTCGATTCGGGACGGCGCAGCTTCAGCGATTTCCTGATCCTGACGCGCAAGAAGAAGGGAATCGGGTCGGTCTACGCGCAGGCGCTCGAGCAGTTGAACATCCCGGTCGAGGTCAGCGGTGCCGGAGCGTTCGGGGAGTCCGAGGAGGTCAGGGCGCTGACCGTCCTCCTGCGCGTGCTGGCCGATCCCAGGATGCGCTGTCGCTCGTCGCGGTGCTGCGCGGTCCGTTCTTCGGCATCAGCGACCGCGAGCTGTTCGCGTTCCGTCAGGCCGGGGGCTGGTTTGGCATTTTATGACGCGGCGCCACGGCTGACGGTCCCGTCCGCATCGCCGCCCTTACCCACCCTCGGTGTTCGCCAGTTCCACCGCTGGACCCGTGTGCTGCCTGCCGGCGCCGCGCTCGAGCGCATTCTCGAGCGCGCCGGCTATCTGGCGCTGGCTTCCACCACGCCTGGCGGTGTCGAGGCTGGCGATCTGCTCCATGCCATCGACCGCGTCCGCCGCGTCGTCGAAGACGGCGGCAGCCTGGCGGAGGCTGCCGAAGCGCTGGAGTGCGATGGAGACGACTCGACCGAGGTGGAGTCGCTCCCGCTCGAGCCTGGCCGCGGCGATGTCGTGCGCGTCATGAACCTCCACAAGGCCAAGGGCCTCGAAGCGGACGTCGTGTTCCTCGCCGACCCGTGCGGCGGCTTCAAACCCCGCGTTGATGTCCACATCGAGCGGCGCGGCGCCGAGGCGGAGGGCTGGTTCAAGGTTGTCAGGAAGAACACCAAGTCCTTCGGCGAGATGCTCCTGGGCGAGCATGCCGACTGGAGCACCCACGAGCAGGCCGAACTGCCGTATCTCCAGGCCGAGGAGAGCCGTTTGCTCTACGTGGCCGCCACCCGTGCCCGGCACGTCCTCGTCGTCAGCCGTCAGGCGCCCCAGAAAGGCACGCCTGCCTGGGGTGCGCTGAACGGCTTTCTCGCGGCCGCGCCGGAGCTGCCTGTTCCCGCCTCCGTCACGGCGAGGGCTCCAAAGCCTGATGTCGTCTCCCAGGCCGCGCAGCTCGAGGCCCATGCTGCCCGCAACGCCGCGCAGTGCGTCGGTGACGCCGGCCTCATGGTCCATCACCTCCGTGACGGCCGAGGCCAAGCACATCGCGAAGATGGCCGCGCGCCGCCGAGCCGCCCGCGGAGCCTGACGATGCGACCCGTGTCGTGGGACGGGATACCTCGAGCCACCGTGCGGATGCCGGCATGGCGTGGGGCACGTTGATTCATGGCCTCCTCGAGCACGCCATGCGGCACGAGGGGGCGACGCGCGAGGATCTGCGCCGCCTGGCGATGTGGCTGACGGTGGAGGAGCCGGAGCTGAGAGGCGGTGATCGAGGAGGCGCTGGACACTGTCGGGCGAGTTTCAGAGGGAGACTTCTGGAACGATGCGGCCCAGCACGGGCACTGGGCGGAAACGCCGTTTGTTGTCGGGGACACCGGTCGACTGACGACCGGCATTGTGGACTTGGTGTTTGAGGGCGCCGAAGGCTTGAAAATTGTGGATTACAAGACCGACCTTACGCTGACGGCCGACTTGTACGAGGCGCAACTGGAGGCGTACCGATTGGCGCTTCGGAGCGTCGGCTGCGACGTTGCTGAAGCGTCAGTGGTCGGGGTGAGGTCCGAGTAAACATGTCGAGACGCCGGTCTGCAGCTCACTTGCGGGAAGTGACAGGTGCGGAGACGAGCCTTGGGAGTATTTGTGAGGCCGTCGTGCGATGGCTCCTTGACCATCGCCTTCAGGATCTTCGTCAGGCGGACAACTCCTGTCGCAGGTTCGAGACGGTGTTATTAGGTAGAGAGCATCGATGGAAGACTCGAGACAAATTCCACGCGATCTCGCGGCGAAGCTCGGGGACGAGACCGTCGCGCTGCTTCGGGCCGGCGAATACAGGACGGAATCCGGCCGACACGTGGACCTTCGCGCCGCTCTCGCTGCCTCACGGGCGAATACTGTCGAATACCCGCCAGGACGGCAGCCACCGGCCCCTGCATATGGCGGCGCCGCGACGCGCATCACGGTCGAGAACGATACGGTGCTGGCGGTCGGGCGTCGCATGGCGGCGGCAGGAACGGTGGCAGCGCTGAACTTTGCCTCCGCCACACATCCAGGCGGAGGATTCCTCAGCGGTGCGCGGGCCCAGGAAGAATCGATTGCGCGGTCGTCGGGCCTCTTTCATGCCCTGGAGGACCGCGACATGTACGCCTACCACGAGGCGAACCCCGACGCGATGCACTCGGACTGCGTGCTCTACACCCCGGATGTGCCGGTGTTCCGGACAGATGCCGGCGAGCTCTTCGACGAGCCGTGGCATCTGTCGGTCGTGACATGCGCGGCGGTGCACGGCAAGGCGCTCGAGCGCTACGCCCCGCACCGACTCCCCGAAGTCCCGGACGTAATGGCCGCGAGAACGGCGAAGGTCCTGTCAGTCGCGGCCGAACAGGGTGTTCGACGCTTCATCCTCGGCGCCTGGGGCTGCGGTGCGTTCGGCCTCGATCCCGGCATGATGGCCCGCATCTTCCACGACGCGCTGATTGGCCCCTTCCACGGCGTGTTCGAGGAGATCGTCTTCGCCATCACGGATTGGTCGCCAGAACAGCGGTTCATTCGTCCCTTCCAGGAACTGTTCAGCCAGGCGGCCCCGAGTTCCACGCCTAATCCATGACTCACGCGAACGCCCAGTGCGCCATCTACATCGACTTCGAGTGCCTGGCGACGAAGCCGCCACACCCGGCACTGCTCGGCGTGCTCGTCGGCGCCGGCGCCGAAGAGTTCGAGCAGGTCATCACGGACGAACGTCTGGCGCCGGCAAGAGTGGCGGCGAGGAAAACATCGCGCATCGCGACGGCAGCGGACGCCGTTGGAGAAGTCGTCGCCAGAGCGAAAGCCGAGAACCGGATGCTGGTTGGCTGGAGCCTCTTCGATCGCGACCGCCTCGTCCAGGCCCGGCCGGACCTGGAGGGGGAGATCAAGGCGAGGGACCCTGAACGCCCTGAAGGTCGCCAAGCCATGGCGCCAGACCCTCTACCCCGACTTCGCGATCGAGCGGGGAGACCGCTACGCGGCGACGCACACGCTCGACAAGTGCGCCGGGTACTCGCGGGCTATCCCGACGCCCGGCATCTTCACGGCGCGCCGGCAAGGTGGATCCGGCACATGCTGCGCCAGCTTCAATCGACGGGCGGCGAATACCGGCGTACAGACGACGCAGACGAAACGCGACTGGCACAGGCTGCTCGCCTACAACCGCCACGACTGCCTCGCGCTCCGGCACATCGTCCTCAAAGCCAGTCGAGAGATGGAGTCTGGCGGGCATACAAGCAGACACGGTTCTGCGTGGACGACGGCCCCCGGCGCGTCTGCTTCAGGGCCGGGTCCAACCGCCCAAGGCTGAGGGCGCTTCTGCTTCGGCACGATGCGCTGCAGTGGGCGTTCGTCACCGCGTGGAATCCCGCATCGGTCGTCCTCAGCCGCACCGAGAACAACGCACGGCAGCTCGAGCTGCGCGGCGCTGTCGATACCGCCGGATTCGCGATGCTCACCGGCGAAGGAGTCGGTGAAGACCCGAAGTGGCAACCAGAGGAAAGCGCCCTGATCCTCGGAATCTCGCGCGGTGAAGCGGTGAAGTTGGGACGACGGTTCGGGCAGCTCGCCATCGTTGCTGGCCGCCGCGGCCGCTCCGCCCGCCTCATCCCGTGCGGCGTGACGCCCCGGCCCCGCAATTCTCGCCGCTGAGCGAAAGCAAAGCGTATGACCTGACCTGTCACGGTCCCTCACTACACTGACGCCAGAAGCGAGGAGCCATGACCGAACAGTCGATTGCCTGCCCGTCCTGCGGAAAGAAGATCCCCCTGACGCGTGCGCTGCGGACGGAAATCGAAGCGTCGGTCCGGCAGGACTTCGACCGACAGCTGGAGCACGAAGTCGAGCGTGTCCGCAGACAAGCCGCAAGCGACGCCGAGAAGAAGTCGCTCCACGACACGGCGGCGCTGAGGACGGAGCTCGAAGCGCAGGCTAAGGGGCTGGACCAGGCGCGCCAGCTGGAGCTCGCAATCCGGAAGCGGGAGCGCGAGCTCGAACGCAAACAGGAGGACCTCGAGCTGACGATCGCCCGCACCCTCCACGACGAGCGCGCGCGTATCGTCGCCGAAACGCAGAGCCGCGCCGCCGAACAACACCGCCTGAAGGACGCCGAGAAGGAACGGCAACTCGCGGACATGCGGCGGCAAATCGAAGACCTGAAGCGCAAGGCGGAGCAGGGGTCACAACAGCTCCAGGGTGAGGCCGGTGAAGGCGAGCTCGAGACGACGCTGCGGGGGGCGTTTCCCTGCGACGAGTTCACACCTATTTCGCAGGGCGTCCGCGGCGCCGACCTCCATCAGATCGTGTTCGACACCCGCGGCGCCAGGGGCGGCGCCATCCTCTGGGAATGCAAGAACGCCAGGAACTGGAGCGAGCCCTGGATCGCCAAGCTGAAAGAAGACCAGCGCGCGCTGCGGGCGGACGTCGCCATCCTCGTCACCGCCAGCCTCCCGAGAGGTTGCAGCCGCTTCACGGTGATCGACGGCGTGCTCGTCACCGACTTCACCTGCGCCGCGCCGCTGGCCGCAATCGTCCGCAACCACCTGCTGCAGCTCGGGCAGACACGGAGCGCCGCGGTCAACAAAGGGGAAAAGCTCGAACTGCTGCATCGATACCTGTCGGGCGTCGAGTTCCGCCACCGCGTCGAAGCGATCGTCGAGTCGTTCGAGCGCATGCGCGAGGACCTCGACCAGGAACGGCGCGTCGCCGAGCGGCAGTGGGCGAAGCGCTCCAAACAGATCGACGCGGTAACGTTCAACATCTGCGGGATGTATGGGGACCTCCAGGGACTCGTGCCCGGACTGCCGTCAATCGCCCGACTCGAGCTTCCGTCGGCCGAACCCGAGCTGGTGAGTTAGGAGGCTGAGCGCAATGCACCTGCTGGACCGATACCGTGGCGCCCTCCTGGGACTCGCGGCTGGCGACGCGCTCGGCACGACGCTGGAGTTTTCCGCGCCCGGCACGTTCGCTCCGATCGACGACATGACCGGCGGGGGGCCCTTCAACCTCGAGCCAGGGGAGTGGACCGACGACACGTCCATGGCGCTCTGCCTGGCGGAAAGCCTGCTCGAAATGGACGGCTTCGACGCCATCGACCAGCTCGCCCGATACGTGCGCTGGAAACGCACCGGTCTTCACAGCAGCAACGGCACGTGCTTCGACGTTGGCGGGACTGTTCGGTCCGCGCTCGCCCGGTTCGAACGTCATGGTGACCCGTGGTCCGGTGACACGGACCCATCCACGGCCGGGAACGGCTCGATCATGCGGCTGGCACCAGTTTCACTATTCTTTGCCCGCGATCCCGAGGCCGCGGTCGCGCGGGCGGCGGACAGCTCACGCACGACCCACGGAGCGCCAGAGGCGGTGGACGCCTGCCGCTACCTGGCCGGGCTCATCGTCGGCGCCCTGGAGGGCCACTCGAAAGACGATCTTCTCGCCCCTCTGTTCACCCCTGTCGCCGGTCTGTGGAATCGCGAGCCGCTAACGCCCAGGATCCACGAGATTGCTGCCGGCTCCTACTTGCATCGCGAGCCTCCCCAGATTCGCGGCACAGGCTACGTCGTCGAATCGCTCGAGGCGGCGCTGTGGGCCTTTGCGAAAAGCACATCATTCGAACACGGAGCGCTTCTCGCCGTGAACCTCGGAGACGACGCCGATACGACCGGGGCGGTGTACAGGTCAGCTCGCTGGAAGCGTACTACGGTGCCGACGCCATCCCGAGGCGGTGGCGTTCGAAGCTCGCCCACCTGGATACTCTGGAGGACTTCGCAGGACGTCTGTTGATCGCCGCGTCTCGGTAAGAAGCACAGGGCGACATGTCTGCGCGGCTGGTGTAGTCTGAAACACCGGGGTCTTCGGACCCCTCTGAGCATGATTCAACGGCAGGAGTGTACGTGTCCACAGACTCGCGCGGCAGCCGCAAACATATTCTCGATTTCGGTCTCGTCCGGAGATGCGGCCGAAGTTCTGACGGCCCTCCTCCAAGGTCTTCCCGTCGTCGTCGAAGCGGACCACCGGATTCGTCCGGTCAGCCACGATGAGCCCGGCGAGTGGGACGTTCGGGCTTTCTGCCGGGAATGCGCGCCAACTGGCGTCAACCTGGAGCCGCTCAACGACTGGTGGGTAAGCGAAGACTACAAAGGGCCCACGTGGGACCTTCTCGCCGAATGCTCGGTCGGAGGGCGGCCAGGCTTCCTTCTGGTCGAAGCGAAGGCGCACGAGTCGGAGCTGCACAGTGACGGAAAAATCAACGTCGCGACGGCGAGTGCGCAATCTCAGGCGAACCACCAGAAGATCGCCGAGAGCCTCGCCCACACCGACCGCTGGTTCCGCGCCACGGTGGACCCTTCCTCTTCAATCAGCATCGACCAGAACTATCAGCTGGCGAACCGGCTGTCGGCCGCCGAACGGCTGGCATCGTGCGGTGTTTCCGTCGTTCTGCTGTACCTGGGGTTCACAGGTGATGCGTTACTTCCGAACTGACTACCTTCGGGACGACGACCACTGGCAGCGGGTGATGGGCGCTTATCTGCGCGGCACCGTGCCGTTGTGGTGGCCCGGGACAACTACGAGTCATGGGGCAGGCTCGGTGACGATGGTCATTCACTCGCTTCCGGCTCGCGAGGTGTCAAGACGAGCAGCGAACAGAGAAGGCTGAGCGGTGGGCTTTACGACAGCTGACATGACCTTCACTCCGCTCAGTCCTCGCTTCTCGGAGGCGCTCGTGCTCGCCGCCGATCTCCATCGTCACCAGGCCCGCAAGGGCTCGGGCATCACGTACATTTCGCATCTGCTGGCAGTCGCATCGATTGCGTTGGAGTTCGGCGCGGACGAGGACGAAGCCATTGCGGCGCTTCTGCACGACGCAATCGAGGACGCTCCGGCCGAGCTCGGTGACGAGCGGACGACAGTCGTTCGACGGCTGATCGAAATGAAGTTCGGCCGCTGTGTTCTGAGCATCGTGGAAGCCTGCACGGACGCCGACGTCCAGCCGAAGCCGGCGTGGACAGAGCGCAAGGTGAGCTACATCGCATCAGTGGCGCACAAGCCGGCGTCCGCGGTGCTGGTCGGAGCGGCCGACAAGTTGCACAACGCCGGTGCGATTCTCCGCGACTTCCGGACTCACGGGGCGGCGGTCTGGTTGCGTTTCAACAAGGAGGCGGGGGAAGCCGGAACTGTGGGTTACTACCGGGGGCTCGTCACCGCCTACCGGCAGCGCGCGGCCGCACTCTCCGACGCTCGCCTGATGCCGCTCATCGACGAGCTCGACGTGGTTGTCTCGACCCTCGAACGGGAGGTTGGCCATGCAGGGGTGTGGCCACCCGTCTAGCGCGGATCTGCTTACTGATCTTCCTTCCGCTCGAGGCGGCCCAGGCGGAGCTCGTGATCGTCGAGCCGGGAGGCCAGTTGCTCGTGCTCGGCGGCGTTGGTGACGGTCAAACGTCCCGCCCGCTCGTCCGCCGCGATCGCCTTGTCGAGCGTCAGGTTTCTCTCGGACTTGATCTGCTCGACGACGACGTCGAAGTAGCGGCGCGTCTCCTGATCCTGCTCGAAGACATAGCGGCGCGTTCTGTCACTCTCCTCGAGCACGTACCTGCGGGTCTTTTCCCCTTCCGACACGACGAACGCGAGCGTCTCCTCCAGGCGCCGGTCGACGGCGTCAAACCGTTGATCGACGGCGTCAAACCGTTGATCGACAGCCTCGAACCGTTGATCGACAGCCTCGAACCGTCGATCGACGGCCTCGAACCGTTGATCTACTGCTTCGAACCGCCGGTCCATGCCCTCTTTGAGGTCCCGCAACTCCATCGCGCCCCCAATCCTAGCATCGTCCGAACACCCTGGCGGTTTGCATGGCTTCAGCCAGTTCTTCCGGTTGGATATCTTCAGCAAATGCCGAGCGGGGCGCCGAGGACGTCGCAGAAACTGCCGCCGCGGAGGAAGCGGAATTGTCCATTTCAGCATGCGGAGCTGAGGCTGGGCCGCACTATGAGATGCTGAGGGCACCATGGGCTACTGCGAGCATTGTGAAGGGCAGCGATTCGACCGGGCGCGGGTGCTTCGGGCGCTCCGCCAGATCCGTCGGGAGCTGCGCTCAGGAGGAAGCCGCGACGGGCGAGCCGTCATTGAAGAGGCCCTGAAGACGGTGCAGGATCTCGACCTACCTCACCTCGAGCTCGAAGAGCCCGAAGACGAAGTCATCCACTGAACGGCGACTGACACAGACTGCGGCAGCCTTGCTGCCGCAGGGCGGGGTTCGCACCGGGGGCGAAGCGGCGGCGTATGACCTGCTCTGTCACGGCTCCTTCGTACAATGCCACCAGAGGCGAAGGAGGAACCATTGCCCGATATGTGTCTGTGCCGGCTGGTCGTCTCCGGTCCGATTGGCGAGATGAAGCGGTTCGTGCGCGCCGCCGCCGAGCGGCCAGTCAGGGGCCGCAGGGGTAGGAAGGGCGTCACCCCGGAGCTGCTCTCGTTCGCCCGCCTGCGGCCGATCGCGAACGAAGAGGAGGCGGCCGACCTGTACGGCACGCCCTGGCCCGACCCGATGGACACGACTCGCGGCCGGCTGACGCGTCGCGGCGCTGCGGCCGGCGCGATCGACTACCAGTTCCTGACCAAGTGGGCCGAGCCGGCGGCGCTGTTCAGGTTCGTCTCCGGCAAGTTTCCCCGGCTCGACTTCCTCCTCGGCGCCGTGGCGCCGGCCGTCGGCGAGGCCAACTGCTGGTACTTCCATGGCGGACGCGGACGGAATTGGGTGATGGGCAGCCGCCTGCACGAAAAGATGTACGCCGACATCTACAAGGCGGCTGGCGTCGAACCGGACGATGTGGATGGCGACACCGAGCTGGAATTGGACTTCGAGTTCGACGCCGCACTGATGGATGCGGCGGTGGCACACTGGACGCCGGCGCGGATCAAGGCCGCACGCCGGTGACACGTCCCATCCCGTCCTGCTACTGGCTTGTGGACGGCCTGGTGCTGGCCGGCGAGTATCCCGGCTCTCGGCACGCCGGCATGTCACGTGACCGGCTGCAGCGGTTCCTTGACGCGGGTATCCGGACATTCATCGACCTGACAGAGGAGACGGAGCCGCTCGCGCCATACGATGCGGTGCTCGCCGAACTGTCGCGCGAGCGAGGCCTGGCGGCGCGCCATATCCGGTTCGCTATTCGCGATGCCGACGTGCCATCGGTATCACTGATGACGCAGGTCCTCGCGACGATTCGCCAGGAAGTGGCCGCGGAGCGACCCGTCTACGTGCACTGCTGGGGCGGCATCGGCCGAACCGGCACCGTCGCCGGGTGCTGGCTGGTGGGCACTGGTCTCTCGGGAGTCGACGCCATCGACCGTATCGCCGGTCTGCGCGAGGAGACGCCGGACCGGTTTGCCCGGTCTCCGGAAACCGACGACCAGGAGCGCTTCGTCTGCGACTGGCGCGGGCAGGTGTAGCCTCTCCACCCCAGCGAAGGCGAGGGCTGCGAGTCGGACACGCTATTATATCTTGACAGTGGAACGTTGCACTGTTATAATATCGAAAGTGGCCGACTTCGACATCAGCGAGCTCTGCGAGCGGGCGGACGTCACTCCCCGCACCGTGCACTTTTACGTCCAACAGGGGCTGCTGCCCCCGGCCGGCTCACCAGGACCTGGGGCGCGGTACAGCGAAGGACATGTGTCCCGGATCAGGCTGATTCGGCTGCTCCAGAAGGGGCATCTGCCGTTGGCCGAAATCGCCAAACGCATCAGGGGGCTGAGCGATCACCAGGTAGACACCCTGATCGCCGAGACGAAGCAGCGGCGCTCTGAACCGAAGGGGACGGCGCTCGAGTACATCCGCGAAATTCTGACGCCGTCGCCTCAGCCGCGACCGGAAGCGCGGGCCTCGACGGTGTTTGCGCTGCGGCCTGATACGCCGGCAGGCCGAAGCGGCTACCCCGCCGCTTCGACGCCAGCGGCGCCGACCTCGCCGACGCGCTCGCAGTGGGAGCGTTTCACGCTCGCGGACGGGATCGAGCTGCACGTCCGCCGTCCACTCTCGAGGGAAGACCAGCGGCAGCTCGAAAAGCTGATGCTGGCGGCGCGAAAGATTTTCGCTGACTCGGAAGAAGAGGAGAAGCCATGAACGTCCAGACCGATCGCACACTGATTCGCACGGCCGGCCGGAGCGTCCGGTACGTCCTCCTCTCGTTCGCGGCCCCCGAAGCCCGGCACGCCTCCCTGCGCGATCCCGTCAACGTGTCGTTCGTGATCGATCGCTCCGGGTCGATGGGCGGGTCGAAGATCAAACTGGCTCGGGAAGCCGTGGTCCAGGCGCTGCGGATGCTCAAGGGCACCGACCGCTTCTCGATCGTCGCCTACGACCATGAGGTCGATGTGCTCGTTCCCTCGACGCTCGCCGGCGGGGAAGCGGTCCGGAACGCCGTCTCGCAGGTCGAAGGCCTGCAGGCGAGAGGCAACACGGACCTCGGGGCGGGATGGCTGAAGGGCTGCGAACAACTGGCGACCTGGCACCAGCCCGGCCAGGCCGCACGCTGTCTGCTGCTCAGCGACGGCCTCGCCAACCATGGCATCACCAGCCACGAGGCATTGGCGCGCCACGCTTCGGAACTGCGCGAGCGCGGCATCACGACCTCGACGATGGGGCTCGGCGCGGATTTCGACGAACACATGCTCGAGGGGCTCTCGACGGCCGGCGCCGGGCACTTCTATTACATCGAAACACCGATGCAGATCCCCGACTGCCTCACCGGAGAGCTCGGCGATGCGCTCGAGGTGGTGGCGCACGACGCCGCCGTGACGATCCAGGCGAGCGACGGGCTGCGGGTGACCATCCTCAACCGGTTCCCGGTCCAGGAGGAGCCTGCCGGGCGTTTCTCCGTGCGGCTCGGCGACCTGGTATCCCGCCAGGAGATGTCGCTGGTCCTGCGGCTGGAGTTTCCTGCCGGCGCGGACGGCCAGACCGCGCGGGCGATGTTCGGCGTGCTCGATGCCCGCGGCGCGCTCGACGAACGGGACACCGACATTCTCTGGACGTTCGCGGATCATCGCGCCAACGACTCCCAGGCTCGCAACATCGTCGTGGATCGCGCCGTCGCGGCGCTGTACGCGGCACAGGCGCAGGCCGAGGCGCTGATGCTGAACCGGGCAGGGGATTTCAGGGCCGCAAAAACCAGGCTCGAAGCGACGCGCGAGAGGATCGGCCAGTACGCGGGGAACGATCCTGAGCTCAGAAAGATCGTCGAGAGGCTTCGGGAGCGGGATGTCGTCTACGCGCAGCCAATGAGCCCGAAGTTCTCGAAGTCAGAACACTTCCAGAGCCTGAACATCGCGAGAGTGCGGAAGTCGGACGGCAGCGCGCGGCGCCGCCCGACGCCGTAAGACCGCGACGGGCCGGGCGGGTGCGGCTCTGAGCGTGCGTTGGGCTAAAGGGACGTTGCTGGATGCTCACTCGGCGACGCCGATGATCGCCAGCGCGTCGGGCGGCGCCGTCCTGACGGCCTTCAGCGGGATGGAACGATCGAACGTCGCCAGCACGCCGCGCATCTTCGTCGCCAGCCCGAGCAGGTAGATGTCGGTCAATTGACGATGGCCCTGGGCGACGGACAGGTCGAAGCACTCATCGCGGAGCGACAGCGCGTCCGGCCAGAACTGGTGATCGCCGCTGGCGCAAAACGTCCGGAGGCCCTCGAGGATCGCCCCCGCGCGCTCGGTGACGCCGGACTGCGGGTTGGCCAGCACCCGAACGAACCCATTCTCCGTAATCGCGCACGTCGCCCAGCCATGCTTGCGGTTGTCGGCGAACCAGTCATGCGCCGCTTCATGGTGCACATGCCCGGCATCGAACAGGGCGACGAGCACATTGACGTCGAGCAGCGCCGGCCGCGTCACTCGTCTCTCAACTCGTTGACCATTTTCATGGTCAACACCGGACCCCCGGCGGTTCGGGACAGGAGTGGCACGCCATTACGGAGGCGCGTCGACTGCACGGCCGGCTGGAGGGCTCTGCGGATCAGCTCGGACACCACACTGCCTGCCGTCATACCCCGGCTCGACGCAATCTCCTTCGCCGCCTGCAAAACGTCGTCATCTATATCCAGTGTCGTTCGCACCTCGGAATCATCGCACATCACGCATCTGATGTTAAAGGTGAGGATTTGATCTAATCGACCCCGGGGCCTTGATTCTGAGCTTGCTTGGTATTACTCTTACTGGTAGGAGTAATAGATGCGCCTGACATCCAAAGGACAGGTCACTATCCCGCAGGCCATCCGCGAGCATCTCGGCCTGCTGCCGCATTCCGAGGTGGTCTTTGAAGTCGACGGGGATGCGGTCAGGATCAGGAAGGCTGAAGCCAGCACCGCCAGGGGCAGCGCTCTGCTCGCGCGGATGCGCGGAAGCGCCACGACCGGGCTGACGACCGACGAGATTCTCGCACTCACCAGGGCGGATGCGTGACGACGCTGGTCGACAGTAATGTGATCCTCGACGTGGTCACGGACGACGCGGACTGGGTGGACTGGTCGGCGTCGATGCTCGCCAGGGCGGCGCAGAGCGGGCGCCTGGTCATCAACCCGCTGGTCTACGCCGAGGTGTCGTGCGGGTTCGACAGGATCGAAGCGCTGGACGAAGCGCTGCCGGGGGAGTACTTCGTCCGCGAAGCCCTGCCTTGGGCGGCGGCATTTCTGGCCGGCAAGGTCTTTCTTCAATACCGGCGGAGCGGCGGCGTGCGCAGCGCGCCGCTGCCGGACTTTTTCATCGGTGCGCACGCTGCCGTCGCCGGCTACACCCTGCTGACGCGCGATGCCCGTCGATTCAGTACCTATTTCCCCCGGCTGCAGATCATCGCGCCCTGAACTGAGCCGCGCCTCTGGACTACGGATTCCCCGTTCCCGAATCGTGCGAACATGTATCGCTCACGCCGGGGGGAAGCGGACCCAATCGCCGCGCTGGCTCGTCTAACCCTCTGACGCTGCTGCCGGCGCGGAAACGCCCACCCTCGCATCCCGATGCACACCACCGAGTCCTCAACCCTCGACGCAACCGGGCCCACGGTCACAGCGCCGGAGCAGCCGCCCTCCTGGGTCAATCGCGTCCTGCGCATCGTGGCGGCATGGAGCGCCGGGTGGTGGCTTCTCCTTGGCGTCCTCGTCGCCCCGGTCCTGCCGGGGCACTGGGTGACGGTTGTCTTTGCCGCCGTGATCTTCGCCGGCGTGCCACTCCTGTTCCTTGGCCGCGCCCTGGCCGGCGCATACCCGTCGGCATGGATCCGGCTGCTGGTGTTTCGTCCGTTCTGGTACATGCAGCTGGCCGTGCCGCTGATGGCCGCGGCCGGCGTCGTTACCTTCATCGCGGCGGCGCCGTTCGGTGCGGCGCGGCGGAGCGGGGAGGTCGTGCCGCTTGGTGTCGCGTGCGTCGTCGCCGCGGCGGCGCTGGCCGGGTACGCGGGCTCACGGCGCCTGCGAGTCGTGAACCTGGACGTACGTTTCCCGGGTCTGCCGAAAGGGCTCGACGGGATGCGCATCGCACAGGTGTCCGATCTGCATGTCGGTCCGCACACGTCCCCGGAGTATCTGCGACGGGTCGTCGAGGCGGTGCAGCGGGCGGCGCCGGACCTGATCGCGATCACCGGTGATCAGGTGGACGACTACGCTGGTGACATCGAGCCCTTCGCACGTGCGTTCTCGACGCTGGCCGCGCCGCTCGGCGTGTTCGCGATCCCCGGCAATCATGACGTCTACGCGGGCTGGCGCGAGGTGCGCGCCGGGCTCCAGGCAATGGGGACCGTCGTGCTGGTCAACGACGCCCGGCCGCTCGAGCGGGCAGGGGATGCCTTCTGGATTGCCGGCACCGGTGATCCGGCAGGTGCCGGGCGGCCGTACGGCGCGGGCGGTGAAGCCGCGCCTGATATCGACCGCACGCTGTCGCGCATTCCGGACGGTGCGTTCACGATTGCGCTCGCCCACAATCCCGCACTCTGGCCGGATCTCGCAAGGCGCGGCGTGCAGCTCACGCTGAGCGGGCACACCCACTACGGGCAATTCTCCATTCCGGCGCTCGGCTGGAGCCTGGCTTCGGCCTTTCTCGACCTGGCGATGGGAGCCCATCGGCTCGGAGGATCCCTGCTCTATATCAACCCCGGGACCAACTACTGGGGCCTGCCGCTTCGCATTGGCGCGCTGCCGGAGGTGACCGTTCTCACACTTCGGCATGCGGGCCTCGACGCCGCGGCGTCCATTGTCGCGAGCGCGTGACGCAGGAGGGAGATGTCATACACACACGACCTCGTCATCCGGCAGCTTGCGGCGGGAGACGATGCCGCGATGCGCGCCATGCTGGCGATGTTCGGCACGGCGTTCGAGGAGATTGAGACCTACACGTCGGCCCAGCCCGGTGAGGCCTACCTCAAGCGACTGTTAGCCGGCGATTATTTCATCGCGATTGCGGCATTGATTGGCAACTCGGTCGTCGGCGGCATCGCCGCCTACGAGCTCCACAAGTTCGAGCAGGAACGTCGTGAGATTTACATCTATGATCTGGCGGTGGCGATCGAGCACCGTCGCCAGGGCATCGCGACGGCCCTGATTCAGCGGCTCCGGGAAATCGCGGCGGCGCGCGGCGCCTACGTCATCTTCGTGCAGGCCGATCCCGGCGATGCGCCGGCGATCGCGCTTTACACAGAGCTGGGCACGCGCGAAGATGTCCTCCATTTCGACATTGCGCCAGCGCGCGCTCGAGGAAGGGATCAAGAATGACCAAGCCAGCGTCCGAGGCGGCGAAGGACTCCTCGCCGGAGGAGCGGTCCCTCGCGGCGGAGAAGCACGACTTCACGCAGGGGCTGTTCGGCTGGATCACCCATACGGATCTCGCGAGCAATGATCCGGCGGCAACCAAGGCCTGGTGCGCCGAGGTGCTCGGCTGGACCTTCCGTCCGCCGTTTCCCATTCCCGGCGGTGAGATCCATCTCTTCGCCTATTCCGAGCAGGGCGGCGGCGCGGTCCGTCCAGCCAACCCGCCTGAAGTTCCGGGGAGCATTCCCTACGTCCACGTCGCCGACGCGGCGGCGGCCTTTGCCAGCGCGCTGAAGGCGGGTGCCGAAGAGATGATGCCGCCAACCCGGGTGATGGAAGGGGTCACCGTCGCGATCGTTCGTGCGCCCGGGGGCGTCCCGATCGGGTTCTCCGGGCCGTAGTCTCGGATGCTCCCGACCACTGACCTTGCCAGCCTTGGCTGGAACCCGCGCCTCGCCGAGGCGTTTGTCGCGCATGCGGCGGCCGGGCTGGGCCCCGGCCGCGTCATCCTCGAGCACACCCACATCTACCGGGTCGCGACGGCCGACGGGGAGCAACTTGCCCGCGTCTCGGGACGACTCAGGCACCGCGCCGCCAACCGGGCGGAATTCCCCACCGTCGGCGACTGGGTCGCGATCGCGCCGGCCGAGCACGACGGCGACGCCCGGATACTCGCCGTGCTGCCGCGGCACAGCCGCTTCTCGCGCCGCGCGGCAGGGGATCCAACCGAGGAGCAGGTCGTCGCCGCAAATATCGACACCGTCTTCCTGGTGGCAGGGCTCGACGGCGATTTCAACCCGAGGCGCATCGAGCGCTACCTGCTCGTGGCGGCGGAGAGCGGCGCCGCTCCGGTCATCGTGCTCAACAAGGCAGATGCGGCGGCAGACCCCGCCTCGCTCGCCGCCGAAGTCCGGGCGCTCGCGGGTTCGGTCCCCGTTCACGTCGTCTCGTGCCGCGAACCGGAGACGCTCGATGCACTGCGCGCCTATCTCGGCCACGGTCAGACCGCCGCACTCCTCGGTTCGTCCGGCGTCGGCAAGTCCACCATCGTGAACAAGCTGCTGGGGGAGGATCTGCTGCGCACCCGCGACGTCCGCGAGTCCGACAGCCGCGGCCGCCACACCAGCACCGCGCGTCAGCTCGTCAGCCTTCCGGGCGGCGGCGTCATCATCGACACCCCGGGGATGCGGGAGCTGCAGCTCTGGGAGTCGGGCGACAGGGCGGGAACGTTTGCCGATATCGAGGCGCTCGCCGCCGACTGCCGGTTCCGTGACTGCCGGCATCGACAGGAGCCGGGCTGCCGGGTGCAGGCCGGGATCCTGTCGGGCACGCTCTCCAGCGGGCGCCTCGAGAGCTATCACAAGCTGCTCGCCGAGCAGGCTCACCAGACCCGGCAGATGGATCAGCGCGCCCAGATCGACGAGAAGCGCAAGACGAAGACGATCATGAAAGCGCACCGGAAGCGCCTGAACGACAAGTCCCAGGACTGACACGTGAAATCCGGAACCGCCAGCCAGCGGGCGACGTAAGCTATCCCCGACATGGCAGACGTACTGACGGTCACGGGGGCGCGCAAGACGTTCGGCGCTGTCACGGCCCTGGACGGCGCGTCCTTCACGCTCCGCAAGGGCGAGCTGCTCGCCCTGCTGGGCCCGAACGGCGCCGGCAAGACCACCTTGATCCGGGCCATCTCGGGCCGCGTCCGTCTCGATGCCGGCGAGATCCGGCTCTTCGACACGACCCTCGACGGCCGACGCACACCTCCCGAGCTCGGCATCGTCCCGCAGGAGATCGCGGTGTATCCGATGCTCACGGCGCGTGAGAACCTCGAGGTCTTCGGCCGCCTCCATGGTCTGACCGGCCCGACGCTGTCGGCGCAGGTGGACTGGGCCCTTGAAGGCACCGGCCTGGCGGATCGCGCCCGCGAGTCGGTCCGCCAGTTCTCGGGCGGCATGCGCCGGCGGCTGAACATCGCCTGCGGGATCCTGCACCGGCCGCGAGTGGTGCTCCTCGACGAGCCGACCGTCGGCGTCGATCCGCAGAGCCGCGACCGCATCTACGACCTGCTCGCGTCGCTCTCGGCGTCGGGCGTCTCGATGCTGTTGACGACGCATCATCTCGAAGAGGCCGAGGCGCGCTGCGATCGTACGGTGATCCTCGACCACGGCCGCGTGGTGGCAGCCGGAACGACGACGGAGCTGGTGGCGCAGACGGTCGGCCGTTTTCGCCTCGTGTCGCTGCGCCTGACGGCGCCGCTGAACGGCGCTCACGGCGAACGTCTGGCGGCGATGCCGGGCGTCGAGCTCGAGCCTGCGGTGCCGACCGTGGTCCGGGCGCGCCTGGCCGACGTCGCCGCCGAGCTCCCGCCGCTGCTCGAATTCATCCGCGCGGCGGGCGGGACGGTGGAGGACGTCGACGTCCGCGGCCCCAGTCTGCAGTCGGTCTTCATCCACCTGACCGGAAAGGACCTGCGCGAATGATCGGCACACTGCTGCGGATCGGCTATCTCAATCTGAGCCGCGACCGCGTCGCGCTCAGCCTCAAGTTCCTCCTGCCGATCGTCTTCTTCTCGATCTTCGCGATGGTCTTCGGCGGGCGCGGCGATGCGTCGACGCACCGCATCGACGTCGCGGTGGTCGACGAGGACCACTCGGAGTTCAGCGCCCGGCTGGTCGCCGGGCTCGAGAAGGAAACCGGCCTCAGGGTGCGGACGACGGCCGACGGCAAGCCCGGCCCGCGGCTCGACGCGGCCGGGGCCGAACAGGTGGTCCGCGCCGGCGACGCGCCCATCGCGGTCGTCATTCCGGCCGGCATGGGCGAGGCCTTCCAGCAGTTCGGCTTCGTTTCCGGCGGCGGCGCCAGGATCCGCCTGCTCTCGGACGTCTCCGATCCGATCGCGCCGCAGATGGTGCTCGGCCTGCTCCAGAAAGTGGCAATGACCGCGGCGCCGGACCTGATGATGCAGGGCGGTCTCCAGCAATTCGAGCGATATGCCGGTGCGATGACGCCGGAGCAGAAGACCGCGGTAGATGCCTGGCTGCCCCGTCTGAAACGCGAGGGGGCGGCCGCCACGGGCGGTGCCGCCGGCTCAACCGCGGATCCGGCCGGGACAAACACTGACGGCGCCGGCAACTCGGGAATGCTGCTGGGTGTCGTCATCGAGGACGTCATGCGCCGGCAGGGCAGCGGCGAGTCGCTGATCTCGTTCTACGCCGCCGGGATCGGGGTCATGTTCCTGCTCTTCTCGTCGGTCGCCGGGGCCGGCGGCGCGCTTCTCGAGGAGGCCGAGGCCGGGACGCTCGAACGGCTGCTCTCGACCAACGTCGGGTTCGGCCGGCTGCTCGCCGGCAAGTGGCTCTTCCTCGCGCTCGGCGGCATGGCGCAGCTGACGCTGATGTTCCTGTGGGGACGCCTGGTCTTCAAGCTGCCGCTGTTTTCACACCTGCCCGGATTTGTCGTCATGACCACCGTCACCGCGGCCGCCGCGGCGGCGCTCGGTCTCGTCCTGGCGACGCTGGCGCGCAGCCGCGAACAGCTCTCCGGTCTCTCCACCATTCTCGTCCTGACGATGTCGGCCGTCGGCGGCAGCATGTTCCCGCGCTTCCTGATGAGCGACACGATGCAGAAGATCGGCCTGCTGACGTTCAACGGGTGGGCCATCGACGGCTATCTGAAGGTCTTCTGGCGGGACGCGCCGGTCTGGCAGCTCTGGCCGCAGGTGCTCGTCCTGTCTGGACTGACGGCGGTCTTTCTCGCCGCCGCGCGGGCGCTCGGCCGGCGCTGGGAAGCCGCCTGATCGTCAGGCCGCCCCGCTGCCCGGCAGATCCTCCTTCAGATCGATCCCGAAGCGCTCCGCCATGCGGTAGAGGGTGCGCCGGTCGATGCCCAGCACTTCCGCCGCCCGCGTCCGATTGCCGCCGACCTGTTCGATGACGTGCAGCAGGTAGCGCCGCTCGACCTCGTCGAGCGGGGGCAGATCCGCGAACAGCCGCGCCTGGAGGTCGGGACCGCCGGCCTTGAAGGGCAGGTCGGACTCCTCGACGACCGAGCCGCGGCTGAAGACGACCAGCCGCTCGATCGTGTTCTCCAGCTCGCGCACGTTGCCCGGCCACCGGTACGAGGTCAGCGCCTGCACCGCCGCCGGGGCGAGCTCGATCCGCCGGCCGGCCCGGGCGCAGGCACTCTGCAGGAACGTCTCGATCAGGAGCGGAATGTCCTCGCGGCGCTCGCGAAGGGCGGGCACGCGGATGACGATCACGCTCAGGCGGTAGAACAGATCCTGGCGGAAATGCTGCGCCGACACCTCCCGCTCGAGGTCGACGTTGGTCGCCGCGACGACCCGCACATCGACTTTGGTGACGCGACTGCCGCCGACCGGACGCACTTCGCCTTCCTGGAGGACCCGCAGCAGCTTGACCTGCAGCCCGGGCGAGGTCTCGCCGATCTCGTCGAGGAAGACCGTGCCGCCGTGAGCCTGTTCGAAGATGCCCTTGGTGTCGGCAATCGCGCCGGTGAAGGCGCCGCGGGTATGGCCGAACAGCTCCGATTCGAGCATCGTCTCGGTCAGCGCGCCGCAGTTGATCGGCACGAACGGGCGCTGGACGCGCCGGCCGTGGGCGTGGATGGCCCGCGCCACGAGCTCCTTGCCGGTGCCGCTGTCGCCGATGATGAGCACCGGCGCGGCGGCATTGGCGGCGTGGGCGATCTGCTTGTAGACGGCGAGCATGCCCGCCGTCCGGCCGATCAGCCCCGGCGGCGGCACATCGGACGACGGCCGCCCGGCCGCCGGCGCGGCGACGTCCGACAGGGCGCGGTCGACCGTTGCCTTGACCTCCGAAATGTTGAACGGCTTGCTGATGTAATCGAACGCGCCGGCGCGGACGGCATCGATCGCGGTCTGGAGCGTGCCGAAGCCGCTGATCAGGACGACGTGTCCTTTGGGATTGCCGGCCTTGAAGGCCCGGAGGACGTCCATGCCGTTCTGCTGGGCGTCGAGATTGATATCCGAGATCAACAGGTCGAACGGCTGCCCGGCGAGCGCCAGCGCCTCGTCCACACTCTGGGTCGCGCGCAGCTCGCGGTCCGGCCGCTCGAGCAGTTCCGCCATGAACCGGCACGTCTCGCCGTCGTCGTCAACAATCAGGATCCTGGGCATGGTGTCTTTCCGTGGTGTCGGTCAGGGGCAGTGCAATCGTGAACGTCGTCGGCTGCCCGGGAGCGCTCTCGGCGTGGATGGTGCCGCCGTGGCGCGAGATGACGTCGTGGGTGATGCTGAGGCCGAGCCCGGTGCCGCGGCCGGTCGGCTTGGTCGTGACCCATGGCTGGAAGATACGCGGCAGCAGGTCCGCGTCGATGCCGCCGCCGGTGTCGCTGATGCGGATGCGGATCGCCTCGCCGTCGGTCGAGGCCGTGATCCGCAGCGTGCCGCCGTCGGGCATGGCATCGAGCCCGTTGGTGATCAGGTTCAGGATGGCGAGCTCGAGCTCACCGGCGTCGGCCCAGATCGACGGTAAGTCGGCCGGGACTTCGAGATCCAGCGCGACGCCCGAGGCGTCGAGTTTCGGGCGCGAGACATCGGCGACCCTGGAGAGCAGCCCACGCACGTCGACCGCGGCGCGGTCGGCCGGCTTCCGGGAATGATCCAGCAGCGTCCGCACCACCGAGGCGACCTTGGCGATCTGTTCCTGAACGATCTCGAGGCGGCGGGCGGTGCGCGGATCGGCGGCGGCCTCTTCCTGCAGCATCTGCACGTAGCCGGAGATCAGGTTGAGCGGGGTGCCGACCTGGTGCGCGACGCTGGCGGCCATCTGCCCGACGGCGGCGAGCTGCTCGTTCCGGGCGACCGCCTCGCGCAGCGCAAACACCCGCTGATAGCTCTCGACCAGCTCTTCGTTGCGGAGCCGCAGCTCGGTGGTCGCTTCGGCGACGCGCTCCTGCAGCGCTTCGTTGAAGTATTGCAGGCGCCGCAGCATGTCGTTCAATCCGACCGCCACGGTGCCGATTTCATCCGGGCGGACGAGCGCCGTGCGGGCCGTGAAGTCCCCTTCACCGGCGCGCGCCATCGTCTGACGGATGCGGTCGATGGGACGATGAATGAGACGGCGGCTCAGGAGATCGACGAGCAGGGTGAGCACGAGGATCGCCGCGGGGGTGAAGACGAGTGTGACCTGGCGCCCCTTCTTGCGGAACTGTTCCAGCGAGCCCAGTGACACGGTCGCCACCGCGGCGGCGCGCGCCCCGCCGGGGGTCGAGACGGGGACGGCGACGATGGCGGTGCTCGGGGCAGCACGGGCCGACACCGGTTCGTTGGCGGCGACGGCCTGCCGCGCCAGCGCCAGCGCCTCATCCCGTTCCTCGGACGAGGTGCTCGCCACCACGGTCGGCACGCCGTCGGAGACGTCCACGATCGTCAGCGTCCGCAGCGCCGGCGCAGTAAGGACGACGTCGTGGAGGTCTCCGGCAAGGGCGGCGCGATCGACCGGCTCGCTGCGCAGCTCGTAGTCGTCCGCGACCGCCAGCGCCGTCAGGCGCGCGGTTTCCATCAGGTCCTGTTCCACCGCCCGTTCGAACACGCCGATTTCGAGAAACGCCTCGATCCCGATCACGGCGGCGGTGCTGAGCGCGACGAGCAGCGCCAGTCGAAGGCGCAGCGAAAGCGTTCCGCGCATTTTTGCCCCGGTGGGGCGGAGCTGCGCCGCCGGGGAAGCGTCGGGCGCGGGCGGTGTGAGGACCGAAGTCATTGCAGAGGGGCGCTTTGAATCATTCTATCGGCCGCCCCGGAGGCTGGCACCGGGATTGTGTTCAGAATCGGTGCCCGCCGCGTCCGGCCGTCCCTCCGGTATGAGGGCTGCGGGGAACTCGTCTGCAGAACAGTCGCCGGATGGTCGGCGCACCCGGGAGCGTAATGCGATTCACGACCTTCGTGCTGGGTGCCGCCCTGATTCCGCTGGCCCTGCTGGCGCAGGCTCCGGGGCCGGCCCGACCCGTCCCCGTCCCCGTTCCGCCGTCTCATCCGGTCGCGGGCCCCACCCAGCCGCCCGAGCGCTCCGTGATCGGCACGCTCGAGGACGTGAACGTGCCGGCCATGCAGATCGTCGTCGCTTCGTCATCCGGTCGCCGCACCCTGCACCTGCAGGCCGGCCTGACCATCCGGCAGGGGTCGAAGACGATCAAGGTCGCCGAGCTGCCGGCGCACAAGGGGGAGAGGGTCAAGGTGCGTTACCGCGAAAGCGGCGGCGTCCAGCGTGCGGCCTGGATCGTGCTCGCTTCGCCGCCGGCCGCCCCGCCCAGGCATTCAGCCGCAGAGAGCCAGGCGACGCCGGCCCCCGGCGCGCGGTAGCGGTATACTCGCCGCTCGCCTGATGATCACTTTGCGATCGGTGCGCGTCGCGCCGTGCCGGCATCTCGGCATCCTAATCGTCTTCGCCGCGCTGCTCCAGGCCTGTGCGGGGATGAACTCTCAAACCTACGCCTACGCGACGCTGGACGAGGCGCGCCGCGCCGGGGCGATCGCCAACGGCTGGATCCCGGAGGGTTTGCCGCCGGGATCGCACGACATCCGCGTCGCGCAGCTGCCGGGCTCGCCGCAGCACTGGGGCATCATCAATTTTCCCAGGGCGGAGGAGGGCTCGCTGCGCGCGCTGCTGCAGCCGGGGGAGATTTCGCTCACCGGCGAGCATTGCGACATGCCCGGCCGGATCGAATGGTGGCCGGTGCTTTTGCGCGGCGCGCTCGACGCCGATCGGCTGGCGGCGACGGGTATTCGCGGCTACCGGGCGCGGAGCGGAAATCTGCTGTTTGCCGTGAACTGGAGCCAGGGACGGGCTTACTACTGGCGGGCGGTCGGGAAGTAAGGCGTGGTGTCCGCCGGGAAGGCGAACTTGGTGCCGAGGCCTGGAATCGAACCAGGGACACCAGCATTTTCAGTGCTGTGCTCTACCGACTGAGCTACCTCGGCACGCCTTCGCGTCGTGTGCATCGTCCGTGCGGCGCGCCGCGTCGGACAGAACCCTCATCATAACAGTCAGGGCCGCGTCTCGACAAGGATCGTGTACCTTTTACCCTTGTACTTCGTGCCGTGATTTGGTACCGTCCCGCCAGCATGCTCACCCAGACCTCCGACACGACGCGGCCACTCGCCGGTTCGCGCCTCAGGGGCCGTCATCGCCGGCGGGGGCGCTGGGGCGGTCCGCTCATCGTGTTTGCCGCCTGCGCGCTGCTCGTCGACGGGCTGGTTGGCGACCGCGGTCTGGCCGGGGTGCGGCGGGCCAGGACGGAATACCGTGAGTTGTCGGCGGGACTGGCGCGGGTGATCGAGGAAAACGCCGGGCTGCGTGAGCAGGCCCGGCGTCTTCATGATGATCCGGCGATGATCGAGCAGGTGGCGAGACAGGATCTCGGCCTCATCCGGCCGGGCGAGATCCTGGTCGTCCTCGAGCGCCGGCCGTAAGGCCTAGACCGCGGCGACCTCGTCCCGGAGCAGGCCGAGCTCGCGGCGGACCTTCTCTTCGATCGTCTTGGTGATCTCGGGATTGTCCTTCATGAACTGCTTCACGTTCTCGCGGCCCTGACCGAGCCGCTCGCCCGCGAAGGCGAACCAAGTGCCGCTCTTGTCGACGATCTTGCGATCGACCGCCAGGTCGAGCAGGTCCCCTTCTTTCGAAATGCCTTCTCCGTACATCACGTCGAACTCCGCCTCGCGGAACGGCGGCGCGACCTTGTTCTTCACGACCTTGACGCGGGTCCGGCCGCCGACGATCTGGTCGCCGTCCTTGATGGCGCCAATCCGGCGAATATCGATGCGGACGGAGGCATAGAATTTCAGCGCCCGGCCGCCGGTGGTGGTCTCCGGATTGCCGAACATGACGCCAATCTTCTCGCGCAGCTGGTTGATGAAAATGAGCGAGGTCTTCGACTTCGAGACGACGCCGGTCAGCTTGCGGAGCGCCTGCGACATCAGCCGCGCCTGCAGGCCCATCTGCGCCTCGCCCATTTCCCCCTCGATTTCAGCGCGCGGCACCAGCGCCGCGACCGAGTCGACGACGACGACGTCGACGGCGCCGGAGCGGACCAGGACTTCGACGATCTCGAGCGCCTGCTCGCCGTTGTCGGGCTGCGACACCAGCAGATTCTCGAGGTCGACGCCGAGCTTGACCGCGTACTGGGAGTCGAGCGCATGCTCCGCGTCGACGAAGGCGGCCATCCCGCCGAGCTTCTGCGCCTGGGCGATGACCTGCAGTGCCAGGGTCGTTTTGCCGGAGGACTCGGGCCCGAAGATCTCGATCACGCGGCCCCGCGGCACGCCGCCAATCCCGAGGGCGTAATCGAGGCTCACCGCCCCGGTGGAGATCGACGGGATCGTGTACCCGGCGTCTTTCTGGCCGAGCCGCATGATCGAGCCTTTCCCGAACTGCTTCTCGATCTGGCCGACGGCCATCTCGATGGCCTTGCTGCGCTCACGGTCGTTGCGGTCTTCAACTGGCGGCATAACGCTCCTGGTGGATAACTCGTGCGTGGGTGTTCGTCGACGTCGCCCCATCATGCGGCAGCCGAATGACAGGGAAGGTCACGGCGCGCCGACAGAAAGCATGGAGCAGCTGCATTCTAGGAATGTGCCGGGGAGAAAGTCAAGCGAAAATCTGTAAAGTGGTCGGTCCTAGGTGTAGGTGAGTCAACAGCTTACGAACGTCTCGGACTTTCGCCTCAGGGGCCTGGAGAAAGCGGATTCTGCACACCGGACGACAAGGCCCGTACGCAGAAAGCACCAATCCGCGCTGTAGTGTAGGAGCCGCATGCCTTCTCCCCTCGGACACGCCCTGGCCGGGATGGCCGCCGGCTGGACGTTTGATCCGGCGCCCGGCAACGCGCGCCGGCGCCTCCGCAAAGGATGGCTGTTTGCGGTGGCGGCGACCGCCGCGGATCTGGACCTGCTGACGCGCGTCCACCGCGGGCCCACTCACAGCCTGGCGGCCGCCGTCCTGGTGGGGGCCGCGGCCTGGCTGTGGCTCAGGATGGGTGCGGAGGGAACGGCAGGCACCGGCCGCGCCATGCGCCGGGCCGCGCCGCTCCGCGTCACCGCCGCCGTCGCGGCCGCTTATGCGACGCACACGCTCCTCGACTGGCTCGGCGCCGATTCGTCCCCGCCCTTCGGCATCATGGCGCTCTGGCCGGTCAGCCACGAGTTCTACGCCTCGCACCTCGATCTCTTCCTGGCGATTTCGCGGCGCTACGCGCGGCCGGACTTCTGGCCGTCGAATCTGCGCGCGGTGGCGAGGGAGCTGGCGATCCTGGGCCCGGTGGCGCTGGCGGCGTGGTGCTACGCGGCGCGGCGGAGGGGTGGGGGAGAAGCGACCGGCAGCGCCGCACGGAAGGCCGCGGGCGCACCCGGAGGGAAAGAAAAGGTCACGGGGCGGCCGGCCGCCCCGTGACTGACTGGTCTAGCGCTTGAGCAGCGTGCTCATGCCGTTCTTGTCGACGGCCCGGGCGAGCGCTTCATCCGCGGTGATGAGCCCCTTCTTGACGAGGTCGCCGAGCGCGTCGTTGAGCGCCACCATGCCCTGCGCGCGCCCGACCTGCATCATCGACGGGATCTGGAACGTCTTGCCTTCGCGAATCAGGTTGCTGATCGCGCCGTTGGTCAGCAGCACTTCGAGCGCCGCGATCCGCCCGCCGCCGACCTTCTTGCAGAGCGTCTGCGCGATGACGCCGCGCAGCGATTCCGACAGCATGACGCGAATCTGCGCCTGGCGGTCGGAGGGGAACTGATCGATGACGCGGTCCACGGTCGAGGCCGCGGTGCTGGTGTGCAGCGTGCCGAACACCAGATGGCCGGTCTCGGCCGTCTCGATGGCAATCGCGATCGTCTCGAGGTCGCGCAGCTCGCCGACCAGGATCACGTCCGGGTCCTCGCGCAGCGCCGCCCGCAGCGCGTCCTTGAACGACCGCGTGTGGGTGTGGACCTCACGCTGGTTGAGCAGGCACTTCTGGTTCTGGTGGACGAACTCGATCGGGTCTTCGATCGTGATGATGTGATCGGCGCGGGTCTTGTTGATGTGGTCGATCATCGCGCAGAGCGTCGTCGACTTGCCCGATCCGGTCGGCCCGGTGACGAGCACCAGCCCCTTCTTCAACTGGCAGAGCGCCAGCACGTGCGGCGACAGGCCGAGCTGCTCGGCGGTCAGGATTTCGGCGGGGATGACGCGGAAGACCGCGCCGGCGCCCTGCCGGTCCTTGAAGACGTTGGCGCGGAAGCGCGCCAGGCCGGTGATCTCGTAGGCGAAGTCGGTATCGTGCCGCGCCTCGAACTCAGCCCGGTTGATCTGGGGCATGATTTCGCTGAGGAGCTGCATGATGAGCTCCGACGACAGCGGTCCGGCGGCGTCGTGCAGGCGGCGCATTTCGCCGTCCTTGCGCACCATCGGCGGCATGGTCGCGCTCAGGTGCAGGTCGGAGGACTTCAGCTCGAACATCCGCCGGAACATGGCGTTGATCGCCGGCTCGCGCACCGCCGCGGCCGCCGCCATCACCGGCGCATGCGCCTGAGGCTCGGGGATCGAGAGGGCCGGAGCGCCGGGCGCCGCCGATGATGAATGGTCGAGGGACAGTTCCGCCGTAGATGTCAGCATGCCGCGCTCAAGCGCAAGCGGCGTGCCCCGGCGGTATCTCTTGTTTTCTTAACGTTTTTACCGGTATCCGCGCGACGACTGTGCGGCGTTGTTCCGATTCAGCACATCTTGACCGGAATTGTGTACCGGCCGCCGGCGCTCAGTAACGGTAGAAACCCTGGCCGCTCTTCCGCCCGAACTGGCCCGCGGCCACCATCCGCTTCAGCAGCGGACAGGGGCGGTACTTGGGGTCGCCGAGGCCGTCGTGGAGGACGTTCATGATCGCCAGGCACACATCCAGTCCGATGAAATCCGCGAGCGTCAGCGGCCCCATCGGATGGTTCATCCCGAGCGTCATGACGCTGTCGATCGCCTCGGCGGTGCCGACCCCCTCCATCAGCGCGAACACCGCCTCGTTGATCATCGGCATCAGGATGCGGTTGGCGATGAAGCCGGGATAGTCCGCCGCCTCGACGGCGGTCTTGCCGAGGCGCGTGCACAGCGCCGCCGCCGTGGTCATCGCTTCGGCGGAGGTCGCCTGGCCGCGAATCAGCTCGACGAGCGTCATCAGCGGCACCGGATTCATGAAGTGCATGCCGAGCACCTGCGCCGGCCGTCCGGTCGCGGCGCCGAGGGTCGTGATCGAGATCGAGGAAGTGTTCGACGAGAGGATCACCTCGGGACGGGTGAGCCGGTCGAGCGCCGCGAACAGCTCGCGCTTCGCGGCCGGATCCTCGACGATCGCCTCGACGACGAAGTCGGCGCCGGCAAGCGCCGTCAGGCTGCTGCCGGTCGAGAGCCGGCCGAGCGCGGCGTCGCGGTCGGCGGCCGTCAGTTTCCCTTTCTCGACGAACTTGCCGAGGCTCTTCTCGATCTGGGCGCGCGCCCGCTCGAGCGCCGGCCCCGACGTGTCGATCAGCAGGACCTCGAAGCCGGACTGCGCGAACACCTGGGCGATGCCGTTGCCCATGGTCCCCGCGCCGACGATGCCGATCGATCTGATCATCGCTGCTGCCAGTTGCCAGTTGCCAGTTGCCAGTTGCCGTTGCCAGTTGCCGCGTCACCCGCTTCCCGCTGCCAGCTTCCCGCTGCCCGCTCTCAGCTCCGCTCGACCGCCATCGCGACGCCGTTGCCGCCGCCGAGGCAGAGCGCCGCGATGCCGCGGCGCAGGTTGCGGCGCTTCATCGCGTAGAGCAGCGTCGTCAGCACGCGGGCGCCGCTGCGCGCCGATCGCGTGGCCGAGCGCCACTGCGCCGCCGTGGACGTTGACCCGCGCCGGATCGATGCCGAGCTCCGCGCATCACGGCGACCGCCTGGACCGAGAACGCCTCGTTGATCTCGAAGAGGTCGACGTCGTCCAGCGCGCCAGCCGACGCGCTCGCGCGACCTTGCGCACCGCTTCGACCGGCGTCATCAGCACCATCTTCGGCGCCAGCCCGCTGGTCGCCTGGCCGACGATGCGGGCGAGCGGCGCGAGGCCGAGCGCCTCGGCCCGTGCGGCCGACATCACCACGACCGCGGCGGCGCCGTCGTTGACGCCCGGCGCGTTGCCGGCCGTCACGCGTGCCGTCCTTCTTGAACGCCGGCTTGAGCGTTGGCGAGCGCGTCCGCGGTGGTGTCCTCGCGGATCGATTCGTCGCGATCGACGACGACCGGCGGCCCCTTCTTCTGCGGCACGGAGACCGGAAGAATCTCGTCCCGGAACCAGCCCTCGCGGGTCGCCTGCGGCGGCCTTCTGGTGGCTCGCCGCCGCGTAGTCGTCCTGGGCGGCGCGGCAGACGTGATACAGTGTCGGCGACGACCTCGCCCGACATCCCCATGTGGCAGTTCTCGAACGAGCACCACAGGCCGTCGTTGATCATCGAATCGACGACCGTCGCCGTTGCCCATGCGCAGCCCTTCGCGCACCCGCGGCAGCAGGTACGGGGCATTGCTCATCGACTCCATGCCGCCGGCAACCGCGACCTCGATGTCGCCGGTGGCGATGCCCTGCGCCGCCAGCATCACCGCCTTCAGGCCGGAGCCGCAGACCTTGTTGATCGTCAGCGCGGCGACGCGCTCGCTCAGCCCGCCGCCGAGCGCCGCCTGGCGCGCCGGGTTCTGGCCGTTGCCCGCCTGGATGACGTTGCCCATGATGCACTCGTCGACCAGCGCCGGATCGATGCCCGCCCGCGCCACCGCCTCGCGCGACGACCAGCGCACCGAGCTCGGTGGCGGTGAGATCCTTGAGCGCGCCGAGGAACTTGCCGGTCGGCGTGCGAACCGCGGAGACGATGACGATGGAGGAGGAGGAGGAGGATGAGGAGGAGGAGGACATATTCACAGGCTGATGGATGCCGGATCGGGTTAACAGGAGCGCGGCGCCGAGGCGACGCCGACGCGGTGCCGGGCCGCGGTCATGGAGTGACGCGTCCGGATGCGGCGGATCTCATCAGGACCGAGCAGACCCTGCATCCGCGCGAGGACGGCGTCGCGGGCCCGCTCCAGTTCGGCGGTCCACCGGGTGTCGAGGGCGCGGACGGTGAGGAGCCCCTGCGCATCGAGCTCCACCGTCGTCGCGCGGGCCAGCGCCGGACCCACCGCCAGCTGCCAGGCGAAGGCAGTCCGCTCCTTCGACGGCGGCTGCCGGCGGACGATCCCGGCGACGACGCCGGAACTGAAGTGTTGGAGGGGGATCATGTCGTTACCAGCTTCCAGCTTCCCGCTTCCCGCTTCCCGGCTTCCGCGCGCCCGCTGCCCGCTCTAAGCTGGAAGCTGG
Source organism: uncultured Acidobacteriota bacterium (assembly GCA_963750475.1). Lineage (GTDB taxonomy): Bacteria > Acidobacteriota > Vicinamibacteria > Vicinamibacterales > 2-12-FULL-66-21 > JALZOC01. The sequence continues at coordinate 2,579,346 of CAVVQQ010000002.1, forward strand.
CAGCGGGAAGCTGGAAGCCGGCTCCCTTCCTTCGATAGTATCAGCTCCCATGTCCCTGATCCTGGCCTCCGCCTCACCACGACGGGCCGAACTGCTGACGTCGGCCGGCTTCGCCTTCGAGACGGCTCCGGCGGACGTGGACGAGACGCCGCAACACGGCGAAATGCCGACCGCCTATGCCCTTCGGGTGGCGCGCGACAAGGCGCGCGTGGCGGCCGGCGCCCGGCCCGGGCGCATCATCCTCGCCGCCGACACCGTCGTCGCCGTCCGACGGCCAGATCCTCGGCAAGCCGGCCGACGCCGGCGATGCGGCGCGGATGCTCCAGCTGCTCTCCGGCCGCGCCCACGACGTCCACACCGCCGTGGTCGTCAGGCACGATGGGGTGGAGCGGACGGACGTCATCACCACCCGGGTCAGGTTCAGCCGCTCAGCGACGCCGAGGTCGCATGGTACGTCGCGACCGGCGAGCCCGACGGGAAGGCCGGCGCCTACGCCATCCAGGGCCGCGGCGCCCGGTTCATCGACTGGATCGAGGGGTCCTGGTCGAATGTCGTCGGCCTGCCGATCGCCGCGGTCAACCGGCTGCTCACGGAGGTCGGTAAGTCGATTGACCCGCCTCGTCGGCGCACGAGTATTCTGACGGCGTCTATTCCCGGAACTCCTTATGAAAGCCAAAACTCTCAAGATTGCCGCCACGGTGGTCGTTCTCGTCTCGGCCTTCGCGGGCCTGCTGTACTCGACGCTGCGGGACGGCACCGAGTACTACAAGCACGTCGAAGAGGTGATGAGCAACCCGGACGCGTGGCACGGCAAGAAGCCTCCAGCTGCACGGCTACGTCGTCGACAAGTCGATTCTCGCCAAGCCGGACACGCTTGAATACCGGTTCCAGGTCCAGAGCAACGGGGCGGTGATCGTGCAGGCCAGCTACACCGGCATCGTCCCCGACACCTTCAAGAGCGGCTCCGAGGTCGTGCTCAAGGGACAGCTCGGCCCGCACGGGTTCGCGTCGAGTCCGAACGGCGTGATGGCGAAGTGCCCGTCGAAGTACGAGGCCGGCAAGGCGACTGTTCCCGGTAGCCTGATCATGCCCAGCCTCGGCAACTTCCTCCTGCTCGCCAGCTTCGTCGTCTGCTGCGTATGCCATCGCCGTGTCGGTGGCCGGCGCGCGGCGGCGATCGCGCCGGCTGGTCGAGAGCGGCATCGGCGCCTTCTATCTGGTCGCGGCGCTGATGACGGTCGCGTCGGCGGTGATGGTCCACGCGTTCGTCACCAACGACTACGCCGATCAAGTACGTCCAGCGCTACTCCGACACCGCGCAGCCGCTGTTCTACAAGATCACGTCGTACTGGGGCGGGCTCGACGGCTCGATCATGTTCTGGGTGTTCCTGCTCGTCGATCTTCGGCGCGATCGCGGTCCACGTCAACCGCGAGCGCCACCGCGAGCTGATTCCCTACGTCGTCGCGACGATCGCCTCGGTGGAGATGTTCTTCCTGTTCCTGATGGTCGTGCACAACAACCCGTTCGCGACCTACCTGACCGCGGCGCCGGCCGACGGCAAGGGGCTGAACCCGCTGCTCCAGAACTTCTACATGGCGATCCATCCGCCGTCGCTCTACATCGGCTTCGTCGGCGATGACGATCCCGTTCGCGTTCGGCATGGCGGCGCTGATCACCGGCCACCTCGACGACTCGTGGCTGCGCGCGGTGCGGCGCTGGACGATGATCGGCTGGCTGTTCCTGTCGTTCGGCCTCACGCTCGGCATGCTCTGGGCCTACGAGGAGCTCGGCTGGGGCGGCTTCTGGGGCTGGGATCCGGTCGAGAACGCCGGCCTGCTGCCGTGGTTCACGGCGACCGCGTTCCTGCACTCGGTGATGGTCCAGGAGCGGCGCGGCATGCTGCGGGTCTGGAACGTCACGCTCGTCATCATGACGTTCTTCCTGACGATCTTCGGCACCTTCATGACGCGCTCCGGGCGTCGTCCAGTCGGTGCACGCCTTCGGCGAGGACCACGAGCTGGCGCTGCTGTTCACGATCTTCATGGTCGCGATCCTGATCGTCAGCTTCGGGCTGGTCATCTACCGGCTGCCGCTGCTGCGCGCCGCGCCACGAGCTCGACTCGTGGGTGTCGCGCGAGGCGGCGTTCCTCGCCAACAACTGGATCCTGCTGTTCTCGGCGTTCTTCGTCCTGTTCGCGACGATGTTCCCGACGCTGAGCGAGGCGGTGACCGGCGAGCGGCTCACGGTCGGTCCGCCGTTCTTCAACAAGTGGATGCTGCCGATCGGCCTGATGCTGCTGCTGCTGACCGGCATCGGCCCGCTGCTGGCGTGGCGCAAGTCGACCGTCACGAACCTGGTCGCAGCAGTTCCTGTGGCCGATCGGTGGCGGCGGTCGTGACCGGCGGCGGCGCTCGCCGCGCTTCGGCGTCCGGGTCTGGGCGCAGCGGCATCTGCTTCGCGCTGTGCGCGTTCGTCGACGGTCACGATCGGCCAGGAGTTCGTGCGCGGCGCGCTCGTGCGCAAGGGCGCCACCGGCACGGATCTGCTGACGGCGATGATCGGCCTGGTCGGCGCGATCGCAGCGCCGCTACGGCGGCTACATCGTCCACGTCGGCATCGTGCTGATGTTCCTCGGCTTCGCCGGGCAGGGCTTCAAGCAGGAAGAGCAGGTGCTGCTCAAGCCGGGGCAGCAGAGTCACGGTCGGCAGCTTCACGGTCCGCCACGACGCGCTGCGGGTGACGACGACGCGCAGAAGCAGATGGTCACCGGGCACGTCACCGTCACGCGAGAACGGCAAGGTGCTCGGCGAGCTGCAGCCGGCGCGGTGGTTCTTCAACAAGCACGAGGACGAGCCGACGACCGAGGTGGCGATCCGCCGCGCGCCTGGCGAGGACCTCTACGTGGTGCTGGCGCGGCTACGACGTCGCGACCCAGACGCGCGACCTACGCGGTCACGATCAACCCGCTGGTCAACTGGATCTGGTTCGGCTTCGGCGTGATGGCGCTCGGCACCGGCCTGGCGCTGCTGCCGGAAACGGCGTTCGCGTTCGCGCGGCGCGAAGGTGCCGGCGTGCGCGCCGCGACGACGACGCTGCTGCTCCTGCTGCTGCTGCTGGCCGGCGGCCGTCGATCCGCGCGCAGCACCGGCGAGACCCGTCGCCGTGAGCGCGGTGCCAGCGTCGCGCAGCTCGAAGCGGCAGCTCGAAGGCGAGATCATCTGCACCTGCGGCACCTGCGGTCGCTGGCGCATCGGCGAGTGCACTGCCGAACTGGCGGCGGAGCACGCGGCGCAGACGCGCGAAGATGCAGCAGTGCCTGACGAAGGCAAGGACCACGACGAGGTCATCGCGGCCTTCATCCAGGAGTTCGGCGGCCAGGAATCCTGCTCGTCGCCGGTCGACAAGGGCTTCAACCGGCTGGCCTGGCTGTTCCCGTATCTGATCGGCGCGACCGGGGCCGCCAGTGATCGCGATTCGCGGCGTTCAAGTGGTCGCGCCTGCCGACGAGCGCCGCGGCGCCGCGACCGTGCCGCCCCGAGAGCGGCGCCGATCCCGATCTGCAGTCGAGACTGGACGATGAGCTCCGCGACCTCGATTAAGCGCGCGCCGTCCCGGCCGCGCCGGCTGTCCCTGGCCGTCCCGACGCCCCGCCCCAGGCGAGGGCAGGACGCCGGCTTCCGGCCGTGGCACTTCTTCGTGCTCGCCTCGCTGGTCGCCGCGACCGTGGCGGTGATCATGTCGCGCCAGTCGGCCCCCGAGCACCTGATTCTTCATCAGCCTGACGATTGGCGCCGCAGGTGGCGCGGCGGCAGGGGTTCTACCGCATGCTCGCGCCGCTGACCGCGCGCGATACGGCGTTCGCCGTCAGCGCCAGTCCGACCGCGCGCGCGCCGCGCTCGAGCGCGAGAAGGCGCTGGTGCTGCGGTCGCTCAAGGAGCTCGAGTTCGATCGGGCGATGGGCAAGCTCTCGCCGCGGGACTTCGATGAGATGTGCGGCCGGCTGCGGGCGCGCGCGATGATGCTGATCAAGCAGGCTCGACGAGGGGGGCTCCGGCTATCGCGAGCTGATCGAGCGCGAGCTGAGCGCGCGCCTCGTGACGCGGGCGCTTGGCGCCGCCGGCCGGCCCGGCGCCGTCGCATCGGCCGACGAGGGGACCGCCGCGGCGCCGGAGCGTTCCGAACCTGCGTTTGCGGCCGCGGCTCCGACCCGCACCGCGGCTCCGGCCTGCGCGGCCTGCGGCACCGCCAACGATGCCGACGCCGCCTTCTGCAAGCGCTGCGGCACGGCGCTGGACATCTCGGCATGAGGTCCGGGCTGCTTCGGATCGCCGCCGTCCTGATGGTCGCCGCCGCCGCGCTCGGTGGCGCGACCGTCGTGGCGCGCGCCCAGATGCCCGACCCCAGGCAGATGGCGGGCCGGCCTCTGCCCGTCGGGGATCTGCCGGTCGGCACCGTCACCGTCCGCGTGGTGCGCGGCGCGATGACGAACGTCATCGCCGGGCAGCAGGTCGAGCTGTCGGGCGCGGGCCGGCCGATGAGCGCCACCACCGACGCGCAGGGGCGCGCCGAGTTTCCAGGTCTGGCCCCAGGGACCACGGTGATGGCCGCGACCGTCGTCGACGGCGAGCGCCTCGAATCCCAGCCGTTCGCGGTGCCCGCCTCGGGCGGCGTCCGGGTCGCGCTGGTCGCGGGCCTTGGCCAGGACGGCGGCCCTGCGGGCGCGACCCCGGCCGCGCCTTCAGGCCCCGTCGAAACCGGCGCGGTCACGCTCGGCAGCCAGTCGCGCTTCGTCGTCGAAATGGCCGACGAGGCGCTGAGTGTTTTCAATCTCCTTGAAGTCGTGAATCCGGCCGCCGCGGCGGTCCAGCCCAGGGTGCCGCTGGTCTTCGAGCTGCCGGCCAACGCCCAGGGGGCCGGCGCGCTGCAGGCCTCGGCGTCGCAGCTCACCGTCGCGGGCACGCGGGTAACGGCGGCGGGGCCGTTTCCTCCCGGCTCGACGCTGCTCCAGTTCGGCTACTCCATGCCGATCTCCGGTGCGACGCTCACCTTCGAGCAGAAGCTGCCGGCCGCCCTCAGCCAGTTCAGCCTGATGGCGCAGAAGGTCGGGGCGATGACGGTGACCTCACCGCAGATCGCCGAGCACCGCGAGATGCCGGTCCAGGACCAGACGTTCATCGTCGCGAAGGGGCCCGCTGTCGCGGCGGGAAGCGCCATCACACTCTCGTTCTCGGGGCTGCCGCATCAGCCGCTGTGGCCGCGCAATCTCGCGCTGGCGCTGGCGGGATTGATTCTCGCGGCGGGGACCTGGGCGGTCCTCCGGGCGCGGCCGCTGACCGCGGATGAAGCCGACCGCCGCCGTCGGCTCGAGGCAAAGCGCGATCGCGCGTTTGCCGAGCTGACTGCCCTCGAGGAACAGCATCGCGCCGGCGCGGTTGCCCCGGACCGCTACGCGGAGCGCCGCCGCGAGCTGGTGGCTGCGCTCGAGCGCCTCTACGCGGAGCTCGACGGGGAAGCGGCCGCGTAGCGCCGATGCCGCCCCGCCCGCCCGCCGACTTCACCACGCTCGCCTTCACCGACGTCTCGCGCCACTTCGGCCGGCGCCGGGTTCTGAACCGCATCTCGCTCCGCTGCGAGGCGGGTGAAGTCGTCGCCCTGCTCGGCCCGAACGGCGCCGGCAAGTCCACCCTGCTGGCGATGGCGGCGACGCTGCTGACCCCGTCGTCCGGGGAGATCCGCTACGGCGCAGACACCATGCGCACGGCCGGCCCGGCGCTGCGCGGCCGCATCGGCGTGCTCGGCCACGATCTCTACGTCTACCCTGAGTTGTCGGCCGCCGAGAACCTGACGCTTCTTCGGCAGGCTCTATGGTCTCGCCGATCTCGACGCGCGGGTGCCGGCCGCGCTCGAACGCGCCGGCCTCAGCCAGTCGCGACGACCCGGTCGGCCGCTTCTCGCGCGGCATGCGGCAGCGGCTGGCGCTCGAGCGTGCGCTGCTCCACGAGCCGCGCCTCGTTCTGCTCGACGAGCCCTTCACCGGCCTGGACGACGCCGCGACGACGATGCTGCGGGAGCGTCTTGGCACGCTGCGATCGGCCGGCTGCATCGTGCTGGTGACCACTCACGACCTCGAAACGATTGAAGGGCTGGTGGACCGCGCCGTGATGCTGCGCGGCGGCCGCGCTGACGGATGCTGCCGGACGGGGCGGCGCCGCTGCGGGAGCGCTATCGCGCCGCCTGCGAGGGGAGCGGCGTAGGTCATGTTCCTGCGCACCGTGTGGCTCGTGGTTCGCAAGGACCTGCTGATCGAGGTGCGCAGCCGCGAGATTGTCTACACCACACTGTTCTTCGCGGTGTCGTGCGTGCTGGTGTTCGCGTTCGGGTTCGTCCGCGACGGCCGGCGCGGTGGATGGCGCCGCCGCCGGCATCCTCTGGATCGCCATTGCTTTTTCCGGAACCCTGGCGCTCGGCCGCACTTTCGAGCGCGAGCGGCAGAGCGAGACCATGCGCGCGCTGCTGATGGCGCCGGTCGATCGCCCCGCGCTCTACCTCGGCAAGCTCGCCGGCGTGCTCGCTGCTGCTCGCCGTGGTCGAGGCGGTCATCGTGCCGCTTGTCGCGCTGATGTTCCAGGCGCCGGTGTTCGCCCACCCGCTGCTGATGGCGCGGGCTGCTGGTGACCGGGACGACCGGTTTTGCCGCCGTCGGCACGCTGTTCGCGGCGATGCTCGGCCGCGCGCGCAGCCGCGACGTGCTGCTGCCGGTGCTGCTGTATCCGATCACGATCCCGGTGATTATCGCCGGGGTGCGCGGCACCGCCGCGCTGCTGCCAGGCCGATGTCGACCTGCCGATGGCGACCGTGTGGCTGTCGATGCTGGCGTTTTTCGACGTGGTGTTCATTACACTGGCGCTCTGGACGTTCGAGCCGGCGATGACGGAATGACGATGAGAAAACTGTTCCTGCCGGCGGCGGTGATCGTCGCGGCGATGTTCGCCTACGCACCGTTCGCGATCGACCGCGCCCCCTACGAATCGACGATGGGGCTGGTGCAGAAGATCTTCTATTTCCACGTGCCGTCGTGGATGGTGATGTTCAGCTCGGCGCTGGTCTGCGGCACGGCGGCGCGGTGTATCTGTTCGGCGGCCGGCCGGCGGCGGATCGCGTCGCCCAGGCGGCCGCGGAGCTGGCCGTGCTGTTCGGCACGATCGGCCTGATCACCGGTCCGCTGTGGGGGCGCAAGGCGTGGGGCGTCTGGTGGCAGTGGGATGCGCGGCTCACCTCGGCGCTGGTGCATGTGGCTGATCTTCGTCGCTTACCTGCTGCTCCGGAAATATGGCGGCGCCGGCTCTGAAAAGCTGTCGGCGGTAGTCGCGCTGTTCGGAATGGCGAACGTGCCGTTCGTCTACTGGTCGGTCAACATGTGGCGGACGGTGCATCCGAAAACGACCGTGGTGATGACGCTCCAGCCCGAGATGGGGCGGCCGTTCCTGCTGTGCGCGCTCGCCTTCATGGGCCTCTATGGCCTGCTGCTCGCCGCGCGCGTCCGCCTCGAGCGCCGCCGCGCCGAGCTCGAAACGCTGTTTCTGGCAATCGAGGACTGACGATGATGTCGAAGACCGTGATGAGCCTGACCCGCCCTCTGCGGCGGCGCCGCGCCTGGATGGCCTTGCTGGCGCTGCTGGCGGCGCTCGCCCTGCCGCCGCTCGCCGCGGCGCAGCAGCCGCCGGAGCCGCCGGCCGGGTTCGTGCCGGCCGGCGACCTGCCGGCGCGCGAGCAGCTGCCGGCCGCTCCACTCGTCATCGGCGCCTACGCGGTCGCATGGCTGCTGGTGTTCGGCTATCTCTGGTCGATCTGGCAGCGCCTCGGCCGGGTCGAGCGGGAGCTCGCGGAGGTCAGCCGGCAGAATCGAGGCGGGTGCGCGGCGGTGAATTCTCGCAACATGACGTCGGCGCACTTCATCTTCATCCCCTCCGTCCTGCTCGTCGGAGTGGTAATTGGATGGATTCTCGGGTCGCGCGCCGCCCAGGATGCGTTCGCCGCCGAGCTCCGGCGCCGCGAGGAGCGGGCCCAGCGCAAAGGCGGCGGCGCAGCCTAGCGCCCGACCGCCAGCCGGGCGGCCAGGCTCGGGTGGAGGCCGGCGTCGATGATCCGGCGCTGCGCCTGCTCGACGGGATAAACAACGCGGCGCAGCTGCAGCACCTGCCGCGCCGCATCATAGACGCCAAAAGCCGCGCGCGGGTCGCCGTCGCGCGGCTGCCCGACCGACCCCGCATTCACCAGATAGCGGACGTCAACCTTGAAGAGGAGCTCGCTGTCGGCCGCGCTGTCCGGCGCGGCGCAGTCCACCTCCGCCCTCCGCGGCGATGCGCTCCTGAAGATTGCCGGCAGGTGGGTGTGGCCGAACAGGCAGAGCTGCCGGCTCGACGTCTCCAGCGCGCGCTGGGCGTCGTCGCTCGTCGAAGATGTAGTGGTCCTCGTCGAACGGCGCGCCGTGGCAGATCTCGACCAGGTCGTCGATCAGGACCGGGCCCGCCGGCAGCGCGCGGAGGTACTCGCGGTTGGCCGCGGTCAGGGCCTCGCCGGTCCAGTGGCGCCGCGGTCCGCGCCACGACTGGTTGAAGTTGCTGCCGTCGTCGATGCCGCAGGCCGCCTTGTCGTGGTTGCCGCGGATGACCGCAGCGGATCGAGGCCGCGGAGCCGATCGATGACGCCGTTCGGTTCGCCGCCGTAGCCGACCAGGTCGCCGAGGACGAGCAGGCGGTCCCAGGTGCCGTCGGCGGCGGCGAGCACGGCGTCGAGCGCGTCGAGGTTGGCGTGGATGTCGGAGAGAATCAGATACCGCATGGCAGCTCGGTACAGCGGTGACGCTCCATCCCAGGATGCTTCGACGATGCGCTCGGCGACCTCCTCGGCGCGCGCGCCGCGGGCGTCGACGCTGAAGGTGGGCCTGCGCGTAGGCCGGCTGCGGCGGACGGCGAACAGGCGCTCCATCTGGGCGCGGTCGGCGGCCAGCGGCCGGCGGCCGTCGGCCGGGAGCCGGGCGAGGACCTCCTCGAACGGCACGTCGAGCCAGACCGAGACGCCGTCCAGGTTCATCGCCGCCCGGTTGTCGGGGTCCACGAAGGTGCCGCCGCCGGTGGCGACGACGACGTGGCGCAGCGGGAGCAGCAGCTGCAGGATATCGCGCTCGAGCGCCCGGAAGTACGGCTCGCCGCTGCGCGCGAAGATCTCGGCGACGGTCCGCCGCTCGCGGGCTTCGATCAGCTCGTCGATGTCCTCGGCGCGCCAGCCGAGCCGCGCCGCCAGCGCCCGCGCGACGGTCGTCTTGCCCGCCGCCATGAACCCGACGAGGTAGATCTTATCGGCCGTCACCGCGGGTGAGCCGGTCGAGCTCGTCGAAGAAGCCGGGATAGGACACATCGACCGCGGAGGCGCCGAGTGATGGTCGTCGGGGCCGCGGCGCGCGTCGCGGCGATCGCGAAGGCCATCGCCAGGCGGTGGTCGCCGCGGCATCGACCGACCGCGCCGGTGAGCGGCCGCGCCTCGCAGCGTGAAGCCGTCGGGGTACTCGTCGACACCCGCGCCCATGGCGCGGAAGCCGGCGGCAAGGGCGGTGATCCGGTCGCTTTCCTTGACGCGCAGCTCGGCGGCGCCGCGGACGGTCAGCGTCTGGCCTTCCGGCATCATCGCGGCCAGCGCCGCGAGCGCCGGAATCTCGTCGATGACCGCCGGCACGTCGGCCGGCTCGATCGTGAAGCTCCGCATCGCCGCGGCCGAGACACCGCAGGCGTCCCGACCGGCTCGCCGGCGCCGCTCGACATCGACGGTCCGACGCGACGGCGACGCCGGCGCGCTCGAACGATCTCGAGCACGCGGTGCGGGACGGATTCAGGCCGACCCCCTCGATGTCGATGGCGGAGCCGGGGGTGCCGCCGGCCAGCGCCATCCAGAAGGTGGCGCCGGAGATGTCGCCCGGCACCGTCAGGCGACGCGGCGCCAGCCGCTGGCCCCCTTCGATCTCGATCGCCGGTCCGGCGGTGACGACGTGGACGCCGAACTCGGCGAAGGCGCGCTCGGTGTGGTCGCGCGTCGGGGCCGGCTCGATGCACGCGCGTCGGGCCGGCGGCGTGCAGGCCGGCGAGGAGCACGGCGCTCTTGACCTGGGCGCTCGGCACGGCCGGCTCGTAGACGATGCCGTGCAGGCCGCCGCCGGCAATCGTCAGCGGCGCCCGGTCGTTGACCGCCTCGATGCGCGCGCCCATCCGCGTCAGCGGCTCGATGATCCGGCGCATCGGGCGCCGCTACGAGCGACGCGTCCCCGCCGATCGTCGTCGTGAAGGGATGCGCGGCGAGAATCCCGGACATCAGCCGGATCGTCGTGCCGGAGTTGACGGCGTCGAGCGGCGCGCGCGCCGGCCGCAAGCCGCGCGACGCCGCGCCCGGTCGATGACGAGTGCGGCGGGGCCGGCGGCGCGGACGTCGACGCCCGAGCGCACGCAGGCAGGCGAGCGTCGCGGCGCAGTCCGCCCCGGGCGAGTAGCCGTTGATCGTGGACTCGCCGTCGGCGAGCGCCGCCGAGCATCGCGTAGCGGTGCGAGATGGACTTGTCGCCCGGGACGCGAACGCGTCCGGCGGCGCGGTCGGGCCGGCTGACACGGTGTGCGTATCGGCGGTCGCGCGGAGCATTGCCGCACTATAGCATTCGCAATTTCCATCTGATCCGGTTTAGTATGTAGCTGATTCGCGTGCGCTTCAGCCCGTGTGCCTACCGTCCCTCGTGCGCGCCCGGCGCTTCACGGCGCCGGCGACCGCGTGTCTCGCATGCTGAGTCGAGGCGGCACGGTCCGGCTGCAGATCCACAGCAACTTCGAGATGCTGGATCTCGTGCAGGTCGTCAGCGATCACATCGGCCAGCTCGCCGGCCTGGACGAAGACACCGTCCACTGGATCGGCGTCGCCGTGCGCGAGTCGGTCATCAACGCCATCAAGCACGGCAACCGCGAGGACCCCGACAAGCTGGTGACCGTCGAGTTCACCTTCGCCCGGCCGCCGCGCCCCGGCGAGCTGATCGTCCGCGTCGTCGACGAGGGGGAGGGGTTCGAGCCGCGAGGAAGTCGCCGACCCGCTGGCCCCGGAGAACCTCCTCAAGTCGAGCGGCCGCGGCATCTTCTTCATGCGCAGCTTCATGGACGACGTCGATGCTGCAGCGCGGCGCCGGCGGCGGCATGGAAGTCCGGATGGTCAAGAAGCTGGCTGCCGCGGTGCCTGAGTCGATCCCGCCCGTCTTCCTCGCGACGGCCATCGAGGCGGCCATGCACGCCGGCCGCGTGCAGATGGCCCGTTTCGGCGGCGCCGACTGCGCGTCGACAAGAAGGGGGCGATCGACCTCGTCACCGACATCGATCTGGAGATCGAGCGCGACTTCCGCGCGCTGATCGCCGAGCGCTTTCCCGGACACGTCGTGCTCGGCGAGGAGTATCGAGCCACGGCGGACCGTCGAATCGACCGCCGGCCACGTGCTGGGTCTTCGACCCGATCGACGGCACCACCAACTACGCGCACGGCCTGCCGATCTTCTGCTCGTCGCTGGCGCTCGAAATCGACGGGGTGCCGGTGGTCGCCGCGGTCTTCGACCCGACCCGGCGCGAGCTGTTCACCGCCGAGCGCGGCCAGGGCGCGTGGCTGAACGGCGCGCCGCTGCGGGTGTCGAATGCCAGCACCTTGATCGACTCGCTGCTCTGCACCGGCTTTCCCTACAGCGTGCAGCAGGAATCGCGGTCGAGCTGGTCGGGCATGTTCACTGAGTTCCTCGGCAGTGGCCCGGGCCGTCCGCCGGCTGGGCTCGGCGGCGCTCGATCTCTGCTATGTGGCGGCCGGCCGGTTCGACGGGTTCTGGGAGCAGAAGCTGCATCCCTGGGACATGGCCGGCAGGCGCGCTGATCGTCCAGGAGGCCGGCGGCACGGGTCACCGATCTCCGCGGTCGGCCCGTACAGCTCGCGCGGCGGCAGCGTCGTCGCCACCAACGGACAGGTCCACGGCGCGATGCTTGGCGTCATCGACGCATTTGAACGCAAGCAGCCCTGAGGTGGCGGTCCGCTGACGGCTGCGTCCTCCCGTTCGTCCCCCCGCTTCGCTCCTGGCCCCCGGCTTTCTTCCCTCATCTCTTCCCCTGATTCTTCCCCGCATTCTTGCCTGCATCTCTTCCACGCATTTCTTCCAGGCATCTCTTCCAGGCATCTCTTCCACTCGAGAGGACGGTCTGACACCCTGGTAAGACAGCCACGGGCGCTTTTCCCCCGTGTTTCCGGAGCGTGAGACGGCCCTGGCCTGGCAAGGTTCATGCTCCTCAACAACCCGACTGGACAGGGCCCTGCACGCGGTGGCCCCACGAAACGGAGCTCTTTCATGATGAAACGTATGTGGCGGCAGAGTGTGGGTTGGTCGATAGGGGCCGCGATCGGGGTGACGCTCTGTGCGGCCGCGCCGGCGCAGGCTCAGATCCACCGCGTCAGCGGCGGCGGGGCCTCGGACCTCCACCAGGCGATCGGCGTGACCGTCGGCGGGTTCATCCCCAAGGGGGAGAGCAGCCGCGTCGCCGGCGACGTGCTGCTCGCCGACCTCGACTCGCTGGTGTTCAACATCGGCGACTTCAAGGGGCCGACGTTCAACGGCGAGTGGCTCGTCGGGCTCGGCGACTTTCTCGAGGCCGGGGTCAGCGCCGGGTTCTATCAGCGGTCGGTGCCGAGCGTCTACCGCAGTTCCGTGAACGCCAACGGATCGGAGATCGCCCAGGACCTCAAACTGCGCGTCGTCCCGCTGACCGCAACGGTGCGCTTCCTCCCGGCCGGCCGGGGCAGCGTCGAGCCCTACGTCGGCGCCGGATTCGGCGCGTTCCGCTGGCACTACAGTGAGATCGGGGAGTTCGTCGATTTCCAGGACAGCTCGATCTTCCGCGATCGCTACCTGGCCGATGGTACGGCCTACGGCCCGGTCGTGCTCGGCGGCGTCCGCTTTCCCTTCGGCGAGATGATGGACGTTGGCGGCGAAGTGCGCTACCAGCGCGCGGAAGGGGACACCAAGCCGGCACAGTCGCGCCTCCTCGGCGACAAGATCGACCTCGGCGGCTGGAACGCCGCCGTCACGCTGCACTTCCGCTTTTAAGAAGGGTTCTACTGGGTTCTGCAGGGTTCTACGGGGTTCACCGGGGTTCGGTTCTACGGGGTTCTACCGGTTAAAGAGGGTTCGACTGAGTTCTTCAGGGTTCTACGGGTTCTACCGGGTTCGGTCCTACCGGGTTCGGTTCTACGCGGTTCTACTAGGTTCGGTTCGACCGGGTTCTAGGTTCGACCCTCGGGGTTTTACCGGGTTCGGTGCGATGGCTCGCTCCACTTCCCCGCGAACGTCTGGGGCCGAGCCGCGCCGAACCCCGAGGAACTTGGTCGAACCAAGTAGAACCCCGCGAACCCGCAGAACCGAACCCCGTCGAACCCTGCGGAAACTCGGTTGAACCTGGTAGAACCCCGCGAACTCGCAGAACCGAACCTTGTAGAACCTTGCGAAACTCGGTCGAACCTAATAGAACCCCGCGAACCCGCAGAACCGAACCCCGTAGAACCTTGCGGAACCCCGTCGAACCCTGTAGAACCCCTGCGAACCCTGCGGAACCCCGCCGAACCCTGTAGAACCTGTCGAAGTACGCCGATAAAGCCCCACCCCCCCTCCCTCGGCGACGCGCGTGTAGCCGCGGAGAAAGTCGGGGCGGCGGCGCGCCTCGCGCCAGAGCGCATCGCCCCCCTCGGCGCGCTCCTCGATAACGATCCAGGCCGCCAGGCCGTGCGGGTCCTGCATCGCGAAATTCCACAGGTCGCCGTTGCCTTCGTGCAGAAAATCGCGGATGTGGAAACCCTGCAGCGAGAGGTCCTGCATGTAGTGTCCGAGCGAACCCATGCTCATCATGATCGTCCCGTGATCGCGATGGGAGGTGAGGTAGGCCGTCACCGCCATCCGTCCGGCCTGGCTGGGGGCCTCGCGCTGCGCTTCGACGACCATCGGCGCGGTGCGATCGAGCGGCGGCGATTGCACGAGCGCAACGGCGATGACCGCGGCGGCCGCCAGCGGGCGCAGCCGGCGGTGGAGCAGGGCGATGCCCGTTCCCGCGAGCGCCGCGGCGGCGGCGACGAGCGGCACGTCGTAGCGGATTCTGAACGGGTGGCCCTGCAGATAGGCGGACCACGGCAGCGCGCCTGCGCCGGCCAGCGCCAGGACCAGGACGAGCAGCGCCCGCTCCCGCGACCGGACGAACGCGATCATCGTCAGAACGGCTCCGGCGTATGCCGACCAGACCAGCCCGCTGCCCGAGACCAGATACAGGCCGTCGCGCAATTGCTCGAGGGCGACGCTCGGGTGGCCCAGCGCGGCGGTGTTCTCGGCGAGGAAGAATCCGCTGCTCACGAACCAGGCCCCAACCGTCCACCGGCTGTTGATCAGGAAGAGCACGATCGCGAGGGCGGGCCAGGCGGACAGCGCCAGGCAGGCACGCATCGCCTGACCCGGCCGGACGCCGCGGCGCAACAGGACCGCCGCCGTCAGTGCGACCGTGGCGGCGGCGATCGGCCAGGCCTCGTAGCGCGTCAGGCAGGCCGCGGCCAGCGCCGCCGGCCGCGGCGGGCCACCGCATTGCGCCCCGACTCGATCCATGCCGCCGTCAGCATCAGCGCCACCATCGTCGTCCCAAAGAGCAGCGGCTCGGTCATCGGCGTGCTCTGCAGGTAGAGCACGTTGGGATTGAGAACGAAGAGCGCGGCCGCCGCGACAGCCGCCGCTCTGCTGAGCCGAGTAGCCACGCAGAATGAGGCGAGGCAAGCGCCCAGGCCGCGAGCGCCGTGCATGCCACCGACAGCGCCACCGCCGAGGCGCCGGTGCGGTAGAGCCAGTCGATCTGGACCGGCAGCATGTTCGAGCAGGTGCGGCAGCGGCAGCCAGACGGCGCCGATCTGCTGCCAGCCTGGCGTCAGGCTGTCGAAGATGCGGCGGGCGACAACGAGATGGGCGCGGGCGTCGTAGTGGCTGAGCGTCAGGCCGGCATGGGCATAGAACAGCGCGGCGCCGAGGCCGACGAGCGCGGCCGCGAGCCCGAACACGGCGGCGGCGGGCCGCGCCGCCGGGCGGGGAAACGTCGAGGGGGCATCGCGGACGGGTGGAGGCGTGGTGGCCAGAGCGTTTCTTAGTCTACACTCAGCGCAATGAAGCGTTTTGTCGCGTGGGTGCAGGGCTTCGCCCTGGCGCTGGGCGGCCCGGGCCTGTTCCTGATCGCGTTCCTCGACTCGTCGTTCCTGTCGTTTCCCGAAGTCGTCGATCTGCTGATCGTCTGGCTGGTGACCGCGCACACGGGGCGCGTGCTCTACTACGCCCTGCTGGCGACGCTCGGCTCGGTGGCCGGCTGCTTCGTGCTGTTCATGGTGGCGACGAAAGGGAGGCGAGGCGTTCCTGCGGCGCCGCTTCAGCGAGCGAGCACGTCGACCGCGCGCTCGGCGTGTTCCGCCGCTACGGCCTGCTGGCCGTGCTGGTTCCGTCGCTCCTGCCGCCCCCGGCGCCGTTCAAGCTCTTCGTACTGGCCGCCGGCGTCGCCGGCGTCCGCCCGGTCGACTTCCTGCTCGCGGTGACGATCGGCCGTGGCATCCGCTATTTCGGCGAGGCGCTGCTGGCGTTCTGGTACGGCGAGCGGGCGGCGCAATTCGTGCGCGACAACACCCGCCCAGTGTCGGTCGGGCTGGCGATTGCCGCGCTCGTCCTCGGGGCGGCCTGGATCTGGTATCGCCGCCGGCGGCGCGGCGCGGCCCCTGGCGGCGTTGACTGAGGGCAGGGAAGCCCCCTACAATCAGTCGTTTAGCCTTGGACAAGATGGTTCCCCAGATCTCCGTCGTCATCCCGATGCGCAACGAGTCGCAGAGCGTGGCGGAGCTCTATCGGGAGCTGACGGCGGTGCTCGAAGGGTTCGGCCGGCCCTACGAGATCATCGTCATCGACGACGGCAGCACCGACGATACGTTCGCGCAGCTCGCCGCGCTGCAGGCGATTGACGCGCGGCTGCGGGTGATCCGGTTCCGCCGCAATTTCGGCCAGACCGCGGCGTTTGCCGCCGGGTTCGCCCACGCCCGCGGCCGGTTCATCGTCACCTCCGATGGCGACCTGCAGAACGATCCGCGCGACATTCCGGCGATGGTTCAGACCGCCGAGCGCGGACCCGACATCGTCGCCGGCTGGCGCAAGGATCGGAAGGACCCGTTCATCAACCGCCGGCTGCCGTCGATGATCGCCAACTGCCATCATCTCGGTCTCGACCGGCGTCAAGCTGCACGATTACGGCTGCTCGCTGAAGGTGTTCCGCGCCGAGGTGGTCAAGCCGATGAAGCTCTACGGCGAGATGCACCGCTTCCTGCCGGCGATCGCCAGCGAGATGGGGGTGACGATCGAGGAGCAGGTGGTCAACCACCGCGCGCGCCGCCACGGCACCTCGAACTACGGGATCTCGCGGACCATCCGGGTGGTGCTGGACCTGCTCACCGTCAAGTTCCTGATCAGCTATTCGACCCGTCCGCTGCAGATCTTCGGGCTGCTCGGCTTCATCATGGGGCTCGCCGGCACGGCGATCTGCGGCTGGCTCGCGTGGATGCGGCTCTTCGGGTATGAGTCGATCGGCAACCGGCCACTGCTGCTGTTCGGGATCCTGCTGGTCTTCACCGGGGTGCAGCTGGTCACGCTCGGGCTGCTCGCCGAGATGCAGGCGCGGACGTACCACGAGTCGCAGAACAAGCCGATCTACGTCATCCGGGAAATCCGCGAGGCGGCCGCGCTGGCCGGTTCGGAGGCCGCGGCACGATGATGCGCCGCGCGGTTGCGGCGTGGTTTGCCGCCGGGGTCACGGCCCTGGCGCTGGCGGCCTGCGGGGGGTCGCCGAGCGGCCCGGGCTCCGTCACCCAGCCGCCGCCGACCGTCACCCCGCCGGCGCCCGCCAACGCGCTGCCGGTGATTGGCTCGATCAAAGCTCAGGGCCGCCGCCCGAAAGAGCCCGCCGCGTTCGCCGACCTCGGCGAGACGATTGACGTCACCGCGGCCGTGACCGACGAGGAGACGGCGCCCGCGGATCTCGAATACGAGTGGACCGCAAGCGTCGGCACCTTCACCGGCACCGGAGCGAAGGTGGCGTGGCGCGCCCCCGACAGTCTCGCGACGCCGGTCGACGTCACGCTGTCGCTGAAGGTGACGGAGCGGTTCGGGTACCCGGGCGGCGCGAAGTCCTACTCGCAGAACGTCACGGGCTCGATCGACGTCTCGGTGCACAACTCGGCGAAGGAGCTGGGGGAGATTGCCCGCCAGTTCCTGCTCGATTTCTCAGACTCGAACATCCGCGACATCAGCGCGATCATGCGGAATTTCATTTCGAGCTGCTACGGGACGAAGGAGGAGACCGCGCAGGTCACCGAGAACCGCCGCCGCTACAAGATCATCGACTCGAGCGTTGGCGAGGCGACGACGGCCGTCAATTTCGGCGGGGTCTGTCCCTACATGGCGAAGCAGGGGGATGCCTGCACCGCGGTGCCGGTCTACTGGAAGTCGATCGATCTCGACCGCAATGTGACGGAGGCCGTCAGAGGCACCGATTGGCTGGCGTCGTTCTACGTCCCCGGAACGAAGCGATGGGGACTGTGCGACAGCTCGTTCGACGGCCGGCCCGGCCTGACGCCGGCGCGTGGGTTCGTCCCGTAGCCCTTGAGCCCTACCGGACAGCCGGCGCCGGGGTTTCGTACTGCGCCTGGATGGCGTCGCGGAAGATCTCCGCGAGGCGCTGATATCCGGCTTCCGTCGGATGAAGCCCGTCCTGCCCGATCAGCGCCTCCGGCAGCTGGGGGTAAACGTCGACCAGCATCGCCCCCTTCTTTCCCGCCATCACCTTGACCGCGTCGTTGAAGCGCTGCACGAAAGCGGCGGCCGTGCCCTTGGGCGGACGCTGCGGCGGCAGGGTCGCAACCATGATCGGGATGTTGCGCCGCACCGCCTCCTTGACCATCTCCTCCAGTGACGAGACGCTCGCCGTGATGGCGGCGTTGACCATGTCGCCGGCGTTGTTCAGGTCGTTGGCTCCTTCGAGCAGCAGGACCAGATCCGGCTTGGCCTCCGACAGGGCGTTGCCGAAGCGGGTCAGCGCCGCGGAGGAAACGACGAACTCACCGGGCTTGCCGGCGTTCAGCACCCCCACCGTCTGCGCGGTATACCGCGCGTTCAGCAGGTCCTGCAGCTTGAAGGGATACGCCTGCGTCGGCCCCACAGTCAGCGCCCTGATCAGGGGCGGCGACGTCGTCCCGGCCGTCATGCTGTCCCCGAAGGTGAGGATGTTCTTCACCCGCAGGGTCGGCGCCGGGGGCGGCGGCTTCGGTGGCTCCGGCGTCGGCGTCGGATCGGGGGGCAGGACGATGGGGCTGGGCGATGTCGACCCCCCGCCGCAGCCGGACAGGCCTGAGAACGCCAGCACAGCGCAGAGGGCCAGCGCCGGGCGGCACTTTCGCAACGTCGATGGTCTGTGACGGGGAGCGCTCTGGTGCATGCGGGAGTCGACAATTATAATGTGCCGTGCCCCCCACGCCAACAGAGCGGTCACGGCTCCGGGTCGTGCTGTTCTCCGGCGGCCGCGGATCGGGCGCCCTGGCCGAGCAGCTCGTCGGCAATCCCCACATTGCGCTGTCGGTGGTCATCAACGGCTACGACGATGGCGCATCGACCGGCGAAGTCAGGAGATTCCTTGGGGACTCGCTCGGGCCGTCCGATTTTCGAAAGAACGCCTCCCGCCTGGCGCGCACCCTGCAGAGCTGTCCGCCGGCGCTGCTCGATCTCCTCGATGCCCGGCTCGACGCGGGGCTGACCGGGCGCGACACCGCGGCCCGGCTCGCCGCGGCGGTGCGTGCGCCAGACAGCGCCGTGGACGATCCTGCTCTAGCGGCGTTGCGGGTCGCCGCGGCCGCACTCCCCGCCGACGGGCGCGACCACGTGGCCGCCGCGCTCGAGCGGTTCGCCGGCGAGCTGGCCGCCGTGACCCAGACGTTCAGCTTCTCGGACTGCAGCGTCGGCAATCTCGTCTTCGCCGGCGGGTTCCTGCTGGCGGAGCGGTCCTTCAATCGCGCAGTGGACGACTATTGCGCGCTGGTCGGGCTGCCTCCCGGACTGATCGACAACGTCACCGACGGCACGAACGCCTTTCTCGTCGCCATCGATGCCGACGGCGCCCTGCTCGGCAGCGAGGAGGCGATTGTCGACGCGACGCGGCACAACCGCATCGACGACATCTTTATCCTCGCGTCCCCGCCAACCGCCGCGGAAGTGGCCGAGTGGCGGCAGCGTTCGCGAGCCGAGCTGCAGGCCGCGCTGGCGGCACGTTCGGCGACGCCCGGTCTCAACGATCGCGTCGCCGCAGCCGTCCGCGGCGCCGACCTGATCGTCTACGCCCCCGGCACGCAGCACTCGAGCCTGTTCCCGTCGTATCTGACCCCCGGATTGAGCGCGGCCATCGCCGCCAATCTCACGGCGATCAAGCTGCTCGTCACCAACATCCAGTCCGACGCCGAGATCACCGGCAGCAGCGCCATCGACATCGTCGATCGCGCGACGTTCTACCTGCAGAACCGCGGCCGGCTGCACATTGCGACGCCGTGCCTCGTGACCCACTACGTGCTGAACGATCCCGGCCACGCTCCGGGCGCCGTGCCTTACGTGCCGCTCGGCCGGCTCGAATCGATCGAGGATCCCCGGCTGGTGCGGATCGCGAACTTCGAGGAAGCACGCACCGGCCGCCACGACGCCGTGAAGATCCTCGGGCCGTTCGTCGACGCGTTCGTCGCCCGCTGGACGACGACGCAGAAGGTGGCGGTGCTGATGCACGAGGCCGGTACCGCCAACAAGGTGGTGCAGACCATTCTGGAGATGCTGCGCGGCGGCATTCGCGACCTGCCGGTCGAGTTGACGGTGTTCCACGACGGCCCCGCCGACATCGAGCCGGGATTCGTCGTGTCGCCGGGATTCCCGGTGCGGCGGCTCGAGGGTACAGAGGAGGAGCGCGACCGGCGGTTGCGCGCGATCCTGCAGCAGGAAGGCTTCGACTACGTCATCCTGTTCGAGTCGTCCGGCATGTACAACGGGGAAGACATCGCCACGCTCGCCTCGCACCTCAATCTGGGCCGCCTCGACGCGGTGTGGGGCAGCCGGCGTCTGTCGGTGCGCGACATCCACGAATCGTATCGGCTGAAGTATCGCCACCGCACGGTGCTCGGGGCGGTCAGCTATGCCGGCAGTCACGCGCTCAGCCTGCTGTATCTGGCGCTGTTCGGGCGCTACGTCTCCGACACGCTCTCGGCCGCGCGGGCCGTGCGGGTGCGGGATGCGGTCGGCATTCCCGTGCCCCTGACCCACAAGCTGGCGAATCAGCATCTGCTGTCGGCGCTGCTGCGGCGGCGCGCCGAGATGTTCGAGGTCCCGGTGCAGTTCTTCTCGATTTCCCCCGAGCAGGTGCGGCGGACGACGCCGCTCGACGGGGTGCGGGCGATCGCCACGGCGGTGGCGGCGAGGCTGCGCCCCGCGCCCGCGCCGCCGGCTGCGCCTGCGCCGCGGCCGCCTCGGGCCGAAGGGGCCGGCGCGCGGTGACATCCGCCACAATCGAGCGGCTGCTGGTCATCCCCGCCGGTGGCGTGGGGTCCCGTCTCGGAGGCAGCGTTCCCAAACTGCTGGCGCGCGTCAACGGCCGGCCGATGCTGGAGCATCTGCTGGCCCTGTATGCCCCGGTCGTCGCGCGCGTCGCGATTGTCGTGCATCCTTCGGCCCGCGCCGCGGTGAGCGACGCCGTGGCGGCCGGCGCGCGCCCCGTTGACATCTTCGAGCAGGAGAAGCCGACCGGCATGCTCGACGCGATCATGCTGGCGCGGCCGGCGGTCGAGGCCGCGGCGCCGCGCCGGGTGTGGATCACCTGGTGCGACCAGGTCGCGATCCACCCCGACACGGTCCGGCGCCTGGTCGGCGCGGATGCTGCGGACCCGCTGCTGGCGATGCCGACCTGCGCGTCGGCGGCGCCGTATGTTCACCTGGCTCGCGATGCGGCAGGACAGGTGGTGCGCGTCCTGCACCGGCGTGAGGGAGATGCGATGCCCCCTTCTGGAGAAAGCGATACCGGGCTGTTCTCGATGTCGCGGTCGGCCTATCTCGATCTGCTCCCGCAGTTTGCCGCCGACCCGGCCACCGGCAGCGCCACCGGGGAGCGCAATTTCCTGCCGTTCATTCCCTGGGCGGCGGCGCGCGGCACGGTCGTCACGTTGCCGTGTACCGAGGCGGCCGAGGCGATCGGCGTCAACACCGCCGACGATCTCGCCGCGGCGGAGCAGACGCTGCGGCGGCGCGCGGAGGGGGCGCGGTGACGCCGGCGAGCAGCGGGCGCGTGCTGTCGATCGTGATCCCGGCCTACAACGAGGAGCGCTTCATCGGGACACTGCTGGCACAGATTGAGGCGGTCGACCTCGGGCCGCTCGGGGTCCGCAAGGAGGTGATCGTCGTCGACGATCACTCGGCCGATCGGACCTCGGAGATTGCCGCCGGCTTCGCCGGCGTGCAGCTCCGCCGGCTCGAGCGGAACTCGGGAAAGGGACGCGCCGTGCGCGAGGGCATCGGCCTGGCAACCGGAGACCTCCTCATCATCCAGGACGCCGACCTCGAATACGACCCGCAGGACTACATACCGATGCTGCAGGCTCTGCTGTCCGGCCGCGCCGACATCGTCTACGGCAGCCGCTACCTGCGCAGCGGCCGGCACGCCAATCAGACCTGGGCCGCCTACCTTGGCGGCCGCAGCCTGACCGTGGTCGCGCGCGTCTTCACCGGCGCCTGGATCACCGATACGGTCACGGCGTTGAAGCTGTTTCCGCGCCCGGTCATCACCGCGCTGGCGCTCGAGACCAGCGGGTTCGAGCTCGATCACGAGATCACCGCCAAGGTGCTCGCCAGAGGGCTGACGATTGTGGAAGTGCCGGTCAGCTACCATCCGCGCAGCCGCGAAGAGGGCAAGAAGATCGGCATGCGCGACTGGTTCATCGCGACGCGGACGCTGTTCCGGTTTCGGAACGGCTGAACGTCGCCTGTCCGGATCAGCGCACGCGGTAGAGACGGACCGTGCCGCTCGAGAAGACCGGTTCGAACAGCTGCGGGTGGCCGTCGAACTTGCGCGTCCCTTCCGGATAGGCAGCAGTGTCGGTGGCGTCGACGTAGAGATAATCGACGCGCAGCCGGCGGGCGGCGTCCGAAGCGTCGGTGGCGCTGGCCGTAGCGAACAGGGCTCTGACGCGATCCGCCCGCTCCTGGTATTCGGGCAGCGGCAGGAGTGAGATCGGCAGCCCCGCCGCCATGCGGCGGCCCGCAAACGACGGAATCAGCGTCCACTGATCGCGGCCGCGCACGACCGGCTCCATCTGCACGAGCGCGGTGGCGGCGGTGTTGGCGCCAATCCAGTCGAAGGCCGCCTGCTGATCGGGAGTAATCCAGATCGTCCAGCGAAAGCCCGGGCCCGGACGACGGTTGCCAATGTCCTGCGCGTTCCAGGCATCGATCACGGTCGTCGGCAGACCGAGCGCGAGGATCAGGGCGACGAGCGCCAGACGTGCGCCGCGGCCGAGGCTGGCGAGCACCGGGGCCAGCAGGATGGGCAGGCATACGAGGATGACCTGGCCGGCGCGGAAGCCGACCCACGAGGCGTCGGAGATTCGCACGAGGTAGAGCATCAGCAGGCCGACGGCCAGGCCCGCCGTGCCGACCGCGCGGCCCCGCCGGTTGCCGGCCCGCAGCGGCCAGAGCCCCGCAAGCGACGGAATCAGCAGCGGTCCGACCGAGAGCAGCAGCGTCAGCACCGGGTGGTTGCGCGCGTAGCCCGCAAAGCCGAAGTCGAGAGCCGAGCCCGCCCCTTCCATGACCTTGCTGGCCGCGCCCCATCCCACGGCGGCGGCGACCGGCAGGGCAGCAAGAAAGTGCCGCGGGATCTGCCGCCAGCCGCCGGGCTCCCGGACGGCGTCGAAGACCACGACGGCGCCGTAGACGATCGAGCAGACGCCGCCGAGCAGCGGGTTCATGGTCGTGGCCAGCCCGAGCGCCAGTCCGGCGCCGATGATCGCCCCGAGGCTGGCGCCGGCGCCGGCTGCCGCGGCGACGACCAGGCCGGCCAGGCCGAGCGCCAGCGAGACGGTGTGCTGCGGCGTGTACCACAGGGAGCGCGGGATGTCGTCGATGCGCAGCCCGCCGTACTGCCACGCGGTCACCGCATCGATGTTCATGTCGGTCAGCGCCACCATCGGCCGGCCGCGCGCCAGGAGATCGACGACGGCGTAGAGTCCTTCCGCGCTCGAGGCAAGGATGGCGAGGAGCACGGCCGCCGCCGCCGGGCCGGCCGAGGACACCGCCGTCCGCACCAGTACGAACAGCGTGCCGACCATCAGCAGCGCGCTCAGAAAGGCATTCGTCTTCAGGCACGCCTGCACGTCGTGCAGCACAGACGGGCCCGCCGACGCGACGGTCGCGGGCAGCAGGAAATACGTCCAGTAATAATTCATCGTCCGCGGCGCCAGGTACGGATTGCGCGGCGGGAGCGTGAACTTGCCCACTTCGGCGGCGAGCGCGGTGTGCCAGAGAAAGTCCGCCGTGAAGTAGGCGCGGTAATACCTGTTGCCGGCGGCGTCGGCGCGGCCGATGTTCCGGTACGGAGGCCCCATGAGGGCCGGCACGATCAGCAGGACCAGCACGAGCGCGCGCGTGTCGGCGGTGGACCAGTTGTGCATCGGCACCGCCGGACCGCCGCCGTCCGGCTTGATCGCGCGTGAAGCTGCCCAGGCCCCGGCCGCGACGGCCAGCCAGGCGACAACGAAGGCGGCGGGCGAGGCGGCGCCGGCGGCGATCACCGCCCACAGCCCGAGCTGCGTCAGCCCATAGCCAACGAGCGCACCGCAGATCCAGCCGGCGGCATGACGCCGCCCGAAGAGCGCGAAGCCGAGCGGCACACCGGGGGCCACTGCCAGCAGATAGATGACGAGGTAGAGCAGGCCCGCGGCGCCGCCGCCGCAGATCCAGGCCATGGCGGCAATGCTCGCGGCGAGCGCCGCGGCCGCCGGCTTCATACGGCCGGCCGCGTCCGGCGGCCGCCGAGCACGTAGAGAATGCCTCCCGGAAGGTTGCCGAAGACTCCGAGCGCGACGAACAGAATCGACAGCGCCAGCGCCGCGGCCGCGGGGACGCCGATCGTGCCGAACAGCCAGCCGAAGGCCCCCTGGCTCGTGCCGAGCCCGCTCACCGTCACGGGCAGCAGCATGATGAGCAGGACGATTGGAATGAAGATGAGATACATCACCAGACCGGCCTCGATCCCCAGCGCGCGGCCGAGGCACCACGCCTGGGTGATGCGGACCAGCTGTACCCCGACCGACATCACCAGCACGTTCAGCAGCTCGCCGTGGTGGCGCGAGTAGCGGCGCACGGCATCGATCAGGCCGGCCGCAATCCGCCGCGCTCTGGCGGCGGGCAGCCGCGCGACCATCCCCTGGCTGGCGCTGGCGGCGCGCGGGCTGAAGACGGCGACGGCGGCGACCAGGCAGCCACTGGATCCGAGCGCCAGCGTCAGCAGAATCCACGGATTCTTCGCCGCGTCGGGCCCCGGCAGCAGCGCCGCGACCCCGACGATTACGATCGACAGGACGCCGAGCACGCGGTCCATCAGCACCGAGGCGGCGGACTCGACGCCGGCGACGTCGAGCTGCGACAGGCGTAGGCGCGGTACATGATCCGCCGCCAACGCTCGGCAGGAAGTTCCTGACGAAGGAGCTGACGAAGAAGATGCGCAGCACCGCCGGAAATGGCGGCCGTGATCCCGGCGTCAGGGCGCGCAGCAGCACCATCCAGCGGTAGCGCCATCAGGGTGCGGTCGAGCGAGGACCAGCGCCGACCGCGGCGCCGATCCAGCGCCAGTCGGCGGCGGCCGCGGCGCGGAGCACCGCCGCGGGATGCGCGTTCTAGAGGAGGAGGCCGTCAGCCCGACGGCGACGACGAGGCGGAGGATGCGGGACGACGTGACAGGCGCCGCGGGCCGGAGACGGATCAGCCGAGCAGCCCTGGCGGCTACTGCCGCACCGTTTCCGGCACGGGCAGTGTTTCGAGATGCCGCGCGGGATCGCGCTTGACCTGGTAGGCGCGCTTGAGGAACTTGGCGTAGGGCACGAACTGCTTCATCGCGCCGACGTTGACCTGGCAGGGGCTGAGGCAGGTCGGGCAGACTTTCGCCTTGAGATGCTCGCGGTGCAGCAGGTTCTCGGCCTTGAAATAGAGCGCGTCGGCCGCCTCGTCCAGGACATTGCCGAGCTTCTCGGAGTTCTCGCAGTAGTGCAGGTCGCCGTTCGGGTTGAGCAGCAGCCCCTGCGACTGGAACGGGCAGGGCATCGTCCGCTGGTAGCCGTTGGCGATCATGTCGGCGTAGTGCAGGTAGAGGAACGCCTGGCCGCTCAGCACCGATTCTTCCTGGACGCGATCGAGGAAGAACTTGCGCATGAACTGCTTCTTCGCGTCTCCTGAAGCCGATCGTCTCCTCGAGCTCCTTGTTGTGGAGCATCGCGTCGGTGAACCGGAGCATGTTGAAGACGACGTCGAGCCCTTTCGTCCGGGCCCAGGCGAGGATGTTCTCGGCGTCGTTCAGGTTGGTGGCGAAGATCGTCGAGGCGATGCCGAACTGGAAATTATCGATGCCGCTTGGCCAGCGCCTGCATGGCCTCGATCGTCTGGGAGGCCTTGTCGAAGCCGTTCTTGACGGCGCGGACCTGATCGTGGACGTCGCCGATGCCGTCGAGCGAGACGCGGATGCTGATCAGGATGCCGTTCGCTGGCGCAGAACTCGACGATGCGCGTCAGCATCGGGATCGCGCGCTTCGGCGTCAGGCCGGTGGTGTTGATCCCGATCTTGCGCAGCCGCGGCAGGTGACGATGGAAGAGCTCGACCATCTCCGGCAGGTCGAGGCGTGTCGTCGGCTCGCCGCCGGAGATATTGAGGTTCTCGACCGCGCCCCAGAAGGGATTGGCGATCACCGGCTCGAGCTGGGCCAGCGTCATGTCCGACTTGCGATCGCCCCACTTCCAGTTGCTGCACATCGTGCACTTGGCATCGCAGACCCAGGTGCAGTTGTAGATGAGAACCGTCGGCCGGATGGCGTGGATCTTCGCGCTGACGAAGGTGTTGACCAGATCGCGGGGGACACCTGCGGCCGCTTTGGCGAGGTATTGCAGTCGGAACGTGTTCGTGGCCATCAGACGGTAGGTCGATGGTATCGCGAATGGCCTGGGAAGGCAACCCGTAACAGCCAGCAGGCAAAGGGCTTTCGGCCCTTTGCCTGCTGCCGGTGGAGCGCTATTCTCCGGGGAAGGCCGGCCGCGGCCGGCTCGAGACCCAGAGGTTCTTGTAGATCCCGCCCGGGAGGGTGGCATCCTGCGGACCGCCGCGGCCCTGCGGCGCGCCGATGTAGATGTTGTGCGGCGTCGGACGATAGGTCCGGCCGCTCATCCCCTTGGTGTTCGAGTACATCACCCGGCCGCTCGGCCCATCCTCGCGGACTTCCAGCGTAAAGTTCGAGCCGGAGTTCCAGGAGAACTTCCAGAAGTACCAGCGCGTGCTGGTGAAGCCCTTCTGGATCCGATCGCAGTCGCGCGAGACGCCGTCGCCGGCAATCAGCCGGCAGCTGATCGAACCCGGCGCCGAGTACTGATTGCCGCGCAGCTCGGCGGTCATGCGATAGGAGTTGGTGGTGATGTCGTCGTCGTCTCCCTGCTGCATCGCGAAGATCTTGCTCTTGTCGCCGGGGGAGCCTTCGTCGGCGCCGAGAATCATGACCGACATCTCGCCGGTGGTGAGGGGCGTCGGCAGCTGATAGCGGATATAGCTCTGGTTCGACTCGAGCTTGGCCCCCTGGCTGGTGAAGGTGACCGGGCCGTGGACCGTACCGACCGTCTTGCCGCTGTAGAGCGGATCGTAGATTTCGGTGCCGGTGACGTATCCGCCGAGCGGCGTCTTGAACGCCGTGTCGGCCGACCACGGACCCGCCGCCCCGCCGAACACGCCGCGGACGCTCCACGAGTAAGGCGCATCCAGATCGAGGCTGCAGGTCGGAGCGTAGGTCACCGTGGCGCCGCCGGCCGCGATTGGGGCGGAGTTGCACGCGCTGACGACCGCGCCGCCGCTGGTCTTGATGCGGAACTCGTAGGCGGGACGCAGCGTGCTGTCGTAGGTGCCGACGACGGCATTGGCGACGAGCTCGAGCGTATTGGGCTGCGCGCCGTTGACGGGGGAGACCGGCGCGGGTGCGGGCACTTTGAGCGTGCTGCCGTCGGCGGCGGCGGCACTCGACGGCTCCGCGGCCGCCCCTGGGGCGACGGGCGTCTGCGCGGATTTCGAACAGGCAACGGCAAGCGCGATGACGGCAGCTGCCGATGAGAGGACAAGCCTTTTCTGGTGCATCAAGAACAACCTCGAGTGTTTCTGGGACCCGCCGGAGTGGGCGGAATGAACCCGCATGGTACTACAGGATCAGATCCCTGTCACGAGGCGGCGTGCTACCATTGGTCGTCTCGCCGGAACGTCGTGAACGCGGCCGCTCGGCGTCAGTCCAACCTCAGGAGACTATTGATTTGAAGATGATGAAAGCCGTTGTTCTGTGCCTGGCCCTGGGCGCTGTGGTGGCCCCGAATGCGCAGGCGCAGATGACGTGGACCGACCAGGGGTTCGTCAACGTGACGGGGGGCGCGCAGGCCGGAACGCACGCCCTCGATACTTCCACTTCGTTCGACCTCTACGGCGAGAAGGCGGCCGTGGCGAGCGGCCAGCAGGTGAAGGGGGGCGGCTTCTTCGACGTCACCGCCGGCTACAAGGTGTGGCGCAATCTGGCGGCGGCGATCGGCTACTCGCACGCCGGCAGCAGCTCCGACGCCACGATCACCGCGAGCATTCCCGATCCCCGGTTCTTCGATCGCCCCAGATCGGTGACGGCCTCGGCGACCGGGCTGAAGCACTCCGAGAACGTCGTCAATCTGATGGCGGTGTGGATGGTGCCGGTCACCGACAAGGTCGACGTCGGCGTGTCCGCCGGGCCGTCGATTTTCAGCGTCACCCAGGGACTGCCGACCAACGTCTCGATCGTCGAGCCGGGCCCGACCGTGTCGAGCGTGGCCACGAGCGACGTCAAGAAGACCACCGCCGGCTTCAACGCCGGCGTCGACGTCACGTATCTGGTGACGAAGCGAGTCGGCGTCGGCGGCCTGGCGCGGTATACGTGGGGCTCCGCGGATTTGTCCGGCGCCTCCGCCAAGCTGACCGTCGGCGGCTTCCAGATTGGCGGCGGTCTGCGCCTGCGCTTCTAGCGCGCCCAACACCAGCGCGTTTTCCGACGAGCCGGGCCGAACCGCCCGGCTCGTGCTTTGTACGGCGGTCCGACCGCGAGCGGCGGTCCGCCGGCAGTACAGCGAGAGCCCGCCGGCCCAGTCCCCCCGGGCCGGCGCCGCGGCGTGCCCGTCAGCCTGCAGGCGAAGTCGCCGACCGGCGGTTTATTTGGCTTGAATAAAAAACTGATATTTGTGATTATCCATAAAAATTGTCAAGACCACCCCGACGAGATACCCGGCGTGACAGCGCCGCCGCGCCGCGGCAGCTCGCCGCCGCGCCGCGCCGCGGCCGGCCGCGCAAGTTCCTCGAGCCGTCCCGCGCCGTCACCCTGACGCTGCCCGAGCCGGTGCTGGCGGCCCTCGCGGCGCTGGACGACAATCTCAGCCGCGCGGTCGCCCGGCTGGTCCAGCCCGAGCTCGGCCGCGCCCCGCATCCGTCCGCGGAGCTCGCCCCCTTCGGCCGCCACGCCGTCATCGTCGTCCGGCCCAGCCGGGCGCTCGAGCGCCGCACCGGCCTGCTGCTCGTGCCGTTGCCCGACGGCCGCGCGCTCATCTCGTTCGAGGAGCCGCACACCATTCCGGAGCTGGAGCTCCAGCTGCAGGATCTCCTCGAGGACAACGAGCTGAGCAATCCCGACCGGCGCATCTTCGAGGAGATTGCCGGCTATCTGCGCGACGCGCGGCGCGCCCGCGGCGTCACCGTGCAACGGCGCAACATCATCGTGTTCGAGACCCGCCGCGCCGCGGCGCCAGTACCCAGGCGCAACCGCAAGCTGTCCCGCACCTCATGACCGCAGGGAGACCATGACCTCATTCACTCGCCGGCTGTCGATGTCGATCGTTGTGGCGGTCGCCGCCTGCGGCGGATCGTCCACGCCGAGCTCGCCCACCCCGGTCGCGGCCACCATCACGGCTCCGGTGCTCGACTCGCCGGCGCGGGACGAGCAGCTCGACACGCTCCGGCCGGTGCTGACCGTACGGAACGCGACCGCCGACCAGTCCGGCGCGCGCACCTACGAGTTCCAGATCGCCGACAACACCGGCTTCACAGCCGCGACGACCTCGAACATCGCCGGCTTCGCGGCGACGACGTCGAAGGCCGGCGTGGCGGAGAACGCCAGCGGCAAGACCTCCTTCACGCCGGACACCGATCTGCAGCCGACGACGGTGTTCTACTGGCGGGCGCGGGCGGCGCAGGGGTCGTCGATGTCGGCGTGGTCCGAGACCGGCACCTTCCGCTCGAAGCTGGTCGGCTTCCTTCGTGCCGGCGAGCTCTACGACCCGCTCATCCACGAAGAGACCGTTGGCGAGCGGGTCGGCTCGACGACGTTCATCAAGGGGAGAGGGATCCAGCTGAATACCGGTCAGAGCTACGTGAAATACCTCCTGCCCCAGACCATCACCAGCGGGGAATTCTCCATGGACGTCGAAGGGCTGCGCGCCAACGGTCCGGGCGACAAGGCCAAAGTGTTCGGGATGCAGGAAGGCCAGGACGATTTCATCACCAACCGCTATCGCGTCGACATCCAATACCGCGGCACGACCGGGGTGCCGCCGAACTCGATCCAGTGGCGGGCGCTCTACGGGTCGGCCACCGACCTCAAGCTGCGCTACGAGCCGGACACGGCGAAGCGCTTCGCCTCGGTGATTCCGCTGAATCCGTCAACGGTCTATCACTGGAAGGCAACGTGGGGGAGTGAGTTTCACGTGACGGTGCGGGACGGTGGGGTCGCCGGCACGGCGATCTACGATTTCGGGCTGCCGGCGCCGCGGGGCACCTACGCGCCCAATCCGCACTACGCCTACCTGGGCGCGCCGGTGGGCCGCAGCGGCGGCGAGGCCGCGTCGATTGCCGGCACGATTTACCGCAATGTCTGGCTGAGCAACCGCCCGAGGCCAGATTCCCTCGGCAGCGCGCTCAGATGAAGATGCCAGCTTACCGGCTTCCGGCTTACCGGTTCCGGCTTCCGGCTTCTACTGGCTACTGGCTACTGGCTACTGCTTCTGGGTACTGGCGCCCAGTCAGCTGGAAGCTGTAAGCTGGCAGCGGGAAGCTGGTAGCCTCTTACTGCACCTCGCAGACGTCGACGCGGATGTTCGGCACCGTGTTCGGGCCGAACCAGCCCGGGCTCTGCGCCCCGTCGATGTCACCGAGAATGTCGTATTGCCGCTGACCGCTGCCGGATCCGGCGCACAGCACGTCGCACGAGTACCCGCCGCAGTTCGTCCCGCTGCCTTTTCTGAGGATGCCGTACGGACCGCCGCTAACCCCGTTGACGTTCAACGAATGCGCGACGTTGCGCATGAAGACCGCCATCTGGTCGTGCGACATGTGCCCGTACTTGCTCCGCTCGCACTTGACGATCGACTCCGGGTTGCTCGACACGCAGGCGCCGCCGGGGCCGGGGGCGGGGCCCGGAGCGGGTGCGGGCGCGACGGCCGCCGCCGTGCGGAACGTCTGCGCCGGGGCCCAGCCTCCGGCCGTTTCCCGCGCGACGCCGCGGGCGCGCCAGAAAAACACCTGATCGGCGCCGAGATCGCCTGCCGGCGTGAAGCTGGTCTGGCCCGCCGCTTCGAGCACTACCCCGGCGGTGGACAGCGTTGCGAAGGTCTGGTCGGCGGCGACCTGGAACTCGTAGCTGACGTCGCCGACGGCGGCGTTCCGATCGGCGTTGCGGACCGTCAGCGCCGGCCGCCGCGAGGCGGTGCGCTCACCGTTGACCGGCGAGAGCAGAGCCGGCGGGTTGAGCTGCGGCTTGGGCAGCACCTCGAACTGGGCGCTGGCGAACTGGCTCGTATTGGCGCCATCGTCTGCCCGGGCGCGCCAGTAGTAGGCCCTGCCGAGATCGAGCCGATCGATCTGGACGCTGGTCCGGCCGCCGTCTCCTGGCGGCACGCCGCTGCGCGCGTAGACCTTGGTCGTGAATTCGGTATCGGTCGCGACCTCGAAGCTGTAGGTGACGGGGCGAACACCGGTCGAGCTGGCGTTCTCGATCAACAGCTTGATGGGCTGCTCGGATTCCTTGTATTTGAATCCCTGGGCGGGTTCGAGGAGCTTGGGGGCCGTAATCGACACGCCGGGTATCGGCCCTGCCACCGAGGGGCTGAGCGGGCTCGAGCTCTTCTGTGCTTCGCAGGCTCCCAGCGCCAGGAGCAGGACGGCCGGCAAAGCTGCCGCGGATCGGATGCGTGTCATGGTCGTGTCCTCGAAACGAAGCTGTCCGAGCAGGGTGTACCGCGGCGCGCCGCCGGGTGCAGCCACCCTATCGGGACGAGAGATGTTTTTCTATAGAGGGAGCCGTGCTGGGAGAGCTCAGAGTAAAAGATTAGCGCCGGAAGGTCAAGAAAAGTCTGGAGATGGGGCGGTCACCGGCGGGCGCGGGCGTTCCGGACCGCGTAGGTGACGCCGCCCGACAGCGAGAAGAGCATGACGAGCGCCGCGCCCATGAAGGATACCAGGAGCGCCGATTCGAGCGGCAGCCCCAGCCGGCTGAAGTAGAAGCCGAACGTCGCCTCGCGGACGCCGAAACCGTTCATCGACACCGGCAGCATCTGGACGATGAAGGAGATCGGCACGATCACCGCCAGTTCGGCGAACCCGACCGGGATCCGCATGCTGTAGGCAATCGCGAGGTAGAAGGCCACGAGCAGGGTCTGGACCGCGACGGCCCCGGCAAAGCAGCCGGCGAGCGAGCCCGGGGCCTCGCGGAAGCGGCCAAGCGCCGCCGTCAGCCGCTCGATCCGCTCGTCCACCCATTCGGGATGAACGAAGCGCAGCGGCTGCAGCAGCCGGGCCAGCCCCTCCGGCATGAGCAGGGCCGGGGTCGCGATCATCGCCGCCACGCCGAAGCCCGCCCAGAGCATGCCGGGGCCGACGCCCCCGGCAGAGGTGCTGAACGCCGCCGGCCCGGCCGTGGCGCCGACCGCGGCCATCAGCACCAGTCCGAGCAGGCCGATTCCGCGATCGATGAGGACCACGGTCGTCGCCAGCGTCTTCGACCCCGCGGCCGGCGCGGTGTCGGCAATCCGGATGACGTCGCCGCCGATGTTGCTCGGCAGGAAGTTGTTGAAGAAGGTCGCGACGAGGAAGGATGCGGTCAGCGTGCCGAACGAGAACCGCAGGCCCTGCGCCTGGAGCAGCAGACCCCAGCGCCACGCGCTGGCGAGGATCATCAGAAGATACAGGGCCAGCGCGGTGGCGAGCCAGCCCGGCGCCGCGGTGCGGGCGACGGTCCACAGCCGGGCGACATCGACCCGCGAGAACAGCAGCCCAGAGGAGCGCCACGCTGACAGCGGCCTTCAGGAGCGGGAGCGAGCATACCGCGCGCAGCGCGGCGCGGGCGGACAGCGTCTTGAGTCGTAGTCAAGGTATTCAAGGATAAATTCTGCATTTTAGCACGACTTACGTTGACGTTTGTGCCGGCGTTTCCTAAAATCGGATGTTGTATCTGTGAGAATCCTGATGATTGCGCCGGAGCCCTTTTTCGAGCCCCGGGGCACCCCGTTCAGCGAGTACCACCGCATCCGCGCGCTCATCGCCCTCGGGCACACGGTCGATCTCGTCACCTATCCGTTCGGGCGCGACGTCGAGCTGCCGGGCCTGCGGGTGTTCCGCTGTGCCGCGGCCGCCGTTCGTCCGCGAGGTCCGCATCGGGCCGTCGCTGGCGAAGATCCCGCTCGATCTGGCGCTGGCGGTCACGGCCTGCGCCGGGCGCTGAGCGCGGCGCTACGACGCCGTCCACTCACACGAAGAAGGCGGCCTCATCGGCGTGCTGTTGCCGCCGTGCTGCGGGTGCCGCATCTCTACGACATGCACTCGAGCCTGCCGCAGCAGCTCACCAATTTCGCCTTCAGCCGGTCGCAGGCTGCTCGCCGCGTCTTTCGCCTGGATGGAGCGCTTCGTGATCCGCCGCTCGCGGGTGGTCGATCGTGATCTGCCCGCAGCTCAGGAGACGGTGCGGGCGATCGACGCCGGACGTGCCGTCGGTGCTGATCGAGAACGCGCCCGGGCTCGGCGACGCGCCGGTGGACGGGTCGGGCGCGGCGGTCCGCGCCGAGCTCGGGCTGTGGCGCCCGGTGCGCCGGTGGTGCTCTACACCGGCACCTTCGAGGCGTATCAGGGGCTGGACCTGCTGTTTGCCGCGGCGCGCGCACGTCACGAGCGCCGGCCCGACGCGCGTGTTCGTGCTCGCCGGCGGCCGGCCGGATCAGGTGGCGGCGCCGCGCCAGCGCGGAGCGCGCCGGGCTCGCGGCCGTGCCGTCATCTTCGCCGGCCAGCGCCCGGCCGAGGAGATTCCCGCGTTCCTGGATGCGGCCGACGTGCTGGTCTCGCCGCGCAGCACCGGCACCAACACGCCGCTCAAGATTTACCAGTACCTGCGCTCGGGAAGCCGATCGTCGCGACCCGGCTGCTGACCCATACCCAGGTGCTCGACGACGACATCGCGATTCTGACCGCGGCCACGGCCGAGGGGTTCGCCGCCGGCATCCTCGCGCGCGATCGCCGATCCCGATCGGGCCAGGGCGGTCGGCGACGCCGCGCGCGCAGCTGGCCGAGAACGAAGTACAGCTACGAGGCCTACCTGACGCGGACGCGGCAGGCCTGCGCGCTACCTCACCGGCGACGCGCAGTCCGCAGGTCGCCGGCGGCGTCGCGTGAGCAGCGCGCCGCGACCGCAGCCCGATCACTACAGCTACTCCGTCTACGCCGACCCGGCGATGGCGGAGGCGTTCGACGCGCTGCGCTTCGGCGGCCCGATCGGCCAGCTGGTCGCCGAGTCGCAGGAGCGCGTGATCGCGCGCTTCCTCGCGCCCGTCGACGGGCGCACGATCCTCGACGTCGGCACCGGCACCGGCCGCGCGGCGCTGCCGCTGGCGCGCGCGCGGCGCGCAGGTGACCGGCGTCGACGCCTCGACCGAGATGCTGGCGGTCGCGCGGCGCCGCGCCGCCGCGGCCGGCCGCGCGGTGACGTTCGTCGCACGGCGACGCGCACGGCCTGGCACTTCGCCGATCGCGCCTTCGACGTCGTCGTCTGCCTGCGCGTGCTGATGCACACGCCGCGACTGGCGGCAGTCGCTCGGCGAGCTGTGCCGCGTCGCGCGCCAGCGGGTGGTGTTCGACTACCCGGCGCTCGCCAGCGCGGCCGCGCTGCAGGCGGTCACGCGGCACGTCGCGCATGCCGCTCGGCGCCGACGCGTCGAGGCCTACCGCGTCTTCACCGACTCGCGCCGTGCGGCGCGGCGCTCGCGGCCACGGGTTCCGCGGTCGTCGATCGTGCATCGGCAGTTCGTCCTGCCGATTGCCCTGCACAAGCGGATCGGACTCGGCGGCCGTGACCGAGCGCGCTCGAAGGCGCGCTCGGCCGCGCTCGGGCTGACGCGCGCTGGCTCGGGTCGCCGGTGACGCGTCGTGGCCGAACGGTGCGCGTCCTAGTCACCGGCGCGACCGGCTTCACCGGCGGACATCTGGCGCGCGCGCTGGCCGGCCGCGGGCGACGACGTGCGCGCGCTGGTGCGCGACCGGCGCGAGCGACGGCCTGGCGGCGGCGGGGATCGAGCTGGTGACCGGCGACCTGCGGGATCCGCGCGTCGGTCAGACGCGCCGCGGCCGGGCGTCGAGGTCGTCTACCACATCGCCGCAATCTACCGGCAGGCCGGGCTGCCGCGAGCAGCACTACCGCGCCGTCAACGCCGCCGCCGTCCGCACCGTGATCGAGGCGGCGCGGCTCGCGCCGGGGCGCGCCGGGTCGTGCACTGCAGCACGGTCGGCGTCCACGGCGACATCGAGCATCCGCCGGCCGAACGAAGACGCGCCGCTCAAGCCGGGCGACATCTATCAGGTCACCAAGCTCGAAGGGGAAGCGATCGCGCGCGCCGCCGCCGACGACACCGGCATCGAGGTCGTCATCGCGCGGCCGACCGGCATCTACGGGCCGGGCGACCGCCGGCTGCTGAAGCTGTTTCGCGGCGTCGCCCGCGGACGGTTTCCGATCCTCGGCGACGGGCGGATCTTCTACCACCTGACCTACATCGACGATCTCGTCGAGGGGTTCCGGCTGTGCGCCGAGGTGCCCGCCGGCGGCCGGGCGCACCTACATCCTGGCCGGCGGGGAGGTGACGACGCTGAACGAGCTGGTGGCGATTGTCGCGGCCGGCGGCCGGCGTTCCGCCGCCGCGCCTGCACCTGCCGGTGTGGCCGTTCTGGGTCGCCGGTGCGCTCTGCGAGGCGATTTGCGCGCCGCTCGGCATCGAGCCGCCGCTCTATCGCCGGCGGGTGGACTTCTTCACCAAGAGCCGGGCCTTCGACATCAGCCGCGCCCGGGCAGAGCTGGGCTTCGCGCCAGCGTCGGTCTGCGCGACGGCATCGCCCGGACCCTCGCCTGGTACCGACGCACGCCTGGCTCTGAGGGGGCACTCATCTTTAGGCTAAGTGGTTGAACTGACGCGAGATCCACAAACGCCCCCAGGATCGGCCACGTCAGCCGGCTGATCGCGGGCCATTCTCTGATCGCCCTTGTCGAATCAACAACTTAGCCTAAAGATGAGTGTCCCTGGGGGCGGGGGGATGTCATATGCTACGGGGCACGATGCCTCTCGCAGAGACACGGTTCCCTGAATGACGCCGACGCCGATTCCCCGCGCCCAGGACCAGCTGTTCGACGCCGGCAGCACCGCGCGCCAGAAGTACGCCGCGCTCGTCGTCGGCCGGCCCGGGCTGGGGCGCGCTGCTCGCGCACGAGCTGGTGACGCTGCTCGTCCCAGCACGTCGCCCGGCGCGCTCGGCCTCGTCCTGCGGAAGATCGCTCTACCCGCTCCTGCTCGGCGCCTGCGGCCGCAACGTCGTCTTCGGCCAGAACGTCGTGCTGCGCCATCCGCACAAGATCCGGATCGGCGACAACGTGGTCATCGACGACAACTGCCTGCTCGATGCCAAGGGAGACGACCAACCGCGGCATCACGATCGGCAACGGCGTGTTCATCGGCCGCAACACCATCCTGTCGTGCAAGAACGGCGACATCGAGTCTCGGCGACGGCGCCAACATCGGCTTCAACTGCGAGATGTTCTCGGCCAGCCGGGTGCCGGTCGGGCCGCGACACGCTGATCGCGGCCTACTGCTACGTGATCGGCGGCGACCACGACTTCTCCGATCCGTCGCGGCCGGTGCTCGAGCAGGCGCGGACGGTCCGACGGCGTGACGGATCGGCGCAGGGCGCCTGGCTCGGGGCCGGCGCCAAGATCCTCGACGGCGTGACCATCGGCGACCGCGCCATCGTCGGCGCCGGCGCGGTGGTCCGCGAGTGCGGTGCCCGACGGGGCGATCGCGGTCGGCATCCCGGCGCGGATCGTCGGCCAGCGCGACCGGCGGTCCGGCATGAGCACGCCGCAGCGCAAGCTGAACGTGCTGCAGGTCTGCGATCACCTCGGCTGGGAGGGGTCGCGGATGCACGGCGTCAAGCGGCTGTTCAGCTGGATGATCCCGCGCTTCGATCCGGCGCGCTACAACGTCTCGCTGGTCAGCCTGCGGCGAGAAGGACCTGTCGGAGGAGACGCTCGACTCGTTCGGCATCGACATCACCTACCTGCACAAGTCGAAGTTCGATCCGGCGACGCTGCCGGCGCTCCTGAAGGTCATCGACCGCAAGCAGATCGACATCCTGCACCTGCACGGCTACGGCGCGACCACCTTCGGGCGGATGGCCGGGGCGATGCGGCGGCTGCCGGCGATCGTCCACGAGCACGCCAACCTGACCGACACGCCGTGGTTCCAGAAGGTGGCCGACGCGGCGCTCGAGCCGGTGACCGATATCGCGCTGGCGGTGTCGCGCAGCACGGCGGACTTCGTCGATCACGCGCGCGCCAGCATGCCGCCCGACAAGGTCAAGGTGGTCTACCTCGGCGTGCCGCTCGAGGAGTTCAGCCGGCCGCGGTCGCCGGCCGAGATCGCCGCGGCGCGCGCCGAGCTCGGCATCGCGCCCGGAGAATTCGCCGTCGGCACGGTCACGCGCCTGCACGACTCGAAAGGGAACAGCTATCTCGTCGACGCCGCCCGGCTGGTCCTCGACGCAGCGGCCGCACGCGCAGTTCTTCGTGGTCGGCGAAGGCCCGCTCCGCCGGCCGCTCGAGGCAGCAGGCGCAGCGCGCTCGGGCTCGGCGACCGCTTCGTCTTCGCCGGCTTCGCGCCGCGACGTCGCCGCGGGTCGTGTCGGCCTTCGACCTGAGCGTGTTCCCGTCGCTCTGGGAAGGCACGCCGCTGACGGTGTTCGAGGCGCTGGCGATGGGCAAGCCGATCGTCGCGACCGACGCCGACGGCCTGCTCGACGTCCTGACCGACGATCACGACGCGGTCATCGTCCCGCGGCGCGACGCCGACGGCGCTCGCCGCCGGCATCGTCCGGGTCGATCGACGAGCCCGCCGACGCGCGCAGCGCCTGGCCGCCGAAGCGCGCCGCAGCCGGCACGGCAGTACGACATCGCCGCCTTCGTGCGCAAGATGGAGCGGCTCTACGATCTGCTGCACCGCGTCTCGCGGCCGACGCACCGGCGCGGCATCCTGAACGAAGATCTCTCGTTCCTCGGCGACGGATCGGCCAGGTGAGCAGCGCCGCGCCGCAGACCGGGGACGTGACGCCGGAACCCGCCGCAGGGATCGCCGGCGACCGGCCGCCGCGGCGCCTGGCGCCGGGCCTGCTGCTGGTGGCGGCGCTGCTGTGCGTCTACGGCGGCCTGGCGCTGACGGTCGACTTCCCGCGCGCCGCGATCGGGTATCCAGAGCGACGAGGCGACCTATTACATGATGGGCCACAGCCTCGCACTCGACGGCGACCTGACCTATCGGCGCGAGGATCTCGTTCGGGTCTGGCGGGAGTTCCCGTCCGGTCCGTCCGGCGTGTTCCTGAAGCGCGGCCGGCGACATCGAACGAGGCGGGCCTGATGCGGCGGCCGCCGTTCGTCTGGACTGCGCACCGCCGCGGATCACCGATCCGAACCGCTTCTTCTACGGCAAGTCGTTCATCTACCCGCTCTTCGCGGCGCCGTTCGTCGCGCTCTTCGGCACCAACGGCTTCCTGGTGCTCAACGCGCTGCTGCTGGCGCTGGTCGCCTGGTGCGGGTACCTGTTCCTGCACGCGCGGATGCCGGCGACATTGGCGGCGCTGCTGGCCGGCGCCTTCGTCATGGCCTCCGTCGTGCCGGTCTACTTCGTCTGGATTACGCCGGAGCTGTTCAACTTCTCGCTCGGTCTGGTGGCGTACTTCTGCTGGCTGTACAAGGAGGTTGCACGCCGCGACGGCGCGCCGTCCCGGCACGCGCTGGCTGTTCGGCCCCGGCGGCGACGTCGCGGCCGCGGTCCTGCTCGGCCTGGCGACGTTCTCGAAAATATCGAACGCGCTCCTGTTCCTGCCCGTCGTTGCCTGGCTGTGCTGGCGCCGCCGGTGGGGGCGCGGCATCGCCGCAGGTCTCGTCTTCGGCGTCACCGCCGCCGGGCTCTTCGCCGCCAACATGGCGATCTCCGGGGAGTGGAACTACCAGGGGGGCGCCCGCTCGACCTTCGTCTTCGAGTTCCCGTTCCAGACGCCAGCCTCGACCTTCGACGTCGGCCTGCCGATGGGCGCGGGACGAAGCGCTGGCCGGCGTCATCCTCGACCGCCGCGTTTTCTGGACCAATCTGAGGCACAACCTCGGCTACTACTTCGTCGGCCGGTACGCCGGCATCCTGCCGTACTTCTTCCCCGCCGCGTTCGCGCTCGGCGCCTTCCTGGTCGGGCTGCGGCGACGCCCCGGCTGGCAGTAGCTCGTGCTCGCCGCCGGCGCGACGCAGATGCTGTTCTTCATCATCAACCTGCCGTACACGTGGCTCGGCGGCGGCGGCTCGGTCGGCAACCGCTACTTCATGGGCGCATACGGCGTCTTCCTCTTCCTGCTGCCTCCCCTCAGCCGGCCGGTCCTGGCCGTCATCCCATGGCTCGTCGGCGGGCTCTTCACGGCGCAGCTCGTCCTCAATCCGTTCGCGACGTCGTTCCATCCCGGCGACGCGGCCAAGCACGGCCCGCTGCGCTGGCTGCCGGTCGAATTGACGATGGTGAATGATCTGCCGATGAACACGGAGGGGGCGGGGAAGGTGCTGGTCTGGTTCGGGGACAACCCCGGCGAGGGGGATCCCGGTTTCCAGATCTACTTCCTGGACGACAACGCCTATGGCCGGGAGCCCGATAAGAGCTTCTGGGTGAAAGGGGAGTCGAGGGCGGAATTCCTGATCAAGTACGCACCGCCGCCGGCCGACGGCAGCGACCCCGGCCGCCCGCTCAAGCAGCTCGTTCTCGAGCTCAGTCCCGGGCCGCTCGACACCGTCGTCCGCGCCACCGTCAGCGGCAGGAGCCGCGGAGCTTCACGCTCGACGAGGATCCGCAGCGGATTGCCCTGACGCTCGATCGCGGCTTCGTGCGTATCAGGCCCGCGCCTACGTCTGGGTGGTGTCGGTGTCGAGCAGCACCGGATTCGTGCCGATCTTCGGAGACGGCGCGGATCGCGACACGCCGCTATCTGGGCGTCCGTGGTCGAAGCCCATGCTCGGTCGAATGACGCCGCATTGCCGTCGTCACGTCGAGCCCGCCGATGGCCGAAGGCGGCCACATGGTGATCGCGCGGTCGCTGGTCGAGGCGCTGCGCGACGCCGGCCATCCCGCCGACATCGTCGTCACGCCGCAGAACCGCTTCGGGCGCCAGGCCGCCGCCTATCTGGCGACCTGGCTGACCGACGTCGGATCCGCCGAGGGGCGGCCGATCGATCAGGTCATCAGCCTCCGCTACCCGAGCTACGCGGTGCGCCACCCGAATCACGTCTGCTGGCTGAACCACACGATGCGCGAGTACTACGACCTGTGGCCGCGCTTCAGCGGCGGGCTCGGCGACCTCGCGCGCTTCAAGGAGGGAGTGCGACGGCGCGATGATTCACGCCGCGGACCGCTATCTGCTCGACCGCAACGTCCGCCGGCTGTTCGTGCAGTCGAAGACCGTCCAGGAGCGGCTGGCGATGTGGCCGGAGCTGCGAGCACGGTGCTCTACCCGCCGCCGCCGCCGCGCGCGTATCGGCTGCGACGGCTACGGCGACTACGTTTTCATGGTGTCGCGGCTGACCGCGCTCAAGCGCGCCGACCTGCTCGTCGGGCGCTGGCCACAGCCGGCGGCCGATGGCATCCGGGCGGTGATCGCCGGCGACGGCGAGGAGCGCGAGCGCCTCGCCGGGCTCGTCGCCGCAGCTCGGGCTGGGCGACCGGGTGACGCTGCCGGGCCGCCTGTCCGAGGCCGGGCTGCTCGATCATCTGGCCCGCTGCCGGGTGGTCTGCTTTCCGCCGCTCGACGAGGACTACGGCTTCGTGACCGCCGAGGCTTTCGCGTCGGGCAAGGCCGTCGTCACCTGCCGCGACAGCGGCGGCCCCGCCGAGCTCGTCGAGGACGGCGTGCACGGCTTCGTCGCGCGATCCCACGCCGGTCGCCCTTGCCGCCGCGCTGCGCGCGCCGTGCATGGACGATCCGATCTCGCCGAGCGGATGGGCCTGGCGGCGCGCGCCTCCGGCGCGCGCCTGCACCTGGCCCGAGACCGTTACCGCCCTGACGTCGTAGAATTGTTCGCGAAGCACGATGTCGTACAAGTCCTCCCGCTCGAAGCCCGCCTGGCGAAGAAGGTCACCAAGGCGATCACCGACTACCGTCTGATCGAAGACGGCGATCGGGTGATGGTCGGTCTCTCCGGCGGCAAGGACAGCTGGGCGCTGCTGCAGATCCTCGACGTCCTCCGCAAGCGCGCGCCGATCGACTTCTCGCTCATCGCCGTCACGGTGGACTCCGGCTACGACGGATTCCGCCACGACCTGATCGCCAGGACCTGCGAGGAGCGCGGCTGGGAGTACCGCATCATGCACACCGAGATCGGCGAGCGTGATGGACGACCTGCTCGAAGCCAACGCCACGCCGTGCTCGCTGTGCGCGCGGCTGCGCCGCGGCGTGCTCTACGCCTCGCCGACGAGGTCGGCGCGACGAAGATTGCGCTCGGCCACCACCTCGACGACTTCATCGAGACGCTGCTGCTGAACCTGTTCTTCTCCGGCGCGCTCAAGGCGATGCCGGCGCAAGCTCGTCTCGGACAACGGCGCGCACGTCGTCATCCGCCCGCTGGTTTACGTCACGCGAGTCGGAGGCGCGCGCGTACGCCAAGGCCGAGCGCGCTGCCGATCATCGGCTGCTGCTGTCCGGCCTGCGGCGACCTCGGCCTGCAGCGCCAGCGCGTCAAGCGGCTGATCGCGGAGCTCGAGGTCGAGCATCCCGACGTCAAGAACTCGATGATCCGCGCGCTCCGCAACGTCGCCCCGCGCCATCTGCTCGACACCCGCCTCAACCCGCTGCCGGAGCTGTCCGAGGCGGCGCTCGCCCGAAGGGGCGGTGCCGCTGCTCCTTCGACGATGAGCCCGACGGGCTCGCCTTTTCAACTGTTCGCGAGGTAATTGATGAAGAATCCGATCTGTGCCGCGCTCGTGGCGGCGACGTTCGCCATGGCCGCATCGCGGGCCGGCGCTCAGCAGCGCCCGCTCGTCACCGAGGATCCCGAGACGATCGGCGCCGGGCTGGTCCTGCTCGAGGGAGGCTTCGACTTGCAGCGCCGGTGACCTATCCGGCGTCAGGACTCAGGGGAACCTGCTGCGGCTGCCGACGCTCGGGGTCAGCTTCGGCATCAGCTCGATCGCGGAAGCTGCAGATCGACGGCGGGCCGTACAACCGGCTGTCAGGTCACGTCCCGCACTCCGGCGCCGCTGTCGAACCAGCTCGACTTCGCCGGCGATCGCACCAGCGACGTCGAGGACATCGTCATCGCCACCAAGATCCGGCTGCTCGCGGAGACGGCCGGCCGCCCGGCGTTCGGTGTTCGCTTCGCGCACGCGGCTGCCGAATGCGAGCAACGAGAGCGGGCTCGGCCTCGACACGACCGATTTCTTCGTCTCCGCCCTGGTCGGGAAGACCGTGCAGTCGATCCGCGTCGTCGGCAACGCCGGACTGGGCATTCTCGGCGAGCCGACTCGACGGCGATCAGCCAGAACGACGTGCTGCTCTACGGGGTGTCGTTGGCGCGCGCCGTGCGCCAGGGGCTCGAAGTCGTCGGCGAGGTGAACGGCCGGCTCGATACCCGCAGCGGCGACGCGCCGGTCGGCACCGAGAGCCGCGGCGCGATGCGCGTCGGCGGCCGCTTCACCCGCTCGACGGTGCGCGTCGATGGCGGGCTGATTGTCGGGCTGACGTCGCTCGATCCCAGCGTCGGATTCACCGCCGGCCTGACCTGGGTGTTCAAGGGCTTCACGATCCCTTGACCGGTGCCGGGCGGTTCAGGAGATCGGCGGCGCGGCCCAGTCGTAGAACCGCTCAGTGAGCGCCAGTTCCTCCGCCGTCCGCGCCGCGGGCCAGGACAGTTCCGCGGCGGCAATGCGGGCACAGGCCTCCAGCGCCGCCGGCGCCGGGCGGCCGCCCGACCCCAGTCCCGTGCGGCGGACGACGATGTCCGCCAGCCGCAGCGCCATCTCGTTCCGGATCGCGTGGACCACTTCGCCGCCGAGCGTCGCGACGCCCGCCGCGACCGGGGCCGCCAGCTCGGGTCGCTCCCGCATCAGCGCAATCACGGCCGGTGCCGCCTCCGCGTAGATCCTCGTCAGGTGCGCGATCGCAGCCGCCGACAGCTCGACCCCGACCGCCCGGGACGCGTCGATCGCCGCCGCCTCATGATCCGCAATCCCGGCGCCCGGCAGGGTGCGTCTGCGCCGAGCGTGACGCCGGCAGCTTCCGGCCGAGACGCGCCGCCACCAGATCGATCGTCCGTTCCGCGACCCCTCGCGCGGTCGTGTACTTCACACCGACGACGGTCATCGCGCCGGCCGCTCCTTCGGCTGCATGATCGAGAATTTCCGGCCCCGATTTCAAGTCGGGTGTTCCGTTCCGTCCGGCAGCGGCGGGGACGATGCCGCGGTGCACGAGCCTGACGTCGGTCGGGCCGAGTTGCAGCGCCGGGAAAGCATGATTCGCCTGGGCGATCAGCGCCGCCACCTCGGCGGGCGTGACCGTCGTGTCGTCCGGGCGCGCGAAATCATTCGACTGGCTGGTGCCGACAATCGCGCAGCCCGCGCCACGGCACGAGCGTCAGCATCCGTCCTTCGCGGGCCGGGCGCGGCCAGGGCGATGTCGCTCGCCGGCCGCGACGTCACCAGATTCATTGCCTTGACAGCGGCATCGGGCGGGGGACGCCGAACAGCGCCCATGACGGCGCCCGCATGCGCCCCGGCGGCATTGAGCGTCACGCGGGCGCGCGACCTCGAGGGTGCGGCCGGTCAGCGAGTCGCGGACCTCGCATGCCGGCGACGCGGCCGTGGTCGCGAATCGCCGCCGATCGCCGCCGACGTAGTTGGCCAGTTCGGCGCCGCGCGCGATCCGCCGCCTCGGCGAACGCGAACGTCAGCCGGTCGCTCTCGACCATCTGGTAGTCGTACCACTGCGCGCCGCCGGTGAGACCGTCGCGGCGGATGCCCGGGAACAGCCGCAGCGTGGCGGCCTTCGAGACCAGTCGCGGCGCCGGCAGGTGCAGTTCGGGCTCGACGCCGTCGTTGCGGCGTCGCCCGAGCGAGCGCGTCGAGGCGGAAGGCGGCGCGGAGCGCGAGGCGGCTTCTGGAGAGCGAACGGTAGGTGCCGACGAGGAAGGGCAGCGGGCGGAGCAGCCACGGCGCGATGCGGGCCAGCGCGCGGCGCTCGCGGATCGACTCGCGGGCGCGCCGAGGTCGCCGGAGCTGCAGCGAGCGCAGGCCGCCGTGCGCGGTCTTCTGGTGGTTGAAGGAGGTGCCGCCGACCGAAGTCGCCGGCCTCGACGAGGGCGACGCGCAGACCGCGGCTGGCCGCCTCGTAGGCGAAGGTCAGCCCGTAGATGCCGCCGCCGACGACCAGCAGATCGTAAGTCGCCGGCTCGAGGCGCGATGAGATCGCGGGGCCGCATGCGGATGGATTTTTATCTTATAGTAGAGCGGCCGTGTCACCAGCGGTCGCTCCCTCCACAGCCGACGTTCGCGAGTACTGGAACCAGCACATCCACGATCTCGAGATCACCGACGCACCCGGTCGGCTCGCCGGGGTTCTTCGCCGATCTCGATCAGTATCACTTCGAGAAGCTGCACCACCTGCTGCGGCTGGTCGACTTCGACGCGCTATCGCGGGCAGGCAGGTGCTCGAGGTCGGATGCGGCGCCGGGACCGACCTGGCGCGGTTCGCGCAAGGCGGGGCGGTGGTGTCA
This sequence comes from uncultured Acidobacteriota bacterium, assembly GCA_963750475.1. Lineage (GTDB taxonomy): Bacteria > Acidobacteriota > Vicinamibacteria > Vicinamibacterales > 2-12-FULL-66-21 > JALZOC01. Next base: position 2,624,142 of record CAVVQQ010000002.1, read on the forward strand.
GCGGCGTCGACCTGTCGTCGTCGGCGATTGCGCTGGCGCGGCAGAATTTCGAGCAGCAGGGGCTGAGCGGCCGACCTGCGCGAGGCCGACGGCGAGCATCTGCCGTTCGCCGACGGCACCTTCGATCTCGGTCTATCGCCCACGGCGTCGTGCAGTACACGACCGATCCGCGCGGCGCTCGTCGCACGAGTGCCGCCGGGTGCTCAAGCCGGGCGGCGAGGCGATCTTCCAGGTCTACAACCGCATCTCCTGGCTGAACGCGCTGTCGAAGCTGATGAAGGTGCCGCTCGAGCACGAAGATGCGCCCGGTCCTGCTCAAATACAGCGCCGGCGGAATTCAGCGTCGCTGCTCACGGGTTTCCGCGACGTGCGGATCGTCGAGGAGCGCTTCCCGGTGAAGTCGCGGCTGCACGGCGGCTGGAAGGGCGTCGTCTTCAACACCTTCTTCGTCGGCACGTTCAACGCGCTGCCGCGCGCGCTGGTCCGGCGCTTCGGCTGGCACCTGCTGGCGTTCTGCCGCAAATGACCGCACGCTTCGATCGTCAAGGCGCACGCCTTCGGCAACGACTTCCTGCTCGTCCGCGAGGCCGAGGTCGCCGGCGTCCAGGACCGATCCGGCCCTGGCGCGCGCGGTCTGCGACCGGCACCGCGGCATCGGCGCCGACGGCCTGATCGTCTACACCCCGACCGCGGCCGGCGCCTCGATGCGGCTCCTCAACGCGGACGGCAGCCGGTCGGAGGTGTCGGGCAACGGCGTGCGCTGCCTCGCCGCCTGGCTGGCGCGGGAGCGCGGTTCGGGACCCGGCTCGGACGTCTTCGACATCGACACCGAGGCCGGCGTCAAGCGGCTGGAACTGCTCGATCGCACGGGGGCGCGCCTGACGTTCCGCGCCGCGATGGGGCAGCCCGAAGCCGATCGCGCTCGAACGCCTCGACGTCGCACGGCGAGAGCGTCGAAGCGGTGACGCTGCGGGTCGGCAATCCGCAGTGCGTGGTGCTCGGCGATGTCACCGATCGAGCGGCTGCACGCGCTCGGTTCCGCGCTCGCGGTCCACTCCCGACTTCCCGGAAGGCACGAACGTCGAGCTGGCTGCGGTCGAAGCGCCCGATCGCGTGCGCATTCTCATCTGGGAGCGGGGCGTCGGGCCCACGGAGGCGTCCGGGACCGGGGCGTGCGCCGCGGCGGTGGCGGCGATTCGCTACGGCGGCGCCGCGCGGGACGTCGCCATCGTCTCACCGGGCGGCACGCAGCGGGTCGAGTGGACCGGCGAGGGCATCTTCCTGAGCGGCTGGGCGGAGCTGGTGGCGCAGGCCGAATGGCTCGGCCCGAGATGACGACCGGTTAGTTTCTGCGCCGCCGCGCCCGCGGCGGGATGGCGATTGCTGCCATCCTGATCAGCGGCTGCGCCCCGGCCGCCGGGGGGCGCGGACGGCGGGTGCCGCGTCGAGCTCGCCAATCGCGGCCCGAATCCGCCCCTCGAGCCCCTTCACGACGGCAATCGCTTCCAGATAATTTCCGGCCGCGAGGCTCGCGCGCGCTTTTTGCAGCGTCGCGGCGGCGTCCGCCGCGGCGCGCCGCGGTCCGGCGAGCGCCTTGCCGGCGACGTGCTCGGCCTCGGCGGTCTTCAGCCGGGCGTTGAGCGCCAGCGCGGCGGCGTTGGCGGTGCTGACGGCGAGCTCGGCGTCGCTGCGCGCCTTGGCCTTGCCGTCGGCCGCCTGCCTGGCGGCGTCCTGGGCGCGCTCGTCTGGCGTCGAGCGCGCGTGACAGCGCCAGCCGGTAGTCGCGCTGGTCGACCGCCTCGTGCGACTGCTGCAGCGCCGAGGTCGCGGCCGTCGGACGAACTCGGCTGCGCGTACTGTTCGCGCGCCGGCCGCGCGCGCCGCATCGACGGCGCCCTGCGCTCGATTGATTTCCTTTTGCGGAGGTTCGGAGCAGCCGTGCGGCGAGCAGCGAGGACACAGGAGCAGGGCGGACAGACGCGGCGCATCGGCCCGGAAGTATAGCAGGGATGGTGTACGATGAAGACGCGTTGCGGCCGCAGGATCGGCCGCGCGAGAAGCTGCGGCGGCTCGGGCCGGCGCGCTCGGCGACAACGAGCTGCTGGCGGTCGTGCTCGGCCACGGCCGGCCGACGCGCGAGCGCGCTGGACCTCGCCAACGCCGTGCTCGCCGGCGTCGGGCGGCCTGCACGGCCTGGCGCGGGCCGGTCCGACGAGCTGCGCGGCGATTGCCGGCATCGGCGCGGCGCGCGCGGCGCAGATCCTCGCCGCGGTGGAGCTGGGGCGCCGGACGCTGACGCGGGCGCCGGCGCGAGCGGGTCCAGATCACGTCGCCCACGCGTCCGTCGCCGAGCTGCTGCTGCCGCAGTACGGCAGCCGCGCAGTCGAGCAGTTCGGCGTCGTGCTGCTCGACACCAAGCAGCGCGTGCTGCGCACGACGATCGTGACGGTCGGCACCTCGACGCGAGCATCGTCCATCCGCGCGAGATCTTCGGCGCGGCGGCCGCGAGCGCCGGCGCGGCGGCGCTGGTGCTGTTCCACAATCATCCGTCGGGCGATCCGGAGCCGAGCCCGGATGACGTGCAGCTCGACCCGGCGGCTGGTGGCGGCCGGCGTGCTGATGGGCATCGACGTGGTCGACCACGTGATTCTGGCGGACGCGCGGTATTGCAGCTTGCAAGCGAAGAAGGGGTTGTTCTAGTTGGCGAAGACGGCTGTACTTCGACTGTTTCTCGGGCGCCTCGGGCGACATGGTGCTCGGCGCGCTGCTCGATCTCGGGCTGCCGCTGGACGGGCTGCGGGCGGCGCTCGGCAGCCTGGCGATCGACTACGGCGGCATCGCCGCCGAGCGGGTCCTGCGGGCCGGCGTGTCGGCGACGAAGTTCCGGGCGCTGGCGGACGAACCGGCGGTGCCGGCCGGCGGACACGAGCCCGGCGGCCACGCCCATCCCCACGCCCACGACCACGACCACACCCATGCGCATGCACACGGTCATGCCCACACGTCCGACCACGCCCATGGCCACGCGCACGATCATCCGCCTGACCATCCGCACGCGCACGATCACGAGCACGATCGACCGCATGACCCTGCCCCGGTGCCGGCGCGGCCGCACCAGCACGCGCATCACAGCCTGAAGGAGATCGCCGGCTACATCGGCCGCTCCGCCCTGTCGGCCGCCGGGCAGGGACCGCGCGGTCGAGCCTGTTCGAGCGGCTGGCCGAGGCGGAAGCGGCGATCCACGACATGCCGGTCGAGACGGGTCCACCTGCACGAAGTCGGCGCGCTCGACTCGATCATCGACATCGTCGGCGCGGTGCTACGGCCTGGAATGGCTTGGCGTCGACGAGGTCGTCACCGTCTCGCCGCTGAACGTCGGCAGCGGGATCGTGCGCTGCGCCCACGGCGAGTTTCCCGTGCCGGCGCCGGCGACCGCGCGGCTCCTGCGCCGGCGCGCCGGTCTACGCCGGCGCGGTCGAGGCCGAGCTGGTCACGCCGACCGGAGCGCTGTTGATGACCGGCTATGCGACGCGCTTCGGCCCGCTGCCGCGCGATGCGGCTCGAGACGCATCGGCTACGGCGCCGGATCGCAAGGATTTCAAGGAGCATCCGAACGTGCTGCGCGTGCTGGTCGGTGACGACGGCGACGGCGGCAGCGATCTGGAACGAATCGTCGTCGATCGAGTGCGAGATCGACGACATGAACCCGCAGCTGTTCGGTCCGCTGATGGACCGGCTGTACGAGGCGGGCGCGCTCGACGTGTTCTACGCGCCGTGCAGATGAAGAAGAACCGGCCGGGCACGCTGGTCACGGTCCTGGCGCGTCCCGCCGATCGCGCGAGGCGCTGGCCGCGGCTGATGTTCGCGAGTACGACGACCATCGGCGTGCGCTACAGGAGATGCTGCGCGACCGGCTCGAGCGGGAAATGACGGACGTCGAGACGCCGCTCGGCGCGATCCGCTTCAAGGTCGCGCGGCGCCGGGACGGCCGCATTCTGAACGCCGCGCCGGAGTTCGAGGACTGCGCCCGGATCGGCCGCGAGCGGCGGGCGTGCCGATCAAGGACGTCCAGGCGGTGGCGTCACCGCATGGATCGAGGCCATGGCTCGGAGGCGACTGACATGGCCCGCTTCTACATCACGACGGCGATCGACTACGTCAACAGCCGGCCGCATCTCGGCACGGCCTACGAGAAGATTGCGGCCGACGTCATCGCCCGCTACAAGCGGCTCTGCGGCTTCGAGACCCACTTCGTGATGGGCAACGACGAGCACTCGCAGAACGTCTTCAAGAAGGCGCGCGAGCTCGGCGAGGACCCGCTGGCCTACTGCGACCGGATGGCCGGGGAGTTCCTCGAGGTCTGGAAGCGGCTCGACATCTCGTTCGACGACTTCATCCGGACGACCGAGCCGCGCCACCGGACCGGCGTGCAGGAGCTGGTGCGGCGGATGACCGAGGCCGGCGACATCTACGAGGGGCATCTACGAAGGCTGGTACTGCGTCTCGCTGCGAGGCGTTCAAGCAGGAGAAGGATCTCGTCGACGGCACGTGCCCGATCCATCGCGACCCGAGCCGGACTGGATCCGGGAGAAGAACTACTTCTTCCGGCTCTCGAAGTACCGCGAGCCGCTGCTCGCAGCACTTCGCGGCCATCCCGACTTCCTCGATCCCGGACGTCCGGCGCAACGAGATCCTGCGCCTGATCGAGGGCGGGCTCGAGGACATCTCGGTCAGCCGGGCCGGGCAGTCGTGGGGCATCCCGCTGCCCGATGATCCGGCGAGCGTCGATCTACGTCTGGTTCGACGCGCTGATCAACTACGTCTCGGCGGTCGGCTTCGGCACCGATCCGACGCGCTGATCGACGCAGTGGTGGCCGGCGGACCTGCACGTCATCGGCAAGGACATCACGCGGTTCCATGCGGTGATCTGGCCGGCGATGCTGATGAGCGCCGGGGCTGCCGGTGCCGCGCCAGATCTTCGGCCATGGCTGGGTGACACTTCAACGGCGAGAAGATGAGCAAGTCGCTCGGGACGGCCGTCGATCCGCTCGAGGCGGCGGAGCGCTTCGGCGCCGGATCCGCTGCGGCTCTACCTGGTCAAGGAGATTGCCTTCGGCGGCGACGGCGACTTCAGCTGGGAGCGCTACGAGGATCGCTACAACGTCGACCTCGCCAACAACCTCGGCAATCTGGTCAGCCGCATCGCGGCGATGGCGGAGAGGTATCGCGGCCGGCCGGCTGCAGGGCGGCCGGGACGCCCGGACGGCTCGCCGACTGGCCGCGGCGCGACGCGTCGCCGACTACCGGGCGCCGATGGACGCATTCGCGCTCGAGGGCGGGCGCCGCGGCGGCGTTCCGCGCTGATCGACGCCGCCAACGAATACATCGCCAGCACCGAGCCCTGGGCGCTGGCCCGCGACCCGGCGCGAGCCGATGCGCTGACCCAGGTGCTGTTCGACGTGGCCGAAGCCGATGCGGATCGCGGCCGTGCTGCTGCTGCCGATCATGCCCGCTCCGCCGCCGAGATCCTGCGGCGGGTCGGCGAGACGACGCCGGCTGAGCAGCTTCGCATCGCGGATGCGGAGTGGCGGACGTCGGGCGAGCGCGTCATCGCGCAACGGCGACGCGCTGTGGCCGCGCGTCGAGAGCAGCGTGAAACCAACCGCGCCGGCCGTCAGGCCGGACGGAGACCCACCGGACCGAGCACCAGATCCAGAGGAGCACACAGGTGGACGACACCAATCAGCCGCCGGCGCCGCTGCGCCGACGACCGTCCCGCCGCGCCAGCCTGGCGCGGCGCACCGGCCGCACCCGCGCCGCCGCGCCGCGCCGGCCGCCGAGGCGTCGAAGATCTCCATCGACGATTTCATGAAGGTCGATCTGCGCGTCGCCAAGGTGCTGACCGCCGAGAAGGTGCCCGAACTCGCGCAAGCTGGTGAAGCTGACGATCGACGTCGGCACCGAGCAGCGCACGCTCGTCGCCGGCATCGCCGAGGCCTACGAGCCCGAGGCGCTGGTCGGCCGCACGATCGTCGATCGTCTTCAACCTGAAGCCGGCCAAGCTGATGGGCATCGAGTCGAACGGCATGGTCCTGGCGGCCAGCCCCGACGGCGGCAAGCCGGTCGCTGGTCGGCTTCGATCAGGCCGTGCCGCCCGGTTCGCGCGTGCGCTGAGCCGCGCCGGTGATCGATACCATTGCCATCTCGCCGGACGAGGAGTTCGCCGCGGACCTCGAGGCGGTGGTCGGCCGGGCGCGCGCTGCGGGGATTGGCGAAGCGCTGTGCATCCTCGAGTCGGACGACAGCGCCGAGTCCGGGCGGGCGCAGGCCGTCCGCCAGGCCTGGACGGGGATCCGTTTTGCGACCGGGATCCATCCGCATCACGCCGGCGGTTTCGCGGACGATGTGTTGCGCGCTGTCGCCACGGTGCGGGAGAGCGCGCTCAGGGAAGAGGCGTCGGCGATCGGCGAAGATCGGGCTGGACTATCACTACGACCTGTCGCCGCGTGACGTGCAGCAGGAGGTGTTCCGCGCCCAGGTGGGGCTTGCGGCTGAGCTCGGGCTGCCGCTGGTGATCCACACCCGGGAGGCCGCGGACGACACCTTCCGGATCCTGGAGGAGGCCGGCGCGGCGACGGTGGGCGGGGTGTTCCACTGCTTCACCGGGGACGAAGCGATGGCGCGCCGCGCGCTGGATCTCGGCTTTCACCTGTCCTTTGCCGGGATCGTCACGTTCCCGAAGGCGGCGGAGCTGCGCGAGGCGGCCGCGATTCGTGCCGGCGGATCGACTGCTGGCCGAGACGGATGCGCCCTTCCTGGCGCCGGTGCCGCATCGGGGCAAGCGCAACGAACCGGCGTACGTGGCCGAAGTCTATCGGGCGCTCGCCGAAATCAGGGGCGAGGCGGTCGGGCCGCTGGCGGCGCAGGTGGCCGCCAATTTCGCCGCGCTGTTTGCCCGCCGCGGCTCGGGACGGCGGCCGGTTTCAGCGGACAAATAACGTCCCTGTAAGGGCTTAGCGCGTTGACACTCCGCGCGCAAGATCAGTATTGTGGAGCATTCCGAGACGACGGTTCTCAGACTGATTACATTGAGCGATACTGCGCAGAATCCTCCCGTCGCCGCCGACCTGGCGCAGATCTTCGAGCCGATTCGCGAGGATCTCGAGGCCGTCGAGCAGGAATTCGTCCGCCACATCCAGTCGCGGGTGGCGCTCATTCCGGAAATGGGCCGCTACATCCAGAAGAGCGGCGGCAAGCGCGTCCGCCCGGCCGTGCTGCTGATGGCGGCGCGCCTCGGCGGCTACACCGGGGACCGCGCCGTGCTCTACGCCTCGGTCGTCGAGTTCATCCATACCGCGACGCTCGTCCACGACGACATCATCGACGGCGCCGACCTGCGCCGCGGCCGGCTGGCGGTGCACTCGCGCTGGGGCAACGACATCACGGTGCTGCTCGGCGACTACCTCTACATCAAGTCGATGGCGATGGCGCTGACGCAGGACTCGCTCGAGATCATCCGGCTGCTCTGCGACGTCACGCTGCGCATGATCGAAGGGGAGCTCTACCAGCTGACCAAGACCGGCGACGTCGACATCACCGAAGAGGAGCACTTCGAGATCATCCGGCGCAAGACCGCCTTCCTGTTCGGCGGCTGCGCGCAGATCGGCGGCATGCTCGGCGGCGTCACGCCCGAGCAGGAGGCCGCGCTGCGCGACTACGGCTTCAACCTCGGCGTCGCGTTTCAGCTCGTCGACGATCTGCTCGATTACACCGCCGACCGGCGGCGCTCGGCAAGCCGATTGGCGGCGACCTGCGCGAAGGCAAGGTCACGCTGCCGATCATCTTCCTGCTGCGCGCGCGGCGGCGAAGCGGCCGACGGCCTGATCCGTGCGCGTCGTCCAGCGACCGCGCCGTCAGCCACCGAGCAGTGGCGCGAGATCCTGCGCCTGCTGCGTCGAGCACCGCGCCACCGATATCGCCTACGACGCGCGCGGTCGAGTATGCCAGCCGCGCCAAGGAGCTGCCTGGCCGCGTTTCCCGCCGAGCCGCGAGCGCGACGCGCTGATGGCGCTGCCCGATTACGTCCTCGCCCGCGATCGGTGAGCCGCCAGCGCGCCCGACGCCGACCTGCGCCACGCTCCCGCCCGCAGCCGCATCAGGAACAGCCGATGCGATCCCGCCGCCCGCCTCGCCGCTGACCTGCCGGACGCATCGACCAGCTTCGCGACAATCGCACGAGGAGCGCTACTACATCCACAACGACGCCGGAAATCGCCGACGACGCGCTTCGACGCGCTGCTGAAGGAGCTCGAAGCGCTCGAAGCGCGACCACCCGGATCTCGTTACCCCGGACTCGCCGACCCAGCGCGTCGGCGGCCGGCCGGTCGAGGGTTTCGCCACCGCCGAGCACCTGACCGCCGATGCTCAGCCTCGACAACGCCTACTCCGAAGAGGAGCTGCGCGCCTTCGACGAACGGGTGCGCAAGGGGGCCGGGCTCGGCGACGCAGCCGGTCGACTACGTCGCCGAGCTGAAGATCGACGGTCTCAGCATCGCCCTGACCTACGAGGACGGCCGGCTGGCGCGCGGCGCGACGCGCGGCGACGGCGTCCGCGGCGAGGATGTCACGCCAACGTCCGAACCATCCGCGCGATTCCGCTGCGGCTGCGCGGCGGTCCGGTCGAGACGGGTGGAGATTCGCGGCGAGATGTTACCTGCCGCGCGACCAGCTTCGCGCGCATCAACCGGGAGCGCGAGGACGCCGGGGAGCCGCTGTTCGCCAACCCGCGAAACGCCGCCGCCGGGACGATGCGGAACCTCGATCCGGCGCTGGTCGCGACGCGCGGCCTCGGCGCGTTCACCTATCAGCTCGTCACCGCGGTTCCGGCCGCGCCGGAGGACGCCGCCGGACTGCGCTCGCACGCCGCCGACGCTCGCGGCGCTCCGCCGCTGGGGCCTGCCGGTCGAGCCGCACTGGCGGCCTGCGCCGGCATCGACGAGGTCATCGCTTTCTGCCGCGACCTGGGCGGACGGGCGGCAGGATGCTCGAGTTCGACACCGACGGCGTCGTCGTCAAGGTGGACGACCTGGCGCTGCGCGAGCGCCTCGGCGCGACCGCGAAGTTCCCACGCTGGGCGATCGGCGTTCAAGTTTCCGGCGCAGCAGGCGCACACCCTGCTGCGGCGGATCGAGGTGAACGTCGGACGGACCGGCGCGGTCACGCCCTATGCCGTGCTCGAGCCGGTGCTCCTCGCCGGCTCGACGATCTCGATGGCCACCCTGCACAACGCCGAGGACGTGGCCCGCAAGGACCTGCGCGAAGGCGACACGCGTGCTCGATCGAAAAGGCCGGCGACGTCATCCCGCAAGGTGGTCGCGCCGGTCCTGAGCCTGCGGCCCGACGGAGCGGTCGCCGTGGGCTGATGCCGACGGCCTGCGCGGTCGTGCGGCAGCGCGCTCCACCGCGACGAGGAAGAGGTCGTCTGGCGCTGCGAGAACACCTCGTGCCCGGCGCGGCTGCGGCGCAGCCTCGAGCACTTCGCCTCGCGCTCGGCGATGAACATCGAGGGGCTGGGCGAGTCGCTGGTCGATCAGCTGCTCGAGCGGGAGCTGGTGAAGGATTTCGCCGACCTCTATCGCTCGAGGCCGCAGCGCTCGAAGCGCTGGTGGTCGACGCCGCGCGAGCCGCGATCGGAGCGCGCGCGTGCCGCGCAAGCTCGGGCAAGGTCGGCCGCAACGTCGTCGAGCAGATCGACCGCAGCCGAGGCCAACGACCTCGTCGCGGCTGATCTACGCCCTCGGCATCCGCCACGTCGGCGAGAAGGCGGCCGGCGACCCTGGCGCGGGCGTTCCGGACGATGGACGGCGCTGCTGGAGGCGCCGGTCGAGGCGCTGCAGACGGTGCCGGAAATCGGCCCGGTCGTGGCCGCGTCGGTGCGGGCGTTTGCCGACGAGCCGCACAACCGCGCGCTGATCGCGAAGCTGGCGGCGGCCGGCGTGAACATGGCAGTCGCAGCCGCCGCGCCCTCGACAGCGCCGGCCCCGGTCCGCTGGCGGGGCGGACGTTCGTGCTGACCGGGACGCTGGCGCTCGATGACCCGGGAAGAGGCCGACGCGGCGCTCGAGCGCGCTCGGCGGCGAAGGTGGCCGGGTCGGTCAGCCAGAAGACGAGCGCGGTGATGGCCGGGGCCGAGGCCGGGAGCAAGCTGGAGAAGGCGCGGCAGCTCGGCGTGCCGGTCCTGACGGAAGCATGAGTTGCAGGCGCTTATAATCGAAGCTCAAGTGTCGACGGCGTTTCACGTCTTGTCTGACCGTCGCGCTCGAGCGCGACTGGTGGCGTTCCTGGTCGGCGCTGATCCTGGCCGGCGAGCTTCACCCCGGCGCCGATCGGTGTCGTCCGCGCCGGCGCGCGCCTGCTGCCCGGGGCGGTCGCGTCCGGCGTCGCTGACCGCAGCCGCCGGCGCCGTCGTCAATTTCGCCGACGTCGCCGAGCGGATCAACGCGCGCGGTGGTGAACATCGATGCGACCTCGCGCGAGCGCCGGCGCGCGACGCCGCCGAGCCTGTTCCGATCGCGCCCGATGCCGACGCCGGACGTGCCGTCGCCGCGGGACTCGATGCGCCGCGGCACGGCTCCGGCAGCGGCTTCCTGATCGACCGCGACGGCTACATCCTCACCAACAACCACGTCATCGAGGCGCGCGCAGCGCATCATCGTGACGCTGGCCGACGGCCGCAGCTTCCGCGCCGAGGTGGTCGGCGCCGATCCGGCGATCGACGTCGCGCTGCTGCAAGGTCGACGGGCAGCCGCGATCTGCCGGAGGCGCCGCTCGGCAACTCGGACGAGCTGCGGGTCGGGCGAGTGGGTCTGCGCGATCGGCAACCCGCTCGGCTACGTCCACTCGGTGACGGTCGGCGTGGTCAGCTTCATCGGCCGGAAGCTGTTCGACCCGAGCCTGGACGACTACATCCAGACCGACGCGGCGATCAACTTCGGCAACAGCGGCGGCCCGCTGATCAACGCGCGCGGCGAGGTGATCGGCATCAACTCGGCGATCAGCTCGCGGGCCAGCAACATCGGCTTCGCGGTGCCGATCAACCAGGCGGTGGCGATCCTGCCGCAGCTGCAAGGCGACGCGGGCGGGTCTCGCGCGGCTACATCGGCGTCGCGCTGACCGACGTCGACGCCGGCGCTGCAGCGCGTCGCTGGGGCTGCCGTCGCCGCGCGGCGCGCTGGTGCAGGACGTCACCGCCGGCTCGCCGGCCGAGCGGGCCGGGCTGCGCGCCTACGACGTGATCGTCGACGTCGACGGCCAGGCCGTGGTCGACCGAACGAGGAGCTGATTCGCGAGATTTCGGCGCGCGCAGCCGGGCACGCATCGCCAGGCTCGGCGTCGTCCGCGACGGCCGCCGGCATGACGCTGCCGGTCAAGCTGGCCGAGCGGCCGCGGCGCGACGCGGACGGCGACGGCGCCGACGCGCCGACCGGGCCGGCGCTGCCGCGGCCGGCGGAGCCGGCGCCGCGACGTCGCCGCTCGGGCTCGTCGTCCGCGAGCTGGATCGCAACGTTCGCTCGGCCGGCTGCGAGGTGCCGGCGAGCAGTCGCGCGGCGTGGTGATGTCGCGCGTCGATCCGACCGGACCGGCCTTCGCGGCGTCGGTGCGGCGCGGCTTCGTGATCATGGAGATCAACCGCAAGCCGGTGCGACTCGGTCGCCGACTACCAGCGGCTCGTCGCGGCGGCGCGCAGCCCGGCGACGTGCTGACTCTCTACTGTCTACGATCCGACCGTGGCGCAGCGCAGCGCTCGTCGACGGTGACCATCGAATGAGCCGTCCAGCGCCCAACCTGCATGAAATCACGCATCCTGGTCATCGACGACGAGGCGGAGATCCGCGAGTCGCTGCGGATGATCCTCGAGTACGAGGGCTACGACGTGCTCGAGGCGTCGAGCGGCCGCGACGGGCTGGCGCTGGCCGAGCGCGAGGCGCCGGACCTGGTGTTCCTCGACGTCAAGATGCCGGGCATGGACGGCCTCGAGGTGCTGCAGCGGCTGCAGACGCCACGAACGACGACGCTGCCGGTGGTGGTCATCTCCGGCCACGGCACCGTCAGCACCGCGGTCGAGGCGACCAAGGCGGGGCGCCTTCGACTTCATCGAGAAGCCGCTCGCCAGCGAGCGCGTGCTGGTCACCGTCCGCAACGCGCTCGATCAGCGACGCGGCTGGCGCGACGAGAACCGCTCGCTGAAGCGCGCCGTCGAAGTGCGCCACCAGATGGTCGGCGAGAGCGCCGGCGCTGCGGCAGGTCTGGGACGCGATCAAGCGGGCCGCGCCGACCAACGCCACCGTGCTGATGCTCGGCGAGAGCGGCGCCGGCAAGGAGCTGGTCGCGCGGTCGATCCACCGCAACAGCCTGCGCAGCCGCGAGCGCTTCGTGCAGGTGAACTGCGCGGCGATCCCCGAGGAGCTGATCGAGTCGGAGCTGTTCGGCCACGAGAAGGGCTCGTTCACCGGCGCGACCGAGAAGCAGATCGGCAAGTTCGAGCAGGCCGACCGCGGCACGATCTTCCTCGACGAAGTCGGCGACATGAGCCCCAAGACGCAGGCCAAGGTGCTGCGCGTGCTGCAGGAAGGGGAGGTCGAGCGGCTCGGATCGGCGCGGACGATCAAGGTCGACGTCCGGGTGATCGCCGCGACCAACAAGGATCTCGAGGCCGAGATCGAGAAGGGCACCTTCCGCGAGGACCTCTACTTCCGCCTGAGCGTCATCCCGATCCGCGTGCCGCCGCTGCGCGACCGCCGCGACGACATCCCGGCGCTGGTGCGGCACTTCGTCGATCTCTTCAGCCGCGACAACAACCGCCGGCCGCAGCGCTTCACCGCCGGCGGCGCTGGAGTTCCTGCAGCGCGCCCGCTGGAAGGGCAACGTCCGCGAACTGAAGAACACCGTCGAGCGGCTGATCATCATGACCCCCGGCGAGGCGATCGACGTCGACGACCTGCGCGACGTCGGTCCGGCTCGAGACCAGGCCGGCGGCGGGCGACGGGGAGCGGCGACCGCCCCGGGCACGCTGCGCGAGTTCAAGGAGTCGGCCGAGCGGGCGTTCCTCGTCGGCAAGCTGCGCGAGAACGGCTGGAACATCTCGAAGACCGCCGAAGTGATCGGCACGCCGCGCAGCAATCTGTACAAGAAGCTCGAGCAATACGGTATTTCGCAGGAGAACGACGGATGGATAACCGCGGACGCGGGACAATGGCAGTCGTCTTCGCCGCCGCAGCAGGCCAGACGATCGCCCGTCGCGCCGTAGCCCGAAAGGGCGAAGGCGGACGGGAGGAAAGTCCGAACTCCGCAGGGCAGTGCGCCGGGTAACGCCCGGTCAGGGCAACCTGAAGGAAAGTGGCACAGAAAATATACCGCCCGCCGAAGCTCGCCGCGGCCGCAAGGCTCAGGCGAGCGAAGGCGGGTAAGGGTGAAAAGGTGCGGTAAGAGCGCACCGCGCCGGTGGCAACACGGTGGCAGGCAAAACCCCGCACGGAGCAAGGCCAAATAGGGAAGCGTTACGAGGACGGCCCGTCCGAAGCTTCCGGGTAGGCTGCTTGATCCCGCCAGTAATGGCGGGGCTAGAGGAATGATCGTCACGCCGAAGTCCGCCGACGCGCCGTCCGCAAGGGCGGCGCTGGGCGCGGCGAAGGCGGACAGAATTCGGCTTACGGCCGGCTGCGGCGGCCTTTTATTTGATGTCGGCGGCGCGGCGGCCGGTGTCCGGTGCCCGGCCGCGCACGCTTATTGCTTGGGTTCACCACGTATGGCTCATTATCTTGTCACCGGCGGCGCCGGATTCATCGGCTCGCATCTGTCCACGGAATTGCGCCGCCGCGGCCATCGCGTCCGCGTCGCCGATTCGCTGATCACCGGGAAGCGCAGCAACCTCGATCACATTTCTGACGTCGAGTTCCTGGAGGGGGACCTGGCGGAGGCGGCTTTCGCGGCGCGGGCCGTCGCAGGCTGCGACTACGTCCTCCATCAGGCGGCGATTCCGTCGGTGCCGCGGTCGGTCAAGGATCCGATCGCGTCCAACCGGGCGAACGTCGACGGCACGCTGAACGTGCTCGTCGCGGCCCGCGACGCCGGCGTCAAACGGCTCGTGTTTGCGGCCTCGTCGTCGGCCTACGGTGATACGCCGACGCTGCCGAAGCACGAAGCGATGCCGACCGGACCGCTGTCGCCGTACGCGCTCCAGAAGGTGGTCGGCGAGCAGTACCTGCAGATGTTCACCCGCCTCTACGGTCTGGAGACGGTCAGCATCCGCTACTTCAACGTCTTCGGCCCGCGCCAGGATCCGTCCTCGCCGTACTCGGGCGTGATTTCGGTCTTCGCCACGGCGCTGCTCGAGAACCGGCCGCCGAACATCTACGGCGATGGCGAGCAGACGCGCGACTTCACCTACGTCGCCAATGTCGTGGACGGCGTGCTGCGGGCGTGCGAGGCGCCCAAGGCGAGCGGCGAAATCATCAACGTCGCGACCGGTGGGCGGGTGTCGCTCAACACGCTCTACCGCTCGATGCGCGAGATCATCGGCGGGACGCTGGAGCCGACCTATCAGCCGGGGCGCCAGGGGGACGTCCGCGATTCCCAGGCCGACATCAGCAAGGCCAAGGCCCTGCTCGGCTACGCCCCGATCGTCTCCTTCGAGGACGGCCTCGCCCAGACGATTGAGTGGTACCGAGCGTCGCGCTCCGCCGCGACGGCATAGCGGGCAGTTCATCGGCAGTAAAAAAGGGCCGGGTGTTGTCACCCGGCCCTTTTTTTGCCTCTGACGGTCGCCACTTACCAGTTACCAGTCGTCAGTCGCCAGTCGCCAGTCGCCAGTTACCAGTCGCCAGTTCCCAGTTCCCACGTTACTGGTTACTGGCTACTGGCTACTGGTTACTGGCGACTAACGGTACGCCCTAGAACGCGAACCGTCCGCCGAACCTGACACTGCGCTGGCTCCCCGACGTGCCGGTGATCTGGCCGAAGGTGTTGCCGGTGGCGGTGCTGTAGCCGGTGTTCGGGTTGCCCCAGCGCACCGAGTTGGTCACGTTGTAGGCGTCGACGCGGAACTCGGCGTACTTCGTGCCGCTGATCGCGAAGCGCTTGAACAGCGACGCATCGAGGTTCCAGTAGCCCGGCCCTTCGGGACCGCTGTTCCGCTTCATGTTCCCCTGAACACCCGCGGCCGGCAGCGAGTAGACCGTCGGGTCGAAATAGAGCCGGCCGGGGCCGAGGCCGCCGAGCACCTTCTGTTCGCCGTTGAGGTTCGGGAACGCGGAGTTGCCCGGCGTATTCAGAAGCGTGCCGTTGCCGCCGATGGTGAGCGGCAGACCCGACTGCGCGACAAACAGCCCGCTGACCTGCCAGCCGCCGATGATCCGGCCGAGCGCCCCATCCTTGAGCCACTTCTTGCCAGGGCCGAGCGGCAGCTCGTAGATCGAACTGAGCACGTAGTTGTGGAGACGGTCGGTGTTCGACCGCGCCCAGCTCAGGTCGTAGTTGATCGGCGTGTTGATGCCGGTATTCTCGTTGGCCAGGTCCATCGAGCGGCCCAGCGTATACGAGTTGGTCAGCAGCAGCCCGTTGCGGAAGCGGCGGTCGAGCTTTACCTGCAGCGCGTTGTACTGCGACTTGTTGTCGTTGACCCGCGTCCGCGAGGTGCCGGTGCGGTTGAACGGCGCGAACTGCGGCCGCCCGGCGTTGCCCGATCCGTAGACCAGGCTGGCGTTGGTGTCGAGGTCCATGATGAGGTGGACGCCCCGGCTGCCGACGTAGGCGACGTCCGCCGCCAGGCTGAATGGCAGCTGGCGCTGGAAGGCCACGTTCCAGGAGTGCAGCGTGCCCTCCCGCAGGTTGGGGGAGATCACGTCGAACGTCGAGTTCAGCAGCGAACCGGTCGCCGGAATGACCCCGTCGGCGGGAATGTTGACGAGCACGGGGGCCGGGAATCCGGCCGCCATCGACCCGGCGCGCTGGAACCCGTTGGCCGCCGACCCCGAGTAGTTCTGCTTGACCGGGAAGTTGAACGCGTAGCGGTTATCCGGGAACGGAATGGTGCTGGCGCCGTAGCCCGCGCGCAGCACGCTCCTGTCGTTCAGGCGCCACGACACCCCCGTCCGCGGTCCGAAGTTGTTCAGGGTGCGCTTGACGTTGACGGCGTTGGTCGTGCTGCCGTAGCCCGCCACCCGGATCGTGTTCGTCGCCGGGTCGTAATTGGCGAGCGACCCTTTGCCTTCGACCCCCTCGAGCGGGTTGTAGTACTCCCAGCGCAGCCCGAGGTCGACCGTGACGTTGCTGCGCGCCTGCCATTTGTCCTGGATGAACGCGGCCGTCGCCCAGTGCCGGGTGCCGGGCTGATCGATGACCTTGAGGTCACGGGTGACGCCGTTCGGCCAGTCGAGCAGAAACGACGCCATCGAATTG
Source organism: uncultured Acidobacteriota bacterium (assembly GCA_963750475.1). Classification (GTDB taxonomy): domain Bacteria; phylum Acidobacteriota; class Vicinamibacteria; order Vicinamibacterales; family 2-12-FULL-66-21; genus JALZOC01. The sequence continues at coordinate 2,640,597 of CAVVQQ010000002.1, forward strand.
GCGACGCCGCTGAGCGTGGCGCTTTCACTCGGGAGGCCCGTCCCCGAGGCGTTGAAATTGAACGCGCCGCGCGAGCCGCCGGCGTCCTGGGTCTGCAGCAGGATGTCGCGGTTCTTCCGCCATTCGCCGCCGACCTTGACGGTGTGGCTGTGCAGCAGGCGGGTCAGCGTCCCGGCGACGGTCCAGGTCTTCTCCGAACGATCCCACGGCTGGCTGCCCGAGAACCCGAGGACCGGCCCCGAGTAGCCGCCGATGTTGATCTGCGACAGACCGCTCGTGAACTCGTCGATGTTGGCGCCGGGGATGCCGACCTCGGTGCTGGTGTTGAGCCCGTTGCCCTGGGTCAGCGTGACGTTGTGGTAGTAGTTCAGCCCGGCGCGGACGTCGAGGACGGTGCTGGCGCTGAACACCCGCGTCCAGTTGACGGCGTTGCTGGTGCTCGTGTTCGTGCCCGAGCCGGCGAAGCCGCCGTTGGCGGCGCCGCCGTATTGGCCGAACAGCCCCGGGTCGAACAGGACCGGGCGCATGAAGCTCGAACGTACCGAGACCTGGTCCTTGGCGCTGGCGGTGTAGTTGATCTTGGCGTCGAAGCCGTCGGTGGTCTTTTCCCGGGTCTGCGCCTTCTGATAGTTGTTCTGGCCGAGCGCCGCCCCGGGGATGTTGGGCTCCGGCAGCAGCGCCAGCAGCTTCTTCGACACCGGGCTGATGCGGTCCTGCGGGATCTGGTTGTTCGGGAAGGCGACGCGGTTGGCGCCGCTGACGTCGCCGGTGAGCGGATCGTAGATGCGCTGGGCGACCGCGCTGAAGTCACCGTTGCGCATCGCGACGGTCGGAATCGTCGCCCGGACGACGTAGCCGAAGTTGTCGAGCGTGCGCTGGTAGTCGCCGAAGAAGAACAGCTTGCCGCGGACGATCGGTCCGCCGAGCGTGAACCCGCCGTTGGCGAACTTGGTCGGCGCCTTGAGGTGGGTGAAGTAGTCGCTGGCGTTGGTGGCGTCGGTATTGCCGAAGAAGAAGACGCTGCCCTTGACCGTATTGGTGCCGGACTTGAGCGTGACGTTGGTGATGGCGCCGCCCGAGCGGCCGAACTCGGCGTCGTAGTTGCTGGTCGAGACGCTGACGGTCTCGAGCGCGTCGGCGGCCGGGATGATGACCTGCAGCAGGCCGGTCTTCTGGTTGTCGTCCAGTCCTTCGATGAGCGTGTTGTTGGCGAGGCGCGACTGGCCGTTGACCTCGGTCGAGAGCGAGTCCTGGGAATTGAAGAACGCGGAGTGGTCGCGGTGTGGCCGGGTCGCCCCCGGGACCGTGACGAGCAGCCCCTGGAAGTTGCGGTTGAAGGTCAACGGCATCTCGCTGACCATCTTCGACTCGATGATCCGGCCGGTGTCGGTGCGGTCGGTCTGCAGCACCGGCGTCTCCGCCGAGACGGTCACCGCTTCGGTCATGTCGCCGACCTGCAGCGTGAGATCGACGCGGATCGTCGTGTTGACGTCGACCACCACGTTCTGGCGAACGACTTTCTTGAAGCCCTGGAGCTCGGCTTCGACTTCGTACCGGCCGCTCTGCAGGCTGGAAAAGATGAAGTAGCCGGCGTCGTTCGTGACCGCCGTCCGGCGGGTGGTCTTGCCGACGTCGATGGCCGTGACGGTCGCGCCGGGAACGGCGCCGCCACTCGCATCCGTGACATTGCCGAGCAGTGTGCCCGTGACCGCCTGCGCGCTGGCGGGTGAGGGGGCGAGGAGCGCGGCGGCGGCCACCAGGGCCGCGGCCGCGCAGGAGCGGGCGAACATCAAAGCTGACGCCATGCACGAACTCCGGCGCATCGTTACTTCCTCCTCTGGACTGCCCGGGATGGGCATTCGCCCCGGCGGCCGCAGCGTGTCCGGGCGCGGGGCGTCCAATCTTACCAGCCGCCGACGCCGGCGCAACAAGATCACGCGGCCCCCCTGGCCCCGCCGCGGGCCCCCGCCTCGTGGGGCTTGACGGCGCGCGCCGCCCGCCGCAATATGGTGCGCCCTGGCGCCTGATGCGCCCGGAACCCCGGCCACGGTGGCCGCAACGTGTCGATTGGTCTCGAGATTTCTCAAAAGGATAAACCGTGCTGCATCCCCGACGACGGCTGGGCCTCCTGTCCGTCTGCCTCCTGCTCACCGGCCTGATGGCGGCGCCCGCCTCGGCCCAGTTCGACACCGCCAGCGTCGTCGGCACCGTCAAGGACAACACCGGAGCGGTCGTCCCCGGCGCGACGGTCACGCTCTCGAACCTCGATACCGGCATCGCCGCGACCCGCGTGTCCGACGAGAACGGCAACTTCGAGTTCATGACGGTGCGGATCGGCCGCTACAAGGTGACCGCCGAGCTCCAGGGCTTCTCGACCGCCCTGGCCGACAACATTCCCGTGGCGGTCGGCGCGCGCCAGCGCGTCGATTTGCAGCTCAAGGCCGGCAACATCACTGAAACCGTCGAGGTCGTCGGCGCCGCGACCCGCCTCGACACGGACTCGAGCCAGCGCGGCCAGATCATCACCAGCGAGCAGGCCGTCCAGCTGCCGCTGAACGGCCGTGAATACTCCTCGCTGGCGCTGCTCAGCCCGGGCGTCCGGCTGTCGTCGCTCAACACCGGCTCGTCGTCCACGGTCCGCGAGGGGTCGTTCAACATCAACGGCCTGCGCAGCACTTTCAACAACTTCCTGCTCGACGGCATCGACAACAACGCCTACGGCACCAGCAACCAGGGGTTCTCCAACCAGGTGATGCAGCCGTCGCCTGACGCGGTGGCGGAGTTCAAGGTCGTCACCAACAACATGAGCGCCGAGTACGGGCGCAGCGCCGGCGGCGACGATCAACGTCGCCTACCGGAGCGGCACCAACAAGTGGAGCGGCGCGGCGTGGGAGTTCTTCCGCGACACCAAGCTGAACGCCGTCGGCTTCTTCAAGCCGGTCTCGGGCGAGAAGCCGCCGCTCAGCCGCAACCAGTTCGGCGGCACGTTCGGCGGCCCGATCGTCAAGAACCGCGCCTTCTTCTTCGGCGACTACGAGGGCTTCCGGCAGACCCGCAAGGCGGTCGGCTTCGCGACGATTCCGACCGTCCTGCAGCGGCAGGGAGTGCTCGGCGTCGCCGTCCGCAACCCGCTCACCGGCGACACCTATCCGGCCGGCACGCCGCTGCCGATGACCGGCTTTGCGCGAACGGTGCTCGGCGCGCTGCCCGACCCGACGACCGCCGCGGCGTCGAACAACTATTCGCATCCTCCAGCAGTTCACCAACGACAACGACAAAGGCAACGTCAAGGCGGATTTCCAGATCAGCCCGACGATGACCGCGTTCAGCCGGGTCGGCTACCGCAAGGTCGACATCTTCGACCAGCCGATCACCCCGCTGCCGTCCGGCGGCGGCGGCAACTCGCAGACGTATGTGACCAACAAGCAGTTCGTCGCCGGGTTCACGTGGACGCGATCGGCGTCGGCGCTGCTCGAAGCGAGGCTCGGCTGGTCGCGGACGGAGGCGGGGAAGAACCCGGCGGCGCTCGGCTCCGCCGGCGCGCTCGAGGCCTACGGCATCCGCGGCCTGCCGACCGACCCGCGCATCGCCGGCGGTCTGCCGACGCAGATCGTCACCGGCCTGACCGACTTCGGCCGCCAGGCGACGAACCCGCAGTGGCAGTACCCGGAGATGTGGAATCCGAAGGTCAACTACACCTGGGTCGTCGGCAAACACTCGCTCAAGACCGGCTACGAGTTCCAGCACATCGCCACCGAGGTGCAGGACGTCAATCCGCTTTACGGCCGCGACACCTATACCGGGCAATTCTCCCGTCCGACGGGCGCCGCCGCCAGCAACGTCTACAATCTCGCCGATTTCATGTTCGGCCTGCGCAGCCAGTACGCGCTCAGCAACATCCTGATTGCGAACCTGCGCCAGGACATGCACTTCACCTATCTGCAGGACGACTTCCGGCTGAACGACCGCCTGACGCTGAATGTCGGCCTGCGCTACGAGTACGCGACGCCGAACTGGGAGAAGGACAACATCCTGTCCAATTTCGATCCCGAGACCAGGACGATGGTGCTGGCCCGGAGCGGCGGCATCGAGGATCGCTCGCTGATCAAGCCGGACCGGAACAACTTCGGACCGCGTCTCGGGTTTGCCTGGTCGCTCAATCACGCCACGGTGGTCCGCGGCGGCTACGGGGTGAGCTACATCCACTTCCATCGCGCCGGTGCCGGCAACCTCCTGCCGGTCAACGGCCCGCAGGTCGTCAACGCGGTTGCCAACCAGACCAACCCGCTCGACGCGCAGTTCCGCACCACCGGCCAGGGCTATCCCGACGGCTTCGCCGATCCGTCGAAGTTCAACCCGCTGGCGGCCAACATCACCTACATGCCGCGCGACTACCACTCGAGCCCGGCGCAGAGCTATTACATCTCGGTGCAGCGCGAGATTGCCCGCGACATGATCGTCGACGTCGCCTATGTCGGCAACCGCGCCGACGACCTGCTGCTCTTTGCCAACTACAACCAGTCCGCCGTCAACAATGCCGCCGGTTCGCTGTCGCTGCAGGCGCGCCGGCCGATCCCGGAGTTCGCCGACATCACCTACGCCTTCAACGGCGGCAAGTCGCGGTACAACAGCCTGCAGGTCAAGTACGAGTATCGCCTGCGCCGCGGCCTGACCTTGCTGAACGCGCTGACGATTTCGAAGTCGAAGGACAACGGCGCCGGCTCGCTCGAAGGACCGAACGGCAACTTTCCGGCGCCCCAGGACTTCCACAACCTGGCCGCGGACTTCGGCACCTCGGCCTACGACCAGCCCTACAACAACACGACGAGCGCGGTCTGGGCGCTGCCGTTCGGCCGCGGCCACCGCTGGCTGGGGAATGCCGGGCCGCTGACCAACGTGCTGCTCGGCGGCTGGACGCTGAGCGGCATCAACACGATGACGTCGGGCGAACCGGTCACCCTGCAGTACACGCCGGGCCCGGCCCTCCAGGTCTCCGGGATCCAGCAGGACTTCCGCGGCGCGAACAACTACCGCCCCAACGTCAGCGGCAGCCCCTACGGCGACAAGAAGTCGGTGACCGCCTACCTGAGCCGGGATACCGTGACGGCTCCCACCGATCCGACGCAGCCGTTCGGCAACGCGCCGCGCAACAGCGTGCGGGCGCCGTCGTTCTGGCAGATGGACCTCGTCGCGGCCAAGGACGTGCCGGTGCCGTTCGGGACCGATACTCGCGTGCAGCTGCGGCTGGAGGCCTTCAACGTGCTGAACCACACGAACTTCAGAGGCCCGAACGGCAACCGCAGCAGCGGCGCCTTCGGCACCATCACCTCGACCTACGACGCGCGCCAGCTGCAGCTCGGCGTGAAAATAATGTTTTAGCGCTCCCCGCTCCCGCTTCCCGCCTGCTGTCCGAGTTCGCCCCAGTGGGTGAGCGGCAGGGGCGGGTAGCTGGCAGCGGGTAGCGGGAAGCGGGAAGCGGGAAGCTGGAAGCTGGCAGCGGGAAGCATTCATCGATCAAATCTCTCGTCATCGTCGGGCTCCTGGCTGTGGGTGTGCAGCCGGCGCCGCTCGCAGCGAAGAAGCAGTTGATCGCCCATCGCGGCGCCTCGGCGTACGCGCCGGAGCACACGATTGACGCCTACAAGCTCGCCATCGCGCAGGGGGCGGACTTCGTCGAACAGGACCTCGCCGTCACTAAGGACGGCGTGCTGGTCTGCATCCACGACCTGACTCTCGAGCGCACGACGAACGTTGCCGAGGTGTATCCCGATCGCTACAGCCGCGACAGCCCGGCCGACGGCCGCGCCGCGGCGCCACTCCCGGCGGCGAATGCAGCCGCCGCGCCGGCAGCTCCGGTCCGGCGGTGGCTCGTCAATGACTTCACGGTGGCCGAGATCAAGCGGCTCGACGCCGGGTCATGGTTCGGCGCGAAATTCGCCGGGGCCACGGTCCCGACCTTCCAGGAGGCCATCGACGTCGTCCGCGGCAAGGCCGGGATGTATCCGGAGCTGAAGGATCCGGAATTCTACCGGCGGCGGGGGATTCGCACCGACGTGCTCCTGGCGGCGATGCTGCGCCGCAACGGCCTCGTCGCCAACCCGAAGACGCCGGTCATCATCCAGTCGTTCGATGATGCGGCGCTCCGGCAGCTGTCGCGCGACCTGCCGCAGGTACCGCGGGTCTACCTCGTCGAGCCGCGCGATGCGGCGCGGCTCGAGACGGCGGAGAAGCTGCGCGAGATTTCGACCTGGGCGTCGGGGATTGCCCCCAACAAGGCGATCGTCGATGCCGCCCCGGACCTCGTCGAGCGGGCCCACGCCGCCGGTTTGACCGTCACGCTCTGGACCTTCCGGGCCTCGACGACGACCTTTCCGTCGGTCCGTGAGGAGATGGACAAGTATCTGTACCAGCTCGGCGTCGACGCCGTCTTCACCGACAATCCCGATCAGTTTCCGCGGCGCTGAGGCTCGACCGGCTCCGCGGCGACGACCGTCGTCTCCGGCACGCCGTGATGATGGCCGATGCAGAGGTCGTAGATCCAGCCGCCCAGAACCGCGCCAATCGGCGGGGCGACGACCGGCACCCACCACCAGCCATGGCCGGCGCGGAAGACCTCGCCGCCCCAGCCGGCCACGGCCGTGAACAGGCGCGGCCCGAAGTCGCGCGCCGGGTTGATGGCGTAGCCGGAATTGAAGCCGAACGACGCGCCAATCGTGACGACGAGCAGGCCGACGAGCACCGGGGCCAGGCCGGCCGGCGGCGGCGAGTTGCGCTAGTCGGTGATGCCGAAGATCACCCCCACCAGCAGCGCCGTGCCCGACGACCTGATCGATGAAGCCGCCAGGAAAGGTGCTGAGAAACGCCTGCGGGTAGGTCGCCCAGATGCCGGCCGTGCCCTGCGCGCCGGTGACCTGGCGGATGCCGCCGTCGAAGGCGGTCAGCGCTTCGTGGTAGGTGGCGAAGACGACCGCCGAGGCGACGAACGCACCGGCAGCTGCGCCAGCGAGTAGGGCACGACCTTGCGCCAGGGAAAGCCGGCGGTGCACGGCCAGCGCAAGGGTCACGGCCGGGTTCAGGTGCGCGCCGGTGACGCCCGCCGACACGTAGCAGCCCATCGTCACTGCCAGGCCCCAGGCCAGGTTGATCGACAGCTGGTGCCCGCCGCCCCGCTGCTCAGCACGGACTGGGCGACGACGCCGACGCCGAAGATGATGAGCACGAAGGTGCCCAGGAACTCCGCCAGCAGCTCGCGCCAGACGTCGTGCAATCGCTTGGACATGGACTCCTCGAGGGAATGAACACCGCGGCGGGCGGCCGTCCGCCGGCCCGGGCTGCGGGAGTATACAGCACCGGCGAGACGGGCGGCGGTCCGCCGAGTTCGATTACACTGCCGAGTGCGGTCCATGCCGGACCGTCCTGACCCCGCCGGAGCCGCCGTGCCATACATCCTCGCGCTCGATCAGGGCACCACCAGCTCGCGGGCCATCGTCTTCGACCACGACGGCGCCATCGTCGCCGTCGCCCAGAAGGAGTTCCCCCAGATCTTCCCGAAGCCCGGCTGGGTCGAGCACGACCCGCGGGAGATCTGGGCGTCGCAGATCTCGGTGGCGATCGAGGCGCTCGGCCGGGCGCAGGTCCGGCCGCGCGACATCGCCGCCATCGGCATCACCAACCAGCGCGAGACGACGGTGGTCTGGGATCGCGAGACCGGCGAGCCGGTCTGCAACGCCATCGTCTGGCAGGACCGCCGCACCGCCGAGTTCTGCGATCGCCTCAAGGCCGACGGCCGCTGAAGCGATGGTCCAGCGAGCGCACCGGGCTGGTCATCGACGCCTACTTCTCGGGCAGCAAGGTCCGCTGGATCCTCGACAACGTGCCCGGCGCGCGCGCGCGCGCCGAGGCCGGCAAGCTGGCGTTCGGCACCGTCGACTCGTGGCTGGTCTGGAAGCTGACGAGCGGCGCGGTGCACATCACCGACGTCAGCAACGCCTCGCGCACGATGCTGTTCAACATCAACACGCTGGCCGTGGGACGACGAGCTGCTGGCGCTGCATCGGCGTGCCGGCGAGCATGCTGCCGGAGGTGCGCTCCTCGAGCGAAGTCTACGGCGAGGTCTCGACCACGTCTCGGGGTGGCCGACGTTCCGATTGCCGGCATCGCCGGCGATCAGCAGGCGGCGCTGTTCGGCCAGATGTGCGTCAGCCCGGGGCTGGCGAAGAACACCTACGGCACCGGCTGCTTCCTGCTCCAGAACATCGGCACCACGCCGGTTCCGTCCGCCAACCGGCTGGTCACGACGGTGGCGTGGCAGATCGGCGATCGCACCGAGTACGCGCTCGAGGGCAGCGTCTTCATCGGCGGCGCCGTCGTGCAGTGGCTGCGCGACGGCCTCGGCCTGATCGCGCGGTCGACGGACGTCGAGGCGCTGGCCGCGTCGGTGCCGGACAACGGCGGCGTCTATCTCGTCCCGGCGTTCGCCGGCCTCGGCGCGCCGCACTGGGATCCGTACGCGCGCGGCACGATCGTCGGCATCACGCGCGGCACGACCGCCGCGCACCTCGCCCGCGCGGCGCTCGAGAGCATCGCCTTCCAGGTCGCCGACCTGCTCGAGGCGATGCGCGGGACTGCCGGCATCCGCCTCGAAGAGCTGCGCGTCGACGGCGGCGCGTCGCCAACGACTGCTGATGCAGTTCCAGGCCGACCTGCTCGGCGTGCCGGTCGTCCGGCCGGCGGTCACCGAAACGACGGCGCTCGGCGCCGCGTATCTGGCCGGGCTGGCGGTCGGCTTCTGGAAGTCGGCGGACGAGATCGCGGGCCAGTGGCGGGTCGACAAGCGCTTCACGCCGTCGATGGCGCGCGGCGATGCGGACCGTCTGCGCGAGCGGTGGCGCGAGGCCGTCAACCGGTCGCGCGGGTGGATTCCGTCGGGCCGGGAAGCATGAGCGAGCCGGGCATCTTCTCCCGCGCCGCCATGCTGGCCCGCATCAGCCGCCATGAGGGGCCGTGGGATTTCGTCATCGTCGGCGGCGGCGCGACCGGCGCCGGGATCGCGGTCGATGCCGCGGCGCGCGGCTACTCGGTGCTGGTCCTCGAGCAGAGCGATTTCGGCAAGGGCACGTCGAGCCGCAGCACCAAGCTCGTGCATGGCGGCGTGCGCTACCTGGAGCAGGGCAACATCTCGCTCGTCATGGAGGCGCTCAAGGAGCGCGGCACGCTCCGGCACAACGCCCCGCACCTCGTCACCAATCTGCCGTTCGTCGTCCCGAACTACGACTGGTGGGAGACGCCGTTCTACGGCATCGGGCTCAAGGTCTACAACCTGCTCGCCGGCAAGTACGGCTTTGGCGATTCGTCGATTCTGTCGCGCGAGGAGACGCTGCGCCGGCTGCCGACGATCCGCACCGACGGCCTGCGCGGCGGCGTGGTGTATTACGACGGCCAGTTCGACGACTCGCGCCTGCTCATCAACCTGGTGCAGACGGCGGTCGAGCAGGGCGCGGCGCTGCTCAATTATGCGCCGGTGACGGCGCTCACGACCGCCGCGGACGGCACGATCGACGGTGTCGTGGCGAGCGACCTGGAAACCGGCGCGGCGATTCGTGCCGCGGCGCGCGTCGTCATCAACGCGACCGGACCGTTCGCCGACGCCGTCCGACGTCTCGCCGATCCGGCCGCGGCGCCGCTGATCGCCCCGAGTCAGGGTATTCATCTGGTGTTCGACCGGTCGTTCCTGCCGGGAGATTCGGCCATCATGGTGCCGCATACGCGGGACGGCCGGGTCATGTTCGCGATTCCCTGGCACGGCCACACCGTCGTCGGCACGACCGATACGCCGATTGAAAAATCGGTGCTCGAGCCGCGGGCCCAGGAGAGCGAGATCGAGTTCGTGCTCGAGACCGCGGGCCTCTACCTGCACAAGGCGCCGACGCGCCAGGACGTCCTGAGTGTGTTCGCCGGCATCCGTCCGCTCGTCCGCTCAGGGGACAGCCGTCTGACGGCGGCGCTGTCTCGGGATCACACGATTCACATCGATGCGTCCGGCCTGCTGACCATCGCCGGCGGCAAGTGGACGACTTATCGCCACATGGCCGAGGACACCGTCGATCAGGCCGCCGACTTCGGCCGTCTTCCCGAGCGCCCGTGCGTGACGCGCGAGCTGCCGATTCACGGCTTCGAGACGACGACCGGGGAGCGCGACATCTGGAGCCTGTACGGCACGGACGCGGCGCGGATCCGCGAGCTGGAACGCGAGGACCCGGCGCTCGCGGCAACACTCGATCCGATGCTGCCGTGCACCGCGTCGCAGGTGGTGTGGGCGGCGCGGATGGAGTTCGCCCGGACCGTCGAAGACGTGCTCGCCCGTCGCTGCCGCGCGCTGTTTCTGAACGCCGCGGCCGCAATCCGGATGGCCCCGGCGGCCGCGGCGCTGCTGGCCCGGGAGCTCGGCCGCTCCGACGCCTGGGCGGGCGCCCAGGTGACGGCCTTCGAGCAGCTCGCCGCCGGCTACCTCCCCCAGGGGGACACTCATCTTTAGGCTAAGTCGTTGATTTGATTGGGCAAGTCTCGAAGAGGGCCCAGATCGACGCGACGATCGGAGCCTCTTTCGTCAGTTGGCGTGTGAAATCAACGACTTAGCCTAAAGATGAGTGTCCCCCTCGGGCCCTAGAGGCGGGGGAGGGAGAGGCCACCGTCGACGTGGATGACCGACCCGGTCGCGTACGGCACGTCGCCGCGCACCAGCGCGGCGACGACGCGGCCGACGTCGGCGGGCTGGCCCCAGCGACCTTCGGGGACGAGGCCGTCGCGCGATGCGGCGGTCGTAGATGTCGCGCACCCGCGCGGTCATGTCGGTCGCGATAATCCCCGGGGCGGACCTCGAACACCGGGATGCCGTCCGCGGCGAGCCGCGCCGCGAACAGCGCGGCGGCCATCGACAGGCCCGCCTTGCTGACGCAGTAGTCGCCGCGGTTCACCGACGCCAGCTCGCGCCGACACCGACGTGATGAAGACGATGATCGACGGACGGAAATCGGGGTCGCTCCGCTTGCGCGCGAGCTGATCGCGGGCGATCGCCTGGGTCAGGAAGTAGGGTCCCTGCAGGTTCGTCCGCAGCAATTCGTCGAAGCTCTCCTCGGTGGCCTCGAGGAGGTCGGCCCTCACCCGCGGCGCGCGCCCGGCATTGTTGACCAGCGCCGTAACGCCGCCGCACTGCTCGCGGACGTCGTCCACCAGGCGCCCGCGCGCGGCAGAGCTCGCGAGGTCGGCGGCGAAGTAGCGGACCTGCACGCCGTGCTGCCGGAGCTCGTCGAGGACGGCGGCGACGTCGGCCGCGGGCCGCAGACCGCAGATCGCCAGATCCCAGCCGTCCCGCGGCCAGCGCCTGCGCGATGCCCAGCCCGATGCCGCGCGTGCCGCCGGTGATGAGCGCGGTACCCCGGCCGCTCATGGCGTCCGCCGCCGGCCGAAGAACGTCAGGTACGGCGCTCCTTCGGCCAGCCGCTTCACATACAGCGCCACCTCGCGCGCGTGATAGTCGCCCCACTGGCACGATTCCCCGCGCGGCGTCGCCGCCCCGGCCGGCACATGGTCCCACCGATTCGGCCAGTGATAGACCGAGTGCAGCAGCAGGCCCTGGTGCGCGGGATCGCGTGCTGACGTAGGGACCCCACGGATCGAACAGCGTCGCCAGCACCTGCAGGCCGGCCTGCTGGTAGCGGTCGGCGCTACCGGATCGCCGCGCCGCGCCAGCACGCGCGCGAGCCGCAGCAGGCCCTGGCGCGGCAATCGCCGCCGCGGAACTGTCGACCGGTTCGTGGTCGTTGAACGGATCGGCCGGGCGGCTCGCCCCAGTCGCCGAGCGCGGCGAGACCCGGCGCGCCGGCATCCCAGTACGGGCACGCCGTCAGCCGCGGCGATCGTCCAGGTAGTGGTCGCACGTCGCGCGCGCCGCTTCGAGCATCATGCGCCTCGATCGCGTCGCGGCCGCCGAGCGGGTCGAGGGCGTCGTCGCCGACGACCTCGAGGAACTCGAGCTGCTCGGCGAAGCCGAGCATCGCCCAGGCGAGCCCGCGCGTCCAGGTGGTGAACGGCGAGTAACCCTGCTGCGTGCTCGGCCCGCGATAGGTGCCGTTGGCGACGTTGAACAGGCTCTCGTGCGCGATCCGGCCGCGCACGTCGTAGCGGTCGCGGCCGCGGCCGAAGTAGACGTTGTACTGCGCCGTCGCGCGGGCGTGCTGAACCAGGCGGTCGAGCAGGCTGACGCGCGGCATCCTGCTCCTCCATCAGGCGCTGCCCGAGCAGATGCCCAAGCGCGAGCGCCCGCAGCGAGCGGATGGTATCGACGAACAGCGAGTGTGGCGCCGTTGAACGAATGGATGAACCCGCCGTCAGGCAAGCGTCGTCCAGCGGCGGGCCTGCACCGCGCCGCTCACCTTCAGCGCCAGCTCGTAGAACCGCAGCTCCCACTCGCCGGCTCGGCACCGCGCCTTCGCGTGCCAGCCGCCACAGGTGCCGTAGGTGCTGACGTTGTTGAAGCCGTGATCGTGCACGCCGCATGTGCGTCAGGTGCGGCGCCATGCGCTCGAGCGTGCGGGAGCGTCCGAGCTCGAGAAACTCCTCATCGCCAGTGGCGTCGAACTGGAGCAGAGCCGAGCCGAACTGGAACCCCTGCGTCCACTCGGTCCAGCCGCGTGCCTGGTAGCGCCCTTCGACGGTGAAGACCGGCGCCCCGCCGTCCTGCCGCCACGCCGCTTCGATCGACCGGATTTTCGCGGCCGAGAGCGCGAACAGATGGTTCAATCGCCGGGAGCAGGTCGGCTGGCGTCCGCGTGCTGGTCGGACGGATCATGATCGGCGGGGCGGAAACAAGTGTAGAGAAATCATCGGAAGCGCACCATTATAGGCTCCGTGAACGTTCACCTCGTTGACGGCACCTACGAGCTGTTCCGCCATTATCACGCGCTGCCGCGCGCCCGGCTGGCGGACGGCACCGAAGTTGCCGCCGTGCGCGGCGTGCTGGCCTCGCTGCTCGGCCTGATCAACCGCGGCGCCACCCACGTCGCGGTGGCGACCGACCACGTCATCGAATCCTTCCGCAACCGCTTATGGTCCGGCTACAAAACCGGCGAGGGCATCGAAGCCGATCTCCTGTCGCAATTTCTCCTGCTCGAGGAAACGCTGGCGGCAGCGGGCATCGTGGTCTGGCCGATGACCGAGTACGAGGCCGACGATGCGCTCGCCGCCGGGGCGAGGTCGGCGGCGGGCGACCCGGAAGTGGATCAAGTGCTCATCTGCACGCCGGACAAGGACCTCGCCCAGTCGGTCGTCGGTCAGCGGATCGTCCAGTTGAACCGCCGGACCGGCGTCATCATGGACGAAGCCGGCGTCGTCGCCAAGTTCGGTGTCCCGCCCGTGTCGATTCCGGACTATCTGGCGCTGGTTGGCGACGCCGCCGACGGCTACCCTGGCCTTCCGGGCTGGGGTGCGAAATCAACCGCGGCGGTCCTGGCGCGCTTCGGCCACATCGAGAACGTTCCCGAGGATGCCCGCGACTGGCACGTCAACGCCGCGTCGGCCGGCACGCTCGCCCGGACGCTCAGCCGCGATCGCGATCTCGCGCTGCTGTTCCGGACGCTGGCGACGCTGCGGACGGACATTCCGCTCTTCTCGTCGGTGGAGGAGTTGCGCTGGCGCGGTCCGACGCCGGGGTTCGAGGCGCTGGTCAAGCGGCTGGACGCCGCCGTCACCGAAGCGCCCCGCCCGAAGCGGCCGCGCTGACGTCAGTGGATCTCCGGCTCGGCGATCGGCGCGGTGCCTTCGAGAAAGTCGAAGTCGCAGCCGCGGTCGGCCTGCGTGACGTGCGCCGCGTACATCCGGCCGAAGCCCCTGGGGAAGTGGACCTCGCGCGGCGTCCACGCCGCCCGCCGCCGGGCGAGCTCGTCGTCCGACACCCGCAGCGTCAGCCGCCGGGCCGGGACGTCGAGCTCGATGACGTCGCCGTCGCGGACAAACGCCAGCGGCCCGCCGACGAACGACTCCGGGGCGACGTGCAGGACGCAGGTGCCGTAGCTCGTGCCGCTCATCCGGGCGTCCGAGATCCGGACCATGTCGCGCACCCCCTCGGCGAGCAGCTTCTTCGGGATCGGCAGCATCCCCCACTCCGGCATGCCGGGGGCGCCGAGCGGGCCGGCATCCTGGAGGACCAGCACCGAATCGGCCGTCACCGGCAGCGCCGGGTCGTCGATGCGTGCCTCGAGATCGGCGTAGTTGCGGAACACCACCGCCGGTCCGGCGTGGCGCAGGAGCCGGGGCTCGGCTGCGGTGTGCTTGATCACCGCGCCGTCCGGTGCGAGGTTGCCGCGCAGGACCGCGACGCCCCCTTCCGGACCGACCGGCCGGTCCCGCGTCGCGATCACGTCGTCATTGCAGACGACGGCGTCGTCCAGGTTGGCGCCGAGCGTCTGGCCGTTGACCGTGAGGCACTCGGTGTGGAGGCAGTCCCGCAGCCGGTTCAACAGCGCGCGGAGCCCGCCCGCGTAGTAGAAGTCCTCCATCAGGAACTGACCGGACGGCCGGATATTGGCCATGAACGGCGTGCGCCGTGAGATCGCGTCGAACCGGTCGAGATCGAGCAGCGCGCCGGCCCGCCCCGCCATCGCGATGAGATGAATGATGGCGTTGGTCGATCCGCCGAGCGCCATTGCCGCCGTGACGGCGTTCTCGAACGCCTCGGTCGTGAGGATCTCGCGCGGCGTGATCTGCTCCCACACCATGTCGACGATTCGGCGGCCGCTGGCGGTGGCCATGCGGGAGTGCGCCGAATCGGCGGCGGGAATCGACGACGCCCCTGGCAGCGTCAGGCCGAGGGCGTCCACCGCCGCCGCCATCGTCGAGGCCGTGCCCATCGTCATGCAGGTGCCGAATGAGCGGGCGATGCCGTCTTCCATCTCGCGCCAGGAGCATTCGTCGAGCGTCCCGGCGCGGCGCTCGGCCCAGTACTTCCAGACGTCGCTGCCCGAGCCGAGCACCTGGCCGCGCCAGTTGCCGCGCAGCATCGGGCCGGCGGGGACGAGCAAGGTCGGGAAGTTGGCGCTGGTCGCGCCCATGACCAGCGCCGGGACCGTCTTGTCGCAGCCCGCCATCAGGATGGCGCCGTCGGCCGGATACGAGCGCAGCGCCTCCTCGGCTTCCATCGCGAGCAGATTGCGGTAGAGCATCGTGCTCGGCTTCATGAGCGTTTCGCCGAGCGTCAGGACCGGGATTTCCATCGGGAAGCCGCCCGCCTGCCAGATGCCGCGCTTGATTTCCTCGGCCCGGTTGCGGAAGTGGGCGTGGCAGGGATTGGCGTCGCTCCAGGTGTTGAGGATCGCGATCACCGGCTTGCCGGTCATGTCTTCGGCGCTGAAGCCGGCCTGCTTGGCGCGGGAGCGATGGCCGAACGAACGGAGGTCGTCCTTGCCGAACCACCGGTAGCTGCGCAAGTCGGTGGCGGCGATCCGGGGGCGGCTCATGCGTCGGCCTCCGCCAGCGCCGCGGCCACCGGCCGGAGCTCGCGAAGCCGATCGCTGTCGAGCGGCGACACGAAGGGGGGGATCGGTCCGGACGGTGCGATGCCCGAGAGCTCCGACGCATGATGGAGGACGCGCGCCGGGCCCCAGGCGTCACGCAGATCCTCGAGCGGCATGAACAGGGCGCGGAGGCGCTCGGCCTCGGGCCAGTCGCCGGCCACGGCGGCCGCGAAGAGATCGCTGCAGCGGCGCGGTGCGAGGCAGCCCGAGCCGGTCGTGAGCCCGCCGAGACCGAAGTCGCGGAGGTGGACGACGGCCGGCCGCTCGCCCATGCCGCTGATGATCCGCCGTGCCTCGACCCGCCGCAGCAGCCCGGAGAGGTAGGGGTCGGTCCCGGGGTCGGTCCGCACCACGGCGTATTTGATCGCCACCGCGACACCGTCCGCGACCAGCCGTCCAACGGCGTCGAGGCCGCGCTCGAGGTCGCTGCCGAAGCCGTCCTCCGACTTCAGATAAAGGATGAGAGGGATTCCGCAGGCGTCGGCGATCTCGCGAAGGCCGGCCTCCATGCCTTCCGCGTCACGCGGATCGCCGCAGGGCAGCGTCATCACGCATCGGAAGGCGTGACGCCGCAGCAGCGGGGCCTGGTCCATGGCCCGGCCGAACGACGGTCCGACGCTGGGAATCGCCCAGCGCGGCGCCGCGAAGCCGGCCAGCCATCCGACCAGCGCCTCGTACTCGGCGAGCGTGATGTGATAGAGAAACGCGTTGCCGCCGTAGAGGTAGCGCGTGATGCCGCCGCGTTCGATTCGGGACGCGACCGCCTCGGCGGCGTCGAAATTCAGCGTCCGCCCGGCATCGGGGCGCCGCGGCAGCGGCGGCACCGCGTAGACGCCGCGGAGGTCGTCTCTGGTGATGTCCATTCAGCGTCGCTCCCTGGCAGGATAGGATTTCGTAACGCCGGTGCGCGCGTTGCTGACGCTGAAGCTGCCGTCGTCTCGCGCCGAGATTCTGAGGCCATGGGCGGAGGTCTCGTCGGTATTGGCGATGTGGTCGGCGGAGCTGTTGGCGTCGGGCCCGGCCTGGACGGCGGTGTGGAGCTGCCAGAAATCGAGCAGGCCGGGGGAGTCGTGGACAATCTTCCACGCCGAGGCGGCGCCCCCTTTGGTCGCACCGTTGTTCATCACGGCGACCCGCGGCGCCAGCGCGTGCACCAGCGCCGGCGGGCCGGACTGCTGGTTGCCGTGGTGCGTGGTCAGATAGACGTCGGCCGTCCCGAGCAGATTCGCCGGACAGGCCAGCGCGAACTCCTTGTTCCAGGTCAGGTCGCCGAGGTCGATCATCCGGAACGCCCCGTACCGGATCACGAGCCCGATCGATCGCGCGTTCTCGGAGGGGTCGTCCGGCTGCGGCTGATGGGCGGCGCAGAGCGGATTGGCGGCGCCGCCGCCGGCGATGCGGCGCGCCGATGGTCTGTCCGGCCGCGGCGACGACCGAGACCTCGACGCCCGACAACGGAATGGTGTCGCCGGGCTTGACCAGCAGGTGCTTGCCCTGGGCGCGGCGCGCCAGGTAGGCGGTGTAGCCGGCGTCGGTCGCGCTCTCGACCGTCGGCCCGTGATCGACGAACGTCCCGACCGGAACACGGGCGGCGATCGCGGGCACGCCACCGACGTGGTCGGTGTGGTAGTGCGTCACCACCAGATAGTCCAGCGCCGAGACCCCGGCCTGTTTCATCGCGGCCTCGATTCGGCCGGCATCCCGCCCCTCGAAGCCCGGCCAGCCGGCGTCGATGAGCATCGCGCGGCGCGACGGCGTCACGACCAGGGTGGCTTGTCCCCCCTCGACGTCGATGATGTAGATGTCGAGCGCCGGCATGGCGGGCTGCGCCCGGGCCGGCGCGGCCGGCACCCAGCCAAGCAGCAGGACGAGGATCAGTCGGGGCATGACTCGCATGGTGGCAGCGGCTCCTGCGCGGGCGCGCGCGATAGCGTCAGTCTCAAAGTGTAGTGCCATGCCGCGGCGCCTCAAACCGTCCCGGCCGGCGCGGCCTCGCGCTGCGGGAGCCGCAGCAGGCTGACGACGAGCGCCTCGGCGAGCAGCACGACGACCAGCACGAGTAGTCCGCCGACGTAGCCGCCGGTGGTCTCCCGCAGCCACCCCATCATCGAGGGGCCGGCGGCGCCGCCAAGATTGCCGATCGCGTTGATCAGCGCGATGCCGGCGGCGGCCCCGGCGCCGCCCAGGAAAATCGGCGGGATGGCCCAGAAGACACTCATCACCGAGCGCTGGCCCATCTGCGACAGCGTGAAGCTCAGGACCAGCAGCCAGATGTTGTGCTGGGACAGGGCGGCGAGCACGAGCCCGACGGCAGCCGTCAGGGCGCACGCCGCGACGTGAAGCTTCCGTTCGCCGGTCCGATCCGAATGTCGGCCGACGAGCACCATCGCGACCAGCGCCGCAGTGAAGGGAATCGCGGTCATCGCGCTCAGGCTGAAGCCGCTGCTGCCGGACGCCTCGCGCAGCATCTTCGGCAGCCACAGGAAAATCCCGTAGGTCACCGACGTGTTGAGGAAATAGACGCCGCAGAGCAGCCAGACTCTGCCGCTCGCCAGCGTCCGCGTGATCGACATGTGACCGATCGCCGAGCGCCGCGCCTGCTCCTCCTGCATCGTTCGCGATAGCCACAGCCGTTCCGCCGCCGGCAGCCACGTCGCCTGTTCCGGGCGATCGGTGAGCACCCGCAGCGCCAGCAGGCCGAGCACCACCGCCGGCAGGCCTTCGACGATGAACAGCCACTGCCAGCCGTGCAGGCCGAGGCGGCCGTCGAGATTGAGCAGCACCTCGGAGACCGGAGCGCCAATGATGATCGAGACCGGGGCCGCCATCATGAAGAGCGCGCCGGTGCGGGCACGGTCCGCCGATGGGATCCAGTAGGTGAGGTAGAGCACGAAGCCGGGAAAGAACCCGGCCTCCGCGATCCCCAGCAGGATCCGGGCGGCGTAGAACGAGCGCGGTCCGGTCACGAACATCATGCCCATCGACACGAGGCCCCAGCCGACCATGATCCGCGCGATCCATCGTCTTGCCCCGACGCGTTCGAGGATCAGGTTGCTCGGGACCTCGAACAGGCAGTAGCCGAGGAAGAACAAGCCCGCGCCGACGCCGTAGGCGGTGTCGCTCAGGTGCAAATCGCGCTGCAGCGCCTGGGCCGCGAAGCCGACGTTGACCCGGTCGATGTAGGCGACGACGTAGCAGATGAAGGCGAAGGGGATGATGCGCCGGATGACCCGGGCGATGATCCGCGACCGGTAGTCGGCAGCCGACTCGGCCCCGGGCGGAAAGGGCGGTGGCGTTTCTTCGGGGGTGGGCGGTGTCATGCCCAGGCGCGCCGGAGAAATCTGACGAAATTGCCGCTGGCGATGTTGGCGATATCGTCGGCGCTGTAGCCGCGCGCCGCGAGCAGCGGCGGAATGCGCGACAGGTCCGCGATCGTCTTCACATCCGCCGGGCTCTGTTCCTGTCCGAAGGCGCCGTCGAGGTCGGACCCCAGCCCGCAGTGCAGCGCATCGCCGGCCACCTGGCAGATGCGGTCGATGTGATCGGCGACGGTGGCGAGGGTTACGCCGGCGCTTTCGGGTGTCGACGAGCCGCGAATCCAGTTGGGGACGAGCATCCAGGCGTCGAAGGCGACGCCAATCACCGCCCCGCGGTCGACCAGTTCGCGGATCTGTTCGTCCGCGAACTGCCGGTTGTGCGGGACCAGCGTCCGGCAGTTGGAGTGGCTGGCCCACAGCGGGCCGGTGTAGTGGTCGAGCGCGTCGCGGAGGCTGTCGTCGCAGAGGTGGGTGACGTCCAGGATGATGCCGAGGCGGGACATCTCGCGGAGCAGCTCCCGGCCCGGCGCGCCGATTCCGCCGGTGGCGTTCGTGCCCTGGGCGTAGACGCCCGGTCCGTAGTGGGCGGGCCCGACCGCGCGCAGACCCTCAGCGTAGGCCCGCTCGAGGTGCGGCAGCGTGACGATCGAATCGGCCCCCTCGAGGCTGAGCACGTAGCCGATCGGCGGGGCCGCGGCGGGAGACTTCCAGGCCTCGAGATGGCGGTCGAGGCCGCGGCGATCGCGAATCTGGATCAGCTCGCCGCGTGCTTCCATCGCGCGATACCAGGCGAGCTGCCCCTGGGTCATCGCCCAGGCCTGTTCGGGGGAGTGCCAGCCGGCCAGCGGGCTGCCCGGCGCGACGTAGCGTCCGATCAGCGTCGCGACGCACAGGCCGACGCCGCCGCGCCGCATCTCGGACAGCGAGACCGTGCCGCGGCCGCGATCGGGCTTGTCGGTGAGTCCGGCCTCCCGCTCGCGGATCTCCTCGATGGGACGGGACAGGTCCCGGTTCCATTCGAGGGCGTTCATGGCCAGGTCCAGGTGCGCGTCGAGAATCAGCATGTCTCAGGGAAGCCGCGGGGCCGTGGGGGCGCCCGCGCGCCACGGAAGCTTACCCCATGGCACTTCCTGATTGACGGGAAAGTCGCGGTCGCATACAAGACTGCGATGCGGCGCCGACCTTTCCTGTCTGCCGCGATCGCCGCCGCCGCGATCGTGGCGGCGACGCCGGGCGTGCCGGCGCAGGAGCATGCCCACGATCCTGCCGCCACCACGGCGGCGGCGGTCGTGCCGCTCCAGCCGCTGGCCGCGCAGGTGCGGCGCATCGAAGCCGCGCTCGGCTTTCTCGGCGAGCCGCTCGGCGCGGACGAGCGCCGCGACCTGAACGACGCGGTGGCGATGGAGGACGAGGCTGGAGCGGTCGCCCGGATCCAGGCCGTGCTCGACCGCCGTGTCCTGGTCACGGTGCGGGTCAATCCGGAGAGCCGGGTGCGGGTCGAGCCCGGCGCGGCGGTTCCCGAGCTCGTCCAGGGGGGGATCCGAACGTTCCTGGTCAAGATCTTCAACGACGCCGGCATCACCGCGCCGCTCGCGGTGCGCAGCCCGAACAGCGGCCGCGTCTTCGTACCCGTCGAAAGGCGGGGTCGGGGTGCCGCAGCCCGAACAGGTCCTGACCACCCGGGACGTGCGCGAGCGCTGGGCGGAGATCTCGCTCTACACCGACAGCCCGATGCGGGCCCGGCTCTCCGGGCTGCCGATCGAATACGCGATCCTGCAGGTCTACAGCCGCGACGCCGGGCAGCGCAGCGCGACGCTGGCCTTCGACGTCGGGCAGGGCACGCAGGACCTCGGTTTCCGCAACGACCTCGACGTGCTCTTCACCGCCACGCCGGCGCACCCGATCACGCTGCGCGTGCTCGACGAGAACGGCCAGCCGGCGACCGCCGCCTTCCTGATCACCGACAAGGCCGCCCGGGTGTATCCGGCGCCGGCGAAGCGGCTCGCGCCGGATTTCTATTTCCAGCCCCAGGTCTATCGCAGCAACGGCGACACCCTCAGCTTGCCGGCCGGTGCGTTCGACCTGACCGTCTCGCGCGGCCCCGAGTATCTTGCCGAGTCCCGCCACCCGACGGTGACCGGGCCGGGCGAATGGCTGGTCCGTCTGACGCGCTGGATCAACCCGGTGCGCTACGGCTGGTACCCCGGCGATCACCACATCCATTCGGCCGGCTGCTCGCACTACGAGAACCCGACCGAAGGCGTCCTGCCGAAGGACATGTGGCCGCAGATTGCCGGCGAAGCGCTGAGCGTCGCCTCGGTGCTGATCTGGGGGCCGTCCTACTACTTTCAGAAGCAATTCTTCAGCGGACAGGATCACCCCTTGTCGACGGCCGACACGCTGATGCACTACGACGTCGAGGTGTCAGGCTTTCCGTCCAGCCACGCCGGCCATCTCGTCCTGCTCGGGCTCACCGACCAGGACTATCCCGGCGCGGCACGGCTCGAGGACTGGCCGACCTGGACGCTTCCGGTCCTCCGCTGGGCTCGCGCCCAGAACGCGGTCGTCGGTTTCGCGCATTCGGGCTGGGGCCTCGAGGTCCGCAGCCAGGCGCTGCCGAACTACGAGATGCCGGCGTTCGACGGCATCGGCGCCAATGAGTTCATTGTCGACGTCACACAACCCGGCGCCGTCGATTTCATCTCGGCCGGGGACACCCCTTACGTCTGGGAACTGAACATCTGGTACCACGTCCTCAACGCCGGGTTCCGCACGCGGATCAGCGGCGAGACCGACTTTCCCTGCATCACGGACGATCGCGTCGGGCAGGCACGCTCGTACGCCAAGGTCGACGGGCCGCTGACCTACCGCAAATGGATCGATGCGATTCGCACCGGCCGCGCCTACGTGTCGGACGGCAAGAGCCACCTCATGGACTTCGCGGTCAACGGCCAGGAAGCCGGCACCCGCGACAGTGAGATCCGCCTCGACGCACCGGGACGGGTGACGGTGTCGGTGACCGCCGCCGCCCGGCTCGAGACGGCTCCGGTGGACTCCGTCCGCCGGGCGCGGTATGACGAGAAGCCGTACTGGGACCTCGAGCGGGCCCGGCTCGGCGACACCCGGGAGGTGCCGGTCGAGATCGTCGTCAACGGCGTCGTCGCGGCCACCCGCCGGATGCCCGCCGACGGCGTCGTCCGGACGCTGACGTTCGATCTCCCGATCGAGCGCAGCAGCTGGATTGCCGCACGCATCCTGCCGTCGTCGCACACCAATCCGGTGTTTGCGATGGTCGGCGGCAAGCCGATTCGCGGCCCGCGGCAGAGCGTGCAGTGGTGCCTTGATGCGGTCAGCCAGTGCTGGACGCAGAAGGCGGGCCGGATCCGCGGCAGCGAACTGGCGGCGGCGCGGTCCGCCTACGAAGCGGCCCGGCAGGTCTACCGGGACCGCCTGGCAGAGATGCCCTGAATAGACAGCTCGTCAGGAGAGGGCATCGCCGCGGAGGACGAAAGTATGTTTGAATACGTTCGGTGACATTCGGCTCCTTCGCGGCGCGGCAATGAAACTCTGGCAGCGCTGGCGGCGCTTCTCCCATCGCGCCGCCGCCGTCCAATCCCACGTCGTCCTGTTCATTCTCTACGGCGTCGCCGTCATCCCGGTCGCCGCCGTCACTGGCCTCAACCGGCAGCGCCGCGGCGCGGCCCCTGCCTGGAATCCACTACCGACCGAGCCCGCCACCGTCGAATCGGCGCGGCACCAGTCCTGATGAACATCCTCGGGCTCTCCTGTTTCTTTCACGACGCGGCGGCCTCTCTCGTCGTCGACGGCGCCGTCGTGGCGGCGGCCGAGGAGGAGCGCTTCTCGCGCATCAAGCACGATTTCGCCTTCCCGGAGCGCGCGATTGCGTTCTGCCTGCGGCAGGGGGGGCTGACGAGCGCCGACCTCGACTACGCGGTGTTCTTCGAAAAGCCGTTCCTGAAATTCGAGCGCATCCTCGCCTCGGTGATGGCGACGGCGCCGCGATCGGGCGCGGTCTTCCGGCAGGCGATGACCGCGTGGCTGCTCGACAAGCTATGGGTCAAGAACCGGATCCGCGAGAGCCTCGGCATCCTCCCCGACCGGATTCTATTCGTGCCGCACCACATGTCGCACGCCGCGAGCGCCTACCTCTGCTCGCCGTTCGAGAGTGCCGCGATCCTGACCGTCGACGGCGTCGGGGAATGGTCGACGACCGCACTGGGCCGCGGCGAGGGCTCGACCTGCGTGCTGACCGACGACATCCGCTTTCCCCACTCGATCGGCCTGCTCTACTCGGCATTCACGGCCTTTCTCGGCTTCCAGGTGAACGAGGGGGAGTACAAGGTGATGGGGATGGCGCCGTATGGCACCCCCCGGTATGTGGACAAGGTCTGGCGCCTGGTGCGGACGTCCCCTGACGGCGCCTTCGAGCTCGACCTCGACTACTTCTCGTTTCATCACTCGTCGACGCGAACCTTCAACGACCGCTTCGTCGCGCTGTTCGGTCCCCCGCGCGAGCCGGAGAAGCCGTTCTTCACGCCGGCGTCGGGCTACCCGTCGTACTTCGGCGCGGTCCCCGGCAACCTGCGCGAGCTCGAAACCGAGAATCAGCACTACGCCGACATCGCCGCGAGCATCCAGGTCGTCACCGAAGAACTGGTCCTCGGCCTGGCGCGGGCCGCGCATCGCCGCACCGGGCTGACGTCCTTGTGCATGGCCGGCGGCGTCGCGCTCAACAGCGTCGCCAACGGCCGCATTCTTCGCGAGACGCCGATCACCGATCTCTACGTCCAGCCGGCGGCGGGGGACGGCGGCGCGGCGGTCGGCGCGGCGCTCTATGCCGCGACGTCGCTGCTCGGCGAGCCGCGCCGCGGCCTGATGGAGCATGCCTACTGGGGCGAGGCGCACGACGGCGCGTCGGTCGCGGCGACGGTTCACGAGGCCGGCCTGCCCGCCACGCCGGAGCTGGACGACGACGCCCTGGTGGCGCGGGTGGTGGAGCTGCTGGCCGGCGGCAGCGTCGTCGGCTGGGCCCAGGGACGGTTCGAGTTCGGACCGCGGGCGCTCGGCAACCGCAGCATCCTCGCGGATCCGCGCCGCGCGGACATGAAGGAAATCGTCAACACCAAGATCAAGTTCCGGGAGCCGTACCGGCCGTTCGCGCCGTCGGTGCCGGTCGAGCATGCGGCGCGCTACTTCGACATCGACGAGCCGGCCCGGCAGATGGCGGCGCGGTTCATGCTGCTCGTGACGCCGGTCCGGCCCGAGGCGCGCGAGACGCTGCCGGCCGTCACGCACGTAGACGGATCGGCCCGGCTCCAGACCGTCGTCGAGCACACCAACCCGCGCTACCATCGACTGCTGTCGGCGTTCGGGGACGCGACCGGAGTGCCGGTGTTGCTCAATACCAGTTTCAATCTGAGGGGGGAGCCGGTCGTCAATACGCCGGCCGAAGCGATGAGTACGTTCCGCCGGAGCGGGATGGACGCGCTCGTGCTCGATCGGACCATTGTGTTTGCGGCGAAGGAGGGGCGATGAGGGCGGCACGCAACGTCGCGGGGGGCGCGAGGACGATTCGCGAGCTGTTTGCATTTCTCCAGGCGCGCAAGGGCTGGTGGCTGGTGCCGTTCGTCGCCACGCTCCTGCTCGTGGCGCTGCTGCTGCTCGTCGGAGAGGTCACCGGGATTGCCCCGTTCATCTACACCCTCTTCTGACCGGCCCGCGCCGCGCTGGCCCGTCGTCGTGGCGGCGGGCTCTCTCTGACGCTCGCCGGGGTCGCTGCCGCGCTCGGCGTGGCCGAACTGGCGCTGCGCGCGGTCCACTTCCGGTTCCGCGCCATTCCCGAGGTCCAGTTCGGCTGGCCGCAGCCGCAGGTCATCCAGAACGAGTTCCAGCGCGATCCCGAGCTGATCTGGGTCACCCGCGACTACCGCGAGCGTCTGGCGCGGGCCCGCCATGCGGCGGTCATCTTCATGGGCGATTCGTGCGTGGAGTTCAGCAACTACCCGCAGATGACGCTCGCGCGGCTGGCTGCCGCTGACCCGGCGCTGGCGGCGGGGGAGAAGCTGGCGGTGCCAGGGTGGTCGACCGAGCAGGGCCGGGCGCAGATGCAGCGCGATGTGGCGCGTCTTCATCCGAAGGTGATCGCGGTCGAGTTCGGATGGAATGACCACTGGGACGCGCTCGGCCCTCCCGATGACGAGGTTCACCCGGGGCCGGTGACGGCGTGGGCGGCCGATCATCTGCGCGTCTACCAGGCGTGGCGGAAAGCCCGGCTCGGCATCGAGTCGCGTGCCGCGGCGGACCCGGCGCGCCGCGTCAGTCTCGTCCGGTATCACGACAACCTCACGGCCATCGTGCAGGGCGGCCAGCGCGCTGGGGCCAGGGTCGTGCTCGTCACCGCGCCGTCAGGACACGAACCCGGACACGAACCCGCCTACCTGCAGGCACGGCATCTGCGGAATCTCGGAGCGCTGGTGCCGCTGCATCAGTCGTATGTCGCCATGACCCGGCAGGTGGCGCGTGAGACCGGGGCCGCGCTGTGCGACGCCGCCGCGCAGGCCGACGATGCCGGGCCGGCTCGCGGCGATTTTTTCCGGACCGACGGGATTCACTTCACCGAGGCGGGAGACGAGTTCATGGCCGGCGTCGTGTCCGGCTGCATCTCGCTCGCGGTCCATTGACAATCATCGACCGCCGGGCGCGGTGGCTGCTCGCCGCCGCCGTCGGTGTCTTTCTCGTTTACGCCGCCAACTTCCTCTACTTCTTCGTGGACGACGAAGGCATCTCGTTCGTCTATGCGCAGCACCTGCTGCGCGGGCAGGGCCTCATCTACAACACGATCGAAGGCCGGGTCGAGGGCTACTCGAACTTCCTCGACGTGATGATGAACACCGGCATCCTCGCGGTGGTGCGCGCCGCGGGCTGGCCGCGGCTGTCGGTGTTCTTCGTCGGCAAGGCAATCTCGATCCTGGCCGGCGTCGGCACGCTCGCGCTGTCGTTTGCGACCATGCGCCAGCTGCGCGATGTCGAGGAGCCCGGGGTGACGGCGAGCCTGATGATGCTCGCCACGGCCGGTCCGCTCGCGGTGTGGAGCTGTTCCTCGCTCGAGACCGTCCCGTTCACCTGTCTCCTTGCTCTGCTCGTCTTCGCGCTGACGGCCGGCGCCCAGGCAGCGCCCTCGGGCAGATTCGACGTCCTGGCGCTGGCGGCGGCCGTCGCCGTATCGCTCGAACGGCTCGACGGTCCGATCTACGCCGGCGCGGTCTGCGGCGCCTGGTTCGTGTTCGCCGACCGGGCGCGGCGCGCGGTGCTGTTCCGCAGGGTCGGCGTGCCGCTGGTGCTGATCGTCGCCGCCTATCACGGCTGGCGGGTGCTCTACTTCGGCGACTGGCTGAACATGCCGGCCTACACCAAGGTCCTGTACAAGCTCGGGTCGGCGGCCAACGTCATCGTCAAGGCGCCCGAGCAGGGGTACTTGCGGCAGTTCGTCGACGTCTACGGCTGGCCGGCCGTGGCGATGGCGGCTGCGGGCGCCGTCGTCGCGGCGGTCAGAAGCCCACCAGCCAGACCCGTTCTTCTCGCGCTGGCCGTCATGGTCGCCTATGTCGGACGCGTCGGCGACTGGATGTTCGGCCTGCGCTTCATGGTGCCGCTGCTGCCGCTGATGGCCGTGCTGCTGGCGCAGTCGCTGACCGTGATCGGCCGCCGGCGTCAGCGCCTGGCCTGGGCGGCCGCGCTCGCGATCGTCTGCTGGTGCGGCTATCGGGCGCAGGTGTTCGAGCGGCGGTATGAAGCCATCGAGGGACGGGTCAGCTGGCTGCGGCAGCCGGCGTTCGAGCCTGAGAGATATTTCAGCCCGTACGACAAGGTGTGGCGCGCCGCCGCGCGATATGTGCCGCGGGGCTCGCGCCTCGCCTACAACCAGGCCGGCTTCGTCCCGTTCATGCTCGACGCCGACAACATCGACGACCTCGGCATCTGCTCGCGCTTCTACGCGCAGCTGCCGACGCTCGGCGTGTTCTTCACCGAGGTCGGGCGCTACGCGCCGCTGACCGCGGCCGCCGGTCGTCGAGGCGACCGAGGCCTATCTGCTGTATCAGGACGTTCCGTTCCTGATTCAGCGCGCCGATCTGCTGCGCTCCGCCAACGGCGGGCGCGTGCCGCCGCTGCTGATGGGGGGCTACTACGAGCTGGCCGAGACGGTGGGGGACAGCGACGCGATTTATCGGCGCACGACCCGCGATGCCCGCGTGTACAAGACTGACCCCCGCGCCTTTACCGAGAACGTCGCCCACGTGGCGCGCCTGAGCTCGGCGTCGCTCGGCGGAGAGGCGATTGCCTACCGCGACATTCCCTCGCGGTTCCCGTTCCTGCGGCAGCGGTCCGGGCGCGTGACCGCCGCTGGTGCCGCGCTCTTCGAGGTCCGCTTCGCGGACGCCGACGTCGGCGTCTCGGAACTGTTCGTCAATGCGGTCTCCGCGCCGGCGCCGGTCACGCTGATCTTCGAACTGACATCGTCCGATGGCACCGTGCGGTTCACGACCGCCCGCGAGGTCGGACCGGGCGCACCGGGCCAGATGTCCGTCCCTGTCCCACCCGGGACGCGGGCGGCGACTCTCCGCGTCACGCAATCCGGCACCACGGCGCCGATCGGCGTCGAGCTCGACGATCTGCGCGTCCTCGGTCAGAGTGCCGAACTGGCCGCTTACGTGCGGGCGCGGTTGGCATTTCCCCTCGACTGACGCGGGCCCGGTCGTTGCACCCGTGTCGGGCTGGTCCCGCGCCCCGAGCCGGCAGCGCCACTTCTGTCGACGAGGTTTTCAGCGCGCGAACGGCTGACCGTCGCGCGCGGCGTCGTGCTTGGCCTGCTCGATGAGGTCGAGGTTGCGCTCGTACGAAGCACCCGCCGCGGCCGCCAGCGGCGGATAGCGATGGCGTGAGTAGACCGGGTAGGCCTCGGTGCGCAGGTGCGCCAGCATGTGGTGGCCGCGGCGCGTGGCGCGCTCGTGGCGCAGCGGCGCCGATGTCGATCGGCGCGACGACGATCCGCTCGCCGGGCCCGGGCGAGGCGTCGGCGAGCATGCCGGCCGTCGAAGTCGACGACCTGGCTGCCGCCCGGCCACGAGTACGGCGGGTAGTGCCGCAGGCTCGCGCCCTGGTTGGCCGCGACGACGAAGGCGATGTTCTCGAGCGCCCGGCAGCGGTTGACGAGCGTCCACCAGTTCATCGGCTCGGTCGCGCCCCACGGATCCATGTAGGCCGAGACCCGGATCAGGACTTCGGCGCCGTTGGCGGCGAGCTGGCGGATCGCTTCGGGAAACAGCCAGTCGTAGCAGATGGCGCAGCCGATGCGGCCGATCGGCGTGTCGGCGACCGGGAACAGCGGCTCGTCGTAGCCGGCGAGGTCGTGCGGGCTGGCGTGCACCTCGTACGGGATCCACGGGTTGACCTTGCGGTACTTGTAGAGGATGCCTTCCGGGCCGATCAGGCAGGTCGTGTTGAAGACCACCCCCGGCCAGCGCGGAGTCGTACCTCGAGCATCGAGCCGCTCTGGATGTAGACGTCGTGCTCGCCGCGCCTTCGTCGTGCAGCCGCGTCGGTGTGCTCGTTGGGAATCGCGACCGCGAGCTTGTCGAGCAGCTCCGCCGACGGTCGCGTAGACCGGCGCCGCGTGCGCGAACTCCGGGAAGACGACCAGCCGCACCGGCAGGAACGGCGCGCTGCCGGCGACGGCCGCGTCGATCATCGCCAGCATGCGGTCGGTGTTCGCCGCGCATCTGCGCGGCGGTCGAGCGGGTTGGGCAGGTCGGTCTGGCAGGCGGCGGCCGAATAGCGGAGTACGGATTCGTGGTCCATCGACGGCTCCTGTGCGGTCAGTTCGGTGCGCGCGCTCGAGCGGCGGCAGATCGGCCGTGGACGATGCGGGTGTTGTAGCGCGGCCAGATATTCCCGGTGCGCGGCGCTGTCGCGGATAGTGCTCCGCCGGCCGTACGGATATCGCGTCATGCCGGTGGAACGGCAGCGGCTCGACGCTGTCGGGGCTGGCCGAGTTGATGTCCATCTCCTTGCTGTAGCCGTCGGCGTAGAGCAGGAACGTGCGCGTGCTGCCGGCCGGCGAGCGGCGGCAGCGCCGGCGGCGTCGAACGACGAGCGCGATCTCGTCGCCCGGGCGTGGCGATCACGAACATGGTCGTCGGTCCGTGCCGAGGAGCTGGCGCACGTCGCCCTTCGCGCGTGTAGCGGCCGGTCATCTGCTTTCCACGGCGACACGCGGCGGACACGCGCGTAGTCGTAGCCGAGCGGCTCGCGGCCGTCCGGCGTGACTTCGGCCGAGAAGCCGCGCCAGCGCAGCGTCGCGCGACGACCGGGTCGAGGCGGGTCATCCGCGTCGGCATCGCCGCCGCCGCGAGGCGTCCACCAGAATCTGATCCCAGTAGATGCGCATGTTGGTGGCGATGCGGACCTGCGCGTGCCGCGCGCGAACCTGCCGCGCAGATCGACGACGACGGTCTGCGGCCGGCCGACCGGAATGCCGATGTCCTCGATCGCCGTGCGCCAGGCGCCGGCGCGCATCCTGTGACCTGCAGCGACGGCGCGGCCTGAGCGTGCGGCCGCTGCTGGCTGCGCGGCGACGTTGTCGCTCGAGAACGCGTAGTCGGTCCAGCCGGTCAGCAGCAGCACCGCGCGGCTGCGCGTCGGCGGCCGAGGTCGAGCGTCAGCGTGTGCGGCGCGGCGTAGCCGCGAATCGGCGATCAGCGCGAAGTCGTCCGGCGTAGCTGGCGATCGAGCGCCGCGATCAGCGCGCGGTGACGTCGTGGCCCGTGGTCATCCGTCGCGGCCGCGAGCGGCCGCGCGCCGCGCGGTCGTGGTCAGCGCGAAACGGCGGCGCGGCGCTTCCTTGAGGCCTTCGTTCGGGTAGACCTCGACGTCCGGCCGGATGAT
This sequence comes from uncultured Acidobacteriota bacterium, assembly GCA_963750475.1. Taxonomy (GTDB): domain Bacteria; phylum Acidobacteriota; class Vicinamibacteria; order Vicinamibacterales; family 2-12-FULL-66-21; genus JALZOC01. The sequence continues at coordinate 2,670,442 of CAVVQQ010000002.1, forward strand.
CGACGGCGACGAGCTGCAGGCGATCGACGAACAGCGTCTCTTCGAGCTCGTTGGTCACCCGCAGCTCGTAGCGGCCGTCGCGCGGCTGCAGTTGGTCGCCGCGGATGCGGACGTACTCGTCCGGGTCGGGCGCGGTCCCACTGGCCGGGCGCCAGCCAGTAGCCCAGCTCGCCGCCGCCCATGAAGTCGGTGACGAACTCGAAGCGGCGTGCCGTTCCAGGTGTAGAGGAACGGGCACGACGAGGGCTTGCGATCGAGCTCGGTGATGGCCAGCGACGGCCGCGGCGAGCGGCCGCGCCGTCGCGCCGTCGCCGCCGGTGTCCACCTCGGCCTGCAGCGTGCCGGACGGCCACAGCACGCGGATCGACGTCGACGACCGTGCGCGTGCCCGAGCCCGAAGCGCGATGTCGGCCGGCGCCACCGCCGGCGTCGCCGCCGACGATCTCGAGCCGCTGACGCAGGCTGCCGGCGCGCATGTCGATCTTCGCGCCGACGCCCGCTGCGATTGCTGACCGCGGCCGGTCGAGCCTGCACGCGCATCGAGCGCGTTGCGCGTTGCCGCCGTCGTTGCGCCAGACGCGCAGCGCCGCCGTCGGACGGCGCAGCGACGATGTCGGCGTCGCCGTCGCCGTCGAGATCGCCGACAGCCGCCGACTGGCAGGCACTCGCCGCTGGCGTCATCGCCGCGGCGGCGAGCCCGGCCGGCTCGCTGAGGTCTACCCACCGATCGCCCGAGGTTGCGGAACAGCGCGCACCGCCCTGGCCGAGAGCACGAACGAGATCGAGCAGGCCGTCGTTGTCGTAGTCGACGAACTGCGCGGCGACCGCGCCGGCGGTGACGGCCGGCGGCGGCCGGTGCGGCGAAGCGGCCGCTGCCCGTCGCTCATCGCAAGCACGCCCGGCCCGTCCGCGCGGCCGAAGAAGAAGTCGGTGATAGCCGTCCTTGTTGACGTCGCCGGCCGCGACCGCGGTGTAGGCCGCCGCTCCTGGCAGCCCGGCCTCCGGCGGCGGCATCGCGGAACGAGCCGTCGCGCATGTTCTGGAACAGCGCCGGCGCGCGCCTCGCGGCTGACGACGAGCAGGTCGATGTCGCGGCGGTTGTCGAAGTCGGTCGGCACGACGGCGATGCCGGCGCGCGCCGGCGCCGGCGACCCTGGCCGCGGCGGTGATGTCGGTGAACGTGCCGTCGCCGTTGTTGCGCAGCAGCTGATTCGCGGCCGCCGCGCCGGGCGCCGAGCGGCACCGCCGGCAATGAAGATGTCGAGGTCGCCGTCGTGATCGACGTCGGCGAACGCCGGCGGCGCGCGCCGCTCGCGGATGACCGACGTAGCCCGGCGACGCGGCATCGAAGCGCCCGTCCGGCTGCTGATGGAGCAGGCGGTTACCGCCGGTCATCGCAGCGACGAAGAGGTCGGGCCGGCCGTCGTTGTCGTAGTCCGCCGCGACCGCGATCCCGCCGCCGCGCCGCTGCGGCCGGCGCCAGGCCGCGCGTCCTTCGTCACATCGGCAGAACGATCCGCTCGCGTTGCGGATAGAGACGGAGCCCCGCCGGCACCGCTCTGGACGATGATCGAGCGCGCCGTCGCTGTCCATGTCGACCAGCACCACGCTCCGGCCGCCGCCGCGGCGCCGGGGCGCGGCACGCGCGGCAGCGATCGCGGCGGTCGCGTCGGCGAAGGTCACGGCCGGCCGGCGCGGCGTCGACCAGGTCCGCCTCCGCGCCGGTCGAGGCGAGCGCCTCGGCGTAGCGGCCCCTGCTCGAGGTAGGTCTGCGAGTAGGTGCTGCCGTAGGCGCTGTCGCGGAGGGCCTGGAAGCGCTTCATCGCCTCGGCGGCCCTCGTCCGGCGCGCCCGAGCGCGTCAGCGCCATCGCCAGTCCGTAGGCGGCGGTCGACGTTGTACGGCTCGGTCGCGAGCGCTTCGCTGCAGCAGCGTGACCGCCTCGGCGAAGTCGCGCTGCTGGAGTGTAGACCTGCCCGAGATTCACCTTCGTCCCGACGTCGGCTGGATCGCAGCTCGAGCACCTGCTGAAACGCCGCCACCGCATCGTCCGGGCGATTCTGCGGTGCGGGCGATCAGGCCGAGCAGGTAGTAGGCATGGGGAGCGGTGCAGCTTGCCGGCCGCCGCCTCGTGCCTCGATTCGTGCCTCGTCGGGCTTGCCGCCGTAGAAGAGCGCGATGCGCCAGGTTGAGGTGCGCGAGCGCAGAGTCCGGCGTCGAGCCGCAGCGCCTCCTGGAACGCGGCCGCGGCGGCGTCGTAGTCGAACTGCTCGAGACGCGCGACGCCGACGTTGTTGGCGCGATAGGCCGCCTCGCGGGCGTCGGCCGCGCTGGCCTGCGCCGCCGGGACCGCACCGCCCGCCAGCGCGGTGCGACGCCCCGGCGCGACGGTCGCGGCGAGGAGAAGGAGGGTGCCGTGAGGCCGGCCGGGAGGTAGCGCGCACGCATGGTCAGTTCCCCCGCTTGAAGGGGACGCGGGCGACGAGTCCCTTGCCCTCTTCGATGGTCGACCGTTTGCGTCGGCGCCGGACGCCGGTCACGGTTTCTCGACGCGCCCGTTCGGCCAGGTCACCTCGACCGACTTGACGGCCGTGCCGCGGCGCCGAGCCCGAACGTCAGCGGCAGCTCGCTCTGCGAGCAGTAGCTCGAGCCGGTCTTGACCATGCTCCACAGGCTGCGCGCCGTCGTCGAGCATGACCGCGACGCGCGCGCCGATGGCGTCGCGGTTGGAGGCCGTGCCGACCGCGCGGATCCGGACGGCGTGGTTCTGGTTGCCGCCGTCGTTGCGGAGGAGCCGCGCCGGTCCGTTGTTGGCGGTGACGACGAGGTCGAGGTCGCCGTCGTTGTCGATGTCGCCGTAGGCCGCGCCGCGGGCGACGACCGGCTGCTCAACGCGGCGCCCGAGGCGGCCGAATCGCCTCGAACTTCTTCGCGCCGAGGTTGCGGAACAGGTGCGGCCGGCTGCGGCGTAGGTGACGCGCGGCTGGACGCTGCTGATGTCGTCGGCGACGTGGCCGTTGGCGGCGAAGATGTCGAGCAGGCCGTCGAGGTCGAAGTCGAAGAAGAAGCAGCGCGAAGGTCAGCGTCAGCAGCGACGCCTTGCCGACCGTCGAGGTCGGCGCCTCGTCGATGAAGAGCCCGGTGCCTTCGTTGGAGTAGAGCGCCATCATCTCGTTCGAGAAGTTGCCGATGACCAGGCTCTGCCGTCCGGAGCCGTCGTAGTCGGCCGCGTCCACGCCCATGCCGGCGCGGGCGACGCCCGCTTCGTTGAACGCCACCCCGGCGGTCATGCCGACGTCGGTGAACGTGCCCTTGCCGTTGTTCTGGTAGAGGCGGTTGGGCTGCGTGTCGTTGGCGACGAACAGGTCCAGCTTGCCGTCGCCGTCGTAGTCGATGAGTGCGACGCCGAGGCTCTTCGCGGTCGGGTCGTAGAGCCCGGCCTTGCGCGGTGACATCCTCGAAGGTGCCGTTGCCGTTGTTGCGATAGAGGGTCGGGCTCTGCCCCTTGTAGGATTCCGGCGTGCAGTAAGACTTCGTCTTGCCGTCGAGAGTGCAGTACGAGATCCGTCTCGACCGACCATTGCACGTAGTTGGCGACGAACAGATCGAGCCTTGCCGTCGCTTGTCGTAGTCGAACCAGGCGGCGCTGGTCGAGAACCCGGGGTCGCCGACGCCGGCCTTGGCCGTGACGTCCGCGAATCGGCCGCCGCCGAGATTGCTGGAACAGCCGGTTCGGCGCCGAGGCAGGTGATGTAGATGTCGACCCGTCCGTCGTTGTCGTAGTCGGCCGCCGCGACGCCCAGGCCGTACATCTCCACCGCCAGGCCGGCCTGCCGCGTGATGTCGGTGAACGTGCCGTTGCGGTTGTTGCGGTAGAGCGCCGGGATACGACGGCGGTCCGCGCCGGCCGGGCCAGTTCGTCGAGTTGACGAGCAACAGATCCTGCCAGCCGTCGTTGTCGAAGTCGAGGAAGGCGACGCCGGAACCGAGCGTCTCGGGCAGGTACTTCTTTCCGAACGCGCCGCTGTTGTGGCGAAAGCGGATGCCGGCTGCGCCGGTGACGTCGGTGAACTGCGGCCCGACCGCCGCACTGACCGCGATCGACGCCGCGGCGACGGCCGCCGTGCAGACCAGCAGCCGCCGGAGAACCCGACCCGTCACGTCAGTGAAGCCCCGCGCCGACCGCGCGATAGGGGGGCGCGGCGCGCGCCGGCGCGGTGAGCGGGTGCTCGTGGATCTGCTGGCGTTCGTTGTTGTCGTCTGCATGCAGCTGCCGGTAGGCCCCGGTGATTGACTGGGCGGACTCGTCCGCCTTGAACCGCTCGTAGAGGACGCGCTCGTGCGCCGCCTTCTCGGCGTCCCCGAGGCCCTGCCAGCAGAGCATCAGGTTGTAGTGTGCCTGGAGATCCTCGGGGTCGATCGCCAGGACCCTGGTCAGTTCGGCGACCGCGTCCTTGAACTGCCGCTTGAGGAACAGCACGCGGGCGAGCTGGTTCAGCACCACGCGGTCGCGCGGGTATTTCGCCGAGGCGGCGCGAAGATGGGAAATCGCTTCGTCGTAGCGGCCGAGGCTCTTCAGCGCCGTCCCCAGGAAGAAATGCGTCTTGGCGAGATCCGGATCGACGGTCAGCGCCTTGCGGAGCACTTCTTCGGCGCCGGCCATGTTGCCTTCCTGGACGCGGGCGCGGCCGACGTTGACCCAGCCGTCCGCGTAGCCGGGCTCCATCTGCGTCACCTTGAGGAACGTCGTCTCGGCGTTGCGGATGTCTCCCTGCAGCAGCAGGCCGATGCCGTAATCGTTCCATCGCTCGCGCACGGACGGATCCATGACGCTGACCGGCGGCGGCGCCTGGTCTCCGGCGGCCACCACTTTCAGCGTTGCCGTGTTCTCGGCCATGACAGTCGTCGGAATGTCGGGGATCGCCTTCAACGCGCCGGAGACGTTCGCACGTGCTCCCGGAAAACAGCCACTTCCCGTCGTCGAACCCGGGCCCGACCGGGCCGGGCTGTGCCGGGTCGCGCACGCCGGCATACGACCACTGCGTGTTCCACCACGCGAACTTCCGGTAGTTGACGCGGGCCTTCAGGTAAATCCGCTCGCCGGCGTCCTTCGGCACCTGGAGCCGGTAGTGCACGGTGTCGGCCGCGCCGGGGGGAATCAGCCGCACGTAGGCGACCGATCGCGCCGCCCAGGCGTTGCGCTTGTTGATCGCGTTGCCGTGCTCGTCGATCGCCAGGCTGCGGTAGAAATGCGCGCCGGGGTCGACCGGCCCGCTGCCGCTGTCGGCGGCGGCGCCGCTCTGGAGGAGCGTCCGGCCGTGCTCGTCCACGGCTTCGAGCTCGACCCAGACGTCGAAGGCATCGACCGTGCCGCCCGGGAAGAAGTGCCCGACCTTCCGCGTGCGGACGACGACGTCGACGCGGACCGACTCGCCGCGCCGGACGACCGCCTCGACCTTGCCGAGCGGCGCGATGACCTCGTCGGCCGGGCCGATGAAATTCTGCGCCGCGCCGAAGTTCAGCGATTCCTCGCCGACGGCAAACGTGCTGGCGGTGCGCGGCTCCGCGCCGGCCTGTGCGCGCACGGCTTCGCCGGTTTCGACCCTCGGCGCGTGCGCACGATGCCGAAAACGTCGACCGAGATCTGTCCGTCGCGAAGGAAGTCCTGGGCCGCCTTCAGCTGCACCGCGTCGCCGTTGACGAACGGGACGGCGGTGTTGGCGGCGGCGAAGCGGTGCGAGCGAACCTTGCCGTTCCTGGCCGCCGGGTCGTCCGACTTGACGAGCGGCATGTGGCAGTCGGAGCACTTCATGCGGCGTCTTCGGGTAGTAGAACGAGCGCGCCCCTTCGCCCGATACCCCCGAGGCCTGCCAGTTGTCGTAGTCGTTGAAGCCGCGGAACCAGCGGTAGTGGTTGACCGGCGCGTCGAGATGTACTTTGTGGCAGCTCGAGCAGAACTCCGGCGTCTGGTCGCGATGGAACGGCTTGAGGAAGGCTTCGCGGTGCGGCTCGGGATCGATGAAGGTCAGCCGGTCGTGCAGGAATTTCAGCGCCGGGTTCTCGCTGGCCGCGAGCTCGTGCAGCGGCGGATATTCGATCTCGAAGTCCCCCTGGCCCATCGTGCTGCCGACATGCGTAATCGAATGGCACGACGTGCAGGCGAGCCCGGCCTGCGCTTCCGGCGTGTCGATCTGCTCGCGGATCGGACGGTCGAAGCGGCCGTTGAAGAACACCGCATGGTCGTGGCAGCCGGCGCACCACTTCGACGGCTGGGTGCCGACGGTGTCCTGCATGTACTCGATCGACTTGCGGTACCACTGGTTGTTGAACGACGAGAAGTGGTGCATCGAGGAGCGCCACTCGTCGTAGATCCCCTTGTGGCAGCGGGCGCAGCTCGCGCTGGTCATGAAGAAATCGGCCGGGATGATCCCCTTGACGCTGGTGTCGGCCGACGACGGGAAGAACGGGCTCTTCGGGCCGCGCCCCTCTTCGAACATGGTGGTCGGCACGGTGGTGGGGTTGCGGACCGTGTAGCGGACGCGCGCCGCGGCGCGCTGCGTGGCGCGCAGCAGCGGCGCGCCGGCCAGCAGCACGAGGCACGCCGCCGCGGCCGTCATGATCAGCCGCCGCTCCCGGGCGCCTCCGGCACGCAGCCGGACGGCCGCCAGGGCGCCGGCGATGGCGGCGGCCCCCGCGATGCTCAGCCAGATGTGCACGGGCAGCAGCCATCGCCACGTACCGGCGGCCCCGACCAGCATGATCGCGATTCCCGCCACCGTGCCTGACGCCACCAGCAGCGCGCCGCCGACGATGGCGGCCTTTGGCCCACGCGTCCAGGTGCGCGAGACGTGCTCCCACGCGCCGGCGCCGACGCGCCCGAGCACTGCCGCCAAAAGCAGCCCGAGCCCCATGTGGAGGACGACATTGGCGAAGTAGAAAATGGTGGGGCTGGCGAACGCCGTCAGATAGGCGGTATTGAGGAGCAATACGGCCGCGGCCGCACCACAGGAGGGTCGTTTTGGAGGTCTGGCTCATCCGGGTGCTCTGAGAGTGGCGGCGACGCCTGAGTGTCCAGGTTCCATCGCTCATCGAGGGTAGGTCGGCCCTACGGGACGGTCAATAGCTTAAACAGGCTATCAAAGATGGGTTCTACGGGGTTCGGCGGGGTTCTTCGGGGTTCTACTCGGTTCGGTTCCTCTCGGTTCGGTTCTACTCGGTTCGGTTCTCGGGGTTCTGCCGGTTCGGTTCGCCGGGTTCTACGCGGTTCGGTTCCGCCGGGGGCGGTCGGCGCGAACGATCTGGCGAAGGTCGGGCGGCGGGTATCGAGGTCGATCGGCCGGGATGGGTGGTGTGCTCGATCCGGCGGGGACTGGGCCGGTGGCGGCGATTCGGCGGGGACCGGACCGGCGGGCTTCGGCCGATTCATGCGCAGCCAACCGGTGTTCTCGGCCGCGCGCGTCGATCGAGTGCGCTGCATGGATGTTGCGCCGGATCGACCGCCGCCGATCTGTCGCTGAATCGCCGCCATCGGCGCGCGCCCGTGAGGTGACATCCTGCCGCCCCCCCGCCTGCGCCGCCGTCCGGCTTTCGCCGGCTACCCACGTGGCGCCGAACCGCGCAGAACCTTGGAGAACCCAACCGAGCAGAACCCGGAGGAACCCTGCCGAACCTGGTAGAACCCGAGCCGAGCAGAACCTTGGAGAACCGAACCGAGCAGAACCCGGAGGAACCCTGCCGAACCTGGTAGAACCCGAGCCGAGCAGAACCCGGAGGAACCCTGCCGAACCTGGTAGAACCCGAGCCGAGCAGAACCCGGAGGAACCCCGCGAACCTGGAGAACCCGAGCCGAAAGAACCCGGAGGAACCCTGCCGAACCTGGTAGAACCCGACCCGGCAGAACCCCGAGGAACCCAGCGAACCTGGTAGAACCCGAACCGAGCAGAACCCTGAGGAACCCAGCGAACCTGGTAGAACCCGAAGAGCAGAACCCGAGGAACCCAGCGAACCTGAACCCGGAAGAACCCTGAGGAACCGAACCCGGCAGAACCCCGAGGAACCCAGCGAACCTCGTAGAACCCATAGGATTTGCACCTCCGTAGGGAGAACGCTACGATGCGGGCGCCATGCGGAGCATCCACGACAGATCGTTGGCAATGGTCGTGCTCCTGTTCCTCCATGCGCTGCCGGCCATCGCCGGGAGTCGCGCCGCGGCCTTGCCGGTGCTGACGCGCATCGAGGACATCCGGGCGCTGTCGCAGGACGGCGGCGCGCTCGGCTATCCGGTCCGCATCCGCGGCACCGTCACGCACTTCGATGAATGGCAGCGCACCACGCTGGTCCTCCACGACGGCGCGTTCGGCCAGTTCGTGCTCAACCCGGTGGATTCCGCGAAGGCCGGCGCCTGGGCGGATCTCAAGACCGGCGACATCGTCGAGATTACCGGCCACACCGTGCGCGGCGGATTCGCGCCGAACGTGGTGCCGGAGGACGTCCGCAAGATCGGCCGCTCGGTCCTGCCACCCGGCCGGTCGGTCGCGTATTCGGCGATGCTGACCGGGCGGTACGACTGCGACTACGTCAATGTCGTCGGCGTCGTCCAGCGCGCCTGGCTCTCCTCGGATCCCCTGTCCCACGTGATGTTCGCCGACGTCGCGCTCGAGGACGGGATTGTCCGCGCCTCGTTCTGGGACTACGCCTCGCCGGCGGATCTGCGGCGCTTCATCGACGCCCGGGTCGAACTGCGCGGCAACATCGGCACGATCTTCGGGCGGACCGAGCAGCTGCGCGGCGTGTCGTTGTTCGCCGGCCGCATCGGCGACGTCCGGGTCATCGAAGCGGCCCCCGATCCGTTTGCGCTGCCCGAGCGCGCGATCCGCAACATCTACAACTATTCCCCGGCCGGCGAAGTGAACCGGCGCATCCGCGTGCGCGGCGTCGTCACGGCGCGCATCTCGGGCACGCCGGTGGCGATGAGCGACTTCACCACTTCGGCGACGTTCCGGTATCTCGTCAACGTGCTCTACGTCAGGGACGAGTCCGGCGGCGTGCGGATCGAGACCGAGCAGACGCCGGCCGTCCGGGTCGGCGATCTGGTCGAGGCCGCCGGGTTCCCGGCCGTGACCCCGGGGAAGCCGATTCTGCGCAATGCGGTGCTGCGGGTGCTCGGGCAGGGGCGCGCCGAAGGGCCGATCGACGTGGCGCCCGACCACGTCCTGACTCCCGACCATGACGCCGAGCTGGTGCGCGTCAACGGCCGGCTGCTGAGCGTCGTGTCCGGGACGACCGAGCGGGTGCTGGTGCTGCGCGTCGGCGACGCGATCTTCAACGCCGGGCTCGAAGCCGGGCCGGCGGCGGGTGAGGTCGATCGCATGCGGCCGGGAAGTCTGCTCTCGGTCACCGGGGTCTATTCCTATCAGGGCGGACCGCCGCCGTCGTTCCGCTTGTTCCTGCGTTCGGCGGACGATGTCCACGTCGTCGCGGCGGCGCCGTGGTGGACGATGAGCCACACGGCGGTGATGGTCGGGATTCTGGCCGTCGCGGCGGGTCTGGGCGGGCTGTGGATGCGGGCGGTGGCGCGGCGGAAGCGCCAGCAGTACCAGGCGGTGCTCAACGAACGGACGCGCGTCGCGCGCGAGCTGCACGACACCGTGGAACAGGGGCTGGCCGGCATCACGCTGCAGCTCGAGGCGGTCTCGGGGTCCTTCCAGAGCGCCCCGGATACGGCGCGTCAGTCGCTCGACGTCGCCCGGCAGATGCTCCGCTACAGCCTCGAGGAAACGCGCCGCTCGGTGATGGACCTGCGGTCGCAGGCGCTCGAGAGCCTCGATCTCGCGGGGGCGCTGTCGAGCATGGCGCGCCAGATGACGCTCAACACGCGCGCCGAGGCGCACGTCAGGGTCAGCGGCGCGCGGCCGCGCCCCGACGCTGCGGCGGACCATCATCTGCTGCGCATCGGCCTCGAGGCGCTGACCAACGCGCTCAAGCACGGCGCCGCGTCGCGCATCGACATCGAGCTCCGTTTCACGCCGGAGGCGACGACGCTGGTCGTCACGGACAATGGGTGCGGGATGGCGTCGGACGCTTCGCTGGCCGGCGGTGCGCACTTCGGGCTGCAGGGTATCCGGGAGCGGACCGACAAGCTCGGCGGCGTCCTCGAAATCGAAGGGCGGCCGGGCAGCGGCACGCGGCTGGCGGTGACGGTGCCGGCGCGAGCGGAGCGGGTGTTCGCGGGTATTCAGGGTGGGGAGTCATGGCAGCCAAGCTGACGATCATGCTCGTCGACGACCATTACCTGGTCAGGATGGGCCTGGCGAGCATCATTGCGCTCGAACCGGATATGAGCGTGACCGCCGAGGCCTCGACCGGGGAGCAGGCGATTGCGCTGTACCGGTCGCACCGCCCCGCCGTCACGCTGATGGACCAGCGCCTGCCGGGCCTGTCGGGCTCGGACACCACCCGGGCCATCCGGCGCGAGTTTCCGGAGGCGCGGATCCTGGTGCTGTCGACGTACGTGTGCGACGAGGAAATCTATCGGGCGCTGCAGTTCGGGGCGATGGGCTACCTGTCCAAGTCGGTGCAGCGCGAGGAGCTGGTCGCGGCGATCCGCCGCGCCGCGGCCGGACGCCGGCATCTGACGCCCGAGGTCGCGGCGGTTCTGGCCGACGAGATGTCGCGATCCCACCTGTCGGCCCGCGAGCTCGACGTCCTGCGCCTGCTGGTCGGCGGCCGCCGGAATCGCGACATCGCCTCGGTCCTCGACATCACCGAGGGGACCGTCAAGCTCCACGTCAGCAGCATCCTGGCCAAGCTGTCCGCCGCCGACCGGACCGAGGCCGTCACCGTCGCCCTGCAGCGCGGCATCGTGCAGCTCGAAGTCTAGCCGGGGGACCGAAAGCGGGCCGTATATGTCGAAAGGCATACTCCTACCCACACCTTCGGCCTCTTGCAATTCGTCCCGACTGAGCCTACTGTCTACGGCGCTAGTGTGAATGGGCTAGTTCCGTCCCGGGGTGCGGTGTCGCATCCAGGGTCGAGACCGGTTCGCGCACCGCGAGCACGTCGGTTCATTTTGTTTGGTTCGAGGAGGCAAATGCAGCGAGCACACTCCCATCGGTCGGCCGCCGTGGCCGGGGCCGGCTGGGCCCTTTCGGCGCTCTGCGCGATTCTGCTGGCGAGCACCACGGCTCTCGCCCAGGGATCGACGACGGCGACGATCCGCGGCAACATCCAGGACTCGAGCGGCGGCGTCCTGCCTGGCGCGACGATCACCGTCACGAACACGGGCACCAAGGCGATCCAGACTGCGGTCAGCGACGACCGCGGCCAGTATCAGTTTGCGGCACTGTTTCCCGGCACCTACGACCTCCGGGTCGAGCTGTCGGGGTTCAAATCCTACGAACGCAAGGGGCTGGCGCTCAGTCCCAGCGACAACCGCGGCATCGACGTCCGGCTCGACGTCGGTCAGCAGTCGGAGACGATTACCGTCACCGCCCAGCAGGAAGTCATCCAGACCCAGACCGGCGCGCGTGAAGGCGTGCTGAGCGCCAAGCAGATCGACAACCTGTCGGTCATCGGCCGGAGCGCGCTCGAGCTGCTCCGCATCCTCCCCGGCGTCGTCACCGAGTTCAACCAGGGAGAATCGGTGAGCTTCGGCGGCGGCGCGAACAATACGCAGGGCTACACGGTCAACGGCATCCGCTCGTCCGGCAACACGGTCTCGCTCGACGGGTCGTCGCTGATCGACGTCGGCAGCAACAGCGGCCTGATCGTGACGCTGAACAACGACATGGTTCAGGAAGTCAAGGTCCAGAGCTCGAACTTCGCCGCCGAGTACGGCACCGGGGGCATGAACGTCTCCGGCGTGACCAAATCCGGCTCGTCGTCGTTCCACGGGTCGGCGTATTACTATTCGCGCGACTCGAAGTTCGCCGCCAACGACCGCTCGAACAGCATCGCCGGCACGCCCAAGCCGAAGAGCAAGTATCAGTATCCCGGCGGCAACATCGGCGGTCCGATCACCTTCGGCGACAGCTACACGAAGAACCGCGACAAGCTGTTCTTCTTTGCGGCCTTCGAGGCGCAGCGCCAGCAGGTCGATTCCGGGTCGCGGTTCAACCGCACCTATACGCAGGCGATGCGCAATGGCGACTTCAGCGAGCTGCTCGCCAACCGCGGCTCGAACCTGAACAGCGTCGCCCAGCTCAGGATCCCGCGCGGCTTCCCCGGTGCGGGCGGGCCGGCGCCGAACAACGACATGCGGCCCTACATCACGCCGCTCGGCAAGTATCTGGCGAGCCTCTATCCGCTGCCGAACTACAACGATCCGGCCAATCTCTACAACTACGTCTACAGCGCGCTCGAGCCGTCCAACCGGACCGACTTCAAGACGCGCGTCGACTGGAACATCAGCAACAGCACCAAGGCCTACGTCCGCGTCGCGCGGGAGGGTGAGGCGAACGAGAATCCCCGCGGCGTGTGGTGGGGCCCGTCCGACGTCGCGCTGCCGTCGCCGAACATCGGCGAGAACCGCGGCCGTTCGGTCGCTGCCAACGTCGTCTCGGTCCTCAGCCCGACGATGACCAACGAAGCGCTGGTCAGCTACAGCCGGCTGACGCTCGACAACCACTTCAAGGACCCGGGGAAGATCCTGCAGGGCGCCGGAGGCGTGACGTTCAACGGCATCTTCCCGGCCGGTTCGACCAGTCCGTATCTTCCGACCGACATCCTCCACGGCTGGGGAGGCAGCGGCCAGGTCGGTAACATGTGGGCCGCGGCCAACGACGTCTACGCCCACAATGACGCGCTCCAGTTCAGCGACAAGCTGACCAAGCTCGCCGGCAGTCACGGCCTGAAGGCCGGCGTGTCGATCGAGCGCGGCCAGAAGCAGCAGAACTTCCAGAACCTCGAGGCGGGCCAGCTCTGGTTCGGGAACGACAACGACACCGGCACCGGCAACTCGGCTGCCGACATGCTGGTCGGCCGGATCGGCCAGCTCAATCAGGGTACGGCGGCGAGCGGGAAGCCTGCTCCCGGCGAACCGTTCGGCGAGTTCCGCTACTGGAACATCGACGCCTTCGCCCAGGACGGCTGGAAGGTGCGCCGCAACGTCACGCTCGAATACGGCGTCCGCTTCGGCTACTGGACCAACAACAAGGAGCTCAACGGCCTCGGCGGCTACTTCGATCCGAAGCTCTACGACTCCAGCAAGGGCTCGTTCCTCGACCCCGGGACGTTCCAGCGCGTCAACGGCGTCTGCTACGTCTACAACAACTGCGCCGGTGCCGGGGTGCTGCCGAACCGCTCGCCGTTCGCCCTGCCGCGGGTCAATGTGGCGTGGGATATCGACGGCAACGGCAACAACGTCCTGCGCGGCGGCTACGGGATGTTCTACAACCGCAACATGGGCAACGTCGAGTACGACAACACCCTGCGGCTGGCGCCCAATGCCTACCAGGTCGCCACCGACTTCTGGGCCGGCGGCAACTACGGCAACGGGCTCGGCCTGACCTACGACACCGCGCACGAAGCGACGCTGGCGAACCGGATCGGCAGCCTCGGCATCAACTCGCTGACGCCGAGCTCGTTCACCTGGCCGAAGACGCACAGCTTCAGCCTGTCCTACGCCCGGCGGATTCCCGGGAACCAGGTCGTCGAGGCCAGCTACGTCGGCACCCGCGGTCGGGATCTGGTCAGCCGCAGCAACGGCAACGTCATGCCGTTCGGCGCCCTGAGCACCGGGACCTTCAATGGCGTCGACCTCTCCGTCCCCGTCAATCGGGTCGCAGTGGCGAGCGTCGCGGACGAATCTGGCGACGTTCCGGAATTACAACGCGCTCAACAACGTGACGCTGTATGACTTCCGCGGCGTGAGCAACTACGACTCGATGCAGGTCACGCTGAGCCGCCAGACGGGGCGGCGGCTGCAGTACTTTGTCGCCTACACACTGGCCAAGAGCGAGGGCACGTTGGGCGGTGAGTACTCGAGCATCGACCCCTACGATCCGAAGCGGACCTACGGGGTGCTCTCCGAGGACCGGACCCACGTCCTGAACGTGTCGTGGAACGCGTTCCTGCCTGACGCCGCCAAAGGGGCGATGAACAACCCGGTCGGGCGGGGACTCCTGAACGGCTGGCAGCTCTCGGGCATTTCGTCGCTGGCGAGCGGCATCCCGATCCGGCCGACGTTCAGCGGCGCCGCGGCCGGCAACGGCATCGCGTCGGCGTACTTCGGCACCGCCGATGTCGTCGGACCGAGCAACTCCGGCGGAAACGCGCTCTCGCCCGTGTATACGTGCGACCCCCGCGCCGGCGGCTCCAAGGTAGGGGAAAAGATCCTCGACCTCAACTGCATCTCGGTGCCGGCCTTCGGCAAGAATGGCGACCTGGTACCGCCTTACAACATCCGCACCCCGACGCGGACCAATCACGACCTGACGCTGTTCAAGAACTTCGGCATCCGCGGCGACCAGAAGCTGCAGTTCCGGGCCGGGTTCTTCAACATCTTCAACCAGGCGTTTGCCAATACCAACATCGGCAATGACATCAACCTGACGCTCGACACGACGTGCCGGGTCCAGGTCAACGCGCCGGACGGACGCGGCAACACGCCGTCGGTCTGCGATCCGACCGGCGGGTTCGACTTCACGCAGAATACGAAGGACAACTTCGGCAAGATCAACCTCAAGCGCGGTCACCGCGTGATCGAGTTCGTGCTGAAGTACTACTTCTAAGCAGAAGCTGCCAGCTACCAGCTGCCAGCTACCAGCAAAGCGGTGACGAGGAGAGGGGCGCTTCGCCCTTCTCCTCGTTTTGTTTTGAACAGTTGCCAGTTGCCAGTTGCCAGTTTCCAGTTGCCAGCAGTTGTCAGTTGCCGGTTGCCAGCTTCCCGCTTCCAGCTGCCCGCTTCAGCTCCAGTTCCCAGCTGAGACCCGGAAGCCCGATCGGAACCTCGGCCCCCTGCTACAATTGGAGCAATCCGGGTTTTTCAGCGCCCCATGTCCATGTTCCGCTCGCTTTCATTCCTTCTGCTGCTGTGCTTCGCCGCCGGGACACCCGCGCCCCTGATCGCGCATGCGCAGGACGGGGCGGCGGACTTCGATCGGCTGTTTGCACGGGCGCTCGAGCTCCAGCAGTCCGGCGACACCCTCGGAGCGATCGACACCTACAAGGCCGCGCTGGCGCTCTCGCCGGATCGCGCCGACGCGCGCTCGAACCTCGGCGCGGCCTACGTCCGGCTGGGGCAGTACGACGATGCCGTGGCGCAGTACGAGGCGGCGCTGGCGGTTGATCCGATGAACGCGGCGGTGCGCCTGAACCTGGCGCTGGCGTACTACAAGTCGGCCCGGCCGGCGCTGGCGATTCCGCAGCTGAGGCGGGTGGTCGCGGCCGATCCCGAGTCGCGCAGCGCCTATCTGCTCCTCGCCGACTGCTACATCCAGACCGGGGACAATGCCGAGGTGGTGACGCTGCTGAAGCCGCGCGGGGCGATGTTCGAGGGCGACCTGGCGTACGCCTTTCTGCTCGGCACCGCCCTGCTGCAGACGGGGGACACCCTGGAGGGGCAGAAGTATGTCGATCGGATCTTCGGCGCCGGCGAGTCCGGCGAAGCCCACCTGCTGATGGGGATGGCGCACCTCGGCCGGCAGGACTATCCGGCCGCGAAGACGGAGCTGGAGCGGGCGGTCGCGCTCAACGCGCGCCTGCCGACCGCGCATTCGCTCTACGGGCGGGCGCTGCTCGCGCTCGGCGAGCAGGCGGCCGCCGAGCGGGCCTTCGGGGAGGAGCTGGCGCTGAACATCAACGACTTCGAAGCCAACCTGCAGCTCGGGAACATCCGGAAGGGAGCGCAGCGCTTCGCGGAAGCCTCGACCTATCTCGAGCGCGCCACGACGATCCGGCCGAACGATTTGACGGCGAGGAAGCTCCTCGCCAGCCTCCGGCTGCAGACCGGCAAGGTCGAGGAGGCCGCCCGGATGCTCGAGGGCATCGCCAGGGATGCGCCGGACCTGATTGAGGTGCACGTGCAGCTCGCCACCGCCTACAACCGTTTGAAGCGCAAGGAAGACGCCGCCCGCGAGCGCACCATCGTCGATCGTCTCACCGCCGAAGCCCAGGAGAAGCAGAAGGGCGGCGATGCGCCGCCGGCCGTGGTTGCGGGAGACGGACGATGAGGGGAGCGATCGCGATGGTCGCCGGCGGCTCGCTGATGGCGGCGCTCCTGGTGTGGCCGGCCGGGAGTGCGGCGGCGACGAGCCAGGCGCCGGCGACGCCCGCCGCCACGAAGAGCCAGGCGCCGGCCAGGCCCGCCGCCCAGAAGAAGACGCCCGCGGCGCGTCCGGCGGCCGGCGGCGCCGCCTTCGACGCCCTCGTGGCGGCCGGTGCCGAGGCGCGGCAGGCCGAGCGCTGGGAGGAGGCGATCGGCCTTTATGCCAAGGCCGTCAAGATCAAGCCGGATTACGTCGAAGGCTACTGGTACCAGGGGACGTCGTACTACTCGCTCGACGACTTCGCCGCCGGGGCGGACGCGTTCCGGAAGGTCGTGCGCCTGGCGCCGAAGAACGGCGCCGCCTTCGCGTTTCTGGGCCTCTGTGAATTCGGGTTGAAGGAGTACGACCGGGCCCTGCAGCATCTCCTGCAGTCGCGGATTCTCGGCGTCGGCGACACCGCCGATCTCGGGAACGTCGCCCGCTACCACGCCGCCATCCTGATGACGCGCATGGAGCAGTTCGAACAGGCGCTCGAAACGCTCGGCGAATTCGCGAGTGTCGGCAACGACAATCCGCGGATCATCGAGGCGATGGGCCTCGCCACCCTGCGCATGGCGATGCTGCCGGTGGAAGCGCCGCCTGACCGCCGCGAGATGGTGCTGATGGCCGGGCGCGCCAGCTACATGATGGCGACCCGCAACACCGCGGCCGCGGCAAGGGCGTTCGAGGCCCTGGTGGCGCGCTACCCCGAAACACCGAACGTTCACTACGCCTACGGCGTCTATCTCCTGCAGGAGCAGTCCGACAAGGCCCTCGACGAATTCAAGCGTGAGCTCGAGCTGCAGCCGGGGCATGCCTGGTCGCTGATGCAGATTGCGTTCGAATATCTCAAGCGCAGCGACGGGCCGGCAGCCCTGCCGTTCGCCCAGCAGGCGGTCGCGGCGGCCCCGAACGCCTTTCCCGCCCACAAGGCGCTCGGCCAGGCGCTGCTCGAGACCGGCGACGTCGACGGCGCCATCAAGGAGCTGCAGGTCGGGATCGGGCTCGCCCCCGACAGCCCCGGGCTGCACTTCACGCTCGCGCGGGCTTATCAGCGCGCCGGCCGCACCGAAGAGGCGAACAAGGAACGCGATCTCTTCACCACGCTCGACCGCGACGCCCGCACGCAGCGCAGCGGGGCACAGTCGGTGGGGGGGCGTTAGGTTCTACGGGGTTCGGCTGGGTTCCTCAAGGTTCTACGGGGTTCGGTTCTACGGGGTTCGGTTCTACGGGGTTCACGGGTCTACGGTTCCACAGGGTTCTACGGAGTTCCACAGGGTTCGGTTCGGGCGGGTTCTACGGCTTCGCGGCCCGTCGCGGTTCCTCGGTCCCCTGAGTGGAGAGAAGCATGAACGGCAGGCGCGGACTCGTCGGGGTCGTGGCGGTGGGGCTTGCGGCGATGGCCGTGGCTGGCGGCGGGGCGCAGCAGGCACCGGCTCCGCCGGCTCAGCGCGCCACGGAGGGCATGGCGCAGGGTGTTACCGCGGTGCTCGTCGACGTCGTCGTCCGCGACAAGCGCGGGCAGCCGGTCCGCGACCTGACGCAGGCGGATTTCCAGATCCTGGAGGACGGCGTCCCCCAGCCGATCGGATCGTTCTCGGGTGTGTTCGAAGGAGATGCGGCCGCTCCAGCCGAGACCGCGCCCTCAGCGCCGGGTGCTCCGGCGTCCGCCGCTGCCCCCGCCGGCGACGACCGCACCCAGGCGGTGACCGCGCTGGTCTTCGATCGGCTGAGCCCTGAGGCGAGGCGGCTCGCCGTCCAGGCGGCGCAGGGGTATCTCGGCAACAAGGACGAAGCGCCCGGCTACATCGGCATCTTCGGCGTCGATCTCGCGATGACGCCGTACGCCCCCTTCACCCGGAACGCCCGCGTCCTCCGCGAGGCGCTGACGAAGATGGCCAGCCGGGGCTCCTCGAGCTTCAACAGCGCCGAACAGCAGCAGCAGAAAGCCAACGCCGACCGGCAGGCGGCCTCCGGCGCCGGGGCCGCGACGCCGACGACGCCGGAGCCGGGCGCGGGGGGGGCGGTCGGCGGCGGCCGCGGCCAGGCAATGCTCGGACAGATGCAGTCGAAGATGATCGACGACTTCCAGCTGATGGAGCGCGATCAGCAGGGCTATTCCACCACCAACGGCCTCTTCGCGATCATCAACACGCTTCGCCGGCTGCCCGGCCGGAAGAGCATCATCCTCTTCTCGGAAGGCATTGCCATTCCGCCGGCGGTACAGCGCCTGTTCATCGGCGTCGTCGACGCCGCCAACCGTGCCAACGTCAGCATCTACGCGATGGACGCCGCCGGGCTGCGCGCCGAGAGCGAGCAGGCGAAGATGCGCGGATCAGGTGAATGCCGCCGGCGCCGGCGGCGGCGGCATTCTGAGCGGCAGGCAGCGCCGGCGACGCCGCTGTCGAAGGCGCTCGAAAAAAACGAGGATGTCCTCCGTCAGGATCCGCACAACGGCCTGGCCGGCCTGGCCGAGAGCAC
This sequence comes from uncultured Acidobacteriota bacterium, assembly GCA_963750475.1. Classification (GTDB taxonomy): domain Bacteria; phylum Acidobacteriota; class Vicinamibacteria; order Vicinamibacterales; family 2-12-FULL-66-21; genus JALZOC01. The sequence continues at coordinate 2,689,166 of CAVVQQ010000002.1, forward strand.
CGGCGGGCTGATGTTCGACAATACCAACAACCTGCGGCAGGGGTTCGACCGGGTCGAAAGCGATCTCCGCAACTACTACCTGCTCGGCTATACGCCAGGCAACGAGACCTACGACGGCCGCTTCCGCAACATCGAAGTCCGCGTCAAGCGTTCCGGCGTGACGGTGGCAGCGCGCAAGGGGTATTTCGCGGTTCGCGACAGCGGCGGCGTGCCGGTGAATGCCTGGGAAGCGCCCGCGCTGGGCGCGCTCGAAAGCAAGCCGGTCCCGAATGCCTTCCCGATGCGCCTCGGCGCGCTGCTCTTCCCCGAGCGCGACCGGCCCGGGCTGGTCCCGGTGGTCGTCGATCTGAAAACGGCGCCGATCACGTTCGAGCCCGCCGCCGACGGCAAGACCTATTCGTCCGACTTCTCCGTGCTGGTGCGGTTCCTCGACGCCCGGAATCAGGTTGTCCGGAAGGTCAGCCAGCACTACGAGATCAACGGCCCGATCGCCGATCTGGATCGGGCGAAGCAGGGAGAAGTGATCTTCTACCGCGAGCCCGAGCTGGCCGCCGGGGTCTACACCGTCGAGGCGGTCGCCTATGACGCGCTCTCGGGCAAGTCGTCCGTGCGCCTCGCGACGCTCGAGGTGCCGGCCACGGAAACCGGCACGCTGCGCATGAGCAGTCTGGTCCTCGTCAAGCGAGGGGAGAAGGTGCCCGAGAAGGACCGGCGCGCCGAGAATCCGCTGCTGCTCAAGGACGTCGTCCTGTATCCGAATCTCGGCGAGGCGGTCAGCCGGACGGCGAAAGAGGTCGGGTTCTATTTCTCGATCTACCCGACGCCCGGCACGGCGCCCGAGGCGACCCTTCAGCTCGTCCAGGACGGCAAGGTCGTCGCGCAGATTCCCATGCAGGTGCCCGCCGCCGACGCCGCCGGCCGCATCCAGGTGGCCGGACGCCTGCCGCTCGAGCAGCTGCCGCCGGCGACCTACGACATGCGCGCCGTCGTCCGCCAGGGCGCCGCCCAGGTCTATCGCTCGACGCTGCTCCGGGTCGTCGAATAGGTGGGAGCCAGTAGCCAGTCGCCAGTAGCCAGTCGCCAGTCGCTGGAAGCCGGAAGCTGGCAGCTGTGAAGAAGCTGGAAGCGGGAAGCCGGAAGCTGGGAGCTGGAAGCTGGAAGCTGGATGCTGGAAGCTGGAAGCTGAGATCACCATGACCATCAGATCCTGCGTCGCTGTCGCCATCGCGGCCGCCGTGGTTCTGCCCGGCGCCAGGCTCCGCTCCGCGCCGCAGCAGGCTGTTCCTGCCGACCGTCAGTCCTTTGCCGCCAGTACCACCGCCATCCTCGTCGACGTCGTCGTGCGCGATCGCCGCGGCCGGCCGGTGATCGGTCTGGACGCCGCGGATTTCGAGATTCGGGAAGACGGCGTGCCGCAGCGCCTCGATACCTTCTCGCGTATCGCCCGCGGCAGCGGCATCGGTGTGGGGGTGGCCTGGAAGGACGGCGGCTCGACGACGAGCGTCAGGCCCGGCGGGGCAGGCCAGACGGACCCGTCCAGCGCGCCGGATGAAGAGACGACCACGGCGCTGGTCTTCGATCACCTGTCCTCCGAGTCGCTCCGGCTGGCCCAGCGCGCCACGCTCGAATACATCCCGATGAGCGGAGAATCGAGTGCGAGAGTTGGTATCTTTGCCACCGATCCCGGCCTCCGGATCGTGCAGCCCTACACCACGGACCGCAGCCTGGTGCGCCGCGGCGTGGCCCGGGTCGTGCCCTCCGGCACGTCCGCCGAGGAGCAGAAGGCGGACCGGAACGACGAGCTGACCGGACGGCGGCGGCAGCTGCAGGGTGAGGTCCAGGCCGCGGTCACGGGGGCCGTCGGAGGGACGGGCGCCGCGCTGGCTCGCAACGCCGCCGAGCTCGGCCGGCGGGAGACGGAGCTCCGGATGATTCAGACCGAGCTCAACATGATCCGCTCGTTCGACAACCTCGATCGCGATCACCGCGGCTACGACACGGCCACGGGCCTGCTGGCGGTGGTGCGATCGCTGGCCGAACGCCCGGGCCGGAAGACCGTCGTCTTTTTTTCAGAGGGCCTGCCGGTGTCGCCGGCGCTGTCGGCGCGGCTCGATCTCGTCATCGACGCCGCCAATCGCGCCAACGTCACGGCCTACGCAGTCGACGCCAACGGGCTGCGCGCGAAGAGCAACCTGACGGCTGCCACCAGGGAACTGCAGAACTTTGCCGAGGAACGGCTCGTCCAGACCACGACCGGTTCGGATCGAACCGAGCAGCCCCTGACCATGGCGCTGGAACGGGTCCAGGACACGCTGACGCTGGATTCGCGGTCGGGGCTCGCGCGACTTGCCGATCAGACCGGCGGCTTCCTCGTCGAGCAGTCGAATGACCTCTCATCGGCGTTTCGCCGGATCGACGAAGACAACCAGTTTCATTACCTGCTGACCTACTCCCCGGCCAACGCGGTACTCGACGGCCGGTTCCGCGCGATTCAGGTCAGGGTGCGCCGGCCAGGGATGCAGGTCTTTGCCCGCAAGGGCTACCGGGCCGTCGGCAGGCCTCGCGCCGTCGATGCCGGCGGCTACGAGATCCCCGCGCTCGCGCTGCTCGAGCACACGCCGCTGCCGAATGCGTTCCCGGTGCACGCCGCCGGCTTCACGTTTCCGGAGCTCACCCGGCCAGGGCTGACGCCGATCCTGGTCCGCCTGAGCACGGCCGCACTTCACTACGAAGTCGATCCGAAGCGCGAAACGTACTCGGCGCAGGTGGCGATCGTCGTCCGTCTCCGGGACGGGCAGGGACGTGAGGTGCAGAAACTCAGTCAGCAGTACGTGCTGTCCGGCGAGGGCAAGGATGTCGAGGCCGCCAGGCGCGGGGAGATTCTCTTCTACCGTGAGCCCGAGCTGCTGCCGGGCGTCTACACGATGGAGACGATTGCCTTCGACGCCGGCGCCAACACCGGCAGCGCCAGGGTCTCGACGCTGACCGTTCCCGCGGCTGACGCGGCCCCGGCGATGAGCAGTCTCATTCTGGTAAGTCGAATCGAGGAGGTCGCCGACGGGCCGTCGCCCGGAGCAGCGGGATCGCCGCCGCTCTATGTCGGCCACAACTTGCTCTACCCGAATCTGGGAGAGCCGTTCAGGAAGTCCCCCGGCTCCGAGCTGTCGTTCTACTTTGCCCTGTACGGCAAGGTCGCCGGCGCCACCGCGAACGCGCAGCTGCTGCGCAACGGCGCGCCGCTGGCCGAGATCCCGATCGCGCTGCCTGCGGCCACGGGGCCGCGCATGCAGCACGTCGGCCGGCTGCCGACAGAGGCGCTGCCCGCGGGCACCTACGAGCTGAGGATTCGCGTCGCGACGCCGGGCGGCGAGGCGTCCCGCACCGCCTACTTCACACTGCAGGACTGACCCGCAGGCGCGGCGGCGACACGCCGGTCAGGGCCGCGGCTTCTTCGTCTGATTCGTCCAGACGGTAATCGACGGGCTGGGCGCGCGGTCGACCGAGAAATTGCCAGCGACGATGTCGATATCGCCGTCGCCGTCGATGTCTCCCACATCCAGCGTCGCGTGGCGGGGGATGCCCATCTCGATCGTGTGGCGCGCGAAGACCCCCGGCCGCGTCTGCTCGAGCCAGACCAGGGCCGGCAGGGTGGCCTCGTCCACGTCGGATCCCCCTGCCAGAAGGGCGCAGGCGACGATGTCGAGATCGCCGTCGCCGTCCAGATCGACCGCCACCGCGCGATGCACGCCGGGCATCGCGGCGAGGGTATGTTCGACGAACGGATAGCCCCCCGTATTTTCGAGCCACTGGATGCCGTGATACGGCTTCACCAGCCCGTCGTCGAACGTATCGCCATGAGTGAGAAGAATGTCGAGGTCGCCGTCCTTGTCGAGGTCCACCAGCTGGATGCCCGACGAGCCCCAGTTCGGGTGCGGCGCGGCGTAGATGACCTTCTGATCGAAGTCGAAGCCGCCGGTTCCGCGGTTGACGTAGGCGATGACCGATTCGAACTGCTGCGCGAGCAGCGCCACGAAGTCCATTTTTCCGTCATGGTTCAGATCGACCGGAATCGCGTGAATGCCTCCGGGCCGCGAATCGATGGTGTGCTTCGTGAAGGCCGGCCGGGCCGCGTCGGTGGTTCGATTTTCCATGATCGCGATCTCGCCGGTGCGCCGCCAGCCGAACGCCGCGACCAGCAGATCCTTGCGGCCGTCGCCGTTGAAGTCGGCGCTCTCGACATCGGCGACCCGCGGCCACCCATCGAGCCAGAAGGCGCCGAACTTCCCGGTCGCCAGGCCGCGCAACCAGACGACGGCCCCTTTGTCGTGATCCGCCGGGTAGAACTCCCCGAGGTCGGCGACGAGCAGGTCCTGGATGCCGTCGCCGTCCACGTCGGTGCGCGTGACGTGAGCTGGATGGGGCAGGCTGGCCAGGTTGGTGAGCCCGCCGGCCGGGTCGAGCGGGTTCCCTCTCACCACCACCCCCTGCCGCATGTCTGAGGCGAGGATCTCCGGCCGCCCGTCGCCGTCGAGGTCGACGAGCTGGACGTTCGAGATCGCCGGCGCCCCCGGCATGTCCCGCATGGCCAGAGTGCTTCGCGCGAACTGCACCGGGGATTCGCTCGCGGCGGGCCATGGCTCCGGCGCTGGCAGCCGCTCCGGGGCTCGGGTCGTGTAAAAGGGGAGGGCCTGCTCCATGTCGGCCGGCAGCTGTACCGCCCGGTTCACGGTGCCGGGTGGGCCGAGCGGCGGAAGCCGGTTGTCGCGAATGAACATCATCCGCACGAACTCGTCGCGCCACGACTGCCGCGGCAGGATCTCCGGCGGAGGAAAGGCATGACAGCCGCTGCACGTGGCGCGCGCCTGCTGCTCGTCCCCGGCGAGCTTGCCGCGGCCGCGCCGCAGCGGCGGGCGGCCGGTTCGGGCCAGCCTGCGACGCTGACATATTGAGGAGCCGCCCACGCGAGCAGCGCGCCGAGCGGCACTGCCAGCAGCCAGGAGGCCGTGCGCGCCGAAGGAGAGGACATCTCCCCGATGCTAGCACGCGCCACGAAGGCCCCCGCCACCACCGGCAGACCCGGTGAGGGAGTGCTACCATCGGCGCCACACAAGGGAGGCTCGATGATCTGCAACCGCCGCACGTTCTTTGCCGCCGCTTCAGGTCTCGCCGTTGGCGTCCGGATGGCGGCCGCGACCGCTCAGGGCGCCAGCGACCGCATCCGGGTTGGCGTCATCGGCACGGGCGGCCGCGCCCGCGGACTGATGGGACTCTTGAAGAAGCTGCCGGGGAACGAAATGGTGGCGGTCTGCGATGTCTACGAGCCGCGGCCGGCTGCAGGCGGCCGAGATCGCCGGCCCGACGGCCGCACAGGTCGCCGACTACCGGCGCATCCTGGACGACCGGACCATCGACGCCGTCGTCATCGGCACGCCGGACCATTGGCACAAGACCATCACGCTCGATGCCGTGGCCGCCGGCAAGGACGTCTATGTCGAGAAGCCGGTGTCGCACACTCTCGAGGAAGGGGTCGAGATGGTGAAGGCGATCGAGGCGTCGAGCCGGATCGTGCAGACCGGCACCCAGCAGCGCAGCTGGGATCACTTCCGGCTCGGGAAGGAGATCATCGACTCGGGCAGCCTCGGTCAGATTACGCTCGTGCACACCTACTGGTACCAGCACGCGACCGCCGGGAACTACCCGGCCGTCGCCATGGACACAGCTCGACTGGAAACGCTGGCTGGGGTCGGCGCCGGACCAGCCGTTCCGTCCGGAGCGTTTCTTCCAGTGGCGCCACTTCTGGGATTTCGGCGGCGGCTGCGTGACCGATCTGATGACGCACTGGATCGACGTCGTGCAGTGGTACATGAACGTCGAGGCGCCGCTCGCCGCCGCGACGACCGGCCGCAATTACAACATCACCCTGTGGGAGGCTCCCGACACCGTCAACGTGACGCTGGAGTTTCCGAAGTTCATGGCCGCGTATCTCGGCACCTACGTCAGCCGGGTCGATGACGGCGGACTCGAGTTCCGCGGCGAGCGCGGCACGCTCAAGGTCGATCGCGCCAGGCTGGCGTTCTATCGCGACGATGCGGCGTATGCGGCGGGAACCAATACGCCGGAACCGGACATCTATGTCAGGTCGAGCGGCGACGGGACCTTGACCCACCTGGAGAACTGGCTCGACTGTATTCGCACGCGCAAGCAGCCGAACGCGCCGATCAGGGTTGGCCACCAGGCGGCGCGGACATCGCACATCGCCAATGCGGCGCTGCGCGCCGGACATCCGGTGCGCTGGAACGACGCCGCCGGCACGATCGGGTAGTCCGTCGGAGGGGCCGGCCGCCGCCGCGTGCTAACATTCCCGAGGCCTCATGCCGTCGCCTTTCCTCACCGAGCCTTCACGCCGCGCCTTTCTCCGCCTGCTCGGTCTTGCCGGGATCGCAGGCGTTTCCGGCATCCCCCGATCTGCCGCGCGGCTCGCTGCCGCCGGTCCGATGTTCGAGGAAATTCCCGCCAGCGCGAGCGGCATCACCTGGGTGCACGACAACGCCCTGTCGCCGGACCGCTATCTGCCGGAAACGATGGGGCCTGGCGTCGGCTTCCTCGATTTCGACAACGACGGGTGGATGGATATCTTTCTCGTCAACAGCGGCGCCAGCGACTTCTACAAGCCGAAGACGCCGCTCAAGAACGGCCTGTACCGGAACAACCGCGACGGCACTTTCACCGACGTCACCGACAAGGCGGGCGTCGCCGGGGGGCTGCAGTTCGGGATGGGCTGCGCGATCGCCGACTACGACAACGACGGCTATCCCGACATTCTCGTCACCGCCTACGGCCGCTGCACGCTCTATCACAACAACGGCAACGGCACGTTCACCGACGTCACCGACAAGGCCGGCCTGGCGGCGCCCGGCTGGACGACCAGCGCGGTGTGGTTCGACTACGACAACGACGGCAAGCTCGACCTGTTCCTCTGCAGCTTCGTGCAGTTCTCGGTCACCAACAACGTCTTCTGCGGCGACAACAAGCTGGGCAAGCGCTTCTACTGCATCCCGCGGGTCTTCAAGCCGACGCCGAGCCTGCTCTATCACAACAACGGCGACGGCACCTTCACGGAGGTGAGCGCCGGCACCGACATCCAGCGCGCGCTCGGCAAGGCGCTCGGCGTCGTCGCGACCGACATCAACGGCGACGGCCTGATGGATCTCTTCGTCGCCAACGACACCGTGCAGAACTTCCTGTTCGCGAACCGCGGCAAGGGCAAGTGGGACGAAATCGCCCTGGCGGCGGAGGTCGGCTTCAGCGCCAACGGGACGCCGCGCTCCGGGATGGGGGTCGACGCCGCCGATGTCAACGGCGACGGCAGGCAGGACCTGTTCGTCGCCAACGTCGACCAGGAGATGTTCTCGCTCTACCGCAACGACGGCCACGAGTTCTTCTCCGACGTCGCCGGCTCGAACAGCATTGCCCAGGCGACGCGGCTGCTCAGCGGCTGGGGCCTGAAGTTCTTCGATTACGACAACGACGGCGCCGTCGACCTGTTCCTGGCCAACGGCCATCCGGATGACATGATCGAGAGCTACTCGCAGCAGGTCCGCTACAAGGAGCCGATGCTCGTCTTCCACAACGACGGGACGAAGTTCGCGAACGTCAGCGAGCAGGCCGGGCCGGCGTTCCAGAAGATGTTTCCGGCCCGCGGACTGGCGGTCGGCGATTTCGACAACAACGGCCGGATCGGCGTGCTCGTCGGCAACAACGGCGGGGCGCCGCTGCTGCTCAGGAACAATGCCGGCGACGGCAACCACTGGCTCGGGGTCAAGCTTCAGGGGACCTCCTGCAACCGCGACGCGGTCGGCGCCACCATCACCTGGTCGGTCGGCGGCAAGACCCGCACCCGCTTCAAGTCGAACGGCGGCAGCTACCTCTCGTCGCACGACATGCGCGAGGTCCTCGGCCTCGGCCCGGCGACCTCGATTGACTGGGTGGAGATCAAGTGGCCGCTGCCGAGCGGCCGCGTCGAGCGGCTGACCGGTCTGCCGATCGACCGCTACGTGACCATCGTCGAAGGCAAAGGGCGCATCGAAGCCTGATGGCGCCCGAAGTCCCGCGCGCCTCCTGGCGGACGTTTGCCGGCCTCTTTCTCGTCACCTTCGCGACGCTGACCTATCAGCTCCTGCTGACGCGGACCTTCAGCGTCACGATGTACTACCACTTCGCCTTCGTGGCGATCTCCGTGACGATGTTCGGCATGGCGGTCGGGGCGGTACTGGTGTTCCTGCGCCCGGCGCAGTTCACCGCCGCCCAGGCGGAGCGGCAGCTGGCCGCCGGCTCGGCCTGGTTTGCGGTCGCGACGGTCCTCAGCTACCTGACCCACCTGGCCATTCCCTTCGTCCTCGACGCGTCGCTCGTGACCGTCTTCGGCCTCGCCCTTACCTATGTGGCATTGTCGGTGCCCTTCGTCTGCAGCGGCGTGGTCGTGTCGATTGCCCTGACGCGCTTTCCCCGACAGGTCAGTGCGCTCTACGCCGCCGATCTGTGCGGCGCGGCGCTCGGCTGCCTCGTCGTCGGACCGATCCTGCGCTACGCGGACGCCCCGACGGCGGTGCTGGCGACCGCGGCCGTGGCGGCGGCCGGGTCGTGGATCTTTGCCACGGCGCCGCGCCAGGCGTCGGGTGATGCGGAGCTGGCCGGTGGGGCGGGGGAGCAACGCCGCGGCGACCGGTGGCCCGCGCTGAGGCGGCTGTGCGCGGCGCTGACGCTCCTGCTGGCGGTATCGGCCGCTGCCCATGCGGTTGCGGCTCGCCAAAACGAGGGCTGGATGCGGCTGGTCTGGGTCAAAGGGCAGTACCGAGGCACGGCCGCTCATCGAGAAGTGGAATTCGTTTTCGCGCGTCCGCGTCGTCGGCAATCCAGACAAATACATCCGGCCGTCTGGCTGGGGGCTGAGCGCGACGCTGCCCGCCGACCGCACCGCCCGGGAGCTCCATCTCGATATCGATTCATACGCCGGCACCGAACTGACGCGATTCGATGGCGACACTTCGAAGGTCGATCACCTGAAGTACGACGTCACCAACGTGGCGCACTATCTGCGGCCGCAGGCGCGTGTCCTCGTGGTCGGGACCGGCGGAGGGCGCGATGTCCTCTCGGCGCTCGCCTTCGGGCAGCGCTCGGTCACCGGCGTGGAGATCAACGACGGCATCCTGTCGCTCGTGAACGGTCGGTTCGGCGATTTCACTGGGCACCTCGACCGCGACCCGCGGGTGCATTTCGTCAACGACGAAGCGCGCAGCTACGTCGCGCGGTCGAGCGACCGGGTCGATCTCATGCAGATTTCGCTGATCGACACCTGGGCCGCCACCGCCAGCGGGGCCTTCGTCCTCACCGAGAACTCGCTCTACACCGTCGAGGCCTGGCGGATCTTCCTCGACCATCTGGCGCCGCGCGGCATCCTGTCGGTGTCGCGCTGGTATTACTCCAGCCGTCCCGGCGAGGTCTATCGCCTCGCGGCGCTGGCCTCGACGACGCTGATGGGGATGGGGGTGAGCCGGCCGGGCGACCATTTCGCGATCGTCCGGGCCCGTCCGGCCGGCAGCAGCGGGCCGGACGGCATCGGGACGATGCTGGTGTCGCGCGATCCGCTGAGCGCCGCGGATCTGGATGCGCTCGAGGCGGTCGCGGCGCGGATGCAGTTCGAGATCGTCCAGAGTCCGAGGCATTCGGCTGACGAGACCTTCGCGGCGCTGGCCGACGGCAGCCGCGTTGCCGCGACGGTGGCCGCCTATCCGCTGAACGTCGCGGCGCCGACCGACGACCGGCCGTTCTTCTTTCACATGCTCCGGCTTCGCGACGTCGTCCATCCGGCGCGCTGGCGGGATCAGGGCATCGTGCAGTTCAACATGACGGCGGTCGGCGTGCTCGGGATCCTCTTTGCGATTGTGATCCTGCTGACGGCGTCCTGCATCATCCTGCCGCTCCTGATGGCGCGGCCACGTCCCGACTTCGGCGCCGCGGCGCCGCATCTGGTGTATTTCTCGGCGATCGGGTTCGGTTTCATGCTCATCGAGATATCCCAGGTCCAGCGGCTGGCGATCTTTCTCGGCCACCCGGTCTACAGCCTGTCGGTGGTGCTGTTCTCGCTGCTGCTGTCGAGCGGCGCCGGCAGCCTTTCGACCGCCAGCCTGGGCCGCGGGCGGCGGCGCCACGGACCGGCGGTCAGGATCGGTCTGCTGATCGTCGTGCTGCTGGTCTTCGGACTGCTGACGCCGGTGGCGGTCAGGCACTTCGAGGCGGCGTCGACGCCGGTGCGCGTGCTGATTTCTGTCGGCACGCTGCTGCCGCTGGGATTCTTCATGGGGATGGCGTTTCCACTTGGCATGGGGCGGGCGCTGGCGGATGCCCCGGCGCTTGCGCCGTGGCTGTGGGGCGTCAACGGGGCCGCGTCGGTCTGTGCCTCCGTCCTCGCGGTCGTCATCGCGCTCGGGGCAGGGATCGCGGCCTCGTATTGGGCCGGCGCCGTCTGCTACCTGGCGGCACTCGGGGCGCTCCTGTGGCGCCAGCCAGGCGGTGTCGCGCCGCGCGCCGCAGCCCGGTAGCCCACTTACCGCGGATTGACCTTCTTGTCGGCGGATGTGGCAGCGGGCCGGCGAACATCCTGGACGGCCGTGTGGTGCTCGCCCGTCCGCTGACGCCTCGCCCCGCTGGGCCGGCCCGGCGTGATGGTGCCGGACAGGCGTCAGTCGGCGCGCAGGCTTTCGACGGGGTCGACCCGGCTCGCTCGCCGCGCCGGTAGATAACTGGCGAGCAGGGCTGCGGCCAGCAGCGCGCCGTTCGCGGTCAGGTAGGCGATGGGATCGGCCGGCCGCACGTCGAACAGCAGCGGCCGCAGCAGTCCGGTCAGGAGCAGCGACGCGATCACGCCGAAGACTGCGCCGGAGAGTGCCAGGCGCAGCCCATAGCGCACGAACAAGCCGGTGACGCCAGGCTGCGGCGCGCCGAGCGCCAGGCGGATGCCGATCTCGCGGGTCCGCTGCGATACCGCATAGGCGATCACACCGTAGAGGCCAATCACCGCGAGCAGCAGCGCCATGGCGCCGGCGACCGCGAGCAGCACGAGCGTCAACGAGGTACGCGACAGCGAGCGCTCGTAGCGCGCCTCTACCGTCATCACCTCCGTCAGCGGCAGATTCGGATTGATGCTCCCCACCGCCTGCCGCAGCTCGTCGACGAGCGCCGCCGACCCGGCGCGCGGTGTGCGTATCACAACCGCAATCGAGCGCTGCGAGCCCAGCGCCGCCGGCGCATCCGCCCCCGCCGCCGCGGCCTTTGCGGGACCTCTGGCCCCAATGCTTCGCAGCAGCGGCCAATACGCGGTCGCCGGCGTCTTCTGATCGATGCCGTCGTCGCGCAGGTCGGCGACGACGCCGATGACCTCGGACCAGGGGTCGGTGAGTGCGGCGCGGATACGCTTCCCGATGGCCGCCTGCGGCGTGCCCCACCACTCGCGGGCGAGATTCTCCGAGACCAGCGCGACCGGCCGGGCCGCGCGCGTCTCATCCCAGCTGAAATCCCGTCCGGCCACGAGACGGCTGCCGATCGTGCTGACGAAGCCCGGGGACATGTAGCGGTAACGCCGCACCGGCGGGATCGCCCGGCCGACCGCCGGATGATCCTCGGCATGGACGAGATCGTTCTGTCCCCCCGCCATCGGCCCCGTCGACGCCGCGGCGACCGAGGTGACGCCAGGCAGCGCGGCAATCTGTCGCAGGAGTGCTTCCTGCAGCGCCAGCACGCGCGTCGGCTCTCCGGCTTCGCGCACCGGGATGCCGATGCGCAGCGACTGCAGCGTCGCGGCGCCGGAGAAGCCGGGATCGACCCGGTGCAGCGCCACAAACGTGCGGGTCATCAATCCGACGCCGACCAGCAGCACCACCGCCAGGGCGACCTGGATCACCACGAGCAGGTCGCGCGCACGCTGACGCTCGCGCCCCTGAGTCAGCGCCCGGCCCTGGCTCCGCAGCGCCGCGAGCAGGTGCGGCCGGCCCGATCTCAGGACGGGGATCACGCCAAAGACAAGGCCGGTGCCGAGCGATATGGCCAGCGTAAAGGCCAGGACGCGCCAGTCGAGACTGACGCTCTGGAGGCGCGGCACGCCGTTCACACCGAAGACGATGGCCCCGGCGACGAGCGCGTGGAGCGCGGCGGCAGCGACCGCGAGGCCGAGCGCACCGCCAATCAGCCCGAGCACGACTCCCTCGAGCAACAGGGCGCTGGCGAGGCGCGCCCGGCCGGCGCCGAGCGCGGCGCGCACGGCGAGCTCATGATGGCGCGCATCGGCGCGGACGAGCAGCAGATTCGCGACGTTCGCACAGGCAATCAACAGCACGAGGCCGACGGTCGCCATCAGCAGCCAGAGCGTGCGCCCGATGTCGCCGACGAGACTGTCTTTCAGCAGTACCAGCGCCGGCCCGATGCGCGCATCCGCGAAGATGGTCGGGCGCATGCCGGGATTGATCGGAAACCTATCCGGCGCGAGAGGCACCATGCGGGCGACGTCGGCGTTGGCGTCGGCGAGCGTCACCCCGGGGTTCAGCCGCGCGATGCCGTCGAACGCGAAGTTGACCAGGGGCTCGCTGGCGCGCTCGAGCGGCAGCGGCAGCACCAGTGCATACCGCCGATCGCCAAACTCGAACGACGCCGGGAGCACGCCGATCACCTCGTAGACCTCGCCGCCAATCGTCAGGCGCCGCCCGACGGTGGAGGGATCGCCGCCGAAGCGGGAGAGCCAGTAACCGTGCGAGACCATTACCGTCCGTGGCCCGTTCGGGCGTTCGTCCTCTTCGGTCAGGCTTCGACCGAGCGCCGGTTGCACGCCGAGCATCGGCAGGAAGCGGTGCGTCACGAGCAGCGCCGGCAGCTCCTCCGACCCGGCGCGTCCGGTGACGACCGACGTCACCGATTTCCACAGGCTGATGTCGGCGAAGGTGCGGGTTTCCTCGCGGTACATGAAGTACAAGGAGGGGGCCATCTTCAGTTCCGGGATGTCGATTCCCGGTGCGGTGTGCAGCAGCGAGACGAGGCGCTCGGCCTGCGGATACGGCAGTGGGGTCAGCAGCACGCCGTTCAGGATGCTGAAGATCGCGGCGTTGGCGCCGATCCCGAGCGCCAGCGTGAGCACGGTGATGGCGGTGAAGGCGGGGCTGCGACAGAGGCGGCGTAAGGCGTGGCGCAGATCGGCGAGAAGCGTGTCGACGAGGTGCTCCCAGCCCGCGGCGCGGATTTCGTCCCGGGCCGCGGCCACGCTGCCGATCTCGACTCGGGCGGCGCGACGGGCGTCGTCCGGCGAAAGGCCGCGGGCGACGAACGCAGCGGTGGCCTCGTCCTGATAGTGTTGCAGTTCGTCGGCGACCTCGCGATCGGAGCGGTCGCGAGTGGTGAGGACGCGCAGGCCGCCCTTCAACTGGCGCCAGAGCGACATCAGCGCCTCGTCTTCACGATCACGGCTCCGCCTTGAGCAGCCGCGCGATGGCAGATGCCCGCCGCAGCCAGCTTGCGGTCTCGACCCCGAGCCTGGCCTTGCCGGCGCGGGTCAACGAGTAGTCCTTGGCGCGCCGGGCGTTGTCGCTCTGGCGCCATTCGGAATCGAGCCAGCCGACGCGTTCGAGCCGCTGGAATGCGGTGAGCAGCGAGCCTGGATTGACCTTGAACACCCCGCGCGTGACCTGCTCGATTCGCCGCGCCACGCCAAAGCCGTGCATCGGCTCGAGACTGAGCGTCTTGAGAATCAGCATGTCGAGGGTGCCCTGGATGACGTCGGTATTGGCGTTGCTCTCGCCCATCGGGATAGCGTCGATCCTGCCCTGAGTCATCTTGATTGTCAAGATGTGATTGGCGGGGGGAGGCGGCGGCGGCGTCGCTGGGGTCGCCGGGTCGCGGCAGGGCGACGTCGATGCCGGGCACTGTCGGCATCGAGAATAGTCGAAAAGGGTCGATACCACTGTCGCCCTACAGCGCCGGACTTGGCCTGCCTGCCCGCGCTGTTGCGCACCCGGGGTCCGGCAGTACCCGTTGCCGCGCGGGGATCTGGTGCCTCCCTGTGCTGCGGCGCGTCGGCGGAGACGGTGAGTGCGGGCCGTCGTCACGGGACACGGATGGCACGGATGCGCGCGGACGGGCGCGGAGAAATCGGGTGAGGGCCGGTCGGCGGGCCGATTCGGCGTATGGGGTGGACTTCGGCGTGGTCCTCACGGGACACGGACGGCACGGATGGACGCGGATGGGCGCGGAGAAGTCAGGTGAGGGCCGGTCGGCGGGCCGATTCGGCGTATGGGGTGGACTCCGGCGTGGTCCTCACGGGCCACGGATGGCACGGATGCACGCGGACGGGCACGGAGAAGTCCGGTGAAGGCTGGCCGGCGGCGCTCTGCGCCGCGGCGGGAGGCGGCAGCGGGTCGGCGAACACCTTGGACGGCCTTGTGGTGCTCGCCAGCCCGCTGACGCCTCACGGCCCGCCGGGCGGCGTAGGACATGGCCCGGCGGCGGCCAGCCTGAGCGCGACGGTCACATCTCCAATCGGCACCAGCGGCGGGCGCCTGGTGGGCCGGACGACTCCGTGTCATCCGTGTCATCCGTGTTGTCCGTGTTGCGTGGTCTCGCCGGGTTGGTCCGCGGCTCAGCGGCGGTCCGCACCGAAGGCGGTCGGGTAGCTTCACGTGCTGAGGCGCGTCGGCGGAGACGGTGGGTGGGAGTCGTCTGCACGGGGCACGGACGGCACGGATGGACGCGGATGGGCGCGGAGAAGTCCGGTGAGGGGCCGGTCGGCGGGCCGATTCGGCGTATGGGGTGGACTCCGGCGTGGTCCTCACGGGACACGGATGGCACGGATGCACGCGGACGGGCGCGGAGAAGTCAGGTGAGGGCTGGTCGGCGGGCCGATTCGGCGTATGGGGTGGACTCCGGCGTGGTCCTCACGGGCCACGGATGGCACGGATGCACGCGGACGGGCACGGAGAAGTCCGGTGAAGGCTGGCCGGCGGCGCTCTGCGCCGCGGCGGGAGGCGGCAGCGGGCCGGCGAACACCTTGGACGGCCTTGTGGTGCTCGCCAGCCCGCTGACGCCTCACGGCCCGCCGGGCGGGGAGGACAAGAGCCCGGCGGCGGCCAGCCTGAGCGCGACGGTCACATCCCCAATCGGCACCAGCGGCGGGCGCCAGGTGGTGCCGGACGACTCCGTGTCATCCGTGTCATCCGTGTTGTCCGTGTTGTCGTTGCCGTGTTGTCCGTGTCGTCGTGTTGTCCGTGTTGCGTGGTCTCGCCAGGTTTGGTCCGCGGCTCAGCGGCGGTCCGCACCGAAGGCGGTCGGGTAGCTTCACGTGCTGAGGCGCGTCGGCGGAGACGGTGGGTGGGAGTCGTCTGCACGGGGCACGGATGGCACGGATGGACGCGGATGGGCGCGGAGAAGTCAGGTGAGGGCTGGTCGGCGGGCCGATTCGGCGTATGGGGTGGACTCCGGCGTGGTCCTCACGGGACACGGATGGCACGGATGCACGCGGACGGGCACGGAGAAGTCCGGTGAAGGCTGGCCGGCGGCGCTCTGCGCCGCGGCGGGAGGCGGCAGCGGGCCGGCGAACACCGTGGGCGGCCCTGTGGTGCTCGCCCGCCCGCTGACGCCTCACGGCCCGCCGGGCGGCGTAGGACAAGAGCCCGGCGGCGGCCAGCCTGAGCGCGACGGTCACATCTCCAAGCGACACCAGCGGCGGGCGCCAGGTGGGCCGGACGACTCCGTGCATCCGTGTCATCCGTGTCATCCGTGTTGTCGTTGCCGTGTTGTCCGTGTCGTCGTGTTGTCCGTGTTGCGTGGTCTCGCCGTGTTGGTCCGCGGCGGTCCGCACCGAAGGCGGTCGGGTGACCCCCTGTCATCCGTGTGACGTGATGTCACCGCGGGGTCCGCGGCTACGGCTGTCCTCCGCGGCCCGGCAGTGCCGCCAGCTCCTGGTTGGTCCACGGCCTGGTCCGGCCCGCCGTCTGCGCTCGCGCCGCCCGCACTTCCGCGGCACTGACGGGCGATCCGGTCTGTCCCCATTCGCGCCGGACGTATGTCAGGACGCCGGCAATCTGCTCGTCGGTCAGCACCGAGCCGATCGCCGGCATGAGACCGATGGTGCCCTCCTTGCCGTTGAGGAGAATGCGGGCCGGGATGCCGGCCGGTGCGAGCGCCAGCGCCGATCCGACGAGGCTCGGCGCCAGCCGATCCTGGCCCCGTCCGTTGGGCTGGTGGCAGGCCTGACAGATGTTCAGGTAGACCTCGCGTCCCTGTTCGAAGGCCTGCTGCTCGGCGGCCGTCAGCGGCACGGCCGGCGCGGCCGAGCCCGGCTTGCCGGGCCAGTCGAGCCGCGCGAGCACGGCGGCCGCGCGAGGGGCGAGCGCGCCGCCATCGTCTGTCAGCCGGCGGAAGGCCGCGGGCTCCCGCGTCAGGTGAACGCCGGGCCCGCCGCGGCCGGCGTCGAACTGCGCCGGCTCGCCGCCATTGGCGCCGCCGTAGGCGGCCTGCACTTCCGCGGGCGGCCTGGAAAAGGCATAGGACCCGCCGGGCCCGGCGCGTCCGCCCGGGCAGGTCGGGCAGGGCATGACGCCTGGCGCGGCTTCGGCCCGACGCGGCGCGCTGCCAGGCATCGGCGCACCGATGAGAGCGACCTCGGCGCCGCCAAGCAGCGCCGTGCGCTGCCACTCGGGGCGGGTGCCTTCGGCGGTCTGGGCGAGAACGCTCTGCACCGCGGCCTCGTTCGGGCCGCGGATGATGGTGGCGGCCAGCATGGTCAGGGCCGACTGACGGGCGGCGGAGACGGCACCGGGCCGGTCGAGCACGGCGGCGAGCACCGCGGCCTCGCCACCCGGGACACTGCTCAGCGCCGCGTCCAGAACGACCGGGTCGTCCGCATGCCGCACCAGCATGTCGGCGACCGCCTGCTCCCTTGGCCCGGCCGGCAGGGCGCCGAGACTGGCGGCCAGCTGCGCCCGGACGCTCCAGTCCGGATCGTCCATGTGCTTCAACACCGCAGCCTGGAGAGGGTGATCGGCCTGGGTGAGCCATCGCTCGGCAATCCGCACGGCCGCGGCCCGCACGTCCCGGGCGGTGTCGTCGAGGCCGACGGTCACCAGTGCGGGGCTGCTGGCGCCCATGCCGTCGAGCGTCCAGAGCGCGTGGAGCCGCGTGCGCCAGTCCGGCGCCGACTTCACCAGCTTCGCCAGCGCGGCCGTGACCGCGGCGCGGCCGGAATCCCGATCGGCTCGCTCGACCAGCAGCCGCTGCGCGGCGTCGCGGACCCAGCCGTTCGGATCGGAGAGCAACTGCGCGAGCTGCCGCGGCGAGGCGGCGTCCAGCTTCGACGTCGTGTCGCGACGGGTCGTGTCGTGCATGACGCGATAGATCCGCCCGTAGCTGGTCGGCTCGGTGAGGCCGCGCGACAGGATGTGATTGCGCAGATAAACGGTGAGCGAATTGCGGTGCTCGAGAATGCCGCGATAGAAGTCGACGACGTAGAGCGTTCCGTCCGGGGCGTTCGAGAGGTAGACCGGGCGGAACCGCTCGTCGGTGGACGCCAGGAACTCGGCATGGTCATAGGCCCGCTTCGCGGTCAGCGACCGGCCGTCGTCGCCAAGCACGATCCGGCTGACGAGATTCGCGGCCGGTTCGGCGACGAACAGGTTGCCGCGGAGCTCCGCCGGCAGCCGGTCCCCGCGATAGACCAGCGGCGAGCAGACGGCGGTGTAGCTTTCGAGCGTCCCGTCGGGGCGGTCGATGCCCGCCTGATACGCGCGATTGGTGCCGGGATTGGGCCGGATCGGGAAGACCGCGTCGAGCGTGGCGTCGGCGGCGCTGATTGCCTCGTAGCTGCCGCGCGTCCGCAGCAGATTGCGGTTTCTCGCGAAGTACGGCGTCGGGACGAGATCGACGTGAACCGCGGACGAATTGGTATTCCTGAAGATACGCCCGGCATCGTCCTGGCTGACGCCCCACTCGCCGCGGAGGAGAGTTTTCTCGACTTCGAACCGGCCGCGTGCGGGGTGCAGGAAGATGTCGACCTGGCCGGCCGTGTAGAGCCGGTTGTCGAGCGCCCAGAAAAGACCGTTGGCGTTGTTCTGCGGATCCGCATCGCGCTTGCCGTACTGGTCGGTGACGAGCGTCTTCTCGTCCATGCGGAGATCGCCGTTCGTGTCGCGCATCAGCCAGGCATTGGGCGGCTCGCCGACGAGGACGCCGCGATCGAGGACCTTGATCGCCCGAGCCAGCACGAGCCCGTCCGCGAACACCGTGCGCTTGTCCATTCTGCCGTCGTGGTCCGTATCCTCGAGGACGACCACCTTGCCGACCGGGTCGTGCTCGTTGCCGCCGTCGACGGTGCGCATGTAGCCCGGCATTTCGACGACCCACAGCCGCCCCTGGACATCCCAGTCGATGGCCACCGGCGCTTCGACGAGCGGCTCGCTCGCGACCAGCTCCAGCCGGTAGCCGGGCGGCATGATAAAGGTCTTCAGCGCGTCGTCTGCCGACAGCGGCGGGGCGTCGTCGGCGACCTTCTGGACGACCGGGCGGCCAGGGCCGGCCGGCCGGTGACTCCTGCACGGCGCCGACCGCAGCCGCGGCCAGCACGACAAAGACGATGGGACGGAGGCCGGGAATGAACATATATTTACCTGCTGTGACCCACTGCGCTGACAGTCGAGTCTCCCGCCGCGCGTTTCTGACCGCTTCCAGCCTGGCGCTTGCCGGCTCGCTCGTGCGCGGGCAGCCGGACGAAGCGGCGCCGGAGCCGGTCATCGATATTCACCAGCACCTGAACTACTCGGGCCGCACCGACGCCGCGTTCCTCGCGCACCAGCGACGGATGGGTGCGACGATGACGATCCTGCTGCCGGCGGGGAGACCGATGACGTCCGCGGCCACGCACGGCGGGGTGTCGAACGGCCTCGAGGCGATGTGTCTGGGCAATGAGGCGTGCCGCGCGTTCGCGGCGGCGCGGCCAGCGGAGTACCGCTTTGCGGCTAACGACGTGCCGGATGCGCCGGGAGCGACCAGGGAAATCGCCAGGCGTCTGGCCCAGGGCGCGCTGCTCATTGCCGAGCAGAAATTCGGCGTCGAGTGCGACGCGCCGGCGATGCACGGGATCTACCGCCTGGCCCGGGAGCGGCGGGTGCCGGTCCTCATGCACTGGCAGTTCGAGCGCTACAACTACGGGTTCGACCGGTTCCACCGGATTCTGGAGAAATACCCCACCGTCACGTTCATCGGCCACGCCCAGACGTGGTGGGCCAACATCGACAGAGAACATCGCGATCAGTCCGTGCTCTATCCCAAAGGCCCGGTGACGCCCGGCGGGCTCACGGACCGATACCTGACCGATTATCCCAACATCTACGGCGACCTGTCGGCGGGCTCCGGGCTCAACGCGCTGACCCGCGACGAAGCGTTCACCACGGACTTTCTCACCCGCCACCAGGACCGGCTGCTGTTCGGCAGCGACTGCAGCGATTCGGATGGCGCCGGCGCCGGCTGCCAGGGTGCTCAGACCCTGGCGGCGCTCCGCCGCCTGGCCGGGAGCCAGGCGACCGAACGCAAGCTGCTCTACGAGAACGCGAGGAAGCTGTTTATGCGGTGATCGAGTGGCTCCCCGCTGCCAGCTTCCAGCTACCGGCTTCCGGCTCCCAGCCTCCAGCTTCCAGCGGGAAGCGGGTAGCGGGAAGCGGGAAGCTGGCCACTATCTCGATAAGTCCCTTACATAAATATCCTTGAACCGCATGTTGCCCTGCCCGCCCGAGTGGAGCTGGAGCGCGATGTAGCCGTCGAAGGACTTCGGCGTCGGATCGGTGAAGTTGAGCACTTCGATCCCGTTCAGGACCGCGATCATGTGGTTGCCTTCGACCTTGACGAGCAGCTCGTTCCAGTCGGTCGGGCGAATCACCTGCTCGAACTCAGGTGCCGGCCAGGCGATCCAGTTGCGGCCGTCGCCGTAGAGCCCGCCGGTGTGATGGTTGATGGTGCGGTCGATCTCGAACTGCAGGCCCTTCGACACGTCTACCGTGCCGGGCTTGAAGTCGGTGTGGAAATACAGCCCGCTGTTGCCGTCCGCCTCGCACTTGAAGCGCAGCGACATCCAGAAATCCTTGTAGGTCTTCTCGGTGCGGAGGTAGCCGTAGGCCGACGTCACCCCCTGGCCGTGAATCGTCCCGTCCTCGATCGTCCACTTCTCCTTGCCGACCTCGACCCAGTTCGTCAGGTCCTTGCCGTTGAACAGGTCCACCCACTGCTCACCGGGGAGCAGCGGCCGGTCGCGCGGCACCTGCGCCGAGGCGGTGGAGGAGAGGCCAGCGACCAGCAGAGCCGCCGAGAGCAGGGAGAACGACACCATCGAGCGCACGGATGTGATTGAACGCATGCAAAATCCTCGTAAGGGGGACACTCATCTTTAGCGTAAGTCGCTGATTACAGGCCCTTATACTATTTCAGAACGCGATCGAGGAGGGACCTGTTTGAAACGTCTGACCGCCTGTGCGACGGCCGCCGGCCTGTTCCTGTGCATCGGCGCGGCGCCGGCCAGCCGTCAGGCGAACGGTCAACCCTCCCAGGCGGTCCGCTTCCGCAACGTGGCAGGGGCTTCGGGCATGCGGTTCGTGTATCAGCATTCGCCGACGCCTGAGAAGTACTACATCGAGAGCGCTCCAGCCGGGGTCGCGGTCTTCGATTACAACGGCGACGGCCGGCCGGACATCTTCTTCACCAACGGGGCGCGGACGCCGGCGCTCGACAAGAGCGGCGAGGCGTTCGCCAACCGGCTGTTCCGCAACGACGGCGGGATGCGGTTCACCGACGTCACCGACCAGGCCGGCGTGCGGGGCGTCGGCTACGCCATGGGCGCCGCGGCCGGCGACTACGACAACGATGGCCACGTCGACCTGTTCGTCGCCGGCGTCCGGCAGAATCAGCTGCTCCGCAACCGCGGCGACGGCCATTTCGAGGACGTCACCGCGAAGGCCGGCATCGCCAGCGGCGACTGGGCGGCGGCGGCGGGCTGGTTCGACTACGACAACGACGGCCGGCTCGACCTGCTGGTCGTGAACTACGTGCAGTGGTCGCCCGCCACCAACCGCTACTGCGGCGACCAGGCGCGCGGCGTCCGCACCTACTGTCATCCGCGCTTCTCCCAGGGGCTGCCGAACCGGCTCTATCACAACAAGGGGGACGGCACGTTCGAGGATGTCTCGGAGCGCGCCGGGCTGCTCGGGCACGTCGGCAAGGGCATGAGCGTCGCGTTCGCCGACTACGATCACGACGGCCGGCTCGACGCCTTCATCACCAACGACACCGTGCCGAACTTCCTCTTCCACAACAAGGGAGACGGGACCTTCGCGGAGGTGGCGCTGCTGGCGGGGGTCTCGGTGACCGAGTCGGGCCGCCCGGTCTCGGGCATGGGCACGGACTTCCAGGACTACGACAACGACGGCTGGGAGGACCTGACGTTCACGGCCCTGGCGGGGGAGACGTTTCCACTGTTCAAGAACGACAAGCACGGCAGCTTCGTCGAAACCACGCAGACGAGCGGTCTCGCCAGGCTGACGTCAAAGCTGTCCGGCTGGTGCATCGTCCAGGCCGACTTCGACAACGATGGCCGCAAGGACATCTTCACCGCCAACTCGCAGGCCAACGATCGGATCGGTGAGTTCGAGAGCTCGAGCTGGAAGCAGCCGAACAGCCTGTTCATGAATGCAGGCCAGGGAAAGTTCGTGGACGGCACTCCCGACTCGGGCCTTGCGGCGGCGATAGCGGCCCATCGCGGCTGCGGCGTCGCCGACTTCGACGGCGACGGCCGCCTCGACGTCGTCGTGTTGACGCTCGGCGAGCCCGCCGAACTCTGGCACAACGAGACGACCGCTCCGGCGCACTGGCTGATCATCCGTCCGATCGGCACGAAATCGAACCGCGACGGCATCGGCGCCCGCATCACCGTCGGCGACCAGGTCAGGACCATGACAACGGCGGTCGGCTATGCGTCGTCTTCACATGCCGGCGTCCACTTCGGCCTCGGCGCGGCCACGACCGTGCCGCGCGTCGAGGTGCAGTGGCCGTCCGGCGCGCGCCAGGTGCTCGAGAACGTCACAGTGGACAGGGTGGTGGAGGTGAAAGAAGAATAGGCTTCCAGCTTCCAGCTTCCCGCTTCCAGCTCCCAGCTCCGAGCCCCGCGGGAAGCGGGAAGCGGGAAGCTGGAAGCTCACTCCGGCTTCTCAATCGTCCTCTCGCTCTTCGCATCGGCGCGCTCCTGGGCGGCGCGCTGCAGGGTCTGGCTCTGCTCGAGCAGGGCCTGCGCCTTCTCCTTCTGGCCCGTGCCCGAGTAGGCGCGGGCGAGCTGGACGTGCAGGCTGCCGTCGCTGTCCTCCGTCAGGCGCGCCTCGAGCAGCGGAATCGCCGCGGCGAAGTCCCCTTTGAGGACGTAGGCGCGCCCCAGCGCGAGGCTGGGCATCGCGTCGCCGGGATCGCGCGGCGACGGCGCGCTGCAGGAACGGGATCGCCTCGTCCGGCTGCTGCAGCTGGAGCAGCGAGTCGCCGAGCAGCGTCAGCAGACGGGGGTCGTCCGGGTTGGCGGCGACCAGGGGCCGCAGCGTCGCGGCCGCCTTCTCGAAATCGCGCGCCGAATAGTACGCGGTGGCGAGATCGTCGATCAGCGCGGGGTCGTCCTTGGCAAACTTCAGCGCCGCCTGCAGCTCCGCAATCGCGTCGGTGTAGCGCCGCTGACCAAGCGCGAGCGTGGCGTGGACCTCGCGGCGCTCGCGGGAGTCGGGCAGCTGGTCGAGGCGCTTGAACGACGCCAGCGCCAGTTCGGTGGCGGCCCGCACCCGCCAGTAGCGCGACTCGATGTCGGACGCCGCCAGGGCGGCGGTCAGGGCGGTGCGATAGCGCCCGGCGCGGAACTCGCAGAGTGCCTTCCGCCGCGCACAGGCCGAAGGGGTCAGCGCGCCGCGTGCTCGTTCCTTCGCGGCCCAGTCGGCATGGCCGGACAACTCGTAGATGCGCGCGATCGAGTCGTGGATCGAGACCATCGCCGGCAGCCGCTCGAGCGCCGCGCGCTGTAAGGCGAAGGCGTCGGTCAGGCGGCCGTCCGCGAGAAGCGCGTCGGCGACGAGCAGCTGCCGCCACGGCGAGTCTTCCGGTTCTTCGGCGAAGGTGGCCATCGCCTCCTGGGTCAGGGCGTTGTAGGCGTGGCCGAGCGCATACCACCCGGGCGGCGCGGCGGGCGCAATCCGGGTGACGTCGCGCAGCGCGGCGACGGCGGCGTCAGGATGTCCGGTGGCGGCGTAGGCCTGGGCCAGCATCCGCCGGCTCTCGACGTCCGCGGGCCTGGCCGCCGCGACGCGCTTCAAGGGGGCCACGGCATCCGCCGGACGGCCCACCGACAGATAACTCGATCCAAGAAACAGCGAGGCGGGCGTCAGCGCGGGTTTCAGGGCGACGGCCCGCTCCAGCGGTGCGATCGCTTCCTGGTCGTGCCCGGCCATGGCGAGCGCCATGCCGAGGTTCATGAACAGCCCGGCCTCGTCCGGCAGTTCCCGGACGAGCTCCTGATAAAGGGTCGCGGCCTCGTCGAAGCGCCCGGCCTCCATGGCCTGTCTGGCGGCCTGACTCTTCTCGGCAGTCCCCCGCCCCTGGGCCAGCCCGCCTGCCGCGGCCGGGAGCATCAGGAGCAGCGCCAGCGCGCCGCGGACGACAAGCTGCATCCTGCGATTGTACCGCGCCGTACAAAAAAAGGGCCGGGAGGCAGTGCCCCCCGGCCCGGAACGCCGTCAGATGCGGCTTAGAACTGGAAGCGGAGCCCCAGCTGAATCTTCCGAGGATCCCCGACGCTGCGGATCTTCATGAAGTTGGGATCCGTGAAGCCCGTGATGGGGTTGCCCCAGCGCGAGTGGTTCAGCACGTTGTTCGCCGTCGCACGGAACTCGACCCGGTAGCGCCCAATCGGGAAGCCACGGAAGAGACCCATGTCGAGGTTGTAGATGCTGGGTCCACGGAACTGGTTGCGGCCCGTGTTGCCCCACTTGTTGCCCGGCTGGGCGAACGATGCCGGGTCGTAGTAGACCGCGTTCGGCCCGGCCGGGCCGACGCTTCTTCAGCGGCGCGATCAGGTCGATGGTCTGCGTGCCGCCGCGCTGGTTGAGCGCCGTGTTGTCGCCGCCAATCGTGAACGGCGTGCCGGAGTAGGCCGCGAAGACGCCGTTCAGCTGCCAGTCGCGAACGACCAGCGCCACCGGGTTGGTGGAACCCTTGCCGAGCGGGATGTCGTACAGGAAGCCCATCTGGAAGTTATGGGTCCGGTCGTACCCGGCCAGCGCGTAGTTGCGATTCAGCTGTGACGGCTGATTCCAGCTGAGACCCACCCACCCGTCGTCGTCGGTCTCGTTCATCGCCTTGCTGAGGGTGTAGGCACCCTTCAGCAGGAGCCCGGCCTTGAAGGGACGGTTGACCGCCACCTGGAGCGCGTTGTAGCGCCGCTTGGTGAAGGAGGCCCACTGCAGGATGTCGGCGGTGCCGGCCTTCGCGAAGTACTGACGGCCGGCGTTGCCGCCGCCCGGCTCGGAGTAGTTCAGGTTGAGGTCGGCATAACCGCCGTCCATCCGCGTGCCGACGTAGGCCACGCTGGCGGAGATGTCACCCGGCAGCTGCCGTTCAATCGTGACGTTGTACTGCTGCGTCCGGCCGCGGTCGACGTTGGTCGGATCGGGCCAGCGCATCGTGGTGTTCGGCGGCAGGGGGACGTGTCCGGTGCTCAGATCGGGCAGCGGAATCGTCGGGATGCCCGACGCCAGCTGGAACGAGTCGTAGTTGTTGGTGATCGAGTTGGCGTAGCCGATCGTCAGCGGATAGAACCCGCGGAGCGGCCGCGACCACGGAATCGGGTCGAAGGTCTGGCCGTAGCCCGCACGGAACACCGTCTTCTCGTTCAGACGGTAGGCCGCGCCGAGGCGGGGGGCGAACAGCGTCTTGCTCACCTTGATCCCGAGTTTCTTCGGCACGTCGCCAACGCCGCCGAGCAGGACGTTGAAGGTCGACAGGTCGAGCACTTCGATGCCCCGGTTTTCGCGGGTCATCAGCGGGTAGTACTCGTAGCGCAGGCCGACGTTCAGCGTCAGCTTCTCGGAGGCGTTCCACCGATCGTTGATGAACAGGCCGTACTGGTTCTCACGGCCCGACATCTCCTCGTACTGGATGCTCTTGCCGTAGCCGCTGTCGAGGCCGAGCAGGAATCCGGCGTACTGGTTCCAGCTGGTCGCGGTGTAGCCCGGCGTGCCGGTGAGGTTGCCCGAGAAGTCGAAGTTGCCGCGCGGACCCGAACCGAGTTCCGGCTGCCAGTGGTTCAGCTGATAGCGGATGAAGTCGAAGCCGGTCCGGATCTCGTGCCGGCC
Source organism: uncultured Acidobacteriota bacterium (assembly GCA_963750475.1). Taxonomy (GTDB): domain Bacteria; phylum Acidobacteriota; class Vicinamibacteria; order Vicinamibacterales; family 2-12-FULL-66-21; genus JALZOC01. The sequence continues at coordinate 2,714,614 of CAVVQQ010000002.1, forward strand.
GAACAGCTTCGTCAGGTTCGTGGTCGCGGTGTAGCTCGTCTCGTGGCGTTCGAGCGGCGTCCACCCGGCGTTGTTGCCGAGCGTGCTGTAGCCGGTGTTGAAGTACGGGAACCCGCTCTGCCGCGGGTCGGGCCCGTTGGTGCCGGGCAGCCCGAACGTGTCGGTGCCGTAGAGGGTCCCGAAGTCGCCGCCCTGCGCCGTCTGGTTCTGCTTGTTCATGCCGATGTTGCCGTCGAGCACCATCGTCGGGCTGAGCGTCCAGGTATTGCCGATCGTGCCGACATACACCTTGGTGTCGCCGCCGCCCACCGAGGGAACCCCCAGGTAGAACAGGTCGTCGACGGTCGCCTGCATGGTCGAGAACTTCGCGAAGATCTGGTGCGAGTTGCTGCGGTTCCAGTTGACCTTGACGTCGTAGTTGTCGCGGATCGCCACCGGCGCGCGCGCCAGGAACAGGTTGTTCTGGAGGCCGCTGTTCGTCCCGGCATTGTTCGGCGCGGGATAGAGCGCCTGGATCTTCTGGGCGACGTTGCTCAGCCGGCCCGCGGGAATGACCGCGCCGGGGAACGCCGTCCGGCCGGTGCCGTCGGCATTGCCGGTTGCCGGGTCGTAGATCCGGAAGTTCGGGTTGATGGCGAGGTACTCGCTGAAGTCGCCATTGCGCATCTTCGCGGTCGGCACCGAGTAGATGTCGAACCGGCTGTTGCGCTCGCGGTTGCTCTCGACGCCGCCGAAGAAGAACAGCTTGTTCTTCACGATCGGGCCGCCGAGGGTGCCGCCGCCGATCGAGAGGCTCGAGTTCAGCTTGACGGGGTCGAAGAACGCCTTCGAGTTCAGCTCGTCCTGATTACGGAAGTAGAACGCCGAACCCTTCAGGGTGTTGGTGCCCGACTTGGTGACGAGCGTGATGGCCGCACCGCCGGCCATGCCGGACGCCGCGTCGAAGTTGTTGGTGCTGATGTTGACCGTGTCGATGGTCTCGGCCGGGGCGACATAGCCGGCATGGTGCGGCAGCCAGATGTTGACGCTGCTCGCGCCGTCGATGCGGGTGTTGTTGCTCTGGCCGTCCATGCCGTTGACGTTCGTGCGCAGCGAGCGCCCGGGCGTGTCGGTCTGGGCGTTCTGGAACGACGCCGGCGTCGCGCCGGGCACCAGGTTGATGAGCGCCTGATAGTTGCGGTACTGGTTCAGCGGGAGGTTGACGATCTCCTTCGATTTCAGCTCGGTGTGGAGGTCGCTCTTGTCCGTCTGGAGCAGCTGGGCGGCGGACTGGACCGTGACGGTCTCGGTCAGCGCGCCGATCTCGAGCTTCGCCGCGACGCGGCTGATCTGGCCGGCGGTCACGGGCACGTTCGCCTTGACGAATTCGCGGAAACCCTGCAGCCCAACCTTGACGTCGTAGGTGCCCGGCTGGAGGTTCGTTATCGTGTATTCACCGTTCGCACTGCTAACGGTTTCCTGGCTCAGATTGGTGTCCTTGTTCACGACCGTTACGGTAGCGGCCGGGATCGACGATCCCTGGGCGTCCTGGACGACGCCGACGATGCTGCCGTAAAGGACCTGGGCATGGACCGGTGCGGCCATGAGGCCGATGGCAAGAAGAGCGAGCGACGCGGTAACGAGCCGGACCCCAGACCAAAGCTTTCGGCCTGACGTCATACAACTGAACTCCCTCAAAGGTTCCTCCTTCCGAACGAGCGACACGGCTCCCCACAGGGGGAGAGACTGCTACGAGCGGTGCGTGGAGTATACATCCGTTCGCGCCGAAAAGAGGTACACGGGTCCCCGCCTATTAATGGATGAGCTTGGGTCGAAGGGTCCGGGTTGACCGCAGGCCCCCGGTCGGACTACAACGCAGTCTGTATTCCGGCGGTTTCGGGCTGAACCCTACGTGAAACTCAAGCTTTCCGTCATTCTTCTTGCCGCTGGTGTCCTCGGCGCCGTCGCCGTGGGGGCCTCCCGGTCAGCGGACGGCGGTGTGCCGGCGCCGTCCGGCGCCGCCCCGGCCGTCGATTTCCAGTCGGCGGTGCGGCCGATCCTCGAGGAACACTGTCTCGAGTGCCATAGCCAGGACAAGCGGAAGGGGGGGCTGTCGCTCGCGACCTACGAGGACGCGCTCGACGGCGGGCGCAACGGGCCGGCCATCCGTCCAGGCAACAGCCGCAACAGTCTCCTGATTCATCGCGTGCTCGGCCAGGTCGAGCCGCAGATGCCCAAGGACGAACCGCCGCTGACGGCCGCGGAGCTCGCGATCGTCAGATCGTGGATCGATCAGGGCGCCCGGGCGACGCCGACTTCGGCGCCGGCGCCGGCGCCGTGGGAGGCGCCGCTTGGTCTCGCCCGTCCGGCGCTGCCGCCGGTCGTCTGGTCGTCGTGGTCGGCGCCGATCGATCGCTTCGTCAGTGCGTATCTGCGCGACCACAAGATCGACGAGCCGGCGGTGGTCGGCGACGCCGCCTACGCGCGGCGGGTCTACCTCGACGTCTGGGGGCTGTTGCCGACGCCCGAGCAGCTGGATGCGTTCGTCTCGGATCCGCGGCCGGACAAACGCACCGTCCTCGTCGCCGCGCTGCTCGCCGACGACCGCAAGTACGCGGACCACTGGATCTCGTTCTGGAACGATCTCCTGCGCAACGAGGACGGGGTCACCTATTTCTCGGAGACCGCCGGCCGGAAGAGCATCACCGGCTGGCTGCTGGCGTCGCTCGAGACGAATCTGCCCTACGACAAGTTCGTCGCGAAGCTGCTCAGCCCGTCCGCGCCGGGAGATCCCGACGGTTTCCTGGTCGGCGTGAACTGGCGCGGCGAGACGAGCGCGGCGGTGACGCCGTGGATGCAGGCGTCGCAGAATACGGCGCAGGTCTTTCTCGGCATCAACCTGAAGTGCAACTCGTGCCACGACAGCTTCGTGAGCCGCTGGAAGCTGAAGGATGCCTACGCGCTGGCGGCGTACTTCGCCCCCGACCCGAAACTGCAGATGTTCCGCTGCGACGTCGCTCTCAATCGCTACGCCGAGCCGGGCTTCCTCTATCCGCAGGTCGCGCACGCGCCGGCATCAGGCTCGCTGGTGGACCGCCGCGCCGCCGCGGCGGCGCTCTTCACCGACCGGCGGGTCGGGCGGATGCCGCGCACGCTCGTGAACCGTCTGTGGCAGCGGCTCCTCGGCCATGGTCTGGTGGCCAACCCCGACGAGATGGACGGCCAGCCGTGGAGCCCGGCGCTGCTCGACTGGGTCGCCAGCGATTTCGTGGAGCAGGGCTACGACGTCCGCCGCGTGATGGCGGCGGTGCTGACCTCGCGCGCCTATCAGATGCCGTCGGTGACGCGGGCGGGGGAGCCGCCGGCGCGCGGCTACGTGTTTGCCGGCCCGGAAGTACGGCGGATGACCGCGGAGCAGTTCGGCGACGCGATTGGCAGCATCACCGGGGAATGGAGCATCTATCCCGGTCCGCCCGTGCCAGGCGCGGCCGCCGCGCCGCTGCCGCCCGGCGCGCCGCTGCCGTCGCTGCCGCCGACCGCCGGCCGCTACGGACGTGAATGGCGTGTCGCCTCGTCGAATCTGAGCCGCGCGCTCGGCCGCCCGATCCGCGATCAGGTGATTCCCGTCCGCGCCACGCAGGCGTCGACGATCCAGGCCCTCGAGCTCGTCAACGGCGAGATCCTGACGAAGTGGCTGGCGCGCGGCGCCCGCCGGATGCTCGGAGAACCGCTGCCGCAGCCGCTCAGCCTCTACAACCGGACCGTCGCCGGGCGAGGCGCCAAGCCGGCGGCGTTCGCGGTGGATGTGTCGAAAGCGAGCCGCCTGTGGCTGGTGGTCGAGGAGAATGGCTCCAACATGCCGCGCGCGCTGCGCCCCGCCTGGGCGCAGGCCGAGCTCGTCGGGCCGTCCGGGACGACGCCGCTGTCGGCGCTGACGCCGGTGGACCCGGCGGGCCTTCGCGCCGGCACCGGACCGGTGAGCGTGAACGGCGTCGAGAGCAGCGGCGTCCGGGTGGCCAACCCGTCGGTGCTGGAGTACGACATTGCCGGGAAAGGCTATGTGACGCTGCGCGGCGTGATCGGCCTCGAGAATCCTGCCGCGGAGATCGGCTCGACGCTCGATCCGCAGATTCGGTTCTTCGTCTTCGACGCGCCGCCCGACATGGACCGCCTGATTCCGCCCGCGCCCGAGCCGCCGCTGCCGGCCCCGCCGGTCGCGCGCACCGCGGCGGAAGCCATCGACCGCGTCTTCCGGCACGCCCTCGGACGGGCGCCGTCGGCCGCGGAACGCCGCGCCGCGGAAGAAGCGCTGAAAAATCCGGCCGGCGGCGGCCGCCCCTCGAGCGACGGCCTCGCCGATCTGCTGTGGGCGATCGCCATGAAGCCGGAGTTTCAACTTATTTATTAGTAGCCAGCTTCCAGCTTCCCGCTACCCGCCCGGACGAAGCAAGGCGCACGAAGTGGAGAGCTGGCAGCTGGAAGCGGGAAGCGGGAAGCGGGATAACATGACTCGCGAAGAACAACAGATTTACCGGCAAATTGAGCCGCCGCGGCTTCCTTGGCGCGACCGCCGCCGGCACGCTGGCGGCGCTGGCCGGGCGCGAGCCGTCGCGTCTGCAGGCCCGGCAGGCCTCGGCCGGGGATCAGCCGCCAGCGAAGCCCAAGGCCACCGCCGATGCCGTCATCGTGCTGTGGATGGCCGGCGGGATGGCCCAGACCGAGACCTTCGATCCCAAGCGCTACACCCCGTTCGCGCCCGGCGTGAACATCGCCGACGTGCTCAGCACGTTTCCGACCATCGACACCGCGGTCGATCACATCAAGTTCACCGCCGGGCTCGAGCAGATCGCCAGCGTCATCGATCGCGGCACCGTGATCCGGACCTTCAACGCCGCCGATCTCGGCTTCATCCTGCACTCGCGCCACCAGTATCACTGGCACACCGGCTACATTCCGCCGCAGCCGATGGCGATGCCGCACCTCGGCGCCGTCATCTCGAAAACTCTGGGACCGAAGAACCCCGACATGCCGGCCTTCGTCGCGATCGGGCAGACGGTCGAGGGCCCGGGAGAGATCGGCACGCTCAAGGCCTTCCACACCGCCGGCTTCCTCGGCACCGAGCACGGGCCGTTCCTGATCGTCGACCCCCAGGACGCCGCCTCCGCGATCCGGCCGCCGAAGGATCTCGGCGAACGGCGGTTCCGCAGCCGCCGCCAGCTGTTCGAACAGCTGCTGAAGGATGAACCGGTCTACCAGTACGGCGGCGACTTCCAGCGCACCTCGCTCGTCAAATCGCTCGACGCCGCCGATCGCCTCCTCAGCTCGCCGTCGGCGAAGGCGTTCGATCTGTCGCTCGAATCGAGAGCCAGCTTCGACGCCTACAACTCCGGCCGCTTCGGGCAGGGCTGCCTCCTCGCCCGGCGCCTCATCGAGGCCGGTGCCCGATACGTCGAGGTCACCTCCGAGTACATTCCCTTCGTCTACTGGGACAGCCATGAGCACGGCCACTCCCGCGCCGAAGCAATGAAGAAGCTGATCGACGCCCCGGTCGCGCAGCTGATTCGCGACCTCGACGAACGCGGCCTCCTCGACCGCACACTCGTCGTTCTCGCCAGCGAGTTCGGCCGGGACGCGATGACCGAAGGCAAGGTCGGCCGCGAAGTCAAGGATCAGGCCATCAACATCCCGAACGTGATGACCGAGCCGCGCCACTACGGCATGCACCGCCACTTCACCGGCGCCGGCTCGGTGCTGATGTTCGGCGGCGGCGTGAAGAAGGGCTTCCTCTACGGCAAGACCGCCGACGAGCGCCCCTGCACCACGGTCGAGAACCCCGTCGTCATGGAAGACCTGCACGCGTCGCTCTATCACGCGCTCGGCATCCCCCCCGACACCGCCTACGTCGTCGAGCGCCGGCCGGTGTATGTGACGAGGGACGGCAAAGGGGAGCCGATCCTGGATCTGTTCGCGTAGAGCCGTCAGCCGACAACGCTGGGAGCTGGAAGCCGGAAGCTGGGAACTACCTATGAAAACCACCCGTCGTGAGTTCGTTCGCACCGTCGCCGCCGCGCCGCTGGCCCCGGTGCTGCTCGGCATGCAGGACAAGTCGGGCACGAAGCGCCCGGTGCTGGGCAGCGGCGCGCACCGCTACGAAGCGGTACACGACTGGGGTACGCTGCCGGCGTCGATCCGCTGGGGCAACACCCACGGCGTTGTCGAAGACTCGCAGCACAACGTCTACGTCCACCACACCGTCCATGCGAGCAGCGAGAGCGCCGACTCGATGGTGGTGTTCGACAGCAAGGGGCGTTTCGTCCGCTCCTGGGGAAAGGAGTTCCGTGGCGTCGCGCATGGCCTGCACATCCGGAAAGAGGGGCGTGACGAGTTCCTGTATCTGACCGTCAACGCCGCCAACCCGAAGCAGGTGCCGCCGCCCGGGATGCAGGCGGTCGTCATCAAGGCGACGCCGCGCGGCGAGATCGTCTGGAAGATCCAGGGGCCGCCCGACATCGCCGCCTACCAGCCGGGTGCGGACGGCGCCGCGAAACGCTACAACCCGACCAACGTCGCGATCGCGCCGAACGGAGATATCTACGTCGGCGACGGCTACGGGTCGTACTACATCAATCAGTACGACGCGAAGGGTGAGTACATCCGGACTTTCGGCGGCAAGGGCTCCGAGCCCGGCCAGCTGGCCGAACCGCACGGGTTGTGGGTCGACGCCCGCGGCGCGCGCCCGGTGCTGGTCGTCGCCGACCGCCGGAACAACCGGCTGCAGCGGTTTTCGCTGGACGGTGCCCACATCGACTTCATTCCGGGCTTCCGCCTGCCGTGCCACTTCGACGAGCGGCAGGGGATGGTGGTCGTGCCGGATCTGCACGGGCGGGTGACGCTGCTGGATGCCAACAACCAGATCGTCGAGCACCTCGGCGACTCGAACGCCCCGGAGTGGAACAACCCGCTCCGCACCCGGCCGCGCGACGCCTTCATTCCCGGACAGTTCATCTGCCCGCACGGCGCCTGCTTCGACCACGATGGCAACATCTTCGTCGTCGAGTGGGTCGAGGTCGGCCGCGTCACGAAGCTGCGCCGGGTGTAGGACCGCCGGTCAGCGGGTGTCGACCCGCGCGACGGAGGTCATGATCCAGCGCAGCGCCTCGGCGGCGGCGTCGTACATCTGCTGGCGGTGTCCGCCGAAATTGTGATTCTCGGCGTCGACGGCGCGAAAGCGCCGGGTGGGCGTGTCGGGCCCGAACAGGCTCCGGGCGCGATCGGCCGGCAGGAAGCCGTCTTTCGTCGATTGCACGACCGCGATCGGCAGCGGGCCGAGGCGCGGCAGATAGTCGTAGACCTCCACCATGACCGGATTGGGCGGCTGCCGGACGGCCCGGCGCCGCAGGCCGAACCACTTCACGTACTCTTCTTCCTTGGTCAGCGCGATGGCGATGACGCCGCCGAGCAGCTGGTGCACAGCCCGCCGCCCCGCCGCGATCACCTCCAGGCCGGCGCCCCGCGACACGCCGACGAGGATGACCGGCGCGCCCGCCGGCATGCCGAGCCGCGCCTGGGCGTAGCGGATGATCGCCCCGTAGTCCTGGCCGAGCTGCGCGGGCGTGGTCGTCCCGTCGGCGCCGCGCAGGTGCTTCAGGTACTGCGGAGCACTGAAGCCCGCGGTCGGATAGCCCCACGAGACGATCTGCCGGTAAAGCGCGAGGTCTTTCCGCGCCCAGCCGCCGTCGCCCGTGGTGTAGAGAAGGAGCGGCCGGATCGGCGCCGCCGCCGCGTTTGCAAAGTGCACCGTCAGCGGGCGGTCGTTGAGCACGACGGCGCCGTCGAACGGCTGGCTCGCGGCCGGCAGGTGGGCGCAGGCCTGCGCCGCCGCGGCGACGGCGAGGAGCACGGCGCGCCAGCTACGGCGGTGAAGGACTGGCATCCTGAAGTCCGCTGCCGACGCCGTTGGTCGGCGTCGGGGGAGCGACGTTCGAGCCGGGCTCGATGGTCCGTGGCGGCCCGTCGCCGGAGGAACGGAGGATCCTCGACCAGCCGCCGGCGATGAGCGCGCTGGCGTTGGCAATGACGACCGGCCATTCGCCGGCATTCTGATAGGCGAGGTAGCGGGGCACCCACCGCGGGCGATATTTCTCCTTGAAGAAGCGCAGCCCCTGGAAGTTGTACCACTGCTCGCCGCGCTGGAAGAGCAGCCGCGCCAGCCGCTCGCGAAGGTGCGCACCCTGCGCCGTGCCCACCGACGCCAGCGGCGCCATGCCGAGATTGAAAGTCCTGAAGCCGCGCCGCTTGCCCTCGAGCATGACCGAGACGATCACGAAATCCATCACCTGCGGACCGTCCGAGCGCTGGCGCATCAGGTCCACCGACAACTCTTCCCGGCGGGGCCCCTCGAGCAGGTTGGCAAAGGCCATGATCCGCCCGCCCGGCCCGCCCGCCTCGACGACCGCGCACGGAAACCTGCTCATGTAGACCGGGTCGAAGAAGCCCATCGAGAACTGGCGTTCGGCGAGGTGCTTCTCCCTGAGCCACTGCGACGACACCTCGGCCATCTCCGCCAGGCGGGACGGGATCTCCTGCGGCTCGAGGATCCGGAACGTCGCGCCGTCGCGTTCCGCCCGGCGCAGGACCTGCCGGTACATCTTCCCGGTGTGGCCCTCGAGCGACACCCCGGCGAGGTCAACGAGCGCTTCTTCACCGAGCTTGAAGAAGTGATAGCCGCGATCGTGGAGGACCGGAATCCAGTCGAGCGACACCTGATAGAACACCGGCCGCCGATCCATCTCGGCCGCGGCCGTCGTCACGTCTTCCAGAAACGGTCCGCGCAGCGCGGCGGCGCTGACCGACGGATCCGAAAAGATCATCAGGTAGTGGCCGATCGTGCGATACAGGCACATCCCGTTGTCGGTCGAGAGCACTTCCTTGTCCCCGGTCGCCACCATCAGCGCGTTGGTGCCGGTCCCGACCTCGGCGTGCCGCTGCAGCGCGACGTCGATCTCGGCCTCGGACAGGCGCCGGAAGGCCGACGGCGTCCGCAGCATCAGGTACAGCGTGGCCGAGGCCACCGCGAAGGCCATCGAGGCCGCGGTCCGCAGGAACCGCGCCCCCTCGACGCGGTAGCCGATATGCGACCAGCGCTCGAACGTGCTGGCGCTCAGATGATGGGAAAACGTCCCGAAGGCGAGGAAGATCGTCAGCGCCGCGAACGCCAGAACGAGATCGGGCCGCTCGATCCAGTCCCCCCGGCTGGGGCGATCGAACAGCTGCGCCTGCGAGCGCGCCGCCACCGCGATGCCGCCCAGGATGAGCGCCTCTTCCCAGTCGAGCCCCTTCAGGATCGCCGCCACGCTGGCCAGCGTCAGGAGGATCAACGTGCCGCGGAAGGCCGCCTGGTAGCCGCGCACCAGCCCCCGCGCCAGCACCATCAGCAGCAGCCCCGCGAACGCCGCGGTCACATAACTGGCTTCGACCAGCTGCAGCGGCACCAGGTGCTCGAGGGTCGGCAGGCGGGCGTGGACGGCCGGGGAGGCGGCGCTCAGGATGATGAGCACGCCGCCGCCGCCGACCAGCCCGCCGACGATCCGCCGGGCGAGCTCGCGGCGGCGCGGCGCGCCGTGAGTCGCGCGGGCGAGCAGCAGCAGCGACGCCACCGCCCACGGCGCGATGTAGTACACGGCGCGATACACCAGCAGCACCGCCGCCGTCTCGCTTTCGGCGACCGGCAGCTGCGCGATCCAGAACGCGTCGCTGCTGCCGACGCCGCCCGGTACAAGGCTGGCCACGCCGATCGCCTGGCCGAGAAAGAACCCGTGGACCTCGGCGAGGACGGCGCGTCCCGATCCGGCGGCATGAAAGCAGGCCACGAAGACCGCCGCGGCCAGCGCCCAGTCGAGCCAGCCGATCACGGCGAGCTCCAGCGCGCGCGGCAGCGGCTGGCCGCCGTCGCTCACTCGACGGACGATCGGCCGGGCAATCGACGTCGCGACCAGCACCAGCAGGAAAGCCGTCACGCCCAGTCCGGCCGTCGCCAGCCACCCGGTGGCGGGCACCCCGGTGATCCGGTCGATCAGGACCGTCGCCAGCGTCCAGCCGACCAGGCCGGAGATGAACGCCGCCGCGATCGCGGCGATGCCGCCGTGCAGTTCGCTGAGCTCGTCGACGTCCTTCCGATACAGCCACAACCGGACCGCCGGTCCGGCGAGCGGGCCGAGCGTCAGGAAGTTGCTCCACGCAAACGCCACCGCCCCGTTGCGCCAGCGCTCGCGCCACGCGCAGCGCGTGTGGCGGAAGGCGACGACGTCGTAGAGGCCCATCACGGCGATGTTCGCCACCGTGATGACGCAGGCCATCACAATCCAGCGGGAGTCGAAGGCGCCGAGGGCGGCGCGCACCGCGCCGGGATGAATGTGCCGCAGCTCGCTCCACGACAGCAGCAGCACCGCGGCAAAGACCACGAACGGCCAGAACGAGCTGCCGTTGGCGAGCAGCCAGACGAGCGCGACGCGGCCCCGCGACAGCACCGACTGTCGTGCCGTCGAGAAAGCGCCGGCCGGCTCCTGGTCCGGAATCATGACGTCATCGCCCGGGAGCGGCGACGGCGCTGCCGGCAATCCAGGCCATCGCCGACAGGAACTCCTGGCGGAGCTCCGGAAGCTTGTCCGTGAATCGGTGGTTGCCGGCGCCAATCATGACCATCTTGTGCGGCGGCCTGGCGGCGGCGAGGAGCCGCGCGCGCTCGTCGGCCGTGATGTACTCGTCGGTCGCGGACTGGATCATGACGAGCGGCGTCGGCGAGACGGGACCCACATAATCGGCGGGGTTGAACGAGGGCTCGTTGGCGTCGGATCGGGTGATGAGCGCCGCCATGTCGTACCAGTGCCACGCCAGCTCCGCGGTCTTCGGCACCCCCATCGCGACGACGCCGTCCACCCAGGCGCGGTTGCGATCGTGTCCGGCCGCGACGATCGCCAGGGCGGCCCCCTCGGACACGCCCGACAGCAGCACCGGTCGGTGCAGGAGGCCCTGGCCGCGGAGAAGGACCGACAATGCGAGGTAGTCGCCGCGGATGTCGTCGGGGGTGAGATGGCGCGCCCCCTCGGTGAATGTCGACAGATATTCCCGGATGTTGAGGCCGACGACGAGGTAGCCCTGCGCAACCAGGAATTCCGACATCTTGACGGCCAGGCCGACCCAGCCCGCGTCGCCGCTGCCCATGACAATCGTACCTTTGACGACGCCGTCCGGGCGGTACACCGTCAGCGTCAGGGTCTTCGCTCGGAGACCGAAGGGAAGCTTCTGCACGGGGCCGGCCGCGACGGGAGCGCTGCACAGGAGCACAACGAGGAGGTAAAAAACAGAGCGGAGCCGTAATCCCGGCAGAAGTGCCCCCAGTCGGGCTACCGTGCTGACCTTCAGCCAGGGCCCAATCACTAGTTATAACACTCCAAGCCCATCGTCCACGCCGCCCGCCTCGCTCGGCCAGCCGCCGCGCCGTCCCCCGGCGTTGACCAATTGCTCCCGTCGTCCGGAGCGCCGGCATCCCCCTGTTCCCATTCATATCGGCAACCGTCGGCCGCACAACAGCTTGCGTTCGCGGGCGAACGGCACTGGCAAACGGCGGCCGTCTTGCCGCCATGCCGGCCGGGAGGTGAGTGATGGGTTCAGTCGTAATGGTCGCGATACTGCTGTCGTCCGCCGCGGCGCAGACCCCGGGAGCCGCGGCGCCGGAAATGGTCCGAATCGACGGCTCGACGCGGCCGGAGCTGGTGCCCCAGTGGAGCGTCTGGGGCTACGTCTTCCGGGTGCTCGCGGGAGGGCCGCGGCAGCTGCCGACCTCGGTGCGGCGGCTCGTGTCGAGTGAGGAAGAGGCGCTGCTCCTGAAGGCGGCGGACGCGGCGCAGAAGGCGGACACCGCCTGTCAGTCGCGGCTCTCCGCCGTCATCACCAAACGCGCCGGTGCGCCGGCGAGCGTCGTCGACGCCCGTCTCCAGGAGATCACCGTGGCGTGCCGGCGCGAGACGCTGCGGACCCGCGACCGGCTCCTCACCCGCCTCAACCCGGAGGCGGCCGCCGCCCTGACCGCCTTCGCGGAATCCACGAAGGACGGCACGTCAATCAGTGTCCCGAAAAGGAATCTGTCCCGCTTCCTCGAGCCCGAATGACGTCGGTCCGTTTCCAATCGTGAGGTGCAGTCATGAGAAGTGTTGTTGCCCTGGCGGTGATCGTCCTGCTCGTGTTCCCGGCGGCTCCGGCGCGGGCGAGCGACGCGGTGTCGAGCATCTCGTTCCCGAGCTGCGGTACGGTGGTCAACCGCAACACCAGTCATCAGTACGGCGAGTTCAACTGGGTCGAATACATCGTCGAAACCAGCGGGGTGTTCGACAGCTGCGGACAGTGGTTCGTCGTGGCCGAAGCCAGTGTCGTCAACGTCGGCGGCTCCGCGTTGCGGGAAAGCGGTTTGATGTATGCGATCGCGCGGCGGCAGATTCCGGTGCCCGCCTACAACCGCACCTACCAGACCAACGGCGCGCATTTCACCTCCGGGGCCATTCCAAGCCTGTGGAACGGCGGCTGGTGGCCCACCGGCAACACCGTCAGCTTCGCCAAGGTCGTGCCTCCGGCGTCTTCGGGAGACCCGGCGCTGGCATGCCTCGCTCTCGACGGCGTCTGGCGGGACACCTGGTGTGATTACAAGGCGTCGAGCCCGATCATCGTCGACTCCGCCGGCAATGGCTATGCGCTGACGAGCGTCGCCGACGGCGTCTGGTTCGACCTCGACGCCGACGGGGTGCCCGAGCGGGTCGCCTGGACGGCGCGGGATTCAGACGACGAATTCCTGGCCATGGACAGAAACGGGAACGGAATCATAGACGACGGCAGCGAGCTGTTCGGGAACCACACGCCGGCCTACCCGGGTGGAGCGGCGGTGACGACGCCGAACGGGTTTGAAGCGCTGAAGTTCCTGGAGTCACCGCTGTATGGACTGAGCCGTCCCGACCGAATGGTGGACGCGGCCGACGCGGCGTTCGGGCAGCTGCTGTTGTGGCGGGATGCGAATCACAACGGCATCTCGGAACCGGGAGAGCTCCGCAAGGCCTCCGACGCCGGCGTCGTCGGGATCTCGACGGAGTACCAAGCAGAAGAAGCGCGTCGATCGATTTGGCAACGAGTTCCGCCAGCGCGGCACCATCTTCTGGGTAGACGGCCACGCCTTCGTGTACGACGTCTGGCTCCTGTCAGAGAAATAGCCCCGGCTGGGCCCTCGCGTTATCGCGGGGGCCCAGCCGCATCGTGTCTGCCCGCCCCCCCTCGCCGCCAATCCTCACCGCCGCGCTGCTCCGGGCCCCGCCGCCGAGACACGCGCGTTCGCGGCGTCGGCCGAAGCCGGTGCCCGGATCCGCCGGCCTTGCACCGTGAACTGGCGTTGCGGCGCCGCTGCCAGGGCAGCCCACGATTGCGGCCGTCGATCGCACCGGCCGCAACCTCGGTTACCGCTGTATCGCGTCATCGTCCCGTCGGTTTCGCAGTCCAGCGGCTGATGCGCCCGGAAAGGCAGGACGGACAGAGACTTCCGAAGACCCACGCGTCAGCCCGGAACCCGGGCTGGGAACTTGCTCTGGATCAGATCGGCCCATGGCGGCGGATCGCGAACAAGGTGGCCCGACCTCTCACTTTGATCGATTCGTCGCCGTGGTCCACCCAACCACTCTATGGACGTGAGAATCGAGGAGGGCAGCATGTGTCGAGGAACTATCGTGATCGGGTGCGTGGTGGCGGCGATGCTGGCGAGTGTGCCAGCGTTCGGCGCGCAGGCTTCGCAGGCCCCGGCAGCCAAGGCGTCGCCGGCCAGGGCAACGGGGTCGAAGGCACCGGCTGCCGGCCGCGTGCGGGCCACCGCGGCGTCGCCGGTGAACATCAACGCGGCAACGGCCGCAGAGCTGCAGACGCTGCCGGGGGTGGGCGCGAGTACCGCGCAGCGCATTCTGGACTATCGCCAGAAGAACGGCGCGTTCAAGAAGGTCGAGGAGCTGATGAACGTGCGGGGAGTGGGAGAGAAGAGCTTTCTCAAGCTCAAGCCGCTCATCGTGATCTCGGGCGACCATTCCGCGGCCGCCGGGTCCGCGAAGTAGCAGCCGCGGAGTCAGGACGGGAGAGCGGATTCACGCTGGTGGAACTGCTCTTCGTGCTGGCGCTGACGGCCGTGATCGCCGGCATCTCCGTTCCGGTCGGCGCCGCGGCCGCCGACGATCTTCGCACGGCGGCGGCCGCCCGCTACCTGGCCGGATTGGGTACTCGGCAACCGGATGGACGCGCTCAAGAGAGCCCGGAGCGTGGCGATCCGGTTCGAGGCGGAAGGCTCCGACTACACGCTGCGCTCGTACCTGGACGGCAACGGCAATGGCGTGCGAACGACCGAGATTCGCAGCGGGGTGGACGAGCCGCTGGGTGCGGCTCGTCACCTGTCGGACGACTTCCGCGACGTGCACTTCGCACTGGCCGCCGACATTCCGGATGCCGACGGGATAACGGGCAGCGGCACCGACGGCGTGCGGATTGGATCCGCGCGGCTGCTGGTGACGTCGCCTGACGGCACGGCGACGTCGGGAACGCTCTACCTGCGGGGCCGGCGCGCTCAGTATGCGGTGCGGGTCCTCGGCGCGACAGGAAGGACACGGGTGCTGAAATTCGAGCCAGGGCGGGGCACGTGGACGAGCCGCTGACCGACCGGCGGCTCGAAGCCCGTCGTCCGTGGCCTGTCAGCCGGCCGGCACGGGCCACGCTTCGACCCGGTTGCATTGTCGCCCTGGTGGATCTGAGCGACAGCGGTGCGCTGGTTCAGGGCGGGCGACCCTTGCGGCCCGGGGCGCGGGTGCATCTCCAGATTGTCACCGACCTCGGCACTCTCAGCCTGGCGGCACTCGTCGTCCGCTGCGCAGTGTGGGCCCTCGACGACACCGCGGGAGCGACCTACCGGGGGGCGCTGAGGTTCGAGCAGCACTCAGACAGCATCTGGCGGATGGTCCAGGGAGAGTAGGGAATCAGTCCGGGTTCGGGTGGTCGGGCGGAACGACGCCGGCCAGCAACGACGTGCCATCCCAGCGGTGCGAGGAGCACCGCCAGGCCCAGCTGCATCATGCCGACGCTCAGCCGCGAGGCGGCGCGCGACATCCGCAGCACATGAGCAAAGCTCCTGCCTCGCTGACGGGCTGAGCGGCTTCCACACGCGGTCCAACCTGCATCGGTCCGGGCTCCTCCAACCTCGAGCGTCCAGCTGGAGCGAGCGGCACCGGGCCCGCCGTCGGCCTGGTAATGGACCCGCCCCGACGCATCCATCTTCGATGATGCTCGCCACCAGCGCCTCTTGATCCAATCGCCTGCTGCGCGGCAGATCGCGCGGATCTGGCCACTCCTGCGCCTGCGCGATGAGTGCCGGTGTGGCGGCGGCGGGGTAGGAGCGACCCGACCCGGGGCGACCCTTCCCGCGCAGAGGCCGGCCCGGGCGCGAGCTTCGGGCACGAGTTACCCGCCGTTCCGCTGGCCAGACGACGGAACCGCAGATTACGGCCGATTTCCTCACGTCGAGCGCTGGCACCGGGCTTGTTAGCGCGGGGGCCTGCAGTGGTCGGGGTGGAGGAGGCGGCATGGCGATACCTGGAGCGGAAGCGGAACGGCGTTGCGAGACGGAGCTGACGCTTGCGGCGCTGACGCGCGGCCTTGCCTCCGTGCGCGAGCCGCGGCACGTGCGCGCGCACTTCGAAGACGCGCTTCGGGAGCTGCTCGGCGCCGAGTCGGTGACGTTCTGCGAGGACGGCGAGCCCTTCGAACGTCCGCACCTGCTGTCGTGCGAGCTGCCGGCCTCGCTGCACGGCCGTCCGTGCCTGGTCGCGTCTTTCGAGCCGCGCCGGCCCGTCACCGATCGATCCCGGCAGATCATGTCGGCCGCGGCGCATGTCGCCGGGCTGCTGCTCGAGATGGAGCGCGCCAGCGGACGATGGCCGCTCGCAGCCATGGGCCGTCCCGACGGGGCTGCCCCGCTGATCGGATCGAGCGCCCCCATCCGGGCGGTGCGGGAGCGAATCGAGCGCATCGCCGGCACCGATTTCACCGTGTTGATCGAGGGGGAGTCGGGCACCGGCAAGGAGCTCGTCGCGCGGCAGGTCCACGGCCTCAGCCGCCGCCGGAAGGGGCCGTTCGTGGCGGTCAACTGCGCCGCGATCGTCGAGACGCTGCTCGAGGCGGAGCTCTTCGGCATCGAGGACCGCACCGCCACCGGGGTGCGCGGGCGCCGTGGCAAGTTCGAGCATGCCCAGGGGGGCACGCTGTTTCTCGACGAGGTGTCCGATCTGTCCTCGTCCGCGCAGGCCAAGCTGCTGCGCGCTCTCCAGGATTTCTCGGTCGAGCGCGTCGGCGGCGCCGGCGCGCACCGCGTCGACACGCGCATCATCGTCGCCTCCAACCGCCCGCTGCTGGAGCTCGTCGAGCAGCAGCGCTTCCGGCTCGACCTCTACTACCGGCTGAACGGCGTCGACGTGCAGGTCCCGCCGCTGCGCCAGCGGCGAGACGACGTGCTGGAGCTGGCGCGCTATTTTCTCGAGCGCCATCGAACGTTCCGGCCGCTGATGCTCTCGGCGGCGGCGGTGGACGCGCTGCTCGCCTACGACTGGCCGGGCAACGTGCGCGAGCTCGAGCGCGTCATCGAGCGCGCCGTGGCGCTGGCGGGCGGGCCGATCCTCGATCTGGAAGACCTGCCGCCGGCGCTGCTCGGCGGCTATGCCGACGCCCTCGTCCCGGCGCTGCGGAGCCGTCTGACGATGCGCGCGTGGGGGAGCCGGTATGCGCGGCTGGTGCTCGAGCGCTGCAGCAACAACAAGCGCCTGGCGTGCCGCGAGCTGGGTATCTCGTACCACACCCTCCAGGCTTATCTGAAATTCCGCCCGGAGAGACCGGGCGCCGGCGGCCCCCCGGTGTCCAGGTAAGCGGACGGCGGCCACTGGCACACTGCGCTCACATCAGCGCAGGGAAAAGTCCATCTCCGCATGGGTCTTCACCGGCACCGCCTTCCCGTTCCTCGTCCCGGGTTTGAAGCGCCACTTTTTCACCGTCTTGACGGCCGCCGCGTCCAGCTCCCGGGAGAGGTGCTGCGTCACCCGGACCTTCCCGACGGTTCCGTTCGATTTGACAATCAGGACAAGGCCGACGCGCCCCTGTTGTTTCTCGAGCAGGGCTTTCCGCGGGTAGCAGCGTCGTTGCCCGGGACCAACGTCCTCGAGGACCGCAAATTACTATTGACCCGGGCTCGAATCCCTCTGAGAATGCGCTCCTCCCAACTCGCTGACGGCGGAGGAGTGTCCCATTCGAGCGGTTCCAGGCCCAGGGCTGTCCCACCCATGACAAGACGCATCCCCCTTTTCATTTTTCTGCTGCTGTGTACCGCCCTGCCGACCCGGGCGCTGGCCGCCAACGCCGTTCAGACCGAAAACGCCAAGGCCGGGACGACCGAGTGGAAAGTGACGAACCCCGGCTATGCCAGCGGCGTCATCGAAGGCTACGCCTCGCTGACCTCCGTCAACCGCGGCGGCCAGATCAAGCTGTTCGTCAACACCGCCGAGCCGTCGTACACGATCGACATCTTCCGCCTCGGACACTACGGCGGGCTCGGCGCACGCCGGATGCTGGCGCCGATCCGCCGCACCGGCACGGCACAGGTGATTCCAGCGCCGGATCCCGCCACCGGCCTGGTCGAGTGCGCCTGGCTCGATCCCTACATCCTCACCATTCCGAAGAACTCCGATCCGACCGACTGGATGAGCGGCATCTACCTCGCCAAGCTGACCGCCGGCACGAGCGGCAAGCAGCAGTCGCTCGTCTTCGTCGTCCGCGACGACAGCCGGGCGAGCGACCTGATCCTCGCCCAGGCGGTCACCACGTACCAGGCCTACAACGTCTGGGGCGGAAAGTCTCTCTACGGCACGATCAGCAGCCGCACCGACAACGTCAACCGCGCCCGGAAGGTGTCGTTCGACCGTCCCTATTACGGCGACGAAACCTACGGGTCCGGCCACCTTCTGACCTGGGAGGCGCCCATGCTGCGCTGGCTCGAGGCCAACGGCTACGACGTCACCTACGCGACCAACCTCGACGTCCACCGCGACCCGAACCTGCTGCTGACCCACAAGGCCTTCCTCTCGGTCGGCCACGACGAGTACCTGGTCCTGGGAGATGCGCGATCACGTCGAGTCCGCCCGGGACCGCGGCATCCATCTCGGCTTCTTCTCGGGCAACACGGCCTACTGGCAAATCCGCTTCGAAGCGTCCAGAACCGGCGACCTCGATCGCGTCGTCGTCGGCTACAAGGAAGACGTCAAGAACGATCCGCTGTATCCGACCGACCGGAGCACGGGGCGCTTCCGGGATCCGCTCGTGAACCGGCCGGAGCACACGATGATGGGGGTCGGACTGATTACGCAGGCCCGGCCGATCCTCGTCGTCGAGGACGCGTCGCACTGGGCCTTCACCGGGACCGGCCTGCGCAATGGCGATCGCCTCGCGAACCCGGACGGGTCGTCGTTTCTCGGCTATGAAGTGGACGCGATGGGGCCGGCGACGCCTGCCGCCGCCCAGCGGCTCACGCATTCGCCGGTCAACGCCGCGGCGGCCAACTTCTCCGACATGGTGATCTACACCGCGCCGAGCGGGGCGACGGTGTTTTCCTCCGGCAGCATCGGCTGGTCGCAGACGGTGCCGCAGATCCAGCAGGTCACCCGCAACGTCCTGGCGCGGTTCCTCACCGCCGCCTTTGCGGATCAGCCGCCGGTGCGGGACCCCTTGCCCGCACCGTTCGTGGCGCGGGACATCGGCGACGTCGGCCGGGCGGGATTCACCGCCATGCCCGGCCCCCAGAGCTTCACGCTGAACGGCGCCGGCGGCGACCTGGGCGGGAGCGACGCGATCTACTTCGCGTACCAGCCGCTTGGCGGCGACGGTCAGGTGATCGCGCAGCTGAAATCCCTCCAGCTGTACTGGGGCAATCGCGCCGGCATCATGATCCGCGAGTCGCTTGCGCCGACCGGGCGATACGTCGCGCTCGTCGGCCGGCCGAGCGAGAGCCGCAGCGCCAGCGGCAGCGGCGTCAACGAGGGGGTCGAGCTCTGGATCAAGGACCAGGCGGGGGTGAGGCGCCGGATCGGCGCCGCCCTCGACCAGAAGCTGCCGAACTGGCTGAAGCTGACCAGGACCGGCGATGTGTTTGCGGCCTACGTCTCTCCCGACGGTTCGGCGTGGACGCTCGTCGGCACCGCCAGCGTCCCGATGGCGGCATCGACGTACGCCGGCGCTGAAGTCGGCAGCGCCCAGCGCAGCGTCTGGGCCACCGCGCGCTTCGAGAATGTCAGCGTCGTCCCCGGCGGCACCGGCGTCCCGCCGCCTCCGCCGCCACCGCCCCCGCCGGCGACAACCGCGCTGCCGGCGGGCTGGACCAGCGCCGACATCGGCGCGGTCGGCACGGTCCGCGGCTCGGACGCCTTCGACACCACCTCGCAGTCGTTCACGCTCAGCGGCGGCGGCGCCGACATCTGGGGCACCGCCGATGCATTCCACTTCACCTCCACGGCGATGACCGGCGACGGCCGCCTGGAGGCGCGCGTCCTCGATCTTCAGAACGTGGCGCCGTGGACGAAGGCCGGCGTCATGATCAGGAGCTCGCTGGATGCGGCCGCGGCCCATGGCCTGATGCTGCTCTCGGCAGGGAAGGGGACGGCGTTCCAGCGCCGCGTCCTCGCCGGCGGCTTGTCGACGACGACGGCGGGCGGGGTATGGACCGCGCCGCGATGGGTCAGGCTCGATCGCGACGGTAGCAGAATCACGGCGTATGAATCCGCAGACGGTACGGCGTGGACTCTTGTGGGATCCGATACGATCCCGATGCCGGCGACCGTCTATGTCGGCCTGGCCGTCTCCAGCCACCTCGCCACGGCCGCCGCCTCGGCGACGTTCGACAAAGTTCGGATCACCCCCGCCGCGACGGCCGCGTGCGCCGTGACGACGGACGCCTCAAAATTCTTCGCCGGCGCCGGAACGACGGGGGTGGCCGCCACCTGGTATATCGCGGCCACGACCGGCGGCTCCTGCCGGTGGAGCCTGTCGGCGGACGTGCCCTGGCTGGAGATCAAGGATCCGGCGACCGGGCTCTATGTGAAAGGTCCGGTGACGTTCACGGGCAGCGCCAGCGTCAAGGTCCACGCCCTGGCCAACCCCGGACCGAAGCGCGCCGGGCACTTCTCGGTCGGCGGCTCGACCTATACGGTCACCCAGGAAGGCCCCTGAACACGGGCCCCGCCTACAGTTTTCCCCCGGTTCGGCCGACACCTCAACTGTCGGCCGCTTCGCACAATACTGGGGGGCACCATTCTGATGGCAGCCGGATACGTGATGGTCGTGGAAGACGACGAGAACACGCTCAGCGGGTACCTCGAGTTCCTGCGGTCGGCGGGCTTCGAACCGACGGGAGTCGGGGACGGCGCCGAGGCGCTCCGGATGGCCTTCGAGCACCCTCCCGCGGCGGTCGTGACCGACATCACCCTGCCCGGCATGAGCGGCTTCGCCCTGGCGACGGCGCTTCACCACGATGCCCGGACCTGCGACGTTCCGGTGATCGGCCTGACGGCGCACTGGGGCGTGGACGTACGGGGCCGCGCCGCCGAATGCCGGATGCGGGCCGTCCTCGCCAAGCCGTGCCTGCCGGCTCACCTCGTCGCCGAGCTCCAGCGGGTCCTCGCGTCCCCCGGGCCGGCGCTCGGTCACTGACCCTCCAGCGGCTCGTCCCACCATCCGTACCGTAATTGCACACCCGGTGGCGGCTCCACTGTAAAGTGGATCCATGATCTGGTTGTTTGCGCGCGGGAGCGAGGTCCTCCGGCTCGAGACCCGCATCGACAACGCGTCGGGGGAGTACATCCTGGTCAGCACCTGGACCGACGCCCCGCCCCGGGTCGAGCGCTTTCTCGATTACGACGCCTACGACGCGCGCGTGCGCGAGCTCGAGGCCCGCCTCGCCGAGGAGCACTGGCTCCAGGTCGGCAGCCCGACCATCCTGGCCGACGGCTGGCGCGGACCGATTCCGAACTGACTCCTGCCGCGCCTTGACCACCCGGCGAGGCGCATAGTACCGTGAAGGGTCTGGCCGCGCGCGGTTCGGCCGCTCCGCCCACACCGTCTTCCGGATCGATCATCGCTGATGCCCCAGCCTGTTGCCGGCGCTCTCAGGAAAACTCCTCTCCACGCGCGGCACCGGTCGCTCGGCGCCCGGATGGTGCCGTTTGGCGGCTGGGACATGCCGGTCGAATACTCCGGCATCGCCGACGAGCACATGGCGGTGCGGACCCGGGCGGGGCTGTTCGATGTCAGCCATATGGGGGAGATCGAGATGGCCGGGGCGGACGCCCTGCGCGCGCTCCAGCACATCACTTCGAACGACGTCGCGCCGCCTGGCGGTGCACCAGATCCAGTACTCCGCGCTGACGACCCCCGAGGGCACGTTCGTTGACGATGTCCTGACCTACAAGCTGGCCGACGAGCACTTCATGCTTGTCGTCAATGCCTCGAACATCATCAAGGATTTCACCTGGATTACCGAGCACATCGCCGCGGCTGGGTGATGCGGTGGCCGTCAATACCAGCTCCCGCTACGCGCTGATCGCGCTGCAGGGACCGGCGGCGCGGGAGGTCCTCCAGGCGCTGACCGGCGTCCAGCCTGGCCGAGCTGAAGTATTACTGGTTCACGACCGGCGAGGTCGCGGACGTGCGCTGCACCATCTCGCGGACCGGCTACACCGGCGAGGACGGGTTCGAGCTGTTCGTGCCGCCGGCCTCGGCCGAGCGGGTGTGGGATGCCGTGCTCCGGGCCGGCCGCGGCGCCGGCGTCGTGCCGGCGGGACTCGGCGCCCGCGACACGCTGCGGCTCGAAGCCGGCATGCGCCTCTACGGCAACGACATGGACGAGACGACGACCGTGCTCGAGGCGGATCTCGGGTGGATCGTCGGCTGGAAGAAGGACGAGTTTCATCGGCGCCGACGTGCTGCGGCGCGCAGAAGCGCCGACGGCGTCGCCGCGGCAAGCCTGGTCGGGTTCGAGATGATCGACCGCGGGATCGCCCGGCACGGCTATGACGTCTTCATCGGCGACAGCCAAGGCCGGCGTCGGTGACCAGCGGCACGCAGACGCCGTTCCTGAAGAAGGCCGATCGGCATGGCGTATGTCCCGGTCGGCATCGTCGGCGGCGGGCACCGAGTTCGAGGTCGACGTGCGCGGCCGCCGCGCTCCGCGCCCGGGTCGTGCCGATGCCGTTCTACAAGCGCGAGCCATAGCCGTCCGCAAGCCGGACCCCAGCTTCCTCAGGAGCCGACATGTATCCGTCA
This sequence comes from uncultured Acidobacteriota bacterium, assembly GCA_963750475.1. Taxonomy (GTDB): domain Bacteria; phylum Acidobacteriota; class Vicinamibacteria; order Vicinamibacterales; family 2-12-FULL-66-21; genus JALZOC01. The sequence continues at coordinate 2,737,012 of CAVVQQ010000002.1, forward strand.
GACCTCAAGTACACGAAAGACCACGAGTGGGTGCGACCTCGACGGGGACCGCGCCCACGTCGGCATCACCGACTACGCGCAGAAGCAGCTCGGCGACGTCGTCTATCTCGAGCTGCCCGAGGTTGGCCGCACGGTGGCCAAAGGGGACGTGTTCGGCACGATCGAGTCGGTCAAGGCGGTGTCCGAGCTGTACGCGCCGGTCGGCGGCGAGGTGGTCGAGGTCAACAGCGCTCTGACGCAGAAGCCGGAAACGGTCAACCGCGACCCGCACGACTCCTGGATGATCGTCATCAAGGTGAGCAGCGCCGGCGACGGCGCGGCGCTGCTCGACGCCGCGCAGTACACCGACCTGACGAAGTAGTGATGTGAAGATCCGAGCATGACATCCGATACCCAGGGTTCGTTTCAATCACCGGCACATCGGCCCGGACGCGGCGGCGCGCGACGCGATGCTCCGCACGATCGGCCTGCCGTCGCTCGGCGCGCTGATCGACCAGACGATTCCGGCGGGCATCCGCAGCGACCGGCCGCTGGATCTGCCGGAGGCCGACACCGAGTACGGCTACCTGCGGCGGCTGCAGGGCGATCGCGGCCGGCAACGCCGTCACGCGCTCGTACATCGGCATGGGCTACTACGACTGCGTCACGCCGAGCGTGATCCTGCGCAACGTGTTCGAGAATCCCGGCTGGTACACGCCCTACACGCCCTATCAGGCGGAGATCGCGCAGGGCCGGCTCGAGTCGCTGCTCAATTTCCAGACGGTGGTCAAGGAGCTCACCGGGATGGACATCGCCACGGCGTCGCTGCTCGACGAAGGCACGGCGGCGGCCGAAGCGATGACGATGTTCCACCGGCTGCAGACGAAGAAGGCACCGGCCGGGCAGCCGAGCGTGTTCCTGGTCTCGGACCGCTGCTTTCCCGCAGACGCTCGACGTGCTGCGCGGGCGGGCCGAGCCGCTCGAGCATCGAGCTCGAGATCGGCAACCCGGCGGAACTGCCCCGGGAGCGGTTCGACGCCGCGTTCGGGCTGCTGCTGCAGTATCCGGACGATCACGGCGCGGTCGCCGATCTGCGGCCGCTCATCGCGCGCGCCCATGCGGCCGGCCTGCTGGTGGCGGTGGCCACCGATCTGCTGGCGCTGACGCTGCTGACGCCGCCGGGCGAGATGGGCGCCGACGCCGTCGTCGGCAACTCGCAGCGCTTCGGCGTGCCGCTCGGCTACGGCGGTCCGCACGCCGCGTTTTTCGCGACCCGCGAGGCGTTCGTGCGGCAGGCGCCCGGGCGGATCATCGGGTTGTCGGTGGACGCGCACGGCCGTCCCGCCTACCGCATGGCGCTGCAGACCCGCGAGCAGCACATCCGCCGCGAGAAGGCGACCTCGAACATCTGCACCGCGCAGGCGCTGCTCGCCAACATCGCCGCCATGTACGCCGTCTACCACGGCCCGCGCGGGCTCAAGGCGATCGCGCGCGCGGATTCACGCCACCGCCGGGCTGCTCGATCAGGCGCTGACCTCGCTCGGCCTGCGCCAGACCAACCCGGCCTACTTCGATACGATTCGGGTCGAGGGGATTGATGCGGCGGCGGTGCGGCCGGCGGCCGAGGCGCGCGGCATCAACTTCCGCTATTTCGCCGACGGCGCCATCGGGATCTCGGTGGACGAGACGACGACCGGCGAGGACGCGGCGGCGATTGTCGCGGCCTTCACCGACGCGGTGGCGGGCGCCTCCGACGCGGCCGCCGAGCGGCATGCCGCGGCGGCGCCGCGGACGCCCGACCGTCCCGAGGCGATCCTGCCCGCCGGCCTGCTGCGGACCAGCGCCGTTCCTGACCCACCCGGTGTTCAACGCGCATCATTCCGAGACGAAGATGATGCGCTACATCAAGGGGCTGGAGCGGCAAGCGACGTCGGGCTCGACACCTCGATGATTCCGCTCGGCTCGTGCACGATGAAGCTGAACGCGGCGTCGGAGATGCTGCCGGTGACGCTGGCCGGCGTTCTCGAAGATGCACCCGTTCGTCCCGGCCGAACAGGCCGCGGGCTACCGCCAGGTGTTCAGCGAGCTCGAACAGCGCTCTGCAGCATCACCGGCTTTGCGGCGGTGTCGCTGCAGCCCAACTCCGGGGCGCAGGGGGAGTTCGCCGGGCTGATGACGATCCGCGCCTATCATCGCGACCGCGGCGAGGCCGGGCGCGACGTGGTGCTGATCCCGTCGAGCGCCCACGGCACCAACCCGGCGAGCGCGTCGATGGCCGGGATGAAAGTCGTGGTCGTCGCCTGCGACAGCAACGGCAACATCGACCTCGACGATCTGCGCGCCCGGGCGGCAGAGCACCGCGATGCGCTGGCGGCGCTGATGGTGACGTATCCGTCGACCCACGGGGTGTTCGAGGAGGCGATCCGGGAGATCTGCGCGATCGTGCACGAGCACGGCGGCCAGGTCTACATGGACGGCGCGAACATGAACGCCCAGGTCGGTCTGACCAGTCCGGCGGCCATCGGCGCCGACGTCTGCCACCTCAACCTGCACAAGACCTTCGCGATTCCGCACGGCGGCGGCGGCCCGGGCATGGGGCCGATCGCCGTGGCGGCGCACCTGGCGCCCTATCTTCCCGGCCATCCGGTCGTCGCCGGTCGGCGGCGCGAAGGGCGATTCCGGCGGTTTCGGCGGCGCCCTGGGGCAGCGCCAGCATCCTGCTGATTTCGTATGGCTACATCCGGATGCTCGGCGCCCAGGGGGTGACCGACGCGACCCGCTACGCGATCCTCAACGCCAACTACATCAAGGCGCGCCTCCAGGGGCACTACGACGTGCTCTACGCGAACCACAACGGCCGCGTCGCGCACGAGATGATCTTCGACCTGCGCCCGTTCAAGCATGGCGCCGGGCCGTCGATCGACGAGCAGGACGTCGCCAAGCGGCTGATGGACTACGGCTTCCACGCCCCGACGGTCTCGTTTCCGGTGCCGGGGACGATGATGATCGAGCCGACCGAGAGCGAATCGAAGGACGAGCTCGATCGGTTCTGCGACGCGCTGATTGCCATCCGCGGCGAGATCGACGCCGTCGTCGACGGCACGGCGGACGCGAAGGACAACGTCCTCAAGAACGCGCCGCACACCGCCGAACAGCTGACCGCCGACAGCTGGACGCACCCGTATACGCGCGAGACAGGCCGCCTACCCGCTGCCGTTCGTCCGCGCCGACAAGTTCTGGCCGTCGGTCGGCGCGGATCGACAATCCCTACGGCGATCGCAACCTGATCTGCGCCTGTCCGCCGATCGAGGACTACGTCGAAGCCGGCGTCACCGGATAGGGGGCCATGATGCTCCGCATTCCGATCGGTGCGATCACCGACGAATTCTCGACCGACGATCTCGGCGTCGCCCTGGACGCGATGGCGGAGATCGGGATGACTGGCGCCGAGCTGCGGGTCGTCGGCGGACGCAACATCATCGACCTGTCGGATGCGGAAGTGGCCGACGCGCGGCGCCTGGTCGAGGCGCGCGGCATGACGGTCGTGAGCATCGCGTCGCCGCTGCTCAAGTGCGTGCTCCCCGACGGGCCGCCAATCGACGCGCGCTTCCAGCAGGACGTCTTCGGCTCGGCGTACACGTTCGCCGACCAGCCGCGGCTGGCGGCGCGGGCCCTCGACATCGCCGCCCTGGCCGGCGCCAGCCTGATCCGGGTGTTCTCCGGCTGGCGGACCGTCGATCCGCCGCGGCTGCACGGCCAGATTGCGGCAGCGCTGACCGCCCTGGCCGATCAGGCGCTGGCCCGCGGGCTGGTCATCGGCCTCGAGAACGAGCACGCCTGCAACGTCGGCACCGGCGCGGAGGCGGCGCGGATGCTGGCCGCGGTCGATCATCCGGCGCTGAAGCTGATCTGGGATCCTGCCAATGCCTCGATTCTCGGCGAGACGCCGTATCCCGCCGGCTACGCCGCGCTGCCGCTGGCCCGGCTGGCCCACGTCCACGCCAAGGATTGCGTGGTTGCCGGCGTGACCCCGATCTGGGGGCCGCTCGGGGAGATGGCGCTCGACTGGCGGGGACAGATCGCGGCGCTGGTCCGCGATGGCTACGGCGGCGCCATCAGCCTCGAGACCCACTGGCGCGGCGCCGACGGCGATCGGCTCCAGGCGAGCCGGATCTGCGGCCGCGCGCTGCGCGAGCTGGTCACCGCGTGACCGGCCGCGCGGCCGGTCCGGTGTAGAATCCGGGCGACATGCATCCCACAGCAGCCTCAACCCCGGCGAGCGACCGCGGCGTCTTCGATGGCGTCACGCCCTATCACTGGCTGGTCGTCGTCATCGCCTCGTGCGGCTGGCTGTTCGACTGCATGGACCAGCGCCTCTTCATCCTGGCGCGCGAGTCGGCCCTGAAGGAGCTGCTCGCCGGCGATCCGAATGCGCTCGCCTCGATCAAGACCCACATCGGCTATGCGACGACGTCGATGATCCTCGGCTGGGCGACCGGCGGGATCATTTTCGGCATGATGAGCGACCGCATCGGCCGGGTGAAGACGATGATCGCGACATTGGTCATCTATTCGGGGTTCACCGGGCTGTCGGGCCTGGCGCATACCTGGGTGGATTTCACGATCTACCGCTTCCTGGTCGGCCTCGGCATCGGCGGCATGTTCGGCGCCGCGACGACGCTGGTGGCCGAGAGCGTGCCGGGCCAGTTCCGCGCCGTGGCGCTCGGATCGCTGCAGGCGCTGTCGGCGATGGGCAACATCATCGGCTCGCTCGTCAGCCTGTGGATCCCGCCCGGCGCGACCGGCTACTTCGGCGCCTACGCCGGCTGGCGCGTGCTCTTCTTCGTCGGCATTCTCCCGGCGCTGATGGTCGTCCCGATCATCTTCGTCCTCAAGGAGCCCGAGTCGTGGCTCAAGGCCAAGGCGGACGCCGCCGCCGGCGTGCTGCGGAAGGGAAACATCGGGTCGCCGGTCGAGCTGTTTCGCGATCCGCGCTGGCGGCGGAACACCATCGTCGGGCTGTTCCTCGGCGTCTCGGGAATGATTGGCCTGTGGGGCATCGGCTTCTTCTCCCCCGAGCTCATTTCGACGGCGCTCAAGGGTGCGCCGCAGGAGACCGTCGACCGGGTGCGCGGCCTCGGCACGGCGCTCCAGGATGTCGGCTCTTTCTTCGGGATGGTCACCTTCACGCTCGTGGCGTCGTTCCTGAGCCGGCGGCTGGCGTTCCTCGGCGCGTTGATTCTGAGCATGTTCGTCACGATGTTCGTCTTCCACTCGCTGCACACCGCGAACGACGCCTACTGGATGCTGCCGATGATGGGCTTCGCACAGCTGGCGGTCTTCGCCGGCTATTCGATCTACTTCCCGGAACTGTTTCCGACGCGGCTCCGCGGCACCGGAGTGGGGTTCTGCTACAACACGGTCCGCTATCTGGCGGCGCCGGCACCCATCCTGCTCGGCTATCTTGCGACGGTGATGACCTTCCGCAGCGCCGCCGTCCTGATGTCCACGATCTACATCGTCGGCATGGTCGCCCTGATCTGGGCGCCGGAAACCCAGGGCAAGCCGCTGCCCGAGGACTGAGCGATCAGCTGGCAGCGGGAAGCGGAAGCGGGCAGCCGGAAGCGGTAAGCGAGCCGCGGGAAGCAGGAAGCGGTCAGCGGGCAGCGGGCAGCGGGAAGCGGGAAGCTGGAAGCGGGCAGCGCGAAGCCGGCAGCTGGCACTGGCAGCGGTAAGCGGTCAGCGGTCAGCGGTCAGCGGGCAGCGGGAAGCTGGAAGCGGGAAGCGGGAAGCAGCGGGAAGCCGGAAGCTGGCAGCTGGAAGCTGGAAGCCGGCAGCTGGCAACTGGCAGCTGGAAGCAGGAACAGAGGCTCATGCGCGTAGGAATGATCGGGTTGGGCGCGATTGCGAATATGCACGCGCGCGCCTACAAGAACATCGGGTATGACATCACCGCCTGCACGACCCACGACCGCGACGCCGGGCGGCGGTTCGCGGCGGAGCACGGCGCGGTCTTCGTCGAGACCTACGAAGAGGTCTGCCGCCATCCCGACGTCGACTTCGTCGATGTCTGCACGTTTCCCGATTTCCGGCTGCAGCCGCTCGAGGTCTGCGCCGCGCACGGCAAGCACATCCAGGTGCAGAAGCCGATGGCCATTGACCTCGCCACCGCGCGGCGGATGATCGACGTCGCCGCCGCGGCGCACATCCAGCTCGGCGTCGTCAGTCAGCACCGCTTCGACGACGCCAGCGACTTCATGCAGCGGGCGCTCCGTGAAGAGCGGCTGGGGACGCTGCTGCAGTGCGATGCCTACGTGAAGTGGTACCGCTCAGACGATTACTATGCGCGGCCGGTGAAGGGCAGCTGGGCGACCGAAGGCGGAGGAGCGCTGATCAACCAGGCGATCCATCAGGTCGATTTGCTGCGCTGGCTGGCCGGGCCGGTCAGCGAAGTCTTCGCGCTGTGGCGGATCGGCGCGGCCCACGCGATCGAGTCGGAGGACATGGTGACGGCGCTGCTGCGCTACGAGAACGGCGCCACCGGCGTGATCCAGGCCGCGACCGCGTTCTGGCCGGGCTATCCCGAGCGGATCGAATTCCACGGCACCAAGGGGACCGCGGTCATCACCGGGGATCGGCTGACGCGCTGGGACGTCCGCGACGATCGCCAGGACGACCGGCCGCCAATCGAGGAGAAGGCGGCGTCAGGCGCGTCGGATCCGATGGCGATCTCGGTCGAGACCTTCGAGCGACAGTTTCTGGATTTCGGCGAGGCGATCCGCACCGGCCGAAAGCCGCGGATCAGCGGTGAGGACGGCTACCAGGCGCTCGAGGTGGTCGACGCCATCTACCGATCCTGCCGGACCGGCGACAAGGTCAGGCTGTAGACTCGTTGCGGCAGAGTGCCGGGCCCCCGGCCTCTCCCCGACCGTCAGCGGCGGATCCGGGGAGAGCGTCCACAGGCCGATTATGCTGCCGGCGCAGCGTCAGGCCGGCCAGCCGAAGTAGCGCTCGGCGTTGCCGGCGCAGACATCCTCGATCAGGCGGCCGACGAGCGCCGGGTCGTCCGGGAGCTCACCGGTTTCGACATCCCGGCCGACCAGATTGCAGACGACGCGGCGGAAGTACTCGTGCCTCGGGAACGACATGAACGAGCGCGAGTCGGTAATCATGCCGACGAAGTGGGCGAGCAGCCCGGCATTCGAGAGCGCGTTGACCTGCCACTCGATCCCTTCCTTCTGATCGAGGAACCACCAGCCGCTGCCGAACTGCATCTTGCCCTTGACGCTCCCGTCCTGGAAGTTGCCCACCATCGTCGCCATCACGTAGTTGTCGGCCGGGTTGACGTTGTAGACGATGGTCTTGGGAAGGGCATGGGCCTGGTCGAGCCGGTCGAGAAAGACGGCCAGGGCGTCGGCCTGGGCCCAGTCGCCGATCGAATCGTAGCCGGTGTCGCGCCCCGAGAGCTCGAAGCCGCGGGTGCTGGCATTGCGGCGGGCGCCGAGATGCAGCTGCTTGGTCCAGCCTTTTTCGGCGTCGAGCTGGCCGAAGAAGTGCATCATCAGGGCCGCGAAGCCCTCCTGCTCCTCGGGGCTGACGGTCTGGCCGGCGCGGGCCTTGTCGAAGGTGGCGGCCGCGGCGCGTTCGGTCGAGAGCGCCACCGGGCACCGCGCCAGGCCGTGGTCGGAGAGCCGGCCGCCGGCGGCGTGGAAGGCATCGTGGCGCCGGCGCAGCGCATCCTGCAGATCGGCGAAGCGGGTGATGTCCACGCCGGCAGTCGCCGCGAGCCGCTCGAGCCACGGGTTGAACACCGCCGGCAGATGGACGTCGAGGGCCCGGTCGGGTCGGAAAGTCGGATAGACGCGGGTGCCGAAGTCGGCCTCGCGGATCCGGGCGTGATGGTCCAGCGGATCCGCCGGGTCGTCGGTCGTGCACAAAATCCTGACCCCGAACTTGCGCAGGATGCCGCGCGCCGACAGCGCCGGCGTCTGCAGCTGCTCGTTCGCCTGGTGCCAGATGCGCTCCGCGGACGACTCGTTCAGGAGCTCGTCGATTCCGAAGTAGCGCAGCAGCTCGAGATGGGTCCAGTGGTAGAGGGGATTCCTGAGGCACCGCGGCACCGTCGCGGCCCAGGCCTTGAATTTCTCATAGGGATCGGCGTCGCCGGTGCAGTACATCTCCGGGATGCCGTTGGCGCGCATGGCGCGCCACTTGTAGTGGTCCCCCTCGAGCCAGATCTCGAACAGGTTCCTGAAGACCCGGTCGTCGGCGATGTCCTGCGGCGGCAGGTGGCTGTGATAGTCGAAAATCGGCTGCCGCGCGGCGTGCCCGGCGTAGAGCCGGCGCGCCGGCTCGCTGTGCAGGAGAAACTGGTCGTCAATGAACGGCATCGGTTGGCAGCCTAGGGGGTCGCAGCGCCGGGCGTGAGCTTGCGAATCTTGATATTGCGGAACCAGACTTCGTCGCCATGATCCTGCAGCAGGATGTGGCCGCTGGTGGCGTCGCCGAAGCCGGCAATGCTCTTGTACTTGCTTTTCGCGATCAGGCTCTTCATCTCGGGGCTGCCGATCTCGAACTGGACGACCCGCTGGCCGTTGAGCCAGTGCTCGACGTGGCGGCCCTTGACGATGAGCCGCGCCTGATTCCATTCGCCGACCGGCTTCGCCGCGTGAACGCTCGGCGGGATCAAATCGTAAAGGGCGCCGGCGGTGCGGTTGCCGTTGACCCCTGCCTTGGCGTCGGGGTGGCGCTCGTCGTCCAGAATCTGCATCTCGTAGCCAACCCCGGAGCGCCCTTTGTGGTCGGCCGGTTCGGCGATCAGATACTTCAGGCCGCTGTTGGCGCCCGGGGTGATCTTCCAGTCGAGCGCGAGCTCGAAATCGCCGTAGGTGCCGGTCGTGATGATGTCGCCGCCCGATCCGGGCTTTTCCCCCTTGCCGATCTTCTTGAGAGCGCCGTCCTCGACGGCCCAGCCGGCGGCGGGGAAGCTCTCGGCGTTGAAGCCGCGCCAGCCGTTCGTCGACCGGCCGTCGAACAGCAGCGTCCAGCCGGCGGACTTCTCCGCGGCCGTCAATGTGTTCGGGGCCGCGGCGCCGGTCGACGGGGCTTTCGTCTGGGCCCGCAGCGCCGGCGCGGCGAGGCAGGCAATCGTCAGCAGCGCGGCGGCGGCACCGGCGACGTGGCGGACCGGACGGAGGGACACAAGGCGCATGGGGAACTCCTGGCGCGTAGGCGCGATCAGAGGTGGTCCAATCATTATAGGCGGTCCCGCCGGATGCTCATGGCATGGCGGTGCGGAGCGCGGCGGCGATCTCGGCCGGGCTGAGCGGCGCGGCCTCGACGCGAGGACCACGCACCGCGAAGCGAGGGCCGGCGTCGTGGATGACGACGGTGCCCGCCGCCGCCGTGGCGGCGGTCTGCAGCGCCCCGGCGCGCCTGAGGCCGGGGACGTAGAGGTGGGCGAGATAGTCGGCATCGCTGGCGGTATCGAAGCGGTCGACGTCCAGCACCGCGGCGCGAATCGGCACCACGGCCCCGGCGAGCAGCGCCGCCAGCGCCGCATCGCCGCTGGCGACGACCGCCGCGCCGGGGTGCGCCTCCAGCGCCGCGACGATGTCGGCGGTGCGCTCTGCGGCCGGGGTGCGGTTGTAGGTCTCGAAGTGCTTGATTGTCGTCGCCGCGCCGGCGTCGATGGTCGTGAACGGAATCGTCTGGACGGTGAACCCGGCCTTCTGCAGCTGCGCTTCGAGCTCGCGATCGGCGGCGCCGAGCAGCACGGTCCGCGAGCTCCGTCCTGCGGTCGTCGCCGCGGGTGCCGGACGATCGCCGTAGCCCAGCGCATGGCGCAGCGCCAGTGCGAGGGTCGCGGGCGGCGTCGCGTCCAGCTGGCGGGTGGCGGCGGCGATCCATTCCGTCGTGACGCCGGCGGCCGTCCGGGCGCCGGCGGGGAGCGCGCGGTCATGGAACACGAGCAGGTCGGGCAGCGGATCCGGCGTGAAATTCCGTTCCGGCCGCGTCACGTCGGCCGGCGCGTGCTGCAGCCATCGCGCCATCCAGGCGTACATCGCCTCGCGCGATTCGCGGTTGTAGTTGTGCTCGGCGCGGATCCGGACCGCGTGGACCTTGTCCTCCGCCCCGAGCAGGGCGTAGATCCGGCGCACCGCGGGATATTCCTTCTCGAGCGTATCGGCGGTCCAGTCACCCGTCGCCGACACCATCAGCAGCGGCCGCGGCGCGATCGTCGCGGCAATCTCGACGTTGTTGGTGTCGAGCCGCAGCCCGGGCAGGTTCTCGCACAGGCAGCCTCCCTGCATGTGCAGCGAGATCATGTTGACCGGCGCCGCGACCGCCACCCGGTCGTCGACCGCCGCGAGCAGGAAGGTCTGCGTGCCGCCGCCCGATTCACCGGTAACGCCAATCGCGTCACGCCGCACGTAGGACAGTGATTCGAGGAAGTCGAGCGAGCGGATCGAGTTCCACAGCTGCAGGCCGGCGAGACTCAGGCCCCACAGCGCTTCCCGCTGGCCGCCGAAGGTATGCGTCAGCTGCCGGCTGTCGTTGTAGCCGATCATGTCGTAGGTGAAGACGACGTAGCCCTGCCGGGCGAGGTTGATGGCGCGGCCCGGAGCCGAGACGAGCGGTGTGTTCTCGAGCCGGCCGTACGCCCAGTGCCCGTGCGGCGAGAGCACCGCGGGAAACGGCCCCGGCGCGGTCGGCCGGTAGAGGTTGCCGGTCACATAGAAGCCGGGCAGGCTCTCGAAGTAGACCTTCGAGACGACGTAGTCGTCGTGCTTCACGTCGCCGAACACGACCGGCCGCAGCGGCGTCCGTTCCGGCATCGGCAGCAGCCCCGCCGACTCGAGGATGTGCTGGCGCAGGTAGCCGGCGCGAGTCTTCCACTCCGCCGCGGACGCGTACGCCGGCGGCGGGTAAGGCGTGTCCAGGGTGCGCAGCTCCCGCTGCCTGGCGGCCAGGCCCCCGACTGCGCTGACCGCCGCCACCGCTACCGCCACCACAGCAATCGATATCTGACGCATTACTGTCGGCTCCCAGCTCCCAGCTCCCAGCTTCCCGCTTCCCGCTTCCCGCTTCCCGCTTCCCGCTTCCCGCTCCCAGCTCCCAGCTTCCCGCTCCCGCTGCCCGCGCTCCAGTGGAAGCCCTACCGATTTGTCAGGCGAGCAGCGCCTTCCGGCAATAGTCGACACTCTTGGCGATTTCGGTCATGCGGTCCGATCCCGCCGGGATCGGATACTCGAACTCGATCGTCGCCTGGATCGGCCACTTGTTGTCGCGGATCACCTGCAGCACCTCGACGATCGGCGTGTCCCCTTTGCCGAACGGCACGTTCGCGTCGGCGAAGGTCTTGTCCTTGACGTGGACGTGGGTGATCGCGGTCGTGATGCTGCTTCAGGAACGGCACCGGCGAGGTCTTGTTGCCGCCGATGAAGTGCCCGATGTCGAGGTTCGCGCCGTTGTATTTCGCGTAGGTGAACGCCTGCTCCCAGATCGCCGGGGTCATCGTCGCATGGCCGTGGAAACCGATCATGATCTTGTGCTTGTCGGCGAACTGCCCGAGGCGCTTCGCGGCGGCGACCTGGTCGACCGGCAGCTCGCAGGAAATCGCGCCGGCGCCGACGGCCTTGGCCAGCTCGAACCCATAGTCGAGGACGTCGTCCGGGAACGCCAGGATGTTGTCGAACTTCAGGATCTGGATGAGGACGCCGGCGTCCTCGTACTTCTTCCGGAACTCCCGCGCCTTCGCCAGGGGCGCCGACGTCCGCCACTTGCTGAGGTCCGCGGCGGCCGTCTTGCGCGCTTCGATCTGTTCGGGCGTCTGCTGCCCCCGGCCGGGGCCGGCGAGGAGGGCGGGCGGGACGCCCATGAACTGTTCGATCGGCTGGGATCGCAGTTCGACCGCGCTGACATCGAGCTTGAGGCAGTTGTCGAGCACCTCGTCGCCGCTCATCAGGTTGTTGCCGAAGTCGTAAGGGACGTTCAGGCCGATCTGCACACCCTTCACCTTCGAATCGGGCTTTGCGGCGGCGGCGTCGAGCACGGCCAGCGGTCCCGTCGCCAGCCGTGCCGCCGGCAGCGTCGCCAGCGCCAGCTTTCCCAGTTCGCGTCGCGTATACATCATGAGTCTGTCCTCGGTGAAGATGGCGCCCGGGGCGCGTTACTTGTTGAGCACGAATGCCGCAATCGAGTTGCCGGCCGCGACGACGACGTACTGGAGGCCGTCGAGCTCGTAGGTGATCGGCCCGTTGGTGACGGCGCTCGGCAGCCGCGACGCCCACAGCGACTCGCCGGTGGTCGCGTTGAGCGCGGTGAACCCTGCCGAGCCGCCGGTGAACAGCACGTTGCCGGCGGTCTGAGGATGCCGGTCGGCCGCCGCTCTGCCAGGGATGGCTCCAGCGGATCTTGCCGGTCGCGTAGTCGATCGCCTGGAGCATGGACTCGGAGTAGCCGCCGCGGTCGGTGCCGCCCCAGCCCGCCGGGTTGTCGCTCGGGTCGTAGATGATAGAACACGCTGTACAGGCGCGGGTGGCATTGACATAGAAAAGGCCGGTCTTCGGGCTGAAGCTGGGCGGATACCAGTTCGTGCCGCCGCCCTGGTTGGGGGAGACCAGCGCGCCGGCGATCTGCGGCCGCTTCTCGGGATTCGGGATCGGCTGGCCGCGCTTGTCGTAGCCGAGCGACCAGTTGGTCTTGACGAACTCGGTCGAGACGATGGCCTTGCCGGTGGCGCGATCGAGCACGAAGAAGTGGCCGTTGCGCGACGCCTGCGCGATCAGTTTCCGCGGCTGGCCGTCGATGGTGCCGTCGATGAGCACCGCCGTCTGCGTTGCCGTCCCAGTCGTGGGTGTCGTGGGGCGAGGACTGGAAGTACCAGACCATCTTCCCGGTGTCCGCGTTGAGCGCGACGATCGAGGCGGTGAAGAGGTTGTCGCCTGTGCGGTTCTTCTCGGCCATGACCGGCTGCGGATTGCCGGTCGTGACGTACATCAGGTTGAGCGCCGGGTCGTAGGTGACCGGCTGCCAGGTCATCCCGCCGCCGTGCTGCGCCGTCTTCGACGTTCGGCCAGGTCTCGGACCCGGGCTCGTCGACGCTTCTGCGGGACCGAGTACCAGCGCCACTGCACTCGCCGGTGGCGGGGTCGTGGGCCTCGAGATAGCCCGGGTTGTCCATGTCGTCGCCGCTGACGCCGGTGATGACGTGGTGCTTGACCACGACCGGCGCGACCGAACCGTAGTAGAACTGCTCGAGGTTGCAGATCTCCTTGTCCCAGCTCTCCTTGCCGGTCTTCATGTCGAGCGCGACGAGATGGCAGTCGGGGGTCTCGAAGTAGACGGTCTCGCCGAGCGCCGCCATGCCGCGGTTGCCGAGGTGGTTGCCGCCCTTGGACGCCCAGATGTAGTGCCAGAGCTCGCGCCCGGTCCGCGCTTCGATCGCATAGGCAGTGATCCGGCGTCGAGAAGTAGAGGACGCCGTCGATCATCAGCGGCGTGGCCTTGACCGCCAGCACCGGCCCGGTGATGGCTGTGGATCCAGGCCAGGCTCAGCGCCTTGACGTTCGCGTCGGTGATGGTGGTCGAGCGGACTGAAGCGCCGGCCCGAGTAGTCGCCGTTGTAGGTCGGCCAGGCGTCGGTGCCCGGCGCCAAAAGCTTCCCCGGCTCCAGTCCGCCCTGGGCAGCGGCACTCGCCGCCCCGAGCCACAGCGCCGCCGCGATCAGACAGAAACGCTTCACTTCATCGTCTCCAGATGGGCCACCAGATCGTGCATCTCGGTGTCGGTGAGGCGATCGAGCAGGTCGTGGTGCGCCTGCAGCGGGTCGTCCGTGACGATCTTCAGGCCCGGCGTCCGGCGGACGACGCGGATGGCGCCGGAGGAGTCCCGGAAAGTGACGAAGGCATCATCCATTTCCACCAGGATGCCCGACAGCGCCGGCCCGGCGGACGGCGTGAGGGTCACCGTGACGTCGGTCGGGCTGGGGCCGCTTCGTCCGCGCCCGCCGCGCCCGCCCGGGAACAGCATCCGCTGCTGGATTTCGACCGGGCTCAGGCGGCTGCCGACGCCGGCCAGACCCAGCGTCGTCGCGGTATGGCAGGTCGCACATCTGCCGGGGCCGTTGAAGTAGGCCGCCCCGGCGGCCGGATTACCCACCAGAATGTCGCCTTCGGTGAAGGGGTCGGCGCCCCGGAAGGTGTCTTCAATTTGCCGGCGGAGAAGATGCGACAGGTCGGCGATCTGCGCGTCGGTCAGCGCGGCGCTTGGCGTACCGCTTTGCGTCGGGTGCCCCTTCTTGAGGAACGGGCCGAGCTCGCTGCCGTAGCGGTCCTTCAGGACGACCAGCGACCGGAGCAGGCTCGGCGCGGTGTCGCTGCCGCGGGCCTTCGACCCGTGGCAGGTGATGCATTCAGCAGCCCAGACTTTCCGGCCGCGATCGGCCGCCGCCGGCTCGACGACCATGCGGTCCGCCGGACCGACGCCGGCGCGCGGCTGATTCGGCCGCGGCGCCTGGGCGCCAGCCGGCAGCGCCGACAGCGCCGCGGCGGCCGCCGCACCAATCCATAGTTTCAGGCGATAATTCATCGGGGACCTGCGCTGTTTCTCCGGCGGGCGCCGACCGCGCACCGCCGGCGGCCATTCTACAGCCTACAGCGTCAGCGGCCCGATTCCTCGTTGGAACTGAACCGTCGGGAGCGTCCCGCGACGCTCCGCAGACCGCGGGACACGGAACACATGATGCTCAAACGAACCTCGCTCGCCGCGTTGCTCTGTGCCCTCATCGTCGCGACCGGCCATGGCTTCCAGCAGCCGCGGCCATGGCCCCCGGGCCTGCAGCCGGTGTCGGCGGATTCACCGGTCCTGACGCCGGAGCAGGAGATGAAGACCTTCTTCATGCCTCCCGGCTATCACGTCGAGCTCGTCGCCAGCGAGCCGATGATTCGAAGAGCCGATTCTCATCGACTGGGACGCCGACGGCCGGCTCTGGGTGATCGAGGCGCGCGGCTACATGCGCGATCTCTCCGCCACCGACGAGCGCGCCCCGCTCGGCCGCGTCAGTCGTCCTCGAGGACACCGACGGCGACGGCAAGATGGACAAGAAGACGGTCTTCATGGACGGCCTGGTCCAGCCGCGCGCGCTCAAGGTCCTCGACCACGGCGTCCTCATCGGCGAGCCGCCGAACCTCTGGCTCGCCCGGGACACCAACGGCGACCTGGTCTCGGACTCCAAAGAGCTCGTCGTCAACACCTACGGCACCGAAATGGCCAATGTCGAGCACAACGCCAACAGCCTGACCTGGGCGCTCGACAACTGGATGTACACCTCCGAGCACAACGGCTACCTGCGCCTCAAGGACGGCCGGTTCGACTACCAGCCGACGCTCGCCCGCGGCCAGTGGGGCGCCAGCCAGGACGATGCCGGTCGGATCTACCGGAACACCAACGAGCAGGCGCTGTTCGTCGACCTGCTGCCGGCGCGCTATTTCATGCGGAATCCGAGCCTGCTCCGCACCCGGGGCAGCTACGAATCGCTGCAGAATCCCGAGATCAACCGGGTCTGGCCGGTGCGCCCGACGCCGGGGGTCAACCGCGGCTATCAGGACGGCATCCTGCAGTCCGACGGCCGGCTGGCCCGGTTCACCTCGGTGTGCGCGCCGACCGTCTACCGCGGCGATCGCCTGCCGGCCGAACTGAATGGCAACGTCTTCGTCGCCGAACCGGCCGCCAACCTCGTCAGCCGCCTGATCGTCAGCGACAACGGGACCACGCTCGAATCGAAGAAAGCATACGAGGGGGCGGAGTTTCTGGCGTCGACCGACGAACGCTTCCGCCCCGTTTATCTTTCCAACGCCCCCGACGGCACCCTCTACATCGTCGATGCCTATCACGGCATCATCCAGGACAAGGGGTTCATCACCGAGTATCTCAGGGACCAGATCCTTTCCCGCAAGCTGGATCAGCCGAGCGGCCATGGACGGATTTACCGGGTCGTGCACGATGGGACGAAGCGCGACGGTCCGCCGGCCCTGGCAAAGAAGAGCCTCGCCCAGCTGGTCGACGTCCTCGATCACCCGAACGGCTGGCGGCGGGATACGGCACAGCGGCTGCTCGTCGAGCGCGGCGCCCGCGCGGTCGCCCCGGCGCTGAAGGCGAAGGCGGAGAAGGCGCCGGACTGGCGGACGCGTCTGCATGCGCTCTGGACGCTCGACGGCGTCGACGCCATCGAGCCGGCGACGGTGCTGCGCGCCCTCGACGACCGATCGCGCGACGTCCGCGTCGCGGCGCTGCAGCTCTCGGAGCGCTGGCTGCGGCGCGACGGGGCGATGCAGGCGGCGGTGCTCAAGAAGCTCTCGGATCCGGACTGGGCGGTTCGCCATCAGCTGGCCGCGACCATCGGGGAGCTGCCGCCGGGAACGCCCACCCGGCAGTCGGCGATGGTGACGCTGCTCGAGCGCTTCGGCTCGGATCCACTCACCGTCGATGCCGTGCTGAGCGGGATCGCCGGCGACGAAACGGCTGTCCTCGAGCGGCTGCTGCAGCCGGCCGACGCGACCCCGGAGCGGACGGCCGCCATCACGACGCTGGCGGCGACGATCGTCAAGGGCGGCCGGGATCAGCCGGTCCAGCAGATCTTCGGCGAGGTGGCGAAGGAGGGCCGGCCGCTGTGGCAGCGCGAGGCATTGCTCGGCGGCGTCGAGGCGGCTCTGGCCGGCAAGCCGCTGCCGGGGGCCCCGCCGCCCCGCCCGGCGGCCGCCCCGGTAGCCGCGTCGGCGCCCGGCGGGCGCGGCGGCCCCGGCGGGGCGAGAGCGTTTCCCGGTGCCTTGCCGACGGCGGGGGCCGGCGGCGGCCGCGGGCGCGGCGGCGCCCCGCTGGCGCTCGAGACGGAGCCGCAGGCGCTGGCGGCGCTCGCCGGCGGACGCGGCGAGATGGCCGCGCGCGCTGCGGCGCTGCTGGGCCGCATGACGTGGCCGGGAAAACCGGCGGCGAAGGGTGAGGCGCCGGCGCCGCCGCCGCTGACGTCGGCCCAGGAAGCGCTGCGGACCGAAGGCCAGGGCGTCTATACCAGCCTGTGCAGCGCCTGCCATCAGGAGGATGGCCGCGGCCGGGAGAAGCTGGCGCCGAGTCTCGTCGGGTCCTCTCTCGCGCTCGCCGCGCCCGAAATCCCGATCCGCATCCTGCTGAACGGCAAGGAAGGGGAGATCGGGCTGATGCCGCCGCTTGGCGCCGGGCTGACCGACGACCAGATTGCCGGCGCGCTGACCTACGTCCGGCGTCAGTGGGGTAACGGCAGCAGCGCGGTCGATCCCGCGCTCGTCAAGGACGTGCGGACCGCGACAGCCGGCCGGACGCGGCCGTGGACGAATCCGGAGCTGCAGGCGCTCGACCCGGCGGGGCGGGGCGGCCAGCCGCGATGATCGAGCCCGAAGGCTTCGTCGATCTTCAGCTGAACGGCTACGCCGGCGTCGACTTCAACCGCGACGGGCTCACGGCCGATCAGTTTCATCACGCCTGCGAGCGGCTCGCCGCCGACGGCGTGGCGGCGTTCCTGCCGACGGTCATCACCGACGCGCTCCCGGCGATGTGCAGCCGGCTCGCCGCGCTGGTGCGCTGGCGCGAGGCCGATCCACTGGCGGCGCGGCTCGTGCCTGGGCTCCACATCGAGGGGCCGTTCCTGAATCCCGCCGACGGCTACCGCGGCGCACACCCGCTCGACGCGATTCAGCCCGCGGACGTCGACGCGATGCAGCGGCTGCTCGACGCGGCCGGCGGCCTGGCGCGGATCGTGACGCTGGCGCCGGAGTCCGATCCCGGCGGACGGGTGACGGGCCTGCTGTCGCGCCGCGGCATCCGGGTCGCCGCCGGCCACTCGAACGCGTCGCTCGACGAGCTGCGCGCGTCGATCGACGCGGGATTGTCGATGTTCACGCACCTCGGCAACGGCTGTCCGATGCAGCTGCACCGCCACGACAGCATCATCCAGCGCGTCCTCAGCCTGTCGGGCGAGCTGTGGCTGACCTTCATCGCCGACGGCGCCCACGTGCCGTTCTTCGCGCTGGGCAACTACCTGCGGCTGGCCGATCCGGATCGGTCGATCGTGGTGAGTGACGCGATTGCGCCGGCCGGGCTCGGCCCCGGCCGCTATACGCTCGGGCGGCGGGAAGTGGTGGTCGACGACGACATGGTGCCGCGGGCGCCGGACCGGTCGCACTTCATCGGTTCGGCCGTGACGATGCGGCAGAGCGCCGGCAACCTGCGCGCGGCACTTGGTCTTTCGCCTGACGCCGTCCGCAAGCTGACTGTCGATAACCCGCGGCGGGCGCTCGGGCTCTAGCGATCTGCCCATTGCCAGCGGCAGCGGGCAGCGGGCAGCGGGTAGCGGTTTTCAGCCGCGCGCGGCGGCGAGCGACCGCTGCATGTACTCGATGCTGACCCGGGCGATGGTTTCCGGATCCGGGGTGTAGTCGAAGACCTCGACCGAGACCCAGCCGTTGTAGCCGGTGCCGCGGAGCGCGCGGAAGATCGGGACGAAGTCGACGTCCCCCATGCCTGGACCGCGCAGGTTGACGTCGTTGGCGTGAAAATGACCGGCGCGGGAACCATAGCGGCGGATCAAATCTGGCACGGACTCCGCCTCGCTCGACATCGCCTTGACGTCGAGATGGAGGACGAAGTGCCGGTCGTCCACCATCCCGGCCAGCCGCGCCGCGTCGGCGCAGGTATTCACGAAGTCGGTTTCGGCCGGCGACAGCGGCTCCATGCACAGCGTCACGCCGCAGTCGGCCAGCGCCGGCATCGCGGCGCGGAACGTCTCGGCCGCCCACGCATAGGCCTGCTCGCTCGTGACGCCCGGGAGCAGCGAGCGCTGCTTCGGCGAGCCGAAGACCAGCACCGTTCCGCCGAGATCGTGGCAGGCTTCGGCAAGGGACTTGAGATACTCGGCGGTCCGCTGCCGCACCGCCGGATCCGGCGACGTCAGGTACAGCCCCTCGGTCTTCGCCAGCAGCCAGTGCAACCCGATGATCTGCACTCCGGCATCGTCCGCCTGGAGGCGCAACTCCGCGCGCTGCTGCGGAGAGACATCGGTGATGCGCGGGGCGAGAGTGAACGGGGCGACTTCGAGCCCCTGGTAGCCCAGCCCGGCGACGCCGCCGCAGACCCGCTCGAAGCTCCAGCCCTCGAACTGTTCGTTGCAGATCGCGAATCTCATCTCGGGCGCCATTCTACCGGATTGGTTCTCACACCGGAACCCGGGCGGAGGGCGGGGCCCGATCGGGCTATCCTGTCGGCATGGCCTCCTCACGCCCTTCGATTCTGACGACCACGGTCGGGTCCTATCCGGTGCCGGAATGGCTGGCGGCGGCGTCCGGCGAGCAGGCGCTCGTCGATGCGACGCGCGTCGTCTTCAATCTGCAGCGGCAGGCCGGCATCGACCTGCCCACCGACGGCGAGCTCTACCGCTTCGACGTCAATCATCCGGACACGAACGGGATGATCGATTACTTCGTCCGGCCGCTCGCCGGCATCCGCACCAGGGTCGGCCGCCTCGACGCGGCGGCGTTCCGGGCGAAGACCGAGATGCGGTTCCGCAGCCGGCCCGCCGGGGTGGTGGTCGGGCCGGTCACCGAAGGGGCGCTCAACATGCCGGACGACTGCGCCAGGGCGTCAGCGGTCGCCGGCGGCGCCTTCAAGTTCACGCTGACGAGTCCCTACATGCTGGCGCGCACGCTGCTCGATCAGCACTACCACTCGTTCGAGCGCCTCACCCTGGCGATTGCCGACGTCCTGGCGACCCAGGTCGCCGATCTCGAGTGCGCCTGCGTGCAGATCGACGAAGCCAATATTCCCGGGAATCCGGAGGACGCGCCGCTGGCGGCGGAGGCGATCAACCAGGTGCTCGACGCGGTGCGTGGACAGAAGGCGGTGCACTTCTGCTTTGGCAACTACGGCGGCCAGACGATTCAGCGCGGCGGGTGGGCGCCCCTGCTCGGGTTTCTGAACAGCCTGCGGACCGATCACCTCGTCCTCGAGCTTGCCCATCGCCCGGCGGCGGATCTGGATGCGCTCAAGGAGATCGACGCGTCGATCGGCATCGGCGTCGGCGCGGTCGATATCAAGGTCAATCACGTCGAGACCGCCGACGAGGTCGCGGCGTCCCTGGAACGGGCGGCGCGGGTGCTCGGACCGGGCCGGATTCGTTATGTGCACCCCGACTGCGGCTTCTGGATGCTGAAGCGTACGGTCGCCGACCGGAAGATGCGCGCGCTGGCGGCGGGGCGGGATTTGTACCTGGGGCGGACGGAGCGGCCGTGATCGATCTGCTGACGGTCGGGCCGTTCGAGGCCTTCGTCCTGCACGCGCGCACGCGCTTCCCGTTCCGCTACGGCATCGCCTCGATGACCGACGTCCCGCATGTGTTCGTGCGGACGCTGGTGCGGACCGGCGGGGCGGCGTCGCCGGGGCTCGCCGCGGAGGGGCTGCCGCCGAAGTGGTTCACGAAGGATCCGGAGACGACCTTTGCGGAAGACCTGCCGGAGATGCTGCGCGTGATCCGGCACGCGGCGGTGACCGCGGCGGAGGCCGGCGCCGAGCCGCGCAGCTTCTACGAGTGGTGGCGCGACGTCGACGCCGTCCAGGCGCGGTGGGCGGAGGCGCAGGGCATCCCGCCACTGCTCGCCGGACTGGGCGTCAGCCTGGTCGAGCGCGCCGTCGTCGACGGGCTGTGCCGGGCCACCGCGCAGCCGCTCCACCGGATGGTGCGGAGCGGGCGCCTCGATCTGCGGCTCGAGACGCTCGGCCGCGGCCCGGTCGCCGATCTCCGTGCGGCGCTCCCGGCCGAACCGCTCCCGAGCTGCTTCGTACGTCATACCATCGGACTTGGCGACCCGCTCGTGCCGTCCGACATCGCGCCCGAGGAGCGCGTTGACGACGGTCTTCCGCAGGACCTCGAGACCTCGATCCGGAGCTACGGCCTGCGGTATTTCAAGATCAAGCTGACCGGGGTCGAACCCCGGGACCTCGAGCGGCTGACGCGCCTGGCTGGCGTGCTCGGCACCGCGACCGGCGAGGACTACTTTGTCACCCTCGACGGCAACGAGAACTATCCCGACTTCGACTCGTTCCGCCTCTTCTGGGAACGCGTGCTGACGGCGCCGGCCCTTCGTGATCTGTCACGGCGCGTGCTGCTGGTCGAGCAGCCCGTCCACCGCAGCGGCGCGCTCGACCCGGCCGCCGGCCGCGCTCTCGGCGCCTGGCCGGATCGGCCGCGCGTCATCATCGACGAATCGGACGGCGCCCTTGCCGACCTGCCGCGCGCACTGGCGCTCGGCTACGACGGCGCCAGCCACAAGAACTGCAAGGGGATCGTGAAGGGGCTGGCCAACGCCGCGCTGCTCGCGGCGCGCCGCGAGGCCGGGCAGCCCGGGCTGCTGACCGGGGAGGATCTGTGCAATCTCGGCCCGGTCGCCCTGCTGCAGGATCTCGCCATGACGGCGCTCCTCGGAATCCGGCACGTCGAGCGGAACGGTCACCACTATTACCGGGGTCTGCACATGCTCCCCGAGGCCTGGCAAGCCGCCGCCGCCGCGGCGCACGGCAATCTCTACCGGCGCCGGGCCGGCGGACTCACGGCGCTCAACATCGAGCGCGGCGAGATCGCGTTGGGCTCGGTAAACGCCGCCCCGTTTGGCGTCGCGTTTCTCGGCGACCCCGGGGCGTTCGATCGCCTCGATCTTGACGCCGCGCGGCGACATGACACCAGCCCGTCCTGACGCGTATCATGAGCGGAAGCGGCGGCCGGATGAAGTCGGCCGCCCTTTCACTCCTTTCCTGAGGACCGCGAAGAGATGCCTTTTGCCAGGTTTCGAATCACCGCGCTGGCTGTCGCCACGACGGCTGTCACCGCGTTCGGCTACCAGGGCGCGTCGAGCGGCCAGTGGCCGCCGCCGGTCCAGAAGGGGCCGGACGGATCGCCGGCGCTGTCGCCCGCGGAGGCGATGAAGACGTTCGCGATGCCGCCCGGCTATCACCTCGAGCTCGTCGCCAGCGAGCCGCTGGTCCACGATCCGATCGTCATGGACTGGGACCCCCAGGGGCGGCTCTGGGTCGTCGAGATGCCGGGCTTCGTGCCGAACCTCGCCGCGCCCGAGCCCTTCATGGAGCCGGTCGGCAAGGTTGTCGTGCTCGAGGACACGGACCACGACGGCCGGATGGACAAGCGCACCGTGTTCGCCGACGGCCTGGTCCTCGCCCGATCGCTGAAGGTGCTGGAGCACGGCGTCCTGGTCGCGGAGCCGCCGAACGCCTGGCTGATGCACGACACCAACGGCGATCTCCGCATGGACACGAAGGAGAGCATCACCGATCAGTACGGCCGCCGCGAGGCCCGCGTCGAGCAGAACGCCAACGACTTCGACTGGGGCCTCGACAACTGGATGAACACGGCCGACAGCGACATCTATCTGCGCTTCAAGAACGGCCGCTTCGAGGTCCAGAAGACGCTGACCCGCGGGGAGTGGGGCGCGACGCACGATGACGCCGGCCGGGTCTACCGCAACACCAACGAGTCGTCCGTGCACGTCGACTTCGTCCCGACGCCGTACTACCTGCGCAACCCCAACCTGCTGCGCACCCGCGGCAGCTATGAAGCGCTCCGCGACGACGAGAACCTCGTCAACGTGGTCTGGCCGGCGCGCCCGAACCCGGGGACCAACCGCGCCTACCAGCTCGGCATCGATCGGCCCGACGGGACGCTCTTCCACTTCACGTCGGTCTGCGCGCCGCTGGTCTACCGCGGCGATCGGCTTCCGGCCGAGCTCCGCGGCAACATGTTCGTCGCCGAGCCGGCCGCGAATCTCGTCAGCCGCATCATCATCAACGACGACGGCACGACGTTGACGGCGCGGAAGGCTTACGAGAAAGGGGAGTTCCTGACCTCGACCGACGAGCGATTCCGTCCCGTGTGGCTCTCGAACGCCCCCGACGGCACGCTCTACATCGTCGACATGTACCGCGGCGTGATTCAGCAGCGCGCCGACATCACCGAGTACCTGCGCGACCACATCCTCACCAACCGGCTCGAGCAGCCGACCGGGATGGGGCGGATCTACCGCGTCGTCCACGACACGTACCGAGCGCGACGGCAAGCGTCTCGCCGACGCCTCCGCGGCGCAGCTCGTCGAGACGCTGTCGCACCCCAACGGCTGGTGGCGTGATACGGCGCAGCGCATTCTGGTCGAGCGCGGCGACAAGTCGGTGGCGCCGGCGCTCGTCAAGCTGGCGGCGGCGGAGGACTGGCGGGTCCGCCTCCATGCGCTGTGGACGCTCGACGGCATCGACGCGATCGAGCCTGCGCAGGTGACGGCGGCGCTCGAGGATCCGGCGCGCGAGGTGCGGGTGGCGGGGGTCCGCCTCGCCGAGCGATGGCTGGGGATGGCCAGCCACCCGGTGCAGGCTGCCGTCCTGAAGCGGCTGGACGACCCGGACTGGGCGGTGCGGCAGCAGCTGGCCGCCTCGCTCGGCGCGCTGCCGGCGGGGGCGCGCGAGTCCGCGATCGTGACATTGCTCGAGCGGCACGCCGACGACCCGATCACGCTCGACGCGGCGCTCAGCGGGCTGCGCGGCAGCGAAGGCGTGGCGCTCGACAAGCTGCTGCGGGCCTCGGCCGATCAGACACCGCAGCGCGACGCCGCGATCACGATGCTGGCGGCGACCCTGGTGCGCGGCGGCCAGGACGTCGCGATCCAGTCGCTCTTCGGGTGGGTGGCGGAGGCGGCGCGGCCGAAGTGGCAGCGCGCCGCGCTGCTGCGCGGCGCCGAAGTCTCCGTGCTCGGCGCGGCGATGCCAGGGACGCCGTCCGGACGCCGCGGCGCGGCGCTGCCGGCGCCGCCGTGTCCGACGTGTGCCGGCGCGCGCGGCGGTCCGGGAGGGGCGTATGCGTTCCCGCAGGAGGCCAGGCCGGCACCGGTCCGGCGGTTCGTGCGGCTGAGCCGTGAGCCGACGTCGCTGGCGGCGCTGGCGAAGAATCCGGACGAGCTCGGCCCCCGTGCGGCCGCCATCATGGCCCGCGTCGAGTGGCCGGGCAAGCCGGGTGCGGCGGCGCCGATCCCGCCGCTCAGCGCCACGGAGCAGACGCGCTTCAATGCCGGCCAGGAGGTCTACCGGAACATCTGCCAGTCGTGCCACCAGCCGGACGGCCGCGGCCAGGAGAAGCTGGCGCCAAGCCTGGTCGGATCGCCCCTGGCGCTGGCGCCCGCCGAGGTCCCGGTGCGCATCCTGATGAACGGCAAGGAGGGGCCAATCGGCCTGATGCCGCCCGTCGGATCGGTCCTGTCGGACGAACAGGTCGCCGGCGTCCTCACCTACATCCGCCGCGAGTGGGGCCAGGACGGCTCGCCGGTCGATCCGGCGCTCGTCACGTCGGTGCGGGCGCTGACGAGCACGCGGACGCGGCCGTGGACGAACGCGGAACTGCAGGAGATCGCCCGAAGCGGGGGAACGAGGTGAGGGCATGACGGTCACCGGCCGCGGGGTTGGCGAAGGGTATTTGAGCCCCGCGGAGATCCGCCGCATCGCCGCCGCGGGGCTGGCGGCGCTGCCGGTCGACGGCCGCCGCGTGCTCGTCCTCGTCCCGGACGGGACGCGGACGATGCCGCTGCCGCTGATGGTCGAGATCCTGGAAGCGGAACTGGGCAGCCGGGTCGCGGCGCTCGACTTCCTGGTCGCGCTCGGGACGCATTCACCGATGGACGACCGCCAGCTGAGCGCGCTCGTCGGCCGGCCGGTCGTCGACGGCGCCTTCGGCGCGCGCCGGATCTTCAATCACCGCTGGGACGACCCGGCGACGTTCGTCGCGCTCGGGACGATTCCGGCGGGAGTGGTCGAGGCCGTGACCGGAGGCCGCCTCAGCCGCGACGTGCCGGTCGCGCTCAACCGCCTCGCGACCGAGTACGACCACCTGATCATCTGCGGGCCGGTGTTCCCGCACGAGGTCGTCGGCTTCTCCGGCGGGACGAAGTACTTGTTCCCGGGGATTGCCGCGCCCGACATCATCCACTTCACGCACTGGCTGGGGGCGCTCATCACCAGCTCGGACGTCATCGGGACGATCGACACGCCGGTGCGGGCGATCATCGATCGGGCGGCGGCGCTGCTGCCGACGCCGCTGTCCCTGCTGGCGCTGGTCGTCACCCACGACGGCACCGCCGGCCTGTTCTGCGGCGATCCGCACGAGGCGTGGCGCGCCGCCGCCGCACTCTCGCGCCAGCGCCACGTGCTGTTCGTCGACGCCCCCTACGAGCGCGTCCTGGCGGTGATGCCGGCGATGTACGACGATCTGTGGACCGGCGCCAAGGGGGCCTACAAGACCGAGCCGGTCGTCGAGGATGGCGGCGAGGTGATCATCTACGCGCCGCACATCACCGAGGTGAGCTACGTGCACGGCGGGCTGATCGACGAGATCGGCTATCACTGCCGGGACTACTTCCTCGCCCAGTGGGACCGGTTTGCCGATTACCCGTGGGGCATCCTCGCCCACTCGACGCATGTCAAGGGGCTCGGCGCCTACGACGCCGCCACCGGCATCGAGCGGCCGCGCATCCGCGTCACGCTCGCCACCGGGATTCCGCGGGAGCGCTGCGAGCGGATCAATCTCGGCTACCTCGATCCGGGGACGATCGACCCGGCGACCTGGGCGCGGGCCGGCCGCCGCGATCTCGTCGTCTCGCGGGCCGGGGAGATGCTGTATCGGATTGGCGCGGCGGTGGCCGCGCCGGCGTCATGACGCCCCGGTGGCGGCGCTCGGCTCGGTGATCCGCCGCGCCCGCTGCCGGTAGGCCTCGAGCAGCCTGAGCGTGACCGGGCCCGGGCGGCCGCTGCCGATCGGCCGGCGGTCTATCGTCGTGACGGGGCTCAGCTCGCGGGTGGTGCTGGTGATGAAGGCCTCGTCGGCGGTCGCCAGATCCTCGGGGCGGAGCGTCTCGGCGCGGACCTCGACCCCAATCTCCCGTCCGACCGCGAACAGGAAGCCGCGGGTGATGCCTTCGAGGAGACCCGCTTCCGTGCCCGGCGTCAGCGCCGCGCCGCCGCGGACCATGAAGAAGTTGGCCTGCGAGCACTCCGAAAGCTCGCCGCGGTAATTGCACAGCAGCGCTTCTTCGCCGCCGCGGCGGAGCGCCTCCTGCATCGCCAGGGCGTTGTTCAGCAGGTTGTTCGACTTGATGATCGGGTCGACCGACCCGGGATGGTTGCGCAGGATCGAGACCAGCGCGATCGCGATGCCGTCGCGGGTGATGCGCGGCGGCGTCTCGTCGAGCGGCTTGACGATGATGACGAGCGACGGGGCGGGCGTCGCCCTCGGGTCGTAGGTCAGCTCGCCAATCCCGCGGGTCAGCAGGACGCGGATGTAGGCTTCCTCGAGCGGTCCCGCGGCGGCGGTCGTCTCGCCAATCCAGCCGAGCAGGTCGGCGTCGCTGAACGGCACGTCGAGCGCCAGGCGGGCCGCCGAGGCGCGCAGCCGCGCGGCATGCTGCTCGTAGAGGAACGGCGCGCCGCCGTAGGTGCGGAGCGTCTCGTAGATCCCTTCGCCATAGACGAAGCCGTGGTCGTAGACCGGGATGACGGCCTCTGCCGCCGTCGTGATCCGGCCGTTGACGTACACCGCGCCGCGAATCGGCATCGTTGCTGCGCGTCCTCCTCTGCGCCTCCGCCGGCGCCGGCGGCACACCCGTGCCGTCGTTGACGGCAGTCTAGCACACGCGCTACGCTCGGCCCGATGCGCGTGCTCAACACTCAGCAGATGCGCGAGGCGGATCGCCGGACGATCGACGAGATCGGCATTCCCTCGATCGTCCTGATGGAGAACGCCGGGCGGCAGGCGGTCGCGGCGATGGAGGCGGCGTTCGAGGATCTCGCCGACCAGCCACGTCGGCGTGCTCTGCGGCCGCGGCAACAACGGCGGCGACGGCTTCGTCGTCGCCCGGACGCTGATCCAGCGCGGCGTCGAGACGTCGGTGTTCCTGCTCGGCAGCGTCGCCGAGGTGCGCGGCGACGCCCGCATCAACCTCGAAGTGCTCGGCCGGATCGGCCTGACGGTGGTGGAGATCACCAGCGCCCAGGAGTGGGAGCTGCACTTCAGCGAGATGTCGGAGTGCGACCTGCTCGTCGACGCGATCCTCGGGACCGGCTTTCGCGGCCAGCTGAGCGGCCTGCTCGAGACCGTCGTCGCCGACGTCAACGGCCTCGGCGTGCCGGTCGTCGCCATCGATCTGCCGACCGGGCTGTCGGCCGACAGCCACGACGTCGAAGGTGAGGCGATCGACGCCATCGATGACGGTGACGCTTGCCGCCCCGAAGCTGCCGCTGGTCCTCCCCCCCGGCGACGCGCACGGCGGCGACCTGGTGATCGCCGACATCGGCATCCCGCTGCCGATCCTCGACGACCTCGAGGGTCCGCATGTCGAGATCCTGACGCGCGAGCGACATGCGCGATCTGGTGCCGGCCCGGGCCGCCGAGTCGCACAAAGGGGATTTCGGCCGGGTCCTGATTGTCGCCGGGTCGCTTCGGCCGCGCCGGGGCCGCGCACCTCGCGGCGATGGGCGCGCTGCGCTCCGGCGCCGGGCTGGTGACGATCGCAACGCCGCGATCCTGCCTGCCGATGGTCGCCGCGCTGGCCCCCGAATACATGACCGAGCCGCTCGACGAGACGCCGGCCGGGACGATCGATTTCCCGGCGCTCGAGCGGGTGCTCGAGATCAACGCCGACATCATCGCGGTCGGGCCGGGGCTTGGCCAGTCCCCGGGTACGGCGGCCTTCGTCCAGGGTCTGGTCGAGCGCGCCGGGGTGCCGCTGGTGCTCGATGCCGACGCGCTCAATGCCTTCGCCGGCGACCCCGAACGCCTGGTCGGCCGCGACGGCGTCGATGTCGTCATCACGCCGCATCCCGGCGAAATGGCGCGCCTGCTCAACATCGGCGTCGAGGAGGTGCAGCGCGACCGGCTCCGCCACGCCACCGAGTTCGCCGCCGCGCACCGCGTCCACGTCGTCCTCAAGGGCCACCGCACCATCGTCGCCGGCCCCGACGGCCGCGCCTTCATCAACCTGACCGGCAACTCCGGGATGGCGACCGGCGGCAGCGGCGACCTGCTGACCGGCATGATCGCGGCGTGGTTCGCGCAGCTGCTCGACGCCGAGGCGGCGTGCAAGCTGGCGGTCTACCTGCACGGCACCGCCGGCGACCTCGCCGAAGCGGACCACGGGGATGTCGCGCTCATCGCCGGCGACATCGCCGGCCATCTCGGTGACGCGGTCCTCGAGCTGACCGCGCGGCGGCGAGTGAAGCGTCAGGCCGAATGAGCGGAGCAGAGGGCACGGCGGCCCGTACCATCCATACCACCGGGGAGTCCGAGACCAGCGCGGCCGGCGAGGCGTTTGCGGCCCGCGTCGCCGCCGGCGACGTGATCCTGCTCTTCGGCGACCTGGGCGCCGGCAAGACCGCCTTCGTCCGCGGTCTGGCGCGCGGCCTGGGCGCATCCGAGGCCGACGTCACCAGCCCGACCTTCACGCTGGTGCAGGAGTACCGCGGCCGGGTGACGCTCTATCACGCCGACCTCTATCGGCTGGCGCCGGCCGACGTCCCGGACCTCGGGCTCGACGAGCTCGCCGCGGCCGGGATCCTGGCGGTCGAGTGGGCGGAACGGTGGGACGATCCTCCGCCCGGCGCCTGGACGATTGCCTTCGAGCACGAAGGGGACCTGCTGCGCGCGATCACCATCGGGACCTTGCGGGGGGGAAACCGTTCGGCGTAGGATGATGCCGCCCAGAGGAGACCGAGCCATGCCGAAGTTCGTGATCGAACGAGAGATTCCCGGCGTCGGCAAGCTGACGCCGGCCGAGCTGCAGGGGATTTCACAGAAGTCGTGCGGCGTGCTGGACGGCATGCCCAGCGTCCAGTGGGTGCAGAGCTACGTGACCGGCGACAAGATCTATTGTGTCTACATTGCGCCGGACGAGGCGGCGGTGCGCGAGCACGCGCGGCAGGGGGGCTTTCCCGCCAACAAGGTGTCGGCCGTCACCGGCATCATCGACCCGACGACCGCTGAGTAGCTATTCGACCCGGTAGTTCGGCGCTTCCTTGGTGATGATCACGTCGTGGACGTGGCCCTCGCGGATGCCCGGCCGGGGTGACGCGGATCAGCTTCGCGTCGCGTCTGCAGGTCGGGGATGTCCGGGCTGCCGCAGTAGCCCATGCCGGCGCGCAGGCCGCCGACCAGCTGGTGGATCATCGCGGCGACGCTGCCCTTGTGCGCGACGCGGCCCTCGATGCCTTCCGGCACCAGCTTTTCGCCGGACTCGGGGCTGCCATCGAGGTCGAACTCGTCCTGGAAGTAGCGATCGCGGCTGCCGCGGCGCATCGCGCCGATCGACCCCATGCCGCGATACTCCTTGAAGCTGCGGCCCTGGTACAGGATCATCTCGCCCGGGCTCTCGTCGGTGCCGGCGAACAGGCTGCCGATCATCAGCGCGCTGCGCGCCGACCGCAATCGCCTTGGTGATGTCGCCCGAGTAGCGGATGCCGCCGTCGGCGATGACCGGCACGTCGTGCGGCGCGGCGGCGCGCGCGCAGTCGGCGATCGCGGTGATCATCGGCACGCCGATGCCGGCGACGACGCGGGTCGTGCAGATCGAGCCGGCGCCGATGCCGACCTTGACCGCGTCGACCCCGAGGTCGATCAGCGCCTCGGTCGCCTCGGCGGTGGCGACGTTGCCGGCGATCAGGTCGACGTCGGTGAACTCGCCGGCGGATCCGCGCGACCATGTCGAGCACGCCCTGCGAATGGCCGTGCGCGGTGTCGACGACCAGCACGTCGACGTGCGGCGGCGACCAGCGCCTCGGCGCGCTGCGAGCGCATCCTTGCCGACGCCGATGGCCGCGCCGCACGCGCAGCCGGCCGAGGCTGTCCTTGCACGGCGTTCGGGTACTTGACCAGCCTTCTGGATGTCCTTGACGGTGATCAGCCCCTTGAGCATGAAGTCGGTCGTCGACGACCAGCAGCTTCTCGACCTTGTGGCGGTGCAGGAACTCGCGCGCCTGCTCGAGCGTCGTGCCGACCGGCACGGTGAACAGCGGGTCGCGCGTCATGATGTCGGCGATCGGCCGATCGAGGTTGGTCTCGAAGCGCAGATCGCGGTTGGTCAGGATGCCGACCAGCCGGCCTTCCTTGCTGCCGTCCTCGGTGATCGGCACGCCGGAGATCCGGTATTTCTTCATCAGCTCGAGCGCTTCGTAGATCCGGTTGCGACGGGGAGAGCGTGATCGGGTTGACGATCATGCCGCTCTCCGAGCGCTTGACGCGGTCGACCTCGGAGGCCTGCTCCTCGATCGACAGGTTCTTGTGGATGATGCCGATGCCGCCCTGCTGGGCCATCGCGATGGCCAGCCGCGACTCGGTGACGGTGTCCATGGCGGCGCTGAGCAGCGGCACGTTGACGCGGATGTTGCGCGTCAGCCACGAGCGCGACGTCGACCTGGCTCGGCAGCACCGTGCGAATGCCGCGGCACCAGCAGCACGTCGTCGAAGGTCAGTGCCGTCGCGAGGCCGATGGCGATCTGGTCGGCGTTCAGAACGTCGGTTCGGGTGTCCATGGAGGCCCTCTGAGAAAAAGGGCAGCCGGAAATCCGCTGCCCTCGGTCGATGAACGTGTCACGCGCCGCGCCCCGCGGCGCTGCCGCGTCGTCTGGTCAGGTCATGCCGCCCCGTGGCACTTCTTGTACTTCTTGCCGCTGCCGCACGGGCACGGGTCGTTGCGGCCGACCTTCGGCTCGTCGCGCTTGACCTGCTGGACGACGTCGTCGCCGCCGGTGCGCGCCGGGCGCGGCGGCCGCGCCGGCGCGCGCCGCGGCCGGCGCGGCTGGCGCCGAGTCGCGCCGAACGGCGACGGCCGCGGCGGACGGGTGAGTTGAGCGTGATCTGCTGCGGCGGCGCGCCGCGGCGGCCGGCGGGCGCAGCGGCGCCTGGTGCGGCCGATCGTCGCTCGAGCGACCGGCGTCAGCCGCCACAGGTAGCGGACGATCTCCTCCTCGACCCGGTCCTTCATCGCCTGGAACAGCGCGAAGCTCTCCTTCTTGTACTCGACCAGCGGATCGCGCTGGCCGTAGCCGCGCAGGCCGATGCCTTCCTTGAGGTGGTCGAGGCTGTAGAGGTGATCCTTCCACTGCGCGTCGACGATCTGCAGCATGATGTCGCGCTCGACGCGCCGCAGGATCTCGGCGGGGACGAGCCCTTCCTTGGCTCTCGTACTTCTGGAGCGATCGGCGCCCACAGCGCGTCGCGTGATCTCGTCGGCTCGAGCCCGTCGAGATCGACGCCGTCGAGGTCGGCGACCTCGATGCCGTAGATCTCGCGCGACCGCCGTGCAGCAGCGCGTCGAGGTCGCGCTCCTCGGGATCGACCTCGTCGCCGGCGTAGGTCTCGACGGTGCTGTCGAGCAGCTCCTCGGCGAGCGTCAGCAGGTACTCGCGGCGTGTCGACCGACTCGTCGTCGGTGAGGTGAATCTTGCCCTTCGAGCAGCTCGCGGCGCAGCGCGTAGATGCTCTCGCGCTGCTTGTTCATCACGTCGTCGTACTCGAGCAGGTGCTTGCGGACGGCGAAGTTCTGCGCCTCGACCTGCTTCTGCGCGCGCTCGATGGCGTTGGTCACCATCTTGTGCTCGATCGGCACGCCTTCTTCCATGCCGAGCCGCTGCATCAGGCCGGAGATGCGGTCGGAGCCGAAGATGCGCATCAGGTCGTCTTCGAGCGAGAGGTAGAAGCGCGACGAGCCCGGGTCGCCCTGACGGCCGGCGCGGCCGCGCAGCTGGTTGTCGATGCGGCGCGCCTCGTGCCGCTCGGTGCCGATGATGTGCAGGCCGCCGACGGCGACGACTTCGTCGTGCTCGGCGTCGGTCTGCGCCTTGAGCGCGTCGAAGATGCGCTCGTAGTCCGGCCGCGGCACGCGGTAGAAGTTGTCGAGATGGAAGAAGTAGACGAACTCCTCGTCGTCGACGAACTTCTCCTCGGCCCTTGGGCAGCCGCTCGGCGATCTCGTCGGCGAGCGTCTGCTGGCGGGCCATGAACTCGGCGTTGCCGCCGAGCAGGATGTCGGTGCCGCGGCCGGCCATGTTGGTGGCGATCGTGACCGTCGCCTTGCGCCCGGCCTGGGCGACGATCTCGGCTTCCTGCGCGTGATACTTGGCGTTGAGCACGACGTGCTTGATGCCGCGCAGCTTGAGCAGCTTCGAGAGCCGCTCCGACTTCTCGATCGAGACCGTGCCGACCAGCACCGGCCGTCCGCTCCTGCTGCTGCTCGATGATGTCGGCGACGATCGCTTCGAACTTCTCGCGCTCGGTCCGGTAGACGGTGTCCGGCTCCTCGATCCGCCGCATCACGCGGTTGGTCGGGATCGACCATGACGTCGAGCTTGTAGATCTTGTCGAACTCTTCGCGCCTCGGTGTCGGCGGTGCCGGTCATGCCGGACAGCTTCTTGTACTTGCGGAAGTAGTTCTGGAAGGTGATGGTCGCGAGCGTCTGGTTCTCGCGCTCGATCTTGACCTTCTCCTTGGCCTCGACCGCCTGGTGCAGGCCGTCGCTCCAGCGCCGGCCCGGCATCAGCGCGGCCGGTGAACTCGTCGACGATGACGACGCCGCCGTCCTTGATCATGTAGTCGACGTCGAGCTGGAACAGCGTGTGGGCGCGCAGCGCCTGGTTGATGTGGTGGAGCAGCGGCATGTTGACCGGGTCGTAGAGGCCGCCCGGCTGCAGCCGGTGCTCGAGCATCTGTCTCGGCCTTGGCCATGCCGCTCTCGGTCAGCGTGACGGTCTTGTGCTTCTCGTCGACGATGTAGTCGCCGGTCTTCTCGAGCTCCTCGCGCTCCTCGGCCTTGACGTCGCCGCTGGGTGACGGCGCCCGGCTGTGAGCTTCGGGATGATGCGATCGACCTCGTAGTAGAGGTCGGTCGATTCCTCGGCCGGACCCGAGATGATCAGCGGCGTGCGCGCTTCGTCGATGAGGATGCTGTCGACCTCGTCGACGATCGCGAAGTGGTGCCCGCGCTGCACGTAGTGCGCGAGGTCGAACTTCATGTTGTCGCGCAGGTAGTCGAAGCCGAACTCGTTGTTGGTGCCGTAGGTGATGTCGCAGGCGTAGGCGACCTGGCGCTCCTGGTCGTTGAGGTCGTGCTGGATGACGCCGACCGTCATGCCGAGGAAGCGGTAGAGCCGGCCCATCCACTCCGAGTCGCGGCGGGCCAGGTAGTCGTTGACCGTGACGACGTGCACGCCCTTGCCGTCGAGCGCGTTGAGGTAGGCCGGCAGCGTGGCGACCAGCGTCTTGCCTTCGCCGGTCTTCATCTCGGCGATCCGGCCGCGGTGCAGCACGATGCCGCCGATGAGCTGCACGTCGAAGTGCCGCATGTTCAGCACGCGGCGGCCGGCCTCGCGCACCACCGCGAAGGCCTCGGGCAGCAGGTCGTCGAGGGTCTCGCCGGCCGCGAGGCGCTCGCGGAACTCGGCGGTCTTGCCGCGCAGCTGCTCGTCGGTGAGCGGCGCGATCTCCGGCTCGCGGGCGTTGACCGCGGCGACGAGCGGGCGCAGCCGCTTCAGGTCGCGCTCGTTCTGCGTGCCGATGACTTTGGCGAGGAGTGTATCGACAATCATCAGGGGAACCGCATCGGGTCAGGGTATCCGTCGATTATATCGCGGACAACGACGTGCGCACCGCACGGCCGCGGCGCGGGTCGGATCTGGACTGCGGCATCGGCGCGTCGGCGAAGCGGCCGGCGCCACGTCGGAGCCGAGGCCGGCGAGCGTCAGCGCCGCGGCCAGCAGACGCAGCGGATTGGTCAGCCGGCCGTTCAGCCAGGATTTCGTAGTGCAGGTGGGCGCTGGTCGAGCGGCCGGTGGAGCCGACGTAGCCGATGACGTCGCCGCGCGTGGACGCGACTGCCCGGCGAGACCGCGAACCGCGACAGGTGGCCGAAGCGGGTCGACGATGCCGAAGCCGTGGTCGAGCACGAGCAGGTTGCCGTAGTTCGCCGCTCGGGCTGGCGCTGGCGACGACGCCGTCGGCCGGCGCGTGGACCGGCTCGCCCGTAGTCGGCGACGAGATGTCGAGGCCGGGATGGAAGTCGGCGCCGCCGGTGAACGGGTCGCGGCGGCTGCCGAATGGCGACGACAGCCAGCCCGTCGACCGGCCAGATCGACGGCGTCGCGGCGGCCAGCGCCTGGCGCCGCTCGACGCCCGTGCGGACGAGGTCGAGGCGGTCCTCGAGGCCGGCCGAGCAGATCGCGGAGCACGCCGAAGGTATCGTCCGGCGCCGCGAAGGAGCTGTCGAGCGCCGAGGCGAGACGCCCGACGCCGTCCCGCCGCCCATCGCCCTGGATTTGACGATCGCCGGGAGCCGGTCCATCGCCCGGCGGGCCTCGGGATCCACCGCCGCCTGCGCACCGAGCGCGTCGACCGCCGCCTGCAGCGAGGTCAGATCTGCGACGCCAGCTGCGCCGGTGGCGTCGCGGTAGCTGCTCGTTCTCCATCTGCAGGGCGGTCGTTGGACGCGGTCAGCTCGGCGATCGCCGCGCGCACCGCTCCAGCGCGCGCCGAGACCGATGAGCACCGGCAGCGCGAAGAGCATTGCGACAATCGTCACCGCCGGACGGAGCGGCACCGTGAAGCGCCGCACGACGCCGGTCGTGCAATCGGCCAGGACGAATCGAATAGCGCCGCGAAGCCAAGGCCCTCCTCGTGAATGGAACCCGCTGCAGTGTCGTAAAAACGTGTCCGGAGACTCTACCACGTCGCCGGCGCAGGAGGTCAAGCGCTATGGCTGAGCTGGTGGCGCGGCCGACCGGATCACTGCCCCGCGGAACTGGAGCGCTTCGGCGACGTGATGCGCCGAGAGCGTGCCGCATCGGTCGAGGTCGGCGATCGTTCGCGCCACTCGCAGCACGCGGTCGTGCCCTCGCGCGCTCAGCGACAGCCGCCGCGCCGCGGCGGCGAACATCCGGCTCGCTGCGGAATCGAGCTGGGTGCAGCGGCGCAGCGCGCGGCCGTGCAGCCGCGCGTTCAGCGTCCCCCCGCGTGACGCCTGACGCTCCCGCGCCGCGGCGACACGGGCCCGGATGGCAGCCGAGCCCTCTCCGCTGTCACCGGCGGCGAGATCGCGGGCCGGCAGAGCGGCCGACCTGGACCGTCAGATCGATCCGGTCGCGCAGCGGCCCCGAGAGCCGCGACGCGTAGCGCGCAATCTGGAGCGGCGTGCACCGGCATGGACGCGACGCCGTGCCGTGAAAGCCGCACGGGCACGGATTCATCGCGCCGACCAGCATGAAGCGGGCGGGGAAGACGACCGTGCGCGCGGCGCGGGCAATCCGCACGCACGCCTTCTTCGAGCGGCTGGCGCAGCACCTCCAGCGACGTGCCGGCTGAACTCCGCCATCTCGTCGAGGAACAGCACGCCGTGATGCGCGAGGCTGATCTCGCCGGGCCGCGGGTGGTGGCCGCCGCCGACGAGCGCGACGTCCGAGATCGGTGTGGTGCGGGGCGCGGAACGGGCGATGAGGGCAGCAGGCCGTGGCCGGCGGCCAGCAGGCCGGCGACCGAATGAATGGACGTCGCCTCCAGCGCTTCGTCGAAGCGTCAGCGGCGGCAGGATGCCGGCGACGCGGCGCGCCATCATCGTCTTGCCCGCCCCCGGGGGGCCGACGAGCAGGATGTTGTGTCCCCCGGCGGCGGCAATTTCCAGCGCCCGCCGCGCCAGCGCTGCCCGAGGACGTCCGCGAAGTCACCGTTCGCCCGGGTGGGCCGCGGGCGGCGGCGCCGGTGCCGTGAGAACCGACTCGCGGAATGCCGCGGGATCGTTCAGCGCCGCGACCGCCTCGGGTCAGCGCGGCCACCGGGTAGAGATCGAGGCCCGAGACGACCGCGGCCTCGGCGTGGTTCGCCGCCGGGAGCAGCACCCCGCGGATCCGGTCGCGTCTCGCGGCGGCGGCAACCGGCAGCACCCCGCGCGTCGGCTGGATTCCGCCGTCGAGCGACAGCTCGCCGATGACCAGGACGTCGTCGAATGTCGCGGCGCGTGACGGCGCCGGTCGCCGCCAGGATGCCGAGCGCAATCGGCAGATCGAAGGCCGAGCCGGCCTTGCGGAGTCCGCCGGCGCGAGGTTGACGGTGACGCGGTGGGGCGGGAACTCGAAGCCGGAGTTGCGGATGGCGCTCCGGACGCGGTCGCGGCTCTCCCGCACGCTCGCGTCGGGCAGCCCGACCATGGTGAACGACGGCAGGCCGAACGACACGTCCACCTCGACCTGGACCGGCGAGGCCTCGACCCCGAACACCGCCGCCGTCCGCACGCAGGCAAGCACGCGGACGGGCTCTGCAAGGGAGCGCGGACGTGCGGCCTGGCCGTCGAAACCGCGAAAACCGGTCAGAGGGTACGCAGAACTTGACGAATGCGAACGGGGACCGGGCGTGGCAGACAGGGCCACCCCGAGGCGTCAGCGGGTGATCTTGAGCCGGGTCGCCGGCGATCGACGGCGTTGCCGCGCAGGCGATTGCACGCTCTTGATGTGCGACGACGGTGGTGTCGAACAGCCGGGCGATCGACGAGAGCGTGTCGCCGCGCTTGACGCGGTAGACGATCGGGCTCTGGCCGCGCGGTGTCGCGTCGGCGACGACGGCCGTGCCGGTCAGCGCCCGCGAGGCGACGACCGCCGGTGCGGTCCGCTCGGTGCGCCCGGCGAGCAGCGTGGCGGGGGCGCGCGGGATGATCAGTTCCTGGCCGGCGCTGACCCGCGACTTGAGCGAGAGGTTGTTGGCCTCGGCGAGGTCGGTGCGGCTGACGTTGAGCTTGCGGGCGATCGTCGCGAGCGATTCGCGACGCCTTGACGGTGTACCACTTGAGGGCCGTCATATCGGACGGCGCGGCCTCGGCGAGCCGCGACTCGAACGTCGCGCCCGTGCCGGCGGGGACCTTGAGCTGGAAATCGGCGTACCGGACCGGCGTCGTCCAGCGCCGCAGTTCCGGGTTGAGCGCCTGGATCTCGTCGATCGAGACGCCGGTCCACTCCGCGACCCGCCGCAGGTCGATGGCCCGCGGGACCGTGACCTTG
The DNA here is from genome assembly GCA_963750475.1 of uncultured Acidobacteriota bacterium. Classification (GTDB taxonomy): domain Bacteria; phylum Acidobacteriota; class Vicinamibacteria; order Vicinamibacterales; family 2-12-FULL-66-21; genus JALZOC01. The sequence continues at coordinate 2,774,141 of CAVVQQ010000002.1, forward strand.
TCGTACGCAATGGGATCGTGCGCGATGATGTCGAAGCCGTATTGCGCCGGATTCCTGGCGACGATCATCGCCGCGAGGATGAGCGGCACGTATTCGCGGGTTTCCTTCGGCAGGTACTTCGACGTCTGCGACAGCGCCCAGAAGTCGTCGCTCGCCGGCGCGCTTCATCGCCCGCTGCACCCGGCCGGGGCCGCCGTTGTAGGCGGCCAGCGACCAGGTGCCAGTCGCCGTCGAACATCCGGCTGAGGGTCTTGAGATACTTGGCCGCCGCGACCGTCGCCTTCTCCGGGTCGGACCGCTCGTCGACGTACCAGTCGTGGTGCAGGCCGTTTTCCTTCGCGGTGGCGTTCATGAACTGCCACGGCCCTTTGGCGCTGGCCTTCGAGAGCGCGTTGGTCTTGAAGCCGCTCTCGATGATCGGGATGTAGGCGAGGTCGAGCGGCAGGCCCTCGGCGCGGAACACGCTCTGAATCATCGGCAGGTAGCTGCGTGCCGCGGGTCAGGCCTCGTCGATGAAGTCGCGCAGGCGGCCCTGGAACAGCTCGACGTAGGCCAGGATCCGGCTGTTCTGCGGGATCGGGACGTCGTGCGCGTTGGCGGCCGAGGTCTGCCTTGACCGCCTCGGTGGTCTGGGCGTCGGCCGCCGGCTTCGGGAAGGTGGCGATCTTCAGGAGCTCGTCGATCGAGGCCGGCTCGTAGTGCTTCTCGGCGAAGCCGTCGCCCTGCGCGAGCGCGGTGACCTCGTAGGCGTTGATGCGGTCGATCAGCCGGTCGAAATGTTCGCGCAGTCCGGGCATCCGTCCGGGCGCCGTAGGGGGACTCGAGCAGGACGTCCACGGCCCGGTCGAACTCGACCCGGGCGCGCTCGAGATGCCCGACCTTGAGCTCGCGCTCGCCGGTCTCGAAGTGCTTCCGGGAGGTTTCGATGAGCGTCGCGATCGGATCGGGTGCGGGGGCGGGTGCCGCCGCCGCGGTCCGGGCCGGCGGCGGGGGGCGCGGCCGACACCTGCGGCTTCGGGTTCACGCCGCACGCCGAGGTCAGAACCGACGCTGCTCCGATCGCTGTCAGAGCCGACCGCCACGCTCGTCTCGTCATGCTGGGCGCTCCTGCCGATACCTCTGCAAAGTTGCGGCCTCGGCTATTTCCGGCCGGAACGTGGGGAAGAAGTCTGTTGAGTGCCAGGGGCGGACAGCATACCATCCGCTCCGGAGCAGGTCAAACCGGCCGCTGCTGACCACAAAGCCAATGAATGTCGACGGTTAGCGAGGCCAGTCGGCCTCGATGAACACCCGGTGCTGCTCAGCCAGGTCCCTGGCCGCCGGCGTCACGATAGTTCGTTCGCCGATCACAATCCTGCGCCCCTGCCGCACCGCCTGCCGGACGTCGTCTTCGCACACGAAGTCGGCGGCTTTCTCGAACGAGCCGGCGTGGCGACCGTGGACGCGGGCGCCGGCGCGGGTGCAGGGGGCGGCGCCGGGGGTGCGACCAGGCCGCGCGGCGGGCTCGAGCCGGCCGCTGGTCCATCGGCCGGGACGGTGTACCCGCGCGACGCCAGGAACGCGTCGATTCTCCGGGCGAGCGCCGCGGCCGGCGATCCCGCCCGGAAGCCGTGGCGCCGCGGGCGCCTTCGGCAGCGCCGCGGCTCGGCCGGCGGCGCCGGCGGCGGGCGCGGACCGGCGCCGGGTTGGTTTCGTAGGCCAGGCGCTTGATGTTCAGCAGGTGCCGCGGCGAGATGTTGTCCGACGTGATGTTCCCGCCGTAGCCGCCGCAGCCGAGCGTCATCGACGGATCGAGGCCGGTCGTCAGCCCGATCGAGCCGAGCGTCGTCGGCGAGTTGACGACGATCCGGAACGCCGGCTTCTTCAGGCCGAACTCGCAGGATGACGTCGTCGTTCTGCGAGTGGATCGACATCGTGTGGCCCATGCCGCCGTAGCGCAGGATCTGCTTGCAGCGCTCGCAGCCCTCCCGCCAGTCCTGCGACGACGTAGAAGGACAGCACCGGGCAGAGCTTCTCGATCGACAGCGGGATAGTCGCGGCCGACGCCGGTCAGCTCGGCGATCAGCACCCGCGTGCCGGCGGGCACGCGTGATGCCGGCCTGCTGCGGCGATGTAGGTCGCCGGCTCGTCCGACCAGCGCCGGATTCGGCAGCCGCTGCGGCGTCACGAGGAGCTCGGCCGAGCGCGTCGATCTCCGGCGCCGACAGGAAGTGCGCCGCCCTGCGCGGCGAACTGCCGCTTGGCCTCCTCGGCCAGCGCGCGCGTCGACGACGACCGAGTTCTCGGAGGAGCAGAGCACGCCGTTGTCGAACGTCTTGCCGGTGACGATGTCGCGGACCGCCTTGGCGACGTCGGCGGTGCGCTCGATGTAGGCCGGGGCGTTGCCGGGGCCGACGCCGTAGGCCGGCTTGCCGGCGCTGTAGGCGGCGCGGACCAGCCCCATGCCGCCGGTGGCGAGGATGACCGCGGTTTCGCGGGCCTTCATCAGCTCCTGGGTGCCCTCGAGCGTCACCGTCTGTCATCCAGTTGATCGCCCCGTCGGGCGCGCCGGCCCGCGCGCGCCGCCTCCTCCATGATCTCGGCGACGCGCGTGATGCAGCGCGACCGCCGACGGATGCGGGCTGATCACGATCGGGCAGCGCGCCTTGATCGCGATCAGGATCTTGTAGATGGCGGTCGAGGTCGGGTTGGTCGAGGGGACGATGGCGGCGACGACGCCGAACGGCTCGGCGATCTCGATGACCTTCCGATCCTCGAGCCGGCGCGACCACGCCGACCGTCTTCATCGGCCGGATGAACTGGTAGATCTTCTCGGAGGCGAACAGGTTCTTCTGGATCTTGTCGGCGACGACGCCGAAGCCGGTCTCCTCGTGGGCGAGGCGGGCGAGCGCCTCGGCCTGCGGGGTGACGGCCGCGGCCATGGCGTCGACGATCGGCGTCGATCTGCTCCTGCGACAGCTCGGCCAGGACCGGCGCCGCGGCTTTGGCGCGGCGCGACCAGGGTCGCGGGCTTCGCTGATCGACGCGAGATCGCGATCGGTCTGGGCCGGAGGCTGCGCCATGCGTGACCGACGGGAGGCATGACGCCTTGGCGTCTCTTTCGGCCTTGGGGAGGATCTTCTCGACCTCGGCGTGGGGCCGCGGAATGACGTGGACCGAGACCAGCTCGCCGACCCGGCGCGCGGCGGCGGCGCCGGCGTCGGTCGCCGCCTTGACCGCCCCGACGTCGCCGCGGACCATGACCGTGACGTAGCCGGCGCCGATGTATTCCTTGCCGACGAGGACGACGTTGGCGGCCTTGACCATCGCGTCGGCCGCTTCGACCGCGCCGATGAGCCCCTTGGTTTCGACCATCCCCAACGCTTCGAGCATCTCGTGAACCCTCTTGAACGCTTGCACGCTAACATATTGCAGTAGCGCGGACAACTGCGGTACCATCGCGAGCTTTCGCGCTTCAGCTGCTGACTCGGATGATGTTCTTCATGCGCAGACGTGTTTCGATCCCGATGACCGGTGCTCCTGGCCGCACTGATCCTGCCGTCCCGGCCTGCGGCCGCAAGGCGCCCGAGGAGCCGCCGGTGGCGACCCCGACGGTCACGATTCAGCCACGAGCAGGTGCCGATCGGCAGTCCCGCTGCGAGATCACCTACAGGTTCGCCGTCGCCCCGAACGCCCCCGACATCATCGAGGGCGACTACTGGGTCTTCGTCGCACGTCCTCGACCCCACGGCGAGCAGCTGTGGACCGACGATCACTGCCGCCGGTGCCGCCGACCTCGAAGTGGAAGCCGGGGCAGACGGTCGAGTACACCCGGACCGTGTTCGTTCCGAACTATCCCTACATCGGCGAGGCGCATGGTACAGGTCGGGCTCTACGATCGCTGCAGACCGGCCGCCGGCTGGCGCTGACCGGGACGGAGGCCGGGCGGCAGGAGTACGAGGTCGGCGAAGTTCCAGCTGCTGCCGCAGTCCGAGAACATCTTCCTGATTTACAAGGACGGCTGGCATCCGGCCGAAGTCGCGCCGCGACAATCGCCATGCTCGAATGGCAGTGGACGAAGAAGACGGCGACGATGTCCTTCAGGAATCCGAAGAAGGACTGCGTCTTCTACCTGGACTCGGACGCCGGGTCGATATGTTCACGCCGCCGCAGCAGGTGGCGCTGTCGGATCGGCGGCCAGCCGATCGGGACGTTCGCCGCCGACAGCCGCGATCGCAGGATGCAGACGTTCCCGATCACCGCGGCCCAGCTGGGCTCCGGCGACATGGCTGAACTGCTCATCGCGGTGGACAAGACCTTCACGCCCGGCGGCGGCGGATCCGCGAGAGCTCGGCATCCGCGTCTTCCACGCCTTCGTGGACCCCAAGTAAGACCGAGTCTCGGCGGCATACACCTCAGCAGGCCGCCGGGGCTTGTCCGGAAAACCTCAACTGTAGTGATTCTGGACAGAGGCGGCCGCCCGGATGGTAGGATACCTTCTTCAATGAAGGTGCAGATTCCTGTCCGTCTGTGCGTCCTGTCACCTCGCCGGTGCTGGCGCTGCTGGTACCGGCGACGCCGGCGGCCGCCGAGATCGTCTTCCTGACCTCCGGGCCGAACGCTGTCGGTGAAGAGCCACACCCGGTCGAGGGCGATCGATCGGTCCTGACGCTCAGGAGCGGCGGGGAGGTCACCTGCGAGAGCCGTCTGATCGAGCGGATCGTCAGCCGGACGAAGTGCCCTATCCGGAGCCCGCGCGCCGCGCCGGAGCCCGAGTCCGCCGAAGCCGCCGGGCAGGGCGGCGTCCCTCCTCGACGGAACACCCTACGGGGAGATCATCACCTCGCTGTCCGAGACCCACGGCGTCGACCCGATGCTGGTGCGGGCGCTGATCCAGGTGGAATCGAGCTACCGGCCGCGGGCCCGCTCGCCGCGCGGCGCGATGGGGCTGATGCAGCTGATGCCCTCGACGGCCCGCGAGTACAAGCGTGCGCAATCCGTTCGATCCGAAAGCCAACATCGAGGCCGGCATCCGCCACCTGAAGTCGCTGCATCGATCGCTTCGGGCGTCGAGATGGCGCTGGCGGCCTACAACGCCGGCGAAGGGGCGGTCGCGCAAGTTCAATGGCATTCCGCCGTACCGGGAAACGCGCAACTACGTCGCCCGCATCCTCGCGCTCGCCGGCCTCAAATGAGCCGGCCCGGCCGGTCTTTCCCCGTCCGTCCGCCGCCCCACCGATGTCTAAACTCGAGCGGCCGATGCAGTTTCAGCCGTTGTATAATTTCCAGCTGATCGGCCGATAATGTCCTTGCAGACAAGATCTTGCGCCGAAATCGAAGGAGTCGCCGAGGCTAACGTGATGGAGTTCCGCTGCCGGCTCGGCACCCCGGGCGGCGAGATCATCGAGGGCGTGTACGTCGCCGACAGCGAGGCGCGGCTGCGGCGCGACTTCGAGGAGAAGGGGCTGTACGTCCTGGCGATGCAGCGCGCCGGCGGCGCGGCCTTCGGCTCGCTGCGCGCTGCCGCGCCGCTGCGCGCATCTCGATCGCGCGAGTTCCTCGTCTTCAATCAGGAACTGGCGACGCTGCTGAAGGCCGGCATGCCGCTGGTGCAGTCGCTCGACATCCTGCGGCAGCGCGTCGCGAATCCGCTCTTCAAGACGGTGCTGGACGACGTCCACGAGCGGGTGCGCGGCGGGAGCTGCGCTGTCCGAGGCGTTCGAGGCGCACGGCGACGCTGTTTCCGGGCATCTACACCGCGTCGCTGCTGGCCGGCGAGAAGAGCGGCAGCCTCGAGCCGGTGATCCGCCGCTACGTCGCCTACGTCAAGGTCGTCGCCGAGCGTGCAGCCGGAAGACGATTTCGGCGCTGGTCTATCCGGCGATCCTGCTCGTCGCTGTCGCTGCATCGTCGTCGCCGATCATCGTGCTGCGGGTGGTGCCGGCGTTCGGCGGCTTCTACGACCAGTTCGGCCAGGAGCTGCCGCTCGTCGACGCGGATCATCGTCGCGGTCTCGGAGTTCGCCGGCACCTACTTCCTGCTGATGATGGTCGGTCTGGGCGGCTGGCGGCGGCCGGCTTCTGGTCCTGGCTCCGAGCGGCCGGGCAACCGCGCGGCGCTTCGACGGCTGGATGCTCCGGATTCCGATGCTCGGCGCCGATTGCGCAGAAGTTCGCCACCTCGCAGGCGGCGCGGACGCTGGCGACGCTGCTCGGCGGCGGCATTCCGCTGGTCAACGCCATCGACGTCGCGGCGCGCTCGATCGGCAACCAGTACATGGCCAGCGAGCTGCGAGGTCGCCGGCGCAGCAGGTGCGTGAAGGGCGGGCGCTCGCGACGGCGCTGAACGACAGCGGCGCGTTTCCGGACGTGGCGATCAAGATGGTGGAGGTCGGAGAGTCGACCGGCGCGCTGCAGGAGATGCTGAACAGCCTGGCCGATTTCTACGACGAGGAGATCGAGACCAACCTCGAGCCGGTTCGTCACGCTGGTCGAGCCGGTCGCTGCTGGTCATCATGGGCATCGTCATCGCCGGGCTGCTGCTGGCGCTCTACATGCCGCTCTTCAACCTGACTTCGGCGCTCTACCTGAGGCGGACCTGCTGACGCGAACGGACATGAACGCACGACGCCGATCGACATGCCGCGACCGCCGATGCCGAGCTGTATGCGGACGAGCCGCGAACCGAACGCCGCCGAGCAGGCCGCCGAGCTCGCGCAGGCGCGGCGGCTGGCCGAGCGCTACCGGCTGGAGTTCGTCGACATGACGCGCTTCAGCATCGATCACGAGCTGTTCCGCAGCCATTCCGGCCGACCTGATGCTGCGCTACGGGTTCGTGCCGTACCGCCGCGACGGGCACGACCGCTCGTCATCGTCGTGTCCGACCCGACCGACCTGCCGATGATCGACGAGCTCGGCGGTGCTGCTGGCGACGCCGATCAAGGTCGCGGTCGGCACGCCGCTCGGCGATCGAGTCGATCCTCAAGAAGAGCGAGAGCTCGCAGCGGGTGCTCGAGGAGGCGACCGAGAGCTTCCAGCTGCAGCTGCTCCGCGAAGACGACGACGGCGACGAGCAGCTGACGGTCGAGCAGGCTGACCAGCGACTCAGCCCGGTCATCCGGCTCGTCGACACGACGCATCTACACGCGCCATCCAGCGCCGCGCCAGCGACATCCACATCGAGACGCAGGACGACGCGGTCCACGTGAAGTACCGGATCGACGGCGTGCTGCAGCCGGCGATGCGGCCGATCGACAAGCAGCTTCCACAGCACGATCATCTCGCGCATCAAGGTCATGGCCGAGCTCGACATCGCCGAGAAGCGCGTGCCGCAGGACGGCCGCTTCAAGCTGCGCATGCCGGGCAAGACGATCGACTTCCGCGTCTCGATCATGCCGAGCGTGCACGGCGAGGACGCGGTCATCCGCATCCTCGACAAGGAATCGATCAGCGAGCAGTTCCACGAGCTGCGGCTCGACATCCTCGGCTTCCCCGAGGCACGAGCTGAAGCGCTTCCGCAAGTACATCGCCGAGCCCTACGGCATGGTGCTCGTCACCGGGCCGACCGGCAGCGGCAAGACGACGACGCTCTACGCGGCGCTGTCGGAGATCAAGTCGATCGAGGACAAGATCATCACGATCGAGGATCCGGTCGAATACCAGCTGCGCGGCATCACGCAGATTCCGATCAACGAGAAGAAGGGGCTGACGTTCGCGCGCGGCCTGCGCTCGATCCTGCGCCACGACCCCGACAAGATCATGGTCGGCGAGATCCGCGACGCCGAGACGGCGCAGATCGCCATCAACTCGGCGCTGACCGGCCATCTCGTGTTCACGACCGTCCACGCCAACAACGTCCTCGACGTGCTCGGCCGGTTCCTGAACATGGGCGTCGAGGCCTACCAGTTCGTCTCGGCGCTCAACTGCGTGCTGGCGCAGCGGCTGGTCCGCAACATCTGCGTGCACTGCAAGCGGCCGGCGACGGTGACGCGGGCGCAGCTCGAGGAGTCGGCGCTCGACCCGGCGCTCGAGCACAGCGGCGCTGTTCTACGAAGGGGCCGGCTGCATCGAGTGCGGCGGCACCGGCTATCAAGGGCCGCACCGCGATCTGCGAGCTGCTCGACCTGACCGACCGCATCCGCGAGATGATTCTCGAGCAAGCGGCCGACGTCGGAGATCAAGAAGGCGGCGCGCGACGAGGGGATGCGGTTCCTGCGCGAGTCGGCGGTCGAGCGGGTGATGCAACGGGCATGACCACGCTGCGCGAGATCAACAAGGTGACGTTCGTCGAATGAGCCTCCACCCTGCCACGCTGCGCTGTCGCAGCCGGCCGCCGGCCGCCGCCGCGTCGAGATCGACGCCGCGCCGCGGTCGACCGCGGTCGACGTGTTGCGGCAGGGCGGCGCGGCTGGTCGTCGTCGGCGCACGCCGCCGAGCCGCTGCCGGCCGGGCGCGGTCGAGCCGGCGCTGAACGCCGTCAACATCCACGATCCGCGCGGCGTGGCGGCGGCGATCCGCGTCGTCGCTCGAGCGGCTGGCGCCGCGGCCGCGCCGGGTCGCGCTGGTGCTGCCCGACACCGTGGCGAAGGTGTCGCTGCTGCGCTTCGAGAAGGTGCCGGCCGAGCCGCAGGATCTCGACCAGCTGATTCGCTGGCAGGTGCGCAAGGCGGCGCCGTTCCGGATCGAGGAGGCGCAGCTGGCCTGGGTTCCGGGCGTCGCGCTGCCCGGCGGCGGGCGCGAGTTCATCGTCACCGTGGCGCGCCGCGACGTCATCGAACGTACGAGCGGGCCTGCGCCGCGGCCGGCGCCACGCCGGCATTGTCGATCTGGCCACGCTTCAACCTGGTGAACGCCGTGCTGGCGCTCCAGCCGGGCAGCCGCCGGCGGCCGACTGGCTGCTGGTGCACGTCGGCCGCCGACTACGCGCACGCTGGCGGTCGTGCGCGGCGGCGACGTGATCTTCTTCCGGACCGCGGCCGGCCGAGAGCGCCGGACGATCTGGCCGACCTGGTCCACCAGACGGCGATGTATCACGAGGATCGGCTCGGCGGCGGCGGCTTCCGCGCGTCGTCCTCGCCGGCGCGTCGAGCCGCGGCGGCGAGGCGGCCGACCGCATGCGGCGCGGGCTCGAAGAGCGGCTCGGCCGGCCGGTCGAGCCGCTCGATTTCCGCGGCGCCGTCGCCCTGCGCGACCGCATCGCCGCGGCGCCGGATCTGCTCGACGCCCTGGCCCCCGCCTCGGCGTCCTGCTGCGGGAGCAGGTGGCCTGATGCTGCGCACCAACCTGTCACCCGTCCCTTCTACAACGAGCGCGCCGTCCATGTCCTCATCGGGCTGGCGGCGGCGCTGGTCGTCGGCGATCACGCTTGTCAACGCCGTCTACGTCATCCGCCTGTCGCGGCACAACACCGAGCTGACGTCGCAGACCGGCGCCGAGCGCGCCGAGGCCGCAGCGGCTGTCGGCGAAGCGGCGCGCATCCGCGGCACGATCGACAAGGACGAGCTCGGCGGTCGTCGTCGACGCCGCGCACGAGGCCAACGCCCTGATCGATCAGCGCACCTTCTCGTGGACCGAGTTCTTCAACCGCATCGAGGCGACGCTGCCCCGGACGTGATGCTGACCTCGGTGCGCGCCGGCGATCAAGGACGGCGCGACCCACGTCGATATCGGCGTGCTCGGCCGCCGCGCCGAGGACGTCGACGAGTTCATGGAGAAGCTCGAAGGCACCGGCGCCTTCCAGGACATCGTCCCCGCGACCCAGGACCGGACCGAGGACGGACTGTATCGCGCCGCCATCCAGAGCGTCTACTCGACCGCCGAGGATCAGCCGGCGGACCAGCCGGCGAAGGCCGTGCCGGCCGCCAGGCCCGCCGCTCCAGGGAGGCGCCGGTGACCGCCGCTCGGGTGCTCCAGGAGAAGCGCGGCCTGATCTGGCCGATTGCCGTGGCGCTGCTGCTCAACCTCGTCGTCTACGCCGTCGTCGTCTATCCGCTGGCGAAGAAGGTGGCGGGCGGGGAGGACGCGGCGGCGGCCTCGGCCGCCGCGCTCGGCGCCGCCCGGCGCGACTATGCGGCGGCGAAAGCGACGGTGACGGGGAAGGGGCAGGCCGACCAGGAGCTGCAGAAGTTCTACGGCGAAGTGCTGCCCCCGGACGTCAGCGGCGCGCGCCGGATCACGTTTCTCCGCATCGAGCAGCTCGCCACCAAGGCCGGGCTGCGGCTGGAACGCGAGACGTCCAGTCCCGCAGTCCGAGCGGGACAGCACGCTGGTCAAGTTCACGTATACCGCGGCGCTCTCCGGCGACTATCGGAACATCCGGCGGTTCATCCACGAGCTCGAGACCGCGCCGGAGTTTCTCGTGCTCGAGAACGTCCAGCTGTCGCAGAAGGACATCGACAAGAGCGGCCTGAACGTGACGGTGCAGATCGCGACCTACTATCGCGCGGGTGGCAATGGCGCCTGAGTCCGTCACGACGCCCGCAGGCGGGCGTCCACGGCCGGCACTGCTCGCCGCGCTGGCGGCCGCGGTAGTTCTGCTGCTGGTCTGGTGGCTGTACCCGAGCGGGGCGGCAGCGCCCGCCGCCGGAGCGACACCGCCGCGGACGGCGGCGCGGACGCCCGCGTCCGACGTCGTGACGCCGGCCGAGACCGCTCAGCTCAACGTCCGGCTCGACGCCTTGCGGCAGCCGCGGCCCGATGCCGGCGGTACGGGGAGGAACCCGTTCAGGTTCTACACCCCGCCACCGCCGCCGCCCCCGCCGGCGCCGAAGCCGGCGACGCCGGCTGGCATCGCTCCGGAAGGTCCGCCGGCACCGACCGGTCCGCCGCCGCCGCCGCCGATCACGCTCAAGTACATCGGGCTGATGGAGGGGGTGCCGGGGCAGGGCAAGGTCGCCGCCTTCAGCGACTGCCGCTCGACGATGCGCGGGCGCGAGGGAGAGATCGTCGCCGGACAGTACCGCCTCGTCCACATCGGCGTGGAGTCGGTCGTGCTCGAATATGTCGACGGCCGCGGCCGGACGACAATCCGCATGTCCGGCCAGGAATGCGTAGGGAAGTAGCCCGATGACGGGCGTTCAGATGGAGTGCCGTTGTTGAAACGCAAACTCACCGTCGCTGTCGTTCTTGCGCTGCTCGTCACCGGCTGCGCCGCCGGGCGCGCCTTCCGCAAGGGGGAAGAGGCGATCCGGAACGGCAACTGGGATGAGGCGGTGACCGAGTTCACCAAGGCGGTCCAGGAGAAGCCGGGACGCGCCGAGTACAAGATCGCGCTCGAGCGCGCCACGCAGACGGCGTCGCGCGAGCACATCAGCCGCGCTCAGGAGCTCGAGTCGAAGGATCAGCTCGACTGCGCGCTGCTCGAGTACCGCGGGCGATGGAGATGGACGCGACCGAACCGCCTCGCCGCCGCGCGCGCCGCCGAGCTCGAGCAGATCATCCGCGACCGGATCGAGGCGACGCGGCCGAAACCGGCCATCGATCGCGATGCGCGAGGAGGCGCGGCGCGTCCGTCGACGCCGCTGCTCAGCCCGACCGCGCCGCTGCCGGTCATCAGCTTCAGCCAACTCCAGCCTGCGCGACATCCTCAACTTCATCGGCGAGCTGACCGGCATCAACGTCAGTTCGACGGCAGTCTATCAGGACAAGCGCCTGTCACGGTCCGCCTCGAGGACGTGACGATCGAGCAGGCGCTCCAGCAGGTCTGTCGGCCAACGGGCACTTCTACAAGGTCCTCAACCAGAAGCACGATCATCGTCGTGCCGGACAACGCCCAGAAGCACGCGCAGTACGACGAGCTGGTGGTCCGCGTGTTCTACCTCTCGCACGCCGACGCCGACCGAGATCGCGCAGATCCTCAACACGATCATGCGGATTCCGCCGATGCCGGTGCAGCCGGCGCTGCTTCCCGAACAAGACCGCCAACACGATCACCGTGCGCGGCACGGCGCCGATGGTCGACGTCATCGAGCAGATGATCCGCGCCAACGACAAGCCGCGCGCCGAAGTCGTGATCGACGTCCAGATCCTCGAGGTCAACGCAGTCGCGGACGCAGCAGATCTCGGCCTCAATCTGAGCAACTACGCGCTCGGCCTGACGTTCTCGCCCGAGGTGGCGCCGCCGAACACCTCCGGGTCGATGCCGCCGGCGAGCGCCGCCGCCGTTCAACCTGAACACGATCTCGCCAGGGCGTCAGCACCGCCGACTTCTATCTGACGCGTCCCGACGGCGGCGGTGCGTTTCCTGGCCACCGACACGCACACCAAGCTGATCGCCAAGCCGCAGCTGCGCGGCGCCGAGGGCACCAAGCTGACGCTGAACCTCGGCGAGGAGATTCCGGTCATGTCGACGGTGTTCGGCGCCGCGGCGGCCGGCGGCTTCGCCAGCATGCCGCAGTCGTCGTTCAACTACCGGCCGGTCGGCATCAACATCGAGATGACCCCGCGCGTCACCTACGAAGGGGAAATCATCCTCGACCTGACGGTCGAGAGCAGCGCGCTCGGCGCGACGATCAGCGTCGCCGGCCAGGACGTGCCGTCGTTCGGCTCGCGCAAGGTGAAGACCCGGCTGCGGCTGCGCGAAGGGGAGTCGAACCTGCTCGCCGGGCTGCTGAAGGATGAGCAGCGCAAGATCGCTGACCGGCTTCCCCGGCGTGATCCAGACGTGCCGGTCCTGCGGTCGCTGTTCGGCCAGACCAACGACACGGTCAGCCAGACCGACATCGTCATGCTGCTGACGCCGCACATCGTCCGGACGCACGAGCTGACGGTCGAAGACCTGTCGCCGATCTACATCGGCACGCAGCAGAACATCGGGCTCGGCGGTCCGCCGCCGCTCATCGGTCCGCAGCCTGCCGACGTGGTCGGCGCTCCGGCCGGCGGAGCGGCCCTCGGGGCGGCGCCGTCGATGGGCAACGCGGGCGCCGTTTCCGGCGGCAACGCCGGCCCGGTCTCCGGTGGAAATGCCGGAACAGCGCCGATCGATCCGACCACTCCGAACACGGCGCCCGGCGTGGCGGCCCCGGCGGGAGCGGCGGGCGGGGTCGGCGGCACCGGCTTCTCGCAGCCCGGCGTCGGCGGCGCGGTCTCGACGACCCCTGGAGTCGTCCCGCCGGCCGGTGTGGTGCCGCCCGCGGGCGTACCGGCGGCGCCGCCCGCGACGGCGCCGGCCGGCGTGACTCCCGGCCCGCTGCAGGGCAATGAGCTTGGCGCCGCACCGGCGACCGCCGCCCCGGCCGGCGCCCAGCCGCCGCAGGGCTCGGCGCGCGATCCGAACTCGACTCCGCCGGCCCCGCCGGGAGCCGGGCTCCAGCCGCCGACCGTCGCGCAGGTCTTCGTCACGCCGCCGGGAACCGAGTTCCGCGTCGCCGGCGGACCCTACACGGTGCCGGTGTCGATCAACAACGCGTCGCGGCTGTCGATGATGACGCTGACGGTGACGTTCAATCCCGCCGTGCTGCGCGTCCGCACGGTCCAGGACGGCACCTTCATGCGCCAGGGTGGCGTCGCGACCACTTTCACGCCGCGCATCGATGCCGCGGCCGGGCGCGTCGACATCGCGATGACGCGGACCGGCGACCAGGCGGGCGCGTCCGGCGCAGGGCTGCTCGCGGCGCTGATCTTCGACGCCGTCGGTCCCGGTGGCTCGCTGGTCCAGGTCAGCGGCGTCGCCAGCACGCCCGAGGGGGCGCCGGTGACGATGCAGTTCAGCCCCGTCTCGGTGACGGTCAGGTAAATGGCGAGCGCCGCGCCAGCGTGGCGGCGGGCGGCGGGCGGCTTCACGTTCATCGAGCTGCTCGTCGTCACCACCATCCTGCTGATTCTGGCTTCGGCGGTCATGCCGCTGGCGAGGGTGACGGTGCAGCGGCAGCGCGAGGCGGAGCTGCGGCGCGTCGCTGCGCGAGATCCGCACCGCGATCGACAAGTACAAGGATGCGGTCGACAACGGCCTGATCGGATCGATCGACGTCAAGGCCGGGAGCGAAGGCTACCCGCCCGATCTCGATACGCTGGTCGAGGGCGTGACAAGTGCCAACGACGCGCAGCGGCCGCAAGCTGAAGTTCCTGCGCCGCGTGCCGCTCGATCCGATGACGAATTCCACCGAGTGGGGCAAGCGCTCGTATGCAGGACAAGCCGGATGCGACGACCTGGGGCGGTCAGAACGTCTACGACGTCTACTCGAAGTCCAAGGCGAAGGCGCTCGACGGCACGCAGTACAACGAATGGTGAGGCGCATCTGGCGGGCGGCGCGGACAGATCGTGGAGTGACGCATGCTGACTGACGGAACGACACCGGGCGGGCTGCTGCGCAGGTGGCGCGGCCAGCGCGGCTTCACGCTCATCGAGCTGCTCGTCGTCATCGCCCTGATCACGATCCTCGCGACGATGGGGATGGTGCAGTACCGGAATTCGATGCCAGAGCGCGCGCGAGGCGACCTCAAGACCGATCTGTTCCACATGCGCGACGCGATCGACCAGTATTACGCCGACAAGAGCAAGTATCCGGCCTCGCTCGATGCGCTGGTGACCGACGACTACATGCGGAAGGTGCCCGAAGATCCGATCTCGAAGAGCGCCGATACCTGGCAGACCGATGCCGGCGGAGCCGGACCCGAGCCAATCCCTCCGCCGAGCCCGGCATCTACAACGTCAAGAGCGGCGCCTCGGGCACGGCGCTCGATGGCACCGCCTACTCGGATTTCTAGAGACAGCTTTCAGCTCTCAGCTGACAGCTGTCAGTCCTGGCGCCCTGGCCGGCCCTGTGCTCTCCGCCGCACGGGCGTGCAGCCCGACGGCGGATCAGCTATGATGGCGCCCCAATCATGACAATTGCCTGGTGGCACTGGCTCGTGCTGGGCCTCTTGCTCGTCACCCTCGAGATGACCGCCTCGGGCGGGTTCTACGTGATCTTCTTCGGCATCGGCGCGCTGGTCGTCGGCGGCCTGGCGCTCTTCGGGCTGGCCGGATCGTTGTCGCTCCAGGTTCTGATGTTTTCGGTGCTGTCGATCGCGGCGCTGATGCTGTTCCGGCGCCCGCTGATGCGCTGGATGCACATCGACAGCGCGCCGAGCGAGGTCGATACGCTGGTCGGCGAGCTCGCCGTGCCCCTGGACGAGCTGCCGCCAGGCGGCGTCGGGCGCGCCGAGCTGCGCGGCGCGGTCTGGACCGCCCGCAATCGCGCCGCGGTGATGGTGTCGCGCGGGCAGCGGTGCACCGTGGTGTCGGTCGATCGGCTGACGATCCTGATTGAGCCCGAGGGAGTGCGGACGTGACTGGTGGCCTGGTCGTTCTGATCATTTTCGCAGCCCTGGTCCTGCTGGTCGTCGCCAAGACGGCGATCGTCGTCCCGCAGCAGAGCGCCTACGTGGTCGAGCGGCTGGGACGTTTCCACGGCACGCTTGGCGCCGGCTTTCACGTGCTGCTGCCGTTCGTCGACACAATCCGCTACCGTCACTCGCTGAAGGAGATTGCCGTCGACATCCCGGCGCAGGTCTGCATCACGCGGGACAACGTCCAGGTCGGCGTCGACGGCGTGCTCTACCTGAAAGTCCTCAATCCGGAGCGCGCTTCGTACGGCATCACCGACTACATGTTCGCGATCAGCCAGCTCGCCCAGACGACGCTGCGCAGCGAAGTCGGCAAGATCGATCTGGACAAGACGTTCGAGGAGCGCACCAACATCAACACCGCTGTCGTCAGCGAACTGGACAAGGCGTCCGAGGCCTGGGGCGTCAAGGTGTTGCGCTACGAAATCAAGAACATCACGCCGCCGCACGACATTCTCGCCGCGATGGAGAAGCAGATGCGGGCCGAGCGCGAGAAGCGCGCCGTGATCCTGACGTCCGAAGGCACGCGCGACGCCGCCGTCAACACCGCCGACGGCGTCAAGCAGGAGGTCATCAAGGCCTCGGAGGCGCGGCGGACGCAGCAGATCAACGAGGCCGAAGGCCAGGCGGCGGCGATTCTCGCGGTCGCCGCGGCGACCGCGGAGGGGATCCGCCGCGTCGCCGAGGCGATCAAGCTCCCCGGCGGATTCGAAGCCGTCCAGCTGCGGGTGGCGGAACAGTACGTGACCCAGTTCGGTGAGCTGGCGAAGAAGAGCAACACGCTCGTCCTTCCGGCCAACGTCGCCGATGTCGGCTCGATGATCGCGCTGGCGATGAAGACGATCCAGGCCTCGTCCATCGAACCGCAGATCTCGCCGAAACGATAAGCGAAGAACGCCGCCGGCTCCGGTCGCTCCCGCCGATTCCCATAACTCCGCCGCCGCTCTGCGCGCGCGCGGGCTGTTCCTCGCGGCACCCCCTGCAGCCCGGACTGAGGGACGAGACGCCGGCGACCCGTCACAAGCCTCTGGACACCGCGGCGCTCGGAATCACGTGACGACGACCAGGGCAGTTTCCCGTGAGCCCGCGGTCCGATGTCGCGACGGGCCATTGGTACCCATCGCCGGCAGGCGGGTGAGCGTAGAATGCCGCAGTATGAACGCCCCGTCGCACACACCGGGCGGACGGCGGCCGGCGTCGGTCGGGCAATGAGGAGGGAAGCGGGGTCAACTGATCGTATCACCTGGGAACGGAGGTGTTCAGTGAAGCACGCCAACGGGATTCTGAGAAAAGCTGGATCGGTTTCGAGGCTGGCGCTCGCGCTCCTGCTCGTCGGCGGGACGGCGGCTCCAGCCACGGCTCAGGTGTTGTACGGGTCCATCGTCGGCAACGTGACCGACGAAACGGGCGCCATCATCAGCAAGGCCGGGGTCAGCGTGACCAGCCCGACAACCGGACTGTCGCGGAAGACGACCACGGACGAGGCCGGCTACTACTCGATCCCGAGCCTGCCCGAAGGCTCGTACGACCTCTCGATCACCGCCAGCGGTTTCAAGCCGTACACCCAGAAGGGGGTGACCGTCTCGATCAATGCCGTGACGCGCATCAATCCGACGATTCAGGTCGGTGCCGTCACCGAGCAGGTCACCGTCGAGGCCAGCACGGCGGCGCTCCAGACGACGAAGTCGGATGTCAGCACCAACCTTGATCCGCATGCGATTGAGAACCTGCCGCTCTCCGGGTATCGCAACTTCCAGACGCTGATCAACCTGGTCCCTGGCGCGACGCCGGCGCGCTTCCAGAATGCCGTCACCGATACTCCCGGGCGGGCGCTGTCCTCGAACGTCAACGGCCAGGAGCGCGGCGCCAACAACACCCGCGTCGATGGCTCGGCCGACGTCCTGGTCACGATGCCGCATCATGCGGTCTACGTCCCGCCGGTCGAGAGCATCCAGGAAGTCAGCATCGCGACGAACAACTTCGATGCCGAGCAGGGAATGACCGGCGGCGCCGCCGTCACCGTCATCACCAAGTCCGGCACCAACCAGTTCCGCGGCAGCGCCTTCGCCATGCACGACGACAGCGCGCTGCGCGCGTTCCTGTGGGACGAAAACCGGCTCGGCATCAAGGACAAGCCCAAGGGCAATCGCAATATCGATGGCGGCAGCCTCGGCGGTCCGATCCGGAAGAACAAGCTGTTCTTCTTCGCCGACTGGGAGGGCACTTTCGAACGCGTCAACCGCCTGCGGCTCCTGTCGGTGCCGACCGCGGACTTCCGCGGTGGCGACTTCACGCGGATGCTCGGGGCGCCGATTCTGAATGCCGCCGGGCGCCCGATCCTGGTGCCGACCACGGAGGGGGGCTCGGCTGCGCTGGCCGAGGGGATGATCTTCGACCCGTTCTCCGGCAACCTCGACGGCACCGGACGGTCGGTGTTCTCGAGCGGCGGACGCGTCAACGTGATTCCGCAGGCACGCCTGAACGGGCCGACGACGAAGCTGCTGAACCTGGTTCCGCTGCCGAACCGGCCGGGGGATACCAACAACTATTCCAACTCCGGCACGCAGCGCCTGAACCGCAACAACATCGACGCCAAGGTCAACTGGAACCGGAACGAGAGGCACCAGCTCTGGTTCAAGTACAGCGTCATGGACGCCCTCGTGCACGGCGATTTCAGCCTCGGCCAGGCGGGCGGTCCATGCCTGTGCGACGGCGGCATCGGCGACGGCTCGACGCTCGTGCAGATCGGCGGCGTCGGGCAGACCTACACCGTCTCGCCGACCTTCCTGATCGACGGCACGCTCGGCTGGACCCGATTCGGCCAGGCCGTCGAGCCGCCCGACCTGGGCACCAATTTCGGTTCGTCGGTGCTGGGGATTCCGGGCACCAACGGGCCGGACCGGCGTGAGAGCGGGATGCCGCCGATGTACATCTCCGGCTACTCCGACCTCGGCAATCCGGAGGGCTGGAGCCCGCTCTACCGCAACGATCAGTCCTACACCTTCAACACCAACGCCAGCTGGATGAAGGGGGTGCACGATATCCGGTTCGGCTTCGATTTCGTGCACCACCTCATGAACCACTGGCAGCCCGAGCTCGGCGAAGGGCCGCGCGGCGCGTTCTATTTCGATCCCGGCGTGACCGCCCTGAACCCCGACGCGCTTGGCGCCGCCGGCGGATTCCAGGGGGGCACGCCGTCGTTCGAGAACGACTGGAACTCGGTGGCGTCGTTTCTCCTCGGCACGCCGGACGTCTCCGGCAAGAGCAGCCAGTTCATCAAGATGGACAGCATGGAGAATCAGTACGCGCTCTACGCCCGCGACCGCTGGCGGACGACGCCGAAGCTGACGCTCGATCTCGGGCTGCGCTGGGAGCTCT
The DNA here is from genome assembly GCA_963750475.1 of uncultured Acidobacteriota bacterium. GTDB lineage: Bacteria > Acidobacteriota > Vicinamibacteria > Vicinamibacterales > 2-12-FULL-66-21 > JALZOC01. The sequence continues at coordinate 2,792,821 of CAVVQQ010000002.1, forward strand.
ACCCGAACCGGACCCGGTCGGGCGGCCTCGGCATCGAGTCCTACGACCCGACGACCAACGAAGCGCTGATCGGCGGCCGCGGCGGCATTCCCCAGGACAACGGCGTCGGCTTCAGCAAGAAGCTGTTCGCGCCGCGCCTCGGGTTTGCCTATCAGATGAACGATGCCACCGTCATCCGCAGCGGCTACGGCATCACCTACCATTCGCACCCCTGGGGCGCCCAGGCGCTGCGCGGCTGGTTTCCCGCTGACCGTCGTCGCCGCCTTCTCGGGTGTCAATGGCTTCCAGCCGGTGACGACCGATCCGGCCTACGTGGCGGCAGGCGTACCCAACGCGCCGCTCGGGCCGTCGGTTGGCATTCCCTCGATCTGCTGTCCGGATATCAGCAACGGACGGATTCCGCTGCCGCTCGTCGCCGAGACCGGCTATCCGGTCGCCAACCAGATGCTCCACCGCGGCTACATCCAGTCGTGGAACCTGATCGTCGAACGGACGCTGCCGGCCGAGATGGTGGCGTCGCTCGGCTACGTCGGATCCGCCTCGGTCAACGGCTTCGCCTTCCTCGACATCAACGCCTCGCAGATGCCGGGCTCCGGCAACGAGGGCCGGCCGCTGTTCGCAGAAGTTCGGCCGGACGACGACGACGCGGGAGTGGGACGGGCGGACGCACAGCAACTACCACTCGCTGCAGGCGACGCTCAACCGGCGCTTTTCGGGAGGGCTGTTGCTGAAGGGCGCCTACACCTTCTCGCAAGGCGATCGACCAGGCGGACTACTCTGACTGGACCGAGTTCCGCTGGAATGCGCCGAGCGTCTTCTACCGCAACCGGGCGCTCGCGCTCGCACGACATCCCGCACAACTTCCAGTTCGGCGTTCGTCTACGAGCTCCCGTTCGGCGAGGGCAAGCGGTGGGCGAGCAACGGCGGCAGCAGCAAGGTGCTCGGCGGCTGGCAGCTCAACGGCCTGTTTGCCGCCTACCAGGGACGGCCGTTCACGCTGACCGCGTCCGGCGCGTCGCTGAACATGCCGGGCAACCAGCAGACGCCCGACCAGATCAAATCCAACGTCGAGATTTTCGGAAAGGTCGGCGACGATGGCACCTATTTCGACACCAGCGCGTTCGCGCGCGTGACCGAGGTCCGATTCGGGAATGTCGGCCGTAACACCATGCGCGGCCCGGGGGTGGTGAATCTGGACGCCAGCCTGTTCCGCGTCTTCAAACTGACGCCGCGCTTCCAGCTGCAGTTCCGGGCCGAGGCGTTCAACGTCAGCAACACGCCGCATTTCGCCAACCCGAACGGCAACGTCAACAGCTCGAACTTCGGGAAGATCACGGCGACCCAGACCGCCTATGCGCTCGGCCGATCCAGGGAGTTCCGCTTCGGCCTGCGGCTCGGGTTCTAGGAGAGAGCCGGATCGAGCAGGAGAAGGAGGACGGAGGTCCTGCGGCTTCAGGCCTCTTTCTCCTGTGAGATCCGACCGCGGCGAACGACAGTATCGTGACGCGCATGACGCTTTTGTAGTGGGCGTGGCGCGGCGATGTGAATCCCTTCCCGCCCGCCTGCCGTTGCCGCCCGGCGCGGCGGCACCGCACTTGCTCAAACCCCGCCGATTCCATCAACCCTCAGTCCCAGGAGCCGGTCATGCGGCGGGTCTTACTCTCGGTGTGTGTCGTTGTCGCCGTCCTCACAGTGGCACGGGCGAAGCTGCCGCTGCGCCCCGAAGCCGCTGCCCAGCCGCCCGCGCCGGCAGCCGATCCGCTGACGACATTTTCGACCGAGCAGGAGTGGATCGTGGCGGAGATAATCGATGCGGTCAGTGGGATCGCGCGGTTCGCCGGCAGCTCCAGCGTGCGGGCGTTGGCTGTTCAAACAGCGACGACCGGCGATGATGCGGCGAGCACCTTCAACGTCCGGTTGAGCGACGGGCACATCATCCCGGTCGCAATCTCCGATCACATCTGGGCCCCGACCAGCTACGCGGCCGTCGCACGCGCAGTGGTCGGGGACCGAGCCCAGGGCCAGTCTGAGGACACGGACTTGCGGGTCCGCGCCGCTCTCATGGAGCCGTCCACCGACACACTGCTCGAACAGTCCGAGCGGGTCTCGAAGGCGCTGGTGGCGGATATTCGGTCCGCGCCCGGGCACGAAGCGGCGGCACTGGTTGTCGCCGCCCTGGCGCTGCGCGAGGCGTCCGGGTCGTTCTCGGACGTCCGCTCCGAGCTCTCCCGGACGACGGCCCACCTCGTCCTGGCGCGAGCCTCGCGCGGGGCGGCGCCGATCGGACTCGACGGGGCTATTGCCGAGGCCGCGCTGACGGCCCTCGCCGGGAGGCAGCGCGACGCGCTGGCGATGATCGAAGCCATCGAGCAACGCTCCGTCGTCGAGGAGGATCGGGTGTGGGCCCGGACGCTGCGGTTGCGGGTCACGGGCGACTGGCGGAGCGGACCGCCGGCGCGGAACGCGCCGCTGCTCGAGCGACTCGAGTACGCACGGGCGCTGCGGGCGCGCCGCGGCAACGACGCGTTTCTCGACTACATGGATGCGGAGGAGCCGGACGACCTCCTGCCCTGGCAGCGGTCAGCTTATGGGCTGACATTGAACATCGAGCTCGCCAACCGCTTCGGCGAGGAGGGTGTCGAACAGGAAATGGCTGACGCGCGGCGGGTGTGGTCGAGACTGCATCCGGGCCTGCCAGTGCCGGCGGACATGACGGACGCGCTCAACGAGCGCTCGGCGGCAAGCCCGGCGGGCGGCGCCGCCGGGCCCGCCGGCGTGCAGGTTCTCGACTGGGGCCGCATGGCGGCGTTTCAGCAGCGCCACCTCGCGCAGGCGATGGTTTTCGCCGACCGCCAGTTGTGGAGTGTGGCCAGACCGGAGGATCGCGACCGACTGGCGGTGGCGCTCCGGCAGACGTATCACGGCTTGCGCCTGTATCCCGTCGTGGCTCGCTGGATTGCGCAGACGCCCGAGCAGTACACGCAGGCGCTGCAAGCGGCCAGGCCGCTGGTCGACCGCATGCCGTTCGTGGTCACCGCCGCCGCCTGGAACGTGCTCCTCGACAGGCCGGACTTCGTGGCGCACGCGCTGGCCTTCCCGCGTGAAGAGCGGTGGTTCACGCCCTACGTGCCTGCCGGGACTCTCTACGACCTGTCGTCGCGGACGCTGCGCCCGGGCTGCCGGCGGCCACCGTCGATCGCGCAGGCGCGAGCCTGGGCCGCGCAGGCGCCCTACGACTTCTGGACACGCTGGTCCGCCGAATGGTACGCCGCGCCAGGCGAGCCGGCAGTCGGTGATCTGAAGCGCACTCTGGCCCCGGTGATCGGCTATGACGAGCATGCCGCCGACCATCTGCTCGAGCACGTTACCGCCAGTCTGGACGAGCAGATCCTCACGGCAAAGACGTTGTGCCAGGTCAACCCGGCGCGATGTGACGCGCTGGCGTCCCGCCTGCTGCTCGCGAAGCGCGAGCCGGAGGCGATTGCGGTGTACGAGCAATGGATTGCGGACTCCCGGGACAAAGTGGCGGTGTCCAATCATCTGACCTGGATCGTCAGGTACTACCTCAATCACGGTAATGCGGCGCGGGCGATGGAGCTGGCTCGCATGGGCGCGGCGACCGGCTCGGCCGGCGGATTCGATACGCTGGCGGATGCGCTCGATCGCACGGGCGCTTACGCCGACGCCGCCGAGGTTTACCGGCGGCTGGCGGCGCGCTACGACGACCCGCAGGGCCTTGGCGTCGCATACGTGCGGGAGGGCCTCAGGACGGGAGACGAGTCGCTGAAAGTGAAGGGCATGGAACTGCTGCGGCACGATCTGCCGGATGGCATGGAGCCTCTGGTGCTGCACGGACTGGACGCAACGCCCAGGGATGGTATTGCGTTCGAGGCCTTCGGTCCGCGGCTGGCCGCGATGGGTCTCCAGGCGCACGATGTGCTGGTCGGGATGGACGACTGGCGCCTCCGATCCCGGGCGCACTGCTGGGTCGCGACGCGGCTCCGCCATGAGGATCAGACGACGCTCACCGTCTGGCGCAAGGGGGCGTACAAGCAATTGCGCACCCGCGTGCCCGAGCGCTGGCTCGGCGTGGCACTGCGGGAGTATTCGCCTCCCGCCGCGGCCAGATAACAGCGGCAGGCGCACATCGTGAGTCGGCGCCTCGGCGGGGGAGGCGGGAACCGTCACTCAGCTGTCCGCCGCGTGGCAGGAGGCGCCCACCCCCTCGATTCCTCCGGCGCCTGACGCCTGCCCTCGCCAATTCGCCTCCCTGCGGTCGTCATTCTGATCTATGCTGCCGCCATACCGAAAGGATCTCTGATGACGATCGCGCCAGGGGTGTCGAACACCGGCCTCGTGCGGGCTCTCTGCGGCGTCGTCTTTGCCGTCATGCTCGTGGTCCTCCTGTATGCGGGATGGATCGCCTGGAGCAACTTCTCGCGCATTCACGTGTGACCGGACCCGCTGCCAGGCAGCGGCGTGCCTGCCGGCCGCGATGCACCCCGAGGACTGCACCGCCCAGTCGAGGGACCTATGACCAAGCGGCAGACGCGCCTGTTCTTCGTCGCGGGCACCACCGTGTTCGCGGTCGTCTTCGTCGCCCTCACCATTGACAGCCACCGGCAGTTCGGCCGGCTCACGCATGAGGAGGCGCTGACGCCTCAGGTCGTGGCCGGCAAGCATGTCTGGCACCGGAAAGACTGCATCAACTGCCACACGCTGCTCGGCGAAGGGGCGTACTATGCGCCGGACCTCACCAAGATCACGCAGCTTCGAGGCGAGCCGTACCTCCGCCAGTTCCTGAAGGATCCGTCGCGCTTCTACTCGGAAGAAGAGCACGGCAGGCTGATGCCGAACCCCAATCTCTCGGACCAGGACATCGGCGACGTCATCGCCTTTCTCGGCTGGGTGTCGAACATCGACAACAACGGCTGGCCGCCGCGGCCGATTCTGGTCAGCGCGGCGATGCCGCAGGGGATCACGCTCGGCACAGCAGAGCCCGGCGCGGCCTCGACCAATCCCATCGCGCTCGGCGAGGCGCTGTTCAAGCGGTCGCCGCCGGCGTGTTTCAGCTGCCATTCGACGCAGCCGGGCGTCCAGACGGTCGGCCCGTCGCTCGCCGGCGTCGCCGCCCGCGCCGCGGCGCTCGTCGGCACGCCCGGCTATACCGGTCCGGCGCGGACGCCGGCGGATTACATCCGGGAGTCGATACTGCAGCCGAGCGCGTATCTGGTCCCCGGCGCGACGTTCTCGGCGGCCGGCCAGTCGATCATGCCGGCGATCTACCAGGACATGCTGCAGCCGGCCGACGTCGACCATCTCGTTGCCTATCTCGAGACGCTCAAGTGAGGGGGATCGCGTGATGCGCTACCGCACCCAGGCCGTCGCTTATCCGTACTTCGTCGTCGCCATGCTCTTCTACGGCCTTCAGGTGGCCTTCGGCCTGCTGTCGGCCGTGAAATATCTCGGACCCGATCCGATCAAGGCCTGGCTGCCGTTCGACGTCTCCAAGGAAATTCACACCAACCTCCTGATCGTCTGGGTCCTCACCGGCTTCATGGGCGCCGCCTACTGGCTGGTGCCGGAAGAGTCTCGAACCGAGCTGCACAGCCCGCGGCTCGCGTATGGGGCGCTGACGCTCTGGACGATCGGCGGGCTGACGGCGGTCATCGGCTATCTCTTTCACTGGACCGCCGGCAACAAGCTGCTCGAACAGCCCCTTCCGGTGAAGCTGGCGATCGTCGTCGTCATGCTGATGTTTCTGTACAACCTCGGCATGACGATCTGGAAGGCCCGGCGACTGACGACGACCGAAGGCGTGCTGATGGCGGGGCTGATCATGACGGCGCTGCTCTATCTGCCGGCGCTGTTCGAGTTCAGAAACTACACCGTGGCGATCTTCTACCGGTGGTGGACCGTGCACCTGTGGGTGGAAGGGGTCTGGGAGATGGTCCAGGGCGCGCTGCTCGCCTACCTCCTGATCCGGCTGTCCGGGATCGACCGCGAGGTGATGGAAAAGTGGCTCTACGTGATCGTCGGGCTGACCTTCATCTCCGGCCTCCTCGGCACCGCGCATCATTACTACTTCGTCGGAGTGCCGCATTACTGGCTGCCGATCGGCGGCTTCTTTTCAGCGCGCTCGAGCCGCTCGTCTTCCTGGCGATGGCCGGCTATGCCTATTCGGCGATCCGCCGATCCGGGCGTGTCGCATCCCAACACGCTGGCGCTGCACTGGACGCTCGGCAGCGCGATCTTTTCCTCGCTCGGCGCCGGGCTGCTCGGGCTCGCGCATACGTGGCCGGCGGTCAACAAGTGGACGCACGGCACGCTCATCACGTCGATGCACGGGCACTCGGCGTTCTTCGGGGCCTACGTCATGATTGTCCTGGCGGTCATCACCTATGCGCTGCCGGGTCTGACCGGCCGCGACGAGTCCGAGCGCGAATCGAAGGTCGGCCTGTGGGCGTTCTGGCTCCAGGTCGGCGGCATGTTCGGCATGACGATGGCCTTGGCCGCGGCCGGGATCTTCGCAGACCTATCTCGAGCGCATTCTGGGGTTCGGCTACCTCGAGACCCAATCGAAGATCCAGGTGCATTTCCTCATGCTGCTGGCGACGGGCAGCATCTTCGCGCTCGGGGTCGCGCTGTTCCTGTGGGACTTCTTCTTTGTCGCCACCGCGAAGCGCCCCGTGCTCGTCCCGGCGGCGCCCGGTGTGGCGGCGCGATGACCCCTGGCCGCAGCGGCCGGCCCGAGCCGGCCGGGGCGGATGCGCCGCAGCATTCGGGGGCGCGGTATCCAGCCGCCGAGGCGCCCTACTACCTGCCCGTGGGCGACGAAATTGCCGTCTTCGAAACGTGCCACGCGCAGCGTCTGCCGGTGATGCTGAAGGGCCCGACCGGCTGCGGCAAGACCCGGTTCGTCGAGCACATGGCCTGGCGGCTGGGCCGGCCGCTCGTGACCGTTGCCTGCCACGACGATCTCTCCGCCAGCGATCTCACGGGGCGGTACCTGATTCGCGGCGGTGAAACCGTGTGGCTCGATGGGCCGCTGACGCTGGCGGCGCGACTCGGCGCGATTTGCTACCTCGACGAGATTATCGAGGCGCGCACCGACACCGTCGTGGTGATCCACCCGTTGACCGACGATCGGCGGATGCTGCCGCTCGACAAGGCGGGCGAGCTGCTCGAGGCGGCGCCGGACTTTCAGCTGGTCGTGCTCGTACAACCCCGGCTACCAGCACGGGCTGAAGGAGCTGAAGCCGAGCACGCGGCAGCGATTCGTCGCCCTCGAGTTCGAGTTCCCACCGGCGGAGCTGGAGTCGGCAGTCGTCTCCCATGAAGGCCACGTCGATCTGGCCACCGCGACCGCGCTCGTGGCGCTGACGAGGCGCCTGAGGCAGCTCGGCGATCGCGGGCTGGCGGAGGTGCCGAGTACACGACTGATCATCGCCACCGCCCGGCTGGTCGCGCGTGGAATCCCGATGCGGACGGCATGCGCCGCGGCGCTGCTCGGACCGCTGACCGACGATCCGGATCTGCTGGCGGCGATGCACGATCTCGTCAGCGCGACCCTGTAAGACGCGAGCCGCCCCGATCGTGGCCTGACGCGAACCGTATCCGAGGACCGCGTCTGGATCGCGTCAACCGTTGCTGGCCAGTGTTGAGAACCCATGGCCGAGCCCGAAGATCTCATCATCGACGGCGCGCAGATGGCCTCCCGGCTGATGCGCCAGGTCTGGCTTCGCTATGCGCCGCCGGCGCCTCCGAACGTGCTTCGCCTCGTCGACGTTCGCCTGCGGGTCGAGCTGTTTCTGAACGCACTGTTCGAGACGCCGCTCGTCGTCACGGCCGCGGATGCGCCGGCTCCGGTCAGCTGGCTGGGGCGTGTCGCCGGGCGTGGGGGAGCCTGGCGCGAGGGGGCTGTGGCGGGAACTGACGGCACACGCATCTACCTGCCGCCTGTCTTCGATGCGGCCGGGGGCACCGACCGCGCGTTCCAGTCCTGTCTGCTGCTGGCCGTCCAGCAGGCGGTGCGGATCAGGCGCGGCAGCACGGCAGTCGGGCGGCACTTGAAGCACGAGGCTGTCCGCGATCACTTCTGATTGCCGAGGCCGTGGCCGTGGACGACTGGATCGCGCATCAGGCGGCCGGTCTGGTACCGGCGCTGCGCATCGCCCGGCTGGACGCACTGGCGCGGCGTTCGAAGCCCCGATTGCCATCAGCGGACGCGTCGGCGAGCGAGCGGCGACTGCGTGAGCTGCTCGCGTCCGACCCGGTACTTGGGTTCGACCGTGTGCCGCTGTGCCGCACCGCATCCGACTCGCACGACTGGGCACTAACGCGGCCAGAGCCGGAGACCCGCGCGAATGGGGTTCCGCCGCCGTCGGGACTGGGGTCGCCCCTACGCCCCGGCCGATGGCGCGGTAGGCGCCGGCGGGTTCGATGCAGGGATCCAGCCGCCCGTGTCGCGGCGCCGGGTCGCAGAGCTGCGGCGACGGCCCCGCATTCGTGAGGCGGGCGAGGATGAAGACGATGCGGGCGCAGGGACGTGGGTGATCCGCGCCGACGAGCCGCAGGAGAGTGTCGAGGACCCGTTCGGTCTGCAGCGGCCCGCCGATCGGTCCGACGACGTGGATCCCGAGGCGCTCGGAGACTCGCTCGCGGAACTGCCGGAAGCACGCGTCGTGCGAACGCCGGGCCAGGCGAGGGAGATTTGCGGGCCGGGGACGAGCGGCCCCGCACCAGCGGCGCGATGGTGTCCGTTTCGACGCGTGCCGGGATCGCGTACCCCGAGTGGGACCATCGGACCGGCGCCTACCGGCGGCCGGGTGCCATCGTGCGCGAGACCGAACCGGTGCCGGGGAATCCGGAGTGGGCGCTGACGGCACTGGTACGCCACGCCACGCTCGTGCGGCGGGTGCGGACCCGATTCGAGCGGCTCCGGCCGCGCCGTTCCCGAATCGGCCGCCAGGCGGACGGCCCTGAACTGGACATCGAGGCATGCGTCAATGCCGCGGCCGACGCCCGCGCGGGTGTCGTGGCAGAGGATCGTCTGTACGTCGACGTCCGCCCGCGGCGCCGCGAACTCGCGGTCGCGCTCCTCGTTGACGTCAGCGCATCCACCGACAGCTGGGTGTCCGGCCACCAGCGGATCGTCGACGTCCAGAAGGACGCGCTGCTCGTCGTCTGTGAGGCGCTCGCCGCGCTCGGCGATCGGCATGCGATTCTGGCGTTTTCAGGAGAAGGAGCCGAACGCGTGTCGATCGTCACGGTGAAATCCTTCGCGGAACCCGCCGGCGAGACCGTGCGCTGCAGGATTGGCGCGCTCGAGGCGGACGGCTATACCCGTGTCGGGGCTGCCGTCCGTCACGCGACCGCCGCCGTGTGCGGGGTGCCGGCGGAGCGTCGGCTTCTGCTGATGCTGTCAGACGGCAAGCCGAACGACGTTGACGCCTACGACGGCCCCTACGGGATCGAGGACACACGGCAGGCCGTCGCCGAGGCTCACGCCCAGAACGTGCATGTCTTCTGCGTCACGGTGGACCGGGAAGCGCCGCGCTACGCCCCGCGAATCTTCGGTCCGGCGGGATACACCCTGCTCCGGCGCCCCGAGCAGCTGCCTGAAGTGCTCGTCGGCGTGCTCCGCCACCTGGTTCACCGGTAAGACTCGCGCGTCTGAATCGCTCGGGCTCGGAGGGCCCCGGCGTCGGGCCGGGTGGCGGGTGTGTGACCCGTCGACAGGGACGAACGTCCCATCGCCGCACTGCGCACGCGCGTCTCTCCATTCACCAAACCGGTCCGCCCCGCCGCGCGTCTAATGCGCGTATGATGCGACCCGTGCGCACGGTGATGCTCGGACTTCTGCTCTCCTGGTCCGGCGGGGCCGCCGCGCAGGACGCCCCCGCCCCCGCCCGCGCCGGCGCGGTGCGCGTCTTTCTCGACTGCAGCTACTTCTGCGACGAGAACTATCTCCACCGTGAAATCACCGTGATCGATTACGTGCGCGATCGGAAGGATGCCGAGGTCCATGTCCTGGTCACGACCCAGAGCACCGGGGGCGGCGGCACCGAATACACAGTCAAATTCATCGGCCTGGGGCGCTTTGCCGGAGTCGAGCAGATCATGAAGTACGTGGCGCCGCAGACCGCGACCTCGGATGAGAACCGGAAGGGGATCGCGGAAGTCCTGAAGCGCGGCCTCGTGCGCTACGTCTCGGAAACTCCGCTGGCGGCGAAGATCAAGGTGACGTTCAGCGCCGACGCCCCGGCCGCGGCGGCGCCCGGCGCGACCAGGGACCCGTGGAACCTGTGGGTGTTCCGCACCAATATTGGCGGTAGTTTCAGCGGTGAGCAGTCGAACAAGAGCCGGTCACTCCGTGGCTCGGCGTCGGCCAACCGCACCACCGACGACTGGCGCGTAAGCGTCTCGTCGAGCATGAACTACCGCGAGAACTCGTTCCAGCTCGAAAGCGAACTGTTCAAGTCGGTCAGCAGAAACGCCGAGGCCAATGCGCTGGTCGTCAAGAGCCTGACATCGCACTGGTCGGCCGGCCTCGTCGGCGAGGTCGGGGCCTCGACATTTCTCAACTACGACCTGCGGACCAGAATCGCTCCCGGACTCGAATACAACGTCTTTCCGTACAGCGAATCGACGCGGCGGATGCTGACGCTGCAGTACACGATCGGCGCCGACGCCCTCGATTACACGGCGGAAACGATCTATGGGAAAACCACCGAGAAGCTGCTCGATCACAAGCTCGAGACGTCGCTGAGCCTGCGCCAGCCGTGGGGCACGACCTCGGGCTCGGTGCAGTTCTCGCAGTACCTGACCGCCCCGAGCAAATACAGCGTCTCGGCGTTTGGGTCGGCGAACGTTCGTCTGTTCAAGGGGTTCTCCTTCAACGTCTACACGAACCTGTCGCGGACGCGTGACCAGATCTTCCTGCCGCGCGGCGAGGCCTCGACCGAGGAGATTCTGGTCCGGCAGCGGCAGCTGGCGACCGGCTACCGCTACTACGTCAACTTCGGCATCTCCTACTCGTTCGGCTCGATCTTCAACAACATCGTCAACCCGCGCTTCGGCGGCGGTGGCGGCAACTTCTTCTTCTTCGACTGACCGGCGCCCTCGAACGATACTGTCGACTGCGAGCTGCGACCGCCATGGAATTCAGTACCAATCTCCTGCATGCCGGTCCTGGCCGGATTGCGACGCCGTGTTCTCGTCGGCGCCCTGGGTGTCGGAAGTGCGCTCGGTTGCCTCGTCGCGCCCGACGCCGCGGCGCAGGGGTGCGGCTTCACGGTCAACGCCCCGTCGCTGACCTTCGGGAACATGGAAGGGAGCACCACGGTGGAGCTGACGCTGCCCGCGTCGTGCACCCCGGCGGTGTCCACGAGCGACGGCGGCTGGATCACTGTGTCGATGTCTGGCAGCGGCTCACCCGTGAGGGGGTTGTTCATCCACCTCGATGAGAATACGACCGGCGCCCTCCGCAGCGGCGCGGTGCAGGTCAACGGCCAGCCGGCCGTGTCAGTGACACAGGGAACCGAGTCGTGCGTCACCGGCTTCACCCCCGCAGTGATTCGGACGACGTCCGCCGGGGAAGCGCAGACCGCCACGTTGCAGACGTCCAGCCCGGACTGCGTCTGGGCCGTGCAGGGGTTTCCCGTCTGGGCTTCGTTTCCGTCTCCCTTCAGCGGGAGAGGCCCGTCAAGTCTCCGGTTCGGCTTCATGCCGAATGACAACAGTACCGCGCCACGCACGGCCGACTTGTCGTACAGCGGAAGGACCATCCGCCTCGAGCAGGGAGGAGCCGCCTGCGTCTTCTCGGTCACGCCCCCGACGCGTCTGGTGGGACCCAACGGGGGCACCGTGTCCGTCTCGATCACGGGTGTCGGCACGGACTGCAACTACACGACGGTGCCGGCACCGGGCCTGGTGGTGGCGTCGGGCGGCGCCGGTACCGCACCCGCCGTGCTGACGCTGACGGTGGCCGCGAACACGACACCGTTCCAGCGGTCGTATGCCGTCAGGATTCAAAACGCGACTCTGATGGTGACTCAGGAGGCCTCGCCGATCGTCACCGACGTTACATATGTGGACTTCGCCTACTACGCTCCGGGCACGCAGCAGGCGCACCGCACGGCGGCGGAGGTGGTGCGCGTGACGAACCTGACCACCCCGACCGGCGGCTGGACCGCGACCGCGACGGTGCCCTGGGTGACGCTCTCCGCTACCTCAGGTGTCGCTCCTGGCACGCTCAGCATCGGTATCGACGCCGCTGCGGCCGCGCTCCTGCAGGACGGTTACAACCGCGGCACCGTGGACATCAGGGCCGCCGAGGCACCCGACAGCCCGCATCTTGTGGCGGTGAGCCTGATCGTCCAGCGCGTTCGCGGGAATGCTCCCGTCGGCGTCTTCGAGACACCTCGTCTCAACGGCGCGATTGCCAGCGGCGCGATTCCCGTGACCGGCTGGGCGAACGACGACATCGGTATCTCACGCATCACGGTCGGGCGCGCGGCGATGCCGGGAGAGACGCCTGGGGAGATCTATCTCGGTGATGCGGTGCGTGTGCGCGACGCGCGGCCCGACGTCCGCTGGGGGCCGGAAGGCAGGCTCGCCGGGTGGGGTTACATGCTGCTGTCCAACGTGCTGCCGAACGGCGGCAACGGCACGTTCACGCTGTTTGCCGATGTCACGGACGTCGAGGGGCAGACGACGCGCCTTGGGCCACGGAGCGTGACCATCGACAACCGACACGCCGTCGAGCCGTTCGGGACCATCGACGGGCCCGCCCAGGGGGCCATCGTCGCGGGGACGATCGCGAATCAGGGCTGGGTGCTCACGCCGGCCGGGAAGTCCGTCTCCCTCGACGGCTCCACGATCAGGGTGTATATCGACGGCGCCCTCTTCGACCGCGTCGATCGCTACAACCTGCCCCGCCCGGACGTGCAGGCTTTCTTTCCGGCCCTCTCGAACTCGGGCGGGCCCGGAGCGCGGCTCGACATCGATACGACCCGGCTGGGCGACGGAGTGCACACAATCGCGTGGGGAGTGATCGACGACGCGGGAGTGCCGGCGGGGATCGGCTCGCGTTTCTTCACGGTGCACAACGGCGCGGCGTCGCAGGTTGCCCTGCCAGTCGATGCTTCACGTCCCGGGGCGGAGGTCGGCGGCCTCGCAGCGATTCGAAGCGAGGTCTGGGCCCGCAGCGGCATGGACGACGCCGGGTGGGCAGCGCGTGTCCAGACGGACGGAGCGGGAAACCGGTTCGTCCGGAGTCCCCAGGGACAGCGGATCGAACTCTTCCTCGACCCGATGCTCCAGGGCGGGTGTGGGTCCGGCTACGAAGGGCATCTGGTCTCTGGCGGGATCGCCGGGCCGCTCCCGGCGGGGGCGTCGCTCGACCGCGAACACGGAATCTTCCGGTGGCAGCCGACAGCGGAGTTCAGGGGCGCCTACCGCTTCGTCTTCGTGCGCAGGGGATGCGACGGGACAGAGCGGGCGCTGCGCATTGCCATCATGCTGGAGCCGGCGCCATGACGACATCCTGTGCGACGATCGTGAGAGATCGTGGCGCCAGCTTCTCCCTGTCGACTGACCGGCGCTGACGTCGTGGCTGCGCTGCGGGAGCAGCGGGCGGAACGTCATGCGCGGACGCTCGGCAAGCGGTCCGTCCCGCCTCTCTCCCTGTGATACAGTCCGGCTCCGTACCGAGCGTGGGCCTTCGGCCACGTGGAACTGACAGGAGCCAGCCGTGAAATTGAAATCTCTGATTGTCGCCGCTATCATCGTCGGCGTCGTGGGCGCGGCACCGCTCGCGAGGGCCGCCAATCCTGCCGTCGGCAAGTGGAAATTCAACGCGGAGAAGTCGAAGGGGACCATCTACAAGAGCGGCACGACGCTCATCGAGGAGAACGGCGACGGCATCAAGGTCACTGTCGATCTCGTCGGTCTCGACGGCACCCCCTACCACTGGTCGTTTTCGGCGAAGTACGACGGCCAGGACAACCCGGTCACGGGCAACTCGCCGCTTGGCGACGTCGTCTCGCTCAGCCGTGTGGATGAACGCACGACGAAGGTGACGACGAAGCATGACGGGAAAGTGACGGCGGTCCAGATGAATGTCGTCGCCGCCGACGGCAAGTCGCGGACCCTCACGACCAAGGGCACTGACAGCAAAGGGAAGCCCGTGGCGAGCACCACCGTCTACGATCGCCAGTAGTCTCGAGCCGTTCAAAAGCAGGAGGGGACCGTCGCCCGACGGTTCCTTCCTGACGCCCTGCCAGAACCCCACCCGCGCGAACCGCCGCACCTCCCGGCAAATTCCCGGAACTCATCGCGTCAGGTGATGCGGAGCGCGCTTTCAGAAAGCTGAGAGCTGAGAGCTGACAGCTGGAAGCTGGCAGCGGGAAGCGGGAAGCGCGCAGCCGGAAGCTGGCAGCGGGAAGCGCGAGCGGGAAGCGGCGAGCGGAAAGCTGGCAGCGGGAAGCGGGAAGCGGGAAGCCGGCAGCCGGAAGCGGGAAGCGGGAGCCGAGCGGAAGCTGAGAGCTGACCCGCGTCAGCTCCCAGCTCCGAATTGTCCTACGGCCGGACGACGATGGCGGTGGTGCCCTCGCCGGTCGGGCCGGTGGCCTGGACGACGCGGACGGTGACGACCTTCGTGCCGGTGGCCGTGTAGCTGACCGTGGCGCGGTTGCCGGTCGTCTGCGCGGTCGGCGGAATCGCGTCCGCACCGAAGTTCCACTCGTAGCGGATGACCGTCGAGGTCGCGCCCGACACCTGCGCCGTCAGGATGACGGTCTCGCCGACGCTCGGGTTGTTGTTCGACGCGGTGATCGTGACCGCCGGCGGCTGGCCCGGCAGCACCGAGACCGAGGTCCCGACCTGCTCCGAGAACCCGCTCGCATCGAAAGCGGTCGCGCGCACGTTGTAGGTCCCCGCGTCGTTGTAGGTGTGGCTGAGCGTCGTCGAGCCGCTCAGCGCCCCGAGCGACTGGCGATCGCCGTCGCCGAAATCGACCGTCACGTCGCGGATGTTGGCCGTGCTGGCGACGCCCACCGTGAAGGTCACAGGAACGCCGGCCGACACCGGCGTCGTCGGGCCGGTGATCGTGACGCCGGTGCGCGGGTTGAGGCTGACGGTGACGTCGGCGGTCTTGCCGGCGACGTTGGCCGTGACCTTGGCCGGGCGCGACGTGTTGAGCGTGACGGTGGCGACGCCGTCGGCATTGGTGAGGGCGCTCGAGGACGACAGCGAGCCGGCATCGGTCGTGAACGTGACCGACACGCCCGACACCCCGGCGCCGGAGGCGTCCTCGACGCGGGCCGACACGGTGGCGGTGCCGCCCGACGGCCCGAGCGTCTGCGGGCTCGCGCTCACCAGCAGCCGCTCGGCCGCGGCGCTCCCGATCTTGAGGTTCTCGATCTTCGCCGAGGCGCCGCCCGAAAAAGCGGTGATGGTGGCCAGGCCGCTCTGGCCCTGCGCGGTGAAGCGGACGCGGACTTCGCCGTTCTGCGTGCGGGCCTCGCGCGGCTCGATCGGTACCGAGCGTGGTCGTGAACGACACCAGCGTGCCGTTCTGCACCGGCGTGCCGGCTCCAGCCCTCGTCGTCGTCGTCGTCGTTGCCGCCGGCGTGGCAGTCGTGCCCGTGCCGGTCGTGCCGGTGCCGGTCGTGGGGGTGGTGGGCGTCGCGGCGACGCCGTTTTCGATAACCGTGGCGACGATCTCGACCGTGCCGTTCAGCGGGACGCTGTTGGCGGCCGGGAACAGCGTGATGACCGAGCCCGTCGGCGCCAGGAGCGGCACCTTGTCGCACGCGGTGGCCGCGGCGAGGAGCGTCAGAGCGGCGACGCATCCCAGGACAGTGGCGGAGCAGCGCTGTGTTATCATAAATTTAGACGCTAACGATAATACTCTCATGCATTTAGAGGGTCAAGACGGCGAGCGCGGATACGCGATGGCGGCCCTGCTGGTGAGCATCGGGGTCATGATGGTCCTGATGACCGTCGCGATGCCGGTCTGGCGCCACGAGATGCAGCGGGAGCGTGAGGCGGAGCTGGTGTTCCGCGGCGAACAGTACGCCCGCGCCGTGAACCTCTACCAGCGCAAAGCCGGTCCCGGCAATTTTCCGCCCAGCATCGACATCCTCGTCCAGCAGCGATTCCTTCGCAAGAAGTACAAGGATCCAATCAACGGCGAGGATTTCCAGATCATTCCCGTCGCCGCGGGGCTTCAGCAGGGCGTGCCCGGACAGCCGGGCGTTCCGGGCCAGCCGCCCCAGGGCGGCCGCGGCCGGGGCCAGTCGGGCCTGCAGCCGCCGTCCCTGGGACGAGGGGCGACGACTCCGCCCCAGGGATTCGGCGCGCCCGGCGCGGCGTTCGGCGGTCAGCCCGGAGTGGCCGGCGGCGGCATCATGGGGGTCGTCAGCAAGAGCAAGGAAGCGTCGATCCGCGTCTATCACGGCGGCACGCACTACAACGAGTGGACGTTCCTCTTTTCGAATGTCAGCAACCGGCCGGGCGCTGCCGGCGGCCGCGGCGCCCCAGGCGTTCCCGGCACTGGTCGCGGCGGGCGGGGCGGTGGACGAGGCATCGGCGGCCCCGGTGGGTTCGGGCAGCCCGGCGGGCCAGGGCAGCCTGGCGGTTTCGGCCGCCCCGCGGGTCCGGGACAGCCGGGCGGCGGGCGGGGTGACGGCCCGGTCCCGGACGCGGCCCGGGCAGCTGATTCATCTCTCGTCAGGGAGTCCTTCATACCTGCCTCCGCGCTACACAAGAGACATCACAAGCGCGGCGATGATTTGACGACGGTGCAATGAGCCTGGCCGGAATTTCCGGCGCGTAGCTGCCGCAGGAAGCGGGAAGCTGCCAGCGGGAAGCGGGCAGCAGGAAGCGGGAAGCGGGCAGCGGGAAGCTGGTAGCGGGCAGCGTAGGGCAGCAGGAAGAAGCGGGAAGCTTTATTCAACCCCCGCGACGACGGCGTCGTGGAGCGCGGGGCGAATCGCCCGGATGCGGGTGTTGTCGCGGCTCGGGAACACGCGGTTGGTCAGCAGCGCGATATAGAGATCGCGCTCCCAGTCAATCCAGAGTGACGTCCCGGTGAATCCGGTGTGGCCGATCGCCGACGCCGAGAGCCGGGTGCCGCACGACGAGGTCGGGAGCATCGTGTCCCAGCCGAGCGCTCGCGAGCTGCCGGCGACATCGCTCCGCCTGACGAACTCGCGCGCCGTGGCCGTGCGCGCCAGCACTTCGATGCCGCCGATGGTTGCCAGCATCGCCCGCGCGAATGCCCCGACACTCGCCACCGTGCCGAACAACCCCGCATGCCCGGCGGCGCCGCCGAGCGCCCAGGCATTCTCGTCGTGCACCTCGCCGACGAGCGTCCGGCCGCGCCACGCATCGTGCTCTGTCGGTGCCACGCGCTCCCGCCAGGCGCGCGGCGGATTGAAGACGATCGGGTCTTCGGAGAAGAACGAGGCAATCTTCCTGAACTGCGCCGGCAGGGTCGCCCGCGGATCGAACCGCCCTGCGGTTGGCGCCGCCTTTCGGACGTCCTCGAGAATGAACCCCAGCAGGATGAAGCCCAGGTCGCTGTAAATCGCCTGCGAGCGGGGCGCGTACTCGAGCGGCACCCCGCAGATGGCCGGCTCGAACTCGACGCGGCCGGTGTAATCCCGGAAGAACGGCAGGTAAGCCGGGAGCCCCGACGAGTGGCTGAGCAGGTCGCGGATGGTGACGCCGGCGCGATCCGCCGCGCGCCATTGCGCGAGCCGGCCGCTGACCGGCTCGTCGAGTGCGAGCGCGCCGTCGTCCACGGCCCGCATCGCCAGTGTCGTCGTCGCGATGACCTTGGTGAGCGAGGCCAGGTCGAAGATCGTGTCGTCCGCGATCGCGTGGTCGTAGGGGTCGTACGTCCGGGCGCCGAAGGCCTGCCGCCACAGCGGGCCGGCGCCGCGGCCGACTTCGACGCAGGCGGCCGGAAACGCGTGGCTGGTGACCCCCTGCTCCAGCAGTGCCGCGGCGGCCTCGAAGCGGGTCACCGGGTCCTTCACGCTGCGGCGCCGGCGGCAGACCGCGGCAGCACCAGCGACAGCCCCCAGGCGACCAGGGTCGTGACCGCGGCGCCGATGAACGCATACCAGGTCCAGGCGAACGCGCCCGTCGCCCAGGCCCAGGCCACCGCCGCGGTCCCGGCCAGCATACCGGCGAGCATCGCCCGCGACCCGACGCGCGTGCCGAGCACGCCGCAGAGGAACGCGCCGAGGACCGGGCCGGCGGCGAGCGACAGCACGCCGAGGCCCGAATCGAGCACGGACTTGGTCACGTACTGCGCCGCCAGCGCGACCCCGATCTGCGCCACCCCCCAGAAGACGGTGGCCGCCTTCGAGACGCGCATCAACCGCGCCTCATCGGCGTCCGGCCGCAGGTACGGCTTGTAGAAGTCGTTGACCGTCGTCGCCGCCAGGGCGTTGATCGACGGCGACAGCGCGGCGGCGACGATGGCGGCGACGATGAAGCCGGCCGCACCGTGGGTCAGCGACGTCACGATGAAGAGCGGCAGAATCTCGTCGTTCGAGGCCAGCGCCCGCGGCAGCGGCGCGTGCTGGTAGAACGTGAACAGCATCGCGCCGATGACCAGGAACAGCGTGAACTGGGCAAAGACGATGACGCCGCTCAGCACCAGCCCGGTCGCGGCCTGGGCCGCCGAGCGCGCCGACAGCAGGCGCTGGACCAGGAACTGATCGGTGCCGTGGGTGGCGAGGGTCAGCGCGATGCCGCCGATCAGTCCGGCCCAGAACGTGTAGACCTGATGCGGATCGGTGCTGAAGTCGAGGACCCGGAAATGTCCGGCGCCGCCGGCGGTGCGGACGACCTCGCCCCAGCCGCCGGGAATCTGGTGGAGCAGGCCGGCGAAGACGACCAGCGCGCCGGCGATGTAGATGAACATCTGGACGACGTCGGTCCAGATCACCGCCGAGACGCCGCCGCGGACGGTGTAGACGATCATCGCCGCGCCGAGCAGGATCACGGTGACGTCGACCGGCACGTGGGTGACGACCGTGATGACGAGCGCGGTCGCGAACAGCCGGATGCCGTCGGCGAGCGTCCGGGTGATGATGAAGATGACCGCGGCGGTGTTCTTGACCGGCGGGCCGAACCGCCGGTTGAGCAGCTCGTAGGAGGTGAACAGCTCACCGCGGAAATAGGCCGGCAGGAACAGCACGCTGACGAGCACCCGGCCGACGATGTAGCCGAGCGCCAGCTGCAGGAACGTCATGTTGCCGGCGTAGGCGCCGGCAGGGACGCCGATGAAGCTGAGCGTGCTGGTCTCGGTCGCGACGATCGTGAAGCAGATCGCCCACCACGGCACCGAGCGGTCGGTCAGGAAGTAATCGCGGGTCGTCTTCTGGAATCTGGCGAACCAGGATCCGAAGGCGGTGATCGCGATGAGGTAGCCGGCGATGACGAGGTAGTCGAGCCAGGTGAGGACCATCTGCCTCCGCCGCGGGTGCGCGTCAGCGCGGGCCGGCGACCGGGAAGCCGGGGGGCGTGAATGCGCCGCGGCCGATTATCGACAAGTAGTCGGGGATGGCCTGCCGCGGGTCGACCAGGCTGTCGTACGAGAACAGGATCACGCCGGCGGCGCCAAGCCGCCTGGCGGTCTGGATGTTGTCGAGCGTCTCGGCGGGGGAGAGCCGGTAGGCGCCGATCCCGGCCCACACGCCGTGCGGCCCGGCGATGCCGCGCACCGCGCCGATCTGCTCGGCGAAGCGCGCCGGCTCGACGGTGTAGGCCATCGGGCAGATGGCGTCGATCAGATCGCCGCGCAGCCACGCCGCCCAGTCCTGGAGGCGGAACTGGAGGGCCTCGCGGGCGTCGGGGGCGGTCGCCGCCGTCACCTCGGCATTCGGGCGCTCGGCGCGGACCGCGGCGCTCAGCCGCTGCATCAGCGCCGTCATCCTGCCGACCCGGAAGGCGCGCCACTGATCCGGCAGCGCATCGGGGTAGGCAAACAGATCGACCGTTTCGCGCGCGTCGATTTCTTTTCGCGCCGCGTCGGCCAGCGTGCCGCGAATCGTCGTCCGGAACTGGCGGATGGCCGCGACGCTGTAGTCGAAGCGGTCGCTCGGATAGCGCGCGTAGTCGAAGTGGACGCCGTCGACGTCGTAGCGCCGGGCCAGATCGCGGACCAGGGCTTCGGTGTAGGCCGCCGAGACGCCGAGAATCGGGGAAGCGTAGAGCCCCTCGACGCCGCTCGCCTGGCCGCGCGTCCAGCGCGCCAGCTTGCCGACGTAGGCCGGGCTGCCCGGTTCGATCTTCGCGAGCTCCTGCGCGATGTCGCGCGGCACCATCAGCCATTCGGGATGGCGGTAGATCAGGTGGTCGCGCGACGCCGGCAAATCCGCGGCGCTCGAGATCAGGTTGACGTTGACCCAGGCGTGGACGCGCAGGCCGGCGGCATGCCCCGACCGCACGACCACCGCCAGCGGATCGAATGTGGCCGGCTGGCGGAGCAGCTCCGCTGCCACCGGCTCGGCGCCGCCGCGGAAGTAGGCGTCGCCGCGGCCGCGCACCTGGACGAGCAGCGTGTTGAAGCCGTGGTCGCGTGCCCGCTGCACGAGCGTGGCGATCTGCGTCGGCGTCGTCAGCGAGCTGCGCAGCACCCACAGCGCCCGCACTTCGTCAGTGGCCGGCGCCGCGGCCGGCGCGGCCGCGCCGCGCGCGTCGAGACCGGCGAACATCGCCCCCGCACACATGATCCAGAGAACGACGAACGCGGCCGCGGCACGCGCTCCCATCCGAGCCGCCGAAAGACTCATAAAGCGCACGAATGTAACAGCTTGCGCGCGGATCTGTCAACGCGCCCGAACCGCTGCGCGAGCCCGGCGCCGGGACGGCGTGCCGCCCAGCGCCGCCGTGCGCAATTGACAGCCTGTGAAGCGGACCCGTAGAGTGCTCGCGCGGAGACCTCTTAGATGATCCACGTCCTTGGACTCGACGCCGGCGGTACCAAGACCGTCTGTCTGCTCGCCGACGAAACCGGCGCCGTCGTGTCCTCCGCCCGCGGCGGCGGCGCCAACCTGCAGGCCGCCGGCGAGCTGGCGGTCGAAAAGGTCCTGCACCAGGTGATGGACGAGGCGATCGGCGGGCGCGCGGTCACGCCGGAAGCCATCTGCCTGGGGATCGCCGGCGTCGATCGTCCCGACGATCACGCCGTGATCCGCGGCATCATGCAGCGGATCGCCCACCGCGCCCGCGTCCTGATCGTCAACGACGCGCTGGTCGCGCTCGAGGCGGGCGCGCCGGGCGCGCCCGGCGTCGTCGTCATCTCCGGCACCGGGTCAATCGCCTACGGACGCAACGCCGCCGGGGAGGCGGCGCGCGCCGGCGGCTGGGGGTACGTGCTCGGCGACGAGGGCAGCGGCTACTGGATCGGGCGCGCGGCGCTGCGCGCGGTGCTGCGCGAGTCCGATCGGCGCGGCCCGGCGACCGCGCTGTCGCGGCTGCTGCTGTCGCACTTCGGTGTCGCCCAGGCGCAGGGGCTGATTCACGAGGTCTATCACACCAGCCTCAACCCGGCGGCGATTGGCGCGCTGGCGACATGCGTGCAGCAGGCGTTCTCGGCCGGGGACAGCGTCGCCATCGGCATTCTGCGCAGCGCCGCCGACGAGCTCGAAGGCTCGGCCCTGTCGGTCGCCCGCCGGCTCGATCTCGTCGGCCAGCCGCTGGCGTTCATTCTCGCCGGCGGGATCTTCCGCGCCGTGCCGTGGCTGCAGGACGAGCTCGGCCGGCGGCTGCCGGTCGCGGCCCCCGGCAGCACCGTTCGCCTGCTCGATCGCGAGCCGGCGGAAGGGGCGATCGCGCTGGCGCTCGCCGAGGCCCGTGGCGGCGCGACCGTCCCTGCCTATAGACTTGAACGATGAGCGTTGAACACTTCGACGTCGTCGCCCCGGCGGCCCGGCGTCCTCGCGTGATGGTTTTCGGCAATGCCGATGCAGTGGCGCGCGCCCTGGCGGCGCGCATCGCGGCGGCGGTCGCGGCGCGGCCGTCAATCGTGCTCGGCCTGCCGACCGGCCGGACGCCGCTCGCGCTCTACCGCGAGCTCGGCGCGCTGCACCGCAAAGGCACGGATTTCTCCGGCGTCACGACTTTCAATCTCGACGAGTTCCTCGGGATTCCGCCGTCGCACCCGGGCAGCTACCGCAGCTTCATGACGGAGCATTTTTTCCGGCATGTGAACATCCCGACGCCGCGGCACAATTTCCTCGACGGCGGCGCGCCGGATCCGGGGCGCGAGTGCATCCGCTACGAGCAGGCGATTGCGGACGCGGGAGGAATCGATCTTCAGGTCCTGGGCATCGGCACCAACGGCCACATCGGCTTCAACGAGCCGGCCCGCGAGCTCGCCGCCCGCACGCACCGCGTCACCCTCAAGCCCGAGACCCGCCGCAGCAACGCGTCGCTCTTCGGCGGCGATCCCGCGCAGGTGCCGGCCGAGGCGCTCTCGATGGGGATGGCGTCGATTCTCGACGCGCGGGCGATCGTCCTGGTGGCCACCGGCCGGGCCAAGGCGTCGTGCGTCGAGCGGGCCGTCAACGGACCGCTGACCACCGATCTGCCGGCGTCGTTCCTGCAGCTGCATCACGACGTCGACATCATGCTCGACGAGGCGGCCGCGGCCGATCTGCGGGAGGCCGGCGCCGGCGCGGCAGGCTAGGGCGGCGCGGCCGGTTAGCTGGTCTTGACCGCCTTGAGCAGTTCCTTGAGGCGGGCTTCCGCGTCTTCGCCGATCGCTTCGGCGACCGAGTCGTTCGACTTCTTCAGACGCCGCTGTGCCTGGGTCATCGTCAGGCCGGCGCGCTGCATCACGATCGCCACCTTGACGTTCCACTTCGCGCGCTTGAGCAGCGCGTCGGCGGCTTCATAGTCGACCCCGCCGACGATCGTGACGATGCGGCGGGCGCGGTCCTTGAGCTTCTCGGATCCCGTCTGCACGTCGACCATCAGGTTGCCGTAGGTCTTGCCGACCTTGATCATCGCGATGGTGGTCAGCATGTTGAGGACCAGCTTGGTCGCGGTGCCGGCCTTGAGCCGCGTCGAGCCGGCGATGATCTCGGGGCCGACGGCCGGCGCAATCTGCAGGTCGACGAAATTCTGCAGCTCCGATCCCGGCCAGCAGGTGACGAAGATGATCTTGGCCCCGGCCTTTCGCGCCCGCGTCAGCCCGCCGCGGACGAACGGCGTCATCCCGCTCGCCGAGACGCCGATGACGACGTCCTTGCGGCTGAGGCGGAGGCGGCCGATGCTGCGCGCCCCCTCCTCGTAGTTGTCCTCGACCCCTTCCTTGGCGCGGAACACCGCCTCCTGGCCGCCGGCCATCAGCGCCTGCACCAGGTTCGGGCTGGTGCCGAAGGTCGGCGGCATCTCGGCGGCCTCGACGACGCCGAGCCGGCCGCTGGTGCCGGCGCCGACGAAGATGATGCGGCCGCCGCGGCGCAGCGCCTGGATGATGATCTCGACGCCGTGCGCGATCCGCTCCTTCTCGCGCTGGACCGCCGCGACGACCTTGCGGTCCTCGTTGACGACCATGTCGATGATGTCGGGGACGGCGGCCTTGTCGACCGCCAGGCTGACGGGATTGATGGCTTCCGTCGGCAAGCCCTGCCACTTCGATCGCGTCGTCGGCATGAATGATTCCGTGTCCACCAGGCGGCGCGAGGATTCTGCGCAGCAGCCGGTTACACTACTCCCCGGGCGCGAGGAGTGTCAAACGCGGCGAGTGGAGCGGGCGAGGTTTGACACTCTTCGGGGGGTGCCATACACTCCGCTCCGATTCAGCTCAACTGTGCGAGTGTTCCCTCTAGCGGTGTCAACGTGCGTCTGCCTGGCCATCGCCGGGGCGAGCCCACGCGCCCAGGCGCCGGCCAGCGGCGAGGTGCTGACGCTCGATCACGCGATCGAGCTGGCGCTGCTCGGGAATCGCGAAGTCCAGATGGCCGGCCTCGATGAAGGGCGCGCCGCCGACGATCTTGCCTCGCTGCGGACGAAGCGGCGCCCGGTCGTCGATCTCAAAACGCTCGAGGGAGGCTTTCTCTCGCCGGTGCAGTTCTCCTTCCGGCAGGGGGCGTTCGGCAGCTTTCCGGCAACGGGGCCGATTCCGCTGGCGGACCTCACCGTTGATTCCCCGCGGCAGCTGAGCACGGCGGTCATGGTCACGGCGGTGCAGCCGCTCACCCAGCTGCGGAAGATTTCGCAGGGGGAGACGCTGCTGAAGCTGGGCGGCGATCTGGCGGTTGAGAAGACGCGCGAGCGCCGCCAGGCGATTGTCGCGGACGTGCGGCGGACCTACTACGGCCTGCAGCAGGCCCGGGCGGGCGCGGTGGCGCTGCGCGAGGGGCTGACCGAGCTCGAGGAGCTCGAGCGGGTGGTGCGGCAGTACGTCGCGCAGGAGGCGGCGCTTCCCGCCGATCAGATGGCGGTCGCCGCCGAGCGCGCCAGAGTCGATCGCGATCTGCTGGTCGTCGGCAACCTCGAGGCGACGCTGACCGAGCGGATGAACCTGCTGCTCGGACGGGATCTGGCGACGCCTTTCACCGTCACCGAGGCGATCCCGGCGGATGCGCCCGGAGGCACCCTGGCGGAGGCCGTGGCGCGCGCCGCCACCGCCCGTTCCGCCATCAGGCAGGCGGAACTGAACGTGCGCCGCGCCGCGGAGGATCTGCGGCTGAAACGGATGGATCGACTCCCCGACGTCAGCGTCGGCGTGGCCTACCTCCGGCTGTTCAATGTCGACGTCGTGCCGCGCAACGTCGCCGCGGCGAGCCTGATTCTGTCGTGGCAGCCGTTCGACTGGGGCCGGACCCGGCACGAGACCGACGCGCGGGCGCGCACGCTCGAACAGGCGCGGCTGGGGGTGCAGCAGGCCCGGTCGCTCGTCGAGCTCGACGTGCGGGCGAAATACCGGGCGCTCGCCGAAGCACGGGAGACGCTGCGGTTCACGACGCGCGCCCGTGAGACTGCGGCGGAACGGCTTCGCGTCGCCACCGATCGCTATCGCGCCGAGGCCGCGCTGCTGAAGGACGTGCTGGCGGCCCGGACCGCGGTCGCGCAGGCGACCCAGGAATATCAACAGGCGCTCGGGACGTTCTGGTCGGCCCGCGCCGAACTCGACCAGGCGATTGGAGACCAGCCATGACCCCCCGGCCACGCGTCTGCCCCGTTGTTGTCCTGGCCGCCGCCGCGGTCGTCGCCGCCGGCTGCAGCCACGAGGCGCCGGCCGAGGCCGTGCGCACGCCGGTCCGCGTCCAGGCCGTCACGTCCGGGACGGCTCCCGGCGCGCCGCGCTATTCCGCGCCGATCGTGCCCGGCCGGCGCGTCGATCTCGCCTTCAAGGTGCCGGGCTACATCGAGTCGATTGCCCAGGTGCAGGCAGGGCCCGGCCGGACCCGGCCGCTGCAGGAAGGGGACGCGGTCGAGCGCGGTGCCGTGCTCGCGCGCATCCGGCCGGCCGACTACACGAACAAGGAGGACCAGGCGCGATCGCAGCAGGCCGAGGCCGACGCCGGGCTGGCGCAGGCCAAACAGGCGTACGACCGGGCGTCCAGCCTCTACGAGCGCAAGAGTCTGACTCGCGCCGAACTCGAGGCGGCGCGCGCCGCCTACGAAGCGATGGTCGCGAAGCGCGCCGGGGCGGGTGCCGTCGTCGCCGAGGCCCGGAACGCCTACGCCGATGCCTCGCTGCGCAGCCCGCTGAGCGGTGTGATCCTGAAGCGGCTGATTGAGGTCGGCAGCCTCGTCGGACCGGGCACGCCGGGGTTTGTCATCGCCGACCTGTCCTCGGTCAAGGTGCATTTCGGCGCGCCCGACGTCGTCTTCCGCTCGCTGGCGCTGCACCGGCCGGTGGAGGTCACGACCGCCGCGTATCCCGAGGTGCGATTCCATGGGACGGTCACCAGCCTCGCGCCCGCCGCGGACCCGGGCAGCCTGGTCTTCGATGTCGAAGTGACGCTGCCGAACCAGGGCGGCCGGTTGAAGCCCGGCATGGTCGCCTCGATGGAGGTGGCGGCGCCGGCCGACGCCGCGGCGCTGGCGGTGCCGCTGGCGGCGATCGTGCGGTCGAAGACCAAGCCGGACGGCTATGCCCTGTTCGTCGTCGAGGAGCGCGCCGGCGTCGCCCAGGCCCGGCGGCGCGACGTCACCCTGGGCCCGATGGTGGCGTCGGGGGTGACGGTCGCCGCCGGCCTGCAGGCGGGTGACCGCGTCATCGTCAGCGGCGCGACGGTCGTCGCCGACGGCGAACCGGTGGAAGTCCTCAGGTAGGCCAGCCCGATGTCCCACGGCCAGTCCGACGTCGATCTGATTCGCGACACCCACAACACGGCGCGCTATTTCACGCGCAACCGGCAGATCGCGTGGGTCCTCCTCGTCGGCACCGTGCTGTGGGGCATCTACGGCTACGTCCAGATGCCAAAGCGGAAGGATCCGCTGTTCCCGGTCATCTACGCGGCGGCGGTCTGCGCCTGGCCGGGGGCGAGCGCCGAGCGCATCGAGCAGCTCGTGACGCGCAAGATTGAAGAGCGGATGGCCGAGAATCCGCGCGTCGAGCGGATCGAATCGACCTCGCGCAGCAACGTCTCGATCGTCGTCATTGCCCTCGACGAGCGGACGACGGACCCGGCGAAGGAGTGGGACGACATCGCGCTGCGGCTCGGCAACATCCGCGATCTGCCGCCGGGCGCCGGACCGATCGAGTTCATCAAGGACTTCGGCGACACCGCGGCGCTGATGCTGACCGTGGCCAGCCCGGCGGCCGACCCGGTCGAACTGTCGCTGCGGGCGCGCGAGGTGCGCCGCGCGGTGGAGGAGGCGCGCGCCAAGGTGCCGGCCGCGGCGCGGCCGGCGCGGGCCTCGATCGTCGTCGCGTTTCCGCCCGCGCTCGATCAGGTCGTCGGCGAGCGCCACCGTGACCTGGTCGGCCGCGTGCTCACCGCCGAAGGGGTCATCCGCGACGCCACGACGCTCTCCGGGCCCGGCTTCGTCGGGCTCGACTTCACGACCGCGGCGGATGCGAAGAGTCTGTCGGACGCCCTCGATCGCGTCATCGCCGACCGGCTGGCGCCGTCCGAGTACCATCCCGACATCTGGGGCGCCGCCATCATCCGCGATCCGGCGCAGACCGAAGCGGCGCTAGGCGCCGTCGCCGGGGATCGCTATACCTATCACGAGCTGGATCTCTTCACCGACATCATCAAACGGACGCTGCAGACCGTACCGCAGGTGTCGAAGGTCTTCCGCGCCGGCATCCTGCCGGAGCAGATCTTTCTCGACTACTCGCAGGAGGCGCTGACCACCGCCGGGGTGCCGCTGCCGCGGCTGGCGGAGATTCTGAACGCCCGGAACATCACGCTGCCGGGGGGGATGCTCGACGTCCAGGGCAAGTCGCTGCTCATCGATCCGTCGGGTGAGTTCACCTCGGAGAAGGAGATCGGCAACGTCATCGTCGCGGCGTCGCCGTCGGGACGGCCGGTCTACCTGCGCGACGCCGTCGATATCGTGCGCGGCTATCAGCCGCCGCGCTATCTGAACTACTACACCGGCCGCGACCGGAACGGCGCGTGGCAGCGCGGCCGCAGCGTCACGCTGGCGGTGCAGATGCGGCCGGGGCAGCAGATCGGCGAGTTCGGCGCCGCCGTCGATGCCGCGCTCGGCGCCCTGTCGCCGCGTCTGCCCGCCGACCTGATTCTGGCGCGGCCGTCGGACCAGCCGCTGCAGGTGCGGGAGAACGTCGGGCTGTTCATGAACAGCCTGTACGAAGCGATCGTCCTGGTCGTTCTGGTCGCCCTGATCGGCTTCTGGGAATGGCGCTCGGCGCTGGTCATGGCGCTCGCCATCCCGCTGACGCTGGCGATGACCTTCGGGCTGATGGATCTGGCCGGCATCGACATCCAGCAGGTGTCGGTCGCGTCGCTCATCATCGCGCTCGGGCTGCTCGTCGACGACCCGGTCGTCGCCGGCGACGCCATCAAGCGCGAGCTCGATCACGGCCATCCGCCCGCCATCGCGGCCTGGCTCGGGCCGACCAAGCTGGCCACCGCGATCCTCTTCGCGACGATCACCAACATCGTCGCCTACCTGCCGCTGCTGATGCTGCGCAGCCAGACCGGCGCCTTCATCTACAGCCTGCCGATCGTGCTGGCCTGTTCGCTCGTCGCCTCGCGCCTGGTGTCGATGACGTTCATCCCGCTGCTCGGCTACTACCTGCTCAAGCCATCGACGCATCCGCCGCCGCCGATGGCCGAGCGCCGGGCCCACGGCTTCACCGGCGCGTACTACCGGACGGTCGGCTGGGCGATCGATCACCGCTGGCTGGCCCTGACGCTGGCGATGCTCCTGCTCGTCGGCGGCGGCGCCGTCGTGACCCGGCTGCGCATCCAGTTCTTCCCGAAGGACCTGTCCTACCTGTCGTACGTCGACGTGTGGCTGCCCGAGGACGCCACGATCGGCGCGACCAACGCCGCGGCCGTCAGGCCGAGGCGGTCATCCGGCGGGTCGCCGACGCCTACGCGCACGAGCATCCCGGCAAGGACGGCGCGCCGCCGGACGTCCTGAAATCGGTGACCTCGTTCGTCGGCGGCGGCGGCCCGCGCTTCTGGTTCTCGGTCGCGCCGGAGCTGTTCCAGCCGAACTACGCGCAGCTCATCATCAACCTGCGCGACAAGCACGACACCGCGCACCTCGTCGGACCGCTGCAGCGGGCGCTGACCGCCGAGGTGCCAGGCGCCAGGCTCGACGTCCGGCAGCTCGAGACCGGCAAGCCCATCGGCATTCCGGTCTCGGTCCGGCTGTCGGGCGAGAGCATCCCCGAACTGCGCCGGCTCGCCGACGAGGTCAAGGAGATCCTGCGCAAGGTGCCCGCCGCCGCCCGCATCCGCGACGACTGGGGCGCCGACAGCTTCAAGGTGAAGCTGGAAGTCGATCCCGATCGCGCCAACCTCGCCGGGGTCTCGAACCTCGATGTCGCGCTCTCGTCGGTGACCGGCCTGAGCGGCTTCCCGGTCACGACGCTGCGCGAGCAGAACCAGCAGATCCCGATCGTCGCAC
The DNA here is from genome assembly GCA_963750475.1 of uncultured Acidobacteriota bacterium. Taxonomy (GTDB): domain Bacteria; phylum Acidobacteriota; class Vicinamibacteria; order Vicinamibacterales; family 2-12-FULL-66-21; genus JALZOC01. The sequence continues at coordinate 2,821,921 of CAVVQQ010000002.1, forward strand.
GGCTGCGCGTCGAGGAGCGGGCGCGGCTCATCGACGTCCAGAACCTCTACGTCTACCCGCTCCAGGGGACCGCCCGCGTGCCGCTGCAGCAGGTGTCGCGCGTCCGCTATCAGATGGAGACGGAGAAGATCCGGCGCCGCAACCAGTTCCGGACGATTACCGTCGCCGCCTTCCCGTCCGGCGACGCCCTGCCGTCGGAGGTCCTGGCCGGGGCGATCGACGAGCTGCACCGGTTTGCCGGCCGGCTGCCGGCCGGCTACGTCATGCAGATCGGCGGCGAAGACGAGGAACAGGCCAAGGGCTTCGGGGAGCTGAGCATCGTCATGCTCGTCTCGGTCGTGGCGATCTTTCTCGCGCTCGTCGTCCAGTTCCGCAGCGCGGTCAAGCCGCTGATCGTGTTCTCCGCCATTCCGTTCGGCATCGTCGGCGCGCTGGTCAGCCTGATCGTGATGGGCGCGCCGTTCGGCTTCATGGCCTTCCTCGGCGTCGCCAGCCTGATCGGCGTGATCGTCAGCCACGTGATCGTGCTGTTCGATTTCATCGAGGAGATGCACGCCGAAGGCGAGCCGCTGCGCGACGCGCTGCTCGACGCCGGCATCGTCCGGCTGCGCCCGGTGGTCATCACCGTCGGCGCGACGGTGTTCGGCCTGATTCCGCTCGCGCTCCATGGCGGGCCGCTCTGGGAAGGGCTCTGCTACACGCAGATCGGCGGGTTGACGGTGGCGACCTTCGTCACCCTGATTCTGGTGCCGGTGCTGTACGCGATTTTCGTCCTCGACCTGAAGGTGGTGCGCTGGGAATCGCCGTCCGGCGACGAGCCGCCGCACGCGCCGGGCACTCCGCCGCCCGCTGCCCACGCCTGACGGCGGCCGCTCAGGGGTAGAGCGGTGCGAAGTACTTGAGATAGAAGACGCCGCCGAGAAAGAGGTGCCAGGCGGCGCCGATGAGGAGCGAGCGGCCAATCACCGCCCGGCTGAGAACGCCGTCGCGCCAGGCCCCCCGGTAGGCGGCCGCGGCGGCCGGCAGGAAGAGGACGAGCGCGGTCGCGGTGCCGGGAGAATAGCGGCCGGTCAGGATCGAGGCGCCGAGATGGAAACCCACGGCGTTGAGCCCGACGAGCGCCGCGCCTGACAGCGCCACTGCCGGCGCGCGCCAGCCAATCGCCGCACAGGCGACGGCGTAGAGGGTCACGCCGGCGTTCGCGAGGTGGAAATCCTCGGCGGTGAGCGGGATGCCGAGGGTGCGCGCCCAGCCATTGAAGTTGAGCGCGTACTCCTCGACGACGTGGACAGCGATCGCCGCGACGATCAGCCAGGTCGTCCACTCGTAGCGCGCCTTCGTCGCTGGCGCCTGTCCGTCCGGTTCGCCGCGCACGGCTCTTCCTGCCACCTCCGCTATGATAGTATCCCTCGCCTTTCCCCGATCCCTCATGAGGACCATGACCACCACGACGTCTTCCAGCGGCGGGGCGATGCCACCGGCCGACCCGCGGACCGCGCAGCACTTCTGGGCCCGCTACTTTGCGGTGTACGACACGCTCAACCTGGCCATGCCCTATCAGGCCATGCTGGCGACCCAGGTCGAGCTGCTGGCACCGCGGCCGGGGGACCGCGTCCTCGATGCCGGAACCGGCTCGGGGAACCTCGCCGCCGCCCTCGTCCGAACCGGCGCCGAGGTCGTCGGGATCGACTTCTGCGAGCCGGCGATCGAGCTGGCGCGGCAGAAGGCGCCCACCGCACGGTTCGGCTTCGGAGATTTGACGCGGCCGCTGGACTTCGCGGACGGCGAGTTCGACCTCGTCGCCTGCAGCGCGGTCCTTCACGTCCTCAGCCGGGACGAACAGCGGACGGCGATGGCCGAGCTCGCCCGGGTGCTTCGTCCGGGGGGGCGGCTGGTCGTGACCGCCTTCGCGCACGGCTTCAATGCCCTGACGGTCTACCGCGAGACGCTGCGCGCCGAGCGGCACGCCCGCGGCCTCGCGGCGGCGATCGGCTTCGGATTGCGGTACTCCTGGAACAGCGCCCGCGTGCTGTATTACGTCTGGCGGATTCAGCGCCAGCAGCGCCGTGGGGCGTACGCGTACGTCGACGAAGCCGGACTTCGGGCGCTCCTGATTGACTCCGGGCTGGAGGCGCGGAGGTTCGACCGCACACTCGCCGGTCAATGTGTCACGGCGCTCGGCCTGAAGCCGGGGCTGCAGGGCGCAACCCAGGAGTGACCTCCGACCGCGGCGGAGCCGCGCCGCCGCCGCACCATCGCCGGCCCGGCGCACTGTGGCGCGCCCCCAGAGGGCGGACCCTGCTCGAGGTCGTCTCGATGCCCGCGGCCGCGTTCCCCGACGAGCCGGCGCTGTTCTTCTCGACCGACGGCCGGGTCTGCGAACCGCTCACGTGGTCCGCATTGTCGGCCGGCGCCGGCGCGATCGCCGCCCTGCTCGCGTCGGTCCCGCTTCCGCCCGGGCAGCCCGTGCTGCTCGTCGCGCCGACCTCGACGGCATTCGTCGCCAGCTTCTTCGGCATTCTCATGGCCGGCGGCGTGCCGGTGCCGGTCGCGCCCCCCGGGTCGCTGAATCCCGCCCGACTCGATTGGTATCGCGCCCTGCTCGCCGGGATCGCGGCGGACTCCGGCGCTCGCATGGTGATGACGACCGCCCGCTACGTCGCCGCGCTGCAGGCCTGCACCGCCGGCGCCGCGGCTCCTCTCACCGTGCTCGACGCCGAGGCGCCCCCGGTCGCCGCGGCCGCGCCGGCGCCCCTGCCGGCAGTGGCGCACCGCCTCGCCCTGCTCCAGTACACCTCCGGCAGCACCAGCCGGCCCAAGGGGGTCGCCCTGACGCATGCCAATATCGTCGCGAACATGGCGAGCATCGCCGCGGCGATCGCCCGCGAGCATTCGCGCGGAGTGAGCTGGCTTCCGCTCTACCACGACATGGGGCTCATCGGCGCGCTGCTCACCGCGCTCTACAGCCGCACGCCGCTGCTGCTGATGCCGACCGCGCTCTTCATCAAGGAGCCGGCCAGCTGGCTGCGGGCGATCAGCGCGTTCGGGGGGACCATCACCCTGGCGCCGAACTTCGCGTTCGGACACGTCGTGCGCCACGCGCCCCGCGACGAGCTCGGCGGCGTCTCGCTGGCCAGCCTGGAAACCGTCCTGAACGGCGCCGAGCCGGTGGATGGCGACGCCATCGCGGCCTTCGAGGAGGCCTTTGCCGGGCTCGGCCTTCGCCGCGGTGTGGTCAGGCCCGTCTACGGGCTGGCCGAGAGCGCGCTGGCGGTGACGTTCGCCGACCCCGGCGAGCCGGTCGTCGACATCGTCGACGCCGAGGCGCTCGAACGCACCGGCCGCGCCATGCCGGCGGCGCCGGGCGTCCGGGCGCGGCGCTTCGTTGCGGTCGGGCGGCCGCTGCCGACCCAGGAGATCCGGATTCTCGATCCGGAGGATCGGGACTGTCCCGAGCGCGTCGTCGGGGAAGTGGCGGTGAGCGGCCCGTCCGTGATGCAGGGCTATCACGGCCGCGAGGTCGAGACCCGCGAGGCGCTCCGCGGCGGCTGGCTGCACACCGGCGATCTCGGCTACGTCTCCGACGGTCAGCTGTATCTGACGAGCCGCCTGAAGGACCTCATCATCCGCAGCGGCCGTAACTACTATCCGGCGGATATCGAGACGGTCGCCGCCGCCGCGGTCGGCGTGCTGCGCGGCGCGGCGGCCGCTTTCGGCGTCAGCGCCGGCCACGAAGAGCGTGTCGTCGTGGTCGCCGAAACGCGCCTGCGCGAACCGGCGGCGCTCGCGGCGCTGACGCGCGCGATTCGGGAGCACTGCCACGACGCGTTCCTGTTCGGCCCGGACGACGTCCGGCTCGTGCCGCCGGGGGCAATTCCGCGGACGACGAGCGGCAAGGTGCGCCGGAGCGAATGCCGCCGCCAGTATCTGGCCGCGGAACTGCCCGACGTCCAGGGCGGGCGGGCCGAGTCCGGCGGCGACGCCTGAGGCGCGCGCCGCGCCGCGCTCAGCGGAAGAATTCGAGCGCCTCCCGCTCTCCCTGGTACCACGGCAGCTGCAGCTGCTTCATGATGTTGACGTAGTGGCGCTTGCGCCGGGTGGTACTGCGCCTGGTTGTAGATCTGCGTCATCAGCCAGGTGTGCCCTTCGACGAGCTCGTCCGGGGACATCTGCTTCGGCTCGAAGACGAGATCGAACAGGGTGCACTTGTCCCAGAACTTCTCGTAGAGCAGTCGCCCTTCGCTCTGGAGGCGGCGCAGCAGGTGGGTGCCCGGAAACGGCGTCAGGATGGTGACCTGCGCTTCGAGCAGCTCGCTCTGCTCGATGAAGTTGCGAAGGGTCTCGAACACCCCCTTGTCATCGCCGTCGTTGCCGACGATGAAGCAGCCGTTGACGGTGACGCCGTAGGACTGAATCTTCTTGATCGAGTCGGCGTACTGCCCGAGGCGCTTGAGCTTCCAGTTGGCGCGGTCGATGCCGTCGAGCGTCCCCGGCGTGACCGACTCGAGGCCGATCAGCACCTGCCGGCAGCCGCTCTTCGCGAGCAGCCGGAGCAGCTCGTCGTCGTCGGCAATCGAGATGTCGGTCTCGGTGAACCAGCGCAGGTCGAGGTCCTGGACGGCGGTCAGGAATTCGCGGGCCCAGTGGCGGTTGGCGAACGAATTGTCGTCGGCGAGCTCGAAGAAGGCGTTGTCGCCCCACAGCTCCTTGATGCGGCGGATTTCGGCGACGACCTTGGCGAGCGGCTTGCGGCGGTACTCGGGGCCGTAGAGCTTGGAGGCGCCGCAGAACTCGCAGTCGAGCGGGCAGCCGCGGACGGTCTGGACGGTGATGCGGTTGTAGCGGCGGCCGACGAGGTGCTCGAAGGCCGGCATCGGACTTTCGGCCAGGTCGTAGGTGCCGGGAGCGGCCTCGCGATAGAACCGCTTCAGCGCCGCCGCGCCGCCGCGCTGGAAATCCGCGACAATCGCCGGCCAGAGGGTCTCGCCCTCGCCGATGCAGACGGCATCGGCGTGCTGGCTGGCCTCCTCGGGCGCGAAGCTCGCGTGCAGGCCGCCGATGACGACCGGGATGCCGGCGGCGCGAAAGCGATCGGCGAGGTCGTACATCTCGTAGGCCATGGCGGTGTACGAGGTCAGGGCGACGAGGTCGTAGCGCATCTGGCCGACATCGCAGGCCGTGATGTCGGCGACCTCGAGGTAGTCGACGGCGACGTCCGCGGGGGTCGTGGCGGCGAGCAGCAGCAGCGCGAGCGAGGGCAGCTGCGCGATCACCTCGCCGCGGTTGACGAACTGCGGCAGGGTGACGCCGACCTCGAGCAGCTTCTGGTTGTGGACCCGGACTCCACTCATGGCGATCAGCCCTATGCGCATGGCGCTTCTCTCCTTGTCACGATGGTTACTTGCTCGCCGCGGCGGTCGCGGATATCATTCACGGCCCAACCTCGAAAGGACATCAGAGTGGATACGACCGAGCAGGAAGTCATCGCCATCGTGGCGGGGATCACCAAGGCCCCCGCGCACACGATCGGCCCCGATACCGATCTGCGGCTCGATCTCAACGTCGACTCGCTGCAGGGCCTGCAAATCGTCGCCGCCCTGGAGAACCACTTCCAGGTCGTGCTGCCCGACGAGGATCTGGACGTCTACACCAGCGTCCGCGCGATCGTCGACGCCCTCGGGCGGCTCGAGCGGCGCGTCTGAGCGGCGCGTCACTGGCGCGCCGAGCCGAACACCGCGGCGGCGTCTTCGGCGAGCAGCGGATGCGAGCGCGCCGATTCGCACGTCGCCATCCACTTGACCACCCACGGGCAGGTCAGCCGCGCCAGCTTGGCGAAGACCTGCCGTTCCCCCCAGAGCCAGTGCGTCCCCGACAGCGCGCCGAGCAGCAGCCGGTCGTCCGGCAGGGCGAGCTGGTTCGCCACCCGCGGCCCGAGCAGGTAGCGCATCAGCGCGGCGGGGACGCGGCGAAGGCCCCGCGGCATCATGCAGCGCATGATGTGCACGACCTCCTCGATGAGCACCTGCGCTTCGTGCGTCTCCCGGCAGGAGCGCTCGAACAGCTGCTTGTGCAGCGCCCGCGCCTCCGCGACGTCGACCGGCTGGAGCGCCTCGCTCATCCCGAGCAGGTGGCCGACCGTTTTCCAGGCGCACAGGGTCGCTTCCTGCTGCGCCGCCGTCTGCACGATGCCGAGCTTGGCGAGCGAGTCGATGGTGCAGAAGCAGAAGCACAGCACCGCTTCGCAGACGTCCTCCTGGTTGATGGGTGCGCCGAGCGTGGCCGCGTCCCAGCGCTTCCCGGGGTCGCGCGGCAGCGACAGCATGATCCGGATGTTCGAGTGGATCAGGCGCAGCTTCTGGACCGTGACCATGCCGGCGCCCTTGCGCACCCCGTGAACGGGGTCGGTGTCCCGGCGCTGTGACGGCGCGACCCAGAACTGCGCGAGGCCGCCGGTACTCCGTGATGCTGGCGACGAACTGGGTCATCTCGAGCATCCGGTTGCGGAGCGAGTCCGGGCTGAAGATGCGGGCGAGGTAGAACGATCGCGCGCCGGCGGGATTGGTGAAGAAGTGCGGGACCGCGCACATCAGCAGCGCCACGGTCGAGACCGGGCCGTATTCGACGAACAACTCCTCGGCGACGCGCAGTTTGGCCGGGTCGACGAAGGCCGGGTAGTCGACCGGCGTGTGAAACCACTCCCGGACCCGGGCCGGCACCTCCGCGCCAATCGGCGCCTCCCAGTCCTCGAGCTGCTGCGTCAGCCGGCCGAGCGCCGCGGGTCCGCCGCGCTGAAAGACCTCCGCGGCGAGCGCGTCGGTCTCCGGATCCGCCACCAGGCGCATGCCGTCGAGCATCGCGCCCGACCACCGCGTCGGGGTAACCGCGTCCGCCGGCAGCTCCGAAACGAGAAGGCTTTGCAAGGTCTAGGGCCCGGTGATTGATTGAAGGTCCGGTAGCATAGCAGAAAACCAGCTCAACGTTTACACGGCCGCGACGCGGTCGTGGCTGCCGACGTCCCGCTGCCGAAGCCGCTTCCGGACCCGGAAGAGGAGCAGCAGGACGTACGCGTACGCGGCGGCCGCGAACAGCCACAGGCGCGCGTCGAGCACCGCCGTCCGCGACAGCACCCGGGCCAGCTGCGGCCCGAGCCACGGGTCGACCGAGACGCCGTGGCGCTGGTGCAGGTAGAGGAGCAGCCCGGCGGCGCCGCCCGCCGCGATCGCGGTCCAGAGCAGCTGCACCGCGAGGCTCATGACGGCTGACAGCTTGCTCGTCGCGCCGCGAAAGACCTGCGCATGGCGCCGGACCAGCGTGCCCTGGAACAGCGTGTACCTGGTTGATCCGCTCCTGGATGTCGAGCCCCATCCCGTAGGCGTGCAGCGAGCGGCGCACCAGTTCGGGGCCGAGCATCTCCTTGTGGCGGCGGCGCTCGGCGGCGCCGAAGTAGCGCTGCAGCATCCGGGTGTAGTCGACGTCGGGATAGAGGTAGATGAGCGAGGTGTCGAGCGTCGTCAGCGCGCGGTGAATCCGCAGCCACGCCCACGCCATGGTGCAGCGGTACTCGACCAGGATCGTGACGACCTGGATGGTCGCGTTGTCGAGCGACTTGTCGTGATAGGGGAGCTCGCGCACCAGCGTCCGCGTCGCCCAGGCGCGCAGCGCGTGGATGATCTTTTCCTTGACCTCCTCGGTGTCGATGTTCGGCAGGCTGGCGGTCAGCATCAGGCAGAGATCCCCGGCCTTGGCATAGTCGCGGGTGGCGAGGGCGCGGATGAACATCCGGAAGCGCTGCAGGTACTCGCGCTCGGTGAAGTTCGTCGATCCGAAGTCGATGAGCGCGATCCGGCTGTCGCGCAGCAGCACGATGTTTCCGGGGTGGAGATCGCCGTGATAGAGGTTGTTCTCGAGCAGCTGGCGGAAGATCGAGTGGATCAGGCGCTTGGCGACCTTCCGCGGATCGACGCCGTTCTCGGTCAGCCACGCCGAGAGCTGCTCGGGCGCGGTGTCGGCGACGCGGATGTAGTCCGCCATCAGCACGGCGTGGATGAACTCGCTGACGAGGATGCGCCGCGACGAGTAGCGGCTGAAGACGCGGGGGACGTAGATCTTGTGCGCCGCGGAGCGATTTGCGCATCCGCCGCATCGACGAGGCTTCGTAGTGGAAGTCGAGCTCCTCCTTCATCACTTCGCAGAGCTCGTCGTAGCCGAGGTCCCAGCGCATGTGCCGGCGGAAGCGGACGATCTGCAGCAGTCGGACGACCCAGCGGATGAACACCAGGTCGCGGGCGAACATCTCCGCCGCGAACGGCTTCTGGACCTTGACCGCGACGTAGACCCCTTCCTGCCGCAGCCGGGCCCGGTAGACCTGGCCGATCGACGCCACCGCGAAGGGGCGCTCGCCGAATTCGTCGAAGTACTGCGCGATCGGCGCCCCGAGGTCCTCCTCGATAATCGCCCGCGCCAGCGGAGTGGGGAACCCGACGGAACGATTCTGAAGCTTGGCGAGCTCCTGACAGAAGGCCTGCGGGAACAGGTCGATGCGCAGCGACAGCAGCTGGCCGGCCTTCAGCCACAGTCCGCCGAGCCGCTCGAACCGGTCACGCAGCAGCCCGCCAGCCGCGCCGCTCGTCAGCGCGCCGCGCAGCCGCAGCAGCAGCAGCGCCCAGAGAAACCCCGCCATCGACGTGACGACGGCGATGGTCCTGAGACGCGACGGCGGCGTCACCTCGGCGATGACGAGCTTCGGCCGGAGCGCCGGATCGATCAGCCGGGTTGGAATCAGCCGGGGAGAGAGCATCAGGAGAGTGGGACGATATCAGAAAAGCCGCAGCCGCAGGCGCCGATGTTGCCGCTGGTCTGGAGTTGTGCTATAAACGCCGCGATACGATAGCTTCGCGAGGGAGCAGCAGATCATGGACACGCCTCGACTGAGCCGACAGGTGCGCAAGATCACGACCTTCGACCGGGACTCGACGGGCAGCCTCCGTCCGGTCGTCGTCTTCGACCGGCGCCGGAAGAAGAAGAAGCAGACCAAGGGGCTGCGCCCCATCGAGCGGATGGTGCGGACCGTCGTCGACGCCAACGACGCGTTCGGCAGCACCTACGCCCGCCGGCACCGGCAGTCGAACCGCAAGCGCCGCGACGGCTGGCTTCGCGACATGGCCGTCAACGTCGCCAAGGCCGGCAACAAGGGCCGCAAAGAGCTGGACTTCAGTCGGATTCTGAGCTGGTAAGGAGTGGCCACCATGAGCGCGACGTCCGCGAGTTCCACCGGGTCCGATCCGGTTCGTTCCGTTGCTTCGGCGCTGGCCCCGTCCGAGCCGGTCGTGCTCGATCTGGGCAAGCAGCGGCGAAAGCAGATCAAGCGCCTGCGTCAGGGCGACGGCAAGCTGATGGACGACATCAACGGCGCCATCGACGAACTGCGGACCGCCGGCACGATCGGGCCGGTGAGTCAGGCGATCGTCGTCATCGTCCGGGAAAAGCGCCGCAAGACGAAGGGCCTCTTCCCGCTGCTCTGAACGCCCGCCTGGCGGGAGGGAGCCCGGTCGCCTCCGCTCCCGCCCGCTCTTCTCCCTTCACACCGCCTGCCGCTTCGTGCCCGCGATGATTGACGCCTATCTCGCGTACCTGCAGGGCGTCCGCCGGATGTCCCCGAACACCGTTGAAAGCTATGGCCGCGACCTCGCGGCGCTCGCGTCGTTCGCGCGCGAGCGGGGGGCGGACGTGTCGTCTCTCGCCCGGAAGGATCTCGAGGCGTTCGTCCGGCAGCTGATGTCGGGCGGGCTGGCGCCCCGTTCGGTCGCGCGCGCCGTCGCCAGCATCCGCGGCTTCTACCGCTACCTCGCGGTCGAACGCAAAGCGGACACCAGCCCGGCCGACGATCTGCGGCCACCGAAGGCGTGGCCGTCGCTGCCGAAGTTCCTGTCTCTCGAGGAGGTCGATCGGCTGCTGGCGCAGCCGGACGCCGCCACCGCCCGCGGGCTGCGCGACAAGGCGCTCATCGAAGTGCTGTATGCCACCGGGCTGCGGGTGTCGGAGCTGGTGGCGCTGCGGGCCGGCGATCTGAACCTGGACGAGGGCTATCTGACCTGCATCGGCAAGGGGGACAAGCAGCGGATGGTCCCGCTCGGACAACAGGCCGTCGAGTGGGTCCGGCGCTACCTGCGGGACGGCCGGCCGGGGCTGCTGCGCAAGAAGGGATCGCCGTGGCTGTTCGTCAACGCCCGCGACGGCGGACCGCTGTCGCGGATCGGCTTCTGGAAGGTGCTGAAGGCGTACGGCAGCCAGGCCGGGATCAGGGCGCCGCTCAGCCCGCACGTGTTGCGGCACTCGTTCGCGACGCACCTGCTCGAGCGCGGCGCCGACCTGCGCATGATCCAGATGATGCTCGGGCACGCCGACCTGTCGACGACGCAGATTTATACCCACGTGCTCGAAGCCCGGCTGCGGACCGTCTACGACCGCTTCCATCCCCGGCAGTGAATGGCCCGGAACCGGGCCGGAGCGCCGCCGTCTATGTCCTCAGGACCGGCCAGGCGGCCGGTGACGGGAGAAAGCCGATGACACGCACGCTCTGGGAAACCATCGAAGGCAATACCGAACAGATCCTCGCCGAGCTCCGCCGCGTCGTCGACGAAGGCAACGCCAGACGGGTGGTGGTCCGGCAGCGGGGCAAGACGATCGCCGAGTTTCCGTTGACCGCCGGCGTGATCGGCGCGGTGATCGCCCCCGTGGCCGCCGCCATCGGGGCACTCGGCGCGCTCATCAGCGACTGTACGATTGAAGTCGAGAAGACCGTGGGGGAGGAGGGGGCTCAGCCGCCGGACGCCGGCTCCTGAGCATTGCTCCGCCCGGTCCGATGCTGTTATATTGGGTGGATCTGAAAGCCTTCGCCGCCCGCGGGGCGGAGCGCCTGCTGCGGACAGTCCAGGCAGGTTCGTAATTCCGCGCCGCCCGGCGGCCCGCAGGTCCCGCCGCGCGCGCCGTCCGCTGGACAAGGAGTTCGACACGCATGAGCCGTAAAGGCCGCCATCTGTTCACGTCCGAATCGGTGACCGAGGGACATCCCGACAAGATCGCCGACCAGATTTCCGATGCGATTCTCGACGCCATCCTCGCCCAGGACCCCGCCGGCCGCGTCGCCTGCGAAACGCTCGTGACGACCGGGCTGGCGATCATCGCGGGCGAAATCACGACGACCTGCTACGTCGACTTCCAGAAGGTCGTGCGCGACACGATCAGCGAAGTCGGCTACACGCGCGCCAAGTACGGCTTCGACTCCGAGACCTGCGCGGTGCTGTCGGCGATCCACGGCCAGTCCCCCGACATCGCGATGGGCGTCGACCCGGGCGGCGCCGGCGACCAGGGGCTGATGTTCGGCTACGCCTGCACCGAGACCGACGAGCTGATGCCGCTGCCGATCATGCTCGCGCACAAGCTCGTCAAGGGGCTGTCGTGCGCCCGCCGCGACGGACGTCCTCGACTACCTCCGGCCCGACGGCAAGTCGCAGGTGACGGTCGAGTACGACGGCCACAAGCCGGTGCGCGTCGACACGGTCGTGGTCTCGACCCAGCACAGCGCCGAAGTGTCGCACGAGACGCTGCAGCGCCGACGTCACCGAGCAGATCGTCAAGCGCGTGATTCCCGCCGAGTTGATGGACAAGAACACCCGGATCCTCGATCAACCCGACCGGCCGCTTCGTCGTCGGCGGTCCGCACGGCGACGCCGGCGTGACCGGCCGCAAGATCATCGTCGACACCTACGGCGGCGCGGCGCCGCACGGCGGCGGCGCGTTCTCGGGCAAGGATCCGACCAAGGTCGATCGCTCCGCCTGCTACATGGCCCGCTACGTCGCCAAGAACGTCGTCGCGGCCGGCCTCGCCGAACGCGTGCATGGTGCAGCTCGCCTACGCGATCGGCGTCGCCGAGCCGGTCTCGGTGCTGATCGACACCTACGGCACCGGCCAGATCGACGACGAGAAGATCAGCGAGCTCGTGCGCGCGCACTTCAAGCTGACGCCGCGCGGGCATCATCGAGACGCTCGACCTGCGCCGGCCGATCTACAAGAAGACCGCCGCGTTCGGCCACTTCGGCCGGACCGAGCCGGAGTTCACCTGGGAGCGCACCGACAAGGCCGCCGCGCTCAAGGCGGCCGCGGGCATCTGAGGCGTGGGGGCTGATGGCGCCGGATCCCCCAGGGCTCGGAGCCGCAGGCGCACCCCGTTGACACTGACGGCGGCCGTGATGGCCGCCGTCATTTTTTTTCTGCTCGTGACGCTGCCGCCGCGGCCGCGGGTCGTGCCGCTGACCGATCCCGACCTGGCGCGGCGAACCCTCGCCGGCGCCTATCACGTTCATACCCTCCGATCCGACGGCAGCGGCGATCGCGCCGCCGTTGCCGCGGCCGCGGCCCGCGCCGGCCTGCGCTTCGTCATCGTCACCGACCATGGCGATGGCACCCGCCCGCCCGATGCGACCGGCGTACGTCGGCGGCGTCCTGTGCCTGGACGGCGTCGAAGTGAGCACCGCGGCCGGACACTACGTCGCCCTGGGCATCGGCGCCGCGCCCTATCCGCTGGGCGGCGAGCCGTCGGCGGTCGTCGAGGACGTCGCCCGGCTCGGCGGGTTCGGCTTCGCGGCGCATCCGGATTCGGCCCGCCCGGAACTGGCGTGGGGCGGCTGGGACAGCCCGTTCGACGGCCTCGAGTGGCTCAACGCCGACAGCGAATGGCGCAATGAATCGAAGGCGCGGCTGGCGCGGGTGCTCCTGGACTACCCCTTCAGGCCCGCGCCCTCGCTCGCCTCGATTCTCGATCGTCCGGCGGCAACGATCGCCCGCTGGGACGCGCTGACCAGGACGCGCCCGGTGCCGGCGATCGCCGGGCATGATGCGCACGGCGGCATCGGCCGGAGCGCGGAGTATCGCGGGACGACGACGCGGCCGTTCTGGACCCCCGGCATCCCGTCCTACGAGGCGTCGTTCCGGACCTTCAGCACCAACGTCATCCTGCCGGCGCCGCCGACCGGCCACGCCGACGCCGACGCGGCGGCCGTCCTCGAAGCGATCCGGAGCGGCCGGATGTTCACCGCCGTGGACGCGATCGCCGGTCCGGCGCTGCTCGACGTCCGCGCGACCCGCGGCGCTGACACCGTGGCGATGGGCGGCACGCTGACCCCCGGTCCGGCGAGCATCGTCGCGCGGGCGGCTGGTCCGCCCGGCGCCCGCCTGGTGCTGGTCAGCGACGGTGGGGAAGTCGCGGCCGCCGACGGGGGAGTGCTCGAGGCGAGCATCGCCGACGCGCGCGGGGCATACCGCGTGGAGGTACAGGTGCCCGGCGCCCCCGGCCATCCGCCGATCCCGTGGCTCTTCGGCAACCCGGTGTATTTCCTCGCCGCGCCGGCGCCCCGTCCGGCGCCGGCCGCCGCGGCGCCAGTGCCGCTTCCGCCGGACGTCTCCTGGCATGTCGAGAAAGACCGCGGCTCCACCGCGTCGCTGGTCCCGGCGCCGACCGAGATCGATTTCTTCTACAAGCTGCGCGGCCCGGGGAGAGGGAGCCAGTATGCGGCGGCCGTCGCGGACCTTCAGGACCGCCCGCTCTCGGGCCGGGCGATTGCGCTGACAGTGGCGGCGGTCCGGCCGGCGCGGCTGTCGCTGCAGCTGCGATACCGGCGCGACGGCGGGCTGCGCTGGGGGCGATCGTTCTACGTGGACGGGACGCCGCGTGAGATCCGGATTTCCCTGGCGGAGCTGGTTCCGGCCGACCATCAGTCGGGGCCGGCGCCGCCGGTCGGCCGCGCCATGTCGCTCATGCTCGTCGCCGATCTCACGAATGCCCTGCCGGGAGCCGCCAACACGATCCGCATCTCCGGCGTCGGCCTCGTCCCCTAAGGGCGTCGCAGTGGCTCGACGACGTGCGGGGCACCGTGGGGTGGGGTGATCAGGCGGGGTCGTGTCCCCACCCTCGAGGTCAGCCGGTGCGATCCCGCCCGGGCGCGATCTCGCGCAGGGCGGCGATGAGGTCGCTCGCGAGGAGCCCGTGCCGGAAGCCCTCGCGCAGCATGCGCTCGGCAATCTGCCGCGCCACGCCGGCATTGCGCCCCTTGCCGGCGGACTCCGCCGCCCGCGACGCGACGAACGTGCCCAGCCCCCGCTTGACGTAGGCGCGCTTTTCCTCGACGAGCACCCGATAGGCGTGCTGCACCGTATTGGCGTTGACCTTCAGATCGGCGGCCAGGGACCGCACCGCCGGAAGGGCCTCATCCGCCTTCAGAATACCGGTCGCGACACAACGCTCCACCTCATCGGCGATCTGACGGTAGACCGGCCGGGGGTCCTGCGGGTTCAAATCGATCAGCATAAATCAGCTTCCAGCTACCCGCTTCCGGCTTCCAGCTACCGGCTTCCAGCTACCCGCTTCCCGCTGCCCGCTGCCGGCTTCCCGCTTCCGGCTTCCAGCTTCCCGCTTCCCGCTTCCAGCTTCCGGCTTCCCGCTTCCCGCTTCCCGCTTCCCGCTTCGCGCTGTTTCCAGTAACCAGTAACCAGTAACCAGTAGCCAGTAGCCAGTAGCCAGTAGCCAGTTCCAGCTCCCAGTTGCCAGCCTCCGGCTACGCGGTGGCCAGTTCTCGGCTGGCGAACGGCTCCGCTCCCGGCGTATTCCAGCTCCCAGCTGCCAGCTGCCAGCTGCCCGCTTCCCGCTACCCGCTACCCGTTCCACTGTTTCCAGTACTCAGTGGCAGTTCCGACTCCCAGCGGCCAACCTCGTCGCCACGAGGCAACAGTTCCGCTGCAACTGGTTTCCAGTATACTAGTGCAGCTTAATACACAAAACTGCTCGGCATAAGCGGGCATGGACGCGTGATTGACTGGCAACTGGTAACTGGCAACTGGCAACTGGCGGCATGCGGAGCGATGGCCGGGAAGCGGGAATGGTAGAAGCTGGGAGCTGGCGAAGCCGGAAGCCGGAAGCTGGAAGCTGGAGCCGGAAGCCGGAAGCTGAGCCCTACGTCTTCGTCGTCAGGATGAGGTAGAGCGCGCAGGCGGTGACGATGATGTTGGGGGTCCAGGCGGCGAGGGCCGGGGGGAGCATCCCGGTCTTGCCGATGGCGATGAAGACGCTCATGACGAGCCAGGACCAGAGGGCGATGACGATCCCGAGGCCGATGCCGTAGAGCGCGCCGCGGCGGCCGGTGGTGACGCCGAAGGGGACGGCGAGGAGAGTCATCACGAAGGTCACGAACGGAAAGGCGATCTTGCGCTGCAGTTCGACGGCTTGCGGAATGTAGTTGAAGCCGCTCTGGGCGAGTTCTCCGATCGAGCGGCGCAGCTGGGCGGCGGTCATCATCTCGGCGTCGGCAATCTCGGTCCCGAAATAGTCGGGCGGCTCGAGGGCGAGGGCCTGGCGGGTGAAGGGGCGCCAGACCGGGCTGCCGGTCTTCGGGAACTCGGTCACCCAGCCGGTCGAACCCGTCCAGCCCTGTTGATAGGTGGCGGTCGCCGCGTGCGTTTCGGAGGCGAGGCGCCACTGGTCGGGGACCAGCCGGTAGACGGCGAGTGACGTCAGCGTCCGGCTGCGGGCGTCGAACAGGCCGTAGTGATAGATGCTGCCGTCGCGGCCGATGATCCAGCGGCGGTTCAGCGGGCTGAATGTCTTGGGCGGGCGGCCGCGGATCGTGTCGTCGATGACGCCGGCGCGGCGGTTGGCCCGCGCCAGGATTTCCTGGTCGAGGGCGAAGAGCGCCGCGCTCCAGCAGAGCGACAGCAGGACGACCGGAATGGCGATGCGGTACAGGCTGACGCCGCAGGCCTTGATGACCGTCAGCTCGCTGGTTCGCGACAGCGTCCCGAACGTGACGAGGACGCTCAGCAGCGCGGCAATGGGAATGACGAAGTAGACGAACTGGGGGGTCTTGTAGATCAGCAGCTGCAGGACCATGCCGCCGGTCGCCACCCCCTTGAACAGCTTGTCCGAGGCGTCGATGAACGTCGAGATGTAGAACAGCCCGAGCAGGGCGAGGAAGGCCAGCGCGACGACGCGCAGGTAGAGGCGGCTGACGTAACGGTCGAGCAGTCCCGGGCCGGGCACCCGGAAGGCCGGGACGCGCAGCACGACGACGACGCGGCGCCGGGAGCCGCGGGGTGAGGGGGGCGCGGCCGGGGAGTCCGTTGCCGGTCCGCGGCTCCAGCGCGCCGGCAGATGCGGGACGGCGAAGGGCAGGCTGATTGGCAGCTGGCGTTCCGAGAAGCGAGCCCGCCAGACCAGCGCGGCGGCGCCGAACCCGCCGAGGACGGCGTTTGGAATCCAGCGCGCGAGGTGGGCCAGCAGGTGCTGCGAGTCGGCGGGCTGCGGGGCGGCGTAGTACCCCTTGACGTAGGCCTCGGCGAGGAACATCACGATGTAGTAGGCGAAGATCACGCCGACGCCGACGACGAAGCCGGCGAGCTTGCTGTCGCGGGCGACGGTCAGCCCGAGCGCCAGGCCGATCACGGCGAAGACGAAGCAGGCGGCCGGGATCGAGAATTTCTGCTCGATCTGCATGATCTCCGGGTGCGGCGAGACGCCCCCTTTCACCTTGGTCTGGATGTCCTGGCGCAGCTCGGCGATCGTCTTTTCGGTGACGCCTCGCGGCAGTTCGGCGCGGCGGAAGACGGCATCCGGGTTCAGCGCGGTGGTCAGCTCGCCGAAGGCGTAGGTCTGGGTCTCGCCCGGCTTGCCGCCGGAGTAGCGGACGCCGTCGGCGAGGACGAGATCGACGCGGCGCTCGTCGCGGTTGAGGACGAGGCGGCCGCGGGCGGCCAGGTAGAGCTCGGTGGCGTCGGGGCGGCTGGTGTTGGCGACGAGCACGTCGCGCCAGCCGCTGGTGTGTTCCGGCTGGTCGCGGACGTAGAGCACCCAGCCGGGAAAATCCTCGAAGAACTCGCGCGGACGGATGTCGTTCTCGACCTTCTTCGAGATGACCTCGAAGGTGATTTCGCGGAAGGTCTGGTTGGCGTCGGGGATCGCCTTGATCATCACGTACATGGTCGCGGCGGAGGCGATCGTGGCCATCAGCAGGACCGGGCGCATCAGGCGGTAGGGGCTGACGCCGCAGGCCAGCAGGGCCACTGCCTCGCGGTCGGCCGAGAGCCGGCCGAGGCCGATGAGGAGTCCGGTCAGGAGGGCCATCGGAATCGTCAGGCCGAGCCCCTGGGGGATCAGGGTCATGACGATCCGGCCGGCGATCTGCCAGGAGACTCCCTTGGCGACGAGCGTCTCGAGCTCGCGCATGACCGGGGGGATTTCGAGCAGGAACGTGAAGATGATGAGCGACAGGAAGAAGGGCGGAATGACTTCGCGGATGACGTAGCGGTCGATGGTTCTGAGCATGGGGCGGTGCGGGGACATTATGGGCGCGTTCCGCCGGGGAACGCAAAAGCCGAAGGGCGGCCGAGGTCGAGGTGGAAACGAAGCGTGGCTAGGTCGAAAGCCCGTGGGAATCGTGTCGAAACGTCCACAGCGGCTCTTTTCGGTGTATTTTGCTAGAGTCTGATAATGAGTATTATGTTAACTAAGAACCAGCTTTTCGGCTTCCCGCTTCCGGCTTCCCGCTTCCGGCTTCCCGCTGCCCGCTGACGCGGAGTAACCAGTTGTAACCAGCGCTCAGCTTCCAGTGACCAGCCAGGAGCCAGTAGCCAGTCACCAGTAGCCAGTCACCAGTAGCCAGTCGCCAGTCGCCAGTCGCCAGTCGCCAGTCACCAGTCGCCAGTCACCAGTCGCCAGTCACCAGTGGCCAGTGGCCAGTAGCCAGTAATCGGTTGTCAGTAAGCGAGGTTCCAGCTGCCCGCTCTTGCAGTCGTCAGTCAGTGACCAGCTGCCGCTCCCAGCCGGTTGGTGACTTGAAAATGGTGGTAACTGGGAACTGGGAACTGGGAACTGGGAACTGGGAACTGGAAACTGGAAACTGAAACGTAGAAGCTCCCAGCCAGACCAGGAACTGGAAGCTGGAAACTGGAAGCTGGTAGCTGGCAGCTGGCAGCTGGAAACTGGAAGCTGGAAGCGGGAAGCCGGAAGCGGGAAGCCGGAAGACAGCGAAGCTGTCAGCCGTTTCTGAGCTCGCGGATGATGCCCTGGAGGGCTTCGATGACTTCCTCGCGCTCCACCTTCGACTTGGTGAAACGAAGCTGCAGTTTGAAGGCCTTGGTCGGCGCGCGGTAGCTGAACACGTAAGACTTCGGCCGGCCGGCCTTGGGCCTGGCGACTTCCTGGCGGACGGCTTCGCGGGTGGTGCCGCCGTCCCTGGCAGATCTTCTCGACAAGGGCGACCATTTTCTGCGGGTCTCCCTGCCTAACTACCTGTAGAAGCACAGACTTGGAGTGAATGTCGGCCAGCCGACAAAGGTTTTTGACCTCGTCGGGCATGTTGTTCAGCGCCAGGGACTCCGTAATGCTGGTTCGGGACTTCCCCAGTCGTCTCGCCATATCCTCGTGCGTATAGCCGCAGCGTTCGGCGAGCGACTGCAGCGCTTCGGACTCCTCGAACGGGGTCAGGTCCTTGCGCTGGATGTTCTCGATGAGGGCAATCTCGATGATCTCGTTGTCGTCGACCTCGCGGATGACAATCGGAATCTCGCGCAAGCCGACCTGGACGGCGGCCTGGTAGCGCCGCTCGCCGGCCACGATCTGGTAGCGGCCGCCGCGCTGGCGGACGATGATCGGCTCGATGATGCCCTTCTCGGCGATCGACGCCATCAGCTCCGACAGATCGCCCATGACCTGGCGCGGCTGATTGGGATTCGGCTCGAGCTGATCGATCGGCATCAGCCGGCCGATCGGGCTGCCCGCGGAACTGTTGAGCGCGTCGACGTAATGCTCGTCGTGGCGCATCCGCACCGTTTCAGGGAGTCCTCGCTTAGGCACGGTCCATGACCTCCTCACACAGGCGGTAGTATTCGGCGGCTCCGCTCGATTCCGGCGCGAAGGAGAAGATGGACTCCTTGTAGGCCGGGCTCTCTTCGAGCCGCACGCTCTTGGTAATCACGGTATTGAACACCTTGCTGCCAAACACCTTGTCGATCTGGGCGCGGATGTCGCGCGCCAGCGCGGTGCGCTTGTCGTGCATGGTGATGACGACGCCGAGAATCTGCAGTCCGGGGTTCGCCCGCGCCCGCACCTTCTCGATGGTCTCGAGCAGGTCGTCGGTGCCCTCGAGCGCGAAGTACGACGACTGGATCGGGATCAGCAGATGGGTCGCGGCGACGAGCGCGTTGACGGTCAGGAGGCCCAGCGTCGGCGGGCAGTCGATGACGATATTGGGGTATTGCGCCCTGACCGGCTCGAGCCGATCCTTCAACCGGAAATGCGCGTCGATCTCCCCCACCAGCTTGGATTCGAGTTTGGCCAGTGCAATGCGCGACGGCGCGACGAACAGGTTGGCCTGGTTGGTCGACGGAATGATCACGTCGGCGAAGGTGCAGTTGGGCTCGGCTATCGCGTCGTAGACGCTCCGCACCACGGTGGTGACGTCCACGTACGACATCGTGCTGTTGGCCTGGGGGTCGAGGTCGACAAGAAGGGTGGGTTGGCCGCGCAGCGACAGGGCTGCGGCGAGGTTGATGGCGGTCGTGGTCTTGCCCACCCCGCCCTTCTGGTTCGCGATCGCAACAATCATGGGTGGCGCACGGGGGAAAACACGGTAAGTGCGGCCATCATAAGCCGCGGGCGCGCCGGGATCAAGGAAGGTGGAAAACTCCTGAGTTTTTTACATCTTGTACTTGCCCATGTCGTCGGGATCGAGGTTCTCGAGCCACTTCTGCAGCCGCTCGGAGTCGCCGCGGTCCGGCGTCAGGTCGACGGTCTTGGCGTGATCGATGACGCTGTCCTCGACGAAGATCGGCGCCCGGGCGCGGAGCGCCAGCGCAATCGCATCGCTCGGGCGCGCATCGACCGCCATCACTTCGCCGTTGATCAGGATGTAGATGAGCGCGTAGAAGGTGTTCTCCTTGAGGTCCGAGACGACGATCTTCTGAATCTCCGCCTTGAGGTCGGCGATGACATTGCGCAGCAGATCGTGCGTCATCGGCCGCGGCGTGGTGACGTTCTCGATCTGGAGCGCGATGGCGTTGGCCTCGAAGACCCCGACCCAGATCGGCAGCACCCGCTGCCCCTCTTCATCGCGCAGGATGATGATCGGCATGTTGGTGATGGGATCGACCATCAACCCCTTGATCGTCATTTCGATCTGCATGGGTCCTCGGTTTCGTGGCCGGAGCGCCGGCCGTCGTCGTCAACGTAGGTGCGCACCGCAGCGGTGTCAAGCAGCGCCTCGCCGCGCAGGCTGTAGGGGTTCGCCGCCGTGATGCGGACCGGCACGAATCGGCCGATCCAGCCGGCGTCCCCGGCGAAGTTCACGACGCTGTTGCCGCTGGTGCGGCCCGACAGCTCCCACTCCCGCCGCCGGCTGCGGGAATCGACCAGGACCTCTTCGGTCCGCCCGACCGCGCGCGCGAAAATTCCGGCCTGGATGTCCTTCTGGAGCGCCTGGAGCCCGACAATCCGCCGCGTCTTCTCCTCCTCGCTCACATCGTCCGGCATCCGCTTCCGCGCCAGCGTGCTCGGGCGCTCGGAATACTTGAAGGAGAACATGCTGTGGTACCGGACCGCGGCGGTCAGCGACAGCGTGTCTTCGAAGTCCGCCTCCGTCTCACCCGGGAACCCAACGATCATATCGGTCGACAGGGCGATGTCCGGCATGGCCGCGCGCAGCGACGCCACCAGCTCGAGGTAGTGCTCGCGGGTATGGCGCCGGCGCATCGCCGCCAGCACCCGCGTCGAACCGGACTGGACCGGCAGGTGCAGGTGCCGGCAGACCGCCGGAAGGTCGCGCATCGCCGCAATCATGCGCGGCGTGACGTGCCGCGGGTGCGGGCTCGCGAACCGGATGCGGCGGAGCCCCGGGATGGCATCGAGGTGCTCGAGAAGCGCCGGGAAATCGCAGTCGGGAGCGTCAGGCGCCTGGTAGTGATTGACGATCTGGCCGAGCAGCTGCACTTCCACCGCCCCGGTGTCGACCGCCTGGCGGGCGTCCGCCAGGATGTCGGCCAGCGGCCGCATGCGCTCGTGGCCGCGGGTATAGGGCACGACGCAGAAGGCGCAGAACTCGTTGCAGCCCTCGATGATGGTGACGTACGCCTTGGCGGGATCGCCGCGGCGGGCGATCCCCAAGGGAAACGAGACGTCCTCGACCGGATCGAGCGCCATGAGCGGCCGTCCCGACGCCGGAGGGTGCGCCGCGGCCGTTTCGACGAGCATCGGGAGGCGCCGGATGTTCTGGGTGCCGACGATGACGTCGATGGCCTTCGAGCGCTTCAGGAGCTGGTCTCCCTCCTGCTGCGCGACGCAGCCCGCCACCGCGATGATCGGCCGGGCCTGGCCGTCGGTGGTCAGCTGGCGCAGCTCGCCGAGCCGGGTGAACAGTTTTTCCTCGGCGCGCTCCCGTACGCTGCAGGTGTTGATCACGATCACGTCGGCATCGCGATCATCCGTCGTCGGTTCGTAGCCGGCCTGATCGAGCAGGCCGGCCATCCGCTCGGAGTCGTGGACGTTCATCTGGCAGCCGTGGGTTTCGATGAGATATTTGCGCGCCATTTAGAGGACTTTCGCTTTCGCCTTTCGATCTGTATTCGCTTTCGCCCCCCGGGTCGAGAGCATTTCCCGGGCGCTCGCCAGAACGGTGGCGCTGACGTCGGCGCCGCCGATCATGCGCGCCAGCTCGATCTCGCGAGCCTCGCCGGCGACCCGGGCGACCTCCGTGACCGTCCGGCCGGCCCGCACCGACTTGGTGATGCGGAAGTGCGTGCCGCCGTACGCCGCGATCTGCGGGAGGTGGGTGATGCAGAGCACCTGGAAACGACCGCCGAGCCGCTGCAGCCGGAGGCCGACGACGTCGGCGACGGCGCCGCCGATGCCGGCATCGACCTCGTCGAAGATGAGCGTCTTGCCCGGCGCGTCGGTGGAGGCGAGCGTCTTCAGCGCCAGCATGATTCGGGAGAGCTCACCTCCGGAGGCGATCCGGGCCAGCGGCTTGACGTCCTCTCCGGGGTTGGCGGAGAGGTAGAACTCCGCCTGGTCGACGCCGCGAGCCGACCAGGCGCTCTCCCCTGCCGCCGCCGTGAACCGCACCTCGCAGCGGGTGCGGGCCATGGCCAGGTCGGCAAGTGACCGCTCGAGCGCGCGGGAGAAAGTCGCCGCGGCCGCATGGCGTTTGCCGGTCAGCTCGCCGGCAGCCTCGAGGTAGGCCGTCCTGGCCCGCGCCAGCTCGGCGTCGAGCGCCGCCGCCTTCTCCGTGGCGTGCTCGATGTCGTGGAGCTCGCGGCGGAGCTGCTCCCGGCGCGCCAGCACCTCCTCGAGGGAGGGACCGTGCTTGCGCTTGACGCGTTCGATGACCGCCAGGCGGTCCTCGACCTCCTGGAGCCGGGCCGGCGAGGCGTCGATGGCGGCGGCATAGTCGCGGAGGAAATAGGCGAGATCCTCGAGCTGCGACTTCACGCCGGCCCGGGCGTCGACGTACGGAGCGAAGCGCGCGTCGAGCGCGGCGAGGTCGCCGAGCTTCTTCCAGACGCCGCCGAGCGCCGGCAGGACGGCAGCGTCCCCGTCGTACAGGGTGTCGTAGGCCTCGGCGCAGAGGCGCTGGAGGCGGTCGGCATTGCCGAGGACGCGCCGGGCGGCGTCGAGCTCCTCGTCCTCGCCCGGCTTCGGATCGGCGCGATCGATCTCGCCGAGCTGGAAGGTGAGGAAATCGGCGCGTGACGCCTTTTCGCGCTCCCCGGTCAACAGCCGCTCCCGCTCGGCGCTGACGGCGGCCCAGCGGCCGTAGGCGTCGGCGACCCGGTCCCGCACGGCCGTGACGCCAGCGAACTCGTCGAGCAGATCGAGGTGCGAGGCGGGATCGAGCAGCACCTGGTGCTCGTGCTGGCCGTGGAGATCGACGAGCCCGCCGCAAAGCTCCCGCAGGGCGCCGCTTGTCATCAGGGCGCCGTCGACCATGGCGCGGCTGCGCCCCTGGGCGGAGATCTCGCGACGGACGATGAGCTCGGCGCCGGAAGGGGTCTCGAAGATCGCCTCCACGGCGGCGGTGTCCTCGCCGGTCCGGACCAGGTCGGCCGAGGCGCGGCCGCCGACGAGGAGCCCGACCGCGCCGACCAGGATGGACTTGCCGGCGCCGGTCTCGCCGGTGAGGACGTTCAGCCCGGTGTCGAACTCGAGCTCGAGCTTGTCGATGACGGCGAGATGGCGGATGGACAGGAAACGGAGCACGGCAGTTGGTTAACCTCTGACCGGAGCCTCGGGTTCGCCCCGAAGTGCCATCGTATCAGATATTTGACAGCTTGTAAGGGGTCGTGTTAGTGTTGCCGGGACGCGCTGTCCCAGCGGCGCCCTATTCTACGTTTGCGGAGGACTGTTTGCACACGCTTGGATACTACGCCCTGGCGCTGTCCGCGCAGGGCGCGGAGCCGGCGGCTGGGGCCGGCGAAGTCAACACCGACATCGTCTACCTCGTCACCCACGGCGGTCTCGTTCCGCAGATTGTCCTGCTGATTCTGCTGATTTTTTCGGCCGTGTCGTGGGGCATCATCCTCTCGAAGTTCTGGCAGTTCAACCGCTCCGCCCGCCAGTCCTCCAGTTTCATCGAGATCTTCCGGAAGAGCGCCAAGTTTTCCGAGGTGCAGGCCGTGTGCCGCACGCTTGGCGACAGTCCATTGGTCGGGCTGTTCCAGTCGGGCTACACGGAGCTGAATGCGCAGCTGCGCGCCGGGGGGCACGCCGAGGCGGGCAAGCCGTCCCCGACGGGCGGGCGTCCAATCCTGAAGAGCCTGGACGCGGTCGATCGGGCGCTGCTCAGGGCCACCACCGTGGAGATGACGAAACTGGAGCGGCGCCTCCCCTTCCTCGCGACGACCGCGAGCATCACGCCGTTCATCGGCCTGTTCGGCACGGTCTGGGGGATCATGAGCTCGTTTCAGCGGATCGGCGCGCAGGGCTCGTCGAGCCTGGCGGCGGTCGGCCCGGGCATCGCCGAGGCGC
The DNA here is from genome assembly GCA_963750475.1 of uncultured Acidobacteriota bacterium. Taxonomy (GTDB): domain Bacteria; phylum Acidobacteriota; class Vicinamibacteria; order Vicinamibacterales; family 2-12-FULL-66-21; genus JALZOC01. The sequence goes on from CAVVQQ010000002.1 coordinate 2,845,983, forward strand.
TGGTCGCGACGGCGGCGGGACTGTTCGCGGCCATTCCGGCGGTCTATTTCTACAATCACTTCACAAATCGCGTGAAGCACTTCAGCGGCGACATGGACGACTTCGCGCTGGAGTTCCTCAATATTTCCGAGAGGAACTTCACCTAAGACGCCGGCGCGCCGGGGAGTGTCGTGAACGATGCCACAAGTCCAGCAGAACGCCCACGCGGGGGGACGCGGCCGGCGCGGCCGCGGGGCGCGCGTCTCGACGTCGCTCTCCGAGATCAATGTCGTGCCGCTCGTCGATGTGATGCTGGTGCTGCTCATCATCTTCATGGTGACGGCGCCGATGATGCAGCAGGGGCTGCAGGTGGCGCTGCCGCAGTCGCGCCGGTCGACGCCGGTGACCGCCGCCCCCGTCTACGTGACCGTGCCGGCCGACTTTGCCCGTACCCGCCAGGTCCATCTCGACAAGGACGTCATCAGCATCGACTTCCTGCAGGAGCGCGTCAGGCAGGCGATTCTGACGCGGGACGACAAGTCGGTGTTCATTCGCGCCGACGCCTCGGCGACGGTGCAGGACCTGGCCACGGTGATGGACAAGTTGAAGGAAGCCGGGGTCGAAAAGGTCGGCTGGATGACGAAGCCGGCGGGACGGTAGGGCTTGCACGAAGCTGTCAGCGATGTGCTCGCGGAGCGCGCCGCCGGGGCGGACGGCGTCGGCCGGACGATTCTGCTGTCGCTGGCCGCGCACGCGGCGCTGCTCGGCGCGCTGGTGCTGATGCCGGCGGCGTGGCGTTCGGCGTCGGTGCCCGCGGACGTGACGCCGATGATGATCTCGCTCCAGGGCGGCACCGGCCCGGACGCCGGCGGCATCACGCCGATCGCCGGCCGCGCGGTGCAGGTCGCGGCCCCGCCGGACGTGCGTCCCAAGGCGGAGCCGCCGCCGGCGCCGAAGCCGCCGGAGATGGTCGCCCCCGAGCCGGCGGCCAAGCCGCTGCCGAAGGTGCCGCCGCGGCCGGTCGAGAAGCCGGCCGACAAGTCCTCGTCGCGGAAGCCGACGACCGGCCCGGAGGTCAGGGCCGGGGATGCGAAAGCCGACACCGGCGGGGCGCCGATCCCGTTCGGCGGCCTGACCCGGCCGTCAGGCGGCGGGTCGAGCAACTCGGATGCTTTTACCGACTATGCGAATTTCTGCTGTCCGGCGTACCTGACGCAGATGACCGACATGATCAAGCGCAACTGGACGCAGAATCAGGGAGCGGCCGGGCGCGTCCAGGTGAAGTTCACGATTGCCAGGGACGGCCGGCTGTCGAATATCGAAGTGGAAAAGCCCAGCAACATCTCGCTGCTCGACCTCGAATCGCAGCGCGCCGTCATCAAGACCGCGCAGCTGCCGCCGCTGCCCCGTGAGTTCACGGAGAGCACCCTCACCGTTCACCTCGTGTTCGAGTATCACCGCTGAAGAGCCTTATGCGACCATTCATCATCGCGATTTTCGCCGCCTCGGCCGCGCTTGCGCTCGGCGCGCAGGACCAGCCCGCGCCTCCCCCACGGCAGTCGGGGGAGATCAGCCTGACCATCAACGGGGCGCCCGGGCTGCCGCCGAAGTACGCGGTGCCGGATTTCCTGGCGCTGACCGACGATCCCGAGACGGTCGCGGCGGCCAAAACGATCAGCCAGGTGCTCTGGGACGATCTCAACTTCGAACGCGAGTTCTATCTCATCCCCCGCGATACCTATCGCACCATCCCGCCGCCGGCCTCGATCGACCAGGTCCCGCTGGACCAGTGGAGGCAGCTCGGCGCGGACGGGTTGATCATCGGGACCGTGCGGAAGACCGCGGCCGGGGTGACGGTGCAGGTGCGCCTGCTCGATGTCGCCACCGGGCGGTCGGCGATGGCGAAGGAGTACAGCGGATCGATCAAGAACCCGCGCCTCTACGCGCACACCGCGTCGGACGAGATTCACCAGCAGCAGCGCGCGCTGCGCGGCGTCGCCCGCACCAAGCTGGCCTTCACCTCCGACCGTGACGGCGATCGGATGAAGGGGCCGGTCGCGGACCGCGGCATCTCCAATATCTACATGTCGGACTACGACGGCGCCAACCAGGTGCGGGTCACGGTCACCAAGTCGCTCGACATCACCCCGGCCTGGGCGCCCGACGGCAAGGCGATCGCCTACACGACGTATCGCACCGGCTTTCAGGACATCATCATTCAATACATCTACGAGCTGCGCGCCTACACGAAGCCGGCGGCAGGGACGGCCGAGAAGCAGAACTACCTGCCGGCCTGGTCGCCGGATGGCACCAGGCTCGCCTTCACGAGCAATCGCGACGGCAATCCCGAGATCTACGTCGTCAATCGCGACGGCAGCGGCCTGCGGCGCCTGACCAACCATCCCGAGGTCGACGTCACGCCGACGTGGTCGCCGACCGGCAACCAGATCGCGTGGACCTCGAACCGGACCGGCACCCCGCAAATCTGGGTGATGAATACCGACGGGTCGGAGCCGAGGAAGATCACCAGCGAATCCTGGTGCGACCGGCCGACGTGGTCGCCGGCGCCGTTCAACGAAATCGCCTACGCATCGCGCACCGGCGCAGGCTACGATATCCGGATCTTCGATTTCGCCAACCGCGCGACGCGCACCGTCACCGACGGCATCGGCAGCAACGAGAGCCCGGCGCTGTCGCCCAACGGGCGCCACATCGCGTTCACCTCGACGCGCGCCGGCAAGGAACAGATTTTCGTGGTCGACCGCGACGGCAAGAACCTCCGGCAGATCACCAAGGTGGGCATGAACCGGTATCCGAACTGGTCTCAATAACAGATCAGGTTCTTCGGGGTTCGACGGGGTTCCGCGGGGTTCTACGGGGTTCGGTTCTACAGGGTTCGGTTCTGCGGGGTTCTACAGGGTTCGGTTCTGCAGGGTTCTGCAGGGTTTTGATTCTGCAGGTTCTACAAGGTTCGACACGGTTCGGTGCGCGGTGCGGTCCCCGGGGGCCGGGCATGGTTCGACGAGGCGGAGAGAAGAGATGATGTATAGACGAGAGCTCGTGACGTTGGTTCTGTGTGCGGTGCTGGCCGGCGGGGCATGTGCGAAGAAGAAGCCGCCGGTGGCGCGGCCGACGATGCCGCCGCCGGCGGGGTCGGCGGACGGGACGCGGCCTCCGGCGCCGCCCGAGCCGGTGCAGGAGCCGCAGCCGGTGCCGGCCGAGCCGATCGTCGCCGACACGCTGTCGTCGGCCGACATCGACGCGCTCAACCGGAATTCGCCGTTTCAGCCGGTGTTCTACGCCCTGGATCAGGATACGATCGACGAGGCCGGGCAGCAGGCGCTCAACGCCAACGCCGCGCTGATGAAGAAGTATCCGAGCTGGATCGTCACGGTCGAAGGGCATTCGGACGAGCGCGGCACGGCGGAATACAATCTGGCGCTCGGCGAGCGGCGGGCGCTCGCGGCGCGGAACTACCTGGTGTCGCTCGGCATCCCGGCCGATCGACTGCGGACCGTCAGCTACGGCAAGGAGTTTCCGTTCGAGCCGGGGCATGACGAAGGGTCGTGGTCGAAGAACCGGCGCGCCCATTTCGTCGTGACGAGCAAGTAGCCGGCGGCCGGATGGCGCCGGCCGCGAGAGGACCCTCGAGAGGACAACGATGAGACCAAGGACATGGCCGATCGCCGGCGCGCTCGGGCTGCTGCTCTGGTCGGCGCCAGCCGCCGCCGCCGACAAGTCGCACCAGCAGCTGATGGCGGAGATCCGGATGCTGCAGGAGCAGCAGCAGCAGCTCCAGCAGGTACTCGGGAATCTCGCCGACACGCTGAAGAGCATGACGGCGCGCCTCGACGAGCAGGGAGCGACGAATCGCAAGGCATTCGCCGATCAGAAGCTGCAGGTCGACAACATCGCGGAAAGCGTGCGCGTGCTGCGCGAGAAGGCGGACGACACCAACGTGCGGCTGTCGAGCGTCTCGCAGGAGCTCGACGCCGTCCGGCAGGCGGTCGTGTCGATGCCGGCCGCCACCGGTGTGCCGCCGGCGCCCGGCCAGGACGCTGGCGCCGCCGCCGGCCAGTCAGGGCCGGCGGGCGCCGCCGCCCAGCCGGCGCCGTCAACCGGTCCGGCGCCGCTCATCTCGCCGCAGAAGATGTTCGACAACGCCTACAGCGACTACACCGCCGGGCATTACGACATCGCCATCCTCGGCTTCACCCAGTTCATCAACAGCTTCCCGCGCTCCGACAAGGCAGACGACGCGCAGCTGGACATCGGCCAGTCGCTCTACGGCTCCGGGCAGTACAAGGAGGCGGCGGCGGCGTTTCAGAAAGTGATCACCGACTATCCGCAGTCCGACAGCGTGCCGGTGGCCTACTACAAGCTCGGCATGACGCTCGACGCGCTGAAACAGGCCGATGCGGCCCGCAAGGCCTTCGAAACGGTGATCCAGCAGTACCCGACGGCCTACGAGGCGATTCTGGCCAAGCAGCGGCTCGACCGGAAATAGCGCTCACAGGCCGCCGGAGGCCTGCGGATCTTCAGAACGGGATGTCGTCGTCTGTCAGCTCGCTGACCGGCTCGCCCATCGGCTCGTCCATCGGCGCGGATCCGCCGGAGCTGCGCGTCTGCTGGCGCGCACCGCCCCCGCCCCCCCGCCGCCGCCGAGCAGGACGATGCGATCACCGCGGATTTCGGTGGTGTAGCGCTTGTTGCCGTCCTTGTCGTCCCACTGGCGCGTCTGCAGCCGCCCCTCGACGTAGATCTGTTTGCCCTTCGTCAGATATTCGTTCAGGCTTTCGGCGGTCTTGCCCCACAGGACGACGCGGTGCCATTCGGTCTTCTCCTGCTTCTGGCCCGCCTTGTCGTTCCAGACCTCGGTCGTCGCCATGTTGATCGTGGCGACGGCGGCGCCCCCGGGGGTGTAGCGCATCTCGGCGTCGCGGCCGAGATTGCCGACGAGAATCACTTTGTTGACACTGCCCATTCGACGAGTCCTTTCAAGAGTTCAGCCATTCTGAGGCGCCCGCCGGTGCGCGTCAATGGCGAAGCGGCCGGCGGCGGCGCGCAGATCCTGCGGCGTCAGCCGGACGCGGCTGTCGCACATTCCGCGATGTTCCAGTCTAGTGGTCTGTCCCCGCTGAACGAGGACCAGGCCGCTAGGTCGTGCGGCCGTAGCGGTCCTCGAGCCGGACGACGTCGTCGAGCTCAGGGGTCGAGACCTCGTAGATGTCACAGTCGTTGATGGCGGTCATGCGGTGAACCGTCCCGGGGGTGACGTGGACCGCCTGCCCTGGCGCCATCTCGCGCTTGACGAGCGCGTCCCCCTCCTTGATCTCGAAGACCATCCGGCCGGAGGCCAGGTAGATCGTTTCGTCCTTCCGGTTGTGATACTGCAGGCTGAGCGCGTGGCCGGCGTCCACGTGAATGAGCTTGCCGACGTAGCGGTCGGTCTTCGCCCAGTGCAGCTCGTAGCCCCAGGGTTTGTCTACGCGTGTTACCTCGTTCGGCACGTCCACTCCTTCATGGCAGAAAGTCTGTTCGGGGCAGGGTCACGGCTCGGCCTCCTGCAGGGCCGCGAACTCGACGAGCAGCGTCGCGACCTCGCCGGCGGTACGAGCGCGCAGGGCGCGCGCCGCCATGTGCGCGGCGGCGCCGGCGTTCACTCCGCGGATGACCCGCTTGGCGAGCGGGATCGCCGTCGGCGCCATGCTGAATTCGCCGAGGCCGAGGCCGACGAGCAGCGGCAGCAGCGCCGGGATCGGCCGCCATTTCGCCGCAGACCGAGACCGGGATGCCGCGGCGCTTCCCCGCCCGTGCGACCAGCCGCAGCAGCCGCAGGATCGCGGGGTGCAGCGGCTCGTAGAGCGCCGAGACGCGGTCGTCGGTGCGGTCCACCGCCAGGCGGTACCTGGATCAGATCGTTGGTGCCGATGCTGAAGAAGTCGGCGTGCTCGCGCCAGCAGATCGGCGGTCAGCGCCGCCGACGGCACCTCGATCATGATGCCGACCGGGACCGGCGGCGGCACGTCGCCGCGCTCGCGCAGCGTCGCCGCGGCGCGCTCGACCGCGGCCCGCGCCAGCGCGCAGCTCCTCGACCCCCGAGACGAACGGGAACATGATGCGCAGCGGTCCATGCGCGGCGGCGCGCAGCAGCGCCCGCAGCTGGCGTCTGGAACATGTCGTCGATGCGCCAGGCTGAGCCGGATGCCGCGCAGGCCCGAGCGGCGCCCGCGCCGCGTCCGGCTGGCGCGGCGTCCGGTCGCGAGCTCGGCGCCTGCGCTCAGGTCGAAGGTGCGGATCGTCACCGGTCCCGGCGCCATGCGCTCGACCAGCCGCGGATAGGCGACGTACTGCGCCTCCTCGGCGAGGGCGCGCTCGCCGCCGCCGAGCAGGAACTCGGAGCGGAACAGTCCGATGCCCTCGGCGCCGCCGTCGCGCGCCCGCTCGGCGTCCTCGGGCGACTCGATGTTGGCTTCGAGCCGGATCCGGACGCCGTCGGCGGTGACCGCGGACGAGGCGGCGGTATTCGTCGAGCGGACTGCTCGTAGGCGACGCGGCGCTGCTGGCGGACCCGGACGTGGTCCAGCGTCGCGGCATCGGATCGACGAATACCTCGCCGGTCGCGCCGTCGACCGCGACCAGCCGCCCCGGGCACGATCCGGACGCTGGCGTCGTGCAGGCCGGCGACGGCCGGGACGTCGAGCGAGCGCGCCAGGATCGCGCGTGTGATACGTCCGGCTGCCGGCGTCGGTGACGAGGCCGCGCGAGGCGCTGGCCAGTCGAGCTGCGGCGACCAGCGACGGCGTCAGCTCGTCGGCGACGAGCACGACGGGCCTTCGAGATCGCGGAACAGCTCGTCGAGCCGGCCGCCGCCGGCGCGGAGATTCATCCGCAGCCGCCCGACGACGTCGCGCGACGTCGCCCTTGCGCTCGCTGCAGGTAGGGGTCGTCGGCCTCGTCGAACAGCGCCGAGATCTCGTCGAGCGCGCGCTGCGAGCGCCGACTCGGCATTGACGCGCTCGCTCGCGGATGATCGTCCGCGGCCCGGGCGATCAGCATCGCGTCGTCGAGCATCAGCAGCTGGGCGTCGAACAGGTAGGCGTGGTCGGCGCCCGCGGATGCCGGCGATCGCGCATCGCGGATCTGCTGCAATCTGCTCGCGCGAGCGCTGCCGCGGCGGCTCGCAGCCGCTCGAGCTCGCGGGCGACGCCCGCCGGCGGGACGCGGAAGCGCAGCTCGCGCGTCCGCTGCTTGAGGACCAGGGCGCGGCCGATGCCGATGCCGGGCGAGACGCCGAGGCCGGTCAGACGCATGACGCCTCGTCGAAGCCGCTGGCGATCAGGCCGCAGAGCGCGTTCGCCGCCTCCTGCTCGTCGGTGCCGTCGGCGGTGATGGTGATCGTGCTGCCCCGGGCGGCGGCAAGGAGCAGGAGGCCCATGATGCTCTTGCCGTCCATCTCGCGCGCTGCCGCGCGCGACGCGGATCGCGGCAGGCAAAGCGGCTGGCCAGGTGGACGAACGCGCCGCGGCGCGGGCATGCAGTCCGAGCGGATTGACGATTTCGGCGCTGCAGGCGATCACCGCGTCTCCTCCGCGTCGCGGTCCCGGTCGCCGCGCAGCAGGTCGGACGCCACCCAGATGGCGTTCCGGCCGTGCTCCCGCATCTCGCGCGCCAGCGCCAGCGAGCGCCGCCGGCTTCTGCGCCCGCGCCAGCTTGATCAGCATCGGCAGGTTGACGCCGGTGATGACCTCGACGCTGTCGGACTCGACGAAGGTCACGCCGAGATTCGACGGCGTGCCGCCGAACATGTCGGTGAGGATCAGCACGTCGGCCGGATCGGCCTCCGTCCCGCCGACCGCGGTGCCGACGCGCTCGATCGCCTGCGCGATCTCCTCCCGCGCTCGCTCGACGTCGTCGTGCCAGCCGATCGACACCGCGGCGAACTGCGGCAGATCGCCGACGATCATCTCGGCGGCGTTGACCAGCTCCGTGGCCAGCTGTCCGTGCGTGACGACGACGACGCCGAGCTTCATGAGGCCTTCCGGTGGGCGGACGGGACGCGATCGATGGCGGTGTGCACGGCTATTCGTTGGCGATGTCGCGGTGCTTGACGCGGATGCGGACCCCGGGAATTCCCGACAGGCCCTTCTTGAGCGCTTCCGCGATCGCCACCGACCGGTGCCGCCCGCCGGTGCAGCCGATGCCGATCGTCAGGTAGCTCTTCCCTTCGGTGACGTAGTGCGGCACCAGGAACTTCAGCAGGTTGAGCGTGTGGCCGAGGAACTCGTGGGTCACCGCCGACCGTATCGAGATACGCGCACCACTTCGGCGTCGCGGCCGGTGTGCGGCCGCAGCGTCGGCAACGAAATGCGGATTCGGCAGGAAGCGGACGTCGAACAGCAGGTCGGAGTCGACCGGGATGCCGTGCTTGAACCCGAAGCTGAGGACGGTGACGACCAGCTGGGCGCCCGGCGTGCGGCCGCGCGCGCAACCCCGGTGAAGAAATGGCGCAGCTCGTGGACCGTCATCTCCGAGGTGTCGATGATCGTGGTCGGCGATGCTTGCGGATCGGCGCCCATCGCGCCGCGCTCTTCGCGGATCCCCTCGATCGCCGAGCGGTCGGGCGCGAGCGGATGCGGCCGGCGCGTTTCGCTGAAGCGGCGGACCAGCGCCGGCTCGGCGGCTTCGAGGAAGATCAGCACCGGGTTGAGGTTCTGCCGCGTCTTCAGCTTGCGGTAGATGCCGGGAAACTCCTTGAGCATCCGCCCTTCGCGCACGTCGACGACGACCGCGGCGCGCGCGATCTCGGTGCCGGCGCGCAGGGTCAGCTCGGCGAGCATCGGAAGCAGCGAGACCGGCAGGTTGTCGACGCAGAAGTAGCCGAGATCCTCGAGCGCCCGGATCGCCTGCGACTTCCCGGAACCGGACAGCCCGGTCAGGATGACGAACCTGGCCGTCACCGCTGTGCGCGCCGGCCGCGGCGCGCGGCGTGCCGCTTCTCCCGCATCTACGACTCCTCTCCTCGTCGGCGTCGACGTCCGGCCGCGACGCCGGTCGAGCTGGCCGTCGAGGCGGCTCGACCAGCCGGCGCGCGGCGTGGTGGCCGCGCGCGCGCAGCAGCTGGTTGCGGGCCGCGACCTCGACCAGGATCGCGATGTTGCGGCCCGGGCGCGACCGGCATGCGGATCAGCGGCAATCCGCGTCGCCAGCACTTCGTAGAACTCGTCGTCGAGGCCGAGGCGATCGTACTCGCGCCCCGATTCCCAGCGCTCGAGCTGCACGACCAGCTCGACCCGCTTCGACGACCGCGTCGAGGCGACGCCGAACAGGTCCTGGACGTTGATCAGCCCGAGGCCGCGGATCTCCATGTGATGGCGCGTCAGCTCGCGGGCAGGTGCCGATGACGATACGACTGGCTCGCGGCAGCGCAGCTCGACGATGTCGTCGGCGACCAGGCGGTGGCCGCGGACGACCAGGTCGAGCGCGCACTCGCTCTTGCCGATGCCGCTCTCGCCGACGAGCAGCACGCCGAGCCCGAGGATGTCCAGCAGCACGCCGTGGACGATCACCCGCGGGCGCCAGGTGCACGTCGAGGACCGCCGTCAGCCGCGCAATCGCATCGGGGGTGGCGGCCGCTGGTGTGCAGCAGCGGCACGCCGGCGCGCTCGGCCTCGGCGATCGCCTCGGCCGGCGGCGGCGCGCCGCCGGTGATCAGGACGCACGGCAAGCGAGCGCTCGAAGACGCGGCGCAGCGCCGCCGTCGCGTGTCGTCGGCGGTCAGCGCTGTCGAGGTAGCGGACCTCGCTCTCGCCGAGGATCAGCACGCGGCCGGGCTGGAGGTAGGCGTCGAAACCGGCCAGCGCCAGGCCGGTCTTCTGGACGTGCGGAGATGGTGATCGCGCGATCCAGCGCCGTCGCGCCGGCCAGGAGCTCGAGCGAGAGTCCGAGCGCTCCGGCCGGCTCGAGCAGCGCGCGAATCCGCGACGCATCGGCGCCGACGCTCAGCGCCGTTGGCGGCGGCCTCGGTCATCGCTAGTCGGGCTCGATCAGCCCGAGGTTGCCGTCCTTGCGGCGTAGAGGATGCTGACGCGCGTCGGTGTCGGTGTTACGGAAGACGACGAAGGTCGTCGCCGCCGCCGTCGAGCGCGCAGCGCCGCATCGTCGATCGACATCGGCTTGACCGGGTAGCGCGGCCCGGACCACGCGCGGCGCCGGCGCCGCCGGCGGCCAGCACCGGCGCGTCGACCATCTGCCGGCCGACGCTCCGCCCCTTGCGCTTGCGGTCGTTCCACTTGCCCTTGACCGTCTGCGCCTGCTGCTCGATCTTGTCGGTCGCCTGACGCATCGACGACCGACCAGCCGGTGCTCTCGCCGTTGCCGCGCAGGGTGTGATCGCCGCGGGCGTGGACGACGACCTCGGTCCGGAGCCGGTACTTTTCCTTGCTGAGAGTGACGGCTGGCGGAAACCGCGGCGTCGTTGAGGACGCGCTCGAGCCGCGCCAGGCGCCGGGTCGATGAGCTGCCGGATGGCCGGCGTGATGCTCACGTTGCGGCCAGTGATGTCGAGTCGCATAAGGCTGTCAGCCCTCGGCCATCAGCCGTCAGCACGATCCAGCGCCCCGGGTGCGGGGCGCCGATGGCTGGCCGCTGAGGCTTAGAAAAGCACCTTCCGCTGATTGGAGGTCGGGATCTTCAGCTCCTCGCGGTACTTCGCGATCGTGCGACGCGCCAGCATCAGCCCTTCCCTCTGGAGGATGCTGACGATCTTCGAGTCGCTGAGCGGCTTGCGCGGGATCCTCGTTCTCGATGATCTTGCGGATGCGCTGCTTGATGGTGACCGACGAGACGCTCTCGCCGTACGAGCTGCTGATGCCGCTGTGGAAGAAGTACTTCATCTCGAACACGCCCTGCGGCGTGTGCATGTACTTGTTGTTGACGACGCGGCTGACGGTCGACTCGTGCATGCCGATGTCGTTGGCGACGTCGCGCAGCACCAGCGGCCGCAGGTACTCGATGCCGTGGTCGAGGAACTCGCGCTGGAAGTTGATGATGCTGGTCGCGACCTTGTGGATCGTCTTCTGCCGCTGCTCCACCGACTTGATCAGCCACAGCGCCGAGCGGAACTTGTCCTTGACGTAGGCGCGGGTCTCGTCGTTCTGCTCGGTGCCGGCCGCCGCTCTTGTCGAGCAGGCGCCGGTAGACCGGGCTGATCCGCAGCTGCGGCAGCCCTTCCTCGTTGAGCGCCGCGACGTACTGGTCCTCGACCTTGACGACGTAGACGTCGGGGATGACGTACTGCGACTGGCTCGGGTTGTAGCGGCTGCCGGGCTTCGGATCGAGGTTGCGGATGATCTCGATGTGCTCCTTGAGATCGTCGATCGACATCCCGAGCTTGCGGGCGATCTCCGGGACCTGATGGTTCTGCAGCAGGCGCAGGTGCTCGGTGACGATCTTCTCGGTCGGCGTGCCCTCGAGGCCGAGATGGCGCAGCTGCAGCCACAGGCATTCCTGCAGGTCGCGCGCGGCAACGCCGATCGGATCGAACGTCTGGACGTGCTGCAGCGCCCGCTCGACGTCCGCCACCGGCCACTCGCCCATCGCGGCGATCTCCTCGACCGACGCCACCAGGTAGCCGTCGTCGTCCAGGTTGCCGATGATGGCGCGTGCCGATCTCCTTGAGCCGGTCGTCGTCGGTCTGCATCGACAGCTGCCAGAGCAGGTGGTCGGACAGCGAGCCGGCGGTCGAGAGCGTGTTCTCGATCGGCGGCAGCTCCTTGACCTCGGACGGGGTCCGCGGACCGGTAGCCGTCGTCCAGGTAGTCGCCGAAGAAGTACTCGTAGTCGGCGTCGTCCCAGGCGTCGGTCTTTTTCGGCCGCCGGCTGCTCGGCTCGGTTTCTCGGCCTGCTGCTGCTCCGCCGGCTGGAGCTCCTCGGTCGGCACTTCCTCGAGCAGCGGGTTCTCGACCATCTCCTGGTTCAGCAGGTCGGCAAGCTCGAGCGTCGACATCGGCAGCAGCTTGATGGCCTGCTGCAGCGAGGGCGTCAGAATGAGCTTCTGAACGAGTTTTGTGTGAAGTTTCTGCTGAATCGCCATGGGTCAGTAGGCTGCCGTCCACCTTCAATCTTAGTCCAATCGGAAGTCGGCCCCGAGGTAAATCCGCTTCACCTCCTCGTCGGCGGCCAGGCCGTCCGGCGTGCCGCTGCGGAAGATCACCCCGTCGTGGACGATGTAGGCGCGGTCGGTGATTCGCAGGGTTTCACGGACGTTGTGGTCGGTGATCAGCACGCCGATGCCCCGCTCCTTGAGGTGAAAGATGATCTTCTGGATGTCGGTGACGGCAATCGGATCGATGCCGGCGAACGGCTCGTCGAGCAGGATGAACTTCGGCGAGATGACCAGCGCGCGGGTGATTTCCACCCGCCGCCGCTCCCCGCCCGACAGCGTGTAGGCGGGGGACTTGGCGAGCGGCGTCAGGCCGAGCTCGGCCAGCAGCTCGCGCAGCCGGGCCCGCCGCGCCGCGCGCGTCGAGCGGCAGCGTCTCGAGGATCGCCGACGATGTTCTGCTCCACCGTGAGCCCGCGGAAGATCGAGGCCTCCTGCGGCAGATAGCCGATGCCCTTCCGGGCCCGGACGTACATCGGGTCGTCGGTGACGTCGACGCCGTTGAGGAGCACGCGCCCCGAATCCGGGGCCGTCAGGCCGACGACCATCGAGAAGGTCGTGGTCTTGCCGGCGCCGTTCGGGCCCGAGCAGGCCGACGACCTCGCCGGAGGCGAGCTGGAGGTTGACGCCCTTGACGACCGTCCGGCCGCTGAAGGATTTGGTGAGGCCGGTCGCGCTCAGCGTCGCCATCAGGCTACCTGGCCTCCGCCGCGGGGCACGCGATCTGATTCTGCATGGAACGAATCACGCCATTGCCAGCCGTCGATACGGTGCCCACCGCGCGCTGGAATGTCAGCACGGCGCCGATCGACTTCTTGCAGTCCGGGGGGGCGGTTTCAATCGCCACGACTGGGGTGCCGGTCATCACGTAGGTCTCATTCTCCGCCGTATAGGTCAGCCTCGCCCCGGTTGCCGTCCGGCCGGTTTCCTTGACGATGACGCTGCCGTTGGCGCCGTAGCCCTCGGCGCGCTCGAGCTCGTTGACGTCGGGCTTCAGGAACAACTCGATCCGCTCGCCGACGACGTCTCCCTCCGGCCCGATGATATGAGCTTTCCCGGTGAAGGTGGCCAGCCGTTTCTTGTCGTCGTACAGGAACGCGTCGCCTTCACCGGTGGTGCGCGTCCGGGTGCGCACGCCGGTCTTCTGGTCGACCTCGTCCATCATCATCTCCGTATGCGTATTCGTGTGCGCCTCGAGGTTGCCGGAGCTGTCGTCGACGATGATCGTGTCGCCGCGGACCGAGGTGTCCCCCTGCCACAGCCGGGCGCTGCCGGAGTAGACGGCATGCCCGACGGCGCCGTCGTAAGCCAGCCGGTTGGACGTCACCGTGACCGGTTGATCGGGCTTGAGGATCCCCGGCAGGCGGGCCGCGTCAGCCGCCGGCGCGGGTGCGGGTGCGGGGGCCGCGCCGCGGGCCGCGGGGCGTGCCGCCGGCTTCGGCCCGGCCGGCGCCACGGCGGGAAGCCCGGCCGCCGGTTTCGCCGCCGCCGGCTTCGTCTCGGGAAGCATCGAGCTGCGCACCTTGGTGTCGGCAGTCAGTTTGCGGGTGCCGAGCGTCATCTCGATGGCCCGCGCCTCGATCGTCACGCGCCCGTCCGACACCCGTGGCGACGGCGGGCCGGGCTCGGGGGTGCTCGACAGCTCGATCTGATCGCGGTCGACGTGGTAGAGCGCCCGAGTGGCGTCGGCGGTCACCTGCGGCCCGTCGGTGAAGTGGACGTTGCCGTGAAAGTCGGCCTGCTGGACCGCCCCGAAGCCCGGCTTCGTCTCGACCACCATCGACTGCGAGCGGGCGACGCGTTCCACCGCCGCCACCGCTCCCTTGGCCGGACGGTTCTCCCGATACTCGACGCCGCCGGCGAAGGTGGCGTGCTCGAGGCCGGCGCCGGGGGCGCCGTTGGCCGTCAGGCTCGCGGCACGGATCCGCTTGGCGGCCTGATCGCCGTCGGCCGGAAGGTCCACCTGCACGTTCTCATTGGCCGTCAGCGTCGTCACGGTCGCGCCGTCGGGCGCCATCTCGATGGCGATCGTCCGGCCGGCGATCCGGCGGCCGCCGGATTTGGGGTCGCCGGGCAGCTGGAGGACGGCGTTTTCCACGAGCTGGGCGTGCTGCAGCACCCGGCCGTCGGGCGCATAGTTCAGGTCGATGTCGCGCGCCGACATCGACTGCGCCGCGGCTCCCCCGTTGATCCGGCTGTTGCCGCGCAGCTGCATCTGCTGGACGTGCTGATCCGGCTCGGCCTTCGTGGCCGGCGTCAGCATGATGGTGATCTCGTCGGCGTCGATGATCCGGGCGTCCGCCTCGATGTGCCCGCCGCCGGTGAGCTTGATGTAGTTGTCGATCCGTGCCATGCCGGCGGCCTTCGCGGTCGCGGCGAGCCCGCCCTGCCCGGCCTTGTCGGGGGCGACCGTGATGCGCGCCTGGTCGAGCAGCCAGAGCACCTCGCGGTTGCGATCGTAGGTCGCGCCGACGCCGCTGCCCTGCATGCGGCCGCGCGAGAAGGTCGCCGGCCCCGGGATTCTGACGACGCCGTCGCCCTCGGAATAGCTGGCGTCGCCGGCGCCCACCTTCAGGTCGCCCGACGTCATCTCGACGTCGCCGATGAAGTGCGCCGTCTGAAGCGCGCTCCCCTGCATCCCGACTTCGGCCTCCCGGCTGGTGACGAGGAACGGGCGGCCGTCGCGGTCGGATGTGACCGACACGCCGCCGGTCAGCTTGGATCGGCCGTCCGGGTAGGTCAGCTGCGAGCCGAATTTCAGCGAGAAGATCACCCGGCCATTGCGGGAGTGTTCGAGCGTGCCGGTGCCGTGCCCTTCGACGATGGCATTCGGGTCGACGCGGGTCGGCACCGCCTCGGCCGCCGGCGCCGCCGCCCGCCGCCGGCTGGCGACGAACACGACCGCGACGAACAGGACGACGAAGGCGACGATGACGAGGCGCGCCTTCTTCTGCCAGGTCATGCGAGGCTGCCCGCTGCCAGCTGCCCGCTACCAGCTGAGAACAGGACGCGGCGACGGGGATCCGGACGCTGACAGCGGGAAGCCGGAAGCTGGCAGCGGGCGGCGTTCATTCCCCGTCCCCCGGGCACTGGAAGTCGGCGACATTCAACTCGAGGTAGGTCTCTCCCTTGAACTCGTTCTTCTCGAGCGAGAAGGCGAGATTGACGGCGTCGCGGTTGCGCGTCAGGAGGTCGGCGCGCTCGGCGGCGCGCCACGCGATGGCGCGGAAGCGGCGGCCGTCCTGGCTGAAGGTCATCTTGAGGTGGCGCTCCTTGAGCGTGCGCGGACCGTCGACGATCTGACACGCCGGCGGCGTGGAAGACCGGCCGCGGGTTCGACATGCCGAACGGCCCGAGCGAATCGATGCTCGCGCATCAGGTCGTGGGTGATCGCCTTGAGGTCGAGCGGGCCGTCGATGCGGAGGCGCGGGCGCAGCTGGTCGGGCTCGAGCACGTCGTCGGCATAGGCGTTGACCCGGGCCCGGAACTCGGCGACGCGCGCTCGCCTCCATCGTCAGGCCGGCGGCCTGCGGTGGCCGCCGAAGCGGACGAACAGATCCGCGCAGCGTTCGAGCGCGCCGAGCATGTCGAAGTCGGGAATGCTGCGGCACGAGCCGTGGGCGACGTCCCCTTCGATCGACAGCACGATCGCGGGCTTGTGATACGCGTCGACCAGCTTCGAGGCGGCGATGCCGATGACGCCGCGGTGCCAGCCGTCGCCGCCGACGACCAGCACGTTGTGGGCGCCGACCGCGGGGTCCGTCTCGATCGCCTTGCTTGGCCTGCCGCGACGAGGTCCGCCTCCTCGCGCTGGCGGCGGAGGTTCTCGTCGTTCGAGCTGCTGCGCCAGCCCGCGCGCTTCGTCCGCCATCGCCTCGTCCGTTCGCCAGCAGCAGCCGGGTCGCGATGTCGGGCGTGCTCATCCGGCCGGCGGCGTTGACGCGCGGCGCCAGCATGAAGGCCGACCTGGTAGCTGTCGATGGTCTTGCCGGTCAGGCCCGAGGCCTCGAGCAGCGCCCGCAGCCCGACGGTGTGCGGCCCGGCGCTGAGCGAGGCGAGGCCGAGCCTGGCGATGACGCGGTTCTCGCCGACGAGCGGCACGACGTCGGCGAGCGTGCCGATCGCGGCGATCTTGATGAACGCCGGCAGCCAGCTGTCGCGTGCCGGCGCGCGCGCAGAGCGCCTGCACCAGCTTGAGCGCGACGCCGACGCCGGCCAGGTTCTTGTCGGGATAGCGTGCAGTCGTGCCGCTTCGGGATTGATCACCGCCAGCGCCGGCGGCAGCGTCGCCGTCCGGCTCGTGATGGTCGGTGATGATCAGGTCGACGCCGAGCGCCGGGCGCGCCGCGCCGCCTCGGCGCCGCGGATGCCGCAGTCGACCGAGACGATCAGCCGGACGCCGTCGGCGTGCAGCCGCTCGATCGCCGCCGGCTGCAGGCCGTAGCCGTCCTGCAGCCGCTCGGGAATGAAGTGGACGACGTCGCCGCCGAGCAGCTCGAGCGCGCGCCGCAGGATGACCGTCGAGGTGATGCCGTCGACGTCGTAGTCGCCATGGATGGCGATCCGCTCGCGCTGCGCCAGCGCCTGCTCGATCCGCTCGACCGCGACGCCCATGTCGGCCAGCCGGAACGGATCGTGCAGGTGGTCGAGCGACGGATTGAGGAAGCGCCGGGCGTCCTCGGGATCGCCGAGGCCGCGCATGCACAGCAGCCGCGCGACCGTCGGGCTGACGTCGAGCGCCGCCGCCAGCGCCGCCGTCGCGGCGTCGTCGCACGGCAGGTGGTGCCAGAGCAGGG
This sequence comes from uncultured Acidobacteriota bacterium, assembly GCA_963750475.1. Lineage (GTDB taxonomy): Bacteria > Acidobacteriota > Vicinamibacteria > Vicinamibacterales > 2-12-FULL-66-21 > JALZOC01. The sequence continues at coordinate 2,862,921 of CAVVQQ010000002.1, forward strand.
ACTTCCGCATCGGCGGGGTCAGGGCCCGAGCTTCGCGGCCGGGGCCGGCTCGTCGGTATCGATGAAGGCGCTGCCTTCCTCGCCCCATGCTGCCGGAACTTGTCGTAGCGGCGCTGCGAGCCGCGCCTCGACGGCGAGCGCCGAGACTTCGGCCAGCGCCGCGGAGCAGCGCCTGGTCGACCAGCGCGGTGGCCGCGTCGGGGTCGTTGTGCGCGCCGCCGGCCGGCTCGGGGATGATCTCGTCGATGAGCCCGAGCGCGAGCAGGTCGGGCGCGGTGATCTTGAGCGCCGCGGCCGCCTCGACCTTCCGGTTCGGGTCGCGCCACAGGATCGCGGCGCAGCCCTCCGGCGGAATCACGCTGTAGACCGCGTACTCCTGCATCAGCACGCGGTCGCCGATGGCGATGCCGAGCGCGCCGCCGCTGCCCCCCTCGCCGCAGACGATGACGATGATCGGCACCTCGAGCATCATCATGTCGCGCAGGTTGACGGCAATCGCCTCGGCGACGCCGCGCTCCTCGGACTCGATGCCCGGGTAGGCCGCCGGCGTGTCGATGAAGACGATGATCGGCCGGCGCGAACTTCTGCGGCCAGCTGCATCACCCGCATCGCCTTGCGGTAGCCCTCCGGCCGGGCGTAGCCGAAGTTGCGGAAGATCTTCTGCTTGGTGTCGCGTCCCCTTCTGGTGGCCGACGACGGCGACCGGCTCGCCGCGATAGTCGGCGAAGCCGCAGACGATGGCGTGGTCGTCGGCGAAGCGGCGGTCGCCGTGCAGCTCGTCCAAGCTCGGTGAACAGCCGCTGGACGTAATCGAGCGTGTTCGGCCGGTTCGGGTGGCGCGCGACCAGCACGCGCTGCCACGGCGTCAGGGTGGCGTAGAGCTCGGCGCGCAGCTCGTCGGCGCGCTTCCGGAGCGTGGCGATCGAGCGCTCGCGCTCGGGGGTCCGCGGCATCAGGCTGAGCGCTTCGATCTCCTTCAGCAGCACGCCGACCGGCTCTTCGAACTCGAGGATGTCAGCTGGCATACGGCGATCGCTCCGACCGCAGCCGTCCGACCGGTTCGCCGCGTCCGCAGAGTCCGCATCGAGCTCCCGGCCGACCGAGCTGCTCGACTTCCGCGACAGCGCTCGACGCCGGACCCGCTGGGCGACGTCGGCGCGCACCCGCAGGCGGCGCGGCGGCCCGGCCGCTGACGTCGAGCTCGAGCGACACGCGGCGGTCGCCGCGGTGGCGCGCGAAGCAGCTCGGCGAGCGCCTCGAAGGTCGGCCGGCCGTGCGGCGGCACCGCCAGGTGGATCGCCACCTCGCGCGTCGTCCGCTCCCGCAGCTGCGCGATCGGCATCAGCTCGGTGGCGACCAGGCGCGCCGACTCGTCGTCCTTCTCGAGCTTGCCGCGGACGAGCAGCATCGCGTCCGGCTTCGATCGAGCGCGCCGTGCTTGCCGAAGGTCTCCGGGAAGACCACCACCTCGACGGTCGCCGGCGACGTCGTCGAGCATGAAGACCGCCATGCGATCGCCCTTCTTCGTCTTGAGCGGCCGCAGCGCCGAGACGATGCCGCCGACCCAGACGTCGGCCTCGGACGCGGTCAGATCCGCCAGACGCGGCGGGCGCCGAACACCTTCAGGTCGTCGGCGAAGCGATCGAGCGGATGGCCGCTCATGTAGAGGCCGAGCGCTTCCTTCTCGAACGGCGAGCTGCTGCATCTCGGTCCAGGCCGGGGCGTCGGGCAGCGGCACGCGGCGTGCGCCTCCGGTTCGTCCCCGCCGCTGCCGCCGAACAGCTGCGACTGCCCCTTGTCGCGGTCGCGCTGGTGCCGGCCGCCGTGCTCGATCGCCCGATCGACCGCCGCGAACAGCCGCGCCCGCCGCGACGCGACGGTGGCGGCATCGGGCAGCCAGCGAATCGAGCGCGCCCGCCTTGATCAGGCTCTCGAGGACGCGCTTGTTGACCAGCCGCAGGTCCGAATGCTCGCAGAGCGCGTACAGCGAGTCGATCCGGCCGAGCGTCTGCGGGCGGCGAGCATCGACAGGATCGCGCCCTCGCCGACGTTCTTGATCGCGCACAGGCCGAAGCGGACGCGCCGTCGGGCTGACGGTGAAGGCGCAGCTGGCTCGAGTTGATGATCCGGCGGCAGGATCGGTGACGCCGAGGTCGCGGCACTCGCCGAGGTACATCGCCAGCTTGTCGGTGTTGGCCGCCTCGATCGTCAGCAGCGCCGCCATGAAGTGGCGCGGGATAGTTCGCCTTCAGGTAGCCGGTCTGGTAGGCGACCCAGGCATAGGTCGTCGAGTGCGACTTGTTGAAGCCGTAGCCGGCGAAGAACTCCATCAGGTCGAAGATCTTGCGTGGCCTTCTTCTCGTTGACGCCGTTCTTCGCCGCGCCGGCCATGAAGGCCTCGCGCTGCTTGGCCATGACCTTGGGGTCTTTCTTCCCCATCGCCTTGCGCAGCATGTCGGACTGGCCCATCGTGAACCCGGCCAGCACCGCGGCGATCCGCATCACCTGTTCCTGGTAGGCGATGACGCCGTAGGTGTCGCCGAGGATCGGCGCGAGCTGCGGCAGCTCGTACTTGACCTCGGTCTTGCCCTGCTTGCGCGAGATGTAGTCGTCGACCATCCCGCTCTTGAGCGGGCCGGGCCGGTAGAGCGCGTTCAGCGCGATCAGGTCGTCGAGCCGCTCCGGCTTGGCCTTGCGCAGCAGCTCGCGCATGCCCGGAGCTCTCGAACTGGAAGACGCCGTAGGTCTGGCCGTCGCAGAACAGCTTGTAGGTCTTGGCGTCGTCGAGCGGGATGGCGTCGATGTCGAGCGTCGATGCCTTCGGTCCGCTTGATCTCGTCGAGCGCGTCGTGGATCAGCGTCAGCGTGCTCAGCCCGAGGAAGTCCATCTTGAGGAGGCCGACCCGCTCGACCTCCTTCATCGCCCACTGGGTGACGATTTCGTCCTTCTGCCTCTTGTAGAGCGGCACGAACTCGGTCAGCGGCCGCGGCGCGATGACGACGCCGGCGGCGTGGACCGAGGCGTGGCGGGTCATGCCCTCGAGCCGGCGGGCGACCGCGATCAGCTCCTTGATGCGCTCGTCCTTCTGCTCGAGCTCCTTGAGCGCCGGGCTCTCCTCGAGCGCCTTGTCGAGCGTCATGTCGAGCGCCGGCGGAATCGGCTTGGCGACCCGGTCGGCGTCGGCGTAGGGGATGTCCATCACCCGCGCCGACGTCGCGGACCACGGCGCGCGCCTTCATCGTCCCGAAGGTGATGATCTGGGCGACGTTCTCGCGGCCGTACTTGCGCGGTGACGTAGTCGATGACCTCGCCGCGGCGGCGCTCGCAGAAGTCGATGTCGATATCGGGCAGCGACACGCGCTCGGGGTTGAGGAAGCGCTCGAAGATCAGGTCGTAGTCGATCGGATCGACGTCGGTGATCCGCAGGCAGTAGGCGACGAAGCTGCCGGCCGCCGAGCCGCGGCCGGGGCCGACCGGGATGCCCTGCTCGCGCGCGTAGCGGATGAAGTCCCAGGTGATCAGGAAGTACCCGGGTACTTCATCTGCTTGATCATGTCGATTTCGTACGTCGAGCCGCCGCTCGTACTCGTCGATGGTGTGCTTGAGCACGCCGCGGAGCGCCAGCTCGCTGCAGCCGCGGCAGCCGCTCGGCGAAGCCCTCGCGGACGACGTGCTCGAAGTAGCCGTCGAGCGTGAAGCCCGGCGGGCACGTCGAAGTTCGGGCAGGTGGTTCACCGTGCCCGCGAGGTCGACGTTGCAGCGCTCGGCGATGCGCACGGTGTGCGGCGAGCGCGTCGGGAAAGTCGCCGAACACCTGCGCCATCTCCTCGGCGGTCTTCAGGAAGAACTGATCGCCGTGGTAGCGCAGCCGCTCGGTGTCGTTGACCGACTTGCCGGTGCCGATGCAGAGCAGCACGTCGTGCGGCTTGTAGTCGGAGTTGCTGCAGGTAGTGGACGTCGTTGGTGGCAGACGAGCGGCAGGCCGAGGTCGCGCGCGATCGGCTGGCAGGCCGATGTTGACGACCCGCTGATCGTCGATGCCCTGGTACTGCATCTCGAGGAAGAAGTTCTCGGCGCCGAGGATGTCGCGGTACGCCGCCGCGGCGTCGACCGCCTTGTGCTGCTGCTCGGTGCGGATGCCGGTGGCGACCTCGCCCTTGAGGCAGCTGCTCAGGCCGATCAGCCCGGTGGCATGCTGGGCGAGCAGCTCCTTGTCGATGCGCGGCTTGTAGTAGAAGCCCTCGGTGTAGCCGGCCGACACCAGCTTGATCAGGTTGTGGTAGCCCTCGTTGGTCTCGGCCAGCAGCACCAGGTGGTTCTGCGGTCTCCCCCGGCGTGCCGCTCTTCGTCGCGGCGGTCGCCCGGCGCGACGTAGACCTCGCAGCCGAGGATCGGATTGATGCCGCGCTTGCGCGCCTGGTCGTGGAAGATCACCGACGAGAACATGTTGCCGTGCTCGGTGATCGCCACCGCCGGCATCTTCAGTTCGGCGGCCTGGTCGAGCAGCTCGTCGATGCGGCAGGCGCCGTCGAGCAGCGAATACTCCGTGTGCAGGTGCAGATGGACGAACTCGGACACGCGCCTCATTCCCACTCGATCGTCGACGGCGGCTTCGAGCTGATGTCGTAGACGACCCGGTTGATGCCCTTCACCTCGTTGACGATCCGCGACGAGATCGCGCGCCAGCAGATCGTGCGGCAGCCGCGCCCAGTCGGCGGTCATGCCGTCGCGGCTCTCGACCGCGCGGATCGCGATCGTGTACTCGTAGGTCCGCGCGTCGCCCATCACGCCGACGCTCTGCACCGGCAGCAGCACCGCGAACGACTGCCACAGCCGCTGCGATACCAGCCCGGCGCGCTTCACTTCCTCGGCGACGATGTGGTCGGCGCGCCGGAGCAGGTCGAGCCGCGACGGCGGTGACCTCGCCGAGGATCCGGACCGCCAGGCCCGGGCCCCGGAAACGGCTGCCGCCACACGAACTCGTCGTCCAGGCCGAGCTCGCGTGCCGACCGCGCGGACTTCGTCCTTGAACAGCTGGCGCAGCGGCTCGACCAGCTTGAACCGCATCCGCTCCGGCAGCCCGCCGACGTTGTGGTGGCTCTTGATCACGTGCGACGGGCCGATCACCGAGACGCTCTCGATGACGTCCGGATAGAGCGTGCCCTGGCCGAGGAAGTCGAACGAGCCGAGCTTCGTGCGCCTCGGCCTCGAACACGTCGATGAACGCGCTGCCGATGATCTTGCGCTTCTGCTCCGGGTCGGTGACGCCGGCGAGCCGGTCGAGGAACAGCGTCGCGGCATCGGCGAAGACCAGCGGCAGCTGCAGCCGCTCGAAGCGCTTGCGGATCTGCTCCGCCTCGTCCTGCCGCATCACGCCGTTGTCGACGAAGATGCAGGTCAGGCGGTCGCCGATCGCGCGGTGCATCAGCACCGCCGCGACCGTCGAATCGACCCCGCCGCTCAGCCCGCAGACGACCCGCCCGTCGCCGACCTGCTCGCGGATCCGCGCCGATCGCCTCCTCGACGAACGACGACATCGTCCAGTCGCCGGTGCAGCCGCAGACGCCGTAGGCGAAGTTGCGCAGGATGTCGAGTGCCGTGGTCGGTGTGCGCGACCTCGGGGTGGAACAGCAGCGCGTACAGCCGGCGCTCCGGGTCGCGCCATCGCCGCGACCGGCGCGTTGGCGCTGGTCGCGATCACGTCGAAGCCGGGCGGCGCGCGCTTCGACGAAGTCGCCGTGGCTGGCCCAGACCCGCAGATCGCGCGGCAGCGACTCGAACAGCGGCGCTGTCCGCGCTCGACGCCGATCGTCGCGAGCCCGAACTCGCGGTGCGGCGCCGGCGCGACTTCGCCGCCGAGCGCGTGGGTCATCAGCTGCATGCCGTAGCAGATGCCGAGCACCGGCACGTCCGAGCGCGAAGACGCCGGCGTCGCACTGCGGCGCGCCGGGGTCCGAAACGCTCTTCGGTCCGCCCGACAGGATGATGCCGACCGGCCGCCGCGCGCCGGATCTCGGCCAGCGGCGTATCGAACGGCAGAATCTCGCGAGTAGACCGACAGCTCGCGCAGGCGGCGCGCGATCAGCTGGGTGAATTGCGACCCGAAATCGAGGACGACGACAGTTTGATGAGTCACAGGGAGAGGGGTCCGGACACTCGCTTCATTCTGAGGACAGGATATGCCCCTTATTATAAGGTGTGCCTTCCGTCCGCACCATACTTCTTCCGTGGCTGCTCAGCAGCCTCTCGCTGGCAGTCGCCCCGCTTCAGCACGCCGCCGCGCCGGCCGCCGCGGCCGTCAAGCTGCCGACCGAGCCCCGCTGGTCCGTCGCCATTGCGGCCCGCCCCGTCGCCTCGCCGATCATCGCCGGTGATCGCGTCTTCGTCGCGCTCCAGACCGGCATCGTCGCCGCGCATCGCCTCGCCGACGGCTCGGAAGAGTGGCGCACGGAGATCCTCGCGGAGCAGCCGCTCGCCCTGGATCAGGATCGGCTGATCGTCGCGTCGGGCGAAGCGATTCAGGCGCTGGCGGCCGACTCCGGCAAGCTGCTGTGGCGCACGCCGGCCGGCACGCTCTCCGCCCCGCCGCTGGCGCAGGACGGCTGGGTGATCGCCGCCACGGAAGGAGCCCTGGCGGCGTATCGCGGCCAGGACGGCTCGAAAGTGTGGGGGCGCGAGGCCGGCCCCGCGCGCGTGCCGCCGACCATCGAGGGGAACAATCTCTACGTGCCGCTCGACGACGGCCGGCTGCTCGCGCTCGACCTGCGCACCGGCGCGACCCGGTGGGAGCGCCGCCTCCCGGTCACCACCCACACCGGCAGCGGCTCCACCGGCGTTTCCGAGGTGCTCGCCTATCCCGATCGCGTCTTCGTTGGCGCCTCGGATGGCCGTTTCTACAGCCTGAAGGCCGAGGACGGCTCGCTGGCGTGGCGGTTCAGGGTCGGGGCGGTGGTGCGCGGCCGCCCCGTCGGCGAGGGCAACCGGATATTCATTACGACGATGAACAACGTCGTGAGCGCGTACAACCGCACCACCGGCGCGCTGCTCTGGCATCCGACCCTGCCGTTTCGTCCGGCCGGTCCGGTGATGCTCGGCGGCGTCGTGATGGTGCCGGGCACCGCGTCGGAGGTCCGCAGCTTCGACACCGCCGGCAACCCCGGCGGTCAGATCAAGCTCGAGGAGTCGGTGGTGATGGCCCCCGCCTTCGCCGAGTCCGCCGGCGGCGCGGTGATGGCGGCCGTCTCCGGCAGCCTGAACGGCCAGTGGAAGCTGCTGCTCATGGAGCAGCCGCGCGGCGTGGCCGTGGTGCCGTTGACCGTCATGCCGGGCGAGACGGTGCCGGTTGACCTGCCGGCGGCGAAGAGCTGAGCTCGGCGATCTCCTCGCGGACGGCCGCCGCCAGCCGCGACACGCCTTCTCGAATTTTCTCGGGCGCCGCCGCCGAGAACGCCAGCCGCATCAGGCTGCGGCCCGGCGCCGCGGCGCCGCCGCCGTCGGCATAGAACGCCTCGCCGGCGACGAAGACGACGCCGTGGCGGACCGCGCGCTCGACCAGATGGTCGGCATCGAGCTCCGCCGGCAGCCGGACCCAGAGGAAGAACCCGCCGCGCGGCTCGGCCCACGCCGCCAGTCCGCCAAGCTCCTGCCGCAGCGCGTCGCACATCACGTCGCGCTTGTCGCGGTAGTGGGCGCGGAGCATCGGCAGCCGGCGGTCGAGGATGCCGCGGCTCACCACTTCGTGCACGACCCGCTGGTCGAACGAGCCCGAACACATGTCGGCCGACTGCTTGGCGACCTCGAGCCGGGCCGAGAGCGGCGCCGGTGCGTCGATCCAGGCGACCCGGTAGCCCGGCGCCAGGGTCTTCGAAAAGCTGCTCAGATAGATGACCCGGCCGTCGCCGTCGTCGGCGCGCAGCGGCCTGACGTCGGCCGCCGTCGCCAGGCCTTCGAAGTACAACTCGCGGTAGGGGTCGTCCTCGAGGATGAGGACGTCCCGGCGTGCCGCCCACTCGAGCAGCGCGCGCCGCCGCTCGAGGCTGATGAGCAGGCCGGTCGGATTCTGGAAGTTGGGGACCAGATAGAGCAGCCGGACGCGGCGGCCCGCGGCGACGAGCCGCTGGTGAACGGCGTCGAGGGCGGCCAGGTCGATGCCGTCCGGCCCCTGCTCGACGCCGGCCAGCGTCGCCAGGACGTTGCGGAACGCCATGATCGCCCCGGTGTAGGTCGGCATCTCGACAAGGACGACGTCGCCGGGATCGAGCAGCACGCGGGCCACGAGATCGAGTCCCTGCTGCGAGCCGGTGGTGATCAGCAGCCGGTCGGGGGTGGTCGGCGCGTCGCGCCCCGCCATGATGCCGGCAATGTCCTCGAGGAGCGGCCGGAAGCCGCGGGTCGGCCCGTACTGGAGCAGGTAATGGTCCGACCCGCTCAGCAGGCTCTGCGCAATGTCCTGAAGCTCGGCGGCTGGAAAGGTGTCTGGCGCGGGATACCCGGGCGCAAAGGAAATGATCCCGCGCTGGCGCGCGAGGAGCGCCCCCATCCGGCGGATGGCCGACTCCCGCATGCCGCGCCCGGCCGCCGACAGAAAGCTCTCGTAGTCCATTACGCGATCTCTCCCGTCTGCACGACTGGTGCCGCCGCGACGCGCGCGTCGGCGTGGCACTGGAGGTAGTACCGGTACTGGGTCAGGTAGGCCCCGAAGGCGGTCAGCGCCAGGTACTCGAACACGATGCCGCGCAGCAGCCAGGCCGCCACCTGCAGCGGGACCATCGCCAGCCCGACGAGCGGAACGAAGGCAATCAGCCCAAGCCCCGCGGTGGCCATGATCGACCCGACCGTCGCCACCGCGACGAGCAGCAGGACGACGCCGAAGATGCCGGCGACCTCGCGCATGCTCGCCCGCAGGAACTGGCCGACGCGGGCAACGGCGGCACGGACGCCGAGGTCCTCGACCGCGATCGCCATCTGCGTGAGCAGGTAGAGGAAATTGATGACCGTGATCCAGACGACCAGCGCGCTCGAGGCGAGCGCGGCCGCGAACGTCCATCCGAGCAGCACACCGGCGTTGCCGGCCAGCGCGTAGCCGCCGACGATGACGCTCAGATAGACGACCGCCGTCGCCGCATAGGCGATGAGCAGGAAGGCGCCGAGCCGCACGTAGCGGCGCCACAGCCGGCGGCAGCCGTCGAGGAACGGCTCGATGTTGGTGCGATTGGCGCGGCGCAGCGCGGCGAGCCGCAGCGGCGGCCGCTCGATCGGTCCGGCCTGCGATTCCGCCTCGGCGAGGATCGCCACCGTGCCCCCCTTGACGATGAAGGTCAGCGTCGAGCCGCCGAGCAGCACCAGGACGAAGGCCGCGAAGAAGGCGCCGAGCGCCACCGGGTTCGAGCGCAGCGCGGCGACGACCGAGCCGATGATGTCGCGGACGTCGCCCGACAGGACCTCCTGGACGTCGGCGCCGAGGAGCAGCACCACGAGGAAGATGCCGCCGACGATCGGCACCCCCAGAAGCAGCTTCAGGGTGCCCTCGGCGACGAACTGCACGGCAATCAGCGGCCAGTTGGCGGCGGCAATGAACGCGCCGCGCTTGAGCGACGGCTTCAACGCAGGCGGGTGGGGCATCGAACGATCGATTGTACCTCTTGCGGTATTCTGCTGATCAGTGCCGTCATCCGCCCTCCCCGGGGCTCGCCCGCCGCGCGACCGCTGGCCGCGCCTGCTCGCCGCCGGACTCGCCGCCACGCTGCTGGTGCTCCTCGGCGGCGGGCTGTTCGAGCTGTGGCGGTTTGGCCTCTCCCCAGCCTCCGCATCGGCGCGGGTCGAGCGCCGGGTGCGCGGCGATTTCGATCGCATGACGGGAATTCTGGGGCGCGTCGCCTCCGGCATCGCGCTCGATCCGGTGGCGGCGCAGGGGCTCGGCGCGGGGCCCGACGCGGCCCGCGATCTCTTCGATCTCGTCGACCGCCAGCTCGCCGGCGCCGGCGGTGGCAGCGGCGACCTCGCCGCCACGATCTACGATACGCACGGCACCGCGCTCGCCTGGGCCGGCCGGCCGTCCGACATCCGCGTGCCCGACCGGATTGCCGGGCCGCCGTCGTTCTTCGTCACCCCTTCCCCGCTCGGCCTGCGGCTCGTGCACGTCCTGCCGGTGCTCGACCCCGCTCAGCACCGCGTCGGGGCGGTCGCGGTGGAGCGGGTGCTCTCGCCGGCCGCCGCGGCCGCGACGATCTCGACGAGCGAGTTCGCGCTGCCGACGCCGCTCGGTCCCGCCTCGCTGCGGATGCGCTGGGAGGGGGCCGGCGGCGAGCCGCGGCCGAATGCCTTCGTGCTGCGCAGCCCGAACGGCGAGCCGCTCGTCGAGGTCTCGATGGCGGCGGAGGACATCGCCCGGGCGCGCACCCGGTTGCGCCGGCAGACCGGCGCCGGGGCGGTCGCCGCCCTCGCCGTCACGCTGCTGCTGCTCATCGGCCCGGCGCTCGATCGCCGCGCCGACGCCGCGCGGAAGGCGACCTTCGTGGGCGCGACCGCCGCCGCGATCGTGCTCCTCGGCGCCGGCCTCGCGCTGCTCTGGACGGCGCTGCAGCTCGCCGAGGACCAGCGCCCGGGGGCGCACATCGTGCTGCTGCTCGGCGGCTGTTTCGCGGCGGCATCCGTCGCGCTGCTGGCGGCGCCGGTGGCGCGGCTGCGGGTCGCCTCGCACGGCGCGCGCCTCGCGGCGCGCGACCGGCTGCCGGCTTTTCTCGGCGTCCAGCTGCTCGCCGGCGCGGCCGTGGCGGCGTTGTTCGTTGCCTTCGACCGGCTGCTGATTGGCGCCATCGATCCGGCGGTGGTGGATCTGCGCCACTTCTCGCTGCACCCCTGGGTGGCGGCCCGCTTCGCGCTCTTCACCGGCATGCTGGCCAGCCACATCGCCGCGATCTGGGCCGGAACGCTGATGCTGACCGCTGCGCGAGCGCGCTGGCGGTTCGGCCCGCCGGCGTCGACGGCGCTGCGGCTCGGGCTGGCGCTGGTCTGGATCACCCCGTCGCTCGTGCTGACGGCGGTGGCGCACGCCCGCGGCTGGCCGCTGCCCCCGTGGGCCGTGCTCGGCTCGGCGTCGGTCTGTGCCGCGGCGACGCTCGCCGCACGCCGCATCGTCGCCTGGTTCAGGCACGGCACCCTGGCGGCGCGCATCCTCGGTCTGTTCATCGCCTTCCTCGTCCCGGCGCTGTTGCTCTATCCCTCGGTGGACTTCTATGCCGAACGCGCGATGCGGTCGCTGGTGGCGACGCGCTACGCGGTCGAGGCGCAGCGCCAGCAGCAGACCCTGGAGGATCATCTCTCGGAGGCGCGCCGCGAAATCGACGCGATCGCGGTGCTGCCGATGCTCGTCGCCGGCGACGGCGCCGCCGCCGCGGGCCCCGAGGCAGGCACCGAGAGCGCGTTTTTCGTCTGGAAGCGAACCGCCCTGGCGCGCGCCCGGCTGACCTCCGGGGTCGAGCTCTACGATCGGTCGGGGACGCTCGTCAGCCGCTTCGCCCTCAACTTTCCGGAGTACTCGGTGGCGCGCCAGGCGCCGCAGGCCGCGTCCGGCTGCGACTGGGACGTCTTCGGCGAGGCCACGCCGTTCGGGTCCGACGAGCGCCGGGTGCTCCACGCCGACCGCCAGATCTGCGTCAGTCCGTCGCCCGGCGCGCCGCCCGAGCCGGTCGGCACGATCGTCGTGCATGTGCTGCTCTTCGACTACCGCACGCTGCCTTTCATCACCTCGCAGAATCCGTATTTCGAGGTATTCCGTCCGGCCGAGGGTACGGCGCCGCAGGAGGGAACCACCGGCAGCGACGTCGACGTTGCGATCTACGGCTGGGGCCTCAGCCCGATCTACACCTCGGGCCGGGTCGCCTGGCCGATTACCGAGGCGCTGTTCGCGCGCATCTACGATCCCGCCAGACGCCCGTTCTGGGCCGAGGTCCACGCCGAGGATCGCCGCTACCACGTCTACTTCTCGAACGATCGCGTCTTCATCTACGCCATCGGCTATCCGGCGCTGACGACGTTCGATCACCTCGTCCACCTCGCCGAGCTGACGACCCTGTCCGGACTTCTTTATGTGATCGTCCTGCTCGGCACCGCCGTCTTCAGCCGCATCGCGCGGGTGCGGCTGCGGATCGGCCGGGCGCTGCATCCGCGAGATCCGCGCGAGCTTCTACCGCAAGCTGTTCCTCGCCTTCGTGCTCGCCTCGATCGTCCCGGTCCTCACTCTCGCGTTCGTGATTCGCACCTATTTCGCCAACCTGCTCGCCGCCGACGTCGCGCTCGAGGCGGCGCGCACCGCCGCCGTCGCGCAGCGCGTCATCGAGGAGTCGAACGCGCTGCTGCCAGCGCACCGACGGCCTGGCGCCGGCCAGCGACGACGTGCTGGTGTGGATCAGGCAGGTCATCGATCAGGACGTCAACATCTTCGACGGCGCCGAGCTGGTCGCGACCAGCGAGCGCGATCTCTTCGCCTCGGGCCTGCTCGGCACCCGCACGCCGGGCGACGTCTATCGCGCCATCGTCCTGCAGCGGCTGCCGAGCTTCGTCGGCGAGGACCGCATCGGCGTGTTTCCCTACATGATCGCCGCCGCGCCGGTGCGGGCCGGCGGACGGAAGGCCATTCTCACCGTCCCACTGGCCAACCGGCAGCGCGACATCGACCGCGAGATCGACGACCTCGATCGCGGCGTGCACCTCGCGGCGCTGCTGTTCGTCCTGCTCGGCGCCGGCATCGGACTCTACATGGCGGAGCGGATCGCCGACCCGGTGCGGCGGCTGACCCGCGCCACCCGGCGCATCGCGCGCGGCGACTTCGACGCGCAGGTCGCGGTCAAGTCAGCCGACGAGCTGCGCCGGCTGGTCGACGCCTTCAACAGCATGGCGGCGGAGCTCAAGGCCCAGCGCACCCAGCTCGAGCGGACCCACCGGCTCGAGGCGTGGGCGGAGATGGCCCGCCAGGTGGCGCACGAAATCAAGAACCCGCTGACCCCGATCCAGCTCTCCGCCGAGCACCTGCCGCCGCGTCCATGCCGATCGCGGCGCGCCGCTGGGCGACGGTGCTCGAGAGCTGCGTCGCCTCGATCCTCGGGCAGGTCCGTCTGCTCCGGCAGATCTCGGCCGAGTTCTCGAACTTCGCCTCCTCGCCCACCGCGCGCCCGTCGCGCGTCGACGTCGCCGATCTGGTCGGCGGACGTCGTCGAGCCGTACCGCGACCGGGCTGGCGGACCGGATTGCGATCGACAACACGCGTTGCCGCGCCGCTGCCGGCGGTCTTCGTCGATCGCGCGCTCGTCGGCGCGCGCCTCGCCAACATCATCGAGAACGCGCTGCACGCGATGCCCGGCGCCGGCAGCCTGACGGTCGAGGCGGCGGTCGAAGCGGGATTCGTGGCGGTGACGGTGCGGGACACCGGGCCGGGCATGGACGAGGAGGCGCTGGCGCGGGTGTTCGAACCTTACTTCTCGACCAAGGCGACCGGCACCGGGCTGGGGCTGCCGATCGCGCGGCGCAACATCGAGCTGAGCGGCGGGGCGGTGGAGGTCGAGAGCGACAAGGGACGCGGCACGCTCGTCAGAGTCCGGCTGCCGGTGGCGGAGTAACGACCGGCGCCTCGTCGACCGAGGCCTGGGGGCCGGCGGCGCAGCCGCCCGTGACAGCCCAGCCGCCGAGCGCTCCGACGACGTAGGCGTAGGACATCACGACCAGCGCCAGCCGCGGGTGCGAGGCGATCAGCGCCAGCGCCACCGCCGCCAGGAACAGGATCCGGAACGGCGACCGCCGCCAGCCGACGTCGATCGCCTTGACGCTGCGGAACCGGATCGTGCTGACCATCAGGAACGCCGGCACCAGGACCATCGCCAGCGCCGGCAGCGCGGCCTCGCGCATCCTGCAGGCCGTACGGGATACCAGATAGACGGTCGAGGCGATGACCGCGGCGGCGGCCGGGCTCGGCATGCCGACGAAGTAGCGCTTGTCGCCCGAGGCGGTGGTCGTCGCGCTCTGCATGTTGAAGCGCGCCAGGCGCATCGCGGCGGCGGTGACGAAGAGGAAGCCGGCCGCCCAGCCGAGGCGCTGCAGCGGCCACAGTCCCCAGGTGAACGCGAGGATCGCCGGCGCCATGCCGAACGACACGACGTCGGCGAGCGAGTCGAGCTGCGACGCCGAAGGCGCGACGACGAGTTCGTCAGCCGGGCGAAGAAGCCGTCGAGCGTGTCGAGCACCATCGCCACGCCGATGAAGAGCGCCGCCGTGTCGAAATCGCCGCGCGTCGAATAGACCACGCAGGCGTAGCCGCAGAACAGGTTCGCGACCGTGAACAGCGACGGCAGCAGGAAGACGCCGCGCCGGAAGCGGTGCGGCGTGTCCTCGCGGCGGCGGCGGCGGCGACCTATCGAGCACCGGCGGCCCCGCAGGATGGCCAGGACGGTCTCGCCGCCGACGACCCGATCGCCGACCGCTGACGCGCAGCTCGGCGTCGCGTCGGCAGGAAGACGTCCATGCGCGATCCGAACTTCATCAGGCCGACGCGCTCGCCGCGCTCGAGGCTCTCCCCCTCCTGCACCCGGCAGACGATCCGCCGCGCCAGCATGCCGACGACCTGGCGGAAGACGACCTGCTGGCCGTGGTGGTCGATCCAGACCTCGTTGAGCTCGTTGTCGTTCGAGCCTTCGTCGTAGGCCGGCAGGAACCGGCCCGGCCGGTAGTCGATGCGCGTCGACCCGGCCGTCCACCGGCGTGCGGTTGATGTGCACGTCCATCGGCGACAGGAAGATCGTGATCTGCAGCCAGTCCCCGGGCGGCGCCCAGCGGCCGTCGCTCGGTCCGGCGATCATCACGCGCCCGTCGGCGGGCGACACGACCAGGTCCGGCCCCTGCGGAACGGTGCCGCTCCGGATCGCGGAAGAAATAGGTCAGGAAGCCGCCGAGGGCCGCGAACGACGCCGCCAGCACCGGCCGGCGGCGGGCCGCGAGTGCCGCCGCGGGTACAAGCGCGGCGGCGATGAAGGGGAAACCTGCGCGATCGATTTTCATGGAAACGGATGCCCGGCTGTGGGTGGGTTCGCGAGGACCGGCGGTCGGACGCCGCGGCGTACGCCCGCGCTGGCCCTCGTGACCCGGCGTGAAGGAGCGGCCGCGTTCAAGGCCGCGCGGCGTGCGGCGCCCCGCCGTCGGTGTTGTGACGGCGGAGGATACTTTCCATCTGATCCTTGAGCTGCAGTTTGTGCTTCTTCAGGCGAACTTCTTCGACCTGTTCGGGCTCGGAGAGGAAGTTGCGGGTCGTGAGGTCGTGGATGCGTTCGTCGAGGTCGTGGTGCAGGGTGGCCAGCTGGCGGTACTCGTCGTCGGTCTGCAGCAGTTCGCGCTTCAGCTCTTCGAAGTCCTTCGGCATGTGCGCCTCCTTGAGACGGGATCTTCACTCGTGGTGGGCAGCCATAGGGGCAAACTACCACAAGACCCCGGGCGCTTCAAGGCGCGGCCGGAGGCGCGGCGCGGTTCTGCAGATCGTGGCACCAGAGGATCAGCGCATCCTCCTCCGGCTGGCTGTAATACCCCCGCCGCTCGGCGACGATCACGAAGCCGAGGCGCCGGTAGAGCCGCAGCGCGGCCTCGTTGGAGCGCCGCACCTCGAGCGTCGCCTGGCGCGCGCCGGCCTCGGTCAGCTCGTCGAGCACGTGACCGAGGAGCGCCGAGGCCACGCCCCGCCGGCGCTCGGCCTGCTCCACGGCAACCGAATTGATGTGGACCTCGTCCGCCACCAGCCAGCAGCTGCAGAAGGCGACGACGCCGCGCTCGGGTGTCCGCAGCACATACACACGGGTGACCTCGGGCCGCTCGAGCTCGCGCACCAGCATCTCGCGGGTCCAGGGATTCGTGAAGGTCGCCGCCTCGAGCGCCGCGACGCGGTCGAGGTCGTCGTCGCCGCTGAGACGGCCGATCGACCACGTCATACCGCTCAGCCGCCCGCCGCGCGCCGCGTCCGCGCCAGTTCCGCGTCCGGCCGGCGGACGTAAATGGGCACGACCGCGTGCGGCAGGACACGGCGCTCCGGCGACTCCGCCGCGATCTGCCCGATGATCCCGGCGAGCGGCGGCGGATGCAGCACGCGCACGGCGGCGCCGTAGCGCGCGGCGATCAGCTCGCGGTAGCGAATCGCGCCGTCGCCGATGAAGATCGGCGAGCCGCCGGCCCTGGCGGCATCCTCGTCGAGGAGGACCGCCGCCGTCACGGCTCGGGCCGGCATCGTCACGCTGCGGCCGTCCGGCGCATAGCCTTCGGCGAAGATCTCACCGCGCTGCGCGTCCATCCATGCCGCGATCGGCGCCGTGCCGTCGGCCGCCGCCCGCGCCAGCGCCTCGAGCACCGACACCGGCACCACCGGGCGGGCCCGCGCCATCGCCAGGCCCTGCATCGTGGCAATGCCGACCCGCAGGCCGGTGAACGAGCCGGGTCCGGCCGCGACCGCGAAGAGGTCGACATCCTCGATCCGCGCCCCTGCCGCCTCGAGCAGACGGCGTCAGATCGCCCGGCAGACGCTCGCCGTGGGTCACCTCCGGATCGCCCGAATGTTCGGCGGCCACCTCACCGTCGCGGAGCACCGCCGCGCTTCCCGCCCGTGTCGTCGTGTCGAGCGCCAGTATCGATCAAGGCCCCAATGTTATACTTTGCGCCAGAATCTCCCCTAAATGTCCTCTCCTCCCGTGTCCTCCGAGCCTGCCGGGGCGACGCCGGCCATGCGGCAGTATTTCGAAGCCAAGCGCCAGTACCGCGACGCCATCGTGTTCTTCCGCATGGGCGATTTCTACGAGATGTTCTACGAGGACGCGCTGACCGCGGCGCGCGCCCTCGAACTGACGCTCACCTCCCGCTCCAAGGACGCCAGCGGCGGCGCCATCCCGATGTGCGGCGTGCCCTACCACGCCGCCGACGCCTACATCGCCCGGCTGGTGCGCAAGGGCTTCCGCGTCGCCATCTGCGAGCAGGTCGAGGACCCGAAGAAGGCGAAAGGGCTGGTCCGGCGCGAGGTCGTCCGCGTCGTCTCGCCCGGCACGCTGACCGACGCCGGCTATCTCGACGCCCGCGAGCCGGCGCTGCTGATGGCGATTTCCCGGATGCAGCCGGGGCCGGGCTACGGCGTCGCGCTGCTCGACGTCTCGACCGGCGAATTCACCGCCGCCGAATACCTCGGCGCGGACGGCCGGCAGGCGCTCGCCGACGAACTGTCCGTCCTCCGCCCGCGCGAGATCCTCGCCCCGCCGGGCTTCGACGACGTGGCGGCGCTGCGTCGCCGAGCTTCGCCTCGACGCCCGGGTGACGGCGGCGGAGGCTGGACGTTCGAGCCCGAGGCGGCGCGGCGGTCGCTGCTCGAGCAGCTGCAGGCGATCACGCTCAGGGGTTCGGGCTCCTCGACGCATCCGGCGGCCACCTGCGCCGCCGGCGGCGCTGGTGCAGTACCTGCGCGACACGCAGAAGGCCGACCTCGCGCACGTTCGCGCGATCGCCTTCCGCGCCGCGCGCCGACTGCCTGCTGATCGATCCGACGACGCTGCAGGAACCTCGAGGTGATCGAGGCGGCGGACGGCGGCCGCGACGGGATCGCTGCTGCACGAGATC
The DNA here is from genome assembly GCA_963750475.1 of uncultured Acidobacteriota bacterium. Classification (GTDB taxonomy): domain Bacteria; phylum Acidobacteriota; class Vicinamibacteria; order Vicinamibacterales; family 2-12-FULL-66-21; genus JALZOC01. The sequence continues at coordinate 2,880,547 of CAVVQQ010000002.1, forward strand.
GATCGCACGGTCACGCCGATGGGCGGCCGGCTGCTGCGCAGCTGGCTGCTGCGGCCGCTGGTGTCGCTCGAGCGGATCCAGGATCGCCTCGACGCGGTCGAGGAGTTCGCCTTCCGCACGCACCGAGCGGGCCAAGGTGCGCGACGACGCTCAAGGCGGTGCACGACATCGAGCGGCTGGTCGGACGCGCCGCGCTCGGCACCGCCGGACCGCGCGATCTGGTGGCGCTGCGCCAGTCGCTGGCCGCGGTGCCGCGCGTGCGCATGCTGCTCGACGAACTCCAGGCGCCGCTCGTCCGCAGCCTGATCGCCGAGCTCGACGATCTCGCCGACCTGCGCGGCGCCCTCGACCGACGCCCTGATCGACGAGCCGCCGGCGCTTCGCCCGCGACGGCGGGCTGCATCCGCGACGGCGTCGACGCCGAACTCGACGAGCTGCGCGCGCATCAGCCGATCCGGCAAGCAGCGGATCGCCGAGATGGAAGAGGCCGAGCGCGCCCGCACCGGCATCGCCTCGCTCAAGATCCGCTACAACCGCGTCTTCGGCTACTACATCGAGATCTCGAAGTCGAACCTCGCCAGCGTGCCGGCCGACTATCACCGCAAGCAGACGATCGCCGGCGGCGAGCGCTTCATCACGCCGGCGCTGAAGGACTACGAGGAGAAGGTGCTCGGCGCCGACGAGCGGATCCTCGAGCGCGAGCTGGAGATGTTCGAGGCGCTGCGGCGCAGCGTCGCCGCCGAGGCGCCGCGCATCCAGGACACCGCCCGCGGCGCTGGCCGTCGCTCGACGTGCTCAGCGCGCTCGCCGAAGCGGCGGCGGCTGCAGAACTACATCAAGCCGCATGATGCACGACGGCGACGAGCTGGTCGCGACCGATGCCCGCCACCCGGTCGTCGAGCGGCATGCCGCCGACGCGTTCGTGCCGAACGACGTCACGCTCGACGGCGGCGGCGCATCAGCTGGTCATCCTGACCGGGCCGAACATGGGCGGCAAGTCGACCTACCTGCGCCAGACGGCGCTGCTCTGCCTGATGGCGCAGGCCGGATCGTTCGTGCCGGCGCGGACCGCCAAGCTGCCGGTCGTCGACCGCCTCTTCGCCCGGGTCGGCGCCTCCGACAACATCGCCCGCGGCCAGTCCACCTTCATGGTCGAGATGCAGGAGACCGCCAACATCCTGCACAGCGCGACCTCGCGCAGCCTGGTGATCCTCGACGAGATCGGCCGCGGCACGTCCACCTTCGACGGCCTGAGCCTCGCCTGGGCGGTCGCCGAGCACCTGGCGTCGAACACCGCGCGCCCGGCCGAAGACGATCTTCGCCACCCACTATCACGAGCTCACCGACCTGGCCGACGCCGCTGCCCGGCGTCGTCAACTATCCACGTCGTCGTCCGCGAGTGGAAGGAGGACATCGTCTTCCTGCGCAAGGTCGTGCCGGGCCGATCGGATCGCAGCTACGGCATCCAGGTGGCGCGGCTCGCCGGTCTGCCCGGCCGCCGTCGTCGGCCGCGCCCGCGAGATCCTCAACGGCCTCGAGCGCGACGAGCTGTCGCGCGGCGGCCGGCCGTCGATGAGCGGCGAAGCGGGCGGTGACGCAGCAGCAGCTCGGGCTGTTCCAGGCGCCGGCGGCCGAGAAAGACGACGAGATCCACCGGCGGCTGCGCGGCGCTCGACGTCAACGGCATCACCCCGATGCAGGCGCTGGCCCTGCTGGCGGAGCTCAAGGCCGGAGCCGAGGAATGACCGGCTGGCGGGCCGCGCGCGGCGATCCTGCTGCTGGTCGCGTCGTCCGCCTGCCGGCGGCGCAGTCCCCGACCCGGGGACGATCGTCGTCGGCATGGCGGACGCGGCGATCAATCTCGACCCGCGCGTCGGCACCGACGAGGCGTCGCAGAAGGTGCACCAGCTGCTCTTCAGCACGCTGATGCGGATCGACGAGCAGCTGCACGTCGTGCCGGATCTCGCCGAGGCGCTCGACCAGCCCGACGCGCTGACGTACGTCGCCCGCCTGCGGCACGGCGTGCACTTCCACAACGGGCGCGAGCTGACGGCGGAGGACGTCGTCTATACCTTCCGACAGCTTCCTGGATCCGGACTTCACGCGGGCGCTCGGGCAGCGTATCGGCAGGTCGCGGCGGTGAAGGCGATCGACCGCTACACGGTGGTGTTCACGCTGAAGGCACCCGTCCGCGCTCGTTTCCGATCAACCTGGTGATGGGCATCGTCCAGGCCGGGTCGGGGGCGGCGAACGCCCGCGCGCCGATCGGCACCGGCGCCTACCGGCTCGAGCAGTTCGTGGCTGGACGACCGGGTCGAGCTGGCGGCGTTCGACAGGTATTACGGCGGCGCGCCGGCCAACGACCGGCCTCGTGCTGAAGGTGGTGCCCGACGATACGATGCGCGGCCTGGAACTGCGCAAGGGGACGGTCGATCTCGTCGTCAACGACCTGTCGCCCGACATCGTCTGGCAGCTGCGCCAGGAAGGGCGGCTGCAGGTGGCGACGGCGCCGGGCACCGACTACGCGTACGTCGGGATGAACCTGCACGACCCGGTCGCTGGCGCACGTCGAGGTGCGCAAGGCGATTGGCTACGCGATCGATCGGGACGCCATCGTCAGCTATCTGCGCCGCGGGCTCGCCGCGCACGGCGGTCGGCATCGTGCCGCCGATGTCGTGGGCCTTCGAGCCGAACGTCTTCGACTTCAGCTACGATCCGGCCGAGGCCGGGCGGCTGCTCGACGCCGCCGGCTATCCCGACCCGGACGGCGACGGGCCGCTGCCGCGCCTGCGGCTGTCGCTGAAGACCTCGACATCGGAGGTGTACCGGCTGCAGGCGGCGGCGATCCAGCAGGACCTGGCGCGCGTCGGGATCGCGCGTCGAGTGCGGATCGGCGGAACTGCAGACGCTGTCGGCGGACGTGCGGCGCGCGGCAATTTCCAGCTCTACACGCTGCAGTGGGTCGGCGTCACCGATCCCGACATGCTGCGGCGCGTCTACCACTCGGAGCAGGCAGCCGCCGATCGGTCTCAATCGGATCCACTACAACAATCCGGAGGTCGACCGGCTGATCGATGCCGCCTCGGCGGCGGCGGACGAGAGTCAGCGCGGCGCGTTCTACCGCCAGGCGCAACAGATGATCGCCGCGGATGCGCCGTATATCAGCCTGTGGAGTCGCACCAACGTCGCCATCTTCCAGCCCGATATCCACGGCGTCACGCTCTCGCCGATTGCCGATTACGGGTTTCTCCGGCACGTCTACCGCGACACCGCGCCGGCGCGCGCCGCGCGGTGAGACGTTCGCCGCCGGCCTGATGCGCCTGCCCGACGAGCGCGGTCGATCCACATCAGCCCCTGGGCCGGCCGGCGTCCTGCTGTGCGGCCTGCTGGTCGTGCTGGCGATCGCGGCCAGCGTGGCCGGAGTGGGTGCACAGGAGCCGCGGCCCGCGGATGCGCCGTCGGCGGGCGGGCGCTACGATCCGCGTCTCAGGTTCCGGACGATGGCGACGGCGCGGTTCGACATCCATTTTCATCAGGGCGAAGAGGCGATGGCGGCGCGGGTGGCGGGCTTCGTCGAGGAGGTGGCCGCCGGCGATCGACCGTCGTCTCGGCGCGCCGCGCGGCCGGGTGCAGGTCATCCTCGTCGACCAGACCGACCAGTCGAACGGCTGGGCGACGGTCTTTCCGTACAACCTGATTGAGCTGACAGCGGTGCCGCCGCCTTCGAGCAGCATGATCGGCAATACCGATGACTGGCTGCGGCTCGTCTTCGCGCACGAGTACACACACATCGTCCATCTGGAACGGTCGCGGGGCTGGTTCGGCGGGCTCCGCCGCGTCTTCGGCCGGCTGCCGCTGCTCTCCCCCAATCAGTTCCTGCCCGACTGGCAGGTCGAAGGGCTCGCCACCTACGAGGAGAGCCGCGTGACCGGGCAAGGACGCGTGCCGGCCGGCGATTTCCGGATGGTGCTGGATCAAGCCGCAGTCGAGCGCCGGCTGCTGCCGATCGACCGCGCCGGCGGCGGGCTCGTCGACTGGCCGGCGGGGAACGCGGCGTACGTTTACGGCGCCTACTTTCATCAATTCCTGGCGGCGCGCTACGGCGAGGCGTCGCTCGGGCGTCTGGCGGACGAAACCGCCGGCTCGGTCCCGTACCTCGGCGCCCGTGCGTTCAGGCGCGTCTTTGACCGGCCCCTCGGCGCGCTGTGGCGGGACTTTGAAGCCGAGCGCACCACGGCGGCGTCACCCGTGGACGGAGCCGATGCGGTGAGGCTGACGACGCACGGGTTCCTGGTCGGCGGTCCTGCGTTCGGCCCGCAGGGCCGGCTGTTCTACAGCATCGCCAATCCGCACGCGTTTCCGGCGCTGATGGAGCTGATGCCCGACGGGATTGGTCCGCGAACGGTGGCGTCGCGCTACCGCGGCGAACGCCTCGCTTTCGCCGGCGCGGAGATGGTCTTCGACCAGCTGGAGGTGGTCCGCGACGTGGGTCTGCAATCCGACCTCTACGCGGTGTCGCTGTCGGGGGGCGCGACGCGGCGGCTGACCCGGGAGGCCAGGGCGGCGGAGCCCGACGTCGCCGCCGGCGGCCGGACGATTGTCTGCACCGTGCAGCAGTCGGGGCGGCGCATCCTGGCGACGCTGGAGGTGCCGGCGCCAGGGCGCCGCGCGGTGCCCGAGCCGCTCATCACCGAAGCGGCCACCGAGTTCTCGAGTCCGCGGTGGTCCCCCGACGGCCGGCTGATTGCCGCCGAGCGCCGCCGGCTTGGCGGACCGTCCGAGATCGTCATCGTCGATCCCGCGACGAAGGACGTGCGCACGCTGGTTCGGGGCGGTGGGGAGCGCAACGCCGGGCCCATGTGGCTGCCGGACGGGGCCGCACTGCTGTTCGCCTCGGATCGCGACGGCGGGTTCGGTATCTACAGGGTGGAGGTGGCGACCGGCGAGATGCGTCGGCTGCTCGGGGCAGGCCGCGGCGCGCATGCGCCGGCCCTTTCGGCTGGCGGCCGGCTGGTCTTCGTCGGCTATACGGCGGACGGCGACGACCTGTTCGAGCTGCCCTTCGCGGCGGCGCGCTGGTCCGATCCGCTGCCGGCGCCGACCGAGGGGAACGCCGTCGCGGCGCGCGAGCCGGAGGCGCTGCGTGAGGCGGAGGGGCTGCGTGAGCCGGATGCGCCGCGCGAGCCGGATGCGCCGCGCGACCGCGCCTACCGCCCCTGGCCGACGCTGGCGCCGCGCTACTGGTCGCCGGTCATCGAGACGCGCGGGAGCCAGGTGCTGGCCGGGGCGATGACGAGCGGCAGTGACGCGCTCGGCCGCCACGCCTACGCGGTCACGGGCGAATGGGCGACGCCGCGCCGCCAGGCCGACTGGCAGCTGGACTACGCCTATGCGCGATGGCGGCCGACGATCTTCGCGTCCGCCTCAGGAACCACGGACGATTGGCGTCAGGGGGACGTGCGGTCGCGGGAGCTCAGCGTCGGCGTGCTCCTGCCGGTGCGCCGCGTCCGCTGGTCGAGTCTCGCGCTGGCGGACCTCCATGCCGAGCGCGACATCTTTGCGTGTGCCGCCTGCAGACCCGCGGTGGCGGCGCGCGGCACCCGCCGCGATGTCCGCCTCGGCTGGCTGGCGTCGAATGCTCATACCTTTGGATATGCCATCAGTGCGGAGGAAGGCGGGATCGTCGCGGTCACGTCGGAAATGACGCGCGGGGAAGCGGGAGCCGGCCGGAGCGCCGGGGCCGCGACCGCGGATGTGCGTCATTACTGGCGCATGTATCCGCGGCATGCCGTCCTCGCCGCGCGGGCGGCCGGTGCGACGACGTGGGGGGATGCCGATCTGCGCCGCGTCTTCTCGACGTCCGGCGCCGGTCCGCGTGCCGCCGGCTTCGATTTCGGGTCGAGCTCGATTGCGCTCCTGCGCGGCTTCGAGTCGTCGGACGCGTTCGGCTGGCACGCCGCGGTCGCCAACGTCGACTACCGCTTTCCGCTCGCGTGGCCGCAGCGCGGCGTCGGCACGCTGCCGCTGATGGTCCGCAGTCTGCACGGCGCGGTGTTCGCCGACGCCGGGCAGGCCTGGGACGTGGCCTACCGGCGGCGACATCTGCGCCGCTCGGTCGGCGTCGAGCTCTCCGCCGACACCGTGCTGGGTTACGCGCTGCCCCTTGCCGTCACCGCCGGCGCCGCGTGGCGCGATGACCCGACTGGGGCCCACCGCGGCTGGGCCGCCTTCGGCCGCCTCGGCCGCGCTTTCTGACCCCCGAGGGCCCCCCCAGGGGGACACTCATCTTTAGCGTAAGTCGTTGAATTTACTGGCCGTATCGACTTGGGGGGTCGGATCGTCGCCCGATCGCGGCCACTTTCAACATCACGCGTTACAAATCAAGGACTTACGCTAAAGATGAGTGTCCCCCTGGGTGGATAGTAGGTATACTGCGGCGCGTGGAGAAACCGGGGCTCTACGACCAGGCGGTCGACGCGCTCGAACGCGGGCATGGCGCCGACGCCACGACGCTCCTCGTCCGCGCCCTGCGGCAACCGGGCCTCAGCCGGGATCAGCAGGTCCAGATCCGCTGCGCGCTGGCGGAGGCCTGGCTCCTGCAGGACGACGTCCGGCAGGCGACGGACGCGCTGGGTGCGCCGCCGCAGGGCCGGGAGCGTATCGATCCGGCGCGCCTGTCCGACCTGTGGCGGGTGCACGGCCGTCTTGCCGTCGCGCGCGGCGAGCCGTCGCGCGGGATCGCCTTGCTGATCAAGGCCCTCAAGCAGGCCGAGCGGGCCCACGATTCGCGCGCCATCGGGCTCGCCCACTACGAACTGGGGCTCTGCTACCGGCAGGTCGGGGAACGAGCCATCGTCCGCGAGCACATCAACAATGCGGCCTCGGCGCTGCACGCGGCCGGCGATCGCCGCCATCTGGCGATGGTGCACTCGCTCTCCGGCGTCTCGCTGGCGCAGGAAGGCCGGCTGGACGAGGCGATCGCGGCGCTCCGGCAGGCGGAGCGGCTCGCGGTCATCGTCGAAGCTGGTGACGTCGTCGCGACGGTCTGCGGCAACCAGGCCAACGTCGCGCTGATGCAGCATCGGCATGACGAGGCGCTGTCGCTGGCCGAACGGAGCGTCGAGCTGCAGGAACACTCCGGCACGCCCCATGGACTTGGCGTCGCCCTGGCCTCGCTCGGACAGATCTGCGTCCGGGTCGGCAATCTGAAGCGCGCCGAAGAAGTGCTCAATCGGGCGCTCGACGTGCGCAGTCCGCTGCACTTCATGCGCGAGACGACCGGCGCGGTCTTCGACACGCTGGCGCAGATTCATCTGATCCGGGGCGAGCACGATCACGCCAGCCGCGCCCTGCAGAAGGCGCGTGAGGCCTACGGGCAGACGCTCGCCAACCGCTGGTATCAGTGGTCGGTGCGCGCGCTCGAAGCGCGGGTGGCCCTCCGCCGCGGCGATGCCGAGACCGCTCTGGCGATTTCCTCGGAGGTCGCCGCCGCAGACGATGCGCCGGCGCAGTATGCGCTGCAGGCCGAACTGATTGCCATCGAGGCGCTGCTCGCGCTGGCCCGCACCGACACGGCGCAGCAGTGGCTGGAACAGGTCGCGCCGAGCGTCCAGCCCGGAGCCATGACCGGCACCTGGGGAGAGTTTCTCCGGCTGCGCGGCCGCCTCCAGGCGGCGGCCGGCCGGACCACCGAGGCCTATCATGACTTCGGACAGAGCGTCAGCGTCTTCGATCTCCTCGGCGACGGCTACCAGACGGGCCTGAGCTATCTGGAGCTGGGCCGTCTGGCAGCGGCGGCGGGCGCGCGATCGCGGGCGACGCGTTTCCTGACCGTCGCGGCGGCGATCTTCGAGTCGCTCGGCGCCGGTCCGGATCTGCACGAAGCGCGCGCCGCCCTGCAGCAGGCGCCGACGACCGCGGCGGTCGGCTATCTCGGCGTGCAGATGGACGGCGACGACGCGCTGGTCAGGCGGATCGTCGATGCGTCGGCCATGCCCGCCCTCCTCGCGCGTGAAGGCGCGACTGCCCTGCTCGAGGCGTGCGACGCCCAGGCGGCCGTCCTCTTCGTGCAGGGGACCGGCGGCCAGATCGCGATTCTCTCCGCGGCCGGGTGCGACGCCGAGGCGGCCCGGGCGCTCGCGCAGGCGGCCCTGCGGCGCACCGGTGAGGCGGGCGGGCGGGTCATGGAAGCGATTGGACGGGGTCCGGAAGGGGCGCGCTTCGCCGTCCTGGCGTCGGCGCGCCCGGTGACGGCGTCCGCCCTACAGCGATTCCGGACGCTGTCGGCCGTCCTCCGCCAGGGCTTTGATCTGTGCCAGGCGCGCGAGCGGCCGGTCGAGGGCGCGTCCGGGGCCCTCGAGCGCCCGCTCGAGCCGCTCCTCCCCGGCTTTGTCTGCGCCAGCGCCGCGATGCAGCGCGTGGCGGACCAGATCCAGCGGATGCAGGGCAACAACCTGACGGTGCTCATCACCGGCGAGAGCGGGACCGGCAAGGACCTGGTCGCGCGTGCGATTCACGCCGGCTCGTCACGCGCCGATCACATGTTCCTCCCCTACAACTGCACGAGCGCGACCCGCGAGCTGGCCGACAGCCAGCTGTTCGGCCATCGCCGCGGCAGCTTCACCGGCGCCGTCGCCGACCAGCCGGGGGTGCTGCGCACCGCCGTTGGCGGCACGCTGTTTCTGGACGAGGTCGGCGATCTGCCGCTCGACGTTCAGCCGAAGCTGCTGCGCTTCCTCGAGCAGGGGGAGGTCCTGCCGGTCGGCGACACGCGGCCGCAGCGCGTCGACGTGCGGGTGGTTGCCGCCACCAACGTCGATCTCGAGAGCCGGGTCGGCGAAGGGACGTTCCGGGAAGACCTGTTCTACCGCCTGAGCGTCATCCACATGCACGTCCCGCCGCTGCGCGACCGCCGCGAGGAGATTCCGCACCTGAGCACGTTCTTCCTCAGGGAAGCCAGCGAGCGTCTCGGCAAGCCGGGCGTGCGACTGAGCGCCGAAACATTGGACCTCTTCGACACCTTCCCCTGGCCCGGCAACGTCCGGCAGCTTCGTAACGAGGTGCAGCGGGCGGTGGCGATGGCGTCTCCCGGCGGGCTCGTCACGCCGGACCTGCTGTCGGCCGCCTTCGGCACCCAGGGCCTGAAGATCGATGCCTCGCGGGCCCGCCACCGGCAGCCGACGCTCGCGGCCGCAGTCGAGAAGGTCGAGCGCGACATGATTCAAACCGCGCTCGAGCGGGCCTCGGGCAACGTGTCCGAGACCGCCCGCCTGCTCGGGCTCACGCGCCGGGGCCTCTACCTCAAGATGGATCGGCTGGGGATCACTCCGGGCGCGGTGATCGGCGGACGCTAGAGGCTGTTCGGCCGGCGAAGCGATGCCACCCGGCTGCCCGGAATAGCGTCGCGATGTATATCAGGTATACTGTAAATCCATTACTGGATACTTGGTATACCTACTCAGCGACAGGTCGGCGAGGAGACACCTGCGACCTAAGTCCCTTATCGTCTGCGATTTCCTACGATGTGGCCGCCCCCAATCGAAGCTGGCGCCAACCGGGCCTGCACATTGATACATACAGGGGTGACCGTGCTCTCAAGAGGAACCGCCCCAATGGAACAGCATCTTCATCTCGTCCAGGGAAGCAATCGCTACGAGAAGCGGATGGACGACCGCTATCCGGTCCAGGTCCCCGGGCAGATTCTGTGGAAGGACGCCAAAGGCAACACGCGGATGGCGTCGGTCGTGACCCGCGATGTCAGCGCCCATGGGGTGAGCGTGTCGTGCCAGGGCGGGTCGGCGATTCCGCTCTACCGGCTGGTCTATTTTCAGGTGGATCGTGCGGCGCGGTCGCGGATGGATCTGCCGGCTCCGCTCCGGAAGTCCAGCGTGCTGTCGGCCGTTTTCAGGGTGGGGGCGGTCAGTGACGCGACCGGCGCGCCAGCCGAATATGCGCTGCGGCTGATGGTCGAACCGGCGCGTCAGGCAGCGCCCGGCGATCTGACGCTGGAAGCCGCAGGGCGGACCCGGACGGCGTAAGCCGTCCCGGCCGCACCGGCGTCAGCTCTTCTTCGCGTCTTCCATTTCCCGCCGCGCGTCCGCGGCATAGAGCGACTGCGGAAACTCCTCGACGACCCGCGTGAAGGCGTGAGCCGCGTCCGTCTTGCGTCCCGCCTTCAGATACGCGCGCCCCAGTTCCATCAGCACCCCGTCCACCGGGATCTGCGAGGTGGTATCGGTCGTCAGCTGCTGATAGATCGCAATGGCCGGGTCGTACTTGCCCTGCGCGACCTGCACCTGCGCCAGCCCGAGGCGCCCCGTGCGGCCATAAATCCGGCTGCCTGCCTTGTCGACGACTTCCTTGTAGCGCGCTTCCGCTTCCGGCAGGCGGCCGAGCGACGCCAGCGTTCCGGCGGCGTGATAGCGGGCGGCGATCCCGGCATCCGTGTTCGGGTAGCGGTCGAAGGTCTCCTGGAACTTCGGCAGCGCCGCCTCGAGCTTCGCGCGCTCGGTCTCGAACGTCCCGGGCTGCTTGACCGGCATCGGGCTTCCGGGAGCCGGTGCCACCGGCGCGACCACCGGCGCTTCGGCCACCGCCAGCGCCGCCGCGAGCATCGTGTTGGCTTTCCCGTCCCGCGACTGGCGCCAGGCCATGTATCCGAACGCCAGGGCCACGGCCGCGACGACGACGATGGCCAGCGTCGCCATGTCGCGCCCACGGGTGTCGATGACGTCGCGGGCCCGCGCGACCGTATGCGCGAACTCGTTTTCCTTCAGCTTGTGTCGTTCAGTGCTCTTCATAACCCTCGAACCTGGTGCGCCCGGCAGGTCTCGAACCTGCGACCCCCGGTTTAGGAAACCGATGCTCTATCCTGCTGAGCTACGGGCGCGGAAACAGCCCATTCTATCAGCTTCAGTACTGCAGCACAGCCGTGACGTTCTCCCCCGTCAGGCGCGCCCGTCCGTTGAGCGCCACCAGTTCGATGAGCAGCGCCACGCCGTCCACCGCCCCGCCGAGCTGCCGGACCAGGTCCACCGTGGCCCGCGCCGTGCCGCCGGTCGCGAGCAGGTCGTCGACGATAAGGACGCGCTGGCCGCTGCTGACCGCGTCGCGGTGCATCTCGAGGCTGTCGCTGCCGTACTCGAGCTCGTAGGTGGCGCGGATGCAGGGCGCCGGGAGCTTGCCCAGCTTTCGCACCGGCACGAACCCCGCGCCGATGCGGTCCGCCACCGCGGCGCCGAGGATGAAGCCGCGGCTCTCGATGCCGACGACGAGATCGATGCCCCCGTTGACGTGCGGCGTCGCCATTGCGTCCACCGCGTCGTGGAACCCGACCGGATCGCGCAGCAGCGTGGTGACGTCGTAGAACAGAATGCCCGGCTTCGGAAAGTCGGGGACATGGCGGATCTTGGACTTCAGATGTTCCATCGTGTTCCTTTGCGGGCGGACCAATCCGCCCGGTCGTGTCAGTGTTGACGTCTGCGCGGCGGCGCGCCGCGGCGTTAGCGCGTCGTAAACCCTGTCGTGCGTCCCGACGGCTGGATGATCTCGACGTCGAACGACGTCACCTCCGCGCCGGCAGGTCCGCGCCGCAGCGCCAGCTCCATGCGGTCCACCGACTCCTGCTCCCCCTCGACGACCGCCTCAACGCCGCTGCCGGCGAGGTTCCGCACGTGGCCGTGCACGCCTTCGATGGCCGCCCGCGCTGCGGCAAACATGCGGAAGCCGACCCCCTGCACACGCCCGCCAATCAGGAACCGCCGCGCGACAATCATGATGAAGAACGACTGATTATATCGAAGCGCGCCACGGCGGCGTGATCCGCGCCGCGCCGGCCCGTCGTGGTACATTCCGCGGCATGCCCCGGATCGGATCGAGCAGCCACGGCGAGTCGCACATCCGGCTGCTGCGCGTCGTGCGCCGGGGCGATCGCCACGATCCCCGGGAGCTGACCGTGTCGTTCCATCTCGAAGGGGATTTCGCGGCCGCCTTCCGGCAGGGCCGCGGCGGCGTGATCCCCGGGCAGACGCTCAGAAACGTCGTCCACCAGGCCGCCCGACGCGCCGGCGCCGCCGAGATCGAGGAGCTTGGCCTCGCCATCGGCGATCGGCTCCTGCAGGATCATGCCGCCCTCTCGCTCGCCCGCATCGACATCGTCGAAGGTGAATGGCGCCGCCTCGTTGCCGGCGGACGTCCTCAGGCCCAGGCCTTCATGGGGGGAACACCCGAGATCAAGACGGCCGCGATTACGACCAACGGCGCCAAGGTCGCGGTCGTCTCCGGCCTGGCGCAGCTCGCCCTGATGCGGACGTCGGGCTTCGCGCCGCCGAGCCCCGCCTCGGACGACGGCACGAGCGACGGGCTGCAGCCGCTGTTCGTCGGCGAGTTGAGCGCCCGCTGGAGCTACACGACTCCGGACGTCACCTTCCGCTCGTTTCGCCAGGGCGTCCGTGCCGCGATTCTCGACACCTTCAGCTGGCATCGAGGCCGCTCGGTGCATCACACCCTCTACGCGATCGCGGACGTGGTGCTGGCCACCTACCAGGAGATAGGCGACGTCACCCTGGCCATCCAGGAACATCCCTACCGCCCCGCCGACCCCTTCGCGGCCGCGAGTGGTGAAGACCCTGATGACCTCTTCGTGTCGATGGACGGCCCGGCAGGAACGGTCGAGGTCAGGGTCGAGCGGGAGGGGTAGCCTGCTCATCGGGCCACCGTTCGATCCCAACAGGTGGCATCGCGCGACACACCTGCCTGGCCTGACGGCTCGAAAACGGGTAATCGTAGACACCGGCAGGCGCTTTTCCGGACGGTACGCCTTGTGCTCAACGGTCTGCAGGAGGCTAATGATGCTTTTTACGATCGCGGTGATTCTGCTGGTCCTGTGGCTGCTCGGAATCGTCAGCGGCTACACGCTGGGCAACTTCATCTACGTGCTGCTGGTGATCGCGCTGGTGCTGTTCGTGCTCGGCCTGGTCAGCGGGCGCCGGCGGGTCTGACGCGGCCGCTACGAGTCGAAAGATTCGTCAGTCGCATCTGGAGGCGGTTGGACGCCGGTTGCATCGTCAGCCGGCGGCCATCCGCCCATTCTTGCGTCGCCGTTCCTCAAAAGGCCCGCACACTCGCGAAGCCCGCCCACAGCGCGACCAGTCCCCCCACTACCTGACCACCCGCGTTCAGCAGTGCCCGCCACAGGTGCGCCTGCCGCATCAGGACGAACGTTTCGAAGGTATAGGAGGAGAAGGTCGTGAACCCTCCGAGGACGCCGACGACGATGAAGGCGCGCGCCGAGGCCGACAGTGGCATCCGCCGATCGGCCAGCGCGACGATGGCGCCAAACACGAAGCAGCCGAGGATATTGACCGCGAAGGTGCCGGCCGGCGAATAGACCGGGCCATGACGGTTGATGGCGCCAGCCAGCAGATAGCGGGCGCTCGACCCAAGCGCGCCGCCGAGCGCCACGTAAACCAGCGTCATCCCGGTCGCTCCCGTCCCGCCCCTACTCCCCTTCGACCTTTTCCGTGTCCTCTTCGGTCTCCTCGACCAGGTCGTCGTCTTCCCACGGTCTGGGCTGGGGTCCGGGAACGATGCCGGCGATATCCGGATCTTCACCGGTGGTGGCGGCGGACGCCGGTTCGTTGGCCTTGCGCACTTTGAGTTCCTCGCGGCGCCGGGTCTTCTCCTGCATCCGCTCCTGCTTGGCGCGCTCGCGCGCTCGCTTCTGTTGCGTGACCTTGGTGCGGTTCGCCATCGAATCCCCCTATTTCAGCGCGCGCCGAGTGCGCGGTACAGCAAAAAGGCCGGTCAGCGACCGGCCCGGGCGTAGTGGTGGGCAGTGCAGGCTTTGGCCCGACTCGATCATTCAGCCCCAATTCTAGCTGATCAACGGCACACGCTGCCGAAGATATTGCGCGCCGGCCTGCGCTCCGCGGATTCAGCGACTGCGGACTACTCGAGCTTGGCGAAATCGATCGCCTCGCGGGCGACCTCGCGCCCGTCACAAAGCACGACGACCAGACGCGATTCGCTGGCCAGCGCCGCGGCGCTGAAGTCCGCTTCGATCAAGGCGCCGACGAGCGATGTCGTGCCCGGACCGCGGCCGGCAGAGGCCGTCGCGGAGCGCGGCGTCGTGCGCCGGGCGAGCGAGGCCACGACCGGCGAACCGCCGAGCATGAGCTCGCAATTCGGGACCGCAACGAACGTGTGCAGCGCGTCGAGCTGGAGCGTCGCGGCCAGCGTCACCGTGCCGCGCCACGGCTTGACGACGTCGTCCACCCCCTGTCCGCTGAGGCTGCGCGCCCCCTGCGCGACGGCCCAGTCTCCCCGCCGCCGCGCCTCTTCAGCGGCGATGACCGTGCGCCGGAACTCGGTCAGCACCTGGATGTCCTGAATCACCGAGGCCGGGATGGCGAGGATGTAGGGGGCGTGAAACTGGGCGCGCGCGGCCTCCGTCGCGCCGGCCATCCGCAGCGCCCGCTGTGTGTCGGCGGCGGTCAGCTGGACGTTGACGGCCGTCAGCGTCGCCGCTCCGGCGGCGATCGCCAGTGCCGCCGCCGTGGCCGCCACGGCTCGCTGGCCGATCCAGGCAGCCGGTGCCGGCGTGACCATCACTCTACTTCCCGTGCGTGGCAAATACCCGCGTCCGGCCCTGACGGTCGAACGAGACCACGTCGTACTGCTGCGCCGTCGGCCCTTCCATGCCGGGCGATCCCATCGGCATGCCCGGCGCGGCGAGGCCGACGACGGCGGGCTTCTCCTTGAGGAGCCGGCGAATATCGGCCGCCGGCACGTGCCCCTCGATGACGTAGCCGCCGACAATGGCGGTGTGGCAGGACTCGGCGGCCTGCGGCACGCCGTACTTCGCCTTGACGGCGGTCATGTCGGTCGTGTTGGTGGCCGTCGGCGCGAAGCCGTTCGACCGCAGGTGCTCGACCCACTTGCTGCAGCAGCCGCAGGTCGGGCTCTTGTAGACCGCAATCGGCGTCGCGGTCTGGGCCTCGACCGCAGGCCCGACGAGCAGGGCAATCGCGCCAGCCAGCATGAAACCCCGCAGCTTCCTGAGCCGTATCATCATGCGACTATTATGACGCCGATTCGATGCGGCCCGCCGGGCCGTCAGAACCGGCTTTCCGATTACCCCCTGTTGAGGAGAGGAATCACCGTGGCGGATATGCACGAGATCGACTACGAGATTTTCGGCGACGACATGCAGTATCGTCGAAGTGGTGCTGGATCCGCAGGAGGCGACCGTCGCGGAAGCGGGCGGGATGATGTACATGGAAGACGGCATCGAGATGGAGACGATCTTCGGCGACGGCTCCGCCTCCCAGGCTGGCCTGATGGGTGCGCTGATGGGGGCGGGCAAGCGTCTCCTCACCGGTGAATCGCTCTTCATGACGGTCTTTCAGAACCGCAGCGGCCAGCGCCGCAAGGTGGCGTTCGGCGCCCCGTACCCGGGAAAGATCATCGCGATTCATCTGGCCGGCCTGGGCGGCGAGCTCATCGCCCAGAAGGACTCTTTCCTCGCGGCCGCGAAAGGCGTGTCGATCGGCATCGCGTTCCAGCGCAAGCTCGGCGTCGGCCTGTTCGGCGGCGAAGGATTCATCATGCAGCGCCTGAAGGGCGACGGCTGGGCGTTCGTCCATGCCGGCGGCACCCTGCATGAGCGCACCCTGGCGCCCGGAGAGACGCTCCGCGTCGACACCGGCTGCATCGTCGGCTTCCAGCCGACGGTGAACTACGACATTCAGTACGTCGGCAAGATCAAGTCGGCGCTGTTCGGCGGCGAAGGCCTGTTCTTCGCCACGCTGACGGGGCCCGGCCGGGTCTGGCTGCAGTCGCTGCCGCTCAGCCGTCTGGCCAACCGCATCATTGCCGCGGCACCCAGCCTCAAGGGCAGCCGCCGCGAGGAGGGATCGGTGCTCGGCGGGCTCGGCGGGCTGCTCGACGGCGACAACTCCTGAACCGGGACCCCGTCGCTGTCGTATACCAGCCCATGCCCCTCTTGCCGGCTCGCTGGTCCCGCACCTGCCGCCGCCTGATCCGCTCGCCGCTCTTCACCGCGGTGGCGGTCTTCACGCTGGCGCTCGGCATCGGCGCCAACGCCGCGATCTTCAGCGTCGTCCACGGCGTGCTGCTCAAGCCGCTGCCCTATCCGGACGCCGACCGCCTGGTCGGCGTCTGGCACACCGCACCGGGGCTGAACATCCCGGCCCTGAACCAGTCCCCGGCGACATATTTCACCTATCGCGACGAGACGCGTGTCTTCGAGGACATCGGCCTCTGGAACGACAGCGCCGCATCGGTGACCGGCGCCGGCGAGCCGGAGCGGGTGCAGGTGCTCTACGTGACCGACGGCGTGCTGGGAGTCCTCGGCGTCCACGCCGCGCTCGGCCGGGAATTCACGCGCGAAGACGATGCCCCCGGGAGCCCGGACCGCGTCATGCTCACGCACGGCTACTGGGCGCGCAAGCTCGGGGCGGACCCGGCCGTCCTCGGGCGGCCGCTCATCGTCGACGGCAAGCCGCACGAGGTCGTCGGCGTGCTGCCGGCCGGATTCAAGTTCCTCGACCAGCCGGCGCAAATCCTCCTGCCCCTCAAGTTCGATCGCGCGAAGCTCTTTGTCGGAAACTTCAGCTATGTCGGTGTCGCCCGGCTCAAGCCGGGGGTCACGCTCGACCAGGCCAATGCCGACGTGGCGCGGATGCTGCCGCTCGTGCCGGAGCGCTTCCCGATGCCGAGCGGATTCACGCGGCAGATGTTCGACGAGATCCGGATTGGGCCGAATGTCCGGCCGCTGGCGATCGACGTCATCGGCAATGTCGGGCGGACGCTCTGGGTTCTGCTCGGCACGGTCGGGCTGGTGCTGCTCATCGCCTGTGCCAACGTCGCCAACCTGTTCCTCGTTCGCGCCGAGAGCCGCGAACAGGAGCTGGCCATCCACGCGGCGCTCGGGGCGAGCTCGCGCCGATTGGCCTGGGAGCTGCTGTCGGAGAGCCTGGCGCTCGGCGTCGCCGGCGGGCTGGTTGGCCTGTCGTTCGCCGAGGCGGGCGTCCGTCTGCTCAGAAGCATCGCGCCGCAGGGGCTGCCGCGGCTCGACGAGATCCGCATCGACCCGGTCGTGCTGGCGTTCACGGCCGCCATTTCGATCCTGGCGGGAGTGCTCTTCGGGCTCCTGCCGGTGGTCAAGCTGTCGCGCGCGCACCTGGCGTCGGCGTTGAAGGAGGGAGGCCGCTCGTCGAGCGACGGACGATCGCGCCACCGCGCGCGCAACGCGCTCGTCGTCGCCGAGATCGCGCTCGCGGTGGTCCTGCTCGTCGGCTCCGGCCTGATGCTGCGCACGTTCCAGGCGATGCGCCAGGTCGACCCCGGCTTCACGCATCCGGAGGAGGTCCTGACGCTCCGCGTCTCGGTTCCCGAGTCGCTGGTGCCAGACAAAGAGCGGACGGCACGGACCCACGAACAGATTCAGCATCGGATCGAGGCGATCGCCGGCGTGTCGGCGGTCGGCCTGACCTCGTCCGTCACGATGGACGGCAACAACAGCAACGATCCGATCTTCGTCGAGGATTTTCCGGGCCCGGGCGGCCACCTGCCGCCGCTCCGGCGTTTCAAGTGGATTGGCGACGGCTACTTCTCCGCCATCGGCAACCGCCTGATCGCCGGACGGACGATCGCCTGGGCCGACGTCTATGCCAAAGCCCCGGTCGTGGTCGTGACCGAGAACTTCGCCCGTGAATACTGGAAGGAGCCGGCGGCGGCGCTGGGCCGGCGGATTCGTCAGAGTCCAAGCAACCCGTGGCGCACGATTGTCGGCGTCGTCGCCGACGCCCGCGACGACGGCGTCGTCAAGCCGGCGCCGGCAATCGTCTACTGGCCGATGCTGCTGACCGATTTCTGGGACCAGCCGGTCATGGTGCAGCGGACGATGGCTTACGTCGTGCGGACGGCGCGCGCCGGATCGCCGACGCTGCTCAGGGAAATTCAGCAGGCGGTCTGGTCGGTGAACGGCAACCTGCCGGTCGCCGGCGTCCGTACGCTCGACCAGATCCGATCGGATTCGATGGCGCAGACGTCGTTCATGCTCGTCATGCTCGCCATTGCCGCCGTGGTGGCGCTGCTCCTCGGCATCGTCGGGATCTACGGCGTGATCTCGTATGTGGCCACCGAGCGGACGCGGGAGATCGGGATCCGGCTGGCGCTGGGCGCCGCCGGCCGCGATGTGACCGGGCTCTTCCTGCGGCAGGGGTTGGTGCTGGCGGTGGCCGGGGTGGTGACCGGCCTGGCGGCATCGGCTGTTCTCACCCGTGTCATGTCCGCCCTGCTGTTCGGCGTCAGGCCGATCAATCCGGTGACCTACGCGGCCGTCTCGCTCGGCCTCGTCGTCACGGCGCTCCTTGCCACATACGTCCCCGCGGCCCGCGCGGCGCGTGTCGATCCGGCGATCGCGCTGCGCTGGGGCATGTGAGGGCAGCTCTTCCCTGGACGGCCGGCCTGCATTCCGCAGCGTATTTCCTCGATTCGCGCGGCCCCGAGCGCTAGAACTGGTACACCGGTTGCACCGCTCATGACGTCGCTCCATCGACAGGGCGCGGAAAGGGGGTCCCGTGGCGCTGCACCGATCTCGCACTCTGACGCGCCTCAGTCCGGTCATCGTGACGGTGGTCGTAGCGGCCTGCGCGTTGAACCCCGCGACCGGAAAGAAGGAGATCTCGCTGATGAGCGAGTCCCAGGAGATTGCCCTGGGCCAGCAGATGGATCCCGAGATCCGGCGGGAAATGGGGGTCTACGACGATCCCGACCTTCAGCGTTATGTCGAGTCGATTGGCAGCAGGCTGGCGCGCCGTTCCGAGCGGCCGGAGATTCCCTGGCACTTCACGGTGATCGACGCCCCGGCGGTGAATGCGTTCGCGCTGCCGGGTGGATACATTTACATCACTCGCGGCATCCTGCCTTTCCTGCAGGACGAGGCACAACTCGCCGGGGTGCTGGGGCACGAGATCGGGCACGTCACGGCCCGGCACTCGGCCCAGCAGTACACGAAAGCCACCGGTGCGGGCCTCGGCCTGACGATCCTGAGCATCTTCGTGCCGCAGGCCCGCCCGCTGCAGGGAATCACCGAGCAGGCCCTTGGCGTGCTCTTCCTCAAGTACGGGCGAGACGACGAACTGCAGGCCGATTCACTGGGCGTCAGGTACACGTCAGCTGCGGGCTGGGATCCGTCTGGCGTCGCCGGCATGCTGACGACCCTTGGCCGGCTGGATCAGGCGCAGGGCAGCCGTAAAGGCGTGCCGAACTGGCTGTCGACCCACCCGGCCCCGGCGGATCGCGTCGAGAAGATCGAGCCGGTCATCCAACAGGCCCGCGCCGCGATGGATGGCCCACCCGCCACAGGCGATCGCGCTGATTTTCTCCGGCGCGTCGATGGTCTTGTCTACGGCGACAGCCCGACCGAAGGCATCGTCAAGGGCAACGAGTTCCTGCATCCCGATCTGCGGCTCGCGGTGACGTTCCCCAAAGGGTGGGAGATCCAGAACACGCAGGCGCAGGTCGTTGCGAAAGCGCCGGAGCAGGAGAATTACGTCATCCTGCAGCTGGTGCCCGATCCCCGCGGGTCGGTTGAGCAGATTGCCCGCGAGGGCATGGCCAGCGCCGGGTTCCGGCAGCTGAACGGCAAGCCGACCGAGATCAACGGCGCCGAGGCATATGTCGGGACCTACCAGGGCAACCTCCAGGGCCTCGGCAGCGTCGTCGTGGTCGCGGCGCACCTGGTGCACGAGCGGAACGTTTACATCCTGGCGGGCCTCGCGCCGAAGAACGCCATTGCCGGCGTGAAGCAGGCGTTCGAATCGAGCATCGGATCGTTCCGGAGTTTGTCCCGCGTCGAGGCGGCGAACATCAAGCCCAACCGGATTGATTTGTATGCCGTGCGGGAGGGGGACACCTGGGAGTCGGTGGCGAAGCGCACCGGGCAGGAGACGATCTCCGGTTCGACACTGGCGATCATGAACGGCCGCAATCCGGGCGAGCAGCCGCGGCCTGGCGAGCGCATCAAGGTCGTCGTCACCGGCTCCTGAGGCTCCCGCACAGGCAGCGGCGTCAGCGCGCCGGCGGACGCGGCAGCGGCACGCCCGGCACCGTCTTTCCCAGCTCGAAATCCGAGGGGCGCAATCCCTTCCTGAAACCGTCGAACCCGTAGAACGACGGGTCGTAGTCGTCCACGTATCGAACGTCGGCGCGCGCCGGCACGTCCATGCCGAGGCCCCAGTAGACGCCGTTGACGAGCAGCCGGCGCAGATCCTCGTTCTGCAGATCCGTGGCGGCGCCAAGAGTAGTCGTCAGAATGCGATTGGTCGTCCCCGCCTCATTCCGGAAGAGCCGCGTCCAGACGATCGGCATCGCCGGATCGTTCACGTCCTGCTCCTCCTTGTCGGTCGCGCGCGCCTTGCGGTACTTCGCCGGAGGGGCGTCGGGCGTCATGCCGGCGAGGACGATGCCGCGGGCGAGGATGGTGGCGTCGGCTGGCGGGTATGCCTCGTAGACGTCGGTGTCGCCGAACAGGTGCTCGACGCCGCGCAGCAGCGGGTTACTGCGCTGTGACGGCTCGAGCGCGCCGCGCGTGGCTTCGGACTTGTGCCGGCCCCAGTGCGTCAGCCAGGTCTCGCCGAGGACGCGCTTGCCGAACCCGCTGCCGTCGCTGTTGTAGTTCCACGACTCCCAGGGGCTGCCCTTGGGAAAGCCCGCGAAGGCGTGCGTGCTCGTCCGCAGCGCGATGATCGGCTTGCCGGATTTCAGATAGCGATCGAACCGCGCCATCGTCTCGTCCGGCCAGGCGCGGAAGCGCAGCAGCATGATCACGGCGTCGGCTGAATCGAGCGCCGCCGGGTTCGACAGCGAGGCGCCGTTCTTCGGATTGATGGTGCCATCGGGGTCGACGGAGAAGAGGACGGTGCAGGTGAAGCCGTGGCGCTGGCTCAGGATCTTGGCCAGCATCGGCAGTCCTTCCTCCCCCCGGTATTCCTCGTCTCCGGACAGCAGCACGATGTGCCGCCCCTGCCCCGGTCCGGGCTTGGCTGGATAGGTGATGCTGGCGGACTCCTGCGCGTGGGCGGAAGCGGTCAGCAGTCCGAGCAGCAGCGCAATCGACGCGGGAACTCTCATCGGTCAGACTCCAGGCTGAGGCGGGGGGGCGGGAAAGGCCCGGTCGGCGCGGTTCTGCAGCTCTCCCTGGTGGTGCCGCATCCACCAGTACGCCGCGGCGCATGCCGCGGCCGCCCCGAGCACGCCGGCGGCCGCCATCGATCCGCGCAGCCGCTCGAGCCGCTCACCGAGAAAAAACGCGCCCAGGCCGTACGCCGTCGCCCAGGCGATGCCGCCGGTCGCGTTGAAGAAGAGGAACTGCCACCACGGCATCCGGTTGAGACCGGCGAAGAGCGCCGCCAGCGCCCGGAGCACGGCGACGAACCGCCCGAAGAAAACTACTTCCCCGCCGTACTTCGCGAAGATGAACCGGCCGAGCCTGATCCGCGCATCGTCTATCCGGACGAACCGCCCGTAGCGGACCACGAGCGCGTATCCCACCCGGCGGCCAATCCAGTAGCCGGCGTTGTCCCCGGCGATGGCGCCGACCGCGGCCGCGGCGATGACGGCCGCGATGCTCAGCCGATGCGTCGTCCCGGCGAAGATGGCGGCGGTGACGAGCGCGGTCTCGCCGGGAGCGGGAACCCCCATGCTCTCGAGCGCGACCACGGCCCCGACGACCCAGTAGCCGTGCGTCGCGATGAGATTGGAGATTGCCCCCGTCACCCCTCCACTCTACCCCAAAGGGGGACACTCATCTTTAGGCTAACTGGTTGACCTGTAAGGCCGATCCGCGTCGGAGGGGCTGATCGGCGCTACCCCTCTTTCGAACCAGGCGACGTCCACGAACCGGTCGAACTTCCGACCGACTTCGGGGAAGACGCCGACCAGCCTGAAGCCGAAGCGTTCGTGAAGACGGATCGACGTCGGGTTCGGCAGGCTGACGCCGGCGACGATCCGATGCACATCCTCATTGCCGAGGCCCTCGAACAGCGCGCGGTAGAGGGCCGTGCCGACGCCGCGGCCTGTCGCGACAGGATCGCAATAGACGCTGGCCTCGACGGTGGTGTCGTAGGCCGCCTTCGGCCGCCAGCGGCTGGTCGTCGCGTATCCGAGGACCGCGTCGTCTTCCGCCGCCGCGACAATCAGGCGGTGGCGCCCGGCGGCCGAATGCTCGTCGAACCAGCCGCGGCGTTCCCCAACCGAAAACGTCACCAGATCGAAAGTGATGGTGGTGTGGACGACGTAGTGATTGTAGATGGCGGTCAATGACGCCAGGTCGTCCAGCGTTGCCGCGCGGATGACCGGTGATGTCATGGCGGGTTTCTCGCTCACGACGCCACCACCAGCACTTCGTGATCGAGGATGCCGTCGATGTGGACGATCGCCATGCCGTCCTCGACCCTGACGGGCCGCGCTCCACCGGCGACGAGCAGCCGCGCGGTCGGACGCCGCCATCCTTCGGGCAGACGGATCCTCACCGTGAAGGGGCCGACGCGAATGAGCTCGTCGAGCGGCGCGCGCCACGTCGCTTCGCTGGTCAGGTTGACGAGGTGCAGGACCAGCCGGCCGGTCTGCGCGTAGAGATGGCAATCGAGCAGGCCCGGTCCCTCGACGGTCAGCGGCACGTGCGGCCCCGCCGCCCATCGGACGATGTTGGCGAGCAGTGCGCCGTGATCCGGGAGGTGTTCCTTTTCATAGCGGCGATCGATGTCCGCCGGCAGGTAGGCGATCCGTGCGGCGCCGTGCCGCGACAGGATCAGCCCTGGAACATCGGTCTTCGGTTCGCGCATCCAGGCCGTCTCGGGAGGGTAGGTTGGAAACGCGGGGACGAGCGTCAGCGGCACGACCGCGCCGGCCTCCGCGCGGACGGCTGTGAGGACGCCGCCGAACGGCAGCAGGTCGGTGTCGTCGAAGCCGCGCAGCACCGGATGGCGGTCGCCGCCGGTGGGCTCGTCGCCGGCCGCCGGTCCATCCACCCGGCCGCGCCGCTCCGGGCTCAGTCTCAGGTAAGTATGTCCGGCCGGCGGCGGCGCGAAGGCGCCCGCACCCGCCTCGGCTGCCGGCTTCGGCGGCGCTTCTCCGAGCGCGGGGACGGGACCGTCGTGCCGGCACGCGAAGAGATCGCCCAGCGCGAAGTCCCGCCGCGGGTCTCCCCATTCGTCGTAGAGGCCGGTCCGGCCGGTCGCGACGACGGCGCCTCCCTGCTGCACGAACCGGCGGATCGTCCCGGCCTGCGTGTCGGACAGCGCGCCGAGATTCGGCAGGATCGAGTACGTCCAGCCCGGCGGCCCGCGCCTCGAGGTCGTCGACGTGCACCGGCAGGTACGGGATGCGGGCGCGCACCAGCGCGTGCATGAACCCGGTGTACGGCGCGTCGACGCGGTCCGCCGCGGCATCCCGCCCGAAGAAATCGGTGTTGCGCTGCGACCAGACCAGTCCGACGCGGGCGACCGGAGTCCGATCGACGAGATACGCCTCGTGTGCTTTCCACCACGTCATGACCGGCACCGGTGTCCCGTACATGCGCCGGTCGTCGTGATAGGCGCCGACGAAGTGCCACCATGGCTGGATGCCGCCGGCAATCCCGGCAATCATCCACATCCGGGCCTCGGCCGCCGGTTTGCTCGCGACGCGGTAGTAGCCGGGCCCCGACTGATACATCGCCATCGATTCCGGCGCCAGCTTGTCCCACCCGAGCAGTCCGTGCACCCGCTTCCCGGTGTCGCCGTTCTGCTGGAAGCCGGTCTCGTCGTCTCGCCGCTGGTGGTCCAGCATCATGATGTCGGCGCGGCGGCAGATCTCGCGCAGGTCGCGGAACGAGCGCGCCTCGGCGGTGACCGAGCCGCTGTTCATGCCCGACCAGATGCAGTCCGGGCCGCCGGCCCCGCGGGTGGTGCGGTTGTTCAGTTCCCATACCTCCAGCCGGCGCGCGTAGCTCCAGCATGATCCACTGCCGGTAGGCCGGATGGTCCCAGTTCGCGGCCGGGGGCAGCGCCGCGCCGGTTCTGGCCCGGAACGCGCGTGCGCAGTTGTCGCAGTAGCAGATGCTCTCGCGTCCGAGCCCCGCCCAGCTGTTATCGGTGAAGCCATCGGGACGGGAGCGCTCGATGATCTCGCGCAGGACGTCCGGAAGATATTCGTCGTAGTAGGGGCTGTTGATGCAGGCGATGTACTTGTCGGCGGCGCGGTAAGGCTGTCCCGATCGGTCGCGCGTGAACCAGTCGGGATGGGCCTCGAAAAAATCCCTGTCGGTCCGGTTCGAGTCCATCCGCGCCATCACGAACAGCCCGTCGTCGTGCGCCGCCTTCGTCAGATCGCCGAAGAGGTCGCGGCCGTCGAGGAACGCGGCGCGATGATGCAGCGGGAATCGGCTGGGATAGTAAGCGACGATTCCCCCGGCGTTGATGACCAGCGCCTGCGTCGCGGTCCGCTTCCAGTAGCCACGCCACCACTCGACGTCGTAGCGCACCGGGTCTTTTTCGGTGATGTTGGTCTGGCCCCAGCGATACGCCCGGCGGTACCACGGCACGGCGCCGGCGGACGCCCGCGCCGGACCAGCCTGCGAAGCGAGCGCTCCCGGCACGGCCGCGATTGCCAGCGAGCCGGCGAGGCTGGCGCGGAAGAAGTGACGACGGCTGACTTCGGTGCGGTGGTCGGTCATCTGCGGTTCTGCCCGGCGAATGCTACCCTTGCGGCCGGCTCCTGAGAACTCTTTTCTCGCGCCGTCCCGGAGGGCGTCCTGATGCGATCCGTGCTGCTGCTGTTGCCGTTCTGCGTGCTGGCGTGCGGACGGGATCCGGGGCGCGATGTCCAGCCGATGGCCAACCCCGCGGGCCCGGCCGCGGCTTCCCGGTCTGTGGACATCATTCCGCTCGACAAGGTCAGCAAGAGCCAGGCGGCCGCGGTTTCGCAGCGCATCGCGAATACGGAGATCACCATCACCTACAGCCGTCCGGTCGCGCGAGGCCGCGAGCTGTTCGGCGCCCTCGTCCCGTACGGCACGGTCTGGAACCCCGGAGCCGATCGCGCGACGGCGCTGGCGGTCAGCCGCGATGTCACGATCGACGGGCAGCCGGTGCCGGCCGGAAAGTACAGCCTCTGGGCGATCCCGCGGGCCGATCACTGGACGGTCATTTTCAGCCGGGCCGCTGACGTCTATCACACGCCATATCCGGGTGAGGCGCAGGACCTTCTCCGCCTCGAGGCCCCGGTCGAAGCCGGGCCCTACATGGAAGCCTTGTGCGTCTACTTCCCCGTCGTCGACGGCAAGGACGCCGTCCTGCGGATCCACTGGGGGGCCGTCATGGTGCCGCTGAAAATCGCCGTCCCCTGAGCTCTGGCCTTGACATACTTGTACTATTAAACTGGTATAATAAACATCAGCCGCGACATGACGATTGTTTCCATCGACCCACGCGACCGGACGCCGATTTACGCCCAGCTCGAACGCGGGCTGCGGGCGGCGATTGCGACCGGCCGGCTGCAGGCCGGCGAGCAGCTGCCGACCGTCCGGCAGCTGGCGGTGGAGCTCGAGGTCAACGCCAACACCGTGGCCCGCGTCTACGCCGAGCTCGAGCGGGCCGGCGTGCTCGAGACCAGCGCGGCGTCGGGTCGTTCATCAGCGCCACGCCGGCGCAGCGCCCACCGCCGCGCGAGCACGACCGGCGGCTGCGCGCGTTGTCGACCCGCGTGCTCGCCGACGCCGACGCGGCGGGCTTCACCGTCGACGACGTCGATCGGCGCGCTGCAGCGCGCATCCAGCAAGGAGGAGCAGTGAATGATGTCCGGTTGTCTTCGGCCGTCGGTCCGAGTCGTCTGGCGGCGGCGCCGGCCCGCGTCTGAACGTCGTCGCGATTGCCGTGCTGCTCGCATCGCTCGCCCTGGGCGGCGCCGGCTCGGCCGTCGACCGGCACGCCCGACTGCCGTTCGTCGTGATGCGTGGTCGTCGGCGTCGTCCTGATGCAGGCGCCGCGCGTCGCGCAGCAATGGGAGCGCGCCGTCGTGCTGCGGCTGGGGCGCTTCGTCGGCCTGCGCGGTCCGGGGCTGTTCTGGATCGTGCCGTTCGTCGACGCGCGTGTCGTCGTGGATCGATCAGCGCACCATCACGACCAGCTTCGCCGCCGAGCAGACGCTGACCTCCGACACCGTGCCGGTCAACGTCGACGCGGTGCTGTTCTGGATGGTGCACGACGCGCAGAAGGCGGCGCTCGAGGTGCAGGACTATGCGCAGGCGGTCAGCTGGGCGGCGCAGACCGCGCTGCGCGACATCATCGGCCGGACGACGCTGACCGAGCTGCTGCGCGGCCGCGAGCGGATCGAAGCCGACCTGCAGGCGCTGATCGATCAGCGGTCGAATCCCTGGGGCGTGACCGTTTCGTCCGTCGAGATGCGCGACATCGTCATCCCCGGCGCGCTCCAGGACGCGATGTCGCGCGAGGCGCAGGCGGCGCGCGAAAAGCAGGCGCGCATCATCCTCGGCCAGGCCGAGATGGAGATCGCCCACTCGTTCGAGGAGGCGGCGAAGTCCTACCAGCACAATCCGACGGCGCTCCATCTTCGCGCCATGAACATGCTCTACGAAGGGCTCAAGGAGAAGGGGGCGCTGATGCTGATCCCGAGCAGCGCCGTCGAGTCGATGGGCATGGGCGGGCTGATGGGCGCAGCGGCGATGCGCCAGACGACGCTGACCGGCGGCCACGGCGAGGCTGGATCCGGCCACCCACCGCCGAAGGTGGAGTAACCGATCGCCGGATCTCTCGATTCAGCTCAGGCGAAGACGGCGTCGCAGCCGGGTGCGCCGGCGCTGCAGTACACTCGTGACATGGCAGCAGGCGACGGGGCCTCAGAAGCGCTGGCGATCGACCGCATTCTGGCCGGCGGCGGCGAAATGGGAGCGCTCGCGAGGTCGGTCGACTGGGCGAGCACCCCGCTCGGCCCGGTGGCCTCCTGGCCACAGAGTCTGCGCACGGTGGTCAGCATCGTGCTGGAGTCCACCTTCCCGATGATGCTGGCATGGGGACCGTCCTTTGCCCAGATCTACAACGATCCGTTCCGGCCGATTCTGGGCAGGACGAAGCATCCGGCGCTCGGCAGGAGCACCGCAGAGACCTTCGCGGAGGCGTGGCATATTGTCGGACCGCTGTTCGCCGAAGTGATGGGCGGGCACGGCGTCGGCTTCAGCGACATGCTCGTGCCGCTCGATCGCAGCGGCTATCTCGAAGAGTGCTACTTCGTCTACACCTATACGCCGGTTCGTGACGAGGGCGGGGGCGTCGGCGGCCTGCTCGTCGCGTGCACGGAGACGACCGCCCGCGTCGTTGCCGAACGGCGTCTCGAGGCCTTGCGCGAGCTGGCGTCGGCGTCGGCGCAGGCGAAGCACGAAGACGACGCGTGGCGGGACGCCGCGGCGGTCCTCGGCGCGGCCGGGTCGGACCTGCCGTTTGCCCTGCTATACGCTCTCGACCGCGACGGACGTGTCGCGCGGCGCGTCCATCCGCAGTCCTCACCGTGGGGGCCCGAGCAGATCGCCATGCAGGAGGGGACGGATCCGTGGCGGTTGCAGCTGGCCGCCGACGCCCGCGCGCCTCGGCTGATCGACGACGTCGTCAGCCACGCGGGGGCGCATCCGGGACCGGTGTGGCCGGAGCCGGTGCATTCGGCGCTGGTCGTCCCGGTCGCCAGGCCGGGGCTGGCGCAGCCGTACGGGTTCCTTGTTGCCGGCCTCAGCCCGCGATTGCCGCTCGACGACCGGTACCATGATTTCGTCACGCTCGTCGGAGACCAGATCGCGACGGCGGTCGCCAACGCGCGAGCGTTCGAGGAGGAAAAACAGCGCGCCGACGCTCTTGTCGAGCTCGATCGCCAGAAGACCGCCTTTTTCAGCAATGTCAGCCACGAACTGCGCACGCCGCTGACGTTGATCCTCGGGCCGCTGCAGGACGCGCTGCAGAGCGAAGGAGCCGTCAGCGCCGGTGTGCGGCCGTCGCTGGAGTTGGCGCACCGCAACAGTCTGCGGCTGCTACGGCAGGTCAACAGCCTGCTTGATTTCGCCAGGATTGAGTCGGGCCGGATGCAGGCGCGGTTCGAAGCCGTCGACATTGCCGCCATCACCGCCGACCTCGCCAGTACATTTCGCTCGGCCATGGACAAGGCCGGGCTGACCTTCGCTATCGAGACCGAGACGATCACGGAGCCTGTCTGGGTAGACCGGCACATGTGGGAGCAGATTGTCCTCAATCTCGTCTCGAATGCCTTCAAGTTCACGTTCACCGGCGGCGTGACGGTCTTTGTCCGGAGGCGCGAGTCGGGTGTCGAGATCGGCGTGCGCGACAGCGGCGTCGGCATCGCCGGATCCGATCTGCCACATGTCTTCGATCGCTTTCGGCGCGTCGAAGGAACCCGCAGCCGCACCCATGAAGGGTCCGGAATCGGCCTGGCGCTGGTCCACGAGCTGGTTCGTCTGCACGGCGGCTCGCTCAACGTCGAGAGCCAGCTCGGTCGAGGCACCACGTTCACGGTGTCGCTGCCAAGCGGTTCGGGGCATCTTCCGGCCGCCGCTCTGGAAGCCGCGGCCACGGGCGAGCCACCGCCGCCATTTCAGTCTGCCTACGCCGAGGAGGCCCTCCGTTGGCTGGCCCCGCTCGACGTCGTCGGCCACGATCCCGCGGAGGCCGCGGAAACGGCCGGCGGGCGCGTTTTGTTCGCCGACGACAATGCCGACATGCGGGATTACGCCCGTCGGCTGCTCGGCGAACACTGGCACGTCGACGTCGCGGCCAGCGGCGGCGAGGCCCTCGAGATGGCGCGGCGGCTGCGGCCCGACGTGGTCGTCAGCGACGTGATGATGCCGGGCCTCGACGGCTTCGGGCTGCTGCGGGAGCTGCGAGCGGACCCGCGGTTGCGCCGGGTGCCGCTGATCATGTTGTCGGCAAGGGCTGGCGAAGAGGCGCGCCTCGAGGGCCTGTCAGCCGGCGCGGACGACTATCTGGTGAAGCCCTTCTCGGCCCGAGACCTGCTGGTGCGCGTCGATGTCCAAATCGTCAAGAGCCGGGTCCGGGCTTTCGAGCAGGAATACGCCGAGCGGCTGACGACGCTGTTCGACCAGGCGCCGATGGCGATTGCGGTGCTGCGGGGCCCCGACCACGTCTTCGAGGTCGCGAACCCGCCCTGCACCAGGCTTCTCGGCGGCCGGGCACTCGCCGGTCGTTCGGTTCGCGAGGCCCTTCCCGAGCTGGCAAACCAGGGCATTTTCGATCTGCTCGACCGCGTCCGGCAGACCGGCACACCGTACGTCGGACGTTCGGTTCAGGTCCACCTCGATCGCGGCAACGACGGGGCGGACGAGGGGGCCGCCTTCGACTTTGTCTACCAGCCTCTGCTGGCGGCGGATGGGACCGTCGACAGCATCGTTGTCGTTGCCCACGAAGTGACCGAGCTCGCCGCGGCCAAGGAGGCCGCCGAGGCATCCAACCGGCTGAAGGACGAGTTTCTCGCGACCCTGTCGCACGAATTACGCACGCCGCTCAACGCGGTGCTTGGCTACGTGCAGATGCTGCGGGGCGGAGCGATTGCGGCGGAGCGTGGCCCCGCGGTGCTGGAAACGGTCGAGCGCAATGCGCTGCTCCTGCGTCAGCTGGTCGAGGATATTCTCGACGTCTCGCGGATTATCACCGGCAAGCTCCGGCTCGAGGTCCAGCCGGTCGATGTCGCAGCCGTCATTGGCGATGCGATCGGCACCGTCATGCCGGCGGCCAACGCCAAAGGCGTCCTGCTGCACTCGATGCTCGACCAGTCGGGCGCGGAAGTGCCCGGTGACGCCCAGCGCCTCCAGCAGGTGTTCTGGAATCTGCTCTCGAATGCGGTGAAGTTCACGCCTCCCGGCGGGCGGGTGCAGGTCAACCTGCAGCGCATGGATTCGCACGTCGAGGTCACCGTGAGCGACACCGGAGAAGGCGTCGCTCCGGAGATGCTGCCCCGGCTGTTCGATCGCTTCTG
Source organism: uncultured Acidobacteriota bacterium (assembly GCA_963750475.1). Lineage (GTDB taxonomy): Bacteria > Acidobacteriota > Vicinamibacteria > Vicinamibacterales > 2-12-FULL-66-21 > JALZOC01. Next base: position 2,910,622 of record CAVVQQ010000002.1, read on the forward strand.
GCAGGCCGACGGCGCCCGGTCGCGCCTCCAGAGCGGTCTGGGCCTCGGACTCGCGATCAGCCGGCACCTGATCGAGGCGCATGGCGGCAGAATCGAGGCCAGCAGCGCCGGCAAAGGCCTCGGCATGACGGTCCGCGTTACGCTGCCGCGCCTGATTGCCCAACGCGCGACGCCCGAGGTATCGCGTCCGGCGGCGCGGTGACGACGGCCGACTCCGCTTACTTCTGGCTCGGGCGGTCGTCCGCTTTCAGATCGCCGAGCGCGTACTGCATGCCTGCGAGCAGGTGCTCGAGCATCGGCTTCATCGCGTAGATGCGCTCGTCGTGGCCGAGCGCCATGTAGAACACCCGACCCTGGCCGTCCTTCTTGATCCAGCTCAGACCGAAGTCGTGATCCGGACGAGGATTGCTCTCCTTGAGCTTGTCCATGAAGCTCATCTTGTCGTAGTTGATGCTCGTCAGGACGTGGACGTTCTTGCGCGAGAACGAGTTGATGCTGAACGTGTAGGTCTCGTCGTTGACGTCGAACTCCTGGCCGTTGAACATCTTCGTCAGCGGGCTCGACTTGTCGTCGATCTTGACGGTGATCTTCTGCGGGTCGAGCCAGTGGAACTTGAACCAGCCGCCGATCATGTCGTCCCAGTCCTGCCACGAGCCCTTGCCGGTGTCGCGGCCGGCGATGCCGACGTACTGATTCGTCTGGGTGACGAGCGGGGCGATGCGGGTCGTGAAGTCGGCGTGGGAGACCTTGCCGGCCTTCTCGGTGTCGAGCTGGTCGTACATCGCGTTGCTGACGGCTTCCATGTCGGCCTTGGTGAGCGTCTGGTCGTTGCCTGGAGCTTCTTCTCGTTCAACCGCCATGACCAGCGCAGGATGACTGACGCCAGGGTGCCGCCGCGTCCCGTTCGGCGCTGCCGCCGCCGCCGCCGCCGCGTCCGGCGCCGGCGCCCGGATCGTTGGCGCAGGGGCTGTGATACGAGTCGCCGGTGGCGTGGATGCCGGCGAGCCCCTTGCCGCCGCGCACGAAGGCGATGAGCGCCGACTTCCGGGCCTCGACCTCCTCCTTGCCCGCCGCCGCCTCGGTGGTTTTGGCGTCGAGGAAACAGCCGGTCGTGCTGGAGAGGAAGAGCGCGTCGTACTGCTCGAGGTTCTTGGCGGTGATGTCCGCGGGATCGTAGCTGATGGTCGTTGTCCAGGCGCCGGTCTTCCTGCCGAGCTCGTCAATCGTCTTGGCGGCGAGCGGAATCGACCCATGGACGTAGCCGCGGGCGTTGCCGAGCACCAGCACCTTGCGCGGCCTTGGCCGGCTTGGCCGGTGCCGCCGCCGGTAGCGCCGCCATCATCTTCGTCACGTCGTCCGGGCAGGGCGTCTGTCCGACGGTCGGCAGGTTGCCGCGGCCGCCGCATGGCGGACCACTCTGCGCCGGGGCGGCGCCAGCCGCACGCCCTCCGCCCGGAGCGGCCGGCGGAGCCGGTGCGGGGAGGGCGAGGGCGGTATTCAACGCAGGGCCGAGCTGATCGGTCGTCACCGAGCCGGTCCCGGCGGTATCGGTGGCGTCGTACCACTTGTCGAAGGCGCGCTTCATCTCGGCGCGCGTCACCGAGCCGTCCGTGTCGGCGTCGAACGCCGTCCAGAGTGCCGCCGCCGCGGCGGGGGCCTGAGGCGCCTGGGCCTGCCCGATTGCCGCTGCCAGCAGGAACGCCGTCGAGATGACGCCAGCCAGGGCCGGAATACGTCGTGTCACGCGCACACTTCCTCCTCGCGGCGCTCGCGGCGCCGCCGAATCGTCTGTCCCGGGCTGTTCCTCACGATTTGGCCGCCGGCTGAAACGCGACCTGCCCGAACTGGGCGAGGAAATCGCGCCACAGGAACCAGTAGTGGCGGCCGGGGATCTCCCGGTAGCTGGTGTTGAAGCCGTCCTTTTTCACGAGCTCGGACAGGGTGACGGTCCCGGCCCGCGCCATGTCTGTGCTCCCGGCCCCCAGCCAGTAGAACTTCACCCCGCCGGCCTTGACCGCCTCGAGCTGCTTTTCGAAGGCCTCGTCGACCGCGCGCGGTCCGGCGCTGAACACGCCAATGTAGGCAAAGGTCCCGGGGTTGTTGTTGGTCGCGGCGAGCGTGTGGCCGCCGCCCATCGACAGGCCGGCAATGGCACGGTCGTCTTTCGCGGCGAGGACGCGAAACCGAGTCTGGACGAATGGGATCACGTCCTTGACGAGGCTCTCGGGATACGACCCGGCGTAGATCTGCGGCGTCGCGCCGCGTCCCGCTCCCGGTGCACCGGGGCGCCCCGCCTCCGCCTGGGCCGCCTGCACCGGCGGCGGCGCCGGCGCCGTCACGGACTGCCGCGCCGGGGTCGGGCCGTAGCCAAAGCCCTGCGACACCGACTGCGTCGCGTTGCCGTTGGGCATCACGACGATCATCGGCTGCGCCTTGCCGGCGGCAATCAGGTTGTCCATGATGATGTTCGCCCGGCCCATCGTCAGCCACGCGTCCTCGTCGCCGCCGCCGCCGTGCAGCAGGTAGAGGACGGGATACTTCCGCGCGCTGGTCTCGTAGCCGGGCGGCGTGTAGACCATCATCCGCCGCGCCGCCATCTTCAGCGTCGGCGACGGATACCAGACCGCCTGGACGGTGCCGTGCGGGACGTCCTTGAAGTCCCACCATTCGGACTCGGCGCCGGAAATCATCAGCAGGTTGTCGTAGCGGGCGCCGTCGCGCTGGGTCTCGCCGTTGTTCGGGTCGAGCGCCTTGACCCCGTCGACCATGAACCAGTAGCCCCAGAGCTGCGGGGCCAGCGGACCGATGGTCGTCAGACCAGACGCCGTCGTCTCCCTTCGTCATCTTCAGATCGGTGCCGTTGTCCCAGCTGCCGTTGAGCGTGACCTCGCTGGCCTTCGGCGCCGACAGCCGGAACGTGACCGTCCGATCGGCGTGAATCTCCGGTGACTTCAGCGGCGCCGGACGCGCCGCGGCCGGTGGCGCGGCGGGCGGTGTGGCAGCCGCAGGCGTCTGCTGCCCGTGAAGCGGCAGAGCCGCAGCCGAGATGAACGCAACCGCCACAACGATCTGCATGCGCATGTTTCCTCCGAAGTTTTCATCGGTCACGGGCTTCGCGGCTGCGTTGGCGCCGGAGCTCTGAAGGCGGCGTCGGCCCCCGAGCCACCGCGGCGGCATGATATCCCGCTTTGAAGGGAAGGAAGTTCTCAAAGATTGTGAAACGCCGCGCGGCGCGCCCGCCCTGTTATGGCGCGCTGGCCGAATAGCGGGCGGCGTTCGGAAGATGCGTCCCCGTACTCGGGGGCAGCGGCACCGTGTCGCTGCCCCCGACCGATTTCAGAACGAACAACCCGCCGGCCCCTGCGCATCGATCCGTCTCACGGCATCCGCTGGAACCAGCTGAACCGCCACCGTCCGTGCCTCGACATCTCCCTCATTCCGCAGCAGGTGGACGTGGTCCCCACCCTCGTCCACGAATCCCATCCCGGTCGTATAGACATGGGGCGTGCACTGCGGATCGTCTCCCTCGTAGCCGGTCACCGTCCCCGCGGTCACGATGATCAGGCTGTGACCGGGGTGGCTGTGCCAGCCGGTGCTGCCGCCGACCGCCCAGACGTTGTTCTGAACGTAGAGGTCCGAGTCGCCTTTGGTCTTCTGGACCGAGAACCACGGTTTCCAGCCCGGATTGTCCCAGCGCTCCCGGCCGCGCGGCGGCGAGAGGTGATTCATGACCTCGATCTCGCCGAACCGCCCTTTCGCGATGGTGCTGCCGACAAATCCCGACGCGGGGGTTGCGGACACGCTACTGACGTACCCGGCCGCGCCGGCGACCGCCGTGGCCACGAACACCCAGACCAGCTTCTTCCGCATGCCGTCCTCCTTCGAAACCGGCCCCGACATGAGGCCGTGCGGCGACGATGACGACCGCGCCGCGGGCGCGCAAGCGGCAGTCGACGGCATTGCGCCAGAACCAGCCGTATGCCGTCGAATACCGTCGATTGCCGCGGTCTCCGGGGAAGGCTACAATCGCGCAAATCGTCTACGGAGGCCGGTCGCCTCGGACGCCATGAGCGAGCCATCTTCCTCCGCCTCGTCGCCGCCGGCGGGTCCGCCAGACGAACGACTGGACTCGTGGAAGGACATCGCCGCCTACCTCAAACGCGACGTCACCACCGTGCAGCGGTGGGAGAAGCGCGAGGGCATGCCCGTCCACCGTCATCTCCACGACAAGATGGGCTCGGTCTCGGCCCTCAGAAGCGAGCTCGATGCGTGGGCGCGCGGTCGACGGGGGCGGCCGGGGATGGCGCCGGGCAGGACGCCGTGGCGCCGGCCGACTCATCGGCGGCGCCGCGGCCGGGCATTGCCGAGCGGAACCGTTGGACGAGCGCGGCGCTGATCGCGCTCTGTGCCGCGGTGATCGCCGCGGGAGTTTTTGCCTGGCGCCTCGATCGCCGCGATGCCTTCGGGCGCAACCCGCTCGCTGACGCGGCGTTCACCCAGTTGACGGAGTCCGACGGACCGGAGCCGGCGGTCGCCTTGTCGCGGGACGGGCGCTTCGTGGCCTATCTGGCGGATCGGGACGGGCGGGTGGACGTCTGGATGACACAGCTCGGTACCGGGCAGTTCCACAACCTGACCCGCGGTATCGGGCGGGAGCTGGTCAATCCGTCGGTACGAACGCTGGGATTCTCGCCTGACGGCGCGCTCGTGACTTTCTGGACCCGCACCCCGAGCGCGCCTCAGTCGGCGGCCATCGGCATCTGGGCCGTGCCGCTGCTCGGCGGATCGCCGCGCCCCTACCTGGACGGCGCGGCGGAGTTCGACTGGTCGAGCGACGGCTCGCGCGTCGTCTATCACACGCCGGCGCCAGGCGACCCGATGTTCGTCGGCGAGGCGGGGAAACTGCCGGACAGCCGGCAGATTTTTGCCGCCTCTCCAGGATTGCACAGCCACTTCCTGCGCTGGTCGATGGAGCAGGCCTTCATTTATTTCGTGCAGGGCGCGCTGCCCGACCGCATGGACATCTGGCGCATCCGCCCGAGCGGAGGGCCGCCCGAGCGGATCACCCATCACGACGCGCGGGTCAGCCATCCCGTGTTTGTGAGTCCGCGGCGGCTCGTCTATCTTGCGACCGATCCGTCCGGCGCCGGACCCTGGATGTTCAGTATCGACGTCGAGCGTCGCGTTCCGCATCGGATCAGCTCCGGGATCGACGCCTACACCTCGCTGGCGGCGAGCGCGGACGGTACGCGGCTGGCGGCGGCGCAGGCGACGACACGGACCGCGCTCTGGCGCCTGCCGAACGGCAGCGCCGCGTCCGGGCCCTCGGTCGGCAGCCGCATACCGCTGACGACCGAAAATGGTTTCGCTCCGCGCCTCGGCCGCGATTACCTGCTCTACGTGTCCTCTCACGCGGCCAGCGACAGCATCTGGAAGCAGCAGGGAGAGACGGCAACCGAGCTGTGGACTGCCGCCGGCGCGAGGATTCCCGCGGGTCCCTCGATTGCGCCGGTCGGCGGGCGGATCGCGTTTGTGGCCGAGCAGGGCGGACGGGCTCTCCTCTACGTCATGCAGGAGGACGGGACCGGACCGACGATCGTCGATAAGTCACTCGCCTGGGAAGGCGCGCCGTCATGGGCGCCGGATGGCCGGTCGATCGCCGCCGCGGCGCGCGTCGCCGGGGTGTCGCGGCTCTTTCGCGTCCCGCTCACCGGCGAGCCCCCGGTCGCGTTTGCGGGCGAATCGGGCGCCGATCCGGTCTGGTCTCCTGACGGCCGCTTTCTCGTGTTCTCAGGACCCGACATCGGGACGACCTTTCCGCTGCGGGCGATGCGCGCCGACGGGCAGCCGTTTCAGCTGCCGCCGCTCGCGCTGAGCCGCGGCGCCCGGCGCCTCCGCTTCCGGCCCGGCGGCGCGCTGCTCGTCCTGAAGGGCGAGCTTCATCACAAGGATTCTCTGGTCCATCGACCTCGAAACCGGCGCGGAGCAGCAGCTGACGAGCGTCGCGCCGGACTTCGACGTACGGGATTTCGACATCTCGCCGGATGGCCGCGACATCGTCCTCGAGCGCGCGCAGGCGCATTCGGCGCTCGTGCTGCTGGACCTCAAGCGGTGATGACGACGCCCCGCACCGCCACGGCCTGACACGCAGCCGGGCGGTACAATGGAGAGGTGAACCAGCTCGAACTCACCTCAGCCGTTGGCCTGGTCTGCGGCGAGGTACGGGGCGGGACGACGCCGATCCACGAACGCGTCGCGCTGCCGGGTATGCGCGGCGTGCTCTACTCGCGGCCGTGCAGCGGCGCGAGCGGCGGCGACATTCACTACCTGTCGGTCTGCGGCACCGGGCTGCTGTCGCGGGTCTGCCTGGCCGACGTCGCCGGCCACGGCGAGGCCATCGCCAGGGTCGGTACCGAAATGCATGCGCACCTGCTCCGCAGCGTCGACGTCATCGACGAGCGCAAGGTGCTGGTCCGGCTCGATCGCCAGCTCGAGGCGTCGGGGCTGAGCTCGATGACCACCGCGGCGCTGACAACCTACTATCCTCCAAGCCGGCGGCTCACGGTGGCGTATGCGGGGCATCCGCCGGGCTGGCTGTACCGCGCCCGCGAAAAGTCCTGGGGTCCCCTCCAGATGCCGGCTCCCCCGCCTGCGCCGAACGTCTTCACCGACCTGCCGCTGGGTACTGGCCTCTCCCCTGTTTACACCCGGCACCGATTCACGGTCGACCTGGGCGATCGCATGCTGCTCGTGACCGATGGCGTGCTCGAGACGACGTCGCCGGACGACGTGCCGTTTGACAACGAGGGGGTCACCGCGTTGTTGAACCAGGACTGCTCGGACTGCGACGCGCTCGCCGACCGGCTGCTCTCGGCGCTCCACGGTCATGCCGAAGCGACCCGGCTGTCGCACGACGACGTGACGTTCCTGCTGGTCGAATTCGTGGCAGGTCCGGCCGGGCCAGCGCTGTGGCATGTGGTCAAGAACCGCCTCCTCCAGCGCCGCCCGCGCGTCTGAGGCCGGCACTGTGGCTTGCCGACATCAATCGGCCACAGACACGTCACATTTCAGCACCGAACACCGTCAGCACCCGCGTCGTCTACAACTCCAGGCCCGATGGCACGCCACGGAGGGAAACGATGGACCAGGATGATCGCTACATCGGCAGGCCGCTCACGCGACGCGAGCTGGTCAGGTTGATCGCGTTCGGCGGCGCGGCGGTCACGCTGCCCGCCGGCCTGTCGAACTGGGAGGCGCTGCTCCTCGCCAACCCGCAGCGCGCCATCCCTGACGGCCCGGGTTGCGTGGTCCGGCCCGAGCTCGAGGAGGGACCGTTCTTCCTCGACCACCAGCTGAATCGATCCGACGTCCGGGTCGAGCCGGTCACCGGGGCGATTTCGCCGGGCGTGCCGCTGTCGCTGGCGTTCACGGTCCTGCGCGCCGGCACTGGCGGCTGCGCGCCGCTGGCCGGCGCGACCGTGGACATCTGGCAGTGCGACGCCGCCGGAGTCTATTCAGGCGTCGCCGGCGGCGGCTTCGGCCAGGGACGAACCGCCTCGGCCGCGACGGAGTCGAAGGCGCTTCGCGGCGTGCAGGTGACCGACGCGAACGGATCGGCCCGCTTCACCACCGTCTATCCCGGGTGGTACCAGGGGCGGACGGTGCACATTCACTTCAAGGTCCGGACGACGGCGGTCTCCGCCGGGGCGTACCAGTTCACCTCGCAGCTGTTCTTCGACGATGCGCTGACTGATGTGATCCATGCCGGAACGCCGTACGCGGCGCACGGCCAGCGGCAGACGAGGAATCAGAATGACGGCATCTTCCGCGACGGCGGTCCGGGGCTGACGCTCGCGCCCGAGAAGCAGGCCGACGGCCTGGCCGCGACGTTCGGCATCGGCCTCGATCTGTCCGCCACGTCGATCAGCCGTCCCGACGGGAATGGCGGCGGTAGGGGTCGCGGACGGCGCGGCTTCTGATGGCTGTCGTCCCCCGCGGAAGTCAACAGGTCCGGCTAGCCGCCCTTGACGGCGACCGGACCAAGAAAGCGATCGAGCCAGGAAGCGATCTCCCCCGCCACCGCTTCGACCGGCAAGGCGTGCCCCGTGTCGAACGCCACGTGGCGCTTCTGATCGGGACGCGAGCCCAGCAGGGAGAACAGCCGCTGCTGGGTGTCGAGTGGCGCGGCGAAGTCGTACCGGCCGTTCAACATCAGCGCCGGGATGCGGACGCGCGGTGCGTAGTTCGCGAGATCGAGCTCGGGGATCGTTGCGGCGCCAACGGCGGTGCCCTGGAGGATCGTCGTGCTCAGGCGCGGTTCGACGGCGCTCAAAATCACCCCGGCGTCGCCGCCCACGCTCACCCCATAGAAGGCCAGTCGGGCCCGGTCGATATCTGACCGCGTCTCGAGATAGTCAATCGTCCGGCCAAGGTCTCTCGCCCACGCGACATTGAGATCGCGCTCGCCGTTCGGCCCCGTCTGGTCCGGCGCGGCGCGTTCGTAGGTTCCCTTGTATACGGGATACATGAACGCCCGGCCGCTTCGGACGATGAAGTCCGCGGCGGCGAGCGACATGTCGCGGCTGGAGCGGAGCTGGAAGGCGTCAGCCGCGGGGAAGAAGATGACCGTCTGGTACGGCGGCGCACCGGTCTTCGGCAGGAAGAGGAACGCCCGCACGCGTTCACCGCCGTAGGCCGCATCGTAGGCGATGGTCTGCTTCACCCAGACGTCGGAGTCCTCGCTCGCCTCGAGAGCGACATTCAATGGTCCCGCGTCGTAGGCATACTGCCGCCGATAGGCGGCAAAGACATCGTCACCGACCGGCTTGCGCGCAGGACTTCCGCGACCCGTGATCTCGACCGGCACGGGTGCTGCCGCCGCGGCGGACACTGGTGCGATGTATTTCACCAGCCGGAAGCCGTACTCCGGCGCGCGCTCGAACGCCCCCCTCGCATCGTCGTCGGCAAACATGTACATCGGTTCGTTCCAGGCGCCGCCGAGCAGATAGCGCTGGGTGCGGTGCGCGTTCCAGCACCATTCCTTGACGTTGCCGGCCATGTCGACGGTGCCGAACGGCCCGAGCCCGGCATGGCTGCCGACCGGCGACGGCCCCTTGCCGCCGAAGTTGCTGACCGCCAGGATGTCGGAGAAGCGGCCGAGATCCGCGGCGCGATACCAGTGATAGATGGTCGGCAGGCTCTTGCCGGCGAATGCCGCATAGGCGGCCGCCTCGTACCAGCTCACGCCGCCGACCGGGAAGTCGGCCTGTCCGTCCGGATAGCTGCCGGCAGTCCACGTGGCCGGGCCCGGCTGTCCGGACGCGTCGCGAAATCGATTGACGGCCTGTTCCCAGGAAACGGACCTGCCAGCGTCCACGAACGGCTCGTGCCAGTAGTCGCGTCTGCGGTATCCGCCCTGGTCCACGAAGGCCTTGAATTGCCGGTTGGTGATCTCGAACCGATCGATCCAGAAGTCGTCAACGGCGGGGACACTTCCGAACCGCAGCGGATCGCGGCCGCCGGTGACGCGCACCATCCCCGGCGGAATCGTCCCCGCAGGGTCGAGCCGGTACCGGTTCAGGGCGCCCGGGGAGCCGGTGCCTTCGATCGGCTGGAAGCCGTCCCTGGAAACCCTCAGGCGGATCAGGGTGCGCGGAATGCGAACGCCGTTGAGAGGCGTCCGGCCGAGGGTAGACCAGCCGCCGGGCGCTCGATACGCGGCGAAGGCGACGTCGGCTCCCTCCGGGTCGGTGTGCATCACCGCCGGCACCGAGAGGTCGAGCCACAGCTGCCGCAGGTGGGGGTCGTCCGGAAGGATGGCAATCGCCAGGCGCGCGAGGATGAATGCTTCCGCATACTCGCCGCGGGTCGAGAGGCGTTGAATCTCCGGCGCCGCCACGGTGCGGGCCCAGCGGGCGCGGGACGCCGCCTCATGCCACTGCCAGGCCGCGGCGGCGATCGCGACGATCGCCAGGAGGATGGGGACGAGGATCGCCGGACGACGGACGAGCGCGCGCCATCGGGCAGACGAAGCTGAAGTCCGCTCGCGTACCGAGGACTCGAGCTCAGTCTCGAGCGCGGCCACCGTTGCGAACCGGTCGTCAGGCGATTTCGCGAGGCAGCGGCGGACGATCCGCGCCAGCGCGGGCGGCACCCCGGGAACACGCTCTGCCAGATCCGGCGGCTCGATTCGCAGGGACGCTTCCAGGGTGCCGAGCGCGCTCCCCTGTCTGAACGGCGGGCTCCCAGCCAGCATTTCGTAGAGGACAACGCCGAGCGCGAAGATGTCGGCGCGATGGTCGACAACCACGCCCATGACCTGCTCCGGCGCCATGTAGCCGACCGTTCCGGCGGCCAGCGTTCGCATCTCGCCTGCGGCCGGCGTTGGCGAGTTGGGCGCTGGCGGCGGCGCGTCGAGCAGTGCCGCGAGTCCGAAGTCGAGAATCTTCACCCGGCCGTCGAGCGCCAGGAAGATGTTCTCGGGCTTGAGGTCGCGGTGCACGATGTGGCGCGCATGGGCAGCGCCGAGGCCGCGCGCGACTTGCAGCGCCACGTCCAGTGCCGCGTCGACCGACAGCGCGCCGGCGGCGAGCCGCGCGCGCAGCGACTCCCCTTCCAGGCACTCGGTCACCAGGTAGGGCGCCCCGCCGTAGTCGCCGACGTCGTAGACGGTCAGGACGTTGTTGTGGTTGAGCGTGCCGGCGGCGCGCGCCTCCTGCTCGAAGGCGCGGCCGCGCTCGCCGCTCGCCGGGTGCGGCAGGAGCAGCTTGATCGCCACGTCGCGCGCCAGGCGCTCGTCGCGGGCGCGCCACACTTCCCCGACCGCGCCGGCGCCGAGGCGCCGCTCGACCGTGTAGGCGCCGATCCGATCGCCAGGCTGCACGGTCCACCCTTCCCGGACGACCTGACGCGCGAACACGTCGAGCGCCGGGGTGCAGAGAAAGTCGCCGGTTCGCTCGGCGGCGGCGAGGAGTGACAGGAGGTCCTGCCGCAGATTGTCGTCCGGCCCGCAGGCGCGGCCCACGAAGGCGGCGCGCGTGCTGGCGGGCTGCTCGGCCGCTTCGGCGAACAGCGATTCGAGGCGGTGCCAGCGGTCAGTGGGCATGCGCGGCGCTCAGCGCGCGGTACAGCCACGCCCGTGCCAGCGCCCAGTCGGTGTGCACGGTCCGGACCGAGACCTGGAGCGCTTCCGCCGTCTCCTCGACCGACAGGCCGCCGAAGAAGCGGAGCTCCACGACCAGGGCTTTGCGGGGATCTTCCGCGGCGAGCCGTTCGAGCGCCATGTCGACAGCGAGCAGGTCAGCGGCCGGCTCGGCGGCGGCGACATCGACGTCGTCAATCGGCACGCGAATCGCGTTCGGACCGCCGCGGCGCTCGGCGCGTCGCCGGCGCGCGATGTCGACCAGCACGCGCCGCATCATGCGCGCCGAGACGCCGAAGAAGTGCGAGCGATTCTGCCAGCGGACCGGATCCCAGCCAAGCAGCCGGACGCACAGCTCGTTGACCAGGGCCGTGGTCTGGAGGCTGACGTTCGACCGCTCGCCGACCAGATAGCGTGCCGCCATGCGGTGCAGCTCCTCGTAGACGAGCGGCAGCACGCGGTCGAACGCCTCGTCGTCTCCGCCGCTCCAGGCGCGGAGCAACTGCGTGACCTCGCCGCCGTCCGGTCGTTCTGGTCGCGCGGCCATGGAGTCCGGCCAGTCTAGCAGCAGAATCGAGTGCCGCGGCGCTGCCGGGCTCTCCATGCAGGGCACACGTACCTCCTACCTCTCAAGGCGCGAAACGCCCTCATGACCTGCAGATCGTCAGGCGCGGACCCATTGGTTGGCCCGGCACTGCAGACTCCGGCGGTCGACGACGCCTTATCCAGTAGTGAACGCCACACGGCATTTCCGGAGGTCCACCGTGAAACCATCCTCACTGCTGGTCGGCGGCGGGTTGCTGCTGCTGTCGTCCGTGCTGCTGGCCGCCGGCACGAACCGCCACGCCCCGCCGGCGCAGAACGAACGCGCCGGCGACGAGTCGGATCGTCACCATCCACTCTGCGGCGGCGAGCCCTGCGACGCGGTCGCACGGGGGTTCCTGGCGTTCTTCGACCGCCGCCTGACCGGGATGGACGGCAACGGGCGCGCGTGCGCCGACTGCCATATGGCGGAGGATCACTTTCAGCTTTCTCCCGCCAACGCCGAGGCGCGGTTCCAGCGCCTGCAGGCCCGCCGGGCGCGCCGCCCGGACGCGGACGATCCGCTGTTCCGGCCGATTGACGCGGATGACTTCCGGACGAGCGGCGACGCCGCGGCCGACTTCAGCAATCTCCGCCAGAACGGCCTGGTGCGGGTGATCCTGCCGCTGCCGTCGAACATCCGGCTGATCGATCCGGCGACCAATGCACCGTCCGCTGAGACCGTCGCGGACGTCTGGCGAAGCGTGCCGACCGTCAACGACGTCGCGCTCACCGGGCCCGACGATGTCAATCCGTGGGCACGGGGACCGAATGAATTCGGCGGATATCAGCTCGACGGGAGGTTCGGGACCCTGCAGGAGCAGGCGCTCGGCGCGCTCACCAATCACGCCCAGGTCCAGCAGGCGCCGCCGCCGGGGCTGCTCGACGATCTGACGTCGTTTCAGCGGGTGATGTTCACGAGCCATCGCGTCCGCGCCCTGGCCGATGCCGTGAGGGAGGGAGCGGCGCCGCTGCCCGATCCGGATCCCCGGCTCAACGAGCTCGAGCAGGCCGGCAAGGTCGTCTTCGAGCGCGCCTGCTCACAGTGCCACGGGGGACCTGGACAGTCGACCGCGCAGACCCCTGTCGTGCGTTTCCACGACATCTCGACCCAGTGTCCGCGGCCGGTGGATACCGTCACGCCGGCGCGGTTCGTGTTCGCGGCCTGTCCGGCACGGCTGGCGCGCAACGCCCGGACCTATGAGATAACGCTGGCCAACGGCAGCAAGATCCGCCGCACCAGTTCCGATCCGGGGCGCGCGCTTCTGACCGGCTTCGTCGGCGGGCCGCCGGCACAGGACGACTGGAACAAGCTCGATACGCCGGGTCTGCGCGGCATCAGCCAGACCGCCCCCTACTTCCACAACAACAGCGCCGCGACGCTCGAAGAGGTAGTCGATCACTACATCGAGTTCTTCAAGCGCGTCGAGGTGGCGGCGCCGCCGGGCGTGGTGCCGCCGGCAGCCAGCACCGACGGCGTCCACTTCGACCGTCGTCCGACGCTCGAGGAGCGCGCCGCCCTGCTGGCCTACCTTCGCAAGCTGTAGGCCGCGCTCCGGGCCGGCAGCGGCTGCAACGCGCTGCCGCCGCAACATCGGCGACATGGAGAAGCAGGCGCAGCATGACCGCGGCCGTGCCTCCGTCGGCTTCCTGTGCCTTCTCGTTTCCGACTCGCGCCGATTACCGGCTGGTCAGCGTGACGGTGAGCGCCTTGACGGGTTGAGCGTTCTCGTCGAGAAAGCGCGCGCAGAAGTCCGTTGCGCCGCCGGCGTTCAGAATCGCAGCGCGGATCACGTTCGCCCCCTTGTGCAACGTCAGCCGCTTCGACACCCCGTCGTCTATGACCGTCTGGCGGTCGTTGTAGAGCGCGGTCGCTTCCTCGCCGTTGACCCACCATACCGACGCCGCATTCGAGCCGATGGCCAGGCGCAGTCCGTTCATCTCGCGCGGTGAGTGGACGACGGTGAGCGCCCAGAAGAGCACGTTCGTCGTCGGCTTGTTCAGCGCGTACGCGAAATGATAGAGGTTGACGTTGTAGTTGACGGTGTCGACCGCGTGCCAGGCGAGTTGAGCGTCTCCCAGTGTGAGCGGCTCCCCATCGTCAGGGAGCCGCGTCGGCGCCACGGGAAAGTCCTTCTCGACCGCAGCCCGCACCGCTGCCTGCGTGAGCTGAGGCGGGATGCGAACCGGCTCGAGCAGCAGCCAGCGCTGGATGAAGCCGTTCGCGTCGGTCGGCTTGACTGCGGACGAGGGCCGCGTCAGCGAGGCCGCCGGCAGTCGCGCCCCTGCTCGATCGTCTTGAAGTGCGGCGGCGAGACGAGAAACGAGCGGCGCCGCAGTCCAGAGCGCGGCGACGAGCGCCAGCTGCACCGTGCCGAAGCCGACGCTGCGGGTACGGCGGCTCACGGCGTCTTGAGATGCCAGCGTTGACGATCGCTCTGGCGGTCGAACCTGCCGAGCGTCGGCATGCTGCTGCCGACGGCGGACAGCGCCAGCGGCTCCTTGCCGTTCGGGACTGCCTTCGGCATCAGGCGATAGGTGCCGTCGGCGAGCTGATCGATGCGCCACAGTTGCTCTGGCGCGCCGGTGAATGCCGGCAGGACGACCAGTTCCCGATCCTCGGTTGCCGCAAGGGTGCGTTCCGTTCCTGCGATCGTGATCCGGAAGAACGGGGAACCTGGGTAGCCGCCGGCGTCGGGGGCCGGCGCGATCGTCCACTTCTGCTGTGCCTGCAGCATGTAGGGGGACAGGCGGACGTCGGTCGGCCCTGACGGCCAGCTCGCCGAAACCTGCGACGCCGGTTGCGGCGGAATGGGCGGTGCAGCTGGTGCGTCCGCGCTGGCTCCGGCGCCACGCCCGGCCGCATCGGGTGCGATGCCGCGGCCTGCCGCCGGTGGACCTCCTGCCCCGGGTGCGCCACGACCGCCGCGGCCGCGGAAGCCGCCGACCGGCAGCCCCTGGACGGCGAGCTCCAGCGCCGTGCCGGTGCGTGCCGATTCGATCTCGTATGTGCCGGCCCTGAGATTCTCGCCAGCCACGGGCCAGCCGTCGCGCCATAGCAGCGGCCGAATGTCGAGCACGCTGACGCCGCCGCGATCGAGGTCGGCTTCGTAGTGGCAGGAAAACTTCTCGACGCCGTCGCCCAGGTCGAGCAGCCCGAAGTGCCCGGGGCCGACATAGCGGCCGCCCGAGCCCAGGAACAGCGTTGCCGCCCCCCTGCAGCATGTCGATGCCCATGTTGTCGAGGAACGGGCCGGTCACCTTCTTCGCCCGGCCCATGCGGATGTTGTAGGTGGAGTTCGCCCCCGCGCAGCAGGATCCGTGGGTGACGAGCAGGTAGTACCAGCCATCGCGGGAGATCATGATCGACGCTTCGGAGTTGATCGCGATGTTGACCGGCTTCCGATCGGGGTACAGGCGCTTGCCGGTCTTCGGGTTCAGCTCGACGAGACGGATATAGCCGAAGTAGGAGCCGTAGGTCAGCCACAGCGTGCCGTTGGTCGGGTCGCGGAAGACCCCGGGATCGATGGCGTTGCTGTCCTCGACGCCGTCGGACCAGACCACGGGTCCCGCGTCTTCCCATTTGTAGTCGGGCGACTCGGGGTCGAGCGTCCGCCCGACCAGCAGGCCGATCGCCGACTTCGGCTGCGCTCCAGGCGCCGAGTAATAGAGGAAGTATTTGTCG
Organism: uncultured Acidobacteriota bacterium; assembly: GCA_963750475.1. Classification (GTDB taxonomy): domain Bacteria; phylum Acidobacteriota; class Vicinamibacteria; order Vicinamibacterales; family 2-12-FULL-66-21; genus JALZOC01. The sequence continues at coordinate 2,926,029 of CAVVQQ010000002.1, forward strand.
CCGACGCGGATGACGTCCGGCGCCCAGGTGTTGTTGCCGCCGCGCGCGATCACGCCGGGGCCGGGCTTCCCGCCGGCCACAGCCGTCATGACGCGGCCCGCCCGCCGCCACGTCCAGCCGTCATCCGAGATGGACACGGGCAGGCCGGCGCCCGTGGCGTAGACGTAGTACTTGCCGCCCTCAGCGATCACCGTCGACGGGTCGTGGAGACCCGGCTGGCCGTCGAGGGCCGCGATTGGAACGGCGAGGAGACACGCGGCGGCCACTGCGATACTCCACTTCATCTCAGGCGCGTGACATTACCTGACAAGGCGACCGAGATCAAGACCAACAGGGCATCGAGTCTGGTGATGGCACGAACCGGGCGCGCGACCACGACGCTGGCGCGGCGGGTCGTTCCGACATTCGCAACACGCGTCGCACTCCTGGGCATACAATCGCTTTTCCTTGTGTTCGTTTCGGAGGCTTGTCGGCCGCACTCAGGTGGCATCGATATGAAAGGCATGACCGTGTCAAGAAGTCGCGTCACCGTTCTCGCGTTCGCGGCCGCCGCGATGCTCGGCTCGCTCGCGGCTGTCGCCCAGGTCAAGACGAACGTCCCCGACGTGGTCGTCGGCGCGCGTCCGGCGATCGTCGAGCGGATCAAAATCCACGGCCCGGCCCTCGAAGGCAATCTGGAGGGAAACGCCGTCGACCGTGAGGCCATCGTCTTTCTGCCGCCGGGCTACAACCAGAACCGGACGCTGCGCTACCCTGTCGTCTACGCGCTGCACGGCTACTCGATCGGCGCGGAGCAGTGGACGCAAGGAGATCCACGTGCCGCAGACCATCGAGGGAGCATTCGCCAAGGGGGCGCGCGAGATGATCGTCGTGCTGCCGGATTCGAAGACCGTGCACAACGGCTCGATGTATTCGAGTTCGGTGACCACCGGCGATTTCGAGAACTACGTCGCGCACGACGTGGTGTCGTTACATCGACGCGCACTATCGCACGATCCCCAGCCGCGACAGCCGCGGCCTGGTCGGCCACTCCATGGGCGGCTACGGCGCGACCCGTATCGGCATGAAGCACGCGGACGTGTTCGGCAGCCTCTACATCATGAGTCCATGCTGCCTGTCACCGCGCGGGCCCGGCGGCGGGCGCGGCGCGGCCGGCGGCAACAACCCGACGGGCCAGGACCCATTGGCAGCCGTCAAGACCGCAGCGGATGCGGCGAAGCTGCCGTTCGGGCTGCGCGCGCAGCTGGCGTCGGCGGCGGCGTGGTCGCCGAACCCGAAGAACGCGCCGCTCTATCTCGATTTGCCGATCGGGGACAACGCGGCGGCGGTCCTCGCGAAGTGGACAGCCAACGCCCCGCTGGCGTTCATCGACCAATATCTTTCCGGGCTGCGCCGCTATCGCGCGATCGCGATCGACGTCGGCGACCAGGACGGCCTGCGCGCCGACGCCGGCAAGCTGCACGACGTGCTCGATCAGTACGGCATCGCCAACACGTTCGAGATGTACGCCGGGACGCACACCAGCGACGTGGCGGTTCGCTTCCAGGAGCACGTGATGCCGTTCTTCAGCCGCACCCTGTCGTTTACCCCGGTGAAGCGATAGCGGCGCGGGCCGCGATAGGTAACGGTGATGGTTAGAGAACGTACACTCGCTGGCTATCGAACTGAAACTGAGTTCCAGTAGCAACCTGGCCCGAAAAACACTCCGGCAGGTCAGCTCTGCGGCGGCGTCTTCGTTGCCTACACCGGCAACCTCAGCGTCAGCCTGCTGAGTCAGCCGCTCGGCGTGACGATCCTGGCTATCTTGTTCTTTAAGACCGATGTGCGAGCGTGGCTGCGATGCCGGAGGCCCCGCCTGAGTGGCTCGACGTGGCGAGGCAAAACCTCCAGCCTCCACCCTCTCGAGGAACGGCAGGGGTTTATGAGAGGGATTCTCGCGATCAGGCCGGGACAGATTTACCGCTGTAGGCCACGCCAAGCCTGAAGACGGCCCACAGCACTCCGGTCGCTGCGATCGCGATCAACGTCACACCAAGATCGGGCTCGAACAGGTTGAGGGTGCCGAATGATGCGCCGACCCAGCCCGGCATGAGGCTGAAAACGACCCAGGCCGAGCCCAGCGTGGTGAGCAACGGGAACCACAGGCTGAACAGCCCGAGACTGCCCGACTTGGCGCGCAATTCGCGGCGGTGACGCCATGCCCAGATCATGCTGAGCAGGAACATGACCGGCAGGAGCACCAAAGTGATGAACAATGCTTTCAGGGACAACCGGGACCCCTCGCCATCGTAATCGAGGTCGAGCGCCCGGGCCGCGATGCCGTTGCGGAGCTGCATCGTTTCCCCAAAGCCGATTCCGCTGCCGGCGTTGACCAGCACGACCACCCCCTTCTTCTCTGCCGGGACCATCGTCGCGAGCGATTCGTAGCCGACGCTATTCCCGGTGTGGTAGACGGTTCCTTTTTCTGTATCCACAAACCACCCGAAGCCGTAGAAGGGCGAGGCCTTGCTGGCCGGGCGCATCATGGCGGCTTTGCCCTTGGCGCTGAGGACATCGTCTTTGCCATTCATCATCATCAGCAGGTAGCGCGCGAGATCGCTGGCGCTGGCGATGATCCCACCTTGGGGAGCCGTGCCAGGATCGGTATGATTTACGGCCAACGGCCGTTTGGAGCCAAACCAGGGTCTGTGCCCTGACGCCATGCCGTCGTGGATCTCTCCATCAGAGACAAAGCTGTGCGTCATGCCCACAGGCGCCATGATGTTGGTTGCAATGAAGGACTGGTACGTCTGCCCGCTGACGACTTCGATCAGGCGACCAAGAATCTGGTAGTTCAAATTCGAATACTCCCACTTGTCGCCAGGTTGGTAGACGGGCGTCACCCCTGCCTGCTGCTCGACCCGGCGCGCCAGGGCATCCTTGTCCGGGGTGTTGTCCTCATCTGAGAGGTTCCCCTGGAAGGTGGACAACCCGCTCGTGTGGCTGAGCAGCTGGCGGATCGTGATCGCCCCGCCGGGCTGGCCGGAGAAAACGGCGAGATAGTGCGAAACTTCGGTATCCAGGCCGACCCTGCCCGCCTCGACCAGTTGCATCACCGCCAGCGCCGTAAAGCTCTTGGAGATCGAGCCGGTATTGAAGGGTGTGTCCGGCGTGACTGCCTTGTCGCCACCCATCCTGACGACCCCGCGCGCGCCAACCGTCTCGATCTCGCCAGCAGCCACTACGGCATAGGCCAAACCGGGAACGCCGGAGACCGGCATCTCGCTCTCGATGAAGTCGTCGATGGAGCCTGTAGGTATGCTGGCATGCAACGCAGCGGTGAACCCAAATGCAAGGAGAGCTGGAATCAGACGCACAACATCCTTCCTGCGATCCGATCCCGGCACGCCAGCACGATCTCTTCAGTGGCAATTCGGAGCTCTGGTCGGGCCTGCCTGCACGTGCGTCGGACGTGTGAGTGGAGCGAACTGGCGTTTTTGACGACCTGCCGGTCGGTCGCGAGCATCGCCAATAAAAAAGGCCCTCAACCGACCATGACGGTCGATCGAGGGCCATTTCTATTGAGAAATTTTGGTCGGGGCGAGAGGATTCGAACCTCCGACCCCTCGGTCCCGAACCGAGTGCTCTACCAGGCTGAGCCACGCCCCGACAGAGCGTGAACGGCTATTCTACCTCAACCCCGGCTTCAGTCACCAAATCTGTTCAGCGCCTCCGACCGCCGCCAAGCGCCTCGATGTGCCGTCAGGTCGGGCTGCAGCGGCGTCACCGACACGTAGCCGTCGCGCACCGCCTGGTAGTCCGACCGGTCGTGCGGCTCCCAGTCGTTCTCCCCCTCCTCGATCCAGTAGTACGCCTGGCCGCGCGGGTCGATGCGCTCCGGCCACCACGGTGACATGATTGCGCTTGCCCTGGACCGTCACGCGCACGCCCTGCGGCGGCCCCGTCGGCACGTTGATGTTGAGAAACGTCCGCGCCGGCAGGCCGCGCTCGAGCACCGCCTCCGCCAGCGACGCCGCACCGCCGCCGCATGGGAGAAGTCGTAGCCCCCGCGCGTCCGCTCGAGCGACACCGCGATGCTCGGCACGCCCAGCAGCGCAGCCCTCGAACGCCCCGGCCACCGTCCCCGAATACGTCACGTCGTCGCCGAGGTTGTAGCCCTTGTTGATGCCGGAGACGACCAGATCGGGCTGCCCGTCGAAGATCTGCGTCATCGCGATGTTGACGCAGTCGGTCGGCGTGCCGTCGACGTCGTAGACGCCGCTCGCGAAGCTGCTCCATCCGCAGCGGCCGGCGCAGCGTCAGCGCATGGCCGATCGCGCTGGCCTCGATGTGCGGCGCCACGACCGTCACCTCGCCAAGCGCCGCGAGCGCCTCCGCCAGGGCATGAATGCCCTCGGAATGCACCCCGTCGTCATTGGTCACAAGAATCCTGGTCATGCAGCTGTGGTATCGGCTGACGGCGCTCCGCGGAACATTCACGATACCGCAGATCTTGAGAACTTGCCCAATGGTTTCAACGACTTACCGTAAAGATGAGTGTCCCCCTTTTGGGGAGGAAAATGAGGATGGAGGCGGCGAGCGCGAGGGCGGCGCCGGTCAGGAACGCGGCGCGCGGGGAGATCTCGGTCCAGATGACGCCAAACAACAGGCTGGCGGCCAGGGTGCCGATGCCGAGCGCGGCGTTGTAAACGCCAAACGCCGTCCCGCGCAGCGTCGCCGGCGCCATGTCGGCGACCCAGGCCTTCTCGGCCCCTTCGGTGAGTCCGAAATACAGGCCGTAGGCCAGGAAGATGGTGATGACGACCGGCAGCGAGGTCGAGAAGCCGAACCCGGCGTAGACCGCGGCGTAGACGACCCACCCGAGCGCGATCAAGCCGCGGCGGCCGAAGCGGTCCGACAGCGAGCCGCCAATGAAGGAGGACGACGACTTGACGACGTGGAGGGCGGACCAGAGGAGCGGAATCCAGAACGCCGGCACACCGAGGTCGCTCAGCCGCAGGAGCAGAAAAGCATCGCTGGCGTTGCCGAGGGAGAACAGGAAGATCACGGCGATCGCCTGGTAGAACGGGCTCCCCAGATTCCACGGGCTTCCCGTCGGCGCCGCCGCCCCGCCCTTCGCGCCCGCGTCCACCGCCCGCGGCGTCTCCGGAATCCGGAGGATGAAGAACATGACGATGAGGCCGGGAACGACGGTGAGGGCAAAGAGCGGACGATATTGGCCTGGGTAGAAGTACAGGAACGCGGCCGCGAGCAGCGGGCCGGTGACCGCGCCGGCGTGGTCCATCGCCCGGTGGAATCCGAACACCCTCCCGCGCGCCGCCGCCGGCGCCAGGTCGGCAAGCATCGCATCCCGCGGCGCGCCGCGAATACCCTTGCCGAGACGATCGGTGAAGCGGATGGCGAGGACCTGCGGCCACACCTGCGCGACCGCGATGAGCGGGCGCACCGCCGACGCCAGGCCGTAGCCGAGGAGGACGAGCTTCTTCGGCGATTTCGAGCGGTCGGACCAGCGGCCGGACAGAATCTTCAACGCGCTGTTGGCCGCCTCCGCGGCCCCTTCGATGACGCCCAGGGACATCGCCCCGGCGCCGAGCACGTGGGTCAGGAACAGCGGCAGGAGCGGATAGACCATCTCGCTCGCCATGTCGGTGAAGAAGCTGACCCAGCCGATCAGCCAGATCGGGCGCGAGAGCCCGAGAAGCGCGCGCGGAGCGGCGGAGGGGGGTCCGGAGATGCTGGACGTTTCCGGGGGCGTCGAGGACATGGCCATCGACTATATCGTTATAATCGCAGGCAACCCGTGGCCGCGACTCCTCCGTTCGATGCCGTGCTGATGATTGCGTTCGGCGGCCCGCTGGGTCCGGACGATGTCCGGCCGTTTCTGGCCAACGTGCTGCGCGGCCGCCGCGTCGCGCCGGAGCGGGTCGAGGAAGTGGCGCACCACTACGAGCTCTTCGGCGGCGTCTCGCCGCTGACGGCGCTGACGACGCGCGCAGGCCGAGGCGCTCGAGGCGCGGCTCGGCGCGGACGGCGCTCGCCGCTGCCGGTCTATCTCGGCATGCGCAACTGGGATCCCTATCTGACGGACACGCTGCGCGCGGATGTCGCGCGACGGCATCCGCCGCGCCGTCGGGTTGATTGCCGCGCGCGCAGCGCAGCTACTCGAGCTGCACGCAGTACCGCGAGAACGTCGCGGCGGCGCGCGCCAGCCTGCCGCGACCAGGGGCTGGCGGACGTCGAGGTCATCTACGTCGGCGACTGGCACACCGATCCCGGGTTCATCGAGGCCAACGCCGAGCACGATTGCAGGCGCGACGCGCGAAGCTGCCGGCGGAGCTCCGCGATCGGGCGCGCGCTCGTCTTCACGGCCCACAGCATCCCGGCAGTCGATGGCCGCGCGCGATCGCGTACCAGCGCCAGCTGGACGAGTCAGCTCGCGCCGATCGCCGGCACGCCTCGGCACGACCGACTTCGTCGCTCGTCTACCAGAGCCGGAGCGGCCGGCCCGAAGATCCGTGGCTCGGCCCGGACGTCTGCGATTATCTGCGCGAGCGAACACGCCAACGGGCTGGCGGCCGCGGTCCTCTGCCCGGTCGGCTTCCTCTGCGATCACATCGAAGTGCTCTACGACCTCGACATCGAGGCCGCGGCGCGTGTGCCGCGAGATCGGCCTGCCGATGGCCCGGGCCGGGCGCCGTCAACAGCCATCCCAGGTTCATCGAGACCCTGGCGGACGCGGTCCAGACGACGGTGCGACGGTATGCGGGTACGAGGCCGGTGGAAATAGTGGCCTGTGGATGACGGTTGCCAGCTTCCCGCTTCCAGCTTCCGGCCTCCCGCTGGAAGCACCGCCTTGAAGCTGAGGGGCTGTGGATATGGGCCAGTTGCCGGTAGCCACTGAGCGGGAAGCTGGCATCGTGAACTGGTCACTGGCACGGGAAGCTGGAAGCTGGAGCGAGAGGCATTATGCGCCCCTTTCCCATCGTCGGCTTCTGTCTCCTGCTCCTCGTGGCGTCGGCCGCCGCGCAGGAGCGCATCATCATCAGCGGCGACCAGGATGGTCCGCCGATGCCGATGGGCGCTTTCGGCATGGGCCGGCAGCCGGTCAAAACCGGCACCGCCAGGATTCGGGGACGCGTTGTCTCGGCCGAGACCGGCGCCGGGCTGCGGCGGGCGCAGGTCCGGCTGAACGGCCCTGAGGTCGGGTCGCGGCTCGCGCTGACAGACCAGAACGGGCGCTTCGCGTTCGAAGGGCTGCCGGCCGGGCACGTCAATCTGTTCGCTTCGAAGCCGGGCTTCGTGTCGATTCAGTACGGTCAGCGGCGGCCGTTCGAGGGGGGCACCGCGATCGATCTGACCGCCGGACAGCAGGTCCAGGGGGCCGACATCACCCTGCCGCGCGGCAGCGTCATCGCCGGCCGGGTTCTCGACGAGTTCGGGGAACCGATCGCCGAAGCCATGGTGACGACGATGCGGTCGGTGTGGGCCAGCGGCCGGCGGCGCCTCCAGCCCATCGCCGGCAGCTCGCGGACCAACGATCTCGGCCAGTTCCGGCTGTACGGGCTCTCCCCCGGCGACTACTACGTCAGCGCGACGGTGCCGGATGCGGCGGCGATGGAGATGAACATCGCGTCGATGAGCGGCGCCGCGTCCCCGCCGCCCGGCAGTCAGCCGGCCGCCGGCTACGCGCCGACGTACTTTCCGGGTACCGCGACGGCGGCCGACGCCCAGAAGATCACCGTCGCGGTCGGGCAGGAAGCGCAGGGCATCGATTTCGCGCTCACGCCGGTCCGCCTCGCCCGGATCAGCGGCACCGTCATCACCTCGCAGGGCAAGCCGGCCCAGGGATCGATGGTGACGATCCATCCCCGCGGTGACGTCGGGTTCCTCGGGATCATGAACGGCAACGCGCGCACCGGTCCAGCCGGGGCCTTCACGCTTGCCGGACTCGCGCCGGGCGACTACATCCTCCAGGTTCACGCCGTGCAGTTCACGACTTCGGGCGGACGGCGACAACATGACGATGACGGCGCGGATCGGCGGCGGCGAGGGACCGGACATGGAGTCGGCCTCGATCCCGATCACGGTCGGCTGCGGAAGATCTGTCCAGCCTGGCGATCATCACCTCAAAGGGGGCGACGGCCACCGGTCAGGTGATCTTCGAAGGCGGTACGTCTCCGCGCGTCTCCGGCTCGGTGAGACTCGCCGCGCTGCCGGCGCTCCCTGACGTGCCGAGCTTCGATCGCAACGCGCTCACGGTAGTCAAGGCCGACGGCGCGTTCGAGCTCCGCGGCCTCACCGGGGTTCGGCTGATTCGTCCGATGGGCCTGCCTCCGGGCTGGATGCTGAAGTCGGTTCACGCCAGCGGCGTCGACATCACCGATGCCGGCATGGAATTCAAGGGCGGCGACGTCGCCGGGCTGGAGGTGACGCTCACCTCGAAGATTACCGACGTCTCGGGCCGCGTCACCGGGCCGGCCGGCCGGCCGGTCATGGACTACACCGTCGTGCTGTTCGCGGACGACCCGCAGCGCTGGCTCTTTCCCGCCACCCGCTGGGTCGTCGGGACGCGGCCGAATCAGGACGGGCGGTTTCGCGATCAAGGGGCTGCCTCCCGGCACCTACTACGCCGCGGCGGTCGACTATCTTCCGCAGGGCGAGTGGGGCGACCCGGAGGTGCTGGAGCGCCTCAAGCGCTCGGCCACGACCGTCGCGCTGGACGAAGGGGACGCGAAGACGCTCGAGCTGACGATCAAGTAAAGCGCTGTCACCGCGGCGTGCCGTCGGACCCGCCCGGCAGGATCGCCGGCACCGGCGTCGGCATCTTCGACCGGTCCCTGTCGCCTGGCGTAGACGTAGCCGACCCCGAAGATCACGACGATCAGCCCGAACGACAGCCACTTGCTGATGTGGATGCTGGTCCAGCCCATCGCGTTGCAGGTACTCGATCGAGCAGCTTGAGTCGCCACCCAGCCGATGATGACGAACGCGCCGTCGACCAGCGCCGGATAGCGGCGCACCAGGCCAGCAGCTGGCCGATCACCAGCCGCATCGCGACGATGCCGAGGATGCCGCCGGTGATGATGACCCAGCGTCTTCGGCGACATCGCGACCGCGACCAGGATCGAGTCGACGGCGAAGACGATGTCGGTCAGCTCGACCTTGACGACCGTCGCCCAGAAGGCGCGACAGCCCGAGCCACGGCCGCGCCGGCTTGACGGCCCGCCGCGTTCGCCGTCGTCTCCCCCGCCGAAGAAGTGCTGCCAGACGAGGTACAGCAGGTAGAGCCGCGCCGACCAGCTTGACCCAGGCGACCTGCGAGCAGGTGCACGCGCCAGCAGCGTCGCCAGGGTCCGGAAGACGAAGGCGCCGAGGATGCCGTAGCGGAGCGCCTTCTGCTGCTGCTCGGCGCGGCAGGCCGAGGACGAGAATCGCCAGCACCAGCGCGTTGTCGGCGCTGAGCAGTCCCTCGAGGACGACGAGCAGCGCGATGGTGAGGAAGTCTGTGGCGTGGACGTCCATCGGGATGCGGCGCTGACCTTGACACGGCCCGTATCAAGGTCCTACATTCGGATCAGGCGCCGGGTCTGCGACGTGGAAGCCAGGCCATGGCGATCGACACGACCTCTACTTTATCAGCATGGCGGCGCGGCTGCTCGGCATGCACCCGCAGACGCTGCGCAAGTACGAGCGGCTCGGCCTGGTCCGGCCGACGCGGACGATCGGCAGCATGCGGGTCTACTCGCGCGACGAGCTCGAGCGGCTCCGGCTGATCAAGCATCTGGTGGACGACGTCGGCGTGAACCTGGCCGGCGTGCAGCGGCTGCTGTCGATTGCCGAGTCGGTGCAGCGGCTCCGCCCGCTCGTCAAGACGGATCCGGGCGGCGCGGGTGCCCGCCGACGGCAGGCGCGCGGCGAGCTGAGCGCATGCGTGGGAATGGTCGGGCTGTAGGCGCGCGGGCTCGGCCGTCGGTCGAACGTGACGATCCGAGGACGAGCATATGGAATTCAAGGACTACTACCCGACGCTCGGCGTCGCCAAGACGGCGTCCGACAAGGAAATCAAGCAGGCGTACCGCAAGCTGGCGCGGAAGCACCACCCTGACGTCAACCCGGGCGACAAGGCGGCCGAGGCGCGCTTCAAGGAAATCAACGAGGCCTACGAGGTGCTCGGCGACCCCGAGAAGCGCCGGAAGTACGACGAGCTCGGCGCCAACTGGCGGCTGTACGAGCAGGCGCAGCAGCAGGGCCAGGGGTTCCCGGGCGGCTCGCCGTTCGGTGCGGCGCGCCGGGCGGCGGCGCGTGGAACATCAACACCGGCGGCGGCCCGGGCGGCTACCGCACGATGAGCGAAGAGGAGATGCACGAGATCTTCGGCGACGAGGACCCGTTCTCCGATTTCTTCCGCACCTTCTTCGGCGGCGGCGGCGGCGCGCGAGGGCGGACGGCCGCGCGGCAGGGCGCGGGCGCCGCGGTCGCAGAAGGGGCGCGACATCGAGCACGAGGTCGAGCTGACGCTCGAGGACGCGTTTCACGGCGCGACGCGCCGCGTCTCGATCAAGCAGGGCGGCCACGCGCGCACCGTCGACGTCCGCATTCCGGCCGGCGTCAAGGACGGCTCGCGCGTCCGCGCCGCCGGCGAAGGGGAACGGGCGGCAGCGGCGGCGCCTCGGGCGATCTCTACCTGCGCGTCCGCCTCAAGCCGCACCCGGTGTTCGAGCGCAAGGGCAACGACCTCCACGCCAAGGTCGCCGTGCCGGTCACGACCGCGGTGCTCGGCGGCGAGGCGCAGGTGCCGACGATCACCGGCGACGGTGCGCCTCAAGATTCCGGAGACGACGCAGAACGGCCAGGTCTTCCGGCTGAAGGGCCACGGCATGCCGGCGGTCGGCAAGCCCGACGAGCGCGGCGACCTCTACGCGACGGTCGAGGTCCAGCTCCCCGCACGCTGACGCCCGGAACAGCGCGAGCACTACGAGGCGCTGAAGAAGCTCGAACAGATCGCACTGAAAAACTGCAAGCGCGAAGCCGACGGAGCTGAACCGGACAGCCGAGAGCGAAGCCGTATGAACATCAACAAGTACACCGAGAAGGCCCAGGAAGCGGTCGCCGCGGCGCAGCAGCTCGCCGACCGCGAAGGACACCCGCAGATCGACGCCGGAGCACCTGCTGCTGACGCTCGTCGAGCAGCGCGAGGGCATCGTCCCGGAGATCCTCCGGAAGATGAACGCCGACCCGGCCGCCGTCGCGGCCGCGGTACGCGCCGAGCTGCAGAAGCTGCCCTCGCGCGCACGGCGGCGTCGCAGCCCGGGCTGTCGCCGCGCCTGCGGCAGGTGACCGACGCCGCCGAGGCGGAGGCCGAGCGGCTGAAGGACGAGTACGTCAGCACCGAGCACCTGCTTCGTCGCGATCGCCGCCGAAGGCGGCCGACGTCGCCGTCGGCGCGGCTGCTCCAGCAGCGCGGCATCACGCAGGACGCGATCCTCCAGGCGCTGACGGCGGTGCGCGGCTCGCAGCGCGTCACCAGCCAGAATCCCGGAGAGCACCTACCAGGCGCTCGAGCGCTACGGCCGCGACCTCACCGAGCTCGCCCGCAAGGGCAAGCTCGATCCGGTCATCGGCCGCGACGAGGAGATCCGCCGCGTCATCCAGGTGCTGTCGCGCCGCACCAAGAACAACCCGGTGCTGATCGGCGAGCCGGGCGTCGGCAAGACCGCCATCGTCGAAGGGCTGGCCCAGCGGATCGTCCGCGGCGACGTGCCCGAAGGGCTGAAGAACAAGCGATCGTCGCGCTCGACATGGGCGCGCTGGTCGCCGGCGCCAAGTACCGCGGCGAGTTCGAGGAGCGCCTGAAGGCGGTCCTCAAGGAAGTCACCGACTCGGCCGGGCCAGGTCGATCCTGTTCATCGACGAGCTGCACACGGTCGTCGGCGCCGGCGCCGCCGAAGGCTCGATGGACGCCTCGAACATGCTCAAGCCGATGCTCGCCCGCGGCGAGCTGCACACCATCGGCGCGACGACGCTCGACGAATACCGCAAGCACATCGAGAAGGACGCGGCGCTCGAGCGCCGCTTCCAGCCGGTGATGGTCGGCGAGCCGACCGTCGAGGACACGATCAGCATCCTGCGCGGCCTGCGCGAGCGCTACGAGATCCACCACGGCGTCAAGTTCAAGGACGCGGCGCTGGTCGCCGCGGCGGTGCTCTCGAACCGCTACATCTCCGACCGCTTCCTGCCCGACAAGGCGATCGACCTCGATCGACGAGGCGGCGTCGCGGCTGCGCATGGAGATCGACTCGATGCCGGCCGAGCTCGACGAGGTCGAGCGCCGCATCATGCAGCTCGAGATCGAGCGCGAGGCGCTGCGCAAGGAGACGGACAAGGCGTCGGTCGAGCGGCTGCAGAAGCTCGAGAAGGAGCTGGCCGACCTCAAGGAAGAGCAAGGCGCGGCTGACGACGCACTGGCAGCAGGAGAAGGAAGCGATCCAGGCGGGCCGCGACGCTCAAGGAGGAGCTCGAGCAGGTCCGGCTCGAGATCGAGCAGGCCCAGCGGGCCGGCGACTACGCCAAGGCCTCGGAGCTGCAGTACGGCCGCCTGCCGGAGCTCGAGCGCAAGCATCAGCGAGGAGGAGGCGCGCCTCGCCGAGACTGCAGAAGAGCCAGCCGGATGCTGAAGGAGGAGGTCGACGAGGAGGACATCGCCGAGGTCGTCAGCCGCTGGACCCACATCCCGGTCAGCCGGCTGATGGAAGGCGAAATCCAGAAGCTGCTGCAGATGGAAGAGCGCCTGCACGCAGCGGGTCGTCGGCCAGGACGAGGCGATCGCCGCCGTCGCCAACGCGATCCGCCGCGCGCGGGCCGGGCTGCAGGATCCGAACCGGCCGCTCGGCAGCTTCATCTTCCTCGGCCCGACCGGCGTCGGCAAGACCGAGCTGGCGCGGGCGCTCGCCGAGTTCCTGTTCGACGACGAGCAGGCGATGATCCGCATCGACATGTCCGAGTACCAGGAGAAGCACACCGTGTCGCGGCTGATCGGCGCGCCGCCGGGCTACGTCGGCTACGAGGAGGCCGGCCAGCTGACCGAGGCGGTGCGCCGCCGGCCGTACTGCGTCGTGCTCTTCGACGAGATCGAGAAGGCGCACCCCGAGGTGCTCAACGTCCTGCTCCAGCTGCTCGACGACGGCCGGCTGACCGACGGCAAGGGGCGGACGGTCGACTTCAAGAACACGGTCGTGATCATGACCTCCAACGTCGGCAGCCACTACATCGCCGAGCAGCGTCGCGCGACGCCGGTCGATGCGAGGCCGGCGGCGCTCGACGAAGGGGTCACGCGCGCAGGTGCATGGAGGCGCTGCGCGCGCACTTCCGGCCGGAGTTCCTCAACCGCGTCGACGAGATCATCATCTTCCACGCGCTCGACGCGCGAGCAGATGCGCGCGATCATCGACATCCAGCTGCGCGGCCTGATGAAGCGGCTCGAGGATCGGAAGATTCACGTCGAGCTGACCGACCGGGCGAAGGACGTCCTCGTCGCCGAGGGCTACGATCCGACCTACGGGGCGCGGCCGCTCAAGCGGACGATCCAGCGGCGCGTCCTCGACCCGCTGGCGCTGCGCGTGCTGCAGGGGGAGTTCGGCGAAGGGGACGGTCGTGCGCATCGACGCGCCGGGGGGGATCCTCGAGTTCACGAAGGTCGAAGAGTTCGCGCAGAATCGCGGATAAGATCAAGGGATGCCGGACGAGACCCCCAAACCACCCAGGAGCCGCCGTCCCACTGACCGCCGGCCGCCGCCCCGCCAGCGGCCGGCCGCCTCGCTGTGGTACGTGCTCGGCTTGCTGCTCCTGCTCGGGCTCGGGCAGGCGTTCTTCTTCTCGGTCCAGTCCGGCGAGACTGTTTCCTACAGCGACTTCAAGCAGTGGGTCCGCGACGGCAAGGTGCAGGACGTCTCGGTCGCGGACGACCGGATCCGCGGCACGCTCAAGAGCGGGGCGCCAAGCCCTCCCCCTTCACGGCCGTGCGGGTCGAGGATCCCAAGCTGGTCGAGGATCTCGAAAAGGCGGGCGTCAAGTACACGGGGGAGATGGCCAACCGCTGGGTCGGCGAGGTGCTCGGCTGGGTGGTGCCGCTGCTCCTCCTGATCGGCGCTCTGGAGCTTCTTCTTCCGCCGCATGGGCGGCGCCGAAGGGGGCGTCATGTCGTTCGCCCGCAGCAAGGCGAAGATCTATGCGGACGACGAAGTCAAGGTGCGGTTCGGGGATGTCGCCGGCGTTGACGAAGCCGAAGAGTGAGCTGCGCGAGATCGTCGAGTTCCTCAAGACGCCGCAGAAGTACACGAGCATCGGCGGCCGCATTCCGAAGGGCGTGCTGCTGGTCGGCCCGCCGGGCACCGGCAAGACGCTGCTGGCGCGCGCGGTGGCCGGCGAGGCCAAGGTGCCGTTCTTCAGCCTGAGCGGCTCGGAGTTCGTCGAGATGTTCGTCGGCGTCGGCGCGGCCCGCGTCCGCGATCTGTTCGCCCAGGCCGAAGCCAAGGCCCCCTGCATCGTCTTCATCGACGAGCTCGACGCGCTCGGCAAGGCGCGCATCCAGAGCCCGATGGGCAGCCACGAGGAGCGCGAGCAGACGCTCAACCAGCTGCTGGCGGAGATGGACGGCTTCGACGCGCGCAAGGGGGTCATCATCATGGGCGCGACCAACCGCCCCGAGGTGCTCGACCCGGCCCTGCTCCGCCCCGGCCGCTTCGACCGCCAGGTGCTGGTCGACAAGCCCGACGTCACGCGGCCGCGAGGAGATCCTGCGGATCCACGTCAAGAGCGGTGAAGCTGGCGCCGAGCGTCGATCTGAAGGTGATCGCGGCGCGGACGGCCGGGTTCGCCGGCGCCGATCTCGCCAACCTGGTCAACGAGGCGGCGCTGCTCGCGGCGCGCAAGCGACAAGACCGCGGTCGAGATGAAGGACTTCGAGGAGGCGATCGATCGCCTCGTCGCCGGGCTCGAGAAGAAGCGGGTGATGAGCCCGCAAGGAACGCCAGATCGTCGCCTACCACGAGTCCGGCCACGCGATCGTCGCGACGCGTGCTGCCCGGGCTCGATCCGGTCCACAAGATTTCGATCGTCCAGCGCGGCTTCGGCGCGCTCGGCTACACGATGCAGCTGCCGCTCGAGGATCGCTACCTGATGACGCGGGAGGACCTGCTCGAGCCAGCTGGCGGTGCTGCTCGGCGGCCGGACCGCCGAGGAGATCGCGTTCGGCGAGATCTCGACCGGCGCGCAGAACGACCTGCAGCGCGCCACCGACATCGCGCGCGCGATGGTCACCGAGTTCGGGATGAGCGACGACGCTCGGCGCCGTCAACTACAACGGCCACAAGCGCAGCCCGTTCCTCGACATCCCGTTCATGCCGGAGCGCGGCAACTACTCCGAAGACACCGCGCCTCAAGATCGACGCCGAGGTCAAGCGGATCCTCGGCGAGGCCGCCGAAGCGGCGCGGCGCGTCCTCACCGGCCATCGGACGGTGCTCGACGTGCTCTCCGAGCGGCTGCTGGAGAAGGAAGTCATCGAAGCCGAGGAGCTTCAGGCGCTGCTCCACGCCGCGCCGGCCGCGCCGTGATGTCAGACGCCGACGACTCGCTGCCCTTCGAAGAGATCCTCGAGTACCTGCGCCGGACGCGCGGGTTCGACTTCACCGCCTACAAGCGCGCCAGCCTGATGCGCCGCCTCGTCAAGCGGATGCACGCCGTCTCGTGCCAGAACTTCGATGCCTACCTCGATTATCTGCAGGTCCATCCGGACGAGTTCGAGGCGCTCTTCAATACGATCCTGATCAACGTCACGACATTTTTCCGCGACGCCGAGGTCTGGGAGCACGTCGGCCACCACGTCCTGCCGTCGCTCATCGCCGCCAGGGCCGGCAAGGGGCCGCTGCGGATCTGGAGCGCCGGCTGCGCCTCCGGCGAGGAGGCGTATTCGGTCGCGATGCTGCTCGCCGAGCAGCTCGGGCTCGACGGGCTTCGCGAACGCGTGAAGATCTACGCCACCGACGTCGACATGGAGGCGCTCGCCCAGGCGCGCCTCGCCAGCTATCCGCCGCGGCTGCTCGAGAGCGTGCCGCCGCCGCTCATCGACAAGTACTTCGACCCGACCGGCGATCGGCTGACGCTCAACCGCGATCTTCGGCGGGTCGTGATCTTCGGCAAGCTCGACCTGCTCCAGGACGCCCCAATCTCGAGGGTCGATCTCCTGCTCTGCCGCAACACCCTGATGTATTTCAACTCGGAAGCGCAGGGCAGAATCCTCGGCCGGTTCGCCTTCTCCCTGAACCCCGACGGCTGCCTCCTGCTCGGCCGGGCGGAGATGCTGTTCGCTCACTCGACGCTGTTCGCGCCGGTCGACCTGAAAAGCCGTCTGTTCCGGGTCAGCGGCAAGGCGCAGCCGCGCGACCGATCCGGCCTCCCCGCCCCCGCCGACTCCCCGTCAATGGTGACTGACGTGCCCCACGACATCCGACTCCGCCAGGCCGCGTTCGACGCGGAATCCTCCGCGCAGATCCTGCTCGACACCGCCGGCCATCTGACCGCGATCAACCAGCGGGCGCGGCAGCAGTTCGACCTCTCGGCCCGCGACATCGGGCGGCCGCTGCAGGACCTCGAAGTGTCGTACCGGCCGGCGGAGCTGCGCGACGCGCTCGACCGCGCCACCCGCGAGCTCCGCCCCGTCACGCTCCGGGACATCCATGTCGCCGTCGCCGGCGAAGGCCGCTACTTCGACGTCGTCGTCGCGCCGCTGGTCGACGACGACCGCGCCGTCATCGGCTCGCGGATTGTGTTCGACGACATCACGCGCTACCGCGTGCTGCAGGCGGAGCTGACCGCCTCGAAGCACGAGCTCGACACCGCCTACGAGGAGCTGCAGTCGACCAACGAGGAGCTCGAGACGACCAACGAGGAGCTGCAGTCGACGGTCGAGGAGCTCGAGACCACCAACGAGGAGCTGCAGTCGACCAACGAGGAACTGGAGACGATGAACGAGGAGCTGCAGTCGACGAACGAAGAGCTGCAGACGATGAACGACGAGATGCGCAGCCGGGGCGGCGACCTCGACGCGGTGAACGCGTTCCTGCGCTCGGTGTTCAGCAGCCTCAGCTCGGCGGTCGTCGTCCTCGATCGCGGCTACCTGGTGCAGATCTGGAATGCCGGCGCGACCGAGCTGTGGGGGGTGACGTCGAGCGAAGGCGGTCGGCGCGAACTTCCTGGCGCTCGACATCGGCCTGCCGGTGGCGGCGCTGCGCGAGCCGATCCGCGAGGTGCTGAGCGACGTGGTGCCGGAGGTGGATACGATGCTGGCGTCGATCAACCGCCGCGGCAAGCCCGTGAACTGCCGGATTCGCGTCATGTCGCTGCGCGCCGCCGGGATGACCGATTCGAGCGGCGTCATTCTCGTGATGGAACCGGCCGACGGGAAGGACTGACGCTCAGTCTTCAGATTCAGAAAGGCGCGCCGGCGTCGCGGCCGGCTCCGGGACCACGTCCGGGACCTCGTGGAGCGCCATCCGGTTGTTCAGCAGGTCGCGGATGACGGCGGCGTGCTCGTCGGCGGCCGTGGCGCGCTCCTGAAACGCCTTCGCCACCCATTGATGGTTGCGGCTTCGCGCCCGCTCCGACAGCCGGTGCGTCAGCGCGGCGCGCTCCTCGAGCGAGCGCAGCGCCACCCACAGCGCGCGATCCACCGAATCGGTCTGCGCCTCGAGCATGCTCTCGGGCGAGTAGACGTGGCCGACGCGGCAGCGGAAGCGGACGATGCCGCGCTCCTCGGACTCCCACAGCGTGCCGTGGCACTCGGGACAAGTGAAGACCGACACCTTGCCGGGCCGGTCGCCGGCCTCGACGGCGATGCTCGGCGGGCCGAGGTCGGTCTCGATCGCCTCGACGTGCGGGCCGGTGGGCTCGTCCTTCGCCGACGCCGGCTGCAGTTCCTCGGCGACGAGCCGGACCAGCATGGCGCCGATTTGCCGCACCGGCAGCACGTGATCGACGCGCACGAATGCCCGGGCGCTGCGCGGCATGCTCGAGGCGAAGGCTTCGTCCGGGTCCTGGACGAGGGCGAGGCCGCCGGCCTCCTTGACCGCCGCCAGGCCGGCGGTGCCATCGTCCAGGGCGCCGGTGAGGATGACGCCGATGACGCGCTGGCCGTAGACGCGGGCCGCCGAGCGGAACATCGGGTCGATGGCCGGGCGATAGCCGTTTTCGGTCGGGCCGTGGACGATCCGGATGACGCCGCGCTCGATCGTCAGGTGGTGGTCGGGCCGGGCGACGTAGATCCGGCCGGGCGCGATCGGGTCGCCGTCGGCCGGGTGGACGGCGGGCAGCCGGCCGGCCCGCGTCAGGATCTCCGGTAAGACGCTGCGGCCGCGCGACAGGTGCAGGACGACGAAGACGGCGGCGGGCAGCGCCGCCGGCAGCTCGGCGACGAGGGCGCTGAGCGCCTCGACACCGCCGGCCGAAGCGCCGATGACGACGATGTCACGGTTTGGCATGGACGGGGCGGGCGAGCCCGATCAGCCCATCTTCTGCATCGACGACGAGGAAGTCCGGCGTTCGACTTGGTCTTGCCCATCTTGTCGAGCAGCAGCTCCATCGCCTCGACCGCCGACAGCGGGTTGAGCACCTTGCGCAGCACCCAGACGCGGTTGAGATCCTCGCGCGGCAGCAGCAGCTCCTCCTTGCGGGTGCCGCTCTTCTGGATGTCGATCGCCGGGAACACGCGCTTGTCGGCCAGCTTGCGATCGAGGTGGATCTCCATGTTGCCGGTGCCCTTGAACTCCTCGAAGATCACGTCGTCCATGCGCGAGCCGGTGTCGACGAGCGCGGTGGCGATGATCGTCAGCGAGCCGCCCTCTTCGATGTTGCGGGCGGCGCCGAAGAAGCGCTTCGGCTTCTGCAGCGCGTTCGAGTCGAGGCCG
This sequence comes from uncultured Acidobacteriota bacterium, assembly GCA_963750475.1. Taxonomy (GTDB): domain Bacteria; phylum Acidobacteriota; class Vicinamibacteria; order Vicinamibacterales; family 2-12-FULL-66-21; genus JALZOC01. The sequence continues at coordinate 2,944,986 of CAVVQQ010000002.1, forward strand.
CCGGAGAGCACCTTGCCCGACGGCGGGATGACCGTGTTGTAGGCGCGCGCCAGGCGGGTGATCGAGTCGAGCAGGATCAGCACGTCCTTCTTGTGCTCGACCAGCCGCTTGGCCTTCTCGATCACCATCTCGGCGACCTGGACGTGGCGCTGCGCCGGCTCGTCGAAGGTCGAGGAGATGACCTCGCCGTTGACCGAGCGCTGCATGTCGGTGACTTCTTCGGGCCGCTCGTCGATGAGCAGCACGATCAGGTAGACCTCGGGATGGTTCGTCGGCCACCGACTGCGCGATGCTCTGCAGCAGCATCGTCTTGCCGGTGCGCGGCGGCGCGACGATCAGGCCGCGCTGGCCCCTTGCCGATCGGCGTCATCAGGTCCATGACCCGCGCCGGCGAGGTTGTCGGGCGTGGTCTCGAGCATGAAGCGCTCCTGCGGGTAGAGCGGCGTGAGGTTCTCGAAGAACAGCTTGTCGCGCGCCTGATCGGGCGCCTCGAAGTTGACCGCCTCGACCTTGATCAGCGCGAAGTAGCGCTCGCCTTCCTTCGGCGGCCGGATCTGGCCCGAGACGGTGTCGCCGGTCTGCAGGTCGAACTTGCGAATCTGCGACGGCGAGACGTAGATGTCGTCGGGGCCCGGCAGGTAGTTGTAGTCGGGCGCGCGCAGGAAGCCGAAGCCGTCGGGCAGCACTTCGAGCACGCCTTCGGAGAAGATGAAGCCGCTCTGCTCGGTCTGCGCCTTCAGGATCTGGAAGATCAGATCCTGCTTGCGCATGCCGGTGGCGCCGGCGACGTTCAGGTCCTTGGCGATCTGCGTGAGCTTCTGGATGCTCATGTCCTTCAGATCGGTGATGTTCAGGCCGCGGCCGCGGCGGCCCTCCTCCTGGCCGGCGGGCCGAGCGGCGGCAGCCTCGGCCGGCGCCGGCGCGCCTTCGTTCCGGGCGCCTTCCTTCGGGGCCTCCTGCGGCGCTTCGGCGGCGGGCGGCTCGGGGGTGTCGGTCTGGTCGGCGGGCGGACGCCCGGACGTGCGTTTGTTGGTAGGCATGAGACTGCTGGCGCTCTGTCGGTTCTCGGAAATCGGGTTGTGGCGCGGCGTTGGCGTTATTACTGAATGCGGGCGGCGTGGAGTGTTCCGGGCCCGCGGCTCGAGCGGATTGGGATTGGACCTGTTGTGCTGCCGGAGAGTATAGGCACGCTCCCCGCCGCTGTCAAGGAACGGCCCCGCTCGCTCAGAACCGCCCCGGGCTTTCGCCAATCGCGATGATGCTGCAGGCCTGAATCGTCTTCAGCCCGAGCTGCCGCGCCCGCGCGACGACCTCATCGGCGTCCGCTCCCGGGTTGAGCCAGACCTCCTCCACCTGGAGCCTGGCCAGCTCCTCCATCACGCCGATGCCGGCTTCGGCCGGCACGTAAACGGTGGCGATGTCGATCGGGACCGGCACGTCGAGCACCGACGCATACGCCTGATGCCCCTCGACGGCGCGCTCCCGCGGATTGATCGGGATGACGGTATAGCCCTGGCGCGCGAACGCGCGGAGCGCCTTGTTGCCGAACTTGTTGCGGTCGTTCGACGCGCCGATCACCGCGACCGTCTTTGCCATGCTCCGATTGTACCTGGCCGCGCCGCTGGACATGGCGGCGCCCCCGGGCGGCGAGGTCTAAGATGTCTACATGCCCTCGCTCGCCGATCTGCTCGAGGCGCGCACCGCCGAGGCGGCGCCGGAACTGGTCGAGGCGATCGATCGCGACCGCATCCGCTGCCACGCCTGCGGCCACGGCTGTCCGATTCCCGACGGCGCGCTCGGCGTCTGCAAGGTCCGCTTCAACGCGGCGGCCGGCTGCGCGTGCCGTGGGGCTACGTCGGCGGCGTGCAGTGCGACCCGATCGAGAAGAAGCCGTTCTTCCACGCCCATCCCGGCGCGCTCGCCTACAGCTTCGGCATGCTCGGCTGCGATCTGCACTGCGGCTACTGCCAGAACTGGGTGACCTCGCAGGCGCTGCGCGACCCGGAGGCGGTCGCGCCGCCGCTCGACGCCACGCCCGAGGCGCTCGTCGCGCGACGCGCTGCGACTCGGCGCCCGCGTCGTGGTCAGCACCTACAACGAGCCGCTGATCACCAGCGAGTGGGCGGTGGCGATCTTCCAGGCAGCCGCGCGCCGGCCGGCCTGATCACCGCCTTCGTCTCGAACGGCAACGGCACGCCGCGGGTGCTCGACTACCTGCGGCCGTGGGTCGACCTCTACAAGGTCGATCTCAAGAGCTTCGACGACCGCCACTACCGCGAGCTCGGCGGCCGCCTCGAGCCGATCCTCGACACCATCCGCAGGCTGCACGACATGGGCATCTGGCTGGAGATCGTGACGCTGCTGATCCCCGGCTTCAACGACTCGCGCCGACGAACTCGACACGGCTGACCGCGTTCATCGCCGGCGTCTCCCCCGACATCCCGTGGCACGTCACCGCCTTCCACCAGGACTACCGGATGCACGACCCGGCCAACACCACGCCGGAGATGCTGCGTCGCCGCGGCGGCGATCGGCCGGCGCGAACGGCCTGCGCTACGTCTACGCCGGCAACCTGCCCGGCCGCGTCGGCGACCTGGAGGACACCCGCTGCCACGGCTGCCAGGCGCTGCTGGTCGAGCGCTACGGCTACCTGGTTCGGCGCTACCGGATCACGGCCGATGGGGCGTGCCCGGACTGCGCCACGGCCATCCCCGGCCGCTGGGGCGCGGCCTTCGACGGCCAGGTCGCCTCGAGCCCGTTCCTGCCCGGCCGCCGCCGCCTCCGCGTCGTCTGACGGGGCTACTGCGCGGCTGGGCTGGGCGAGCGCGCGTCGAGCGCTGTCTTGAAGTCCGCGTAACGGCCGGGCGCCGTAGACCGAGGCCAGCACCTTGAGCGGCGCCCCCTTGGCGGGGGTCAGGCCGATGAGCGTCAGCGGCGTGCCGCCGACGCCGAGCTGCTGCATCCGCTCGATGCTCTCGCGGATCGCCGGCGCATGGACCTGGCTGCTCAGGCAGGCATCGAACTTCTTCAGATCGAGCCCGATGGCTTTCGCCTGGGCGTCGAACTGCGCGGCGTCGCGGGCCGGCGGGTTCTCGAACAGGCTGTTGTGCATCTCCCAGTACTTGCCCTGGTCGCCGGCGCAGGCCGCGGCTTCATGCGCCTTGAAGGCATCGGGATGGAGCTGGGCGATCGGGTAGTCGACGAAGACGTACCGGACTTTCCCGGTATCGACGTACTCGGTCATCACCTGCGGCAGCGTCTGCTGCGTCTGGCGGCGGCAGAACGGGCAGTGATAGTCGGAGACCTCGACGATGGTGACTTTCGCCGACGGGCTGCCTTTCGAGGGCTCGTTCGCGATCGATACCGTCCGGCTGGCAAACGGATCCCCCTGCGGCGCCTGCGCCTGGGTCAGGAATCGACTTGATCGTTTGCAGGTCCCGGTGCATGGCCGCCTGCTGGGCCTTCAACTCCTGAATCTCGCGCCGCAGCGCCGCGATCTCGTCCGACGGGCTTTGCGGCGGCGACAGGGACAGGAGCGACAGCAGACCGATGGCGGACAATTTAAGCAGCATGTCCTTTGATTCTAGCAAATAGCTCACGGGAAGATTTTGCCGGGGTTCAGGAGCCCGGCGGGATCGAACGCCGCCTTGACGCGCTTCATCAGCGCGATCTCGTCGGCTGACAGCTCCAGCGCGCAGGAACGGCGCCTTCGCGAAGCCGATGCCGTGCTCGCCGCTGATCGAGCCTTCGAGCGCGACGACCCCCTCGAACAGCACCCGCTCGGCGGCGTGCGCCCGGGCGACCTCGCCGGCGTCGTCGGCGGCGTCGACCATGATGTTGACGTGGATGTTGCCGTCGCCGGCATGCCCGAACGACGGGATGCGGAGGCGGAAGTCGCTGCTTCAGGCGCTCGACCAGCGCGAACAGCTCCGGGATGCGTCCGCTGCGGCACGACCACGTCGTGGTTGAACTTGAGCGGCGCGACCATCTGCAGCGACAGCGACAGCTCGCGGCGCACCCGCCACAGCTCGTCCCGCTCCGCGTCGTCGCCGGCCCGCAGAATCTCGGTCGCTCCGGCGCCGCGGCAGGCCGCTTCGACGCGCGGCGCTTCCTCGCGCAACCGCCGCCGGCACGCCGTCGACATCGATCAGCAGCAGCGCCGCCGTGCCCTCGGGCGCCAGCGAACGCGTCGTTCAGGTTGCGCGCCACCGCCTCCAGCGAGTCGCCGTCGATGAGCTCCAGCGCCGCCGGCACGACCCGCGCGCCGGATGATGTTCGTCACCGCCTGCGACCGCCGCCGCGCACCGATCGCGAAGTCGGCCCGCATGCGTCGTCTGCACCGGCGGCTTCGGCACCAGCCGCAGGATGATCTCGGTGATGATCGCCAGCGTGCCTTCGGAGCCGACCAGCAGCTGCGTCAGGTCGTAGCCGACGACGTTCTTGACCACCTTGCCGCCGGTCTCGGATGATTTCGCCGGTCGGCAGCACGGCCTCGAGGCCGAGCACGTACCGCTTGGTGGTGCCGTACTTGAACGCGCGCGGCCCGCCGGCGCACTCGGCGACGTTGCCGCCAATCGCCGAGCTGGCGCAGCGACGCCGGGTCGGGCGGATAGAACAGGCCGACGCGCTCGACGCGCGTCCTGCAGGTCGCCGGTGATCACGTTGGGCTCGACGACCGCGAGCAGGTTGGCTTCGTCGATCTCGAGGATGCGGTTCATCCGCTCGAGCGACGATCACGACACCGCCGCGGACCGGCACGGCGCCGCCGGTGTAGCCGGTGCCGCCGCCGCGCGGGACCATCGGGATGCGCGTGCGCCGCGCAAGCGCGGACGACGGCGGCGACTTCGGCGGTGGTGCCGGGAAGCACGACGACGTCGGCCGGGTGGCCGCGCTTCAGCGCGTCGGTGCCGTAGGCGAGCCGCGACTGCCTGATCGGTGCGGACGTGTTCGCGGACCGACCGCCGCCGTCAATCTGCGCGAGCGACCGCTTCCGGAACGTGCACGCCCGGCCGGCGACCGGCGTTCCGCTGCTGTGATCGCGCTTGAAGAACGCGAGGATGCGCTCCGTGCCGCGCGCGCAGCTCCTCCATCGAGGTGGCGTAGGAGAGGCGGAGGAAGCCCGGCGCGTCGAACGCTTCGCCCGGCGTGACCGCGACGCGCGCCTCGTCGAGCAGCGCCTGCGCGAGCTCGGCGATGGTGCGGATGCCGTCCGGCGACAGGCAGCTCCGAGACGTCGGGGAACAGGTAGAACGCGCCCGCCGGCTTGACGCAGCGCAGGCGCGGCTCGGCCGCCAGCCAGCGCGCAGAGCTGATCGCGCCGCGCGCCGGTATTCGTCGAGCATCTCCGTGACGCAGTCCTGCGGCCCGGTCAGCGCGGCGATGACCGCCTTCTGCGTGATCGAGCAGACGTTCGACGTCGAGTGGCTCTGCAGCGCGTTGCAGGCGGCGATCACCGCCGCCGGCCCGATCGCCCAGCCGCAGCGCCAGCCGGTCATCGCGTAGGCCTTCGACGCCGAGCCGCAGATGACCGTGCGGTCGCGGCATGCGCTCGACCAGGACCGCCGGCAGGTTGTGCGGCGTCGGGTCGTAGATCAGCTTCTCGTAGCAGAGGTCGAGCACGATCCAGATGTTCTGCGCCGGCCGCCGCCTCGGCCAGCACGCGCCAGCTCCGCTCTTCGGCGATCAGCGCGCCGGTCGGGTTGCCGGGCGAGTTGATGACGATGCCGCGCGTGCGCGGCGTGATCGCCGCGAGGAACGGCGTCGGCGCGTGAGCGCGAAGCCGTCCTCCGGCGTGCGTCTGCACGATCACCGGCGTGGCGTCGGCCAGCTTGATCTGCTCGACCAGCGTCGGCCAGCCCGGCGCGTGCGTGATGACCTCGTCGCCCGGCGCCGAACAGCGCCAGCGCGGCGTTGTAGAGCGCCTGCTTGCCGCCGGCCGAGACGATGATCTCCGCCGGTCGGTGTACTCGACGCCGTAGTCGGCGCTGGTAGCGCGCGCAGATCGCCGCGCTTCAGCTCGTCGGTGCCGGAGTTGGTCGTGTACTTCGTGAAGTTGGCGTCGATGGCGGCGTGCGCCGCGGCGTTGACGTGCGGCGGCGTCGGAAAGTCGGGCTCGCCGGCGCCGAAGTCGACGACGTCGACGCCCTGCGGCCTTGAGCTTCGAGCGCCTCCGCCGCCACCTTCATCGTCGGTGACTGCGGCGATCCGTTCCGGTGCGTGCCGCGAGCATCATCTCAGGCCCTCAGGGTTTCGCGCGCCAGCTTCTTCTCGCGCAGCCGCTGCTCGACGCTGTCGCGGCACCAGGCCGTGCACCGAGCCGCCGAGCGCGACGACTTCCTTGATCAGCCGCGAGCTGACGTAGGTGTACTGCTCCGCCGGCATCATGAACACCGTCTCGACCTCGGCGTTCAGCCGCCGGTTCATCAGCGCCATCTGGAACTCGAACTCGAAGTCCGACACCGCCCGCAGGCCGCGGACGATCACGCTGGCGCTGCCGCCGCTCGAGCGTAGTCGACCAGCAGCCCGTCGAAGGTGTCCACTTCGACGTTCGGCCATGCCGTCGAACACCTCGCGCGCGATCTCGACGCGCTCCGGCACGGTGAAGAGCGGCGCCTTCTCGACGTTGACCAGCATCGCGACGACGATGCGATCGAACAGCCGCGCGCCGCGCTGGATGATGTCGACGTGGCCGTTGGTCAGCGGGTCGAACGACCCCGGATAGATGGCGAGGACGTTGGGCATCAGGCTCGCTTCGCGGCAGGCTCCACGGTCTCGTAAAAACTGCAGCGCGCTGTCGCCCGAGGTGCACGACGCGCGCGGCGCGTCAGCGGCCCGGACTGTGTCCGGACGCCTCGTCCCGCCGGGCGTGTTCGATGACGAGCAGCGCCCCCGGGGCGACGAGCCGTCGCCGCCGCTGCCAGCGCCTCGGCCAGTTCGGCGGCGCCGTAGGGCGGATCGAGAAAGATGAGGTCGAACGGTCGCCGCCGTGCGATCACGCCCGCCGCGCGCCGCAAACCTCGCCGCGGATAATAGCATAGCGGTCGACGACCCCGCAGCGGCGCCAGGTTCGCCGCGATCAGCGCCGGCGGCCCGCCGGTCGTCGCTCGACGAACGTGACGTGCGCGGCGCCGCGGCTGAGCGCCTCGATGCCGACGGCCCCGGTCCCGGCGTAGCCGTCGAGCACGCGCGCGCCGCGATGCGCGGCGCCAGGACGTTGAACAGCGTCTCGCGCAGCCGGTCCGAGGTCGGCCGCAGCCCCTCCCAGTCCGGCGCCTCGAGCCGCCGGCCCTTGAGCGTTCCGGCGATCATGCGCATTTAATCAGCTTCCCGCTTCGCTCGCTGCAGCTCGCTGCAGCTTCCCGCTGCCAGCTGCCCGCTTCGCCCGCTTCCGCTGCCAGCTTCCGCTGCCAGCTTCCGCTGCCAGCTCCCGCTTCCGCTCTGACGGCGCAGTTGCAGGCAGCTACCCCACCCCCACCAGCCCGAACCGCTGCTCCCAGCTGCTGCGGACGAACGCCGTCAACGTTTCCGACTGGCGCACGTCGTCGAGCGCCGCGGCCGCTTCGCGCCGCGCCTCCTCCATCAGCTGGTGGTCGCGCACGAGGTCGCCGACGCGCAGCGTCGGCATGCCCGACTGGCGCGTGCCGAAGAAGTCGCCCGGGCCGCGCAGCTCGAGGTCGCGCTCGGCGATCACGAAGCCGTCGGTGGTGTCGGTCAGCGCCTTGAGCCGCGTCGCGGCCCTGGTCGGTCAGCGGCGACTGATACAGCAGGATGCAGGACGACTGGTGCGCGCCGCGGCCGACGCGGCCGCGCAGCTGGTGCAGCTGCGACAGCCCGAAGCGCTCGGCGTGCTCGACCAGCATCACCGTGGCGTTGGCGACGTCGACGCCGACTTCGACCACGGTCGTCGAGACGAGGATGTCGAACTCGCCGCGCGCGAACGCCCCCATCACGCGCTCCTTGGCGTCCGCCTTCATCCGGCCGTGCAGCAGCGCCGACGCGATAGGCCGGGAACACCTCCTGCGCGAGATGGTCGGCCATCTCGGTCGCCGCCTTGAGATCGACCTTCTCCGACTCCTCGACCAGCGGATAGATCACGTAGACCTGGCGGCCGGCGTCGACCTGCGCGCGGACGAAGTCGTAGATCTCGTCGCGCCGCGACTCCGGCTTCGCGATCGTCGTGATCGGCATGCGCCCCGGCGGCAGCTCGCGCATGATCGAGACGTCGAGGTCGCCGTAGGTGGTCAGCGCCAGCGTGCGCGGAATCGGCGTCGCGGTCATCACCAGCACGTCCGGGATGCAGCCCCTTCGCGCGCAGCGTCGCGCGCTGCATCACACCGAAGCGGTGCTGCTCGTCGATGACCACGAGGCCGAGCTCGCGGAAGCCGACCTGGTCCTGCACCAGCGCGTGCGTGCCGACCGACCAGGTGGAGCGAGCCCGCCGACAGCTCCGCCTGCAGCTCGCGGCGCCTGGCGCGCCGGCGTCGAGCCGGTCAGCAGCGCGACGCGGAAGCGCGACGGCTCGAGCAGCCGGCGGATGGTGATGAAGTGCTGCTCGGCGAGGATTTCGGTCGGCGCCATGAACGCGACCTGGAAGCCGTTCTCCATCGCCACCATCGCCGCCAGCAGCGCGACGATCGTCTTGCCGGCGCCGACGTCGCCCTGCAGCAGCCGGTTCATCGGCTGCGGCCGCTGCATGTCGGCGACGATCTCGGCAATCGCCTTCTTCTGATCGCCGGTCAGCCGGAACGGCAGCACGCGCCGCGCCGACTCGCGGATGCGCGTCGGTGATCGACGACCGCGCGCGGCTTGCTGCTCCGCGTCGCGGCGCGCCGCTTCGCGCAGGACAGCCCGAGCTGGAACAGGAAGAACTCCTCGAAGATCAGCCGCCGCTGCGCCGGCGTGCGGAACGCGATTCAGCTCGTCGACGCCGGTCGCCTGCCGGCGGGAAAGTGCACTTCGCGCAAGCGCGCGTGCGGCGATCGACCAGCTGCTGCCGCGTCGAGCACCTCGGCCGGGATCGGATCCGGCAGGTCGGCCGGCAGCTGCGCCAGCGCGTCGTGGACGAGCACGCGCTGCATCTTCGGCGTCAGCGTGCCGGTCTTCTCGTAGACCGGCACGATGCGCCCGGTGTGCAGCGTCTCGTCGTCGCCCAGCTCCGGCTCGCCCGCCGGCGTCGGCGCTGTCGGAATCGCTGTCGCAGGATCTCGTACTGCGGGTTCTGGAGCTGCAGGCCGTGCGAGGTCAGCTCCAGCTTGCCGAACAGGATGACGCGCTGATGCGGGTGGAAGACGTCGGCGAGGAACGGCTGGTTGAACCAGATCGCGCGCAGCGAGCCGGTCGCGTCGCGGACCAGCAGCTCGAAGATCTTGAAGCGCGGCCGGCGCGTCGGCCGGACGCCGCTGCTGACCACTTCGCCGACGATCGAGGCCGACTGCGCCGGGGCGCAGCGAGGCGATCGTCTGGAAGCTGGCCGCGGTCCTCGTAGCGGATCGGAAAGCGGTAGAGCAGATCTTCGACGTGTGGAGGCCGGCGCGCTGGAGATCGGCGGCGCGGCGCGGGCCGACGCCTTTCAGGAACTGCAGGGGCGCGAGGTAGTCCATGCAGCGCTCAGCATCGGCACGCGCAGCGGCGGCCGCTCACTGCACGATGTCGAGCGTGCCCGCGCCGACGCTGGATCTCGCGGATGCGGACCGGGAGCTCGAACGGGTCGTCCATGCTGATGCCGGCCGGGTTCTCCGGCGTGCGCGAGTAGTAGCTGAGGAGCTCCTGGAGCAGCGACTTCGGCACCGTGACGCCGGAGATTTCCGCCGACTCGAGCTGGAACTGGCCCACGCCGTCCTTCGGTCGATCAGCGTGGCCGGCGGCGGTGACCGGCAGTCGTCCGGTGAGATAGCCGATCGGGTCGAGCCAGCCGCGCTGCTTCTGCTTGCGCACGGCGTCGAGATCGACGACGGCGCGTGCCCGCCGACGCGGCCGTCGCCGACGGCGTTGAGCGTCGGCTCGAGCACGCCGACCGGGACCTGTGCCCCGGCGTTGTAGCGGAAGTACGAGTTCAGCTCGCTGTCGGAGATGGTCGTCAGCCGCGGCGCCGCGGATTCGAGCGCGGCGATCTTGCCCTGGACGACGATGCGGCCGAGCTTGGCCTCGAAACGGTCGGCGTCCTGTTTCGTCAGCTTCGTATCAGCCGACGCGACGAGCGCCGTGAGCGCGCCGACGAGGGCAAGAGCCGCGGCCCGTTTCTGCATGTCTCATTGTAGCAAGCCTCAGGGCAGCGATGCGTCCTTCCGGGCCCGCTGCCGGGCGCGCAGGACGAGGTCCAGCTTGCGGCGTTCGATCATCTCCTCGAAGATCCGGAACCGCGCCTGCTGCCGCGGGTCGAGGACCTGATCGACGGCGTCGGCGGCCCGCCTGACCTCGGCGGCACTGCGCTCGTCGAAATCGCGCAGCGCCTTGAGCCGATCGCGCACCGCCGCCTCATCGTAGTTCGCCGACGTGCGGTCGGTGGTGAGACGCCGCAGATCCTGGAGCGCCTGGCCGTGGCCCTGCCGCGCCCTGCGCCGGGCCTCCTGCAGCGCTTTGAGCCGCGACAGGAAGTCGCCGTAGCGCTGATCGTCGAGCGCCAGCGCCTGCTGGGCCTGGACCGCGGCGTAGGCATCCAGCATCGCGGACACTTCGCCCGGCGTCAGCTGGCCGCGGGCGGCGGCCGCGGCCGGGTCGGCGGCGCCCTGCGGGAAGGCCGGCGTCACGCCGGCACCGGCCAGCACAAGGATCATTACCGTCGGCCGGACGACGCGGCGCCTCGCCGCACTCGCAAGTCTGGTCAGCATGGTCTGCAACGGGTGCTCTTCAACGATTCTCTTCTTCAGGCGCCGCCCCGGGTCATCTCGGATTCGAGCAGCCGCGCCAGTTCGGCGCGTTCCGCGTCGGTGAGCTCGGCGGCGGCGCGGTCCGCCGCCCCTGCCCCTCCGACCATCCCGGCCGCCTGCACGTCGTCCCACGGCAGGGCGTCCACCGCGGCCCTCACGGCCCCCCAGGTGACGTCTTCTTCCCCACTCGTGCCCTCCGCCGCGGGCATCGTGCGGACGGCCGTGCCGGGGTGTGACGCCGGAGCGTGCAGCGTCGCGCGCCACGTGATGGTTGCGGAGGCCACGACGATCAGCAGGATGGCGACCCACCCCAATGCCGGACGGGCGCTCCAGAGCAGCGCCGTGCGCGGCGCGGGCGTCTCGTCGCGAACCGCCTCCGAGACACGGGCCGCGAAGTGATCCCAGAAGAGCGGCGACGGCTCGTCCGGCTCCTCGACCCGGGCAGCGGCCAGAGAACCGACGAGTTCCTCGACGCGGCCGCGGCAGCGCGCGCACGCGCCGAGGTGTGCGACCGTCGGCGCGTCGGGCAGGGACTCCCCTTCGGCGGCGGCAACGAGCTCACTGTGGTTCAGATGCGCCATGACGTTTCCTGCAGCAGCTTCCTGAGGTTGTTGAGCGCGTGAAACAGATTGCCCTTCGAGGAGCCGACCGAGCTGCCGAGAATCGCGGCGATCTCCTCGTGCGGCAGATCATGATAAACGCGGAGAATCAGCGTCGCGCGCTGCCGGTTCGGCAATCTGGCGATGGCCTGCCGGACCAGCGCCGCCCGCTCCTCGCGCAGCACCGCGGCGTCGGGGCGCTCTCCCCCCGCGCTCAGGCGCGCGGCCTGGTCGAGCGGGACGACCCGGGGGGCGCGGCCCGATACGTGGTTCAGACAGACGTTGACCGCAATCCGGTAGAGCCAGGTGGTGAAGGCGGCATTGCCCCGATAGCCCCGCAGCCCGCGGTACGCCCTGACGAACACGTCCTGCGCCAGGTCGCTGGCATCTTCGTGCACGCTCGCGAAGCGATGGCAGAGGCGATAGACCTGGCGCTGATGACGGAGCACCAGCGTGTCGAAGGCGCCGCGGCTGCCCGCCAGACATGCTTCGACCAATTCGGCATCCCCGGCGTCGGCCTGCGGCGGCGCGTCCTCATCCCGCGGCACCACGCGCAGCCTCCAGCCCGGCTCGTCCGTGACGGTCATCGTCCGGAGTATTGCTCGATCGACTCCCACTGAGGTGTTTAGACCGCCCACGGCGTCGAAAGTTACAATCCGCAGCCCCGGCCGTTGACTTTCGCTTTTTGTTTGATATAGTGCGCGGCATGCTGCCACTCACCAAGCGCCAGCGCGAAATCCTCGATTATCCTGAACGACTTCATCCAGCAGCACGGCTACGCGCCGAGCCTGGAGGAGATCGGCCGGCGCTTCAGCCTGTCGTCGCTGGCGACGGTGCACAAGCACCTGACGAACCTCCAGGAAAAGGGGTTCATCAAGCGCGCCTGGAACCGCAGCCGCTCGGTCGAGATGGTGCCGGCCCGGCTCGGCGGCCGGGCGGTCGAGCTGCCGATGCTCGGCTACGTCGCCGCCGGCTCCCCGATCGAGGCGGTGGTCGGCAACGAGACCATCGCGGTGCCGGAAGATCTCGTCGGCAAGCGCGACACCTACGTCCTCCGCGTCAAGGGCGACTCGATGATCGACGAGCAGATCCGCGACGGCGACTTCGTCATCGTCGAGGACCGCAAGACCGCCGACAACGGCGAGATGGTGATCGCGCTGCTCAACGGCGCCGACGTCACGCTGAAGAAGCTCTACCGCGAGCACGGCCACATCCGCCTCCAGCCGGCCAATCCCGCGATGCAGCCGATGCTCGTCGCCCCCGACCAGGTGCAGGTCCAGGGCGTCGTCGTCGGGGTCATGCGGCGTTATTAGCCCGGCGCGCCGGGACGCGGTAATCTTTGACCAGCCATGACTGAACGCAAACAGATCAACTTCACCATCGTTCCCGACGATACCGCCGACCTGCCGCGCACCTACGCCAACTTCTGCGCGATCTCGCACACGCCGTTCGACTTCACGCTGACCTTCTGCGAGGTGATGCCGCTGTCGGAGAAGGAGATCCAGGACGCCGAAGCCGATCACGTCGTCCGGGCGCCGGTGCGGTCCAAGGTGGTCGTGCCGCTGCAGTTCGTGCCCAACCTGATCGCCGCCCTGCAGGAGCACATGCGCGTCTATTCCGAGTCGACCGGCAACAGCTGGGACGCCAAAGGGCCCGTGCACTGAGCCGCACTACAATCGGGGTATGCCGAAGCGTGCCGCCGTCAAGCCGCGGGCGGTGACGCCGCCTCCGAAAAAGGCGGCCGAAACCCGCCGCATCATGGCGGCGCTGGCCGGACAGCATCCCAACGCCGACACCGAGCTCCACTTCCCAACGCCTACGAGCTGCTCGTCGCGACGATTCTCTCGGCGCAGTGCACCGACGAACGGGTGAATCAGGTGACGCCGGCGCTGTTCCGGCGCTACCCGGACGCGCGGGCGCTGGCGCGCGCGTCGACCGACGAGCTCGAGCCGCAGATCCAGTCGACCGGGTTCTTCCGGGCCAAGTCGCAATCGCTCGCCGGCATGGCGGCGGCGCTCGTCGCCGAACACGGCGGCGAGGTGCCGGACACATGGAGGCGCTCGTCAGCCTGCCGGGCGTCGGCCGCAAGACCGCCAACGTCGTGCTCGGCCACGCGCTCGGCGTGCCCGGGCTGCCGGTCGATCGCCACGTGCTGCGGGTCGCCAACCGCATCGGCATCGCGAGGTCGGACGATCCCGAGGTCGTCGAGCAGCAGCTCGTGCGCGGCGCTGCCGGCGGCGGACTGGACCCGGGCCTCCGACACGCTGATCCTGCACGGCCGCCGCATCTGCAAGCCGAAGCCGCTCTGCGAGCGGTGCGCGGTCCGGGACGCCTGTGCTCTACTACCGGGCGCTCGGCGCCGAAGGCTGCCCCGACGCGGCGGAAGGCCCGGTCGTGACGAGGGAGCGCTTCGACCGCAGCTGGTCGGAGTCGGCGCTCGACGAGATTCCGCGCCGGTTCCGCGCGGAGATGCACAACGTCGCGGTCATCGTCGAGGACGAGCCGCCGCCGCACCTGCTCGACGAGATGGAGATCGAGCCGCCGCGACACACTGTTCGGGCTCTATCAGGGCACGCCGCTGCCGGAGCGGGGCTGGGGCTACGGCAACACGCTGCCCGATCGGATTTCCATCTACCAGCGGCCGATCGAGGAGTCGTGCGACGATGACGAGGCGATCCGGGATTGCGTGGCGGAAACGGTGATCCACGAGTTCGGCCACTACTTCGGGATGAGCGAGGAGGAAATCGAGGAGATCGAGGAGAGATACTGGCGCGGCGAATCACTCGACGGCGTCTAGCGGCCAGCCGCGGCTGGAGCCGGGGCACTGATGCGCGCCAAGAAGCGGTACGGCCAGCACTTCCTCGAGCCGGCCTGGGCGGACCGGCTCGTCACGGCCATCGATCCCCGCCCCGGGGATCGCTTCCTCGAGATCGGTCCAGGCCCCGGAGCCCTGACGCTGCGGCTGGCGCCGCGGGTCGCCGCCCTGACCGCGGTCGAGCTCGACCCCGAGATGGTCGCGCTCCTTGCCCCAAGGCTGCCGGCGAACGTCACGCTCGTCCAGGGGGACGTCCTCGCCGTCGACCTCGGCTCGCTCGGTCGAGCGCGCCGTTCCGGGTGGCCGGCAACCTGCCCTACAACGTCTCCTCGCCGATCCTGTTCGCGCTGATTGCCGCGCAGCCGCGCGCGCGGCGGCATTGTCGACGCGACGCTGATGCTGCAGCGCGAGGTGGCCGACGCGGCTGCACGCCGTGCCGGGCACCGGCGACTACGGCGTGCTGTCGATTCTGGTCCAGCTCCACGCCGACGTCACGCCGCTGCTGTCGCTGCCGCCCGGGCGCCTTCCGGCCGGCGCCCAAGGTGCATTCGAGCGGTCGTCCGGCTGCGCTTCAGGCCGCCCGAAGTGACGGTCCCGGACGCGGCCGTTTTCGAGGCGATGGTCCGGACCGATGTTCATGCAGCGGCGCAAGACGCTGTTGCAACGCGCTGCAGGCCTTATGCGGCGTCGGTCGGGCGCGACGCCGGCCAGGCGCTGGCGGCCGCCGGCATCGCCCCGGCGCGGCGTCCGGAGACGCTGCAACTTACAGAGCTGGCGCGGCTTGCGGAGATATTCGCTTCGGTCTGAGCGACAAGCTGTGCTATAGTCTGCGCGATTTTGCACAGTCCCTGGACGGCGCTGTCCCAGCGGCGCCAGGTGGACACATGACGCGGCTCCCCGCCGTCCGCACGAGACGCTCCGCCCGCCAGGGCGGCTCTCCGATCGTGCCGTGTCCTTCGACTGTCGGCACCGCCTGTTTCGATTTCTGAACTTGTAGTCCGGCGGCAGGCCGTCCTCCTGCCATATGTGGTGCCAGAACTGGTGACTGAAGACTCAACGATACCTGCCGGCATGCCGCCGCTCGAGATCATCCCGCTCGGCGGGCTCGGCGAGTTCGGCATGAACATGATGGTCGTCGCCTGCGGCGACACGGCCATCCTCATCGATGCGGGCGTGATGTTCCCCGAGCCGGAGCTGCTCGGCGTCGACCTGATCATTCCGGACCTGCGGCAGCTGCAGCAGTACCGCATCGCCGCGCTGGTGCTGACGCACGGCCACGAGGATCACATCGGCGCCGTGCCGCACGTGCTGCCGCTCTTCGACGGCCCGGTCTACGGCACCGCGCTGACGCTGGCCTTCGTCGAGAACAAGCTCGAGGAGCGCGACGCCGCCGGGCGGGCCCGGCTCGTCACGCGTCAAGCCGCGCGAGCGCGTCACGGTCGGCTCGTTCACGATCGAGTTCATCCGCGTCACGCACAGCATGCCGGACTGCGTCGCGCTGGCGATCCACACCCCGCGCGGCGTCGTCATTCACACCGGCGATTTCAAGATCGATCAGACGCCGCTCGACGGCGAGCACCTTGGACGTCCACCGCTTCGCCGAGCTCGGGTCGGCCGGCGTGCTGGCGCTGCTGGCCGACAGCACCAACGTCGACCGCCACGGCTTCACCGGCTCGGAGGTCGACGTCATCGACGGCTTCGAGGAGATCTTCACCGAGCGCCACCGGCAAGATCGTCGTGGCGATGTTCGCGTCGAGCATCTACCGGATGCAGATCCTCGTGGACCTGGCGGCGCAGTTCGACCGCCGGGTGGCGTTCGTCGGCCGCGGCGTGATCGAGAACTCCGAGATCGCGCAGCGGCTCGGCTACCTGCGGATTCCGGCCGGGGTCCAGATTCGCGACAGCGACGTGCGCGAGCTTTCCCGCCCAGGACGTGGTCTGCATCTGCACCGGCTCGCAGGGCGAGCCGCAGGCGGCGCTGCCGCGGATCGCGATCGACGACCATCGCCACGTCAAGCTCGAGCCGGAGGACGTCGTGGTCTTCTCCGCGCGGGAGATTCCGGGCAACGAGAAGGCGATCGGCCGGGTGATGAACCACATCGCGCGGCGCGACGCCGAGGTCATCTCCGACGGCGACAAGCACGTCCATGTCTCGGGCCACGGCAGCGAGGAAGAGCTCAAGCTCATGCTTTCGCTGGTCAGGCCGAAGCTACTTCGTGCCGATACATGGGGAGTACCGGCAGCTGGCGCGGCACGCCCGGATTGCCGCGCGGGTCTCGACGGGGTACCAAGGTGCTGCTGGCGGAAAACGGCGACCTCATCCGGTTCGACGATGACGGCGGGCGGCTGGCGGGCAAGGTGCCGGCGGGCCGCATCCTGATCGACGGCACCCGCAGCGGCGAGGTCGGCGACGAGGTGCTCCGCGACCGCCGCCACCTTTCCGGCGACGGGCTGGTCGTGCCGGTGGTCGGCGATCGGCCGCCAGTCGGGCACGCTCGAGGAGACGCCCGACGTCATCACCCGCGGCTTCGTGCTCGACGCCCGGACCGAGGCGCTGCTCAAGGAGATTCCCGCGCTGCTGGCCGCGACGCTGGAGGGGGCCAGCGTCGAAGAACGGACCGACCCAGGACTCATCAAGGAGAAGATTCGCGTGGATCTGCAGCGGTTCTTCCGCAAGCGCTCGGGGCTCCGGCCGCTGGTGCTGCCGGTGGTGATGGAGATCTGACGTGGCGGGATCCACCGTTTCCCGCCGGCTCAGCGAGTTCGTCGGCGTCGCGTCTGTTCGCCGTCGCGCTGCTCTGGCTGATCGCGCTGGCGAGCTACAGCGCCGTCCGACCCGGTGTGGTTCTTCAACGCCGGCGCCGACGCAGTCGACCGCGAATTTCGTCGGGCCGCGTCGGGGCGTTCGCGGCGGAGCTGTCCTACCAGCTCCTCGGCTACGCGCGCCTACCTGATCCCGGTCGTGCTCTTCGTCATGGGCTGGCATTACTTCTGGTGCCGCGACGATGGATGCGGCCTACACGAAGATCATCGGCGCGGCGCTGCTCTTCGCCTGCGTGTCGGCGTTTCTCGCGCTGGCGTTCGGACGCCGGCATCGCCGGCGCGAAGCCGTTCCGGGTCCGGCGGCTACTCGGGGACCGCCGTCTCGGGCGGGCTGGCGTCGTATCTGAATCGCACCGGCTCGATCATCCTGATCCTGACGCTGCTGTTCCTCGGCGATCATCCTCTCGACCCAGTTCTCCTTCGGCCGTCTGTTCGGCGGTGATCGCCGCAGATGCTTCGGGATCGCTGGGCCGCGGCTGCTCGGCCGGCCGGCGCGAGCGCCAGGAGGAGCGGCGCCGCGAGCGCGAGCGGCAGGAGGTGCTGAAGAAGCATCTCGACAAGGCGCCCGCCCAGGCGAAGGGCGCGGCCGGTCCGGAGATCGCGCCGAAGGCGCCGCGCCGCGAGCCGGCGGTCCGCCCCGGTCACCCGGCCGCGCGGTGGCGTCGCGGACGGCGCGCGAGGAACAGCAGCGCGGATGAGGCGGCCCGGAAGACGTCGCGGACGGCCGCCATGGTCGGCGCCGCGGCGGCGGCGCTCAAGGCGGCGTCCTCGCGGCCGACGCCGCCGCCCGCCATCATGCGGTCGTCCGCCCCCTCCGGTCGAGGCGGCACTGCCCCTGACCGATGCCGGAGAAGTCACCCGCCGAGCGCCGCAAGGGGCGCCTACACCACCCCGCCGCTGGCGCTGCTCGACGCGCCGCGGGCCGAAGGCAAGATCGACGAGCGCGAGCTGATGGACGGCGCGCGCCTCCTCGAGGAGAAGTGCCGCGAGTTCAATCGGTCGAAGGGTCGGTCGTCCAGATCCATCCCGGGCCGGTGGTCACGACCTACGAGTTCAAGCCGGACGCCGGCGTGAAGTACAGCAAGATCACCGGCCTGGCCGACGACCTGTGCCTGGCGATGCAGGCCGAGTCGGTGCTGATCGATCGCATCCCCGGCAAGTCGACGGTCGGCATCCAGATCCCGAACACGAACCGCGAGCAGATCTCGCTGCGCGAGCTGCTCGAGTCGGAGGCCTACAAGCGCTCGGCGTCGAAGCTGACGCTGGCGCTGGGCAAGACGATCCACGGCGAGCCGTTCGTCGGCGATCTCGCGACGATGCCCCACCTGCTGATTGCCGGCTCGACCGGCACCGGCAAGTCGGTCAGCGTCAACGCGATGCTCTCGAGCATCCTCTTCCGCGCGACGCCCGACGAAGTGCGGCTGATCATGATCGACCCGAAGCGGCTGGAGCTCGGGATGTACGAGGAGATTCCGCACCTGCTGACGCCGGTCGTCGTCGATCCCAAGCAGGCCGCGAACGCGCTGCGCTGGGCGGTGCGCGAGATGGAGGAGCGCTACAAGACGCTCGCCGCGGTCGGCGTCCGCAACATCGAGCAGTACAACCGCAACCTGAAGCTCGCCCAGCAGGAGAACAACGGCGCGGTGCTCGACGACCACGGCATCGAAGTCAAGACGCTGCCCTTCATCGTCGTGCTGATCGACGAGCTCGCCGACCTGATGATGGTGGCGGGCAACGAGGTCGAAGAGTCGATCTGCCGCCTCGCGCAGATGGCGCGCGCCGTCGGCATCCACCTGATCCTGGCGACCCAGCGGCCGTCGGTGGACGTCATCACCGGCCTGATCAAGGCGAACCTGCCGGCCCGCATCTCGTTCCGGGTGTCGTCGAAGATCGACTCGCGCACGATTCTCGACGGCAACGGCGCCGAGCAGCTGCTCGGCAAGGGGGACATGCTCTACCTGCCGCCCGCCTCGTCGCGGTTCATGCGGCTGCACGGTCCCTACATCTCGGAGCAGGAGAGCGCGCGGCTGGCCAGCTTCCTGCGCAAGCAGGGCAAGCCGACCTACGACGAGACGCATCACCGAGGACGACAAGAAGGCCGGCGGCGATCTGGAGTTCGAGAAGGACGACCTCTACGACGAAGCGGCGCGCATCGTCGTCTCGAGCGGGCAGGCTTCGATTTCGTATCTGCAGCGCCGGCTGCGCATCGGCTTCAGCCGCGCGGCGCGGCTGGTCGACATGATGGAGGCCGAAGGGCTCGTCTCGGGCGTCTCGGGGGCGGCCGGCGGCAAATCGCGCGAAGTGCTCGTCAAGGCCGATTACTTCGACGAAGTCGACGCGCAGCTGAGGTAGTCCATGAAGCTCAGAATGATTGCGGCGCTGTTGATGGCGGCGACGATCGGGGCCGCGATGCCGGCCGCGGCCGCGGCGGCCTCGGGCGCGCGCACGCTCTACACCCGCGCGTTCGACCGGGAGCGCGCGCTTCGCGACCAGGACGACAAGGCGACGCTGGCGCAGCTGCGCGGGCTGATCAAGACCTACGAAGCGATCGTCCGGCGCTTTCCCGGGAGCGGATACAGCGACAACGCGCTGTGGCAGGCCGGCAACCTCGCGCTGCTGGCGCACCAGCGCTTCGCGCAGCCGGCCGATCGCCGGACCGCCGAACGCCTGCTGGCGCAGCTCAAACACGGCTACCCCTCCAGTTCGCTGGCGCGGCGGGTCGACGAAGCGCTTGGCGGCAGCGACGAGGCGACAGCGGCGGCGCGCCCCGCCAGGCCGATCGATCCGGTGAAGGAGGGGGCGTCGGGGACGACGCTGGTGGCGGCGACGACCGGCCGGAGCGCGGACGCCGCGACGCCCGACGCGCCGTCCCAGGCCCGGCCGGCAAGGGCGGCCGTCGGTGATGGCGCGGCGCCGCCGGCCGATCCGCCCGGGTCGCCGGGACCGGTGACGCTGCGCGACATCAAGCGCTCGACGATCGACGGCGGGGTCCGCATGACGATCGAGCTCGATGCCGAGTCGACCTATCACGTCGAACAGATTGATCGGCCCCGGCGCGTGTTCTTCGACCTGAAGAACACGAAGGCGGTCGCCGCCCTGCAGGATGCGACGTTGAAGTTCGGCGACGAGCCCGTGCCGGTGGTGCGGCTCGGCCGCCATCCCAACACCACCACCCGCATCGTCTTCGACATGAAGGGCGCCGAGAGCTACAGCGTGTTCACGCTCTACAACCCGGTGCGGATGGTCATCGACTTCAAGACCGGGACGGGTGCCAGCGCCAGTGCCGCCGTGACGAGCCCGGTGCCGGCTCCCGCTGCCGCCGGCAGGACGCCGGTTCGGGGCGGCCCGATCGCGAGCGACAGCACGGCGACGGCGCCCCCCGGCGCGTCTGCCGCGGCAAAGCCGGGCAAGGCTGCCGTGAGAGTCCGTCCCGAGGCGATAGCCGACCCCCCGCCGGTGGCGCTGGTCGCCTTGCTGCCCGCGCCCGATCTCGGCGCCGTGGTCCCGGCGCCGCCGCCGGCCGCGCCTGCGAAGCGCGCCGTTGACGCCGTCGAATCGCCGAAGCCGCTGCCCTCGCGGCCGCTGACCGCGCCGTCGCCGATTCTGCCGTCACCGCCGTCGGCCAACTCCGACGGCAAGTTCTCGCTCTCCCGCCAGCTTGGGCTCGGCGTCTCCCGCATCGTCATCGATGCCGGCCATGGCGGGCACGATCCCGGGCGCGCAGTCGACCGGCATCAACGAATCCGAGCTGACGCTCGACGTCGCGCTGCGGCTCGGCCGGCTGCTCCAGAAGCAGCCGGGGATGGAAGTCGTCATGACCCGGGATACCGACGTGTTCGTCCCGCTCGAGGAGCGGACCGCGATTGCGAACCGCGAGGGAGCCGACCTGTTCCTGTCGATCCACGCCAACGCCAGCCGCAATGCGGCGGCGCGCGGGGTCGAGACCTACTTCCTGAACTTCGCCTCCAATCCGGAGGCGGAAGCGGTCGCCGCCCGCGAGAACGCGGCCTCGGCGCGCGCGATGCACAGCCTGCCGGACATCGTCCGGGCGATCGCGCTCAACAACAAGATCGACGAGTCGAAGGACTTCGCCGACATGGTGCAGCGGTCGATGGTCCGCCGCCTGGCGACGCGGAACAAGACCCTGCGCGACCTCGGCGTGAAGCAGGCGCCGTTCGTGGTGCTGATTGGCGCCGGGATGCCGAGCGTGCTGGCGGAGATCTCCTTCGTGACGAACAGCCAGGAGGGGCAGCTGCTGCAAGACCGGCGCCTACCGGCAGCAGATCGCCGAGGCGCTGTATGACGCGGTCGTCCGCTATCAGCAGTCGCTGAAGAAGTGGAAGACCGGCGCGATCGGAGTCGGCGCGAGGCAATAGAGCGGGCGTCGCCGGATAAGCCGGTGACGGGGCGGGGTGAATTTCAGGCGATGTGA
Source organism: uncultured Acidobacteriota bacterium (assembly GCA_963750475.1). GTDB lineage: Bacteria > Acidobacteriota > Vicinamibacteria > Vicinamibacterales > 2-12-FULL-66-21 > JALZOC01. The sequence continues at coordinate 2,966,520 of CAVVQQ010000002.1, forward strand.
ATCGTCCCGTCGGAGGGGGCCGGTCCGCCGCGCCAGGTCTTGAACGCGATCAGCGCGGCGCCGAGCAGGGCGCCGAGCACCACGGCGGCCAGCACCAGCACCCCGGTCAGCCCGATGGCGCCGAGCAGCACGTCGGCGACGGTGGTCGACTTCACCGGCTGCTGCGACGACCTTCGACCGATGATCGGCTGGCCCTGCTGCGAGCAGCATTACCAGCTCCCGCTCGTGAAGGCGAGCTCGGCGAGCGTGCGGACGGCCGCGCCGGTCGCGCCCCGCGGCATCCACGGCTTGGCCTCGTCGGCCCAGGCGGTCCCGGCGACATCGAAGTGCGCCCACGGCCCGGCGCCGGCGAACTCCTTGAGGAAGATCGCGGCGGTGCAGGAGCCGGCCGGGCGGCCGCCGCTGTTCATCAGTCGGCGATGTCGCTGCGCAGCTGGTCGCAGTATTCCTCGTAAAGCGGCATCGGCCAGCAGCGATCGCCGGCCGCCTGGGCGGTGCGTCCGACGACATCCACCCACGCCTCGGGGCGCCCGAACAGCGCCGAGGCGACCTTGCCGAGCGCCACGACCGCGGCACCGGTCAGCGTCGCGACGTCGACGAGATGCGTCGCGCCAAGCTGCCGTGCGTACCACAGGGCGTCGCCGAGGATCAGTCGCCCCTCGGCGTCGGTGTTGATGACCTCGACCGTCTTGCCCAGGCGGCGGTCAGGACGTCGCCCGGCTTCATCGCCCGCCCGCCGGGCATGTTTTCGGTCATCGGGACAACCCCGATGACGTTCGATCGGCGCCTTGAGCAGGGCAATCGCGCGCATCGCGCCGATGACCGCGGCGCCGCCGGCCATGTCGTCCTTCATCCTTCTCCATGCCTTCGGCCGGCTTGATTGAAATCCCGCCGGTGTCGAAGGTCACGCCCTTGCCGACCAGGCCGAGCACCGGTCCGCCGGCCGCGCCGGCCGGTTGTGGCGCAGGACGACATGCGCGGCGGCTCGGCGCTGCCCCGCGCGACGCCAAGGAGCAGGCCCATGTTGAGCCCGGCAATGGCGCGCTCGTCGAGGACCTCGACCTGCAGGCCGGCGGCGCGGCACATCTCGGCGGCGCGGTCCGCGAAGACGGCGGGTGTCAGCACGTTCGACGGATCGTTGGACAGCTCGCGGGCAACGTTCGAGCAGTCCCCCATCACCCGGCCGCGGTCGGCGGCGGCGCGCAGCGCTTCCCCGCCGGCGCCATCGGCGATGATGCCGAGCCCCGGGAGCGGTTCCGGCGAGCGCTCGCCGCTCTTGTAGCCGTCGCCGCTGAAGAGCGACAGCACCAGCCCTTCCACCGCGGCCTGCACGGCGGCCTCGGCCGGGAGCTTTCCTCGATCGAGCCAGGCCAGCCGCCCGCCGCGCCGCTGCCGGACATGCAGCGCGACGGCGGTTGCGACCCGCCGCACCCGCTCGGTCGAATAGTCCGCGCGGGCGCCGGCGCCGACGAAGGCCAGCCGCCGCGCCTTCCACGTCGCATCGGTGACCGGGGTCAGCAGGATTTCGTAGAGCCGTCCCTGGATTTCGCGCGATTCCAGAGCCCGCCCGAGCGCGCCGCCGGACGCCAGGTCGGCCGCCTGCAGGACGGCGTCAGGAGCCTCCCCTTCGAAGATCGGCACCGCGATGATGTCCGTGTCGCACTGGCCGGCGGAACCGTTGTGAACCTCCACCGGAGGGGCGTACACAAAAGGGGGCATCCAGAGATTATACGCGGTCCGGCTGAACCGTTGTGCCCCGGACCGATGCACGGGTCGCTCTGGTAGAATGGAAACCATTCGGTCCGAGGAGGTTCCCCATGCGTCCCGCACTCGACCGCCGCCTCGCCGCGGCTTTTCTCTCCGGATTCGTCGTGCTGGGAGCTGTCTGGCAGGGCCGCGCCGCGGCCGGCGCCGAACCCGGCAAGGCAAAACCGTCCGTGAACGTCAAAGCCACGCCGGTCATGGGATTTTCTCCCGCGCGCATCGTCGTGACCGCCGAGGTCCGCGGCGGCGAAGACACGCAGGAGCTGTACCTGTGCCAGCGAGGAATGGGACTGGGGGGACGACACCCAGTCGAAGAATTCCGCCGACTGCGACCCGTACGAAGCAGGCAAGAGCGCGATCAAGCGGCGCTTCACCATCGACCATGTCTTCGAGACGGCCGGCGATTACCGGATTCAGTTCAGCCTGAAGCAGAAGAACAAGCTCGTCGCCCGCGGCTCGACGGACGTCAAGATCCGGCCGGGCATCCGGGACAACTCCGACATCCGCTGACGATTGCGGCTACGGAGTCTCGACGAGCGGGGCCTCGACGATCGAATCGCGGCCCAGCCGGTAGGCGCGGACGTCCGGATGGCCGGGATCGGCCAGCGAGACGATCACGTGCAGCCAGCGAGCGTCGCGTGCTTCCGCGCGGTCGGTGGGCGACGGCTGCGCCGGTGATCGCGGGTGGGAATGATAGGCGCCGATGACCGCGCCACCCGCGGCGCGCGCCTTCCTGATCGCCGCAAAATGATCGGCCGGTTCGACGAGAAACGTCGTCGCGCTGGCGCGCACGTTGCGGGCGGCGAACGCCTCCTCGATGACGCCGTTCACGGCGAGCAGCAGCCCGCAGCACTCGAGCGGCGCCGCGGCGCGGGCGTGCGCGACGAGCGCGGCACGCGCCGTGCGCCGAATCGTCACCGCGGCCGTCGGCACGCCGTCCGGATCCACTCGTTCCCCGTCGCCCGACCCCTCCACCCCTTCAGGACCGCAGCTCCGGCCGGTCACGGAACTGCTCGAGCGCTTCCGGATTCGCGATCGCCCCGCGGTTGCTGACCTCGCGGCCGTGCACGACGTCGCGCACCGCCAGCTCGACGATCTTGCCGCTCTTCGTCCGGGGAATGTCGGTGACCTGGACGATGCGCGCCGGCACGTGGCGCGGCGTCGCGTTGCTGCGGATCTGCTGCCGGATCTTCTCTTCCAGGGCGGCCGTGAGCGCGATCCGTCCCGCAGCCGCACGAACAGCACGACCCGCTCGTCGTGCTCCCAGGCGCTGGCCGATGACCAGGCTTTCCACGACTTCGTCGAGCTGCTCGACCTGCCGGTAGATCTCGGCGGTGCCGATGCGGACGCCGCCCGGATTGAGCACCGCGTCGGATCGGCCGTAGATGATCACGCCGCCGTGCGCCGTCAGCTCGACGTAGTCGCCGTGATGCCAGACGCCCGGGAAGCGCTCGAAATAGGCCGCGCGGTACTTCGCGCCGTCCGGGTCGTTCCAGAAGCCGACCGGCATCGACGGGAACGGCATCGTGCAGACCAGCTCGCCCTTTCCGCCCGGCGACGCGGCGGCCCTCCTCGTCGAACACCTCGACCTCCATGCCGAGCCCGCTCGCCTGGATCTCGCCGCGCCAGACCGGGCCGGCGGGATTGCCGCCGACGAAGCAGCAGACGATGTCGGTGCCGCCGGAGATCGACGCGAGGTGGACGTCCTGCTTGATGCCGGCGTAGACGAAGTCGAAGCTCTCGGGCGCGAGCGGCGAGCCGGTCGAGATCATGGTGCGCAGCGAGTCGAGCCGGTGGGTCGTGCGCGGCGACGAGGCCCGCCTTCTCGACGGCGTCGATGAACTTCGCCGAGGTGCCGAACAGCGTCATCGCCGGTCTCATCGCGCAAAGTCGAACAGGACCGCGGCCGTCGGGGTGGAACGGCGAGCCGTCGTAGAGCAGCAGCGTGGCGCCGGAGGCGAGCGCCGGTCACCAGCCAGTTCCACATCATCCAGCCGCAGGTCGTGAAGTAGAACACGCGGTCGCCGGGCTTGACGTCGCAGTGCAGCTGGTGCTCCTTGAGATGCTGGAGCAGCGTGCCGCCGGCGCCGTGGACGATGCACTTGGGCACGCCGGTCGTGCCGGAGGAGTAGAGGATGTAGAGCGGATGGTCGAACGGCAAACGGCGTCGAACGTCGTGCTCCTCGTCGTCGCCAACGGCGCCGATGAACTCCGCCCACGCCGACCGCACGCGGCAGCCCTCCAGGCCCGGATCCGCGGTCGACGTAGGGAACGACGACCGCCTGCTCGCACTGAGGGAAGCCGCGCGAGGATCTCGGCCAGCCTGGGCAGCACCGCGTCGAGCGTCTTGCCGGCGTAGAAGTAGCCATCGGCGCGACCAGGATCCGCGGCTCGATCTGGCCGAATCGATCGATCACTCCCTGCACGCCGAAGTCCGGCGAGCACGACGTCCAGACCGCGCCGATCGCCGCGGCGCCCAGCGCGGCGACAATCGTCTCGGGCAGGTTCGGCATGTAGCCGGCAACGCGGTCGCCGGGGCGGATGCCGGCCTCGGACAAGGCGGCGGCGAAGCGCCGGACGTCGGTGAACAGCTGGGCGTGGCTGATGGTCCGGCGGCGGACGGATTCGCCGTTGAAGACGATCGCCGGCGTGTCGTCTCTGCGGCGCAGCACGTTCTCGGCGAAATTGAGCCTGGCGTCGGGAAAGAAGCGGGCGCCCGGCATGCGGTCGAGATCGACCACGGCGCGCTCGCCGCGGTGACCGCGAATGCCGCAGAAGTCCCACACCGCGGTCCAGAAATCGGCCGGCCGTTCGACCGAGAAGCGCCACAGCGCCTGATAGTCCGGCAGGTCGAGGCCGTAGCGTGTCGTGGAGCGCGCGGGTGAACGCGGCGAGGCGGGTCGAGGCGATGCGCGCCGCCGACGGAGTCCAGATCGGCTGGGGCGGCATGAGACGGATTATACCGGCGCGGCCGCGCTCAGCGCCGCTCGGCGGCCTCTTCGAGGACGCGCTTCCAGGCAGCGGCGGACTCGAAGGTCGCGTCGAGCGGCTGCTGCCCCGCGCCTGACGCCGCCTTGATGCGCAGCAGGACGGCGATCAGCTCGTCGATGGCGCGGCCGATATTGTCCTGGTTGGAGGCGGCGATATCGCGCCAGATGTCCGCCGGGCTCGACGCCAGCCGCGTCGTGTCGCGGAGGCCGCGCCCGGCGAGTCCGAGGCCGCCGGCGCCGGCGTGCTCGCCGACGACGTGCATGAGCGCGCTGGCCGTCAGCTGCGGAAGATGGCTGAGATAAGCCGCCAGTTCGTCGTGCGCCGCCGACGCCATCGTCTTGACCCGCCCGCCCACAGCGGTGATTACGGTCGTCAGCTTCTCTGCCGCGGCCTCCGATGCGGTCCCCTCCGGCGTCAGAATCCAGGGCCGGTCGGCGAAGAGATCCGGGCGCGCCGCATCGATGCCGCCGATCGCCGCGCCGGCCAGCGGGTGGCCGCCGACGAACGTCAGCCGCGCCGGCAGGGCGCGCGCCGCCTCGACGATGGCGCGCTTGGTGCTGCCGACATCGGTGACGATTGCCTCGCCGGGCAGATAGTCCGGCAGCGACGACAGCAGGGCGACATTGGCGAGGACCGGCGCCGCCAGGACGACGAGGTCGGCGTCGGCCGCCATGATCAGGTCATCGCCGCCGACGTCGGCGGCATGCATGCGCATCGCCGTTTCGATGACGTCGCGCCGATCGACCGCGATGACCAGGGCGGAGCGCCACAATCGCCGGACCGCGAGCGCGAACGACGCCCCCATCAGCCCGAACCCGACCACGGCGATCCGCTGGAACGGGGGCTCGGCGACTCCTTCGTCCGCCATCGGCAGCAGCGTCGGCATGGTGGTCTCGACTCCGGATCCCGGGTGCCGTCAGATGCCCCAGCCGCGGCGCGCGACCGGCTCGAGGCAGATGCTGCGGCCGATCGCCGGGGCGATGATGCGGAGCTCCGCCATCAGCCGGTCGAACTGCGCCGGGAACAGCGACTGCGCGCCGTCGCTCAGCGCGTGGTCCGGATCGTGTGGACCTCGATGAGCAGGCCGTCGGCGCCGGCGGCGACCGCCGCGCGGGCCATCGGCGCGACCTTGTCGCGGCGCCCGGTGCCGTGGCTCGGGTCGACGAGGACCGGCAGGTGGCTCAGCTTGCTGGACCACCGGGATGGCCGAGATGTCGAGCGTGTTGCGCGTGTAGCTCTCGAACGTCCGGATGCCGCGCTCGCACAGCATCACGTCGGTGTTGCCGCCGGCGAGGATGTACTCCGCCGACAGCAGCCACTCCTCGATCGTCGCCGAGATGCCGCGCTTGAGCAGCACCGGCATGCCGGGCGTGCCCGAGCTCGCGCAGCAGCGTGAAGTTCTGCATGTTGCGGGCGCCGACCTGGAGGATGTCGGCATACTTGCTCGATCAGTCTCGAGCTGGCTGATGTCCATGACCTCGGAGACCAGCTTCAGGTTGTGCCGGTCGGCGGCGCCGCGCAGCATCCGCAGCCCTTCCTCGCCGAGCCCCTGGAAGCTGTACGGCGAGCTCCGCGGCTTGAAGGCGCCGCCGCGCAGCACCTTGGCGCCGGCGCGCTTCACCGCGGCGGCCGCCGCCTCGACCTGCTCCTCGTTTTCCGCCGAGCAGGGCCCGGCCATGACGATGACCTCGTCGCCGCCGATGCGGACGTCGCCGACCGAGATGACGCTGTTCTCGGGCTTGAAGGTCCGGCTCGCCAGCTTGTAGGGCTCGGTGATGCGGACGACCTCCTGCACCCCCTCGAGCATCTCGAGCAGCCGCGGGTCGCGCTGGCGGCCGCCGCCGACCGCGCCGATCACGGTCCGCAGGGCGCCGGTCGACCGGTGCACGTCGAAGCCCATCTCGACGAGCTGCGCGATGACCCGCTGCACCTGCTCGTCCGTCGCCCGCTCCTGCATTACCACAACCATAAAGAGACCTCTTTTAATCTACGCTTCCCGCTACCAGCTTCCCGCTACCAGCTACCAGCTGCCGGCTTCCCGCTCCACTTCCGCTACCAGCTGCCGGCTTCCCGCTTCCAGCTGCCCGCTACCAGCTTCCCGCTGCCCGCTACCAGCTGCCCGCTGCCGGCTACCCGCTGCCCGCTACCCGCTCCCCGACTCGGCGGGACCGGTCTCGGCGGCGGCATCCGCGATGCGCTCGAGGCGGCGCGCCTCGTCGATGATCCGTTCGAACAGCCGCTTGACCGCCGCATCGTCGAGCGGTCCGGCGTTGATGCTGCTGCACGTGGCGAAGCACGTCCGCCTCGCGCCCCGGCTGGTAGACCTCGAGGCCCGCCACCTTTTTCATCGCGGCCGATTGCGAGCGCGCAGGCGGCCCGGGCGTTCAGCAGCGCGACGAGCTGTTCGTCGATCTCGTCGATCCGGCGCCGCAGCGTCGTCGAGGCGGCTCACAGCGCGCTCTTCAGCCATCGGACATACTCGCCCGCCCGTTCCGCCAGATCGGCGTCGCCGCCGTGGTCGGCGATGACCTGGACCAGCGCGCTGCCGACGACCGCCGCGTCGGCGACCTGGCAGGCCCTGGCGACGTGCTCCGGCGACGAAATGCCAAAGCCCATCGCCACCGGCAGGCCGGACTGCGCCCGGACGCGCGCGAAACGAGCGGCGCCACGTCGGCAGCGAGATCGTCCCGGACACCGGTCACCCCCAGCCGCGAGATCACGATAGAGGAAGCCGCGCCCGAGCTCGCCGGATCGCCGGATGCGCTCGTCGGTGGTGGTCGGGCTGATCAGGAAGATCGGGTCGAGACCCGCATCGATCAGCGGCGCGCGCAGCGGCTCGGCTTCCTCGACCGGGAAATCGAGGATCAGCACGCCGTCGACGCCGGCGTCGGCCGCCGTCCGCGCGAAGACGCCGCGGATCCATGCGGAGCACCGGGTTCGCGTAGGTGAAGAGCACGATCGGCGTCTCGACTCGACGCGCGCACGGCGCGAACGACCTCGAGCGCGCCGCCGAGCGTCGTTCCGCCGGCGAGCGCCCGCTCGGTGGCGCGCTGGATCACCGGCCCGTCGGCCAGCGGGTCCGAGAACGGCACGCCGATCTCGAGCACGTCGGCGCCGGCGCGGCCGAGCGCCAGCAGGATCTCGGTCGACGCCTGCCGGATCCGGATCGCCGGCGGTGACGTAGGTCACCAGCCCGCCGCGGCCGCCGCTCGCGGATGCCGCGAAACGCCGCGTCAAGGCGCGACATCGGCCCCCCGCGCTTCCTGCGCCTGCCTGGCGTCGAGCGCCTTCTGGATGCTGATCACGTCCTTGTCGCCGCGCCCGGACAGATTCACCAGCAGAATCTGATCGCGCGCCATCGTCGGCGCCAGCCGCAGCGCGTGCGCCACCGCGTGCGCCGACTCCAGCGCCGGCAGAATCCCTTCCTCGCGCGCCAGCCGCTGAAACGCCGCCAGCGCGTCGTCGTCGTCCACCCAGCGTATATTCGGCGCGGGCGGTGTCGTGCAGCCAGGCGTGCTCCGGTCCGACCGCGGCGTAGTCGAGGCCCGCCGAGATCGAATGCGTCAGCTCGATGTTGCCGTCGGCGTCCTGCAAGACGTAGCTGCGCGTGCCCTGGAGCACGCCGGCGCTGCCGCCGGCAAAGCGGGCGGCGTGCTCGCCGGGGCGAATGCCGCGCCCGCCGGCCTCGACGCCGATCAGCCGGACCGCGGGGTCGGCGATGAACGCGTCGAAGATGCCGATGGCGTTGCTGCCGCCGCCGACGCAGGCGACGATGGCGTCCGGAAGGCGGCCGAGCGCGCTCGAGGCATCTGCGCGCCGCGCCTCCTGGCCGATGACCGACTGGAACTCGCGGACCATCAGCGGGTAGGGATGCGGACCGAGCACCGAGCCGAGCAGGTAGTAGCTGTCGCTCGACGTCGCGACCCAGTCGCGCATCGCTTCGTTGATGGCGTCCTTGAGCGTGCGGGCGCCGGCATCGACCCGCCGGACGGTCGCGCCGAGCAGCTGCATCCGGAAGACGTTGAGCGACTGCCGCTCCATGTCCTCGGCGCCCATGTAGACGTCGCACTCGAGGCCGAGCAGCGCACAGACGGTGGCGGTGGCGACGCCGTGCTGCCCGGCGCCGGTCTCGGCAATCACCCGGCGCTTGCCCATGCGCTGGGCGAGCAGCGCCTGGCCGAGCGCGTTGTTGATCTTGTGCGCGCCGGTGTGGGCGAGGTCCTCGCGCTTGAAGAAGATGCGGGCGCCGCCGAGCGCCGCCGAGAGGCGGCGCGCCTCGTAGAGCGGCGTGGCGCGGCCGACGTAGTCGCGCAGCAGCCGCTCGAGCTCGGCCCGGAATGCCGGATCGGCCCGGGCCTCGAAGTAGGCCGTCTCGAGCTCGGCGACCGGTGCGACCAGCGTTTCCGGCACGAACCGGCCGCCGTAGGCGCCGTAGTAGCCGCGCGCGTCGGGATCGCGCTTGCCGAACGATGACTGCATGCTCATTTCAACCCTGACTGTTCCTGCCGCTGCCGCTGCCGCGCCGCGCCGACGGCGGCGAAGAAGGCGCGCAGCCGTGCCGCGTCCTTCACACCCGGAGACGACTCGACGCCGGACGAGACGTCAATCATGTAGGGACGGACCCGCGCGATTGCCTCGGCGACGTTGTCCGCGGTCAGTCCGCCCGAGAGGATCGTCTGCCGCCGTCCGGCGACCGCGGCCGCCGCCGTCCAGTCGACCGTCCGGCCGGTGCCGCCGCGCCGGATCGGGTCGTGCGCGTCGAGAAGGACGGTCACGTCCGCCGGCACCTCCTCGACGACCGCCGGGTCGAAGGCGTCCGGAACCGGTATCGCCTTGATGATCGGCAGTCCCAGCACCGCGTAGTCTGCGGCAGATTCCGCCCCGTGGAGCTGGATGACCGTCAGCCCCGCCACCGCCGCGACGGCGCCGATCTCGGCCGGCGTCTGGTCCACGAAGACGCCGATCCGTGCGACCCCTTCGGGAAGCTGTGCCGCGATGCCGGCGGCGATCGCCGGCGCCGACGAACCGGCGGCTGCCGGGCCAGAAGATGAAGCCAATCGCCGCCGCGCCGAGCGCCGCCGCCAGCTGCGCGTCCTCCGCACGGCTGATGCCGCAGACCTTGACGCGAGGTTCGTCAGGCTTCATCGTCCGCATAGCGCCCGCAGCGCCGCGCCGGGATCCGGCTCGGTGATGAGGCGCTCCCCGACCAGGAACGCGTGATACCCGGCGGCACCGAGCCGGACCAGGTCCGCGGCTGACCTGATGCCGCTTTCCGCGACCGCCGTCACATCTCGAGGCAGCCGGGCGGCGACCGCGTCGAGCACCCCCATGTCGACTTCGAGCGTCCGGAGATTGCGGCTGTTGACGCCAATGAGGCGGGCCCCGGCGCCGGCCGCCTGCTCCATTTCCTCGACGCTGTGCGCCTCGACGAGGGCGGCAAGGCCGAGCGCTCCGGCCTGCGCCAGCAGCCGCTCGAGCTCGGCCGTGGTCAGCGCCGCCACGATCAGCAGCGCCGCATCGGCGCCGAGCACCGCGGCTTCCACCAACTGGTACTCCGAGACGATGAAGTCCTTGCGCAGCAGCGGGACGTCCACCGCGGCGCGTACCTCGCGAAGATCTGCGGGGCGCCGTCGAAGAACGTCGGTTCGGTCAGGACGGAAATCGCCGCGGCCCCGGCCGCCGCGTAGGCGCGCGCGTGCGCCGCCGGATCGTAGTCCGCGCGCAGCACGCCCTTCGACGGCGACCGCCGCTTGCACTCGGCGATGATTCGCGCGCCAGCCGGCATCGCGGCTCCGGTCGGCCGCAGCGCCGCCTCGAAGGCCGTCCCGCGAGGCGTTCGACTCTGCTGGCGGGCCAGCGACTCGATCGGCAGCTGTGCCTGCCGCGATCTCGACGATCCGCCGGGTGGCCGCGACAATCGCGCCCAGCAAATCGGCCGGCGGCGTCGTCGTCATGACGTCACCGCCGGGCGGCCGCCCGTCGAGAGCGTGATGAGCGTCGCGAGCGCGCCCGCGGCCCTGCCGCTGTCGATGGCCTCGGCCGCCGTCGCGATGCCCGTCGCGGATGGTGGCGGCCTGCGCCGGCGATGAACAGCGCCGCCGCCGGCGTTGAGCAGGACGATGTCGCGCGGCGCGCCGGTCCGGCCGGCGAGAATTTCCCGGGCGATGACCGGCATTCTCGGCCGCGTCCGCCGCCGCGCAGGTCCTCCGGCGCTGGCCTTGGCGCAGGCCGAACATCGGCGGGGTGCAGGTAGAACGTGTTCGACCGCTCCGTCCCGGCACTCCGACACCTTGGTGTAGCCGGTGGTCGAAATCTCGTCGAGGCCGTCGGCGCCGTGGACGACCCAGGCGCGCTCGGATCCGAGCGAGCGCGAGCGACGCGCGCGACCAGCTCGGTCAGCTCCGGGCCGCGGCACGCCGACCAGCTGGCGGCGTCGCGCCGGCCGGATTGGTCAGCGGGCCGAGCAGGTTGAACGCGGTCCGCACGCCGAGGTCGCGGCGCGTCTGCGCCGGCGTGGCGCATCGACGGATGGAACGTCGGCGCGAAGAAGAAGGCGATGCCGGCCGTCTCGAGGCAGCGCTTCGACGACCGTCGGCGGAGCGGCGATGTCGACGCCGAGCGCCTCGAACAGGTCGGCGCTGCCGCACCGGCTCGAGACCGACCGGTTGCCGTGCTTGGCGACGCGCACGCCGCAGGCGGCCACGCACCAGCGCCGCAACGGTCGAGACGTTGAAGGTGCCGAGCCGGTCGCCGCCGGTCCCGCAGGTGTCGAACACCGGCGCGATGATCGCGCGCGACGGGTCGCCGAGCGGCTGCGCATCGTCCGCGCCAGTCCGACGATCTCGGCCGGCCGCTCCCCCTTCATCGCCAGCCCGATCAGCAGCCCGGCAATCTGCGCAGGCTGCGGCGCGCGCCCTCCATGATCTCCGCCATGGCCGCGGCCGCCTCGTCGATGGTCAGGTCCTCGCGCCGCTGGAGCTTCTCGATGAGGGCTGCGAACATCGCTAGAGCTCCAGGAAGTTGCGGAGCAGCTGATGGCCCTCGCCGGTCAGGACCGACTCGGGATGGAACTGGACGCCGTGCACCGGAGCGTGCGGTGGCGCACGGCCCATGATCGTGCCGTCCTCGCGTGCGCGCGCCGACCTCGAGCATCGGCCGGCAGCGGCTCGCCGACGACCAGCGAGTGATAGCGGCCGGCGACGAACGGCATGCGGGACGCCGCTTGAACACGCCGCGGCCGTCGTGCTCGACCGTCGACATCTTGCCGTGCATCGGCTCGGCGGCCCGGACGACGGTGCCGCCGAACGCCAGCCCGATGCCCTGGTGGCCCGAGGCAGACGCCGAGCACCGGCAGTGCGCGGGCCGAACTCGCGGATCACCTCGACCGTGATGCCCGGCGTCTTCCGGACGCCCGGGGCCCGGCGAGATGACGATGCGCTCCGGGGCGCAGCGCCTCGATCTCGTCGAGCGTGATCTCGTCGTTGCCGCTGCACGACCGGCGGCGCGCCGAGCTCGCCGAGATACTGCGCCAGGTTGTAGGTGAACGAATCGTAGTTGTCGATGAGCAGCAGCATCACAGCCCCGCCTCCGCCATCGCGAGCGCGCTGCAGCAGCGCCCGCGCCTTGTCGCGCGTTTCCTCGTACTCGGCCGCCGGGTTCGAGTCGGCGACGATGCCGGCGCCGGCCTGGACGCGGGCGCCGGCCGTCGCGGATCGTGATCGTGCGGATGGCGATGCAGAAGTCCAGGTTGCCGGCGAAGTCGATGTAGCCGACCGCGCCGGCGTAGATGTCGCGCCGCGTCGGCTCGAGCTCCGCGAGGATCTGCATCGCGCGGATCTTCGGCGCGCCCGAGACCGTGCCGGCCGGGAAGCACGCCACCAGCGCGTCGAGGTGGTCGCGATCGTCGGCGAGCTGCCCGTCGACCGTCGAGACCAGGTGCATGACGTGCGAGTAGCGCTCGAGCGCCATGTACTGCGGCACCCGCACCGTGCCGAACTCGCAGACCCGGCCGAGGTCGTTGCGCCCGAGATCGACGAGCATGACGTGCTCGGCGCGCTCCTTCTCGTTGCGCTTCAGCTCCTCGGCCGAGGCGCAGGTCTTCCTCCTCGTTGCGTGCCGCGCGGGCGGGTGCCGGCGATCGGATGGGTCTCGACGCGCCGCCCCTCGACGCGGACCAGCATCTCCGGCGACGACCCGACGATCGACAGGCCGCCCATCCGCATGAAATACATGTACGGCGACGGGTTGACGTGGCGCAGCGCGCGGTAGACCGTGAACGGATCGGCCGTGACGTCCGCCTCGAAGCGCTGCGACAGCACCGCCTGGTAGATGTCGCCGGCGGCGATGTGCTCCTTGATCGTCCGCACACCGGCCTCGTAGGCCTCGCGCGTCTGGTTCGACCGCGACCTCCGGCGCCGGCCGCGTCGGCGCGCTCCGGCTGCGAGAGGCCGCGCTCGAGCTCGCGCTCGAGGAAGCTGGATCTTGGCGCAGGCGAACTGGTAGAGCGCCTGCAGGTCCTCGTCCGCCGTGATCCGCGCGTTGGCGATGATCAGGATGCGATGCTTGACGTGATCGAAGGCGAGCACGGTGTCGAACAGCATGAAGCCGGCGTCGTCCTCGACTTCGGAGCCGCCGGCGGCGCCGCTCCAGCGTGCGGCGGCCCAGGCCTCGAGCAGCGCCGGCTCGAACGACCGGCGACGCGTCGTAGCCGATGAAGCCGACCGCGCCGCCGGTGAACCGCGGCAGTCCGGGCACGAACGGCGACTGGAACTCCGCCATCAGCCGGCGCAGCGCGGCGACGAACGGCTCGTCGGTCTCGGTGGTCACCCCGGAGCGCTCGATCGTGGTCTGCCGCGCGCGCGAGCGCAGGACGAGGAACGGGTCCTTGCCGAGGAACGAGTAGCGCGCGACGCTGCTCGCCCCCTTCGACGCTCTCGAACAGGAAGGCGTAGTCGGAGTGCTCGGCGATCTTCAGGAACGCGGAGACCGGCGTGAGCAGGTCGGCGATGATTTCCTTGACGACCGGCACGAACGTGCCGCGCCGGGCAGCGTCCACGAATTCTTCGTAATGTGGTCTGCTTCACTGGCTGTCCCGCTGGGGCGGCCGGCCGTTCGCGGCCGGCGGCATGTGCCGCCGCATCGGCGAACAGACGCCGGCCGGCGGGCGCTGCCCGGTCCACAACTCGAACTGCCGCTCGGCCTGGGCGATGAGCATGTCGAGCCCGCCGATCGTCAGGCACCCCGCGGCGCGCGCGTCGGCGCAGCAGCGGCGTCTCGGCCGGCTCGTACACCAGGTCGTAGACCATCGCGCCGTCGAGCGCGACGCCGGCCATCGGGCTCGTCGTCGCGGCCGCGGTGCCGGCCGGAGGTGGCGTTGACGAGGAGGTCCCAGCTCCCCGCCGCCGGCGGCAAGGCGCCGACGCCCGCCTCGGCGTAGCGGGCGACCGCCGCCGCGGCGTCGGCGCGGCGGGCGCGACACCGAGACGGTCGGCTCCTCCGTCGGCGAGCGCCACCGCCACGGCCCGGGCCGCGCCGCCGGCGCCGAGCACCGCCGCCCGCGTCCCCTTGCAGCGCCATCCGTCCGGCCAGGGGAGCGAGGAAGCCGTCGACGTCCGTGTTCGATCGCCGAACCATCGACCGTCGCGGACGACGATGCGTGTTGATGGCGCCGACGCGGCGCGCCAGCGGGTCGGTCTCGTCGAGCGGTCGGCATCAGCGCGACCTTGAACGGCGCCGTGATGCTGGCGCCGCGCATGCCGAGTCGCCCGCGCGAAGGTCACGAAGTCGTCGGCGTCGGCGGCGCGCAGCGGCAGGTAGGCGGCGTTCAGGCCGAGCGCGGCGAAGCCGGCATTGTGCATCACCGGCGACAGCGAGTGCGCGATCGGGTTGCCGACGACGCCGTAGAGGGCGGCGTCCGGGCGGATGCGGCGGAAGCGGAAGGTGTTGACGAGCATCGTTCGGCGGGCATCTGCCCCGGCGCCACCGCGTCGCCGGCGTAGGTCCAGCGGTTGCGCAGCCGCGCCGCCAGCATCCGCGTCGGCACCCCGGCCTGGCCCATCGCCAGCAGGACGTGGCCGTCGATCTCGTCCGAATCGGCAAACGGCGCAGAGTCGGCCAGCGCCATCACCGCGGCGGTATCGGCCAGCCGCGCCGCGGTCACGGCCAGCTTGATGACCTCCGCGCCGGTGGCGCGCATCGCGCGCGGCGCGATCGACCAGGTCGGCGGGCGACGCCGTCGAAGTCGTGCATCGACAGGACGACACCGCGGCCCCGCCGGCGGCTGACCATCGCGGGGGCGAACGCGGCGCGGGCCTCGACGTCGATGTATTCGGCGCCGGCGGCGTGCGCGTCGTTCAGGATCCGCTCCCGCTCGTCCTCGGATCCCGTGAACGCGCCCCCCTCCCAGGCGGCCCGGCAGGTGACGATGACCGGACGACGGCGTCCGGTGACCGCTCCGGCGGCGTCCGGGCGATCGACGCCGTCGAGGCGGACCTCGACCAGATCGGCGTGGGCGGCGGCGTCGCGCGCGCGCCGCACCTCCTCCATCGTCCGTCCGGCTACCGTCACACAGATCAGCGGGTCGCGCATGAGCCTTAAACGCAAAAAAGCCTCCTCAGCCGGGGCTGAGGAGGCTCGTCCTGGAACCTTAATCCTGCCGCGCGCAGGTTAACGAACCGCCCCCTCAGCGCACGCGTACCACCACCAAGAGGACGCTGCGGTCCCGCGGCGGAATCGATACGGCTGGCTGAGAAGCGGAAGCGTCAAAACATAGTGACGATAACAGAGCCGCAAGGATTGTGTCAATTTGGATCCCCCGCGAGCCGTTCAGTCGGGGCTTTCTCCTTGACCGGCAAGCAGTTCGCTTTTACACTTGATCATCCGCCAACCCCGTTCATGACCCGGAGCCTATGAAGATCCGCACTGCCGCCGCGGCGCTCGCGTTTCTGGTTGTCTATTGGATGCCGGCTCCGGCCGCCTCCCGCCTGATGCCGCTCGACGAGATCCGGCCCGGCATGACCGGCGTCGGCCGCACGGTGTTCGAAGGGGCCGATCTGCAGGAGTTCAAGGCCTCGATCCTCGGCGTGCTGCGACAACATCCAGGGCCCCAACCGCAACCTGATCCTCGCCCGCCTCGAGGGCGGACCGCTGGCGAAGACCGGGCGTGGCGCAGGGCATGAGCGGCAGCCCGGTCTACATCGACGGGCGCCTGATCGGCGCCGTGTCCTACTCGATCGGATCGTTCCCGAACGAAGCGATTGCCGGCATCACGCCGATTGCCGAGATGAAGGATGCCACCGACGTGGTCCGGCGCCCGGCCGCGGCGCAGGCGCGCATCGAACTGCCGCTCACCCGCGAAAGCCTCGCCGCGGCGCTGCGGCCTCGTTCGCGCGGCTCGCGCCGTTCAGCCCAGCGGCCGGCCGACGTCCAGGTCGTTCGGCCTGCCCGCGGCCTCGGGCGCGCAGCTCGGCGCGATGCTGCGGCCGATCGCCGACGCCGCTGATCATGAGCGGATTCGAGCCGGCGACGGTGGAGCTGCTCGCGGGGGCCTTCCGCGCCGCCGGGTTCACTCCGGTCGTGGGCGGTGCGGTCCCGGCAGGCCAGGCGGCCGCCCCCGAGCGCATGCTCCAGGGGCCGCTCCGCGAAGGGGACGCGATCGGCGTCTCGCTGGTCGGCGGCGACCTCGAGATGGGCGCCACCGGCACCATCACCCACATCGACGGCGACCGCATCTACGCCTTCGGCCATCCGTTCTTCAACCTCGGCCCGGCCGAGTTCCCGATGACCCGCGCCTACGTCTACACGATGCTGCCCAGCCTGATGACGTCGTTCAAGATCTCGACGATGGGCGAGATGATCGGCACGATGCAGCAGGACCGCGCCACCGCCATTGCCGGCACGCTCGGCACCCGGCCGCGCGCTGATTCCGATGAAGGTGACGCTCCAGCGGCCCGCGAGGACGGCAGCCGGACGACCCGGATCTTCAACTACCGCGTCGTCAACGATCAGGTCTTCACGCCGCTGCTCGCCTACGTGGCGCTCGTCCAATACGCTCGGCGCCTACGAGCGGCAGTTCGGCGCCGCGACGTTCAGCGATCCAGAGCCGGGCGCGGATCAAGGGGCACGGCGACCTGCCGCTGGAGGACGTCTTCACCGGCGACAGCGCCATGCTCGGGGCCGCGACCGCGGTTGCCGGGCCGGTGACGATGCTGCTGGCGAACGATCTCGAGCCGGTCACGGTCGAGCGGCATGGACGTCACGGTCGACGCCAGCGAGACGTCGCGGAGCGTGACCATCGAGCGGATCTGGCTCGACGAGGCGCGGCCGCGCGCCGGCCGGACGATGCCGCTCAAGGTGCTGACGCGCAGCTATCGCGGCGAGGAAAAGATTTCGACCGTGCCGATCGACATTCCCGCGCACGCCTCGGGCGCGCTGTCGATCCTGGTCAGCGACGGCCGCCAGCTGAACGCGATCGAGCAGCGCGACCTGCGGCGCTCGCTGCAGCCGCAGAGCGTCGCGCAGCTGATGCGCGTCCTCAACGACACCCGCCGCAACAACCGCATCTACGTCCGCCTCCTCACCGGCACGGCCCGGCGCGGTCGTCAACGGCGAGGCGATGACGGCGCTGCCGCCGTCGGTCCTGTCGGTGATGGAGAGCGACCGCAACGGCGGCAGCTTCACCCCGATCCGCAGCGCCACCGGTCGGCGAGTGGGAGCTGCCGATGGGGTCGGCGGTCACCGGATCGCGGGTCCTCGCCATCGACGTGGAATCCAGGGGCGCGTCCAGCCGCTGATCTGCCGTTTCTCCAGCCCGAGTCTGCACGTGCACCCATGCTGAATCTGTCCGGCCTCTTCCGGCGCGTCCGCCGGCTCCCCGATCCTCCGGCGCGTTCCGGCGCGCGGCGCTGGTGGCCTGCCGGCTGCCTGCTCGCCGCCGCGGTCGCGTCCGCCTCGCTCGACGCCGCCTCGGCGACGTTCTGGACGGTCGCCACGCAGGCCGACTTCCTCAAGGGGGATGTCGAGAACGTCTCGATCGACAGCGACGGCCGGCTGTTCCTCGGGCCGTCGCCGTCACTGGTCGCCGAGACCTCGGCCCCGTTCCTCTGGACCGCGCTGCTCGGCGCCGACGGCACGCTCTGGGCCGGCAGCGGCAATGAAGGCCAGGTCCTCCGGGTCGGCCGCGACGGCAAGCTGTCGACCTTCTTCGATGCGCCGGAGCTCGAGGTCCACGCCCTCGCGGCCGCGCCGCAGGGCGGCCTCTACGTCGGCACCTCGCCGGACGGCCGCATCTATCACGTCAGCGCCGACGGCACCTCCAAGCGTCTTCTTCGATCCGGACGACAAGTACATCTGGTCGCTCGCCGTCGACGCCTCCGGCAACGTCTTCGCGGCGACCGGCGACAAGGGCGTCATCTACAAGATCGCGCCGGACGGAAACGGGGCGCCGTTCTACAAGACCAACGCCACCAACGTCGTCGCCCTCGCCTTCACGCCGAAGGGCGATCTGATCGCCGGCACCGAGTCCCCGGGCCGCGTCTTCCGCTCGACGCGGCCGGCAAGGCGTTCGTGCTGCTCGACTCGCCGTTCCGGGAGATTCACGCCGTCCGGCTCGCGGACGACGGGACGATCTACGCCGCGGCGGTCAACGGGACGCAGGGGGGAGACAGCCGCGCGACCGACCAGCCGCCGGCCGAGCCGGCCCGTCAGCCGGTGGCCTCGGTGTCGACCGAGATCACCGCGATCACGGCTGTCGACAACGCCGGCGGCGGCGCACCGTCGGCCTTGCCGGGGCGCAGCCCGCGCAAGAGCGGCCGCGGCGCGATCTACCGCATCCGACCCGACGGCATGTGGGATGCGATGTGGGACACCGGCGAAGACTCCCCCTACGACATCGTCATCGAGCCATCCGGCAGCCTGCTCGTCGGCACCGGCACGGAAGGGAAGATTTTCCGCGTCACCGGAGATCCGGCCAGGGCGACGCTCCTGGCCCGGGCCTCGGCGCGGCAGGTCACGGCGCTGCTGCGGCGAGCCGGCCGGGCGCATCCTCGGCGCCGACCAGCAACCCCGGCAAGCTGTTCGCGCTCGGCGCCGAGCGGCGTCGCGCCGCGGCACCTACGAGTCCGACGTGCGTGACGCCGGCACCGTCGCGAACTGGGGGGTGATTCGCTGGCGGGCGTCGGGAAGCGCCAGCGGCGTCAGCCTGTTCACGCGGACCGGCAACACCGCCACGCCGGACGAAACCTGGAGCGCATGGTCCGCGGCGTACACCAACGCCGACGGCGAGCAGATCGTCAGCCCGAAGGCGCGCTACCTCCAGTGGCGCGCGGTCCTCACCGCGGCGGGCGGCGACGGCGCCCGTACTGACGTCGGTCACGACCGCCTACCTGCCCCGCAATCTGCGCCCCGAGGTCTCCTCGATCACGGTCCACCCGCCGGGCGTGGTCTTCCAGCGGCCGTTCTCGACCGGCGAGACCGAGATGGCGGGATTCGACGATGCCGCGTCGGATGCGCGCTTCGCGTCGCAGGCGTCATTGAGCGCAACCCCGGGCCAGCCGGCCGCGGCGCCGGCGCTGGGGCGGCGGATTTATCAGAAGGGGCTCCAGACCTTCGTGTGGAAGGCGGAGGACGAGAACGACGACCGGCTGCAGTTCAGCGTCCTCTACCGCCGCGAGGGGGAGACGGCCTGGAAGGTGCTCCACAAGGGGCTGTGGGATCCGATTTTCGTCTGGGACACGACCTCGGTGCCGGACGGCACCTATTTCGTCAAGGTGACGGCCTCGGACGCGCTGTCGAACTCCCCCGGCGCGGCGCTCCTCGGCGAGATGGAGAGCGTCAGCTTCGACATCGACAACACCCCGCCGCGCATCGAGCTCCAGCCGGCGACGCACGCCGGGTCGCGGACGAAGCTGTCCTTCGCGGTGCGCGACGACCAGTCCCCGATCCAGCGGGTCGAATACTCGCTCGACGCCAGCCGCTGGCGGCTCGCCTATCCGAAGGACGGGATTGCCGACTCGCGGCGTGAGGAGTTCGAGATCGGCCTGGACGATACGGAGGCGGCGCGCAGCGTGATCATCCGCGCCACCGACGCGATGAACAACGTCGCGACCGGCGTCGCCGAGCTCGGTCGCTAGCCGGGCAAGAAGCCGCTAGGAGCTCGACTTCCCTTTCACCGTCGTGTGGGCGACCAGCCACACGAGGTTGACGGCGACCGGCCCGCCATCCGACTGCGCCGGCTCGAGCCGGCCGCGCGACAGCGCGTCGACCAGGTCGGTGACCTCCTGCCGGCCCGGATCGTTCGACAGCAGCTCGAGGCTGGCGACGCGGCCTTCGCGCGTCACCACCGCCGACAGCGGCAGGACGCGGTCCTCCTCATCAATTGACCGCTCCAGGGTGGCGTAGACGACGCCGTGCTCCGGCACGCTCGGCGCCTGGATGCGCCCGCCGAGGCGTGCCGGGTTCAGGTTCGATCCGGACGGCGCGGCCATCACGGTGATCATCGCGGCGAGGGAATCGCCGCGCTCCGAAGAGGCGAAGTGCAGCATCGAGAGGACGGCGGCGGCGCAGAGGAAGGTGCCGGCCGTCGAGGCCAGGGCGATCCACACCAGGTGCATGTCGTCGAAGGCGCGGCGGGCGCGGGCGATGACCGATTCGTGCGCCTCGGCGCGCAGCCGGCTGATGACCCCGGACCGGACGCCGCGCCAGTCGTCCTGGGGGGCCGGGAGGGCGGCGAGCCGCAGCGCGTCGCGGAGCGCCTGCAGATCCCGCAGCGACTCGCCGCAGTCGCCGCACAGGCGGACGTGCTCCTCGACGGCAATCTGTTCCGGGACCGGCAGCTCGCGATCGTGAAAGGCCTGGAGCCGCTCCCGGACGGTGGCGCACGGCCAGCAGGTCATACGTCCCTCAACTGGGTCCGCAGGGCGTCGCGGGCGCGGGCGAGCCGCGACTTCACCGTGCCGACCGCGATGCCGAGCGAGAAGCCGATTTCTTCATAACTGAGGCCGTCGATCTCCCGCAGTACCAGCGCCGTCTTCTGATCGAAGGGCAGGCGATCGAGCGCGCCGCGGATCCGCTCGGCGGCCAGCTTCTGTCGGAGCGCCACGTCCGGGGCGCCGCTGCCGCGCGGCTCCGGCAGCTCGCCGTGATCGCGGATGTGGTCGTCGAGCGACACCTGCTGGGCGCGATGGCGCCGGCGCCAGAACCGCTGCCGGTTGCGCGCCTGGTTGACGACGATCCGGAAGATCCAGGTGCGCAGCGCCGACTGCCCGCGGAAGGCCGGGAGCGTGCGGAAGACGCGGAGGAACACCTCCTGCGACAGGTCGAGCGCCTCGTTGTGGTCGCCGAGCAGATTGAGCGAGAGCTGGTAGACCATGCGCTGGTGCTCGTTGACCAGCTCGGCGCAGGCGTCCTCGTCGCGGGCGGCGCAGCGGCGGATGAGAGCGGCTTCCCGGCCGCCGACTTCCGTCCAGGTGATGGAGGGAACAGGCTTCACAGTCAGTCCTTCCGCCATGGTAGCACCCCCACGCCGCGGTCCCCGTTCGACTTGTAGAGATTAGAACCCGCCGGGCGGCGAAAGTTCCCTGGCGCGGCGCGAAGGGCCCGGGCCGAAGTACCATGGGCGCGGTGAAACGCGCGCTGGTCGTGGCGGTGATCGCGGGGCTCTGCGTCGGCCTGGCGTGGGAATGGGCGGCGTCCCGCCGCGAGCGGGAATACCGCCAGTTCATCGACCACGGCGAGACCGCCCTGGCCCGCGACGACACCTTTGCGGCGGTCGAGGCGTTCAGCGGCGCGATCGCGCTCCGGCCCGAGGCCATGCTCGGATACCTGAAGCGCGGCGAGGCCTACAGCCGGCGGCACATGCTGGACGCGTCGGCCCGCGACCCCCTGCAGACCGGCGAGCTCGATCCGCCCGCCGATGCCGCGATGCGCGACCTCCGCCACGCCGCCGAGCTCGACCCGCTTGCCACCCGCCCGCTCGAGCTGATGGGCGACATCAGCTATGCGCTGCGCCGCTACGACCGTGCCGCCGAGCGCTACCAGGCGTATGTGGCGCTCGACGACCGGTCGCCGCGCGTCCTCTACAAGCTCGGGCTCGCCCAGTACAGCGCCGGCCGCGTGCCGGCCGCCATCCAGGCGCTCCAGCAGGCGGTGGCGATCGACGACCGCTTCAGCGCCGGGTTCTACCTGCTGGGCCTCTGTTTCCGGGATGCGCAGCGGCCGCGGCAGGCGCTCCACGCGCTGGAGACGGCCGTGCGCCTCGCCCCCGCGATGCTGCCGGCGCGCGAGGAGCTCGCCGACCTCTACACGAAAGTCGGGCGGCGCGAGGACGCCATCGGCCAGCTCGAGACGCTGAGCGAGCTCGACCCCGGCGCACCGCGGGAGATCGCGCTCGGACTGGCCCGCGCGCGCGCCGGACAGTTCGACCGCGCCGTCGCCACGCTGGCGCGGGCCGCCGAACGTTATGCCGACCACGCCTCCACCTACGCCGCGCTCGGCCGCATCTGGCTCGAGAAGACCCAGCCGCCGGACCGCTTCGATTTGCTGAAGGCGATCGGTGCCCTGCAGGCCGCGGTCCATGCCGACGACAACAGCGAAACGCTCACGCTGCTCGGCCAGGCGCTGCTGCTGTCGAACGAGACCGCGCGCGCCGAACGCGTCCTCCAGCAGGCCGCCGCCAAGCTGCCGGTCGATCCGCGGGCGTTCTATTACCTCGCCTCCGCGGCCGAACGCGCTGGCCATCCCGATGTGGCGCGCCGGGCGCTCGTCGACTATCACTCGCTCGAAGGCCCGGGCGAGCCCCGCCGCCCGCGCTAGCCAGGCAGCCGGCCGATCAGGGGCGCGCGCCCCCCATTCCGCGGTATTCTCTGCATCCGCATGCTTCGCTACCTCCTCCGCCGGCTGCTGCTGACCGTGCCCGTGCTGCTCGGCGTCGCGACGCTCGTCTTCGCGCTGATCCACCTCGTGCCGGGCGATCCCGCGCAGGCGATGCTCGGCGACGGCGCGCCGCACGAGGAGGTGCTCAAGCTCCAGCACACGCTCGGCCTCGATCGGCCGCTGCTCGCGCAGTACAAATCCTTTCTGGTCGGGATCGCGCACGGCGATCTCGGCACCTCGTTCCGCTACAACACGCCGGTGACGGCGCAGATCCGGGAGAAGTTTCCCAACACCGCGGCGCTGGCGCTGGCGGCGATGCTCGTCGCCATGATCATCGCCATCCCCCTCGGCATCGTCGCCGCGGTCTACCGCGGGACGATCGTGGATCACGCCGCGATGACGCTCGCGCTCGTCGGGATCTCGCATGCCGAACTTCTGGCTCGGCCCGCTCCTGGCCATTCTGTTCGCGGTCCGCCTCGGCTGGCTGCCGGTCTCCGGCATCGGCGGGATCAGCCATCTGGTTCTTCCGGCCGTCACGCTCGGCGCGGCGCTGGCGGCGATTCTGGCGCGCATGACGCGGGCGAGCGTGCTCGAGGAGCTGCGCGAGCTCTACGTGCTGGCGGCGCGCGCCCGCGGACTGTCCGGCGCCCGCGCCGTCGTCGTCCACGCCTTCCGCAACAGCCTCATCCCGATCGTCACGATCATCGGCCTGCAGTTCGGCGCGGTGCTGACCGGGACGATCATCACCGAGACGATCTTCGCGTGGCCGGGCATCGGGCGGCTGCTGATTCAGTCGATCAGCTTCCGCGACTACCCGCTGGTGCAGGGCTGCATCCTGTTCATCTCGGTGACCTACGTGGCGATGAACCTGCTGACCGACCTCACCTACGGGCTCCTCGATCCCCGGATCCGGTTCGACTGATGGTACGCGTCGGGCTGTTCATCGTTCTGCTCGCGGTGGTGGCGGCGCTCGCCGGGCCGGTCCTGTCGCCGTACGATCCCTCCGCGCAGGAGCTGGCGCGCCGCCTCGAAGCGCCCAGCCGGGCCCACCCGCTGGGGCTCGACGAGCTCGGCCGGGACATCCTCGCGCGGCTGCTGGCGGGGGCGCGGATCTCGCTGCTCGTCGGCCTCGCGGTCGTATCGGTGTCGTCCACGGTCGGCATGTTCTTCGGGTCGGTCGCCGGCTACTTCGGCGGGCGGGTGGACGATGTGATCAGCCGGGTGATCGACGTCCTGATGGCCTTCCCGGGCATCCTGCTGGCGATTGCGCTCGTCGCGGTGCTCGGGCCGAGCCTCACCAACGTCGTGCTCGCGCTGTCGGTGATCGGATGGGTCGGCTACGCGCGCCTGGTCCGCGGCCAGGCGCTGCGGGCGCGCGAGTTCGAGTTCGTCCAGGCGGCGCGCGCCTCGGCGCCGGCAGCGCGCGGATCGTCCTCCGCCACATCCTGCCGACCGCGCTCCCGGCGGTCGTCGTCCAGGCGACGCTCGGCATGGCCGGCGCGATCATCGCCGAGGCGGCGCTCAGCTTCCTCGGTCTCGGCGTCCAGCCGCCGACGCCAAGCTGGGGGACGATGCTGGATGCCGGGCGGGCACATCTGTTCGATGCGCCGCACCTGACCATCTTCCCCGGCCTCGCCATCGCGCTGCTCGTGCTGGGCTTCAATTTTCTCGGCGACGGCCTGCGCGACCGGATCGATCCGAAGATGGTCCGGTGAGCAGACATCGCATGAGGCCGCCGCCAGCAAGATACCCACGGACGATTCTCTTCCTCCACGCCTTCATCACGGTCTGCCTGGCCATGTCGGCCTGGTTTGTCTGGTCGAGCGGCAACGCTCGTCCGGCCGCGTTCATGGCCGCTCTCGCGGCGGTACCGGGAGCGGCGGGACTCTTGACCTGGTATCGCCTGCGCAGCGAACGTTCCCGCTCGCCTCTTTCTCGCGGCTAGCGGCGGCCTACTCCAGCGCCAGCCGCCGCATCATTTTCGCCAGCCCCTGGCGGCTGATGCCGAGCGCGGCGGCGGCGCGGGCGCGGTGCCCGCCGGCCGTCGCCAGCGCGGCCCTGACGAAGCGCCGCTCGAATTCGGCGCGGGCAGCCTCGAATGTTTCCGCGCTCCTCACCGCGGCCTGCGTGACATGCGCGGGCACGGCCGCGGCGGTGATCCTCCCCCGGCCCGGCGAGTGCACCGCCATCCACGCGATCACGTTCTGCAGCTCGCGGACGTTGCCCGGCCAGTGATAGCGCGCCAGCGCCGCGAGCGTCTCGGGCGCGAGTGTGGCGCGCGACCCCATGCGCGCGGCGGCGTCGGTCCAGAAGGAGGACGCCAGGAGCGGCACGTCGGCGGCGCGGTCGCGCAGCGGCGGGACGTCGATCCGGACGACGTCGAGGCGGAAGCGCAGGTCGGCGCGGAACCGCCCCGCGGCGGCCTCCTCGGCGAGGCGGCGGTTGGTCGCGGCGACGATGCGGACGTCGACGCGGCGGGAGACGGTTTCGCCGACGCGGCGGACCTGGCCGTCCTGGAGGACGCGCAGCAGCTTGGCCTGGGCGCGCGGCGACAGTTCGCCAATCTCGTCGAGAAAGAGCGTGCCGCCGTCGGCGTCCTCGAACAGTCCGGCGCGGTCGCCGACGGCGCCGGTGAAGGCGCCCCGCGCGTGGCCGAAGAGCTCCGCCTCGAGCAGTTCGTCGGTGAGGGCGGCGCAGTTGACGGCGCAGAAGCGGCGGTCGCGCCGCGGCCCCAGCCGGTGGATGGCGCGGGCGACGAGCTCCTTGCCGCTGCCGCTTTCCCCTTCGATGAGGACCGGGAACGGCGCCCGGGCGGCACGCACAATCGCGTCGCGCATCAGCCGGGCCGGGGAACTGTCGCCGATGATCCCATCGCCGTCGCGGCCGGCCGGCGCCGGAACGAGGCGATCGAGGAGGCCGCGGACGTTGGCCGCGACCGCCAGGGCGCCGACGCGAAGCAACGCCGCGGCGCGGCCGGCATCGGGGGCGGCGCCGGCGACCCAGCGCGCCGCGACGCTGCCGATGACGTCGCCGCCGAAGCGCAGCGGCTCGGCCGCCTGAGCGGGCTCGACGCCGGGGTCGAGCGCGACGCTGAACCCACTGGCGAGCGCGCGCCGGGACGCGGTCGGCTCACCGCGCCACGCGTCACCGCAGGTCGAGAGGACGCGGCGATCCGGATCCGGACCGGTGATCAGGATCGTGGCGGCGCGCAGGCGGAGACGGAGCTGGTCCGAGACGAGCGCGAGCGCGGCGCGATCGTCGCTGGCGGTCTGCCCGATGCCGACAAGCGCTTCGAGATCGGCGACCGGGTTGGGGCTCCCGGTGCACGCCCCGCGGGCGATAGCCTGCGCGCCGCTGGCGTCCACGAACGCCCGCGTCGCGCTGTCGAGCGCCGCCGCCTCGACCCGGGCGCGCACTGCCAGCGCATGGAAGCGCAGCAGCGGCGGCCAGCGGGCCGACATGGCCGCAAGCCGCGCCGCCAGACGGCGGGTCTCGGCGCGGGGCACGGCAGTGGCCTGAATGTCGAGCGCGGCCAGCCGGATGCGGATCGCGTCGAGCGGCAGGTGCGCACGGACGGCGACGCGCAGCGCCTCCCCCAGGCGGTCCGCCGCCGTCGCGGGATCCCCCGCGGCGGCGAGCGCCTGTCCCATCACTCGAAGCGCCCCGGCGAGCACCTGCGGATCGCCGTCCGTCCTGGCCTCTTCGACCGCCTGCCGGGCGGTGCGGATGGCCTGCGGGGATTGTTCCGCCAGCAGCAGCCGCGCCAGCACGGCCTGTCCCCGGGGCGAGAGTTGCGCTGACCGCCGGGCGCGCTCGAGCACCGCCACCCCCTCGTCTCCGCGCCCCTGCCAGTACAGGCAGCGTGCCAGCGCCGCCGCCGCCGGCTCGGCGAGGGAAGGGTCGATGGCCTCTGCACCGGCGAGCGCGGCGCGGCAGGCTGCCTCGGCGTCGATCAGCCGCCCGTGGTCCAGGCGCGCCACGCCAAGGCCGATGCCGGCGCGAACACCGGTGGCGCCGCCGCGCGCGAGCTCCAGGGCGCGGCCGAAGCTGTCGGCTGCTTCGCCGGGGCGCGCCCGTTCGAGGCAGAGGGCGCCGAGCTCGACGGCACAGCGCGCCGCTTCTTCGGGCCGGGCCGAGAGGACGCGCAGGGCGCGGCGCAGCAGCCGTATCGCCGCGGCGTGGCGGCCGGCGCGGGCGAGCAGGCGGGCCCGCTCGGGCGCGCCGCGCAGCCTGGCGTATGCCCGGCCGCGTCCGGGCGGTGGCGGCTGCGGCTGCGGCGATGACGCCGCGGCCGGTGACGGCACCTCGTAAACAGGCGAGGTCTCGCGCACCGCCATCACCGGCGGCGGCGCGGCGCGGCCCGCGAGGGCGTCCAGGAACGCACCCGGCCGGCCGCCCGAAGTACGCGCCGCCTCGAACAGCGAGTCCGGACCGGGCGCGTCGGCGCCGCCGACGAACACCATGCGGGTCAGCGCGGTCGTGCCGAGCCGATCGACGATGACGCCGGGGCCGTCCGGCCGGCCGCGGGTGAAGCGCAGCAGGACATGGCGGCGGGCGCTGGCCGCCCCGAGCCGGATCAGCAGGCCGCCAAGGGCCGCCCCCTCGTCGACGGACGCGTCCGCCAGCAGGCACACGTGGCGCGTGCCGACGAGCGAGGCGAGCGGCGCCAAGTCCGGCAGCAGGTGCGTGGCCAGCGGCACATAGCCGGCGAGCCGCGCGCAGCGCGCCGCCGCCAGCCGCAGCGTCCGCAGGCCCGAGCCCGGCTCACCCGCGACCTGCACCGCGCAGACCCCGGGAGGGCCGCCGGCGGCGAGCGTTTCGCGGATGACGCCCAGCGTCGTGCGACACTGCAGGCGCACCCCGAGGGGGATGCCGCCCCCCGAACCACGAACGACCGGCCGCAGCAGATAGTCGGCCAGCGGAGGCGGCAGCGACACCCCCTGCGCCGACAGAAAATGGACGGCGTGTTCGAGCAGCCGCACGCCGGCTGCGCCGGTCGCCGGCACCGGTCCGCCGATCGCGTAGGCCTCGAACGTGCGCTGCGCATCGGCCATCCCGTAATCGACGAGCGGGTTCAGCAGCGGGTGCCGCAGGTTGGCGACGGCCGCGCACCAGTCGTTCCAGACGATCTGTCCGGCGCTCGACCCGGCGGCGGCGATCCTCAGGCGGACCGGAGCGCCGGTGGCCAGATCGGTCCAGCGGTCGTCCGAACCCAGAAAGCGATCGGCAAGCAGCTGCGGCATGCCGGGGCAGGCTGCAAGAGAATCGCCCCGCCGCGCCGCGCGCATTCCGGCCGGAAATCGCGCCGCGGTGCTCCGGGCAGTGCAGAAACTTCGTATACAATTGCCCCTTCAATGGTGCGTTTTCTCACTGCAGGCGAATCCCACGGCCGCGCGCTGATCGTCATTCTCGAAGGCATTCCCGCCGGCCTGGCCATCGACGTCGACGCCATGACTGCCGACCTTCGCCGCCGCCAGGGAGGTTACGGCCGCGGCCGGCGCATGGCGATCGAATCCGACAAGGCCGAGATCCTCTCCGGCGTGCGCGCCGGCGAGACCATCGGCGGTCCGATCGCGATGATCGATCGAGAACCGGGACTGGGTCAACTGGCAGTACACGATGCGCACCACCGCGGAGCCGCCGGCCGACGCCGGCGGGGCGCGCCGCGCGGCGGTCACCCGGCCCCGGCCGGGCCACGCCGATCTCGCCGGCGTCGCGAAGTACGGCCGCGCCGATGTCCGGGACATTCTCGAGCGCGCCAGCGCCCGCGAGACGGCCGCCCGCGTCGCCGCCGGCGCCGTCGCGCGCCAGTTCCTCGCCGTCGTCGGCATCCGCGTCACCAGCCACGTCTTCTCGGTCGGCGGCGCGAGGCTGCCCGAGGGGCGGGCGGTGAGCTTCGACGAAGCGGCGGCGCTGGCGCCGGACGCCCCGCTGCGCTGCGTGGACGCGGAGGTCGAGCGGCGGATGATCGCCGAGATCGACGCCGCGCGCGAGGCCGGCGACACCAAGGGCGGGGCCTTCGAAGTGATCGTCACGGGCCTGCCGGTCGGGCTCGGCAGTTATGTCCAGTGGGACCGCAAGCTCGACGGCCGACTCGCGCAGGCCCTGATGTCGATCCCGGCCATCAAGGCGGTCGGCGTCGGCCTCGGTCCCGAGGCGGCCGTCCGCCCGGGCTCGCGGGTCCACGACGAGATCGTGCCCGACCCCGGGGGCACGCACGCGACCGGCGTCTCCCGTCCGACCAACAACGCCGGCGGGCTGGAAGGGGGCGTCACCAATGGCGAGGATCTGCGGGTCTCGGCCTGGATGAAGCCGATCTCGACGCTGATGAAGCCGCTGCGCTCGGTCGATCTGACGACCATGGCGGAATCGCCGGCGGCGATCGAACGGAGCGACGTCTCCGCCGTGCCGGCGGCGGCGGTCGTCGGCGAGGCGATGGTCGCGCTCATCCTGGCCGACGCGCTCCTCGAGAAGTTCGGCGGCGACTCGATCGCCGAGGTCGAGCGCGCCATGGCAGGCTGGTCCGATACGGTCCACGCCCAGTTCACGAAGGATCGAGCCGCATGATCCGTCCGATTCTCCGGCTACGGGGAGCACATCCTGCACACGCCGGCGCTGCCGGTGCCGGTCGTCGACGACAGCGTCCGCAGCGCTCGTCGACGACATGATCGAGACGATGTATGCGGCCCCGGGCGTGGGACTGGCGGCCCCGCAGATTGGCGTCGGCGCTGCGGGTCTTCGTCGTCGACATCTCCGTCGGGCGCAACGCCGCCGACCTGCTGGTGATGATCAATCCGGTCTTCGTCGAGCGCGACGGGATGCAGATCGAGGAAGAGGGCTGCCTCAGCGTCCCCGGCTTCAACGCCACCGTCGTCCGGCCGGCGCGGGCCGTGATCACGGGGCTCGACCGCGACGGTCAGGAGCGGACCGTCGAAGGCCGCGAGCTGCTGGCGCGGGCGTTTCAGCACGAGATGGACCACCTCGATGGCACCGTGTTCGTCGATCGCCTGCGCGGCATCAAGCGGGACGTGATCGTCGACAAGATCCGCCGGCTCAAGCGGACCGGACGATGGTGAGCGCGGCGCCCGAGGCTCCCCCGCTGCGGATCATCTATTTCGGGACCCCCGCCTTCGCCGTGCCGACGCTGGCGGCCCTCGTCAAGTCCCGCCACACCGTCGCCGCGCTCGTCTCCCAGCCCGATCGGCCGAGCGGCCGCGGCCACCGCGTCGCGGCCACGCCGACGAAGACGCTGGCGGCGCTCTGCGGCGTGCCGGTCCTGCAGCCGACGAAACTCCGCGACGAAGCGTTTCTGGCGGAGGTCGCGGCGCGACGGCCGGATCTCGGCGTGGTCGCGGCCTACGGACGGATCCTGCCCGACGCGCTGCTCGCCGTCCCTCGCCTCGGGATGATCAACGTGCACGCGTCGCTATTGCCGGCGTACCGCGGGGCGGCGCCGATTCATCGCGCCGTGATCGCCGGCGACACCGATGACCGGCGTCACGATCATGCGGGTCGTGACGGAGCTGGACGCCGGCGCGATGCTGGCGCGCGTCGAAGTTCCGATCGGCCCGGAGGCGACGAGCGTCGAGATCGAGGGTCTGCTCGCCGACAAGGGGGCGGCGCTCCTGCTCGAGGTGGTCGAGCAGCTCGCAGCGGGGACGGCGACGGAGACGCCGCAGGATGACAGCCGCGCCACCTACGCGGCGAAAATCACCAAGGCGGAGAGCCCGATCGACTGGTCGCTGCCGGCCGCCCGCATTCACAACCTGGTGCGCGGCCTCCAGCCGTGGCCGCTCGCCGCCACCGCCATCGGCGGGATCCGCTGCCTCATTCATCAGACGCGCGTCGAGGAGGCGCCGCAGGCCGCGCCCGGAACGGTCCTGCGGGCGGAAGGGGATCACCTGCTGGTCGGCACCGGTGAGGGGGCGCTGCGCATCCTGAAGATTCAGGCTGAAGGGCGAAAGCCGGTGACGCCGCGCGAGTTCCTGAGCGGCCACCGGGTGACGCCGGGCACGCGACTGCCGTCATGATTGCGCCGGCGCGCCAGGCCGCCTACGACGTCATCCGGGCGGTCAACAGCGGCCGCGCGGATCTGCCGGCGGCGCTGGCGCGCATCCGGGCGAAGCTGCCCGACGAGCGCGACCGCGCCCTGGCCGCCGAGATCGCGGCCGGCACGTTGCGGTGGCAGGGGGCGTTCGATCTCGTAATTGCGGCCTTCGCGAAGCGCGCGCCGGCGAAGCTCGATCCCGAAGTGCTGGACGTGCTGCGGATGACGATCTTCCAGCTCCTCCATCTCGATCGCATTCCGGCCTCGGCGGCGGTCAACGATGCCGTCAATCTGGTCAGCAAGGCCGGCAAGCGCAGCGCGTCGGGCCTGGCGAACGCGGTGCTGCGGCGCGTCAGCCGCGAGCGCGGGGCATTGCCGCTGCCGCCGCGCCCCGGCGACGAGTCCGACCGCGCAGCGGCAGTCGCCTACCTGTCGGGGTCGCTCTCACATCCGGCCTGGCTGGCCGGACGCTGGCTGGATCGCTACGGCCTGACCGCCGCCGAAGCCTGGGCCGCGTTCGACAACCATCCCGCGGCGCTGACGCTTCGCGCCAATACCCTGCGCATCGGGCGCGAGGCGCTGGCGGGGCGGCTGGCCGAGGCCGGTGTCGCTACCGAGCCGACCCGGTTCGCCGGCGGCGGACTGGTGGTCACGTCCGGCAATCCGCTGCTCACCCCGCTTGCCGGCGAAGGGCTGTTCATCGTCCAGGACGAGGCGTCGCAGCTCGTCGCCGAGCTCGTGCAGCCGCAGCCGGGCGAGACCATCCTCGACGCCTGCGCCTCGCCGGGCGGCAAGACCACGGCGATGGCGGCCGCCATGAACGATCGCGGGCTCATCGTCGCCACCGACGTTCGGGGCCGCAGAGTGGATTTGCTGGCGCGCACCGTGAGCTCGTCCGGAGCGACGTGCGTGCGGGTCGTGCAGGCCGATGCCGGCAATGTCCTGCCCTTCGAACGCCGCTTCGACTGCGTCCTCCTCGATGCGCCGTGCTCGGGGCTCGGCACGCTCAGGCGCGATCCCGAGATCCGCTGGCGGCGCGCGGAAGACTCGCTGGCGCCGCTGGCGGCGGCGCAGCTCGCCATGCTCGAGCGCGCGGCCGAGGTGCTCGCGCCCGGCGGCCGCCTGGTCTACTCGACGTGTTCCAGCGAGCCGGAAGAGAACGAGCAGGTCATCGCCCGCTTCCTTGCGACGCGCGGCGACTTCGTCGTCCGGCCCGTCGGCGGGGCATTCGAGCGCTTCAGCACGGCCGAGGGCCATTTCCGCACGCTCCCGTTCCGGGATCAGCTGGAGGCGTTCTTTGCCGCCATGCTGGTGAAAACTAAGGACTTGCGCTAAACTTGCAAGGTTCATGGCGCTGAAAACGCGGGTCTGGGGGGCGGGCAAGCTGGTGCTCGTCGGCGGGGCCCTGGTTCTGACATACGTGCTGTTTGCCGCGGCCTCCATGCGCGTCGCGCTCAAGACGCGCGAGGTCGTCGTTCCGACGCTCACCGGAAAACCTCTCAACGACGCCACGAATCTGCTGGCGGAATCCGGGCTGAACCTCAGGGTCGAAGAGACCCGGCGGGTCGATCCGAAGGTCCCGGCCGGGCAGATTCTCGCGCAGGAGCCAGCCGCGGGGGCGAGCACGCGCCGCGAGCGCAGCGTCAAGGTCTGGGTGAGCTCCGGGGCGCGCGCGACCATCGTGCCCGACCTGGTCGGCGAGTCCGAGCGCACGGCGCACCTGCGCCTTCAGCAGGACGGCATCGAGCTGGCCGGCATCGCCGAGGTCCGCTCGGGGGACTATCAGCCCGACGTGGTCGTCGCCGAGACCCCGCCTGCCAAGAGCAATGCTCCGCGCGTGTTCCTGCTCGTCAATCGAGGCGAGCGCGGCGCCACCTACGTCATGCCCGACCTGATTGGCGTCAACGGCGACCGATCCGCAGACCTGCTGCGGGCCCGGGGCTTCCGCGTCGCGATGGTCGGCGACCATCCCTATCCGGGCGTCCCCTCGGGCGTGGTGCTGCGCCAGAGCCCGCAGGCCGGCTTTCAAATCGCCCCAGGCGAGCCGATCTCGCTCGAGGTCAGCCGGTGATGGTGCGGATCGCGCCGTCGATCCTGTCGGCCGATTTTGCCGCGCTCGGCGAGGGGATCGCGGCGGTCGAACGCGGCGGCGCCGACCTCATCCATGTGGATATCATGGACGGGCATTTCGTCCCGAATCTGACGATGGGACCGCCGGTGGTCGCGTCGATCCGCAAGGTGGCGACGGTTCCCCTCGACGTCCATCTGATGCTGCAGGAGCCCGATCGCTTCCTGGAGGCGTTCGTTCACGCCGGCGCGGCGATGATTTCCGTGCACGTCGAGGTCCTCCCCCACCTGCACCGGACCATCCAGCGCATCCACGAGCTGGGGGCGCAGGCCGGCGTCGCCATCAACCCTTCGACGCCGGTCGTCGCGCTCGAGGAAATCGTTGACGACATCGACCACGTCCTGGTGATGTCGGTGAACCCTGGATTCGGCGGCCAGACCTTCATCCCCCGGACAGAGTCTAAGATCGAGGCGATCCGTGCGCTGCTCGATCGGCGCGGCAGCCGGGCGGCGATCGAGGTCGACGGCGGGATCGACAGCACCAACGCCGCCAGGGTGGTCTCGGCCGGGGCCGGGATTTTGGTGGCGGGAAACGCCATTTTCGGCAGCGCCGATCCGGCGGAGGCCACCCGCCAGCTCAGGGCCGCCGCCACCGCGGGGGGCCGCCGGTGAGCGGCGCGGAGACCACCGGCGTGGTTCGCACCTCGGTGTCGTCGGTGCGGGTGCGCTACGCGGAAACCGACAAGATGGGCGTCGTCTACTATGCGAACTATTTCGTCTGGTTCGAAGTGGCGCGCGCCGACCTGCTGCGGGGCCTCGGCTGGACGTATCGCGAGATGGAGCACGCCGGGGTGTCGCTGCCGGTGATCGAGGCGGAGTGCCAGTATCGCCGCTCGGTGCGCTACGACGACGACCTCGAGATCCACACGGAAGGACGGCTCTTGTCGAAAGTGCGGATGGAATTCGTGTATCGCGTGATTCGCCGCGAGGATCAGATGCTGGCCGCCACCGGCCGGACCATGCATGCGGCCATGGACGCCGCCGGCAAGGCGTGCCGGCTGCCCGATCGCGTGCAGGAATCGTTCGCATGAAGGCGCTCGTCACCGGCGCGGCGGGGTTCATCGGCTCGCACCTCTCGGGCGCGCTGCTCGACCGCGGCGCCGAGGTGGTCGGGCTCGACTGCTTCACCGACTACTATCCGCGCGCGCTCAAGGAAGCC
Source organism: uncultured Acidobacteriota bacterium (assembly GCA_963750475.1). GTDB lineage: Bacteria > Acidobacteriota > Vicinamibacteria > Vicinamibacterales > 2-12-FULL-66-21 > JALZOC01. The sequence continues at coordinate 3,000,476 of CAVVQQ010000002.1, forward strand.
AATCTGGATAGCAACCGCCGGCGGCAGGGCTTCCAGTTCGTCGAGACGCGCATCCAGGACGCGGATCTGCCCGGGCTGCTCGAAGGGATCACGCACGTGTTCCATCTCGCGGCGCAGGCCGGCGTCCGCAAGAGCTGGGGCCGCGACTTCCGCACCTATACCGAGAACAACGTCGAGGCCACGCAGCAGCTCCTCGAGGCGGCCGTCGACCGCCCGCTGCACCGCTTCGTCTACGCCTCGAGCTCGTCGCTGTACGGCGATCGCGTCGCCATCCCGATGCGCGAGGATGCGCTGCCGCAGCCGGTGTCGCCGTACGGCGTGACCAAGCTCGCCGCCGAGCAGCTCTGCTACCTCTATCAGGTCAATCACGGCGTGCCGGCGACCTCGCTGCGCTACTTCACCGTCTACGGCCCGCGCCAGCGCCCCGACATGGCGTTCAACAGGTTTCTCAAGGCGGCGCTCAAAGGGGACCCGATCACGCTCTACGGCGACGGCGAGCAGACGCGCGACTTCACCTACGTCGCCGACACGGTCGCCGGGACGATCGCGGCCGGCGACCAGGGCGTTCCCGGGCGCGCCTACAATCTCGGCGGCGGCTCCCGGGTCACCGTCAATCACGTGCTCGACATCATCGGCCGGGTCACCGGCCGGACCCTCACCATCCGCCGCGAGCCGGCGCAGAAGGGGGACATGCGCGACACCTACGCGGACACGAGCCTGGCGAAGGCGGATCTGGGATTCGCGCCGCGGGTGTCGCTCGAAGAAGGGATCGAATCGGAATATCGATGGCTTTCGACAACTTCCGTCACCGCCTGATGCCGCCGCGGCCTCCTGTCCTTCTCCTACGATCGCGGCCGTCGCGGACCGCTGCGATCGTCATGGTGCTCGCCGCGCTCGGCGGCGCGATGCTCGGCAGCGCCTGCACCGGCACGACCTCCAAGCGCCCGCCGGTCGGGACGCTCGAGCCCGACAAGTTCCTCTGGGAGCGCGGCACCAAGGAGCTCAACGCGAAGCACTGGCTGAACGCGCGCGAGTACTTCCGGCAGCTGATGGACAGCTATCCGCAGAGCTCCTATCGGGCGGACGCGAAGCTCGGGCTGGCCGATGCGTACCTCGGCGAAGGCTCGGGCGAGTCGCGGGTGCTGGCGATCAACGAGTACCGCGAGTTCCTGTCGTTCTACCCGACGCACGCCCGCGCCGACTACGCGCAGTACAAGCTCGGCATGGCGCACTACTACCAGATGTCCGGCCCGGAGCGCGACCAGACCGAAACGCGCGCCGCGGTGGCGGAACTGCAGGTGATGGTGCAGCGCTATCCGAACAGCAGCCTGCACGCCGAGGCGCTCCAGCGGCTCCGCGAGGCCCGCGACCGGCTCAGCGACGCCGAATACCGGGTTGCCTATTTCTACGTCCGTACCCAGAAGTTCCCGCCGGCCGCGGTCGACCGGTTGACGACGCTGCTCAAGGACGATCCGGAGTACAGCCGGCGTGATGCGGTCTACTTCTATCTGGCCGATTCCTACATCAAGTTGAACCGCAAGGCCGAAGCGCTGCCCTATCTCGAGCGGCTCATCGCCGAGTTCGAGCAGAGCGAATTCCTGGACGAAGCGAAGACGCTGGCGGACTCGCTCAAGGTCGAGCAGACGCAGAAATGACTTCCCGAGGAGCCTGACATGCGTGATCGTGGTCCGGCCGTTCGAGCCGCATTACTGACCCTGACGACGGTGGCCTGGCTGCCGTCGTTCGCGGCCGCCCAGGCGCCGCGCGTCGTCCGCGACTTTGCCGCGGAACTGGCGTGTGGGCCGCAGGTCGTCGAGGCGCTGCCTGCCGACCCGATCCGCCTGGCCGGCGGCCCGGTCGTCGGCAAGGCGATGTTCGGCGGCGGCGATAAGGTGGTCGTGCATGCCGGCTCGACGCGCGGCCTGAAGCCGGGGCAGCAGTACTTCGTGCGGCGGATGGTCGCCGATCGCTTCACGCCGTCCGTCAGCGACAACGTCCGGCTCTACAGCGAACATACCGCCGGCTGGATTCGTATCACCGACGTGCAGGCGGACGCCGCCGCCGCGACCGTCGTGCATGCCTGCGATTCAATCGAGGAAGGGGATTACCTCGAACCGTTCGTCCTGCCGGCGGTCCCCGCCGCCGCCGCGCCCGGCACCGCGGACTTCGACAACCCCGGACGCCTGATTCTGGCCGACGAGCGCCGCCAGCTGGGCAGCGCCGGCTCGCTGATGGTGCTCGATCGCGGCGCCGATCACGGCCTCCGTCCGGGCCAGCGGATCACCATCTTCCGGCCGTGGCCTTCGGCCGGACCGGTGCTGCGCGTCGGCGAGGCGACCGCGATGATTGTCGGCCCCGAGCGGAGCACGGTGCGGATCGACCAGTCGAGCGACGCGATCTACGTCGGCGATCTCGCCGCCATCCAGCGCTGACCGTCTGCCGCGGTCACGCCGCCGGGCGGCCGCTGATGACGTGGCTGAAGCGGCGATAGTAATCCACCGCCGACAGCACGGCGGTGAAGACCGCCACCCAGAGCGCGATCTTGCCGAGCACGAAAAACTGGTGGAGATAGTCGCGCCCGAGAATCAGCAGCAGGATGGCGACCACCTGGGAGGCCATCTTGAACTTGCCGAGCGGCGAGGCGGGGATCGCGACGCCGCGGGAATGGGCGATGCTGCGCAGCACCGTGACGGCGAATTCACGGCCGAGAATGACGACGACCATCCACGACTGCGCCAGGTCCATCTGGACCAGCGAGACCAGCGCCGCGGTGATGAGCAGCTTGTCGGCGAGCGGGTCCATGAACTGCCCGAGCGAGGTCACCTGCTTCCGCCGGCGGGCGAGGTAGCCGTCGAGCCAGTCGGTCAGCGAGGCGACGCCGAAGATCGCCGCGCCGACGAGCTCCTTGCTGACCCCGAAGATCAGCCGCCCCTCGAACTTCGTCAGCAGCACCACCACGAGGAGGGGCACGAGAAAGATTCGGCCGAGGGTCAGGGCGTTGGGCAGGTTCATCTGAGGCGCTGTATTCAGAATCGGTAAAGAGCATTATCATCGTAAGTTGATATGAAGGCCATTCTCCTCGCCGGCGGCAAGGGCACACGCCTCAGGCCGTTCACCGTCCATACGCCCAAGCCGATCGTGCCGATCCTCAACCGGCCGTTCCTGCACTATCAGGTCGATTTGCTGCGTCAGGTGCCGGAAATCGACGAAGTCATCCTCAGCCTGAACTACCAGCCGCGCCGAATCGAGGAGATTTTCGGCGACGGCGAAGGCCTCGGCCTGCGCGTCCGCTACGTCGTCGAGCCGATGCCGCTCGGGACCGGCGGCGCCGTCCGCTATGCCGGCGATGCGCTGACCGACTCGGTCGTCGTCTTCAACGGCGACGTGCTGACCCAGGTCGACCTCGGCGCCGTGCTGCGGCTGCACCGCGAGCGGAAGGCCAAGGCGACGATCGTGCTGACCCCGGTCGACAACCCCCGCGCCTACGGCCTGGTCGAGACCGACGCCAACGGCAACGTCAGCCGCTTCCTCGAGAAGCCGGGCGAAGACGAGATTACCTGCAACACGATCAACGCCGGCATCTACGTCCTCGAACCGGACACGTTCGACCGGATTCCGAAGGACACCGCCTGGTCGATCGAGCGCAGCTTCTTCCCGTCGCTGATCGAGCGCGGCGAGACGTTCGTCGCCTACGTCTACGACGGCTACTGGATCGACATCGGCACGCCGGCGAAGTACATGCAGGTGCACCGCGACATCATGGACGGCCGCTACCAGGCGCCGCCGTTCATGGGATCGGCGGCGTCGATGGCGTGGGTCTCACCCGACGCCAAGGTCGAGGCCGGCGTCGACCTTCACGGGCCGTGCTTCGTGGACGAAGGGGTGGTGCTCAAGAGCGGCGCCCGCATCCTCCCCTACTCCGTGATCGGCCGCCAGACGCACGTCGACGAAGGGGCGACGGTCGACGGCTCGATCATCTGGCCGAACGGCTGGATCGGCAAGGACGCGGTGGTGCGCGGCTCGATACTCGGCCGCAACTGCCACATCGGCCGCAGCGCCGCCATCGAATCCCCCGCCCTGCTGGGCGACAAGACCGTCATCACCGATCACAGCCGCATATGACCATCAACCCCGCCATTTTCAAAGCCTACGACGTCCGCGGGCTCTATCCCGCCGAGGTCAACGAGGACGCCGCCCGGCAGATCGGCCGCGGCTTCGTTGCCTACCTGAAGGCCAGGCGCATTGCCGTGTCGCGCGACATGCGCCTGTCGTCGCCGACCGTCGCCGCCGCCTTCATCGAGGGGGCGCGCGAGCAGGGAGCCGACGTCGTCGACTACGGGATGCTCGCCACCGACATGATGTACTTCGCGGTGGCGCGCGACGACCACGACGGCGGCGCGCAGATCACGGCGTCGCACAACCCGAAGCAGTACAACGGCATCAAGCTGGTGCGCCGCGAGGCGTTTCCCCTGAGCGGCGAGGCGGGGCTGGCCGAGATCAGCGAGATGCTGACCAGCGGCACGCTGCCGGCGCCCGCGTCCACTACCGGCTCGCTTTCGACCCGTGAAGTCGTCGACGACTACGTCAGGCACGTCATGGCGTTCATCGATCCGGAGATCGTCAAGCCGTTCAACGTCGTGCTCGACGCCGGATCGGGTATGGCCGGCCTGGTCGCGCCGCTGCTGTTCGACCGGCTGCCCTGCCGGACCACGAAGCTCTGCTTCGACATCGACGGCACCTTCCCCAACCACGAAGCCAATCCGCTGATCGAGGAGAACCGCGCCGACATCACCGCGCGCGTCATCCGCGAAGGGGCCGACATCGGCATCGCCTGGGACGGCGACGCCGATCGCTGCTTCTTCATCGACGGCAGCGGCGAGTTCATTGCCGGCGACTTCGTCACGGCGCTCCTCGCCGAGGCGTTCCTCCTCCGCCATCCGGGCGCCAAGGTCGTCTACGACGTCCGCGCCAGCTACGCCGTCAAGGACACCGTCGCGCGCTACGGCGGCACCGCCCTGATGAACCGTGTCGGCCACGCCTTCTTCAAGCGCCGGATGCGCGAGGAGGGGGCGATCTTCGGCGGCGAGGTCACCGGCCACTACTACTTCCGCGACAATTTCTACGCCGACAACGGCTTCATCCCGGCGCTGCTGATGCTCGAGCTGATGTCGCGCAAGGGGCAGACGATGCAGGAGCTGCTGGCGCCGCTTCGGGAGAAATACTTCATCTCCGGCGAGATCAACACCAAGATGCCGGACATGCACGTCGTCCAGGAGAAGATCGACGCGCTCAACGCCCGCTACCAGGACGGCAAGGTCTACACGATGGACGGCGTGTCGGTCGAGTATCCGGACTGGCACTTCAACGTCCGCGCCTCGAACACCGAACCGCTGATCCGGCTGAATCTGGAGGCGACGACGCAGGCGATGATGGAGGATCGGCGGGACGAAGTGCTGACCTTCATCCGGTCCTAGGGCCGGCGGGGCTGGGGTGCCGCCGCCCGGCCGTGATAAAATGGCGGCTCAGCGCGGGCTTAGCATAGTGGTAATGTCCTGGCTTCCCAAGCCAGTCAGACGGGTTCGATTCCCGTAGCCCGCTCCAGTCTCCGGGGGCTTCGCCCCGCGGACCCCCGCACGCGCGCTCGCTCGGCGCTGCGCCGCCTCGCTCCGCTCGCGTGGGGCGTTCCTTGATCCGGGGGCTTCGCCCGCGGACCCCCGGCACGCGCGCTCGCTCGGCGCTGCGCCGCCTCGCTCCGTGCGCGTGGGGCGTTCCTTGATCCGGGGGCTTCGCCCCGCGGACCCCCTGCACGCGCGCTCGCTCGGCGCTGCGCCGCCTCGCTCCGCTCGCGTGGCTCACTCGCTGGGCTCGTTCGCTGCGTTTCTTGATCCGGGGGCTTCGCCCCGCGGACCCCCGGCACGCGCGCTCGCTCGGCGCTGCGCCGCCTCACGAACAGCCGACGCCTCCCAGCCCCCCCGCTGTCAGTCGGGTTGATTCGCGTAGATCTTCACGATCTCATACAGGAACCCGCGACCGTCCATCAGCGACTTCACGCGGATGCGCTCGTTCAGGCCGTGGGCGCGGCTGCCTTCGGCGTCGTGGAACATCCCGGACAGGCCGTAGGTCGGCGTCCCGGCGGCATTGAGGAAGCGTCCATCAGTCGCGCCGGTCGACATCGTCGGCACAATCGTCGCGCCGGGCCAGAGCTCGTCGCCGAGCTTGCGGATCGGCTCCATGATCCGTGGCGTCAGCGGCGGCGCGGCCGATGGCGTGCCCGGCTCGGCGACCGCCGTGACCTTGATCTTCTCGTCCGCCAGCACCTTGACGAGCGCGTCGCGCACGGTCTCGACGCTCACACCCGGGAGGATGCGGCAATTGACGTTGGCCTGCGCCCGCTGCGGCAGGGCGTTCGGCGCGTGTCCGGCACTCACCATCGTGGCCACGCAGGTCGTCCGCAGCATGCTGTTCCAGGCGGGGTTGACCGTCCACAGCCGCTCGGCGGCCGCGTCGTCCGGGGAATCCTTCAGCACGGCGCGAAGGTCGGCCGCGGATGTCGGGGACAGTTTGACCTGCGCTTCGAAATAGGCGCGCGTCACGGGGTTGAGGCTAATCGGAAACTTCCAGGCCGCAAGCCGCGACAATCCGGCCACCAGTCGATAGATCGCGTTCTCCTTGACGGGCCGCGAGCTGTGTCCCCCTCCGTGGGACGTCTCCAGGGTGAAATCCTGGTACACCTTCTCGCCGGCCTGTATCTGCAGCGTCGTCGGCGCGCCACTGGCATCGAGCTCCCCCCCGGCGCCTTCGTTCAGGGCAAACGCGGCCTGCAGCACCTCGGGTTTGGTGCGCGTCAGCCACTCGACGGTATCGAACGTCGCCGGTGTCTCCTCGCCGCACGTCAGCGCCAACCTGATATCGCGCCGCGGCCGGAAGCCCTCGGTCTGATAGCGGATCAGGCTGTCGGTGAACACCGCCGCCATGGCCTTGTCGTCGCTGGCACCGCGTGCGTAGAACCAGCCGTCCTCCTCGACAAGCGTGAACGGATCGCGCTCCCAGTCCTCGCGCTTCGCTTCCACCACGTCGACGTGCGCCAGGAGGAGGATCGCTTTTGCCTGGGGCTCCCGGCCACGGAGCGTGGCAATCAATGCACCGTCCCTGGGGCGATCTGGAGGGACGAGAATCTGCATGTCGCCCGCCGGCAATCCCGCTGCCTCGAGCCGCGCGGCCATCGCCTTCGCTGCCGCCGTGCAACTGCCGGCCGACAGCGTGGTATTGATTTCGACTAGCTCCTTGTAAAGGCCACGGAACGCGGCCTCGGAGCCTGCCGCCGGCACCTGCGCACGCACCGCGCCGCCCGCCCAGAGAAGTCCCCACACCAGCCCGCCTGCCACCACCGAGGATCCAGACCGCCACATCCTGTTACAACGCATGCGCCTCCTGCTCTACGCTCCGACGTCCCGCCGGCGTGATTCGCCAGAGTCGGATTCCCGACTACGGCCGGCAACGCGATTTCACTCCGCCTACGTGCGAAGGAGCGGATGTTTCGTGTATTGAGGCGGCAGCGATCGCATCGTGTCCGGCCAGCAATACTCTTCCAGCTTCACGTTTCCCCGGCGGCGACCAACAATGCGGACATAGCCGAGATATCGGCCGCGATCGGCTTCAACCGCCTTGATTTCGACGGCATTGTCCGGAGCCACGGCCCTCTGCCAGTCCAGCCAGTACTGCCACCCGTCCGGCATCGTATCGGCCAGTTCGATGTCGACGATGCCGGTCTTTTCCCAGTGCCGGCGCCACCAGGCGGCGGAGTGGCAACCCCAGAAGTCCTGGGTCCACCATTCCTGGAGATGCGCCGGAACCGCACCCTCGATGTCGCGCATCACGCCGGCGCCGGCGACGCCAATAGGACTACCCGGCTTCACGAAGTGCGCGAGGTAGTTCAGATAGAGAGCGTCGGTTCCGAAGTATGGAAACGAGTCGATGCACACCACGGCGTCGAAAAAGTCCGGAGCGAAGGGTAGACCCCGCGCGTCCGCATGGATGGGGAACACGCCATCGCCAACGCCTGCGTCCTTGATACGAAGGTGATTTTCTCCGGCGCTGAACCACAGGTCCGTCGCCCATACCTGCACGCCGAATTCCCGGCGGAGAAAGATGGACGACAACGCCCGGCCACAGCCGAGATCCAGCACCCGCATGCCCGGCTGCAGGTCCAGCGCCGACGCGAGCCACTCGGTCAGCCACAGGGCATTGGCGCCCCCGCTGGCGCTGGCGAGTACCCACTCGGAATGGTACCGGGAGGAGCGGGGAAAACGATCGGCAACAAGGCGGCTGTCGACGGTCATTGCGCAGTCTGGTCCTCGGACGCGACGTGCCCTGCTGGCTCTGGCAACGAAGGATCCTCCTCCGCTGCGCCGCCCCGCGCTACTTCGCGAAGTTGACCGTCACGTTCACGACCACCGGCACCGGCACGCCGTTCAGCATCGTCGGCAGGTATTCCCATTGCTGAACGGCGTCGAGCGCGGCTTGATTGAGCAGGGCGATCGAGTGGACGACGGTGGCGTCGACGACCTTGCCGTCGGCGCCAATCGTCGCTTCGATCTGGACCTCGCCGGAGACCCCCGCTGAACGCGCCAGCGCCGGGTAGACGGGCGGGACGTCCTTGATCTTCTTCGGCGGCATGATCCGGCCGCCGGGGCGAACCGCAGCCGCCCTGACCCTGGCGCGCGCCGCGGCGGCATCGGCTTTCCGCTTGGTGTCGGCCGCCGCCTGCTCCCGGCCAGCGGCCGCATCCGCCTCGGCCTTGTCGCCCGCCGCCTTCGTCGCCGCGGCCAGCTCCCTGGCCTTGCCGTAGGACTTGATCCACTTCCCGCTCTGCGCCTGCAGCTCGGCGTCGAGCGCCGCCCGCTGCTCCTGGGCGGCCTTCATGGAATCAGCGGCATAGCGATCCGCGCCGTCGGCCGCGGCCTTGTCGACCGAGGCCCGTGCCGCATCCACCTCGGCCGCTGGCTGAGACGCACACCCCGCGGCGGCGATGGCGAGGCCGACGGCAATCATCCGGAATCGGGTCGTGGGAGACATGTGCGCCCTCCTTCGGGCATCAGGCGAACCCCGCACCCGCGCGGCCGCCAGAGACAGGCAGATACTACACCGGGGTGGGTCCCTCTCGCGCCGGAACCATCCTGCTCCCGGCTGGAGGGGACGGAGATCGGCCTGGCCCGGCATCGGGGCGCCCGAGTGACTCAGGGATGGCGGCATGAAAGCCTCGCCCGAGGAGTCCGGGCGCGAGGCATGCGAGATGGCTTCGCCTACCGGCCGAGCCGCAGCGCCGAGAGCAGGCGTTCGGTTGTCGAGCCGCGCGTCACCGTGAGTTCGACCGCATAGTCACCGGCGGCGAGCGACGCCAGCGTCACGTCGGCGGTCAGCCAGCGCTGCCCGGTGGCGGCGTCGGTGCGGTCGGCGACGGTCACCGGAATCGCGAGCGGCTGGCCGGTTCGATTGAGCAGGCGGCCCGCGCCGAGAACGGCGTCGGCGCCCACCGGGAACTCGAAGCGGACGCGCTCGGTGCGGCTGAAGAGAAACGATGCCGCCGGCACCAGGCGGTTGCCGGTGAACGGACCGCGCCGGAAGATCATCGGTTGCGGCGTCCCACCCGGATCGACGGACGTCATCCCCGAAAGACCGGCCGGGTCGGCGGCGCCCCCCATCCGGGCCCGGACACTGACCGGGCCCGCCGGCAGGCCGGCGGGCAGATCGACTGGCACCGCGAACGACCGCTGCCCTGCCGCCAGGGTGGCCTGCGCGGACGCGGACTTGCCGCCGGCCGCGACAGTGATCTCGACGGTCCCGCCCGCGGCCCCGGCGGACCCGGCCGGCAGCTCGCCGGCGACCAGGACCGTCTGGCCGTGGCCGAGCGGCACGGCGTTCAGCGCCAGCCGCGCATCGTCTCTGATCCGCGCCAGCGAGCCGAGGGCGGCGGTGAGCGGCGCGAGCGCTTCGGCTTCCGGCGCCGCGGCCGCGGCCTTTGCCGCGGCCACCTCCGCACTCGTCGCGGCGCGGTAGCCCTTGCGGGCGCGGACGTCCACGCCCGGGCGCTTCACCCGCACCTTGATCTCGTGGAAGCGTCCGTCCAGCTTGCCGTTGGTCGAGTAGTAGCCGAGCAGGTAGTACGACGACAGGTCGTCCGAGATCCGCTTCATGCCGGTGTCGAGGTCGTTGTTGTTGAGGACCGCGATGCCGTCGGTCGTGTCGGCCAGCGCCCTGAGCGAGTCGAGGCGGCCGCGCAGCAGCTGTGCGTCGACGTTGACGGGAGGGGCGCCGGGTCCCATCGAGCTGTCGAAGACCGGCAGCCCGCGCGGATCGACGGTATAGAAGCTGGCGTTGGCGCGGTTGGCCTCGTCCGTCAGATCGCGGAAATACTGCACGTCGTCCATCATCGCGAGATGCATACGGTCGCCGTCGCAGTCGGTCTTCGTGTACGGGCTCGACGCTCTCGTGTTCTTCGTGGTGATCCGGCCGTCGGGACCGACCGAAATCGGGTCGACACCGGGGATCGCCTCCGTGCCCCCCGGGCCGCTCTCCAGGTTGGTCAGGGTCGAGTCGGGCCGATACAGCAGCCAGCCCTCGCTGACGGTGACGATCGCCTTGCGCTCTTCGCGCATGTCGCGAAGCGAGTAGACGAGCTCGGTCAGGGCATCGAGCGTGGCGCGCTCGCGCTTGCGCGCGATCATCTGCGCGGCCGTTCTGGAGATCTGTCCGCCGCCGCGCGGCGGGTAGCAGGTCTCGTACATCCGTTCGCGCTCGTCCTCCTGAATCGTGCCGCGCTGCCCCCACGGCCACCGGGAGCGCAGGCCGCTGGCGATCACCTCGGTCTTGCGGGCGAACACGACGTCGCCGGCCGACATGCCCGGCGTCATCACGCCGACGAGGTCGTCGGGGCCGAGAATCCGGTCGATCATCCGAATCAGCGGCTCGCGCGCATGCCAGCCCCCCTCGACGCTGACGTGCGGCGTGTCGAGAAAGAGGACGAAGACGCGGTTCTTGGGATTGGCGACGAGCTGGCGCGAGGCCTCGATGGTGGAGGGCTCGGAGCGCTGGGCCTCCGGGCCGGCAGGGCTCACGAGCACGTGCTCGAACGACTGGACCGATTGAGGCACGCCGTCCTCGAGCACCTCGAAGTCCTCCTGGGACAGATCCTGGACCGGCTTCCCGTTCTTGGTCGGATAGACGTCGACGCGAATGAAATTGGCTTCGCTGCGGAACGTGGGGGGCTGCTGCGGCGCCTGGGACGACGACTTGTCCCCTCCGGACTGGGCGAGCACCAGCGACGTCGCGCAGAGTGCGGCTACGGCCGACGCGAGGGCGCGGAAACGCACGTGAGCCGTCCTCTCTCTGATGACCGCCGGCGGGGGCTAGGACCCCGTGGGGTGCGGTCCGCCGTTTTCTCCGGGCGGCGATCCTGCCGCTTTGTCGGACGCGTCGTGCCAGCCCTGTTCGCGCAGCCGGTTCTCGTAGGCCCTGGCCCAGTTGAGCGCCAGCCATTCCTCCTGGAACAGCTCGGTCAGCACGACATCGAGGCCCTGAACGATTCGGACCTCGACCGGCAGACCATCAGGATACAGGATGCACAGAACATCGGACGCGCGGCGTCGGAGACACCACAACATGCGAGCGCCCGGCTGGACGTAATATGTCGACACTGGGCGGCGTCTTTCGCGCTCACCGGTAGTAAAAGGGGAGATACCTGATTAAACCGGAAGGCAGAGCTGGCGTCAAGCTCTGCGATAACCCGTCGTTAGCGGTTGATCGCCCGCATTCCCCCCTCGGGATACCGATCGCCAGCCACACCTCCCCCGACCTCGTCCAGCGCGGCCAGATCGGCGGCCGACAGGCGCACGTCGGCCGCAGCGGCGTTCTCCTCGACCCGCTCGGCCCGGGTGGACCCCGGAATCGGGACGATGTCTGGCCCGCGCGTGAGCAGCCAGGCGAGCGCCAGCTGTGCGGCCGTGCAGTGCTTGTCGCGCGCCAGCGCCTCGACTTTCGCGACGAGATCGAGATTGCGCTGGAAGTTCTCTCCCTGGAAGCGGGGGTTGTTGCGCCGCCAGTCGCCCGGCGCCAGGTCTTCCGGCGACTTGAACCGACCGGTCAGAAAGCCGCGTCCCAGCGGGCTGTAGGAGACGAAGCCGATCCCGAGCTCGCGGGTTGTCGCCAGCAGCTCACCCTCCGGGTCGCGCGTCCACAGCGAGTATTCCGTCTGGAGGGCGGTGATCGGATGGACCGCGTGGGCGCGGCGGACCGTCGCCGGCGCAGCCTCCGACAGCCCGAGGTGGCGCACCTTTCCGGCCGCGACGAGCTCGGCCATCGCTCCCACGGTGTCCTCGATCGGGGTGTTCGGATCGACGCGGTGCTGATAGTAGATGTCGATGGCATCGACCCCCAGCCGGCGCAGCGATGCGTCGCAGGCCTCGCGGACGTACTCCGGACGGCCGTTGATGCCGATGAAGGTGCCGTCCGCGCCGCGGACGTTTCCGAACTTGGTGGCCAGCACCACCTCATCGCGGCGGCCGCGAATCGCGCGGCCGACGAGCGCCTCGTTGGTGGCCGGTCCGTAGGCATCGGCGGTGTCGAGAAAATTGACGCCGATATCGAGGGCGCGGTGAATCGTCGCAATCGACCGCGCCTCGTCGTCGGCGGCGCGGCCGTAGAAGTCCGACATGCCCATGCACCCGAGGCCGATGGCGGAGACGATCGGACCGGTGCGGCCGAGCTGTCGTGTCGGAATCGTCATGACGCCTCTCTTTCGGACTCGCGATCGCCATTGGCCAGGGCGCGGCGGCCGGCCGCGAGCGTGCGCAGAATGGCGTCGGCGTCGAAGACGCAGCCGCCCCAGGTGCCGCCGCTCGCGTCCTGCAGCGCCGCCCAGATGCGCGTATCGGCGGGCAGCGCCGGATCGGGCGCGAGGTCAGGCCGCGGCGGCCGCTCGGCCAGGACGCGCGCGCCTTCGGCGTGGCTCAGCGGCCGGGCCGGGCTGCCGACGAAATTGACCGTCCCCTCGAGCCCCCGCAGGTCGACGACGATCTCGACGAGGTCGCCGTCCTGCAGCCTCCCGATCGGTCCCCCGGCAAGCGCCTCCGGCGAGACGTGTCCGATGCACGCGCCGGTCGAGACCCCGCTGAAGCGCGCGTCGGTCAGCACGGCGACGTGCTTGCCGAACGGCAGGTAGCGCAGCGCGCCGGTGAGCTGGAACGTCTCCTCCATCCCGGCCCCCATCGGACCGCGGCAGATGAGCACCAGGACGTCGCCCTTCTCAATCCGGCGATCCTTGATGGCGCGGATCGCGTCCGGCTCGGTCACGAAGATCCGCGCCGGGCCGGTCAGCCGGTAGAACCCGTCCTCCCCCACCACCGACGGATCGATCGCCGTGCTCTTGATGATCGACCCTTCGGGCACCAGGTTGCCGACCGGGAAGCAGACGGTGGGCGTCAGGCCGCGGCTCGCCGCCTGGTCAGGCGACATGATGACGTTGTCCGGATCGACGCCGTGCACGGAGCGCAGCGTCTGGCGCAGCCGCGCGCGGCGCTCGGAGTCCTCCCAGGCATCCAGCTGCTCGCCGAGCGTGACGCCGCCAGCGGTCAGCACCGTCGTGTCGAGCAGGCCCGCACGGCGCAGGTGCAGCATGACCTCGGGGACCGCGCCGGCGAGGAACACCTCGACCGTCGGATGGTTGCGCGGGCCGTTCGGCAGGGCGTCGACGAGGCGTGGGACCTCGCGGCCGATGCGCGCCCAGTCCTGCGAGGTCGGCCGCCGCAGCCCGGCGGCGTGCGCGATCGCCGGGATATGCAGCACCAGGTTGGTCGAGCCGCCGAACGCAGCGTGGGTGACCATTGCGTTCTCGACCGATGCGTCGGTGAGAATGCGCTGCAGCGTCAGGCCGCGCGTCTCGAGGTCCATCAGCGCCGCGGCCGATCGCCGGGCCATGTCGAGCCAGATGGCGTGCCCCGACGGCGCCAGCGCCGAGTGGCCGATCGACATCCCGAGCGCCTCGCCGACGACCTGCGCGGTCGCCGCGGTGCCGAGGAACTGGCAGCCGCCGCCCGGCGACGCGCACGCCCGGCAGCCCGCCTCCGCGGCCTGCTCCAGGGTCATCTCGCCGTGCGCGAACCTGACGCCAATCGTCTGGACCCGCCCGGCGTCCTCGCCCCCCTCGGCCGGCAGCGTCACGCCGCCCGGCACGAGCACGCAGGGCAGGCTGCCGCTGCCCGCGAGCGCCATCATCATCGCCGGCAGCCCCTTGTCGCAGGTCGCGACCCCGAGCACGCCGCGCCTGGTCGGCAGCGATCGAATCAGGCGCCGGAAAATCGTCGCCGCGTCGTTCCGGAACGGCAGGCTGTCGAACATCGCGGTCGTGCCCTGCGACCGGCCGTCGCACGGATCGGTGCACGCGCCGGCGAACGGGATCGCCCCGGCCGCCGTGAACGTGCCGGCCGCCGCCTCCATCAGCAGGCCCACCTCCCAGTGGCCGGTGTGGTATCCGAGCGCGATCGGCGTGCCATCGGGAGCGCGGATGCCGCCGTGGGTCGACAGCATCAGGAACTCCCGGCCGCCGAGGCGCTGGGGATCCAGCCCCATCCCGGCGTTCTGGGTCCACCCGAACAGGTCGCCGGAGGGACGATCGCGCAGCATCTCGGCGGTGAGCGGCAGTGCGCCCACCGGTCCCGCGGCACGGGTCGGCACATCGAGGATCGCGGCGTCGGCCGCGTCGAAGGGATTGTTGGTCATGACTTCGCTCGCCGGACGCGGGCCGCCGGCGCCGCCGGCTGCGACTGCGGCCCGAACACCATCATCGCCACGCCGGCCGCCATCATCAGCAGCGCCGCAATGTGCGCCACGGTCAGGCCGTCCACGACGCGCGTGTTGATGCGGAGAAACTCGATCAGGAAACGCGCCGTCCCGGCCAGCACCAGGTAGCGTCCCAGCACGACGCGATCGGGGAGCCCCCGGCGGCGCCACTGGATCAGCAGCACCGCAAGCACGGCAAGAAAGGCCGCTTCGTAGAGCTGCGTTGGATGGACCCGCTCCAGTGTCGGCGGCAGCCCCTGCGGGAATGCGACGCCCCACGGAAGATCGGTGGGGCGGCCGTAGTCGTCGCCAACCATGAAGCAGCCGATGCGGCCGATCGCATGCCCGGCGGCGAGCGCCGGCGTGGCGGCCGCCACGGTCGCCACGATTGGATATCCGCGCACGACGAAGTAGGCGAGCGCCGCGCCGACGCCCCCGACCAGCCCGCCGAACCAGCTCAGGCCGCCGCGGCTGAAGAGCAGCGAGGTGAACGGCTCCTCGCCAAGATGTTCGAAGACCCACAGGAGCTTGGCGCCCGCCAGCCCCGCGATGACGCCGACCACGGCGCCATCCACCGCTCCCTCCGGCAGCCCGCTGCGCACGAGCTCGCGTCTGAACAGCGAGACGCCGGCGAGGGCGCCAAGCGCCACGAGCACGCCAAAGCTGGTGATTTCTAGCCCGCCGATCGTGAACAGGACTGGATACATGCTGAAGGTCCGCCTCCCGGTTCCGCCATTGTACGCCGGGGTCGGAAGTATGATGGGCGCAACACAATTCTCAGAGGGTCCGCATGCGATCGATCGCCGTTGCCGCCGCACTCGCTCTGTCCGCCGTCGCCGCCACCTCCCCCGCCGCGCGCCCGGCAGCGGCCGGGACGCCCCGGGTCGACATCTGGCAGGTCCCGGACGACGGCATCCAGCCGCAGGCGCTGATGGATGAAGCTGGAACGCTGCACCTTCTCTACTTCAAGGGCGCGCCCGAGGCCGGCGACCTCTTCTACGTCGTCCGGCGCCAGGGGGACGATCACTTCTCGATCCCCGTACGCGTCAACAGTCAGCCCGGCAGCGTACTCGCCAAGGGCTCGGTTCGCGGCGGACAGTTCGCGCTCGGCGCAGGCGGGCGGGCCCATGCCGCATGGTACGGAGCACAGGAGCTCGGCGAGGCCGAGGCGAAGCGGCGGCCGATCTGGTACGCGCGGCTGGCGCCAGGCGGGACGGGGTTCGAACCGCAGGTGAATGTCGCGCAGTCATCGCGGGGAATCGACGGGACAACGGTCGCGGCGGACCGCAACGGACATGTCTACGTCGCCTGGCACGGGCAGGGCACGGAAGAGGGCGAAGCGCACCGCACGGTCTATGTCGCGCGGTCGAACGACAACGGTGCGCATTTCTCCCCCGAACAGGCCGCGGCGCCCGCCTCGACCGGCGCCTGTGGCTGCTGCGGCATCAGAGCGCTCGTCGATGCCTCCGGCACGGCACACATCCTCTATCGCTCCGCCGTCGGCGGCACCTCCCGCAACGCCACCTGGCTGACGCTCGACCGTTCGGCGCGCGAACCGGTCGTGCTCCAAACCTGGAAGCTCGACGCCTGCCCGATGTCCACCTTCGCGCTGGCACAGGCCGGTCAGGGGCTCTCGGCGGCCTGGGAAACGGAAACGCAGATCTATTACGCCCGTCTCGACCCGTCGAACGGCACCTTTACCGCGCCAGTCGCCATGGCCGGCCCGGCCGGGCGGAAACACCCGTCGGTTGCGACCAGCGGCGCCGGCGTCACGCTCGTCGCCTGGACCGAGGGCACCGGCTGGGCGCGCGGCGGCACGCTCGCCTGGGAGGCTCTCGATGCCCGCGGCGAACGCATCACCTCCCAGAGCAGCGCCGGACCCGTTCCCGTGTGGGGCCTGGTCTCAGCGGCCGTCCGTCCTGACGGCTCGTTCATCATCCTGCGCTGAACGCTTGTCTTTCGGCGATCCCGCGGTCTACAGTTTGCCGGATGTCTGAGTCTCGCGGCCTCTCCGGCCGCACCGCCATCGTCACCGGCTCGGAACGCGGCATCGGCCGCGGCATCGCGCTCGAGCTCGCCCGGCAGGGCTGCGCCGTGGCCGTCAACTACCCCGTCGCACCCGAGGCCGCCGAGCAGACCGCTGCCGAACTTCGCGCCGAGGGAGTGGACGCCTTTGCGGTTCAGGCGGACGTCGGCACGGGCGCCGAGGTCCGCCGCATGATCGCGGACGTCGTCGCCCGCTTCGGCCGCCTCGACATCCTCGTCAACAATGCCGGCGTGCAGACGTGGACCCCCTTCCTCGACGTCACCGAGGAAGAGTGGGACTTCGTCATCCGCACCAACCTGCGCGGCTGCTTCCTCTGCACCCAGGCGGCGGCCCGGCACATGAAAGATCACGGCGGCGGCGCCATCGTCAACATCGGCTCCGGCAGCAACAAGGTCCCGTTCCCCAGCCTCGTCGCCTACACGGCGAGCAAGGGCGGGATTGAGATGCTGACGAAGGTCGCGGCCGTCGAGCTCGGGCCGATGCGCATTCGCGTCAACTGCGTCGCGCCGGGGGCCGTCGAAGTGGAGCGGACGAAGCTCGAGCTGCCCGATTACGCCGGCACGTGGGGGCGCGCGGCGCCGCTCGGCCGCGTCGGCATGCCGGAAGACATCGCCCGGGCGGTGGCGTTCCTGGCGAGCGATGCCGCCTCGTTCATCACCGGCCAGACCATCATGGTCGACGGTGGACTCTTCACGCGGGCGCCCTGGGCGCAGTCCTGAAAGGACCGACATGTTCCGTCTCGATGGCAAGACCGCATTCGTGACCGGCGCCGGCTCCGGCATCGGCGAAGCTACCGCCCATACCCTGGCTTCGGCGGGGGCGCGGGTGATCGTCGCCGATCGCGACGCGGCCGCGGGCGAGCGCGTCGCCGATGCAATCCGTCAGGGCGGCGGGCAGGCGACTTTCCGCGCCCTCGACGTCACCGACGAGGCCTCGTGCGCCGAGGCGGCGGCCTTCACGGAATCGCGGGGCCCGCTCGAGATTCTCGTCAACAACGCCGGCGTCGGCCACGTCGGAACCATCCTGCAGGCGAGCGGCGCCGACATGGATCGGCTCTACAGCGTCAACGTCCGCGGCGTCTTCAACGTCAGCAAGGCCTTCATCGGCGGCATGCTCCACCGCCGCAAGGGCTCGATCGTCAACATTGCCTCGATCGGCGGCATCGTCGGAATCAGGGATCGGCTGGCCTACTGCACGACGAAGTTCGCCGTCGTCGGGCTGACCAAGTCGATGGCGCTCGACCACGCGCTCGACGGCGTCCGCGTCAACTGCATCTGCCCGGCGCGGGTCGAGACGCCATTCGTCTCGGCGCGGCTGAAGGAATACCCCGATCCCGAGGCCGCGTATCGCGAGATGACCGCCACGCAGCCGGTCGGGCGGATGGGACGGCCCGACGAGATTGCGGCCGCCGTCCTGTATCTGTCGAGCGACGAGGCGACCTTCATCACCGGCAGCGCTCTCATCATCGATGGCGGGTGGAGCGCCGGACGGTGAGGCGCGACTCGGCGGCCGCCGGGTCCGAGGCCGGCGCCGTACTGGCGGTGGATTCGCGCTGCACGCTCGGCGAGGGGCTGCTCTGGTGGGAATCCCGCGGCGCGCTCGTCTGGACCGATATCCAGGGGGCCAGGCTGTGGCGGCACACGCTTGCGTCGGCTGAAACGCGGTCGTGGACGCTGCCGGGTCGGGTTGGCTCGCTCGCCGTCTGTAAATCGGGGGCGCTGCTCCTGGCGATGGCCAAGGGCATCTGCTTCGCCGATCTGGACGCCGCCGACGGCGAGCGGCTGCGCCCGGTGCCGGCCGCCGCGATCGAGCTCGAGATCTCGACGACGCGGGTCAATGACGGGCGGACGGATCGCGCCGGAAACTTCGTCTTCGGCACCATGAACGAAGATCCAGGAGAAGCCCCGATCGGCAGCTTCTACCAGTACTCCTCCGCCGCCGGCCTGCGCCGGCTCGATCTCGGCGGCGTCCACATTCCCAACAGCATCTGCTTCAGCCTCGACGGCAGGACGATGTACTTCTGCGACTCGAACCAGCGCCGGATCATGCAGTGCGACTACGACGCCGAGTCCGCGGCGGTCGGGGGGGTGCGTCCGTTCGTGACGCTCGGCGGCGGGACCGGCACCCCCGACGGATCGGTGATCGACGCGGAAGGCTGTCTCTGGAATGCGGAATGGGGCTCGGCCTGCGTGCGGCGCTATACCGCGGGGGGCGAGCTCGAACGGTCGATCGCGGTCCCCGCGAAGAACCCGACCTGCCCCGCCTTCGGCGGACCTGGCCTGGATGACGTCTACCTGACGTCGGCGCGCGAGCAGATGACGCCGGACGAGCTGATTCGGATGGCTGACGCGGGCGGCGTCTATCTCGCCCGTTCGGTCGGCGTGCGCGGCATTCCGGACGCGCTGTTCAGCGACCGCTGAGCGCCCGGCCGCCCGCCTGCTGCGCAGCCGGCGCCAGCTCGACGTAGTCGAGCGCCGCCGTTTCGCTTCCCTCCGGCGTTCCTTCGACCTCGACGCGATCCCCCTTCTTCAGCGCCACCCCGCGCAGCACGTACCTCGTCGACGAGCTGCCATCGAGCTTCCGCGTCGGCAGGCGATCCGCCGCCGTCCACTCCCCGATGACCCTGCCGCCGGCCCGGAGCCGGTATCGGGCGGCCCCCGTGTTCACGTCAAAGTACTGAACGACGATGTCGTGCGGCCCGTCGCCGCCGGCAAACGCGAATGCCGCCGTGCAGGAAGCCACCGGACATTCCACCGCTCCGGTTCCCGACGCTGCCTCCCACGGGGTGACGGCGGCGGGTGTGTAGCCGGTCAGCTCCATGCTCTCCGCCTCGACGCGCCCCGGGTAGTGCCCGACCCGGCCGCGCGCGTCTTCTACCCCGGATGCGCGATGGAACCAGCGCGAGACGGCGTCGCGCCAGACGACCGCCTGTCCGGCCTGATACTCGAGCTGCTTCAGGACCGCGGCGTAGCGCTCGTCGTCCATCAGCCCGTGCAGCGCGCGCCATCTCGCGCCGTACTCTTCGACCCGGCGCGCGCCGTCGTAGTGGGCATCGTAGATGTACTGGATGACCGTCGACCCATCGTGCAGACGATGCGAATACGGCACGTGGTGCATGAAGAGCAGGAGGTCGTCCGGACACCGCTCGAGAGATTCGTAGACGTCGCGTCACTGGCGCCGCATACTGCCCGATATAGCCCGTTCCGGTCGCCACCGTGCGATCCATCCCGACGCCCTGCTCGTCGGCGCGGTGCCACTGCCCCCAGCCGTTGCGCTCGGACGCCTCGACGGCGACGCCGTAGTGGTTGCCGACGATGTCGGTGAGAGTCTGGAGGCCGAGCGGGCCGGTGTAGCGCTCGTAGCTGGGCCACGAGTCCAGCTGGATCCCGGTCACCGCCGCCACGACCCTGGGGTCGTTGCCGAACGTCGCGCGCGTCCATTCGCCGGCGATCGCCGGTGACGTCAGGTCGGCATCCCAGGCCAGCCGTCCGAAGGCGTAGAGATTCGCCTGCGACAGCTGATTGCCGAGCCAGGAGTCGTCCAGCCCGACGTTCGATACGCCGACGAATCCACCGAGCGGCCGCTGGAAGGTCTTCCCTGCCGCCAGGGCCTTGACCGGCGTGGCGGCGTTCCGCACCTGCAGATCGAAATCGAGCGCCGCTTTCCACATCGGCGCCAGGAACACGGTGTGGCGCCCCTGGCCGAAGTACTCCTGCGTGATCTGCAGTTCGATGGCCTGGTTCGTTTTCGTGAGCGCGCCGAACAGCGGCGAGGCGGGCTCGCGCACCTGGAAGTCGATTGGTCCGTGCTTGATCTGCACGACCGCGTTGTCGTCGAACATCCCGTCGAGCGGCTGGAAATTGTCGTAGGCGGCGCGGGCGCGATCGTTCCTGGGGTCGTTCCAGTCCATGTGGTGGTCGTAGACGAAGCCGCGATAGAAGATCACGCCGCCGTGGGGCTTGAGCGCCCGCGCCACGACATTGGCGGCATCGGCGTGGGTGCGGTGATACGTCGAGGGGCCGACCCTTCCTTCGGAGTCCGCCTTGAGCACGAAGCCGGCGAAGTCGGGAATCGCGGCGTAGAGCGCATCCGCGCGGCCTTGCCACCAGGCGGCGACATCGGGGTCGAGGGGATCGAACGTCGGCAGGCCGCCGAGCGAGCTGGGACTGCTGAAATCAACCGACAGCGCGACGCGGACGCCCCAGGGGCGAAGCACCGCGGCGATTCGGGCGACCTGCGGAATCAGCTCGGGCGACAGGAACAGCCGGTTGGCGTTGACGTTGTTGACCGAGATGGCATTGATGCCGATCGAGGCCAGCAGGCGGCCGTACTCGTCAACGCGGGAGAGGTCTTCCCGGACGTGGCCGGCATCCCAGAAAATCGAGCGCCCGCCATAGCCGCGCTCGATCGAGCCGTCGATGTTGTCCCAGTGATTGATCCAGCGGAGCGGCGCGTAGGGGGACTCCTGCCAGCCAGTGGCCGGCACGGCCTGGCCGGCGGCGACCCGCCGCAGCAGCGCGAACGCGCCATAGAGGGCGCCTCGAGGGCCGCCCCCGGCGACGATCAGGACGGACGCGCGCCCCGACTTCACCGGGGTGATCCGGAACGCCTCGTCGCCGAGGCGCCCCTCGAGGCGGAGCTCCGGAAGGCGGCGCTGGATATCGGCGAGGGTGCCGACGACGATGGCGCCCTCGGGCGGTACGGACGCGGCGCGGCGCGCGGCGCGCCGCAGCATCCTGCCGAGGCCGCTGACGAGCTCGTCGCGCGCGCGGCCAACCGGAGGGGCGTCCCCGATCGCGACGATGGCTGCCGGCAGGTCAGCCTGGACCCGCCGCGCCGTCGCCGCTTCGAGCGGTGCGTAGCGCAGCCAGGCGTCCCGGCCGGTCTCCGCCGCGGCCGGAACCGCGAACGGCACGGCGCAGAGGAACAGTCCGATCGCCGCCCCGGCGCCGCGCCGCATGGCGCTATTTTGCCGCGGGCCCGGCAGCGGGAGCGGGCCGCGCCGGCGTCGCGGACGGCGAAGCCGGCGTGGCTCTGACGGGCGCCGCCACGGCGGCGGGGAGCGCGAAGGCGTAGAGCCCCGACGCGCCGCCGACGAGTACGTGACTGTCGTCCGTCGAGCTCGTAGGTCGTCGGCGAATTGCCGACGCGGCCGATGCTCGAGTGCCACAGCGTGGCCCCGTCGGTGGTCCGAAGCGCCATGACGCTCGTGCCGGTGTCGCCGGTGAACGTCAGGCCGCTCGCCGTCGTCAGGATGCCGGCGCTTCCTTCCCCGCCGATATCATGATCCCAGCGCACCTTGCCGGTCTTGTAGTCGATCGCGCGGATGCTCCCCTTGCTCCACACGCCGTAGTCGGCGCCGGCCCAGCCATAGTCGCCGTGCTCCTTCTTGTAGAAGTAGATGCCGTAGCCGTCCTGGGCGCTGACGATGAACAGCCCGGTCGTCGGGTCGTAGCTTGGCGAGCGGTAGTTCGTGCCGCCGCCTTCGTTCGGGGCGACGAGGCGCCCGTCGCGCGCCGGCTCCTGATCCGGATTCGGCACGGGACGTCCTTCGCCGTCGATGTCCTTCGCCCAGTTGACGGTGGCGAACGGCGTCGTCAGCAGAT
The DNA here is from genome assembly GCA_963750475.1 of uncultured Acidobacteriota bacterium. Classification (GTDB taxonomy): domain Bacteria; phylum Acidobacteriota; class Vicinamibacteria; order Vicinamibacterales; family 2-12-FULL-66-21; genus JALZOC01. The sequence goes on from CAVVQQ010000002.1 coordinate 3,022,961, forward strand.
TCTTGCCGGTGGTCCGGTCGAGCACGAAGAAGTAGCCGTTGCGCGACGCCTGCATCAGCATCTTGCGGGGCTGGCCGTTGAACGTGCCGTCCACGAGCACGGGGACTTCGGCGGCGTCCCAGTCGTGCGTGTTGTGCGGCGAGACCTGGAAGCCCCAGACCAGCTCCCCCGTCTCGGGGCGCAGCGCCAGGATGCTGCAGGTCCACTTGTTGTCGCCAGGCCGGGCTTCGCCGTTCAGGACGGGCGTCGGATTGCCGGTGCCGACATAGACCAGGTTCAGCTGAGGATCGTACGTCCCGGTCATCCACATCTGGCCGCCGGTCGCGCCGCCGGCAATCGAGCCGGCCGTCCCCGGCGGCGGCGTGCTGTAGAACGTCCACTGGACTTTGCCGGTCTCGGGATCGAACGACTTGAGCATGCCGGGCAGGTTGTCGAAGTCGCCCGACACACCGACCAGCATGTGGTTGCCGACGACGAGCGGGGCGTTCGTGGACCAGTACCCCTTCTTGGCGTCGGCAATGACGACATCCCATTTCACCTTGCCGTCGCGGGCGTTGAGTGAGATGAGGTGGGCGTCCGGCGTGGTCAGGAAGACGGAGTCCTTGTAGACGGCGGCGCCGCGGTGGCCGATGTGGAAGCCGGTGTTCGCGGGATAGGTGTAGCGCCAGATCTGGCGGCCGGTTCGTGCATCGACCGCCCACATGTTGTCCGGCATCGTCACGTAGATGACGCCGTTGACGAGGAGCGGGCTCGCCTTGACGCCGCCGTTCTGGCCGGTCTGGAAAGACCAGGCGAGCGCGAGCTGGTGGACGTTGCCGGGGGTGATTTGGGTGAGGCGGCTGTGCCGCTGCCCGCTGTAGTCGCCGTGATACGTCGGCCAGCTGTCGGCCGGCGGTTTGAGCAGCACAGCGGGGTCGAGCCCCTGAGGCGCCTGGGCGAGCAGCAGACCGCAGAATGCGATCGGCGCGGCGGCGAGGACGGTGGCGGAGATGCGGAATCGGCTCATCATGCTCATCTATTTCAACGTCTGCAGGTAAGCCAGGACGTCGTGCAGGCTCTGGTTGGTGTATTTCGGCAGCAGCGCGATGTGCGCGTCGAGCGGCTTGCTGACGACGGCCTTGACCTGGCTGGCGGGCCATGAGCGATGCCAGCCGTTCGCATCGGTGATCGCAATCGTGAATTCGTCCTGGTAGACGAGCTTGCCGGTGACGGTTTCGCGCGACGGCAGGGTGACGGTCACGTCCGGCACCGCGCGCGGACTGCTGCCGCGGCCGGCGGGGTAGAGCATGCGCTGCATCAGCACCAGGCCCTGACGCCGCGACGCGACGCCGGCGAGGTCGGCCGTCGGCGAATGGCACTTCGCACAGCCGCCGGGGCCGTTGAAGAACTGTTCGCCGGCCTGCGCGTTGCCGGTCTGGAGGTCGGCGAGATCGACGCTGCGGCGGCTGCCTTCGAGCGACTCCGCCTTGACCTTGGCGTCGTGGATGAAGGCGACGATCGAGGCGACGTCCGGGTCTGGGAGGTTGAAGGCCGGCATGCCCTTGTCGGCGCGCCCGGCGTGCACGACTGGAATGATCTTGTCGCCGCGCACGTCCTCGGCGACCAGCATCGATCGGGTCAGGTCGGGTCCGGTCTCCCCTCCCATGGCGTCCCGTCCATGGCAGAACCCGCACTGCGAGGCGAACAGGACCTGTCCGGCCTGCACCTGCTCAGGCGGATAGCTCTGCGGCGTCAGAGTCTGCGGGGGACGCTGCGAGGCGGGGCTGCCGGCCCGGCCTTGTCCCTGATCGGCTCCGCCCCGTCCAGTCGGCGGCTGAGCAGCGCCGCGGCCTGCCGGTGCCTGCGGCTGGCCCGGCGGCGGTACCGGCGGAGATTGCGCGCGCGTCAGCGCGACGGTGAGGACGAGCGGCACCGCGACGGCAATCGCGAGACGCGTGAAGGCGGTGAGGGGCAGTTTCATATGGTCGGGCACGAGTATATGGAGTTTCCGCGAGACGTCAATGGCGGGCGAGTGAGGTCGCGGCTGTCGAAAAGCGGCGGCACATTTCCCACTCCGCGTACCTGCGTCATACAGAGCTCGGCGGGCTCTCGCTCACCTCGACTGGACCCGGCCTGCAGTTTCGCGGCCGCTCAGGCAAAGAAAGAGTTGGGCCCACATTTGCACTCGCTCTGAGGGATTGTGCCGCGTGAGGCACCTCAACTTTACCCATACGGAGGGGCGTACATGAAACGGCAATTTCTCTTTGGAACGATGATGGCGGTTGCACTCGGCGCCGGCGCGGCGGCGCAGTCCACAACCGGAACGTCGTCGCAGGCGGGGACGACGGCCAACAGCCGGACGCAGGGACAGAGCGTCGTGGTGACGGGATGCCTGGTGTCGGGCTCCGGCGCCGCCAGCAGCGCATCCACCGCGACCGCGCCCAGCGCGACCGGGACGAGTGGCAGCGGCTCGGCCGCGGGCGGGTTCATGCTGGTCAGCGCGAATATGTCCGGCAGCGCGAACATGGGTTCGAGCTCGATGGGCGGGGACGCGCGGACCGGGTCGACCGGCGCCAGCACGACCGGCTCGACGGCGTCCAACAGCGGCGCGAACACGAACAGCGGTTCATCCACCGCCTCGAACACGGGGTCGACCGGCTCGGCCACGGGTTCCACCGCGGCGAACACCGGCGCGAATCCGAACAGTGCGTCCGGCGACCGGACCGGTACGACCAGCGCCAGCGGATCGATGGCCGGCAAGGCGGCGGGCGGCTCGTTCATGCTGGTCGGCGGGCAGTCGAGCGAACTGCAGCGCTACGTGAACTCGCGCGTCGAGGTCCGCGGAACAATCGACTCGTCCGCGCACAACACGGCCAACATGGGGAGCATGGGCTCGACGGGTGCGGCGACCTCAGGCGCCGGCCACGCGGGTGACACGACCGCCAGCGGCTCGACCGGTTCGAAGACCGGCTCGACAGCCGGGACGCCGTCGTCCAGCTATCCGTCCTCGAGCAATCCGTCCTCGACCGCCGGCGCGACCAGTTCGCCGACCGCATCGACGGCCGGGAGCACCGCCAGCTCAGGTTCGATGAACTCGAACGGGGCCGTGTCCGGGGCGCAGACGCTGCACGTCACGTCGGTCCGCCAGGTGGCGGGCAGCTGCTCGGGCAGCAATCAGTAGTTCCAATCGAATGCCTGCGCCGCAGATGGCTGCGGCGCAGGCGCCTTTCCCTTCTCACCCTCTGCGCCGCTCTTTTGGAGGCGGCGGTCTCCAATCGACACATCCCCCGCGGTCGGCGCAACGTCAGTCGGAAAAGACTGCTCGAGCCGACTCGATCCGTGCGGTCACCCGTTCGGGAATTACCTGTGCCATGGCCGCCGCCTTTCCGATCGGCCCTGCTCGAAGCGCCAATCCGATGGTGAACGCCGCCGTCAGGCTTCTACCGGTGCCGGCTCGAGCCGCGGCACGAGCAGATGGATCACGGCCAGCGCCACGATATAAGCGAAGGCCGCGATCAGAAAGACCGGGACGTAGCTTCCTGTCGCGTCAGGAGGTAGCCGGTCAGCTTTGGCGATCAGCATCCCGCCGACGGCGCCCGCCATGCCGCCGAAGCCCGACCACCGAGCCGACGGCCTGCCTGGGGAACATGTCGGAGACGAGCGTGAAGAGGTTGGCCGACCAGCCCTGGTGGGCGGCGGCGGCGAGGCCGATCAGCGCGACGGCGACCCACAGGTCCTTCGCGCCCGACGCGAACACCATCGGCAGCACCGACACGGCGCACGCCAGCATGGCCGTCTTGCGGGCGGCATTGACCGACCAGCCCGCGCTTGATGAGGCGCGACGACAGCCACCCGCCGCCGATGCTGCCGACGTCGGCGATCAGATAAATCGCGATGAGCGGCGGCCCGATCGTGGCGAGGTTGATGCCGTAGTTGCGGTGCAGGAAGTCCGGAACCCAGAACAGGTAGAGCCACCACACCGGGTCGGTCAGGAACTTGCCGAGCGCGAAGGCCCACGTCTGCCGGTGCCCGAGCAGCGTGCGCCACGGCATCGTGCACCGGCGACTCGGCGGGTCGCTGCGGATGTAGCGCGAGCTCCGCGGCGCCGACACGCGCGGATGCGTGCTCGGGCGACGCGTAGGTGACCCACCAGGCGACCAGCCAGAGGAAGCCGAGCGCGCCGGTGGCGATGAAGGCCCAGTACCAGCCCCACGTGCAGGGTGATGAACGGCACGACCAGCGGCGTGACCAGCGCGCCGATGTTCGTGCCGGAGTTGAAGATGCCGGTGGCGAACGCGCGCTCGCGCTTCGGGAACCACTCGGCCACGACCTTGATCGACGGCCGGGAAGTTGCCCGCCTCGCCGAGGCCGAGCGCGAACCGCGCGGCGATGAACCCGGCCACCGAGGCCGCTGTAGATCAGCCCGACCGAGCGCCAGCATCCGGCGGCGACCGCCGGCCCGAACACGGCCGCTTCGGCGTGCGCCATCGCCGCCAGGCTCCAGAGCACGATCGCGATCGCGAAGCCGCGGCGCGCGCCGAAGCGGTCCATCAGGCGTCCCGCGACCAGCAGGCCGATGCGCGTAGGCGAGCTGGAAGGCGAAGACGATGTCGGCGTAGTCGATCTCCGACCAGCCGAACTCCGTCTGCAGCGTCGGCTTGAGGATGCCGATCACCTGCCGGTCGACGTAGTTGATCGTCGCGGCAAAGAACAGCAGCGCGCAGATGCACCCAGCGGTACCGGCCGATCTCGGTCCGGCTGCCGAGGCGGCGACGGGCTCCGGCGCGCGCGTAGCAGGCATGCGTGACTGGGTCCTGCGGCGGGTCGCCATCGGCGGCTCCGGTGCGCTCAGATGGTCGGGTTGCGCCGATGGATCGCGAACTCGCGGTGGCCGAGCGTCTCGGCGGCGGTCTGCCGTGCCCGAGGCGACCGCGAGGACCTCGTCGAACAGCCGGTCGGCCGCGGCGTCGAGCGTCTCGCGTGTCGTCCATGATGCCGCTGACGTCGAGGTCGAGGTTGTCGGCCATCTGCCGCGCCGTGCGGGCGTTGCCGGTGATCTTGATGACCGGCGCGATCGGGTTGCCGGTCGGCGTGCCGAGGCCGGTCGTGAAGACCACGACCTGCGCCCCGCCGCCGACCATGCCGGTGACCGACTCGACGTCGAGCCCCGGCGTGTCCATGACCGTCAGCCCCTTGCGGCGGATCGGCGCCGCATAGCCGACGACGTCCTCGAGCGGCGCCCGCTCGCCGCCCTTGTGGGTCGCGCCGAGCGACTTCTCCTCGATCGTCGTCAGCCCGCCGCGGATGTTGCCCGGCGACGGCTGGGTGCCGCGGATGTCGAGCCCGAGCGCGCGGGCTTCCGTCTCGACGCGGGTGATGACCTGGATCAGCTTCGCCGACGTCGCGCGGCGGGTCGCGCGCGCCGCCAGCAGGTGCTCGGCGCCCATGATCTCGGCGATCTCGCCGAGCACGGCGCTGCCGCCGAGATCGACCAGCCGATCGGCGACGCGGCCGAGCGCCGGGTTCGAGGCCAGGCCCGAGGTGTAGTCGGAGCCGCCGCACTTCAGCGACAGCACGAGCTCGCGCGACATCGCACCACTCGCGCTGCTGCGCCGGCGAGCTCGCGCGGCGAGCGCCTGCGCGATCGCCGATCCCTTTCGCGGTGGCCCGGACGGTGCCCCCTTCGCTCTGGATGGCGAGGATCTCGGCCGGCTTGCCGTGGCGCCGGGCCGCATCGGCGAGCGCCTGCGCGACGACCTGCTCGCAGCCGAGCGCCACCACCAGCACCGCGCCGACGTTCGGATGGCCGCAGTAGGCCGCCAGCGTCTCGTGGGTGACGCGCATGTCGGGCCCGAGCTGGCCGCAGCCGGCCAGGTGCGGCAGCGCGGTGCCGAGCGGCGCCGCGGCGGCGGCGATGCGCTCCGCGACCACCGACGGCGCAGATCACCGTCGGCACGACCAGCACGTGGTTGCGCGTGCCGACCCGGCCGTCGGGCGCGCCGGTAGCCGAGGAAACCCGGCACGGCGCTCGTCCGACTCACCGGCCGGGCCGGCCTGCCGCGCCGGCTGCGAGCGATCGGGCGGCGCTCGGCCGAGGTCGGCTGGCTCGGCCAGTCGCGGCTCCGGCGGCCGGCGCCGTCGAGGTCGCCGCGGCCGCGGCTGCTGGCGAGGTTGTGGGTGTGGACGTGCGCGCCGGCCGGGATGTCGCGCGTCGCGAGGCCGATCGGGCTGCCGTACTTGACGACCGGCTGCGCCCGCGGCGATCGGACGAAGCGCGATCTTGTGCCCGTGCGGAATCGCGCTCGCGCACGGTGATCTCGAGCGCCCGCCGAGCGTCGATCGCGCGGCCCGCCGTCGAGCGGCTCGAGCGCCGTCGCGACGTTGTCGCGGCCGCTGATGACGAGCGCCGGCGTTCATTGGTTGACGCCGCTCGCCAGGAACCCTCCGTCCACCGCCAGGACGTGGCCGGTCACGAACGACGCCGCATCCGAGGCCAGGTACACCGCCGCCCCGACCAGCTCCTCGAGCCTGCCGAAGCGGTGCATCGGCGTCCGCACCAGGAACTCCTGGCCGCGGGCGCTGTCGAGCAGCGCCGCGTTCAGGTCGGTCTTGAACACGCCCGGCGCGATGGCATTGACGGTGACGCCGGACGGCGCCCATTCGACCGCCAGCGCGCTGGTCAGGCCGGCGACCGCCGCCTTGCTCGCGACATAGGCGGCGACCTCGAACAGTCCGACGAAGGACGACAGCGACGCAATCGTGACGATCCGTCCGTAGCCGCGCTCGACCATCGCCCGGCCGAACACCTGGCAGCTGCGCAGCGTGCCGGTCAGGTTGGTGTCGATGATCCGCGGCCAGTCGGCCTCGTCCATGTCGAGCGTCGCGACCCGCTTGGTCGTCCCGGCAACGTAGAGGAGGATGTCGACCTTGCCGAACTCCGCCACGCAGGCGTCGCGCAGGCGCGCGAGCGAGGCGATGTCGCCGACGTCCGAGGCGACGCGGAGCGTCCGGCGGCCGCGGGCCTCGATTTCATCCGCCACTTCGCCGACCAGCGTTTCGCGGCGCCCGGAGACGACGACGTCGGCGCCGGCGTCGGCCAGGCCGAGTGCGATCACGCGGCCGATGCCGCTCGTGCCCCCGACCACGACCGCGAGGCGGCCGCTCAAATCGAAAAGTGCCGGGTTGCGCGCCGGCTGTCCGATCTTTGTCGTTGCCATAGGTGCCGCCATCATACGACAGTCGCCGAACGCGGCGCGCCGCCCCCGCACCGCGTTGCGCCTCCGGCACGGCCGCGGTAATCTACCGGGCGTCAGGCGCGGCCCACCGGCCGCCGCGGCGGGGTGCAGAGGCATGAGCGAACAGCGGGCGGCCATGGTCGCCGAGGTCGAGCGGGCGGGAATCGTCGCCATCATCCGGATGAAGGATCCGGACAAGGTCCGCGCCGTCGTCGACGCGATCGCCGAGGGAGGCGTCCGCGCATCGAAGTGACGATGACGGTGCCGGGCGCGGTGGAGCTGATCCGCGAGCTGGCGCCAACGATGCCGGCGGGCTTCCTGCTCGGCGCCGGCACCGTACTCGACGCCGACACGGCGCAGCGCGTCATCGACGCCGGCGCCCCCTTCGTGGTCAGCCCGGTGTTCCGGCGCGACGGTGATCGACGCCTGCCATGCGCGGGACGTCGCGGTCATGCCCGGCTGCTTCACCCCGACCGAAATCCTCGACGCCTGGGAAGCCGGCGCCGACATCGTCAAGGTGTTCCCCGCGACCGCGCTGGGCCCGGGCTATCATCAAGGACGTGCGCGGGCCGCTGCCGCAGGTGAAGCTGATGCCGACCGGCGGCGTCACGCTCGACAACGCCGGCGACTGGATCCGCGCCGGCGCGGTCGCGGTCGGCGTCGGGACGGCGCTGACCGACGCGAAGGCGATCGCCGCCGGCGACTACGCGCAGCTGCGCGCCAACGCCGAGCGGATCGTCGCCAACGTCCGCGCCGCGCAGGGCAGACGCGTCATGAGCAGAGTCGTCACCTTCGGCGAGATCATGCTGCGCCTGAGCCCGCCGGGGTTCGAGCGCTTCCTCCAGTCGCCGGTGCTCGGCGCCACCTTCGGCGGCGGCGAAGCCAACGTCGCGGTCTGCCTGGCCGCAGTTCGGGCTCGAGAGCGACGTACGTCACCCGGCTGCCGGCGAACGCCATCGGCGACGCCGCGATCCGGGCGCTGCGCGCCGAAGGGCGTGCAGACCGACCGCATCCTGCGCGGCGGCAGCCGCGATCGGCGTCTACTTCGCCGAAGCCGGCGCCAGCCAGCGCGCCTCGACGGTCATCTACGATCGCGCGCGCTCGTCGATCAGCGAGATGGAGCCGGACGCGGTCGACTGGAACGCGGTGCTGGCCGGCGCCGCCTGGTTCCACGTCACCGGCATCACCCCGGCGCTCGGCGCGAACGGCCGCCGAGGCCACGCGCCGCGGCGCTCGCCGCCGCCAAGGCGCGCCGGCGTCCGCGTCAGCGTCGACCTGAACTACCGCAAGAAGCTCTGGACCGAGGCGCAGGCCCAGGCGGTGATGGGGCCGCTGATGCGCGACGTCGATGTGGTGATCGCCAACGAGGAGGACCTGCAGTCGGTGCTCGGCGTGCACGGTGCCCGACACCGACGTCACCAGCGGGCAGCTCAACCTCGACGGCTTCCGCGCAGGCCGCCGAGCAGGTCGCCCGCGACTTCGGCGCCGCAGACGGTCGCCATCACGCTGCGCGAGAGCCTGTCGGCGAGCGACAACGGCTGGAGCGCGGTGCTCTGGGACGGCGACGACCGGCACGCTGCATCAGCAGCCAGCGCTACGACGTCCGGCTCGTCGATCGGATCGGCGGCGGCGACAGCTTCGCCGGCGGGCTGATCTACGGCCTGGTGACCGGCCGGCCGGCCGGACGACGCGCTGCGCTTCGCGGTCGCCGCCAGCGCGCTCAAGCAGACGATCCCCGGCGACTTCAACCGCGTCAGCGGTCGATGAAGTGGATCGGCTGGCCGGCGGCGACGCCTCGGGCCGCGTCCAGCGTTGATCGATCCACCGATCAAAACGTGCCGTCGAGAAGATCGCCGCGGGGCGGCGCCCACGGCGGCACGTGCGGCGGACAGCTCCGGTCTGCCGCATCCAGCCGCAGCGCGCTGAAGTTGCCGCGGACATCGCTGTCGAACCGCAGGTCCAGCATCGCGCCGCGCCGGATCGCCGGGGCCCTGCCGAACCGCAGCCAGGCCCGCACCCCACACTCCTCCCGCGCCAGCGCGCGCAGCCCCGCCACCGACTGGCGCACGTCCTCGCGCCACGCCACCACGCGGCGGTCCCCGTCGCCCGTCACCGTCGTCCGCTCGAGCCGATCGGACGCGCAGCTCGAGGCCGGCACCAGGGCCGGCACCAGCGACAGGGTGCCGCCGACCGTCCGCAGCTCGTCGCCGCGGCGCGTCAGCACGAGAAAGTCCCAGCAGACGGGCATGCCGGGGTCGGGGGCACGGACGATGTCCAGCGCCGGCCCGCCGCCGGCGGCGGCGAGAACGCGCCCGGCGACGAGCTGCGAGACACCGAGCATGCCGCTCATGAAGCCGAGCGTCGCCGCCAGCGCCGCCGCGGCGCGGGCCCTGGACGTCCAGCGCCGCATCACGGCGGCCGCCGCGCCGGCACCCGCGATCATCGTCACGGCCGTGGCGACGGGCAGCACCCGCGTCAGCACGACCACCACGAGCAGCGCAGCAATGCCGCCGCCGAGCACCAGCCGCTGCCGGACGCGGCGGAGATTGAAGACCGCCGCTGTCCCCAACGCCACCCAGATCCAGGGTTCGAAAATGAACACCGCGTCGCCGTAATACCAGCCGCTGTCGAAGGGATAGAACGGGTGGACGCCGTAGCTGTTGAAGGCGTCGAGCGCGAGATGGGCGACGACGTTGATGCCGATGAGCGCCGCGACCGCGCGCCACGCGGCAGCCGGGAGCGCCCGGGCCGCCGGCCACAGGAAGCGAATGGCGGCGCAGGCGGCGGCGAAAACGGCCAGCCCCGCCACGGTGTGGGTGTAGCCGCGGTGGTGCAGCAGATAGCCGAGCGGGGCCGGCGTGATCCGCGTGTACACGAGATCGATGTCGGGCAGGTTCGCCGCGACGATCGCGGTGCCGAGCCAGACGCGGCGGCGGAGCCCGGCCGGCGGCAGCGCGACTTCGGCGACCGCGAGGCCGAACAGCGAATGGGTGATGTTGTCCACGCGGCCGGCGTCAGTGCTCCATCGGGATGCCGAACGCGTACAGGGTGTTGTCGTAGGTGACGACGTAGACCTGTCCGGCGCCGGCGGACAGCCCGGCACGGGCGAACGAAGTCATCGTCGCGCCGCTGTTCCACAGTTCCTTGCCGGTCGTGGCGTCCAGGGCATACAGGATTGCCGGCGACGACCGCCGGGCCCGCTCGACCGCCGACAGCGAGCTGCGCGGCCCGCCCCTGAATTCGCCGCTCGACGCGACGAAGGCGATCCCGTTGACGACAATCGGCGCGAGCGGGCTGATGAGCGGGCGCGAGGTCCAGACGCGCTCCAGGCCGAGCGTGCCATTCCGATCGACGAGCCTGAAGGCGGTCACGCTGCCCGAGGCGGCCGCCGGCGCGGCACCGCGGCCCCGCGCCGCGGCAGCGGACGCGGCGGTCGGGGCCAGAATCCACCGCGTCCCCTGATCCTCCCACGTGGCGAGGCCGCCGCCCGCGCCCGGCGCCGAGAACACCGCCGTGGCGTGGAGCGGCGTCTTGTGATCAGCTCCGCCGAGCGCGCTGCCGTCGAGCAGGTAGAGCCGCCCGTCGTCTCCGCTCACGGCGACGAGCGTGCGGTCCTTGTAGCGGAACGCCAGCGGTGACGCGCTGAAATCCGCTCCCTCGGCGGAGAACCAGTCCTTACGCCCGAGCGATTGCCGATCGAGTGAGACGACGGCGTTCGCGGTGGCGTCCGGCCGGCTGCTGCCGCGCCGGGAGTGGTTCGCGCCGATGGCGGCGTAAATCGTCCCGTCGGGGCCAAACGCCATGCCGCCGCTTCCCGCGACCGGCCCGCCGTCCGTCTTCCAGCTCGACACCTTGTGCTCCTTCGTCGTCAGGTCGATGGCCCAGACGGCGTCGGGTGCCGCACCGCACTCACCCGACGTCGCGGCATAGACGACGCCGTCAACGAAGAGGAGACTGGAGGCGCGGGCGCTGGGGGGGAGAAAGGGCGCCGGCGGCTCGGCGTCTGAGCCGTTGCTCGACCGGAGGGTATGGAGGAACCCATCGGCACCGACTGCGTAGACCGGATCGACCCCGCCGAACGGGACCGGCGCCAGGGCGGGAGACGAGGGCGTCGCCGGCGGCGCTACCGGACCGGCGGGGGCCACGGCGCCGCGGCCCGCCGCGCCGCGGCCCTGCGGCGCCTGGCTCAGCACGGCCGCGCCGCGACCGGGCTCGCCGACGGCGCTGCCGCCGCGCCCGCCGCGTCCCCGCCCGCCGGCGCCGCCCGCCGCCGCAGGCTCGAGCGGGGTGCGCCGCGTCGGCGTCGCCATCAACCCGCCAGGACAGGCCGGCGAGCTCGGCGGCTGGCCGCCGGTATTGGCCGAATAATTCAGGTGCGTCGTCCAGTACCGGCTTCGCCAGATCGGTGTCGATGGCGAACACCCGGTCGGCGCTGCCGCCGACGAACGCGAGCGCCTTGAAGCCGCGGAAGCCAATCAGGCGGTCGAGGATGATCGGTTCGGTCAGCGAGTTCAGCTGGCGTTGTTCGTTGTCGAAGCGTGCCTTCCACAGGAAGCGCAGCTCGTGCTTCAGGACGGCGTCCTTCGTCAGGCGCGCATCGGAGCGCAGCCAGCCGGTGCGCTGGGCGTCGAACCCGGCGGTGGTCCATTCGACGCTGCCCCGCCCCTGCGCGCGGACCAGTCCGGTGCCCCCGGCCATGCACCCGAAGGCCAGCGCCAGCGCCCCGTACCGCGTGTACCGCTGCCGGCTCATCGCACACCTCCCGCGGCCCGATCGACGCCGAAGCAATAGAGCCTGCCGTCGTAGGTGCCGATGTAGACGCGGCCGTTGGCGACCGCCAGGCTGCTGAAGTGATTGAAGGTGGCGATCTGATCGCCGCTCGACCAGAGCTCGTCGCCGGTTCGTGCGTCGAGCGCGTAGAGGACGGCGTGTCCGCCGTGCGCGGCGCGGTTCGCCGCGGTGTTGTAGGCGAGGCCGATGTCGGCGGTCGCCTGCGTCGCATCTTCACCGCTGCCGTAGCTGAAGACGACGCCGTTGGCGATGACGGCCGGCTCGGCCAGGTTCATGTTGCGGGAGAGCCAGGCCGGGTCCAGCCGGGCCCGGCCTTGGCGAGCGTGAACTTGAAGGCCGCCACGGCGCCCTGCGCGACTTCGCCGTGCTCGATCGGCGCGGTGAACTGCGAGTGCTTCGGGCCCCAGAACGGCATCAGCACCCAGCGCGTGCCGTCGCGGTCCTCCCAGGTCGCGAGCGCGCCCCAGATCCCCGCGGCCGCGAACTGCACTTCCTCGTTGCAGACGAGCGGCGTGCGGTAGGCCGGCGTGCGGTGATCCTCGCCGCCGAGCGCGCTCGTGTCCAGCATCCAGATCCGGCATTCCTTGCTCGACTGGACGGTGTATTCCTTGCCCTTGATAGTCGAACACCGGACCAGTGACGTTCATGTCGAGGTCGCGCTTGCGCAGCCAGAACGCGTTGGTCGGCGCGTACCAGTCCTTCAGCTCGAGCGCCTTGGTGGTGCGGTTCTGCTTCACCCCGACGATCGCCTGGCCGTAGATCTGCTGCTCGGGATAGTAGTCGCCGTCGCCGCTGCCGGCGTAGACCGTGCCGTCCTTGCCGACCGACGGCCCGAGCCGCGGCCACAGCCCGCCGCTTCCGGGATTGAAGCTGCCGACCTTCTTGGTCGCCAGATCGTAGGCGTAGAACTGGTTCGGATTTCCGCCGCAGCCCTGCGCCGTGGTGGTGTAGAGGACGTTGTTCACGAGATTCAGCGCGTAGGGCTTGCCGTTCGAGGGCAGGAACGGCTCCGCGGGCGCCGAGATCCTGCCCGGTCGCGACGTCGAGCTGGCGCAGCCGGCCGTCCCACGAGACGGCGTAGATCCGGTATCTCCCCGGCGCCGTCTCGGGGCCACGACCGGCGTCGCGGTCAGTCCGCCGGGGCAGAGCGGTGCCGCCGCCCCGTCCGCCGGCCGGCTCCTGGAAGGTGCTGTCGAAATGCCGCTTCCAGATCTGCGTGCCCTTGTCGACGTCGATGCCGTAGACGTTGTCGGACACGCCGGCGACCACTGCGATCTCCCGCGGGCCGTCAGCCGTCGCGACGCTCGCTGGCGATCAGCGGCGGGAACAGGTTGTGCAGCTGGCGCGGCTGGTTGTCGGTCTGGACCGTCCACAACAGCTTCATGCCCTTGACGCTCTCCGGCGTGATCAGGCGTTTCGTTCCGCTGCCACGAGGTCCGCTGCGGATCGCCGCCGTCGGTCAGCCAGCCGGCCTTCTGCTCGCGCGCACCCGCGGCCTGCCACCCCGGCGCGGCCGCCGCCGCGAGTACCGCCGCCGCCACGACCGACCTTCGCATCCTCGACATCTCGGCTCCTTCCCGGAACGATCCCGGCGCCTGTTTGTACCGGCCTCACCCGGGCGGGTCAACTGTTTTCGACCGCCGCCTCTCAGGTGTATCGTGATCGGGGGCCCGGATCCGCATCCGGACAAACGCAGATGGACCATCAACTCCTCGGACTGCACCACGTCACCGCGACGGTCGATCGTCCGCAGCCGGACCTCGACTTCGCGGTCCAGTCACTCGGGCTGCGGCTCGTGAAGAAGACGGTCAACTTCGACAACCACCACGTCTATCACTTCTATTACGGCAACCGGCTCGGCACACCGGGCACGATCTGGACGACCTTTCCCTACCATGGCCGCGGCGTCGCGACCGGCAGCAGAGGCGCCGGCCAGATCATCGTCACGTCGTTCTCGGTGCCGGCCGGGACGCTCCCCTTCTGGACCGACAGGCTCGCCCGGCACCGCCATGCCGCCATCACCCCGTCCCGGATCTTCGACGACGACGCCGTCGTCGCGACGAGATCCTTCCGGCCTCCACATCGCTCTCGTCGAATCGGCCGAGGACACCCGGGAGCCGTGGAGTTCGGACGGTATACCGGTGGGCGCCGCGATCCGCGGCCTCCACAGCGTCACCCTGCTCGTGCGCGCCGCGGCGCCGACCATCGAATTCCTGACCGGCGTGCTCGGCTTCTCCGTGCGGTCCGCCTCCGGTGAGCGGACGCGACTCGTCACCGGCGCCGGCGGGGCGGGAGCGATGCTCGACGTGGTCGAGGCGCCGGACGCACCGCCGGCGGTCAACGGCCTCGGCACCGTCCATCACGTCGCGCTCGCAATCGCCTCAGCCGACGAGCAGCTGCGGCTTCGCGAGGATCTCGTGTCGCGGGGATTTTCGGTCACACCGGTAATGGACCGGCTCTACTTCCAGTCAATCTACTTCCGGGAGCCGGGCGGCGTCCTCCTCGAGGTCGCCACGGTGGCGCCGGGGTTTGCCGTGGATGAAGCGCCCGATGCGCTCGGGTTGGCGCTGCGGCTGCCGCCGTGGCAGGAGTCACGGCGCGCCGAGATCGAGGCCGGACTGGAGCCAATCCTCCACCGATAAGGGCCCGACCTTCGAGCGGAGCGCAGGATCAGGGCACCGGCCGGGCCGCCGCCGGTTCTGCCAGGAGTGCGCGGACCGCCTCAATCTCGTCCGCGTTGACGGTGTGCCCCATCCCCGGATAAATCCGCTCGTCCACTCGCGCCCCCATCCGCCGGAAGGTCTCGGCCGATTCCCTGACGCGCCCGACCGGGATGTGCGCATCGATGTCACTGCAGCCGAGGAACACCGGAGTCCCGGCGAGTGTTCCGGGATAGTCGCGCGGCGTCCCCGGCGGACCAATCAGCCCGCCGCTCAGGCCGACGACCGCCGCGTACCGCGCCGGGTGCCGCGCGGCAAACTCGAGCGACAGGCAGGCGCCCTGCGAAAAGCCCATCAACGCGACGCGCTCCTGCGGCACGCCCTGGCGGGCCAGGTCGGCGACGGCGCGCGCCAGCGCCCCGAGCGCGGACGTGATGCCCGGCTCGTTTCGTTCAATCGGCGACAGGAACGAATAGGGGTACCACGTGTGGCCGCTCGCCTGCGGCGCCACCCACGCCACGTCGTCGAGCGCCAGCTCGCGCGCCAGACCGAGGATCCCCTCCGCCGAGTCGCCGCGGCCGTGAACGAGGACCGCGGCCAGCCGCGCCGCCGATGGCTCGGGCCCATACCGCAGCACCGGCTGGCCGTCGTGTGGATCGTTTGTATCCGGCATCGTGGTTGCGGCTCCAACATCCTGTAAACTGCGCTGTGAACGTTTACCACAGCGCGCGCGCCGACCGCCAGCCGCCGATCGAACGTACTTTCACACCGAGGATGATTTGATGCGACCAGAGACTACCGTGACGGCCGCGGCCTTCCTGCTGCTGGCGTCCCTCGTGGTGGGGCCCGCCGCGCAGGGCGCGGCGCAGAGCCCGCCGCCCCAGGCGCCGGCGGCGCCGGCCCCCAACGCCCCGCCCGGAGGCGCCCAGGCGCCGGTGCCGGTCCAGGGCGGCCGCGGCCGCGGCAATCCGGCGACGTTCCCGGCGCAGCAGCGTCCGCCGGGCGACCCCGCCCTCATCGCGCGCGGGCAGTCGATCTACGGCGTCAACTGCCGCCTCTGCCACGGCGCGGATCTCCGCGGCGGCGACATGGGCGGCGTCAACCTGCTGCGCTCGCAGCTCGTCCTCAACGACCAGAAGGGGGAGCTCATTCTGCCGGTCGTCCATGGCGGCCGACAGAATCCCGGCATGCCGCCGATGCCTCCCTTCCCCGGCATCCCGGACGACGACGTCCGGGCGGTGGCGGAGTACATTCACAGCGTGGCCGCGACGATGCGCGGCCAGGGCAATCCGCCCCCGGGATCGGAGCCGGTCGTACTCAATGTCGTGGTCGGCGATGCCGCCGCCGGCAAGACCTACTTCACCGCGAAGTGCAGCTCGTGCCACTCGGCGGCCGGTGACCTGGCGGGAATCGCGTCGAGGTACTCGGACCCGATGCTGCTCCAGACCACCTGGGTCTCGGGCGGCGGCGGGCGCGGCGGACGCGGTGGCGGCGGGGCCAAGCCGGTAACCGTCACCGTGACGATGCCGTCGGGGCAGAAAATCGAAGGACCGCTGGAGCGCATCGACGACTTCCTCGTCGTCGTTCGCCAGCCCGACGGCCCGCCGCGGGCGATTCGCCGTGACGGCGCGGTGCCGAAAGTGGAGATTCACGATCCGCTCGACGGCCACCGCCAGCTGCTGACCGGGTACAGCGACAAGGACATCCACGACGTGACGGCATATCTGGTGACGCTGAAATGACATTCAAGACACTGATTCTCACGACTGCCGCGGCGGGACTCCCCGTCCTTCTCGCGGCTCAGGGACAAAGCCAGACGCCGCGCCAGCCGCAGGGCGGCGGCCGGGCCCAGACGCCGGCGCCGCAGGCGCCCGGACCACGCGCTGCCGCCGCACCGGCGCAGGAGCCGTCGACGCCGGCCGGACAAGGGGGCCTCGACCCGGCGTCGATGCTGAAGCCGCTGGCCGAGTCGTGGCCGACCTACTCCGGCGACTACACCGGACGACGCTACAGCACGCTCACGCAGCTCAATCAGGGGAATGTCAAGAACCTCACGCTGGCATGGGTCTCGAAGCTCACCGCCGGGGCGGCCGCTCCGGCGTTCGGCGGCGGCCGGGGGGGGGCGGCGCCGCCCCGGTGATCGTTGGCGGCGAGGGGACCGGCGAATTCGCCGCCGGCGGGACGGCCAGCATCAAGGGGGCCATCCTCCAGGTCGACGGCATCCTCTACATGTCGGCGCCCGACAACGCCTGGGCGATTGACGCGCGCGACGGCCGCGAGCTGTGGCACTACTTCTGGAAGACCAAGGGGGGCACCCACATCGGCAGCCGCGGCATGGGCATGTGGAACAACTACCTCTACTTCGAGACCCCGGACAACTATCTCGTCTCGCTCGACGCCCGGACCGGCAAGGAGCGCTGGCACGTCGAGATTGCCGACTTCGATCAGCAGTACCTCTCGACGATGGCGCCGATCGTGATCGGCAATCACGTGCTGGCGGGCACCGGCAACGACCTCGACGCGCCGGGCTTTCTCCAGTCGTTCGACCCCGAGACCGGCAAGCTGCAGTGGAAGTTCTATACCGTCCCGATGAAAATCGGCGACCCCGGCCTCGACACCTGGCCGAGTCTCGAAGCGGCCCGGCACGGCGGCGGGCAGGTCTGGATTCCGGGCGTCTACGACGCCGACACCAAGCTCTACATCTTCGGCACGGGCAATCCGACGCCCGGCTACACCGGGGTGGCGCGAAAGGGCGACAACCTCTTCACCTGCTCGCTCATCGCCGTCGACATCGAAACCGGCAAGATGGCCTGGTATTACCAGACCTCGCCGCACGACACGCACGACTGGGACTCCGCCCAGACGCCGGTCCTCATCGACGGCGTCGTCAACGGCCGGCCGCGGAAGATGGTCTCGACGGCGGCGCGGAACGGTTATTTCTTCACCATCGATCGGGTGACCGGCGAGGCCATCGCGACCGGCAAGTACGGGACGACGACCAACTGGTCGCTCGGCCTTCGCAAGAACGGCGCGCCCGAGCCGAACCCGGAGAAGGAAGCGACGATTCCCGGATCGCTCGTCTCCCCAGTCGAAGGGGGGGTCACGAACTGGCCGCCGCCGGCGTACTCGCCCGACACCGGCCTGTTCTACACCCAGGAGAACAACGGCTTCCAGCTCGTTTACCTCACCGACCCCGACCCCAGGGGCTCGATGGGGCTTGGCGGCAAACAGACGATGTCGGTGGGCTCGCTGCCAAGCTATCTGACGGCGATCGATCCGAAGACCGCGAAGATTGCCTGGCGGCATGAGTACCCCGGCAACAGCGGCGGCGGCGGCGCCGGCCTGCTCGCGACCGCCGGCAAGCTGCTGTTCGCGGGAGACAAGGCGGGCAATCTCGTCGCGCACGATCCGGCCAACGGCAAGCCGCTCTGGCACACCCGGATCGGCTCGATCTCGAACGCGCCGCAGACGTACATGCTCGATGGCCGGCAGTATGTGCTGGTCGCCGTTGGCGATACGCTGTATTCCTTCGTGCTCTACTGATCCCTCTGGCTCCTGCGGAGCGCGTCAAATGGGCCCGGCACCCCTGTCGGGCCCGTCTTTCCGGCCTGTCGCCGTCATCTAGCCCATACGCACTATTGGCCGGAATCCGGTCCTGACGTATCCTCCGCCCTTCTGACGCCCGCTTCTTCAGAAGGCTCTGCCGCATGAAATCCTTGCATCGGGTGTACCTGGCCATTTTCCTGGCCCTCACGTGGCCCGTGGCGGGACGTGCGCAGCCGACGACATCGACACTGCGCGGACGGGTCCAGGATGCGCAGGGCGCCGCCATTCCGGCGGCGACGGTCACGATCGCGATGCACGGCGCGGCCCAGACGCGAAGCGTCCCGACCGAGCCTGACGGAACGTTTGTCGCGCCGAATCTCGCCCCGGGGACGGTCGACGTCGAGGTATCGGCGCCGGGCTTCCGTTCGGTGAGGCGGCCGGACGTCGTGCTGGAGGTCGGCCAGACGGCGTCGGTCGTGGTCGAATTGTCCGTCGAGCATGTCCGGGTCAGCGTCAACGTGGACGGCCGCATCGGCGTGGCCGCGGTTGACACCAGCCGCTCGGTCGTCGACGCCGTGATCCCGGCAGCGCTGATCGAGGTGCTGCCGCTCAACGGCCGCAACTTTCTCGAACTGGCGCTGCTCGTCCCTGGCAACACCCCGGCGCCGAACTTCGATCCGACCAAGTCCAACACCGTCGCCATCTCCTCCGCGGGCCAGCTCGGTCGCGGCGGCAATGTCACCATTGACGGCGCCGACAACAATGACGACGTGGTCGGCGGGCCGCTGCAGAACGTGACGCAGGAGTCGGTGCAGGAGTTTCAGATCGCGACGAACCGCTTCACTGCGGAAACCGGCCGATCGGCGTCATCCGCGATCAACGTGGTGACCAAGTCCGGAGGCGGTCAGCTGCGCGCATCGGCGTCGGTCTTCGCGCGCGATCGCCGCTGGCAGTCACTCCCGGCCACATACGATCGATCGGCCGGCGATCATCCGCCCTTCGCTCGGCAGCAGGTCGCGGCAGCCGCCGGCGGCCCGCTCCCAGGCGCGCCGGTGTTCTGGTTCGGCGCCGCCGAGTACCGCAACCAGGACGGCGCGACGCTGGTCGGATCGAGGGACGTCGCGCGCCGGGCAATCGTGCGGTCGTTCGCGCCCGCTCCGCTCGACGACCTCCTCGGCTCGGGCCGCGTCGATTGGCACCCCGGCGGCTTGGACTCGGTCATGATCCGATACGCCGGGGAGCACATCGACGACACCGGCGCGAGCACGCTCGACCGCGCCATCGGCTCCCCCTCGTACAGGCAGAAGAGCGTCAACCGGTATCAGTCGGCGGTCGGATCGTGGACGCGGGTCTTCTCTCCGAGCGTCGTCAACGCGGTTTCTGTGTCGGTCAGCACGTTTCGGAACCATATCGACCCTGTCACCGCCGCCCCGCAGCTGACGTTTCCGAGCCTCGTCGATGGGGCGTCTTTCCGCGTGCCCCAGGGTACGACCCAGAAGCGTTTCCAGGTGACCAACGCGGCGACTCTCGTTCGCGGCGCGCACACCCTTCGCCTCGGCGGCGAAGCGCAACACGTCGCGGGGCGGTTCGACCTCGATGTCTTTCGCCAGGGTCGCATCGAGTTCATCGAAGACTTCGCCGACTTCGATCACAACGGGGACGGCCGGATCGACGACGGCGACCTGCTGTTCGCTGTCACCCTGCGAAGCGGCAGGCCGGAGCAGGGACTGACGATTGCGGGCGCCGACAGCAATTACCTTGCCGCATTCCTGCAGGACGACTGGCGGATCCGGCGTGACCTGACGCTCAATCTCGGCGTCCGCTACGAGCTCGACACCGACGTGAAGAATATCAGCCGGGTTGGAGACATCAATCCGATCGTGAGGCCGTTTCTGCGAGGGACGCGCGGTAAAGACCTGAACAATGTCGGGCCGAGATTCGGCTTCAACTGGACGCCGGGCCAGGGCCGGACGAGCGTCCACGGCGGGTACGGCATTTATTACGACCGGATGACGCTCGAGCTCCAGTCGCTCGAGCGCGGACTCGACGGCCGCGCCCTGCCAATCGAGGCCCGGGCCGGCAACGCATTCTTCGTCGACCCGGCGACGGGCCGATTCCCGCCATTTGCCCCTTCCGTCTCGCGTCCGTTTGGCGGCTTTATCCTGGTCGGCGCCGGGGCGTCGGGCATCAATATCATCGACCACGGCATGCAGAACCCGACGGTGCAGCAGTTCAACCTCGGGCTCCAGCGGGCGCTGCCGGGGGCTGTCGTCCTGCGCCTCGATGGTGTGCACAACTTGGGCACGCATTTCATCATCGGCCGCACCGTCGGCACCGTGTTCAACCCGGTAGTCGGCGGGCCGGATCGGGTGGTGAACCTCGAGTCGAGCGTCAACACGCTCTACGATGCCCTGCTCGTCAGCGCCGAGCGGCGAGGTGCGCATTCCGGCTTCCGGGTCGGCTATGCGCTGGCCAAGGCGTTCAATTACGCCAACGACGACCAGATTCCGTTCGCCAACGGACCCCTCGACCCGGAGAACCTGCGACGGGAATTCGGCCCGACGCCGAACGACCAGCGCCACCGGCTCACGTTTGCCGCCTGGGGCCAGCTCCCCGGAGGATTTCTCGTCGCCCCGATCTGGACGCTTGCCTCCGCCGTACCAATGGACATCCTGATGCCAGATGGTCAGAGCCGAGTGCCGGTGTTCCAACGCAATGCCGGCGGTCGCCTGTTCAAGACGGCCGCCGACCTCAACACGGCGATTGCCGCCATCAACGCGGGCGGCGGCATCGCCGGCGCGCCGCTGCCGCTCGTGCCGGACAGCGCGCGATTCGGCGACGCGTTCAACTCCCTCGATCTCCGCCTCTCTCGCCCGGTTCGCATCCGACACCTGCAGCTTGAACCCATGCTCGAGGTCTTCAACCTCTTCAACACGACGAACATCCTCGGCGTCTCGGTTCGCAACTACTCGGGCTACGCCAACGTGCTCGTCCGCGACAACAGCAACGCCGATCAGCCGGGTTACCTGCGTGCCTCCACATTCGGACAGCCGGTGACGACAGCTGGCGGTGTTTTCGGTTCCGGCGGTCCGCGGGCGCTGCAGCTGGCGCTGCGGACCACGTTCTGATGGTGGCCAGGACCACGCTCGGCCGGCAGCTGACGCTTCGCTCGGCGGCGGCGCTCGTCGTCGGGCAGGTCATCGCCGTGGGTATCTTCCTGACGCCCGGGTCGATGATCCGCAGCCTCGCGTCGCCGCTCTGGGTGCTCCTCGTCTGGGCCGTCATCGGCGGCATGGCGATGAGCGGCGCTGTCTGCTACGGGGCGCTCGCGGCCAAGTACCCTCAGGCGGGCGGGGGCTACGTCTACCTCCGAGAAGCCTACGGCCCACGCCTCGCGTTTCTGTACGGCTGGAAGTGCTTTCTGATCATGGACCCAGGGATCACGGCCGCCCTCGCGACGGGGCTGGCCAGCTACGTTGGCTATATCGTGCCGCTCGGGTCTGCGGCGCAGCGCCTGGTGGCGGTGGCCGCCATCACGGGATTGGCAGTGGTCCACATCGTGGGCGTCCGACCGGGGACACGATTGCTGACCTCGCTCGCGTTCCTCAAGCTGCTGCTCATCGCGGGGCTGATCGGCCTCGCGTTCGCGAGCCCGGCGGGCGACTGGCGCCATTTCGTCCCGTTTGCGTCACGGCCTGCAACCGCCCAGCCGTTCGGGGCCGCGATCGCCGGCGCGCTGATCGGCGCCTTCTTCGCGTTTGGAGGCTGGTGGGAGGTCACGAAGATCGCCGGAGAGGTTCGAGATCCCGCGCGAACGGTGCCCATGGCGCTGCGAATCGGTCTCGGTATCGTCACGATTGTCTACATCGTGACGACGCTGGCGTTCATCTACGTGATCCCGATCAGCCAGTTCGGGCCTGGAGAGGCGTTTGTCGCGCAGGTGGGCACCGTCCTGCTGGGGCCGATCGGCGGCATGGCGGTAGCGGGCCTTGTTGTCGTGTGCGTACTCGGAAGCCTGGCGGCTGTGCTGATGCTTGCGCCGCGCGTCTATTTCTCGATGGCTCGCGACGGGCTCTTCCCCGCGGCAGCGGCCGCCGTCCACCCACGGTTCGGGACGCCCGCCCGCGCCATCGGTGCGCAGGCGGTGCTGGCATCCTTCCTGGTGATGCTGGGCACGTTCGACACGATCGTCGCCTACTTCATCTTCATCACCGTGGTGTTCATCGCCCTGACTGTCGGCTCGGTGTTCGTGCTGACCCGGCGAGATCCCACGCTCAGGGTGCCGGCACACCCCTGGCCGGCGGTCATCTTCCTGGGACTGGTGGCCGGCGTGCTGGTCCTTCTAGCGATGAACAATCCTTTGCAGGCCCTGCTCGGCATGGCGCTCGTCGCCATGGGTCTGCCCGTCTACCGTCTGACCGCACGGTCTTCCGGACCGCTGACTTCCCCTGGAGAAGCATCGCCATGACGTGGATTCGCACGATAGCATTCGAAGACGACGAACGACTGCGGCAGGCGCGACAGGCACAACAGGCCCTGTACCCCGTCGAGTACGCGCAGCCGACCCATCCGGACCACAAAGACACCGATGGCATCGTGGGATCGCACTCGCTGATCCCGGACGCCCTCCATCATGCGTTTGCCGCGTTTGGCGCGATGATGGCTCCCGACCTGCCGCTGACCCGTCGCCAGCACGAAATGATCACGACAGTCGTCTCGTCGGTCAACAGGTGCCAGTATTGACTGGAGTCACACGCAGAGTTTCTGCGTAGGGTGACGCTCGACGACGCGTTCGTGGAGGCGCTGGCGCGGGACTATCGCTCGGCCCCAATTTCGAGCCAGGACCGTGTGATGCTCGAGTACGTCGAACAAATCACACGGGATGCGACGAAGATCGGTCCGGAGTTCCACGACCGTCTGCGGACCGAGGGCTTCGACGACCGCGCGATCCTGCAGATCACGCTGATTGCGTCGTGGTTCAACTATATCAACAGGGTGGCTGACGCGCTCGGCGTCGGGCGCGGGTGATTGTCCGCCCGCCGGCTCAGGACGCGAGATCGGTATCCCGCGTCTCGCGGGTGCCGAGCAGGCCGGCAAAGGTCACGGCGGCCGCCAGCGTCAGGTAATAGCCGACGTAGTGCAGGCCGTAAGTCGTCGCGAGCCAGGTCGCGATGTACGGCGCCAGCGAGGCGCCGAAGATGCCGGCGAGGTTGAAGGTGAGCGAGCTGCCCGTGTAGCGCACCGCCGTCGGGAACAGCTCCGAGAGCGTCGTGCCGAGCGGGCCGTAGGTCAGTCCCATCAGGGACAGGCCGGCCGCCATCATGACGACGGCGCCGAGGGGGCCGGCCTGGAGGAGCGGCGCCAGGACGAAGCCGAACAGGCCGATGCCGCCGGTGACCCAGATCAGCGTGCGGCGCCGCCCGGCGCGGTCGGCAAGGACCGCGGAGAGCGGAATGGTCGCGGCAAAGAACAGGATCCCGAAGAGCTGGATGAGCAGGAACTGCTGGCGCGTGTAGCCGAGCGCGCCGGTGCCCCAGGACAGCGCGAAGACGGTCATCAGGTAGAAGAGCACGAAGGTCGCGAGTGCGACGAGCGTGCCGAGGAACAGCGTCCGCGGGTGCTCCCGGAAGACGACGACCATCGGCAGCTTGACGCGCTCGCGTCCGGGTGAGCGCGTCGCGGAACACCGGCGTCTCGGTGATCGTCAGCCGCACGTAGAGGCCGACGATCACGAGAGCGGCGCTGGCGAGGAAGGGGATGCGCCAGCCGAAGCGCGAAGAACTGCTCGTCGGTCAGCACCTGCGAGAGCAGCAGGAAGACGCCGCCCGAGCAGAAGAATCCGAGCGGCGCGCCGAGCTGCGGGAACATGCCGTACCAGGCGCGGCTTGCCGGGCGGCGCGTTCTCGATCGCGAGCAGCACCGCGCCGCCCCACTCGCCGCCGAGCCCGAGCCCCTGCCCGAAGCGGCAGAGCGCGAGCAGCAGCGGCGCGGCGACGCCGATGCGTGGCGTAGGTCGGCAGCGCGCCAATCGTCACCGTCGACACCCCCATCGTCAGCAGCGCCGCGACCAGGGTCGTCTTGCGGCCGACGCGATCGCCGAAGTGGCCGAACAGCGCCGAGCCGATCGGCCGGGCGAGAAAGGCGATCGCGAACGTGGCGAGCGACGCGAGCGTGGCGGAGGCGGGATCCGAGGCCGGGAAGAACAGCTTCGGGAAGACCAGCACCGCGGCGGTCGCGTAGATGTAGAAGTCGAAGAACTCGATGGTCGTGCCGATCAGGCTGGCGAACAGAACCTGGGCGGGGGTATTGAGCCGCCGGGGCGGCGCCGCGGCGGCGAGATCCGTGTCTGTCATGGGCGCTGTCCGGAGCGTCTGCTGCCGCGCGTCATCGTCGGAGCGAATGGCGTGAACCAGGCCGGGCGGCGCCTACTGCGGACGGCGGACGGGAACCGGCGCGCGGCCGGTCGGCGCCGGCTGAAGGGCTTCCGTCAGGACCCGGCCCGCGGCGGCGGCGGGAACCTGGATGTCGAGGAGGTACCAGAGCGTCGGCGCCGCGTCGTTGAGAGCGACCGGGCCGGCGTAGCGTCCAGGCCGGATCCCCGGGCCCATCAGAATGAGCGGGATGGCCGCATCGTATTCGTACGGGGTGCCGTGGGTGGTGCCGGTGGCGCCGCGAATCCAGTAAGGCTCGAGAATGATTTCGAGGTCGCCCGAGCGCTCGGTGTTGAAGCCGCGCAGCACCCGGCGGCCGACGGCGTCGTTGGGCACCTCCGCATGGAGCAGCTGATCGCGCGTGTAGACGCGCGCGATGTGCGAGCCGGGGGCCTGCCGCAGGGCCTCGGCGGCGACCCGGCGGACCTCGACGGGGTCGAGCTTCTTCTGCGCGATCAGCGCGTAATTCAGGTACGGCGACAGTCCGGCGGTCGCGAGCAGCCACTTGCCTGCACCGAAGCGCTCTTCGAGGCTCTTCTGGATCGGATCGAAGAGTGACGTGCCCTCGATCCGGCCGCCGGGCAGGTGCCGTTGCTTGAGGAGCTCCGGCACCGGCGCGACGCCGTGGTCCGAGGTGAACATGACGAGCGTGTGCGTGAGGCCGACGCGGCGGTCCACTTCCGCGAGCAGCCTGCCGACGGTGGCGTCGGTCTTGACGGAGATGTCGTGGACCTCGGGGGAATCCGGGCCGTAGTTGTGGCCGACCGAATCATTCGAAGAGAAGCTCACCGAGAACAGATCGGTGACGCCGCGCTGGCCGAGCTTCTCCTTGTCGAGCGCCTCGGTGGCGAGCGCGAGCAGCAGGTCGTTGCCGAAGGGGCTGCCGAAGATGGCGCTCGTAGAGCGCCGCGCCCGGCGCCGCCGGCAGGACATGCGGCTCGGTCGGTGCTCGCCGCGGCAAGCGTCCAGGTCTTGCCGGCGTAGGCGTCCGCCAGCTTGCGCTGGTTGAACGCCGTCGTCCAGGCGGGCAGCGCCGGGAAGTAGTAGCTGCTGCTGACGAAGGCGCCGGTGTTGATGTCGAACCAGTAGGCGGCATCGGCGCCGCGGCCGGCGGGCAGAATGGCCGAGCGGTCCTTGAGCGAGACGCCAACGACCTTCGGTCTTTCGCCCGGCGAGCCGTCGGCGTGCGCCATCTTGAGCTCGTCGCCGACGGTGGTGACGAGGAGCCGGCGCGGCGACGCGGCGCTGCCCGGGGCGCCGCCGCCGAGCACTTCGACACTCGCTGTCGGCGACGCTCGTCACCGTCGCCGCCGGAGGCGCGGTCGAACCAGTCGTTGCCGACGATTCCGCTCGTCGGCCGGAATCGCCCCGCTCAGCATCGTCGAGTGCCCGACGGCGGTCACGGTCGGGTAATGCTCGAGCTGCGCGCTCGTGAAGACCGCCCCGCCGCTCAGCAGGCGGCGGAAGCCGTCGTGATACTCGCGCTCGAATCGGGTGAGGTAGTCATACCGGAATTGATCGACGGCGATGAGCAGCACCAGCCGGATCTCGGGAGCGGGCGCGGCGGGCCGCTGCGCCGCCAGGCTGACGGGCCGCGCGGTGCCCATGAGGCAGGCCAGCGCGGCAAGGATGACGAAGCGCTTCATTATCAAAATCAAAAGCCCCCCCGGCGGAACCGCGGCATGCCGCTCCGGCCGTGACAGAATACGCCAGACGACGCCAGCGCCGGGAACGTGCCGCCGGTCCGGAGCATCCAATCGGTACAACAGTGTCGAGCCAGACCCAGCCTGCCCCCGTCCCCGGCCCCCTCTCGGATGGCGACCTCGTCGCCGCCGTCGTGCGCCGGGATCCGGCCGCCTTCGAGACGCTGATGCGCCGCTACAACGGCCGGCTGTTCCGGGTGGCGCGGAGCATTCTCAGGGACGACCGGGACGCCGAAGACGCGGTGCAGGACGCGTATCTCGACGCCTTCCGGCACATGAGCACCTTCCGCGGCGACGCGGCGCTCGGCACCTGGCTGACGCGGATCGTCGCCAACCAGTCGCTGATGCGCCTCCGCAGGCGGACGCGGGAGCGCCGTGTGCTCCCCTTCCGCGCCGCCGGCGCCAGCCTCGCACACGATTCCGGACAGGAGGCAGACGCCGTGCCCGACACCCGCGCCGAGACAGCCTCCGACGCCGTCCTGCGCGCCGAGCTGCGGACGCTGATCGAGCGGCGGATCGACGAACTGCCGATCGCGTTCCGGACGGTGTTCGTCATGCGGGAGGTCGAGGAGATGACGGTCCAGGAAACCGCCGACACCCTGGCGCTGCCACCCGCCACGGTGCGGACGCGGCTGTTCCGGGCCCGCGGCCTGCTGCGCGAGGCGCTGGCGCGCGACCTCGATCCGTCGACGCTGAACGTCTTCGGCTTTGCCGGCGTGCGCTGCGATCGCCTCATCGCGGTTGTGCTGGCGCGCTGGACCGCGCTGCCAGACCTCGAGCCCCCGGCCTGATCGGGAACAGCCGCCGGGCGGCGAGCATCCGAATCCTCAGACGGACGGAAAAGCGGCTCCATCACGGACCACTGCCCACCGTCCTTTCCTGAGGAGGATTCTGACGTGAAAATCTTGACATTCGCCGCGGTGGCGATCGTCGGGCTGTCGGCCGCGGGGCTCGCCGCCCAGGCCGTCACCGATGCGCAGATTGCATCGATCGTCGTCACCGCCAACCAGGTGGACATCGATGCCGGCAAGCTCGCCGAGACGGCCGCGAAGAACCCCGACGTGAAGGCCTTCGGCCGGCTGATGGTCGAAGCCCACACCGGCGTCAACAAGTCCGCGGTCGACCTGGTGACCCGCTTGAAGGTCACTCCGGAAGACAACGACACCAGCCGCAGCCTGAAGGCCGGCGGCGAGCGGAACGTCGCCGCCCTCAAGAGCCTCACCGGCGCCGCCTTCGACAAGGCCTACGTCGATCACGAAGTGGCCTACCACGAGCAGGTCCTCGACGCCGTCGACAAGACCCTGATTCCGTCGGCGAAGAACGACGAGCTGAAGGCGCTGCTCGTCAAGGTCCGGCCGGCGTTCGTCGCTCACCTCGAGCACGCCCGCCAGCTTCAGACCGCACTCGCGAAGCAGCGCTAGCCGCGTGTCGTCCGCGGCGATTGATCCGCCGGGACAGGCCGCTAGATTTGCGAGTAGGCCGCCGGCCGCCAGTAGCTGTTGGTGATGTTCGAGACGATCTCCGGGTCGGTCCACCCGGGGGTCGTCGAGAGCTTCTTCCACTCGGGGTCTGCGGCAAAGGCACTCCATTGCCGGTCGTGAGCCGCCATGTCCTCGTAGGCGAGCATATACGTCAGGTTCGGCATGTTCGGACCGACGATCGTCTCCCCGAAGAACACCGGGTGCATCCCGGCGCGGCGGAAGATCGCGATCTCGGCGGTGTTGAACATCTCGATCTTCTTCTTCGCCGCCTTCTCGCTGTGGCTTTCGTACATGCGCAGCTCGAAAATCCTCGGCCGACGGCCGGCCTCTCCCGCGCCGAACGGCAGCTCCAGGCGCGGCATCGCGTCGAAGGCCCGCGCGACCGAGCTCTCGATGCGGACGAAGGCGGGCTCGGTGGCGGCGGCGTTGAGGTAGGCGGCCGCCGCCTTCTGATACTCCGCGTCGGCCCCGAGGCGCTCCGGCAGGGACGCGACCGCGGCCATGTCCTGATGCGGGATCAGGACCAGAAACGTCGGGCTCTCCGTGCCAATCATGACGCTGAAGACACCAATCGGCCCGGCGCCCGCGCGCTGCCACGCCGGCAGCGCCGCGTCGCGCAGATAGGCCTCGACCAGCTGCTGCCCGGGCCCGCGGCGCAGGCGGTAGCGGCGCAGCTCGTAGTATTCCGGCGCCCGGCCCGACGGACGCCCCGCTCCGCCCCCCGGACCCTGTGCCGACAGCGCCGCCGCCGGCAGAAACGCGCCCCCCGCCACCATTGCCGCCGACACGAATTCCCGTCTGTTCATCGCTGCTGCCCTCCCGACCGGTCGAACCCCCGCGGTTCCGGCTCAGTTTATCCCGCGGGCCCGAATGCGTCTAAGCTTTGAGTATGGGAGACACGACCGCGCGTTCCGATGCCCTGGTCTTCTTCGGCGCGACCGGAGACCTCGTCTACAAGAAGATCTTCCCCGCCCTGCACGCGATGGCGCGGCACGGCCGGCTCGACGTCCCCGTCATCGGCGTGGCGCGCTCGGACTGGAGCCAGGAGAAGTTCCAGGCCCGGGCGCGCGACAGCGTCGCCCGGCACGCCGGCAACGGCGCCGCCGATGCCGCCGCCACCGCGACCCTGATGGAACGGCTCCATTACATCCGCGGCGACTACGGCGACCCGCACACCTACGAAGCGCTGCGCACGGCGCTCGGCGGGGCGAAGCACCCGCTCCACTACCTGGCCATTCCCCCGAGCCAGTTCGCCACCGTCGTCGAGGGGCTCGGCCGCTCCGGCAGCGCCGACAACGCCCGCGTCGTCGTCGAAAAACCGTTCGGCCGCGATCTCGCGTCGGCGCGCGAGCTGAGCGCGACGCTGCACACCGTCTTCGACGAATCGGCGGTCTTCCGCATCGATCACTACCTCGGCAAGGAGGCGGTCCAGAACCTGCTCCTGTTCCGCTTCGCCAACACGTTCCTGGAGCCGATCTGGAATCGCCACTACGTCGAGAGCGTCCAGATCACGATGGCCGAGAAGTTCGGCGTCGAGGGGCGCGGCGGGTTCTACGAAGAGTCGGGCGCGATCCGCGACGTCCTGCAGAACCACATGCTGCAGGTGATTGGCTTCCTCGCGATGGAGCCGCCGCCGACCGCGATCCGAGCAGTCGATCCGTGACGAGCAGGTCAAGATCCTGCGGACGATGCGGCCGCTCGGGCCGGATGACGTGGTCCGCGGGCAGTTCACCGGCTACCGCGAGGAGCACGGCGTGGCCGCCGGTTCACAGGTCGAGACGTTCGTCGCCGCTCCGGCTGCACATCGACTCGTGGCGCTGGGAGGGCGTGCCGTTCCTGGTTCGCGCCGGCAAGGCGCTCGCGGTCACCACGACCGAGGTCCTCGTGACCTTGAAGCGGCCGCCGCTCAGCGGGCTGTGCCCGGGAGAGACCAATTACGTCCGCTTCCGCCTCAGCCCCGACGTCACCATCGCGCTTGGCGCCCGCGTCAAGCGTCCTGGCGATCAGATGGTCGGCGATCAGACCGAGCTGAGAGTCGCGCACCAGCCGAACGGCGACGAGCTCGATGCCTACGAACGGCTGCTGGACGACGCGATGGATGGCGACGCGACGCTGTTCGCGCGCCAGGACGGCGTCGAGGCGGCCTGGAGCGTTGTCGAGCACGTGCTCGGCAACGTCACGCCGGTGCATGAGTACGCGCCGGGGTCCTGGGGGCCCGCCGAAGCCGAGCGTCTGACCGAGGGCACCCGGGACTGGCACAACCCGTCCCCCTCGGACGCGCCGCGTACGGAGGATGGATCAGCCGTTCTCACCGCTGTCCGGTAGCGGCGGTCGGGAATCCTCGTCGTCCGCCGGCAGCCAGCGCCCTTCCCGGCTGGCGGCGGCGACACCGGCCATCAACAGACCGATGACGAGAAAGTAATAATTGCAGAAGGCCTTCTTGCTGACCAGGAAGAGCAGGAAGAAGGCCATGCCGAGGGCCAGCGCAAAGCCAGCCGGCGTCCGCGGCAGGCGCCACCACGCCAGCGCCAGGCCGGCCGCCAGCGCGGCGAGCGGCGCCGCGAGCAGCGCGCCGGGCGTCGGCTGCCATCCCTGCCGCGCCAGGTAGCTGAGCACGCTCAGCGAATCGAGCCTGAAGGGCTCCCTGATTTGCAGGAGCACGACCGATCGCCAGAAGCCCGGCGGGTCCCACAGCAGGAACGGCAGCGTGATCGCGAGACCCGCCACGATCGCGGCGACCAGCATCGCGCGCGTGGCGCGGGGCCCCTCCCCCTCACGGCGGAGCCATCCGGTGAAGAGCAGCGCGACGGCCAGGTGCTGCTTGGACGCCACCAGCAGTCCGAGCGCGATGCCGCGAAGGCTCCAGGCCGGGGCGGACGAGCGGCGGGCGGCGGCGCGGGGGGCTGCGTAGATCACCAACGCCGCCCAGCACAAAACGAACGATTCCGTCCACGCCTGCTCGAGCACGAAGAAGCTGCGCGGAGTGAAGAGCAGGCAGGCGGCGGCGAGCGGCGCGACCCTGCCCCTGCCCGAATAGCCGATCCAGCCGCCCGCCGCGACCAGGGCCAGGAGCTCGGCGTATCTCACGTCCAGCCGCAGCGCGTAGGCCGGCGCCGCCATCAGCAGGCTGAGCGGCGGATACGGGAACCCGAACTGGACACGGCCGCCGACGACCAGCCCGCTGGCGTAGAGCGCCTCGTTGTCGTAGATGTTCGGGAAGGTGATCAGTACGGGCTTTCCAGCCGTCCCAGTGCCGCCAGCGCCTCGCGAAACACCGTCATCACGTCGATGTGCGGCCGCGGCGAGGCCTGGATCAGCCAGTCGCCGAGCAGCGCGGCGGTCGCCAGCAGCCCCGGGAACCACCAGCGGGCCGCGTGCCGCGGGTTGACGACGATGAGCAGGCCGAAGAGCGCGGCGGCCGCGAGGCCGGCAAGAAATGCCGGGTGCGCGGACGGCTGCGGGTCGGCGAGATAGAATCCCACCGGCATGGTGGCGAGCGCCAGGAGATTGGAGATCAGACCCGCCGCGAGCACGCCGGCGAGGACGGCTTCGCTGCCGCGTGGAGCCGGGACGCGTCCGGCGCCGGCAAGGACACAGGCGGCGCCAAGCAGCGCCGCGATCAGCGCGACTGGACTGTAAAAGCCGTTGCTGATCTGGAGGGCGTGCCCGAGCAGGATCGTCCCGAACGCAATCGAGGCGGCCTGCACCGGCGTCAGCGCGGCGCGGGTCTTCATTCTTCCGCTGCTATCCTCTGACCGGCGCGGCGCCGGACGGCACTGCCGCGGGCCTCGCGTAGGTGTAGCCGTCCACCGCCTCGAGAAGGATGGGATGTCCGAACACCCGGCTCAGATGATCGCTCGTGAGAATCGCCGGCCGCGGACCGTCGGCGGCGATCCGACCCGCCCGGAGCAGCACGACACGGCCGATTTCCGGAACGATCTCCTCGACGTGGTGCGTGATCAGGACCAGTGTGGTGCCGGCCCGCGCCAGCCTGCGGACCCGTTCCATGAAGTGATGGCGCGCCACCATGTCGAGACCGGCGGTCGGCTCGTCGAGCACGAGCACCCGCGGCGCGGTCGCGAAGGCGCGCGCCAGCAAAACCCGCCGCGCTTCCCCGCTCGACATCTCGTCGAGCAGGCGCGGGCCGAGGTGCGACGCACCGGCGGCTTCGAGCGCCTCCGCCGCCCGCCGCCGCATGTCGGCGGTGACGCTGCCGTAGCGCAGCACCCCCCAGGAGCTCAGGAACGCCGAGAGCACGGCCGCTTCGCCGCTGATCGATCCCTCGCTGTTGCCGTTGACGAAGTGATGGTGCAGCGCCGACGAAACGATGCCGAGGCGTGATCGCAGGTCGAAAATGTTCCAGACCGTCTCGCCGAGCACCCGCACCGGCGGCACGCCGTCGGCCGGCGCCACCGGCCGCTCGGCATGCGTCAGCAGGCTCACCAGCATCGACTTGCCGGCGCCGTTCGGCCCGACGATGGCGGTGTGTTCGCCGGCGTGGATCGTCAGCGAGACGTCGTCGAGGACGCGGCGGCCGTCCTTGACGACCGTCGCGGCCGTCAGCTGCAGTATCGATTCGCTCACCCGGTATTCTGGATCAGGCGGCGCGGGCCGCGAAAGGCGGAGATGACCGACGACCTCACCCTGGCGCCGCAGACCGATCCCGCCCCTCTTTACGGGGCGCGCGACGAGCTCTATGCCGCCGACATGCTCATCGCCGCGCTCAGCGGCCTGGATTTCTTCTCGTGGCTCGACCGCAACCCGGGCACCATCCAGGACATCGCGGCCCACTTCGGGTTCCACGCGCGCCCGGTCGACGTGATGACGACGCTGTTTGCGGCGATGGATCTGGTGGAGCGTGACGGCGACGTGCTGCGGCTGACCGCCAGGGCCCGCGAGCACCTCGTGGCCTCGTCGCCGTGGTTTCTCGGCCCCGTACTATCCGAAGGTCTCGGACCGGCCGATCGCCCGCGATCTGCTCGCCGTGCTCGCCACCGGCGAGCCGGCGCGCTTCGCCGGCCGCGCCGAGCAGGCCGACTGGCATCGCGCGATGGAGACCGAGGCTTTCGCGGAGGAGTTCACCGCGGCGATGGACTGCCGCGGCCGGCTGCTCGCCCAGGCGCTGGCGAAACGCCTCGACCTGCGACGGCGCCCGGCGGCTGCTCGACATCGCCGGCGGATCGGGCGTCTACGCCTGCACGATGGCCGCGCACTTCCCGCAGATCCAGGGGGACGTCCTCGAAAAGCCCCCTGTCGATCGGATTGCCGCGCGCGCCATCGCCGGACGCGGGCTCTCGTCCCGGATCGGGGTAGTGGCCGGCGACATGCTGGCCGGCCCGCTGCCCGGAGGCTACGACGTCCATCTGTTCTCGAACGTCCTCCACGACTGGGACGAGATCGTCGTCCGGCGCCTGCTGCGCGCCTCGAGCGACGCTCTGGCGCCGGGCGGGATGATCGTCGTCCATGATGCGTTCCTCGAACGCGGCAGAAGTCGGGCCCGCTGTCGATTGCCGCCTACTCCGTGCTGCTGATGCACGTCACGCAGGGGCGCTGCTATTCGGTGGCCGAGATGACGGCGTGGCTGGGTGAGGCCGGCTTCGCCGGCGCGGCGGTCGTGCCGAGTGCCGTCGGACGGAGCGCGCTGGTCGCGCGCCGGAGCCGCTGAGTGCGCTGGCTGATCCTGGGGCTGCTCTTCGGCGTCACGGTCATCAACTTCATCGATCGCCAGACGCTCTCCGTGCTGGCGCCGGTGATTCGCGACACGTTCCACCTCTCGAACACCCAGTACGGGTCGATTGTGTCGTGGTTCCAGCTCGGCATGGTCGCCGGCGAGTTTCCGATGGGTTGGTTCATGGACCGCGTCGGGGTCCGCGCCGGGCTGGCCACGGCGGTGGTGTGGTGGTCGATCGGCAATGCGATGCACGCCGGTGCGGGATCGGTCTGGAGCTTCCGTCTGTTCCGCTTCTGGCTCGGCACTGGCGAGTGCGCGAACTACTCCGGGGGCAACAAGGTCGTCGCGCAGTGGTTCCCGATGCGCGAGCGCGCCCTCGCGATCGGCATCTTCAACAGCGCCTCGATGATCGGCTCGTTCATCGCGCCGTTTCTCGTCATCCCGATTGCGGCCCGCTACGGCTGGCGGGTGGGCTTCCTCGTCCCGAGCCTCCTCGGCCTGTTCTGGGTGGTGGCGTGGTGGGTGCTCTATCGGGATCCGGACGAACACCCACGCCTCTCGCCGGGAGAGGCGGCGCTGATTGCCGCCGGTCGGACGCCGCCGGCGGCCGCCGGACCGCCGACCAACCGCCAGCTGCTCCGCCTCCGCCAGACGTGGGGACTGATGCTGTGCCGGTTCTGGGTCGGGCCGGTGGTCCAGTTCTACATCTACTGGATGCCGAACTATTTTCGCGACGTCCGGCACCTCAGCGTCGCGAACAGCTCCTATTTCAACTCGGTGACGTTCCTGTTCGGTGACATCGGCAGCATCGGCGGCGGCCTGGCGGCCGGATGGCTGATCGCCAAAGGCTGGCCCGTCTACAGCGCCCGGCGAACCACGCTGCTGACCGGCGCGGCGCTCTGTCTGTTGAGTTTTGCGGTGCCGCTGCTGCACAGTATTCCGCTGGCGATCGCGGCCATTTCGGTCGTGCTGCTCGGCCATACGTTCCTGTCCGCGAACATGTTCGCCACCGTGTCGGACCTCTTTCCGGAGTCGGCCGTCGCCCGCGTCACCGGGCTGACCGGCGTCGCCGGCGGGCTGAGCGGGATCTTCTTTCCCTACCTGACCGGCGTCCTCGTCGATCGCTTCAGCTACCTGCCGGTGTTCTTCATGGCGGCGCTGATGCCGCTCGTCGGCGTCCTGATTCTGATCACCACCGCCGGCCGCCATCAACCCGTGACGTTCGCTCCGGCGCTGGACGTGTACGGAGCCGGCGTGAAAGACTGAGGGGATGAGTTCGAGCATGGACCACGACCGCGCCCTTCTCCTTCCCCCGCCGCGGGTCCAGCCGGCGCTCGATCCCGGCTTCAGGCCGGCCGTCCTGGCCGATCGGGCATTCGACGATCTCGTCGCGGCGTCCGGCGCCGGCGTGCCGGTGCGGCTCGCGATCGAACAGGCCGACGGCTCCATCTTCCGCTTCGACACCGCCGTGCTGCCGCCGGCCCATCCCCAGGCGGCGGCGAACGACCGGCACGTCGAGCGGCTGGTGAAGTTCCTGCTCTGGTCGCGCGGCGGCTGGCGCATCCACGTCGACGGCCCGGCCGCGATCGTCGCGGCCCTCGCGGCGCACTACCGCGACACGGCCGCCGGCCGGTTCGACTCGGAGTTCGTCGGCGGGCTGGTCTTCGATCATCCCGTCGACGTGGTCCTGTCGCGCGACCTCCCCGCCGCGCGCTCGGTCACCAGGCCGCTCGGCCGGCACCTCGACGGCTGCCGGATCGGTTTCGATCTGGGCGGGAGCGATCGGAAAGCCGCCGCCGTCATCGACGGCCGCGTCGTCTTCAGCGACGAGACCGTGTGGGATCCGTATCACAAGCCGGATCCCGCGTATCACTACGACGGCGTCATGGATTCGCTGAAGAAAGCCGCCGCGCACCTGCCCCGCGTCGACGCCATCGGCGGCAGCGCCGCCGGCGTCTACGTGAACAACCGCGTCAAGGCCGGCTCGCTCTTTCGCGGCGTGCCGCGCGACGTGTTCGAGGCGCGCGTCAAGGACATGTTCCTCGACATCCGGCGGGCCTGGCAGGATGTGCCGCTCGAAGTCGTCAACGACGGCGAAGTGACCGCGCTCGCCGGCTCGATGTCGCTCGGCGCCAACTCCGTCCTCGGCGTCGCGCTCGGCACCAGCACCGCCGGCGGCTACGTCACGGCCGACGGCAACATCACGTCATGGCTGAACGAACTGGCGTTCGTACCGGTGGATTACAGCCCGACCGCGCCGACCGACGAATGGTCGGGGGATGACGGCGTCGGGTCGCAGTACTACTCGCAGCAGGCGGTGGCGAGGCTGATGCCGGCGGCCGGCATCGACGCGCCCGCCGATATGCCGTTTCCGGAACGGCTGAAAATCGTCCAGGATCTGATGGCCGGCGGCGACCGCCGGGCCGTGCAGATCTACCAGACCCTGGGCGTCTACCTGGGCTACGGCGTTGCCCACTTCGCCCGCTTCTACGATCTGCGCCACGTCCTGGTGCTCGGCCGGGTGACCTCCGGCCCCGGCGGGGACGACATCGTCAACGGCGCGCGGGTCGTGCTCGACCTCGAGTTCCCGGATCTCGCCACGACCATCGCCTTCCATCTGCCTGACGAACACGACAAGCGGCACGGCCAGGCGATTGCCGCCGCCAGCCTTCCGGAGATCCCGCGCTAGCCATGAATCCGTACCTGCAGTTCGTCACCGGGATCGATCGCCTGGTCCGGGAAGGGCGCCAGTATCCGCTCGGCGGTTTTCAGGCGCCCGCCCATCCCCGCCCGCCGGACGACGCGCCGCGGGCGCTGATCTTTTCGCCGCACCCGGACGACGAGTGCATCATCGGCGGCCTCGCGCTCCGCCTGCAGCGCGAAGCCGGGATGCGGGTCGTGAATGTGGCGGTCACCCAGGGCAGCCGCCGCGACCGCCAGGCCGGCCGATGGACCGAGCTCGAGGCGGCGTGCGCCTACCTCGGATTCGATCTGGTCCCGACCGGCCCGGCCGGGCTCGAACAGGTCAACGCCGCGGCGCGCGAGCGCGATCCACAGCACTGGAACCGCAGCGTCGAGACGATTGCCGGAATCCTCCACGACCTGCGCCCCGCCGCCGTCTTCTTCCCGCACGAGACCGACTGGAACAGCACGCACGTCGGCACCCATCACCTGCTGATGGACGCCCTGAAGCGCCAGCCGGCCGGGTTTGCCACGGTCGTCTACGAGACCGAGTTCTGGGGCGCCATGGCGACACCGAACCTGATGGTCGAAGTGAGTCCGGCGGATCTCGCCGACATGATCACCGCGCTCTCGTTTCACGCCGGAGAGGTCCAGCGAAACCCCTACCACCTGCTGGTGCCGCCGTGGATGCAGGACAACGTCCGCCGCGGCGGAGAGCTGGTCGGCGGCCAGGGCGGGGCGGCCCCCGACTTCACCTTCTGTACCCTCTACCGGGCGCGGCGCTGGGCGGAGGGGGGCATCCAGCCGCTCTACCGGGGCGGATTCACTCTCCCGGCCGACGTCGGCGCCGCGCGCGCGCTCACCGGCGCGGCGGCATGAACGCGGCGTCCGGGCCGCCGGCCGCCCGCGACACCCTCGTCGACTGCGACGGCGTGCTGTTCGACATGGACGGCACGCTCGTCGATTCCCGCGCCCTCGTCGAGCGGATGTGGCTGCGCTGGGCCGCGGAGCACGACCTGCCGCCGGCCGCGGTGCTGGCGGTCGCGCACGGCCGGCGCACGCTCGAGACAATGCAGCTCGTCGCGCCCCACCTGGCGACGCCCGAGGAAGCCGCCCGGCTCGACGCCCTCGAGGCCGCGGAAGAAGGGCACGAAACGCCCATCCCCGGGGCGCCGGCGCTGCTCGGCAGCCTCCCGGCCGGCTGCTGGGCCGTCGTCACCTCCGCTCTCCACCACCTCGCGGCGGCGCGCCTGACCGCGGTCGGTCTGCCGGTACCCGCGGTGCTGATCGGGGCTGAAGACGTGGCGCACGGCAAGCCCGCTCCTGACGGCTATCTGCAGGCGGCGCGGGATCTCGGCCTGTCCCCGTCCCGCACGGTGGCGATCGAGGACGCCCCGGCGGGCGTGCAGGCGGCGCGCGACGCCGGCGCCTATGTGGTCGGCCTGTGCACGACCTTCGACACCCTCGACGGCTGCGACATCCTGCTGCCCGACCTTCGCGCGGTGCGTCTGGCGGCTCCCGCAGCAGGCTGGCGGCTCAGGCTGGCGCTGACGCCGCTCGACCGCGCCTGACGCTCGCCGGCCCTGCCCTGTCAGCCGCGGCGGCCGCGGCGCACCAATTCCTCGAGATCGAGACCGGTGGACGGCGTCACATCTCCCTTGAGGACCGCCTTGATCTGCTGCAGCGCGTAATCATTATCTTCGGGGGTATTCGAGACCACGCAATCGGCGGGAACGACGATGTCGTAGTCGCGCATGTAGGCGTCGTTGGCGCTGAACAGAATGCAGATGTTGCCGGCCACGCCGGTGAGAATGAGCGTCCTGGCGCCGAGATACGACAGCAGCGTGTCGAGCGTCGTTTCGAAGAAGGCGGAGTGCTTGGGTTTGAGGACGAAATAGTCGTCGGCTTCGGGCTGCAGGACTTCGGCGACGCGGCGGCCGGGAATGCCGTCGCTCAGGACGTGCGCGACGAGCTTCCGGAAGTCCGACTGCCACCGGCCGAAGTTGTCGTTGATGTAGACAGCCGGGATGCCCGCCTGGCGGGCGCGCTTTTTCAGGGCGGCGAGGCGCGGCGCCATCGCCTCGGCCTGCCGGACGAGAGGCTCGGCGCCTTCGAAGTCCATCGCGTTGACAACATCGATGAGCAGCAGTGCCACGGCAGAGCTCTCAGGGACGTTGCCGTGCAGGTCAGCGTTCTTGATTTGGGGCTGGTGCATGGGAATGGCCGAAGAGACGCCGGGCGTTATCCGGAAGGGTTGAGTGGCTCGCCAAGGGAGGGCGCGATCACAGGCTGGGGCTGCGGCGTTCCGCCGTTGGCCGGGCGGTCTGCCGGCGTTCTGATCCGAGACGACGCTCGTCCTGGAGCGTCTGGTTCAGCCGTTCGGCCAGCTGCCCGAACGCACCGGCCGCCTGTCGCAGCTGGTTGTTCTCTTCCTCCAGCCGCTGCACCGTTTCCATGCACGCCTCGAGTTGATCCTGGGATTCTGCGTCAGACATAGCCCTCGCTGGCACCTCCGGAGCGGCAAGAGCAAAAAAAGGGCCGGGCTCGTCCGCAGGACGATCGTCCTAGCCGACCCGGCCGGGAGCCGTGCGCCATTCGAGGAGGGCATACGCCAGAATCAGCAGTCCCGTGAGCACCACGAACAGCCGCGCGATGGTTTCCATCCCCAGCGTGGCGGCAGCGACCCCGACCAGGCCAGGCACCACGGAAAGGCCGATCGCGGAGGCGGCGATCTGGAATCCGACGGTGTTGGCGGCATGGGCCTTCCCGACCCGGTCCGGAGTGGTCGCAATCAGGGACGGAAAAATCGGACCGGCGGCAATGCCGGCCAGCAGCAGACCAGCGGCCGTGACCGGGGGACCTCCGTTGGCGAGAACCAGGCCGGTTCCGCCCGCGATGACGGCGAGCGCGACGCGGATGATGGTTCGAGCGGGCACCAGGCCGCCGATCGCCGCGGCGGCAAGACGTCCGGCGGTCATACCGCCCCAGAACAGGCTGGCGAGCAGACCCGCCGTGGCGGTCGGCATTCCGCGGCCTTCGGTCAGCAGGGTGTAAGTCCAGGCCCCGAGCGAGGCCTCGATCCCGGCGTATGCGACAAAGACAATCATCCCGATCCATGCGGCGGGAAGACGAAGTGTCGCGCGCATGGTCGAGCTCTCATCGGATGGGGACTCATGCGAACCGCCGTCAGCGCGAGGCCATTGCCGGGCGGTCAGCGCGAAGCAGGCCGCGAGGCCGACCTGCGCGATGCCGACCAGCGCGTAGCCGGTTCGCCAGCTGGCGCCGCGGCGGAGGACCGCGGTCATGACGAGCGGGCCGGCAGCCGCCCCGAGTCCGAAGCAGGCGTGCAGCCAGTTCAGCATCCGCGCGCTATAGTGCGTCGCGACATGCGTATTCAGGGCGGCATCAATCGCGCCGGCGCCGAGGCCGAGCACGACGCCCAGAAGCAGCACGACCAGCCACCAGGCGGCGGCGGCGTAGCCAAGCAGCCCGGCCGCCGTCAGGCCGCAGCTGACCGCCAGGACGACGCCGAGATTGACCCGCCGGAGCAGCCGTCCGCTCGAGAAGCTCGAGATGACGTACCCCGCCGTGGTCGCGCCGAGGAGAAGGCCGAGCGCGTCGAGGTCGACACCGAAGCTGGCGCGCATCGACGGCCAGGCGACGCCCAGCAGCCCGTCCGGCAGACCCAGGCTGATGAAGGCCAGGGCCGCCAGCGGCGCGACGAGGCGGCGGGAGGGGCTCTGTGACGTAGCCATGCGGCCCCATTATGGCCCGCCGGACTTCGCCGAAATGTTGTGAAACCGCCGGGACGTCAGGTATTGTGTCGGCCTCGACAAGCGCCCGAGGAGTGATCAGCGTGACAGAGGACAGCAGATATCCGGCGCCCGACCGGCGCACGTTCATCAAGACGCTGGGGGCGGCGGCCCTGGCACTGGCGGCACCCGGAGGGACAGCCGCGGCGGCGCCGCCGGTCCGCTTCGGCGTCGACATGTACAGCCTGGGCGCGCAGAACTGGACGCCGTTCCAGCAGCTGGATTTCGCCGCCAAATGGCACGTCAAGGTCGTGCACTTCAGCGAGATCCGGTTCCTCGGCTCGCTCGACCCCGCCAACCTCCGCAAGGTCCGCGAGCGCGCCGACGAACTGGGCATCGACGTCGAGATCGGCATGCGCTCCATCTGTCCGACCTCGGCGATGTTCGACAAGGCCCAGGGGACGGCCGAAGAGCAGCTGGCGCGCATGCTCGACGCCGCCCGGACCGTCCGATCGCCAATCGTCCGCGCCGTGCTCGGCAGCGCCGCCGACCGCCGCGGCGGCATCGAGCGGCACATCGATTCGATGGTCGCGGTGCTGCGCGGCATGCGCTCCCGCGTGATGGATGCCGGCGTCAAGGTGGCGATCGAGAACCACGCCGGCGACATGCAGGCGCGCGAGCTGCGCTCGCTCGTCGAGGCCGCCGGTCCGGAGTTCGTCGGCGTCTGCCTCGATTCCGGCAATCCGGTGTGGACGATCGAGGACCCGCACCTGACGCTCGACACCCTGGCGCCCTACGTGCTCACCAGCCACATGCGCGACAGCGCGCTCTGGAACACGCCGGAAGGGGCCGCCGTGCGCTGGGTGCGCATGGGCGAAGGGAACATGGGGATGGAGCAGTACCTCAGGACCTATGTCGAGAAGTGTCCGGGGCGGGCGGTCTCGCTCGAGGTCATCGTCACACCGCAGCCGCGGATCATGAACTACCACGACCCGCAGTTCTGGGAGATCTACCGCACGACGCCGGCGTGGGAATTCGCCCGCTTCCTCACCCTCTGCGACAAGGGATCGCCAGTCGTCGAGCCGCCGGCCGATCCGGCCGAATCGCCGGCCGCGCGGCAGCTCGCCAGCGTCGAAGCCAGCATCCGGTGGACGCAGGCGATGCTCGCGAAGCTGTAAGCGCGCGAAGCTGGAAAGCGAGAAGTAAGGCGCGAGTCTGTAAGTAAAGCGCGAGCCGGTAAAGCGCGAAGCGGTAAAATGAATGCCGACCGCGGGACCATGGTCCTGCGGCCGCTCACTCACCTGCCCGCATCGCCCATTTCGGGCGTCCTCCGCGGGGCACACGGCGTCCTCAGACGACGACAGCACGCGATCAGTGGCATAAGCGTGACACGCGCCGGAGCGTGTCACCGCTGCCCGCAAGGTTCCCCCCGGTCGGCAGTTTCGACTGCCATCGTTTCGTCACACCCTTACCTGGTAGATCCGACACGTTCGGACGCTGTCGCGTCCACCGCCGAGGACGCGTCCCGCCCGGGAGTGCACGCCCGCCTGCGGTTATTGCTGGCAGGTCACTTGCTGACGTCTGAAACCCGCAGCCACGGTCCGCTCGTGAGGCGTCGTGATTAGGAGCGAGGTACTTATGGCGTCACATTCTCTCAATCGGGCCGGCACCATCGGCGCGCCGGTCCGGTCTTACCCGGCAGTGCTGCCGGCGGCGGTCGCGGTGATCACCGCCGGCCTGCTGGGCGCCAGCCTCGCACCCCAGCCGCTGCCTGGCGCCGCCACGTTGAAGATGGCGATGAAGGTCGCGGTCATCTATCTCTCCAACTCACGCGGCTGACATCTTAGAAACCCCAGGCGAGAAAACCGGGCGCCGCGAAGCACTGCGCACGGGTCGCCCATTCAGACGGCGGTCCGCCGCGGCCGGCCGACGCCGGCTGCAAACAGCAGTTGCCAGAACGGCCCTCGCCGCATAACCTCTTGACACCAACTTTTTCAAGAGAGGACACACCTATGCGTCTCGTTTACGGTTCGGCGTTTGCCGTCGCCCTTGCCATGCTCGTTCCTTCGACGATTGGCGCACGCGGCCAGGAAACCGCCCGGGCGGTCGCCGGCGGTGGGATCTCCGTGCCGGGCTGGGTCGGCAAGGTCGATGCGTCCGAAGAGAAAAACGGCCAGACTGTCCAGAACGCGAAGCTCGCGAAGGAAGGGGATGTACTGCACGTCACGACCGGGCCGGCCGTGACCTACTGGAACCCCGCCAACAAGGCCACCGGAAACTACACCGTCAAGGCGACCTTCAACGAGCCGAAGTACATGAACCTGAACGATCATCCGCACCCTTACGGGATCGTCATCGCCGGCAACGATCTCGGCGGCGCGCAGCAGAGCTATCTGTACTGCGCCGCGTACGGCAACGGCACCTTCATCGTCCGCGGCTTCGGCCCGGAGCCGTTCCAGATGAACGGCCGCAGGGGCGAAGCCAATCCGGCGGTCAAGAAGGCCGCCGGCCCCGGCGAGCCCGTCACCCAGGAGATTGCCGTGTCGGTCAAGGGCGACCGCGTCGAATGCGCGATCAACGGCACCGTCGTCGGCGGCTACGACAAGGCGGCACTCGTCGCGGACGGCAAGCTGAAGTCGCTCGACGGCGTCTACGGCATCCGCTTCGCCCACAACACCGACGCGACCGTGACCGGTCTGACGATGACCAAGAACTGACGACGGCGGCGGCCCGATCGATGGCCCGGACCATTCGCGGCGCGGATGGTCCGGGCTCCTCACCCTCCCGACAGCCACCCGTGTGAACCGCCGCAGTAGGTAGGCTCCATATGGCCCTGCTCCCGATCGACTGGTTCATCGTTTCGGCGACGCTGCTCATCTGCTTCGTTCCGGCGCTCTTTTTCGCCCGCCGCGCCGGCCAGAACACCTCCGAGTTCTTCGCCTCCGGCCGGTCGGTCCCCTGGTGGCTCGCCGGGCTGTCGATGGTCGCGACGACGTTCAGCAGCGATACGCCGAACTGGGTGACGCAGCAGGTGCGGCAGTACGGCGTCGCCGGGAACTGGCAGTGGTGGGCGTTCGTGCTGACCGGCGTCTCGACCGTGTTCTTCTTCGCGCGGTTGTGGCGGCGGTCGGGGGTGATGACCGATCTCGAGTTCTACGAGCTGCGCTACTCGGGCCGGGCGGCGTCGGTCGTCCGCGGCTTCCGCGCCGTCTACCTCGGGCTGTTCTTCAACTGCTTCATCATGGGGATGGTGACGCTGGCGGCCTGCAAGATCGCCAACATCCTGTTCGGCATGCCGCCGTGGCAGACCATCCTGATCGCTGGCGCGCTGAACGTCGTCTTCGCGGCGCACTCCGGCCTGTGGGGCGTGCTCGTCATCGACATGGTGCAGTTCTTCATCAAGATGACCGCCGTGATCGCGGCCGCCTACTTCTCCCTCAGGGAGGTCGCCCGGCACAGCGGCCTTGGCGACAGCGCGCTGACCGGGCTGCACACCCTCGTCCGCGTGCTCGGGGCGCAGCAGGTCAACTATCAGCCCGGCGCCCAGCCGGTGCTGTCGCCGATCGACGGCCGCGGCCAGCCGATTCTCGACGTGATGCCGAACTTCGCGCTGAGCGAGCTCGCCCTGATGATCTTCATCGTCCCGATCGCGATCGGCTGGTGGGCGAACTGGTATCCCGGCGCCGAGCCGGGGGGCGGCAGCTACATCGCCCAGCGCATGCTGGCCTCGAAGTCGGAGAAGGACTCGCTCGGCGGGACGCTGTTCTTCAACCTCGCGCACTACGTGCTGCGCCCCTGGCCGTGGATCATCACGGCGCTCTGTTCGATCATCATCTTTCCGGAGCTGAAGGACATCCAGGCGGCGTTCCCGGCGGCCGACCCGCGTCTCATCGGCCACGACAGCGCGTTCCCGGCGATGCTCAAGTTCCTGCCCCCGGGCTTCGTCGGCCTGATGGTCGGCGGGCTGATTGCCGCCAACTCCTCGACCATCCTCACCCACCTCAACTGGGGCGCGTCGTACCTCGTGCACGATTTCTACCGCCGCTTCCTCGCCCCGAGCCGCGACGAGCGGCACTACGTGACCGTCGGACGCCTCTGCACGGTGGGTCTGTACATCCTTGCGGCGCTCCTCAGCCGCGCGCTCGATACGGCGCAGGACGCCTTCGAGGTGCTCATCTCGATCGGCGCCGGGACCGGGCTGCTCTATCTGCTGCGCTGGTTCTGGTGGCGCATCAACGCCTGGTGCGAGGTCGTCGCCATGGTCAGCTCATTCACCGTCTCGGTCGTGTTCTTCGTCATGCGCAAGAACGGACACGCGCTGCCCTTCGCGCATACGGTGCTCTACTCGGTCGCGTTCACGACCGCGTCGTGGCTGATCGCCGCCTACGTCACCCCGGCGACGAGCCGCGAACGGCTGGTGGCGTTCTATCGAAAAGTCCACCCGTCCGGCCCCGGCTGGGCGAGAGTCCGGCGCGAGGCGGGCCTCTCGGCGGCCGAGGCCGCGGCGCTCAGCGACCCCATGGGCAAGGCGACCGCCGGCTGGATTTCCGGCTGCCTGACCATCTGGTCCTCGCTCTTCGCGATCGGCAACTTCCTCTACGGCCGCA
The DNA here is from genome assembly GCA_963750475.1 of uncultured Acidobacteriota bacterium. Lineage (GTDB taxonomy): Bacteria > Acidobacteriota > Vicinamibacteria > Vicinamibacterales > 2-12-FULL-66-21 > JALZOC01. The sequence continues at coordinate 3,067,499 of CAVVQQ010000002.1, forward strand.
CCGGCACGGCCCTTGTCCTGACCGCCGTCTTCGTCGTCAGCGGCCTCGTCCTCCTGTGGGTGACGAACACGCTGTGGGATCGGGACCCGCCCGCCGATCCGATCTGACGCGGCTTCGGCTCGGCCGCCAGTCTCCGGCTCCGGGTGTGTTAACACTCGGGGCCCCCCGACCGTCCTTGATTACGGGCGAGGTGTATGCGCGTAATCAGTCTCGAGGAGGGCTCGCTGTCCGTCCGCGTGGATTCCGCTTTCTCACGGCCGGCGGCCGACGGCGCGTCCGCCGACGGGCGGGCCGCCGAACTGCGGCTGATCGCCGAAGCCCGCCAGGGGGATCGCCGCGCCTTTGGCGCGCTCTACACGAGATACGGACGGATGGTGCACGGCATCGTGCTGGCCCGCGTGCCCAGGCTGGTCGTCGACGACCTGGTGCAGGACGTCTTCCTCCAGGCGATGCAGCGGCTGTCGAGCCTGCGCGACCCGCGCGCCTTCGCCAGCTGGTTGTCGGCGATTGCCCGGAACGTCTCGACCGATTACCTGCGCCGCGCCCCGCGCGTCACCGAATTGCCCGAGGATCTGGCGGCCGTGTCCGGGGAGCGGACAGAGGCCCTCGCGGCGCTCGCCATCATCCGCAGTCTGCCCGAGGCCTACCGGGAAACGCTCGTCCTCCGTCTCGTCGAAGGCATGACCGGGCCCGAGATTGCAGAGCGCACCGGGCTGACGCCCGCCTCGGTGCGCGTCAACCTCCATCGCGGCATGAAACAGCTCCGCGACCGGCTGGAAAGGAGCGGCGCCCGTGCCTGACGACGACGTTCGTGACGACTATCTGTGGGACGGCCGCGGCCGGCCGGATTCCGGAGGTCCTCCGGCTGGAGGCGATGCTGGCCCCGCTCGGCCACACCCCAGCGGTTGACTTTGCGGCAACTCTCGCGGCCGCGCCGGCAGGCCGGCCGCCCTACGGCCGTCGTTCGCCGCGCGTCCTGCTGATGGCGCTTGCCGCCAGCCTGGTGGCCGCAATCGGCGCCGGATGGATGGTGGCGTCCGCAGCCGCCCCGCGCCTCACCTGGGACGTGTCGGCTCTCTCCGGCGTTCCGACGATTGCGGCCCGCAGCATCGGCCGCGACGGGCGCCTGCCGGTTGGCAAATGGCTCGAGACCGGGGTCGATGCTCGCGCCCGGATCATGGTCGGCAGCGTCGGTCAGGTGGATGTCGATCCGCTCAGCCGGCTGCGTCTCTCGAACGCCGCCGAGGGGCACTACCGCCTGCGTCTCGCCCGCGGCACGATGCACGCGATCATCTGGGCGCCGCCCGGACAGTTCTTCGTCGACACGCCGTCCTCGACCGCCATCGATTCTCGGCTGTGCCTACACGTTGACGGTGAACGACGATGGGTCGGGAGCGGTCGCCGTGACGTCCGGATGGGTCGCCTTCGAGTGGCAGGGCCGGGAGTCGTTCATCCCCGCGGGCGCCATGTGCGCGACGCGTCCGGGTATCGGCCCGGGCACGCCGCATTACGGGACCGTTTCCCGGGCGTTCCGGGAGGCATTGACGACACTGGATTTCGAGCGGGCCACGGGACCGCGGCGGGCCGAGGCGTTGTCGCGCATCCTGGGCGAAGCCGAGCCGACTGACGCGGTCACGCTGTGGCACCTGCTGCGGCGGCTCGATCCGGACGAGCGCGATCGCCTCTTCGACCGGCTGGCTGCCTTCGTCCCTCCGCCCGCCGGCGTCACGCGCGACGGTGTCCGCGCCGGCCGCCGCGAGATGCTCGACCGCTGGTGGGACGAGCTGGGCCTCGGCTCCATGGCGTTCTGGCGCGGCTGGCAGCAGACCTGGCGGGACGCCGGCAGTTAACACTTCGAGCGCCTCCTGCGTCCTGCTCAATAGACACACGCCCGCGCGTTGCAAGCGCGGCGCATTGCGCATCAATCAAGGAGCCGGACATGCACACCACCGCACCACACCCCTCGTTCGTACGCACCGCGATGTTGGCGGTCACCGCGCTGGCGGCGCTCGCCGCACCGGCACTCGCCGGGCCGCCCCTGCTCTGCCACCCATTCGACATCGGGACCGCCGCGTCGCTGCCGTGGAGCGGCGCGACGGCGTGGTACCAAGGCCAGCCCGGCTACAACATCCAGCGTCTTCCCGCCGACACCACCGCCCTCCTGACGCCGTCGACGCCGATCATCGTCCGCATGGAGACGCTGCGGCGGGCTGCCATCTATGCCAGCAACAACCCCCAGGCCGCCAAGCGGCTGTTCCTGGCCGTCAGCGGCCGGGCCAGCGCGGCCGGCGGGGCGACGGACCCGCTCGCGCTCTTCGATGCCGGCTACCTGACCGAGACGTTCAATGAGCTCGGCCGCCTCGCGTCGTACGACTTCACAGGGTTCTCCATCAGCGGCGAGGCGCTCGCGGCGCTGACGAAAGACGTCGACGGCTATGCCCTCGTCCAGCAAAGTCAGGCGCTGCGCCCGAACGATCCGGCCATCGATCTCGCCTCGGCGCTGATTGCCTCCTCCAGCCGGGCACGAAAGGCCCAGTACGCCAGCCACGCCGCCCGGGCGCGCGCCGGCGGCACGCGGGACCCGCTCCTCGCCCGGAACCTGTCGCGCATCTCGAATTGAGCGCCGCGGCTCGCAAACAGCCGGGCCGATCGGGAAATCTGGTGCATCATTGACCTGTGCATCCGATCGGCCCGCCTGACGGCACCGCCGACGCCGACGGCGCGCCCGCCCCGCGCGCCGACGAGCAGTTGTTCCAGGCCATCTTCGACGCCGCCTCGGACGCGATCCTGATCGCCAACGACGACGGCCGGTACACCGCGGCCAACCGCGCCGCCGGGGAACTGCTCGGACTCGCGCCCGAGCGCATCGTCGGCCGCAGCGTCGGCGACTTCACAGCGCCAGAACGTGATTATGCCACCGCGTGGAAATTGTTCCTGGACCTCGGGCGGTCCCGCGGCGAGCACCAGATGGTCCATGCCGACGGCACAGTGCGGTACGTCGAGTACAACGCCGTCGCGCACGTCCGCCCCGGACAGCACCTCAGCATCCTTCGCGACGTCACCGACCGGAAGCGCGCCGAAGTCGCGCTCAGGACGATCGAGAGCCGGCTCCGCGGCCTGTTCGAGTCCAACATCGTCAACATCACGTTCGGGACGGACCGCGGCGACATCCACGAAGCCAACGACGCCTTCCTGGACACGGTCGGACGCTCCCGGGCCGATCTCGAGGCCGGGCTGCTGACCTGGCCCTCACTGACCGCGCCTGAATATCTCGACGTGAACTACCGCGCCCGGGAGGATCTGATTCGCACCGGCAAGGCCGCGCCTTTCGAGAAACAATACCTGCGCCCCGACGGCGAGCGGCGCTGGGTGCTCGTCTGGCTGGCGCGCCTGCCCGGCACCGAAGATGGCACGGTGGCGCTGTCAATCGACATCTCGCGCCAGAAGGAAGTCGAGGACGAGCTGCGCCAGGCGCAGAAGATGGAGGCCATCGGCCGCCTCGCGGGCGGCATCGCCCACGACTTCAACAACCTCCTCACCGCCATCATCGGCTACGGCGAACTGGTCATGCACGAGGAGTCGCTCGGGCCGGCCGTCCGGGAGGACGTTGGCGAGATCCTGAAGGCCGCCGGCAGCGCCGCCGGGCTGACCCGCCAGCTGCTGGCCTTCAGCCGCCGGCAGGTGATGCAGCCCCGCATCGTCTCGCTCAGCGACACCGTCGCGCACGTCGAGTCAATCCTGCGGCGGCTGCTCGGCGCGGACATCGAGCTGACGACCGCGACGACGCCTTCGCTCGCGCTCGTGTCGGCCGATCCCGTCCAGATCGAACAGGTCGTCATGAACCTCGCGCTGAACGCGCGCGACGCGATGCCGGAGGGCGGGCAGCTGCGCATCGAGACCGCCAACGTGCTGCTCGACGAGTCGTATGCCGCGGCCCACCAGGACGCCACCCCTGGACATCACGTGATGCTCGTGGTCAGCGACACCGGGATGGGGATGGAGGAAACGATCAAGAGCCATCTGTTCGAGCCGTTCTTCACCACCAAGGAACAGGGCAAAGGCACCGGACTCGGGCTGGCCACCGTTTACGGGGCCATCCGGCAGATGGGCGGGTCAATCGCGGTCGACAGCGCCGTCGGCCAGGGCACCAGCTTCCGGATCTATCTGCCGGTCGCGGAGGGCCAGAAGAGCGAGACGCGGCGCGCGCCGGCCGCAGCGACCGGCCGCGGCCGGGAAGCGATCCTGCTGGTCGAGAACCAGGCGGAAGTACGGCGGGTGGCGGCCCAGATCCTGACCAGGAACGGCTATGCGGTTGTCGAGGCCGCGGGGCCGCGCGAGGCACTCCGGCTCGCCGGCGAAACCCGCTTCGATCTGCTGCTGACCGACGTCGTCATGCCGGAAATGAGCGGCCGCGAGCTGGCGCACAGCATCCACGCCATCCGGCCGGAGATGCGCGTCCTGTATACGTCAGGCCACACCGACAACGCCATCGTGCACCACGGCGTGCTCGAGACCGGCCTGGCGTTCGCACCGAAGCCCTTCACGCCGACGACGCTGCTGCAGAAGGTCAGGGAAGCCCTCGAGGCGCCGCCGCCCCCATCCTAGCCTCGCCGCGGATCCTCGACGGTGAAGGCGTCAGCCCCGGGTCGGAGGTGTGGCGCGCCGGCTCTGGCGCCGCTCCGGGATGACCCACACTTCCGCGCAGGCCGCACATCGGAGGTAGACGAACCGATCCGTGAGCGTCGCGGCCTTGACCGCAGTGTCGGTACACTTCGGACAGCGCTGGGGTCCTTCCGGCGCAGGACGATTGGCCGGCTCGGAATTCATGATGGAGCCACGATACCGTAAGCTCAGCGGTTACGCAATCATGCGGGCGGAATGACGGACAAAATCGAGAGCACGGCGGCATGACAAAATCCGGATTGTGGATCGCCATCGGGCTGCTGGGCGCGGTCCTCGCGCCGGCGCCGGTGCGTGTGGCCCCTCAGTTCAGTCCCGAGCGGATCAAGGCGCACGTAGCTTTTCTCTCCGATGACCTCCTCGAGGGGCGCGAGGCCGGGACGCGCGGACATGAGATTGCCGCCCGCTATGTCGCCGCCCAGTTCGCACAGCTCGGCGTCAAGCCGGGCGGGCCTGACGGCAGTTACTTCCAGGACGTGCCGCTGATCGAGTCGTCGAGGACGGGTGCAGCACCGACCCTGACCCTGACGTCGCCGCGCGGACGCCGCACGCTCCGGCACGGACACGAGGTGATGGTGACCGGACCCTTGCGTGGAGGCACCGCGGCAGTGTCCGGCGCGATGGTGTTCGTCGGATACGGCATCGCCGACGCCGCCCTCGGCGAAGACGACTACAATGGGCTCGACGCCGCCGGAAAGATCGTTGTCGCGCTGTGGGGCTATCCGCGCGGGATGGACAGCGAGATCGGCGCCTACCTCCAAAGCGAACAGCGCCGCACCGCGGCTGCCCACGGCGCGAAGGCCCTCATCCTCGTCCCGACGCGGCTGAGCGCGGCGGCATTCCCGTGGGACCGCCTGCGGCTGCGGGCGGAACGACCGATCGCGTCATGGCGGCAGGGCGATGGAACGCCGTTCGACGCAGCCGGCGGCCTGTCCGCGTCGCTCTATATCGCCCCGGACGCTGCCGCCAGCCTGTTCGACGGTGCGGCGCGAACGCTCGAGCAGGTGCTCGACGCGGCCGGCCGTTCGGAGGGACGGCCCCAAGGCATGGCGCTGGCGGTCCGCGGCAGCCTGCGGGTCTCGACGGTGCTGCGCCAATTCTCCAGTCCGGAGGTGATCGGGGTCGTCAAAGGCTCCGACCCGCGCCTCGAACGGGAGTATGTCGCGCTCATGGCGCACGTCGATCACATCGGCATGCGGCCGCCCGGCGCCGGCGACCGGATCAACAACGGCACGCTCGACAATGCCGCCGGCGTGGCGACATTGATCGAGGTCGCCCGGGCGCTGGCGACCTCGCCCGACCGGCCGCGGCGCTCGATCCTGCTCATCGCCAACACGGCCGAGGAAAAGGGTCTGGTGGGCGCCGACTACTTCGCCCGCCATCCGACGGTGCCGATCGGTCAGATCACGGCCGCTATCGACCTCGACATGCCCATGCTGCTGTACGATTTCACCGACGTCGTCGGCTACGGCGCCGGGCACTCGACGCTCGAGCCGGTGCTGCGCAGGGCCGCGGCGGCGATGGGCGTGGCGCTGTCGCCGGATCCGATGCCGGAGCAGGCGGTGTTCGTCCGGTCCGACCACTATGCGATGGCGAGGCAGGGCGTTCCGGCGGTGATGCTGGCGACCGGGATGGCCAACGGCGGCCAGGCCGCGTGGGCGCGGTTCCTCTCTACGCGCTACCATCAGCCGTCGGACGACATGTCGCAGCCGCTCGACTGGGCCGCGGGGGCGAAATTCGCCGAGCTGAACTACCGCCTGCTGCGGGCGCTTGCCGACAGCGACGATCGCCCGCGCTGGTTCGAGGGAGATTATTTCGGCAACCGGTTCGCGCCGCAGACGCCGAAAGCCGAGAGGAGCGCGGGACGCTGATCCCGCGTAGGGCTTCCTGCCGATGCTTCCTGCCGATGCCGGCCCGGCAATCTCAGGTCGTGTCGAAGCAGCCTTCGAACGTATACAGCAGATTCTTCAGATCCTCCCCGTTCGCGCCGACAATCGTCGGACCGCCAAGGTTGGCCTGCTCTGCTCTGTCGACGGTTGCGGTGAAGCAGCCCTCGACCGTCACGACGAGGTCGTAGCTGTCCCTCAACAGGCTCTGATTCGGTCCGTGCCAGACGAGGGCGCACATCCAGTCGCCGGCGCCGCTGCCGCCCCCGGCTGTCAGCCGCCGGCAGCTGGCGGTCACCGAGATGCTGGCGGCCGTGACGGGCGGCAACCCGACGCGCGAGAGCTGGGTCTCCACCAGGTTCGCGAAGGTCGGGGCGATCGCGCGCTCGATGCGGTCCGCGGTAATCGGGCTGCCGCCGCACCCGCAGAGCGCCGCCGTCAGCGCGATCGTGAGCCGACGGCAAAGCACCCGGATTTTTCGAACGTCCGCCATGCCGCTACCCGCCGATGTCGCGGCGCTGGACCAGCCGGTACGCGGCCGCGACGCACACGACGAAGTACGCGCCGCTCACGACCGCACTGTCGAGCAGCGGGCGGTAATACGGGCGCTGGTTCAGGAGACCGTGCCAGGCGACGAACCCTGACGTCAGGATCAGCCGGCGGATCATTTCCGGCCCGTCGACGAGCGCCCCGAGCTGCATCGTCAACGCGGCAAGGACCGGCAGTCCGACGCCGGCGGCGCCGCGGCGGGTGGCGACCGAGGCGAGCACCGCCAGGGCGGTGAAGCCGAACGCCGGCGGCAGAGCGGACGCCCAGGCGAGCGCGACCTTGCCGAGCGCCCGCCCCGGCGGAACGAGGGCTCCGGACAGATCGACGAGGGGCTGGTGTCCGATCAGCAGGAGTCCCGCGACGGTGCTGGCGGCCGCCAGAGCGACGAGCGCGGCGGTCACGAAGGCCAGGCCGGCGAGCAGCTTGCCAGCGAACAGGTCGGCCCTGCTGACCGAGCGCGTCAGGATCGTCGTCCAGGTCCGGTGGCGATCCTCGGAGGCGAACAGGTCGCCGCCGGCAACGGCGGCAATGACGGGAAGACCCCACAGCGCGGCGAAACCGAGCACGACCAGTGGCGTCGCGAAGCCCGAGTCCCGCATCGACCGTCCGAACAGAGTGTCCTCAGGCAGGCTGGTTTGCAGGCGGACGACTTCGAGGAATGCGATCGGCCCGGCGACGCACGCCGCCAGTACCGCCTGGACCGCAACCTGGGCGCGAAGCTTCGCGCTCTCGACCCGCACCGCCGCCAGTACCCCGCCGAGGCTCACGAGGCCGCCCGCGGCTGATCCGCATCACCATCCGCCGTGAGACGAAGAAACAGCGATTCGAGAGTACGCGCGCGGCGCTCCAGCGTACGGACGGCGATCCCGGCTTGGCCGAGCGCGATGACGTAGGCATCGAGCGCGGTCGTCTCCGCCGATACCTGCAGTCCACCGTGGTCCGCCGATCGAATAACGGCGACGCCTGGATGTTCGGAGGCGACGCGAAGCGCCGCGTCGTCCCCGCTGGTCTGCAGGGCGTGGCTGTCAGGCGGTGCGAGTCGCCGCAGGGCGGAGACCGGCCCGCCGAAGACGACCTCTCCACGCTGCAGGACGGTCAGCTCGGCGCAGAGGTCCTCGACCTCGGCCATGTCGTGGCTGCTCAGGACGATGGCGGTTCCCTGATCGGCGAGGTGCCGGAGCAGCGCGCGCACATCACGCGCGCCGGCCGGGTCGAGGGAGCTCGTCGGCTCGTCGAGCAGCAGCAGCCGGGGGCCGCGCAGCAGCGCCGCCGCCAGGCTCATCCTCTGCTTCATTCCGGCGGAATATCCCGAGACCGCGGCGTCCGCCTGCGAGCTCGAGCCCGACCTGTTCGAGGACCTGGGCAACGCGGGAGGCGCGGCCGGCGCCGGCGTCGAGCCGCACGAGCAGTTCCAGATTTTCGCGGCCGGACAGGTAGGGATAGAAGCCCGGGGTTTCGACGAACCCCGCGATTCCTTCGGGTAATCCCGCCGCAGGCTCGAGTCCGCGGCCGAGCCGTCGGACGGTGCCGGCGTCGGCCCTCGCCAGGCCGAGCACGACCCGGAGCAGCGTCGTCTTGCCGGCGCCATTCGGACCGAGAAGGCCGTGAAGCTGTCCGGGATGGGCGACGAGGTCGACTCCCCGAAGCGCCTGGTGACCTCCGTACCGCTTGGACACTCCAAGGGCCTCGAGGGCGGGTCGCTCCGGCATGTCAGTGCGAAGTATTGCACAAACGATGGCCGGTAAATTTCCGGCCGCGCGCTGTCGTAACGGACTGAAGGCTCGTGTTCGCCCGATCTTACAGTCGAGCTCCAGAGGACAAAGTGGCAACAGTCAAACGCGTGCGATGGGGACTTGCTGCGCTCGTAACGCTTGCCTTGATCATGGCCGGGGTCTGGCCGAGCCAGCTTCCCGACAACGTCTGGCGCGGCGTCACCGTGTCGGCTGATCAGCACATCCCGGTGATTCCGGGCCGCTCATCGCCAGGGAACGACGCGTTCCGATCGAAAATCCAGCACATCGTCTACATCATCAAGGAGAACCGCTCCTTCGACAACTACTTCGGTACCTTCCCCGGCGCGGACGGCGCCACCTCCGGGGTCATCTCGACGGGAGAACGGATCGCGCTTCGCCAGACGCCCGACCGCATGGCGCACGATCTCGGCCACACCTGGGCCGACACGCACATCGCCGTCAACGGCGGGCGCATGGATCAGTTCGATCTGGTCGAGCAGGGTAACGTCGACGGCGATTTCCTGAGCATGAGCCAGCACGTCGCCTCGGACATTCCCAACTACTGGCGCTACGCCGAGAAATTCGCGCTCGGCGATCACATGTTCGAATCGGCGGCGGCGGAGAGTTTTCCGAATCACCTCTACGAGATTGCCTCGCAGTCCGGCGGCATCATCGGCAACCCCAACGCGCTCAGGTGGGGCTGCGACGCCGACGAAGCGAGGACCCGGGTGCAGGTGCTGGATGCGGCAGGTAACGCGACGAGCCAGTTCCCCTGCTTTGATTTCCAGACACTCGCCGACCGCCTCGAGGCGGCGAATGTCTCGTGGCGGTACTACGCTCCGGTCGCCGGCCAGGTCGGCTACATCTGGTCCGTCCTGGATTCCATCCGGCACATTCGCCTCTCGCCGCTGTGGGACGAGCGGGTGGTCCCGTACGGCCAGTTCCTCGACGACGCGGCGGCGGGGACGCTGCCGGCGGTGAGCTGGCTCGTCCCGGACTGGTCGGTGAGCGATCATCCGACCCGGCCCATCCCCGGGGCGCCGCCGACGGTGAGCGTTTGCGATGGTGAGAACTGGACGGTCCAGTACATCAACGCGATCATGCAGGGACCGAACTGGCCGACGACCGCGATCGTGCTGACGTGGGACGACTTCGGCGGCTTTTACGACCACGTGCCGCCGCCGGCCATCGACCAGTTCGGGCTCGGACCGCGCGTCCCCCTCATCGTCATTTCCCCGTACGTCAAGGAAGGGATCGTGTCGCACACGGTCTACGAGGCCGCGTCGGTGCTACAGTTCATCGAAACACGGCACCGGCTGAAGGCGCTGACGAGACGGGACGTCGAGGCCAACAGCCTCCTCGACATGTTCGATTTCTCGCAGATCCCGGCGCCCCCGCTGGTTCTGCCGCTGCGGGACTGCTCCTGAACCCGCGCGTCCGGTGTCTGACGGCGCGGCGGCCGGGAGACGGTTTCTGATCACGGGCAGGAGCGGGGCACACATGAATCCACGGGCAATGGGCCGGCTGGCGGCGTTCTGGCGTCTTGCGGCGGCGGCGCTGGTGGTCGCCGGGGGGATGGCGGCGCCGGCGCTGGCGCAGAGTCCGCCGGACGACCGGGTCGGCCATTTCGGTGACGGCCGGGTACCAGCCGACGGAGAAAACCTTCTCCCAATCCGTGACCTTCGAGGAATATTCCGAGGCGGGGACGCTGACGACGGCTTACACGACCAGGCGCCGGCCGGTGGCGGATGCGGGGGTCACGGTCCGGGTATGGCGCCGGTTTGGCCTTGGATTCTCGGGATCCTATCTCCACGATGCGGGGACCGCCACGGTATCGGCCCTGCTGCCGAATCCCTTCGTGTTCGGCCAGCCGCGTCAGATTCAGGGTCCCGCCAGCGTCGCGCACACGGAGCTCGCCGTGCACCTGCAGGCGGTCTACTGGGCCCGACCGAGCCCGCGTCTTGCAGTGATCCTCTCTGGGGGCCCGACGGTGTTCCGGGTCGATCAGGACTTCGTCTCGGACGTCACCTTCACGCATACAGATCCGTATGACACCGCCACCTACGAGGGGGCGTCGGTTATTCGTCGGCGGCAGACGGTCACTGGGAGTAATATCGGCGGTGAAATCGGCTGGCGTCTGGCCCGGCATCTCGCTGTCGCGGGGGCCGTGCGATTCTCGCGCGCCACGGCTGTTTTCCCGGATACCAACGCGGAGTCCGTACCGGTCGGAGGGTTGCATATCGGCGCCGGCCTGCATCTGCTCTTCTAGGCGGGTCCAGTCGCGCGGGACGTGACGCCCGGAGAGGGATGCTCGTGAGGAACCATGTGTGGCGGGCGCTCGGCAGCGCCGTGCTGATCGCCCTGCTCTTCGGCGCGGCCTCGAGGACGACCGCGCCGCCAGTGGCCGCGCAAGGCCCCTCGATCCGAAGCCGCCGCATCCCGGTGATTCCCGCCCCGCCGGCCAACCTGGCGGCTTTCCGCACCAAGATTCAGCACATCGTCTACATCATCAAGGAGAACCGCTCGTTCGATACCTACTTCGGCACCTTTCCGGGCGCCGACGGCGCGACGACCGGCATGACCTCCACCGGACAGCGCATCACGCTCCGGCGGGCGCCGGACCGCATGACCCGCGACATCGGCCACGACTGGGAAGACGCCCGCCGGGCGATGAACAACGGGCAGATGGACCGGTTCGATCTGGTGCGCGACGGCAACGTCAGGGGGGATTTCCTCAGCATGACGCAGTCGCTGGCGGGGGACATTCCGAGCTACTGGAGCTACGCCAGCCACTTCGCCCTCGCCGATCGGATGTTCTCCTCGCTGGCCGGGCCGAGCTTTCCCAACCATCTCTACACCGTTGCCGGCGAGTCCGGCGGGGCGATCAACAATCCCAACTCGCTCAGATGGGGGTGCGACTCCGACCCCCGCACCACGGTCGACGTGATCGAACCGAACGGCGAGTTCACGCGGCGCTACCCGTGCTTCGATTTCCGCACCGTCGCGGACAATCTCGAGGCGGCGGGGGTCTCGTGGCGATACTACGCGCCGGGGCAGGCCCAGCACGGCTACATCTGGTCCGCCCTCGATGCCATCCGGCACATCCGCCAGGGGCCGCTGTGGCAGACCCGCGTCGCCCCCTTCGAGGCGTTCGTCGGCGACGCCGCGAGCGGCCGCCTGCCGGCGGTGAGCTGGCTCATTCCGGACTTCGACGTCAGCGAGCATCCGACGGTGGACGCCTTTGCCGGGACCACGCTGAGCGTGTCGGCCTGCGAAGGCGAGAACTGGACGGTGCAGCAGATCAACGCCATCATGCGCGGCCCCGACTGGCCGACCACGGCGATCATCCTGACCTGGGACGACTTCGGCGGTTTCTACGATCACGTGCCGCCGCCGCGCGTCGACCACATGGGGCTCGGCCCGCGGGTGCCGCTGATCGTGATCTCGCCGTACGCGCGCGAGCAGACGATCTCGCACACCACGTACGAGTTCGCGTCGGTGCTGCAGCTCATCGAGAATCGCTACAAGCTGAAGGCGCTGTCGCGGCGCGAGGTCGAGGCGAACAGCCTGCTCGACATGTTCGACTTCTCGCAGCCGCCGGCGCCGCCGCTGATCCTGCCGCTGCAGAAGTGCTCGGCGGTCCCGGGCGGGGCTGGCGGCTAGACCCCGCGACTGCAGCCGGCGTCCGTCACACCTGCTCGGGCCGCCCGTCGCCGGGGGCCGGCGACAACACCGAACGGCCGGCCAGCGAGCCGATCACCGAGCGGACCGCGCTGTGCGAACGCCAGCCGGCGGCGAGGATGCGGTCGACGGCCGCGCGCATCTGCCCCGTTGGATTGAGCCGGTAGAGGACGTGCTCGCCCATCCGGACGTCGAGGAGATTGCGCGACGCGAGCGCTTCCATCGAGCCGGTAACGGCCGGCTCCGGCATCCCGAGCACCGTCGCGGCCGCCACTGACGACCAGCAGCGGGCGGGCTCCCGCCCGAGCAGCAGCAGCACGTCCAGCTCCGCTGTCGACCGCACCAGACTCTCGATATCGCGCCGGGTCTCGTCCGACAGTTCGTGACGATCGGTCATCGCGGCGCCGAGCCATGGGTCCGGCCGATGGTCATTTCGGCACCACCGGCGCCGCCTTGGCGGCCTCGAGGAGCGCCGTGAGGAGCTCCGCATAGCGCTTGTCGGCGGCGGCGAAGCGCTTCTGGTACTCCGCCTCGCTGAGGCGCTGCTTCTTCCACTCGCCGTCGAAGACCATCCGCTTCGTGACTTCCTCGTACATGACGTCGACGCTGCCGCTGGCGTCGGCCGGCAGCCCGTCGGCGCCCATGTCCTGGAAGAAGACCTTCCCTTTCGTGACCGACGACTGCTGCAGCGTGGAATAGACGTCGCGGTACTGGTGCTGCTCGATGAGCGCGTCGAGCGCGCCGGCGGCCGGGTACGGGGCGGCGACGACCAGCAGCTGGGAGCCCGGGAAGACCAGCGCCGCGACATAGCGGTCGGCGCCCTGCGGATCGCGCGCCGCGATCGCGTCGAGGCCGCGGCTCGTCATCGTCGTCGTCAGCTGCGCCGCCAGCGGCGCCGATGCCGAGTCCGCCGCCGCCGCCGTGCCGCCGCCGACCGCCGCGCTGAGCAGGATCCCCAGACCGACGCGTGCGAACTGCATGGTCGCCATCGCTCACCTCTTTCCGTGTTCCGCCGTTTCCATATATTTTGATCTCCAACGATTATACCAGAGCCCGACGGTGTGCCGGCCCCGCGGTCAGCCGCGGTGAGGGTCGCGGCCGGACCCCGGCCGCGGGCCGCCCAGGAACCGTACCACATCCCGCAGCGTGACGATGCCGACGGCGCGGCCGCCGTCGTCGCGGCTGAGGACGGGCAGCAGCCCGCTGCCGGCGGAGAGCCGCTCGAGGACGATGTCGGACGGATGGTCCGGGTGGGCGTGGACGAGGCTCCCCTCGAGCAGCACCCGGACCGGATCGCCGCCCTGCCCCGAGGCGATGGCGTCGGCGAGCCGCGCCGTCGACACCGCGCCCTCGAGCCGCTCGCTGGTCCCGACCAGCCAGCCGACCGCCTCGCGGCTCGGCGCCTGCTGCCAGAGCGAGGCGATCGTCGCCTCCCCCGGCGCCAGCGGCGGCGCGCCGGTCATCACGTCGGCGGCCGTCCAGGTCGCCGGCAGCCCGCGCGTCAGCGCGGTCGGCAGGTGGATGTCGTCCTGCTTGAGCAGCGCGTGGTAGACCGGCGTCGGCTGATAGCGGCGTGAAATCGTGAACGCCAGCAGGTTGGCAAGCATCAGCGGGACGAGGATCTGGTAGTCCTGCGTGATCTCGAAAATCATGAACACCGACGTCATCGGCGCCCGGACGATCCCGGCAAACAGCGTCCCCATTCCGACCAGGGCGTAGGCGCCCGGGTCGGCGGTCGGAAACGGCGCCAGCCGGTGGACGATCGTGCCCAGCGCTCCCCCCGCCATCGCGCCGATATAGAGCGACGGCGCGAAGATGCCGCCGGCGTTGCCGGAGGAGTACGAGACGATCGTGGCGACGATCTTCAGCGCGCAGAGGATGAGCATCATCCGCATCGCGAGGCCGCCGTTGAGCGCCTGGTCGACATATTCGTAGCCGACGCCGCGGACCTGCGGCGCAACCAGCAGCAGCGCCCCGATGCCCAGCCCGCCAAGCGCCGGCTGCAGCATCAGCGACCAGCGCGGCATCCGCATGAATGTCGCCCGGGCGCCGAGCAGGGTCTTGCAGAACACCACCGAAATGATGCCGCCGGCAATCCCGAGCACGCCATAGGCGAGGAGCTCGGCCGGGTGCTGCAGGTGATACGTCGGCACCCGGAACAGCGGCTCGTTGCCGAGGATCGATCGCTCGACGATGACCGCGGCGACCGAGGCCACCACCGTCGACCCGAGCAGCCCGGCGTTGAGGTCGCCGATGATCTCCTCGAGCGCGAACAGCACCGCCGCCACCGGTGTGTTGAAGGCGGCGGCCAGCGCCCCGGCGGCGCCGACCGCCAGCAGATCGCGCTGCCGCGCCGGCGGCAGGCCGAGCCACTGGCCGACCGCCGACGCCAGCCCGGCGCCAATCTGCACCGACGGCCCTTCCCGGCCCATCGAGTGGCCGGAGCCGATGCACAGGACGCCGGTCAGGAACTTGCCGAACGGCACGCGGCGCGGAATCACGCCGCCATGCAGGTGATAGGCCGCCTCGGTCTGCGGCACGCCGCTGCCGCGCACGCCCGGAAACACCTTGACGAGCAGGATGCCGGTCACGACGCTGACCGCGATCGGCACGATGAACATCCGCGACGCGCTCGGGTCGAGCCCGAACAGCAGCCGGGTGACCCGATCGATCGCCACCGTGAAGAGCACCGCCGACAGGCCGGCGAGAATGCCGACGACGATGGTCAGGGCGAGGAACACCTGGTGCTCGCGCAGCCGCAGCTGCTGGGCGGAAATGGCGCGCGGCACTTTCACTGGGCGTCCTTGTCGTGGAGGCCGCCGATGAGCAGCCAGGCGCGGTCCGGCACGGTCGCCGGGGCGCAGACCGCCGCCGCGCGCCGGACGATGCGTACGATCAGGTTGACCGCCCCGTCGATGGCGTCCGGATCGGCCTGGAGGCCGCGCGGCGTGATCGTCGCTGCCGCCGCCGCCGCTTCGGCCGCGAGCGCCGCCGTGCTGCCGTCGTTGCTGCCGGCGCCGTCGGCACAGGCGCGGAGGCGGCCGGCCGCGTAGGTGAAGCCCGCCACGGTGCGGGCCCGGCGTTCGCTCGCCGACAGCCGCGGCCGGAGCGGATCCTCGGCCAGGACGCGCTCTGCGACGGCGCGGATCTCGGCCATCCGCGGGTCCGGCGGCGCCGCCCGCGCGTAGCGCACCGTCCGGGGGTAGTCGCCGAGCAGGAACGCGGCCTCGGCAGCGCCGGCCAGCGCCTGCGGGTTGCGCGGCTCGCGCTCGAGCGTCCGCTCGAAATGATCGAGCGCATGGGGGCCGTCCCCCGCCCGCAGGAACAGCCTGGCGACATCCACTTCGACCCCGGAATCCTCCGGCAGATTGCCGCTGAGGACGAGCAGCTCGGAGACGGCGCGCTTGGTGCTGCCGTGATCCAGCAGGTAGCGGACGAGCTCGAAGCGCCCGGCCCGCCGCGCCTCGGTATCCTCAATCCGCCACGACCCGTACAACGCGTTGTGGTAATACTTCTCGGCCGCGGTGGTGTCGCCGCGCTGCGCCTCGATTCGCGCCAGCTGGAGGTTGACGAACGGGTCCTCGGGCGCGCGTTCGCGGACCCCGAGCAGCACCTGCCGGGCGGCCTCCTCCTGCTGGTCGCGGGCCAGCGCGCCGGCCAGGGCGAGGCGATACGTCCGGTTGTCGGCCTCCATGCCGCCGGCACGCTGGAATGCCCTGACCGCATCGTCCTTCCGTCCGGCGGCGGCCGCCGCCTCGCCGCGCGCGAACCACGCCGCGGCGTCCTGCCGCCGCAGCTCCCGGTTGCCGGCGGCGGCGGCGCGGGTGAAGACGAAGGCGGCGGCGGTCGCCAGGCTGAGGAGCAGCAGCACGACGATTTCCTTCTGGACGAACGTCCGCTCGGGCACGGCGGCCTCGACCGGGCCCTGGTTCGACTCGGCTTCGTCTGTCATTTGGTGCTCAAAAGATATCGATGATACCGCGGGACGCCGCTCAGTCGAGTTGTTCGCGGATGGTGGTGAGCACACGGCGCGCCACGGCGCGGTCGCGCAGCGAGACGCCGCGCAGCGCGGTGCGGACCCCCGCCTCGACGGTCCCGCGCGTCACGCCGTTGACCCGGCGGCCGCGGGCGGTCAGCCGGAGCACGGCGCGGCGCCGGTCCTGATCGTGGGCCGACCGAACCAGCAGGCCCTGCGCCGACAGCCGGCGGAGCACGCCGGTCAGCGTGCTCGGGTGGACATGGAGGATGGCGGCAATTTCCCCGGCCGAGACCCCCGGAAAGAGCCCGACAATCCGCAGCACCAGGCGCTGCATGCCGGTGACCCCGAGCCGCGCGCCCATCCGCTTCGACGCCTTCTGCAGCGCGTGCTCGAGCGCCCAGAGCAGACCCATGAACTGCAGGACATCGGGCAATGACCCGTCAACGTCGATCGGCATATCACCAGATGATAGCGCGCCATCCGGCTGCCGTCTCGCCGGTCGTGACGTTTCGGGCCACGGCGCGGAGCGCGCCCGGTCACTCGCGCAGAAATTCACCGAGGCCGTTCAACTCCTCCAGGTGCTCGGCGAGGACCTTCATCGCCATCGTCAGCGGCACCGCGAGCAGCATGCCCCAGAAGCCCCACAGGAACCCCCAGACCGTCAGCGACAGGAACACCGCCAGGCCATTCATGCCCCCCGCCTTGCCCATGATGACCGGGGTGATCAGGAATCCTTCGATCGTCGCAATCGCGGTCGAGGCCGCCCCGATGATGAATGCGTGCGCGGCCGTGCCGAAGTGCAGGAATGCCGCCAGCGAGGCGCCCGCCGTGAACGCTGCCGGGCCGACGTAGGGCACCACGTTCAGCAGCCCGGCGACGATGCCCCAGACGCCTGGCTGCGGCATCCCGAGCCACCAGAACACCGCCGTCGTTGCCACCGTCACGATGGTGCTGACGGCCAGCCGCGCCGCCAGGTAACGGGCGATGTGCCGCTCGATGTCGTCGAGGATCTCGACCGTGACGCGCTTTTCGGTCAGCGTCCGTCCGGCCATCTTGACGAGCCGGCGCTTGTAGAGGTCGCCGCTGGCGAGGAAGTAGAACACCAGAACGATCACGGCCAGCGCCTGCCCCGCTATCAGCAGCGCGCCGCCGCCGCTCTTCCAGATGAGGTCGGTGCCCGAAAACGGCTGCGCCTCGACCTGCACCCGCGTGACCCCGGGCGGTGCCGGCGCGGCCTCCGACTCCACGCTGGCACGCTGGATTTCCTTGGCCGCTTCCTGCACCTGCGTCACCGCGGCCGGCGCCTTGCCGTCGGACCCCTTCATCGCTTCGCGGATCTGCCGGGCGGTGTCCGGGAGGCTGGCAATGAACGCATTGGCCTGATAGCGCAGCGCGTAGCCTGTGCCGACGATACCGGCGAGGGTGGCAAAGACGATGATCGCGGCTGCGAGGGCGGCCGGCAGCCCGCGGCGCTTGAGAAAGCGCTGCCACGGATCGAGCGCGTAACTCAGGAGCAGCGCGAACACGATCGGGATGAACAGCTCCTGAGCGGCCCAGAGCGTGGCCGCCACCGCGATGACCACGAGTGTCGTCAGCAGTCCGACGAGCAGGCTGCGCGTTCGAGCCTCGGCCACCTCGGCTGTTACCGGAATCGGGACGACCGGCGCCGTGATGGCGCCGGCGAGTGCCGTTTGTTCCCCTGGGCGAGGCAAAGTGTCGTGCATTGCGCGGCTGGTCGGCCCTCCGGCGCGGCAAACAGCAGGAGCCGTGCCAGCACGAGGCGTCGGACGCGAATCGGCAGAGTGAAGTTGCCGCGAGGGAGCGCCGACACTACCGGCGTGGTACGGCACTGGGTGATTGTCGATCGGCAGAACACGGCGCTCTTCGAGGCGCTGGCGGCTGCGTTCTGGGACCGCAAGGACTACTGCGTCATCTTCGACCGCCGCAGCGGCGAGCCGCGGCGCCGGCCCGGACGCCTGACGGCGTGGGCCGACAGAAGGCACCCGGACCCGCAGCCGCCGGCCCTCCCGTACCGGATTGTCCCCGCGAGCGCGCCGAAGAAACGGCTCAGGTGACGCGGCGCTGAAGACGCACCGCGCGCCAACCTGTAAGCTCGGAGCGGTCTAAAGCGTTGTACGCAGGCCTGGCCGCTCAGACTTTGCCGTATCCGTCTCCGCCCGCGAGCCGGCCGCGTCGGTCATCGGGACGAAGGCCTTCGTCGCGGGATCGATGGAGTGCGGCTGATAGCCGTGACTGGGATCGTTCGACAGGGCGACGGCCAGTTCCCTGGCGTTCGGGTGGCGGCGGGCCGCCCGCATCACCGCCTCCGCGATCGCCTCCTCCTCCGTGACCCGCGGCGCCCCTTCCAGCGTGGTGACCATGTGCACGTGCCTGATCTGTCCGCTGTCGGCCTCATACAAGGCGACGACCTGGACGTGCTCCACTGACAGCGCCTGCTTCCCGCCGGCCGTCCCGAAACCCATCATGATGGCTCCTCCCTGTTCCTAGACGTTGCCGCGGTCGACCGAGGGCCAGAGGAAGACGTTGACGACGAAATCGGCGGCGCAGTTGGCGACGTCAATCTCGTAGGTGATGCTCTTCAGGCCCTTTCGAATCACCACCTGCCGCGGCCGGCCGGAGAGCGACCCGGAGAAGGCGAAAGTCTCGTTCGCCGGCAGCGGAGGATTCGACCCGTCGGTCGTGCACGCCTCGAACACGGCAAAGGCCGTGATCGGCGTACCGAACGACGCGGAGGCGGTATCGAACGTGGCCATCGCGATTTCGGCGATTGCCGCGGAAGGACTCGGCAGGCGGATCGTGTTCGAGGCGCTGGTGTTGCCGCGCCCGCCGGTGCTGAGCGAATGGTAGCCGATGATCATTCCATCCATCGAGGTGCCTCCCGTCGAATGCCGCCGTGAATGGTACCGCGTGTCCCGAAGGGACTTCGGGATGATAGCGCTTCGCGGCACCTCATTTGAAGGTCGCGGACGTCTCGAAACGCCTGAAGTCGGAATAGGTCGCGACGGCCGTGACCGCCTCGGCGCGGGCCGCCGGCACCAGCAGCTCGGGCCGGGAAGTCCGCACGATCGCTTCGTGCCGCTCGACCATGCGCGCCGGCAGCCACAGCGCAAGGCGCGGGTCACGCGCGTAGGTGACGTCCATCGTCGACAGCGACCCCGGCCCCGCGTAGCCGCCGACGACCAGCTTCGTCCGCACGACCGTGCCATCGTCCGGGTTCACCCAGAGCGTGCCCTGGCAGGGCGCATCCCGGCCGTCGGTGGTCCTGATGAGCGTCGGGCTGGCGCGCTCGTTGAAGTCGATCTCGGCGACCCTGAGGCCTGCGAGAGTCGTCTCCCCTCTCGAGCTGAAGACGAAGCGCGGCTGGCTGCCGGGCCCGAAGAAGAACAGCGCCGACGTCGGCTCGTTGAAATTGCGGAGAATCGGTCCGATGTTGAAGCGGGCGCTCTCGTCGGCGATGCGGCGCGCCTCGGCGACGTCCGGAGTGCCCGCTTTGAAGAGCGCCTGGAGCCGGTCCTCGCGGTCGTGCACTGGCTTTCCCTCGACGCGGATGACGTCGCGGAATCCCATCCAGCCGCTGGTGCCCGACAGCTTGACGAGCGCCAGCTCCGCGACGAGCGTCCGTCCGGCGGGCTGTCCAAGCGGCGGATTCGGATAGCGCTGCACGTACCGCTCGGTGCCGATGATGAGCGACGCCTGTTCGCCGTAGCCGGCGATGTAGGCGCCGACTCGCTGGAGCAGGCCGTCGAGCTCGGGGTTCCGTGCTAAAGGCGCCGGCGCCGGTGTGGCCGTTTCGGGAGATGGGCGCACCTCCGGCGACGGCACGCCGTTGCCTGGCGTGATGTCAATGAGGCGGCTGACCCGCGCGAAGCCGGCGCCGTCGCGCGCAAGCAGTGCGCTGGCGGTGTAGCGCCCCGGCGTCAGGCCCGTGAGATCGAGCGTCGCGTCGGCAACGACGACGCGGGGGTCGCTGGTGCGGGCGTGCAGGGCCAGCGGCCGGCGCAGCGCCGCGTCTGCCGTGCCGGAGCGAATCAGTTCGATGGTGCCGGTGGTGCCTTCCAGCGGCTGCGGCGAGCTGAGCTCGACGACCGCCAGTCCGGCTTCGTCCTGCCGCAGTTGCGCGCGCGGCTCGAGCTTGCCGGCGGCGACCGTTCCGACGATCAAATCGCTCGCGACCGCGGTGCCTGCGGCGCGGAGCCCGGCGACCAACGGCACCTCGAGCACCCCGGCGCGCCCGCCGGCGTCGACGATCGCGGCGCGGAGCCGGTAGCGTCCAGGGGGCAGTTCGACGGCGTCAGCCGAGGTCCAGCTGCCGCCGGGCGGCTCCTCTACCGTCGCGCGCCGTTCTGTGACGACGGCGGCGTCGTTCAGGATTTCGTACCCCCACACCCGTGGGGCGGCGCCGGCCGCCAGGCTGGCCGAGACGACCAGGCGCACCTTCGCCGGGTCGGTGCTGTGGGTCGAGTAGGCCGAGATTTCGAGCGGCAGTTCGGCGACGTCGGTCGGCTGGGCCAGCGCGCGCGTCAGGTTCTCCTGAGGGTCGGTGATCCGGGGGGCGGCGATTGTTTCGGCCGGAGCCGTGACGTGGGTGTTCGGTCGGCCGACCCGGACCTCGACGCGGTGCGGCTTGCCGTTCGCGTCAGACGGTCGCGACTCCACGCCTACCTCGTAAACGGCGTCGATGTCTGCCGCAATCCGTTCGAAGATCCCGGTGCCGCGGCCAGCGGCG
This sequence comes from uncultured Acidobacteriota bacterium, assembly GCA_963750475.1. Classification (GTDB taxonomy): domain Bacteria; phylum Acidobacteriota; class Vicinamibacteria; order Vicinamibacterales; family 2-12-FULL-66-21; genus JALZOC01. The sequence continues at coordinate 3,088,754 of CAVVQQ010000002.1, forward strand.
GTGTAGAAGCTGCCGCCGGTGCTTGCCGCGAGATTGCCGAGGCCGGTGGCATAGCCCGTGCCGGACAGCGCCGCCCCGTTGCTGCGAGCGGACGCATCGAACGAGGTCTGATCCAGCTGGACGGCCGAGAGGACGACGCCGGCGGCCGCTGCCTGGGTCGCCACCGTCTGATAGTCGCGCAGCATCGCGGCCTCGAACGGCAGGCCGGCCGAGATCAGGATGAGGTGTTTCGGCCCACGCAGGCGGCCGAGCCGATCGAGCAGCGCCGTCAGCCGCGGCAGTATCGTCTGGACGTGGCCGCGACCGGCGGTGAGCATTTCGCGGGACTGGTCGATCAACTCCCCCGGACATCTCACGTCTTTTCCGGCGCACTCACGCTCCTGCACGTGCGAGGTGCCGAGGTTATCCTGCCGCTCGAAGGCGAGCGCCTCGTCCCACGACAGCGCGTGACGCCAGCCACGATCGGGGGCCGTACCCTTCATCCGGCCGATCGCCGCCGCGACCATGGCGTGGTTGCGCGTCAGCTCGACGCGGCCTCCGGTCAGCGGGATTGCCGCGCTCGCATCGGCGGGTGAAAGAGCCGCGACGAGCCCGGCCGCCGACTCGAGCGCCGCCTTCTCCGACCCGGTGACAATCGAGTCGAGATCCACGGCGATAGCGACGATCCGTCCCTGTACGGCGTCGGCCGCCCCTCTGGCATGTGGCAGTGCGACCGCGTTGTCGAGGGTGCCGGCGGATCTGGGAAAGAGCCGCACCGCCACGACCGGACGCGGTTCGCCGTCGATTCGAACGATGAAGTCTGAAACGGCGAGATCGGTGACGGGCTGGCCTTTGCCGTCGCGGACCGACGCCTGGATAGTTAGGAGCTCGCTGCTGGTGCGAAACGGCTGCGCGGCCCGCTGCTGCGCCGCCAGCAGGCCGGAGGCGGCGGCGAGACTTGCCATCAGCGCGACTGCACGGGACATGCGCATCAGGTGCGGGCGCGTGCGTTTGACCTCCACGGCAGATTGCATTCTACTCAACGGCACATCAGAGTGCCGCAGCGCCCGCTCGAGCAGGCGCGTAGCGCCAACCCGTCCTCCAGCTCCGCGGGCTTTTCCAAATGAATCTGTTCAAGAGTGATGTCGTCGGCAGCCTGCTCCGCCCCGAGTATCTGAAGGACGCCCGCGCCGCCCGCGACGCCGGTACCCTGGCGGCGCCGGAATTCAAGCTGATCGAGGATCGGGCGGTGGACGAAGCCGTCGCCCTGCAGGAGGTGGCCGGCCTCGACGTCGTGACCGACGGCGAGATGCGGCGCTACGCCTTCTACGGCCACCTCGTCGAAGCGCTCGAAGGGTTCGACAAGCGAGCCGGCTGGGCGATCACGTTTCGCGATCGGGACGGCCGGCAGGCCAGTCTCGATCGCCCCGTCGTCGTCGACAAGCTGCGGTGGCGCCGGCAGATGTGCGCCGAGGAGTTCACCTATCTGCGCGGCCGGTCGAAGCAGCCGGTCAAGGTGACCCTCCTCAGCGCCCAGCAGGCGGCCGCCTACTACGACCCGGACAAGTCGCGCGGGGCATACGCGACGCTCGATGCCTATCTTGCCGACGTCGTGGATTTCACCCGCCGCGAGATTGCCGAGCTCGCGCGCCTCGGCTGCGAGTACGTCCAGATTGACGCCCCGCAGTATGCCGGGCTGCTCGACGAGACCGTCCGCGAGGGCTACCGCGCCCGCGGCAGCGATCCCGATCGCATGCTCGACGCGACGATCGAGCTGGACAACGCGATCATCCAGGGACACACCGGCCTGACCTTCGGCATCCACATCTGCCGGGGCAATCACAAGAGCATGTTCTACGCCTCCGGCGGCTACGATCGGATCGCGCAGCAGGTCTTCGGCCGGGCGCAGTTCAGCCGCTTTCTCCTCGAGTACGACGATGAGCGGTCGGGGACGTTCGAACCGCTTCGCCATCTCCCGGACGACCGCGTCGTCGTCCTCGGACTGGTGAGCTCGAAGACGCCGCGGATGGAGACCGCTGCCGAACCTCAAGGCGCGGATCGCGGAGGCGGCGAGGATCGTCCCACTCGAGCGCCTGGCGCTCAGCCCGCAATGCGGTTTCGCCTCAACGGACGAGGGCAACGCGCTGACGCAGGCCGAGCAGCAGCGGAAGCTGGAGCTCGTGGGAGCCGTCGCCAGGGAGATCTGGGGGTGATGCGGCCGACCGCTGCGGTGCGGGCTCGTGCCGGGCGTGATAGCATCCCGCCGATCCGGGCGAGGCACACCCGGCACCGCCCCCGAACATTCGTGAAACCTCAGGGAGGACCCGATGTTGTACATGACGAGATGGAGCATCAAAGAAGAGAACACTCCCGCGGTCATCAAGCGCTTCACCTCGTCGCCGCCGGCGCTTCCTCCGGGGGTGAAGATGCTGGGCCGGTGGCACGAGATGGGTTCCGGAGACGGCTTCGCCCTTGTCGAGGCCAGCGACCCGATCGCCGTCACGCGGTATATCCTGGCATGGGCCGACCTCGTCGATCAGAAGGTCTACGCGGTCGTGACCGACGAGGGGATCGGACAGGCGCTGTCAGCGCCGTAGCGACGGCCCATCCCTGAGAGAGGAGTGAGCGTGCGTCGAATCGTGTTTGGCTTTCTGGCCGGCTTTCTCGGAACGATTGTCTTTCACCAGATCGCGCTGGCGCTGCTCCACCTGGCCGGCATCGCGCCGCGCGGTGCCTGGCCGATGCAGCCGGTGCCGCCACTGGGCATCCCGGCGGTGATTTCGCTGTCGCTCTGGGGTGGGTTGTGGGGCGCGATCATGATGCCGCTCATCGAGACCCGCCGCGGCGCGGCCTTCTGGTTCACCGCGCTCGTCTTCGGGGCGGTGTTGCCGACGCTGGTGGCGTGGTTCGTGGTCGCCCCGCTCAAGCACCAGGCAATGGCCGGCGGATTCGCGCCGAAGGCTCTGGCGATCGGCCCGATCGTCAACGGTGCGTGGGGGCTCGGAACGGCCCTCTGCTATCGGGTGATGTCCGGCCGCTAGCCGGAGCCGCACCGCGGCGACTCGGGCGCCTCACGGCAACGATTGTTCCAGCGTTCCCGAGGGACTGAACACGGTCAACTGCTGCTCGCCCGCCACCAGGCGCGCCGGAAAGACGACGACGCCGACGCCCGTCGGGTTCTTGGAGGATGGATAGCGCATGCCGGCGATCCGCCCCGAGGCGAACGCCGCGGCGCCGAGCTGCTGCGTCGGGGGCATCGGTCCGAGGCCCGCGAGGTAGGCGGATTGCTGAACCGCCCAGGCGCCGCTCAATTCCTGGTGGGACGTTCCGAGCGATGAATGGATGACGGGATCCGTCAAATCCAGAACGCTGCCAATGGCGCCATTGACGGTCATCATGACCTGTGGAGGGAACACGAGCGCTACTCGTGATCCTGACGGCCGCAGCACACCGGCAATTTCCATCAACGGCGTGAGCTCGTCTTCCGCAAAGTAGAGGCACGCGATTGCCGGCCCTGCTCCACTCGTGCCGCCGACGGCTTTGGGTGTAAAGCGTGCGCCGTTACGCGCGGCGCCCCCGCTCCACAGGGGCTGCAGTGGTGCGCTCCGTGGTGCACCGGGCGGAGGGCCGGTCAGATGATCGTAGTTGACGGCGCGATACCAGGGCCCGCCGAACGCCTTCAGTGGCACGGTCAGCAGTGCGTGCTTCAGTGCGCGCGGCGGCTTCATCCTGGGTCACGAAGGGAGACCGGCGCGGGCATTCTCCAGCAGTGCCACCACCGCGTCAGCCCGTCCACTCAGGATGACTTCCAGAGGTGTCTTCTCTCCGAGATCCGGATGGCTGCTGTTGAGCCAGGCCAGGGCTTCAGCTTGATCGCGGGTCCCCTGCGTGACGAGCTCGAGCGCGCGCTTCACTGGCGCGAGACGGGGCTGCAGGCTCAACGCGTCGGGTGTCTTGTGCACGGCCGCGGCACTGGCGTCCAGGGCGGACGCAATGCGTGCGACCGAGACCGACATGAAGGCCGCGACCCGACCGGCGTCGATCCGGCCATTGCGAGGACTGTGCAATTCCTCCAAGGTCACGGCGATGGTGGTGGGAGCCATGGTGACAACCTTTCGTCAACTTTATGTCAACTTTTAGTATACCACGCATGTCCCGGGACCCCGGACAGCCCGTCCCGCTACGATTCCCGTAACGTCACTATCGGATCGACTCGCGTCGCGCGCTGCGCCGGCACGTAGCACGCGATGAACGCGACGACGGCGATGAACACCGCCACGCCCGCCAACGTCGCCGGATCCGTCGGCTTGACGTTGAACAGCTGCGCCTGCAGCAGCCGCGTGAGGCCGAACGACGCGGCCAGGCCGGTGACGAGCCCGATGCTCGTCAGCCGCAGCCCCTGCGCCAGGATCATCGCGAGCACGCTGCCGCGCGTCGCGCCGAGCGCCATATGGATCCCTATCTCCTTCGTCCGCTGGTTGACCGAGTACCGACAAGATGCCGTAGGTCCCGATCGCCGCGAGCGCCAGCGCGAGGCCGGCGAAGATCGCCAGCAGCTCCGCGAGGAAACGCGGCCGCGCCGCCGCATCGGCGAACACCTGGTCCATCGTCCGCATCTTCACAATCGGCAGCGACGGATCCTGCGCCCGGACCGCCTGCTGGATCTGCTGCGCCAGAGCGGCTTCGGGGATGGCCGAGCGGACGACGAGGTTCATGCTCGACGGCGAGGAGCCCGTCAGGCGCGGGCCCTGCTCGTTGAGAAAGTACAGCTCGGTCCCGGTCTTGCCCGCCATCCCGCCCTGCTTCACGTCGCGGACGACGCCGACGATCGTGAACGGCGTCGTATTGTTCGGCGGCCGGCCCGTAAAGACGTTGACCCGCTGGCCGATCGCCTCGAGCTTGCGGAAGGCGAAGAAGGTCTTCTCGAGTGTTTCGTTGACCAGCATGACCGGCGCGCCGCTGACGTCGGCTGGATCGAAGCCGCGCCCCTTCACAACCGGGATCCCCATCGTCTTCAGGTAGTCGAGCGTGACTGTCTGGTAGTAGTCGACATTCTCGGCCGGCTGCCCCTGCTGCGGCGTATAGCCCTCGAAGTCGGTGTCGTTCGCATTGACCGGCCGGTTGGGCGGGAGGCCCGCCATCGCCGCGACGCCGGTCACGCCGGGGACCTCGCGCAGCCGCGCCTGCAGCCGATCGATGAACGCGACGCGATCTTCGCTCTTCCGGTACGCGGCGCCCGGCATGACGACGCCGAAGGTGGTCAGGCGCTGGCGGTTGAACCCGGCGTCGACCGTCATCAGCTTCTGGAAGCTGCGCAGCAGCAGTCCCGCGCCGACGACGAGCACGACGGCGAGCGCCACTTCGGCCATGACCAGCCCGCTGCGCACGCGCGCCCGCGCCGCGCCGGCGGTGGCCCGCTGCCCGCCTTCCTTCAGTGTGATGTTGACCACCTGCTCGCGCAGGTGCAGCAGCGGCGCCATCCCGAAGATGAGGCCGGTGAGGATTGACACCGCGAGCGTAAAGAGCATGACCTTCCAGTCGAGCGAGATTTCGAGCGCGCGCGGAATGCTGTCGGCATTGGCGGCGAGCAGGCCGCGCACGCCGGCGTAGCCGATCGCGGCGCCGAGCGCGCCGCCGACGAGCGACAGCAGCATGCCTTCGGTGAGGAACGGCCCGAGCAGGCGCCAGCGCCCGGCCCCCAGCGCCGAGCGGATGGCGAACTCCTTCTGCCGCGATTCGGCGCGGGCGAGGATCAGGTTCGCCAGGTTGGCGCAGGCGATCAGCAGCACGAAGCCGACCGCCCCCTGCAGCACCCACAGCGCCGTCCCGATGCTGCCGACCATGTCGGTCTTCATCGATTGCATCTGCAGCATGTGCGCGCCGAGGCCGTTCGGTCCGGGCGGCGCCGGAGAATGCTTGTTGCCGCTCAGGCCGCGCCACTGCGCGAGCATCGACGTGAGATCCGCCTGCGTCTGCGCCGGCGTCACGTCGTCTTTCAGGCGGCCGATCAGGTACATGAAGTGGCTGCTGCGCTCGTTCGGGAAGGTCTTCGCATCGATGGTCAGCGGCAGGATGACCTCGATGCGCTCGTCGTGGATGTCGAACGCCGGCGGCATGATGCCGACGATGCGCGTCGGCGTGCCGTCGATTTGAATGACCCGCCCGACCACGCTTTCGTCGCGGCCGAAGTCGCTCTGCCACGTCGTGTACAAAATGATCCCGACGTCTTCCGCGCCCGGGCGTGCATCGACGTCGTTGAACAGACGGCCGCGCGCCGGCGGCACGCCCAGCACATCGAGCAGCTCGGGCGTGACCACAGCGCTGTTGACGCGGCGCGGCCGCTCGGGGCTCCCGAGGTTCACCGAGCCCTCCCGGTAGGCGCCGACCGCCTGGAACGAGCGGTTGCGCTCCTTGAATTCCGCCCACTCGGGCACCGAGACCCAGAACCGGTCGAAACCGAGCCCCGGGAATGTGCTGGTGATGAACAGCAGCCGATCGGATCGCGGGTACGGCAGAGGCTTGAGCAGGACGCCGTTGACGACGCTGAAGATCGCGGTATTGGCGCCGATGCCGAGGGCCAGGGTCAGGATCGTGACCGCGGCGTAGCCCGGGCTCCTGGCCAGGGTGCGGAGGGCGTAGCGCATGTTCTGCAGCATGATCAGCTCACACGCAACCCCTAGACGTTGACCGGCCGTCAATGGTTGCAGCACGCTGAATCTACATCGCGTGGACCGATCCGGGGAAGGGGGCACCTGGTGCGGCTGGCGATTCTCCGCCTCGGGAAGGATGCTTACGGCATCCCGGTCCTCGATGAGGCGAGCGCGCGGAGCGGGCGCGAGGTCGCGCGCGTACGGGCTACGTTGCGCTGAAGCGGCTCGAGCAGAAAGGGCTGGTCGCCTCGCGGCTTGGCGACCGCATGTCGGAGCGCGGCGGCCGCGGCAAGCGCCTCTTCAAGCTGAAGGAGCTGCCGGCTTTCGGACCGATCGTTACTGGAGAACAGCGCCAGTGAACGTAATCGACGAGTCGGTCGCCCCACAGCAAAATGGGCCTGTCCGATTCCTCGAACAGGCCCATTGAATTGGTCGGGATGACTGGATTCGAACCAGCGACCCCCTGACCCCCAGTCAGGTGCGCTACCAGGCTGCGCCACATCCCGAAAACGAACTACCGCTTCTTCTTCGCCGCCCGCTTCGGCGCTTTCGCCTCCAGCGCGAACAGGTTGTCCGCGGTGGACGGCTCCTGCGGGTTGCGCGCGAGAAGTGCCGCGATCTCGTGCAGGCCGCGCTTGACCTGCAGGATCCGCTCGCGGGCGTCGCTGCCGACCAGCCGGTCCAGATCCTCGAGGCCGGCCTCCGCCGCCGGCTCGGGCGGCCGCTCCCCCACCAGCTTGCGGCGGGCACCCGCCAGCGTCAGCCCCTCGACAAACAACAGGTGCTTGATCCGGAGCACGAACTCGACGTCCGCCCGCCGGTAGACCCGCGGCCCGCCCTCGGTCTTGGCCACACCCAGGTCGGGAAACTCCGCCTCCCAGGAGCGCAGTACATACGGCTGCACCTGGGCTATCTCACACACCTCAGGCTGCCGGAACAGCGATCGATTCGGAATCTCGACGGTTGTCACACCGGTCATCGGGGGCGTGCCGGCAGTATATCAGAGACGATCGCCGGAGTCGCAGGCATCGGCTTGACAGCGTACCTCGACAGGCCCACATTAGCCGTACGCGAGACACCTTTCCGAGGAGGGACACGTGCGCAAGACAGTCGCTCTGGTAACGGGAGGCCTCCTGGTCGCCGGGCTGGCGCTCACCGCGCAGACCCCCGACACACCCCCGTCGTCGAAGCCCCCGGCTCCCGCCGGCCACCAGGCCATGCCGGCGGCAAAGACGTCGACCATGTCCGATGCCGCCAAGATCAAGCTGGCGATGAGCGCGGCGCCGGCCGACATCAGCCGCGACGCCGCCGTGATGGAGCCGGGGCCCGACGGCACGATGAAGCAGCTCAGGGCCGGCACCAACGGCTGGATGTGCATGGCGGCCCCAGAGGTGATGTGTCTCGACAAGGAATGGCAGAACTGGGTCAACGCCTACATGACGAAGAAGGACCCGGAGACCAAGGGCGTCGGCATCGGCTACATGCTGCAGGGGGACAAGGGGGCCAGCAACACCGACCCGTTCGCCACCGCTGCCACCAGCGACAACCAGTGGGTGGTCAGCCCGGCCCACGTGATGATCCTGACGCCGGACGCCGCCCAGCTCGCCGCGCTGCCGACCGATCCGCACGGCGGCGGACCGTTCGTGATGTGGAAAGGCACCAAATACGCGCACATCATGGTGCCGACCGCCGCGATGCCGAAGCCCGCGGGGAAGAGCCCCGGGGCAGGCAAGTAAGCAGTGCTGCCCTGTTGATTTGAGAGCGCCGGTCGCGGGTGGCCGCGAACGGGGCCGCCCCGGTTGGCGCGCAGGCGACACCCGTGACGAGCGCTTTGCGCCGAGCACCAACTGGGGCTGGTCGCGGACAGGACCCGCCGCGGCGCTTGGCAGTCGTTCGCTGCGCTACCGCTCGCGGCGTCTGACCTGCAGCCTGATCGGCGTCCCGACCAGGCCGAACGTCTCGCGCAGGCGGTTGACCAGGAACCGCTCGTAGGAGAAGTGGAACTCGGTCGCGACGTTGGTGAAGAACACGAACGTCGGCGGCGTCGACGCTGGTCTGCGCCGCATAGAGGATCCGCACCTGCCGGCGGCCGGGGCTGGCCGGCGGGTGCGACGCGGTCACCGTCTGGACGAACCGGTTCAGCTCGCCGGTCGTGACCCGCTTCGACCGCGCCGCGGCCACCGCGTCGATCGTCTCGAGCACCTTGGGCGTCCGCTCGCCGGTCGAGCGCCGAGATGTGCAGGATCGGCGCGTAGTCCAGGAACTTCATCTGCTGCCGCAGCTCTCGTCGAAGGTCTTCGAGAAGTCCGTCCCCCGCCCCTTCATCAGGTCCCACTTGTTGGCGGCGATGATGATGCCGCAGCCCGGCCTTCTCGGCTTCGCCGGCGATCGCCGCGTCCTGATCGGTCGCCCCCTCCGCCGAATCGACCAGCAGGACCGCGACGTCGGCCTTGCCGATCGCCCGCCGCGCCAGGATGACGCTGACCGACTCGAGCTGGCCGCTGCGCGGCGACGCGCCCGGCCCGGCGGATGCCCGCGGTATCGACGATCCGGAACGTCCGGTGGTGCCAGGTCAGGATGGCGTCGACGGTGTCGCGGGTCGTGCCCGGCCGTGTCGCTGACGATCGACCGCTCTTCCTTGCAGCAACCGATTGAGCAGCGAGGACTTGCCGACATTGGGCCGGCCGACGATGGCGACCGCGGTCTCCTCCGGAACATCGACCTCCCCCTCGCGCCTTCTCGGGAATGCGCTGGACGATCTCGTCGAGCAGGTCGCCGACCCCTTCGCCGTGCTCGGCCGCGATCTCGACGACCGGCTCGAATCCGAGCTGGTAGAACTCGACCGCCCGGCCCCGCGCCCGCTTGTCGTCGGTCTTGTTGACCGCCATCAGCACCGGCACCTTGACGGCGCGCAGCCGCGGCGCAATCTCCTCGTCGCCGGGGACCAGCCCCTCGCGGCCGTCGACGACGAAGACGACGACGTCGGCGGTCTCGAGCGCCCGCTGGCCCTGCGATCACGACCAGCTCGTGCAGCGGATCCTCGCTGGCGCCGAACATCCCGCCGGTATCGACCAGCTTGAACGTGCACGCCCTGCCACTCGGCCGGCTGCGACAGTGACGTCGCGGGTCGTGCCCGGCAATGGCCGTGACGATCGCCCGCCGGGAGCCGGTGATGCGGTTGAACAGGGTGGACTTGCCGACGTTCGGGCGGCCGACCAGCACGACCGTTGGGTCCGTGTAAGTGCGGTTTCGGTAGGCATGCGAAAGTCTATTTAGCGACCGAGCTTGACAGCGTAAGTGCTCGATATCTATAGTAGTTACAACATCCTGAGGAGCGCCTAAGCATGATCAAGGTTGACATCGTCAACGAGGTGTCGCAAAATCGCCGACATCACCAAGGTCAAGGCCGAGGTGGCGGTGGACGCGGTCTTCGACGCGATGCGGCTCTCGATGCAGCGCGGCGAGCGCATCGAGCTGCGCGGGTTCGGCGTCTTCCAGGTGAAGCCGCGCAAGCGCGGCATCGGCCGCAACCCCCGCACCGGCAAGGAAGTGCGCATCCCGCCCGGCCGCACCATCCGCTTCAAGCCCGGCAAGGACCTCCAGAACATCGGAGGCTGATTGTCGTATCCCTCAGACGACGCCGGGTATCCGGCGACGGCGTTCCCGATCGAGCCGTTCGACTCCTCCTTCGTCGTGCCGGCCCGCCGGCCCAGGTTCCAGGAGCCGCTGTGGCGGCACATCCTGCTGTTCGTGCTGACCCTCGGCACGACCACGGTCGCCGGCGCCGCCCATTACGCCAGCTTCCTGTCGGAGTTCTCGCACCACTCCGTCGGGATGTCCTGGAGCCTGCTGCTGCACGGCTTCTGGTACAGCGGCACGATCCTCGCCATCCTCGGCGCCCACGAGATGGGGCACTACCTGTTCTGCCGACGATACAACGTGGATGCGATCGCTGCCCTACTTCATTCCGATGCCGCCGCTGATTTTCCTGACCGGGACCCTCGGCGCGGTCATCCGGATCCGCGAGGCGTTCCCGACCCGGCGGGTGCTGTTCGACATCGGCATCGCCGGCCCGATCGCCGGCTTCGTCGTGCTCGTCCCGGCGCTCTTCGTCGGCATGACGCTCTCGAATGTCGTCGCCGCCCCGACCGAACGGCGAGCGTCCTTGTCCTCGGCGAGCCGCTGCTCTTCAAGATCGCGACCTGGCTGGTGTTCGGCCACGATGCCGGACGGCCTCGACCGTCAACATCCACCCGATGGTGTTCGCCGCCTGGTTCGGCATGCTGGCGACGGCGCTGAACCTGCTGCCGTTCGGCCAGCTCGACGGCGGGCACATCACCTACGCCGACGCTGCGGGCGCTGGTCGACGCTCGATCTCGCTCGTCACCGTCGGCACCGCGCGTCGCGCTGACGCTTCTTCTCGGTCAGCTGGCTGGTGATGACGCTGATGATGGTCGTGATGCTGTTCATGTTCGGCCCCCGGCACCCGCGCGTCATCGACGAAGACGAGCCGCTCGACGGCCGGCGCATCGCCGTCGCGGTCTTCGCGCTGGTGATGTTCATCCTCTGCTTCACGCCCGATCGCCGATCGAGCTCGCATCGGAGCAGCTCGGCAGTCGAGCACCGCCGCTCAGCCGTCTACAGCACCGCTCGACGGGATCGACGTCGACGCGTGCGTCCGGCCGGCGCGATCGTCCGGGCGCGTCGGACGCGCCAGCACCGCCTGCAGCGCCTGGCGCATCGCCGCCGCGGTGGCTGCCCTTGATGAACAACTGCGCGCGGTGCTCCCCTTTCAGCCGGCTGAGCGGCGCCGGCGCCGGCCCGAGCACGCGGTAGGCGCTCGCCGCCGACTCGCAGCGCCCGCACAATCTCCGCCGGCATCGTCCATCGCCCCCTCGCGCGTGCGTGCCTTGACGACCGCGTTGATCAGCGCGACCGACGGCGGATAGCGCATCGCCGCGGCGGAAGCGTCGATCTCCTCGGCGTAGAACGGCGGCGTAGTCCTGCCGGCAGGCGTGGCGGATGCTGTAGTGCGTCGGGATAGAGCGTCTGGACGATCGCCTCGCCGCGGATGCTCGCCGCGTCCGGCGCGGCCGGCCACCTGGGTGAGCAGCTGGAACGTCCGCTCGGCGGCGCGGAAGTCGGCGAGCCCGAGGCCGACGTCGGCGGAGATGACGCCGACCAGCGTGACGCGCGGGAAGTCGTGCCCCTTGGCGATCATCTGCGTGCCGACCAGGACGTCGATCTCGCCCGGCGCCGAAGCGCGTCAGCAGCGCGGCGATCGCGCCGCGCTTCGCGGATCGTGTCGCGGTCGACGCGCGCGACCCGCGCCTCCGGGAACCGCGCCGTGACCTCCGCCTCGACGCGCTCGGTGCCGAAGCCGACCTGCTCGAGGTAGGGGCCCGCGCACTGCGCGCACACGCTTCGGGATCGGCGCGGCGTAGTTGCAGTAGTGGCAGCGCGCCCGGCGCGTCGGCGCGGTGGACGGTCAGCGAGACGCTGCAGTTCGGGCACTCGAGCGTCGCGCCGCACTGGCGGCAGAACACGGCGGTCGCGAAGCCGCGGCGGTTGAGCAGCACGATCGCCTGCTCCCCTCGCGCGAGCCGGTCGGCCAGCGCCTCGCAGCAGCGGCGCTGCTCAGGATCACGTCCGGCCCGGCCGCGCGCGTACTCGCTCGCGCATGTCGACGACGCGCACCGTCCGCCAGCGGCCGATCGAGGACGCGGCGTTCGAGCGTCACGAGCGTGATAGCGGCCGATCTCGCGCGTTGTGGTAGCTCTCGAGCGACGGCGTCGCCGAGCCGAGCACCACCAGCGCGCCCGGCCTGGCTGCCGCGGACGACCGCGACGTCGCGGCCGTGGTAGCGCGGGCTCTCCTCCTGCTTGTACGAGCCGTCGTGCTCCTCGTCGACGATGATCAGGCCGAGCGACGCGCAGCGGCGCGAACACCGCCGAGCGGGTGCCGACGACGACGTCGACGTCGCCGCGGCGGATGCGCTGCCACTGATCGTGGCGCTCGCCGTCCGAGAGGCCGCTGTGCTGGATGGCGACGCGCTCGCCGAACGTCGCGCGGAACAGCGCCGGCGACGGCCGGCGTCAGCGCGATCTCCGGCACCAGCATCAGCACGCCGCGGCCCGCGCGCGCGGACGGCGTCGGCGAGGCGCAGGTAGAGCTCGGTCTTGCCGCTGCCGGTGACGCCGTGGAGCAGCGACCGCGGCGAAGGCGCCGGTCGCCGCCAGCGCCCGCAGCCGCTCGAAGGCGCCGGACTGCTCGTCGGTCAGGACATGCGGCGCCCGCGGCGGGCCGGCCGCCAGCGCCGCCGCCTGCTCGAACGGATCGCGCTCGACGCGGCGCCGTGCGAATGCCACGAGCCCGAGCCCCGCCAGCCGCGTCAGCGTCGCGGCGCCGATGCCGTGCCGATCGAGGTCGGCGGTCGTCCAGGCCGGCCGGCGCGCCCCGCAGCAGCGTCGAGCGCCTCGCGCTGCCTGGCGCCCAGCCGCGGGCCGTCGGCCGCCGCGTCCTCGAGGTCTGCGACCTCCATGCCCTGCGCGGTCAGGCTCGCGACGCGTACGGTCCGCGAGGCGTCGGCGCTGCCCTTTCAGCGGCTGCGTCAGCTCCACCAGGCCGTCCCGCTCGAGCGCCTGCAGCGGGGCGGCGGCGCGGCCGGACGCCGCCAGCGATTCGACGCGGACCGGCTTGCCGCCGCTCAGCGGCTTCGAGCAGGCGCCGCCGTGCGCCGCGCTCGGTCAGGAGTCGCGCCTCGCCCGTCGTCGGTGATCTGCACGTAGCGCTCGCTCTCGACCCAGGCGCGGGGCGGCATCGCCGTCGCCAGCGCCTCGCCGAGCCCGGCAGGCGTAGTAGTCGGCCACCCACAGCGCCAGGCGGACGACATCGGCGGGCAGGAACGGGCTCGGCGTCGAGCACCTCGAGGACCGGCTTTCACGCCTGCGGGCGTCGGCCGGCGGTCGCGACCGCCGTGTCGATGACGAAGCCGGTGAGGGTGCGCGGCCCGAGCGGCACGAGCACGCGCGCGCCGACGACCGGCAGCGGCATGCCGTCCGGGACGACGTAGGTGAGCGCGCCGAGCGCGGGAACGGGAACGGCGACGGCGATCGAGGCGCATCAGCGCCTATTCGGAGGCTGGCGGCGGCGCGACGGCGGCCGGCGGATGGCGGCCGAGCAGCGCCGAGCGCGTTCTTCATGTCGTCCCAGACGTCGCGCTTGTAGCCCGGGCTGCGCAGCAGGAACGCGGGATGGAAGGTCGGGATCAGCTTCGCGCCGCGGTAAGTCGAAGACCCGGCCGCGCAGCCGCGAGATCGGCTCGTCGGTCTCGAGCAGCGTCCTGCGCGGCGAAGGTGCCCAGCGCGACGATCGACCTTCGGCTGCGATCGACGTCGATCTGCCGGAACAGGAACGGCTCGCAGGTCTGCGACTTCGTCCGGCTCCGGATTGCGGTTGCCGGGCGGCCGGCACTTGATGACGTTGGCGATGTAGACCTCGTCGCGGCCGAGCCCCATGGCCTCGATGATCTTGGTCAGCAGCTGACCGGCGCGGCCGACGAACGGGCACGCCCTGCACGTCTTCGTCGGCGCCGGGCGCCTCGCCGACGAACATCAGCTCGGCCGTCGGGTTGCCGACGCCGAAGACGACCTGCGTGCCGCCCGAGCGTGTGCAGCTTGCAGCGCGTGCAGTCGCCGATGTCCGCGCGGATCGTCGGCGAGCACTTCCGCCGGGATCGCGCGCAGCGGACGACCGGCAGCCGCGCGCGCTGTCGCCGCCGGACGGCGCGGTCGCGGGCGTCGCGTCGGCCGCGCGAGCGTCGGCGCCGGCTCACGGCTCGGCGCTGGTCGCGCGCGCCGCGCCACGCTGGCATCGCGGCTGACGCCGGTGACGCCCGAGCTCTCGTAGAAGCGAAGATGTTCGGCGAGCTGGTTCGATGGAGTCGCACTGGGACTCTGTCGATCGGCGTGCGTGCCGGCTACCGCGTGATCCGCGCGAGCAGGCCGCTCGGCGCGGTCGAGGATGCGCGCGGCCAGCGCGGCCTTCGGCGCCAGCGGCCAGCGCCTCGTCGCCGTCGCGGCTGATGAGCGTGACGGCGTTGTCGTCGGCGTCGAAGCCGCCGCGCTCGGCGCGAGATGTCGTTGGCGACGATCAGGTCGACCTCCTTGCGCGCGAGCTTGGCGCGGCCGCGCGCGACCGGGTCGCCGCTCTCGGCCGCGAAGCCGACGAGCACCGGGCGGTCGGCGCCGCCGCGCGCGGCGCCGAGCTCGGCGAGGATGTCCGGCGTCCGCACCAGCGCGCAGCGTCAGCGGCCCGTCCGCCTTCTCGATCTTGCCGGCCGCCGCGCCGCCGTCCGGGCGTGTAGTCGGCGACGGCCGCCGCCATGACGACGATGTCCGCCTCGGCGGCATGCTGCGACACGGCGCGCGTGCATCTCGACCGCGCTGCCGCACCGCGCACCACCTCGACACCCGGCGGCACCGGCGCAGCGCGACGGGCCGGAAACGAGCACGACCCGCGCGCCGCGCCGCGCCGCCTCGGCGGCAATCGCGTAGCCCATCTTGCCGCTCGAGCGGTTGCCGATGTAGCGCACCGCGTCGATGTCCTCGTAGGTCGGACCGGCCGTGACGACCACGATGCGTCCGAGCAGCGATCCCGACGGCTGCAGCACGCTGCTCGGCGGCCTCGACGATCTCGTCCGGCTCGGCCAGCCGCCCCTTGCCGATCCAGCCGCAGGCCAGGTAGCCCTCGCCGGGATCGACGAAGCGCACGCCGCGCGCGCCTCAGCGTCGCGATGTTGCGGCTGCACGGCCTCGTGCTCGAGCATGTTGCGTGTTCATCGCCGGCGCCATCAGCACCGGCGCGCGGGTCGCCAGGTAGAGCGAGGTCAGGAAGTCGTCGGCGATGCCGTTGGCGAACTTGCCGATGACGTTGGCGGTCGCCGGGGCGACGAGCAGCAGGGCGATGTCGGAGGCGAGCGCGATGTGCTCGATGTCGGCGTTGGCGCCGCGGGCGTACTGGTCGGTGATCACCGGCCGCCGGGTGATCGCCTCGAACGTCACCTCGCCGACGAACCGCCGTCGCCGAGCGCGTCATGATCGCCGCGACGTCGTGGCCGCGCTTCTGCAGGCCGCGCGCCACCTCGACCGCCTTGTAGGCGCCGATGCCGCCGGTCACGCCAAGCGCAATCAGGCATGCCATCGCGATGCGCCGCTTGGACGCCTGACTTCCTGGCGCCGCATCACGCTGCCGTCGGGCGTGAGCCCCACAGCTGCGGCCGGCCCGACGATCGTCTCGGCGTCGCGGCCACGTGCCGAACGCAGCCGGCGTGCGCTCGGCCAGCGACGATCGCCCGCATGCGAGTCGAGGCAGGCGTCGAGCTCGTCGTTCACGACGACGTAGTCGTACTCGGCAAACGCCGCCACCTCGTCGCGCGCGGTCTGCAGCCGGCGCTGCATCGCCGCCTCGCTGTCCTTGCTGCGGCCGCGCAGCCGCTGCTCGAGCACCGCGTACGACGGCGGCATCACGAACACGCCGACCGCCTCCGGCGCAGCGGCGCCGGACCTGGCGCGCGCCCTGGACGTCGATGACGAGCACCAGATCCGTCCCGGCGCGGAGATCGCGCTCCGCGTCGGCCGCCGCGGTGCCGTAGAGGTTGCCGAACACGTCCGCCCACTCGAGGAAGGCGTCCGCCGCAATCATCTCCTCGAAGCGCGCCCGGGTGATGAAATTATAGTCGACGCCGTCGGCCTCCCCCGCCCTGGCGCCGCGCGAGGTGTAGGACCGCGACATCGCCAGGTCCGGCACGCATCTGCACCAGCCGCTCGACCACCGTGGTCTTGCCGGTGCCCGACGGCGCCGAGACGACGAACAGCAGGCCGCCGGCGCGCTCCCGGCGTCTCACTCGACATTCTGCACCTGCTCCCGCATCTTCTCGAGCTCCGCCTTGAGCGCGACGATGATCTCCGAGACGGCCGGACCCTCGGCCTTGGAGCCGATGGTGTTGACCTCGCGGTTCATCTCCTGCAGCAGGAAGTCGAGCTTGCGGCCGCACGGCTCGGGGCCATCCGACAGCGCGCGCCAGTGCTCGAGATGCCCGCGGAACCGCACGACTTCCTCGGTGATGTCCGACCGCCCGACGAACTTGGCGATCTCCTGCGCGACCAGCGCCGTCGTCTGCGAGCGCCTTCGGCGCGCAGCTCCCGGACCCGCGCCTCCAGCCGCATCCGCAGGCCGTCCATGCCCGCGCTCGGCCGCCACCGCCGACCCGCTCGAACAGCGCCGCCAGCAGCGCCGCGCCGCCCTTCGAGATCGGTGCGCAGATACCCGCCCTCGCGCACCCGCATCGCGTCGAGCTCGTCGAGCGCCGCCTGCACCGCCTCCTCGACCCTGGCCGCCAGCGCCCCGTCATCGCCTGCCTCTTCCGGCCGCTCGCGTATCGACAGCGCCTGCGGGAACCGCAGCAGGTCGCCGGGGGTCATCTGACCGGTGACGAAGCCCCGCTCCCGGGCCTGGTCGAGGGCGCCGCCGAGGGCGGCGAGGAACGCCTCGTTCAGCTCCACTTCGAGGGCGGGGGCGCGGCGCTGCTGCACGCTGACGGACGACCTCGACCCGGCCTCGCGCCAGACGCTGCTGGACCAGCGCGCGCAGGCGGGTCTCGACCGCGGCCAGCGACTGCGGGCATCCGCAGCTGGAGATCCAGGAACCGGTGGTTGACGGACCGGATCGTCACCGCCGATCGTCGCCGCTTCGTCCTCGCGCGTCAGCGAGGCGAACCCCGTCATGCTCTTGATCATCGAGACGTCGATGGCCTGCTCGCGCTCGGGCGCCTCCGCCGTCCTGCTCTCGAACAGCTGCAGTGAATACAGTTTGGCGTACACGCCGCCCGGTACGGCCGAGCAGCTCCTCGTGGCGCCCGGTCTCGACGATCCGGCCGCGCTCGAGCACGATGATCGCATCGGCGCGGCGGACGGTCGAGAGGCGATGCGCGATGACGAACGAAGTGCGGTTGCGCATCAGGTTCTGGCCAGCGCGTCCTGCACCAGCAGCTCGGACTCGGCGTCGAGCGACGACGTCGCTTCGTCGAGAATCAGGATCGGCGAGTTCTTGAGCAGCGCCCGGGCGATCGCCAGCCGCTGGCGCTGCCCGCCCGACAGCCGCTGGCCGCGCTCGCCGATCTCGGTCTGGTAGCCCTGCGGCAGCGTCGCGATGAAATCGTGGGCGTGCGCGGCGCGCGCCGCCGCCTCGATCGCCTCGGCGGTGGCGCCGGTCGAGCCGTAGGCGATGTTGCTGGCGATGCGTGTCGTCGAACAGCACCGTATCCTGCGTGACGATCCCGATCTGGGCACGCAGCGACGCGAGCGTCACGTCGCGCACGTCGACGCCGTCCACCAGGATCGCGCCGCCGGTGACGTCGTAGAACCGCGGCAGCAGGTTGACCAGCGTCGTCTTGCCGGCGCCGCTGAGGCCGACAATCGCCACGATCTGGCCGGCGCGGACCTCGAACGAGACGTCGCGGAGAATGTTCTTGCCGGGGCCGTCGTCGTAGCCGAACGTCACGTTGCGGAACTCGATGCCGCCGCGTCAGCGGCGCCAGCGGCGCCGCCGCCGGCCGCTCGACGCACTTCGGAATGCGTGTCGAGCATCTCGAAGATGCGCTCCGACGCCGCCATCGCCTGCTGCAGGTTGGCGTTGACGCGGCTCAGTTTCTTGACCGGCCCGTACATCATGAACGCGGCGGCGACGAACGATCGGGAACTCCCCCTGCGTCAGCTGCGCCCTGCTGAATCTGCGTGCTGCCGTACCAGATGAGCGCCGACGACCGCCGAAGCCGCCGAGGAACTCCATCAGCGGCGGCAGCATCGCGACGCGCGCTGGTGACTTCAGGTTGGTGCGATAGAGCCGCTGCGAGGCGTCGGCGGAAGCGGCTGGCCTCGCGCGCCTCGGCGCCGAACGCCTTGACGATGCGGTGGCCGGTGAACGCTTCGGCGGTGACGTGCGAGAGGTGCTCGAGCTCTTCCTGGCTCGCGCCGGGTCGCTGCGCCGCACGCGCTGCCCGAGCCGGACCAGCGGATAGACGACCAGCGGCGCGCCGGTCACGCACACCAGCGCCAGCCGCGCGTCGACGTAGAACATCACCGCGGCATAGCCGATCAGCGCCAGCCCCTCGCGGATCAGGTCGCCGATCGTCTCCGAGACCGCCTGCTGCACCTGGTTGACGTCGTTGGTGATCCGCGACATCAGCTGCCCGGTGGTGCGGCTGCGAGAAGAAGCCGCCGACTGGTCGAGGATGTGGCGGAACAGCTGGTTGCGGATGTCGCGGACGACGCGCTGGCCGACGTCGGTCATCAGGTAGCTCGAGAAGTAGGCGCCGAGCCCCTTGGCGAGGTAGATCGACCATCACGGCGGATGCACCAGCGCGCAGGTCATGGCCGGCGCCCGGAACGAGCGGCGGGACCTGTGGGTCAGCACGCCGTCGGTGAGCGGCTTGATGAGCGTGGTCGAGCGCCGGCCGACGCGGCGGCATAGAGCAGCATGGCCGCGACGGCGGCGATCAGACCGCCCGCGATACGGCCGGGCGTACGCCGAGCAGACGGGGGAGCGGGTTCACTCGGTGAACCGGTACTTGAGCAGCACCCACAGCGCGACGAAGCCGTCGCGCCAGGTGATCTTCTTGCCCTCGTCGTAGCCGCGGCCGTCGTAGGTGATCGGCACCTCGTAGACCCGGTAGTGGCGCTTGAAGATCTTCGCGGTCAGCTCCGGCTCGATGCCGAAGCCGTTCGAGTGCGAGCGTCAGCGAGCGCAGCACGTCGGTGCGCATCACCTTGTAGCAGGTCTCCATGTCGGACAGCATCGTGTTGTAGAGGATGTTGGTGACGAGCGTCAGGAACCGGTTGCCGGCGTAATGCGTGAACAGGAAGACGCGGTGGCGGCCGAGGAACCGCGACCCGTAGACGACGTCGGCGCGCCCCTCGCAGATGAGCTCGATCAGCTGCGGAAACTCCTCCGGGGAGTACTCCAGGTCGGCGTCCTGGATGACGACGATGTCGCCGGTGACCTCCTGGAAGCCGCGCCGCAGCGCCGCCCCCTTGCCGCCGTTGCTGGTCTGGAGCACCAGCTTGAACGGTCAGCTCCTCGGCGAGGCGGGCGAGCAGGTCCCGCGTCCCGTCCGTCGACCCGTCGTCGACGACGATGAGCTCGATGCGCAGCGGAACGGCCAGCACGCGGCGGATGATCTCCTCGATCGTCGTCGCGCTCGTTGTACGACCGGCATCACGACCGAGAGCAGCGGATCGGTGAGCTGCCCCGAGAGCCGCGACATCAGCGTGGAGGCCTTCGCGAGATAGCCGTGCGGATGCGCTTCGCGCCAGCGCCACGCGGTCTCGACGATCACGTCGATCTCCTCGAACCGCGGCATCCACCCCAGTTCCCGCCTGATCCGCGCGCTCGAGGCGTAGAGCACGCCCGGGTCGCCGGCGCGCCGCGGCGCCCTGGTGAGGGGAACCTCCCGTCCGAGGACCCGGGCAATCGAGTCGAGCACGTCCTGGACCGACGTCGGACGGCCGTTGCCGAGGTTGTAGCTGGTTGAAGGCCCGCCGCTACGGAGCGACTCCAGGGCCAGCAGGTGGGCGGAGGCCAGGTCGGTGACGTGGACGTAGTCGCGCAGGCAGGTGCCGTCGGGCGTCGTCGTAGTCGTCGCCGAACAGCTGAAAGGTGCCGCGCCCGAGCGCGGCGTCGATCGCCCGCGGAATGAGGTGCATCTCGGGGACGTGATCTTCGCCGAGCTCGCCGTCCGGATCGGCGCCGGCGGCGTTGAAGTAGCGCAGCGTCACGGAGCGCAGGCCGTAGGCGCGTCTCGTAGTGCGGCAGCGCCTGCTCGATCGCCAGCTTGGTCTCGCCGTAGGCGTTGATCGGCTGCTTCGGATGGTCTTCGGTGATCGGCGTCTCGACGGGATTGCCGAAGACCGCGGCGGTCGAGGAGAACACCAGGTGCCGCGACCTTCTCCGCCACCATCGCATCGAGCACCGACAGCGCGCCGCCGACGTTGTTGCGGTAGTAGCCGACGGGTCGCGGACCGAGTCGCCGACCGACAGCCAGGCCGCGAAGTGCATCACCGCGTCGACCCCGTGCTCGCGCGAGCGCGGCCTGCAGCCGGGCGGTGTCGTGGATGTCGCCCTCGATCGACGGCCGCGGCATGCCGCGACCGCCTCGGGATGCCCGGCCGACAGGTTGTCGTAGACGACGACGCGCTGCCGGACGCGCGCCAGCGCCTTGACCGCGTGGCTGCCGATGTAGCCCGCGCCGCCCGTGACCAGGACGCTGCTCATGGCCGGCCCATCGAGAAGATAGGTGAAGCCGTGAGCCGCGGATCTGGTCCGGGTTGTAGATGATTGCGGCCGTCGAAGATCACCGGCGTGCTTCATCAGCTTCCGCATCCGCGCGAAGTCGGGCTCGCGGAACTCGTTCCACTCGGTGACGATGGCGAGCGCGTCGGCGCCGTCGAGCGCGTCGTAGCTCGTTCTCGGCGTAGGTGATCGTCGATCCCGAAGATGCGCTTCGCGACCTTCATCGCTTCGGGATCGTAGGCCTGCACCTTGGCGCCGGCGTCGAGCAGCGCCGTGATCAGCGGGACCGCCGGCGCCTCGCGCATGTCGTCGGTGCGCGGCTTGAACGCCAGCCCCCAGACCGCGATGCGCTTGCCCTTCGAGCGATCCGAAGTGCTGCTGCATCTTGCCGAGCAGGCGCAGCTTCTGCCGCTCGTTGACGTCCTCGACCGCCTTGAGGATCGCGAAGTCGTAGTCGCTTGGTCGCGGCGAAGCTGCAGCATCGCCTTGACGTCCTTCGGGAAGCAGCTGCCGCCGTAGCCGACGCCCGGGAACAGGAACGACGGGCCCGATGCGCCGATCGGACGCGACCGCGCGCGCGCACCTGATCGACGTCCGCGCCGACCGCCTCGCAGACGTTCGGCGACTTCGTTCATGAACGAGATGCGGGTCGCCAGCATCGCGTTCGCCGCGTACTTGCAGAGCTCGGCGCTGGCGCAGTCCATCATCATGATCGGCGCGCCGGTGCGGGTGAACGGCGCGTACAGCTCCTTCATCAGCTCGGCGGCGCGCTCGTCCTCGGCGCCGATGACGACGCGATCGGGCTTCATGAAGTCGTCGATCGCCGCGCCCTGCTTCAGGAACTCGGGGTTGCTGACGACGCTGAAGGGATGGGTGGTTTCGCGCCGCGATGACGTCGCGGACCTTGGCCGCGGTGCCGACCGGCACGGTGCTCTTGTTGACGATGACCTTGTAGCCGTTCATCGCGCGGGCGAGTGTCGCGCGCCACGCCGAGGACGTGCTGCAGGTCGGCGGAGCCGTCCTCCCCGGTCGGCGTGCCGACGGCGATGAAGACGATCTGGGCGCTGCGGACGCCGCGGTCGAGGTCGGTCGTGAACGTCAGCCGCTTTTCCGCGCGGTTGCGGCGGACCAGCTCTTCGAGCCCGGGCTCGTAGATCGGGATCTTGCCGCGCTGCAGGAGCTTGACCTTGGCCGGGTCCTTGTCGACGCAGACGACGTCGTTGCCGTTCTCGGCGAGGCAGGCGCCCGCCACCAGCCCGACATACCCGCTTCCGACGACCGCAATTTTCATCCGCTCAGCCTCTCCTCCGAACAGCAAAACCCCTAACACTAGCACAGCCCAAAAAATGGTGTCAATCCGTTGAACGTGCAAGGGGTTGTCCGAGCTTTCGTCCTGTGCTAGATTCGGCGCGCGTGCGCATCCTGATCGACTACCGGCCCGCCCTTCGCCAGCGGACCGGCGTCGGCGAGTATCGCGCACGAGATGGCCGCAGGCGCTCGCTGGCACGCCTGCACGGCCCGCGACAGCCTGACGCTGTTCTCCAGCTCCTGGAAGGACCGCCTGCCGCCGCGGGCTCGTTCCGGGCGCCCGCCAGGTCGACGCCCGGATCCCGGTGTCGCTGCTGAACCTGCGCCTGGCACCGGCTCGAATGGCCGCCCGTCGAGTGGTTCGCCGGCCCGGTCGACATCGCCCAGTCCATGCACCCGCTCCTGATGCCGGCGCGCGGCCTGCCAGTTCGTCACCATCTACGACCTCTATCTTCCTGGATCGATCCCGAGCAGACCGCGGCGGAGATCCGGCGCGACTATCCGTCGCTGGCAGAGCGGCATGCCCGCCGCGCCGCTGGCGTGGTCGTGCTCGTCGGAGTACACCGCAGCAGGTGGTGGCCGAACGTCTCGGAGTCGCCGCGGACCGGATGGTCGTCTGTTCCCCCGGCGCGCCGGGCGTGGCGTCGCCGCGAGCAGCCGCCGGCGGCCGGTCCGATCCTGTTCGTCGGCACCCTCGAGCCGCGCAAGAACGTGCCTGGGCTCTTGCGGGCCTACGCGGCGCTGCGTCAAGTCGGACCGCGCCACCCCGCCGCTGGTGCTGGCGGGGCGCGCGGCCGGTGGAGATCGAAACCAGCGCGAACCATTGACGGCGTCGCGCTCGAACGGACACGTCCGACCAGCTCGGATACGTCGAGGATGCCGCGCCGCGAGGAGCTCTACCGGCGGGCCTCGATGCTGGTGATGCCGTCCTTCGACGAGGGATTCGGCATGCCGGCGCTCGAGGCGATGACAATCGGCCTGCCGGTGGTCGCCTCGACGGCGGGGCGCTGCCGGAGGTGCTCGGCGGCGCCGGCATTCTGGTCGACCCCGACGATCACGACGCCATGGCGGCGGCGATGCGA
This sequence comes from uncultured Acidobacteriota bacterium, assembly GCA_963750475.1. Classification (GTDB taxonomy): domain Bacteria; phylum Acidobacteriota; class Vicinamibacteria; order Vicinamibacterales; family 2-12-FULL-66-21; genus JALZOC01. Next base: position 3,112,119 of record CAVVQQ010000002.1, read on the forward strand.
CAGCGTCCTGACGGAGCCGGCGGTCGGCGCACGGATGACGACGGCCGGGCTCGCCAGGGCCGCCAGCCTACTCCTGGGACGCCGCCGCCGCGCGGCTCTACGAGGCCTACCGGCCGCCCTCGCGCAGGCGGAACCAGGCATGACGCTCCGCATCGGCGTCGACGCGCGCGAACTGCTCGGCGATGCCACCGGGGTGGGCCGCTACCTCGGCGAACTGCTGCGCCGTTGGGCGCGCGCGTGACGACCGCGGGACACGGCGACTTCCTGCTCTACTCGCCGGAACCGCTGCCGCTGCAGCTTCCGCCGGAGAGCGCGCGGGTCCGCGTCGTCGGCGCGCGGCACGCGGCACGTGGTGGGAACAGACGCACCTGCGGCGGGCCGTGCAGGCGGATCGACCGACGTCTTCTTCGCGCCGGCCTACACCGCCCCGCTCGGCACTGCGCATGCCGCTTGCCGCTGACCATCCACGACATCTCGTTCGTCGCCCACCCGGAGTGGTTTCGCGCCCGCGAGGGCTGCGCGTCGCCGGTTTCTGACCGCCGGCCGCCGCGGCCGCCGCCGTCGTCTTCACCGACTCCGAATTCTCGCGCGGCGAGATGGAGCGCCAGCTGCGCGTCGACCGGCGGAGCGGATCAGGGTGATCCCGCCGGGCGTCGCGCCGCCCGGTCGCCGCCGGGAGTCAGGCCCAGCCGCCGCGGGAGCCGCTCGTGCTGTTACGTCGGCTCGCTCTTCAACCGGCGGCGGCTGCCGGACCTGATTGCCGCCTTCGCCCTCGCGACATCGGCGACTCCCGAGGCGCGGCTGGTGATCGTCGGCGACAACCGCACCTGGCCGCGCACAGGATCTGCCGGCGGTGGCGGCGGCGCACGGCGTCGACGGCACGAGTCGAATCTCCGCAGCTACGTCCCGGACGCCGAACTGGCCAGCCTCTACGCGCGAGCGGCGGTGTTCGTCTTTCTGTCCGAGTACGAAGGCTTCGGCCTGACGCCGCTCGAAGCGCTGCGCGCCGGGGTGCCGATCGTCGTGCTGGACACGCCGGTCGCGCGCGAGGTGTACGGCGACGCGGCAGTCTACGTGCGGCAGCGGCGACATCGCCGGCACCGCCGCAGCGATCCGAGCGAATGCTGCGCGATCCGGCGAGCGCCGCGCCGCAGCTCGCCGCCGCGCCCGCGGTGCTCGGGCGCTACTCCTGGGACGCGGGCCGCTGACCAGACGCTGGCGGCCCTCGAGGGGACGCGCGCGTTGACGCCTCGGCTCGCCATCGTCATCGTCAGCTACAACGCCCGGGAGCACGTCGAGAACTGCCTCGCGTCGCTGGCCGACGCCCCCCCGGCGACGCCGCACGAGGTCGTGGTCGTCGACAACGCCTCGATCTGACGGCAGCGCGGCGGCGATACGGCGGCGGCTGGCCGGCCGTGACGGTGCATCGAGGAGCCCGAGAACCGCGGCTTCGCCGCCGCAAACAACGCCGGCATCCGCGCCACCCGGAGCGAGCTGATCCTGCTGCTGAACAGCGACACGCTGGTGCCGGCTGGCGCCGTCGACGCGCTCGTCGCGCGGCTCGACGCGCACCCCGCGGCGGCGGTGGCGGGGCCGCGGCTGGTCGACGCCGAGGGGAGAACCGGAGCTGTCGTTCGGGCCGATGATCTCGCCGCTCGGGGAGCTGCGGCAGAAGACGATCACGGCGCTCTACCGGCGCGGCGTCCGGCCGGCGGCGGCCTGGGTCGAGACGCGCGACCGGGCGTGAGCACGAGGTGGACTGGGTCAGCGGCGCCTGCCTGCTGGTGCGGCGCAGCGACGCCGAGGCGGTCGGTCTGCTCGACGAGCGCTTTTTCCTGTACACCGAGGACGTCGACTTCTGCGCCGCCATCCGCGGCGCGCGGCCATCGGGTGCTGTTCACCCCCGCGGCCGAGGTCATGCACCTGCGCGGCCGGTCGCGCGCGTCGGCGCCGGCGGCGATCGGCCGCGGCCTACCGGCGCAGCCACCTCGCTTTCTACGAGAAGCACCACCCCGGCTGGGTTCGCGGGCTGCGCCTCTATCTGCGGCTCAAGGGGCAGCTCCCGCGGTAGAATCCGGCTGAATGGTTACCCTCGATCGGGCCGTCCGGCGCCCGGACCGCCCGTCCCGGCGCGGCGGGCGATGCAAATCGCCATCGACGCGCGCAAGCTGCGCGACTACGGCATCGGCACCTACATCCGGAACCTGCTGCGGCACCTGTCGCGCCTCGACGCGACGACCGAGTACGTGCTGCTCTGCCGTCCGAGGACTGCGCATCGGTCGCGGACGCTCGGGCAGAACTTCCGGGCCGTCCCGGAGCCGGCCCCGGCCTATTCGGTCCGCGAGCAGCTGCGCATCCCGCTCGATCTGCGGCGCGAGCGCGTCGATCTGTTCCACGCGCCGCACTACGTGCTGCCGCCGCTGATCGCCGTGCCGGTCGGTCGTCACCATCCACGACTGCATCCACCTGCGGTTTCCGCAGTATCTGCCGAGCCGGCTGGCCTACGCTTATGCCCGATCGTCGCTGTGGGCTGCGACCCACCGCTCCAATCGCGTGCTGACGGTCTCGGAGGCGTCGAAGCGGGACATCCTGCAGTACTTCCACGTCCCCGAGAAGAAGATCGACGTCATCTACAACGCGATCGACGAGCGCTTCGGCGAACCGCCGCCCGCCGAGGAGATCGAGCGCGTCCGCGAGCGCTACCAGCTGAACGACCCGTTCGTGCTGTATGCCGGCAACATCAAGCCGCACAAGAACCTCGAGCGGCTGATCGAGGCGTTCCACATGCTGCGCGCGCGACGGCTTCGAGCACGTCAAGCTGCTGATCATCGGCGACGAGATCTCGAAGTACGCCACGCTGCGCCGCGCCGTCCACCGGCTACAAGCTGCACAAGCACGTGCGCTTCTTCGGCTTCGTGCCGGACCAGACGCTGGCGGCGCTCTACCGCCTGGCGGCGGTGTTCGTCTTCCCGTCGCTCTACGAAGGCTTCGGCCTGCCGCCGCTCGAGGCGATGGCCAGCGGCACGCCGGTGATCACCTCGAACGTGTCGTCGCTGCCGGAAGTCGTCGGCGACGCGGCGCTGCTGATCGATCCCGACGAGCCGGACGCGATTGCCGACGCGATGCGCCGGGTGCTCACCGAACGCGGCCCTGCGGCGAGGACCTGCGCGAGCGCGGGCTGGCGCGGGCCCGGCAATTCTCCTGGGAGCGGTCGATCCGGCGGGTGCGGGAAATCTACGACGAGGTGCTGGCCGAGTGACGACGCCGGGACCGCCGAGGCCGCGGGTCGCCCTCGTCCACGACTGGCTGACCGGCATGCGCGGCGGCGAGAAGGTCCTCGAGGCGCTCTGCGAGCTCTACCCGGACGCGACGCTGCTACACCCTGGTCCACGTGCCGGGCATCGGTCTCGCCGGCGATCGAGCGCCGGCGGATCGTGACCTCGTTCGTGCAGTGCGCTGCCCGGCGCCGGGCGGCGCTACCGCCACTATCTGCCGCTCTTTCCCACCGCCGTCGAGCTGTTCGACCTCGACGGTTACGACCTCGTCATCAGCAGCAGCCACTGCGCCGTGAAGTCGGTGATCCGGCGCGCGCGCGGCGGTGCACGTCTGTTACTGCCACTCGCCGATGCGCTACGCCTGGGACCAGTTCGACCTATTTCGGCCCGGATCAGGTCGGCGCGCTGAGCAGCCGGGTGCTGCGGCCGGTCATGGCGCGGCTGGCGCGGTGGGATGCCGCACACGGCCGGCCGGGTGGACCGCTACGTCGCCAACTCGCGCTATGTTGCGGGGCGGATCCGCCGATACTATAATCGCGGGTCGACCGTCGTGTATCCGCCTGTCGATACAGCGTTTTACCGGCCTGCAGCCTGCATCCGGGACAGCGCGACTCGCCGGTTCCTGATCGTGTCGGCGCTGGTGCCCTACAAGCGCATCGACGTCGCCATCGAGGCCTGCCGCGCTGGCCGGGGCGCCGCTCGACGATCGTCGGCCGCGGGCCCGAACGAGGCGCGGCTCGAGGCGGCTGGCCGGACCCGAGGTCGAGTTCCTGGGCTGGCGGACAGACGACGAGATTCGGGCGCTGTATCAGCCGGCGGCGGCGGTGCTGCTGCCCGGGGATCGAGGACTTCGGGATGGTGCCGGTCGAGGCCCAGGCGTGCGGCACGCCGGTCGTGGCGCTCGGCGCCGGCGGCGCCTGCGAAACCGTGGAGCACGGCGTGACCGGCATGCTCGTCGCCGAGGAGCTCGGTCGAGCCGCCTTCGCGGCGGCGCTCGACGCGTGCCGTCGCACGCGCTTCGACCTGGACGAGTCGGATCCGCGAGCCAACGCCGAGCGGTTCTCGCGCGAGCGCTTCCTGACCAGATTTCCCGCGGTCGTCGTCGGCCGCGGCGCGATCGCCGCACGCGGAGCTGTCGCGTCATGATGCGCCGCTACAACCGCCTGCTCGTCGTCTTCTACGTCATCACCGACGCCCTGCTCGGCGATGGCGGCCTTCGCGCTCGCCTACCTCGCTCCGCTTCGAGACGTCGCTCGACCACTTCATGCCGGTCACCAAGGGCAGCCGCCGTTCGGGCAGTACGTGGACATGCTGCCGTTCATCGGGCTGCTGGTGCCGATCGCCTTCCAGGTCCAGGGGCTGCTACCGGCTGCGCCGCGGCCGGTCGCGGGTCGACGACTTCTTCGCGGTGTTCGTCGGCAGCATCCTCGCCGGTGGTCCTCGGCATCGTCGGCACGCTCTATTTCCAGACCTACTACGTTCCGGACGAGCTGAAGGATCTGGGCGTCTACGAGGTCTCGCAGCCGGTCTGGGCGCTGTTCCTGATCATCAACGTCGCCTTCGCCTACGCCTCGCGCGAGCTGGTGCGCGAGGCGCTCGAACGGCGCTGGCGCGCCGGCATCGGCCTGAAGCGGGTGCTCATCGCCGGGGCCGGCGAGCTCGGCCGGCTGGTCGCGGACAAGGTCCTCGAGCATCGCGAGCTCGGGCTTCAAGGTCGTCGGCTTCCTCGACGATCGCGCCGGCGGCGATCACATCGGCTACCGCGGCCTGCCGCTGCTCGGCATGCTCGCCGACGCCGACGAGATCATCCAGCAGCGAGAAGATCGACCACGTCTACGTCGCGCTGCCGCTCGAGGAGCACGTCAAGATGCTCGGCATCGTCGAGGCGACCAACCGCGAAGGGGTCGACGTCCACGTCGTGCCCGACCTGCTGCAGTTCATCGCGCTGCGCGCCCGCCTCGAGAATCTCGACGGCGTGCCGATCATCAGCCTCAACGACGTGCCGCTGCGCGGCTTCAACAGCCTGCTCAAGCGCGCCATCGACGTCGCATCTCGTCGGGCGCGCTGCTGGTCGGGCTGGCGGTGCCGTTCGTGCTGATCTGCCGCGCTCATCCGCTACACCTCGACGGGGCCGGTGTTCTACACCCAGGAGCGGATGGGGCTCGACGGCAAGGCGTTTCAGCGTGCTACAAGTTCCGCTCGATGTACCATCGGCGCCGAGGACGAGACCGGGCCGGTCTGGGCGCGCGACGACGATCCGCGCTGCACGCCGGTCGGCCGCTGGCTGCGCACGCTCGATCTCGACGAGCTGCCGCAGCTCTGGAACGTGCTGCGCGGCGACATGTCGATCGTCGGGCCGCGCCCCGAGCGCCCCTACTTCGTCGATCAGTTCAAGCACCGCATTCCGCAGTACATGCTGCGCCACAAGGTCAAGGCCGGCATCACCGGCTGGGCGCAGGTCAACGGCTGGCGCGGCAACACGTCGCTCGAGAAGCGCATCGAGTACGACCTCTACTACATCGAGAACTGGTCGGTCGGCCTCGACATCAAGATCATGTGGCTGACCGTCCTGCGCGGGCTCCAGAAGCATGCGTACTGAGGACAGCTACCAGCTGCCCGACGTGCCCGTCAGTGCACCGGCTCGCGTGGCAGTCGCTCAGCGCGAGCCGGTACTGACAGCTGGGAACGCGGATAGCTGGCAGCTGGAAGCTGGAAGCTTGAACCATGTCCAGAATCGTCATCACCGGCGCCGCCGGCTTCATCGGATCGCACCTGTCCGAGACGCTGCTCGACCGCGGGCACACGGTCGTCGGGATCGACAACCTGCTGACCGGCGCCACCGCCAACATCGCGCACCTGGCGAACCGCGACTTCCTCTTCATCAAGCACGACGTCACCAACTACATCTACGTCGACGGGCCGGTCGACGCGGTGCTGCACTGGGCCAGCCCGGCCAGCCCGATCGACTACCTCGAGCTGCCGATTCCGACGCTCAAGGTCGGCGCGCTCGGCACGCACAAGGCGCTCGGCCTGGCCAAGGAGAAGAAGGCCCGCTTCGTCCTCGCCTCGACCTCCGAGGTCTACGGCGATCCGCTCGAGCACCCGCAGAAGGAGACCTACTGGGGCAACGTCAACCCGATCGGGCCGCGCGGCGTCTACGACGAAGCCAAGCGGTTCGCCGAGGCGATGACGACGGCCTATCACCGCTATCCACGGCGTCGACACCAAGATCGTCCGGATCTTCAACACCTACGGGCCGCGGATGCGGCTGCAACGACGGCCGGGCCATCCCCGCCTTCATGAGCCAGGCGCTGCGCGGCGAGGACATCACGATCTTCGGCAGCGGCCAGCAGACGCGCAGCTTCTGCTACGTCACCGACCTCGTCGACGGCATCATCCGGCTGCTCGAATCGGACAGCACGACCCGATCAACATCGGCAACCCGCACGAGATGACGATCGAGCAGATCGCCCGCGACATCATCCGGCTGACCGGCTCGACGAGCCAGATCGTCTACAGGCCGCTGCCGGAGGACGACCCGAAGGTCCGCCAGCCCGACATCACGCGGGCGCGCACGCTGCTCGGCTGGGAGCCGAAGGTGCACGCTCGAGGAGGGCTGACGTCAGGACGCTCGGAGTACTTCCGGCACGCAAGACTCTGAGCGGGTCGGCCGCGGCCGTCAGGCCGTCGGCCCGAGCCTGCTCAGTGCCCGAGCTTGACCACCTGCATGGCGTAGTGCGCGCGCGGAGATCACCGAAATCGCCAGCGAGGCGTAGACGCAGCACGGTGACCACCGGCGACGGCACGCCCCAGGTAGTTGAAGTAGAGCGCGGCCACGCCGGTGAGCGACGTAGGTCGCGGTCGCGATCTTGCCGAAGATCGACGGCCGGAACGTGCGCCGGCCGACCGCCAGGTTGACGACCGCGACGGTCACGACGATCGCCACGTCGCGGCTGATGACCAGCACCGTGAACCACAGCGGCAGCCGGTTGGCCGAGCCGATGTCCGGCAGCGTCAGCATCACGAACATCGTGACCAGCAGCAGCTTGTCGGCCATCGGGTCGAGCCAGGCGCCGAGCGTGGTCTTCTGGCCGGTCCGGCGGGCGATCAGGCCGTCGAGCAGGTCGGTCGACGGCGGCGGTGAAGAAGGTGACCAGCGCCCAGCCGCGGTGGCCGTACAGCAGCAGGATCACGAACGCCGGGACCAGCAGCATCCGCAGTGATCGTGAGCTGGTTGGCGGCGGTCAGGTTCATCGGCGCGCGGCGTCCGGCGAGCTCCTCGAGCTTGCTCGATCGGCGGCGATCGCCTCGGCCCCGGTCGCCGGGCGGGCCAGCTGGAAGCTGCCGTCGGCGCCGCGGCGTCATCACGCCGGCCTCGACCGCCAGCGACACCGCCGGGTAGCTCAGATGCCCCGGCGCGCACGTCCGGGAACCGGCGCCGCTGCGCCGCTGCGCCACTCGCGCCGCCGAGCGCCGGCTGCTCGTCGGCGACCAGCGCGAGCACCCGGCTCGCGGCCGTGGCGAGGTCGGCGCGCCGGACCAGCGCGCGCCGGCTGGAAGGTGTGGTTCGGCGTAGACCTCCATCACGCCGGCGCGGGCCACGGCGAGGATCCACGGTGCGGCCCAGCTGCTGCGCGTGTCGGTGATCACGACCGCGGTGTCGCGCGATCGAGCCGCTGCAGCAGCGGTCGAGCCGGACGCCGATGAGCGCCGCCAGCTGCGCCCGGGTCACCGTCGGCGGCGCTCGCGATCGCCTGGTACTCGGCCGGCATCGCGGCCAGCGCCGCGCGGCCCGCGAGTCTCGTCGATGCGCGGTCGCCAGCGCCTCGTTCGGCTCGAGCGCGAGCGCCGCTGCGAAGGCGTCGAGCGCCGCGTCGAGCGCGCCGCGCGCCTCGAGGATCTCGCCGAGTCAGTGACCAGCGCCCGCGGCATCCGCGGGATCGAGCTCGACCGGCCTTCTGCGGCGTGCCCGAGCGCGGCCTCGAGATCGTTGTCCTGCCGCTCGACGGCGGCCAGCTCGCGGTAGAGGAACGGGCTCTGCGGCGAGGCGGCAATGGCGCGCTGGTACAGCCCTGCCGCGCCTCGGTCCAGCTTGCCCCGCCTCGGCGGCCTTGCGCGCCGCCGCGACGTCGTCCTGCGAGCACGCGCAAGCGGAGCACGTCGATGCGGCTCTGCAGCGCGCCGAGCGACGGGTCGGCAGCGACCGCGGCTTCGAAGCTGTCGAGCGCCGCGATCGCGCTCGCCGAGCGCGAGCAGCGCCTCGCCGCGCCCGGCCAGCGCCGGCGCGTAGCGCGGGTTGGCGACCAGCGCGCGGTCGAAATGCTGGCAGCGCGGCGTCGTGGTCCTTGCGCGCCAGGGCGGCATAGCCGAGCCCGGCTTCCGCCGGATAGAAGCCGGCGTCGCTTTCAGCGCGGCCGCGAAGCTGCGCTCCGCGGCGCGCAGATCGCCGGCCTGCAGCCACTGCCAGCCCGCGCTGATGGCGCTCGACGGCGGCCGGCGTGCCGAGGCCGGCCGGGGCAGCCGGCAAGACGAAATCGGGAAACTGCGGAGCCGTCGCCGGGCCCGGCGGTCGCCGCGGCAGGCTTCGCTGCGCGCAGGCCCCGGCGAGACCGAGACAGAGGAACAGGCCGACGACCAGCGCGGCCCAGCGGTCGCGACCGCATACGCGACACTGGCTCCGGTGCTCATGCCGCACCACGGCGGATCGCTGAACCGCGGCAGCAGCCGCCGCGGCACGTCCGCCTCGATGGAGACGTGGCCGTCGGCGCTGACGTGACTGAGAATCCGGCCGAGCCGATAGAGCTGCGCGATCCGGCTCGCGCGACTCCTCGCTCGCGCGTCGAACTCCAGCGTGCACGCGGCGTCGGTGTCGAGCGCCAGCCGCGCTTCCATGGCGGCGATCAGGTCGTCGCGGCCGTCGCCGGTGAGCGCCGAGACGCACAGCGCGCCCGGGTAGATGCGCCCGCGAGCCGCGCCCGCTCGCCGTCGTCGAGTGCGGTCGCACTTGTTGAAGACCTCGAGCGACGGCACCGTGTCGGCGCCGACTTCCGCCGAGCACCGTGCGGACCGCCGCCATCTGGCGTTCGCGCTCCGGGTTCGACGCGTCGATGACGTGGACCAGCAGGTCGGCGTCGGCCACCTCCTCGAGCGTGGCGCGGAACGCCGCGACCAGCGAATGCGGCAGGCGATCGATGAAGCCGACGGTGTCGGAGACCAGCAGCTCGCGGCGATCGGGCAGCCGGACCGGCGGACCAGCGGATCGAGCGTGACGAACAGCGCGTTCGACGCGACCGCGTCGTCGCCGGTCAGCACGTTGAACAGCGTCGTCTTGCCGGCGTTGGTGTAGCCGACCAGCGCCACCGTCGGCACCGCCGCCTTGTGCCGCCGCTCGCGCGAGCTGCGCGCGGCGCCGCCGCACCGCGTCGATCTCCTTCGACGATCACGCTGATCCGGTGCCGGATGCGCCGGCGATCGGTCTCGAGCTTGGTTTCGCCGGGGCCGCTGGTGCCGATGCCGCCGCCGAGGCGCGACAGCGCCGCGCTCGGAGCCGACCAGCCGCGGCAGCAGGTACTTGCAGCTGCGCCAGCTCGACCTGCAGCTTGCCTTCGCGCGTCCGCGCGCGCCGCGCGAAGATGTCGAGGATCAGCTGCGTGCGGTCGATGACCTTGCGGTCGAGCGCCTTCTCGATGTTGCGCAGCTGCGCCGGGCTCAGCTCGTTGTCGAAGATGACCACGTCGGCGTCGAGCTTCGGCGCAGGACGCGCGCCAGCGACTCGAGCTTGCCGCTGCCGAGGAACGTCGCCGGGATCCGGCGCGGGCCGCTCCTGCATGACGCGCAGGACGACCGTCGGCGCCGGCCGCGGCGGCCAGGCCGGCGAGCTCGTCGAGCGAATGTTCGGGGTCGAAGCGGCGGGCAGGCGCCGCTGATCAGCCCGACGAGCGCCGCGCGCTCGCGTCGATCGGCGATGACGTCGGCCGCGTCGGCCGAGGGCGCGTCACTGCGAGAAATGTTAGCACGCGCTCCCACGGCAATCGCCCCGGCGCGCACCAGTCGTGGACCGCCGTCCGGTGAGCTCGACGATCGTCGACGGCGGTCCGCCCGGCGCGGCGCCGGCGTCGAGCACGCGCGTCCAGGCGTGCGGCGAGCTCGACGCTCGACGCGTCGCCGGACGTGCCGCCGGGCTCGCCCGACGAGATTGGCGCTGGTCGCGGTGATCGGCAAGCCGAGCGCCGGCGGCCAGCGCGCGCGCCACCGCATGGCCGGCACGCGCATCGCCACCGTGCCGTCAGCGGCCGCGCACCGCCGCCGCCAGCACGCCGGCGGCCGGGACGACGATCGAGAGCGGCCCGGGCCAGAACGCCGTCGGCCAGCCGCCGCTCGCGCGCGCCGAACACCGCCGCCGCGTCGCGCCTGGTCGAGCGTCGCCGCGATCAGCGGCATCGCGCACGCCCGCGGTCGCGCCCTTCACCCGAACAGCCGGTCGACGCGCCGCCGGCTGCCGCGGATCCACCGCCAGGCCGTAGACGCGTGTCGGTGGGAAACGCGACGACCCCGCCGGCGCGCGAGCACGCGCCGCCGCGCGTGTCCGAGCCGCGTCGCGATCCGGTCGCACGCGCGTCGCGTCACGCCATCAGATGTCCTCCGGCCGTCTCGGGCGCGAGGCTCCGCGGCAGCGGCGTCGCGGCCATCAGCCGCACGGCCACGGCCGCCGAGCAGCGACGAGCGCGACGCGCGTCGAGCAGGAACACGCGCGCGGATGCTGGTCGCGCCGAGGAAGCCGCTGACGATCGGGCTGAGCGCGAGCCCGACCAGCGAGGCGGTCGTCAGCAAGCCGAAGCCCGCGCCGCGGGCCGACGGCCGGGATCACCGCGCCGGCCGCGGTGTAGGCCGCGGTCGTCGCAGATGCCAATCGCCAGGCCGAAGATCGGCGTGCGCGGCGACCAGCAGCCCGGTGCCGCCGCCGCGAGACGTAGGCGAGCGCGCCGACCGCGCCGCGGCCGGCGCTGCTGCCGGCGATCACCGTCCGGCGCCGAGGCGCGCCGCAGCAGCGATGCCGCAGACGTGATGGCCGACCGCGCCGGCGCGCGGCGGCGATCGAGAACAGCAGCCCGGCGACCAGCGGCACCCGGTCGGGCGGGGTGCCCAGCTCGGGCGACGATACAGCGGCAGCACCGGGCCGAAGCTGCGATCGACGAACTGCAGCGCGAAGATCACCGCCATCAGCAGGATGAAGTTCTCGAACGCCAGCACGTTGCGGAACGTCAGCCGGCCGGCCGCGGTCCTTCGGCAGCTCGGTGCGACGCCGCCGCTCGTCGTACATGACGAACACGAGCACCAGCGCGACCACGTAGAACGCCGCCGTGACCAGGAAGCGCATGCCGCAGCCCGACCAGCTGCGCGACGGCGCCGCCGATGATCGGCCCGATCGCCGGGCCCAGCCGCTGCGCGGTCTGCACGGTGCCGATCGCGAGGCCATCGCGGTCCCGCGGCGCGGAGTCGGCCGCCATCGTGAGCGTCAGCGCGCCGTAGCCGGCGAACAGCCCCTGCACCGCCCGCAGCGCGAAGACGTGCCACGGCCGCGTCGACGAAGGCCATCGCCGCCATCAGGAAGATGAAGCTGAACAGCGAGCGCTCGACCATGATCTTGCGGCCGTAGCGATCGGCCAGCCGGCCCCAGAACGGCGACAGCAGCGCGGTCAGCGCCGGCGTGACGCCGAGGCTGAGCCCGGACCACAGCGCGATCTCGCCGACGTCGTGCACGCCGAGCTGCTGGAAGTACAGCGGCAGGAACGGCATCACCAGCGTGAAGCCGGTGAAGCCGATGAAGCATGGCGGCGGTGACCGCGAAGAGGTTCTGCGCCAGACTGACGTCACCTGCGGCTCGATTGCTGCCACTGCGCTCCCCGCGAACGGCGGCAGCTCGCAGCGCGTCGGGCGGTCCTGGCGGTAGCCGAGCACGTAGTCGGCCTGCATCAGCTTGTGGATTTCGCGCGTGCCCTCGTAGATCACCGCGCCCTTGCAGTTGCGGTAGAAGCGGCCGACCGGATATTCGTCGGAGTAGCCGTTGGCGCCGTGGACCTGCACCGCGTCGCCGGCGGCGCGCTCGGAGGCGACCGTCGCGAACCATTTCGCCAGCCCGGTCTCGCGGGTGTTGCGGCGGCCCTGGTTCTTCAGCCAGCCGGAGCGCAGCCACAGCAGCCGCGACGCCTGGTAGTCCGACTCCATCTGCGCGATCATTTCCTTGACCAGCTGGTGCTCGGCCGATCGCGACGCCGAACGTCTGCGCGCTCCTGCGCGTAGCTGGCGCTGGCGTCGCGGCAGGCGCGGATCAGGCCGGTCGCGCCGGCGGCCACGGTGTAGCGCCCCTGGTCGAGCGCGAACATCGCGATCTTGAAGCCCTCGCCCGGCCGCCCGAGCAGGTTCTCCTCGGGCACCTCGACCTCGTCCATCTTGAAGAAGCCGGTGTTGCCGGCGAGGATGCCCCACTTCTCCTTCAGCGTGCCGCTCGAGAAGCCCTTGAAGCCGCGCTCGACGATGAAGGCGCTGAGGCCCGAGGGATCGCGCTGCTTCTTCTTCTCGAGGTCGGTCCAGGCGAAGACCAGGAAGTTGTCGGCGACGTCGGCCAGCGAGATCCACATCTTCTCGCCGGTCAGGACGTAGCGATCGCCCTGCTTCACGGCGACCGTCTGGATGCCGCGCGCGTCGCTGCCGGCGGCCGGCTCGGTCAGCCCGTAGGTCGGCGATCTTCGTGCCCCTGCGCCTGCGGCACCAGGTAGCGCTGCTTCTGATCCTCGGTGCCCCACGTCAGCAGCGTCAGGCAGTTGAGGCCGGCGTGCACCGACATGATCACGCGCAGCGAGGTGTCGACGTATTCGAGCTCCTCGCTGACCAGGCCGAGGCTGACGTAGTCCATGCCCGGCGCCGCCGTATTCCTCCGGCACCGAGCAGCCGAGCAGCCCGAGCTCGGCCATCTGCGGCAGGATCGCCGGGGTCGAAGCGGTGCTCGCGATCGAGCTCGCGGATGCGCGGCGCGACTTCGCGCGCGCCCCACTCGCGCACCGACTGCTCGAGCAGCATGCTGTTCGTCGGTGAGATCGAAATCAATCATGGCGCCTTCCAGAGTGAACGGATTATCGCCGGCGCTCACGACGGCCGGACCTCGACCGCCGCGCCGCGCGACAGCGCAGGTCGCCGCTGCCGCGCTGCCGCCGTTGACCGCGATCTCGAGATGATCCGTGCTGCCGAACAGCGCGCACACCTCGCCGGCGCGCGATGTCCGCGTAGGTGCGCGACGACGCCGGCGACACGCTGGCCGCCGACCGTGACCGCGACGCGGCCGTCGCGGCGAACGCCTCGAAGGCGCGCGCGATCGATGTTCGTGACCAGGTTGCCGAAGCGGTCGACGCAGCAGCACCTCGCCGCGCAGAGCCGTCGCCGTCGACCTGCGGCGCCGGCATCTCGAGCCGCTGCAGTCCGTCGACCGCGCGGCCCGAGCGCCGCGAGCTGCGATCGCCCGTCGCCAGCCACGCCGCCGCCGGCGCGAAGCGGTCGCGCCCCTCGAACGTCCGGCTGACCGTCGGCCGCGCGTAGCGGCGCTCGCGTCAGCTCGACGACCTGCCGCGGCGGCGCGCTCGCCGGAGCACCGCCGTGAGCAGGCCGTTGTCGGGCGCCACGAAGCGATAGTCCGCCGGCCTCGCCGGCAACGCCGCGGCGCGCCGAGCCGACGCCGGGATCGACGACCGCGAGGAAGATGGTGCCGGCGGGAAAGTAGCGGACAGGCGGCCGCGAGCTGCGAGCGCGCCCGTCGAGGATGTCGTGCGGCGGGATGTCGTGGGTGATGTCGACGAGCGACGGCGTCGGGGCAGATGCCGAGCATCACGCCCTTCATCGTCGCCGACGTAGTGATCGCGCAGGCCGAAGTCGGTCAGCAGCGCGATGACCGGCGGGCGCATCGCGGTGCCAGCGAGCGTCGTTGGCGGGCTGGCGGAGCAGCATTTCGCGGGTGTTGTTCTTCAGGAGGAACGAGTCGGAGACGCTCAGCCCGTCGAACATCCGGATGATGTCGCGGTTGGCGAGCGACGTGCTGCGCGCCGCCGGATCGCCGGCGTGCGCGCGGTGGCGCAGGTCAGCGTATCGTCGACGATCTCGTACTTGGTGTAACGGCGCGCGCGGTCGACGCTGGCGGTGCAGAAGAAGCCCATGCACGGCGCCGCCGGGCCGGAGCATGCGGACGATCTGGCTGCGCCAGCGCCTGCGCCGCCGGCCTTGTCGAGGAAGTCGAAGAAGTCCCAGCAGAGGATGCCGTCGACGCGTGCGCGTCGGCGTGCCGGAACGGGTCTCGAGCGCGGCCGGCAGCTCGTCGAGCGTGCCGGCGCGGGCGTGCCGGTCGAGTCGGCGAAGAGATCCTCGATGAACAGCTTGCAGCCGAGCCGCTCGCCGAAGAAGCTCGACGTTGCCGCCGACCACCGGCCCGAAATCGAGCAGGACCGGCGACTCGCGCTGGCGGCGAGCAGCGTTGAGGAACTTCGGGAAGGCCTTCGAGGCGACAGACGGCTCGTCGCCGCGCGGCGCCGGAGCGTCGGCCGCGGCGTCGGTCGGCTGGCGGGGCGCTTCCCGCCCCAGCGGAGAAGATCGGACAGCATGGGTCGGACGGCACCGGGAACGACGGCCGGGCGGCGCGCGCAGGCGCACCCGGTCCGGATGCGTGCGATCGCCCCGCGCCGGCGGGCGCCGTGGCGGTCGGCGCGGCCGGGCGTCGCGGCTGGCTTCGCTCGGCTTCGGCCGCCCTTCGGCTCGCCCTTCTGGGCCGGCTCGCCGGGCTTGCCGGCCGCCTTCTGCATGTCGATGCTGCCGCGGAAGTGCGCGCCTTCGGCGATCGCCACGCGCGGCGCGGCGATGTCGCCGTCGACCGAGCCGTTGTCGCGGATGTCGACCTTGTCGCTCGGCGGTGACGTTGCCGGTGACCTCGCCGAGGACGATGACCGACTTGGCGAAGACCTGCGCCTTGATCCGGCCGTTCGGCGCCGATGGTGAGCACGTTCTGGCGCAGCTCGATCTTGCCTTCGACCTGCCCTTCGATGGTCAGATCCTCGCTGCCGTTGAGCTCGCCCTTGATGACGACGGACTTCCCGATGTTCACAGCTGTCCTCTCCATGTCCGCGCGTGGGCTCGCTGGCGTGATTGGCGGTCGCGCTGCCGGCGCCGCGGCTGGCGGCTGTCCGGCGGCTGCGCCGGGCGCTGGCGCCGGGCCGCGCCGGTGCAGTCGGCTTGACCGCTTCATCCCGTTTCCACATTAGTCACTCTCCACACTGTCCGAAAGATGAACCTCGCAGGGCGTCTGCTATCGGCGTGAGTCGGCTGGGGCAGCAGGTCCGGCCAGTATACGAAAGCCCTCGGAGCGCTGTCTAGTCCTTTTACTGCTGAGACTTAGCGGCGAATGCTACAATGGACGGATCAGCCGATGCGTATCTACTTCGACCACAACGCGACCACCCCGGTCGACCCCGGCCGTCGTCGAGGCCATGGCCGCGGCGCTCGCCGACGACTTCGGCAACGCCTCGAGCGTCCACCATTTCGGCCAGCGGCCAAGGCGCGCGCTGGACGACGCCCGGTCCGCGGTCGCGGCGCTGATCGGCGGCGAGCCGTCCGAGGTCGTCTTCACGAGCGGCGGCACCGAGGCCGACAACTTCGCCCTGCGCGGCGCCGCCGAGGCGCTCGAGCCGACCGGCCGCCGCCACCTGATCGCCAGCGCGATCGAGCACGAGGCGGTGCTGAACACGCTTCAAGGCGCTCGCCCGCCGCGGCTGGCGCGACGACGCTGCTTCCCGGTCGACGCGACCGGCATCGTCGAGCCCGACGGCGCTGACGCGCGGCGCTGACGCGACGACACCGCGCTCGTCTCGGTGATGCACGCGAACAACGAGATCGGCACCATCCAGCCGATCGCCGAGCTCGCCGCGGCTGGCGCACGCGCGCGGCGCGCTGTTGCACACCGACGCGGTGCAGTCGGTCGGCAAGATCCCGGTCGACGTGCGCGCGCTCGGCGTCGATCTGCTGTCGCTCTCGGCGCACAAGTTCAACGGCCCGAAGGGCGCCGGCGCGCTCTGGATCAAGCGCGGCACGCGGCTGACCGCGCATCCTGACCGGCGGCAAGCACGAGCGCAGCCGCCGCGCCGGCACCGAGAACGTCCCGGCCATCGCCGGGCTCGGGCGTCGCGGCGCGGCTCGCCGCGCGCCAAGCTGGCGACCGAGGCGGCCCGGCTGGCGGCGCTGCGCGACCGGCTCGAGGCAGGCGATCCTGGCGCGCGTGCCCGGCACCGCCGTCAACGGCGCGCGCGATCCGCGCGTGCCCGAACACCACCAACATCAGCTTCGACGGCGTCGAGGCCGAGTCGCTGCTGATCGCGCTCGACCTCGAGGGGATCGCGGTCTCGACCGGCTCGGCCTGCTCGTCGGGCACGCTCGAGCCGTCGCACGTGCTGCGCGCGATGGGCCTGCCCGTCGCACCGCACCCAGAACTCGATCCGCTTCAGCCTCGGCGCCGGCAACACCGACGGCGCGAGGTCGACGTCGCTGCTCGCGAAGCTGCCCGCGGCTGGTCGACAAGCTGCGCAGCCTGACCGCGCGGCCTGTCGCGAGGAGCGTGAGCGTGCACGATGCGCGTCGTCGTCGCGATGTCGGGCGGCGTCGATTCGTCGGTGGCGGCGGCGCTGCTGGCGCGAGGCCGGGCACGAGGTCGATCGGGCTGTCGATGCAGCTCTACGATCAGCGCGAGCGGCGAGACCGCGTTCGGCAGCTGCTGCACGATCGACGATCTGCACGACGCCCGGCGCGTCGCCGCCGCGCCTCGGCATCCCCCACTACATCGTCAATTTCGAGCGCGCAGTTCGACGAGCACGGTGGTCGCCAACTTCGTCAGCGAGTACGCCGCCGGACGGACGCCGATCCCGTGCGTCCACTGCAACGGCGACCTGAAGTTCGCGACGCTCGTCGGCGCGCGCCGAGGGCTTCGGCGCGGAGGCCGTCGCGACCGGCCACTACGCGCGCGTCGAGCGCGACGCGGCGACGGGCCGCTATCGTGCTCAAGCGCGGCGCTCGATCCGGCCAAGGATCAGTCCTACTTCCTGTTCACGCTCGACCCAGGCGCAGCTCGCGCACGCGATGTTTCCGGTCGGCGACGCTCGACAAGACGGCGGTGCGCGAGCAGGCGCGCGCGCTCGGGCCTGCCGGTCGCCGACAAGCCGGACAGCCACGAGATCTGCTTCGTCGCCGGACGGCGACCACGCCGCGTTCGTCGAGCAGCGCGGCGGCGCCGGCGGCCGGCGGGGCCGATCCGCGACGTCGACGGACGCGTGCGTCGGCACGCACGCCGGCGTCCATCGCTTCACCGTCGGCCAGCGCAAGGGGCTCGGCCTCTCCTCGCCCATCCCGCTCTACGTCGTCGGCATCGACGCGGCCGACGGACAGCGTGACGGTCGGCCCGCAGGCGGCGCTCGAGCGCGGCGACGCTGACCGCGTCGCGGGTCAACTGGATCGCCGGCGCGAGCCGGCGGCCGGCGCGCGCGTCACGGCGCAGATCCGTCACCGGCATCGCGAGGCGGCGGCCGCGGTCGAGCCGCGCCCGGGCGGCGATCGCGTCGAGCGTGGCCTTCGACGAGCCGCAGACGCGCCGTCGCGCCCGGCCAGGCGGTGGTGTTCTACGACGGCGAGGACGTGGTCGGTCGGCGGCGGGTGGATCGAGTCTGAAGACTCGGTCACCGCGGCGATCGCGGTCGAGCCGACGCTCGAGCGATCCTCGGCCCAGTCGGCCGAGTCTCGGCTGAGCTCGCCCAGGTGCTGCGGCAGCCCGTCGAGATAGTGCTCGGCGTCGAGCGCGGCCATGCAGCCGGACCCGGCGGCGGTGATCGCCTGGCGGTAGATGTGGTCCTGCACGTCGCCGCAGGCGAACACGCCCGGCACGCTGGTGCTGGGTGCCGATGTGGGTGCAGATGTAGCCGTTGGCGTCGAGCTCGAGCTGGCCGCGTGAACAGCGACGGTGTTCGGCGTGTGGCCGATGGCCACGAACACGCCCTCGACCGCGAGTTCCTTCGCGCTCGCCGGTCGCCGTGTTGCGCAGCACCATCCCGGTCACCTCGCCCTTGTCGACGTCGTGAATCTCCTCGACGTCGGCTGTTCCACTCGAATCGAGATCTTCGGGTTCGCGAACGCCTTGTCCTGCATGATCTTCGAGGCGCGCAGCGTGTCGCGGCGGTGGATCGAGCGTGACGTGCGATGGCGAAGCGGGTCAGGAAGATCGCCTCTTCCAGCGCCGAGTCGCCGCCGCCGACCACGGCGATCGGCTGGCCGCGGAAGAAGTAGCCGTCGCAGGTCGCGCAGGTCGAGACGCCGTGGCCGATCAGCGCGCGCTCGGACGGGCAGCCCGAGGAGCCGCGCCGAGGCGCCGGTGGCGATGATCAGCGCCGCGCGGTCTGATACTCGGCCGTCGGCGGTCGTGACGACGAACGGGTGGCGCGCTGACGTCGACCGACGTGACGACCTGGCCCGGATGATCTCGGCGCCGAAGCGTTCCGCCTGCGCCCGCATCTCGGCCATCAGGTCGGGCCCCATGATCCCGTCGCGGTGCCCCGGCCAGTTCTCGACCAGCGTCGTGAGCATCAGCTGGCCGCCCGCCTCGAGCCCTTCGATGACCAGCGGCTTGAGGTTGGCGCGGGCGGTGTAGAGCGCCGGCGGTGAGGCCCGCCGGGCCGGAGCCGATGATGATGACGTTGCGGATCATAGGAGCCGCGTCGCGTCGATCCGGTTCAGACGTGCTTGTCGATCAGCTTCTTGAGCGAGTCCTTGTCGGCCAGGCCGACGACCTGCTCGACGATCTGCCCGCCCTTGAACAGCAGCAGCGTCGGGATGCCGCGGATGCTGAAGCGCATCGGCGGTCGCGGGATTGTCGTCGACGTTCATCTTGCCGATCGTGACCTTGCCGTCGTAGTCGCCGGCCAGCTCGTCGATCGTCGGGCCGAGCCGCCTGCAGGGGCCGCACCACTCCGCCCAGAAGTCGACCAGGACGGGCTGCGGCCTGGTTGACGGTCTGCTCGAAGTTCGCGTCCGTCAGGGTCTGTACCTTCTCGGATGCCATTGCGCTGTCTCCGTTCGGCGAGGGGTCCGCCGACATCTGCAATCCGTTATCTGTCTGTCGGCGCAACGCTTACGGCTGATGCCGGACCGCTCCAGCGCGTCGCCGTCAACGCTCTGTACACTTTGACATACTCTCGGGCCGAAGCGTCCCAGGAATGGTCCTGCTGCATGCCGCGCGCGCTGCATCCCGCGCCATCGCCCGGGCTGCGGAAGAGCCGCGAGGGCCCGCCGGACGGCGTCGACCAGCGCCGCCGGGCGTGTAATGGGTGAAGGTGAAGCCGGTCGCCCGTGCCGTCCTGGCCGGCATCCTCGCACGGTGTCCTTCAGGCCGCCGGTGGCCCGGACGATCGGGAGCGTGCCGTAGCGCAGGCTGTACAGCTGGTTGAGCCCGCACGGCTCGAAGCGGGACGGCATCAGGAACATGTCGGAGCCCGCCTCGATGAGGTGCGCCAGCCGCTCGTCGAAGCCGATCGTCGCCGAGACCCGGTCGCGGATACCGCGCCGCCAGCGCCGCCACAGCTCCTCGTATCGCGGCTCGCCGCTGCCGAGCAGCACCCAGGAGGCGTCGAGCGACATCAGCTCGTCGAGCGCCGCGGCAATCAGGTCGAAGCCCTTCTGATCGGTCAGGCGCGAAATCAGGCCGATGACGGGCCGGCCAGCGCCGCCGCGGCGTCGGCCGGCAGCCCGACGGCCTCGAGCAGACGCTCTCTTCGCCGCGTGCTTGCCGGACAGGTCGTCGGCCGTGAAGGTCGCCGGCACGATAGGTCGTCCGCTGCCGGGTTCCAGCGCTCGGTGTCGATCGCCGTTGAGGATGCCGACGCAGGTCGGCGGCGCGGCGCCGCAGGATGCCGTCGAAGCCGAAGCCCAGCTCCGGGCTGATGAATCTCGCTGGCATAGCTCGGGCTGACGGTGGTGATCCGCTCGCTGAAGTTGATGCCCGCCCTTGAGGTAGCTGATCTGCCCCCAGTACTCCATCGCCTGGACGTCGAGCACCTCCCAGCCGAGGCCGACCGCCGGCAGCGTGGCCGGCGGGAAGACCCCCTGGAAGGCCAGGTTGTGGATCGTGAAGACCACCGGCACGCCGCCGACGATCGGATCGGGCGAGAACAGCATCTTCTGGTAGACCGGGACCAGGCCGGTCTGCCAGTCGTGCGCGTGAATGACCGAGGGCCGGGTGCCGCGGATCCGCAGATACTCGAGCGCGGCGCGGCTGAACACCGCAAACCGCCAGGCGTTGTCTGGATAATCGCCGTGCTCGTCGCCGTACAGACCGTCACGGTCGAAAAGTCCAGGGCTGTCCACGAACACCGGCGTGACGCCGCCGCGTTCGCTGCCGGTGTGGAAACTCACTGCCACGTCGCGCTGGCCGAACGTCAGCGAGGCATGCTGCACGCTCAGGCCCGCGGCCTGGACGGAACGGTAGCGCGGCAGGATCAAGGTCACGCGATGACCGAGCCCGCCGAGCGCGTCCGAGAGCGCCGCCATCACTTCGGCGAGCCCGCCGGTGTGGGCGTAGGGGTGAGCCTCCGAGGCAATCATCACCACGTCGAGCGCCGCCTTTGGCGCGAGAACCGCCTCCGTCCGGGGACGCGGGATGGCCGCGTTCGCCGGAACCCTGGCACCCTCCTTCAGCGTGGTGCGTCCAGCCGATTTCCGGGGCGCAGCGGCCGGCGGGGCGGCTTTCACCGTCGCGGGTTTCGCCGCGGCTGCCGCCGGCGGCGCGGTCTTCGGAGCTTCCGGCTTCGCCGTCACGGCGGCCGGCGGAGCTGCGGCCTTTGCAGGCGGGGCCTTTACAGGTGGCTTCGACGCCGCTGCCGGCGGCGAGCTCTTGGCCGGTTTCCGCGGCGCGGCCCCCTTCGGGTCACTGGGTTTCGGGGCGGTCGTGCGCTCGGACTTCCCGGCCGCCGCGGTCGGCTTCGCCTTCTCCGGACCGCCGGTCGCTTTTGGCTTCGGCGTGGAACGTTTCTTCTCGGACATCCTGCTCATGTTACCTGCTCGCGCCGGCCAGGTTCAATCTCCAAACCGCATCCCGCCAATCGCCCGGATTACCTCTCCCGAGCCCGATGATGCATACTGCCGCACCGTGGGCCACGCCAAATCGATCTTCCTGCTCGCCGCGGCGGCGATCGGCCTGTTCACCGCCGCCCTCGACGCACAAACCGGCACCGCCGCGCTCTCCGGACACGTCCTGGGACCGGCGGGCACACCGCTCCGCGGCGCCTCGGTGTCGCTCGACTCCGAGGCCTTGATCGCCCCGCGAACCGTGACGACGGGCAACGACGGCGTGTATCGCTTCGCGGCGCTGCCGCCGGGACTTTACGTGCTGCGGATGGCGCTGGCCGGATATCGGGAGGCCGCCGCCACCGTGCGGGTGCATGCCGCTCAACGGCTCCGGGTCGATGCGACGCTCCAGTTGGGAGACGGATCGAGTGCCGAGGGCCAGGCGGACGTGCCCGTCTTTCTGACGGCCAACGGCGTTATCGCCACGCCGCTGACGGACGCAGAGCTGCGGACGACCCCGATCGAGCCGCGGGAAGGCTTCGGCGCGATCGGACTCGCGCCGGGGATTCGATGCCGCCGACTTCAGTGCCTTTGGCGACCGGGGCGCCGGCGCAAACGCCTATCGGATCGAGGACCTCGACGCGAGCGATCCCGAGCGCGGCGCGCCGTGGGTCCTGCCGGCCTATAACTGGATTGAAGAACTGAGCGTGACGGGCCCGGGCGCCGACGCGGCGCACGGCGGCTTCACCGGGGCCGCCGCCGCGGTCGTCTATCGATCCGGCGGCCGCACCTTTCATGGGCTGGCCGAGACGCTGTTCCGGGATTCGGCGCTGAGCTCCGCGAACGTCTCCGAAGAGGTGCTGGCCGCCAATCCGGCGCTGGCCGCGCCGCGGACGGACCGCGCGGTCGAGACCTCGGCGCAGGTTGGCGGTCCTCTCCGCCGCGACCAGGCCTGGTTCTTCGCCGGCGCGCAGCTGCGGAACGCGAGCCAGGTGCCTGCCGGCTATCCGGCCAGCGGCGCACGCTCCCCCTCGGAGATCTCACCGCGGCTGCTCTTCAAGCCGACCTGGCGCCGGTCGGCCCGCGACACCGTGACGACGTTCGTGACCGTCGAACGCTACGGCGCGCAGGCCCGCGACGCGTCCGCCCGCGTGGCACCCGAAGCGACGCTCGAGGAGCGCGCCGCCACGGCCGCCTGGGACGCCCGCTTCACCCGCGTCGTCTCCCCCGCCACACTGTTCGAGGCCGACTACTCCGGGTTCAGAGGGGCCGACGACCGGACGCCGTACAACGGCGAGACGCCCGGGTGGTACGACCTCACCGCCGATTACTACTCCGTCAACGCCCCCTATTTCTTCACCGCGCGCCGGGCGCGGCAGCAGGGACGGGTCCGCCTGTCGCGGCTGGTCGGCGCGGCGGGCGGCTCTCACGCGCTCGCGGCGGGGGCAGAGCTGGGGCAAAGCTCCGCGCGCAGCGACTACGGCTATCCGGGCGGCCGAGCGATTGATGCCGCGGCGGGCGTGCCGCGGTTCGTGTACCTCTGGGAGGGTGCACTCCGGGAGAGCGCCAGCCGCCGCCTCGGGGCGTTTGTCGAGGACGGCTGGACGATCGGCTCGCGGCTCAGCCTCGACCCCGGCGTGCGGATCGACTGGACGACCGCGTCGAACCGGCACAGCGGCGCGCGCATTTACGACGCGGTATCGATCGCGCCGCGGATGGGCCTGGCGTGGCAGGCCACCGGCAGCGGCCGGACGATCTTTCGCGGACAGTACCGGCTGGTACTACGACGACCTCAGCCTGGCCCGGCTGGAGGATGCCGACCCGCGCATCGCCGCGGTCTTCGGGGGGCCGGTCGATCGACAGCTGAAGCCCACCGCGGTCCCGACGCTGCTCGAACCGGGTACGCATCGCCGCGTTGCCGCGGGGCTGACCGCACCGCGGCTCAAGCAAGCCGTCGTCGGACTCGAGCACCGCTTCGGCCGACACCTGACAGCCGCGGTCTACGGCCTCGATCGCCGGACGGACCGGTTCGTAGACGATGAGCTGGCATTGACGAGCGGCGGCTTCGTCAAGACCACCGTCAGGGACGCAGGCCCGGACGGCTTCACGGGATCCGGAGACGAAACGACCGCGACGGTGGATGTCTACAGTCAACTGTCGTCCCCTGCCGGCAACGTCCTCGACATCACCAACCCGGCGGGGGCATTCCGGACGTTCAGAGGGGCTGCCGTCACGGCGGCGATCGCGGCCGGGACGCGCGGGGACCTCCAGGGTTCGTGGCTGGTCTCGAAGACCACCGGCAACGTCGACGGCGAGGGCGCCGGCACGACGGACGAGTACGACAGTCCAAACACCAGCCCGGCATTCCAGCCGCTGCGCACCGGGCGGGTGGCCGCGGATCGGACGCACATGGTCAGGCTGTTCGGGTCGTACCGGCTGCCGCTCCGGGTGCTGGTCTCGGCGGCCTTCGCGTACGACAGCGGGCGGACGTTCACGCGGACGCTGGGGGTGCGGGTCAACGAGCGCCGCGTCGATCTCTTCGCCGAACCGCGCGGCAGCCAGCGCTACGCCGCGGAGCGCCGGCTGGACGTGCGGATCGCGCGGGCGCTGCCGCGCCTTCCCCGGGTGACGCTCTCGGCGGAGGTTTTCAACGCCCTGAACGAGGCCGTCGTCACCGCCCGGATCACGCGTTCGGGGCTGCAGTATTTCATGCCCACCGCCGTCATGCCGGCGCGACGAGTACGCGTCGGAGCGGCGTATCGCTTCTGAGGCGGGCGCGGGGCGGTGGCGGCCAGCCGGCGTGTTGACTTAGAATCCTGCCGTGCCTGAACCGCAGATTCCCCCTCCCGCCCGATCGGAATCCCGTGAAATCGCGGCGCTCCGCCGGCTCAAAGAGGAGCAGCCCGATCTCGCTTCGGCGGTGGACCTGCAGGTGGAGCTGCTCCAGCTGCAGCGGCGCGTGCAGTCACGCGTCTCGCTGCCGGCCATCAGGCTCGACAAGGATTACCTGAACGGGCTGCTCGCCAGGGGGACGGTGCTGCAGTTCGAGCACCTGCCGATCGAGTGGGGGGACCTCCGGTTCCTGCTGCGGGCGACGGCCTCGGCGATGCGCAGCCACGAGGCGCTCGACGACCGCGACTTCCGGCGCGTCGAGGCGCTCAGCCGCGAGACCGAGCGGCTGCCGGCGGTCCTGCGCTCCTGGTACGAGTCGCCGCGGCCCGGGGCGGCGCCGATGCTGCCCGAAGCGGCCGGCCTCGAACCGGTCATCCTGCAGGCGATGCGCCCCTTCTTGACCCGCTCGGCGGACGCGATCATGGCGATGACCGATCTGATCGGGTGGATTGGCGGGACCTGCCCGCTCTGCGCCGGCGAGCCGGACTTCGCGGTCATCACGCCGGCGGCCGATCGGATCCTGATCTGCGGCCGCTGCTCGGCACGGTGGCACTTTCACCAGATCACCTGTCCGTTCTGCGCGAACGCCGACAAGAGCCGGATGACGTCCTTTGCCAGCCGGGACGGACGGTACCGCCTGTATGCGTGCGACGTGTGCGAGCGGTATTTGAAGGCGTTCGACGCGCGCCGGGCGGCGCGGCCGGTGATGCCGGCGGTCGACGGCGTCGCGACCCTGCCGCTCGACGCCGCCGCCATGCAGAAGGGCTACAAGTAGCCCCGGCTATTCCTGCTGCTGCGCCTGCTGCTTGACGAAGAGCGCCGAGGCCTTCTCCGACATCCAGTTGAACAGGTGTCGCGTCTCCCAGAACCGGCCGGGGTTCGACCGCGCGCCGAGCACCACGACCGCGACCTGGCTGCCGGTCGGCAGCCGCAGCAGCGTCGCGAGACAGTAGCCCGCCTTGGTGATGAATCCGGTCTTGCCGCCGAGCACGTCGATGTCGCCGCCCATGACCAGCCGGTTGGTGCTGTGGATGCTGATGGTGCGGCGGTCGGTCGGGAAGCTGTAGGTCGCCGTGCGCATGATCGGGGCGATCCGCTCGTCGGAGGCGGCGAACGAAATGAGCCGCGACAGGTCGTAGGCGGACGAGACGTTGGAAGGGTTGAGGCCCGAGGGATCGGCAAACGAGGTCGATTCGAGGCCGAGCTCGAGCGCCTTCTCGTTCATCCGCTCGACGAACGACGCGGTGCCGCCGTGCGAAACGCGGGCGAGGATCCGTGCAGCGGCGTTGTCGGACGCGATGAGCGCCAGGTGCAGGACGTCGCCGAGCTTGAGGCGGTCGTTCGCCCGCAGGTGCGTCGTCGACGCGGCGTAGACATCGCCGCGCTCGACGGTGACGGTCTGTTCGAGGTCGGGATTGTCTTCGAGGAACACGACACTCGTCATCACCTTGGTGATGCTGGCAATCGAGCGCTTGTCCTGCGCGTTCTCCTGCCAGAGCACTTCGCCGGTGGCCGGGTTGAAGATGATCGCGGCGGCAGCGCGCACGTCCGGGACGCGCTCGCCGTTGACATCCATCTTGTAGCGCGGCGTCATCGCATCCTGCAGCGACTTGATCGACTGCAGGCGCTGGAACTCGAGGGCGCGGGCGGCGGACCGGGCGCGGGCGAGACGCGCCTTGCGGGCCTGCGACGCCGAGGCGGAGTAGGCCGGCTTGGCGGCGGGACGGGGCGCCGCGCGGCGCGCCGAAACCGATGGGCTGGGAGTCGGCTTCCGTTTGTGTGTCTTCTGGGCGGCGTCCGACGTCAACGGCAGACAGACCGTCACTCCCAGCAGAAGCGCGCACACACGGGTAACCAGCACGGACTTAATCAGGCGCACGAACCCTCCGGGACAACTGTAAAGGCACCGGCCGGCTGGGAAACAACCGATGCGGAGTGGGTGGAACGGTTGCGAGTGTAACAGCAAAAATCCCGCCCAGGCAACAAGTTATATAGCTCTGCAGCCATGAAATGACGTCTTTCGCTTCACCAGCCTCCGGAAACCCGCGCTGGCTGTCCGCATTCAAGACGGATACCACAGCCATACGTGTCATGAGTCGTTGAGTGACGGCTTCTAACGGCCGCCATTCGCGCCACATAGAGGCGTATCGGCGCGAGCCCGTCGGCCGGATACACGAGACCGATGGCGCCGCCGGAGGAGATTTGGTGAACTGCGGAGGACAAAAGGCTGCCGGAGTGACGATTCGGACGCGGGACTGACCGATCTGTAATGGATGACGCGCCCTACCGGGTCAGCGCCACCGCGAGCAGCAGCGCGCGCGCGGTGCCCAGCCACGAATCCGTCGCGTCGAACTCCTCGGCTGACGTATGTGTGCCGTGAGCCGACCCGCCGCCGCCGATCGTGATCGCCGGCACTCCCTGGCTGATCGGGATGTTGGCGTCGGTGGAACCCTCGCCTGGCGTGGCCGATTTGCCGAGCGCCCTCGTCACCGACACGGCGGCCGTGACGATCGCGGCCCCCGGCGGCGTGCGGCCGCCCGGCCGGTCTCCGACCAGCTGCCTGTCGACCTCAATGCCGCGCGAGCCGCCGCCGTGGCGGTTCTCGTCGGCGACCGCGGCCTCAATGGCTTTGCCGAACGCGGCGTCGAGCGCGCCGAGCGCCGCCGGATCCGCCGAGCGCAGATCGACTTCCATCCACGCACTCGACGGGATCGCATTGACGGACGTGCCCCCGCCCGTCCGCCCGACGTTGTAGGTCGTCCGCGGCCGGCGCGGCACCGGCAGATCGGCAATTCGCGCGATCGCCCTGCCCATCGCATGCATCGGGTTGGCGATGCCGAAATCGCCATAACTGTGGCCGCCGGTGCCGGCGAAGGTGACACGGTAGCGTCGGCTGCCGACCGCGGTATCGGTGATCCCCAGTCCGGCACCGTCAATCGACACGAAGCCGTCCACCTGTCCGCGCAGCTCGGCGAAGAGATGCTTCACGCCGCGCAGGTCTCCGAGGCCCTCTTCCCCGACCGTGCCGGCGAAGGTCAAGGTGCCGGCCGTCTCGAGATGCGCCGCGTCGAGCGCCCGGATGACCGCGAGCAGCACCGCCAGCCCGCGGCAGTCGTCCGCGATACCGGGCCCCCGCAGCACGTCCCCCGTCCGTGACGTCGTGACCGGTGTGCCTTCCGGAAAGACGGTGTCGAGATGGGCCGTCACGAGCACACGCGGGTGCGGTCCGAGGCCGCGGCGCTCCCCGACGACGTTGCCGACCGCGTCGGTGCGCACGCCGCTCAACCCGAGCGCCTCGAAGCGCGTCCGGAGCAGCGCGCCCCGCGCCGCCTCGCCAAATGGCGGCGCCGGCACCTCGCACAATTCCCGCTGCTCGGCCAGGACGCGCGGCTCGTCCTGTTTGACGCGGGCAACGGCGGCCGCCACGGCGGGCTCGCGCAGCAGCTGCTCTCCGACCGTCACGCCGCCGCCGGGGCGCGCCGGCGTCCCCTGCGGCGCGTTCGCGGTGAGCGTGACCATCAGAACGCCAAGGGCAATTACGTTCGTCATGCTGCCGTCATGCTAAGCGGTTCCGGCGTCCATTCGCCAGCGGTCCGAATGGTTGGCAATCCAAGGATTTGGTGAACGCATTCAACAGGTGCCACCTCGCTTGCCTCGTGGCGTCCGTCGCGCCGATCGATACGCGATGCCGCGGCGCGCACTTCTGACGATTCCCGCCAGAAGTGTGGTGTCGGCACGGGAACCCCCGCACGACATCGAGGCGGTTGCGGGCGTCGCCCCACAGGTACGGGAATTGCTCGGGGACTTGCGGGGGTTCGCATGATGAGTCTCGTTCGTCTCCTCGGATTCACCACGCTCGGGTGCGGCTGCGTCACCGGCCACTACCGCGAGATCGCCACCAACCGCGAGGTCACCTACGTCGAGGAGAAGGGCTCGGGCTGCAGCCAGCATGCGCATCGGCGCAATCACACGGTGGCGGCGGCGCGATTCGGCTCGCCGGTTCTCTCCGCAAAAGCGTCATAGGCTGTTCCGGCCCGGCACATCCGCGCGTCGAGCGGGGGCCAGGCGCGCTACACTGATCGGCGATGCCCCCTGCGAGGAAGCCAGCCAGGCTTCCCAGACCGCACACCACCCTCGAGACCCCTCGCGGCACGCTCCGGTTTTTCCTCGGAGACTGCCTCGACATCCTGGCGGCGCTGCCGCAACGTTCGGTCTCCGTCATGGTGACCTCTCCCCCGTACAACCTCGGCGTCCGTTACCGGACCTACGACGACACCCTCCCCAGGGAGCGGTATCTGGAGTGGACCGGCCGGTGGGTCGCGGCGGCGCGCGAGGTCCTCGAAACCGAGGGGTCGCTGTTCCTGAACGTCGGCGCCAAGCCATCGGACCCGTGGACCGGCATCGACGTCGGCCTGGCGGTCCGGCCGCACCTCGAGCTCCAGAACACGATTCACTGGATCAAGTCGGTGGCCATCGACAAGGGCGCCGGCGGCCCGTCGCTCGATCGCGACCTGGCCGTCGGCCACTACAAGCCGATCAACAGCCCCCGGTTCGTGAACGACTGCCACGAATTCATCTTCCACTTCACCAGGGAAGCGCGGACGCCGCTCGACCGCCGCGCCATCGGCGTGCCCTACCAGGACGCGTCGAACATCGACCGGTGGAACAACGCCGGCCGCAATCTGCGCTGCCGCGGCAACACCTGGTTCATTCCCTACGAGACGATTCAGAACCGCGACAAGGACCGGCCCCATCCCGCGACGTTCCCGCCGCGGGTGCCGGAATACTGCTTCAAGCTCCACGGCCTGACCCGCGCCAGCCTGACCATGGACCCCTTCCTCGGGCTCGGCAGCACCGCCGTCGCCGCCGCCCGTCTGGGACTTGATTTCGTCGGCGTCGAGATCGACGAGCACTATCTCCTGGAAGCCATCGCCCGGACGCGCCGCGCCCTCGAAGCCGCCGGCGACGCGCCCTGACCACGCCGCACGCGTCAGGCCCGGACACGACAACGCCCGGTCCCTGTCGCCAGGTCCGGGCGTTGGTCGTCGCACAAGGCGAGCGCCTGCTTATCTGAAGGTGTAGCGGAGGCTCACCTGGAACGTGTAGACGTCGGTCAGGAACGCCGTCGACTCGAGCGATCGGCTCATCAGCTCGTTGTTGATGGCGCGCAGCCGGTACTGCGCCCGCCCCTGCGAATCGGCGGGGCCGCCCTGGGCCGCGGTCGGAACGATCAGCGGCTGCGCGTTGATCAGGCGCTGCCCCACGCCCCAGTTGCTGTTGAGCAGGTTGCCGACGTTGACGATGTCGACGCGGAGCTGGACGCCATTGCGCGCGCCGTGGATGTTGCCGAACAGATCCTGGGAGAGCGACAAGTCCATGCGCTTGACGAACGGCAGGAAGACGCCGCCGCGCTCGGCATACTGCCCGCGGTGCCTGCTCAGGTAGGCGTCCTGGTTGATGTAGGCATCCCAGGCCTGCGCCTGCTCGGCGGCGGTGAAGGTCCGCCCCCCGGCCGTGTACGGCTGGAAGTTCATCTCCGAGGTGTCGCGCGGGATGTAGATCAGGTCGTTGCTGGTGCCGCCGTCGCCGTTCAGGTCTCCGGAGTAGGTGTAGCTGGTGTTCCCAATCGTCCGCGCCTCCCAGAAGACCGAGACGCCGGTCGTGCCATGGCTGAAGAGGTTCTTCCGATAGGCAGCAGCGACGAAGACGCGGTGCCCCGCGGAGGCGCCCGAGTAGGCGAGCGGCGGGTTGTTCGGGTCGCCGGGGTGCTGGTTGTTGTTCCATGAGCCGAACGCGATCGACCCCGGATCGACGGTGTTCTTCGACTCCCCGTAACTGTAGGCGGTCTTCAGCAGGAATCCGTTGGCGAGGTTCTTCGTCGCCGACCCGGCCAGTGTCCACGATCGCCCGACGTTCTGGTTCTTGAGGACGACCGCGCTCGAGATGTTGCTGTTGATCCGGTTGGTCGTCGTCCAGCGCGGCCGGCCGTCGGCGCCGGCGAAAGTGGTGCTCGGCGCGGTCAGGTTGGCGTTGATGTAGTAGACGCCGTTGACGTCGCGGTTGTAGAGGAAATCGGCGGTGCCGACGATGCCCCACGGCAGACGCCGGTCGACGCCGATGTTGGTCCGCCACACCTGCGGGAACTTGAAGTCCGGCTCGGTCACGGCCAGGGCATAGCTGCTCGCCGGCGCGCCCGTCACCGTGGCGGGCTTGTAGCGGTCCGGATTCGGGATTGAACGGCCGTGAGAGCAGCGGCGCGGTGGCGGAGTTGTCGAGCTGCTCGGACCCGGTCAGCACGCCGGTGTTGCCGATCTGGTTCGAGATCCAGACGTAGGCCGGCTTGCCGGTGAAGATGCCCGGTGCCGCCGCGGAGCTGGGTGCTGCGGTCGCCCGTCAGATCCCAGTTGAAGCCGGCGCGCGGCGACCACAGGATGTTCGGGTCCGGCAGCTTGGCGGTCGAGTAGTGGACCGTCGCCCCCTTCTCGTCGCGGAACGACAGCGCATCGGCGAGCGGATTCTGGAAGCCGGTCTTGGCGAAGAACGGCACGTCGAGCCGGACGCCGGCGACGAGCTTGAGGTTGCTGCGTCACCGTCCAGTCGTCCTGGGCGTAGACGCCGGCATACTTCACGTCGAGCGGCTGGAGCGGCTTGTCGGCCCCCGGAATGTTGTTCCAGGCGCACCTGGAACCGGCGCAGCTGCACCGGCGACGCGGTCCGATTCGGGTCCTGCAGGTAGCCGTTGGCGTCGGCGTAGAAGTCCTCGAGCGAGCTGTAGGTGTAGACGCTCTGCGACCCGGAGAAGAACACGTTCTCGGACCGGTACTTCTCGAAGCTGAACCCGAAGGTCAGCGAATGCTTCGTCGCCGAAGTGGGTGAAGTTGTCCTGCACCTGGAAGGTGTTGTAGCGGAGCTCGTTGTTCGGGGTGAACGGCTCGAAGCCGAACGGTCGTGTAGGTCGTGCCGTCCTTCAGAATGTCGACCAGCGGGAAGATCGCCCCGACATAGCCGCGGCTCTCGTCCTGGGTGGTGTAGCCGACGATCAGCGCTGTTCGACATCGTGCTGCCGATGACCGTATTCAGCTCGCCAATCCCGGAGCGGATGTTCTCCAGGATCTTGTAGTTCGAGTTGCTGAAATTGAGCGCGTCGGTGCGCGTCCGGCGGTTGCCGAAGCCGAGCGAGCTCGAGTTCGGAGACCAGCAGGTCGGTGCTCGAATCGAGCTGGTTGTAGCGCACCGACAGCTTGTTGTGGCTGCTGACGTTCCAGTCGGCCTTGGCCAGCAGGCGCCTGGCCGGCACCGAGAACTCGTAGCCCTGGTACGGGCCGGTGTCGTAGTTGAACTTCGATTTCAGGAAGGTGCTGAGCTGATCGAGATCCGAGGCCAGCACGCGGGTGACGTTGCCGCCGGCGCTCTGCGCGCCGTTATTGGCGACGAAGGTCGTCCCCGGCTTGGTCGTCGATTCGTCCTCATAATTGCCGAAGAAGAACAGCTTGTCCTTCTTGACCCGGCCCCGATGCCCAGACGCCGGTGTTGCCGAAGGAAAACGTCCCCGGGTTGACCGCCAGCCCCTTGGCCTTGGTCCCGACCATGCTCTGGTCGCGGAAGCTGCGATAGACCGATCCGCGGAACTCGTTGCCGCCGCTGCGGGTCACGGTGTTGACCGAGCCGCCGACGAAGTTGCCCTGCCGCACGTCGTAGGGCGCGATACTGACCTGGACCTGCTCGATCGCCTGGAGCGAGATCGGCGCGACGCCGCTCGTGTCCCCCGGCGTGTTGCGAAGACCGAACGAGTTGTTGAAGTAGGCGCCGTCGACCGTGATGTTGTTCATCCGGCTGTCCTGCCCGGCAAACGACATCGAGCCGCCGTACTCCGGCGTCAGGCGGACAATCGACTCGAGCCGCTGCGAGACGGTCGGCAGCAGCGCCAGCGTCTCACGGCTGACCGAGGTCGCCGACCCGGTCCGCTCGGAGCTGAGAATCGGATCGGACTCGGCCGTCACGGTGACCGCTTCGGAGACCCCGGCGAGCGGCAGGGTGAAGGTCAGGTCCTGGGCGACCCCCAGCGACAGCGTGATGTCCTTCTGGACCTGCGGCTGGAACCCCTCGAGCGTCGCGGTGGCGGTGTACGGGCCGCCGACACGCATCCCGGGAATGAAGAAGCGCCCTTCGCTGTTGGTCACCGCCGTGTAGGTGCTCCCCGAGGGCACGTGCACCGCGGTGACGGTCGCCCCTGGCACGGTCCGCGCCTGCGCGTCCATCACGACGCCGGTCATGGTGCTGGTCGTGACGCCCTGGGCGACCGCGGCCGCCGGGGCCAGCCCGGTCAGCGCGATCAGAGTGGCGAGTATGAGCCTGCCGGGCCGAAGAATCATCTATGTCTTGCTCCGTGTAGTACGAGGCGGGTGGGTTGCAAAAAGACGAGCCGATATTATACCGGCGGCCAGCCGGCGCTGGCGCCGCCAAAACGACAAACCGACAAACTCGTTACTTGCCGGAGCGGGCGGCCGGGATCTTGGTCGGCCGCAGCGTGTATTCGGTGCGGTAGTGAAGATTCGCGCCCGGCTTCTTCGCCTTGATCTCCACCTTGCGCCGGCGCTGCGTCGGGTCGGGATTGGACGAGTAGTAGCCGAGGACGTAGTAGTCGCTGGTCTCGTCGTCGATCCGCTTCAGCGCCTTCATGAAGTCGTTCTGGTTGACGGGCGCGAAGCCGCCGGTCTGCTCGGCGAGGACGCGCAGGCTGTTCTGCGACTTCGTGACGTAATTCTGATAGTCCATCATGTCGACCTTCTGGTCGATGTCCGGACCGCCGACCAGCCCGCGCGGGTCGATGGTGTAGATGGTGGCGTTGGCGCGGTTGGCGGCGCGCGTCAGGTCGCCGAGCTCCGAGGCCAGGTCGGCGTCCGCGAACTCGTTCCCCTGGCTGCATGAACGGATTCGTGTCGTCCTGCGACTGCTGTTGCTGCCGTCCTGCGGAGCCGCCGCTGTCACTGCTGCGCCTGCGCCTGATCGTTCTGTTAGCGGGTGTCGGAGAACGGATTGAAGTCGTAGCCGTTGCTGACGTAGACGAACGCCTTGCGGCGGTTGTGCACCTGTTCGAGGTTCCCATGATGTCGTAGGCGGTGGCGAACGCGACGTGGGCGCGGTAGCGGACCTCGGGCGGGCCCTCGGCCCCTCGCGGCGTGTCGAGGATGTCGTTCGGCTTCAGGCCGGCGCCGGAGATCTTCTCGATCGCCTCGTCGAGCCGCTTGCGGTCGTAGGTCAGGTCGATCGACAGCGACGACGGACCGGTCGAGACGATGCCGAACATGTCGCCTTCGTGGACAGATCCTTCGCAATCTTCTTGAACAGCTCCCGGATGCGGCCGGTGTTGCGGAAGTCCAGGTGCAGGTCGTCGACGAAGATCAGCGAAGATGCGCCCGGAGGCGTCGCTGGTCGGCCGCGACGGCGGCAGGATGATGCCTTCCTGCTGCGGCGGCGGCGGCGGCTGCGGCCGAGTCGTTGTGACCCGCCCGCCGTGCGTCAGCATGAACGAGAGGACGTCCTGCTTGACGCCGTCTTCGAAGACCTCGAAATCGTCCTTCTTGAGGTCGGCAATGAACTGACCCGAGTCGTCGCGGACGATGACGTCGGTCGTGACCATATCGAAGCGAGCGGCGGATGACGGTCCCCTGCGACCCGCCGCCCGGCGTCTGGACGCCTTCCTGGGCGGCCGGCGGCGCCGGTGCCTGGCCGCGCAGCGTGACGCCGGCCGCGAGCAGCGCGGCTGCCGCGCACGCCGCGCCGGCGGCGAGCGTTCGTGAAAATGAAGCTGTTCGCATAATTCGATTATAGAGGCTGGTTACGCGTCTTCCGACGAATCGTCCGGCTCCACCGCGGCGTCGGCCGGCCCGGCGTTCGGCCCCTCGGCCGCCTCGTCCGGCCCGCGACGACGGCGGCGCTTGCGGCGATGGCCGATGACGCCGCGCAACGCCTCGAACACGGTCTCGTAGCCCTCGAGCCCGGCCGCCACGTCGGCGTCGGTCACCCACGTATCGGGATTTAGACGCTCGGCCTCGGATTTCAGCTCTTCCTGCCGGGCCGGCTCGCTGATTTTCTCGGTAATCCTGGCGAGCACCTCGGCGTGCCGCGCCCGCAGGCGGGACAGCCCCTCGACCCCGAGCCGGGCCGAGGCGGCAACGGCCGGGGTCGGCCGCGGCGGTCCAGGCTCGTCCGACAGGGGCGCCGGGTCGACGACAGCCTCCGGCACGGGGGCCGCGACGACGGGCGCGGGCGGTTCCGCCGCGGCCCCGCCGGCGGTCTCGCCGGCGCTCCCCACCGGGGCGGTCCATGGCGGTGGCGCTTCCCGTTGCGGCGGCACTTCCCGAAGCCGGGGCCGCGCCCGCCGCTCAGGCGGCGGCTGCGGTCGCGGCGGGGTGATCTCTGGCCCCTTCAGGATGCGCGTCCAGTCGAACTCGATGCCCGGGTTCGCGCCTCGATGAGCGGATCGCATCCTCGTCGAGCGGCGGCCCGGCCGACCCGGACCCCCGGCGGCGTGCGGAACCAATAGAGGATCCGGGAATGCGCCCTGCCCCGCCGTTTGTCGGCGTGCACGACGAACGTGTGCTCGTAGCCGCGCTTGTCGCGGCTGAAGCGGAGAGTACGGCAGGACTACTTCCTTTCTGGGCGCGCACCGCGCGCTTCGGCGCCGGCTTGGCGCGCCCGGCGCGGGCCGTGGTCTTGCGGGCCGGCCGGCTTGGCGTCGCGGCGCGGCGCCGCGCGGCACGGGCAGCCGCTTGGCCGGCAGCGCGCGGGGCGGCCGGCCGCCGGGTCTCCACCGGGGCACGGTGCACCAGCGTGAAGCGGGTCTGGTCGCCGATGCGTGTGAAAGCTCCAGATTTCGGCGACGTTCACGCCGTTCTCCGCGGCCAGCCGCCTGGCGATATCGACCGACCCTGCCGGCACATACAGATGGAAGGGGCCCGTGCGCGGCCCAGGTGGGCCCACTGGGCCATGGCCTCGAGATGATTCACCGACTCGGCGGTCTCGACCTCGACTGTTCCCATCAGCTTGTGGCCGCGGTCGGTCGCGGTCAGCACCAGATCGGGAAGATCTGCACCTGGCCAATCTTTACGGGCACCGTCTGCGCTTCGCCAATATTGGCGACGACATCGAGCCTTGCGCTTCAGCCGCACCGACAACAGCCGAATGACGCGATCGTGCTCGAGCTGCTCGCGCACGGGGCGCACCAGAATGGGGCTCACATGACCTCCCGAGGACACGAACCAACCTGAAGGACGCCCGAAGATAACCGCGCAATTGTAGCCAGATTTCAAGCCCGGATGTATAGTCCGCGCTTGGCCGCCGCATGACCTCGCTCTTGACGCCGATGTCTTTACACCTCAGAATGATGCGGTGATCGCCCCGGTCGAGACGCGTTCCGGCGGAAGCCGCCGCCCGCACGATCCTGATCGTGGACGACGACCGATCGGTCGCCGATACCTTCGCCCGGATGCTCAAGCTCGAGGGTTTCGTCGTCGCGACCGCGCTCTCGGCCGAGAGCCGGGCTCGAGCTCGCCGACAGCGTCAGGCCGCGACGCCATCATCCTCGACATGCGGATGCCGATCACCAACGGCCTGCAGTTTCTCCGTCTCGATCCGCTCCAGGCCCCATCTCGTCGACGTTCCGGTCGCCATCGTCACCGGCGACTATTTCCTCTCCGATCCCATCCAGGCCGAGCTGAAGTCGCTCGGCGCAGCGATCCGCTTCAAGCCGCTCTGGCTCGAGGATCTGTCGCCCTCGCCAGGACGCTGGTGGCGTGAACGACCGATTTCTCCGCGCCTGCCGGCGTCAGCCGGTCGATGCCACGCCCGTCTGGTTCATGCGCCAGGCCGGCCGCTACATGGCCGACTACCGCGCGCTGCGGCAGCGCTACTCGCTGCTCGAGATCTGCGCGCAGCCCGAGCTGGCCGTCGCGGTGACGCTCCAGCCGGTCGACGCGATCGAAGTGGACGCCGCGATCCTGTTCTCGGATCTGCTGCTGCCGTTCACCCCGATGGGCCTCGACTTCGATTTCGTCAAGGGCGAGGGGCCGTCGATCGAACGCCCGATTCGAACAGCCGAAGACCGTCGAGCGGCTGCAGCGCTTCGAGCCGCGCGAGGCGCTCGGGCATGTGCTCGAAACGATCCGGCTGCTGCGCCGCGAGCTCGACCGGCCGGGTGCCCGCTGATCGGCTTCGGCGGCGCGCCGTTCACCCTGGCCTCGTACGCCATCGAAGGCGGCCCCTCCACCAACTACGCTCGCACCAAGGCGTTCATGTATGCGCAGCCGGCCGCCTGGCACCGGCTCTGCGCCCGCTTCGCCGACGATGATGGCCGACTACCTCACGGCGCAGATCGAGGCCGGCGCGCAGGCGATGCAGATGTTCGACTCCTGGGCCGGCGCGCTCGGCCGCGCCGACTACCGCGAGTTCGCGCTGCCCCACACCGCGCGGATCTTCGCGGCGCTCACGGGCAAGCGGCGTGCCGCTCATCCACTTCGGCGTCGGCACGGCGGCGATTCTCGGCGAGATCGTCGACAAGCCGGCGGCGACGTGATTGGCGTCGACTGGCGGCAGCCGCTCGACGAGGCGTGGGACGTGATCGGCCGACTCGCGCGCGATCCAGGGCAACCTCGACCCGACGCTGCTGCTCGGGCCGATGGACCGCGTCTTCACGGCCGCGGACGATGTCCTGCGCCGCGTCGGCGGGCCGCCCGGGCCACATCTTCAATCTGGGCCACGGCGTCCTGCCGAGCACGCCGCTCGAGCACGTGCAGGCGCTCGCGCGCCACGTCCACGAGGTGACGCCGCGGCGCGAGCCGCCGGACCGTGAGCCTCTCGTCGCTCCTGACGCCATCGATCATCGTCGGCGGCGGCATCACCGGCCTGGCGGCGGCCTTCGAGCTGACAAAGCGCGGCCTGCCGTTCACGGTGCTCGAGGCGTCGTCCGCGGCCGGCGGCCTCATCCGGACCGAGCAGCGCGACGGCTTCACCATCGAAGCCGGCCCCGAATCGGTGCTCGCGCAGAAGCCGGCGGCGCTCGCAGCTGTGCGACGAGCTCGGACTTGGCCTCACACGTCGTCACCAGCCTGCCGCCGCGCACCGCCTTCATCCTGAAGCACGGCCGGCTGCATCCGCTGCCCTCCCCGTCGGTGCTCGGGATCCCGACGACGATGGCGGGAGCTGGCCGGCTACGATCTGCTGACGGTCGCGGCGCGGATGCGCCTGGCGGTCGAGCCGTTCGTGCCGCGGCGGCGCGGCGCGGAGCGACGAGTCGGTCGGCGCCTTCTTCCGGCGCCGCTTCGGCGGCGACACGGTGGCGCCTCATCGCCGAGCCGCTGCTCGGCGGCATTCACTGCCGGCGACGTCGACGCGCTCTCGATGCAATCGCTGTTCCCCCGATTTCGTCGACGCCGAGGCGCAGAGCGGCAGCGTGCTGCGCGCGCTTTCGGGCGGACCGGGCCGGCGCGCGGCGGCGACGGCGCGTTCCGGTCTCTCGCCGGCGGCATGGGTGAGCTGGTCCAGGCACTCGAGCGCCGGCTGCCGGCGCGGTACGCGTGCGCTGCGGCGCGGCGGCCTCGCGCATCGAGCGGGTCGGCGGGGCCGACGCGAGATGGCGTGTGTCGACCGCGGACGGCGACGTCGCCGCCGATGCGGTGATTCTTGCCACGCCGGCTTATGCCGCGGCGCGCCTGCTGGCGCCGATCGATGCCGGCGCCGCGGCCGATCTGCGCCGGCATCTCGTACGCCTCGTCTGTGAGCGTGTCGCTCGCCTGGCCGCGGGCGGCCGTGAAGCATCCGCTCGCGGGCAGCGGCTTCGTCGTCGCGCGCCGGGCCAATACCGTCCGCATCACCGCGTGCACGTGGGTGTCGTCGAAGTGGGCGGGGCGCGCGCCGGCCGGCATGGTGCTGCTGCGCGCCTTCATCGGCGGCGCGCACGATCCGGAAGCGGTCGAGATCCGGATGACGGTGCGATCGTCGGACATGTCGTCCGCGATCTGTCGTCGGTGCTGGGGATCGCGGGCCCGCCGGTGCTGACGAGCGTCGACCGCTGGCGCGACGCCGGCGCGCAGCACGAAGTCGGGCACGCCGCGCGGGTGGCGCGACTCGAGCAGCGCCTGCGCACCCATCCCGGCCTGCTGGTCGCGGGCAGCGGCTTTCGAGCGGTCGGTCTTCCGGACTGCATCGCCGACGGCCGCGCCGCGGCGGCGCGCGCGGCGGAGTGCACTATGATCGGAAGGTCGCTGCCGGACACGACGGCCGGCGCGGAACGGATCGACACTCACAGCGAAGGGCAGGAATGACGAAGACGTGGCGGGCGGCGGTGCGGAGCGTGATGCTGGCGGCGGCGGTCTGGGGCATGCTGGCGGTGCCGGCGCGGGCGCAGACCCCTGAGGTCCAGAAGATTCTGGCGGAGATCAAGGCGAACGACAAGGGCATGCTCGCGGTATCGGAGGAGGACGGCCGGTTCCTGCGCCTGATGATCGCCTCGAGCGGCGCCAAGCACGCGCTCGAGATCGGCGGCGCCAGCGGCTACAGCGCCATCTGGATCGGCATCGGGCTGCGCGAGACCGGCGGCAAGCTGGTGACGATCGAGTACGACCCGGTTCGCGCGAAGGAGCTGGCCGAGAACATCCGCCGCGCCGGGCTCGCCGACATCGTCCAGGTCGTCGCCGGCGACGCGTTCCAGCAGATCCCGAAAGTTGCCGGGACCTTCGACTTCGTCTTCCTCGACGCCTGGAAGAAGGACTACAAGCGTTCCTCGACATGGTGTTCGCCGCGGCTGCGACGAAGCGCGGCCTGTTCCTCGCCCACAACGTCGTCAACAAGCGCAGCGAGATGGGGGATTTCCTCGACGCGATCCAGACAGAACCGTCCTCTGGACGACGATCGTGTCGCCGTCGGGTGAGGGAATGTCGGTGTCGCTCAAGCGGTAGCGGCGAAAGCCGCTTTCGTTATTCTTCGGCCGCGGCGGCGGCGGCCGCGGCCTTCTTGGTGTGCGCTTCTTGCGCGGCTTGCCGCTGCGCAGGCCGGCGGGGACCGGCTCGTCGCTCGGTTCGAGGTGCGACATGCTGGTGAGGAATTTCTTCACGCCGTGCTCGTCGAACTGCACGCGCGTGTAGGCATCCTCGACGGCAATCACTGACCCAGACCGTAGGTGGGCTCTACGACCCGCGCCCCAACATCGAACCGCTTCATCGCGCGCTCCTTAAGCGGAAAGGCCGGGCGTGGCCGCCGCAAACCCTAGCGTATCTGATATTTACCGTCCTCGTCAACCTGCGGGCGTGTGCTACAGTGCGCGCCGTGCGTCCCGTTCACATCATCGGCGTGCCGCTCGACCTCGGCGGCAACCGCCGCGGCGTCGACATGGGGCCGTCCGCCTTCCGCATTGCCGGGCTCGGCGAGCGCCTGGCGGCGCTCGGCGTGGCGGTCGTGGACGATGGGGATCTCGGTCGCGCCGATCCCGGAGACCACGTCGGCGGGCGATCCCGGCAAGAAATACATCGGCGACATCGCCCAGGTGTGCGAGCAGCTTTACGCCGCGTCGCTGGCCGCGCTCGATGGCGGCGGCTTCCCGCTCGTGCTCGGCGGCGATCACAGCCTCGCGGCCGGGATCGGTCGCCGCGACCGCGAGCTTCATCCGGCGCGACCGCCGGCCGCTCGGGCTCATCTGGGTCGACGCGCATGGCGACATGAACACGCCGGCGAGCTCGGGCAGCGGCAACGTCCACGGCATGCCGCTCGCGGCGCTGCTCGGTCCGGAGCCGGCGGAGCTCTCGGGGCTCGGCGGCTTCTCGCCGGCGGTGACGCCGGAGCACACCGTGCTCATCGGGATCCGCAATCTGGACGAGCGGGAAAAGCAGATCGTGCGCGAGTCGCGCGTGCATGTCTTCACGATGAAGGACATCGACCGCGCCGGCATCGCCTCGGTGATCGAGCAGGCGATCGCCATCGCGGGAGCGGGCACCGGCGGCGTGCACGTGTCGTTCGACCTCGACGTCTGCGACCCGGCGATCGCCCCCGGTGTCGGCACGCCCGTGAAGGGCGGGCTCGACTACCGGGAGGCGCACATGCTGATGGAGATCGTCGCCGACTCGGGCCTGCTGCGGGCGCTGGACCTGGTCGAGGTCAATCCCATCCTGGACGACCGCAACATCACGGCCATCCTCGGCGTCGAGCTCGCCTGCTCGGCGCTCGGCCAGAAGATTCTCTAGCCTTACCGCTTCTTGCTGGCGGAGGACCGCGAGGTCTTCCGCGACGACGACTTCCCGGCGCGGCCGGTCCGCGACGCACCGCCACTGCTGCTCTTGCGGCCGCTGCTCTTCCGGCCGCTGGTCTTGCGGCTGCTGCTCTTCCGGCTGCTGGTCTTGCGGCTGGCGCTCGACGAGGTCTTCCGTCCCCCGGCCGATTTCTTGCGTCCGCCGCTCGACTTGCGGCTGCCGGACGACTTGGTCTTCCCTTCGGCGGCGCGCCGCTTGTTCACGGTGGCGGCGGCAATCTGCTTTGCGCGCTTCGTGCTGCGCCCCTGTTTCAGCTCCGACTCCTTGACGTGTTCGTACTGTCGTGCGTTCTTCTTACCCGTGACTCCGCGTGGCGGCATCGCGTGACCTCCTGTTTGCAAATCGCGTTCACCGTGGCGACGGGAAGCAAGACGCGTGCTCGTCTGTCGCCGAACGGTGTAAGATCGCTCTCCTGCCACGACGTGCGGCGCTCGACGCGGCTTCGCATCACGACATGACTCGGTAGCTCAGCTGGCAGAGCATGTGACTTTTAATCACAGGGTCGCGGGTTCGAGTCCCGCCCGGGTCACCAACTAAACAAATACAAACAGGCCATTTACGGTCACGGCTCAAATCGTCAGCGTCAGGCAGTCGCTCAAAGGTCACACCAAGGTCACAAGAGTGCAGCGGCTTCAAGGCCGACTGGTAGGAGCCAATGCATGGCGCGCTCCGGGCGTTCGTTTCCATCGCGGCCGATCATAACGAGGCCTTCGCTCGTTCACAGGGCTTCGAGGTCACGGTGACGCCGCGAAGCAATGACGGGGACGCGATGTCATCGCAACCTCGAAGGCCCTCGGGTCAATTCGATTCTTCGATCAGGTCAAGCGCTACAGCCCCGGCCACGTCGTGACAGCCGAAGAGGTCCGGGCGATGGTCGGAGTCCTGTCGCTCTATCCGAACGTCTCGAAGGGCATCGTGACGACGACGTCTTCCTTCGCTCCAGGGATCATCGAAGATCCGCAGTTCGCCGCTTTCATGCCTTACAGGCTTGAGTTGAAGGGACGCGAGGCTTTGCTCGAGTGGCTCGCAACTGTCTCAGCGAGCGGTCCTGCTCCGCCGCTCTGACGCGAGCCTTTTCTCTGGCCCAGTGTGACCTCCCTGTGACCTCACCCTGCGGAGGGCTGACGGAATCACGGCAAACTGCCAAGGTTCCTGTCGCACGTCTTCGGCCGGCCCTTGTGACCAGGTATCAAGGGAGCAGGCATCGGCGTGCCTGCGCGAGTCGAGCGCGACGACCGCAGGCCGGGCCGGGTCAAGGGCCTGGGCGAGCCAGAAACTCTCGGCTCGAGTCGAGTCAGGCAGCCGGCGGCAGGGTCTTGAGCCTGACCTTGACTCGCTGACGCTTCGGATTTGCGACTGCCGCGTCCGGCAGCGGCACCGGGCATAGCGTCGGGTCAACGAACGTACCCTCGTCGAGCGCGGACCGTGCCGGCCTGGCCTTTCAGCTTCACCTCCAGCGGGTGCCAGCCGGTTTGGGGCACGCGCGTCGGCGTGAACGTCAGCAGGTAACGGCTCTTGAAATCCCGGACGATCCGGCCGAACACCGCCGGCAGATCGCGGGAAGCGCCGGCGTACAGCAGATCGCCGCCCGTTTCGTTCGCCACCCGCTCGAGCAGCATCTCGGGGAACAACGTCGGATCGGAGTCGAACCATCGATTGACTGACGCGCGCTGGCGAATGGCCGGCAGGAGCTCGTCGCCGGTGTGGGCGACGAGCGGCGGCGCCATCATGACGCCGTAGATCACGATATCGGTCTCACGAGCGACCTGCACGACGGCCGCCGGATCGAGCCAGCTGCTGGTGTCGACGCCGTCGCTGAAGACAATCAGCAGAGTACGTCCGGCGGCATCGTTGCGCAGCCCGAGCGCCGTGTAAATGCCGTCGCCCAGCGCCGTGGCTCCGGAAGCGCTCAGCGCGTCCACGGCGCTGTCGAGTGCGGCCCGATTCCGGCCCCACGGGTACTGCCAGCCGGATCCGCTCCGAGATCGTCAGCA
This sequence comes from uncultured Acidobacteriota bacterium, assembly GCA_963750475.1. Taxonomy (GTDB): domain Bacteria; phylum Acidobacteriota; class Vicinamibacteria; order Vicinamibacterales; family 2-12-FULL-66-21; genus JALZOC01. The sequence goes on from CAVVQQ010000002.1 coordinate 3,154,707, forward strand.
GCGCGGCCTGATCATCGGCGGTCAATGCAGTTGCCGCCGCGCGCGCCGCCGTCTTGAGGTGCGTCAGCGTCTCTCCTCGAACGCTGCCGCTGACGTCGAGCGCCAGCAGCACGCTGACCGGGACGTCCTCGAAGGTTGCGGCCTGAACGCGCTGGACGATGCCGCTGTCGCGCAGCTCGAAATCGGCCGCCGTGAGGTTCGCGACCGGATTGCTGCCGCGTCGCACCTGCACGTCCACGAGAACGAGCTCGGCCGAACTGCGAAACCGGGCCGGTTGCGGCGCCGCGGATAACGCCTGGAGCCCCAGCGCCGAGCACGTGATCGCGATGCGCAGGCTCGGTCTCAAGGCGTCTGCGCTCCCTTGCGCAGCTCCGCCAGGAGGGGGTCCGGAACCCAGAACTGGCCGAAGCGGTAGCCGATCCAGGGGTCGTCCGGTTGCGTGGGCGCGCCGAGCATCCGGTGCAACACGGCGGTCGCCTGTTCCTGGTTGCCCGTGGTCCTCGCGAGCTTCAGGAGCGCAATGTATGCGCTCTGACCCGAGGGCACGAGCCTGACCGCCTCTTCGAAGAGCAGGCCAGCGCGCGAAGGCTGGCGTTGCCGTGCGTGAATCTCGCCGAGAAACAGCCGGGCGAGATAGGCCGTTCGCCGCGCCGGGGTGCGGGTGGCCGCGACGATCGGCTCGAGCAGTGCAGCGGCCGCCTGGTCGTGCTTTTGTAGCATGCGAACGTGCGCGAGGCGCAACGTCGCTTCCAGGTCCGTGGGGTCGCTCGCCAGGACGCGCTCGAGGGCCTGCGCGGCACGCTTCAACTGGTCGTCGCGGGCCGACCTCGCCTCACCGAGAGGGTTGATCGATCCGCGAACGCGGCCCGGTTTGCTCTCGTCCTCCTCCGTCAACGGATTGTCCTCGAGCTGCCGGACGGTGCGCATGCGGCGGATCTCGAGCGCGACGTTCGCAGGCAGCATCGCGATGGTCTCGTCGATCGAGCCCGACGCCAGTTGCAGCGCACTATCGTCGGTGAATCGCGCGCACGCATCGTCGAGGATCCGAGCGGCCCAGCCGAACCGGCCGTCGGCCATCGCCGTGAGTCCGACGGCCAGCTGCCACCGACGCGATTCGGTGGATCGGCCGGTGTGACGTTCGTAAAACTCGAAGAACGCCTCCGCAATCTTGATCTGTTCACCTGTCTCACGCGACGACGTCGCGTCGTCGCGCCGGTAAGCCCGCAGCGCCGCCTCCATGTGCAGCCCGCCCGCGACGTTCGTGGCCGGAACGTTCCAGCGGAACTCGGGACCTCCAACCGAGACCGACTTCGTCGTTCCCGCAGCCTGTGTCGATGCGTTCGGTCCGATCTGATTTGGCTGCGTGAAAGGAACGCCGGGCCCGCGCTGGGACGCATCGATCCGCGCTGTCGATTCCTCCATCGGCGGCGAGACGCTCGCAGGATCAACGCTCGAGGACACCCGATCCCTCGTCTTCAGCTGAACCTCCAGCACACCGAGGATGCGCTCCACGATCTGCCGCTGTTCGTCGATACTGCGCGCTGCCAGCAACTCGAGAGCCTTGTCGCTCTCGCCGTGGCGATACATTTCGGTGGTCTCGTAATGGTCGGCGATCCACTGCATCAGGTCAGGAACGTACTTGGCCACCTTGGGCGGCGATTGCTGGGCAGCGGGCGTGGCCAGAAGGCAGAGGGGACCCGACAGCAGCAGGGCAAGCAGTAGCCGGGGCCACCGGGCTTCACAGGGCATGGCCGGCCAGAGTCTAGCATGCACCCTCGGCGGCGGCGGGCAGGGGCCGAGGCATGTCAAGCGCGAGTCGTGGACGGTCACTCTCTATCAGCGCGGCTGCGGCCGCGGCGACCCGCTCAGGTCACTGCGTGTTTTCGAAGCCGACCAGTCACGCATCCTCGTCGTCCGTCCGCTCGAGCCGCACGCCTGAGCTCATCCACAGCTCGCAACCGGAAGCAACGCCGTTCCAACTGGCGAACATTAGGGTAACCAGCCTCCGTACCCACGTCTCGCGGAGGCCGTCCGCCGTAGCGCCGTCACCGCGAAGGTGGAGCGCACCGCCCCGGAAAATCTGACACACGGCTTGCGCCTCCGGCCCAGTCGCCGCTCGCGGTTCCTCGCCCGATCGCCGCACCACCGTGTTATGGTGGCGCTTCCGGCGTCATCATCTAAAGATCATGGCAACCTGTCCGCGTTGCAGAGGCCATCTGAAGGACGGCCATCGATGCCCGCGCAGCCGCATCAGTGTCGGCGCGGAGATCGGCGGCACGGGTCTGCTCGGCGGCCTCGCCGGCCTGGTGCTGCTCGCCGCGTTCGACCGCGGCGGCGTCGCCGCGGACATGGACATGATGGCTTTTGCGTCGGGGGCTTTGATCCTGGTCGGACTTCATCGAATCGTTCGCCGCTGACGTCGCGGCAGCGATCTTGCTCCGGGCTTCCCAATGCGAGCCAAAGCCACGAAACTGTCCGATTCGCCAACGCGCATGGACCAGATTTTCGCACTCCTGGCTCCGCGTACCTGCTCAGGTCCATATTCTGATCGCCGACGGTGACGCCGCGTCGCGCGAGCGCCGCGAGCAGGAGCTGCGCCGGGCCGGGGCGCGCGTCTCGGCGGCGCGAACGGCGTTCGAGGCGATCGTCAAGGCGTCGTGCCGCCTGCCGGACATGATTCTGATGGATGGGTTGCTCGGCGACATCGGCGCGCTCGAAGCCAGGCGTCTCATCGCGACCTGCCCGGCGACGGCGCACATTCCCGTAGTGCGGCTCGCGCCGGGCCGGCCCCTGCCCCGCCGCGTGCTGTCGATTCTGCAGCACGGCCACGCGTAGATTTTTCCCACCTCACGGCCGTCGCCCGGCTGAGCTGGACGCGCTCCGCGTCGTTTCGATATAGTCCCGCCGTTTTCGCTGCGAGGCATCGGCGGAACGAGTTCAGGGAGACGAGCCTATGGGGATACCAGTGTGGGGACTGCTCGCGGCGGCGTTGCTCAGCGTGGCGCCGCCGGCGCCGCAGGCGAAGGACGCCGACAGTCAGGAACTTGCGTCCTATCGTTTGACGATGGAGACGGTCAACCGGGTGGCGGCGGCGACGCGCGCCATGGTGGTCGAGCTGAAGGGCGATCCGCGTTTTCAGGAAATCGCGAAGGTCAGCACTGATATCAAGGCGCTCGAGGGCAAGGCGGAGACGACCGAGGCCGAGGATGCACGTCTCGAGGCGTTGAGGGCGCGCAAGGAAGAGCTCTCCGACGCCTTGAAGGGGCCGTCGCTCGGCGACGCCGGATCGCTCAGCGAGATGGAGGCGGAGATCAGGAAGGTGCCGCCGCTGATGGCCGGGCTGCGGTCGGCAAACGTCGCGCCGCGCGAGTATGCGAAATTCATCCTCGCCTCGCTCCAGGCCGGCATGGTGGCGGGCCTGAAGAAGCAGGGGCTGCTCAAGGCGGTGCCCAAGGACGTCTCGCCCGAGAACGTCCAGTTCATGGAGAGCCACGAGGCGGAGCTGCAGGCGCTTCAGAAGGAACTGTCGGCGCTCGGCGGCGAGGCGCCCTGAGCCCGGCGGGCTTGGTGAATCGGCGCGCCGCTGCTATCATCCAGTGTTCGGATCAGTCGTCCGAGCCGCGGCGGCGCACGCCTCGTGTCCCCATCGTCCAGAGGCCCAGGACGTGGCCCTTTCAAGGCCAAAACGCGGGTTCGAATCCCGCTGGGGACGCCACACGTTGGACAAGTCCATCAAGCAGCTCGGCGGGCTTCGGCTCCGATTCCCAACGCAGCCCGCCTTCGGCCTCGTCCCACAGCGTGAGCGGCCCGACCAGACGGCGCAGGAGCAACCGCGCCACTCCCGGCTCCGCGCGTAGCTGCCGCTTCCACTCGGCCGTCCGCTGCTCAGGGCAGAGCCAGCACCGCGACGTCCGGCGGGGCCGCTTCAAGAGCAGAAATCGAACTTCGTCAAGCCGTTGCCACATCCGCGCTTCTCCCCTCTCCCTATACGACATGGAGGTTTGGAAAGCGCTTGGCGACACCACGTCCCGGGCGGTGACTATTTATGGTCGGACGAGTTTCCTGAGGCGCATGACCCCAGGAGCATCCGCAGGAACAGGAACACTCGCGCCCGCGCCGGACGTTTTCAGCAAGGGACTCTCCTCTTCAACCCAGGCTTCACCTCTGGAATTTACAAAAATCACGCCGGCGTCGGTCTGCGCTGATGCAAGGGGCCGAGACAGTGCCGAGCCAGGCTCCGCGAAGTTGGGAGCCCACACATATCCCATTGTCCGAATCCGGGCTGAAGTATAGCGTCGCACGTAGCGCGGAAGGTCGACAAGATTGATTGACGAGGACACATCCAGCCCGCGAAGATCATCCGCTTCGAGAATAAACCCCTGCCTATCAATGAGGACGTTTGCCACACGAATTCCCTGCTTGTCCTCCAACTCGACGACGTAGTAGTCCGGTCTACGGTAGAGCGACTTGACGTCCAGGATTCTACGAGCGCGCAACTCCCCCTCGCGCATCGACAGCGCGGGGAATCCAAGAGATTCATCCAAATGAGTTTGCCGGACCGCAGCAGCCACGTTCTCGAGGATTTCGGCCGGGTTAGACGTAAAGGGGTGCGGAACCGTGATACCTGTGGCAGAACTACCGCCGTCTTGCGCCGCATTGCGTCGTAGGGACGCCTTGAGCGGCCTTCCAACCTTGAAGACCCTCGTGCCAGCGACTTCTTTCGCTAGACCCGGGGGTGTTAGGCGAATGGCATCGGTGATGGCGGCGTTGAACGGCGGAAAGGGCGGCGTTAGCTTCGGTTCGCGTATTGGCCAGACTTTCGCCACCCTACCCGCCGGGTCGATGAGGGCTTCGCCGAGCCATATCCCACTGCCAACAGTTTTCGGGGGTAACTCCGGGTATCTTGGACGAACGTCACGAATCCCTTCACGATCGCAGACACCGGCGCGGGCGAGTGGTTCAGTGGACGCCTGACCCGCAGGGTGTCCGCTCGCCACAGCCAACACGACGACACAGGGAATCAGGTACGCCATGCAGCGAGGTTCGCGGCGCGGTCGCATGGGAGGTTCCATCGTGCCCTCATCGCAATGTTCCTCGGGTGGAGAGTCGCCGCCGGCCCGCGAGGGACGAGTGTTCGCTTACGGGGATCAGCTGTGAGCTAAGCGGCGAGGCCATTCTACGCGGCTTTACCCACCCGGACGCGGCGGGCACTTCTCCAGGAACTTCGCGAGTCCACTCAGGGACAACCCCCGCTGGGGACGCCAATCCTTTTCAAACACAACGATGAGCGGGCCGACCCGGTGGATCTATGGCTTCGCACCATTCCATTCGAGACGGCCAAACCGCTGAACGCCGCGCTCGGCGCCGAGTTCTGTCGGCTCTAGCACGCGGTAGATGATCACCAGGTGCCCGGGCACGAAGGCTGACCGTGGAAATGCCGCCATGACGCCCACCTCGCGGAACGATCGTTCGGGATCGAGCTGGCGCAGGTCCTGGGCGTCCTGCTCAACCCAGAGGGGTTCAACCCTGGGCACCGACGAGTAGCCCCCACGCTGCTCGACGATGACCGCGGAGAACGGTCGCGCGGGAGGCGGGGCTCCAGCGATCGGCGGGATGGCCCACAGCACGACGATGGGCGTCTGTTGCCGAATGGCATCACTGACGCGTCGAGGAACAGAGCTCCCGGACCGACGGGCCAGCGTGGCGAGGAGCTCTGGCGTGTACAGCAGGCCGACTTCGGTGGGATTCTCCCGGTCTGCAGGGCTCGCGCCTGGCCAGTAGATCGAGTACAGGCCCCGCGACATCGGCACGGACCATCGCTGGCCCGTTCGCTTGAAGGGCGAACGAGGCCAGCAGCACCGCGGCGACTGTGTATTTCATCGGACCTCCCGTTTAACAGGCGGCGCAGTCATCGGCATGGCCGGTCGGCGTCGTCTGAGCGGCACCGGAAGTAACGAAGGGAACCGATCGCTAGTTCCAGTTCCATGCTTCTTGGCCGAACAGCTTCCAGTGCCCGTCTTCCATCACCAGATACGCCGTGCCGGTAATCTGCTTTTGCTGGGGTCCCACGCCGCTGAGGGATAAAGTGGCCCCGCTTGCGCCAACCGTCTCGTCGGTCACCCTCACATCACTCACCCTCCCGTATACCCGCTTGACGCCGAACAGATCGGCCCGTTCCTCGGGTGGCGCCTGTTTATACTCGCTCACCAGTTTTGCCCGCCAGAACTTCAGCACGTCATCCATCGACGTCGCGTCGAGAACAGCCTGGCGGTAGCGCACGTAGAGCTGCGTTGGAGTTTCGGGAGCTCGGGCAGACGACTCCGTGGCTGATTGTGGCAGGGCAAACGCCGCTGCAATGCCATGGTTGATGGTGAGGACAACGACCATTGCAATGGTGCGTTTCATGCGTGGAGTGGCCTCCTGTCCTTTGAGCGTTTTACAACTTCTATTGCTGATCGTGCAAGCCAGAATCCGCTTGCCGGTGCTTGCCGGTGCCCGACCTCCGACTGCTCCCGTTCGGGCCATGACGAAGAGATAGACACTCGCGCGCGGCCTACGCGGCCCGCACTTCTCCTGGCGCTTCGCGCGTCCAACTCTGGGACGTTCCCCGCTGGGGACGCCACGATGGGGGGCATCTCAGTTACTCAACCAACAATCTGTGGAGCGCGATCGCCGCGCCCGCATCTGCCCGCTCCTCCGGAGCCAACTCCGACGACTCTTATAAGAGGCTTTCGCTTCCGCTCCACGCGGCACCGTCCCCCGCCGGAGGCACAGGCTGGCTCTTCCGAAATGGAGAACCGGCAGTTCCTCGAGAAGAACTGCCGGCTGTCGATGGTCCGTGGGCGGCGGCAGGTGACGCGTGCTACTTGCCTGTCTGGACGTAGCTCACGCACGCCCCCTGGTTCTTGAACGCGGTGAAATCGCTACGCACCAGGTTCTGCCACGCCCCGTTCTTGCAGCTCGCGGCGGTCGTGGGAAGCGCGAACGTCGTGAACTGAACAGCCGGGGTATACGGTGTCCAGGCGGTGTCGGCCCTGAAGGTGCCGACTCCGCCGGCGCCGCCGTCAGTATAGAAGGCCGCGTGCTGATAGTTGATGTACACGGCGTCCGGGTTGACATCGATACCGACTGCGACCGGGGGGGTGCTGTTCAGCCCCACGTTCAGCGACTCGTACGGCCCAGGGGCGCCGATCGGTGCGTAGCCCCAGGTGTTGGTGTTATAGGCGATGCCGTAGATGAACTGTTCCGGCAAATCGTAGTTCAGCGAGCGCAAATCAAACGCGATCGTGAACGCGTAGCCGTTGTAGCAGTTGGTATCGGCGGCGCGCCACGCGGTCCCGTTCGGGCACGTCGGGTCTGCCTCCGGCCGCCATGGGATGACGAAGCTCTGCGTAACCGTTTTCACCGGCGAATGCGCCAGCGCGGAGGCCGCATCAAGGTAGATGTTCAACGTGATCGGATGGGTGTATCCGGCTTGCGGCATGGCCGGGTAGTTCGAGTGAAGCGACCAGCTGCTCATCAGCACTGTCGCATAGCCCGTCCGACGCGGTGTATCGACTTCAAGTTTGACTTCGTCTCCGATTTCCGCCGTTGCGCAGCACTGGAAGCCCTGGCTGGGAACGTTCGGAGGCGTCGGGGAGGGAATGCTGTCGTATACGACTGTGCCTTGGGCCATGACCGGCGACGCGCACAAGAGCAGCACGCCCGCGACAATCAACGACGGAAACGTCGATACAGCTTTGTTCATGTCGTGTCCCTTCCGAGAACGAGGTACGGTATCCCGGGCCGTCATTACTGCGACGACCGGAGATCGCAGAGGCCGGCGGTCTTAGACTTAGCCGGCGAAGGGCCGATGATAGAGCCTCCCGTCGTCGGTGTGCGGGACCGGGGTACCAGATAATTGCAATAGAAACATTCCACACCTGGGCATGCCGGAGCTGGAGCGTGCACCCATTGAAGGCAATCGAGAGGGCCGGCAGCGCGATGGCCGTCAGTGGCGCGTGGCGCATCACGGTCCGCTGGGACGGCAAGGACGCCCACGGGCTGGCCTCGAGCAGTATCACTGAACGGAAGCGGGCGATGGCGACGATGAAGGTGCTCCCTGTTCGGCAGCCATTGAAGGGGGAGCCGACCCATCCCGGTGAGATTCTGCGTGAAGACGTGCTGCCGGCGTTGCGGATGAACGTCTCGCAGGCCGCCCGCGAGCTCGGCGTGTCACGGAGACCCTGCATGGAATCCTGGCGGACAGCCGGGTCACGTCCTTGGTCTATCGCTCTATGGATATGTTCGGAAATCGATTGACCACACTTGGCGTGATGCAGTGCTTCGTCATTAGCCGTAATTGCACCTTCAACAGCTTATCGCCTCGTACGGATGGTTCGCTTGAGTTCAATTCAACTACTTTGCCCGTGACCTTGTGCACTCCAAAATAGCCGAGCATTCCGTTATTGAGCGGCGTGTTCGGCGTACCAACGGTGGACAGAAGCATGAAGAAATAGAACTCCTCGATTCTGCAATCTTCTCCAGGGAACCACTGCTCGGCGGACACCTGGCCGCCCGACTCCTTGGCAGCCAATGCGGCCGGGATGGCAAGCACAAGACTCTCCGCCTCGGCTCGCGACAGTGGGGTGGCGACACACGATGGTCGACCCGTCGCACTTCCCTCATGAAGGTCCACGATGCACAGCATAGCAATACACAGAACACGTGCATTGCCCAGCAGGCAGCGGTGTAAAGCTGTTCGTGGCATTCGACGTCACTGCTCCCATCCCACGCTCTCTCCAGCATCGCGGGCGGATTTACGCCTCACGTTTCCCATCGCCGGTGCGCGCATTGTAGGGCGCGACGTTGCTGAGGCCGGACAGGATGGCCGGACCGTCCTAGAATACGTGTGGGAGTCGTCGAGACGGCTATTGGGAGGACTGATGCGAAACCTGGTCCTGGCATTCATTGTCGTCACTCTGGCGGCGCCGATCGCTGCACGGAAAGCATCAAGACTGGATGACCCGATTCGCGGGGAACTGCGGATTGACGATCCGCGCTCCCTGCCTCCGTGTGCCAGGGGCATGGCCGTCGATCAGCTCTCACGCGCCACCGATGTCCCGGTTGGATTCGAAGCCAGTCCGGATTGCTGGCTGAGCCCGAGGTCACGGACCCCTGGCGCCAGCAGTGAGAGCTTGACGGGGGTGTCCGTGCGCGAGGCATTCGATCACCTGATTGCCTCGATGCCGATGTATTCCTGGAAAGAACTGAACGGCGTCGTTGTCGTGCGACCGACGAAGTCATGGGCCGACCCCGATGATTTTCTGAATCAGCCCGTGCAGCCCTTCGCGGTGACGAATGCACACGCTGACGACGTTCTCCACGCTGCGCTCCGAGCGGTCACACCATCGTTGTTCATCCCCCACGTGGACGTCCCGAGGTCTGGCCAGTTGATCGGTCATTCGATGACCGTGACGTTCCCGGGCGGCACACTGCTCGATGCGTTCAACACAATCGTGGGCGCCCATGGGGCCGCCCAGTGGCAAGTAGGATACGCCGGCGGTCGGGCGCAGGTTCTCTTGAGCACTCTGGCTTTCCCCGGGGATTCCGTCATGGCACCGGCCGCTCTTCCCCACCGACACCGATAGCGCAGTCACACGCGACGGCGCGCGGCTCTGTCACGCGTCACGCGACATCGGTGCGTTTGGTGTATCGGCGTTGTCCGGCATCCTCCGATGAGGCCGGCCTGCGATGGCCGGAACGCCCCCCCCGCAAGCATCATCGCGGGCCGACCCTGAAGTCCCGGCCGTGGTGCGGTATTCTGAACCGCCGAACCATGATCACCCCCGACCAGAGGACGCGCACGGCCCGCTCCAGCGGAGCGCCTGTCGCGCCGCACCACCTGCTCGCGCCGGGGCAGGTCGTCGAGAGCCCCGAAACCAGGCTGCGGTATCGCGTCGAGCGCCTGCTCGGCGAAGGCGGTTTTGGCCAGGCGTATCTGGCGCGGCGCCTCGGCCGCTCGGCGGTCGTTCCCGACATGATCTGCGTCAAGGTCAGCCGCCACATCGACGGGTGGGTGCGCGAGGCCTACTTCGGGCAGCTGCTCGACGGCCATCCGCGCGCCATCCGGCTGTTCGATCGCTTTCCGTTGATGCGCGCGGACGGACAGGTCCTCTATCACCTCGTTCTCGAGTACGCCGCGCACGGCGACCTCAGCCGGTTCCTCGAGCGCGGCAACACATGGAAAGAAGCCGTGGCGCGGCGCGAGATCGCCGGCGTCCTCGAGGTGCTCGGCAAGCTGCACCGCGGCCAGCTGCTGCATCGCGACCTCACGCCGATGAACGTCTTCGTCTGTGACGGACCCACCCTGAAGCTCGGCGACTTCGGCATCGTCCGCCAGCAGAGCGACGTGCGCGGCATCACGGCGCGCACGCTGAACGCGATGACGGCGCCGAGCGACATCCTCGCCGGCGCCGTCCCGAAGTGGCAGGCGCGCGACGACGTCTACCAGGTGGGGCAGCTGCTGGCGATGCTGGTCAAGGGCGATGCGCGGGCGCGCATCCGCGCCAGCGACGTCCGCCAGCTGACCTGCACCGATCATCTCAAGGAGATCGTCTATCGCTGCCTCGGCGAGCGGCGCAAGCGCTACGACAGCGCCGACGAGATGATCGCGGCGCTGCGCACGCGGCCAGCGCCCCTCAAAGCCGGGGTCGTCCGGTCGCTGAAGGGCGTGCACATGGCCTTTACCGGGATCCTGAGCCGGCCCCGCCGCGAGGCGATTGATGCGGCGACCCGTGCCGGCGCGATCGTGCACGGCGGCCCCTCGTCGCAGACGACCGTCGTCGTGCGCGGCCGCCCCAACGCGCTGCAGGCGGCGGGCGAGGACGGCGGGCGGAAGCTGATGGAAATCAAGCGGCTGCGCGGCAAGGGACACCGGATCACGCTGCTCGACGAGCGGCAGTTCTGGCGGCTGGCCGAACGGCCCGCCCGGCGGCGGCCAGATGCGGTGTGACGAGCTTCGCCTGACGGGATCCGGCGGCGCGAACCGCGTGATGGAGGCGGAGCTGAAGCGCCTGGTCATGCGCTCGCCGTTCGAAGTGCGCGTGCCCACCGCGACCCGCGAGGGGGAAGCGGCGCTGCTCTATCCGTTCGACCCGAGGATCGCCTGGGTGGCCGCCTGTCATCATCGGACGTCCTCGAGGATCTCCTGGGACCTCTGCTCGAGCCCGGCGGTCCGACTCGAGCCGCTGTTCGACGACCTGCTTCCGGCGCTGCGGTCCGACGACCGGCTGCCGGCCGCCAGCCGGCTGCGGTTCTCGGTCGATCTCGGGCCGTCTCAGGACTTCGAGGCCTCGCCGCTGCAGCTGCGCGGCGTGGTCAAGAACGCGATCGTCGACGCACTGGCGTCACGCGGCACGACCGCCGACGTCGATGCGGATGCCCCCGAAGTCGTGTTCGTCGTCCGTCGGGCGGGCACTCCGGACAAGCGCCGTACCGTGGTCGGAATAGACCTCGGGCTGGGGCCGAGGCATCGCCGGGGCGCGCGCGTCGCCGCCGGCCCGGCGCCGCTGCGCGAGACCATGGCGGCGCAGCTCATCATGCTCTCGAGGTGGGACGCGCGTTCCGAGCTGCTCGTCGATCCGATGGCCGGGGGCGGCACGATCCCGATCGAAGCCGCCGGCCTGGCCGTCGGCGCTGCCATCCGCCAGCCGCCGCAGCTGCCGTTCCGTCACCTTGCCGCGTTTGCCGGCCTGCCGGACGAGGCGCCCGATCTGTTCCCCGGGACCATCCCGCGGATTCTCGCGCTCGACATCGACGAGGCGCGGATTCCCGCGATGGTCGGGAACCTGCGCGCGGCGGGTCTGACGGGGCCCTCCCACGAGGATTCGATCGCGATCGGACAGAAGGACGTCCGGACCCTGACGCCCGAATATGTCGCCGGCATGCTGCCCCGGGCGCGCCACTTCGAGGCCGGCGTGTTCTGCTTCAATCCTCCGTATGGTGTGCGGATCGGAGGGGAAGGAGGCGCAGAGAAGCTCCTCGATCTCTACGCCGAGATGGGGCGGGCGATGGCGCGGTTCCGGGGCTGGCGCGCCGCGTGTTTCGTGGCCAACCCACGCTTCGTCTACGCGTTCGGCCATCAGCCCAGGATGACCAAACCAGCGACGAACGCCGAACTGCCGGGAGCCTTCCTGGTGTACGAGCTCTAGCAGAAGTCTCCTGCGGGAGGAGGTGGCGCGCTACTCTCCTCGCCGCGCCGCCTCGATGGCGGCAACGTCGATCTTCTTCATCGGCATCATCGCCGCGAACGCCCGCCGGGCTTCATCGCCGCCGGCCGCAAGTGCCTCGATCAGCACCCGAGGGGTGATCTGCCAGGACAGGCCCCAGCGGTCCCTGCACCATCCGCATTGGCTCTCCGTGCCGCCATTGCCGACGATCGCATTCCAGTAGCGGTCGGTCTCCTCCTGCGTGTCGGTCGCGACCTGGAAGGAAAACGCCTCACTGTGCTTGAACGCAGGACCGCCGTTGAGGCCCAGACAGGGGATGCCGAGCACGGTGAACTCGACCGTCAGCACCTGCCCCTTCGTGCCCCCCGGATAGTCACCGGGCGCCTCGTGAACAGCAGTCACATGACTATCCGGAAAGGTGGCGGCGTAGAAGCGCGCCGCCTCGTGCGCATCGTCGTTGAACCAGAGACAGATCGTATTCTTGGGCGTCATCGTTCCCGTATTTTACCGGATGACGTCCTTCCCTTCAGGCCCGTGCCGTGAGGTCGCCTGCTCGTGGCGGAACTTCGTGCGTGGCTTGGAAAGACCGATAGTTCATCCGAAAATTCAGCTCCCGCCGGGGTCCCTCCTGCGGGTTGACGCCGCCGGGGCCAGGGGCGTAGATTCTGGGCCTCATTCGAATCCGTCATTCATCGGAGGTGCATGTGAAGCCGAACATTCTCGTAGGGTGTGGTGTCGCCCTGCTGGTGGGCTGCCTCGGAATGGTGGGCGTGGGGGCCCAGCAGAACACGCCGGCCAGCAGCCGGGACGATCGCGGCGGGCAGAACGACGACGAGTCGCGGGTCCGCGCCGGCCTGGATTACGCCCGCCAGCAGGGTATCAATCTCAATCTGCGGGGGCGCAACCGCGGTCTGGTCGGCCTCGGCAGCTATCTCGTCAACGGCGTCGGTGCATGCAACGACTGCCACACCGCGCCCCCCTACACCTCCGATCCGGAGGCGTTCCTCGGCGCGCCCAAGCAGATCAACCTCGCCTGCTACCTCGCCGGCGGCACGGAGTTCGGCCCGTTCGTGTCGCGGGACATCACGCCGTGGGAGGATGGCAAGCCGGCGGGCCTCACCTTCAAGGCCTTCCGCCATGTCATTCGCACCGGAGAGGATCCCGATCATCCCGGGCAGGTGCTGCACGTCATGCCGTGGCCGGTCTATCAGACGATGACCGACAACGATCTGCGCGCGGTCTACGAGTACCTGTCGGCGATTCCCGCGATCCCCGCCAACACCTGCGGCACACCGAGCGAAGGGTAGCGGCGCGCGAACAGGCTGCAGCCACCGGGCCTGGCGGGCCGCCAGGCCCGGTGGTATGCTTCGCGCGACATGACAGGCGACATCCTCCACCGGGCGACGCCGGACCACGATCCCCTCCTGGTCGGCGAACTGTTCCGCCTCCACCGCACCCGCTGCGGCCAGCAGCTCGAAGCGGCGTGCCACCTGCTCACGCATGACCTCGGATGGGAGATCCGGCTCGACGTCGCCGGCTCGGTCCAGCGCTCCGAGGTCTGCCGCTCGCAGGACACCGCCCTGGAGACGTCCGCGCAGTGGAAAGCCTCGATGGTCGAGCAGGGCTGGAGCTGACGTCAGCGCCGCACCGCTCGCCCCCTCACTAAAGCGCAGCCGAGACCGTACGCACCGGTCTCGCGGAACCTCAGAGCTTCAGCCGGCGCAGCCGCAGCGCATTGCCGATGACCGACACCGAGCTGAAGGTCATCGCGGCGCTCGCCCAGATGGGCGAGATCAGAAGTCCCGTCAGCGGATACAGCGCGCCCGGCCGCCACCGGCACCCCAATCGCGTTGTAGATGAACGCCAGGAACAGATTCTGCCGGATGTTCCTCATCGTCGCCCGGCTCAGGCGCCGCGCGCTGACGATGCCGCGGAGGTCGCCGCGCAGGAGCGTGATGCCGGCGCTCTCGATGGCGATGTCGGTTCCCGTTCCCATCGCGATGCCGACCGAGGCTTCGGCCAGCGCCGGCGCGTCGTTGATGCCGTCGCCTGCCATCGCCACGACGCGCCCCTCGGCCTGGAGGCGGGCGACGACGTCGCGCTTGTGGTCGGGGCAGCACGTCGGCGATGACCTCGTCGATGCCGAGCGTCCGGGCGACGGCGTTGGCGGTGGCGGCGTTGTCGCCGGTCAGCATCACGATCCGCAGCCCGGCACGACGCAGCTCGTCGATGGCTTCGCGGGTCGACGGCCTTGACGGGATCGGCGACGCCGATCGCGCCGGCCGCCGCGCCGTCGATCGCGACGAACATCACCGTCTGCCCCTGGCCGCGTCCCGCATCGGCGAACCCGGCCAGGCTGCCGGTTGCGGCGCCCCGCTCGTCGAGCAGTTCCCGGCTTCCCGACCACCACGGCGCGCCCCTCGACCGTGCCGACGACCCCGCGGCCGGTGAGCGACTCGAAGGCTGACGCCTCCGGGATCGACAGCCCGCGCTCGCGCGCTCCTGCCACGACCGCCGCCGCCAGCGGGTGCTCGCTCGCCTGTTCGAGCGCCGCCGCCAGCCGCAGCACGGTGCTCTCGTCGAACGGGCGGCGACCGCGGTGACCGCCACGAGCCGGGGCCGTCCCTCGGTCAGCGTGCCGGTCTTGTCGACGATCAGCGGTGTCGACCTGCTCGAGCCGCTCGAGCGCCTCGGCGTTCCGGATCAGGACGCCGGACGCGGCGCCGCGGCCCGTCCCGACCATGATCGCCATCGGCGTCGCCAGCCCCAGCGCGCACGGGCAGGCGATGATCAGCACCGCCACGGCGCTGAGCAGCGCATGCGGCAGGCGGGGCTCAGGCCCCCAGACGCTCCACGCCACGAACGAGACAATCGCGGTCAAGACCACCGCGGGCACGAACCACGCCGCGACGACGTCGGCGAGGCGCTGGATCGGCGCGCGCGTCCGCTGCGCCTCGCCGACCATGCGCACGATCTGCGCGAGCAGCGTGTCGCCGCCGACCCGCTCGGCGCGTGACGACCAGCGCGCCAGTGGTATTGATCGTGCCGCCGGTGACCTGGCTGCCGACCTCCTTGACGACCGGCATGGGCTCGCCGGTCACGAGCGACTCGTCGACGGCGCTGCGCCCTTCGACGACGACGCCGTCGACCGGCTACTTTCTCGCCGGGGCGGACGCGGACGCGATCGCCGATGCCGACGCTGGCGATCGGGATGTCGCTCTCCTCGCCGTCGCGGATCACCCGCGCGGTCTTCGGGGCGAGGCCGAGCAGCGAGCGGATCGCGGCGCTGGTCCGGCCGCGCGCGCGCAGCTCGAGCACCTGGCCGAGCAGGACGAGGACGACGACCACGACGGCGGTATCGAAGTAGACCTCGACGGCGCCGTGCATCCGGAAGGCGGGCGGGAACCAGCCCGGCGCGATCGTGCCGGCGGCGCTGAACAGGAACGCGGCGCCGACGCCGAGCGCGATCAGCGTGAACATGTTGGCGTGGCGGTTGACGATCGAGGCCCAGCCGCGGACGAAGAACGGCCAGCCCGCCCACAGCACGACCGGCGTGCCGAAGACCAGCCCGACCCAGTTCGTGAGGCGCATGTCGATGCGCCCGCCCAGCCCCGGCCCGAGCACCATGTCTCCCATCGCGAGGACGAACGACCGGCAGCGCGAGCAGCCCACCCAGCCGGAAGCGGCGGGTCATGTCGACGAGCTCCGCGTTGGGCGGCTCGTCGAGCGTCACGGTACGGGGCTCGAGCGCCATCCCGCAGATCGGGCAGGCGCCGGGCTCGTCCTGCACGATCTCGGGATGCATCGGGCAGGTGTACTCGACGCGGGTCGCGGGCAGCGTCGAGAGGTCGGGCTCGAGCGCCATGCCGCACTTCGGGCAGGCGCCCGGGTGATCCTGGCGGATTTCGGGATCCATCGGGCACGTGTAGACCGTGCCCAGGGGCGCCGGCGCCGCCGCCTGGCGCTCGCCTGCGGGCTTGAGGAATTCCTCCGGGTCCGCCGAGAAGCGCTCGAGGCAGCTGGGATTGCAGAAGTAGTAGGTCGTGCCTCCTGTACTCGAACGAGCCGGCGGCGTCGGCGGGATCGATCGTCATCCCGCAGACCGGATCGATGACCTCCGAACGAGGCGTCGGGCTGGCGGGCACTGGCTGCGTCATGTCGATGGTCCCTGCGCCGGCTGCGGGCTGGGGCTCACGGCCGCCGCCGCAGCAGGTGTGCTTCGTTGTCAAGAGAACCTCCCGGGGACGCTGAAATCCGCCCCCGGAAAGGAGACGCACGGACGTCCGGAACATTACACTCCGGCAGCCCCGACGGTTCGAGGCACGGCCATCTTTCGATCATAGCACCCGGGCGAAAACCCTAACAGGAGCAGGCAGATCGGCCGATACTAGACGGGATGGGTCGTGCCGCATCGACGCCGGTCGTGCTCGTGATTGACGATGAGCCCGAAGTCCGCCGTCTGTTCGCGGAGGTGCTCGGGTCGGCGGGCTTCGGGTGCAGCGAGGCGCCGACGGCCGAAGAAGCGTGGCGGCTGCTCGACCGCGGCCTGATTCCGGCGGGTATCCTGCTCGATCTCCGGATGCCGGGTATCGGCGGCCTCGGATTTCTCCTCCAGCTTCGCGCCGACGCGCGCTACTCCGCTCTCCCCGTCTCGATTGTCACGGGCGAGAGCTTCATCGACGGAACGACCCGCGCCGCGGTGGCGGCGCTCGACGCGGTGATCACGTTCAAGCCGCTGGACATCGACGACCTCGTCGCGCTCGCCCGAGGCATGGCCAGCCGGAAACCGGCATCCCCTCCGCGCCGGCCGCGGACCCGCACGCCGCGGTCCCACGCAAAACGTCCCGCAGTGTCCTAAAAATGAACTGGCCGGTCGGGCGCCGTCACCAGCCCGTCTCCGGGACCTCAGCCTAACCGACGCCGCCCCAATCAGTTACCCGGCGATCGTCAGCCCGGCACCCTCATTGCTGAGCCGGTATTGTGCATTCATCCATGCGCGGAGCAGGCGCCTGACGTGATCCGCCTCCAGGATCGTGGAGCGCGGCGCGCCCGCGCCGTTGCCGGCACGGCGGCGGCGGCGACCGCCATGGCGGCGCTGAACCGCCCGATCGAGCGGCTCATCGCGCGCGTGTCGGCGTCGACGCTGGCGATGGTGGCGAGCGCCGTGTTCGTCGCCGGCGTCGCCGCCGCCTTCGTCCTGCGGCGCGCGTGGACGGCGCGGATGCGGGCCAGGGCGCGGGAGATGCGGACGCTGCGGGACGCGACGCTGCTGCTGCAGAACCGCGCCGGCGAGCTGGAGATGCTGATGCGGCTGGCCGAGTCGCTCGGCGAGGCGCTCGAGCCCGAGGCGCTGAAGCTCGTCATCCTGCGCCACCTGCAGCCGTTTCTGGCCGGCCATGAACTGTGGCTCTCCACCAAGGAGACCGGCTGGCAGCCGATTATCGGATCCCGATCGATCGCCGCCCGGCTCGAGCAGTTTCCGCCGAGCGACCAGACGTGGCATACGTTCCCGCTCCTGTCGCAGCAGAAGCTGATCGGCGTGCTCGGCGTGCGGCACGACGTCGAGCCGCTGACGCAGGCGCAGCGCGAGCTGCTGCACGCGGCCGCCGCCCTCCTGACGGTCGCGGTCAAGAACATCCAGTTGTTCCGCAAGGTCCGCGACCTCGCGGTGATCGAGCCGCTGACCGGCTGCGTCACCAGGCACCACGGAATCGAACGCCTCGGGACGGAGCTGCGGCGGGCTCAGCGGTCGCACCTTCCGGTTTCGGTGGTCATGCTCGACCTCGACCACTTCAAGGCCATCAACGACCGCCAGGGCCACCTCTGCGGCGACCAGGTGCTGATTGGCGTCGGCAGGATTCTCAAGGAGGCGCTGCGGGTCAGCGACGAGCGGTGCCGGTACGGCGGCGAGGAATTTCTCCTCGTCCTCCCGGACACGACCGTCGAAGGCGCCCGCCGCGTCGCCGAAAACCTGCGGGAGCGCTTTGCCCGGACGCCGGTGCTGTGCGCGCGCGGCGCGGTCCGCTTCACGGCCAGCCTGGGAGTGGCGCAGGCGCTGCCCGGCGAAGCAGACGTCAACGCGCTGCTCGGCCGCGCCGACGCGGCGCTCTACGCCGCCAAAGCCGCCGGCCGCAACCGCGTCTCGTCGCTGCCCGGCGCCGCCACCGCGCCGGAGCCGGCGATGATCAGCACCGCCCCGGTCCCGCGCGCCCCCCTCGAGCGCCGCGACGTGCGTCGCGCGGACCGGCGCCAGTCGCTGGTCCGCGGGCGCCGCGCCACCGACTTTCAGCCAACCCACTGAGCGGCCGCTCCGACCGCGGATCGCCTACACTACGGGCCCGTGTTCACTCCGGTGTTCGTGGCGACGCGCGTGCTCGCCAGCCCGATCGCCAACGTCTTCCAGAAGCAGCTGGCGCGCGCCAGGACGGCGCCGCTCTTCGTCGTCTGCGCCACCCACGCACTGCTCTCGCTGCCCGCGGTCGCGTTGATCGCCGCGCACCCCGGTATGCACGTGCAGCCTGGATTTGCCGCCAGCATCGCGATCGCCGCGGCCCTGGCCGTCGCCGGCAACTCGGTCCTCGTCAAAGCGCTCGAAGACGGGGATTTGTCGGTCCTCGGCCCGATCAACGCGTTCAAGGCCGTCCTGAGCATGCTGCTCGGCGTGATCTTCATCGGCGAAGTCCCCACACCTGCGGGCGTCGCCGGGACCCTGCTGATCGTCGCCGGCAGCTACTTCGTGGTCGACACGGTGCCCGGCGGCCAGCGCCGCGAGGCGCTCTCCCGGTTCGTCGGCAATCCCGCAATCCGGCTGCGCTTCCTGGCGCTGCTGCTCTCGGCCACCGAAGCGGTGTTCCTCAAGCAGGCGATCCTCCTCGCCTCCCCGGTGCCGGTCTTTCTGATGTGGTCGGTCCTGGGCTTCGGCTTTTCGGCGCTGGCCATCGGCGCGCTCGCGCCGCGGCGCGCGCTCGACGGCCTGCGGGGCTTCCCGCGGCAATGGCGCACGTTCGTCTGGCTTGCCGCCGCCGCCGGCGTCATGCAGCTGGCAACGCTCCTTGCCTTCGGAGTGATGCAGGTGGGCTACTCGCTGGCCCTCTTCCAGCTCTCGGCACTGGTCAGCGTCTTTCTGGGCCATCGCTACTTCCACGAACGCCACATGCGCCGGCGGCTGGTCGGAGCGGTCGTCATGGTGGCGGGGGCGGCACTGATCGTCGCGCTCGGCCGCCGCGCCTAGCGGGCGCGCCGCCCGACAACAAAGTCTCGTGACGGAGCCGGGCCGGGGATTTGCACTCCGGTCGTGCGGAGGGACCGCAGAGATGTCCGATTCACCACGACAGCCGAGCGCCGACCCGGTCGGGGACGACGCACTTCCGCCGGCCGCGCATCCACCGGTGCGTCCGGACGAGCCGGCTCCGCTCGACGAGGCGCCGGTGGCGCCGCTGACGGAGCCCAACGAGACGAAGGGAGGCTGAACCCGGAAGAGGTTACGCGGTGCCGGTGAGCGACGCCTGGGCCGCCAGCTTCTGACTGATCAGCCCGAGCAATGCCGCCGCGGCGACCGGCTTGACGAGATATTCGGCGCCGAATCCGGCCGCTTCCGCCTGCAGGACGGCGTCGTCGAATCCGCTGACGATGATCGAGGGGATACGGCCACGGTCCGTGGCAACCAGCTGAAGCCCGTTGAACGCACCCAGGCGCACGTCGGCGATCAGCAGATCGGGACTGTCTTCTCTCAATACGCGACGTCCCTCTTCGAACGTGCTCGCCACCAGCACGACATGCCCGCCACGTTCCAGCAGATCCCTCGTGACCGTCAGATAATCGGGATCGTCGTCTACCAGCAGGATTCGAGCGGACATAATCAGCTAGCTGGGTGCAAGGTTGACGCCATGCGGATCGGCCAGAATTTGTCGGGGGTTCGGCCGAATGTCAAGGCGAGACGCGACTTCGATGAATTTGCAAGGACTTTTGTCCCCGAAAAACAGACACTTTCAGCCGCGCGGCGGTCCTTCGATCGAACCCCGGCCCCATCCGGCCGGTCTAATACGATGTGGCGCGAATACTCCGTGGCCTGTCGAGCCGTACGCTGCCGTGCGGCTGTCTGGTCGGGCTGTACGAAACGTATGACGGTCAGGTGATCGAGGTCATCGACGCGCCGGCGCAGGCGTGCGCGGTTGGGACACACGAGGCGGGTGCGACGATTGAGCGAACAGACGAGGTCGTGAATCGCCCCGGGGGGCCCGAGCCGCCGCTCTGACCGCCGCATCCTGTTATCATTGGCATAGATGGGACTGCTGCGGTCGCTCTTTTCCAGGCGGAGCGCGGTAACCGAACCGGCCGGGGCTGGCTTGCCGGAGCCCCGCATGGTGTGCCACGGATGCTCTTCCGATCGTGTGGAAATGGTCGTGCCGGCAAGCCCCGAAGTGCTGTCCTACCGCTGTACTGAGTGTCAACGCCAGTGGTCCGTCCGCGCCGGCGCTCGCGTGAAGCGGTCGTAGGAGCGGTCAGGACTCTTCCGGCTCGGGCCGCATCGCCAGCCGCATCTGGACCAGCAGCGTCTCCGGATCGAGCGGCTTTTCCAGCACCACGTCGCAGGCATTCCTGAAATCCGCCACCGCCGGGTTGGAACGGCCCTGTGCCGTCACCCCGATGACGGTCAGGCTTCTCGTCCGCGGGTCGGCGCGCAGCTTCCGCACCGCGCTCAACCCGTCCATGACCGGCATGCTGAGGTCCATCAACACCAGCCGGGGCTGCTCGGTCAGCGCTACTTCTGTTGCGATCCTGCCATCGGCCGCCTCGCTGACCTCGAACCCCCACATGCTGAGCCAGAGGCGCCACATCGTGCGCAGATCGGCGTAGTCGTCCACGACCAGCACACGCTGCGGGCGCGGCTCCAGACGCCGGTCGGAGTTCTGCACGCTCGTCCACGTGCAAGTTTCAGGACCTCAGCCGCGAACGCCAGAAACATCCCTGTTTTTAACGCTTTTCCACATGGTTCGGCCGAACGCGGCCAGCCGTATGCCACTCCTGGTGCCCCGGACGCCCCATTACCGGTATGGGAACGATCTCCGCGCCGCGGCCGACTCAGGATAAGCTGCGCCTCCATGCAGCCAGTCGATCCGCTTCCGCTCCTCCTCATCGCCGCCGCCGGAGTCGCGATGGTCATCGTCCTGGTCACCTGGGCCAGGCTTCCCGCCTTCGTCGCGCTGACCATCGCGTCCCTGTCAGTGGGGGCTGCAGCGCGCATGCCGCTGGCCGAGATCCCGAGAGCCTACCAGGCCGGCATCGGGGACACGCTCGGCTTCGTCGCCATGGTGATTGCGCTCGGCACCGTCATGGGCAAGCTCCTCGCCGAGAGCGGCGGCGCCGTCGTCGTTTCGAACGCCCTGGTCCGGTCGCTCGGAGAGCGCCGCCTCGACTGGGCCCTGATGCTGTCCGGCTTCGTCATCGGGCTGCCGGTCTTCTTTCAGGTCGGCCTGGTCCTGCTGACGCCGGTCCTCTTCACGGTCACACGGCGCACCGGCACGCCCCTGCTGCGGGTCGCGATTCCGATGCTCGCCGGCCTGTCGACGACGCACGGGCTGGTGCCGCCTCATCCGGGGCCACTCGCGGCGATCGAGCGGCTCGGTGCCGATCCTGGCCGGACGCTCCTCTACGCGCTGGTCGTTGGCTTCCCGGTCGCCATCCTCGCCGGCCCGGTGTTCGGGCGCCTCATCAGCAGCCGGTTTCAGATCGACGCCGGCCCCATGGCCGTACAACTGTCGGGCACAAGCCCCGCGGCGCGCTCCCCTTCCCTCGGTGTGACCGTCGTCACCATGCTGCTGCCAGTGCTGCTGATGCTGGCGGCCGCGCTGGCGCAAGGCGTCCTGCCCGACGGCCCGCTGCGCGCGGGCCTGACGTTCGCCGGTACTCCGCTGATGGCCATGCTCGTCTCGACCGTGGCCGCCCTGTTCAGCTTCGGCCTGGCCTGTGGTTTCGACCGCATCACGCTGCTGCGCTTCGCCGAGGAGTCGCTGATGCCGGTCGCGAGCGTGCTGCTCGTTGTCGGCGCGGGCGGTGGCTTCGGGCGGGTCCTCCACGCCGCCGGTGTGGACGCCGCCATTGCGCAGGCGATGAGCGGCCTGCGGTTGTCGCCGCTGGTGCTGGGCTGGCTGATTGCCTGCCTGCTGCGAGTCTCGGTCGGGTCCGCGACGGTCGCGGTCGTCACCGCCGCCAGCATCATGGTGCCGATTGCAGCGGCGGCGCCTCAGATCAACCGGGAACTGCTGGTGGTCTCGATCGGCGCCGGCTCGCTCATCGCGTCACACGTCAACGACGGCGGGTTCTGGCTGGTCAAGGAATACCTGAACCTGTCGGTCGCCGAGACGTTCGCGACGTGGACGGTGCTCGAGACGATCGTTGCGGTCGCCGGGCTGGGCGGGGTATTGCTGCTCGCCGCGGTCGTGGGCGGCTGAACGCTTCCAGCTGCCCGCTTCCAGCTGCCCGCTTCCAGCTGCCCGCTTCCCGCTGCCCGCTACCCGCTTCCAGCTTCCCGCTACTCGCTGCCAGCTTGAGGGCTGAACGCGGGGAGCTGCAAGTCAACAGTTCGGGGTTGGGAGCTGGAGCCCGAGAGCCGGAAGCCGGAAGCAGGAAGCAGGAAGCAGGAAGCGGGTAGCTGCCTGGAAGCTAAAAAAAAGACCGCCAGTTGCCAGTCGCGGGGACTGGGAACTGGCGGCCGTCTGCGGTTCAGCCGTCAGCTGAGAGCTGAGAGCTGATTTAGAACAGGAACCGCGCGCTCAGCTGGATATCGCGGCGCGAGTTGTCCTTGCTGGTGACGCGGCCGAACGTCGAGCTCGTCGGATCGGTGTTCGGATCGTTCAGGTTCGCGTGGTTCAGGAAGTTGAACACTTCGGCCCGGATCTGGACCGACTTGGCGCCCTGAACGCGGACGTTCTTGAACAGGGCGATGTCCCACTGGTACTGCCCCGGTCCATAGATCTGGTTGCGCGGCGCGTTGCCGAACGTGCCGGCCGCCGGCTTGGCGAACGCCGCCGGGTTGAACCAGAAGTTGTTGTCCACCGCCGTGCCGCCGACGATGCCGCCGGAGAAGGCCTGGGTGGTGTTCGCATTCGGATCGGCCACCTGATTCCAGGGCTGGCCGAACGAATCGCCGACGCCCGCCACATCGTCTCCACGCGTCACCCACAGCGGCGTGCCGCTGCGCATGAAGGTCGAGCCCGAGATCTGCCAGCCGCCGAGGACTGCGCGACGTCACCGTCGACTGATCCTTGAGGAACGGCAGGTCGTAGATGTAGTGGAAATTCAGCACGTGGCGGCGGTCGAAGCTCGAGTGCCCCCAGTAGCCGCTGTCGTCGTAGGTGTTGAACATGACGTCACGCTTGTCGCTGGCGTTGTCGTACGACTCCCCCAGCGTGTAGGCCAGCCCGAAGCTGAAGCCCTTGGTGTAGCGCCGATCGACGCCGAGCTGGAGGCTGTTGTACTTCGAATAGCCGGCGTTCTCGGACAGGCGGATGATGCCGTAGCCCTTGTAGGGGCGCAGCGCCGCGACGTTGACGCCGGGATTGGCCTGGACCGTCCCCGGCAGCAGCTGGTTGATGTTGCGCTCGCGCTGCAGGTAGAGTCCGCGCCGTCCGACGTAGGCCGCGTCGACGACGAAGTTCCACGGCAGCTCGCGCTGCATGCCGGCCGAGTAGGTGTAGGCGGTCGGGTGCTTGAACACCTTGTCGATCGCCGTCATGCCGAACGGCAGCACCGCGGCGCCGCCGGATCCGCCGGGGTTGTCGACCGATGCCGCTGCTGACGCCGACCTGCGGCTGGAACGGCGGATTGCCGCCGAGCAGAATCGAGTCGTTCAGGGTGACGCGGTTGTGGAAGACCCCGGCGCTGGCGCGCAGGATGGTTTTCTCGTTGAGCGCGTACGCAGGCGCCGGCGCGCGGCTCGAACACGTTCTTGTGAGTCTCGGCAAAGCCGCGGGGCGCGCCGTTGAAGAGCGCCTTGACCGCCGGATTGTCGTAGACCGCGAGATTGCTCGCCGACGACGGGAAACCGTCGCCCGGCAGGACGATGCCGTTGTAGCGCGGGCCGCTGACGATCTGACCGTTCGCGGGGTTGATCACCGCCTGGTTGCTGGTGCTGTAGGCCGACGGGTCGAAGTTGGCGATGTTGTTGGTCTTCGAGTACCACGGCGGCCAGAGCACGTAGCGGACGCCGCCTTCGACCGTCAGCTTGCTGCGACGGACGCCACGAATCCTGGACGAACAGGTCGGTGCCGAGAGCGCGCCACTTGGTCAGCGCGCGCTGGCCGATCTCGGCGTAGTTGTCGAACAGGCCGAGCGCCGCGTTCGCGACGCCGACGCCGGTCCGCGCCGGAACCGCCGTTGTTGAACTGGAAGCGGCCGTTCTGGTTGTTGGTGCTGCCGGGAATCGGCTGGACGTTGATCTGGTCGAAGTCGTCCTCACCCGAGTACTCGATCACGCACGCCGCCCTTGAAGGTGTGCCGGCCGCGCACCCAGGTCGTCGTGTCGGTGACGGTGTGGATCGGGCCGCGCGACGAGGACGGGTACGGACCGCCGTCGATCTCGGTGAAGTTGGCGATCGTGATCGTCGGGATCTTGTCGTCGATCTCCTTGCTCCGGGAAGATGTACGGGTAGTTGATGCCGGTACTTGCTGCGCTGGAAGAGGTCGGTGCCGCGGTACACGTTGATGAAGACCTCGTCGAGCGAGTAGGTGTAGGTGAGATCGTTGAGCAGCGTTGTTGCGTGATCGTGCTCGTCCAGCTCGCGGTCTGGGTCGATGTTCGGACGATCCCAGTCGGTGCGGGCGTACGGGAACGAGCCGCGGAAGGCGTCAATCGCCGTCCAGTTGTACTTGCCGTAGCGGTAGGTGAACTGGTTCTTGGCGTTCAGCCGGTAGTCGAGCCGGATATTGTCCTTGCGCTGATCCTGCGGGTTCTCGCTGGTGACGATCGCGTTGGCCGAGCCGCCCAGTCGGAAGCCCGGCGGTCGGCAGCGGATAGGCGTTGAGGAGCGCGACGCCGTTCGGGCTCAGCCGCCCGGCCGGGATGATGTTGCCCGGGAACGGCTGGCCGGTCAGCGGGTCGCGGATGATTGTGCGCGCGAGCTGAAGAACGTTGTTGGCGTCGAGCAGCTCGCTGAAGTCGCCGGCGCGCATCGCGGCGGTCGGCACGGTGGCGGTGTTGGTACTGACCTGGAGGTAGTTGACCCACTCCTGCGCGCCGAAGAAGAACAGCTTGTCCTTGAACATGCCACCGGAATCGGCCCGCCGATCGAATAGCCGTACTGCTTGTAGTCGAACGGCGCCGGACCGCTGTTCTCGGTCGCCAGCGGGCTGCGGTTGCGCGCCCAGGTGTTGGCCTGGAGCTTGTCGTCGCGGTAGTAGAAGCCGAGCCGACTGCCGCTGAACCGGTTGCTGCCGCTCTTGGTGACCATGCGGATCTGGCCGCCGCTGGCGCGGCCGTACTCGGGCATGTAGTTGCCGGTCAGCACCTGCACTTCCTGAATCGCATCGACGTTCTGGATGCCGACGATGGCGCCGGACGAGCGGGTGCGGATGGCGGTCGCGCCGTCCACCGTGATGTTGTTCTCGTCGCTGCGGCTGCCGTTGATGTTGAAGCCGCCGTTGCCGAGGTCGGAGAAGCCGTAGTTGTTGAAGTTGCCGCCGATGACGCCCGGCTTGAGGCCGGCGACGCCAATCGGGTTGCGGCCGGAGAACGACAGCTGCTCGATGTCCTTGGACTCGATGGTCTTGCGGAGCCCGGTATCGGTCTGGAGCGCGGCGGCGTTCGGCCGTGACGGTGACCGACTCGGTGAGGGCGCCGGTGGCGAGCGCGAATTCGAGCGTCTGGGCGCTGGCGGCGTCGAGCTGGACGCCGGACCGGACCGCCTTCTTGAAGCCCTCGAGCTCGGCGCTGACATCGTAGCGGCCCGGCGCCAGGTTGGGCGCCGTGAAGTATCCGCTCGAATCCGTGACCGTCGTCGTCACGATCTGTGTTTGTGTGTTGGTCACCGTGACCGTCGCGCCGGGGACCACCCCGCCTTGCGCGTCTTTGACGGTGCCGGAAATCTGGCCGCGATCGAACTGCGCGCGGGCCGGTGCTGCAACGACCAGCACCCACGCAAGCGCGAGCAGGCATACCCCTGTCAACCGAATCACCCTGTGCATTCTTCCCCCTTCAAAAGTCCTGATAGGACCCGTGGATGTTGGCAAACTACGCTGCCGGTGCGGGCCTGTCAAGTTCTGTCGCCCGGCAGACGTTTTTGTCAGCTCTGGCGGGAACGGGCCGAAAGTACCTACCGGAACCGTTTCTGGAGCTTCTCGAGCTCGGCGTTTCCCGGACAGAGCGCCTCGTGCGGCAGCTGGGTCAGCGGGGTCATGACGGTGTTGCCCTGGTCGTGCAGGTCGCTCGAGTCCGGCGACAGGTAGAGCAGGCCGGTCACGACCTCCCCCGCCCGCTGCCGGTCGCGGATGTACTGATAGGACGCATCGCGGTCGGTCGGATCGTAGTCCTCGGCCAGTCTTGCGGAGGCGCACCCAGCTGCCGTCGTGCAGCAGCACGCTGCGGACCGTCCCGGCCTCGTAGTCGGCCGTGATGGTCGAGGCCGGGGGCACGAAGTCCGCCTGGACCACCTCGACGTTGTTCTCGCGGGTGTAGGCGTAGCTCTTGGTCGAGCCCTCGTGGTCGTTGAACGTGACGCACGGCGAGATGACGTCGATGAAGGCGAAGCCGCTTGTGGCGACAGCCCGGCCTTGATCATCGGCACCAGCTGGGCCTTGTCGCCCGAGAAGCTGCGGCCGACGAAGGTCGCCCCGAGGGTCAGCGCGAGCAGGCAGCCGTCGATGGCCTGCATCGTGTTCGCCTCCCCCTTCTTGCTGAGCGACCCGGGGTCCGCCGACGCCGAGAACTGCCCCTTGGTCAGCCCGTAGACGCCGTTGTTCTCGAGCACGTAGAGCACGTTGACGTTGCGGCGGATGGCGTGGCACAGCTGGCCGAGGCCGATCGACAGCGAATCGCCGTCGCCCGAGATGCCGATGTAGATGATGTCGCGGTTGGCGGCGTTGGCGCCGGTGACGAGCGACGGCATCCGGCCGTGCACGCCGTTGAACCCGTGCGCCTCGCGCAGGAAATAGGCGGGCGTCTTCGACGAGCAGCCGATGCCCGAGAGCTTGGCGACGCGGTGCGGCGGGATCGACAGGTCCCAGAACGCCTGGATGATGGCGGCGGTGATCGAGTCGTGGCCGCAGCCGGCGCAGAGCGTGGTGATCGCCCCTTCGTAGTCGCGGCGGGTCAGGCCGATGGCGTTCTTCTGGAGCGCCGGATGGTGGACCTTGGGTTTGGTGATGTAGGTCATGCCGCGTGCTCCAGCTTGGCCTTGATCCCGGCGATGACGTGGTTCGCGCTCATCGGGAACCCGGCGTAATACCGAATCGACTCGCAGCTTCTCGATCGGCACGCCGGTCTCGAGCATCAGCAGGTTGCGCAGCTGCCCGTCGCGGTTCTGCTCGACGATGAAGTTGATGTCGTGCGCCTCGAGGAATGTGCGTGACCTCGTCGCCGAACGGGAAGCCGCGGACCCGCAGGTAGTCGATGGCGACCCCGTCGGCGGCGCAGCAGGTCGAGCGCCTCGAGGCAGGCGGCGTGGCAGCCGCCGACCGTCACGAGCCCGATGCGTCGCGCCGGCCGCCTGGCGGAGTGAACGGCGCCGGGACGGCGCGCGCCGCGCGCTGGATCTTGCGATCGATGCGATCGACGACCTCGACGTACTCGTCGCCGTCCTCGGTGTAGGCGCCGAAGCGGTTGTGCCCGGAGCCGCGGGTGAAGAACGCGCCCTTCGGGCTGCATGCCCGGGCAGCGTGCGGTACGGCGATGCCGTCGCCGTCGGCATCGAGCGTAGCGGTAGAAGGTCTTGACCCCGTCGAGCTCGCGCGGCCGACAGCACCTTGCCGCGATCCGGCCGGTAGGCGTCGTCCCACGTCAGCTGCGGCACCATCCAGTCGTTCATGCCGATGTCGAGGTCGCTCAGCACGAACACCGGCGTCTGGAAGCGCTCGGCCAGATCGAACGACTGCGGCCGCGAACTCGAACGCCTCGCGGGGATCGGCCGGGTAGAGGCAGATGTGGCGGGTGTCGCCGTGCGACGCGTAGGCGCACATCATCAGGTCCCCCTGCTGCGTGCGGGTCGGCATGCCGGTCGACGGGCCGGTGCGCTGCACGTCGAAGATGCACCGCCGGCACCTCGGCGTAGTAGGCCAGCCCGAGGAACTCGTTCATCAGCGAGATGCCCGGGCCCGAGGTCGGCGTGAAGGCGCGGGCGCCGGCCCACGACGCGCCGATCACCATCCCGATCGCCGCGATCTCGTCCTCCGCCTGGAGGATGGCGAACCGGTTCTGGTTGGTCTCCGGCTCGACGCCGATACTTCTGGCAGAAGCCCTTGAAGGCTTCCATCAGCGACGTCGCCGGCGTGATCGGATACCAGGCGCCGACCGTCGCGCCGGCGTACAGGCAGCCGAGCGCCGCCGCGGTGTTGCCGTCGATCAGGATGGCGTCCTTGGTCTGCGTCCATCGGCTGCCAGCCGGATCGGCAGCGGGCAGGACGAAGTGCTTCTTCGACGTAGTCGTAGCCGAGCTCGAGCGCCTTCTGGTTCGAGTCCATCAGCGCCGGCTTGCGCGAGTACTTCTCGGTGAGCAGTCGCGCGGATGCACCTCGATGTCGATGTCGAGCAGCGCCGCGAGCGCGCCGACATAGGCGATGTTCTTCATCAGGATCCGCTCGCGCGACCCCCTTGAAGCGCGGCGTTGCACATCTCGCCCAGCGGAATGCCGAGGTAGGTCACGTCGGGCCGGATCAGCCGCGCGTCGAGCGGCCAGGTCGAGTCGTAGAGCAGCCAGCCGCCCGGCCGGACCTCCGCGACGTCCTTCTGATAGGTCGCCGGATTCAGCGCCACCATCAGATCGAAGATCGGGCGTCCGCGCGGTGTAGCCGTGGCGGCTGACGCGGATCTCGTACCAGGTCGGCAGCCCCTGGATGTTCGACGGGAAGACGTTCTTGCCGGTGACCGGCATGCCCATCCGGAAAATGGCCTGCATGAGCAGCCCGTTGGCTGACGCCGACCCGGTGCCGTTGGCGGTGGCAATCTTGAACGCGAAATCGTTGATTCGAGTCCATGTATATCCAGTTACCAGTTTCCAGCTGCCAGTTTCCAGCTCCCAGTTTCCAGCTGCCAGTTTCCAGCTCCGCAGTTTCCAGCTGCCCGCTTCCGCTGCCAGCTTCCCGCTGCCAGCTGCCCGCTTCCAGATGACACCTATCCGCTGCTCGTTACCGGGCGGTCGGGATTCCCACGGACTGGGTTGGAGCCGCAAGTTGTGCGCTCCCTGCTGGCAGCGGGGAGCTGGAACTGTCAGCTGGCCTGCGTACGGCAGCTGCAGCACGAACTTGCGCATGTCCCAGGCGTAGGTCGGGCAGCGCTCGGCGCAGAGGCCGCAGTGCAGGCAGACGTTCTCGTCCTTGACCATGACCCGGCCGGTCTGCTTGAGCGGGCCCGAGACGAACAGCGGCTGCTCGAGATTGAGCGCCGGCGCGAGGAAGCTGACGCGCAGCTCCGGCTCGTCCGCGTCCGGCGTCGCAATCGTCAGGCAGTCGACCGGGCAGATGTCGATGCAGGCGTCGCACTCGATGCAGAGCGAATCGGTGAAGATGGGTCTCGATGTCGCAGTTCAGGCAGCGCTCGACTTCGGCCCGCGTCTGCTCCGCGGTGAAACCCTTCTCGACCTCGGTCGTCATGCTGGCGAAGCGGACCGGCAGATCGACGTGCTGCATCTTCTGGCGCGGCGACGGGTCGTAGTCGTTGCTGTAGGCCCACTCGTGCAGCCCCATCTTGGTGCTGGCCAGCGTCATGCCCGGCGGCGGGCCGGTCGGTCACCGGCACCCCCTGGCAGTAGTTGTGGATCGAGATCGCCGCCTGATGCCCGTGCTCGACCGCCCAGATGATGTTGGCCGGGCCGAAGGCCGCGTCGCCGCCGAAGAACACCCCGGGCCGGGTCGACATGAACGTCTGTCTTGTCGACGACCGGCATGTCCCACTTGCCGAACTCGAGGCCGATGTTGCGCTCGATGAACGGAAACGCGTTGTCCTGGCCGATCGCCAGCACCATCGCTGTCGCAGGGGAGGATTTCGCGGCCGACGACTTCCTGCTTGAGCCCCGCCGCCGGTCTCGCTCCGAGCGGAACCGGTCGAACTCCATCCCGGTCAGCTTGCCGTTCTCGACGACGAAGCGGACCGGCTGGAGGTTCTCGAGGATCTCGACGCCCTCTTCCTCGGCGTCCTCGAGCTCCCAGGCCGAGGCCTTGAAGTAGCTTGCGGGTCTTGCGGGCGATGACCTTCACGTCGGTCGCGCCGAGCCGCTTGGCCGACCGGCAGCAGTCCATCGCGGTGTTGCCGACGCCGATGATCAGCACGCGCTCGCCGACCGACGTCGACGTGGCCGAAATGAATCGATTCGAGCCAGTCGATGCCGATGAAGATCTGATCGGTGTCGTGCCGGCCGGGGATGTCGAGCTCCTTGCCCTTCGGCGCGCCGCTGCCGACGAACACCGCCTCGTAGCCGCCGGTCGTCGAGCAGCGCCCCGAGGCTGTCGACCGGCGTGTTGTAGCGGACGTCGACGCCCATGTCGAGGATGTAGCCGATCTCCTCGTCGAGCACCTGCTCGGGCAGCCGGAAAGCCGGGATGTTGATCCGCATCAGTCCGCCGGGGCGCGGCAGCTTCTCGAAGATCGTGACTTCGTAGCCGAGCGGCATCAGGTCGTTGGCGACCGTCAGCGACGCCGGCCCGGCGCCGATCGAGCGCCACCCGCTTGCCGTTCTTCACCGGCGGAGCGGTCGCGGCAGCAGGTGCCTGACCTCGCCGCGGTGGTCCGCCGCGACCCGCTTCAGCCGGCAGATCGCCACCGGCTTGCCGTCGACCCGGCCGCGGCGGCACGCCGGCTCGCAGGGCCGGTCGCAGGTGCGGCCCAGGATGCCGGGGAACACGTTCGACTCGCGGTTGACGCAGGTAGGCTTCGGTGAAACGCCCCTGCGCGATCAGCCGGATGTATTCCGGGACGTTGGTATGTGCCGGGCACGCCCACTGGCAGTCCACGACACGGTGGTAATAGTCAGGATTGGCAACGTTGGTAGGCTGCATCGCCCGATATTATAGGCGCTATTGGACGACCTTCGTGACGAAGTACGTCACCTGTGCGCCCGGCGCCAGCTTCATCTGGTGAGCCACGCCGGCCGGAATGTGCAGCACGTCCCCCGGGCCGAGCTTCACCTCGGTGCCGCCGGCGATCGAAGGTCCCCGCGTCTCCCCCGGCGCCGTGATTTTGCCGTCCACCACCTTGCCACCGTAGACCATCGTGACGTCGCCCGACGAGATCACCATGATGTCGGCCTGCTTGTCGTGCAGCTCCGCCTGGCCGGAGCCCTCCCGGTGCGCGACCATGAAGGTCCGATTGCCATCGGTGGCGACGATTTCGCTCGCGACCTTCTGGGCGTCGAGCTTCTGGGAGAGCGCCTTGCCTTTGTCAGTGATCTCCCCGGCCTTCCATACTCGGACCTGTCCCGGTCCCGCCTGCGCCACAAGCGCCACGAACATCACCATCGTCGCCACTGCATGCATTGTCGGATTCTCCTTGCTGAATGCCTTGAAACCGCCGGAAGCATAGCCCATCCGCGGGCGACGACGGGGTCGCCCGGCAGAGGGGATTGACGACCATACTAGTCGGATATACACTTCGGTTGTCCGACCCCGTTGGTCGGATATCCGAATATCCGAACGACATATCCGCATAGCCGATGACGCGATTCACTCGACCGTCCCTCACCACCGCCGCGCTGACGCTCGGCGCCGCCGGCGTTGCCGCCGTCCTGATTCTCCAGGTCCTGCACACCGGCGGACTGCCCGACCCGACCGGCCGCAACGGCCTCGGCGCCCGGGTGCTCGACATCGCCGTGCTGGTCTTCCGTGAAGGGCTGGAGTGCATCCTGGTGCTCTCCGCGATCACGGCGAACATGGTCGGCGAGCGGCGCAGCTTCCAGCGTCCGGTCGCCGCCGGCGCGGGCATCGCCGTCATCGCCACCCTCCTGACCTGGCGCATCGCCGTCGGCATGCTCGACAGCCTGGCGGAAAACGTTCCAGCCCTCGACATCCAGGCCGCGACCGGCCTCGTCGCGATTCTCGTCCTGCTCCTGGTCATGAACTGGTTCTTCCACAAGGTCTACTGGGCGGGCTGGATCTCGATGCACAGCCGGCGGAAGCAGTCGCTGCTCAAGGATGCCTCCGGCAGCCGCGTCTGGTGGGGGCTCGCGCTCCTCGGCTTCTCGTCCCTCTACCGCGAGGGCTTCGAGGTCGTGCTCTTTCTCCAGAGCTACCGTCTGAAACTTGGCGCCACGCCGGTGCTGTACGGCGTCCTCGCCGGGCTCGCCCTGACCGCCGTCGTCGGCGTCCTGACCTTCATCGCCCACCGCCGCCTGCCGTACCGGCGCATGCTCGTCTTCACCGGGCTGATGCTCGGCCTCGTGCTGCTGGTCATGGTCGGCGAACAGGTCCAGGAGATGCAGCTGGCGCGATGGCTGCCGACGACCCCGGTCGGCTCCCTGCAGCGGGTCATTCCGGACTGGATGGGCCTGTGGTTTGCCGTGTTCCCGACCGTGGAGAGCCTCGGCGCCCAGCTCCTTGCCGGCGCCCTGGTGGTGGGGTCGTATTTTCTCGCCAGGCCCGAGCGCGGCCAGGCACTCAAGACCGCCTGACCCGCTATCTCGGCACGTCCGACCGCACCCGGATCTTCACACCCGCACGGGTGGCGGCGACGGTGATTTTTTTCGCCGGCGCCCCGTCCGGCCGCCGGAACACCACCACGTACTGAGAGGCCAGGTCCTCGGCGACCGCCTGCATCGCGGTCGGCACTCCCGAATCGGCCAGCACCTGCGTGAACTGTCCGCCGGAAACACGCGTCCCGTCCTCGATGAACTTCTTCCGGTTGATGTTCTCGTCGAGATTCTCCCGGAGCGAGTCGGTCGGCAGCTGCGACCATGACGTCATGGTCTTCAGCGTCGGCTTGCCGAGCGAGACGACGTGCAGCACGGCCCGGCTGCGGCGCAGCTCCTCGAGGAGCCGATCGGCGCGGACGCTGCTGAACTCCGGCCCTTCGAGCATCAGGACGACCAGGACGGGACGCTCCGCGTCGCGCGCGCCCAGCGCGTCGAGGGCATCGTGGACGCCGTCCAGGAGATAGGCGCCGGTGGTGGTCCGGGTCGTCAGCTGGCGCACCCCCTGATAGAGCGCCGCCACGTCCGCCGTGAAATCCACGATTGCGGTGTTGCGCCCGCCGATGCTGAAGAGCGCGATTTCGCCGCGCCCGCCGAGCCGCTGGATGAACACTCCGGCCCCCTCCCGGATGAACCGCAGCCCCGGGCCCGAATCATCGACGAGCAGCGCGACCCGCAGCGGCGCCGTCGCCCGCTCGACGCCGACGACGTCGAGCGGCCGGCCCCCCTCCGAGACGACGACGTCGGCGGCGCCAAGGTCCGGAATGGGCGCGCTCCCCTTTCCGACCGCGCTGATGTAGAGATGACGAACGGGGCTCGCCGGGTTGGGCCCGCCCCCCTGGCCGCTGGCTCCGGAGGCGCACAACATCACCAGCAGCGCGCCCCGGGCAATCACGTGGGTCATGACGGTCGAGAGCCTAGCGGCATTCTCCGCCCCGTGCAACAGCCGCGGCACCCGCGGCGATTGGCGTATTCGCGGCTCCGTGCCACCAGCCGCGGCGGCCTGGGCTATGATCGGCACTCAGGCTCCTTCCTATGATGAATTCCGTGCGTGGACGTGTTTTGGTGCCCTTTGATTCGGTGCTGCTGGCGCTCGCGCTGACCGCGGCCGCCGCCCTGGCGGCGTGCGGATCGAGCGCCCCGACTTCCCCGTCGACGGGGCTGGATGTTCCCTACAGCCAGACCGATCTCGCGGTTGGCGCCGGCGCCGCGGCTGCGGCCGGCAAGCGGCTGTCGGTCAACTACACCGGCTGGCTCTACGATCCGGCCCGGCCCGACCACAAGGGACAGCAGTTCGACAGCTCCGCCGGCCGCGGCGCCTTCAGCTTCGTGCTCGGCGTCGGCCAGGTGATCAAGGGGTGGGACCAGGGCTTCGTCGGCATGCGCGTCGGCGGCACGCGGCGCCTCGTCGTTCCTCCGTCGCTCGGCTACGGCGCCAGCGGCAACGGTCCGATTCCCGGCAACGCCACGCTCGTGTTCGACGTGGAGCTCCTGGACGTCCAGTGAGGCCCTTTTCCCCCGGCCCGGCGCCGCGCGGCTCTGAGCGGTGATGGCTGAGGGGCCGCTGGTCCTGGTGCTCGACGACGACCCGGCGATCCGCGCGGCGCTGGATCGCCGCCTGCAGACATACGGCTACGTCGCGGTCACCGCGGCGACGCTGGACGCGGCCCGGACCATCCTCGGCACGATGCGGATCGAGGCGGTCATTCTCGATGTCGGCCTCGGCGCCGGCGGCAGCGGCCTCGAACTGATGGAGACGATTCGCGCGCGCCGCGAATTCGACCAGGCGCCGATTTTGATTTTCACCGGCAGCCAGCTCTCCGAGGCCGAGCAGGCCAGCATCCGCCGGCACCGCGGCTTTCTGTTCCAGAAGCCGGAGGGATTCGACACGCTCGTCAAATTTCTCGACACGCTGACCGGACGCGACCAGTCCCACTGACCCCACCGTTCAGTCGGCTTCAGGCCGGTTTCGCGCTACAATAGCCGTTTCCCCGCGGTCCGTCGCACGCTGCTGTCGGCCTGGCGCACCGCCCCATCCGGAAGGCGCGCCGGCAGCCCCAGGATTAACTCATGATTTCAGTCCACGGCGTTTCCATGCGGTACGGGTCGAAGGTGCTCTTCGACGACGTCACCACCACGTTCTCGGCCGGGCGCCGCTACGGCCTCACCGGCCCCAACGGCGCCGGCAAGTCCACGTTCATGAAGCTGCTGACCGGCGAGCTGCCGCCGCAGAAGGGCACGGTCGCGCGGCCCGCCAAGCTCGGCGTCCTGCGCCAGGACCAGTACGCCTTCGATCGCTTCCGGGTCATCGACACGGTCATCATGGGCAACGCGCGGCTGTGGGCGGCGCTCGAAGAGCGCGAGCGCCTCTACGCCAAGCCCGACATGACCGACGACGACGGCATGCGGCTCGGCGAGCTCGAGGGCATCGTCGGCGAAGAGGACGGCTACACCGCCGAAAGCGACGCGGCCATCCTGCTGCAGGGCCTCGACATCCCGGACGAGCTGCACGAGCGGCTGATGGGCGAGACTGCAGGGCGGCCAGAAGGTGCGCGTGCTGCTGGCGCAGGCGCTGTTCGGCCAACCCGCAGGCGCTGCTGCTCGACGAGCCGACCAACCACCTCGACCTCGACTCGATCCACTGGCTGCGCGAGTTCCTGGTGCGCTACGACGGCACGCTGATCGTCATCTCGCACGACCGCCATTTCCTGAACGCGGTCTGCACCCACATCGCCGACATCGACTACCAGACGATCATCACCTACACCGGCGGCTACGACGACATGGTGATGGCGAAGACGCAGATCCGCTCGCGCATCGAGTCCGAGAACGCGCAGCGCGAGAAGAAGATCGCGCAGCTGCAACGACTTCATCGCGCGCTTCGGCGCCGGCACGCGCGCCAGCCAGGTGACGTCGCGGCGCAAGGAAGTCGAGCGGCTGCAGACGACCGACGCTGGCGCGCTCGAACATCCAGCGCCCCTACATCCGGTTCCAGATGAACCGGCCGTCGGGACGGACTGGCGCTGGAGATCAAGGACGTCAGCAAGGCGCTTCGGCGGCCTCCCGGTCATCACCGACTTCAGCGCCATCGTCAATCGCGGCGAGAAGATCGTCCTCGTCGGCCGCAACGGCGTCGGCAAGACGACGCTGCTGAGGGCGCTGCTCGCCGAATGCGCCGAATCTGGCCGCGGCGCCGCAGGATCTCGACGCCGGCACGGTGCGGTGGGGCCACGAGGTCTCGATCGGCTACTTCCCGCAGGATCACACCGGCGTGATCGAGAAGGGCATGACCGCCGTCGAGTGGCTGCACCAGTTCGATCCCGACGCGTCGCGGCAGGACATCCACGGCCTGCTCGGCCAGATGCTGTTCAGCGGCGAGGAAGGGCTCAAGCCGACCGAGGCGCTGTCGGGCGGCGAGACGGCGCGGCTGCTGTTCTGCCGGATCATGCTGCAGAAGCCGAACGTCCTGGTCCTCGACGAGCCGACCAACCACCTCGACCTCGAATCGATCAACGCGCTGAACGTCGCGCTGCAGAAGTTCGAGGGCACCGTGCTGCTCGTCACGCACGACCAGGACCTGATGGAAGAAGTCGGCACGCGCGTCTGGCACTTCGACCACGGCGCGATCACGGACTTCAAGGGCACGTACGAAGAGTACGCCGCCACACTCGCTTAAGGACACATGCCTGCGACGAAGAACGACAGCGTCATCCCGGGGTTCGCGGCCGTCGGCCTGGCTCCGGACCTCGTCGAGGCGATCACCGCCCTGGGCTACGAAGAGCCGACGCCGGTGCAGCGCGAAACCATCCCGCTGCTGCTCGAGGGCCGGGACGTGCTCGCCCAGGCGGCGACCGGCACCGGCAAGACGGCCGCCTTCGCGCTGCCGATGCTGCAGCGGATCCGCGGCGGCGAGGCGACCCGCCGGCCGGCGCCGCTCGGCGGCCTGGTGCTGGTGCCGACGCGCGAGCTGGCGATGCAGGTGGCGGAGGCGATTCACAAGTACGCGCGCGGCGCCGGGCTTGGCGTCCTGCCGCTCTACGGCGGCGCCCCGATGCACCAGCAGATCCAGGGCCTCGAGCGCGGCGCGGCACGTCGTCGTCGCGACCCCCGGCCGGGCGCTCGATCACATCCGTCGCAAGACGCTCAAGCTCGAACATCTCGCGGTGCTGGTTCTGGACGAAGCCGACGAGATGCTCGACATGGGCTTCGCCGAGGATCTCGATGCCATCCTCGAGGCGACCCCCGCGACCCGCCAGACCGCGCTCTTCTCGGCGACGATGCCGTCGCGGATCCTGGCGATTGCCGAGCCGCCACCTCCGCAATCCGGCGCGGGTGACGATCGAGCGCGAGAAGGCCGCCGCCGGCAAGCTGCCGCGCGTCCGCCAGGTGGCCTACATCGTCGCGCGGCCGCACAAGCCGGCGACGCTGGAGCGGGTCCTCGAGATGGAGAGCCCGGCCTCGGCGCTGGTGTTCTGCCGGACGCGCCTCGAGGTCGACACGCTGGTCGAGATGCTGAACGCGCACGGCCATCAGGCCGAGGCGCTGCACGGCGGGATGGAACAGCGCCAGCGCGACCGCGTCATGGGGCGGTTCCGCGACGGCTCGGCCGACCTGCTGGTCGCGACCGACGTCGCCGCCCGCGGCCTCGACATCGAGCAGCTGTCGCACGTCTTCAACTACGACGTCCCGGCCGCCGCCGAAGCCTACGTCCATCGCATCGGCCGCACCGGTCGCGCCGGCCGCGGCGGCACCGCCATCACGCTCGCCGAGCCGCGCGAGCACCGCCTGCTGCGCGTCATCGAGAACTACACCAAGCAGAAGATCGACGTCGCCACGGTGCCGACCGTCGCCGACCTGCGCGCCCGCCGGCTCGACATCACGCGCGCGTCCCTGCGCGAACGGCTGCTCGCCGGCGATCTCGATCACGTCCGCGTCGTCGTCGCCTCGCTGGCCCAGGAGTTCGACATCGTCGACATCGCCGCCGCGGCGGTGCATCTGGCGCACACGGCGTCGGGAGGCGGCGGCGACGATCGCGAGATCCCGGTCGTCCAGCCGCCGGCGCCCGGACAGGCGCGCAGCCGGCCGCTGAAGCCGGCGCGCGGCCGGCTGGTGACGGCCGCCAGCCGCGGCCGACGGCGAGGCGCGGGGTGACTCCGATGGGGCGGTCGCGCGAGTGTTCATCGGCGCCGGGCGGCGCGCCGGGGTTCGTCCCGGCGATCTGGTCGGCGCCATCACCGGCGAGGCAGGAGTCGAGTCGCGAACCATCGGCGCGATCGAGATCGCCGACGGCTTCTCGCTCGTCGAGGTGCCTGAAGACCTCGCCGACGACATCATCGTCGCGCTGCGCGCCACCAAGATTCGCGGGCTGCGCCCGACCGTGCGGCGGGACAGGGGATAGGCCGGTGTTCTATTTCTTCCAGCGCGGCAGCGAGACGGTCCAGTGCGAAGTCCGCGCCGCCGTCGACGGACCCGGGTTCGAGATCGTCGTCACCGAGCCCGATGGATTGGAACGGCTCGAGACGTTCGCGACCTCCGAGCAGGTGCACAGCCGCTGGCTGGAGCTGCACCGGCGGTTCTCGGACGAAGGCTGGTGGGGCCCGGCGACGCAGGACGGCCGCGGGTGAGCGGTACGGCAGCCGCCGCGGCCCTGCCGTCCTCCCCTCGCCCGCACGGCCGTGCCGTCCGACTGTGACGTCGCGATCGTCGGCGCCGGCGCCGCCGGCCTGGCGGCGGCGGTGTTCCTGCGCCGGCTGAACCCCTCGCTTCGGGTCACACTCCTCGACGGCGCCGCCCGTCCGGGCGCGAAAATCCTGGTCAGCGGCGGATCGCGCTGCAACGTCACGAACGCCGCGGTCAGCGAGCGCGATTTCGCCGGCGGCAAACCGACCATCATCCGGCGCGTCCTGCGCGGGCTGCCGGTGCCCGAGACAATCCGCTGGTTCGAATCGATCGGCGTGCGGCTGCACGAGGAGGCCCACGGCAAGCTGTTCCCCGACACCAACCGCTCGCGCGACGTGCTGGAGGCGCTGCTGCGCGAGGTCGAGGCGTGCGGCGCCGTGCTGAAGGCCGGGGCCCGTGTCACCGCCGTCACACGCGGCGCCGCCG
Organism: uncultured Acidobacteriota bacterium; assembly: GCA_963750475.1. Classification (GTDB taxonomy): domain Bacteria; phylum Acidobacteriota; class Vicinamibacteria; order Vicinamibacterales; family 2-12-FULL-66-21; genus JALZOC01. The sequence continues at coordinate 3,193,846 of CAVVQQ010000002.1, forward strand.
GCCTGCGCGTTCACACCGCGGCTGAGTCGATCGCGGCCGGGGCGGTGATCCTCGCGACCGGCGGCAAATCCATCCCGAAGAGCGGCAGCGACGGCGCCGGCCTGGAGATCGCGCGCGCGCTCGGCCACACCATCGTCCCGACCACCCCCGCGCTGGCGCCGCTGCTGCTGGCTCCGGACTCAGGAGCGGCGGACCGGCTGCAGGGGGTCGCGCATGACGTCGAGCTCTCGATCTGGATCGACGGCGCCAGGACGACGCGGCTGAACGGAGCGCTGCTGTGGACGCACTTCGGCGTCAGCGGGCCGGTCGTGCTCGACGCGTCACGGCACTGGCTGAGGGCCCGGCTGGAGGATCGTCCGGTGCGGGCGACCCTGAACGTCCTCCCCGGCGCGGACTTCGAGACGATCGACAGGGACTGGATCTCGTTTGCGGCCGCCCGGCCGCGGGCCGCCCTGGCCACCGTCCTCGGCGGCGTGCTCCCCGCCTCGATCGCGGCAACGCTGCCGGCGCGGATCGGCCTGGACGGGACGGCCCCGCTGGCGGCGCTGACGCGCGCCGATCGCCGCCGGCTCGTCTCGGCGCTCGTCGAATGGCCGCTGGACGTCACCGGCAGCCGCGGCTACGACTACGCCGAAGCGACCGCCGGCGGCGTCGCGCTCGACGAAATCGACCCCGGCAGCATGGCGTCGCGCCGCTGCGACGGGCTGTTTCTCATCGGCGAGATGCTCGACGTCGACGGCCGCATCGGCGGATTCAATTTCCAGTGGGCGTGGTCGAGCGCGCGCGTCGCCGCCCGGGCGCTGGCCGCATCCGGCCGCGGGACCCCGCTACAGCCGTCCTGAGGGCGGACGGCGCTACTCCCCCTCGTCATCCCCTTCGCGCTCGAGCCGCTGGTGGGTCTCGATCGCGTGCCGTCCGAGGTAGTCGCCCAGCCAGATGTCCTCGACCACCGGATACATCGCGGCCACCGGCAGCGCCAGCAGCGCGCCAATCACCCCCCAGAGCTCAGCCCCCACGGCAAAGGCCAGGAGCACCGCGAGGTTCGACAGCCGGAGCTGCCCGCCGTAGACCCGGGGACCGATGAAGTAGTTCTCGGCGAAATGGTAGGCCACGTAAACCCCTGCCACCGCGAAGGCGGTGCCCGGCGACACCGTCAAGGCCAGCAGGATGGCCGGTACGGCCGAGATCGCGAAGCCCAGCACCGGGATGAAATCGCAGACCCCGGCGAGGAGCGCCAGCAGCAGCGCGGCCGGTACGTGCAGCAGCTTGAGCGACAGCAGGACGACGAGCGCGGCAAACGCCGACGTCGCGGCGTTACCGGCGACATAGCTGCGGACGGCGCGCCGGGCCGCCTCGGCGGTCACCTGCACGCGCCGGCGGTTGCGCGGCGGCACGTAGGCGACCACCCACTCCCAGGTGCGCCGGCCATCGATCAGCAGGTAGAGGGTCAGGATCGACGCGATCACGGTCAGCAGCAGGGCATTGGCCACGCCCGCGCCAATCGCCACGGCATAGCTGGCCAGCATCGACGCATCCGGCTCTGCTGCTCCGCCGCGGTTGATCGCCCGGGCGAGGTATGGCGGCAGCCGGCCGACCAGGTCCTTCTCGATTTCCGCCAGCCGGTTGACGACGAGATTTCCCTGGCGGGCCAGCGAGGCGCCCGACAGCGTGATGAAGCCGGCAATTGCCGTCAGGACGAACAGGACGACCAGCGTCGCCGCCGCCCACCGCGGCAGCCTGATCCGCTCGAGCGCCTCGACCATCGGCTCGAACGCGATCGCCAGCACGATCGCGACGAGCATCAGGGTGATGATGGTCGTCAGTTTGAAAAAAGCCCAGAGCAGGAAGGCCACCAGTACGACCTTCCCGAGGGTCGCAAACGGCAGCTCCAGCGCCCGTGGCGGCGGGTCGGGCTCTGTCGCGCGCTTCGGAAAGGCCGGGGGCGGGTCCGCCATGGCTGACGCCACCTGCAATCCATGCGCCGTCAGGGCGCCCCGCTGCCGGCCGGCTGTCGCGTCGCGAACAACCGAAGGTAGACCCGCAGCAGCAACCCGGTCAGCGAGTCCGCCCGGCCTTGCGGCAGATTGGCCGGCGTGATGCGCAAGCCGGTCGAGGACTCCGCCCAGCTCTGCACGATGAGCTGCGGCGGCACGACGTCCCAGCGTGGGAAGGCTTCCTCGACGGCGGCCTCGAGGCGCATCGCGTCGGCGGCAAACAGCGCATCCGCATCGCCGTTCTCTCCCCACACGATGATGCCGAAGGGCAGTTTCACCGCCGCCATCGCCGCCGACAGCCGCCGCAGATCGCCGCGGATGTCATCGCGACCGGAGCGCAGGCCGCGCAGGTCGATGTCGGCGTGCAGGAACGCGAGTGGCAGGCCGCGCGCCCGCATCAGCGCGGCCATCTCGATGAGCTGGTCAGGGGTGAACGACGGGTAGGCCTCGATCAAGCCGACGCGGATCCCCGGGTAGACGCGTCCGACGCCCCTCATGTAAACCGCCAGGCGATCGGCCGTGGCGACCAGCGCCGGCCCGCCGCACTGCGGCGACAGACCGGCGAGAAACGGCTCGTCCATCGCCAGGTAAGAAACGATGCCGCCGCCGCGCTGCACGGCCCGCACCGACGCCAGCGTCGCCTCGATCGCCTCCTGCATCCCGCGGCCGTCCGGCGTGCAGTAGAACTCCTTCACCGCCGCAACCTCGAGGGCGATCTTCTTGCGCCAGCCGTGCGTCACGGTGCGGAAGACGCCGGCCTGCGCCAGCCGGTCGTAGGTATTGGGACCAACGATGGCGTCCGGCGGCGAGACGGTGTGCTGCTGGTAGAACTTGAAAACGTCGACGACCCTGAGGGCGTCAGGCCACTCGCCGGGCGCCAGGAAGAGACGGGTGTAATCGAGGCTGCCCGGCGCCGGCGCCAGCCAGACCCGGTCACGGTCGGTCGCGCCCGGGAGCGGCGACGAGGACATCGCGACGAGCGCGATCACAACCACGACGACGCGCAGCGGCCGCATATTCAACTCTTGGCCCACCGGACGAGATTAGCGGGCGGCGTCTACGTGACTTCGGCGGAGGCCGAGGCAATCCACTCCCGGCATCCGAGCTGCCCGCAATCGTGCCCCTCGGCGAGCAGCCGCTCGTCGGCGGCCTGCTCCGCTTCTTCGGCCGAGGCGAACATCGACAGTCCCCCGGGGTCGCTGCCCGGCCCGAGGTTGAACGTGAAGGTCCCGGAGCTCGCCAGCTCGTACACTTTGACGATCGATCCGCCGTTATGGCGCCGCTCTGCAATCGTCCGTAGCTTCAGCGGCTTCATTGCGGTCTCCGGGAAACAGTCATGCGGTTCGAGCCGAACGGGCGCGGTACAGCCCGGAATAGAGGGCGGGAATCAGATACAGCGTGATGATCGTCGACAGGCTCAGGCCGCCGATGACGGCGAGCGCCAGCGGGCGCTGCAGTTCGGCGCCGGCGCCGATGCCCAGGGCCAGCGGCAGCAGGCCGAACAGCGTGCACAGCGTCGTCATCAGGATCGGCCGCAGCCGGATGCCGGCGGCCTCGTAGATCGCGTCCACGGCGGAGACCCCTTCGCGCCGCGGCGCTCGGCGTAGTCGAGCAGGACGATGCCGTTCTTGACGACCAGGCCGATGAGCAGGATCAGCCCCATCGCCGACGAGACGTTCAGGTCGGTGCCGGTCGCGATGAGCGCCCCCAGCGCGCCCGCCAGCGACAGCGGCGCGGCGCCAGAGGATCAGCACCGCCGGACTGAACGAGCGGAACTGGATGACCAGCACGACGAACACCAGCGCCGAGGCGATGGCGAACACCAGCAGCAGCTCGCGGAACGCCTGCCGCTGCGCCTGGTACTGCCCGCCGACCTCCCAGGTGTAGCCGACCGGCAGCTTTTCGGCGCGCAGCTTCGCGGTGATCTCGTCCACGGCGCTGCCGAGGTCGCGCCCCTCGAGATGGCCGCTGACGAGCGCCATCTGCCGCAGGTTCTCCCGCGTCAGCACGGTTTGTCCGCCGGCCGGCACGACCGACGCCAGCGCCGAGATCGGCGCCGACTTGCCCTCGCTGCCGCGCACCACCGTCTGGCCCAGACGACCGCCGTCGAGACGGACGGCGTCGGGATAGCGCACGCGCACCGGGATGTTGCGGTCCAGCGCCAGGTAGCTGGTCGCCACCTCCCCGAGCCACGCCGACGAGATCTGCTGCGACACGTCCTCCACCGTCAACCCGAGCCGCCCGGCCGCGCCGGGATCGATCGGCCAGGTCAGCTCGGGATTGCCCTGCTGCATGCCGAGAATGTCGACCACGCCCGGCACCTGGCCGAGCAGCTCCTCCATCCGCTCCGCCGATCTCCGCCAGCACGCGGGTATCGTCGCCGAAGATCTTGATCTCGATCGGGGTGGGATTGCCCTCGAGGTCGCCGAGCATGTCCTGCAGCAGCTGGACGAACTCGATTTCCAGACCGGAACCGCGGTGTGCAGACGCTCGCGGAGGTCGGTGATGATCTCCTCGGCGGAGCGGCTGCGGCTGCCGCGGCGCTTCAGCCGGACGAGGATGTCGCCTGATTCGACTGCGTCGCGAACAGGCCGAGCTCCGATCCGGTGCGGCGCTGAATCGACGCCACTTCGGGGGTCTTGAGCAGCACGTCCTCGACCTTCTTGAGCTGCCGGTCGGTCTCCTCGAGCGCCGATCCCGGCGGCGTCAGATAGTCGATGACGAAGCCGCCCTCGTCGGCGGGGGGAAGAAAGCCGGTCCCGACGTAGCGGTACATCACCACCGCCGCCACCGCCAGCAGGATCGACAGCGCGAAGGCCATGAGGGGACGCCCGAGCATCGGCCGCAGCGTCCGCGCGTAGCTATCGTCGAGGCGGCGGCTGTGGGCGGCCGGTCCGCCGGCGGCGCGGACGCCCCAGCGCGGCGAGCAGCGGAATCAATGTCAGCGACAGCACCAGCGAGAGCAGCACCGCGACCGACAGCGTCAGCGACAGCGCGCGGAAGAACTGGCCGACGACGCCGGACAGCAGCCCGAGCGGCGCGAACACGACGACCGTGGTCAGCGTCGAGCTGACGAGCGGCGCCGATCAGCTCGGCGACGCGCATCCGCCACCGCCGCGGCCGAGCCCTCCTGGACGCGGCGGTGAATGTTCTCGACCACCACCACGGCATCGTCGATGACCAGGCCGATCGCGACCGCCAGCCCGCCCATCGACATCAGGTTGATCGATTCCCCGAAGAGGCGCATGACGACGAACGTCGATAGCACGGCCAGCGGCAGCGTCACGGCGGCGACGAGCGTGAGGCGCCAGTCGCGCAGGAACAGCAGCAGGACGAAGACGGCGAGAAAGCCGCCGATCAGGATGGCGTCGCGGACGTTGGCGATCGGGCGCGCGACGAACTCCGCGAGGTCGTAGACCTTGGTGATGTGGAGGCCGGCGGGCAGCGCGCTCGCCAGCTCGGCGAGCGCCTCCTCGACGCCCGCTTCGATCTCGAGGATGTTGGCGCCGATCTGCTGCGACACGCTGATGGTGGCGGCGTCGCGGCCGTTGCCGGTGATGAGGCCGGTGCGGTCCGGCGCGCCCGGGAAGACCTGGCGCGAGGTCCGGGACGCGGAGGACGCCGTCGGGCCGCGACCGAGCACCGGGGTCTGGCCGATGTCGTCGACCGACGTCCACAGGCCGGAGGCGAGCGACGAGCTGCTGGACGCCGCTCGACGAGTAGCGGCCGACGGGCGCAGCTGGTTCGCGCGCCTTGAGCGCGCTCGGCGACGTCGTTGACGGTCAGGCCGGCGGCCATCAGCTTCGCCGGGATCGAGCGATGACCTCGATCTCGCGCGTGTCGCTCGGCGAGCACTTCGACCTGCCCGGCGCCCGGCGACGCGCGCCAGCGCCGGGCGCATCGACGTAGAAGGCGTAGTCGTTGAGATCGGCGGCCGGGCAGCGGCGCCGGTGAGGTTGAGGATGAAGATCGGGAACACCGCCGGCGTCAGGCGTTCGACCGACGAGGTCGGTGTCCGCGGGCAGCGTCGCCGCGGATTTCGGCGACGCGGTTCTGCACCTGCTGCAGCGCCACGACCATGTCGGTCGCCGGCTCGAACTGCGCCGAGATTTCGGTCGCGCCGCGGAAGGTGCGTCGAGCGGACGCGGCGAATGCCCGGCACTTCCATGACCGCCTGCTCGAGCGGCCGCGTGACCGTCAGCATCATCGTACTGCGCCGGCAGCGTGCCGCTGTGCGCGATGACGACGATGCGGGGGAACTCGAGGCGGCGGATAGATGCTGCTCGGCAGCCCGGCCGCCGGCCAGCAGGCCGGCCACGGCGAGGCCAGCACGACCATCAGCACGATGGCCCGGCCGTAGCGCTCGACGACGCCGGCCAGGCTCATGATCCGATCGTCACCGCGGCGCCGTCCGGCAGACCGTTCTGGCCGCGGACGATGACCTTGTCGCCGGCCTTGATGCCCTTTTCGATTTCGACGGCGGTCGGGGAAACGACCCCGACCTCGACGGCGTTGCGGTGGGCCTTCGAGTCCGGGCCGACCGTGACGAACACGGCGCTCTCGCCCTCGCGCACGAGCGCGGCCGGCGGAATGAGCACGACGCCGGCGTGTTCGGCGCCGAGAATTTCGACCGCGACCGACATGCCGGCGGTCAGGGCGGCGGCGGACGACGGGCGGAGCCGGACAGAGGCGGTGACGCTGCCCGGTTCGACCGCCGCCGGGCGGGCGATCACGGTCGCCTCGATGGGCTCGCCGCCGCCGGGATCGATGATGCGCGCCGGTGCCCCCGCGGCAATCCGCGGCAGCGCGCCGACCGGCACCGCGGCGGTGATCTCGAGGTGCGACGGATCGATCACGCGGAGGATGGGATCCGAGGGCCCGGGCTCGACCAGGTCACCCGGATTGTGCCAGCGTTTGGCAATCACGCCCGCGAACCGGGCGCGGACGACGAGCCGGCCGGCGAGCGCGCTGGCGGCGCCGCTGGCGCTCTGCGCCTGGGCGAGGGCGGCCTGCGCCTCGCGCAGCTCGCGCTCGGCGTCCTCGACTTCCTTGCGCGCCGCGACGCCGCGATCGAACAGGCCGGCGACGCGGGCCGAGGCGGCGCGGGCGTTCTCGACCCGCGCCTGCGCCTGTTCGATGCCGGCCCGGCTCGCGCCGCGCCGGCGGCGAGCGAGGGAATCTCGAAGCGGACGAGGAGGTCGCCGGGCTTGACCCGGTCGCCTTCGGCCCTCGGCAGCTCGGCGATGCGCGCCGCCTCCGGCGCGGTGACGAGCAGGTCGGCGCCGGGCGCCGCGGTGACCAGACCGGTGCCGGAGATGACCTCCCGGATCGAGCCGAGACGAGCGGCGTCGACGGCGACCGCGACGGCGGTGTCGGTGACGGTCTCGTCCGGCGTGGCCTGGCGGCAGCCGGTCAGCGCGAGGACGCCCGCCAGGGCCGCCGTCCTCCACGCATGGTCATCGAATGGGTCCCCCAAGCGCGCGCTCGAGATCGGCCAGCGCGGTCTGATATTCCTGCCCGGCATCTGTCGCGCGCAGCCGCACTTCCCGCGCGGCCTGCATCGCCTGCAGGAACGCGGTGAGACTGGTCTGCCCGGACCGGTAGGAGTCTTCGGCCATCGCTTCGACGGCCGAGAGCTGCGGCACAATCTCGTCGCGGTAGCGCTGGTACTGCCGCCGCGCCGCCTGGGCCCGCGCGGTCGCCGCGGCGGCATCGCCGATGAGCGCGGCGACGCGGGCCTCTCGGGTCGCCTTGAGCTGGGCGACGCGGGCGGTCTCGACCTGTACCTCCGCCGTGTGGCGGGTGAAGACCGGGATGGTGACCGCCAGGCCGGCGCGCCAGCCGGTGCTGGAAGTCCGGCCGCGCATCGAACAGGACGCCTCCGGAAATCGTCGGGTCGGGACGGCGCATCGCGACAGCGAGCCGTTCGCGCGCCACGGCTTCCTCAATCTCGCGGTCGATCGCGGCGATGTCGGGGTTCGCGGCGACGAGCGCGGCCGGATCGGCCGGGATCTCGCCGGCGTCGAACGTGTCGCCGACATCGACGGCCGCATCCGGGACCCGGCCAAGCGCGGTGTTGAGCGCAATCCGGGCGGCGTCGAGCCGTCCGCGGGCGCTTTCCTGTTCGTTGTCCGCCTGGGCGAGCGCGAGCTCCGCCTGGAGCGCCTCGAGGCGCGGCGCCGCGCCAGACTGGAAGCGGTCGCGCGCCGCGTTCCTGGTCCGTTCGGCGAACCCCCGCAGGTCGGAGGTCACCTGGACCCGGCCGGCCGCGGCGACCAGCTCGAAGTAGGCGAGCCGCACGGTCCGCCGGATGTCGAGCGATTGCACCACCAGCTCCGCGCTCGTCCGCGCCAGCGTGGCGTTGGCGACGTCGAGCCGCCGGGCGCGCTTGCCGCCAAGCTCGAGCGGCAGGGCCAGGCTGAGGACCTCGTGCGGAGTGTCGCGGGCCGCCTCGAAGGAGACTTCGGGATTGGGGCGCTGTCCGGCCACCCCGACACCGGCGACGTCCACGGCGCGTCCGAGCCGCGCCGCTGCCAGCGTGCGGTTGTGTTCCTCGGCGATCGCGAAGGCTGACTGGAGGGTGAGACGGTCGACCGGTGGAGGCTGCGGAACCTGTTGCGCGGCGAGGATCGCCGCGACGAACACGCCGAACAGTGATTCGGGCACCGCCGAATTGTACACGTCCTGCGCGGAAGGCCGCCATTCGCGCCCGACGACGGGATCAGGAAGCAGCCGGCGCGGGGGCGTCGTCACGCGCCTCAGGACGCTCCTCGGCGCGCTCGTCCCAGACGTCGGCCTCGAGAATCGCCCGGATCTCCGGGCTCTGGCGGGCGGCGCGCACCATCTCGTCCCGCGGGCTGGTGAAGCCCCATTCGCGGACGTCGATCGTGAAGCTGAATCGCGAGATGAGCGGTCCGCGGGTGAAGTCCGGCTTGTCCTCGTCCTGCCCGACCTGCGCCCGGGCCTGCGCCAGCAGGCGCTCCGGCACCCAGGCCGGCACGTTCGTCCGGTAGCCGGGATAGACGTAGCTGAACATCAGGATCTGCGACAGCAGCAGCGGCCAGTTGCTCACCGACCCGGTTCACCAGCCGCTCCCAGTCCAGCGATTCGCCATAGGTGAGGATGAGATGCACGATGTCCGACATGTCGTGGCGATGCCGCTCGCTGATGAACAGCCGGTGCCACATCAGCTCCTCCGCCGGCGCAATCCGGACCGGGCAGGCCGCCAGGATGCTCGGCCGGCTGTGACGGATCCAGCTCTCGTCGATGAAGGCGAGCCCGTTTCCCATGCCGTAAATCAGATCGACGAAGTACTCGCCGAGAGTGGCCTTGGCCAGCCAGTGCTGATCTTCGAGCCGCGTCACGAAGCCGGCGCCGCGAAGCGCCCGCGCCGCCGGGACCAGCGCCGACGGCTCGAAGAAGAGGTCGAGGTCCTTCGTCTTGCGGTAGATGCCGGTGTGTTCGTAGATCGCGTAGGCGCCGGCCACCACGTACCGAACGCCGGCGGCATTGAGCGCCTCGAGGGCGCGGCGATAGACCCTGCGCTCCTCGTCCGGGATCCAGAAATCGCCGTGGGTCAGCGACTTCCGCTCCTCCGGCGTGAGCGGCGTAGGCCGCCGGCTTCTCAGGTTCGGCACGCGATGCCCCCTCGCCGGCGGCAGGGCGCGGGGCGGCACGCGGTCGTCACGCCGAGAGCTCCTCGCTCGACGGGATGCCGTGCTGGGAGCGTCCCTCGGGACCGTCGTGCTGGGCCGTGACCTTGTAGAGCTCGAAGCGGCCGTCGCCGGCCCCGTCCGCGCAGCGCCGCCGATAGGCCGCCATTTCCGTGCGGGTCATCGGGGTGAAGGACCGTGCAATCTTCAGATTCTGCCGCAGCACCCGCATCGAATCGATGCCGCTGATGGTCGTCGCGACCGGCAGGCTCATCGCGTAGCGCAGCGCATCGGCGACCGACACCGCCCGCTTCGTGATCGCCTGACCGGCCGCCCAGGCTCTTCATGCCCAGGGGAGCGATGCCCTGGCGCATGAAGCTCGGGCAGCACCTGCTGCTCGAAGCTGCGGAAGCTGGCGTCGAAGCCGTTGAGCGGCAGCTGGCAGCTGTCGAACGGAAACTCGTGCGCGAGCATCGCGCAGGTGAATGCGCGGATCCTTGTGCCCGGTGAAGCCGACGTAGCGGACCTTGCCCTGCTTCCGGGCTTGTGGAGCGCCTCGACGACGCCGCCCCTGGCGAAGTGCTGCTCCGGCTCGTTGTCGTAGACGCACTCGTGAATCTGCCACAGATCGAGGTGGTCGGTCTGCAGCCGCTGCAGCGACTGCTCGAGCTGCCGCATCGCGGTGCGCGCGTCCCGTCCGTGCGTGCAGACCTTGGTCATGAGGAAGACGCGGTCGCGGCGATCCTTGAGCGCTTTGCCCATCCGCTCCTCGCTCTTGCCGTCGTTGTAGTCCCAGGCGTTGTCGAGAACGTGATGCCGGCGTCGATCGCCGCGTGGACGATCTCGGTCGCTTCGCGGTCGGTCTTCGGCTTGCCGAGATGATAAGCCGCCCAGCGCCGAGGGCGGAGACCTCTTCGTCATGCCGGCCGAAGCGGCGGCGCGGAATCGTCCCCTGATGTCATGTGCGCTCCTGCCTGCAAACCGAGTTCCAGCCGGGTGCGCTCAGGCGGCGCCGACGGCGCGGCCGACGAAGAACGGGCCGAGCCGATCGAGGTAGAGCGAGGTCTGCTGAGTTCGCCGCATCGCCTGGACGACCGCGGACAGCGGGAAAGAGCTCCTTGCCGATGAGGCCGATCACGAAGTCGTTGTCGTCGCGGTCGAGGCCATGGCACGCGAGGCGGACGTCGTGAGCTAGGTCGGCCGCCCCGAACGCCATGCCGATCTGGCCATGTTCGGCGAGGATCGTCCGCTGCTGATCGGCGGGCAGCTGCGACGAACGCGCCGTTGCGCCGCAGCGGATACCAGACCGCCCACGGCCAGTCGGCGTTCAGGACGGTGCGGCGGGGACGCTCGATCAGCACCTCGGTCAGGTCCGGCTCGTAGCCGAGCGCGTAGGTCCGGCCGAACATCGTGTAATCCGGCTTCAGCGTCAGGCCGGCGGTCGGGCCGGCGGCGAGCCGCCGGCCGGACCGCGTCGACGAAAGGTCTCGGGCCGCTCGCGACCGTGAGCACCGCGATCCCGTGCGGGTCGTTCAGATCCTCGTAGAGGACCACCGCCTCGGCCGGACCGGCAAGATGCCCGGCCACTTCCCTGGCGTCGCGGCAGCCGCCAAACGCCAGCAGCTGGACGAACAGCCGGTCGGTCGGATTGCTGCGGCTCGCCATCCTTGAGCCCGCCCTTCTCGCTGAGGTCCGGCGGCTCGATCCTGGCGCGGCCGGTCCTGCGCTCTGCGGTTTCTGTCTCACCCATGTCGCTCCGTTATCCGCCTTTTCGAGGGCCCGGGTCAATAGAGGATGCAGAGTTGACCTGCAGCGCACTCCGCCGGGTACGCTCCACGGATCCGGCCCTTCGCCGGTCGGAACAGGAGCCGGACATGACGACCAATACGGATCATCGACAGGACGCCGCCGCAGCCCTCGAACGCTTCACTGCCGCCGTCACGGCCACCCCGCCGGGCCCGGCCCGCGATACGCTGCTCGCCGAATGCGCGTCGCTGCTGACCGCCATACGCGCCTTTCACATGGAGGCGATCCGCTTCCGGATGTTCAACGTCGACCGGGCGATCAGCGGCGGCGACGTGGCGCTCGGCGACGGCGAGCGGGCGACGTTCGCGGAGGTCCGGCGCCACCTCGAAGCGGCAGGGTTTCATACGCGTTCGCACCGGGCGCCGAGCTGACGCCACCCGAATGCCCGAGGTGGAGATCGGCGTGGGTGCGGTACAATAAGAGAACCTATGGCCCTCACCCCCCTCTCGGACGTGCACGAGCTCGACGCCGCCATCGCTGAATCCCGCGAACGTCCCGTCCTCGTCTTCAAGCACAGCCGCAGCTGCGGGATCAGTTGTGAAGCGCTGGACGAACTGCGCACGCATCTCGACCGCACCGCCTCGGGTGCGGCCTACAAGCTGATCACCGTTCAGAGTCATCGCCGCCTCTCGGACGAAGTCGCATCCCGGTTCGGCATCCGGCACGAAACGCCGCAGGCGATCCTCATCAAGGACGGCGCCCCCGTCTGGACCGCCTCGCACTTCAGGATCACCGCGCATCAGCTCGACGACGTCGTCTCCAGCTGAGGCGACAGGATTCGATCGACCGCGGCCGCCGCGGGCTCGAGCGTGTGGAGCTCGGCGGCCGGGCATTCTCCCTCCGGCACCGGCAGCCGCAGCGGATTGAACCAGACGGCGTGCAGGCCGGCGGCCCTGGCGCCGGTGATGTCGGCCGCCCACGAGTCTCCCACCATCACCGTTTCTCCGGCTGCTGCGGCCAGCGCGTCGAGCGCCATCCTGAAGATCTTCGGGTCCGGCTTCGACACGCCGGCCTTCTCCGAGACCACGAGCGCGGCGACGAATTGATCGAGTCCGCAGACGCGGAGCTTGTCCATCTGCTCGTCGTGGAGGTTGTTCGACACGATGCCGATGCGCGCCCGGGCGGCGAGCGCTTCCAGGAAGGGCACGGCGCCGCGCACCGCGCGGCGGACCTCGCGATAGCGGACGCGGTACGCCTCCGCCGCCGCCGCGGCCGCGTCGTCCGACACGCCGCCGCCTCCGGCCGCGAGCAGCCGGCGGAAGCGCTCGCGGCGGGCCTCGTCGAGCGGCACGCGGCCGAGCATCACCTGCCGATGCAGGTCCTCGAGCACTTCGGCGTGCATGCGCTCGAGCTCATCGAGCGGCCGCGCCGCCAGCGATGCGTCCCCCTGCCGCGCCGCGTCGAGCGCGTCGCGGGAGCAGCCGCGATGATCGAAGAGCGTGTCATCGAGATCGAGCAGGACCGTTCGGATCGTCACCCTGTAACTCTGTCATGCCGGGCGGGCGCGCGCCTGCCCGGTCCCGGCACTCCGGGAGCGCTGGAGCCTCGCTGCCCGCGTGATACACTGCGCGGATGCCCGCGGTCGTCATCGCCGCCACCAACCTGATGCCCCTGCTGCGCGAGCGGCTCAAGGCAGAAGGGGATCTGCTTGCCTTCGCCGACACCGAGCCGATCCAGGCGCTCCAGGCGATCCTGGAACAGCGCCCGGATCTGATCGTCCTCGAGCGGCTGTTCGCGGCGACGCCGCGCGGCGCGGCGCTCATCAACCGCATCAAGACCGACCCGATTCTCGGCCACGCCGAAGTGCGCGTGATGTCCCACACCGGCGATTATTCCCGGCAGGTGGCCAAGCCGACCCGGGCCGCGGCGCCGGTCGTTGCCGCCGGCGGGCCGGCGGTCGGGCTCTCTGAAGCACCCGAAGCCGAAGCTGCCCCGCCGCGGCTGGACTGGCAGGGCACGCGCCGCGCCCCGCGCGTCCGGGTCCGTCCGGGCATCGAGATTCAGCTCGACGGCAATCAGGTTGCGGTGGTGGACATCTCGACGGTGGGCGTCCAGGTGATCTCGCCGACGATCCTGCGTCCCAACCAGAAGGTGCGGGTCAGCGTCCCGAACGACGACTTCGTGATGCGCTTCCGCGGCTCAATCGCCTGGGCGAAGTTCGAGATGCCCAACCCGAGCGAGCCGCCGCAGTACCGCGCCGGCGTCGATTTCGCCGACGCCGACGAGCCGGCGCTGCGCGGCTACTGCGACAGGATCAAGGCTTAGTGGCCTGGGGCGCGCCTGCCCGGGCGCGAAACCACCCGGCCGCGATCGAATCGTCGCGCACGATCGTGTCCTCGCGCGCCGAGCCGGTGGAAATGATCGCCGCCGGCACTCCGGTCACTTCTTCCAGCCGGGCGATGTAGCGCCGCGCCTCGACCGGCAGGTCGCTCGTACTTCCGCGCCCCGGCGGTCGGCGCCGTCCATCCCGGCAGCGTCTCGTAGATCGGCTCGCAGGCGCCGAGCTGCGCCACATCGCCGGGCATCTCGGTCAGCACCGTCTCGCCGTGGCGGTAGCCGGTACAGATCTGCAGCTCCGGCAGTCCGTCGAGGACATCGAGCTTCGTCAGCGCCAGCGCGTCCAGCCCGTTGACGCGGGCGGCATAGCGGACCGCAACCGCATCGTACCAGCCGCAGCGCCGCGGCCGGCCGGTGACGGCGCCGAACTCCTGGCCGCTTTCGCGCAGCCGGTTGCCGATGTCGCCGAGCAGCTCGGTCGGCAGCGGGCCCTCGCCGACGCGCGTCGTGTACGCCTTGGTCGCGCCGAGCACGGCGTCGATCGCCCGCGGCGGCACGCCGAGGCCGGTGCACACCCCGCCGATGGTCGCGTTCGACGACGTCACGTACGGATAGGTGCCGTGATCGATGTCGAGCAGCGTGCCCTGCGCCCCCTCGAACATGATCGACTGCCCGGCGCGGCGGGCCTCGGCGAGGAACACCGAGACGTCGGTCACCCACCGCTCCATCCGCCGCCACGCCGCCGCCAGATCGGCAAGCACCTGGCGCGCGTCCATCGTCGAATCGCCGATGATGCGGTTGCGGGCCGCGACGTTGTGGCCGACCGCGTCGGCCAGCGATTCCGGGTTCGCGAGGTCGCCGACGCGGACGCCGCGCCGGGCAATCTTGTCCTCGTAGGCCGGGCCGATGCCGCGCGACGTCGTGCCGATCTTGCGCTCGCCGCGCCGCGCCTCGCTGAGCAGGTCGAGCTCGCGATGGTACGGCAGGATGAGATGCGCCTTGTCGCTGACCAGCAGCCGGTCGCCGACGTCGATGCCGGCGGCCGCGAGCTCGTCGATCTCGGCGAAGAGCGCCTGGGGATCGACGACGACGCCGTTACCGATGACGCAGGTGATGCCGTCGTGCAGGATGCCGGACGGCAGCAGCCGCAGGACGAACTTCCGGCCGCCGGCGTAGACCGTGTGGCCGGCGTTGTGGCCGCCCTGATACCGCGCGACGATATCGAAGTTCGGCGTCAGCAGATCGACGATCTTGCCCTTGCCTTCGTCACCCCACTGCGCGCCGAGCACCGCGATGTTCATAGGTGCAGTATTCTACCTTCAACCTCCGCGGCGCCGTGCGTCAATCAGCCGCGCGGCGACCGGCGCCGGCCCGACGTCATGATTCTCCTCGACGGCGATTCGCTCTCGGTGGCGGGACTGCTCGACGCCGCCGACGGCGCCCCCGTGGCGCTCACCGCCGCCGCCGCGGCGCGCGTCGATGCCGCCCGGCGGGTCGTCGACCGGGCGGCCGCCGGCAGCGCCGCCGTCTACGGCGTCAACACCGGCTTCGGCGCGCTCGCCGAGACGCCGATTCCCGCCGCCGCGCTCGGCGCGCTGCAGCTCAATCTCCTCCGCAGCCATGCCGCCGGCGTCGGCGATCCTCTGCCGGTGCGCGCCGTCCGCGCCGCGATGGTGCTGCGCGCCAATGTCCTCGCCAAGGGCTATTCGGGCATCCGCCGCGCCACGCTCGAGCGGCTGATCGATCTGATCAATCACCGCGTCCACCCGTGCGTGCCGAGCCGCGGATCGGTCGGGGCGAGCGGCGATCTGGCGCCGCTCGCGCACCTCGCGCTCGTCCTCGTCGGCGAGGGGTCGGCGACGGTGGGCGGCGACCCCCGGCCGCGGCCGGGGAGCGCGGCGCTGGCGCTGGCCGGCCTCGAGCCGGTCGTGCTCGCGGCCAAGGAAGGGCTCGCCCTCATCAACGGCACGCAGCCGTCGACCGCCGTCGCCGCGCTGGCGATCGACGGCGCGGCCCGCCTCGCCCGTGCCGCCGACATCGCCGCGGCGCTCTCGATCGATGCACTGCGCGGCTCGGTCCAGCCGTTCGATCCGCGCATCCACGACGCCCGGCCGCATCCGGGGCAGCGGGCGTCGGCGGCGAACATCCGGGCGCTCCTCGACGGCAGCGCCATCAACCGCTCGCACGAGCATTGCGGGCGCGTCCAGGATGCCTACTCGCTGCGCTGCGCGGCCCAGGTCCACGGCGCGGCGCGCGACGCCCTCGCCTTCACCGGCACCACGATCGCGACCGAGCTGAACGGCGCGACCGACAATCCGATGGTCTTTGCCGCCACGGGAGAGATTGTCTCCGGCGGCAACTTTCACGGTGCGCCGATCGCGCTCGCCGCCGACCTCGCCGCGCTGGCGCTCGCCCAGCTGGTGACGATCAGCGAGCGCCGCTCGGACCGGCTCGTCAACCCGGCGCTGAGCGGCCTGCCGCCGTTCCTCACCACCGAGAGCGGCCTGCACTCCGGCTACATGATGGCGCAGGTCACCGCCGCGGCGCTGGCCGCCGAGATCAAGACGCTCTGTCATCCCGCCAGCGCCGACACGATTCCGACCTCCGCCAACCGCGAGGACCACGTCAGCATGAGCATGGGGGCGGCGCTCAAGGCGGCCGCCGTCCTCGCCCTCGCCACCCGCGTCGTCGCCATCGAGATTCTCTGCGCCTGCCAGGCGCTCGACCTGCTGGCGCCGCTCGCGACCGCCGCGGCGCTGCAGCGCGTGCACGCCCGCGTTCGATCGATCGTGCCGCACCTCGCCGGCGATCGTCCGCCGTCGCCCGATATCGAAGCGATCGCGGCGATCATCGCCGACGGCTCGCTTGAAATGTCGTGCGCCGTGGAAGTCAAGTAGGAAATTTTTCAATTTCAATTTGACAACGACCGCGTACGTTTCTAGATTGCTATCCTTCGACGCGCCGCCAATCACTGACCGCTGTTCAATCGCCGATGCCCATCGTCCATACTCCGCCGCCCCGGACCCTGCAGGGGGGGTCCGCGCAATGATGATTCCGGAGCGGCCCGCGCTCGAGCGGCGCGTCCTGGCGGCACTCGAGGCGTCGCCGGCCGGGAGCCCGCGCGCATTCCGGTGCTGCTCGGCGGCTGCGGCAGCGGCCGTACCTCCCTGCTGCTGCGTCTCCGCGACCTGCTCGGCGCGCCGGCCGCGCAGTACATCGACGTCGAGACGCGCGGCGACGACGCCGGAGCGGTTTCTGACGCGCGATCCGCGACGGCTCGCCGTTCGCGGCGCACCACCACCGCGGCGCCGCCGGCGAGCCCGGGGCGCGCGCCGCGTTCGACGCGGCGCTCGCCTTCCTCGACACCGCCCGCGGCGACGGCGGCGCGCCGGCGACGTTCCTGCTCGACGAGTTCCTCGAGCTGCGGACGTTCGAAAGCTTTCCCGGGCTGCGCACGGTGCTGCGCGACCTGATCGCGGTGCTCGCCGCCAGCGGCAACCGCTTCGTGCTGACGACGCCGCTATCCGGCGCGCGCCCTGCGCCTGCTGCGCGACGCGCCGGCGCGTTCGAGATCATTCACGTGGCGCCGCTCACCCCCGCCGAGATCCGCGCCACGCTGCCGACCGCGCCCGACGGCGCGCGCGCTGTCGGGCGCGATCGACGACGAAGACGACCGCGCCCACGACGAGCTGGCGCGCCTGGTCCACGCGCTCGCCGACGGCCGGCCGCTCTATGCCCGGCTGCATCGCCGAGACGTCGGCGACGCTGCGGCCGCGCGGCGCCGCCGATCCGGTCAGCGCGCTAGTCTGCGCTGCTCGCGCCGGGCGGGCACGTCGGCCGCGGCCTGCCGCTTCTCCTACGAGCTGCGGCTGCACCGCGCCCGCGGCTACGGCGCGCTCAAGGCGATCCTCGACGTGCTGGCGGAGGAAGAAGGCGCTGACGCTGACCGAGATCGCGCTCCGCCTGCAGCGCACGCCCGGCTCGACGAAGGACTACCTGTCGTGGCTGGAGGACGTCGACCTGATCGTCTCGCGCCAGAAGCGCTACAGCTTCGCCGACCCGCTGCTGCGGCTGTGGGTGCGCCTGCACGGCCGGCCGACGCCGCCCGTCGGACGAGGACCTGGCGCGCGAGGTCCACGCCTACGTGCTGGCGCGCCTGCCGCAGCGCCGAGCCGGCGCTGGCGCTGGCCGGCACGCCGCAGCCGGCGGTCGGAGCCGCGACAAGACCTGGGGCATCATCGAAATCGACTGATCGACGGACGAGCGTCGCTTCAGCTTCTCGAGCGCCAGCCGCGCCGCCGCCTGCGCCGCCTCCTTCTTCGTTCGCCCTTCCGCCCGCGCCACCGGCTCGCCCGCGACCAGCACCTCGACCTCGAACAGCCGCCGGTGGGCCGGGCCGCTCTCGCCCGCCAGCCGGTAGACCGGCAGCCCGCGGTCGTCCGACTGCAGCCACTCCTGCAGCGCCGACTTGTAGTCCTCCGTGAAGGCGGCGTGCGCGCCGGTCCGGCGCGCCTCGTCGATCAGGTCGGCGAACTGGCGCGTCGATGAAGCTCCGCGCCGCCTCGACGCCGCCGTCGAGGTAGATCGCCGCGATCAGCGCCTCGTAGCCAGTCGGCGATCAGCGCCTGCTTCCGCCGGCCGCCGGTCTTCTCCTCACCGCGGCCGAGGATCAGGTAATCGCCGAGACCGAGCTGCTCGCCGAGCCGCGCCAGCGACGCCGCCGAGACGAGCGAGGCCTTGAGCTTCGACTTCTGTCCTTCGTTGTGTTCCGGGAACTCGCGGAACAGCAGGTCGGCGATCACGAAGCCGAGCACCGAGTCGCCGAGGAACTCCAGCGACTCGTTGTCGAAGACCCCGCCGCTGGCGTCCTCGTGGACCCGCGAGCGGTGCGTCAGCGCGTGCTCGAGCAGGCCGCGATCCCGGAAGCGGTAGCCGATGCGCCGCTCGAGCGGCTCGAGCTCGGCGCCGAACGGCACCACCCGCCCGGCTCGATCTCGTCGCGATGGCTGGCGATGAGCCGCTGCGCCTGCTCCGCCGTCCTCGGCCGGCACCGCGATGCGCAGCTCGTTGAGCGTCAGCGGAAACGCGGTGCGCGACAGGTCGGTGGCGATCATCGCCGGGATGCCGTGCGCTTCGAGCAGGCCGCGCACCACGCTCCGCCTCGATCTGCGACGGGGTGCGGAAGATCGACGACGAGATCGGACAGGGTCAGCGGCGGCGACCTTTCAGGATGACCGCCGGGCTCATACGGCCATCCGTCCGGCCGATACGAACGCGCGGTCCACTTTCAGCAGGATCATCGTCATGTCGTCGTGCTGGTCGGCGGCGCCGACGAACGCCTCGATTTCGCGCAGGATCCGCTCGCGCAGCTCGCCCGAATCGAGGTGGCCGTGCTCCTCGACCAGCCGGCTGAGGCGCTGGTCGCCGAACAGATCGCTGTCGCCGTTCATCGCCTCGGTGATGCCGTCGGTGTAGAGCACGATCACGTCGCCGTCGCCGAGCGTCACCGCCTGCTCGTCGAGCAGCGCCGCGAACTTCGCCGCCGCGCCGTCGATGCGACAGGCCGAGCGACCATGCCGTCGGGCGTCAGCACCTGGGCGGCGGGCGGGACCAGCGACGGACCGGGCAGATAGATGCAGCGGCGTATGGCCGGCGCGGCAGTACGTCATCGTCGCCGCGGCGCAGGTCGATGACCGCGTAGGTCATGGTGATGAAGCTGCGGCTGTCGAGGTGCTCGGAGATGATCCGGTTGACCTCGATCAGCAGCTCGCGCGGCGACTCGTGGATGCTGGCTGAGCGCCAGGACCATCCCCTTGAGCTCCGCCATGTAGAGCGCCGCCGACGTGCCCTTGCCCGACGACGTCGGCGATCAGCACGCCGAGGCGCTCGCCGGGCAGGTGGAAGAAGTCGTAGTAGTCGCCGCCGACTTCGCGCGCCGGCACGCACAGCGCCGTGATGGCGAGCCCGGGGACGTCGAGCGGGCCGCGCGGCAGCAGCGACATCTGGATCACGCGCGCGATGCGCAGCTCCTCCTCGAGCCGCTTCTTTTCGGCCGCCGTCTGCAGCAGCCCCTCGATGCTGCCGGTCATCTGGTTGAACGATCCGGCCAGCTCGCCGAGCTGGTCGTCGCTCGCGATGTCGATGCGGTGGGTGAAGTCGCCGTGCCGGACGCGCTCGGTGCCGGTGAACAGCTCGTGGATCGAGCTGGTGATCGATCGCGCCAGCGCCAGCCCCATGACGAGCGCGACGAACTCAATCGTCAGGAACAGCGCCGCAATCAGCAGCAGGATGACGACCGCCCACTCGCCGAGCGTGCGGCCGCGGAAGACGATCTGCTGCGCGTCGGACAGCTCGCGGTAGAGCTGCGCCGGCCGGTAGCTGAGCGACACGCTCACCCGGCCCGGCGCCCCGCTCTCCCAGTCCTGGTAATCCAGGAACATCAAGCTCCGGCCGAACAGCGTCGTCAGCGTCCCGGCCGACTCCGACTCGCCGCCGTCGCCGAGGCGGACGGACGGCTGGTCGTCGCGAACCGCGATCGGCGAGACGCCGCCGGCGCGCACGCGCGTCGATTCCTCCAGCCGCTGGATCATGTCGAGGCCGATCGGCACGTCGGCGATGAGCACGCCGACGGTGACATCATCCGCGTGCACGGGTACGGCCGAGCGAATCACGAGCTCGACCCGCCCGGGCTCCTCGGTCGAGGGCACCAGAATCGATCCGCCGGGAAACGTCCGCCGCGACAGCCAGGCTGGAATCGACGCCGGCGCCGGCGCATGTTCCCAGCGGCCCAGCACCACCGGCGTGCGCAGCGGCGCGGCGGCGTCTCCCGCCGCGGCGGCAAGCGTCGGCAGATAGGCGATCGAGAAGGTCGGGTACTCCCGGGAGATGTTGCGCTGGACGCGGCGCAGCGTCTGCTCGGCCGCTTCCGGGGCGCGCGTCATCTCGAGCGCCGCCGACTCGGTCGCCAGCCGGACGACGCTGACCGTGGCGTCGTAGCCGTCCTTGAACAGGTAGGCGCTGACATTCATGAAGATCAGCACCACGCCGAGCAGGAAGAAGATCACGATCAGCAGCGACGGGACGACGCCGATGAAGATGTAGGAGAGGATCAGCTTCCGCCGGACGCGCCACAGCAGCTGGCGCTTCATCAGGACGAACAGCGTCCAGGTGAAATAGCCGAGCGACACCGCCAGGCCGATGGTCGCCGCGGCGCTCACCATCTGGACCGATGCCGGAACGGTGGCGAACAGGCGTGCCGGGGCAATCAGCAGCTTGACGACCGCCGACAGCAGGAAGAGCCGGCCGGGCCAGGAGTGCAGCAGCAGCTCGCGGGCGTGCACCGGCGGGTCGGCGCCTGCCGGCGGCGACGAACGGCGCCCGCCCGGGGCCGGCCTCGTCGGAAAGTCGTGCGGTCGCCATTCGGATGGAGGCTCGATGATAGCAGAGGCGGGCGCACCGGGGTCCCGGTCCAGTCTGCTAAGATCGGCGGGTGAAACTAACCGACACCGCCCGCTTCTCGACCGTCTGCATCCACGCCGGCCAGGAGCCCGACCCCTCCACCGGCGCCATCATCACGCCCATCTACCAGACCTCCACCTACGTCCAGGAAGAGCTCGGCGTCCACAAGGGCTTCGAGTACGCGCGGACGCAGAACCCGACGCGCTTCGCGCTCGAAGAGAACCTCGCGGCGATCGAGAAGCGGCAAGGCCGGCTTTCGCATTCGCTTCGGGCATGGCCGCCATCAACGCCATGACGACGATGCTCAAGTCGGGCGACCACGTCATCGTCACCGACAACACCTACGGCGGCACCTTCCGCCTGTTCGACAAGGTGCTGCGGCAGCTACCAGCTGTCGTTCAGCTACGTCGACACGTCGCAGCTCGGAGCTCGTCGAGGCGGCGATCCGCCCCGAGACGAAGATGGTCTTCCTGGAGACGCCGACCAACCCGGTGCTGCGGCTGACCGACATCTGCCGGCGGTCTGCGACATGGCGCGCCGCCGCGGCGTGCGGGTCGTCGTCGACAACACCTTCGCCAGCCCGTGCGTGCAGCGGCCGATCGAGTTCGGCGCCGATCTGGTCGTCCACAGCACGACCAAATATCTCAACGGCCACAGCGACAGCATCGGCGGCGTCGTCATCGCGGTGCGCGACGAGGACATCGAGTGGCTGAAGTTCATCCAGAACTGCGGCTGGCGCGATCCTCAGCCCGTTCGACTCGTGGCTGGTGCTGCGCGGCACCAAGACGCTGGCGGTGCGGATGGCGCAGCACAACAGCCAACGCGCTGGCGATTGCGCAGTTCCTCGAGGCCCACCCGAAGGTCGAGCGCGTGATCTACCCGGGCCTGCGCGAGCCACCCGCAGCACGAGCTCGCGAAGCGCCAGATGCGCGGCTTCGGCGGGATGGTGTCGTTCGACGCTGGCAGTCAAGGAGGCGGCGTTCGAGGTCTGCCGGCGGGTCCGGCTGATGGCGCTGGCGGAAAGCCTCGGCGGCGTCGAGACGCTGATCTCGCCATCCGGCGTCGATGACGCATGCGTCGGTGCCGGCAGAGCGGCGCCGGTCCATGGGCCTGACCGACAGCCTGGTCAGGATTTCGGTGGGAATCGAGGACACGGCCGGATCTGATCGAGGATCTGCAGCAGGCGCTCGCCTAGCTTCCACTCTCGGGCGCGGCGGTGGCGGCGCCGATCCAGCGGAGGTAGGCGTCGCTGCCGTCGACGATCGGCAGGACGATGAACTCGGGAACGTCGTAGGGGTGCAGCGCGAGGATTCGGTCCCGCAATGCGGGGACCCGGTCGCGCGAGGTCTTCATCAACACCTGCCGTTCGCGGTCTTCGGCCACCTTCCCCTCCCAGCGGTAGATGGAGTCCATCGCCGGCAGCAGGTTGACGCAGGCGGCGAGGCGCTCGGTCACGAGCGTGCGCGCGAAGGCCGCCGCATCAGCGTCGGCCGGCAGCGTCGTCCACACCACGACATAGTCAGCAGTCATTCGGATCCTCTGGAGCGTCGAGCTCATCCTTACTCATGGAGTGTGGAGGCGCGACCTCGCTCCGCGGTCATTCGCAACCGATTGTTACGTGTTTTTCACCCTTGCCCCTGTTTTCAAGGCTCCATTCGCACGAAAGTATTGTACAAAGGACTGTTCCAACCTGATGCTTGCGCCAGCGGACCAGAAATCGGAACCCCGACGACCCGGCGGTGTGGAACCGCTGCGGAGAAAGCGTGTCATGCCGCCGGCGGCTCCGTCCGGCATCCAGCGCAAGACCGTCCATCTGCTGCTGGTGTTCGTGACTGTCGTCCTGGTCGTTGACGCGCTGGTCGGCGAAAAGGGGCTGATGGAATCGATGCGCGCGCGGCGCCAGGACCGCGAGGTGTCCGCCTCGCTCGACGCGATCCGCCGTGAGAACGTCCAGCTCCGCGAGGAGGTTCGCCGGCTCACAGAGGATCCGGAGGCGATTGAAATCGTCGCCCGCCAGGAGCTCGGCCTCATGCGCGCCGGCGAGCTCCTCTTCATCATCAAGGACGAAAAGTCCAAACCCTGACCCTGGCGGACCTCTTGCAGGCCGGAGGTGAGGCTACGCGCTGATGGTGTGCGTGCCCTTGTTTCTGGAGCTGTGAGATGCGCGGTCCTGCCCCGTTCGCCAATCCTTCGTCCCGATTCGTGACCGCGGCGCTTGCCGTCGCGCTGCTCGGCGTCCCTGTCCTATCGGCGCAGGAGCCGGCCAGGCCGGCCGACACTCCTCAGGCCGGCGGCCAGGCTGTGGCGGCGGCCGAGGAGCAGACCAAGCCGACCCGGTCGTTCTTTCCGGCGCTCTTCCACAACCTCGGCGACGATCTCAAGAAGATGCCGCGGAAGAACAGCCTCTACTGGCTGGCGGGCGGCAGCGCCCTGGCGCTGGCGGTCCATCCCGAAGACAACACGCTCGACCAGCGCCTCCGTGGCTCGGCCGCGGCGGAGACGTTCTTCAAGCCCGGCAAATATCTCGGCTCGCTCCCCGTATTGATGGGGGCATCGGTCGGGACCTACCTCATCGGCCGCTCGAACGGCAGCGTGCGGGCCCGCCACCTCGGCATGGACCTCATCGAGGCGACGGTCCTGTCCGAGGGGATCACCCAGGCCATCAAGTCCACCGTCCGGCGCGAGCGTCCGGTGCGCGACGACGGCAAGCGAAGCGGCGGGTACGCGTTTCCGTCGGGCCACGCGTCGGCGACCTTTGCGGCCGCGACCGTCCTGCAGCAGCATCTCGGCTGGAAAGCGGCGCTGCCGACCTACACGCTGGCGTCCTATGTGGCGATCTCGAGGCTGCACGATCAGCGGCACTTCGCGAGCGACGTGGCGTTCGGCGCCGCCGAGGGAATCATCGTCGGCCGGTCGGTGACGTGGCACGGCCGGAACTTCTATGCCTCTCCCCTGCTGACGCCGAAAGGGGCGGGCGTGATGGTGTCGGTGCGGCCTGTCGAACGGCGTTCCGGCAGCCAGTAACCTTGATCGCGCTGCCCATTCGGTGTTACGATTGGTTTTCCTGACGCGGGGTGGAGCAGTCCGGTAGCTCGTTGGGCTCATAACCCAAAGGTCGCAGGTTCAAATCCTGCCCCCGCAACCAAATTTTCAAGTTCCCGCGGGACAAAACGGGGACAATCGGTCGAAGACAAACGAGGTCGATCAGCTTCCCGCCGCAAGGCGAAGCGGTCGGCCTTTGTTGTTCCAGCTCACCTCCAAAGCCTGTCCTGAGTTCCTCGTCCGTCACGTTCAGGTAGCGTTGGGTCTGCTGAATGCTCGCATGGCCCGAGCATCAACTGGATGATGCGGATGTCTACCCCATCCGCGAGCAGCCGGCACGCGCCTTCCTGACGCAGATCGTTCCAGCGGAGGTCGATCCCCTCGAGCTGTTCTCGATTCCATTGCGCTCCTTCCCTTCCGGGCTTCGGCTCGATGCCGTTCCCCAGTAGCCTTAACGTTTCCCAGGCGGTCTGGATGTTCGGCTGGTAGGCGCCGCTGCCGCTGGCGAACACGAACGCGTCCGGACCGAGCGCCGCTCGCCGCTCGAGAATCGCTGCGACCCGTCCCTTTGGATTGAACGGGACGCGACGGTTCTCCTTGTCCTTGGCGGTCGCGCCCGGGATGCCGATCTGGCAGGTCTCCCAGTTCACGCGCTTGTTCTGAATCATCAGCATTTCGCCCCGGCGGCAGCAGAGCTCCAGGGCGCCGACGATGCGGTCGTGCAGGAGCGCCCCGGTGAACTGGTGCTCGGCGGTGTTCATCTTCTGCAGAGCCGTGTCGAGCAGGCGCCTCTGCTGCATCGACCCCGCAGGGGTTTTACCGCCACGCGGCGACTGTGCTCACTGCTCTGAAGGAGTCTAAACGCGCTCGTCCCGGTCCGCTATTCGTGATTCAGAGTCAGCGAAGTGGTGTAACCTGGGCCATACGATGTCGGACAAGAGCTGGTGGTGTTCCTGCAGTCCGCTGGGACGGACGCGTTTAGTATCACGAATGACGACCCGGGGTTGACGGTCCCCACAGGGAGCCACGATCCTTTAATGGCGTTTCTCATCCAAGGCCTTCGTATTCAGCGCGCCCCCCAGAGTTCAGCCGCTACGTCGGAATGCCGATCGCAATTTTCCTCGATGAATTGCGGATGGCTCTTGCGGCGCAAGTGACAACTCGATTGGCTCGCCAACTCTCTAGAGCTTCAGCGAGAATTGTTGTTTCTATTTGTTTCGGTCCGCAGAATCCCACCTCTTTGTGACGCGTTTCTGCCGGCGCTCCGGTAATTGACGATCTACGGGAGCGTGCCGGGCGGGTCAAGGGCGCCCCAGCGGCGAGCGTAGCGAGCGGACCATTGATGCGCCCAAGCGGTCCCGAAAGACTCGTGACCGGAGCGCCCGCAGAGAGGCAGGGAGATCCCTGCCCACACGTGCTTTGGCCGCGAGCGCACGCCGCCCTCCAAACCACGATCATGATAGTTGCGATGGCGTTCGTGTTAACATCCGCGCGCACAGGGACATACGGTCGGATTACGGTAGTAGGACTGTCGCGTATCGACGCCCAGGCCTGTGACCGGCCCACTCCATAAGTAGTTAGCCGCATTCAAGAGATGGCCTATTCGTATCGGGACGATGTGACCCAGCCGCGCGTTCGCGATATCGTGGGCGCCGGTGCGCCAGTTATCTTCTTGGCGCTTTTCTCGAGCGTGTACTCAAGCGCCTGGTTGTCGCTCCCATTCGCCCCAACCATGGCGGCTTCTCTAGCCGTCATCGGGGGCTGGGTCGTCCGTCGCCAGCGGAATGCGCGGCGACGATTGGGGGAGCTCCAACTCGAGATCGATTCCAGTCAGCTACGCCTCAGGGTCCACGGCTCATGGCGTGCAATCCTCTGTCGAGAAAACGTTCGCGCCATCACACATGACGAAGACGACGTGATTGCTGTCTACGATCGCGATCAGGTCCCTGTGCTTCGCGTCGGACTGAGAACTCTGGAGAATAGCGGAGATTTGTGGGCTCAGCTCAGACAGTGGGGGCCAGTGACAGAGGTTCCTCGAGGCCAGTTCTCGGCGGCCGAATCGTGGGGAGCCCTGGGGGGCATCGGTCTGTTCGCTGGGTTGAGCCTGTTCACGCGCGAGCTGATCCCCATGGTTGCGCTGGCCACCGTCAGCATTGCTTCCCTACTGTCGTGCATGCGGGTCCCCTGGCGTCATCGCCATGTCTCCTCAATGGCCCATCGCTTCGTGTGGGCCGGGATATGTCTCGGTGCGCTTGTTAGCATTCGTGTCGCGATCGTTGTGCTCCGCGGCTAACCGGCGTTTGCAGCCGACGGCGGCTGGTGCGATCATGAGCCGCCGCGGCTGAAACGCAGCACGTTAGACGCTCTTATGAAACTGTCGCACCTGTTGCTTACGATATTCCTTGCGTGCCTGCTGGCATTACCGCTGGCGTGGCTTCAAGGACTGGCTGGCCTGAGCGCGCCGTTTGAGGAACGTATCTGGGTCAGCATCGTAAGTGCCTGACTGATGCCAGCGCGCGTGGCGGGTCAAGGCGCGCCAGCGGCGAGCGAAGCGAGCGGAGCCTTGAGGCGCCGAAGCGCTGGCTCACCATAGGCTCCGGAGCAACGTCGTTACGACCGAACCTGCCACAATCCCGGTCTGCGTCGCAGATGCAGCACCGCAAGAACTCGAATCGTTTCGTTTGTCTCACGGAAGTACACGGCGTACGGGAAGGTGTGCAGTAGCGCGCGCCTGATGTCGCCGGAAACTGCGGGAAACTGGTGCGGCCTCTCGCGAATCCGTCCGAACACCTGATCGACGTCGCTAAGGAAGCGCGAGCCGAGGCCAACTTGTTCCTGCTCGTACCATCCCGCGGCGTGCTCGAGATCGGCCTCCGCTAACGGCCGAACGATGAACCGGCGGCTCATTCGAACTATTGCTTGCTATCCAGTTTCCTGCGAAGCCGTTCCTGGACGACGTCCCAGTCATCGCCGGCGTCGAGATTCGCTTCAAGGTCGGTCAGACGCTGGGCGAGGATTTCGCGGTGCCATTCCGGGACCGGAACTGTCTCGGGAGTTGCTGCGATTCGGTCCCACAGCGACTGCAAATAGTCGATCTTCTCGTCGACCGACAGTTCGTCGAAACCGGGCGGCGGCAGAGGCACAGGTTGTGACATGTAATGCGTCCAGCTGGATGATCGAGACCAGTATAGCGCGGCCCCTGACACCGGACCCCCGAACGGCATGTGGATCGTGCGTTTCATTTCCGGACCGTACGGAGCACAGAAGCGACCCAACAACGGACACAGACACATGGGGCGTGAGCGACCCCGTGTCTTCGCCAGTCGAGCGTTCGAACGAACGCAACCAGGGGGGAACGGGGGTCCGCGAAGGCGTCCGGGGTTGCGGCTACGAGGGGTCCTGCGCGCCCTTGGGAGGCAGCACTTTTACCGATGTCCTCCCGGCGCGCCTTCAATGCTTTGACCGCGATGCTCAGGTTCCGGTATCGGTGTCGTGTGGTTCGGGAACGGACGCCGCATTGATGCGAAGGTGTGGCGCTGGCCGACGTGGCGCACCGACACGAGCGGTGTGGTCATCATCGCCGGCCGGGCCCTGCACCACGGGTTGGTAATGGGCGAACCGAATTGAGCAGGACGCGTGTCCGTGCGTCTCTGCTCGGAGTCCCCCTTCGAACCCGAACAGCTGCGAGAGCGGCACGTGCGCGGTGATGATCTCCTGGTCAGGCTCGTGCGTCCGCGAGCGAATCTCGCCCCTCCGCATCAGGAGGCCCTCGAGGACGGCCTTGACGTGCCTGTTGTCCGCCCTTACAACGACCTGCATGACCGGCTCCAGCACCACGGGCTGGGCCTTCTTCGCCGCCTCTTGGAATGCCATCGCAGCGGCCGTTCTGAAGGCTGCATCTGTCGAGTCAGTATCGTGGTACGAGCCGTCGTGGACTTCGACTCGGACGTCGACGATCGGATACCCGCGCAGGACGCCGTTTACCATCGACTCCCTGATGCCGCCCTCGATCGATGTCATGAAGCGCCTCGGAATCGCCCCGCCGATCGTGGTGTCCTCGCAGCTGTAGCCGCTCCCTGCTTCTCCCGGATGCAGGCGAAGGGAGACGTGTGCGTACTCCCCATGGTCGTGGACCATCCTCACATGCTTCGCGCTGCCCTCGGCCGACCGCGTCAATGTTTCCAGGTACGCGACCGTGGGCCTGCCCACACTTGCCTCTACCCCGAATTCTCGCTTCAAGCGGTCGATGATCTCTTCGAGGTGTGCCTCGGTGGCGGCGCCGATCACGGTGCAGTCGCGTTCGACGCCAGCCCGCACCTGCAGGTTGCCGTCCTCAGCCGCGAGCACCTGCAGGCCGCGGGCGAGCTTCTGGCGATCTGCCGGTGACTTCGGCGTAATGTCGATAGAGATCAGCGCTGGCGCCATTGTGTGAGATGCCGTCAAAGCACTGGACCGAACCAGCCCATCTTGCACTATCTGGCGCACTCGAAGCCAAGCGCGAGTTCACGCCCCGGCGGTGCCATCTAGTTCGCCCTGGACGTGCATACGCAATTTGCGTATACTTGTGACTGTGGAGTTCATCGAGGCCCCCATGTTCACCGCGATCATCGCGGACTACATGGAGGACGATGAATACCGGGCGTTGCAGTCGTTCCTGGCGGGCGACCCCGAAGCTGGCGATGTCATGCCAGGGACCGGTGGCTTTCGCAAGCTCCGATGGGCTGATCGGCGTCGAGGCACGGGCAGGCGTGGTGGCCTCAGGGTGGTCTATTACTACTTCTTGGCCGATGCTCAAATTTGGCTGATGACGCTCTACGACAAGGGAGAAATTGCGGACCTCAGCGCGGCTGAGAAGCGATTATTGAAGGCGGCCCTCGATGCGGAACTGGCGCGGCGTGCGGTGCGACGCCGACCTCGAAGGAAGTGAACTGTGGCAGCAAAGAAGCGACCCGTGACCCGCAAGAAGCGCAGCCTCTTTCGTGAGCTCATGTCGGGTGTGGAAGCTATGCGGGATCACCGCGAAGGCCGGCTCACGCTGAAGACCAGAGAGGCGCAGCCGATCACGGTTCCACCGATCGACGCGGAGATGGTCCGCGAGACGCGGGAAGCGCTCAACATGTCGCGCCACGTCTTCGCGTTCAAGCTTGGAGTGAACCCCAGGACGCTGGAGCGGTGGGAGCAGGGACGCAGCAAGCCGAACGAACAGGCTGCCGTGTTGATCTGGCTGGTTCGGAAATACCCCGACACGCTGAAGAGGTTGGAGTCGCTAGCGGCTTCGGCTTGAGTCTCCGATTGAGCCGCGGTCCAAGATCGGGAGCAGGCGACCGCAATGCCTCACGGGCGGCGAGAGACCATGGTGATTTCTCCTGGAGCGTCATCTGAGCTGCGATTGGTGATCACGACGCGGAGGAGGCCATCGGGATCGAGCGACCAGACTTCACGACGCTCAGACCACACGCCGGTCTCCGGACGCTGTCCAGGGTAACTGCCGCTCTCGAGGCCCAGCGCACGTCCGTCCCATTTGACAGCGTGATGGGCCGTGGGGCCGTTCGGGCTGCGGTCAGCGCGTAACCCAGGCACGGCGCCGCCCTGCACTCCGATCAGGTGGGTTTCCGAGTGGGTGCGGCCTTCGAATTGCCGATCAATCGCGATGTCTCTGAAAAACGGTTCCATTGCATCGCTGTGTGCCGTTGTTCGCACGAGCGTTTGGAGGACCGATAGCGCCAACGGGACATCCGTGTCCGATCGCTGCGGGCTGGCTAGAACCCACCGGCCTGAGAAGTCTGGTTTATCCTGAGCGGCGACGCCGACCGAAGCGAGCATGAGCATTGCGATCACCATGTTCGTCTAAGCCGATCCCTGCAACACACAGCCCCTCCCTCGCCTGACACTTCCAGCGTTCAGTCAGTCAGGCCAGCGCCCGAGATAGTGTTCCGCAAGGATTGGACACCGGAATTCGTGACTTCGATAGGTTGTCGCCGGCAGACCACCCGCTCGCTCACGCCGCCGTCCAGGAGAACTCCAAATTCAGCGGGTTGCGTGCCCCCGCAACCAACGTCTGCCCCTCCCCTACTTCCGGGTGGCTACTCCCCTCGGCGCAGCGGACGCGTCCAGGCGCCGGCCAGGCGAATCGACGAGTGTGCTTTTTTGGACAGCCCTCGACTCAGGCCCGCGCCTACGATTGGCGGCATGGCAGACATGACGCTCCATCAGTTCATCGAGAAGAATCGCGACGAACTCATCGACCGTTGCCGGGCAAAAGTGGCGAAACGGTCGGCCCCACTGCCTACCTCGGCGGAGATCGATCACGGGGTCCCGCTGTTCCTGGATCAGCTGCGCGAGGAGCTGCAAGATGGCCCGTCGAAAACCCACGAAATCAGCAAAGGCGCGACCAGGCACGGGCACGACCTGCTCCTGCAGGGATTCAACATTTCGCAGGTCGTGCACGGCTACGGGGACGTCTGTCAGGCGATCACCGACCTCGCCGTGGAAACCGGCGCCCCCATCGGCACGGATGACTTTCGCACGCTGAACCGATGCCTTGACGATGCCATCGCCGGCGCGGTCACCGAGTTTTCTCGCGTCCAGGACGTGACCCGCGACGGCGAGTCGCATGAAATGCGGGACTTGATCAGAACCGCCACGACCGCGTTCGAAGTGCTCCGCAGCGGGAATGTTGGTATCGGCGGGAGCACCGGAACGGTCGTCCTGAGCAGCCTCCGGGCGATGGAGGCGCTGATCAATCGCCAGTCCGCGCCGATCGCGCCGCCTACGACCGAGCGCACACCCCGAGGATGAGCCCTCGAGCTCGTTCGTCATGGCTCCCCGCACGCTGCTCGCCGGATGGTGTGGAATATCGAGACTACGCCGCAGGGACCGGAACTGACAGCCGTGGCAGATCGACGGTAAAGACACAGCCCTGCTCAGGCAGATCGCGCGCGTAGAGCCGGCCCTGGTTCGCTTCGACGGCCCAGCGGCTGAAGGCGAGGCCGAGACCGAGGCCGGTTCGATCGGCATTTCGCTGCTCGAACGGACGGAACAGTTCGGTGGCGTCGCCACCCGGCAGACCGCCGCATTCGTCCTGAATGTGGATTAGCACACGCTCGGCGCCGGCGTCGACATGAAGCGTGACGGTGGTGCCCGGCCGGGTGAACTTGAATGCGTTCTGGAGCAGGTTTTCCACGACCGCCGCGAGGACCTGCCGGTCAGCAGCGATCATGACGCCATCCTCGACGGGCAACACGTTGAGCGTGACGTTCCTCGCGTGGGCCTGTAATGTGGCGCCCGCCACGAGCTCTTCGACGAACGGCGCGACCAGGAACTGCTCCGGGTGCTGGACGCGCTGGCTGAGGCGAACCTCGGCGAGCGAGCGCCGGACGAGGGACTGGATGCCCATCAGACTGCGCTGAACAACAGCCCCGGTGCTTCCGCCGACGCCGACATTCCCCGTCTTGAGCACTTCGAACGCGAGCATCGCGCTGTTGGTCAGGTTGCGCAGTTCATGCGCCATGAAGCCGAGGTGCTCGCTTCCGTGTGCGGACTCGCCGTCGCGGGTGACGTCCCGCTGGCGCGAGTATTCGGTGACGGCGCCGGCAATGGCGTCGTCAAGGCATCGGTTCAGGGTGCGAAAATCGTCGGTGCTGACAGGGGCGTCCATCTCCATGGCCAGATCGGTGATGGACTGGCAGACGTCCCCATAGTCGCGAACGACCTGGGCCACCGTGAACCCCTGGAGGAGGAGGTCGTGGCCGTGCAGGATCGCGCTCCTGCCAATCGGTAGTGGTCAAGTTTCAGAAATCCAGCATACGGCCGACGAGCTGAAAAGGTACAAACCGCGTGCGATACTGAGGAATGCCAAAGCGGTCACGCAAGAGCACGAAACCGGCAAAGCCAAAAGCCGCACCGAAACGAGACGAGAATCAGATGGCGTTCGATGCGCTGCAACAGATCATCCAGCAGACCGAGGGGAGCGGAAAGAACCCGCTCGCGGTCGCGTTGGGGCGTTTGGGCGGCCTAAAGGGCGGACGCGCGAGGGCTGACAACATGACCAAGGATGCGCGGCGCGACAGCGCCTTGAAGGCAGCGCGCGCCAGGTGGAGCAAACCGCGCTAAAGCACAATGCGTGAGCGGACGGATAGGTTTGACACACAGGATCGCGAGTCCTATAGTCATTGAACGTCGTTCTAGCCAATGAAGCCGCTGGATAGCGGCCAGGCTCGCCCCCCGGCGCTGAACAAGCGAGCGGGGGGCTTCGTTTTTACACCTGTTTAAACCAGTCGTGGCACAAATCTGGGAAATGCTTTCGACTTCCTCGATTGAATCGCTCTTGCCCAATTAGACCAGCTAAGGCGTCTGTCAGCCGCACAGTTGAACACCCGTCAAAACCACCACTCCAGACATCGCACGCGCCGAATCGACTCTTGCCCGCCAAATGGAGCCGTTTTCGGGCATCTCTGGTGAACCCCTCAGGCACGAAAATGACGTTCTGTGCAGGAGCGAACATCTGGGCCACGTCCAGAGCGGCTGCTGCTGTTTTCTCTTGATAGCCGGAGGGTGCTATCCCTTCATAGGCCCGAAAGTAAACACAACCTTTCAACTCTGCCATTTCCAGAGCGGCAGCCAAGTAGCGATGCAATCGCTTAGGGTTACAGCCACGCCAGTCGTCTCGCCCCTTCCCTGTCACCTGCTCGACCTTCTCAAGTTTGGCCTCAACCAACCTCCGATACCCGGTTAGCGCCACAGCAGCCACCACTAGGTGTTCACCTTGCGTTTGTTGCCCAGTTTCATCGAAATACACATAAACGGGGCTATTGGTCTGTATCGCCATTGCTGCCGTCGCCAACGAGCTGCATCTCGGCCGGTAGCGCCTCCTTGCCCTTCACGAGACGCCGACGACCTGGGTACCACTCACTCAGCGCCCAATTCCGGCCGATTCTGACGACATCGCCATCGTCTCTCTCTCGACGGTAAAGAGCCGTGTTTACGGTGTTGATGAAGTTCTGGGAGGTGTGATGATACTTGGCCGCAATCAGCGCGTCCGTGATCTCGCGTGTGGTCTGCTGCTGCTTCGCGTTCTGAAGAATCTTGATCGCCGCCTCAGCGATACTCATTCCGAAGAACGCATCAGGCGTGAGGGCGTGCGCCCCGGCGGCGCTACCAGTTCCGGTAAACGCTTGCCCGCCACTCGCAACGGTGAGTGTGCCGCTGGTCGGTTGAGGTATGCCGCTCACGGCAGCGATGACCTGCCGTATATTTTGAATGGCGCCATCCACCCATGCGTTGAACCGCGCCCTCTTTGCCTCTAGATCGGCCACAACCCTCTCATAGTCAACATCTTCCATCTTGTGCTCCGACCCTTGGCCGTGATATAAAATAGGAACGGGGGCGCGCCTAGCCGAGCGCCTGAGCCATAAAAGCTCAGACGCCCAGCTGGCGCCCTAGGCTTTCATAGAGCACCCCCAGACAACAGGGTCGGGCGGGTTCTTACCTTGGCTGGGAGTTCCCGCTCCGATCCTGACTTCCCGCATTCTATCCGCTGCCCCCTCCTAAATACAAGCCCTTGTCGTGCGTTAGCGCCAGCTTGTCACTGTTTTTATACGGTTAGTAGCAGATGCACGTCAGATGATCGTAAAACACTTCATTTAATTGTATTGACAATGCGTGAGCGGTCACGCATACTTAACTTATGAACAAGCTGAGCACGGCCAAGCGGGTTGCGGTGGTGGCATCGCTCGTCGAGGGCAATAGCATCCGCGCCACGGCGCGTATGACGAACGTCTCGAAGCCGACCATCCTTAAACTGCTCGTCTCGCTCGGCAGCGTCTGCACGCAATTTCAGGACGGCGCGATTCGCAATCTTCGCAGCAAGCGGATCGAGTGCGACGAAATCTGGCAGTTCTGCTACGCGAAGCAGAAGAACGTCCCGGAGGATAAGCGCGGCACGTTCGGTTACGGCGACGTGTGGACCTGGACGGCGCTCGATGCCGACTCCAAGCTGATTGTGTCGTGGCTCGTCGGTGGGCGGGATGCCGGCTCCGCGTTCACGTTCATGAACGACGTGGCGAGTCGAATCAGCACGCGCGTGCAGCTCACGACGGACGGCCACAAGGTCTACGTCAACGCGGTCGAGGATGCGTTCGGGGCCGACGTGGATTACGCGATGCTGACGAAGGTTTACGGAGCCGCGCAGGAGAACGAGACGCGCTACAGCCCGGCGAAGATCCTGAGCAGCAACACGGAGGTCATAAAAGGCAACCCGAATCCGAAGTACATCTCGACGTCGTTCGTAGAGCGCCAGAACCTCACGATGCGGATGAGCATCCGCCGGTTCACGCGGCTCACGAATGCGTTCTCAAAGAAGGTTGAGAATCACGCGGCGGCGGTGGCTCTGCACTTCATGTATTACAACTTTTGCCGCGTGCATCAGACGCTTCGCGTCACGCCGGCGATGGAAGCTGGTATTTCGTCGCACGTCTGGTCACTGGTCGAGATCGTTGGGCTGTTGGACGCCGCCGACAAAAAAGCGGCGTAAGATGAGCGTCTGAACGCGCTCATTGATCATACCGGATAAATGATTTGGGAACTCAAAAGCTCGGCCTTGGCCGTGATTCGTCCTTTGACAGCGAGGACAATCTCGAGCGCGCCAAGCACGAAGACATTGAAGAATCTAGCGACCGTTTCGGCCGTCTGCTCAACAGCCGGTTCGGATGGCTAGTGGTGCCGTTCGGCCTTTCCGTCTTCTTCTTTCTCTGCGATTGGGGCGGTTACCGGGGTCGTGAGTGGCCGTGGGGTGACCCGAAATCCCTCGCGGATATTTGGTGGCACTTTCCGCTGCTGTTCGTTGGGTCCACCGTACCTCATCTATTTTGAGTTCATCCGCAAAGATCGGCGCTAGACCCACTCGCAGGCGTATTAGGGCTCGAAACTTGACCACTACCTGCCAATCTCCGGGTTTGACACCTGCCCGAGGCGCAAGGCCTCGACCAGCTGATCCAGGAACAGAGGAACGCCGTGGTCGATCTCGGCTGCGGTAGGTGGTGGAGCGGAGCGCTGCGCGACCTTCGCTCTGCAGCGACGGATGATGTCTTCCCGATAGACGCCGATGAACTCGTAAAGGGAGACGTGAGCCACCACCCCTATCCTACCCCAACCGCGCCGGCTGCTGACCGCATCGCCGTTACACCGATGATCCCTCCCCGCTGCTGCTGAGGCGGGCCGCGCCGGCGGCCAGTGGCCACCTGAGGATGAATTCCGATCCCCGCCCCAGACCGTCGCTGCGAGCGACGATGGAGCCACCGTGCATTTCGATGAGCCGCTGGGACACGGCCAGCCCGATCCCCAGGCCGCTCGTCTCCGAGCTGGCGCGCACGAACAGATCGAACAGCGTCGCCAGCGAATCCGCCGCGATGCCCGCCCCGGTATCCGCGACGCGAATCACCCCGTCGCCGCCGTCCCGTTCGACCACCACCGAAATCGTCCCCCCGGGTGACGTGTAGTTGATCGCGTTGGTCAGCACGTTGCTCAGGACCTGGCTGAACCGCACCAGGTCCGTGTCGATCTCGAGGGGCTCCGCGCCGACCACCACCGACACAGCCTGCTGCTTCGACTCCGCAGCCGGGCGGACCTGCTCGACCGCGTCGTTGGTGACCTGGCGCAAGTCGACGCGCCGCTTGAAGAGCACGATCGACCCGCGTATGACACGAGAGGCATCCAGGAGATCTTCCACCAGTGTCGTCATATGTGCGAGCTGGCGTTCCAACGTGCCGCGCACGTGATCAAACCGGTCCGGCCTGGCGTTCAGGACGGCCAGGGCCATCATCGCGGCATTGAGGGGCTGCCGCAGCTCGTGGGCGATAACAGCCAGCGCCTCGTCCTTGACGCGATTGGCCGACTCGGCGGCGCGGCGAGCGACCTGTTCAGCGGTCGTGGCCCGGTGCCGCTCCCGGGCGAGCATGGCCAGTTCCTCGTTTGCCTCGAGCAGATGCCGCTGGAGTTGGCGTTCCGACTCGTATTCGGGCTCGCCGAGGATGAAGCAATCCTCTGGGGTCAGCTGCAGATGGCACCCGAGCGTGAGCGGTTGACCGTCGGCATCGATGAAATTGAGCATCAGCTCGTCGCGCGGTTCGTCTCCGTTCAGAATCCGGCGCAGCTGCTCGGCATCAGGCCCGGTCAGGTGCGGAAAGATTGCCGTTTGTTGAAGCTCCCGGGCTTCGACGCCAAGTGCCGCCGCGACCGCCTCATTCGCGAAGAGCACCGTGCCATCCAACGCGACGCGGAGGACGTGCACGAGCCGTGAAAGCTCCAGAAGTCTGCCGACGAGCGCAGCCCTGTCGACGGCGAGGTTGAACATGTCCGGGCTATCGCCCGACGACAGCCGCTCGAGTTCGACAAGTCGGGTGTTCGACGGGTCCAGCCGCAGGCCGGCGGGCATCCAGGCGTGCGACGCGCGATGGGCGGGGCTCGAATGCCACGCCCGAAACGTCGCGGCATTCGTCCACCTGGTCACGAGATAGAAGACCGTCGCATCCTTCGCATCCCGGAACGTTTCCAGACCAAGAAAGCCGGGCCACGACTCGACGAGTCGGGGACGATTGAGGAATGCGGCAGCGACAGCGTCCTCGGTGGCATTCGCGACCCTGAAGCGTGAGACCGCCAGGATCATCGGTTTACCCGCACAGCAACGCGAGGGCCGATTTCACGTCCGGGGCATATCCGTCAGCGCCGGTCGCTTGCCAGTGATCGCCGGCGCGGAAGGCCGCTCCCCCGACGACGACGCGGAGCGGCTGGTCCAGCGCGCGAATCGCGGCCACGAGTCCCGCCGCCTGGTGAACATTGAACAGCATGGTGACAGAGATGCCGAGTAGGTCCGGCTTGGAGCCCCGGACCGCGGCGACGACCGAAGACAGCGGAAGATTGCTGCCCAGAAACTGTACCTCCCAGCCTCTGGCTTCCAGCATGTCGGCGACCATCAGCACGCCGACGTGATGCAGTTCCCCAGGAACGCCGGTCAACACGACCCGACCGCGGCTCGCCTCAGGCCGCTCGATCCGTTCGAAGACCCGGGCCATCACGAACTGGGTGACGGCGGTCGCCATGTGCTCCTGCGCAACCGTAATCGTGTTTCGCTCCCACTGACGACCGACCTCGTACATTCCGTCCTGCAGGACGTCGATGTAGAGGTCTTCGATCGTCGCACCGCTGCCCAATGCCTCGGTGACGATCGTCAGCGCCGCCCGGCGATCGCCGCGAATGGCCGCTTGAACGAACATCCTGCGCGTCAGCGCCCATGCGCCGTCCGTCGCCGCCACCGATGCATCAGCCTGTTGCGGGGTGTCCGGCAACGTCAGGAAGCGGGCGACGACGCGCTGCTGTTCGTCCGACAGTGACGCCTCTGCAGCCTCCTGCACCTGCAACAGATTTTCACGAAGGAACAGGCGGTCGATGCCGCGCGATTCGAGCACGCGTGTCGTCCACTGCACGTAGTCCGTGAAGACTGCCGGCGAGTCGGCTTCGATGGCGGCGGCGAGAAACTGAATATGGAACCGAGCGTCTTCGATCCCCGCCGCGCGCGCGCGATCCCCGTACCGCGTCACCCAGTCCGGATGGCGTGTCAGGAACGCCTCGGTCACGGTTTCGGCAATATGCTGTTCCTCACGGCGGAGGGTACGAATCAGCGCCAGATCTCGGGAAGTCATCGCTACAGTACGGACGGGGTTGAGTCCGCAAGGGTATCTGATTTGGCGGGCCGGCACCATGTCGTTTCACCGGCAGCCAGCCGGAGATCCGCGGATTATTCGGATGAGCTGGCGAGTGCCGCCGCGGCGGCCCAGACGCCCGAGCGGGTCGCGAGCGAACGCTACGTTCCACCTGTCTCTTCACCGCCGGCTACACTGCCCGAACAGCCCGTGCAACTTTTCCCGGCCCGGCGTGTTTGTCAGGTAGTGATCGCACGCGGACGGACGCAGCCGTCATGACCGACGCCGCCCGATTCGAGGCGTTCGTGCGCGAATTCCAGGACATGGTCTTCTCCACCGCCGTACGCCTGCTCGGACGCGAAGCCGAGGCCGAAGACGTCGCCCAGACGGTCTTCCTGCGCGCCTTCGAGCGGTTCGCCGAGCTCGAACGGAGCCCGACGGTGCCGGGCTGGCTGAAGACCGTCACGACCAACCTGTGCCTCAATCACCTGACCCGCTACCGCGCCCGCTGGCAGTTCTTCAGCGAGCTCGATCGCGAGGGGGACGCCCCGACGCTGGCGACCCGCCTCGCGCTGATGGCGTCGGCGCCAGGCGACCTCGAACGATCGGAGCGCCACGAACAGCTCGAGCGCGCCCTCCGGGCGCTCCCCGACCACCAGCGCGTCCCGCTCGTCCTGTTCCACTTCGAGGACATGCCCTATCAGGCCATCGCCAAGGCTCTCGGCGTGTCGCTCGCGAAGGTGAAGTCCGACATCCACCGCGGCCGCGAGGCGCTGAAAGATCGGCTGTCGCCCTATGGATCCCGCTGAACTCGAGGACGCGCTCGACCGCGAGCTCAAGGCGCTGCCGCAGCTGCACGCGCCGCAGCGGCTGCTGCCGCGCATCATGGCCGCGGCCGCCGCACACAGGGCCGCGCCGCGCGCCACCGGCT
Organism: uncultured Acidobacteriota bacterium; assembly: GCA_963750475.1. GTDB lineage: Bacteria > Acidobacteriota > Vicinamibacteria > Vicinamibacterales > 2-12-FULL-66-21 > JALZOC01. The sequence goes on from CAVVQQ010000002.1 coordinate 3,232,700, forward strand.
GGCTCACCTGGCCCGTCGCCTGGCAGGCGGCCTCGGCGCTCGGCGTCGCGGCACTCGCCGCCGGCCTCTGGATGCTGATCACGGCGCCGCCGCAGCCGGTGTCCGATGCCGCTCGCACCGCCAACGAAGCGGCGACGGTGATGCGCGCCTTCTGGGAGGTCCTGCTGCAGCCCGTCGCCACCTATGTCCTGGCGCTGGGCGTCGGACTCACCCTCGCCGTCGCGCTGGCCTGGGCCGGACTCGAGCTCGCCCTGGGAGGGGCTTCACAGAGATGACAATCACCCGATGGCACACCGCGCTCGCCTGCACCGTCCTGCTGCTGACCGCCGGACCCGCGGCGCCGGCACAAAGCCCGGGACGCCAGCAGCGCCAGATCTCGCCGGCACCAACGCCGGCACCGGCCGCCGGCAACGCCGCTGAACCGCCCGAAGAGCCGCCGCCCGAGCGCCACTTCCGCCGCCCGATCACCCGCATCGGCCAGGATTACACGCTCGGCGTCAACGACGTCGTCCGCGAGGTCGTGAACATCGTCGGTGACGCAGCGATCGACGGCCACGTCGAATCGGACGTCGTCGTCGTCATGGGCTCGGCCCACCTCGGCACCGGCGCCGTCGTCGGCGGCTCGCTGATCGTCGTCGGCGGCAGCGCGACGATTGAACCGGGGGCCGCGGTCCACCACGATCTGGTCGTCATCGGCGGCGCCCTGCAGGCGCCGGACGGCTTTCTGCCGGACGGCGAACAGGTCGTGATCGGCAGCCGCTGGCTGGGCCGCGCGCTCCAGAACGTCTCGCCGTGGGTGACGCGCGGACTGCTCTGGGGCCGCCTGATCGTCCCCGATCTCGGCTGGGTCTGGGCGCTCGTCGGAATCTTCTTCCTCGTCTACCTGGCCCTGAACACCGTGTTCGACCGGCCGGTCGGCGCCTCGGCCGACGTGCTGACGACGCGGCCGTTCGGGGCGTTCTTCTCCGGTCTTCTCGTCCTGATCCTGGCGGTCCCGGTGCTGGCGATCATGGCCGTGTCGATCATCGGGCTGGTGATCGTGCCGTTCCTGCTCTGCGCCCTGATCGTCGCCGGCCTCGTCGGCCAGACAGCGGTGGCGCGGGCGGTGGGCCGCGCCGTCGTTCGACCCGAGCCGCCCGAAGGACGCATCGCGGCGCTCGCCGCCTTCGTCATCGGGTTCGCGCTGTTGTGCGGCGCCTACATGGTGCCGGTCCTCGGATTCGTCACCTGGGCCCTGACGAGCGTGCTCGGCCTCGGCGCCGCGATCGGCACCTTCCGTGCCGCATGGCGCAGCGAACGTCCGGCGCGCGTCGCCGCCGCCCCCGCCGCACCCCCATCCGGCATGGCAGCCGACGCGCCAGCAGGCGCGCCGGAGGTGCCGCTCTACGAGACGGCAAGCCCCGCCGCCATTCCGCTCGCGATTGACGATGTCCCCGCGCCGCCGACGTATGCCGCCGGCCTCGCCCGGTACCCGCGCGCGACCTTCCTGGATCGCGTCGCCGCCTTCGCCCTCGACTGCCTGCTGGTGGGGATTGCCAACGCCCTGCTCGACCTGAACCGGCACGACGGTTTCTTCTTCCTGCTCCTGCTCGGGTATCACATCGCGTTCTGGGCGTGGAGAGGGACGACGCTCGGCGGGATCATCTGCAGCCTGCGGGTCATCCGGACGCACGGCGCCGAGCTGCGCGCCGCCGACGCCGTCGTCCGCGGGCTGTCAAGCGTGTTCTCGATTGCGGCGCTCGGAATCGGGTGCCTGTGGATGCTGCAGGATCCGGAAGGACAGATGTGGCACGACAAGATCGCCGGGACGCTGGTCGTGAAGGTCCCCAGGGATCTCGTGCTCCCCTGAGGCCGGGAGCGCCCGGACGAAGAGGGACGTCGCGGCTGGCGGCCGGACGCGGTCTGCCGGCCTACGGCAGACGGTCGAACACGGCGCGCGCCTCCCCGGAGTTCATCGCCATGCTTTCGACGCGCATCGTCAGCACGAGATGGCCGGCCTGATCGGGCTCCCACGAGCGGATAATCTTTCGGCGCGAGGTCGAGAACTCCTGCCGAAGAGCCCCCTTCTCCCACTTCGTCTTGACCTTGATCTTCGAGCCCTCGACATTCAGCTCGACGTTCTTGCCGTCGATCGCAAAGGTCCCTTGTCCGCTTGGATCCTTGAAGGTGACCGACGCCGGCGACGCGTCGATCGTCACTTCGATCGGGACCTGCTGGAATTCCTGAAGAACGCGCTGCGCGGCCACTTCCTCGGGCGGAAGTTCGAAGCCCTCGTCGCCGCCTCGGCCACCGCCGCGCCCTCCTCCCCCACCGCCGCCGCGCTGGAGCGGGGCGGCCGCCACCGCGAAGGACGGCCCTCCGCTTCTCGGTCCGCGCCCGCCCCCTCGCCCAGGGGCCGCGACCGCGGGGCTGAGCTCGGCGTTCAGCTTCCACGAGCCCGAGATTTTCGCCGCCACGTCGGCCGGTGCGCCGCCCTGGGCGGCCAGCCCCGCGGACAACGCCAGGATTGCCACGCCCAACCCGAACCGCGTCATTCGCTTCATTTCCTTCATCGTCGAATCGCTGCTCCTGCTATCTGGCACGCTTGGCCACCAGCGTTTCGGTGGCGAAATCCGCCACCTGGCGAGTGAACTTGATCTCGTCGCCCGACACCTCGCCGGTGTACGTGATCCGGATATCCATGCCCTGGAAGCTCAGAATTTCAACAAAGGTGACCTTGTCTCCCTCCACCTTCCCCTCCGACAGGGGCGATTCTCCATTGTCGGACTTCGCAGTGCCGGTCAGCTCGCCGTCCTTGACGACGAAGTCGTAGGTGTAGTTCTGCACCCCGATCTGGGTATCGAATGAGGCCGTCCACTTTCCCGTGATGTCCGCAGCCGCGGCAGACGCGGCCAGCGACAGCAGGGCGACCGACAGCAGGCAGCGCAGGAGGGCATATTTCATAGCGCCTGAAGATAACGCCGATCCGACGAACGCCGTGCAAAAAAGAGGTGTGAAAAATATATGGCAAAGGCTGCGCCCGGCGGCACCGGATCAGGGCGCAGTCCGGTGGCGGTGATACTTTGGGACAGTGGCACATTTCGAATCATTCATGAAACCGATTGGTCCCCGGCGACGAAGAGACCTGTCGGGCATTCGGCGGCATACCTGCGCGACTGCACTGGCCACGGCGGCGGTGCTGGGCGGGATGACTGTCGCGGGCGCCGCTCAGGACGACGGCGGCGGTGTCAGGGCGAGGGAGCAGGAACTGGCCGACGCCGTCCGGACGCGGAACAAGGGGTCGGTCGAGCAGCTGCTCGCCGCCGACTACGTCCTGCGCGGCAGCCCCGACATCGACCGGGCGACGTGGATCCGGAATGCCCTGACCCTGTGCTGGGGAAACCGCTTCGACATCGATGCGTTCGACGCCCGCATCACGGGGGACGTCGCCGTCGCGTCGTTCGTTCTCACCTTTTATGTGGAGCCGGTGACATGCCGTCCCGCGGTCCTGCGCAGCCTGATCACGGATGTCTGGATCCGGCGCGGCGCGGCATGGCAGCTGACTGTCCGCCACAGCGGTCCCGCCTCGGGTGCCGGCGACCTCGCCGCGCAGTTCGGCGCGGTGCCGCAGCCGCCGCCGCTCTGGGACGTCAGCAGCGACCTGTCGCTGACGGCGACGGGCGGCAACACCTCCACCCGCAGCCTCGGCCTCGGCGCCGTCGTCACGCACCAGACAGCGGGCGCCACGACGCGGGCTTCGACGGCGTTCCTGACGAGCGATGCCGACGGGGTGATCCGGGCGCGATCGCTCGTGATGGACGCCCGTCACGCAATCAAGATCAGCGATCGCTTCGATGTGTTCGGGCGGGGGTCGTTCGCGCGCGATCGCTTCGCCGGAATCGACGGCCGGGTCACGGTCGAGGCCGGGACGGCGTACACCCCTGCCCTGCCGGCGCGCCAGACGCTGACGACCGAAGGCAGCCTCGGCTACACGCTCGAGAACCGCGTCGACGGCACCGAGCTGCACTTCGCGACCGCGACCGGCGCCGTCAGGCACGGCTGGACCATCGCTCCCGGCACTACGCTCGCGGACGACATCAACTTCATCGCCGATCTGGAAGCCGTCAGGAACTGGCGGGCGACAGGGCGCGCGGCACTGACGGTGTCGCTGACGCAGGCTCTGGCCCTCAAAGCCTCGCAAACGGTCGAATACCGGAACACTCCGGTCGCCGGCTTTCGCCGCCTGGACCTGCGATCGGCAGCGGCGCTGGTGTTCTCCTTCAGGAAACCTGGGACAGCAGCGCCCTGAGCACTCAGCTCTTCCACACACGCAGCCGCGACCCCGCCGATAGCAGGTGGCGGCCTTTTTGCTCACCGCATGCATGGGGTTTGGCAACCGCCGCCAACCGGATTTCGGTTCGCGGTGCAGATTTTGCCGAAGTGGAAGGCCACTGAGCATTACTGCTGAGTCGGCAAAATGAGGGAGTAATCATGAAATTCGTGAATCGTTCGATGGTTGGCTTGATCGTCGTCGGTCTGGCGGCCGGCGCGTCCGCGTGCTCGAACACCATGCACGGCGCCGCCAAGGACACCTCCAGGATCGGCGAGAAGATTGGTGAGGGAACCAAGACGGTCGACGTCAAGACCGCGCTCATCAGCGACAAGGAAATCGACACCAGCAACGTCAACGTGGACACGTTCGGCGACACGAAGACCGTCGTCCTGCGCGGCACGGTGCCGACGGCGGCGATGAAGGCCCGCGCGGAAACGGTCGCCAAGCGCGAAGCGCCGAATTACACGATCAAGAACGAACTGACGGTCGCGGCGAAGTAGCCCGGTGTCGGCTCAGCTTGCCTGCGGGTCGTTCCGCTGCTCATTGTAGGCAGCGGGCGACCCTCGGGTCGGCCTGACCCGTGTCGGCGGCAGCCCGTCAGCGGGTGCCGAACGTCTTGATCATCTTGTTGTACATGCCTGCGACGAGCAGCGTCGGCGGCCACATCCCGACGAAGCGGCTCGCCTTCTCCCGGCCGGACAGCTCCAACCCCAGCGAGAGCGCCATCGCGCCCAACGCGCCAAACAAGAACCAATGCGACGGCAGCTTGGCCGTCTGCTGTTCGATCAGCCGGGCGATTTCACCCTCCGCGTGTTCAGGCCGGATCACGGGCGTGACGGGCGCTTCAATCGGGCTGTCGGCGTGGGGATTGACGTTTCCTCGGCTCATACGCCACCTGAAGCAAGACAGGCACCAAGCTTGCCTGTGTTCAGTACCTGCGGATGAGGAACTGCAGGCGGCCGCGGACGGCGCCGGACCGATGCTCCAGCGCGATTACTTCGCGGTTCTCGCCGACTGCCCGCTGACGCCGTCCCAGCTGATGGCGCACGTCAGAGAGCATTTCTGCGAGCTGCCCCCCGAGGCCCTGGTCAGGTTCTCGGCGCCCGACGGGCTCGACACCGACGCCGCGCTCGACATCCGGATCACCGGCGCCCCCGACTGCCGCGTCCGGGTCGTCCATTCGGAACCGCAGAGCCTGACGCTCGGGACGCTCGACGGCCATCCCGAAGCCGGACGGATCACGTTCGGGGCCTACCGCCATGCGTCGGGCGGCGTGGTATTCCACATCCGCAGCCGGGCGCGCTCGGCGACCGCAGCGCATCTGCTCGGCTTCCTGACGCTCGGCGAGGCGATGCAGACGAACACGTGGACCGACTTCATCACCCGGACCGCGGCCACCGCCGGTGCGCGAATCGCCGGCGCGATTCGCGCCGACACCGAGAAGGTCGAGGACACGCCGGAGGACGCGGCGTGCGACTGCCCGACGTTCCGGGCGACGGGCGACTGATGGCCGAATGGCGCCTGCTGCGCGGCTGGTCGAGCGCCGAGCTCAAGGCGCGGCTCGAGCGCTTGCCCGACACGCCGCTCAATTTCGACGGCGTCGAGGCGGACATGACGGTCGACAACGGCTGGCATCACTACTTTTCCGAAGCGGTCATCGCGCACCAGCCCGATCTCGACGCCCGCTTTCACCGCGCCCGGGTCGCGCTCGGCAACTACACCTTCTCGAAGCCCGACATCGTCACGGCGCACTTCGACCCGGAAGCGCCGCTGCTCGCCCGGCGGCTGCTGCTCGAAATCAACATCCTCGGCGTCCATTACCTGTGCCCGGCCGTGGTCAACAAGGTCCGGGACGAGCCCGATGCCTTCGGCTTCCGCTACGACACGCTCGAAGGGCACATCGAACGCGGCGTGGAGTGGTTCCGGATCACCCGCGACGGGTCGGCGATCCGGTTCCGCATCGAAGCCCGCTGGCGCCGCGCGCCGCTGCCGAACTGGTGGAGCCGCCTCGGCTTCGAGCTGCTCTCTGGCCCCTACCAGCGCTACTGGCACCGCCAGGCGCATCGCCGCCTGTCCCTGCTCGCCCACTACGGGTCGACGCTGCCGCCGGCGCAGGACGCGGCCGGGCTGGCGCACCAGGGCGTGGACGTGAAATTCACCTATTACCGCAAAGGAAAGATCGAGTCATGAACCAGGCCTCGCTCAGGAAGACCCTCGCGCTCGGCGCCATGACCGGCATGCGCAGCATGTCGGGGCCGGCGGCGCTCGCGCTCGAACACGACGGCATCCTCTCGTCGGTCGTGCCGATGATGGCCGCCGCCGAAATGGTCGCCGACAAGACGTCGTTCATCGGCGACCGCATCGACGCCGTGCCGCTCGCCGGGCGGGCGATCATGGGCGCGGTCGTCGGCGGCCTCGTTGCCCGCGACCACCGCCAGAACATGGCCACCGGCAGCCTGGTCGGCGCGGCGACGGCGATCGTGGCCGCTCACCTTGCCTACTACCTGCGCCAGCGGCTGCCGCTGCCGGGCGCTCTGGCCGGCGTCTTCGAAGACGCCATCGTCCTCGGCCTGGCATCGGCACAGGCATCGCGATAGGCCCGGGTCACCGCGATGGACACGATCTACGAGCGCCCGCGCGACTACGACCTCGAGCACGAAGGCGACGAGGAGGACATCCAGTTCTACCTCGCGCTCGTCAAGACGCTCGAGCCGCGGCGCGTCCTCGAACTGGCGGCCGGCAGCGGGCGCGTCTCGATTCCGCTCGCCGCGGCCGCCGCGGACCAGGACTTCTCACTGGTCGGCCTCGAAATCTCCGAGCCGATGCTGGAGGAGGCGGAGCGCAAGAAGCGCGACCTGCCGGCCGCCGCGCGGCAGCGCCTGACCTTCGTGCGCGGCGACCTGCGCGAGTGGGCGGCGGCGGAGCCCTTCGACCTGATCATCACGCCCTGCTCCTCGCTGACCCATCTGCTCACCCTCGACGACCAGATCACCGCCTGGACGCGCGCCCACCGGAATCTCGTGCCGGGCGGCCGCTTCGTGGTCGATTTGGTGATGCCGAACCTGCCGGCCTACGCCGACTCGATGCAGACCCCGCCCCGCACCCCGGTCGAGATCGACATCGACACCTGCGACCCGCAGACCGGCGAGCGGCTGCTGCGCTACAAGACGACGCGCTATCTTCCCCACGAACAGCGCGCCGAGATCCGCTTCCTCTACGACAAGCTGGCGAAGAACGTGGCGATCGACCGCTACGTCAGCGACTTCGAATCACACGTCTACTATCCGCGCGAAGTCGAGCTGCTCTTCCGCCTGACCGGCTTCGATGTCGAACGCCGCTTCGGTGACTACCGGATGCGGCCGCTCCGCAGCACCAGCCGGGCGATGATTTTCACCGCCGTCCGCAAATAACCTCGCCCGGACCCGCCCGGACGGCGCGTCTGACGCTTGAGCGCGCGCGACATTCGGGTACAATGGGGCCATCCCAAAATGTTTTCGGCTTGACGCGTTCGCCGCCGTGTTCGCCCTGCAACTGGCGGCAGCGGGTCTCTGTCTGGCTCAGACGCCGGCGGTGTCGCCGTGGTCCGTCGATTTTTCGCGCGACCGGGCGACGACGACCAACCGCGGGTTCGAGAGCCTCTGGACGACCGCGCGCGCCCAGCTTGGCTGGACCCGGCCGGAACAGGGCGGCTGGTTCGTGTCGGGCGAGCGCCAGCGGCGCGGCGCGCTGACCGACGGCGCGCTGGCCGCACACGGCTACAGGCGGTTGGGGGACTGGACGGTCGCGGCGGGCGCCGGCGTGGCGCCGTCGGCCGACTTCATGGCTCGCGGCTCGTTCGATCTGGAACTGTCGCGGCGCGTCGTCGGCACGCTGGTGGTGTCGGGCGCCTATCGCTACCTCCACTTCCAGCGCGTCGATGTCCATCAGCCGCAGCCGGCGCTCACCTGGTATCACCCGCGCGGCGAGGTCGAGGCGCGGCTGTACCTCTCGCACAATACCGGGACGGGGCGGACCTCGCCGACCATCCGGCTCAGAACCGCCTACGCCGTGAGCGGGCGCCTGGGCCTGAGCGGCGGGGTCGCCTACGGCGATCGGATCTTCGACATCGCCTCGCTGCCGACCGGCACCTCGCACTCGCATGCCGCCTTCGGTCGCGTCCGGCTGGGCCTCACCGCCCATGATTTCATTGCCCTCGGCGGCGTCGCGGCGCACGAGGACCCCGCCTTCGAGTACCGCTCGCTCTCGATCGGCTACGAGCGGACGTTCTGATGCCTGCCGCGCTGCGCGCCGAAGCCATCTGGTGGGCGAGCGTCGTCGCCGGCGCGTTCTACGTGCTGACGGCGGCGGTCGTGGTCATCAGGCGGAGAGGGTTCGAACGGCAGCGGCGCCTGCTCGACCGCATCGACGCCGGTCTTGCCGGAGGCAATGCCGGGCAGGAGTCGCTCGCGGCCGTGGTTCGCGCGGCGCCGCTGGCCGCGCTCTGGGCGCTCGGATCCGATTCGTCGATCCCGCGGCGGGTGCATCAGGTCGTCGCCGAGGCGCTGGTCCAGCGCCACGGCGCGGACGCTCTTGGCGCCATCGTCTCGCGTGGGCGGGGCCGCGGCCACCGCCGCATCGCGGCGCTGCGCGCCCTGGCGCTGACCAACGCGGCGGACGGCTGGCGGCTGCTCCGCCTCGCCCTGGCGGACCCGAGGCGGGAAGTCGTTGGCGCGACGGTGACGCTGCTCGGCGAGCTCGAGGATCGGCGCGCCGGCGAGCTCCTCGTCGACGCCCTCAAGACCGGCCGCTACCCGCGCTCGCGCGTCGCCACCGCTCTCGAGAGCAGCGCCGATGAGATTGGCGATCTGCTCGTGCCGCTGCTGTCGTCCAGCGACCCGCACGTGCGCTACTGGAGCGCGATGCTGATCCGCCGCTACGACCTGCCCGGCATGGGCGGGCTCATCGAGGCGCTGACCGCCGACCCGAACCCGATGGTCCGCAAGGCCGGGCTCTACGCCCTCGGCCGGATGCGGACGGCCTGGGCGGCGGAAACGGCGCGGCGCTGCCTGGCCGATCCCGTCCCGTACGTCCGCGCCTACGCGGTGCGGGCAATCGCCGCGCTCGGCGTCCGCGCAACGCTGACCGCCGTGATTCCCCTGCTCGCCGATCGCGACTGGTGGGTGCGCACCGCCGTCAAGGAAGCGCTCGAGCGGGCCGGCGAGGACATCGAGCACGCGGTCATCCCGTACCTGTCGCACGCCGACGCGTTCGCCCGGAACGGCGCCGCCGAGGTCCTGCAGAACACCGGTGGCTTCGAGCGTCTGCTGACGACCGAGGCGACCGGGCCGTCGGATCCGCAGCGGCTGATCCTGCTCGAAAAGCTGGCCAGCGCCGGCGGCCTGCGGATGTCGGACGGCGTGCTGCAGCGCCTCCCCCCGTCCGCCCGGGAGCGGGCCCGGGCGCTGCTCGCCAGCGTCCGGCTGTCGGCGGAGGCCTGAGGCCATGCAGACGATCGTCATCATCGCCGTCGCGGCCTGTTTCATCTATCTGCTGGCGGTCTTCGCCGCCTTCCTGCTGATGCTCGCCGGTTCCGGCCTCGAGCACGCGCGGCTTGCCTATCAGGCCCGCGGCGAGGACTTCGGCGCGCTCTCCGACAGCCACTTCACGATTCCGGTCAGCGTCATTGCCCCCGCCTTCAACGAGGAGGTCGTCATTGCCGCCTCGGTCAGGTCGCTGCTGGCGCTCGACTATCCCGAGTTCGAGATCATCGTGGTGAACGACGGCTCGACCGACGGCACGCTGGAGGTCCTCAAGCAGACATTCGACCTCGAGCAGCGGGAAATGTTCTATCGCCGCCGCTTCGACAGCCGGCCGGTTCGCGGCGTCTATCGCAGCCGCCTCCACCCTAACCTGATCGTCGTCGACAAGGAGAACGGCGGCAAGGCCGATGCCCTGAACGCCGGCCTCAATCTCGCCCGGCTGCGCTACATCTGCACCGTCGACGCCGACACCGTCTACTACCCGCAGGCGCTGCTCTCGACCCTCCGGGTGCCGATGCGCGACCCGGCGACCATCGTCGGCGTGACGAGCCAGGTGACGATCAGCCGCCGGCCGGAGGTCGGCGGCTATGCGCGCGCCGGCACCGAGCGCGTCGACGGCAATGCGCTGACCGACTTCCAGCTGCTCGATTACATGCGGGCGTTCGTGAACAACCGCCTCGGCTGGAGCCGCTGGAACTTCATGCTGTGCAGCGTCGGCGCCTTCGCCGTCTGGCGCCGGGACGTGGTCGAGGAGCTCGGCGGCTTCTCCGGCGCGTTCACCTGCGAAGACATCGAATTCACGTTCCGCGTCCATCAGCATTTCCGGCGCGCCGGGCTTCCCTACCGCATCATCGCCCTGCCCGAGAGCGTCGGCCGCACCGAGGGGCCGGACTCGGTCGCCAGCCTGGTCAGCCAGCGGGCGCGATGGCAGCGCGTGATCACCGAAACGGTCTGGCATTACCGGGGGATGATGTTCAATCCCCGGTATGGGTCGGTCGGCCTGGTGGGCGTCCCGTATTACGCGCTGGTTGAAGTGCTGGCGCCGATTTTCGAAGTGCTGGCGGCGGCGGTCTTTCCGCTGGCCTGGTGGATCGGGGTGCTCGATCTCCGCGAGGCGGCGATGATGCTCGTGGCCGTGACGCTCGCCAACGGCGTCCTCACGAATCTGGCGGTCACTGTCCTATGCGCGGGGCCCGCGATCCTATGCGATGCGGGATCTTTTGCATCTGATGGGCCTGGGGGTCACGGATCTCTTCCTCTACCGGCCGGTGCTCATGTACGCGCAGGCCCGCGGCCTCGTCGACTTCCTGCGCGGCGACAAGGAATGGCACAAGTTCGAGAGGAACCGGCGCGGCTGAGAGCGCCGCCTCCGAAGCAAAGCTCATCCACGCGCCTCTGCGGCGTGTCCCCTCCCAGGCGGCGGCGAAGGATAATGGTCCGTCATGCAGATCACAGGAGTTCTTCTCGCCGCGCTCGTCGGGTTCGTTCCTCTCCCCCAGCAGCCGCCGCAGCCACAGGCGCCGCGGCGTCCGGCGGCAGCCGCCCGCACCACCGGGCCGGTCGCGTTGGCGGTCCGCGTCACGGATCCCGCCGGCGCCCCGATCGGCGGTGTCAAGGTAACGCTCGACGGCCCGGCCCACCGGGAAGTCACCACCGAACAGGGCCGCATCGCGATCGAGAATCTGCCCGGCGGGACCTACCGCCTGCGATTCGAACGCGACGGCTTCGTCACGTTCGAGCGGGAAGTGACTGCCCGTGGTGGCGTACCGGTCGACGTCAAGGTGACGTTGTCCCCCGCCCCGGAGCCCCCGCCGCCGCCGGCCCCGGCCGCTCCCCCGCCGCCGCCGCCGCCGAGCAACGCCTCTCCGATCGTCATGGACCTGCCGGAATTCATCGAGAAGAACTACATCGGCCGCGAGGCGCGCAGGATTTCGCCGCTCGGCTGCGCCGAGGGGGCCGCCGCCACGCTCATCCAGCTTCATGAGCCGCTCGCCGAGCACACGCATGCGGACGCGGAGGAATTTCTCTATGTCATTGCCGGCCAGGGAACGGCGCACATCAACGCGCGCGAGCAGGCGCTGTCGGCGGGAGTCTTCGCGCTCGTGCCCCGCGGCGTGCCCCATGCACTGGCCGCATCGGGGAAGAATCCGCTGGTGATTCTCTCGATCCGCCCCGGCGAAGGCTGCGGCCAGCCGGCGCGCTAGGCGGTTCAGGCCGTGCGGCGGCCGAGGCGGACGACGATGTCGTATTCGGATTTGGTGACGGGCTGAACCGAGAGCCGGCTGCCTTTTCGGGTGACGACCATCTGCTCGAGCCCCTTCGTCGCCTTGAGGGTCGCCAGCGGCACCACGGCCGGGAAGCGCTCGACGAAGGCGATGTCGACCATCACCCAGATCGGCGCGGCCTCGGTGCTCGCCTTGTCGAAGTACTTGTGGCCGCGCGTCCAGGCAAAGTGATCCGGGTAGCCCGGCCTGGCGATCTCGGCCAGGCCGGTGACGCCTGACGGGTCGGCGTTCGAGGCGTAGAACAGCACGCCGTCGCCCTTCTGCATCTGGTCGCGCATCAGGTTGCGCGCCTGGTAGTTGCGGACCCCCTCCCAGCTCGCCGAGCCGTCCCGCTCCAGATCCTCGATGGTGTAGGCCGCCGGTTCACACTTCATCAGCCAGTAGCGCCGGGCCATGCGTCGGTATCTCCCTCGATCGAAGAGCGGCGATCAGAATTTCAGATCGCGCAGGTAGGCGTAGCTGGCGGCCAGACTGTCGAAGGGGGCCGCGGCGACATCGTGCTCGACGAAATAGTGGGTGATGCCGGCCTCCGACGCATGAGCGAAGATGCGCTTCCAGTCGATGACGTCGCCGTGGCCGACATCGGTGATGAGCGGCAGCAGCTGGTCGATGGGCGCCGCCGCGCCGTCGGGCACGATCTTCGCGAGTCCCTTGACGTGGACCAGCGGAAACCGGCCCGGATACTTCCTGAAATAGTCGACCGGGTCCTTCCCGGCCGCGGAGATCCAGCAGAGATCGAGCTCCATCTTGACGAGCTGCGGGTCGCAGGCCTTGAGCAGTTCGTCGTACGGGAGCCGCCCGTCGGCCGGGGCGAACTCGAAGTTGTGGTTGTGGTAGGCGAACTGAATCCCGGCCTTGCGGCTCGCGTCCCCGGCCCGGTTGTAGGTCTCGGCGATGCGGTCCCAGATGCCGGGCTGCGCCCGCATCGCGGGATCGATCCAGGGATTGACAATGAAGGTGTGGCCGATGGTGTGGGCGGCCTCGAGCACCGCGGGGAACTTGTCCGGCGCCAGGCTGGCGTAGTCGACATGCGCCGCCGGAGAAGTCAGCCCGTTGGCCTTGAGCACGTCGCGCACCTGCACCGGCGTATGGTTGAAGTACCCGGCGAACTCGACCTCCTTGTAGCCGATCGCCGCCACCTTCGCGATCGTCCCGGCAAAGTCCTTCTCGAGCTGGGTCCGGACGGTGTAGAGCTGCATGCCGATGCGCGGGATGGCGGCCGCGCGGAGGCGGCTCACCGCCAGCGGCGCCGCCGCCATCGTGCCAAGGAATGCGCGGCGATTGATCTCGAACATCCTGCTGCTCCTCTGACGGCGGTCCGCCGCCCTCTCATGCAAACGAGTCGGGAATCTCGAAGCCCTTGCGGTACTCGCGCGTCAGCAGCTCGCTCGCCTTGCGGTCGTCCTCGATGATCTCCTTCTGCCCGTCGAAGACAAGCGCCCGGCCGACGCGGTAGGAGATGTTGCCGAGATGCGGCAGCGTCGACGTGTAGTGCCCCTCGAGGACATCGCAGTTGAGGATCGCCGGATCCTCCGCCCGCACCGCCTCGATGAAGTTCTGATAGTGCGGGTACTGCAGCGCCGCGCTGGCGGTGCGCCGATCCGCCGGTTTGTCGCGGCCCGGCCCCTTCTCGTTGCTGGTCCCGAAGTAGGACTGCCAGCGCTCGCCGTCGAGCGACAGCCACCCCTTCGATCCGTAAAACAGGTTGCCGACACTGACGCCGTTCTCATCGTTGGTGAACTCGCCGCGGGTGCCGAACTCGAGCAGGGTTCCATCGGCGTACTCGAAGAGCGATGTCTGCGTATCCGGCGTCTCCTGCGCCGACTCGGGCCCGAAGTAGCCGCCGGAGGACTGCACCCGGCGGGGGTGCTCCTGCTTGTTCAGCCCCCAGCGGGCGATATCGAACTGATGCGGCCCCTGGTTGCCGCTGTCGCCGTTGCCGTAATCCCAGTGCCAGTGCCAGTTGTAGTGAAAGCGGTTGCGGTTGAACGGACGCTCCGGGGCCGGTCCCAGCCACATGTTGTAGTCCACCTTCGCCAGGTACTGCGCATCGTAGGCGGGCTCGGGTTTGGCCGATTCGACGTTGAGTTTGAAGATCTCCCCAGGGCTCATCGGGCCGTCGGGGTAGCGTCCGATCGAGGCGCGCCGCTTGAAGCAGAGGCCGCGCGCCATGTAGACCTTGCCGATGCCGCCGTCGTGAATGAACTTGATCGCCTCGCGCACCCCCGGCAGGCTGCGGTTGTTGGTGCCGACCTGCACCACCTTCTTGTAGTGCCTCGCGGCCTCGACCATTTTCCGGCCCTCCCAGACGGTGTGGGAGGACGGTTTCTCGACATAGACATGCTTGCCGGCCTGGACGGCGAGGATGGTCGCCAGCGCGTGCCAGTGGTTCGGCGTCGCGATGATGACGGCGTCGACATCCCGGTCGTCGAGCACGCGATGGAGGTCCTGGACGAAGCCGGGCCGATAGGAGGCGACGTCCTTGAGCGCCGGATCGTGCACGCGCTCGGGCGCCAGGTTGGCGTCGATGTCGCAGAGCGTCTTCACCTCGACGTTGGCGAGCTGGGCGAAGCCGCGCTTGACGGCGTTCCCCTGGCCGTGGACGCCGATGCTGGCCACCACGACGCGATCGTTGGCGCCGAGGATTCGCGAGCCGACCGCCGGCGCGGCCTGCAGCCGCTCGCCGAGCAGCTCCCCGCCGACAGCGATGCCGGCCGCGGCGGCGCCGAGGCGGGACGCGAAATCCCGCCTCGATATCCCGCCTCCTTTTGTTCGTTCGTCGGTCATGGTCCCTCCGAAACGCTACACGTTCTGCGGCACGACGAACGGCGCCCGGTAGGCGCGCGTCAGCATCTTGTTGGCCTCGGGATCGCCGACGCACGTCATGGTCTTCTCGTCCCAGTGAAGCGTCCGCCCGACCCGGTAGCTGATGTTCGCCAGGTGCATCAGGTTGCAGGAGAGCGCGCCTTCCTCGATCTCGGCGTTCAGATCGCTGCGCTTGCGGCTGCGGACCGCCGCGATGAAGTTGGCCCAGTGCTCGTCCCTCTCGGTCGCCGCCGGGCCCCGGCTGCTGGTCCTTGCCCATGAAGGAGTAGTACTTGTTGTAGTTGTCGATGACGAGGTAGCCCTTCGAGCCGTAGAACTGGTTGCCGATCGTGTTGCCCGGCTTGTCGCCGTTGATCCCCGCTTCGTGCGGCGAGATCCAGTGCCGGACCTCGAACGTCATCATCTTCTTCTTGCCGCTCGACGTCGAACTCGAACGACGCGCTCAGCGTGTTCGGCGTCTCCTGGTCGTCGTCGAACATGAACTTGCCGCCGATGGCGCTGACCTTGGTCGGATGCGTGACGCCGAGGCCCCAGCGGGCGATGTCGACCTCGTGGATGCCCTGGTTGCCGAGGTCGCCGTTGCCGGTGTCCCAGAACCAGTGCCAGTTGTAGTGGAAGCGGTTCTTGGTGAACTCGCGCTTCGGCGCGGGGCCGGTCCACAGGTCGTAGTCGACCCCGGCCGGCACCGGCGAGACCGGCGTCGTGGCCGATCGTGTCGCGCCACTTGTAGCACAGCCCGCGCGCCATGTAGACCTCGCCGAGCTCGCCCGCCGCCATCCGCTTGACCGCCTCCTGCAGCGCCGGGGACGATCGGCTCTGGCTGCCCTGCTGGACGATGCGGTCGTACTTGCGCGCCGCCGCGACGATCTGCTGCGATTCGAAGACGTTGTGCGAGCACGGCTTCTCGACGTAGACGTCCTTGCCCGCCTGGCAGGCCCAGATCGTCTGCAGCGTGTGCCAGTGGTTCGGCGTGGCGAGCGAGACGGCGTCGATGTTCTTGTCCTCGAGCATCTTGCGGAAGTCGACGTAGGTCGCCGGCTTCTTCATGCCCTTGGCTTCGAGCCCTTTGACCTTCTCGGCGAGGTGCGATTCGTCGACGTCGCAGAGCGCGACGATCTCCACGTTCGGCATCGACGACCACGCACTGACGTGGCTCGAGCCTCGTCCGCCGCAGCCCGCCACGGCCATCCGGACGGTATCGTTGGGGCTGGCCAGCCCGCGCATCGCGGCGCCCGCCGGTCAGAACGGCCGTGCTCATCAGAAAATCTCGTCGATCCATGATCTCTTGCCCTCGCAGCATCCGGGTTGACGGCCGGCGCCCGCGCCGCGATCCGCGCGACGCCCGTCCGGTAAAGGTGGTGCGGGCCGATTCTGACACAGGTCAAGGCCAGGTGTCATAATCGAACCAGCCATGTCCTTTGAACCCCTAGTGTCACCACTCGCCACCCCCGGCCGCCGGCTCGCCGCCGCCCTCGTCCTGCTCGCCGTCGTCGCGGGAGGACGCCATCCGCAGGCCGCCGCCGCGGACGTGCTGCCGTTCAAGGCGACCGAGCGTACGCTGCCGAACGGCCTGAAGGTCATCATCGTGCCGACCGGCTTCCCCAACCTCGTCAGCGTGCAGATTCCGGTGCAGACCGGGTCGCGCAACGAGGTCGAACCTGGCAAGTCGGGCTTCGCGCACTTTTTCGAGCACCTCATGTTCCGGGGCACGCCGAAGACACCGCCCGCCGAGTTCCGCGCCATCATGGGGCGCGCCGGCGCCCGCGACAACGCCGGCACCGGCGACGACTACACCCACTATTACGCCACCTTCGCCAAGGAGCACACCGAGGACATCCTGGCGCTCTACGCCGACGCCTTCCAGCACCTGGCCTACTCGGAAGCCGACTTCAAGACCGAAGCGCGGGCGATCCTCGGCGAATACAACAAGAACAGCGCAAACCCGGTTGAAAAGCTGCTCGAGGTCCAGCGGGACCACTTCTACCAGACGCACACCTACAAACACACGACGATGGGGTTCATCGCCGACATCGAGAACATGCCCAACGAGTATCAATACTCACGGGTGTTCTTCCAGCGATGGTACCGCCCCGAGCACACCACCGTCGTCGTTGCCGGGGACGTGACGCCGGAGCAGGTGCTGCCGATGGTCGAAAAATACTGGGGCGGCTGGAAACCGGCGCCGGTGCCGGCGACGCCGATTCCCAAAGAGCCGGCGCCCCGCGGTCCGCTCTACGCCCATGTGCCATGGGCCGGCCAGACTCTGCCGTACGTGACGGTCGCCTTCCCCTCCCCGGCGTTCGTCGCGACGAGCCGGGAGACCGCCTCGATGGACGTGCTCGCGGCGCTCTTCTTCGGACCGACCTCGGAGCTGTACAAGAAGCTGGTCGTAGCCGAGCAGAAAGTGGACTCGCTCGACGTGGATGCGCCGGCGAGCGTGGACCCGTCGCTTTTCACCGTCTTTGCCCGGGTCAAGAACCCGGCCGACGCGGTGTACGTCCGGAACCAGATCCTGGCCACGGCTGCGGCCGCCCGCGCGGCCGCGGTGCCGGCGCCGCGCCTGGCCGACGCCAAATCGCACAGCCGCTACGCGTTCGCCCGGACACTGGACAGCACCGAGCGGATTGGCGCCGTGGTCGGCCACTTCGCCGCCTACACGCGATCCTACGACACGGTGAATGCCTATTACCGCACGCTCGACAGCGTGACGCCGCAGGATGTGCAGTCGGCGGCGCGGAAGTACTTCACCGATGCCGGGCTGATCGTGACGACCCTGTCGAAGGACCCGCTGCCGGCCGGCATCGAACAGGCGCCGGCCCTGGCGTCGCTGGCTCCGGCGGGCGGGACAGCCGCCGCCACCCCGATCCCTCCGGTGCCGCCGCCGCTGCCGAAGGCAGCCGGAACGCCCACGAATCTGCACCTCATCCAGCAGAAGTCGGTGCTGCCGCAGCTCGACGTCAAGCTGCTCTTCACCGTCGGCTCGTCGCACGACCCGGCCGGCAAAGAGGGACTCGCCGCCCTCACCGCCGCGATGATTGCCGACGCCGGCTCGCGGTCGATGACGATTGACGAGGTCGAGGCGGTGCTCTATCCGATCGCCGGTTCGTTCAACGGCCGTGCCGACAAGGAAATGACGACGTTCACGGGCATCATCCACCGCGATCACTGGTCGCGATTCCTCGCGACCGTGCTCCCCCAGCTGCTCGAGCCGGGCTTCCGGGACGACGACTTCCGCCGCGTCAAGGATGCGCAGACGAACGCGCTCGTCGAGGATCTGCGCTCGAACAACGAGGAAGAGCTCGGCAAGGAGCGGCTGCAGGCGAACATCTTCCGGGGCACGCCTTATGGCCACCCGGTGCTCGGCACGGTCGCGGGGCTCAATGCCATTACCCTGGCGGACGTGAAGGCCTTCGCGCGGGACATGTACACGCTGGCGACCTTGCACGTCGGCGTGAGCGGCGACGTCCCGGCCGAGATGCTCTCCACGCTGGAGGCATCGCTCGGCCGGCTGCCGGCCGGAACAGCCGTTCCGCGCGCGACCGTCCACGGCACCCGTCCGTCCGGAATCGAGGTCGAGATCATCGAGAAAGACACGCGGGCGACAGCGATCTCGTTCGGAGAGCCGATCGACGTCACCCGGACCCACCCGGACTTCGCGGCGTTGTCGGTGGCGCGGGCGTGGCTTGGCGAGCATCGCATCTCGTCGGGGCGCCTGTATCAGCGCCTGCGCGAGATTCGCGGGATGAATTACGGCGACTATGCCTATATCGAGGCGTTCCCGCGCGGGATGTTCCAGTTCTTCCCCGATGCCAACATCGCGCGCCAGCAGCAGATCTTCGAGATCTGGATCCGCCCGGTCGTGCCGGCGAACGCCCACATGGCGCTGCGCATCGCCGTGCACGAGCTCGGGGCCTTCATCACCAACGGACTGACGCAGAAGGACTTCGACGCCAGCCGCGATTACCTGCTGAACAACGTCTACGTGATGACGGCGCGGCAGGACGCCCAGCTCGGCTACGCGCTCGACTCCGAGTGGTACGGCATGGGTGATTTCACGTCCACGATGCGCCGCGCCCTGCAGGCACTGACCGTCGAGCAGGTCAATGCCGCGGTCAGGAAGCATCTGAGCGCCCGCGATCTGTCGGTCGTGATCATTACCAAGGAGGCGGCGGCGCTGAAGCAGGCGCTGGTGTCGGACGCCCCCTCGCCAATCGCATACGACGGGGAGAAGCCGGCGGAGCTGCTCGCCGAAGACAAGGTCATCGGCGGCATGAAGCTGAACATCGCGGTCGACAAGGTGCGGGTGACGCCGGTCGCCGAGGTCTTCGCCAAATAGGCCAGGCAGCGGCCGCTCAACGCAGCTGGCGGCGGGCCGCGGCGACGCGCGCCCGCAGGCCGTCGTCCGGTCCGCCGGGCGGCAGCCGCACGACGCTGTCGAGCGCCTCGCCGTACCACTTGATCCAGGCCGTCCGGACCTCGTCTTCCACCGCCAGTGCTTTGACGCGATCGGCGGCGCCGGCGGCGACGGCCGCCCCCTGGGTCCGTTCGAGCGCGAGCCGCGCCGCCCCGGCCGCGCCGACGAGGCCGGCGACCGCCGCCGCGTCGCGCGAGGTGGCGGACGCCAGGAACCACACGGCCGCGCCGGTGGCCACGCCGACATTCTTCATTTCCGCGGCGCTCGTCTTGTCGAGACGGTCCTGGTTCGTGTGGTAGAAGCGGTCGGTGAAATGCCACGCCAGGAGAGACGGCACGCGGGCTCCGGCAAACACCGTGTGATCGCTGCCCCCCTCGTAGGGATTGGTCCGGACCTGCCAGGCGGTGTCGCGGCCGCGGCGCCGGCAGATGGCGAGGTAGAGGTCATTCAGCAGGCTGCCCCTGAGCGACGAGGCGCTGACAGCCGCAGGGCCCTGGCTCCACTCCGTGTGTGGATCCGACGGCCGTTCCCAGACGGCCGCCGGGTCGGCCTGCTTCTCGATCAGGAAAGTGCCGCCGGTTTTCGCGGTGTCCTCCCCCGTCATGTCGAGGGCGAACATGTACTGGACCGCCGACGCGGGGTGGGCGCGCAGCCAGGCCTCGCTGCCGCGGATTTCATCCACCCACAGAAACGTCAGCGTCCGGTCCGGCGCCGGGAGCGCCCCTTCCGCGATGGCCCGCCGAAGAGCGCTGGCCATCGCCAGCAGCGTGCCGCAGCCGCTCGCATTGTCGTTGGCGCCGGGCTCCTGCACGTGCGCGACGGCGACGATGGTGCTCGTCCGGTCGGGACCGGCCGCGAATCTCGGCCACGAGCGTGCGGCCGGGACCGTCATGAAAGGAAGCGTCGATCGAAACCCGGACCGTCACAGGACCGGCGCGCAGGCGCTGCCGCATGCGCGCCGCGGCCCGATACGAGGCCTTGAAGCCGAAGCTGCGCGCCTCCTTGTCGTACGGCAGGCTGTCCCACTGCAGCACGTCCTGCTGCGCCTCGGTCAGCTCGCCTGGGGGCCGCACGATGGCGGCCGCCTGGGTCGAGATGACCCCGGCGGCGCCGCGGCGTTTCACGGCGTCGCGCCAGACCCGTCCCAGCGGAGCGTCGGTCAGCACCACCGCGCCAGTGACCGTCCTGCCGGCGTAGTCCGCAGCGCCGCCGGCGCCGACGTCGATGAGCGGTGCCTGGAGGCCGCCGGGCGGCGTCGGGAACGAGTTGATGGCGAGGGACACGAAGTCGTGCTCGCGCGACAGCAGCGGCGGCTCGGCGGAGCCGTCGAACGCCACCGTGCCGACGCGGTAGCTCCAGCCGGGGCGTCCGCTGTCGAATTCCTCGACGTGGACCGCGGCCTCGGCGCCAGGCGACGGGCTGAAGCCCGCAGCCGCCAGACGGTCCCTGAGGTCGTCGATGGAGCTGTTGTAGTCAGGATTGCCGGCCAGCCGCCACTTGCCGTCCATGGCGGCAACGACGTCGAGCGCCGCCGCGGCGCTGACGCGTTCGGACATGACCTGGTAGGCGCGCTCGGCGCCGGGCGGCAGCGGCAGCGGTCCAGCGGTCGGCGCGGCGACTGCCGCCCCGGCCGCCAGCAGCGCCAGCGCTGCCGCGGCCCGGCCGCCCGTCATTCAGACGGCGCCACGGCCAGGCCCGAGAAATCCAGCAGCAGTTCGACGCCGGACGTGTCGCGATCCGAGGCCGCGGCCCGCCGCCCGGGACAGACCGCTCCCCCGACTGCCGCCAGCGGCGTGAAGTAGCGCAGCGCCACTTCCGGGGCGACGTACCCGACCTTTTCCCCGGCAACGAGGACCGCAATGGCGTGTGGAAAATAACGGTGGTTCGGCTCGGCGGCGAGCGTGGCGCTGAACGACGACGGCAGCCGGCGGACGTGGTCGACGTAGGCGAGACCGCCGACGACCGGAATCCGACCGAGGACGGAGGACTCAGGCATGATGACGTCCCGGGAGCGGCCTAAATCCTCGGCAGCGTGACGTCGAGCTGCTTCAGGTATTTCCCCTTCTTGTCCGCGTACGACACCTCGCACGGCTCGTCGCTCTGGAAGAAGAGGACCTGGGCAATCCCCTCGTTCGCGTAGATGCGCGCCGGCAGCGGCGTCGTGTTGGAGATCTCCAGCGTGACGGTGCCTTCCCACTCGGGCTCGAACGGGGTCACGTTGACGATGATCCCGCACCGGGCGTAGGTCGACTTGCCGAGGCAGACGGTCAGCACGTCCCTGGGAATCCGGAAATATTCGATCGACCGGGCCAGCGCGAACGAATTCGGCGGGACGATGCAGACGTCGGTCTTGAGGTCGACGAACGACCGCGGATCGAAGTTCTTGGGGTCGATGACGGTGTTGTTGATGTTCGTGAACACCTTGAAGTCGTCCGCGACGCGGATGTCGTAGCCGTACGACGACAACCCGTACGAGACGACGCCCTGCCGGACCTGTCGATCCTCGAAGGGATCGATCATGCCGTGCTCGAGCGCCATCCGCTTAATCCAGCGATCCGCCTTTATCGACATGGGGTCCTAACCAAGCCTTCGGTTGCCAGTTGCCAGTTGCCAGTAGCCAGTTGCCAGTTGGCAGTTGCCAGCTTCCCGCTTCCCGCTTCCCGCTCCCAGGTTTCCGTGTCCCGGCTGCCGACCCCTTCGCCTGCAGCGGCACCCCTGCGGGAAGCTGGAAGCCGGGGGCTGGAAGCTGGCGCTGTTGCCAGTTACCAGTTGCCAGTTGCCAGTTGCCAGTTGCCAGCTTCCCGCTTCCCGCTTCCCGCTCCCAGGTTTCCGTGTCCCGGCTGCCGACCCCGTCGCCTGCAGCGGCACCCTGCGGAAGCTGGAAGCCGGGGGCTGGAAGCTGGCGCTGTTGCCAGTTGCCAGTTGCCAGCTTCCAGCTTCCCGCTCCCAGGTTTCCGTGTCCCGGCTGCCGACCCCTTCGCCTGCAGCGGCACCCCTGCGGGAAGCTGGAAGCCGGGGGCTGGAAGCTGGGCGCTGGCAGCGCTCACTGCTGGCTGCCAGCTTAACGCAGCTCCATGCCCGAGAAAAAATAGCCGAGCTCGAAGGCAGCCGTTTCGGGGGCATCGGAGCCGTGGGTGGCGTTGTTCTCGATCGAGGCGCCGAATTCCTTGCGCAGGGTGCCGGCGTCGGCCTTGCCGGGATCGGTGGCCCCCATCAGCGTCCGCCATTTGCGGATGGCATCGGGCGCCTCGAGGGCCAGCACGACGGCAGGGCCGGACGACATGAAGGCGGTCAGGCTGGCAAAGAACGGCCGCTCGCGATGGACGGCGTAGAATCCTTCGGCTTCGGCCCTGGACAGACTGACCATCTTCATGGCACGAATCTGGAATCCTTCGGCTTCGATCCGCTGCAGGATGCGGCCGGTATACCGGGCGGCGACGGCGTCGGGCTTGATGATGGCGAATGTGCGTTCCATATCCAACGAATTATAGTCGGGATATCGCGCCGACAGAACCGAGGACGAAATGAGCGACGAACAAGCTGCCACGCCTCCCTCGAGCGAGGACGATCACATCGGCGCGGTCGAGGGGGATACGGCGGCGGCCCCGGAACCGGGGAATGCCAACGCCCCCGCCCTGGACGACGAGGGCGTGCCGGACGACGCCGTCGCGATCTGCGAGGACGTCATCGGCGCGAACGTGGACGGCGCCGAAGGGGGCTGACCGCGGCTTATTTCAGGGATTCCATGATCTCGTCGAGCACCGCCCGTCCCGGCCGGACGCGTTCGAGCGGCAGCGTCGCCAGCGGCTCGTCGACGAGGTTGAGCAGCGTCAGGAAATCGTCGCTTCGTCCGGCTCGATGTAGAGGATGCCGGTGGCGAACTCGCCGCGTCCCGCGGTCTCGTGAATGCAGCCGCACCGCGTTCATCTTGTCGGTCGGATCGTAGTCCTCGGCGACCTTCTTCAGATACAGCTTCGAGCCGTCGTGCATCTCACTTCCGTGCGTCGTGCCCGGCTCGTAGTCGATCGCGATGTCGTCGAAGTACGGCACGAAGCTGACCTCGCCGAGCGGCTCGTCGTGGTCCTTCGCGTAGGCGTAGCTCTTGGTCGAGCCTTCGTGATCGTTGAACGTCACGCACGGCGAGATGACGTCGATCATGCACGGTGCCGCGATGGCTGAGCGCCGCCTTGAGGATCGACGAGCAGCTGCTTCTTGTCGCCGGAGAACGAGCGCGCGACGAACGACGCGCCGAGCTCGATCGCCAGCGCGCAGGTGTCGATCGGCGGCAGGTCGTTGACGACGCCGTTCTTGAGCGTCGACCCGAGGTCCGCGGTCGGCGAGAACTGCCCCTTGGTCAGCCCGTAGCAGCCGTTGTCTTCGATGATGTAGATGATCGGCAGGTTGCGCCGCATCAGGTGGACGAACTGGCCGATGCCGATCGCGCCGGTGTCGCCGTCGCCGCTGACGCCGATCGCCGGCAGCGTGCGGTTGGCCAGCATCGCGCCGGTGCCGACCGACGGCATGCGGCCGTGCACGGAGTTGAAGCCGTGGGAGCCGCCGAGGAAATACGCCGGGCTCTTGCTCGAACAGCCGATGCCCGAGAGCTTGACGACCTCGCGTCGGGTCGACGCCCATCTCGAAGAACGCGTCGATGATGCGCTCGGAGATCGCGTTGTGCCCGCAGCCGGCGCAGAGCGTCGTCTTGCCGCCGCGGTACGGCTGCAGCTCGAGGCCGATGCGGTTGAGTCTTCTTCGCCGGCGCCGGGGTCGCTGGATCCATAGGCACTCCGCAGCCAGGTGACGGTCATTCCACCCCGCCGTCAGGCCCGCCGACGCCACGCTGCGGCCGGCTGGCGCCGCGGCCAGCCCTTCCTGCGCCAGAATGCTCGTCGGTGATCGACCGGCGCATCGATCGGCAGGCCGTTGTAGTGCAGGACGCTGCGCAGCTTGCGCGACGGCGTCGGCCGGCAGCTCGAGCCGCATCAGCTGACAGCATCTGGGCGTCGCGGTTCTGCTCGACCACGTAGACGCGATCGTAGCGGTCGATGAAGTCGGCGAGCTCCTCGGTGAACGGATAGGCGCGCAGCCGCAGGTAGGCGGTCGCTGGCCCGCTCTCCTCGCTCGAGCTGATCGCGGCTCTCGACGATCGCCCAGTGGCTGGTGCCGTAGCCGATGATGCCGATCGCGCGCCCCGGCACGTCGTCGACCTCGGCCGCGGCACGTGCTGTCCGCGCGGTCTCGAACTTCCGCGCCAGCCGGTCCATGTTGTGCGACGTAGTCGTCCGGCCGCTCGCTGTACTGCCCCTTGTCGTTGTGGCCGGAGCCGCGCGTGAAGTACGGCCGGCATGCCGTCGCCGGGAATGGTGCGGTACGGGATGCCGTCGCCGTCGACGTCCTTGTAGCGGCCCCACTCGCCCAGTCCGCGCGAGCGTCTCCTGCGTCGAGCACCTTGCCGCGATCGAGCGGCTCCTCCGGATAGGCGAACGGCTGGCGACATCCAGGTGTTCATCGCCGAGATCGAGGTCGCTCATCACGAACACCAGCGTCTGGAACCGCTCGGCGAGGTCGAACGCCTCCATCGCCATCGTGTAGCACTCCTCGACCGACGCCGGGATGCAGCATGATGTGCTTGGTGTCGCCGTGCGACAGCAGCGCGGTCGTGAGGATGTCGCCCTGCGCGGTGCGCGTCGGCAGGCCGGTCGACGGGCCCGACCCGCTGGATGTCGAAGACCACGCCGGGGATCTCGGCGTAGTACGCCAGGCCGGCGAACTCGCCCATCAGCGAGATGCCCGGGCCCGACGGTCGAGGTCATCGCCCGCGCCCCGGCCCAGCCGGCGCCGATCACCATGCCGATGCGCGGCAATCTCGTCCTCGGCCTGGACGATGGCGAACGTCGCCTTGCCCGTCTCCTTGTCGATCGCGGTACTTCTTCATGTAGGCGATCAGCGTCTCCGGGCAGCGACGACGACGGGGTGATCGGATACCAGGCGACGACCGTGACGCCGGCCATCATGCAGCCGAGCGCCGCGGCGGCGTTACCCTCGACGAGGATCATGCCGGCGGTCTCGTCCATCCGCTCGATGCAGTACGGATCCGCGCTTCGGCAGCTGCTCGGCCGCGTACTCGGCGCCGGCCTCGAGCGCGCGCGAGGTTCAGCTCGATCGCCTTGGTCTTCTTCCCCAGCTGCCGGCGCGAGCGCGTGCTCCATCTGCGCCGAGATCGATCGCCGAGCAGGCGTCGACAGCACGCCGTCGTAGATCATGTTCTTGACGAGCCGCCGCAGCTTGGCGTCCGTGCAGACCTCGGCGACCAGCTTGTCGAACGGCACCGGATAGAAGACCAGGTCGTCGCGCAGCGCGCTTCAGCTTCAGCGGCTCGTCGTAGAGCACGGCCGCGCCCGGCTCGAGCGCCAGCACGTCTTCCCGCGCCGTCTCCGGGATTCATCGCGACCAGGAAGTCGATTTCCTTCTTCCGGCCGATGTAGCCGTGCTGGTTCGCGCGGATGGTGTACCAGGTCGGCAGCCCGGCGATGTTCGACGGGAACATGTTCTTCCCGGACACCGGGATCCCCATCTGGAAGAGGGAGCGCAGCAGGACGAGGTTGGCGGTCTGGCTGCCGGAGCCGTTGACCGTGGCGACCTGAATGCTGAAATCGTTGACGATGCGGCGGGGCGCGGCGGGCGTCCGTGTCCCGAACCGCACATCGCTCGGAGACATCGGCTGTCCTTCCGCGACGGGGCGACGCTGATGGTACAGGCGAACCGCGCGAATGCAGCATCGGATCGCGAACTCGATGCGGAATACGCTCGGCGCAACGTTATAGCGCGCGTCTTGCACCGCCGCCCCGATATCGGCCGGGCTCTTGACGACATGGACGCCCGCCTGCGGTCGAGCGCCGCCATCTTCTCGGCCGCCGTGCCCTTGCCGCCCGCGATGATCGCGCCGGCATGCCCCATCCGGCGTCCCGGCGGGCGCGGTCTGGCCGGCAATGAAGCCGACCACCGGCTTCTTGAAGTGCGCGCTTGATCCAGGCCGCGGCCTCTTCCTCGGCGCTGCCGCCGATCTCGCCGATCATGACGACCGCTTCGGTCGCGTCGATCGCCGGCGAACAGGCTCGAGCGCGTCGATGAAGCTGGTGCCGATCAGCGGGTCGCCGCCGATGCCGATGCAGGTCGTCTGGCCGAGGCCGAGCCGGGTCAGCTGGTGGATCGCCTCGTAGGTCAGCGTGCCGCTCTTCGAGACGATGCCGACCCGGCCTTCCTTGCAGATGTGGCCGGGGATGATGCCGGCCTTGGCCTGGCCGGCCGTGATGAGGCCCGGGCAGTTCGGGCCGATGAGCCGCGTCTTGCGAGGCGCGGACGACCGTCAGCGCGCGCATCATGTCGAGCGTCGGGATGCCTTCGGTGATGCACACCGCCAGCGGCGATGCCGGCGTCGGCCGCTTCCATGACCGCGTCGGCCGCGAACGGCGGCGGCACGAAGATCACCGTCGCGTTGGCGCCGGTCTTCTCGCACCGCCTCGCGCCACGGTGTTGAACACCGGCCAGCCTTCGTGGGTCGTGCCGCCCTTGCCGGGCGTGACGCCGCCGACGACCGTGCGTGCCGTAGGCCGCGGCCTGCTTGGCGTGGAAGGTGCCCTCGCGGCCGGTGAGGCCCTGGACGATGAGGCGGGTGCTCCTGTCGATCAGTACGGCCATTGTGTGCTCTAACCTACTGCTGAGCGGACTGATGAACGCTCGCGGCTCTGACGGCTACCTGGCCAGTGCGACGACCTTGCTCGGCCGCTTCGCTCATCGTGTCGGCGGTGGTGAAGTTCAGCCCGCTCTCCTCGAGCATGCTGCTTGCCCTGCTCGACGTTGGTGCCTTCCATGCGGATGACGATCGGCACCGGCACGCCGAGCTCGCGTGACCGCCGCGATCACCCCTGCGGCCAGCACGTCGCAGCGCAGGATGCCGCCGAAGATGTTGATGAGCACCGCCTTGACGCTGCGTGTCCGACATCAGGATCTTGAAGGCGTTGCGGATCTGCTCGGCATTGGCGCCGCCGCCGACGTCGAGGAAGTTGGCCGGCTCGCCGCCCGCCAGCTTGATGATGTCCATCGTCGCCATCGCCAGGCCGGCGCCGTTGACCATGCAGCCGATCGTTGCCGTCGAGCTTGATGTAGTTCAGCGAGAACTTCGACGCCTCGACCTCGAGCGGATCCTCTTCGTCGAGGTCGCGCAGCGTCGCGAATGTCCGGGTGGCGGTAGAGCGCGTTGTCGTCGAAGGTCATCTTGGCGTCGAGCGCCAGCAGGTTGCCGTCCTCGGTGACGATCAGCGGGTTGATCTCGATGAGCGAGGCATCGGTGGCGATGAAGGCCTCGTAGACGCGCGGTCATCAACTTCGACCGCCTGGCCGACCTGCGCGCCTTCGAGACCGAGCGCGAACGCCAGCTTGCGCGCCTGGAACGGCCGCAGGCCGACGCCGGGCTGGATGAACTCCTTGAAGATGCGCTCGGGCGTCTCCTCGGCGACCTTCTCGATCTCCATGCCGCCGTCGGGGCTGGCCATCAGCACCGGCTTGCTCGGTCGGCGCGGTCGATGACGATGCCGAGGTAGAGCTCGCGCGTGATCTGCAGCCCTTGCTCGACGAGCAGCGCGGCCGACCTTCTGCCCGGCCGGGCCGGTCTGGTGGGTGACCAGCGTCATGCCGATGCATCTGCGGCCGCCGCTTCGGCCGCCTCGTCGGGCGACTTGGCGACCTTGACGCCGCCGCCCTTGCCGCGCCCGCCGGCGTGGATCTGCGCCTTGACGACGACGGTGCCGCCGCCGAGCCGCGCGGCGACGTCGCCGGCGTCGGCGGCGTCGACGACCACTTCGCCCGCGCGGCACCGGCACGCCGTAGCGCGCGAGGATGGCTTTGGCCTGATACTCGTGAATTTTCATGCGTCCGGACGCTGAACACCTGAATCGGGCTGAGCGCCGCCCGCCGCGCGCCGCGAAGTGTCGGTACATCATGTGCCGGGCCGGGCGATCGAATCAAGCACCGCGCCCGCCAGCGCTCCGGCGCGGACGGATCCGTCATACAATTGACGGGATCTGGAGCAGACTGCTGCATGTCGACTTTCGGTCGTGTCTTCACCTCGTCGGTCGGCACCAAGCTGCTGATCGGGCTGACGGCCTCGCGCTGTTCGTGTACCTGATCACTGCACCTCGCCGGCAACCTGCTCATCTTCCTCGGGCCCGGATACGTTCAACGAGCTACTCGCACACGCTCATCTCGCAACCCGCTGATCCTCCCGATCGAGATCGGCCTGCTGCTGGTCTTCCTGCTGCACGTCTACAAGACAATCACGATGTACCTCGCCAACCGGCGGCGCGGCCGGTCGGCTACGCAGAAGAAGAAGATGGCCGGCCACACCAGCCGCAAGAGCGTCGCCTCGTCGACGATGATCTTGTCCGGGCTCGTGGTCTTCTGTTCATCGTGCGTGCACGTCAAGCAGTTCAGGTTCGGCGCCTACTACGAGTCGGCGGACGAACGCGCCGTCCGCGATCTCTACCGGACCGAGGTCGAGGTCTTCAGCCAGCCGCTGCTGGGTGGCGTTCTACGTCGTCGGCACGCTGCTGGTCGGCTCGCACCTGCGGCACGGCATCGCCAGCGGGTTCCAGTCGATCGGCCTCGACCATCCGCGTCTACACGCGGCGTCTCGCCATCTGGGGCATTATCTTGGCGCGTGCGTCATCGGCGGCGGGCTCGCCGTGATCCCGCTGTGGGTCTATCTGAGCCACTAACCGGTCATCGCGTGCAGACTATCGAACCTATGCTCGACTCCAAGATTCCCGGCGGCCCGCTCGCGGAGAAGTGGGACCGCCACCGGTTCGAATCGAAGCTGGTCAACCCGGCCAACCGCCGCAAGTACACGGTCATCGTCGTCGGCACCGGCCTGGCCGGCGCCTCGGCGGCCGTCGTCGCTCGGCGAGCTCGGCTACAACGTCCTGAGCTTCTGCATCCAGGACAGCCCGCGCCGCGCGCACAGCATCGCCGCGCAGGGCGGCATCAACGCCGCCAAGAACTACCAGAACGACGGCGACAGCATCCAGCGGCTGTTCTACGACACGGTCAAGGGCGGCGACTACCGCTCGCGCGAGGCGAACGTCTACCGGCTGGCGCAGCTGAGCGTCAACATCATCGACCAGTGCGTCGCGCAGGGCGTGCCGTTCGCGCGCGAGTACGGCGGCCTGCTCGACAACCGCTCGTTCGGCGGCGCGCAGGTGTCGCGCACCTTCTACGCCCGCGGCCAGACCGGCCAGCAGCTGCTGCTCGGCGCCTACCAGTCGATGATGCGGCAGGTCGCACGAGGCGATCGGTGCAGCTCCTTCGCCCAGCCGCGAGATGCTCGACCTCGTCCTGGTCAACGGCCAGGCGCGCGGGATCATCGTCCGCAACCTGGTGACCGGCGAGATCGAGCGCTACGCCGGCGCACGCGGTGCTGCTCTGCACCGGCGGCTACGGCACGGCCTACTACCTCTCGACCAACGCCGTGAACTCGAACGTCACGGCGGCGTGGCGCGCCCACAAGCGCGGCGCGCTCTTCGCCAACCCCTGCTACACGCAGATTCACCCGACCTGCATCCCGGTCTCGGGCGACGCATCAGTCGAAGCTGACGCTGATGAGCGAGAGCCTGCGCAACGACGGCCGCGTCTGGGTGCCGAAGAAGAAGGGCGACACGCCGGCCGCCGGAACAGATTCCCGAAGCGGAGCGCGACTACTACCTCGAGCGGCGGTATCCGAGCTTCGGCAACCTGGTGCCGCGCGACGTCGCGTCGCGCAACGCCAAGGCGGTCTGCGACGAGGGGCGCGGCGTCGGCGAGAGCGGCCTGGCGGTCTACCTCGACTTCGAGCGACGCCATCAAGCGGCTCGGCGCCGACGTCATCCGGACGCGCTACGGCAACCTCTTCGACATGTACACGAAGATCACCGACGAGAATCCGTACAAGGTGCCGATGCGGATCTACCCCGCCATCCACTACACGATGGGCGGCCTGTGGGTGGACTACAACCTGATGAGCACGATCCCCGGGCTGCACGTGCTCGGCGAGGCGAACTTCTCGGATCACGGCGCCAACCGCCTCGGCGCCAGCGCGCTGATGCAGGGGCTGGCGGACGGCTATTTCGTCATCCCGTACACGCTCGCCAACTACCTCGGCGGCACCGCCGCTGCCGCCGGTCACCGACCGAGCACGACGCCTTCCGCGAGGCCGAAGCCGACGCGCGCAGGGCCAGATCGACACGGCTGCTGGCGGTCAAGGGCGCCGAAGACTCCGCGCCAGCTGCACCGCGAGCTCGGCGCGCATCCTGTGGGACGACGTCGGCATGGCCCGCAACGAGGAGGGCCTGCGCCGCGCGCTCGAGCGCATTCCGGAGCTGCGCGACGAGTTCTGGCAGAACGTCTCGGTGCCCGGCGAGAAGAACAACCTGAACAAGAACCTCGAATATGCCGGCCGCGTCGCCGACTACCTCGAGTTCGCCGAGCTGCTGGCGCTCGATGCGCTCCACCGCACCGAGTCGTGCGGCGGCCACTTCCGCGAGGAGAGCCAGACGCCGGACGGCGAGGCGCTGCGCGACGACGAGCATTTCATGTACGTCGGCGGCCTGGGAATTTCAGGGCGTCGGCAAGGCGCCGGCGCTGCACAAGGAGCCGCTGGTGTTCGAGTACGTGAAGCCCGAGCCAGACGAAGCTACAAGTACGGATATGCGTATCCATCTCAAGGTCTGGCGTCAGGCCGGCCCGGACCAGCCCGGGCGGCTGGTCCCCTACACGGCCGAGAACGTCTCGGCCGACATGTCCTTCCTCGAGATGCTCGACGTCGTCAACGAAGGGCTGATCGCGAAGGGGGAGGACCCGATCGCCTTCGACTCGGACTGCCGCGAGGGCATCTGCGGCACCTGCGGCTTCATGGTCAACGGCATCCCCCACGGACCGGACCCCGGCACCACGCGTGTGCCAGCTCCACATGCGGCGGTTCCAGGACGGCGATACGCTGACGCTCGAGCCGTGGCGCGCCCGGGCCTTCCCGCTCATCAAGGATCTCGTCGTCGATCGCAGCGCCTTCGACCGCATCATCCAGGCCGGGCGGCTACACGTCGATCAATGCCGGCGGCGCCGCAGGACGCCAACGCCATCCTTATTCCCAAGGACATCGGCGGACCAGGCGATGGACTCGGCGGCGTGCATCGGCTGCGGCGCGTGCGTCGCGGCCTGCAAGAACGCCTCGGCGGCGCTCTTCACCTCGGCTAAAGTAAGCCATCTGGCGCTGCTGCCGCAGGGGCAGGTGGAGCGCTACCAGCGGGTCGTCAGCATGGTCGAGCGCCATGACGCCGAAGGGTTCGGCAGCTGCTCGAACGAAGGGGAGTGCGAGGCGGTCTGCCCGAAGGAAATTCCAATCACCAACATCGCGCGGATGAACCGGGAATACGTCAAAGCCCTGCTGATCAACCGCGACCAGGCCTGAGGAGCCTTCCCATGAACGATCGTCGAACATTTCTGAAATCGGTCGCCGCCGTCGCGGTGGCGGGCGGTACCGTGGTCCGCAGCGCGGCCGCGCAGTCCACGCCGGCGCCGGCCGCCGGCGCCTCCGCCGGGATCCGCAAGGCGGTCCTGATCTCGATGCTCCCGAAGGAGCTTTCCTACGCCGACCGCTTCACCCTGGCGCGCAAGTCGGGCTTCGACGCCATCGAGATGCAGACGATTTCGTCCGCAGACGAAGCGGCGGAGATTCGCGAGGCGGCCGGCAAGACCGGCATCCGGATCCACTCCGTCATGAATTCGGATCACTGGCGCCTGCCGATCTCGAGCGCCGATCCGGCCGTCGTCAAGGGCAGCGTCGCGGGGATGGAGACGTCGCTCAAGAACGCCAAGCTGTGGGGGGCCGACGCCGTCCTGCTGGTGCCGGCGGTGGTCGACCCCAAGACCTCGTACAAGGACGCCTGGACGCGCTCGCAGCGCGTCATCCGGGAGCAGCTGCTGCCGGTCGCCAAGGACCTGAACGTCGTTATTGCGGTCGAGGAAGTCTGGAACAAGTTCCTGCTCAGCCCGCTGGAGATGGCGCGCTACGTCGACGAGTTCCAGTCGCCGCACCTCAAGGCGTACTTCGATGTCGGCAATATCGTGTTCTACGGGTATCCGCAGGACTGGATCCGCACGCTCGGACCGCGGATCGCCAAGATGCACCTCAAGGACTTCCGCCTCGAGCGGTCGGACGGCCGCTTCACGTGGAAGAACGTCGGCGAAGGAGACATCGACTGGATCGAGGTCCGGAAGGCGCTGACCGAGATCAAATATGACGGCTTCGTCACGACCGAGGTCAACGGCGGCGACGCCGCGTACCTGACCGATCTGGCGGGACGCGTCGACCGCTTCCTGGCCGGCGAAAAGCCTTACAAGGCCTGAGGCGACGGGGTCCGGGCGCCCGCCCGGACCCCGTTCCTGCAGCGGCGATCGAGTTCAACGGTCTCCCCTTCTTCTCGCCGCGCGGCACTACCGGCGACGCAATCCGCACCCTGGCCTAGGCGTTGAGCCGCCACAGCTGATAGTTCAGTGCCGCGGCAAAACTCACCCAGCACAGGTAAGGGATGAGCAGCGCGCCCGCGCCCGGACGAACCTTCCAGAAGCTGACAAGCGTTGCCAGAATCGCGCACCACAAAACGACGATCTCGACGAAGGCACCCATCGGCTTCTGCAAGCCGAAGAACAGGTAGGACCAGAGGGAGTTGAGGACCAGCTGGACGATGAACAGCGACAGCGCGACCCGGGCGCCGGAGAAGCCAGCCTGGCGCCAGACCAGCCAGGCCGCGACTCCCATGAGTACGTAGAGGATGGTCCAGACGGGGGCGAACACGCTGCCCGGCGGGTTCCACGATGGCTTGGCGAGCGAGGCGTACCACTCGCCGGGCATGAAGTTCGAGCCGATCCAGCCGGCCGCGAGCGCCCCGAGCACCCAAAGCACGAGCCCGATCACATCATTCCTCATGGGCCGTTCTCCTTCCCGCTGTCCACGTTCGAGATTAGCCGAGCGAGTTCGGTAACAGAATCCAGAGACGGTCAGGCGCGTCGGCCATTTCGGTGATAGGCGGCCCCGCTATGGTTTTCCCAAGAGGTCTCTTTCCATGAAGCCCCATCCAACACCATGATCAAATGTCGAGTTGCGCCCGGAACGAACATGAAAGGTGCCGTAACACAGCTTTCGCAGAATGGCATCCGGACGAGTGTGCCAGCTCGCCCAGCTCAGCGGCGAATCGCCATTGACGTCCAGTGCGTCGATCCTCGCACCCGCATCGACGAGGCGCTGAATGGTCTCTTCGGCGGCGAACGCCGCGGCCCGGTGCAGCGCTGTTTCACCCTTTGTCCGGCAATCCCGCATGAACGCCCCCGTCTCGACCCCGGGTGTGGTCGCACGATTGGGATCTGCGCCGGCAGCCAGGAGAACCTGCACCACCACGTCGAAGACAGGCCGATTGGCGGTGCAGAGCGCGGCATGCAGGGGCGTTTCCCCGGTGCGTGAGTCGGCGTGATTCGGATCAGCCCCATGCTCGAGCAGGTACGCACAGAGGCGCCAGTGGCCGAAATATGCCGATGCGCCCAGCCCCAGGTTCGGTCCGAGAGACTCCAGCCGTTCCCCATGCGCCACGAGAAAACGGATCGCACTCACATCGCCGTACATGGCGCACACGGCGATCAATGGGGTATCGCCACTCTTTGAGCTGGCGGCATGGCCCGCGCCGACATAGTCGAACACCAAGTCCGTGCGACCGCGAGAAATACGCTCGAGCGTCGAGTCTTTCGCATCGAAGATCGGCATCAGTTCCTCACAGATGAGCTTATCGCGCCGCCGACATCTCATGGTGGCAGCGGCCGCCGTTGGGTGCAATCGCTGGTGAGGCCGCGTTCATCTAGCCGAGCCAGGCTGAGGCGACAGTGAAGAACCAAAAGCCCGCAGCTCACGAATGAGGTCCGCCTCGTTCGACAGGAACATGTACAAATTGGCGCCGGGCAGCTCGATGATCTTGGCGCCAGGCACGCCGGCAACGAGATCCCCCTGCCATTTCCGACGCATGGCAAGGGCTGCTGCATAGGCCTGATTCAGGGCGGCTCGTTCCGACTCCGTCTTGGGTGGGAACTCCCCGAGCGCCTGTTCCATTGTCACAGTCCTGTAGATAGCGACAACGGGGACGCGGATGCGTGCGTAGTCGGGCCTGACTCTGTTGTCCTCCGTGGTTGCCCGCCGAATCGCCGGATCGAGTGGCCACTGGTCAAGCTGATGCAGCTCGGACTCGGGCAAGGAGAAGTTGGCCGGCGGTCCGACCCGTGCGGGCAGACGTGCGGGGTCGACTGGCGGCGTGTTGTAGTCGGTCAGCGTCAACGTCGGGTCCTCCGCCGCGTCCAGGTACATCAGTCCGCCGATGCGTTCAGGGTTGCGAGCGCCGAGCGTATGCAGGATATGGTCTGTAACATGCCTGATCGTCCCACTCGGCATACGGCCGCCCACGTCCCGTCCGCGGCGGCCGACGCAACAGCTCGAGGCGGACGGCCGAATCGACGGGAACGAACCGAATCTGGTGCGGCGATCGCACATACATCCCCGTTTCCCAAAACTATCGAGAGCAGGGCACTCCAAGGGTAACGGCCTAACGAGCTGACGTTCACCGGCGGCGGTCATGGGCGGAGAATATCGCCGTCCGGCGCAATGCCGGGTTGGGCCGCGTCCGCTCACCAGCTACCGGTCCAGCTGCGCTTTCAGAAAGGACGGTCCTCGATCGAAGGCGGCGGCAACCATCGGATCCGACATGTCCCTGTCGAACAGATGTCCCCTGCCCGGTAGCGCAATGAATTCGTGCCGGACTCCACGGCGTTCCAGCTCCCTGGCCATGAGCACGGACTGTTCGAACGGGACGTCTGTGTCGCTGTCCCCATGAAGGAGCAGCGTCGGCGGGTAATCCCTGGTGACCGTGCGAATCGGACACAGCCGGTCAAATAGCCCTGGCTCTGTGTGTGGATCGTGCCCGACCACTTCTTGCAACCACACGCCCTGTTGGCGGGTATAGAGGTAGAACCGTTCCCGCTTCCCGGCTTCATCCTCGGCAACCACACTTGTGCCGACGGCTTGTTGTGCTTCTTCCTTCGTGACGGCGGGCTGTCGGTTGTAGAAGACGTCAGGCCGGCTGTACCACTCCCCCGCGATGTCACCGTAGCCATAGAACGACACGACGACGGCGGGCCGTGGCTCGAGTCGGCTACCGGCCAGCAGGGCCAGGTACCCTCCCGCTGAATGACCGACAACAGCGATGCGTGTCGGATCGATCCGAAACAGCGTGGGACCGTCAGTGCGCATCCATCGATACGCGTCGTCGACGTCGTCGATGATCTGATTCAGCTTGGCCTGCGGCGCCAGCCTGTAGTCGATTGCAATGACCGTGTAGCCGGCGTCGAGGTATTTGTGAAGCTGCACGGGGTTCAGCCAGCTGCGGCTGCCCATGATGAGCGCACCACCATGGAGGTACAGGATGGCCGGCCTGATGCTGTCGCCTGGCGCCCGGTACACATCGGCACGAAGCACAAGGCCCTGTAGCGTCTTGTACGTGTAGGTCTTCTTGGCGAGGTCCTGCGCTTCGACGTCGTGCTGGCTCGCGAGAGTCACGATCACCAGCGCGGCCGCACGCAGCGTCGCCCTGACAAGATTCATAAGGCCTCCATCCGATAAACCCTCGACCGCGGAAGGCAGGTACGGCCTGACGTCCCCGCTCCGCGGCCGGGCATGATCGCGCGGCCCGCCGTCGGCTGCAAGCCGTTGGTCGACCGCGTGTAAATGGCATGACGTATTGTCATACCTATGCCGAAAACCAATGTCGCCCTCACGCTCGACGCAGCGCTGGCCAAACAGGTGGATGACATGGTGGCGAACGCCGATTCCGCAATCGGAGCCAGGGCGGGTCGAGGCCGCGCTCCTGGATAGACTCCACCGCCTGGCCCGGACGCCACTTGCGATGGGAGCCGCGAATCTCGTGCCGCTTGTGGATCGTATGGATGTCGTCAGGCGGCGCGCGTGGGGCTGGCGGTGACGGCGTGAAGACGCGGGGCAGGCCGCGCCGGCGGGCGCCGGCACGGCCAGTCCCGTTCTGAAAGCCTTCAGACCTTGATGACGTCGGTCAGTTCCTTGACCGCGGCGGCCGACTTCTTCAGCGCCGCGTTCTCCTCCGCGGTCAGCTTGATCTCGATGATCTGCTCGACGCCGCGGGCGCCGAGCTTCACCGGCACGCCGACGAACAGATCGCGAATGCCGTATTCCCCCTGCAGGAAGACCGAGCAGGGCACGATCTTCTTCTTGTCCTTGAGGATGATCTCGACCATCTCCGCGGCGGCCGATCCTGGCGCATACCAGGCGCTCGTGCCGACCAGCTTGGTGATCTCGGCGCCGCCGTTGGCGGTGCGCTCGCCGATCGCCTCGATCTTCTCGGCCGTCAGCCCGGGTAGTCCGGCATCGGAATGCCGGCAATCGTCGAATAGCGCGGCAGCGGCACCATCGTGTCGCCGTGGCCGCCGAGCACGAAGGCGTGGACGTTCTCGACCGACACGCCGGTCTCCATCGCGATGAAGGTGCGCATCCGCGCCGAGTCGAGCACGCCGGCCATGCCGATGACCCGCTCGCGCGGGAACTTGCTCAGGCGGTAGACCGCCTGGCACATCGCGTCGAGCGGATTGGCCACCGGGACGATGATCGTGTTCGGCGAGTACTTCACGATCTGCTCGGTGACCGACTGCATGATCTTGTAGTTGACGTTCAGCAGGTCGTCGCGGCTCATGCCCGGCTTGCGCGGCACGCCGGAGGTGATGACGACGACGTCGGAGTTCGCCGTCTGCGCCCAGCCTTCGTCATTTGCCGCCATAACCGACGATCCGCGAGTCCGACCCGTCGATCGGGCAGGCCTCGAGCATGTCGAGCGCGATGCCGGCGGCCTTCTGCTCGGCGATGTCGATGATGACGACGTCGGCCAGCTCCTTGTCGGCGATGGCGCGGGCAACGGTGGCGCCGACCGTTCCGGCGCCCCCAACTACGGTCACTTTTCGGTTCATGGCGCTCCTGCCTACATGTTGCCGATGATGGCGTCGGCGAACGCCGACGTCTTCAGTTCGGTGGCGCCCTCCATCTGCCGGGCGAGGTCGTAGGTGACCTTCTTCTCCGTGATTGTCTGCTCCAGCCCTCGCTCGATCAGGTCGGCGGCTTCGCCCCAGCCCATGTAGCGGAACATCATCTCGCCCGGACAGGATGACCGAGCCGGGGTTGATGACGTCCTTGCCGGCGTACTTCGGCGCCGTGCCGTGGGTCGCCTCGAAGAACGCCGATGTCGTCGCTGATGTTGCCGCCCGGCGCGATGCCGAGGCCGCCGACCTGCGCCGCACAGGCGTCCGACAGGTAGTCGCCGTTCAGGTTCGGGCGTGGCGAAGACGTCGTAGTCGGCGGGCCGGGTCAGGATCTGCTGGAGGATGCTGTCGGCGATCGCGATCCTTGATGAGGATCTTGCCGCTCCCGGCGTCGCCCCCTTGCCGACTTCGTCCTCGGTCACGACCTGGTCGCGGAACTCCGTCTTCGCCACCTCGTAGCCCCAGTCGCGGAACGCCCCTTCGGTGAACTTCATGATGTTGCCCTTGTGCACGAGCGTGACGGTCTTGCGCTTGTTGTCGATCGCGTACTGATCGCCATCCGCACCAGCCGCTTCGTGCCGAACTCGGAGATCGGCTTGATGCCGATGCCGGAATCGGCGCGGACCTTCTTACCCATCTCCTTTTCGAGGAACTCGATGACCTTCGCGGCCTGCGGGGTCCCCTTGGCCCACTCGATGCCGGCGTAGACGTCCTCGGTGTTCTCGCGGAAGATCACGATGTCCATGCTCTCGGGATGGGTGACCGGGGCCGGCGTGCCGGTGAAATAGCGGACCGGCCGGACGCACGCATAGAGGTCGAGCACCTGACGCAGCGTGACGTTGAGGCTGCGGATGCCGCCGCCGACCGGCGTCGTCAGCGGGCCCTTGATGCCGACCTTGTAGGCGCGGAACGCCTCGAGCGTGTCGTCCGGCAGCCACTCGCCGTGCTCGGTGTTGGCCTTCTCGCCGGCCGGCACCTCGAACCAGACGATCCGCTTCCGGCCGCCGAAGGCCTTCTGCACCGCCGCGTCGAACACCCGGACGCTGGCGCGCCAGATGTCGGGGCCGGTGCCATCCCCTTCGATAAACGGAATGATGGGATCGTCCGGGACGACGAGGCGGCCGCCATCGCGGGTGATGGCGTACCCGTCGCCGGGGCTTCAGCAGTGTGAATTTTGGCATAGAGGAATTTAGGTCAGTTCACCGTCACGGCGGTTTCGATCTTCACAGAAACTGTGGAAAAGCTTGTGGAAATCAACACCCGCCGCACGCATCGCCCCGCGTCAATCCGCAGTTTCGAGCGGTTTGCACCACGATGGTGCGCGCACTGACGCGACGCTGTGCGCTTACGCTTCGAGAGGAACACGACATTATACTTAACGACGCCATCGAACATCCTTCCCGCGCCCTCTGGAGATTAACGAACGCACCATGCACATTGTGATCGCCGACCAGCTGCCCTCCTCCGCCGTCGAGCTCCTTCGTAGTGTTCCAGGCTGGACCATCGATGCCCGCAGCGGCCGGCCGGCCGATGAACTGGCCCGCGACCTCGCCGACGCCGACGCGCTCGTCGTCCGCAGCGCCACCAAGGTCACGGCCGCGCTGATGGCGGCGGCACCCCGCCTCCGCGTGATCGCCCGCGCCGGCACCGGCGTCGACAACGTCGACGTCAAGGCGGCGACCGAACGCGGCATCGTCGTCATGAACGCCCCCGGCGCCAACAGCATCAGCGTCGCCGAGCTGGCGATCGCGCTGATGCTGGCGCTGTCGCGCTCGATCCCGGCGGCCGACGCCTACATGAAGGCCGGGGTCTGGGAAAAGAAGAAGCTGACCGGCGGCGAGCTCCGCGGCAAGACGCTCGGCATCGTCGGTCTCGGCCGGATCGGCCAGGAAGTCGGCGCGCGGGCGCGGGCGTTCGGGATGGAGCTGGTCGCGCACGACCCGTTCATCTCGGAACAGGTCGCCGGCACGCTCGGGGTCGAGCTGCTGTCGCTCGACGAGCTCTGCGCCGCGGCCGACTACATCACGCTGCATCTGCCGTCGACGCCCGAGACCCGGCACCTGTTCAACGCCGCCCGCTTCGCCAAATGCCGGCCGAACATGCGGATCGTGAACACCGCGCGCGGCGAGCTCATCGACGAAGCGGCGCTGGCGGACGCCATCGAGGCGCGCCAGATTGCCGGCGCCGGCACTCGACGTGTTCCAGAAAGAGCCACCGGCCGACTGGCGCCTCGCCAAGCTGCCGCAGGTGGTTGCCACGCCGCATATCGCCGCCTCGACCGTCGAGGCCCAGGAGCAGGTCGGCATCGAGACCGCCGCAGGCGCTGCGCGATTTCCTGCAGGAAGGTGTCATCCGCAACGCGGTGAACTTTCCCGGCATCCGCGGCGACGAGTTCGCGCGGGTGCGGCCGTTCATCCAGCTCGCCGATCGG
This sequence comes from uncultured Acidobacteriota bacterium, assembly GCA_963750475.1. GTDB lineage: Bacteria > Acidobacteriota > Vicinamibacteria > Vicinamibacterales > 2-12-FULL-66-21 > JALZOC01. The sequence continues at coordinate 3,272,667 of CAVVQQ010000002.1, forward strand.
ATGGGCGCGCTGGTCTCCCAGCTCGCCGAGGGCCGGACCCACTCGGTCGGCATCCGCTACTACGGCCCGCTCGTCAGCGAGCACGCCCAGTTCATCGCCAGCGCTGTCGTCGCCGGCGTCCTCCGGCCGATGCTGTCCTCCAGCGTCACGGTCGTCAACGCCCGGGCGATTGCCGGCGAGCGCGGCATCGAAGTCGTCGAGTCGCGAAGCTCGCGGCCGCGGTCGTTTGCGAACATGATTTCGGTCAAGCTGCTGACGACCGGCGGCGAGTGCTGGATTGAAGGTACGGTTTTCGAGGGCGACAGCCCGCGTCTGACCCAGCTCGACGGGGTCGACGTGGAGGCCCGCTCGTCGAGGGGGCGCTGATCGTCATCCGCAACAACGATCAGCCGGGCGTGATCGGCGAGGTCGGCAGCGTGCTGGGGCGCCACGGCATCAATATCGCCAGCTTCGCGCTCGGACGCGGCCAGGGGGGGGCGGTCGGAGTCGTGACGCTCGATCACGAAGGGCGCAGCGACAGCGCCGACGCCAGCGCGCTCGAGGAGCTGCGCAAGGTCAGCGCCATCCGCCAGGTCAAGCTGGTTATCTTAGGCCAAGCCGGCGTGTAGCGCCGGTCGCGAGATCCGTGAGCTCGACCGCGTCGGCGCCAACCGCGCTGACGCGGTAGCGTCCCGCCACCTCCTGCCCCACTGTCACCAGGAACAGTTGATCCCCGGGGGCCGTGACCACCGCGGTGCGCGTCGTCGTCCCCTCGCGGACGCGTTCGGCGACGCCAATCAACTCGAGCGGCACATCGGACGGCGGCGAATCCGGCGATGCCGTCGGCGCGCCAACGGCGGCGACGCTTCGCCGCGGCTCGGGTGCCGGTCGCGAATCGAACGCAAACGGATTCCTTGCACTCAGGCGCTCGGCCGGCGCCGCCGCCATGCGGGCGCGCAGCCGGACCGCCTGGGACTGAACGTCGGCCGCGAGCGCGTCGACCTGGACGCTTTCAGGCCGTCGCTCCACGGCGCGCGGCTCGGCGGGGCGCTGGACGCCAGCCGCCGCGGCGAGCCAGGCGACGAGCAGACTCGTGCCGCCGATATACGCCGCCGCGCGCGCAGGCGTCATGACTCGTCCTCTCTCAATCGATCCACGGGTACTTCACCTGCAGGTCTCTGGCCCCACCGGTCTTCAATCTGCGGGACGGTCGGACCTGAGGTCGCCCGCCGTCATGCTCGCCGGCCGTGAAGGCCATCTTACTCCCGTCGCGACGTGCCGGAAAGCGGCGGCGGCGCCGCGGACGACGACTCGGCCGCGGCGGACGCGGTGTGCAGTTATGGTAAGATTTGCCGTGCCCCCTGTTTCCAGCTCCGGGCCTTCCGCTGCTTCCGCCGTTCCCGTCCGCCATCGCCGTCATCCCCGCCCGCTATCGAGTCGACCCGGCTGCCCGGCAAGGCGCTCGCCGACATCGGCGGCCGGACCGATGATCGAGCACGTCTACCGGCGCGCCGCGGCGGCGCGCCGGTCGCGTGCGCGTCATCGTCGCCACCGACGACGTGCGCATCTGCCGAGGCGGTGCGGGCGTTCGGCGGCGACGTGCGGATGACCTCGCCGTCGCATCCGAGCGGCACCGACCGGCTCGCCGAAGTCGCCGCCGCTCTGACGTGCGATCTGATCGTCAACGTCCAGGGGGACGAGCCGCTGATCGAACCGGACATGATCGACGAGGCGGTGGCGCCGTTCGCCGCCGACCCGACGCTCGATGATGAGCACGCTGCGGCGCCGGCATCGACGACCGCGCCGAGCTCGACAACCCGAACGTCACGAAGGTGGTGGTCGACGCGGCGGCTTCGCGCTGTATTTCTCGCGCGCGCCGATTCCGTTCGCGCGTCGCCGGCTGCCCGCCGGCGCCGGCGTGGCGCCACATCGGCCTGTACGTCTACCGGCGCGACGCCTGCTGCGGCTGGCCGCGCTCGCCGCCGACCGCGCTCGAGCGGGCCGAGGCGCTCGAGCAGCTGCGCGCGCTCGAGCACGGCATCCGCATCAAGGCCGTGGAAACAGCCTACGACTCGATCGGCGTCGACACGCCCGAGGATCTCGAGCACGTGCGGGCGCTGCTCGCGGCGCGCCCGGCGGTCGAGCCCGACGCACAGCCTTCGCGATAGCCAGCGAGACGAGGACGATGCAGGAACATACGGCGGCGAGTCAGAGCACTGCGGACCGCAAGCGGCCGGTCAAATACATCTTCGTCACCGGCGGCGTGGTGTCGTCGCTCGGCAAGGGGCTCGCGGCCGCCTCGATCGGCGCGCTGCTCGAGGGCCACGGCTACAAGGTCGCGCTGCAGAAGTTCGACCCGTACATCAACGTCGATCCCGGGCACGATGAGCCCGTACCAGCACGGCGAGGTCTACGTCACCGACGACGGCGCGGAGACCGACCTCGATCTCGGCCACTACGAGCGGTTCACCAATCACGGTGACGACGCCGGCAACAACAACTGGACGACCGGCAAGATCTACCTGTCGGTCATCCAGAAGGAGCGCCGCGGCGACTATCTCGGGCGCACCGTGCAGGTCATTCCGCACATCACCAACGAGATCAAGGACAGCATCCGCGCCGTCGGCCAGGGACGTCGACATCGTCCTCGTCGAGATCGGCGGCACGGTCGGCGACATCGAGAGCCTGCCGTTCCTCGAGGCGATCCGCCAGTTCCGCCAGGACGTCGGCCGCGAGAACACGCTCTACATCCACCTGACGCTGGTGCCGTTCATCGGCGCCGCCGGCGAGCTGAAGACCAAGCCGACGCAGCACAGCGTGCGCGACCTGCGGGCGATCGGCATCCAGCCCGACATCCTGCTCTGCCGCACCGACCGCTTCCTCGATCAGGACATCAAGCGCAAGATCGCGCTGTTCTGCGACGTCGACGAGGAGGCGGTGATCACCGCGAAGGACGTCTCGAGCATCTACGAAGTGCCGCTGGTGCTCGCCGCCGAAGGGCTCGACCGCATCGTGCTCGAAGCAGCTGCACCTGCCGCAGACCGAGCGCGCGGATGGACGCGTGGGACGACCTCGTCGACCGCATCAAGAACCCGATCGACGAGCTCACCATCCACGTCGTCGGCAAGTACGTCGGCTACGAGGATTCCTACAAGAGCCTCAACGAGGCGCTCTATCACGGCGGCTTCAAGCACCGGCTGCAGGTCAACATCACGTGGGTCGAGGCCGAGGCGCTCGAGCAGCCCGGCGGCGAGCAGCTGCTCGACGGCGCCGACGGCATCCTGGTGCCCGGCGGCTTCGGCGACCGCGGCACGCGCGGCATGATGCGGGCGGCCGAGATCGCCCGCGAGCGCGGCATCCCCTTCTTCGGCATCTGCTACGGCTTCCAGTGGGCGGCGGTCGAGTACGCCCGCAACGTCTGCGGGCTCGCCGACGCCGACTCGACCGAGTGCGCGCCCGACACGCCGACCAAGCGTCATCTACAAGCTGCGCGATCTGCTCGGCGTCGACGACCTCGGCGGCACGATGCGGCTGGGCACGCTACGCCTGCGAGCTCGACGCCCGGCTCGCTGGCCCGCGAGCTCTACGGCGCAGGACGTCATCACGAGCGGCACCGCCACCGCTACGAGTTCAACTGCCTGTACGAGCAGACGCTGGCCGACAACGGCCTGCGAGATCGCCGGCCGGTCGCTCGACGGCAAGTTCGTCGAGATCGTCGAGCTGCCGCGCCACCCGTGGTACGTCGCGGTCCAGTTCCACCCCGAGTTCAAGTCGAAGCCGCTCAAGCCGCATCCGCTGTTCGCCGGCTTCGTCGACGCGAGCCACGAGCACAAGACTGGCCACGGCGCATCAGCAGGCCGCGCCGTCCGTGGCCCGGTAGCGGTGTGACGCTCGATCGCAGTTCGGCGGCCTGGCGGTCGGCGGCGGCGCGCCGCTCGCTCCTCATCGCCGGCCCTTGCGTGATCGAGAGCGAGGCGCATGCGGTCGACACTCGCGCGTCGCGGTCCGCGACATCGCCCGCCGCGCCGGCGTGCCGTTCGTCTTCAAGGCGTCGTACGACAAGGCCAACCGCACCTCGGCGCGATCGTTCCGCGGGCCCGGGCCTCGACGGAGGGCCTGCGCGTCCTGGCCGCGGTCCGCGAGCGCGCCGGCGTGCCGATCCTGACCGACATCCACGAGCCGGCGCAGGCCGCGCCGGCGGCGGAAGTCGCCGACGTCCTGCAGATTCCGGCGTTCCTCTGCCGCCAGACCGACCTGCTCGTCGCCGCCGCCCGGACCGGCCGGGTCGTCAACATCAAGAAGGGCCAGTTCCTCGCGCCGGGCGACATGCGCCACGCCGTCGCGAAGGTCGACGAGCGCCGGCAACGCGCGGGTGATCGTCACCGAGCGCGGCACCAGCTTCGGCTACAACAACCTGGTCGTCGACATGCGCGCCTTCCCGATCATGCGCGAGCTCGGCTATCCCGGTCGTCTTCGACGTCACCCACAGCCTGCAGCTGCCGGGCGCCGGCGACGGCGTCACCGCCGGCCAGGCGGAGTTCATCGAGCCGCTGGCGTCGGCCGGCGTCGCCGCCGGCGTCGACGGCGTCTTCATGGAGGTGCACGAAGCGCCCGGCGCGGGCGAAGAGCGACGCGCAGAACGCGCTGCGGCTCGATCTGCTCGAGCCGCTGCTCCGCCGCCTGATGCGCGATCGATGCCATCGCCCAGGCGCGCCGCGAGACGAGCCGGCATGACCGACCGTCGCCCGTCCGGCCTCGACCTCGCGCCGCAAGGTGCTGCGGACCGAGGCGGCGGCGATCCTCGGCCTGGTCGACCGCGCTCGACGACGACGTTCGACGCGCGCCGTCGAACTGCTGCACGACTGCCGCGGCCGGGTCATCGTCACCGGCATGGGCAAGTCCGGGCATCATCTGCCGCAAGATCGCCGCGACGCTGTCGAGCACCGGCACGTCGGCGTTCTTCCTCCATCCGGCCGAAGCGATTCACGGCGATCTCGGCGCCATCCGCGACGACGATGTCGTGATGGCGCTGTCGTACAGCGGCGAGACCGAGGAGCTGCTGCGGCTGCTCGAGTCGATCCGGCGGATCGGCGCCCGGCTCATCGCCATCACCGGCGATCCGCCGTCGACGCTCGGCACGGGCCGCCGACGTCGACGCTCGACTGCGGCGTCGCCGAGGAGGCGTGCCCGATGAACCTGGTGCCGACCGCCAGCACGACCGCGGCGCTGGCGCTCGGCGACGCGCTGGCGATGACCCTGCTCGTGCGCAAGGGCTTCCGCGAGGAGGATTTCGCGTCGCTCCATCCGGGCGGCAAGCTCGGCAAGCGGCTGATGCGGGTCGAGCAGCTGATGCACGCCGGCGACGCGGCGCCGGTCGTCAGCGACGAGCACGCGCGATGCCCGACGTCATCTACGAGATGTCGAGCAAGGGGCTCGGCATGACCTGCGTCGTCGACGACGAGGGGCGTCTCGCCGGCATCATCACCGACGGCGACCTGCGGCGGCTGATGGCCGCGGGTCGACAACGTGCTGACGCTGACGGCCGGCGACGTGATGACCCGCGGCCCGGTGACCATCGCGCCGGCGCTGCTCGCCGTCGAAGCGCTGCAGCATCATGGAAGAGCGCAAGATCACCTCGATCGTCGTCGTCGATCCGGCCCGCGCCGTGCGTCGGCGTCGTGCACCTCCACGACCTGTGGCAGATCAGCGATGACTGACGTGGGCAGGCCGGCGGCAGGGCGAGCGCGGGGTGCGGCGAAGCGATGAACATCGCCGAACGGGCGGGCGGCGTGCGGCTGCTGCTGCTTCGACGTCGACGGCGTGCTCACGGACGGCGACCGTCATCGTCCACGCGGACGGCTCGGAGTCGAAGGGCTTCCACATCCGGGACGGCGCGGCGATCGTGCTGGGCGCAGCGGGCCGGCCTCATGGTCGGGCTGCTGTCGGCGCGCGCGTCGGGCGCGACGACCCATCGCGCGGCGCAGCTGGGGATCACGATCGTGGCCCAGGGCGTCCGCAACAAGCTGGAGGCCTACGACCGGATCCTGCGCGACGCCGGGCTCGAGGATGCGCGGTCGCCTACATGGGCGACGACCTGCTCGACCTGCCGGTGCTCGCCCGCGTCGGCCTGTCGGCGGCGCCGGCCGACGCGGTGGCTGAGGTGCGGGCCGCGTGCACTGGGTCAGCCCGCTCGGCGGCGGCCGCGGCGCGGTCCGCGAGCTGGTCGAGATCGTGCTCCGCGCGCAGGGCCGCTGGGACGGCGGTCGTGCAGGCAGTACACTCGCCGCGTCGTCGATGAGCCCCTACGCGACGCTGCTCGCGTCGCTGCTCGCCCTGCTCGCCGGCCTGATCGTCGGCAAGGCCTGGGAGCGCTACAAGCTGCGGGACGGCACGCTGGATCGATCGCCGGCGCGCGCGCGAGTCGCCCGCACTACATGCTCGGGCTCAACTTCCTGGTCGCCAACCAGATCGACCTGGCGATCGAGGAGCTGACCAGCCGCGGCGGAGTCGGCGCGGCGACCCGCTCGAGATCCACCTGATTCTCGGCAACCTGTATCGCGAGAAGGGCCAGGTCGGCCGGGCGATTCAGGAGCACCAGGCGCTGCTGCAGCGGCCGAACCTGCGCAAGCTCGAACACGCCAACGTGCTGCTCTGCCTGGGCCTCGACTACAGGCGCGGCGGCTTCGTCGATCGCGCGCTCGAGGCGTTCACGGAAGTGCTGCGCCTCGACCCGGACAACCGCTACGCGCTGGCCAACCTCGAGAAGCTGCACGAGGAGCAGCACCAGTGGGCGCGAGGCCTACGCGATGCGGCAGAAGCTGGCGGCCCGCGACGGCGCCACGGCCGAGCGCGGCCACCAGCAGATTCTCGCCTTCCTCGAGAACGAGATCGGCCTCGAGGCGCTCAAGCGGGCGGAGCTAGTCGGAGGCCGCCCGCCGCTTCGACGCGGCCATCGAGCTCGATCCGACGAACGCTCCTGGCTACCTCAACCTCGGCGACGTCCGGCGGCTCGAGGGCGACGCCAGCGGCCGCCAGCGCCGCGTGGGAACGGCTGATCGAGACGTCGCCCGAACGCGCCTACCTCGCCTTCGCCCGGCTCGAGCGCGGCGTACGCCGAGCTCGGCGACACCGACGCGCTTTCCGCGAACTGTGCCGGCGGCTGATCGCGGCCAATCCGCAGGACTGGCGGGCGCGGCTGGCGCTGGCCCGCCATCTCACCGGCCGCGGCGCCGCCGCCGAGGCGCTCGAACTGCTGTTCGAGGCGCTGGTGCATCAATCCGCACGCGCTCGCGCTGCACCAGGCGATCTGGCAGACGCTGCTCGGCCTGCAGCTGACGCCGCAGCGCTCGTCGAGCGCTACGTCGAGCTGACGCGGGACGCGATCTTCTACCTCGACCCGCACATCTGCATGCGCTGCCGCTATCGCAGCACCGAGCTGCTCTGGCAGTGCCCGCACTGCCACGAGTGGAACACGTTCGTCGAGGAGCGGATCGCGCCGGCCAAGGACAGCGAGGCGACCCTGACCGGATAGGCCCGTCGGTCGGCTCAAACGATCAGCGGCGCCCGCTCAGCCGGCCCAGGATCACGGTGACCTGCATCTCGGTTTCCGCCGAACGATCCGTCGGTCCGGATGACGTAGTCGGCGCGGCGACCTTCTCCGCGATCGGCCACTGCGCCGCGAGCCGGGCGCGGGCATCGCGCTCCGCTCAGCCGGTCCCGGGCCATCAGCCGGCGGAGCTGCTCTGCCGGCGCGCAGGCGCAGACGATGACGCGCGTCGAAGTCGGGCGCATGGCCGGTCTCGAACAGCAGCGGAATGTCGGCGATCGCCAGCGGCGTGCCGGGCGGCAGCGACAGCAAACCAGTCGCCGATGCCGCGGTAGACCGCCGGGTGCACGATCGCTTCGAGCGTCGGCCGCGCGCCGCGGTCGCCGAAGACGATCCGGCCGAGCGCCGCCCGGTCGAGCGCGCCGTCTGCCCGCAGGACGCCCGGGCCGAACCGCGCGGCGACGGCCTCGAGCGCCGTCGGTGCCCGGGCGCCACCGCCTCCCGCGCCAGCCGGTCCGCGTCGACGACCGGGACGCCCGAGCGCGGCAAACCGCGCCAGCGCAGAACGACTTGCCGGTGGCGATCCCGCCGGTCAGCGCCGCCCGCGACCATCGTTCAGGCCGTGCGGGCCCGGGCCGCGCGCCGCTGCCACGCGTGTTCTCAGCAGCATCGCGATCGTCAGCGGACCGACGCCGCCGGGCACCGGCGTCAGCGCGCCGGCGACCTCGGCGACGTCGGGGTGCACGTCGCCGACGACAATCGAGCCGCGGCGCTCGAAGTCGGCGCGGCGCGGCGAACCCGTCGCGAACAGTCGCGCGACGACCGCGGCATCCGAGACCGGGCTGATGCCGACGTCGATCACCGTCGCGCCCGGCTTCACGAACTCGGGGGTGACGAACCCGGGGCGGCCGATCGCGGCGACGAGGATGTCGGCGGCGGCGGCGACCGCCGCGAGATCGGGCGTCTTCGAGTGGCAGATCGTCACCGTCGCGTCGCGCTGCAGCAGCAGCATCGCCATCGGCTTGCCGACGATCTCGCTGCGGCCGATGACCACCGCGCGGGCGCCGGCGATCGTGATGCCGCTCCGGATCCAGCATCTCGATCACGCCGGACGGCGTGCACGGCACCAGGTGGGCGCGCCCCTGCACCAGCCGGCCGACGTTCACCGGATGAAAGCCGTCGACGTCCTTCTCCGGATCGATGGCGTCGAAGACCTGCTGCGCCGCATCGCGCCCCATCGCCGCCGGCAGCGGCGACTGCACCAGGATGCCGTCGTGGACGGCGCTGGCATTGAGCGCGCCGACAACGGCGAGCAGGTCCGTCGAGCGTCGCGCGTCGCCGGCAGCCGCTGCAGGTCGACGCGCAGCCCCGACTCGCTCCCCGCCCGGACCTTGTTCCGGACGTAGATCTCGGATGCCGGGTCCTCGCCGACGAGGACGATGCCGAGCCCGGGCGGCCGGCCGGCCGTCGAGGTGAAGGCGTGCACGTCCGGCAGCACCGACTCGCGGATGTCCGCCGCGATCGCGCGCCCGTCGAGGAGCCGCGCGCTCACCGGCCGCTCCGCGCGCCGTCCGAGGCCGCGGCCTGAAGCTCGCCCAGCGTCCGGCTCTCGCCCAGCACGACCAGGAAATCGTCCACCCGCATCACGCTCTCCGGCGGCGGGTTGAATTCCATCGCGCCGCCGGCGCGCTGGATGCCGATGACGACGACGCCGAAGCGCTGACGGAGGCTGGCCTCGAGAATCGACTTGCCCGCCAGCGACGACCCGTCGTGGATCTGGACCTGCTCCATGTTGAGGTCGAGATTATCCGAACTGGTGGCGAGCTGCACGAAATCGACGACCGCGGGACGAAGCGCGGTCTGCGCGAGCTGCAGCCCGCCGAGCTGGTACGGCGACAGGACGCGGTCCGCCCCCGCCCGCACCAGCTTCGCCTTGGCGTCGTCGGTCTCGGCGCGGCCGATGATGAAGAGATCGCGACGGAGCAGCCGGGCGGTGAGCACGGCGTAGACGTTCTCGGCGTCGGTGCTGACGGCGGCAATGAAGCCGCGCGCCCGGCCGATGCCGATCCGGGTGAGGACCTGTTCGCTGCTGGCGTCCGCCTCGACCGCGAGATAGCCGGCGTCGATCGCCGCCTGCATCCGGACCGGATCCCGCTCGACGATCACGAACGGGACCGACTGGCGCGAGAACTCGCGCGCAATCGTCTCCCCCATGCGACCGTAGCCGCAGACAATGAAGTGTCGGTCGAGCTCTTCCAGCATGCGTGTCCGGCGGCGTCTGGCCCAGCGCTGTTGGACGTCACCCTCGACCAGCCTGGCCATCAGGAACGAGAACGTATAAAGGGCGGTGGCGACGCCGAAGACGATCACGCCGAGATTGAAGACCCGGCCGGCCGTCGAGAGTGGGTGCGTCTCGCTGTAACCGACGGTCGTGACCGTCGTGATCGCCATGTAGAGCGCGTCGAGCGCCCCCCAGCCTTCGATCAGCATGTAGCCGGCGGTACCGCCGCCGATCACCCCGACGAGCAGGACCACCGACAGCCGCCACCCGACCCACCACGGCGAGCCGCCCGGCAGCCGCAGCGCGCCGGCTCCGACCGGCGCCGCGCCGCGCTCAGCGCCGCGCGGACGACCTGCCAAGAAAGAACCCCGCAGCCGTGACGATCGCGCCAATCCCGATGATCGTCAGGCCGAACCGATCGGCGATCTGCGGGTTGATGTGCATGCCGACGTACGTTCAGGACGTCGTCGAGCTCGTGCCACTTTGCCAGCGTCTCGTTGGTGACGTCCAGGATCGTCAGGATAGGCCAGCACGGTGATGCAGAAACCGTTGAAGAGCAGCATGTAGCCGAGCGATCTTCAGGAAATTGGCGAAGCTCTCGACCGCGGAGCGCGCCGCCGCTTCCGCCCGGTCGGCCAGCGGGCTGTGGGTGCGGCCGTAGAACCAGTAGATGACCATCCCGATGATCGAGCCAGCCGAGGAAGCGGACCCAGGTCATCACCGACAGGCTGACCATCAGGTAGACGCAGGACAGCACGCCGAGGATCGGGATGGTGTAGCCGACGGCGACGCGGAACGGCCGGCGCGCGTCCGGGCGGCGGATGCGCAGGATGATCACCGCCAGCGAAACCACGACAAAGGCGAACAGCGTGCCGATGCTGGTCATCTCGCCGAGAATCTGGATCGGCACCAGCCCGGCCACCGCCGCGACGATGACGCAGGTGATGATCGTCGTGATGTACGGGGTGCGGAAGCGCGGGTGGACCTTGCTGACGCCGGCGGGCAGCAGCTGGTCGCGGCTCATCGCGAAGAAGATGCGCGGCTGGCTCATCAGCATGACGAGCAGGACGCTGGTGATGCCGGCGACGGCGCCGGCCGAGACCAGGCCGGCCGCCCAGTCCTTGTTGAATCGACCGCCAGCGCGTAGCCGACCGGCGCGTTCAGGAACTGCGCGTCCGACTTGTACTGCACGACCGGCACGATGCCGGTCAGGATGGCCGCGACGATCAGATAGAGCAGCGTGCAGATGATCAGCGACGCGATGATGCCGATCGGCAGGTCGCGGCTCGGGTTCTTCGCCTCCTCCGCCGTCGTCGAAACCGCGTCGAAGCCGATGTAGGCGAAGAACACCACCGCCGCGCCGGTCATCACGCCGGGGAAGCCGTACGGCATGAACGGCGACCAGTTCTGCCGGCTCGACATACGTCGCAGCCGACGGCGATGAAGAAGAGCGACCGCCGCCAGCTTGATCGCCACCATCGCGGCGTTGAAGCGCGCGCTCTCGCGCACGCCGATGACGAGCAGCACCATGATGCCGAGGACGATCAGCATCGCCGGCAGGTTGATGACCGCGCCGGCCGCCGCGCCGGGCGACGCCGCTCATCCAGACCGGCAGGTGCAGGCCGAAGCCGGCGAGGATGCGCTGGAAGTAGCCGCTCCACCCGACCGCGACGGTCATCGAGCCGACCGCGTACTCGAGAATCAGGTCCCAGCCGATCATCCAGGCGAAAATCTCGCCGAGCGTGGCGTAGGCGTAGGTGTAGGCGCTGCCGGAGATGGGAATCATCGCCGCGAACTCGGCATAGCAGAGCGCGGCGAAGCCGCAGGCGAGCCCGGCAATGACGTAGGACAGCACGATGGCCGGGACCGGCCTGGTTGGCGGCCGCGGTGCCGGTCAGCACGAAGATGCCGGTGCCGATGATGGCGCCGATGCCGAGCAGCGTGAGGTCGAGCGCGGTCAGCGTCCGCTTGAGCGACTTGCCGCCGTGTTCCGCGTCGCCGACGAGCTGCTCGATTGACTTCGTTCTGAGGAGATTCGAATCCATGCACCCTCCGCGCGCCCCGCCGGGGCCGCGCCTCGCCGATTCAGGCTTCCCGGGAAAACGCGGCATTATACCTTCCCGCCCCGGCACAGCCGGGACTTCAGGCGATTGCCGCGAGGAATTGCCGCACCCGCTCCTCTGGTCCCGGCGATTCGAACAGGTCGGTGATCACCGCCACGGCCGTCGGCGCCGGCCGCCGCCGTCGCCGCGGCACGCGCCACGGTGATGCCGCCAATCGCGACAATCGGCGTGCCCCGCCGGGCGGCATAGCGCACCAGGTCGAGCCCGCGCGCGTCGTAGCCGGTGTCCTTGGTGGCGGTGGCGAAGATCGGCCCGACCGCGACGTAGGAGGCGTCGCCGGCCAGGGCGGCGTCGACCTGGGCCTCGTCGTGGGTCGAGACGCCGACAATCGCGCCGGGGCCGACGATCGCCCGCGCCGTCGGCGGCGGGCAGGTCGTCCTGGCCGACGTGCACGCCGGCGGCGCCGCTCAGCCGCGCGATGTCGGCGACGATCGTTGACGACGATCCGGCCGCCCGATCCGGCCGCCAGCCGCACCAGCCTCTCCGCGAGGGCGAGAAAGCGCCCGCTGCCGTGGTCCTTGCAGCGCAGCTGGAGCAGCCGCGCGCCGCCGGCGAGGCACGCCGCCGCCAGGACGAGCGGATCGTATCCGCGCGCCTCGCACAGGGTCCCGTCGATGATGGGATAGACGAAGCGGTGCGGCCCGGGCAGGGCGGGCATGTCGATGGCGGCGCTCCGGTGCCGGCTAGACGGCCTCGGCGAGGCCGCCGGCCGCCGGCTTCTTCTCGACCAGATACCGCTCCATGAAGCCGGTGCTCGAGCCGGCCGGCGACGAAATCCGGCATCGGCGAGGATCTTGAGGTGCAGCGGGATCGAGGTCTTGATCCCCTCGATGACCGTCATCTCGAGCGTCCGCCGCATCCGCGCGATCGCCTCCTGGCGATCGCGGCCGTGGACGATGATCTTGGCGATCATCGAGTCGTAGTACGGCGGGATCGTGCACTCGGAGTGCGCGAAGGTGTCGACCCGGACGCCGGGGCCGCCCGGCACGCTGAAGGCGTGGATCACGCCCGGCGACGGCGCGAACGTCTCGGGATCCTCGGCGTTGATCCGGCACTCGATCGAGTGGCCGGTGAACGTCACGTCCCCCTGCTTGAACGACAGCCGCTCGCCGGCGGCGATCCGGATCTGCTCCTTGACGATGTCGATGCCGGTCACGCACTCGGTGACCGGGTGCTCGACCTGGAGCGCGGGTGTTGACCTCGAGGAAGTAGAAGCTGCCCTTGTCGTCGAGCAGGAACTCGAACGTGCCGGCGTTGGTGTACTGCACCGCGCGCGCGGCGTCGACGACCGTGCTGCCGAGCTTGCGGCGCATCTTCTCGGTCAGCGCGACCGACGGCGCCTCTTCGAGCAGCTTCTGATGGCGGCGCTGGATCGAGCACTCGCGCTCGCCGAGATGGACGACCGCGCCGTGATGATCGCCGAGCACCTGGAACTCGATGTGGCGCGGGTTCTCGACGTACTTCTCGATGTAGACGTCGCCGACGCCGAACGCCGCCTCGGCCTCGCGCTGCGCGGTCTTGAGCGCCTTGCGCCAGCTCGCCCGGCGTCGCGGATCACGCGCATGCCGCGGCCGCCGCCGCCGGCCACCGCCTTGATGATCACCGGGTAGCCGAGCTCCTTGGCGATCTTGAGCGCCTTCTCCTCGCTGTCGACCGGACCGTCGCTGCCGGGCAGGATCGGCACGCCGGCCTTCTTCATCGCGCGGCGCGCCCGCGCCTTGTCGCCGAGCAGCCGGATGACGTTCGGCGCCGGGCCGATGAACTTGATGTGGCAGGCCTCGCAGACTTCGGCGAGGTAGGCGCTTTCCGACAGGAAGCCGTAGCCGGGATGGATCGCGTCGGCGCCGGTGATCTCGGCGGCGCTGATCACCGCCGGCACGCTCAGATAGCTGTCGGCGCTGCGCGCCGGGCCGATGCAGACGTCCTCGTCGGCGAAGCGGACGTGCAGCGAGTTCTCGTCCGCCTCGGAGTAGACGGCGACGGTCTTGATGCCGAGCTCGCGGCAGGCGCAGATGACGCGCAGGGCGATTTCGCCGCGGTTGGCGATCAGGATTTTCTTGAACATGGATTGGGGCTGCAGAACTCGCGCTCCGGACGCAGCTCAGGTGGTCCTGATGGCGAACAGCCGCTCGCCGTACTGGACCGGCTTGCCGTTCTCGACGTAGGCGCTGACGATCTCGCCGTCGTACTCGGAGGTGATCTCGTTCATCAGCTTCATCGCCTCGATGATGCAGAGCACCTGGTCCTTCTTGACGCGCTGCGCCGATCTCGACGAACGACGCCGCGCCCGGCTCGGGCGACGGTAGAACGTGCCGACGATGGGCGACTTGACGACCGCGAGCTCGACGGCGTCGCCGTCGTCGGCCGGACCGCCCGGCAACGGGCGGCGGCGGTCGCGGCAATCGCCGCGGCAGACGGCGGCGCGGAAGGCACCTGCAGCGCCGGCGGAGCCGCCGGGGCCGCGGCCGCGGCCTTCCGGACCCGGAGCTTCAGCCCGTCGCGCTCGAGCTCGAACTCGGCCAGGTCGTGCTGCTCGCACCAGCTCCAGAATGCGCTCGATGTCGTCGAACTCCATCATCCTCCACCGCGCTCGTCGTCGCAGCCTGGCACTCCGGCGCCGGCACCCCTGCACTATATATCCGCTGCCCCGTCCGTGAGCACGTCGCAGCCGCCGGCGACGACCAGCACGTCGTCCTCGATCCGGACGCCGCCGAGACCCGCGACGTACGCCCCCGGCTCGACCGTGAACACCATCCCGGCGGCAATCGGCGCATCCGGGCTGATCGGACGACGCGCCGGGCGATCCGCGGGGCCTCGTGCACCTCGAGGCCCAGGCCGTGACCGGTGCCATGGCCGAAGGCCTCGCCGAGCCCCGCTGCCTCGAGCACGCCGCGCGCCGCGGCATCGATGGCACCGGCCGTCACCCCCGGCCGCACCGCGGCAATGGCGGCTGCATGCGCCTCGCGCGACGGCCTCGAGCATCCGGCGCCATCTCCGGCGGCGGCGCCCCGAGCTACGACCGTCCGCGTGAAATCCACGCAGTATCCGTCGTAGACGCCTCCGAAGTCCAGCACCACCCCCTCGGCCGGGCGCACCTGTCGATCGGTCGGGCGGGCGTGCGGCAGCGCGCCGTTGGGCCCCGAGGCGACGATGGTTTCGAAGGCCGGCCGCTCGAACCCGGCCGCGCGCAGCGCGACCTCGATGTCGCCGGCGATCGCCCGCTCCGTCCGCCCCTCCCGCACCATCGCCGGCAGTTCCCGGGCGACCGTCGCGATGCGGCGGCCGGCCTCGCGCAGTGTCGCGATTTCACCGGGGTCTTTGACCATGCGGCGCGCTTCGACGAGCCCCTCGAGGGGCAGCAGTTCGGTTCGCCGCCGGCCCGGCGTGCGGCGCATCGAACCGCCGGCCGGTGTGAGCTCAGCCGCGAGGCGATTGAAGCGGCCGACCGTCAGCGACGCCGCCTCGACGCCGATGCGGGCCGCCGCGACGTCGCGCAGCGCCGCGGTGACGGCGGCATCGTAGCTGCCGGCGGGCACGATGAGCTCGAGGGCGCCGGGCTCGCGGCCGGCGACCAGCGACCGGGCGGTGGTCTCGTAGCGGAAGTCGGCAAACAGCAGACACCGCGACGGGGTGACGACGACGGCGCCGGCCGTCGCCGCGAGCCCCGTGAGATACCGGACGTTGGGCGGATGGGTGACGAGGAGCGCGTCAATCCCGGCGGCACGGAGGTCCTCGCGCACTGCCCGGAGGCGGGAATCGAACGTGCAGAGGCGGCCGGGTGCATGTGGACTGAGGGTGTGCAGTCGTCGAAAGGCATTACTGCGCCGGCAGCTGCGGACAACGCCGTCGCGCCGGGCTCTTACCGGCGCAACGGCATTGCCACGCCTCGTGCTAGTGCACCGTGACGGTCTTCGGTGTCGAGCCGGCTTGCCCGCGCTGTCATCACGCAGGGTCACGTTAACGTCCCGGTGCGCTGAAGGTGTGAGCCGGCGACGGACCGTTGCCGTTGGTCGCCATCGCCGAAGTTCCAGAAGTAGCACGCGATCGTCCGGTCGGCACGGCGCTCACCCTCCGAGCGCTGAAATAGACCGTCCCAGCGGTCGGCGATTCGGCGAGAAGGTGAACTCGACGGTTGGCGCATCACTGCCGACCGTCACGCCGACCGTCGCGACACCCGTTCGCCCGGCATCATCGGTGACCGTCAGGCGTCACCGCATACCCGCCGGCCGCTGTAATCATGCGCGTGCCGGAGTCGTCGTCGTCTTCTGTTCGCCGTCGCCGAAGTCCCACGATAGGACCGAATCGTGCGGCCGGCGCCGGCTCGGCTGCCGAAGCGTTGAAGTTGACCTGCTCCCCGAATCCGCCGTTGGCGACGCTCGAACGCAGCGGTCGGAGTCGTTCCGGCCCCGACGGTGACGCTCTGCGACGTCGACGCCGAGCGGCCGACGCCATCCGAGACCGTGAGCGTCACGACGTAGGTGCCGGCCATCGTCGTAGGCGTGGCTGGCGGTCCTTCCCGATGCCGGTCCGGCCGTCGCCGAAGTTCCAGGCGTAGCCGACGATCGGGTTGTTCCCGGGCGCGCTTGCTGGTCGGAGGCGTCGAAGAGCACGGTCTGGTGTCGGTCGGGCGTGTTCGGCGTGAACGTGAAGTACGGCTGCAGGCCATCCGGCGGCACGACCACGCCGGGCGGCACGAGGCGGATGGTCGCGATGCGCGGCGTGCTATTGGCGTAGTCGGTGCCGATCGGCGTCACCGCGATGTTGACGATGGTGCCGTTGTCGACCGCCGGCCCGCCCGGCGCGGCCGGCGCGGTGTAGACGAGCGTCGCGCGGCCGTCGGTGCCGGTCACGATGCTGCGCGCCGAGAGCGTGCCGAAGTCGGCGATCACGCCGCCGACCTGGATCTCGCTGCGCAGCGACACGTTGCTGAGCGGCTTGCCGTTCTGGTCGCAGGCCGTCACGGTGACGAGCGACTGCGACCCGCCGTCCTGGGTCAACACGTCCGGCGACACCGAGACCGACACCGACGTGCCGAGCTCGGACGGGCCCGTCAGTTTGGGCGCGTCCTGGCTCTTCATCGTGCAGCCGTTCCCGAGTGCCGCGATGGCCAGCGCCACGGCCGCCCACTGCCTGGAGATTCTCTGATTCATATGTGCATCACCGGTTGTGCCCGGCGTCCCTGCCGTCTGCCCGTTGGAAGCGTCAATCCCCGAAATTCGCGAAGCTGATTCCGATGTTGCCGACCGCGCTGACGTCGCGCCCGGTCTGGTCGTGGCCGTAGAAGGTGATCTCGGCAATCGTCGACAGAATCAGGCCGTTGCCCGCCAGGGCGCGCAGCGGCGCTTCCTGCTTGGCCTGATGGCGCACCAGCGTGAACCCGATGGTCGTGTCGGCCGAGACCGTCGCGGTGACCGCGCTGTCGAAGGCGTACGGCACGTCGACGCCCTCCGTGTTGCGGCCGTCCGAGCGGATGAACCGGACGTGGTAGCGCTCGACCGTGATGCAGTTGGCCTGCGACGGCGCCGTCGGCGAGGCCGGCGGCCCGGGGTCCTTCAGCGCCGAGCCCGAACTGCACGCGCCCGAGGTCGTTGAAGATCGTCGCCACGTTGTTCTTGACCGTCACGACGTCGGAGTTGAGCGTCCCGCCGAACGTCGCCGGATCGGCGCCCGAGGCGGCGTCGAGCGCCTTGACGACCAGGAACGACGAAGCGGTGCCCTCGCGCGCGGTCGTGCCGCACGAGGCCGACGCCAGGCCAATGACGATGACGGCGGCGAGGTCGGATCCCGGCGCGCCGGACGACTGTGCTCATGATGCTCAACCCTTCAGGATCCGCGGCGTGATGAAGATCAGCAGCTCGCGGCTTTCGTCGCCTGTCGTGTCGCGTTTGAACAGCCAGCCGAGCAGCGGCATGCGGTGCAGCAGCGGCGTCCGGTCGTTCGACGATCTGCTCCCGGCTGACGAAGATGCCGCCGATGATCGTCGTCGCGCCGTCGTTGATCTGGACCTGCGTGTTGGCGCGCTGGGTGTCGATCGGCGGGATGCCGTTGACCTGGCGGCTGAAGTCCGGGCGTCGCGTTCTCGATGCGTGATCTTCATGATCACCGTGTTGGCGGCGGTGATCTGCGGCGTCACCTTGAGCGCCAGCACGGCATCCTTGAACGTCACCGTGACGGTGTTGTTGGCGACGGTCTGAATCGGGATCTGGATGCCCTGCGCGACTTCCGCCTCGACGTTGTTCTGCGTCGTCAGGCGCGGCGTCGAGAGCACGCGGCCCTTGCCGGTGCGCTCGAGCGCCGAGAGCGCGATGTCGAGGTTGAAGGCGCCGTTGACCGCGCCGAGCGCCAGGCCGATGGCGGAGGTGGCGCCGGGCACGCCGAGGTTGACGGCGGTGCCCGTCGACTCGAGCCCTGTCGACCGCGGCGTCGGTCGGCGTCGTTCGACGTGCCCGTGCGGCCGCCGAGCGTGCCGCTGGTTCGGGAACGCGAGGTTGCGTGGTGTTGCCGACGTCGGGCATGGCGCGGCCGTTGAAGCCCCACTGCACGCCGATCGCCCTGGCGAAGTCGCGCGTCGTCTGGACGATCCGCGCCTCGACCTCGACCTGCGGCTCGGGACGGTCGAGCTGGTCGAGAGCGCCTGCGCGGTCTGGAGCGGCCGGCAGGTCGGTGATGATGAGCGTGTTGGTGCGGGCGTCCACCTGGATGTCGCCGCGCGCCGACAGCGCCGACTTCACGAGCAGCGGCTGCATGTCGTTGGCCTTGGCGTAGCTCAGCGAGAAGGTCCGGACGCGCAGGTCGCCGGCGAGCGCCTTGGCCTCCGAGAGCTTGCGCCGCTCCCCTTCCTCCTCGGCGAGAATCGCGATCGGCGCGATGCGGACGATCGTGCCCTCGGCGGTGTAGCCGAGCTTGTTGCTCCGGAGCAGGGTCTCGAAGGCCTGGTCCCACGGAATGTCGGTGAGGACGATATCGATCGGCGTCGCCGGCACCGACGGGTCGATGATGATGCTCAGGCCGCTGATCTCATGGAAGTACTTGAGAACGGTGCGCAGGTCGGCGCCGGAGAAGTCCAGCGTGATCGGATTGCCGGTGTACCTTCTTGTCGGTCGCGCCGGACAGGATGACCGAGCCGCCGGGCGGCTGCGCCGCGGCGGCCGGCGCCGGAGGCGGAGGCGCGGGCGCGGGAGCGGGCGGGGCCTGGCTGACGGCACGCGCGGCGGTCCGCGGCTGGGCCGCGATCGCCGCGGCCGGTGGTGCCGCGGCGGCCGCCGGCGTGCTGACCCGGCGCGCCGAGGCGGCCTTCATCGCCGCGACCGGATCGGCAGGCGACTCCCGCGGCGTCAGCGACGCGGCGTTGGCGATCGCCTGATCCATCGGAATATCCGGCTCGGCCTCGGCGGCGGCCGGCGAGGCGAGCGACGTCGGCGCCGCCAGCATGATCGTCCCGGCCGACTGCGGCGGCTCGAAGACGACGGCGAGATCGCCGCCGTTCGTGCCGGCGCGCTCGACGTGGTAGGTCGCCCCGGGGCCGAGCTCCATCACGACCCGCGTGATGAGCGGCCGCTGGCTGTTCAGTGCGACGCGGACTTTCGTCACCAGCCCGCCGTCGATCTGTGTCTGAGCCGGCGCTTTGGCCGTGACGTTCGGGAAGTCCAGGACCAGGCGTCGCGGGTGGTCCTCGGATTCGATCACGTCGGCCGGCGTCAGCCGGCCGTTGCCGCTGAGCGTCACGACCGTCGCGCTGGCGGTGCGGCTCGAGCGGACGCGGTCGATGATCGTCGCCGGCGCGTCGTCGGACGGACGGCCGGCGCGGCCGGCATCGCGGCCGGCGCCGCGGCGTCGTCTTCCCGCATCGACAGCGGCGCCGGGGCGGGCGGCGGCAGGCGCTTGACCGCCGCCGTCAGGTCCAGCCGGATCGTGTTGCGGGCGCTGCGCACGGCCGACTCGTAGGGACGCGCCAGCGTCACCCGGACGCGCGCCAGCGAGACGCCGTCGACGGCCGATGCCTGCTCGAGCGACACGGCGGCAATCGGATCGCGGTGGTCGAGAACCCCGTGCGCCGCGCCGACCGAGACGTTCCGCAGCTCGAGGACGACCGTCAGCGGGTCGGGCCGGGAGACGACGTAGCCGACCGGCTCGGAGGCTTCAATCGTGAGCTGGTGCCCCTGCCCCGAGACGCCGAGCAGGCGGATTGGGGCGCTGCCGGCGGCGAGCGGCCGGCCGACCGCGAGCGCGAGGCCCGCGGCGACGAGCAGCGCCGCGGCGAGCCGCGCCTTGACGTGCAGCCTGTGAAGCCTCATCCGCGTCCCCCCTCGGGCGATCTCAGGTTTTTCCGGATTTCCTTCTGCTTCACCAGCGAGAGCGGGTCGTTCACATCCTGCGAGAACACCACCGCGTCCTGGACAATCGCTTTCACCGTGCCGTCCATCAATCGATCCCCTGCCCTCACCACATACGTTCTGTTGTCTGCGCCCTGGACCATGGCGATGAATCCCGAACGGTCGCGAATGATGCCCTTGATGCTGGTCTCGTTGATCATCAGTCCGGCGACCCCGGCCGGCCGGGATCCGGAAGGCTTGCCGTCGGAGCCGCGACCGAGCAGGCTGACGAACGGATCGCGGCGGCCGGCCGCGTTGTAGCTGTAGGCGGGCTCCGGCGCGGGAGCGGCCGCCTGTCCGGCGGCCCCAGGCGCCGACGGCGCGGCCGCAGACGGGGCCGGCTGGGGCGCGGCCGACGCGCCGGCGGGCGGCTGCGGCGAGCCGGTCGACGCGGCCGGGGCCTGCCCGAGGAGGACACTCCCGGTCAGCAGCGTCGTGCCGGCGACCGCCAGGGCGCGCCGGGCGATTGTCAGTCGGAGGTGTTCACTCATTTGGCTGATGGCTGTTTCGGCACGACGCGTCCGCCGCGGCCGGCTCCCGGCGCGGCGCCTTCCTGCAGCACGAACGTGGTCGCGGTGCACTCGGCCACGATGGTGGCGCCGGGCTTCCGGCCGTCGTCTTGGCCTTGATGGAGATGTTGCTGACGTTGATGATTCGCGGGAACTTGCTGATGCGGTCGAAGAAGGCGCCGAGGTCGTGGATACGTGCCCTCGGCCTGCAGCTTGTAACGGCAGCTTCCGCATACAGCGCCTGCTGCACTCGGTCCTGCGGCGTGAAGCGCTGGATCGACAGGTTCGACTGCGCCGCCAGGCCCTGGACGCGGCGCAGGATGTCGGCGACGTCCTTCTCCTCCGGCAGCACGGCCTGAGGCTCTCGAGCCGCGCTTCGAGCTGCGCGACGTCGGCCTGGAACTCGCGGCAGCCGGCGGGCGGTGGCCATGCCCCTTGGCGACGTCGTCGCGAAGCGGCGACCAGGCGCGCCTGGCGCGTCGCCAGTTCGGCCTGCGACGTCCGAGCACGTAGAAGTACCAGAAGCCGAACGACGGCGCAGAGCCGACGACGGCGACGAAGGCGCCGATCTGCGCCGTGCCACGGGAGCTTGCTGAGCGAGAGTTCCATGATGCGCTGCTGCCCGTCCCGGTTACTTGCGCTGCGCCGCCGGCGCGGCCGGCGGCCCGCGGGCGCCGGCGACCGGCGCGGCGCGTCCGGATCGTTGTAGGTGGCCTTGACCGAGAACTTCACCAGGTCGCCGTTCTTGGCATCGGCCTGGTCACCTGGCTGTCGATGATCTCGACCGGCTTCTTGAACCAGTTGGTGCTCCTCGAGGCTCGGCGACGAAGTCCGACAGCGCCGGTCATGCGACGTGGCGTCAGCCGTCGATGCGTGAAGTCGTCGCCGGTCTGCGTCAGCGTCGGTCGAGCCAGAGCCGGTCCGGCACGCTGCGGCTGATCTGGTCGAGGACGCGCACCGGCGCCGGTCTGGCCGCTTGCGCAGCTGCTCGATCAGCGTGACGCGCTGCTGGAGCTGCGCCTTGCGGGCCTCGAATTTCTGCACCTTGGCGAGGACCGACGCGGAGCTGCTCGGTCTCGGCCTCGGCCTGGGCGATGTCGCTCGTCGAGCAGCAGCGACTGCTGGTGCAGCGACCAGAACCACCAGCCGATGACCGAGCGACCGTGGCCAGCAGGACCAGCGCAGGCGCGCGATGGTGACGCGCTGGGCCGCGGGCATGACGGCACGGCGCGCCTTGGCTGCGCGCGCGCTCGACGGCCAGCAGGTTGATGCGAATCATCGGTCACCCGCCCGGCGCAGCGCGAGGCCGACCGCCACCGCCGCCGTCGGCGCGACGTCGCGCGGCGTCGACCTGGAATTTCGTCGGCGTCGAACGCAATCGTCTTGAAGGGGTCGAACGCCTCGACCGGCGCCGTCGAAGCGCTCGGCGAGCATTTCGGCGAAGCCCTCGGCGCGCGACGCCCCGCCGCTGATCACGATCCGGTCGATGCGGTCCGAGGCGGCCGTGGCCTTGAAGAAGTCGAAGGTCTTCTGGATCTCGAGCATCACGTTCTCGGTCACCGCGCGCAGCACCGGCCGCGCGTCCTCGTAGGTCGCGCCGTCGACGGCGAGGCCGCGCTTGAGCTGGTCGGCCTGCTCGAACGGCAGGTTCAGCTCCTTCTGCAGCGCCTCGGTGTAGGCGTTGCCGCCAATCGAGATGTCGCGGGTGAAGACCGACTGCTCGCCGCTGCAGGATGTTGATGTTGGTGGCGCTGGCGCCGGCATTGAGCAGCACGACCACCGCCTCGGGCTCGATGCCGTAGTTGACCTCGTAGGCGTTCTGGAGCGCGAAGGCGTCGACGTCGACGACCACCGCGGTGCGGCCGGCCTGGCCGATGACGCCGGTGTAGTCGGCGATCTTCTCGTTCTTGGCCGCCACCAGCAGGACCTCCATCGTCCCGGTCCCGCCGGCGGTCGCCGGTGTCGAGGATCTGGTAGTCGAGATTGACGTCCTGGATGTCGAACGGGATGTACTGCTCGGCTTCCCAGTAGATGGACTCGGCGAGCTCGGCCTCGGTCATCACCGGCAGCGAGATCTTCTTGACGATGACGGCGTTGCCGGAGAGCGAGGCGGCCACCTGCCTTGGTCTTGATGTGCGCGGCCGTCGAACAGCCGGCGGATCGCCTCCGCGACGGCCGCGCCATCGACGATGGCGCCGTCGACGATGCTGTCGGGCGGCATGGGCTCGCTGCCGAACGCCGACGACCTTGTAGCCTTTGCCGGACCGGCTTCAGCTCGACCGCCTTGACTGCGCTCGAGCCGAGATCGAGCCCGACGAGCGACTTTGGCTCTGCCAAACACCAGTGTTGTCCTGATCTGGACTGACGTCGGCGGTGCGCCGCCCGTTCGTCGAATGTGCTGCATGGTCCGGGGCGATCGGCGAAACGCGCCGCCGCCACGGGAGTTGTCGTCTGCCTGCTGCTCTTATCGGCTGAAGTCCGGGGCAAGTGGAGTGCCAGCACGGCGCGGCTACCAATTCCGGCAGAATTGCGCAAATTGGGGATCGGCCGGGGCCGGCAGCGCGGGCACGGATCGACAGATTTCGGTACGCCGCTGACGCTTCCGTAATTGCAGGGACTGCTGCGTCCCCGGATCCGGCGCATCAGCGAGCCCGCGGCGCGGCGCACGGCCGCGCGGGCGGGCTGGCACGCTTCCGCGCACGGATCATGCCGGAAGCTTGACAATGCCGGTAATCACCGTATCCTCTTGGTTTGCCGTCCTCTGAGAGAGGCTGGCCGCCTGCGCTCGGCCCGCGGACTGGCTGGAGCGCTGACGAAGGTCGAAAGGGTTTTCGATGGGTTCGTTTGTTCCCACGGCCGGCAGTATCGAGCGGCAGTGGCACGTCATCGACGCCGAGGGCCAGGTGCTCGGCCGCATCGCCACCGAGGCCGCGCGCCTGCTCCAGGGCAAGCACAAGCCGGTCTACACGCCCTACATCGACACCGGCGACCATGTCGTCGTCGTCAATGCGGCGAAGGTCAGGCTGACCGGCCGCAAGGAAGAGCAGAAGGTGTACCGGTATCACAGCGGCTACGAGGGGGGCCTCCGCGAGGAGCGCGCCAAGGACGTCCGCCAGAAGAACCCGGTCCGGCTCGTCGAAGAAGCGGTGCGCGGGATGCTGCCCAAGACGAAGATGGGCGACGCGATGTGGCGCAAGCTGAAGGTTTACGCCGATGCCGACGCATCCGCACGCGGCGCAGAAGCCGGCGCAGATCGCACGCTCACCAAGAACAAGCAGCAAGCGCGAGGTCGCATAACGTGGCAGCAGGCATCGAGTATTACGGCACCGGACGCCGCAAG
The DNA here is from genome assembly GCA_963750475.1 of uncultured Acidobacteriota bacterium. GTDB lineage: Bacteria > Acidobacteriota > Vicinamibacteria > Vicinamibacterales > 2-12-FULL-66-21 > JALZOC01. The sequence goes on from CAVVQQ010000002.1 coordinate 3,296,817, forward strand.
ACATCCACCGCCCGCGTGTTCCTCCGGCCCGGCAACGGGCGGCATCGTCGTCAACCGCAAGCCGATCGAGCAGGCCTTCCCCACCGAAGCGCTCCGCACCCAGATCAAGCAGCCGCTCGCGGTCACCGAGACCGGCGACAAGTTCGACGTGCTGGCGACGATCGCCGGCGGCGGCATCGCCGGCCAGGCCGGCGCGCTGCGCCTCGGCATCGCCCGGGCGCTGGTCGAGTACAACGTCGAGCTGCGGCAGCGGCTCAAGAAGGCGGGCTTCCTGACGCGCGACGCGCGCATCAAGGAACGCAAGAAGTACGGGCAGAAGGGCGCGCGCAAGCGCTTCCAGTTCAGCAAACGGTAAGAGGGCGGAGCAGTTTTATGGAGGCAGCTTGGCCGGCATCGCGTTGAAGGATCTCCTCGAAGCGGGCGTCCACTTCGGGCACCAGACGAAGCGCTGGAACCCGAAGATGAAGGCCTACATCTTCGGCGAGCGGAACGGGATCTACATCATCGACCTCGTCGAAGACCGCGAAGCTGTTCCGCGAGGCGGAGCAGTTCGCGACCAACCTCGCGGCCGACGGGCGGACGGTCCTGTTCGTGGGCACGAAGCGGCAGGCGCAGGACGCGGTCGCCGAAGAGGCGCAGCGCTGCGGCATGTTCTTCGTCAACCAGCGCTGGCTCGGCGGCCTGCTGACCAACTTCTCGACCATCCAGCGCAGCCTCGGCCGGCTCCGCGACCTCGAGGCGATGGAGACCGACGGCCGCTACGAGACGCTCTCGAAGAAGGAGATCGCGCAGATCGAGAAGGAGAAGAAGAAGCTGCAGAAGAACCTCGAGGGCATCCGCAACATGTCGCGGCTGCCCGATGCGCTCTTCGTCGTCGACACCCGCAAGGAAAAGATCGCGGTCGACGAGGCCCGCAAGCTGAAGATTCCGGTCATCGGCGTCGTCGACACCAACTGCGACCCCGACGAAGTCGACTACGTCATCCCCGGCAACGACGACGCGCTGCGCGCGATCCGGCTGTTCGCGTCGCGGGTGGCCGACGCGGTCATCGTCCGGACGCGGCATCCGCGAATCGTCGCAGGCCGACGAGGGCGAGGACGGCGACGGCGACGATCGCACCCGCCGCGGCCCGCGCCGCCGCGCCAGGCCCGTCCCGAGCAGGCGACCTCCCCCGCCTCCGTCTAGCGACGGACGGCAGCGATCGCTCCGCGCCGGCCGGGACACTGGCCGGCGGTTTTTTTGTACGGCCGCGCGCGTCCCGATGCCTGGCACGCGAATCGACTGACCGCCTGACTGACGAGAGTTCGAGGAGTAGACATGGAAATCACGGCTGCAATGGTGAAGAAGCTCCGCGACGCGACCGGCGCGGGATGATGGAGTGCAAGGCGGCGCTGACCGAAGCCGAGCGGCAACCTCGACGAGGCCACGACCATCCTGCGCAAGCGCGGGCTGGCGACGCGCGACGAAGAAGGCCGGGCGCTCGACCAACGAAGGGCATGATCGGCCACTACATCCACATGGGCGGCAAGATCGGCGTGCTCGTCGAAGTCAACTGCGAATCCGACTTCGTCGCCCGCACCGAGGACTTCCAGGCCTGGCCCGCGAGATCGCCATGCACATCGCCGCCGCCAGCCCGCAGTACGTGCGCCGCGAGGACGTGCCGGCCGACGTGATCGAGCGCGAGCGCGCCGATCTACCGCTGCGCAGATGGAAGGCCAGAACAAGCCCGCCGCGGTCATCGACAAGATCGTCGAGGGCAAGCTCAATGGCTTCTACGAGCAGGTCTGCCTGCTCGACCAGCCGTCGATCCGCGATCCGAAGCTGACCATCGGACAGCTCGTCAGCGCCGCCATCGCCAAGATGGGCGAGAACATCGCGATTCCCGCGCTTCGCGCGCTTCAAGCTCGGCGAGACGCGTAGCCCAGGCTCAACGCGTTCGAGGGCAGTGGCACCGCCGTCTGCCCTGTCGGTCCGGCGGTATCGATCATCGAATGCGCCGCCGACGCGACGGTCACGTCGCGGTCTCCGCTATAATCCGCCGATATGTCCGACCCGCGTTCCGTCGCATCCTGCTGAAGCTGTCCGGCGAAGCCCTGATGGGCGAGCAGCAGTTCGGCATCGACCCGATCGTCGCCACCCAGATCGCCAAGGAGATCCGCGAGATCCAGCAGCTGGGCGTGCAGACCGCGGTCGTGATCGGCGGCGGCAACATCTTCCGCGGCCTCGCCGCCAGCGCCCGCGGCATGGACCGCGCCACCGCCGACTACATGGGCATGCTGGCGACGGTCATCAACGCGCTGGCGCTCCAGGACGCGCTCGAGCACGTCGGGGTGGTCACGCGGGTCGCGACGGCGATCGAGATGCGCGCGGTCGCCGAGCCGTTCATCCGCCGCCGCGCCGTCCGCCATCTCGAGAAGGGCCGCGTCGTGGTCTTCGCCGCCGGCACCGGCAACCCCTACTTCACCACCGACACCGCCGCCGCGCTGCGGGCGATGGAGATGAAGGCGGACGTCATCCTCAAGGGCACCAAGGTCGACGGCATCTACACCGCCGACCCGATGCTCGATCCGCAGGCGACGAAGTTCCAGGAAATCTCCTATCTGAAGGTGCTGGAGCAGCGGCTCAAGGTCATGGACGCGACCGCGATTTCGCTCTGCATGGACAACAAGCTGCCGATCGTCGTCTTCAACCTGCGCACCGCGCGGCAATCTGCGCCGCGTGATCATGGGCGAGCCGTCGGCACGAACGTCAGGGCCTGATCCGGACCGCCGCGGCGCTGCCGCGCGACCGTTCCACACATCGCTGGAGCAGATACATGGACGTCAGCGATCTCAAGGGACTGTTCGCGGAAGTCAAGAAGCGCATGGAGGCGCAGCTCGATCACGTCCGCCGCGAGCTCGGCGGCGTCCGGACCGGACGCGCCTCGGTCGGCATCCTCGACACCGTCCACGTCGAGGCGTACGGCGCGCATGATGCCGCTCAACCAGGTGGCGTCGCTGTCGATCCCCGAGCCGACGCTGATCTCGCGCAGCCGTTCGACCCGTCGCTGATGGGGGCGATCGAGAAAGCGATCCGCGCCTCCAGCCTCGGCCTCAATCCGACCAACGACGGCAAGGTCGTGCGCATCCCGATTCCGTCGCTGACCGAGGAGCGCCGCAAGGAGCTGTCGCGGATCGTCCACAAGCATGCCGAGGAAGGCCGCAACGCCGTCCGGCTAGGTCCGCCGCGACGCCAACGACCGGCTCAAGAAGCTGCTGAAGGACCACGCCATCTCCGAAGACGACGAGCGGCGCGGCCTCGACGACGTGCAGAAGATCACCGATCAGCACATCACGACGATCGACGACCTGCAGAAGAAGAAGGACGCCGAGCTGCTCCGACAAGGGCTCGACGCTCCCGATGTCGTGGTTCTCCCATCTCGAGTGCTGCGTCCCGTGCGGCGCACAGCCGTACGACCCGCGCGTCGAGCAGCATCTCTGCACCTGCGGCGCTCCCCTGCTGGCGCGCTACGACCTCGCCGCGGCGCGCGCCTGGCGGCGCGAATCGCTGGCCGGCCGCGAGCCGACGATGTGGCGCTACCGCGAGCTGATGCCGCTCTTCGACGGCGAGACGCCGGTGACGCTCGGCGAAGGCTGGACGCCGCTGCTCCACGCGCGCGCGGCTCGGCGAAGAGCTCGGCGCTGCGAGCGGCTGTTCGTCAAGGACGAGTCGCTCAACCCGACCAACTCCTTCAAGGCCCGCGGGCTCTCCGCCGCGGTGACGCGGGCGGCGCATCTCGGGGCGCGCGACGCTCGTCGGTGCCGTCGGCGGGCAACGCCGCCAACGCCATGGCGGCCTACGCCGCGGCCGCCGGACTCGCGGCGAAGGTCTTCATGCCGAAGGACGTCAAGCCGCTCGTTCATCCGCGAGTGCGAGCTGTACGGCGCCGAGGTGACGCTCGTCGACGGCCTGATCACCGATGCCGGACGGATCGCCGCCGAGACGCGGCCGGCCGCTCGGCTGGTACGACGTGTCGACGCTCAAGGAGCCGTACCGGATCGAGGGCAAGAAGACCATGGCCTACGAGCTCGGCGAGCAGATGGCGTGGACGTTCCCCGACTGGATCATCTATCCGACCGGCGGCGGCACCGGCATGGTCGGGATGTGGAAGGCGTTCGAGGAGATGGAGCGCGATCGGCTGGAAAGCGCCGGGCACGCGGCCGCGCATGGTGTCGGTCCAGGCCGAGCACTGCGCGCCGATCGTCCGGGCCTTCGATGAGGGGGCCGAGCGGTCCGTGCCGTGGGAGAACGCCCGCACCGTCGCTGACGGCCTGCGCGTGCCGAAGGCGATCGGCGACTTCCTCGTGCTCCGCGCCGTCCGGGCGAGCGGCGGCACCGCCCTCGCGGTGTCGGACGACGAGATGGTGCGCGGGATGCGCGACCTCGGCACCCGCCAGGGCATCAGCGCCGCCCCCGAGGGGGGGGCCGCGCTGCACGCCGTCCGGCAGCTGCGCGCCGAGGGGCGCATCGAACGCGACCACACGGTCGTCGTCTTCAACACCGGCGGCGCCCTCAAATACCTCTGAGGGGCGTCAGTCGCCGATCGAAATGCCCATCGCCCGCGCCGTCCGCAGCACGTCGAAGGCGTGCGGGACCGTCCGCGTCCGCCCGACGATCCGCTCGAGCGGCACGGCGACAATGTCGGGGGGATGAAACGCGACCATCGTCCCGAACTGGCCGGTCGTCAGCAACTCCACCGCCCGGGCGCCGAACCGCGTCGCCAGGATGCGATCGAAGCTGGTCGGCGAGCCGCCGCGCTGGAGGTGGCCGAGAACCACGGAGCGCGCTTCCTTGCCGGTGAGGCGCTCCAGGTCCGGGGTGATCCGCGCCGCCGCGCCGCCCAGCCGCTCGACGAACTCTCCGTGCGCCGCGCGGACGATTGACGCCTCGCCGCCGACCGGCTTGGCCCCCTCCGCGACGACGACAATGCTGAACCGGGCGCCGCGCGCTTCGCGGGCCGCGATCTTCGCCGCGACCTTGTCGAGATCGTACGGAATTTCCGGAATCAGGATGACGTCGGCGCCGCCGGCCACGCCGGCGTAGAGCGCAATCCATCCCGCATGACGGCCCATCACCTCCACCACCATCACCCGGTGATGCGCCTCGGCTGTCGTGTGCAGCCGGTCGATGGCGTCGGTCGCGAAGCTGACGGCCGTGTCGAAGCCGAAGGTATTCGTGGTTTCGACAATGTCGTTGTCGATGGTCTTGGGGACACCGACCAGAGGCAGACCGCGCAAGTGGAATTCGTGAGCGAGGCTCAGCGTGCCGTCGCCGCCGATGACAATCAGACCGTCGAGCTTCAGCTCGCCGAACATCTCCAGGCAGCGATCCTGGTAGTTGCGCACACCGCTCGACGTCGCCACCGGGGCCGCGAACGGGTTGCCGCGATTGACGGTCCCGAGAATGGTGCCGCCGATTCGGAGGATGCCGGTGACGTCGGCGGCGCCCAGCCGGCGCCAGCGGTTGCTCTCGAGCAGGCCGTCGAAGCCGTCTTCGAGCCCGACGACCTCGCAGTCGCAGGAGGCCGCCGACTTGACGACGGCGCGGATCACCGCGTTCAGCCCGGGCGCGTCGCCGCCGCCCGTGAGCACTCCGATTCGGGTCATCTCAGCGGCGTTCGCGGAAGTTCATGAGGATGGCGGTGATGCGGCGTGACCGTGAGCGGAGGATGGTGGACGCGGGGAGGATCGAACTCCCGACCTCTGCATTGCGAACGCAGCGCTCTCCCAGCTGAGCTACGCGCCCCTGCTCTTCAGGTGTCGTGACCCTGCACGGAGGCGCTCTCCGGCCGGGCACGAAAGGGAATTCTAGCACGCGCGATCCGGCCGGCGCAACGCGCCGGACGGTTTCCCGCCGCATTCACGCCGCAGGACCGCTCAGAAGTGCACAAAATGACGGGTACTGGCCAGCGCGTTACGTTCCGGGGATAATGCCTCCCATTCTCCCACTCGCGCTCCCGGCCGGGCTGGCGCCCGACATCCCGCGCCAGAAGCTCTGCTTTAGTGGTGCGGGGGTTGCAGGACGATGACGCGCGCCCCGATGCCCGAGACACCAGACTTCCCCGCCGGTTCGCTGAGCTCCTCCGGCTACGGAGACGGGCTGGGCCGGCGGGCGCTCGCCTTCGACCGCGAGACCGGCGGCTTCCTCGAGCGCCTGGTCCTCCGGCCGGAGCTCTGGGCCTTCCAGGGGGCGATCGTCGAGCGGCTGGGACACGCCGCCGATTTCGATGACGAGCGCTTCGCGCGGCTCCAGGGAATCGAGCGCGACCCGGACAGCGGCGCGGTCGTGGTCGTCTCCGAGTACCTCCAGGGAAACCGGTTGTCCGACCTGATGGACGGCTTCGCCGCCCCTGCCGCGGACGGGCAGCCCGCCCCGGGTCTCGATGCCGCCATCGGCTACCTGCTCGAGGTCTTGCCGGCGCTCTCGGCGCTCCACACGACCCTCGGGTTCGCGCACGGCGCGATCGGTCCCGGACGGACCGTGATTACGCCGGCCGGCCAGGTCGTGCTGCTCGACTGGATCTACGGTCATGCGCTGCAGCGACTGGGCTGGACCACTTCCCGGTTGTGGCGGGAGCTCGGGATTGTCGTGCCCGCGGATGCCAGCGCCGGGGCTTTCGACTTCACGGCCGACATCTCGCAGGCCGCGCTTGCCGCGGTGACTCTCGTGACCGGCCGCCCCCTCAGCCTGGACGAAGGCATGAACAGCCTGGCCGGCATGGTGGCCGAAATCATCGAGGTCGCGCACATCCGCGGCAGCGGGCCATTCGCCGCCGGCATCCAGAGCTTCCTGCAGCGCACCCTTCCCCTGCCCGGCCGCAGCCCTTTTGCCGGGGCTGACGAAGCCGTGGACGCCGTCCGGCGGATCGCCGATGAAATCGGCCTGGCGCAGTGCCGGGCCGCTCTGGCCGGGTTCGCCGCCGACAGCAATCAGGCCCTCGAGTCATCGGCTGATCCGATCGGGCTCGAGGCGGATCTCGACGCCCTGGCGTTCGAGGTGGTCCCGGATTGCGAGAGTCCAGTCTTCGAGAGTCCGCGGGAGGACGAGCACAAGGTCGAGGAGGGTGAAGCCGGCGACGCGGCGAGAATCGCCAGCGCTGCGCTCGAGTTCGAGCTCGATCTCGACCTCGACGATCAGGGACCGGAGTTAGCGGCGTCTCTGCCGGCCGCGGCGGAACCGCCCGTGTATGACCTGGGTGACGAGACTGCCACGTGGGAATCGTCCGTGTCGGCGGCGGCACCCGCGCCATCCATCGAGGTCATCGAACCGGCCGGATCCCCGCCCGATCAGATCCCGTCACAGGAGGCCGATCCGATCCCCGTCGACCCGGGTCCGGCCGACACGGCTGCCGCGGCTCCGCTCGAATCAATGCTCCTTCCACCGGCCAGCCCTGATCCGACCCGAAGCGAACCGGCGGCGGCGGAGACCCCCGGTGCAGACGCGCGAGGCGTCGCCCATGGCGCGGGGGCGCCACCCGACGAGAGACCAGCGCCGCCGGCCGTCATCGACCCTCCAGTCTCGTCGCGGAAACGGCGCAAGAAGGGCGGACGCAATCGCGGCAAGGCTGGCGCCGCGCCGACCCCCACCCCTCCGATCATGGCACCACCCGCCGAAGTGACCGGCGCGCCGCCGCCCCGGCCGTCAACGCCCGCGCCGGAGGCGTGGCCGCCGGCGGCTGAGACCACCAGACTCCCGGCGGCGCCAGCCGCTATGCCCTACTATCCGCCGGTCGGCGATCCTCGCGAGCCGCTATCGCCGTCCTGGTCCGCGTCGCTCGAGGCGCTCGCCGCGGATCCTGGCGAGCCGCCCCAGCCGGGCCCGCTCGCCGCCCCGGTGCGGATCAAGGCCGATGCCCCTTCCGGGTATGCCCCGGCGCCGCGATACCGTGAGCTGGAACCGTCGGAGGACGTGACCGGCCTGCCCTACGTCACACGCGGGCACATGCCGCTGCCGTCCTCGCGATGGAAAATCGGCGCCGCCGCGGCGGTGGTCGTGGCCGCGCTCGTGGTCGTGGTGGCGCGTCCCTATCTGCGAAGCAATGGACCGGCGCCGAGCACCGCCGCCGCGCCGGATCCGGCCCCCGGGCCGGTCTCTCCGGTGGCGCCGAGCGGCTCGATTGCGCTCGAAACCAAGCCCGCCGGGGCGAAGGTGCTGGTCGACGGGGTCCCTGCCGGAGAAACGCCGCTGACCCTCGAGAAGGTCCCTGTCGGACGGCATGTCGTGACGTTCGTCACGGCCTCGGGATCGATCAGACGAAACGTCCACGTCGAGGAAGGAAAGACCGCGTCACTCGATGTCGCGGTGTTCTCGGGATGGATCGCGGTCTTTGCGCCGGTCGTGATGGACATCGCCGAGAACGGCCGATCGCTCGGCACCAGCGAGGACGGACGCCTGATGCTGCCGCCGGGACGGCACCAGCTGACCTTCACCAACCGGGATCTCGGCTACTCGAGCAGCCAGGCCGTGGACATCCAGGCCGGGGAAGAACGTTCCATCAATCTTCAGCCCACCGGGGCGCTCAATCTCAACGCGCTGCCCTGGGCGGAAGTGTGGATCGACGGCAAGAAAGTCGGTGATACGCCGATCGCGGCCCTGCGCGTCCCGCTCGGTACCCATGACGTCGTCTTCCGGCACCCGCAGCTCGGCGAACGGAGCATCACGACCATCGTGCGCGCCGACGCTCCCGCGGCGGCCGCCGTCGATTTCACCAAGTCCCCATAAGCGTCGGTCGGCAGTGCCGGGATTACAGGACCGTGATCCCGGTGACACCTTTGGCACACGATCAGCCGGATCGGCATCGGTCGATCGGTTTCATGCCGCACGATTCTGCGCACGATTTCACGTAGGGCAGACGCCCCCCGTTCTGGCATTTCCTTTGCCTCAGGGGCAGTACCGATTATCTGGAAGGGTGCTTTATGTGGAGTTGGATCAGCTGTTACGTCACCGGCCACGATTACAGCGTCTCATGCGATGGTGGGGCGATGTTCCTGCGGTGTGTCGCCTGCGGACGCCGCTCGCAGGGGTGGCTGGTGCACGGCGCTGAGCACGACGGGCACCACGCGCACCGGGCGCGGGCCTGAAGGCCGGCCTCGCTGCTGAGCGAGGATGGAACTTGCACGCGCACCGCGCCGGTTGACACCCCGCGAGGCGGCTGGCGACAATACACGGGATGGTGGTCCCGCGGGTAACGACAGAAGACCTCGAACGCCTGCTCGGAGAGGCCGCCGGCGCCGCACCGTCCCCTGCGCCGCTCATCGTTGACGTCCGGCTCAGAGTACCCCTACGAACACAGCACGATCACCCTGCCCGGCGCCCTCCGGCTCGCGCCGGATGCCCTCCTGACAGCGCTGCCCCGCGACCGCGACATCGTCCTCTACGACTCGGATCCGGATGAGATTGTCGCCGAACGCGTGGCGCTCGAGCTGATGCGCCAGGGATGGCGGGTGCGTGTGCTCCAGGGCGGCATTGCCGCGTGGGCGGCGGCCCGGCTCCCGACCGCCCGGAAGAGCGCGCCGCAGCTTGCCGCCCCGATGGCCGCTCCGGGCAAGGCGTGAGTCTCCCCGCCGCACTCGACGCGCTCTCCGATCTGCTGGAGATTCGTGGCGCCGACGCCGACGCGGCCGCGTCCAGGAGCGCGGCCGCCGCCATCCGGACGCTCGCGCCAGACCAGGCCGCAGCCGTCGTCAGCGGCGCCGGCCGCGGGCCGCTGGGAGCCCTCCCCCATCTCGATCCGGACGCCCAGGCCCGCCTCCGCGAGCTGCTGGCAGGCGGTGCCGAAGCGGCCCTGGTCGCGGCGCGGAGCGGCGTTCCGCTGCTCGTGCGACAGCTGCTGGAGCAGGCGGCGCTCTCCACGAGCGAAGCGATGCAGCTCGTCCGCCGGGTCGGCGTCGCGACGCTGCCCGACCTGGAGGCCGCCCTGGACGACGGCCGGATCGCGCAGGCCGGGGTGGGCGGTCTCGAGCAGCGCCTCCGCGAAGCCGCCATACTCCTGGCTCGGGAGGCGCGCCCGATCCCCCTCGGCCGCGCCAGCGATGTCCTCGAGGGCGTCGCGGCGGCAATCGCGCGCGCCAGCCCCTCAGTCGATCTCCTGACTCCCGCCGGCGGGGTCCGCCGGTTCGAATCGCTGGTCGGCGCGCTGGTTCTTGTCGGCCGCGCTCCGGATCCGGCGGCGGCAATCGATGCTCTGGTCCTCATGCCCGGAGTCGACGCTCTCCTGCACCGGACCGGGCGACGGGCGATCATTCAGACGCAACAGGCGGAAGTGGATGTCCGGATCGCGGCGCCCGATGAGTACGGCACGGTCCTGTTCAGCGCCACCGGATCCCAGGCGCACCTTCGCGCCGTGCATCTGCGCCGCGGCCGGCCGCCGCTCGCGCCGCGGGAGGAGACCGTCTACGCCCACGCCGGGCTGCGCCCGGTTCCCCCCGAGCTCCGCGAGGGGACCGGCGAGATCGAGGCCGCGGCGGCGGGGCGGCTGCCGGACCTCGTGCAGCGCGAGCACATCCGCGGCGACCTGCATATGCACACCACGCGCAGCGACGGTGCCGATACCCTCGCCGCGATGGCGGCCGCCGGCGCGGCGCTCGGCTACGAATACATCGCCATCACCGACCATTCGGAACGCGCCGCGGCCGGCCGGACGCTCAGCCGCGCCGACCTGACCCGCCAGCGCGACGAGATCGAGGCCGTCCGCGAGCAGTATCCCCGGATGCGGATTCTGCACGGGATCGAAGTGGACATCATGCCGGATGGGCGGCTCGACTTCGAGGACGCGGTGCTGGAACCGCTCGACCTCGTGCTCGCTTCACTGCACGACCCGGCCAATCAGGATGCGCGCACGCTGACGCGCCGCTGCCTCAGGGCCATCCGCCATCCGCTCGTCAACGTCATCACTCATCCCGCCAATCGCCTCGTCGGGCGCCGGCCGGGCTATGCCCTCGACTTCGAGGCCGTCTACGAAGCGGCGGCCGAGACCGGAACAGCGCTCGAAGTCGACGGCGCGCCGTCGCACCTCGATCTCGACGGCGAGCAGGCGCGTCAGGCCATCGCGGCGGGGGTGACCCTGACGATCGACAGCGACTGCCACCGGGCGGCGGCCCTGGGCCGTCAGATGGCGCTCGGCATCGGCACGGCCCGCCGCGGGTGGGTCGAGCCGCGGCACGTCCTGAACACCCGGCCGCTTGCCGAGATCGTGGCCTTCGTCGCCGCCAAGCGCCGGCGCTGACGCCGGCCAGGCCGGCACCTGCGTGCTAAGATGAATCACCGTCAACTGATTGACGCCACATGACATTCCTACCCCTTCTGGCGGTTGCGCTGCTGCTGTCTCCGGTGCCACCCGGACCGCAGGCTCCCGCTGCACGCGGCGCCGCCGCCGAGACCCGGCCGCCCGCGCAGGAACTGGCCGCGGCCCTGCAGAAGCGTTACGACAGCGTTCACGATTTCAGCGCCGACTTCGTGCACGAGTCCGAGGGGGGACTCCTCCGGAAGAAGCAGTCCGAGAGCGGCGTCCTCCAGGTCAAGAAGCCCGGGCGCATGCGCTGGGACTACAAGAAGCCGGAACCGAAGGTGTTCGTCTCGGACGGCCGCCGGATTTACCTGTACATCCCCGCCGACAACCAGGTCGTCATCAGCCCGGTCCCGGACGAAGACCAGGCGACGACCGCCGTGCTGTTCCTGGTCGGCAAGGGCAACCTGGCGCGCGACTTCAAGGTCAGCTACGTCGAGGGCGGCAGCGCCGAGACCTACACGCTGCGCCTGCGAGCCGCGTCTGCCGGAGCGCGACTACGACTGGCTGCAGCTCGTCGTCGACCGCCGCACGCTGCAGATCAGCACCCTCAGCGCCGCCGACAGCCAGGGCGGGCGCTCGACGTTCCGGTTTTCGAACATGCGCGAGAACATCGGCCTGACCGACAAGGCGTTCGACTTCAAGATTCCGCGCGGCGCGGACGTCACCAACCATGCCGATCCCGCCCGGTAATCACCGCGGCGCCTCGTGCCGGGGGATGCTGCTCCTCGCGGCGATCCTCGCGAGCGCCTGCGCGACCACGTCCGCCTACCGCGCCGGTCAGCGCGCCGAAACCGCCCAGGACTACGATCGCGCCGTCGTCGAATACACCAAGAGCGTCCGCGCCAGGCCGGATGACCGGACCGCGCAGCTGGCGCTCGATCGCGCCCGGCTGCGTGCCTCCCAGGATCACTACTTTCGCGGCCGCCGGCTGCAGGCCGTGGAGCGCTTCGCGGAGGCGCTCAGCGAGTTCCAGCTCGCCGCCGAGCTCAACCCGGCGGCCGCCGACGTCGACGACGCGCTGCGGGAGACGCGGCGGAAGCTGCGGACCCGGCTCGCCGTGTCACACGAAGGCAAGACCGAGCTCCAGGCGCTGATCGAGCGCTCGCGCGATCTGGCGCCCGCCGGCCTCGATCTCCCCGAGGGTCTCGAAGCTTCCCGACTCGCTCGTCTTCAGCAACGCCGGCAGCGGCATGGTCTTCCGGGCGCTCGGAAGGCTGACCGACGTCAACGTGGTCTTCGATCCGGGATTTCGCGACGCGCCGATCACGGTGGACCTCCGGAACATCACGCTGCAGGATGCGCTCGCCTCGGTCACCGCCAGCACCCACACCTTCTACCGGATGACCGCCCCGCGCACCATCACCGTCGTCCCCGATACGCCGGCCAAGCGGCGCGAGTACCGAGGAGGCCGTCGTCCGGACGTTCTATCTGAGCAACGCCGACATCAAGGAGGTCATCGACCTGCTGCGCGTCGTCGTCGACGTCCGGCAGATCTCGCCGATCACCGCGACCAACGCCATCGCCATCAAGGACACGCCGGAGAGAATTGCCGCGGCGGCGCGACTGATCGCGGCGGTCGACAAGGCGCGTCCAGAGGTCGTCATCGAAGTGGAGCTGCTCGAGGTCAACCGCAGCCGACTGAAGGAGTACGGGCTGCAGATTTCGAGCCCGGGGTCGGACGCCCTGCCGGGCATCACCGGGTCCGTCGACGTCAACCGCAGCAACATGACGCTGCAGACGCTGCGCAATCTGACGCAGTCCGATGTCTTTCTGTCCGGCGTGCCGGGGATTTATTACCGGCTGCTCAAGAACGACGCGAACACCCGGACGCTCGCCAACCCGCAGCTCCGCACCTCCGAGGGGCTGACCGCGCAGGCGCGGTTCGGCGACCGCGTCCCGATCCCGGTGACGACGTTCGCGCCGATTGCGACGGGCGGCATCAACCAGCAGCCGATCACCTCGTTCGATTACCAGAACATCGGCGTCAACATCGACATCACGCCGCGCATGCATCACGACGACGAGGTGACGCTGGCGCTGAAGATCTCGCTGAGCAGCATTTCCGGGACGGGGTTCGGCGGGCTGCCGACGTTCGGCAATCGCGAGATCAACGACGACGATCCGGCTGAAGGACGGCGAGACGAACATGCTGGCGGGGCTCATTCGCGACGATGAGCGGACCGTGCTGGCAGGCATGCCGGGGTTGAGCGACCTGCCGCTCATCGGCCACCTGTTCGGCAATCACCGCAAGGAATCCCAGCAGACCGACATCATCCTGACGTTGACACCGCATATCGTCCGGGTCCTCGACCTGAGCGAGGCGGACCTGCGGCCGTTCCGGCTCGGCCGCGACTCCAACGGCGCTCTCGTCGAACTGCCGGCCGGCTTGCAAATGCCACCCCGCGATCGGGACGACGTCCCGGCCCTGACCCTGCCGGGACCGCCGCAGCCGGGTGTGACGCCGCCCGACGCCGCGCCATCCTTCCCGCAACCGTTGCAGTCGACTCCCCCGCCGTCCACGACGACCCCGCCGGTCAGGAAGCCCCAGCGCTAGCCACGCTCTAGCCCAGGGCTGCCCAGCGTGAGCCCATCTCACGGTCTGCTGAGCATTTTCAAGCCCCCCAGGGGGACACTCATCTTTAGGCTAAAGCATTGAACTTCAAGCGGATTGGCGATCACCCCCCTCGATCGGCGCCGATCAGGGGGCTTTCTTGAACTCCCTCAATAGATTCAACAACTTAGCCTAAAGATGAGTGTCCCCCTCGCGGGTGACGGAGGCGCCGAGGGACTGCAGGCGCTCGACGAGCGAGGCGTAGCCACGCTCGACGGTCTCGAGGGGGCTCACGGTGACTTCTCCCTCCGCGGCGAGGGCGGCGGCGATGAGGGCCATGCCGGAGCGGAGGTCGCGGCTGTCCAGATCGCGTCCGCGCAGTCTGGCCGGACCGCTGACGATGATCCGATGGGGATCGCACAGAAACAAATCGGCGCGCATCGCACTGAGCTGCTCGAGCGCGAACAGCCGCAGCTCGTAGAGCCAGTCGTGCACCAGCGTGCGGCCCTCGGCCTGCGTCGCCAGAACGGTCACCAGGCTGACCATGTCGCTCGGAAAGCCGGGCCACAGGCCGGTGGTAATCCGCCCGGCGGACGTCAGCGTCGAGGATTCGACGACGAGGCGGTCGTCGGCGTAGGCGCAGCGCAGGCCCATCTTGCGCAACGGCGCGGCTACGACCTCCAGGTCGGCGGTCCGGGCGCCCATGACCTCGATCTCTCCGCCGGTGATTGCCGCCGTGACGCCCCAGCTTCCGGCCTCGATGTAATCGCCGTCGAGGCGATGCGCCGCGCCGCCCAGCCGCGCCGGCGCCTCGACCCGCAGCGTCGAGGTGCCCTCCCCTTCGATCGCGACGCCCATCGCGCGCAGGAACCGACAGAGCTCGACGACATGCGGCTCCATCGCGGCGTGGCGGATTTCAGTCCGACCGGTGGCGGCCGCCGCCGCCAGCAGGGCGGTTTCGGTCCCGGTCACCGACGCCTCGTCCAGATAGAAGGACGCCCCCGACAGCCCGTCGGGGGCGTCGAGGGCGTAGCCGGCTTCGTCGCGCTGCACGGCGCCCATCGCCGCCAGCGCCTGGAGGTGCGTCGTGATGGTCCGGCGGGTCGGAAAATCACCCCCGGGTGGCGCGAGGCGCGCCGAGCCGCACCGGGCGAGCAGCGGGCCGAGCAGCAGGACCGAGCCGCGCAGCCGGCCAACCAGCTGCCGGATCGGGCGTGTCGCTCGTCACGCGCGCGCACGTGATGCGCAGCGTCGACGTGCCCCGCCCCTCAATCGACGCTCCCAGCCGCGTCATCAGCTCGGCCAGCACATCGACGTCGCGGATCCTCGGCACGTTGGTCAGCACGCATTCGCGCTCGGTCAGCAGGCACGCGGCCATCAGCGGCAGGGCGGAGTTCTTGTTGCCCTCGACCGTAATCCGCCCCGACAGCCGCCGGCCGCCCTCAATCCTCAGCTTTGCCATTCACTGCCCCTCATGCATGCGGGGATCCGCGGAATCCCAGATAGACGACCTCTTCGCGCAGCGTCACGCCGAATCTGGCCTGCACCTCCGCCTGACACCGGTCGATCAGCGCGCGGATCTCCGCCGCCGTCGCGCCGCCCTCGTTGACGATGAAGTTGGCGTGCGCGGGAGAGACGAGCGCGCGCCCGCTTCGCGCGCCCTTCAACCCGGCGCGGTCGACCAGCGCACCGGCGGACGGCGGGATGCCATCCGGCACCGGGTCGCCGGGAGAGGGATTCGGAACACGCAGCCCGCGCTCGGCGACTCCAGCGGCTGGGTACGCTTGCGGAAGGCGAGCGACTCGCGGGCGACCGCGCGCAGCGCGCCCGGCTCCCCCGTGGACACCGCGAAGATCCGCCGACACCACCACTTCGCCGGTCCGATGCAGCCGGCTGAAATCGTAGCCGAACTCCATCGCCGCGGCGTCGATGTCCGTCACCAGACCGTCCGCGGAGACGACACGCACCTGCCGCACCAGCTCGCTCATGAGCCGCCCCTGGAAGTGTGCGTTGCCGAAGACCGCACCGCCGACGGTGCCTGGCGTGCCTGCCCATGCCTCGATGCCCGACAGCCCGCGACCCACCGTCCAGCGCACCAGACCGTTGATCGTGACGCCGGCGTCGACGCGAATCCGCGACGGTTCCAGCGCCCGGACATCTCCGCCGTGAACGCGAATGACCAGCCCCTCGACCCCCTCGTCGGCGACGAGCAGATTCGAGTCCTCCGCCGATCGGCGTAACCGCAACGCCGGCCTCACGAGCTATCACCATTGCCAGCCGGATGTCTTCTTCGGCGTGCAGCTGCAGCAGCCACTCGGCGGGTCCGCCGACCTTGAAGGTCGTCAACGGCGCCAACGGCACAGCGTGGCGCAGCCGCTCCGCGCCGAACGCCTCCCGGCAGCGCCGCTCGAACAGGCTCAGCACGGCTCCCCCTGGAGTGCCGCTTCCCGCGCCAGCAGCGCCTCTCGCGCTGCCAGACGGCTGCACACGACGAACTCGATCCAGTCGCCTGGCGCGAGCTGCCCGGCGAGCGGCAGGTCCGCGGCAATGACGGTGGCAATCCTGGGATACCCACCAGTCGTCTGCCGATCCGCCATCAGCAGGATGGGCTGCCCGGAAGGAGTCACTTGAACGGAGCCCATCGGCGTGGGCGACGGGAGCAGGCCCTCCGTCGACGGCGCCGGCAGGGCCGCGCCGCCGAGCCTGTAGCCCATGCGGTTGGACTGCGGTGTCACGACGAACCGGCCGCCGCGCAGTTCCAGAATCGCCGCCGCGCTGAAGCGCTGATCGTCCGGCCCCAGCAGCACCCGCAATCGCGCGCCGCCGTCCGGCAGCGCCAGCGGCCGCGCCTGGCCGCAGGGCCAGCCACGGGCGCATCGGCTACCGGCAGACGGTCTCCCGGCCGCACCGCCCGCCCTCCGAAGGGCCCCATGCGGCCGACGACGCTGGTCGCGCGGCTGCCGAATGCCGCCGGCAGGTCAAACCCGCCGCGGACCGCCAGGGTCGCGCGCGCCCCGGCTCGACGAGGGCCGAACCGCACGGTCGCGGCGTCGGGCACCTCGAAGCCGGCCGCATCGACCAGCCGGCCATTCACTTCGACCGCGAACTCGGCGCCGGCAATGGCGCAGACCATCGATCCGCTCGCCCGGAGAACCGGTCCGGTGACGGTGACCTCGAGCGCCGCCGCCTGCTCTTCGTTCCCGACGCGGCGGTTCGCCAGCCGGTGCGAGTACAGATCCATCGGCCCTGCGACCTGGATGCCGCTCGACTGCCACCCCCACCGCCCGAGGTCCTGCACCGTCGTCAGCGCCCCTCCCCGCACGACTTCCAGGTGGGCCATGTCAGCACTCCACCGGCTGAAAGCGGACTTCGTCGCCGACGCGGAACAGGCAGGGCTCGGCCCGCGACACGTCGAAGGGCTGCAGCGCCGTGCGGCCGATCAGGTGCCAGCCGCCTGGGCTCTCGGTCGGATAGATGCCGGTCTGACCGGCGGCGATGGCGACGCTTCCGGCCGGGACGCGCTCGCGCGGCACATCCCGGCGCGGCGAATGCGATGCGCGGGTCCACGGGCGCCATATAAGCAAATCCCGGCGACAAAGCCCAGCATGTAGACGCGGTAGCTCCGTCCCGCATGCAGCGAGATCACAGTCGACTCGGAAACGCCGGCGCGATCCGCGACCTCCGTCGAGATCGGGACCCGCCTCCCCGCCGTAGGTGACCGGCACCTCAATCACCCGCGGTCCCGTGGCGATCCCGGACGGCAGGTCGTCGCCGAGACTCCGCACGTCATTCTCCAGCGCCTCGACGTCGATGCACGAGCGGATCGAAATAAATCGCCAGCGCGTTGAAGGCGACGACGACGTCTTTCAGTCCGGGGCAGCGTGCCTCGATGCGGGCCTTGAGGGTGACGGCGCGCGCACTGACCTCGGGATCGACGCCGCCGGGCAGCTCGACGATCAGCGCGCCGTCTCCGGCCGGGACGATCCGCACGCGTTATCCTCGAGACGGACGCGCCTCGAGCGCCGCCAGCAGCTTGTGGTGGATGTCGTCGAAGCCGCCGTTCGACATGACGATCACCAGGTCGCCGAGCCGTGGCGTCCCTGGCTACCGTCGGTCACGATGTCGTCGATCTCCGGGATGTAGCGCGCGTCGACCTGCCTCTGCCGGAGGTCGGCGACCAGCTGCTCGGGCGACAGCCGCTCGTCCTCCGGCAGCGTCGAGCGGAACACCGCCGGCAGGATGACGTGGTCGGCTTTGGCGAGCGCCGTCGCGAACTCCTCCTGGAAGATCCGCCGGCACGAGGTCGCCGAGCGCGGCTCGAAGATCGCCCAGATCCGCCGGTCCGGGAAAGGCCGAGCGGACGCCGTCGAGCGTCTCGGCAATCGCCGTCGGATGGTGGGCGAAGTCGTCGTAGACCGCGACGCCCGCGGCGGTGCCGCGCAGTTCCAGCCGGCGCCTGACGCCGCGGAAGCGTGCGCAGCGCCTCGCGCCATCGTGTCGCTGTGCAGCCCGGCGGCCGCACCCGACGGCGAGCGCCGCCAGCGCATTGCGCACGTTGTAGGCGCCGAGCAGCGGCAGCTCGAAGGTGCCCGATCGACTCGCCGGCGCCGCCTGACGCCGAACGTGCGTCGAGGCAGCCGACGCCCGCAGGTCGTAGCGCCTGCCAGTCGGCGCCGCTCGCGACAGCCCGAACGTCTCGACGCGGCAGCGCGCGCTGCGCCCGCAGCGCCAGCGCCTCCGGGCTGTCGGCGCCGAGCAGCAGCAGGCCGCGGCCGCGGCACCAGGTTCACGAAGCGCTGGAACGCCAGGCGGATCGCGTCGAGGTCGGGGTAGATGTCGGCGTGGTCGAACTCGATGTTGTTGACGACGGCGATGTCGGGCAGGTACTTCAGGAACTTCGCGGTCTTGTCGAAGAAGGCGCTGTCGTACTCGTCGCCTTCGATGACGAACTCGCGGCCGCCGCCGACGCGGTAGCTGCTGTCGAAGTTCTCGGCGATGCCGCCGACGAACACGCTGGGATCGGCGCCGCCGTGGGTCAGCACCCAGCCGGCCAGCGACGTCGTCGTGGTCTTGCCGTGGGTGCCGGCGATGACGACCGACCGCGCCCCCCACAGGAAATGATCGCGCACCGCCTCGGGCAGCGAGCAGTAGCGGATCTTGCGGTCGAGCACTTCTTCGAGCTCCGCGTTGCCGCGCGAGATCGCGTTGCCGACGACGACCAGGTCGATGTCGGCGGTGATGTGCGCGGCACTGTAGCCCTGGAGTGTGGTGATGCCCTGCTGCGGTCAGGAAATCACTCATCGGCGGGTAGACGTTCTGGTCCGAGCCGCGGACGTCGTAGCCGCGGCTGCGCAGCAGCGCGGCGAGCGTCGCCATGGCGGTGCCGCAGATGCCGATCAGGTGGATGCGTTTCATGGTTGGAATGGCGCCTCTTTCACTCGGTCGAATCAACCACGGCCGCTTCCTCGACGATCAGCCGGGGATGCGCCGCTGCGACGACGCGGGCGCGGACGCCGAACGGCAGCGTCAGCGTCGGTCCGTCGGTGTGGCCGGAGGGCAGGCCGAACAGGACCGGTCCGGGGAAGCCCTCGAACAGATCGACGATGACGTCGCGGGCGGCCGGCTGGCCGCCGGGCTCGTCGCATCCCGGCATCTCGCCGAACACGATCGCGGCGGCGCGCTCGAACATCCCGCCAGGCGCAGCTGCGTCAGCATCCGGTCGAGGCGGTACGGCCGTTCGGCGACGTCCTCGAGGAACAGCACCGCCCCGGCCGGCGGCGTCGAACGCGTACGGCGTGCCAAGCGATGCTACCAGCTGCGTCAGCGTGCCGCCGACCAGCACCCCGGCCGCTTCTCCGGGCCGCAGGGTTTCGAGCAGCGGATGCGCGATCGCGCCTGTCGGCTCGGCGCGGCACAGGCAGCGGCGGAACGTGTCGCGATCGTAGCCTGCTTCGCCACGCGCCAGCCGGCCTTCGAGCATCGGGCCGTGAAAGGCGACCACGCCGCAGGCCTGATTGAGCCAGGTGAGCAGCGACGTGTTGTCGCTGTAGCCGATGAAGGCCTTCGCGACCCCGGCGAAGTCGCGGGCATCGAGCAGCGGCAGCATCTGGACGCTGCCGTAGCCGCCCCGCACCGCGATGATGCGCCGCCACCGACGGATCGAGCCAGGCGTTGCGGAAGGCGGCGGCGCGCGACGCCGCCGGGCCGGCGACGTAGCGATCGGCGGGCGAAGACGCTGTCGTCGAACACGGGCTCGAAGCCCAGCGGCGCGCAGCTCGGCGACGCCGGCGTCGAAGTCGTCGCGCGCGAACGGACTCGCCGGGGCGACGAGCGCGATCCGGTCCCCCTCGCGGAGCGCCCGCGGCTTGCGCATGCGGCTACGCGAACCGCGCCATGTCGGCCGCCACCGCCTGATGTTCGTCGCGGCCGAGCGCCGCCCGGAGCGCGGCGCCGCCAAGCGGCAGGGGCTGGGGCGAGGCCAGGAACCGCTCCTTGACGCGCCGGTGCCGCGCCAGCGCATCCTCGACCCGCTGCCACGGGAGCGTGCCGTCCTCGACCGCGTGGACGACCGCCTCGATCGCCGCCATCTGGACGTCGTGGTCGGTGCCGCACATCAGCACGATGTCGCAGCCCGCCGCGATCGCCGCGACCGTCGCCTCGGCGGTGCCGTAGCGGGCGCTGATCGCCCCCATCTCCGATATCGTCGGTGAAGACGACGCCGGGATGCGCCAGGCCCTGCTTGAGCATGCCGGTGACAATCCGGTGCGACAGCGTCGCCGGGTGCTCGGCGTCGAGCGCCGGGATGAGGAGGTGCGCCGTCATGATGCCGGCCACGCCGGCGGCAATCGGCGGCGCGGAACGGGACGAGCTCGACCCGCTCGATCCGGTCCGGCGGGTGCTCGACGAGCGGCAGCTCGTGATGCGAGTCGACCGAGGTGTCGCCGTGCCCGGGAAAATGCTTGCCGCAGGCGGCGATGCCCTCGGCCTGCAACGTCTTGATGATAACCGTACCGATCCGCGCCACATCCTCCGCCCGCTCGGCCAGCGCGCGGTCGCCAATCGCCGGGTTGTCGCGGTTGGTGAGGACGTCGAGCACCGGGGTGAAGTCGAGCGAGATGCCGACCGCCCGCAGTTCCGCGGCCAGCGCCCGGGCGAACCGCTCCGCCAGACCGTCGTCGCCGCTCCGGCCGAGCGTCCGCATCGGCGGCCAGACGGTGAACGGGCTCTTGAGCCGCGCGACGCGGCCCCCTTCCTGATCGACGCTCACCCACAACGGCAGCTCGCGGGCCAGCCCCCGGGCGTCGCGCGCGATCTCCGCAACCTGCTCGGGCTCGGCGACGTTGCGCGCAAAGAGGATCACGCCGCCGAGGTCGAATTCCGCCGCCAGCCGCCGCAATTCATCCGGAACCGCATGCCCCGCGAAGCCGGCAATCACCAGCTGGCCAATCTCGCGACGAATCCCCTTCGACGGCATTGCTGCCGATTATAAGCCGCGCTGCCTATAATTGCCCCGTGCCCGAAGACTCATCGCCGCTGGTTCCGGCTTCCGGCATGGATAACCACGCCATCGCCCGCGTTCTTGGCGAGATCGCCGACCTGCTCGAGATCAAGGGAGAGAACCCGTTCAAGATCCGCGCCTACCGGAATGCCGCCGACACCGCCGCGCACCTCACCGAGCGGATCGCCGGCCTCTCGACCGCGGAGCGGATGGGCATTCCCGGCATCGGCAGGGACCTCGCGGCTCGGATAGCCGAGCTCGTCGACACCGGCGCGTGCATCTTTCATCAGGAGCTCCTGCAGCAATTTCCCGCGACGATTCTCGAGCTGCTGCGGCTGCAGGGCGTCGGACCGAAAACCGTCGCGCTCCTCTACGGCGGCCTCCAGATCCGGAGTCTGGACGACCTCGAACGGGCCGCGCGGGACGGCCGGATCAGGCAGCTGAAAGGCATGGGGGCGAAGAAGGAGGCGCAAATCCTGAAGGCCCTCGAGGACCGCCAGCGTTTCGCCGGCCGGCGGCTCGCCGCGGACGCGGCCGACATCGCGGCCGCGATCCTTGCCGAGCTCGGTGAAGCAGCCCCTGCCGCCGCCATCGCCATCGTCGGCAGCCTGCGGCGCGGCTGCGACACCTGCGGCGACCTCGATATCCTCGCCGCCGGCGCACCGCCGGAGCTGATGGATCGGTTCACCACCTTCCGCCTGGTCGAGCGTGTCCTCGGACGCGGCGAGACGAAGTCGAGCGTCCTCCTCCACGGCGGACTCCAGGCCGACCTGCGCCTCGTTCCGCGCGAGAGTCTGGGCGCCGGGCAGCAGTACTTCACCGGGTCGAAAGCCCACAACATCGCGCTGCGCGACCGCGCGCTCCAGCGTGGCCTCAAGCTGAACGAGTACGGCCTCTTCCGGATCGATGACGACGCGATGGTGGCGGGTGCTACCGAGGAGGACATCTACCGCCATCTCGGGCTGGCCTTCATCCCGCCGGAGCTGCGTGAGTACCGCGGCGAAATTGCCGCTGCCGAGGCCGGGACGCTGCCGCGGCTGATTCGCCGGGACGATCTGCGGGGGGATCTGCACATGCACACCACCGCCACCGACGGCCGCGCCGATGTGGAAGCGATGGCCATGGCGGCACGCGCGGCCGGCCTCGAGTACATCGCCATCACCGACCACAGCCAGGCGCTGGCGATGGCGAACGGGCTCGACGAAACCGCGGCGCTCGCGCATGCCCGCGAGATTCGCGCCCTGGATGCCCGCCTCGAAGGGATCACGCTGCTCGCCGGCATCGAGTGCGACATCCGGCCGGACGGCGGCATGGATCTCGCCGACGACTGCCTCGCCCAGCTCGATCTCGTCGTCGCCTCCGTGCACTCGGCGCTCGGCCAGGAGCCGGCGCAGATGACCGATCGCCTGCTCGCCGCCATCGACTGTCCGTGGGTGGACATCCTCGCCCATCCGACCGGGCGCCTGCTCCTGCGGCGCGAGCCGTATGCCTTCGACGTCGAGCGGGTCTTCGCGGCGGCGGCCGCCGCCGGCGTCGCGCTCGAGATCAACTGCCAGGTCGATCGCCTCGACCTCGACGACAGCCTCGCGCGCCGGGCGCGCGCGCTCGGGGCCCGCCTCGTGATCAGCTCGGACGCCCATTCGCCCGCGGCCCTCGCCGGTATCAGCCGCGGCATCACCGTCGCGCGCCGCGCCTGGCTCGAAGCGGGCGACGTCATCAACACGCAGCCGGCGGCGGCGTTGCGCGCCGGGCTGCGGCGCCAGCGCCGCTGAACGAGGACCAGCCCATGCCCCGCGACCGACTCGACGAGATCAAGAAGCTCTATTACGCCGCCACCCGGGCGACGATTGGCCGCGACTTCGACCGGGCGATCGACCTGCTGAAGGCGATGCCCGAGGACGAGCGCCACCGGGCGGCGGTCTACATGGAAGGACTGGCGGAGATGCGGAAGGAGTTCACGCGCGCTCCCGAGCGGAGCTGAGCGGCGTCATTTGGGCCTGACGAATTTTTTCGCCGCCAGGCGAACCGCCTCGGGGACGTTGCGATCGATCGCCAGCATCTTGAGGTCGCGTTCGTTGAGCCGCTGCAGCATCTGCATCGAGATGGCGGCGGGGGTTTTCGGATTGCGCGTCAGTCCGGCGACCACGCCGTAGTTCTTGACCCACGTCCGGTTCATCGCAATCGTCCGCAGGGTGTCTTCGCTGACGTTGGCCATTTTCGCGAACGCCTCGACCTCGCTTTCGGTGAGCTTGGGGCTGCTGAGGACCGCGGCGGCGACGAGCTTGTTGGAGTCGCGAATGAGCTGCGCGCGCTGCCCCTTGGTGCCCTTCATGGCGAGCTTCATCCGCTCGACAATCGGCAAGGACGCCAGGACCTGCGTGCTGTCCTCCTCCTCGGCGGCGGCCGCGTCGGGCGGCGGCGCGTCGGCGGTCTCGATCAGCGGCTGCTCGGCGCTCGCCGCCGGCTGGTCGCCCGGCGCGATGCCGCGGGCGGCGAAGAAGTCGCGCATCTGCGCCGGCACGTCGCTGCGGGCGAGAAAGGCGCGCAGGGCCGCCTCGGGAAGCGCCTCGAGCGTCCGGGCCGCCAGCGACGCAATCTCGGTATCCGAGTCGTCGACAAGGAGGGCGAGCAGCGCCAGCTGCTCATGCGGCCGCGGCGCGAGCGCCCCTTCGGCCGCCATCTGCCGGACGTCGCGGGCGACCTCTCCGCGCTTGAAGAAGTCGATGAGCGGTGAGCGGAATCCTGTGTCCATCTGCCGTGTCCCCTGCACTACCCCCGGCCGGCGTCTGCCGACCGCAGCCGCGCGACCCGCGCGGCGAGATTCCCCGCCGCAAACAGATCGATCCCGGCGACCCCGGCGGCGCCGGCGTCGAATGCCGCCGCCGCGTTGTCCTCATTGATGCCGCCGATCGCCAGGACCGGCAGCGCCACCCGGGCGCAAACCCGCCCGAGTGCGTCCATCCCCGCGACCGGATGGCCGGCCGGCTTCCCGGACGATGGAAAGACCGTGCCGAAGAGGAGATAGTCGCACCCCCCGTCCGCCTCGACCTGGGCCGCCTCGTCCTCCGAGTGCACCGATCGCCCGATCAGGAAGCTCTCGCCCGCGAGCCGGCGAGCGTCCGCCGCCGCGAACGAGTCTCCCCGAAGGTGCACCCCGGCGGCGCCGCCGGCCAGCGCCACGTCGAGCCAATCGTTGACCACGATGCGGGCGGCGGTGCCTTCGACGGCGCGCCGGGCGTCCGTCGTCAGCTGCAGCAGCGCCCGCGCATCGAGGTCGCGCTCGCGGATCTGGATGAGATCGACGCCGGCACGGGCGGCGTCGCGGATGCGATCGACCAGCGCGGATGGACCGCCCGACCCGCGTTTGGACACCATGCAGAGGATTGGCGGCCGGTCACGCTTCGGCATTGCGACGGGTTTCCGGTTCGGCCGCCCGGCGCGCGCCGAACATGCCGGCCAGTTCCACGAACCCGGCGATCGCGGTAATGGCCCCGATCCCGGAGATCCCGCCGCGCACGAAGGGGCTCGACGCGACGCGGGCGACGACCGGCAGCGCCGCGGCGAAGAAGTTGCGCTCCCAGAAGGCGGACCACGGCGCGACGACGAGCACGAGCCCTGCTTCCAGGAAGTAGGCGGCGAACAGGAACCGCGTGAAGAAGGAGATATCAGCCTCCCGCCCGGACGCGTGCCAGCCGTGCGGCGCGCGCCCCGGCATCACGGTACTCGCCGACCTCCGACTGGAGCTCGAGCAGAACGGCCAGCGCCCGCGAGACCTCCCCGGCCTCTTCGAGCGCCACCGCCAGATCGTAGAGCAGCCCGCGCCCTTCGTCCGCGGTCGGCGCCGGCGCCTGGGCCGCCTGCTCCATCCACTCGATGGCGTGCGCGAGATCCCCCTGCTCGCGATAGAGCCGGGCCAGCAGCCGGCCGGCTTCGAAGCGCTGCTGCGGCGCGCGCGACGCCGTCGTCAGCGCCTTGATCGCCTCCTCCGACATGCCCATGTCGAGGTAGGTCCGGCCGATCGTCATCAGCCGCTCCGACTGATCGGCGGGAGCCTTGCGCGTGGGGTCGCCGCGGAGGTCGTCGAAAACCTCGTCCAGAGTCGCCTTCTCTCGCGGCGTCGCCGCCGCGGCCACCGGCACCGCCTCGCCATGCAGGTCCCCGAGCATCGTCGTCAGAATCGATTTCCATGGCATCCCGCGGAGCGTCCGGCGGCGGCGCCGCCGGTGGTGCGGCGGCCGGCGCCGGCGGGGCGGCCGCGGCGGGGACGGGCGGCGGCGCGGCGGCGGGCGCGTCTCCGCCGATGCCATCCCAGAAGTGATCGGTTGCAACAAACGGAGTCTGCCCGCTCAGCCGCTCGGCGATCACGCTGTCGGGCTCCGGCACGCGCAGCATGACCAGGGCGCGCCGAAACCGCTCGATGTGCGCGGCCTCCCACGGTTCCCGCGCTACCAGATCCTCGGCGATGACCCGCGCCTCGGCGGCCTGGGAGCTTGCCAGGTAGGCATCGGTCAGCTGCGCCTGGGTCTCGTACATCGCCGTTTCGAGACCGCCGTCGACGCAGACTTCGACGAGCTTCAGGAGCGCCGGCACGTGGGCCGGCGCGTGCCCGACGAAGGACTGCAGCACGCCGGCGGCCCGGTCGAACTCGGTGGCGGCAATCAGGGCGTCGGCGGCCGCGTCGACCACCGTGAACGCCGCATCCGCGTCGGATGGAGCAATCCGCCACGCATAGCCGAGAATCTCGTCGCGGCGCTCGGGTGCTTCCTTGAGCATGTCGGTGAGGAGCGACGCCGCCGCGGCGAATCCGCCGGCGCCGAGCTCGACCTCGATGAGCGCGTTGAGCAGCGCCGGATCCTTGCCCGCCGCCTCGCGATCCAGATAGCCGCGCGCCCCCTCCAGATCTCCCGAGGCCAGCGCCGCCTTCGCCAGCGTCGTGCGCCCCTCCGTGTCGCCAGGATTGAGCCGCACCGCTTCCCGGAGAGCTTCCAGCGCTTCGGGCTCGCGCCCCTTCTCGAGCAGGTCGGCGTGCAGCTCCCGGAACTTCGCCGCCGCCCCGGCCTCGTCCCCCTCGCCCGCCCGCACCCGGGCAGCGGCCGCCCGGGCGCCGAAGTCGGCGGGATCGACCGTGCCGAGGAGGATGACGATCTCGTCGGACCCGCGGGCGTCCCCACGGGTCCGGCGGCGCGCCGCGACCGCTCCGTAGTAGGTCTTGGCGTCCTTGAGCAGCCCGAGCCGGACCGAGATGTCCGCCAGTTTGAGCTGGGCCGATTCCTCGTCGGGGACGAGCTTCAGGATCTTCTTGTAGATGGCGGCGGCCCGGGGATAGAAGCCGTCCTGGAAGAAATGCTCGGCGATGCGCGCATACTGCGCGACCGCCTTGGCGGGCTGGTTCGCCCGCGCGTAGAGATCCCCGAGCGTATTGGCGGTATTCCAATCGCGGGGCTGGTCCTCGACGACGCGCAGATATTCGGCAATCGCGCTGTCGAGCCGGCCCTGCCGAAGCAGCTTTTCCGCCTTTTTCAGCGTATCTTCACGATCGAGGGGCACGAGGTTCTCCAGGGACCAGAGCGCGCGGGGAGGGCGACCCATCCATCCTATCAAAGAGGACATGCGGCCGGAACGACCGCCGATGCGCGTCGGAGTAGCCGAACCGGGCGACAGCTTCGAGGTGATCGGCCGTGGCGTAGCCCTTGTGGCGGTCGAACCCGTACCGCGGGTCGGTCGCATGGAGCTCGACCATCATGCGGTCGCGCGTCACCTTGGCGACGATCGACGCCGCCGCGATCGCCGTGCAGCGCGCGTCGCCGTGGACCACGGCGCGCTGCGCCATCGGCAGGCCGGGGATGCGGAAGGCATCGACCAGGACGAAGTCGGGCAGCGGGATCAGCTCGAGAACGGCGCGCTGCATGGCGCGCAGCGAGGCCTGATGGATGTTGATGCGTGTCGATCTCGCCGGCGTCGGCGGCGGCGACCGCCCAGGCCACGCGCCGCGGGTGATCTTGGTGTAGAGCTCGTTCGCGCTCGAGCGCGCGTGACCGACTTCGAGTCGCCGATGCGCGGGATGTAGCGGTCCGGATCGAGGACGACGGCGGCGGCGACGACCGGGCCCGGCCAGGCAGCCCCGGCCGACCTCGTCGACGCCGGCGACATGGTTGAACCCCAGCCGCCGGATGGCGTTCTCGAGCGTCCTGAACGCGCGCACCTTGACCACGCGCCGCGGCTAGCGCTTACGCGGTCGGCTTCTTCTGGGTGACGTCCTTCATGCGCGCCGCCTTGCCCTTCAGTTCGCGCAGGAAGTAGAGCTTGGCGCGGCGGACCTGGGCCGTGCGGATGACTTCGATCTTGTCGATGATCGGCGAGTGCAGCGGGAAGATGCGCTCGACGCCCTGGCCGAACGACACCTTGCGCACCGTGAAGGTGGCGCGCGCGCCGCCGCGGTGCATGCCGATGACCATGCCCTC
Source organism: uncultured Acidobacteriota bacterium (assembly GCA_963750475.1). GTDB lineage: Bacteria > Acidobacteriota > Vicinamibacteria > Vicinamibacterales > 2-12-FULL-66-21 > JALZOC01. Next base: position 3,324,653 of record CAVVQQ010000002.1, read on the forward strand.
GAACACCTGGATGCGCTCCTTGTCGCCTTCGCGCACCTTGACGTGGACCTTGCACGGTGTCGCCCGGCTTGATCGCCGGGCGCTGCGACCATGTTTGCGCGCTCGACGGTTTCAACCGCATTCATCTCAGTCACTCCTTCTTGAACTCCCGATGCGCCCGTCACTCGCCCTCCGGCTTCCGGCCAACAGTTCCTCGCAGCAGCGCCGCGTCCTCCGCGTCGAGCTGCGCCTCGTCCAGCAGGTCCGGCCGCCGCTCGAGCGTGCGCGCCAGCGCCTCGCGCCGCCGCCAGCGCTCGATCTCGCCGATGGTGCCCCGACAGCAGCACCGGCCGGGACGTCGCAACCCCTCGAACTCCGCCGGCCGCGTGTACTGCGGGAAAGTCGAGCAGCCCGCGCGCGAACGAATCGCGCGCCACCGACTGCCTCGTCGCCGACCACCCCGGGCACCAGCCGCGCGACCGCGTCGACGATGACCAGCGCCGGCAGCTCGCCGCCCGACAGCACGTAGTCGCCGATCGACATCTCCTCGGTCGCCAGCGCGTCGCGCACCCGCTCGTCGACCCCTTCGTAGCGGCCGCACAGCATCACGATGTGCCCCAGGCCGCTCAGCCGCTGCGCCGTCGGCCTGCGTCAGAGCCGCGGCCGTGCGGCGACGTCAGGATCACCGCGTCCGGCTGCCCCGCGCTCGGCGCGGATGTGCGTCGAGCGCCCGAAGATCGGCTCCGGCTTCAGCACCATGCCCGGCCCGCCGCCAAACGGCACGTCGTCCACGACCCGATGCCGGTCGGTCGTGTAGTCCCGCAGGTCGTGCACCTCGACGTCGAGCAGCCCGCGTTCGATCGGCCCGCCCGACGATCCCTTCGGCCAGCGGCGCCTCGACCATCGCGCGGAAAGATGGTGACGATGTCGAATCTTCACGCGTCGCGTGCAGGCGCCCGCGTAGATCGTCGATCAGCCCCTCCGGCGGCTCGACGACGATCCGTCGTCCCGCCGGGTCGATCTCGGTGCAGATCTCCGTCGACCAGCGGAATCAGCACCTCGCCGTCGCCGTCGACCACCAGCCGGCTGCGATCCATCGGTCCCTTCGACGGCCGTCACGCGCCCGACCAGCCGCGCCCGGACGTGTCCCGCACCTCGCAGCCGACGAGGTCGTGATCGATAGAACGTGCCCTCCGGCAGCGGCCCGACCGCCTCTCGCCGGCACCCTGAGCTCGGCGCCGGCCAGCCGCTCGGCGTCGTCCATCGTCCCGATCCCGTCGAGCGCCGAGAATCGGCCGTCCCTGGTGGAAGCGCGACCGTCGTCGATGCGCCGCTCGCCGACGCGTCGGCGGCGCCGATGAGCAGCGTCTGCCCGAGCCGGAACGTCCTCCGGAGAAATCGGTTTCCGGGTTGACGATGACCTGGCCGCGGATGCCGTGCGGCCGCGGCCGACCCGCGCCGACGACGCAGGACCATCGCGCCCCGCTCAGCTGGCTCGTCCCGGAACTCGAGCGTCGCCTTGACGCCTTCGAGCTCGGCGGTCGCCGCGACCAGCGTGCGGAGCGCCGCGGCGGTCCGCCCCTGCCGGCCGATGACCCGCCCGAGCTCGCCCGGCGCCATGAACAGCTCGACGAGCAGTCTGACCGCGCTGCTCGCGTTCGGTCACCCGGACCGCCTCCGGCCGGTCGGCCAGCGCCCGGGCGACCACTTCGACGACGTCCCGGCAGCGGCTCACGACGCGGGCTGTTCGGCCGGGGCCGGTGCGTCGGCGGCTGCCGCCGGCGCCAGGGGCATGCGGGCGACCAGCGTCCGCACCGTGTCGGACGGCGTGCGCGCCGAGCTTCACCCAGTGCTCGAGGCGCTCGCGCTTGAGCATCCAGCGTCTCCGGCTTGGTGCGCGGGTTGTAGTGCCCGAGCACCTCGACGAAGCTGCTGTCGCGCGCCGCGCGCGAGTCGGTGACCACCACGCGGAAGAACGGCCGCTTCTTCGAACCCGTCCGCCGCAAACGAATGGCTAACATCGATCTCTCCACGTTGCCAGTTCCCGGTCGCCGGTTCCTGTGCCGCGTCACCGGCTCGCACCGGCAGCAGGCACCTCGAAGCCGACCCGCGCTTACCGCCCCATCAGCCCCTTCATCATGCCGAGGCCGCCGCTTCTTCTTGCCCGCCATCGCCGGCCATCCCGCCGAGCTGCTTCAGCATCTTCTGCATCTGCACGAACTGCTTGAGCAGGCGGTTGACTTCTTCGACCGACGTGCCGCTGCCCCTGGCGATGCGCTTGCGCCGGCTGCCGTTGATCAGCTGGTGATTGCGCCGCTCGTGCGGCGTCATCGAGTTGATGATCGCCTCGACGCGATCCAGCTGCTTGTCGTCGAGCTTGCTCGCGATTGGCCGCCAGCTCCTTGAGGTTGCCCATGCCGGGCAGCATCCCGAGGATCTGCTCGATCGGCCCCATCTTCTTGATCGTCCGCAGCTGATCGCGGAAGTCCTCGAGCGTGAACTCGTTCGAGCCGGATCTTCTCTTCGAGCTTCTCGGCGTCCTCCGCCGAGACCGCTTCCTCCGCCTTCTCGATGAGCGACAGCACGTCGCCCATGCCGAGCACGCGCGACACCACCCGATCGGGGTGGAACGGCTCGAGATCCTGGAGCCGCTCGCCGCTGCCGACAAACGCGATCGGCACGCCGACGACACCGACGACCGACAGCGCCGCGCCGCCGCGCGCGTCGCCGTCCATCTTGCGTCAGCACGACGCCGGTGACGCCGATGCGCCGGTTGAACTCGCCGGCGCTCTTGATCGCGTCCTGCCCGGTCATCGCGTCGGCGACATACAGCAGGTCGGTCGGCGTCGACCGCCGCCTTGATCGCCTGCAGCTCCGTCCATCAGCTCGTCGTCGATGTGCAGGCGGCCGGCGGTGTCGACGATCACGACGTCGAAGCCGCTGTTGCGCGCTTCGGTCAGCGCGCCGCTGGCGCGGCGCGACCGGATCGAGCTCGCCGGCCGGATCGTGCACCCGCACGCCAGCCTGCTTGCCGACGACGTTCAGCTGCTGCGATGGCGGCCGGGCGGCGCACGTCGGTGGACACCAGCAGCGGATGCCTGCCCTGCTTCGCCAGCCACGCGCCGAGCTTGCCCGCCGTCGTCGTCTTGCCCGAACCCTGCAGCCCGAGCAGCAGAATCACGCGCGGGCGCTTGCGTCGCCGGCGGCAGCCCGCCGGCGGTGTCGCCGAACAGCGCCAGCATCTCGTCGCGCACGATGCGGACGACCTGCTGCGGCGGGCGTCAGGCTCTTGAGAACCTCCTGATCGACGGCCCGGTCGCGGACGCGGTCGATGAACGCCTTGACGACCTTGAAGTTGACGTCCGCCTCGAGCAGCGCCATCCGGATCTCGCGCAGCGCCGACCTCGACGGTCTGCTTCGGTGAGGCGGAGCTTCACCCCGCAGAGAGCGGAAGACGTCCCTGAAGGCGGTCGCTGAGGGATTCGAACATGGTCACGTGCCGCGCCGCGTGCCTGCGCAACCTCGAGGGGCTATCGGCTCAGCGCAAACGCTTATCGTAGGCGAGATGGCGAGAGCTGTCAAGGCCGGAACTGCTCGTCAGACGCGACCGGTGAGCTTGTGGCCGAGCTTGTCCTTCTTGGTCTTCAGGTAGCGCCGGGTCGTGTCCGAGGCGGGAATCTCGAGCGGCAGCCAGTCGACGACCGACAGACCGATAGCCCTCGATGCCGACCAGCTTGCGCGGGTTGTTCGACAGCAGGCGCATCGAGCGGACCCCGAGGTCCTTGAGGATCTGGACGCCGATGCCGTAATCGCGCTGGTCGGCCTTGAAGCCGAGCCGCTCGTTCGCCTCGACCGTGTCGAGGCCCTGGTCCTGCAGCTCGTAGGCGCGGATCTTGTTGGCCAGGCCGATGCCGCGCCCCTCCTGATTGAGGTAGAGCAGCACGCCGCGCCCTTCCTCGGCGATCCGCTGCCATCGCCGCGTCGAGCTGCGGCGCCGCAGTCGCAGCGCGCCGAATGGAACACGTCGCCGGTCAGGCAGCGCGAGTGGACGCGCACCAGCACGTTCTCCCCGTCGCCGATCTCTCCCTTGACGAGCGCGACGTGCGTCTCGCGGTCGATCGAGCTCTCGAAGGCGATGACCTGGAAGTCGCCGTTGACGGTCGGCAGCGTCGGCGGCCGCCACCCGCGTGCACCAGCGCCTCGGTCCGCATCCGGTACTGGATCAGATCGGCGATGGTGATCATCAGCAGCTTGTGCCGCTTGGCGAACTTCGTCAGCTCCGGCACGCGCGCCATCGTCCCGTCGTCGTTCATGATTTCGCAGATGACGCCCGGCCGGATAGAGCCCGGCGATCCGCGCCAGATCGACCGCCGCCTCGGTCTGCCCGGCGCGCACCAGCACGCCGCCGTTGCGCGCGCGCAGCGGAAACATGTGGCCGGGCCGGGCGAGGTCCGACGGCCTGGTGCTCGGATCGATGGCCGCCAGCACCGTGGCCGCGCGGTCGGCCGCCGAGATGCCGGTGCTCGTGCATCCCTTCGCCTCGATCGGCACGCAGAACGCCGTGTCGAACGCGCGTCGTGTTCTGCGTCACCATCAGCGGCATGCTCGAGCTCGTCGAGCCGCTCGCGCGGTCATCGAGAGGCAGATCAGCCCGCGGCCGTGCTTCGCCATGAAGTTGATCGCCTCGGGCGTGACCTTCTCCGCGGCGATGGTCAGGTCCCCTTCGTTCTCGCGATCCTCGTCGTCGACGACGATGATCATGCGCCCGTCGCGGATGGCGGCGATCGCATCTTCGATGGGGGCGAACGGCGATTTCCTGCGATCGTGCTGCGATCGCTTGGCCATGGTCTGCTTCCTGGCTCGGTCCCGCGCGGACTCGGCGGTCATGCCCGCCAGCTCGGCGACGCGGACGACGTACTTGCCGAGAATGTCGACACTCGATGTTGACCGCGTCCCCCGGCGCGCGCGCCGCTGCAGGTTCGTGTGCGTCCAGGTGAACGGAATGATCTGGACGTCGAAGCGGCGATCCCCAGGCCGGCGACCGTCAGGCTGATGCCGTCGACCGCGATCGACCCCTTGCGGACGATGTAGGGCGCCAGCTCGGCCGGGAAGGTCACCGACACCCAGTATGAATCGCCGTCCGGCGCGGATCTCGTCGATGACGCCGACCGCGTCGACGTGCCCCTGGACGAAGTGGCCGCCGAGCCGGGCGTCGGCGCTGCAGCGGCCGCTCGAGATTGACGCGGTCGCCGCGCTCGAGCGCGCCGAGCGTCGTGACCCGGGCGGTCTCCGGCGAGATGTCGGCGATGAGACCCTCGGCGTCGGCCGCCACGACGGTCAGGCAGACGCCGTTGACGGCGAGGCTGTCGCCGGGCGTCAGCTCGGCGGCGAGCGTCGTGCTCACCCGCAGCCGGAACCCCTGCGGCGTCGGCGTCACCTCGGCGACGTCGCCGATCGCTTCAATCAGTCCGGTGAACATATCCCTCGATCAGCACGTCCGCGCCGAGCGCTCGTCGTGCGCTCCGGCGACCACCCCTGGCCGGCGTCCACCGACGGCAGCCACAGGACGCCGGCCGGTCCCGACCACGTGCGGGCGTCCTGATAGATCTGGACGCGATCGACGAGCCCCGCGTCCCAGAACGCCTGGTGCAGGCTCGGCCCCCCCTCGACAATCATCGAGGCAATGCCGGCCGCGGCCAGACGCGCGAGGGCGGCGTGCAGGCTGACCCGCCCGGGGTCGGCCTCCCGGCGACAACCGCGGCGTCCACGGCCGCCACCTGGGCTCCGGCCGCCTCGAGCGCCATCGCCCGCCCTGACGCCGCGGCTGCGAGGCCGCCGTCGTCACGATTATGACCGGCCCGGCGGCGAGCGTCGAGAACAGCTCGGCGCCGCGGCGAGCGTGCGTCAGCCGGCGGTCGAAGACCACCCGCGTCAGCGGGCGGTGGCGGTAGGCGCCCCGCGGCGTCAGCAGCGGATCGTCGACCAGCAGGTGCCCGACCCGACCGCCAGCGCGTCCACCTCGGCACGCTCGCGGTGAATGCCGCGGTTGGCGGCCGCGCCGGTCAGCGCGCGTCCGCACGCCCGGCGCGGCCGCGCTGACCCGCCCGTCGGCTGTCAGCGCGACCTTCATCGTCACGAACGGCCGCTGCCGCTCGCATCAGGCGTGAAGAACGGCCGGTTGAGCGCGCCGCGCCTCGGCCGCGCGCAGGCCGACGCCACCGCCGACGCCGCGTTCCCGCAGGCAGCGCCAGCCCGCGCCCGGCGACCAGCGGGTTCGGGTCTTCCCCGGCGGCGACGACGCGGCGCGACCCCGGCGGCGGCGACGCGCGGCGCGCACGGACCGGTGCGCCCGACGTGGCGAGCACGGCTCGAGCGTGCAGTAGAGCGTCGCGCCCGTGCGCGCTGGCGCCGGCCGTCGCGCAGCGCGTGGACCTCGGCGTGCGGGCCGCCGGCGAATTCGTGCGCGCCGCGACCCGACCACCACCCCCTCGGCGATCGACGACGACCGCGCCGACCATCGGGTTCGGGCTGGTCCGGCCCCGGCCCCGCTCGGCCAGCGCCAGCGCGCGCGCCATGTAGAAATCGTCGCTGTGCACGCTTCACGCCCCGCGGCCCTGACTCCGGCGCCGGCTCACCACTTCTCCTCGAAGAGCGCCGTCGACGTACTCGTCGGCCGAGAACGGCATCAGATCGTCGATCCCCTCGCCGACGCCGACGTAGCGGATCGGCAGCTTCAGGTCGTGGGCGATCGCCACCGCGATGCCGCCCTTGGCCGTGCCATCGAGCTTGGTCAGGACGATGCCGTTGACGCCGGCGACGGTCATGAACTCGCGCGCCTGCGCCAGTCCGTTCTGGCCGACCGTGGCGTCGAGCACCAGCAGCACCTCGTGCGGCGCGCCCGGCAATCTCGCGCGCCGCGATGCGGCGGATCTTCTCGAGCTCGGTCATCAGGTTGACGCGCGTGTGCAGACGCCCGGCGGTATCGACGAGGACGGACGTCGCGGCTGCGCGCCTTCGCCGGACGCGATGGCATCGAACACCACCGCCGCCGGGTCGGCGCCTGCCGCGGGCGCGGATGATGTCGACGCCGGCCCGCCTCGCCCAGATCTCGAGCTGCTCGACCGCGGCGGCGCGGAACGTGTCGGCGGCGCAGATCAGCGGCGACCGGCCCGACGCCTTGATCAGGCGCGCCAGCTTCCCGACCGTCGTCGTCTTGCCGGTGCCGTTGACGCCGACGATCAGCATCACGTGCGGCGGAGGGTGATCCGCCGGCCGCCTGGTCGGCGGCCCGCGAGGATCGTCCGGATCTCCTCCTTGACGAGGGTCGCGCAGCGAGTCGCGTCCGTCCGCGCCGCGCCCGCACCGCCTCGACGATGCGCGCCGTGGCGGCCACGCCGACGTCGGCCGAGATCAGCGCCTCCTCGAGCGCCTCGATCGGTTTCGACGTCGACCGGCTGGCCGCGCCGGGCGGGATCGTCGCCGCGCTCGACGACCTCGTCGAGACGCTCGACGAACTGCTGTTTCGTCCGGGTCAGCGACTGCTTGATCCTGTCGAAAAATCCCATGCCTCTTCCGCTACTCCTCGACTTCGGCCTTCTGCGGCCGGCCCATCAGCGACCGACGGCGTCGCGCGGGGAGATTCGTCCGGCGAGCACCGCCGCCATCTGGGCGGTGATCGGCAGCTCGATGCCGTGGCGGACGCCGAGCGCGAGCGCGGCGCCGGTGGTGCGCACGCCCTCTGCGACCATGTGCATGCTCGCCGAGGATCTCGGCGAGCGCGCGACCGCGCCCGAGCTCGATGCCGACGTGGCGGTTGCGGCTCAGGGCGCCGGTGCACGTCAGCACCAGATCGCCGAGGCCGCTCAGCCCGGACAGCGTGTCGCGCCGCCCCCCTGCGGCGCAGGCGAGACGGGAGATTTCCGCCAGGCCGCGCGTGATGAGCGCCGCCATCGCGTTGTGGCCGAGCCCGAGCCCTTCGACCACGCCGGCCGCGATGGCGATGACGTTCTTCAGCGCGCCGCCGATTTCAACCCCCGCCACGTCGTCGCTGACATAGAGGCGCAGCCCCGGCCCCCGGAAGTGCTCCTGGACGCGTCCCGCCGCCGCGCCGTCGCACGATGCGGCGAGCACCGCCGTCGGCAGCCCGCGCGCGACTTCGGCGGCGAAGCTCGGACCCGAGAGCACGACGACCGGCCGCCGCGCCGGCAGTTCCTGCTCGAGGACCTCGGACATCCGCAGCAGCGACCCTTCCTCGAGCCCCTTGGCCGCGCTGACGACGACCGCCCCCGGATCGAGGTGCGGCGCCGCCGCGCCGGCGACCTCCCGCAGGGCATGCGACGGGACGGCGATGACGACGAAGCCGGCGCCGGCAAGGACCGGGGCGAGCGACGACCCGGGGACGACCTCGGGAGGCAGCGCGGCACCCGCGAGGTACGAGGGGTTGCTGCGCGTCCGCGCCATCCGCTCGGCCAGCGCCGGGTCGCGGGCCCACAGCCGCACCGCGCGGCCCGATCGCGCCAGGTGGATCGCCAGGGCGGTCCCCCAGCTGCCGGCGCCGAGTACCGCGACAGTGTTCAATCGGCAATCTCCGGCGCGCGACAGGCAGAAGGACCTGACGCGCACGCCGCCTCAGCGGCCAACGGGGCATGCGTCCGGGAGTTCATCGGATCAATGGTGACTCGCAAGCCCGGCTGGGCGATGGAGCGGGAGTCAGCCGCGCGGCGCCTGGAGCGCGCGGCGGACCATGTCGAGCGCGGCCTGGGACGCCTGAAACTTCACCTGGGGCCGGCCGCCGAAGAAGGAAAAGAGCCGCACGCGCGCCGGATGATCCTGGCCGGTCAGGGCAATCGCCACGGTGCCGACCGGCTTGGCGGGGGACCCTCCCCCCGGCCCGGCAATGCCGGTCACGCCAAGCGCCAGACTGGATCCGGTCCGGGCCCGGATGCCGTCGGCAAGCGCGACCGCGACGAGCTCGCTGACCGCGCCGTGCGCGGCAATCGCCTCGGCCGGAACCCCCGCCAGCGCCGTCTTGAGCTCGTTGCTGTAGACGACGGCGCCGCCGACGACGTAGCGGGAGCTCCCCGGCACGTCGGTGAGGCGCGACAGGATCAGGCCGCCGGTACAGGATTCGGCCGCCGCGATCGTCAGTCCGCGCTCGGCGAGAAGGCTGCCGACGACTTCCTCGAGCGAGCGTCCATCGACGCTGAACACGTCGGCGCCGAGCGCATCGGCCAGCGCCTCTCTCGCCGCGCGCACGCGCCGCGCCCCGGCCTCGAAATCGGCGGTGCGATGCGTCAGGTGCAGCTCGACCTGTCCGGGCATGGCGAGAATCGTCGTCTCGACGGGAGGCGTTTCCGCCAGCCAGCGCGAATAGAGCGGCTGCGCGATCTCCTCGACGTGCGACTCGCCGCGGCCGGCAATGAAGAGCGATTCCCGGAACATCCGCTCCGGCCCGGAACGCCCGAGGAGGCGCCCCGCGCAGAGCGTTTCGAACATCGGCTGCAGCTCGCGCGGCGGCCCCGGCAGCAGGACGATGACCTTGGGGCCGTGTTCGATCAGCAGCCCCGGCGCCGTGCCGTTCGGATTGTCGAGCGAGACCGCGCCGGCCGGGACCATCGCCTGCCGCCTGTTGACCGCCGGCATCCGCAGCCCGCGCCGCGCGAAGCGTTCCTCGATGACGGCGACAATCGCGCCGTCCTCCAACAGGCTCAGCCCGAGCACGTCCGCAACCACCTCGCGGGTCAGGTCGTCGTCGGTCGGGCCCAGGCCGCCGGTCAGGAGGACCAGATCGGCGCGGTCGAGCGCCGCGGCGAACACCGCCGCGAGCCGCGCCCGGTCGTCGCCGACCACGTGCTTGGCGCGGAGCTCGATGCCGAGGGCCGCCAGCCGGCCGGCGAGGAACAGCGAATTGGTGTCGACGCGCGCCGTGCCGAGCAGCTCGCTGCCGACCGCGATGATTTCCGCCGTTGCCAGCGGCTGATCAGTCGGGCTCACGCGATCCACGCGGGCACCAGCCACATCAGGAGCCGCAGTGACAGGTTGGCGTAGACGGCCGCCATGGCGTCGTCCGCCATCACGCCCAGGCCGCCGTGCAGCCGCTCGAAGCGGCCCGCCGGATACGGCTTGATGACGTCGAAGATCCGGAACAGCACGAAGCCGGCGAGCGCCGCCGACCAGCCGACGGGAATGAACGCCAGCGTGATCAGCATCCCGACGACTTCGTCGATCACGATCGGTCCGGGGTCGATGCCGCCGAAGTAGCGCTCGGCGGTCGTGCCGGCCCAGACGCCGACCGCGAACAGCACGGCGATGACTGCCGATTCGAGCAGCGGCGAGTGACCGAGGCGGACCAGGGCATAGACCGCGAGGCCGGCGGCGGAGCCCACCGTCCCCGGGGCGAAGGGGAAATAGCCGCAGTACCCGAACGTGGCGAGGAAGACGGCGAGCCGGGTCACGCTTTGACGACGCGGGTGTCGGCGAGGCGGTCGTGCAGGGCACGCCGATCCGCGTGGATGACCGCGGGGATGAGCCCCAGTCCGGCGGGCAGGACGGAGACCAGATATCCGGCCGCCCGCATCGCGGCTTCCCCGAGCGAGACGCGGTCGGCGTCGCGCATCGGCACGACGCGGATGCCGGCGGCCATCTTGCCGATCGTCTGGCCGTCGGCGGCGGTGAGGAGAACGAAGTAGCCGCCGACGAGCAGCAGGAGGAAGCCGCCGAGCGGGGCGAGCGGCAGCGCGCGCAGTTCGTCGAGGCGCAGGCCGCACACCTGGAGCGTGATGTAGAGCACGGCGCTGCACAAGCCGACCAGGATGACGGCATCGGCGAGCCCCGCGAAGAGGCGCCCGGGCAGCCCCGCCGGCTCCACCTCCGACGAGGACGACGCGGGGTCCGGCCGACGCGCGGCGCCAGCGTTGGCCACCACGCTCGGAGACTGCGGCCGATGACGCGGCGGCGGCTGATCCGGCTCCCCCGCCAAATCCAGGCCGGGCTCGTCGGTTGCGGGCGCCGGCCGCGGTATCACGGGGCTCGACCGCCGCACGGCCAGCGGCTGCCGCGGCACCGCCGCCGGCGTGACGAGCGGCCGGTCGTCGTCCGGGGCGCGGTCCCTGAACAGCGGCAGATCGAAGACGCTGGTGATCGGACGGGACCGCGCCGGCGATGCGGACTCGACCGGCTCTTCGCTGATGGCAAAATCGGCGAGCGGCCCGAGCGCGTCGTCACCGACGACAATCGGCAGATCCAGCGGCGGATCCTCGACGGTGAGCGCGAACTCGTAGCCGCAGTTACGGCAGCGATTGGTGTTGTCGAAGCTGATGTACTTGCACTTCGGACATCTCATCGCCGGCCGCCCTGCGGGGAGGAGGAGGCCGGGGCGGCGCGTCCCGCGGCGAGCAGCGCCGCCTGGATCTCGGCGCGCAGCCGCTCCGCCTCGGTGCTCTGGCGGTCACCCGGCCTGATCGCCGCGAGCGCCGCGAGCGCTTCGCGGAGATGTCCGCGATCGCGGTGGGCGTGTGCTCGGGCCAGCCACAGATCGGCGGCTGAAGGGACGGGTAACGGTGCGTCGCCCGGGGCCGGCAGGGCCGGCGCCGATGAAGACGTGGCGAGCGACGGCCAGCCTCCCGGGATCACCCAGAGGCCGCCGAGGACGGCGGCGACGGCCAACCCGGCAGAGATGGCGGCGATCGTCAGGGCGTGGCGGCGGCGCGGCGGCGGCGGTTCATCGGGAGCGGCCACACCGCCGGGCCGGCCGGCGCCGCGGTCGTGGTGCGGGCGCGGTACGGCGGCGGCGGCAAGGCGATCCAGCCGCGCCAGCAACGCCATCGCGTCCTCATTGCCGGCGCCGTGCTCGACGGCCGATTGCAGCAGCTCGCGGGCCGCTTCGGGATCGCCGCGGTCGAAGGCCTCCGCGCCGGCATGGACGAATTCTTCCCCCTGCCGCTGCCGCTCCGACACCGCCCCCCGGCCGCGCTCGATGTAGGCCCGCGCGCGGGCATGGCCGCGATCGAGGAACAGCACCCGGGTCCACACGTTGATGGCCAGCTCGTAGTGGCCGGCGAAGTAATGGTCGAGCCCGGCGAGCAGCAGCGACTCGACGCGGGCTTCGCGCTCGCGCTCGGGGAGCGGCGCGGATGCGGCGGCGGGGTCGGTGCGAAGCGGGTCGGTCATCAGGTCACAGAAAGCCGCGCCGCCGCCGCGGAACGGCGGCGCCAGTCCGGAGATTATCGGCGGAACCGCCTTCGCATACAAGCGCGCCGGGCGCTGCCGGGACGGCATCTGTGCTATCTGTTGGCCGTGGGCCTCATCGAGTCGATCCCCAACGTCAGCGAAGGGCGGCGGACCCGAGACGATCGAGCAGCTGGCGGCCGCCGTCCGCGCCACGCCCGGAGGTGCGACTGCTCGACTATTCCGTCGGATCCCTCGCACAACCGGTCGGTCTTCACGCTGGCTGGTCGAGGCCCGGCGGTCGGGCAGGCGGTGCTGGCGCTGTTTGCCGCGGCGCTGCCGGCCATCGACCTCCGCACGCACGAGGGGCAGCATCCGCGCGCTCGGCGCCGTCGACGTCGTGCCGTTCGTCCCGCTCGAAGGGACGACGATGGCGGAGTGCGTCGCACTGGCGCGATCGAGTCGGCGCGGAGGTCGCCGGCGCTTCCTGGTCCCGGTCTACCTCTACGAGGAGGCCGCGGCGACTCCCGCCCGGCGCCGGCTCGAGGACATCCGCCGCGGCGGATTCGACGGCCTGGCCGCGAAGATGGCCGATGCCGGCCTGGGCGCCCGATTTCGGCCCGGCGGCGCCCCATCCGTCGGCGCGGGGCCGCGGTCATCGGCGCGCGATCGCCGCTCATCGCCTACAACATCAACCTGGCCAGCGACCGCCTCGACGTCGCCAGGGCGATCGCGGCCGCCGTCCGCGAGAGCAGCGGCGGGCTGCCGGCACGTCAAGGCGGTCGGGTTCCGGCTCGGCCATCGCGGCATCGTGCAGGTCTCGATGAACCTGACCGACTACCGGGTCACGCCGATGTGCGGTGGTCTTCGAAGCGGTGCGGCGCGAGGCCGAACGGCACGGCGTGTCGATTCTCGAGAGCGAGATCATCGGCCTGGTCCCGGCCGCCGCGGTGGCGGACCCGGCGGCGCTGCAGCTGGCGCGCTTCGGCCTGAACAGGTGCTCGAGCGCCGGCTCGCGCCGGACTTCCCCGGCAGCTGACCCCGGCGGCCGCGCCGCGAGCCGTCAACGGCGGTCAGGCCGGTTCGTCTTCCGCATCGGCGCCTTCGGGCCGGCGCGCCGGTACGAGGCCGAAGGCCCGCATCTTGCGATACAGGTTGCTGCGCTCGACGCCGAGCACTTCCGCCGTTCGCGAGATGTTGCCCTGCTGCGCGGCCAGCGCGCGCAGGATGTAGTCGCGCTCGAACCGCTCGCGCGCATCGTGCAGCGACAACGCCGGCGGTCCCGGCGGGTCCGGCCGACCGACACCGCCGCCGGCTCGAGGAAGCTCAGATCGGACAGCGGTGATCGTATCGCCCGGCGACCATGATCATCAGGCGCTCGATGACGTTCCGCAGCTCGCGGACGTTGCCCGGCCAGCGGTAGCGCTGCGCAGGCCGGCGGCCGCACCGGCATCGAAGCTGCTTCGGGCGCCGGCCGTACTCGCGCGGCGAGCTCCGCCATGAAGTGCTCGGCGAGCAGCGGGATGTCGCCGTCGCGCTCGCGCAGCGGCGGCACGAAGATCGGAATGACGTTCAGCCGGAAGTAGAGGTCCTCGCGGAACCGTCCGGCGCGAATCTCCGCCGGGAGATCCTTGTTGGTCGCGGCGAGCACGCGCGACGTCGACCTTGCACGTCCGCGCGTCCCGCCGACCGGCTCGACGACCTGCTCCTGCAGCGCGCGCAGCACCTTGGCCTGCGTCTTCAGGCTCATGTCGCCGATCTCGTCGAGGAACAGCGTGCCGCCGTCGGCGAGCTCGAACTTGCCGCGGCGGTCGGCGACCGCGCCGGTGAACGCGCCCTTGCACGTGGCCGAACAGCTCGCTCTCGATCAGCTCCTCGGGGATCGCCGCGCAGTTGACCTCGACGAACGGCCCGCCGCGCCGGCGGCTCAGCGCGTGGATGCTGCGCGCGACCAGCTCCTTGCCGGTGCCGTTCTCGCCGAAGATCAGCACGCGGCCGTTGGTCGGCGCCGCCATCGCCACCTGCTCGCGCAGCTGCGCCATCGCCGTGGCTCTCCCCCACCATCGTCAGGCGCCGATCGACCGTGCGCGCGCAGCGCCCGGTTCTCGGCCTCGAGCCGCCGCTGGCGCACCGCGTTGCCGACGACCAGCACCGTCTTCTCGAGCGAGAGCGGCTTCTCGACGAAGTCGAAGGCGCCCAGCTTGATCGCCCGCACCGCCGACTCGATGTTGCCGTGCCCGGAGATCATCACGACCGGCGCGTCGACGCGCCGCTCGCGCAGCCGCGCCAGCGTCGGCCAGGCCGTCCATCCCGGGCAGCCAGATGTCGAGCACGATCGCGTCGAACGGCGCGCGCGCCACCCGATCGAGGCAGGCCTCGCCGCTGTCCACGGCTTCGACGTCGTAGCCCTCGTCGCGCAGCACGCCGCTCAGCGCGCTGCGCACGCCGGCTTCGTCGTCGACGATGAGGACGGTGGGGTTTCATGAATCAGCGTCCCGCTGCCGGCTGCCTGCTCCGCGCTCCAGTCTGAATCCGACGCTTCGGGCTGGCGGGTCGCTCGGCCACGCGTCCGGAAGTCCCGGCGCGACGCGCCGAGCCGCAACCCGACGCAGGGCGCGGCCAGCGTGAGGCAGTAAGCGGGAAGCGTGAAGCTGATGCGCGGAGCGGGAAGCGCTGCGTCATACCGGCAACTCAATCGTGAACACGGTTCCCGACGGCACGTTGTCGGCGACTTCGATGCTGCCGCCGTGCTCGGCGATGATGCGCCGCACGATCGCCAGGCCGAGGCCGCTGCCGCGCCGCTTGGTGGAATAGTAGGGCATGAACAGCTTGTCGCGGTCGGCGGCCGGGAGTCCGGGGCCATTGTCGGCGACGAGGATGCGCGACCACGCCGTTGGCGCGATCGTGGCGGGTCTCGATCGACGATGGTCGGCGCGGTCGCCGTCGGGCCGCGCCCCGGCGCCGCTGCCGCCGAGCGCTTCGACGGCGTTGTCGACGAGGTTGATCATCGACCCGCCGGATCTGCTCGACGATCGACGCGGACCGGCGGCAGGTCGGCGGCAAATCGCCGCTCGAGGCGGATGTCGCGGAACAGCCCGTTGTAGAGCGCCAGCGTCTCCGTCGAGCAGCGGCGTGGAGGTCGGACGGCACCGCCCGCGGCGCCGGCATCCGCGCGAACTGGGCGAACTCGTCGACCAGCGCCTTGAGCGACTCCACTTCGCCGACGATGGTGACCGTGCACTCCTCGACGAGCGCCCGCGCCGCGGGCGGCGCGCTGCGCGAAATGCCGCCGCATCCGCTCGGCGCAGAGCTGGATCGGCGTCAGCGGATTCTTGATTTCGTGCGCCAGCCGGCGCGCCACGTCCCGCCAGGCGGCGACCCGCTGGGTCCGGATGAGCGGCGTGACATCGTCGAACACCAGCACCGCGCCCTCGAGCTCGCCCGTCCTCCCCCTGGAGCGGCGTCGCGGCCGCCGCCAGATGGAGCTCGCGCCCCTCGCGGACGACGGCGAATTCCTGCGCCGCCGGTCCGGCAGAGGCTGCGGCGGACGCGCTGCAGCAGCGTGTCGAGCGGGCGCAGGTCGTCCCGGGCAAACGGCCTCGGCCGAGCGGGCTGCCGATGACCGAGCGGTCCACGCTCGAGCAGCCGCAGCGCCGCGGTGTTGATCGTTTCGATGCGCGCGTCGGCCGTCGACCGAGACCACGCCGGTGGCGATCCGCTCGAGGACGGTCTCGATGTAGCGGCGGCGCTCGTCGAGCTGCAGGTTCTTGCGCTCGAGATCGACCCGCGAGCGCTCGAGCTTCTGCTGGCTCGCCGCCAGCTCGCCGGCCATGGTGTTGAACGCCTCGACGAGCGAGCCGAACTCGTCGCGGGTCTCCGGCTCGATGCGGTGGTCGAGCCGGCCCGGCGCCGATCTCCCGCGCCCCGGCGGCGAGCAGCTGCACCGGCCGGGTGATGCGCTTGGCGAGATACAGCCCGGTCCAGGTCGCGCTGACCAGGATCATCAGCGTCATCGTCAGGAACAGCGACAGGTAGATGCCCTCCAGCGGGCGGCTTGACGACGCGCGAGCTGGTTGTAGTTCTCGTAGGCCTCGGTGATGCGGCGCGCGTGCAGCGGCGAGCTCGCCGCGACAGGTGATCGCTGGCGACGACGACGCCGACCGGCCGGCCGGTGGCGGCATCGCGGACGAGCGCGCCGGCGCGGACCAGCTCGCTGCCGGCTTCGAGCGGGTCGACCGACTGCGGTGTCGGGGCTGCCCGCGGCGACCTTGGCCGCCAGCCGATCCGCCGGCGCGCGGAGGTGGCCGCGCGGCAGCGACGGCGACTCGACCGCGACCAGCGGCACCGGCGGGCCGCCCGGCGCGAGCCCGGTAGACCTCGACCAGCGCCGACGCGTCCGCCGCGTGACCTCCGGTGCAATGGCGCGGCGCACGGCCTCGACGTCGGCCGCCTGCGACGGCGCCGGGCGGCATCGCGGCGGCGATGCGCGTCGCGTGCGCCCCGACGACCCGGCCTCGCGCTCGCGGTAGTAGTCGCCGGCAATCTCGACCGCGGAGCGCAGCACGTCGTCGATCGGCTGACTGAACCAGCGCTCGCGTGCTGCTGCGAATCAGCTCGCCGCCGACGAGCAGGACCAGGACCGACGGCACGATCGTCAGGCCGAGCAGCGCCATCACCAGCTTGGCGCGGAAGCGCGAGAACGGCAGGCCGCGCCGCCGCTCGACGAAGAGTTTGACGACGTTGCGGGCGAGGAAGAAGACGAGCGCGAGGACCATCGTCAGGTCCGCCGCCGACAGCGCGTAGAGCACGACCTCGCTGAGGAAGTCCGGGTTGAGGCCGGGGGAATGGTCGGCGAACCAGACCATGCCGGCAAGGGCGCCGAACAGCAGCACGATGCCGAGAAGGATGAGGCGGGGGTTGTCGCGGAACGGGCGGCGCTCGGGCGCGGGCGGCTGCCCCGGTGTCCTCGCCGGCAGGCGGGGTCGGCTGGCGTCGCGCTCGCGCACGGTGGGCATCGGCGGCCGCCCTCAGCCCTTCGACTTCTGCAGCTCGTCGACTTCGCGCTTGAACTGCCCGACGTCGCGGAACTGCCGATAGACCGAGGCGAACCGGACGTAGGCGATTTGATCGAGCTGCTTCAGTTCCTGCATCAGGCGGGCGCCGATCTCCTCGGTGGTCATCTCCCGCTCGTGCCGTTCCTGGAGCTCGGCTTCAATCCGATCGGCAATGGCTTCGAGCTGCTGGATGCTCACCGGCCGCTTCTCCGAGGCGGTGAGCAGGCCGGCAATCATCTTCTGGCGCTGGAAGGCCTCGCGGTTGCCGTCCTTCTTGACGACCCGGTACTCGATGTCCTCGATCCGCTCGCGGCTGGTGAAGCGCTTGCCGCAGCCGAGGCACTGCCGGCGGCGGCGGATCACGTCCCCTTCCTTGCTCTCCCGGGAGTCGACGACCTTGTCTCCCATGTTGCCGCAGTACGGGCACTTCATCGGGCGCTGTTCTCCATCCCCGGCACCGGCGTCAGACGGTCATCGTCGGCGCGGTCCGGGGCGGCCCCGTCCGCCGCGGCCGCCGCCATCCGCCGCGCCCCCGCCAGCGTCAGGCCCTCGCGCATCATGAAGACGATGCCGAGCAGGGTGACCGGGACGAACGAAATCGCGTGCAGGACGATGGCGGCGCCGGCCGCGCGATCCGCCGCCGCGCCAAAAAAGGTCGTGACCGCGAACTGGTAAGCGAGGTGGAAGCCGCCAATCGCCCCGGGCGTCGGCGCCGCCACCCCGACCACGAGAATCGTCATCACGAGGAACGAAGCGGGATAGGGAATCGTAATGTGAAAGGCAAGGGTCGTGAGCCAGATGCCGGCGGCAATCGACATCCACATCGGAAAAGACAGCAGCAGGGCCGCCAGCAGGGAGCGCGGCACGCGCATGACGACCAGCCCGCGCGCAAAGGTCTCCACCAGGGTGGCGACCAGGCGCGCCAGCCGCGCCGGCAGAATTCGCTCGATGCCGAGCGCGGCCCGTCCGAGCCGCTCCGGGTGCCCGGCCAGCGCGAACAGGACGCCGAGGCCGCCGACCGCCGCCGCCGCCGCGAGCGCGCCGCCCACCTTGACGCGGGCCAGCTGGGCGGGATCGCCGGAAATGACGCCCGGGGCCGCGGTGAAGACGAAGGCCGAGAACAGCAGCAGGACGGTCGCCAGGTCGAGCAGCCGCTCGAGCACGATCGTGGCAAAGACCGAGGCCGGGTTGAGACCCTCGCGGCGGGCCAGCAGGTAGGGCCGCAGCACTTCCCCGGCCCGGGCCGGCAGCAGGGCGCTCGCGGCAAAGCCGATGACCGTCGCGGTGAAGGCGTTGGCAAAGCGGGTCGGCCCGATCGGCGCCACCAGCGATTGCCAGCGCCAGGCGCGCATGGCATAGGTCAGGCCGGTGACGAGCACCGCGAGGGCGAGCAGGCCGCCGCGGGCCTGACGCGTTTCGGCCCACACCGCCGCGAAGTCGGTATGCCGGAACGCAAAGCCCAGCAGGCCGATCGTCAGCAGAAGAATGAGGACGGTGCGCGCTGGTGACCGCATCAAATGGTGCCGTCGGGATTAGAATCCGGGGGGTGCTCGGCAGGGCCGTGTCCAGCCTCGGCCGGACGTTCCCGGCGAACTCTACTACAACGTTGGCTCCAATTCTATGGGTAAACGTGAGTTATTGCTCATCGCCGGCTTCGTGCTCGCCGCGGCGATCGTCTATCAGGCCGCGGCGCCGCCGCCCGCGCCGGGCGAGCGCAGCTTCTCGTGGAGCCAGGTCGTCGACCATTTCCGGCGCGGGCTGCGCGCCAACCGCGCCTCGGTCGAGATCACGAACACCACCCGTCACCCGGTCGATGCGGCGGCGACCGAGCTCCGGCTCAAGTCCCGCAACGGCGCCCTGACGATCATCGGCGAGGACCGTCCGGACATCGAGGCCGAGCTGCTCGTGCGGTCGAACGGCGAGGACGCCGGCGAGGCGCGCCGCCTCGCCGAGGCCACGCACTTCGAGATCGAGCGGACCGGTCCGGGGCTGACCGCCCGGATCGCCTATCCCGATCCCGGCACCCAGCGGACGCTCCGCCTGACGCTCAAGGTGCCGGCGCGCCTGCGCGTCATCCTCGAGGAAAGCGGCAGCCCGCTGACGGTGTCGGGGGTGGCGGCGCTCGACCTGCCGGCCTCGCGCGGCGAGGTGCGGATCCGCGACGTCGCCGGAGCGGTGACCGGCACGCACCGCGGCGGCAACCTCACGATCGCCGACAGCGGCCCGCTGCACCTCGAAATCAACGGCGCGGACGTCCGGCTGCAGCGGGTCTCAGGCGACGTCGCGCTCAGGATTCGCGGCGCCGAGCTGCGCGCCGGCGAGATCGACGGCGCCGTCGAGATCGACGCCCAGGGCTGCGACGTCACGCTCGATCGCCTGCGCAAGACGCGCGGGCCGGTACGCGTGACCGCGGTCGCGGGATCGCTGACGGTCGGGGGTCTCCGGACCGAGGGCAGCTTCGACGCCCGGAACACCGACGTCCGCGTCGAGGCCGGCGCGGCGGCACCGTTGACGATCCGGAGCGAAGGGGGTGGGTCGATCGAGGTCACGCCGGCCGCCGGCGGCTACGAGCTCGATGCCGCCACGTCGGGCGGCGACCTGGCGCTGCCCGAGCACACCCTCACCCCGACCGTCGAAGGCCAGGACCATCGCGCCGCCGGTCCGGTCGGCGGCGGCGGTCCGCTGCTGCGCATCCACAGCGACAAGGCCGACATCGTCATTCACGCCCGCTGACGGACCTCGGCGGATTTGACTCCCACCGGATTCCGCCGGTAAGCTTCCTCGTTCTCGCGAGGTCACTGTGCTCTCCACCGATCCCCTGCTCGATACATCACTCGACGGTCTCGCCCTCCATCGCCGCGGCAAGGTCCGCGATGTGTATGAGGTGACGCTGGCGACCGGACAGCTGCTGATCGTCGCCACCGATCGCATCTCGGCGTTCGACTACGTGCTCGGCTCCGGCATCCCCGACAAGGGCAAGGTGCTGACGCAGCTGTCGGCCTTCTGGTTCGAGCGCCTCGGCGATCTGGTGCCGCACCACCTCATCTCGATCGACGCCGACACGTTCCCCGAACCGGCGCGGCGCCATCGCGACGTGCTGCACGGCCGGACCATGCTGGTGCGGCGGACCGAGCCGGTGCCGATCGAGTGCGTCGCGCGCGGCTATCTGTCGGGCTCCGGGTGGAAGGAATATCAGCAGACCGGCAGCGTCTGCGGGGTCAAGCTGCCGGCGGGCCTGCGCGAGTCGGATCGCCTGCCGGAACCGATTTTCACGCCCGCGACCAAGGCCGACACCGGCCACGACGTCAACATCAGCGAGGACGAGGCCGGGCGCCTGGTCGGCCGCGACCTCATCACGCGGCTCAAGGCGCTGACGCTGGAGATCTACCGCCGCGGCGCCGAGCACGCGGAGTCCAAGGGCATCATCATCGCCGACACCAAATTCGAGTTCGGCCTGGCGCCCCGGAGCGGCGGCGACGCGGCCGTCGCGCCGGGCGCGAAGGCGGACGGTGACCAGGAGATCGTGCTCATCGACGAGGTGCTGACGCCCGACTCGTCGCGCTTCTGGCCGCGCGATGCCTATGAGCCCGGCCACGGCCAGCCGAGCTTCGACAAGCAGTTCGTGCGCGACTACCTCGAAGAGATCCGCTGGAACAAGCAGCCGCCGGTGCCGTCGCTGCCCGCCGAGGTCGTGCGCCGGACCCGCGAGAAGTACATCGAGGCGTTCCGCCTGCTCTCGGGACGCGAGCTGCAGTAGTGCGCGATCAACTCGAGAAGCTGGTGCAGGAGATGCTCGACAAGGGCGTGCTCTACGACGATGCCCGGCGCGAGTTCGAGAAGATGTTCATCGCCCGCGCCCTGCAGCGATCGAAAGGCAACGTCGGCGACGCCGCCGAACTGCTGGGCCTGCACCGCAACACCATCGCCCGCAAGATCGCGGAGTACCGCATCAAACGGATTGGCGGCTGATCGCCGACCCGTCCGCCGGTCCGCGGACGGCCCCGCCTGGCACTCTCCCCTCGCGACTGCTTGACACTGCCGGTGGTTCCTATACAATTAGCAGTCGGTCATGCTGATTGCTAAGCAGCAGGGCTGCCCGGCTTCATTTACACCGTATTTCGGTCGTTTGGGAGCTGGCGGGGCGCGCGTCCCGCCGTACAACCGAGGCGGCACGCCCGCCTCACAGACATCGGAGAGAACGTCTATGGCCACAACCGCAACCGCAGTGAAGATTCGTCCCCTGCACGACCGCGTCATCGTGCAGCGCCTCGAAGAAGGCGAACAGAAGGTCGGCGGGATCATCATCCCCGACACCGCCAAGGAAAAGCCCCAGCAGGGCAAGGTCATCGCCGTCGGCAAGGGCAAGGTCGAGAAGGACGGCAAGGTCATGCCGCTCGACGTCAAGGAAGGCGACACGATCCTCTTCGGCAAGTACTCCGGCCAGGAAATCAAGATCGACGGCGAGGAGTACCTGATCATGCGCGAGGAAGAGATCCTCGGCGTCGTCACGAAGTAGCGTTCGGCAGGTTTTTGGACTTTTTCGGAACTGAGAGCTGACAGCCGAGAGCTGACAGCTGATAACGGAGAGATCAAGCACATGGCAAAACAGATTATTTACGGCGAGGAGTCGCGCCAGGCGATTCTGCGCGGCGTCAACCAGCTCGCCAACG
Organism: uncultured Acidobacteriota bacterium; assembly: GCA_963750475.1. Taxonomy (GTDB): domain Bacteria; phylum Acidobacteriota; class Vicinamibacteria; order Vicinamibacterales; family 2-12-FULL-66-21; genus JALZOC01. Next base: position 3,346,521 of record CAVVQQ010000002.1, read on the forward strand.
CGGTCAAGGTGACGCTCGGCCCCAAGGGCCGCAACGTCGTCCTCGACAAGAAGTTCGGCTCGCCGACGATCACCAAGGACGGCGTCACCGTCGCGAAGGAAATCGACCTCAAGGACCCGCTCGAGAACATGGGCGCCCAGATGGTGCGCGAAGTCGCCAGCAAGACGTCCGACATCGCCGGCGACGGCACCACCACCGCGACCGTGCTCGCCCAGGCGATCTTCCGCGAAGGCGCGAAGAACGTCGTCGCCGGCGCGAACCCGATGGAGCTCAAGCGCGGCATCGAGAAGGCGGTCGAGGCGGTGATCGCCGAGCTCAAGAGCCAGTCGAAGCCGGTCGCCGGCAACATGATCGCCCAGGTCGGCACGATCTCGGCGAACAGCGACGAGACGATCGGCAAGATCATCGCCGAAGCGATGGAAAAGGTCGGCAAGGACGGCGTCATCACGGTCGAGGAGGCGAGCACGCTCGAGACCTCGCTCGAGGTCGTCGAAGGCATGCAGTTCGACCGCGGCTACCTCTCCCCCTACTTCGTGACCGACCCCGAGCGCATGGAAGTCGTGCTCGAGAACCCCGTCATCCTGATCCACGAGAAGAAGATCAGCACGATGAAGGACCTCCTGCCGCTGCTCGAGCAGGTGGCCCGCGCCGGCCGGCCGCTCGTGATCATCGCCGAGGACGTCGACGGCGAAGCGCTGGCGACCCTGGTCGTCAACAAGCTGCGCGGCACGCTGCAGGCGGCCGCCGTCAAGGCGCCGGGCTTCGGTGATCGCCGCAAGGCGATGCTCGAGGACATCGCGATCCTGACCGGCGGCCGGGCGATCACCGAGGACCTCGGCATCAAGCTCGAGAACATCAAGCTCGAGGACCTCGGCAAGGCCAAGAAGGTCACGATCGACAAGGACAACACGACGATCGTCGAAGGGTCGGGCGGCTCCAAGGACATCGAGGGCCGGGTCAAGCAGATCCGCACCCAGGTCGAAGAGACGACCTCGGACTACGACCGCGAGAAGCTGCAGGAGCGGCTCGCGAAGCTGGTCGGCGGCGTCGCCGTCATCAAGGTCGGCGCGGCGACCGAGACCGAGATGAAGGAAAAGAAGGCGCGCGTCGAAGACGCGATGCACGCGACCAAGGCGGCGGTCGAAGAAGGCATCGTCCCCGGCGGCGGCGTCGCGCTCATCCGCGCCGCGAAGGCGCTCGACAGCCTGAAGCTCGAAGGTGACCAGAAGGTCGGTCTCGAACTGATCCGCAAGGCCATCGAGGAGCCGCTGCGCTGGATCGCGACCAACGCGGGCCAGGAAGGCTCGATCGTCGTCGCCCGCGTCAAGGAAGCGAAGAGCGCCGGCGAGGGCTACAACGCCGCGACCGACAAGTACGAGGACCTGGTGGCGGCCGGCGTCATCGACCCGACGAAGGTCGTCCGCTCGGCGCTGCAGAACGCCTCGTCGATCGCCTCGCTGCTGCTGACGACCGAAGCCCTGGTCTGCGAGATCCCCGAAGAGAAGAAGGATGCGCCGATGCCGGGTGGCGGCGGCGGCGGCATGGGCGGGATGTACTAAGACTGACAGCCGAGAGCTGACAGCTCGAAAGCGAAAGGCCGGCTGGAACAATCCAGCCGGCCATTTTTTTATCCCGGCGCGCCGGCCCAAGCGGGAACTGGAAACTGGGAAACTGGAAACGCTCGGCAGCCGCCAGGTCCATACCTATCTGAGCGTAAAACTCATCTCGATTTCAATGAGGACGGGCACCGGCTGGCCGAGGCGCCGGCCCGGCTCGAAGCGCCACTGCTGCACGGTGCGGATGGCTTCCTTATCGAGGCCGAACGTCGGGTCGAGCGACTTGGTCACCTTCACGCTGCCGACGGACCCATCCGGCAGCACGATCGCTTCCATCCTGACCAGCCCCTGGATCCGCGCCCGCATCGCCTCGCTGGTGTAGGTCGGCTTGACCTCGCGGATGATGCGCGGCGAGGTCACGCCGTTGCCTTCGCGGTAGACTCCCCCGCCGGTTCCGCCGCCGATCCCATCGCCGTACCCCGAGCCGGTCCCCGGCCCGACGCCGCTGCCGGTGCCGGTCCCGCCGCCGCCCCCGGTCCCACTCCCCTGAGCGATGGTGGTCTGCGGGACCTGCGTCATCGCGCCCGGCAGTTCGACAACCGCGGTCACGGCCGGAATGTTCATCTGCGGAATCGGCTTGGGTGCGATCTCCGGCTTGGGCGGCGGCGGGGTGAAAGCGCGCGGCTTCGGCGCAACGATGTCGGCCTTGCGGGGGGATCCGGCATCCGATTGCCGCCGCCGCCACCGCCGCCGCCGGGTCCAGGGGACGCAATCCAGGTGATGTCCGGCAGCGGGACGGTCTGAGCCACCGTCTCCTGGACGGCCGGAATCCTGGTCAGCAGGAACAGGACGACCCCGAGCGCGACGAGATGCGTAAGCACCGATCCCGCGAGACGCTGACCGTAGCTCTGCCAGGACGTCTCGGTCGCCGGCACCGAGCCCGCAAGAAATCTCGAGTTCGGACTCGCGCCTTGATAGACTTCAGGCATCAGCTGATCGGAAACGAGTGGAAAAGCCATTGTCGCCCGTCTGAATCACTGCCGCAAGCTGCAATAACGGTACCCCGCCCTCGACCCCGGATCCCGGTGATTACAGCCCCTCGTCCCGGGTGGCGTCCGCTGGTTAGGACGCCGCCGGTCCGAAGATGGACTCAGACTCTTCCGGTCCACGCCCCGATGGCGGCGTTGCCTCCGCCGTAGGCGTGCAGCTTGGCCAGCGCATCCGACGCCCGCGCCTCGCTCGAGACCGCCGCCAGCACCCCGCCGCGGCCCACCAGCGTCTCGAAAATGTAGCCGTCATGCTGCTGAAACCCGGCCCGGTTCATCACCGACGCGATGCCGTCGCGCTCGAGTCCCCAATCGGCGCCCTGGAGCGCGTCCAGGAGGACGCCGGTGCCGAGGAGGGAGCCGAGCGTCTTGACGTCGAGGCGCCCCGCCGTTGCGCCCAACAGCGACTCAATCAGCAGGCGCGCCGGACCCGAGTCGCGGGCCAGGAGCGTGAGTGACGAGGGAGTGAAGCCGGCGTCGAGGAGCGCCTGCACTCCGCGCTCCGCCCAGACGAGGTCCTGAAAGACGCCGACGGTAAAGCGCTCGGCCGCCACGGCCTGACTCATGCGCTCCAGTTGGCGGTTTCGAGACGCGTGGCGCCGCTGCCTTCGAGCCCGGCGCGAACCATGGCGGCGCGCGCCTCGGACGTGTGCACGGCGATGAGGACGGACCCCTCAGCCACCGCGCGCTGCAGTTCGATCGCCCGCTCCTCGGGCACACCGGCCGCGGTCAACGCGGAGGCGAGGCCGCCGGCGGCGTGGCCGGCCGCCTCGCCGAGGCCGGCGGACAGCGGGCCGGCGGCGACAATCGGACCGACGCCTGGCAGGACGAGGGCGATGGCGGCGAGCACGTAGCCCGAGAGCTCGCCGAGCCGGCCGGCCGCTCGCGAGTCCTCGAGCTCCGAGCCGGGCGTGGCGTCCATGCGCGCGGCAAGCGCGGTGTCTTCGTCGTGATTGCGGCTGACGACCGAGATGCTGTCGTTGGTCGCGCCGGCGGCGTGGGCCGCCCGGGCGCCGACGGCCGCGGCCGACGGGGTGGCGTAGAGCGCGAGAACCAGTGGATGCGGCATGAAGCTCCCGGAAAAGCGCACCGATGACGAAGTATGACTAGGATTGTACCGTAACCCATGACGGTCCTGTCCGGCTTCGACGTCGCAATCGTGGGTGCCGGCCCGTCCGGTGCGCGCGCCGCCTGGCGTCTGGCGCGGGCCGGGGCGCGCGTCGCGGTGCTCGACGCCAGTCACCCGCGCGAGAAGGCGTGCGGCGGCGGGCTGACCGCCCGCGCCCTGGACCTCATCGCGGCCGCGGTCAGCCTGGCGGACCTGCCGATGGTCACCATCGACGAGGCCGTGTTCGAAAACGGCGCGGCCGCCGCCGCACTATCCATCTCGCGGGACGCCGACGCCCTTCCCCGCCTCGGCGTCCTGTCGCGGCGGAACCTCGACGAAACGCTGCTGACCGCGGCCACGGACGCCGGCGCCACGTTCCTGCCGCTGCGCGCCGTGCGGATCGCCCGGGACGGCGCCGGCTGGATCGTCGGCTCGCGGACGCAATCGGTGCGCGCCGGCTGGCTGCTCGGGGCAGACGGTCCGGCCAGCCTGGTCCGCCGCACCGTGCACGCGCCGTTCGCCCGCGCCGACCTCTCCATCGCCACCGGCTTCTACGTCCACGACCACACCTCGACCCGCATCTCGCTGGCATTCGAGGCCCGGCCGCCCGGTTACCTGTGGTCCTTTCCGCGGCATAACCACCTGGCGGTCGGCGTGTGCGCACAGGCCGACGAGAGCACGCCGGCCGCGCTCCTGCCCGCCGTGTCGCGCTGGATCGCGCGCAACGTCCCCGGCGCCGGGCGGCTCGAGCGCTACAGCTGGCCGATTCCGTCGCTCGGCCCCGCCGCGCTCCGCCGCGAACCGCCGTCCGGGGCCGGGTGGATGCTGCTCGGCGATGCCGGCGGGATGGTCGATCCGATTACCCGAGAGGGGATCTACTTCGCGCTCGCCTCCGGCGATGCCGCGGCCGACAGCCTCATCGAGGGTCGCGCCGCACGCCGCTACGAGACGCGCATCCGGGACACGATTCACGCCGAGCTGTTCCGTGCGGCGGCGCTCAAGGCGCGCTTCTTCCACCCGCGCTTCACCGCCCTGCTCCTCGAAGCGCTCGCGGCGAGCGGCCCAATCCGGCACGTCATGAGCGACCTCATCGCCGGCACGCAGCCGTACCGGGGCCTCCGCCGCCGGCTGGCGCGGACGCGCGAGCTCCGCCTGGGGGTGCGGGCACTGGCGCGGTTCTACCGGTAGCGCCCCTCGTCAGGGTTCTGGCGGCGGCCAACGGCCAGCTTGCCGGCCGGCGCGCCGACGACGGCCGGTTCAGGACTACTTGACGGTGTAGCCGTCGCGGGCGCGGACCTGCACGCCGGAGCGCTTGACGCGCACGTCGATCGAGCGCCATTCGCCGGGCGTGCTACCTGTCCCCTGCGCCGGCGTATAACCGAGCAGGTACTGCCGCCGCAGCTCCCGCGCAATCCCCCGGAGCGCGGTCGTCAAGGCGGCGGCGTCGCGGGTGTGAAACGAGCGGCCGCCGGTCAGCGTCGCCAGCTCCGCGAAGAGCGGCGGCCGATCGGCGCCGAGGGCGATCGGATAGACCATCACATCGGAGCGGCGTGCCGCGTCCAGCGCGGCCGATGCCGGCGCCTCGCTGTAGCGGTCGGCGCCGTCCGAGAGCAGCACCAGCGCGCGGCGGCCGCGGCCGGGCTGGACCTGGGCAATCGCCTGGATGACGGCGTCGTAAAGCCCCGTGGTCCCGAACGGCTGGAGCCGGAGCAGCGCATCGGTACTGCGCCGTGCGGTCGGTCGAGAGCGGCGTCAGCATCTCGACCTCTGAGCCGATGGCGACAATCGCCGACTGGTCGTCGGGGCGCAGCTCGCCGAGGAACGCCCGGGCCGCCGACTTGGCCAGCGCCAGTCTGGGCCCCGACATGCTGAAGCTGCGGTCGAGCGCGACCGCCACCGACAGCGGGAACTCACCGGACGTGAAGTTGGTGATCGTCTGGAGCGCGCCATTCTCGCGCAGCTCGAAATCCTCCTGCTTCAGCGTCGTCACCGGCTGACCGGCGGCATCGGTGACGCTGGCATAGACCTCGACCAGATTCACGCCGGAGGAGAACTGCGCCCGGGCAACCGGCCCGATCAGCAGGAGCAGGCCCGCCAGCAGAGCCGCGCCGGGCCACCGTGGCGCGCCGGGCGGACGGTCAGGGGTGATACAATCGTCCCGATTCAGCGCGCGTTTCGAAGGAGTTCCCATGATTGGCCGCCTCGGCATCCCCGAGCTCGTGATCATCCTGTTCATCATCATCCTGATTTTCGGCGCCAACCGCCTGCCGGAGATCGGCCGCGGCATCGGCAAGGGGATCCGCAACTTCAAGGAATCGAACGCCGACTCCAACAAGCACGACGACTAGTCCCCCCGTACGATCCGGGCGTCCCCCACGCGGCGCGTCACGCGCTCCCGATCCAGATATTCCAGCAGCGGAATCGCGTACTTCCGGGTGATTCCGTAGCGCGCCTTGAAGGCCGCGACATCCACTCGCGCCGCCGCCCCCGCCGCCCGTCCGAGCTCCCTGAGATCCGATTTCAGCCGCTCCAGCGCCTCGGCGTGAAACAACATGCTGTCGATCCGGACCAGCCGTTTCTGCCTGACGAGCAGCGCCGCCACCCGTTCGACCACGGCCGGCGTCACGCCGGCGGCAGCGACGATTTCCGCGATCGCCGGCGGGGCGAGGTTGCCATCCCGCAGGATCCGTTCAATCGCCTCGCGGGCCCGCGTCTCGTCGGCCGACAGCTGGAGCTCGTGTCCGGCACTGGTCAGGCGGTCTCCCCCGGCAATCGCGCCGCGACGCACCAGGTCGGCGACGATGTGCTCGAACACGGCGGGCGCGGCCCCCTTGAACAGCCGCTCCCGCGCCTCCTCCCGGGGCAGCCCGCCCGACAGCGCCGCGGCGGCGTGATGCGCCGCCACTGCCGCGGCCAGCCGCGCGCCGAGCGCCTCGAGGACGTGGCCGGCAACCAGCGTCTCGCCGACCGCGACCACCTTCCCCGCGGCGACAAGCTGGCTCTCGATCGCCGCGCCGTCGTGCGGGTCGAGCCCCGCCCGGCTGACGAGCGCCGTCCGCCGCATGCCCCCCGCGCCGCGCTCTTCGATGAAGGTCAGCACCGCCGCGGCGACGTTCCCGGCGTCGCCCGCCGCGGCAGCCGGATCGAGGCGCCGGAATCGCTCCCGTCCGGCGGTCGTGCGAATCGCCGATCGCGGCGGACTCGGGTCGAGGACAACGCCGCCGCCAACGGTCATCGGCGGCGAGTAGGCGCGAAGGATGAACCGATCGCCCCGGGTCACGACCGCAGCCCCTTCCAGCCGCACTCTGGCGTATCCGGAACGCCCCGGCGCGATCTCCGCCACCGGCGCATCCCCGCCGCGCACGGCGGCCAGCGCCACCCGCCCGATCACTTCGGTCGTGCCCTGATGAAAGCGGACCCGCGCGCCGTGGCGGAGCGCGCGCGCCTCGGGCAGCACTTCCAGCACGACGTCGAGGCGGCGCGTCGCCTCCAGTGAGCCGGCGCGGCACACCGTGTCCCCGCGGGTGAGGTCGGCTCTTTCGATTCCGCCGAGGTTGACGGCGACGCGCTGCCCCGCCGCGGCGTGCTCTTCGGATCGGCCGTGCACCTGCAGGCCGCGCGCCTTGACCGCGATGCCGCGCGGCAGTACCACCAGCTCGTCGTCGACCTGCAGGCGCCCCGACACCAGCGTGCCGGTCACCACGGTCCCGAAGCCTTTCGCGGAGAAGACCCGGTCGACCGGCAGCCGCGGCGGTCCCGCCGCGCGCCGCTCCCGGACGCCGGACGCGACCGCCGCCACGCGCTCGACGAGCTCGGCCATCCCCGCCCCGGTCCGGGCCGACACCGCGACGAGCGGCGCGTCTTCCAGGGCCGAGCCGGCGACCAGCTCGCGCAGCTCGAGCGCCGCAATCTCGAGCGTGTCCGCATCGGCCAGGTCCGACTTCGTCAGCACCAGCACCCCGGCCGGAATCTGCAGCAGCCGGCAAATCTGAAAGTGCTCGCGAGTCTGCGGCATCACCGACTCGTCAGCCGCCACGCACAGCATCACGACGTCGATCCCGCCCGCCCCGGCGAGCATGTTGCGCACGAACCGCTCGTGCCCGGGCACGTCCACAAAAGCCAGATTCAACCCGGCCGTCTCGAGGTGGGCAAAGCCGAGATCAATCGTGATCCCGCGCGCCTGCTCTTCTTTCAGCCGATCCGGGTCAGTACCAGTCAAGGCGCGCACGAGCGCACTCTTGCCATGATCGATGTGGCCGGCGGTGCCGACGACGACGGATCTCAGCGCCGGCCTTTCTTCACCGACCGCTCCTTGCGCCCCGGCCGCTGCTTCTTCTTCGCCCCCTGGCCCTTGGCCCGCCCGCCCGTCCCGTCCCGCCGGCCCCCGGCGGCGGATCGCCCGTCATGCTTCGGCGGCGCGCTGCTGCGCCGCGGCCCGCGGTTCTGCTCGGAGGCACGCACCCGATCGAGAATCTCGGACAATCCCAGATCGACCTGGCGCCGCTCCATGTCGACCTTGACGACCTGCACGGTGACCTTGTCGCCGAGCCGGTAGACGCGGCCGGTCTTCTCGCCGAGCAGGATGTGCGCCTTCTCGACGAAGCGGTAATAATCGTCCGCCATCGTCGAGACGTGCACCAGCCCCTCGACGAAATGCTCGACGAGCTCGATGAACAGCCCGAACGCGGCGACGCCGGTGATGTAGCCCTCGAACTCGTCGCCGACCTTGTCGGCCATGAAGCGGACCTTCTTCCACTGGACGAGCTCGCGCTCGGCCTCGTCGGCGCGGCGCTCCCGCTCCGACGTGTGCCGGGCAATCTCGGGCAGGTCGTCGGTCAGCTCGTCGCGCCGCTGCTCGCTCATCACCCCCTGCCGGGACTCGCGCAGCGTGCGATGCACGACCAGATCGGGATAGCGGCGGATCGGCGACGTGAAGTGGGTGTAACTCTCCGCGGCAAGGCCGAAATGGCCGCGGTTCTGAGGGTCGTAGCGCGCCTTCTGCATCGTCCGCAGCATCAGGAAGGCGATCGGCTTCTCTTCCGGCGTGCCGCGCATCTTCTCGACCAGCTTCTGGAAGTGTCGCGGCTTGACGTGTTCCGGCGCCGCGCCGATGCTGTAGCCGAGCGTCGTCACGAACTCCTCGAATTCGGCGACCTTCAGCGGATCGGGGTCCTCGTGAATCCGGTAGAGCGTCGGCACCTCGTTGTCGTCGAGGTGCTGCGCGACGGTCTCGTTGGCGAGGAGCATGAACTCTTCGATGATCCGGTGCGCGACGTTGCGCTCGGCGGCGATGATCGCCTCGACCAGGCCCTGATCGTCGAGCACGATCTCCGGCTCCTTCAGATCGAAGTCCACCGAGCCGCGGCGGCGGCGGCGCCGGTTGAGGACCTGGAAGAGGTCGTGCATCATCTCGAACAGCGGCACCAGCGCGGCATACTTCGCCGAGACGTCCGGATCGTGATCGGTCAGGATCGCGCTCACTTCCGTATACGTCATCCGCGCGTCGCTGTGGATGACGCCGTCGTGCAGCTCGTAGCGGATCACGTTCCCCTTGGGATCGACCTCCATCAGGCACGACTGGACGAGGCGATCGACCTTCGGCTTGAGGCTGCAGATGCCGGTCGAGAGCTCCGACGGGAACATGTGCACGGCGCGCTCCGGAAAGTACACCGACGTCGAGCGCTCGTAGGCTTCCTCGTCGAGGACGCTGCCCTCGGGCACATAATGCGCGACATCCGCGATATGGACCCCGAGCCAGTAGTTTCCGTTCGCCAGCTGCTCGAGCGAGATCGCATCGTCGAAGTCGCGGGCGTGCTCGCCGTCGATCGTCACGGTGACGAGCGGCCGGAAGTCGGTGCGCCCAACGAGGTCCGCCTCGCGGACGAGATCGCCGATCCGGCGCGCCTCTTCGACCGCCTCGTCGCTGTGCGAATCGGGCAGGCCGAACTTGCGGATGATGATCTCGTTGTCGACCCCGGGCTGGTTGATGTCGCCGAGGACCTCGGTGACGCGGCCGAGCGGCCCGCGGGTGGCCGTTGGCCAGCGCGTGATTTCGACGACCACCATGTCGCCCGGCGCGGCATCGAGATGCTCGCCCGACGGAATCTGCACGTCCATGATCAGGCGGCGGTCGAACGGCACGACGAAGCCGAGCCCCATCGGATCGACGTCGAACCGGCCGACGACGGTGGCGGAGCCGCGCTCGAGGACGCGGACGATCCGCCCCTCGGCACGGTCCTCGCTGACCCGCTCGAGCCGGGCGACGACGCGGTCGCCGTGCATTGCCTGGTTCAGGTTGCTGCCGGCAATGTAGATGTCTCCCTTGACGTTCTCGAGCGGGCGATCGGGAACGACGAAGCCGAAGCCGCGGGGATGGGTGACCATCTTGCCGACAATCAGGTTCATGCGGTCGGGGAGGCCGAAGCGGTTGCCCCGGGTCTCGACGAGCGCCCCGCTTTCGACCAGGTCGGCGAGGAGCCGTTTGAAAATCGGCCGCTCGTCGCCGGGCAGGTCGAGGGCGCGCAGCAGCTCCCCCGGGGTCGCCGGATGGTCCATGCGGTCCCGGATAAGCTTCAGGAGCTGTTCGTGATTCAACATTCTGTCGATCTTATCCCTGCTTTATTCCAACCGGTGGCCGATCCCGACCGTCTGGAGAGTGTGTGACGGTCAGCCTGCCTGTGTCCCCGGCGGAGGTCACCGATCTGGACCTCGTGCGCCTCGCGCAGGCGGGTGATGCCGACGCCTTTGGCGAGCTGGTCGAACGCCATCGCCGCGCCGTCTTCCGGGCGGCGCTGGCCTGCGTCCGCTCGCCGGCCGAGGCGGACGACGTCGCCCAGGAGACGTTCGTGGCGGCCTTTCGCAAGCTCGGCGCCTTTCGCGGCGACGCCCAGTTCCGCACCTGGCTGCTCGCCATCACCTGGCGAAAAGCCGTGGACCGGCGAAAAAGCGTCGTCCGCTGGTTTCGCCTGACGGCAGGGCCGGGATACGACCGGCCGGAGGACGTCGCGCATGAGGTCGAACGGCTGCCAGCCGGCGACCAGTCGGCGGAAGACACGGTTGCCGGGGAGGAGCTCCAGCGCCACCTGACGCGGCTCATCGCGACGCTGCCGCGGAAGCTCCGGGACGCGCTGCTGCTGGCCGGCACCGGCGAGCACACCTACCAGGAAATCGGCACGATGCTGGATATTCCGGTCGGGACCGTGAAATGGCGGGTCTCCGAGGCGCGCCGCGTGCTCAGGAGGAAGATGACCGCGCTGGGGTATGGCCATGAGTAACGAACAGCCGTCGTCCCGCCTGGACGAGGCGATCGACCTGGCGGTACGCAGGATCGCCGCGGTGGATCCCGAACCGGGATTGGCGGGGCGCGTCCGGACGCGGCTGGCGGCACCGTCGCGGCATCCGCCGGGCTTCGCGTTTCGCTGGGCCGCGGCAGCCTCGGTGCTGGCAGTCGTGGTGCTGGCGGTGATGACGATGCCGAGGGAGCGGCGCGGCGACCCCGCCGGCCTTGCGACGGGTGCCGAGCGCGCGTCGAGGGACGTGCCGCGGGCGGCCGAACCGGGAGCGCCTCGTGCCGCCGCGGCGGCACCGCCGATGGAGGGCAAGCTCGAACGTCGCGCGCCCCAAGGATCTGCCGCTGCCGAACGGGTCCGGCCGCCCGACGCGGGCTCTGGCGACACGCTGACGCGCAAGGCGGACGGTGGCGATATCCAGGCGATGGCCATGGCGCCGCCTCCGGCGGCTGACCCGGCCTCGCCAGCCGCTGCGAAGCGCTCGATGGCGGCTGACGCCGCGGCGCCGGAGCGACGTGCCGCCGCGGCCGTCGCGGCGACACCGATAGTCGGCGCGGACCAGTCTCTAGCTGACTCGCCTCGGATGATGGTCGCCGCAACGCCGCGGGTTGAAACCGGCTTGTCACGCCTCGCCCAGGAGTCTGATGCCGTGGCTGCTGTCGCCGCCTCGAGCAGCGCACCCGATCGGCTCGAAATCAAGATGCTGTCGATGCCACGCCTGCGGATTGAGCCGCTGCAGGTGACGCCCATTCCCACTGTCGAGCGGCTGCCCTGAGGCTGGCCTGCGACAGACGACGAAGAGACCGCGATCCAGAGGAGCCGCTCATGACCATTCGAACCGCCGCCGGCCTGTTCACTGCAACCCTGTTCACCATCGTCCTGCTCGCCGCGCCGGTGTCGGCGCAGGAACGGAAACCGGCCCGGCCCGCGGCGGCCCCACGGCCGCCGGCCGCCCCGCTTGCGCCGGCGCCGACTGCAAATCCGCCCGGTGACGCGCGACCGTCCCCCGCGAAGGCCGACGCCACCAGGCGGCGGAACGTCTCCATTGAGGTGAAGATATTGGATCAGAGCGCCAGCGCCGAGCCGGCCACGAAACTGGTGACGGTGATGGTTGCTGACGGGCAGTCAGGCAGCGTTCGCAGTGGCACGAGGGAATTCCCCAATATGGTCGACAATCACGCGGTGACCCTGAACGTCGACGTCGCCCCGACGGTCTCCGCCGAGGATTCGATCAGACTGGGTCTGACACTGGAATACCGGCCGGCGTCGGACTCGGCCGCGCCGCCAATCCAGCTGAACGAACGTGTCTCGGTCACGCTCGAATCCGGCAAGCCGCTGGTGGTCTCACGGGCCGTCGATCCGTCGGGCAATCGGAAGATCAGCGTCGAGGTCACCGCGACGCTGATGAAATGAGCCCTACTTCCCGGTCGCGACCTTGATCCCGTCGAGCGCTTCGGCGGCTTTGCTGTTGGCGGCGGGATCGAGCTTGTTGGCGAGGCGCTGCGCCTCTTCGACGTGGCCGAGCGCGGCGTCGACCGAGGAGGCCGCATCGCTGCGCCCGGCGTCCTGGTAGCGGTCCTTGGCGCGCCGCAGCGGCCCCTTGGCATCTTCGAAGTGACGGCTGGCCTCTCCGAAATTATTGTTATACAGGCTGACGCGCGCATCGAGCAGTCGGGCACGCGCGTCGCTGAGATCGAGCTGCTGCCGTGCCTCGTCCAGGTCGGCCCTGAGCGCGATCCGGCCCGATGCCCCCCACGCGAAGCCGAGCCCGAGGCTGACAATCAGCGCGACGACGGCGGACAGGATGAGCTTCATGCGCATGGACATGCCCCATCTTACCCGCGCGAACCGCCCGGGGCGCGGCCGATCAGCATGACGTGCACGTCGCCGACGTTCGTGCCGGACGGCCCCCAGACGAGGAGGTCGCCGAGGGCGCGAAAGAAGTCGTACGACGCGTTGTCCGCGAGCACGGCGAGGGGATCGAGCCCGGCGGCGTTGGCCCGGGCGAGAGATTCCTCATCGGCGAGCGCGCCGGCGGCATCGGTTGGACCGTCGATCCCGTCGGTCCCGGCGCTCGCCATCGCCGCGTCACCAATGCCGGCGAGAACCGGCAGGGACGCGAGGACCATCTCCTGGTTGCGCCCGCCGCGGCCGGTCCCGGTCACCCGCACGGTCGTCTCTCCCGACGCGATCACGCAGACGTTGCGATCGGGCGAACGCAGCCGCAGCGCCGCTTCGGCGAAGGCCTTCCCGGCAACGCGCGCCTCACCGGTCGTCGGCGGCTCGAGGACGTGGACGGCATAGCCGAGCGCTTCAGCGGCCCGGGCGGCCGCTGTCATCGCCAGCGCCCGGGTGCCGATGATCCGGTACTCGGCATCCGCAAGGCGCGGGTCGCCGGGCGCCGGTGTTTCGTCCAGCGCCGCGTCGAGATGCGCGCGGACCCGCGGCGGTATCTGCGCCGCCACGCCGGCCTCGCGGACGACGGCCCGCGCGTCGGCGAACGTCGTTGGATCTCCAACCGTCGGCCCCGATCCGATGACGGAAGGGTCGTCGGCGATCGGTCCGTGCACATCGGAGATGGCGAGCGTCAGCGAGCGCCCGGCTGCGGCCGCGAGCCGCCCCCCCTTGATCGCCGACAGATGTTTCCTGACGCAGTTCAGGCCGTCGATCGCCACCCCCGCCCGCATCAGCGCCGCCGCCGTGGCGACCTTGTCGTCCATCGACAGCCCGCGGGCCGGGACCGACAGCAGCGACGACGCGCCGCCGGAGAGCAGGACCAGGAGCCGGCCTCCGGGGCGGACCGCCGCCGCGCCGGCGAGCGCCGCCCGGCCGGCCGCTTCGCTCGCCCAGTTCGGGGCGGGGTGCGAGGCCTCGAACCAGCGCAGCCCGGCAGGCAGGGCGCCGGCGCTCCGCGGGCCGGCGACCACGCCGTCGAGCGCGGCATCCTGGCCGGTGGCGGAGGCCGCGAGATTGGCGAAGGCCCGCGCCATCGGCCACGCCCCCTTGCCGGCAGCGACGACGAGGACAGGATTGGAGAGGAGGTCGCGGACGGCAGCGGTCGTCAGAGCCGCCCGCATCAGGGCGCCGGCGTCGATGCCCGCCACGCTCGCGCGCAGAATGGCGAGCAGATCGGCGCGCCGCCGCGCCGCATCGCCGCGGACCGGAGCGGTCAGTTCAGTTGCTTCGGGTCGGACCAGCCCGACAGGCCGGTGACCGCGTTGAAAGATCGCAGGAGGCGCCCCATCAGCTGCTCGGCGTCCCCTTTCGAACACAACTGTTCGAGACGGCTGAGGACCCTCGCCAGTGCTTCATCAGCACCGGTAATGGCGCTTTCGGAGAAGTACTCGCGCTGCCGCGCCAGGCATTCGCGGTGCCTGATGAACTCCTCGCGATAGAACTCCGACGGAAGACTGACAGGAGCGTTCAGAACCCGATCCGGGCTGACGACGCGTGCCATGCGACTCCTCGCGTGGTGATTGGAAAGGATGACACTAGTCTAAACGCATTAGGGAGGGCTGTCAATTCAAGGGCGAACAGGGGTCAAGGACGACCGGCAAGGACCAACAGGCCCGCCGCGCTCAGCGTACGCCGCGCGCCACGACCAGGCCGCCGAGGCACCCGAGCACCATCCCGGCGGCGACCAGCCCCAGCGACACGGTCCACGGCAGGAAGGTGATGGCGCCGAGGCCGAGGGCGTCGGCGGCCATCTGTCCATAGCGGGCCTGCATCGCGGCGAAGAGCGCCCACAGCATCGCCAGGGCGAGCAGCGCGCCGGCCCCGCCCTGGAGGATGCCCTCGACAATGAACGGCCCGCGGACATAGGCGATCGGCGCGCCGACCAGTTCCATGATGTCGATCTCCTTTTCGCGCGCCGCCGCCGCCAGCCGGACGACATTCGCGATCGTCAGCGCGGAGGCCATGGCGAGGACGATGATGATCAGCAGACCGACGGCGCGGACGAACCGGATCATGGCGTTCAGCCGCGTCAGCCAGCGCCGGTCGTAGCGGACGTCGGCGACGCCGGCCATGCCGCCGAGGGTCGCCGCCAGGGTGTCGACAGCCGGACCGGCCGCGCCGGCGTCCGGCTTCAGCCGCACGTCGATGGAGGCTGGAAACGGATTGCTGTCGAGGCGTTCGACCGCGCCGGCGAGGTCGGGAAAGTCCTCGCGAAACCGGGCCGCGGCCTGCATCTTCGACACCGTCTCGCGGCTCTCGACCAGTCCGCTGCCGGCGATGAGCTCGTCGAGCGTGCGCATCTCGGCCGCGGTCGCATCGTCCTTGAGGAAGACCGAGAGCTCCGCCGAAGCGGTCCAGCGCCCGACCAGCCGCTGGAGGTTGCCGTTGAGCCCCAGGAAGAGCCCGAGCACGAACAGCCCCGCCGCAATCGTCAGGATGGCGAGGATTGCGGCGCGGCGGCCGCGCCACAGGCTGGCGGCCGCTTCGGTGAAGAAATACTGGAGGGCTCGCATCAGGCGACCTCGACGATCTGCCCGTGATCGAGCGTCAGGGAGCGCCGCCCGACCCGGCGAATCAGCTCGCGATCGTGGGTGGCGACGAGCACCGTGGTGCCGCGGGCGTTGATCTCGCGGAACAGGTTCATGATCTCGAGCGACAGGTCGGGATCGAGATTGCCGGTGGGCTCGTCGGCGAGGATGATCGCCGGATCGTTGACGAGCGCCCGGGCGATGGCGACGCGCTGCTGCTCGCCGCCGGAGAGCTCCAGCGGATAGGCCTGCAATGCGGTGCTGGAGGCCGACCCACTTCAGGACCTGGAACGTCCGGCGCTGCTGCTGGGTGGCGGCCATGCCGAGCACGCGCGGCACGAACGCGACGTTCTCGAGGACGGTCTTGCCGGGCAGCAGCTTGAAGTCCTGGAACACGAAGCCGAGCGAGCGCCGGTAGCCCTGGACCTGCCGCGGGGTCAGCGTCGCCAGATTGCGGCCGGCGACGGTCAGCTCGCCGGCGGTCGGCACGTCCTGGCGCAGCAGCAGCCGCAGCAGCGTCGACTTCCCCGCCCCGCTCGGCCCGGTCAGGAAGACGAAATCCCCCTTCTCGATGCGAATCGAGAGGTCGCGCAGCGCGTAGACGCCGCGCGCGTAGGTCTTTGACAGCTGGGTGGCTTCGATCACGCAGCGGATCCGGGTCCGAGTTCCCGCCGCATGCATCAGTCGTTGACCAGCGCCGGGTTTGCTTTTCCGCCCGTCGCCTTGATCACCTGTCCGACGAGGAATCCGAAGGTCTGCCGCTTGCCGGCCCGGTACTGCGCGACGGCATCGGCATTGGCCGCCAGCACCTTCTGCACCGCCGCCTCGATCGCCGCCTCGTCGTCGATCCGGCCAAGGCCTTCGGCGGCGACGATCTCGGCCGCGCTCCGGCCGGACGCCGTAGCATCTTCTCGAACACGTCTTTGGCGATCGGCGCCGCTGATGGTGCCGGCGTCGATCAGGCGGATCAGCGCCGCCGAGCGCGGCGGCGGCGATCGGCAGCGGCGTCGATCGCCGACGCCGAGCTCGTTCATCTTCCGCATCAGCTCGCCCATGACCCAGTTGCTCGGCCGCCTTGGCGTTGCCGGCCGCCGCGGCCGTCGCCTCGAAGTAGTCCGCGAGCGTCGGCCGACTGCGTCAGCACGCCGGCGTCGTACTCCGGCAGCGCGTACTGGGTGACGAAGCGGCGTCGCCGCGCGTCGGGCAGCTCCGGCAGCGCGGCGCGGCTGGCGTCGATCCAAGCAGCATCGAGGCTGCAGCGGCGGCAGGTCGGGCTCGGGGAAGTAGCGGTAGTCGTGCGCCTCTTCCTTGCTGCGCATCGACAGCGTCCGGCCGGCCGCCGGTGTCCCACAGCCGCGTTTCCTGGACGACTCGCCCGCCGTCGCGGAGCGAGCGCGATCTGCCGATGCGATCTCGAACTCGATCGCGCGCTGCACGTGCCGGAAGGAGTTGAGGTTCTTGATTTCCGCCTTGACGCCGTAGCGGCTCGGTGCCGGCCGGGCGGACCGAGACGTTGGCGTCGCAGCGCAGGCTGCCCTCCTCCATGTTCCCGTCGTTGACGCCGATGGCGACGAGAATGGCGCGCAGCCGGCTGAAGAATTCGGCGGCGTCGGCGGCGATTGCGCAGGTCGGGCTCGGTGACGATCTCGATCAGCGGCACGCCGCTGCGATTGAAGTCGAGCTCGGTTGACCGGTCGGAATCCGGCGAAGCCCTCGTGCAGCGACTTCCCGGCGTCCTCCTCGAGGTGGATGCGGAGTGATGCCGACCCGCCGCGGCTCCCCGCGCACTCTCGAACTCGACGCGCGCCGCCGGTCGCGAGCGGCCGGTCGTACTGCGAGATCTGGTAGCCCTTCGGGCAGGTCCGGATAGAAGTAGTTCTTGCGCGCGAAGATTGACTCGGCGTGGACCGCGCAGCCGAGCGCCAGCGCCGCTCGTCACCGCCAGCTCCACGGCCCGCCGGTTGAGCACCGGCAGCGCGCCCGGCAGCCCGAGGCAGACCGGACAGACGTATGGGTATTGGGCGGCGCGCCGAAGCGCGTGCTGCAGCCGCAGAACATCTTGCTCGCTGTCTGGAGCTGGGCGTGAATCTCCAGGCCGATGACGGGCTCGTAAGACATGACCGGGAAGGTGATTGTAATCGACCTTCCGGGCCGGACGAGCAGGATTGCGCGTGCCCCTGGCCGTCAGAGCGCGTCGATGACGCGCCGGAAGGCGGCAACCACGACCGGATCGAACTGCGAGCCGGCGCAGCGCTCGACTTCGAGGAGGGCGTCGGCCGGCGTAATCGCGTCGCGAAACACCCGCGGCCGCGTCATCGTGTCGTAGGCATCCGCCAGGCAGACGATCCGAGCGCCGAGCGCGACCTCGACGGCATGCACGCCGCGCGGGTAGCCGAGGCCGTCCATCCGCTCGTGGGCGTCGCGGACGATCGGCGCGGCGTGCTGGAGATACGGCACGCAGCCGATGAGCTCGCTGGCCAGCGCCGGATGGTGGCGGATGAGCGTCGTCTCCTCTTCGGTCAGCGGCGCCGGCTTCCGCAGAATCGCCTCGGGGATCGCCAGCTTGCCGATATCGTGCAGCAGCGCGCCGTACTCGATCGCGTCCAGGTCCGCCGCCCGGATGCCGAGCGTGCGGCCGATGCTCACCGACAGCGCGGCGACGCGGTAGGCATGGGCATAGGCCTCCTGATCCGTCAGGGTCAGCATCGAGAGCATCGCGTCGACCCCCTCGTCCCCCTTGACGGTGATGGCGCTGACGGCGTTGATCAGGCGGGCCTTGCGGATGCCCATCTCCTGCTCGAGCGATTCGCGCCACAGCCGCGCATCCCACGCCGACTCGTGGAAATCGAGCCCGCGCTTGACCGCGTCGCGCAGCCGCTCGCGGCCGAACGGCTTGGTCAGATAGTCGATCACCCCCTGGCGCAGGGTGTGGACCGCGGTGCCGACCTCGCAGACCCCGGTCGCCATGATGACAGCGGTTTCCGGGAACTCCTGCCGCAGCCGCTCGGCCAGCCAGATGCCGTCGTGCCCGGGCATCCGGATGTCGCAGAGCGCCACCGCGGGGGGCTCGTCCTTGACCCGGCCGAGCGCTTCTTCGGCGCTCGCCGCGGTCGTCACCTGATACCCCCCGGACTCGAGCCAGCGCGCCATCAGGTCCCGCGGACCGTCCTCGTCGTCGACGATCAACACGCTGTGCGGCCGCGGCGCGGCGCCGGGCGCCACGGCATGATCTCTCGGGTCTTCTGCTACCGTCATGCGCTTGTCAGTCATGATTACGCCTCAAGTGCGACCAATCCGTCCCGCCGCCGCGTGATGGTTCCCGTCAGCTCCAGCCGTTCCAGCCGCCGGTACAGCGCCCGCCGGCTCAGCCCCAGCATCTTGGCCGCCGCCTTCTTGTTCCCGCCGGACCGCGCCAGCGCGCGCTGGATGTGATCGCGCTCGACGGTCGACCAGCAGTTCGGTCCGCCGTCGGTCCCGGCACGCGGTTCGGCCGGCGCCGCCGGGCGCGCCGCGACCGGCAGCAGCAGTTCGGCAGTGAAGCCAGCTCGCGCTCGGTGATGAAGTCCCCGTCGGCCAGGATGCAGGCCCGCTCGATGACGTTGCGCAGCTCG
Organism: uncultured Acidobacteriota bacterium; assembly: GCA_963750475.1. Taxonomy (GTDB): domain Bacteria; phylum Acidobacteriota; class Vicinamibacteria; order Vicinamibacterales; family 2-12-FULL-66-21; genus JALZOC01. The sequence continues at coordinate 3,365,615 of CAVVQQ010000002.1, forward strand.
CGCACGTTGCCTTCCCAGCGGCGCCGCCGCCAGCAGCCGCTCGGCCCCGGGCGTCAGCCCGAGCAGCGGCTTCTGCAGCCGCTCGCGTGATCTCGCGGACGAAGGCGGCGGTGAGGTAGGGAATGTCCTCGCGCCGGTCGCGCAGCGGCGGCAGCTTCACCTCGACGACGTTGAGGCGGTAGTAGAGGTCGCTGCGGAACCGTCCCGCCGCGACTTCGGCGCGCAGGTCGCGGTTGGTCGCGGCGATGACGTGGACGTTGACGCGGCGCGGCTCGAGCGAGCCGACGCGGTGGACTTCGCCGAGCTCCAGCACGCGCAGCAGCTTGGCCTGGACGGTCAGCGGCAGCTCGCCGATCTCGTCGAGGAACAGCGTGCCGCCGTCGGCCGAGCTCGAACAGGCCCGGCTTGTTATCGGTCGCGCCGGTGAAGGCGCCGCGCACGTGGCCGAACAGCTCGCTCTCGAACAGCGTCTCGACGACCGCCGAGCAGTTGACGGTGACGAAGCGGCGCTCGCGGCGCGGGCCGGTCGTGTGCAGCGCCCGCGCGACGAGCTCCTTGCCGGTGCCGGTCTCGCCGGTGACGAGCGCCGTCCGCACGTGCGGCGCCAGCCGCCGGATCATGCCGAACAGCTCCTGCATCACCGGGCCGCGGCCAATCATCCCGCAGAACTCGAGCTGGCGGGCGAGCGTCGCCTCTCCATCGTCAGCAGGCTGCGGCGGCGCTCGATGTCGTCGCGGACCCGGCCGAGCAGCTGCTCGAGGCGGCCGAAGTCGAGCGGCTTGCTGAGATAGTCCATCGCGCCGAGCTTGATCGCCTCGACCGCGGTGTCGACCGAGGCGTAGCCGGTCATCAGCACCGCCTGGCAGTGTGGCGTCGGTCGCCCGGATGGCGCGGAGCACGTCGAGGCCGCCGACGTCCGGCATGCGCAGATCGACCATGACGAGGTCGGCGCGGTGGATCTGCAGCTGGGCGATCGCCTGCAGCCCGCCGGAGCAGGCCGTCACCTCGAAGCCGGCGCGCTGCGCGAACCGCGACAGCACCTCGAGGATCCCCGGCTCATCGTCCACGACCACGAGCGACGGACGGTGCGCCTGTCATACACACTCCCTGGATACTGCGCGGACCGCTGAGCGGATCGAACGCAGCTGAAATGGCGGCGTCAGATCGCCGCGCGCGCCTCCTGGCGCCCGAATCGCTCGACGTCGCCGTCGTCGGCCGACATCGACATCAGCACAAGCGGGACGTCGTGGCTGTCGGCACGCGCCGCCCGCCAGCCCTGCAGGTCAGCCGCGAGGATGCTTCGATCGACGAACGCCGCGCGCAGCGGCCGGGTGCGGCAGATCTCGATGGCCTCGGCGCTCGAGGCGGCCGGCACCGCTTCGCAGCCCCAGCCAGCGAGCGCCGCGGTCACGAAGTCGCGCTCGCCCTGGTCCGCGTGGGCGACGAGGATCGGGTCGCGGACGTCCGTCGACCCGCGCCGGCAGCAGGATCGAGAACGTCGAGCCGACGTCCGGCGCGGCTCTCGACCGTGGATCTGGCCGCCGTGGTCGCGGACGATGCCGTAGCAGATGCTCAGGCCGAGGCCGGTGCCTTCGCCGACTTCGCGGGTCGTGAAGAACGGGTCGAAGATGCGCGACAGCGTCGTCTCGTCGATGCCGTGGCCGGTGTCCGAGTACGGTAGAGCTCGACCGCGGCGGCCTGCTGGTCGTAGCGCGCGCCGGCGCGGAGGCGCTTCAGGTTTCGCCCGCGCATCGCGCGCTCGGCGTTGAGAATCAGATTGAGCAGCGCCTGCTGGAGCTGGCTGCCGTCGGCGACGACCGCGGCAGAGCGGCGTCGAATTCGGTCGTTACCTCGATCGTCGTTCAGCCGGAGCTCGTAGGCGCGCAGCGCCAGCACGCGCGCCGACGAGATCGACGACATCCTGCGGCGCCCGCGACGCGGTCTGCCGTCGCGCGAAGGCGAGCAGGTTGCGGACGATGCGCGCCGCCCGCTCTGATTCCTCGGCGATGCGGCGCAGGTCGTGGGCCAGTTCGGGAAGCGGGCGCAGCTGGGCCGGGTCGCGTCGAGCAGCTCCTCCTCGAGCAGCTGGGCGTAGCCAATGACGCTCGTCAGCGGGTTGTTCAGCTCGTGCGCCACGCCGGCAACGAGCTGGCCGATCGCCGAAAGCTTCTCGGCCTGCAGCAGCTGCGCCTGGGTCGATTTCAGGCTGCTCGAGCGACGCCATCGGAGCGGGCGTTGGCGAGGCCCAGCTCGTCGCTCATCTGCCGCAGCCGGCGCGCGTTCCGGGTGTCGTCGGTGACGTTCTTCGCCACCTGCACGACCGACGCGCCCCCCGATCCGCCGGCAATCGGGAACGTCGTGACGCTGAAGATCTGGCCGTCGGCCTGGGTTTGCTCGGCGCGGCTCGCGCCGTGCGCGACCGCCCGCAGAACCTCGCACTCCGCCGCGTCGCCGCCGCAGAAGCCGATGTCGGCGCACCGCGCGCCGCGCAGTTCCCTGACGTCCCGTTCGAGATGCGCCGCCAGCGCGGCATTGCCGCGCAGCAGCCGGCCGTGGCCGTCGAAGACCGCAATCGGATCGCTGATCGCGTCGAAGGTGCGCTCCCACTCCGTCTTGCCGCGCCTGACGACTTCGTGGAGACGCGCGTTCTGCACCGCCATCACGACCTGGCCGGCGACGATACTGACGAACCGCTCGTCTTCCGGACGGAAGCGGCCCGGCGTCAGTGACGCCAGCGACAGCGTGCCGATCAGCTCAGATCCGGCGATCATCGGCACGCTCAGCGTGCTCCAGCCGCGCACCGCACCGTCGGACGGAATTGCGCCGCCAAGCGCGGCGCTTTCGCGGCGGCACGGGCAATGGTCGGCGATGACCTCGTCACTCGGGGAGGGGGGTGACCCGGCCGGCCACGGCCGGCGCAGCCCCGCCGGGCCGACGAAGGCGCGCTCGGGATATTCCCCGTCGTCGTCACGGAGGCGGATGGAGCCGGCTTCGGCGCCGAACGCGATCGTCAGCGACTCGAGCGCCACGTCGAGAATTTCGTCGAGCTCGAGCGAGCGCGCGGTGCCCTCGCAGATCTGGTTGATCGTCTGGAGCTCCCAGAACAGACGCCGGTTGAGCGCCCCGGCCTCCTCGTCGACGATCGGCGCCGTGACGGCGTGTTCGGTGGTGTGCATGGTGTCGGCAGCTGTCGGTCCCATGACCGGATGCCGTGCACACCGCAAGAGCCGCGCCGAAAGCGCGCACCGCGCTGTGCGGTCGCGAACCGGCCCGGGATCAGCGGGTTAGAGAAGGGCGGGAAGACGAGGAAGGGTGCGGGCGCGGCGCGATGTTTCACGAGTGCAACCGCCGGATGTTTCAGAGATGAAACATCGCCGGCGGCCGGTCACTCCCCGAGGCCGTATTTCTTCATCAGCCGCCAGAGCGTGGTCCGGCTCACCTGGAGCTCGCGCGCCGCGGCGGCGATTTCCCCGGAGTGCCGGGCCAGGGTGGCGACGATCGTTTCCCGATCGGCGCGCTCGCGGGCGGCCGCGACCGTGCCTTCGGGGGCGGCCGGCGCCGGCGGTGGGGCGGTCACCTCCTCGGGCAGATCCTCGGGCCGGAGCTCCGCCCCCTGGGCAATGGCGACGGCCCGCTGAATCATGTGTTCGAGCTCGCGGACATTCCCCGGAAAGCTGTAGCCCGACAGCAGCCGCCAGGCGTCCGGGTGGAAGCGCTCGACTCCGGCGGCCGGCCCGAACCGCGCGAGGAAGTGCTCGGCCAGCAGGCCGAGATCGTCGCCGCGCTCGCGCAGCGGCGGCATGTGGATCAGGTGCACGTTGAGCCGGTAGTAGAGGTCGCGCCGGAACTCCCCGGTCTCGATCGCCGCCTTCAGATCGACGTTGGTCGCGGCGACGAACCGGACGTCGACGCGGCGGCTGTCGTTCTCCCCCATGCGGCGGACTTCGCCCGACTCGAGCGCGCGCAGCAGCTTGGCCTGGAGCGCGCCCGACATCGTGCCGATCTCGTCGAGGAAGAGGGTCCCGCCCGAGGCGTGCTCGATCAGGCCGGCGCGCGGCGCGGCCGCCCCGGTGAAGGCCCCCTTGCCGTGTCCGAACAGCTCGTTCTCGAGCAGCGACTCGGTCAGCGCGGCGCAGTTGAGGGCGACAAACGCCCGATCGGCGCGGGCGCTGCCGGCGTGAATGGCGCGCGCCGCGAGCTCTTTGCCGGTGCCGGTTTCGCCGGTGACGAGCACCGTCCCCTGGACCGGCGCCGCACGACGGATGCGCTCCTTGACCTGGGTCATCGCCGGGCTCGTGCCAATCAGCGTCTCGATCGACCCCGCCGGACGGATGGTGCGCTGCAGCAGATCGACCTGGCGCGCGAGCTGCCGCCGCTCGGCCGCGCTCCGCACCCGCATCAGCAGTTCGTCCCTGAAGAACGGCTTCTGCACGAAGTCGACCGCCCCGAGCTTCATCGCCTCGACCGCGGTCTCGACCGTACCGAAGCCGGTCATGATGATGAAGGCCGAGTCGACCCGCTGATCGCGGAGCTTCCGGAGCAGCTCGAGCCCCGACATCCCCGGCATCCGCATGTCGGAGAGAATCACGTCGAACCCGCCGGCGGCGGCGAGCGAGAGGCCGCGCTCCCCTTCAGCGGCGGTTTCGACGGCATAGCCGGCCGCGCGCAGGATGCGTTCGGTGCTCTCCCGCACGGACGTGTCGTCGTCGATGATGAGGATTCGCGGCATCGAGGCCCGGGGGCGCGCTAAGTCTATACTGCCGCGGAGCGGTTGATGATGACGACGAGATGGGTGCGGGCGCTCGGGGTGGTGACCGCGGCAGCGGCCGCGGCCTGCACGTCCGCGCCGGGGGTCCCGGGCCGGCCGGCGCTGCCGTCCGCCGCCGCCGTGGCGGCGGTCCGCGTCGGCACGACCGAGTCAGGGCATCTGACGGTGCAATCCGTACTGCTCGAAGAATATGTAGAAGCGGCCATCCTCTCCGAATTCGCTCCCGCCGATGGAGACTCACAAGCCATCGAGCGCATGTTCGAGGTGCAGGCGGTCATCGCCCGGACCTACGCCGTCGGCCACCGCGGCCGCCACGGCCGTGACGGCTACGACCTCTGCGACCGCACCCACTGTCAGCTGTTCCAGCCGGCGCGCCGGCAGACGTCGCGCTGGGCGCCTGAAGCCGCCGCCGCGGTCCGCCGCACCCGCGGACAACTGCTCTGGTTCGGCGACGCGCCCGCCCTGGCGGTCTTCCATGCCGATTGCGGCGGCCGGACGAGCTCGGCGGCGGACGTCTGGGGGGGACCCCCAGACCCTATCTGATCGGTCGCCAGGACGACGGCGCCGCCGCCGCCGCCGCCCACAGCAGGTGGGAGTATCGAGTCAGCCGCAGCGCCCTGCAATCGGCGCTCAATGCGTCTCCGGCGACCCGCGTCGGCTCGCGCTTCGACGCCATCGACATCCTCGACCGGGATCCCGCCGGCCGTATCGAGCACGCCGCCGTTCGCGGCGCGTTGCCCCGCGTCGTCAGCGGCGAGGCGCTCCGCTCGAGCCTGACCGGGGCGTTCGGTGCGCGCAGCATCCGGAGCACATGGTTCGACGTTCGCGCCGACGGCGGCGGACTGGTGTTCAGCGGCCGCGGCTTCGGCCACGGCGTCGGCCTCTGCCAGGCGGGGGCGTTCGCCCGGGTGCGCGCCGGCGCGAAGGTCGCGGCGGTGCTCGAGCGCTACTTTCCGGGCACGACGCTGGTCCGCGCCGGATCCTGAACCACGGCGGGTCGAGTTCCGTCCAACCGGACGATTGCGCCTATAATGTAGGCATCCAGGGCAGCCGCCCTCCCCGTGCCGGGCTCCGCCCGGGTAAACGTTCCGCCCGTCGAGGCGTATCACATGACAGGAGCCCAGGCGGCCGGCTTGACCGGCCGCGAAGCGGACGGCACCGCGGCGTCAGCGGTGAAGGCTCTTCAGGCTGAGGGGCGGCTGCCGGAGGCGCGTGAGCGCTACGCCGAGCTGGTCGCCCGGCATCAGCGGCGGGCCGTGCGGATTGGCCTTCCACTACCTCCGCGATCCGGCCGAGGCGGACGAGGCCGTGCAGGACGCCTTCGTCAAGGCGTATTCGCACCTGGCGTCGTTCCGTGAGGAGCTGCCGTTCGAGGTCTGGTTCACGCGCATCCTGATCAACGGGTGCCTGGATCGGATCAAGGCGCGCACGCGGCGGGGTCGCTGGTTCGTTCAGATGCCGGACGGACCAGGCGGCCAGCAGGATTTCGCCGAGCGCACGGCGGCGCACGGTCCCTCACCCGAGGAGCAGCTGCTCGCCCGGGAACGGCGTGCCGCGGTGAACCGGGCGATTGCCCGGTTGCCGGAGAGGCAGAAGTCAGTATTCATGTTGAGTCACTACGAGGGGTGCACGTCGCGGGAAGTCAGCGCCATGACGGGCCTGAATGAATCCACGGTGCGGGTTCATCTGTTCCGGGCGATCCGCCGGCTGCGCGTCCTGCTGGCGGATTCACCAGAGATTTCCGGAGAGAAATGCCGTGTCAATCCTTAACCGACTGAGGCTCACCGGGCATCTCGACGATGGGGCGATGGCGGCGGTCTGGACCGAGGACCGCGGCGCCGCGAAAACGACCCATCCCCACCTCGGTGAATGCGCCTCGTGCCGGGCGCGCTTCGTCGAGTTCGACGGCTGGCTCGAGCAGCTGAAGGCGGAGGTGGTTGCCGGGGCCGACGAGCTGTTTCCGCCGGACCGCCTGGCGACGCAGCGTGCCCAGATTTTCCGCCGCCTCGAGGCCGCCGAGCATCCGACGCGGGTGATTGCCTTCCCGAAATTCGCGCCGCCGCTCAACTCCCGTTCGTCCGGTGCGTCGCGCTGGATTGCGGCGGCGGCCGCAGCCGGGCTGATTGTCGGCGTTGGCGTCGGCCAGATGATGGACTTCCGGCACGTCGTCGGCCGGAGCCCGTCCGGCGTGGAAGCCCGGCTCTCCGTCCGTCAGGCCGAGCCGGCCTCGTCTTCCCGCGAGGCCTCCGCCGACGAGGCGTTCCTGTCCGATCTGGACGCGTCATTGTCCCGACCCTCGGTACCGGAACTTCGCGCGTTCGACGACTTCACGCCGCACGCGGGCGAGCTGCCGCGCTAGTGGCGACGTCCCAGCCGCTGATCTTCCGCAAGGGCCTCGACATGAAGGAGGCCGTCGCCGGGAGAGCTGGCCGCCGCTACCACAGCGCCATCGTCGATGCGCGTCCGGGCCAACGACTTCCGGCTACGACGCCGGGCCGGCTGACGGTCCACCTGGCCCGGGAGTTCGGCTTCTGCTACGGCGTCGATCGCGCCGTCGACTACGCCTACCAGGCGCGCCGCCGCTTCCCCGACCGCAACGTCTTCCTGACCGGCGAGATCATCCACAACCCGCACGTCAACGATCAGCTGCGCGACGCCGGGCATCCGCTTCCTGTCCGATCCCGGCGAGCAGCTGCGAGCACGCTCGGACCGGACGACGTCGTCATCCTGCCGGCGTTCGGCGTCACCGTCGAGCGACATGGCGCAGCTCGTCCAGCCAGGGCTGCACGCTCGTCGACACCACCTGCGGGTCGGTGCTGAACGTGTGGAAGAACGTCGTGCGCTACGCGCAGGACGGCTTCACCTCGGTCATCCACGGCAAGGTCCGGCACGAGGAAACGCGCGCCACCGCGTCGCAGGCCTTGAAGTATCCCGAGCGGCCGCTACCTGGTCGTCCTCGACCGCGACGAGGCCGGGCAGGTCTGCGACTACATCCGCTCACGGCGGCGACCGCGGCGGCCTTCCTCGACCGCTTCGGCGGCGGCGGCGTCGCCGGGCTTCGATCCCGATCGCGACCTGATCCGCGTCGGCTGCGCCAACCAGACGACGATGCTGATGACCGAGTCGCTGGAGATCGGCGAGATGTTCCGCGAGGCGATGACCGCGCCGCTACGGCGAGGCGGCTCTCGCCAGCCACTTCCGCGCGTTCGACACCATCTGCAGCGCCACCCAGGAGCGCCAGGACGCGGTCGTCGCGCTGCTCGACGAGCAGCCGGCTGGATCTGATGCTCGTGGTCGGCGGCTACAACAGCAGCAACACCTGCAACCTGGCGCGGCATCTGCGCGGCGCGAGTGCCCGACCTTCCACATCGCCGATCCCGGCTGCCTGGTGTCAGCAACCGAGATCCGCCATCGTCCGGTCGGCGCGCCGTCGACCACCGCCGGCACCGAATCGGTGGCCGCGCGACTGGCTGCCGGCGGCGGGCCGGCTGGTCGTCGGACTCACCGCCGGCGCCTCGACGCCGAACAACATCGTCGGCGAAGTCATCGAGCGCCTCGAACTGTTCGCGCTCGGCCGGTCGCGCCCGGAGTCCACGCTCAGTCCGGCCGGGGCCTCCCCCGCCGGCGGCGTCCAGGACTGATTCCACACACCGCCAGCGGCGCCCGGCGCCCTGCCACTCCTTTCCCGCCGGACGGTCCAAGCAGTTCGCTCCCAGTGATTTAGCCCGTTGCCAGCCCGACCGGTCAAACAAGAGGCCGCGCCGTCCGCGCCGGTAAACGCGCGCCGCCCAGGGGTCGTAATACGGACCATGGCAAGATACCTGGTTTGGATTCTCGGCGCAGCGCTGTGCGCGGCGCCGGCGTCCGCCGCGGCGGCCACCTGCGCGCACGATGCCGCCGCCGATCAGGCGGACGCCCGTGGAGGCCCGGCTTCTGGCGATGGGGCGCACGGGAAGCCGCCAACCCGGGACGAGCATCGGCCGTGGAAGTTCTGGCAGGGGGAGAGCGCCGCGGAGATCGGCATCAGCAGCCGGCAGGCGAGCGAGATCGAGCAGATTTTCCAGTCCTCGCTGCCGAAGCTCGAGGCCGCGAAGGACCGGATCGACAGTCTGGAAGCGACGCTGTCGAAGACCATTCACGACAACACCGCCGACCTGGCCACTGTCGGGCAGCAGGTCGATCGGCTGGAGGCGGCACGGGCCGACCTCTACAAGACGCGCACGCTGATGCTCTATCGCATGCGCGCGCTGCTCTCCGCCGACCAGCGGGGCAAGCTGCAGACGCTCTGGGAAGCGGCCCGGGCGAAAGGCCAGGGCCCGGGACCGAAACGATGAGGCGCGCGGCGATCGACGACCAGGAATTCACGCACACTTCCGGGAGGCTTTTCGTGAGCAAGACTTTTTCGTTCTGGCTGGGTCTCGGTTTCGCGGCGCTCGCTGCCGCCCCGGCGGCGGCGCAACAGCCAGCCGGCACACCGCCCGATGCGGCGCGCGTCCGCGAGTTGCTGCAGCAGGTGCAGCCGCCGGCCGGCACGGCCGCCGAGCCCTTCGTCACCAACGGTCCGCGCGTCGATCTGACGCTGGACGAGGCGGTGCAGCGCGGCCTGGAAAAGAACATCGACATTGCCGTCGCCCGCATCAACCCGCAGCTGACCGACTTCAGCCTGGCCGGGCTCGAAGCCAGCTACCGTCTCAACCTGACGTCGTCGACCAGCAACCAGCGCAATACACGGTTGCCCAACCTGACGACCCAGGGCATCTCGACGCCGACCACCAGCACCCTGACGAGCTGGTCGGGTGGTATCGCCCAGAACCTGTGGAAGGGGGGCGGCAACTACAACGTCAACTGGACCAACACCCGGAACGACAGTCCGTCGGCGGTCAACCTCAGGAACCCGACGCTGCAGTCCGGCCTGAACGGCAGCCTGACGCAGCCGCTGATGCGCGGCTTCCGGATCGACGCGACGCGGGCGGCAATCAGGGCCAACCGGCTGACGCAGGCCAACGACCAGATCGGGCTCGATTCGACCATGGGCACCACCCAGGCGAATGTGCGCAACGCCTACTGGGACCTGGTCTTCGCGATTCAGGCGGTCGAGGCGGCGCAGAATTCCTACGACCTCGCCGCCCGCCTGGTGCAGGACAACCAGTCGCGCGTCGAGATCGGCACGCTGGCGCCGATCGATGTCGTCACCGCGCAGGCCGAACAGGCGACCCGGCGCCAGACGCTGGTCCAGGCGCAGGCAACGGTGCGGACCAACGAGCTGGCGCTCAAGCGGCAGATCGTCAGCGGCACCGACGACCCGCTCTGGGTGTCGTCGATTCATCCGGTCGATCTGCCGTCGACGACGCCCGAGCCGATCAATCTCGAGGCGGCGCTGACGCGCGCGCTCGGCGCGCGGTCCGATCTGCAGCAGTCGATGAACAATCTCAAGATCAGCGACATCAACCTGCAGAATCAGGTCGATGCGACCCGCCCGCAGCTCAACCTGGTCGCCAACTACGGGCTGAACGGCATCGGCGGAACGATTTATCAGCGCAACAATGTCGACCCGATCACCGGCGGGCCGGCGACGACGACGGTGCCGTCCGGCTACCTCGACGCGCTCAGGAACATCGTCCGCCTCGATGCTCCGGTGTGGACGGTGGGGGTCAACTTCGCCTATCCGCTCGGCCGCAGCGCCCAGCAGGCCACGGTCGAGCGCTCGCGGCTCTCCCTCCGCCAGACCCAAGCCAACCTCAAGTCGCTCGAGCTGCAGATCGCCACCGACGTGACCAACGCGGCGCTGACGGTGCGCAGCTCGCTCGAGAGCGTGCAGGCCAGCGGCGTCGCCCGCGAGCTGTCGCAGAAGCGGCTGGAAGCGGCGCAGAGCAAGATGGACGTCGGCATGGCCACCAACTACGAGGTCGTGCAGGCGCAGCGTGATTTCGCGGACGCCCGGAACAACGAGCTGCGCTCGATCCTGAATTACCGCAAGGCGCTCGTCAACTTCGAGGCCGTACAGACGGTCGGGACGCGCGGCGTCGGCGCCGCCGTCACCGGCGGCGGCACCACGACCGGCGGCACCACCACGGGCGGCGCCGGCGGTACGCAGTAGCGCAATTCAACGGCATCCACGCGCTTCTCTCTCGAAAGGACTGCGCTCACACCTGCGGCCGGCCCGCAGCAGCCAGACGGACATTATGAAAAAGCTGATCCTGATCGTCGTCGTCCTCGCGCTCGTCGGTGCGGGGGCCGGCGCCTACTACATGACCCGTCCGGAGAAGGAACCGGAGGTGCGCACCGGCCAGGTGAGCCGCGGCGACATCGTCGACGTGGTCGCGGCGACCGGCACGCTGGAAGCGGTGACGACCGTGCAGGTCGGCACGCAGGTCGGCGGCATCATCCAGGAGCTGTACGCCGACTTCAACTCCATCGTCCGGAAGGGACAGGTCATCGCCCGCCTCGACCCGACGCTGCTCCAGACCAACATCGAGCAGCAGCGGGCGAACGTGACGCGATCGGAAGCGGACCTGGACCGGCTCAAGGTCGGGCTCGCCGATGCGCAGCAGAAGCTGGATCGCGCCAAGGCGCTGTTCGAAAAGAACCTGCTGCCGCGCACCGATCTGGAGACCGCGCAGGTCAACGTCCAGTCGGCACAGGCGCAGATCAAATCGTCCGAGGCCGGGCTGGTACAGGCCAAGTCACAGCTGAATACCGCCGAAGTCAACCTTGCCCACACCGTGATCACGGCGCCAATCGACGGGATCGTCATCTCGCGGGCGGTCGAGCCCGGGCAGACGGTCAACGCCGGCATGTCCGCGCCGACACTGTTCATCCTGGCCGCTGACCTGACCAAGATGCAGGTCAACGCCAACATCGACGAGGCGGACGTCGGCCGGATGCGTCCCCGCCAGGCGGTGACGTTCCGGGTCGACGCGTTTCCGAACGAGACCTTCACCGGCGCGGTCGAACAGGTCCGGCTGCAGCCGACGACGGTGCAGAACGTCGTGACCTATCAGACCGTCATCGACGTGCCGAACCAGCAGCTGAAGCTCAAGCCCGGGATGACGGCCAACGTCACCATCGAAGTGAGCCGGAAGACCAACGTGCTGCGGGTGCCGGCGGCGGCGCTGCGCTTCCGTCCGACGGCGGAGGTGTTCGCCGCGCTCCACCAGGACATGCCGCCCGAGGCCCGCGGCGGTTTCGGCGGCCGCAACGCCGGCGGGCGCGGCGGCCAGCCTGGACAGCCGGGTGGCGGTGCGGGACAGCCCGCCGCCGCGCAGACGCCGGCGCCGGGTGGCGCACCGGCCGCTGCCGCCGGAGCGCCGGCGGTGACCGAGCGCGCACCGCGGGCCGGAGGCGGGAGCGCCCCGGCGGCCGCGGCGCCAGGCCAGATGGCCAGCGGCAACCCGCGCGCTGGCGGCGCGCCGGGCAATGGCGCACCGGGCGGCGGCGGGGCGGGCTTCGGCGGGCCGGGCGGCGGCGGTCGCGGCTTCGACCCGAACATGACGCCCGAGGAGCGGCAGAAGCGCATGGAAGAACGGATGGCCGCGATGTCGCCCGAAGAGCGCGCCGCGTTCCAGGAGCGGATGGCCGCGCGGATGAACGGCCAGAATGGCGCCGGCGGCGGCGGTCGCGGCGGCTTCGGCGGCGGTCAGGGGCCCGGCGCGGCACCGGGTCAGCGGGCAGCCGGCGGCCCTGCCGGATCGCCGGCAGGCGGGCGTGTCCAGAGCCAGAGCGGACGGCCCGGCGCCGCCCAGGGACGCGTCGCCAGCGTGCCCTCCATGCAGTCCGGCGCGACGACCATCGATTCGCTGTTCGGCCCCCTGCCGACCGTCGAGACGCGCGGGCGCGCCTGGCTCTACATGGACAAGCAGCTCAAGCCGGTGTCGCTGCGGCTCGGCGTCTCCGACGGCACGAACACCGAGGTGCTCGACGGCAACGAGCTGCAGGTCGGCACCGAAGTCGTGACCAGCATCATCATGCCGACGTCAGCGGCGAGCCCGGCGGGCGCGACCGGCGGCGCCAAGAGCCCGCTGATGGGCCCGCAGCGCGGCGGTCCCGGCGGCAACCGCGGCGGCGGCCGCGGCTTCTAAGAGAACGAGGCACATGCCAGTCATATCGATCCGCGACCTGGTCAAGACCTATCACGTCGGCGAGGTCACCGTCCGGGCGCTGCGCGGCGCCGAGCATCGACGTCGAGCCGGGCGAGTTCGTCGCGGTCACCGGCCCCTCCGGGTCGGGCAAGTCGACGCTGATGCACATCCTCGGCTGCCTCGACCGGCCGACCAGCGGCACCTATATCCTCGACGGCAAGGACGTCTCGCGGATGTCGAAGGACGAACTCGCGGTGATCCGCAACCGCAAGATCGGCTTCGTCTTCCAGGGGTTCAATCTGCTGTCGCGGACGACGGCGCTCGACAACGTCGAACTGCCGCTGCTCTACAACGGCGCCAGCAAGATGAAGACCGCCGATCGCCACCAGCGCGCGATGGACGCGCTCACGGCGGTCGGGCTCGGCGAACGCTTCCACCACTATCCGAACCAGCTGTCGGGCGGTCAGCAGCAGCGCGTGGCGATCGCGCGCGCGCTGGTCACGGAACCGACGATCCTCCTCGCCGACGAGCCGACCGGCAACCTCGATACCCGCACCAGTCATCGAGGTGATGGGCATCTTCCAGCGGCTCAACATGGAGCGCGGCATCACGGTCCTCCTGATCACGCACGAAATGGACATCGCGGAGTACGGCACCCGGCTGGTGCGCTTCCGGGACGGACGGATTCAGATCGACAGAAGATCACGAATCGGCGCGACGCCGCGAAGGAGCTGGCCGCGCTGCCGCCGCCCGAGGAGGAGCCGGATGACGGCCCCGTCCGACACGGTCGCGGTCGAGCATCTCGGCGGCGTGGTTTAGGAGAAACCCATGTCCATCTTCATGACCCTCGGATTGCGCTCAAGGCGCTCAACCGCAACAAGATGCGCACGATGCTGACGATGCTCGGGATGATCATCGGCGTCGGCGCGGTCATCACGATGGTGGCGCTCGGCAAGCGGGGCCCAGCGCACGATCGAAGACCAGGTCAAGGCCGCCGGCACCAACATGATCATGGTCAACGCCGGCAACTTCACGCAGGGCGGCGTCCGCCAGGGCGGCGGCAACGCCACCACCCTGCGGGCCGAGGACGCCGAAGCGCTGCGCCAGGTGCCCGGCGTCCAGTACGTGGCCGCCGGGGTGAACTGCCGCGCACAGGTGATCGCCGGCAATCAGAACTGGTCGACGCTCGATCAACGGCACCGACGTCGACCTGCCGCTGATTCGCAACTGGCCGATGAAATACGGCGCCTTCTTCACTCCGCAGGACGTCACCAGCCGCCACCAAGGTGGCGGTGCTCGGCCAGACCGTCGCCGACAACCTCTTCGGCCCCGACGCCGATCCCGACCGGGCAGATCATCCGCATCCGGAACCAGCCGTTCAAGGTGATCGGCGTCATGACGTCAGAAGGGTCCACCGGCTTCGGCCAGGATCAGGACGACGTCGATCTACGTCCCATACACGACGGTGCAGAAGAAGCTCCAGGGCATCCAGCACATCCAGAACATCACCGTCTCGGCCGAGACGACCCGAAACCGGTCCGGTCGTCGGCGGCCATCACCGAAACGCTGCGCCAGCGCCACAAACTGATCGGCAACGACCCCGACGACTTCATGGTCCGCACGCAGGAGGAGATGGCCAGCGTCCGCACCGAAACGACCAAGACGATGACGACGCTGCTGGCGGCGATCGCCGGCGTCTCGCTGCTGGTCGGCGGCATCGGCATCATGAACATCATGCTGGTGTCGGTCACCGAGCGGACGCGCGAGATCGGCCTCCGCATGGCGATCGGCGCGCGCGGCAAGGACGTCCTGCTGCAGTTCCTGGTCGAGGCGATCGTGCTCAGCCTGTTCGGCGGCCTGCTGGGCATCGCGCATGGGCTACGGGCTGTCGGCCGCGGCGGAGCGCTTCCTGCAGTGGCCGACGTCGATTCCGGCCGAACGCCATCGGCATGGCGTTCGGCTTCGCCGCCGGCACCGGCGTGTTCTTCGGCTTCTATCCGGCGAAGAAGGCGGCGGGCCTCGACCCGATCGAAGCGCTGCGGTTCGAATAGGCCGGCACGGCGCCGGTGATGCTCATTTCTGTCGTCGGCGGTCGGAATCGTTCACATTCAAAGGAGCAACGCATGAAGCGGGCACGAGTCGGAATTATCGCCACGGCGATCTTCGCAGTGGCGTCGATGGCGATGGCACAGGCCAAGCCGGACTTCTCCGGGACCTGGACGCTGGATCCGGAGGCGAGCGGCATGCCCGCACCCCAGGCTGGCGGCGCGCCGGGCGGTCCTGGTGGCGGCGGGATGGGCCGGGGCGGCGGCGCCCTCGGCAACAGCGCCACCGTCAAGCAGACGGGGGACACGCTGACGATCGAGCGCACCATGGGCGAGAACAAGGTCGTCACGACCTACAAGCTCGATGGCAGCGAGAGCAAGAACACGATGATGGGACGCGGCGGGGCGGCGGTGGAGTCGACCTCGGTCGCGAAGTTCGACGGCCCGAAGCTGACCATCGTCACCAAGCAGGACATGGGCGGCCAGATGGTGGAGTCCACCTCGGTGTGGACCGTCTCGGGCAGCACCCTGACCGTCGAGAGCACCAACGCACGCGGCACGCAGAAGCGGGTCTATAAGAAGTAGTAAACCAGCTGCCAGCTGCCAGCTGCCAGCTTCCAGTTTCCAGTAGCCGGTAGCCAGTCGACAACTG
This sequence comes from uncultured Acidobacteriota bacterium, assembly GCA_963750475.1. Taxonomy (GTDB): domain Bacteria; phylum Acidobacteriota; class Vicinamibacteria; order Vicinamibacterales; family 2-12-FULL-66-21; genus JALZOC01. The sequence goes on from CAVVQQ010000002.1 coordinate 3,381,158, forward strand.
GTTACTGGTTACTGGTTACTGGCGACTGGCGCCCTTCCCTTCCTACCGCGTCTCATCCCTCAGCAGGTTCCGCAGCAGCTCCCAGGCCTGGAGGCCGGACACCGGGTCGACGACGTCCGGCGCCACTTCCGCCAGGGGGCCGAGCACGAAGAAGCGCTCGCGGAAGCGCGGGTGCGGCACCTGCAGATCCGCGACGTCGACCACCACCCCGCCCAGCAGGATGAGGTCCAGGTCGAGCGTGCGCGGCGCGCCGGGGTACGGGCGCTCGCGGCCCCAGGCGCGCTCGATCGCGAGCAGGGCGTCGAGCAGCGCCGCCGGCTCGAGGGTCGTCTCGCCGACGGCGACGGCGTTGAGGTAGAGCGGCTGCTCACCGAACCCGTCGCCGACGGGCTCGGTCTCGATGGGGGAAGAGACGATCAGGGAAGAGAGCGAGGAAGACAGTTCGCGCGCGGCGAAGGCCAGCGCGGCCTGCCGATCGCCTAGGTTGCTGCCGAGCGCGACGGCAGCGCGCCGCGCTACTGCTCGATCCACCGGGTGCCGAGCACACCCCCGCCGGTGCCGGCGCCGTCGGCGCGGCGGCCGAGCAGGTCGGTGCGTCCGGCGAGCGCCTGCTCGAAGAACCGCTTGTGCTCGAGCGTCTCGCCGAGAATGACCCGCAGCAGACTGCGAAGGCGCGCGTTGGGCACGCCGTCCAGGCGCGGCTTCCATTTGTCGACAAAGGCCTGCGCGCCGTCGCGGTCCTCCGTCAGCAGGCGGACCTGCGCCGAATCGCCCTTGGACGCCGGCAGCTGCGGCTCCGGGACCTCGTCGGGCGTTCCGCCGAGGTCGGCGATCGCGTCGTTCAGCCAGTTCACCTGCACGTCCTCCCGGCAGATGACGTACTGATAGGTGTTGTTGAAGTCGTAGTGGGGAATGTGCCGGGCCGCGGCGACGTGCCGCTGGCGGACCGCCAGCTTGTCGCGGTGGAATTCCCGGAGCAGCGCGAGCAGTTCGGTGGACGTCACGAGCTTTGCTTTTCCTTGCAGGTGATGCAGACGCGCGTCCAGGGGATCGCATTCAGCCGCGCCTCGGCGATCTCCTCCCCGCAGTCGCGGCAGATGCCGAAGGTGCCCTTTTCCATGCGATAGAGGGCTTCCTCGATGGCCTGAAGGATCTTCGCATCCGTCTGCTTGAGCTTGAGCTGGATGTGCACTTCGTTGTTGCCGCTCGCCTGATCGGCGAGGTCTCCCTGGCGGGTGTTGACCTCGATCGTGGCGGGCTGCGGCTTGACGCCGCCGCCGGTCGAGAGGATCTCTCCCCGCTTCCGCAGCAGCGCCTCTTTGAACGGCGAATAATCCATTGCTGGCGTCTCTCCTCGGGCGGCTCCATCGACGCCGCCCCGCATCGCCTCGCCAAAACCTCATCTTAGCAGAAACCGGTATGCCGACGCCCCGCGCGCCCGGCCGGCCGGCGGCGCGAAAGCGGTCGTCGCGGCGCAAAAACGGCAAGGATATGGACTATGCTCCACCCTTCAGCCGTAGCCCGGCGGCGCAGCCGCGGTCCGGTCCGCGGCGCGGTCCGCCCAGCCCGAGAGGACACTTCGATGAGACAGCAGACTCGACACCTTCTGACCGCCGCGGCCTGCGTGATGGCCGCCTCGGCCTGGACCGCCGCCCAGGTCGCGCCGCCGGCCGGCGGCCAGCCCCAGACGCCCGCGGCAGCGCGCCCGCCCGCACCGGCCCAGCCGATGTCGTTCTTCGTCACCAGCCAGGGATTGGGCAAGGGGGCCAATCTCGGCGGCCTTGCCGGTGCGGACGCGCACTGCCAGACGCTGGCCGCCGCCGCGGGCGCCGGCGACCGCACCTGGCACGCCTACCTGAGCACGCAGGGACCGAACGCGGTCAACGCCCGCGACCGGATCGGCGACGGCCCGTGGTACAACGCCAAGGGGCAGCGGATCGCGCAGAATCAGGCCGAGCTGCACGGCGACACGCTCGATCTGGCGCGGCTCGGCAACTCGGTCACGCGCGTCACCGCCCTCAGCGAGAAGGGTGAGCCGATCAACGGCGTCGGGGCGACGCCGAATCAGCACGACATCCTGACCGGCACGCAGCCCGACGGCCGCGCCTATACCGACGCCGCCGATCACACCTGCCGCAACTGGACGAGCGACGGCGACGGCATCGCCCAGCTCGGGCACCACGACCGCGCCGGCGGCAACAACACCTCCTGGAACTCGAATCATCCGAGCCGCGGCTGCAGCCAGGAGAACCTGGCCAGCACCGGCGGCGCCGGACTCCTCTACTGCTTCGCGCCGTCGGCATCCCCGGCCCGGTGAGCGACGCCGTGCACAGCCCAGTGAGCCACTCGACGACCAGGACGGCACGCCGCCTCGCGCGGCGGACCGCCCTGGTGCTGGGTGCGGCCCTGACCTGCGTCTACGCGCTGCCCGGGGCGCAGACCAGGCCTCCGGATACGCCCTTCCGCGTCACGATGATCGATCCAGGCGCGAACGAAACCGCCGCCTTCGCCGACGTCAACAACGACCGCCGGCTCGACATCATCTCGGGAGACGCGTGGTACGAGGCGCCATCCTGGAAGCGGCATCGCCTCCGCGACCTCAACTGGAACGGTCAGTACGTCGACAACTTCAGCGACCTGCCGATCGACGTCGACGGCGACGGCTTCATCGACGTGGTGCAGTTCGGCTACTTCTCCAACAACATCGTCTGGGCCCGCAACCCCGGCCGGGGCGGCGGGGCGTGGACGACCACGGAAGTCGACGCCGGCTTCCCCACCGAGTTCGCGCAGCTCGTCGATCTCGACAACGACGGCAAGGCGCGCGAGCTGCTGCCGGAATTCGACCGTCCGGCGGCGCCGCTGGCGTGGTTCGAACTGCGTCAGGGGGCGTGGCTCAAGCACGTCGTCAGCGACCACAGCTACGGCCACGGCATCGGCGCCGGCGACGTCAACGGCGACAGGCGCACCGACATCCTGACGCCGCGCGGCTGGTTCGAGGCGCCCGCGGACGTGCGCGCCGATCCCTGGGTGTTCCATGCGACCGACTGGAACCAGCATCCGATCGCGCCGGGCGGCCGCACGCCGCCGGGGAGCGCGCCCGCGGCGACGCCCGCCGGCACCCAGTTCGGATTCATGTACGTCCTCGACGTCAACGGCGACGGCCGCAACGACGTGCTGACCGGCATGGGGCACGACTACGGCGTCTGCTGGTTCGAGCAGAACGCCGACGGCAGCTGGACCCAGCACGTCATCGACAACACCTGGTCGCAGGCGCACGCGCCGCTCCTCGTCGACGTCAATGGCGACGGCCAGCTCGATCTCATTGCCGGCAAGCGCTACTTCGCGCACAACGGCAGCGATCCCGGCGAGCGGGAGCCGATCGGCCTCTACTGGTACGAGTTCCGCCGCCCGGCACCCGGAGCCACCGGCCGCGGCGGCCCGGTCTGGACGCGCCATATCGTCGACTACGGCGGCCGGATGGGCGGCGGCATGCAGACCGACGCGAAGGACATGGACAACGACGGCGACATCGACATTGTCAGCGGCGGGAAGGCGGGGTTGTTCCTGGCCGAAAACCTGACGGCCGCGCCGCGCCGGCCGGCGGCGCGCTGACGCCGGGCGCGCGACCGGCGATCGACTACTCCGCTCTGAGCGTGGCCAGAGGCTTCTTGCCGAGGACTTCGGCGCTGGCCAGGACGCCGACCGCGGTGACGAGCAGCATCGTCAGCAGCGCGCCGCCCGTGAGAAGACCCGGCGCCGGGCGCCAGGCGATCTCGAGAACGTATCGGGCGACCCCCCAGCTCAAGCCGAGCGCGCCGGCGGCGCCGATGATGCCCGCCAGCAGCCCGAGCGCCGCGTACTCGAGCGCCAGGGTCGTCGTCAGGAGGCGCGTGCCGGCGCCGAGCGTCCGGAGAATCGCCGCCTCGTAGACGCGCTGGAACTTCGTCATCGCGACGGCGCCGACCAGGATCAGGACGCCGCTGAGCAGCGCGACCCCGCCGACGATGGAGACACCGAGCACCACGTTGTCGACGACTTTCTGAATCCGCGCCAGGATCTCCCGGCCGTCGATGGTCGTGACGTTCGGAAAGCGGGACACCAGATCGTGCTGCAGCCTGGACCGCGCCGCGCCGTCGTCCGGCGCCCTGACGAAGCCGACGAAGGTGTGCGGCGCGTCGGCGAGCAGACCCGGCCGGAAGACGAACATGAACCCGCCGGCGCGCGAATCCGCCCACTCGACCCGCCGGACGCTCGTCACCCGTGCGCTGACCGGACGCGGCCGAGCACGTCGAACCGCATCTCGTCGCCGACATTGATGCCGAAGCGATCGTGGATGCTCTCCTCGATCGAGACCTCGCTCGGCCTGCGCGCCGGTGCTCGCTGGCGCCGTCCCAGAACCGTCCGGCGGTGATGGATTCGTTGGCCTCGAGGCGATCGCGGTAGGTGATGGTGTACTCGCGGCCCAGCGCGCCCGGCCCGCGGCCCTCCCCCGGCGGCCCCGAGGTTGATGTCGCGCCCCCGCACCGCCGACACGCTGGCGCGCAGCACCGGCACGAGGCGGATGCGGTCGCCGGTGTTTCCGAGCCGCTCCTCGACCAGCGAGCGGACCCCGTCCACCTGATCCTGCTGGATGTCGATCAGGAACATGTCGGCGCCGCCGCGCTCGGCGCCGGACGAGAACTTGGCGATGAGGTTGGTCTGCAGGGCGCGCACGCCGAGCACGAAGAAGCTGCCGAGCCCGACCGCCAGCAGGATGACGCGGGTCTGATTGCCTGGACGCCGCAGGCTGATGACGGCGTGCCGCAGCGGAAACCAGCGGGGCCGCGGCCAGCGGCATCACCAGCCGGACGAGCGCGAACGCCGCGGCATAGAGCGCGGCCGACACGGCCGCGAAGCCGATGCTGACCGCCAGCGCCGACCCGCCACGAGCCGGCCTGCCACGACGCGACGCCAACCAGCGCCGCACCGACGAGCGTTGCCGTCCCGAGCTGCAGCCAGTCGAGCCTGGCGACGCGCGCCCGCCACCGCCCCCGCGGCGCCGTGCCGCCGGGCGCGGGCGGCGGCACCGCCAGGTCGGCGCCGCGAATCAGCAGCAGCGGCTTGACGCGGCGCACTTCGAGCAGCGGCACCAGCGCGAACAGCATCGAGACGAGCAGGCCGACGGCCAGCCCCTGGGCGACCGCCGACGCCGTCAGGCCGTAGGCGATTCCGCCGAACGACTGCCGCCAGCGACGCCGGAATCGCCGCGCATGCCGGCCGCCGCCAGGGCGACGCCGAGCAGGCTGCCGGCAGTCGCGAGCAGCACGACCTGCAGGACATACGTGCGCCAGCACTTCGGCGGTCGAGGCGCCGAGGCACTTGAGGATGGCGACGCTGCGCATCTTCTGCCGGACGAAGACCCGCGTCACGCTCCAGACGCCGATGCCGCCGAGCACGACGATGACGAAGCCGACCAGGCTGAGGTAGTTCTCGGCCCGCTCGAGGTCCTCGCCGATCTGATCCTCGGTGGCTCGGTACGAGCGGGCACGTCGACGAACTGGTCGCGGAACATCGCGGCGGATGTCGCGGGTCAGCGGCTCGACTGCCGTCGTCGCCTGACTTTCAGCAGGATCTGATCGCTGGCGCGGCTGCCGAACGACAGCAGGCCCGGCTGCTTCAGATCGTCGTAGATCGACGATCACGCGCGAGCCGAGGCTGAAGCCGCCGACCCGCCGGCCGGGCTCCTTGGTCGATCACGCCGCGGATCGTGAAGACGCGCTGGCCGATGATCAGATCCGGCTCGCCGACCGCTGACCCCGAGCTGCGTGAGCAGCTCCGGCCGCACCAGCGCGCCGCGATCGTCCAGCAGGCGCGTGCGAGTACGGCGCTCCGCCCTCGAGTACGATGGTGCCGTAGAAGGGAAAGGCCGCCTGCGACGCCGCGCAGCTCCACCATCCGCGCCACCGCCGCGCCGTGCTCGGCGCGCACCATCGTCGCCGTCTCGATCGACGTCGGTGCGGCCGAGCACCGGGGCGCGGGCGATGCGGGCCTCGACCGGCGCCGATGTCTCCGGCGTCCACGGCGCGGTTGGTCTGGACCAGCGACGTCGGCCGCGATCAGTCGACCGCGCCTCGCGGATCAGCCCGATCGCGCACGCTCTGGATGATCGAGCGGAGCGCGACGATCGCCGCCGACGCCGACCGCGACGCAGATGAAGAAGAACAGCAGCCGCCGCCACGACGCGCGCAGCTCGCGCGCCGCCATGCGGAGGACGAACGGCATCAGCGTGGCGCCGCAGGAACGCGGCGCGCGTCGCCGCCTGTCTGGCTGACGACGCGGCCGTCGCGCAGCGCGATCGTGACGTCGGCAAGCGCCGCGAGCTCGGCGTCGTGCGTGACGAGCACGAGCGTCGTGCCGCGCTGCGCGGTTGACGTTGAGCAGCAGATCGATGACCTGCCGCCCGGTCTGGCACTGTCCAGATTGCCGGTCGGTTCGTCGGCCAGCAGGAGCGGCGGATCGTTGGCCAGCGCCCGGGCGATCGCGACCCGCTGCTGTTCGCCGCCCGACAGCTGCGACGGATAGTGATGCGCCGCGCTCCGCCAGTCCGACTTCGGCGAGCAGCGCCGCGGCCCGGCTGCCCGGCATTCTTGCCGCCGGCGATCTCCATCGGCACCAGGACGTTCTCGAGCGCGGTCAGCGACGGCAGCAGATGGAAGAACTGGAACACGAAGCCGATGCGCTGGCCGCGCAGCCGCGCCAGCGCGTCCTCGTCGAGGGCCGTGATGTCGACGCCGTCGATGGCGATGCGCCCCGCGCTCGGCGAGTCGAGACCGGCCAGCAGGCCGAGCAGCGTCGACTTGCCGCTGCCCGAAGGCCCGGTGATCGCGACGACCTGGCCGGCCGGGACGATGAGGTCGAGGGGATGCAGGATGGTCAGGAGTGCCGCTGCCGCTCGGCACGCGTCTTCGAGACGCCGCGCAGCTCGATCATGAGGAGGCAACTGCTCGATCGCCGGGCCGAGCGCACGCCACACGGTCTCGGCGACGATCTGCGCGCCGCGCAGGTTGGGGTGAATGCCGTCGGCCTGGTTGAGCGACGGATCGCCGGCCACCCTTCGAGCAGGAACGGAATGAATGGCAGCTCGTACTTCCGCGGCGAGCTCCTGGAACGCCTGACGGAACGCGGACGCGTACTCCCGGCCGTAATTCGGCGGCGCTTCCATGCCGGCGAGGATCACGGTCACGTGCCGCGTCTGCGCCCGCTCGATGATCTGGGCCAGGTTCTGCTGCATCTCGATCGGGTGGCAGACCGCGCAGCCCGTCGTTGGCGCCGAGCGCGAGGACCAGGACCCGGACATCCCCTGACAGGGCCCAGTCGAGCCGGCGAAGCCCGCCGGCCGAGGTATCGCCGGAGACGCCGGCGTTGACGACCTCGTAGTGCCTAGCCGGCAGCGTCGAGCCGCCGCTGCAGGACGGCGCGGGAACGACTCGTCCGTGGCCAGCCCGAGGCCTGCGGTCAGGCTGTCGCCGAGCACCACGATCTGCGGGCGCTGGGCCACGGGCGGCGCCGCGGCCGGCGCGGCGGGGCGCGCCTCGTCCAGGGCCGGGGCGTCGGCGTGGCGCTCTCCGCAACCGGCTCCGCCGAGCAGCAATGCCAGCGCCAGCATCAGCAAGCGGTCCGATCGTATGCGGGCGCAGATCATCGACAATTTCATTATAGGACGCGGCTACGACGCCATACGGTGGCGCAGCCGATAGCAATGGGTAGATGGCGCGCGGCTTTGAATCCAAACAGGTGGAATCGCAGCAGGAGGAAGCGGCTCGCGGACGCGTCAGGTCCGGGCCGGAGCTCTCCGCCGAGGAGCGCTTGCGGCTCGAACGCCGGCGGACCCTCGAATTGTCAAGGAATCGGGCGGTGTCAGACCTCAGCCGCGCCACGGCACCCGCCCACCGTCGCATGCTGGAACAGGCCATCGCCGCACTGGATGCCGAGCTCCAGGCGCTCCTGCCGCCGGTTTAGCGGTATGCATCTTGCTCCCGCCTGAGGGGAGACGTATGCCGCCGGCCACAGACATCATCCGTATCGCTGCGATCGGCGACCTTCATTACAGCCGGACCGCCGTTCAGGGCTCGCTCCATTCCCTCTTCAGCCAGGTCAACGACACCGCGGACCTGCTCGTGCTCTGTGGTGACCTCACCGACTACGGCCTGCCCGAGGAGGCGGTGGCGCTGTCGCGCGAGCTGTCGGCGCTGAAGGTGCCGATGGTCGGTGTCCTGGGCAATCACGACTTCGAATCCGGGCAGCGAGGAAGAGCTGCGGCGGATCTTCGCCGACGCCGGACTCACGCTGCTCGACGGCGACAGCACCGAGATTCTCGGCATCGGCTTTGCCGGTATCAAGGGATTCGCCGGCGGCTTCGGCCGCCGCGCGCTCGGGCCGTGGGGCGAGGAGATCATCAAGCAGTTCGTCCACGAGGCGGTGGATGAAGCGCTCAAGCTCGAGTCGGCGCTCGCCAGGCTGCGCAACGATCACCTGATTGCGGTGCTGCACTACGCCCCGATTCAGGGCACCGTCGAGGGGGAGCCGCTCGAAATTTTTCCCTTCCTCGGGTGCAGCCGCCTCGAGGAGCCGCTCAATCGCTTCCCGGTCACGGCCGTCTTTCACGGCCACGCGCATCACGGCCAGCCCGAGGGCCGGACGGCGCGTGACGTCCCCGTCTACAACGTTTCGATGTCGCTGATGCGTGAAACCTTTCCGGATCGCCCCTTCCGGATTTTCGAAATCGATACGGCGGCTGATGCCGACGATCGGCGCGAGCCCGGTCGTGCACCGACGGACCAACCCTGAATGATGATCCTGCTCCCGCTCCTCGCCGCACTCGCGCAGTCGGGCGCGCCGCCGGCCGCGCCTCACGCGCCTGCCGCAGCCGGGCCGCGCGCTCCCCGCGCCGCGACAGCGCCGCCGCGCGCCACGTTCGATCTCGAAGTCGTCCGCGAGCAGGTCATGCTCGATCGGGCGGGGTTTTCCCCAGGCGTCATCGACGGCAAGGCCGGCCAGAGCACCGCCAAAGCGCGCGCCGCGTTCGAGCAGTCGGGCGCGGCGGCGAATCCGCCGGCCGAGCCGCTGGTGCGCTATCACATCACGCCCGAGGACGCCGCCGGCCCGTTCGAGCCGATTCCCGAAGACATGATGGAGAAATCGAAGCTCGCCGCGCTCGGCTACACGTCGCTGCTCGAGGCCCTCGCCGAACGCTTCCATGCCTCGCCGGCGCTGTTGCAGCAGCTCAACCCGGCGGTCGCCTTCGCGGCCGGTCAGGACATTCAGGTGCCGAACGTCGAGCCGATGCCGGTCGCCGTCACACCGCCGCCTGCCAGCGGGTCTCCGGCGCCTGCCGACGCCGCCGCCGCGGCGAAGACGCCGGCTCCCGCGCCGCCGCCGACGCCCGACGTCGTCATCACCGTCGGCAAGGCCGACCGGTCACTCATCGTGACGGACGCCGAGGGAAAGATGGTGTTCTACGCCCCCGTCACCACCGGCAGCGAGCATGATCCGCTGCCGATCGGCGAGTGGAAGGTCAACGGCGTCCAGCGCGACCCGACGTTCTACTACAACCCGGCGCTGTTCTGGGACGCCGATCCGACCCATGCCAAGACGAAGATTCCGCCGGGTCCGAACAACCCCGTCGGCGTCGTCTGGATCGACATCTCCAAGGAGCACTACGGCCTGCACGGCACGCCGGTGCCTGAAACCATCGGGCGGACCGAATCGCACGGCTGCGTCCGGCTGACGAACTGGGACGCGCTGCATCTGGCCAGCCTCGTCAAGCCGGGCACGCGCGTCGTGTTCAAGGAGTAGCGCGTGGCAGACACGGACTTCGGCGCGCGTGCCCGCACCTTCGGGTTCGGTGCCGCGGCCGGCTTCGTCACCGGGGCGCTCGTCGCCGGACTGCTGATCGGCAAGTACGGGGCAATCGGCGCTCGCCCCGCACCGACCGCGGTCGTGCGGACCGACGACGGCCTGGCGGATATCGACGCCCCGGTTCTCGAGGAAGGCACCCCTTCGCCGGCCCGGCCGCCCGCGGGAGGCGATGCCCGATCGCCGGACCGGCGCGCCGACCCGACGGCTACGCCGGTGCCGTCGGCCTCTGGAGACGTGATCGGGCGCGGGCTGGCGATCCCGGTCGAGGGCATCCGGGCGGATCAACTGGTCGACAGTTTTGCCGACAAGCGCAGCGGGACGCGCGTGCACGAGGCGATCGACATCCTGGCGCCGCGGAACACGCCGGTCAAAGCGGTCGAGGACGGCACCATCGCGCGGCTGTTCTACAGCAAGGCCGGCGGCATCACGATCTATCAGTTCGATCCGAGCGAACAGTTCTGCTACTACTACGCCCATCTCGAGCGCTACGCGGACGGGCTGCAGGAGGGCGCGCACGTTCGCAAGGGACAGGTCGTCGGCTACGTCGGCACGTCCGGCAACGCGCCGAAAGACACTCCCCACCTCCATTTCGCGGTGTTCCGCCTGACTGCGTCGAAGCACTGGTGGGAGGGGACGCCGATCGATCCGTATCCGGCGCTGCGGCCGTAAGTGGGGCTAGGAGGCGGGATCGCGGCGCGCCGAGGGACCAAAACGGGTGCCGGTCGGCGGCGGCTGCCAGCCGTCGGCCTGGAGGCGCGTCTCGAGGCCGGTCGTCCGCTCGAGCAGGGTTCCGCACTCGGAATAGCGCTCGACGTCCTGCCGGCCGCCGGGCCAGGTGATCACCAGTTCGTAATCGTAATCGTCACCGTCCGTCTGCCGCCTGACTTCATAGTGCAGGCGGGAGTCGTGGCGCTCGAAAAACCAGATCATCACGGCATTTATCGGTCCGTTCAGGCGCCCCCTTTAGGCTGTGCCGCACGGCCCGCGGGGCCTCAGGACAGCTGCCCTGCTGGTGGATTCGCGGCATCGCTGCATGGTAAAGTTCCCGGCAGCCGTCGTGTGTACCTGTGAATAATCCGGACCCTCAGTCAGCCGCCGGCGCCCCGCCCTCGGCTTCGCTCGCGACGGAGCGCATTCTGCTCGTTGACGACGAGGAAGTGCTGCGCCGGCTGGCGCGTTCAGTGCTCACGCGGCAGGGCTATGAGGTGGTCGACGCGAGCGACCCGGCCGCCGCGGTCGCCATCGCCGAAGATCAGCCCGGCTCCTTCGACCTCATCCTCGCCGATGTCATGATGCCGGGCATGCGCGGCTACGAGATGGTCCGTCAGATCCGCCCGCACCAGCCGCGCGCTCGCGTGCTCTACATGTCCGGGTACGCCGGCGAGATCGAAGGCGGCTCCCAGATCGTCACTCCCCTGCTCCCGAAGCCGTTCCGTCCGCGCCAGCTCCTCGACGAGATCCGCCGCATCCTCGACACGCCTGCCTGAGGAAGAAGCATCCGGCGGGCCCTGGCCCTACGACTGCGACCGCCTCGACAGCAGCGCGCCCAGCGCCGCCCCGACGACGCCCATCGAGACGTCCGTGGCCGAGGGGTTGCGCTCGATGCTGAACAGCTGCGTCGCTTCGGCGCCGACCGAGACCACGAAGGCCCACAGCACCACTCCCAGGATCGCCCGCGGCAGAGGGCGCCGCCGCGCGTACAAGTAGCCAAACGGCACGTACATCCCGATGTTGACCAGCTCGTCTCGCGGCTTGTCCTCGGGATCGCTGAACGGCACCAGATGGACCCGTCCCCACTGCGGATGCCTCGTGAACCCGAACACCGGGAGGCTGAGGCCGACGACGACGGGAATCCACCAGCACCACAGCGGCACCCGCCGCCACCAGACGCCGGACCGGCGGCCGGATGAATCGGCAGACAGCCTCACGCCTACTGCTGCCGTTCCGACAGGTTCTTCGGCGAGCGGCGGTTCAGCAGATCGACCAGCGGCTGCGCCGCCGCCGCCACCTCCATCCCGCCGCGCACGATGTCACGTGCCTTGACCCGCTTCCCGTACACCGCCTCGTTGGCGTCATCGTCCAATCGCAGGGTCGAGCCCTCGAGCGAGACGCCGGCGAACAGCCCCCGGGCGCGCGAATAGGTCAGCATCTCGGCCTGCATGACGATGTCGGTGGAGGCGCCGGCGGTGCGGCCCTTGGGCCCCGCCGCCGCCGACGCGTCGGCGCCGAGCTTGACCTTGCTGCCGAGGACCGACTCCGCGCCGCGGATGTTCATCACGAGCAGCACGAAGTCGGTGGCCTGCCCGCCGAGCTGAAACCCGATGCTGGCCCCCTCGAGCGCAAACATCGCCGGCGCGCTCCATGGCCCCTCGAAGGTCTCCCCGCCCCGGCAGGACATCACGCCGCGGCCGTAGCTGCCGCCCACTCCCATCGCGAACTTCTTGACCGACGGGAAGATGATCACGCATTCGGCGCGGTCGAGCAGATCCTTCGGGATGCCGTCGGGCATGCCGAAGATCTCCCGGAGCACGATCGTCGAGTTGCGGAGCCGATCGGTCTCCTTCTGCGCGTTGAGCGGCACGACCAGCGCCGCGATCAGGACCAGGGCCGGAACGAGCGATCTCACGGGCGATCTCCTTCAGTGTCTGCGGCGCGACCTGCGCCATCTACATTAGACTGCATGGACGGGCTCGTTGGTTGGCGCCCCCTCGTCGATATGTCCCTCAGAACCCGGCTCATCATCGCCTTCCTGCTCCTCTCGGTGCTGCCGCTCTCGGCCGTCACCTTGCTCTCGTACACGTCGTCGGTGCGCGCCTTCGAGCAGGCGGCGCGCCGCGAGGCCACCGAGAGCGCCACCGACGTCAGCCGGCGGATGGAGATGGTGACGGCGGACGTCGGCCGCCGGATGGATCGCCTGTTCCTGGCCGGAACGGGCTCGCCGCAGCAGCCGTTCAGTCCCGATCCCCAGGCCCTGCGCGACCGGCTGGGATCGCTGTTCGGCGATACCGCCGCGCTGGTCGAACGGGTCGAATTCCACCCGGCTCCCGGACTGCCCGGTCCCGCCGGCCCGTCGCCCGAGAGCGTGCCCGTGCCGATTCCACCCTCGGCGCCGCGGCGCGGCGGCGGTCCCGGCGGTGACGGCCGCCGTGGTCCGCCGCCTGGTTCGCAGGTCATCGTCATGGACATCCCGCGCATCGTCGAGGAGGCGCGGCAGGCGGCGGCGGCCCAGGGGGTGGCGCCGGCGGATCCGAAAATCGGCCGCCTCGTCGAGAAGCGGATCGAGCAGCAGCTGGCCGCGAACCAGGCGAGCCTCACCCGCCTGGCTGAGGAGATGACGCGGGATGCGGCGGCGCGCGCCGGGGGCCGGCGGGAGGCCGTGGCGGCGCAGGGGCAGAACGTCGAAGTGGCCGTCGAGAAGGACGGCCGCGTCATCGGCCGCGCCAACGCGCGGCTGAACATGGACCGCACGCTCCGGATGGTCCTCGGCTTCGCCCGCCGCGACCAGGGGGAGATTCTCGTTCGCGGTCGACCGCTCCGGCGCCCTCTACACCCCCGAGAGCAGCGATACGGCGCGACTCCAAGCGCTCGGCGTGGAGCGCACGGCGCTCGTCGCCGCCGAAGGGACGCCGCGGCGCACCGGCGACTGGATCGTCGTCGCCCGGCGCGCCCCGAACGGCATCATTTTCGGAATCGCACGGCCGATCGGCGAGTCGCTGCGCGAGATCCGGCGGGCATCGGTGCGCAACCTCGGCTTCGGCATGCTCGTCATCGCGCTCGCGTTCATCGGCATCGTCCCGATTTCCCACCGGATGACCCAGCGGCTGACGACGCTGACGCGCGGGGTGCGGCAGCTGGCCGGCGGCGATTTCCATACCCGGGTGCCGGTCGGCTCCCGCGACGAGTTCGGCGCGCTCGCCGGGGCGTTCAACCAGATGGCGGAGGATCTCGAGCGCCACGAGGCAGCGGCGGTCCAGCAGGAGCGGCTGCGCCGCGAGCTGGAGCTGTCGCGGCTCATCCAGACCGAGATGCTGCCGCGCGAAGCGCTCCGCGCCGGCGCCACCAGCATTGAGGGGATCTCGATTCCGGCCCTGGAAGTGGGCGGCGACTTCTTCAACTACTTCCTGCTGCCGGACGGGCGCCTGGCGATGCTCATCGGCGACGTCGCCGGGAAGGGGGTTGGCGCCGCGCTGCTGATGGCCAACATCCAGGCGACGCTGCGGGCCCGCCTGCCGCATGAGAACGACCTCGCGGAGCTGGCCGATCGGCTCGACCGCGAGCTGGATCAGAACACGCCGGGCGCGCTCTACCTGACGCTGTTCCTGGCGATCTTCGATCTCGAGAGCCGGGTGCTGCGCTACGTGAGCGCGGGCCACAACCCGCAGCTGGTGCTGCGCCGCGACGGCCGGATCGACAGTCTCGAATCGACCGGCATGCCGATCGCGCTCTATGCCGGACATGGCTACACCGAGCGGCGCACGACGCTCGCGCCGGGGGACATCGTCTTCTTCTACACCGATGGCCTGGTCGAGGCGGAAGATGCCGCCGGCGACATGCTCGGCTTCGAACGTCTGCAGCTGCTGCTCTCGGAAGAGAGCCACCTGCCCATCGACGCGGTATTCCGCGACATGGAGCGTCACGTCGCGGAGTTCCGCGGTCCGATCGAGCTCGCCGACGATGCGACGATGATGGTGCTGTCGATCGGCTGAGGCCGCCGCGCGACTACTTCTTCAGAACGTCGGTCGCCGCGCGCAGCCCCGCCGCCACCTTGTCGGGGGGACCGACGACCCAGAAGTGCATGAAATACAGCTCCGGCGAGCCGTGGATCATGTGATTGTGCAGCGCCCGGATGCCGATGCCGTTGTCCCGCAGCGCGCGCGCCACCGGGTTCACTTCCTCGCCGGTCATGACGAAATCCCCCGTGGCGGCGACGTTGCCGCCGCCGGCCGGCTGGAAGTTCATGGCGGTCGCCATGCCCATCGCGGGCGGCATGTCGGCTCCCATCATCGTGATCTTCTCCGGGCGCGGGATCGAGATCGAGAGGACGCTGTTGCGCTCGGCACCAGTCCGGCCGAGAACGCGCTGGATCACGTCGGCCTTGAGATCGGGATCGGCCGCCGCCGGCGGCGCGCCCGCGGCGGCGGGCGGCGCTGCCGCTGGGGTGGCGGTCGCGGCGAGCGCCGCGGCAAGCGATTTCGCCAGCGTGGCGGCATCACCGCGACCCCAGAAGTGCAGGTACATGACCCGCGGCGCCTCGCCAATCAAGTGGTTGTGGAGCGCCGTGATCTCGAGGCCCCCGGCGAAGAGCTTCGAGATGACGGGATCGACTTCGGTCTCCGTCAGCACGAGATCGCCGTCGGCGATGGCCTCGCTGCCCACCATGTGGAAGGCGCCCCAGCTGCCGAGGGCGAAGCCGGTGCGCAGCTTGACGCCGCCGACCGACACGGTCAGATCGGTCCGCGGAAACGAAACCCGGTAGACGCCCCCCTGCATCTGCCCCGACCGGCCCAGCGCCTGGTCGATGGCCGACGTGTTCAACGATGTCTGGGCCGCGAGCGGCGCGGCCGTGAGAGCCAGAGCAGCGATCGAGACGGTAAGAAGGCGGTGCATTTTCATAGGCCCATCTTACGGCTTCTGGGTGCCTGCGATGACCCGCGGGCGGGGCGGCCGACCTCTGCTACACTGGCGCCGCGACGCCGGGCGACGGCCGCCCGGACAGGAGGATGCATGGCGAGTCTTGGAGAGCGGATGGTCGGGGCGATGAAGGCGGACGTCAAGACGTTCCAGGAACTGGAAGCGGATCCGGCCGCAATCGGCCAGGCCGTCACGGTCATCGTGATCGCCGGCGTGGCCTCGCTCGTCGGCAACATCTTTCGCAACGGCGTCTTCCTGGGGATGATGTTCCTGGTCATCTCCCTGGCGGGGTATGCGTTGTGGTCGCTGCTCGTGGTCCTCATCGGCACCAAACTGATGCCCGAGCCGGCGACCAAGGCGGACTTCAACGAGGCGTTCCGGGTCGTCGGCTTCACCGCCGCACCTGGCATCTTCAACGTCCTTGCCATCGTGCCGTTTCTGGGACCGCTCATTTCGTTCGTGATTTCCCTGTGGATGCTCGTGATCGGCGTGATCGCGGTCCGCGAGGTCCTCGATTACTCGAACACCGGCCGCGCCATCATCGTCTGCCTGATCGCGATGGTGATTGTGTGGATTGTGACGTTTGCGGTGCTGACGCCCCTGCTGATCGGCAGCGCCATCGTCGGCTCGCTCGGCCGCTGACCCGGTACCCGTGGTCCCGTGCCGCAGGCCGGGACCACACCTCTCCCCTCCCCAGCCCACCGACGGGTATTCAGAAGGACATCGGATTCATGTCGCAATGGCAGGCGGTTGCCGCAATCGCGTCCGCCGCGGAGTCGGTCCGCGGAAGCGCAGGGGGGGGGCGTAAAGCCCGGGAATCTGGTCGACTACTTCCCACAATCAGCGCACAACTCGGGAAGTACCCGTCGCGCCCGCAGAACCGCCACCGGCCGCTGAAAGACGGCGAACACACGTAACACGGATGGCACGGATGACACGGATCGCCGCGGAGTCGTCGCGCGGCAGCGCGTGAGCTAGCGCTCGGGAATCTGGCCGTCTACTTCCCACAATCAGCGCACAACTCGGGATGTACCCGTCGCGCCCAGGCTGGCCGCCGCCGGGCCTTTGTCCTGACGTCGCCCGGCGGGACGCGGGGCGTCAGGGGGCCGGCGAATACCCGCGCCATCCCCAGGGTGTTCGCCGGCCCACTGACGCCTCGCATCGCGGCGCACCGCGCCGCGGCCAGCCTCCCCTCGACTCCTCCGTGTTCATCCGTGTCCATCCGTGTCATCCGTGTAACTCGGACGACAGCGCCTGAAGTTCCCGGCGCGTGCGCCGCCGCCGGGCGCCGGGCCCGCAGAACCGCCACCAGCCGCTGAAAGACGGCGAACACACGTAACACGGATGGCACGGATGACACGGATCGCCGCGGAGTCGTCGCGCGGCAGCGCGTGAGGTAGCGCTCGGGAATCTGGCCGTCTACTTCCCACAATCAGCGCACAACTCGGGATGTACCCGTCGCGCCCAGGCTGGCCGCCGCCGGGCCTTTGTCCTGACGTCGCCCGGCGGGACGCGGGGCGTCAGGGGGCCGGCGAATACCCGCGCCACTCCCAGGGTGTTCGCCGGCCCCCTGACGCCTCGCATCGCGGCGCACCGCGCCGCGGCCAGCCGCCCCTCGACTCCTCCGTGTTCATCCGTGTCCATCCGTGTCATCCGTGTAACTCGGACGACAGCGCCTGAAGTTCCCGGCGCGTGCGCCGCCGCCGGGCGCCGGGCCCGCAGAACCGCCACCAGCCGCTGAAAGACGGCGAACACACGTAACACGGATGGCACGGATGGCACGGATGACCACCGAGTCGTCCGCGGCAGCGCGGGGGGGGGTAAAACTCGGGAACGGCCCCGGCTGGCCGGGGCCTGGATCAGAGAAAACGCACGTGCCGGATGGCGCTGCCGACCACGAACACGCGGACGTTGTTGCCGCCGGAGTCGGCGGGGTTGATGAAGAAGCCCAGGCCGTCGGGCCGGTAGTTGAGCGTCGTCCCAAGCAGTACTTCGTCGTCCGCGAAGGTCACCTCGAGGCGCCGTCCGGCGGCGTGGCCCTCGAAGGTGCGCGGCTCCGTGTAGTGCGGGTTGCCGTCGAAATCGCGGACGAAGAACACCGCCTTCAGCTGTGAGGTCGGCACATACATGCGCTCGCTCGGCGCCGAATTGATCGCCGGCCAGAGCGTGAACTGGGTGCGCGACGGGTGGAAGTCGTGAGTGAAGCCCTTCAACAGCCGTCCCTCTCTGTAGCGGACGACAATCTTCTGCCAGCCGACCGTGCCATCCGCGGCCGAGGGCGCCGGCGTCCCAACCGCGTCTCCGGGCACGCTCACCAGCGCCGCCGGCTCCGGCTCGCCGTGCGGCAGCAGTTCCAGAAGATAGCCGCCCGCCTGGAGGAGCTTGAACTGCCAGTCGGGAACGCAGCTGCCCTCGGGCATTTCGACGTTGATGACACCGGTGTCCGGCCGCGCGGTCGAAAAGTAAATGGTTTCCTGGCCGGGGCGCGCGTCGACCGGCCGCGACCCGATGGCGATCCCGACGTCCGGCATCGTGCGCCGGAGCCGCTCCTCGAGCCGGGCCTTGAGCACGGCACCAGCCTCGCCGCGATCGAGCGCCGGGACGACGTCCGAGAGCAGATCGCGAAGTCCGCGGCTGAGCGGGTCGTCGAGCACGGTGGCGCTCTGGACGGAACGCAGCAGGCGGGGCAGGTCGCGCCCGCCGCGGAGGGCCAGCGGATCCGCGGCACGCTCCGATTCCTGGCGGCGCCGCATCACCAGCTTGCGCAGCGCGACGTCGCCGCGATCGGCCTGTTCGACGACGGCGGCGGCCTTGGCGAGGTCGAGCGGCCGCTTGAATACGCAGGCCCCCTGGTAGATGGCCGCATCGCCGGAGATGCGCGCCAGCTGCGATCGAAGGACGCGAATCGGCACCGCCTCGATGCGGGAGCCGACAATCTCGATCACCATGTCGGTCCCCGGCCTCAGGCGCACGTCGGTCTGCAGGAGCGCTCCGCCCGAGGACAGATCCATCAGCGCGACGCGCGGCCCGTACTTCAGACGGACTTCCTTGATCCAGCCGAGCTCGCTCGGCTCGAGGCGCTGGTGGACCCGGCGCTCGCGCTCGGCGGCGGCGGCCTCGACGGTGGACACGGCAACAGCGGTCATCATCTCCCGGGCCTCAGACCACGACCGCGGGCAGCTCGAGCTCCCCGCGCCGGAAGGCATCCGCAAATGCCGCCACCACCTGCGGATCGAAATCGGTGCCGGCCCCCTTGGTGATCACGTCCTTGGCATCGAAGGTCGTCATCGCGCGGCGGTACGGGCGGTCGCTCGTCAGCGAGTCGTAGACATCGGCGACCGAAATGATCCGCGCTTCAAGCGGAATTTCGGCGCCGCGGCTGTTGTGATACCCCGAGCCGTCGAACTTGTCGTGGTGCGCGAGCACGATCGGGATGACGCGGCGGAGCGATCCGCCCACCGGCTCCAGCATGTCGACGCCCCTCTGGACGTGCTCCTTCACTTCCTCGTACTCGCTCGTCGTCAGACGGGCGGCCTTGTAGAGCAGCTCGCGGCTGATATCGAGCTTGCCGATGTCGTGCAGCAGCGCCGCGGACCGGACGTCCTCGATGCGCGACGAGGCCAGGTTCATGCTCGCGGCGATTTTGGCGGCATAGATCGACACGCGGTAGGAATGGTTTTCCGTGTAGGCGTCCTTCGCGATGAAGTGGCGAAGAATCATGAGCACGCCGTGGTAAGTGTCCTGCAGCTCCCGGACCTGCGATGACTTGTGCTCGTAGAGCGTGCCCATCGAATAGCCGGTCAGGACGAGCACGCCGCCCCACACCGTGATATCGAGCCACCGGCCGGTCGGGCTCGCGATGGTCGCTCCCGCGGCGAACAGGACCGGGTTGTACCACGTCATCAGAATGACGAGCATGACGCTCGCGCAGGCCGTCAGGGTGGCGTGCCGGCGGCCGTAGGCGTACGCCGAACCGAGCGTCGGCAGGGTATAGAAGCTGAGGACCATCCGCTGCGAATCGACGACGAGATTCAGCAGCAGGCAGACGAAGAACACCGACAGGAGCACCCACAGCTCCTTGTTGACGTCAGTCAGCCGGCCCAGCGATTTCATATGAAGCTCCCCAGTCAGAAAACCAGTCGGGGTCCGGGCAGGACGAAGCAAGCCCTGCACCGCCTCATTGGCACGGCGGTCCGTCATGCTAAGCCACCTTTAATCAGATGGTTACGGAAGAGTAAAAAGGCCAGACGAGGAATGCGCGGCCTCACCGATGTGCCGTTCCTGCACAGTCCCACCCAATTACGGATCGGCATCCAAACGGACGGCGCCCCCGCCGCCCTCTGGGCCGCCGTGTGGACTCCGCGGCGTCGCCGCCGCCCTGCGCGCCGGGTGTTCGCCCGTCGTCCTGGCGCGGTGAGAAGCAGCTTCTCCCGAACGACACCTGACCTAAGTACCCACGACAATTTTCCGCGCCCCCGAGCCGAATTTTTCGACTAGGATGCTCTTGCCGTCGCGCGTCTGGACCCCATCCGGCGGCAGGGACCCCCATGCTTCGTCTGACTTTCCGCGCACAGCACTTCGGCTCGGCCGGCCTCGCCTCTCTCCCTCTCGCCTCTCTATGCCTCGCCTTCGCTGCGGCGTGTGGCGGCGGGGCGAGTCCTTCGACGCCGACCACGCCGACGCCGACGGTGCCGACACCGACGACCCCCGTGGAGACATGGTCCGCGTCCGGCCGCGTCGTGGCGGTGGGGACGTCCCAGGGCATCGGCGGCGCGACGCTGACGCCTGGATGGTCGCTTGGCGCGATCACCGCGGACGGCGACGGCAACTATCGCCTCGGCGCGGTCGCGGATCCGCCGTCGACGCCGTACCCGGTCACGGTCTCGGCCCCCGGCTTCGTCACCCGCGACCTGTGGATCGCCTGGGCGCGCGGCCCGAGGATGGACGTCACGCTCGACGTGATCCGCGACGCCGCGCCGTTCTCGATGGACTTCTACCGCCAGTTCGTCAGGGGCAGCTACGACCAGCCGGGGGCGCCGTGGCCGGTGCTGCGCTGGACGGCCGCGCCGAGCTTCTACGTCAGGACGGTCGATCAGAACGGCCGGCCGATCGAACCCGAGGTCATGAGCCGCGTGCTCGACGGCATCCGGGCGGCGGTCCCTGCCTTCACCGGCGGCCGCTACGCCGTCGCCGCGCTCGAGACCGGCACCGACGTGCGGCCGCAGGCGATCAACTGGATCAACGTCGACATCAGGCGCGATCCGAACGAGCGCCGCACCTGCGGCTTTGCGCAGATCGGCGCCAATCCAGGCGCGATCACGCTCAATGACGACGTCTGCTCGTGCGGCAGCAACAAGATTCCCGGCGCGGTGACGATGCACGAGGTTGGGCATGCGCTCGGCTACTTCCACGTCGGCGACCGGCGGAGCCTGATGTACCCGTTCATCGCCGGGGACTGTCCGGCGGGCGCGCTGTCGGACGCGGAGTCGTATCACGCGCGGATCGCCTATTCGCGGCCGCGCGGCAACACCGATCCGGATCACGACCCGTCGTCCGGCGCCTCGTTCAGGGGTTCGACGGCGCCGCCCGTGGCGCGCTGAGCGCGGGTCCCGGCGCCGCGCCGCCGCCGCTTGACTTCTCCTGATAACCTATTGTACTAGTTCATTAGTTTATGTAGCGTCACGACGGAGAGTCAGGCACGGACAGGCGGAACTGGACAGTCCGTTGAAAGGAGTCGCCATGAGATCGCAGGCATGTCTCGTGTCACTGATGATCGGTGGAATTGCCGGCACGGTGTCTGCGCAGCAGCCGGGAGGAATCGTCCCGCTGCAGCGGGGCGTCAATGTGCAGATGGCCGTCACCCGCACTGCGGTTGCCGTTCCCGAGGCGGACGCGCGAGAGGCCCTGGTCGTGGCGCTGACTGCCGACGGCACCGCCTATCTTGGCGGCGAGCGACTGCGCACGTCCGCTCTGGCAGACAGGCTGAGGAGCATTCTCTCCACCCGACCCGACAAGACGCTCTATATCAAGGCCGACGCCCGCGTTCCCTATGCGCGGCTCGTCGAGGTCATCGATGCGGTGCACCACTCGGGCGTCGAAGGTTTGACATTGCTGACCGCCCAACAAGACGCTGCGGACCAGGGGAGCAGACTCGTGCCGCCGAAGGGTCTGGAGATGCGCGTAGTGAGCCAGCGGCAGTAGGCACGGTGCTGGATGAACACGTTCCTGCTGTGCCAACAGGCAGAGGCGCCGGCGATCGACTGTGTATCCCACCCAGGACGGAGGCCGACGTGCGCAGAATCACCGTGACATCTTTTGCAGTCGTTGGGGCCGCGCTCTTGTACGTCGGTGTCGTGAGCGGCCGCGCCCAGGAATCCCCGGCGCCGCCGTTCGCCATCGGCGACCAGGTCACACTCGGCTACATCGATGGCAGCGTCTCGTGTCTCCTCGCCGAGCGGCGAGGGGATTTCGTCCGCTGCGCCCCGCCGAACAACCGGGACATGATTCTGTTCAATCAGCCGAAGATTGAAACGTGGTTCAACGTGGCCACGGTGAAGTTCATCGACAAATCGGCGCGGTAGGTCAAGTGCCGGGGGTGGGGATCGAACCCACACGACCTTGCGGTCACGGGATTTTAAGTCCCGAGCGTCTGCCAGTTCCGCCACCCCGGCCCGGCCCATTCTACGCGGCCCGGCGCCGTTCGGCGCGGACCGCTATCGGGACTTGCGTAAGCGGGTCGTGGTCGCGGCAATGTGCCGGCGGGTGCGCGCCGCGCGCGCGGCCGAGCGCATGATGACTCGCCGCGCCCGCGCCTGGACCTCGCGCGCCTCGTCCAGCGTCACCTGCGACGGCGGCGTGCCCAGCATGCCGCGCCGGAGCACCTCGCAGTAGCGGCAGGAGGGGACGGCGCAGACCCACGCCGGGATGACGTCCTCGCCGAACTGGTAGCGCGCATTGAAATGGCAGGTGGGCTGGCCGCAGCCAGGGCAAGTTCGGCCGTCGCCGCTGCTGGGGCGGCCGGGGCGGCGGCGGTCGTACGAGGTGAGGCGGTTCATCCGGCCTTGCCGCCATCATACACTGGGGCATGCTCCCCGACGCCGAGCTCCTCGCCGGCTTCGAATCTCAGTCGCTCCCGGCTTTCCCCCACGCCGATCACGTCCGCGTCGCCGCACTCTACCTCGCCCGCTACGGCCGCCACGAAGGCCTGGAGCGCTTCACCGCCGGCATCCGCCGGCTGGCCGCCGCCGAGGGCGATGCCGCCAAATACCACGCCACGGTCACGCACGCCTGGATCGAGCTCATCGCCGCCGCGCGCGCCTGGCACCAGACCCCGCCCGACGCCGCCGCCCTGCTCGACGCCTGTCCGCGGCTGCTCGACCCCGCGCTGCTCGACGTCTTCTACACCCGCGCCTGCCTGCAGAGCGACCTCGCCCGCCGCACCGTCGTGCCGCCGGACCGCGCCCCGCTCGGCTGGCCGCCGCCAGGGGACGCGGCGCGAGACGCGACCGCCGGGCCTCATAATGATCGGATGCTGCACCCCGATCCATTCACCGCCTTCCGCGAGGCCGCCGCGCGCGCCGCCGCACAGCAGGTCGACACGGCCCCGGTCGCTCTCGCCACCGCCAGCCGCGACGGCCGCCCGTCGGCACGCATGGTCCTCCTGCGCGGCGCCGACCCGCGCGGCTTTGCCTTCTTCACGAACTACGACAGCCGCAAAGCCCGCGAGCTGACCGAGAATCCCCACGCCGCACTCTGTATCCACTGGCCGTCGCTCGAGGAGCAGATCCGTATCGAAGGACGGGTCGAGCGGCTGCCGGACGACGAGTCCGATGCGTACTTCGCCGGCCGCCCGCGCGGCAGCCAGATCGGCGCGTGGGCGTCGAGCCAGAGCGACGTGCTGCCGTCGCGCGCCGTGCTCGAAGATCGCTACCGCGCCATCGAAACCCGCTTCGCAGGCCGGGCCGTCGATCGCCCGCCGTTCTGGGGGGGCTTCCGGCTGGTGCCCGACCGCGTCGAGTTCTGGCACGGACGAAGCGATCGCCTGCACGACCGCCTCGTCTACATCCTCGACGGCACCACCTGGCGCACCGAAACGCTCTTTCCATGACCCAGGCGGAAATGAGGAGGACTGGATGATTCTGGACGTACTGGATCGGTCGGCGCGCTACGCGGCGCTCCATCCGCTGTTCGCCGAGGCCTTCGCGTTCCTCGCCGCGACGGACGTCGCCGCATTGCCGCCGGGGCGGGTCGCGCTCCTTGGAGAGCGCCTGTTCGTGCTCGTCGACGAGCCCGAGGGACGCGGCCGGACGGGTGCCCGCCTCGAAGCCCACCGCCGCTACATCGACATCCAGCTGACAGTGTCGGGGCTCGAGGAAATCGGCTGGCGCCCGATCGAAGACTGCCGCACAGCAGACGGACCGTTCGCCGCCGATCGGGATCTCGGCTTCTTCACCGATCGGCCCGAGACCTGGCTGGTCATTCCGCCGCGCCACTTCGCGATCTTCTTCCCGGACGACGCCCACGCCCCGCTGGCCGGCGAAGGGCGCCTCAAAAAGGCGGTCGTCAAGGTCGAGCTCGCCGCGCTCAGCGTCCCTCGAGCGCCAGCGTCGGCGTGAACGTCGGCGGCCGGCGGCGGTGCGTCGCGTGCTCGTACGCAAACGCGTACTGAATCAGCTTCGCCTCGCTCCAGGCGCGGCCGATGAACGAGATCCCGACCGGCAGCCCCTCGACGAGACCGGCCGGCACCGTAATGCTCGGGTAGCCGGCGACGGCGGCGGGCGTCGAGCTGGCGCCGAGGAAGTGATCGCCGTTGACGAGATCGGTCGGCCAGGCCGGGCTGCCCGTGGGCGCGACCATCGCATCGAGCCTGAGCCGCGTCATCACCGCGTCGATGCCGCGCGTCCGCGCCCGCGTCCGGCAGGTCGTCAGCGCCTTGCGGTAGCCCGGCGCGGTCAGCGGTCCCTTCTTCTGCGCCGACAGCATGGTCTCCTGACCGAAGAACGGCATCTCGCGATCGGCATGCGCTCGAGTTGAACGCGATGACATCGGCAAGCGAATGCACCCTGGCGGCAGGGCCGAGGGCGCCGAGGTACGTGTTCAGGTCCGCCTTGAACTCGTAGAGCAGGATCTCGAACTCGCAGTCGTCGAGCGTGTCGGCTGACGGAATGTCGGCCGGATCGACGATCACCGCCCCCTGTTCCTTCATGTCGGCGATCGCCTGCTCGATCAGCCGATCGGTGGCCGGGCTGTAGCCGAAGTACTTCTTGCGCGCAACGCCGATCCGCGCCCCCATCAGGCCGTCCGCTTTGAGGAACCCCATGTAGTCCCCGCCTTTGCCCGCTGCTGGCCGCGGTCGCCCGGTCGCGCGGGTCCACCCCGGTCATCGCCGCCAGCAGGACGGCGGCATCCGCCACCGTTCTCGCCATCGGGCCGGCGGTATCCTGCGTATGCGAGATGGGGATGATGCCGGACCGGCTGACCAGGCCGACCGTCGGCTTGATGCCGACCAGGCCGGTGGCTCCCGAGGGGCAGACAATCGAGCCGTCGGTTTCGGTGCCGACGCCAATCGCCGCCAGGTTGGCGGCAATCGCGGCGCCGGTGCCGGAGCTCGATCCGCACGGATTGCGATCGAGCGCGTACGGATTCCTGACCTGCCCGCCGCGTCCGCTCCAGCCGCTGGTCGACTTCGACGAGCGGAAATTTGCCCACTCGCTCAGGTTGGTCTTGCCGAGAATCACCGCGCCGGCCTCGCGCAGCCGGGCGGCGACGAACGCATCCCGCGCCGCAATCGACCCCTCGAGCGCCAGCGACCCCGCCGTCGTCATCATCCGATCCGCCGTGTCGATGTTGTCCTTGATGAGCACCGGAATTCCGTGCAGCGGTCCCCGACGCGGCCGGCCCGTCGCTCGACGTCCAGCGCCTCGGCAATCGCCGCCGCCTCCGGGTTCATCTCGATGACGGAATGGAGCGACGGCCCGCTGCGATCGATCGCCTTGATCCGCTCGCTATAGAGGTCGACGAGGCGGCGCGACGTGTAGCGGCCGGAGGCCATGCCGTCCTGCAGACTCGCCACCGTGGCTTCGTCCAGCTCGAAGGCAGGAACCCCGGCTGCCTGCTGGGCGGGCGCCGGCCGCTCCCCCGACAGGATCAGCAGGGACAACACCAGGACGACGGCCGAGCTGCGCTTCATCGGAGCATTCTAAAGAGGAATGCGCGCTGCCGCCACCGGAACGTCGGCGTCAGGCGGACAGGCGATCGACGATGGTGCGCCAGGTGGCGGCGGCCGAGGAGGAGTCGCTGGTGAGCGCGGCGCCGCAGAGCACCGCGGTACCATTGCCGGCCGGACGGCACCACACCGAGTCGACGTCCAGGTGGAGGCCGATGGCGCGGATGTCGATCGCGAAGCGGGCCGGCGGCGCCTCTCCCTGGGGCATCTCCATCCGCAGGCCGCCGTAAGAGACGTCGAGGACCGCCGCGGGCCGGCCGTTCGCGACGACGCGAAATCGTCCCTGAATGGGCTTGCGCGCCCAGCGGCGCTGACGCCGCACCTCCGCGACCGACCGGGCCACCGCGGCGAGGAAGGCCCCGGGGGCGAACGGCTTGCGCACGAACAGCGCGCCGTAGCGCCCGGCTTCGAGTTCCAACATCGGTTCGTCGTAGCCGGTGATGATCATCGTCGCCATCTCGGGACGATCGACGCGGATCTGCTGGACCAGATGCAGTCCGTTGAAGCCGCGCAGGCGCACGTCGGCAATCAGCAGGTCGTAGGTTTCGGTGGCAAGCAGCTGCCTGGCCTCCGGGAATGTCCCCGCGCCCGTCACCCGGTAGTGGGCATCCCGCAGCATCTCGACCATGCCGTCCAGGGCATTCTCGTCATCGTCGACTACGAGGATTCGGTACAGCAGCTTCATGGATCGCAGACTGCGGGAGGTCTGCGGGCTTCGGCGGCAAAGGTGGTGCCGTTCAGCAGCCCTGAAAATGCGCGCATATCCGCGCATTCGGGCGCCCCTGGCAAATTCAGGCCAGCGAAAGTGTCGCCGCCCGCACGATTCTGACGCGGCGGTCAGTGAATGACGGGGCGTGAGGGTGAGGCCGCGGCGAGGACGCGCGAAATCAGGGCGTCGAGCCTGGGCTGCGGGATGTCGAAGGGACCCGCGACGACCGCGCCGGTGGGGATTTCAATCGCGATCACGACGCCGCCGTCGGCCGGCTCGACGATCCAGCTGAAGCCGCGCAGCGCGACGAACTCCTGCCCCGACCCGGGGTTCTTGGCATGCTCGACGGCCAGCAGCATGGTTTTGAGGACCTGCTCGACGTCGGCCTCGGTCCAGAGCGGAGCCTCATTGCCGTTGTGGATTCGCGTTTCGGCGATGGCCGTTTCGCGGTCGCGAAGGACGATTTCAAGGTCGAAGCGCATGGGCCTTCGATTATACCGCCAGCTCCCGTCGGAGCTCCTCGGCGGTGGTCACCGGCTGGCGGCACGTGAAGTCGCGGCAGACATAGGCCGCGGCACCGTCGCCGGGCGTCATGGCGGCAGTGAACGGCAGCAGGGTGCCGAGCCGATCCTGGGCCGGGCCGGGAACGGCCGGCACCACTATCGAGAACGGAAGATACCGGGCCGCGACTTCGCGCCGCAATGGCAGCGAGGCGGCGGGAGACCCGGCGAGGACGATTTGCGCCAGGCCCGCATGCCACGCACTCAAGGCGCAGAGCAGCATCGGCACCGTCCGGCCGGCCGCTCCGACTCTCGGACCGTAGCGTCCCAGCGTCCGTTCGGCGCGCGCGCGCTGGGCGGCATCACCCGTCAGGTAGGCCACGGTGAGTGCGTTGAGCGCGGCTACGGAGCTGGCCGCGGGCTCGGCGCCGTCGTAGTCTTCCTTCAGCCGCAGCAGGACCGTCGGATCCTCCCCGGTCGTGCTGAACCAGCCGCCGTCGGCAGCGTCCCAGAACAGCGCGTCCTGGCGCTGCCTGCAGCTCGATCGCCCACTCGAGCCAGTCCGGGTCGCCGCCGGCCTGGAACAGCTCGAGCAGGCCGAAGATCAGGTAGGCGTAGTCTTCGGCGTAGCCGTCGATGGCGGCGTCGCCGTCGCGATAGCGGCGGAGCAGACGGCCGTCGGCGACTCCACAGCGTGGACTCTGATGAACCGGCGCCGCCCGCGTCGCGGTCTCCAGATATCCGGCCGCCGCCGGCCGGTCGACGCAGGACCCGTGCGGCGCGCGCGAAGGCCGCAATCATCAGCCCGTTCCAGGCGGTGAGGATCTTGTCGTCGAGGTGCGGCCGCGGCCGGCGTGCGCGCGATGCGGCCGAACAGCGCCTCGCCTGACGCGGCCGAGCGACGTCGACGACGTCGGTCCGGGGTGCGGCCGGTGGCGGCGGCGACCTCCTCGATCGTGGCGCGGTATAGAGCAGGTTCTTGCCGCGTGAACTCTCCCTGCGGATCCTGCGGCGCGTTGCCGCCGGGCATCGATACCGAAGCGCCGCCGCGCCACCTCCGCCTCGTCGCCGAGGAGCTGTCCGATCTCCGCGTCGGACCAGATGTAGAAGGCTCCCTCCGACTTGTGCGCGCCGGGCGCGCCGGCGTGCTCCGGGCGGGACGCTGTCGGCGTCCTCGGCCGAATAGAATCCGCCGCCGCGCATCGGTCAGGTCGCGGCGGACGTAGTCGCAGCGTGTCCTCGGCCACGGCGGCGTAGAACGCGTCGCCGGTCGCCTGCGCCGCCTCGAGGTAGGCGAGGACCAGCTGCGCCTGGTCGTAGAGCATCTTCTCGAAGTGCGGCACGCGCCAGTCGCCGTCGACCGAGTAGCGGTGGAAGCCGCCGCCGACGTGGTCGCGCATGCCGCCAAGCGCCATGGCCCGGAGCGTGTCGGCCGCCATCCGGAGCGGCGCCTCGGGATCGCCGGCGGCGCCGGACCGGCGGGCGTGCTCGCGCAGCAGGAACAGCAGCTCGGACGGCCGCGGAAACTTTGGCGCGTCGCCGAAGCCGCCGCGGCGCCGATCGAAGGCGGCCTCGAACTGCGCCGACCGCGGCGTCCAGCGCAGCCGGAGCCGGCGACTGCCGATTCGCGCGCGGCTCGTCCCGTCGGTGCCGGTCACGCCGCGCAGCCGCTGCGAGCAGCTCGGCGGCCGCCGCCTCGACGCGCGGCCGATCCTCGCGCCAGACGCGGGCCAGCTCGTCGAGCAGATCGGCGAACCCGGGCCGCCCCCACCGCGAGGTCGGCGGGAAAGTAGGTGCCGCCGAAGAACGGCTTCAGCGCCGGCGTCAGGAACACGCTCATCGGCCAGCCGCCCGAACCGGTCGTGGCCTGCACGAAGGACATGTAGACGCGATCGACGTCCGGACGCTCCTCGCGGTCGACCTTGATCGACGACGAAGTGGTCGATTGAGCCGTGCCGGCGATCGCCGGCGTCCTCGAACGACTCGTGCTCCATCACGTGGCACCAGTGGCAGGTCGAGTAGCCGATCGAGAGGAAGATCGGCTTGTCTTCCCGGCGGGCGCGCTCGAACGCCTCCTCGCCCCACGGGTACCAGTCGACCGGATTGCCGGCGTGCTGCAGCAGGTACGGGCTGCGTTCGCGCGCCAGGCGATTCATCGCGGTCACGCCCCGGTCAGGAACGCCATGACGAGCCGATCCTGATCGCGCGGCCAGACGAACAGCTCCCCCTCCGCCAGTCCGCCGGTGTCCGCCGTCTCGTCGGTCGTGACAAAGACGATGACCTCACGGCCTTGCCGCCGTTCCGCGGCCGCAGAGCGCTCGGCCAGCCGCCGCGTCACGGCGTCGCCGGTGGACCAGAACACGAGGCGATCGGCTCCGGCGAGCGCGTCAACGGCGGCGACGTCGTCCACCGGCCGTTCCTCGACAGACGTGCTGCCCCGCGCGATGATGTCGCGAAGCGCGGCGGGGACCGTGGCCTCCGGTCCGCTGATGAGCAGGGTCTTCATCGAACTATCGTACAGCACGAATCAGGCGGAGGGAGTAGGCCCTGAGTGCGGGAATGAAAACCGATCGCGGACGCGACCGGGCGGCGCGCTGCTTCGCGTGTCGCGCCAGGTGAGCCTCGTTCACGGATGGCACTGCGCCGGTCCGCTGCCGCGCGGAGCGCGCGGCGGTCGAGCTGACGCGGCGGCCACGGGCAGCGGGCCGGCGGCACGGAGCGGCGTGCAGCCGCGGTCCTCGTCGTCTTCGTGACGGCGCGACGGCGGCAGGGCTGCGTGTCATCCGCTGAATCGGTGTCATCCGTGATCCTTTCCCGCGCGGTGCAGCTGCTTTTCCGGCCACCGCGGCGTCCGGCGCGCGTGGCGTTACAATCTGCGCATGGAGCGAATCGGGGCGGCGGTCGCGGTGCTCGTCGAGGACGGCTTCGACGACCGAGAACTGTCGGAGCTCATGGCCGGGCTCACCGCCGCGTCGTTCGAGCCCGTCACCGTTGGCCCGGTCGCGGGCCGGGATTACGTCGGCCGGCTGGGGACGACGAGGGTCACCGCGGCGCTCGCGCCGCGCGCCGCCGCCGAACGGGGATTCGCCGCGGTGGTCATTCCCGGAGGTTACGCGCCGGACCGGATGCGCCTGCGGCACAGCCTGATCGACCTCGTCCGCGAGACGCTGCGCGCCGGCCGGCCCGTGGGCGCGGTCGGCCACGGCGCCCAGGTCCTGATTTCCGCCGACGTCGTCCGCGGCCGCACCCTGACGTGCTGGCCGTCAATCGCCATCGATGTCAGGAACGCGGGAGGGCTCTACGTCGACCGTCCGGTCGCCGAGGACGGCCCGCTGCTCACCTCCCGCAAGGCCGACGATGTTCCGGCGCTCGTGGCCGCGCTCGTCCGGGCGATCGACCGGGCCGGCTGAGTGGCTGAGGGTACAATCCCGCCGATGCCATCGGACCTGGCCGTCGAGACGCACGGGCTGACCCGTGACTTCGGCTCGTTCCGCGCCGTCAACGCCATCGACCTCGCGGTCCCGGCCGGCAGTCTCTACGGGTTCCTCGGCCCGAACGGCGCCGGCAAGTCCACCACGATCAAATGCCTGACGGGGCTGCTGAAGCCGTCCGCGGGCACGATCGCGATCCTCGGCATCGACCCCGGCCGGGAGGCGGTCGAGGTCAAGCGGCGGATTGGGGTGGTGCCCGAGGACCTGGCGCTCTTCGATCGACTGACCGCGGCGGAAACGCTCGAGTTCGTCGGACGGGTCCACGGCCTCGATCGCACCGTCACCAAGCAGCGCACGGCGGACCTCCTCGAGGTGATGAGCCTGGCGGCCGCCACTTCGACGCTGGTGACCGACTTCTCGCATGGCATGCGCAAGAAGCTGTCGCTGGCCGCTGCGCTCCTGCCGGCGCCGCGGCTGCTGTTTCTGGACGAACCGTTCGAAGGCATCGACGCCGTCGCATCGCGGCAGATGAAGGAGCTGCTGCTGTCGTTTGTCGCCCGCGGTGGCACCATCTTCCTGACCTCGCACATCCTTGAAATCGTCGAGCGCCTGTCGACCCATATCGGCGTGATTGCCGGCGGCCGCATGGTCGCTCAGGGAACGATTGCCCAACTGCGCGAGGGCGGCAGCGGCCGCAGCCTCGAAGAGCTGTTCCTCGGCCTCGTCGGCGGCGCGGCCCCCTCGCCGGCCACGCTCGACTGGATCTGATGATCGGCATTCTGCGGGCCTTCGCCTGGCTGCGCTGGCGCATGTTCATCAACTCGCTCGAGCGCACGGGCTCGCGCGACATGCTCGAGCGGTTTTCCATCGCGGCCGAGAAGCTCAAGCCGATCATGGCGGCGGTGCTGATGATCCCGTCGGGCCTCGCGCTGGCGACGCTTGGCGCTGCTGCCGGATACGCGCTGGCCAGCGGGGAGAGCGCATCGCTCCTCGTCCGGGTGCCGCGCTACGTGCTGGCGGCCTTCCCGGCCCTGAGCGTCGTTGGACCGCTCTTTCTCCCGGCCGCCGATCGCGTCAATCCGGTGCGGATCCTGCTGCTGCCGATTGAGCGCCGGACGCTCTACGCGGCCCAGACGGCGGCGGCGCTCGGCGATATCTGGATCGCGCCGCTCCTGCCGCTCGTCGCCGCGGTGCCGTTCGGCCTGGCGGCCGGCGGCGCCCCGGGCGCGGCGCTCGTCAGCGCCGCCGGCGGGGTCCTCCTGACCGCGCTGGTCCTGGCGGTGTCGTCGACGACGACGAGCGTGATCCACATGGCCGTGCGCGATCGCCGCCGCGGCGAGATCCTGACGCTGATCGTGATGCTCGCGATCCCGATCGCGAGCATGCTGCCGGGCCTGCTCCTGGGGGCGGCGCCGTCGGGCAATCAACACGGCGACACGGGAGCGCTCGAACGGCTGATGGCCGCGGCACCGTGGGTGCGGCCGACGCTCCTGCGCGTCGCGTCCTGGTATCCGACCGAGCTCTATGCGACGGCGATTGCAGCTGCCGTGGCAGGGCATGTCGCCCGGATGGCGGCCGCCGTGGCCGGGCTGGCCGCGGAAGCGGCGGTCGTCACGTTGGGCGGCTGGCTGGTTTTCCGCCGCGTGATGGATTCGCCGTTCTCGAGCAGGGCGCGCAAAGGGGTGCGGGCGCGGGCGATCTGGGAGCGCCGCCTGCCTGGTCTTTCACCCGGTGCTTCCGCCGTGGCGCTCGCGCACTGCCGCCTCGCGGTGCGGTCGCCGCGCGGACGCGCCATGGTGGTGGCGCCCGTCGCGCTGGTCTTCGTGTATGCGTTGTTGATGCGCCAGGACTTCAGTTACCTCACGCTGGCCGGATGGGCGCTCGACCCCGGGCTGGTGATGGCCTCGTTCGGAGCATTCGTCTGCCTGCTGTCGACGCTGCCGATCACGATGAACCAGTTCGGGATCGACACCGGCGGGCTGACCCGCGTGCTGCTTTCCCCGCTCAGCGATGGCGACTACCTGGCCGGGAAAGCCGTCGGGAACGCCCTGATCGCGGCGGTCCCGGCCGCCTTGACCGTGGGGGCATCCTGGGCCGCGGCTCCAGGGTCGCGCGACACGGCGCCGTGGACGCTCCTGGCGCCGGCGCTGCTCGCCATCTACCTGCTGGTCGCGCCGGTCGCCGCGATGCTCTCGGCCCTGTTCCCCAAGAAGGTGGACTTGAACAGCATCGGGCGACAGAGCAACGCGCACGGCGTCGCCGGCACGCTGGGAATCCTGGCTCTCCTGGCCGCGGGTGCCGCCACTTTCGCGGCCGCGGCTGGTGCGTCGTATGTCTTCACCGATCCCGTCCTCAGGCTGGCCGCGGTGTCGGTGTGGTGCGGAGTGAGCGCCGCCGTTTGCGCTGCGCTGTTCGTGCCGGCGAAGCGGCTCTTCGCGGCGCGTCGCGAGAATCTGGCGATGCTCTAGGCCGCGGACACGCGCGGCGCGCCGCCCCGAGGCCGCGGACCTGGAGCACCCGGCGCATTGCCGGTCCGTCTTTTCGTCGTGCGTCGTCTGCGGTGACGACGCACGATCAGTCGCGCCGTGACGCCGCGGGATCACGGACGACCCGGATTCGGCGGATCAATACGGAGCTGTGCCGCGGTCACACCGTCACGAGCGAGAACTCAGGATCGTTGGTCAGACTAACGCACGGCGCACATCGGCCCGCCGTCGGTCGCGCCGCACTCTAGCCAGAACACGGATGCCACGGATTCGACGGATCACACGGAGCTGTGCCGGGGTCACGCCGTCACGAAACAATGAGCGGACCGCAGAGACGCAGATGTACGGGACACCATCCGTGCCGCCGGCCCGCTGTCCGTGGCCGTCGCGTCGGGCACGGCCACGGGGCGATCGAGCCGGGACCGTCGGGACGAGCCGCGCGCCAGCCTTTCGGCTCGTCCCGCACGGGCCCGGCTCGACCGCCGCGCGCTCCGCGCGGTCGGCGGGCCGGCGCCGTGGCATCCGTGAACCACGCTCCCGTGGCGCGGCGCCAGGCAGCGCGTCGGCTCGGTCGCATCCGCGATCGGCTTTCGTTCCCCCCGGCCACCGTGACTCGCACTCCGGGATGCACCGGTCACCGTCATCGGAGCGCCCAACGACGTGTGAGATCCCGACGGGCGGCCCGACGGCGTGACAGTCGGGAAATTTTTCCTCCGTCTCATACGCCGTGCCGACGGACGAGCCAGAACACGGATGCCACGGATTCGACGGATCACACGGAGCTGTGCCGCGGTCACGCCGTCACGAGACAATGAGCGGACCGCAGAGACGCAGATGTTACGGGACACCATCCGTGCCGCCGGCCCGCTGTCCGTGGCCGTCGCGTCGGGCACGGCCACGGGGCGATCGAGCCGGGACCGTCGGGACGAGCCGCGCGTTAGCCTTTCGGCTCGTCCCGCACGGGCCCGGCTCGACCGCCGCGCGCTCCGCGCGGTCGGCGGGCCGGCGCCGTGGCATCCGTGAACCACGCTCCCGTGGCGCGGCGCCAGGCAGCGCGCCGGCTCGGTCGCATCCGCGATCGGCTTTCGTTCCCCCGGCCACCGTGACTCGCACTCCGGGATGCACCGGTCACCGTCATCGGAGCGCCCAACGACGTGTGAGATCTCCACGCCGGCGATGAGCCGAACGGCGGCGCTCCGGCATGACACCTGAGCGCATACTCATCTCCGGCCGTTTGACGGGATATCTGCTTCAGTTTCCCGTCCGCGGCCGGCATAGTGATTGCTCAGGTTCGAGGGATGCCGCGCACCGCCGCCCCCCTCAAACGCCTCATGCGGTCAACCTTCGGGCTCGAGCATTTCCGCCCGGGCCAGGAGGCCGTCATCCGCTCCATCATGGACGGCCACGATACCGTCGCGGTCATGCCCACCGGCGCCGGGAAGTCTCTCTGCTACCAGCTGCCGGCCCTCCATCTCCCCGGGACCACCATCGTCGTCTCGCCGCTCATCGCCTTGATGAAGGACCAGTGCGACAAACTGAACGAACTGGGTGTCGCGGCGCGTCAGATCAACTCGGCGGTCCCAGATCGAATCCTGGCGACCACGATCGAGGAGATACGGCAGGGCCAGGTGGAGTTCGTCTTCGCAACTCCCGAGCGACTGGAGGATCCGGACTTCGTCGAACTTCTCAAGTCGCAGACCATCGACCTGTTCGTTGTCGACGAGGCGCATTGCGTCTCGCAATGGGGCCACGACTTTCGTCCCGCCTTTCTGGCACTGGGGGCGGCGGTCAAAGCGCTCGGGCGCCCGCCGGTGCTCGCGCTCACCGCCACCGCGACGCCGCAGGTCCTCGCCGACCTCGTCCAGCAGCTCGGCCTGAAGGCGCCCCGCACCTTCAACCTCGGCACCTACCGCGCCAACCTGCACTACCGCGTCGAACGCACGCCAAACGATATCGCCAAGCAGCAGCAGCTCGTGAAGCTGGTACGCGAGACCGAAGGCACCGGGATCGTGTACGTCGCCACCGTCAAGCAATGCGAGGCCGTGGCCCGGGTGCTGGAGGCGGAAGGACTCCCGGTCGGCCTCTATCACGGACGGCTCGGCGCACATCAGCGGCACGGGACGCAGGACCGCTTCATGGACGGGTCCCTCCGCGCCATCGTCGCGACCAACGCCTTCGGCATGGGCATCGACAAGCCCGACATCCGCTTCGTCATCCACTACGACATGCCCGGGTCGCTGGAGGCCTACTACCAGGAATCCGGCCGCGCCGGCCGCGACGGTCTGCCGGCGGCCTGCGTGCTGCTCTACCGGATTGAGGACCGGCGGACTCACCAGTTCTTCATGGGCGGGAAATATCCGGGAGCGGAGGCGGTGCAGGCTGTGCGGCAGGCATTGATCGAGCTCGGGGCAGGCGACGGGAACGCGACGCTGGCCGCGGTGCAGGCGCAGGCCCCCGGTGTGCCGCGGACCAGGGTGCGATCGGTGCTCGCGATGATGAAAGAGTTGAAGCTGGTGCGCGAGCTGCGTGGCGCGCGCTACCGGCTGACGGCCGAGGGGCGCTCGACTGAGAGCTCAGATGAGGTCGCTCGCCGCTATGCCGAACGGCTGGACGCCGACCGCGAGAAGCTCGAGCGCATGTCGCTGTACGCACAGAGCGCCCAGTGCCGCTGGCTGGAGCTGCTGAAATACTTCGGAGAGCAGGACCAGGTCGAGCGGTGCGGGACGTGTGACAACTGCCTCGAGCCGCCTGAAGCGCGCCACGCACCGCCGGTCGATCGCGAGCGCCGTGAGCTCCTCGGCAGCGCCGGCGACAGGCCGCCCGCCCTCCCGTAGTCGCTGACCCGGCAGCGTCGGTCGCCCGGGAGGACCAGGTGGGTATCGAAATACCCACATCCACCTGCCGGAAACCGGTGTCCCTCGCGTTTCCCTGACAGGGTAGCCGTCGAGGCGCCAAATTACAGCGAACTCAGCTGGATTCTTGCGGATTCCGTGCGTTTTCAGCCTAGTTCCGGTGCTCCTGACGCCCGAGCGCGCTGTGGCATTCCGCTTGCTGAATGGTCATGCGTCGGGTGGCTTCGGCAGCCCGGCAAGCCGCTCCGGTGTTCCGCTGGAGCAACCGCCCCGTCACCAAGACCCCCCCTACGGTCGCAGGGAGTTCGACACTCCCTGCCCCGCCATGTACGGACGTTCCGAGACGTCGGCGCGCCGGCTTCAGACCCGCGGGGTTGGTGCGGCGGGGATCTCGTCGGGGCGGCGGCGGCGGAGCCTGGCATAGGCGGCCGTCACCTGCGCGCCGAAGAGCAGGATCACGGCCGAGATGTAAATCCAGATCAGGAAGACGACCACCGCGGCGATCGAGCCGTGGACATTGAAGCGCGACAGGTCGCGGACGTAGAGGGAGAAGCCGGCGAGCGCCCCGCGCCACAGCAGCCCGGTCAGCACTGCGCCGACCCAGACGTCCCGGAACCGCACCGCCGCATTCGGGACGAAGTAGAACACCAGCCCGACGAGCACGATGAAGATCACCGTGCTGGCCCACTTCAGGGCAAATCCCTGAAGCACGAGCAGGCCGGGCGCGCGCGCCAGGACCTCAGAGAACCAGCCGGCTTCGGCGACGTTGATCGCGCTCACCAGCAGCAGTCCGACGAGCAGCAGGAGGCTGGCGGTCGCGAGCATGACGAAGGCGATCAGCTTGTGCTTGAGATAGCTCGGCTGTTTCTCGACCCCCCACGCATGGTTGACCGCCGACGTCACGGCACTGAAGACTCCCATCGCCGCCCACACCGTGAGGACGCTTCCGATGACTCCGGGCCTGGCGCCGGCCTGCTGCATCGCGTCGAGCTGGGTGCGGACGAAGTCGAACTGGCGCGGGAAGTAGCGGAGGACGAAGCCGAGGACCGACGCACGGTCGGTGTCGGCGGTGGTGACGCTGGCGAGAATCGACAGGACGAGGAGGAAGAACGGAAACAGGGACAGCAGGGAGTAGTAGGCGATCGAGGAGGCGAACGTCAGGTCGTTGCCGTTGTAGATGCCTTTGAAGCCCCGCCCGAGCGCGAGCCCGAGCAGCCGAATCTCGGCCCACATCCGCAACAACCGGCGATTGACCCGTGGCACGAAGCCATCATACCCAACGGATCCGCCGGTTTTTCACCTCCGCACTCCCTGGTCGGCCCTCAGCTGGCTCGGGCGCTCCCGCTGCCGCCGCTCGCCTGCCAGCTGGCGACGACTTCCTGCCTGAGCCATGCCGGGAGAGTCGCGGTCAGCGTGACCCCTGCCAGGCGGAACGCCGCCCGGCGCAGCGAGGGTGTGCGCAGCACATGGTCCGCGGCCCCCGCGACGGCGATCCCGAGCACGACGTCGGCGAGCTTTTCCGCAGTGCGCTGATTCATCTGAAAATGCCTTCCGGGCGCAGGTACAGCACGAGAGTGCGGCGCCATTCGGCGCCGCACTCTCCACGAATGAAGACGTCTCCGACTACAGGCGGTTGCCGGAGGCGCCGCCGGGGCGAGCGCCGGCATGGCCGCTGCCGTCGGTCCCGGTCGAGCTGCTGCCGCCGGCCGGGTTGGCCGCGCCCGGCATGCTGCCGGCAACATTCTCGATGGCCGAGCCGGCCGTCGTCCGCGCCCGGTCGTAGGCCTCACGGCCGCGATCGACCATCTGCGTCACCTTGCCGGTGGCCTGCTGGTAGCCGTCGGTGGCCGTCGTGCGCAGCTTGCCGGCCTGCTCCGACAGCTTCGTCCGGAGCTCCGCCCCCGGCTTGGGCGCAAACAGCATCCCCAGTCCGGCGCCGAGGACCGTTCCGGCGAGAAGCCCCATCAGGAACGAGCCACCACCGTCTTCACGCTCGAATCGATCGTATTCGTATGCCATTGATGTCCCCTTGAATGTTTCGTCGACCGGCTCGCTGCCGGCGATCATGTTGTCCATCACTAATACCTCCCCGCGGCCGGGGCTGGCGGGTCGTTCCGCTCCCCGAAAATCGACGCGACCGTGGCCCGGACACCACGCACCACGCCGACCGCCTGGTTTACCTTGTCCCGCACCGAACCCTTGACCCGTTCGGCGGTCTCGTCGACCCGGCCCATCGTCCCGGAGATCGCGTGGTCGACCCGCTCGGTCTGCTGGCTGACGCGCGCCGTCACGTCCTTGACGTCGGCGAGAATCGCCTCCACGCGCTCGCGCAGGGGGGCGATCTGCCGCCGTTCCAGATCCGCTACGAGCCGCAGTCACGCGGCTGTATGCGATATAGGCACCGATGCCCATGCCGACGAGCAGCAGCGCCTCGAGCACGCTGACGGCCGCCATGATGCCGAGCAGCAGATTGGTCGTATGCAGATCCATCGTGTGGCTCCTCGCCTTACGCCGACCAGCGCCCGCCGGCGCCGCCGGTGACTTCGTTCAGTGATCGCAGCCCTTCGCTGGCGGCGGTGCGGGCCTTTTCGACCGTGCCGCGAACTCGTCCGATTTCGTTCACGAAGTCGTCCAGCTTGGGCTCGATCTGTTCGCGGATCCGGCGGCCGTTCTCCGTCATGTACAACCAGCCCCACACGCCACCCGCGACGGCGCCCACGCACGTCGCCATCAGCACTCGCGATCGCTCGTCCACGGTCTCCTCCTTCTACCGAAACCCCTCGGCAGGCCAGCCGGCCTGTGCCATCCACCTCTACGTATCAATCGGCATGCCATGCCGGGACTTTGGCGCCGCTGGCCAGCTCTGCAGCCTGGCGGCTGTCAGATCGCCGCGTTCGACACGAAGATAGCGAGCGCCACTCCGTCCCACGTGCCGCCGGTCGGGCTGCCGTCCGCCTCGCGCCCCATCGGCATGGTCGCGAGGTACTTCGTGTCCAACCCGAATTTCCCCACCAGGTAATCGCGCACCAGCTGCGCCCGGGTGCGGCTCAGCAGGAACCGCTCATGGTTGGTCGATTGTTCGGAATACCCTTCGACGACCAGCGGGCTGTTCTTCGGATACTTGAGGAACTGCGACATCGCCGAATCCAGACGGGCGCGGCCGCCGTCGCTGAGGCGCTCCTGATCCTGGTCGTCACGCTCGAACAGTCCCGCGCTCCCGATCCAGATCCGCAGGACCTTGCGCTCGCCGTTCTCGAGCGCCCCCTGCCGGTACTGCTGGACCGTCACGTCCTTCAAATCGAAATATCCGCGCCGGTTGAAGAAGCCCTTGAAGAAGAAGCTGCGCTTCAACGCCTCGGTGTTCTCGGCAAGGTCGGACATCGCATCCTTCGCCGACGCCAGCGTCTGCTTCAGATCGCCCATGACGCCGTTGACCGGACCCTTGTCGCCGCGGAAATCGGCAATCGCTCCCTTGGCCTGTTCGCTCGCCTCCCGCACGTTCGCGAGCGTCTTCTCGGCCTCCGTCGAGATCGCCTTCACCCGCTCATACAACGCGTCGTCGTTCAGCAGCTTGCCGAGGCTGCCGCGCCCGTCGCGCAGCCCGGCGACGATCGTGTTGACGTCGCCGGCAACCTTCTTCGCCGAGACCATGATCGCCCGGGCGTCGTTGCCGAGATCCTCCACCAGCCCCTGGGCGACGTCGACGATGTCCGAGAGCGAGTTGAGCGCGTCCTCGACCTGTCCGCGCACCTGGACGATCGTCTCGGTGACGAGATCGACCGTCTTGCTCATCCGCTGCAGCATCTCCGAGAGATCGAACGGCTCCCGGCTCTGCATCGTTCCCATCGACGGCACCACCGCCGCCTGATCCGTGCCGGCGTCGACCTGGACGTACTTGTTGCCCACCAGGCCGTCGGTCTGAATCGTCGCCACCGAATCGACACGGATGAGCGTGTGGAGGTCTTCGCGCAACCGCATCTTCACGCGGAAGCGGCCCGACGGACTGCCGGGCACGTTGATCTCCTTCACCTCGCCGGCATCCATGCCGGCGACGCGAACGATCGCGCCATTCTGCAGCCCGGCGATATTGGCGAATTCCGCGTAGGCCTCGAAGGTATCGGTCGAACAGCATCCGCCGGTTGCCGATGAGGAACAGCCCCACGGCGAACAGCAGCAAGCCGAAGATCATGAACGCGCCGACGTAGACCTGCCGGGTTCGGGCCATGGCTATCGCTTCATCCCGCGTGTTGAGAGTTCATGAACGCCCGCACCATCTCGTTGATCGCTGCGATCCAGCTCGTCCGGCGTCCCCTGCGCGGCAATGCGCCCCTCGTGGAGCATCAGGAGATGGTCGCCGAGCCGGCGGGCGCTCGGGATGTTGTGGGTCACGACGATCAGCGTCACGCCCCCCTGCTGCTTCAGCCCGAGGAGCAGTTCGTCGATCTCGTCGGCGGTGATCGGATCGAGGCCGGCGCTGGGCTCGTCGACCAGCAGGATCCTCGGATCGAGCGCCAGGGCTCGAGCCAGCCCGGCGCGCTTGCGCATCCCGCCCGACAGCGCCGCCGGCATCTTGTCGAACTCGTCGCCGAGGCCGACCGACGCCAGTTTCTCGCGGGCGCGCGCCACGATCTCGGCGTCGGCCAGATCCGTGTGCCGGCGCATC
This sequence comes from uncultured Acidobacteriota bacterium, assembly GCA_963750475.1. Classification (GTDB taxonomy): domain Bacteria; phylum Acidobacteriota; class Vicinamibacteria; order Vicinamibacterales; family 2-12-FULL-66-21; genus JALZOC01. Next base: position 3,421,552 of record CAVVQQ010000002.1, read on the forward strand.
GCGAAGGCGACGTTCTCGCCGACGGAGATCGAGTCGAAGAGCGCGGCGTTCTGGAACAGGAAGCCGATCTTGCGCCGGACCCGCGACAGGTCCGGACCGGTCAGCGCGCTGATCTCGTCGTCTTCGACGAACACCTGCCCCGAATCCGGCCGCACCAGGCCGATGATGTGACGCAGCGTCACGCTCTTGCCGGTGCCGCTCCGGCCGAGAATCACGAAGCCGCACCCCGCCGGCACGGTCGAACGAGACGTCGTCGAGGACGCGACGCGTCCCGAACGTCTTCGACACCCCGTCCAGGCGGACGGCGTCGGCCGGGCGGGCCGCGCTGCCCGGCCGCTCGTCGCGCGTGAGCTCGGCGGCGCCCGCCATCAGCCTCCAGCCCCCGGGAACAGGAAGAAGATCAGCCGGACGAGGATCACGTTCGCGACGATGATGACCATCGACGACAGCACCACCGACCGGGTCGAGGCCCGGCCGACCCCCTCGGTGCCCGACTCGGTCGTGAACCCGAGGTACGACGACACCGTCGCGATGATGAATCCGAAGACCATCGTCTTGAGCGTCGCCGGCACGTAGTCGGCGAAGTCGATGAGCGAGAACGCCCGCGTGAAATAGAGGTGCAGCGACATGCCGTTGGCCGCCGTCTCGGCAAGGAAGCCGCCGAGCATGCCCGCGAAGTTCATCAGCGTCGTCAGGATCGGCAGCGCGATGACGCAGGCGACGACGCGGGTGACGACGAGGTAGCGGAAGGCATCGACGGCCGAGGCTTCGAGCGCGTCGATCTGCTCGGTGACGCGCATCGCGCCGAGCTCGGCGCCGATGCCGGCGCCGATCCGGCCGGAGAGCAGCAGCGCCGCGGTCAACGGGCCGGTCTCGCGGACCAGCGCGATCGCCAGCCCGGACGGAATCAGGGACTCGGCGCCGAACCGCTCGAGCGACGCCCGGGTGTGCATCGAGAGCACGACGCCGACCGCCAGGCCGGAGACGGCAATGAGCGGCGCCGACCGCACTCCGAGCTCGTAGAGCTGACGGAGCGTCTCGCGGAACTCGAACGGCGGCACGAACATCTCCCGGAGCAGCTTTCCCGGCAAAGATCGAGACATCCCCGACCGCCGCCAGACCGGCCTGTGCGCGCTCAAGCATTCGTCCCCCGCCTTGCAAGCCGTCTGCCCGGCCCGGCCCCGCCCGCCTACTGGGCGACCGGCAGGGCCCGACGGGCGGCCGCCTTGCTGCCGTCCTGAATCTCGTGCTTCTTCATCTTGCTGTACAGCGTCGGGCGATACAGCCCGAGGATCTGCGCCGCCTCCTGCTTGTTCCAGTTGGTGCGCTGGAGCGTCTGCAGGATCGCCATCTTCTCGATCTCGGCGAGCGTCCGGTGCGGCGGGATGACGAACTCGGTCGGCGTCGGTGCTCTCGCTGCGCAGCGACTCGGGGAGATCGGTCGACGGTGATCTCGTTGCCCTTGGCGACGAGCACGCCGCGCTCGATGACGTTCTCGAGCTCGCGGACGTTGCCCGGCCAGCGGTGGCGGATGAGCACGTGGTAGGCCGCCGGCGCAATCGACTTCACGTTGCGCTGGTGTCGCTGGCGGTACTTCTCGAGGAAGTAGTCGCAGAGCAGCGGAATGTCCTCGGTGCGCTCGCGCAGCGGCGGCACCCGCAGGGTGATGGTGTTGATGCGGAAGTAGAGATCCTCGCGCAGCTTGCCGTCGCGCAGCGCGGCGTCGAGATCGATGTTGGTGGCGCAGATCAGCCGGAAGTCGACGCGGACGATCCGGTCGCTGCCGATCGGCCGGTACTCGCGCTCCTGCAGCACGCGCAGCAGCTTGGTCTGCAGGTACGGCGGCATCTCGCCGATCTCGTCGAGCAGCAGCGAGCCCCCCTCCGCCATCTCGAAGAGGCCTTCCTTGTCGGTCTGCGCGCCGGTGAAGGCGCCCTTCTTGTAGCCGAAGAGCTCCGACTCGATCAGGTCCTTGGGGATCGCGGCGCAGTTGATCTTGATGAACGGCCCCTTGGCCCGCTTGCTGTTGTAGTGCAGCGCGTTCGAGATCAGCTCCTTGCCGGTGCCGTTCTCGCCCTGAATCAGGATGTTGGCGTCGCTCGCCGGCGACGCTCTCGACCAGCTCGAGCACCTCGTGCATCTTCTTGCTCTTGCCGATGATGTTGCCGAACCGGAACTGCCCCTCGAGCTTCTGCTTGAGCAGCAGGTTCTCACCGACCAGGTCGCGGCGCTCGATCGCCCGCTCGAGCATCGCCAGCAGCGTGTCGGGCTCGATCGGCTTCTCGACGAAGCTGTGCGCGCCGGCCTTCATCGCCTCGACCGCCTTCGGCACGCTGCCGTGGCCGGTGATGACGATGACTTCGGTGTCGGGATGGATCTGCTTGAACTTGCGCAGCAGCTCGAGGCCGTCGGCGTCCGGCAGCATCATGTCGGTGACGACCACGTCCGGCTTCCAGGTCTTGAAGATCTCTTCGCCGCGGGTGCCGATCATCGCGGTGCGGACCTCGTAGCCCTCATGCTCGAGCAGAATCTTGAGCCATTCGATCATCGACGGCTCATCGTCGATTGCCAGCACGCGGTTACGCTTCTTCAAGCTCATATGATTTCCGTCCGTCTCAACAAGCGGCCCGCGCCTGGCTGGTCGGGCCTGAGTACACGGAAAGACGCGATTACCACCCCAAAGTATACACAAGTGCTCGAGCGCGTCCATATACCGACAGGTGTCAGAAACAGATACATGCGCACACGCTGCTGAGCTGATTCTTACCCCAGCCTTTTTCGCCGTGATCCGGGTCTCCGCCCGTTCAGAGCTGCCGAACCGGGCTCCGCCAACACGGATATAATCGCGGCATTCCGGAACCCCGGTTGCCCGGAGCCTCATGGACGTCATCGAATCCCAGATCCAGACCGGCAGCGACCTGTTCCGCGCCAACGCCACCGCGATGGGCTCGCTGCTGGCGGAGCTCAAGATCCGCACCGAGCTCGTCCGACAGGGGGGCGGCGCCAAATACGTCGAGCGCCACCGCGCCCAGGGCAAGCTTCCGGCGCGCGAACGCATCGACCGCCTCCTCGACGAGCGCTCCCCCTTTCTCGAACTGTCGCCGCTCGCCGCGTGGGATCTGTATGACGACGACACCCCCGCCGCCGGCATCGTCACCGGCATCGGCCGCGTCTCCGGCCGCGAGGTGGTCGATCGTCGCGAACGACGCGACCGTCAAGGGTGGGACCTACTATCCCGATGACGGTGAAGAAGCACCTCCGGGCGCAGCAGGTCGCGCTCGACAACGCCCTGCCCTGCCTCTATCTCGTCGACTCCGGCGGCGCCTTCCTGCCGCTGCAGGCCGAGGTCTTTCCGGACCGCGAGCACTTCGGCCGCATCTTCTACAACCAGGCGCGGCTGTCGGCCGAGCGGCATCCCGCAGATCGCCGTCGTGATGGGCTCGTGCACGGCCGGCGGCGCGTACGTGCCGGCGATGTCGGACGAAACGATCATCGTCAAGGGCACCGGGACGATCTTTCTCGGCGGTCCGCCGCTGGTGAAAGCCGCGACCGGCGAGGAGGTCACCGCCGAGGAGCTCGGCGGCGCCGACGTGCACACCCGGCTCTCCGGCGTCGCCGACTATCTGGCCGAAGACGATGCGCATGCGCTCGCAGCTCGCGCGGACCATCGTCAGCACGCTGAACCGCGAGCAGACACCTGCCGGCCGACGTCGACCACCCCCGAGGACCCGCTCTACGACCCGCAGGAGATCTACGGCATCGTCAACGCCGATACCCGGCATCGCCTACGACGTTCGCGAGGTCATCGCCCGGCTGGTCGACGGCTCCCGCTTCGACGAGTTCAAGGAGCGCTACGGCGCGACGCTCGTCACCGGCTTCGCGCGGCTGCACGGCTTGCTGGTCGGGATCATCGCCAACAACGGCGTGCTGTTCTCGGAGTCGGCGCTCAAGGCGACGCACTTCATCGAGCTCTGCAGCCTGCGCGGCATCCCGCTGGTCTTCCTTCAGAACATCACCGGCTTCATGGTCGGACGGGAGTACGAGCGCGGCGGCATCGCGAAGGACGGCGCCAAGATGGTCCATGCCGTCGCCAACTCCGCCGTCCCGAAGTTCACGGTCGTCATCGGCGGCTCCTTCGGCGCCGGCAACTACGGCATGTGCGGCCGCGCCTTCGAGCCGCGCCTGCTGTGGATGTGGCCCAACGCGCGCATCTCCGTCATGGGCGGCGAGCAGGCCGCGGGGGTGCTGACGACCGTCAAGCGCGATCAGCTGGCGCGCGACGGCCAGACGCTGAGCGCCGCCGAGGAAGAGGCGATCCGCGCCCCGATCCTCGAGAAATACGAACGGGAGGGATCGCCTTACTACTCCACCGCGCGGCTGTGGGACGATGGGATTCTCGACCCCGCCGACGACCCGGCAGCGCGCTGGCGCTGGGGTCTGCGGCGGCCTTCAACGCGCCGATGGCCGACCACCAGATTCGGCATCTTCCGGATGTAGGCGCCCGCCGCAGGAGCCCGACATGCCTTCGATCCTCAGCGAACGCGCCGGCGGCGCTGCTGCGTCTGACGCTCAACCGCCCCGAAGTGCGGAACGCGTTCGACGAGGAGGTGCATCGCCGCCCTGACGGCCGCCGCCGCGGCGGCGGATGACCCGGCACGTCCGCGCTGTCGTCCTGGCCGGCAGCGGCCCGGTCTTCTGCGCCGGCGCCGACCTGGCGTGGATGGCGCAGCGCCGTTGCCTACAGCCACGCGCGAGAACCTCGCCGACGCCGAGGATCTCGCCCGGATGCTCGAGCGGCTCGACACCCTGCCGCTCCCGGTCGTCGGGCGCGTGCAGGGCGCCGCGCTCGGCGGCGGCGTCGGCCTCGCCGCGGTCTGCGACATCGTCGTTGCGGCAGACGACGCGGTGTTCGGGTTGACCGAAGTGAAGCTGGGCATGCTCCCGGCGGTGATCGCGCCGTACGTGATGCGCAAGATCGGCGTCTCGGCGGCGCGGGAGCTGTTCCTGACCGGGGCGCGGTTCGATGCGGTCGCGCGCCGAGGCTCTGGGACTGGTGCACGACGTGGTGCCGGCAGCGGAGCTCGATGCCGCCGTCGAGCGCCGGCTCGCCGAGCTGCAGGACTTCCGGGCCGGGGGCGGTCGCCGCCGCGAAAGCGCTCATCCGCGAGGTCGCGGGCGAGATCCCGAAGGACGTCATCGGCCTGACGACCGGCCGCGATCGCGGCCCAGCGCGTCTCGGCGGAGGGCCAGGAGGGCATGCGCGCCTTCCTCGAGAAGCGCAAGCCGGACTGGACCGCATGACGATCCGGCCGCGTGCTCGTCGCCAATCGCGGCGAGATCGCCGTTCGCATCATCCGCGCCTGCCGCGAGCGCGGGCATCGAGAGCGTCGCGGTCTACTCGGACGCCGACGGCGGGGCGCGCGCACGTCACGCGCGGCCGATCGCGCCGTGCGGATCGGCCCCGCGTCTCCACGCCGAGAGCTACCTGTCGATCCCGGCCGCTGATCGAGGCCGCGCGCCTGAGCGGCGCCGACGCGGTCCATCCGGGCTATGGCTTCCTGTCGGAGAATGCCGACTTCGCGCGGGCCTGTGCGAGCACGCCGGGCTGATCTTCATCGGCCCGCCGGCGGACGTCATCGAGCGGATGGGATCGAAGATCGGCGCGCGCACGCTGATGGCCGCCGCGGGCGTGCCGGTCGTGCCGGGGCTGACGCCGGCGGATCAGGACGATGCCGGCCTGCTGGCGGCCGTCGGGACGATCGGCTACCCGGTCCTGGTCAAGGCGTCGGCCGGCGGCGGCGGCAAGGGCATGCGCGTCGTCCGCGACGCCGCCGCGGCCGGCGAGGCGATCGGCGCGGCGCGGCGCGAGGCGGCAGTCGGCATTCGGCGACGGCACGCTTTACGTCGAACGCCTGATCGAGCGCCCGCGGCACGTCGAGGTCCAGGTGTTCTGCCGACGACGCACGGCAATGTCGTCCATCTGTTCGAGCGCGAGTGCTCGGTGCAGCGGCGCCACCAGAAGGTCATCGAGGAGAGCCCGTCGCCGGCGCTGACGCCGGCGCTGCGCGAGCGCGATGGGGCGCGCGGCGGTCGCGGCCGCCCGCGCCGCCGGCTATCGCAATGCCGGCACGATCGAGTTCCTGCTCGACGGCAGCGGCGACGAAGCGCGCGTTCTACTTCCTCGAGATGAACACGCGGCTGCAGGTCGAGCATCCGGTCACCGAGGCGGTCACCGGCGTCGATCTGGTGCAGGCGCAGCTGACGGTCGCGGCGGGCGAGCCGCTGCCGTGGACGCAGGAGGCGCTCGTCGCAGCGCGGGCACGCCATCGAGGTGCCGCGTCTATGCCGAGGATCCGCGCGCACGGTTTCCTGCCGCAGGCCGGCCTGCTGCTGCTCTACCGTGAGCCGCGGGCGCCCGGCGTGCGCGTCGACGCCGGCGTCGCGCGAGGGCGACGACGGTGCCGGTCCACTACGACCCGCTGCTCGCCAAGGTGATCGCGCTCGGCCGAGACGCGCGCCGGCGGCGATCGCCCGGCTGCGTCGCCGCGCTGCGCGATTTCCCCGTGCTCGGCATCCGCGACCAACATCCCGTTCCTGCTGCGGCTGCTCGACCATGCCGGCGTTCCGCGCCGGAGACGTGCACACCGGATTCATCGACGAGCATCTCGATACCCTGCTGGAGCAGGGGCCCATTCCCGCACGAAGCGCTCGCGGCCGCCGCGGCGGCCGGGCCCGCGGCGCCGGAGACCGCCGGCGCCGCGCCGGGCGCGGCAGACCCGTGGTCGGCGACAACCGGGTGGGGCCGCTGACGCCGTGAGCCTGCGCATGCTCGTCCTCCGTGCCGGCGACCGGGACTACCGCGTGACGATGGACGAGGACGGGGCGGTGTCGGTCGATGGCGGCGCGGCGATCCCGGTCACCGCGGAGGGGCCCGCGATCGTTCGAGTGGGCCATGACCGGCGACGGGGCTGGGTGGCGTCGTGCCGGAGCGCGGCGCCTGGTCTTCCTGAACGGTGAGGCCTACGAGTTCGAAGTGCAGGACGGCCGGCGGCGGCGCGCGGCGGCGAGCGCGCATGCCCCGCTCACCTCGCCGATGCCGGCGACGGTCTGTCCGCGTCGACGCGGTGCCGGGCGCCAGGGTGCGGAAGGGGGACACGCTGCTGATCCTCGAGGCGATGAAGATGGAGCTGCCGATCCGCGCCCCTGCCGACGGCGTGGTGCGCGCGGTGCACTGCCGCGAAGGCGAGCTGGTGACGCCGGGCGTGGCGCTGGTCGACCTCGACCACGACGACGGCGCGACGCCGTAGAATCACCCGATGCCCCTTCCCGCGCGCGTCACCGTCGTCGAGGTCGGCCCGCGCGACGGCCTGCAGAACGAGCCGCGGCGTGATCGCCGCCGACGACAAGATCGCGTTCGTCGACCGGCTGGCGGCGGCCGGCGCTGCCGGTCATCGAGGTGGCGGCGTTCGTCAGCCCGGCGTGGGTGCCGCAGATGGCGGACGCCGCGCGCGTGTTCGCGGGCATCGCGCCGCGGCCTGGAGTGCGCTACACCGCGCTCGTTCCGAACCTCGCCGGGCTCGAGCGGGCGCTCGCCGCCGGCGTCTCCGAGGTCGCGATCTTCGCGGCGGCGTCCGAGACGTTCAGCCAACGGAACATCAACAGGACAATCGACCAGTCGCTCGAGGTCTACCGCGAGGTCGCGGCGCGCGCCAGTGCCGCCGGCGTGCGCGTTCGCGGCTATCTCTCCACCGCGTTCGGCTGTCCATTCGAGGGACCCGTCGCGACCGCCGCCGTCGTCCGGGTGGCGGCCGCCCTCGTGGAGATGGGGGCGTTCGAGGTCGCGATCAGCGACACCATCGGCATCGCGCACCCCGGCCAGGTGCCGCCGCTCGTCGAGGCGGTCGCGACCCAGGTCGGACTGGAGCGCGTCGCGCTGCATTTCCACGACACCCGCGGCACCGCGCTCGCCAACGTGCTCACGGCTCTCGCGCTCGGCGTCGCGACCTTCGACGCCTCGGCCGGCGGCCTCGGCGGCTGCCCGTACGCGCCCGGCGCGGCCGGCAACCTCGCCACCGAGGATCTGATCTACATGCTGCGCGGGCTGGGGATCGAGACCGGCGTCGATCTCGCGGCGCTCGTCGACGCCTCCGCCTTCATCGAATCGCACCTCGACCATCCGCTGCCGTCGCGTTATTACCGCGCCGCCCGCGCCCGGCCTGCGACCTTCCCACCCCGCGAAGCGGCACCCACGACGTCATGAAACACGCGACCGTCGGCCGGGTCCGCCGTCGGGCTCGTCGGAGCGCGACACCCCCTCAATCGCGGCGCCGTCTGTCACGGTTGACAGGGGTCCGGGCGCATTCGAGAATGCACCGATGAGGGGCCTGCGGTCCTGCCTCTGGACCGTGCTCGCCGGCGCGACGTTCGGCCTGGCCGGGCCCTCCGCGGCCAGACAAGCCGGGGTCCCCGGTGCGCGTTCTGTGCGCACTGGGGTGGAAGCCGGGGTCCCCGGTGCGCGTTCTGTGCGCACTGGGGTGGAAGCCGGGGTCCCCGGTGCGCGTTCTGTGCGCACTGGGGTGGAAGCCGGGGTCCCCGGCGCGCGTCCTCTGCCCCGCATCGATTTCACTTACCAGATCCGCCCGCTGCTCTCGGATCGATGCTTCCGCTGCCACGGGCCCGACGCCGGCAAGCGAAAGGCGAAGCTCCGCCTCGACACGCGCGAGGGCATCCTGAAGAAGCTCGACGATGCCGGGAAAGGCTGGGCGGTCGTCAAGCCGGGCGACCCGGACAAGAGCGAGCTCGATCCGCCGCATCTTCACGGACGACGAAGACGACAAGATGCCGCCGCCCGAGTCGCATCTGGCGCTGTCGGCGGCCGACAAGGCGTTGCTCAAGCGATGGGTCGTCGAGGGGGCGGACTACCGGCCGCACTGGTCGCTCGTGCCGGTCCACGCGGTCGTCGTGCCGAAGCTCAGTGATGGCACGGCGCCGGCGAACCCGATCGACGCATTCGTGCGCACGCGGCTCGAGGCGGAAGGACTCAGGCCGGCGCCGCGGGCGTCACCGGAGATCGCCATCCGCCGGCTCGCGCTCGACCTGACCGGCCTGCCGCCGACGCCCGCCGACCTGGATGCCTTCCTGGCCGATCGATCCCCGACGCCTATCGCCGCGCCGTCGAACAGTACCTGGCGTCTCCGGCCTACGGCGAGCGGATGGCCATGGACTGGCTCGACCTCGCGCGCTACGCGGACACGTATGGCTATCAGGCCGACATCGACCGCGACATGTCCGCCTACCGCGACTGGGTCATCGGCGCGTTCAACCGCAACCTGCCCTACGATCAGTTCCTCACCTGGCAGCTGGCCGGCGACCTGCTGCCGAATCCGACGCGCGAGCAGCGCATCGCGACCGCCTTCAACCGATTGCACCGGCAGACCAACGAGGGCGGCAGCATCGAAGAGGAGTTCCGCACCGAGTACGTCGTCGATCGCGTCAACACGTTCAGCACCGCGATGCTCGGCCTGACGATGGAGTGCGCGCGCTGCCACGACCACAAGTTCGATGCGATCACGCAGCGCGACTACTATTCGATGTTCGCCTTCTTCAACAACATCGACGAGTCCGGCCTCTACTCGCATTTCACGAACGCCACCCCGTCGCCGTCCCTGCTGCTGTGGACGGCCGGGAAGGAGGCCGAACACGATCGGCTGATGGCGCGCATCGCCGCGGCCGAGGCCAGGCTCGAGGCCGTCTCCCGGGCGGCACGACCGGCGTTCAGCACCTGGCTGGAGACGGCGCAGGTCTTCGCCGGGGAGCCGCATGCCGATCGCCGTGCCGCTGCTGGACGCCGGGACGCGGGCCGCGCCATCAGCCGTCCCGTGCCGGTCGCGCATCTCGAGTTCAACGCGGTCGACGGCGAGACGACGCCGGACGATGTCTCGACGGTGCCGGCGCAGCTGCAGGACGGCCCGGTGCTGGTGCACGAAGGATCGACCACCGCGCTCAGGTTCAGCGGCGACAATCAGGTCGTCCATCCCGGCGTCCGCGAGTTCTCCAGGACCGACCCGCTCTCCCTCAGCCTGCGGTTGAAGCCTGCGGCCGGACAGGATCGCGCGATCGTCGTGCACCAGTCGCGCGCGTGGTCGGACGCCGGCAGTCGCGGCTTCGAGCTCACCCTCGATCACGGGCGCCCGTTCTTCGGCCTCATTCATTTCTGGCCGGGCAATGCCATCGCCGTGCGGGCCAGGCAGCCGCTGCCCGTCAACGCGTGGTCCCGCCTGGTCGTGACCTACGACGGGTCGAGCCGCGCGGCGGGCATCCGGATCTATCTCGACGGCCGGCGCCTCGAGACCGACGTCGTGCGCGATCACTTGTACAAGGACATCGGCTACGGCCCGGCCATGGGCGACCGCGCCGCGGAGAAGCATCCGTTCACGATCGGCGCCCGCTTCCGCGACAGCGGCTTCAAGGACGGCCTGATCGACGATCTGGAGGTGTTCGACACCTGCCTGACGGCGGCGGAGGTCGTCTCTGCGATCCGGCGCGACGGCCGGGATCCGGCCGCCTTCGAGCACTTCCTCGCCCGGGAGCATCAGCCGTACATCGCCGCCGTTGCCGAGCTCAGGCGTCTCCGTGCGGAGGAGAACACGCTCGTCTCCGACGTCCCGGAAATCATGGTGATGGAGGAAATGCGCCAGCCGCGTCCGGCCCATCGCCTGAAGCGCGGCGCCTACGACGCGCCCCAGGAGATCGTCCCGCGCGATACGCCGGCCAGCCTGCCGCCGTTCCCCGCGGATCAGCCGCGCAACCGGCTCGGGCTGGCGCGCTGGTTGACGGCCCGGACGAACCCGCTCGCCGCGCGCGTCGTCGTGAATCGCATCTGGCGCCTGCACTTCGGCCGCGGCCTGGTCGCGACACAGGAGGACTTCGGCAGCCAGGGCAAACTGCCCTCGCATCCGGAGTTGCTCGAATGGCTCGCCGGCCGCTTCATGGACGACGGCTGGGACGTCAAGGCGCTCCACCGCCTCATCGTCACCTCCGAGACCTTCCGGCAGTCGTCCCAGGGCGCGGGCGGAAGCGCGCGTCCAGACCCCGACAACGAGTTGCTGTCCCGGGGGCCCAGGACCCGATTGATGGCCGAGGCGATCCGCGACAGCGCGCTGGCGGCCAGTGGCCTCCTGAATCGCACGATCGGCGGTCCGAGCGTCAAGCCGTATCAGCCGGCCGGCCTCTGGGAGCAATCCGGCACCGGCAAGACCTACACGCAGGACACGGGGGACGCGCTCTACCGCCGGAGCGTGTACACGTTCTGGCGGCGCACGTCGCCGCCGCCCTCGATGGTCACCTTCGATGCGGTGTCCCGTGAAGTCTGCACCGCCAGGCGCGACGTGACCGCCTCCCCGCTCCAGTCGCTGGTGCTCCTCAACGACCCGCAATTCGTCGAAGCCGCGCGCGTCCTCGCGACGCAGCTGCTGACACGTTTCCGGACCGATGGGGCGGCGCGAAACCGCGAGGCGTTCCGGGCGCTCATCGGACGGATCCCTGACGAGACGGAGTCAGGCATCCTCGCACGGCTCTTCGCCGAGGAAAGGGATCTGTTCGCCGAGAACAGCGGCGAGGCTGCGAAGCTGCTTGCGGTCGGCGAGTCGAAATCGGACGAGTCCCTGCCCCGCGCCGACGTCGCGGCGATGACGACGGTCGTGAACGCGATCATGAACTTCGATGAATTCGTGGTGGTCCGATGAGCATCGCAAGATCCTGCCGGCAGTGCGCCGGCGCGCTCCCCGCGGCCGGCATGTCGCGGCGCAGCGTGCTCAACCGGTTCGGCATGGGGCTGGGCGGCATCGCGCTCGCCAACCTCGTCAACCCCGCTCGCTTGTTCGCCGCCTCCCCACCAGCCGCGGCCGATCAGGATCGCGGCGTCCTCGGCGGCCAGCTGCACCACGCGGCCCGGGCGAAACGCGTGATCTACCTGTTCATGGCCGGCGGGCCGTCGCAGATCGAGACCTTCGACTACAAGCCCGTGCTCACGGAGCGCAACGGCGAGCAGCTGCCCGATTCCGTGCGGCAGGGGCAGCGGCTCACCGGCATGTCCGGGAACCAGTCGTCGCTGCCGCTGGCGGGCTCGCAGTTCGGATTCGGCCGGCACGGCAGCAATGGCACGTGGGTGTCCGACTTGCTGCCGCAGACGGCAAAGGTCGTCGACGACCTCTGCATCGTCCGCTCCATGTTCACCGATGCGATCAATCACGACCCCGCGATTACGTTCTTCCAGACCGGCTCTCAGATCGCCGGCCGCCCGAGCATGGGATCGTGGATTCATTACGGACTCGGCAGCGACAACGACAATCTTCCGGCGTTTGTCGTCCTCATCACGCCCGGCAAAGTCGGATCAGCCGCTGTACTCCCGGCTGTGGGGCAGCGGATTCCTTCCGTCCCAGCATCAGGGCGTGCAGTTCCGGAGCGGCAAGGATGCGGTGTTGTACCTGGCGAACCCCGACGGCGTGAGCCGGGAGAGCCGCCGGCTCCTGCTCGATCGGCTCGCGGAGCTGCACGCGCACGCCGCCGAGCGGCTTGGCGACACGGAGGTGGACGGGCGCATCGCGCAGTACGAGATGTCGTACCGCATGCAGGCGAGCGTCCCCGGCGTCATGGACATCTCGAGCGAGACGCCGGAAACGCTCGCGCTGTACGGCAAGGATGTCGAGCACGCCCGGGACGTTTGCCGCCAACTGCCTGCTGGCGCGCCGCCTCGCCGAGCAGGGCGTGAAGTTCGTCCAGCTCTATCACCAGGGCTGGGACCAGCACGACAACCTGCCGCGCAACATCCGCAAACAGTGCGAGGAGACCGATCAGGCGAGCGCGGCGCTGATTACGGACCTGAAGCAGCGCGGCATGCTCGACGACACGCTGGTCGTCTGGGGCGGAGAGTTCGGGCGCACGAGCTATTCGCAAGGCAAGCTGACCGCGGACAACTACGGGCGCGATCACCATCCCCGCTGCTTCACCGTCTGGATGGCCGGCGGTGGCGTGAAGGCCGGGCTGGTCCACGGCGCGACCGACGACTTCAGCTACAACGTCACCGAGGGGGGCGTCCACGTGCACGACTTTCAGGCGACGCTGCTGCATCTGCTGGGCGTGGATCACGAGCGCCTGACGTACCTGCACCAGGGCCGGCGCTTCCGCCTGACTGACGTCCACGGCGAGGTGGTCAAGGCCCTGCTGGCCTGACGAGGTCCGGTGGCAACCCCGGCTCCGAGGGGCTGCACGCCGCCGCGTTCTCCAGGACGTTACGCCCTTCGCTCCTCCATCCACCTCTCGAGATCGGCGCGGCTCCAGCAGTTGATCACGCGCGTCGCGGGAATGAACGCCAGGCGGGCGTGCGCGACCGCGTAGTCGCTGAAGCGCAGTTCGGCCGGCGCGTGCGCATCACTGTCGAGCGCGAACAGGCAGCCCGCCTCCAGGGCGCGGCGCGCGAGGAGGAAGTCGATGTCCTGGCGGTGCCAGTTGCCGTCCAGTTCGATCGCCACCCGCCGTGCCGCCGCTTCCTCGAAGATCCGATCCCAGTCGGCGAGCACGCCCGCCCGGCCGTTGAACATGCGGCCGCGCGGATGCCCGAGGATCGTCACACCGGCGCCCCGCACCGCCGCCAGCATGCGCGCCGTCTGATCGTCCGGCTTGCGGAGCTGCGAGTGCGGCGAGGCGACGATGAACTCGAACGGCGCGCGTTCGGCCGGCTGCACGTCGAGACTGCCGTCGGCGAGGATGTTCGCCTCGATGCCCTTGTAGACGCGAAACCGCCCATCGTACTGACGGTTCAAGGCGTCAATCTCCTGGTGCTGCCGGACGACGTCGTCCATGCTCATGCCGCGGGCAATCGGCAGGCCGTAAGAGTGATCGGTGATCCCGAGACAGGAGTGTCCGCGCGCCTCGGCCGCCGCCGCCATCTCGGCAATCGAGACCGCGCCGTCACTCCAGGTCGAGTGCGTCTGGAAGTCGCCGCGGTATGAGGCGAGATCGGCGAGCCCGGCCCCGAGCGGCGCGGCGAGCGCCTGGGCCAGCGCGAAATGGCTTAGGTAGCCGTCGCGATAACTGCGGAGCTGCAGGACCTTGGCGCGGGCCGCGCTCCTGGCGAGAGCCGCCTCGACGGTGGCGGACTGCCCGTCCGTCACCAGCTCGGTGATGATTCGGGCGCTCGACGGACCGATGAACGGCACATCCCGCAGGATCCCGGACGCCACGAGCTCAGCGGCACTCGCCGGCAGGTTGACGAGCGCCTTCGCGGCTCGCTTGTAGCCGAACTGGCTGCGCTCGGTGGGCTGCATCGCCGCCATGTCGTAGAGCAGCGAGGCGGCGGCAAGGTTGAGGTCGGCCCGGACGATGTCGTCCACCACCTTCTGTTTTCGACTCTTGTGCGCTGTGGAGTGGGTAGCCAGCGTAACACCTCGCCCGGTCAGGGCCGCGAACGTGGTCGCGAAGACGCGGCTACCACTGTAATTCCGTATCCAAATTGCGCGCCGGACAAAAGGGCACCCCGTTTGCTGTCGAGCCGGTAGGAGGGGCCCGATGAAACGGCTCGTGGTGGCATCGACGATGATCCTGTTTGCGGCGCTGCTCGTCCCGGCGTGCGGGCGTCTGCACCCGGGAGCGGCGACAGGCAGGCCGGCCGCCACTACGTCGGACGACAGCGACGACCGGCTGCAGCTCGCGCTGCAGTCGACGCTGCGGGCCGTGCGGCCGCCGCAGTTCGTCACCAGGGACGCTGAAGGCGCGCGGCTGTGGAAAGAGACGCGTGCGTTCTACCAGGCACGTGAATTCACTCCAGCATGGATCGCGAAGGGCACACCCGGCAGGCACATGGACACGCTCATCAGTGCCCTGCGCGCGGCGGAAGCCGACGGCATCGACCCGGAGCTCTACGGTCTCAGCCTGCTCGAACAGCGGCGGCGCGAGGCCGGAGCCGGTTTTCTGTCGCGCCGCAGCTTCGACCCCGGCCAGGCCGCGGCCATGGACACGTGGCTCACCTACCTGTACATGCAGTACGCCTCCGATCTGGCGGTCGGCATGTCCGACCTCGCCCATGCCGATCCCGAATGGCAGATCGAGACGGCGGCTTTTGACGCGCGCGCGCACCTGGAGCAGGCGCTCCGCGACGACCGCGTGGCGGAGTCGCTGGCCGGGCTGCTCCCGGCGGACGCCGACTACCGCGCACTCCGCAAGGCGCTCGGCGACTACCGGCAACTGGCGGCGAAAGGGGACTGGCCGACCCTTCCCGCCACGCTCAAGCTCAAGCCAGGCCAGAGCTCCGAGGCCGTCCCGGTGCTCGTCCGGCGGCTGGCCGCGTCGGGCGAGTTCAACGCGGACGACCAGCCCGGAGACAAGCCTGGACGTACGGAGCGGCGCTCGAGGACGCCGTCAAGCGCTTCCAGCGCTCGCACGGACTGGCGGAGGACGGCGTGGTCGGCCCGGCGGTGATAGCGGCGCTGAACGTGCCGGTGGCCGCCCGGCTCCGCCAGATCGAGCTGAACATGGAGCGGTGGCGGTGGCTGCCCCGCGATCTCGGCAGCCCGCACATCCTGGTCAATCTTCCCGAGATGCGGCTCGATGTTCGTGAAGCCGGCCGCACGCCGCTGTCGATGCGCGTCGTCATCGGCAAGAAGGACACGCCGACGCCGATCTTCAATCACCGGATGACCTATCTGGTGTTCGCGCCGTACTGGAACGTGCCGGACGATATCGCGAAGAAAGAGACCCTGCCGGCGGTGCTCAAGGACCCGGGCTTTCTCGACCGCAGCAACATGGAGGTCGTCGACAAGACCGGCCGCGCCGTCGATCCGGCGTCGGTCGATCTGAACAGCCCCGGGCGGTACCGCTTCCGGCAGCGGCCGGGGACGGCCAATTCGCTGGGCCTCGTGAAGTTCATGTTCCCGAACCAGTTCAACGTCTACCTCCACGACACGCCGGCCGACTCGCTGTTTGCGCGCGCCAGCCGGTCCTTCAGCCATGGATGCGTGCGCCTCGAAGAACCGGAGAAGCTGGCGGCGTATGTCCTCCGCGATCAGCCGCAGTGGACGACCGACAGGATCGCCGCGGCGATGCACGCCGGCGAGGAACAGACGGTGAAGCTCTCGGCCCCGCTGCCGGTCTATCTCGGCTACTGGACGGCGCGCGTCGCCCCCGAAGGCGGGGTGCAGTTCTGGAACGACGTGTACGGGATCGACGCGCGGCAGAGCGCCGCGCTGACCGAGCGCCGCGATCGCAAGCGGCACACGGTGGCGGCGGCGGCCGCGATGCGGAAGCCTGCCGCGGCGGAGATGGCCTCCCGCTGAGCGCTCAGGAGTCGCGGCGCGCGGCGCTGGCGCTGAGGAGATCGAGGGCGATCGCCGTCAACGCGTCCGGCATGCAGGGCTTCTGGAGGACGCGGTCGCTCCCCGCCTCACGCGCCCGCTGCTCATGCGCGTGGCCGCCGTAGCCGCTCAGGCAGATAATCGGCAGCCGCGCCGTGGCCGGCTCGCTGCGGATGCGGGAGATGAGCTGAAAGCCGTCCAGGCCCGGCAGCGACAGGTCGGTAATCACGAGATCCGGCGGGGCGGTCTGGAGCATCTCCAGCGCATCGTTGCCGTCGGCCGCCGTCACCACCTCGAACGTCATCGACAGGAACTCCGCGTACATCAGACGCGTGTCGGCATGGTCCTCGACCAGCAGCACCACCCCTCGTCTCGGTGAAGCCCGATCCATCGGCGCGGCGGGATTGGTCATCAATGCGTCCGCTTGGCGCGGGATCTGGCTTTGCCGCCGTTGCGCGACTTCTTCAGAAACCCGTGGACCTGGGTGAGCAGGTCCGGCGGCAGGCATGGCTTGGCGATGAAGCCGTCGCATCCGACCGCGCGGGCGCGCTCCCCCTCGGCCGCCAGCGCATGGGCGCTGAGCGCGACGATGACGAGGTGGCGCGTGGCGGGATCCGATTTGAGGAGCCGGGTCGCTTCCCAGCCGTCGATGCCGGGCAGAGACAAGTCCATCAGGACCAGGTCGGGCGAGAGGGAGCGGGCCTTGCGGAGCGCTTCCTGGCCGTTGTGGGCCGTCTCGACGCGGAAGCCCGAGAACGTCAGATAGTCCCGGTACATTTCGCGGGCGTCTTCGAAATCTTCGACCAGGAGGATCAACGGGGCCGGCGGACGGGGCGTGTGAGGGCGGCCCGTCATGGACGGGCCTCACCGAGACCGCGGCGATCGGCCGCCAGATCCCGCAGCGAGCGCTCGAGCGCCGCCGGCGAGCAGGGCTTCTGCAGAACCGCGTTGCAGCCGGCGCGCTGCGCCCGGTCGGGTTCGGCGGCAAAGGCGGCGTAGCCGGTCACCGCAAGGACGGGCACCTCGCGGGTCCGATCGTCCCGGCGCAGCCGGCGCGTCAGCTCGAAGCCATCGATGCCGGGAATGTTCAGATCCACCACGATGAGATCCGGATGCACCTCGAAGGCGCGTTCGAGCGCCTGAAGCCCGTTGTGGGCCTCCTCGACGATGAAACCCGACCTCCTGAGCCAGTCCGCGTACAAGCGGCGGCCGTCCGGGTCGTCTTCCACCAGCAGCACGATGAGCCGAGTGGCGTCAGGCGTCAGGGCCTCCCCCGGGTCCAGTATACCAACCGCCGGGCTGGGGGCTGGATCGGGAGGGAGACCGCCGACGTACGGACGCCGCGGTCGGGGAATCAGGGCAGTTTGAGGACCTGTCCCGGCTTGATCTGATCGGGATTGGTCAGCTGATCGCGGTTCGCCTCGAAAATCTGCATGTAGGCGTTCGCGTTGCCGAGGTGTTCCTTGGCGATCTTGCTGAGCGTGTCGCCCGATTTGACCGTGTAAGTCTTGGCGCTTGGCGCGCCAGCCGCCGCGCCACCGCCGGTAACCGTGATGTCGGCGACGACTTCATCCCGCCATTCGGGGATCGTCTTGATGGCGGTCCAGATCTCGTTCTTGTCCGCTTCCGTCTTGACCGAGCCGGCGAAGTGCAGCTTGCCCGCTTCTTCCGTGGCGTTTCCGTCGAACTTCCCCTTGGCCGTCTGAATCGCGTAGGCGTACTTGTCTCGTAATCCCATAGTCACCTCCAAAGCCTGGATCTGCTGCAAGCGACGTTCCGCCGACGCCGACTCGTCCAGGGCTGACCGGCGGTGCATCGGCGCGTCCACGCTATACTCCCGCGGAGGCCCGGTATGGGCGGCCGGAGGACTGTCATGACGGATGTTCCAAAGAGCGCGTTCGACATCGTAATGGAGCGCCTGCGCCAGAAGGATGCCGAGTCCGGCACCGGTGTGCAGCAACTGACCGACGCGCAGCGCGCCGCCATCGCCGAGGTGCGCAGCGTCTACGAAGCGCAGGCGGCGGAACGGCGCATCATGCACCAGTCGGCGGTCGCCGGGATCTTCGATCCCGAGCAGCTGGCCGAGCGTGAGGCCGAGCTGCGGCGCGACCTCGAGCGCTTCGAGCGCGAGCGGGAGGAGAAAGTGAAGCGGATTCGCGAGTCGGAGACCTCCGGCTGACCGACGCGCCCTCCGCCACGCACCGGATCCGCACCCGCGCGGTCGTCAGCTGGGTGCTCTACGACCTGGCGAACACGATCTTCTCGATGGGCGTGGTGACGCTCTACTTCTCCACCTGGGTGCGGGACGAGGTCGGAGCCAGCCGCGCGGATGCGGTCTACGGCGTCATTTCGGCGGTGTCGATGGGGATCATCTTCGTCGCCTCGCCGCTGCTCGGCGCCATGACCGACCGCGCCCCGCGCCGCATGCCCTTCCTGGTCGTCAGCACGCTCATCTGCGTCGGTTTCACGGCGCTCCTCGCCCGCGGCGGGTTCTACGTCACGGCGATCTGTTTCATCATCGCCAACGCCGCCTACCAGGCCGGCATCCAGTTCTACGATGCGATGCTGCCCGACGTCAGCCACGAGGCCAACCGCGGCCGGATCAGCGGCATCGGCGTCGGCGTCGGCTATCTCGGCTCCTACATCGCGGTCGGGCTCGGTCTGCGTTCGGTCTTCGGCTCGACTGACAAACCGTTCCTGTTCGCGATGATCGCGCTCTTCTTCCTGCTGTTCGCCCTGCCCTGCTTCCTGTTCGTCGAGGAGCGCGGCAACCCGCACCCGCGCGAGGTCTTCAGCCTCGCGATGATTCGCGACTCGACGCGCGACACGCTGCGGACCATCCGCTCGAGCGCCGAGTACCCCGGGCTCCTCCGCTTCCTGGTCGGGCGGGTGTTCTATACCGACTCGATCAACACCGTGATCGGCATCATGGTCCTCTATACGATCAACGTCGCGGAGAGCACCGGCCTGACGCACGCACAGGGGGAAGACGCGGCCAAGCTGATCATGATGAGCGCGATCACGTTCGCGGTCGTCGGCGGCTTCGTCTGGGGCTGGCTGGTGGACCGCTTCGGCCCGAAGCGCACGCTGAACTACGTCCTCTATCTGTGGATGGGCGTCTTCGTGCTCGCCGCCGCGGTCGGCATCCTCGGGCTCCCGCTCTCGATCCTCTACGTCGTCGCCTGCTCGGCGGGGGTGGCCCTGGGCGGCATCTGGTCGGCGGACCGGCCCTACATGCTGCGGCTCGCGCCGCCGTCACGGATCGGCGAGTTCTACGGACTGTACGGGATGGTGGGACGCTTCTCCGCCATCACCGGACCGCTCATCTGGGCCGGCGTCACCGCGGTGTCGATTCGCTGGTTCGGGCTCGAGCCGCGCGTGGCGCAGGGCCTCGGCGTCCTCGTGCTGCTCTCGTTCATCCTCGCGAGTTACGTCATCCTCCAGCCCGTCAGCGACGCGCCCCGCGCCGCCTCCCTGCCGCCGCCGGCCTAGCGGCCGTCCCCGTGGACGGGACACTACGGCAGCAGCGCTGCCGGTAGCCACCCGCGCACCGAGTTGATCAGCCAGATCTCTGCGGCACGGCTGAGATCCGCCACCGTGATGCGCCGCTCGGCGATCGCCCCCGTCTCGAGCAGCTCGGCGCGGAGCGTGCCGGGCAGGAGGCCGCAGACGATCGGCGGCGTGGACCGCTCGCCGTCAATCGAGACGACGACGTTGGCGTCGGTGGATTCGGTGATCTCGCCGTCACGGTTCCAGAGCAGGACGGTGTCGCGGTCGGGACGCGAGGCGCGCGCCCGGTCGTAGACCTCGCGGCGCGTGGTCTTGTGGTAGAGGAACACATCGGCCGCGTCCACCGGTTCCGCCGCGAGCGAGACGCGCAGCGGCTGGCTCGCCGGGACGCCGAGATCGATCCCCTCGCAGACGACCGCGCCGTCCTGGCTGAGGAGCACCCGCACCTTCGAAGCGCCGATCAGGTCGCCGACCGCGGTGTCGAGCATCGCGCGGATCTCGTCGAGGTCGCAGCAGAACCGGAAGCAGGCGGCCGAGGCCTCGAGGCGCGCCAGGTGCCGCGGCAGCAGGGCAAAGCCGCCGTCCGGCGTCCAGCCGATGGTTTCGAGCAGACGGAATCCGGGGCGGTGGCCGGTCGCGTAGGAGAACGGCGGCCGCGACAGCAGGATGGAGGCTTTCAGCCGGCACTCGTCGTACTCGTCCTCCGCGGAGGAATCCCACACCACGCCGCTGCCGACGCCGAAGGCGGCCTGCGCCCGGTCCTTGTCGATCGTCACGGTCCGGATGGCGACGTTGAAGTGCTGCCGTCCGTGGGGCGACAGATAGCCGATCGCTCCCGTATAGATACCGCGGGGCGTGGCCTCGAGCCCCCTGATGATCGACATCGAGCGGTGCTTGGGAGCGCCGGTGATCGAACCGGCCGGAAAGAGCGCGCGGAAGAGCGTCGGCAGGCTCGCCCCGACCCGGGCTTGGACCCGGGAGGTCATCTGCCACTGGAGCGGATAACGCTCGACCTCGAACAGCGCCGACGTCTCGACCGATCCGGTCCGGGCAATGCGGCCGAGATCGTTGCGCGCCATGTCCACGACCATGACGTTTTCTGCCCGGTTCTTCGCCGACGTCTGGAGCGCGGTCCCCTGCGCCAGGTCGGCCTCGGCCCATAGTCCGCGCCGCGCCGTCCCCTTCATCGGCCGGCATTCGATGCGGCCGCTGCCGTCCAGGCGATAGAACAGTTCCGGCGACGCCGAGCAGATCGCGAAGCGGCCATCGTCCACGAACGCGCCCCACGGGCCGTCCTGCGCGGCGTCGAGATCGCGCAGCAGCGCGAGCGGCGAGCCGCTGAACCGGGACGTCAGGCGGAAGGTGAAGTTGATCTGGTAGGTGTCACCCGCCTCGATGCGCGATTTGATGCGGGTAATGGCGTCGGCGTAGGCTTCGGGCGTGAGGGAAGGCTTCCAGTCGTCCGCGGAGTAGGTGCCGGCGCCAGTGACGAGACGTTGGCGATCGACCGACCGCGGGCTGAACAGCCCGAAGCAGACGAGCGCCAGGCCGTCAGGGTCGTGCGGCTGGACGGGCAGCCCGAACGCCCCGGACGCCTCGTAGGTGACGTAGCCGGCGGCGTAATACCCCTCGTCGCGCACCGCGCGGTCGACCTCGGCGAGCGCCGGCTCGACCTCGTCGAGCGTGGTCGCGCGGACGAGCCGCACCGGCTCGCGGAACATCCGCCACTCACGCCCCGAGCGCAGCCGCACTTCGAAGCCCGTCACCCCCCCTCCCCAGGGGGACACTCATCTTTACGGTAAGTCGTTGATTTTTCGTGGGGATCCGCGATCACCCCCCCTGATCGGGCGATGGCTTCGGCCGATCCGGCGCCGTTTGCGAATCGTCCGTGCAGAATCAACAACTTAGCCTAAAGATGAGTGTCCCCCTCGGGGGCGATCACCGGGGGGTGGGGGCGGGGATCTCTTTGTACCCCGACGGGATCTCGAACTGCTCCGGAGCGTCGGGCTGCTCGGCAATCTCGGTCACGACCGACCGCAGCTCGACCCCGCCGAGCCTGATGGTCTGGCGCAGCACGATGCCCGCCGTCCCCAGTTTGTCGAGACCCATCGCCGCGAGGAGACCAGTGGCCTGAGTTTTCGACGCCATGGCGGCGTAGGACTGGAACTGGTCGGTCGCGGCGCACGTGTCCCCGGCAATGTCGATGGACGACGGGAAATCGGTCCCCAGACTCTTGCGCGCCGCTTCGGGCACCGGCAGATCCACCTTCATCGTGAACGTCGACCGCTCGCACTTCGCACCCGCGACGGTCTCCACCTCTCCCGTCCGGGTCTGCTGGACCACCGGCGTAATGCCCGCCGCCTGCAGCGCCGACCCGGCCGCCGGCAGCGCCATCTTCCAGTAGGTCTGGTCCTTGGGATTCATGACGATGGCGGTCCCGTCCGGCTGCATCAGGCTGACCGTGCCGGCCGCCTGCCCCATTGCCGCATTGACGAATTCGACCCGGGTGCCCTTCTCGCCAATGACATACGTCATCGTGGCGTTCCCCTCGGGCAGCACCTGCCGGGTCATTGCCTCCCCCATCATCGTCAGCAGCGGATTCGCGGCCGGGGCCGAAGCGGCCGCGCTCTTCTGCAGCTCCGTGTGCAGCGTGAATTTCAGTTCCGCATCCGCCGTCGCCGACACCAGCAGGAGAAAGCCGCACGCGGCCAGCACAGTCCTCATTCCGCCTCCGCGACCAGTGTACTCCCGGGGCGGTCAGCCCCGGGCCTTCCCGACGATGAACATGACAACCGCGAGGACGAGCACCACCATGATGACGCCGACCCACAACCCGGCCTTGAAGATGCCGCCGATCAGGGCGCAGCCTGACAGCAGGACGGCGGAGACCAGCATGAGCATCAGCAGCGCCGGGGACGAACGGGAATACCTGACAGCCATCGAGCCACCTCCACTTGGCGAACCGTGCCGCGTCCGCCGATGCACCCCGCGTGCCGGATCGGCCCGGCTCGACGGTGGCCGGACGGCGCCGGCGCCGCCTAGCGCTGGCCGCGGAGGCGCGTCAGCAGGTCGACGAGGTCCGGCGGCAGCGGCGCTTCGAGATCCAGCGGACGGCCGTCCTGCGGGTGGACGAACCGCAACCGGGACGCGTGGAGCGCCTGCCGCTGGAACCTGATGGGACGCAGAATCTCCGGCCCGTAGACGTAGCGTTCTTCGCCGACCAGCGTATGCCCCCGGAGGCGGGCCTGAATCCGGATCTGATTCCGCCGCCCGGTCCTCAGCCGGACCTCGACGAGCGACGCCGCTCCGAACGACTCGACGAGCCGATACAGGCTGACCGCTTCGGTGCCGCGCGGATCCCGCGGGTGCGTCTCTTTCTGAATCAGCGCCTTGTCATCCCAGACCAGGGTATTGCGCCACGTGCCCTCCGGCGGGCTCGGCACGCCGTAGACGACCGCGAGATACACACGCTCCGGTTCCCGCCGCTTGAACTGATCCTTCAGCGCCTGCTGCGTCCCGGCGTCCTTGGCAAACACCACCAGGCCCGAGGTGTCCTGGTCGATCCGGTGGACGACGAGCGGCCGCCGCCGGCCGTGCGACCGCATCCGGTCTTCAATCTGATCGTAGACCGACGCCTGCTCGCCTTTGCGCTCGAGCGGCACGGAGAGCAGCCCCGCCGGCTTGTTGACGACAATCAGCGCCGCATCCTCGTACACGACGTCGAGATCGCCCGACAGTCCGACCCGCGGGCGCACCCGGGCGCTCCCCGGCCGGTCCATCCACAGGCGGACGACATCCCCATGCGCGAGGCGGCGCGAGGCGTCGGCCAGCAGCGCTTCGGCGCCGTTCAGGTACACCTTGCCGCGCTCGAGCGCGGTCGCCGCCTTGCCACGCGACCCCAGTCGCGACGGCGAGGCGAGGAACTTGTCCAGCCGGATCCCCCCCTCGTCCACGGTCCACTGTTGGTCGGTCATGCCCGATCAGGATACTCGTGCCGGCGGCCGTCCTTTTCAGCCGGTCCGTTCTATGACACGCTGACCCGCCGAGATGTCCCCGTCCACACCGCTGACCGTCGAACGCACATCGCCGGCCGACGTCCGGCAGCGGCAGATCGTGGTCTCGCTCGACGGCGAGCCGTTCGCGACACTGCTCTACGGCGAACGGGCGACCCGCGACGTCGCCCCGGGACGCCACCGCCTTCGCGCCCACAACACGCTGGTCTGGCGCACCGTCGAATTCGAGGCGCGTCCTGGCGAGGCGCTCAGGTTCGAGGTCGTCAATCGAGCCGGGCCCGGGACGATGGCGTTCGTCGCGCTGCTCGGCGTCGGGCCGCTCTACGTGTCGGTCCGCCGGATCGAAGCGTCCGCGTGACGACCCGGGCGCTCTCGCGATACTCTGTCACCTCATCCAGGACATCGGGCGTGGGCGGCCGCTCCTGGCGAGCCCGTCCAGCGGAGGATTGATGCGTCGATCGGCTTCGTGGCTCGGACTCGCGGTCGTAATTGCCGGCGCGGTGGCGGCGGCACAGACGCCGGCACCGGCACAGACGCCGGCACCGGCACAGGACGCCCCGCTGGCACCGCCCACCGCGCCCGGGCAGGGCGGCGGGGGACGACAGGGGCGGATGGGCACGCCGATTCAGGACGGCGAAGAATGTCCGCCCGGCATGACTGAAGTGCGCCACGGCCGGTGCCAGGCGCCAGACAAACCGCCCCCCTCCATCGTCGACTACCGGCCGACGTCCACCGTCGTCGCCGAGGCCCATCTGGTGCCGAAGGCGAAGTTCCCCGTCGTCGATATTCACAGCCACCTGACCATCACCGCGGCGAACATCGAGCAGACGATCCGGGAGATGGATGCGCTGAACCTCCGCGTGCTGAACAACCTCAGCGGCGGCAGCGGCGCGGCGCTGAAGGAGAAGGTCGAGACCATCCGCCGCAGCCCGTACAAGGACCGGTTCCGGGTCTTCGCGAACGTGAACTGGAACGGCGCCGGGGGCCCTGGCTGGAAGGAGAAGGAACTGGCGGCTCTCCGGCAGGCGGTCGCCGACGGCGCTGTCGGGCTGAAGATCTTCAAGGAGCTCGGTCTTCGCAATACGAAGGCGGACGGCTCCCGGCTGAAGGTGGACGACCCGGACCTCGACCCGATTTTCGAACTCTGCGGCGAGCTGAACATCCCGGTCCTGATCCACACGGCCGATCCGGCGCAATTCTTCGAGCCGATCGACAACCACAACGAACGCTGGCTCGAACTCGGGCTGTTCCCCAACCGCGCCTATCCGCCCGAGCGCTTCCCCTCATTCGAAACGCTCATGCAGGAGCGGGATCGGATGTTCGCCCGGCACCCGAAGACGCGGTTCATCGCCGCCCACTTTGCCTGGTACGGCAACGACGTCGGGCGCGCGACGCGCCTGCTCGAGACGCTGCCGAATGTCTATCTGGAAGTTGCGGCGGTCCTCTACGAGTTCGGGCGCCAGCCGCGCGCGTGGACGGCGTTCTTCACGAAATATCAGGATCGCGTCCTCTTCGGGAAGGACACCTACGAGCCCACCGAGTACCCGTATTACTGGCGCGTCTTCGAGACGGGCGACGAGTACTTCGACTACTACCGCCACTACCACGCCTTCTGGAAACTGAACGGCATGGCGCTGCCCGACGCCGTGCTGAAGAAGCTCTATTACCAGAATGCGATCCGGATCACCCCCGGGATGCCGCAGAACGGCTGGTAGCCGGCGTCAGCCAGGCCGTTTGACTTCGCTCCCGGGCAGCCATATTGTCGGAGCGTTTCGCGCCATCTTTCTGCCGGTCTTCTTTGAGGAGCTGCCATGTCTCGCACCGTCATCCTCGCCTGCGCCGTCGTCACGCTCGGCTCACTGACGTTGCCGGCGCCCGCCGCCGCGCAACGCATCAGATTCGACCGCACCGTGGTCTTCAGTCAGCTCGGCTCCGCACCAGGTACCGAAACGTCGGGCAACGAAACGAGACAGGGTCCCGAAGGTGACGAGGATATGAAGGAGCTCATCCGCGGGAGCATCAGCTCCGCGCGCGTCTCCTCCGCGCACGTCCCGCGCCCGACCGGCCTCGACGTCGCCGGCCCTCTGGGCTCCACCGGTTTCAATGGCCTGTCGCATCTCGACCAGCGGCTCGCCGACGGCGGCAACCAGTTCAGCATCGAGCCGCCGGACCAGGCGCTCGCGGTCGGCAACGGCTTCGTCCTCGACGCGGTCAACCTGGCGCTGCGGGTGCGGACGGTCGACGGGACGCCGGCGTCGCCGGCCGTGTCGCTCAACCGGTTTTTCGTCGGTGACTCCGCCATCATTCGCAGCATTCCAAGGTTTGGCCGGTTCGTCAGCGACCCCAAGGCCTACTACGACGCCACCCACCAGCGGTGGTTCGCCACCGCCCTGACGATCGCCACCAGTCCCGACACCGGGGCGCTGCTGCCGCAGTCGGACGTGCGCATTGCCGTCAGCCAGACGGCCAATCCGACCGGCGCCTGGCGCATCTACACGCTCGACACCACCAACGGCACCGGCTCGACCCCCCGCCATCCCGGCTGCCCGTGCTTCGGCGACCAGCCGCTGCTCGGGGCCGACGCCAACGGGCTCTACATCAGCACCAACGAGTTTCCGATCTTCGTCAGCGGCTTCAACGGCGCGCAGATCTACGCCGTGTCGCTGCTCGACCTCGTCACCGGAATCGACCCGCCCAGAATGGTGTCGTTCGACGGCCTGCCGCTCGCCGAGGGTCCGGCGTACTCGGTGCAGCCGGCGACGGCGGCGCCAGGGGTCGTCTACGGGGGGACCGCCTACTTCCTGAGCGCGCTCGACTTCACCGGCACGGTCGACAACCGCATCGCCGTCTGGGCGCTCTCCAACACCGCCTGGCTGACGACCGGCACCGGCGCGCCGCCGGCCCTGACCAGCAAGGTCATCGACAGCCAGTCCTACGGGCAGCCGCCCGACGCCCAGCAGCGGCCCGGTCCCACCCCGCTGGCCGGCCTCATCGCCTCGGGCGCCTTCGGCAAGCCGGCGACGGAACACCTGTCCCTGATCGCCGCGAACGACGACCGCATGCAGCAGGTCATGTTCGACGGCATCCACCTGTGGAGCGGGCTGAATACGGTCGTCAAGCCTGACAACGGACCGACCCGCGTCGGTCTCGCGTACTTCATCGTCCGTCCGTCGTTCGGCGCCGCCGGGCTGACGGCCTCGATCGCCAGCCAGGGCTACGTGTCGGTGAACCGGAACAGCGTGCTCTTTCCCGCCGCGGGGGTGAACCCCTCCGGACAGGGCGTCCTCGGGTTCACTCTCGTCGGTCAGGATTTCTTCCCGACCGCGGCCTACGTCCGCCTCTCGGTGGCGGCGCCGCCCGACGTCGTCCGGGTTGCCGCCGCCGGCGCCGGGCCCGAAGACGGCTTCACCGGCTACCCGTCGCTCGGCGGCAGCCGCACCGCGCGGTGGGGCGATTACTCGGCCGCGGCCGTGGACGAGTCCGGCATGCTGTGGTTCGCCACCGAATACATTCCCAGCGTCACGAACCGGACGGTCCTCGCCAACTGGGGGACGTTCATCTCCAAGGTCATCCCGTAACGAGCTCGCGTCGGGCGGCGCTTCCTCCCGGAGGCGCCGCCCTATTCGTTGGCCAGGGCGATCACCGGATCGATCCGCGTCACCCGCCGCGCCGGCAGGAACGATGCCGCCAGACTCGCGGCCGCCAGCGTCGTCACGACCGCCGCAAAGACGACGCCGTCGCGCGGGTTGACGTGGTAGAGCACCGGCTGGAGCGCGCCGGAGGCGAGCACCGCGATCCCCAGCCCCAGCATCAGCCCGACCACCAGCTGGATGATGCTCTTCCGCATGATCAGGCCGACGAGCTGCCGGCCCTGCGCCCCGAGCGCGACGCGGACGCCCATCTCGCGCGTCCGCTGCGTCACCGCGAACGACATGACGCCGTAGAGGCCGGCCGCGGCCAGCAGCAGCGCGCAGATCCCGAACGCCATGAAGAACGACCCGAACACGGTGTAGAACCAGGTCTGCCGCTCGATCACGTGGCGCATCGTCTCGATGTCGTAGAGGGCCAGTTCGGGATCGAGGGCGGTCAGCGCCGATCGCAGCGACGCGGCCGCCGTCAGCGGCGCGGCCGGCGTCCGCACCGCGATGCGCACGCCGTTGGCGACGTCGCTCTGCGCGATCGGGATGTAGTAGCCGACCGCACTGGCGTTGTTGTTGCCGATCCCCTCCATGATCAGATCCGGCACGACCCCGACGATGGTGAGCCAGGGCTCGACGCCGGAGGGCCTGATCCGCTTCATCTGGTGGCCGAGCGGGTGGACGCCGGGGAAATGGGTCCGCGCGAACGACTCGTTGACGATCGCGACCGGCTGGCTGACCGCCGTGTCCGAGGTCGTGAACTCGCGGCCGTCGAGAACGCGAGCCTTGAACGTCGTCGAAGTAGCCGGCGGTGACGATGCCCTCGCGCGCGAGCGGATAGTCACTGGCCTGCGGATACGCCTGGCCTTCGATCTGGACCGGGATGACGCCGTTGCCGGCGGCCGGCAGGCCGTCGGACAATGTCGCCGCCTCGATGCCCGGCAGATGCCTGGAGCCGCGGCAGGAGCTGCTCGAAGAATCGGATGCTCGCCGCCGAATCCGGGTAGCGTCTGCCGCGGCAGATCGACGCGCGCGGTCAGGACGCCGTCGATCGCGAACGGCATCGGCACGTTGCGCAGCTGGACGACGCTCTTGATCATCAGGCCGGCGCGCGATCAGCAGGCCGCACGAAACCGCGAGCTCGGCAACGACCAGGCCGCTGCTGAACCGTCCCAGCGCTCGCGCTCGTCGCGCCGCGGCTGTCGTCCTTGAGCGCCGGCTCCGGCGCTGACCCGCACGGCGTGCATCGCCGGCAGCGCCCCGGCGAGGAGGCTGGCGAGCACGATCAGGCCGGCGACAAACAGCAGGATCGCGGTAGTCGAGCCCGAACGTAATCCAGAACGGCGGCGGGTTCACCGACAGCGCCCGGGTGAACCAGCGCATGCCGAAGATGCTGAGCACGACTCCGATCGCGCCGCCGGCGGTAGCGAGCACCAGCACCTCGGTCAGGTGCTGGCGCACGACCCGGATCGCGGCTGGCGCCAAGCGCCATCCGGACGGCGACCTCGCGCCGCCGCAGCGACGCCCGGGCCACGAGCAGGTTCGAGACGTTGACGCAGGCGATGAGCAGCACGCCAATCCCGGCGCCGAGCATCGTGTAGAGCAGCCCGTAGATCTCCGGTCCGAGGATGGTCGTGGCATAGGGCATCACGTCGGCGCCGACGGCCGCGGTTGGTGGCGGGAAACTCGCGTTCGAGCTGCGCGGCAATCGTCGCCGGCCTGGGTGCGCGCCTGCCGACAGGCCGACCCCGGGCTTGAGCCGGGCGATCACCTGGACGGCGGGGCCGCGCCCCGTCGCGTCGCCAGCGGATCGACGACGAGCGGGGTCCACAACGCTTCCCGAATCGGGAAGCCGAAGGTCTCCGGCATGATCCCGATGACGGTGCGGCGGAGGCCGTTGGCGCGAATCGCCGTGCCGACAATGCCGGGGTCGCTGCCGTAGCGATCGCGCCAGAGCGCCATAGCCGAGCAGGACGACAGGCTCCGCACCCGGCCGATCGTCGCCGTCGCGGAACCCGCGTCCGAGCAGCGGCTGCACGCCCAGGGCCTCGAACGCCTCCGTGCTCAGCTGCCCGCCGCTGTAGCGTTCCGGGCGGCCCTCCTCGCTCGAGAGGTTCATCGGCGCGAAACCGAAGGCGCCGAGATGCTCGAAGCTGGTCTGACGCTCCCGCAACACGGCAAAATCGTGGATGTCGATGGGGCCGCGGGGCTGATTCTGCGCCAGGGTTGGTGGTGACCACGGCCACCACCCGCTCGGCGTCCGGAAACGGCAGCCCCTTGAAGAGCCCGCCGTTCACCACGGAGAACACGGTGGTGCTGAGCCCGATGCCGAGCCCGAGCGTCAGGATCGAGACGATGGACAGCGTCGGATATTTCCCGAGCATCCGCAGGCCGGAACGGATGTCCGATACAAGCTGATCCATGGCACTCTCCCTTGACGTTGGTACCCGTTACGAAGATTGGCCGCACGACGTTCCCGCTGAAGGGTTTGCGGCCATTTCACCGGACAAATCCGGTCCAGCCGTAGTATCCTTTTCGGGCTCAGTCGGCATCCATGCGCCGCGGCGTCGCGGCGCGCACGTCCGCGTCCATGAGGACGCTTACCCGGGGGGTCATGCGGCCGATACTCGCAGTCGTGGTCCTGTCGTCCGTCGCCGCCGCAGGTGCCGCGCTCCAGGCGCAGAATGGGCTGCGCCAGCCCGGGCGGATCTCGCCGGTGCCGGCGCACACCGTGGACCGTTCGTCGTCTCCCTCCTCCGCACGGCCCGCGCCGGCTCCGGCGCTCTCTCCCCAGGCCGGGTTCGACACCATCGTCAAGCCGTTTCTCGCCGAGAATTGCTACGGCTGCCACGGCAACGACAAGCACAAGAAAGATCTCAACTTCGAAGCCATCGAGTCGGTTGATTCGCTCACCACCGAGGGCGACCGGTGGGACGACGTCGTCGAGAAGCTGCGCCACCGTGACATGCCGCCCGAAGACGAGCCGCAGCCGGCCGAGCCGCAGCGCCAGGCCGTCGCGACGTGGATCGCCCGCGAGCTGGTCCGCATCGACAAGGCGACGCCGCCGGATCCCGGACGGATAACCGCGCGGCGGCTGAACCGGACCGAGTACAACAACACGGTTCGGGATCTCCTCGGGGTCGATGCCCGTCCGGCCGACGATTTCCCGCAGGATGATTCGGGATACGGCTTCGACAACATCGCCGACGTCCTGTCGCTTTCCCCCGTCCTGATGGAGAAATACGTCTCGGCCGGCGAGCGCGTCGCCCGGCTGGCGCTGTTCGGCGCGCCGCGGCTCAAGCCGACGCTGATCAGGCTGCGGTCCGATGGACGGAAGGTCCACGAGTCGGCGGAGATTCCCGAGTCGTACGACCTGACCGGACTGAGCGTGCCCAACGCCTTTCACGCCATGCACCGGATTCCGGTCGACGGCGAGTACGCGATTCGGATCGCCCTCGGCGGGGTGCGGCCGGCGGGGTCGGGTCCGGTCACGATCGCGCTCTGGGTGGACCAGCATCAGGTGGCGGCGCTCACGCACGACCCCGACCGGGCGGCGATGTTTGCCGACAATCGCCAGGAATTCGGCGGCCACACGCTCGAGTTCAAGGTGCGGCTCACCGCCGGCGACCACTGGCTCGCGGTCGCGATTCCGCGCCTCTTCGAAGGCCTGCCGGCCCGGTACAACGGGCCGAACCCGTCGACGCTTCCGGCCCCGCCCGCCAGGACGTTCAAACCGCGGCCGGGAGCCACCGCGGAACAAATCGCCGCGCAGCAGAAGCAGTTCGAGGCGACGCAGGCGGAGCTCGAGAAGCTCCCGCTCAACAGCGTCCGCATCAACTCGGTTGACGTCGGCGGGCCGTACTCCCAGCCCGAAGGGCCGTCGCGCGCGAGCCTCGCCCGGGTCTACACGTGCGGCCAT
Source organism: uncultured Acidobacteriota bacterium (assembly GCA_963750475.1). Classification (GTDB taxonomy): domain Bacteria; phylum Acidobacteriota; class Vicinamibacteria; order Vicinamibacterales; family 2-12-FULL-66-21; genus JALZOC01. The sequence continues at coordinate 3,452,978 of CAVVQQ010000002.1, forward strand.
CTGGACGGCCAGCACGGCCCGATGTGCGCGACGCGGATCATGACGGACCTGTCGCGGCGCGCCTTCCGCCGTCCGGTGGCGAAGGCGGAGGTCGACAGATACGTGGCGCTCGTGCGGCTGGCGGAAGAGCAGGAGCACTCGCTGGCCGAAGGCCTGGCGGTCGGCATCCAGGCGCTGCTCGTCTCCCCTGACTTTCTCTTCCGTCTCGAGAAGGACCGGCCGGCGGCGGACGGCCGCACGGCGCAGCCAATCAGCCAGCACGAGCTCGCGACCCGGCTCTCGTATTTTCTCTGGGCGAGCATGCCGGACGAGCCGCTGCGGCGCGCCGCGGACGCCGGGACGCTGCGCACCCCCGCGGTGCTCTCGGCCCAGGTCCGGCGCATGCTGCGGGATCCGAAATCCCGGGCGCTCGCCGAGAACTTCGGCGGCCAGTGGCTGCAGTTCCGGGCGCTCGAGTCGACGACCCGCGACCGCGATCGGTTCCCGGATTTCGAGGACTATCTGCGCCTCTCGATGCGCCGCGAGACCGAGCTCTTCGTCGATCACATCATCCGCGACGATCGCAGCATCCTCGACTTCATCGACGGCCGCTACTCCTACGTCAATGAGCGGCTGGCGCGGCATTACGGGCTGCTCGGCGTCAGCGGTCCGGAGTTCCGCCGCGTCGATCTCTCGGGCACGCCGCGCACCGGGGTCCTCACCCAGGGCAGCGTCCTGACCGTCTCGTCCTATGCGACCCGCACTTCGCCGGTGCTGCGCGGCAAGTGGGTGCTCGACAACCTGCTGAACGCACCGCCGCCGCCGCCCCCCGCCGACGTGCCGAACCTGGACGAGGCCGCCATCGGCAAGGACGCGTCGCTCCGCGAACAGCTCGAGATGCACCGGAAGGACCCGATTTGCGCCTCCTGCCATCGGCGGATGGACCCGCTCGGATTCGGGCTCGAGAACTTCGATGCCGTCGGCGCCTACCGCACGTTCGACGGAAAATTCCCGATCAACGCCTCGGGGACGCTGCCCGACGGTGATTCGTTCACCGGCCCGGTGGAGCTGGCGGCGATCCTGACCGAGGCGAAGGAGCCCTTCGCCCGCAGCCTGACCTCGAAGCTCATGACCTACGCGCTCGGCCGCGGCCTGGAGCGCTACGACACGCGCACGGTGAAGGCGATCGCGGCCCGCCTCCCGAGCCAGGACTACAAGTTCTCGGCGCTCGTTCTCGACATCGTCAACAGCCTGCCGTTCCAGACGCGGCGGGCCATGCAGGCAGGAGCCGCCACCCCATGATCGTCACAGGCCGCCATCTCCCCCGCCGGACTTTCCTGAAGGGCATGGGCGCCGCCATCGCGCTGCCGATGCTCGATGCGATGACGCCGGCGCTGGCGCGCGCCGCGCAGGCCGGCAAGGCGCCGACCCGGCTGGCGTTCACCTACGTGCCGAACGGCATCACGATGAACCAGTGGACGCCGGCCGCCGCCGGGCGCGGCTTCGAGTTCACGCGGGTGATGAAGCCGCTCGAGGCCTTCCGTGAAGACACCCTCGTGCTCTCCGGTCTCGGGCATCGCAACGGCGCGGCGCTCGGCGACGGGCCGGGCGACCACGCCCGCGCGGCGGCGTCGTACCTGACCGGCGTCCATCCCCGCAAGACCGCCGGGGCCGACATCCAGAACGGCATCTCGGTCGACCAGGTCGCCGCCCAGCACGTCGGCCAGCAGACCCGCTTCGCCTCGCTCGAGCTCGGCTGCGACGACTCGCGGACCATCGGCAACTGCGATTCGGGCTACTCGTGCGCCTACACCAACAGCCTGGCGTGGCGCGGGCCGGCGACGCCGATGCCCCCCGAGACCAATCCACGGCTCGTCTTCGAGCGGCTGTTCGGCGACGTCGACACCAGCGTCAGCCCGGAAGTCAGGGCCCGGCGGCTGCGCTACCGCCGCAGCATCCTCGATCTGGTCGGCGATCGCACGTCGCAGCTCGCCGCCACCCTTGGCACGTCGGACCGCCGCAAGCTCGACGAATACCTGTCGTCGATCCGGGAGATCGAGCGCCGCATCGAGCGCGCCGAGCAGGATTTCACGGGTCTCGTCCCGGCCATCGACAAGCCGACCGGCGTGCCGGTCGAGTACGCCGAGTACGTCAAACTGATGTTCGACCTGCAGCTCGTCGCCTTCCAGACCGACTCGACCCGCATCACCACGATGATGATGGGACGCGAAGGGAGCATGCGCACCTATCCGGAAATCGGCGTGCCCGACCCGCACCATCCGCTGACGCACCACCGCGGCAATCCCGAATGGATCGAGAAGGTCACGATGGTCAACACCATGCACATGGAGCTCTTCGCGGGCTTCATCGGCCAGCTGAAGAACACGCCTGACGGCGACGGCTCGCTGCTCGATCACTCGATGATCGTCTACGGCAGCGGGCTGAGCGACGGCAACCGGCACACCCACCAAGACCTGCCGGTCCTGATGGTCGGCGGCGGCGGCGGGTTCCGCCGCAACAACCACATCGTCTATCCGAAAGACACGCCGATGACGAACCTCTACCTGACGCTGCTCGATCGCATGGGGGTGCCCTCCGAACAGCTCGGCGACAGCACCGGGCGGATCGAGCACCTGACCGATATCGTCTGAGCGGATGATGCCGCGCGCCGCTGCCGCGGCCTGAACCGGGCGGGTCACGCCGGGGGTCCGAATGCTGCTCGAGGTGATCGTCCAGACCGTCGCCGACGCCGTCGCCGCGACGAGCGGCGGCGCCGGCCGCCTGGAGGTGGTGCGCGACATCCGGCACGGCGGCTTGACACCGCCGCTCGCCCTGGTCCTCGCCATCGCGGCCGAAACGCCGCTGCCGTTGCGCGTCATGGTTCGCGGCAACGCGGGCTACGGCCTCGACGAAGCGGAGCTCGCCGACCTTCGCCGGGCCGCGGAACAGATTCGCCGAGGCCGGTGTCGACGGCGTCGTCATCGGCTTCGCGGCGGCGGGCCGGCCGGACCTGCCGGCTGTCAATCGCGTCCTTGCTGCGGCCCCGGGCGTGTCCGCCACGTTCCATCGCGCCTTCGACGTGCTCGACGACCCGGCCGCCGCCATCCCGGACATCCTGCGCATTCGCGGCGTCGACCGCATCCTGACGGGTGGCGGCGACGGGCCTCCGGAGGCCCGCTGCCAGCGGCTGTCGGCCTACGCCGCGCTGGCCGGACCGGCGCTGACAATCGTTGCCGGCGGCGGCGTCGATGAAGCGGCGCTGACAGAGTTCGTGCGGCGCGGCTGCGTCCGCGAAATTCACGTCGGGCGGGCGGCGCGGGCCGACGGCGAGCCCGACAGCCCGGTTTCGGCCGCCCGGGTCCGCCACCTCACAACGCTGCTGACCGGCCGCGATTAGCGCCCGGCATCACGCCCGGACGGCTATAGACTGTCGGCCGCGGCGCCGCCGCGAGGGAGAAGCAACGATGAAGACGACCACCATGAACCGGCGGGGATTCCTCGGCCGGGTCGCGGGATCCGCGGCGCTGCTCGCGGTCCACCCGCGCGCCGCGTCGGCGCGGCCGGTTCGCGCCGCGCGCCTCCGCTTTGCCGTCATCGGCATCAATCATTCCCACATCAACAGTCAGGTGGACGCGGTCCAGCGCGGCGGCGGCGAGCTCGTCTCCGTCTACGCCGCCGAGGCTGATCTGCTGGCCGGCTTTCTCAAACGTTTCCCGTCGGCCCGGGCGGCTCGCAGCGAAGCGGAGATTCTCGAGGACCCGTCGATTCAGCTCGTCGTCAGCGCCGCGATTCCGAACGAGCGCGCGCCGCTCGGGGTCCGCGTAATGCAGCACGGCAAGGACTACATGTCCGACAAGCCGGGCGTGACGACGCTGGCGCAGCTGGCGGAGGTGCGCCGAGTCCAGGCCGCGACGCGGCGAATCTATTCGATCATGTACAGCGAGCGCTTCGAGAATCGCGCCACCGTCCGCGCCGGCGCGCTCGTCAAGGCCGGAGCGATCGGGCAGGTCGTCCAGACGATTGGCCTGGGGCCGCACCGGATGACGCCGGAGAGCCGGCCGCCGTGGTTTTTCAACCACGACCAGTACGGCGGCATCCTGTGCGACATCGGTTCGCACCAGGCCGATCAGTTCCTCTATTTCACCGGTTCGACACGCGGGGACGTGGTCGCTTCCCAGGTGGGCAACGTGCACCACCAGCAGCATCCGGGCCTGGAAGATTTCGGGGACGTCATGCTGCGGGGGGACCGCGGCACGGGGTATATCCGCGTCGACTGGTTCACGCCGGACGGTCTGGCGACGTGGGGTGACGGGCGGCTGACGATCCTCGGGACCGACGGCTTCATCGAAATCCGCAAGAACATCGACCTCGCCGGCCGGCCGGGCCCCAGCCATCTCTTCCTGGTCGATCAGAAGGAGACGCGCTACGTCGACTGCAGCGCCGAACCGCTGCCCTACGGCGAGCAGCTGGTGACGGACGTCCTCAACCGCACCGAGACCGCCATGCCGCAGGCACACTGCTTCCTCGCGACCGAACTGATGCTGAAGGCGCAGGCGCGCGCGGAACGCGTGAGCTTTGCCCCGGCGGCGCCAGGCGGTGCGACGCGCGGCTGAGCGCCGCGACGGCTACTTGACCGCGAGCCGGTCGGTGACCGACTTCACGCCCTCGGTCTCGTGCGCCAGCTGCAGCGCGCGCGTGCGCTGCGCCGCCGACGCCACCGTCCCCGAGAGCGTCACGACCCCGTCGGTCGTGTCGACGCCGATACTCGATCCTTTGAGCGTGTCGTCGAGCGTCATCTTCGCCTTGATCTTGCCGGTCAGCGTCGTGTTGGCCAGGGCGTGCTGCGCGGCGTTCGCGCCAACCGCGACCTTGTCGCCGATAGTGGCGCCGACTTCGCGCGCCTTCGCGCTGTCCACCGGCACCGTCGCCACCGCTCCGCCGGGGCCGACGATGCGGCCGTCGCGGACGCGGTAGCCCAGAAGATATCCCCCGACAACAGCCAGCACGGCCAGCACGATCAGCAGACGCAGCAGCGCACTCATTCAGCGGACCTCCATCTGCTCATAGAGTACACCGCGGCAGGACCGGACGGGGTCGGGGAGTCAGCGCCCCCCGGTCGAACCTCGACCGGGGGGCGCGGCGTTGAAGATGGCGGTGGATTGGACGATGAAGCTACTTGACGCGATCCGCGATGGTGTCGTTGTGGGAGGCCGAGTATTTCCGGACCTCCGCCCAGGCATCGTTCGCGGCCTGGCTGGGGGCCTGTTCGGCGGCGAGGTCCTGCCACGACGCGTAACGGTTGAGCGTCAGGTACTGCCACGAGCCGCCGTCGAGGTGGGTCATGACCAGGCCGGTTGACTTGTCGCCGGCCGACCGCTGGCTGAGGGAACGCTCAAGCGCGCTGCGCTGTCCGGGAACCGCCCGCTGCACACCGACGAGGTAGACGGGGTTGCCGGTCTGAGCACCGCTCATCCCCATTGCCCGCTGGAACTCAGGCCACGACGGGCCCGATACGTAGGTGTCGTCATGCCACGCCATCGTCGGCGTGCCTGACGGGGCCGGCTGGGGGGTGATCTCGACGGTCGCCTTGGTGCCGGCGTGCTGGATGAGGCAGTAGTCCCAGTCGGCGCCTTCCTGGTGGCGGAGCAGCAGGAAGTGGGCGCCCATTGGATTCTTGGGATCGACCTCCTGGAGCTGCTTGGCCAGGGCCGCCGCCTGTCCGGGCGCGGCCTTGACGAACATCACGCTGTAGACGTCGGTTGGGGCGGCGGCCGCTCCCGCGGCGGGGGCGGCGGGCGTCTGGGCGGCGGCAGCGACGGCGGTCACGGCCAGTGTTGCGGCGACGGCGAAGAGTCGAACGTTCAATTGCATGCTGCTCCTTTTGATACGGATGAGGCTCCACTAAGTCACGTTTCGGGACGGCTTGTCAATCCTGATGGGAACGCCTTCCTGGCGTCTCCCGACGCGTCACGGTGCGCGTCCGCGGCTCGCGACGGGCGCCTGGCGGTCGCGATGAACCTGTAATATGAAGAGCGATGAATTGTCGATCCGCCTCAGCCGTCAGATGCTAAGAGACTCCACACGCGATCGAATCCTCAGTCAGGATCAACTTCAGGCGCACGCGGCGCGGATCGCACCCACGCACCGGCTCGCGCCGGGCTCGCGACGCGGCCGTGCGCTCCTGCCGGAGCTGGACGGCAGCGCCGCGCGGCTCGAGGACATCTACCGCTTCCTCTCCGCCGCGGGCCGGCTCGACCCGCAGACGGTACCGTCCGAAGACTGGCTGCGCGACAATCACCACGTCGTCCAGGATCAGATTCGCGAGATCCGGCAGGACCTGCCGAAGAGTTACTACCGCGAGCTGCCGAAGATTGCCGAGGGGCCGGATCAGGGCTACCCGCGCGTCTACATGCTGGCGCGCGAGCTCATCACGCACACCGCCGGACGCGTCGACCTCGACACGCTCGTCGAATTCGCGATCGCCTACCAGGAAGCTGCCGAGCTCTCGATCGGCGAAATCTGGGCGATCCCGATCATGCTGCGCCTCGGACTGATCGAGGAGCTCCGGCGCCTCGCCGACGGCGTCGTCGCGGCGCGCCGGAGCCGGGAAACGGCGCGGACCTGGCACGCCAGTCTGTCGCGCGGCGGACGGCTGACCGACCGCGGCCTCGCCCGGCTGCTCGAAGAGGCGCGCGGCAAGGACAGCCGGCTGCCCGGCGCCTTCGTCGTCGAGCTGCTCCAGTGGCTGCGCGATCAGCCGTTGAGCGCCGGCCCGGCCTGGCAGGCGCTCCAGGACGCGCTCGTCGCGCAGGGTGATTCACCCGACGAAGTGCTGCGGCTGGAGCACCAGCGCGAGGCCGCCGATCAGCTGGCGATCGGCAACATTGTCACCAGCATGCGCGTGCTGTCGTCGATCGACTGGACGCTCTTCTTCGAGCGCGTCAGCCTGGTCGAGCGCGTCCTGCGGGAGGATCCGACCCAGGCCTACGGCCGGATGGACTTCCCGACGCGCGACCGCTACCGCCATTCGGTCGAACAGCTGGCGCGCCGCGCCGGCCTGTCGGAGACCGTCGTCGCGCGGAAGGCGATCGAGCTCGCCCGCGAAGCGATGCGCCGGGATCCGCTCCGCGACCGGCCGCAGCACGTCGGCTACTACCTCATCTCGCGCGGACGATTCCGGCTCGAGCAGGAGGTCCACTACCGGCCGCGGATCAAGGAGGTGCTTGCCCGCTTCGCGTTCCTCCACCAGGCGGCCGGCTACCTCGGGACCATCGCCGGCGGCGTCGCTGTCGGCGTCGCCAGTCTCCTGCTCTATGCCGGGCGGCAACACGGCGACCGACGGCGAGCTGCTGCTCACGGCCCTGATCGTCCTCCTGCCGGTCAGCGAGCTCGTCATCAGTCTGCTGAATCTGCTCGTCACGGCGCAGGTCCCGCCGCGGCCGCTGCCGAAGCTGGCGATGCTCGACGGCGTGCCGGAGAGCGACCGGACCATGATCGTCGTGCCGGTGATCGTCGACGCCGCGCCGCGCCTGGCGGCGCTCTTCGACGACCTCGAAGTGCGCTTCCTCGGCAACCGCGATGCCTGCCTGCACTTCGCGCTGCTGAGCGATTTCGCGGACGCCGACGAGGCGGCGATGGACGGCGAGGAATCGCTGCTCGACGCGGCCCGCCGGCGAGTCGATGAGCTCAACGAACGCCACGGCCCCGATCGCTTCTACTTCTTCCATCGCGAGCGCCGCTGGAATCCCGGCGAGGGGCGGTGGATGGGCTGGGAGCGCAAGCGCGGCAAGCTGACCGAGTTCAATCGCCTGCTGCGCGGCGCCACCGACACCAGCTTCACGGTGCAGCACGGCGACCTGTCGGTCCTGCGCGCCGATCCGCTACGTCATCACCCTCGACTCGGATACGCAGCTGCCGATGGATGCCGCCAGGCAGTCTGGTCGGGACGCTGTCGCATCCGCTGAACCGGCCGCGCTTCGATCCGGACAGGGGCGGGTCACGGAAGGGTACGGCGTCCTCCAGCCGCGCGTCGGCGTCAACGTCGTCAGCGCCAACCGGACCGCCTTTGCCAAGGTGTTCTCCGGCCACGTCGGGGTCGATCCGTACACGACCGCGGTGTCGGACATCTATCAGGACCTGTTCCACGAGGGCAGCTACGTCGGCAAGGGCATCTACGACGTCGATGCCTTCGAGGCTGCGCTCGAGCGATCGCGTTCCCGAGAACGCGCTGCTCAGCCACGACCTGTTCGAAGGGTTCTACGCCCGCGCCGGGCTGTGCACCGACATCCACCTCGTCGACGACTACCCGGCCCAGTATCTGGCCTTCGCGGCCCGCCAGCACCGCTGGGTGCGGGGCGACTGGCAGATCCTGCGCTGGCTGTGGCGGACGGTGCCGGATGCCGGCCGGCGGCCGGTGCGCAACGCCCTCCCGGCGGTGGCGCGCTGGAAGATTCTCGACAACCTGCGGCGAAGCCTGCTCGCGCCGGCGCTGGTTGTGCTCCTGCGTCGCGGGCTGGACCGTCCTGCCCGGGGCGGCGCTGATGTGGACGGTGCTGGCGGTCGCTGGTCCTGGCGTTTCCGGCGTACGTGCAGGTCGCCCGCTCGCTCTCGAGCCGCGTTCGCGGCGTGCCGCTCCGCCAGCACGTCGCCGCCGAGCGCGATCATCTCGTGACCAGCGCGCGCCAGGCGCTGCTCTCCGCGACGTTCCTGGCGCATCAGAGCTGGGTCATGGTCGACGCGATCCTGCGCACGCTCTGGCGTCTCCTCATCAGCCAGCGGCGGCGGCTCGAGTGGATGTCAGCCGACATGGTCGCGCGGCAGGATTTCTCGGCCGCCCAGGTCGCCAGACGCATGTGGGCCGCCCCGGTGCTCGCGACCGGCGCCGCGATTCTCGTCACGTTCGTGTCCCCGGGACGCCTGCCGCTGGCGCTGCCGCTCATCGTCCTGTGGGCCGGCTCGCCGTGGATTGCCTACGTCACCGGCCGGCCGCTGCTCCATGCCCGTCCGTCGATCGACGCCGCGCGAGCGGGCGGCGTTCCGCAAAATCGCCCGCCGGACCTGGCGCTTCTTCGAAGACCTCGCCGGACCCGCGCGATCACTGGCTGATTCCCGACAACTACCAGGAGGATCGCGACGACGTCGTCGCGCATCGCACGTCGCCGACCAATATCGGCCTGCAGCTCGTCTCGACGCTGGCCGCCTACGACTTCGGCTACGTCAGCTTCGGCGGCATTCTCGGCCGTCTCGAGCCGACCTTCGCGACCCTCGAGACGCTGCCGCGCTATCGCGGCCACTTCTACAACTGGTACGACACCCGGACGCTCGAGCCGCTGATTCCGGCCTACATCTCCACGGTCGACAGCGGCAACCTGGCCGGCTACCTGCTGACGTTGAGGAGCGGGCTGGCGATGGCGGTCGAGCGCGATCCGATCATCGACGGCCGGGTCCTGTCCGGCATCGAGGACGTCGTCGCGCTCTGCGAGGAAGCCGCCGGCGCGGTGCTGACCGCGCGGAATGCCGCCGCCGGCCGGACGTTGCGGAGGGAGATCGCCGATCTGCGCCTCCATCTGCAGGAACGCCCCCTGACGTGGACGTTCTGGCGCGCCCTCCTCCTCCGGCTCGGCGGACATCTCTCTGCCCTCGGCGTGCTGCTGCGCGACATCGAGGAGACGGAGCTCTCCGCCGACGGCGCCGCCGCCATCGGTGAGGCCGTGCACTGGCTCGATTGCGCCGCCGCCGCCATCGCCGAGCGCCTCGCCGACCTCGATCGACTGGGCGGCTGGGCGCCGACGCTCGAACGCGACGGGGCGCCGCTGCTGCCTCGCCTCTCCCGGCGTCAGCCTGGCGGCGCTGATCGCCTGGACCAGCGAGGCGCTGCCTGTGCTCGACGGGCCGGCGCACGCGCCCGTGCGGGCCGCCCTCGAACGGGCCCGGGCCGAGGCGGCGGGACGTGTCGATCGCGCCGCCAGACTCGGCGCCGCCGCGGACCGGTTCCTCGAACAGACCGAGTTCGGGTTTCTCTTCGAGTCCGACGCGACAGCTCTTCTCGATCGGCTTCAACGTCACCGACGGCCGGCTCGACGCGTCGTATTACGACACCCTGGCCTCGGAGGCGCGGCTGGCCAGCTTCGTCGCGATCGCGCATCGGCCAGATCCCGCACGGCCACTGGTTCAAGCTCGGGCGCTCGCTGACGCCCACCGGCACCGCCCGCGCGCTGCTCTCCTGGAGCGCGTCGATGTTCGAGTACTTCATGCCGCTGCTCGTCATGCGCGCCTATCCAGGCACGCTGCTCGATGAAACGTATACGGCGGTGGTCGCGCGCCAGATTCAATACGGCGCGCAGCGGCGGCGTGCCGTGGGGCATCTCCGAGTCCGCCTACAACGTCCAGGATCTCGAGCGCAATTATCAGTACCGGGCGTTCGGCGTGCCCGGCCTCGGCCTCAAACGCGGCCTCGGCGACGACCTGGTGATCGCGCCGTACGCCGGCATGCTCGCCGCGCCGCTCGGCGCCGAAGGAGGTCCTCCGCAACCTCGAGCGGCTGTCGCCGCGCCGGCATGGTCGGCTCGCTACGGCTTCTACGAGGCGATCGACTACACGCCCGAACGCGACCCGCCCGGACATCCGCCCGCGGCATCGTCGCTGCCGACGTACATGGCTCATCACCAGGGGATGAGCCTGGTCGCGCTCGACAACGCGCTGCACGACTCGCCGATGCAGCGCCGCTTCCACGCCGACCCGCGCGTCCAGGCGGCCGACCTGCTGCTCCAGGAGCGGATGCCGCAACATCGTGCCGCTGAAGAATCCGCCCGATCGAGATCGCCGAGCACGTGCCGTCGGCGCGGCTGCCGGCGGCGCCGTCCGTCCGGCGCTACACGACGCCGCACACGCTCAGCCCGCGGGCTCACCTGCTCTCGAACGGCTCCTACGTCGTCATGGTGACCAACGCCGGCGGCGGCTACAGCCGGCGGCAGCAGGCGGCGCTGACCCGCTGGCGCGAGGACGTCACCACCGATCGCCTGGGGCAGCTTCTGCTACGTCCGCGACCTCGAGACGCGGCGATGTCTGGTCGACCGGCCTACCAGCCGACCTGCCGCGAGCCGCGACGAGTACGAGATCACGTTCGCGCCGGACCGGGCGATGTTGCGCCGCGTCGACGCCGGCATCGAAACCCGCATCGAAATTGTCGTCTCGCCTGAGGACGACGCCGAGCTGCGGCGCGTGTCGCTGACCAACCACGGCACCCGGACCCGGACGCTCGACCTGACCAGCTACGCCGAGGTCGTGCTCGCCCCGGCCGACGCGGACCTCGCCCATCCGGCGTTCAGCAACCTGTTCGTCGAGACCTTCGCGATGCCCGAGCGCGATGCGCTGATCTGCGGTGCGGCGGCCGCGCTCCGGCACCGAGCCGGCTGTATCTCGTGCACGTGCTCAGCGGCCGCGGCCGGCTCGAGCACCGCACGCGAGTATCGAAACCGACCGCGCCCGGTTCATCGGCCGCGGCCGGACGCTCGACCGCCCCGGCCGCCCTCGCCGACCGGACGCCGCTGTCGAACACCACCGGACCGGTGCTCGACCCGATCGTCAGCCTGCGCCAGACGCGTGCGGCTTCCCCCCGGTGCGCACGGCCCGCCTCACCTTCACGACCGGTTGCGGCGACAGCCTCGAGGAAGCGCAGCGGCTGGCCGAGAAGTACCACGACCGCCGCGCGGTCGCGCGCGCGCTGGCGCTCGCCAGCACCCACAGCCAGATCGAACTGCGCCACCTCGGCGCTGACGGTCGATGACACCAATCTCTTCCAGCGCCTCGGCGGCCGGCTGATCGTACGGCGATCCGCGGCTGCGCGCTCGCCGACGCGATCGAGCGCAACCGCCAGCGGCCAGCGCGAGCTGTGGAAGTACGGCATCTCCGGCGATCTGCCGATCCTGCTGCTGCGCATTTCCGACGGCAGCGGCCTTGCCGCTGGCGGCCGAACTGCTGAAGAGCCCACGAATATCTGCGTCGCAAGGGCCTCGGCTTCGACCTCGTGATGCTCAACGAGCATCCGGCGAGCTATCTCCAGGACCTGCAGCAGGCGCTGCAGGACATGGTCGACAGCAGCCCGGAGTGCGAATGGCTGGGCAAGCCGGCGGGCGTTTTCCTGCTCCGCGGCGACCGGATGTCGGAGGAGGATCAGCGGCTGCTCCGCGCCGCGGCGCGGGCCGACATGGACGCCGCCGGCGGCGGGCTGCGCAATCAGCTCAATCGCGCTCAGGTCCCGGCGACCTTCGCGCCGATCCGGCCGGATGCGGCCACGCTCGTCCCCGCCCCCGCGATCACCGACACCGTTCCGCTCCTTCGACGCGGCACGGAGCGCTCGAGCTGTTCAACGGCTTCGGCGGCTTCACCGACGACGGCCGCGAGTACGTCATTCCGGTCCGCGGCGCCGACCTGCCGCCGGCCCCCTGGAGCAACGTCGTCGCGCATGCCGACCTTCGGCTTTGCCTGCACCGAGACCGGGCCGGGCTACACCTGGTCGGGCAACAGCCACGACAATCGCCTGACGCCGTGGCGCAACGATCCCGGTCAGCGATCCGCCCGGCGAAGCGCTGTTCATCCGCGACGAGACGACCGGCGCAGTTCTGGTCGGCGACACCGCTGCCGGCCGGCGGCGGGCGGCCCTATACCGTCCGCCACGGCCAGGGCTATACGGTCTACGAGCACGCGCACGACGAGCTCGCGTCCGAGCTGACGCTGTTCGTGCCGCGCGACGGACCGGGTCAAGATCTTCCGCCTCACCCTGCGCAACGACTCGGGGCGGCGCCGGCGGCTGTCGATCACGCTCTATGCCGAGTGGGTGCTGGGCGAGAACCGCTCCCGCACGCGCCATTCACGTCGTCACCGGCGGCGACCCCGGTCACTGGCGCGGTCGTCGCCCGCAACGCGTTCCGCCAGGAGTTCCCGGACCGCGTCGCGTTCCTCGATCTGTCGCCCGGCGGCGGCCGGACCGTGACCGGCGACCGCACCGAATTCATCGGCCGCAACGGATCGCTGGCGCGGCCCGCCGCGCTGGACGCGGACGGGCTGTCCGAATCGCGTCGGCGCGGGACTCGATCCCTGCGGCGCCATCGAGGTGACGGCGATCCTCGAGCCGGCGGCGGTGCAGGCGTTCATCGGACTGCTGGGCGACGCCGCCAGCCTCGAGGAGGCCGAGGCGGTTGATCGAGCGCTACCGCGCGAGACCCGCCGTGCGACGCCGCCCTCGCCGAGGTGCGCGCCTTCTGGGACGGCCTGCTCGGCACACTCACCGTGCGCACGCCCGACCGCGCGCTGGACCTCGTGCTCAACCGCTGGCTGCTCTACCAGACGCTGGCCTGCCGCATCTGGGGCCGGACTGCGTTCTACCAGTCGAGCGGCGCCTTCGGCTTCCGCGATCAGTTGCAGGACACGCTGGCGCTGCTGCCGTCAGCGCCTGGACTGGTCAGCGGCACACCTCCTCCATGCCGCGTCCCGGCAGTTCGTCGAGGGGGACGTCCAGCACTGGTGGCACGAGCCGGGCGGCCAGGGCGTGCGGACGCGGTTCTCCGACGACCGGCTCTGGCTGGTCTATGCGGCACTCGCAGTACACCACGGCCACCGGCGACATCGTCGGTGCTCGACGAACAGGTGCCGTTCCTCACCGGCGCGCCCGCTCGCCGACGGGGAACACGAAGCCTACGAGGTGCCCGCGGTGTCGCCGGAGACGGCCTCGCTCTACGAGCACTGCGTCCGCGCCATCGCCATCAGCCTGAAGACCGGCTCGCATGGCCTGCCGCTGATGGGCACCGGCGACTGGAACGACGGGATGAACCTGGTCGGTGCCGGAAGGCCGGGGAGAGAGCGTCTGGCTGGCGTGGTTCCTGATCGCGATCCTGCGGCCGTTCGCACGGACTTCGCCGCAGCCCGCGGCGAAACGGACCACGCGAGGGCCTGGGACGATCACGCATCGGCGCTGACCGCCGCCGCCGACAGACGCCTGGGACGGCGACTGGTATCGCCGCGCCTACTTCGACGACGGGACGCCGCTCGGCTCGAGCGAGAACGCGGAGTGCCAGATCGACGCGATCGCGCAGTCGTGGTCGGTCCTGTCGGGCGCCGGCGAGCCCGGCCGCGCGCTGCAGGGCGATGGCCGCCGTCGACGAACGGCTGATCCGCCGCGACGACCGCCTGTCGCTGCTCCTGACTCCGCCCTTCGACCACATGGTGCCGAGCCCCGGCTATATCCAGGGCTACCTTCCCGGCGTCCGCGAGAACGGCGGCCAGTACACCCACGCGGCGCTGTGGAACGTCCTCGCCTTCGCGCGCCTCGGCGACGGCGACCGGGCGGCCGAGCTCTTCGCGCTGCATCAACCCGGTCAATCACGCGCGCACCGCCGAAGCGGTCGACCGCTACCGCGCCGAGCCCTACGTCGTCGCCGCTGACGTCTACTCCGTCCCGCCCCACACCGGCCGCGGCGGGTGGACGTGGTACACGGGGTCGGCCGGGTGGATGTATCGGATCGGCGTCGAAGCCATCCTCGGCCTCTCACTGCGCGCCGGAGCGCTGCACATCGATCCCTGCATTCCGCGTCATTGGACCGGGTTCGAGGCCACCTTCAAGCCGTCGCGCACCGCCTACCGCATCGTCGTCGAGAATCCCGAACACGTCAGCCGCGGCGTGACGCGAGTGGAGGTGGACGGCGTCGATCGGACCGGGCAGGACATCGTCGTCCTGGACGACGGTGCCGAACACGCCGTACGGGTGGTGATGGGGACGCCGGCCGGAAGCGCGGCGCTATCGACCGACGCCGAGCGCCCGGCCGCCGAGGCCGGGGGCCGCCGGTAGCCGGGTCTTTCCGAAGCGCAACGAGCGCTAGATGTACGCGATGCAGTCGATCTCGACGAGCGAGTTGCCCGGAATGCCGCCGGCTGCCGCGATGGTCGTGCGCACCCCCGGCTCCGGGCCGAACCGGCCGAGGAACACCTCGTTCATGCCGGCGTAGTCCTTCAGGTCGTTCAGGTAGACGTTCACCTTCAGGACCTTCTCCATCGACGACCCGACCCGCTCGAGATTCTTCTCCATCTCGTCGAGCACGATCGTTGGTGTGCGCCTTGATGTCCCCTTCGAAGTGCGCGCCGATGCCGGAGATGAAGACCAGGTTGCCGTAGGACACGACGCTGTTGAAGAGCGGCGTCTTCTCCGGCGTCTTGCCGTCTGCCGCCGTAGTGGACCTTCTTGACCGGCTTGTCCGCGCCGCTCTGCGCCAGCGCCGTCACCGGCGCCGTCACGACCGCCGCGGCCGCGGCGGCCGGCGCCTTCTTCAGGAACGCCCGTCGATTCGAGTTCGCCATCGCTACCTCCTGATGGGCGGCGCGGGTTCAACGCCGTCCCATCGCGCATCGCCGGTCGGGCCGTAGCCGGCCGGCAGCGTGCGCCAGTCCGGCTGGGAGATGCCGTTCAGGTCGTACACCACTTTCCCGTCGCGCACCGTCAGCTCGCACATCAGCCGCTCGCTCGGCGTCCATGCGCGCGCCGTTCATGTCGACGAGGCCGAAGCGGCCGCGCTCGAGCGCGCAGCACGGTGACGTCGGCCGGTCGCGCCGACCGACAGGTGGCCCAGCCCGTCCTGCTTGATCTCGCGCGCCGGGTTCCAGGTCGACCGCGCGATCACGTCGTCGAGCGACATCCCCATCGCCAGGAACTTGTCCATGACGTTGAGCATGTCCTTCATGCCGGCGTTCATGCTGCCGATGTGCAGGTCGGTCGAGATCGAGTCGGGCACGAAGCCTTCCTTGATCGGCCGGGACGGCAATCCGCCACAGGAAGCTGCCGCCGCCGTGGCCGACGTCGAAGATGACGCCGCGCTTGCGGCCTTCGAGGAGCGCCGGGTTGACGTGGCCCGACGGGTCCTGCTCGCCGCGCAGCCCGGAATAGACGTGGGTGTAGATGTCGCCGGGCCGCAGCTTCTTCGTCACCAGCTCGCTCAGCGGCCGCTCCGGCCGGTTCGTTCCGAAGTCGACCATCACCGGCAGGTTGGCCAGCGTGCCGGCCTCGACCGCCCGCTCGACCGGCGCCCATTCCGGGCCCGGCGTAGTGCGCGGTCTTGATGCCGACGATCAGGCCGGGATAGCGGCGCGCCATGTCGGCGGTCGGCTTGACCTCCATGTCGGCGAGATCCTGCTCGTAGGTCGCCGCCGCGCATGCCGTTGCCGACGATGTTGAGGAAGGCCAGGATGCGGGTCTTCGAGCGATCGATGACGCGCTGCTTGAAATCCTCGAAGTTGCGCCAGCCGGCGCAGCCGGCGTCGGCGACCGTCGTGACGCCGACCCGCAGCGTGAAGCCGTCGGGATAGACGCTGTTGTCGCCCGCGTACGAGCGCCGCTCGCCGGTGCCGGCGTAGGTGTGGGCGTGGATGTCGATCAGGCCCGGCGTGACGTAGAGGCCCGGCGGCGTCGACGGTCTTGAGCGCATCCGACGGCTCGAGGTTCGCCGCCACCGCGGCGATCCTGCCGCCGGCGATCGCCACGTCGCGGACGGCGCTGACCTGATTCGTCGCGTCGATGACGTGGCCGCCCTTCAGCAGCAGGTCGTACTTCGGACCGGCCGCGGGCGGCGGCGCCGGCGCCTGTGCTTGCCGCCAGTGACGCATCGACGGCACAGCGCGACAGCGCCGCCCGCGCCGAGCGCCGCGAGTCGAATCGTCATCAGCTCGCTCCGCGCCGGCCGCGCGCGCCGCCGTCCACGTGGCGCCCAGGTACTCGCCCATGTCGAGCTGCCGGCCATCTGGTCGCCCGACAGCTTCCCGGCAAACGTCAGGTTGACGGAGTCGCCGTGCTGCTCGCCGAAGGCGCTGCGGATCCGGACCGCGGATCGCCGTCGATGGTGCCGGTCACCTCGCGCGTCACGAACTCTCCCTGGTGGAAGCCGCCGATCGTCGTTGCCGGCTTCTGGGTCAGGTGCAGCATGTGGTTCGACGTCGCCGCCGCATATTCGATCCGCACGGTCCACTGGCCCGTCAGATCGCCCGCCGGCGCGGCCGGCGCCGTCGGCGCCGGCTGGCGCGGCGGGCTTCGACAGGATCGCCACCAGGCGGTCGGCGACGACCCGCTCGTCTCCCGGGGCCATCATGTACGGCGTGACGGAAATGCCGGTCTGTTCGGGCTGGCCGGCCGCGCGCCGCATCGAGCGTGATCCGCGGTTCGCCCTCGAACAGCAGCCGCGCGACCGGCTCGCCGCTGATGCCGAGCTGTCTGCCGATCCCACATGGATCCGCAGTGACGGGCGTGCGGTTCGACAGCCCGATCGGCTGCGACGACCGTGGTGGTCACGCCGGCGATCGGCGAGACGCGCTGGCTGATGTGATCGAGCCAGCCGGTCCAGCGCTTCCACTCGGCGTCGTGATCGCGCTTGACCCACATCTCGACCGCCATCAGCATGCCGATGGCGTCTTCCTTGCCGACCTTCAAGCGCGCGCGTCGACGCCGTGGTGCGGCGCGCTGTGCACCCAGGCGGCGCGGACCAGATCCTTGCGGCCGAGCAGCAGACCCGCGGTCTGCGGACCCGCGCAGGCACTTGCCGCCGCTGTAGGCGACGAGCGTCGCGCCGTTCTGCAGGTGGACGTTGGGGATGGTCAGGATCTCGGCGGCCGCGTCCACCAGGATCGGAATGCCCCTGGCCTTGGCGATCGGCGCGATCGCCTTGACGTTGAGCGGGCTGTTGTCGGCGTTCGGGCCGGCCAGGATGTAGATCATCGCCACCCGCGGCCCGAGCGCCGCCTCGAACTCCGCGAGGGTCGAGACCTCGACGACCCGGAGGCCGACCGAGCGCAGCGCCGCGTCGTAGACGTTGCGCGAGTGGGTCGGGATGATCGCTTCGTCTTTCGGGAAGCCGGCCAGGTTCGGCAGCCGGACGTGGAGGTCGGGATTGCCGCCGGCCACGCAGGCCGCCGCGGCGAGCGTCAGCGCCGCCGAGCAGCCGTTCGAGACCATGCCCCACTCGGCGCCCGGTCAGGGCGGCGAGCCGCGCCCCGACCGCTTCGGTCAGCTCGTCGAGATGCACGTAATGCTGCGCCGCGGCATCCATCGCCGCCCGCACCTCCGGCAGCATCGTCGAGCCGCTGATGATGGTGAAGGTGCCGCGGGCGTTGATCAGCGGCCGGACGCCGATCGATTGGTAGACGTCGGCGCCGGCTTGCAGCGCGACCGGCGGCCGCGGCCGCGCGGCGCGACCGCGCCTGGACGGCGGCGCGGAGCCACGGCGGGCAGCGCCACAGGCCTGCCGAGCACCCCGCCCGGCCTGATCACGTCACGCCGGCTGATTCCGGTGTGATCTGGCCATCGCGTCGCGCTCCAGTCGCGTTAGAAGAAGAACTTCAGCACCAGCTCCACCTGTCCGCGCCGTGCTGACCGTGGTGGTGATGATGCCGAAGGTGTTCGGCGCGTTGATGTCGCGCGCCGGAGGGCCGAAGCTCGGCGTGTTGGTCAGGTTGAACGCCTCGGCCCGGAACTCGAAGTAGCGCTTCGCGCCGGCGTTGAACTGCTTGGCCAGGACCGCGTCGACGTTCTTGTAGCCGGGCGCGCGGGCCACGCCGATCGGACAGTTGCCGAACGTGCCGAGCGGCGCCATCGCGAAGGCGTTGATGTCGAGCCAGTGCGTTGATGGTCTGGTCCGACGGCGTCGGATCGCCGACACAGTTGGGCCGCTCGTTGCCGCGAACGCCCTGCAGCGACCGGTTGCGGCCGTCGGTGACGGTGATCGGGAAGCCCGAGCGCGCCTGGAAGATGCCGCTCAGCCGCCAGCCGCCGATGATCGCATCGGTCAGCGCCGAGGCATCGCTGGCCCACTTGCGCCCCTTGCCGAATGGCAGTTCGTAGTTCGCCGACAGCACGAGGTTGTGCCGCGCGTCGAAGAACGCCCGCCCGTAGTTGGCTTCAGGGTCGTAGGCGTTCGCCCAGTAGGCGCCCTCGGCCTGCGACGCCGCCCGACCCGTAGTAGCCGAGGTTGTTGGTCCGCGTCCGGCTCAGCGTATACGACGCCAGGAACTCGACCCCCTTGACGTTGCGCTGGCGCACGCTGACCTGCAGCCCGTTGTAGTCGCTGCGGCCGCGCGCTGCGGTCGTCGCGATATTGGTGATGAGCGGCGCCGTCGCCATAGAGCGGCCGACGCTGCTGAGCGGCGCCCAGGTCGACGGATCGCCGACGCCCGGCAGCGGCTGGTTGCCCTCGACCGGCGCCACGAGGTGTGTGGCCTTGTGGCCGACGTAGCCGACGTTGGCCGACATCGACGCGGTCACGCAGCCGCTCGACGAACACGTTCCACTGCTGCGTGAACTGCGGCCGCAGGTTCGGATCCCAGGCCCGCACCTGGCCCGACGGCTTGTCGAGCGGCCGCAGATCGGCGAAGCCGGTCGCCAGCGTGCCGGCGCCGGTCGTCGATGTCGTACGGCACGGCCGACTCGAAGAAGAACGGCGGGTTGAGCGGCAGGCGCAGGTTCGCGCCGGTGCCTTCCATGTACTGCGAGATGCCGTAGCCGCCGCGCACCACCCAGCCCTCGGACGGCCGCCACGCCACGCCCGAGCCGCGGCTCGAAGCCCTTGTTGTAGGCCTTGTAGAGCGCGCGGCTCTCGCGGCTGCCATCGGCCGCGAGGATCTCCTGCGCCGGTGCGTCAGGTCGAAGTTGCCCTGCCGGTTGTCCTTCTCGACGACCGGCTGCGTGTAGGCCCAGCGCATGCCGAGGTTCAGCGTCAGCGCCGGGGTCACCTTGAAGTCGTCCTGGACGTAGAGCGCGACGCGGTTGTGCAGGTGCGTCCACGGCTCGGCGAGGCTGCCCCGGCCCTTGCTGCCGACCTGGTCGAGCAGGAAATCGGAGAACGCGAAGCCGGTGAACGCGCCGGTGTAGCCGAACAGCCCGAGCAGGCCGTTGTTGCCGGCGTAGAAGCGCCGCTGGACGTAGTGCAGCAGCTGGCCGCCGAACTTGATCGAGTGCCGGCCCTTCAGCCAGGTCAGCTTCTCGTTGATCTGATAGGTCTTGTCGAGGGTGTCGGTATCGCTGGCGCCGGCGCCGACCGACGGTCAGGCCGCCGCCCCAGCCGATCGAGCTGAGGCCGGCGATCGGCTGCCCGCCCGGGATCCCGAACGTCGTGTTGGCGTTGCCGATGCCCGACCCAGTCGAGCGTGTCGGTGACGATCGCAATCTGGTTGTAGCCGACCAGCACCTCGTTGATGAGCGACGGGCTGAACACATGGTTCCAGTTGAGGGCCAGGTTCCGGAACGGCGCGGTCGGTGCGGTTGCCGAGCAGCAGCGGCAACGCCCGCTTGTTGTTCTTCGACTCGTACTCGGCCATCGAGAAGCGTCCGAACACCTTGTCGGTCGGGGAGGCGTTCCAGTCGACGCGCGCGTCTCCCTGGTTGGCCGCACCGTCGTCAGCGTCTCGCCGACGAAGTTGCCGGTGATGCCGCCGGGACGTTGCGGTTCGGCAGCGGATAGAGCGCCGTGTTGTTCAGGATCGCCGCTGGCGATCGGACTGATGCGGCCCGACGGAATCTGGTTGCCGGCGAACGCCACGCCGGTGAGCGGGTCCCGGATGGTGTTGGTGACGCTCGACAGATCCCCCCGCCGCCACGCCGCGGGCGCCACCGACACCGTCTCGAAGCCGGGCGCGTCGAACTGCGTGCCCTGGTAGTTGGCGAAGAAGAACAGCTTGTTCCTGACAAGCGGGCCGCCCAGCGTGCCGCCGAAGATGTCCTGCCGCCGCTTGGGCTTCGCCGCCCCGGACCGGTTGTTCGACCAGGAGTTCGCGTCGATCTTGCTGTTGCGGTAGTACTCGAACGCGTTGCCGCGGAAGCGGTTCGATCCGGACTTGAGCACGTTGCTGATCACCGCGCCGGCGACGTTGCCGGTGTCGGCCGAGTAGTTGTTGGTCTCGACGCTGATCTGCGCGAGCGCATCAGGGCTCGGCTGGTACGCCACCAGGTTGTCGATCGACTCGTTCATGTCGACGCCGTCGATCGTGTAGTTGTTGGTCTGCTCGCGGTTGCCGTTCACGTAGGGCCGGCCGCCGCTGAAGTTGCGGATCGCGGTGAACGTGCTCGGGGTTCGGCGTGACGGCGCCGGGCAGCAGCAGCGACAGCTGGCCGGTGTTGCGGCCGTTCAGCGGCAGCGCGCTCAGCGTCGTCCCCGAGATCACCTGGCCGACCGTCGCCGTTTCGGTCTGCAGCACCGGCGGCTCGGTCGTGACTTCGACCGTTTCGGCGAGTGCACCGAGCTCCAGCTTGAAATCCAGCCGCGCGACCTGCTTGGCCTCGAACGGCAGCGGCCGCGTCGAGGCCTTCTTGAACCCGGTGAGCTCGGCGTTGACGACATAGGTCCCGACCGGCAGCGACGAGACCGTATAGTTGCCGGCGTCGTTCGAGACTGCCCGTATAGGCAACGTTCGTCGCCTGATCGGTCGCCGTGACCGTCGCGCCCGGGACCGCCGCGCCGCTGGCGTCCGTGACGAGGCCGGTCAAGGATGCCGCGCCGGTCTGCGCATCCGCGGCCGCGGGGATCCACAACCCGACAACGAGCACGAACACGCCGGCGACGACGCGACGCGGTTGGATTCCCATGATGCCTCCCGTGCAAGACACGCGGTAAGAACGTCACGCCGTCCGGCCGCTCGCACGACCAGATTTCAGCAGCGCACCGACGACGACGGAGGACGCGGAGTGCGTAAACATGTCCCAGCGCGATGCCCCAGTCAAGCCGGGAATTGGCGTCAGGGGCCGACGAACAGCAGGTCGCCGAATTTCTCGAACTCGTGAAAGCTCGTCGCCGACCCGGGCCCAGTCCCACTGCGTGGTCTTGCCGTCGTCGTAATCGACGCGATAGAAGTTGGCGCGCCACCGCGTCCCGGCCGTCGGCGGCACGTTCTGCAGCGGCTTGAGCAGCGCGTACGGGATGAAGAATTCGGCGCGCCAGCCCTGGATAGCGGCATGCGGCTCCTTCGTGCCGCCCGATGACCGTGGTGGCCTTGCGGGTCAGCCGATCCTGCTCGAAATGCCACGGCCGCCAGCCGAGGAACTGGCCGCCGAAATTCGGGACCAGGATCGGCAGCTCGTGGTTGAGCGGCGAGATCTCGTACTCGAGATACACCGGATAGCGCTCGTCGGTCCAGAGGAAGACCTCGAAGACATCCTCGTTCCAGAGGTCCAGGAAGTCCTGGTCCATCGTCGCGGTCAGCTTGCGGTCGGTCCCCTCCATCAGGAAATAGAGACCGGTCTTCGAATAGAGCGCCTTGAAGCGCGCCTGGTACGGATGCCCGTCCGGCTGGCGCTTGTGCAGCGGCGTCCAGGCGGCGCGCTGCCAGGCGGCATTGTCGCCGGCGCCGTTGACCTCGAAATCATCCGCCGGCCGTACGGACACCTGTGGCCGCTCGCCGCCCTGCGCGTGCACCGCGACATCATAACGACTCGAGCCGCCGATGACGAACACCGCCGCCACCAGCACACCCAGAACCCGATTGCCCATTCGTCCGACTCCCCTCTGCCGTCCCGCGTCCTCCGCCGGCACGCCGCCGCCGGCTGGATCCTCCGACAGGACTGAAACACGGACTATAATCCGCCCGGCGCTCAAGGAGCATACCAATGCATCGCAGGACATTCGTCAGGCTGCTGGCGGCGGCGCCGCTCGTCCGGACGCTTCAGACGCCGGCCGGGCTGCCGCCGCTCAAAGTCGTGTCGCGATATCCGGCGGCCGCCGTCCCGGGCATGCCGGGGCCGTTCCCCGGCGAGGTCGCGTCGGTCACCTCCGACCGCTGCCTCGACCTCACCACCGGCCAGGCCGACGACGGCGTGGTGCGGGAAATGATGGCCGAAGGGATGCGGGCGCTGACCGGGGCGGCCTCGACCGGCGAGGCCTGGCGCCGCTTCTTCGCGCCGGCCGACGTCGTCGGCATCAAGGTCAACTGCGGCGGCTATCCGCACGCCATCTCGGCATATGAAATCGTCGCCGAGACGATCCGCCAGCTGCAGGGCGTCGGCGTGCCGGCCTCGCAGATCTATATCTACGAGCGATTCCAGAACCAGATGGACGAGGCGAACTACGCGCCGCGGGTCGCCGACGGCGTGCAGATCGTCGCCGCCGAGCGGGCCAACCGCTACACCGACAACGCCAATTACGACCCGGAGACCTACCTCGAGGCGAACCTGTTCGGCGAGGAAGACACCCGCTCGAACATGATGCGCCTGGTCTCGCAGCGCCTCACCAAGATCATCAATATTCCGAACATGAAGGACCACGGCGCGACCGGCGTGACCGGGTGCCTGAAGAACATCGCCTACGGCAGCTTCTCGAACGTCGCGCGGACGCACCAGCGCGGCAAGTCGCACACCTACTCGGTCGTCGGCACGCTGGCAACCATCGAGCCGCTGCGCTCGCGGACGGTCCTGCAGATCATGGACGGCCTGCGCGGCGTGTGGCACGGCGGGCCGTTCGCGCGGACGACGAAGTACGTGTTCTACCCGCGGCGGATCCTGTTCGGCACCGATCCGGTGTCCATCGATCGGCTGCTCCTCGACATCATCGACAACAAGCGTCGCGCGGAAGGGGCGATCTCGATCTGGGATCGCTCGCCGGCGTCCCTGCGAATGAACGACGGCGCGGCCCGCGATGCCGACCCCAACGTCAACATCCTGATTCGCGAGCCGGGGCACGTCGAGTACGCGGCATCGCTGGGGCTCGGCGTCTACGAGCTCAGCCGCATCCGGGTGCGGGAGATTGCGGTATGACGCCGCTGCTGGTCGGCCTGCTGGCGGCGGTGCCCTGCATCTACTGGACGGGCGGGGCCGACTCCCGTCCGGCCGTCGCAGCCGCATCGGTGACCCGGCTGTGCGTCCCGCCCGAGCAGGTGCCGGTCTGGACGGGCCTCGCGCCGACTCCGCTGTCGGAAGCCGACCTGGCGGCGCGCGAGCTGCTCCCCTCCCCGGGCGTCGCGGCGCGCTCCGGGCTGGCGTCGCCGACCCGCATGCCGTGGGTGGTCGCCAGCGGCTGGCGGATGCTGCGCCAGCCGTCCGGTCAGTTTCGCCTACGTGGTGCCAGCCGGCAAGGCGGCGCTGGCGATCGCCGAGGCGTTCACCTACGGCGCCGACGCCGTGGTCCGCATCGATCCGGCCGACCTGCAGGCGGCGGGCGCGATGGCGTCGTTCCTGGAGACGATTCCGGCCGCCGACCTGACGCCGGTGGCGGATGTCGCGGTGGTGGATGACGGGTCGCCGGTGACCGGCGAGGTGCTGAATCTGCTGGCGCGGCGGAATCTGCTGTTCCGAATCGTCAGTGACCCCGGGCCGGACGCAGGGCTCACGATCCGTATCGGGACGCCGGAATACCCGGCCGCCGAGGCCGCGGACCCGAGCGCCTTTGCGCTCAAGATCCGCCGCCAGGTGACCGACGAGCGGCGCGCCCTGCGGATCTTCGGGAGCGAGGTTGTCGTCGGCCGGCTGACCGCGGCGGGAGCACGGGCACGGTTGCAGATCCTCAACTACGGCGGCCGGGAGATTGAGGGTCTCCGCGTCCGCGTCCGCGGGCGCTACCGATCGGCGAAGGCGTACGTGTCCGGCGCCGGCCCGCTCGCCGTCGAGGACCAGGTGACGGACGGCGATGCGACTGAATTCTCGCTGCCGCGGCTGCTGACCTATGCGGCCATCGATCTGGAATAGCCGGCGCTGCGCGCAAGCGCTCAGATAGAGGCGATGCAGTCGATCTCGACGAGCGTGCCGTCCGGAATCGACACCACCGCGACCGTCGTCCGCACCGGCGGCGGATCGCCGAACCGCCCGATATACATCTCGTTCATCCCCGCGAAGTTGGCCATGTCGGTCAGGTAGACGTTGACCTTGAGGACCTTGTCCATCGAGGACCCCGCCAGCTTCAGCGATTCCTCGATCTGATCGAGGACGTTCTTCGTCTGGGCCTGAATGTCCCCCTTGAACCCCGTGCCCGGCCCCTTCCCGGAGACGAACACCAGGTTGCCGAACGACAGCTCGGGACTGTAGAGCGGCTTCCCCTCCACCGTCTTCGAGGTCGGTGTCAGCGTCCGATACGCCTTCTTGCGCGGCGCCCCGGAGGACTGCCGCGCCGGCGGCGCCGGTGCCGTCAGCGCCAGGGCCGGTGCCGCCGCGGCCAGAAACTGCCGTCGTGTGTTCTTCGCCATGCCACCCTCAGAAGAAGACTTTGCCGCTCAGCTGAATCTGCCGCATGTTCCCCGCCGCGCTGATCCGGCCGAACGACGTCGACGTGAAGACGCCGTTGGGATTGCCGTAGTTGACCTGGTTGAAGGCGTTGAACAGCTCCGCCCGGAACTGGAACTGCACGTCGCCGCCAAGCGGGATGTTCTTCATCAGCGACAGATCGGTCGAGGAGAGCTTCGGTCCGCGCAGCACGTTGCGCGGCGCGTTGCCGAAGGTGAACAGGGCCGGCAGCTCGAATGCCGACGCCGCGTAACAATTGACCAGCTCGCGGCTGTTGGCCAGTGGCTGACAGCTGAGCGACGGCACCGCTCCGACCAGGTTCGGCCGCTGCAGCCCGCCGATGCCGATGTTCGCCCGATCGGTGCTGATCGTGACATTGACCGGGGTGCCGCTCTGCACCGTCGTCACGCCGCCGACCTGCCAGCCGGCGACGACGTAGCGCAGCGATCGGGTTGGTCGCCTTCTTGAGGAACGGCACGTCGTAGATGTAGCTGGCGACGAACCGGTGCGGGACGTCCCAGGCCGAGTTGCCGTAATCGGCCCAGATGTCGTAGTTGTTCATCGTCTGGCCGCCGCCGTTCGAGTGCGTCGCCATGTCGCGCGTCCGCGACCAGGTGTAATGCGCGTCGGCCTGCAGCCCGTGGCGCATGCGCTTGCGGAAGATCAGGCTGACCGCGTCGTAGTTGCCGATGAGGTCGTTCTGGATGATCCGGCGGCTGCGGAACTTCTGGCTCGGCCGCCGCGGGTCCACCGCCCCAGGGCCTGGCTGCGGCGTGTTGTTGAAGAAGCTGCGGTCGAGATGCTGCGTATGGGAGCCGACGTACTGCAGGTCCAGCGACGTCCCCGCGGCGAGCTCACGCTGGACGTCGAAGCTCCACTGGTCCTTCCGCGCGTTCGGCAGGTGCCGCGTCGGCGAGATGATGTTCGGCACCGCCACCACCGCCGGGCCGCCGGTCGGCGCCGCGAACGACAGCGTCGGGTTCGCGGGATCCGACGTGAAGGTCGAGGCGGCGGCGAGCGGTGGGTTGTTGGTGAGGAACGTGAACGTGTTCATCTGGTTCGGGTTGTAGTAGATGCCGTAGCCGGCGCGGAGCACCGTCTTGTCGCCGAGCCGGTAGGTCGCGCCGAGCCGCGGCGCGATGTCCTTGCGGTTCGGGTCGTGGAACTGAAATCCCGGGCTCGGCAGCGTCGCCGGAATGATGGTCTCGAAGTCCTCCGCCAGCATCGTCGCCAGCCCGGCATAGGTCTGGACCGGCGTATTGAACTCGTAGCGAAGACCGACGCTGAGGGTCAGGTGCCGTGACGCCTGCCAGATGTCGTTGACGAAGACGCCGTTGCGCCAGCCGCCGACGTGCCCCTGGATCTGATCGGCCGGCGTGATCACCTGGCGCGGCAGTCCGAGCATGAAGTCCGCCATCGAGTTGCCGCTCATCGAACCGTCGAAGGAGAACGCCCCCCGGGGATCGTTGGCGGCGCGCCGGCCGGTGGCCAGACGCCGCAGGTCGAAGCCGGTCCGGACGTTGTGCGCCCCCTTGGTGTACGCCAGCACGTTCGACATCTGGAAGGTGGTGTCGAACTGATACCAGTTCGAGCCGCCGGCGCCGAGCCCGCTGAAGTTGCTGATATTGATGCTCGGCAGGCCCGGGTTCTTGAACCTGACGTCGCCGTCGAACGCCGGAATGCCGAGGTCGGCTCCCGCCGACGGGATGGCATTGACGGCGAAGTGGTTCAGGGTATCGAAATCGATCCGGTGGTAGCCGACCCGGAAGTCGTTGTGGAGATCGGGCCGCAGCGTGTGGGTGTACCAGACCAGCGTGTTCTTGTTGACCCGCGGCTGGGTGATGCCCTGCACCGGAATCGCGCCGATGATGCTGTTGTAGGTGTCGTACCAGTTGTAGCGGACCGACAGCCGCACCTTGTTGCCGACGGTCTGGTCGATCCGGGCGAGGATCTGGTCGTTTTCATCGCGCGTCGTGCTCGCGCTCTGCAGGTTGTTGACGCCGGGGGTGGTCCCCGATCGGTTCGGCGACGGGTAGTACTGCAGGAGCTGCTGCGCGACCGGCGACAGCTGCGACGACGGAATGATGTTGCCGGGATAGGGCTGGCCGGTCAGCGGATTTTTGATCGCCGTGCTCAGCTCCGAGAAATTCCCCTGGCGCATCAGCGCCGTCGGCACCGAGTTGAAGGGGCTGCTGATTGCCGTCGAGCGGACGCCCTCGTAGGCGCCCATGAAGAACGTCCGGTCGTGCCCGTCATACAGCTTCGGCAGCACCACCGGACCGTCGGTCTCGAGGGCGAACTGGTTGCGCTTGCGCGGGTTCTTCGGCAGCGGCGGATTGTCGAAGTAGCCGCGCGAGTCGAGCGCGTCGCCCTGGTAGAAGTTCGAGGCCGCGCCGTGCAGCGTGTTGGCGCCGCTCTTGGTGACGACGTTGATGTAGACGCCAAGATAGGAGCCGTACTCCGCCGACGTGCTGCCGGTCTGGACCTCGATCTCCTCGACGGCGTCGGCGATCGGCCGCATGCTCGTCGCCGCCAGCAGGTTGGACGATGAGTTGATGCCGTCGAGCGACAGGCTGTTCTGGATTTCGCGCTGCCCCGCGCCGCGGAAGCTCAGACCGATGTCGCTGTTGAGGCCGCCGAGCACGCCCGGCGTCGTGCTCGCCAGCCCCCAGACGTTGCGGCCGTTGGTCGGCAGATCGACGATCGCGCGCTGGCCGATCGTCTCCGACACGACCGCGCTGTCGGTCTTGAGGACCTGGGCCCTGGCCTCGACGTTCACCGACTCGGCGATGCCGCCGACCTTGAGCACCGCATTGGTGCGCACCACCTGGTTGTTGGCCGACCGTGACCCCGGATGCGGTGAGACTCTGAAAGCCCTGGACCGTCACGGTGATGTCGTAGGTGCCGGTGCGGACGAACTGGATGTTGTAGTAGCCCTCGCCGTTGGTGGTCGCTTCGTAGGTGTCCTTGGTGCCGGTATTGACGGCCACCACCTGGGCGCCGGGAACCGCGAGGTCGCCGCTGTCGGTGACCGTTCCGACCAGCGCGGTCTGGGACGCGAGCTGCGCGGAGGCGATGGCACTACACCCCAGAACCGCTGACGTGACGAGCGCAAGCAATCGGCGCATTCGGCCCCCCTTGTCGCGGCGGATCACTCCGCCCGTTTCGTCTCGGACCAGAGCGGCCGTGAGCGGCCGTTCAGATCCCACACCACTTGCCCGGCCCGTACCGTCAGTTCACACTCCAGCCGGCGATCGCCATCGAGCCGGCCGCCGCCAGTGTCGATGAAGCCGAACTGACCCCGCCTGAGATTGAGCACGGCGATGTCGGCCTCGCTCCCCGGCCCGAGCTGGCCGAGGTCCGGGCGATGAATCACGTCGGCCGCCGTCATGGTGTTCGCGCGGACGACGTCCTCGATCGGCATGCCCATGTTCAGGAACTTGGACATCGTGTTGAGAATGTCCTTCATTCCGCCATTCATGCTGCCGGTGTGGAGGTCGGTGCTGATGACGTCGGGGCGAAAGCCCTGCGCCATCGCCGGAACCGCCTGGCTGAAGAGGAAGCTGCCGCCGCCGTGGCCGACGTCGAAGATGATGCCGCGCCGGCGGGCATCGAACACAAACGGCCGGACCTTGCCGCCCTCGTCGACAATCGGCACCCGGCCGGCGACGCGCGCATACATGTGGGTCAGGATGTCGCCGGGGCGGAGATATTTCAGCAGGAGATCCTCGAGCGGCAGCGGCGGCGTGTGGCCGCCGAAGTCGACCATCACCGGCACGCCGGCCTCATCGCCGGCGGCGACGCCGCGGACGACCGGATCCCACTCCGGCCCGGTGTAGTGCGCGACCTTGACGCCGACGATCACCCCCGGGTGCTGCTTGATGCGCATCGCGGTCAGCTTCGCGTCCATGTCGGCGAGGTTCTGCTCGACCGGCCCACCCTTCATGCCGGCGCCGACGATATTGAGGAAGGCGAGCACCCGCGTCCGCGAGCGGTCGATCACCTGCTCCTTGAACTGCAGGAAGTTGCGCCACCCGGCGCCGCCCGGCATCGACCAGCGTCGTCTGGCCGCTGCGGAACGAGTGGCTGTCGGGCGCGACCGCGGTGTCGCTGTTGCTGAGATAGGCGTCCTTTTCCGTGCCGTAGAAGACGTGGGCATGGATGTCGATCAGCCCGGGCACCACGTAGAGGCCGGTGGCATCGACGACGGTGCGGGCCGAGGCGGGATCGATGCCGGCCGCCACCCGCGCGATTTTCCCTCCGGCCACCGCCACGTCCATGACGCCGTCGATGCCGTGCCGCGGATCGATGACCCGGCCGTTGCGGATCAGCAGGTCGACCGGCGGTCCCTGTGCGGCCGTCGTCGCACCGGCCAGCACGGACCAGCAGAGCATCGCCACCAGGTGGCGGCGGGTCGGCATCGATCAGGCGCCCTGCCCTTTCCTCGCCAGCTCCTCGCGCAGGCGCCGCGCGACGGTGCGATCGTCGCCACGGTCCATCATCCAGACACCGATCACGAGCGCGTCGTTTTCGGCGCGGATCGCGATGGACGGCTCGCCGGCCTGGAGCGCGTGGACCACCGCCGCCGGCTGGAGTCCGCGCGCGGCGGCGTCCCAGGTCACCCGGACATGCGGGACGTGATTGGCGACGTCCGGCACGAAGATCTCCGCACTGACCCCAGGCACCGACGCCGCGGCATCGCGGATCATCTCGGCGCGGCGCTGGAAGTCACGCGCCTCGGCGGCGTGATCCTTGTTGACGAACAGCTCGATCGCCGCGAGCATGCCGACGATTTCTTCCTTGTTCACCTTCATGCCACGGCCAATGGCGTTGCCGTTCGGCGACGAGTTGAGACGCGCCGCGGCGATGAGCGGCGCCCGGCCGAGGAGCAGGCCGGCGCTCTGCGGGCCGCGGATGCCCTTGCCGCCGGAGAACGCCACCAGGTCGAAGCCCAGTCCGGTGTACTTCCAGAGATTCTCGACCGGCGGCACGTCGGCGGCGGCGTCGTTCAGCGTCGGGATGCCATGCTTGCGGCCGAGCTCGACGAACTCCTCGTCGCCGGATCTGCCCGTCCTTGTTGTTGTTGTTGTAGAACAGCATCATCGCGGTCTTGTCGCTGACCGCCCGCTCGAGGTCCGCCCGGGTCTCGACTTCGACCAGGCGCACGCCGCAGTTGCGGACGGCGCGCTCGTAGCCGAAGCGATGGGCCTTCTGGATCAGGACTTCGCTCTTCATGCGCGGAGAGGTCCGGCAGATCGCTGATCTTCTGGCGGTCGGTGCCGGTCAGCACGGCGGCGGTCCCGAGCGTCAGCGCCGAGGCGGCGCCGGCCGTCACCATCGCCGCTTCCGCCCGGACCAGCTTCGCGATCCGCTCGCCGACGCGGTCGTGCAGCTCGTCGAGCATGACGTAGGATCGCGACGCGTAGTTGATCGCCGCCATCACTTCGGGCGGCATCTTCGACGCCGTCATCGCGGTGTAGGTGCCCGCGGCGTTGATGAAGGGACGGACGCCGAGCTCGCGGAAATAGTCCCGGGCCGCCGGCGCCGGCAGTGACGGAGCCGCGATCGCACCGGCAGCGAGGAAGCGGCCGGCGACCGGAATGGTCCCGAGCGACTCGAGAAAACGCCTTCGACTGAACATGCGCGACGCTCCTTCAGGGGCCATCCGCCCAGCATGCACGGCTGCCGTACGCGCCTCCCGCTGGCGGCTGGCCGCCCGGGACATCGACGCCCGACCTGCCGGGGTCGAACTGGTACGCGCAGAGCATAGTCATCCCGCCCCGGCGAGGCAAGATAATCAGGTGGGTCCGTGGCGGCGAATCAGGCGCCAGCCATGCCGTCGATCCGGAAGAAAAAACCACGCCTCGACCTCCGGCAGCGCCGCGAGGTAGGCGCGACTGCCCTCGGCGCCAAGCACGAACAGCGCATCGTCGAGCGCGTCGCCCGCCGTGCCGGTCGGTGCGAAAACGGCGACGGTCAGCACTCCCTGCACGGGCCAGCCGGTCCGCGGGTCCATGATGTGCGAATACCGGATGCCGCCCTGCTCGAAGAATTTCTCCGAGGTTCCGGCGATCGACAGGGCGCGGTCCTTCAGGCTAACGGTGCGCGCGACGCTGCCGGCGTGCAGCGGATCCTGAATGTCGACCGGCCAGCCTGGCCGGCCCGGCGGGCTCCCAAGCCGTAGACCGTGCTGCCGCCGGAGCTGACGAGCGCCGCCGAGACACCGCGCGAGCGGAGGAGGCCGACCGCCCGATCGATCGCGTAGCCCTTGGCGATGCCGCCGAGGTCCAGTTCGACGCCGGGCTCGTCGAACGCGACCGTGCCGCGCGCCGCGTCAAGGACGACGTGGCCGGCGCCGACATGCCGGCGTGCGGCCGCGAGCTCGGCCCCGGACGCGACCTTGCCCTCTCCCCTGAAGAATCCCCACGCCTTCATCAGCGGTCCGACCGTGATGTCGAAGGCGCCGCTCGATGCGCGTGAGTAGCCGAGCGCGGCGGCGAGGAAGTCGAACAGCTCCCGCTCGACCGGCACCGGATGCAGAGCCGCGTCGCGATTGATTCTCGACAGCGGGCTGTCGGTCCGGTAATGGCTCATCAGCCGGTCGATGCGGTCCACTTCGTCGAAGGCGGCCTCGGCCGCCGCCTCGAGCAACGCCTCGTCCGGCCCCCAGGCGTCGATAGCGTAGACGGTCGCCATCGACAGTCGGGTGGCTTCGTGGCGGTGCAGTCCAGCGGGCGTCGCAACCGGCGCCGGAGTCGTGGCCGGCGTCAGCGCCAGCGCCACGCACAGCGCCGTCAGGTGGCGGGACGTCAGCGTGCGCCCTCCGTGAACGGCCAGCGGCGGCTGCGCCACGACCACCAGAGGAAGAACAGCACGCCGGCGAGCAGCGTGCCGAGCCCGAAGAGAATGACGCGGGGGTCGGAAGTGGCGAACAGGAAGATCCAGCCGGCCAGCGCGACGAGGCTGGGCAGCGGGTACAGCCACATCCGGTAGGTGCCCGCCCGGGCCGGACCGCCGCGGCGCCGCAAGAGCGTCAGCGCGCCGATCTGGCCGATGAACTGAATCAGGATTCGCGTCGTGATCAGCGCGTCGATGACCAGGCCGAGCGAGAAGAAGGTGCAGACGATCGACACCAGTCCGACGACGAGCAGCGAGATGTAGGGAAACGCGCGCGTCGGATGCAGACGGCCGAAGGCTTTGAAGAAGTAGCCGTCATTGGCGGCGGCATAGGGGATTCGCGAATAGCCGAGCAGCAGGGCGAACACCGACCCGAAGGCCGTCCAGAGAATCGCCCCGGTGAAGAACGAAGCGACCGTGCGCCCGTAGATCCGTTCCATGAAGATCGAGACGACGAACCGTGAATCGGGATGCGCGTCGGCGGGAACGAACTCGCGCCACGGCACCACCCCGGCGACCGAGAGATTGATCGCCAGATAGATCCCGGCGACCACCAGGATGCTCACCAGGATCGACCGCGGGATGACCCGGGTCGGATTGCTCACTTCATCCCCGATGTAGCAGATGTCGTAGTAGCCCAGGTAGTCGTAGATTCCGACGCGGGAGGCGGCGCCGAGCCCCATCATGAAGCCCAGCGAGAAGGTGAACGCACCCGGTGGGAAGTCGAAGGCGAGATGCGGGTCGAAGTGGCGCATGCCGGTGCCGATGACGACGGCGGTGGTCAGCAGGCTGCCGATCCAAAGCGTCACCGTCAACGGCCCGAGCGCTCCAATCGGCCGGTAGAGCAGCGCCAGATTCACCAGGCCGACGACGGCGGCAATCGCGGCGTAGCCGCCGGACGACAGGCCGGGCCAGAGATAGCCCAGGTACTGCGAGAAGCCGATGTAGCCGGAGGCAATCTCGAGCGGGCCGCTGAGGATGAACTGCCAGATGAAGAGAAACGCCGCCAGCCGCCCCCAGGTCTCGCGGCCGTAGCCCTCGCGCAGATAGACGTAGCTGCCGCCGGAGCCGGGCATCTGAGAGCCGAGCTCGCTCCAGACCATGCCGTCGGGTATGACGATGAGGAGGGCGACAATCCAGCCGAGCATCGCCTGCGGGCCGCCGAGCGCGGACATCAGCAGGGGAATGGTGATGAAGGGCCCGACCCCCATCATGTTGGTCATGTTGAGGGCGGTCGCCTGGAGCATGCCGAACCGGCGCTCTGGGATGGGTGTCGGCATGAACCCGAGACTCTAGCACGCGGCCGCGCCGGGCGCGGCTGCGATTCAGCGGCCGGCGAGCAGCGAGCGGAACCGGCTGGAGAGAATCGCGGCGGGCTTGCCGTCGCTCCGCCGGACAATCAGCGCCGCGGCGGTGGGGTGCGACTCGACCAGCGCCAGCCCCTTCTCGACCCCGAGGACGCTCATCGCCGTATCGAGGCCGTCCGCCTCGAGGCCGTGCCTGGCGATGACCGTGACCGTGATGTCGTCGACCAGCCCCATGCCGGATGCGGGATCGATGATGTGCGAGTAGCGCCGGCCGCCGATGTCGAGGTGCTGCTCGCTGCTGCCGGCGGTCGAGACCGCGGCGTTGGTCAGCTCCAGGAAGGCCGGGATGCCCTCCGGCGGAGGGTCTTCCGAGGTGACGCGGACGCGCCAGCCGCGCTCGCCTGGCGGCGCCTCGCTGAAGGCGAGGTCGCCGCTGACCGCGACCAGCGCCGAGCGTACGCCGCGGCGCGTGATCGCGGTCAGGGCCTCGCTGGCCGCATATCCCTTGCCGATGGCGCCGACATCGAGCTGCATGCCGCTGACGTCGAGCCGCACCGAACGGCGCGCCGCATCCAGATGCATCTTCCGGAAACCGCCGCGGCTGGCGGCGGCGTGCAGGGCGGAGACATCCGGAATGCGATGCGTCGATCGCGCCTCGCGCCACAGTCGGATGAGGACGCCCTGCGTGACGTCGAACGCCCCGTCAGTCGCCTCGGCGAGAGCCTGCGATGCGGCGAGTACGGCGAACAGGTCGGGGCTGACAATCGCCGGATGCCCGACGGCCGTCGTGCTCAGACGATTCAGCTCGCTGTCGGGCTTGTAGTCGGAGAGGGTGTCGTCGAGCGCGGCGATCCGTTCGAAGCCGGCGCGGAACGCGTCGCGCGCCGCCTGCTCCCCCGCCGTGTAGACCGTGATCCGCACCAGGGTGCCCATGTGCGGCTCGACCGCCTCGAAGCGCCGCAATTCGGCCGGCGGCGCGCTCGCCAGGGCAATCCCCCAGGCACTCAGGCGCAGCAGCCAGTGCATCTCACCCATCGCTTCCAGCCGATGACCGCCGCCCCGCCGTAACTAATACGGATCGATGGCCACCCCGTTGTTCCACGCCCGGTACATCTCCTCGGCGCTCGGCAGCTTCGCCGGCCTGACCAGTCGGAAACCGAGCCACTGCGCGTTGGTCATGTACCACACGCTCTTCGGCAGCTGCGGATCGAGAATCTTCCACATCGCCTCCGAGGCGACGCGCACGGTGCAGTTCACGGCGCCGGCCGGATCGTGCCAGGAGCCGCCGCGCACCGCATGCGGATACGACGTCTTCGACATCACCCACGGGTTGACGGCGGGCTCGGCGGTATAGGGCGCGTACTGATCGAGCGTCCACTCCATGACGTTGCCGAGCATGTCGTAGAGCCCCCAGGCGTTCGGCTTCTTGCTGCCGACCTTGTGATACGTTCCGGCCGTGAACGGCGGCACCGGCGAGTTCTCGAGATACCACGCGTAGTCGCCCAGGGCGCCCGCGCCGATCCCCGTCTCGGTCCCGGCGCGGCAGGCATATTCCCACTCGGCTTCAGTAGGGAGTCGGTAGTACTCGCCGGTCTTGGCGCTCAGCCACTCGGCGTATTTGTTCGCCGCATGCTGGGTCATGCTGATCGCCGGGAAGCCCTTGTTACCGCGGCCGAAGCTCATCTCGAGATGCGGGGCGGTCGGCCGGCTGAGGGCATCGACGACGGTGTCGGGATGCCCGACCTCCTGCGCCTGATCCGCGAACATGAACATCAGGTACGAATCCCACGTCACTTCGTGCGTCTGCATCCAGAACGCATCGAGGCGCACCTTGTGCGCCGGCTGCTCGTCCGGCTTCGCGTCTGGTGCCGAGGAGCCCATCGTGAACTCCCCCGCCGGGATCGGCGCCATCCCGTAGGTCACGGTCGTATTCGGAATCGTGACCGTGTAGGCGGCCGCCGGCTGGGCATCTTTCGCGGCCCGCTCTTCGATGCGCGCGCGGATGCCCTCGACCGCCGCCATCTGCTTGGGGTCCGGCGTGGCGCCGGCCTGGGGAAGGGCCAGAGATGCGGTCTCCGCCGCAGCGACCAGCGCCGCGGCGAAGACCACCAGGAAACGACGCGTCATGGCCGCGTTACAGGACCTTGGTCTGGCCGGGGATCGCCAGACCGGGAACTTCGTGCTTGGCGTTCCACTCGACCGGCTTCGGCACCCGGGAGAGCGGCGAGTTCAGCGCCTGCTCCCAGGTGAGCTGCTGTCCGGAATACGCCGCATCGCGGCCCATCATCGCCAGCATCGTGCTCGTCGCCAGGTTGAGGTCGTCGTTCTTCGGCTTGCCGGCGCGGATCGACGCGAACAGCACATCGTGCTCGCGCTGATACATGTCGTACTCCTCTCCCTGGAACTGCCACTTGACCTTGCCGTCCGGAGTCTCGATGCGCGGCTGCCCCTGGCCGAGGAACAGCGTGCCCTCGGTGCCCATCACGTAGTCGAGCGTGCCGTTATAGCAGCCGGTCGACTGCCGGTTCTCGAGGAACACGCGGTAGCCGTTCGGCCAGACGTAGTTGGCGGAGAAGTGATCGAAGATGTTGCCGCCGTTGGCCGGCACGGCGCGGCCGCCGATCGCGACGACGCTCGCCGGCGGCTCGTCCTTCATCAGCCACATGATCTTGTCGGCGTTGTGGACCGCCTGCTCGACCAGGCTGTCGCCCCCCAGCCACACGAAGTTGTACCAGTTGCGGATCTGCCACTCGATGTCGCTCATCCCGGCGGGACGGGCGCTCTCGGGGGGCATCGGCTTGACCGGATTGGTGTAGTAGGTCGAGTAGTGCGAGACCAGCCGGCCGAGCGCGCCGTTGCGCACCTGCTGGACGGCGTCCTGGATCATGTTGTTGTAGCGCCAGCAGAAGCCGGCGACGAGCGCGAGGTTCTTGGTCTGCGCCAGCTTCTGCGCCGTCATCACGTCGCGGACGCCGGGAGCGTCGGTGGCGCAGGGCTTCTCGCAGAAGACGTGCTTGTTGGCGTTGACCGCCGCGGTCAGGTGCTGCGGCCGGAAGCCCGGCGGAGTCGCGAGCAGGACGACGTCGACGCCGCTGTTGATGACCTTGTCGTAGGCGTCGAGGCCGAAGAAGGCGTGATCGATCTTGACGCGCGAGCCGAACTTCGCGCTGCCGCGCAGCCGCGTCGCGGCGGTCTCGACGATCGCCTCGTCGATGTCCGCCACCGCAGTGAGCTCGTTGTTGGGATCGGCGGTCAGCGCCTGGCCGGCGGCGCCGCTGCCGCGCCCGCCGCAGCCGACGAGGCCGATCTTGACCGCATTGGTGACCGTCTGCGCGGAGATGATGCCGGGAAAGCCGACCGCAATCGCGCCCGCCACCGTCCCGGTCTTCTTCAGGAAGTCGCGGCGTTCAATCTTGTCCGAGCCGTCTTTGGGTGTGTTCGCCATAGTGTCCTATCCGAAGGCCCTCGAAGGGGGCGTTGATGACGAGGCAGACCAACATGATACAGCGAATGGCGCGTCGAGAGCCATCCCGGCTATACGGCCGGCGGCTGCCACCGGCCGCGGGTCGAACGGATGACACGGACCCACACGGAAGCCCCGAACTGTCCTCCATGGCTGGCCGCGCCGGGCATCTCAGGTGCCATCCGCCCTCGTCCGTGGAATCTGGCCTCGGACTAGAATCGAGAGATGCTGACAAACGCACGCCCCGGAAGACGACTCCTGCTCCCGGCCCTGGCGATGGCGGTGGTTCTGGCCGGCCCTGCGTCCGCCCTGGCCCAGACCGCCAGCGCCGACGCGACCGCTTGGCGGCCGCTGTTCGACGGCACCTCCCTCGGCGCCTGGCAGCCGACGAAGTTCGCCCGCGGCGGCGGCGTCAGCGTCCAGGACGGGCGCATCGTCCTCGAGCCTGGCGGAGCGCTGACGGGCGTGACGTGGTCGGGCGAAGCACTGCCGACGAGCCGCTACGAGCTCAGCCTGCAGGCGATGCGCATCGAGGGCAGCGACTTTTTCGCCGGCATCACGTTTCCGGTCGGCGACGAGTTCTGCTCCCTGATCCTCGGCGGCTGGGGCGGCACGACGGTCGGCCTGTCGAGCCTCAGCGGCCGCGACGCGTCCGAGAACGACACGTCGCAGTCGATCGAGTTCGAGTCCGGGCGCTGGTACGGCGTGCGCATCCGCGTCACGCCGGAAAAGATCGAGGCCTGGCTGGACGATCGACCGATCGTCAGCCAGGCCCTTGCCGGCGTGACGGTCTCGACGCGCATCGAGGTCGAGCCGTCCAAGCCGCTCGGCATCGCCTCCTATCGCACCAGGGCGGCGCTCAAGGACATCAAGATCCGGCGGCTGGAGCGAGCCGACGCGCGCTGAGCGCGCGAGCCACCCAGGGCTCGGGCGCGACCGCCCTCATTTCGCGACGTTCTTTTGGAGTCCTCCGCCTTGGCCAAGAAGCCCGCGACCGCCCGCCCGTCCCCACGCCGTCGTCCCGAGAACCTCCTGCTGCGCTCGCTGCCCGCGGCCGTTCTGGAGCGCCTGTCGCCCGAGTTGACAACCGAACAGCAGGTCTTCCGGGATGTCCTGCACAGGGAGGGGCGGCCGGTCACCCAGGTGTACTTTCCCAACGGCGGCGTCCTGTCGATCACTACCAGCCTGGCCGACGGCACCCTGATCGAAACGGCCACGGTCGGGCGGGCCCCGGACCGGGAGTCAGGCCGACCGCGGGGCTAGGGCGAGCCTCAGGGCACGCATGAAGCTCTCAGTTGGCAAGGAGCCGCCGCCAGCCGACGCGCAGGATCGTTTTCCCGAGTGCCAGGGGTGAGTGGATCGTATCGCGTGCCGCGACCCCGCCGCGCCGCTGCTCAGACGTGATTCACGGTGTCGTCCGGGGGCCCCGGTTTGCGAAGCTGGCGCTCGATCGTCCGGCTGACGGCGTCGCGCGCGCCGAGCCCGACCGCCAGCGCCGCCGCGAACACGAGCCCGCCGAACAGGATCGCGAATGACAGCAGCAGCACGGTCCGGCCGATGCCGAGATGCTCGAGCGCCATCGCGACGGCGATGAGCAGCACCATCCATTTGACCGCGAGGCTCAGCAGCCGGGCGGACTGGATCTGCATGTTCACGGCGCCGATCAGCACCGACCGGGCCAGGAGCCGCGCCGCCACCGCCCCGACAATGAGGATCAGCAGCGCCGCCAGCAGGTGCGGCGTGTACTGGAACACCGACAGCGCGAGCAGCGACGGGATCGCGGCATTGAGAGTGGTGAGGCTGACCAGCAGGCCGAGAATCACGATCGTCCAGAAGACCACCCGCGCGACGGCGACCGATGGGCTGGCCGCCAGCCACCCGACGATCGGCTCGAGCCCCCACTGCTCGGCGCGGCGGTCGAACTCGAGCCCGCGCAGCGCCCGGACGAGCACCAGGCGGGCCAGCAGCGCCACCACGAAGGTCGCCAGCATCAGCATCAGCGAGACCAGCAGACCGGGCAGGAAATTCGCGATGTGATCGGAGATCTGGGTCGTGGCCTGCTCCAGGATGCGATCAGCGTGTGCCCACATGGCTGCTCCTCTTCATGTCTACACCGGTTCGACGCCGACGCCTCAGCGAAACCGCTCCGGCCACCGCCACCGCGAGATCAGGTGGCGCTTCTCCATTTCGAATCCGACGCAGACCTGCTCGACGCGTTCGTCGATCTGCGCCGCCTCTGCGCCCGTCAGCTGCAGGACG
Source organism: uncultured Acidobacteriota bacterium (assembly GCA_963750475.1). Lineage (GTDB taxonomy): Bacteria > Acidobacteriota > Vicinamibacteria > Vicinamibacterales > 2-12-FULL-66-21 > JALZOC01. The sequence continues at coordinate 3,492,108 of CAVVQQ010000002.1, forward strand.
AACGACGCGAGCCACCCGGCATACAGCGGCGTCAGCGACCGCAGCAGCTGATCGCGGGGCATGACGCGCAGGCTGTAGCCGAGCGCGAAGTCGTAGACGATCGTCGCCCAGAACCGATCGTCGAAACGAAACCGTTCGGGACCGAGCTCGGTCAGCTTGCGCAGCTCGACGATCGTCCGCGGCGGAAGCAGCCACGTCCAGATCTCCCGGAGCTCCCGGTAGCCGAGCCGGAACGACTCCATCAGCCCTTCCAGGTTCAGCGCCGGCGCGCCCGGGCCCGCCGCGGCGGCCGCGCCGACGACCGGGACCGCGACCGATCCCCGGACCCGCTGCCAGAGGTCGAGGCGACCCTCCAGATCCGCGAAGACCGACCCGACCACCTGCGCGACGGTCGTGCTCAGATCGGCGGCGGCGACGCGCGGTCCCGCGCCGCGCGGGCCGAGCGCCGCCTCGCAAATCCGAAACTTTCCGCACGCGGCGGCAACCGCCAGCCAGATGTCGATCCCGGTCGTCGCCTGCTCGACGTCCCACCACTCCTGTTCCAGGTAGTGCGCCACCAGAGGCCCGGAGCAGCCGAATTCGAGCGCGGCCGGCTGGCGCAGCCGGACGCCGTAGAGCGCCCGGAACATCGGATAGACGATGCCCTTGGTGAGGGCTCCCTCGGTGACGTGCCGGGCGTAATACGGCGACACGTAATCGAACTCACCGGTCAGCGCCGGCGCGATCAGCCGCTCGATCCACTCCGGTTCGGCCGCGCGCACCCCCCCGTCGATGACCGCGCAGGCTCGCGCGTTCGCGCGGTGGGCGGTCTGCAGAATCGCCCGGATGGCCGCGAGGTGCCCGGGGTGTCCGTGATACGGCAGCTCGCCGAGCTCAGCCCCGCGGTCGTATTCCACTTCCTGGAGCGCGGCCGGGGCCAGCACGGCGCGCGCCGCTTCGCGCGTGCCGTCGGTGGACCCGCCGTCGGCGAGGACGACCCGCACGGCGCTCGACGGAAAGTAGCGGGCCAGCCCGTCCCGCACCGCACGGGCGACGGCGCCGATCGTCCGGACGTCGTTGTAGCTCGTCAGCGCGACCACGATATCGGCCCGCGACGCCGCGGCGTCAGCGTCCTGAATGCTGAAGTTCGAACCAGTAGAAGCCATACGGCCCAAGCGTCAGGAAATACGGGGCGGTGCCGATCGGCGGAAACTCGGTGAACCCCAGCATCTCCACCGGGGTGAGGCCCGCAAAGGCGCCGAGGTCGAGCTCGGCCGGCTGCACCGTCCGGGCGAGGTTGGCGACGCAGAGAATCAGGTCGTCGCCGTAGCGGCGCACGTAGGCGAGCACCCGGCCGTTGGCCGGCCGCAGGAACTCGATGGTCCCGCGGCCGAAGACCGTGAACTGCTTGCGCAGCCGGATCATGTTCCGCATCCAGAAGAGCAGCGAGGCGGCGTCACTCTCCTGCGATTCGACGTTGACCGCCTGATGCCCGTAGACCGGGTCCATGACGATCGGGCTGTACAGCCGGGCCGGGTCGGCGGACGAAAAGCCGGCGTTGCGATCCCCGGTCCACTGCATCGGTGTCCGCACGCCGTTGCGGTCGCCGAGGTAGAGATTGTCGCCCATGCCGATCTCGTCGCCGTAATAGATGATCGGCGTGCCGGGCAATGACAGCAGCAGCCCCACCAGCATCTCGATCCGGCGCCGGCTGTTGCCGACGAGCGGGGCGAGGCGCCGGCGAATGCCGATGTTGAGGCGCGCCTGCGGATTCATGCTGTAGGCGAGGTACATGTAGTCGCGCTCGTCGTCGGTCACCATCTCGAGGGTGAGCTCGTCGTGGTTGCGCAGGAACAGCGCCCACTGGCAGCTGTCGGGAATCTCTGGCGTGCCTTCCAGGACGTCGGTGATGGGCTGCCGGTCCTCGAGGTGCACCGCCATGAAGATGCGCGGCATCAGCGGGAAGTGATAGGCCATGTGACACTCGTCGCCGTCACCGAAGTAGGCCCGCACGTCGGCCGGCAGCTGGTTGGCCTCGGCCAGCAGCATCCGGCCGGGCGCCCGCGCATCGATGTGCGCGCGAACGGTCTTCAGGATCGCGTGCGTCTCCGGCAGGTTCTCGCAGCTCGTCCCGTCGCGCTCGACCAGGTACGGCACCGCGTCGACGCGGAAACCGTCGACGCCGAGGTCGAGCCAGAAGTCCAGGACCGACAACATCTCGCGGACGACCGCCGGATTGTCGTAGTTGAGGTCCGGCTGATGATGGAAGAACCGGTGCCAGTAGTACGCCTGCGCGACCGGATCCCACGTCCAGTTCGACTGTTCGGTGTCGACGAAGATGATCCTCGCCTCCTGATAGCGCTGGTAGGTATCGCTCCACACGTAGTAGTCGCGTTCGGGCGACCCGGGCGAAGCCAGCCGCGCCCGCTGGAACCAGGGATGCTGATCAGAGGTGTGATTGAGGACCAGTTCGATGACCACCAGCAGGCCACGCGCGTGCGCCGCCTGCAGGAACACCTTGAAGTCGTCCAGCGATCCGTAGGCCGGATGCACGTTGACGTAGTCGGCGATGTCGTAGCCGTCGTCTTTCAAGGGGGACGGGAAGAACGGCAGCAGCCACAGGCAGGTCACGCCGAGGTTCTGCAGGTAGTCCAGCTTCCCGTGCAGACCCTGAAAATCGCCGATGCCATCGCCGTTCCCGTCGCAGAACGACTTGACCGGCAGCTCGTAGATGATGGCGTCCTTGAACCACAGCGGATCTCTGCCGTTCCCGGTTTGTCTCATGCATGCGCCTTCCGGCCGCTGGTCGTCACGCTATCACGAACGTTGAATGGCGCGGCGGGTGGCAGGAGGGCGCGCCGCAGAGGTGGCCAGGGTGGCGGGCTTGCGGACGGAGCGGGGCGGCGTCGAGGACCTCATCGCGCGCGCGCGCGGGCGATCCGGTCGACCAGCCGGCGGAATTCACCGGTGTCCATCCCCTTGCCGGTCAGCTCGAAGTTGAAGTCGTCGCCAAGCGCGGGCACGACCTTGAGCTTGTAAGCGCCGGTCTGCTCCACTTCCCTGATGTCGAGCAGCTGCCACTGACGCGAGTCGTCTTTCTCGTCGGTCGACTCGAAGGCGACACGGGTCGTGGTCAGAATCAGCGTGCCGCTGCAGCTGCCGATGCGGTGATCGTGTTTCACCCCTCCAGATGGCGGCACGACACCGGAGAGAGGCCAGAGAAGCGACGACCACGAAACGTGCGGGGGCGGACGGGGTGCCGCCGGAGACGAGGGCGGTGACGAGCGACCCCTTGATCTTAGGGTCCGGCGGGGCTGACGTCAAACGCGACAGCCGCCGTCATCGAGAGCGCTCGTCACTGGCGGCTTTTCAGCGCCACCTGCACCGTCAGCGACCGCGACCACAGCCGCGTCAGCTGATTGCGCTGGACCCGGGCGCCGACGGAGACCGTCGCCTGATTCGTCAGACGGGCGCTGACCTCGAACTTGCCGGCGTCGAGGCTGTCCCGGAACGGCGCCTCGACGCGCAGCCGCTCGGCGATGCCCGACAACACCAGCCATTCGCGGGCCGCCAGTCGCCGACGGCGACCGCGAGCGCGCAGCGAGGTGGGGAATCGAAAGGGGCCCACCGAGCGAACGGGGGAATTGGCGGAATCACGGGCGCCTGCGGCCGCAAGCGAGCGGCGGAGCGCAGTCGCCGACGGCGACCGCGAGCGCGCAGCGAGGCGGGGATCGAAAGGGGCCCACCGAGCGAACGGGGGAATTGGCGGAATCACGGGCGCCTGCGGCCGCAAGCGAGCGGCGGAGCGCAGTCGCCGACGGCGACCGCGAGCGCGCAGCGAGGTGGGGAATCGAAAGGGGCCCCACCGAGGCGAACGGGGGAATTGGCGGAATCACGGGCGCCTGCGGCCGCAAGCGAGCGGCGGAGCGCAGTCGCCGACGGCGACCGCGAGCGCGCAGCGAGGTGGGGAATCGAAAGGGGCCCCACCGAGCGAACGGGGGAATTGGCGGAATCACGGGCGCCTGCGGCCGCAAGCGAGCGGCGGAGCGCAGTCGCCGACGGCGACCGCGAGCGCGCAGCGAGGTGGGGAATCGAAAGGGGCCCCACCGAGCGAAGAGGAAAATTGGAGGCGCCGCCCGGATTTGAACCGGGGATGGAGGTTTTGCAGACCTCTGCCTTACCACTTGGCGACGGCGCCGGTCGGAACTTGGTTGTACGAAGGATCCCGCCGCGTCCTAAGGACACGGACAACAGCGTGTCCGGCGGCAGGTCAGGTGAAGCATCAGTAGAAGAGTCCCGGAGGCCGCGACGTTCACCAGCGCGCGGAACGGAGCAAGCGTCGAAGCGCTTGCGTAGTGTAGCGCGCAGGCCGGCGCACGGCGCCGGCCGTTTCAAAACCAGCGCTCGGCGCGGCGTCGGCGTCGAAGCGCCGACGGAGCGGAGAGCGCAGGAGCGGCCACGGGCCGCGACGTTCACCAGCGCGCGGAACGGAGCAAGCGTCGAAGCGCTTGCGTAGTGTAGCGCGCAGGAGCGGCCACAGGCCGCGACGTTTCAAAATTGGAGCGGGAAACGGGATTCGAACCCGCGACTTCGACCTTGGCAAGGTCGCACTCTACCACTGAGTTATTCCCGCTCACCCCTGAAAACACATCATAACATCGCGCCCGATCGTCAATCAACCGCCAGCGCGGCTGAGCGGGCGCCGCCACGCGTCGGCCGCGGACGATCCACCGGCATTTCGACACTTGCTCATACGCGTCAACAACTTACGCTAAAGATGAGTGTCCCCCTTGGCGTCGAAGGCGGACCGGTAGTGCGACACCTCAGGGACGCGCCCGGGAACCGCCTCGATGGCGACGACGTCGAACCGGCACGGCCGAGCCAGCCAGCCCTTCGCTGCCAGGTACCGCACCGCCATCGCCGTCAGCCGCCGCTGCTTGAGGAGCGTCACCGCCGCGGCCGCACCGCCGTACGCCGCCGAGACCCTGGACTTGACTTCGACGAACACCACGGTGCCGTCGTCGTCCGCGATGACGTCAATTTCGCCATGCCGCGTGCGGTAGCGCCGGGCAAGAATTGCGTACCCCCGCCGCCGCAGCTCCGCGACGGCGAGTTCCTCACCGCTTTTTCCGAGCGCTTGCCGCTCCTTCGACATCGCCGCCGGCAGACGCAATCCAGCCGCCACGTTGCCAGTGACCGGTCGCCAGCCAGTTCAGTCGCCACGGACCAGTTCGCCAGTGGCTGTCTCAGTCGCCGAAAGCGGGAAGCAGGAAGCAGGAAGCGCGAAGCAGGAAGCAGGAAGCAGGAAGCGGGAAGCGGGAAGCGGGAAGCGGGAAGCTGGAAACTGGAAGCGGGAAGCGGGAAGCGGGAAGCTGGAAGCGGGCTACTGGCGACGAACCTCCCCCATCGCTTCGTCGAACAGCTTGAGGACGATGTCCGCCTGCGCTCGGGTCAGCACGAGCGGCGGGGCGAGCCTGATCGCATTCCGGCCCGCTCCAAGCACCAGCACGCCCCGTCTGAACATCGCCTGGACCAGCGCATTGCGCTCCTCGACGGCGCGCGCCTTCGTCTCGCGATCGCGCACCAGCTCGATCCCGATCATCAGCCCTTTGCCCCGCACGTCGCCGATCAGCGGATGCCTGTCCTGCAGCGCCCGCAGTCCCTCGATCAGATACGCCCCGACCGCCGCCGCGTTGGCGACGAGCGAATTCTTCAGCAGCGTGATGGTCGCGTTCGCCGCCGCGCACGACACCGGATTGCCGCCGAACGTGCTCGCGTGCGCCCCCGGCGGCCAGCTCATGATCTCGGCGCGGGCGCACGTCACCCCGAGCGGCAGCCCCGACGCAATGCCCTTGGCGATGTTGACGATGTCGGCCTTCAGCCCGAAATGCTCGCAGGCGAACATCCGGCCGGTCCGGCCCATGCCCGATTGCACTTCGTCGGCGACGAGCAGCATGCCGTGCTCGGTGGCCAGCTCGCGAAGCCCCTGCAGGAACGCCGCGGGCGGCACCAGGTATCCGCCCTCACCCTGAATCGGCTCGACGACGATCGCCGAGACCTCGTCGGGCGGGACCAGATGGACCAGCAGCTGATCGCGGATGAAGGACAGCGACTGCTCCGCGCAGGCGTCGGCGCTGCCCTTGAAGCGATAGGTGTCCGGGTACGGCGCGTGGTACACGCCGGGCATGAACGGCGCGAACCCGCGGCGCTGAATCGCCTTGCTCGCGGTCAGCGACAGCGCCCCCAGCGATCGCCCGTGAAACGCCCCCATGAAGGCAATGATTGCCTGCCGCTTGGTGTGATACCGCGCCAGCTTGATGGCCGCCTCGGTCGTCTCGGTGCCCGAGTTGGCGAAGAACGTCCGCACCTCCCCGTCGATCGGCACCAGCGCCGCCAGCTGCTCGGCGAGCCTGACCTGCGGCTCGTAGTAGAAGTCGGTGCCCGACATGTGAATGAATTTTTTCGCCTGCTCGATGATGGCGCGCGACGACGTCGGGATGGGAGACGCCGGTGGAATTGACGGCGATGCCGGCGGCGCAGTCGAGGAAGCGGTTGCCGTCGACGTCCTCGACGATCGCCCCTTCGCCGCGGGCGATGACGAACGGATAGTCGCGGGTATAGGAGGGGGAGACGTACTTCTGGTCGCGTTCGATGATCGCCCTGGCCTTCGGGCCGGGCAGCGAGGTTTTGATCTCCGGTCGCGTTCACCTGGGCGTCCTGGCTGTCTGCACTCGCTTCACGCGGCTAACCCTGCTTCCACCGCGTCGTCGTCCGGAGTCTTCGAGGACGATGCCGCGCGTCAGGAGATCCTGGCGGATGCGATCGGCCTCGGCGAAGTTGCGCGCCAGCCGGGCAGCGCGCCGGGCCGCGATCAGCTGATTCGATCTCCGCGACCGGGACCGGCGGCCGCGCGTCCTCGGCGCGGCGCAGCGACGAGGACGCCGAGAACGCGGTCGAAGTCGGCGAATGTCGTCCCGGACCGCCGGCGCGTCGCCGTCGCTGAGCTCGCCGGCGTCGATCGCCGAGTTCAGCGTCCGCACCAGCTCGAACATCACGCCAATCGCCGCCGCGGTGTTGATGTCGTGCGAGCGATGTGCGTCGCCGAAGGCACCGCGCGCCTCGCTCGAGTGCCGCGCTCGATGGCGGCGTGGGCGCCGCCCGGCCGCAGCCCGGACAGGCGCGCCAGGAAATCGGTCAGCCGCTTGAGCGACTCCTCCGCCTGGGCCATCGCCGTCCACGAGAACTTCAGCTGCTTGCGGTAGTGGACGCCGAGGTAGAGGTACCGCAGCGCTGACGGCCGGAAGCCGCGCTCGACGATGTCGTCGAGGTTGAAGACGTTGCCGAGCGACTTCGACATCTTCTCGGCCCCCTTCGTCGTCCCCTCCTCATCGTCGATCATGAGGTGCTCGACGTGGACCCAGAAGCGCGAGAACTGCTTGCCGGTCGCCCCTTCGCTCTGCGCGATCTCGTTCTCGTGATGCGGGAAAATCAGGTCGACGCCGCCGGCATGGATGTCGATCGGCGCCTCGCCGAGCAGCCGCAGCGCCATCGCCGAGCACTCGATGTGCCAGCCGGGACGGCCCTGCGCCGAATGCCCGGATCCCACGCCGGCTCGCCTGGCTTGCGTCGCCTTCCAGAGCACGAAGTCGCGCGCGTCGTCTTTGTCGTACTTGTCGCAGTCGATGCGCGCGCCGCTCTTGATGCCGGAGTGATCGAGACGCGCGAGCTTGCCGTAATCGGGGAAGGTCGAGATCTTGAAGTAGATCGAGCCGTCGCTCGTGTAGGTGTGGCCGTTCTGCTCGAGCGCCTTGATGGTCTCGCCCATCGCGGCGATGTTCTCGTGGTCGGTCGCGCGGGGCTGCTGCTCGACCGGCTCGAGGCCGAGCGCCGCGGCGTCCTCGCGGAAGGCGGCGATGAAGCGGTCGGTGTACTCGCGCAGCGGCACGCCGGCCTTGCTGCGATTCGAGGATGGTCGCGATCGTCGACGTCGGTGAAGTTCATGACGTGCGAGCATGTCGAAGCCCTCCTGGTAGCGGAGCGCCCGGCGCAGGACGTCGACCGCGACGAAGGTGCGGAAGTTGCCGATATGCCCGCGCGCGTAGACCGTCAGGCCGCAGGTGTACATGCGGACTGGTTGTCGCGGGAGGGCGCGAAGTCTTCTTCGCGGCGGGTCAGCGTGTTGTAAAGGCGCATCGGACAGGAATGTACGGCGCGTCGGTGACGCGGAGCGGTCAGCGCCGCCAGCGGACGCACGACGTCGGCGGTCCGGCGCGCCGCAGCGCGCCCGAATCAGCAGCTCTCCGTCGACCTGGCGGAATTCGAACTCGATGTCGTCGCCGCCGGCGGACGGCGGCGACCTGCGCGGCGACGCCCTCGAGCGGCCGCCGACACGGCGGCGCCGTCGTGCGTCGTTGTCGCTGAAGACGCCGCGACCTTCGCCGGCCAGTTCCGGCAGCGACTCGCGCAAACGGCCCCGCGGCTGGCACGGAAATCGCAGGACCAGGTCGACTCGTCCTCGGTCCCGCTCGGTTCGGACATACGGCACGATTCTACAGCGAAATCCGCCCGAACAGCCGCCGCGCGCTGCGGCAGTCGGCCTCGATCTGCGCCACGGAGCGCGTCGACGTCCGGGAACGCGCGCTCGTCGCGCAGCCGCTGGACGAACGACAGCCGGAGGCGGCTGGCCGTAGAGGTCGCGATCGAGATCGAAGATATGAGTCTCGATCACCAGCCGATCGACGTCGCCGAAGGTCGGCCGCATCCCGATGTTGGTGATCGAGGGATGGACGAATGCCGTCGACCGAGGCGGTCGTCGCGTAGACCCCCGACGGCGGCAACCAGCTCGTTCTCGGTCTCGAGGTTCGCGGTCGGAAACCCGAGTCCGCGCCCGCGGCCGGCGCCGCGCGTCGACCGTGCCGTCGATGAAGTAATGATGGCCGAGCAGCGCTCCCGCCTCGTCGACCCGTCCCTCGCCGACCAGCCGGCGAATCCGCGTGCTGCTGACGACGAAGTCCTTGTAGCGAACCGGATCGATCTTCTCGGCGCGGAACCCGTAGCGGGCGCCCAGGCTGCGCAGCACCGTGAAGGTGCCCGCACGCTCGTGCCCGAACAGGAAATTCGCGCCGACCCAGACTTCGGCGACCCGCAGCCACTCGACCAGCACGGTGCGGACGAACGCTTCGGGATCCCACCGCGAGAGCTCGCGGCGTGAAGCGGACGACCGCCACGCCCTCCATGCCGGCACGCCCCAGCGCCTCAAGCTTCTGCTCGCGTGGTCATCAGCAGCGGCGGCGCCTTGTCCGGGCGGAGGACGCGCGGCGGATGGGGCTCGAACGTCATCGCCGCCGGCGTGCCCCCGCGCTCGCCCGCCCGCCGGCGGACCCGATCGATGATCTTCATGTGGCCGCGGTGCAGGCCGTCGAAGTTGCCGAGGGCCAGCACCGGCTGCGGCCAGCGCGGCGGCGCATCGTCGGGGTAGGTGGCGACGTTCACAGGTTCTACAGGATTTACAGGGTTCTACAAGGTTCTACGGGGTTCTGCTGTCTGGTTCTACCGGGTTCGGTTCTGCTGGGTTCTGCCGGGTTCGGTTCTGCTGGGTTCTGCCGGGTTCGGTTCTACTGGGTTCTGCCGGGTTCGGTTCTGCCGGGTTCTGCCGGGTTCGGTTCTGCTGGGTTCTGCCTGGTTCGGTTCTGCCGGGTTCGGTTCTGCCGGGTTCGGTTCCTCCCGGTTCTGCCGGGTTGTCTGGTCACCCACCCTAAAAGGGAATGCCGGCTGCGAGGGTCCGTGGCCACGGGCGTTCCCGGCACGCGCTCCACTCGGCGGTTACGTTCCAACCGTCACGACCAGCCCATCATAGGCCAGCTCGACGCCTCTCGGCAGCCGGGCTGAGGTCGCGGCGTGGCCGAGGTCGTGGCACATGTGGGTGAAGAACGTTCGCGCCGCGGCGATCCGGCCGGCGGCGGCGAGCGCTTCGGACAAGGAAAAATGCGTCGGGTGCGGCCGATCCCGGAGCGCGTCGAGAACGAGCACGTCCAGACCCTCGAGGAGCGGCCAGGATTCGTCCGGGATGCGGCTGCAGTCGGTCAGGTACGCAAAGCCTCCCATCCTGAGGCCCAGGATCGGACGGTTGCCGTGAAAGATCGGCACCGGCACGATCGGCTGGCGGCCGATGCAGAACGGTCCCGCGATCGTGAAGAGCTGCAGATCCGGGAGGCCGCCGCCGCGCGGCGTCTCGGGGTCGAAGGCGTAGGCGAAGACCGAGCGGATCTCGCGGGCGGTGACCGGATCCGCATAACAGGGCACCGCCTGCTTCTGCAATGAATTGTAGCGGCGGATCTCGTCGATGCCGAGAATGTGGTCGGCGTGGCCATGGGTGAACAGGAGCGCGTCGACGCGCCGGACGTCATGACGGAGCGCCTGGGTGCGAAGGTCCGGGCCGGCGTCGATCAGGAACTGCTGGCGGTCGTCGGTCTCGACCAGCACCGAGGGGCGCAGACGCTGGTCCCGCGGGTCGTTCGAGCGGCAGACCGCACAATCGCAGCCGATCATGGGCACGCCGTGGGAGGTGCCAGTGCCGAGGAACGTGACCTTCACGCTGGGATCTTCAAGGATCGAAACACGGGCCCGCTGGCTAGGGCTGGATGATTCGCGATTCTCCCTGCTGCGCCTGGACGAACCGCAGCCGCAGCTCGTAGAGAAGGTCGTCCATGAGCCGCTCCTCGGGCTCGATCAGGTTGCCCTTGGTCCGCTCCTGCAGCATGGCGATGAGCTCGATCATCTGCGCCGCCGCGGCGAGGTTCGGCTCCGATTTCTCGCCGGTGTTGGGATCCGCGATGTCGCCGAAATGCACGGCGGCGGTCGTGGCCAGCGACAGGATGAAGCCGCTGAAGGTCAGGCCGGTTTCCGGAGTATCCACGCTCGAATGCTAGCATATCGCCCATGGCCGGACAGGAGCGCCCCAGGGCTGGCGAGGGTGGATCGAGCGGCGGGATACCGCCGGCGTCCCATCCCGGTGGCGAAATACCAGCCGAGGGCATGACGAGGCCGGATGCGGCCGGACCCGCGACGCCGGCGGCTGCCGGCGCCGGTGCGGAATTCGCGCGCCTGGCCGGCATCATGGCACGGCTGCGCGGCCCGCACGGCTGCCCCTGGGATCGCGAGCAGACACTCGAGTCGCTGCGCGGCTTCGTCCTCGAGGAGACCTACGAGGTGCTCGACGCGATCGACCGCGCCGATCACCAGGCGCTCCGCGGCGAAATTGGTGACCTGCTGTTCGAAGGGGTATTCCTCGCCCAGATCGAGGCGGACGAGGGGCGATTCACCGTCGAGGATTCCCTGCGCGCGATCAACGAGAAGCTGATCCGCCGGCACCCGCACATCTTCGGTGACGGCTCGTCAGACGTCAGCACCCCGGGCCAGGTCCTCGAACAGTGGGAGCAGATCAAGGCACGGGAGCAGAAGGACGCCGGCGAACGCCGCTCGCTGCTGCGCGGCGTGCCCAAGGCGATGCCGTCGCTGCTCCGCGCCCACGAGATCGGCTCGCGCGTCGCGGCGGTCGGCTTCGACTGGGCGCGCACCGCGGATGTCCTGGCCAAGATCGAAGAGGAAGTGGCCGAGGTGCGGAGTGCCGTCGAAACCGAGACGCCGGCACGTCGCCGAAGAAGAGGTCGGCGACCTCCTCTTCGCGATCGCCAACCTCGCCCGTCAGCTCGGCATCGAGCCGGAGTCGGCACTGCGCAAGGCCAACGAGAAGTTCAGCGCCAGGTTCGAGGCCGTCGAGCGCGCGCTCGAGGCCCGCGGCCGGTCCGTCCACGACGCCTCCCTCGAGGAGATGGACGCTGAGTGGGAGCTGGTCAAATCCCGCACCAAGGGGGACACTCATCTTTAGGCTAAGTCGTTGATTCTACAGGCCATTTTTCAAAAACTACCAGGATCGGCAGGACCGTTCCCGGTGAGGGTTCGGCGATCCGGGGTGCTTTCCTCACTCCACCTTCAGAATCAACGACTTACCGTAAAGATGAGTGTCCCCCTTTGCGGGTGGGCCCAGGTGCTGAGCCTCAATTGGTGGCCGTCGGTCTCGAGGGTAATCGCGCCGTCCTCATCGGTCCGGAAAATCGCTGCCCCGGCGGCGCGGTAGCGCTCGACCACGGCCGGTGCCGGATGGCCGAACCGGTTGCCGCGGCCGGCGCTGAAAATCACCGCCGCGGGGTTTGCCGCGGCGATCAAGGCCGCGCTGCTCGACGTCGCGCTGCCATGATGCGGCGCCTTGAGCACGACGAGCCGCGCGGGCTCGAGGTGGGGCACGATCGCGCGCTCCCCTTCGACACCGATGTCGCCCGGCAGGACGACCGAGACCTCGCCGATCCGCAGCTCGAGCACCATCGAGTCGTCATTGCGAACGCGCTGGCGCTCCCACTCCGGAAGCGGCGGGTGCAGCACCCGGATGCCGACCGCGCCGCGCCGCTCTCGATCCCCGGTCTGCACGTCCCGCCAGTCGGCGCCCGCTCCGGCAACCGCACCCTGAATCTCGCGCAGCTTGAGATGCGGGGGCACAGGCACGCCCTCCCAGACCGACCCTGGCCGAAAGCGCCGCAGGATCGCCGGCGCCCCGCCGATGTGGTCCGGATCGCCATGCGTCAGCGCCAGCGTCTCGAGCCGCCAGACGCCGAACGCCCGCAGCACCGGCGACGACAACACGGTCGCCGATGTCGAAGCCCGATCCCGGCGCGCCCCCCGCATCGACCAGCATCGCCCGCCCGTCCGGAAACTGCACCAGCGTCGCGTCCGCCTGCCCGACATCGATGAACACCACCCGCATCCAGCCGGGCGCCGGCCCCGCCGCGGCCTCCCGTCCGAGCGCCGGCTCTCGCGCCAGCATCAGACTCGCGCAGATCACCACGCCGGCGATGCCGAACGGCGCCTGTCTCCGCCCCGCCAGGCCGACCAGCGCGGCCGTGTAATAAGCCGCGACCAGACCCCAGACCGGCGGGAGGACGTCGCGCGCCAGCCACGGTGCATAGTCCACGAGCGCCGCCGACTGCACCAGCCACGACGCCGCCAGGTGCGTGACCCACCCAGCAGCCTGTGCCGTCCGGTCCGCAGCCGCCGCCCCCGCCACCGACACCAGCGAGGCGACGCCCAGCGTCACCATCGATGCCGCCTGCACAACCGTCATCAGCGGAATGGCGGCAAAGTTGAGGGCCAGCCCCGCAAAGGTGACCCGTGAGAACACCGCGGCGCTGACCGGCAGGATCGCCAGTTCCGCACTGAGCGTCGCCGCCGCAAGCCCCGCGGCCGCCGCGACACTTCCCCGCCCGGCACGCCGCAGCAGCACGACAGTCAGAGACCGTCCGACCACTCCACCGCCCCGCCGCTTTACCGCCCGCTGGCCCGTTGCCCGCTCGTCGCTCCTGGTCGGCTCCCAGGCGGCCGCGAACAGGCGCGGCGCCGCCGCCAGGATGCCAAGCGACGCGCCGAACGACAGGATGAATCCGGCGTCGAACACGACAGTCGGGGAGGACGCGACCGCTGCCACTGCCGCCACCGCCAGCGCGTTCAGCGCCGGCCCCCGCTGATCCAGCACCCGGCCGGCCAGATAGACGCACGCCGCGACGACGGCGCGGGACACCGACGGACTCGCGCCGGTCAGCCGTCCATAGAACAGCAGGACCACGATCGCCGCCGCCGCCGCCGCTCCGTCAGGCACCCGCGCCAACCGCATCCCCACCAGCAACATCGTCGTCAGGATTGCGATGTTGCCGCCGGAAATCGCGATGACATGGTACGTGCCGGCCTCCTGGAGGCGGCGCTGATCCTCCTCCGACAGCCCGGAGCGATCGCCAATCAGAATCGCCGCCGCGATCGCGCCGGAACGCTCGCTCCACCGGCCGACGTAACGGGACAGACGCCGCCGCGCCCAGCTCCGGGCGGCCGCCGCCGCTTCGTCGAGCGCGCTGCCCGGCGACACGACCTCGACGAGCGAAGCGCTCTTGACCGACCCGACGAGCACGATGCCGCGCCGGGCAAGCGCCCGGACGTCGTCCGGCACCCCGGGATCGCCGTAGGACGTCGGCTTCCGGACCACCGCGGACAGCCGCACCCGCCGGCCGGCGCGCCAGGCGTCGACTGACGCCGCCGCCGGCATCCCGCCAATCGACACCCGGACGCCGCCGCGAACCGGACGGCCGGACGCCTCGGTCCGCCGTCGACGGCCAGCGACCAGCCGGACGACGCCGGGCTCGCGTCCTCGCGGAGCGTGCCAGCGATCGACACCGGGTCCCAGCGCGCCGCCGCCGGCACGGTGTCAAACCAGGCGAGCAGCGGCGGGTGATACGCCGCGCCGGCGGCGCTGACGCCCAGGGACACGCCGCCGCCAGGCATCCCGCGATCACGCCCGCGAGCACGACCGCCCCATCGTCGTCGCCGAGCGCGCCACAGGCGGCGGTCAGGCAGATCACCGCCGCACCGGCCCCGCAGATCGCGACGCGATACCCCGGCAGCTCCGGCAATAGCAAGCCAATCACGGTTCCCGCAAGCAGAGGGAGAGCGGCCAGCGCCGCCGGCGTCCGCACGCCTGCCCCCGGTGCAAAGTCCGGGGCGGCGTCGGTGAGGGAAGAAAGCCGGATGAATCAGGAGAGCGGCACGCGGCGACGCGACGCGCGTCGCAGAACCTGCGACGCGGTCCGTTGTCAGGCGGTCAGATTCTGCAGCGTCCGGCTATCCCTTCCGCAGCGCGGCTTCGGCGTGGTAGTCCTGCAGCGAGCGGACGGTCAGCCCTTCGGTGCGGAGCGCCTGGATCGCGTTGACCGTGGCGGCGGCGCCGGTCAGCGTCGTGATGCACGGCACCGCCGTGCATCATCGCGATGCGCCGGACGTGCGGTCGTCGAAGAACGACTCGCGGCCGAGCGGCGTGTTGATGACGAGCTGGATGCGGTTGTTGAGGATCTCGTCGCCGACGTGCGGCCGCCCTTCGTTGACCTTGAAGACGATCTCGACCTCGAGGCCGTGGGCGCGCAGGAAGTTCGCCGTGCCGCGCGTCGCGACGAGCGTGAAGCCGAGCTCGCGCAGGTCGCGCGCGATCGGCACCACCGCCGGCTTGTCGTGGTTGTTGACGCTGATGAACGCGCAGTCCCTTCGCGCGGCAGCTGCATCGCCGGCGCCGAGCTGCGCCTTGGCGAAGGCGCTGCCGAACGTCGACGGCGCCGCCCATCACCTCGCCGGTCGACTTCATCTCCGGGCCGAGGATGGTGTCGACGCCCGGGAAGCGCACGAACGGGAACACCGGCGTCTTGACGAAGAAGCCGGCGACCTCGAGGTCCTCGGTCAGCCCGAGCTCCGCCAGCGTCCGGCCGACCATCACCCGCGCCGCGACCTTGGCCAGCGGCACGCCGGTCGCCTTCGACAGGTACGGCACCGTGCGCGAGGCGCGCGGGTTCACCTCGAGCACGTAGACCGTGTCGTCCTTGATCGCGAACTGCGCGTTCATCAGGCCGACCACCTTGAGCGCCCGCGCGATCCGCCGCGTGTAGTCGCGGATCAGCGCGACGTGCCGGTCGATGACCTTGTGCGGCGGCACCACGCAGGAGCTGTCGCCGGAGTGGATGCCGGCCTCCTCGATGTGCTCCATGATGCCGCCGATGACCACCGCGCCGGTCGCGTCGGCGACGGCGTCGACGTCGAACTCGAAGGCGTCCTCGAGGAACTTGTCGATCAGCATCGGGTGCCCGGGCGAGGCCGCCACCGCGTTGACCATGTAGCGATCGAGCGCGCCCATGTCGTAGACGATCGCCATCGCCCGGCCGCCGAGCACGTAGGACGGCCGCACCACCAGCGGGAAGCCGATCTTCGCGGCCACCTCGCGCGCTTCGTCCGGCGAGGTCGCGGTGCCGCTCGGCCGCCTGCGGGATGCCGAGATCCCACAGCAGCTGCGCGAAGCGCTCGCGGTCCTCGGCCAGGTCGATCGAGTCGGGCGAGGTGCCGAGGATCCGGACGCCGGCCTCCTGCAGCGACAGCGCCAGCTTGAGCGGCGTCTGCCCGCCGAACTGCACGACGCAGGCGACGTCGCCGCCGGCCTCCTGCTCGCGCTCGATGATCGCGATCACGTCCTCGAAGGTCAGCGGCTCGAAGTACAGCCGGTCGACGGTGTCGTAGTCGGTCGACACCGTCTCCGGGTTGCAGTTGATCATCACCGTCTCGAAGCCCTCCTCGCGCAGCGCGAAGGCGGCGTGGCAGCAGCAGTAGTCGAACTCGATGCCCTGGCCGATGCGGTTCGGGCCGCTGCCGAGGATCACCACCTTCTGGCGCGGCGTCGGATCCGCCTCGCACTCCTTCTCGTAGGTGCCGTACATGTACGGCGTGAACGACTCGAACTCGGCCGCGCAGGTGTCGATGCGCTTGTAGGCCGGCACCGAGGCCGTGCTCGAGCCGCGTCGCCGCGCACCGCCTCCTCGTCGATGCCGAGGATCGCCGGCGAGGTCGCGATCGCCGAAGCCGGCGCGCTTGAGCGTCCGCAGCATGTCGCGCGACATGCCGCGCAGCCCGACCAGCGCCGGCCGACCTGCCGCAGCTCGACGATCTGCGGCGAACTGGGTCAGGAACCACGGATCGATCTTGGTCAGCTCGTGGAGCGTCCTCGACCGTCCAGCCGCGGTCGAGCGCGCGGAACAGCGCCCACATCCGGCGGTCGTTCGGGCACGCTCAGCTCGCGCTGCAGCGCCCCCTCTTCTTCCTCCGTCGGTCATCGTGTCGGGCCGCTGCGCGGTCTGGCCGAACAGCAGGCCGCTGCTCGCCGAGCTCGAGCGAGCGGAACGCCTTCATGAACGCTTCCTTGAAGGTGCGGCCGATCGCCATCACCTCGCCGACCGACTTCATCTGCGTCGTCAGCGTGCGGTCGGCGCGCGGGAACTTCTCGAAGGCCCAGCGCGGGATCTTGACGACGACGTAGTCGATGGTCGGCTCGAACGACGCCGGGGTGAGCCGGGTGATGTCGTTGGGGATCTCGTCGAGCGTGTAGCCGAGCGCGAGCTTGGCGGCGATCTTGGCGATCGGAAAGCCGGTCGCCTTCGAGGCCAGCGCCGACGACCGCGACACGCGCGGGTTCATCTCGATGACGATGATCCGGCCGTTGGCCGGGTTGATCGCGAACTGGATGTTCGAGCCGCCGGTCTCGACGCCGACCCGGCGGATGATCCGGCGGGCCGAGGTCGCGCATCCGCTGGTACTCGTGGTCGGTCAGCGTCAGCGCCGGCGCGACGGTGATGCTGTCGCCGGTGTGCACGCCCATCGGATCGATGTTCTCGATCGAGCAGATGACGACGAAGTTGTCGGCGCCGGTCGCGCATCACCTCGAGCTCGAACTCCTTCCAGCCGATCACCGACTCCTCGACCAGGATTTCGTGCACCGGGCTCAGCTCGAGGCCGCGGCCGGCGAGCTCGCGGAACTCCTCGATGTTGTAGGCGATGCCGCCGCCGACGCCGCCGAGCGTGAACGACGGCCGGATGATGCTCGGGAAGCCGAGCGTCTCGACCGCGGCCATCGCCTCCTCGATCGTGCGGACGTAGCGGCTCTCGCGGCACGTCGAGGCCGATCGTCGCGCATCGCGTCGCGGAACAGCAGCCGGTCCTCGGCGACCTTGATCGCCTCGATCCGACGCGCCGATCAGCTCGACGCCGTACTTCTCGAGCATGCCGTTCTCGCCGAGCGCGACCGCGAGGTTGAGCGCGGTCTGCCCGCCGACCGTCGGCAGCACCGCGTCGGGCCGCTCGCGCTCGATGATCTTGCGCGAGGACCTCCGGCGTCAGCGGCTCGACGTAGGTGCGGTCGGCCAGCTCCGGGTCGGTCATGATCGTCGCCGGGTTGCTGTTGACGAGGATGACCTCGAGCCCTTCGGCGCGCAGCGCCTTGCAGGCCTGCGTGCCGGAGTAGTCGAACTCGCACGCCTGGCCGATGACGATCGGGCCGGAGCCGATGACGAGCACGCGCTTGATGTCGGTGCGTTTGGGCATGATCAGATCGACGGGCGGACGTCACGACCGGAGCGCGGCGGCACGGTCAGCCCCGCGCTTCCATCACGTCGAGGAACTGCCGGAACAGGTAGTCCGCGTCGTGCGGCCCGGGCGCGGCCTCCGGGTGGTACTGCACGCAGAAGACCGGCTTGGTCTCGTGGCGCAGCCCTTCGACGGTGCCGTCGTAGAGGTTCATGTGCGTGACCTGCGACGTCCGTCGGCAGCGACGCCGGGATCGACCGCGAAGCCGTGGTTCTGCGAGGTGATCTCGATCTTGCCGGTCTCGAGCTCCTTGACCGGATGGTTCGCGCCGCGGTGGCCGAACTTCAGCTTGTAGGTCTGGCCGCCGAGCGCCAGCGCCAGGATCTGGTGGCCGAGGCAGATGCCGAAGATCGGCACGTCCGCCTCGACCAGCTCGCTGCGCGTTCTCGATGGCGTAGCCGAGCGCCGCCGGGATCGCCGGGGCCGTTGCTGAGGAACACGCCGTCCGGGCTCGTCGCCAGCAGCTCCGCCGCCGGCGCGGTCGCCGGGAACACGCGGACGTCGCAGCCGTGGCGGTGAAGCGGCGCAGGATGTTCCACTTCATGCCGAAGTCGTAGGCGGCGATCTTGCAGCGGCCGCGTCGGCGCGGCGCTCGGCGCTGCGGCCGAACTCGTCCGCGGACTGTCGGTCGGCTGCCAGTCGAACGGCGCCTCGCAGGTGACGCCGCGCACCAGGTCCGACGCCTTCCATCGGCGGCGATCGCGCGCGCCCGCTCGACGAGCGCCGCGCGGGTCGACGTCGCCGGTGGCGATGACGCCGCGCATCACGCCGGCGGACCGCAGCACGCGGGTCAGCGCGCGCGTGTCGATGTCGGAGATGGCGACGATGTTGTGGCGGACCAGGTAGTCGCGCAGCGTGCCGTCGGACGCGCCAGTTGCTGGCCACCGGCGACTCGTCGCGGATGATGAAGCCGGCGACCTGCGGCGCGCGCGACTCGACGTCCTCGGCGACGACGCCGTAGTTGCCGATCTCGGGGCAGGTCATCGTGACGATCTGTCCGGCGTAGGACGGATCGGTCAGGACCTCCTGGTAGCCGGTCATGCTGGTGTTGAACACGACTTCGCCGCCGGTTTCGCCCGCCGCGCCGGCGGCTTCCCCTTCGTACCAGATGCCGTTTTCGAGTGCGAGTGTGGCTTTCATCGTATTCGTTCGAGCGATCCTGCGACGCGCGTCTCCGCGCCGGCCGCGACCCGCGTCGCCGTCGTCCAGGCGCGATGCTCGGCCAGCTCGAGCCGGACGACGTGCGAGCCGATCGATAACTCCGGAATCCGCGCCGGCGTGGTTCCCATCGGGCGGCCATCGATCAGGATCCGGGCGCCGCGCGGCCGTGAATCGACGTAGACCGAGCCCGTGAAGGCATTGCTCGGCGCGGCGGGCCGGGCGGCGGCCGGCGCCCGCGCGGCCGGAGCCGCACGCTGCAGTCGCAGGGCGACGGTGCGGGACGGTGTCGACCCGGTCAGCGTGACCTCTTCGGTCGTCACCTCGAAGCCCGGCGAGACGACGCGGACGCTGTACTTCCCGAGTGTGAGCCGGTTCAGCGTCAGCGGCGTACGCCCGCGCCACTTGCCGTCAATCGTCACCGCGGCACGCGATGGCGTCGAGGTCACGACCAGCCGGCCGGTCGTCGCCGCCGGCGCCGCGGCGCGGCGCGCTGTCGCGGCGTCGCGCGGCGCGGCCGCCTGCCGGCCTCCGGCAGGCGGTTCGTCATCCGGAACCGCCGGCGGCGTCGAGGGCGGAGCCCCGGCAGCCGGTTCGGTGAAGGGCTGTCCGGAGGCGCGGGGCGACGGGCCTGGCGCGGCCGCATCGGCCGCGGTCTGCGGGCTGGGCGCGGCCTGGGCCGGGCCGGCGACCGTGGCGCGCGCCGGCCCGCGCGAGCCGATCCAGTAGCCCGCGGCAAAGCCCACCAGCAGCCCGAGGATCAGCGTGACCGCGATCGGCAGCGCTGCCGGCCGGGGCCGCTCCGTGTCGGTCGCCACCGCCCGGGCCCCGTAGTCGTCGGCGCCTGCCGTCGCGGCGTCTCCTCCGTAGGCACCGGCGGCGTCGTGCGCGACGTATGGCCGCGCCGGCGCCCGGCCGCCCGCCCCGGCATAGGCGCCGGCGATCGCATCCCCGCCTTCGTCATCGAACAGCGTCGGTTCCCGGGCCGCTGCCGGCTCCTGCATCCGCGTCACTTCGTAGTAGGCGGCATCCTCGTCGCGTTCGGACGAGATGTCGTCCTCGTCGACCAAACGTCCGTGATCGGCGCGTTCGCCGAGCGGCAGATCGTCTGCTTCCTGTTCCAGCGCCTCGCCATCGTCGTCGCTCGCAGGCGCTGTCAGCCCGGCCCGCCCGGATTCGCTCCCAGCCCTGGCGGCCGCAGCCTCTCGGGCGCCCCCGGCCGAAGCGGCGCTGATCGCGCCGACCGCCGTGATCGCCTCGCTGACCCGGCCGCCATGCGCCGCCGCCTCGAGTGCCGACGCGAACGCCAGCGCACTCGGATACCGCCGCCCCGGATCCTCGTCCATCGCCCGCGCCAGCACGACCCGCATGCCGGCGCCGAACTCGAGCAGGTGGTCGCCCGTCAGCGGGCCGATGTCGTCGCCGGTGCCCGAGGGGCGACGCCCGGTCAGCAGTTCGAAGGCGATCGCCGCGAGCGAGAACACGTCCGCCGGGGTGGACCACGCCTGCGCCGGCGATCCGTTCCGGCGCGCTGTACGGACGCCGCACCGGCGCGCGGATCCCGACCCGCTCCAGCGCCTCGACGACCCCGAAGCCGCTGGCGCGCGCCTCGTCGGGCGTGACGAAGATGTCGCGCGGGTGCAGCGCGCCATGGCCGACCCCGGCGGCACGCGCCGAAGTCGATCGCCTCGGCGAGCTGCGACGATGACGGCAGCACCTTGTCGAAGCGCGGCCGGCGCGTAGTGCCGCATGGCGGCATCGAGCGACTCGGCGGCGACGTATTCCTCGGCGCGGTACGCGACCGTGCCCTCGATGCCCGGCGGCAATCGGCTCGACGATGGACGGATGAACAGCTCGGCCTCGGCGGCGTGGGCGAGCTCGTCGGCCAGCGCCTGCGCCTGTTCCGGCGATGACGTCGAGGCGGAACACCTTGACCGCGACCAGGCGGTCGCGCGTCGGCTCGTAGGTCCGGAAGACCGGCCCCAGCGCGCCAACGCCAATCTGATGCAGGACCCGGAAGGGTCCGAACGCCGGCGGTGGTGCGAATGCGACGGATCGTCTCTGGTCAGTGACGGGACTCCTCGGCGGGATCGAAAAAATGTAACACAGTCGCTGTCAGCTGTCAGTGACACGCATGCGCTGCGGCGCTGCGGGATCCGCCGCGGCTCGAGCGCGTCCAAACCGGGCAGTCTATCTTGACATGCTTTCGAAGGCTCTGAGAGAGTCGCCACGTGTCTGCCGAGCCCATCACCGACGGCCCTCGCGCCGCCTGCTCGCCGAGGGCGCCACCCGCGCCGGCGTCGACGTGCGGCGCTTCCCATGGATCCGGCCGCTCGTCGGGCGACTACGCCTACGACTTCCACAAGCATCGCGCCGCTCTACGCCGGCGATCCGGCGCGCCGCAGGCGTGGCGCGAGGCGATCGCGCGACGCCAGGCCAGCGCCGCCACCACCGGCATCGCGGCCATCGTCGCCGCCCAGCAGGAGCGCCGCGGCGCGCCAACGCCGGCGCGCGAGGCGGCGGCGCAGCTGGGCGATCGCGGCACCGTCGCGGTCGTCACCGGCCAGCAGGCGGGCGCGTTCGGCGGTCCGCTCTACACATTGCTCAAGGCGGTCACCGCCCTCCAGCTGGCGCGCCGCGTGTCCGCCGAGGAGGGGGCGCCACCGTCGTGCCCGTCTTCTGGGTGGACGCCGAGGACCACGACTGGGAAGAGGTGCGCGCCTGCACCGTGCTCGACGCCGAGTTCCAGCCGCGCACCGTCACGCTCGCCGCGCCGGAAGGGGCCGGGCGAACTGCCCGTCGCCGCGCTCGCGCTCGACGACGCAGATCGCCGTCAGCATCGACGCCCTGGCGGCGGCGCTGCCGCCGACCGACTTTTCAGGCCTGGTCGACGGCCTCGCTGCGTGAGGCCTACCAGCCCGGCATCGGCATGGCCACGCGTTCGCGCGCTGGATCGAATCCGCTGCTCGGTCCGCATCGGCCTGGTCGTCTTCGAGTCCGCGGACCCGGCGGCCAAGCCGCTGGCTGCGCATCGGTGTTCGTCGCGGGAACTGCGCGACGCCGGGGCGAACATCGCGCGCTCGCGGCCGAGGCCGGCGAGCGCTCGCCGCGCTCGGCCACAGCCCCAGGTCGTGCCCCAGCCCGACAGCCTCGCGCTGTTCCACCTGACGGCGTCCGCACGCGCCATCCGCCGCGCAGGGGGACCACTTCGTGATCGGCGACGCCGAGGTCACGGCCGAGGCGCTGATTCGCGAGGCCGAGCGGACGCCGGCCCGCTTCAGCCCCAACGTGCTGCTCCGCCCGATCGTCCAGGACACGCTCTTCCCGACCATCTGTTATGTCGCCGGGCCGAGCGAACTGGCGTATCTCGGGCAGCTTCGCGGCGTCTACGAGCACTTCGGCCTGCCGATGCCGCTGATGTTCCCCGCGGCAGCGCCACGCTGATCGACTCGCCGACGGCGCGCTTCCTCGGCAAATACGAGTTCCCGCTGTCGGACCTCCGGCCGCAGGACGAGTCGGCCTTGAACCGGCTGCTCGAGTCGCTGCTGCCGCCCGAGATCGAGCAATCGCTGCAAGGACGCCGACGACGCCATCCGCGCCTCGCTGCAGCGCGTCATCGAGGCGCATCCCGGCCATCGATCCGACCCTCGCGGGAGCGGCCCGGACGACGGTGGCGAAGATGGAGCACGACCTCCGCTCGCTGCACGGCAAGATCATCCAGCGCCGCCAAGCGCCGCGACGACACGCTCCGCCGCCAGTTCAACCGCGGCGCAGTCCCAGATCTTTCCGCTCGGCCACCCGCAGGAACGGACGCTGGCGGTCGTCTTCTTCCTCAACCGCTACGGGCCGGCGCTCGTCGACCGGCTGCTCGAGGACCTGCCGCTCGAGATGGGCCGGCACTGGCTCGTCACGATTTAGGCTGGTCTCCCTCACCGTGCTCGTCGTCCCCCTCCGCTCCCGGCGCCTCGGCCGGGCGGCGCTCGTCCAGAAGATGCAGCACGCCACGCCCGCGGTCGTCCTGCTCTTCGCCGGTCTCAACGCACTTGCGGGAGGCGTCCACGGATTCGGGCTGGCGCTGGCCGTGGTCGAGATCGTCAGCAGCGTGCTGCTGATTGGCAGCTTCGCGCACGCCGTCCGGACGATCCGGCGCCGTCGAAATTCCGAGGCGCCAGGCCCGGCGCATCACGGCGTGGACTGGATCGACATCTTCACCGGCGGTGTCCTGCTGGTCGAGGCCGCCGAGCGGTATCACCTGACCCACCACCTGCCGCGGCCGACCATCGTGCTGGGCTGCGCCATGCTCGCCCTCGGCCTGCTCCACGGCCGGATTCTTCATCGCGCCGAAAAGCGTCTGTCACTCCGGCTGGACGAGGCGGGCATATACGTCGGCGGCAAGCTGTTCCGATCGATCCACGCGCCGTGGGATCAAGTCACCGCGATCGAGATCGGACCACGCTTCGCGTTCTTACGGTTCACCGGCGGGCGCGAGCGAAAGCTCGACCTTGCCGATCTCGAGGGCGCCAGCGCTGTCCGGGCCGCCCTCGAGGAAGCCAGGCAGCGAATCGCCGCGGCTGCGCTCGAGGCCGGTGTTGCGGCGTCGCCCGCCCCAGACACTCTCTCGTAACGGATCGACGCCGCGTCTCTGCCGGCTTCCGGCTGCGCGCCGACCAGCCTGGGCCGATCCGGTTCACGCCCCGTCGGCGCGGGCCGCGACCTCCGCATAGAAGCTTTCGTACTGCGGCACCACCCGGTCGCGACAGTACCCGCGCCTCGACCGTCCGGCGTGCCGCGGCAGCGACGCGGGCATGGAGGGAGCCGTCCGTCAGGAGCGCCGTACCGCTTTCCGCCATCCCGTCGAGATCATCCAGCGGGTGGAGGAATCCGCTGACCCCGTGCTCGATGACCTCGTGCAGGCCGCCGACCCGCGAGGCCACGACCGGCAGCTCGCAGGCCATCGCTTCGAGCGCGGCCAGCCCGAAGCTCTCTTGCGCCGAGGGCAGCAGGAACAGATCCGCAATCGACAGCAGCGGCAGGATCTGGTCCTGCTCGCCCAGCGATTCCACCTGCTTCGCCACCCCGAGCTCTTTCGCCCTGTCGAGCGCCGGCCCCAGCTCCGGTCCGTCGCCGACCAGCAGCAGCCGCGACGGCACCCGGGCCGCGATCCTGGCGAAGACCTCGACGACGGCGGGGACGCGCTTGACCGGCCGGAAGTTCGAGACGTGGATGACCAGCTTCTCGCATCCCGCCGGACAGTACCGCGCCCGGAGGCGCGGCTCGGCGACGCGGCGGTAGCCTTCGCAATCCAGGAAATTCGGGATCACCGCGATTGGCTTGGTCACCGGCAGCGTCCGGTAGGTGTCGGCGCGCAGGCTCTCGGAGACCGCGGTCACGCCGTCCGACTGCTCGATCGAGAACGCGACCGTCTCGGCGTAGGACCGGTCGCTCCCGACGAGGGTGATGTCGGTTCCGTGGAGCGTCGTGATCACCCGCGGCACGCGCCCGCCCCCCGCCGACCGCAGAATCTGCTTCGCCAGGTAGGCCGCCGTCGCATGCGGCACCGCATAGTGGGCGTGGACGACGTCGAGCGCGCACTCGCGCGCCACCTGCACGATCCGCGTCGCCAGCGCCAGGACGTATTGCGGCTCGCGAAACAGCGGATAGGCCGGCGTCGAGACGCGGTGGAACGACAGCCCGGGTTGATAGGCGCCGAACCGGAACGGTGTGTCGGCGCTGAGCACATGCACGTCGTGGCCGCGCGCGGCCAGCGACTTGGCGAGCTCGGTGGCGACGATGCCGCTGCCGCCGACCGAGGCGTAGCAGACGATGCCGACGTTCACGGGCGGTCCCCGGAGGGCTCGGTCTGCCAGGCCCTGAACAGATGGGGCCGCAGCTCGGGCCCGCGGATCACGAGCCCCTCGGCAAAGGCGACACCCGCACCGGCGCCGTAGCCGGCGTCCCGGCTCTCAATCAGCCGCGCGAACGCCGGCGACGTCAGCCGCGTCGCGACGCTGTCGGAAGCCGCCGGCGCAAACTGCGAGCCGTGGCAGGCGAGCGCCCGGCGCTTGGTGTCGTAATGCGCCGAGACGTCGACGACGAACGAGGGGGGCGCGCTGTCGTTGATGAAGTAGTAGCAGACCCAGTCGGGGCGCCAGGCCTCCCCTTCGCCGGCCGCGAAGCGGCGCAGCCCGCTCTTGAAGACCGCGCCGGTCAGCACGTCGCTCGCGGCTCGATGATCGGGATGGCGGTCGTCCCAGTACGGCAGCGCCACGGTGCGCGGCCGGGCCGAGCGCACGAGGCGGACGACATCGAGAATCTGCGCGTCGCTGCCGGCGATACCGCCGTCGGGCCACTTCAGGTTGACGCGCCAGGCGCCGCCGAGCACCTGGCGCGCGGCGTCGGCTTCCGCCTCGCGCTCCTCCACCGTGCCGTTCGATCCCAGCTCCCCGCGGGTCAGGTCACACAGGCCGACCCGGAAGCCGAGCGCCGCATGGAGCGCGATTGTTCCCCCCAGGCCAATCTCGAGATCGTCGGGATGGGGGCCGAAGACGAGCAGGTCGACCTTCACAACCGACTCCCCTCAAAGTCCGGCGCTGGCACCGCGCAGCTGCTCCGCCGCAGCGGCCAGCTTCTGCCGCGCCGCATCGCGCCAGGCCGCGTCCGCGCCGAGCCGCGTCCGCGACGCGGCCACCGCCCGCGCCGTCTCGGACGGCGCCGGTCCGCCCGGCGTCGTCCGGACCGCGACGAAATGCTCGGCGCTCAGCAGGCGGGCGAGCGCCGCCTCGTCGTACTCGCAGGCGCGGCCCAGGGCCGCCGCGCACACCTGCCGCAGCACCTCGGCCCGCGGCAGGTCCGGCCGGCGGGTGCATTCGCTCACGAAGGCGACGGCGATGCCGTGGCTGGTCTTGAACGGCACGCCGTGATCGCGCGTCAGCGTATCGGCGAGCTCGGTCACGGTAATCCAGCCCTGCTCGGCGCGCGCCGCCAGCCGCGCCCGATCGAACTCGGCCGACGCCATCGCCGCGGCGACCAGCCCGACCGTCCGGCTGGCGTCCTTGAACATCGAGGCGACGAGCGGCTGCAGATCGTCCTCGGTGTCGACGATGTCGCCGAACGGCGTGTTGTGGACGGCGAGCACGATGGCCCCGGCCTGGCCGAGCGCCTTGCTGGCGATGGCGCGCGCGTGCTCGAGCGCGACCGGATTGCGCTTCTGCGGCATGATGCTGCTGCACTGCACGAAGCCGTCGCCGAGGCGCAGATATCCGAACTCCGTCGTGCACCACAGCAGCAGGTCCTGGACGCACCCGGCCGAGCCCCGCCAGCAGCACGGTGGTCGCCGAGACGCTCTCCAGCAGGTAGTCGACGGTCGCGATGCTGCCGTAGGTATTGCCGGTGGCGCCGTCGAATCCGAGCAGGTCGGTCGTCCGGTTGCGATCGATCGGAAACCCGGTGCCGGTGATCGCGCAGGCGCCGAGCGGATTCGGTTGGTGCTCGCGATAGGCCGCCTCGAGCCGCACCGCGTCGCGCTCGAGCTGCTCGACGACCGCCAGCAGATAGTGCGCGATGGTGCGCGGCTGCGCCGGCTGGGTGTGGGTGTGCGCGGCGAAGACGGCGTCACGATGGGCGGCCGGCGAGGTCGAGCAGCACGCTGCCGCAGCCGCCAGCGGCCGCTCGAGCACCGCCAGCACCAGCTCCCGCTGCTGCATCCGGTACATCGTCATGTCGATGTCGTTGCGGGAGCGGGCGGTGTGCAGGCGGCCGGCGACCTCCTCGCCGCAGCCCTGGACGATCAGCCGCTCGACGTAGAAGAACAGATCCTCGTAGGTGCCGTCGTAGGCGACGCGCCGCGAACTCGTCGCGTCGAAATGCGCGTCGAGCGCCGCCCGGATCGCGCGCGCGTCGCCAGCCGGCATGATGCCCTGCTCGGTGAGCATGACGAGATGCGCGTAGTGGATGCGCATCAGCGGCGTCGAGGAACTGCGCCTTGGCGTCCTCGAAGTTCTCGTTGAGGACGCAGGCGACGTATTCGGGCGTCGAAGCTGCATGGCGGCCGGCTACTTCTTTCCGAGGCTGATCAGGTTGGCCAGCAGCCGGTAGGCGCCGACGGTGCCCGCCGGCAGCTGACGCCACAGCCCAGGCCGATGTAGATCCAGCGGCCCTTTGCCGTACGCGCGCCTCGACCAGCGCGCCGGTCTTCGCGCCCGCGTTGTAGTGAAACGGATCGGTGGACTGCAGCAGATCGACATAGCGCGGGTCGCGCTCGCCGAGGAAGTACGGTGCCGCGCTCCTGCACCCAGCCTTCCCAGGTCTCCGGCCCGAGCCGGTTCGGTGTCGAGAACAGCGGGTGCCCGGGCACCAGGATCTCGACCGGGGCGTTCTCGTCGGTGACCCGGTCCGATGACTGGCCTTGGCCGGAAACGGGCCGTACTGCGCCTCGTTGAACTCGAGCTTGTTGTACTGCACGAGCACGGTGCCGCCGTTCTCGGCGTAGTCGAGCAGCCGGTTGTTGTTGGCGCGCAGGTCCGGACGGCGCTCGTAGGCGCGGACGCCCGTCACGATGACGGTGTAGTGCGACAGATCGCCCGACGCGAGCTCCGCGGCGTCGATGAGGTGGACGTTCGGCGCCGAGCTGCTGGATCGCCTGCGGCACCTGCGTCGCCGACGCCCATGACGTAGCCGACCCGGACGTCCGGACGCCATCCGCACGTCGATCACCTTGACGCGCGTGGCCGCCGCCTCGGCGACGTGCCGCCGGTGGATGTGCGGATACTCGACGACCTCGTAGCCGCTCGACGAGGCGGCCCCATCGCCGGCGACGACCTCGGCCCCGACCGCGAACTCACCCGGCGCGACCGACGCCGGCGGCGTCACCGCGAACTGCACCGTCGCATCCTCGTTCTCGCGCGCGAATGCCACCGCCGCCGACGCCGGTTCGACCCGCCAGCCGTCGGGCGCGTGCAGCGAGGCCTGGGCCGTGGCCGGCCCTTTCTGGTTGTTGCTGATGGTGACCTCGATCGTCCGGGTGTGCGCGACCGGACGCGCGGCCGGGCCGACCCGCCGCGTCTGCGCGGCCGAGGACGGGATGACGGCGATGTCCGGAGCGACGCGGACGTCGAACGGCGGACCGACCAGCAGCTCCATCCGCTTCTCGCCGGCGAACAGGTCGCTGTAGCGGTACTCGACCGTGCGCTCCACGACGACGTCAGCCCCGGCAATCGACAGCGCGATCGTCGCCTTGAAGGGGCTCGGCCGGAACGGCACGCCGAACGGCACTCCGGGCTCGAAGTCGTAGCGCGCCGAATCCGTCCGCGGCGTCCAGTACGGGGACGACACCGGCACCGCGCCCACCTTCAAATCCATCGCACACGTCAGGGCGCCATTCGTGTCGAGGGCCCCGGTGCACGCGGCCGGTGCGCCCTCGAATCCCGCCAGCCGGACGCTCTTGACGGTGACATCCGCCGCACCGTAGTTGCCGGCGACGATCGACAGCTTCACCGGCTGCCCGGCGACCACCACGCCGTCGTCGGCGAGCGCCTCGACCCGAATGCCATGCGTGAGCACGAGCGCGTTCTGGAACTGCCGCTCCTTGAGCTCGAGCCGGAATTCGATCTCGTAGCGGGCGCGGTCGGACAGGCCCATCCCGCCGAGGCCGGCGCGCAGCTCACGGACGGCGGCCAGACCGGCCGCCAGCGGCGGCGCCGCGGCCCCCGTGCCGCCCGCATCGAGCGCCTGCGAGGCCATTTCGGTGCTCGCGGCAATCGTCTGCAGCGACGCCACCAGCGCCGCCGGCGGCGCGTCGCCGGCAAAGGATGCGAGGCCGCGGATCGAGGTGTCGATCCCTTCGAACATGTCCTTGGGTGCCACCCCCTGCTCCCCGATCGTCGTGTCCTTCAGCCGGTAGATCCTGGTGAAGGATCCACCCGGGAGCATCAGCAGCTGCGAGGTGCCCTGGCACTTGTGCATGCTGCGCGCCTCGAGCCCGAGCTCGCTGTAGGTCCGGCCGAGCACCGGATCGAACTCGGCGGCGCTGACGCGCAGCAGGTCGCGCGACGGCGCCACCGCCGGCTGGCCGGGCGCCACGAACCCCTCGGTGCAGAAGATTCTCCGCGCCTGCCACGGGCGCAGCCCTTCGCGGACCTGTTCCGGATAGCGGGCCGGATCGGCGGCGGCGCGAAACGCCTCGATCGTCAGCCGCGTCGACGCCTGATGGTGCTGGCCGCCGCCCTGCCCGCCGCACAGGAAGCCGGCAATCACGTCCGGCCGGATCGCCCGGATATGGCGCACGAAGTCTCCGAGGATCTCGTCGTGCCCCCACTTCTCGATGCTCTCCTCGAGGCTGAAGGAGAATCCGAAATCAATCGCCCGGGTGAAGTACTGCTCCGCGCCGTCGAAGCGGTGCGCCGCGAGCAGCTCCTCGGTCCGCAGGACGCCGAGCGCCTGGAAAATCTCCGGGCCGATCTCGTTCTGCCCGCCGTCGCCGCGCGTCGCGGTGACGAGCGTCGTCCGCATGCCGCGGCCGTGGCTCATCATCGCCAGCAGCGGATTGTCCTCGTCGTCGGGATGCGCGGTCGTCTCCATGAAGGTGCCGACCGACTTCAGCTGCCGGAGCGCGAGCCGCAGCGAGACGTCGCCGGGGAGCTCGCCGACCGGCTTGACGCGCAGCTGCGCCGGAAGGGAAACCGTGGAGAGGGCGAGCAGGATGGTCAGCAGCGCGATGCGGGAGGGTCGCATAGTCAGTCCGGAGCCGAGGGGTGAAGTCGACGCGGGTCCGGGCACATGCCCGGACCCGCCTGAACATTCCAGGCGCGCCGGCCTAGAAGGAGAACTTGACGCCAAGCTGCATCTGCCGCTGGTCGTAGCCGGCCGTTCCGGGGAATGTCGTCGGAATCGACGCCGATGGCGCGCCGAAGGCGTCGGTCGCGACGACGCGGTTCACGCCCGACAGTTCTGCGTGTTGAGCAGATTCTTGGCTTCGAAGAACAGCTCGCCCCGCCACGAGGCGTGGACGGGAATGAACCGCGAGTAGCGCAGGTCGAGGTACGTGACGCGGCCGAGCCGGCCGGCGTTGCGCTCGATGCCGAGCGGCCGATCGTTCGGCACCCCGTCCTGTTCAGATCGACGTTCGATCGGATGTTGAAGGGCAGGCCGCTGTTGGCCTGGAGGATGACGCCGACCTGGTTGTTGTTGAGCAGCATCGCGCCGAGGCCGCTGCCGGCGACCTGGCGGCGCGACCACCGCCGACAGCGAGAACGTGTGCGTCTGGTTGAACGGCGTCACGCCGCTTGTCGCGTTCGAGGTTGGTCGGGTCGGAGACGCGGTCGTCGCCGCTGCCGACGACGTAGGTGCCGGTCAGCGGTGCGTTGTCGACGCCGCGGGCGAGCGTGTAGGTCGCCTGCGCATGCCAGCCGTGGGTCATCCGCTTGGTGACGGTCGCGGTCAGCGCGTTGTAGGTGGACTCGCCGATCGACTGGAACACGTTGATGTGGTCGAAGGTCGGGTCGACGCGCGCGCGACCGCGGCGAAGATCGGCCGGCCGTCCGACAGCGTCGGCCCCGGACGGGACGAGGTTGACGTCCATCAGCACCGGCAGGTTCCGGCCGATCGAGTTGACGTAGCCGACCGTCACGGCGACGTCGCTGGTCAGCGCCCGTTCGAGCTGGACGTTGCTCAGCCAGGCCGACTGCGTCCGGAAGTCCGGCGATCGACCGCGTTGATGCTCTGCGCGGCAGCACGAAGCCGGCGCGGCGGCGTCGCCAGGATGTTCGGGAACGCCGGCGCGCCGGACGCGGTCGGCAGCACCGGGCCGACGTTGTAGCTCTTGGGATCGCCGTTGTTCAGAATCGCGTTGTCGTAGAAGTCGAGCAGCGGCGGCTCGTACATCAGGCCGATCGAGGCGCGCAGCACCGTCCGTGCACGGCCTGGTCGAGCGACCAGGCGAGCCCGGCGCGCGGCCCGACGTTGTTCTTGTCGATCCGTGAAGTCTGCCGAGTACGGATTGGCGGCCAACGGCCGCGCCGCCGGGCACGTCGAAGACGTCGTAGCGGAGGCCGTAGAGCAGCTTGACGCGCGGCGCGATCTGCCAGTCGTCCTGGACGAAGAAGCCGTAGAAGCGCCGAGTCGTAGCTGGCGGTCGAGCGTCGCCGAGCTGCTGCTGCAACGTGGTGTAGCCGAGCGGGTTGGCGCCGCTCTTCGCCGCGAGGTAGGCGGCGATAGTCGGGAAGGTGTAGAGGAACAGGTCGCCGCGCACCCGCTCGTCGGCGATCGAACTGCGCGTCGAGCCCGGTCTTGAAGGCGTGCTTGCCGCGCAAGCCAGGTGACGTTGTCGATCACCTGGCTGATGCCCTGGTTGAAGTCGAAGCCGACCGAGTTGCCGTCGCCGAGCCGCGGCGCCGCCGAAATTCGCCATGCCCGCGACCGTGATCGCCGGACCGTCGACCGCGGTGCCCTGGGTGCGGAACTGGTGCCGCCGCGCGTACTGGACGCGCAGCTCGTTCAGCATCGACCGGCCCGATGCGTCGACACCAGCTGCGCCGAGGCCGAGTCCATGCGGTCGGTGAAGTCGGTCGCGCGATCGGTCGTCGTCAGGCCGCCGCCGATGTTCGACGGCGACAGGTTCTTGAACAGGAAGTAGCGGACCGAGAGCAGACTGCCGGGCGACGAGCTGGTAGTCGGTCTTGCCGAACCCGAAGTTCACCTTCTGGTGCGCCGGAATGACGCCGCTCGACGGCAGCGTGATGCCGAGCGCCTGGGCGTCGGCCGGGTTCACGGTGATGACCTGCCCGCCGGTGATCAGGCTGCGATCCACGTACTCGTAGGCGCCGAAGAAGTGCCGCTTGTCCTTGCGCGACCGGCCCGCCCAGGGTCGCGGTCGACGTCGTTCGCTTCGGTGTCGGGCTTGCGTGCCGTCGGCGACAGGAAGAACGGCCGCGACGACATCGAGTTCCGCTTGAAGCGGAAGCTGCGCCGACCCGTGCACGCTGTTGGTGCCCGGACTGGGTGATGGCGTTGTAGACCATCCCGGTCGTCTGGCCGAACTCCGGGGCGAAGCCGTTGGTGATGACCTTGACCTCGCGGACCAGCACTTCGGAGATCGGCAGCATGCGGAGGCCGGCGCGATCCTTCTCGGTGTTGGTGTTGCCGTCGATCTGGTAGTTGGTGTGCATCTGCGAGCCGTTGGCGTTGATGCGCGGCACGCCGAACTCGTTGTTCTCGTAGCCGGTGACGTTGGCCTGGAGGAACGCGAAGTTGTAGGGATTGCGCGAGACCAGCGGCAGGTTGCGGATCTCGGTCTCCCCGATGGTCCGGCCGAGGTCGATCTTGCCGGGCTCGGCGATCGGCGCTTCGCTGCGTCACCGTCACGGTCTCGCTCAGGTTGCCGACGCTCAGCGTCACGTTGATGATCGCCGACTGCCCGGCCGAGAGCGTGAGCCCCTGCTGCTCGAACTTCTTGAAGCCCTGGAGCTCGGCCGAAACGCGGTAGCGGCCGAGCGGCAGCAGCGGCGCGCGGTAAGTACCGCTGTCGCCGGTGACGACGACGCGGGTATCGCCGGTGTCGAGGTTGGCGACGGTGACGTTGACGCCCGGAAGCGCCCCGCCTGATTCGTCGCTGACGGTGCCTTCGATGGTGCCGTTGACGGACTGGGACTGCGCCGACGACAGCGCCGCCGCCGAAAGAACGAGTGCGAGCACGAACACGACGCGGATAGCGCGAACCATTACAGCCAACCTCCAGGAGCGCCGCCCGGGGCGCCTGACACTTCTTCTCTCTATGAGATGCCACCGCAGTATACAATGGCGTCACTACACTCGAGCTTAGACGCCGTGGGGGCGCGGATCGATCCGCATCCTCCGGCCGGCTTCGGCCGATACGTTCAACGACCGGCCGGACGGCCGGCGCGGAGCCGATCTTGACCACTGCGCGTGTCGAATCCGGAAAAACAGGCGCCAGAACCGCGGCGGGACGCCGCCGGCCGGGGCGGCGGGGACGCTGGAAGCGATACCTCGCGGTCGCGGTCGCCGTGCCGCTCGTCATCGGCGCCGCCCTGACCGTTTTTTTCTACCGGAGCTTTTCGCAGCAGATCGACGCCCGTCTGAGCGGCGAGACGGAACGTGCCGATCCGCGGATCTTCGCGCGGGCGTTCCAGCTGCATCGCGCCCAGGCCTTCACACCGACCCAGATCGTCGAACGGCTGAACGACCTCGGTTATTCGAACCGGCCGCATACCGAGCAGCCCGGAGAATTCACGATCGGACGCGACGCCGTCCTGCTCATGCCCCGCGACGGCGATCGCAAGGGCCAGCTGGTGCGGGTCGTGTTCGCCGCCCGCCGCGGCAAGGCCGCCGAGCCCTCCACCATCGATCGCATCGAGCTGCCGGCGACGAAGAAGGTCGTCGACGGCGTGACGCTCGCCCCGCCGCTCATCACCGCGCTCGTCACCGCCGGGCGCGAGAAGCGCCGCGACGTGCCGCTCGCCGCCATCCCGCCGCGGATGGTGCAGGCGGTGCTCGCGATCGAGGACCGCCGGTTCTACGACCACCCCGGCATCGACCCGATCGGCCTGACGAGCGCCGTCATCGGCAACCTGTTCGGGCGGAAGAAGTACTCCGCGGCGGCAGCACGATTACGCAGCAGCTGGTGAAGAACACGTTTCTGACCCCGGAGGAGACGCTCAAGCGCAAGATGTCCGGAATGGTTCATGTCGGTCGTGCTCGACCCGGCGGCTGTCCAAGGACCAGGTGCTCGACGCTCTATCTGAACGACGTCGCCGCTCGGCCAGCGCGGCTCCTTCGCCATCCACGGCGTTCGCCGAGGCGGCGCGGCTGTTCTTCGGCAAGGACGTCGCCAACGTCACGCTGAGCGAGGCGGCGACCATCGCCGGCGTCATCCAGTCGCCGTCCACGGCTCTCCCCGTTCAACTACCCCGATCGCGCCAGGGAGCGCCGCAACGTCGTCCTCCAGGCGATGGCGGACGCGGGCTATCGTCAGCGCCGCGATGCCGCCCTGCGGGCGTCGCGCGAGCCGCTCCAGGTCGTCGCCGCGCGCGCTCGACGCCGAGGCGCCGTACTTCGTCGACTACATCAGCCAGGAGCTGCAGGACAAATACAAGGACGCCGCCAGCGGGGCGGTCGAGGTCTACACGACGCTCGACCTGCACCTGCAGCGGATCGCCCAGGATGCGGTCCGCGACGGCCTCGCCAGGGTCGACGAGCTGCTCGCCAAGCGCAAGCGGCAGCGCGCCCAGGCGGCGCTGCTGGCGGTGGACCCGCGCAGCGGCGAAGATGCTCGCGCTGGTCGGCGGCCGGTCATACAACCAGTCGCAGTTCAACCGCGTGACTCTCGGCCCGCCGGCAGCCCGGCTCGGTGTTCAAGCCGTTCGTCTACCTGGCCGCCTTCGAGCAGGCGCACGCCGACGGACGCACCGACCTGACGCCCGCCACCGTCGTCGTCGACGAGCCGACCACCTTCATGGTCGAACGACCAGCCATGGACGCCGGGCAACTACGACGGCGAGTTCGACGGACCGCGTCACGCTGCGCCGGGCGCTGGCGCTGTCGCGCAACATCGCCGGCGGTCAAGGTCGCCGAGGCGGCCGGCTACGACCAGGTCGCGGCGCTGTGGCGCCGGGTCGGCGCCGGCACGCCGCCGCGGCCGTATCCGTCGATTGCCCTCGGCGTCTTCGAAGCCACGCCGTTCGAGATCGCCAGCGCCTACACGCTCTTCCCCAACGGCGGCACGCTGCAGCCGCTGCATGCCATCACCCGGCTGGTCGAGCGGCGGGAAGGCGATCTCCAGTGATCGAAGCGGCCGCGACAAGAACGTCGCCAGGCCCGGATACCACCTTCCTCGTCACCAACATGATGCGCAGCGTGCATCAACGAAGGAACCGGAGCCGGGGCGCGCGCCGCCGGCTTCGCTCTCGACGCCGCCGGCAAGTCGGGCACGACCAACGACCTGCGCGACGCCTGGTTCGTCGGCTTCACGCCCGAACTGCTGACCGTGGTGTGGGTCGGGCCTGGACGACAACAGCCGCTCGGCCTGAGCGGGACGCAGGCGGCGCTGCCGATCTGGACGGCCTTCATGATGCGCGCGCTCGCCGGACGGCCCAGCCTGCCGTTCGACGTGCCGGACGGCCTGGTCTACGTCGACATCGATCGCGATACCGGCCTGGTCGCCGGCCCCGAACTGCCCGCGCGGTCTTCCACGAGGCGTTCATCGCCGGGACCGAGCCGACCGAGCTCTGCACCTTCCACGGTTCGTAGCCCCGGGCAGGCTACAATAGGCCTTTCCTCAGTCTGTCAACATCCGATCACGCGTCGAGGGTCCTGTCTTGATTAGAGTTCTTTCTACTGTTCTCGTGGCCGCTTTGGGTTGTGGAACCGCTGGATGCCGCAGGCGCCGGCCGGCACGACCGCCTCCGCCGCCAGCCCCGCTCAGGCCGCGGCGGCAGGCCAGGCTCCCGGCACCGCCGGCACCGCCGGCTCGCAGGGCGGCCCCGGCGCCGACGCGCCCGCGCCGCCGGCCAAGCCGATGCCGGCCGCAGCTTCCGGAGGTCCTCGCCCGCGTCAACGGCGAAGACGTCAAGAAGGCCGACTTCGACTGCTCATCAAGAACATGGAGCTCAGCGCCAGCCAGCCGATCCCCGCCGATCGCCGCGACGAGATCCTCCGCCGCGCCCTCGACCAGCTGGTCACCTACACCGTCCTCTCGCAGGAAACCACGCGCCCGGAACGATCGCCGTCACCGACGCGGAGATCGAAGACACCGCTCAAGCAGATGCGCAGCCAGTTCCCGAGCGAGGCCGAGTTCACGAAGGCACTCGCCGCCCGCGGACATGACGCTCGACCGGCTCCGCTCCGACGCCCGGCTCGACATGAGTCATCAACAAGATGATGGAGGCCGAAGTGGCGAGCGCGCCGGCGCCGACCGACGCGCGAGGTGCGCGAGTTCTACGACAAGAATCCGGACAAGTTCAAGCAGGAGGAGGCGGTCCGCGCCAGCCACATCCTGATCCCCGTCGACGAGAAGGCCGACGAGGCGACCAAGAAGAAGGCGCGCGCCGAGATCGACGATGTCCTCAAGCAGGCTCAAGGCGGGCGGCGACTTCGCGAAGCTCGCGAAGGAGAACTCCGAGGACGGCAGCGCCGCCGCAGGGCGGAGATCTCGAACTTCTTCACCAAGCGGACAGATGGTGCCGGCCTTCGATCAGGTCGCCTTCTCGCTCAAACCCGGCGAGATCAGCGAGGTCGTGACCACGCCGTTCGGCTACCACATCATCAAGCGTCACCGAGCACCAGGGCGGCCTCCACGGTCCCGCTTCGAGCAGGTCAGCGAGCGGATCAAGGAATACCTGACCGAGCAGCAGAAGCAGGCCCGGGCGCAGGCCTTCATCCAGGAACTGAAGCAGAAGGCGAAGATCGAGGTTCTCGTCTGAACGAGGACGTCCTGGCGGCGGCCGCCGAGGCACTGCGCGCGCGGCGAGGCCGTCGCGCTCGTGACCGTCGTCCGCGCTCAACGGCTCGACGCCGCAGCGGGCCGGCGCGAAGATGCTGGTCTTGGCGGACGGCCGGACCGTCGGCACGATCGGCGGCGGCTGCTACGAGAACGACGCCTTCGGCAAGGCGCGCGAGGCGATTGCCTCGGGCCGGCAGTCCCTCGTCCACTACGAGCTCAACGACGACTTCGCGCAGGAGAACGGCCTGATCTGCGGCGGCCAGCATGGACGTCCACATCGATCCTCTCGCCCCTGCCCCACGGCTCTACGTCATCGGCGCCGGGCACGTCGGCTTCCACCTCGCCCGCGCCGCCGCCGACGCCGGCTTCCAGGTCGACGTCGTCGACGATCGGGAGAAGTTCGCCGAGCGCGGAGCGCTTTCCCGCGGCCGCGAGTCATCGTCGAGCCGATCACCGACTGGCTGGCGCGGCGCGGACATCCCGGCCGCCGCCTACGTGGTGATCGTCACCCGCGGCCACCAGCACGATCTCGATGCCGTGCGCGCGCTGGCGCCGCGGGAGCTCCGCTATCTCGGGTTGATCGGCAGCCGCGCCAAGGTGGCGCGCATCTACGACGCGCTTGGCGAGGAGGGCTTCCCGCCCGAACGCCTCGCCCGCGTCCACGCGCCGATCGGCCTCGACATCGGCGCCGTCACGCCGGCGGAAATCGCCATCAGCATCCTCGCCGAGCTGATCGCCGTGCGCCGCGGCGCCGACGTCGCCGCGCTGGCGATGAAGCGCCTCTGACGGCGCCGTGACAACGCCCCGGCCCGCCACCGTCATCCGCAACGCCACCATCGTCACGATGAACGATCGCCTCGACATCGTCGAGGGAGCGGTCGTCGTGCGCGACGGGCGCATCGTCTCGGTCGGTCCGGAACCGGAAGCCGGCCCCGGCACGCGTGATCGATGCCGGCGGCGGCTACCTCCTGCCCGGCTTCATCCAGACGCACGTCCACCTCTGCCAGACGCTCTTCCGCGGTTCGCCGACGACATGCCGCTGCTCGAATGGCTGCGCCGGCGCGTCTGGCCGATGGAGGCGGCGCACACCCCGGCGACGCTGCGCGCCTCGGCGATGCTGGCGGCCGCCGAACTGCTGCTCTCCGGCACCACGACGGTGCTGACGATGGAAACGGTGCACGACACGGACGTGGTCTTCGAAGCGCTGGCGGCCGCCGGGATGCGCGCCGCCGTCGGCAAGTGCATGATGGACATCGCCGACGACGTGCCGGCGCGGCTGCGCGAAGCAGACGACGGCGTCGATCGACGAGAGCCTGGCGCTCAAGCGGCGCTGGCACGGGGCCGCGAACGGCCGGCTGCGCGCGGCGTTCGCCCCGCGCTTCGCGGTGTCGTGCTCGCGGGAGCTGCTCGAGGCGGTCGCGAGCGCTGTCGGCGGCGGGAGCACGCGCTCGTCCACACCCACGCCTCGGAAGTCGCGC
Organism: uncultured Acidobacteriota bacterium; assembly: GCA_963750475.1. Lineage (GTDB taxonomy): Bacteria > Acidobacteriota > Vicinamibacteria > Vicinamibacterales > 2-12-FULL-66-21 > JALZOC01. The sequence goes on from CAVVQQ010000002.1 coordinate 3,530,217, forward strand.
GACGAGGTCGAGGTCGTCCGCCGGCTGTCGGGCGGGCTACTCGAATCTCGAGTACCTGGCGGACGACGGGACTGGCGACGCCGCGGCTGTGCGCCGCCCACTGCGTCTGGGTCACCGAGCGGCGAGCAGGCGCTGCTGGCCGAGCGGGACGTCAAGGTGATGCACTGCCCCGGATCCAACCTGAAGCTCGGCTCCGGCGTCGCGCCGGTCGCCGAGATGCGGGCGCGCGGCATCTCGGTGTCGCTCGGCGCCGACGGCGCCGCCTGCAACAACCGGCTCGACATGTTCGACGAGATGCGGCTCGCCGCGACGCTGCAGGCGGTCCGCGACGTCGCCCGGGCGCGCTGCCGGCGCGCGACGTGCTGTGGATGGCGACGCGCGAGGGCGCGCGGGCGCTCGGCCTCGAGGACGAGATCGGCTCGATCGAGACCGGGCAAGCGGGCCGACCTGATCGTCGTCGAGCGGGACCGGCCGCATCTCGCGCCGGACCGCGACCCCTGGTCGACCCTGGTCTACGCGGCGCGCGGCTCCGACGTCCGGCTGACCATGGTCGACGGCGAGGTGCTGGTGGACCGGCTTCAGCGCTGCGTTGAGCTCGACGCCGGCGCCATCGCGTCCGACGCACGCTACGCGAGCGGCTCGAGCTGACGACTCGCGCCGGACTGTGACGGGTGAGGCGTCTCATGCGCGGGCATTCGCAGCGCGCATCCCGTGTATAATCTACTTAGCAGTCTCGACCTTGGACTGCTAAAGCAGCCATGATACGCCATCCTGAGCTGCCGGAACGGGATAGACGGATCCTCGGAGCCTCGTCCAGGCCTACATCGAGCAGGGAGAGCCGGTCTCGTCGCTCTGGCTGGCCAGCCGCGGCTTCGGGGTGTCGTCGGCCACGCTGCGCAACATCATGGCGCGGCTCGAGGAGCAGGGCTACGTCCGGCAGCCGCACACCTCGGCCGGCCGGGTCCCGACCGACCTGGGCTACCGGATGCTACGTCGATCAGCTGCTGTCGGAACGACGGTCGTCAGCCCGGCCGGCGCCCCAGGTGGAAGCCCGGCTGCGCCGCGCCGGGACGCGTCGAGCGACATGCTGTCGCACGTCTCGCAGGAGGTGTCGCGCGCCTCGCATCAGGTCGGCTTTGCGATCGCCCCGGCCGCCGACCCGACGACGCTCGAGCGGCTGGACTTCGTGCCGCTCGACGGCGGCAAGCTGCTGGTCGTCGTCGTCGCGCGCCGGCGGCCACGTCTCGCACAAGGTCATCGAGCCGCGTCCGAGGAGTACGAGCCCGGCGAGCTGCAGCAGGCGGCGAATTACCTGAATCAGCGAGTTCAAGGGGCAGCTCGCTGCTCGACGTCCGGCAGGCCGTCCTCGAGCGGCTGCGCGAGGAGCGGACGCTCTACGACGTGCTGATGGCCCGCGCGCTGCGGCTCGCCAGCTCGACGTTCGCGGACCTCGACATCGAGCCGACGGTGTTCATCCAGGGCACCTCGCTGCTGCTCGACGATGTCGGCGGCGAGGATCCGGAGGTGACGCTGTCGACGCTGCGGACGCTGCTGCGGATGATCGAGGAGAAGACGCGGCTGGTGCAGCTGCTCGACGACTACATCGGCGGCGACGGCTGACGATCGTCATCGGCTCCGAGCACACGACCCCCGACCTCCAGCGCTTCAGCCTGGTCGTCTCGACGTATTCCGACGGGCACGGCACCGGCGCGGTCGGCGTGATCGGGCCGACCCGCATGCGCTATTCACGGGCCATCAACGCCGTCGAAACGCCTCTCGAGAGCCATCACCGGATCGTGCAATCGAGATCCTGATTCGCAGCGTTCTGTCCGTGCGACAACGACACCCATCAACGACCACGAACCACGGCGGCGCCGACGCCGATGCTCGGCCGCGCCGACACCGAAGCCCCGCGGCCGCGCTGCAGCGCCAGCGCGACGAGTACTACGACCTGCTGCTGCGCAAGACCGCCGAGTTCGACAATTACCGCAAGCGGATCGAACGCGAGCGGCAGACGCTGGCCGATGCCGCCGCCGCCGACATGCTCGAGGAACTGCTGCCGCTGGTCGACGATCTCGAGCGCGCGCTCAAGGCGGACGCGGTCGGCGAAGGCGGCCGAGGCCTACCGCCGCGGCGTCGAGCTGATCCACAAGCAGCTCGGCGACATCCTCCGCAAGCGCGGCGTGCGGCCGATCGAGGCGCTCGGCGCCGACTTCGACCCGCACTACCATCAGGCGGTCGCGCACGACCCGGCCGACGGGCGGCGCGACGGCGAGGTCATCGAGGAGTTCCGGCGCGGCTACATGCTGGGCGACCGGCTGCTGCGGCCGTCGATGGTAAAGGTGGCGAAGAGGCGTGAGGGCAGCGTGAGCAAGCGGGACTACTACGAGGTCCTCGGCGTCGAGCGGGCCGCCTCCGATCAGACAGATCAAGAGCGCGTATCGCAAGCTGGCGCTGAAGTATCACCCCGACCGCAATCCCGGCGACAACGACGGCCGAGGAGCGCTTCAAGGAAGCGGCCGAGGCCTACGCGGTCCTCGCCGACACGCAGAAGCGCGCGCTGTACGACCGCTTCGGCCACGCCGGCGTCAGCGGCGCGGGCGGCGGCGCCGGCTTCGACCCGACGATCTTCGCCGACTTCTCGGACATCTTCTCCGGCCTCGGCGACGTCTTCGGGTTCGGCGACATCTTCGGCGCAGCGGCGCCGCCGCGGCGGACCGCAGCGCGGCGCCGATCTGCGCTACGACCTCGAGATCACCTTCGAGGAGTCGGCCACCGGCACCGAGACGACGCATCCAGATTCCCGCGCGAAGAGACCTGCGAGACCTGCAAGGGTTCCGGCGCGGCCGACGGCACGCAGCGCGGAGACCTGCGCCAGTGCCGCGGCACCGGCCAGCTGCGCTACCAGCAGGGCTTCCTGACCGTCGCGCGCCCCTGCTCCGAACTGCCGCGGCACCGGGAAGACGATCGCCAAGCCGTGCCAGACCTGCCGCGGCGCCGGCCGCGTCGGCCGCGAGCGCAAGCTGACGGTCAAGATCCCCGCCGGCATCGCCACCGGCCAGCGCCTGCGCCTCTACGGCGAAGGGGAACACGGCTCGCGCCGGCGGGCCGCCGGGCGACCTCTACGTCGTCGTCCACGTCCAGGAGCACTCGTTCTTCCACCGCGAGGAGGACGACCTCTATTGCGAGATGCCGATGAGCTTCCCGACGCTGGCGCTCGGCGGGACGATCAAGGTGCCGACGCTCGACGGCCGCGAAGAAGTGCACGTGCCGGCGGGCACGCAGCCGGGCGACGCGCTTCAAGCTGCGCGGCAAGGGCATGCCGCAACGTCGTCGGGCCGCGGCCACGGCGACCTGCACGTCATCGCGCGCGTCGCGGTGCCGAAGAAGCTCACCAAGGAGCAGCGGCACCTGCTCGAGGAGCTCGGCACGACGCTGCCGCACGAGAAGCTCGACGACGAGTCCGACGCGCGACGAAGCCGTTCTTCGATCGCGTCAAAGACATCTTTGGCTGAGTACCCGGCGCTGGACCTCCGCTACGCCCCGGGGCCTGACACCGAGACACTCCACGACCTGCTCTACGCCGCGCTCGATCGCCTTCGAGCCCGTGGCCATTCAGGACGCACGAGTCCGGCGGCGAGCTGGCGCGTCTTCTTCAGGCTCCGCGCGCAGCGCGACGGTGCGCTGTCCGCATTGCGCGACGAACTGGGCGGCCGCCTGCTGTCGCTCTCCCCACTCGAGGTGGACGACGAGGACTGGGCGCGGCGCAGCCAGTCGGCGCTGACGGCGGTCCGCGCCGGCCGCATCGTCGTCGCGCCGCCGTGGGACGTGCCGCAAGCCGAGGCCGGCACGGCGGTTCCCCGCAGTCGCGCCGATGCCGGGCCTGGAGCGTCGGAGAGGCGCGATAAGGCGTCCGACATCGTCATCGTCATCGAGCCGTCGATGGGGTTTGGTACCGGGCATCACGCAACCACACGCATGTGCCTGGAGTTGCTGCAGACCGTCGACCTCGCGGGGCTGCGGGTGGTTGATGTCGGAACCGGGTCAGGCGTGCTGGCGATTGCCGCGCGCCGCCTCGGCGCCGCCGCGGTGACCGCCCTGGACAACGATCCCGACGCCCTCGAGAACGCCCGCACCAACCTCGATGGGGACACTCATCTTTACGGTAAGTCGTTGAATTTCAAGGGGAACCTGGAATACCCCCCCGTATCGGTCGTGGAGTCGGATCTTTCGGAGATTGGGCACCTCCGCGGGGACGTCGTTCTGGCCAATCTCACGGCCGCGGTGCTTCGACGTTTCGCCGAGGCACTGAGGGGCATGGTCACCGATCAAGGACGGCTGATCGTCAGCGGGTTCGGCCCGGGTGAGCTGGATGACGTGGTCACCGCGCTGGGGATGGCGCCGCTCGACGTACGCCACGACGGGGAATGGACAGCCGCCCTGCTGGGCTACCAGCCGGACGGCGGGTCGCAAGACAGGCCAGGCCACACGGATTACGCGGACTAGCACGGATCCGGAGTTCTCTCGGGCCGCGCCGTAGGGTCGCGGCAGCCACGGCCCTTGCTGTCTTCCGAGGTAGTCCACGATCGGACCGACTTTCGGCACTCGCCCTTCCGAATCAACAACTTACGCTAAAGATGAGTGTCCCCCTGGTCGTCGAGGGCGAAGCGGGCCAGGGCGATCGCGACGACCGCCACCGCGTCCGCGCGCAGCGTCAGCGCACCGAGCGTAACCGGCAGGCAGCCGGCGGCCTCGGCCTCCTCACGCTCCTCCGGCGTCCAGCCGCCTTCGGGTCCGACGATCAGTGACAGCGCGGCCGGCACATGCTCTTCGAGAATCCGCATCGACTGCTCGCTACCGCCGGACGCGGTGGGCTCGACCAGAATCAGCCGCGTAACGGCCGATGTCCGGGCTCCCGTCCCGACCTGCACCCTCGCCGGCGTCGGAACTTCTGTCCCGACCTGCACCCCTGCCGGCGTCGGAACTTCTGTCCCGACCTGCACCCTCGCCGGCATCCCCAGCGGTGATGCGGCCTCGGGACCACCGGGCGTCACGCCGCCCGGACCGGTTCCCGCGCCGGCAAGCCACTCCGTCCAGGTGCGCGCCTCGCGGATCGCCGGCACCGTGGCGCGGCGGCACTGCTTCGCCGACGAGACGGCGAGGCGGTGCCACCGCCCGACCGCAGTTGCGCGCTCGGCGCGCCGCTGGCGGCCGATGGTCCGGGCGGTGACGAGCGGCTCGATCGCCGCGACCCCCATCATCGTCGCATCGCGCACGACCGCATCCATCCCCTCCCCTTTGAGAATGGCCTGCGCCAGCGTGATGGGAACGCGGGGTTCGGGGGCGGGCGTCGCCGCCTCGACGATCTCGACCTGGACGCGGTCGCGGGCGGCCGCGACCACGCGCGCGCGGAACTCATGCCCGCGGCCGTCGAACACCGCCACTTCATCGCCCGCCGTGAGGCGCAGCACCCGGGTCAGGTGGCTCGCCTCCTCCCGCGGCAGCGCCGTCAGCGCCACGCCGGGATCCAGATCGGGCACGTAGAAACGCGGCAGCATCCGACCGATTATCGGACATTCGCGCTATACTCGCCTCGGATTCGGCACTCCGATCAACCACATTCAACCTCCGCGTGCTGTTCAAAGGTCAGACGCTCGGCAAGTACAAGATCCTCGCGCCGCTCGGCAGCGGCGGATTCGGCACCGTCTACCTCGCCCAGGACACCTGGATCGACAAGAAGGTCGCGATCAAGGTTCCGCACCGCCAGGGGCTGGACTTCGGCGAGCTGCTGCGCGAGCCGCGCCTCCTCGCCAGCGTCAGCCACCCCAACATCGTCGCCATCACCACCGCCGAGAAGCAGGACAACGTCTTCTTCATCGTGATGGAGTACGTGCCGGGCGAGACGCTCGAGAACATCATCGCGCGCACGGCGCGCTCGACGTCTCGCGGGCGCTCGACTTCACCTGCCAGATCTGCAACGCCGTCGATCACGCCCACACGCCAGGGGGTGCATCCACCGCGACCTGCGCCCCGCCAACGTGCTGGTCACCGAGAACGACATGGTGAAGGTGGCGGACTTCGGCACGTCGCGCTTCCTCGAAATCGCCGCGCACGGGACGACGGTCATCGGCAGCCCGCCGTACATGGCGCCCGAGCAGTTCCACGGCAAGGCGGTGTTCGCCTCCGACATCTACTCGCTCGGCGTGACGATGTATCAGATGCTGACCGGGGAGCTGCCGTACGACACGCCGGCGCCGGCGGATCTCGACAAGCTGATGTCGGGCGAGCTGGTGTCGCCGCCGCGGCTGAAGAATCCGCTCGATCCCCAAAGCGATCAGCGACATCGTCATGCGGGCGATGGCGCCCGAAGTGACGGCGCGCTACCAGCGGGCGCCGGAGCTGCTCGCCGACATCCTGGCTGCCCGCGACGTCGTCCAGGCGCGCCGCACCCCATCAGGCGGCGGCGTCGGCCGCGCCGACGGCAGCGGCGGGCGCGGCAGCAAGGACGACGCCCACGGGATCCAGACCCGGCTGCGGGCGCGCGAGGCCCCCGCGGCGCGGTTCTGCTGGCAGTGCCGCAAGCCGCTGCACGCCCGCACCGACACGCTGTCCCGTTCTGCGGCGAGGCGCAGTGAAGGGGTATGTTAAAATCAAGCTTCCCGCTCCCCGCTACCAGCTTCCCGCTCTCCTCCGCCTCCAGGCAGGAAGCAGCCGCTATAACGGAAAGCCGGCAACCAGCCGCGGGCATCGGGTAGCGGGTGGCCAGTTACCAGTTACCAGTCGCCAGTTGCCAGTTGCTGGAACGGGTAGCGGGAAGCGGGTAGCGGGCAGCCGGAAGCGCGTAGCGGGAAGCGGGAAGCTGGCAGCGGGAAGCTGAGGATCAATGGCATTTGCGGGCACCGGCAAGATCTGGATGAACGGCTCGCTCGTCGAGTGGGCGGACGCGAAGATTCACATCGCCTCGCACGTCGTCCACTACGGCAGCGGCGTCTTCGAAGGCGCGCGCTGCTACGACACGCCGAACGGCTCGGCCTGCTTCCGGCTCGACGCCCACATGCGCCGGCTGATCGACTCCGCCAAGATCTACCGGATGGAGCCGAAGGCTCGACCAGGCGGCGCTGACGCGAGGCGGTGCTCGAGACCATCCGCGCCAACGAGTTCAAGGCCTGCTACATCCGCCCGATCGTGTATCGCGGCTACGACGACGCTCGGCGTCAACCCGCTCCCCTGCCCGGTCGACACCGCGATCATGCGCTGGGAATGGGGCGCCTACCTCGGCGCCGGAGGCGCTCGAGAAGGGCGTGGACGTGCGGGTCAGCTCGTGGAACCGCGCCGCGCCGAACACCTTCCCGACGCTGGCCAAGAGCGTCGGCCAACTACGCCAACTCCGCAGCTGATCAAGATGGAGGCGCTGTCGACGGCTACAGCGAGGGCATCGCGCTCGACGTCAACGGCCATGCTCAGCGAAGGCAGCGGCCAGAACCTGTTCCTCGTCCGCGACAACGTCATCTACACGCCGCCGCTCGCGCTCGTCGGTGCTGCCGGGCATCACCCGCGACTCGATCATGCACGCTCGCCCGCGACCTCGGCTTCACGGTGCGTGAGGAAATGCTGCCGCGCGAGCTGCTCTACATCTGCCGACGAGGCGTTCTTCGTCGGCACCGCGGCCGAGGTGACGCCGATCCGCTCGGTCGACAAGATCACCGTCGGCAACGGCCGGCGCGGCCCGGTCACCGAAGCGCTGCAGCGGCGTTCTTCGACGTCATCAACGGCCGGACGCCCGACACGCCACGGCTGGCTGACCTACGTCTACCCCGGCGAGCCGCTCCAGCCCGCCGGCGCGGGCCCGGCCGTGGCCGCCGCCGCACGCCAGTAGGCCATGCACATCAACGATCTGCTGAAGACCGCCGTCGCGGCCGGGCGCCTCCGACCTCCACCTCAAGGTCGGCAGCTACCCGATGATGCGGGTCAACGGGACGCTCGCGGTCGTCTCCGAGGAGAAGCGCCTCGACCACGCCGACACCGAAGCGATGGCGTCGGCGCTCTTCAGCGACGAGCAGCGCGAGAAGTTCCGCGCGTCCAGGAAGTCGACCTCGCCTACAGCGTGCCCGGCCTCGGCCGCTTCCGCTGCAACGTCTTCCAGCAGCGCGGCACCGTCGGCCTCGTCCTGCGCGTCATCCCGATGCGGATCCAGAACATCGACGAGCTCGGGCTGCCGCCGGTGCTGAAGCGCATCGCCGCCGAGGAGCGCGGCCTGGTGCTCGTCACCGGCACGACCGGCAGCGGCAAGAGCACCACGCTCGCGGCGATGATCGACCACATCAACACGCACGCCGCGCCGCGCACATCATGACGGTCGAGGATCCGATCGAATACCTCCACCGCGATCACCAGTCGATCGTCAACCAGCGCGAGGTGTCGGTCGACACCCAGCTCGTTCGCCCAGGCGCTGCGCAGCGCCCTGCGGCAGGATCCCGACGTCATCCTGGTCGGCGAAATGCGCGACTTCGAGACCATCGAAACCGCGCTGCTCGCCGCCGAGACCGGCCACCTGGTGTTCTCGACGCTGCACACCCTCGACGCGACCGAAACCATCAACCGCATCATCGCGGTGTTCCCGCCGCACCAGCAGAGGCAGGTCCGCATCCAGCTCGCCAGCGTGCTCAAGGCGGCCGTCGTCGCAGCGCCTGCTGCCCCGCGCCGACGGCGCCGGCCGGGTCCCGGCGGTCGAAGTCATGATCGCCACCGCCCTTCATCCGCGACTGCATCGTCGACAAGGACAGGACCGGCACTGATCCACGGCGCGATCGCCGCCGGGCACGTCGCAGTACGGCATGCAGACGTTCGACCAGTCGATCTTCAGCCTCTACAAGCAGGGGCTCGTCACCCTACGAAGAGGCGCTGCGCTGGGCGTCCAACGTCGACGAGTTCAAGCTGAAGGTCCAGGGCATCTCGACCACCGCCGACCTGGCGCGCGACCAGATGGCCAAGGCCGCGGGCGGCGGCAGCCCGGAGATCACCCGCTTCGGCGTCTGATCGGCCGTGGCTGCTTCCGCTTATCTCGACGGCCTGCGGCTGCTCGGGCGCCGGGAGCTGTCGGTCGCCAGATCCGCGGTCGTCTCCTCGACCGCGACCATCCCGCCGACGAAGTCGAGGCCGCAATCGCCCACCTCCTCGAGACCGGTGCCCTGGACGACGGGCGGGTGGCCCGGGCGTTTACACGGACCGCCGCCAAGGTGAAGGGCCGCGGCCGCCTGCGCGTGATGCGCGAGCTGCACGCCATGGGCATCGCCAAGGAGGTCGCCGCCGAAGCCCTCGCCGAGGTGTTCGCCGACCTCGACGAACGTGCCCTCATCACCCAGGCGCTGCAGAAGAAGCTGCACGGCCGGCCTCGCACGCAGGACGCCGCCGAGCACGCCCGGCTGTTTCAGTATCTGATGCGGCAGGGGTTCAGCCCGGCTGGCATTACGGCAGTCCTGAGACAGCGCGGCCGCTCCGACGACTTCTGACCTGGGTCACCGGCGTCGCACGGAGCGGCCTGGCGGCCGTCACCAGTACTTCCAGGCGCCGGTCGACACGACGTAGATCCCCAGCGCGGCGTTCGTCACGGCATGCGCCACCACCACGTCGAACAAGCTCCTGGTGTGGCGCAGCAATAGCGCGTAGGCCCCGCTGGCGATCGCGGCGACGAGCCACTCCGGATGACTGGCCGCCGAGAGCGCGGCGACGATGGTGAAGGCGCCGGCGGTGAACGAACCCATCGGCACCTCGCGGAAGCGCGGACTGGTGAAGTAGCGGAGGAGAAACGACCGCATGAAGAGCTCCTCCATCACCGGCACCATCAGCACCAGGCCGTAGAAGCGGACGGCCAGGAACATCAGTGCGGCCGGGCGAGGGTGCACCGACGCGAACGGATCGAACGCCGTCCGCGATCCGATGTGGGGGTACGGGACCGACGAGTCGATCCCCACCCACGCAACGAACACCACCAGACCGGCCACCACCGCGATCGGCAGATGGCGTGACGAGGAGACGATATCGCGGCGGGCGGGTCCCGCGAGGAGCAGGCCGACGGTAACGAAGCAGACTTTGATGCCGTAGACGAGCGGATAATACCGCGGACCCGCGGGCCCCTCCAGCATCGTCAGCACGCCGAACAGCGCGAACGGCCCGCCGTAGGCCCACCAGTCCGCGGCTTCTGAATGCCCTGCCTGCGGCCCCGGTGCCGAATCGTTCGCTGCGGTCATGCGCGAGACACCTTACAATATCCGGATGCGCTCACGCGAGATCCGCACCTCCTTCCTCGAGTATTTCCGCCAGAACGGCCACGCCATCGTGTCGAGCTCGTCGCTCGTGCCGCACGACGACCCGACGCTGCTCTTCACCAACGCCGGGATGAACCAGTTCAAGGACACGTTCCTCGGACGCGAGAAGCGCGCGTATACGCGCGCCACCACGTCGCAGAAGTGCATGCGCGTCAGCGGCAAGCACAACGACCTCGACAACGTCGGGCCGTCGCTGCGCCACCACACCTTCTTCGAGATGCTCGGGAACTTCTCGTTCGGCGACTACTTCAAGCAGGAGGCGATGCCGTTCGCGTGGCGGCTGCTGACGGACGTCTGGAAGCTGCCGGCCGACCGCCTCTACCCGACGATCTTCAAGGGCGAGGCGGGCATTCCGCGCGACGATGAGGCGCATGCGATCTGGACGGGGCTGGTGCCGGCCGAGCGGATCACCGAGCTCGGACTGGCCGAGAATTTCTGGTCGATGGGCGATACCGGGCCGTGCGGCCGCTGCTCGGAGATCCACTACTTCCGCGGCGCGCACCTGCCCTGCGAGGAAGAGCGGCAGGGGCGGACCTGCCGCGGCGTGGATTGCAGCTGCGACCGGTTCGTCGAGATCTGGAACAACGTCTTCATGGAGTTCGACCGCCAGGCGGACGGCAGCGCTGAACCCGCTGCCGGCGCCGTCGATCGACACCGGGATGGGGCTCGAGCGGATCACCGCCGTGATCCAGGGCAAGCTGTCGAACTACGACACCGACCTCTTCACGCCGATCCTCGACCGCGATCGGCGAGCCGCGCCGGGCTGAAGTACGGATCGCAGCATGGACGACCCGCCCGACGTCTCGATGCGCGTCATCGCCGATCATCTGCGTGCCATGACGTTCCTGATCGCCGACGGCGTCGTCCCGTCGAACGAGTGGCGCGGCTACGTCCTGCGCAAGATCATGCGGCGCGCCATGCGCCACGGCAAGAAGCTTGGCTTTCGCGACCCCGTGCTGCACGACCTGGTCGACGTCGTGGTGACGGAGATGGGCGACGCCTATCCCGAGCTGCCCGCCAGCCGGGAGGCGATCGTCCGGGTCGTCCGCAGCGAGGAGGAGCGGTTCGACGCGGTCCTGACGGCCGGCCTGCCGCGGCTCGAGGAGGCGCTCGACCGCGCGGCCGCCGCCGGCGTCCCCCTGCCGGGCGACGAGGCCTTCCGGCTCTACGACTCGCTGGGCGTGCCGGTCGACTTCATGGAGGACCTCGCCGGACAGCGCGGCATCGCGTTCGATCGCGAGGGCTACGAGCGCGCGATGGAAGGGCAGCGCGTCAAGGCGCGCGCCGGCAGCAGCTTCGCGAAAGACGCGGGAAAAGCGCTGACGCTCGAACTCGACCCGGCGCTCGACCGCGCGCTCGAGGCGGCCGGCGACGCCTTCGAGGGTTACGAGCACACCAGGCTCGAGGGTGTTCCGGTGGTGGCGCTGTTCGACACCGACGGCCATCCCGTGAGTGCACTGTCCGCGGGCGGGAGCGGACTGGTGGCGCTCGCCAGGACGCCGTTCTATCTCGAAGCCGGCGGCCAGGTCTCCGACGCCGGGCGCCTGGTCTCGGACGACGGCCTGGACGCGGCCGTTGAACGCATCATCCGGCCCCTGCCCAACCGGCCGCGGCTGCATCTGGTGCGGGTCGAACACGGTTCCCTCCGCCAGGGGCAGACGCTGACCGCCGAAGTGGCGTCGGACGTGCGCGATGCGACGCGGCGCAATCACACCGCCACCCACCTGCTGCACGCCGCGCTGCGCCAGGTCCTCGGCGGCCACGTCAAGCAGGCGGGATCGCTCGTCTCGCCGGATCGCCTGCGCTTCGACTTCGTGCATTTCTCGGCGATCCCGCGACCGGACCTCGACGCGATCGAGCGGCTCGTCAACGCGCAGATCTACCGCAACACGAGGGTCGAAACCGAGATCCGCTCGACCGCGGAAGCGATCGCCGGCGGCGCGATGGCGCTCTTCGGCGAGAAGTACGGCGACAAGGTGCGCGTCGTCTCGGTGGCGGGGTTCAGCACGGAGCTTTGCGGCGGAACGCATGCTCGCGCCACCGGCGACATCGGGTTCTTCACGATCACGGAAGAGAGTGGGGTGGCAGCGGGGGTGCGCCGCATCGAGGCGCTGACCGGCGCGGCCGCGGTGGCGCGCGCGCAGCACGATCGCGGGCTTCTCTCGGAGCTGCTGCAGGCTCTCTCGACCACCGCGCCCCAGGCCGTCGAGGCCGTCCAGAAACTCCACCACGAATCGCGCCGGCTGGCGCGCGAGGTCGATCAGTTGAAAATGAAGGCCGCTCTTGGCGGCACCGGGGCAACCGCAGAGGCCGACGATGTCCCGGTCGACGTCGACGGGGTGAAGCTGCTGACCAAACGAGTGTCCGGGCTCGAGAAGGCGGCGCTGCGGAGTGTGTCGGACTCCCTGCGGGACCGCCTCGTCAGCGGCGTCGTGGTCCTCGCGTCCGAGGCCGACGGCAAGGTCAGCGTCGTCGTTTCGGTGTCGAAGGACCTGACCGGACGCGTCCAGGCCGGCAAGATCGTCAAGGCGCTGGCGCCGCTCGTCGGCGGCGCCGGAGGCGGCCGCCCCGACTTCGCGGAAGCCGGGGGTAAGGACCCGTCCGGCATCGATGCCCTCCTGGCCGAGGCCCCCGCGACCCTCCGCTCCCTCCTCCGCTAGGGGGACACTCATCTTTACGCTAAGTCGTTGATTCTGAAGGGCCCCACAAAAAATGGGGCCGATCGGGGCCGATGGCTCCTCTCGTTACTCTCAGGATCCCCGGATGCGCCGGGTTTCCGGCCGACTCCCACGCTTTTGTGATCCCGAGTGCAGTTCCGGGACGCACCACCCGATAAACCACCCGTAAGTCGTTGGAAAAGAGGGGCATCTCGTTTGCCTTCTCTCCAGGCAGGCCGAGCCACGCAGGCCCGGGCTCCATCACTTCATGCACTCACTCATCCTCCGGCGTATGGCCCTGGCGGGCCTGTTGACGACGGCCTTGCCGGCCGCCGCGTCGGCGCAGATCTATTCGTGGCGGGACGCAGCAGGGACGCTCGTCCTGTCCGATCATCCCCGGGACGGCAAGGCACCCACCTTCGCGGTCGGGACGACCGGCTTCGGGACGACCCGGCCTGCTTCTCGCCGGGCCACGGCGTTCGACTCGCTGATTGCCGAGCATGCGACCGAGCACGGCGTCCGCGCCGACCTCGTTCACGCCGTCATCCAGGCGGAGTCGGCGTTCAACCCCATGGCGCGTTCGAACAAGGGGGCGATGGGGCTGATGCAGCTGATGCCGGCGACAGCCCGCAGGTTCGGCGTCACCGACGCGTATGATCCGGCGCAGAACATCCGAGCCGGAGTGGCGTATCTGAAGGACCTGCTCACCCGATACGCGCAGAACGAGGAGCTGGCGCTGGCGGCCTACAACGCCGGGCCTGGAGCGGTCGAGAAGTACGGGGCGGTGCCTCCGTACCGGGAGACCCGCGACTACGTGTCGAAGATCCGCAACCGGGCCGGTCCGGCGCCGTCCCCGACGCGTCTCTATCGTGTCGTCGAGATACGCGACGGCCGCGAAGTGGTGCGCTATACCAACGTGGCGCCACTCCCCTCCAAGCCCGGCGCCTGAAGCCCCCGGGCCCCTCGTCTGGATCCCGACCCTCGCCGCACCCCGCAGAACTCCGCAGAACTGAACCCAGTAGAACCCTGTGGAACCGAACCCAGTAGAACCCCGCAGAACTGAACCCAGTAGAACCCCGCAGAACCGAACCCGGTAGAACCCTGTGGAACTGAACCCAGTAGAACCCTGTGGAACTGAACCCAGTAGAACCCCGCAGAACTGAACCCAGTAGAACCCGGTGGAACCGAACCCCGCAGAACCCTGTGGAACCCGGCAGAACCCTGTAGAACCGAACCCGGTAGAACCCTGTGGAACCGAACTCGATAGAACCCTGAGGAACCCCGCAGAACCCTGTAGAACCCTGTAGAACCGAGTGGTCCTGCGGCGGCGAGCTGACGGTCCGGCGGCGCTTCGGGTCAGCCGCTGCGCCAGTGAGCCGACTGTTCACCGGTCGGGTGAGCCGGTCGCTGGTCGCGTACTCATCGGCGCCGCCGCCCGGAACGCCTGCGGACCTGTTTTGGGACTAACGCGTGTCACGGCGCTCAGAGGTCGGCGCCGTCCGCCCCGTCCCGCACCGCTCCCGCTGCGGCTGGCTCCGAACCCCGCCGAACCCTGTAGAACCCCGCAGAACCGAACCCTGTAGAACCCCGTAGAACCGAACCTGGTGGAACCCCGTAGAACCGAACCCTGTCGAACCGAACTTGGAGAACCGAACCCCGCAGAACCCTGTAGAACCCTGTGGAACCCCGCAGAACCGAGTGCTCACCCCCTGTGCGGCGCGGAACAGGCCGGCCGGCGCCTCCCGCTTCGCGCCGTGGCAAAACAGGACCTGCGGCGGCGCGCTGGCGGTCCGGCGGCGCTTCGGGTCAGCCGCTGCGCCGGTGAGCCGACTGTTCACCGGTGGGGTGGGCCGATCGCTGGCCGCGTACTCATCGGCGCCGCCGCCCGGAACGCCTGCGGGCCTGTTTTGGGACTAACGCGTGTCACGGCGCTCAGAGGTCGGCGCCGTCCGCCCCGTTCCGCGCCGCTCTTGTCGGCAGCCTGGCTCCCGAACCCCGCCGCACCCGAATCCCGAACCTCGCAGAACCCGGTAGAACCCTGCCGAACCGAACCCTGCCGAACCGAACCCTGCCGAACCGAACCCTGTAGAACCCTATAGAACCCCGGAGAACCCCGTAGAACCGGATGGGCGACCTGTCCTACCATCCCCTGATGGAGTCGGTGCGCCTCGACATCTGGCTGGACGTCTCGTGCCTCTTCCGCACCCGCTCGGAGGCGCAGAAGGCCTGCAAGGCGGGACGCGTCGACGTCAACGGCCAGGAAGCGAAATCCCACCGCGAGATCAAGTCCGGCGACGAGATCGTGATCAGCCGTCCGCTCGGCCGCAAGCAGCGAATCGTCGTCTATGCGGTGGCCGACAAGCACGTCGCCCGCGCCGAGGCGCGCGGGCTGTATGAAGACATGACTCCTCCGCCTACAGCGGAGGAGATCGAGCTGCGGCGGATGGCGCGGCTGGCGCGGCCGTTCGTGCGCCCCGCCAGTGCCGGCTCCCCCGACAAGCGGGAGCGACGCCAGCTGCGGCGGATCAAGGAAGGCGAGCCGGAGTGAGCGACCGTCAGCGGCCTAGTGCCACCAGGCGAGCGGCTGCGGCGCGACAAATTCAATCCTGAGCGCGTCGGCAGTTGTGCTGACGCTGACCCGGCCCCCCTGCCGGCGGGCGCTGCACCGCGCGCTTGCCAGCAGCAGCTCGCCGGCGCCGTCTGCAAACATCCCTGCCCCTTCGACCGATTCATCCGCCGGCGTAAACCGTGGCCCGCTATGCAGGGACGCCGTCAGGATGATCGCCGGCCTGAGGCGCGGCGTCGCCAGCGAGATACCGATGCGGTCGCCGGCCGTGGCCGCGCCGAGGATCGCGTGAAGGATCGCCGACCAGCCCGCCATGACGGCCTTCCGGTCGGCCATTGCGGGCCGCAGCGCCAGCGACTGCAGCCATTCCACGTCGATCGACCGGAGACGCGCCTCGAGGTCGATGGCGGCGCGCAGGTCTGCTGAAAAGGACAGCCAATCGAACTCCTCGGGCCGGAGCGGCGACGGGTCGGAGAGAAACGCGGCCGCCGCCGACAGCGCCGCGGCGCGCCGCTGCTCCACCGCAATGACGTCCGCGATCACCGCCTGCTGGAAAGGCGTGCGCGCCGCGGCTGCCGCGGGCATCAGCGCCGCGACGAAATCGAGTGCACCGCCGATTTCACCGACCGTCGCGGTCAACGCGTTCTCGAGCGGAACCGGACCCACCGGGCCGGCCGGAGACTCCTCAACGGCACTCGCCGACGGCGCGGCAACGGGTTCGGCGTCGGTCTGCGGCGCCGGCTCGGACTCACGGCGGCCCGCGACCACCGCTGCCTGCGTCCGCAGCTCCGCGGCGCGGGCCTGGTCGGCGTGCAGCACGAGGCACGGGACGGCCTGCAGGCCGGCTTCCTGTGCAGCTGCCAGCCTCTTCCCGCCGGCCAGCAGATCGAAACGCGCGCTACCGCCCTGCGTGACGAGCAGCGGCTGGAGAATCCCGACCTGCCGGATCGACGCGGCCAGCGCCGCGACGTCGTCGGCGTCGCCATCCGCAGCGTCGCCGCGATCGATCTGGTCGATGGAAATCTGCCGGACCGTCTGGAGGGGCGTATCGCCCATCAGATGCTCGACGTAGTGCGAGGCGTGCCGCATGCGGTACGCCGCCGGGAGCCCTTCCCGCGAACGGCCAGGGCGCGGCCGCGGCTCTGCCGCTACTTCCTCGTCGTCTTCAACTGGTTCGGCGTCCTCTGAATCGGCTGAGAGCGCAGCCTCAGGCTGCGTGGCGGGGGTCATCTCGAAATCGTGCACGCGCGCGCTCCGTTGAGTAAGGGGCCTGGCGGACGAACGGTTGCCGGATATGGATGGGCGTCAGTATAGCAGCGATCGTGGTATAATTCGTCGGTTATACGGCACCCGGATGCCGGAGCTGCAGACGCCGCTCCGTGCGACGCTGCCGTGGTTTGAACTCCGACCAAAGGATTTAGAGTGGCCAGTCACGACTCCGCGCTGAAAGCGCATCGGCAGAACGTCAAGCAGCGCGATCACAACCGCCAGATGCGCACCCGCCTGCGCGGCGCGCTGCGCGACATCCGCGCCGCCATCGACGGGGAAGACCCGGCGAAGGTCAAGGACGCGCTGCGCGACACGATCTCGCTCGTCGACAAGATGGCGAAGAAGAGGTTGATCCACCGCAACGCCGCCGGCCGCTACAAGTCCCGGCTGGCTGCCCGCGTCGCCAGGAAGTCCGCGCCGGCCGCCTGACAGGCCGGCTCATTTCCTGCACAACTCCACCACCAGCCGTTCCAGCAGGACGCGCGGATCACCTCCCGAGCTCTTGAGGTCGAGGTCGGTCGCGGAACAACGCCTCCATCGCCGGCGCGCACCCGCTTCGGATCGATGCCGACCAGCTTCTCGCGCACGAACCAGGCAAGCTGCCCGAGGATCTGATACGACACGCCGCCGCTCTCGAGCGCCAGCCCGAGCTGCCGCAGCGCCTCGGCCCGATCGCCCCGCTGGATCGCATTGGTGACCGCCCAGTCGTCCTGCGAGGTCTCCGCCGCTCACCACCTCCTGCGCGTCCTCCAGCGGTGATCGTCGGCTTGCCGCGCCGCGAAGAGCAGCAGCCGCTCGACATCGCCGCGCAGCGTCGCGATGTCGGTGCCGGCCCGCTCGGCCACCAGGCGGGCCGCCGCAGGCTCGATCTGCTGCCCGGCGCTCGCGACCGCCTGCTTGACCAGCGCCTCGGCCTGCCGCGCCACCTGGCGCAGATCCAGCCCGCGTCGTATCGCGCCCGGCCTTCAGCCCCCAGCACTCGACGATCGTCGCGTGTCTTCTGCAGCTGCTTGTAGAGCCGCCGCGCTGCGATCGACGTCCGCCGCCACGAGCACCAGCGTCGTCCGCGGCTCCGGGCTCTTGACGTAGGCCTCGAGTGCGTCGGTCGGACGCCGGCTCGTCCTCTCGCCGTCGGCCCCTCGCCTCTTTTCCGCGCTTCGGCTTGAGGATCCGCTCGGCGCGCAGGACCACGCACGACGCGGCGGTCGCCATCATCGGCAGCGTGCCGGGCCGGCCTGGACGATCGCGTGCGGACTGCCGGCCTTCGTCCGCCGGCGTAGAGCCGCTCGACGTTGAAGGCGCGCAGCTCTTCCTCGACGAGCGGACGACACTCGTCGCCAGCCGCGACATCTCCGCGTCGTCGTCGCCGACGATCAGGTAGACGGGATCGGGCTTGCCGCTGGCGATCTGCTTGCGCACCGCCGCGACGCGTCGACACCGCCATCAGAAGGCTTCGAGGATCGCGCTGACGACGGCGCGGGCGAACTCCGTGGCGAGCCGGTCGAGCGCGTTGGCGTCCTGGCCGAAGAACGCGTTGGGGTCGTTGGCGCTGGCGGTGGTGACGTCGTACTCCTCGCGGAACTGCATCCCCGGGTTGGCCCAGAGCACCTTGTTCGCCTTGAGTCCTTGCAACTCGACGCGCGCCGTCAGCGTCAGCACATAGCGCGACGCCTGCTGCTGGTCGGTGAAGGCGGCCGGCGCGAGGTTGATCGACGGCGATCTCGCCGGTCAGCAGCGCGTCGACGCCCTGGTGGTCCGGCTCGATCTGGTCAGCGGCCGCGGCCGATGAACTCGGCGACGACCCGCTCGGTGATGCGCTGCTCGATGTCGAAGACGGTGGTGGTGTTCGTGAACAGCGGCACGCCGATGATCCGGATGAGGCCGGCAGGAACGAGCCGCGCCCGGAGAGCGAATAGCCGCAGCCGGAAGCGACACGCCAGCGAGGCGACGAGCAACGTCTGGAACGCCGTGCGGCGGAAGCGTCCATGCCATCAGCTGACCACGATGCTGACCAGGCGCAGCGCCGCCGGCGACGACGACCTTCGCACCGTCTTGCCCTCCAGATGCTTGGCCACCTGCGGATCCGCCAGCGCCAGCTCGCGCAGCTCGTCCTCGGCGATGTCCCGGCCGGCGACCGTGAGGCGCGCCCGCACCTTGCCGTTGACCTGCACCGGCACGACGACTTCGTCGAGCCTTGGCGACCGCTTCGCTGAACTGCGGCCAGCCGGCAGCAGACGACGCCGCCGGCGTGGCCGAGCATCTCCCACAGCTCCTCGGCCATGTGCGGCGCGAACGGCGAGAGCATCAGGACCAGCGCCTCGATCGCTTCCTTGAGGACCGCGATCGTGCCGGCGCGTTCGACCGCCCCGGGCGGCGGCACCGCGTCCGGCGTGCGGCCGATCGTGCAGGCATTCGGTCCGGCCGCAGAACGCGTAGAGCTCGTTGACCAGCTCCATCAGTCGCCGAGACGGCGGTGTTCAGGTGGACGCGCGGATCGAGGTCGAGCGGTGACCCGCCGGATGGTGTCGTGCGTCTTGCGGCGCAGCGCCCGCTCGGCGTCGTTGAGCGTCAGCTCGTCGGGCGCCGGGAATCCCTTCCCCGCCGATCAGTCTCGCCGAGCTGATCGACCAGGCGCCAGACCCGGGCCAGGAAGCGGAAGCTGCCCTCGAGGCCGGCGTCGGTCCACTCGATCTCCTTCTCCGGCGGCGCCACGAACATGACGTAGAGCCGCAGCGCATCGGCGCCGAACTGCTGGATCATGTCGTCCGGATCGACGACGTTGCCCTTCGACTTCGACATGACCTGGCCGTCCTTGAGCACCATGCCCTGCGTCAGCAGCCGGGTGAACGGCTCGTCGATCGTCGTCATGCCGAGGTCGCGGAAGACCCGCGCGAAGAACCGCGAGTAGATCAGGTGCAGGATGGCGTGCTCGACGCCGCCGCTGTAGAAGTCGACCGGGCCCCAGTAGCCGACCTTGTCGGGGTCGAACGGCAGCTCGGTGTTCTGTCGGGTCGCAGAAGCGGAAGAAATACCAGGACGAGTCGACGAACGTGTCCATCGTGTCGGTTTCGCGGCGCGCCGGGCCGCCGCAGTCGGGACAGGTGCGTGTTCACGAACTCCGGGATCTGCGCCAGCGGCGAGTCGCCGCGGCCGCTGAACTCCGTCACTTCGGCAGCAGCACCGGCAGGCTCGTCGGACGGCACCGGCACCATCGCCGCACTTTTCGCAGTAGACGACCGGGATCGGCGTGCCCCAGTAGCGCTGGCGCGAGATGCCCCAGTCCTTCAGGCGGTACTGCACCGTCCGCTCGCCGATGCCGCTGCTGCCTCGGCGTGCGTCGACATCGTCGCGATCGCGTCGTCCGACCGCCAGGCCGTCGAACTCCCCCGAGCTCGACCAGCGTGCCGGGGCCGTCGTAGGCCTCGGTCATCGTCTCGCCGGACAGCGCGTCCGCCGTCCGGCTGCGACGACGACGGTGACCGGCAGGCCGTACTTGCGGGCGAACTCGAAGTCGCGCTGATCGTGCGCCGGGACCCCCATCACCGCGCCGGTGCCGTACTCGCCGAGCACGAAGTTGGCGACCCAGATCGGCACCGGCTGCCTGCGTGAACGGGTTCACGCGGTGCGGCCGGTGTCGAAGCCTTCCTTCTCGATCTCGCCGGTCATCCGCGCCGGTGCGGTCCTGGGCCGGAACTGCTTCAGGTTGTCGCCGAACGCCTCGGTCGCCGCCTCTGTCGCCCACTGCTGGACCAGCGGATGCTCCGGCGCGAGCAGCAGGAAGTTGGCGCCGAAGATCGTGTCGATGCGGGTGGTGAAGACCTCGATCGCGCCGGCGCGTCGGCGTCGCGGCTCGCGACAGCGGGAACGTGACCCGCGCCCCCTCGGAGCGCCCGATCCAGTTCCGCTGCATCGTCAGGACCTTGTCGGGCCATCCCGGCAGGTCGGCCGCCGACTCGAGCAGCTCGTCGGCGTAGTGCGTGATGCGGAAGAACCACTGCTCGAGCTCGCGGGTGGTCGACCGGTCGTGCCGCAGCGCCAGCAGGCGCCGTCGATGACCTGCTCGTTGGCGAGCACGGTGTTGCAGCTCGGGCACCAGTTGACGTTCGAGCGCTTGCGATAGGCCAGATCGCGCTCGAGCATCTTCAGGAACAGCCACTGGTTCCAGCGGTAGTACTCGGGCAGGCAGGTGGCGATCTCGCGCTCCCAGGCGTAGCTGATGCCGAGCCGCTGGAGCTGCCCCTTCATGTGGGCGATGTTCTCGAGCGTCCACGTCTCGGGGTGCGTGCCGTTCTTGATCGCGGCATTCTCGGCCGGCAGGCCGAACGCGTCCCAGCCGAACGGGTGCAGCACGTTGAAGCCGCGCATCCGCTTCATCCGCGCGACGACGTCGCCGATCATGTAGTTGCGGACGTGGCCGACGTGCGCGTGCCCCGACGGGTAGGCGAACATCTCCAGGCAGTAGAACTTGGGCTTGTCGGGGTCCTCCGTGACCTCGAAGGCGCGGGTCGCCTGCCAGCGGTCCTGCCACTTCTTCTCGATAGTCTGGGGTTTGTAGTCGGGCACGTTGCCTAAGTATAACGTGCCGCTCCGCATGCTATCCTCGCGGTGTGGCTCAGCCCGATCGCAAAGGCCGGCCGGCGACGTACGACGACCTCTTGAAGGTGCCCGACATCTTCGTCGCGGAGATCCTCGACGGCGACCTCTACGCCACACCGCGGCCGGCGCCCAGGCACGCGGATACGAGCTCAGGCCTGGGTGGCGCGTTACGCAACCCCTTCGATCGTGGCCGCGGCGGGCCTGGGGGCTGGCGTATCCTGGACGAGCCCGAGCTGCACCTCGCTGCCGATGTCGTTGTGCCGGATCTTGCCGGCTGGAAGCGTGAGCGGCTGCCGGCGCTTCCGGAAGAAGCGTTCTTTTCGCTGGCGCCCGATTGGGTGTGCGAAGTGCTGTCGCCATCGACGGCGGCGATGGACCGGGTGAAGAAGCTCAGGATCTACGCGCGTGAGCGGGTCGCGCACGTCTGGCTTGCCGATCCCATTGCCCGCACGCTGGAAGTCCTGCGTCTCGAGGGCGACCGATGGAGCATCGTATCGTCGTCTTCTGGTCTCGCGGTGCTCCGTGCCGAACCCTTCGACGCGATCGAGCTGGACCTGTCCCTGCTCTGGGAAGAGCCCGAGCCCGGCCCGTCTCGCTGACAGGTTTCGGCCTGAGCCCTCCCCGCCCGCACACACGGCCTCTGCAGGTCGGCCTGTTAGAGTCCAGGCCAGAAATGCGACTGCGCGCGCCGCACGGCCGCCAGTGCTTCCTCACCGCGCCGACTCGCAGGCCCAATCATCGAATCGGGGGCTGACGGACTCTGCCAGGGCACCGCGAGGAGCGCACTGAGCGTTACGTCAAGGCAGGCGGCGAGCGCCTCGAGGTCGTAGCCCCCTTCGGTCACGAAGGCGATGCGTGCTCCGGGGGCGGCCGCGATCAGGCGCGCGACGATCGCACCAAAGCCGGCCTCCGTCATGCGCATCGACGCCAGCGGGTCGCGCTCGTGGGCGTCGTAGCCAGCCGAGACAATCACCAGGCCGGGATCGAACTGCCGCAGAACTGGCGCCACGGCGTCGCGATACACGAGATCGTAGTCAGCGTCCGTCGCTCCGGCTTCGAGCGGAATGTTCACGGTGAAGCCGGCGCCCGCTCCTCTCCCGATCTCGTCGGCGGCGCCGGTCCCCGGGTAAAAAGGAAACTGGTGCGTGGATACATACAGGACGGTTGGGTCGTCGTAGAAGATCCACTGTGTCCCGTTGCCGTGGTGGACGTCGATGTCGACGATCGCCACCCGTTCCACGCCGCGCGCCCGGGCGTGAGCGGCCGCGACGGCGACGTTGTTGAAGAGGCAGAACCCCATGGCGCGATCGCGCTCGGCGTGATGCCCGGGCGGCCGGACCAGCGCCACGGCCGGTTCGCCGTGATCGAGCGCGTGATCCGCCGCCTGTATCGCGGCGCCGGCCGCCAGACAGGCGATCTCGTACGACTCGGGCGAGGTGTAAGTGTCCGCGTCGAGCATCACTGCCCGGCCGGCGGTCGCGGCCATCGTGTCGACGTGCGCGGTGTCGTGCACGCGGCGAAGCTCGTCGACCGTCGCGGCTCTGGGGCTGGTGATGGTCGCGCCCTTTTCCCGCCAGCGCGCCGCGGCGGCATCGAAGACGTGCGCGCGCTCCATCCGCTCGGGGTGCCCCGGCGGGGTGACGTGCTCTTCGAAGCGCGGCGACGTAATCAGCAGCACATCAGTCCTGCAGCGGCGGCCATCGGCTGTCGCGGGGCGACAACAGCGGCGCCGAGACCGGCCAGGGTATTCCGAGGGTCGGGTCGTCCCATCGCACTCCCCACTCGAGCTCCGGCGCGTACTCGGCGGTCGTCTTGTAGACCACCTGGGCCTCGGCGCTGAGCACGCAGAAGCCGTGCGCGTACCCCTCCGGGATGTAGATCGAGCGGCGGTTCTCCGCCGACAGCGTCACGCTCTCCCACTGACCGAAGGTCGGAGAATCCGGGCGGATGTCGGCCGCCACATCGAAGATTTCTCCTTCCAGCACGCGCACCAGTTTGCCCTGCGCGCCGGGCGGCCGCTGCAGATGAAGCCCCCGCAGCGTTCCGCGCACCGATCGCGAGTGGTTCTCCTGCACGAAGGCGACGTCGAGGCCGGCGGCGGCGAACTCCGACTTCTTGTACGTCTCCATGAAGAAGCCGCGGTCGTCGGCGAAGACTTTTGGCTCGATGATGACGACCCCGGGGAGCGACGCCGGTGTGAACAGGAAAGGCATGGCGGGGCGAGTCGCGGGCGACTCAGAGACCTCCTTCGAGCAGCCGCAGCAGGTACTGGCCGTAAGGGCTGCCCTTCATGCGCATCGACAGCCGCTCGAGGTCTTCGCCGGAGATGTACTGAAGGCGGTAGGCAACCTCCTCCGGGCAGCCGACCATCTGCCCCTGCCGCTCCTCCACTGCCTGGACGAAGTTCGTCGCCTGGACGAGCGATTCGTGCGTGCCGGTGTCGAGCCAGGCGATGCCGCGCGGCAGCCGTTCGACATGGAGCGCTCCTCGGTCGAGGTAGGCGCGGTTCACGTCGGTAATCTCGAGCTCCCCGCGCGGCGAGGGCTTCAGCCCGGCGGCGATCTCGACCACATCGTTATCGTAGAAATACAGTCCGGTCACGGCAAAGGACGAGCGCGGCCGCGCCGGCTTCTCCTCGAGGCCGACGGCCCGCCCCTGATCGTCGAATTCGACGACGCCGTAGCGTTCAGGGTCGCGGACCTGGTAGCCGAACACCGTCGCGCCGCGATCGCGGGCGGCGGCGCTGCGCAGCAGGTCTGAGAAGTGCGCTCCGTAGAAGATGTTGTCGCCAAGCGCCAGCGCGACCCGGTCCTGGCCGATGAATTCGCGCCCGATCAGAAAGGCCTGCGCCAGGCCATCGGGCGCCGGCTGAGCCGCGTAGGAGACGGTCAGCCCGAAATCGCTGCCGTCGCCGAGCAGCCGCACGAAGCCGTCCTGTTCGTGCGGCGTGGTGATGACGAGAATGTCGCGGATGCCGGCCAGCATCAGCGACGACAACGGGTAGTAAATGAGCGGCTTGTTGTAGATCGGAAGCAGCTGCTTGCTGACCGCGCGCGTCAGCGGGTGGAGCCGCGAGCCGGAGCCGCCGGCCAGGATGATGCCCTTCAGCATGCAGGTGTACAGTCCTCGAGTCGCTCGTGCCTGTCGTCGTCACGCCGCTGACGCTGGCGGGAGCGAACGAGGCGATGCGCTGTGTGCAGGATACTCCGCCCGTGGAGCCGTGTCAGCGATCGGAAACGGAACCAAAGGCAGCGGCCGGAGGTTCCTGGCGTAAATCTCCGGCGGCGGAGCCAGTTTTGCAATATGGTAAGGGCAATGGTCGCTGCTCAGCCTGGGAAAATTCTCGTCGTGGACGACGACCTGTCGCTGCTGGAGGTCCTCGAGCGGGCCTTCCAGAACGCGGGGATCGAGGTCGTCGCCCATTCGACGTTCGAGGGGGCGCGCAAAGCGCTTCACGACGACACGTTCGATGCGCTGCTGACGGATGTCCGCCTCGGGGCCTTCAACGGGCTGCAGCTCGCCGTCATCAGCCGGGATGCCTATCCCGACCTTCGCGTCATCGTGTTCTCGGGATTCGACGATCCGGTGCTGCGCAGCGAGGCCGAGCGGATTGGCGCGACCTACGTCGTCAAGCCGGTTACGACCGAGAGGTTGCTGGAGCTCGTTCGTCGTCCGGTGAAGGAATAGGGGATTCCTTCTCGCGCTCAGCGGCGGACGCCTGGCTGGTTGCCGCCGTTCTGAACTGCTGGAACGGCATGTGGCAGTGGAACTTCCGAAGAAAGCCCAGAAAGCGCTTGTAGTCGGTCTGCGGCATGTTGAGCAGCTCGACCAGGACTTTGTAATTCCCTGAGGTGCGTTCGAGCCCTTTCCGAACGATCGCGCGGAGGTCGTCCCGCGTCAGATCCCGGGACATGAACGGCGCATAGACGACCGTCCAGAACGACTGCCGCTCCTTCACCATCTGATCGAACAGCACGTCCGCGACCGGCCGAACCGCGGGCCGCGCCGGCGCGGCGGTGCGGGCCGGCGCGCTGCGCGCCACGTCCAGTGGCAGGTCGTCGAGGCCAATCTCCTCCCCGGTGCTCCGCACCACCAGACGCTCGACAACGTTCTTGAGCTCCCGGACGTTGCCGGGCCAGGGATTCTCGATCAGTGCCGCCGTCGCTTCGAGAGACAGCACCGGCAATTCTTTCCTGTACTCGATGCGAGTACATCTCGAGAAAATGTCGGAGCAGCAGCGGCACGTCTTCCCGCCGCTCGCGAAGCGGCGGCACCACCAGCTGGATGACGTTCAGCCGGTAATACAGGTCCTGCCGGAACGTTTTCGACTCGACGCCGTCGAGGAGCGACCGGTTCGTCGCGGCAATCACCCGCACGTCGACGCGGGTCTGGGCCTTGTCGGATCCGACGCGCTGAATTTCACCCGTTTCCATGAAGCGAAGCAGCAGGCCCTGCATGCGCGGGCTCGTCTCGCCGACTTCGTCCATGAACACCGTGCCGCGATTGGCCATCTCGAACGCGCCCAGCCGATCGCGGTAGGCGCCGGTGAAGCTGCCGCGGACGTGGCCGAACAGTTCGGTTTCGAGCAGGGTCTCCGTCAGCGCCGCGCAGTTCACCGTAATGAGCGGGGCGCGGCCCCGCGCGCTGCCCTCGTGAATCAGGCGAGCCGCGACTTCCTTCCCGACGCCGCTTTCGCCCGTGATCAGGACTTTCGCGTCGCAGCGGGCGGCGTACTGGATCTCTTCCTGGAGCGACAGGACAGCGGCGCTGGTCCCAACGATTCTGGTGACTTCCATCTTTGCAAAAAGGTCCGGCGGAAGGCTGACTTTACACCTAGTTAGGGTCGTTCTGTCAAATGGCCGAAGGCGCTCTTCAAGATTTGTGGGCCGTTCTGCGCACCTCACGATGACACCCGCGAGGCAGACTTTTGTGGCCATACCGGACGGATTTTCTCGGGTTGGCGACAATGTGCATCCTAATCCGGCTGATTGACCGTGGCACACCAGTTGCGCTGTGCGATGCGTCTCATGGCGTCCGCCTTTCTTCGTCCCTTGCCGACCCGATCTGCCCAGGGCATCGATACCGTGCCGATGTCGGTTGAGGCGGATAGTCAGGCCTTCTCCCCTCGCATCGTTGCGCTGGGGGGCGGGACCGGGCTCCCGGCCGTTCTCGAAGGATTGTCGGCCGCGGCCTTCTCCAGGGGCTGCCGCGACGCGGATGCCGTGACCGGCATCGTCACGGTGACAGACGATGGTGGCAGCTCCGGCCGGCTGCGCGAAGAGTTCGGGATGCTGCCGCCTGGCGATGCGCGTAACTGCCTGCTGGCGATGACCGTGCAGGATTCCGGCTTCAAGGACCTGCTGCAGCATCGGATCGACGACGGGACTGGCGTGGTCGGCCATCCGGTCGGCAATCTGCTTCTGACGGCCCTGACACAGCAGACCGGCAGCTTCTCGCGAGCCATCGACCAGCTCGGCGCGATGATTGGCTCCCGGGGCCGCGTGCTCCCTGCGACGCTCGAGAACGTCCGCCTCCGTGCCGTGCTCGAATCGGGTGAAACGGTCAACGGCGAGACCCGCATCGTCAGGCATCCGTCGCCGATCCGCCGCCTGTCTCTCGAGCCGCGTGCCCAGGCGTTTCCGCAGGTGCTGCGCTCGCTCGTCGCCGCCGACGGCATCGTCGTCGGCCCGGGCAGCCTGTATACGAGCGTGCTGCCGAATCTGCTGGTCGGCGGCATCGCCGCCACCATGAAGGCGGTGCGTGGCGTGCGCATTTATGTCGCGAATCTGATGACCGAGCCCGGGGAGACCGACGCGTTCTCGCTCGACGACCATCTGCGCGTGATTCGCACCCATACGGGGCTCGATCTGTTCGATTACGTGCTGGTCAACCGCCGGCCCGCCACGCCGTCGGCGGTCAAGATGTATGCGGATCACGGGTCGGAGCCGGTGGTCGTCGGCCGAAAGTTGAAACACGCCGGCGGCGCTCAGATCATCGAGTGCGATCTGGCCACCGAGCAGCACGGATCGAAGATCCGGCACCATCCGGCGTCCCTTGCGCGGGCGATTCGGGCGCTCGTGGCGGCGGGACGACCGGCGAGAATGGCCGGGCGATCATAGTCCGCGCATTCCCTCGTTTGGCACTGATCGCGAGAACATAGTCAGCCTTTCAGATGCCTTTGAACTCTTTTTTTCGAGCCGCACGGCCGGTCTGCGTGCTTAAGTTCAGGCGTCAACTCTCAAGCCGACAGTAGCTTGGACGACGTTCCCGGTGTAAAGGCGGATGGCAGCCGCGTTGCTTCAGTGCCCTTATCGAGTTGGAATCCGTCCACGAAGATGGCCAGGTAATTGCCGATGTCCAGACTGATTCGGATAGCACTTCTCACGTGGGCGATCTTTGCGGCAGCCGTGAACGCCCGGGCGGCTTCGATCTTCATCCCGGCGCCCGGTTCGCAGAGCTTCGATATCTTCTGGTCGCAGATGGTGGGGACCACCAACATGACGGCCCTTGGCAGCTTCAGCGTCAACGTCACGAACACTTACGCTGATTTCTACGTCAACCTTACCAACAACACCTCGGCCTCCGCCGGGGAGAGAGTGCATTCGATCGGCTTCAACTCCGACCCGAACGGCACCAGTATTTCGGTCTTGCAGGCCGGAACCTACTTCAAGGCTTTCGGCCTCGACCAGACATTTCCCAGCTTCAAGAAAATCGACCTCTGCGCCTGGACGACGAACAACTGCTCAGGGGGCGCGCAGGGCTCCAATCTTCCCGGGGCCGGCGGTTCCGACTACTTCGGATTCCGCCTCGGCGGTGATTTCAGCAGCGGGTTGACGCTGAACAACTTCGTTATCAAGTTCCAGGGTGACCTGGGCTCATTTGAGTTTGCAGACACGACTCTTCCCCGACCGGTGCCGGAGCCGTCTTCCCTCCTGCTCTGCGGGCTTGGCTCCGCCGCCGCGCTGCTGGCCGCGCGGCGCCGCGCCACTCCCTAACGGACACCCGGGGTCCGAGACGGCAATCCGGCTATCCGCGTTGCCGCTTACCACCATCAGCAGGTACTCGCCAGTGCGCCCCGCACTGGCTTCAACTCGTGCCTAGTCCTCGGTCAGGACCAGATTCTTTCCAGCTCCCTTCGCAGCGATCAGCGCCCGGTCGGCCGCATGAATCAGGTCTTCGCCCGTGGAATGCTCGGCGAGCAGCGCCACGCCGATACTGACGGTGACCGGAGGCGAATTGCTTCCGAAGGCGCGCTCGACGCGGGCACGAACCCGCTCCGCGACGTCCTGAGCGACCGCCACCGAGGCGGCGGGCATGACGATGACGAACTCTTCACCGCCGAATCGCGCGCACACGTCAAAGATTCTGACCGCGTCGCGCAACAAGTCGGCGACCTCCCGCAGCAGTCGATCACCTTCGAGGTGACCGCGCGTATCGTTGACCCGCTTGAAATCGTCGACGTCGATGAGGAGGAGCGCGAGCTCCTGGCGCTGGCGGCGCGCTCGCTCGACCTCCGCCTGGAGACGCGTCTCGAAGGAGCGCCGGTTGAACAGGCCGGTCAGCGGATCGATCGTCGCGAGCTCGGTCACCTGGGCCAGCTGCAGGCGCAGCCGTTCGCGGCCGAACGCTGACGCGGCAGCCGACACCAGGAGCCGCGCGGCGGTGAAGTCGCGCGCATCGAACGCCTCTCCATCGGTGCGATCGGTCAGCGCGAGCACGGCGAGGGTGGCGGCGCCCGCCCGTATGGGCAGGATCAGGTAGGAGTCTGTCCGATAGCGCAGCCGGCGGCGCCCCTCTGTGGAAACGGTATCGCAGACGGCCTTTCCCGTTTCGAAGGCGCGGCCGATCAGCCCTTCGCCAGGCCTGATGCGCAGGTGCTGCACGATTGCGCGGGGATAGCCGACCGTCTCGACAATCGCCAGTGCATCATCGGCCGGGCTGAAGACGGCCAGCGCGCCGGTTCCGGCGTGGACCTGCGCCGCGACCGTCCTGAGCACCAGCGCGTACAGGCGCGCCGGATCGCGCTCGCGGGCCAGGCGGAGCGTGAACCCGTGCAGGGTCCGCTGAAAGCGGCTGCCAAAGTCTTCCCGTTCTCTGGTCGCCACCTTACGCAGACTCCACCCGATTGTCTCAACCACTTGTTCGAAGCCAACTCTGTTTGCCCAGGTCGCAGACTCGCCAGGGAGCAGCAGGGTCCACTCTCGATCCGCAAAATCCCCCAGGCCGATTGCCGTCCACGCATGCCCCGAGCTCGATTGCAGCCGTCCCACCGCCTGCTCCACGGAGTTCGCGCGTGGGGCCGTCGGGAACGCCCCTTCAGGGAACGCGTGGGCGTCGAAACGCCAACCCAGCGCGTCGCGCGAGAGCAGCGCCATCGGCGACCTCAGTAGACGCGCGAGGTCCGCGGTAAGGATCTCCGCGGCCCTGGCGATCGTGATTTGCGCAGCAACGATACGCGCCGTGGCGTGCACGGCCACCATTTCATCCGGCGCGACCGTCACGAAGGGGCCCCGACACCAGTCGACCGGAAGACTTTCAACGAGAACTCACAGAGCACGGGATATGCCACAGCCGAGGTAATGGGGCCGGATTGGGTAATGGGAAGTTTCTTGGGAGAAAGAGCCACAGACCGATTCAAGCCCGTCGGCGCCCTGAAGCGGGGCCGGCAAAGTCGGCTGAACGGCAGAGTTTTTACGGCGTGCGTTGCGCCTATTCCAGTGAGTGACGCGAAAACCGGCCTGAAATTGCGGATCGTAGACGTTCCCGGATGGGAACATCGATTGCAAAATCGTCACAGCCGCTACATTGGGTCGGCGTGGTTATCACCGAGAGAGTTGAGGGGTGGGAGTCGAATGGATATCCGCTTTGTTTCTTCATTGACGTCGGAGGACGAAAGACTCTTTGCGCCTGCTCTTTTGAAGGCGGTGGCGGCGCTGCTCGACCCGATGCCGATTACCTACACCGTTCGTATCGAAACCACCGGCGCCGAGGTCTTTCACCACGCCCACGCCGGCGCCGAGGAGCCAGCCACGCCGGTCAAGGCAGAGTTGTTCGACGGCCTCGCAGGGAACGGGCGCGTCAGGGCCGCCAACCACTTCCTGGGTCGCATATCGCAGTAACAGGTCATGCGCCCAGGAGGACGGGCGTCCAGCTTTTCTGCCTCCACCAACGCAACAAAAAGGCGGGCCTCGACATTCAGGTACCTCGTCGAGGTCCGCTCACGCAGCGGCATCCAGTAAACCCACCGCTCACAGTTCCAGGAAGGCGAACATTACGCTCCTTCACTGGCGACAATAGTCAGCCTTGGGCGCGACTTCGCCTGAGCGCGACCTTACCCACAGCCAAAATTCTCCTGTAAGTCTCTCCAAACGCGACAGTTCGAGCATCGGCAAAGATCGCTGCCGACGGACGGACTTTTGCTCTGGAAGGGCTACACAGGTTCAAAGTCGGCAGGTGGCAATTTCATGAACTCTCGAATCCGCTTCGAATGGCTGTCCCTCAGCGTCTGCACCTTCGCGCTCTTGACCGCGACTGGCGGGTGCTCCCGCGATTCCGCACGCCGCGATGCTCAAGTACGAGAAGAGCGGTGATGCGTTCGCCGCTTCCGGAAGACTACCCGAGGCCATCATCGAGTATCGGAACGCCGTTCAGCGCGAGCCTCGCGCCGGCGCCGTCCGGGTCAAGCTCGGGGACGCCTATATCCGACAGGGGGAAGGCGCCAAGGCGCTCGAGGAGTACAGTCAGGGCCGCGGATGTCCTGCCGGATGCCGCCATCCAGATCAAGACAGGCAACCTGCTGCTGGCGGCCCGACGGTTCGACGATGCGAAGGCCAGGGCTGACAAGGCGCTGGCGCAGGACGCGAAGAACGTCGAAGCGCAGATTCTGCTGGCAAACGCGCTCGCGGGGCTGAAGAACCTTGACGGCGCGGTCGCGGAACTGGAGCAGGCCATCCAGCTGAATCCCAATCGCGGCGCGACCTACGCAAGCCTCGGCGCCATGGAGCTTGGGCGCGGGCATCACGACGCGGCGGAGCGGGCGTTCAAACGGGCAGTCGAACTCGAGCCCGGCGCCGCCGACCCCCATCTGGCGCTGGCCAGCTTTTACTGGGCCACGTCCCGTTGGCCGGACGCGGAGCGCGAGCTCACCGCGGCTCTGGCGGCGGCTCCGGACAGCCCCTTGGCGCATCGCACAGCCGCAACCTTCTATCTCGTGACCAACCGGCCGGAGCTGGCCGAGCCGCACCTGCTCCGGGTGGCCGCGATCACGAAGAGTCAGGACGCCGCGCTTGCGCTCTCGGACTACTACGTCTTCCGGAAGAATGCCGCCGCCGCGCGCGCCGTGCTGGAGCCGCTCGCCCGCAACCCGCAATCGTCCGCGGCGGCGAATACCCGGCTGGCGATACTCGATCAGGCGGACGGCCATGCGGCGGAAGCGAAGGAGCGCCTCGAAGGCGTCCTTCACACTGATCCGAACCAGCTAACGGCGCTGCTCATCAAGAGCGGGTTTCTTCTCGAGGAGGGGAAGCCAGAGGACGCCGTCGCGGTCGCCAAGACCGCCGTTGCGGCCCACCCCGACTCGCCGGCGGCCTTTTCAGCGCTGGGGCGCGCGCAGCTGGCCCGAAAGGATGCTGCCGCGGCGGCGACCGCATACCAGGAAGCGATCAGGCTGAATCCGCTGGCGACGGACGCCAAGATCGCGCTGGCCCGTCTGGAGCTCTCGTCGGGCCGCGCCGCGGTGTCGGCGACGATGGCGCAGGAAGCGCTCAAGCTTCAGCCCGAGAATGCAGATGCCCGCCTCCTGCTCGTCAAAGCATTGATTTCCGACGGTCAGACCGGACGCGCGCAGACCGAGCTCGATCAATTGACCGCTCGATTTCCGGACTCGCCGGCGGTTCACGTGCAGCGCGGGCTGCTGTCTGGCCGCAAGGGCCAGCCGGCGGAGGCGCGGCGCGAGTTCGAGCGCGCCCTTCAGTTGCAGCCGGGATCAATCGATGCCGTCGGCGGCCTGGTTGCCGTGGACCTCTCGACCCGCCGTCCCGCGGAGGCCCGCGCCCGGGTTGACGAACTGGTCAGGCGTCCCGGCGCCACGCCCGCGGCCATGATGCTTGCGGCCCGCACTTATGCGACCATGGGCGATCTCAAGTCTTCCGAGGAGATGCTGCGCCGCGTCCTGGCCGCCGACCCCGCTTTCCTGCCGGCGTATGGCGCGCTCGGACAGATCTACGCCAAGCAGGGGCGCCTCGATGAGGCGCTGACCGAGTTCGACGCGCTGGCAAAGCGGGAGCCTAAACCGGTCACGGCTCTGACGCTGTCGGGGATGATCCTCGAAGCGCAGGGCAAGACGACGGCAGCCCAGGAGCGTTTCGAGCGTGTCATGCAGCTGGATCCCGCCGCGCCCGTCGCTGCCAATAATCTGGCGTGGATCTACGCGCAGGCCGGCGCCAATCTGGATCGCGCGCTCGACCTGGCGCAAACGGCGCGCCGCGCCCTTCCCAAAACGCCGCAAGTGAGCGACACGCTGGGCGTTATCTTCTACAAGAAGGGGTGATCCCTCAGGCCATCGAAGCGCTCCAGTCGGCGGTCGATGCGGATGCCGGGGATCCCGGTTTTCACTACCACCTCGGGTTGGCGCTGGCGAAGCTGGGCAACAAAGAAGCCGCGGTCGAACACTTCACCCGGGCGCTGACGCTGAAACCGGATTTCAGCGATGCCGCCGATGCGACCGAACAGCTCCGCCGCCTCCGGGCGTTGTAAGTCGGCGCGCCTTGTGCCCAGCGGTGCGGCGACACAAATGAGCTTGCCTGAGCAGATGAGTCCACCGGCCACGCGCGTGGGTTCCCAGCGATGCCGCCGATGCGACCGAACAGCTCCGCCGCCTCCGGGCGTTGTAAGTCGGCGCGCCTTGTGCCCAGCGGTGCGGCGACACAAATGAGCTTGCCTGAGCAGATGAGTCCACCGGCCACGCGCCTGGGTTCCCCATGGCGACGAGCGTCTGTCACCCTCGGCCTGGCGCTGGTCGCGCTCGTCATTATCTTCCGGGGCACGGCCGGTGCGATCGTCGCGCTCTGGGCGAGGGACCCGCTGGCGCATGGCTACGTCGTCGTGCCTGGCGTGCTGTACCTGATTTGGGAGCGTCGGCACCGACTCGCACCGTTGCGCCCAGCTCCTGCGCTACTCGCCTTCCCGGTGATTGCCACGCTGGCGTTCATCTGGCTGCTCGGAAATCTCAGCGATACCCGGATTGTGCAGCAGCTCTGTTTTATCGCCATGCTGGCCGGCCTGTGCTGGGCCATTCTGGGCTCGGAGGCGACGCGAAGACTGCTGTTCCCCCTGGGCCTGCTGCTCTTTGCGCTGCCGCTCGGCGACCGCCTCGTGCCGGCGCTCCAGGATCTGGCCGCACGCTTCTCAGTCAGGCTGCTGGAACTCTCTCGGGTTCCCGTATTGCTTCAGGGGCACGTCATTTCGATTCCGGCGGGATCATGGCGGGTCGCCGAGGCGTGCAGCGGTATCAACTATCTGACCGCTTCCCTCGCGGTGGGCTACTTATACGCCGGAACCGCCTACCGCCGATGGCCCCATCGCGTCGGCTTCTTTGCCGGTGCGGCGGTCGCGCCGCTTGTCGCCAATGGACTGCGTGTCTACGGAACGATTCTCATCGCGCATCTCGCCGGAAGCGAGAGCATCGCGGGAACGAGACATTACCTGTTCGGCTGGATCGTCTTTGCCGTGATGATGGCCCTGCTGTTCGGAATCTGCGGGCACTGGCGCGAGCGGCCGGCAGACACCGAGCCGAACACGCCGGGAGAGGGCGGAAACGCCCGGACCGTCTCGGAGTGGACCTTCATCGCCGCGGCCACGCTGGGGGTGTGCCTGGCGGCACTGGCGCCCATCTCGGCACGACTGCTCGCCCTCCCGACTGGAGCGTCGACGGTCCAGATTGGCACCCCCGAAGTCTCGCCGCCGTGGCGTGAAACAGCCCAAAGTGCGTATGGCTGGCAGCCGCATTTCGCGGCGCCTGCCCGAGAGTTCACTCGGACGTACATCTCCGGGGAGCGGGTGGTCACGCTGTATGTCGCGTCATATTCAGGCGAGCACGGTGACACCAAACTGGCGGGCGTCGCCAACGAATTGTTCCCGGCGCCCTGGCTCGTGACCGGACGCGAACGACGAGCAGTGACATTCGGCGGCCGCACGTTCCAGGTGCGCGAAAGCCATGTCGAAGGCTCGTCATCGTCTGCGCTGGTCGTGTGGAATTGGTACCGCGTGGGCGAGACATTCACTGACAGGGATTACCTCGCCCAACTGTTCCTTGCCCACGGGAGACTGCTGCGGCGACATTCGAACTCGGCGGCGATTGCAGTGGCCACGGCGGCCACGCCGGGAGATCGGTCCGAGCTGACGCTCCGGGATTTCCTTGGTCACGTCTCTCTGACGCCCGTCGCCTCCATACCCGCCACGGCCTCGTCGGCCTGGACTGACCCTGCACTCCTCCCGGCGCTTTCGACAGCCCACTTCCCCCTGGACTGACAGGACGGTCACCTCGCTCCCGAGGGCGGCTTCCCGATGGCTGCCGCAGCTCGTACTGCGTGCAGGGTCATCCGAGGCGGCGACTCTGATGGCCGGGACCTGCGGAGGCGCATAAGACGGAGACCAAAGTCGCCACCGGCCAAGACATTTGACAGCGTCTTCAGACGCGGATGCTGGCGCCTGAGTGATTCCTGCGAATATCGTCCTTCATATCAACGACTTACGGCTTAAAGCGCCGAAATACGAATGCGTCAACCTGCCCCAACGCTGGCGATGGGCTTGCCTAGGAGTGTGGGGGCACCCAACCGTGGTGGAAGGGGCCCCGCTCTTCCGCTCCGACCCGCTCTCCGGTTAAAGCGCTTGAACCAATGAAAAAGATCAGGCCGAACGTCCTTCGTCGCCATATTTTTGGGCTCGCCGTGGCGGCCGCGTGTTTGTTGACCGGGGGCCGCAGCCAGGCGCAGAGCGCCTGCGGTCCCACCGTCAACGCGATCGCCTGCGAGAACCAGAATGCGGGATCGCCCAGTTCGGAGTGGGGCGATCACCGGCGCCGGCGACGCGACCATCCAGGGCTTCGCGACCGACATCAGCGTCAACCCGGTCAGGTCGAGCAGTTCAAGGTCGACACGACGGCCGACGCAGCTACCGGCTCGACATCTACCGCCTGGGCTACTACGGCGGCATGGGCGCGCGGAAGGTCGCGACGGTCAGCCCGTCGGCGTCGCTGCCGCAGACGCAGCCGGCCTGCCTGACCAACGCGCGCCACCGGCCTGATCGACTGCGGCAACTGGGCCGTGTCGGCGTCGTGGACGGTGCCCGCCGACGCCGTGTCGGGCATCTACTTCGCCAAGCTCGTGCGCGCCGACACCGGCGGCGCCAGCCACATCGTCTTCGTCGTCCGCGACGACGCGCGGCGCACTCCGACCTGCTGTTCCAGACCTCGGACACGACCTGGCAGGCCTACAACCAGTACGGCGGCAACAGCCTCTACGTCGGGTCGCCCGGCCGGGCGCGCCTACAAGGTCAGCTACAACCGGCCGTTCACCACCCGCGGCGACGTCGGCGCGAGGACTGGGTCTTCAACGCCGAATACCCGATGGTCCGCTGGCTCGAGGCCAACGGCTACGACGTCAGCTACTCGACCGGCGTCGACACCGACCGCCGCGGCGCGACCTGCTCGCAGCACAAGGTGTTCCTGTCGGTCGGCCACGACGAGTACTGGTCGGGGGCGCAGCGCGCCAACGTCGAGGCGGCGCGCGACGCCGGCGTCAACCTGGCCTTCTTCAGCGGCAACGAGGTGTTCTGGAAGACGCGCTGGGAGAACAGCATCGACGGCTCGGGCACGCCCTACCGCACGCTGGTCTGCTACAAGGAGACCCACGCCAACGCCAAGATCGATCCCCAGGATCCGCCGACGTGGACCGGCACCTGGCGCGACCCGCGCTTCAGCCCGCCGGCCGACGGCGGCCGGCCGGAGAACGCGCTGACCGGGCACGATCTTCATGGTCAACGACGGCGACACGACGCGATCAGGGTCCCGGCGGCCGACGGCAAGCATGCGCTTCTGGCGCAACACCACGGTCGCCACGCTCGCCGCCGGCGCCGACCGCGACGCTGCCGACCGGCACGCTCGGCTACGAGTGGGACGATCGACGTCGACAACGGCTTCCGGCCGGCCGGGCTGATCCGGCTGTCGCAGACGACCACGGCCGGTCGCCGGCACGCTGCTCGACTACGGCTCGACTTACGGCGCCGGCACCGCCACGCACACCCTGACGCTGTACCGGCGCCGCCAGCGGCGCGCTGGTGTTCGGCGCCGGCACCGTGCAGTGGTCGTGGGGCCTCGACGCCAACCACGACCGCGGCTCGACGCGCCGCCGACGTCCGCGATGCAGCAGGCGACCGTCAACCTGTTCGCCGACATGGGCGTGCAGCCCGCGACGCTGCAGGCCGGCCTGGTCGGCGGCCGCGGCCTCCACCGATACCGCTGGCGCCGACCTCGACGATCACCTCGCCCGCAGCCAACGGCGCGACGGTGCAGCCGGCAGCCCGGTGACCATCACCGGCACGGCGACCGACGCCGGCGGCGGCATGGTCGGCGGCGTCGAGGTCTCGACCGACGGCGGCGCGACCTGGCGGCCCGCCGACGGCACGACCAGTTGGACCTACACCTGGACTGCCGCCGGCTCCGGGACCGTCACGATCAAAAGCCGCGCCTTCGACGACAGCGGCAACATCGAGACGCCCGGCGCCGGCGTCTCCATGACGGTCACCGCCTCGCGCACCTGCCCGTGCACCATCTGGGCCTCCACCGCCGTGCCGCCGGCGCCGGTGGACTCCGGCGACCCGGCCTCGGTCGAGCTCGGCATGCAGTTCCGCACCGACGTGGCTGGCTATATCTCCGGCGTCCGCTTCTACAAGGCCAGCCTGAATACCGGCACGCACACCGGCAGCCTGTGGACCAGCACCGGCGTGCTCCTCGGGTCGGTCACCTTCAGCGGCGAGACCGCCTCAGGCTGGCAGCAGGCGACGTTCACGAATGCGATCGCGGTGACGGCCAACACCACCTATGTCGTGTCGTATCACGCGCCGAACGGGCACTACACCGGCACCGACGCCTTTTTCGCGGCGGCGGTCGACAACGCGCCGCTGCACGCCCTGCGCGACGGCGCGGACGGGGCAAACGGCGTCTACGCCTATGGCACGTCGACCGCGTTCCCCAGCAGTACCTATAACTCGGAGAATTACTGGGTCGATGTCGTGTTCACGACCTCGAGGCCCGTCGACACCACGCCGCCGACCGTGACGACGGTCAGTCCAACGGCCAACGCGACCGCTGTTCCGGTCTCGAGCGGCGTCAACGCCACCTTCAGCGAGGTGATGGACGCCGCCTCCATCACGACCTCGACCTTTGTCCTGCGCAGTGGCGCGACGACGGTCCCGGCGACCGTGACATCCGCGGGAGGAACCGCGACCCTGACCCCCAACGCACCGTTGGCGGGGGGCGCGACCTTCACGGCCACCGTCCAGGGCGGCAGCCTCGGCGTCAAAGATGCGGCAGGCAATCCCCTGAGCTCGGACGTCAGCTGGTCGTTCACGACCACCGCTCCGCCGGCGTGTCCGTGCAGCCTCTGGACGCTCACGACCACTCCGGGCCCCAACAGCAGCGATGCGGGTGCCGTCGAACTCGGGATGAAATTCCAGGCCGACACCGATGGCTTCATCACCGGTCTGCGGTTCTACAAGTACGCCCAGAACACCGGCACCCACACGGGCAGCTTGTGGTCCACCGCCGGCACGCTCCTCGGCACCCTGACGTTCACCGGCGAGTCTGCATCGGGCTGGCAGGAGGCCGCCTTTGCCTCGCCGATTGCCGTCACGGCAGCCACCACATACGTCGCCTCCTATCATACGAATTCCGGCTTTTATGCCGCCTCGAGCAACGGCTTCACAGCGGGGGTAGATCGCGCGCCGCTCCATGCGCTGAGCGACGCAGCGGGGGGGGGCAACGGGGTGTATCGCTACGGCGCGGCGTCCGCCTTCCCAAACCAGACCTACCAGGGCAGCAATTACTGGGTCGATGTGACCTTCGCGACCTCGAGGCCCGTCGACACCACGCCGCCGACCGTGACGGCGGTCAATCCATCGGCTAACGCGACCGGTGTTCCGGTCTCGAGCGGCGTCAGCGCCACCTTCAGCGAAGTGATGGACGCCGCCTCCATCACGAGCTCGACCTTTGTCCTGCGCAGCGGCGCGACGACGGTCCCCGCGACCGTGACATCCGCGGGAGGAACCGCGACCCTGAGCCCCAACGCGCCGTTGGCGGGGGGCGCGACCTTCACGGCCACCGTCCAGGGCGGCAACCTCGGCGTCAAGGATGCGGCAGGCAATCCGCTGGCGTCGGACGTCAGCTGGTCGTTCACGACCACTGTTCCGCCGGCGTGTCCGTGCAGCCTCTGGACGCTCACGACCACTCCGGGCCCCAACAGCAGCGATGCCGGTGCCGTCGAACTCGGGATGAAATTCCAGACCGACACCGATGGCTTCATCACCGGTCTGCGGTTCTACAAGTACGCCCAGAACACCGGCACCCACACGGGCAGTTTGTGGTCTGCCGCCGGCACCCTGCTCGGCACCCTGACGTTCACCGGCGAGTCCGCATCGGGCTGGCAGGCGGCCACCTTCGCCTCGCCGATTGCCGTTGCGGCAGCCACCACGTACATCGCCTCGTATCACACGAACACCGGCTTTTATGCCGCCTCGAGCAATGGCTTCACTGTCGGGGTCGATAAGGCGCCGCTCCATGCACTGAGCAGCGCGGCGGCGGGTGGCAGCGGGGTGTATCGCTATGGGGCCTCGTCCGCCTTCCCTACTGAGACATATCAGGCCACCAATTACTGGGTCGACGTGATTTACGGATACACGACCGTGCCGGACAGGACGCCGCCCGCGATTGCGTCGACCAATCCCGCGCCTGGCGGAGCCGGGGTCCCCATCGGCAGGACGGTCCAAGCAAGCTTCAGCGAGGCGATGGATCCCGCGACAGTCTCTTCCGCAACCGTCGTGCTGCAACGCGGCTCGACGCTCATGCCCGCGGCCGTGAGCTACTCCAGCGGCGTGGCGAGCTTGACGCCGAGCGCGCCCCTCGCAAATGCCACGACCTATTCAGCGCTCATCAAGGGTGGACCATCGGGAGTCAAGGATCGCGCCGGCAACGAACTGCCGGCCGACTACGCCTGGACCTTCACCACCGCCCCAGCGCCGGTAGCGCCGACGGCTGGCGCGGGCGGTCCAATTCTTATCGTGACCAGCGCCGGAAACCCCTTCACGGCATACTACGCGGAGATTCTGAGGAGCGAAGGCCTCAACGAGTTTTCGGTCGTCGAGCAGAGCGCGGTGACCGACTCTCTGCTGGCTGATTTCGACGTCATCATCCTCGGCGAACAGTCCTTGACGACGGCGCAGGTGTCGATGCTGACCAGTTGGGTCGCCGCCGGCGGCAACCTGATCGCGATGCGACCGGACAAGAAGCTGTCGACGCTGCTGGGGTTGTCCGACGGCGGCGGGGTGCTGTCGAACGGCTATCTTGCGATTGACTCGTCGAAAGCCCCTGGCGCCGGCCTCGTCGCCGAGACGATTCAGTACCATGGCACGGCGGATCGTTACGTGCCTGTGGAAGCGTCGGTCGTCGCAACGTTGTACTCGGATGCCGCGCACGCCTCGCCCTATCCGGCGGTGACGCTGAAGCCGGCTTCAGGCCCGAGCGGCAGCGCGGCGGCCTTCACCTACGACCTGGCGCGATCGATCGTCTACACCAGACAGGGGAATCCTGGCTGGTCGGCACAGGAACGGGACGGCTTCGATCCGGTGCGATCGGACGACCTGTTCTTTGGCGGCAAGGCCGGCGACATCCAGCCGGATTGGGTCGACCTGTCGAAGGTCGCGATTCCGCAGGCCGATGAGCAGCAGCGCCTGCTCGCGAATCTGATCGGGCTGGTCAACCAGGTTCGAAGACCGCTGCCCAGGCTCTGGTACTTGCCGCGCGGCCTGAAGGCCGCCGTGGTGATGACCGGCGATGACCACGGCAATAACGGCACCGCAGGGCGGTTCGACATCTACAACAGCAACAGTACCGCCGGATGCCAAGTCGATAATTGGGAGTGCATCCGCGCGACCTCTTACATCTTCACGAACACCCCCATCTCGGCGTCCGACGTAGCCACCTACGTTTCCCAGGGGTTTGAAGTGGGTGCTCATCTGTGGATGAGTGGGCTGACTCAGGGTGGCGACACCCCCTCCAGCCCATGTAACAACTTTACCGCTGCATCGATTGCCGCTGATTATCCGAAGCAGCTCTCGTTATTCGCTTCTCTGTTCCCCGCTGCCTCCCCGGTCAGGACCAATCGTACCCATTGCATCGTCTGGAGCGACTTCAGCACCCAGGCGTCCGTCGCTCAGGCCAACGGCATTCGACTGGACACGAACTACTATTACTGGCCCTCGAGCTGGGTCGGCGATCGACCAGGCGTGTTCACCGGGTCCGGGCTGCCAATGCGGCTGGCTCAAGCCAATGGGACCATGATTGACGTCTATCAGGCGGCGACGCAGATGACTGATGAATCCGGGCAGAGCTATCCCAAACACGTGAACACGCTGCTCGACAATGCACTCGGCGCCAACGGCTACTACGGCGCCTTCGTAGCAAACATGCATACCGACACGGCGGTGCATGCCGAGTCCGCAGCCATTGTGGCGTCGGCCAAGGCGCGTGGGGTTCCGGTGGTGTCGGCAGGCCAGATGCTGACGTGGATCGATGGTCGTAACTCGACCGCCTTCGGACCGATTACGTGGGCGAATAACGTTCTGAATTTCAACGTCGTGCCCGGAACAGGTTCGAACGGGCTTCAAGTGATGATTCCGGTGGCAGCGGGTGCGCTGCGGTTGAGTGCTGTCACGCTCGATGGACAAGTGATAATTCCGACGGTGCAGACCATCAAAGGCGTCGAGTACGCGTTTGTCACGGCCAGAGTCGGCTTGTATGCGGCGACCTACCAGCCCTGAGCGCCGGGTCCCGCATTGGCGGGGCCGGCTCTGCACTCATCGACCAGTCGGATCTGCCACCAGTTCATATTGAGCCGCGAGGCAGACCAAAGTCGCTACCCGGACGAACATTCGACTCCCCTCCGTCGGACATGGTCCTCCCCCCGGATTCTACGGGCCCGGTACTCCTCATCCTGCAGCGACTTACAGCTACTCCCAGCCTGCTCGACGGAGGCTCCTTCGTCCTTCGCTACTGGCGAGAGGCTTGCCTCCAGCTGTTGAGCGCGCCGAGCGACTGTTCGACCATTCCGATTTCTGGCGTGCGTGTAAGTAACGGTGAAAATCCATATGCTGCATTCCAGGTCTCTGTTTCTTCGTCGCGTTGTCTACGGCCTCGCTCTGGCGGCTGCCTGTCTGTTGACTGAGGGCCGCGACCAGGCGCAGAGCGCCTGCGGGCCCACGGTCAACGCGATCGCCTGCGAGAACCAGAATGCCGGGAGCGCCCAGTTCGGAATGGGACGATCACCGGCGCCGGCGACGCGAGCCATCCAGGGCTTCGCGACCGAGATCAGCGTCACACCCGGTCAGGTCGAGCAGTTCAAGGTCGACACGACGGCCGCCAGCTTCACCATCGACATCTACCGGATGGGTTACTACGGCGGCATGGGCGCTCGGAAGGTCGCGACAGTCAGCATCAGCGCGGTCGCGAAGAAACAGCCGGCGTGCCTGACCAACGCCGCGACCGGACTGATCGATTGCGGCAACTGGACCGTCTCGGCCTCGTGGACGGTGCCCGCGACTGCCGTGTCGGGGATCTACTTCGCCAGGCTGACGCGCGCCGACACCGGCGGCGCCAGCCACGTCGTCTTCATCGTCCGCGAGAGCGATGCGGCGACCCACCATTCCGACATGGTGTTCCAGACCTCCGACACGACCTGGCAGGCCTACAACCACTACGGCGGCAACAGCCTCTACACCGGGCATCGCCGGCCGGACGCGCCTACAAGGTCAGCTACAACCGGCCGTTCACCACCCGGGCCGACACCGCGGGCAGGACTCGGTCTTCAACGCCGAGTATCCGATGGTCCGCTGGCTCGAGGCCAACGGCTACGACGTCAGCTACATGAGCGGCGTCGACACCGACCGCTGCGGCAGCTCGCTGATCTGCAGCACAAGGTGTTCCTGTCGGTCGGCCACGACGAGTACTGGTCGGGCGCGCAGCGGGCCAACGTCGAAGCGGCGCGCGACGCCGGCGTGAACCTGGCGTTCTTCAGCGGCAACGAGGTCTTCTGGAAGACCCGCTGGGAGAACAGCATCGACGGCTCGGGCACGCCCTACCGCACGCTGGTCTGCTACAAGGAAACCCACGCCAACGCCAAGATCGACCCGCAGGACCCGCCGACCTGGACCGGCACCTGGCGCGATCCGCGCTTCAGCCCGCCGGCCGACGGCGGCCGGCCGCGAGAACGCGCTGACCGGCACGATGTTCGGCGTCAATGACGGCGACACGACCGCGATCGCGGTCCCGGCGGCCGATCGGCAAGCATGCGCTTCTGGCGCAACACGTCGGTCGCGACCCTGGCGGCCGGCGCGACGGCGACGCTGCCGAACGGCACGCTCGGCTACGAGTGGGACGATCGACAGCGACAACGGCTTCCGTGCCGAGCCGGCCTGATGCGGCTGTCGCCGACCACGAAGGCCGTCGCCGGCAATGCTGCTCGACTACGGCTCGACCTACGGCGCCGGCACCGCCACCCACACGCTGACGCTGTACCGCGCACGCCAGCGGCGCGCTGGTGTTCGGCGCCGGCACGGTGCAGTGGTCGTGGGGCCTCGACGCCAATCACGACCGCGGCTCGACCGCCGCCGACGTGCGGATGCAGCAGGCGACGGTCAACCTGTTCGCCGACATGGGCGTGCAGCCGCACGACCCTGCAAGCCGGCCTGGTCACGTCTGCCGCCAGTCGACCGATGCGCTGGCGCCGACATCGACGATCACCTCCCCCGCCAGCGGCGCCACGGTGACGGCCGGCAGCCCCGTCACGATCAGCGGCACCGCGGCGGATAACGGGCGGCGGCATCGTCGCCGGCGTCGAAGTGTCGACGGACGGCGGCTCGACCTGGCGGCCGGCGTCCGGCACGACCAGCTGGACGTACACCTGGAATGCCGCGGGCTCCGGGTCCGTGACGATCAAGACCCGCGCCTTCGACGACACCGGCAACACGGGAGTGCCCGGCAACGGCGTGACGATCACCGTCAGCCAGTCCCGAACCTGCCCGTGTACAATCTGGGCGTCCACGGTCGTGCCGCCGTCACCCGTCGACGATGGCGACCCCGCCTCGGTCGAGCTCGGCGACCGGTTCCGCACCGACGTCGACGGCTACATCACCGGGGTCCGGTTCTACAAGGCCAGCCTGAATACCGGCACGCACACCGGCAGTCTGTGGACCAGCACCGGCGTCCTGCTCGGCACCGTCACGTTCACCGGCGAGACCGCGTCGGGATGGCAGCAGGCGAACTTCGCCAACCCGATTGCCGTCACCGCCAACACGACCTACATCGTGTCCTACCACGCGCCGAACGGGCACTACACCGGCACGGACCCCTTCTTACCGCCGCGGTCGACAACCCGCCGCTTCATGCGCTCAAGGACGGCGCCGACGGCGCCAACGGCGTCTACGCTTACGGTGCGAGCACCGCCTTCCCGACCAATACCTACAACTCCGAGAATTACTGGGTGGACGTCGTCTTCGTGACCACGCCACCGGCCGACACCACACCGCCGACGGTGACGTCGAAGTTCCCGGCGACTTCCGCGACCGGCGTCGACCCGGCCAGTGCGATCACCGCGACGTTCAGCGAGGCGATGGATCCGGTCACCATCTCCTCGAGCACGACCGGATCGGAGGGCGGCGGCACATCGTTCGGCACGTTCGAACTGCGCGACGCGACCGCCAATCTGGTCACCGCGACGGTCTCGTACAGACGGCACGTCGCGAACGGCGAGGCTCGTGCCGAACGGGGCGCTGGCGCTCTCAACCACCTATACGGCGACGGTCAAGGGCGGGGCGACCGACCCGCGCGTCAAGGACGCCGCCGGCAACGCCATGACGGCAAGCGTCACCTGGTCGTTCACCACCGCCGCGGCACCGCCGCCGCCGACGACCTGCCCGTGCTCGATCTGGCCGGCGTCGGCCGTGCCCGTGCCGGTCGACGACAACGACCCGGCGTCCGTCGAGCTCGGGACGAAGTTCCGCTCGGACATCGCCGGCTACATGACCGGGGCGCGGTTCTACAAGGGCTCGCTCAATACCGGCACTCACACGGCGTCGCTGTGGACCAGTGGCGGGACCCGCCTCGCGACGGCGACCTTCAGCGGCGAAACGGCCTCGGGCTGGCAGCAGGTCGCCTTCTCGACGCCGGTGCAGATCGCGGCCAACACGACGTACGTCATTTCC
Source organism: uncultured Acidobacteriota bacterium (assembly GCA_963750475.1). Taxonomy (GTDB): domain Bacteria; phylum Acidobacteriota; class Vicinamibacteria; order Vicinamibacterales; family 2-12-FULL-66-21; genus JALZOC01. The sequence goes on from CAVVQQ010000002.1 coordinate 3,575,156, forward strand.
TATCACGCGCCGAACGGGCACTATTCAGCGCCGGACAACTACTTCGCCGCCGCCGGCCTCGACAGCCCGCCGCTGCACGCGCTCAAGAACGGCGTCGACGGGCCCAACGGCGTGTATGTCTACGGCACGACGTCGGCGTTTCCGACGCAGACCTATGCGTCCGAGGGCTACTTCGTCGACGTCGTCTTCAACACGACGGTGGGACCGGACGTCACGCCGCCTCGCGAAACGTCCGTCAGCCCGCTTGCCGGCGCCTCGGGCGTCCGAACGAACGCCAACGTCTCGGCGACGTTCAACGAGGCCCTTGACGCGGCCACGGTGTCGGGCACCACGTTCCAGCTCAGGGACGCGGCAAATACGCTGGTTCCGGCAAGCGTGAGCTACAGTTCGAGCACCCTGACCGCGACCCTGACTCCGACGTCGGCGCTGGCGTACTCGACCCTGTACACCGCGGTCGTCAAGGCGGGCGTCAAGGACGCGGCGGGAAATGCGACCACGGCAGATTACGCGTGGACCTTCACCACCACCGCGCCGCCGCCGCCGCCGCCGACCCAGGGCCCCGGCGGGCCGGTGCTGGTCGTGACCGCGTCAGCGAATCCGCTGACGACATACCTTGCCGAGATTCTTCGGTCAGAGGGCGCCAACGAATTCGCCACCATGGACCTGTCGCTGGTGACCGCGTCGGTGCTGGCCGGGTACGACGTCGTCATCCTCGGCGAGACGCCGCTCTCCGCAGCGCAGGTCGGCATGCTCACGACATGGGTCAACGGGGGCGGCAACCTGATTGCGATGCGGCCCGACAAGCAACTCGCCGGGCTGATGGGACTCACGGATGCCGGCGCGACGCTGCCCGATGCATACCTGCTCGTCAACACCGCCAGCGGCCCGGGCACCGGTATCGTCGGCCAGACGATCCAGTTCCACGGCACCGCGGACAAATACGCGCTCAACGGCGCCACCTCTCTCGCGACGCTCTACTCGACCGCGACGGCCGCGACGACGAATCCGGCGGTGACTACCCGGACCGTCGGTGCCGGCCACGCCGTGGCGTTCACCTACGATCTGGCCAAGTCCGTGGTGTATACCCGTCAGGGCAACCCGCTGTGGGCGGGCCAGGAGCGCGACGGCCAGACGCCGATCCGTTCGGACGACCTGTTCTTCGGAGCGAAGAGCGGCGACGTCAAACCGGACTACGTCGACTTGACCAAGGTCGCCATCCCGCAGGCCGACGAGCAGCAGCGGTTCCTGTGGAACATCGTGCTGTCGGTCAATGCCGCCAAGAAACCGCTGCCGCGGTTCTGGTACTTCCCGCGCATGCTGCCGGCGGTCGTGATCATGACCGGCGACGACCACGCCAACAACGGGACGGCCGGCCGATTCGACGACTTTATCGCGGCCAGCACCCCCAACTGCTCGGTCGCCGACTGGGGCTGCATCCGCGGCACGTCGTACCTGTTCCCGGGCACGCCGATTTCCGACTCCGACGTCACCAACTACGTCGCGCAGGGCTTCGAAATCGCCCTGCACGTCAACACCAACTGCACCGACTTTACGCCGGCGACGCTGCCAGGCTTCTACTCCACGCAGTTGAACCAGTTCGCGGCGAACTGGCCGCATGCGCCGGCGCCGGCCACCAACCGGACCCACTGCATCGTCTGGAGCGATTGGGCGACGCAGCCGCAGGTCGAGCTGAACAACGGCATCCGCCTCGATACGACCTACTACTACTGGCCCGGCAGCTGGGTGCTGGATCGTCCCGGCATGTTCACGGGTTCGGGGATGCCGCAGCGCTTCACGTCGTCCACCGGACAGATGATCGACGTCTACCAGGCGGCGACGCAGATGACCGATGAGTCGGGGCAGACCTTCCCCAAGAACATCGACACGCTGCTCAACAATGCGACCGGCGCTCTCGGCTACTACGGCGCCTTCACCGCGAACATGCACACGGACGCCAATCCGTCAGCGAGCGAGACGGCAGCGCTGGCAGATCGTGACGTCGGCGCAGACCCGGGGCATCCCGGTGATCAGCGCCAAGCAGGCGCTCGACTGGCTCGACGGCCGCAACGGCTCCTCGTTCCAGGCCATCCAGTGGAGCAGCAACGTGCTGAGCTTCAACATTGCCGTCGCCGCGGGCGCCAATGGACTACGCGCACTCGTGCCGGCCACCGCCGGCACCAGCCAAATCACCGGCATCCTGCTGAACGGCTCGCCCGTGACTGTACACGACGCAGACCATCAAAGGCGTGGCGTACGCAGTCTTCAGCGCGGCCGCCGGCGCCTACCAGGTCAGCTACGGCGTCGACATCACGCCGCCGACGATCACGGGAATCGGCGCCGCGCCGTCGACCACCTCCGCGACCATCTCGTGGACGACCAACGAACCGGCCGATTCGGTCGTCAACTACGGAACGGATTCCGCCACGCTCGGGCAGTCGGCGAGCAGCGGCTCGCTGGTGACCAGCCACTCCGTGCTGCTGACCGGCCTGGCGCCGAACACGACGTATTTCATGCGCGTCAGTTCGGCCGACGCTGCCGGCAATCGCGCGACCTCACCGGGCGGGACCTCGGCGCCCCTGACCTTCACGACGGCATCGCTGTCAATCAGCGGAACGCTGTCCCCCTGGCAGTCGGCCGGCGGCGCCAGCGTCAGCCTGACCGGTCCGGTCAATCCGATCACGGCAGCCGATGCCTCCGGAAACTACATCTTCACCGGGCTGCCGGCCGGCGCGTATACGGTGGCACCCGCGAAGACCGGGTACGTGTTCACGCCCAACAACCGGGCGGTCACATTGACCAACGCCAATGCCACAGCGGTCGACTTTACGGCTCAGCCGGTCACGATCTCCGGCACGGTCAGTCCCTCGACGGTTGGCAGCGGCGCAACGGTGACGCTCAGCGGAACCATGAGCGCCGTCGTCAGCGCCGACGGCGCCGGCAGCTACAGTTTCCCCGGCGTGGCCAACGGCTCGTACACGGTCACGGTGACGCGGACCGGCTACACGTTCAGCCCGGCCTCGCAGCCGGTCACAATCACCGCCAGCACGAGCGTCACCGGCGTCAACTTCACCGGTCAGGCGATCCCGACGTGGTCCATCGGCGGCACCGTGACCGGGGGTGCCGGCGCGGCCGTCGCGCTGACCGGAGCGGCGAACATGAACGCCACCGCGGATGTCTCGGGTAATTACAGCTTCACCGGTCTGACCAACGGCAGCTACACGGTGGCGGCAAGCAAGAGCGGCTATACCATGTCGCCGTCGAGCCAGGCGGTGACGGTCAGCGGCGCCAATGTCTCCGGCGTCAATTTCACGGCGCAGCCAATCCCAACCTACTCCGTCTCCGGGACGATCAGCCCGGCGGCGACCGGTGCGGGTGCGCTCGTCAGCCTCAGCAGCGGCGCCACGACAACCGCGGACGGCTCCGGCAATTACGCCTTCAGCGGTCTGAGCAACGGCACCTACACCGTGACGCCGACCAAGTCGGGGATCACGATGACGCCGGTCAGCCGGTCCGTCTCCATCGCCGGGGCCAGCGTCTCCGCCGTCAACTTCACCGCGGCCGCTGCCGCCGCGCCCCTGGCGATTGACGCCACCGTCACGACCGGACGATCCACCAAAGCCACGACCATCGCGTCGCCGGCGTTTTCGACGACGGCCGCCAATGAACTGTTGCTCGCGTTCGTCGCGGCGGACAACGTCAGCAACGCCGCAACCACCGTGACCGGGGTCAGCGGCAGCGGCCTCACCTGGGCTCTGGTGAGGCGCACGAACACGCAGCGCGGGACGGCGGAGATCTGGCGGGCGTTCGCTCCGGCGACACTCACCGGGGCGACCGCAACGGCCACGCTGTCGCAGAGTGTCGCGGCGTCAATCACGATCGTCACCGTGAAGAATGCCGACACTTCGGGCACCGCCGGTTCCGGAGCGATCGGCGCCACCGGCGGCGGCAGTGGGGCTTCCGGGGCGCCAACCGCGTCCCTGACCACGACGCGGGCGAACTCGCTCGTGATTGGCGTCGGGAACGATTGGGACAACGCCGTCGCCAGAACGGTGGGCGCGAACCAGGTGATCGTGTCGCAGTACCTGGCGACGGTCGGCGATACGTTCTGGGTGCAGCGCATGACCGCGGCGACGCCCGCGGCAGGCACCGTCGTGACCATCAATGACACCGCTCCCACGGGGGATCGATTCAATCTGGCGATCTGCGAGATTCTGAGCGGATCCTGATCGCGCGGCCGTGCCGGTCGGCTATCGTAGAGGCTGTGCTGGCCCGGCTGACCATCGTCGTCTCATGCGTGCTGCTGAGCGGGCCGCACGCGTTGGCCGCTTCGCCGCGGTCGCAAGCGAGCGCGCCGCCGGCGGCCGCGCCGGCCGAGGGGACGTATTGGTGCACCATGCACCCGAACGTCAGGGGAAACCAGGGGGATGTCTGCCGGATCTGCCATATGGCGCTCGTTCCGGCTCCCGCGCCGGACTACGCCCCATATCGTCTGGACCTTGGCGTCACTCCCCGCGCGCCAAAGGCCGGCGCCACGGCGCAGTTTCGACTGACGGTACGCGATCCTCGCACCAACGCCGTGGTGCGGAATTTCGAACTGGTCCATGAGCGGATCCTGCATTTTTTCATCATCAGCCAGGATCTCGAGCACTTCGCTCACGTCCATCCGCAACTGCAGTCCGATGGGACTTTCCTGCAGAGTACGATCCTGCCAAGGGCCGGCGCCTATCGCCTGATCGCTGATTTCCTGCCGGCCGGGGGCGTTCCCCAGATGATTCAGCAGTCAGTCGTGACAGCCGGATTTACCGGATCGCTGGTCCCGAACGCAGCGCTCGTCGAGGACCTCACGGACAAGCTCCTCGACGGTGTTCGCGTGAAGCTATCGATGCCGCGGCCGGTCGCCGGCCGGGAACAGCTTCTGACATTCCAGGTGGAGGATGCCGCGACCGGCCGGCCGGTTGCCGATCTCGAGCCCTACCTCGGCGCAACCGGGCATGTGCTGCTCGTCAGCTCGGACCTGCAGACCGCCGCGCATAGCCATCCGGTCGCAGACCTGTCAGCGACGGTCGGCCCGGTGATCGTATTTCAGGCACTTTTTCCCAGGGAGGGCGCCTATCGCGTGTGGGTGCAGTTCCAGCGCCGCGGGCGGGTCCTGGTCGCGCCGTTCACGGTCGTGGCGGCGCCGCGGACCCGGCTGTCGGGCGAATGAACTCGATATCGGCGCGACAACCAGCGGTTTCTCCACGCACGCTGACAACGGTTCCGATAGGCAGATCTATTCTTTTTCTGAACCGGTAAGTCACGGGATACCCGGGATCGAAGTGGGGAATAACCACCAGGGGTTCCGTACTGCCATCGGGCCGCCGTGCCGCGACTTCCAGCGCGTCTCCCGCCGCCGCAGCCAGCGGCGTCACCGACAGCGCTTCGACGCGCTCTTCTATCAGATTGGCCCCGCACGCGAGTTCGCGATGCCTCACCGAGTTGAGGGCGGACTCACGGAACCTCAGCTCGAGGCGGCTGGCGGGGATGCCGGCAGCGGCAGTCTTCCGAAAATGAAATGCGACGTCCAGGACCGCGTTCGCGGGCAGGAGGATCCCCGCGCCGGCCGGGAACTCTGTCGCCTCGTCTCCCGGCACCCAGGAGCCGATCGCGTTATGTCCCTTTATCGAGACGACGGCGCGCTCAACAATCGCGGGGTCGCCGGCGGCGAAGGACCAGCCCGAGATCCATCGCGGGCGCCTGGTCGGAGCCCGAGCCACGACGTGGTCGACCCGCGTATCGCCGATTGAGGCGGCGGGCACGGTGATGACCAGGTCGGCAGTGGCCGCAGCCCCAGCTGCCTCGACGCGCTCGGGCCCGGCGACGCCGAGCGGCGTGTTCCCGTCCACCCATGCCGTCAGCAGTTCCAGTTCGACCCCGCTGAGGCTGTGGTCGTTGCTGAAATCCCCCAGTCCCTTCGCCGCCGGCCAGGGAGGCATGCGCCCTTCGAGGATTTCTTCGCGGAGTGCGCGAGCCTCCTTCCGGGCGCCTTCGTAGACCGGTAACCCGACCGGAGCGACCCCGCCGGGCGCATGGCACCGCGCGCATCGGCGCCGCATGATTGGCGCGATGTCCTTCGTCCAGGTGACCGGCGTGGACCGGGTATGGCCGAAAGAACGGGGTGCGAGGATTGCACTCGACGCCGCGACGGCCAGCAGCAAGACACCCCGAACGAGCCGATTTGTGGGCTTTTTCATTGTCTCGTTGAGTGCCTCCGCCAGGAAGTCTTCCAGGCCGAGACCAGAAGTCTGCTTCTTTGGCGCAGGGCGACGCGCCGGCCGTCTATTTCTCCGTCTTCATTCTGCCAGAGTCACTGGCCGTCGTTCGAGGAGTGCGATGTTCAAGGTGCGCAGCGGTGCTATCGCGGGGGTCTTCCTGGCGTCCGTTCTCCTTTCTCCTGCCATCGCAGTCGGGCAGACGGGGCTGGTCGCCGCATATGCCTTCAATGAAGGCACTGGGACCACCGCGACCGATGCCTCGGGCGCCGGCAACACCGGAGCCATCGCCGGGGCCAGCTGGGATGCCGCTGGCAAATTCGGCAGCGCGCTGTCGTTCAACGGCACGAGCAATATGGTCACCGTGAATGACGCGTCAACGCTGGACCTGACGACCGCCCTGACGCTGGAGGCATGGGTCAAACCGTCGGCGCTGGCCGGCTGGCGGACGGTCCTCATGAAAGAGACCGCCAGCGGGCTCGCCTACGCGATGTATGCCAGCGACACCGCCAACCATGCCTCGGGTTGGATTCGCCGTTCGTCCGACGTCAGTGCCATCTCCGCGTCGACGCTTCCCCTGAACACCTGGAGCCATCTGGCGGTGACGTATGACGGCGCCACGCTGCGCCTGTTTGTCAACGGCGTCCAGGCCGCAAGCCGCGCCGTCACCGGCGCCACCGCCACCTCCGCGGCCCCCTTGCGGATTGGCGGCAACAGCATCTGGTCGGAGTATTTTGCCGGTCTGATCGACGAAGTGCGCATTTACAACCGCGCGCTCACCGCAACCCAGATTCAGTCCGACATGGCGACGCCCATCGGCGGGACGCCTCCGCCGCCGCCCAGCACGTGGTCCCTGAGCGGCGCCATTACCCCGTCCAACCTGGGAAATGGAGCCACCGTCAACCTCTCCGGCGCGGCGACGACGTCGACAGTCGCAGACGCCAACGGCAATTTCTCGTTCGCCAACCTCCCGAATGGCAGCTACACGGTCACGCCGTCGAAGAGCGGGGTCACGATGTCGCCCGCCAGTCGATCCGTAACGATTTCAGGCGCCGATGTCACCAGCGTGAACTTTTCTGCAACGGGGACGACTCCACCTCCCCCGCCGCCTACCGGCATCACGCTGATTCAAAAAGCGGTGAATGGCTCGGAGTCATCAATCAGCTCGATCTCCACGACATTTCCTTCTGCAAACGTGGCCGGCAACTTCTTGATCGTCACCGGCACTGCCGCCCGTCCCGCTGGAACCCTGACGATTTCGGACACGCTCGGCAACACATACCTCCCGGCCATCGGTCCCATTACAGATGGGCCACAAGATGTGACGGCTTACATCTGGTTCGTGCCCGTCTGCAAGGGTGGAGCGAATACCGTCACGCTGCGGCCCACCTCGTCGCGCGCGCTCGAGATTCACGTCTCGGAATGGTCCGGATTGTCATCCATCTCACCGGTCGACCAAACCTCCTCCCTCAGCGGCTTCGGGGACTTTAGCCACCAGCGGGATCAAGACGACGACGGCCAATGGCGAGCTGATCTTCGGATACACGTTCATCGGCAACAACGCGACCGAAGGAACGGGCTTCACCAGAATTTCATACGTCAATGGCGACATGGACGATATACCAAGTCCAGTCGGTCGCCGGTCCCGTTGAAGCAACCTTCACTCAACAGAGCGGCGACTGGTTTGTCCTGCTGGCGACTTTCAAGCCGGCGGCCACCGTCGCCGACACGACGGCCCCCACAGTTGCGATAACCAGCCCAGCTGCCGGCACGACAGTCGGCAGCACAGTCGCACTCAGCGCCAGTGCGAATGACGACTTCGGCGTCGCCGGCGTGCAGTTTCAAGTGGACGGCGCAAATGTCGGCCCGGAGGTCCAGATGCCTCCCTACACCGCCTCCTGGGACACGACGCTGGTCACCGACGGGCCGCACGCCATCCGTGCGGTGGCACGGGATGCTGCCGGCAACAGCGCCACATCGGCCGCCGTCAGCGTCACCGTCGCCAACGCCACCAATCCGGCCATTGTCGGCCAGTGGGGCGCATCCTTCGACGTCGGCATGGTCGCGGTGAACATGGTGATGCTGCACACCGGCAAGGTGCTGATGTTTTCCGGGTCTTACGTGGTCAATGACGCAGAACGGCTGTGGGATCCGATGACCGGGTCGATCACGCTCGTGCCAAACCCTTACTACAACCTGTTTTGCGCAGGCCAGGCGCAGCTTCCCGACGGCCGCATTCTGGTCGCAGGGGGATACGACCCCAACAGTCTGGGTGCGGCCAACGCCAACATTTTCGACCCGGTCTCGCTGCAGTGGTCGGCGCTGCCGAACATGGCTTACCGGCGGTGGTACCCGACTGTCACGACCCTGCCGGATGGGCGGATGCTCGTCATGTCGGGTGGCACCACCTGCCTGACCTGCCTCGTTGACGTCCCGGAGATCTTCGACCCGGCGACCAGCAGGTTCACGCAGCTGACCGGTTCCAGGCTGACGGCCCCGTACTACCCCTTCATGTATGTCCTCCCGGACGGCCGGGTAATCGATGCAGGCGCGAATGAGGATCCCTTTGAGACGCATGTGCTGGACCTCACCACCGGCGCCTGGTCGATGGTCGATCCGGTCGTCAAGGACGGCCACAGTTCGGTGATGTACCGGCCGGGCAAGATCCTGAAGACCGGCACGGCGGCAGACAGCGGCACCAACGGCAACGCGGCGGCGACGGCGTTCGTGCTCGACATGACGCAGCCGGCGCCGTCATGGCGACAGGTGCCCTCGATGACTTTTCCGCGGGCGTTTCAGAACTCGACGCTGCTGCCCGACGGCACGGTGCTCGTGACCGGCGGCGGTACCGCACTCGACGGATACGACGTCAGCAAAGGGGTCCTGGCCGCGGAACTGTGGTCGCCGACGACCGAAACGTGGCAGACGCTCTCGAAGGCGGCCTACGCCCGCCTCTACCACTCCACCGCGCTGCTGCTCCCTGACGCACGAGGACCGATCGCCGGGAGCGGAGATGACGGTCCGGCGGTCAACAACCGTCGGGCGGAGATTTACTCTCCGCCGTATCTCTTCAAGGGCGCGCGACCCGGCTACACCGGCGCCCCCGCCGTAGCCCAGTACGGCAGCTCGTTTTCAATTCAGTCTTCGGATGCCGGTTCAATCGCCTCGGTGGCCCTGATCCGGCCGGGATCCGTCACCCATGCATTTGACGAGGACCAGCGCTACGTCCCGCTGACCTTTTCGGCATCCGGCAACACCCTGACGGTTCAGGCGCCAGCCAACGCCAACCTCGCTCCTCCCGGCTATTACATGCTGTTCATTGTCAATGGCAGCGGCGTGCCGTCGACCGCTGCGTTCGTGCAGCTTCCCGCGCCTTCCGCGGACGTTCAGCCGCCGACCACGCCCGCCGGCCTCATCGCCCAGGGCGCGGTAGGCAGCGTCAGCCTTTCGTGGGGGGCATCGACCGACAACACCGGGGTTTCGGTCTACAACGTCCACCGCTCGACCGTTTCCGGGTTTGCCGCCACGCTCGCAAACCGGATTGCGCAGGTGACCGGAACGACCTACGTGAACACCGGGCTGGCGCCCGGCACGTATTTCTATCTGGTGACGGCACAGGACGTCGCCGGGAACGTCAGCGGGCCATCCAACGAAGCGGGCGGCAGCGCCTTCGCGGATACGACGCCGCCGTCGGTCTCGATCACCTCGCCGCTCGACCAGGCCTCGATATCGGGGTCGGTAGCGGTATCGGCAAATGCGGGCGACGACGTCGGGGTTGCCGGGGTCCAGTTCAAGCTCGACGGCGCTCTGCTGGGAGCGGAGAAGACGGCCGCGCCGTACTCGATGTCGTGGAACAGCACGTCGGCCGCGAATGGCGCGCACACGATCACCGCAGTGGCGCGGGATGCGGCCGGCAACACCAGCCAGGCCGCCGTGAACGTGACCGTCGCGAACAGTACGCAGGTGCCGAGCGGCCTCGTCCTCGCGCTCGGCTTCAATGAGGGCAGCGGCACGGCGGCCTCGGATGCATCCGGACTCGGCAACAACGGGACGCTGGCGAATGGTGCCTCGTGGTCGAGCGCCGGGCACACCGGCGCCGCCCTCTCCTTCACCACGAACGGCTGGGTGACCATTCCGGCCGGTCCGTCGCTGGACATGACGAGCGCGATGACGCTCGAAGCCTGGGTGCGGCCGACGTCGGGGACCGGCTGGCGGACAGTGCTCCTCAAGGAGGCGGGCAGCCGGCTGTCGTACGGCCTCTATTCGGCCAACAACGCGTCGCGGCCAGGCGTGTGGACCACGACGAACGGCGCGGACTACTTTCTGCTTGGCACCGCGGCCGTCCCGACAAATACATGGACGCACCTCGCCACGACCTACGACGGAGCGGCGCTGCGGTTCTTCGTGAATGGCGTGCAGGTCAGCACCAAGACAGCCGTGCCGGCGATCACGCCGGGCAGTGGGCCCTTGCGGATCGGCGGCAACGCGATCTGGGGCGAGTACTTCCGCGGCCAGATCGACGACGTCCGCCTCTACAACCGGGCGCTCAGCGCCACGGAAATTCAGACCGACATGAACACGGGCATTCAGTAGGCGTGAAACCGATAATTACGAGAAAGATGGCCATGCAAGTAGACCAGCGCCCGCAACCCTTCAGGGCCCTCCGCCGCTGCGTGACGGCGGCCACATTCATGCTGTCGAGCCTCGTACTCGGTTTGCCGGGCGCCCAGGCGCAGCAGGCATGCCCCTGCAGCATCTGGACGACTGCGACGACGCCTGGCGCAGTGGCCAACGACGGGAGCGCCGTCGAACTGGGCGTCAAGTTCCGGGCCGACAGTGCCGGCTACATTACCGGCCTGCGGTTCTACAAGGTACAGCCAGAACACCGGCACGCACATCGGGAGCCTGTGGTCCTCGACCGGCGCGCTGCTCGGATCCGTCACGTTCAGCGGCGAAACGGCGTCCGGGTGGCAGCAGGCCAATTTCGGGACACCCATTGCCATCGCCGCAGCGACGACCTACGTCGCGTCGTACCACACCAACACCGGCTTCTACGCCGCCACCAACAGCGGCCTCGCCAGCAGCGTCGATAACGCCCCGCTCCATGCGCTGAGCGATGCCGCCGCCGGCGGCAACGGGGTCTACCGGTATTCGGCTGGCAGCGTTTTTCCGAACCAGAGCTATCAGGCGAGCAATTACTGGGTCGATGTCGTCTTCGCGACGAGTGTCCCGCCCGACACGACGGCGCCGACCGTCACCGCCGTGACGCCGGCCGCCGGCGCCACCAGCGTGTCGGCGGGAACCACGATCACCGCCGCGTTCAGCGAAGCGATGGACCCGTCGACGATCAGCGCCACGACCGTCCTGCTTCGCACCGGCACGACGTCGGTCGCCGCCAGTGTCGCGTACGCCAGTCAGACGGCGACATTGACGCCGGGCGCCGCGCTCGCCAATAGCACCACCTACACCGCCACGGTCAAGGGCGGCGCCGCCGGCGTGAAGGACGCGGCGGGGAATCCACTCTCGGCGGACCTGGTCTGGTCCTTCACAACCGCCGCCGCCCCGACATGCCCCTGCAGCATCTGGACCCTCTCGACGACACCAGGCGCGAATGGCAACGAGGCCGCCGCGCTCGAGCTCGGGGTCAAATTCCGCTCGGATAACTCCGGCTACATCACCGGCCTCCGCTTCTACAAGTACAGCCAGAACACCGGTACCCACATCGGTAATCTGTGGTCCGTCACCGGCACGCTGCTCGGCACCGTCACTTTCGCTGGTGAGTCCGCGTCCGGCTGGCAGCAGGCCAGCTTTGCGTCCCCGATCGCCATCTCGGCCGCTACGACCTATGTGGCCTCGTACCACACCGACACCGGGTTCTACGCCGCCACGAACAACGGCCTCGCCGCCGGCGTGGATACCGGCCCGCTGCATGCGTTGAGTGATGCGGCCGCAGGCGGTAATGGGGTCTATCGGTACGGGGCAGCCAGTGGTTTCCCCAGCCAGACCTACCAGGCGGGAAACTACTGGGTCGATGTTGTGTTTGCGACCAGCGTCCCGCCCGACAGCACCCCGCCGACCGTGGTGTCGACGGCCCCGGCCGCCGGTGCCAGCGCCGTCGCCACCTCGACCAGCGTCAGCGCGACGTTCAGCGAGGCCATGGCGCCGGCGTCAATCACGACGACCTCGGTGACGCTGCGCACCGGCACGACCACGATCGCCGCGAGTGTCGCGTACGCCAGCCAGGTGGCGACCCTGACGCCGAACGTGCCGCTGGCCAGCAGTACCACCTACACAGCCACCGTGAAGGGGGGCAGCAGCGGAGTGAAAGACCTCGCGGGCAATCCGCTCGCGTCCGATCTGACCTGGTCCTTCACAACCGCCGCCGCCCCGACCTGCCCCTGCAGCATCTGGACGCTGTCGACGACGCCGGGCGCCAACAGCGGCGACGCCAGCGCCGTCGAGCTCGGCGTGAAATTCCGGGCCGACAGTGCCGGCTTCATCACCGGCCTGCGGTTCTACAAATACAGCCAGAACACCGGCACGCACGTCGGCAGCCTGTGGTCTGCGAGCGGCTCGCTTCTCGGCACCGCCACATTCGGCAGCGAGACGTCGTCCGGGTGGCAGCAGGTCAGCTTCCCCACGCCGATTGCCGTCTCCGCGGCGACGACCTACGTCGCCTCGTATCACACCAATACCGGCTACTATGCGGCCACCAGCACGGGTCTCGTCGCCGGCGTCGACAATGGGCCGCTCCATGCCTTGAGCGACGCCGCCGGCGGCGGAAACGGCGTCTATCGCTACGGAACGGCGAGTGCCTTCCCCAACGGCACGTACCAAGGCGCAAACTACTGGGTCGACGTTGTCTTCACGCCGGACACCTCTCCCGATACGACGCCGCCGTACATCACCTCGACCGCGCCGACCGCAAACGGCGTCGGCTTCGCAACGAACGGCGCCGTCAAGGTCGCCTTCAACGAGGCGTTGAACGCGGCGACCGTTTCCTCCTCGACGTTGATTCTGAGCCGCGGCACAACACAGGTTGCCGCCGCCGTTTCCTACGCGACCGGTGTGGCGACGCTCACGCCGGGCGCCGCCCTGGCGACCGGCACCACCTATACGATGACGGTGAAAGGCGGGTCAGCCGGGGTTCGGGATGCCGCCGGGAACGCCCTGGCTTCGGACTACGTGTGGTCGTTCACCACGGCCCCCCCGGCAGTGGCGCCGACGGCTGGCGCCGGCGGCCCGATCCTGGTCGTGGCGAGCACGACGAATCCGTTCAGCCTGTATTACGCGGAAATCCTGCGTGCGGAGGGGCTGAATGAATTTGCCGTGGTCGATCAGTCCGCCTTGAGCAACTCCGTCCTGGCGGCCTACGACGTCGTCGTACTCGGCGAGCAGTCGCTGACGACGGCCCAGGTGTCGATGATTGCGACCTGGGTGGCCAATGGCGGCAACCTCATCGCCATGCGGCCGGACAAGAAGCTTGCCGGCCTGCTCGGTCTTGCGGACGGGGGCGGAACGCTGGCAAACGGCTATGTGTCCATCGACACGTCGAAGGCTCCGGGCACGGGGCTTGTCGGCCAGACTATCCAATTCCACGGCGCCGCGGATCGGTACGTGGCGGTGGAGGCGTCCGTCGTTGCCACGCTCTTCTCAGATGCGACGCATTCGTCCGGTTATCCTGCCGTGTCGCTCAGGACCGGCACGAACGGAACCGGGAGTGCGGCGGCATTCTCGTATGACCTGGCGCGTTCGGTTGTTTATACCCGGCAGGGAAATCCCGCGTGGTCGGGGCAGGAGCGGGACGGGTTCGCGCCGGTCCGGTCCGACGATCTGTTCTACGGGGCCAAGGCTGGTGACGTCCAGGCGGACTGGGTCGACCTCTCGAAGGTCGCGATCCCGCAGGCCGATGAACAGCAGCGCCTGCTCGCCAATCTGATCCTGCTGGTGAATCAGTCCCGGAAGCCGCTGCCCAGGCTGTGGTACTTGCCGCGGGGCCTGAAGGCCGCGGTCGTGATGACGGGCGACGACCATGCCAACAACGGCACGGCGGGGCGGTTCGACATCTACAGCAGCAACAGCCCGGGCGGATGCAATGTGGACAACTGGGAGTGCGTCCGCGCGACGTTGGTACATTTTCCCGAACACGCCCATCAGCTCGTCGCAGGTAGCGGCCTACGTGTCGCAGGGTTTTGAAGTCGGCGTCCACATGTGGATGAGCGGGCTCGCACAGGGCTCGGACGCGCCGACAAGCGTGTGCAACAACTTCACGGCGGCCTCCATCGCCGCCGACTACTCGAAACAGCTGTCGCTGTTCAGCTCGCTCTTCCCTGCCGCCCTGCCGGTGAGGACGAACCGCACGCACTGCATCGTCTGGAGCGACTTCGATACGCAGGCGTCGGCGGCCCAGGCGAGCGGCATCCGGATGGACACGAACTATTACTACTGGCCGCCGGGCTGGAACAACGATGTCCCCGGCGTCTTCACCGGTTCCGGACTGCCGATGCGGTTCGCCAAGGCGGACGGCACGATGGTGGATACCTACCAGGCCACCACGCAAATGACCGACGAATCCGGGCAGACCTACCCGAAGAACGTCGACACATTGCTCGACAATGCGCTCGGGGCCGCCGGCTATTACGGGGCGTTCGTGGCGAACATGCACACCGACACGGCCGTGCATGCCGGATCGCAGGCGATTGTCGCGTCGGCCAAGGCGCGGGGCGTGCCGGTCGTGTCGGCAAACCAGATGCTCGCGTGGATCGACGGCCGTAATTCGACGGCCTTCGGGCCCATTTCATGGTCGGGCAATGTCCTCACTTTCAACGTGGTGCCGGGAACCGGGGCCAACGGGCTGCAGGTGATGGTACCGGCGACGGCCGGGGCGCTGCGCCTGGCAAGCATCACCCTTGATGGGAATCCGGTCGTCACGACCACACAGACCGTCAAGGGCGTCTCTTATGCGTTCGTCACGGTGGCGGTCGGCCGCTATCAGGTTGCCTACCAGCCGTGATGGCGGTGCGGCGCCTTGATTGATCGACGGCGTGCGCTGAAAGAGGGAACCAAAGTCAACCGCGCGAAAGACTAACGGCGGATGGGGGGATTCAGGGCGATGCCCTACCCCCAGAAACCCCTGAATTATCAGCATTTTCCCGGGGCTTCACAGCTGGCGTGGCGCTTGCCTGTAAGAAAGTGTTCCTTCTGTGTTTGTGGTTTACGCGAATGTTTAACTTAGTCGTTACGTCCACTCTGATCGCCAGCGCCTCCTTGGTGACGATTACCACCACCGGCGCAACGCACCTCCTGGCTCCCGCAGGCCACTCCGAGCCCGGCTCGCTCGTGCTGTTCGGTCTCGGGTTGCTCGCCGTTTCCCTTGTCGCACGCAGGACCCGCTCGGATCGATAGCGCTGGTGCTGCGCGTCTGAGATCGCGTCGAGGCGGCAGCCGGCACCTCCCCGGGCCGGCCGCCGACCCGGCCAGCGTTCCGACGCAAATCTCCGAATAGCCCCTGCGGCCTGGCGTCGCCGGTCTGTCAGCTCCGCCCCCTTCGAACTGCCCTTCGCCCTGTCCGACGTCGCCTGCAGAGTCGAGCGCTGGCGCGGCAGACAAAAGGTTCCCCGATGGAAGACTTTAATCGCTGGGTTGTGCCTGCGCTCGGCAACCATCCGCACAAGTGCCTGCTTATGAGCACGTTAGGCGTCGTTTCGAAAGCGATGAAAGTGGCCGGGGCCTTGCTCAAATGTCAGTCAGTCCGGACGGTCGCGTTCGGTTCGATGGCAGCCCAAGCAGAAAGGTTCCGTACCGCGAATGATTGCCGCGTCAGCCATGCTCGAGGATGGCGTTGTCATCCACCACCCCGACCTCGTCAATCTGTACGGCTGCCGGATCGGCCGCGGGTTCGCGAATCGGCACGTTCGTCGAGGTCCAGCGGGGGGCCTCGATCGGGCGGAACTGCAAGATCTCCAGCCACACGTTCATTTGCGAAGGCGTGACCCTCGAGGACGGCGTCTTTCGTCGGCCACGGCGTGATGTTCACGAACGATCTTCATCCGCGCGCCGTGAACCTGGACGGCAGCCTGCAGACCGACTCGGACTGGCAGGTCGTGGCGACGCTGGTAAAAGAGGGGGCGTCGATCGGCAGCAACGCCACCATTCTCGCCGGCGTCACGATCGGCGAGGGCGCACTGGTCGGCGGCCGGCGCCGTGGTCACCAAGGACGTCCCTGACTACGCGATCGTCGCTGGCGTGCCGGCACGGGTCGTTGGCCGCGCCAAGGACGCACCGGCCGGAGCCTGACGCGACGGAAACCCGGCGGCCCGCCCCACTGGAGGGTCGAGCCTTCACCAGGAGCAGCACATGATTGGCGTGGCGGTTGTCGGATACGGATACTGGGGCCCGAACCTGGTTCGCAATTTCTGGCGGATGCCCGGAGCGCGGCTGGTGTCGGTCTGCGACATGCGCACCGAGCGGCTGGCCGGCGTGCAGGCCGCGCTATTCCCGCGGTCGAAGTCACCGGCGACTTCGACGAGGTGCTGAAGGACCCGCGCGTCGACGCGGTCGCGATCGCCACGCCGGTCTCGCAGCCACTTACGATCTGGCGCTGCGCGCGCTCCAGGCCGGCAAGCACGTGTTCGTCGAGAAGCCGATGACCGCGACCGCGGCGCAGGCGCAGCGCGCTGGTCGACGAGGCCGGCGCGGCGCGGCCTCGTCATCGGCGTCGACCACACCTTCATCTACACCGGCGCGGTCCGCAAGATGCGGGAGCTGGTCGCCAGCGACGGCCTCGGCGACATCTACTACTACGACTCGGTCCGGGTGAATCTCGGCCTGTTCCAGCACGACGTCAACGTGCATCTGGGATCTGGCCGTCCACGACCTGTCGATCATGGACTACGTCCTGCCCGACGCAGCCGGTCGCGGTGTCGGCGACCGGCATCGAGCCACGTCGCCGGGCGAGCCGGAGAACATCGCCTACATGACCCTGTTCTTCGAGCACAACCTGATCGCCCACATCCACGTCAACTGGCTGGCGCCGGTGAAGGTGCGCCGGACGCTGATCGGCGGCAGCCAGCAAGATGATCGTCTACGACGACCTCGAGCCGAGCGAGAAGATCAAGGTCTACGACAAGGGCATCACCGCTCGAACGGCGACGGCCCAGACGGCGGCGACAAAGCGATCTACCAGATGCTGGTCGGCTACCGGACCGGCGACATGTGGGCGCCGCAGCTCGACATGACCGAGGCGCTCGGCGTCGAGCTCGCGCAGTTCGTCGACTGCATCGAGCAGCGGACGCACGCCGCTGACCGACGGCCAGGCGGGCCTGCGCGTGGTCGCGATCCTCGAGGCCGCCACCGCGTCGCTCGCGCAGCGCGGCGCGTCGTCGAACTTGAGCCACGCGAGGTGCGCGGCGTGATCCCGTTCCTCGACCTGAAGGCCCAGTACCAGGCGCATCAAGCGACGAGATCGACGCCGCGGTGCTCGACGTGCTCGACAGCGGCCAGTTCGTGCTCGGCGACGAGGTCGCCGCGTTCGAGCACGAGTTCGCCGCCTACTGCGGCGCCAAGCACGCGATCGCCGTCAACACCGGCACCAGCGCGCTGCACCTGGCGCTGCTCGCGGCCGGCGTCGGCCCGGGCGACGAGGTCATCACCGTGCCGTTCACCTTCGTCGCCACCGTCGCGGCGATCGGCTACACCGGCGCGACGCCGGTCTTCGTCGACATCGACCCGGCTCGCTTCACGATGGATCCCGGCCAGCTCGAGGCGGCGATCACGCCGCGGACCAAGGCGATCCTGCCGGTCCATCTCTACGGCCAGATGGCCGACATGGACCCGATCCTCGACGATCGCCAGCGCGTCACGGCCTCGCGGTCATCGAGGACGCCTGCCAGGCCCACGGCGCGGAGTACAAGGGCCGTCGGGCCGGCAGCCATCGGGGATGTCGGCTGCTTCAGCTTCTATCCGGGCAAGAACCTCGGCGCCTACGGCGAGGGCGGCGTGGTCGTCACCAACGACGACGACGCGGCGCCAGACGATGCGGATGCTGCGCGACTGGGGCCAGGAGAAGACGCTACCACCACGTGCTGAAGGGCTTCAACTACCGCATGGACGGCATCCAGGGCGCGATCCTGCGGGTCAAGCTGCGCTACTCGAGGCGTGGACCGAGGCCCGGCGCCGCACGCCGCGCCGCTATCGACTGCGCTGCTCGGCGACGCCGGCGTCGACGCTGCCGGTGGAGCTGCCGGACCGCCGCCACGTCTATCACGTCTACGCGGTCCGCACGACGCAGCGCGACGGCGCTGCAGCAGGCGCTGCAGGCCGCAGGGCGTCCAGACGCGGCATCCACTATCCGATCCCGGTCCACCTGCAGCAGGCGCACGCCGATCTCGGCTACAAGCGCGGGCGACTTCCCGAGTCCGAGCGGCCGCGAACGAGGTGCTGTCGCTGCCGATGTTCCCGGAGCTGACCCTCGCGCAGCTCGAGGCATGTGGCCGTCGCGCGTTCGTCAGGACCGTGACGAGTCGCGTCACGCTCGTGACGGATCGCGTATCGTCGCCGCCGTGCACGGCCGCAGACTGCCGGCCGACGACCCGGCGTTCGAGCAGCGGGCTCAGGGCGCATCTGCGGGCCGAGTACCGATGTCGAAAGGGCTGGTCGAGCTCTATGCCCGCTTCATGCACGGCGACGGCGTCCTCGACCACGCTGATGCGGCGGGTGATCATCGGCGCGGCTGCCGCGCGGCGTGCGGCGCACGGCCTGCAGGTCGGCAGCGGCGTCGAACTTCAAGCACATCGAGACGCTTCGACATTCGGCGACGGCGTCTTCATCGGCGCCAGGACCTATATCCAGGGCCGGTTCGACGGGCCTGTGTGATCGGCGACCAGACGTCTGGATCGGTCCGCAGGCAGTTACTTCGACGCCCGCGACCTGGTCATCGGACGAGCACGTCGGCTGGGGACCCGGGGCCAAGGTGCTTGGCTCGGCGCACACCGGGCTGCCGGTCGGATGTGCCGATCATCCGCACCGACCTCGATGATCAAGCCGGTCCGGATCGGCGCCTGGGCGGACATCGGCATCAACGCCGTCATCCTGCCGGGCGTCACGTGTCGGCAAGGGTGCGATCGTCGGCGCCGGCGCGGTCGTCACCGAGGACGTCGAGCGACTTTGCGATGGTGGCAGGCGTGCCGGCCAGATTTCTGCGATGGCGCAG
This sequence comes from uncultured Acidobacteriota bacterium, assembly GCA_963750475.1. GTDB lineage: Bacteria > Acidobacteriota > Vicinamibacteria > Vicinamibacterales > 2-12-FULL-66-21 > JALZOC01. The sequence continues at coordinate 3,594,617 of CAVVQQ010000002.1, forward strand.
GGATGACGACCACACGCAGACCGACGCCAGCGGAGAGTACGGTGAGTATGAAGAACCAACGGGTACTGATCACCGGCGGCGCCGGGCCTGATCGGCTCGCACATCGCCGATCTCGTGGCCGGCGAGCGCCGGCCGAAATCGTCGTCCTCGACAATTTCGTGCGCGGCCGGCGCGAGAACTCGAGCAGGCGCGCCCGGGCGGGCCGGGCTCGATCGTCGAAGGCGACATCCGCGACCGGCGCTGCTCGAACGAGGCTGATGGCCGGCATCGATATCGTGTTCCATCAGGCCGCGATCCGCATCACCCAGTGCGCCGAGGAGCCGCGGCTCGCGGTCGACGTGCTGGCCAACGGGACCTTCAACGTGCTCGAGGCTGCGGTCGCGGCCGGGGTGTCGAAGGTCGTTGCCGCCTCGTCGGCCTCGGTCTACGGCCTGGCCGAAGCTTCCCGACGACCGAGGACACACCACCCCTACGCCAACCGCACCATCTACGGCGCGGCCAAGGCGTTCAACGAAGGCCTGCTGCGCAGCTTCGACGACATGTACGGGCTGAACTACGTCGCGCTGCGCTACTTCAACGTCTACGGCCCGCGCATGGACATCACGGCGCCTACACCGAGGTGCTGATCCGCTGGATGGAGCGGATCGCACGCCGGCCAGCCGCCGCTGATCCTCGGCGACGGCACCCAGACCATGGATTTCGTCCACGTCCACGACATCGCCCGCGCCAACATCCTCGCGCGCGAAGTCCGACGTCGACCGACGAGGTGTTCAACGTCGCCAGCGGCGCGCGAGACCAGCCTGCCGCGAGCTGGCGCGAGATGCTGCAGCAGGTGATGGGCGCGAGATCCGCGCCTCGAGCACGCGACCGAGCGCGAACGGTCAACCCGGTGCCGCGCCGGCTCGCCTACGACCGACAAGGCCGCCGCGATGCTCGGCTTCGACGCCGAAGTGTCGCTCGAGGACGGGCTGCGCGACCTGGTCGACTGGTGGCGCGCAGCAGCAGCGCCTGACGGCGGCCCGGCATGAGCGCCACGGCATCCCGTCATCCCGGTCGCGAAGCCGATGCTCGGACGAGCAGGAAGCGGACGGCGGTCCGCCGCGTCATCCTGTCCGGCTGGGTCACCCAGGGGCCCGAGGTCGCGGCCTTCGAGCAGGAGTTCGCCGCGGCTCGTCGGCGCGCCGCACGCCTGCGCGGTGTCGAACTGCACGACCGCGCTGCACCTGGCGCTGCTCGCGGTCGGCGTCGGGCCGGGCGACGAGGTCATCACCGTCAGCCACTCGTTCATCGCCACCGCCAACGCGATCCGCTACTGCGGCGCGACGCCGGTGTTCGTCGACATCGAGCCGGACGGCTACAACATCGATCCGGCGCTGATCGAGGCGGCGATCACCGCGCGCACCAAGGCGATCCTGTGCGTGCACCAGATCGGCATGCCCTGCGACCTCGCGCGCGATCGTCGAGATCGGCCGGCGCCGCGGCCTGCCGGTGATCGAGGACGCGGCCTGCGCCATCGGCAGCGAGATCCTGCTGGGACGGGCGGTGGGAGAAGATCGGCAAGCCGCACGGCGACATCGCCTGCTTCTCGTTCCATCCGCGCAAGGTCATCACCACCGGCGACGGCGGCATGCTCACGACCGCCAACCCGGAGCTCGACCGCAAGTTCCGGCTGTGGCGCCAGCACGGCATGAGCGTGCCCGACACGGTGCGGCACGACGCCACGCGAGGTGATCTTCGAGATCCTATCCGGAGGTCGGCTTCAACTACCGCATGACCGACATGCAGGCGGCGGTCGGCCGCGAGCAGCTGAAGCGGCTCGCCCGATATCGTGGCGCGGCGGCGCCATCGCCGGCGACGTACGCCGCGCGGCTGCGCGCCATGCCCGCGGTCGTGACGCCCCGACCGAGCCGGCCTGGGCGCGCAGCAACTGGCAGAGCTACTGCGTGCGGCTCGCCCGGAGCGTCGACCAGCGCGCGGTCATGCAGGCGATGCTCGACGCGGCGTCGCCACCCGCCGCGGCATCATGTGCGCCCATCGCGAGCTGCCCTACCAGTCGGCCGGCGCATCGCTGCAACGTAGCGAAGAGGCGCAGGATCAGGCGATCGTCCTGCCGCTCTACACCCAGCTGGCGCACGACGAGCAGTCCCTTGTCGTCGAGGCGCTGGCCGCGGCGATCGTGGATGCAGGACGCGGCCGTGGCGCGTGATTGAGAAGGCTGTAGTGCCCTTTCTGGCTGGCACCCGCGAGGGTTCCACTTTGCGGACCACCTCAAGGCTGGCGGCGTGCCTGGTCTGGGGGCTGATCGCCTGCGCACCCGCGTCAGCCGCGACCCGCGTTGTCTTCTCGATTGACGTCGAAACCAACGCCACCTATCCACTGCCCAGCCAGATCGACGCCGTCTGCAGCGATCGGATCGCGCTGCGGGCTGATGGAAATCGCCCGGCTGCTGGAGGCGCGGGGCTGGTCCGGGACATTCTTCCTCAACGTCTACGAGCATCGGCAGTGGGGCGAGGCGGCGATGCGCGAGCTGGCGCTCGGCCTTCAGGCCAGGGGCCAGGATGTAGCGCTCCACACCCATCCGCAGTGGGCTTACGATCCGAAGCGCTGGGCCATGTACCAGGTACAGCCTCGAGGAACAGACCGCGATCGTCGCCGACGGCGTCCGCCTGCTCCAGTCGTGGACGGGACAGCCGGTCGTCGCTCACCGGACCGGTGCATATGCGGCGAACGCCGATACGTTGGCGGCCCTTGAACGGAGCGGGGTGCGACTGGACAGCTCCGCTTTCTGGCAGGACCCCGACAACCGTCTTGACGGAGTCGGCCTGCCGCGCAACCTTCCGGCCGTCAGGGGCGGGCTAATCGAGATTCCCGTCACTGTCTATGAGCGCGCGGATCGCCCCGCGTTCCTGAGCGCGCGGTTCGCGCCGGTGACGACCGTTCGCAAGTTCGATCCGAACTGGTTCGTCGACGAATCAGAGATGCGGCGGGCGATTGACGCCGCGATCGCCGCCGACCTGCCCGTGCTGGTCGTATTTCTCCACAGCTTTTCCTTCATGGCGGAGCCGGCCGATGGCAAGCCACGGCCGGATGACCACGCGGCACCACTATTTCGCGCCCTGCTCGAGGCCGTGGCGAGCCGAAAACTGACAGTCGTCAATATGCGGGACCTGGCCGCCGAAAGGCCTCCGAATCTGCCCACGGTCAGGGATGCGGTTCCGCAGGTGCCGATGACGGTTGGCTTCACGCGGTATGTCGGGCGTCGCGCCAAGCACTCGCCGCGCGGTTCGCTGGGCCTCGGCGCCGCCTCCCTGGGACTCTGCGCTGGCGCCGTCCTGGCGGCAAGGCGCCGCCGCAACAGACGCGCTCGGAGCGTGTCGTGAGGGACTATCTCACGCCGCTGCTGCAGCTGCAGCGGTTTTTCATCCCCGCCCTGCTGGGGCTGTTGATCTGGGCGATCTGGCGCACCGTCTTCCACAAGGACCTCTCCATCGGACTGGCGTTGTACCTCGGGCTGGTGATCGTCGTCGACGGCTATCTGAACACCGGCATCTTCCTCCCGGGTCTGGACAAAGGCAGCATCCGATATTCCGAGGTGTGCGCGGTCTTCCTGTTCTCCAGCCGGCCGCCGTCGCAACCTCGCGGCGCGACCTTCGCCGCGGTACGGCTCCTGGTCGGGTTCTACTTCGTCGTCCTGCTGGTGTCGGTCTTTCGCAGCGAATCCGTGCTCGCCGCGATCCTGGACTTTCGCATCCGGATCGTTCCGCAAGTGATCGCCTTCGTGCTCGCAATGCGCGGCGTGCGCTCGCCCGGTGAGTTCCGCCGCTTCTTCCTCGCCGTCATGGCGCTGTCACTGATCATGGCGTTGTTCGTCTTCTGGGACCTGTTCTTCGACCGCTGGCTGCTGACGAGCGACATGCTGTCCAAGGGAGACTACGGCGTCAACCGCAAGCACGGCCGCTACGGCAGCTTCCTGCTGAACCCCAACTACCTCGGCGCCTTTGTCGTCCTGGTCTTTCCAGCGGCCTTCGTCACGGCGCTCAACGAGAAGACCGCCCGGCTGCGCGCCTTCGCCTGGATCGCGTTGTTGTCGCTGACCTTCTGCCTCGTCGAAACGCAGTCGCGGGGACCGCTGCTCGCGTTTGGAATTGTCCTGTTCTTGCTGCTCCTCGGTCCGGCCGGCAACATTTCACGGACGCGGCGAGTGGCGCTCTTCCTGCCGCTGGCGATGGTCTTCGCCGTCTCGATGCCGGGCTTCCTGACCCATGCGTTCGAGCGGTTCGAGCAGATCGATCAGGAAATCAGTACCGATTCGGCGCGCACCCGGCAATCGACCTGGACGTATGCCGGGCGAATCATCGAAGACAACCCGTTCGGCGTCGGCTTCGGCGAGGCGCAGTTCGTCAAGACGATGGACGACTACGGTTTTGAGCGGGAGTACCGGCGAGGCATCACTCGACAACCCGCACAACTCGTATTTGCAGATGACGGTCTATGCGGGCTTCCCGGCGCTGCTGACGTTCGTTTTGGCCAACGTTCTGCTGCTATTCGGCGCAGCGCGGACCATCGTGAAGCGTCTCGCCGGCCCATACACCCATGTTGCCTTCGGGCTCAGCGTCGGACTGGCGGGCTTCCTGGCGGTAATCTACCCGGACATGTACATGTTCACCCAGACGGTGGCGCCGGTCTACTGGGTCTTCTTTGGCCTGATGCTATCGCTGGCCACGATGAGGACTTCGCCGCTGCCGGAGCCAGGCTTATGAAGATTGTCGTTCTGACGTCGGCGACCCCCTCGAACGTCTGGCTGGTCAATCGCCTGCTCGAGGCTCACGACGTCTCGGGCATCGTGGTCGAACAGCGACCGCTGGCGCTGGACCGCACCGCCAAGTCGGCGCGTCGCGCGGCGATGGCGCGTCGCTACGGCCTGCTGCGGACCGCGAACAAGCTGCTCTACAACCGGATGCGCGGCAGGCTGTTTGCCGATGCCGACGCGACGCTTGTCGCCGACAGCTTCTTTCCGACGGGCGCTGCGCCGGCCTACACGCGACCCGTGCCGACGATCGTGGTGGCGAACATCAATGATCGCAAATGCGCTGACTTCATTCAGGAGCGGGCGCCGGACCTTCTGGCCGTCTGCGGCACCGGCGTGCTGAAGCCGGCGATCTTCACCCTGGCGTCGAACGGCGCCATCAACATTCACACTGGGATCACGCCCGAGTATCGCAGCGCTGATCCAATCTTCTGGGCGTTGTACCAAGGCGAGCCTGACAAAGTAGGCGTCACGATTCACTACATCGATGCCGGGATCGACACCGGCGCCGTCATCCACCAGCAGGCGGTGCCGGTATACGCTGACGATTCGCTGGGATCGATTTACGTCCGGTGTGTCCGGCGAGGGGCCGAGCTGTATTCCAGGGCGCTGACGGACATCGAGCGCGGCACCGTGCAGATTGTCAAGCGGCCGGCGGCGACGAGCCGGGCGTTCCTCTCCGTGGATCTCGGGTTGGCGCAGTATCTGCTGTTCCGCTGGCGCTTCCGCGGCCTCCGGGCCCGGCTGCCGCGCCTTGGGGCCGACGGCACGCCCGCCTCCGAAGGGACGCCCCTGTGAAGGATCTCAAGGGGCGGGTGCGTCGGACCTGGCATGGTGTCCGGCGACGGCTCGGGCGGGATCCGCTGGGCCCGCCGAGGCTGGCAATTCAGAAGATGACCTGGCTGGACGGCGCGCGAAGCCCAGTTACGCTGATGATCGACGACCTGACCAACGCGTGGCATAACCGCTCGGGTAGGGCTGGGTGGGAGCCTGGCGGCGACTGGGGCGGCGGCCTTGATGCGCCGGGGTCCGCGCTGCGCACCCTCGAAGATGGCCTGCTGCGCGACTATCCCGAGGCGCGTGTCACCTTCTTCACCGTCGCGGGAGCGATCTCGGCTTATACCCGGGATCAGCCGTTCAGCTATTCCGCGCCACTCGATGCCGACGCCTCCAGTTGCCGGTTCTTCCGCACGCTCGCCGCCGATCCGCGGTTCGAACTGGCTTATCACGGCTACAATCACGGGACACCGGGGGATCGGACCGAGACCTTCGTACAGGAATGGCGGGGCTTTCCCTCCCACGATGCGGCGGTCGCCCAGACCAAGCTCGGCCTCGAAGCCTTCGTTCGCGCGGTCGGCGTCCGCCCGCTCGGCGGCAAGTATGGAGGCTGGGACTACAACGAACATGCCGAGGGCGCCGTCGACGCGTCTGGATTTCTCTGGTGGTGCCGCGACTGGATGCCGCGGGATGTCAGCGATCGTCGGGCGGACGGCTACTACGACCCGCAGTACTTCGGAACCGGTTTGGTGGTCGCCCTGCCATCGACAGTGCACGGCCACTTCTGGGACACGCGCCAGGTCGAGCGCCTTCTCGCTCGCCGGCAGGTGATTGCCATCGAGGAGCACATCGCTCCCATCCGACCCGATGGCCGGATCCAGACGCCGAATATCATCGACGACATGGCCGACTTGCGCCGGTTATATCGATACTTGCGCAACAAGGACGTCTGGCATGCGACCGGAAGCCAAATCGCGTCGTACATCATCGCCCGCGATCGCAGCCTCGTCCATGACATCGGCCGGGACCGATTCTCGATTGCTTATGAGGGACGGGCGATCCGACCGCTGCTGACGGTCGAGATCGACTGCGCGGCGCTCTGCTCGCCCGAACAGCCCGCTGTCGACGTCGTCGCACCGGACGGGCAGGCGGTCGCTCCCGAGGCGATCCGCTTGGATTTGCGGCGCTACCGCCACCTGGTGACGATTCCGGTGGTTGCGGGGAAATACGAAGTCCGGCCCCGATCGACGCGACCGAGCGCGCGCCGGTCCCCGGCAGCTTCAGGAGGGCACTAGCTGTGTGCGGTATCTGCGCCAAGGTTTATTCGGACACGGACCGCCGGGTTACCGCCGCCGAGGTGAACGCGATGCGGGACACGCTGCAGGCGCGCGGTCCCGATGCGGGCGGCACCCACCTCGATCGGCACGCCGGCCTTGGCCACCGGCGCCTGTCGATCATCGACCTCGAGGCGTCGACGCAGCCGATGAGCAATGAGGACGGGTCGGTTGGATCATCTACAACGGCGAGATCTACAACTACCTGGAGCTTCGGCGGGAACTTGTCGCGCGCGGCCATCAGTTCAGGACGTCCGGGGACACCGAAGTCATCATCCATCTCTACGAGGAGTTCGGCGCTGCTTGCGTCAACCGGCTTCGCGGCATGTTCGTGTTTGCCATCTGGGATCGCGCGCAACGACAGCTCTGCTGCTCGCGCGTGACCGCGCTTGGCATCAAGCCGCTGTACTACGCGCTCGACGACGGGCGTTCCTGTTCGGCTCCGAACTCAAGGCGCTGGTTGCCGACGAGCGCTGTCGGGATGCCCGCGAGATCGATCCCGACGGCGGTCCACGGCTACCTCTCCTTTCTGTGCGGTGCCCGAACCGGCGTGCATCTACAGGGTGTCCGCAAGCTGCCGGCCGGCGACAGCTGACGCTGCGACAAGGCGAAGGTCGCGCTCCGGCGTTACTGGAACGTGTCGTTCGAGGCGGACGAAGGCGTCCCCGACGCGGATGGGGAGCCGTCGCTGCTCGAGCTCTGCAGGAGGCGGTGCGGATCCGGCTGGTCGCCGACGTTCCGCTGGGCGCGTTCCTGAGCGGCGGCATCGATTCCAGCGCCGTCGTCGCGCTGATGGCCGCGGGTGCATGGACCGGCCGGTGAAGACGTTCTCGATCGGCTTCTCCGACCGGGACTTCAACGAGGCGGGTGATGCCCGGCTGGTGGCCAGCCATCTCAAAACCAACCACACCGAACTGATCCTCGCGCCGTCGGAGGCACGCTTCGTCGATCCCTGAACTGCTCGAGCATTTCGACGAGCCGTTCGCCGACGCCTCGGCCATTCCGACCTATTACGTCTCCAAACTCGCCCGTGGACAGGTCAAGGTCGTCCTCTCCGGGGACGGCGGCGACGAACTGTTCGGCGGCTATCCGTGGCGCCAGGTCCGGCCTTGGTACCAGCGTCATCTCAGCCGGCTGCCCTCCGCCGTGCGATCGCACATCCAGCGCGTCACCGGGATGTTGCCGGCGGCGGTGCCCGCCTCGAATTACCTCCGCCGCATTGACATGCCCTACGAGCGCTACATCCTGGACGCCATGGCGGTCTTCGACGAGCAGGATCGCCGCGACCTCTACGGATCCGACTTTGCCGAGCTCGTCAGGAATGTCGATCCCTACGAGCACCAGCTGCCGAATTTCGGCGGATCGGACGGGCGAGGCTGGGAGGCGCGGATGATGGAGTACGACCTCAAAACCTATCTCCCAAACGACGTGCTGACCAAAGTGGACCGCATGAGCATGCGGGCATCGATCGAGGCCCGCGTGCCGCTGCTCGACCATCACCTGGTGGAGTTCGCGGCGCGGATCCCGTCTCGGCTGAAAATCCGCGGCGGCGTTTCGAAGAGCATTCTCAAACGAGTCATGGCGCCGTACCTGCCTGCCGAGGTGCTGCACAAGCGCAAGCAGGGCTTCAGCGTTCCCCTCGGGACCTGGCTGCGTACCGATCTCAAGCAGGACATCATGGACGCCCTCCGCGGCGGCAACCGCCACGGCCTGTTCGACGCCAGGGCCGTCGAGCGACTCACTGACGCGTTCTTTCGCGGTGATGACTCGCGCAACTACCAGGTGTGGACGCTCTACGCCTTCGAGCTGTGGTACCGCAACGTCCACGGCGCTGCCGCCCGTGACCGGCGGTCGCGTGAGGCCGCACCCGTGCCGCTAGTTAGCATCGTCATTCCGGCGTTCAATGCCGAGCGGCATATCGCCGAGACGCTCGGCTCGATTGCAGCGCAGTCGTTGCGCGATTTCGAGGTTGTCGTCGTCGACGACGGCTCGACCGATGGGACCGTCGACACGGTCTTCCAGTTCGCCGACCGGCTGCCGCTTGTCGTCCATCGCCAGCCGAATGCCGGGCCGGCCGCGGCCAGGAATCGCGGCATTCGCGCCGCTCGCGGCCGCTACTGCGCCTTTCTCGACTCGGATGACCTGATGCTCCCCGAGCGGCTCGCCGCCCAGGTCGAAGTGCTCGCGGCCCAGCCCGATCTCGGCCTCGTCCACACCGACCTGATGACGTTTGACGATCGCGGCGTCATTCACCACTCGCGGCGTGCGTTTTCGAATCCCTGCGGCGGCATGGTTCTGGATCGGCTGCTGATGGACAATTTCATCACGACCTCGACCGTAATGGCGCCCACCAGTCGGCTCGTCGAAGCGGGACTGTTCGGCGAGGGCCGGCGCATCTCCGAGGATTTCGAGTTATGGCTGCGGATGGCGGCCAGATGGCCGATCGCCTATGTGGACCGCCCGCTGGTGCAGTACCGGCGTCGGCCGGGCAGCCTGTCGGACGACAAGCTGACGACGGCGCAGTGTGCGCTGGAAGTGATTCAGACATTCTGGAGCGAACATCCAGCGCAACGCGAGCTGCAGCCTGAGGTCTATCGGCGCTCGGTCGCGGATCACCTGGCGACAGCCGGCACTGCGGCCCTGGATCGGGGCCTGCGGGGGCAGGCGTGGCGGTACACGGCCCAATCGTTACGGCTCGATCCGTGGCGTCCGCGGGCATGGAAGTCGCTGGTGAAGACGCTGATCGCCCCGACGGGGCCGGCGTGACGGGGAGCCTGCGGATCGTCCACATCGGCAACGGCCGAGCCTTCAAGATCAAAGCGATCGCCGACGCCTTCGTCGAGCGGGGGCACGACGTCCACATGATCCCGATTCCGCCGCTCGCGCAGGCGTGGGACGGCGTGGCGAGCCACCGGCTGCCGGAGCCGCGGCTTCCCGGGCCGGCTGCGGTCGCGGCCCGGTTTCACCAGCTGCGGACACTGGTGCGGCGTCTCAAGCCTGACATCGTCCATGCTCACAACGCCTGGGGCCCCGGTTGGTACGGCGCGGCGGCGGGTCATCACCCCTTCGTGATCCATGCGTACGGCGGCGACCTGCTGCCGGAGCAGTACAGCGACCGGCCGGCCTTTCAGCGCCGACTGACGTCCTGGAGCTGCAAGACGGCCGACCGGATCGTCGTGACCGGCCGGCACATGATTGCCGCTGCCAGCCGGCTCGGGATACCACCGGAGCGGCTGATGCTCCTGCCCCGCGGCGTCGACCTCGGGCGGTATCGTCCGGGCCTCGATACGACACGCCTGCGGATGCGCCTGAAACTCGATCAGGCTTTTCCGATCCTGCTGAGTCCGCGCTATCAGGTCGACGAGAGCCTGTACAACCTCGACGTGGTGATCGACGCGTTTGCGACCGTACGGGAGCGCCTGCCGGCCGCTGCGTGCATCCAGATGTACGACCCGGCGCGCGAGGCTGGGCGGGCGCGGCTCGCGGAACGGGCGGCCGATCGGGGGCTGGCGGCCGCCTACCACCTTGTTCCGGCCGTTGACAACGACGAGATGCCGCTGTTCTACAACATCGCGGACGTGGTGCTGTCAGTGCCGTCATCGGACGGCTTTCCGGTCACCGTCCTCGAAGCTTCGGCCTGCGCGGCACCGCTCATCGTCAGCGATCTGCCGTACTGCGCCGAATGGTTCGCCGGCGGCGACACCGGCGTGGTCGTGCCGGTGCGGGCGCCGGCGAAGCTGGCCCAGGCGATCATCGACCTCTGCGCCGATTCCGATCGGCGGCGTTCCCTGGGGGCGTCGGCGCGGCGCATGGTCGAGGAACGGGCCGACTACGGCCGCTGCATGGATCAGCTCGAAACGCTCTACCGGGAACTGCTCGCGCGGAGGAACGACTAGGCATGTGCGGCATCTGTGGACGACTCAACTTCGACGGCCGGCCGGTCGAGCCGGACGAGATTACCGCGATGCGCGACGTCATGGTGCACCGCGGACCGGACGGAGAGGGATTGCATGTCGACGGCCCGATCGGCCTTGGCCACCGGCGGCTGTCAATCATCGACCTGGCCGGCGGCCACCAGCCGCTGGCCAACGAGGACGGCACGGTCACGATCGTCTTCAATGGGGAGATCTACAACTTCGCCGAGCTCCGGCGCGGCCTCGTCGACCGCGGACACGTCATGGCGACCCGCAGCGACACCGAGGTCATTGTCCATCTCTACGAGGAACTCGGCGATCGGTGCGTCGAACGTCTGCGCGGCATGTTTGCGTTTGCGATCTGGGACAGCCGGCGACGTCGCCTGCTGCTCGCGCGCGACCGGCTCGGCATCAAGCCGCTCTATTACACGGCGGCAGCAGGCTCGCTGCTGTTCGCGTCTGAAATCAAGAGCCTGCTGCGCTCGAGCGCCGTCACGGCCGCGCCAGACCCGCGGGGTCTGCGCCGCTATCTCGCTTACCGGCATCCGTACGGCAACGGCACGCTCTTCGACGGCATCTGCCAGCTGCCGCCCGGGCATGTGCTCGTCGCCGACGCGGCGACGACGTCGCTGCGCCGCTACTGGGACGTCCCGACCAGACACACGTCGGACCGGGGGGATGATGCGGGGCAGTTTCTGTCGTTGCTTGACGAATCGGTGCAGCTGCGGATGATCAGTGACGTGCCGCTCGGGGCGTTCCTGTCGGGCGGCATCGACTCAAGCGCCATCACCGCTCTGATGGCCCGTCATACCGAGCGCGTCAAGACGTTCTCGATTGGCTTCGTGCCTGGTGACGAGAATGAACTGTCATGGGCCAGGCTCGTCGCCGACCGCTGCGGCGCCGACCATCATGAATTCACGCTCGGCTCGGAGGATTTTTTCACGCTGCTGCAGACGCTCGTCTGGCATCACGACGAGCCGATGATGTTTCCGGCCAGCATCCCCCTGTATCTGCTGTCGCGAGAATCAAAGCGCGTCGCCACCGTCATGCTGGCGGGAGAAGGCGCGGACGAGCTGCTCGCTGGATATGGTGGCAACGTGCGCTCCTACCGCCTGCAGCAGCTGGCCTCGCGGCTGCCTGGCGGCCTTCGAGGATTGCTGGGCCGGCTGCCCCTGCCGGGACGCGCCGGCGCCGTCGCCTCTCGCCTGGCGCTGGATGACACCGCGCTCATCCAGAGCGCCTTTCGCCTCGCCCACCAGGAGGCCATCGCCGCCGCGTCGCGGCTTTCGCTCCCATCTGCCGAGGAGGATGACCGGCTGTTGCTCGAGGAGCTGGGATTTGGCGCCCGGGAGGGTACCGTTTCTCGATCGGCTGCTGTATTTCCAGCTGAAGACGTATCTCGTCGCGCTGCTGATGAAGCAGGACAAGATGAGCATGGCGGCATCGATCGAGACGCGGGTGCCGTTTCTCGACCATCACCTCGTCGGCCAGGCGTTTGCGATGCCGGATGAGTCAAAAATCCGGAACGGCCGTGGGAAGCACATCCTGCGCGAGGCGAGCCGGGCGATTCTTCCGGCGGAGGTGATCGACCGGCCGAAGCAGGGCTTCCCCGTGCCGATTGCGCAATGGTTCCGCCAGCGCGGAAACCCCTTCATCGACGTGCTCCTCGATCCGGAAAGTCTGCGCGACGGGTTTCTGGAGGCTGATTTCGTGCGAGCCCGGGTGAGCCGTTTCGTCAGTGGCGCTGATACCGCCATCGAACTCTGGGCAATGCTCAATCTGGAGCTCTGGCGCCGGAGCTTTATCAAGCCCGGAGCCGGGGCACGTCCCAACGCTTCGTGAACTCCACCGTGACTCGAGCGGAACTGTTGACTGCCCGCCTGCAGCGCCGTTTCCGCGGCTGGCAGGCTCGGGCAAGATATCGTCTCGGGCTCCCCGCACCGGCGCCGATGCTGGCCCACGTCGCGGGAGGCTTCCGACATCCGATACAGGCAAGCCACCGAGCCGAGCTGGTCGCAGCGTATCGTCAGAAGTTTCCGGTCGCCGCGACATCGGAAGTCGCGGCGGCCGAGCAGCTCGCGGCGCATCGATTCACCCTGCTCGGTCACACCTCCGCGCACGGAGCCCGCATCGGCTGGTCGGTGGACCCTGTCACGGGCAGGGAATGGCCCCGCGGCCTGTCAGCGGACATTCCGTACCGCGGCAGCCGGCGGCTCGGCGACATCAAGCTCCCCTGGGAACTGGCCAAGCATCAATACTTCTTTACTCTTGGCAAGACGGCGTGGCTCGAGCAGGACCCCGCGTTCAGCCTCGAGATCATCAATCAGATCGCCGACTGGATCGACGACAATCCCTACCAGCGCGGCGTTCACTGGATCAGCGCGCTTGAGGTGGGCAGCCGGGCGATTTCCTGGATCCTGGCGTATCCGTTCTACGCCGAGCACTGCCCGGCGGACGCTCACCAGTCGATCGCCTCCTCGCTGGGGCGGCAGCTGATGTTCGTCGAGCAACATCTGTCGCTCGGGCCCTATGCGAACACGCATCTGGCCGGTGAAGCTGCCGCACTCATCGCCGGCGGCTTGTTCCTCGACTGCAGGCACAGCGATCGCTGGCTGTCCCGGGGTATCGAGCTCCTCGAAGCGCAGTTGACCGCGCAGGTCACGGCCGACGGAGTTCACGCGGAGCGCAGCCTGGCGTATCACCGCTTTTTCCTCGACCAATATTTTCTCGCTGCGGCCCTGCTTGCCGCGAATGGCCGATCGCTGTCCGCCTCCAGCCTGCAGCGGGTCGAGGCGATGGCGGGGGTGCTGGCGCACTTCGTGTTTCCGGACGGCACGGCGGCAAACTTCGGCGACGCCGACGATGCTCGGGGGCTGTGGCTGCACGCCGGCGCGGCGGCCGACTATCGAGGGCCGATTGCGCTCGGCGCGGCGTGGTTCGGACGTCCCGACTTCAAGGCTCTGGCTGGCGGCGCCAGCGAAGAGGTGCTGTGGCTGCTCGGCACCGAGGGCCTGGACCGTTACGAACGCCTGGTGCCGGAGCTGCCGCCGCAGCCGTCAACAAGCTACCCGGCATCCGGCTACTACGTCCTGCGCAGCGGCTGGGATCAAGCCGCATCGGTGCTCTTCGCCGACTGCGGCCCGCTCGGATTCGGACCGGGGGCGCACGCTCACTCGGACGCGCTCAGCTTCCAGTTGTTCGCGGGAGGTTATCCGTTTCTCGTCGACCCTGGCACGTTTTCCTACAACATCGACTACGCCTGGCGGGACGCGTTTCGCACCACGCGCGCGCACAACACTGCGATCGTCGACGGCCAAGACCAGTCGATACCGGGAGAGCGGCTGTCATGGCAGACGCGAGCCACGGCGCACGTGCGCGGCTGGATCAGCACGGAGTGGGCCGACATCCTGGATGGCCAACACGACGGCTATGCGCGTCTGCGGGACCCTGTCATCCACCGCCGCACGATGGTGTTCCTCAAGCCGGACGTATGGATCATTCGGGATGAATTCGTGGCGACCGGAAACCACCAGGTCGAGGTGTTGTTTCACGTCAGGCCGGAGTGCGACATAACATTCCCGGCGCGAGAGCGAGCCCTCGACTTGGCCGGCCCTCGGGGTGAGCGACTCGCGGTCGCCGTGCTGCATGCCGGCCCGGAGGCAGCTCTCGAAGTCATTTCCGGGAGCGAGACCCATCGGTGGGCATGGTTCTCTGACGGTTATGGAGTTCGCACGCCCGCGAAAGTCATCCGGGTGAGCGACCGATCGGTGGGCCGGCACTCGATCGTGACCAGCCTGGCTACGCCAGGAGGGTTGACACCACGTGTCTCACTCGATGGTGATGGGCTGGAGGCACGGCTCGACCGCGGGCAGGGGATGGAAGACCAACTGTTCTTCACTTCTACGGGGTGCCGCCGGCGACTGTCCGTCGCACCCCGTTTCGACGGTCTTTTTCTATTCCGTCGTGATATCCGCGAGGCAGTCGCGATTCTCCGGGCGGAGCGTTTTCACGAACTTTCACTTCCGGACTGGCTCGAGGTGCGCAGCCCGCAGCTCATTGACACCCTGACACTGCAGGGAGATCGCTGCGAGATCGTCATGACGATGGGCGGCGCGGACGATCTACATATGGAGGCGCGTCCTGGCGTCGTGGTTTCGGTCACGAGCAGGTAATCCTCAGGCCGAGCGGCGGGATGACACCGCTCGACCTGAGCTGGCAAGGTGCGCCTCGCGGGCGACGCGGCGGCGCCGATTCAGCCGACGACCTTGACGTTCGTCGGCGCCGCCGGGGGCGCTGACGTCGTGGTGACGCCGTACTCATAGGCACCGATATCGTAGACCGACTCCTGGGGCCTGGCCCCACCCGCGTAGCTGGTCGTGACCGACGACACGGCCGTCCCTGTATTGCGGGCTTCCGACCCCGAGCCCGGCTTCAGGAAATCGGCGGTGTTCGCGTTGGTCGACAGGACGGTCGCAGCGGACCACACGCGGCTGGAGGCGCCGCAGGATTTGCCGGACGCACACAGGTTGTTGGAACCGCCAAACGATGAGCGGTCGAACGGCGACGTGCCGTTTGGCGCGTAGATGATATTGTTCGAAACCGTCGCGGTTCCACCGTCGCTATATCCGGATATCCCTTCGGGATTGGGATTGGCCGAGGCACTGCCCTTGCCGTAGTCGTAGCAGGCGTTATTGGCAATGACCGGCCGCGGCGTGCCCGATCCTCGATCCCAGACACACCCTGAACCAATGTCCCACAGCAGATTGTTCGTGATGACGGTGCCGTTGTTCCCTCCGCCACTCTGAACACTGACCGTGATGCCGGGGCGGCACAGCCACGCGCCGGAGCACGTCTGTTTGCCGACGTTATGAATCGCGTTCCCGGTGATGGTCAGGCCGCTCGAGGTGACACGCGGATTGATCTCTATCCCCTCGCCGCCGAAGTCGCGAATGATGTTGTTCTGAATCAGGAGGTTGGTGTATCCCCCCCCATCGCCGGGCCCCGCGTAGATGGCGCTGCACTGATAACCAGCTGACGAGTTGCACCCGTAAAACTCGTTATTGATAATTCGAGTACCGCTGACAACCCGGATATCCCCGACGGACAGCAGGAGAGACGCGCCCGATGAACTGTAGTTCCGGGTGCGGTAGATCGTGGTGTTGTTGCTCAGGATATGCAGCGAGTAATTGTCGCCGGAGATCGTCGACGCGAATGCGATGCCGAAATCAGGTCCGCCATCGAAGATCAGGTCATGGACAGACGTGCTGTTCGTATTGGAATTACCGTTGAAAACCGCAGTATATCCTGGCCACGGCTTGAAGACGATTTCGGCGCCCGGCGAACCGTAGAACGTGTCGTTGAAGAGCGAAAGATTCCCGGTTCCGCGCACATAGACATATGCCGGCCCGCCTTTCGTGCCGGGCTTTCCCAGGAGGTCGTCGACATTCTTACACGGACTCGACGACGAGCACGTCGTTCCAGAACCGCTGGACATGTCGACGTAATACTTGTTGGCAACGGTCGATTCGTTCGGCATCGAGATATCGATGGGCAGGGGCTTGACGTAGGCAAGCGGATCAAGCCAGTTGACCGTTGCGGCCGAGGCGCGGCCGGCTAGGCCCAACGCAATGATCAGTCCTGCTGCGGCTGTTACTCTCTTCATCGATTCTTTCACCTCGGCCAACTTTCACCTCGGCCAAAACTCGCAAATTCAACGGCACGAATGCAAGACCGCACGACGAGGTCATGCGCACGCCGGCCGCGCTCCTGGAGCGCGTGCGTCTCCGGACCCATAGCGTTTGAGCAACATGTATGCCCGATGTTTGCCCGTTGGGCCGATTCGTTAACCGTCCCATTCACAGATGTTTACGGGCTGAAGGAATGACGAGATGCCGGATGAGGTCGAGACTTTCTTACATTCCTGCTACCAAATCTACACGACCGAACGGTTGCAGATTCTTGGCGGTGGGTGGGGGTGGTCGGACTTGCCCGCCGGGCCGGCGAAACGCGGTCAGCCGGGCGTACGGGCCGGTTGGCCCACCAATCCCGCGTAGATGCGGAGCAATCTGGCCGCCTCTGCGTCCCAGCTGTAGCGCTCGAGGACGGCGCCACGGCCGTGGCGACCGTGGCATTCACGAAGCTCACGCGACGCCCAGTAGTCGCCGGCGGCCGCAGCGCCCTCGTTGACATTCACGGGATCGACGACGCGGCCGCAATCGTTGCCCACGAGCACCTCCTCCCACAGAGCGAAGCGCGAGGCAACGACCGGAAGCCCCGCAGCCATGTACTCGAACATCTTGGTGGGATATGAGTCTCGATAGTTCCCGATCGGATGGAGGAGCGCCAGACCGACATCACAATCCGCCAGCAGCGCCGGAATCTCCTCGGGGGGGCGCCGGCCCAGGAATTCGACTCGATGCGTCAGACCGAGGCGCCGCAGTCGTTCGGCGATCTGCTGCTCTTCCGCGCGATCTGCGAAGCTGCCAATCACTCGAAGCAAGACCGGAACGCCCTGGTTGTGCAGCCGGGCCGTGATCTCAACGTACTCCGAGATACCCCGCACTTTCCTGACGTCGCCTACATATACCAGCCGCAGCACCTCCGTCTGATACTCGAGCTTGTGTTCCACCGGCACGACCGGAAAGTTTCGAACGACGAAGACATTCGGCTTCGCCGGAAAGTCTCGCACATAGGAGTCTTCGGCCAGAACGACTGCATCAAAAAGCGTCGGCAGCAGCCACTGGACGCTTTTGAGAACCCTCGACAACGGCCGCCGCAGGCGGCCCGGGATCCACTCCTTGTAAAGCACTTGCTCCGCGAGGTTCTCGTGCACGTCGCAGACAACCTTGCAACCGACGAGTCTCAGTAGCAGTGCAATCGGGATCAGTTCGGGATCGTGCGCGTGAACGACCGAAGGGCGATGGACGAGCACCAGGCGGACGATAGCGAGCCAGGTCAGCCAGCGCGACGCTCGCGAACGGCGTCGCAACGGCACGACCCGAACGCCAGAGGTTTCGAACGGCACGGAATGGTCGCAGGGCGCCATCAACACAACGTCGAAGCCTGCCCCCGCAAGCGTCGCGGCCTGCTTGACAAATATTCTCGTGTCGTTCCAGCGATGGACCGAACTGATCACGGCCACGGTCAGGCGACCAGGCGCGGACGTCATCCGCCGCTTCTCGGCTGGTCCTGCTTCCGCGCCAGCCTTCGCGCCATCCTCAGCAACCGAACGCGCACCCGCGCGATCGTCGGAGAACGTCGAAGGGCCCAGCGAAGCTGAACGAGACTCGCGTGCGCCGCCCGCGAGACGGGGCCGGAGTGGAAGACTACGACATGATCGATGTCCCGTCGCTCGGAGCACCACCGTTCCTTGTACGCCTCATCACCGCTCAGGAAATCGTATTCGGCGAGTCCCCGCGCGTAGGCGTCGGCGATGGCCTCGGAATGCAGCAACAGGCCGGGTGAGATGCCAGCGGCCGTTTCGTCATAGGACGTGTTGTAGTGGTAGACCTTCCCGCCGTAGACGATATTGAGCACGAAGGCGAGCGGCTTGCCATCCAGATCCGCCCGCCACAGTTCCAGGACTCCTCGCTCCCAGAAATATCGGCAGAACTTCCCGTAGAACGCCTTCCCCAGCGGAGTACTCGACCTTCAGATTGCCATCGCGTGCCTTCCAGCTGGCGCCTTCGATGACGGCCAGCGTTTCCAGCGCATCCGCTCCCCAAGGCACGCGGCCGGTCGTCAGCTTCTGCCCATCGCGCTCGGCAAGCCGCCGGTAGTATTTCAGGTTGGATCGGAACTTCGGGCGCTTCGACGCCAGGAACTGCTCCCAGGTTCCTGCCAGCTCGAGGTACGGCGCCACCGTCCGGGGCGCTCGCCTGAACTGCAGCGACAGGGTTTCGAGCGTCGCTCTCAATGCCGGGAGCAACGGGGAATCCGCCAACACATCGCGCATCTCCAGCAGGTCCCACGCGGACCTGTGGGCCTCCAGGTAGCGGAGAAAAGCGGCGAGGACGGTCTTCCGCTCCCCCGGCAGCACCGGAACGTCGAGCCAGTCGGAGCGGCCCGTACCGATGGGCTCGAGGATCCGGAAGAGCCCTCTCTTGCGGACCGCCAGCGGCCAGAGCCCCACTAGATGTCCGGCGCGGCGAGCCACCAGAACGTAAGGCCGGCGCGCGACGCCATAGGTTTCGAGCCACGCCCGCTGCCAGCCCGGCGTCAGAAACGGGCTGCTCACGTCCGTCTGTTCAAGAAGCGCGTCCCACTCGACCTCGAGCGCCTCCACCGCTGCCCGCTCGACGACGCAAGTCACCTCGACCTCGGAGCTCATCTCGGTTTACGCATTACTTCTGCATGGCTGACGAGTTCGTAATGCCGAATGAACTCGCGGAACGGCTCTCCGGCGAGCAGCCGCCGGTTGGCCTGGCCGCGCGGCGAGTCGTCGAGGTGCGCCATGCACTCGATCACGCCGGTGGCGACATGCGCCCGCGGCGCCTCGAAGAACTCTACGATGTCGCCAAAATGATCGGCGGTGGAGACATGCCATCCGACGTAGTGATTGAACATCCACTTATACGCCGTGGCCGCCATCCCGCTGCGGCTCGCAATCGTCCGGGCCGGTCGGACGTACGGCACCGCGTAGCGTTTCGCGAGCTGAACCACGATGCGCCCGATCGGGAATGTCGTATGGATGTGGCGATGCGAGTCCAGGTGAGTCGGACGGATGCCGGCGGCGAGAACTCTGTCGATTTGTGCCGTGAGCTCGGCCTCGACGGCCCTGGAGAGGTCGGCGGTCAGCGGCTTGAGGCTGCGCGGTACGTGCAAGTGACCGCGTCCGTCGGTGTGCGCCCGCATCATCGGAGAGAGAGGTCGTCCTTCGTCGAGGCACAAGTGAACCCCGATGCGATCGGTCAGGCCCAGCTCGCGGGCCAGCGAACAGGCCCGCTCGAACTCCGGGGCATTCGCCATGATGGAGGTCGCGGTGATCGTCCCGCTCTGCAGCGCGCCGGCGATCGCGATCGTGCACGACTGGTCACGCCCGAAATCATCAGCCGTGATGATGAGCTGCGCCTTGGGCATTGATCTGTTCGCGAGGATTGCCACGACGGGCTGAATCAACGGCCGCGAGAGCCGGCGGCACCGTCGGTCGATCGGGACGCGGCCTGCCTGTGTTTCAAGTCGATTGCCCGTTCGTACAATTCACGGTAGCGCGGAACGATCGAGCTCCAGTCGCGCTCACTGCGGACGAAAGCGAGTGCGTTCTTGCGCAGGCGGGCCATTCTCGGTTCGTCACCCATCAATCCCGTCACCGCCTCCGCCAGGGCGCCGGCATCGTCGGCGGGGAAAATCACGCCCGTATCATCGTGCCTGATCAACTCGGTCAAGCCGCCGACATCGCTACCGATGCACACTTTTCCAAGAGCCATTGCCTCCAGCGGCTTCAGGGGAGTGACCCGCTCGTTGATCACAGCCCGCATCCTCGGATAGACAAGGGCATCCATGACGGATACCACGAGGCCACCTCGGTGTGCGCGACATTCCCCGTGAAGGTTACATTGGCGAGCCCCATTTGAGCGGCCTGCCTTTCCAGCGAGACTCGCTCTGGCCCGTCGCCGACAACCACCAGGGCTATCTTGGCATGCCCGGCCTGGCAGATCCTGAGCGCTTCCAGCAGAGTCGCGAGTCCTTCAAGGCGTCGGATGGATCCGATGAACCCGACGACGAAGCACCCCGACAGGCCCGCCGCACGCGCGCGCGCCTCATCCTTGGGGCCGGGAACGAATCGGGCGCTGTCGACGCCGTTTGGGACGATTTCCAGCTTTTCCCCGGCGATTCCGCGGCGCATCAACTCGTCGCGGATCCCCTTCGCAATTGGCACCACCAGATCGGCGTTGCGCATCGCCGCGAGCTCGAATCGCCACACCAGCCGATGTTTCCACGAATCCGGCCGCAGCCCATCCTCGACGACCGCCGATTCCCCCCACAAGGTACGCACCTCGTAGACGAGTGGCACTCCAAGGCTTCGCGCAGCAGGCAATGCGGCGTGTGGGTTGGTGTAGGAGGAATGGGCGTGGATGATATCCGGGCGCTCGCGTCTGGCAAGCTCCATGACGGCGGCACGGTAGCGCCGCAGCATCAATGCCCGCACGACATACGACGCCAGTTTCGAGTTGGCCGACGCGGGTGCCGGGATGTAATTGGTGCGGTGGTAGGCCACCCCGTCAAAATGGTCGACCCTGACGGCGGGATCCTTCGACGGGAACAAGGGTCCCGTGACGACCACGGGCTGGAGACCGGTACGCCTCTGAAAATCGATGATGGCACGTGCGCGAATGGTGTAGCCGCCGACGTCAGGAACGGAACTCTCAAGCACATGTAGCACTTTCACGTGCCGAATTCCTCCCGTCCTGGTGATCTATATCGACGAGCCATTCACGCTTCCTTCCGCTCGGGCACCCAGAACGTGATCCGCGTGCCGCGGGCGATGTTGATCCACGCCGGTACCAGGGCGTAGTTGACCAGCAGGTAATAGTAAAGCAGATGGCAAACCCGCACGAGCTGGTTGGAACCGCGGCGCTCCATTCGCCGGGCTACGCCGGTCGCGGCCCCGATGGCGGCAACCGCCAGCAGGAACGGCAGCCGGTATTGCCCGAGCGCCGCCAGCATCACCAATGATACCAGCGCCGTGAGCAGGAAAACCGGCACAAGGTAGCGCATCAGCTTGTGAGCGAACAGCTGAAACGAAAAAATTCCAAAGCGGAACGGGTTCAGGAGAGCCCGCATGTGCAGGAGTCCCTTGATGCTTCGGGTCAGGATCCGCACCTTGCGCCGGAATTCCACGGTGTGGCTGGTCGACGCCTCCTCGACGGAGACCGCCTCCGGTTCGTAGACGACGCGGCGGCCCCGATGCACGAGCGCCAGCGGCTCCACCAGATCGCTGATCAGATCGTTGTTGATTTCCACGTAATCCGCCCGGCGGACGGCGTAAATCGAGCCGTTGGCCCCAATGAGCGAGGACAAATCGCTTTCGCGGCGCTTGAGGAACTTCTCGTAGTTCCAATACGAGTGCTCGCAATCCCCCGCGCCGACGGACTGCACGGTGTAAATCAGCTGCCCGCTGACGCAGGCCACGGTCGGATCCGCGAAGTTCCGAACCAGCTTGCGAATAGCGTCGCGCCGATAGAAGGCGTTGGCGTCGGAAAACACCAGGATCTCACCGTTTGCGGTCTTGACGACAAGGTTCTGGACGCCGGTCTTGCCGGTCCGCGGAAAGCTGCGCAGCAGGACACCGCGATCGCGGAAGGATTCGACCACGGCATCCGTGCCGTCGGTCGAGCCGTCGGAGGCGACAATGATCTCGAGACGGTCGCGTGGGTAGTCGAGGGCGAGAGCGTTCTCCAGTTTTCTCGCGATGCAGTGCTCCTCGTTGTGCGCGGCGATGATCAGCGTCACTCCGGGCTCGGCATCGTTGAAGTGCCGTCCACGTCGCAGCAGAGGGCCTGCCAGGGTGAGCAGGACCGGGTAGCCAATCGTGATCAGCACGACGGTCGCGATCGACGACCAGAGAAGGTATTCAAACCAGACTGCCATAAGCACGTCTCCCACCAGCTGTTTCCGCCTCGCGAAGGCCGGTCTCACACGGAATCCGAGGCCGTTCACGGGGCTGGAGAACTGAGAACTGAGCAACCAGGCAGCCAACGGCCGACAGCTGGCGCTGGGCCGTAAAACGTTGCACCATAGGGCTTTATGAATACAGAAGAAGGGCTGGTCGTCGGCTGGAGACTGAAAGTCCGCCGTAAAGACGACTAAAGGGCCGCCGCGCTGCGACCTCGGATGAACAAGCGCGAATTGCCCGTCTTCGAGACGGCTACTGCGGTGGGACCGTGGAGTCCTGGCAGGGGGAGCGCTGACAAAGGCATGGCGCCGGTCGTTCAGGTCTTCGGACTGCGAGAACGCCGGCTGACAACGGCTGCCCGGGACAGCCGCGCCGGGAGTCGAGGCGGACGGCTCGGTCGCCCAGGCGGCGTTGTCTTACAGTCCGCAGACTTCGAGGAACGCCGCGTTGGCGCGAGCGATGTCAAAGGATTCTCGGACGGTCGCGACCGCCCGGTCGCTCATTGCCGCGCGCCGGGGGTCGGTCATCGACAGCACGCCTTCCATGGCGTCCGCCAGGGCCGGCGGACTGTCGGCGCAACCACCCAGCCGATCTCCGGGGAACTGACCACCTCCGGCATGCCGCTGATGCGGGTCACGATGGGAATGCAGCCAGCGGCCATCCCCTGCAGCAGCCCGAGCGGCAGCCCCTCGACCCGACTCGAGAAGAGGATGACGTCGAAGGCCGACAACACCGCTTCCGGCTCACGCACAAAGCCGATGAAGCGCACATACGGCCGAATCTCGAGCTGGGCCGCGAGCTCCGCGAGCCGGGCCGCCTCGTAGCCCTCCCCGGCGACGACGAGGCTGAAGGGCCGCTGCGGGCCGCGGTCGACGAGCAGCCTGACGGCTCGGAGCGCAGTGTCGATCCCCTTCTCCGCACTCAGGCGCGAGAGCATGCCGAATACGAAAGCGTCCGAGGGTATCCCGTGCCGCACGCGGGCCGACTGTCCCGCGGCCGCGTCGCGGGCGAACCGCTGCCACGGCACTCCATTTCTCACGACCGCGACCTTCCCCGGCGGGAAGCCGATGTCGGTCACGAGCCGGTCCTTCACCTTGGCGCTGACGGCGATCACGGTGTCGGCATACCGCGATCCCAGGCGGCTCGACCATCGCCGTTTGTGCCACCACAGCCCCAGCGGAGGGATGATACCCAACCGCCACCGTCCGCCTCGTGGGCGCTCGCGCGGCTCGAGGTGCTCGACGAAGACGATCTGCCGGACGGCGCGACGGCACTCCTGCAAGAACCCCAGCTGGCCGTAGTTGTAATTGCCCTTCGGAAAGATGAGCACGTCACTGGCCAGGCCGGACAACAGCCGCCGCCAGCCCGCACGGTCACTGCGCTCGCCGTACAGAATGCCGTCCGCATCGGCGGGGAGGACGCGGACGCGGTCGGCCCACCCATTGGCAGCGATCGCGTCGTCGTAGAGACGGTGTCGGTTCTGGATCAGCTCGATGGTGTAGCCGCGATCGATGAGGGCGCGCATCAGCCCGATCGTGTGCACCTCCATGCCGCCAAAGCTGACATTCTGGGTGATGAACGCGACGCTTCGGCGCCCGTCGAAAGAAGTATCCAACCCGGCGCTCTGCTCGAGGACGGGCGGCGTCACCGACGGGAGCCCATCGGCGTCGGCTGTCGGAGGGTGGTCACCACCCGCATGATGAACGTTCCAACGCGCCCAAGACGAAGCACCCCGTACTTCAGCCACAGCCTTGGATTCGCGCCGCCGTACTTGATGGCGAGCCTATAGAGCTCCAAGTCTGTCGCCAGCTCGCTGTCCCAATAGAGCTGGCTGCCCACGGACGCCATCACTGCCTGCCGCATCCGCTCACGCTCGCGGACGTCCGGGACATGATGGGCCAGGGAGTTCTCGAAGTCCTCCAGCGTCATCCTGAACTTGGCCGAGCGCCATCGCTTGGAACTGAGCGCCTGGGCGTAATCCCAGACAATCTGGCTCCGGCAGTGTTCGGCAAGCTCGGCCTCGCCCGCATCGGCAAGCTGTTGTTTCATGCGCCAGCGAACCGCGAGATCGTCCTTTGAGAGCAGCCGGACGTCCTCTGTTATCAGCGCATCGGTCATACTCCCGCTGTGCTCCCGGTAATTCACCATGGGCTCTGCGAAATACGCCACGTCATAGTGAAGCGCGAAGGCGCACCACAGATACCAGTCGCCGGCGAACGGAAGGTCCAAAGGGAACACGCCGGCCCGTTCGTAGCACTCCCGCCGGACCATGCCCGACGGTGCGAGCACGCAATTGGACTGCAACAGCCGGCGCAGGAATGCCCGGCCGTCGAAAATCGCATCCGGTCGATCGAGCGTGGCCCACTGCACGATCGACGTCTCCCGGCCATCCCGCAACCCCATCCCGGTACAGAAGGCATAGCCGACCTTCGGATTGGCCTCCATGACGGCGAGGTAGCGCGCCACGACCTCCGCCGAGCGAAGCCGATCATCCGCGGAGATCAGCCAGATGTAGTCACCGGTCGCGAGCTCTATGCCCTTGTTGTAATTACGCAAGTGTCCGAGGTTGGGGTCGTTGCGTACGTACCTGACGCGGAAGTCGGAGCAGCCGGCGGCGACTTCAGCGGTGTTGTCAGGCGAACAGTCGTCCATGATCAACACTTCGATGTTCTGATGGGTCTGCGACAGAATCGACGCCAGGCATTCCGCCAGCAGGTGCGCGAGCTTGTAGCAGGGGACGACAAAGGAGACTTTCGGCCTCCCCGCGCCGGCTCCCGTCACGACGCTGCCTCGACGGCAGGGATCCGCGCTTCCCAGAGCCGACGCAACGGCTGCAGCACGAAACGGCGCCGCTCCTCGGCCGCCAGACCCACCACAAACAGCACGATCAGCATTCCGATGCCCGCCACCAGCCCCTGGACGATTAGCTCCATCCAACGATCGGGGCGCCCACCAAGGCGCACACCGGTGATGACAGCGGTCTGGAGCACCCCGACCGCCAGAGGCCGCACCCAGCCGCGCCGCATCAGTCTCAGGACGGACAGTCCCAACAGGCGCTGGAGAAGCACCGGCATCATCACCAGGTCGATGACGATCGATGCACCAGCTGTCGCCATCGCCACCGCCACCAGCCCGAAGTGCCGGATCGCAAGGAGGCTGATCGTGAGATTGATGAATGAGCCGCAGATGAGCGCCGTGGCGACGGTGCGGACCCGGCCGGCGCCAACCAGAATCTGGTTGGCAATACTGGACGAGTAGCTCGTGAACACGCTAATCAAGAGGATCTGGAACAACAGCGCGACGGAGATGAACATGCCGCCGCCGAGATATCTCTTGCCAATCCACAGCCGGTAGAAGTCGTCGGCCCAGAAGAACGCCGGCAGCGCCACCGTCGTCAGGACCAGGAGCATCAGGCGAGTTCCGTCGTGGTACAGACGCTCGAGGCCGGACTGATCGCCGCGCACGTGCAGTTCGGTCGCGGCTGGATAAAGAACCTGCGGGACCGGAGACAGAATGGAGTTCAGCTGGCGGGTCAGCCCCGTCGCCAGCGCGTAGTGACCGACGGCGGCGATCGGCATCACTGTGCCAATCAACAGATTGGGGACGTGTTGATAGACGAAACCGTTCATCGATACCAGGAAGTTCCAGGCGCCAAATGCACCGATCTCGCGAACTCGCTGCCAGCTGCTGTGCCGAGCCGCAACCACCAGCAGCGGCGCCAGCCGCCGCGCCACCCGCCAGCGCACAACGTAGTCAATCGCGCTGACAAGGCACGTCGAGGCGCTGACGCCGATGAGTCCCCACCCCGATCTGAGTGAAAAGACAATCGCGCCGGCGGTCATCAGGCGCGTGGCCACACCGATCAGGCTGGCCAGATCGAAGCGCTGGGTCGCCGTGAAGACCGAGGTGAAGGGCTGCAGCCCGAACTGTATGGCGCTCGAGCAGCCCACGATCAGAATGCACCAGAAGGCTTCCCGCTCCATGCCAGGGGGGAGGTCGAACACCCGTGGTGCCAGGAACGCAGCGCCGAGGCTGAGGGCAAACATGACGCACCCCAGGGACCCCAGGACCGCAACCGCGCTGCTCAGGCACTCGCTGGCCTTGAGGTGGTCGCCCACCGCCAGATACCGCGTCAGATACTGTGTCACCCCGGCCCGAAATCCGAGATCCAGGAGGCCGTAGTACCCGATGAGACTGGACGTCAAAATCCAGATTCCGTAGCGGGCGGTCCCGAGCTCGCGCAGGATGAACGGCGTTAACGCCAGGGTGATCGCCGCGTTGAGCGCGAACCCGACCCAGTTGCTGGCGACATTGCGAAGGATGACCGCGGAACGGGAACGGCTCATCGCGCCACCGCCACCCGCGCCTCGTCCACGGTGCCGGCGGCAGGCTCGGCGGCGACCAGGACCTCGACGATGCGCTCGGCCGCCCGTCCGTCCCAGTGCTCAGGCACCCGGCCGCGCGGCACGTCGCCGGCGACGATCTTCATTGCCTGACGCAGGATGGCGTCGTGCTGGTTGCCGACGATGAAATTGGTGCCGACTTCGCAGGTGATCGGCCGCTCGGTGTTGTGGCGCAGCGTGATGCACGGCACGCCAAGCACGGTCGTCTCTTCCTGCAGGCCGCCGCTGTCGGTGACGACCATCATGGCGTGCATGTTCAGGTGGAGGAAGTCGAGGTAACCGAGCGGCTCGGTCATCCAGACGCGGCCTGGAGCCCGCTCGCTCACGCACAGGTCGGACAGCCCGAACTGCTCGATCATCTTTCGCGTGCGGGGATGCGCCGGAAAGACGATCGGGATGTCGCGCGCGACGGCCGCCAGCGCGCGCAAAATCCCCTCGAGGGTCTCGCGGTCATCCACGTTCGACGGCCGGTGGAGCGTCAGCGTCGCATAACGGCCCGGCGCCAGGCCGAGGCGGCCGGCCAGGCCAAGTCCGCGCGCCATCTCCCGGTGCTTCAGCAGCGTGTCGATCATCACGTTGCCGACAAAGAACACCTTCTCCGCCGCCACTCCTTCGGCGTGCAGGTTCTCGTTGGCGAAGTGGTCGGTCGTGAACAGGTAATCGCACAACACGTCGGTGCACAGGCGATTGATCTCCTCCGGCATCGCCATGTCGCGCGAGCGCAGGCCGGCCTCGACGTGTGCGACACGAATCCCCAGCTTCTTCGCGGTAATCGTGCACGCCATGGTCGAGTTCACGTCCCCGACGACCACGACAAGGTCGGGACGCTCGCGGAGGCAGACCTTCTCGAATTCCACCATGATTCTCGCCGTCTGCTCGGCATGCGAGCCGGAGCCGACCTCCAGATCGATATCCGGCTTCGGCATTCCGAGATCCACGAAGAACGACTGGCTCATGCGTTCGTCGTAGTGCTGCCCGGTGTGAACCAGCACGTGCCGGATCCGGTCCGGGTATCGGTTCATGGCTTCGATGATGGGCGCCATCTTCATGAAATTGGGCCTGGCGCCGACAACGTTGATGATTTTCAGCATGGATGTGTTTGCGAACGTAATGTAAAGAGTCCCGGACAATCGCTCCCGAGCGCCGTTCGGTTAGGATCCCCGTCTGAACAGCACCGTCTTGATGGTCGAGACGATGATGAAGAGGTCGAGCGCGATCGACATGTTCTTGATGTAGAACAGGTCGTACTGCAGCTTCTCCATCGCGTCCTCGACGCTGGCGCCGTAGGTGTAGCGCACCTGCGCCCAGCCGGTCAGGCCGGGCCGCACCGAGTGCCGCTGGCCGTAGAACGGGATCTCCTTGGTCAGCTGACGAGACGAACTCCGGACGTTCCGGCCGCGGCCCGACGAAGCTCATGTCGCCGCGCAGCACGTTCCACAGCTGCGGCAGCTCGTCGAGCCGGGTGCGGCGCAGGAACCCGCCGACCGGCGTGACCCGGTCGTCGTCCTTCGTCGCCCACACCGCGCCGGTGCCCTTCTCGGCGTCCTGGCGCATCGAGCGGAACTTGACCACCGTGAAGGTGTGGCCGCGCAGCCCGACCCGCTCCTGCCGGTAGAGCGACCGGCCCCGGCGAGGTCAGCTTGCACCGCCGCGGCCACCAGCAGCATGAGCGGCGCCGCCGAGCAGCGAGCCCGAGCGAGGCCGCGACGACGTCGAGCACGCGCTTGGCGACGCGCAGGAACTGGCTCTTCTTGAAACCCCGGCGAGAAGATCAGCCAGCTCGGTCGCAGGTTCTCGACGGCAATCTTGCCGGTGTACTTCTCGTAGACCGAGGCGAGGTGCTCGAAGCTGACGCCGTCGAGCTTCATGTCGAGCAGCTTGTCCATCGGCAGCTTGCCGCGCGCGTCGGACAGGCTGACGACGACGTCGATCGACGTTGCGCGCGCGCACGATGGCCGGGATGTCGTCGATGGTGCCGATCACGCCCGGGTTGATCACGGCGGCTGCCGAGCGCGCGCCGGGTCGGGATCGATGAAGCCGACGATCTCGACGCCGAGCTCCGCGCCGCTCGTACAGCTCGCGCGCCAGCTTCACCGCCGACTCGCTGGTGCCGACCAGCAGCAGCCGCTCGCGCGGCGCCGACCCGGTGCGCGGCCCAGTCGAAGCCGATCCGCCAGCCGAACGACGAACAGGATCGACCAGGATCGCGGCGAGTGATGAACACGCCGCGGCCGACCATCAGCGTCGAAGCCAGAAGTAGAGGCCGGCGAGGATGAGCGAGGTCGCGCCGAGCGCCTGCACGGCGCGGACGAACAGCTCGCGGCGGTCGGTGATGACCCGGAAGTCGTAGAGGTCGGCGAAGTAGAGACAGAGCTGCGTGACGAGCGCAATCAACAGCGCCTTGCGGATGTCGCCGTGCACGTACAGCAGCTCCCACGCGTCGTGAATGCCAAGGCGAATCGCCGCGCCGACGCAGACCGCCACCATGATCAGGACGGTCTCGAACAGGATCAGTCCGAGCGCACGGCGGCCGATGCTGGCGGCAAACGCCTTCATACCTGGATACCCGCGGCGTATTTCGATCCGTAGTAGTCACCGTAGGAGCTCTTCCGGGCGGCGTCCTCGACAATCCGGTTGAGCACGACGCCGACAATGCGTTCCCGGCCGAACTCGGAGATGGCGCGCTGCACGGCGAGGTACGGGGTGGAGCCCGCCCCGATCACCAGCAGCACGCCGTCGACCAGATTCGCCAGCAGGTTGGCGTCCGAGATCAGGCCGACCGGAGGGGTGTCGATAATCACCCAGTCGAAGCGGGCGCGCACGTCGGCCATGACGGTGCGCATCCGCTCCGAGGTCAACCCTGCCACGGTCGAGCGAATCGCCACGCCGGCCGGAAGAACCGACAGGTGCCGGGTCACCTGACGCAGCGGCAGGGACGACGGGCTGTCCGCCGCCAGCACGCTGGCCAGGCCGTCGGCGAGCGGTAATCCGAAGACGTCGTGGACGGACGGCCGGCGGAAGTCGGCATCGATGAGCAGCACGCGGCGCTGATACGATTCGCTCAGGGTCAGCGCGAGATTCGTGGAGGTCAGCGTCTTCCCATCCCGCGGCAGCGCACTGGACACGATCAGCGCCTGAAGACCGCTCTGCTCCTTCATCAGATGCAGGGTCGTCGCGAGGCGGCGATATTCCTCGAGCGAGATCGGGGAGATGCTCGCGTCGACGACGGTCTTGCCTTCGACGTCCGGCGCGAGGTGCGTCGAGACGGGAGCCGGCGAGACGGCCGGCACCGGCACGGCCGTGGTCGCGACGCGGCGGGGCGCGCTGCCGGCCGCATGCGGCCGCCGCTCCTCTTCCGCCGGAAACTCGTCGACACGGATGACGGGCTCGTCCATCTCATCGACAGATCGCAAGCCCGGACGGGCCGATGCACGCTTCAACGCTTCGTCTACGCGGCTCATTCAGTAATTCTCAATACCGTTCGGCTGTTACGTGAGGCATGAGGGTCAGGACCCGCCCCGCACCAGAAAGCGCGGCCGCGCGGCGGCCTCGTTCTCCGGCGCCGCGAGCTCCTCCGCCAACGCCTTCGGCTGATCCCGGCGGCCGGGAACGTCCTCTTCGGCGCCGGTCCCCGGCTGATGGTCGATGCCGTGCCCAGGCTGGGGAGCCGAGGCCGCAGCCGGTACCGCCGTTGGCGGCCGGCCCAGATCGAAATCGCGTGCTACTTCCTCGATGATGTCGCGTCCCACGGGCTGCCGGCCGGCGGCAAAGCCGCTGAGCAGCGCGTTGTCGCAGATCACGCTGATCGAGCGGGGAATGCCGCGCGAATACTGCTGGATCAGAATGACCGCCTCGCGCGTGAACAGGCGACGCGCGTCGCCGCCGGCGGTGCGGATACGGCTGGCGACGTAGGCGGCGGTATCGGCAAGCTCGAACGGCCTGATCTCACAGCGCAACGCGACGCGCTGCTTGAGCTGCCGGAAATCAGGCTGATTGAGCCGATCCGAAAGCTCCGGCTGGCCCGCCAGGACGAGCGGCAACAGCTTGTGCGTATCGGTCTCGATGTTCGCGAGCAGCCGGACTTCCTCCATCAACTCATCACTCAGGCGCTGCGCTTCGTCCACGACCAGCGCCGAGATCTGGCCCCGCTGCTTTCGTTCGAGCAGAGTTGCCTCGAGCTCGGCGAGCAGCGCCGCCTTGGAGACGTGGGCCGCCGCGCTCAAACCGAAGGCGCGGGCCAGTGTCTCGATGAACTCCGCCCGCGACAGCTGGGGGTTGGTCAGGTGAACCGCCCGCACCGCGTGGCACGTCTCGGAGTCCAGGGCGGTTCGCAGAGCCGTCGTTTTGCCGGTTCCGGCCTCGCCAATCAACAGCGTGACGGCCTTCGCGGTCGACAGCCCATACTGAAGATTGGCGATCGCCTCGGCGTGCTGCGGCGTCGAGAACAGGAACCGCGGATTCGGCGTCAGCTGGAACGGCTCCTCGCGGAGCCCATAAAAGCGCAGATACATCACGGCCCTCAGGAAGTCTGCAGTTTCCAGAACACCATCGCGGCGGCTGAACTGAGAACGACGACGCCGACGGCGAAGGCGACGAGCCTGCCGCGGCGGCGCCGCGCCCGCAGGTCGAACTCGGAGGCCATGATCGGCACGAGCGCGAGCACCGGCAGCTTCAGCAGCTGCGCGACCTCTCCCTCGGTGCGAAACGTCGAGTCGCGGTACTCCAGAAGGCCGACGAGTCCGAGGCCGAACGACAAGCCGAGAAAAGCCCCGACCAGGTCGATTTTCATGACGTTGGGGCTGTAGGGGCGCTCCGGCAAACGCGCCGGATCGAGCACCTTGAACTGCTCGCCGCTCTGGTTCCGCTCCAGGTTCGCCGCAACCTTGGAGTCCTCCCGTTTGGCGAGGAAGCTCGTGTAGGTGTTCTGGAGCGTTTCGTAGTCGCGCGTCAGCTCCTTGAGCTCCGCCTCGCGGGTCGGCGCCGCATCCACCTTGGCCTGATAGCCGCTGACCTGCGCCTGCAGCTCCCGCTCCTGCACGACCTTGCGATCCATCTGGACGTCCAGGTTCTGCATTTCCGCCTTGAGATCTCTCAGCCGCCGCTGCCGGGCCGTCTCCGACGCCGTCGCCGGCAGCGGGCCGGCCGCGGCGTTCGGCCGCTCGGCCGATTCCGTCTGCAGCTTCGCCTGGAGATCCTTGATGATTCCCTTCATCGCTTTGACGTCGGGATGTTCCGGCTTGTAGCGCAGCTCCAGGGCACGCAGCCTGGCTTGCGCCGCCTCGAGCTGCTGGGCGGTCGAGGCACCGGCCGCGAGCTCCCCGCCCGCGGATGGCGCGGCCGTCTCTCCCACCATCTGCAGATCCCCTATCTGCCGTTCGAGAACGAGCCGGCGGTCACGGTCGCGGTCCACGGATTCCCGGACCGATTGGAGCTGCAGCTGCGCGCTCTGAATAGCCTGCAGGTTGGCCTGGACCTGCGCCGGCAGCTGACCCGAATATCGCTTCTGGTACTCTTCGAGTTTCTTCTCGTGCTCGACGAGCCGGGCGCGGGCGTCTTCCATCTGCGAATCCAGGAACTGGTTGGTGCCCTCCGCCTGAACGGTCCGATCGCGAACGTTCTCTTCGATGAACAGCGAGGCCAGCCGCTCGGTCACCTTCTGCGCGGTCGTCGGCACGCCGCTGATGTAGCTGATCCTGAAGGAGTCTCCCCGTTCGACCTTG
Source organism: uncultured Acidobacteriota bacterium (assembly GCA_963750475.1). GTDB lineage: Bacteria > Acidobacteriota > Vicinamibacteria > Vicinamibacterales > 2-12-FULL-66-21 > JALZOC01. The sequence goes on from CAVVQQ010000002.1 coordinate 3,627,186, forward strand.
ACGTCGATATCGGCGCGCATCGCGCTGACGACGTCCTCCATCACGGCGGTGCGCTGCAGGTCGGCATACAGGCCGAAGTCACGAATCACCCGCTCGAGCCTGGAGCGGCTCAGGATCTGCTCCCGGAGCGACGACAGGCGGTCTTCGATACGCGTCGTCACGGTGGACTTGACGTAGCTCTCCGGCACGCGCTGCGGCACGACCAGAATCACCGTCTCCGAGCGGTAGCGCTTCGGCAGGCGGTGCGCGACGACCGCCGTACACACCGCCGCAATCACGAACGGGATCACGATGACCCACTTGTGATGCCAGACGATGCGCAGAATCTCTTCCGGTGTGTATTGCTTTCCAGGCAGCACGGTTACCTTCTCACCAGCGGCAGCCACAGGGTCAGCCCGACACGAACGGTATTCCGGTCGAGCTGCGACGGCACGCCGGACGCGGTCGCGACCCGGTCGCCGAAGTTGTAGTAGTAGTAGAGATACTCCGCGAAGAGAGCCCAGACCGGGTTGATGGCGGCGCGCACTCTCGTGTTCGCGCTGTAGGTCCTGAACTGGTTGCCCGGCCCTGACGCCAGCCCGACGGCTCCCTGGGACGCGCCGAGATCGCCGCTGAAGTCGACCCGGCGGCTGAAGAAGCCGGCGAACGAACCGACGACCGCGTCGGAGAGTACTGGCTGATCGAACCCGCCTGCGAACCCGGCGCCGCGGTGATAGGCGAGCTTCGCCTGCCACGTCCGCCCCATGTCGTGGCTCAGCCCGGCCGTCCCGAGGACGCGAAACTGACGCCGGGCGAGTGCCGTCTGGGTATCCGGAACGCTGACGATCGCTGACCCGACGCTGAACTCGAGCCGCGTCCGGCGCGAGAGCGACAGCGGCCGATGGTAATCGACGCCGATGTCGATATCGTGGACGACGGTGCCTGACCTTGCCGGCGCGTAGGCGTAGCGGCCGCCGCGGTAGATATAGCCGGCGTGGAGCGTGGCGTTCTTCGACAGGTCGTAGCCATACCGTCCGCCAATCCCGAACGAGCGCAGATCCGCGGATGGGAAGCCGGCCGGGAGCTTGACGAGACGATAATTTCCCAGCAGGCTGAAGCTCGCGCGACTCGTCAGGCGGCGGCCGACGTCGACGGCGCCATCGAAGAAGCGTGCGTTCTGGGTGTCAACCGCCTGGTCGGCGACACCCCCGGGCAGCGCCCCCGCGAGCGGGCTCAACGACGGCAGCAGGCCCAGGAATGAAGCCGGCGCATAGCTCGCGGTCTGGCTCAGCGCCACATGCGTCCTCTCCGTCTGCGATGAAAACCCGACGGCGCCGAGATAGCTCGTGCCGACGAGGCCATGTTGCGAGCCGTAGTATCTGAGATTCGTTCCCACGGTGGCGTCGAACTTCGCGCGCTCGCCGACGTGCACGTAGGACGCCGACGGTGATACCCCCGTATACAGCCCGGTAAGCAGCAGCGGCGAGTCCAGCCCACCGGCGGTTCCGCTGCCTATGGCGTTGTCGTTGTACGCCTCGGAGATCGACACCATCACGTCGAACGCCTGATGCATCGACGGATCGGTGGTCGCCCCGCCGAAAAGCGCCCGGTACGGCCGCCCGGCGCCGCTCTGTGCGGAAGCGCCGCCGGCCTGACAACAGGCAATCAGCGCGGCCGCGAGCGCATGACGGAACCTCATCACTTTCATCACACCTACGGGACGACGACCGTGTCGCCCGGCTTCAACGCGATGTTCTGCTGCAGGTTCTGCTCTGCTTGACGACGTCCTTGTAGTTGAACTTGAACGACTGTGCGTGCCCCGCTTCACTCGCGCATGATGACGATGTTCTTCGCATCGGCGTACTCCGGCAGGCCGCCAGCCAGGGCGATCAGCTGCAGGACGGTCATCTCGCCAGTCAGCGGATAGGTGCCGGGCTTGGCGACGTTGCCGGTGATGAAGACCTTCCGGCTGTTGAATCTCTTGACGACGACCGTGGCGTTCGGATCGGCGATGAACTTGCGCCGCCGCTGCGACGAGTTCCGCACCGCAGCTGGTCCGGCGTCAGCCCCGCCGCCTGCACGTCGTTCAGCAGCGGCAGCGAAATCTTGCCGTCTGGCCGGACGACGACGTCCGCGGACATGTCCTTGTCGCGCCAGAAGACGATCGAGCAGGACATCTCGGGACCGATGACGTAGCCGGCCGGCAGTTCGCCGCCGCTCCTGACCGAACCCACCGGAGGCGCGACGGCCGAGGCGGATCCCGGCCTGCGGACGCGCCTGCAGCTGCGGACACGGCGCACACTGCTGAACAGCGACCGCCGCCAGGCAGCGCCTTCCCTCTTCTCACTGCCGGTACTCCTTGAACGGCAGCTGGCAGTCGTGCTTCCGCAGGAAGTTCAGGAACCGCTTGTAGTCGCGCGACTCCATGTTGAACAGCTTGCGCGACGATCTTGTAGTTGCCGCGCGCGTCTTCCAGCCCCTTCCGGACCAGGTCGCGGACGTTGCCGCGGGTGATCTCGCGCTGCATGTAGAGCGGATACACCACGGTCCAGAACGACTCGCGCTGCTCGGTCAGCTTCTTGTACAGATCGTCGGCGACCGTCCGCCGCCGCTCCTTCTTCGGACGAAGCGCAATCGCCTGCTGCATCCGGATTTCCATCGGCAGGCTTTCCGGCATGACCCCTTCGGTCCGGCCGGTCACGACGAGCCGCTCGATGACGTTCTCGAGCTCGCGGACGTTGCCCGGCCACGAGTACTCGCAGAGCAGCTTGTTGGCGTCCGGGGAGATGTACTTGACGGGATGGCCGTTGTGCTGCGTGAACCGTCCCATGAAGAAGTCGATGAGCGCCGGAATGTCCTCACGCCGTTCGCGCAGCGGCGGCACGACGAGGTGAATGACGTTGAGCCGATAGAACAGGTCCTCGCGGAAGGTGCCCTCGGCAATCATGTCGCGGAGATTGCGGTTGGTCGCGGCGATGACGCGGACGTTGACGCGGCCGGCGATGCGGTCCGCGCCGACCTTCTGCAGCTCGCCGGTCTCCAGGAAGCGCAGCAGCAGACCCTGCATCCGCAGCGTCATCTCGCCGATTTCATCGAGAAAGATGCGTGCCGCGGTCGGCCAGTTCGAGCTTGCCCTGCTTGTCGCGATAGGCGCCGGTGAAGCTGCCCTTGACGTGGCCGAACAGCTCCGATTCGAGCAGTGTTTCCGGCAGGCCGGCGCAGTTGACCGCGACCAGCGACCGCTGGGCGCGCGGGCTGCGCTGGTGGATCGGCGTTGCGCGACCAGCTCCTTGCCGACGCCGCTCTCGCCGGTGATCAGCACCTTGGCGTCGGACCTGGCGATCCGGTCGATCTCCTGCGAGAGCTCGGCAATGACCGCACTCGTGCCAATCAGCCGTTCGCTTCCTTCGTGTCTCATATGCGATTCCTTGTGTCCACCCGCAACAACCGGCCGGCCGCTTTCCGATGGTGCCCAGGCCGTAACTGTGCTCATGCCTGACTCGCTTTCCGGAGGAAGTCTTCGAGGCTGCGACGACTGCGATCGTCCATCCCGACGAACATCGCACCGAGGCCGCCCGCAGCAGCGCCAGGAGGAAGCGCCGCGGCCCGCCGGACCTGGAGGTCGGCCCGCACCGCGCCAGCGCCAAGACCGGTGTCGAGCCTCGCCGCCGCCCCGGGCGGGAGCGCCACGTCCGAGGCAACCAGCACGCCGCTGAGGCTGATGTCCATCAGCTTGACGCGCGTGCGCAGTCCGAGACTGCATTCGACGCCCGCGCCGAGCGCGACGCGCGGCGCCTGTCGCCGCTCGGGAACGAATCCTGTGCTCATGCCTGCACCCCGGCAGCTTCTCCATGGCCCGCCACGAGCAGCCGATCGACCACCTGCACCAGGGCCGGCGGCACCGCGAGGAACTCGACGCCAACGAGATAGGTGCGCTCGCCGTCCGCGGACAACCGGGGGGTGACGTGCGACACGCGAACGGGGAGCGAGAGGTCTTCGCCGTCGAACTGGATCGCCAGCCGATGGACCGACTGCGGCGGCAGCGGCACGTGCGAATCGATCAGGGCGCCGCCGCGGCTGAGGTTCCGCAGCGGCAAGTGCAGCACGGCCTCGAGTGTGCCCCACAGGTCCCCGACGATATCGAACCGGGCCCGGACACGCCGGTCAGTCGCTTTCCGCCTCACGACCTCTCCTTTGAGCTCGCTTCGCTGTCTCATGCGGACACCGGCTGCGCTTCCCGAATGGCCTGCGACAGCAGCGCGTCGGTCGTGGAACACTCGGGCGAGAAGGCCGCACGGCCGACCGTCACACCCGCCACGCCGAGACGGCCCGCGGCTTCGTTCAGCCGCCGCCGCAACCGGACCACGACCCGGTCGGATCCCTCATGATCGGTATGCGTGAGGAGCGCCACCACGCCGTTCCCGTTCATCACACCCAGGACGTCCGAGCCACGAAGCTCCTGGCGGAGGGCAGCGTGCAGCACGGCGGCAGCGTCGAGCGCGTCGGCCGCCTGCTCCGGGACGCGGACGATTACCAGCGACAACCGCAGATCGAAGCGCCTGGCGCGCTCGAGCTCCTGGTCGATCCGGTGCGCGAACTCCGCGACTTCGGGCCGCCGCGACTCGTGATCGTGGTCGAGCGCCTGATACGCACCAGCCAGCCAGTTCTGGAGGACCTCGACGGCGGCACGGATCACGGTGTCGGCGTCATCGGCGAACGCCCCGCCCACGGGTGGCCGGAGGACGAGCGTCGCGGACGCATCCACCGCCACGGCCATCGTGCACGTGAATTCTCCCTCGACAAATTGACAGGCCGGATTTCCCTCGGAGGCGGGCAGCGGTGGTTCGCCGGCTGCGCCGAAGCTCACGAGCCGGCGCTCGCGGCCCGGCCGGTTGAGCATCAGGGCGGCGTATCCGGCGCCTGTCGAATCGGCCAGCTCCCGAACCAGCCGCACGGCGACCAGCTCGTGGACCGCGGCACCTTCCTGAACGAGCGCCTGGAACCGCGCCCGGGCGCTCTCCCGGCGGCGCCCGCGAATGGCCTCGAACTGTGTGCCCGCGACGCGGCCAAGGACATCGAACAGCGCGTCCTCCTCCGCCGGCAGCGCGCCGATGAGCGCCAGGACCCACTCCGTGGAGCCGCTGGAGGAAAGCGGGATGAGCGCGACCTCGGACTCTTCACCGGTCTGCCACTCCGGCACGGGACCCCTCCGAAGGGGGCCGGACGCGGCGTCGATCCGCTGAGAGCTGAGGCGCCGTGCGCCGTCGGCGACGGCGGCGCCTGGCAGCGACGTGTGGAGGAGGAAATGACCGTCGTGCTGACGCTGAAAAATCCGTGCGTCGACATCGAACCAGATTGCTGCCGCCTGGACGATGGCCGCCGCCAGCTCGACCTCGGTATCGAGCTCCGCAAGATGCCGCAGAAATCCGAGCGTGGCCTGCAGCCGCCGCGACTGCTGCTGCTCGCCGCTCAAGGCCTCGGTGGCGGCAAAATCCGCTTCGACGACCGCCCGCGCCAGTTCCGGCCAGGCCTGATTGCCCTCGCTGGCAGCCCCCGGGCGCTGCGCCTGCCTGAACGCCACCAGCGCCGAAGCCTGGCGCAGCCTGGCGTTTCGCCTGAGCGGGTAGACCTCGGTACTTGACCCCGGCTTCGTCCAGATGGTCCGGACGCCCACCCGCCAGCGCGCCGCGGAGAGACTTGCGGACGTCCGAGTTGGCCTCAATCATCCTGCCGAGCGCGGTGGCGCCGTCCGGGTAGACGTGCCGCAGGCTGGCGTCGAGGACCTCGACCTCGAGGCCGAAACGGGTACGCGCCCGTTCGAACAACTGCGATAAGGATGGGGATAGCATGGAAATCAGGGTTCACGGGCGGTTTGTGCAAACGTGCCGCCACAAGAGGCAGATTTTTGTCGCCGCAAAAGACCTTCATTCCCTGAGGCTTACGGGCATGCCGGAAGGACGAGAGTCTGATTCGACCTCAACCGAAAATTAGTCCTCTTTGAAGGCAGACTAAATAGCACCCAAATCGCAGACTTTTGTCGTCGACGCTTTCGGCTCGCAGCGGGATGGTTCTGACCGAATCTGATACGAGCGGAAACTGCCAGTCTTCGCACTTTTGTCTGCCAAAGAGAGGACAAACCGCCGTCGATTGAATCTGTAAGTGATTGAATTTATTGAAGTTGCCTCCCACCAGAGTTTGCGGACCTGTTTCTGCTTCCCTGGTATGACGTGAACAACCAGAAGCTCGCACCCATTCTCCTCTTCGCTTCCCTGACCATCCTTGCGCCCGGCCTGGCCAGCGCCGCGGCCATCAACATTGATTTCACCGGCATGGGCAAGGCCGAGATCGTGACCGTCGCCGGCGCTCGCAACGTCAGCGCCTGGGCGGGTGAACTCACCTGGACCTGGTTCGACGGAAAGCCGGCCGGCGCGGCCGACTCCTTCTACTCGTACTGCGTGGACCTGCTGAACAACGAACAGAATCGCCAGGCCGTGGACATCAGTTCGACAGAAGCCATGACGACGCCGAACTTCGGCGCGCAGAAGGCCGCATGGCTCTTCAACACCTACGCGGCCACCGTGCACGCCACGGGTACCACCGCAATGGCGGCGGGACTGCAGCTCGCCATCTGGGAGGTGCTCTACGACGACGGCGTCAGCCTTACCGCGGGGACGAATTTCCGCGCCGTCACCACGGGCACTTACGCGACGTCGAGCGCGGCAATCGCACGCGGCACCGAGTTTCTCCAGGGGCTCGCCGCCGCGGGGGAATGCGTACCGGCACTCGAGCGCAACGGTCCTTGACGCCCCGGCCGGAAGGGGACAGGACCAGGTCGTCAATCCAGTGCCGGAGCCAGGGACGTTCGTCCTGTTGGGAGCCGGCCTCCTGGCCGTAGCTGTGGCCCGCCGCCGCGGTCGTGCGGGTCTGGACCAATAGTACCAATCGTCCGGCGCGGCCGTCGTCCGGTGGACCAAAGGCGCCGCGAGCGCGAACTTTCCAGGAACACTGTGGACCCTGTGCGGACGTCAACCGCCACGGGGCGAACAACTTGCGATTGCAGTCGCCGCCGGAAGCCCTTGGCCATGGCATTGCTCCGAAGGCCCGCAGCAGCGCGATTCCTGAGCGGCCCGTCTGCGGCTGGAAGCGCGATCGTTGGCCCCACGGACCCGATGCAGTCACGCGCCGGGCTCAGGTTGCCGGATCAAAACTGCTCGGGACAAGTCGGAGGCAAGGGCCTGTATCGTGGGGAGGTGGTATGAAATGACACGATTGCGAATAATCAAAGTGGCGCTCGTGGTCGCGGGCATGACCCTGGCGCCGCTGTACGCCCAGGCCAGTTCGATTGAAATCAAGGGTAACGCGCAAGGGTGCTTCGGCATCGGTTGCACGGTCGGCGAGTCCGCCTCGACCACGGTGGGCGGCGTCACCATCAGTTACTCATCGAACGCGCTCTGGGACTTCTGGGGTTACACCGAGGACGATGTCCTCAGTGTCAGCGGCGATGCCGGAAATTTCGGCACGATGACTGTCAGCACACCGGCCATAAAGACGCCAATCGATGTGGCGTTTACGCTGCTGTTGACCTTCCTCAACCCGTCGACACCCGAGGCATCGTTCGCAGCGGCCATCAAGGGGACCGTCTCGGTTAAAACAAACGGCGGCGGAGTGTTCATCGACTTCAACCCGGACGTCATTGGTCTCCCGTTCGCTGATGCGGCGACGGGTCAGGCGGGAACCATGGACGTCAGGGCACTGGACACGACCATCGTCTCGGGTGGCTCTGCGAATCTCAATGGCTACATCGAGACGCAGGTGACTCCGGTACCGGAGCCCGGGTCCCTGGCGCTCCTGGGCATCGGCCTCGTCGCCCTGGTGGCAGGCCGCCGGGCAACCCGCACCGTCTAGCGGCGGTCGTCCTCTGTAGAGCGCGCGGTCCCAGTATTTGGGACGCGCGCTCTTTTTTTGCCCCCACGCCACGGCGCCCCGCTCACGTATCGACGGCCACCGGCACCGGCAGGCGCAGGGCAAATGAAAACGTCGACCCCTTCCCTTCCACGCTCTCGATCTGGACCTTGCTGCCGTAGAGCGCCAGCAGCTTTCTGGTGATCGCCAGGCCAAGCCCCGTCCCGCCGAACTTCGCCACGGTTTCCGCGCTGGCCTGCGTGAACGCTTCGAAGATTCGGTCCAGGCGGTCGGCCGGAATGCCAATCCCCGTATCCGCGACCGCGAACTTCATGGTCACCGCATCGGAAGAAAACTCCGAGGCCTCCACCGACAGCGTCACCGAGCCCGCCGGGGTGAATTTGACCGCGTTGCCGACGAGATTGGTCAGCACCTGGCGAAGGGCAATCGGGTCGCCGACCACGACCGGCGGCAGGCGATCGTCCAGCGACGCCCGCAGCTCGACTCCCTTCTCCTCGGCCTTGGCCTCGAAGACCCCGACGACCTCGGCGACGATGTCGGCGACCGACAGCGGCGTCTCCTCGAGGGCAAACGCCGCCGACTCCGCCTTGCTCAACTCGAGGACATGCGCCAGCAGGGCGAGCATGTTGTCGGACGACGACTTGAGCAGGCCGAGATGGCGCCGCTGCGCGTCGTTGAGCGGGCTGCGCTCGAGCAGCTGCACGACCCCCATGATGGCGTTGAGCGGATTGCGGATGTCGTGGCTGAGCATCGCGACGAGTTCCGACTTGTCCTGCGCGACCTGCTCCGCCTTGCGGCGCGCGAGCAGCAGCTCGCGCTCGTAGCGCCGGCGCTCGGTGGAATCGAACAGCGTGATCCGCATCAGTCGCGGCTGCCCCGCGTCGTCCACAATCTGCCGGGCGTTGAGCAGGACGGGCAGGACGCGGCCGTCCGCGGTCAGGAGCTCGAACGCGATCTCGCGCCCGAAGCCCTGCATGCGGATCAGCGGCGCGTAGTGGGTCTCGTAGTAGATCCTGGATCCGACCGACAGGAGGGTCTGGAATTTTGAACCGAGGACGGCGTCGCGTTCGCGGCCAAGCCAGTCGAGCAGCGTCTGGTTGATGCGGACGATGGTGCCCTCGGGACGGACCGACAGGTAGCCGCACGGAGCCTGCTCGTAGAGGTCTTCCGCACTGTCGTCACGCTCGTGCGATCCGGGCGGGGGTGGCGCTCCCGGCACGCCTAGTCCGCCGCTGACAGGAACGCCCGCATCGCGGCTATCGTCTCCTCAGGGGCGCTCAGATTCGGACAGTGGCCGGTGGCTTCGAGGTGCACCAGCTGGCTGGCTGGCATGTGCAGGTGGACATACTCGCCGACCGCCTCCGAGGCAATCATGTCGTCGGCACACTGGAGAATCAGCGCCGGGACCCCGACCCTGGCGAGATCGGCCCGGTTGTCGGAGAGAAACGTGGCACGGGCGAAGTGAGCCGCAATCGCCGGATCGGTCCGGCAGAAGCTGGTCGTGAGCTCGGCGCCGAGCTGCGGCCGGTCCGGATTGCCCATGATCGCCGGCGCCATCGCGCTCGACCAGCCAAGGTAATTGCTCTCGAGCGACTCGAGCAGGCTGTCGATGTCGTTCCGCGAGAAGCCACCGAAGTAGCCGTCGTCATTCACGTAGCGCGGCGACGGCCCGATCAGGACCAGCTTCGCGAAGCGCTGCGGCTCTTTCGCCGCCGCCAGCACGCCAATCATCGCGGCGACGGAATGGCCGACGAAGATGACGTCCGCCAGACCCAGCTCGCTGCAGATCTCGAGCACATCGTCGGCGTAGCCCTGAAGGTTGCTGTATTTCTTCTGGTCGAAGGCGGAGAGGTCGGAGTGGCCGGCGCCGACGTGGTCGAACAGGATGACGCGGTAGTCGGCCTCGAACGCCGGCGCGACGAAACGCCACATGTTCTGGTCGCAGCCGAAGCCGTGCGCGAACAACATCGGCTGGACACCGTCCCCCGAGACCGTGACATTGTTGCGAGCGATGGCGCTGGTCATCCCTGCAAGCATACCCCTGCAGCCGGCCGTTCCAGGCCAATTCCTGGCCGCACGCTCCCGGTCCCCGACCTTGTTATACGCGATCTACTATTCGGAGATGCTCGAGATTCTCGACCCGGGTGACTTCCTCGAAGATGCCGCGCACTACCCGGGAGGCCACGCCGCCGGCGTCGTATTCCCACGATCCTCCGCCGAGGTCGCCGACGCGGTCGCCGGTGCCGCGACAGTTCTGCCGATTGGGGCGCAATCGTCGCTGACCGGCGGGGCCACGCCGCAAGGCGAGCTCATCGTTTCAACCTCGAAGATGCAACGGATCGGTTCGCCGAGACAGGGTCTGATCACGGTGGACGCCGGCGTCACCGTAGCAGCCTTGCAGGAGCACCTGCGCGCGGCCGGGTCCTGGTTTCCACCCGCGCCGACCTACGCGGGGGCCACCGCCGGAGGCATCGTCTCGACCAACGCCGCCGGCGCGGCGACGTTCAAGTACGGCTCGACGCGGGAGTGGGTCGACGGGACTGACGGTCGTGCTCGCAGACGGGACGGTGCTCGATCTGGTGCGCGGCCGCAACCGGGCGAGCGACGGGCGATTCTCGATCCCGACCAGGAGCGGCGGCGTCACCGTCCCGATCCCGCGCTACGCGATGCCGCGGGTGGCGAAGCGATCGGCCGGCTATCACGCGGAGCCGGAGATGGACCTCGTCGATCTGTTCATCGGCGCCGAGGGCACGCTCGGAGTAGTCACGGAGGTCACGTTTCGATATCTTCCCGTCGCTCCCCAGGTCGCGCTGGCGCTGATTCCATGCGCGTCCGACCGCCAGGCTCTCGACCTGGTCGAGGCGCTGATTCGGGACTCGGTGGCGACCCGTCAATCCGGAGACGGCCGCGGGCTCGACGTTTCCGCCATTGAAAACATCGACGCGCGGTCGATCGCGATCCTCCGCGAGGATCAGGCCGACCGCCGGAACGACGTCGCCTTGCCGCCGGACACCTCCGTCGCCCTGCTGGTGCAGCTCGAGCTGGATGCATCACTGACCCGGGAGCAGGCTTTCGATCTGATCGCCGGCGCTCTGGCAGCGAATGCCGAGGATTCGGCCCTGACCAGGTTCTGCCTGCTGCTCGACGCGGCGGGGCTGCTGGACGTGACAGAGATGGCGCTGCCGGGAGACCACCGGCGAATGGAACAGCTGCTCGCGGTCCGCGAGGCGGTGCCCGCGGGAGTGAATCGCCGCGTCGGCGTGGCCAAACGGGATGTCGATCAACGCATCGAGAAAACGGCGGCCGACATGGTGGTCCCGTTTGCACGCTTCGAAGAGATGATGGACGTCTACCGCAGGGGCTTTGCGTCGCGCGGCCTCGACTACGCGATCTGGGGTCACATCTCCGACGGCAACGTCCACCCCAACGTCATCCCACGGTCTTATGACGACGTCGTCCGCGGGAAGGAGGCGATCCTCGAGTTCGGACGCGAGGTCGCGGCACTCGGCGGCTGCCCGCTGGCCGAACACGGCGTCGGCCGGAATCCCGTCAAGCAGAAGCTGCTGCGCGGTCTCTACGGCGAGGCAGGTCTTGACGAGATGCGGGCGGTGAAACGCGCGCTGGACCCGTCCTGGAAGCTGGCCCCGGGAGTGATCTTTTCGAAGGAGTAGCCGATCCGGGCCTCTTTTGATTCTCGGCCTTTGGAGTCAACGACTTAGCGTAAAGATGAGTGTCCCCCTGCGGGCACGAACCAGAACGCGTTGACGAGCAGGGCGTAAGCGAAACCGGAGAGTGTTCTGAGCTTTTTCATTGGGGCCTCAGGTAGACCTCGATGTCTTTTTCCGACGCGACGGGCCGGCCGTCGCGCGTGGCCGGGGAGAACTGCCATTGCCGCGCCGCACGCGCGATCGCGGCGTCGTATGCGGGATGGCTCGGCTTCACGACCTTGAGCTCTTCGACGCGCCCGGCCGAGTCGATCGCGACGTGAATCAGACCGCGATACTCCGTCCGACGCGAGATGGTGTCGGGCGGCTGCCAGCCGGGCATGTCCTGCCTGATGGCGACGGGTCCCCGAAAGCCATCGACGCCGGCCGCGGTCTCGGCGGCCGGACCGGCGCCCGGGGCGTCTGCCCCAGCCGACCCGCGCCCGTCGGCGGCGGCATTGGACGGGCCGGCGGCGTTGGGGCCGCCGGCAGCCAGCGCCCGGAGACTGGCCGGCGTGGCAGGCGCAGCGGCCGGCGCGGCGGCTCCGGCCCCAGCGGCGGTCAGCTGAAGAAAGCCGGAGGCCAGTTCCCGCAGGTCCGAAAGCCCGGCATCCGCGGGATCCGGCACGAGCGCGATGACGTCGAGCGTCCGCTGAAACGCCTCGTGCGCCGCCGCACGATCCTTCTTCTCGTAGGCGGCCTTGGCGTCCGCGTATGCCGATTTTGCGAGCCCGGGCGCCAGACGGCCGCGCGACTCGGTGTACATCGCCTGGAGCCGCGGCGGCGTGTCGGACCCCGAGGGTGAAAACAACGGGTCCTGCGAGACGATGCGATCGACAGACGCGGCGGCGTCGGTCTGCCGTCCCAGCGCGAGGAGGCACAGCGCACGGTACTGCTCGATGTCTCGGCTCGCCCCCTGGCCAGGCGCGGGCATCGCCGCCAGCGCATCCTCGTACGCGGCCGAGGCGTAGAGCGCCTGCACCGTGGGGAGAACCGGAGCGCCTGGCGTCCCTGAATTCACCGCCGGCGCCGGTTCGGTGCCGACTGTAGCGGCGGCAGCGCTGGCGGTCGAAGCTCCCAAGTTCGGTGAGCCCGGCGCTGCCGGACCTGGAAGAGTGCTGCGGGCACCCGCCGGGCTGATGGACGGCCCCACCTGCGCGAAAAGCGCCGCGGCTGAGCAGAGCACACCGCACGTGACGGCGATGACGAACTTCATGGCTACGGCTTCCTCATATCAACGGACACCCGGGCGGGTGATGACAGGGTCACCAGGATGGTCTGCCGCCGCTCCCCGAGGTCGGGGTTGCGGAAGACGATTTCGTGCGATCCGATCGTGACGAGGTGCTTGCCGATCGGCGTCTCGCCCACCGCGACGCCGTCGATCCACGCCTGGGCCCAGGGCAGGGCATTGAGATTCACCGGTGCCCGCGGCAGTTCGACTTTCAGCGCCGCGGATCCGTTCGCCGGCACCTGAACGATCTTCGCTTCCGAATAGCCCAGCGACTTGTTGACGACCGTGATGCTGTGGCGTCCCGAGGGCAGCATCAGCCGCGCGGACTCGCTGGTACCGATCAGGTCGCTGCCCTCGAAGAGCTGCACCGGCACCGGCGACGACACCGCCAGCCAGCCAGCGCCCTGGGCCGGGGCGGCGGCAGCGGCTGTGACAATCACGGAGGCCGCCTGCCCGGCCGCGATCTCGACACTGCGGGTCAGGATGCCGCTGGCGCTGTGCACATCGACCTTGTGACTGCCGGCCGGCAACTCGTCGACCGTCACCGGGCTCACGCCGCGCGCCACGCCGTCCACCGACACTTTCAGTTTGGCCGGATCCGTCGCGATGGTCAGGGTCCCGGTGGCCACGACCGGAACGACGGCCTCGAATTTCACATGGTGGACGATCGTCGCACCCCGCTGGATTGCGACCGTCAGAGGCTGAGGAGCGCCGCCGTCCCGCACCAGTTCGAACTGATGGGTCCCGGCCGGCAATGACAGGGTCAGCGGCGTATGGCCCTTCTGAACCCCGCCGGACATGACGGTCAGCCCCGCCGGCTCGGTTTCAATCGTCAGAGAACCCAGCGCGGCCGCGGCGCGGGCCGGGACCATCCTGAGCTTCCAGTAGGCGGCGCCCCCTGCGACGATTGCAAGCGCGGCGAGCACGAACAGGAACCCCTGGATCTGACGCCCTCCGCCATGCGCGGACGAACCCGCCCCCGCCGGCTCGCTCGCGGCCGCCGCCTGCACCGGGGCATCCTCGGAGCCGAACGCTTCCAGAGAGGACGCCGAGTCGTGGCCAGGCACCGACGGAACCGTCTGAGGTCGAAGCTTTCTCAGTGACACAAGAGGCCTCATGTAGCGAGACGATAGCTGAAAGCTGATAGCTGAGACCTGGCGCTGACGCCAAGACCGTACCAAAGGCCGCATGAAGGCAAAGCGCAGAAAAGGCGACTGGCTGAGGGAATCACGAATCGTGAGAAGCGGAAGGTATTCGGAGATGTCTGACTTCTGTCTACCTATTTACCGTCCAGAACCGCATGAAGCCGGCGGCTCAGGTCGGACATGGTGACGGGACCGTTGATGCGGGCGCCGTTCAGATACCAGACCGGCTGGTTGCGGATCACCAGTCCCACGGCCTCGGTTCGGTCACGCTCAATCTCGTCGCGATACTTGCCGGAGTCGAGGTCCGCGGCGAACTTCGGGACATCGAGGCGCAGCTGAGCGGCCATCCCCATCACGTCGTCTCGGCTGAGACGAGCCTGGTTGCTCAGCAGCAGGTCGTGCATCGGCCAGAACGCCCCCTGCTCCTCCGCGGCACGTGCCGCCTCGTGGGGCAGCAGCCGGTCGGGATTGTTCGGCGGCAGGTTGTGCTTGAAGACAATCCGGACGCCGTCCTGGAATTCGTCCACCAGGCCCTGGAGGATCACGGCCGCGCTCCCGCATGCCGGGTTGCTGAAGTCGGTAAACGTGACCAGCACCGCCCGGCTGTCGATCGGGCCGCGCGCCGGAGCCCCGGCCAGACTGATGGCGGCCGGTGACGCGGGCACGGCAGCCGGTGCCGACTTCCCCGCCTGCGCTAGCGCCGCGGCGGGCATCGCCGTACAGAGGGCCGCAGTGAGCGCCGCGTTCGACCACCGGTTCACTTTCATGATCGGTACTCCACCCAGGTGCGGACCACCGACTCGAGCGACTTCGGATCGTTGAGCACCCCGCTGATGGTCCAGCTGATCTGGCCATGATCGACGCCAACGAGCACTGGTGCACCGCGCAGATCCATAGCCTGGGCCGCCTCGTTGGACGGGTCGGCAAACCAGGCCACACCCGCCGCCTCCGGCGGCAGCCGCTCTCCCATGTATGCGGCGGCGGGGACCGCCTGGCCGCGGACGATGACGATGGTGCGCGCCACCAGCTGCGGCGACTGCCAGTCCTTGAGCGCCTGCAGCAGGCGATCGCAGCTCCGACACCCTGGCGTCACATACAGCAGCACCCACTTCGGCTCGGCCGAGAGGGACCCGCTCGCGCGCACGGTCCCATCAGCGGCAGCGACGCTGAACGCCGGCAGCGCCCGCTGCTCACCCGCCGCAGCGAGGCTCGCCCCCGTCAGGGCCGCTGCGATCATCATCAGTCCGACCGTCACTGTTCGCATCATTGGATACCAGCTTCCAGCTACCAGCTTCCCGCTACCAGCTACCCGCTTCCCGCTTCCGGCTTCCCGCTGCCCGCTTCACGCTGCCCGCTTCCAGCTTCAGCCAGCTACCAGCTACCCGCTTCCGGCTTCCCGCTGCCCGCTTCCCGCTTACCGCACGCGGGGACCCTACTGTGGAACGACGAAATTCCTGATTGCCGCCTTTTCCTCCGCCGTCAGTCCGTTGAGCGCATTCGCGTCGGTGAGGTTGACGAGCGACACCGCCTGGTTCCCGGCGCCGTCGCGATCGGTCGGTGCGCGCTGCACCGCGAAATGCATGAAGATGACGGTGCTGTGCGCCGGAACGGTCGTCTGCCACTCATAGTACGGCCGGTCGTTCCCGTTGCTGAAGCTCAGGCTCGAGACTGGAACGGCGACCGCCCCGGCGCCGGCAAACACGTGCGCCAGCGCAGGATCCGAGGAGCCGCTGTAGTTCTCGAACGTCACCGCGTAGGTGTTGCCGGTCGTCTCGGGGCGAACCAGGATCGACGTGCCGCTGTCGCTGCCGAGGTTGCCCTCAACCCTCACCCTCGCGTTCAGCGCGATGCCGGCGGGATTGGTGACGATCTCGAGGTAGCGCGCGAAGCTGCCTTCAGTGGGCACATAAATCTTCCGTGCCACCATGAGGCTGCCGCTCGAGACCGGCCCAAGCGCGAACTGCCGCTCGCCCAGTTCCAGCCGCGCCGCGGTGACGCCCGCGAACGACTGGCTGTTGACCCGCACGTAGTACATCCCGTCGTAGGCGTCGCTGTACTGGCTATTGACCGTTCCCCCGTCGCTCAGCCCGCCGCTCCGGTCGACGTCATAGCGGAAGCCGTCAGCGCCATCGAGGTTGGCGGCGAGCGCCCTCCCGTTGCCGAGCCCCAGGGACAACGCCAGCGCCGACCCTGTCACCTCGCCGTTCGCAATGCCGTACACCCCGCCCTCGGACGCCGTCGCCTGAACCGGTCCCGCCGGCACGTTGGCGAAGGTCGCGACCCCGGCACCGTCCGCGGTGACAGTGACCCGGAACTGGCCGAGCGGACCTGAGGATCCATACCCGTCGAGCCTGACGCTGGAACTGGCGAGCGCCGTGCCGTCGGCGCGTGTCGCCGTCACCGTCACCGTGCTTCCGCTCGTGAACCGGAGATCGACCGGCAGCGGACCGCCCGTCGCGGCCAGGGTGCCCGATGCCGACGCGAACCGATTCGCGCTTCCGTCATACCAGACCGACTGCAGGTAGAAAGCGCCGGCCGGCACCCGGTCGAACGTCGCGGTGCCATCGGCGGCCGTTGTCGCGTAGCGCTCGAAGGACAGTCCGTCGCTGAGGAGGGCGACCTGCGCGCCGCCGAGCCGCGCGTCGCCGTCGCCGAGGGCGCGGACCGTCACCGTATTGGACGCCGGCAGCACGACATCCAGATTCGCTGACTGCGCCGCCAGCAGCGTCACGTCAGCGACCGCCGTCAGGCCGGAATCGTTGTCCTGCGCGCTGAGTCGATAGGTGCCCGCCGGCACCTCGGCAAAGGCATAGGTCCCGTCGACGTTCGACTGGGTCGGATAGCGGGTGCCGCCTGTCGATCCCGTCCCCGTTAGGAACACATTCGGATACCGGACCGGATCGCCGTTCGCAAACGTCACCCGGCCGGCCAGGCTCGTGACCGGCAGCGCAATCACAATCCCCGAAACGACGGATCCCTGCTGCGGGAAGGTGACGTTCCGCGATGCCGTGACCGAGCCGCCGGGCGACCAGACTTTGAGCGTGACGCCAGAGCTCGGTGCCAGGATCCCGGAGAAGCTGAAGCTACCGTCCGCGGCGGTGTAGACGTACCCGATGTAGCGGGTGCCGCCGCATTCGGAGCACTCCGGATCGACGACTTCAACCGTCGCATCGACCTCGGCGTTCGCCAGCGGCGTGACGCCGTCCCCGGCCGTCACGATGCCGCTGATCGACCCGAGCGTGCCCGGCAGCGTCACGTTGACCGTCACCGTGCCGCCGGCCGGCGGGGCGGCAAACGTCTGCTCGCCGTAAGTGGTATTGCTCGCGTCGGAGGCCCGCGCCGACAGGCCGGCCATCGGCATGTAGACGCCGCTCAACACGAAGCGGCCGTCCGGACCGGACGATGTGTTGGCAAACCCGACATCCATCGTCCCTGATCTCGATCTGCGCACCCGGCAACGGCGTCGACGCCGTCGCCCGCGAAAATCGTTCCGACGATGTCGCCTTTGACGACCGGCAACACCACGTCCGCCGTCTTTGTCACGCCTGCCGACTCGAACTGGCCGGCGACGTCGACAAACACGGTGTACGCCGGGGTGTAGGCGCGGATGATGAAGCCGGCGCTGCCGGGCAGCAGATTCGTCGAAGCGATACAGCGCCGGCCGCATCGGCATACGCGTAGGTCAGGTAGGCCCCGTCGACGGCGTTCCGGGCCTCCATGTAGGCCCCCTCGACCGGCGTCACTCCGTCGGCGGCGTAGACGTGTCCCTGAACGGTGCCGTTGACGGCGGTGATCCGCAGGGTCACCGGAACGGTCGCCCCTTCGACCGCTCCTCCGGTATCGACCACAACGTCGGTCAGCGTGATGCCGGTGTTCGGATCCAGGGCCCGCACCGTGACGATCCCGGCGAGATCGGGCAGGTCGATGAGACCGGAGGCGTTGGTCGTGCCGCGGTCCCGGAAGGTACGGCCGGGACGTCTCGCTGGTCTGAATCCGGATGCCCGGGAACGGCGCGCCGCCGGCGTCGAGCACCGTCACCCGCGCGGTCACAATCGGCGGCAGCGTCAGGTCCTGCGTGACGACCTGGCCGTCGGCCGCGATCGACACCCCCGGCAAGGTCGCGATGATGGCATCGCTGTTGTACTGGTAGCGGCCGGGATGGCGGCCTCGCAGGGTCAGCGGCACGCCGACCGGCACGGCGTAGAAGGTGTAGGTGCCGTCCGAATAGAGGTACGCCGCACCCTGGTAGCCGGCGCCAATCAGTTCGATGACCTGGTAGCTGCTGTTCCGAACCGGGGCGCCACCGGCATAGCGCAGTGTCCCGGTCACGGTACCGAACGCCGGCAGCGTCAGGGTCACCGGCGTCGTCCCGGCGCCGACGACAATCGTGACGGGGGGCGTCGCGACACCGTTGCCGTTGTAGTCGGTGGCGGTCGACGCCGCCGTCACGGTATAGGTGCTCTGCGGCACATCGGTGAAGGACACCGTCCCGGCGGCATTCGTCACGGTGCTGCGGTAGTACCCGAACTGATTGTCCTGGACCTGGACGGATGCCTCTGCCGGCCGGCCGCCGGCGCGGTTCACCTGCACCTGCAGCGTCGCCACCGGCTGCAAGCCGCAATTCGATGGCGGTCGTTTCCGCCGACACGGATGTCGAACATGCCGACGATCGACACGCCGTTGACGGGATCGGACGTAATGATGCGGTAGTGACCGAGCGGCATGTCGCCGGAGGCGAAGTGGCCCGACGTATCGGCGTTGCCGTCGCGATAGACGCCGTTGTCGTCCCGGAAGAAGTAGAAGTAGGCCTGCGCCACGGGCGCTCCCGCGGCGGTCAGGACAGTGCCCGTCAGCGTGCCTGTCGGCTCGAGGACAATCGGCACGTCCATGACGGTGCCGCCGATCACCGTGACGGGGGCCGGCACGCTCGAGATTCCGGTGCCACGCGGCACGCTGCGGGACGCGGTGATGGTCAGCGTCCCGGCCGGCACACCGGTGAACCGGAACGCGCCGGCGCCATCGGCGGCCACGAGCGGGCTGAAGTACGGGTCGGCCCGGTAGAGATTGACATTACTGCCAGCCGCCGGCGCGCCGCTGAAGGTCGTCACCGTGCCGCGCACGATCGCGGCATTCGTGAACACCACGTCCTGGTTCGCCGCGGTCTCGCCGAGCGGGAACGAACCGGCCACCAGCGGCGACGCAATCGAGGTGACGGCGTGCTGGGCGGAGAGCGTGAACGCATCAATCGCGACGGCGCGGTGGTCCGCGATCGACCCCTGGAGCGTGAAGACGCCGCTGCCGTCGGTGTATACGTACTGGCGGCGTCCGAACAGGAGATTGCCGCTCCGGAACATCACCTGCGAGGACGCCACCGGCGTCGCGCTGTCGCCTTCGAAGCACGCGACCGGTGATGGTGCCTTCGGTGCCCGCGGCCGCCGGCAGCACGCTCAGGCCGTCGGCCGGCACGGCGAAGTTCTGAATCGACGCGATCTCCTCGGCGCTCAGGCCGGCGAGCGCTTCCGGCGGCAGCTGCACCAGCCGCTCGGCCGATCGCCCGCGCCGCCGCCTGGCTGGTCTGCTGCGCGCCGAAGTGCATGAGCGTGACCACGCCGCCGGCCGGCACCGTCACTCGCCATGTGTAGCGCGCGGTGATCGAGTTCGTGAAGCTGCCGCTGAGCGCATGCACGGGTGCCCCGTTGCCGTCGAACACGAGCGCCACCGGGGTGCGCGGTCGCCATCCCAGTAGGGGTCGCCGTCGGTGTTGTCGTCGAACGTGACCCACTTGTCGGACGTCTCGGTGCCGGTCACGTTGAGCTGGGCGTTGCCGTCGGAACTCGCCACCACGCGCTGGCTCGTGTTGTAGCCGCGCAGGTTGGTGGTCACGCGCACGTCGACCGTCACCGGCGGCGGCGGTCGGGTTGGCGAGGCGCTCGAGGTACCGCGCGAAGTAGCCGGTCTTCGGGACGAAGACCTTGCGGGTGACGTCGAGCCCGAAGATGCCGGACTGGCGGATGGCGATTTCCTGGCCGCTCGTCCTCGAAGGCGCCGAAGCTCTGGCCGGTGAACGGCGTCGTCGTGCCGTTGGCGGTCAGGTCCAGCTTGAAGCCTCCCGACTGCGCGCCGAAGTCACCGTAGAACACGTACCGGACGCTGTCGGTGACCGAGCCGTCCTGCTCAATCTGGAACCACGAATCGTTCGCGTCGGACAAGGTCGTGGCCGAGCGGCACGGAGTTGCTCTGGAGCACGACGTCGAGCTGGAGCTCTTCGCCGTCGCGGATGATCTCCCCTGGCGCCTCGCCGAGCAGCCCGGCCGCCGCGTTGCCGGTGTCGACGACCACCCGGCCGACCGGCACACCGGTAACCTCGTAGTCGCCGCCGGCGCCGGTGGTCGCGCTGAAGAACCCGCCGAAGGCCGGGTTCAGGCTGCGCACCTGCACGCCCAGACTCTGCGCGCTGGAGCTGTCCGGATTGAGGACGACGCCGCGGACGATGCCGAGGCCGACCTCGGTGAGGGTGCGCGACTCGATCTGCCCGTTCGAGACCAGCACCACATTGGCGGCCATCCCGCGGAGCCGCCCGACCGCATCGAAGGCGCGCAGCGCATAGGTCCCCAGCCGCATCCCCTCGACCCGGAAGGTGCCGTCCGCTCCAATCGGCTGGCTGTAGAAGGTGTAGGGCGGACCCTGCGCGACGAGATCGACGCGCCCGTCGGCGGCCGGCGTCGCGCCGTCGGGCGCGAACACGAATCCGGTCACCGCCGCGGTCGGCTCGAGCCTGACGGTCAGCTGCCGTACTTCGTTGGCGCCGAGCGTCCCGGTCGCCTGGCCGGAGAGGCCGTTTGCCGATGCCGACACCGTGAACGGCGCCGACAGGACACGCTCGATGATCACCAGGCCGTCGGCGCCGGTGAAGCCGCCGAGCTGGTCGGCCAGCGTCCCGCTGCCGACGTTGACGTTGACGGTCGCCCCGGCGATCGCCACGTCGTTGGCGTCGGTCACCCTGACGACCAGCGTGCCCTGCGGCAGCAGCGACACGTTCAGCGTCCGGGTCGCGCCGTTGACGTCGAGCGAGGCGCTCGCGCCGCCGCGCCCGCGTGTCGACGGCTCGGTCACATAGAGCGTGAAGCTGCCGAGCGGCAGGAACGACAACGTGTACTGCCCCTGACTGTCGGTCTCGGTCGAGAAGTAGCAGGCACTGGCGAACGTGCAGTACTGCACCTGCACATGCGCGCCGGCTCCGACCGGGGTCGTGCCATCTGACCTGAAGATCGTGCCTTGCAGATTGCCGAACGCCGACAGCGCGATGTTGGCCTCGACCTGCTGGCCGTCAGCGGTCAGCGACCCGGACGACGCCCCACCCTGGCCCGTCACCGGATCGCCCGCCGACACCGTGAACGTGCCGGCGAAGATGTTTTCGAATCTGAAGGCGCCGCTGCCGTCGGCGCTCACCGTGGTCGCCGGCCTGGGACCAAAGACGCTCGTCGCCTTGAGCGTCACCGACGCGTTCGGCACGACGCTGCCGGCCGCCGACCGCACGACGCCGAAGATCGCCCCGCGACCCAGGTAGGTGATCGGCACGTTGACGTCGACGCCGCTGGCCGCGACGGTGGCGCTCGAGCGGCCGTGGTTGCCGAGCACGTCGGTCGCGTCCAGGATGTAATTCCCGATCGCCACCAGCGCGAAGCTCCAGCGTCCGTCCGCATCCGTGAAGGTCGACGTCAGCGCCGCGCTGGTGTCGGCCGCCTCGAACAGGCTGATCTGGACGCCGGCGCCGGCCGGCGCGCCGGCAGCGGTCACGACCTGCCCGTGCAGCGACCCGGCCGCGATCAGCGCCACGTTCACGGTCACATAGCCGTTGGCGCGGTTCATGGTCCCGGTGCCGTAGCCAAGCAGCTGCGTGACCGGATCGAGCGCGCGGACCGACACCGTGACGGCGCCCGACACGCCCTCGACGAAGTAGCTGCCATTCGCGTCGGTCGCGGTAGTGACGGTGTGGCCTCCCCCCGTGACCGTGACCTGGGCGTTAGCCACAGGCTGGAGTTGCGGACTGAGTACGGTGCCGCGGACGATGCCGCCGCGGACCGTCACCGTCGTGCTGGCGCGCTGCACGTTCTGGATCCGCGCGGTGATACTGGCGCTGCCGCCTGACACTCCGGTCAGCGTCAGCAGCTTGCTGACCTCGCCGGCCGCGAACGTCAGCGACGGCAGCGGCGAGACGATGCCGTTGTCGGAGCTGACGAAGTCGACACGCAGCCCGCCCGCCGGAGCCGGCGCGCTGAGCTCGACCGGCAGGCTGGCGGCCTCCCCTGCAATCATGACGAGCGACGGCGGGAGCACGACGTCCGCCACCGCGGCAGCCGTCAGCGCCAGGCTGACCGGGACGCTGACGTTGCCTGAGATATCGACCGCCTTCGCCTGCAGCGTCAGGACCGCGCCAGGCGCGACTGAAGACGGAACGTCGATCGTGAACGTCGCTGAGCCGGTCGGCAGCGGCGGCGACACCTGTTTCGCGGTCGCCAGCGAGAAGGCGCCCTGCCCGGTCAGCTCGATCCGCGCGACGCCGATCTCGTCACTGGCATCGGCGATCACATCGACGGTGCGCCCGGGCACCATGTCGTTGCGGCCGTTTGCGGACCGCAGCGTGACGGTCGGCGGGGTGCTGTCAGAGACCGGCAGGATCACTCGCGCCGCGTTGGTCCGGTTGCCGGCCTTGTCGATCGCAAAGGCGTCGAGCAGCACGCTGTCGGTCGGACGCGCCGATGCCTGCACCGTGAAGGTGAACGCGGCGCCGACCGACGGCCGCGCCGGATCGATGACCGTCACCTGCGAGAGCGAGGCGGCGCCCGCGGCGGTCAGGCCGACGCTGGCGATCGAGCCCAGATCCTGGGCCGCGACAATCGCCGTGACCTGCTGGCCCGGCCGGACGCGGTCGCCGGTCGCAACCCCGGTGATCTGGACGGTCGGCGGCGTCGCGTCGAGCACCGTGATCGACACCGGCACCGCCTGCACCGTCTGCCCCTTCGTGTCGACGGCGGTGGCCTGCACTTCGATGACCGATCCTGGCACCGCGTTCGGCGGAACGTTGAACCCGAACGTCTCGGTGCGCGTCTTGACGGACGGCTGGATCAGCAGGCTGGCGGCGTCCCGCGTATCTCCGGTGGTCGCGCGGTAAGCGACCTGCGTGATCCCGAGGTCGTCGCTGACCTCGATCGAGACCGGTATGCGCTCACCCGTTCCGGCCGACCGTGCCGCGGCCGGCTGGGCGATCCGGATCACGGGCGGCAGGTCGGGGGTGATCAGGATCGTGGTGGTCGCCGGCACCGTGCCGCGGTTGCCGGACGTGTCGGTCGCCACCGCGCCGATGCGGATCGCCTGGCCGGGTGCGCCATAGACCGATCCAGCCTGCAGCCGCAGCGTGAAGGGGGCCGAACGCGCCGCCAGCGCGAAGACATCGTTGACGTAGAAATCGACCAGCGCCACGTCGGCGGCGCCGACCGTGGCGATGACGGTGGCGAGGTCGTTCTCGATGACCGTCGCCGGCCCGGTGAGGCCGAGAACCGTCGGCGGCGTGCGATCGGTGGTCGCGAACTGGAACGTCGTCGCTTGCCCCTGAAGGTTGCCGGCGAGGTCGGTGGCGGCCGCGACCACGACGGTATAGGCGCTGTTTTCCGCGAGCGGACGGTCGGGCGTGAACACCGCCACGGTGTTGCCGAAGAGGTAGTCCAGCCGGCCCGTCACCGGCACGTTGCCCGGTCCGGAGAGGCGAATCGCGGCGCCGGTGAACCGCGTCGGGTCAATCGGCTCCGAGAACTTGATACGGACGGTCGAGTAGATCGTGACGCCGCTCGCGCCGCCCGGCGGGGTCGCATCGACGATCGTCGCGGCGGTGACGTCCTCGGTGATGAACGACCCGACGAACGCCGCCGCCATCGGCTTGCCGATGCGGTCCTTCACGCCGGTCGTGACTTCGAGGGTGTAGGCGGTCTGATCCGCGAGCGCCGCCAGCGGCGTAATCGTCGCGACCGTGTCCCCCTGGGTCAGCAGCACGACGGCGGCGACCGGCCCCTGGGCATTCGACAGGCGCACCGTCGCGCCGTTCACCGTGCCCGCATCGACCGGCTCGGAGAACTGAATCCGGATCGGCGTCGTCCGCGGCACCTGGATCGAGGAAGACTCCGGCGTCATCGTCGCGACGCGCGGCGGCGCCTCGTCGAGGACGATGTCGCCGGCGTCGAAATCGGCGCTTATCGTCAGGTGCCGCCGGGCGATGCCGGGCCCGATTGGATCCTGGATCGTCAAGTCGAACTGACCGAGCGAGACCGTCGCGAACACGAACACGCCGTCGACGTCCGTCTCGGCGAACAGGTGGCTGTTTCCCTTCACCAGTTCGGCGACGATGCCGCGCGCCGGGAGGCCGTTGGCCGACAGGACGTGTCCCCGCAGCGCTGCCGCCGGTTCGAGCGCGATCCGCACGGTCTTCACTTCACCGGGATTGATGGTGTCGCCGACCGCGCCGCGCTGGCCGCTGACCGGGTCCTGCGCCGAGACGGTGAAGGTCGTCGCCGCCACCTGCGGGAACGTGAAGTTGCCGGCGCCGTCGGTGAAGGCGGTGCACGGCCCGTCGCAGCCGCTGGCCGGGCTGCCGGTCAGCACGACCTGGACGCCGGCGGCAGCGGCACCGCTGGCCCGGACCACCGCGCCATTGACCGTGCTCAGGCCGACCAGCGTGATCGGCACGTCGACGGTCGCGCCGTCGAAATTCACTTCGCCGCGCCGCGACCCGGCGTTGTTCGTCGTCTGCGACCTGGCGGTCGCGACGAAGCGGCCGAGCGGGATCTGCTCTGCCAGGAATCGCCCGTCGGGCCCGGTCACCGCCGGCGTCGTGCCGCGCGCGTGCTGGATCAGGATCTGGGCATTACCGGCAGGGGCGCCGCCGGGCTCGAACACCGTCCCCTGGACACGGCCGAACGACTCGCGCGCGATCGACACGACAATCGGGACGTCGACCGACTGGCCGGGGCGCTCGACGGCGCCGGTCACCTGCGCGGATCCGTTCACGCCGCTGCGCGAGGCAAACATGCGGAAGGTGCCGACGCCGGCGCCCGGGAACGAGAACCCGCCGTCCACTCCCGAGGTCGTCGCCCGCGACGGCAGCGCCAGGCCGGACGGCGCCACCTGCTCGAACGACACCTGCCAGCCCTTGAGCGGCGCCTGGGTGCCGGCCTCGAGCACGATGCCCTTGACCAGCCCGAGCGCGCCCAGCCGCACGTCGACCGGAACATTCTGGTGATCCAGGTCGATCCGACCGGAGCCATAGCCACGCGCCGCGGTGGCGGCCTCGAAGACATCAACCTTGAAGTCGCCAAGCGGAATCGTGTCCTGCTGGTACGCGCCGGCCGCGTCGCTCACCGCGTAGGCCAGCGGACCATCGACGTTGCTGATCACCACCTCGGCGTTTGGCACCGCCGTCGCGCCATCACTCGCGAACACGTGTCCGCTGACCGTTCCGGTGGCGTTGTAGAGATAGACCCGCGTCGTCACCTCTTCGCCGTCGCGCGTCACCTTGCCGGAACCGCGCCCGGCGAAGCCGTTGCGGATGTCGGTGGCCGCAATGACGAACTGGCCTTCCCCGAACGCGTCGCCGCCGGAGAAGACCAGCGTCCCGGCCGCATCCGCAAACCGCGTCAGCGTCTTGTTCGGGTACGACAGCTGGGTGATCTCGACCTTGGCGCCGGGAATGGCCGTGACGCGGTCGCTGCTGAGCACCTGGACGGTGACCCGGCCCAGCCCGAGCAGGCGCATCGCCAGGTCGGCGCGCTCCCCCGCCCGCACCGCGCCGTTGGCCTGCGCGATGCGGCCGGCGGCCTGGTCATCCGCCGTCAGCGTGAAGGCGCCGGCGTTGACGACCGGGAACCAGTACTCCCCCTTGTCGTTCGTGACGACGACCTCTTCCTGGATACCCTGCGGAATGGTCGTGCAGAAGGTATCCCCATCCTGGTCCTCGGCGCAGAACACCTTCACCGCGTCCGACTTGTATTTGACGATGACGTTGGCGCCGACCGGCGTCACGCCGTCCGGCTGATAGACCACACCGGCGATCTGGCTGGTCGCCTGGAGCTTCAGGGTCAGGTCCACCGTCGCGCCGGCGGCGGGCATGTTCGATACGAGGCTCACCGGGTCCGGGCTGAACTGCCCCGCCGCGCGGATGGTGAAGGGGCCGACCCAGACGCCGCCCAGCGAGAAGCGTCCGGTCGTGAAGTCGGTCTGCGCGATCTGGAAGTTCTGGACGTACTGGAATCCGACCCCGACCCGGCCACCGGCAATGACCAGTTGATCGCCCGAAACGCTCACCGCCGCCTTCAACGGCGTCACGCCGTCGTCGTCGAACACCGTGCCGGTGACGCGGCCGGCGCCGCCGCGGAAGCGGACATCGGCGCGGAACACCTGGCGGTCGTAGTTCAGCGAGACCTTGACGATGTTGCCATCCGAGAAGTCCGATCGGAACGCCGAAAGCGAGTAGTCCCCGAGACGAATTTTGTCGATCCGGTAACCGCCGCTCTGATCGGTCGTCGCATCGCCGACGATGCAGATGGAGGGCGCCGGATCGGGTCCGGCCGAAAGGCACTCCTCGAACAGGTAGACCTTGATATTGGCAACCGGGCTGCCGTTCGCGGCGACGACCTGGCCGGCGACCGACGCCACCGACGCCAGAACGATGGTGACCGGCACCTCGTCGCCGGCGCGGATGATGTCGACATCGGCTGAGCCGGTGGAGCCGAGCGAATCGCTGACCGCGACCAGCGTTCGATGGCCGACCGGAACGTCGGTGAGGAGGAACTGGCCGGTGGCGTCAGCCGCCGCCAGGCTCAGGCCGCCGCCGACCCTGGCGTCCGTCACCGGGGCACCGTCCGGCGTGACGACGCGGCCGCGGACCGAGCCGAGTCCACCATTCAGCAGCAGGTTGAACTCGGTCGACCGGTCGGCGGGCAGCGCGACGCGGGCCTGGCCCTGCTGCAAGGCCGTCTGATCCACGGCGTAGATCCGGTGGGTGCCGGCCGAGAGCCGGTCGAAGCTGAACGATCCGTCGAGGGCGGTGCGGACGACCGCCACGGCGCACTCGACCGGCTCGGTGCCGTCCGGCGCCGGCGGGCAGCGCACACCGATCTGGCTGCGGTTCTGGTAGTACGACACGATCGGGACGTCGCTCACCGGCGAGGCGCCGTCGGCGCGGAGGACATGCCCGAACAGCCGGCCGGTCTTCACCTCGATCGGCTGCGTGTTCACGTCGAGCAGGATCAGGTCGCGCGTCACGGTCGCCCCGGCGAATGGAATCGACTCGCTGATGAAGGTCTGGGCACCCGCGGTGCTGCTGACGCCCTCGATGAGGATGCTGCCGACCGGAATGGCGGCTATCGTGAAGCGACCGTCGGCGTCCGCGGTGGCGCCGTACTGGCTCTGGTCCGTCAGGCTCGTCACCCGGAGCGCGGCGCCGGGGATGGCGGTACGGCCGTCCTCGCGCAGCACCCGGCCGGTGAGCGTGCCGCGGCCGAGGAATACGACGTTGACGTCGAGCCGCTGGCCATCACGGGCGACGGTGAACCGCAGCGTGCGGAACTGGTCGTTCTCGGTGTCGACCGCGATGATCTTCGGCGTGACGCCGCCGCGGACGACGTAGTCGAGCGAATAACGCCCCTGGTCGTCGGTCGACTTGGAGGTGATGCCGGCCGTCATCACCCCGTCGCCGCAGACGTACTCGTAGAACAGCCGGATGTTGGCGAACGGCGCCGGCGTGCCGTCGGCGCGCAGGACGCGGCCGCTGACGACGCCCCCGTGGCCGTCGACGGTGGCCTCGATCGGCAGGCTCGTCTCGGCCATCGGCTGGCCGCGATTGTCGGCGACGTCACGGACGGTGAGCTGTCGCGGCACGAACGGGCCGAACGGATCGCGCAGCGCGAGGAACGCGATACGCCGTCCCGGCTGGAGCGCGACGCCGACCACGGCGTTGCCGTCGACACCGAAGCGGCTGATCGCGCTGGCGGCGATGCGATCCTGGGCCTCCGTCGGCGTCACCTCTTCGCTGAACAGCACTGCGATGACCCGGCCTGGCCTGGCGACCACGGAGGCCTCGCAGGTCAGCGCGTCCGCCTCCGCCTGCTGCACGGCGCCCAGCACCGTCGGCGCCGGGTCGACAACCGGCGTCGTCGCCGTCGGGCCCACCGCCGGCCCGGCGGACGGCGTTCCTCCGGCGAACACTTCGAAGCGGATCGACACCGGCGAGCCGGGCAGCTGCACCGCCGGGAGACTGCCGAGCGCGACATTCGCGAAGGTCAGCTGCGTCAGCTTCCCGCTCGCATCCGGCACCACCAGGCTCAAGTCGAACCGGGCATCGTCTGGCGAGCCGGCCAGGCGGTCCAGCCGGACGACGTACTCGCCGCTGTCAGGCGTCGCCGCCAGGACCAGCGCGCCGTGAGCGACCCCGCCGGTCGAGAACGCGAGGTAGTCGCTGAAGGGGATGCCTCGTTCGGCCGGACCGGACGCCGCCGGCCCGGTGCGGCGGCCGGAGGGGTCCCGCAGCGACAGCGCGACCGGCAGTCCCGCCGGAGATCCGACCATGACGGACAAGTGCGCCGGCCGGTAGCTCCACTTGCTGGCGAGGGCCGCATGAAAGACCGACGTGCCTCCGGCGTCGTAGCCGGGCGCGAGGAGCTTCGCCACCTCGGACGCAAACGTTTCCCCGCGCACCGAACGGCGCCGCAACTCGTCGAAGCCGAGATAGTCGGATTGCGAGAACTCCAGATCGGCGGCGGCGCGCTGCGTTGGCAGGGCGGCGTAGCGGCTGCCGGCGAAATCCATCAGCAGCTGCGCCGCCGAATCGGCCAGCGGCTCCTTGAGCGACACCCGGAAACCGGCTTCAGCGACCTCGACGGCACGATCCCAGACGATCTTCTTCGTGAACCGCCGCACGTCCTTCGGCAGCGCCGCCGCCGGGGCGGTCGCGACCGCGTAGGCCTTGCCGAGCAGGCCAAGCGCCGCCGCCCGCAGCGACGACGGCAGCGCGTTGGCTTCCTTCGGCAGCACCAGCGAGTCGGGAGACAGCGGCACGCCGAGCTCGCCGATCGCCGTCTTCAGCGCGAACCGCCCGGCGACGTTCTCGTCCGAGTCGAGCGTCGCGGCCGTGACCTTGCCGGTCAGCTTCGAGACCAGGTCGAAGCTGACCGTCTGCGCGTCGCCGGGGGCAATCGACTCGATCTGGCGGCTCGGGTCGCCGACCAGCGTCGCGCCGCTGATGTTGCGGTCGTAGAGGTTCAGGCTGACGAAGTTGGCCGGCGACGTCGACGTGTTGGTCACCGTCACGTCGAGCGTGTAGGCTTCGCCGGCGTTGACGACGTCGGGGTGGGTGAAGGTCAGCGTGAACTTCGGGTTCCGCACCAGCACCGAACCGGCGGCGCGGCCGGTGATCGGGACGGGACCCACCGGCAGTCCGGTCAACGTCCCGCTTAGCGCCATCTCGACGATGTGGCTGCCCTCCCGGCGGCCTTCGACGAGGAACTCGGCGTTGCCGGTCTCCCCCGGCCCGAGGGTGACGATATCGTCCGCGGTACCGAGCTTCCCGTCCGCGCCCGCCTGGTGCACCGGCTGGGTGCGGGGGGTCTCGCCGGTCGCGGTGCTCGCCATCCGCAGCGGATCGTCCGCCGATCCGATCACCGTGTCGGCGCCGGGCGGCAGCACGATCTGCGCCTGCAGGTCGGTGACGACGAGATTCGATCCGCCGGGCGCCACGTTGGCGACCATCAGCATGACGGAGAAGAACTGGTTCAGGAACCCGATGTCGCCGGGAATCACGACGACGCCGGGAATCGGCGGCACGAAGAAATCCTGCCCCTTGATCGTGGGAACCTTGAGCGTGAAGCCGACGACGCTGAGGTTGGGGATCCGCGTCTGCAGCCGCAGCGTATCGGGAATGATCGTCGCAAGATCGCGCACCGCCGGCGGCTCGATCAGTTTCAGGTCGGCAACGTTGGTCGTGCGATCGGCGGCCCCCTGAAGATTGGGCAGGATGACCGGGAAACTGATGTTGATCGGCGGACCGCTGTCGATCGCGAAGGCGGCCGCGAAGTTGTAGGCCTGGAAGCTCGACTTGTCGAAGACGAGCCCGGCTTCGCGGATTTCGGCGGCAGTCAGCGCGCGCGCCGTCACCTGCGTCAGCAGCAGCTTGTCGATGACGTCGATTTGCACGCTCTCCGGCACGCCGTAGAGCAGCACCTTGTCGCCGCTGACGACGCGGATGCTGTCGACGGTGTGAAGGCCGGCGACGGTCAGCGGCGGGATGTTGAGGGGCGCGTTCGGCCGCCCCGTGAGCTCCACCGGGGTGGCGAAGCTCGGGCCGCGCAGCGTCGCATGGACGACCGCGTCGTCCGGGAACGGCGGCAGGTCCGGCGAGTTCGGCGCCTGCAGCAGCGTGCTGACGATGGTCGCGATGTCTTTCGGGACCGTCTGGTGCGCCGGCTCGACGCGCAGGCCGGCGCCGTAGAGGAAGATGTCCTCGCGCGCCAGCGAGCGGGGCTGGCTGTTGTCCTGGGCCGGCGCCGACGCTGGCGCCAGCAGCGCGACAATCGACAGCACCAGCGCAGCCGCGGCGGCACGATGCACGCGTACGGCGAGCCTCATCGCGCTCCCTCCACGAGCAGCTGCGGCCAGGTGCGCGCGCCGTAGCGGTCAGCCAGCCGGGCGCGCTCCTGGGCAATCCGCTCGGCGGCAAGCCCCGCGCGCGCCAGTTCACGGACCGCGTCATACGGCAGCAGCGTGCCCGGGTCGACGGCGTCCGCTGTCAGCACATGTAATCCGCGCCCGGTCTGGACGGTGCCGATGCCTCCCGGGGCCAGGGCGAAGAGCGCATCCTCGAAAGGCTTGACCATGACCCCTCGCGACACCCAGCCAAGGTCGCCACCAGCCGGTGCGGTGGTGGCATCGGCGCTTCGGGCACGGGCGACCGTCGCGAACGGCTTTCCAGCCTTCAGCTCGGCCAGCACCGCGTCGGCGTCGGCGCGCGACGCGACCAGGATGTGGCTGGCGCGGACGCGACCGCCCGTCCGGAAGAGGTCCGGGTGGCGATCGTAGTACTGCCGGACTTCGGCATCCGTGATCCCGGCCAGGAGCGTCTGCTCGTAGCCGGCGGCCAGGGCCTCCGGCGACACCCCCGGTGCCCCGCCGGCGGCCGCCGCCGCGGCGAAGAGCCGCTCGGTGACGAGCCTGTCGAGCAGCCGCTGCTGCCCATCCGCGGTTACCGTCTCGACGCTGTGGGCGTAGCTGGTCCTGCTGGCGTAAAGCCTGCAGCCAGGTGCGGAACTGGTCGCGGGTGATCGGCCGTCCCGCCACTTCGGCGACGACGACCGTCTGCGACCCCAGCACCGAGGCGGTGGCGGCCGCAACCAGCGCGACAGCGAGCCGGCGGCCCGTCACTGCGCCCTCTCCGTGATGGTTTCACCGTAGGCGGTGCCCACCGCCGAGTAGAGTGCGAGCCGGCCGGGCACGAAGAAGCCGTTCGGCGCCGCGTATTCGACCTCGAACTGCACCACGCCGTTGACGGCCGCCACCTGAATGCCGTCACGCACCGGGTCGGCGTCCGGAGTCGTGATGGTGCCGTAGGCCGTGTCGGAGGTCGAGGTCGCCGCCAGCGCCTGGACGGTATACAGCGTGCCGTCCGCCACCGCATGCCCGGCGTTGGTGACGAGCGGGCCGGTCGCGACGGTGAAGTGCTGCACCGCCGCGTCGGCCGCCCCCGTCACGCCCGCGTCGGTGGCGGTCACGCGCGATCGCGCGGGCCGGCATTTCCGGGCGCCAGGGTGTAGAGACGGAACGTGTCGGTCGTGATGGTGACGGTATTGGCCGCCGCATCGCGGACGCCGCCGAGGTAATCCCAGTCCTTGGTCTGCGCGTTCCAGGCATACATCGCAAACGTCGACTCGTCGAGACCGACCACATCCTCGTCGCGGTAGTCGATCGTCAGCGACGTCGGCTGGGCCAGCCGATAGCCCTCGGCCGTGAACTGGTGGAAGCCGCCGACGCCGTAGTGCGGCTCGCCGTCCGGGCCGGCGGTGTCGGCCGGCATGTGGCGCAGGCTGCGGATCGGCCCGGCCAGGCGGCGGAACTTGTACGAGAACAACCCGGCCGTGAACCCCTGCGGCTCGAGCGTCGTGTTGATGCGCATCCGGGCCGTATTGCTCGACTGCAGCAGCGCGTTCGGGTCGCTGTTGCCCGACACGGACTGATCCGAGAACTGCGGCAGGTAGCCGGTCAGAACCGAGTCCCAGGCGATCTCGATCGCGTCCCAGAGATTGAAGTTCGCCGCCGCCGGGATGAACTGGTCGGCCTTGTACTTCTCGAGCGCAAACAGCCGTCCGCCGGCCGAGACCCCCCGCTCCTTCGCCCATTCCACCTTGCTGTCGCTCTTGATCTCGGCGCCGAAGCCGAGCTTGAAGCCGGCAATCTTGCCGGTGATGCCAATCGGCACCGAGAAGCCTTCTCCCTTGTTGGCCTTGATCTCGTAGCTCGGTCTGGTCTCGAACAGCAGCCCATGGAACTTGCCGAGCTCCTCGTTCAGGGTCGTCGGCACCAGCGGCAGCTCCTGAATCGCCAGGTTCGCCTGCGCGTTGCTGTCCTGAATCGCCTTCACCGTCGCCAGCTTGTCGACCGCCTTGTCGATGTCCGACTCCGTTTCGAACTTGTAGGTGATGCCCGACGACGAGCCGCCGCCGAGGTTCTGCTCGACGCCGAAGTTGTCCCGTTTCCAGCCCCAGCCCTTCTTGCCCTCGTAGGCGATCTCGATGGCAGTCGGCTTGTCCCCCGCCGGCCGCTTGGTGATGTCGGTCTCGAAGGTCACGGTATGGGTGTCGGCCGTGGTCGACGACCCGGTGACGCCCATGGCTGCCTTGAACTTCGTGATGTTGATCTCGACCTTTTCCTCGTCCTCACTGTCACCCGCCGGCACCTCCGCCTTCGCCAGGTTCAGCCCGACGTTGAAGTCGATCTGGCCC
Organism: uncultured Acidobacteriota bacterium; assembly: GCA_963750475.1. Taxonomy (GTDB): domain Bacteria; phylum Acidobacteriota; class Vicinamibacteria; order Vicinamibacterales; family 2-12-FULL-66-21; genus JALZOC01. The sequence continues at coordinate 3,660,202 of CAVVQQ010000002.1, forward strand.
TTGAGCGAATACCCCTCCTTCGAGGCGGTGTGGGTGGCGAGCGCGGCGCCGGAGGCGAGCGTGAACGTCCGGGAATTCTGGATGCCGATGGCGAAGCTCGAGCCGGCACCGGCTCCGAACTTCACGCCAATCGCCTTGTCGGAGGTGCCGACCGGGCGTGTCGCCTTGAGACCGACCTTGACGTTGTCGGCTGCAGTCTGCAGGTACTCCGACGACAGCGTCGTCAGATACTTGCCCGGATCGCCGCAGGGATTGGTCGACAGCAGGTCGAGGATCACGCTGAACAGCGGGTTGACGTTGAACAGGTTCGTCAACGTCAGTTTGGCGATGGCGCACTGCGAGTCCTGCGTCAGCGGATACGTGAAGCCGTACTCCGCTCCCCTGCTCCAGGCGGCGCTGGCGTCCGATCCGGCCGTCGCTTCCAGCGCGACCTTGCCGACGCCGACGTCGGCCTTGAAGCCGAACAGGCTGAATTCGACGCCGCTCTTCAGACCGAGCTGCGCCTGGGTGGCGATGCTGAGCGCCTTGGGCACGGCCGGGAAGCCGGCTTCTTCGGTCCGCTTGATCGTCGTGCCCGCCTCGGCGCTGCCTTCGACGGCGACGAAGAAGGCGCCAATCGAACCCGAGATGGCGGTGCCGCGGGCGTAGCTGAGCTCGTACTCGCGAGGCTTGAGCTTGAGCGGGAACTGTGCCCAGCTGCCGTCATATGACGGCGAGCTCTGGCCGTCAATCTTGGTGATCTTGACGGTGAAGTCGGTGCCGGCCAGTTGCGGAATGTCGAAGCCGACCGTCATGCCTTCCTCGTTCGGCGCCACGATCAGGCCCTTGGCGTCGGTCGTGAAGGAGAAGTTATACAGGCCGTTCGCGCCGGTCGCTTCGACCGCCACCGGCAGATTGGGCACCGGGGAGTGATCGCGGGTTCGCACCACCCGGTAATAGCGCAGCGCCCGCCCGCCGACCATCACTTCCGATGTCTCGGGGTTCGGATCGCTGGCAAACGGCACCACCGTGTAGAGCGGCTTGCTGGCGATGACCCGCAGCGGCGCGGCGGTGACGATGCCGGTTGTCCCGGAGTAGGCGGTCGCGGTCGCGTCGGCGACGAATCCGGTCTGCGGCACGGTGAAGGCAATCGTCTTGGTGACGCGCCCACCGGGCGCGAGGGTGCCGACGTTGTAGCAGAGATTGGTGATGGTGCTGCAGACGGTGACGTCGTTCTGCGCGTCGCCCGACAGGTTCTCGACCGTGAGGACGATGTTGACGGTCTCGCCGAAGCCGAGCAGGGCTTCCCCTTCCAGCGTCTGGCCACCGGCGTCGATCGTCTGGAGGATCTTCAGCGCCGGCGAGATGTTGCACTCCGCATCCGGATCGAGGTGCCCCGATCCTGGCAGCGGCGGCAGCGGCGGCTGCGCCGGCGTCGGCGGCACCGCCGGAGTGGCGACGTTCAGGGTGTAGTAGAAGAAGCCGCCGACGTTGTTCTGGCGGTTCGACTCGCGCATCTTCTTCTCGGGCAGATCGAAGACGAAGGCGACGTGGGCCGGCACGCCGATGTTGGCCTGCTGGTCGACGGGCCCGATGAAGAACTTCGGCTTGGCGCTGCCGCTGGCATCGAGCGCCAGCGTGCCGTCGGTTTGGCGCTCGTAGCGGACGTAGACGCTGTCGCCGCCGGCAAGCGTCTGCCGCGACTCGATCGCCTTGGCCGACGCCTGCGATCCGGCCGGCGCGTGCCACATGTCGAGCTGAACGTCGACCGCATTGTGGAAGCCGCGATTGAAGAGGTGCGGCGTGATGACAATCTTGGCATTGGCCAGCGCCTCGGCGGTCTTCTGCGTCGCCGTGGCGATGTTCTGCTGGCGCTGCGCGCCATTCGGATCCGATCCGATGTTGCCCGTGAACGCCGGCAGGGTCGAGCCCTGCGCGTCGCTGATGAACCGCGCCACCCGGGCGATGAACTGGTCGGCGTCGGCATCCGTGGGCAGGACCTCGAGGTCCGCCTTGACGCGGTAGAAGCGGCTGATGTCGAGCACCTCGGCGCGCGTGAACAGGCTCAGCGGCGCGATGCCGCGAATGGTCCGGGCCGCCGCCGAGGCGACGTAGTCCTCGAACGAGTCGCACGGTCCCTCGCGCCAGCGGTTCGGGTCCTGGACCTCGGGCAGGATTTCGAGGCACGCACTCTGCTCGAACCTGAGGCGGGTCACGTCCAGCACCTGGGCCCTGGCCGCGTCGTTCGCCACCATCCGGGCGAGCGCGGTCCGAATCCCGCTCTTGCCGGCATCGTGGACCTGCTTGATGAACAGAGTCCCGGAACGCCGAAGTCCGGCCGCGACGACCCCTTGATGCGGATCCGCGCCTTGCTCTTCGCCAGGTTGAAGCCCTGGAGAATCGACCACTCGTAACCCTCGACCGGCGAGATTTTCGTCGACGTCCGCAGCAGCGACAGGATCGATTCGAGCGGCTGCGGATTCGACGACAGCGGCGGCACCTTGACGTACTGGCCCTCGAGGAGCCATTTGAGCAGCAGCTGCTGGCGGCCGAGGCCGGCGTCACCAATCGCGTCCGAGCCGGCCGACGGCGACGGCGGCAGGACGTCGAGCCGCGCCCGACTCGAAGGCGTCCTTCGAGACCGGGAAGAACGTGATGTCCTCGAACGAGACCTTGGAGCCGTTGAGGATCGATCGGCCTGGGCTCCTTCGTCACCGGATCGGTGAACTGTTCGAGCAGCTTGTCGATGACGCACTGCTGCGGCGCGGCCGCGACCGCGGCCGGGAAAGAAGACTTCGAAGTCGTGGTCGCTGACGCCCGGCTGGTAGTTGGCGCTGCAGCTGGTCCCCGGGTTGTCGCTTCCACAGACAGGCGCCGCTGCCCTGCTCCAGGATCGACATCGTCCCGGTCGTCACCGAGCAGGCCTGCGCCGCGGCCGCCAGGCCGGCCGAGATCCCCTTCGACAGCGCATCCTTCTCTTTTTGCAGGAGCTCGGCGCGGTTGCCGGTCTGGCGGTCGTGCCGCGCCGCGGTCATCTCGACGCCCAGATCGCAGCAGTTGTCGTAGACCGCCCACGTGTCCATGCCGGCCACGCCGCCGACGTAGAGCAGGCCGCGGTCGCGTCGAGGCGGATGCCGCCCACCCCGCGCGTGTAAACTGCGTCGTCGTCTGCCAGATGATCCGGTCGTCGATGCCGTCACCGTCGGCATCGACCGTCCGGGAGCCGCCGGCCGCGACAGATCGATCATGAAGACCTGCGAGCCGGTGCCGGCAAAGGCCCGCTGGCGCACCGGATCGACGTCGAGCTCACGGACGATGTCCGGCATCGGAATCGACGCCAGGATCTGGACGTTCTGGAAGTTCGAGATGTCGACGACGAGAATGCTGTTGTCGGTGGCGATGACGGCGAGATCGCGGACCTCGTTCGGCTCGATGACGCCGTCGTGGTTGTCGTCGGTCTGGTAGCCCTCGACAATCTTGCAGCCGCCGCGGCGCGGCCGGCAGGTCGAACGTCAGCTGCGGCGAGAGCGCCGGATCGAGCACGACCAGCTGATGGCCGAGACTTCTCGATCGCAATAGAGCCGATCGTTGAAGGCGGCGACGTCGGTGAAATCCCCGGGATACAGCCCCTCTTTGATTCGGTCGGTCGGCCCGCGCTCGGGGATGTTGTGGCCGACGTCGGCGGACATGATGCCGACCTGCTCGACGGCGGCATAGGCATTGAGCCCGCTGGCGGTCTGATCGTCGTGACGCCGCTGGACGAAGCCGAGAACGTGGTAGGTGCCGCGCTGATTGAACGGCGTCAGCGTATCGGGCGTGGCCGTCAGCAGCTTGCCGCCGACAGCCTTCGGATTGACCGGATCGGTGACGTCATAGAAGTTAGGAACGAGTAGTAGTAGTTGTAGGTCGTCGTGACCGCGAGATCCCGGCGAACGGCGTGTTGTTCCACTGCTGGAAGGCGGCGTCCGGAACGAGCGCGATGCGTTTGCCGCGGCGCGTGCTCGCGTCCTCGTTGTTGCCGCCGATCTTAGCGGCGCTCTCCGGGTCGGTGAGATCGAGGACGGCGAACTTGTCGTCCGAGGCGCCGGCGTTGTTCTGGCCGGCGAAGGCGCCATTCTGCAGCGCCGCGTTGTTGGGATCGGCGACCGTCATCAGGTAGGTCGACAGCGTGTTGTTGACCGTGCGGCGCCGAATCGCGAAGTCCTTGGCCACGACCACGGAAGCCAGCGTTGACACCTTGCGCGGCTTGAAGGTCGTAATCGTCAGCCGCATCGTCGACAGGGCATTGCCCGACGCGTCCTTGATGCCATTGCCCATGCCGGGCTCGAGCAGCGTGCCGAGCGCGTCGTTGCCGACGAGGGTCAGGCGGTAGTCGGTGCCGAGCTTCAGCGCCGCGAACGGGACGAAGGTGGCGACCCGGTTGCCGCTCGAGATGCGCACCTCGCCGAGCACGCGAGTGCCCTGGGCGTCGCGGACGATCAGCCATCCTTGACGCTTGGGCGTCCATGCCCTCCGAGAAGGTAAACGGAGTCGCCGCGGCGGGGTCGAAGTTGGTCAGCTGCGACGGTCCGGCGACAACGAACGGCGCGGTGACGTCGTCGGAGATGACCCCGATGCTCTGAGCGGCTCGTCACGCGGCGGCGCCTGGAGCGTCTCGGGTCCGGATCACCCGGCCGGTTCGCGGGTTGGTCACCGTCACCGTGACGTTCGGAATGCGAATCGGCTCGGCGGCGCCGGTGTCGTACTGACCGACAGGTGGAACGTGTCGGACGGGCTGCCATCGAAGAAAACGCTGTTCCGCCGGTCACGATCTTGCCGGCCGGGATGTCCACCGACAGACCGCTGTCGCTGGTCAGCAGCACCCGGGTCCGTGCCGGGCCCGTGACGCCGGCCGCGTCCATCTCGGGGCGGGTCGGGTCGATCGTCCCGGTCAGCGCGCGAAGCAGAAGGTTGCCCGGACCATACTGCGATGCATCGACCACGAAGGTGACGGCACGCTGCGCGCCGTTGACGTCGACCGCGAAGACCTGGAAGCTGTCGGCGGGGCCGCCAGCCGCCTTCAGCGGCAGTGGCGCCAGGGCCTGCGGGTAGTCGCGCGAGACGCCGGTCGAGAGATTCCGGATCCGGTACGTCTGAACCGGGATCGTGATGCGGTCGGGGTCGGGCCGGATCGGTCACGACGCCGCTCTGCGCCGGTGTGATGCTGATGCCCGAGAGCACCACTTCCTGGGCGGCGCCGATGGCCTTGACCTGATAGGAGTCGCTGTCCTTGCCGGGCATCTCGAGCGACAGTTCGATGACGTTGCGCGGGAAGCGATTCTCGCTGCCGCGGGTCGGATTGCGAACGATGATTTCGCGATCGGCCGGCGTCAGCTGGGCGCCGTCGACCGTGACCAGAACGCTGTTCGGAACGACGGTGACGCGGCCGGTCAGCACCGGGTAGCACACCGGCATCGGAATCTGGATATCCGGGATATAGCTCAGGAACGGCATCGCCATGAAGCCGTAGGAACGGGCATGTTGAACGTTGCGCGACGAGCGCCGCCGTAGCCGGTGTTGCTGCATGACGCCGTAGTTGAGGCCGACCGACTGGAACTGGTCTTGTGGAAACCGTAGACGCCGGCGGCGGTCACGCCGGGACACGGCGGCGACGAGGTGCGCGATCCGGCCATTGATGAACTTGGCGGTGTCGACGACGTTGAGGGCGGGCGTGCCGTTGACGTCGACGACCTGGGTGACGAGCCACTGATCGGTCGGCGTCTCGCCGCCGGCGGCCGGAATCGACACGTTGACGTAGCGGGTCGGCACCACCCCGCCGAAGTCGATCTCGAAGGCGCCGCTGAAACCGAAGTTCTGCTGCTGGGCCGCCGGGATGGCCACCGGGAACGCCGCTTCGGAGACCGCCCGCAGCGTCACGACCGCGCCCGCCGGGAAGGTCCCCGCGGCGACGTCGGCGGCAATGCCCCCCGGACCGAGGATCCGCCCGCCTTCGCTGCCAACCGCGGTCGAGACACTGCCGTCGGCGTTGGTTTGCGAGAACCGCGGAATGCCGACCGAGATTTCATTTCCGGCCTGATCGACGATGCGGACCTTGAGGAGATCCGTGGGCGCGGCGACCACCAGGGTCGTGAATCCACCGTTCGGGTCGATGAGGACAGGAGTGATCGCGCCGGTCGTCAGATTTACGACCGTGACGGTGTCGCGCGGACTGGCGGTTCCCTGCGTGCCACGTACGGTCGTGTTGCCGCCGGACGGCAGACTGGCTGTGACCGCTCCCGCCGCCGGCTGGGGCGGCGGCGCGGTGTCGAGGCTGTCGAAGACCGACGAGACCGCGGCTTCGATCGCGTAGCCGGCGAGGTCGCGGATCGATGTGCCGACGGTGACGGTGTAGCGCGTGTTCGGTTCGAGCGGAGCGGCCGGGCGGAACGTCAGCACCGTGTTGCCGTTCGAGAGCGAGAACGTGCCCGGAACGGCAGTGCCGCCCGCCGGGGTCACGGCGACGTCGCCGCCGCTGCCGACGCTCCCCGGGTCGACCGGCTCCGAGAACGTGACGACAATCGGCGCGCCGAGCGCGACGTTCTGCGCGCCGCCGGCGGGAACGATTGCGACGACGCGCGGCGCCTGCGCGACCAGCCGGAGATCGAGCGGCGCGACCTCGGCCGCCACGATGGTGGTGCTGGCGGCGCCGCTGTCGGACTTGATGAGGTCGAGCGCCGTCAGCGTTGCGGCTCCGGCGGGAGCGGCGGCGACATACGCCCCGGTCGCTCCCGACAGCGACACAATCGGCAGGCCGGCGCTCATGACGAGCGCTGACGGAAACGGCGCCCCGCCGACCCCGAGCACCCGCCCGGCCGCGAAGCCGACCAGAGCCGAGGGCCGGAAGAAGAGGTAACGCCCCGCTTCGCGAATGCCGTCGAGCTCCCCCGCGCCGCCGACGGTGGACGCCGAGACGAGCCGGCCGTCGACGACCGCGCCGATGCCAGCCAGCACGAACCGCGTCTGCCCCTGGATCTCCTGGAGCCGGACGAGCAGGACGCCGTCGACGCCGCCGGCCGGAGCGGGGAGCGACAGCGCCGCCGGTGTGCCGAGCCTGCCGCTGAGGCCCACCTGCGCGCCGCCGATGAACTGCAGTCCCGCCGGCGGCGAAACGCCCAGGTCGGTGATCTGGAGCGGCCGCACATCCACCGGCGTGAAATCGCCGAGCGCCCCCGCCGGAATGACCAGCGCGACGTCACCGCCGGTGATGGTTCCGCCATCCGGCCCGGGCAGAGCCGGCGTCGCCGGAGCGGCCGGCGGTACCAGCATCTCCAGTGAAATGATGCCGCGCTCCAGCGTCAGGGCATCGAACACCTGTGACGGCGTGGCCGGGAAACCGGCCGCCTGCGAGAGCGGCGCGCCCGGCTGCTGGAAGAAGACCAGATCCTGGACGAACGGCTCAGGGTGCGTCTCGGCGCCTGACAGGAAGCGGTAATTCTCGCTGACGTTGATCCAGAGGACCGAGCCGCTCGGAATCGCCGCCGTCGTGTCGACGTAGGCCCGCACCGCCGAACTGATGCCGGGGCTGTAGAACGCAATTTTCGGCTGTGGGTCAATCCGCGGCGTCGTCTGCGGCGGAATCAGCGCTCCGGCGGTGCCGATGAGCAGGTCGCCGGCGGCCGGCAGCGGCGGTGCGGCGGGGACGACATCCGCCAGCAGCCAGGCGAACTGCCCGGTTTTCGTCACGCCCTCTTCGAGGGGCGCGGCCGCCCCGCCAGCCGTCGCCAACGACAGGGCGCGCCACGCCGACGCGTCGTCGTCCCATACCGCCAGAACCAACGTCGATCCGGTGGGCAGCGAGAATCCGCTCCGCATCGACAGCGGCACGCTGGCCGGGAACGTCACCCCGTGGGGCCGCACGTCTGCGGCAGCGACTGGCACCCAGCCAGGCGGCAGCAGCCCCTGAAGCCCCTGCTGCCCAAGCGGCGTCACCGACAGCTGGAGCTCGCCGTCGATGGCCCCGGACGACACCACGAGACGGGCCGCGTCGGACCCGGCCGAGCCGCCAAGCAGCGGCGAGATCGTCACCATCGGCTGGAGCGGTGTCAGTCGCGCGTCGACGACTTCCTGCGCCCGGCCCGCCGTGATCGCAATCACCCGGTCGACCGCCGTATACCCGGCCTTGGCAATCCGCAGCACGCCCGCGCCGCGCTCCGCCCGAAGGAGGTATCGGCCGCGCGCGTCGGTCACGGCCGTGGCCGCGTACGGCTGCGTGTCGTCGTCGTTGCCGGTCAACGCGATCGTGACGTTCGACAACGGCAGGCCGGTCGTATCGTCGTAGACCTCGCCAGTCACAACGCCGCGGCCGGCCCCGGACGGATTGTCGATCACTGTCGCCGCCGTCGCCGTTGCTTCGTTTCCGGCGAAGTCGCGAGCCACCGCGCGAAGCTGCAGCGTCGTTCCGCCCGCGACCGACAGCGGCAGCTTGTAATTGGCCGCGTACGGGGCCACCGTGCCGACGGCGATGCGGACGCCGTCGACGTAAAAGGAGATCGAGTAAACGCCCCCGTCGTCCGCGGCGGTCGCGGCCAGGGCGAGCGTGCCGCCGCGTGTCACCTTCGGCGCGGCCGTCAGGCTGACGGTCGGAGGCGTCGTGTCGGACGAATCGGAGACGAGGACAGCCGCGCCGGAATCAGCCTGGTTGCCAGCGAAATCCCTGGCGCGGGCGACGACCGACAGCGACGAGCCGGCCGCGGCGCCCGCGGGCACCACGAACGACGCCTCGTAGGGTGCTTCGGTATCGGTCGAGACCGGCTCCCCATTCACCAGGAAGGTGACCTGCGAGATGCCGACGTTGTCGGTCGCCGTTGCCGACAGCAGCACCGTGCTGCCAGGCGCCGCAGCGGCCGGGGCGCGGAGCGCGACGTTCGGCGACTCGGTATCGGCCACGAACGTGATGCGAATCGACGCGTCGGCGTGCGCGCTGTTGTTGCTCGGATCGGTCGCGATCGCGCGAACCTGGATCGTCGTCCCTGGAGCCACCACCGCCGGCACGTCGATCGTTCGCTGATACGGTGCGGTCTGCGTCACGCTCGGCGCCGCGCCGCTGACCTCGAACCGCACCGACGACACCGCCACATCGTCGGTCGCCAGCGCGGTGACGACAATGCGGCTGCCGGGCAGCGCTTCGGACGGCGCATGCAGCGAGACGACTGGCGGGCCGCGATCCGCGACCGCGCCAACGACCGCCGATGCCATTGCCGTGCTGGTCGCGCCCCGGGCGTCCGTAACCGTGAGCGTTACGGTGTAGGCGCCGCTGTTCGTGTAGGCGTGCGTCGGAGCCGGACCGCTGCCCGGCTGCGAGTTGTCGCCGAAGTTCCAGGCGTACGCCAGGGCATCCTGGTCCGGGTCACTCGATCCGGCGCCAGAGAAGGCAATCTCGGCCCCCGGCGCACCGCTGTAAGGGCCGCCGGCATTCGCCACCGGCGGTCGGTTCGCGGCGGCGGGAGGCGTGACGTGCGCCTCGGCCGACGCCGTCGCGGAACCGCCGCGCCCATCGGTCACGAGCAGGCTGACGATGTAATCGCCGGCGGCGGTGTAGGTGTAGGACGGAGCGGCGCCGGAGCCGGTGGTGCCGTCGCCGAAGTTCCACGAATACGTCAGGGTGTCACCGTCGGGATCCGACGACCCGGCGCTGCTGAATACCAGCGAACCGCCGAGCGTCGTGGAGTACGGGCCGCCCGCGCTGGCGCGCGGGTTTTGATTCTGCGGCACGTTGGCCGGACTGACGATGACGGTCGTCGATGCGGTGGATGTGCCGCCCTGACCGTCGCTCACGAGCAGAACCACCGGGTAGGTGCCTTCTGCCGCAAACAGATGGGAGGGCTGCGGCCCGACTGCGTTCGCGCCGTCGCCGAGCGTCCAGGCGAACGTCAGGGTGTCGGCCGCGTCCGGATCCGTCGAGCCGCTGCCGTCGAGTGTCACCGGCTGTCCAAGGATCGCGAAGTAGGGACCGCCGGCTTTCGCGGTCGGCGGATGATTGCCGGAGGCGCTGTCCGCCGAGATCACGGCCGCAGTCGTCACCGACACGACGCCGCCGCGGCCATCGCTGACCACGAGCGTCACGAGATAGGTGCCGGCCTGCGCGTAGGTATGCGACGGACTTGTGCCGACGCCCTCGGAACCGTCGCCGAAGCGTGCGGCAAAGGTCAGGGAATCCTGGTCCGGATCGGCGCCCGAGAAGGTGAACGCGAGCGGCTGGCCGGCCACGCCCAGGTACGGCCCGCCCGGCTGGGCGGTCGGCGGCTGGTTGCCCGCCACGGCGGTGACGATCGCCGTCGTCGCGGCCGCCACCGCACCGCCGCGGCCGTCGGTGACGAGCAGAGTGACGTTGTAGCTGCCGGCGTTCAGATATTGATGCGTCGGCGTCGGACCGTCGCCGCTCGACCCATCGCCGAAGCTCCATGCGTAGTTGAGCGTGTCGCCGTCCGGATCCGATGCCGACGCGAGGAGCGTGATCGCGCTGCCGGCCGCTGCGGTGTACGGGCCGCCGGCGTCGGCGGTCGGCGGGTTGTTGGCCGCCTGCGGTGCCGCCCCGACGACAACGACGGTGGTGGCGGTGTCGGAGCCGCCGCGACCATCCGTCACCAGCAGCGTGGCGGTATAGCGGCCGGGCGCGGTGTAGGTGTGGAGAGGCGACGCGCCTGAGCCGGTCGTGCCGTCTCCGAACGACCAGGCGAACGTGAGCGGATCGTTGTCGGCGTCGCCCGAGCCCTCACCGTGCAATGTGACCGCGGTCTGCACGGTGGAGTTGTAGGGACCGCCGGCGCTCGCGACAGGTGCGTGGTTACCGGGCGCAGCGGCCGCGGCGGTCACGCTTGCCAGCGTCGAGGCGCTCGAGGTCCCTCCCCGACTGTCGCTGACCAGGAGCGTGACGGTGTGCTGGCCAGCTTGCGCGAAGGCATGTACCGGTGCGGGCCCCGAGGCCGCGGTGCCGTCGTCGAAACTCCAGGCGAAGCTGAGGAGGTCGCCGTCCGGGTCCGCCGAACCGGTGCCGTTGAAGACGATACCGGCGTTGACGGCGCCGGCATATGGGCCGCCCGGGTTCGCGGTCGGATTGCGGTTCGCGGCCGCGACCGTGACCGCCGCATTCGAGGTCGCGCTGCCGCCGTGGCCGTCCGTGACCGTCAGTGTTGCGGTGTAGGAACCGGCCGCCGCGTAGGTGTGCGACGCCGCGGCGCCGGTCGCCGTGCCGCCGTCGCCGAAGGCCCACCCGTACGACAGGATGTCGCCGCTGTCGGGATCCGAGCCGCTGCCGTTGAAGGCAATCGCGGTGCCCGCGACCCCGCTATACGGCCCGTGGGCGTCGGCGGTCGGATTGCGGTTGGCCGCCGCGACCGTGACCGCCGCATTCGAGGTCGCGCTGCCGCCGTGGCCGTCCGTGACCGTCAGTGTTGCGGTGTAGGAACCGGCCGCCGCGTAGGTGTGCGACGCCGCGGCGCCGGTCGCCGTGCCGCCGTCGCCGAACGTCCACGCGTACGACAGGATGTCGCCGCTGTCGGGATCCGAGCCGCTGCCGTTGAAGGCGATCGCGGTGCCCGCGACCCCGCTGTACGGCCCGTGGACGTCCGCGGTCGGGTTGCGATTCGCCGCCGCGACGGTCACCGCCGCGGTCGAGGTCGCGCTGCCGCCGTGGCCGTCCGTGACCGTCAGTGTTGCGGTGTAGGAACCGGCCGTCGCGTAGGTGTGCGACGCCGCGGCGCCGGTCGCGGTCCCGCCGTCGCCAAAGGTCCACGCGTACGACAGGATGTCGCCGCTGTCGGGATCCGAGCCGCTGCCGTTGAAGGCGATCGCGGTGCCCGCGACCCCGCTGTACGGCCCGTGGGCGTCCGCGGTCGGATTGCGGTTCGCGGCCACGACCGTGACCGCCGCGGTCGAGGTCGCGCTGCCGCCGTGGCCATCCGTGACCGTCAACGTCGCGGTATACGAACCGGCCGTCGCGTAGGTGTGCGACGCCGCGGCGCCGATCGCGGTGCCGCCGTCACCAAACGTCCACGCGTACGACAGGATGTCGCCGCTGTCGGGATCCGAGCCGGTACCACTGAAATCGATGGCCGTGCCCGCGACGCCGCTGTACGGCCCGTGGGCGTCCGCGGTCGGATTGCGGTTCGCGGCCGCGACCGTGACCGCCGCGTTCGAGGTCGCGCTGCCGCCGTGGCCGTCCGTGACCGTCAGTGTCGCGGTGTAGGAACCGGCCGCCGCGTAGGTGTGCGACGCCGCGGCGCCGGTCGCCGTGCCGCCGTCGCCGAAGGCCCACCCGTACGACAGGATGTCGCCGCTGTCGGGATCCGAGCCGCTGCCGTTGAAGGCGATCGCGGTGCCGGCGACCCCGCTGTACGGCCCGTGGGCGTCCGCGGTCGGATTGCGGTTCGCGGCCACGACCGTGACCGCCGCGGTCGAGGTCGCGCTGCCGCCGTGGCCATCCGTCACCGTCAACGTCGCGGTGTAGGAACCGGCTGCCGCGTAGGTGTGCGACGCCGCGGCGCCGGTCGCGGTCCCGCCGTCGCCGAAAGCCCACGCGTACGACAACACGTCGCCGGCATCCAGATCCGAGCCGCTGCCGTTGAAGGCGATCGCGGTGCCCGCGACACCGCTATACGGCCCGTGGGCGTCCGCGGTCGGATTGCGGTTGGCCGGCGGAGCGGTCCCTACCTGAAATCCGCCGATCAGCAGGCTGGTCTGCGTGCTGGTCTTGACCTGGACGTTCCTGGCGCCGAGCGGTGCCGTCGACGCGACGTTGATGACCGCCACGAGACTCGTCGGCGACTCGACCGTGGTCGACGCCACTGTGATGCCGGTGCCCCCGGGAAACGACACCGTCGTCTTGCCCGCCAGGAACACGACGTTGGAGGAACCAGTGATGCGTACCTGGACGCCGGACGCTCCCGGAGCGGCGGATGCGACAGTTGGCAGGGCGATGGCCAGGACGTCCAGGCCGGTACCGGCACTGGTTTCGTTGCTGACCGTGTTCCTGACCGTCAGCGTGACGCGGCCGGGCGGCAGACCATCCGGGACACGCAATGTCAGCGTGCGCTGGCCGGTGGTGGCATTGAGGGCGCCGACCACTTCGCCGGGGGCCGTGCGGGTCGTCCCGTCGGCATGGACGAACACCACCTCGTTGCTCGCGGCGGTGCCGTTGAATCCGGTGCCGGTGATGATGACAGGCACCTGGACCGACGCCCCGGTGGGGGACACGCCGGAGAGCAATCCGGCAATCAGCGCCGCCGACACTGCCGCAGCCGCCGCGAATGCCGCGGCCAGCCTCACACCGCGCGTGAGTGCGCCGTCGACGCGGACAGGGGACGTGAGGCCGCGAAGTCGCAAGCGGCCTATTCCCGGCGGACCTGGATGCTGGAAGTCGACACGCCGCCGCGGGGCGTCCGCAGGCGATTCAACAGAACCGCACCGAGCCCGCCACCCAACAGCAGCAGCGTCGAGGGCTCAGGGACGGGTGCGGGCGGCCCTGAATCATCGTCGACGACCAATTCCATTGACGCTTGCTGATAGTTGGCCGGATCGCCGACCAGCGAGTTCGCGAAAAGCGTAAAGAAGCGCGTCTGGTTGTTGAACTGGAATCGCAACTGCGCGCGGCTGACATCGTCGGGCACGACGATCGACGAAAAGTCTTCGATACTCTGTGTCGTGGTGCCCGAAGCGACATCTCCGAGGTCGCTGTCGGCGCCCGACGCGTAGAAGGCATCGGCCTGATACAGGTCGATGAACACCGAACTGAAGTCGGAAATGGATTCATTGGAGACGGTAAAGGTGGACCCCGAGCCGTACACCGTGTCGTATCCCCAAACGAACGACCCAATCGTCATTGGCGCTGCCGACGCCGCGCCTGGCAGGCCGAGGAGAACCGTTGCGAGCATTGCCGCTCGAAATCGCATGCACTACCCCTGACATCTCGGCTGCGGGCCGGAGCCGTCCCGGATGTCTGTGATCGACGTTGTGTGAAGCGATGCGTCCCGGGGCGGGGCTGAAGAACTCGCCGTGGCCAGGGAGGTCAGGCACCGGCCCCGTTTGAGCAAGCGGCCATCCAGCACGACCAGCAAAAAACACTAAGTATTTTCAGCAATGGCCGCCAGAAAGGTACTGGCGGGCAGACTTTTGTACCCGTAATGCCGACAGACTCAGGACCTTGATACGCCTCGGGTAAAAGACCTACACGCCACGCATCAGGGGATTCTGAAATTGACGACGCGCGCCGTCTCGGCCGCACTCATGCCGGTCAGCGCATCGGGATCCGTCAGCTCCGAGAGCGCCCTCGCCTGGGCTTCGGCCCCGGCCGCATCCGACGGCTCACGCTGCACCGCGAAGTGCATCAGGGATACAGACTGCCCCGGTGCCACCGTCACCACGTAGCGCCAGTACCGATGAGCCGAGGAGGTGCTGGAAATGCGCCGCCGTGGCGCCGACCGCGGCCCCGGCGCCGCCCAGGACGTGCGCCAGCACCGCACTCGACTGCGTCGTTCCACCCGAGATCACCGGCGCCGAGACGGTCACAGCGTATTGCTGGCCAGTCGACGCCGGGTCGATCAGCACTGAGGCAATGCCCGGCAGCACAGTCTCGATCTGAACCTCCAGCGTGATGGCCGCCGCGGTCGGATTGGTGACGGTGTCGAGGAACCTCGCGAAGCCGCCTGCCGTCGGCACGTACACCTGGCGCGTCGTCACGACGCCAGCCTGCGCCTGCGCGCCGTAGGATAGCTGCCGGCCCGCAAGCTGTGGCTGACCGGGCGCCAGCTCGCCAGCCGCGGTGCCGTTGATGCGCATGATCTGGCCGAAGCGGCCGTAGGACACACCGAGATGGCCGTCGACCGCCCCGCCGCCGGCGATCCCGCCGTCACAGCCGAGGCCGTAGAGGAAGCCGTCCGTGCCGCTGAGAATCGGGTAGGCGCACGGATCGATCGTCGCTCCGGATGGCAGGTTGACCTGGAGCGACGCCCCCGGGGCGAGGGTGACCGCCGCCCCACCGAGCAGCCCGTACGTCGACGGGGCATACGCACGCACGGCCACCGGACCGGACACTACATCCGCGAACGCATATGCGCCAGACGCGTCCGTGGTGGTGTAGCTGCGGGAACTGCCGAGCGGACCGGTCTCGCCACTCGCGATCTGCACATAGGCGCCCGCCACCGGCGTAATCCCGTCGTCCGCGAGGACCACGCCCGACACGCTGCCGAAGGCGCGTACCTGCAGATTGAGTGTGACCGTGTCGCCGGCCGCGACAATCGCTCCGGTCCGGGCCGCGCACGCATACGTGGTCGCGACACTGCCGCATCCCTGAACCGATACCGCGCCTACCGGCGATTGCGGGAACCCGTAGCTGCCGTCGGGTCCAGCAGTGACGTAGCGATACTCGTTGACGCCAAGCGCATTGCTCGACAGTGCGACGTCCGCATACGGCACCGGCTGGCCGTCGGCGCCGCGGACGACACCGACCACCTGACCGGTCGGTCCAAGCGTCACGTCAGCGGTTGGACTGGCGGCGAGCGACGGCACCACGCCGGACGCGAACCCGGTCATGTTGCTGTAGCGATCGACGACGATGACTTCGAACGGCCCGGTCGTGACCCCGAAGATCGAGTAGTCGCCAAACCGATCGACGTTGCCGTAGAGCGTCACGACCTGTCCGTCAGGGCCAGGCTGGCCGACTGTGACGTTGCCGTACGCGACCGGCGTCACGCCGTCCGCCTGGACGACATGGCCGTGGACCGACGTGAACGGGAACGACAGATTGACGACGACCGGTGCGCCGGCCGTCAGCGGCCCGCTCTGAACCGTGAGAGCGAACGACGCCGGTGCGTGCGCGACGATCGCAAACGAAGTCCCGCCGGCGAGGACGACATCGGCGAACTCGTAATAGCCGGTGGCGTCGGCGAAGGTCGCGTCCGCGGCGGCGCCGGTCGCACCGTCAATCAACTGGAGATACGCGCTCGGAACGGGGGTCTGGCCGTCAGCCGCGGTCACATGGCCGCTCACGCTCGCTGCCGCGGCTTGCACGAGCAGGTCGATGATCCCGCCGTCGTCCGCGGCCGTCACGCTGCCGGACAGGCTCGTCGATCGGTCGCCTTCGACCTGGACGGTGAAGGCCCCTTCGGCCACTCCTGAGATGAGGAGCACACCGTCGGCGTCCACGTATCCCGCAAACCGGTAGCCGCCGGCGTCCGTGACATAGGCGTAGGCTGACGATTGCGGCGAGCCATCGGCGCGCAGTACGCGGAGTCGAAGCGTGGCTGAGGCCGGCAGCCGCAGGTCCGCGACCACGGTCTGTCCCTCGACCACGTTCGCCGAACTGGCGATCGACGACCTCCCGGAGACGGTGGCGCTGATTGCAAAGGTGCCCGCGGGCAGTGCGGCAAAGCGGTAGCTCCCGTCCGACGCCGTGGCCAGGCTGAGGCTGAAGGCTGGATCGCCGCCAGTCACGGTGACCGTGCCGGGACCAGCCGGTGTACCGGCCGCGAGGCGCACCGTGCCGGTCAGCGCCCCGGTGCTTTCGAAGACGAGATCCTGAACGGCGGGCGTGGACCCTGCGGTCACGCTGCCGGTCGCGACCGCGGTCGCAATCCCGGCGGGTGCATACCGCGCCTGCACCGTGAAGGGGCCAGCGGCCAGCGTGTCGACGGCATAGCGCCCCTCGCTGTCCGTCATGACCGTCACCGTCGGCTTGAAGATGGGCGTCAGGCTGCCGGTCACCAGCACCGCCGCCCCGGCAACCGGCGTCGTCCGGTCGCTCGCGAGCACCCGTCCCCGCACCTGCAGCAGGGGCGGCGCGCTGCTCGACAAATCAGGGGGAACCGTGAAGTTCCGGATGTCGGCGGCGTCCGCCGGCGTCAGTCCGACCAGCGCCTCGAGCGGCAGTTGGACGAGCCGGTCAGCCGTCGCGACGGCGGCCGCCTGATCGCCCTGCTGCGAGGTGAAGTGCATGAAGATCGCGCGCTCCCCCGGGTTGACCGTCACTCCCGCCCACCGCACGGTGGCCGATAAGTCGAATCCGCCGCCCTGCGACTCCGCGAACGAGGGCGTCTTCCCGGCCCCGGCGAGCACCTCCGCTGCGGCCAGCGGCTGCGACGCCGAGCCGGACGTCACGAACCACTGGTCGGACGACGTGAGTGTGGCGCTGCCGCCCGACGTCGCGGCGATGCCGCCGGCCCAGAACCGCGGCCGGAGCTGGACGTCGACGGTCACCGGCGCGGGCGACCGATTCTCGAGAATCTCCAGGTATCTGGCGAAGTAGCCGGAGGCCGGCACGTAGACCTTGCGAGTCACATAGAGCCCGCCGACCGGCGTTTCGCGGATCCGCCCGCCGCCGCCGTAATTGCCGACCGACAGCTGGCGGCCATTGAGCTCGGTGCCGGCCGCAAAATCACCGGTGAAGCCCTGGTACTGCGTGACCTGGAGCGCCGAAGAGCTCAGATAGGCCTGGTCAAGCGTGAAGTCCCCAAGCGTCGCGTCGGCGTTGATCCGATAGCGGTAGCCGTTGGCATCCGAGAGCGTCGCCGGGGGCAGCAGCCGGTCGAGGACGATGTCGCCGGAGACAACGTCGTCATGAGCGGCCACCACCCCTTCGAAGGCTCCGGCCGCGCGCGTGGCGTAATAGTCGGCCGCGGTAATACGGAACGGGCCCGGCGGAACGCTATCGATCCGATACCGGCCCGCGGCGTCGCTGGTCACGCCGGCGCCGAAGCTCGGCGACTCGGAGCGAAGCGTCAGCGAGACCCCGGCGGCGGGCGCGCCATCGCGGTAGGTGACCTGCCCGACCACCGAACCGACCGCACCAAGGACGATGGTGACGGTCACCGTCTCGCCTTCGGTTGTCACCCGTGCCGCCGCCTGGCGGTAGTCGTAGCGATTGGCCTGCGAAAACGCCTGCACCGTAATAATGCGGTCGCCGGGAACTGACGGGATGGTCAGCCGGCCGTTGGCGTCGGCATCACCCCACACCGACTCGAAGTATCCGGCATAGCGTGCATCGCTCGCGATGCCGGCGCCGCCGACCGGCAGGCCGGTGGTCGAGTTCACCTGTACCTGAACCGTTCCCACCGGCGGCACCACCGCCTCCACCGGCACAACCTCTCCTGGCGATGCCAGCGACCCCGCCACGTCCACGAACAACCCCAGCGCTCCGTCGGGACGCGAGACGCGGACGACGAATGCCCCCTGCGGCACGGTGGGGATGGTCAGGCGCCCGGCGGCGTCGGTCCGCCCGACGAAGTCGTACTGATCCACGTCGAGCGCCGGACCTGCACCAGCGCGTTGGCTGCTGCCCCGCCGCCCGCATAGGACGCGGTCAGCTGAATGCTGCCCACCGCCAGCAGCGTCAGATCCGCGCGAGACGTTTGACCCTGGGCGACGGTCACCGGAACCTGGACCTGGAAGCCCGTCGCCGGGTCGGCCGCCGCGACGGCGAGCGCGCCGACCGGGACGTCGCTGAAGGTGTAGCTCCCGGCCGAGTCCGTCCGCGTGTCGAGCGTGCCGAAGGTGTCGATCGGATCCGCGTGCAGCAGACTGACCGCGACGTTGGTGGCGAGCGCACCCGACGCGGTGTGAACGACGCCCGAGACGAGCCCGGTCGGCTGGAGCGCCAGATCCAGCGTGCGGACGTCACCGGCGCCAAGCGTCAGCGCGGCGGTGCCGCGCAGACGCACCCGGGAAGACTGTGGGTGCAGGACGCTGGCTGTCGCCGTAGCCGGGCCCGCCGGTAACCCGGACATGGCATAGGCGCCGTCGGCCAGCGTCGCCGCGGACGTCGCACTGAACAGCGTCGCGGCGATGTTCACCGACGCCCCCGCCACCGGGGTTCCCGTGTAGCGGCGCACGAAGCCGCGCAGCATCGCGGTGTTGCTGAAGACGATGTTGGCGGCGGCCGTCGTCAGGCCGGTGGCAAAGCTTCCGACGGTCGGCGCCGACAGCACGTTGGTCGCCGGGTGGATCGCCTCGAGCGTAAAGCTGTCGACCGGCACCGTGAAAGACGCCGTGAAGTGGATCGCGTCGCCGTCGGGGCCGAAGCTGAAATTGCCGGAGGCGGTCGCTCCGGTCATATAGGTGCGGCCGAACAGCACGTTGCCGCTTCGGAACCGGACGTTCAACAAGTAACCGAAGCCGGCCCCGGAGGCGACGGGCGTGACGCCGTCCGCCTCGAGCACGCGCCCGGAAATCGTGCCGTCGAGACGAGGCAGGGGCGCCACGGCACTGGTGCCGTCCGCAGGGATGGCGAAGTTCTGAATCGCCGCGATCTCGGCGGGGCTCAGTCCGTCGAGCATTTCCGGCGCGAGTTGGACGAGGCGCTCGACCGATGCCCGCGCGGCGGCGCGGTTGTACTGCTGTATCCCGGCATGAAGGAACGCGACCGTCTCACCCGGCTGGAGCGTGACCCCGCTCCAGGAGTAGCCGAGCTGCTGCGCCCCGTAATACGGCGGGCCGTCGGACGCCAGCGCCGAGACCCGCGTCCTCGCACCCGGCCCGTCGAAGACGAAGCCCGCCTGCGGCAGGCCATTGGTGTACTGGCCGGCAAAGGGGTCGACGTCGAAGCCGCTGTCGAACAGGACCCATCGGTCCGGCTGGTCCGGATCGGCGACGCTCAACGCCGCATCGCCGCTCGAGGTCGCCAGCACGCCGTTGGCGCGCACGGTGCTCCGCAGCCTGACATCGACCGTGATCGGTGCAGCCGTCGGGTTCGACAGAATCTCGAGGTAGCGCGCGAAATATGCCGTCGAGACGAGCACCTTGCGCGTCACGTTGAGGCCGGCGAGACCGTTCTGCGAGACCACGACCTCGTGCCCGCCCTGCTCCGTCGTGCCGATGCTGGCACCGGTGAAGGGATACGAGACGCCCTGGGAGACGAGGTCGAGCACGAAGGCGGAACTGGGCCCGCCGTAGAAGCCGACGTAGAGGCCGTTGTAGCCGGAGAGGACCGAGCCGTCGCGCTGGATGTCGAACGGCATGACGTTGCCGTCGGTCTTCGTCACCGGCAGCGTGACGGCGTTGTTCTTCAACAGGATGTCGAGATTCAGCGTCTCGCCGTCGCGCGTGACGGTTCCCGTCGCCTCGCCGAGCAGCCCACGTGACGCGTCGCCGGCACTGGCAATGACGCTTCCGACCGCGACCCCGTCCACCCGGTAGAAGCCGGCGGCATCGCTGGTCGGCGCGTTGAACGACCCGACATCCGGGTTGAGGCCGCGGACGATGACGACCAGGTTCGACGCGCTCGAGAGGTCGGGATTGAGCACACGCCCGGTCACGGTGCCGAGGCCGACCATCGTCAGGTCGACGGACGCGACCTGGCCATTCGCCGACAGCGCGACGTTCCGGACCACCGCCCGTTTCCGCCCCTGGGCGTCGAAGGCCACGACCGTCTGGCTGCTCGGCACGCGCAAGCCGTCGAAGCGGTAGGCGCCGTCGAGGCCGACGGCGGTGTGCGCGCACTGGTCGCAGAGCGCGACGGAGGCGGTCTCGGCGGGCGTCTGGCCGTCAGGGAGCCGGACGATGCCGGCGATACTGGCGGTCGGGTCGAGCCGTACGGTCACCCGCTTCACTTCTCCGGCGGCCAGCGTCGAATAGAGGCTCCCTGACAGGCCGTTGGCCCGGGCCGAAACGGTCAGGTTGCCGGCCAGAACGTTCAGCAACAGCACTGTCCCGTCCGCGCCGGTCACGCCGTCGAGGCTGTCACCCCCGAACGCGGTGCTGACCGACACCGTCACAGCCGCGCCGGCGATTACCGCGCCGTTCGCATCGGTCACCGTCACCTGGACCGCGCCCTGCGGGAACATCGCGACGTCGAGCGTCACCACGGGCGCACCGGCAACGAGCACGCCCGTCGTCCGGCCGAACGCCCGAGTGCCTGGCTCGCGCGCCTCGAGGGTGTAGGGACCGAGTGGCACGAACGGAATCGTGTAGCGACCCTGCGCGTCGGTCGTGGCGGCGTGCGGAGCGCCGGAGACCGTCACCGACACGTCGGCGAGCGCCACCGGCGTCGTCCCGTCGGCGCGGAACACCGTGCCCTGCACCGTGACCGACGCCGCCAGCCGGACGTCGAGGGTCAGGACCTGCCCCTGACTCGTCGATGGCGCCGGCGGCCGCGCCGCGCCAGGTTGCTGCCCGGCTCGCGGCGCCAGCACGCGCGACGGAGCCGACGAAGACGCCGTCGGCCCGATACACACCGTTGCCGTCCGCGGTGGTGGTGATGTCCGGGGCCGTCCCGAACAGACTCGAGGCCGTGATCGTGACGGCGATGTTCGGAATCGGCGTGCCGGTGCCGTTCAGAATGCGGCCCGTTACCACCCCGCGGCCGAGGAACGTGATGTCGGCAACGGCGTGCTGCCCGGTCGTGATGAGCGTCAGCGCCGCGGACCGCCCGCGGTTGCCGCCAAGGTCGGAGGCTTCGAGCACGTAGGTGCCGAGCGTCACGAGCGGGAACTCATATTGGCCCGCGGCGTCCGTAAACGCTGTCTCGAGCGGTGCGCGCCGGTCCTGCGGATCGAAGATGTCGACCCGTGTGCCCTCGCCCGCCGGTGCCGCTCCGCCTGGCTGGTAGACCACGCCGCCGACCGTCGCCGCCGGCAACAGAATGACGTCCTGCCGGGCGAAGCCGCTCGCGCCACTCAGCTTGCCGCGGGCGAAGCCGATCAACTGCGTCAGCGGGTCGCGCGCCTGAACGACGAAGTCGCTGAGGCCAAACGCGCTGCCGTTGATCCCCTCGACGCTGTAGCGGCCGGCGTCGTCCGTCACCGCCGTGCGGAATCGTCCGCTGCCGACCTGTCCTTCGGTGACGGTCACAACGGCGCCCGCGACCGGCACCAGGCCCGGGCTGAGGACGACGCCGGTCACCACGCCGCCGCGCACGACAACGGTCATCAGGGCGCGGACCGTCCCGGCGACCCGCGCCGTCAGCGTCGTCGTCCCGCCGCCGACGCCGGCGATCCTGACCGACCCTGACAGTCCCCCCTCGGGAATGGTGACGCTGGCATCCGACACGGCGATGTCCGCCTGGCCCGTGGCCAGATCGATCCGCAGCCCGCCGGCCGGCGCCGGGGCGCCGAGCGTCACGTCGACCTGTGCCTCTTCGCCCGCCGCGATCAGCAGCGACGGCGGCAGCGACACCTCGGCAACGGTCGTGACCGTCAGGACCAGCCGCGTCGGGGCGCTGGCGTTGCCGAAGATGTCGGTGGCGACGCCGGAGAGGTCCAGCGTCGCGCCGGCCGCGAGGCCTGCCGGCACCGCGATCACGAACTCGATGCGCGCCGCGTTGGACGGTGGCGTGACCTGGCGCGCGTCAGCGACGGTGAACGCCCCCTCGCCGGCGAGCGCAATGCTTGCAACCGCCGACTCATCGTCTCCCTCCGCCACGATGGTCACGCTCGAGCCCGTGACGATCGTGCTGCTCCCCGACGCGGTCCGGAGCCGGAGCGTCGGCGGGCTGAGGTCGGCGACCGGGAGCAGGACCCGGGCGGCGGATGTCGAGTTGCCCGCGGCGTCGGTGGCGACGGCATCGAGCGTGACGGTGTCGCCGGGCCGGGCGGTCAACGGCACCGTGAAGGCAAACGCGCCGACGGCCGAGGCCAGAGCCGGATCGATAATCCTCGTCTCTGTCCGGACCGCGGCACCGCCGGCGGTGAAGGTGATCGAGCGAATGCCCCCAAGATCCTGGGCGGACACGACCGCGCTCGTCTGCTGGCCGGGGCTCACCCGGCTGCCCGTCGTCGTCCCGGTGATGGTGACGGTCGGCGGCGTGGCGTCGAGCACCGTGATCGTCACAGGAGAGGCGGTGCTGACCTGGCCGCGGGCGTCTTCAGCCGACGCCTGAATCTGGATGCCCGAGCCCGGCACGGCGTCGGCGGCGACGTTGAAGAAGAAGGTTTCGGTGCGATCGGTGACGGCCAAGGCAAAGGACTTCGTCGCCGCGTCCTGCGGGCGTCCGGTCTGGGCGCGGTAGCCGACCTGGGTCGCGCCGAGGTCATCGGTGACCTGGACCGTCACGGCAACCCGGTCGCCGTTGCGCACCTGCGCGTCCGGCGCCGGGGCAAGAATCCGCACGATCGGCGGCTGGTCGGCGATGATCGTCAGGATCAGGATCGCGGGTTGGAGCGACCGGTTGCCTGACGTGTCGGTGGCGAAGGCGGACACTTTGATGGTGTCTCCAGCCCGGCCGAGCGAAGAGACCGCCTGGAGGTTGAACCCGAACGGTGCCGCACGGACGGCGGCGGCCGGCTGATCGTTGACGAAGTAGTCGACAACGGCAACATCGTGGGTGGTGCCGAGGTCCGGCACGATTTGGGCAACGGCGTTCTCGATGACCCGACCGCCGTTTGCGACGCTGAGGCCGGCGATGCCGGGAGGTGTTCCGTCGCTGGTCATGAAACGGTAGACCAGACCCAGGGGCTGGACGTTGCCGAACGCATCCGACGCGGCGGCCACCTGGACTTCGTACTCCGAGCCGGGGAGCAGCGGCGAAAGCGGCGTGAAGACGAGCGTCGTGCCGCCGAACACGATGTCGGTGCGGCCGGCGACGTCGACGCCGGCGCGGAGAACCCGGATCGGCGGCCCGCGGAATCGCACCGCGTCGAATGGCTCCGAGAACTTCACCCGCACCGCTGTGGTGCGCGGTACCCCGACCGCACCCGCCCCGGGGGAGACCTCGATCACCTGCGGTGCGAGCACATCGGCCGTGGTGAAGCTGGCCACGTAGGCGGACGTCATCGCGTGGCCGATCCGATCCTGCACGCCGAGGACCGACACGGCGTAGCGCGTCTGGTCCCGCAGCGCATCGAGCGGCGTGAGAGTGACGACCGTATCCCCGCTGCCGAGCGCCAGCGTCGCGGGGACGGTTCCGAGCGGGCCGGTCAGCGCCACCGTCGCCGGCGTCACGGTCCCAGCCGCGACCGGCTCGGAGAAGGTGACGCGAATCGCCACGCTGCGCGGCACCTGCACCGACGACGGCACCGGGTCGAGCGCAATGACGGAGGGCGGCGCGGCATCGAGGAGAATGTCGCCCAGCTGGGCCGCGGCCGCGAGGACCAGCACGCTCCTGGCTGTGCCGGGGCTCAGCGGGTCGTCGAGCGTCAGGTCGTAGGTGCCGAGCGCGACGGCGTCGAACGTGAACCGGCCGCCGGCGTCGGACACCTGGAACAGGTGACGCTCCGTCTGGCCGGGCAGCGGGCGCAGCGACAGCCCGACCGTGACGCCGGAGGCCGGCGCCCCGCCGGGCTGCACCACGCGTCCGGAGACCGGCGCTGTCGGCTCGAGCGCGATCCGCACGTCGAACGGCTGCCCGGGATTGACGCTGCCGCTGGCCACCCCTTTCAGCCCGGTCACCGGGTCGACCGCCGTCAGGATGAACGTCCGCGCCGGAACGTTGATGAAGGTGAACCGGCCGTTGCCGTCCGCAAAGCCGGTGCAGATATCGATGCTGCCGGCGTCGGCGCACCCGGAGGCGGGTTCGCCGCGCAGCGTGACCTGCGCGCCCGCGGCCGGACGGCCGTCTCCCTGCACGACCTCGCCACTGATGGTCGTGACGCCGACCAGCGTCAGCAGGACGCGGCTCACGTCTCCCTCGAACGCCAGCGTGCCGTAGACCGTCGCGGCGTTGCGGTTCACCTGGGAGCGGGCGCGGAGCGTGTAGCGGCCGAGCGCCACCGAGTCGAACGCGAACGCGCCCTGCGCGTCGGACAGGGCCGACAGCCGGTTGTACGACTCGAAACAATCGCTGGCGCAGACGTCGACCGCGACATTCGGCGCCGGTGTGCCGTCGGGGTTGCGCACCGTTCCCTCGAGCCGGCCGGCGCGGCGGCGCTGCAATTCCACGACGATCGGCAGATCGACGCGCTGGCCCTCGCCCGGCAGCCGGCCGGAGGAATCGGCGAATCCGATCGGCTCTCCGGGCGCAAACAATTTCCCGGCGTGGATGCGAAAGTCGCCGACCGGCGCGCCCGGGAACGAGAACGTGCCGTCGACGCCGCTGGTCGCCCTGAGCGGCGGCACCAGGCGGCCGGTATTGATTGACTGATCGAACGCCACGTCCCAGCCGCGCAGCGCCGCGAGCGATCCGGACTCGAACAGCGTCCCGGTCACCAGACCGCGGCCAACCTCGCTGACATTGATCGGCACCACCTGCCGGTCGAAGTCGATCCGGCCCGACGCCAGGCCGCGTCGCGCCGTGGCCGCCTCGAAGACGTCCACCGTGAAGGCACCGAGCGGGATGAGATCCGCACGGTAGTCACCGCTGCCATCGGTGATGCCGAGCGCAAGCGGACCCCGATCGTTGCTGATGACCACTTCCGCGTTCGGCACCGGCGTCAGGCCGTCGCTCTTGAACACCCGCCCGGTGACGGAGCCGGCGGCATTGTAGAGGAACACATCGACCGTCACGTCCCCCTCGCCGTCGGCGACCCTGGCGGTGGCCCGCCCGGCGAAGCCGTTGCGCAGATCGGTCGCGAGGACGGTCAGGTCCCCTTCGCTCAGTGAATCGCCGCCGTCGAGACGGACCACCCCCGCCGCGTCCGCCAGCGCCGTCAGGCGCTTGCGCGGAAACTCGGTCTGCGCCAGTTCGACCCTGGCGCCCGGGATTGGCGTGACGGCATCGCTGCCCCTGACGCGCACGACGACCGCGCGCAGCCGCAACAGGCGGACCGGGAGTTCGGCGGTCTGGCCCGGCGTGACCTCACCCGCCGCCTGCCCTGCCTGGCCGGTGGCCGGGTCCTCGGCCGTCAACGTGAAGCTGCCGGCGTTGACCAGCGGCAGCAGGAAACGCCCCTGATCGTCGGTAATGACGGTCTCGTCCTGGATACCCTGCGGCACGTCCTGGCAGCTGCCTGGCTCAATCGTCAGCGCTCCTACCCGAACGCTGCTGGACTGGGCGCACACCACCTTGAACGCCTTCGACGTGTAGCGGACGAGGACGTTGGCCCCAACCGGCGTAACGCCGTCGGGCTGGAGCACCGTCCCCTGGATGCGGCTCGTCGCCTGGAGGCGCAGGTCCACCCGGACCGTGGCGCCCGGCGACGGGATGGCCCCCGCGAACGAGATCGGATCGGGACTGAACTGCCCGGCGGCGGCGAGCGTGAACGGGCCGACGAACACGCCGTCGAAGCTGAATGCGCCGGTCGCGAAGCTGGTGTTCGTCACCTGGTAGTTGGTCACGCGCTGGAAGGCGGTCCCGACGATGCCGCCGGCGACGACGACCTGGTCGCCGGAGATCCCGACGGCCGCGCGCAGCGGCGTCACGCCGTCGGCATCGTAGACCGCGCCGCGGATGTGTCCACCGCCGCCGCGGAAGACGATGTCGCCGCGGACCACCTCATGGTTGAACTTGAGGACGACCGGCTTCACGTTGCCGTCGGAGAAATCGGCCCTGAAGGCCGACAGCGCGTAGTCGTTCCGCAGCGGCACCGATGGCAGCGAGTAGTGACCGGCCGCGTCGGTCACCGCAACGGCGTCGACGTTGATGCCCGCCCCATCGGCCAACGCCACGGTGTGGAACAGGTGAACCTTGATGCCGGGCTGGGGCGTTACGCCGTCGGCCGCGTACACCGTTCCCGCCACCGAGCCGGTGCCCTGGAGCACGATCGTGGCATTCACGACCTGGCCGGCCTGGAGCAGGTCGATGGCCGCCGACCCGGTCGTCGCCAGGGCGTCACTGACGGCGACGATCTCACGATGGCCGATCGGCACATCCGTCAGCCGGAAGTGCCCGCTGCCGTCGGTCACCGTCAGGCTCAGGCCGCCGCCGACCCGCGCCCCGGCGACCGGCTGGCCGCTGCTGTCGAGCACGTTCCCGTCGACGGTGCCGAGCCCCTGCGCGAACAGGATGGTCGCATCGACCGCCGCGTCCGGCGCGAGCGTGAGTCGCGCCTCGCCCTGTTGGAACGTCGCCTGTTCGAAGGTCGACAGCCGCAGCTGCCCGGCGGCGATCGGGCTGAACTGGAACGCTCCCCCGACGTCGGTCCGATCGAGCGCCACCGCACATTCGGGCGGTGTCGGATTCCCCGGACAGTTGACGCCCGGCTGGCTCCCGCTCTTGTAGTACGCGATGACCGGAACGCCGACCACGGGCTCCCCCCCCGAGCCGCGCAGCACATGCCCGGTGACCGTTCCGTTCCTGACGACGACCCGCGGCGTGTCCTGGTTGAGCAACGTCAGGTCGCGGACGGTGGTCGCGCCGCCGATTGGAATCAGGTCACTGGCGGTGACCTTGGCGCGGACGACGGTGTTGACCGCTTCGATGAAGATGTTTCCGGCCGGAACCCTGGCAATGACGAACTGCCCCGCCGCATCGCTGGTCGCGCCGTAGGTGGAGTCGTCGGTCAGGCTCGTCACCCGGATGCTCGTGTTCGACAGCGGCCGGCCGTCCTCCCCGAGCGTGCGCCCTCGGAGCGTGCCGCGGCCGAGCAGCGCGACGGTGACGTTGAGCCGCTGGCCGTCGCGCTGGATGGTGAAGTCGACGCGTCGTCCGTCGCCGTTGACCGGGTCGCTGACGCTGGCGCGGTTGACGTCCCCGGCGCGAATCCAGTCGAACGCGAACCGGCCGCTGGCGTCGGCGACGCTCGACCCGAGGCCCACCGTCGTGCCGCAGAAGTTCATGAACATCCGGACGTCGGCAAACGGCAGCGGCTGCCCCTCGGCGCTCAGCACCTGGCCGGTGACGACGGCCGCGGGATCGGTCACGCTCGCTTCGATCGGCAGCGTCTGCACGTCCATGACGCGGCCCTGCGCGTCGGCGATCCCGGAAATCGTGATCTGCCGTGGCGACGAAGGGCCCGACCGCATTCCGCAGGCCGAGGAAGGCGATCCGCCGGCCGGGCTGGAGCGCGACGCCAACGATGGCGTTGCCGTCGACCAGGTACCGGGTGATGGCGCTCGCCGCGAGGCGATCCTGAACCGCCTCGGGCGTCACCTCGGTGCTGAAGAGCACGGCGACGATGCGTCCGAGCTGGGCGCGGAGCGTCGCGGCTTCCGCCACGCCCTCGAGAGCGATCGTCGCCACGCAGCTGGCAATGTCGGCCTCTGCCTGCTGCACGGCGCTAATCACCCGCGGCGGCGGTGGCACGATGCGCGCGTCCGTCGACGGCGGCCGCGGCGATGTCGCCGTGCCGGTCATCGGCAGGTCCAGCAGCACGCGGAACGGGTCGTCTGGGGCAAAGGTGGAGCTGACCGACACTTCTCCGCCGAGGCCGGCGTAGGTGACCTGACGCAGCTGACCCTGGGCGTCCGGGACGACGAGACTGACATCGAACGGGGTCCCGGCCGCGGCGCCGGCGACGGGCGCAAATCGAAGGTGATAGTCGCCCGGCTCCGGCGCCGCCAGCACGATTGCTTCGGCGATGCGGTTCCCGTTGTCCGTCAGCGGCAGGAAGTCCGAGTACGGCATCGACTTGATGACTTTCCCGGCCGCGTCGGTGCCGCCGACGCGGCGGCCGGAGGCGTCCAGCAGGCTGACCGTGACCGGCAGGGCGCCGGACCGCGACGCCACCACGATTGAGAGGTGCGCCGGACGCCCGCTGACGTGCTCGGCGAGAGTGCGATGGAAGGTCGCGGCGTCGGCCGCCGCGAGCTGCGGTCCGAGGATCGCGCCGGCCGCTCCGGCAAAGATGTCGCCGCGCACCGACTGCCGCCGCAGGGCGTCAAAAGCGGCGAAATCGGCGCGGGCGAACGCGAGGTCAGCCGGTGCCGGGTAGTCTGTGGCGAGCCGGGCGTAGCCGCTGCCGATGAAGTCGAAGGCCAGCTGGGCGACGCTGTCCGGAATCGGCTCGTGAAGCTGGATGCGGAACCCGGCTTCGGCGACCTGGACGGCCCGGTCGAGGACGATCTGCTTCGACATCCTCGCCACATTCTTCGGGAGCGCGGCCGCCGGCGCCGTCGCGACCGCCCACGCCTTGCCGAGCAGCCCGAGCGCCGCCGTCCGCAGCGCCGCCGGCAGGCCGTTGGCCTCCTTGGGCAGGATGAGCGAGTCCGGCGACACCGGCACGCCAAGCTCGCCAACCGCGGTCTTGAGCGAGAACTGGCCGGCGACGTTGGCGTCGCTGTCGAGCGTTGCCGCCGTCACCCTGCCGGTGACGCGGGCGACGAGGTCGAAGCTCACCGTCGCCGAATCGCCGGGCGCGATGCTGTCGACACTTCGTCCCGCGTCGCCGACCACTGCCGCCCCGGAAACGTTGCGAGACAAGAGGTTGACGGTGACGAAGTTGGCCGGTGACGCGGAGGTATTCGTGACCGTGACATCGAGGCTGTACGGCTCGCCGGCCGAGACGACCTCCGGATGGGTGAAGGTCAGGGAGAACGCCGGGTTCCGCACCAGCACCGACCCGGCGGCGCGGCCGGTGATGGCGACGGGGCCACCCGGCAGGCCGTCGAGCGTTCCGCGCAGGTCGAACTCGATGACGTGGGTGCCTTCGCGGCGGCCCTCGACCAGGAACTCCGCGCTGCCGCTTTCCCCAGGCGACAGCGTCAGGATGTCGTCTCCGCTGCCGAGCCTGCCGTCGGCGCCCGGCTGCGCGATCGGCCGCACCCGCGGGCTCTCCCCCGATGCCGTCCGCGCCATTCGCAGCGGATCGTCGTCGGATCCGACCACGGTATCGATGCCGGCGGGAAGCAGGATGCTGCCGGTAAGGCCGGACACCGACAGATTCGAGCCCGCCGGCGCGACGTTGCCGACCATCAGCGTCACGCTGAAGAACTGATTCAGGAACCCGATGTCGCCGGGGATGATGACGACGCCGGGAATCGGCGGGACGACGAGCGTCTGCCCCTTGAGGCTCCCGACCGTCAGCGTGAACCCGACCACCTGCAGATTGGGAATCTGCGTCTGCAGCCGCAGCGTGTCGGGAATGATCGTCTTCAGCTCGGGCAGCGCGACTGCGCCGATACTCGCGAGATCGGCGCCGCCGACGGTCGTCTCCTGGGGCCCCTGCAGTGTCGGCAGCACGACCGGAAAGCTGATCCGGACCGGATTGTCCTCGATGGCGAACGCGGCGGTGAAGTTGTAGGCCTGGAAGCTCGACTTGTCGAAGACGATGCCCTTCTCGCGGATCTCCTGGGCGGTCAGTGCCCGTGCCGTCACCTGCGTCACCAGCAGCTTGTCGATCACCTGGATCGTCACGCTCTCGGGCGTGCCGCGCATCAGGATCCGTCCGCCGCTCTCGAGCCGGATGTCGTCGAGCGTGTAGGTGCCCGCCACCGTCAGCGGCGGGATCGCGAACGGCGTGTTCGGCGCCGTCGTCAGCTCGCGGCCGAGCGGCACTTCCGGACCGCGCAGCGTCCCCTTGACGACCGCGTCCGGGGCAAAGGGCGGCAGCCCGCCCGGCGGCGTCTCGGCCTGGAGGAAGGTGCCGACGATGGTGGCGATGTCGCGCGGGACAACCTGTGCCGCCGGCTCGACCCGCATCCCGACGCCGAGGAGGATGATGTCTTCCCTGCCGAGGGTCCGGTCCTGGGCTGCGACCGAGGGTCGCTACGGCGAGCAGCGACAGCACCGCCAGTACGGGCCCGCTGGAGCGCCGCGACAGCCGGACCGGTGTCCGGCGGACTTCGGGACGCGCGCTACGGCGCAGTCGCGAGCCGACCATCGTGGAGATGCTGGTCATCCGAGTTGCGCCACCGTCAATTCCCCGGCTTACCGAATTCGAGCGTCGTCGCCCCGGCCGACTTTCCGCTCGCGGTGACGATGCGGTAAGTCACGGCGAGCGATCCGGATTTGTCCACCAGGCGCACCGTCACCTTCAACTCAGGGGCGTCGCCGTCGGCAACGTTCAGGAACACCGCCTCCCTGGTAGCCGATACCACCTCGACGCCGAAGAACGGCGCCACCGAGACCTCCAGGCGCTGCAGATCGTCGAGCGCTCTGAAGTGCAGCGTGGTCTCGACCTCGTCGCCGGGCTTCATGTCTGCCGGTGGGTCGGTCGCCTCGACCGTCAGCGGCGCGTAATCGGGCTTCTTCTGCGCGGCACCCGTGCCGGGACCAGCCAGCACGGCCGCGGACACAATCAGCACCCGCACCCACGACCCAATTCCGGCGCTCTTCGTGCTCATGGCTGGTTGATACGAATCGTGAAGTGCCCGTCGCCGGGCACGAATTTTCCGCCGGCGAACGCAAAGGTGGCGACGTCGGCGACGTAGGTCCCCGGCTGGAGCGGAACCGTTACAACCGATGCCTCGCCGAGGCCGAAACCGGCACCACTGGTCTTCTTGCCCTTGGCGCTGACAAACGCCCGCACCGCCTCGTCTCCAGTGGGGGTCACGGTGACGACGTAGGTGCCCGCAGACGTGACCGTGAACTTGAAGAAGATGTGGTCGTAGAGCCGGTTGCCGACGCCGCCGGCGTCGAAGTCGGTCAAGGTCCTCAGCGGCGTCCCCGCGTAGGGTGTGCCGGTGCCGAAGTTCACGACCAGAGTACCGTCCACCGGAACGTAGGTGTAGAGGCGTCCGACCGGAACGGCGAACGGCGGCCGCAAGGAGATCGACTTCGTCGTGAACTGCTCGAACTCGTCCGCATGCTCGATATCGATGTTCTCGGCGTTCGCCAGAGCGATGATGTTGTCGGCCACAGTCGCCTTGTCGAGGGGATTGGCCAGGTACGGCTTCAGCAGCGCGCTGGAGAAGGCGTAAATGGACGTCAAGGCGCTGGTGTTCTTCACGCCGTCCCGCATCGCGTCGTACAACGGCTTGAAGCCCAGTGCGACGTTGTCGGCAATCGTCGTCTCGCTCTCGGCGTCAGGCTCGGAGCCCATCGGATCGAACAGGTCCCAGAGCAGCTCGATGACGGCGTCCTCGGAATACATGCCGCTCGCCTTGAAGGCGTCCTTCTCGAGATCCGTCACCGATGGATCCCGCTGCGCCCGTCCACTCGTGTCGATATAGAGAGGATCACCGGTGTACATCGACGCGAACGCCGTCGCAAACCCTTCGCTGAACGCCACGCGGGGATCCATGATGCTCTTGAACGCGTGGCTGCCGCCGAGCGTGTCGTCGCGGCTGAACTTGTCCTGGAAGTAGTGATTCCATTCATGCAGGACCACCTGCCGATCGTACTCGTCGGTGTCGACATTCTCCGCACCGAGGATGAACAGAGTACCGACCGACGAGTTGTAGTGCGACGTCTGAATCGCACCGTCGGCGACGTTGGCCGGCCCGGCGTTCGGCCGGTTCCGCGGGCTCCACGCCATCTTGAGCAGCGGGAACACGAGCGTCGGATCGGCGCCGTGAATCACGGACTGGGCTTGGAATGCCATGTCGAGGATGGCAAACGGCGCGCCGTCGCGGCGCACATACCGCGCGGCCGCGGGATCCCACGTCGTCTCGGCATACAAATCGAGCGTTTTGCGGAACGGCATCACGAACGGCTCGGACGCCTTCTCCCAGAGCCGGTTGCTGTTCGTGTTGTCGACCACGCGGACGGTCTCCTTGCCCGGCTGGCCGAGCGCCGCCACGACCACGACCTTCACGAGCTCGCCGACCGGTGCCCTGAACGCGTAACGTCCCTCCGAGTCGGTCGTCGTTCGCGCGACGACGGCGTCCGCGCCGTCGTGCAGTTCAACGGTCGCACCGCGAATCGGCAGCGGCGTGAATCTGACGTAGTCCAGGCCGATGTCTCGGTCACCTGGGTAATACGTGTAGGTGGCCTCGCCGCGCAGGTTCGCATCGATGCGATAGACGTCGATCCCTTTGGCGGTGCCGACGTAGAGCGTGCCGGTCTCGGTATCGAACCTGACGGCTCTGGACGTCGCGACGCCGGCGCCGTACGCCCCCGGTGGAGATTGCCAGGTGATGCGGTCGTCCTTGCCGTCGCCGTCGTCGTCCACCGCAGGGAACGGGTCCCGTCCGGAGAGGTCGATGATCGTCAGCCGCCACTCCTGGCCCGCGTCTGAAGCGTAACCGCCGACGAACAGCCGCCGGCTGGCCGGATCGACGTCGATGGCCGTGACGGTGGCGTTGATGGCCACGGTTCCGACGACGACCGGGGCCCCTGCCTCGGTAATGTCGACGATGGTGACGGCCCCCGTGCCGCCGACAAAAGCGAAGTTCCGCACTTCGTCCTGCCCGATCTGGCCATCGTGGTTGAAGTCAATCGCCATTCCCTCGGTGTAGGCGACCGTCCGGGCCTCGCGCATCGGCAGCTGCGTCGACGACAGCAGGGTCAGGCTGCCATCGAAAATGTCGAGCGTCGGGCTGCTTCGCTGAACGGCCAGCAGCCGGCCGCCGGCGGCCACCACGTCCACGTAGTTGCCGCTGGCGAACGGTTCAAGAACGCGCTGGTCGGCGTTGAGGGCAGGGATGTGGTCCCCGATATCGACCTGCATGAGGCCGACGTTGTCCACCGCGGTGAACGAGATCCAGCCGTCGCCGTTCTTCAGCGCCGCGACGGCTCTCGCAAACGCGTCCGCGGAGGCGACAACGCCTTGCGCCGGGCCAATGGCCGGGTTGAAGGCCAGCAGCTTGGCGCCGAGCGCACACGGCGCCGCGGGATCGGACACGTCGTAGAAGCGCACCGCCGCGCCTTTCCCGACGTCGTACGCCGCGACCAGCGCCAGGTCGCCCGAGAAGGAGTTGCCGGTCCCGCAGGGGTTGTCGCCGTGAAGAGGCAGCCCTGCGACATCCGGCAGCACCGCGACGCGGCCGCCATCCCCGACGAAGGTCGAGCTGAGGAGCGTGGGCTCGGTCGGAACCGTCATGTCGAGCGCAACCATCTGCGCCGTCTGGCCCAAATCCCCCGCGATGCCGAAGCCGAACGTCCGGATCGTGCCATCCGGCTGGGACTTTCTGACCAGCGTCAGGGCCCTGACGATCGCCAGCCCGGCAAGATCAGGCGATTGCGCCGCCGGCTTCAGCGTCGAGATCTCGAACGACCGGTCCGGCATCCGGTTCCCCGACCCGTCGGCGAGACTCTTCAAGTGCAGCGTGTACGTCGCGCCCATGCGCAGCGGGCTGTTCGGTACGAAGGTGACGGTCCGGTTGCCGTTGCTGAGGCGCGCCGTGCCCGCCACGTTCTTGCCGTCTTCGTCCTCGAGCAGCATCCCGAAGAGTGCGGTCACCCGGTCAATGCCTTCGGAGAACGTGAAGGTCAGCGGATCGACGGGGTCGAAGTCATCCGCCGGCTCGGGAAACTTCGTCACGAAAGGAGGCGTAACGTCGGTCTTGATGGCGCCCAGGTTATAGGGCTCATCGACCGCGGCGACGAGGGCGTTCGTCGTGCTGATCACCCGTCCGGAGACCGGCTCTGACATCGCGATGACGACGCTGGGAATCCCAATCGAGACCGGCGCCCGGCCGTCGCGGTAGGCGACCATGACGCGGTAGAAATGAACGTCCGGCTGCTCATCATCGAAGTCGAACGTGAAGCCGCCGTTGGTCACTTTGTCCGTCAGCGTTTTCGAATCGACCACGGCGCCGCGGCTGTCGAGCACGTCGAGGGTCACATCGGTGTCGGGATCGATCGTCCCGGGCAGGGTGCGCGCCAGCAGATTGCCGGGACCGGAAGACGACACCACCGCGTTCGCCTCGACCCGGCGGGGGTTGCCCGCGGCGTCGACGATGGTGACTTCGTAGCCGTCGCCCGAGCCGCCGGGCACGGCGAGGTTGACGGCGGCGGTGCTTTGCGGAAAACGACGCTCGAAGCCGCGCGTCAGGCTGCGGATGACCACTTCCGACACCGACACGTTGAGGCGCGAGATGTCGAGCCGGACGTTGACCAGCCCCGGGCCGGCGGCGCTCAGCGTGAACGCCGCGCGCTGCTCGGTTCCGTTGACGATCACCGCGACATTGAAGGTATCCGCGACCGTCCCGTCGACCAGGAACCGATACTCGGCGACGTTCCGGGGAAAGTGGAACTCGCGGTTCAGCACGATGTTGCGAATGATGATTTCCCGGTCGAGCGGCGTGAACGCGACGGCGTCGAGCACCACTTTCTGGCTGTTCGGCTGCACCGTGACTCGTCCGGAGAGTACGGGGAAGCAGACATCGGCCGGGGTCGGCGTCGCCATCAGCGCATACGGCAAGGCAATCATCGCCCCGAGCATCGGCTGCGAGAACCCGACGACCATGCCGGCTGCCGCCGGAGTCGGGTTCGTGAACCGCCCGTAATTGACCCCGATCGGGCCGGCCGATTTGAGAATGCCGTAGAGCGCCGCCGCCTGGACTCCCGGACAGGGGGGCGACGACGTCGTGATGCGGCCGTCGATGATCCGCGCGGTGTCGACGACATTGAGCAATTGCCGGGCGCCAGCCTGCACAATCTGTCCGACAATCCAGCGGTCCTCGGGCGTCTCGCCGCCGACGGCGGGTATCGAGACGTTGACGTATTGCGCCGGTGTGACGCCGCCGAAATCGAGACGGATGCCGCCGGCAAACGCGAACCACCGCTGCTGGTCCGCGGTCAGCTTGACCGGGAACGCCGCCTCGTCCACGGAGTTGACCGTCACCACGGTGCCGTCCGGCAGCGCACCGGCCGGCACATCCACGGCGATGCCGTTGGGACCGCCGACGCGCCCGCCTTCGGCGCCAACCACCGTCGAGACGCTCCCATCCGCATTGCTTTGGGAGAACGCCGGCAGCGGCACCAGCGTCTGGTTGCCGCTGCGGTCAGCGTGATTGCCACCTGCAGCCGGTCGCCCCGGCTCACGGTGAAGGTCGCCGAGAAACTGCCGTCCGGGTTCACCAGCGCGGGAAAGAACGTGTGGCGCGTCAGGTTGAGGATCTGGACGGTATCGTGCGGGTCCGCGGTGCCCTGCGTCGCCCTGACCGTCGTCAATCCTCCAGCATCCGGAATGGAGGCCGACAGCGCCCCCGCAGCCGGCGGCGCGGGCGCCGAGGTGTCGAGGCTCTGGAAATGGCTCATCACCGGCGCGCCGAGCGCGCGGCCGGTGATGTCCCGGGCCGTGGTCGTGACGGTGACGAGATATGCGGTGTCGGCCAGCAGCGGTGCGGACGGCCTGAATGTCAGCTTGCGGCTGCCTTCCGACAAGGTCAGCGAACCCGCGACGACCGTCCCCGCCGAATCGGTGATCGTCAGCGCCGCCACGCCGGGGCCGGCAATCGACGCGGGGTCGAGCGGCGCCGAGAACGTTGCCGTGACCGGCGTCGACAGCCCCACGGAAATGGCCCCGTCGGCCGGCGCGATCGAAGCCACCTGCAGCGTCCGCGACGCCAGGCGCAGATCGATCGCTGCGGTCGCGGCTCCGGGCAGGCTGCCCTGCGCACTTCCGACCGCCAGCGATGACGGATCGAGAGCGGTCAGCGTGACGGACCCGGGCAGGCCGGCAATGACGTACCGCCCTGTGGCGGCGGATATCCCGACGACCGGCAGGCCGTCGGACGAGACCAGCACATTCGCGGTCGGAGCGCCCGAGTCGCTCGCGACGATGCCGGCCGCGAACCCGAGCGGCGCGACTCCCTGCGCGAAGATGTAGCGGCCGCCCTCCAGGATCCCATCCAGCTGCACCGCCGATCCGGGCAGGCCTTGCTCGGACTGGACTTTCGAACCGATCGCCCGGCCCGTCCCGACCAGGACCAGCCGCGTCGCCTGCTGCACCTCGGCCAGCCGCAGAACAATCACCGGTGAGGCCTCGTCGAACGACGCCGGCCGGGGGATCGACAAGACGGCCGGAGCCAGGAGCCTCCCGCCGGGAATGCCGATCGAGACCGCGCCCAGGAATCTCAGGCTGGCCGGAAGCGGAACGCCCGCCGCGGCCGCAGACAACGGCTCGAGCGAGATCGGACCGGAGCGATCGAGCGCCGCGGGCGGAAGTTGCAGCGTCTCGCCGGTCCCGGCACGAACGGTCCCCCCGGCAGGCCCGACGAGGGGCGTACCGCCGCCGTCGGCCGGCGTGTGCAGCTCGACGCC
Organism: uncultured Acidobacteriota bacterium; assembly: GCA_963750475.1. Lineage (GTDB taxonomy): Bacteria > Acidobacteriota > Vicinamibacteria > Vicinamibacterales > 2-12-FULL-66-21 > JALZOC01. The sequence continues at coordinate 3,697,043 of CAVVQQ010000002.1, forward strand.
GATGACACCCTGCTGGAGATCCTGCGGGTCGAAGATCAGCGATGGCGTGACCGGAAACGACGCGCCGAACAGCGTTGGCTGACCGGGCGCCTGATAGAAGACGATGTCCTGGTCGAACGACGGACGGTGAATTTCGCTGCCGACGGCAAAGCGGTAAGACTCGGTAATCCTCGACCGAAGGATCGCGCCGCTCGACGTCGCCGCGCCTGGACGAAGCGCCGCGGCGACCTGCGAGTGCACGCCGGGCTTGTAGAACACCACGCGCGGCTGCGGCGCGATTTGCACCGCTGCCGCGTCCGGCAGGCCACCGTCATCCACCCCGCCGACGAGCACGCCCGGCACCGGGACCGGCGGCGCGACGGGAGTCGTGTCAGCCAGCAGCCACGCGAACTGCCCCGAGCTGTCGATCGTGGCCGCGAGCGCGCCGGACGGGCCCGCCACTGACGGCGCGATCGCGCGCCAGGCGCCGGCAACCTCATCCCAGCCGGCCAACAGGAGCAGCGCGTCCGGTGGAAGTCCATCGGCGACCGCCGTCAGACGTTGTCCGCCGCCGAAGGACACGCCGTGCGGCAGAACGTCGACGACGGCGACCGGCGACCAGCCCCGCGGGAGCAGACCCTGCAGCCCCTGGGGGGTAATCGGCACGATCTCGAGCGCGGTGTCGGTGAGCAGCGCCCCGGGCGTGACAGCCAGTGTGGCGGCGCCCCCGGTGATCGAGGCGCCAAGGACCGCAGACACCATACGAGCCGTGCCCGCAACCGGCGTCAGCCGCGCGTCAACCGGGACCGCGGCCAGATCGCCCTGAACAATCACGACGCGATCGGAAGTGGTGTATCCCTGCTTGCTGATGCGCAGCCGGCTGACCCCTGCGTCCGCCGGCAGATCGTAGCGCCCCTGTGCGTCGGTCGTGGCGGTCGCGGGGGCGGCGGCCGGAGCGACCGGCACCACCGTCGCCCCTGCCAGCGGCAGCCCGGTGCCGTCGTCGTACACCTCGCCGCTGATGGCGCCGGTGCCGGAGGCGGGGGCGACGACGCGCGTGTCGGCGTCGCTCGACGCCTGAAGCCCGGTGGCGTCCGTGGCAATCGCGCGGCTATGAATCACGGACCCCGGCGCCTTCGACGTAGCGACGTCGAGCGTGTATGGGCCGTCGACCAGCGTGGACACCGGGACGCCGTCGACGATGAACAGCACCGAGCTGACCTTGACGTTGTCGGTCGCCGTCGCCGTCAGGTGGAGGATGGCGCCAGCCAGGATCTCCGCCGGCGCCGACAGCAGCACCGCTGGAGGTTCGGTATCCGGAGTAGCGACGACGTTCAGCGAACCAACGCTGTCGGCCGCATTGTTCGAAAAATCCGCGGCGCGCGCGGTCAGGACCAGCGTCGAGCCGACGACGGCGCCCGCAGGAACCACAAAGGTCGCTTCATACGGCGGCGTGCGGTCGATCCCGATGACCGTGGTGCCGTTCAGGAACGTCACCGAGGCGACGCCCCCCGCATCGTACGCCGTGGCCGAGAGATGGACAGTGGCGCCAGGCGAAGCTCCGGGCGGCAGGGAAATCGCCACCGTCGGGGGTTGCGTGTCGGGCGCCGCGACGATGACGATCGACGCGTGCGCCACCGCCGTATTGCCCGCGGCGTCCCGTGCCGTGGCGGTGACGTCGACCGTCGCGCCGGGGCTGGCCAGGCTCGGGATCGTCACGATGCCGCTCGTAGGGCGCCTGCAGAGACGTCGTCGGAGCGCCGCCGTTGACCTCGAACGTCACCGCTGTGACGCCGACGTTGTCGGTTGCCGAGGCCGTCATCAGCACGTCCGTGCCGGGCAACGCTTCTCTGGCGCCGAAGAGGGCGACCGCCGGCGGCGCGCGGTCCTGCGCCGGAACGATCACCGCCGAGGTCGAGGCCGTGGCGCTGTGGGCATGGCTGTCGGAGACGCTGAGCGTCACGGTGTACGTGCCAGGTCCGAGGTAGGCATGCGTCGGGGCCGCGCCGGCGGCGGAGCCGCCGTCGCCGAAGTCCCAGGCGAAGGTCAGGCTGTCGCCGTCCGGGTCGCTCGAAGCGGCGGCCGAGAAGGCCAGCGCCGCGCCGGCGTCCCCGCTGTAGGGGCCGCCGGCATGGGCGACGGGCGGTTGGTTGCCTTGCGTCACCGTCGCCAACACGGTCGCGGTGCCGGTATTGCCCTGCGGATCGCGCACCGTCAAGGTGACCGTATAGGTGTCGGCGGCGGCGTAGGCGTGCGCAGGCGTCGGCCCTGTCCCGGTCGTGCCGTCGCCAAAGCTCCAGGTGTAGATCAGCGCCTCCTGCTCGGGATCGCTCGAGGCCGTGCCGTCGAACGTCATCGACTCGAGCGTGGCCGCGGCGTAGGGGCCGCCGGGGCGCGCCACCGGCGCGCCGTTGACGTTGACGGTGACGGCGACGTCGCTCGTGCTCGCCAGCAGGGAGTCGCTGGCGGTCAGACGCAGGACATACGCCCCCGGCAGCGAGAAGGTCGCGGTCGTCGTCGCGGCGGCCGGCGCCGCGAAGATCACCAGCCCCGGACCGCTGACCTTCGACCACGCCAGCGTCACCACGCTCCCCGCCGGCAGCCCATCGTCGGTCACTGCCCCGGTGAGTGTGGCGCCGGCCGGCAGGGTGATGACACGGGCGGGCCCGGCGCTGACGAGCGGCGGGGCGTTGCGCACGGCGATGCGGAGGGTCGTTGTTGCCGTGTCCGTCCCGCCGTGCCCGTCGGCGACCACCAGTGAGATGGTGAAGATGCCGGGCGTGGTGTAGGTGTGCGTCAGCAGCGCCGGGCCGCCCGGCGTCGTGGCGCCGTCGCCGAACGTCCACGAGTACGCGAGCGGGTCCTGATCGGGGTCGCTCGAGCCGCGACCGTCGAGCGTGACGGCGTCGCCGACGAAGGCATCCGCCGGAGCCGCCAGCGCCGCCACCGGCGGGCGATTGGGCGGCGGCGGGGTGCCGATCGTGACGGCCGCCGTGGCCGTTGCGCTGCCGCCTCGCCCGTCGGTGACGGTCACCGTCGCCGTGTAAGTGCCGGCGGCCGCGTAGACGTGGGTCGGCGCCGCGCCGCTCCCCGTCGCTCCGTCGCCGAAGTTCCAGACGAAGGTCAGGCTGTCGCCGTCCGGGTCGCTCGAGGCCGCGGCCGAGAAGGCCAGCGTCGCGCCGGCGTTCCCGCTGTAAGGCCCGCCGGCACTCGCGACCGGCGGCCGGTTGCTTTGCGTCACCGTCGCGAGCACGGTCGCGGTACCGGTATTGCGCTTGCGGGTCGCGCACCGTCAGCGTGACCGTATAGATGTCGGCGGCGGCGTAGGCGTGCGCCGCCGTCGGCCCCGTCCCGGTCGTGCCGTCGCCAAAGCTCCACGCGTAGGTCAACGCCTCCTGCTCCGGGTCGCTCGAGGCCGTACCGTCGAAGGCGATTTCCGTGCCGGTGACGCCGGCGTAAGGCCCGCCCGGCCGGGCCGTCGGCGCCCCATTCGGACGGACCGTAATCGTCACGTCGTCACTTCCCGAGAGGAGCGAATCGCTGGCGGTGAGCCGGAGCACGTACGTACCGGGCTGCGCGAACGTCGCCGTCGTCGACGCCTCACTGGCACTCGCGAAGCTGACGGTCCCCGGCCCGCTCACCATCGTCCAACCCGCCGTCAGCGGCGCACCCGCCGGCAGGCCGTCGTCCTGGATCGTGCCGCCGAGCGTGGCCCCTGCCGGGAACGTGGTGGTCTGATCGGGTCCGGCGCTGACGACCGGCGCGGTGTTACGGGGCGCGACCCTGATGACGGCGGTCGCGGTATCGGAACCGCCGTGGCCGTCCGTGACGGTCAGCGACACGGTGAAGCTTCCCGCCGCTGGCGTACGCGTGCGTCAGGGAGGACGGGCCGGCCGGCGTCGTGGCGCCGTCGCCGAACGCCCACGAGTACGCCAGCGGGTTCTGATCGGGGTCGCTCGAGCCGCGTCCGTCGAGCGTGACGGCGTCGCCGACGACGGCATCCGCCGGCGCCACCAGCACCGCCACCGGCGGGCGATTGGGCGGCGGTGGGGCGCTGATCGTGACGGCCGCCGTCGCTGTCGCACTGCCGCCGCGGCCGTCGGTCACGCGCAGCGTCGCGGTGAAGCTGCCGGCGGCCGCGTAGACGTGCGTCGTCGATGCGCCGCTTCCGGAGGTCCCGTCGCCGAAATCCCAGGTCGCGGTCAGGGTATCGGTGGCGTCGGGGTCAGCGACAGATCCGGAGAACGCGATCGCACTGCCGGCTACTCCCGAGTACGGCCCGCCGGCCGACGCCGTCGGATCGTGGTTGACCGGAGGGGGCGGCGGTTGAGCCGTCACCTCGAAGCCTCCGGGGAGGAGCGCGGTCTGGGTACTGGTCTTGACCTGGACGTTGCGGGCGCCTGTGGCCGCCGTGGACGCAATGTTGACCGTGGCGACCAGCGTGGTCGCGGATTCAACTGTCGTCGATGTAACGGTGATTCCCGTGCCGCCCGGAAACGACACGGTCGTCTTCCCCGCCACGAAGACCACGTTCGAAGAGCCGGCGATCCGGATCGGCACACCGGACGATCCGGGGACGGCTGAGCGTGTCTCCGGCAGCGCGATCGCGAGCACCTCCAGGCTGACGCCCGCGCTGTCCTGCCTGGTGACAAGGTTACGAACTTTCAGGGCGACCCGGCCTGGAAGAAGGCCGGCAGGGACGCGCACCGTCAGGGTGCGCTGACCGGTCGACGCATTCTGCGCGCCGACCACTTCGCCGAGGACCGACTTGACCGTCCCGTCAACGTGGACGAACGTGACCTCGTTATTGGCCGCGCTGGCATCGAATCCCGTGCCCGTGACGATCACGGGGACCTGGGACGACGCGCCTGCCGGCGACACTGCGGTCAGGGAGCCGGCGGCCAGCATCGCCGCTGTCCCGAGGGCCAGCAGCGCGGCATAGACGAACGCCTTCAGCCGCCGGGCGTGGTGCCGCGCAAACGGCGGCGATCGGAAGTGTGAGCGAATGCGAGTAGCGATCGGTGTCTCCGTAGCTGCTCGCCCAAATGCCGCGAGGCCTTCGATCGGAACGACTTGCGGGCCTCGGCGCCCCACGGCGGGAGGACGGGGCTACCGCCTGACCCGCGCTGCCGCGGGTTCCCGGCCACCAGCAAGCCTGGCGCCACGCGGCGCGGAAGAAAGATGGCCGGAATCCGCAAGTCAAGGAACGAAGGTTTCGTTGGTGGAGACTTCCGTCTGACGAAAGAAACATGGCCAAGGCCAGAGCCCTTCAAATCGGGGCGTGGGCCTGGGCGATCCGCAGGACCGATTGGGATGCCCAGAAAGGTGGGAGGGCGCCCCGGCTACGTCAGCATCCGCCGCGCCCGCGCCTCGCAGTCCGCCAGGCGCGCTTCGAGTTCGGGGCGGCCTCGATCGCCGGGGTTCTCGGAATCGCGCGCGACGAGCCACGGCCGGCCGATGACCAGCGCGGCGGTGCTGAACGGCCGCGGCACGTGCGTGCGGTCCCAACTCGAAAGCTGCCAGCTCGCGCTTGATTCGGCGTGCACGGGAAGGATGGGATGGCCGGTCCGGGCCGCGAGCCAGAGCGCCCCCGGCTGCGCCACCCTGGAAGGGCCGCGCGGACCGTCGAGCGCGAACGCCACGGGATGGCCGTCGTCAATCTCGCGCGCCAGGCGCAGCAGCGCCCGCATGCCGCCGCGCGAGCTCGAACCCGGCCACGGTGCGATTGCCGAGGCGTTCGATCACGCGCGCAATCCACTGCCCGTCGAAGTTGGCGCTCGTCAGCGCGACAATGCCGCGGCGGCGGAAATACCACGTGATCGGCAGGATGCGTCCGTGCCAGAAGGCAATGATCGGCTGCCGGCCCGAGGCGAGAATCTCGTCGTAATGCGCGGCCCCTTCGACCTTCCAGGTCAGCGTGCGGCACAGCCCGGAGATGGCAGGCGCTACTGCGGCGGCGATAAGCCTTGTCTGAAGGCGCTGAGACGGGGTGAGCGGGTCAGCCATCAGGTGCGCGGCTGCCGCGACTGTTCTCTCGCAGCAATGAATGGAGTGACTCGCGCCTCCGGCTGACCGAAGCCGACCCAGGGGCTCGATGCGCAGAGGAGGCTGGACGATCGAGAGGGTTTTTGCAATCGATCGAGTGGTATCAACAACTTAGCCTAAAGATGAGTGTCCCCGTTTGCGGGAAGCGGGCAGCAGAAGCATCACATCCCATCGTACTGCGGGCCGCCGCCCCCTCCGGGGGCACCCAGTCGATGATCTGATAGGGATCCATGATGTCGCAGGTCTTGCAGTGGACGCAGTTCGAGGCATTGATCTGCAGGCGGCGCGTGCCGTCGCCGGCGTCGACCATCTCGTAGACGTTGGCCGGACAGAAGCGCGTGCACGGGTTGCCGTACTCGTCGCGGCAGCGCGTGCTGGCAGATGTCGGTGTCGTGGACGATCAGGTGCGACGGCTGATCCTCGGCGTGACGCGTGCCGGAGAAGTGCACGTTGGTCAGGCGGTCGAAGGTCAGCTGCCGATCGATCTTCGCCGGGCGGATGCGGGGCGTCGATGTCGGGCCGGCCGTCCTTGTAGCACTCCTCGAGCGTCGCCATCCGGTCGTAGCCGGCGTGCGCCGGCATCGGGTCGCGGTACCACCAGCCGCCGGCGACGCAGCGACAGGCCCGAGTAAGCCAGCCCGGCGAGCAGGCCATAGCCGAAGCTCTGATGGACGTTGCGCACGGGATACAGCTCGCGGCGCACCTCGCTCGCGTCGATCGCCGTCCGCATAGCTGCGCAGCCGCGCCGCGGAGGTATCGTCGGCGCGGACCGCGTCGAAGGCGCTCTCCGCCGCGAGCATGCCGGTGCGCATCGCCAGATGGATGCCCTTGAGCCGCATCGAATTCGAGGAAGCCGCCGGCATCGCCGGCAATCAGGACGCCGTCGGCATAGACGCGCGGGAATGGTGTGCCAGCCGCCTTCGGGCAGCGCCTTGGCGCCGTAGCGAACCAACTGCGCCGCCCTCGAGCAGCGCCGGCGACGCAGCGGATGGCGCTTGAAGTGCTGGAACGCGATGTGCGGATCGAACATCGGGTCGCTGGTAGTCCAGCCCGGTCACGAAGCCGACCGACACGACGGCCGTCGGGCATGCCGTAGATGAAGCCGCCGCCGAACTCGTCCAGCCGCAGCGGATACCCGAGCGTGTGGATCACGCGTGCCCGGCCGGCGACCCGGTCGGCCGGCACCTCCCACAGCTCCTTGATGCCCGAGCGCATAGAGCTGCGGCTGGCGGCCGGCGTCGAGCGCGAGCCGGCGGACCAGCGCCTTGGTCAGGTTGCCGCGGACGCCGTCGGTGAGGATGGTGACCTTGGCGCGGATGTCCACGCCGGGCTCGAACGCCGGCTTCGGCTCGCCGTGCTTCGTCGACGCCGCGATCGCCGGTCCGGACGCCCGCCACGCGGTCGCCGTCGTAGAGAATTTCGGTCGGCGGCAAAGCCGGTGAAGACGTCGATGCCCTCCGCCTCGACCAGGCCGCCCAGCCACTTGACGAACCGGTTGAGCGAGACGATGTAGATGGCCGTGATTCCTGAGCGGCGGCGGCGTGAGCGGGAACGCGATCTTGCCGCGAGCGGGTCAGGAAGTAGACGTGGTCGTGGTGACATCGGCGGACACCGGGGCGCCGCGCTCGCGTTGAATCCGGCACGAGGTCGCAGAGCGCCGACGGGTCGAGCACGGCGCCCGACAGCATGTGCGCGCCCAGCTCCCGCGCCTTCTCGAGCACCGCGATCGCCAGCGGCTCGCCGCCGCTGAGCCTTCTGCAGCTGCGCCAGCCGCAGCGCCGCCGACAGTCCCGCGGGACCACCGCCGACGATCAGCACGTCAACGTCGAGGGATTCGCGCGGCATCAGCTACCTGCTTCCAGCTACCAGCTACCAGCTTCCCGCTTCCCGCTGCCTGGCGCCGGCTGTGACGTCGTGGCCTGCTCCGTGAGCGGGAAGCCGGCAGCGGGAAGCCGGAAGCTGGTGACTATTTATTCAATTCCGCAACTATCGCCGGGACGATCTCGAACAGGTCGCCGGCGATGCCGAAGTCGGCGATCTCGAAGATCGGCGCTTCCGGATCCTTGTTGATGGCGACGATGGTGCGCGAGCCTTTCATGCCGACGAGGTGCTGGATGGCGCCGGAGATGCCCAGCGCGACGTAGAGCTTCGGCGCGACCGTCTGACCGGAGCTGCCGATCTGGCGATCCATCGGCAGCCAGCCGGCATCGCAGATCGGGCGCGACGCGGCGAGCTCGGCGCCCATCGCCTGGGCCAGCTGCTCGGCGATCGCGAGGTGCTCCTGTCGCCTTGATCCCGCGCCCGACCGCGACGATCCGTTCGGCCTGCGACAGATCGACCGCCTGCTTGCGCTTCCTTGAACGGCGCCTCGGGCTTCTGGCGGATGGCGCCGGCGTCGACGGTCAGCGCGGCCTTCCGGATGGTCGCGGCGGGACTGGCCGCGGCGCGCGGCGTCGGCCCGGAACGCGCCGATCTGGGTCGTCACGCAGGTGCGGCGCCGGGCCCGCGGGCTCGACGTCGGCGTGCAGCTTGCCCTGGAACATGGGGCGAACGTAGAGCTGCCGGCCGCTCTCTCCCTTGATCGCGATCACGTCGGTGACCAGCGGCGCGCCGATGCGGGCGGCCAGGGCGGGCGCGAAATCGCGGGTCTGGTAGGTGTGCGGGAAGAAGACGTGCGACGGATGTTCCTGCTCGATGAGCGACGCGCAGCGCCAGCACCTAGCCGTCGGCGGTGTACTCCGCCAGTGCCGGGATCGTCGACCACCACGACTTCGCCGGTCTCCGCGGCGGCCATCTCCGGCCGCGACCGTGTCGAGCCCCGATCCGAGCAGGACGATCTCGAGGTCGGGCCGCCGAGCTTGCTGTGCGGCCGCGACCGCCTCCCAGCTGGCGCGATTCAGGCGCCCGTCCCGCTGCTCGGCGACGGCCAGAATCATCTGAATCACCCGTCGCTTCGTCGCGCAGCTGCGCGGACGAGCTCCTTGGCGGCCTCGGCGGGAGAGCCCTGAATCATCTGGGTCTCCTTGCCTTTTTCCGGGAAGTAGACGCTGACGATCCGCTGCCGCGCGGCGTCGCCGGGCTCGGCGGCCACCTTGCGGATTTCCTTCTTCTTGGCCGCCATGATCCCCTTGAGCGTCGCGTAGCGCAGCTGGTTGATGCCGCTCTGGATCGTCAGCAGCGCCGGCAGCGGCAGCGCCATCCACTGGAACCAGCCGCCCTCGAGCTCGCGCTTGACGCGCAGCGCGCCGTCGGCGACCTGGACCTCCATGATGATCGTCGCGTGCGGCATGCCGAGGCGCTCGGCGAGGATCACGCCGACCTGGCCGAAGCCCTGATCGTCCGACTGCAGCCCGGTCAGCACGAGGTCGAACTGCTCGTCGCGGATGGCGGCGGCGAGCGCCTCCGCCACCGCCGACCGCGTCGGCGGCCGCCGAGCGCGTCCGACTCGACGTGGATCGGCGCGGTCGGCGCCGCGGGCCAGCGCCTCGCGAATGACCTGCGCGACCCGCGCCGGCCCGCCGAGCAGACCACCACTTCCCCGCCGTGCTTCTCTTTCAGGCGCAGCGCTTCCTCGAGCGCGTAGGCGTCAGGCTCGTTCAGCTCGAAGCTGGCGTCGCTGATCGCGGATCCAGGTCCTTCGCTTCGTTGACACGGAGCTGCCACTCGCGGGTCACGACCTGTTTGATGCAGACGGCGATTTTCATAACGCTGCCCGCTTCCCGCTGCCCGCTTCCAGCTTCACGCTGCCAGCTTCACGCTTCCCGCTGTCAGTTATCAGCTGCCAGCTACCGGCTCCCAGCAATCCCGCTCCCAGTTACCTCTGCCCGGTCCGCACCCCGGCCGGCTTTCCCCTCTCGTACTCAGGCTAACCGGTGAACCCGCCCTCAGTGGCGGGAAGCGGGAAGCTGGCAGCGGGCAGCGGATAGCTATTCGGCAAACCGCTTGAACAGCAGCGCGCCGTTGGTGCCGCCGAAGCCGAACGAGTTCGACAGCGCGTATTCGATCGTCGGCGGCGCGCTCTGTGTTCGGGACGTAGTCGAGGTCGCACGTCGGGATCGGGCGTTTCGTAGTTGATCGTCGGCGGAATGATCTGGTGCGTGATCGCCAGCGCGGTGATGCCCGCCTCGAGGCCGCCGGCGGCGCCGAGCAGGTGGCCGGTCATCGACTTGGTCGACGAGATCGCCAGCTTGCGGCGCGTGGTCGCCGAAGAGCCGCTTGATGGCGAGCGTCTCGAGCTTGTCGTTGAACGGCGTCGAGGTGCCGTGGGCGTTGATGTAGTCGACCTGCTGGCGGCTGCACGCCGGCATGGTCGAGCGCCGTCTGCATGACCCGCATCCCACCGTCGCCGTCTTCGGACGGCGCGGTGATGTGGAACGCGTCGGCCGACATGCCGTAGCCGACCAGCTCGGCGTAGATATCGGCGCGCCGCGCCGGGTCGCGAACTCGAGCTCCTCGAGGATCGACGACGCCCGAGCCCTCGCCCATGACGAAGCCGTCGCGGTCGTTGTCGAACGGCCGGCTGGCGCCGCTCGGGCTCGTCGTTGCGGGTCGACAGCGCGCGCATCGCGGCGAAGCCGCCGACGCCCATCGGGGTGATCGCGGCCTCCGATCCGCCGGCAATCATCACGTCGGCGTCGTCGCGCTTGATGATCTCGAAGGCGTCGCCGATGGCGTGCGCCGACGCCGAGCAGGCCGTGCAGGTCGCCGAGTTCGGCCCCTTCGCGCCGAAGCCGGATCGAGACCTGGCCGGCGGCCAGGTTGATGATCGCGGCCGGGATGAAGAACGGCGAGATCCGCCGCGGCCCGCCCTCGAGGAGCGCCTTGTGCTCGCGCTCGATGGTGCTGAACCCGCCGATGCCCGAGGCGATGAAGACGCCGACGCGGGTCGCGATCTCCGCGCCGACGGTCAGCTTCGCATCATCCATCGCGAACTGCGACGCGGCAATGGCGCAGCTGGATGAAGACGTCCATCTTCTTGACGTCTTTCTTGTCGACGAACCGCGAGCGGGTCGAAGTCCTTGACCTCGCCCGCGATGCGCGCCGAGAACTCGGCGGCGTCGAACTGCGTGATCGGCCCGATGCCGCTCCGGCCCGCGCAGAGCGCCTCCCAGTTCGCCTCGGTCCCGATGCCGAGCGGCGACACGAGGCCGACGCCCGTCACGACGACTCGCCTGCTCAAACCGCCTCCGACTCGAATGGCTCACTTCTTCTTGCTGTGCGATTCGATGTACTCGATCGCTTCCTTGACGCGCGTGATCTTCTCGGCGTCCTCGTCCGGAATCTCGATCCCGAACTCCTCCTCGAACGCCATCACCAGCTCCACCGTGTCGAGCGAGTCGGCACCGAGGTCGTCCACGAACGACGCATCCGGCGTCACTTCTTCTTCGTCGACGCCCAGCTGCTCCACGATGATGCTCTTGACCTTGTCTGCGACGGCCATTCAGTCCTCCATGCGGGCGAGCCCGCGCGCGATCCGGGTCGAACGACCCGCCCTACATGTACATGCCGCCGTTGACGGCCAGAACCTGCCCCGTAATATACGACGCCTCGTCCGAGGCGAGAAAGCAGACGGCGGCCGCGATATCCTCCGGCGTGCCGAGCCGCCGCAGCGGAATCTGCGTCGCCCACTCGTCGCTGCGCGCGCTCCGGTGATGGCGCGCGTCATGTCGGTCTCGATCAGCCCCGGCGCGACCACGTTGACCGTGATGCTGCGCGACGCGACTTCGAGCGCGACCGACTTCGCAAACCCAATCAGACCGGCCTTCGAGGCGGCGTAGTTCGCCTGGCCGGCATTGCCCGCTCTGGCCGACGACCGAGCTGATGCACACGATCCGGCCGCCGCGCTGCCGAATCATCGGCTTCAGGACCGCCTGGGTCAGCGCGAAGGCCGCCGTCAGATTGGTCGCGATGACCGCGTCCCAGTCGTCGCGCTTCATCCGCAGCATCAACTGGTCGCGCGCGATGCCGGCGTTGTTGACCAGGATGTCGATCCGGCCGTGCCGCGCGATCGTCGCCGCGACCAGCCCTTCGGCCGCCCCGGCCTCCGTCACGTCGAGCGCCACTGCCTCGACCTCGCCGCCGGCGCTCGATCGCCTCGTCCGCGACCGCCTGCGCGTGGTTTCCTCTCGCCGCCGCGACGACCTTCGCCCCCTGCGCCGCCAGTCGCAGTGCAATCGCGCGGCCGATGCCGCGCGACGCACCGGTCACGAGCGCGACGCGCCCTGACAGGTCAATCATACCTATTGGTCGGCTGCCCGCTGCCAGCTGCCCGCTGCCAGCTTCCCGCTTCCAGCTGCCCGCTTCCCGCTTCCAGCTGCCCAGCTTCCAGCTTCACGCTGCCCGCTGCCCGCTGCCCGCTGCCGGCTTCCCGCTTCCAGCTGCCCGCTTCCAGCTTCACGCTGCCCGCTGCCCGCTACCCGCTGCCAGCTCTCAGCTGCCAGCTGTCAGCTCGCGTCCGCAGGCCCATCACCCATCGCAACCGACTTCGAGTCAGCCGGCCGTCGTTCCGACGGTCTCGAGTGCGCGGCCCAGGCTGTCCTCGTCCTCGATGCTGACGACCGCCACGCGTGCGGTCGATCTTCCGGATCAGGCCGGCCAGCACCGTGCCGGGACCAAGCTCCACGAACGTCGTCACCCCTTCGTCGATCAGCCGCCGGACGACCTGCTCCCAGCGCACCGGCGCCGAAACCTGCCGGATGAGCGCCTCAATCGACGCCGCGGCGTCCCGCTTGACCGCGGCGTCGACGTTGGCCACCACCGGAATTCGCGGTGCGGCCGCGGCCAGCGCGCGCAGCTCCGGCGCCAGGCGCTCCTCCGCGGGGCGCATCAGCGCGCAGTGGAACGGGGCGCTCACGGCCAGCGGAATCACCCGCCGCGCGCCGAGCCCCTTCGGCCTGCTCACCCGCCCGGGCCACCGCGTCCGGCATGTCCCGGCGATCACCACCTGCCCCGGCGCATTCAGGTTGGCCGGCGCAACGACCCGTCCGGGAAGCTCCGCCTCGGCCGCGCCGCAGGCCCGGGACACGGCCTCCTCGTCCAGCCCCAGCACCGCCGCCATCGCCCCCTCGCCTTCCGGGACGGCTTCCTGCATGTAGCGCCCGCGCCGGCGCACCGTGCGCAGGGCATCCGCGAAGGATATCGTACCGGCCGCGACGTGCGCCGAATACTCGCCAAGGCTGTGGCCCGCGGCGAACCGGGCGCGGACGCCGTGCTGCTCGACCAGCCGGTACACGGCGATGCTCGTCGCGAGGATGGCCGGCTGGGTGTGCTCGGTCTGCCGCAGCCGCTCCTCCGGGCCGTCGAAACAGAGCCCGCTCAACGACTCGCCGAGCGCGGCGTCAGCCTCCGCAAACGTCTCGCGGCAGACCGGAAAGGCGCTCGCCAGCGCCTTGCCCATCCCGACCTTCTGGGCGCCCTGCCCCGGAAACACGAACGCAATCATCAGCTCTCTCCCTGCATCGCCGCCGCCACGTCGTCCCGGATCCGCGCCACCAGCCCCTGGCTCACGAACCGGGCCGCCATCGCGACCGCGTTGCGGACGGCTTTCGGCGACGACCGCCCATGCCCGACGACGCAGAGGCCGTTCAGGCCGAGGAGTGGGGCGCCGCCGTATTCGGAGACATCGACGCGCCGCCGGAAGCGCCGGAACGCCTGACGCGACAGCAGATAGCCGACCCGCGTACCGAAGGTGGCGGACAGCTCGGCGTGGAGGAGCGCTTCGACGGTTTCAACGAGTCCCTCGCTGATCTTGAGCGTCACGTTACCGGTGAAGCCGTCGCAGACGATGACGTCGACGCCGCCGGCATAGACGTCGCGTCCCTCGACATTCCCGACAAAGTTGCATCGCGGCGCTTTTCAACAGCTGGTGCGCGTCCCGGGTCAGCTCGTTCCCCTTGCCCTCTTCAGTCGCCCACCGACAGCAGACCGACGCGGGGGGATTCGCAACCGAGCGCCAGCCGCGCATAGGCCGAGCCCATCACCGCGAACTGGACGAGGTGCTGCGGCCGGCATTCGACGGTCGCGCCCGAATCGAGGAGCACCGCCGGACTCTTCGTGGTCGGGATGATCGTCGCCAGGGCCGGGCGATCGACGCACGGCATCCGCCCGAAGGCGGCCAGCGCGGCCATGACCGAGGCGCCGGTATGGCCGGCGCTGAACAGGGCGCGGCATCGCCGCTGTGGACCGCCTCGGCGGCCAGCCGGATCGACGCGCGAGGCTTCCGCCTGAGCGCGGCCGCGGCGGTCTCGCCCATCGCGATGGACTCCGGCGTGTCGAGGATGCGACGTCGAGCGATGCCGCCCGCGGATGGCGCGACAACTCCGCCTCGAATCACCGCCTCGGGTCCGACCAGCAGCAGCCCCGCCTGCAGATGCCTGGCCGCCACCAGCGCACCGTCGATGATGCCGCGCGGCCCGTCGTCTCCTCCCATCACATCGATGGCGATTCGCATTCCTTTTCCAGGTTCTACGGGGTTCTACGGGTCCGCGAGGTTCGTTCTACGAGGTTCTACGGAGTTCCGCGCGGTTCTACGAGGTTCAGGTTCTACGAGGTTCGGTTCTACGAGGTTCGGTTCTACGAGGTTCGGTTCTACGAGGTTCGGTTCTACGGGGTTCGGTTCTACGGGGTTCGGTTCTACGAAGTTCGGTTCTACGGGGTTCGGTTCTACGGGGTTTAGTTCTCCACGGTTCGGTGCTGCAGGATTCATGGGGCGCTGCTCGGTTGGCGTCCGCCGAGTGCGGTTCTGCTGGGTTCAGTGGTCAGTGCTGCGCGTTCTACAGGGCTTCGTCCACCGTGTTCGGTGCGACAGGCCTGCCCGGCTCCGTCCTGCTTGTACCGTCTCTGAAAAAACCCTATCGTGTCAGGTGCTCGCGAGGTTCTGAACGGGCTTGGCTTCGCTCGAGTCACCTTTCGGATCGCCGCTGGGCTACTGCTGCCGCGTTCCGTCTGATTCGATGGGCAGACCCGCGGTCCTGATCGAGGCCCATGCCAAGAGCCCCATTCGATACTCGGGACTAATCCGAGGCCAGCGCCCATTCGGCGATCAGACGGAACCGCCCCCCGAAGAACCAGGCGCAGGCGCGGAACCGAACTCGCCTGAACTCGGACCTGGCGGACTGAACTTGGTAGAACCCGGTAGAACCGACCCCGCAGAACCCGGTAGAACTGACCCCGCAGAACCCGGTAGAACTGACCCCGCAGAATCCGGTAGAACCGAACCCCGGAGAACCCGGTAGAACCGACCCCCGCAGAACCCGGTAGAACCGAACCCCGCAGAATCCGGTAGAACCGACCCCCGCAGAACCCGGTAGAACCGACCCCCGCAGAACCCGGTAGAACCGAACCCCGGAGAACCCGGTAGAACCGAACCCCGGAGAACCCGGTAGAACCGAACCCCGGAGAACCCCGCAGAACTGAACCCCGGAGAACCCCGGAGAACCGAACCCCGGAGAACCCAGTGGAACCTGGTAGAACCCTGTAGAACCTTTAGGAAGCCTCGTCGACCGGGCGCACCTGGCGGCCTTTGTAGTAGCCGCAGTGGCCGCACACCTGATGGGGCGCTTTGGATTCGCGGCACTGCGGGCACGTGCCCACCGCTACCGGCTGCAGGGCGTCGTGGGTGCGGCGCTTCGCCGTCCGGGTCTTGGAATGGCGGCGTTTGGGATTGGGCACGAGTCAGTTCTCCTTCTGTCGGTTGAGCAGCCCCTTGAGCGGCGCGAGCCGGGGGTCCTCCCAGACCGGGTTGCAACCGCATTCGGTGCGGTTCAGATTGGCTCCGCACGTGGAGCAGAGGCCGCGGCACGACTGCGCGCAGAGCGGCTTCATCGGCAGCACGAGCTGAAACTGCTCGCGCATCAGATCCGTCAGGTCGAGCATTCCCTCGGTATAGAACGCCGTCGCCAGATCGTCTTCAGCAATCTCCCGCTCCGCCTCCGCAGCGGCATCCTTTTCCTGCGGCACGTAACGCAGGTCGAAGGACGACTCGACCGGAAGCGAAAACACGTCCAGGCAGCGGCCGCAATCCAGCTCCAGAGTCGTGCGCACCGTTCCGAGGGCCCGGTAGGCCGAGTTCCCTTTCTGCTCGACGTCGATCGAGAGAAACACCGGCGCAACCACGCGGTAGTCGGGGTCCTGCGGCTCGAAATCGGCCGGCTGAAACGTACGCTCGAGGCGCTGGCGCCCCCCGTGCAGCTTGCTGAGTTCGAAAAGCATGGCTCTCTGGACGCCCGGACGCCCGGGCAGGAACCCGTAATTATACCTCAGACAGGCCCAAAAACGGATACACGGATACGACGGATGACACGGATCTCCACGGAGAAGTCACGCCCGTCGAACGGCACCAAAGCGTCCTGCTCCGCCCACTGCGGCCCTGGGGCTGCCGCCGTGCTTCGGGGCGGCCTATGTGGTTCGCTCCGGTGTGGCTCGGGGCTGCCGGTGTGGCTTCGGGGCTGCCGGTGTGGCTTCGGGGCTGCCACCGGTAAGGCTGGCCGACGCCGGCGTAGCCGGCGTCAAGACCAGCCCTGGAAGGCGGGGACACGAACGCTTCGGAAAGTACGGCGCTCGTGTCCCCGCCTTCCAGGGCTGGTCCGCGCGCAACGCGCGCGGCCAGCCTGCCGACCGGCACTTCACCTCGACGCCTGGACGCCTGGACGCCTGACACCTCGACACCTCGACACCTCGACGCCTCGACACCTCCGTGCCAATCCGCGCTCGTCTGTGTTATCCGTGATTTATCGGGCTTCCAGCACACATCAGTGTGTGACCCGGCGGCGTCCGCGGTCTAGGCCCAGGACTTGGGAATGAACAACTGTTCGTAGAGGCTGATGGAATACCGATCGGTCATGCCAGCGAGAAAGTCCCGGGCCGCGGCATCCAGCCCCTCCTCTTCGATCGTGCGGCCGTCCAGGAACTCCCCCGGCGCCTCGCGCACCTTTTCCCACAACCCGCCGAGGATGCCCCCCGCCTTGCGGAATTCGGCCGTCGCCGTCTCGTTCTCGTAGACCGCTTCGAACAGGAAACTGCGCAGGCCGACCGTCGCCTGCAGGATCTCCTCGCTCATGCGAATCTCGGTCAGGCCGCCGTCGAGGCTGCGGACGATCACGTCCGTCACCATCCGTCCGATCCGCTCGGCGCCGCTGCCGCCGAGGACGGCGACATGCGCCCGCGGCAGGTCGGACTCACGCAGCAGCCCGGCCCGCACCGCATCGTCGATGTCGTGATTCACGTAGGCGATGATGTCGGCGACGCGCGCAATCTGTCCCTCGATCGTGCTCGCTCGATGTTCCGGCGGCGCGCCGACCGGCATGCCGCTCTTGCCCTTGGAATGCCGGGCAATGCCGTCGCGCACTTCCCAGGTGAGATTCAGCCCGGCCCGATCGTTCTCGAGCACGTCGACGATCCGGAGGCTCTGCTCGTAGTGGTTGAAGCCGCCGGGAATCAGATCGTTGAGGACGCGCTCACCGGCATGGCCGAACGGCGTGTGTCCGAGGTCATGACCGAGGGCAATGGCCTCGGTCAGGTCCTCGTTGAGCTGCAGGACCTTGGCGATGCTGCGCGCAATCTGCGACACCTCGAGCGTGTGCGTCAGCCGGGTCCGGTAGTGATCGCCCGTCGGCGCGAAGAACACCTGCGTCTTGTGCTTCAGCCGCCGGAACGCCTTGCAGTGGATGACACGGTCGCGGTCGCGCTGGAAAGCCGGCCTGATCGGATCCGGCGGCTCCTCCCGCAGGCGGCCGCGGGACTCGCCGCTCTTTGCCGCCTGCGGCGCGAGCATCGCGCGCTCGCGCGCCTCGAGGGTTTCTCGAATGCTGGTCACGGGTAGGCGCCTCGCGGCGCCCGCGGCCCGGCGCCCGCCGACAGGATCATCACCGGATGATCTCCCCAAGAAAACTGGTGCCGTGGCCGAGCGGCCCGACGGCGAAGAGCTCCGCGATCGTCTGGCCGAGATCGGCGAACGTCGCACGGGTTCCCAGATCGACGCCTGGACGCACCGCCGCGCCGGCCACGAACACCGGCACGTACTCGCGGGCGTGGTCGGTGCTCGGGCGTGGTCGGATCGTTGCCGTGATCCGCGGTCACGACGAGCAGGTCGGCGGGCGACAGCCGCGGCAGCAGGTCGCCGAGGCGGCGGTCGAACCGCTCGAGATTCGCGGCATAGCCGTGCGGGATCGTTCCGGTGGCCGAACTGCGTGTCGAAATCCACGAGGTTCGCGAAAATCAGGCCGTCCGGCGTCGTCGCCATCGCCCGCTCCACTTCCTCCATCCCCTCGTCGTCACTGGCCGTGTGCACCGCGCGCGCTCATGCCGCGGCCCGCGAACAGATCCTCGATCTTCCCGATCGCCACCACCGGATGTCCGGCGTCCGTCAGCCGATCGAGCAGCGTCGGCGCGAACGGCGTCAGCGCGTAATCGCGGCGGTTGGCGGTTCGTTCGAAATGACCGGCCTCACCGACGAACGGCCGGGCGATGACGCGGCCGACGCCCAGTCCGGTGCCGACCAGCTCGAACGCCATCTCGCACCAGCGGTACAGCTCAGCGACCGGCACGACCGCTTCGTGCGCCGCGATCTGAAACACGCTGTCCGCCGACGTGTAGACGATCGGCTTTCCGGTGCGCAGGTGCTCGCCTCCCAGCTCCTCGATGATCGCCGTACCGCTGGCGGCGCGGTTCGCCGAGCGACGCCGCGGCCGATCCGCCGCTCGAACTCCGCGATGACCGCGGCCGGGAAGCCGTCCGGAAACACCGGGAACGGACGGTCGAGCACCAGCCCCATCAGCTCCCAGTGGCCGGTCACCGAGTCCTTGCCTGGAGACGCCTCGGCCATCCGTCCGTAGGCCCCGATCGGCGCCGGCTCCGGCGCGATCGGCGGCACCGACGAGACGCGCGTCAAGCCGAGGCGATCTGCAGATGGGGAATCGCGAGCGGCACGAGGCGCGAGATGTGCCCGAGCGTGTCGCTGCCCGTGTCACCGTAGCGGTCCGCATCGGGCAGCTCGCCGACGCCGGCGCTGTCCAGCACGATCAGCGAGCACGCGGCGTGCAGCAGAGGTGACCAATCAGGCTTCGTGGGAGGAGTAGTAGTTGCTCATCGGACGCGGCGACCGGATCGTGGCAATCGCATGCTTGAAGAGCATGTGGTCGGCGCCCGTGTGTTCGACGATGACAGCGAAGCGGTCGAAGTTCTTGACCCGTCCCTCGAACTCCGTGCCGTCCATCAGCCGAATCAGCACCGACAGCTTCTCCCGCCGGGCAAAATTCAGAAACACGTCCTGGATGTTCGGCGGCGCGGCGGAAGGCTTCGACTCACGGGTCGGTGACGGCATCGCTCGGTGTCTCCAGGAGCGCGAGCGCGCGGGCGACTTCCTGTTGAGTCTCCTCGCGTTCGCCCGCGGCGTGAATCCACTGTAGGTTAGGCTCTTTCCGGAACCAGATCAACTGCCGCCGCGAGTACTTCCGGTTCTCGCGCACGATCAGCTCGCGCGTCGCCGCCTCGTCGCGGACGCCGTGCAGGTGTTCGAGCGCCTGACGGTAGACCAGCCCCGTGAAGGGCAGCGCACTCTCGGGCACGCCGGCCGCCAGCAGCGCGCGCATCTCGTCGAGCAGGCCCTGGCGGAACTGGGCGGCGACGCGCGCGGCGACCCGGGCATCGGTTGCGCTCCGGGGGAATCCGCAGCGCGAAGCTGACGACGTCGTACTCCGGCAATGGCGAGGCGGTGTCGGCGAAATGCGCCGTCAGCGGGCGGCCGGTCAGCTTCTGGACCTCGATCGCCCGGATGACGCGCTTGCGATCGGCCGGCGCGATGCGCGCCGCCGACGCCGGGTCGACACCGGCCAGCAGGCGATGCAGGCGCTCCTCCCCGCGGCGGTCGGCAACCCGCTCGAGCCGCGCCCGCAGCGCGCTGTCCCGCGCCGGACCGGGAAAGAAGCCGCGCGTCAGCGCGCGGTAATACAGCCCCGTGCCGCCGACCAGAATCGGCAGCCGGCCGCGCGCCGTGATGTCACGAATCACGGCCGACGCGTCCCGCGCATACCGCGCCGCCGAATACTCCTCGGTCGGGTCGGCGACGTCGATCAGGTGATGAGGGATCCCGCGCCGCTCGGCCATCGGCACCTTGTCGGTGCCGATGTCGAAGCCGCGATAGACGGCGGTCGAGTCGCAGCTGACGACCTCGCCGCCGAACCGCTCCGCCAGCGCGATGCCGAGCGCGCTCTTGCCGGTGGCGGTCGGCCCGACGATGGCGACGAGCCGCGGCCGCGGCATTACGCCGCGAGGGCGCGCATCAGCGCCAGCGCCGCGAGCACCGCCAGCATGAGCAGCAGCCCGATCTGCTGCGTGCGCGTCGGCAGCGTCATGATCCGGGGTTCTCGTTGTAGAAGAAGGTAATCGTGAAGAAGGCGCGATCGTCCGGGTATCGGGCGGCAGCGGCTGGGTCGGATTCGACGCCGCCAGCGCGTTGAACGACGAGTTGTTGAAGCCGTCGATGTTCGACGGCCTGAGCACCCGCAGCTCGCTGATCCGTCCGTCCTTGCCGACGTAGAACGTCACCACGACGTGCCCGTGCATCGTCATGGCGGCCATCGGAATGTTCCAGTTGCGGCGGATCTGGGCGATGAAGCGGCGGAGCCACGGTCCGAACTCGACGCCCTTGCTGTCGAACTGGATGGACTTCTCGAAGTCCATCCCTTCCCCACCCTGGAGGTTGCCGAACGATTCTTTCTGGACGTACTTCTGCACGTTGCGGATGGCGTCGGCAATGACCCCCGCCGACGGCCCGCGCGGCGCGGCTTGAGGGGTATCGGAGGCGTGAGCCTGCACGGCCGAGGGGGACTCGGGCAGCGTCACCCCACGGGCGCTTTCCTCGGCACTCCTGTCGGGCTGGGCGGCGGGAGCGGCACGCTCGGTCGGCCCCCCCTCCATCCGCTCCACCGTGTTGCCGCGCGAGAACGGCATGTTGTTGGTGGGTTTCGGCGCGCGCTCCACGGTCGCGGCACGGCGGTCGATGTCCGACAGCTCGGCCCGCGGCGGCGGTTTGGGCGCCGGCTTGTCCATCCGCGGCGCGATGAAGACGAACCGGGCATTCTCGCGCTGCCGCTCCTGCTGGAGCCGCTGCTGCTCGGCGACCGCCTCCTGCCGCTCCGCCTCCCACGCCTTCACCCAGGCCATCTTCGGGGCCAGCAGCATGAAGATGACGATCGACAGGTAGAAGACGACGGTCAGCAGCACGACCTCGAGGCGCGTCAGCGAACGCGGCAGCGTCGGCGTGTCCGGCCTGTAGTCCTCGAAGTTGAAGTACATCAGTGGGTTAGGATGATTATAGACCCTTTTCTAGACCTCGGAGGAGGCCGCGCTCCTCCGGCCCGTGAAGAGATAGACGATGCCGAGGGTCAGAGGGACGGCCCGCACCTGTGAAAATCCTGTGGCGGCGAGGGTTCCGGCGAACTCGGCGGCTGGCGGGAAGGTGCCGACCGAGGCCGGCAGGTAGGAATAGGCGCTCTGGTGCTTCGAGATCAGCCGGCCGACGAGCGGCAGCAGGTAGCGGAAATACCAGGAGTAGGCGCTGCGGATTCCGGGGAGGCGAGGCTGACCGAAC
Source organism: uncultured Acidobacteriota bacterium (assembly GCA_963750475.1). Taxonomy (GTDB): domain Bacteria; phylum Acidobacteriota; class Vicinamibacteria; order Vicinamibacterales; family 2-12-FULL-66-21; genus JALZOC01. Next base: position 3,718,653 of record CAVVQQ010000002.1, read on the forward strand.
TCGAGAATCGCCAGCGGCGCGCCGGGCCTGAGCACCCGGGCGAGCTCGCGCAGGGCGCGCTCGGGATCGGCGACGTTGCGGATGCCGAAGGCGATGGTCGCGCCGTCGCAGGAGGCCGTCGCCAGAGGAATCCGCGTCGCGTCGCCGCGGACGAGACGAATGCGGGGCCCCAGGCCGCCGGCCTGTATTTTCACGGCCGCGAGCCGCAGCATCTCCCCGGCGAAATCCACGCCGACAACCGACGCGCCGCGGACCCGCGCGACGGTCGCCAGCGCCAGATCCGCCGGTGCCGGTGCAGAGGTCCAGCACACGCGCTCCCTCGGCAAGGGCCAGCGCCTCGACGGCACGCGTGCGCCAGCGACGATCGAGGCCGGCGCTCAGCAGATGGTTGAGCAGGTCGTAGCGCGGCGCGATCGCATCGAACATGCCGGCGATCCGCGACGGGGTCTTGTCGGCGGGGTGTGCTCGACGCGCCGCGTCACCCCTCCCAGGACGGGTACAGCTCGTGATCGAAACCGAGGCTGCAGAGGATTTTGCCGGCCATGAAGTCGGCGAGGTCGTCGAGCGTCTTCGGCATCTGGTAGAAGGCCGGCATCGCCGGCATGATCATCGCGCCGGCTTCGGCGCAGAGCACCATGTTGCGCAGCTGCGGCAGGCTCATCGGGGTTTCGCGCGGCACGATGATCAGCGCGCCGGCGCTCCTTGAGCATCACGTCGGCGGCGCGCTCGACCAGGTTGCGCGACAGGCCGTTGGCGATTCCCGCCAGCGTCTTCATCGAGCACGGCACGACGACCATCGCCTTCGCAGCCCTGGCTGCCGCTGGCGATCTTCGCGCCGAGGTCGCGGTTGCTGTGGAGCGTGTAGGTGCCGCGGCGGACGCCGTCGCCGTACTTCGGCGACCAGGAACTCCGGCAGGCGGTCGACCGCCGCCGTCTCGCCGAGCTCGTCGCGCAGCAGCCGCCGGCCGTAATCCGAAATGACCAGCTCGAGGTGGCAGCCGCGCTCGAGCAGCGCCGCCATCGTCCGGGTGGCGTAGATCGCGCCGCTCGCGCCGGTGATGGCAATCGCGAATGCTGCGCCGGCGCGGCGTCAGTGGACATAGATCGCCAGCCGCGGTGGTCGCCAGATAGAGGATGCCGACATAGCCGTTGAGGTCGAACGCGCGCTTGACCTGCGACAGATCGTGCTCGCTGACCAGGGACTGCTCGAACACGAGCAGCGCCGCGACTCCGACGACGCCGGCCGTGTAGATGCCGCCGAGGCCGGCGACCGGGCCGAGCGCCGCCAGGACAGACGCACGGTCACGACGTGCATGGCCCGCGAGATGCGCAGCGACCGCGCCACGCCGAACCGGACCGGAATCGAGCGCAGGCCGTAGGCCGCGATCGAAGTCCAGATCCTGGCAGGCATAGAGCACGTCGAACCCGCCGACCCACGTGCCGATCGCCAGTCCGAGGAGCCACGGCTCCCATCCACCCCGACCGCCGGCGCCGAGCCAGCCGCCGACCGGCGCCACCGCCATCGCCAGCCCGAGGAAGAGCTGCGTATAGGTCGTGAAGCGCTTGGCGAGCGAGTACCAGAACACGATCGCGAGCGCGACCGGCGACAGCGCGAAGCAGAGCGGTCCGAGCCGGCAGGCGGCGAACAGGAAGACCGCCGTCGCGACGGCCACGAAGGCCGTGGCCTCGGCACGGGTCATCGCGCCGCGCGGCATCTCGCGCGCCGCCGTGCGGGGGTTCAACGCGTCGTGCGCGGCATCCGCCAGCCGGTTGAACCCCATCGCCGCGCTGCGCGCCGCCACCATCGCGGCCACGATCCACCCGACGCGCGCGGCCACGGACCGCGGCGTCCAGTCGGCGGAGTGGTGGAGCGCGAGCAGCGCGCCGGTCAGCGCAAAGGGCAGCGCAAACACCGAATGGCTGAAGCGCACGAACGAGGCGTAGGTGGTGAGTTTGGTCACTTCCCCTTCTAAAAGGTTCTGCGGGGTTCTTCGGGGTTCTACGGGGTTCTACCGGGTTCGGTTCTACGGGGTTCTACCGGGTTCGGTTCTACGGGGTTCTACCGGGTTCGGTTCTACGGGGTTCTCCCGGGTTCGGTTCTGCTGGGTTCTACCGGTTCGGTTCTGCCGGGTTCTACGGGCCCTCGAGCCATCGAATGTCATCGGGCGTCACGCCGCCGACCAGATATTCTTCCACATCCTCGCGGCTGGCGGGCACGGTGACTCCAATCAGGCTGGCCTGCTTGCCGGGCTCGATGGTGCCGTAGTCGTTCGCGAAGCCGAGCGCCGCCGCGCCGCTGCGGGTGGCGCTGTCGAGCAGGCGTGACGCGGGAACGTGGGGGACGAGGCGGCGCAGTGCCGCGAGCTCGGCGAAGACATTGAGGTCCTCGACGCTGGCCAGGCTGTCGGTCCCGACGGCCACGCGCACGCCCGAGGCGTAGAACGCTTCCACCGGCGGCGTCCCGGCACCCGTCCAGCGATTGCTCCGCGGGCAGGTGACCACGGTCGCGCCGGCGGCGGCGAGGCGCGCCAGTTCCGCAGCCTCGAGCTGGGTGCCATGCACGGCCAGCAGCCGGGACGAGACCAGGCCCAGCCGATCCAGATATGCAACCGGCCCGCAGCCCGGCGGCGACCACGCCTCGGTCCAGACACCCATGCGCCCGAGCAGGTCGCGCCACGGCCCGGTGCCGTCGCGCAGGAACTCGATTTCCTCTGGGGATTCTCCGACGTGGACGCTCATCGCCCGGTCTCCCGCGGCCGCCGCGACTGCGCGCAGCAGCGCCGGCGACACGGAATACGGCGCATGCGGCACGACCGAGGCCCGCAGCCGCGGCGCCGGCGGCAGGTCCTGATCTCCGCATCGGCCGCCTCCACCACCCGCTGCGGCTCGGGCGCGTTGAAGCCGAGCACCTCGCGAAACACGGCGCCGCCGAGGCCGCTCGCCGCCACCAGGTCGAACGCCGACAGCGTGTTGGTGACGTCGCCAACGAGCGCCGTCCCCGCGGCCCGCACGTCCCGGACCGCGTCGGCGATGGCGTCGGGTGGGTCGCGGTCGACGGTCCGCCGAGCGCCATCAGTCGCGCCACCCAGTCAGGCATCGACCCGCCCGGCGGCACCTGGCCCCGCATCCAGGAGAGCTCGAGATGGGTGTGCGCGTTGACGAGGCCGGGCAGGATCGCCACGGCGCCGAGGTCGATGGTCTCGACGGCCGCGTCAGTTGCCGCCACGGCATCGGCCGGATCGGTTCCGGAATCACCAACGGCCAGGATGACGCCGTCACGGGTCAGCACCCAGGCGTCGCGCAGCGGCGATCGGACAATCGGCAGGACCCAGCGGGCCCGGAACAGCGTCGCCATCACGCAGTGGCGGAACTAGTCCGACGCCTGCTCGCGGCGGGCCTTCTTCTCCGCCGCGCTTCTCGCCGCATACCTGACGATCTCGGGCGGACGCGAATCATCGCCGTCGGCGCGCGCCACCGCCAGCTCCAGCATGCGCGGGACCTGACGCTCGCGGAATATCGGGTCGCCCAGCACCTCGTAGTGCATGTTGCGGCGCTTGGCGACGAAGCCGGCGTTCTCGATGTTGCGGACGATCTCGATTTCGTCCATGCAGTAGCTCGCGCCGGCGGCACGGACGACGTTCTCTTCGATCATCACGCTGCCCATGTCGTTGGCGCCGAACGCGAGACTGAGCTGCCCGACCTTGCCGCCCTGGGTCACCCAGGAGGCCTGCAGGTTGTCGAAGTTGTCGAGCACCAGACGCGCGACGGCGAGCGTCCGGAGATATTCGACGCCGCTCGCTTCGGCGCCGCCGAGCTCGGTGTGATCGGGCTGGTAGCTCCAGGTGATGAACGCGGTGAAGCCGGCGGCATCGCCGCCGGCGGCGCGCGACTCGTCCTGCAGCTCGCGAAGGCGGAAGAGGTGCTCCAGCCGCTCCTCGATCGTCTCGACGGTCCCGTACATCATCGTCGCCGTCGTTCGCAGCCCGGCCCGGTGGGCGTGGCGCATGACGTCGAGCCACTCGTCGGCCGCCGCCTTGCTGTAGCAGTTCAGCAGCCGGCGCACCCGGTCGACCAGGATCTCGGCCCCGCCGCCGGGAATGCTGTCCAGGCCGGCGTCGATCAGCCGTTCGATGACCTGCGGCACCGGCAGCCGGGACAGCCGCGAGAGATGGATCACTTCGGGCGGCGAGAGCGCGTGCAGCCGGAACGTCGGATAGCGCGCCTTGACGGCGCGGAACAGGTCCTCGTACCAGGCCAGCGGCAGATCCGGGTTGTGACCGCCCTGGAGCAGCAGCTGGCCGCCGCCAAGCGCCATGGTCTCGTCGATCTTCCGGAAGATCTCCTCGAAGCCGAGCACGTAGCCTTCGCTCGATCCGACCGGACGGTAGAACGCGCAGAAGTTGCAGCGCGCGACGCAGACGTTCGTGTAGTTGACGTTGCGGTCGATGATGTAGGTGACGATCCTGCCGGGATGCTTGCGGGCGCGCGCCTCGTCGGCCAGCCGGCCGAGCAGCGCCGTCGGCGCGGTGCGGTACAGCGTCAGCGGCCTCGGCCGCTGTCGAGCCGCTCACCCGCCCGGACCTTCGCTCGCGAGGGTCCTCGATCGTCATCGGTGATAGAAGGCGGGCGCCGCGACCGCGTCGACCAGGCCGTACTTCCCCGCGAGTTCGTAATACATCCGCAGCCCCGTCTTCTTCCCGCTCGCCAAGGCTGTACCTGGATATTGTCCCTCAGGTACGCCTGCCCCAGCGCGGCCCGCTCGGCACCGCAGTAGGCCGCCGCGATCTCGGCCGACGCCGCCACCCCGCTGATCCCTCGCGGCCAGCAGCGCCGCCATCGCCTCCTGCGGCAGGGCGCCGGGGCGTCCCGCCCAGAACGCCCACACGAACGGCAGGCCGGTCATCGCCGTCCATTCCTGACCGAGGTCGATCTTCGGCCGCCCCGAGCGCCTCGTGGTCGAGAAACAGCGCCGGGTCGCCGATGAGCAGCGCCGCATCGCACTGCTCGAGCATCGCCTGCGGCTCGGGCGCGCATCGGCGCGAACTCCGGATCGATGCCGAAGCGCTCGGCGCAGAGGATGTCGGAGCAGCGCATTCGAGGTGCGGGAGCTGGTGTCGGCGGCGATGGTGCGGATCGCCCCGACCGGCCTGGTCGTGAACAGCGCCACCGACGCGACGTTCCCTTCGGAGACGATCCCGGCTCCCGGCACGATCCGGTACGGTCGTGCCGCGCAGATACTCGACTGACGGGATCATGCCGACGTCGATCGACCCCTCGTGGAGCAGGGCCGCGCACTTCGACGGGACGTCGAAGCGCAGGCTGAACAGGTCGTTCCGCAGCTCGAGTCGGTAGACCAGCGGCCGGGCGTTCAGATAGTCGACGGCGCCGAGGCGGACCGTGTCTCGATCCAGGCTACCCGATCGCCTCGCCACGGGCCATCGCGCTCGACCGGCTCGAGCCCCGCCGCCCGGATGTTGCCGCGAATCTCCTCGATTGGACTGCGCCGCGTTCCGAGCGTCCCGCCATCGACCGCCGCAACCCCGTCGACGTCGTCGGCGCCGACGGTCAGCGCGAACTGCGCCAGCTTCGGGCCGTAGAGCGGCCAGTCGACCTGAATCGAATCGGAATCTCCGGCGCCAGCAGCCGCGCGATCGCGACCTGCTTCACGTCGTCGTAGCCGGTGGAGGGCAGCGCGGCGGAGAACGTCCGCGGCAGCGGCGCGAAGCGCGTGAACCCCCCTGCCGCCCGCTGCAGGTCCCTGGCGCGGAGAACGATCGTCGAGACGATCGACCGCGGTGAGCTCGCGCACGGTGAGTCTGGAGAGGGTCAGCCCCGCCCGCCGCGCCACGGCAATGGCGTCGCCGTCGCCGGACGCGAGCCGGTCGACCTGCACTTCGGCAAGGGCCGACAGGCCGGCGGCGGCAAGCGCCGCGCACGCGGCGCCGAACGAACCATCGAGCGCCTGCACGTCGGCCAGGGTGAATCCCGTCACCGGGATGTCACCGGCCAGCCCGACGACGGCCCGCACCGCCTCAGCCGCCGCCGCGATCGATGACGGGTCCCCCACGAGACGTATCTCCCCCGCCGACAGACCGGCCGGAAGCGCCCCCGGCACAGCGTCCACGTGTACCTCGAACACCCGCACGAAGCTCGTCGTGACGCCGTGCAGCTCCCGCCGGACGTCGTCGGCGCGCACGCCAATCGCAATCAGGTCCGGACTGCCGAGGAGCTGTCGGGCCTCGGCGGCGTCTATCGCGGTCATCGTCACTGAGCGCCCTTCGTCACTGCCCGCGCCGTCATCACTGCCAGCCCTTCCGAATCTTCTCCCAGAGCACGTCCGCCTTGCCGGCGGCCGCCGGCGTCGTGCTGAGGCGCTTCGGCCACGGCCGCGTGAACCCTTCCGACGCCCACTTGCGGGTGGCGTCGATCCCCATCTTGCTGCCGAGCGCCGGCAGATCGCTGGCGTCCTCGAGGTCGTCGACCGGTCCCGCGCGTGAACTGGATGTCCCGCTCCGGATCGTAGTGCGTGCCGACGATCCAGGCCACCTCAGCCTCATTCTGCACGTCGACGTCCTTGTCGACGACGATGATCGTCTTCGAGAACATCAGCTGGCCGAGGCCCCAGAACGCGTTCATGATCTTGCGGGCGTGGCCCGGGATAGCGCTTGTCGATCGAGACCAGCACGATGTTGTGGAAGATGCCGGCGGCCGGGAAGTGCATGTCGACGATCTCGGGCAGCGTCTTGCGGATCAGCGGCAGGAAGATGCGCTCGCTCGCCATCCCGAGGTAGTAGTCCTCCATCGGCGGGATGCCGACGACGGTGGTCAGGTAGATCGGGACGCTTCCGGTGGGTGATGCAGGTGAGGTGGAACACCGGATAGTCGTCCGGGTGCGAATAGAAGCCGGTGTGATCGCCGAACGGGCCCTCACGGCGGCGCTCGCCCGGCTCGACGTAGCCCTCGAGGATGATCTGCGCATTGGCCGGCACCTCGAGATCGACCGTCACGCACTTCACCAGCTCGACGCGGCTCGCGGCGGAGGAAGCCGGCGAGCATCAGCTCGTCGAGCCCCTCGGGCATCGGCGCCGTCGCCGAGTAGGCGAGCGCCGGGTCGGGACCGAGCGCCACCGCGACCGGCATGCCGCTTGCCGAGCCGCTCGGCGACGCGGTAGTGCTGCGCGCCCCCCTTGTGCCGCTGCCAGTGCATGCCGGTCGTGCGGCCGTCGAACACCTGCATGCGGTAGGTGCCGATGTTGCGCATCGCCGGTCTCGGGATCCTTCGTGAAGACCAGCGGCAGGGTGATGTACGGCCCGCCGTCTTCCGGCCAGCACTTGAGGATCGGCAGGTCGTCGAGCGTGCCGTTCTTGCGCACGACTTCCTGGCAGGGCGCGTCGCGTCACCGTCTTCGGCATCAGGTCGCGCAGCCGGCGCAACTTCGGCAGCATCTTGCATCGCGTCGATCATGCCGGCCGGGATCTTCGGCGTCGTCAGCTCGTCGATCTCGCCGCGCCAGGTCGTCGAGCGTGTCGCACGCCGAGCGCCATGCACATGCGCTTCATCGAGCCGAACAGGTTGACGGCGACCGGCATGTCGAAGCCGGTCGGCCGCTCGAACAGCAGCGCCGGCCCGCCGCCCGGGGACTTCGAGACGCGGTCGGTCGACCGCGGCGATCTCGAGATCGGGGCTGACCGGCTCGGCGATGCGCGCGAGCTCGCGCTCGCGGTCGAGGGCGGCGATGAAGTCGTTCAGGTCGTTGAACATGGGTTCAGCTGCGTTCAGCACGCTTCCGGCTTCAGCATCGGCTTCAGCGACCGGCTTCCAGCGGCGAACTTCGCTATCAGCTCCGTCTCATCTTCTCCGCGATCTCGGTCGCCAGGGCGAGCGCCCGGCGGCCGGCGTGGCCGTCGACGAGCGGGGCGGTTCGCGGCGCGCGGACCGCGCGACGAAGTCGGCCAGCTCGCGGCGGAGCGGCTCGTCGCGCTCGACCGGCAGCGGGCCGCCTTCGATCGGCCGGCCGGCCGCCCTCGCGCGGCACCAGCCGCCAGCCCTCGGCCTCCTGCGCGGCGTAGTCGATCGAGATGTAGGCGTCGGGCTGGAAGAAGCGGATCTTCCGCACCCGGTCGCGGCTGATCCGGCTGGCGGTGACGTTGGCGATGCAGCCGGAGGCGAACCGGAGCCGGGCGTTGGCGATGTCGAACTTCGGGCGTCAGCACCGGCACGCCGACCGCTTCGATCGATTCGACGTCCGAACGAACGAGCGCCAGAATGATGTCCAGGTCGTGAATCATCAAGTCGAACACCACGTCGATGTCGAGGCTGCGATCCGGAGAACACGCCGAGCCGGTGGACCTCGATGAACCGCGGCGAGGTGACGAGCGGCAGCACCGCCGCGACGGCCGGGTTGTAGCCGCTCGGTGTGGCCGACGGCGAGCGTCGCGCCCGATGCGCGCGGCCGCCGCGAGCAGCTCGTCTGCCTCCGCCGAGCGAACGGGCCATCGGCTTCTCGACCAGCACGGCGATGCCGTCGCTCGAAGAAGCGGCAGCGCGACGTCGCGGTGGAGCTCGGTCGGCACCGCGACCGATCACCGCATCGACCTCCCCGAGCCAGCTCGCGGTAGTCGGTCAGGCGCCCGCGTGCCGCTCGCCGCCGCGGCGGCCTCGGCGCGCTCGTGCATCGACGTCGACGACCGCCGACCAGCCGGGCGCCCTCGAGCGTCGCTGAGGATCCGGGCGTGGTGCCGGCCCAGATGCCCGACGCCGACGACGGCGACGCGCAGCGGCTCAGCCGGCACTGCTGTCTCGCTCCGGCGGCGCGGCCGATGGCTGGCCAGCTGCCGGCCGACGATGCATTCCGGCGCTGCGTGAACACGCGGTCGCCGTCGATGCACGAGCGTCTGTCCGGCATCGATCGACAGCGCGGTCGCGCCGGCGGCGCGCCATCGCCTCGATCGTGGCCAGTGCCGACGACCGGCACGTCGAAGCGCATGTCCTGATTCGGCTTGGCCACCTTGACGACGCGCACGCCAGGCCCGGCGAGCTCGACCGGCGCGGCGCGATCGCCGCGTCCGTGCCCTCCATCGCCTCGACCGCGACCACCGCCTGGTCCTTGACCGCGATCGTCTGGCCGATATCGAGCGCCGCCACGGCGTCGGCCATCCGGTAGCCGAACGTGAAGTCGGCGCGCTCATCTTCGTCCGGAGCGGCGTTCGGTCAGAAGTCCCTCGCCGGCCAGCAGCGGCTGCAGGAACGCGGTCGAATCGAGCAGCTCGATGCCCTCGTCGCGCAGCACGTCGGCCACCGCGGAGATGAGCGCATCGGTGTTTCGGGCCTTCAGCCGTCGTCAGCACCGACAGCAGCGTCAGGTCGGGCACGATGCCGGAGAAGATCTTGGCGTGCTTCACCTGCCCGGCCATCACCGCCTGCGGAGACGCCGGCGGCCTTCAGGATCTTGATGCACTTGCCCAGCTGCCCGAGCGAGACCCAGTGAAACGCCGCCCCGGCGTCGCGGGCCGCAGTTTCGAGCTCGGCGAAGGCTTCTTCCTTGACGGCGATGACGGTGACGTCGTGTCCGAGACCGCGGGCGCCCTGCAGCGCGAGAAACGGAAACCGGCCGTTGCCGGCGATCGAGACCGATCCTGCTCATACGCGGCGGGCGGGCGCGGGCCGCATGGCGAGCCGGGAAATGCGCGGACGTTCGGCGGCGGTTCGGGTAAACTTCATGTAGACCAGCAGTTTATCTCACACTACCGCTGATGGCTCAGAGCGGTCGTGTGGCTGATCGCTGCTGGCCAGCCGCCCTCGCAGCGGCTATCAGCGGGCAGCTGGTCGCGGGCAGCTGTAGCTGGCAGCGGGTAGCGGGCAGCTGGTAGCGGGCAGCTGGTAGCTGGCAGCGTGGCAGCTGGTAGCGGGCAGCTTGTAGCTGGCAGCGGGCAGCTTGTAGCTGGTAGCTGGCAGCTGTGGCTGACTGGCAGCGGGTAGCGGGCGATCGTCGGATTTCGGTTCGATTTACAAGGAGAAGGCATGCGCCGTTTGATTCCCGGACTGCTCGTCGGTGTGCTCGCCCTGGTGGCGGCCGCCTGCGGCAGCAGCAACACCATCACGACCCCGACGCCGACCACGACGACGCCGACGGCGATCACCGAGCCCCCCTTCACTGGAACGCTCGCGGCCAACGGCGCCGCCACGTATCCGTTCACGGCGACGACCGGCGGCACGGTCACCGCGACCCTGACCACGCTCGATGCCGCCGCGTCGGCGATCGGCCTCAGCATCGGCACCTGGACCGGCTCCGCCTGCCAGGTCGTCATCGCCAACGACAACGCCGCCCAGGCGGCCGCGATTTCGGGAACGGTGACGGCGGCGGCCAGTCTGTGTGTCCGGGTTTACGATGTCGGCAAGGTCACGACCCCGACGGCCTTCACCGTTACGATCGTGCATCCTTAAACGGTTCTACGGGGTTCTGCGAGGTTCTGTCAGGGTTCTACCGGGTTCGGTTCCACGGGGTTCGGTTCTACGGGTTCTACAGGGTTCTGCGAGGTTCTGTCAGGGTTCTGCCGGGTTCGGTTCCACGGGGTTCGGTTCTACGGGTTCTACAGGGTTCTGCGAGGTTCTGTCAGGGTTCTACCGAGTTCGGTTCCACGAGGTTCGGTTCTACCGGGTTCGGTCCACGAGGTTCGGTTCTGCCGGGTTCGGTTCCACAGGGTTGGGTTCTGCCGGGTTCGGTTCGCCAGGTTCGGTTCTGCCGGGTTCGGTTCCACAGGGTTGGGTTCTGCCGGGTTCGGTTCTGCCGGGTTCGGTTCTGTCGGGTCGGTTCTGCCGGGTTCGGTTCTACCGAGTTCGGTTCTGCCGAGTTTGGTTCCACGGGGTTCGGTTCTGCCGAGTTCGGTTCCGCGGGGTTGGGTTCTGCCGAGCTTCAGCCGCCCGGTTCGGTCCAGACCACGTTCTGTGCGACGTGCTTGTTTCCACAGGGTTAGTCAGGCGGCGGGGTTATCTGACCGGGTCGGTGCCGAGCATCGAACCGCACGGGCTCATCGGTACCGGGTATGCAGTTCGCTCGATTGGACTGGACGGGAAATCAAAGCCGGGAAGTGGCATGTCGCGGTCGACCGCGCCGGGACGCCGCAGAGCTGACTTCGAAGAACGGAATCGCAGACCGGAAAAAAACCCCGCGGCGCCTAACCTCGAAGAACTGCGGAGAACCGAACCTCGCAGAACCCTGCAGAACCGAACCTCGCAGAACCCCGCAGAACCGAACCTCGCAGAACCCCGCAGAACCGAACCTCGCAGAACCCGCAGAACCAGGAGAACCCCGCAGAACCCGGCAGAACCCGGAGAACTGAACCTCGGAGAACCCTGCCAGAACCCCGCAGAACCCCGTAGAACCTAAGTTCCTCCCCAACCTCTTCGAGACGGCGGCTCGGGCGGCGGAGGCCGACGCCGCGGGTCGAGGTGCGGATGAAGTCGACGAGGTACTGCACTTCGTCGCACTTCAGTGAAGGGTCGCGCTCGATCTGCGCCAGGGCGCGGCTGGTGTTCGAGTGCAGGAGGTGGCGGAAGGCGCGCCGCAGCTTGGCGACCGAGTCGGACGAGAACTCCCGCCGCACCAGGCCAATCGTATTCAGGCCGTAGATGCGCGCCCGGTTGCCGACCGTCTTGGCGTACGGCAGGGCGTCCTTGGTGACGACCGAAAAGCCGCCGATGAAGGCGTGCTTCCCGACCCGGCAGAACTGATGGACGCCCGAGAACGCGCTGATCGTCGCGTAATCCTCGACCGTGACGTGCCCGCCGAGGGTCGCGGCATTCCCGAAAATGGTGTGGTTGCCGACGTGGCAGTCGTGCGCGACGTGCGCATACGCCATGAACACGTTGTCGTCGCCGATCTCGGTGACGCCGCCGCCGCCGGCGGTGCCGCGGTGGATCGTCACGAACTCGCGGAAGACGTTGCGATGGCCGATCGACCAGCCGCGTCGGCTCGCCGTGGTACTTGAGGTCCTGCGGGATGAGGCCGATCGACGCGAACGGAAAGATCTCGTTGCCGTCGCCCATCTCGGTCGTGGCCGTCGATCACCGACGAGGCGCCGATGCGGCAGTCGCGGCCGATCCGCACGTGCTCGCCGATCGACGGCGTGGGGCCCGACGACGGTGCCGGCGCCGAGTGACGGCATGTCGATGGACGATCGCGCTCGGGTCGGACGCGTGACGCCCGCGCTGGGCGCCAGGGACGTGCGTCGGGCACGAGCGCCATCAGCAGCTCGGCCTCGGCCGCCACGGTGTCGCCGATGTAGGCCCGGGCGTGGGCCCGCGCCAGCCGCGACCGCCGCGTCCCCATCGTCACTTCGAGCCGGAGGCGGTCGCCGGGCACGACCTGGCGGCGGAACTTCGCGTTGTCGACGCCGCGCAGGTAGATGCGCCCGGCGGGTTCGCCCCCGGGCGTGGCCTGCGTCAGCAGAATGGTGGCCACCTGCGCGAGCGTCTCGATCATCAGGACGCCGGCATCAGCGGCGCACCCGGGAAAGTGCCCCTGGAAGAACTCCTCGTTGACGGTGACGTTCTTCACGGCGACGATCCGGCGTCCGGGCTCGTGCTCGATGATGGCGTCGACGAGCGGCGACGGGTACCGGTAGCACAGCCGCTCCAGGTACTTCGGGGATGTTGGCCAAGGGGACGAGTCTATCCTCTTCGTTACTTCTTGGCAGCGTCGAAGCGCTTCACGACTTCGGTCGAGAGGTCGAGGCCGCCCTCGGCGGCGACGACGCCCGAGTCGCGGATGCTGAAGATCATCAGCAGCCCCTTCTCGGCCCGCAGCGCCTCGAGCACCGGATTGAGCTTCTCCTGGAAGTCGGCCTGCAGCTCGTTGGTCATCTCGGTGAGCTCCGTCTGCGCGTCCTGCTGCGCGAACTGGAGGTCGCGCTGTGCCTTCTCGATGTCCTTTTCGAGCTGGCTGCGGGCCGAGTCGTTCAGCACCGAGCCGCCTGCCGTGAGCTTGTCCTGCATCGTCTTGAGGGCGGCTGTTCTTGGCCAGCAGGTCGGCGTTCTTCTTCTTCTTGAGGTCGTCGAGCTTGGCCGTCGCGGCCTTGCCTTCGGCGGAGTTGCTGGCGATGGCCTGGATGTCGACGTACGCGAACTTGGCCCCCTCCGGGAAGGGACGCGGCGCCTGCGCCGCGGGCTGCGGGTCGGCGGCGGGGTCGCCGGGGTCTGCGCCGCCGGCGTCTGCGCAGACGGCGCAGCGGCGGCCGGCTTGGGCGCCGCCGGCTTGGCCGCGCCCTGCGCATACACGGGAGCCGCGATCGCACCGACCGCGATCGCAATACACATCATCTGCAGATCTTTCACGAGTCTCATCGAATAGTTCCTCATTTGTTGGTGTTAGTCTCCGCTGCCAGCTTCCCGCTGCCAGCTTCCAGCTTTCCTCTGCCAGCTTCCCGCTCGCTCCACCGCTACCCTCCCAGTTCGAGAAGCTGAGCGGAGAGCGGGAAGCGGGAAGCGGGAAGCTTTTCAGAAGGTCGAGCCGACCGCGAACCGGAACTTCCACGCTTCTCGGGCCGCAAGTTGTTGTCGAGCACGCCGCCGCGCTGAGGGATTCATCGCGAAGATCAGCCGGAACGGCACGTTCAGCACCGGCATGAAGAAGCGGATCTCGGCGCCGGTCGACGTCTTGAACGCGTTCGCCTGCCCGATGTCCGACGGTCTGAACCCCTGCGGGAACGCCGAGCAGCGGATTCCGCAGCGTCCCGAACGACATCGTCGACGAGCGACGGCACCAGCGATCCGGGCTGCACTGCTGCTCGGTCAGCGTCTCCTTCCAGGCGAAGTACTGGCCGACGTCGCGGACCTGGCCGGCGTCGTAGAAGAGCACCAGGCGCACCGGCCCGGCAATCGTAGATCAGGTACTCGGCATTGAAGAGCAGGCTCTTGTTGCCGCCGACCTGCACCAGCCCGGTCGACCGGGTCGCGCGGGCCGACCGTCCGCAGGTCGAAGCCGCGGATGCTGTATTCGCCGCCGAGGAAAAGCTTCTCGAAAATCGGCAGCGCCACGGTGTTGCCGTAGGGGCGGATGTACTCGGCCTGCGGCGCGGAAGCCGAACGACGTGCGGCGCGTTGAGGGCATGTACATGACGCCTTCGACCACGCGGATTGACGAATTTGGTGTTGCCGCCGAGGCCCGCCAGGTCGAGCGAAGCCGGTCAGCCGCTTGCCGGTGGTCGGGAAGATCGGGATTGTCGACGGTGTTGTAGACGTAGCTCGGGCCGATCTTGCTGATCGTCCGCTTGCCCCCCTCGCCGAGCAGCAGCGAGTCGGCCAGGAACGGGTTGTTGCGCAGGACCAGAGGATCGCTAAAGGCCGGGTTCAGGTCCTTGACCTGACGTTCTCGTAGCTGTAGTTCATGAACATCCGCGAGAACGTCGGCTGACCTGGAAGCCGTAGACCAGGTTGCCGCCCGGTCGATTTCTGCGTGAACTGCCTGATGTACGCGGATCTCGCGGATGAACAGGTCGACGCCGGCGGTGATCGGCCGGTCGAACAGGAACGGCTCGCGTGAAGGCGAGCTGGTAGTTCTTCGCCCGGTCGCCCTGCTGCGCCGAGACCGTGAACGTCTCGCCGCGGCCGAGGAAGTTCGAGGTCTGGAACGACAGCTGGCCGAAGAAGCCGTCGAACTGCGAGACGCCGGCGCCGAAGGTCAGCTGGTTGCGGTTCTGCTCCTCGAACTTCAGCTTGACGTCGACCTTGTTGTCGGCGCCGGGCGTCTTCTCGACCGTGATCGCTTCCCCTTCGAGCGTTCTTGAAGTAGCCCAGCTGATTCAGCCGCTTGACGCTGAACTTCAAGCGCCTCGGTGTTGAACACGCCGCTTTCCACCAGCCGCATCTCGCGGCGGATGACGTTGTCGCGGGTCGTCGTGTTGCCGGTGAACGTGATGCGGTTGACGAAGTACTGCTTGCCTTCCTGCATGCGCAGCGTCACGTCGACAATCGGCGGTCCGTTGGTCGCGGCGGGCGCCGGGGCCGGCGGTCCCGCCGCCGCCGACGCCGCGGCGGCCGGGTCGGGCTCGTCGCGCGGCGAGAGGTCCGGGTACCCGGTGAACTCCAGTAGCCGCCCGGCGCCGTACACCTCCTGCGACCTTCTCGAACCCTTTCTGGATCATCTTCTCGCTGTAGTAGTCCCCCTCCTCGAGCTTGAACAGCGGCCGAAGCCCTTCGGCCTTGGCGACGGTGTTCCCCTCGAAGGTGAAGCTTCGCCGACCTTGTAGTGCTTGCCCTCGGTGACCGGAATGCGCAGCTGCGACCCAGCGCGTCTGGCTGTCCTTCGAATCCTCGAGCGACCTTCAGGTCCGGCTGACCGACCTGGGCGCTGACGTAGCCGCGGTCGCGGTAGTAGTCGATCGACGCGATCGGCGTCTTCCTCGAACTTCTCTTCCTTGTAGGTGCCGCCGCTCGTGAGGACGACACGGGAAGATGCCGCCGCCCTTGTTTTCCTTCATCCGGCGCGCAGCTGGCCGTCGCCGACCGCCTTGTTGCCGACGAACTCGATCTTGCGGATCCTGACCTTCGGTCCCTCGGTGATGTGGAAGCTGACGTTGACCAGCTTCGGCCCGCCCTCGATCGCCTTGACCTCCGGCTTGACCTCGGCGAACTGGTAGCCCTTTTCGGCATACACGTCGCGGACGACGCCGCTGACGCGGCGGATCAGGCCCGGGTCGATGAACGAGTCGAGCCGGATGGTGAGCTGCCTTCTTCTTCAGCTTCTCGTCGATCTTCGACTGCTCGACCTTCTTGGTGCCGACGTAGTCGACAATCTTGACCCGCTGGCGCTCCTCCATGTTGTAGACGACCACCTTGCCGATGACCCCGTTGGCGAAGCGGACGTCGCGGACCTCGCACGACCAGGTCGTCCAGGAAGTTCGTCGCCCACAGCCGCTTGAAGTCGGCGACGCCGATCTGCTCGGGCGGCGTCGTTGTACGGCACCCAGATGCCGGTGGACGGCTGGCTGCCGCGCAGCTGGATGTAATAGAGGTAGGTGTTGGCTTCGATGACCGGACTGCCCCCCTGCTTCTCGAAGCAGGGCATGACGGCGGTGATGAACGGCCCGCCGCCGGCCGCGGGCAGCCGCGACGGCTCGCCGACCGTCTGGCCGCAGATGGTGGCGGGCAGGTCCAGGACCGGCGCCGTTGGCCCGGCCGGCGGGGCCACCGCGGGCGCGCCCCCTGCGGAGCGGGCGTCGCCGCCGGCGGAGACTGGACAGCGGCGAACGCCGCCGCCTCGCGAGGAACTCCCGCGACGGCGGCCGCCAGGGCCGCGAGCATCAGTACAGCAACACGCATAAGACGGGAACTTCAGGCGCCGGGCGCCCCGCCCGGACGGAACGTCCGGGCGGAGGCCAAGCCATGAGTTTACTGGATCTTAGACGCCTCAGGCCAGCTGTGGCCGGTTTCGGTCGGCGTTCAGCGGCCGGTAGGCCAGGACGCCCCCTTCCAGATAGACCTGGACGTCGCCGTCTTTGAGGGTGCCACGGATGAGCTCCTCCGAGAGCGGATCCTCGATATAGCGCTGGATCGCCCGGCGCAGCGGCCGGGCGCCGTACGAGCGGTCCTTGCAGGTCTGCTCGATGATCCAGTCGATGACATCCGGTTCGAGCTCGAGCCGGATGCGCCGATCGACCAGGTTCTCGTTGACCTGCTGAACCAGCAGCCGCGTAATCGTCCGCAGGTCGTCGTCCGACAGCGCGTCGAACACGATGATCTCGTCGATACGGTTGATGAACTCGGGGTTGAAGGTCTTCCGGACCTCGCCGAGCACCATGTCGTTGACGCTGCGGCTGATGACGCCGCTGTCGGCCGACTGGAACCCGAGCGACGCCTTCTTCTGGATGAAGCGGGCGCCGATGTTCGAGGTCATGATGATGATCGTGTTCTTGAAGTTCACCCGGTTGCCGAGGCCGTCCGTCAGGTGGCCGTCCTCGAACACCTGCAGCAGGATGTTGAACAGATCCGGATGCGCCTTCTCGATCTCGTCGAGCAGGACGACCGAGTAGGGGTTGCGCTTGACCTTCTCGGTCAGCTGGCCGCCCTCTTCGTGCCCGACGTATCCGGGCGGCGAGCCAATCAGCTTCGAGACCGAGTGCTTCTCCATGTACTCCGACATGTCGAAGCGGATCAGCGCGTGATCGCTGCCGAACAGGAAGTTGGCGAGCGCCCGGGCCAGCTCGGTCTTGCCGACGCCGGTCGGCCCGAGGAACACGAAGCTGCCGACCGGGCGGTTCGGCGTCTTCAGGCCGGCGCGCGAACGGCGGATGGCGCGCGCCAGCGCCGAGATCGCCTTCTCCTGCGAGATGACGCGCTTGTGCAGCTCCGCTTCCATGCGCAGGAGCTTGTCGCCTTCGTCCTGGTTGATCGACGTCATCGGCACGCCGGTCCACTTCGGCGACGACCTCGTCGATCTCCGCCTTGCCGACGACCACCCGGCGGGCGCTCGACTTGACGTCGAACTTCTCGCGGACGAACTGCAGGTTCTCGCGCGCCTGCACCTCCTGCTCGCGGTAGAACTGCGCCTTCTCGAAGTTCTTCTCCGAGACGGCGTTCTCCATCTGCTCGACGGCGACGCGGATGCTCTTGTTGATCTCGCCGAACTCCTCGCTGTAGCCCGCCTCGCGCAGCTTGGCGCGCGCGCCCGGCCTCGTCGATGAGGTCGATCGCCTTGTCGGGCAGGAAGCGGTCGGTGATGTAGCGGCTCGACTGGTAGACGGCCGCCTCGATCGCCTCGGGCGTGTACTCGACGTGGTGGAAGGACTCGTAGCGATCCTTGACCCCGATCAGCACTTCGATCGTCTCGCTTCTCGCTCGGCGGATCCACCTTGATCGCCTGGAAGCGGCGCTCGAGCGACCGGTCCTTCTCGATGTACTTCCGGTACTCGGCCGGCGTCGTCGCGCCGATGCAGCGGATCTCGCCGCGCGAGAGCGCCGGCTTGAGGATGTTGGCGGCGTCGAGCGATCCTTCGGCCGAGCCGGCGCCGACCAGCGTGTGCAGCTCGTCGATGAACACGATGATGTTCGGGTTCTCGGTCAGCTCCTTCATGATCGCCTTGAGGCGCTCTTCGAACTGGCCGCGGTACTTCGTGCCGGCGACGATCAGCGAGATGTCGAGCGCGAGGATGCCGCTTGTCGGCGAGGAAGTGCGGCACGTCGCCGTAGACGATCTTCTGGGCCAGCCCCTCGACAATCGCCGTCTTGCCGACGCCCGGCTCGCCGATGAGCACGGCGTTGTTCTTCGTGCGGCGGCAGAGGACCTGCTGGACCCGCTCGATCTCGATGTGCCGCCCGACCAGCGGATCGAGCTGGTTCTTCATCGCCGCCTCGGTCAGGTCGCGGCTGAACTCGGCCAGGAGCGGCGTTTCCTTGACCCGCGTCAGCGTGGTCTTTTCGTTGAGGAGCGCGACGATGTCCTCGCGGACGGTGTTGAGGCGCATCCCTTTCTCCATGAGGATGGTCGCGGCGACGGACCGCTCCTCGCGGAGGATGCCGAGCAGGAGGTGCTCGGTACCGATGTAGTTGTGCAGCAGACGGTCCGCCTCTTCGGCGGCGAACTGCAGAACGCGCTTGGTTTCGGCGCTGAACGGGATCTCGACCGAGGTCGAGACCTTCTCGCGGAAGACCGTCCGGCCTTCGATTTCCTTGCGGATGCTTTCCAGGGACAGATGGGACCGCGCGAAAATGCGGCTCGTCAGGCCCTTGCCCTCCGCGGATCAACCCCAGCAGGAGGTGCTCGGTCTCGATCGAAATGCTTCCGAGCTGGCTGGCCTCGTAGCGCGCGAAGAAAAGCACCCGCCGCGCCCGTTCCGTGTAGCGTTCGAACATCCGCTTGTACCTATGGAAGGAGGGAGTTGCCTGCCGCCATTATACGGCAACGAGCCGTATCGGCCAACCTGTTTCTCGTCCTAAGTTCCCCTGACTAGGGCATTTAGCTGTCTCACCCGAGGCCCCCGCTTCCCTTCTATTCGGCCGGAGCGGCGCCGCGGATTACAATGCCCGTTCATCCCAAGGAGCCCGCACGATGCAAAGAGCCCTCGTTTTCGGTATGACGCTTCTGGTGGCCGCGGCGGTCGTCTCGGCCCAGAATGCCCGGCCGGCGAGCCCGGCCGGAACCTCCGCCACCCAGCTGGGGGAGGGGGGAAATGGCTCGAGATCACCGCCGGCCGGCCGATCAAGCGAGGCCGGAACCTATGGGGCGCGGGGCCCGACTACGGCAAGACCCTGACCGGCGGCGCCCCGGTCTGGCGGGCCGGCGCGAACGTCTCGACGCGGCTGGTGACGGAAGCGGCGCTGACCATCGGCGGCAAACCGGTCGCGCCGGGCGAATACAGCCTGTTCGTCGAGCTGAAATCGCCAACCGAGTGGACACTGATCGTCTCGTCCTGGAAAGCCAAGCGCAGCGGGTCGGACGCCCAGCCCGGGGCGCTGTGGGGCGCCTACGACTACACGCCCGACAAGGATGTCGCACGCGTGGCGATGAAGGTGGACCGCCTGCCGCTGGCGATCGATCAGCTCACCTGGAGCTTCGCCGACGTTACACCCCAGGGGGGTAAGATCGTGCTGCTCTGGGACACGGTCGCCGCCGCCGCGCCGTTTCAGGTGGCCAGGTAACAGACGCGCCGGGTTCCGGGCTCGATACCAAAGATGTCAGTTCCGTCCGACAGCGGCCGCAGCGCGGCGCGGGCGTCGGCGCTCGTGGCGGCCGGCATTCTGCTCAGCCGTACCGCCGGCCTCATTCGGGTCAGCGTCTTCGCACATTATTTCGGCCAGCGCTCGGACGCCGCCGACGCCTTCAACGCCGCCTTCCGGATTCCCAACCTGCTCCAGAATCTGTTCGGCGAGGGGGCGCTGTCCGCCTCGTTCATCCCGGTTTATGCCGGCATGCTGGCGCGCGGCGAGCAGGAGGAAGCGGACCGCGTTGCCCGCGCCATCTTCGTCCTCCTGTCGCTGGTCACCTCGGTGGTCGTCCTGCTCGGGCTCGGGCTGGCGCCGTTCTTCATCGACCTGATCGCGCCCGGATTCAGCGGGCCGAAGCGCCACCTGACGAGCACGCTCGTCCGGATCCTCTTCCCCGGCGCCGGGCTGCTGGTCATCTCGGCGTGGTGCCTCGGGGTCCTCAACAGCCACCGCAAGTTCTTCATCTCCTACACCGCCCCGGTCATCTGGAACGCGGCGATGATTGCGACCCTGCTGATCTACGGCGGGCAGCCGGGTCGATCGCTCGACAGCCTGGCGATGCTGCTCGCCGCCGGGTCCGTCGCCGGCAGCGCGCTTCAGTTCCTCGTGCAGCTGCCGGCCGTCCTCGGCGTCTTCGGCCACGCCGGCCGCGGGCCGCTCCTCGCCCTGACGCCAGGCGTCCGCTCCGTCATCCGCAACTTCGGCCCCGCCTTCGTCAGCCGCGGCGTCGTCCAGGTCAGCGCCTACATCGACACCCTGCTCGCCAGCCTCCTCCCGACAGGGGCGGTCACGGCGCTGATGAACGCGCAGGTGCTCTACACCCTGCCGGTCAGCCTGTTCGGCATTTCGGTCTCGGCGGCGGAGCTTCCGGCGATGTCGGGCGTGGGCGGGGACTCCGCGGCGCGGGGTGAGGCCCTGCGAGCGCGGCTCGAACCGGCCCTGCGGCGGATTGCGTTCTTCGTGGTGCCGTCGGCGACCGCCTTCCTGGCGTTCGGCGACGTCATCGCGGCCGCCATCCTGCAGCACGGCCGGTTCACGCCCGAGGACGCGACGTATGTCTGGGGCATCCTCGCCGGGTCGGCCGTCGGGCTGCTGGCGTCGACGCTCGGGCGGCTCTACTCTGCGGCGTATTACGCGATGGGCGACACCCGCACGCCGCTCCGTTTCGCGGTCATCCGCCTGGTGCTGGTCACGGCGCTCGGCTACGTCTTCGCACTCGTCGTCCCGCCGTGGCTGGGCATCGATCCCCACTGGGGCGCCGCCGGCCTGACGGCGTCGGCCGGCCTGTCCGGCTGGTGTGAGTTCGCACTGCTCCGCTTCACGCTCAATCGCCGCATCGGCCGCACCCAGGTGGGCGCGGGCCGGCTGGCCAGGCTCTGGACCGCCGCGCTCGCTGCGGCCGCGCTGGGCTGGTGGATCCGCGTCGAGACGTTCGCCTTCCATCCCATCCCGAGGGCCATCCTGGTGATCGGTCCGTTCGGCCTCGCCTTCCTCGGCCTGGCCGCGGCGCTCAAAGTCCCGATTCCGGCGCTTGGAAGGAGGCGCTAAGCGGGTTCTGCTGGGTTCTTCGGGGTTCTGGCGGGGTTCTGCAGGGTTCGGTTCTACAGGGTTCGGTTCCGCAGGGTTCGGTTCTGCAGGGTTCGGTGCGGCGGGGTTCTGCAGGGTTCGGTGCGGCGGGGTTCTGCAGGGTTCGGTGCCGCGGAGTTCTCCGGGGTTCGGTGCGGCGGGGTTCTGCAGGGTTCGGTGCGGCGGGGTTCTCCAGGGTTCGGTGCGGCGGGGTTCTACCGGGTTCTCCCAGGTTCGGAGCGGTGTGGCGGGACCTTGTCAGGCCGGGCGGAGGCGGCCGTCTTCCAGGCGCAGCACGCGATCGCAGGCCGCCGCCAGCCTTGGGTTGTGCGTGGCGATGAGCGACGTCAAGCTGCGCTCGCGATGCATTTCGCGCAGCAGGTCGTGCAGGGTGTCGGCGGTGTGTTCGTCGAGATCGCCGGTCGGCTCGTCGGCGAGCAGCAGCGCCGGCTCCATGACGAGCGCGCGCGCGATCGCGACGCGCTGCTGCTCGCCGCCGGAGAGCATCCCTGGCCGATGCTCGAGGCGGCTCTCGAGGCCCACCCGGCGCAGCAGCTCCGCCGCCCGCGCCCGCCGTTCGGCGGCCGGTCGGCGCGCGATGCGCATCGGCATCTCGGCATTCTCGAGCGCCGTGAACTCCGGCAGCAGATGGTGGAACTGGAACACGAAGCCGACGTTGCGGTTCCGGAACGCCACCACCTCGGCGTCCGACAGCTGACTGAGCTCGGTCTCGCCAATGCGGACGCGCCCCTCGTCCACGGCGTCGAGCCCGCCCATCACGTGCAGCAGCGTGCTCTTCCCGACGCCCGACGCTCCCACGACGGCGACCATCTCGCCACGCTCGAGCGCGACGTCGAGCTGCTTCAGCACGGCAATCCGGTTCCCGCCCACCGGGTAGCTCTTCGAAACGCCAGTGACTTCTATGAAAGACATCTCAGCTGCGCGCTTCCGGCTTCCAGCTTCCCGCTTCCGCTTCCAGCTTCCGGCTTCCCGCTTCCCGGGCTGGCCACGGGGATCTTGTAGCTGGTAGCTGGAAGTCGGCTGGAAGCGGGCCGCCGGCAGCGGGAAGCTGACTTGAAGCTGGAAGCGGGCAGCTGCACGCGGGAAGCTGTCGTGAAGCTGGCCGCTGGAAGCGGGAAGCTGACTGGAAGCCGGCCGCTGGAAGCGGGAAGCTGGAAGCTCTCATTGATACCTGAGCGCCTGCGCCGGGTCGAGGCGCGCGGCTTGCCGCGACGGGTAAATCGTCGCAATCAGGCAGATGACCATCGCCGACGCGAGCACGATGGCGAAATCCAGCGGCTGCAGCGTGAACGGCACGTACGAGATCGAGTAGACCTCGATCGGCACGTGAATCAGCTTGTAGTGGTCGAGGACGAAGATGAGGCCGTAGCCGGCGACGGCGCCGCCGGTCGTCCCGAGCAGTCCGATCACCAACCCCTGCAGCATGAAAATCCGGCGGATGCTGCCGGCCGAGCTTCCCATCGTCTTGAGGATGGCGATGTCGCGGCTCTTCTCCATGACCAGCAGAATCAGCGAGGCGACGATGTTGAGCGCCGCCACCATCACGATCAAACCGATCGTGATCGAAATGGCCATCTTCTCCAGCCACAGCGCCGAGAACAGCGCGCCGTTCAGGTCGGCCCAGTCCTGCGCCAGGTACTCCGGCCCGAGCCGCTCGGGAATGTTCTCGCTGACGCGCTGCGCCGCGAACATGTCGTCCAGCTTCAGCTCGATGAAATCCGGCTCGGTCCGGCCAAGCACACGCTCCGCGATATCGAGCCGGACGAAGCCATACCCGGAGTCGTACTCGAACAGGCCGAGGCTGAAGGTGCCGGCGACCTTGAACGGCCGCGGCCGCATGTAGAGGCCGACCGGCGTCATCGTCCCCTCGGAGGTAATGAGCTGGACCGTATCGCCGATCCTCACCTTGAGCTGCGCCGCCAGGTCCTTGCCGACCAGAATCGCCGGCGTCGTTCCCTCGGGGGTGTCGAGGGCGTCGAGCCCTCCCGACAGCATCGCCTTCTCGATCTGCGTGACCGTCTTCTCCTGCGCCGGCACGACCCCCTTCACTTCGATGAACGCCTGGCCGCCGCCGTCGCTCGTGAGCAGCGCCTTGCCCTGGACGACCGGCGCGGCGCCGACCACCCGCGGCACGGTCAGCAGCTTGCGGACCTCCGCCTGCGGGTCGGCGATGCCGCCGGCCTTCATCACGTAGACGTGAGCCGCCGAGCCGACGATGCGGTCGCGGAGCTCTCCCTGGAGCCCGGTCATGAGGGCAAGGGCGATGAGGAGCGCCATCACCCCGACCATCACCCCGAGGACGGAAATCAGGGAGATGAGCGAGATGAACGCCTGCCGGCGGCGCGCGAGCAGATAGCGCAGCGCGACGAACAGCTCGAAGGGCAGGTCCATCGGGCCTATTTGCCCCGCATCAGCGGAAAGAGAATGACGTCGCGGATCGAGGGGCTGTTGGTCAGCAGCATGACGAGGCGGTCGATGCCGACCCCCTCGCCGCCGGCCGGCGGCAGGCCTGTACTCGAGCGCGCGGATGTAATCCTCGTCCATCGCGTGCGCCTCGGTGTCGCCCGCCGCGCGATCGGCGAGCTGGGCTTCGAAGCGGCGCCGCTGTTCGGCGGGATCGTTCAGCTCGCTGAAGGCGTTGGCGACTTCGAAGCCGCCGATGTAGAGCTCGAACCGCTCGACGGTGTCGGGATCGCCGGGCTTCTGTTTCGAGAGCGGCGAGACTTCGGTCGGAAAGTCGTAGACGAACGTCGGCTGGACGAGGTCGTGCTCGTTGAGGCGCTCGAAGATCTCGGTGGCGATCTTGCCCGGCCCGTAGCCCGGCGGCACCTCGATGCCGAGCTGGCGGGCCAGCGCCGCCGCGGTGCTGCGGACGCGCAGATCGGCCTCGTCGACCTCGGTGCCGAGCCGCGCCGCCGCGGCGGCGCGCGCCCCCTCGCGCAGCGAGATCCGGCGGTACGGCGCCGCCAGCGAGATCGTGTGCGCGCCGAACGTCACCGTCTCGCTTCCGGCCGCCTCGCGGGCGCAGGTCGCCAGCATCTCCTCGGTCATGTCCATGAGCTCCTCATAGCCGGTGTAGGCCTGGTAGAACTCGAGCATGGTGAACTCGGGGTTGTGCTGGGTCGAGATCCCCTCGTTCCGGAAATTGCGGTTGATCTCGTAGACCCGCTCCAGGCCGCCGACGACGAGGCGCTTGAGATACAGCTCGGGGGCGATCCGCAGGAAGAGCTGCATGTCGAGGGCGTTGTGGTGCGTCACGAACGGCCGGGCGAGCGCGCCGCCGGCGATCGGCTGCATCATCGGCGTCTCGACCTCGAGGTAGCCGCGGGCGTTCAGGAAGGTGCGGATCGAGGCCAGCACGCGGCTGCGGATCTCGAACGTCCGCCGCGAGTCGGGATTGACGATCAGGTCCAGATACCGCTGCCGGTAGCGGATCTCGACGTCGCTCAGCCCGTGCCACTTCTCGGGCAGCGGCACGAAGCACTTGACGAGGAACTCGAGCCCGGATGCGAAGATCGTCAGCTCGTTCGTCTTGGTCCGGAACAGCTTGCCGCGGACCCCGATGAAGTCGCCGAAGTCGAGCAGCTTGAAGATCGCGAAGTCCCGCTCCGACAGCGCATCCTTGCGGACGTAAACCTGGAGGCGCGACCGGCCGTCCGAGATCACCAGGAAGTTCGCCTTGCCGAAGCTGCGGATCGCCAGGACGCGGCCGGCGGTCGTCGTCTCGACCGGCGACGCCTCGAGCGACTTCGGCGGTGCTGTCCGAATGGGCGGCGACGAGCTCGTCGACCGTGTGGGTGCGCGCGAAGGTGTGCGGGTAGGGGTCCACCCCGAGGCGCCGCAGCTCCTCGAAATTGGCGCGGCGCTGCAGCAGCTGGTCGGACTCGCGAACGTCTTCGGACATGTCGGTCTGCTTACTCCCGCTTCAGTTCTTTACGGACGGCGTCGAGGACGCCGTTCACGAACGGCACCGCCTCTTCGCCCGAGTAGGTGCGGGCGAGCTCGATCCCCTCGTTGATGACGACCCGCGCCGGGGTGTCCTCCTCGGCGAGCAGCTCGTAGACCGACAGGCGCAGCACGAGTCGGTCGATGACGACCATCCGCTCGAGCCGCCAGTTCTGCGCGTGGGTCGTGATGATGGCGTCGATTTCGGGAAGCCGCTCGCGGGTGCCGCGCGCCAGCCGGTTGGCGAACTCGCGCAGGTCGTCCGGGACGTCGCCGTCGGCATCGTGCGCCGGCCAGTAGGAGCCGATCGCCTCGAAGGCGCTCGCCCGGCCGATCTCCATCTGGTAGAGCATCTGGAGCGCCGCTTCGCGCGCGCGGCGCCGGCCGGTGCCGGCGTGAGGATGGGTCATCACTCGGTCCCGCCGGCCGCGGCGGGCTTGAACCCGAACGGCCGTGGCGGCGTCGCGGCCCGTGCCGCTTTCCGTCCGAGGCGGCGGAACAGGATCGCCATCTCGACGGCGGCCGCGGCCGCCTCCCAGCCCTTGTTCTCGCGGCCCGGACGCGCCCGCTCCTCCGCCTGGGCCAGCGAATCGGTCGTCAGCACGCCGAAGGCGACCGGCACGCCGGTCTGGCCGGACGCGTCCATGATGCCCTGCGCGACGGCCGACGAGATGTATTCGAAATGCGGCGTCCCGCCGCGGACGACGCAGCCGAGTGTGATGACGGCGTCGAACCGGCCGGTCGAGGCCGCGTAGCGCGCGGCCTGCGGCAGCTCGAAGGCGCCCGGCACTTCCATCTCGTCGATGTCGGCCGGGGACGCGCCGGCCTCCGTCAGGGCCAGGCGGGCGCCGTCGCGCAGCGCCGCGGTGATCGCCGGATTGAAGCGCGAGACGATCAGCGCAAACCGGTAGCCGGCGGCAGAGGGCAGCCCGGCCGCCGGCAGATTGGGATCGGTGTGGCGCACGCGCTATTTTCCCCTGAACTCGGCTGTGCGCTTGTCGAGAAATGCGCGGGTGCCCTCGCGCATGTCGTCGGTCGCGGCGACCAGCCCGAAGAGCGTCGCTTCGAACACCTGCGCGTCGGCCAGCGGCATTTCCATGCCGTGGTTGACGGCGTCGAGGATGTAGCGGACCGCCACCGGCGCCCGGGAGGCGAGCGCCGCGGCGAGCGCCGCGGCCGCGGCCATCAGTTCCTGCGGCGGCAGCACACGGTTGACGAGCCCTATGCGATGCGCCTCGGCGGCCGGGATTGGATCGCCGGTCAGCAGCAGTTCGAAGGCCCGGCCGCGTCCGACCAGCCGGGCGAGGCGCTGCGTCCCGCCGTAGCCGGGAATGATGCCGAGATTGATCTCCGGTTGCCCGAGCCGCGCGGTCTCGCTCGCCAGCCGGAGCGTGCACGCCAGCGCCAGCTCGCAGCCGCCGCCGAGCGCGTAGCCGTTGATCGCGGCAATGACCGGCTTGCCCAGCGACTCGATCAGGTTGAACACGTGCTGCCCGCGCAGGGCGTGCTCGCGTCCGGTGACCGGCGTCTGAACGGCCAGCTCGTTGATGTCGGCGCCGGCGACGAACGATTTGTCCCCGGCCCCGGTCACGACCACCACCCGAACCGAGGGATCGTCGCGGCAGGCGGCGAGCGCGCGCTCGAGCTCGTCGAGCGTCTGGCCGTTCAGCGCGTTGAGGACCTTGGGGCGGTTGATGGTCAGGGTCGCGACCGCGTCCAGCTGCGCGACCAGAAGGTTGTCGAAGTGGCCGTCGGTGATGCTGGTCATGCGTGCGATCCGCCTCGAGAGGAGGGAAATCTGAGTATACCCCACGCACGTGCGGCGCCCCCCACCGCCACCGCCAGGGCCGCACCGACGCTGTCGGCGGCGACGTCGAGGATGTCGGGCGTGCGCCCCGGGACGAATGACTGATGGAATTCGTCGGACACGCCGTAGGCCGTCGCCACCAGGATCGCCGCCATCGCCCGTCCCCAGGTCACGCCCCGCAGCCGCCCCCCGGCCAGCGCGCGGAGGAGCACGGCGCCGAGGAGGCCGTAACCGATGCCGTGCCCGGACTTGTCGGACATGCCGCCAGGCAGTTCGCGGAGATTCGGAATCGACGAGGCGATGAAGATCGCCGCCATCTGGACCACGACCGGGCCCCACAGGAGCAGCGGCGTGCGCAGGGGCGAGGGCTGCTCCGGCGGCGTCACAGCGGCAGCGGGTACATCAGCCAGCCGAGCACGAGCGCCGCGAGAAGGAATCCGCCGAACATCATCGCTCCGGTGCGCAGCTGGGTGCGGGGATCGTCGCGCAGGAGCACCGCAAAGACCAGGGAGACGAAAAACGCAAACAGCGCCAGCAGCAGGAGGTGGCTCGTCACTTGCGGCCCATCCCGATGTCGAACGCGTCGAGGACGACCAGGGTGTTCAGCAGGCCGGCGACGATCAGGAACGTATTGCCGTACTCATAGGTGACCGCGGTGACGGTGCCGGCGCCGGCATCGACCATCCGTGCCAGCAGCCACGGCGCTCCGGCGCCAAGGTCGGCGAACGCCGCCAGGCCGACGAGCGGCTCCGAGAAGTCGAACGGGAAGATCCGGCCGTGCATGAGCAGGCCGCAGAGGAACATCGCCGGCACCGCGAGCAGGAAGATCAGGCCCTTCTGGCGGCGGCCCATCCACAAGTGGCCCGCACCCGGCACGGCCCAGGCGGCCAGGCACAGCAGGACGAGCATGCCGGGCTCCGCCGCTCGAGTCCGCTCCACAGCGGAGGTTTTCAGCGCCATATCCTCAGCATCATAACGCAACTGCTCCGTCGTCCGGCGCCGCCTCGGCCCGTAGCGCGCCCACGAAAATCCATCCCGCTGCCGCACCGAGCGGCAGCGCGGAGATCAGCCGGCTGATGTTGGACGAGGGGATGAGCCCGGCCATCTCGCCGGCCACGCTGGCCGCCATCGGCAGCGCCGCGAGCGCCACCGTCAACCGCCAGGACCCTGGTGGAACGCGCCGCGGGCGGCGGCGGGCCCAGGCGAGGAGCGCCCCAGCGGCGCCCGACAGATACAGACCCGAACAGCGGGCGCATACCGGCATCGGGACACCGGCGATGTGAAACGAACGCTCGGGCCGCTGGTGGCACACCAGCCGCGCCGTCTCATACACCCCTGCCGGCAGCATTGCCGTTATGCCGCGGCCGCGGTGCACCAGCAGCGGCGACAACAGGATGGCGACGGCCCAGAACGCGGCGACGGCCGTGAGCGCGACGGCAAGAAAGCGCGCGGCGCCGGGGTCCGGGACTCCAGGTTCGCGGCGGCGGGATCCGGAAAGGTCAGCGATCTGGAAAGTCAACGAGGCTCGCGCCGGCCGAAAATCTGGCGCCCGCAACTCACTTGGACTCCGCCGTCGATGCTGCCGCGATGGTCGACGCCGTGTAGCCGAGCCGGGCGCGGGGACGGAACTCCGGGTGCTCGGCCACCTTGATGACAATCCGGCGGAAGCGGCCGTCCAGCCGCGCATTGGTCGGGGCATACCCGATGGAGTACTGATTGGCGAGCTCGTCCGAGATGCCGGCGTAGATGCCCCGCAGGTCCTGCACCGACTGCGGAAAGTAGGACTGCGCGCCGGTTTCCTGAGCCAGCGACTTCATCGCGAAGTCGGACTCGGAAAAGTACCGCCGCGTCGATTCGAGCCGCGCCACCGCGTACTGGTTCTGCAGGCAGATCGTGTAGATGTTGATCCCGCTCTTGCGCGCCATCCCCAGCACATCGTCGAAGCCGATGACGCTCGAGGTGTCCTCGCCGTCCGAGAGCACGGCTATCGCCTGGCGGCGGACTTCGCCTTCCTGCTGGGCTGCCCTCGCGAACTGCTTGAGGGCCACGTACACCGCGTTGTTGAGGGCCGTGGCGCCGCCGGCCTGAGCGCTGCGCACCGCCCGTTCGAGCGCCGGACGGTCCGCGGTCAGCACCTGGGCAATATCGACCCGGTCGCCGAACGTGACGACCGCGCCGCGATCCCTCGGTCGCAGGGTCGCGAGAAAGCCGACGGCCGCCTCACGCACGACCTCCATCTTGTCGGCCATGCTGGCGCTGGTGTCGATCAGCAGGATGAGATCGATGGGAATCTCTTTGGCTTCGAAGAACTGCACATGCTGGAGGACGCCGTCTTCATACACCGCGAAGTCTTCCGGCTTGAGGTTGGGCACGAGGCGCTTGCCGTCGCTGACGGTGACGTTGAGCGACACCAGGCTCGCGCCGCTCCGGAACACCGAGCCCTGACCAGAGGGAGGCGAGGCAGCCGCGGTCGGCGCCGGGACGACCGCCGGCCCGGCATCGACCGGCAGGGCGACATCCGGCGTCTGCGCAACGGCCGGCAGCGCGAGGGTGAGGGCGAGAATGGTGGATGCGGCGAGGCGTTTCACGACGTCCTCCTCAACCGAGCGCCGTGCAAGGCGCGTTCCGCAGAGTGGCCTGCCAAAATGCCGAAGGATTCATCGCTCCGTCTCGACCGGCGACGCCGAAGACGGTAAGTTCTTCCCTTCGTCGTTACTGCAGGCTGGCGGCGTGGCCGAAATGCGCTTCGTAGCGCTCGAGGAACTCCTGCCACGTATAGGCATGGCTCTGTCCGCCCAGATGCTCGAGCGCGTAGGTCGCGGCCACGCTGCCGAGCTGCGCGCAGACGGTATAGCTGGCGCCGCGGGCCATCCCCTTCAGGAATCCGCCGCGGAACGCATCGCCGACGCCGGTCGGATCGACGATCCGGTGCGGCGGGACGGCGGCAACGTCGAGCGACCGGCTATGTCCGTTCGCGTATCGAGCAGCCGTCCTCCCCGCGCGTGACGACCAGGGCTCCGAGTATGCGCCAGGATCTCCTGCCTCGTCCAGCCCGGTCTTCTGGCGGATCAGCTCGAACTCGTAGTCGTTGCAGATGACGATGGTCGCGCCGACCAGGCCGTCGCGCAGCTCGTCGCCCGACATCCGCGCGCACTGCTGGCCCGGATCCCAGATGTACGGGATCGCCGAGCGTGCGGCACTCCTCGGCGTACTGCAGCATCGCCCCGGGATCGTTCGGCGAGATGATCGCCAGGCCGCAGTCCGGCACGTCGCGGAACGACAGCTCGCCGGCGTTGGCCATCGCGCCGGTGTAGAACGACGCGATCTGGTTGCTCGTCCTGGTCGGTGCTGCAGAAGAACGACGCGGTGAACTTGTCGGCGATCTCCTTGACGAGCGACGTGTCGACGCCGGCGGCTTCGAGCCAGCGGCGGTAGTCGCCGAAATCCTGGCCGGCCGTCGCCATCAGCCGCGGCCGCTCGCCGAGCAGCGCCAGCGTGTAGGCGATGTTCGGCGCGCAGCCGCCGCGCCGCTTGTCCATCGTGTCGACCAGGAAGCTGAGGCTGACCCGCGTACATGTGCTCGGGCAGGAAGTGCTCGGTGAACTTCCCGGGAAACGACATCAGGTAATCGAAGGCGATCGAACCGGTGACGACGATGTTCATATGGGCGTGGGCTCGCTGCTGCTCGAGGGATGACGCGGTCACTAGGACAGGTACCGGCCGATGATCGGCGCGAGCTCGCGCTTGACCGCGTCCGGCACCGCGTCGGGCCGGGTGATGATGGCGTGGCGCAGCGCCGAGGCGCACTCGCAGGTCCGATCGAGCGGCAGGCGTCCGACCGCCGCCGGCGATCACCTGCTGGGCGGTCGCGGGCGTTCTGCGGTCAGGTTGGCGATGATCATCTCGACCGTGACCTGATCGTGCTCCGGGTGCCAGCAGTCGTAGTCGGTGACCAGCGCGATCGTCGTGTAGCAGATCTCGGCCTCGCGGGCGAGCTTGGCCTCCTGCAGGTTGGTCATGCCGATGACGTCCATGCCCCACGAGCGGTAGAGCCGCGACTCGGCCAGGGTCGAGAACTGCGGCCCTTCCATGCAGACGTAGGTGCCGCCGCGGTGCACGGCCGGCGGCCCGCTCTGCCCCTCGCCTCCCTCGCCCAGCCCCGCTGCGCGCGCCGCGTCATAGGCGACGGCGCCGAGCGGCTGGCAGAACGGGTGCGCGAAGCCGACGTGCGCGACCAGCCCGCGGCCGAAGAACGTGGAGATCGCGCCCCTTGGTCCGATCGAAGAACTGATCGGGGATCACCAGGTCGAGCGGCCGATAGCGCTCCTTGAGGCTGCCGACCGCGCTCGCCGAGAGGATGTATTCGACCCCGAGCATCTTGAAGCCGAAGATGTTGGCGCGGAAATTGAGCTCGGATGGGCAGCAGCCGGTGCCCGGCGCCGTGCCGCGCCAGGAAGGCCACCCGCTTGCCGCGCGAGCGTGCCGATGACGTACGGCGCCGACGGCGACGCCGAACGGCGTCTCGACGGTCCGCTCTTCGCGATCGGTCAGCTCCGCCATGTCGTACAGACCCGCTGCCGCCGATGATGCCGATGGTAATCATGAGAGTGCCTGCCATGATACTTCAGGCGACGCGCTCGACGCGCCGCCGCCCGCCTTCCTCCCGGATGTAGCCGCACGCAATCTCGGGATCGTGCTCGAAGAAGATCAGGTATTCGCGGTCGATCGCCTCGCGGATGAACGCCCGCTTGAAGGCCAGCGTGTCCATCGGATAGAGGTCGTAGCCCATGATCCACGGCGTCGTCGATGTGCGCCGCGGTCGGGATCAGGTCGGCGGCAAAGACCGCGGTCCGGCCCGCCGACTCGATCATCACGATCTGGTGGTGCATGGTGTGCCCGCCGGTCCGCACGCACGCGGACGCCCGGCATCACGATCCCGTCTCCGGGCATCAGCGTCAGGACGCCGGCGTCGGCCAGCGGCACGAAGTTCTCCGGCGAGGTAGCTGGCCCGGTTGCGCTCGTGCGGGTGCGTCGCGTCCTCCCATTCCGCCGCGCGCGCCACGTAGCGCGCGCGCGGGAACCGCGGCACCGGCCGGCCATCCGGCGCCGGCGGCGGTGAAGCCGCCGGCATGATCGAAGTGCAGGTGCGAGGCGAGCACGATGTCGATGTCGGCGGCGGCGATGCCGGCATCGGCCAGCGCATGATCGAGGTTCCGCGTCCGATCGATGCCGTAGATCTCGACGCTCTCGCGCATCCATCTTGTCGCCGACGCCGGCATCGATGAGCAGCGTCTCGCTCGCCGCGGACCAGCAGCGGCCGCATCGCCAGCCGAATCCGGTTGCTTCCGTCGGCCGGGGCGCGCTTCTCCCAGAGCGTCTTCGGCACGACGCCGAACATGGCGCCGCCGTCGAGGCGGAGGAAGCCGTCGGAGAGCGGGATCAGCTCGAGGTCGCCGACGCGTGCAGCGGTCACTGTCGTCGGCGTTCTGCTTCAGCTCGACGAGCACGCCGTGGGTGCTCGACGGATGGATGAAGGCGACCAGCGCGCCGTGCGCGCCCGGCCGCGGCGTCTCGTCGATCAGCCGGACGCCGCGCGCCTTCAGCATCGCCAGCGCGGCGACGATGTCCGGCACCGCGAGCGCGACGTGATGGAGACCGGGGCCGCGCTTCGCGAGGAAGCGGCCGATCGGCGAGTCGGCGGCGGTGGCCTCGAGCAGCTCGATCGACGCGGCGGCGCCGCCGGCGCAGCGCACGAAGTGGGCCCGCACCCGCTGCGACGGAACCTCCTCGGGCGCCTCGATCTCGAGCCCGAGCGCGTCGCGATAGAAGCCGAGCGCCTCCTCGAGGCCCGCGACCGCGATGCCGATGTGGTCGATATGGCAGCGCATGATGCTCCGATCAGCTCCGAGGTTCCCGGGGAGCGGCAGCCGGCGGCGCCGCCGGACCGGCGGCCAGACCGGCCCCGAACATCTCGTCCGCCGCGCTGTAGGGATCGAGCGTCGCGCGCCGCGATGCGATCGACAACGGCCTCGAGGCTCGCGCCCGCCGAGGACCTGCCGCTCGACGTGCCGCAGGAAGCGCTGCGCCAGCAGCTCGCGCAGCCGGAACTCCGCCCGGGCCCGCAGCCGCTCCCCCCGACCGATGCCCGGTGCGGCGCGGAAGCGGTCGACCGCCTCGAGCAGCTCCGCGACGCCGCGCCCGGTCGTCGCTTCGGTCTTGACGATCGGCGGCCGCCAGTCGCCGTCGCCATACGCCTGGAGCGACAGCAGCGCCTCGATCGCCGCGACGGTGCGATCGGCGCCTTCCCGATCGGCCTTGTTGACGACGAAGATGTCGGCGATTTCCATGATCCCGGCCTTGAGCGCCTGCACCTCGTCGCCGGCGCCCGGGCACCAGCGTCACGATCGAGACGTCGGCGGTGCGGACGATGTCGACCTCGTCCTGGCCGACGCCGACCGTCTCGATGAGAATCGACGTCCTTGCCGGCGGCGTCGAGCACGAGCGCGGCGTCGCTCGGTGGCGCGCGCCAGACCGCCGAGGTGGCCGCGCGTCGCCATGCTGCGGATGAAGACGCCCGGCGTCGCGCGGCGTGCGCCTGCATCCGCACGCGATCGCCGAGCATCGCGCCGCCGGTGAACGGGCTGGTCGGGTCGACGGCAATCACGCCGACCGTGCGACCGCCGCGGCGGAGCTCCGCGGTGAGCCGATCGACGAGCGTGCTCTTCCCCGCCCCGGGCGGGCCGGTGACGCCGACGAGGTAGGCGCGGCCGGTATGGCGGAACAGCGCCCGGATCAGGGCGGCGCCGGCCGCGGCTTCGTCCTCGACGAGCGAGATCGCGCGCGCGATGGCGCGCGGATCCCCTGAGCGCACGCGATCGGACAGGCTGGGTTCGGTCACGACGCCACGGTCACTGGGCGAGGAGCTGCCGGGCGATGACGAGCCGCTGAATCTCGCTCGTGCCCTCGCCGATGGTCAGCAGCTTGACGTCGCGGAAGTACTTCTCGGCCGGGTAGTCCTTCACGAAGCCGTAGCCGCCGTGGATCTGCACGCAGTCGTCGGCGGCCTCGCACCGCGATCTCGCTGGCGATAGAGCTTCGCCATCGCCGACTCCCG
Source organism: uncultured Acidobacteriota bacterium (assembly GCA_963750475.1). Taxonomy (GTDB): domain Bacteria; phylum Acidobacteriota; class Vicinamibacteria; order Vicinamibacterales; family 2-12-FULL-66-21; genus JALZOC01. Next base: position 3,752,805 of record CAVVQQ010000002.1, read on the forward strand.
CGTCGTCCGCACGCCGCTGGTCCTTGAGATAGGCGGCGCGGTAGGTCAGCAGCCGCGCCGCTTCGATGCGCGTCGCGTTGTCGGCCAGCTTCCACTGGATCGCCTGGAACGCGGCGATCGGCTGCCCGAACTGGCGCCGCTCCCTGGCGTAGCGCCGCGCCGCCTCGTAGGCGCCCTGGGCCAGCCCGACCGACAGCGCGGCGATGCCGATCCGGCCGGCGTCGAGCACCTGCAGCGTGTTGATGAACCCCTCGCCCTTCGTCGCCGAGGAGCTGATCGTCGCCGGACTCGGCAGTTCTCGGAACAGCACTTCGCTCGTGTCGCTGGCGCGCATCCCGAGCTTGTTCTCCTTCTTGCCGGCCGACATCCCCGGCGTGCCGTGCTCGACGACGAAGGCCGAGATGCCGCGGTTGCCTTTGGCGCGGTCGGTCACGGCCATGACGACCATCACGCCGCCGATGCTGCCGTGGGTGATGAAGGTCTTCGATCCGTTCAGCACCCAGCCGCCGCCGTCGCGGGCGCGCGCGGCCGCCGTCCGCATGCCGGCGGCGTCGCTGCCGGCGCCAGCCTCGGTCAGGCCCCAGGCGCCGAGCACTTCGCCGCCGACCAGCCGCGGCAGGTAGCGGCGGCTTCTGCGCCTCGCTGCCGAACATCGCGATGTGGGCCGTGCAGAGGCCGTTGTGGGCGGCGACCGACAGCGCCACCGCCGGACAGACCCGCGCCAGCTCCTCGATGCAGATGCAGTAGTCGACGGCCGACATCGCCGAGCCGCCGTACTCCTCGGGGAACTGGATCCCCATCAGGCCGAGCGCGGCGAGCTTCGGCAGCAGGTCCAGCGAGAAATGCTGCGCTTCGTCCCACTCCATGACGTGCGGGCGGATTTCCGCCTCGGCGAATTCACGGACCGCGGCGCGGAGGAGCACTTGTTCTTCGGAGGGCCGGAAGTCCACGATCGAGAATGTATCGCAAACGCCTGAAAGGCAACAGGACCGGCTATGCTGGAGGCATGCGATGCATCTCCTCAGGCCGTGTCGTCGTCATGGCCCTCACCGCCGCCCTGCTCTCCCCGGCCGCCGCAACCGCCGACGTCACCGGCTTCATCGGCACCAACCGCACTCCGACGAACCGCATGGTCAAGGGGCTCGCGGTTGGCGCCGGTCTGCTCGTCGCCGGCTTCGAGGTCGAATATGCCAACACTGGCGAGGACCTGGTCAAGGGGGCGCCGCAGTTGCGGACGTTCATGTTCAACGGGCTGGTCCAGACGCCGTTTCCGATTGCCGGGCTGCAGTTCTACGCCACCGCCGGCGGCGGTCTCTACCGCGAGACGTTCGATCAGCTATCGGAAACGAGTGTGGGGGTGAACGTCGGAGGTGGGGTGAAGATGTCGCTCGCCGGCCCTCTGCGGCTGCGCTTCGACTACCGGGTCTTCAACTTGAGAGGGTCTGCGGTCTATCCGCGCCCGCAGCGGTTCTACGCCGGACTGAATCTGAAATTTTAAGAGGCTGCCAGCTTCCCGCTGCCCGCTACTCGTCAGTCACCAGTAGCCGGTTACCAGTAACCGGTCGCCAGTCGCTAGTCGCCAGAAACCAGTAACCAGTAACCAGTCGCCGGTCGCCGGTCGCCAGTCGCCAGTCGCCAGAAACCAGTAACCAGTAACCAGTCGCCGGTCGCCAGTCGCCAGTCGCCAGATACGGGTAACCCGTCCCGATAGCCGGCCATCATTTGCCAGTGGCCGGTAACCAGCGGCCGCGACGTCGGGCCCACTGGTTACTGGCTACTGGTTACTGGTTACTGGCTACTCGTTATTGGCTTCGGTCCTACTGGATCGGCGTCAGGCTCAGCTTGCTGAGGCCGGTCGCGAACGCGTCCTGATACTTCTTCCAGTTCTCGATCGTCTCTGGAGCGCGGAGCTCATCGGGCGTCATCGTCTGCTGCATCATCGAGAACAGCTCGTACTCGGAGTTCGGCATCGCCGGATCCATCGTGACGACGTAGAGCGCGTTCTGGCCGAACGGCTCGGTGGCCTTGTAGACCTTCAGTCCGGTGGCCTGCTGCTTGAGCGACTCCTTCGTGGACTTGGCCAGGCCAGCCTTGAGCTTGCCGATCATTTCCTCGAAGACGGCCGTCTTGTCCGGCTTGATCTGGACGAGGAGAAGCCCCGCCGGCGTGGTGAAGGCCAGCTTGGGTGCGGCGGCCGGCGCCGCCGCGCCTTCGGCCGGCGGCTGGGCCGACGGCTGCGTGGCGGGCGGCTGCTGGCGCTGCTGCGCAGGGCTGCTGGGCAGACGGCGTCGTGGACGCGGGGGCCTGTGCAAAGCACAGCGCCGGGGCGAGGACGGCCGCAAGAGCGACATTCATCGTGACGAAGGGGCGACGCATTCAATCTCCTCCTTGAAACCCAACCTGATCCGACGGAGCCACAGCCCAACGGCCTGTTCCAAGCCGGACGAACGGGGGCCACTTTACCGTACAGTTCGGCCACCTGCCTAGGATCTGCCCCCGGCATGGCACTTCGGCGCTCACACGAACACCGCCATCACTTCGTTTGCCAGAAGCATGCCTTCCCGGGTCAGGCGCAGGCGGCCGTCGGCGTGCCGCAGCAGACCGGAATCGACGAACGGCTGCAGCGCGGCGCCGAACCGCCGCCAGACATCCACCTCGTAGACGGCGCGCAGGCGCGCCAGGTCCAGCCCTTCCGTGAGCCGCAGCCCGGTGAACAACGCATCCTCGAGACGCAGATCCGGCGTCAGCTCATGGCGCTCCTGCGCCGGAGACTCCCCCGCCGCGAGCCGGCGGATATATTCCTCCGTGCCGGCCACATTCTTCCACCTCGCGCCGCCGGCGGTGGAATGCGCCCCGCAGCCGAACCCGAGCCACTCCTCATCGCGCCAGTATTTGAGGTTGTGCCGCGACGCGAACCCTGGCCGCGCGACATTGGAAATCTCGTACTGCTGATAGCCGGCCTGCTCGAGCCTCGCCATGCTCCACAAATACATCTCCGCCGCATCGTCATCCGGTGCGAGGGACCAGCCGGCGCGCGCCATGTCTTCCCGGAGCGGGGCGTTGGGGTAGAGCTCGAGGAGATAGAGCGAGGCGTGCTCCGGGCCGACCGCGATGAGCGTGTCGACGCTCTCGCGCCAGTCGGCGGCGCTCTGCTCGGGCAGCCACATCATCAGATCGAGGCTGATGTTGTCGAACCCGGCCGCCCGCGCTTCGCCGACGGCGTCGCGGGCGCGCTCGACCGAGTGCCGGCGGCCGAGCCGTCGCAGCTCGTCGGCACGGAAGGACTGCACGCCGAAACTGACGCGGGTGACCCCGGCGCCGCGGAATCCCGCCATCCGCTCGGTCGTGGAGGTCTCGGGGTTGGTCTCGAGGGTGATCTCGGCGTCGCTCGACACGTCGAAGGCGGTGCGGCAGGCGGCAATGAGCCGGGCGATCTCATCCGGGTCGAGGAGCGACGGCGTGCCGCCGCCGAAGAAGATGGTGTCGGCGGACGCCCGGCGCGGGCCGGCCGACAGGATCTCCCGCTCGATGGCGGCCACGTAGCGGTCCTTGAGACCGGCCTCGAAGAGCCCGCGGTTGAAGTTGCAGTAGTTGCAGATCGACGAGCAGAAAGGGATGTGCAGGTAGAGCCCGAGTGGCATGGGCGCCTTACGATCCGGCCTTGCCCCCCGACCAGCCGAGCTCGGCCCGGCTGTTGTCGGGCGTCTTCAGCTGCGCCCGTACCGGTCCCTTGGACCGCGACGGCAGCGTGCGGCGGCCGGAGCGCTTCCACAGCATGACCAGATCCTCGACCCCGCCGTTCGGCGGCAGGTGCCGGTAATCGGCGCCGTCGTACTCGAGGAACTCGCACATCTCGTGCAGCCGCGAGTGAATCCGGAAGCCGATGCGCGCCTTGAGGCAGTCGGGGTCGCTGTCGTCCGGCGTGTCTTCGTAGTTCGACGTGAAGATCGTGTGGCGCCGTTCGTTGTAGCGCGTGTTGACGATCAGGTTCATCGTCTCTTCGACCCACTCGGAGGTTTTTTCCGAGCCGATGTCGTCGAGCACCAGCAGGTCCGCCTCCATGACGGGGCGAAGGACGTCCATTTCGGCGGTCCGCACCAGCGGGTTGTAGGTGCTGCGGATGACGCGCAGCAGGTCGCGGACGTCGTAGAACAGCCCCCGCGCCCCTTTGTCGAGGACGACGCTCTTGAGGACCGACACGGCGAGGTGCGTCTTGCCGATGCCGGGCGGGCCGATCAGGCAGAGGCTCTTGCGCGGTTCGGGAAACTGCTCGGCGAAACGCCGCGCCGTCGCCACCGCCCCCATCAGCTTTTCATTCGGATAGGTGACGAAGGTGGCGAGGTCGCAGCGCCGGTAGCGCGGCGGGATGCGCGCCTCTTCGAGCAGCCGCGCCGTCAGCCCGGCGCGCCAGCAGTCGCAGCGCACCACACGGCGCGCGCCCGCCGCATCGAGCGGCTTCCATCCGGTGTCATCGCAGAGCAGGCAGGGCATGCTGGGAACGGCTGCGATTGTACCTCAGTTCAAGTACGAGCGAAGCTCGCCGGCGCGTTTCGAGCGGCGCATCTTCTCTTTGGCTCGCGCTTCGATCTGGCGAATCCGCTCGCGCGTCAGCCCGAGCCGATCGCCGACTTCCTGCAGCGTCCGTGGCTCGCCGTCGCGATCGAGGCCGAACCGCAGCGCGAGCACTTCGCGCTCGCGCTCCTCGAGCTCGCCGAGCGCATGGCGGACGCGGGCGTGCAGCCGGTGGTGGACCAGGGCGTCTTCGGCGGCGGGAATGCTCGCCTGCTCGATCGTGTCGCCGAGCTCGGGTGGATCCTCGCCGCGGCCGCGGACCGGATCGCTCAGCGACAGGTCGCGACCGCCGATCCGCAGTAGCGCCGCGGCGTCCCCCTCGGAGATGTGCAGCTCCTCGGCAATCTCCCGCGGCGTCGGCGAGCGCTGCAGGTGCTCGGTCATCTGCGCCAGCTCGCTGCCGAACCGCGCCGCGACCGCCGAGAGCTTCTGCGGCAGCGTGAAGGCGCGCACCTGGCCCGACAGCGCGTGGGTGACGGCCTGCCGCACCCACCACACCGCGTAAGTGATGAACTTGACGTTGCGATCGGGATCGAAGCGGCGGGCGGCCTCCATCAGACCGAGATTGCCTTCGTGGACGAGATCGAGGAAGGGAACGCCGAGGCCGCGGTAGCGCTTGACGTAGCTGACGACGAAGCGGAGGTTGCCTTCGACGAGCCGGCGAAGCGCCGCGTCGTCCCCCTGCCTGGCCCGGACGGCGAGCGCGCGTTCCTCGTCCGCGGTCAGCCGCGGCAGCTTCGCGAGAGCCCTGAGGTAAGCCCGCAGCGCGTCGGTGTCCTCGCCGTCGGCCGGCATCCCGCTCAGGCCTTGCGGCGCGGCTCCCCGTCGTCGGCCGGTTCGGCCGGCCGCTCCGGCACGGTCTGCGTCGTCGCCCGGACGAGATCGGTCGGCGAGGACTTGACGAGCGCGGTGCTGAGCCGCTGCTCCCAGTCGCCGATGCCGCGCGACAGCTCGTGCTTGACGTAGTCGATGAACTCGTTGACCTCGCCCTGCATCGCCTCGATCTTGCGCCGCATGTTGAGGATGATCTCGACGCCGGCGAGGTTGACGCCGAGATCGCGCGTCAGCGAGAGGATCGTCTCGAGCTGTTCGAGGTCCTCTTCCGAATACAGCCGGGTGTTGCCCTCGGTGCGCGACGGCTTGAGCAGCCCTTCGCGCTCGTACAGGCGCAGCGTCTGCGGGTGGATGTTGTACTTCTGCGCCACCGCGCTGATCATGTAGTACGCCTTGCCGGAGCGCTTCGCGGTCATACCTGCAAATCTCTTCTGACGTCTTCGCTGTTCAGGCGGGCGAACTCCCGCATCAGCTCCTTCGAGCGCTCGTCGACGGTAGCGCGGCAGCACGAGGCGGACCTCGACGACCAGGTCGCCGCGGCCGCCCGACGGCGCCGCCGCCCCCCGGCCGGTGATCCGGAACCGCTGCCCGGCCTGGGTGCCGGGCGGCACCCGCAGGCTGACCCGTCCGTCGAGGGTCGGCACGCTCGATCCGCGCGCCCAGCACCGCCTCGTGCACCGCCACCGGCAGGACGATGTGCGAGGTCGTCGCCTTCACGGCGGAAGAGCGGATGCGGCCTGGACGTGGACGTCGACATACAGATCACCGGTCCGGCCGCCGTCGGCGCCGGCGTGCCCCTTCTCGGACACCCGCAGCCGGGCGCCGTCCGCGACCCCGGCCGGCAGCCGCACCGCGACCGCCTCGGTGCGGACCGTCCGGCCGCGCGCCGCCGCACGGCTCGCAGCCGCACGTCGCTGCTGACGCCCGGTGCCGCCGCACGCCGCGCACGCTTTAGCGAACACCATGTGCCCGCGGGCCCAGCGCACCCGGCCCGATGCCCTGGCACTGCGGGCAGCGCCCTTCGCGCGGTCCGGATCCGTCCCGCGCCGCCGCACGCCGCAGCACTCGACCTGCCGGGTGACGACGACCTGGCGCTCGGCGCCGCGGATCGCCTCCTCGAACGTGATCGACAGCCGCGCGTGCAGGTCGGCGCCCGGCTGCGGCGCCGCTTCCGCCGTTCGGCGCCGGATGGAGCACCTCCGCGAACAGCTCGCTGAAGGTCGCCGCCTCGCTGCCCTGCGCGGCAAACGAGAAATCAAAGCCGGCGAACTCGAACGCCTCCGGCGTGCCGGGCGCGTCCGGCCGCCCGCCGGTGGCGTCGTACTGCCGCCGACGCTCGGGATCGCTCAGGGTCTCGTAGCGCTTCCGAGATGCGCCGGAACATCGCCTCGGCCGTGCGGTCACCCGGGTTGATGCCCGGGTGATACCGCCGCGCCAGCCGCCGATACGCCCGCTTGATGTCGGCCGGGCTCGCGCCCGGACCGAGGCCGAGGATGACGTAGAAGTCCATGGCGTCCGGACTGGCGTTACTTCTTCTCTTCTTCGACCACTTCGGCGTCGATGACGTCGCCGTCGGTGCTGCCGCCGCCGCCCGCCGCCTCGCCGGCCGACGGACCGCCCGCACCGCCCGGCTCCGGCCCGCCGCCGGCGCTCGCCGCCTTGTAGAGCGCTTCGGCGGCCTTGTGCTGCGCCGTGTTGAGCGCCTCCATCGTCCGCTTCATCGCGGCGGCGTCGTTCTTCTCGATCGCCGTCTTGAGCTCGGTCGATCGCCGCTTCGATCGGCTGCCGGTCGGCGGCCGGCAGCTTGTCGCCGGCGTCCTTGAGCATCTTCTCGGCCGCGTAGGCCGCCTGGTCGGCGTGGTTGCGCGTCTCGATCTCCTCCTTGCGCTTCCGGTCCTCGTCGGCGTGCGACTCGGCCTCGCGCATCATCCGGTCGACTTCGTCCTTGCTACAGGCCGCTCGACGCGGTGATGGTGATCTTCTGTTCCTTCTGCGTCGCCATGTCCTTGGCCGAGACGTTGACGATGCCGTTGGCGTCGATGTCGAAGGTGACTTCGATCTGCGGCACGCCGCGCGGCGCCGGCGGCAGCCCGATCAGGTGGAACTTGCCGAGCGTGCGGTTGTCGCGCGCCATCGGGCGCTCGCCCTGCAGCACGTGCACTTCGACGCTGGTCTGGCTGTCGGCCGCGGTCGAGAACGTCTCGCTCTTGCGCGTCGGGATCGTGGTGTTGCGCGGGATCAGCGTCGTCATCACGCCGCCGAGCGTCTCGATGCCGAGCGAGAGCGGCGTGACGTCGAGCAGCAGCAGGTCCTTGACCTCGCCGGCGAGCACGCCGGCCTGGATCGCCGCGCCGATCGCCACCACTTCGTCCGGGTTGACGCCCTTGTGCGGCTCCTTGCCGAACAGCTCCTTGACGATCTGCTGGACCTTCGGGATGCGCGTCGAGCCGCCGACCAGCACGACCTCGTCGATCTTCGACGGGTCGACGCCGGCGTCGGCCAGCGCCTGCTTGGTCGGGCCGACGGTCTTCTGCAGCAGGTCGTCGACCAGCTGCTCGAACTTCGCGCGCGTCAGCTTCATCGTCAGGTGCTTCGGCCCGGTCTGGTCGGCGGTGATGAACGGCAGGTTGATGTCGGTCTCCATCACCGTGGAGAGCTCCATCTTCGCCTTCTCCGCCGCCTCCCTCAGCCGCTGCAGCGCCATCCGGTCCTTGCCGAGATCGATGCCTTCGCTCTTCTTGAACTCGCGCGATGATCCAGTCGATGATCCGCTGGTCGAGGTTGTCGCCGCCGAGATGGGTGTCGCCGTTGGTCGCCTTGACCTCGACCACGCCCTCGCCGACTTCGAGGATCGAGATGTCGAAGGTGCCGCCGCCGAAGTCGTAGACGGCGATCGTCTCGTCCTTCTTCTTGTCGAGACCGTAGGCGAGCGCCGCGGCGGTCGGCTCGTTGACGATGCGCATGACTTCGAGGCCGGCGATCTGGCCGGCATCCTTGGTCGCCTGGCGCTGGGCGTCGTTGAAGTAGGCCGGGACGGTGATGACCGCCTTGCGTCACCGGCTGGCCGAGGTACTCCTCCGCCGCCTGCTTCAGCTTCTGCAGGATCATCGCGGAGATCTCGGGCGGCGAGTAGTCCTTGCCGCGCGGCGTTGATGCGAACGTCGCCGTTCGCCGGCGCGCATCACCGAGTACGGCACCATCTTCATCTCTTCGTTGACTTCGTCGAAGCGGCGGCCCATGAAGCGCTTGATCGAGAACACGGTGTTCTCGGGATTGGTCACCGCCTGGCGCTTGGCGACCTGGCCGACCAGCCGCTCGCCGGACTTGGTGAAGCCGACCACCGACGGGGTGATCCGGCTGCCTTCGGGGTTGGTGATGACGACCGGCTCGCCGCCTTCCATCACGGCGACCACCGAGTTGGTCGTGCCCAGGTCGATTCCAATAATCTTGCTCATGACTTCTTTTGTCCTCGCGTCCCGCCGCCGAGATGTGCGGCAATCCAAAACTTTATAACGATACTAATATAAAATCTGAGCCGCTGACTGTCAAGCACTACCGTAAGATATGGGTTAACGTCAGCCACTGAAAGCACTTACGGTTACACGGACGCGCACGGATGACGCGGATTTGCATGGAGGAGTCAAGGAGAGCAAGGCTGGAGATACGTTTCCAGGACCCAGTTCCCGGTTCCCCGTTCCCAGTTCCCGGTCCCCCTTGCTGCTGCTGCTTTCCGCTCTTAGTCCCCAGTTCCCGCTCCCGCTGCTAGAGCACTTCCCATTCCCCTGGTTGCCATCTCGGAACTTGCAACTCGCAACTCGGAACTCGCAACTCGGAACGGGAATTTGGAATTTGGAATTTGGAATTGGAACTGGGAAGCTGGGAGCTGGGAGCTGGGAACCGGGAGCCGGAAGGCGCCGCTGTGCATATAATGTGGATGCCACCCTGCCGACGCGCACCCGGCGAGCCGGTGACGCGGTCCCGATCATCGGGGCTGGTCGCGGCGCCCGGGGCATGAGGTCCGTTATGTCCTGCCGCGTTGCCCGACTGCTCTGCGCCAGCTTTCTGCTCTCGGTTGCCGCCGCCGCTGCGCAAGACGTGTCGTCCGACCCGCCCGCCCATATCTCCTGGGTCGAGGGATCGGCGGTGCTCGAGCGCGACGGCCAGCCCGACGCCTCGCCGGCGAACATGCCGCTGCTGGCCGGCGACCGCGTCCGCACGACGGCGGGCCGCGTCGAGATTCTGTTCGCCGACGGCAGCACGCTGCACCTCGATGAAGCGACGACCGTGGACTTCCAGTCCGACGATCTCGTGCGCATTCTCGAAGGGCGCATCCGGCTGTCGATTCCAGGGCGCGACCAGCGCGTCAGCTACCGGATTGACGCTCCTTCCGGCACGGCGACGATCGAGTCCCCGGGCGAATACCGCGTCTCGATTCTCGAGGACCGCGCCGAGACCGAGCTGGCCGTCATCCGCGGCGCGGCCGTGCTCTCGACCGACGCCGGCGAGACGCCGCTCGGCGCCGGGCAGCGGGCATTGGCGCGCGGGACCGCGGCGCCGTCGTACGCGTATGCCTTCAACTCCGCGGCCTGGGACAGCTTCGACCGGTGGTCGGAGGGGCGGCGCGATCAGCGGCTCGGCGTCAGCTCGCAGTATCTTCCTGAAGAAGTCCGTCCCTACGCCGCGTCGTTCGGCCGCGCCGGGGCATGGCGCTACGAATCCTCGTACGGTTACGTCTGGTATCCCCCGGTCGCGGCGGACTGGCGGCCGTATTCGAACGGCCGCTGGGTCTCCCTGCGTCCCTACGGCTGGACCTGGGTGGGTGCCGATCCCTGGGCGTGGCCGACGCACCATTACGGGCGCTGGGGACTATCCGCCGGGTCGTGGTTCTGGATTCCCGGGCGGAGCTGGGCGCCGGCCTGGGTCTCGTGGGCCTACTCCCCCGGCTATGTGAGCTGGTGTCCGCTCGGATGGAACAACCGCCCGGTGGTCCAGATCGTCAACGTCTACGGCGGCGGCTACGACCGCTGGCGCGCCTGGACGGCGGTGCCCTCGCCGCGGTTCGGCGGCCGCTACGACGTCCGCCGCGTCATGGCGCGCGATGTCGAGCTGCGAAGCGCCCGGCCGTTCGTCGAGCACAACCGCGGCCCCGAGCTGCGCGACTATGCCGTGCCGCGCGCCGCGGCTCCGATCCGCATCGCCGGCACCGCTGCCCGGCAGCCGTCCCGGGCGCCCGTCTACACCAACCTCGAACCGGGCGGCTCGCGTGTCGGCACGTCCGGATCGCGCACCATTGTCGGTCCCTCGAGGCAGACGCCGGCGCAGGAACGTCCGGGCCTGCGCACGCCGGAATACAGCCGCGATCCCAACGCCCGCACGCCAACCCCGGCCGCCAGCCGGCCCGGCTCGATTGCGGTCCCGCGCGGCGGCGCGCCGGCGCCTGCGAATGCCGACATCTACGACGACAGGATCGAGATCAGGCGCCCCCGCATCGGGGCTGCCGGTCTATCAGGGCCGCGAACGGTCACGCACCGCGCCCTCTTACGGGGCGGCTCCGGGAGCGCCGCCGTACGGCGCGCCACCCGCCAGCTCGCCGCGGGCAGTGCCCCGCGAAATGCCGCAGTACCGCGCCCCAGGGCCCGATCCCCGCGCCGTCCCGCCGGCGCCGGCCGACGTCCGGCCGTCCGCGACGGGGGCGCGCAGTCCTTACGGGCCGCAGGATTACGGCCGCCGCGCCCCCGAGGGCCGGACGCCTTCCACCGGAGCCGAGCCGATTGGCCGCGCCGTGCCGAGGGGCGGCGTCGACCGTCCGTCGCCGGGGCCGGCGCAGGGCTCCGGACCAGGGGTCACTCGTGCCGCGCCGAGCCGCGGGCCTGATCGGCCGACGCCCGGCGCCGCCGCCCCAGAGGGCGGCCGCTCCCGCTCCGGCGGGCGGGGACGCTGAAGGTGGCCACCTACGTCCTCCGCGTCGCCCGCAGCGCCGGCGTCATCATCCTCTTCATCCTCGCGGCGCTGCTCGGCATCGCGACCGGGGTGATCTTCGCCTACGCCGGCGATCTCCCGCAGATCTCCGCGCTCGACGATTACGCCCCGAGCACCATCTCGCGCGTCTTCGGCGCCCGCGGCGAGGTCGTCGGCGAGTTCGCCATCCAGCGGCGCGAGATTATTCCCTACGAGGCGATCTCGCCGAAGCTGCGCCAGGCGATCATGGCCGCCGAGGACTCCGAGTTCGAACAGCACTTCGGCCTCAGCATCCCCCGCATCGTCGCTACCCTGATGAAGGACGTGATCGAGCGGCGCAAGGCGGCCGGCGCGAGCACGCTCACCCAGCAGCTGGCGCGGAAGCTGTTCCTGACCGATGAAAAGACCTGGGAGCGCAAGATCAAGGAGGCGCTGCTCGCCATCCAGATCGAGAAGCGCTACACGAAGCACGAGATCTTCACGCTCTACTGCAACCAGATGTACTTCGGCCACGGCGTCTACGGCGTCGAGGCCGCCTCGCAGCTCTATTTCGGCAAGTCGGCGAAGGACCTGACGCTCGAGGAAGCGGCGCTCATCGCCGGGATCCTCCAGGGCAACGTCCGCCAGAGTCCGTACGTGAACATGGACGCCGCGCTCCGCCGCCGCAACTACACGCTCGGCCGGATGGCGGAGGTCGGGTTCATCTCCGCCGCGGAAGCGGAGGACGCGAAACAGAAGCCGATTACGCTGCGCGGCGAACCGTCGGGCCAGCCGTCGGTGGCGCCGTACTTCGTCGAGGAGGTCCGCAAGGAGCTCGAAGCGCGCTACGGCGCCAAGCGGCTCTACGAGAACGGGCTGTCCATCCAGACCGCGCTCGACGTCCCGCTGCAGGAAGCGGCCAACCGCGCGCTCGACGACGGGCTGCGCCGGATCGACAGGCGCCGCGGCTTCCGCAAGCCGCGCCGCAACATCATCAGCGAAGGGCACGCCGTGGCCTCGTTCCGGCACGCGCGCTGGGACCATCCGATGAACGTCGCCGACGTCGTTCCGGCCGTCGTCACCAGCGCCGACGGCGCGACCATCGAGCTGCGCGCCGGAACGCTGCGCGTGACGATCGACCGCAAGGGTTTCGCCTGGACCGGCAAGACCGCCGGCTCGCAGCTCGTCGTCAAAGGAGACCTCGTCGAGGCGCGTCTGCTGACGATCAACGAACAGGCCCATACGGCGACCGCGTCGCTCGAGCAGCCGCCGCTCGTCGAGGGGGCCGTCCTCGCGCTCGACAACCGCACCGGTCAGCGTCAAGGCGATGATCGGCGGCTTCAGCTTCGAGCGGAGCAAGTTCAACCGCGCCACGCAGGCACTCCGCCAGGTCGGCTCGGCCTTCAAGCCGATCGTCTATACGGCCGCGATCGACCGCGGCTACACGCCGACGACGATGATTCATGGATGCGCCGGCGACCTTTGCGGGAGCCGCCGGGTCGCCGCCTTATGCGCCGCTGAACTACGACCACAAGTTCGAAGGGGCAAATCACGCTGCGCCATGCGCTCGAGGAATCGCGCAACGTGCCGGCGGTGCGGGTCATGGAGCAGCTCGGTCCCCGCCAGGTGATCTCCTACGCGCGGCGGCTCGGCCTCGACTCGCCGATTCCGCCGTACCTCGCGGTCGCCCTGGGGGCGGCCGAAGCGACGCTGACCGAGATGACCAGCGCCTACTCGGCGTTCCCCAATCAGGGCGTGCGGATGCGCCCGTACTCGATCCTCAAGGTCGCCGACCGGGAGGGCAATCTCCTCGAGGAGAACCGTCCCGAGCCGAAAGACGCCATCCGGTCGGACACCGCGTATGTGATGACCAGCCTGCTGCGCGGCGTCGTCCAGCGCGGCACCGCCGCGAAGGCGGCGTCGCTGAACTGGCCGCTCGGCGGCAAGACGGGGACGACGGACGACTACACCGACGCCTGGTTCATCGGCTTCGATCCGGACATCACGCTCGGCGTCTGGATCGGGCTCGATCAGAAGAAGCCGATCGGCCACAACCAGACCGGCGCCGAAGCGGCGCTCCCGATCTGGATCGACATCATGAAGGCGTGGATCGGGGATCGCAAGGAAGCGCCGGTCTTCCCGGCACCGGGCAACATCGTGTTCGTGTCGGTCGACAAGGGGTCGGGCAACGTCACCGATCCAGGGACCCCGGGCGCCATCCCCGAGGCCTTCATCGCCGGCACGCAGCCCGGCTCGATGAAGCAGTAAGCCGACGGAGATCTCCGGCGGCCCCGCGATTCCAGACGCCGGCCGCATCGCTGCCGCTTGCTCCCGCCGACATCGCGCGGAACAACGCCTCCTCCACAACGCGAGCCGCGACCCGCGCTGGGTCCCCAACCCAGCGCGGCAGTCACGCTGCGGAGGCGTTTTGCTCGATCGTGTCGCGCGAGTCGGAGGTCGCGGCGCGGCAGCGACGCGGCTGGCGCCCTGGGTCTAATCACGGTCAGTTGGAGTGGGTCCCGCACATGAGCACAGGGTGCGCTAGTCCGCGGTGTCCGCCCGGAGGACGTCCGCGATGTCGAGTCGTGCGATGTGACGTGTGGCGAACCAGATCGCGCCAGTTGCGAGAACCGTGGTCACGGCGACCGCCAGCGACGTCGTCATGGCCACCGCCGCGTCGGCACCTTGTACGAGCCTCTGAAGGTAACCCGAGGCCGCTGTCGCGAGCAGCGCACCCAACACCACACCTGTACCCACCGACTGCAGCGTCTGCCCCAGCAGCATGGCGCGCAGCCGCCCCGGCGTCGTGCCGAGCGCAAGTCGGACGCCCATCTCGCGCGTGCGCTGCACCATCGCGAAGGAGAGGACGCCGTAGACGCCAATCAATGCCTGCAGCAATGCCAGCCCACCGAAGAACAGCACCGCGGTGGTATAGAACTTCGGCCGGGCGAGGACCTTGTCGAGCCGCTCGTCCAAGGTCCCGACGTTGTAGACAGGGACGCTTTGGTCGATCGATTGCACCGCCGCCCGAATGGCGGCCATGCGGTCACCCGCACGGCCATTCACCCGCACGACGATCGTCGTGGCCCGAGCAGATCGGCTCAACCAGAACACAAGCGGTCCGGGGTCGAATGCCGGGCCGGCGTACCTCATCCCTCTGACCACGCCGATGATTGTCCGGGCCGGCCCGGTGGCTGCCGTGATGGGCTTGCCGACAATAGCGGAAGGGTCGCCAAAGCGCTGCGCGAAGGGTTCAGTGACGACGGCGAGCCGCTCCGATCCGGCCAGATCCTGGGGGGTGAACTCGCGGCCGGCGAGCAACGCGGCGCCGACGGTGTTGAAGTACCCGGGTGACACCTGCAGGATAGGCGCCTGCGTCGGCCGCCCGCTGCCGGCTACGCTGAACGTGCCCGCCGAGACACCCTCCAGGGCTCAACGGAAGGGACTCGGTGGCGCTCACAGAGGCCACCCCCGGAATCCTCTCCACCCTTCTGAATACCTCGTCGTAGTACGCGCGGGCGCGGTCCCCCGATTCATGGCGCGTGCCGGCGAGCGAGACACTCAGCGTGGCGACGGGCGCGAAGTCGTATCCGTACGGCACCGACATCAGAGCGACGAACGCACGACCGAGGGCGACCGAACCGGTCAACAAGACAATCGTCACGGCGATCTGCACCACGATGAGCATGTTGCGGAGGCGGCTCAGGGTCTTGCTGGACGGTCGAAAACGATCGTCTTCTTGGCGAGGAGTCGCGCCGGACTTGCGGACCGGCGCGGTCGCATCGTCGTGCTCGTGCGACTCCGGGCGCCAGCCGTGTCTCTGGCGCGCCGCGACCTCCGGCTCGCGCGACATGATCAGGCAAAACGCGTCCGCAGCGTGATTGCCGCGCTGGGTTGGGGACCCAGCGCGGGCCGCAACCCGTCGTTGCGGAGGACGCGTTTTTCCGCGCGATGCCGGCGGGAGCAAGCGGTAGAGACACGGCTGGCGCCGTTGCGGCGCACAGACACGGCTGGCGCCCGGAGTAGCGGCGGCAGCAGCGGCGCGGCTGCGCCCGGGAATGAGACGACAAACGACAGGAGCGGGGCGCCTCGTCGCCGACTAGTCGTCGTCCGGCACGGCCTGGCCGAGCGTGCCGGCGGCCTTGCGCATCAGGTAGGTCTTGATGAAGACGTCGATGTCGCCGTCGAGCACGCGGTTGACGTCGCCGACCTCCTCCTTGGTCCGGTGATCCTTGATCAGCTGATACGGATGCAGCACGTAGCTGCGGATCTGGCTGCCGAAGGCGATGTCCTTCTTCTCGCCGCCGAGCTGATCCAGCTTCGCCTGCTGCTCCTTCATCTTCAGATCGTAAGAGCCGCGACTTCAGCACCTTCATCGCCGAGTCGCGGTTGCGGTGCTGCGATCGCTCGTTCTGCGACGAGACGACGATGTTGGTCGGGAGATGGGTGATGCGGACGGCGGAATCGGTGACGTTGACGTGCTGGCCGCCGGCGCCGCTCGACCGGTAGGTGTCGATGCGCAGATCCTTGTCCTCGATCTCGACGTCGACGTCCTCCGGCAGCTCCGGCCAGACGAAGACCGAGGCGAACGAGGTGTGCCGCCGCGACGCCTGGTCGAAGGGCGAAATGCGCACCAGCCGGTGGACGCCGGCCTCGGCGAGCATCAGCCCGTAGGCGTAGTCGCCGGTGATGGTCATCGTCGCCGCTCTTGATGCCCGCCTCGTCGCCGGGCTGGTAGGTCGATGACGTCGCGCTTGAAGCCGCGGCGCTCGGTCCAGCGCAGATACATGCGCAGCAGCATCTCCGCCCAGTCCTGCGACTCGGTGCCGCCGGCGCCGGGATGGATGGTGACGATGGCGTTCTTGCGGTCGTGCTCGCCGCCGAGCATCTTCTTGGTCTCGCCGGCATCGACCTGCCGCCGCGAGCTCGTCGAGCGCCGCGCGCCGAGGTCGTCGACAACCGGCTCGCCCGCCTCGAGCCCACTCGACCAGCACGGCGAGGTCGTCGACGCGGCGCTTCAGCGACTCAGCAGAGGTCGCGATCCTCCTCGAGCCGGCGGCGGCGCTGCAGCAGCTTCTGCGCCCCGGCCTGGTCCTTCCAGAAATCGGGGTCGGAGACGCGCTGCTTCGATGGTGGCGAGTTCCTGCGCCGGGCTGGCGGCGTCAAAGATAGCTCCGCAGATCGGAGCCGCGGCGCGCGAGATCCTCATACCTGCGAAGCTGTTCATCCAGTTGCAAAGCCATGAATCTCTATCCTACCGTGCCCGAGTGCCGGAGAGCCACCGGGGCGGGTCGCTGACCTGACCGCCGGCCCGGCCGCTCACTTGCGGACCGTGGCCGCCAGCGCCGCGGCCGTCAGCAGCAGCGACAGCCAGGCGACGACGTCGCCGGTGCGGCCGTAGATGGTGGACTCGGTCAGGAAGCGCAGCTCCGCGACCCGCACGGCCGGCTCGAACATCGAGGTCTTCGCCAGCACCCGCCCGTACGGATCGACGAAGCCGCTGATCCCGGTATTGGCGGCGCGCGCCAGGTAGCGGCCCTTCTCGATGGCGCGCATCGACGCCTGGTCCCAGTGCTGATACGCCGCCGAGGAGCGGCCGTACCAGGCATCGTTGGTGATCGTCGTCAGCAGCTCGCTGCCGTCGCGCGACGAAGCGGCGGATCGAGATCGCGGATAGATGACCTCGTAGCAGATGGCGGTGCTCGCGAGGTGGCCGCCGACCGGCAGCAGCACCGCGATCGGTGCCCGGGCGAGAAGTCCGATACCGCCTCGACGATCGGCCCGACGAAGAACAGCAGACGCTTGAGCGGGACGTACTCGCCGAACGGCACGAGGTGCATCTTGCGGTAGATCGCCCCGGTGGTGCCGTCCGGCTTCACCAGGAACGCGGCGTTGTAGTAGCGGACCTGCGGCGCGCGCGGGTCGGTGGTGGCCCGGACGGGCTCGACCTGGTCGCTGCCGATGAGCAGAGTGGCGCCGGATTCCTGCGCCAGCCTCCGCACCGCCGCGCCTCCGAATCAGGTCATCCGCGAACGCCACCGGATAGGACGATTCGGGCCACAGGATGAACGTCGCCCCTTCGCGCAGCGCCTGGCGCGTCATGTCGAGATAGAGATCGGTGATCGCGCCGCGCAGCGCCGGGTCCCACTTCTGCTCCTGGAGAACGTTGCCCTGCAGGACGCCGACGCGCACCGGAACGCCGCGCGTCAACAGCGCCGACGCCCGCAGCCGGGCGTGGCCCCAGCCGACGATCACTGCCAGCAGCACGATCGTCGACCCGGCCGTGATCCAGCGCATGCGGCCGCGATCGACGACGATGAGCGCCGCCGCGGCGGCGGTGAGCCGCCAGAAGAGCCGGACAAGCCGTAGACGCCCGTGACCGACGCCACCTGCGCGACCGGCAGCCCGTGACCTGGCTGTAGCCGAGCAGAATCCACGGAAAGCCGTCCCAGAGGTACTGCCGTCCGAGCTCGGTCGTGACCCAGATGGCAGGCGCAAGCAGCAGCGCCCGGGTGCCGAAGGATCGGTAACACCTCGCCAGCACGACCGCGAACGCCGCTGGGAACAGTGCGAGGTAGGCGACCAGGACACCGGCGGCGAAGACCGCCAGCGCCATCGGCAGGCCGCCGAACGCCGTCATCGTCTCGACCAGCCAGTACAGCGTCAGGGCGAAGTAGACGACGCCGGTCAGCAGGCCGAGAAAGAACGGCCGGGTGCGAGCCCGCGGCGCGGCAGTCACGCACGCGATGATGAGCGGCGTCAGCGCAATCCAGGCGAACGCCGGATGACCGAATTTGGGAAAGCTGAGCGCCAGCAGCAGGCCGGAGAGCAGCGCTAGCGCAAGATCCAGGGCTTGAACTGTCTCTTCCTTCTTGATGCGGAGCGACACCTTCTCGGCCTCGCCGCGATCGGCGTAGCGGCCGACCTGCACCTTGTAGAACGGCTGCGGCACGCCTGGTGCGGGGTTGACCAGGAACGCCGGGTAGCCCTTGGCCACGAGCTTCTGGACGGTGGTTCTCGCGACGCTCTCGTCGCCCGTCGCGATGACCTGCACCAGCCACGTGCCGGGGCGTCCGGAGGTGGGCGTCGATGCCGCCGGCGCCGCTGGCTGCTTTTCAGGCTTCGGCGCTGGCGCTGGCGCTGGCGCCTGCGCCCTGGGCGCGGCCGCGCTGGCCGGGGCCGGCGCGTCTTCACCCGCCTTGTGCAGCTTCTCCGGCGGCGTCGTCGAGCCCGTCAGCCGGTCGTTGTAGCTGAGATCCTTCTCGCCGTCCTCCGCCGGAACGGGGACGTCGGAGGTTGGCGGCGCCGCCGCGGCCGGCAGCGGCTGCGGCGCCGACTCGCTCGTGCCAGCGGGCGGCGCGTCGGCGGCGCGGTAATCCCGGGCGCCGCGCCCGACCAGCACTCCGAACAGGAAGACGCCGACCACGACGCTGGTCGTGACGATGAACAGGAAGACGAGCTGCTTCCCGCTCAGCTGGATTTCGTGGAAGCCGTCTTCGGCCGTGTCGTGTGTAAGCTCCGGCACGCCTATCCCTTGTTCCGGCCGGTCAGCACGTTCATGAGCTCGATCGGCAGCGGAAAGATGATCGTCGAATTCTTTTCGGACGCGATCTCGGTCAGCGTC
This sequence comes from uncultured Acidobacteriota bacterium, assembly GCA_963750475.1. Classification (GTDB taxonomy): domain Bacteria; phylum Acidobacteriota; class Vicinamibacteria; order Vicinamibacterales; family 2-12-FULL-66-21; genus JALZOC01. The sequence goes on from CAVVQQ010000002.1 coordinate 3,771,772, forward strand.
TGCAGGTAGCGCAGCGTGATCGTGACGGGCTCCGTGGCGATCACTTCCGCCGCCTGGCGAGTTTCTCCGACGCCTCCAGCTCACCGGCCGCGTGGACGATTTTAGCACGCTTCTCCCGCTCGGCTTCCGCCTGCTTGGCCATCGCGCGCTGCATGTCCGGGGGCAGATCGACCTGCTTCACTTCGACCGACGAGACCTTCACTCCCCACGGCTCGGTACGCTGGTCGAGGATCTGCTGCAGGTCGCGGTTGAGGCTTATCGCGCTGCGACAACAGGTCGTCGAGCTCCACCTGTCCGAGCACGCTGCGCAGCGTCGTCTGCGCCAGCTGCGAAGTCGCGTAGTGGTAGCTCTCGACCTCGACGATGGCGCGGCGCGGGATCCATGACCCGGAAGTAGACGACCGCGTTGACCTTCACCGAGACGTTGTCGCGGGTGATGACGTCCTGCGGCGGCACGTCCATGACGATGGTCCGCAGGCTGACGCGCACCATCCGGTCGATCGGCGCGAACACGAGGATGACGCCCGGCCCTTTCGGCTCGCTGCAGCAGCTTGCCGAGCCGGAAGATGACGCCGCGCTCGTACTCGTTGAGGATCTTGATCGAGCTCAGGAGGTAGAAGCCGACGATCGCGATAACGATCAGAAACTCGGGAATCACCATCGGTCCTCCGGTGTGGATGATACTTGAATACGGCTCAGCGCGGGCCCCCAACCGCGGCCCCTTCGGCCTCAGGGCTGTCGCAGCGCCGGCGGTTCGTCCCGGGCGACATGGAGCACGAGGCCGCTCATGCCGGTCACCCGGGTCGGGGTCCCCTCCATCGAGCCGTTCGTCGGCAGTCGCCATCCAGATCTCGCCGTGCGTGCGCACCCGCCCCGATCCCCGGGCTCGATCGTCGACAGCGCCAGGCCGCGCTCGCCGAGCATGCCCGACGGCCCGGTCGCCGGCGGTCGTCCGCTGCGACTGGATTCCAGGCGCACCAGGAACAGCAGGACGGCGGCGATGCCGAACGTGACCGGCAGCGACCAGGCGCAGCCCGACCTGGAGCTCGGGCAGCGGCGAATCGATCAGCATCAGCGATCCGAACAGGAGGCGAGACGATCCCTCCGGTCGCCAGCAGGCCGAAGCTCGTGACCTTCACCTCGAGCACCAGCAGCGCCAGCCCGAACAGGATCAGCAGGACCCCGGCGTAGCTGACCGGCAGGACCTGGAAGGCGAAAAAGGCCAGCAGCAGGCAGATGCCGCCGACGACGCCGGGCAGAATCGCGCCCGGGCTCCACAGCTCGATCGTCAGGCCGAGGGTGCCGAGCGTCAGCAGCAGATAGGCGATCTGCGGATGCGCGACGCGCGCTCAGGATGCGCTGCGGCCACGTCATGCGCACGGCGACAATCGCCGCGCCGGCGGTGTGGAGCGTCTCGGTCCGGCCGTCGAAGCGCACCACCTGGCGGCCATCGAGGCTGGCGAATCAGCTCCGGCACGTCGCTGACGATCAGATCGATGAGCGGCGGCGTCGCGCCGGCGGCCTCCTGTTCCGTGAACGATCGGCTCTCCATCACCGCCTGCTCGACCAGGGTCGACATTGCGCGTGCGCTGCGTCGCGAGCGTGCGCGCGTAAGCCGGCGACGTCGGAGGCCATCTTCTGTGGCCATCGTGTCGTCGACCTTCTCGCCGTTGCCGGCGACGGGATGGGCGGCGCCGATATGCGTGCCCGGCGCCATCGCGGCGACGTCGGCGGCGATGGTGATGAGGAACCCGGCCGAGGCGGCGCGGTTTCCCGAGGGCCCGACAAACACCGCGACCGGCGTTTTCGCGTGGATGATGGTGTTGTTGATGTCGCGGGTCGAGTCGACGAGCCCGCCCGGGGTGCGCAGCGTCAGGACGAAGAGCCGCGGCACCGGCGGCATCGGCGCGCGCCAGTCCGTCCCGGATGTATTCGGCGGCGACCGGATGGATGATGCCGTCAATCTCGGCGGTGTAGACGCCACCGGCCGGCTGTCCCGCGACGAGCAGCGGCCATGCCGCCACGCCGCACAGCAACGCCACCCGAAGCTTCCGCATACTCCCCCACCCGCCTGCGGCGGTCACCGGATACTGCCGAGTATACGCCTTGCGTCGGCCGACGCGGGATCAAGCGTCAGCGCCCGATCGAGCTCGGTCCGGGCGGCGGCAGGGTCGTGGAGCTCGAGGAACGCCTCGGCCAGCGCGACCCGGGCCGGGGCGGAATCGGCGCTCCAGATCGAGATCTTGAGCGCATCGCGCGCCTGCTCGGGGCGGCCGGTCCGCAGCAGGATCCGACCGATCAGCAGGTGCGCTTCGGCCTCGTACGGCGAGAGATAGGTCGCCCGGCGGAGCTCGGTCATCGCCTCGCGGTCCTCTTCCCGTTCGAACAGCCGCCGGCCGCGATCCAGATGGAACGCCGCCAGCTCCCGCTGGTCCCGCTGCGCCGTATTGACGATGGTCTGCTCGGGCCGGCTGCCGCCGGCGGGCGCCGGGTCGGCCCGTACCCGCTCGAGCCCCTTCGGCAGCGGCAGACGGTCCGCCGCCGCCCGCCGCTCGAGCTCCTCGTACCGCGACGAGAGCTGCCGGGCCAGCTCCTTCTCGCGCTGCGCCTCGACGGCACTGCCGGTGGCCTGGAGCGCCGCGGCCAGCACGTAATGGGCGTCGGCATCGGCCGGATTGCGCCGGACCGCCTCACGCAGCCAGTAGATCGCAGCCCTGGTAGTTCCGCTCGAGGGCATAGGCATAGCCGAGATTGAAGAGATAGTCGGCATCCCCCGCATCGGCGTCCGCCGCCTTGGTCAGGTAGAAGACCGCCGACCCGGTCTGGGCCGTGGCGCCGCGCCGGATGAGCAGCACGCCCAGATTGTTCAGGGCCGGACCGGCCGGGTTCACGCCGCCGCGCGCCGCCGGCGCCCCGGACGCCTCGGACGCCTCGGCAATCGTCTTGAAGACGCCGAACGCTTCGTCGTAGCGCTTGAGCGAGAGGAGCGAGAGGCCCGAGAAGAACCGTGCCTTCGCCGCCAGCGGCGAGTTCTCGCCGATAGCGCGGGCCGCCGCCAGCGCCGCGGCGTGATCCCCCTGCTCGGTCCGGACTTCCCACAGCGCCAGCTGGGCGTCGTCATAGCCTGGAAACAGCCGGATGGCGGTTTCGAGAAACGTCGCCTGTACCGCCGGGCTCTCGGCGATCAGACCTTTGATGAAATTCTCGAAGGCCTCGAGCGGCGGGCGGGGCGGGCGCGCACCCGGCCGGGCGATGCTGTTCTTCAGCCGCTGCGCCAGCGTGTCGTAGAGGGAAAAAATGCCCGTCACCGCCCCCTCGACCGAGACCTCGGGCTCGAGCCGGCCGACGTCCATCCGGATGCTGTGCGCCTGCACCGTCAGCCGTCCGTCCGCCAGCGCGTAACCGCCAACCATCACCTCGGACGCGCCGACGAGCTCGCCGACCTTGATGAGCGTGGCACGACTGAGACTGGCGGACAGCGGCAGGTGCAGCTGCTCGAACGCCCGCACCCGCTCGGCGCGGGTGATGGCGCCGACGCCGCGGGCGCTCAACTCGTTCGCGAGGAGGACGGCCGACGCTTCCGACAGCCAGTAGACGGCCGGCTCGTGGCGCGTGTTCTCGAACGGAACCACGAGCACGCGCTCGCCGGCGCGCGCCCAGGCGTGAGCCGGGGCAGCCACGAACAGGACGAGTTCGAGAAGCAGCGAGACGAACCGGCGGCTGTGCACTCTGAAGACTCCCTGGAGTGGAAGGCCGGACGAGCGGGGAACGCTAGGCCGCAGCCTGTTCACCCGCCTGGACGGGACCGGTGTTGACGACCACGGAGAGGAGGCAGCCCTTCCGCCCGCCGCCGGCGCGGCACTCCGTCACGGTGGCGGTGGCGCGGATGTCGAAGAGCTCGAGCACCCGGCCGATCGCCGACGCATAGAAGCCGCAGAGCGGCGTCGGCGGCACCTCGCGCACTTCGCAGAAGAGCGATCCGCGAAGATCCACCGATCCGACGCTTCCTTTCAGACGGACGATGGCGCGCGATCCGGGATAGGTATTGCGGACCAGCTGCCGCGCGACGCGCAGCGCGGCCCGCGCCCGCAGCGAGGCCGGGAGCCGGTTGATGATGCGCCGCTCGAGCGGCGGCAGCGTGTTGACGGTCCAGTCGCCCGCGTACTGCCCGGCCCGCGCGGTGATGATCGCGTAGGCCTCCCCCTCCGTGCGCAGGAAGCTCAGCACGGCCGACAGCGGCGCCAGGCCGATGGTGCCCTCGCGCAGGCCCGACACGTTGATCCAGTTCTCGTAGAACTCGAGCCGGGTCGGCAGCAGGTCGGCAATGGCCTGGTGCAGACTGGCAACGAGGACGCGGCCGATGCGCGGCTCGCTCATCTGCCAGCCGCCCGCCCGACGTCTGCCGCCGGGGCGTGCAGTTGTGCCGCTTCGCGAGCGGCTGGTAAACTGACGGGTCCCGGCTTATGAAACTGACCACGCTTGCGGCGGCGATCCTGGCCGGCGGCCGCGCCCGGCGGCTCGGCGGCGTCAACAAGGGGGCGCTGACGCTCGGCTCGTCGGCGATTGTCGATCGTCAGCTCGAAGTCATCCGTACGGTAGCAGCGCATATTTTCGTGGTCGGCGGCGCGGCCGAAGCGTGGGCGGTACGCGGACTGCGGGTCGTCCCGGACGCACTGCCCGGGACCGGACCGCTCGGCGGCATCTGGACCGCACTGACGGCGTCGCCGGCCGAGCGCACGCTGATCGTCGCCTGCGACCTGCCGTTCATCTCGGCGGACCTGCTCCGCCGGATGGCCGCCGAACCGGGCGACGTCGTCGTGGCGCGGAGCGCCCGCGGGCTGGAGCCGCTCTGCGCGATCTATTCGGCGCGCTGCCTGCCTGACATCCGAGCGCGCATCGATCAGGGGGCGCTCGAGGCCTCGACGCTGCCCCGCGGCGTCGCGGTTGTCGAGCTCGGGCGCGAGATCGTCACAGCCTGCGACCCGGACGGGCGCCTGTTCCTGAACGTCAACACGCCGCATGATTACGCGCGCGCCAAGGGAATGATTGATATGAACCTGGATTCTGACCCCGAATCGAATGAAGATCGTATCACGACTGAGCGATCGCCCACGCCACCGACCGTGAGCCCCCTGCCGACGAAATGATTCTGCCGATCCATCGCCTTGTCCGAGCCCGGATGGCTGACGCCGTCAGCCGTCTCTACGCCATTCCCGCCGACGACCCGGTTCTAGCCGCGATCCCGGTCGAGGCCGCGCCGCGCCGCGCCCTGGGCGACCTCGCCGTGCCGCTGGCGTTCGAGCTGGCCCGCCGGCTGCGCAAGGCGCCGCGCGCCATCGCCCAGGAGATCGTCGGCGCCCTCGGCACCGTCGAGGGCTTCTCGCGCATCGAGGCGGCGCCGAACGGCTACGTCAACTTCTTCCTCGATCGCCCGACGCTGGCGCGGGCGTGGCTGCACGGCCGCGGCGCCGCGCCGCCGCCGCGGCCCGGCAAGGCGATCGTCGAGCACACCGCCATCAACCCGAACAAGGCGGCGCACATCGGCCACCTGCGCAACGCCGCGCTCGGCGACGCGCTCGGCCGGCTGCTGCGCTTCCTCGGCCGCCGGTCGAGATCCAGAACTACATCGACGACACCGGCGTCCAGGTCGCCGACGTCGTCGTCGGCTTCCGCGAGCTCGAAGGACGCAGCGCTCGACGAGGTCCGCGCCATCGCCGACGACCGGACGCTTCGACTACTACTGCTGGGATCTCTACGCGCGGGTCACCGAGTGGTACGAGGGAGACCCGGCGCGCCTGGAGATCCGCGCGCAGGCGCTGCACGACATCGAGCACGGCGGCAACGACACCGCCGCGCTCGCCGCCTTCATCGCCGACCGCATCGTCCGCGCCCATCTCGAAGACGATGGGGCGGCATGAACATCGGCTACGACCTGCTCACCTGGGAGGGCGACATCCTGCGCCTGCACTTCTGGACGCACGCCTTCGAGTTCCTGAAGGCAGACCGGCGCCGTGTTCCTCCAGACCGAGGGCAAGCTGGCCGGCTGCTGGGTGATGCGCATCGACGACGAGCGAGCGCGATGCCCGACGAGCCGTCGACGACGACGGCCGAGGACGAGCAGCGCGCGAGAAGGTGATCGTCCGCTCCGACGGCGACGGTCACCTACGTCGGCAAGGACATGGCCTACCAGCTCTGGAAGTTCGGCCTGCTCGGCAAGGACTTCCACTACCGGGTGTTCGAGCGCCGGCCGGCGCCGCCGCTGTGGTCGACGAGCTCGTCGCGCCGCCGGCGCGAGCCGGCGCCGCCGCCGTTCGGCGGCGCATCGTGGGTCTGCAACGTCATCGACACGCGGCAGTCGTACCTGCAGAAGCTGCTCAAGCAGGCGCTGCGCCGCGCTCGGCTACGCCGAGCAGGCCGGCCACTCGATCCACTTCTCCTACGAGATGGTGGCGCTGTCGCACGCCACCGCGCGCGAGCTCGGCTACGACGTCGAGCGCGGACGCGGATCGGCCGTTCGTCGAGGTGTCCGGGCGCAAGGGCCTGGGCGTCAAGGCCGACGACCTGCTCGACCGGCTGACCGACAAGGCCGCGGTCGAGGTCGCCACGCCGCAACCCCGAACTGACGACCGAGGAGACGCCGGCAGATCGCCGCGGCGATCGCCATCGCCGCGGTCCGCTACTTCATGGTCAAGTTCTCGCGCGGCAAGATCATCGTGTTCGACATCGACGAGGCGCTCAGCTTCGAGGGGGAGAGCGGTCCCTACCTGCAGTACGCGGTGGTGCGCGCCAACAACATCTTCCACAAGCTGCAGGAGCGCGACGGCATGGACGAACCGGCGGTGGTCGCCGCCGTCGCGACGCTGCCGCCCGACGTCCTCCAGGCCGACGACGACGAGGCGCACGATCTGTGGGGGCTGGTGCTCGAGGCGGCGCGGCTCGACGAAGTCGTCGAGCAGGCGGTCCGGACGCTGGAGCTCTCGGTGCTGGCGAAGTACGCGTTCGGCCTGGCCCAGACCTTCAACGGCTTCTATCACCGCTACTCGATCCTCAACGAAGAGCGCGAGGACGTGCGCGCCTGGCGCGCCGCCGCCGTGGCCTACTATCGCAGCCAGCTCACGAAGGCGCTCGACCTGATGGGCTGTGCCGTGCCGGCGAAGATGTAACCCCGCTTCCCGCTTCCCGCTACCCGCTACCCGCTGCCCGCTTCCAGCTCTCCGCTTCCCGCTGCCGCGGTCAGGGCTTCGCGTGGCGGCGGTTGCGGTCAGCGTCGCTGGCCGGCGGCTGTGACGAAGGCTGCGAAGAGCGGCCGGAATTCGCCGCTGCGCCAGAAGTTTTCCGGGTGCCACTGCACCGCGACGCAGAAGCGCGCCCCGGGGCGCTCGATGGCTTCGATGACGCCGTCGGGGGCGGTGGCGCAGACGCTCAACGCCGGCGTGACGACGCGAGCGGATTGGTGGTGGCGGCTGTTCACCGCGCACGACCGGGTGACGGCGCCGTCGGGCGGCAGGAGTGACGACAGTCGGCTTCCGGCAGCGACGGCAACGCGGTGGGCGACGACGTCCTTGGGTGTCGCGACGCTGTGCGGCACCGCCTCGCCGAGCTCGGACGGAATGTCCTGGACGAGCGATCCGCCGGCGGCGACGTTCAGCACCTGCAGGCCGCGGCAGATGCCGAGCAGCGGAAGATCGGCAGCGAGACTGATCCTGACGAGCGCGATCTCGAGGTCGTCGCGCCCCGGCTCGCCATCGTCCGTGGCCGGGTGGCGCGCTTCGTTGTACAGACGCGGGTCGATGTCGCCGCCGCCGGTGAGCAGCAGCGCGTCGACGGCGGCGAGCGCCGTTGCGGCGTCCTCGCCGACTTCAATGACCCGGACGCGTCCGCCGGCGGCTGCCACCGACGCCACGTAGTCCGCCATCCGGCTGCACCGCGTCACCCCGACGATCGGGCCGTCGCCCGGGAGCCGGCTGGTGGCGATGATGGCGTTGTCCATTAAGCGGGCAGCTGGAAGCGGAAGCTGGAAGCTGGAAGCGGGAAGCGGGAAGCTGTCTACGGTTCCACTTCGAAGACCCCGACCGCCTCGACGTGCGGGGTCCGCGGAAACAGATCGAAGCCAGCGAGAGACGCCAGCTCGTAGCCCGCGTCGAGCAGCCGCCGCGCGTCGCGCGCCATCGTTGGCGGGTCGCACGACACGTAGATCACGCGCCGTGCCGGCAGGCGCAGCAGCGCATCCATCGCTTCCCGCGACATCCCGGTCCGCGGCGGATCGACAATCACCGTGTCGGGGCGCGCCCGCGTGCGCCGGAGATCATCCTCGACGAGCCCGACCACGGCGCGCAGCCGCTCCGCATACGGCGCGGCGTTGCGCAACAGGTCCGCCCCGCTTTCGCGATCCCCCTCGACGGCCGATATTCCCCGCGCGCCCCGCGGCCGCAAGCGCGACCGCGAACAGGCCGACGCCGGCGTAAAGGTCGAGGACCTCGCCCTCGTCGGGCACGGCATCCATGACATGGCCGGTCAGTGCCGCCAGCAGATAGCGATTCCCCTGGAAGAAGGACGCGGCATGCCGGCGCAGCAGCCCGGTTTCGGCCCGGCCACCGGTCAAAGCCGCCAGTGGGTCGCCCACCACCGGCTCCCCGGCGTATCCGAACGCGCCGGTCGAGCTCCGCTGGCTGCAGCCGGTCAGGCTGGCGGCGGCCGCCGCGAGCGCCAGCGTCGCCGCCGGAAGGATCTCCGTCGTCTTCAGCTCGAGGTGCATCGCGCGCTGGTCGGCGGCGAGGTTCTCGCTGATCTCGATGGCCGCGACCGCGCCGGCGCCGGGCCCGAGCTCGGCGAGCAGCGCCGCCACCGACTCGGTCGCGCCCGCTGCCAGCTGGCCGGTCGGCGCCGCATCGCAGAGCTGATGCGTCCCCTCGCGGAAGAACCCCGCGCGCCCGTCCTCGACGTGCAGCCTGGCGCGCATGCGGTAGCCCTGTTCATTCGATCCCGCCACCACGACCGGCGCCGCCAGCGGCGCGCGCCCGATCCGGGCGAAGGCATCGGCAATGACCTCCCCCTTGAGCGCGACCTGCCGCTCGTAGGCGATGTGCGCGTAGGCGCAGCCGCCGCAAGCCGGGTCGAACGGCACCTCGCGCCGGTCCGGCGAGGCCTCGATCACCGCCGTCACCGCGGCGAACGCCAGCCGCTTCTCCACCCGCTCGACGCGGACCGCGGTCCGCTCGCCGGGAATCGCGCCGGCGACGAGCACCACCTGGCCGTCGTGGCGCGCAATCATGCGCCCGCCCGGGACCGCCTTCTCGATCGTCACCTCGAGAAGGTCGCCGGCCTTCAGCGTCGCCCCGCGGCCGCGCGTGTCTGATCTGCTCATTCGTAGGCAATCACCGGTACACCCAGCGTCTCCCGCACCAGCCGCTCGAACGCCGCTGCGGCGGCGCGGGCCCGTGCCTCGGGGGTCAGCCGCGTCCCGAACGGCGCCAGCTCCGCCTCGGCCTCGCGCTGCAGCGCCCGGGCCGTCGTCTCATCCACGGCGGCGCTCGACGCCGCGACGACCCGGCGGTCGATCCGCGCCAGCGCCTCGACGATGCGGTCGCGGGCGTCGCCGCGCGTCTGGCGCGCCTGCGCCTGCATTCGCTCGAGCTCGCGCACGGCCTCGTCGAGCACCGGGTCGAGCGCCGCCGGCCGCGCCGGCTTCATCCGCAGCGTCACCAGCCGCGCGATGGCGCGCTCGATGTGCGACGTCAGGGCCGGTTTGCGGGACGGCGGTTCCGCCGCCGCCTGCTCCGCGTCCGCGGCGGTGACGCCGACGGCGCGCCGCCAGGCGTCGAAGAGATCGAGAATGTCCGCCTCGCAGAACTCGATCCGCACCGGCCGGCGGCGCGGCCCCTTCGCGTAGTACCGCTCGCAGTACCGGTCGATGCCGCGGTACACGAGCTTGAGCGGGACGCCCTGCAGCGCCCAGCCGCAGACCTGTTCGAAGGCCGGGCCGACAATCCGCACCAGGTGACCGTCGTTCCGGCGGCACAGATAGGCTTCGATCTCCCGGCAATACTCGGCCGCCTCCATCGTCATTCGCGCCGTTCCGAATTGCGCGCCCAGATCATCCGCAGCCCGTGGAGCGTGAGATCGGGATCGACGCGCTGGATGGCGGCGCTCTCGCCGGCGATGATCGAGGCCATCCCGCCAGTCGCGATGCAGGCGGCACGGTCCCCGTTGTCCAGCTCGGCGCGCATCCGCGCGACGATCCCGTCCACCATCGCGACGTATCCGAAGAACAGACCCGACTGCATCGACGTCACCGTCGTCCGGCCGATCACCGCGGCCGGCTTGCGGACGTCGACGCGCGGCAGCCGGGCGGCGCGCTGGAACAGCGCGTCGGCGGAAATGCCGATGCCCGGGCAGATGACGCCGCCGATGTACTCACCGGCGCCCGAGATGGCGTCGAAGGTCGTCGCCGTGCCGAAATCGACGACCATCACCGGCGTCGCGGTCGCGCGCCCGTAGGCCTCGTAGGCCGCCACCGCGTTGACGACGCGATCGGCGCCGACGTCGGACGGGGGGAATAGAGCACCGGCATGCCGGTATTGCTGCCGGGATCGACGGTCAGCGGCGTTCGCTTGAAGAAGCGCTCCCCCATCTCCTCCATCGTCCCGGTCAGCGGCGGCACGACCGACGAGAGGATGATCCCGTTGACACGGTCCAGCGCAATGCCGCTGCGCTCGAACAGGTGCGTCACGAGGATCCCCACTTCGTCCGCCGTCCGCTCGCGCAGCGTCGCCAGCCGCCAGCTCTCGGCGAGCCGCTCGCCGTCGAAGACGCCGAGGACGATGTTGGTGTTGCCGACGTCGATCGCTAGGAGCATGTGTCCTCGCTCCGGAGCGGCCGCGCCGGGGCAATCAGCCCCACCGGACTTCTCCTGAAATGATGCGCTCGACGCGGTCGCCGACGTTGACGAGCAGCGCGCCGTCGTCGGCAAGCCCGACCGCGATGCCGCCGAGCGGCCCGCCGGGCGCGTCCCAGGCGACCGGCGTGCCGACCGCCGTCGGCGCGAGCGCACGCCAGCGTTGGAGGAGCGGTGCCGGCCGGGCGGCGGCGAGCTCGCCGACGCGCCCGGCCAGGGCGGCGAGCGTCTCCGCCAGCACGGCGCCGGCGTCCGGGGCACGACCGAGCTCGGTCTCGATCGACGTCGCGGTCGACGCCAAGGCCGGCGGATAGGCCGCCGGCCGCAGGTTGATGCCGAAGCCGAGGATGACGTGATGCAGGCCATCGCCGCCGGACGAGGCCTCGGCGAGGATGCCGGCCAGCTTCCGCCGGCGCGGCGGGCTGCCCGAGTGCACGATCACGTCGTTCGGCCACTTGATCTGCACCGGAAGCCCGGTCGCGGCGCGAATGCCGTCGGCGACCGCGACTCCGCCGGCGAGCGTGAGCAGCGGCGCGGCCGCCGGGTTGCGGCAGACGACCGACACGTACAGGCCCGCGCCCGGAGGAGAAAACCAGGTGCGGCCGAAACGGCCGCGCCCGGCGGTCTGTGCCGAGGCGACGACGACGGTCCCTTCGGGTGCGCCGCGCTCGGCCAGCGTCGCCGCGACATCGTTGGTCGAGCCGGTTTCCGGGTAGTAGTGAATCTCGCCAGCGAACGCGCCGAGGCGCGCGCGCCGGGCGGCGATCGCCTGGGAGAACTCCTCCGGGAGCGGCTCAGACATCCGTTTTCGCCGGGTCGGCGCGTTCCGGCGCCGCCGGGGACGCCGGGTCGAGCTCGAGCTCGAAGCTGAGGTCGACCGCCGGAGCCGAATGCGTCAGCGCGCCGACCGACACGTAGTCGGCGCCGGTCGCGGCGAGCTCCGGCATGCGATCGAGCGTCACGCCCCCGGAGATCTCGACTTTCGCGCGCCCGGCGATCCGCCGCACGGCCTCCCGGATCTCCTCTGTCGACAGGTTGTCGAGCAGGATGACGTCCGCGCCAGCGTCGATGGCCTCGTCCACCTGATCGAGGGACTGCGCCTCGACCTCCATCGGCATCTCGAGGCCGGCAGCCTTCATCCGCCGGACCGTGGTGGCGACGCCGCCGCCGAGGCGGATGTGGTTGTCCTTGATCAGGATGCCGTCATCCAGACCGCTGCGATGATTGGCTCCGCCGCCGGCGCGGACGGCATACTTCTCGAGTGCGCGCAGCGTCGGCGTCGTCTTGCGGGTGTCGAGAATGGTGATGCGGCCGGCGGCGGCGTCGACGAAGCGGCGGGTCAGCGTGGCGATGCCGGAGAGCCGCTGCAGGAAGTTGAGCGCGGTCCGTTCCGCCGTCAGCATGTCGGCAGCCGAGCCGCGCACCTCGCGCGACAATGGTCCCGGGCGAACAGCGATCCCCGTCGTTGTGCACGGCCACGAACACGGCGCCCGGGTCGAGCTGCCGGAAGGCTTCGGCGGCGACGTCGAGGCCGGCGATGACGCAGTCCGACTTCGCGAGGATGACCCCTCTGGCGCGCTGCGCGACGGATCCACCGTGCCCTCGGTCGTGACGTCCCCCCAGCCGAGATCCTCCGCCAGCGCCCGCCGGACGTTTCGCGGAACAGCGCCGGATCGAGCGGCGCGAACGGCACGGACTTCACGGCCGCTGGTCCTCGGCGGCGGGCTCGGCGGCGGCCAGCGTCACGTCGACGGCGAGCGACTCACCCGCCGCGGTGTCGAGCCGCTGGATCAGCCCCGAGGCGCGCAGATCGGCCTCGACATCTGGAAGCAGCTCCAGCAGCGCCGCCGGGGCGCGCACCGTCGCCACCGCCACCGGCGTCTTGAGCGGCTGCTGCTCCTCGGACTTCTTCTTGCGGATCGCCCCGAGCACCCCGGCCGCGAACTCGCAGCGCCTCGACGCCGCGGCCGTCGCGTCAGCGCCGCCGCACGGCGCCAGCACTTCTTCCGGCGTCGGCCAGGCCGCCCGGTGCACCGACCCGTCGCTGCCACCACGACCACACTTCCTCGGTCACGAACGGCAGGAACGGCGCGAACAGCCGCAGCATCGTCGACAGCGCCGTGAGCAGCGCGCCGTTCGCCGACGCGGCGAGCGTCGGCCCCTGGTCGCCGTAGCGGCGCCCCTTGACCAGCTCGAGATAGTCGTCGCAGAACGACCAGAAGAACGTCTCGGTCCGCTCCAGCACGCGGGCGTAGTCGTAGTCCTCGAGGTCCGTCGGTCGCATTCGCGGACCAGCGCGGCCAGCGACGTCGAGCAGGCCGCGATCGACCGCGGCGGTGACGGCGCCCGCGCGGCGTCGGGCTCGCCAGCACGAACCTCGACGCGTTCAGCAGCTTGATCGCCAGCCGCCGGCCGACCTTCATCTGTCCGGGATCGAACGCGGTGTCGGTGCCCGGCCGGCCGCTCGCCGCCCAGTAGCGCACGCCGTCGGAGCCGTGCTCCTCGAGCAGCCCCATCGGCGTGACGACGTTGCCCTTCGACTTCGACATCTTCTTGCGATCGGGATCGAGCACCCAGCCGGAGATCGCGGCGTTCTTCCACGGCAGCGAGCCGTGCTCGAGATGCGGACGCGCAGCACGGTCGTCGAACAGCCAGGTGCGGATGATGTCGTGCGCCTGCGGCCGCACGTCCATCGGGAACACGCGCGCGAAGAGGTCCGGATCGTCCTGCCAGCCGCCGGCGATCTGCGGCGTCAGCGACGAGGTCGCCCAGGTGTCCATGACGTCGGGATCGCCGGCGAAGCCGCCCGGCTGGTCGCGCTGATCGGCGCGGTAGCCGTCCGGCACGTCGGTCGACGGATCGATCGGCAGCCGGCTCTCCGTCGGCAGCAGCCGCGCCGTCGTAGTCGACCGTGCCGTCGTCCGCGACGCGGGTACCAGACCGGGAACGGCACGCCGAAGAAGCGCTGGCGGCTGACGCACCAGTCGCCGTTGAGCCCGTTGACCCAGTTCTCGAACCGCGCCTGCATGTACGGCGGGTGCCAGTGCAGCTCGCGGCCGCGCGCCAGCAGCGCCTCGCGGAACTCCATCGTCTTGATGAACCACTGCCGGCTGGTGAGGATCTCGAGCGGGCGATCGCCCTTCTCGTAGAACTTCACGGCGTGCGTGATCGGCCGCGGCTCGCCGAGCAGATCGCCCGACTCTCGCGCAGCAGCTCGACGATGCGGGCGCGCGCCTTGGCGGCCGAGAGGCCGGCCAGCTGGTCGTAGTGCCGCCTGCGCGCGCGGCGCGTCGGCCGATTCCCAGCCCGGCTCGCCCCAGCGTGACCGGCCGGAGCGCGCCGTTCGGCTGGAGCACCGCGCGCACCGGCAGGCCAGCTCGCGCCACCAGACCACGTCGGTGACGTCGCCGAAGGTGCAGATCATCGCGACGCCGGTGCCCTTCTCGGGATCGGCGAGCGTGTGCGGCCGGACCGGCACCCGCACGCCGAAGAGCGGCGTCAGCGACCTCCGTGCCGAACAGCGGCTGGTAGCGCTCGTCGTCGGGATGCGCGACCAGCGCGACGCACGCGGGAATCAGCTCGGGCCGGGTGGTGTCGATCTCGACGGACGCCGCCGTCGGCGACGCGCGAAGCGGATGCGGTGGTAGGCGCCGGGCTGCTCGCGATCCTCGAGCTCGGCCTGCGCGACGGCGGTGCGGAAGTCGACGTCCCAGAGCGTCGGCGCTTCGAGCTGGTAGGCCAGGCCGCGCTGCAGCAGGCGCAGGAAGGAGAGCTGCGAGACGCGCTGGGCGCGCGCGGCCGATCGTGGCGTAGGTCATCGACCAGTCGACCGACAGGCCGAGGTAGCGCCACAGGTGCTCGAAGACCTTCTCGTCCTCGGCCGTCAGCCGGGTGCAGAGCTCGATGAAGTTCGGACGCGACACCGAGATCGGCTGCTTCGGCGGCTTGTCGGGCGGCACGAAGTCGGGTCGTAGGGCAGCGACGGATCGCAGCGCACGCCGAAGTAGTTCTGCACCCGCCGCTCGGTCGGCAGCCCGTTGTCGTCCCAGCCCATCGGATAGAACACGGCCTTGCCGCGCATCCGCTGGAAGCGGGCGACGACGTCGGTGTGGGTGTAGGAGAAGACGTGGCCGACGTGCAGCGAGCCGCTGACCGTCGGCGGCGGCGTGTCGATGGAGTAGACGTCGGCGCGCGGGCGGCTGCGGTCGAAGCGGTAGGTCGCGTCCGCTTCCCAGCGCGCCGTCCATTTCTGCTCGAGGCCTTCGAGCGCGGGCTTGTCGGGAACGGCAATGGAAGACTTCAGAAGCCCATCTGGCATAAACGACGATGGTACCTCACGGTGCCGCCGGACGGATCGTCAAATAGCGCTCAGGCGCTCTTGATGCGCGCGATCTCTTCCCGGACGAGCCGCTCGGCGACGTCGACGACCGTCTCGCGGACGGCCGCGTCGGACATGCGCGCCACGACCCGCTCGACGATTTCGTCGACGGCCGTGTCCGGCAATCCGCCGAGCGCCGACGGCGTGATGGGACGCGCCTGCTCGGCCGACAGGAGGGCCGCAAACGCCTCGGCCAGCGTCGGGGCGGGCGGAGCCGGCACGGCCGGAGGGGTCGGGACGGGCCCCGCCGGGTGCGGCGCGGCCGACGACCGGGCCGCCGGCGGGGCCGCTCTGGCGGCGGTCTGTGCCGGAACGGGCTGCGCACTGTCGGCACCGGCCGCGGCGGGCTGAGCTGGCTCGTGAGCCGCCGCGGACGCCTCCGCCGCCGGCGGCGCCGAGTACGACTGGAGCTCGGCTTCGGCCGCCGCCGTCGTCTCCGCGGACCTATAGGGTCCGGACACGTACGGCGCGGGCGGGTGACTTGCCGCGAACGGCGGGTCAACGGCCGCCGGCTTTTCCGGATCTCCGGTCAGATCGGGATCCCAGTCGGCGATTCCCTGGGGAAGCGACGACGGCTGTGGCGCAGCGGATGGCCGCTGCGCCGGCGCCGCGGCCTCCGCGGGCTGGCGTGCGCCGGGAGGGGCCTGGGGATGCTCGGGAACCGCCGGCGAGGTCGGACCTTCCATGCTGGCGAAGGCGGCATCGAGGCGATCGAAATAATCCTCCAGCGACCCGGCAGGCACGGCGGTCGGAGCCGACGCGACGCCGCGGTTCGCCGACGCCGCCGGCACCGCCGGCGCGGGCGCGGCGCTCAACGGTCCGCCGGAACGGCGCCCCGCCAGCAGGTCCTTGACGCGATTGATGACCATCTGCGGCTCGAACGGCTTCACCAGCACGCCGTCGCAGCCGACCGCCCGCGCCCGGGCCTCGTCGATCGGCTCGAAGGCGCCGGTCAGCAGCAGCACCGGAATGTGCGAGAACTCCGCCGTCGTCTTGATGAACGACGCCACCTCATAGCCGTCGCGCTCGGGCATGCCGACGTCGGCGAGGACGATGTCGGGGTGCTCGGACTGAACGCTGGCGATGGCCTTCTTGCCGTCGCCGACGGCGAGGACCTGGATGTCTTCGTCGGCGAACGTCAGCTCGATCACGCGCTGGATGGTGACGCTGTCGTCGGCGAGCAGCAGTTTGTACGGCATCTTCAGACCTGTTCCGCGCGGGTCCGGACGTGCCCCGCAATGAAATCGATGATGTCCTGCATCGGCGTGCCGGGCAGGAAGATACCCTTCACGCCCGCGGCCTCGAGCACCGGGACGTCGACGTCGGGAATGATGCCGCCGATGACCACGAGCACGTCGTCCAGCCCCTTCTCCCTGAGCAGTTCCATCACTCTCGGGCAGATGTGCATGTGCGCCCCCGAGAGGATCGACAGCCCGATGACGTCCGCGTCCTCCTGCAGCGCCGCCGCGACGATCATCTCGGGCGTCTGGCGCAGCCCCATGTAGATGACCTCCATCCCCGCGTCGCGCAGCGCGCGGGCGATCACCTTGGCCCCGCGATCATGCCCGTCGAGCCCGGGCTTGGCAATGACGACGCGTATCTTGGACATAAACCCGCTTCCAGCTTCCCGAGCTTCCGCTGCCGCTTCCCGCTGCCGCTTCCCGCTGCCCGCTACCAGCTTTCCGCTCCCAGCTGCCGGCTTGCCAATGCTCGCGTACCGCTGCGGGGGGGATTCACGAGTACGACGGCCCCGGCACTTCTGTCAGCCCAGCGGGAAGCGGGCAGCTGGAAGCGGAAGCTACTGGCCACTATATAAGCGCCGCCTCTTCGGTACTCGCCCCAGACGTCGCGGAGGGCGTCGCACATCTCTCCGACGGTCGCGTAGGCGCGGGCGCAGTCGAGCAGTGCGTACATCGTATTGTCGCGGCCGCGGGCGGCGGCCTGGAGCGCGTCGAGGCTGCGGCGGACGCGGTCGTGGTCCCGGCTGCGCTTCAGGCTCTCCAGCCGCGCCAGCTGCGTCGCGGCGGCGCTGTCGTCGATGTAGAGAATCGGGAACGGCGGCTCATCCGGCTGAACGTAGGCGTTGACGCCGACCATGATTTTCTCGCGCTTCTCGAACGCCTGCTGGAAGCGGTACGACGCCTCGCCGATCTCGCGCTGCGGAAAACCCTGTTCGATCGCCTCGACCATCCCGCCCATCCGGTCGATGGTCTCGAAATACGCCTGCGCCTCGCGCTCCATGTCGAGCGTCAGCCGTTCGACGAAATACGATCCGCCGAGCGGATCGACGATCTCGGCCAGGCCGGTCTCGTGGGCGATAATCTGCTGCGTCCGGAGGGCGAGCGTCGCGGCTTCCTCCGTCGGCAGCGCCAGCGCCTCGTCGAGCGAGTTGGTGTGAAGCGAGTTGGTGCCGCCGAGCACCGCGGCCAGCGCCTGGACGGCGGTGCGGACGACGTTGTTGTAGGGCTGCTGCGCGGTCAGCGACACACCGGCGGTCTGGGTGTGGAAGCGCAGCTTCCAGGACCGTTCGCTCCGCGCCCCGAAGCGATCGCGCATGACGTGGGCCCAGAGTTTCCGGGCGGCGCGGAACTTGGCGATCTCCTCGAAGAAGTCGCTGTGCGAATTGAAGAAGAAGGACATCCGCGGCGCGAAGTCATCGACGTCGAGTCCGGCGTCGATGCCGGTACTGCACGTACTCGATGCCGTCGCGCAGCGTGAAGGCGAGCTCCTGGAGCGCCGTCGAACCGGCCTCGCGGATGTGATAGCCGCTGACCGAGACGGTGTTCCAGCGCGGCGCCTCCTGCGAGCAGAAGGCGAAGATATCGGTGATGAGCCGCATCGACGGCCGCGGCGGATAGATGTATTCCTTCTGGGCGATGAATTCCTTGAGGATGTCGTTCTGGATCGTTCCCGACAGCGTCCGCCAGTCCGCCCCCTGCTGCTCCGCGACGACGAGGTACATCGCAAAAAGCATCGGCGCCGGCGAGTTGATCGTCATCGAGGTGGTGATCGCCCCGACCGGGATCCCGGCGAAGAGCCGCTCCATGTCGGCGAGCGACATGACGCTGACGCCGCACTTGCCGACCTCACCGAGCGCGAGCGGATGATCCGGATCGCGGCCCATCAGCGTC
The DNA here is from genome assembly GCA_963750475.1 of uncultured Acidobacteriota bacterium. Taxonomy (GTDB): domain Bacteria; phylum Acidobacteriota; class Vicinamibacteria; order Vicinamibacterales; family 2-12-FULL-66-21; genus JALZOC01. The sequence continues at coordinate 3,790,175 of CAVVQQ010000002.1, forward strand.
GGCAGGTCGAAGGCGACGCTCAGGCCGGTGCCGCCGGCGGCGAGCAGCGCCTTGTAGCGCGCGTTGGTTTCCTCCGGCGTCCCGAACCCGGCAAACTGCCGCATCGTCCAGAGCTTGCCCCGATAGCCGGATGGATGGATGCCGCGGACGTAGGGAAACTCCCCCGGCGGATGGAGATCGACCGCGGGATCGAAGCCGGGCAGATCGTCAGGGCTATAGAGCCGATTGACCGGACGGCCGGAGATGGTGGTGAACGGGACGTCGCGCTCCGGGCCGCGGGCGAGGGCCGGGGCGAGCACCTCGCGCTCCCATCGTTCCCGGTCCGTGCCCGCCGTCGCCGCTTTCATCTCCCCCGCATTATAGGGGGACACTCATCTTTAGCGTAAGTTGTTGTGTTCAGGGGACGTGCGCCGGCACCCCCCCTGATCGGCTTATTGCGCGACGCAGACGACGAATACGCGACCCTGGAAGGTGGCGGCCGAGACCTGGCTGAGCCGCACCATCACGCGCCAGGTATCGGGCGCCGCCGGGAACGAGGCGACCGGCGTGATTGGCGCGACGTTGCTGCTGTAGTCGAACCCGCCGCCAATCGCGATCTTTGCTGCCGGGCAGGAGGCCGTCAGCGTCGTCGTCTGGTTGCCGTTGATCGACACCGTGGTCAGGGGCGAGAGCACGAGCTCGTAGCCGCTGACCCCGGGGGTGCCCTGCGGACCTGCCGGCCCGAGCGGACCCATCGGGCCCATCGGCCCCATCGCGCCGGACGCGCCCGCGGGCCCCTGCGGCCCTGCAGCACCCTGCGGTCCCGCGGGGCCGGTCGCACCGTCCGCACCCTGCGTCCCGGGAAGCCCCATCGCGCCCGCGAGCCCCTGCGGGCCGGCGATGCCCTGAGGACCAGCGGGGCCCATCGGACCGGCCGCACCGTCGGCGCCCGGCAATCCCTGCGGTCCGGCAATGCCCTGAGGACCGACAGGCCCCATCGGCCCCGTTGCGCCTTCGGCTCCGGTCAGTCCCTGTGGACCGGTCAGTCCCTGTGGACCGGTCAGTCCCTGCGGGCCCATCACTCCCGGAAGCCCCTGCTCTCCCTGCAGACCCCGCGGCCCGTTTTCACCCTGCGGCCCCTGCGCGCCGGGCGCACCGACGTCTCCCTTTGCGCCGGCGGGCCCGGCCAGGCCCTGCGGACCCGCCTCCCCCTGCAGCCCCGGGGCGCCCATCGCGCCGGTATCGCCCTTGGCGCCCACCGCGCCCGTGTCACCCTTCGGACCTGCTGGCCCGGCTGGTCCCATCTCCCCGGCGGGGCCCGCGGGTCCCGCGGCTCCTGTCGATCCCGCCGCGCCCGTCTCCCCTTTCGGACCCGCGGGACCGGCCGCCCCCATATCACCCTTCGGACCGGCAGCCCCCGTGTCACCCTTCGGACCCATGTCACCCTTGACGCCCGCGGGACCGACGTCCCCCTTGGGACCCGCCACACCCTGGATGCCCTGCGGCCCGCTCGGACCCGGCTCTCCGGTAAGCCCGACATCGCCCTTGTCGCCCTTCGGGCCCGCGACTCCGGTCGCCTGTCCCTGGAGCGCCATGTCGAACACGTCGCGATCCTTCTGACCCTCGCCGCGGATGATGGTGAGGAGGTAGCTGCCATCGGGCGTGCCGTTCGGCAATTGCACGACGATCTCCTGATCGGTCCAGGTGATCACGGTCATCAGATTGTTCTGGCACCACACCTGCGCGGGCTTGTCGCCGAAGCCGACGCCGCGAATCGTCAGCGTGCCGTGCGCGCGGTCGGTCAGCGTCCCGAGAATCGTGACCGGCGCCGGATGCTTGGCCGGATCCGACTGCGATTCCGCGGACGCGAGCGGGCCCAGGGCAATGACGAGTGCCAGCGAGAGCAGCAAAGGGTGCTTGGCGATGACCATGATGACGGATCCTCCGCACAGCCACGAAGCAAGCCCGATTCCACCCCATCCATATCGCGACATCACCAATCAGATTAATGAGTTACGTCCGACAGGCCACCGGTCGCTCGAGTGTGCAGGGGGCTCGTTTTAGTACGCACACTGACAGTCCTGGCAGCCGGCCGTGGCGCCGCGGGGCCGAGCCCGATGGCTGCGGCCGCACGCGGCCATGCGGCTTGACTTGCCTTGTTCGCGAGGGGTACTTTGCCCTGTTGTCCCCGGGCGCCGTTTCGGCGCATCGGTTCAGTCAGGAGTCACATGGAGGCAGGCGGCAGCATCTTCAACGCGATGCTCCAGGAGTTCGACGGCGCGGCGCGGCTGCTCGGCCTCGACCCCGGCATCTGGAAAATCCTCACCCATCCCAAGCGGCAGATCACGGTCTCGTGCCCGATCCAGATGGACAACGGCGAGATCGAGGTCTTCACCGGCTACCGCGTCCAGTACAACATCACGCTCGGCCCCGCCAAGGGAGGCATCCGCTATCACCCGGACGTCACGCTCGACGAAGTGACGGCGCTCGCGGCCTGGATGACGTGGAAGTGCGCGGTCGCCCACGTCCCGTTCGGCGGCGGCAAGGGGGGCGTGATCTGCGACCCGACGCGCATGTCGCGGCGCGAGCTCGAGGCGCTGACGCGCCGCTACATCGCCGAGATCATCGACGCGATCGGCCCCGAGAAGGACGTGCCGGCGCCCGACGTCAATACCAACGACCAGATCATGGCGTGGGTCATGGACACCTACAGCATGCACGTCGGCCACACGTCGACGGCGGTGGTCACCGGCAAGCCGATCGAGATGGGCGGCTCGCTCGGCCGCCGCGAGGCGACCGGCCGGGGCGTGATGATCGTCACCCGCGAGGCCGCCAAGCACCTCGGCTTCGACATCAAGGGGGCGCGCGTCGCGGTCCAGGGCTTCGGCAATGTCGGCTCCGTCTCCGCCGATCTGCTCGCCAGGATCGGCGCGAAGATTGTCGCCGTCACCGACTGGAAGGGGGGCGTCTACAACGATCAGGGGCTCGACATCTCAGCGATGCTCGACTACTCCCGCCAGCACAAGACGATCGACGGCTTCCCCGGTGGCGAGGCGCTCGAGAACGATCAGCTGTTCGGGCTCGAGGTCGACGTCCTCGTCCCGGCGGCGATCGAAAACCAGATCACCATGGAGAACGCTCCGGGCATCCGCGCCAAAATCGTCGCCGAAGGGGCCAACGGTCCGACGACGCCCGACGCGCACAAGCACCTGCACGAGCGCGGCATCTTCGTCATTCCGGACATCCTCGCCAACGCCGGCGGGGTGACGACCTCGTACTTCGAATGGGTCCAGGACCGTCACGGCTATTTCTGGGAGGAGGCGGAAGTCAACAAACGCCTCGAGGCCAAGATGGTCGAGGCGTTCGACGACGTGCTGAAGACGTCGGTGAAGTACAAGACCGACATGCGCACCGCCGCCTACATCGTCGCCATCAACCGCGTCGCGGCGGTGACCAAGATGCGCGGGATGTACGCCTGAGCGGGTCGGTCAGCGCGTCATGCGGAAGGCGATGAGATCCTTGGCGGTGCCTGACGGAGTTTTGGCGGTCAGCTCGAGGATGTACTCGCCGGCGGCGAGCGCGGCGAGCGGAAGATCGATGTCGGCGGAGCGGCCGGCGGGGGCCTGGACGGGCACGTCGGACATCGACGCCCCGGTGCGATTGAGCAGACGGGCGGTGACGGCCGGGGTGACGCCGCCGGGGGCGTAGGCGTCGATGCGGACGAACAGGCGATCGGTGCGGCTGAACTCGCGGCTGGCGGTCGGCACCGCGTCCGGATTGGAGCGGACGGCCTGCAGTTCGGGCAGGCCGCGGACGCGGTAGACGCGCGGCGTTCCGAACGACACCTCCACGGTGCCGTAGTCCGGCACCGTCAGATCCCGCCCGACCGAATCAATCACCTGCCCGCCGCTCCCCTCGACCACCATCTTCAGCTCGAGATGTCCGGGCGGGACGTCGAAGGTCGCGGCGCCGCCAGAGACCTTCGCGGCGGCCGGCGCGTCGGCGCCGGACTCTCCGGGAACCCGGCCGCGGAAGACCGGCCGGCCGTCCGGCGCGATCGCGGTCAGCGCGACGCGGGCGGCCGGCTCCCCGGCGCGCTGCCCCGGGATGGCGGGGGCGGGCTCCCAGAGGAACGTCAGCCGGGTCTTTCCTCCGTCCCCCCGCGCCGTCCCGATCCAGAAGCGGGCGCTGCGATCCTGGCCGGCGCGGCCAGCTCCGCGAGCGCGGTCGAGACGGCCGACGGCGGCTCCGGCCGCGCGGCGATGCTGTTGGCGGTCGCGACATCCTCGACGGTGTAGGCCCAGTAGCCCTTGCGGGCGCGAACGTCGACCCCCTTGCGTTTGACGTTGACCTTGATCTCGTGGAACTTGCCGTCGGTCGGCGCCTGCGTCGAGTTGTAGCCGAGCAGGTAGTAGCCGCTCGAGTCGCGGATGATCTGCTTCATGCCGGCGGCGAGATCGTTGCGATTGACGATCGCCCGGCCGTCGGTGTTGACGGCGAGCTCGTGCAGCGTATCGAGGCTGGCGCGCAACCCGACGGCGTCCTGCTGCAGCCCGACCCCCTCGTTGATGTCGTACTCGAAGCCGGCCAGGCCGCGCGGGTCGACCGCGTAGATCGACGTGTTCTGGCGGTTGAGCGTGGCGAAGACCTGCTGCATGTCGGCGAGCAGATCCGCCTTCGCCAGCAGGCTCTGATAGTCGCTGGCCTGCGGCGCGCCGGCATCGCCGCGGTACGGGTTGCCGAAACCCGGCGACGAGGCGCGCGGGTCCTGCAGCTGCGGCGGCAGCATCGCGGTGAAGCCCTCGCTGACGAAGATGATCGACTTGCGCCCCTCGCGCAGCCCGGCCATCCGCACCGCCGCCCCCTGGAGCGCGCCCATCGTGACCTGATTGCGGATCCGCTCGACGATCGCCGCCGGATAGTACGCGTACTTCTCCTCGAACTTGTTCCGCGGCCGGTAGTCGAACTTGCGGCCGTGGAATTGCTCGATCGCCGAGATCGCGCTGGCGCGGTCGCGCGAGAAGCGCAGATCGGTCACCGGCGTCAGCGGATACATGATCGCCACCATGTCGGCGGCGGCGAGCTGGTTCTGGATGAAGTCGATGAGCGGCTTGCGCACCGACATGTCGTTGCCGCGGCGGACGTGGTAGTCGTCCAGGAAAATCACGAACAGCCGGACGTCCGGCCGGCTGGCCTCGCGCTCCTCGTCGAAGTCGTTGGCGATGGCGCGCGGCGGGCCGGAGGCGATCTCGGTCGCGGTGCCGTCGATCTTGACGACGTCGAAGGCCTCGATCTTCTGCGGCTTGCCGTCCTCGGCGACCGAGAAATCCTCGGCCTTGAGATCCATCACCGGGTGGCCGGCCTTGTCGGTGACGATGACGTCGACGCGGACGAAGTTGATGCCGGTGCGGATCGTCGGCGGCTGCTGCCGCGGGGCGGCGGGATCCTGGTCGGGCGGGGCGGGGGCCTGGGCCGCGGGCGCCGACGGCTGAGCCGTCGAGCCCGGGGGCGGCGGCGCCACCCGGCCGGGGGCCTGCGGAGCGGCCGGGCTCGGCGCCTGCGGCGGCGCCGCCGGCGTGGAAGCCTGCACCGCCAGCACGAGGAGCACCGCGAGCGCCGGCGCAGAGATTCGCATATCGGTTTAGACTCCTGCTCCCGGAGATTGGCTCCCCGGCGCCGCCCGTTGCAATCGCAATGATAACATCGCGCTCGAGCCGGATCCGGGGGTCCGGCGGGGAGCGATTGTGACGCAGGAATCATCCGAGCCGCTCACCGTCCTGGCCGAGGACGAGCGGATCTTCCGCGACAGCGTGCGCGAGTTCGCCGAGACGCGAGATCCGGTCCGCTCGTCCGCGAGATGGACGAGCAGGCGAAGATGTCCGCAGCCGCTCGTCGAGCGAGCTGTTCGCGCTCGGCGTCATGGGCATCGAGGTCCCGGAACGCTACGGCGGCGCCGGCGGCACGCTTCTTCCACTCGGTGCTCGCGGTCGAAGAGCTGTCCCGCGTCGATCCGTCGGTCGGCGTGCTGGTCGACGTGCAGAACACGCTCGTCATCAACGCCGCTCCTGCGCTGGGGCACCGACGACATCAAGGCAGCGCTAGCTGCCGCGGCTCGCCGCCTCGACGATCGGCGCCTACGCGCTCTCCGAGGCCGGTTCCGGCAGCGACGCCTTCGCGCTGACGACCCGCGCCCGGGAGGACGGCGACGGCTTCGTCCTCACCGGCCGCAAGCTCTGGATCACCAACGGCAACGAAGCCGACCTCTTCATCGTCTTTGCCACCGTCAACCCCGATGCCGGCTACCGCGGCATCACCGCGTTCCTGGTCGAGCGCGGCATCGCCGGCTTCACCGTCGGCAAGAAGGAGGACAAGCTCGGCATCCGCGCCAGCAGCACCTGCGAGCTGATGTTCGAGGACTGCCGCGTCGCGCGGCGACCGACGTCCTCGGCGAGGTCGGCAAGGGCTACAAGGTCGCGATCGAGACGCTCAACGAGGGACGCATCGGCATCGGCGCGCAGATGATCGGCCTGGCGCAAGGGCGCGCTCGAGCACGCCATCGCCTACACCAAGGAGCGCCAGCAGTTCGGCAAGGCGATCGCCGAGTTCCAGGCGGTGCAGCACCAGCTCGCCCGCGCGGCGGCCGAGGTCGAGGCCGCGACGCTGACGGTCTACAACGCCGCGCGCCTGCGCGACGCCGGCCGGCCGTTCCTCACCGAGGCGGCGATCTGCAAGATGCTGTCGTCGGAAGTCGCCGAACGGGTCGCGTCGCTGGCCGTCAACCTGTTCGGCGGCAACGGCTTCGTCAAGGACTACCCGGTCGAGAAGCTCTATCGCGACGCCAAGATCGGCCAGATCTACGAAGGCACGTCCAACCTGCAGCTGCAGACGATCGCGAAGCAGATTCTGGGATAGCTTCCAGCTTCCAGCTTCCAGCTTCCAGCTTCCGCGCTTCCCGCTTCCCGCTTCCAGCAGTGGCCAGTTGACCAGTTAGCCAGTTACCAGTTACCAGTTGCCAGTTACCAGTTGCCAGTTGCCAGTTACGAGGTTCTGGCGACTGGCGACTGGCTACTGGCTACTGGCTACTGGCTGAGAATATATTCCGCGATCACCATGCGCTGCACCTCCGAGGTGCCCTGGTAGATCTCGGTGGCGCGGACGTCGCGGAACAGGCGCTCGACGGTCGAGCCGCGGCGGTAGCCGTTCGACGCCAGAATCTGCATCGCCTTGTCGGCGGCGCGGTGCGCCGCTTCCGACGCGAACAGCTTGGCCATCGCGGCGTCGGCGCCGCGGGCGCCGTGCGCGTCGGCATCGTCGCGCGTCCGCTCGACCGTTCCGGCCGCTTTCATCGTCAGCATCCGAGCCGCGTCGAGCTCGGTCGCCATGTCGGCGAGCATCCACTGGATCGCCTGGTAGTTGCCGATCGGCTGACCGAACGCCTCGCGGGTCTTGGCGTAGGCGAGCGCCTCGCCGAGGGCCGCCGTGCCGACGCCCAGCGCCTGGGCGGCAATCGCCACCCGGCCGCCGTCGAGCGCCCACAGCGCGACCCGGAACCCGTCGCCCGGACCGCCGAGCATCGCCTCCGCATCCACCGTCACGTCGTCCAGCTCCAGGTCCATGCAGCCGAGCCCGCGGACGCCGAGCGAATCGCCGGCCGTGGTACGGCGCAGACCGGGCGCGTCCATCGGCACGAGGAACGCGCTCACGCCGCGGCCGCGGATGCCCGGCTGGGTGGCGGCAAAGACCAGGACGACATCGGCGGCGGCGGCGTTGGCGACCCAGACCTTCCGCCCCTTGATCGCGTAGCCCTGGTCGGTCAGCCGGGCCATCGTCTTCTGGTTGGCGGCGTCGGATCCGGCCTGCTCTTCCGAGAGCGCGAAGGCGCCGAGCGACGCGCCCGAGGCGAGCCGGCGCAGCCAGGTGTCCTTCTGCTGGTCGCTGCCGAACCGCGCGATCGGCTCGGCGACGAGCGAGGTGTTGACCGCGGCAATCACCGCCATGACGGCGCTGGCGGCCGCGAGCGCCTCGAGGGCGACGGCGTAGCTGACGTGGTCGTGCCCGGCGCCGCCCCACGCCTCCGGAATCGTGATGCCGAGCAGGCCCTCACCGGCCAGTTCTGCAACCAGGTCGCGCGGAAAGGCGTTCTGCTCGTCGATTTCCGCGGCGCGCGGCGCGACGCGGGCGGCGGCAAACGCCTCGACCCGCGCCCGGAGGTGCTTCTGCGCGTCGGTCAGCTCGAGGATCATCGCCGTCGATTGTAGCCCGAGGCGTGCAGCCCGGCGGGGCGAGCCAGGGCGACGGCGACGCGACAGCGGCGGGAGTCGGCGGCGCGGCGAGGGGCGCCCGACGGTCGCGGCATGTCCGGGCTGCGATGGGATCCTTGTCAGCGAGAACAGCCGAGCTTATAATGACCCGCTCCCGGAGGCCTCCCACATGTACCCGGTACCCTGGGTTCGCGCGTCGATTGCTCTTTGGTTGCCTGCTCATCCTCGCATCCCGCTGCGGCGGCTCGTCCGGCCCCTCCGCCCCGACGCCCAGCGGACCTGCGGTCACCGCGGTCCAGGTCGGCGTCGCCGGCAACGCGGCGCCAATGCTGGCCCCTGGTGAATCGAAACAATTGTTCGCCCTGGCGAACGGCTCCGACGGCAGCACGCAGGACATCACCAACCTCGCGACCTGGCAGTCGTCCAATCCAGTCGTCGCCACCGTCTCGAGTGGCGGCGTGCTGACGGCCGCCGCCGAAGGGGCGCTCGATGTATCGGCGACCTATAAGGGCGTGCGAGGCATCCTGCGCGCGGACGTCCGCCGCTGCGAACTGACGATCTCGCCGGCCAGCGCCAGCTTCACGGCGTTTGGCGGAACCCAGATCGTGGACGTCGCAGCATCGACGGGAGACTGTCGCTGGACCGCCATCAGCGACGCCGCCTGGTTCCCGTTCGGCTACGACTCGCCGCGAGCGGGCAGCGGCAGCTTCAGCTATACCCTGCCGCCAAACAGCACGACCGCCAGCCGCACGGCGAATATCGTCGTCTCGTCGGGTCCAGGCGCATCGGCGGCGGTTCACACCATCACCGAGGGACGGCCGGTCAGCTGCAGCTACGTGACGTCGCCCGAAGAGCGGACGGTCACCGCCGCCGGCGGGAGCGGCTCGTTCGACGTGATCACCTCGCCAGGCGACTGCCGCTGGAACGCCTCGAGCACGATGACTTCGCTTGGGGTCTTCATCACGAGCGGCTACAGCGGCACCGGCAACGGCCGGGTCACCTACAGCGTGCAGGCTCACGCGCGCAGCGTCGACGTCGACGGCTACATCGAGATCGCCGGTCTGTCAGGCCAGAATCCGCCGGGGCGGCATCACGTGATCGTCCTCAAACGCTAGCGGGCGAGCGGCCGCGCCGGCGATCGGTCTCCCCACGACGCCCGTCGGAGTGGGCCAGCGCTCCGCCGTCGGCCCGGCCGCGCGCTACGTGCCGGCCAGCCGCGCGAAAATCGGCCGCAGGATCTCGGCGCTCCGCGGCAGCTCCTCGGGCAGCACGCGCGTCTCGCCGACGACGGTCATGAAGTTGGTGTCGCCGTTCCAGCGCGGCACGATGTGCATGTGGATGTGGTCGAGGACGCCGGCGCCGGCCGGCTTGCCGAGGTTGATGCCCATGTTGATGCCGTGCGGCGCGTAGGCTTCGCGTCAGCGCGATCTCGGCCCGGCGGGTCAGCTCGATCAGCTCGGCGAGCTCGGTCGCGGTCGCCTCGGCGAGCGAGGCGATGTGCCGCTGCGGCACCACCATCAGGTGGCCGTTGTTGTAGGGATAGAGATTGAGGATGACGAAGCAGGTCGGACCGTGAAAGACGATCAGCGCCGATTGTTCGGTCTGCGAGCGGCGTCGCAGAAGACGCAGCCGCCGGTTCCGGGGTCTGCCCGTCACGTATGCCAGCCTCCACGGCGACCACAGCTGATCCATGAGGCGCTGCGCGGAGCCGCGTCGCCGGCGTCAGACGCCGGCGATGTCGGGATCGGGCGGCGAGCGCTTCGGAGCGCGGCCGCGGCCTCGGCCTCGCGGTTGATCAGCTCCTTCAGCTCCTTGCCGGGCTTGAAGTAGGGCACCTTCTTCGGCGGCACGTCGACCTTGTCGCCGGTCTTCGGGTTGCGCCCCTTGCGCGGCTCGCGCCGCCGCAGCCGGAAGCTGCCGAACCCGCGCAGCTCGATCTTCTCGCCGCGGTGCAGCGCGTCGATGATGCTCTTGAAGACGGTGTCGACGATGACCTCGGAGTGCTTCTTCGTGAGGTCCGAGACCCGCGACACTTCCTCGACGAGCTCCGCTTTGGTCATGCTGCCGCTGGTCATTGGGGACTCCCTCGATCAGGCTTCCCGCTCCGCCGCTCCCGGCTCCCAGCTGAACGAGCTGGCAGCGGAAAGCGCGGAAGCCGGAAACCCGCGTCTCAGTCCTGCTGGTGCTTGAAGTGATCGCCGAGCGTCACTTCCGGCCGTCCGGTCGTCTCGGTGTAGGCCTCCCAGTCGGCGCGGAACTCGTCGTTCTTCAGCGCGCGGATGCTCAGGCCGATCTTCCGCTCGCCGGCGATCAGCTTGATGATCTTCATCTGGTAGCTCTCGCCCGACCTTGAGCTCGAGCTTCTCGTCCTTGCCGGCCTGCGGCGAGTCGTCGAACTCCGAGACGTGGATCAGCCCCTCGATGCCCTCGTCGAGCTCGACGAAGGCGCCGAAGTTGGTCATCCGCACCACCTTGCCTTCGACGACGTCGCCGACCTGGTGCTGGGAGAAGAACTCGTCCCACACGTCGGTCTGCGAGCTGCTTGAGGCCGAGCGACAGGCGCTGGTTCTCGGCGTCGATGTTGAGCACCATCGCCTCGACCACGTCGCCCTTCTTGAGCACCTCCGACGGGTGCTTGAGCCGCTTGCTCCACGACATGTCGGAGATGTGGATCAGGCCGTCGATGCCCTCCTCGACCTCGACGAACGCGCCGAACTCGGTGAGGTTGCGGACCTTGCCGGTGATCGTCGTGCCGATCGGATACTTCTCCGACAGCTCGTGCCACGGATTGCTCTCGACCTGCTTGAGGCCGAGCGAGATGCGCCGCGCCGCCGGGATCGACGCCGAGGACCATCGCCTCGACCGTGTCGCCGACGTTGAGGATCTTCGACGGGTGCTTGACGCGCTTGCTCCACGACATCTCGGAGACGTGGATCAGCCCTTCGACGCCCGGCTCGAGCTCGACGAACGCGCCGTAGTCGGTCAGGCTGACCACCTTGCCGCTCATCCGCGCGCCGACCGGGTAGCGCTCGATGACGTTCGACCACGGGTCGTTCATCAGCTGCTTGTGGCCGAGCGAGACGCGCTCGGTCGCCGGGTCGTACTTCAGCACGATGACGTCGATCTCGTCGTTGACCTTGAACAGCTCCGACGGGTGCGCCGACGCGGCCCCACGACATGTCGGTGATGTGCAGCAGGCCGTCGATGCCGCCGAGGTCGATGAACGCGCCGTAGTCGGTGATGTTCTTGACGACGCCGCGCAGCACCTTGCCCTCGGCGAGCGTGTCGAGCGTGTGCTTCTTCTTCTCGGCGTTCTCCTCTTCGAGGAGCACCTTGCGGGAGAGCACGATGTTGCCGCGCTTCTTGTTGACCTTGATGACCCGCATGCGCAGTTCCTGGCCGCGCAGCGCGTCGAGGTTGCGGACCGGACGCACGTCGATCTGCGAGCCGGGCAGGAAGGCGCGGACGCCGATGTCCACCGCCAGGCCGCCCTTGATGCGCTCGATGACCCGGCCGATGACGACCTTGCTTGCTCGGCGTAGGCCTTCTCGACCTCGTCCCAGATCTTCATCTTCTCGGCTTTTTCGCGCGAGAGGACGACGTAGCCTTCGCGGTCTTCGGTGCGCTCGAGCAGGACGTCGACGATGTCGCCCGGCTGCGACGGTGATCTGCCCGGTCTCGTCGACGAACTCGTCGACCGGGATGATGCCTTCGGACTTGTAGCCGACGTCGACGATGACCTCGGACGCGGTGACTTTCAGAACGGTGCCCTTGACGACCTCACCTTCCGCGATGTTGCGGAAGCTGTTATCGTAAAGGTCGAGGAGGCGGGCGTATTCCTGCGGATCGACTTCGTCCATCTGGGAGAATCCCGATGTCTTCAGATCAGCCGTCCCCGTGCCACCTCCTTTGGGATTGTTGAGCGTCGAATTTTCAGTTGCCATGCGTAAACAGAGTCCTCCTCGGTCGTACTTGCCGGGATCTCAGCTCCGGCGGGCTGTAGGATAGCTTCGCTTTGAGTCGCGATAAGCAGTAGAGGATACATCACTTAGAGCCCGGCAGTCAAACCCGCCGGAGGGGCGGTTCGCCCCTTTCCGGCCTCATCACGAATCACCAACGGGGGTCAGTCACCATGGCCAGGAAAGCGGCATCACGCAAGACTGCCGGCGCTGCCCGGAAGAGCTCTGTGACGCGGAAAACCGTGAAGGCGAAAGCGTCCGGACGCCGCACGAAAACCGCCGCCCGGAAGAAGGCCCCGGCCCGGCGGACGGCCCCGAAAGCCCGGAAAACGGCCAGCCGGCGCCCCGCCGCCAAGCCCCGCTCCTCAGCCTCCCGATCCACGTCGACGGCCCGCGCCAAGGCCGGCGGCCGCAAGCGCCCGGCAAAAACCTCGAAGGCCTCGGGCTCCGCCGCCAGAAAAACCTCGCCGGCCAAGAGGCGCCCGGCGGCGAAGAAGGCCGCCGCGCGCGGCGGCAGGGGCCGGGAGCGCACCCTGGCGCAGACCCCGGAGACCGGCCGCAGCGTCCAGGGCCGGACCAACCCGTTCCCCACCAGGCGCTCGACCGGGACGCCGGCCGGCGCCGGCACCAGCCGCCAGGCCCCCGACCTCGACCGCGACCGCCGCCATCTGCGCGAGGTCGAGGAAGCGATCCCCGGCATCCCGTCGAGTCTCGACCTCGATCGTCGTCCGTCCGCGGCCCGCAGCGGACGCGCCGAGATGCGCGAGGCCCGCCGCGACCATCCCGAGGTCAGCCCCGAGATCACCGGCGGCGACGTCGACGCCGACTGGGAAGGGGCCTATACCTCGGGCGACGAAGCGCCCGGCGGCGACAACATGACGCCCGATCAGGATCGCGTGGACGACATCGGCAAGGCCCTCGGGGTCCAGTACCGACGACAACGAGGAGTTGAAGGGGGCCGACAAGATCGCCAGCCGCGACAAGAACCGGTGGGAGCTGGATCCCGCCTCGTCAGACGACTACAAGGACCGCGAGTAGACGACCTCCAGCACCCGCGCCACGGCTTCGTCTATCGACAACCCGGTGGTGTCGACGACGACGGCGTCGGGCGCCTGGGTGAGCGGCGACGTCGCTCTCGTCCGATCGCTGCGATCGCGCTCCTCGAGCGCGGTCGCCACGTCGCTCAGTGCGGACGGCCCGGCGGAATGCGCCGGGTCGTTCGCCCGCCGCCGCGCCCGCTCCTCGGGCGAGGCGTCGAGGAAGATCTTCACGTCGGCCGACGGAAAGACGACCGTCCCGATATCGCGCCCCTCCATCACGACGCCCCCCTCGGCCCCCATTGCCCGCTGCCGCGTGATGAGCGCGGCGCGGACGCCGGGCAGCCGGGCCACCGCCGCCGCCGCCGAGTCGATGACCGGGGTGCGAATCGCGGCGGCGACATCATGGCCGTCGACCCGGACCCGTCCTTCCCCGACCTCCAGGTCGCTCTCCAGGGCGATCGCCGAGACGGCCCCGTCGTCCGAGAGGTCGAGCCCCTGCCGATGGGCTTTCCAGGCGAGCGCCCGGTACATGGCGCCGGTGTCGATGTGGCGGTAGTGGAGGCGCGACGCCACCGCGCGCGCGATGGTGCCCTTGCCGGCCCCTGAAGGGCCGTCGATCGCGACGATCAAACGCCGCGCCGGTGTCGTGTCAGTCACGCTGCCATTATCTCCGCAAAAACGGCGGCGGCCAGACCCTGGACTGGTACCAGTTCGTTGGATGCGCAGGACTAGCGGGGCCGGGGCGGGCGCCGCGCCGGGCGGGCCGGCGGCGGCACCGGCGCGGCCGCGGCCGCGGCCGCGAGCTTCTTGAGCGACGCGACCTCGCGGCCGGTGAGCTCGCGGAACTCGCCGGGCCGGATGTGCTCGTCGGTGATCGTGCCGATGCGGACGCGCCGCAGCCGCATCACCGGATGCCCGATGGCGTCGCACATGTTCCGGACCTGGCGGTTGCGCCCCTCGCGGAGGACGATCGACAGCACCGCCTGGTCGCCGTCGTCTCCCGGGACGACTTTCTTGAGCGCGATTTCGGCCGGCGCGGTCTTCCGCCCGCCGAGCATCACGCCGCGGGCGATCCGATCGAGGGCGTGGCGATCGGGCACGCCGCGAACGCGAGCCTCGTACTCCCGCGGCACGCCGTGGCTGGGATGGGTCAGGCTGGCGGCCAGGTCGCCGTCGCTGGTCAGGAGAATCAGCCCTTCGGATTCGTAGTCGAGCCGCCCGACCGGATAGACGTAGTCGCGCACGCCACCCGTCGTCAGCAGGTCGATGACGGTCGGCCGGCGCTGCGGGTCGGAGCGGGTGGTGATGTAGCCGCGCGGCTTGTACATCAGGATGTAGAGCCGGCGCGCCGCCGGCTTCACCCGGCGGCCGTCGACGCGGATGTCGTCGGTCTCGGGGTCGGCCTTCGAGCCGAGCTCGGTCACGGTGGTGCCGTTGACCGAGACCCGCCCCCCGGTGATGTAGGTCTCGGCGGCGCGGCGCGAGGCAATCCCGGCCGCGGAGAGAATCTTCTGGAGTCGCGCCTGCATGGCGTCAGTGCACCGTTTCGTCGGGTGCGTCCGGCACCGCCACCGGCTCCGGCGCATCCGGCGCCTCCGGCGCGCCGTCGAACGGCAGCGGCGTCGTCGTCGCCGTCGGCTCGGTCAGCGCCGCCGGCAGCTCGAAGCCGAGCGCGTCGGACATCTCCTCGACCTTCGGCAGGTCGCCGATGTCGTTGAGCCCGAAGCGGTCGAGGAACTCGCGCGTGGTCGCGTACATGAACGGCCGTCCGACCACCTGCTTGCGGCCGACGGTCTTGATCAGATGCCGCTCGACCAGCGTCGAGAGAACGCCGCCGCTGCTGCTGACGCCGCGGATGTCGGCGATCTCCGGCGCGGTGACCGGCTGCTTGTAGGCGATGACCGCCAGCGTCTCGAGCGCCTGCACCGACAGCTTCTGCGTGGTGCGCTCGTGGAAGAGCTTGCGGACCCACTCGTGCAGCTCCGGGCGGGTCACGATCTGGTAGCCGCCGGCGACCTCGACGATCTGCAGGCCGCCGGGGCGGTCGTAGTCCGCCTTGAGGGCGGCGAGCGCGGCGTCGACGTCTTCCCGCGGCTCCCCCTCGAGCAGCTTGTAGAGCGTCTTGGGCGTCAGCGGTTCGGGCGAGGCGAATATCAGCGCCTCGACGATCGGCTTCAGTGCGTCAGACACGGGTCTTCCTCATTCCTCCGGCTCGGTGTTGCCGCCAGATCGGTCCGCTTCGTCTTCGTCCTTGGCGGCCTCGGCCTGGCGCTCGCGTTCCCCGGCGTCGTGCGCCGCGACTTCGTCGGCGTGCCGCTGCTCCGGGTCGAGGAGCGGCTTCGGGGCGTCGGCCGGCCGGGCGCGCTTGTAGACCCGGATCGGCCCCATCGCGCCGGACTGGAACACGCGCATCAGCTTCAGCCGGATCATCTCGAGCATCGCCAGGAACGTGACGATCGATGCCGGCGCGGGTCTGGACGTCGGCGAACAGATCCTCGAAACCGCAGGCCTCGGTTTCCGAGAGCCGCGCCATCAGCTGCTCGATGCGATCCTCGATCGGAATCTGCTCGCCCGGCAGGTAGACCTTCGGCCGCTGCTTGGCGCGCTCGACGACCGCGCGGAAGGCGGCAGATCAGGCTGAAGAGATCGACTTCGATCTCCGGCTCGGGCGCTTCGCCGGCGATCTCCGCGATCGGGCCGTCGGGCCTGGTCCACTGCGCGCTGCGCAGCGTCTCGCGCTCGTGCAGCAGCTCGGCGGCGGCCTTGTACTTCTGGTGCTCGAGCAGCCGCCGGACCAGCGCTTCGCGCGGATCCTCTTCCGGATCCTCCTGCGCGGGGTCGGCGCGCGGCAGCAGCATCCGCGACTTGATGTGGATCAGCGTCGCCGCCATCACCAGGAACTCGCCGGCGACGTCGAGATTGAGCTCCTGCATCAGCTCGATGTAGTCGAGGTACTGCTGGGTGATCAGCGCGATCGGGATGTCGTAGATGTCGACCTCGTGCTTGCCTGATCAGGTGCAGCAGCAGATCGAGCGGGCCCTCGAAGTTGTCGAGCTGGACCGGATAGCGCCTCGAGGATGGATTCGAAATCCTGCGGTTCCATCAGCGGTAATCGCAGCTTCACGGCGCTCGCGGACGCGCGCCATCGTGTCCTGCGCGACGGCGCGCGCCTTGCGCGAGCCGTCGTGCAGCAGATCTCGCGCAGCGCCGCCGGCTTGGCCAGCACCGCGGCGCGGCGCTCGCGCATCGGCTCGAGATGCGCGTTGAGCGCCTTGGCCAGCTTGTTCTTGACCTCGACGTCGCCGACCTTGCCGGCGCGGTAGCGCGTCCTTGAGATCGTCCACTTCGGCGCGGTCGGGATTGAAGGCGTCGTGGTACATGAACACCGGGTTGCCTTCGACCGTCCCGGGGATGTCGGCGCGCACCCGCTTCGGGTCGGTGTACATCTGCATCACCTTCTTGCGCACCGTCTCGGCGTCGTCCGAGAGGTTGATCGTGTTGCCGTAGCTCTTCGACATCTTGCGGTTGTCGAGGCCGGGCAGGCGCGGGAAGGTCGTCAGCAGCGGCTTCGGCTCGACGAAGAGCTCGCCGTAGAACTTGTGGTAGCGCCGGACGATCTCGCGGCTCAGCTCGAGATGCGGCACCTGATCCTCGCCGACCGGGACGAATTGCGCGTTGTAGATGATGATGTCGGCGGTCTGCAGCAGCGGATAGCCGAGGAAGCCGAGCGTCGAGAGATCCTTCTCCGTCAGCTGCTCCATCTGCTCCTTGTAGGTCGGCACCCGCTCGAGCCACGGAATCGGGACCGTCATCGACAGCAGCAGGTACAGCTCGGCGTGCTCCGGCACCAGCGACTGGACGAAGAGCGTGCTGCGCTCGGGATCGAGGCCGGCGGCGATCCAGTCGGCGGCCATGTCGTAGGCGTTGGCGACGATCTCCGACGGTGTCGGCGTAGTCGCTGGTCAGCGCGTGCCAGTCGGCGACGAAGTAGAAGCAGTCGTACTTGTCCTGCAGCGAGGCCCAGTTGTCGAGCGCCCCGACGAGGTGGCCGAGATGGAGCTTTCCGGTCGGGCGCATGCCCGAGACGACACGAGGCAGCATGAAAGACAGTTCGAAGTCCGGGGACTGAAGGCCGGCCTGGAATGTCCAGCGCCGGCGTTGATGTCAGAGAGCGACCTAGAATACGGTAAAACTGCCGCCGTATCAAGCATTTAAGCTCTCAACCAGATCCTCGACCCACTCTCAGCCGGACTCCAAAACCAGGCGCTCGACCAGCCCTCAACGGCCGGCCGCGAAATGGGCCAGGACCCGGTCGGCGCAGCGCGCCCCGACGACGCGTGGTGAGCTCCTCGCGGGTGGCGCGGCGGACGCCGGCGACGCTCCCGAAGGCGGTGAGCAGCGCCTTGCGGCGGCGCGGCCCGATGCCGCCGATGCCGTCGAGCTCCGAGCGCAGGTCGCGCTTCGTTCGCGCAGGCGGTGGAAGGTGACCGCGAAGCGGTGCGCCTCGTCGCGGATGCGCTGGACGAGCAGCAGCGCCGGGCTCTCGCGCGGCAGGGCGATCGCTTCCTCGAGGTCGCGCGTGAACAGCAGCTCCTCTTTCTTGGCGATGCCCGCGGCGACGAGGTTGCCGAGCCCGAGCTCCTGCAGCGCCGCGTACGCCGCGGACAGCTGCCCCTTGCCGCCGTCGATCAGGATCAGGTCGGGGAACGGCCCCCCCTGCTCGAGCAGCTTGCGGTAGCGCCTGCAGGACGACCTCGTGCATCGCCGCGAAGTCGTTCAGGAAGCGCGATCCCTGCTCGGGGGCGCGGGCATCGGGCGCGTCGGCGGCGAGCTGCTGCAGCTCGGCCGGGCTGTGCCGGTCGCCGGCGCTGGCCAGATCGCGCGTCAGGACGTTGCCGCGGATCCGGAACTTGCGGTACTCGGACCGCTTCATGCGGCCGTCCTCGCAGACGACCATCGACGCGACGGTCTCGCTGCCCTGGATCGTCGAGATGTCGAAGCAGTCGATGCGGCGCGGCACCGACGGCAGGCCGAGGACGACCCGCAGCGTCTCGAGCGCGTCGTAGTTGGCGGCGACGTTCTCGTTGAACCGCGCCTGGTAGGCCACTTCGGCGTTGCGCGAGGCGAGGTCGAGCAGCCCGCGCTTCTCGCCGCGCTGCGGGACGACGAGCCGGACGCGCCGTCCGGCCTCGCCGGACAGCCAGTCTTCGAGCATCTCGGCGTCGGCGGCCGCGGAGCGCCAGCGGCACGTGGATCTCCGGCGGCGCGGCGCGCTCGGCGTAGAACTGCTGGAGCGCCGCCTGCAGCACGTCGCCGTCGGTCATCCCGCCCGCACCGGGCTCCGCGCCGCCGCCCGGCGCCGCCCCGTCCGCCGCCGCCTCCGACACCAGCTCGATGCGCTCGACCACCCGGCCGCGGCGCATCTGGAAGATCTGGACGACCGCGCCGGCCGGGCCGAGCTTCAGGCCGAACGCGTCGCGGTCGCCAAGCTCGGCGCTGGCCATCTTCTGCTGCCGCGTCCTGGAGCGTTTCAATCGTGCGGATGGCGTCGCGCAGCTGCGCCGCCTGCTCGAACCGCTCGCTCGGCCGCCGCCTCGCTCATCCGCTCGCGCAGCGTCGTCACGCAGCTCGTCGTTGCGCCCTTCGAGGAACAGGCGGGTGTGCTCGACCGACGACGCGATACTCGTCCTCCGAACAGAGCTCGCGGACGCAGGGGGCGATGCAGCGCTTGATGTCGAACTCGAGGCACGGCCGGCGGCGGTCGCCGGTGATCGTCTCGTTGCACGAGCGCATGCCGAACAGCTTGTGGGTCAGCGACATCGTCCGGCGCGCCAGCGACGCCGGCATGAACGGGCCGGCGTAGAAGTGGCCGTCGCGCTCGACCTGCCGCGCCACCAGGACGCGGGGGAACGCCTCGCCGGTCGTCAGCTGCAGGTAGGGATAGTTCTTGTCGTCGCGCAGGAGGATGTTGTACTTGGGCGCTCGCTGCTTGATGAGGTTGTTCTCGAGCGCCAGCGCCTCGACGACCGAATCGGTGACGATGACCTCGAGGCGGTGCGGCTTCGTCGAGCAGCGCGTCGATGCGCGGGCTGGTGCCGTGGGCGCCGAGATAGCTGCGGACGCGGTCGCGGAGCACGCGCGCCTTGCCGACGTACAGGGTCTCGCCGGCGCGGTTGAAGTAGAGGTAGACCCCGGGCTGTTCCGGAAGACGGGCGATCTGGGCCTTGAGATCACGGATTGGCATGCGGTACACTGCGCGTTTCGCGACGGCTTGAACCTTTGATTATAGCGCGCGAGCCGCCGGCACGGGACGCGGCGGCGCGCCGCAGGCACGATTCAGACATATGACGTTGACCGGGCTCATCGGGCGCATCTGCATGTTCCCGCTGCGCGCGATCATCCGCGCCTGCGTGGCGCTGCGGATCCACCCCAACATCCTGACCTTCGTCGGCGTGCTCATCAACGTCGCGGCCGCCTGCGAACTGGCTCACGGCCGGTTCGTGCGCGCCGGGTGTGATCATGGTGCGTCGCCAACATCTTCGACTTCATCGACGGCAAGGTCGCGCATCGAGCTCCAGGCGGTGAGCGTCTTCGGCGGCTTCTGGGACTCGGTCATCGACCGCTTCTCGGACATCGCGCTGTTTATCGGGCTGATCTTTCTCTACTCGCGGCTCGGCCGCACCGACTACGTGATGATCACGGCGCTGGCGATGATGTTCGCGATCATGACGAGCTACACCCGCGCCCGCGCCGAGTCGCTCATCACCAAGTGCAAGGTCGGGTTCATGGAGCGCCCCGAGCGGATCGTGCTGTTCATGATCGGCGCCTTCACCAACCGCATGGCGGCGGTGATGTGGGTGATCTGCGTGCTCTCGGTCTTCACCGTCGCCGACCGGATCATCCTACACCTACCGCGAGCTGCGCGACCAACCCGTCAAAGGTGGCGGCATGAACCGCGCCGCCAGCCTGCCGGTCCGGGTGCTGTGGAACGCGTTCTTCTGGACCTACGAACGCGCCACCTGGCAGTACGACCTGATGGTGATCGCGATCCTGGCGTTCGTGTGGCTGACGCCGCCCGACTGGCTCCACGACCCGATGGCCTCCGGCGACGGACCGATCGGGTGGTTGAGGCGCTGATAGCGGCTTCCCGCTTCCAGCTACCAGCTTCCCGCGCAGGTCAGGTGAACGTAGAGCGGGAAGCCGGCAGCGGGAAGCTGGAAGCCCCCGTCACACATCATCCCTTTCGTCGTGCATGCCGAGGTCGAGGGGCTTGCCGGTGAAGTGGATGTCGTGGGCGGCGATGCTTGTCGCGGAGCAGGCGGCGGGCGGCGCCGTAGTGGACGTGCGGCACGGTCAGGCGGCGCGCGAAGGCGCGCATCCGGTAAATCATCACCAGCGTGACCTGTCCCCCCGCCCTTCCCGCCAGGCGAGCCCGCCGATGCGCGGGTAGGGCACGAAGCCGCCGTCGGACCAGATCCCGGTCGTGTAGAACCCGCGGCCAATCTTCAGCCCGAGCGGCACCGCGTAGCCGTAATAGACCAGCATCATCGTCTCGCCGAAGACTTGCACGGGATGGAGGCGGAGCACGGCCAGCTTGTAGACGATCAGCACGCTCAGGATGGCGCCGAGCATCAGCAGCAGGCGGTAGAACGGCGGCCGGCGGCCGGGCCAGGTGAGCACCGCCGACGGCGCGCAGCCGGCGGAAGCGGACGAACTGGAGCAGGAGCCGGACATCCGCCACGAAGAACCCGAGGCCGAGCACGAACAGCAGGCGGGGCAGCAGGGTCCATGCAGGAGCGGCTGCGCCTGCCCGGTTCACTGGCCGAGGCGCGGATCGAAACAGTGGCGGCAGCGCGCTTCGTAGGTCCCCTGCGCGCCGACCAGCACGCGCTCGCTGCTGGCGACGAGGCGCTGGGTGTGATTGGCGGGCGCGCCGCAGACCATGCAGATCGCCAGCGTCTTGGTGATGTACTCGGCAATCGCCAGCAGCTGCGGCATCGGCTCGAACGGGCTTGCCGAGGTAGTCCTGATCGAGCCCGGCGACGATCACCCGCTTGCCCTGGTCGGCGAGCGTGCTGCAGACCGCCGGCAGCTCGGCGTCGAAGAACTGCCCCTCGTCGATGCCGACGACCTCGGTATCCACGCAGCACCTGCTCGAGCAGGTCGCGCGACGACGACAGGTTGTCCGACGGGATGCGCATCTCGCTGTGCGAGATGATGTGGTCGTCGCCGAAGCGGTTGTCGATCGTCGGCTTGAAGATCTGGACCTTGCGGCGGGCGATCTGGGCGCGGCGCAGCCGGCGGATCAGCTCTTCGCTCTTGCCGCTGAACATGCTGCCGGTGATGACTTCGATCCAGCCGGCGTGGTGGTGTGGGGTGATGTCCATCCGCGCAACCAGGCGACCGTCGGCCGGCGTCAGGCCCGCGACAGGTACTCGCCGGTCTCGGTGCTGACGCGCACCTTGTCGCCGGTGTTGACGAACGGCGGCACGTTGACGACCAGGCCGGTCTCGAGCCGCGCCGGCTTGACCTGGTTGCTGGCCGTCGCGCCCTTGATGCCGGGCGCGGTGTCCTCGACCACCAGATCGACCGTCGGCGGCAGCTCGATGCCGACCGGCTCCTCGCCGTAGAACTCGACCTTGATGATCGCGTCCGGAATCAGGTAGTTGACCGAGTCGCCGAGCGCCTCGGCGGCGATGTGCATCTGCTCGTACGAGGTCGGTGTCCATGAAGTGGAACGAGTCGCCGTCCTTGTAGAGGTACTGCATCTCGCGCTCGTCGAGCATCGCGCGGTCGAGCGTGTCCTCCGACCGCAGCTTCTGATCCGACAGCGCGCCGTTGCGGATGTTGCGGAACTTGCATGCGCACGAAGCCGCGCAGGTTGCCCGGCGTGACGTGCTGGAGCTCGAGGACGCGGAACAGATCCGCGCCGACCTTGATCGAGCATGCCCTTCTTGAGCCGTGTCGCTTGTATGGAAGCCATCGTAATCTCCGTCCGGAGAACCGCGGAATCGTAGCAGCGAACCGGCGCCCGGCGCAACGCCGGCTGCTGACGATCCGCCGCGGCAGTTCGCGCGTAGGATACCGACCTGCGCGGATCTCTTCGCGACCTGCAGGACCGGCATGGAGCGGCTCGTCGACCCACCACGCCGAGGCCTGGACGCCGCCGATCGACGTCTACGAAACCGACGCGGCCTTACGTGGTCACGGCCGAGGTCCCCGGGCTCGTCCGCGACGACGATCGAGCTCGGCCTCGAGGACACGCCGGCTGACCATTCGCGGCCGCCGCCGGTCGCGCCCCGCCGAGGCCGCCGCGGTGACGCATTTCCACCAGGTCGAGCGCGGCCACGGCGCCGTTCTCCCGCACCTTCGAGTTCGCCGACGCCGATCGACGTCGCCGGCGTCACCGCCGATCTCGCGAACGGCGTGCTCACCGTCACCCTCCGAAGATCGCCGGCCTCGCCGGCCGCGGACGATCGAGGTGGGTAACCGCTGATGCCGACGCCGCGCCGTCTACCCGCTGCTCTTCGTCACGCTCGGTTCCTGAGCGCCGGGCTGGTCCTGACCGGCCGGCTGCGCCGGCCGCGAGACGACGCCGCCGCGGCCCAGCCCGCCGCCCAGGCGCCGGCGCCGGCCCGCACCGCCGCCGCCCCGGCCATCGCCGGCGGCGCTGCCCGACCTCACCGCCGTCGCCCAGCGGGCGGTCGGCAGCGTGACCAACATCTCGTCGACGCAGGTCGTCCGCAGCTCGAACTCGCCGTTCGCGAACGATCCGTTCTTCCGCTACTTCTTCGGAGACGACGACCCGTTCGGCAACCGCGAGCGCCGCGCCCAGAGCCTCGGCTCCGGCGTCGATCGTCTCCGCCGACGGCTACGTCCTCACCAACAACCACGTCGTCGGCGACGCACGGCGCGAGGTGACGGTGACGATGCTCGGCGACAAGCGCGAGCTGCCGGCGAAGATCGTCGGCGTCGACGAGATGGACCGACATCGCGGTGCTGAAGGTCGACGCCGCGCAACCTGCCGGTGCTGCCGTGGGGGGATTCGTCGAAGCTGAAGGTCGCCGAGTGGGTGCTGGCGATCGGCAACCCGTTCCAGCTCAATCAGACGGTCACGCTCGGCATCGTCAGCGCGACCGGCCGCAGCCTCGAAGGGCGGCTCGCCGCCTACGAGGACTTCATCCAGACCGACGCCGCGATCAACCCGGGCAACTCCGGCGGCGCGCTGATCAACGCGCGCGGCGAGCTGGTCGGCATCAACACCGCGATCTTCAGCGAGTCCGGCGGCTACCAGGGGATCGGCTTCGCGGTGCCGAGCAACCTCGCGCAGCCACGTCATGGACGACCTGATCAAGTTCGGCGAGGTGCGGCGCGGCACGATCCCCGGCATCAAGGTCCAGCCGCTGACGACGCAGATGGCCGCAGCAGCTCGGCGCGCCCGAACACCCGCGGCGCCTTGGTCTGCTCGGTCGATGCAGCAGCGCTCCGACGCCTACTCGCGCCGGCCTCCTCCCCGGCGACATCATCGTCGGCTTCAACGGCGCGCCGATCGACGACGCCGTCGCAGTTCATCCGGCTGCTGTCGGACGCGACGATCGGCTCGACCGTCACGCTCGGCCTGCTGCGCAGGGCACGGCCGGCACGTGCAGTCGCGGTCACGCAAGCGACCGGCGCCTGGCCGACGAATCGCCCGCAGCAGCGCTGAGACGCTGCAGCGCCGGCGACGCCGGCTGCAGCGCTCGCGCTTCGACCGCCCGACACCGCGGCGCTGCCGCACCGCCGATGCAGCGCCACTCCGAGCTCGACACCCACGCTGATGCCAATCCGCGGCTCCACGCCACCTCGCGGCGGCCGGCAGCCCGCGATCCTCGATGCGCAGCGGTCCGGCGGTCAGGTCCGAGGCGGTTGTGCCGAGCGAGATGCCGAGCGCGCGGGTGAGGTTGCCCGGGCCGCGGCAGAGCTCGTCACGAGCAAAGGCGCGCGCCGGCCGGCCGGTGCCGCGCGCCCGGCGGCGCCGCATCAGCGCCTCGCCGTCGAGCGGCTCGAGCGCACGGATCAGCACCGCCGCGGGCGAGCCCTCGGCTTCGGTCACGGCGTTCACCAGATAGTGGATGCCGTAATTGAGGTAGACGTAGGCGATCCCCGGAGGGCCGTAGAGCGGCGCGTTGCGCGCGGTCGGGCCGGGCGCCGCATGGCAGGCGGGATCCGACTTCGCCGATGTAGGCCTCGACTTCGACGATCACCCCGGAGGCGGGGCCGGCGGGCGTGTCGTGGACCAGGACCTTGCCGATGAGGTCGCGCGCGACATCGAGAGTGGGACGCGCGTAGAAGTCGCGCGGCAGCGTACGGCGCGCATCGGCGGACTAGCGGTGTCGCGACGCTGCTTGATGCCGCTCGAGCGCCGCGCGTCGCCGCCGCGGCCACCGCACGGTCGCGATCCTTGGTCAGCGGCTCGAGCGAGCGCGAGCGCCTCGACGGCCGGACCGCCGAGCGACGCCGATGACGTCTGCGACGCCGGCGCGGATCGCCGGCGATCGGATCCTGCAGGCCGGCGTCAGCTCCGGGACGATCGACGGGCCGAGCTCCAGCAGATAGTCCTGCGACCTGCAGCGCGGTCTTCGGCGAGGTCATGAACTCGACCAGCCGCCCGACGTAGTGCTGCCCGAGCTTCTGACAGCGCGAACGCCATCGCCGCCCGGACCTCGGCCGACGGATCGTTGCCGGCGCCGACCTGCAGCGCCGCCGCCTCGGCTCGTGTCGCCGGCGCGGCCGAGCCCTTCCGCGGCCGCCTGCCGGAGCCGCGGATCCTTGTCGGCCAGCCGCGCCTTGAAGAGCGGCGACGCTCGAGGCTGGCCGATCCGCGCCAGCGCATCGAGCGCGGCGACCACGCTCCCTCGCCCTGTTGTAGAACGTCAGCTGCTCGGTCAGCGCCTGGACGGCGCGGCTCTCGCGGATGTCGCCCAGCGCCCGCATCGCGGCGAAACGCACCATGCTGGTCGAGTCGTTGACGGCGACGATCAGGGCGTCGCCGGCGCGCGTGACGTCGAGCCGGCCGATGACCTCGCGCGGCGGCGGCGCGGATCGCCGGATCGTAATGATCGAGCGCCTTGATCGAGATCGGCGGCCGCGTCCGCGGCCAGCGGCGGATGCGCGATCATGCCGAGCGTATAGATCGCCTCGACGCGCACCCGCGCGTTCTCGTCGTCGACCGCGTCGAGCAGCGCGCGGACGAGCTCCGGCGGCACCGGCCGCGGCCACGCCGCCAGCGGGCCGAGCTCGAAGGCGGTTTCCGCCGGCGCGGCGTTGCGCACCTCGACGAGCAGCGCGACGCGCTTCCGGCCGGGAATGTCTTCCACCAGGAAGAACGATCAGCTCGGCGGCAATCGCCTCGAGCTGAATCGCGTCCACCGGGTCGTTGACGAGCGCGGCGACCGGCACGGCCGCCTCCGGATACTTCGACTCGCGGAGCAGCCGCACCGCACTCAGGCGCACCTTCGGCATCGGGATTGCGGAGGTTGCGCACCACGTCGTCGAAGCGCGCCTGCTGCGCGGCCGCCGGAGCCGCGGCGACGAGCGCCAAGCACGCACAGAAGAGCGATCGGTCGGATCATGGCTGTTTGTACCGGGGGGAGCCCGTCCATTGTAACAGGGACGACCTCGGCGGCGCCGACGGACGGATCAGGATGAGGACGCTCCGCCGCGGGCGATGCCGTAGGCGTTGACCCGGCCGACCGCGAGCGACGTCCTCGAGATAGCGGCCGGTGTGCGACGCCTCGACCTGAGCGATCTGCTTCGGGCGTGCCGGCGGCGACGATCTGCGCCCCCTTCTTCGCCCCCCTCCGGGCCCGAGGTCGATGATCCAGTCGGCGGTCTTGATGACGTCGAGGTTGTGCTCGATGACCAGCAGGCTGTGGCCGGCCTGCGAGCAGCTTGCGGAACGCCGCCAGCAGCTTGGCGATGTCGTCGAAGTGCAGGCCGGTCGTCGGCTCGTCGAGGATGTAGAGCAGGCGATCGCCGGTGTGCGACGACAGGTGCGCGGCGATCTTGATGCGCTGCGCCTCGCCGCCCGACAGCGTCGTCGCCGGCTGGCCGAGCCGCAGGTAGCCGAGCCCGATCTCGTCGAGCACCTGCAGGCGGCGCAGCACCTTCGGCGAGCTGCTGAAGAAGGTCAGCGCCTCGCGGACGGTCATGTCGAGCACCTGATCGATGTCGCGGCCGCGGTACTTCACCTCGAGCACCTGCGGCTTGAAGCGCTTGCCGTCGCACTGCTCGCAGGGCACGAACACGTCGGCGAGGAACTGCATCTCGACCTTGACTTCGCCCTTCGCCCTCGCACGCCTCGCAGCGGCCGCCGGGCACGTTGAACGAGAAGTGGCTGGCGGTCAGGCCGCGCGAGCGCGCGTCCTTGGTCGCCGCGAACAGCTCGCGGATCGGATCGAACGCCTTGAGGTAGGTGACCGGGTTCGACCGCGGCGTCCGGCCGATCGGCGTCTGATCGACGAGCACGACGTCGGTGACGAACTCCGCCCCTTCGAGCTTCCGGTGGGCGCCGACCCGCCGGTCCCAGTCGCCCTTGGCCCGCTTGAGCGCGGCGTAGATCACGTCGTGCACCAGCGTGCTCTTGCCCGAGCCGCTGACCCCGGTGACGCAGGTGAGCATGCCGAGCGGGATCTCGACGTCGACGTCCTTCAGGTTGTGCTCGGCGGCGCCGAGCGACGCGCAGCTTCTGGTTGGTCGGCTTCCGCCGCGCCGCCGGCACCGGGATCGCGAGCTCGTCGCGCAGGTACTTCGCGGTCAGCGATCGCGGCTCGTGCAGCAGGTCCGCGCAGCGTGCCGGCGAAGACCACGCGGCCGCCCTGCTCGCCCGCGCCGAGGCCCATGTCGACGATCGATGTCGGCGACCTTGATCATGTCGGCGTCGTGCTCGACGACGAGCACGGTGTTGCCCTGATCGCGCAGCTGGCGCAGGATGTCGATCAGCCGCTCGTTGTCGCGCGAGTGCAGGCCGATCGACGGCTCGTCGAGCACGTAGAGCGTGCCGACCAGCGCCGAGCCGAGCGAGGTCGCCAGGTTGATGCGCTGCGACTCGCCGCCCGACAGCGTCGACGACAGGCGGTCGAGCGTCAGGTAGTCGAGGCCGACATCGCGCAGGAAGCCGAGCCGCCGGCGAATCTCCTTCAGCACCTTGTCGGCAATCGCCGCTTCCTTCTCCGACAGCGTCAGCTCGGCGAAGAACGTGCTCGGCGTCGCGCACCGTCAGGCCGCAGACGACGTCGATGGTGCTGGCCGCCGACCTGCACGTCGCGCGCCTCGCGGCGCAGCCGCGCGCCGCCGCAATCCGGGCAGGTCAGGTAGCCGCGATAGCGGCTGAGGAAGACGCGGACGTGGACCTTGTATTTCTTGCGCTCGAGCCAGCGGAAGAAGCCCCTCACGCCCTCGAAGCCGTCGCCGTCCCCCTCGATGACGAAGCGCCGCTCGTCGTCGGTCAGCTCCTGACCACGGCACGTCGAGCCGGACGCCGCGCCGCTTGGCGGCGCGCTTCAGGTCGGCGAGCTGGGCGCGGTAGTGCGGCTTGCTCCACGGCTCGATGGCGTTCTGCGCGATCGACTTCGACGGGTCCGGCACGACCAGGTCCATGTCGAGCTCGATGACGTTGCCGAAGCCGTGGCAGGTCGGGACAGGCGCCGAACGGGTTGTTGAACGAGAACAGCCGCGGCTGCGGCATCCTCGTAGGGGATGCCGCAGGCGCGGCACTCGAAGCGCTCGGTGAAGCGGTGCACCACCGTCTCGCCGCCGTCCGCCGCCGGCGAGCTCGATCGCGAACGCCGCGCCGCCGCCTTCGCGATAGGCGGTCTCGATCGAGTCGGTCAGCCGCGCGCGCGTCGTCGCCGTCGAGCTGCACGCGATCGACGACCACCTGCAGCGTCGCGCGATCGCGGCAGCGCCGCCGGGTCGACATCGTCGAGCGTCACCGCCCGGCCGTCGACTAGCAGCCGGCCGAAGCCCTTGCGGCGCAGCGCCGCGAGCGGTCTCGACGACCGGGTCGACGAGGTCCGGCAGCGTCCGGCTGCGGCGCGCGGCGATCGTCGCCGTCGCCCTCCGCGGCTCGCTCGCCTCGTCGTCGTCGCGGTCCGCTCGCGGCTGCGACCGGCGACGCAGGTGACGACCGGCAGGTCGAAGCCGAGCAGCAGGCGCGTGCCCGGCCGGCAGCGCGCCGAGCTGGCGCGCCACCACCTCGGCCGTCTCGCGGACGACTTCGCGGCCGCAGTTGCGGCAGATAGGTCCGGCCGACGCGCGCGAAGAGCAGCCGCAGGTAGTCGTGAATCTCGGTGGTCGTGCCGACCGTCGAGCGCGGGTTGCGGATGCTGTTCTTCTGCCGGATCGCAATCGCCGGCGAGATGCCGTCGATGCGATCGACGTCCGGCTTCTCCATCCGCTCGAGGAACTGGCGGGCGTAGGCCGACAGCGACTCGACGTAGCGGCGCTGCCCTTCGGCGTAGATGGTGTCGAAGGCGAGCGACGACTTGCCCGACCCGCTGACCCCGGTCATGACGATGAGCGACCGCGTCGGCAGCGTCAGGTCGACGTTCTTGAGGTTGTGGGTGCGCGCGCCGCGTATGCGAATCTGGCCCCGCCGGGCTTCAGTGGTCGTAGGCATGTATGGAGGAATTCAGGGACCCGCCCAACAGTCCATCGTAGCGCACGCCTTCCGGAGCATCAACCTCGGCGGCACCATTTGTGCTATTTTGATTGGGCTTGTCGGCGGTCGCCCGGACGGGAGGTCCGTCCGGCGGCTGCGCGACACAACCAAGAGGGGGCTGTGTCAGTCCGTCTGTTCATCGGAAATCTGCCGTACGCCGCGTCCGAACCTGAGTTACGCGAGCACCTGTCAAGCGTCGGCGAACCCACCCAGATTGTCCTTCCCGTCGATCGGGAAACCGGCCGCCCGCGCGGATTTGCGTTCGTCGACTACGCCGATCGCGCCGTCGCGGAAGCCGCAATCAGCCGGTTCGATCAGCAGCCCTTCAAAGGACGTCCGCTCGCCGTGAGCGAGGCGCGCCCGCGCGAGGAGCGCCCGCCGGGCGCACCACGGCCGGGAGGCTACGGCGGCCCGCCGCGGCCGGGCGGTCCATCGGGAGGCTCGGGGGGCGGCTTCGCACCCCGGCCGAGCGGCTGGGCGCCTCGCCCCGCCGACGGCGGCTCGGGCGCCCCGTCCGGGCCGCGCAGCCGCAACTTCGGTCCTGACGCGCCGCCCAAGAACAAGCGGAAGGCGCCGCGCAAGGACGGCGACCGCGGTCCGAAGGGGCCAATCAAGGAGCGTCCGGTCAGCCGCCTCTACGAGAACGACGAGGACTGGCGCAACGAAAAGCCCGAAGAGGACATCGACGACGTCGCGACGAGCGCGAAGGCGGAAGTCGATGCCGATGTCGAGGGCGACGAGTAGCGCGAACACGGAGGGAGCCGGCATGCAGACGCACGTCAAGGTGCTCGGGGTGCTCTACCTCGTCGTCAGCGGCTTCATGCTGTTCCTGGCGCTCTTTCTCCTGCTCGTCATGGGCGGCACGGCCGGCCTGGTCGGCGCCGCCGCCGACGGGCCCGATGCGGCAATCGCGATCCCGGTGCTCGGGATCGCGGGGGCCGCGCTCGGGATGTTCTTCGTGGTCTTCGCGCTCCCCGGGCTCGTCGCCGGCTACGGCCTGCTGCACTACAAACCGTGGGCGCGCATCCTCGGCATCGTCCTGTCGGCGCTCAGCCTCATCAATATCCCGATCGGCACGCTGGTGGGCGCCTATGGGCTCTGGGTGCTGTTGAACAAGGATACAGAACGTCTTTTCGACGGTGACCCGGCCGTGTCCTCGACGACCGTCTGAGCCCGGCCGCAGCGGCCGTGCTCCGTATAAAGCACAGCTTTTGCATTTCCTGCATCATGCCCGACAGCGGCGCTGAAGTCTTCGTGCCGGTGACGGTCTCGCACACCTCCACACCGCAGTGGCAGTCGTTCGAGTTCCGGATGCGCCACCGCAAGGCGGAGCGCTGCGTGGCGCACGCCAGCGAGGCGCTGTCTGCGGGGCTTTTGGACGAAGCACGGGCCGCGCTCGACGAGGCACGCGCGCTGGCGCCGGAAATGCCTGAGCTGCTCGAGCTCGAGCGGCGCCTCGCCGCGCCGGCGGACCCGCAGCTACCGGCGGGAATGCCGTCCATCGAGCTCTTCCTTCACGAAGAGCTGGCCATGCCGGCCGGCGAGATCTCCCACTACGATGACGCGGCGTTGCCTGCAACCGACTTTCCTCTGGGTGAGGCCGCGGCACCGGTCCGCCATGAAAAAAAGGACCGGGGTGGCTTGTATGCTCGAGCTCTGGTCGCGGCAGCGTGCCTCGCATTTCTGGCCGCCGGGGTGGTGTCGTGGCGCCAGCTGACAACCGGGCGCGAATCGGTGGCAACGACGACCCGGAACGAAGCACCGGTCGGGTCGGGGCTGGCGACCGAACCCGCTCCGTTAGCCGCCGAACCGACCGTGGAAGCGTCCGCGCAGCCGACGTCAGCGCAGCCGCTCGAAACTCAGCAGGAGGCGGCCGCTCCCCTTCCCGAGCCGAGCCCCGCGGCAACGTCCGGGACGACGGAATCTCCGACCGACCGTTCCGCCGCCGGCCGTTCCGCGCCGACGAGCGGCGTGGCGGCCGGGCGCGCCGTCGCTGCGGTTCCGCCTCCGACGCGCATCGTCGAGGCCGCGGCGCCGACGCTGACGGCCAGCCGCGAGGCGCGTGCGTCGCTGCCGCCGGTCACCAGCCTCACGACCTCTGCGCCGGCGCCGTTGCGCGAGGCCCCTCCCGCGCCGCGCCCGCCCACCATCGACGCCGTGCCGCTCGCCACCGCGGAGCTGACCGCTACGGGCTCGGTGCCGGTCAGCGCGCCGACAGCCGCCCCCCTCCGTCCTCGCCCGGCCGAACCCGCGCCGGCGCCGGCGATCGATCCCAGGGCGGCAGTCCGCGCCGCGCTCGCCCGCTACGAAGCCGCGTTCAGCGGCCTCGACGCCGGCGCGGCGCGCGCGGTGTGGCCGTCAGTCGACGAGCGGGCGCTGGCGCGCGCCTTCGACGGCTTGTCGGCCCAGCGCATCGCGCTCGACCGCTGCGACGTTACGGTCTCGGGAGCGACGGCGCGGGCCGCCTGTTCGGGATTTGCGGAGTGGACGCCCAAGGTCGGCGGCGGCCAGCGCCGCCAGGATCGGCGCTGGTCCTTCGATCTGGCCGGATCCGCCGGCGCCTGGCACATCGTGCGCGCCGACGCGAGATGAGGGGGGAAGCTTCCAGCTTCCCGCTTCCCGCTTCCCGCTGCCCGCTTCCCGCTGCCCGCTTCCCGCTGCCCGCTTCCCGCTGCCCGCTTCCAGTTGCCAGTTGCCAGTTGCCAGTCGGTTGCCGGTTCCCGGTTGCCGGTTGCCGGTTGCCGGTTGCCGGTTGCCGGTTGCCAGTGGGAATCAGCAGAGCCCACAGGGGGACACTCATCTTTAGCGTAAGTCGTTGAGCCTGCAGGGCGATTGTCGAAAAGTGGCTTGATCGCGGATTGGCAGGGCGGACCTGGGCAGCGCAGCTCGCGGAAGCGAACCGACAAGCTTCAGATCCGTGTCAATCCGTGGGTTCCGTGTGCCGCACCCTGTCGTCCGGGCCCGCGGCTCAGAATGCGCGTATTCCAAGCCGACCGCCGGGGTGATCGGGGCATCGTCGCCAGCGTTGTCGCCGCCGTGCCGGCGGTCAGGACCGGCCACAGGGGGACACTCATCTTTAGCGTAAGTCGTTGAGCCTGCAGGGCGATTGTCGAAAAGTGGCTTGATCGCGGATTGGCAGGGCGGACCTGGGCAGCGCAGCTCGCGGAAGCGAACCGACAAGCTTCAGATCCGTGTCAATCCGTGGGTTCCGTGTGCCGCACCCGGTCGTCCGGGCCCGCGGCTCAGAATGCGTATTCCAAGCCGACCGCCGGGATGATCGGGGCAGTCAGTCCGCGCTTGGCGAGTGGAAACGACACGTGCGTGCCGACGACCAGCGTTCCGGTCACATTCCACTTCAATCCCGCCACCGCCGTCGCCAGCGTCGTCGCCGCCGTGCCGGCGGTCAGGCGGAGGGTATCGACGCCGACAATGGTCGGATGCGGCGCCGCGGAGAGCGCGAAGTCGTGCAGCGAGGAGACGTGACGCGTCAGCAGCTCGCCTGACAGCGTCACCCTGGGATGCGCCGCGACCGAGGCCGCGCCGGCGGCCGACCATTCGGGCGAAATCCCGCCGCGCAGGAACGAGGCGTTGCCGTGCAGCGCGAACTTCCCCTGCTCGATCGACCCAATCCCGATGAAGCGGTACGAGGCCTCGCCGGTGCCGAGCAGGTTCGTCTGGTCTCCCGTCGGCAGGCGGATCTCGGTGGCGGCCGCGACGCCGCCGGTCTGATTCGAGAACAGTGTGTATTTGGCGCGCAGCGCGATATCGGCGATGCCGCTCGCGGTGCCGGTCGCCGAGGCCTGCAGCAGCGTGCTGCCGCGGTAGACGTTGACGCGCTGCCCTTCGACCGAGACGCGCACGAACGGGATCGCGCCGCCAATTTCGAAGCGATCGGTGACGCCGACGCTCCCGAACATCGTCATCGTGCTGCTGCGGATCCGCAGCGTCAGGCTCTCGGTATCGAAGGGCTGCGACTCGTCTCTGAATCGGTTCGCCACCGTGACCAGCGAGCCGTCGCGCAGGTTCTGGCCGTTGAGCTCGTCGAACGCGGCGCTGCTCGCCGAAATACCGAACGACGTCCGGCCGCGGCCCGGCGTCAACGCCCGCTCGACGAAGAAGGCGCCGAAGCTCTCCGTCGCGCGCTCGACCGTGCCGAGCTGCGGATTCAGACGATACAGGAAGCCGCTGGACGACGTCGCCAGGGGCGCCGAGGTGAGATTGACGACGAGCGCGCGAGAGATGGTGTCGCGCGCCGCTTCCGCGGCGGCGCGGTCTTTCTCGAAATCGGCGGTCGGCACGGCCTGGTTGGTGACGAGGAAGCCGACGACGTCGCTGACGGTGGTTTGCGCCTGCGCCGGCGATGCCAGGAGCGCCAGGGCGGCAAGCAGCAGGCCCCGGCGGAGGAGGCCCTCAATCCCGCCGCTAGTCATTCTTTCCGCTCTTCTTGAATTCGACCTTGTCGGCCCGGACCCGCATGTCGGACATCAGTTTACCTTTGATGGTGACGTCGTCACCGTTCGAGAGGTCGCGGCACTTGCCTTTCGCAAAGTCGGTCGCTGAGGTCGAGTAGACCCTCGCGATGCCGACCATGAACGTCACGGTCGGACAGCTGCCATCAACAGCCCTCACGGTGCCGTCGAAGTCGACCGACTTGATCGGTACAGGCTCTGGCGTCGGCGCAGGTGTAGGAGTCGGCGTCGGCGTCGGCGCAGGGGTCGGCGTCGGCGCAGGTGTCGGCGTTGGCGCAGGTGTCGGGGCCGGCGTCGGCGCAGGCGTCGGCGTCGGGGTCGGCGTTGGCGCAGGGGTCGGCGTTGGCGCAGGGGCCGGCGTGGGCGCAGGAGCCGGCGGCGGCGCGGTCGGCGCAGCGGCCGGCTGCGTGACGGTCACGCGCTCCCCCGCGACCAGGATCTCGACCGGACGCGGCTCGCCGGCGTTCGGCAGCACGTGAACCCGCACCACTCCCTCTCCCTTGCCGTTGCCGGGCGTGACCTGGGCCCAGGCCACCTGGCTTCCCGCGGTCCAGGCACAGACTGCATGCGTCCGGACCCCGACCGTCATGTCGCCCCCTTCCGCCGGCAGCGTGCTCCCGCTCGGATCGACCTCGAACCGGCAGGGGGCTGCCGCTTCGGCAACCGCCACCTGCCGTTCGGCCGCGACGATGGCGGCCTGCCGCGCCACCGGATCGGCGTTGGCCGCGACCTTGAAAGCCACGGAGCCGTCACCCTGCCCCTGGGTGGCCGAGGTCAGGGAAATCCACGGCGCCTGTGCGGCCGCGCTCCAGGTGCACTCCCGGGCGACGACGATGGTGAGTGTGCCGGAGCCGCCTTCGGGACCGAACGAGGCCGGCGAACCCGACACTGTCGCTTCGCAGCGGGAGGCCGATGGAGCGGTGACGCTGTTAATGGTCGTGCTTGCAGAGCTGCCGCATCCGGCAGCGACGACAGCAGCGAGGGCGGCGGCAGACGGTAGAGTCAGTCGATACCGGTTCACGTCCCGCAGCAATGCAGGATAGCCGCCAAACCCGGCGGTATATCATGGGACAGCTGCCGCCGGAATCCGGCCAGTTCCGTTCCTGCCCCGCCGCACCCATGGTCCACAGGTTCCGTTTCTTCCTCTGTCTGTTACTCACGGTCGCCACTGTTGGGTGCCTGGCCGGACAGGGCCGCGGCGTGCCGGCGATGACGACGCCGGCGGCGGAGCCCGCTGAAAACTCGATCGCCTGGACGACCCCGTCGGCGTCCAGAGATGCTACGCGCCTGTCGAAATGGCGCGGCGCGGTCGGTCCCCCGCTGGTGCGTCAAGGCCCTGGAACCGCGGCGGCGTCGGCCGACCTGACCGTCGTCAGCTGGAACACCGACCTGGGCGCCGGCGACATGACCCGGTTTTTCGCGACCCTGCCGGCCGGACCCGTCATCGTTCTGCTCCAGGAAGTCTACCGGGAGGGGCCGGACGTACCGTCCGTGCTGGCCCGGGATGCCGCATTCGCGCGGCGCAAAGGAGGGCGGGCTGGAGGGCCCGGGTTCGTGCCAGTCGATCGGCTTGCGAGCGCGCTCGGCCTGTCGGTCTATTACGTGCCGTCGATGCGGAACGGCGGCGCGGCGGACGTCCTGGAGGATCGCGGGAACGCCATCCTCTCGAACCTGCCGCTCGAGGAGCTCGCGGCCATCGAGCTGCCGTTCGAGCGTCAGCGCCGGGTGGCGCTGGCGGCGACGATTCGCGGCCTGACCGCTGCGGGGACGCCGTGGCGCCTGCGCGTCGTCGACGCCCACCTCGACAACACCTTCAATCCCCGGCGGCTCTGGCTGGCGGCCGAATACGGGCGGGCGCGCCAGGCGAAGGCGCTGCTGTCGGCCGTCGATCACGGCGCACCGATCATCCTCGGCGGCGACTTCAACACCGTCTCGGGATTTTCCGACGCCGCCTATCTGCCCCTCGCCCGGCGCTTTCCGGCGGTGCCCGCCACCGACCGCCGCGCGACCTTCCTCGGCCTGTTACGCCTCGACCACTTGTTCTTCCGGCTGCCGTCTGGCTGGACGGCCACCTTCCGCCGCGCCGACGAGCGCTTCGGCTCGGATCACTATCCGCTGGTGGCAAGGGTGAAGGTGAGATAGCTTCCCGCTCCCCGCTCCCTGCTTCCCGCTCCAGCTTCCAGCTTCCGGCTCCCGGCTTCAAGCCCGGTCTCCAAGCGGGAAGCGGGAAGCGGGAAGCGGGAAGCTGGAAACTACTCTTCCCCCATGAACGGGTAGCTGAAGTCGCGCGCCGGGGAGAAAGTCTCCTTGATCGTCCGGGCGTTGACCCAGCGGACCAGGTTCAGTCGTGATCCGGCCTTGTCGTTCGTCCCCGATCCGCGCGCGCCGCCGAAGGGCTGCTGACCGACGACCGCGCCGGTGGGTTTGTCGTTGATGTAGAAGTTGCCGGCGGCATTGCGGAGCGCCGACGCGGCCTGGCGGATTGCGGCGCGGTCGCGGCTGAACACCGCGCCGGTCAAGGCGTACGGCGACGTGCGGTCGATGACCGACAGGGTCGAGGTCCACTCGTCGTCCGGGTAGACGTAGGCGGTGATCACGGGCCCGAAAATCTCCTCGCACAGGCTGCGGTAGCCGGGGTCGTCGGTTTCGATCAGCGTCGGCTCGATGAACCAGCCGTCGTTCTTCTTCGCCGTCCCGCCGGCGAGCACGCGGGCGTGGTCCTGCGCGTGGCCGATGTAGCCGCTGATCTTCGTGAACGCTTTCTCGTCGATCACGGCGCCGAGGAAGTTGCGGAAGTCGGTCACGTCGCCCATCTTCATCGCCGCCATCATCGCGATGACCCGCTCGCTGACTTCTTTCCACATCGAGCGCGGCACGTAGACGCGGCTGGCCGCCGAGCATTTCTGTCCCTGGTATTCGAACGAGCCGCGGGCGATCGCGACCGCGACCTCGATCGGGTCGGCCGACGGGTGGGCGACGATGAAGTCCTTGCCGCCGGTTTCGCCGACGAGGCGCGGGTACGAGCGGTAGCGCCCCATGTTCTCGCCGACCTTGCGCCACATCCCGTTGAACACCTCGGTGCTGCCGGTGAAGTGGATGCCGGCGAGGTGCGGCGAGTCGAGCAGCTGGTTGCTGATCTCGCGCGGGTCGCCGGGCACGAAGTTGATGACGCCGGGGGGCAGACCGGCCGCTTCGAGCAGCCGGAGCGTGTAGTAGCCGCTCAGCATTGCCGAGGCGGCGGGCTTCCAGATGACCGTGTTCCCCATCAGCGCCGGCGCCGTCGTCAGGTTGCCGCCAATCGCGGTGAAGTTGAAGGGCGAGACAGCGTAGACGAACCCTTCGAGCGGCCGGTACTCCATCTGGTTCCAGACCCCGGCGCCGCTGATTGGCTGTTCGGCGTAGAGCTCCTGCGCGAAGGCGGTGTTGAAGCGCCAGAAGTCGATCATTTCCGAGGCGGCGTCGATCTCCGCCTGGAACGCCGTCTTCGACTGCCCGAGCATCGTCGCGGCATTGAGCGTGGCGCGCCAGGTGGTGGCCAGGAGGTCGGCGGCCTTGAGGAGGACGGCGGCGCGATCTTCCCAGGGCCAGCTCCCCCATTCGCGCTGCGCCTCGGCGGCGGCGGCAATCGCCTGGGTGACGTGCTCGGGCCCGGCGAGGTGATATTCGGCGAGGACGTGCTGGTGCGCGTGCGGCATCACCGTCCTGGCGGTGCGCCCGGTGCGGATTTCCTTCCCGCCGATGACCAGCGGGATGTCGAGCTTCTCGCCGGCCATCGCCTTCAGACGCGCCTTGAGCTCGGCGCGTTCGGCGGAGCCGGGCGCGTAGGTGCGGTTCGGGTCGTTGACCGGCGGCGGCACCCGGCGGACGCCGGCGAAGGCGGCGGGAGCGGCCGGCATCTGGCCGTGGTGAGCGGCGGCCGGTGCCGGGGCGGCGGTGGTCTTGGTCTCTGTGGACATGGTGTGTAGCCCCGAAGAAGAAGACGAAGCTGGGGAAAAGGGCATTCTACAACGCGGGGCGCGGGGGCTTGGCGGAGCGGGCCTTCGTGCTAGAATCGAGTGTTCTCGCGTCATCGGCCGCGCCGGAGCGCGGCCTTCCCGATCGCCGACGTAGCTCAGTTGGTAGAGCAGCTGATTCGTAATCAGCAGGTCACCCGTTCAAGCCGGGTCGTCGGCTCCAATAAATCCTTCGGGTTTTCGCCCCCTTCCTTCTTGTCACGCCCATCCCTCCGCATCTCTGCGGGACAATTCCGGGACAATCTGGATAGGCGCCTTGGCAGGGTCCCCTCGTCGCCACACTTTCGCCCGCAGAGCGTCGCCGACCCCTTCTGCCGATACGTTCAGATACCGCTCAGTCATCGAGATCGCCGCGTGCCCGAGAAGAACCTGGATCATCCGCAGACTCACCTCGCGATCCATCCACCGACTCGCCGCCTCGTGACGCAGGTCGTGCCAGCGCAGGTCGATCGCCTTCAATGCAGCCAAGGTTCTGGCCGTCCCGCGCTTGCCGCGAGGCTTTGTTTCGTGCTTGACGCCGTTGGCGATTGCCAGGAGACGGCTCCACGCCTTCGAGAAAGACGCCACGTATTCGCCGGTTGTCCAATTGCCGAACACGAACGCCTCTGGTCCAAGAGCCTTCCGCTCCTTCAGGATCTGTCCTAGGCGCCCCACCTCGTCGAAGGGGATTCGTCTGGAGCGCCCGGACTTGGCGTTCGCTGCGACGATCTGGATCTCGGACGTCGACCAGTCGATGTGCTTGTTTTGAAGCTTCAACATCTCGCCGCGCCGCATCCCGGTGTCCAGCGCGCAGATTAGCCTTGCTCGCATCTCGTAGCCGTCTGTTCGGCCGATTCGGTTAGCCTCGTTCCAGACCTTGCCCGTGTTGATCTGGCTGCAGAGCGCAGACGAGATACTGAAATCACGACAGACATCCTTTTGCGAAGCTCCCGCTTGGAGTCGGTCGCGGATTTGGCGCACGGCATTGTCATCCAAGCGCCTGCGGCTGATGACCGACTCGTTCAGCGAGGGACACGCCTGCAGAAGGCAGTCTTCCTCCTTGGAGCTCACCCGCCGCTCACGGCGAACCTCATGTTTCGTGCTGATCTTGATCCCACCGCCCCTGCCGAAAGGCGTATGGGTGATGTAATCGCGCTGTTTTGCCCAGTACGTGATGTTCCGCATGCGCGACAGGTACCTGTTGCGCGTCGCCTGAGCCCGGTGAGCGTAGCCGGACGATATCCTCCGCTGGCTCGGGTCGCTCCAAGTCACGAACCGGCCTGCCGCCCAGGAGCTTCGCCAGCCGTTTCACCTCTCCGGCGATATTGTTGCGGCTCCTCAGATTCTCGACTTCCACGTAGCGCCGCTGATACTCCGACAACAACTCGCCGATCGTCGTGTGCGTCCTGTGCGCTTGTGCGAGCGGTCGTCGCGGATCAATGCCGGCGCGGATCTCCTGGAGGAATCGGCCCTCCCAAGGCTTCGCCTCGCCTTTGGTTCTGATGGGACGATGCGGGCCCGTGGCCATTCTCGGTGCGGCGAACTCGTCGACCTTCATCCGGTAACGCTTCCGACCGTGCATCACGTCCAGCCACCACGGGTGATTGCACTTCGGACTGGACTGACACCCCTCCTCCCGGCACCTTTTACGAATCGCCACCGATTACCTCGTCTTCCCACCGCGATTGAGCCAGTCCGCCAGATGCGAACAGCGCACCTTGATCCGCGAGCCGATCCGCATCACCTGGAGTTCGTTGCACATGTAGGCGCGACGGATTGTGTCGGTCGAACACCCGACCTCCTGCGCTGCCTGCGCGACACTTAGCAGGCGTTCAGAAGCAGCCCGTACAGCCGTTTGACCGTAGGAGCTCACTACTTCGTCTGTTTCCTCGTAAAGATTCATTCCCAAATCCCGAACACTTCTTCCCTGTTTACCCTGCGCCCCTGCACGCAATGCGGCAGCAGCATCATCCATCCGCGGCCTACTTCAACGCATTCCGAGCCGGAGGCTTCAGAGCCCTGGGCTACTTCGCTGCTCTCGGGTCCGGCCACACCCGAGTGTTCACTTCAGACTCTGCGTTTCAAAGGTCCCATCATCGACGCCCTGAGCCTGCGTCTGTGGCGCGGACGGTACCCCCGGTTTTGGTCCCGTCCGCTTCAACTCTTCGGAAGCGACTCTGCAGGTCGGAACAGGAGGTTCCTTTGATGTCACCGAAAACGATCGGGTTCACACTTCCCTGCAGAAGATCCTCCAAGGCTCGCCCTATGCTCGGTGCTGCTGCATGTACCCTAACCGGAACAGGGCCTCTAAGCAGCTTCGATCGGAGGCGAGCAGAGCCGCATGCGCGGCTCCGAGTATTCCTTGTGGTGCAAAGTGGTCCATCTGGTCCAACCCAAAAATCGAACGGTGAAAATATATTCGTAACCCACTGTTGGATCGTACGGCTGGACCAGACGGACCCTACTCACGCTACTCGGCTCTTCGTCGGCGTGTAAGCATCGTGCTCGCCGTCCATTTCGGAGTCCGAGGACCGGCCGAGCGCCTGATTCGTCATCGCAGTTCGGCCATGCGGGATCACCCTTGATTCGACCGAGGGTCTTTGCAGCCGCTTGTTGTCCCGCCCTGCGCCCACGATCTGAGGCGCTGGAGACGAGCAGCCAGACTGCAACCGAATGCCTTGGAAGGCCCGTGGGCGGCTTGGCCCCCCGGCTGTCTTGCCGGGTCTTGTCACGCCGACGTGCCGGAAGACCCTCCGGACGTCCTTCTCGAACTCGTCCGCATTCAGTATCGAAAACCGGTTCTGCTTCGCCCACGCGACATATGAGCCGTACAGTTCCCGTTTCGCGACGAATCCGTCTGGTTCCTCCACACACCATTCGCTGAGGAACCGCTTGGATGGCGACCGTTGCTTCTGATATTCGGTCAGTGCGTTAGTGGACGCTGCCGACTGCGTGAATTTGCCTTGCCTCCGCAGACGCGTCAGTCCCTCTACGGCCCAACGAGCTACACCCGGCATTTCGTTTCGAATGATCCGTGGTCCGAGATCTTCGTCCGCGTCCTGCTCTGAAATTTGCACGTTGAACGGGATAAGCAGCAGACGACGCCAGATGCCGCTCGTGGAGTCATGGAACGCCGGCAGCTCATTGGCCGCGACCACCACCTTAGCGAGCAGACGCCCCTGGACCGCGGGACGATTCTTTCTGTTGACCGATACACCGTCCCCAGCGGTTATGAGCTTCACGAGCGCCTCAGCGGCAGCCGTCATGCCGTCCGTTTCCGCGGTGATGTTGACGAGTTTGTCCAGAAGTGGCTCAAGTCCGAACGAATCAGCAAAGCTCCGGACCGGCGAATGGGACGTATTCTCCTCGCCCACCAGAGCCGCCAACACCGCACACACCACACTTTTGCCGTTGGATCCCTCGCCAGACATGATCAGCATTTTGTGATGCCTCAAGTCGCGAGCGAGGCAGTACCCGAAGAACTCCTGCAGCAGCGCGATCCGTTCCGGATCGTTCTCCAGTACAGACGTTCAGCATCTCGAGCCATTCATCGCAAGATCCTTGCGGGTCGTAGTCGCAGGGGAACGCGGTGGTATTGAAGTATTCCGAAGTTCGCGGCACAACTCGAAGTGCCTGCTCGCAGAGCGTCGCCGTGCTCAGGAGGCCGTTTCTGAACGCGAGCATCTCACCATGGTCGGTTCCGATCCAGAACGGCGGGGCGAGCTGCTCCAAATACCGCTTTTCCTTCATTGCGGACTCGGTTTCGCGGATTTTTCGCATCGTGACGGAAACGTTCATCCCAACCGCCTCTAACGGAGCTAAGCCCTTCTTCAGTGCGCGCCGCAGGATGATGTCGAGATGATCGTGTGCGAGCTGTCGGTAGCGCCCTTCCTTCCACAGCCACCAGGATCCGGACCAGTAATAGAGGGTCTCAGTTATGTTGTTGAGAACGATATCCGACAGCCCGTCGGGGTTCTTTTGTTTCTGAATAAGCCAGGGATCCGGCGTGCCGGCCCTCGCTTTCCTTGTATTGCTCGTTACATTCGGTTTGCTATGAGCCATTGTTCCTTCGTCGTGCCGACGGCCGACGGCCTCGAGACACACCTCTAGCGGACAGGAATGTCCCGCATTGCTGGAGGAGAAGTCGGAGGCCTAGTTGGCTACGGCTTGGAAGGTTGATGGGAGTGCCGGTCGCCGCTTCGGGCGCCGACGTCTGGTGACATTAGAGTAAACGCAAAAAGCCTGTATGGGCAATACCTATGTTCTACATATTTACAAAATATTTGACCCCATACATTCTGGCAGCTTAGACGCGGATGCTTATGTCCGGAAGAACGGACGTTCCACTTGCAAGGCCCGAGCACGAACTGTAACGACGGGAACCGCGGCGATCTCCATAACATCGCAGTCGGCCTTCGACGGCAGCCGAACCCTTCCGTGGCTTGAGGCCCCAAAATAACGTGCGTGCGCTGGAACTTGTGCAACTTCGCATAGAGACGCCATTGGCATGTGGCGTCTGCTCTAAGCTTAGGATGGCGCGTGTCCGCCGAATCGCCACCACCCTTGCGACACTGTGAGCGGAGTCCGTGCATGCATGTTCAACGTCTACGTCG
Source organism: uncultured Acidobacteriota bacterium (assembly GCA_963750475.1). Taxonomy (GTDB): domain Bacteria; phylum Acidobacteriota; class Vicinamibacteria; order Vicinamibacterales; family 2-12-FULL-66-21; genus JALZOC01. The sequence continues at coordinate 3,832,188 of CAVVQQ010000002.1, forward strand.
AACCAGTAACGAAGGCGTCGATACTTGTCCCCCAAGGCGACGCGTACAGCTTGATGGAGGTCGGCTTGGAACGACTCTCGCGGTTCTCCGTCAGGCGCCCCCTCAGGTGCAGGGCAAGCTACTCCGCAGCGACGGGGATCGCGTCGAAACCTGTGCTGACACGTTCGAGATATTGAGATGGTGGCGAGCGAACTCTAGCTCTCACGCTGGGTCAAAGGTGTGCGATCTTCCAGCCTTTTAGGCGCCCCATCTAAGTCTCAAGTGCGGTCACCGGACCACCCTATTCGCGGCCCCCCACAAAAACTTGTAGCATATTGGAAAAAAAGCACTTACAGGCGTGCCATCACCCCATATACACCCCTAAAAACGGCAAACGGCAAAAATTTGAGATCCCATATTGTTTTTGGAGCCCATTTACGTCCCGACCGCCACCGGCTCCTACCAGGCACTTAGTCTCAGGCACACGTCCGGCTGACCATGCCCGCGGGTTTGCACACTGTGCAAAGCTTCTCTCTTGAAAAATCGACTTCCAAACCGGCACACGCTGCCCGATTCCGTATGAAAGGTCGACTTGGTGGTTGAGGGCTGCCAACGCGTGGACGAGCCGGCGAAACCGTCGTCGGTAATCGAGGGGCAAAATTGATTCATCAAACGGCTGCCACAGCTCCTCGGGATCCTCAGGGCATGTATCCGTCCCATGTCCTCACAGTTGAGTAGCTGCTCCCGGCTCCCTGACAACGAACAATCCTCGCCGCTCCGCCCCGCTGTAACGCTCGACCCGCAGACGAATTGCGTCCCGAGCGCCTTGCACTCGCTGGCTCCTTACAGAACCTACTGTCCGTCCTCTTTCCCCAGAATCGGTCGATCTGAACTGTTCACCGCCGCGTTCCCCCAAGTCTGTGGATATTCGGTGTCTGCGGGTACACGACTTCAAATGCTCTCCGCGTGCTCAAGCGTCACGGCTCGCACCAATGGCCCCAGTTGGAGCGGACAAAAGCGCCAGCTGCCGCCACAGTAGAAGAAGATGCGCGATTGAGCGGCTGCGATCAGCGAAAGCGCCTGATCCGGTTCGACGTCCGTATCAATGAGTTCGAACACGTAGTTCAGGCTGCCCATGTCCTCGTTTGGCCAGACAGAATCCGATGCTTCGAACTCCACCCATGCGGTTTGTCCAACCCGAAGGAGCCGCACGGCCGTTGTCGCCTCGACAGATACTTTTGGTGAGTCTCTGAAGGTCCAAGTCTGCACCTCTCGCCGGTTCACGGCGTAGCTCCGGCCGTCGGCGCCTTCCAGCACGATGAAGGGGACGGACCCAGCGAAGGGCTGGCGGTGCTGAAGGATGTTGAAGGATCTCCGGTATTCACGGCCCGTTAGGGGGATGGCCACCATCGCCCCGCCCCGGAAGCTAATTTCGAGAATTGCCGACGCCCCTTGGACGTCCGCCTCGTCCCGGGCGATGACGTCAGTGCCCCTCGCGACGATGCGTCGGGACTGGTTCTGGTGGCGCGGGGTGTCCTTGCGCTTCTTCCGCGATTTCGGTCGTGAAATCGATGGGTTCGTGGGTCTGCGGCGTCTGCCCTGATGCCAGCGTTGCGGCCAGCCGCGTGAGCAAGGCTTGATCCTCGTCCGTCAGCTGACGCCAGATCGACCTCGAGGTGCGTCCGGACTGGCGGGCGTACTGTGGCTGGGATGCGCCCCCACCTGCGAGCGATTTTTTCCCGAGCCGCGATGTCCCACATGTCCTCTTCATCGAGCCCGAGAACACTACAGATCTTTGCATTCAGCGGCCGCGATACGACTGGCTCACCGGCATTAACCAACTTTCTCGCGTGCTCGTTACGACACCCCAATTGCCTTCGAGAATGCTCGCAACGCGATTGGGCTGCCGGTGGGGTTGTCGGCGGTATGGAGCTTTGAGCGCAGGACGCGGCCATACGACGAAACGGCCGGCGCGCTGTGGCGCGGCTTGTTCAAAATTGGTCTCCTAGCCGGAAACGGCCGAAGGCCAACGGTCTGCTGGGATTGATAAAATCGACGCAGGCCGCCGGCAGTTGACGCTGCTGACGTGCTCAGGGCGTTCGTCCTGCTGCTAACAGGGCGACGCCCGCCTTCCACACACATCGTACCAGTCAGACCGCAGGAATACAACCTGAACATTACTGCGGCCATAGGGCTAGGCGGGTCCGGATACAGGTCCACTGCTCGTGGTTCGGCGAGTGTGCCAGCGGAGGCAGTCAGCTCGATTTACCGGCACCAGCTCCAACCACCGGTTTGACGCCCGCAACGACGTTGACGACTACGGCGAGGAGAACATGTCGATCACGGTAGCCGAAACTAGCGACTAGTCCGAAACTAATGCCGTCAACTCGCCGAACGACGTGAGTCGAGCCAAGATATTTCCTGGGGGTTCAGTGATCAAGGCAATCGTCATCGCAGTGTCGATCGGAGCAACAGCCGGTGCCGCTCAGCGACCAGCTCGACCATTCAGTCTAAGAGATCTTGCAGTCCCTCAAGAACGACTGCCGGCCGATTGCACGTTGCCTCAGGCGCCGTCCGAGCATGTCGCCGACAAGACAGTTCGCGGATGGCTTTGGGCAGGCCTTCGAATGCCGACGAACCCTTGGGCCGGTGTTGAGGCACCAATAATTGCAGACATTCGGGAGCGGATAGATCCGCCCTTGATGCCGGACGGTCCGCCTCTCGGGGAGAGAGAAAGCGCACGCTTTCGCCTCCGCCTCGCGGAGGGCATCGAAGAAGGATACGCGGCTGTGTATCGCGAGTCCGAGTCGAATCGCTTGATAATCGTTTACGGCCTGCGATTCCCCAGTCCTGAAGACGCTGCTAGATTTTGGAGCACTGCTCGCGTTTCGAGACACCCACGCGTCGTTAGTGCTGCGATTGGGTCAATCCTGGTCGTCGCCTCGGGAGAGGACGGCCCTTGCTTACAGGCGATAGGAACGTACCTCAAGTCTCTAACTAACTGAGACTAGCAGCAGTCCCGCCACGTCGCACCTAACCGCAGCCGAGATGTTTTTCAGCAACCTGCTAGACACAAGAGTGGCGGAACATCTAACGAAGGATGACGCAATGCGTGATCCCGATTGGAGTGCTGATTAGCGTCGTGTGACGGACGTGACGCGGCTGGTCAGATGACGAAAGTGGTGAGCGTGCTGACGCAAATCCTGCAGCGCCCAGAGTGACACGGCGAATCAGACGGTGGACGCCGCGATGGATTTGGACGCTCTCCGCAGTATTCCAAGCTGACAAGCAAGCCGCCTACCTCGGAGTGTTCCGCGAAATGCGCTGTGGGTGAGCCGCCCCGTCTCAATAATCAGAGCCACCGTAAAACGCGACCATTTTCCACTCGCCGAGGATGTTCATGAAGACTGCGTGAGTGTCTGATGGGCTTCTCACTAGGTGCTTCTCGATGTAGCCTTCACCGCCAGTGGGAATTTTGACGCGCACCCAAGGGCCATTTACGGCGACGTCAAAATCCAGAAGCTCGTACGTGGACCGAGCGATGACTGGGCTGGCCGTGTTTGGTTCGGAATGAATCGGCGTATCCTTGCCCAATACGGCGGCGTACGACGACATCCGAGATAGCCCACCTGAAAAGTCACTGTAGACGTAAGGAGCGACGAGACACGAGTTCACAGGAGCCCAGGCGTCCTCCCAACTTCAGGACTGTTCGGAGTTCCCGAAGAAACGCTTTTGGTGACCGCTCAACTCCCCACTCTCGACGAAGAGCCGGAATCCCTTTGCTCCCGCTGAGCGACGCTTGAACGTCGGATGATGTCATGGCCCAAATCGCCTTGAGGTTGGAGCTCTCAACGGCATCTAGCAGACGCCGCCGAAAGTCCAGAAATTCAGGATTCTTAGGCGCATCATCCGCCGGCGGCATGACGGCGGGTGTATAAGGACCGCTTTGTAGCAAGACCCCAAGCAGCAGCGACAAAGCGAACACACTCATATCACCATCTCCACTGTTCGCAGCAGATTATGGGCGCTAGTTAATGAGATATACGTGGAAGTGATCCGCGTGTTTTGTCTCATGGCGCACTACGTTCTTGAGCAATTGTCCATCGATCAACGGGGCCGCCGCGTTGAGGGCGTTTATGAAACCGGTACGTCCTGCGTAGGTGACGAGAATACGATCGATCACCCGCCGACCAAATTGGCTATAGGTTGCATTGTAGAGACTTCGTAGCTTGTCCACCACTGCCTGATCCCTGGCCTCGTAGCCGTCGAAAGTCGCGTCCATCTCGAGCCCGGTCTGGTGACCTCGATGGATGGGAAAACGCCTCCATTCATGTTCGAGGTGTCATTGAACCTCACTCCCTGTCCGTAGAACACGCTGTCGAACACCGAGACGGCGCTCAACCGCGTCCAATCGTCGCCGTTACACACGGTGGTGGTACCGATGCACACACCAGTATCACGGGATGCCGGCGAGGTGCGCGAGCCGGGAGGTCCAGCATACCGATAGAGAGGGCGAACCAGGTTCCCCGATGGGGTCCAGAGGGACTGTTTCCCCGACTGTGTCGTCGCTAGCACTCGGAAGTCGATCCACTCCAGGCTGAGGGGATTCAGATTTCCAAAATTGCTAGCACTATTCGAATTAATCTCAAACAAGTCCCCAGTAAACGTCACGCCAGGATTTGCCCCTACGTGCAACGGCTTTCCGATAATCGCCGACGTTGCCGCCGCCGTGAGCACTCCTGTTGCGAGAGGGGTCGCCGTGAAACTCAACGAACGTCCGGTAACCTCTAGCGACATCGTAACAATTGAATCGTTCGCCGGACCGTCCAACGTTAACGTTCCGCTAATGTTTGTGTAGCCCGCGTGCAGTGGCGATCCGTAGGGATGCGGGCCGACGCTGAGGAATTGTAGCGGCGTTCCAAGCTTTACCTGGAACACGCCCGGCGACAGTCTGAATTGCCAAGGCTCTGTGAGTGCCACGGTTGCTTTGTATTTATTCTCTTGGATGTAGTCGATATCAAGGGCTGACGGGAACTTCCCATCACCAACGTTCGCGAGGTAGAAGTCTACCTGCACGGTGGACAGGGCGGTCACCGGAACCGTGAGTATTTGCCAGGGAATGGCAAATACCGAATTGTATTGACCGTTTAGCTGACTCACAGTTTTCGCCACCACGTCCGTACCGTTCACCGCGATCCGAAAATAGTCTTCTTGCCGCACACAATTTAAAGTAACACCACACGCCATTTCAGACGAGGCAAACCGGTAGCGAATGGACAGAGATGTCGTACCGGCGTCTAAGCGGTACACGCGAGTCGCACGTATTAGCCCAGTGTTGCCAATCGGCGTCCCCAGGCTGAGATCGTAGTCGGCCCCGCTTGTCAGTCCGCTCGAGGCAGTGACGGCGCCCGGTGGTGTCGTTGCGTAAACGCTCTGGATTGGGCTGCTCGCCTCGAGAGTTTGAAGAGCCCCGCCCTGTCCGGTAGAGGACCGATCGCACGCCGGATCGAAGCATACCGAGAAACCCGGAAATTGTTCCTGATGAACAAATACGTCCGCAGCCGGCGACGGGCTTACGTTTGTCCACCCGGCGAGGCCGAGGCTGAAGTCACCATTCGACGGATACAGCGTGTAGGCAAGTGACGTGACGCCTTGGGCGATATCGACAGTTTGCGGCAAGAAATCTGGCGCTGATATCTCCGCAAAGATAGGCGCCGCCTGCGAGTTCGGCAGAGAAGAGACGACGGCCACGCCGCTCGAGTTCGTTGTCGCTGACGTCCAGACGCTCCAATCGGCTTGAGGTCCTACGATGACTGTTGCGCCGGGGAGTGGGCGATTCAACCAGTCTCGAACGGTCACTGAGAGACTCCGAGATCCCGCCCAAACGAAGTAAGTATCGGAGACCGCCAGACCAGCCGTGTCCGTCATGTTGAACTCGACCAAATTGAGGCCGTCCGTAAGAGCGTTCGAAGCCACAAACGTCGTGCTATTCGGCTGCGAGAGTGACACGCCCTTCCCATTGACGCGGGCGAATACGTCCGCTGGCGTGGCGTTGGTCACGGAGAATGAGAGTGGAGCAGCCAGCGACGATATCCCGAGAAGATTGACGCCGCCGATACTGGTAACTGCGGGGGACGCGACGTTGACAGGGCCCGTTTCCGCCAGGAAGTATGTCGCCTTGGAGAGGTTGCTGTCAGCCCATCCGGCCTTCGTTGCGATCGCGATGACAGTCGTGTCCGGAGCGAAGGGCGCCAGGGCGCCCACATACAACGTTGAACTGGTCGTTGGTGTACGAGCGTCCAGTGTGTACCGGACGGCCGCCCCTGACAGCGTCGTTGACAACGACACGCTGGGCATCGATGCATAAGTGCCACCGGCCGGCGAGATGGTGGGTGATGGGACGCGCAAAGTATACGTGGCGGCGACGATCGGACTTGGAACGAGACCTGGAACATAATTGCGAACTTTGATCGTCGTTGGCGATGTCTGGAGCACTAGCGGCGTCGTATAAATCGGCGAGGTTGACGTTGGGTCAGTGCCGTCACTGGTAAACCGCAATGAACCTGAGCTCCCGATTAGAGTGACAAGCTGACCGACGCCGTATATGCCCGCCACCGGAGCAATACTGGGCGTCGGCGAGGGCAATTGAGTGATTGTGAAAATCCCCGTAAACGTGTCGCTCGGGGTCATCCCGGATCGAAATCCCTTGACCTTCAGTGTCGTCGTTCCCATCGGGAGCGCGACCGCCGTGCCGTTATACGGAGTGGAGCTTTGAGTCGGGTCGGCGCCATTCACCGTGTAGGACAACGCCGCCCCGCTGGTGATGGTTTGGACCGCTACCGGGAACGCTGTCGCGGCAAGAGATACGCGCCTGGCGGTGGTGCAGTAGTGGGTGGACCGACTTTGAACAAGTAATCCGCCGCCGTTACAGGACTGAGCGCGTAGCCAGGCAAGTGTGTACGTGCCCTCAACAGCGTCGTCGAGCTCAGGGAAAGAACTCCGGGAGCAACTGCGGACGAAAATGAGGGCGTGCTACCGTCTGTCGTGTATCGAACCTGGGCACCGCTGTTCCCGGGAGTGATCGCTACACTAATCGCATTGTTGGTACTCCCCGCCGGGAAGTGAAAACGTCGGTGGCGATGTCGGCGCATCGACGTTGATGTGAACGGACATTGCCTGGTTGAACGTGTTCGTTACTGTGCTGTGGGCGTAGACAACCATCGTATAAAGGCCAGCCGGAAGATCCGAAATTGTCATTCCAAACCCAGCCATTACGAAGCGACTACCATATGCACCGGCAATGTCTGGCCTGAGCCCGAAGCCCGGAACTTACGGATGCTGGTAAGGCGCCCCATTAGCGTCGTAGAACCAGATGTGGATAGTATCGACTCCAGTACCCTTAGCGGCACCACCGTCAATGGCCCACCCGCCGACATCAAAGGGCTGCGCCACATGGGCGCCTTCCGCAGGGATGTCGATGTACATATGGGTGTCCGCCAGCACGGTGATGTTGCGCGTTGCCGCTGGAGCCCACTGTCCGTCAGCGATGCGGTGCGCGAACACGGCCAGCATATAACTGCCAGGCGCAAGGTTCGAAGCGGTCATCGTGTAGCCGGAATAGTTGTATTGCGCCCCCATTTGGCCGACATCTGGCCGGTAGCCGCCATACGTAGCGGCTCCCAGGGTACTGCGCCGGAGCACCAGTAGACGGGTAAGCCCACACGTCAATTGCGTCAACGCCGGTATTCGCGGTAGCAAACGGGTCGATCGCCCATCCACCGAGGATGAACGGTTGGTGGACAGACGCCCCCTCACCGGGGCCGTCAATCAAGACCCATGTCGTTTGCGCCTTGGCTGAAACTGCCGAGGTCAACGAGCAGAGAACCAGGAGAGCAGCGACCGTCATTCGCTTCAGCACTGATGTGTCCTGTTGAGTGATGTTCGTGCGGTTTGAGGCTATCGAGCGGTGAGCCCGACAAGTTCGACCCGAGAACGGCTCGAACTAGCTGGACCGATCGGTCTGGCTGCCCGGCCTTACGGGTGGTGGCCTCGATCTGCCACTTGTACCCGTATGCGTCGTCACTGCTTGGAATGGCGGGAGCGGTCGTATCGGTTCCGGTGATCGGTACGTATCGAGAGGTCTCCAAGGACACTCTCCAATCGACGCCACGGCGAGGCACTCTCGAGGGCTGCGCGGTCGAACGGGCCGAATTGAGGCCGGGCGTCAGCTACAACGTTGGCAACGTCAAGCCGCGAACCGCGAGCGTTGTTCATCGCCGCCACGAGCTTCAAATTCGCCGCGCCTTGCGCGAGCGCACCTGTCGCACGGAACTCCTTTATCCTTTTGGTCGCATCGAACGCGAAGTCTGCAAGCAGCAGAGGCGCCTGTGCCGCGCCATCGTCCGCTGCGGCAGCTACGTTTTCCGGCTGCAGCACTCGAACGTTGATCTTCCCTGATGCGGTCTGGGTTAGCTGAAGATGCACTGCTTGCGTTTGAAGCTCCGGATATGCGGCGGCCAGGAACGGCTGCACGATCATCAGTTCGGCGGAACGGACGTAGCCTGAGGGCCAGCAGCGGCTTGGCCTAGCACAACGGGCGCTCGAAGGAACGCCACCAATGCGGCGGCGAGGAGGTAGGACATGTCTGACTCCGGATCTGTGATGACCGAGTGAACGCGACGACACTAATCCCGAGCGCCGAGCTCGTCAATATGTAAATTTGGTCGATCGGTCATTGAGAAGCATCACAATCGTGTAACTCCCACGCTTCCTATCAGAAGAAGATAGGGACATTGGTCCTTTGATCAATGCAAGTCTGACGAGGCAGATGAGGACATGACGGCAAACACGCACACGTATCTTTGGATGCGGGACGCTTTCAACCTGCACCTTCGCGCTGCGCTTTTTCTGCGACCTTCGCGGAAGGCAGCAGTGTCTGCGCTGTTTGTTGTGGCGCCAACGCAGAGCTAAGTTTTATATTGACGTGTGCGGATTCCGCACATTAGATGGTGACGGAGACTACATGGCAAAGTCAGATTTACGCGTGTGGGCAACTAAGGGCGCCGAGCAGCGGCTTATGGAAATTACCGCCGAAGCGAAGGCTATTTATGCCATGTTTCCCGAACTTAGAGGCGGTCGGCCTAGTTTGGGCGCCGCCCCTTCGGGAGCGGCACAGGCATCGCCTCAAGCGTCGGCCCCCCGGCGGCGGCGCCGCAAAATGTCGGCTGCGGCTCGCAAGCGCATCGGCGACGCCCAGCGAGCACGATGGGCGAAGCAGAAGGTCACTGCGACTGAGGGACAAGCGGTTGACTCTGCTGCGCAATCAAAGGGACGCGGGTCACGCAAGAAGCGGTAGGGAAAGCGTAAGAACCTTGGCCGGTCGTCTTTTCCCTCACCGTCTTGCTGCACGCACTCGGCGCCGCGTCCGGAACCGCGCAGACCGTTGAACAGTACAGGGCTCAGCGCCGTGCGAAAACAGTCACCATTGTGTCGCACCTTGACCCCACGCTGCCCGCTGTGTCGCTCGAGGAATGGATGATTTATTTGCTGGGCGGCGTGGTAGCGTCCGTTGGGATCTGACCGCGTGCCCAGGCACTCACGGCCAGCCAGACCTGCGGTTTGCATTTGGGTTTGGGGTGAAACGGCGCTAGGCCACTTAACTGAGCTGACGCTCAGGCACACGTCCGGTTACGCCGCATTGGCCAGCCCGGTACAGGACGACGAGCACAGGGCGCCGGGTCCTCGAATCGCTGGTTAACCCTAAACCGCCAAGGGAGGCGGCGTGCTGCCCGCCTTTGCGGCTCGTTGTTCAGAAGTCGAGGCAAGGCATTCATGCGGGCGTGGACCATTGAGGACCGCCGTCGCCGCCCCGCATACGTTCAGGGTCCAGCCGTCATTGAGCAGCGCATCGGACGACTTCGTGGTTCTTCGTTCCAGGCGCGGTTCGCGGTGTTCTCGGCCCCCATCGACCTTATCGGCGTCGAGGAGCCACTTGAGACCTAGCACCGCACTCGGCGTCGACCAGCTTGCGCAAGCGCAAGGGCGAGCGGCCTCCCTGAAAGCGCCCGGCATTGTGAGCCATTGCACAGTGTGCAATGCGTCAAACCTAGCAACCAGAATCACCGGAACCGGCGCAAGCCAATCCCATCATGGCCGAACGGTCAGGCTATCGCGCCGGTGACGCGGACTCTTCGCCAGCCTGTCTGGGACTAGAGTGACCGAGACTGCTCGCGTCCGTCGTACCTCCTGTAGACTCTGGTACTCCAAACAAACACGGCCCTTCGTCGGGAGTCCTTCAATGCCCCGTGGTCCCCGCAAGCGTGATGTGACGTTCTACCTCGTGAAAGACGATGTTCACACGTTCGATGACGTCCTACCGGTGCGTGATGGCGACACCGCCTTCGAGCTCGGCGCGCAAACCGGATTCCCGTTTGAGGGTCGCCTCGTCGTAAAGAATCCGATGAGTACCACCGCCGTGGTGGCTCGCCTGGCTTCGACCGTCCGTTGCAGGCATCGGAAATCTACTGAACTCCTCCAACGGCGCGGCTATCGTGCTAAGGGCTGCTGGACGACTCTTCGCAGTGACTTTTGGGTATGGCCGCACGCTCATGGAGCTTGACTCGTTTGAGCGTGATTTCGGCTTGCGAGTTGCGCTAAACCTTGTTCATCCCGACAGCCTGAAGAGCGTGGACGCCAGAACCTTTGAGCAGTTAACAGTCATGACACGCAGTCAAACTAGCCGGGCGGCGCCTCTTGAGACCTTTCGCGTCAGCCAAATTGAAGACATCCTGAAAGCGGTCACGGGTACACCGAGAGACGCCGAGTTCGGTTCCCGAATCACTGGTGCAGACGCAGCGAAGGTTACATACGCACCTGTTCTGTTAAGCCTCCACGAGAAGTGCGAGCAGCTAATCAACGCTTACACGTCCGAAGCCTACAAGGAACGCTTCGCCTTCATCGACGACCTGCGCACAGTCAGAGACCGGCCGCAGATCGCGCAACTGAACGCTCGACTTTTGACGCAATTCGCGGCCGCAGCCTTCGGCAATACCCACATGGCGCCTCCTGAAGTCACGGACGTAAGAGACATTGAACACTTCGCCTTCAGTGATGCTGAAGATGAACGAGTGCAGGAGCTCGACATTCAAGAGGCATGTGACCGAGCCAGTGCTGCAGGCGACCTGTCGGTTGAGCACTTCAAGAAGACAAGGGTTGGCGTGACTTACCGTGGCGGCGATGAGGTTCACTACCTCTGGACGGCGTTCGATTGCATCGTCACAGGAATCCGGGACGGCGACAGATTGTCCGTGCTCTCTGGAGGCACTTCGTACCAATTGGAGGGACCCTTTGCGGAGCAGGTTGCCCGGGCGGCGGAGCACCGCGCCGCCCCTCTCGGATTCCTTCCGGCCGCCGTTCAAGGCGAACTGGAGGACGACTACAACGCTAGGGCTGCGGGAGAACCAGGCCTTCACCTCTTGCACCAGTGTTGGTCCGACCGGCCGGCGCTCGGTCGGCCGTCGAATTTGCAGACCTCTTGCACGATGGGCGAAGCATTGTTCACGTGAAGAGGCGGTCACGATCGGCCACTCTCAGTCATTTGTTCGCTCAAGGTGTCATTTCAGCGGAGGTATTCTTGCGAGATCCGGTCTTCCGTCAGGAACTGACGGCGCGCTTGCAGGATCTCAATCAGGCGGAAGCGGCAGACCTCATACCGGGTGACCGTCCGGTGCCGAATGACTGGGAAATTGTGTTCGCCCTGATGGACGCATTCGCCGACGCCGGACCCGGGGCCTGCCGTTTTTCAGCCAGCTCAACTTCAAGATTTCGGCTGAGCGACTTGAGGCAGCCGGGTTTCGCGTATCCCTTCGTCAGGTTCCCATAGCCGCCCCTGTGACCGTTTAGTGAGCTGAGGACCTGGGACGCGGGGACAAGCTGAACGGCGGATCCCGGACCGGCGTCGTCGCTCCGACAAATAGGTGTCGGCAATCGGTTCGAATTCACAGCCGATTTCGCGCAGCCCCTGCGTGCCGCGACAGGAGCTGACTGCGCGTTCAGAACTCCCCCGCTCCAGGACGCGGTCGCCAACTGTGTGGGCTTCGTTCCGTCATTTTCAAGGATTTTCTCTTGATGTCTAATTATTGATGGGGTATCGTGAGAATGATGGAAGAGCTTCTCACGATCCGAGGCCTCGCTGACCTTCTGAAAATCAACGAAAAGACCGTTTACAAGCTCGCGGCGGCCTCCGAAATCCCGGGAATCAAGGTTGGCGGCTCATCGCGGTTCGACCGCTCTACCATTACGTCCTGGATCGGAGGCCAGGGAGTGGATATGAACGCCGCCGATGAGGGCGAATCCGATACGATCGACCCTGTCGACTCGGATGGCCGCCCTTCCGGCCTCCGTATTCCCCTCAGCAGGGCACCTTTTTCGCGCGCCGCGTACGCGTTGGAGGGAATCGGCGAGGACGCCTTCGCGCAATCTCTTTCCCCGCCGAGTCGATATGAACCCCCATCAGGTGGACGCGGCGCTTTTTGCCCTCGCGTCGCCGCTGTCCAAGGGTGTCCTGCTCGCCGATGAGGTCGGTCTCGGCAAGAGCATCGAGGCTAGCCGCGGTGCGGACACCGGCGATCGATTGGCCGACGTCTGTCGCACTCACACCGCGCCATCTCGCGGATGTCATCGAGTCGTTTGCAAGAATCGAAGGCGTAACGGCGGTGGCGCTGGACGGTCCCCAAGGGTGGCGCGATCCATTCACTCCAGTCGGAGCACGCGGAGTAGGGAGACGGTGCGAGGTACGCGTGCCACACACAGGGCAAGACTGGGATCTATCCACAAACCTACCCCCCAAATCAGAGGCCATGGATCGAGTTCTCGATCGACCTGTTTGCCGCCCTACTTGAGAAGCCGGGGTTTCGATTGGCCCACCCGATCGTCGACCTTGGCTTGACGGCTGCCCGCGACGCTGTTCTGGTCGCGGAGTGCTTCCCGACGTCAATCTGGCGTGCGAGCGCACTAAAGCCGTTGCCCGGGAAGAGCCGCAGACCGCCGCTTCATCAATATGCCGCGTCGTTGGCGAACCGATTTGCCCTTCCAGCGGGGTCGGAACCTGCCACGCACGACGATCTGCAGGCGCTCGTCGCGGCACTCGCAGGGGTCTCGATCCTCAACGGACCTTTAGTCCCTGAGCCGCACGGGGTTGCCTCTTCGCTGGTCGTTCACAGTGATGGGATCTCGCGCAGGGTTGAAGGAATCATCTGGGACGCAAAGCCCCCCGGCGACTCGACAACCGAGTTGCGAAACCGCATCGAGATCTCGTCCAGCTCAGTCACAGATGTGAGCCGGCCGGGCAGAGTCCTGGCCCGCGTAACGCAGCGCGTGCTTGATCAGGTCGCCAAGGCTGGCGTTGGTCAGGCGCAGATTGCAGTGAAGGGGCTTCCGCGGGGATCCAGAGGTGCGCCGCTGCTCGTTCAAGTGATGCTGGAAGGTGACGAATGCCTGTTGATCGTCGGCGACAGTCATGCTGCGTGGTCTTCGCACCAGACCCGGACCACGCAGCCATGCTTTGAACGGCTGTTTGCGTTCCTCTGCGATCGGGTCGGGACGTGGGTGGACGTCACACCTCTCGGAGAGGACCCGCGGTCTAGTCGTCCGGCCTGACGACGTGTTCGGTTCTCGAGTGCAATTCACCGTCGTGCGGCAACGTCTGTGTCGCCACGCGGAGCACTCTGCTGAGCGATCTGCGCCGGCTGTACTGCTGCGACGTGAACCTGAACATCTCGATCCGCCCGAAAGCCCGGGACAAATCCGGGACAAACGGGAGCTGTCGTGGGCCGTCGCCTGCGTACGCTCGCGTCGAAAATCCCATATAAACTGGACCCGAGCAGACCACAGCATTATTGAGCCGACGCGGATTCTGTCATTCGTAATCAGCAGGTCACCCGTTCAAGCCGGGTCGTCGGCTCCACAATCCACAACCGTGTAAGTTGGCGACGCATGGTCCCCTGTTCAGAATTGAACAGCCGGCGGACGCACCTCTCGATACGCTGACCGCACGCGTCCTCTCGCTGGTGAGTGATGCGTCGACCGCGGAAGGGGATAGCGGGTGCTGCAGGGGCTCATCGAGGTCCATCGCGACGTCATCATCGCCAAGGCCAAACGCATGCTCGCGGACCGCTGCGCGCCGGGCGCGCCCGCGCTCGAACTGGAGAGCGCCATCCCGCAGTTGCTCGCGCAGTTGTCCCAGGCCATCGAGGCGGAGTATTCAGGCCGCCACCCACCGGACCGGATAGGTCCCGCCGCCGCGCGACAGGGCCGCGACCTGTTCGCGCTCGGCTTCACCTTGTCGGAGGTCGTCCACCACTACGGCGACATCTGCCAAGCCGTCACCCAGGTGGCCATGGACGAGCAGGCGACCGTTCCGGCCCGGGAGTTTCATACGCTGAACCGGTGCCTCGACACCGCCATCGCGGAAGCCGTCACGGAGCACGGACGCCTCAGTGCAGAATCGCTCACCAGGGCCGAGGTCGAGCGGCTGGGCGACCTCTCGCACGAGCTCCGGAACACCCTCAACACCGCGATGATGGCCTTCACCCTCATCAAAGCCGGGACCGTCGGAATCAACGGCAGCACCGGTGCCGTCCTCGACCGCACCCTGATGCACCTTCACCATCTCGTCGAGTCCACCCTGAGCGATGTGCGGCTGACAACGAACCAGCAGCGGCGGCAGCGCGTCTCGGTTGCATCCTTTCTGCAGGACATCGCCGCGGCCGCACGGCTGGACGCCAACTACCGGGGTCAGCAATTCATCGTCGAACCGATCGCGCCGACGCTCGCCGTCGCCGTCGACCCGCAGCTGTTCGCGTCTGCCGTCACCAACCTGCTGCACAACGCGTTTCAGTACACGCCCGCCGGCGGGCGCATCATCCTCCGGACCGTGCGGCACAATCGCCGGGTCCGAATCGAGATCGAAGACCAGTGCGGCGGGCTGCGGCAGAGTTGGGACGATCTCTCACGACCGCGCGGGGAACGGCGGACCGTGGACCGGACAGGGTTGGGCCTGGGGTTGGCCATCGCCCGACGTGTCGTCAGAGCCCATGACGGCGATCTCGACGTTGTGGACGTACCCGGGGGCTGCGTCTTCACGCTTGAAGTGCCGCTCGCGGCCGAGAGCTCATCCCCCGTGCCGGCAGAGTAGCCGGCAGAGTGATGGAGAAGCGATCGAGGTCGTCACGCAGCCGTTCTGCCGGTGGGGAGAGACGCTCAGACCAAGGGCGGCCGTCGGCCGCGCTGCAGTCGTGGCGCGCGGCGACAATGGCCACCCGTAAGAAGGACAACGCCCGCATCGTGCTGCTCGTGGAGGACCAGGCCGATGCGGGTCACCACTTCCGGCACATATTGAGCGCATCGGGGTTCGATGTGGTGCACGCTGGTGACGGGGCCGAAGCGCTGGCCCATATCAGCGCCGGCGCGGGGCCCGCCATCGTCGTGGCGGACCTGCAACGACGCGGCGAGATATCGGCCGCCGACCTCTGTCGGCGCTTCGGCGTGAGGGGGGTACCGGTGATCGCGCTGACCGCCGTGACGGCAAGCCCGGAACATCAGAGGCTCAGCCTTTCGACCTGCAGCGCCGTGCTGGTGGAGCCGGTCACGCCAGAGGCGCTCCTGGCTGAAATCCGCCGCATACTCATGCGAATCGCGAGTGCGACGAGTGACCCGTGAATCGTGCGGAACTTCGGACGCGAGTGAGTGACCAGGCCGAATACGGGACTCTCCGGCGGCCCGGTCCTCAGCGTGCAGCAACGGTCGCCGACCAGCGGCCGGAACGCGGTGTGCGGTCATCATCTCGCGAAGCCTGGCGCCTCGGCGTTGACCATCGGACGTCGGTGTCGCTGCTATTGAATGCCCACGTTGTCGAACGTGCACGTTGCGCTCGCTGAGATGTTGTGGCTCGTGACCGCGAGACCGACATAGATTGTCTGCGCCATCGGGATTGTGTCGGCCTCGATTTCGGTCCAGTTCGTGCCGTCCGTCGATTCGTAGGCGGTGAAGGTGTCGCCGCGGCGCGTGAGGCTGACCCAATGCGGCGCCGCCGACGTCGAGCCCGCCGTATTCACACTTGTTCCGCCATGCCCATGGCGCCGCTGGAAGGCGGTCCCCTTCCCGGCCGAGACCAGCACGAACGCCTGCGCGGATCCCGGATCGAACGTGTTGCGGATCATCACACCCGCCTTGACCCACGGAGAGACGTTGTCGACCCACGTCACGCGCGCAACAATCGTCCCGTCGCCGTTCAGCGGCCGATACACATAGTGGAACGCGTCGGCCGAACCCCAGATGTCGGCGCCCGAACCGCTCACGGCAAAGGTCCCGGCGCTGTAGGCCGCACCTCCACGAAACGGCACGCTGCCGATATCGCCGTCCTGCCAGGGTAGAGGCACCGTCGTCTCGACCGAGTCGAACGTCGCAGTGGCGAGCGTCCCGTTGACGTGACTGGAGACGGCCAGCCCGACGAACACGGCGCCTGGCATGTTGAAGGTGTCGCTCCCGACCAGCGTCCAGTGGATGCCGTCTGCCGATTCGTACCCGGAAATTTTGGCGTCACGCTTGACGAGCCTGACCCAGTGCGGTGCCGTGGATCCCGTGCCGGACGTGCTCACACTGGTGCCGCCGTCACCAAGGCGCCGCTGGAACGCAACCCCCTTCGCTGCCGACACCAGCATGAACGCCTGCGCAGAAGACGGGCCGAGCGCACTCCGAATCATCACGCCGGCCTTCACCCAGCTTGCCTGGTCCGAGACGCTCGCGACGCGTGCCACGATCGACGCGTCGCCGGACAGCGGCAGATAGACGTAGTTGAACCCATCCGAGGCGCCCCAGACGTCGGCGCCGGCGCCGCGCACGGTGAACCTGCCGTTCGAGTACGTCGCGGAGCCGGACACGCCGGTGTTGCCGATGTCGGCGTCGATCCATCCAGGGGGCAGGCCGGACGCCGTGCCGCCGGTCACGAGCACCGCCATCGACGACGAGGCCGTGACCGCACCCTGGTTGTCCGTGGCGACGGCGTAGACGCCATACCTGCCTGGCTGCGGACTCCGCCAGGTCGCCGAGTACGGCGCAGCCGTCGACGTGCCGAGCAGAGTGCCGTTCGCGTAGAACTCCACGCTCGCGATCGTGCCGTCGCTGTCGCTGGCCGAGGCGGTCATGGTCATCGCCGATCCGGAATCGAACGTCGCGCCGGCCGACGGGCTGGTGATCGACACCGTTGGCGGGACGTCGCCGGATGGATAAGGAAACGTATACGACGGCCGCAGGATCGTTGCGTCGTTCCTGCCCGCGCCCGGCGCCGAATTCGCCCACCGCGAGCTGGACAGTACGCACCTGATCGACCGCGATCCCGTCCTCGCGCCGCTGGATCCGGATCGTCTGCCAGCCGGACGTTGCGAACATGACCGGCGTGCCCGCGGTAACCGTAGCCGTTGTCGTTCCAGCCCCAGCCCTGCTCGCCGCAGCCGCTGCAGTCTTCGAGCACGACGGCGGTCGCGTCGGTCGAGCCGATCCGCCAGACGGGATGTCCCCCGGCGTCGACGCTGCCGGAAAACTGCACCCACACCGAGTCGTTCTGATACGAGTCGTTGTCCGCCTTCATCCGCATCCACAAGTGATACGGCACGTTCGCCTCGGCCAGGAATTCGAGTTCCAGATAGTCACCCGGGTCGGCGGCGGGCGTCGTCACCTTGGCCGCGCCCTGGTCCGGATCGCGCAGGATCCATCCGCCCGCCGCTGCCGCTTCTTCCTGGATGGTCCACTCGCCCGAGATGGCCGTGGGATTGAAGCCGGTAGCGCTGCGGTCGTACGCGTACAGCACGATGTCGGCAGGTGGCGTCGGCATCGTCACCTGCTGCGCGCCGACGTGAGCCAGAAAGGACTGGTAGGTGCCGCCAGCATCCTTTGGTGGCGGCGGCTGCCCGTTGACAGCGGAAAACCCTTCAGACTGGCCGCCGACAAATGCCCCGCCCGCTCCGTCGGGCGCGACCGCGGTGGCGCGATCCGTGCCGGCATCTCCGAGCATTGTCGAGTAGAGCACCGCCGGCCGCTCGGGACGAAAGTCAACGATCGACAAGGTGGCATCGCCGGGATCGCCCCTGACCGAGGACCGCTTGGCGGCATCCCACGTCGCCGGATACCGCCCGACCTCGGGTCCGCAGGGCGTCAGCGCCTCAGGAGTGTCCCAGCAGTTGTTCAGGAACTGTCCCACGAAATAGGCGACGTGGTTCCGATCGACGGCCAGGGCCCCGCCGTATGTCCACGTGCTGCTGATGCGTTGGAAGGTGCTGCCGACGCCGTGAAAGCCGATCCTCCTCCGCACTTCGCCTGAGGCCGCGTCGAGTTCGGCGATGCCCGCTGATCCACCGATGTATACAAGGTTGTCGACCACGGCAAGCGCTACTACATAACCGGCGTCCCCGACGAAGGTCGAATACAGCGGCCCCGAGAGGTTGAACCTGGCCAGGAACGCGGAGCCCCCCGTCGAGGAACTCTGCGGAATGGCAGCATTGAACGTCGAAAAATCGCTGGAGGTAGTCGTTCCGGCCACGTATGTGTTTCCATCGGACCCGACCGCGACGCCGTAGGCGCTGTCCCCGCCCGAGCCGCCCAGGTAGGTGGCGTACTGCAGTGACGAGCCGTCGGCAGTGAGCCGGACGAAGAACGCGTCCGTCAGAGGCTCGCCTTCCACGTCGGCGCCCCCGGAATAGGTCCGCTGCACCGCGCCCGGTGTAACCGGAAAATTGGCGCTGATGGTCGAGCCGGCAACACTGATTCGACCCGTGGCGTCGACCGCGATGGCCGCGATCTCATCATCCGCGGATCCGCCGAGATAGGTCGAGAAGACGATGTGCGCTGCCGTCCGGTGTGAGCTCGGTGACGAACCCATCGCCATGCCTGCCGTCCGGCGTGAGCCCGATGACGAAGCGATCGCCGTAGTTGCATCCGCCATCGCTGCCGCAGGTACGATCGTAGGCGCCGGCGGTCGTCGGGAAATCCGCCGAATACGTCACCCCGGCGACGTAGAGATTGCCATTCGCTCCGCGCGTCAGAGCGGCCACCCTGCTGCGGCCGCTGCCGCCTAAATAACTCAGATAGGTGATCGTCCCGTCGCTCTTCGCGCGTCCGAGCAGACTACCCTCGCATAGCCCCCCAGGCCACGATTTCTGTATCGCGTTGCTCGTTGTGGGCAATGTGGTGGAACAGGTCGAGCCGCCGAACCAGAAGCCGCCGCTACCGTCCGCAACGATGGCATTGATGGCGTCGCCGTAGGTCAGCTCCGCGAACGTCAGGGGGTGTTTGACGCCGTTTTCCTGGGCGTGAAGCGAGGGTGCAAGAAGGAGGAAGAGCTGAAGAACAGGCAGGACGACAATCGCGTGAAAGCGCGGTCGCATTGGACTGCATCCTGCGGCGCTTTGCGACGCGCCGCTGGTCGAGCTGCGTACGCAACTCGGTCGGTCGCTTTCGGCGGCAGGCGGCGGCCGATATGCAATAACCTCGACGTCAGCAATATCTGGCCCACGGTGTGCCGGCGGCGGGATCGCCGTTGGCCGGATCCGCCCCGCGGCGGCCCGGACCCAGCGGTCCGTCACGCTCGACGCCGGTTGGATGGACGGTCTCAGGCCCGCCGGTCTGCGAGCCGTGGCAGGCAGCGGTCGCAAGGAATATCGAGGTAAGCGCGTTCGCGAGGAACCGGCGCCGGACCGCCTGCGCGCGGTGAGGGACCCCTCGCTCGCGCATCCTCACCGTCCGCGGCGTGCTTCGGCCTCGTCCAGCCAGCCGCGGCGCAGCGCCGCCTCGGGGAGGCTCGACAGGTACGGCTTGATGTCGAGAATCGGTGTGCCGTCCAGCATGTCGACGCCGCGGACGTGCAGCACGCTCCCCTCGCGGCGCAGCAGTTCGACGACGGTGAGGCCGATCGGGTTGGGGCGGCGCGGCGACCGCGTCGCGAACACGCCGTGAGGGCGGTCATCGACCGGGGGCGTACCGACCAGCTCGTAGCCCTCGGACTTGTCGAACATCCAGAGCACGAACAGATGCGAGAAGCCCTCGACGTCCATGAGCCCCGCTTCGAACGCCGGAGATATCTCGAGGCGTCCCTCGGCATCGTGCCTGGCGCCGGGTCCCTTGGGGATGCTCTTCGTGTCGGTGAACGGGCTGCGAACGCGGCCGATCGCTTGCGGCGTGAACATGAGGAGATCCTAGTGGATTCGCCGCCGCCCGCAACCGGGCGCTACAAATCGACAAGACAAGACTACGGATCCGGCGCGCGGCGTTTACCTGTATGCTCGCGTCATGAGCTGGCTCGCATGGCTTGCCCTCGCCGTCCTCGTGGCCGCCGCCGCGGCGGTCACCGGCATCAAACCGAAAGGGACGCGCCACGTCGCCGGCACGCACCTCATGGGCGCGGCCCGCGTCGCCCTCCTGGTCTTTATCGCCATCGTCGCCTACCTGGTCTTCCGCGCGCGATCGGGCGCCTGAGGAGTCGGGAGTTCGCTGCCTGAAGCGTTGGCGACGCCGGCTTACTCGACGACGTAACCGAGCGCCCGGGCATTGTCGCGCACTCTCCCATCCCGCGTGACGACGGTGACCAGCTGCGGCGCTTCGCCGAGCAGTTCCAGCGTGGCGAGATGAATCGCATCGAGCGTCCGGATCGGCTCGACTGGAAACGGCCGGCCGACGCGACCGAGGACCGCCTCGTCGACGTCGAGGATGAAGCAGCGCCGCTCGAACATCTGCAGCGCGCGAACCGCCGCCTGTTCCTCTGGCGCGGTCAGGCGACCCGACGTGCGCGCCCGGATGATCGCCCGCCCGGCCTCCGCGACGGTCACGGCTGACGTCACGAGATGGGTGCCGGCCGGGAGCGGTCTCATCGCCGTCGTGTCGTGCTCCAGCAGCGCGGCGACAAGTGCGCTCGACTCCATGTAGCGAAGGCTGGCTGCGGGTCTTGTCGTCGGACGTCGCCGCGCGGTGCTACGCTTCGCCACGATCGCTGTCGATCAGTCGGGCGGCCGTCCCGCGGGGCAGCCGGATGTCCGGCCAGCCCGCGAAGGGATCGCCCGCTTCGAGCGGGGGCCGGAGCGTACCGGCCGCGATCAATGCCTCCCACCGCCGGCCGTGCGACACGCGCCCGCGGCCTGCTGGCGGTATCAGCTCCGCCACCACGCGCCCGTGGGCGGTGACCACAATCCGCTCGCCTGACTCGATGCGGCGGATGTAGCGGCTCAAGTTGTTCCTGAGCTCTCGAACACCCGTTTCCATGTCTCAAATGTAGCCACAAGTGGTTACATTTGCAAGGCCGGCATCACTGCGGCGCGGCGTCGAAGCGCGCCAGTCCTCAAAACAGAAGCGGCATCACAGTGGACGACACCACCAGGTGGAGATTGCCGACAATGAACCACGGCCAGAACCTCGCCGGCCGCGGCTCCCCCGCCAGCAGGATGTTGAAGCCAATCGTCAGCGGCAGCAGGACGCGCGTGATCGCGGCGGTCTGCGGATCGGCCAGCACCTCGTTGAAGAACAGCATCAGCACCACGTAGGGCACGGCGACGCGCCACCATGCGGCACGGTAGCGGCGGTGGACGATCACGAACAGCCCCTGCGCGACGAGCGAGGACAGGATGCAGAGCGGCCGCCACGCCGCCGAGAGCGGCTCGGCCCGGACGGCGGCCAGCGCCTGCAGCCAGCGCGACGACAGCGCCACGCCCGGCGGCATGAAGGTGTCGGCGCCGGCGAAGATCGTCGATCGGTAGATCGAGTGCAGGTAGTCTTCCCATAACAGGAGCGGGACGACGGCGAGGGTGAGCGCGAGACCGGCGCGAAGCCAGGCTTTGCGGTCGCGGGGCCAGGGCTGCGCCGCCATGACCAGCAGGTTGGTTTCGCGCGCCAGGCCGGCGACGCCGACGATCGCGGCGGAGACGAGCGGCCGCCCGCGCTCGATTGCCAGCACCGCCGCGACCGTCAGTACCGAGGCTGGGCAGATCGAGCAGCGCGAAACGGACCGACCACAGGACGCCGTGCGAGAACAGGCAGGCGGTCCACAGCGCCAGCCCTCTCCCGGTCGTCGGCGGAATCCACTTCGTCAGCAGCCAGGCGAGGAGGAGCCATGCGGCGACGTTCTGAAGCGCGTAGGCGTTGATGATCCAGACCGGCTGGCCGAACCCGAGGAGGTAGGCGGTCCAGCTGAAAAGGATGCGCCGGGCGCGGAAGGGGGCGAGGTCCATGGCGCGGTCGACGAGCGGATCGCGGCAGAGCGGATCGAGAGCGCGCTGGGCGTAGAACTGGCCGTCGTAGCTCGCATACGCTGGACTCTCGACGTGCGGCACGCCGCGCATCGCCGGAGGCTCGTAGTCGTGACCGACGGGGAAGCCGATGAAGGCCGTGAAGCCCGCGCCTGGATGGTAGAATCGCGCCACCGAGACCAGAAACAGCATGACGAGCGCAATCGCCAGGCCCGCCAGGCAACGATACGTCCGCTGGCTGGTGATGGCGATGCTGCTCGGCGGCTGCGGGTCGAGCCCGCCCTCTGCGCCCGTGCGGGTCGTGGATGTCATTCGCGAACTGGACCAGGCCGAGAAGCGGCCGCCGGCGGCGTTCATCGTCGGCAGCCATGAGATCGACGGCGTGACCCACCCGGCGATTGGTGCTGCGGTGCCGAGCCGGCTGACGCTGGCGCTGCCGCTCCCGCGCCGCGGCGTCCTTCACGCCTTCGTCGCACCAGCCGAGGGATCGGCGCCGGCCCGGCTGCGCGTCGGGGTCAGCGACGATCGCATCTACGAAGGGCTCGCCGAGCTGACGCTCACGGCCGCCCCGCGCGCCTGGACCGAGCTTCGCGTCGACCTGTCGGCGTATGCCGGCTGGAAGTGGAGTCTATTCTATCGTCCGGACCGGACCATCTGGCATCTCGTCCTCGCGACCGACCCGGTCAACGGCGCGCCGGCGACGGTGCTCTGGGGGGCGCCGGAGATCGTGACCGATACCGCCTCGGCGCGCGAGTACGCCGCCCGCCGCCAGCGGCTGCGGTAGCGAGCAGGGGCGCGGTTCACCCCAGCTCCGGCCGCGCTGTTTTCCGGCACCTTCCCCGTTCTGGCTTCTCTTGCCCGACGTCCGAGACAACGTCCCTTCGCTGAGACCACCTCGGCACTCCACCGGGACGCACGGTGAGCGTTTATGTCGTTGACGCCTGGCCGAAGACATCGCGCCCGTCGGCAAAGCCGGTGCGACTCAATCCGCTAGACTAGCGCTTCAAGTTGCTCAGCAACAGAGCCATCGCGGCGATGTACATGATAAACAGCCCTGTCAGCGGCCATCGCCCCCGATACTTGTTTGCAAATGCGAGCGCTACCAACGGCACGTACACGACCAGACCGGCAACGAGCGCCCGCATGACGGCAAACAGACGCTCGTACTCATCCGGTGTCAGCATCCGACTCCTGCAGACGGCGGCATGGCGTTACCGGTGACTGATCGACAGCCCATCATCGCCGGGGTCGAGCGCCAGAGTGGGTGGCCACAGATGCCTCATCACGGTTCCCACGAAGACAGGCAGCGTGATCAGTGCGCTCAGCGACACGAGCAGCAGAAGTTCCCGGTATCCCCCCATGACCAACATCCCGAAGGACACCACGAACGACATCATGAGGATGCGCTTGGTGTAGGAATCAGGAATTCGCAGGAGTTCGCCGCACGAAACGCACGGAAAGGCCGCGCCAAACTTTGCGGTCCTCCAATCCAGCGATGATTCGCAGACCGGACACGTCATTTGCTGGCTCTCGGGAGTCGACTCGGATTCGCGTCGCCACTGCGCACCCACGGCCCAGGTCTCGTGCTGGGTGGAAACGTCGTCGAATGTCCTGGCCCGCCGACTGAGCCTAATCTCACCCATCGCATAAGATCAAGAGCGGCACCGCTACCGAATCGCGAGGCCGGCACCGCCGCGTCGCGCGTGCTGCTCTGCACTGCAATCGCCTGCGTCGCCGCGGTCCAGCGAGGGTTCCGCGAATCGGATCGAGGTCTCGGCGCCGCCGATCGCGCGCGCTGTAGCGGCCCGTGGACGCCCTCTTTTGCATAGTAAGATTGACCATGCAGCCTCCGCGGTCGGCGCTGGACGACTGGAGTCCCGAGGATGTCGCTCTTGGACGCGCCTGGGTGGCGGCCTGGCGCGACGCCGGGCCCCGCCTCGAGGCGATCCGGCGCCGCGAGCTCAGGGCGCTCGACACCTTCACCGCCATCTCGTGGCTGTGCGGCCCGGCCGACTATCACGAGAGCCCTCGTGCGCCCACGGCGACGTCCGGACTGGTCGAACAGCAGCGCCTCTTCGCCAGGCTCCGCCGCCCGTGAATGCGCTGATTCGCGCCGCTGCCGACCTCCAGGCGGTGTGCGAAGCGCGGCAGTGGCGCTTCTGCTTCATCGGCGGGCTCGCCGTCCTGCGCTGGGGCGAACCGCGCGAGACCGTCGATGTCGATCTCACATTGATCACCGGGTTCAACCGGGAACGAGACTTCATCTCGGTGCTGACCCAGGCCTTCGAGCCGCGGATCGACGATGCGGCAGCGTTTGCCGAACTCAACCGCGTCCTGCTCCTGCGCGCGCCTTCCGGCGTCGGACTCGACATCGCCCTTGGCGGTCTGCCCTTCGAGGAGCTGGCGGTGTCGCGCTCGACACTGTTCACCTATCCGCCCGACGTCCCGCTCCGGACCTGCTCGGCGGAGGATCTGATCGTTCTCAAGGCTTTCGCCGATCGGCCGAAGGACTGGATCGACATCGAGGGGGTCATCGTCCGCCACGCCCCGCGCCTGGACTGGGCTTACATACAATCGCAGCTCGCGCCCCTGGCGGAGTTGAAGGAAGCCCCGGAGCTCGTGGAGCGGCTCGAGCAGACGCGACGCCGCCTCGACGACTGAACGGCAGGCGCCGCCGGAGCTGAGATCGCCCGCGAGCATGTGGCGCAATCCCCTCGCGCACTTCGGGAATGTAGTCACGTTCGAAGTGCTCCAGGAGGACCGGAATCGCCGCGGGATCCGTCACGTCAGCGAGTATCTGTTGCGCGCGGCCTGGCAGGTCCTCGAGCCCCAGGCTCGCCCGGACTGAGGTCATTCGCCTCGTCAGCGATCTCGAGATCCGGCGGCCACCAATACCTCTCGACCACTCCGGAAATCAGATCAACTACGACTGCACCGAACACAGTGAGAAAGAGCAGCCGCCATCCTCGGGCTCCCGCGACCGAGTACCCGGCGCTGGTCAGGCGCTCCGCGAGCATTCTCTCTCTTAGCGCAGCGGTGCGGGCGGCGCACGGCGCCGACCTCGGAGCGTCGCGACTCGCGTCAGTATCAAAACGGTCCCGGAGGCGGTCCGGGCGGCGGCGCCGATGAGTACGCGACCGGCGGCCGGCCAACCCGACCGGCTGAACAGTCGGCTCACCGGCGATCGGTCTGCCCCGGCGACGCCGGATCGTCAGGCCGCGCCGCAGGGGCCGTTTTGCCGCGCCGCGACGCGGGAGGCGACGGGCGGCCGCTCGCACCGCGGCCTTACCGGCTGCGCACCTGATTGAGTGGATCCAGGAAGTCTGGATCACTGTCGACACGAAAACGACGCGAGTCAGCTGGCAATCGAACTCTGAAAGGGCCGCCCGCATCGCGGCATTGCCAGGCGCGCCTACTGCTTGACCATCGAGAAGGGCTGGCCGGTAAAGCCGGACCCCTGCAGCCCTCCGGTCACCCGCCGGCCGCTGGTGTCCATCGTGCCGTTCATGTTGAAGTCGGTGAAGCGGCCGATCTTGATTCGCATCGCGAGCGTCCCGGCGGCGTTGATCTGCCCCGGCTGGGCGGGATCAGTGTTGCCGTTGCCGATGCCCGGGAGCGCGAACGAGCCGGTGACGATCGCCCCGCTCTGAGTCAACTGGAAGGTCGCGTCCGCCAGCGGGCCGGTATCGACGCGCCACGACCCGCTCATGCTGCCGACCGTGAAGTTGACGCTGCTCGATGCCGATCCCCCTTTGCCGTCGGTCACGG
Source organism: uncultured Acidobacteriota bacterium (assembly GCA_963750475.1). Classification (GTDB taxonomy): domain Bacteria; phylum Acidobacteriota; class Vicinamibacteria; order Vicinamibacterales; family 2-12-FULL-66-21; genus JALZOC01. The sequence continues at coordinate 3,858,218 of CAVVQQ010000002.1, forward strand.
TGACCGTCGCCTGTCCGTCGCCCCCCGGGCTGACAAAAACAATCGGCACCGGCGACGCCGTGCTGGCGGTATTGCCGGCAGCGCTCCAGCTATAGGTCAACGCATCGCCGTCCGGATCGCTGGCGATCGCAGCGAACGAAAAAGCCTGAAGGTCGGCGATGCCGAATGTCGGCGTGACGGTGACGCTGGCGATGATCGGACTGCGATTCTGCTGAACCGGGGTCGGCGTCGTCGGCGTGGAGGTCGGACTGCCGCTGCCTCCGCATGAGGCGAGGGCAATGGCGCAGAGAAGTGACGAAAGACGACGCATCGGGAGTCTCCTGTTTGGCTTGTGACGCGATTGAGGGCGTTTGGAAGATCGCAATAGTCGCCGCCACACGTCCCGTTCGTCAATGCTGAAAGCTGCCAATTGCGGGACCTACGTCCTTGAAACTCTCGTCACCTCTGCCATTCCTTGAGTCTGCCGTGCGGCGCTCGCACACGAGGCGCTCCGACGCGCCGCCGAGCGATAATCTTCGAGCCACGACCAGCCTGCTCGCGACGCGAGGCGGCAGCGCGCACCGAGGCGACGCGGCAGAAGATGGCAGTGGGGAAAAACAAGGAGCAGCGCATGACCCGGGAAGACGAAGACGGCGATCAGGAAAAAGCCGTCGAGCGGCGCGCGCTCAGCGCCCGCGTCGTCCATGAGGCGCTCCGCTCGGAAGGGGCCTCGGAGCTCGAGCGGCCGTGGAACGCCCTCGCCTGGTCGGGGCTCGCCGCCGGCATCTCGATGGGCCTCTCGCTCATCGCCCAGGGGCTGCTTCGCGCGCACCTGCCCGACACCGGCTGGCGGCCGCTCGTCGTCAGCGCCGGCTATTCGGTCGGCTTCATCGCAGTGACGCTCGGCCGGCAGCAGCTCTTCACCGAAACGACGCTGACCGCCTGCCTGCCGCTGCTCCACGAGCGGAGCGCCCGCATCTTCCGGCGCGTCGTCCAGCTCTGGGTGGTCGTGCTGATCTCGAACCTGCTCGGCGGCGCGCTGTTCGCGTGGACCGCGACGCACGCCAGCGCCTTTGCCCCCGAGCTGCGCGACGCCTTCTCGGCGATCGCCCGCGACGCCCTCCACTACGGACCGAGGGACGCCTTCGTCCGCGCCATCCTCGGCGGCTGGATCATCGCGCTGATGGTCTGGCTGCTGCCCTCGGCCGACTCTTCACGGCCGTTCATCGTCCTGCTGATGACGTCGCTGCTCGCGGCCTCCGGGCTGACCCACATCATCGCCGGCTCGCTCGAGGCGTTCTATGCCATCTTCGTCGGCGATTATGCCTGGACGACGTACCTGTGGAGGTACGCCGCCCCGGTGCTGACCGGCAACGCGATCGGCGGCATCGTCTTCGTCGCGATGCTCAATCACGCCCAGGTCGTCGCCGAAAAGGAGTGATCGGCCCGGACTCGACGGACACCGAGGGTTCAGAAACTGACGCCCAGACCGATCCGGACGTCGTTTACCTGATACGGACGGCCGGCGTTGAGCACCGCCGAGACGCCGTTGGCCATGATCTTCTTGTAGCGATACCCGAGGTCGACCGTCAGCGGACCGCCCTGCAGCACGACACCGCCGCCGACGCCGAGCATCGGCTCGGTGCGATTGAGGAACGCCAGGCCGGTATCGACGACCGCCGCGGTGCGGCCGCCAAAGCCCCCGAGCCCGGTGCTCAGCCGCGCGAAGCCCGCCGTCGCCTCGGCATAGGGCCGCACCGTCGAGTGCGGCGAGGCGATGAAGCGCACGCCGCCGGCGCCGTAGAGCGCCGAGACGCGCAGATCGACTGGTGTGAAGTCGAGCAGATCGAGAATCGGCGGCTTGATGTCGGACATCCGACCGACCTCGCCAATCACCTGGATGTTCGGCGTCAACCCGGCCGTCACCGTGCCGCCGAACGTCGTCGCCGTCGAGGTGCCGAGGACGGACGACGTGCCGAAGGTGATCCCGCCGAACCCCTGGATCGATCGATTGGTCGTCTGCGCGCCGGCCGCGGCGGGCAGCGCGCCAAGCATCATCGCGACGACAGGAACGAGCATTCTTCGCATCATTTGAGACACTCCGGCACTGGCACCGCTTCAGTCGCAAGGCGGGTGCCACGACGGAGTGGCTCGAAATGTTCGACAAATGCTGACCGGTCGTGGTGCCCAGCGGACAGGCTGACGCCTGCCGTAGACACCTCAGCCGAGGCGCGTGCCGCCTTACTTCGGCGCGTCGGCCGGCTTCGCGGGGGTGACCGTTACCGTCGCGGGATCGACGGTGATCTCCTTGAGCCGCGCCATCACGTCGGCAGGGCCGGTCTCCTGCGCCCGCGTGCCGACGTGCTTCGCCAGGAACTTCTCGATTGCCGCGAACATCGCCATGTTGTTCACCGGCCGCTGGAAGCCGTGCCCCTCGTCCGGCGCGACCATGTACTCGACCGGGAAGCCGCGGTCGCGCAGCGCGACGACGATCTGATCCGACTCCGCCTTCTTGACGCGCGGATCGTTCGCCCCCTGGACGACGAGCAGCGGCGTCTTGATCTTCGCGACCGAGTTCAGCGGCGACTGCCGCGCCAGCTGCTGCCGCCCCTCCTCCGTGGTCGGATCGCCCATGCGGACGTGGAAGGTTTTCCGCCCCGCTTCCCAGTAGGGAGGAATCGAGGCGAGCAGCGTCATCAGGTTCGACGGCCCGACGATCGAGACCGCCGCGGCATAGAGGTCGGGCGTGAAGGCGACGCCGGCGAGCGTCGCGTAGCCGCCGTAGGAGCCGCCGAGGATGGCGACGCGCTTCGGGTCGGCGACCCCCTGGCTGACGAGATGCTTCACGCCCCAGGTGATGTCGTCCTGCATCTTGCCGCCCCACTCGTTGTTGCCGGCATTCAGGAACTTCTTGCCGAAGCCGGTCGAGCCGCGGAAGTTCGGCATCAGCACCGCGAAGCCGCGGTTGGCGAAAAACTGCGCCATGCCGTTGTAGCCGAACTCGTCGCGCGCCCACGGCCCGCCGTGCGGGACGACGACGAGCGGCAGGTTCCGTCCGGGCACCCCTTTCGGCAGCGTCAGGTAGGCGGGCACCTCGAGGCCGTCGGACGATTTGTAGCGGATCGGCGTCATCTCGGCGAGGCTGGCGCGCGGCAGCTTCTCCCGCGACTGGTACTGCTTCGTCAGCGCCTTGGTATCGCGATCGAAGATGTAGCGCGCGCCGGGCTCGGTCGCGCCGGAGGCGGCAATCATCCACTTGCGATCGTCCGCCGACGCTCCGGCGATCGCCACCTCGAGGCCCGGCAGCTTGCCGGTGATCGTCTTGTAGTCGGCCTCGTAGCCCTTGTCGCGGAAGTAGGTGCGGGTGCGATCGCCGACGTAGGTCGTACCGACCAGCTGGTCGGTCTTCTCCGAGAAGATCGCGCCGCCGAAGTCCACCTGGTGCTCGGGATCCGACTCGACGACTTCTTCCTTCTTCGTCTCGGGGTTGAACAGCACCAGCCGCGTCAGGTCCGCGTCGCCGTGGTTGGTTTCCATATAGACGCGGGCGTTGTCGGGATGGAACTGCAGCGGCCCGCAGGTCTCGAACACCGTGCAGCGGTAGACCTCGTCGAAGCCGCCCGGGGTGACGCGCAGGATCTCGGTGTCGCCGTTGTCGGCGGTGCGGACCGCAAGGCGCGGCTGGCCGGCGTGATCCATGACCCAGCCGGCAATCTTGTCGGTGTTCTTCCGCAGCAGCTTGCGCTCGCCGGTCGAGATCTTGACTTCGTAGAGGTCGTGCCAGGCCGGGTCGCGATCGTTGAGACCGACGTACAGCAAATCCTGATTGTGGCGCGGCAGGTCGTAGATGACCGCGCGGGCCTTGCTCGCGTCGGTCAGGTTGCGCGCCGGCGGCACGGTCCCGTCCGCCGCGGCGCCGGCTGGGCTGACGGCATAGACGTTGAAGTTCTCGTCCCCGCCCTGGTCCTTGATGAACAGGATGAACCGGCTGTCGCGGCTCCAGAAGAAGGCGGGAATCGGCCGGGCCGTCTCGGCGGTCACGCGCGTCGCCCGGTCGAACGGCTCGGCGGTCTTCTTGACCCAGATGTTCATCGTCCCGTTCCACGGCTTCCGGAACGCGACCGAGTTGCCGTCCGGGGAAATCGTCGCCCCGGAGATCTCCGGATTGCCGAAGAACAGCTCGCGATCGATGAGCGGCGGCAGCCCGGTCTGCGGCGCTGCCTGCTCGGCGCGCGCTGTCTGCGGCCGGGCCTCGGGTCCCGGTGCCGCGAACGCGGGCACGACCGCGACGACGCACGCCATGCACGCGAGCCGGACGGGGATCCCTGGCAGGATGAGTTGAAGCATTCCGCATTCTAGCGCGGCGCCGGCCGGTTGGCGCGGCGTTGCGATAGACGCCTGGGACGAGTGGTGGGACGCACAGCGGCGGGCCCTGTTCAGGCGGCCGGCGGCGGCTTCAGACGTCGTCGCTGAGAGGGGGATGGCGGCCGGGGGCGCGGCGCCCCCGGCTCCGACAGGTTGGCTAGAAGGTGAAGCGCAGCGCGAGCTGCATGATGCGTGCGTCGCCGGACAGGCCGGTGATCGTCCCGAAGTCTCCCCCCGACAGATTGCGGTTGGGCAGCCCCAGGTTGGTCCGGTTGAACAGGTTGAAGGTGTCCCAGCGCAGCGACATGCCGTAGCGATCGCCGAACTTGAGCATCCGCTGGATGGTCAGGTCGAACGTCTGGAAGCCGGGGCCGCGCAGCCGGTTGCGCTTCTCGTTGCCGAACGTGCCCGACGGCACGGCGGTGAACGCCGCGGTGTTGAACCACTTGTCGACCGTCTCCGGTCCCTTGGTGTCGGCGCTGACGTCGGGCAGGCCGGTCATGCTCTGGCCGACGTTGTTGTTGCTCTGGTTGACCGTGAACGGCCGCCCGGACCGCGCTGCGAAGACCCCCGAGGCGACCCAGTCGCGGGCGAAGAGGTTGTGGCCGAGCGGGAGGTTGACGACGAAGTTGGTCGTGAAGCGGTGGCGGACGTCGTAGTCGCTCGGCCCGTACCAGTTGCTGAAATCGCGCGAGTTCTGCGGGAACGCGCTCGAGCCCTGGGTGGTCAGCTGCTCCGAGGCGTTGTCCTTCGAGTCGCCGAGGGTGTAGGAGACGCCGAACGCGTAGCCGCGCGCGAAGCGCTTCTGGACGCCGAAGTCCCCGCCCTTGTACTCGGACTTGCCGTTCTGGGCGCGCCACTCGATGAACCCGAAGTTCGGGTACGGCACCGCCCCCTTGACGTCGTTGGCGCCGGCGGCGCTCGGCTGCGCCTGATTGAGATTGACGAGCGTCGCGAGGTTGGTCCCCTTCGTGTAGATGAAGTCCGCCGACGCGACCAGGCCGTCGCCGAACTCGCGCTGCATGCCGATGCTGGCCTGCTGCATGGTCGTTTTCGGCGCCTCGTTCGAGACCGCGCGGATGCGCAGTGGCTTGAGCTGCCCGGCCGCCGGGTCGAGGTTCGGCAGCTTCAGGAAGTCGTTCGGAATGCCCTGCTGGAGCAGGAACAGCGGCGTCCCGGTGGTGCGCGACAGGCTGGTGTTGATCAGCCCGGGGACGTTGAGCGCCAGCTGGTCCTCGCTGCCGACCCGGTCGAACAGGTTGTAGAAGCGCCCCCAGCCGCCGCGGATCACCGTCCGGTCGTCGAGCTTGTAGACCGCGCCGATGCGCGGCGCGAAGTTGTTGGTATCGGGCTTGACCAGGCCGCGCTTCTCGAGCGAGCCGCTCGACGCGAAGAACAGCGTCGCGGTCGCCGGGTCGAAGTTGGTCTGCTGGTTCTGCGCCTCGAGCGCCGGGGTGATGAAGTCGTAGCGCAGCCCGAGGTTCAGCGTCAGCCGGCTGGTCGCCTTCCAGTCGTCCTGGACGAAGCCCATCGTCGCCCAGTGGCGCTGATCGACGACGTGGACGTTCGAGAGCTGGAAGCCGGAGACGTAGCCGAGCAGGAAATCGGCGACGGCGTTGCCGCTGAAGGTGCCGCCGAAGGAGAACGAGCCGCGCGTCGCCGGCACGTCGAGGTATTCATTCTTCATCGGCGCGATGATGTCGGCGCCGGCCTTGAGGGCGTGGTTGCCGCGCAGCCACGACACCGTGTCGATGTACTCGAACTGATCGGTGTGCTGGAACTTCGGCAGGAAGTCCGGCGAGCCGAGCCGGCCGAGCCCCGAGCCGCCGAAATAGCCGGTCACCGAGATCCCCGGGAAGCCGCCGGCCACCAGCGGATCGGTGATCATGCCGGGGATCTGCGCCGCGATCGGCGGGGTCAGGCCGAACGACTGCTGCACCGCATCGGAGACCGAGCGCGACCACGAGAACCGCGCTTCGTTGACCATCCGCTCCGACAGGACGCGCGTCCAGCCGCCGACGACGGCGTTGGTCTTGATCTTCTGGTTGCCGAAAGCGGAGGTGCCGGTCCCGTCGAGGACGCCGCCGAAGGCGCCGGGGATCTGGCGGTCGCGGTTCGAGTAGATGTAGCGCACGAACACGCTGTTGCTCGGGCCGGGACGCCAGTCGCCGCGGGTCAGCAGGCGGTCGGAGTTGTCGAGCAGGTTGGCGTTGCGGAAGAAGTTGTTGACGCCGGACTGCGTCGGCAGCGGCACGAGCGCCAGAATCGCCGCGGCGTAGGGGTCGATGCGGCCGGCCGGGATGGTGTTGTTGTCGAAGGCGACGCCGGTGAGCGGGTCGCGAACCGTCGTCGTGAACGCGCCGGCGCGCTCGGCGGCCGTCGGCACGCGCGTCAGCCGGCTGACGCCGCGCGTGATCCGCGTCGCCTCGTAGTCGGCGAAGAAGAACGCGCGGTCCTTGAGGATCGGGCCGCCGATGTTGCCGCCCGGCTGGTTCTGGCGGTTGTCCGGCTTGGCCGCGCCGGCGCGCTTCGAGAAGAAATCGATCGCGTCCATCTTCTGGTTGCGGAAGAACTCGTAGCCGGTGCCGTGGAACGTGTTCGTGCCGGACTTGGTCGAGACGCTGACGGCGGCGCCGGGCGAACGGCCGTACTCGGCCGAGTAGGGGCTGGTCACGACCTTGAATTCCTGGATCGCGTCGACCGACGGCCGCGACACCTGGGTGGTCAGCTCCTGGACGTTCTCGGAGATGCTGTTGTTGTCGACGCCGTCGAGCAGGAAGTTGTTCTGCAGGGCGCGCGCGCCGTGGACGTTGATGCCGCCGGTGCGGCCGAACGAGGTGCCGCCGCCCTGCTCGGTGTAGCGGTCCTGCTGCACCCCAGGGACGAGCGCGAGCAGGTCGTCCCAGTTACGGATCGCGAGCGGCAGGTTCGAGACCTGGAGCTGCGGAATAACGGCGCCGAGGGTCGCGTCGTTGTTGTTGAGGAGCGCGGTCGCTTCCCGGACGTTGACGGTTTCGGTGAAGGCGCCGACCTCGAGGGTGGCGTCGACGCGGGCGCGCTGGCCGACCTCGAGGGTCACGACCTGCGACGTCTTCTTGAACCCGCTCAGCTCGACATCGATGCGGTAGCGCCCCGGAATCAGGTTGACCAGGAGGTACGAGCCGGTCTCGGACGTCGGCTGCGTCACGGCGACGTTGGTGGCAAGGTTGGTGAGGACGACGGTCGCCCCCGGCAGCACGGCGCCGCCGCTGTCTTTGATCGTGCCGGTAATGGTGGCGCGGTCGACCTGCGCGAACACCGGGTGGGCGACGAGCGCGAGAAACGCGGCCATCGCGAGCAAACGCTTCATGATTCCTCCCTGGAACCGTCCGTGTGGGGTTGCGATCCGGACAAGACCCTAATGGGTCGATCGGTGTAAGTCAACCCTTCGGATCAGCGCGCGCTACATCCAGGGGTTGCGGCCGGGGAACAGCCGCGCGCCCTCGGCGGCCGCCATGCCGGCGATGCCATCGAACTCGGCGGTCTCGGAGAGCAGCGCGAACTCCTCGACGAGCGACGGAAACAGCCAGCCGCGGGCGGCTTCGCTGCGCAGCTCGCGCAGGGCGTCGGCAAGCTTGAGCGGGGCGCGATAGGGGCGTTCGCTGGTCAGGGCATCGTAGACGTCGACGACGCTGAGGATGCGCGCCAGGAACGGGATCGCCTCGCCGCGCAGGCCGTCGGGATAGCCGGTGCCGTCGCGGCGTTCGTGGTGGTGGCGGACGATCAGCCTGACGTCGGCGAGCGACCGCATCTCGCCGCAGAGGGTGTAGCCGATGATGGTGTGCTGCTGCATCACCCGGTGCTCTTCCGGGGTGTAGCGGCCCGGCTTGAGCAGGACCGCATCGGCGATGCCGACCTTGCCGACGTCGTGCAGGTAGGCGCCGCGGTGCAAAGCGACCAGCTGCTCGTCGCCGAGATTGAGCCGGTCGCCGAGCGCGGTGGCGTAGCGGGCGAGCCGCGCGCAGTGGCCGCGGGTGTAGGGGTCGCGCGCCTCGACGGTCAGGCCGAGGCTGAGAATCACCGATTCGGCCGAGTCGAGCTCGTCGGTGTAGCGCTTCAGGCGGACCAGCGACCGCACCCGGGCGAGCAGCTCCGGCACGTTGAACGGCTTGGTCAGGAAGTCGTCGGCGCCGGCATCGATGCCGCGGATGCGATCCTCGGCGGCCGCCTGGCCGGTGATGATGACGACCGGAATCAGCCGCGTCTGCGGATCCGCCTTGAGCCGGCGGCAGACCTCGAAGCCGTTGATTTTCGGCATCTCGAGATCGAGCAGGACGATGTCGGGGCGGTCGCGGCGGACCGCCTCGAGCGCCTGCTCGCCGTCGGGCGCCGAGACGAACTGATACCCGTGGCGCCCCATCAGGCGGCGCAGCACGTCGAGGTTGGCGGGCTCGTCGTCGGCCGCCAGAATGGTCCCGGATCCTGCGTACGTGGTCACGGACGGTCCCGGGGGCCTCTGGGGCAACCTCGGCCGCGCCGTGGCGGATCGAGCGGGGTGATCGTCAGCGAGCAGGCGGCCGCACAGGCCATGGTCCCCCTTGGGCTTGACCGAACTGCATGGATGGTAGCAGAAAAGGGTATTCGGGCAGCCCGGTGTCTGGTATTCACACGCGCCAGCGGCGCCGCTGGCGGTCGTCCACTATTTTGTGCGGCGGGGCGCGGAACGCGCTACTGTGAATGGTCTCGAAACAATTGACGCTGACTGCTTCCTGCGGCCCCCTTTCCGGCCGTTTGGGAAGCGTGCCAGGAGGAGGACGACAGCGATGGCGGCACAGCCCAACGTGACCGGCGACGATGCCGCGGCGCCCCTGCACGTCAGGGATCGCGCCGAAGCGGTGCGCGCCAAGGCTGAGGCGCTCATCGAGCAGTCGTCCGAGCTGCAGGCGCGGTCGCTGGCGCTGCGCGAGCGCATCGGACGGGTCGAATGGCCGGACGTGCGCGTGCTCAACGTCGAGGATCACGCACCGGCGCGCTATCTGCGGACCCGCACGCTCGAGAATGCCGGCTATGTGGTCGAGGAAGCCGGCACTGCCGAGGAGGCGTTGGCCATGGCCGAAGCCGCGGTTCCCCTCCGCATCGCGCTCGTCGACGTCGGACTGCCGGACGCCGACGGGTTCGAGCTCTGCGAGCAGCTGAAGGCGCGCCGGCCGGGGATGCCGGTCGTCATGATCAGCTCGATTTATCGCTCAGTCTCGGCGCGGCAGCAGGGCATCGGTGCGGGCGCCGACGAATATCTGCTCGATCCCCTCCCCGGCTACCGTCTCGTCCGCACCGTCGATCGGCTGCTGTCGACCGCGCCGCGCGTCCGCGATGTCGCGGTGATTACGACCGACGGCTACGGGGCGATCCTCGGCCTGAACGCAACGGCCTGCACGCTGCTGAACATCTCGGCCCGCGGCGCCATCGGACGAAGTCTGCTCGCCTTCGTCGGCGCGGACCGGGCGCGCATCGCCAAGGGGCTCGAACTCGCCGCCGCCGGGCAGTTCGTGCAGGAAGAGCTGATCCTCAGGCCGCGCGAACGGAAGCCGCTGACGGTGGAGGCCGACCTCGATGGCGGCGACGCCGGGACGCGCACGGTCGAGTGGTCGATCCAGCCGGTCTGACCGCCGCGTCTCTACTGAAGGACGCGGCCGGCGACGCTCACCACGGTCGCGACCAGCTCGGCCGGATCGACCGGCTTCGAGACGTGCACCGCGAACCCGGCCCGCAGCGCCCGCGTCCGATCCTCTGAGCGGGCGAAGGCGGTCAAGGCGATCGCCGGCACCCGCCCGCCGCGCGCGATGCCGAGCGCGCGCACCGACCGCAGCAGCTCGAAGCCATCCGCGTCCGGCATGCCGATGTCGCTGACCAGGACGTCGGGCTTGCGCGCCTCGACCAGTTCGATCGCGACCGCGGCGCCGTCGGCAGTGATGACGTCGGCGCCGGCGCCTTCGAGCACCCGCTGGATGAGCTCGCGCGCATCCTCCTGATCGTCGACGACGAGCACGGTGACGCCGCTGAGCTCGGCGACCGGCGGCGGCGCGGCCGCCGGCCTGTCGCGGCCGCTCGAGTCGCGGCTGGCGTCCGGGGCGGCGGCCACCGGCAGCTCGACCCGTCACCGTCGTGCCGCGCCCCTCGCCCGGGCTGTCGACGCTGACCGTGCCGCCGTGCAGCTCCACCAGGCTCTTGACGATCGACAGGCCCAGGCCGAGGCCGCCGTAGGCCCGTGTCGTCGACGCGTCCGCCTGGCGGAAGCGCTCGAACAGGTACGGGATGAACTCCGGCTTGATGCCGACGCCGGTGTCCGCGACGGTGAGCTCGATGTGCGGAGCTCTCACCGCGCGCCACCGACGACCTGGACCCGGCCGCCCCTGGGCGTGAACTTGATGGCGTTCGACAGCAGGTTCCAGACGACCTGCTGCAGCCGCGCCGCGTCGCCGACGATCGGGCCGGCCTCGTCATCGAGCGAGGCGCTCGAGCACGGATGCCCTTGGCGTCGGCGGCCGGCTGGACGGTCTCGATGGCGGCGTCGACGAACTCCGCCGGCTGGATCGATGCTGGATGTCGAGGCGCAGCTTGCCGGAGGTGATCCGGCTCATGTCGAGCAGGTCCTCGATGAGCTGCGTCTGGACGCGCGCGTTGCGCTCGATGGTCTCGAGCCCCTTGCAGGAGATCGCCGGGATTCTTCGGTCCGCTGCGGAGCACCTGCGACCAGCCGAGGATGGCGTTGAGCGGCGTGCGCAGCTCGTGGGAGAGGGTCGCGAGGAACTCGTCCTTCACCTCGCTCAGCCGCTCGGCGGCGCTGCGCGCGGCGCGCTCGCTTTCGAGCAGCGCCTTGCGCTCGGCGGCGGCCTTCTGCGCCGCTTCGTAGAGCCGGGCGTTGTCGATGGCGATGCCGGCCTGCGCGGCGACGCCGACAATCAGCCGCTCGGTGCGCTCGGTGAAGACGCCGCGGCTCGGGATGGCCGAAGAACAGCCCGCCGATGACCTCCCCGGTGCGCGACCGGACCGGCACCGCGAGGTAGCTGCGGACCGGCAGGTGCCCGGCCGGCATGCCGTGATGCGGTGACATCCGGCCGTAGCGCGGGTCCTCGAGAATGTCGTCCGAAGCGGATCGGGGCATCGCCGCGGAACGTCGGGCCGAAGAGCGCCGTGGCCCGGGGCTGCCCGAACTTGTCGAAGGCCTCGCGCGGGGCGCCCGACAGGGTGTAGAGCAGCAGCGCGTCGCCGCTGTCGTTCGTCGTGGTGTAGAAGAAGGCGCCGAATCGCGCGCCGCTCAGCGCGGTGGCCGCGTCGGTCACGGCCTGCAGCAGCGACTGCAGGTCGAGCGTCGACGCGAGCGCGCGCCCGGTTTCGTTGAGCAGCTCGAGCACCCGGGTTTCGTCCTGAAGCGCGCTGGCGAGCTGGCGGGAGCGTTGCTCCCCTTCGCGCAACGCCTCCTCGGTGCGCTTCCTCGCCGTGATGTCCTCGATGACGCCGAGGAACCGCTGCGGCCGGCCGCCGCTGTCGCGGAGCAGGGCGACACTGGTCAGGCTCCAGACCGCGGAACCGTCCTTGCGGAGGTAGCGCTTCTCGGTCGCGTACTCGAAGGTGTCGCCGCTCGAGCAGCTGGGCGACGAGGGTCGCGGTCCCGTCCCGGTCGTCCGGATGGGTCAGGGCGGCGAAGGTCAGGCCGCGCAGCTCGTCCGGCGAGTAGCCGACGATCTCGTTGAATTTCCGGTTCATCTCGAGGAAGCGGCCGTCGAGCCCGGCGACCGCGATCCCGACCGCCGCCTGGTTGAACATCGCGCGCAGCCGCTCTTCGTTCTCGCGCAGCGCCTCCTCGCCGGCGCGGCGGTTCGATGATGTCGGCGCAGGCGCCGGTCATGTAGATCGGCCCGGCGGTCCTCGTCGGCAAACGCCCTGCCCTTGTCGCTGATCCAGCGCACGCTGCCGTCGGGCCAGACGACGCGGAACTCCATCTCGAAGTCGCCGACCTCGGCGCGCGCAGCGCTCCATCGCCGCCAGGACGGCGGGGCGGTCCTCGTGGATGCACGGCGGCGAAACGAACGCCTCGAACGACTGGCCGGCCCCGGTCGACTGCAGCCCGAGCAGCCGATCGAGATTGCCGTCCCACTCGACCAGGTTGGTCTTGACGTTCCACCGGAAGGTGCCGGTGCCCGGCGGCGCTCAGCGCCGCCTTCAGCCGCTCCTGCTCTGAGCGCAGCGCCTCCTGAGTGCGCAGCAGCTCCTCTTCGGCGCGCTGCCGCGCCAGCAGGATGCTGCTGGCGTTCTGGAGCGCCGACCGAGCGGAGCAGTCGTCCTCGTCCTGCGGAACGGCCATCAGCCGACTCCGAGAGCCGCGGCGCGCAGGGCGGTCCCGTCGACACGCGCCGGATTTTCGCGAACGCGACGTCGCGGCTGGTGGAGCGTGTCGTCGCAAAAGGGCGAGAAGCCGCAGTCGTCGGTGGTGCCCAGCTGCTCGATCGGGATGTATCGGGCCGCCTCGAGGACGCGGTCGCGGACCTCCTCCGGCGTCTCGATATGCGGGTCGATCGGCGCGACGACGCCGACGAAGATGCGCTGCTCCGGGCTGGATGTAGCGGCTGGATGATCCTCGAGGACGTGGTCGCGATCGGCGCTCGCCGGCGAGCGCGATGTAGAAGTTGCCGACGTTCAGCTGAAACAGGCTGGGCAGGAGTCGGCGTAGTCGACGTCGGCGCTGTGGGTCGAATCGCGGTCGCCGCCCGGACAGGTGTGGACGCCGATGCGCTGCCGCTCCTCGGCCGTGAATCGCGCGAGGGCGAGGTTGTTCAGATCGATGAAGCTGTTGCAGGAGCTCGCCGGTCGGATCGATCTTCATCGCCAGCCGGCCCTCGGTGAAGTCGATCTGCACCTTGTACGCCCCTTTGGCGAAGCAGCGGCGGATCTCGGTCTCGTGTTCGGCGAGCAGGTCGTCGATGAACTGCTCGCGCGAGTAGCCCTCGATGCCCTCGGCGGGATACATCAGGCTCAGCGCCGACGGCGAGATGACCGCCTGCTTGAGCGGCAGGTGCGCGTAGCGCCTGGCGACGTCGAGATAGCTGTCGGCGTAGCGCTGGTAGCGGAACGGGCCGGCCGTGAGCCGCGGCATGCGCCGGGTGTGCCCGGCGCTGAACGGGATGCGGAAGCCGTCGGGGGCGGTGTTGGGCAGGCCGTGGACGCGAGTAGGTCCAGAAGTTGTGATACTTGCGCTGCTCGCCGTCGGTGATCACCGGCGAGCCGGTCGCCTCGAATCGCTCGATCGTGTCGCGAATCGCGGCTTCATACAGAGCGCGTCGAGCGCCGGATCCTCGCTGTCGCTGCGCTCCACCGCCTCGAGGAGCTCGGGGGTGCGGGGAAGACTGCCGATCGGTTCGGTCGGAATCATCGCCAGGGCTCCTGCGGGAAGCGCACACAGCGCGCGCCGCCCGTATCATACCCGCAGTCACCGCCCGCGCTGTACCGGACGGGTCTGCCAGGGGCGCCGCGGCTGATGGGACGCGCCGGCCGCGGCAGCTCGAACGCGGGTAGAATGGCCGCTATCAATGGCCACGTGTCCTGATTGCGGCGGCTACCTGGGCGACGGCCACCGCTGCCCGCGAACGCTGAAGCGGCGCAGCCAGAAAGCCATGACGGGCGTGGCCCTCCTCGGCGCCGCCGCGGGTGGCGCCCTGTCCTTCCTGACGAGCTCCCACTCCGTCGCCGTCATGGGACTCTCTTCGGTGCTCGGCGCCTTCGTGGCGGTGTCGATTTACCGGGCTGTGCCGCGGTAGCCGCGACCGCTGAGCTCACGTCATCCTGCCGACAGCGGCAGGCCCTTTTTACCCAGCCCGGCCGGATCATCCGCGTCACCCGCAACGAGTTGCAGGCATTCGGCGGCGGCCCCCAGTCTTGCACCGGGGGCAGGATGCCACGATGCCTGCTCATCGACGACGACGGGGACAGCCGGGAGGCGTACGCGGAATATCTGCGGGGCTTTGGCTACGACGTGACCGCGCTCGGGGATTCGCGGGGCGCGATGGCGGACATCGCGGTCCATCGGCCGGCGATCGTCCTGCTGGATCTCCAGATGCCGTTCGTGGACGGGTTCGAGCTGCTGCAGCGCATCAAGACGCTGCCGGGACCGTCGCTCCCGGTGATCATCATCTCGGCCTGCGTCTTCCTCCACGATCGGGAGCGGGCGGCGGCGGCGAAATGCGACGCGTTCCTGACCAAGCCGGCGACCCCGGATGTCGTGCTCGCCACCATCCGCGAGCTGGTCGGGGCGCCGACACTGCCCTGCTGATCGCGTGCCTGGATTGAGGCGCCGCGGCGACCGGAGGAGATCCGGCCGCCGCGCGCGGCTTGACTACCGGACTTCGAACGTCGTCAGGACCGGGCGATGGTCCGACGGCATCACGCCGCTCGAGCTGCGCGTGTCGTAGACCTGCGACGACTTCACGGTCAGGTGCGGCGAGCCCTTCGAGTAGAAGATGTAGTCGATGCGCCCCTTCTTGGTCTCGCCGGAATTGCCGGAGAAGGCGATCGCCTTGCCCTTCGCGGCCGCGACGTCCCAGGAGTCGTAGAAGGTACTTGTTGATCTGGGCGATCGAGGTCTGATCCGGCCAGGCATTCATGTCGCCGGTCAGAATCTTGTTCTCCGGTTCCGACGCCGCCCACGACGTGACCTCGGAGGCCTGCTTCAAGCGCAGGGACTGCGAATCCGGATCGAGGTGCGTGAGGATGAAGGTGATCGGACGGCCGTTCCAGGTGATGGCCGCCTCGGCGATGCTGCGGTCGCCGTTGTAGACGAGCGCCTTGCGATCCTTCATGGTGAACGGAACCCGCGACAGAATCAGGTTGCCCTTGCCGTTCGAATCCCAGTTGCCGAATTCCTGCGCGAACACGTAGTACCACTGCTTGCCGGTCTTCGCTTCGATGAGCTTCTTGTAGACCTCGGGCTGGTCCTGGTTGCCCCAGCCGGTGTACTTCTCGATCTCGTTCAGCATCACGACGTCCGGCGACATCTTGGCGACCCAGGTCGCGATTCGGTCGGTGTCGTAGCGGCCGTCGGTGCCGTAGCCGCCGTGGTGGGTGTTGGACCGAAGGACCCGGAGCTGCGTCGATGAGGTGGTCGAGGTCGACGGGGCCGTCTGGGTCGTGGACGGTGCGGACGTGGTCGTGCCGGAACCGAGCGTCACGGTGAGCACCGGCCGGTTCGCCTCGCTCGCGGCCTCGTCCGAATGCAGCGCCTTGTAGGAGTCGCGGCTGGACCCGCCTTCATCGATGAGCGCGATCCGCGTATACCGCGAGCCGAAGTCGCCGCGCACCACCCCCTGCACCAGGGCGGTGACGTCGAAAGTGACCTTTGAGCCGGCCACCCCCGATACGGTCTTGCGGTCGTAGCGGTTGCCGAGGTCGCCGCCGCCGGTCGACCACGGCGACGAGGACTGCCAATCCCGCCACGACACCACGGCCTCGTTGTAGGACGTCTTGACCTGGAAGGCCGAGATCAGCCGGCTCTCGCTGTTGCTGCCCCCCGCCACCGTGACGGTCAGCGTCGCCGAGGCGATCGAAGCGCCGGCAGGAATCGTGTTCGCCGTATCGAACTTGAGCAACCCCCGGCGGACGTAGGTCGCGTCGCCGCTGGCGCGCGTCTCGAACACCGGCTCGCTGCCGAAATTTTTCGACGCGTAGGCGCCTCCCCGCAAGGTCGTGGCGTTGCCGTCTTTGAGCGCAATCGTCTGGGCACTGGCGGTCCCGGCAAGGAGCAGGGCGCACGCGGCGCTGCCAGCGCGCAGCAGGAGGGCGTGGGGAGACTGGGTGCGGATGTTCATAGCGATGGTATTCCTCGGCTAAGCGGCTTCACACCTGTCGCATCCAAGCGCACCGCAGCGCGCGCGGGTCGCCCGCCAGGGAGCACAGTGGCTTCCGGACCAGGCATGAAGCTGACGTCGATAAGTTGGTGATGGCGGCGAGGCCGCCGCCCTGACCAAGGGCAAGGTTGGTTCCAGCGCCGAAAACGGCTGAATTGCGCCTTATTACACCGAGCGATGTAGAGCTCGGACTGGGCCGCAACGCCTCGTGAACTCTACCGTTCGTAAGTTTTACACTATCGCGTAATAATAGGCCGAAAAATGGGGATCTACGGCAGAGTTGCGTGTCTGGAACATAGACGGCTCTGCAGTTACAGAAGGCTCAACGGCAGGTGCAAGCGGGGAATCTGTCCTGAATCACGTCAGTAAACTCAGCTATTCAGCGGTCTTCCAGTGAATCCGATCGAATGGAATCCGGTCAGCTCGGCCGCTGGCGACGTGCTGGGCGATCTCCCGCGCGTGAGGCGGCCGTTCTCGATGAACCACCGCCCGGTCTGATAGCCCGCCGCACACCGTCCCGGCCAGATAGACCCCGGGCCGCGTCGTCTCGAACGTGCGCCGCGATCGAGCACCGGCGTGCGGCAGGCATCGTCGCCGATCGCGATGCCGAGGCGCTCGAGAAAGGCGTAGTCGGGGTGATAGCCGGTCATCGCCAGCACCCAGTCGTTGTCGATGACGACGGGCCCGTCGGGGTGCGCAGCGAGATCGAGGCCGGCTCGATCGCCTCGACGGTGGTGTCGAAGTAGGCGCGGATGCTGCCCTCCTTGATGCGGTTCTCGAGGTCCGGCCTGATCCAGTATTTGATCTTGTCCGACAAGGTCGCGGACCGCGGACGATGAGCGTCACCTCGGCGCCGTGGCGGTAGCAGTCGAGCGCGGCCTTGGCGGCCGAGTTCCGCGCGCCGATGACCGCGACCTTCTGCCGGACGTAGCGGGTACGGCTCGCGGTAGTAATGCGTGACCTTCGGCAGGTCCTCGCCCGGCACGCCGAGCACGATTCGGCTGGTCGAAGAAGCCGGTCGAGATGACGATGTGCGCGGCGCGGTGCGTGGCACGCGTCGGTCGGTCACCGTGAAGCCGGCCAACCGCCCCGTCGACCCGGTCGACCCGTTCGTAGAGGCGGATGTCGAGCTGCTCCTGCGCCGCGACGCCGCGGTAGTACTCGATCGCCTCCTCGCGCATCGGCTTGTAGCCCTGGACGGGGAACGGATAGCCGCCGATTTCGATCAGATCCGGCGTCGAGAAGAACTCCATGCGCGCCGGATAGCCGACAATCGAGTTGACCAGCGCGCCCTTGTCGATCACCCGGGCACTGAGGCCCTGGCGCTTCGCCTCGATCGCGCACGCCAGGCCGACCGGCCCGGCGCCGACGACCAGCACATCGACGGGATTGTCCATCGTGATTACCTGCCCTGCAGCGGGGGCGCGAGCGCCCCCTCGAGTTCACGGCCGTCGGAGGAGGCGTCGAGGCTGAGCCCTTCCGGCAGCGATTCACCAGAGGCGTCGCGTGCCGCGGCCGGATCCGCGGGCTGAACGACCTCGAGAGGGGCGACGACGTCCGCCGGCACGCCCGCTGCCGCGAGGCGCGCCGCGGCGGCCTGCCGCGCCGCCGCCGGCAGGTCCCGCGCCGGATCGCCGGTCAGTGCGGCGAGGCGGACGACCGCGTCGGCCGCCTCGGGCGTGAGCTCCCGGAGCGCGAGGAGAGCTTCGATCCAGCGCCGGGCGGCGGCTTCGGGGACGACCGCGTTCAGCGGCCCGTAGCCGGGCACACGCGCGCCGGCGCGGCCGAGCGCCCACAGCCGCGCCGTATTGCGCGGCTCCTTCTTCACCAGTTCCGCCAGGCGGTCGCCGATTTTCACCCGCTCGGCAGCGTCGATCCGCTCGAGCCCGGCGAGCAGCCGCCACGCTTCGCGATCGATCTGGGCATTGAGCCGCGGCGATTTCTTCTGGCCGAGCCCGAGCTGCGCAGCGACGCGCCCGGCGAGCTCGCGCTGCTGGCCCGCCGTGAAACCGCCGCTGACCCGCTGCCACAGGACGAGCCATTCGACCTGGCATTGCACGTCGCGGGGGAAGACCAGCCCGGCGGCGTAGACCTTCCGCAGTTCCGCCACCCGCCATGGGTCCGCCGGCGCCCCGAACCCGGGCCGCGCGCAGAAGCCGGCCAGGTTCAGCCATCGCACCTCGTGCGCGGCGCTCCGCTTCCTGCCGCCGGCATGCTCGAGGAGGGCGTCCGCCAGGGCGCGAAGCACCGCAAGCGGCCATGACGGCCGGCCGTGGCCGAGTGCGAGCTCGAGCGCCGCGGTCAGCTCACCTGGTCCGCCGCCGCCTGGCGTCCCGAAGACGCCGGCCACCAGTCCGCACGCCGTCCTCACCGCCTCGTCGCCCACGACCACCATGGCGCCCGCGCCGGCGGCCGGCAGGTCCGCTTCGCTGTCCTCGCTGTCTTCACCGTCCTCGCCGTCCTCGCCGTCGCCGCTGTATCCGGCACCGCGCAGGTTGAACGACAGCCGCCAGCGGTGCTCGGTCTCGATCGACTCGCACCACAGCTCCAGCGTGCCCGTCTCGGTGTAGGCCGCGGCGAGGCGGACGGCGACGGGCAGCCGCCGCGACCGCTTGCCGTAGCGCAGCGCGGTGACGAGCGGCGCGTGGCGCTGGACGTCCTCGTCCGCGGAGAACGTCACGACGGCATTGAGCGGGTCGACGCGCGACAGGCTGCTGTAGAGCGTGAACGTCGACGGCTGGTTCGCCACGACGGTGAAGGTGCGGTCGAGCGTGAAGCGTGTCCCTTCTTCGGTGCCGCGCGGCATCACGCAGACCGCCGCCGCGCTGCCCTCGGCCGCGACGCCGAGGTAGTAGGTCCGCGACGCGCCGGCGCGGATCAGCCAGCGCCGCGCGGCGTCCGGCCGGCTGCGCAGCCTGGCATAGAAGGCGGCGCCGATCGCGACCGCGGCCTCGGGGCGGTCGTTCTCGAGCACCGCCGGGCGTCGGCCCGACCACGCCGTCAGCGCGTCGAGCACGCGCGCCCGGGCCAGCGCCGGGGTGAAGAAGCCGCCGTTGAACAGCACCGCGTCGGGCGCCGCCATCGGCGCGCCGCGCCCGGCAACCGCCGCGGCACGAGTCAGGAACGCCGCGAGATGCCGCGTGATCGCCGGCTCGCTCTCGTAGGGCAGGCCGAGCTCGCGCAGGCCGGCCCGGCGGTTCCGCGCCGGCAGATCCTCGGCGGCGGTCAGCGGCAGGAAACCGTCGCAGAGCGCGCCGACGACGTCCGCGCGGGTCAGCTCGGTGCTGAGCCCGCCGCCGACGACGCCGCTGCCGCCGCCGAGGAGCGTGATCGGCAGCCTGTCCGGGCCGGACGCCGAGAGCAGCTGTTCCTTGGCGGCGCTGCACTTGCGCCGCAGGATCTGCCGCTGAGCGAGCGACAGCCGCGCGGCGCCGCCGATCCGCTGCCTCGACCAGCGCCGCGAGCGCGAGCGTCGAGGTTGTCGCCGCCGAGCAGCAGATGCTCGCCGATCGCAATGCGCTCGAACACCAGCGCCCCGTTTTCGTCAGCCGCGCGCATCAGGCTGAAGTCGGTCGTGCCGCCGCCGACGTCGCAGACGAGGACGAGCGCGCCGGGCGTGAGGCTGGCGCGGAGCTCGCGCGGATGCGCGGCGATCCATGCGTAGAGCGCCGCCAGCGGCTCCTCGAGCAGCGTGACGGCCGGCAGGCCGGCGGTGCGCGCCGCCGCCAGCGTCAGCTCGCGCGCCTCCTCGTCGAACGAGGCCGGCACGGTCAGGACAACGGCCTGCTGGTCGATCCGGCCGCCGGCCGCGCCGGCGGGCGGTTCGCGATTCCAGGCGTCGCGGAGATGCTCGAGCAGGCGGGCCGAGGCCTCGACCGGCGACAGTTCCGCGGCGCTTCGTCCACGCCCACGGCAGCAGCGGCGCGTGCGATCGACCGACGGCGTTGGCCAGCCAGGACTTCGCGGACGCGATCTGCCTGGCCGGAAGGAGGGCGCCGTGATCGCGCGCGAAGACGCCGGCCACCGGCTCGGCGCCCGAGGTCCCGGGCAGCTGTCCGGCGGCCTGCTCCGCCGCGGTCGGAAAGTAGAGGAAGGACGGCAGCGTCGGCTGCCGTCCGATCTCTCCCGCGGCGACGACCTGCGGCACGTCGAACAGGCGCATCGGGCCGCGATCGCGCGGCCCAGGCCAGCGCGGAGTTGGTGGTGCCCGAGATCGATGCCGACGAGCGACCGGGCCGCGGTCAGGTCGTCGCTGCTCGCGGATGCTGCAGCTCGAGCTTCCAGCGCTGCGGGCCGTCGCGCGCCACGCACCAGAGCTCGATGGTGCCGACCTCGGTGACGCGGCTCTCGAGCGTGACCGGCACGACCTCGTCCTCGCTCCCCGTCGATCTGCAGCGTGACGTCGAGCGGCCCGAGCTCCTCGAGGTCGTCGCCCCAGTCCTCGATCAGCGTGCCGGCGCGATCGCCCTTGCGGACCGTCGAGCTCAGGAACCGGAACTCCGCCGGCTCGCCGACCACCAGGCCGAACTCACGATCGGGAATCGGCAGCGCTGGCTGCCCTCCTCCATCCCGAACGGCACCACGCAGAGCGCCTTGAGCGGCGCGGGCAGCCCCGGCACCGCCGGCATCGCGCTCTCGATGCCGACGTAGTAGGTGCGCGGGGCGCCGCTGCGGATCCGGATGCCGCGGCCGCGCCGCGCCAGCCCGTAGTACGCCGCGCCGCGCGCGACGGCGCGATCGAGATCGGGCGCGTCTCGAGCACGTGCCGGTCGTCGAGCGGCTCGAAGCCTTCCTGCACCAGCCAGCTGGCTCAGCACCTCGACGACCCGGGCGCGGAGCGCCGGCGGCCTTCATCACGCCGCCGTTGAACAGCACGTGCGTCGGACAGGCGAGCCCGCCGCGCCCGCGCCGCATCGGCGCGGCACCCGGGCTCGCCGTCTGGCGGGACAGGAAGCGGGCGAGGTGGCGGGTCACCGCCGCGTCCGCCGCGTACGGCAGACCCGAGCTCCTGCAGGCCGACGCGGCGCTGCCCGCGCCGGCAGCTCGGTGCTGGCCACCGCCGGGAAGAAGCCGTCGCAGCAGCACCTGGTTCACGTCGTCCTGCGTCAGCGCCGTCGTGATCGCCGCGCCGATCGAGGCGCGAGCCGCGGCCGAGCAGGGTGACCGGCCGCTCGCGCTGCGACGGGTCGGCGAGCAGCGCCTCCTTGGCGAGCCGGCACTGATGCCAGAGGCCGTGCAGCTGCCAGGTGTCGACGCTTGATGGCCGGCCGCCTCGAGGCGCTGCTGGAGCAGGCGGGCGAGCGCCAGGTCCATGTTGTCGCCGCCGAGCAGGATGTGCTCGCCGACGGCGACGCGCTCGAGGGCGAGGTCGCCGTCGCGCTCGGCCACGGCGATCAGGCTGAAGTCGGTCGTGCCGCCGCCGACGTCGCAGACGAGGATCAGGTCGCCGACCGTGACGCGCCGGCGCCAGCTGGTCGCCGACGCGCGTCGAGCCAGGCGTAGAAGGCGGCCTGCGGCTCCTCGAGCAGCGTGACCTGCTCGAGCCCCGCCGCCGCGCCGCCTCGCAGCGTCAGCTCGCGGGCCTCGTCGTCGAACGAGGCCGGCACGGTGAGCGAGCACGTCCTGCTGCGCGAGCGCGAGCTCCGCGGCGTCCGCCGGCGACCGCCGCGTCGAAGGCGGCGGCGAGGTGGCGCAGGTAGCCGGCTGACGCCTCGACCGGCGAGATGCGCGGGCATCTCTTCGGGCGCGCCCCACGGCAGGATCGGCGCCGTGCGCTCGCGCCCCGCCGTGCGACAGCCACGACTTGGCCGAGGCGACGAGCCGCAACGGGTTCTCGGCGCCGCGATTCCTGCGCGAGCTCGCCGACGACGTGAGCCGGCTGCGGGTCCCACGGCAGCGCGGTGCTGCCGGCCGGAAAATCCAGCTCCCCCGGGAGGTAGAGGAACGACGGCAGCAGCGGGCGGGGCTGCACCTCTCCGGCGCTGACCAGCTGCGGAATCCGGCAGCGCCACGACGCGCGGCTGCTCCGCGGCGGTATCCGCGTACGCGAGGGCGCAGTTGGTGGTCCCGAGATCGATGCCGACGACGAAGCGTTCGTGCACGGCAGGAATCCCGGCTACGGCACTTCGACTTCGGCCGGCGCCAGGATGGCGCGGCCGGTCTCGATCATCGGCGGCAGATCGACGCGGCGACGCCTCCCAGCCGCGGTGCCGGACGATCCCGCGGTGCGGCGGATCGCCGACGACATTGCCGACCAGCCTTGAGCCGCGCGGGGTCGGCCGTCCGGTCGACCACCAGGGTGTCCCCCTCCGCCTCGTCGAGAACCGGCGCGACCGCGAGGTATTTCGTCAGCACGCCTGCGGCAGCCGGCGTGCACGTCCCGGGCCGCGGCGCCAATCTGGGCGTCGCCGTAGGCCGCGATGTCCTCCATCAGGAAGTCGAGCAGGCGGCCGTCGCGCTGGAGCAGCGCCGAGGAGCTGCAGGGCGCGATCGGACGGCGGCGCGGCGGGGGCCGGCGCGGCGGCGGGCGTCGGCGCGGCGGCGGGGGCCGGCGCGGCGGCGGACACGGCCGAAGCAGCGAGCGCGGCACCGACGTCGTCCGGCACGCGCGAATGGTCGAGGATGGAGAAGAAGGTGCGGAAGGCGTAGGCGAGGCGTCGTCGATACGGGAGCATCCAGCGATTGTACCCCTCGGGGAGCCCGGAAGGGAGCGGCGGGACGGACTTCGGTCCACCTGCCGTCAGCATCGTTCCTGTTTCGAAGATCCGGAGCATCCGCGAAGACGCATGCCTTACACTGAGGCGAGCCGCCTCAGCGATACGACCGCCCAGCAGCGCAATGAACGAGCCCACGCCGCCGTCGCCGCACGCTCCGGTCGTCATTCCCGGCCGCGCCTTCATGATCGGCTGCGCGGCGACCGCCGTGCTGGTGCTGGCGGCGGGACGCGTCACGCCGATGCCCCTCGGCCTGCTGGCGGCGGAAGTGATGGCGACGATTCTGGGGCTGTTCCTGCTCGGCTCCTTCAAGTACCAGATCCACAAGAACGCGCTGACCTACGGCATGCTGCTGGTCATCGTCGCGACCTTCGCCGGTCTGGCGACGTCCGGCTGGCACGAAGAGATCGCCGCCCACGGCGGCGGCGCGTGGGTGCGCGAGCACCTCCTCACTTTTCACGGACTCGACGATCTCGTTCACGCCGACACGATGCTCTTCATCCTCGGCCTGACGTTCTTCGTCGCCGTCATCGCCCAGACGCGGCTGCTCGAGGGCATCGCGTTCACGCTCCTGCGCCGCAATCAGGGGCTGCTCGTGCCGACGATCATCACGGTGACGGCGTTCGTCGCGCTCGCCTCGGGCGTCCTCGACGGCGTCTCGATGGTCGGGCTGACGATCCGGACGCTGGCGATCATCCTGATGGTCGGCGGCACTCCTGCCGGGGCGGCGCGCTACACGGTCATGATCTGCACCGCGGTGACGACGATCTGCGGCGTGTGGCTGGCCTACGGCGAGCCGCCCAACCTGATCATGAAGGCGAACCTTTATCCCCAGCTCGGTAACGCCTTCTTCCTGCTCTACTGCGGCCCGGCGGCGGTGGCGGCCTACCTGGTGATTGCCTGGGAGCTAGGCGGCCGGCTGCGCGGGCAGCGCGTCAACCTGACCGACATGGACATTCTCGACGCCAACGCCGCGGACGTCCGGTTCCTCCAGGCCACGCGCCACGGCGAGGTGCTGAGCGCGGTCGAGCTCGTCGACGCGCACGCCGGGCCCGAGCCGTGGGGCCGCCGGGTCAGCGACCGGATCCGGGCCGGCGAGCCGCTCGGGATCGCGATGATTCGCGAGGACGTCCCCGAGGAAGTCCGCCGGCTGCTGCTCGGACACTTCGTCGCCGAGGAGCTCGCCGACGGGCTCGACCGACACTATCTGTTCGACGAGGCGGGCAACTACGAAGCGGCGCTGCAGGCGGAGCTGGCGGTCGGCGAGGTCCTCGATGCGATGGCGCGGCGGCGGCGGCGGGCCCAGAAGATTGGCGCCCTGGCGCTCCTCCCCTTCATCGCCATGCTCGGGGTCCACGGCGTCTACCACCAGGTGCCGCTGTTTCTCGCCGGCGCCGCCGGCTTCCTGGCGGCCTGGCCGGCGGTCGCCCGCATCCCGAGGATGCGGGGGCTCGCCCTCGAGGAGGCGCGCGCCGAATACGCGGAGTATTACTTCCTGTTTCCGCTGTTCCTCTCGATCACGCTGCTCACCACGTCGGGCTTCTTCGCGGGACTGCAGACCCTGATCACCGCCGGCGTCCAGACCCTCGGGCACGCCCACGTCGCCTTTGCGCAGTTCCTCGCCTCGACGACGCTCTCCGCGATTCTCGACAACAACGTCGTCGCGGATTTCGGCTCGCGGGCTCTTCACGGCCTCGACCCCGGCGCGCTGCACCTGTTCGCGATGGCGCAGGTCATCGGCTACGCGCTCGGCGGCTGCTGGACGCACATGGGCTGCGCGCAGTCGGTCGTCGCCTACGCCTTCATCCAGCGCGATCTCGACAGCTCCTACACGCCGCTCGACTGGATCAGGGAGATGACGCCGCTCGTCGTCAAGCTGCTGATTGTCCTGTCGGCGCTGCTCTACACCGAGAGCGCGCTCCTGCGCCTGCTCTAGGCCGCGGTTCCCGCTGACCACCAACGGCCGCAGGCCGTCGACGACCGGAGCCGCGGACAAGACGGATGGCACGGATTTACACGGAAGGATCCCGCCGTGACTGCGGCTGGCCGCCGCCGGATGTATGCGTCCGGCGGGGGCGTTAGGCGGCAGGAGCCCGCGAGCACCCCGCTCGACCTTTGAGGGGTGTTCGCTCGGCCGCTGCCGCCTCGCGCCGCGGCGCGTGGCGCCGCCCGCCAGCCAGACCTGGCCACTCCGTGTTCATCCGCGTGCATCCGTGGAATCCGCGAATTGGCTTTGTCCGGTCGCAGGGCGAGGCCGGTCTATCAGCCCTACGTCGCGGCAGCGTAGGTCCCGCTGTTTCACAATTTCAGCACTTGGCTGAAGCCGCACAGAGGGATCCCGTCGTGACTGCGGCTGGCCGCCGCCCGATGTTACGTCCGGCGGGGGCGTTAGGCGGCAGGAGCCCACGAGCACCCCGTGCGACCTCTGAGGGGTGTTCGCTCGCCCGCTGCCGCCTCGCGCCGCGGCGCATGGCGCCGCCGGCCAGCCTGGCGTGACCACTCCGTGTTCATCCGCGTACATCCGTGGAATCCGTGGATTGGCTTTGTCCGGTCGCAGGGCGAGGCCGGATCTGTCAGAACACTACGTCGCGGCAGCGTAGGTCCCGCTGTTTCACAATTTCAGCACTTGGCTGAAGCCGCACAGAGGGATCCCGTCGTGACTGCGGCTGGCCGCCGCCCGATGTTACGTCCGGCGGGGGCGTTAGGCGGCAGGAGCCCGCGAGCACCCCGCTCGACCTCTGAGGGGTGTTCGCTCGGCCGCTGCCGCCTCGCGCCGCGGCGCATGGCGCCGCCGGCCAGCCCGGCGTGACCACTCCGTGTTCATCCGCGTGCATCCGTGGAATCCGTGGATTGGCTTTGTCCGGTCGCAGGGCGAGGCCGGTCTATCAGCCCTACGTCGCGGCAGCGTAGGTCCCGCTGTTTCACAATTTCAGCACTTGGCTGAAGCCGCACAGAGGGATCCCGTCGTGACTTGCGGCTGGCCGCCGCCCGATGTTACGTCCGGCGGGGGCGTTAGGCGGCAGGAGCCAGCGAGCACCCCGCTCGACCTCTGAGGGGTGTTCGCTCGGCCGCTGCCGCCTCGCGCCGCGGCGCATGGCGCCGCCGGCCAGCCTGGCGTGACCACTCCGTGTTCATCCGCGTGCATCCGTGGAATCCGTGGATGGCCTTCTCGGGGTGGCACAGATCGTCAGAACACTAGACCGCGGGCGACACGGACGGCACGGATCTCCACAGAGGAATCCCGGCGTGACTGCGGCTGGCCGCCGCCGGCCAGCCCGGCGTGACCACTCCGTGTTCATCCCGTACATCCGTGGAATCCGTGGATGGTCTTCTCGGGGTGGCACAGATTGTCAGAACACTAGACGCGGACGACACGGACGGCACGGATCTCCACAGAGGGATCCCGGCGTGACTGGAGCTGGCCGCCGCCGGGTATATGCGTCCGGCGGGGGCGTTAGGCGGCAGGAGCCCGCGAGCACCCCGCTCGAGCTCTGAGGGGTGTTCGCTCGGCCGCTGCCGCCTCGCGCCGCGGCGCGTTGCGCCGCCGGCCAGCCCGGCGTGACCACTCCGTGTTCATCCGCGTACATCCGTGGAATCCGTGGATGGCTTTCTCCGGGCCGCGGAGGCGAGGCAGCGCTATCAGGTCGAAAGTAGCGCAGGGCCGCCTACGAATCCGCGGCTAGCCTTCGTGCAGGTACGCTTCCTCGCCGTGCAGGCTGACGTCGAGGCCCTCGGTCTCCTCGGTCTCCGAGGCCCGGAGCGGGACCACCAGTCCGACCAGCTTCAATAAGAAGAAGCTGGCGATGCCGCTGTACGCCAGCACCGCCAGGATGGCGCCGGCCTGGATCACGAGCTGGAACGGGTTGCCGAAGAGCGCGCCGTCGGCGATGCCGTTGAGGCTCTTCTGCGCGAAGACGCCGGTCAGGAGCGCGCCGACGGTGCCGCCGATGCCGTGCGCGGCGACGACGTCGAGCGAGTCGTCCAGCGAAGTCTTGACCCGGATCATCAACGCCAGATAGCTCGGAATGGCGGCCAGCCCGCCGAGCGCGATCGCGCTTATCGGGCTGATGAAGCCGGCGGCCGGGGTGATCGCGACCAGCCCGACGACGATCGCCGTCGCCGCGCCGACGGCGGTGGGCTTGCCCGATCGCAGCAGGTCGAGGAAGGTCCAGACCACCAGCGTCGCCGCCGGCGCCAGCATCGTCGTGACGAACGCCAGCGCGGCGATCGGGCTGGCAGCGAGCGCGCTGCCGGCGTTGAAGCCGAACCAGCCGAACCAGAGCAGGCCTGAGCCGAGCAGCGTGAACGGGATGTTGTGCGGCAGGAGCGAGGCCGACGGGTAGTCCTGGCGGCGGCCGAGCAGCATCGCCGCGACCAGCGCCGCGATCGCGGCGTTGACGTGGACCACCGTGCCGCCGGCGAAATCGAGCGCCCCCCAGGTCGCCAGCCAGCCGCCGCCCCACACCCAGTGCGCCACCGGGCTGTAGACGACGAGCGCCCACAGCGAGATGAAGGTGACGTAGGCGGAAAACCGCATCCGCTCGACGATGGCGCCGGAGATCAGCGCCGCCGTGATGATCGCGAACGTGCCCTGATAGGCCATGAAGAGCACGTGCGGGATGGTGCCCTGCGCCTCGAGGCCGACGCCGCGGAGAAACGAGTGGGACAGGTCACCGATCCACCGGCCGCCGGCGCCAAACGCCAGCGAGTAGCCGACGATCGCCCACAACACGCCGACGAACCCCATCGAGATGAAGCTCATCATCATCGTGTTGAGCGCGTTCTTCGACCGGACCAGGCCGCCGTAGAAGAACGCGAGCGCCGGGGTCATGAGCAGGACGAGCGCAGTGGCGACGAGCATCCAGGCCGTATCGGAAGAATTCATCGGGCGCGCTCCTTGGCGCGGCGGCCCGGCGGCATGGCGCATTCCTGCCGGGTCCGGGCTCGCGACGAAATGCAGTCAATGGGAAGCGGGGCGGGCCGCTGACGGCCGGGCCCGGGGCGGACTCGGGATGCGCTCAGTTCACGTCCAGCTCGCCGGTCCGGATGTTGTAGCCCTGCTCGACCGGCAGGACGAAGACCCGGCCGTCGCCGATCTCTCCGGTGCGCGCCGCTTCGACGATGGCGCGGATCACATCCTCGACGACATTGTCGTGAACGACGACTTCGATCTTGACCTTGGGCAGCAGCGTGACGGCGTACTCCTTGCCGCGGTAGACGGCGGTGTGCCCCTTCTGGCGGCCGTGGCCGCGCACGTCGGTGACCGTCATCCCGGCGAGATTGAGCTTCTCGAGGGCCTCCCGGACGTCGTCCACCTTGTTGGGGCGGACGATGCACTTGATGAGCTTCATTCCTCAGCCTCCAGCACCCCTACCAGTGCCTGTTTGAGCGCGGCCTGGTCGGCGTCAGCGAGCTTCCCCCCGTGCTTCATCACGTGGAGGACGTCGACGGCCCGCTTGCCCTCGGTGGCAATGAGGACCAGTTCGACGTCGCAGCCCTGACCCGAGATCGCGCGGCTGATACGGTACAGCAGACCGGGGGCGTCGCCGGCAATAATTTCGAGGACGGTGAACTTTTTCGAGTGCTCGTTGTCGAAATGGACGACGGCCGGCTCCTGCCGGCCGCGGCGGTAGAGGGTGTTGCGCATCCGCCCGGCGAGGAGCGCGGTGACGTCGACCTCGCCGGCGACGACCCGCTCGAGCATGCGGCAGATGTCGGCGGCGGCGGCCGGATTCTTCCCGAGGAACGACTCTTCATCCGAGAACTCGAAGACGTCGAGGACCAGCCCCTGCGGCGTCGTCATCGCCTGGCCGCGGTGGATGTCCATGCCGAAGTACGACAGCACCCCCGAGACGTTGGAGAACAGGAACGGCTTGTCGAGCGTGACCAGCGTCAGCTCCCAGATGTCGTCGTGGTTCTCGAGGAAGGCGTGGACCTCGTCGCGGACGATGTCGCGGGCGAGGCGGACGTGGCGATAGACGGCGCCAAGCCCGAAGCTCGCCAGGTAGCGCCGCGGCAGCCCGCGGAGGAAGCGGGTCAGCTCCTCCTCGCTGATGTCGTCCGGACGTCCGGCAATCAGCACCGACAGCCCGGCCTGGTCGCGCTCGAGGAGGTCGTCGGCGTAGCCGAGCGTGAGGCGGTTGTAGGTGTCGACGTAGAGCCGCCAGAGCAGGTCCTCCTTCCACGGCGTCAGGGTTTCCGGACTGACGGCGCCGACGTCGGCGAGGGTCATCAGGCACAGCATCTTGAGGTGCTCTTCGGTGCCGACCAGCGCCGCGAAGCGATCGACGACCTGCGGGTCCTCGGAGTCGCGCCGGAAGGCGGCCTGCGACATCTGGAGATGCTGCTGGATCAGGAACTCGACGGTGTGGCGGTCCTCGGCCTTGAGCTCGAGGCGGTCGAGCATGCCCTGCGCCAGGCGCAGGCTTTCCGGAGCGTGGTCGGCCTCGCGCCACTTGCCGACGTCGTGGAAGAGCAGCGCCAGGGTCAGCAGCTCGGGCGAGCGAATCTCCTGGAGCAGAGAGGCGAAATGGTTGCGGCTGGCGGTCTCCGGATCGAGCAGCGCCTCGATGTTGCGGATCGTCAGCAGCGTGTGCTCGTCGACGGTGTACTTGTGGTAGAAGTCGCGGATCACCCGGCAGTGGATGCGCTCGAACTCGGGGAAGATGCGCGTCAGCAGGCCGCAGTCGTGCATCTCGGAGAGGCGCGCGTAGAGACCGCGCGCCGGGCGCAGCACGTGGCGGAGTTGATGGCGCTCGCCCTCGGTGGCGACGAAGTCGTCGGCCGTGCAGCGGTCGATGTTCTCCTCGATGCAGCGCAGCGCCTCCGCCGAGACCGGGCAGTGCCGCTCGAGCGCGATGCGGAACGCTTCGAGCCAGAGCGGCGGCTGCGACCGGGCGCGCTCGAGATCGAGGAACCGGACGCCGTCGGCCGCGACCGCGAACTGGCGGCCGACCGGCCGCGGCGGGCCGCTCGCCGCCGGCGGCCGCATCAACAGCAGCGTCCGCTCGAGCGCCCGGGCGACGACGCGGGCGCTGCGGAAGTAGTCGCTCATCAGCGTTTCGACGCGGCGGTGGGCGTCCGGCCCGGCGGCGCCCATCATCTCGGCGACGCGCTCCTGCAGCTCGTGGGTCAGGAGATTGACGTCGCGTCCGCCCTCGAGGTGCAGGATGGAGCGGATGCGGAGGAGATGGTCCTCGGCGTCGCCGAGCCGCGGCTCGGCGGGATCGGCGGGGACGCCGGGATGAAGCAGGCGGAGATGGCGGCAGGCCAGGATGTCGCGCAGCCCGCCGGGGCTCTGCTTGACGTCCGGCTCGAGCTGATAGAGCGTGTCGTTGAAGCGGGCGTGCCGTTGCTCGACGAGCGCCAGCAGCGGCTCGACCAGCGCGGCGAGCGGCGCCGGGGCGAGCGCGCGTTCCTGGAGCGCCGCGAAGACCGCGTCGTCGCCGGCGACGCGGCGGGCATCGAGAAGGCCGAGCAGGAACTCGGGATTCGAGTGGTCGGCGGCGTCGAAGTCGGCGAGCTCGCGGACGTGCTGGCCGAGGGACAGGCGCAGGTCCCAGAGCGGCTGGAAGACGGCTTTGACGAACCGCTCCTCGGCGGCGGCGATCGGGCCGCCAAACAGAATGAGGATGTCGAGGTCGGAATGGAGGCTGAGGGCGCGCCGGCCGTAGCCGCCGAGCGCGCAGACCGCGAACGGGACGCCGGTATGGTGCCGGGCCTCGGCGACGAGATCGCCGACGAGATCGTCCATGCGGGCGGCGAGCCGGGCGACCGCCTGCTGCCCCGCCGCGCCGCGGCGAGCCTCGGCGGCGTACTCCTCCCGCGCCGCCGCCAGGGCGGCGTTGCGCGCAGCCCTGGACGCGTGGCCGTTGTCAGACGATGTCAGTGCCGCCGGTCCGTTCGCCCGCGGCCCGTCCGAAGCAATCCCCATGAAATAGTCTACGTGTCAGGGCCGGCGCCAGGCGCCGGCCCCCGTCGCCGCCGACGCGCAATCAATACGTGAACGTGAAGCCGAGGAGCGCGACCGGCTTGAAGGCATCGCCGTCGTTGAGCAGCTTCAGATTATCGCCAAGACGGTAGAAGTCGACGCCGCCGTGCGCCTCGAGGGCGCCGCCCTTGCCCGAAATCACCGGCACGCTCAACTGGAGCCCGGTGTCGAAGTAGCCGAACGTGTTGTCGCCCGCCGGCCCTTCGTAGTAGTGGTTCACGCTCAGCCCGGTTTTCACCGGAATCGCCAGCGTCAGCCTCGGCGCGAGCTTGACCGCGGGCCGGATGCCGAGCTCGAGATACGTGCCCTTGTTGACGCCGCCGTCGGCCTCACCGTCGCCGAGCTCGAAGGCCAGAACGACCTTCGGTGAGAGCGGGAACGGGCTGGCGCTGTCGTCGAACGCGACCACGCCGGCCAGCTCCTTGACGGTGGCAAAGCTGTCGGCCGGGCTCGTGTAGGAAGTGTAGAGCACGCCGGGTTTGACCTTCCCGGCGGTGAAGGTGACCGAGGCGTAGTAGTCCGACTCGTACCAATGGCCGGCCGGGGCCGAGGTCGAGTGGAGGCTGTCCCAGCCGCCGACGTTGGCGCTGATCCCGGGGGCGATGGCGATGCCGAGATCGGCGTACGGCTGGGCAATCGTCCCGCCCGAGTGCTGCGGGATGCCGCGGAACAGATACGCCGAGGTGAAGTCCATGCCGGTCGTCACCGTATAGCGCCTGGCCGGCGCCGGGGTCTCCGGCGCCGGAGCGGGCGCGGCGTTCCCGACCGGTCCCTGCACCGGCGGCGACGCCGCCGCCGACGTCGTTTGTCCGGCCGCCGGAGCGGCCAGCATTCCGGATATTCCCGCCACACACATCAGTCCGTTGAGTCGGTTCATCGTCTTGTCCTCTGGTCCGCGCGGCGCGGACGAATACTGACCGTTTCAGGTGTCGCGTCCGGCGATGACGACGGGCTACTCGGTCGCGGGCCGCAGGGCGGCGCCGCCCAGTGAGGGTTCCAGCGTCGCCGGACGGGTCGTGAACCCGCGGCCCGCGCCGACCGTCTCGACGAGCGGCTCCGGGTAGCCGAGCGATCCCATCTCGGGCACGTCGAGGCCGGTGATCTCGTCCTCGGCGGAGACGCGGTTGCCGAGGGTGACTTCGACCAGCTTGAAGAACATGTAGAACGACGCGAAGATGAAGACGAAGCAGGTGACGACGCCGACCGCCTCCGCCGCCAGCTGCGAGACGTCGCCGTAGAACAGCCCCCTGACGGTGCCGGGCACGCCGTTGAAGCCGTCGCCGTAGGTGCCGTCGGCGAAGAGGCCGAGCGACAGCACGCCCCAGGCGCCGCAGACGCCGTGCACCGCGATCGCGCCGACCGGGTCGTCGATCCTGCAGCGTCCGCTCGATGAAGAAGGCCGCGGCGACGACGAGGACGCCGGCGATGCCGCCGATGAGCACCGCCGAGACGCTGTTGACGAACGCGCACGGGGCGGTGATCGCCACCAGCCCGGCGAGCAAGCCGTTGACGATCATGCCGGGATCGGGCTTGCCGTAGCGGAGCCAGACATACAGCATCGCGGTGAAGGCGCCGGCCGCCGAGGCGAGCATCGTGTTGACCGCGACCACGGCGATGCGCAAGTCGGTGCCGGCCAGCGTCGAGCCGGCGTTGAAGCCGAACCAGCCGAATGCCAGGATGAAGGTGCCGGCCACCGCCATCGGCAGGTTGTGTCCGGGAATCGCGTTGACGGCTGCCGTCCTTCGTGTACTTGCCGATGCGCGGCCCGAGCACGATCGCGCCGGCCAGCGCCGGCGACGCCGCCGACCATGTGGACGACCGAGGATCCGGCGAAATCGACGTGGCCGTGGCCGAGTCCGAAGTTCGATCCGAGCGCCGCCAGCCAGCCGCCGCCCCAGACCCAGTTGGCGAAGATCGGATAGACGAACATCGACATGAAGAACGCGAAGAGGATGAAGGCGGAGAACTTCCAGCGCTCGGCCATCGCCCCGGTCGGGATCGTCGCCGCCGTGTCCATGAACACCATCTGGAACAGGAACAGCGCGAAGACGCCGACGTCGTAGGTGTCGCCGCTCAGGAAGAAGCCCTTCAACCCGAACAGCCCGAACGTCTTGCCGAACAGCGTCGACCGTGAACTCGTGGTTCAGGGTCGGCGTGCCGCCGAGCGCGGCGACGCGCGCCGACGCCGCCCATCTGCAGCGCATAGCCGCAGACCCAGAAGCCGAGCATGCCGATGGCGTAGACCATGAAGTTCATCGCCATGGTGTGGCCGACGTTCTTGGCCCGGGTCAGCCCGGTCTCGACCATCGCGAAGCCGGCCTGCATGAACATGACGAGGAAGCCGGCGAGCAGCACCCAGACCATGTTGATGGCGATCTTGTTGTGGCCGACCGTCTCCATCACCTCGGCGAGCTGCGGGTTGGCGGCGTCCTTGACGGTGACGTCGGCCGCGGTGCCGGTCACGGCGCCGGTCGGATCGCCGGTCGGCGCGGCCGCGGCGGCGGGCGCCGGCGCCTGCGCCAGCAGCGGCCGGGCGACGACGGCGCCGAACAGCGCCAGCGCACACGAGATGAGCAGAACGCGGGTGACCTTCGCAAGTAGGGGCATTCGACTTTCCTTCCAGGTTAAGAGGACTTCGCACCGGCGCGCCGCAGGCGTCGGCGTCGCCCTGACTGGAGCAATTCGAACGCCACCGGGCGGCGGCGGCGACGCCGTCCCGGGATCGGCGAATTCACGCCCATAAATGTCGATGTAACGCGCCGCCGGCCGACAAAAGGAGTCGCTTGACAGCAGACATTCGTGTCGCTCAAAAGAGCCGTTCAGACTTTAATGTTTGTTTAGACGCCTTGCGGTCGAGCGTCCGGACGGCCGTCCGGAGCCGCCTGGTTGGGCAAGAGAGGAAGCGATTTCAAGGGAAAGGCGGGCGAGGGAACAATTTCGGAGGGCGGCCATGCCGGCAGACAAAAATGTCTGCCGGCCCAAGGTCAGGCGTGCAGCGGCGTCGGCAGCGACGAGGCGCCCATCAGGTAGGTGTCGACGCCCCTGGCGGCGGCCCGCCCGTCGGCGATCGCCCAGACGATCAGCGACTGGCCGCGCTGCATGTCGCCGGCGACGAAGACCCCCTCGACGCTCGTCATCCAGTGCTCGTCGCGCTGGACATTGCCGCGCTCGGTGAGCGCCACGCCGAGCCCGGCGAGCAGCCCGCCGCGTTCCGGGCCGGTGAAGCCCATCGCCAGCAGCACCAGGTCGGTCTCGATCTCGAAGGCGGTGCCGGGCGTCGGCACGAACCGCGGCCGGCCGCCGTCGCTCTGCATCTCCCCGGTGACGGCGCCGATCGCCGCGACCCGCCCCTGCGCATCGGCGACGAACCGTTCGGTCGAGACCGAATAGACCCGATCGCCCCCCTCGTCGTGCGCCGCCGAGCTGCGGAAGATCGCCGGCCACTGCGGCCACGGGTTGTCGGCGGCGCGCGTTGCCGGCGGCCGCGGCAGCAGCTCGAATTGCGCGACCGACCGCGCCCCCTGACGGTGCGCCGTCCCGAGGCAGTCCGCGCCGGTGTCGCCGCCGCCGATGATGACGACGCGGCGGCCCTCGGCCGAGATCCGGGCGGCCGGATCGACCGCGTCCCCCTCGCAGATCTGGTTCTGCTGGGTCAGGTAGTCGACCGCGAAATGGATCCCGGCGGCGTCGCGTCCGGGGATCGCCAGATCGCGCGGCGCGGTGGCGCCGCCGCAGAGCACGATCGCGTCGAAGTCGCGGCGCAGCTGCCTCGACCGACAGATCCGCGCCGATGTCGACGCCGGGACGGAAGACCACCCCCTCCTCCGCCATCAGCGCCAGGCGGCGGTCGAGCAGGCGCTTCTCCATCTTGAATTCCGGGATGCCGTAGCGCAGCAGCCCGCCGATCCGATCGGCGCGCTCGAACACCGTCACCTCGTGCCCGGCGCGATTGAGCTGATCCGCCGCCGCCAGGCCGGCCGGCCCGGAGCCGACGACCGCGACGCGCTTGCCGGTCCGCGACGCCGGCGGCGCCGCCGTGATCCAGCCTTCGCTGAAGGCGCGGTCGACGATCGACAGCTCGATGCTCTTGATCGTCACCGGGTCGTCGTTGATCCCCAGGACGCACGACCCCTCGCACGGCGCCGGGCAGAGCCGGCCGGTGAACTCCGGGAAATTGTTGGTCGCGTGCAGGCGCTCGATCGCCGGACGCCACCGGTTCTTGTAGACGAGATCGTTCCAGTCGGGAATCAGGTTGCCGAGCGGGCAGCCCTGATGGCAGAACGGAATGCCGCAGTCCATGCAGCGCGCCCCCTGCTGCTGCAGATCCGCTTCGGCCTCCGGCAGGTAGACCTCGCGCCAGTCGCGCAGCCGCTGCTCGACCGGCCGGGCGTGCGGCTTGGTCCGCGCGATTTCCATGAACCCCGTGACCTTACCCACGCGCCACTCCCACCAGCTCGGCGAACGCGAGCTCACGTTTTTCGGACCGCGCCCGCGCCTGGGCGACGAGAATCCGCTTGTAGTCCTTCGGAATGACCTTGACGAACCGCGCCAGGGTCTGGTCCCACGCCGCCAGCGCATCGGCGGCGAGCGTGCTGCCGGTATGGCCGGCATGGCTGGCGATCAGCCCGCGCACCAGCTCGATCTCCTCGTCCTCGTCGAGCCGCTCGAGCTCCACCATGCTCGGTGTTGCAGCGCCGCGCGAACAGGCCGTCGACGTCGAGCACGTAGGCGACGCCGCCGCTCATCCCGGCGGCGAAGTTCCGGCCGGTCCGGCCGAGCACGACGACGCGGCCGCCGGTCATGTACTCGCAGCCGTGATCGCCGACCCCTTCGACGACCGCCCGCGCCCCGCTGTTGCGCACCGCAAACCGCTCGCCGGCGACGCCGCGGACGAAGGCCTCACCGCCGGTGGCGCCGTAGAGCGCGACGTTGCCGATGATGACGTTGTCTTCCGGCACGAAGGTGCTCGCCGGCGGCGGGTAGATCATCAGCCGTCCGCCCGACAGCCCCTTGCCCCAGAAGTCGTTGGCGTCTCCCTCGAGGGCCAGCGTCACGCCGCGCGGCAGGAAGGCGCCGAAGCTCTGCCCCGCGGTGCCGGTGAACTGAATCCGGATCGTGTCGTCGGGCAGGCCCTCGCCGCCGTAGCGACGCGTAATCTCGTACCCCAGCATCGTCCCGATGGTGCGGTTGGCGTTGCGGATCGGCAGGTGCAGCGAGACCGGCTCGCGGCGCTCGAGCGCCGGCGCCGCGGCGGCGATGATCTGGCGGTCGAGGATGGTGTCGAGGCCGTGATCCTGGAGCACGGTCTGGCGCCGCGCGGCGCCCTCGGGAATCTCCGGCTGGTAGAGAATCCGCGACAGATCGACGCCGGCCGCCTTCCAGTGATCGACCGCCGGCTTGACGTCGAGGCGATCGACGCGGCCGACCATCTCGTCGACGGTGCGGAAGCCGAGCTCCGCCATCAGCTCGCGGACATCCTCGGCGACGAAGCGGAAGTAGTTCTCGACGAACTCCGGCTTGCCGGTGAACTTCGCGCGCAGCTCCGGATCCTGGGTCGCGACGCCGACCGGGCAGGTATTGAGATGGCAGACGCGCATCATGATGCAGCCCGAGACCACCAGCGCGGCGGTCGCGAAGCCGAACTCCTCGGCGCCGAGCAGCGCCGCGACGACGACGTCGCGGCCGGTCTTGAGCTGGCCGTCGACCTGCACGACGATGCGGTCGCGGAGGTTGTTGAGCAGCAGGACCTGCTGGGTCTCGGCGAGGCCGAGCTCCCACGGGGTGCCGCTGTGCTTGATCGCGGTCAGCGGCGAGGCGCCGGTGCCGCCGTCGTGGCCCGAGATGAGGACGACGTCGGCGTGCGCCTTGGCGACGCCGGCGGCGATCGTGCCGACCCCGACCTCGGCGACCAGCTTGACGTGGACGCGCGCCACCGGGTTGGCGTTCTTCAGGTCGTGAGATCAGCTGCGCGAGATCCTCAATCGAGTAGATGTCGTGGTGCGGCGGCGGCGAGATCAGCGTCACGCCCGGGGTCGAGTGCCGGACCTTGGCGATCCACGGATAGACCTTGGGGCCGGGCAGCTGCCCGCCCTCGCCCGGCTTGGCCCCCTGGGCCATCTTGATCTGCAGGTCGTCGGCGTTGACGAGATACTCGCTGGTCACGCCGAAGCGCGCCGAGGCGACCTGCTTGATGGCGCTGCGCCGCGAGTCGCCGTTCGGGTCGGGGCGGTAGCGCGCCGGGTCCTCGCCGCCTTCGCCGGTGTTCGACTTGCCGCCGATCCGGTTCATCGCGATGGCGAGCGTCTCGTGCGCCTCCTGGCTGATCGAGCCGTACGACATCGCGCCGGTGGCGAAGCGCTTGACGATCGCCTCGACCGGCTCGACCTCGTCGATCGGGACCGGCGTGCCGGCCGTTGAAGTCGAGCAGGCCGCGCAGCGTGCCGAGCTTGCGGCTCTGGTCGTTGACCAGGGTGGTGTAGTCGCGATAGATGCTGAACTGGCCGGTCCGGGTCGCGTGCTGGAGCTTGAACACGGTCTCGGGGTTGAACAGGTGGTGCTCGCCGTCGCGGCGCCACTGGTACTCGCCGCCGGAATCGAGGTCGGCGGTGCTGCCGGGGCGGGCCGGGAAGGCGCGCGCGTGGCGCGCGGCGGACCTCGTCGGCGACGACGTCGAGGCCGACGCCGCCGATGCGCGAGGCGGTCGACGTGAAGTAGCGGTCGACGAAGGCCTGGTCGAGGCCGATGGCTTCGAAGATCTGGGCGCCGCAGTAGCTCTGCAGCGTCGAGATGCCCATCTTCGACATCACCTTGAGGATGCCCTTGTTGAGCGCCGCGGATGTAGTTGATGACGGCGCGCTCGTGGGTGATCGCTCGAGCAGGTCCCGCTGGCGGATCATGTCGTCGAGCGTCTCGAAGGCGAGGTACGGATTGACCGCGCCGGCGCCGTAGCCGATGAGCAGCGCGACGTGATGGACCTCGCGCGCGTCGCCGGTCTCGAGGACCAGCCCGCAGCGGGTGCGGGTGCCTTCGCGGACCAGGTGGTGGTGCACGGCGGCGGTCGCGAGCAGGCTCGGGATCGGCGCCAGGTCCTCGCTGACGCCGCGGTCCGACAGGATCAGGATGGTGTAGCCGGCGCGCGACCGCGTCGCTGGCCTGCGCGCACAGCTCGTCGAGCGCCGCTCGCCAGGCCGGCGCCGCCGTCGGCGGCGCGGAACAGCATCGGCAGCGTGGCCGACTCTGAAGCCGCGCAGCGCGATGTGCCGCAGCTTGGCCAGCTGGCTCGTTGTCGATGATCGGATAGCGTGACGTTGATCTGCCGGCAGCTCTCCGGCTCGCGGCTGGAGCAGGTTCCGCTCGGGGCCGACCGTGGACTCCATCGAGGTGACGAGCTCCTCGCGGATCGCGTCGAGCGGCGGGTTGGTGACCTGCGCGAAGAGCTGCTTGAAGTAGTCGTAGAGCAGCCGCGGCCGTTCGGACAGCACCGCCAGCGGCGTGTCGGTGCCCATCGAGCCGATCGGCTCCTCGCCGCCGCCGCGCCATCGGCTCGAGGATCAGCTGGAGGTCCTCGCGGGTGTAGCCGAACGCGCTGCTGGCGGCGGAGCACGGTGTCGTGGTCGGGCGCGCGGCAGGTACGGGCGCGGCCGGGACGTCCTCGATCGGAATCAGGTTGCTCGCTTCAGCCACTCGCGCGTACGGATGCTCGCGGGCGAGCTCGCTCCTTGATCTCGTCGTCGGCGATGATCCGGCCCTGCGCGGTGTCGACCAGGAACATGCGGCCCGGGATGCAGCCGCTCCTTGACTACGATGTCCTCGGCCGGGATGTCGAGGACGCCGACCTCCGAGGCCATGATGACCAGGTCGTCCTTGGTGACGTAGTAGCGCGCCGGCCGCAGGCCGTTGCGGTCGAGCACCGCGCCGATGAGCGTGCCGTCGGTGAAGGCAATCGAGGCCGGGCCGTCCCACGGCTCCATCAGCGACGAGTGGTACTCGTAGAAGGCGCGCAGCTCCGGGCTCATGCTCTCGTGGTTCTGCCACGGCTCCGGGATCATCATCAGCACGGCGTGCGGCAGCGACCGCCCGGCCATGACCAGGAACTCGAGCACGTTGTCGAAGGTGGCGGTGTCGCTGCCGCCTTCGCGGATGATCGGCAGGATCTTCTTCAGGTCGTCGCCGAACACGTCCGAGCGCGAGCAGCGCCTCGCGCGCCTTCATCCAGTTGATGTTGCCGCGCAGGGTGTTGATCTCGCCGTTGTGGGCGACGTAGCGGTACGGGTGGGCCAGCGGCCAGGACGGGAAGGTGTTGGTGCTGAACCGCTGATGGACCAGCGCCAGCGCCGACTCGACCGTCCGGGTCGCCGAGGTCCAGGAAACAGCGGGTCAATCTGGCTGGCGGTCAGCATCCCCTTGTAGATCAGCGTCCGCGACGACAGGCTGGCGACGTAGAACGACGCTGCCGGTCGGCGAGCTGCAGCGCGTCGACCGCGTGCTCGACCGCTTGCGGATGACGTAGAGCTTGCGCTCGAAGCACAGGTCGGCGTCGGCGCGCCCCTCGGCATCGCCGCGGCCGATGAAGAGCTGGCGGAACACCGGCTCGGCCGCGACGGCGCTCGGGCCGAGGCCGCTGTCGTCGGTCGGCACGTCGCGCCAGCCGAGCAGCAGCTGCCCTTCCTCGGCGACGATCCGGGCGAACAGCGCCTCGATCTCCGCGCGCGGCGGTCCGCCTCGCTGCGGCAGGAACACGAGCCCGGCGCCGTAGTGCCGCGCCGGCGGCAGCGCCAGGCCGAGCCGCGCCGCCTCCTTGCGCAGGAAGCGATCCGGCATCTGGATCAGGATGCCGGCGCCGTCGCCGGTGTTGGCCTCGCAGCCGCAGGCGCCGCGGTGCGCAGGTTGATCAGCACCTGCAGCGCCTGGCGGACGATGGCGTGCGACCGCCGGCCTTTGGCATGGGCGACGAAGCCGACGCCGCAGGCGTCGTGCTCGTGGCGGGGATCGTAGAGGCCCTGCGCGTCGGGAAGTCCTTGCGTATGCACAGGTAGATTTATGGGGCACGGCGACCCATGCGCAAAACGGAATCTGCTGATAGAACTCATGCGTTCTACGCATGGCAGTGCCATGCGTACCGCACATGACGGCCATCGGATAGTTGCGGGGTCCGGGACTTGACAGACCGGCGGGGGATCGTGCTACGGTGCCCAGTCTGATGGTTCTCACCGCCCGCCGCTGTCGCCCGTGCGCCGCATCGCTGTCGTGTCGATGCGCATGTACGGTGCCGGCATCCGGCCGGTGAGAAGCTCCTTCCTGCAATCGTTCCGGTAAAATTCCAGGATCCATTCTCCCGCCCGGTGCCCGGCCTCCTTCTGACCGGACCGTGGGAGGCGTGCGCCCGCCAGCGCGCGCAGGGGAGAAATGGTGCACATCGCCGCAATCACGCTCATCGCTGCCATCGTCAACGGCGCCCTCGGCTACGGGTTTTCGTCGATTACCGTCCCGTTCGCGCTGCTGTTTCTGACCAACCGGGTGCTGACGCCGGCGCTCGTCCCGCTGGAAGTCGTGCTCAACGCCTGGGTCGTCTGGGTCAACCGCCGCGCCCTCCCCCGCGTCAGCCGCCGCGTCCTCCCCGTCATCGTCGGCCTCGTGCCCGGAGTGCTGGCGGGCACGTATTTCATCGCCACCGCCAACCCGGCGTGGCTCAAGTTCTGGACCTTCGTCGTCCTGCTGCCGCTCATCCTGCTGCAGGCAGCCGGCTTCCGGCGGCCGATCCGATCGGAGCGCCCGGCCGGCGTCGCCCTCGGCGGCGGAGTCGGGCTGCTCTACGCCGTGACGACGATTTCCGGACCGCCGCTGGCGGCGATGCTCACCAATCAGGGGCTCGCGAAGGAAGAGTTCCGCGCCGCCATCGGTCTCATCCGTCTCGCCGAGTCGTCGCTGACGGCGCTGGCCTACTGGCAGGTCGGGCTCTACAGCGCCGAGAGCTTCGCGCTGATGCCGATGATCCTGCCGAGCCTGATCATCGGTGTGCCGATCGGTGCCTGGCTGATCCGCCGGATCCAGCCCGAGACGTTCCGCCGGGTCTGCATGAGCTTCGACGCGTGGGTCGTCGCCTTCGGGATCGCGACCGTGCTTCGCTCCCTCGGCCTCGTCGAGGGCCCCGAGGCCTATTTCATTCCCGCCGCCGCGCTCGTCGTCGACGCCTGGCTGCTGCGCCGCTTCTTCGGCGGACCGCGGCCGGTCGCGGTCGCGCTCACCCGGTCCACGGTGCCATGACTTTCATGCCTGCAGAGATTGTGTCGTCGCCCGCCCTTGCCCCGTCCGGCCTCGATCATCTGCGCGCGCTCGAAGCCGAGAGCATCCACATCATGCGCGAGGTGGTGGCCGAGTTCGAACGGCCGGTGATGCTGTATTCGATCGGCAAGGACTCCTCGGTCCTGCTGCGGCTGGCGCAGAAGGCGTTCTATCCCGGGGCCGATTCCGTTCCCGCTGCTGCACATCGACACCACCTACAAGTTCCGCGAGATGATCGCGTTCCGCGACTGGTACGCGGCGCGAGATCGGCGCCCGGCTGATCGTCCACACCAACACCGCGGCGATCGCCGACGGGACGCAGCCGTTCGCCGTCGGCACCCAGCGCTGCTGCGGGCTGCTCAAGACGCAGGCGCTGCTCGACGCGCCTCGCAGGCCGGCGGCTTCGACGCCGCCTTCGGCGGCGCGCGCCGCGACGAGGAGCGGTCGCGGGCCAAGGAGCGGGTCTTCTCGCTGCGCGACGCCCAGGGGCAGTGGGATCCCGAAGCGGCAGCGGCCCGGAGCTCTGGCACCTGCTCAACAGCCGCATCAACCCGGGCGAGAGCATCCGCGTCTTCCCGCTCTCCAACTGGACCGAGCTCGACGTCTGGCACTACATCCACGACGAGGACATCCCGATCGTGCCGCTCTACTTCGCCCAGGAGCGCGAGGTCATCGTCCGCGGCAACTCGCTGCTGCTGGTCGGAGCAGCCGTTCGTGCCGCTGCATGCCCGGCGAGCAGCCGCAGCTGGTGATGTGCCGGATGCGCTCGCTCGGCTGCTCGCCCTGCACCGGCGCGGTCCGCTCCGAGGCCGACACGGTGGCGAAGATCATCGAGGAGCTGGTCTCGGTGCGCCAGTCCGAGCGGCAGCTGCGCGTCATCGACCACGACCAGGACGGCTCGATGGAGATGAAGAAGCGCGAGGGCTATTTCTGATGGCCGGACTGCTCCGCATCTGCACCGCCGGCAGCGTCGACGACGGCAAGAGCACGCTGATCGGGCGGCTGCTCTACGACTCGCGCGGCGTCTACGAGGATCAGATGCAGCTCGGTCGAGAAGGCGTCGAAGAACCGGACCGCCGGCCCGATCGACTTCTCGCTGTTCACCGACGGCCTGCGGGCCGAGCGCGAGCAGGGCATCACCATCGACGTCGCCTACCGCTACTTCGCCACCGCGCGGCGGAAGTTCATCCTCGCCGACACGCCGGGCCACGAGCAGTACACCCGCAACATGGCCACCGGCGCGTCGACCGCGGACGTCGCGATCCTGCTGGTCGACGCCCGCCACGGCGTCCGCGACGCAGACCCGCCGCCACGCGCGGATCGCGCGGCTGCTCGGCATCACGCAACTTCGTCCTGGCCGTCAACAAGATGGATCTGGTCGACTTCGACCGCGGCGTCTTCGACCGCGATCTGTCGACGATTTCGCCGAGCATGCTCGCCGGCGCGGCGCTCCACGCCATCCCGCTGAGCGCGCTCGACGGCGACAACGTCATCACCCGCAGCCCGCGCACGCCGTGGTTCGAGCGGCGCGGCGCTGCTGCCGTACCTCGAGACCGTCGAAGTCGACCGCGACTCGCGCCGCGGCGCCGTTCCGGATGCCGGTGCAGCTGGTGGTCCGGCCGGACCAGCACTTCCGCGGCTACGCCGGCCAGATCGTGTCCGGGCACGATCCGGCTCGGCGACACCGATCACGCGTCTGGCCGTCGCGGCCGCACAGTCCGAGGTCAAGCGCATCGTCACCTGGGACGGCGACCTCGAGGACGCGTTCGCGCCGATGTCGGTGACGCTCGTGCTCGACGACGAGATCGACATCAGCCGCGGCGACGTGCTGGCCAGCGGGCGCCGTCGCAGGTCGCCAGCCGCTTCGAGGCGGACGTCGTGTGGATGGACGAGCGGCCGCTCGATCCGAGCCGCATCTACCTGCTGAAGCACACCGCGCGGACGGTCGACCGCCGAGGTCGACCGCGGCCTGACGCTGAACGAGATCGGCACGGTGGTGATCACCACGTCGCGGCCGCTGCTGTTCGACCCCTACGCGCACGAACCGCGAGACCGGCAGCTTCATCCTGATCGATCCGGCGACCAACTTCACCGCCGGTGCCGGGATGATTGCGCGCCCGCTCGACGACACGCTGGCGCGGCTGCCGGGCCGCGACGCCGCGGACCGCCTCGCGCAGGCGGCGAGGGCCGCCGGCACCCACGACGAGGCGATCGACGCGGTTCGCCTGATTCTCGAGGACATTCTTTCCTAGCCGCGGATTTCACCGCGGCGTCCGCGCCTTCTCGCTCCTGGTTCCGTGCGCCCAGGCTCTCGTCACCTTAGTCGCCGCAGCGGTCGAGTTGCCACAAGAGCCTGCCGCGGATGCGACGGACGCCACGGAGCGGCACGGAGGACTCGAGCTGTTCTCGACGGTGGAGTGGCTCGCGCTGCGCTCGAACGGCCAAAAAGCTTTTCGCGGATACCACGGATGACACGGAACCACACGGAGGACTCGAGCTGTCTCGGGGCTGGCCGCGCCGGGAGTGAACATCATCCCGGCGGGCGAAAGGCGACAGCCCGCGGCGCGCACCGGCAGGCACACCACGAGGTGCTCGCCGCCGGCTGACGCTTTCCGCCGCGGCGCGCACGCGCCGCCGGCCAGCCCGCACGGGCACCTCCGTGCCATCCGCGCTCGTCCGCGGCATCCGTGGTTCGGGACAGGCACACCGGGAAAGTGTGGAGCCTCCGAATGCCCCGAGTGTCTCGACCGGGCCACCGCGACCGGCGCCGTCGCGCACCGCCAGCGCACCTGGACGTCTCCGTGCCATCCGCGCTTGTCCGCGGCATCCGCGGTTGAGGACAGCGGCAAGCTGGCTCGGTGGTTATCTTCTGAGAATGGGGTCAGGCCGTCAGCGGCCCCGCTCTCGCAGTGCGATGAGAATCTTCCGCCGCGGATTGACACGGATGACACGGAACCACACGGAGGACTCGA
The DNA here is from genome assembly GCA_963750475.1 of uncultured Acidobacteriota bacterium. Lineage (GTDB taxonomy): Bacteria > Acidobacteriota > Vicinamibacteria > Vicinamibacterales > 2-12-FULL-66-21 > JALZOC01. The sequence goes on from CAVVQQ010000002.1 coordinate 3,902,391, forward strand.
GCTGTCTCGGGGATGGGCTGGCTCGCGCTGCGCTCGAACGGCCAAAGAAGCTTTTCGCGGATTGACACGGATACCACGGAACCACACGGAGGACTCGAGCTGTCTCGGGGATGGGCTGGCTCGCGCTGCGCTCGAACGGCCAAAAAGCTTTTCGCGGATACCACGGATGACACGGAACCACACGGAGGACTCGAGCTGTCTCGGGGGCTGGCCGCGCCGGGAGTGAACATCATCCCGGCGGGCGAAAGGCGACAGCCCGCGGCGCGCACCGGCAGGCACACCACGAGGTGCTCGCCGCCGGCTGACGCTTTCCGCCGCGGCGCGCACGCGCCGCCGGCCAGCCCGCACGGGCACCTCCGTGCCATCCGCGCTCGTCCGCGGCATCCGTGGTTCGGGACAGGCACACCGGGAAAGTGTGGAGCCTCCGAATGCCCCCGAGTGTCTCGACCGGGCCACCGCGACCGGCGCCGTCGCGCACCGCCAGCGCACCTGGACGTCTCCGTGGCATCCGCGCTTGTCCGCGGCATCCGCGGTTGAGAACAGCGGCAAGCTGGCTCGGTGGTTATCTTCTGAGAATGGGGTCAGGCCGTCAGCGGCCCCGCTCTCGCAGTGCATGAATCTTCCGCCGCGGATTGACACGGATGACACGGAACCACACGGAGGACTCGAGCTGTCTCGGGGATGGGCTGGCTCGCGCTGCGCTCGAACGGCCAAAGAGCTTTTCGCGGATACCACGGATGACACGGAACCACACGGAGGACTCGAGCTGTCTCGGGGGCTGGCCGCGCCGGGAGTGAACATCATCCCGGCGGGCGAAAGGCGACAGCCCGCGGCGCGCACCGGCAGGCACACCACGAGGTGCTCGCCGCCGGCTGACGCTTTCCGCCGCGGCGCGCAGGCGCCGCCGGCCAGCCCGCAGGGGCACCTCCGTGCCATCCGCGCTCGTCCGCGGCATCCGTGGTTCGGGACAGGCACACCGGGGAAGTGTGGGGCCTCCGAATGTCCCGAGTGTCTCGACCGGGCCACCGCGACCGGCGCCGTCGCGCACCGCCAGCGCACCTGGACGTCTCCGTGGCATCCGCGCTTGTCCGCGGCATCCGCGGTTGAGGACAGCGGCAAGTGGCGTTAGCGGATAGTCAAGGAATTGCATCAGGGCCATCCGCGCAATCCGTGGAATCCGCGGCCCTAGGACAATGAACGACGACTCAACCGATCCGCGGCCGCTACGGCCAGACCGCGTGCTTGACGATGAGCAGGGCCGACATCCCGGCGGCGGCCAGCAGCGTGCCGCGCTCGCTGAAGAAGACGTCGCGCCAGGGGTGGCGCGGTCCGTGGCCCGGATCGGGCCGCGGCGGCCACCGCGGCCGCCACGGCCGCACCTCACGCGCGTAGGCGTCGTAGGCCTCGCGGTAGATGCCGCGGAGGAATTCTCCCTCCCACCTGGCAATCGCCCGGGTCCTGGACGGCAAAAATGACCCACGCGACCGGTATCATCCACAACAGCCCGGACCACACCGCGAAGCCGGTCCAGAGGAACCAGTTGCCGACGTAGAGCGGATTGCGGACGACGCCGTAGGGGCCGCCGGTGATGAGCGGCCCGTAACGGGTCGTGCGGGTGCGGGAAATCGTGCCGATGTGGCGGACGCCCCAGAGCCGAATGCCTTCACCGACGACGACGAGCATTGGACCACCGAACAACACCCACGGCGACGTGACCTGCCCCTTCCGGACCAGCAGCAGAATCAGCGCCAGCGGCACGGGCAGCGACGATCGATAGCGGAACAGCCATGCCCCGGCCGGAGCCTCGGTAGTCATCCGACGGATAGTACCATCGCCGGGACGCGGCGGGCCGGAAGAAGGTCAGCCCTCTCCCGGCCCGCCGGAGTGCGCCGACCTCACTTGCGGCCGGTGGGATCGGGCTTCGCACCGGTGTGCGCAGCCGGCGCCGGCCGATCGCTCGCGGCGCCGCGGGCCTTGCCGCTGACCTCACGCGCCATCTGCTGGTGCTCCTGCAGCGTCGGCAGCGTCTTCGCAGCCCACGCCTTGAGATCCGCATTCTTCGCGGTCTTCGACGCGCGCTGGAACTCGGCCACATCCTCGTTGTGGTCCGCCACCATCACGGTCATGTAGGCGCGATCGAAGGCGCTCCCGTTGAGCCCCGACAGCCGCTTGAGGTCGGCCTTCTGTTTCGCCGACGGCTCTGCAGGCAGCGTCACGCTGTTCTTCGACGCCCAGGCCTTCAGCTCGTCGTTGGCTTTGCCGTGGTCATCGACCATGCGCTGCCCGAACTGTTTGACGTCAGCGTTCGAGGCATGATCGGCCGCGAGCTTTCCCATCTCGACTTCGGCCATGCCACCTCGGGCCGCATTCGTGGCGAACGCCTTGTCCGCCGCCGCCATTGTCCCGGACCCGGCAGCGTCGTGATCCATCCGAGCCTTCGGCTGCGCCGGGGCCGAGGGCGTCGCGACGGCCGTGCCCCCCTGGCCAGCGGCCCCGGTCTTACCGTGCACCGGCCAATCAGCGGTCTGGGCGGCGGCGATCTGCGGCAGCGCCAGCGCGCACGCCAGGCCTGCGGTGATGAATACCCGTTTCATTGTCTGCTTCCTCCTGCCTTCGGTGCTGCAAAGGGGATACCGCGCGCCGGCACAGCGTGTGCTTCACCGGTCCACGTGGACACCATCGTCAGGCGGTCGGCGGCGGCGGAGAACAGATCAGGTCGCGGCGCGAAGCCGCTGCTGGCGGCGACCGTCGGGGCCCTCGGAGGGTTCCTCGGAGCCTGGACCATGGTGCGGCTGAATCACCTCATCGGGCCCTCGGGATCGGAACCTGACGCGGCGCAGCGGTACCGCATGCACGCCAGTCCCAACGACACGGACGGAACCATCTCTGATGAGCCGGCGACGATGCAGGCGGCCTCGAAGATTACGGAGACCCTGACCGGACGCCCCCTCGACGAGCGCGGCCGCCGAATCGGCGCTCCGATCGTGCACTACGCGTTCGGCGTGGCGACCGGCGCGGCGTACTGCACGCTCGTGGAGCTCAGGCCTGATGCCGCCGCCGGATGGGGTGCGGCGTTCGGGATGGCGGTGTGGCTGGTCGCAGACGAACTGGGCATGCCGCTGGCCGGTCTTGCCGATCCTCCCTCCCGCTATCCGCTGGCGCGCCACGGCGCCGCCCTGCTCACCCACCTCGGGTACGGATTGACCGTCGAAGGCACGCGCCGGCTCCTGCTGGGGCGAAGCGATCAGGCGGGGATAGAGGAATCAGCGGCCTGACGCACGGCCGGCCGAGTCGCGGCCGGCGGACCCAGCTCCAGCCCTGACGGGCTGCGGCGGCTAGCCCCCCGCGGCACTGAACGAGACGAGGAAGTGCAGCCCCTCGCGGCTTCGCGCCACCTCGAGCCGCAGCGGTGTCGTCTTCCGTCCGTGCAGGTTGACGCCCGCCCCGAAGGAACCCTTCAACCCCGTCAGGTCGAGGTCGCGGCGGTCCGCGACCGCCTTGCCGGCATCGTAGAACACCGCCGCGTCGAGATAGTCGCGCAGCGGCCACCGGTATTCGGCGCTGACGACGACGGAGTGGCGGTTGCGGAAGCGATAGAGATCGTAGCCGCGCAGATCGACGGCGCCGACGTCCGGCATGAGAAAGAACGGCACCGTCCGGCCGCGCGCTGCGTTCGTCGTCGACGCATGCAACCCCAGGTAGATGACGCGCCCGCTCCCGAGGACCGGCAGGTAATGCTCGGCGACGGCGTCGACGCGCCGGAATGAGTAGGGCCCGTCGCCCGCCTGGCGGTAGTCGTGCCGCGTGGCGCGGACCAGACTGCCGCTCCGCGTGTAGTCCTCGCTCTCGCGCGTATCGACGGCGGCCGAGAGGTGGGTGTGGAGATAACGCGGATCCGCGCCGACGCCTGGCGCACCGGCAAACAAATCGAGGCGGCGGTCCTCGTCGACCGCGGTCCTGAACGCCTCCCGCCCGGCGCCGGCGCCGAGGCGCAGCCACCGCACGGGCTGCATCGCCGCCGTCCCGCTGATTTCGGACACTCGCTCGGAGTAGCCCGCCTCCTCTCCACGGATGCCTGGGGCGAGGCCGTGAAACGAGACGTCGGGAACGTCCTGCCAGCGCGCCCGCGTGCTGAGCATCAGCCGGACCGGCGTCACGACCGGCGACCGCAGCGAGGCCTGGACGACCTTGGCGTTGTGGATCGAGTACACCGCCTTGACCGAGGCCACGGCGCCGCCGGCCAGCGTCCATCCGTAGGCCGGCCCCAGCGACGGGCCGGAGCCGCGCTTGATGTCGCCGAACGTCACCGAGAACCCATGCGGCCCTTCATCGGCCGCCTTCTCCATCTCGAGCACCTTGCGCTCGATGAAGTCCGGCCCGGGCGTCGCAATCGCCTGCGGCCCCGGCGGTGGCGCGGGAGCGGAAGGCGAAGGCTCCTGGGCCTGGACGGGGGAAGGCGCGAGCAGGACCGCCGCGGCGAGCACGAGAAGGGTCAGGGTCCGGAGTCGTCGCATAAACGTCCTCTATAATTTAAGCGATTCTCCCGATGACGTCCCTTGCGCGCTGGCTCGCGCTCACCGGCGCCGCCTACCTCACCGCCGTGCTGACGCTCGTCGCGACGCGCACACCGCTGGGCTCGCCGCTGTTCTTCGGCTGCGCGGCGCTGGCGGCTGCCGCATACGCGGCGCTGATGTGGCGCGCCGCCGGCGCGCCGAACGTGCCCGGCCGGCTGCTGCTCGCCGCGCTCGCCCTGGCGCTGGCCTTCCGCGTCCCGCTGGCGTTGCCGCGCGCCGGAGCGGACAGCGACATGGTGCGCTACGTCTGGGACGGCCGCGTCCAGCTGCTCGGCTACAACCCGTACCGGGTCGTCCCCGCGGACCCGGCAATGGCGAACACCCATACGGAGGAGACCCGGCGCATGCCCAGCGCCAGGGCCCGCACCCCCTATCCACCGGCGGCGCAGCTGTTCTTCCGCCTGGTCGTGTGGCTGCGGGATTCGTCGCGCGTCATGAAGCTCGCCCTCCTCGCCTGCGACCTTCTCACCGTCGTCGTGCTGTGGCGCTGGCTGGTCGTCACGGGGCGGCCGGCCTGGCTGACGCTCGCCTACGCCTGGAATCCGCTGGTCGTCCTCGAAGTGGCGCACAGCGGCCACATCGACGCCCTCGGCGCGCTGTGGATCGCCGCTTCGGCGTACTGGCTGGCGCGACGACGCACGGGCCTGGCGACGCTCGCCCTCGTGCTCGCGATTGCGACCAAGCTGCTGCCAATCGTGCTGCTGCCGCTCTACTGGCGGAGGATTCGGCTTCGCGACGCGGTCATGGGCGGGTTGTTCATGGCGTTCCTGTATCTCCCTTTCATGTCGGGCGAGACGCTGCCGCTCGGCGCCGTGCCGAACGTCGTCGCGCACATCCGGTTCAACGGACCGTTCTTCCACTGGATGGCAGCGCTCTCGACGCCGCAGATGGCCGCGATGGCGGCCGTCGCCGGCGGCCTGGCCACGGCCGCGTGGGCGAGGTGGAGGCTCGAGGCAACCGATCCGGCTGGCTGGGCATGGCCGATGGGCGTGGCGCTCGCCGGGGCGCCTGTCATCTATCCGTGGTACCTGCTCTACCTCACCCCTTTCCTGCTGACGACGGCGACGCTGCCCCTCAGCGTGTGGACGTTGACGGTGATTCCGGCCTACGTGGTGTGGGACCTGGCCCGCCATGGGGGCCGATGGGTCGTGCCCGGCTGGCTGGTGACGATCGAGTTCATCCTGCCGATCGCCCTGCTGGGGTGGCAGCTGGCGCACCGTCGCCAGGCGGTGGTCGCCGAGACAGCGTCCCCGGCCGTCGAAATGTAAGGTCGAGCTCCATCCAGCACGCTTCTTGCGATGCACGCCCCCGGAGTGTGAGATGCCCGGGGCGAGAGCAACAACGCGGTCGCGTCAACTCTCAGAGTGGGGTCTGGGCTTCACAATTCTCTGTCTGCTGGCCCTGCCGGCCACCCCGTCCGCCGGCGCCGCCGGAGAAGAGACCGTCCCGACGGTCGCGCGCGACCAGCCGCTGACGCAGTACCGCGCCTACCGCCGCATGCACGCACAGAGCGAGCACTTCGGCCAGGAGGGCTGGCTCGAAGCGTGGACCGAAATGGACGACCAGGGCTTTCGCTACTCGGTCGTTTCCGAGTCGGGTTCGGACTACATTCGAACGAAGGTGCTCCGCGCCGTCCTGAGGCGGGAGCAGGAGCTGGTCGCGACGGGCGAATGCCGGCGGTCCGAGCTGACCCCGGACAACTACGATTTCGAAGATGTCCCCCCGGGGGTCGGCGAGCGCTACGTGCTCATCAAGCCGAAGCGGAAGGACATGCTGCTCGTGGACGGCCGGATGGTGCTCAGCGCCGACGGCGGCGAGCTGCTCCGCGTCGAGGGGCGCCTCTCCAAGAACCCGTCATTCTGGACGAGCCTCGTCAACGTCATCCGGCACTACGCCCGGCTCGACGGCGTGCGCGTCCCGATCTCGACCGAATCAATCGCCCGGGTCAAGTTCGCCGGGGTTTCGCACCTCGAAGTGCACTACGAATACGAGACCATCAACGGCCGGCCGGTCAGCCTGTCGGCCCGGCGCACCGCGGCGCCGCTGCCCGCCGCGCGCTGACGCGCTTCGTCAGCCGAACGTCAGAGCGTCCGGATCAAGTGCACACCGCTGCACTGGCGAGCAGCTATCCGGCACCCGGGAACAATCGATCGATCCGCGCCAGCAGCCAGCGGGCGCGCTTTTGCGCCAGCAGGTTGGCCAGACGCAGGTCGGGCGGGGCGTCGTCGATCGCCAGCGCACTCCGCAGCTGGCGCTCGAACTCGCGCCGGTCGCCGGCGCGGCCGGCGACGGCTTCGGCCAGCGCGACATACGCAAACGCCGACTGCCCCTTCGAGAGCGCCACGGCGCGCTCGAAGTGGGCGCGGGCGCGAGCGACGCTGCCGCCAAGCAGCATCGGCAGGCCGTCGAGGGCGATGAACGCTTCGTGCACGGCGCCGTGCTCCCACCCCTCGTCCAGCTCCTGTGCCTTCGCCAGCAGCAGACGCACGGTCGTCAGCTCACCGATTCGAGGCAGCGCGTCTGGCGCCAGCGACAGCTGCCCGCCCCAGGCCACGGCTTCCCAGGTACAACGCCGGCACGTCCTCGCGGTCGACGGCCGCCAGCAGCAGCTTCGGATCCCGGGCGATGCCGCCCGCGGCGCCGGGATGGCGCACCGCCAGCGCCCGTTCGCAATAGCCGCGCGCCCGCCCGTACATCGCGGCCGCGCGCCGCTTCAACGCCGCGGCAGACGGGCCGTCCGGCGGGTCGGCCATCTCGGCATCCATCTGCAGGAACGCATAGGCATACTGGGTGAAGCCGCTGCACGCCGTCATCAGCAGACCGTGATGCTGCGGAGCGTCGTCGAGCAGCATTTCGACCATCTTGAGCGTGGTCGGAGCGGCCAGCCGCACGAACTCCGGGTCGTCGTCTCGCGCGAAAGCGGAAGCGGTGGACGACAGCGCGTCGGCCATCCGGCCGACGCCCATTTTTTTCGGTGAACATCCCGACGCTGCAGCGCCGATGGTGAATAATCCAAGCGACAACAGCACAAACCGGCGCATCCGGGTGACGATAGCACACGGATCCGGCACGCATACTGCAGAGCCCATGCACCAGGTGAGACTTCGGATCGTCGGCCTGGTACTCGCCGGCGCCTATGCCGGCTTGATCGTGTGGCTGTATGCGTCGCAGCCGCAGACCATGGCGCAGGTCACCGGCGGCCTCACGTCCGGGGCCGGCTTGTACCGTGTCGATCCGGTCGCGTGGGGCGACGGCATCGCCTTCTTCCGCAAGGATCAATTCGTTGAAGCGCGGGCGGCGTTCGCGCGCGCCGACCCGGCCGAACGCGATGCAAAGACGCAGTTCTACATTGCCTACAGCTATTACCGCCAGGGCTGGGGGCGGGTCTACAACGACCGGCTGCTCTTCCAGAAGGGGCTCGAGGCGGTCGATCGCGCGATTGCCGTGGCCCCCAGCCACCGGCTCCTCGTCGAGGACGATCCCGGGCTGGCGATGAAGAGTGCCGACGAACTGAAAGCCGAGCTCGAGCGCGGGCTGTCGCACACCCCGTCCGACTTCAACCCGCTCAAGGTCCTGCGGCCCCGCAAATGACCACCTCACGCGAAGCGCTGGTGCTGCCGCTGCTGCTGCTGACCGTCGCCCTGCTGGGAGGCCTGCGCGTCGCCGGGGTCGTCGAGCTCGTGCCACCGACGCTGGTTGGCCTGGTCCTGGCGGCGGCGCTGCTCGGCACGCTGGTGCGGGGCGGCGTGCTCGCGCCCGAGCGGCTGATGCACGCCGGGCGCACCCCGCTCGAAAACCTCTCCGGCGCGATCGTCGTCGCGTCGCTGTTTGCGGCCTCGGCTCAGATTTTCAACCTGCTGACCCCGGAGCGCGGGCTCCTGTTCGTCATCTTCAGCATCTACTTCTTCGTCCAGATCATGACCGCACTCGCGGGCGCGACGACCCGGGAGAGCCTGCTGCGGGCGCTCGTGGTGCTCTTCGCTGCCGCGTTCGTGCTGCGCTTTGCCGTGCTCGAGAGCCTTTACGCGCCGCAGGGCGGGCTGGTGACGCGGCTCATGACCGCCGTGCTGCAAGGCGTCAGTCTGGGGTCGATTGAATATCGCCCGCACGCGGCGATCACAGGCTACGCCGGCTTCCTGACGCTCGTGCTCTACCTCATCGCGCTGGCGCTCCTGCCGCGGCGTGGCGATGGCGATCGCGGCACCGCGCTGACGGTGCGGCAGACCGCCGTCGTCGGGCCGCTGCTCGTCATCCTGATCGCGACATCGGCCTCCGGCTGCGGGGTCGGCGACATCGACACCGGCGACGCCCGTCCCGTCTCCGTCGCGGGAGACGCCACGGTCGCCATGGCCGCGGCGCGCCGAGACGATGCCCTGCGGGGGGCGAGCGTCTGGCATCAGCCGGCGGTGCCGATCGGCGAGGCGGACCTCACCGCCAACCCGGCGGGCGACGCCGGCTTCACGCCGTCAGACGACGTGGCGTGCCGCTACGTCGAGCGACGCCCCTCGGGGACCACGCCGAAGTTCCGCTGCGTGCTGCCCGACGGACGTGAGGTCAAGGTCAAGTACGGCGCGAGCGCGGAGCTGGCTGCCGAAGTGGCCGCCACGCGGCTCCTCGCCGCGCTGGGCTTCGGCGCCGATCGCATGTACGTGGTCCGCCGGGTGCGGTGCACGGGATGCCCGCGGTTCCCGTTCGCGACGGCACGGTGTACCGCGCGGACCGGCCTCGTCTTCGGCTGCCTCAGTCTGCCGGGCGATGCGCAGACCGAACGGACGTTCGACCCGGCCGTCATCGAGGCGGCGCCGGCCGGCAGCCCCATCGAATCGGCACCCGACAGCGGCTGGTCCTGGTTCGAGCTCGATCGCATCGATCCGGCACGCGGCGGCGCGTCGCGCGCCGAAGTCGACGCGTTCCGGCTGATGGCGGTCGTGCTCGGGCACTGGGACAACAAGGCGCCCAATCAGCGGCTGTTGTGTCCCGACGGCAAGGACACTGCCGGCGGAGCGTGCACGGCGCCGCTGGCGATGATTCAGGACGCCGGGGCGAGCTTCGGCCCGCTCAAGCTCGACCTCCACAACTGGCGGAGCACGCCGGTCTGGGCCGATCGCGGCACCTGCACGGTCAGCATGCGGAACATGCCGTACCACGGCGCCACCTTCCCCGATCGCCGCATTTCCGAGGACGGACGCCAGCTGCTCGCGGGACTGCTCGGGCAGCTCACCGAACGCCAGATGACGGATCTCTTCACGTCCTCGCGCGTCGTCGCCTTCGAGCATCCCGACGGCGAAGGGCGCGACGGCGCCGCGTGGAGCCGGGCGCTCGCCGCCAAGGTGGCCGAGATCCAGCGCGGCGAGCGCTGCCCTCAGTAGGGGCGCGTCACCGCGCCGACGGCTTGGTAATCACGCCGGCGTCGACGGTCTCGCCGGTCCGGCTGATGGCCTGGAAATACAGCTCGTTCCCCGATACTTCCATCAGCATGAAGTGATAGTCGGTATCGAAGCCGCGCGCCGTCAGCGCCGACGGCCGGATGTCGGCGCGGCGCAGCGAGCCGGCGCCGCCGGAAATGAAGTAGCTGATGCCGCGCTGCGGCACGGTGCGCTCGTAGAAGTGCTCGTGCCCGGACAGGACGACGTCGACGTCGCCGGCGACGAGCACCGGCTCGAGCGACGCCCGCAGGGCCTCGGCGCTGGCGCCGTATCGTCCCGACGTGTAGAGGGGATGATGCAGGTAGCAGATCTTCCAGCGCGTCTCCGAGGCATGGAGCTCGTCGGCCAGCCAGCGAAGCTGCGGCGGATCGAGCGACCGGCTGTCGAGGGCGAAGAATCGCACGCCGGCCCCCGCCAGCCCCTGGAGCCGCCGCTCGCCGCGGCGGAAGGTGTAGTAGCGCCGCCCGTCCATGTGGAACCCGGGATACGCGAGCTCGGACGACTCGTCGTGATTGCCGATCGCGGCGTGGAAGGTGACGCCGGCGTCGAGCAGCGCGCGGTAGGGCTCCTCGAACTTGCGCTGGTAGTCGTCCGCTCCGTGGGGCGGATAGATGTTGTCGCCGAGCATGACGACGAAATCGAACGGAAACTTCTCCCGCCAGGCGGTCATCTGCCGTGCCACTTCGTGCTGCGGCGGATCGCCGCGGCCGGAGTCGCCGATGACCGCGAAGCGCACCGATCCGTCATGGAGCGGCAGGGCCAGCTCGCCGGGCGGCGGCGTCAGCACGCGGACCTCGGCGCGCGTGGCGCGGCGGACCCCGGGGTCGAGACCGTTGCGGCCACACCCCGCCAGCGCCGCGGCGATCAGGAGGCACGCCGTCCAGGCGCGGCCAGCCGTGGCGGCCGGTCCGCGCTTCGGGGGCACAGCGAGCGCGGCGGCGCGCGTCCGGGCGCGGCCCGATCGGTCGAAGTCGAGCATCAGCTCATGGTACTGGAGGTCGGCCGCCGGGCGGCACCAGCCACTGCTGCAGGGGCACGGAAAGAACCCAGTATCGCTTGCGCAGCTCGATGACGTGTCCGGCGTAGGCGGATCGTGGAAAGCGGCCGGCCAGCAGCGCGGCGCGGAGCTGCTTGATCTCGGTACTTGTAGAGATCGCGGACCGCGTCGCGGAGGCGCTCGGGGGAGGTCCCCGCCGCCGGCCGCAGGCCGTGGCCGGCGAGCTCGTCGAGGAGTTGGGGATGATAAGTGTAGGTGTCAGTCACGCGTTCGGGCCGGGTTGCCGACTATCCACTCTACATTGACTGCAGCGGCCGCGCGACGCTCTGCTACTATGCCGGCAAGGAGACGCCATGGCTGATGAGACCAACGAAGACAGCGTCGATGATTCGATCCTGACGCGCGCGGCGGACACGATTTCGAGTGCGTTCGGGAGCGCGGCGCGGCTGGTGGCCGATGGGGCCCAGGCCGCTTCCGGAGCGGCGGGGACGGCAGTCGAGGCCGCCGGAGCCTGGGCCGGGGGTGCCGGCAGCAGCGCCGTCAAGCAGACGGCGGCCCCAAGGCGCGCCGCGCGGCGGGTCGTCAAGCGGGCGGTCAAGCAGGTGCGGCGCCAGGTGGCGGCGACCGTGCGCGGGGCGAAAAAGGCGGTCGGCTCGAGCACGAGAAAGAAGACCGGAAGGAAGAAGACCGCTCCGGCAAAGCGGGCATCGGGGCCGGCCCGCAAGAAGGCCGCGGCGCCGAAAAGCAGGCGGCGAAGTGCCGCGAAGCCGCGGCCGACAGCGAAGGGAAAAGGCCGGACCGCGACGAAGGCCCAGTCGGCCGCGAGGCCCAGGCCGAAGGCGCGAGCCGCTGGCCGGAAGAAGACCACGAAGCGCCGCTGAGTACGCGCGACAGGGCAGGCCCGCAGGCCTGCCCCGCTCCACTCGCCGCTCGTGCCCTACCGCTGCTGCAGCTGGTGAAGGCTGCGCATGTTGTTCGCGACGATCGCCGCCCCGGCGAGGTTGAGCGCCAGCGCGCTCACGAACGCCGCTTTCCGGTTCTTCGTTCCCATCACCTTGATGGCCCCGACCGCCCCGAGCGCCAGCGCCGCCTTCATCGCGGTCGCCTGCCCGTAGCCTCCCGCCAGGAGCGGATTCACCTCGCGCGCACCCGCCTGGCGGGCCCGGACGGTGGACGCCATGTCGAGCGCCTGCAGCGCGACGTAGGAGCCGAGCAGCGTATTCATCGTCGCGGTTGACGGTCCCGGCTGAATTTTCTCCCGGGCCCACGCCGCTTCGACCGCCGTCGACGGCGCCTGCGGCGCCGCTTCACCGGCCCGGACAGGGCTCGCGGCAATCAGCACCAGAAGGGCAATCACGAACGGAAGTCGCAGCATGTGGAGGCTCCTCGAAAACGGCCGCGCGGCTTGCGCGACCGACCTGCATCGAAGCGAGATCGACGCCACCTCCGCTCGTTTCCGTAAACCCCTGCGAACACAGGCGTTGTGCCGTTGATGATAGGGCGCACCGGTGTGCGTCGTGAGCGGCACCGCACACCGCTTCCTCTGGTGCGGCACACGTCCGCACACCCGCTGTGGGGGTGACTCGAGGATGGCCGGGGCACAGCACCGCAGCCGGGCCGGAAACAAGCACCGGGCACCACGAACGGCGCGGATTGCACCGCGGGCACACGTCGGCCGCCTGCGCGGCGCGCGGCGATCGATGCTGAAGCTACTGAATGGGAGAGCCGGCGGGAGGAGCGCCGGTCTCGGGCATGGTGGTCGAGAATGTCGCGTTGTCCTGATAGATCAGGCCGTCGGCGTTGGTGCCGAAAAACCTGCCGACGCTGCCGGCAGGGTCGAGCGGATCGGCCACGGCGGCGTAGCCAGGAGCGGCCGCGCCGGCTGCCAGGCCGTTGCAGGTCGCCGGGGCGCCGGCCAATGGCGTTCCCGCCAGGCTGAAGACGAAGCCGCTGCGATCGAAGGTGAAGCCGCTCGAAAGCTCCGGCGGCAGGAACGCCGTCGGGTTCCCGGGCGGAGCCATCCCGAGTGTCGGGAAGTCCGGAGAGTAGAAGCCGAGGCCGCAGGAGATGGCGTAGGTCAGTTCGGCGCTGTTCACCACGCGCAAGGTCCCGAGCGCCGACGACACCTGGGCCGCGCCGCGGGCGCGCATCAGCCCCGGGATCGCCATCGAGGCCAGCAGCCCGATGATGGCGATGACGAACAGCATGTCGACGAGCGTGAACCCGGCTTCACGGCGTCGGCGCGGTCGTGGCGTCAGCGTTAGCGGCACACTCTGCATTCGGTCCTTCGCCCATTGACACTTTTCGGCGGTCCGCCGATTTTCGACAGGCCGAAAAGTGTCCGACTGCCCGACCCGGCCCCCCTCTCGTCAGCCTTGATTGCGTTCAAGCTGTTCATCACTATGGACTTACGACGAAGTGACGCGATCGGCCCAGGGTCCGGACGCCAACTGATGTGCAAGTTGAGCACCACGTCCCTGCCAGTCAGCGCGTCAGCTTGCGATACTTGATGCGGTGCGGCTGGTCGGCTTCGGCGCCCAGCCGGCGGTGCCGGTCCGCTTCGTAGTCCTGATAGTTGCCCTCGAACCACACGACCTTGCTGTCGCCTTCGAACGCGAGCATGTGGGTCGCGATCCGGTCGAGGAACCAGCGATCGTGGCTGATGACGACCGCGCAGCCGGCGAACGACAGCAGCGCCTCCTCGAGGGCCCGCAGCGTATCGACGTCGAGGTCGTTGGTCGGCTCGTCGAGCAGCAGCAGGTTCGCCCCTCCCTTGAGCAGCTTCGCCAGGTGGACGCGGTTGCGTTCCCCGCCCGACAGCGCCCCGACCTTCCGCTGCTGATCCCGTCCCTTGAAATTGAACCAGGATACGTAGGCCCGCGACGCCACCTCGCGCTTGCCGAGCTCGACGTTCGTCGCGGCCGCCGGTGATCTCCTCCCAGACGCTGTCGATCCGCCGACAGCGCATCGCGGGACTGGTCGACGTAGCCGACCTGCACGGTCTCGCCGACCCGCAGCGTGCCGGCATCCGGCTGCTCCTGCCCGGTGATCATCCGGAACAGCGTCGTCTTGCCGGCGCCGTTCGGACCGATCACGCCGACGATCCCGCCGCGCGGCAGCGTGAAGTTGACGTCGTCCATCAGCAGCGTGCTCGCCGTAGCGCCTTCCGCAGCCCGCGGGCCTCGACGACGATGTCGCCGAGCCGGGGGCCGGGCGGAATGTAGATCTCCACCTGATCGATCTTCTGCGCGGTCTCTTCCTTGAGCAGGTCCTCGTAGGCGTTGAGGCGCGCCTTGCCCTTGGCCTGGCGGGCCCGCGGCGACATGCGGATCCAGTCGAGCTCGCGCTGCAGCGTCCGCTGCCGCTTGGTCTCGGACTTCTCCTCCTGCACCAGCCGGTGCTGCTTCTGCTCGAGCCACGACGAGTAGTTGCCCTCCCACGGGAATGCCGTGGCCGCGATCGAGCTCGAGGATCCAGCCGGCGACGTTGTCGAGGAAGTAGCGGTCGTGGGTGACGGCGACGACCGTGCCCGCGTAGTCCTTGAGGAACCGCTCGAGCCAGGCCACCGACTCGGCATCGAGGTGGTTGGTCGGCTCGTCGAGCAGCAGCAGGTCGGGCGACTCGCAGCAGCAGCCGGCAGAGCGCGACGCGGCGGCGCTCGCCGCCCGACAGCGTCGTGACGTCGGCGTCGGGCGGCGGCAGGCGCAGCGCGTCCATCGCCAGCTCGAGCCGCGAGTCGAGGTCCCAGCCGTCGGCCGCCTCGATGCGGTCCTGGACCTTGCCCTGCTCCTCGAGGACCTTGTCCATCTCCTCGGGCGACAGCTCCTCGCCGAACTTCGCGTTGATCTCGTCGTAGCGGTCGAGCAGCGCCCGGATCTCCGGCGACCCCTTCCTCGACGTTCCCGAGCACCGTCTTGGCGGGTCGAGCGTCGGCTCCTGCTGCAGGAAGCCGACGCGTCGATGCCCTCGGCCGGAACGCCTCGCCGACGAACTGGCGGTCCTCGCCCCGCCATGATCCGCAGCAGCGAGCTCTTGCCGGAGCCGTTCAGCCCGAGGACGCCGATCTTCGCGCCGGGCAGGAACGACAGCCAGATGTCCTTGAGGACGACGTGGTCGGGAGGATGGACCTTCCCGAGCCCCTTCATGGTGTAGATGAACTGGGGGCATAGAGGCTTATCGGGATCGGGATCGGGACTGGGCCCGGGGCATCAATGAGGTTCATGGCGTTCAGCAGCGCCAGCCGATCCGGCCCGCTCGAGTCCGTTGCTCGACGGTCCGGGCGACCGCTTCGCGTGCGCGGGCGTGAAGTCCTCGCCGGGGTTGATGAAGCGGTCGGTCTCGAGCTTGTACTGCTTGTCGTAGAGCGTCCGGTAGCGGCCGCCGAGCGCCATCAGCTCGGCGTGCGTGCCGCGCTCGACGATCTCGCCGTGCTCGATGACCAGGATCTGGTCGGCGCTGCGGATCGTCGACAGCCGGTGCGCGATCACGAAGGTCGTGCGGCCCTGGCGCAGCGAGCGCAGGCCGTCCTGGATCAGCGCCTCGCTCTCGCTGTCGAGGCTCGAGGTCGCTTCGTCGAGGACCAGGATGCGCGGGTTGGCGAGAATCGCCCGCGCGATCGCGACGCGCTGCCGCTGCCCGCCCGACAGCTTCACGCCGCGCTCGCCGACGACCGTGTCGTACTTCTGCTCGAACGCCTCGATGAACTCGTCGGCGTGCGCGATCCGGCTGACGTCGCGGATCTCTTCGAGGGTCGCGTCCTGCCGGCCGTACCGGATGTTGTCGCCGACGGTGCCGTCGAACAGGAAGTTGTCCTGCAGCACGACGCCGAGCTGCGAGCGGTAGTCGCGCAGCCGGACGCTCGGCGAGGTCGCGGCCGTCGACCAGGATGCGTCCCGACAGCGGGCGGTTGAACGCCATCACCAGGCTGATCAGCGTGCTCTTGCCCGATCCGCTCGATCCGACCAGCGCCGTCGTCGTCCCCGCGGGCGCGTCGAAAGCTCACGTGCTTCAGCACCGGCACGCCCGGGTTGTACTCGAAGCTGACGTCCTCGAACACGACCTCGCCGCCGATGTCGTCGAGCGGCGCCTTGCGTGCTGTCCTCCTCGTCCTCGGTCGGCATCGCGCATCAGCTCGCGGATGCGGTCGAGCCCGGCGAACGCTTCGCTGATCTGCGTGCCGATCGAGGCGATCTGGACGACCGGCGCGGCCATCAGGCCGGTGAACAGGATGTAGTTGATGAAGTCGCCGAGCGTCATCGTGCCGGCGAGGATCGGCGCGGCCGCCGACGACGATCATCAGCACGCCGATGACGCCGACCACCACCGTCGAGAACGCGGTGATCGCCGACACGCCGGTGATCGACTGGGCGACGTTGCGGAACAGGCGGTTGACGCCGCGCGTGAAGACCAGCTCCTCGCGCTTCTCGGCGGTGTAGGTCTTGACGATGCGGATGCCGCCGAGCGTTTCGTTGAGCCGGCCGGTGACCTCGGCGTTGATCTTGCCGCGCTCGCGGAACAGCGGCCGCAGCCGCTTGAAGGCCAGCGCCATCGCCGCCGCCGAACGCCGCCGAGCGCGACGATGGTGATGCAGGTCGAGGAACCAGTTCAGATAGAACAGATACGCCGAGCGCGACGATCGCGGTGACGACGCTGCCGGTGAGCTGGACGAGGCCGGTGCCGACCAGGTTCCGGATGCCTTCGGCGTCGGTCATGATCCGCGAGATCAGCACGCCGGACTGCGTCGAATCGAAGTAGCGGACCGGCAGCCGGGCGACGTGCGCCTCGACCCGCCGGCGCATCTCGGTGATGGCGCGCTGGGCGGCGACGCCGAGCACCTGCGACAGCGCGAACGAGGTGACCGCCTGGACGAGCGTCGCCGCCCCCGCCGCCAGCGCCAGCGGCATCAGCAGGTCCGCGCGCTGCTTGCCGATGACGTCGTCGATCAGATATTTCGAGGTGGCGGGCAGGACCAGCCCGGAGAGCCGGTTGACGAGCATCAGCGCGAGGCCGATGCCGAGGCGGCCGCGGCGCGCCCAGATGAGCGCCCGCGCTTCCTGCCAGGCGGCCGAGGTCAGTTTCTTCTTCTTTTTCGCCGGCTCGTCCGGTGCGGCGGCGGCCGCCGGCCCGCGGCGGCGAAGCCCGCGTGTGCCTTCAGCCTTCGGCAGCCGCAATCCCATCCCCAGTGCCACCCTGTAAGGATACTGCCTTCGCCGGCTCGCCCGGGCGGCAACCGGCTACTTGCCGAAGCGGACCCGCAGCTCCCCGACGATCTGGCGCTTGGTGATGTCGCCGAAGACGTGCTGGTGAATCTCCTGGTTGCCGAGATCGGTGGCCTTGATCGAGGTGACGAGGCGATCGTGGGCGCCCCACTTGACCCCCAGCCCGGCGTTGACGAGCGTGTAGGCCGCGGTCGTGCCGTGGTAGCGGTCGTCGAGCACATCCTGCCAGAAGGCGCTGTCCGAGTAGCTGACCGACAGGTTGGCGAGGATGCGCCGGTTGTCGAGGCTGGCGCCGACGTTGTAGCGGTTCTTCGGCGGCAGGTTCAGCTCCGAGATGTCGAAGCCGGTCGGCGTCGGCTTGCCCTGCCACGAATAGTTCGCAAACAGGTTGAGGCCGCGGGTGACCGGCGTGTCGAGCCCGAGCTCGAGCCCGCGCTGGGAGGTCTTGCCGAAATTCTGGTAGGTGAAGAGGGCCGGGAACCCGGCGCCGGCGGTCGCCAGGCTGATGACGATTGGCGGCAGCGGCCAGCCCGGGGGCGGGTTCGCCGGCGTGTAGCGCGCCGACCTCATCCTCGGTGAAGAAGATGTCGTTCTTCGCCTGGTTCACGTAGAAGGCCGCCGACACCACCGAGTGCCGGGCGAGCACGCCGGTGTAGCCGATCTCGTAGGCGTTGGTCGACGTTTCGGTCAGCTGCTCGTTGCCGACCGACTTGACCGGAAGCGGATAGACGCAGCCGCTGGCGCCGAGCGTCAGCCGGCTCGGCGATCGTGATGTCGAGGAAGTTGTTGATGACCGACGGCGACCGGTAGGCGCGGTTGTACGACATCCGGACGGTGTGGTTCGGACGCGGCTTGACGAGCAGCGCGACCCGCGGCGAGAAGACGAAGCTGTCGAGATAGTCGAACCGGTCGCCGCGGCCGCCGAGCGAGACGCGGACATGGTCGGTCAGGAAAATCTCGTCCTGCACGATAGACGCCGAACTCGGTGCGGTTGTCCGCTCCGCGGCGCCAGCGACAGGTCGAACTGGTTGAAGCGGAGGTTGCCGCCGTAGCGACAGCACGTGCCGCTTCGCCACCGTCTGGACGTTGGCGAGGCTCGATGTCGTAGGTTTTGGTCTTGAAGCATGAAGCCGATCGGCGCGCCGGCCGGATCGCGGGTCAGCAGGTTGCTGGCATCGCCGTCGAGCGTTCTGAATGAAGCCGGAGACGCGCAGCCCCTTCCGCGAGAAATTGGCCTCGGCCGTAGCTCATGATCGAGCCGCTGTTGATGTCGAACGGGCCGATGCCGGTGTGCATGATGCCGTCCGGTGCCCGCCGACGCCGCCGGTAAAGGACAGCCGGCGGCCGTCCTCGAAGTCGTAGTCGAGCCGGCCGTCGAACTTCGGCTGGGTCGTCCCGGCGTTGGTGTAGGCGGGATAGCGCGTGCCCTGCGGCGCCGCGGCCGTGATCGGGCGATCCGGGAATGAAGCCGGTCGGCCGCGACAAGGGGTCCTGCACGTAGCCGCCAGCCGAGAGCTTGAAGGCCCACCGGTCGTTCAACGCGGCGGCGTGCGTGCCGCTCACGTACCAGAGCGAGCCGGCGCTGTCCCCGTTGGCGCGCTCGAACGCCGCCGAGTCCGAGCGATCGCCGTCGTCCCCTGCATCTCGCGCGGGCGATTTGGTGATGACGTTGACGACGCCGTTGAGCGGCGTTGGCCCCCCAGACGGCGGATGCCGGACCGCGGATCACTTCGATCTGCTTGATCTCGTTCAGATTGACCGGCAGGAAGTCCCACATCACGAATCCGAAGAAGTCCTGGTAGAGGCTGCGGCCGTCGAGCAGCGCCAGCTGGCCGGTGGCGAGCGTGCCGGTGGCGCCACGGCTGGTGACGTTGATGTCGCGCGCCGAGGTCTGCGTGATGTTCAGCCCGGGCACGGTGCGCAGCAGCTCGGCGAAGTTCTGCGAGGCGCGGTCTCGATCTGCGCCGCGCCGATGACCGCTCATCGTGGCGGGCGTGTTGGCTAGCTTCTCCTCGGTGCGCGAGCCGCTGACGACGACCGTCTCTTCGTAGCGCGACGCCGGAGTCGTCGGGGTCCGGCGCCGACTGGGACGAGGCCGGCGGCTCGGCCGGCGTCTGGGCGAAGGCTGGAGCCGCGGTCGCGGCCACGAGGATGGCCAGCGTGGCCCGGCACAGGGCGTTCATGGGCGCTCCTTCAGACCGCCCTCGGGGGCGGGAATGGCTCGATCTTCGTGGAAAGGCGCACTTCGGCTGTACCGAACGGCCGGCGGACGAGGTTGCGTATACCACAGGGAGGGAGCCCGTTCAACTCGGCTACACTCAGGGTTTGGAGCGCGTGCCCCCCGACAGCCCCGTTGCCGAGTCCGCCGAATCCCCGGAGTCCGCGCCTGGGCCGACCGCTGCCCCCGCCGCCGGGACCGCCGTCATTCCCGCGGAGGAATGGGCGGCATGGCCGGACGAACGGCTGCTCGATCTGCGGATCTCGCAGCTCGGCGTGACGATCGAGGGCAGCCCGCTCGAATCGCGGATTGCCGAGCTGCAGCGCGAGCTCGAGGCCCGCGGCCTGGCCTTCCACCCACACTTCTGGCTGTCGGCGGAATGGTTCTCCCCCGACGGCGTGCCCGGGGTCGCCATCCCCTTCTACCTGGCGCATCCCCGCCTCGAGCGGCTCGAACGCGCCCAGATGCTGGAGGTCGAGGGTGGCACCGAGGCGTGGTGCCTGAAAATCCTCCGCCACGAGGCGGGGCATGCCATCGACAACGCCTACAAGCTGCGCCAGCGGCTCCGGCGGCAGCAGCTGTTCGGCCCGTCGTATCTGCAGTATCCCGATTACTACACGCCGAAACCCTACAGCAAGAGCTTCGTCCTGCACCTCGACAGCTGGTACGCGCAAAGCCATCCGGACGAGGACTTCGCCGAGACGCTTTGCCGTCTGGCTGACACCCGATTCGGACTGGCGGACGCGCTACGCCGACTGGCCGGCGCTCAAGAAGCTCGAGTACATGGACGCGCTGATGGGCGAGATCGCCGGCAAGCCGATGCTGGTCCGGACCCGCCGCCGCGTCGAGCCGCTGCAGAACATCCGCAAGACGCTGCGCTCCCACTACGTCCGCAAGCGGCGCCATTACGGCGTCGAGCATCCGCACTTCTACGATCGCGACCTGCGGCGGCTCTTTTCCGACGCGCCGGAGCACGCCGGACACATGAAGGCGGCCCGCTTCATCGCCCGGCTGCGCAAGGAGATCCGGCGCATGGTGGCGGCGTGGACCGGCGAATATCAGTACACCATCGACCAGGTGCTCGAGAACATGATCCGCCGCGCCAACGAGATGAACCTGCGGCTGATGGGGCCCGAGGACCGGACCAAGCTGGACTTCGCGATCATGCTCACCGTGCAGACGATGAACTACCTGCACAGCGGCCGGCACCGCGTCGCCCTCTGAGGCCGGCGCTCACTGCCGTCCCGGCTCGTCGGCGCCGTAGCTCTCGCGCAGCCTGACCGGCGTCGTCCGGGCGCGGAGGCGCAGGTTGATCATCTCGACGAACACCGAGAAGCCCATCGCGAAGTAGATGTAGCCCTTCGGGATGTGCTGGCCGAGGCCCTCGAGCAGCAGCGACATGCCGATCAGCAGCAGGAAGCTGAGCGCCAGCATCTTGACCGTGGGATGGCGGTGCACGAAGGCGCTGATCGGCTCGGCCGACGATCATCATGATGGCCGACCGAGACGATCACCGCGGCGACCATGACCCAGAGCTCGTCGACCATCCCGACCGCCGTGATCACCGAGTCGAGCGAGAAGACGATGTCGAGCAGCATGATCTGCACGATGACGCTCGCGAACGAGGCCGCGACCCTGTCCGGTCGCGTGACGCCTCTTCCCCTTCGAGCTTGTCGTGGATCTCGAAGGTGCTCTTGCCGAGCAGGAACAGACCGCCGAGGATCAGGATCAGATCGCGCCCCGAGATCGGGTGGCCGAGCGCCGTGAAGAGCGGCGTCGTGAGCCGGATGATCCAGGCGAGCGAGAACAGCAGCAGCGATCGCGGGTCAGCATCGCGCCGAGCAGCCCGACGCGGCGCGCCCGCGGCTGCTGCGCCGGCGGCAGCTTGCCCGACAGGATCGAGATGAAGATGATGTTGTCGACGCCGAGGACGATTTCGAGAAAGGTGAGCGTCGCGAGCGCCATCCAGATTTGCGGGTCGGTCAGCGCGTCCATCGAAGCCTCTATATATGAAACGGGCCGGTCGCCCCGCATGTCTCGTCAGCACGGCAGCGTCGCGCGTCCGCCTGCTACACTCCGAACCGGTCCGCGTCCCACGACAGGCCGAGCTCACCGGCGGCGCCATGTAGCCGAGCAGCGCCGAGGCGGCGACCACCGCGGGGCTGGCCAGGTAGCCTTCGCCGCCGAAGCCCATGCGGTTCTGCCAGTTGCGGTTGAACGAGGTGATCGCGCGCTGGCCCGGCGGTCAGCGCGTCCGGCCCCTGGCCGAAGCAGGGCCCGCACCACGACGGCCGGATCTGCCCGCCGACCGACCGGAACACGTCGGCGATCGACTCGCCGCCGAGCCGCGGATCGGGCACGCTCGATCTGGCGGCCGACGCCGCCCGATCCCGGGAAGACGACGAGCTCGCGCTGGACGGTCGTCGAGCCCCGTCGCGCGCGCCGCGCGAATGACCAGCGCCGCCTGCAGCAGGTCGTCGTAGCTGCCGTTGGTGCAGGAGCCGATCATCGCCTTGTCGAACGGTCATGCGCTCGCGCGCCACCTCCTCGGCCGGAAAGGCATTGCCCGGGCTGAACGGCTTGGCAATCATCGGCCGCGACGTCGCCGAGGTCCAGCGCTTCGTCGATCGCGTAGCGCGCGTCGGCGCCCGGCGCGACCGGCGGGTACGGCAGCGTCGGTGATGCCCTTCTGCGCGATACCACTCGTAGGTGACCGTCGTCGGGCGCGAAGATGCCGTTCAGCGCCTCGGCCTCCGCCATCATGTTGGCGATGGTGTTGCGGTAGGCGATCGGCAGCTGCCGTCGCGCGTCGACCAGCTCCACCGACATCCCCTGCGACTGCTTCGCGCCCCAGCGCCGCAGCAGCTCGAGGACGATGTCCTTGCCGCTGACCCAGGGCTGGAGCCGGCCGGTGAAGACGCACGCGCCGCTGCCGCGCGCAGGGTGAAGTAGATGTAGCCGGTCGCCCAGCCGAAGCCCGAGCGTCGTCGATCCGACGCCGATGCCGACCGCGCCGTAGGCGCCGTAGGCGCGGCTGTGCGAGTCGGCGCCCGGGAATGAACTGCCCCGGCATGCACCAGCCCCTGCTCGGGGAAGTAGAAATGGAAGATGCCGTCGCCGGGGGTGGCGTAGTACGGCTTGCTCGATGCCGTGGCGCTCGCGCGAACTGCGCGGCCGATGCCGGTCTGCTTGTCGTCGTCGGCGTCGAGCCCGGTGAAGACGAAGTGATCGTTGGCGATCGCCGCCTGGCGCGGATAGATCGTGCGCGCCGCCGGTGATCTGGTTGAAGGTGTGGATCGCGAACGGCGCCGTGCCGTCGGAGGCCGGCAGCAGGTCGGCGTAGACGCGCAGCGTCGCGCCCGGCGTCAGCGTCGCGGCCGTGAGCCCTTGTCGACGCGGTGCGCCCAGACGATCTGCTCGGTCGTCGTCATGCCGCGCGCGCGGCGTCGGCGTCCGGCCAGTCGATCGCCGGCGGCGGTCCGCACCGACGGCGCGCAACTCGCGGCGGCCGACGGCGAAGATGCCGCCGCTGCGCCGGATCTCGTCTTCCTTGGGCGACAGCGGCACCGGGTCGTAGGTCCTGCCCTGCGTCTCGTTGCGCGAGCTCGCGCGACGCCGGGATCGAAGGTGAACGCATCGCCGTCGCGGGCGTCGGCGACCGCCTCGGGGCTCTGCACCACGTGCAGGCCGAGGTTGAAGCTGTTGCGGCGGAAGATGTCGCCCATGTTGTTGCCGCAGACGATCACCAGCTCGAGGCCGGCTTCCTCGGCGACCCCCTTGAGGCCGGCCGGGCTCATCTCGCGCGACGAGCCGATCGCGAAGCGGTCGCCGGCGATGACGAACGTCTCGCCGCGATGGACGCGGGCGCGGAAGTCCGGCATCAGGTAGCGGAACGACCCGGCCTTCCACCGCTCGTCGAGCGTCTCGAGGCTCTCGGAGACGCAGTCGGCGGCCGGCGTGATCTGATCGGTATCGATGGCGTCGAGCTTCCGCGCCAGCCTGGTACCCGGCATGCTCATCGGATCCCAGATGATGAGCGCCCGGCCGGTGATGACCGCGTCCCCCTGGACGGCGGTCTCGGAGGCCGGGTCCGGCAGGGAGTCGAGCGACACCCCCGGCTTGAGGCGCGCCGGCGCGATGGTATGCATGCCGATCCCATGCTACATCGGCGGCCGGGCGCCGCGACGGCGCGAGGCGCTCGTCCGTTCGTCGGCGGGGGCACCGCCCACGGGGTATCATCTCGCGGCATGACGAAGGGGATTCGACTGGCGGTGCTGGCGCTGGCGGCGCTGCCGCTGACGCTGATCGCGGCGCGGGAACAGCCGGCGCCGTCCCGCCTCAACGTGGTGCTGCTCGTGATCGACGACATCCGCTGGGACGCGCTCGGCGTCGCCGGCAACCGTGTCGTCCGGACGCCGCGTCTCGATCGCCTGGCGGCCGACGGGGTGCGGTTCCGGCAGGCGCGGGTCACGACCTCGATCTGCATGGTCAGCCGCGCCACCATGCTGACCGGGCAATACATGTCGCGGCACGGCATCACCGCCTTCGGCCGGGCGCTGACGCCGGCGGCCTTTGCCGACACCTACCCGGCCCGGCTGCGCGGCGCCGGCTACTGGACCGGCTATATCGGCAAGTACAACGTCGGCCCGCCGCGCCCCGGCGACTTCGACGTGCTGCGCGCCTACCACGGCACCCACTGGCTGACCGGCCCCGCCGGCGAACGGGTCCACGTGACCGAGCAGAACGCCCGCGACGCGCTCGACTTCCTGCGGGGGCGGCCCCGGGACCGGCCGTTCCTGCTGACTGTCGGCTTCTTCGCACCGCACGCTGAGGACGCCGCGAAAGAGCAGTATCTGCCGCAGGACTGGAGCGCGAGCATCTACGACGGGGCGGTCGTGCCGCCGCCGCTGCGCGGCGATCCGGCCTATCTGAAGGCGCTGCCGCCGTTCCTGTCCGACCAACAGAACGAGGGCCGGGTCCGCTACCACTGGCGCTTCGACACGCCGGGCGACTACCAGGCTTACATGCTGCGCTACTACCGCCTGATCACCGAAGTGGACGACGCAGTCGGACGGGTCGTGGACGAGCTCGAGGCGCAGGGCGTGCTCGAGAACACGCTCGTCGTGGCGATCGGCGACAACGGCTACTTCCAGGCCGACCGGGGCCTGGCGGACAAGTGGTATCCCTACGAGGAGGCCGACCGCGTCCCGCTGATCGTGCGCGATCCGCGCCTGCCGCGGGCGCGCCGCGGCCTGGTCCGCGACCAGTTCGCGCTGAACCTCGACGTCGCGCCGACGATTGTCGCCGGCGCGAGCCTCCCGGTGCCGGCCGCGATGCAGGGGCGCGACCTGAGCGCGCTTTATCTCGGTGCGGCGCCAGCGACCTGGCGCGACGAATTCTTCTACGAACATCCGACCATCACCCGCCGCGAGCGCATCCCGTCGTCGGTGGGGGTGATCAGGCGGGACTGGAAATACGTCGAATGGCCGGAGTCCTGCGTACCGGCAGCTGTTCGACCTGCGGCGCGATCCGGGCGAACTGCACAATCTCGCCGCTGCGCCGCGGCAGGCGCGGCAGCTGAAACACATGCAGGCGTCACTCGAGGACTGGCGGCAGCGCGCCCGGTGACCGCGGGTGGACATGCGCCGTCGCACGCCCGCGGCCCAGCCAGCGCGATCGGTCCTGGGGTCCGGCGCGGCGCCGCTGGCGGCGGGCGTGACGGCGCGGAACCGGACGCCGGGGCGACCCACTCGCCCCGGCGTTGTCTCCGGAAAGCTGATCCGTCGCTGGGATCGGTGCGCCGCTAGAAGACGAACCGCCCGCCGAACCGGACCATCCGCTCGCTCTGGCCGATCGTGCTCGTGATGCGGCCGAAGTTGCCGCTCCCGAACGAGCCGCTCGGGTTGTTGTAGTGCGGCGTGTTGGTGACGTTGAAGGCATCGGCACGGAGCTCGAGCTGGCGCGAGCCGAAGCGGACGATCTTGACCAGCGACGCGTCGAGATTGACGTAGGCCGGCCCGGTCAGCAGGGCGTTGCGGCCGACATTGCCCCACGTCCCGGCGGCGGGCGCCGAGAACACCGCGGTATCGAACCACAGGGCGTTCGAGCCGATCCCGCCGAGCACCTTGGGCGTGCCGGCGGCATCGGGCCGCTGCGTGTTCCCGGGGGCGCGGAGGCCGGCGGCGCTGGCCGTGAAGTCGATTCGGCGTCCCGGACGTCGCCGAGAAGATGCCCGAGAGCTGCCAGTCGCCGAGCACCCGACTGAGCGGCCCGTCGTTGACCCAGCGGCTCTGCGGGCCCCACGGCAGCAGGTAGACGAAGCTGCTGGTGAAATTGTGCGTGGCATCGAAGCTGGTGCGGCCCCAGCTGCGCTCGACGTCGGCCGGCGTCGCGATGCTGCCGTTGCTGTCGCCGTTGAAGTAGTTGTAGCCGCGGCCGAGCGTGTACCAGTTGGTGACGAGCAGACCGTTCTTGAGGCGCCGATCGACCTTGACCTGCATCGAATGGTAGGTCGACTTGACCGGTACGGTCGTCGTCGTGCTCGCGGTCCGGCCGAACTTCGCGAACAGCGGCCGGCCGGCATTGTCCGCGCCGAGCGTGGCGCCGGCATTGAGATCGATGCGCGCGATGATGTCCTGGCCGCGATTGCCGACGTAGGCGACTTCGCCGGTGAAACCGCCCGGGAGCTGCCGCTGGTAGGCGACGTTCCAGGAGTGCAGCCGGCCCTCGTGCAGGTCGGTCGGCACTGAGAAGAAGCCCTGCTGGTTGAACGGCTCGGCCGGCACGATGCCGGTGTCCGGAATCTCGGCGAAATTCGGCGCCGGCAGCCCGGCGGCCATCGATCCGGCCGTCGCGAAGCTGTTCACCGGGTTGATCTGGTTGTTCTGCTTGACGGGAAAGTTGAAGGCATAGGAGTTGTCCGGCCACGGGGTGGTGCTGACGCCGTAGCCGGCGCGGAGCACGTCGGCCGGCGTGACCCGCCACGACACGCCGGTGCGCGGATTGAAGTTCTTCCAGTAGCTCTTGACCCCGAGATTGGCCGGGACCTGGCTGTAGCCGGCGACGCGGAGCGTGTTATTGGTCGGGTCATAGTTCGACAGGCCGCCGCGGCTGCTCAGGCCGACGAGCGGCGTGTAGTACTCGTGGCGGAGACCAAGGTCGACGGTGACGTTCGGCTTGACCTGCCACTTGTCCTGCAGATAGGAGAACACCCCCCAGTGCCGGGTGCCGGGATCGATATCGGTGATGAGGTCGCGGCCGAGACTCTGCGGCGCGTCGAGCAGAAAGGCCGCAAAGGCATTGGCGAAGCCGTTCTGCGCCGCCGTGTCGGCCGGCGTCGCCGTCGTCGCGCCGCGGAACCGGAAGATGCCGCGCGGCCCGCCGTTGTCCTGGACCTGCAGCAGGAAGTCGCGGTTGTAACGCAGGTCGCCGCCGAACTTGACGGTGTGGTTTCCGGCGAGCTTGGTCACCGTCGTCGCGGCCGTCCACGTCCGTTCGGAGCGGTCCCAGGGAAGCGACGCCGAATAGCCGACCAGCGTGCCGTTGTAGCCGCTGACGTCGATGGTGCTGATGCCGCTCGAGAAGCGGTTGAGATTGACGCCGCGGATACCGACCTCCTCGGCGGTGTTCAGCCCGTCCGCTTCCGACCGCGCCTGGTTATGGTAATAGCTCATGCCGACGCGGACTTCCTGAACCAGCGATGACGACCAGATGCGGTTGTAGTTGGCGGCGACGTTGTTGGTGGGGTTGGTGCCATAGCCGGCGAAGCCCTTGATGCCGCCGTAGATGCCGAAGGTCGCCGGGTCGTAGGTCCGGGGATTCTGATAGCTGTAGCGGACCGCCAGGTTATTGCCTGGAGACAGCTGCGACGTGATCTTGATGTCCCCCTGGTTGGTCCGCTTCTCGCGCACGTACGGCGTTTCGTAGTTCGTGCCGCCGAGCGGAACGCCCGGCAGATTGGGCAGCGGCACATTGGCGAGAATCCGCTGGGCGATCGGGCTGATGCGGCTCGCCGGGATCCGGTTGCCAGGAAACGGCGTCCGGCCCGTCCCATCGGGGTTGCCTGTCGCCGGGTCGTAGATGAGTGTCGAGGCGGCGCTGAAATCGCCGTTCCGGAACGCCGCCTCGGGCAGGTCGGCACGGGTGATGCGGCCGCTGTCGTCTGTCGTACGGACGAAGTCGCCGAAGAAGAACAGCCGGTTGCGCTGGATCGGGCCGCCCAGCGTGAAGCCCGATTGCAGGTAGCTCGTCGGCGGCACCGACGGCAGCGATGAGAACGTGTTCTTCGCGACCGTCGCCTCGGTGTTCCCGAAGGCGAACAGCGTGCCCCTGAACTGGTTCGTCCCCGACTTGAAGGTCACGTTGGTGACCGCGCCCCCGGCCCGCCCGAACTCCGCGTCGTAGTTGCTGGTCGTGACGGCGACCGTTTCGATCGCCTCGGCGGAGGGTATCAGGACGGTCAGGAGCCCGGTCTTGTGATTGTCGTCCGTGCCTTCGAGCTGGACGTTGTTCGCGAGGCGCGACTGCCCGTTGACATTGCTCGAGAGACTGTCCTGGGAGTTGAAGAACTCCGAATGCGGGCGCTGCGGCCGGGTCGCCCCGGGCACGGTGACGAGCATCCCCTGGAAGTTCCGGTTGTAGCCGAGCGGCATCTGGGCGATCTGCGCCCCGTCGATGATCCGCCCGGTGTCGGTGCGGTCGGTCTGCAGCGCCGGTGTCTCCGCCGAGACGGTCACCGACTCGGTGAGCGAGCCGACGGTGAGGCCGATATCGACGCGGACCGTGGTGTTGACGTCGACCGCGACGCCGGCGCGGGCAAACTTCTTGAAGCCCTGGAGCTCGCCTTCGACGCGGTAGAGCCCCGGCGCCAGGCTGGTGAAGATGTAGTTGCCCTGGCCGTTGGAGACCACGCTGCGGGTCAGATTGGTGCGGACTTCGACCGCCGTGACGGCGGCGCCGGGGACACCCGAGCCGCTCTCGTCGGTGACGCTGCCGAGCAAGGTGCCGTTGGCGGCCTGGGCCGCGGCCTGGGCAGGCATCGCGATGACGGCGAGGACCACGATGAGTAACGCGCGAGCGGCCCGCGGGCGGCCGGCACCGGACGGATCACGATGAAGCATTGCCACACTCCTTCTCGTCGGGCGCGGCCGTGGCGCTGCCGCCGGTCCGCGCTCGTGTCCGCTCATCCTAGCCGATGGTCCCGTCCGGGTCACGGCAATTATTTTGTGCTCATACTACTTGGCCGCACTGGGCATGGCACGCGGTCGGTCAGGCGCGGGGCCGCTGCGGCCGCGCCGTCAGGGCCGCGGCCCGGGCGGGGGCCGGACGCCGCCGGCCTCGGCCGCGGCCTCGTAGCCGCGGCAGGCGAGGACCGGGATCGCCGGGTAGCGGGGGTACGCCGGGTCCTCGAACGACCGCTCGCACAGATAGAAGACCGCGGCGCCGCGCCCCGGGACGAGGCGGACGTGGGCGCAGCGGGCGCACAGCCCGCCTCGGTCGCTCGCTTGCCCAGAACCGGCGGAATCGTCCATCATGGATATATGTTCAATTCCGAAGCGCTGACCCGGGGGGTCCGCGTCGTGGTGCAGTCGGAGTACGCGGCCGATCGCTCCGAGCCGTCCAAGAGCCAGTGGTTCTTCCTGTATACGATCACGATCACGAATGAAGGGCCCGAAACGGTGCAGCTGCTGACCCGGCACTGGCTGATCACCGACGGCACCGGCCACGTCGAGGAAGTCCGCGGCCCCGGCGTCGTCGGCAAGCAGCCGACGCTCAAGAGCGGAGAGTCGTTCGAATACACCTCGGGCTGCCCGCTCGGCACCCCGTTCGGTGTGATGGAAGGCACCTACCAGATGGTGACGGAGTCGGGCGAGCGGTTCGACGCGAAGATTGCCCCCTTCACGCTGAGCGAGCCCTATACCGTCCACTGAGCGGCGGCCCTACCGGAACGTCGCCTGAATCTCGAGCGCCGCTTCGAGCTGCTCCAGATACTGCCGGCGCGGCACCTCGACGGCGCCGAAACCCGCCAGGTGCGGCGTCACCCACTGGACGTCGAGCAGGCGGTGGCCGCGCGCCCGCAGGCGCTCGACCAGCGCGGCGAGCGCGATCTTGGAGGCATCGGTGACGTGGTGGAACATCGACTCGCCGAAGAACGCGCCGCCGAGCGAGACGCCGTAGAGCCCGCCGGCGAGCCGCCCGTCGCGCCACACCTCGACCGAATGCGCCAGCCCGTCGCGGTGCAGCGCCTGGTAGCTCTCCTGGATTTCATCGTCGATCCACGTCCCATCGTCGTCGTCGCCGCGGTCGGCTTCGGCGCAGGCGCGGATCACCCCCGCGAAGTCGCGATCGATGGCGATCTCGAAGCGGCCGCTGCGCGCGACACGGGCGAGGCGCGACGGCAGGTGGAAGCGGTCGAGCGGAATCACCCCGCGGGGATCGGGCGAATACCAGCGGATCTCGCCCGGCTCGACCGCCATCGGAAACCAGCCACTGGCGTAGGCCGAGACCAGCACGGCGGATGGAATCATGGGTCCTAGCGGAGGACCAGCACCGCGCAGTCTCCCTTGTCGAGCAGGGCCCGCGCGATGTCGCCGTCGGCCCCCTCGGAGGCGGCGGACTGGACGATGGCCAGGTCGATCGCATGCTCCTTCGTGTAGCGCACCAGTTCGTCGACCGCCGGCCCGGTGCGCAGCGCGATCTCGACGCCGAGCCGCTCCTGGTCGTCCGGCGACAGCAGGTGTCCGAGGCGGCCGCGGGCTTCCTCTTCCATCGCCTGATGGAGTTCCGGGAGCCGCTCGGCGCTGACCTCCGCCGTCCATCCCGCCGAGAGCGGATCCTCGATTGTGTAGACGACGTGCAGCCGCGCGCCGAACGATTCGGCGAGCTGCCGCGCCGTGCGCACGGCGCGGTCGAACGTCTCGTCAGCCGATCCGTGCAACAGGATCTGACTCATGCTTCCGCCGGTGACCATGTCATCCTCCTCCCTCGATTGTGTCATGCCCGGGGGCGCGGCCGGCACGATGTTCGGCGGCGGCGGGGTCGCGCCGCGCGCGCCGGGAGTACGGCCGCCAGCCGTGGCCGCGGGCGCGCATGTTCTATGATGTGTGTGCATACAGAGAGGACGAGACGACACGATGCCCACATTGACGGTTGAAGGATTCGGAACGGTCGAGGTCGCGGACGGCAAGCGGCTGGTGCTCGCCATCGAGCAGGACGCCCACGTCGACGTGCTTCACGCCTGCGGCGGCAACGCGCGCTGCACGACGTGCCGCGTCGAGTTCATCGCCGGCGAGCCCGAGCAGATGACGGCGGCGGAGCAGCAGGTGCTGGCCGCCAAAGGAGTGACGAACGCGCGGCTGTCGTGCCAGATCGTCTGCGATCACGACATGACCGTCCGGGCGATCAGCCGGCTCGAGGGCAGCGGCCGCCCCGACCCCGGCGGCCAGCCGAAACCGGAGATCACGCCCCCGCCGCAGTGGGTCGCGCGCTGATCAGCGCGCCGGCCGCGGCGCCGCCGCGTCGCGATCACGCGCGTCGCGATTGCGCGCGTAGCGATCACGAATGACGGGCAGCAGGTAGTCGTCCATGGCGTGGGCGAAGTCGTAGCGCGGGGCGAAGCCCCAGTCGGCCCGCGCCGCCGAGTCGTCCACCTCGGCCGGCCATGAATCGAGGATGCCCTGGCGCTTGAGGTCGGTCTCCCAGTCGATGCGCGCGCCGGGGAACGCCGCCAGGACGACGCGGCGGATCTCCTCGGCGGAGGGGTTGAAAGCGGCGACGTTATAGGCGGTTCGCGTCAGGCGGCCGCGCGGCGCCGCCGCGAGCGCCATCAGCGCATCCACCCCGTCGGGCATGGCCATGAACGGGATGCGGGTGTCCGGGCGTACGAAGCACGCATAGGACTCCCCCTGCGCCGCGGCGTGAATCATCTCCGGGGCGTAGTCCGAGGTGCCGCCCGACGGCACCGTCATCGCTGAAATCAGCCCCGGAAACCGCACGCACCTGAAATCGACGCGGCCGCTGGCGGGTTCGGCGGCGAGCTGCTTGTAGTGCCGCGCGTAATAGGTGCCGAGCTGCTCGCAGTACAGCTTGTTGCAGCCGTACATGGTCGTCGGGTGCGTCCACTCGTCTTCCCGCACGCGTCCGGCCCGCGCCTTGGTCTCGCGATCGGGCAGGCCGTAGGCCGCGATCGACGACGGATACATGAAGACGACGGGGCGGCCGTGCGACTCCGCCTCATGCTGCGCGAACTCGAGCAGGTTGAGCGTGCCCTCGACGTTGACCTGGTGGGCGGTGACCGGCGTGAACTCCGACCGCGTCGAGAGCAGCGCCGCGAGGTGGAAGATCAGCTCGACCTGGAACTCCGCCAGGACGCGGTCGAGGACGCCGCGGTCGAGGATCGACCCGGTGATCTCGCGATCGACCTTCGCCGCCATCGCCGGCGCCAGCCGGCTGATGTCGAGCGTGACGATGGCGCGGTCGCCGCGCTCGGCGAGCCGCTCGATCAGGCCGTGGCCGATCTCGCCGCCGGCGCCGGTGATGAGGACGACCGGTTTTCTCACCCCGGAATTATACTTGGGACCGATGCGCCACCTGCCGCTGCTGCTCTGCCTGCTCGTCGCCGCCCCGGCGGCGCCGGTTCAGCCCGCCGCCTCCTACGCCGGCTCGTTCACCGACGAGACGATGCGAATCGACTACTTCCACACCGGCGGCCCGGGGATGAGCGAGACGGTCTCGCTGGATCGGGTCGTCAACGACGGCGCCTGGCCAGGCAGCCGCACCCAGCTCGTCGATCCGACCAACCTTGGCGCCTATCGTTTCGAAGCGCGCGACCAGGCCTCCGGCACGCTGCTCTATTCCCGCGGCTTCTCGTCGATCTACGGCGAGTGGGAGACGACCGGCGAGCAGAAGACGGCGCACCGCACCTTTCACGAGTCGATCCGCCTGCCGTGGCCGCGGCGCCCGGTGGCGGTGACGCTCGCCAAGCGGCAGCGCGACGGCGGCTTCGCGCCGGTCTGGACCATCGAGATCGATCCGGCGTCGCGCTTCGTCAACCGCGCCCCGCTCGCCGCCCATCCCGGCACGGTCTGGACGGTGTTCGAGAACGGTCCGCCGGCCGAGAAGGTCGACCTGCTGATCATCGGCGAGGGCTACACCGCCGCCGAGATGGCGAAGTTCCACCGCGACGTCGAGCGGCTGCTGCCGGCGCTGTTCGCCGAGGAGCCGTTCAAGAGCCGGCGCGCCGACTTCAACGTCCGCGCCCTCGACCTGCCGTCGCCGGAGAGCGGCGTCAACCGCCCCAACGCCGGGGTCTTCCATCGCACCCCGCTCTCGGCCGAATACAACATCTTCGATTCGGAGCGCTACGTGCTGACCCTCGACAACCGCGCCCTGCGCGACGCCGCGGCCGCGGCCCCGTACGAATTCATCGAGATCCTGGTCAACGAGCAGACCTACGGCGGCGGCGGCATCTTCAACGACCAGGCGACCGCCGCGGTCGACAGCGCGTTCGCCCCGTATGTCTTCGTCCACGAGTTCGGCCATCACTTTGCCGGCCTCGCCGACGAGTACTACACCTCGGATGTCGCCTACGAACCGGCGGCGCCCGATCGCCCCGAACCGTGGGAGCCGAATGTCACGGCGCTCGCCGATCCCGAGCACTTCAAGTGGCGC
Organism: uncultured Acidobacteriota bacterium; assembly: GCA_963750475.1. GTDB lineage: Bacteria > Acidobacteriota > Vicinamibacteria > Vicinamibacterales > 2-12-FULL-66-21 > JALZOC01. The sequence goes on from CAVVQQ010000002.1 coordinate 3,935,492, forward strand.
GACCTCGTCACCCCCGGCACGCCCCTGCCGACGCCGTGGGACAAGACCGCGTTCGAGCAGCACACCGCCGGGATCCAGCAGCGGCGGCGCGCCATCCGCGCCCGCAACGCACCCGAGCCGGAGATGGACGCGCTCTTCCGCGAGCAGCGCGACTGGGATCGGGCGTTTCTCGGCGCGATGAAATATTCCGGACAGGTCGGCGCCTTCGAAGGGGCCGGTTACGAGGCCCGCGGCCTCTACCGGCCGGAGACCGACTGCATCATGTTCACGCGCGATCCGGTCGGCTTCTGCCGCGTCTGCCGCCGGGCGATCAGCCGGATCATCGACCTCTACGCCAGCTAGTGTCCTGTTGAATTGGACAGCGCCGGTCGCGGGTGGCCGCAAACGGTGCCGCCCCGGTTAACGCGCAGGCCGACACCCGTGGCGAGCGCCCTCTTGCCGAGCACCAACCGGGGCTGTTCGCGGCCAAACCCGCCGTGGCGCCCGCCATTTCGACGAGACGGTCCACCGACTGGTGGCGCGCCGTCGTTGCCGAGGGAAGACGGGCCGCTACCGGAGCAGCCGGGGCAGGAAGACGACCAGCGAAGCGACAATCGCCAGGCCGGTCAGCACGATGCACAGCGCCGCGCCGGCGAGGTGGTCCATCCGCTCCGGCTTCAGGGGATCCAGCCACAGCGACGCCAGATATCCCCCGGCGAAGCCGCCGGCATGGGCGTAGTTGTCGATCCCGCCCGGCATGATCAGGCCGAACACGAACAGGACGACGGCGTACTGGAGAGCCTGGCCGCCGACCAGGCTGCTGCCGCCGCGCCGGCCGTAGTGGACGAGCGCCCCGAGCAGCCCGAAGATCGGGGCCGAGGCGCCGAGCGTGACGTGAGCGCCGCGGAGAAACGCCAGCGGCATTCCGCCCAGGTAGAGGCCCGCCGTGCTGCTGACCGCGAAGCCGACGACGCCGGCGATCGTGTAAATGATGATCATCCGGCCCGGACCGTAGATATCCGCGGTCGCCGGCGCGAGCTGCCGGACCCACATCATGTTGAACAGGATGTGCAGGGCGCTGCCGTGCAGCCAGCCGGCGCTCAGGACCGTCCACCACATCCCGTTCATGTAGACCGGGATGGCGCCGCTGGCGCCGAACGCCAGCGCGACGACGGTGTTGGGGGCGAGCATGCCGAACACCCCGCCGCCCAGAATGCTGCCGCCGAGCAGCAGCGTCATCAGCAGCATCGCGACGTAGAGCGCGGTACAGCCGTAGATGACCAGGGTGACGAAGCCGAAATCGTTCCCGAATCGCCGCAGCAGCGGTCCGAAGCCCCAGAGGCCGGGGTTGCGGCGGCCGCACGTGTAGCACGTCTCGTCGTTGACCCCGACGAGGGACCCGCACGAGGCGCAGACGACCGACCCGGTCCGCTGGCGCTTGAACATCCTGCGCAGCATATCGCACTGCCGCGGCGGCGGCGCCCGGGACCGGACGCCGCGCTGGTGCCAATCTTGCACGCCAGGAGATGTCCCACGTCGGAAGGTTGTTTATGAATGCGAGTATCTGCCCGTTTTGCGGGGTGGCCAACGGCGGCCGCCACGAAACGCAGGGTCTCTGTATCGAGGCGCTACAGCTTGAAATCGAGCGGATGCGCGAGATGCTCGACCGGCGGCGGGAGAACGTGCTCCCGTCGGAAGGGGCCCCGGCGAACGGGGCGGCTCCGGCCGACAGAAAAAAGGCGACGCAGCCCGTATGAAGCCGCGTCGCCTGGTGGTCGAAATCTGACGGTCCCGGTCGATCGGGCCCCGATCAGGCCTGGAGCGCCTCGACGTTGATGATCTTCTCCGCCAGCTGGGTCAGCTTGCGGTCGGTCGTCTCCTCCTCGTTGAGCGTCTGCTGCAGGAGTCGCGCGACCTTGGTGTAGCCGAGCAGCGCGGCGTGCGTGCGCGCCGTCCCGTAGGCGGCGATTTCGTAGTGCTCGACTTTCTGCGCCGCGCCGATCAGCCCGGCGTCGATCGCGTTCTCATCGAGGTCCTCTTCGAGCAGCTCCTTCCCTTCCTCGATCAGCCCTTCCATGCCTTTGCACTTCTTACCGGTCATCTTGATCTCGAGCGCTTCGCCGATCTGATTGAGACGCTCGACCTGGCGGCGCGTCTCCTCGAGATGGCGCTCGAACGCGCGCTTCAGCTCGGGCGAGCTCGCCCCCTTCACCATTTTCGGCAGCGCTTTGACGATCTGATTCTCCGCGCTGTAAATGTCCTTCAGCTCGTCGACGAGCAATTCTTCCAGGGGATTCATTTCTTCGGCCATCCACGTCCTCCTCAAATACGATCCGTCTTACGTTCGCGGATCGAACTGCAAGACCGGATCCGGCCGCGTCCCCTCAATTCGTGTCAATGCACGCCGCGGCTCATCTGCAACGCCGCCGGGTCGGCGCCCATGCGCCGCAGCGCCGTCTCCCACATGCGCTCGGGCGCGACGTCGAAGACGATGTCGAGCGCGACGTCCGACATCAGCCACGAGGAATGTTCGAGCTCGGCGTCGAGCTGTCCCGGACCCCAGCCGGCGTATCCCGCCAGCACCCGCGCCCGCGGCGCCGGGCGCGACTCGAGAATCCGCCGCAGCAGGATCGGCGACGTCGACAGATACAGCCCCGCGACGATGGTACGGTAGCCCGGCTCGACGGGCTCCTCCGCCGTCAGGATCCAGCCGCGGTCGGGCTCGACCGGACCGCCCGAGCCGAGCACGAGATCGTTGCCGGTCCCGATCGGCGGCTCGAGATGCACCATCGTGCTGGCCGCCGCGTCGGTCGGCCGGTTGAGGACCAGCCCGAACGCCCCCTCCGGCAGGTAGTCGCAGAGCAGGACCACGCTCCGCGCGAAATTGGGATCCTGCAGCTGCGGCATCGACAACAGCAGTGTCGGCTCGAAATTCTGCGACATCGTTTTTCTCCGCTCTTCCCCGCCCGCCGCCGCGGGCGTTCTTCAGCCGCGCAGCCTCCCGATCGCCCACCGGACATGCTCGGCGACCATCGGGTCCGCGCACGTCTCCTCCGCGTGCGACTCGAGGCTGGCCGCCGCTTCCGCCTCAGCGCTGTTCCCGATCGCCACCGCCAGATTGCGCCGCAGCCGGCGCACGCCGGCCCGCTTCATCGCACTGCCCTTGAGGAGCGCGCGCAGCTCATCGTCGGTCCGACGCCACAGATCGAGCAGGCGGGGCGCGTCCAGTCCGGGCCGCGGCTGCCACGGCGCCGCCTCGGTGACCGCGGTCGTCGGCATCTGGTTCCACGGGCAGACGTCCTGGCAGATATCGCAGCCGTAGGCATGCTCTCCCAGCCCGGCCCGCTGCGCCTCTGGTATCCCGCCCTTGATCTCGATCGTCAGGTACGACAGGCACCTGGTCGAATCCAGCACGCCGGGCTCGACCAGCGCTCCGGTCGGACAGGCCTCGAGACACAACGTGCACGTTCCGCAGTGATCCAGCTCGGGAACGTCTGGCGTCGAGCGGCGCATTGGTGATGATCGACGGCGAGGAAGACCCAGGATCCGATCGCCGGGTTGATCAGGCAGGTGTTCTTGCCGATCCAGCCGAGCCCGGCGCGCTGCGCGTAGACCCGCTCCTGGACCGGCCCGGTGTCGACGTAGGCGCGGGACTCGAACGCCTCCCCGGCGGCCTCGCCGAGCCGCGCCACGAGCCGCGCCAGCCGGCCGCCAATCACCTCGTGGTAGTCATCGCCCCACGCGTAGCGGGCGATGGCGGCGGTCCGGGTGTCGGCGTGCTCGATCGAATACGGCCGGCGGGCGTTGTAGACGACCCCCAGCGCGATGACCGACCGCGCCGACGGCAGCACCGCGCGCACGTCGGCGCGCCGCGCCGCGCTCCGCTGCAGGTACTGCATCTCGCCGGCAAAGCCGCGCGCCAGCCAGTCGTCGAGAAAATCGAGCTCAGGGAAATGCGCGGCCGGCGCGATGCCGCAGAGGTCGAAGCCAGCCGCCGCCGCTTCGGCCTTCACCCAGTCCGCCGTGACGATCGCGGTCCCGCCGATGGCGCTCATGAGCCGACCCGTCGGACGCGCTCAGCTCCTCACCAGCTGGCGCACGACATACGGCAGGATGCCGCCGTTGCGGAAGGCGACGAGCTCTTCCGGCGTCTCGATCCGCGCCGTCGCCGGCACATCCAGGGTGGTGCCGTCGTCGCGCGTGACGCGCACCGTGACGGCGCCGCGCGGCTGCAGCGTCGCGCCCATGCCGATGATGTCGAAGCGCTCGTGGCCGGTAATCTTGAGCGCCGCGGCGGTCGCGCCGTCGTTGAAACGCAGCGGCAGCACGCCCATGTTGACCAGGTTGCTGCGGTGGATGCGCTCGAAGCTCTCGGCGATGACCGCCCGCACGCCGAGCAGCAGCGTCCCCTTGGCCGCCCAGTCGCGCGACGACCCCGACCCGTACTCCTTGCCGGCAACGATGATGAGCGGCACCGCCGCGGCGCGGTAGCGCACCGAGGCGTCGTAAATCGTCATCACGTCGCCTTCGGGCAGCAGCGTCGTCCAGCCCCCTTCGGTGCCGGGCGCCAGCTGGTTGCGCAGCCGGATGTTGGCGAACGTGCCGCGCATCATGACTTCGTGATTGCCGCGGCGGGCGCCGTAGGAATTGAACTCCTTCGGCGTCACCCCCTTCTCGATCAGATAGCGCCCCGCCGGACTGTCGGCCGGGATCGAACCCGCCGGCGAGATGTGATCGGTCGTCACGCTGTCGCCGAGCACCGCCAGCGCGCGCGCCCCGACGATGTCGGTCGGCGGCACCGGCTCGAGCGTCAGCCCCTCGAAGAACGGCGGATTGCGGATGTAGGTCGAGTCGTCGTCCCAGGCGAAGCGCTCGCCGACCGGGCTCGGCAGCGAGCGCCAGCGCTCGTCGCCGTCGAACACCTTGGCGTAGCTGTCGCGGAACATCTCGGAGCGCACCGAGGAGAGCATCGTCTCCTGGATCTCCCGCTCGCTCGGCCACAGGTCCTTCAGGTAGACCGGCTGGCCGGCGGAGTCTTCGCCGAGCGGCTCGGTCGTCATGTCGATCTGCATGCGCCCGGCGAGCGCGTAGGCGACGACCAGCGGCGGCGAGGCGAGGTAATTGGCGCGAACCTGCGGCTGGATGCGCCCCTCGAAGTTGCGGTTGCCGCTGAGCACGGAGGCGACAATCAGGTTCCGATCCCTGACGATCGCCGACACCGCCTCGGGCAGCGGGCCGCTGTTGCCGATGCAGGTGGTGCAGCCGTAGCCGACGATGTTGAAACCGAGCTCGGCGAGATATTCGAGCAGCCCGGCGGCCTTGAAATATTCGGTGACGACCAGCGAGCCGGGCGCGAGGCTGGTCTTGACCCAGGGCTTGACCTTGAGGCCGCGCTTGACGGCATTGCGCGCCAGCAGCCCGGCGCCAATCATCACGCTCGGATTCGACGTGTTGGTGCAGCTCGTGATCGCCGCGACCACGACCGAGCCGTGGTCCAGCCCCTCGAGCCCCGGAGCGACTGGTCTCGACGAGCCACCGCGGCAGACGCCGCGGGCGGCGGCGGCCGCGGCTGCTGCCTGTCTTGGCGCCCGTCCCCTTGGGCGCTTTCGACTCGCTCAGCATCGTCTCGAGCGCCTGCTGGAACTTGTACTTCGCCTGGCGCAGGGAGACGCGGTCCTGGGGGCGCTTGGGGCCGGCGAGGCTCGGCTCGACGGTGGACAGGTCGAGCTCGAGAGTGCTCGTGTAGACCGGATCAGGCGCGTCGTCGCGGCGGAACAGCCCCTGCTCCTTGGCGTAGGCCTCGACGAGCCTGACGTGCGCCTCGTCGCGCCCGGTCAGCCGCAGGTAGTCGAGCGTCATGTCGTCGATCGGGCAGATCGCAATCGTCGCGCCGTACTCCGGCGACATGTTGCCGAGCGTGGCGCGGTCGGCGATGGTCAGGAACTCGAGCCCCGGGCCGTAGAACTCGACGAACTTGCCGACGACGCCGAGCTTGCGGAGCCGCTCGGTGATGGTCAGGACGAGGTCGGTGGCGGTCGCCCCTTCGGGCAGCCGGTCGACCAGGCGGAAGCCGACGACCTCGGGGATCAGCATCGAGATCGGCTGGCCGAGCATCGCCGCCTCGGCCTCGATGCCGCCGACGCCCCAGCCGACGACGCCGAGGCCGTTGACCATCGTCGTATGCGAGTCGGTGCCGACCAGCGTGTCCGGGTAGGCCAGCACGCGGCCGTCGGCAGGTCTCGCGGAAGATGACCCGCGCCAGGTATTCGAGGTTGACCTGATGGACGATGCCGGTATCGGGCGGCACGACGCGGAAGTTGTCGAACGCCTCCTGGCCCCAGCGCAGGAAGGTGTAGCGCTCCTTGTTGCGGCCGAACTCGAGCGCCGCATTCAGGTCGGCGGCAGTTGACGCTCGGAGTAGTGATCGACCTGGACCGAGTGGTCGATGACGAGCTCCACCGGCTGCAGCGGGTTGACCTTGCTGCGGGTCGCCGCCGAGCCTGACGATGCCGTCGCGCATCGCCGCCAGGTCGACGACCGCGGGCACGCCGGTGAAGTCCTGGAGCAGCACGCGCGCCGGCGTGAAGGCAATCTCCTTCTGGGCGCCGGAACTGACGTCCCAGCCGGCGAGGGCTGGATGATCGTCTCGGGTGCGACGAACCGCGCGTCTTCGCGGCGCAGCAGGTTCTCGAGCAGGATCTTCAGCGAGAACGGCAGCCGCGCGACGTTCGGAGAGCCCGGCCTTCTCGAGCGCCGGCAGGCTGAAGAAATCGAACTGTCGCCGCCGGCGGCGGTGCGCCGTTGAACGAGTTCTGCGAGGCCATCCGAAGGATATCCTCCAGTCGAGCAGCCATTCAAGCGTCGGCGTCAGTGCCAGGTCAAGAAAGTCGCGGGCGACGACGGCGGGGTCGCGGTGCTCGGCATCGACGGCGCGGTTCATCCGCCGCATGTCCGCGACGCTGATCGGCCTGCCAGGCGCGCCACGGCGTCGCTTCGACCTCCGGGTGGGCCAGCAGCGTGGCGCTGCGCGCGACCGGCACCGCGTCGTAGGGGGGGAAATAGTGGCGGTCGTCCTCCAGCATCGACAGGCCGTACGCCTCGATCAGGCCGCTCGTCGCGTCGCCGGCGATGAGATCGACCTGGCGCTCGGCCAGGGCGCGGTAGATCAGCGACAGGTCCATCGCGGTCGGCGGCGCCGTGCCGAAGCGCAGGCCGTAGGCGCGGGCCAGGCCGGGATAACCGTCCTGCGCGCTGCAGGAACTCGTAGCCGAAGCCGGCCCGCCAGGGTCGCGGCGTGCGCCGCCAGGTCCGACAGCGTCGCCAGCCCGTGTCGCTCGCGCGTCGTCGCCGCGGACGAGCATCGCGAAGGTGTTCTCGAAGCCCAGCGGGTCGAGCAGCGTCAGCCCGGCGTCGGCGTAGCGCTCGCCGATCGCCGTGCGAGCACGTCGCTGCGGGCTCGGTCCGAGACGTCCTGATGGAAGACCGCCGTCACCGCGGTGCCCGAGTACTCGACGTAGAGATCGATGTCGCCGGCGCGCAGCGCCCGGTCGCAGATGAAGGTGCCGCCGAGATTCAGCCGCCGCTCGACCGCGCAGCACCGTGTCGCGCCTCGATGGTCTGGGCGAGCGAGCTCGCCGAGGATGATCTGCTCGGTGAAGTTCTTCGACCCGACGCGGATGCGCGCCGGCCGGGGCGCGCAGCGCATGCGACAGCGGCAGCCGCAGCGAGGACGCCGAGCAGCGCCGCGGCGGCGAGCGTGACGCGCAGCCGCCGCGGGGTGCGGCGCCCGCCGCGGAGCCGCCGCTCGACCAGCGTCAGGGCGCCGTCGATGGTCAGCGCGAGGAGCGCCGACGGGACCGCACCCGCCAGGATGACGGTGGCATCGACCATCGACAGGCCGCGGAAGATGTATTCGCCGAGGCCGCCGGCGCCGACCGCCGCCGCGATGGTCGCCGTGCCGACGCCGATCACCGCGGCGACGCGAATCCCGGCGACGATCGACGGCAGGGCCAGCGGCAGCTCGAACGTCGGCGGAAGCAGCTGCCACGGCGTCATCCCGAGCGCAGTGCCGGCCTCGACCAGCGACGGCGTCGACCGAGCGCAGCCCGGCGATCGTGGTGCGGATGATCGGCAGCAGCGCGTAGAGGACGAGCACGATGATCGCGACCCGCGCGCCGAGGCCGCCGACGAACGGCAGCGGCAGCAGGAAGCCGAACATCGCCAGGCTCGGGATCGTCTGGGCGACGTTGGCCAGCCAGACGATCGGCGCGCCGAGCCGCGGCCGCGCCGCCGCGAGCACGCCGAGCGGAACGCCGAGCCGCAATCGCGACCGCGGTCGAGACGGCCGACCAGCATCACGTGCTGGCCGAGCAGGGCGGCGAACTCCGCGGCATGCGATCGCCAGAACGACAGCAGCGTCATCGGCCGCCGCCGAGCGCCGCGCTCGCGTCGATGAGCGGCTGCAGCAGGGCGGCGCACGCGCGGGTCGGTCGAGCGGCCAATCGCGGCGGGGACGTCGATCGCGGCGAGCACGCCATCGGCGAGGACGCCGACGCGGGAGCCGAGCGCGAAGGCCTCACCCATGTCGTGGGTGACGAGGACGACGGTCTTGCCGAGCTGGCCCTGAATCCGGCCGAACTCGCTCGTGCATCTCCCCGCGGGTGACCGGATCGAGCGCACCAAAGGGTTCGTCCATCAGGAGAATGGGAGGATCGGCGGCCAGCGCGCGCGCCACGCCGGCGCGCTGACGCTGGCCCCCGGACAGTTCCTCCGGGCGGCGGCCGCCGTAGAGCGCGGGCTCGAGGCCGACCAGGTCGAGCAGCTCATCCACTCGCGCCGCGATGCGCGGCGTCTCCCATCCCAGCAGCGCCGGCACCACCGCGATGTTGCGCGCGATGGTCATGTGAGGAAACAGACCGACCTCCTGCATCATGTAGCCGACGCGACGCCTGAGCTCGTAAGGGTTCCACTCCGTGACACGGCGCCCGTCGACGCTGATCTCTCCGGCCTCGGGCACGAGGAGACGGTTGATGAGCTTGAGGATCGTGCTCTTCCCCGCGCCGCTGCGGCCGACCAGCGCGACGGTCTGCCCGGCCGGAATCTCGAGATCGAAGCCGCGGAGCACCGCCACCGAGCCGCGGGCGGCGTGTACTCCCCTGAAACGAATCGCGGCCCCGGTGTCCATCTGCGCGACTCTACCGCAGCCTCCCCGCCGGGCGAAACGCGGGTACATACTTTGCGGTCAGCGCAGGCTGGAGGGCACACGCAGATGGCTGACAACACGACACCGAGCCGGTCCGCCAACATGGAGAAGGCGGAAGGAGACCGCGACACCGCCAACGAGAACCTCCGCGGGTCCGGGGCCAGCAGCGATCGTGACATGACCGACGAGGATCGGGCGTCAGGGGAAAGACTTCAGCACAGGCCGGAGCGCGGGCAGGTCCCGGAGGATCCCGACAGGGGCGCCGAGGACGACTGGCCCGCCGGAAGGAGCGAGCGATGAGCGAACCCACGGAGCGTCGAGGCAACCCGCCGGCGGACCCGACCGCGGAACGGACGTCCGAATCCGGTGCCGACCGGAGACGATGTGGTCGCGCGGGAGAACTTCCGGCGCGGCGCCACCCCGCGGCGGTATGAGGAGGACTTCGACAACGATGACCTCACGGCGAAGAAGGACGATCCGGCGCTGAAGACCCAGATCTGACGTGTGCTCATCGCGCACCTCTCGGATCTGCACGTGAAAGAGGCCGGGGATGTGACGTGGCTGGACCGCCAGCTCGGTCGCATCGCCGGCCGCCGTCCCGATCATCTCGTCATCACCGGCGACCTCCTCGACCGCTGGGCCCCATCGCTGCTGACGCGGCTTCTCGATGCCCTGGCGGCGCATGACCTCCTGCACGGCGATCGTACGACCATCCTGCACGGCAATCACGACCTCGCCTCGAGCGGCGGCCATCCGTCGCGCCGCGCCGACGTCTGGCGGCTGGCGCTGCGCTTCTGGGATCCGCCGCCGCTGCTCCGCCGGCGCCGGCGGCACTTTTACCAGACGATCACCGAGCGGGCGGAAGGTGTCGCGGCCGAAGCGCCGATCCTCAAGAGGCTGCCGTCAGGGGCACGGCTCGCGGTGCTCGACACGGTCCTCTTGCCGTGGCGGCCCGTCTCCCTGATCGGTGGCCGGCTCGCGATGACACAGGCCGTCGGCGCCCTCGGATCGGACCAGTGCGCGTGGCTCGCCGCCATTGCGCGCGACCCGACGCCGCTGGTCGTGCTGATGCATCATCTGCCGCTGGGCACTCCGTCGTTCCAGTGGATCTCAGGCACGCGGCTGCCGCCGGTTCTCGTTCCGATGCACATCCGGATCGAGGATCAGCAGCGCTTCTGGTCCGCCGCCGCGGCGGCCGGGGTCCGGGTGGTACTTTGCGGACATGTGCACCGGGCGCGGCTCGACTGGCACGAGGGAATCGCCGTCGGTCTCAACGGCGCCGGCGGGGCGGCGTGGGCGGGACGCCTCATCGCGTGGTACCGCATCACCGACACCGGCGTGACGATGGAGACAGAAGCCACCGTCAACAGCCCGGTGCCCGGGAGGACCGTCTGACACATCGGGTCGGGAGCGCAGAAACAGGTGGCGGGAAAAGCCTGTTAAAAAGGCCCGACCAAGAAGGGGCCGATTGGAAGAGGCCGATTGGAAAAGCCGGATTAGAAAAGCCCGATTAGAAAAGCCCGGTTAGAAAAGTTAGAAAAGATAGACGAGCGAGACGGCAGCGGCCGGAAGCGTCCGGCGGGCGCTGGTGAAGTCGATGCCGCCGCTGCGCATTGAAACGCCCACGTCGGCCCTGAGGCCAAAGCGCGGCCGCCCCGAGCCCAGCCACACCTTGACCCCGGCGCCGGCATGATATTCCCGGCCGGTCTCGATCAATGCGTTGTCCTCGTGGAGCTCACGCAGGTAGCCGCCGCCGCCCGAGAGGAACGGCATGCCCCGGCCGTTCGCGAACGACAGCGGCTGCAGGTGAAGAAGCAGCGTGCCTTCGATCAGATACCGGGTGATCGTTTCCTCGGCGGCGAGGCTGGGCGCCTGCTCGGCGTCGCCCGACAGACTGGAGGACAGCGTCGCCCGCCCGTACTGCAGCCCGCCCTCCACCGCCACGGCGCGCGACAGATACACCCCGGCACGAAACACGCCCGCCGGCGCCGCCGCGATCTTCGACGACGACGAGAACAGCGCGAAGGGCCCGGACCCGGTGTTGATATTGCGGGTCTCCTCGGCGTCGCGCGTGCCGAGGTCGACGCCGCCGGTAAAGGCCACCCCGCCGCTCACCTCCACGGATCCGGCGTGCGGCGCCGGCGAACCGGCCCACACCTGCGCCGCCGCCGCGCCGGGCCACAGCACGAGGACCGCGACGAGCGCCGGGATCGCGGCCCAGGCCTTCAGGGCCGGACTGGCGGCGGTCACTTCGGCAGGACCTTGAGCGCGATTCCCGTGGCGCCGCCGCCCCTCGGCACGACCACCAGCTTCTCGTAGAACGCGACGCGGAAGTTCACGTCGACGCCGAGCGTCAAATCCAGAAAGCTGTCGACATCCGCATCGTCGAGCGGCTCAGCGCGCAGAACCTGGGGGCCGGGGTCCAGTCCGGCAATGACGAATGACCCGTCATCTTCGAGTGAGAATCCGCCGACCAGCTTCCCGGTTCTCGGATTGAAGGCGACGATGTGCGCCCCGAGGACGCCGGCGCCGTTCTTCGTCACCTTGCCGCTGATGCTCCCCGTCCGCCGGGCGAAGCCGGCCGCCGGATACAGGTCGGAGATGCCCGCGATGTCGTCGGCGCGAAGCGTGCGCAGCGACACGCTGCCGGGGGAGAACGCGATCGGGAACATCACCGACTCGGCGGCAATCACGCGCCGTCCGCCGGCCCTGAGCTCGGTTTCGCCCAGCGCCGAATGCGCCAGCCCGTGGAGGTGGCCGATTCTCGTGGAGAGCGATGGACTCCAGATCGAAGCCGGACGGATCGCCCTGCGCGGCCACCGACCAGGCAAAGGCGCTGTTCAGGAAGATGTCCGCCTCGACGATGTCGCCGGTCACGGTGTCGACGAGGAACGACGTCGCGCCGAGCGTGCGATCGAGCTCGGGCCGGCTCTGGAAGCCGATGGTGGTGACGCCGTCGCCACCGCGCGGGGTGGCGGCGGTGAAGCCGACGAACTGCGCGGAGGTCACCGCGGTCGGCACCGCGTCCCAGGTGGCAAACGCCCTGGCGACCGTCTCCTGCAGCTGCAGCGAGGTCACCCCTGGCACACCGCGATCGGTGACGAAATAGCGGATCGGCATCGCCGGCCACTTGAGCGTCAGCGTCCGGGTGCCGACCCGGGATCCCAGCTTCAGATAGGCCTGCGCCGGCGCCGCGGCGCCGGCCACCAGCGCGAGCGTGAGCAGCAGCGCCGCGCGCCGGCTCACCGCGTCCCCCGCGGCGCCATCGCCGCCCGGACGGTCGCCGCGAACGACTCGAGCGGCACGGGCGTGCGGTCGAGCGCGCCGCGCGTGATCGGCTCGGGCGCGTCGCCCGACGCCATCGGCAGCGGCGGCATGACGCTGCGGGCGCCGGTCGAAGGATCGAGCCTGACGCGGAAGACCCCCTGGTTCAGGCCGAAGACGTGCGCCACCGCCGGCCCCGCCGCGCTCAGGAAGACCACCGCCTCCTCGCCGGCGCGGAACTCCGGCGCCCCGACGACGACGTTCCTGTAGCGTCCGACCTGGCCGCCGGGCACCCGGAACGTGACGACGCTGCCGGGACCACCCTTCAAATAGGTCGCGGCATCGAGAGTGACGATGGTGTCGATGCGGCGGCGATCGTCGGCCCACTCCGCATGCACCTCGGCAATGCGGCCATAGACGATTACCTGGGAGCCGGCCACGATCTCATGGAACTCGGCGGGCACCAGCACCGTCGCGCGAAGCGACGGCGCGAACACGAGGAGCCCGGCGATCAGCAGAAGTCTGCGCATGGCGGAAAGTCTATCCCAAACGATTGACCGGCCGGCGCCGCGCGACCGCCAGCACGGCGTCCGCCGCACGTCCGCTCGCGCCGGGGGCGCCGAGCCGGGCCGCCACTTCGCCGAGCGCGGCGCGGACTGAAGCGGCGTGGTCCGGACTGGCGAGCACCCTGATGGCCTCGTCGGCGACTGCCTGCGGGGTGAAGGCCTCCTGAATGAGCTCCGGCACGACGCGGCGTCCGGCGATCAGGTTGGCCATCGCGTAGGTGTCGACGCGAACGAATCGCCGGCCGAGCGCATAGGTCAGCGGCGACAGCCGGTAGACGACGACCATCGGGCAGCGGTGGAGCGCCGCCTGGACCGTCGCGGTGCCGGAGGCGACCAGCGCCACGTCCGCCGCGGCCAGCACATCGTCCGTCCGCCCTTCGACGACGGCGACGAGGGGCGGATCGCCGCCGCCCTGCAGCGCGGCGAGCGGCGCGAACAGCGCCCCGTCCAGATGCGGCGCCCGGGCGACGACGAACTGCGCCCCGGGCACGCGGCCGCGGATGATCGCCGCGGCGCGGGAGAGATCCGGCAGGATGGCGCTGACTTCGTTGCCCCGGCTGCCGGGAAGGAGCGCCACCACCGGCCTGGCGGGGTCGAGGCCGAGGCTGCCGAGGAACGCGCCGCGCGGCGCGGGCTCGACCGCGACGTCGAGGAGCGGATGACCGACCCACTGCACGGGGACGCCGGCGGCGCGGTAGATGGGCTCCTCGAACGGGAAGATGACCAGGACCATGTCGGCGATCCGCCGCATCGTCTTCATGCGGCCGCGGCGCCATGCCCACAGCTGGGGACTGATGTAGTAGACGACCGGAACGCCGAGCTTCCGAATCGCCCGTGCGAGGATGAAGTTGAAGTCGGGAAAGTCGATCGCGACCAGGACGTCCGGACGGGACGCGGCGGCGTCGTCGACGAGACGGCGATAGGTGCGGTAGGTGCGCGGCAGGAGCCGGGCGACCTCGAGCAGGCCGGTCACCGACAGCCCGCTGAAGTCGCCGACCAGCGACGCCCCGGCGGCGCGGAGGCGATCGCCGCCGAAGCCGGTCAGGGTTGTGCCGGGCTCGCGGCGGAGCAGCTCCGACGCGAGGGCGGCGGCATAGAGATCACCCGACGGCTCCCCGCACGAGATCATCACGCGCACGGCAGGGGCTTCGGCTCGGTCAACTGGGCTTGACGAACAGGGCGGGATCGAGCGGCACGTCGATCTCGCAGGAGCGGACCGTGCGGCGCAGCGCCGGGGCTCCCTCGCGGCGCACGTCGGTGGCAAAGGCGACCTTCAGCCCCTGGACGTCGCGGTAGTCCGAGTACGATTCCTCGGCGTCGGCTTCCTCGCTGGCGGCGCCGCCGGCGACGCGGTAGCGGGCTTTCGCGATCAGCGACGTGGCCGGGTCGAAGAGCAGCGTGATCGGCGACGCACCCGGGAGGGGGACTTCGAGCGCGGCGAGGGTGCGGCTCCCGTCGGTGGCGTCAGGGGCGCGCCGGGCCGTGAGCTCACCCTCGGCGAGCGCCAGCAGCAGCATCACGCTGTCGCGCTGGACGGCGCCGTGCATCTGTTCGGCCATCCCCGGCGGGGCGTCGTGGACGCCGCCGCCGTCCTGAAACCACGCCGCGCCGGCATTGAACACCTGGATCAGGCGGCCGGCGGGCAGCTGCGACTCGCTGCGGAACGCGCCGGGGTAGCGGATGACGGTGGTACTGGGAAATTCAGTGCGCGTGCCCTGCACGGTGACGGTCGTCGCGGCCGTGACCCGGAGCGTGCGGATCGAGCGGAGCCGCGCCAACCCGCCCTTCGCGGCCACGGCGCGGGCGATCAGATCCTTGACCGGCGCGGCGTCAGCCGGCGCGGCCGGCCGGACCGCCGCCGACGGCGTCGCCTGCCAGCGCATCGCGATCGGGGCGATGCCCCCGGCCGCCGGGGCGGCGCGGCGGCGGAGATCCGGCGCGGACAGGTCGAGGTCGCCGATGGTGATGCTCTCGACCTGATCGAACCCGACCCCGGGGAGCTGCCGGCGAATGACCGCGGCGTCGCCGACGAGGACGATGGTCAGCCGGTCGGGGTGCAGGTACTGGCGGGCGACGCGCTGGATGTCGTCCACCGTGATGCTGTTGACGCGCTCGCGATAGGTCTGCAGCTCGTTCAGGTCGAGGCCGTAGAAGACGGCATTCAGCACCTGCAGCGCGATCGCACCCGGTGTTTCGATCGTCAGCGGGAAGCTGCCGGTCAGGTATTCCTGCGCGTCGCTCAGCTCGCGCTGTTCGACGCGCTGGCGCTGGAGCTTGCCAGATCTCGTCGACAATCAGCCGGAGCGCCTCGCCGGTTTTCTCCGAGCGGGTATCGGTGTCGGCGACGAGGTTGCCGGTGTCCTTGAGGGCATGCAGGTCGGCCGAGGCGCCATAGGTCAGGCCGCGCTCCGAGCGCAGCACGCGGTGCAGGCGGTTGCCCCCTTCCCCGCCGAGGATCTTCGTGGCGATGTCGAGCGCGAGGTAGTCCTTGTGACGGCGCGGCAGGCCGATGTTGCCGACGCGGATCTCGGTCTGGACCGCTCCCGGCCGATCGACAATCACGACCCGCCGGGTCGGCGCGGGGGGCTCCGACGGCGTCGCCTCGGGGAGCGCCATCCGCGTCCAGCCGCCAAAGGCGCGCTCGGCGCCGGCGAACGCCTCGTCGGCCGACACGTCGCCGACGATGGCGAGGATCGCATTGTTGGGGCCGAACCAGCGGGTGTGGAAGGCCAGCAGGTCCTCCCGCGTCACCGCGGCGATCGACTCCGGCGTCCCCGAGTCGGGCTTGCCGTACGGATGGAAGCCGTAGACGAGCCGGTCGAAGACCACGCCGGCGAGGTAGTCGGGATCGTCGTAGCTCACCTTCAGGCCCGACAGGATCAGCTGCCGCTGCCGATCGATTTCCTCCGGCGCGAAGGCCGGATGCCGGGCCAGGTCCGAGACGAGATCGAGCGCCATGCCGAGGCTGTCCTTCATCACCGCGGCATGAATCGACGTCAGATCGCTCGTCGCCCCGGTGCCGATGCGCGCCGCCGATGGAGTCGATGGTGCTGGCAATCTGCTCGGCGGTCCGGGTGGTCGTGCCCTGATCGAGCAGCGCCGCCGCGACGTAGGCCACGCCCGGCCGGGCGACGGGATCCTGGGCGCCGCCGGCGCGGACGATCAGCCGCAGGCTCACCGCCGGCTGCTCGTGATGCGACACCGCGATCACCTGCAGGCCGTTCGGCAGCGTCTTCATCCGGTAGGGCGGGAAGCTGACGTCCCGGGCCGGCAGCGGCCGCGGCGGCCGTTCGGACGGCCAGTCCGACTGGCCCCGCGCCGGCGCCGACACGGCCAGCAGCAGCACGCAGAGCGTCGCCAGGCGCCTCACTGCGCCGGCTCCCCGGCCGTCGCGCCCCTGGGCAGGATCGTCATGATCAGCCGGTTCTCCGCCGTGAAGTAGCTTCCGCGCGACGCGCTGGACGTCGGCCTGCGTGATGTTCATGAAGATGTCGAACTCGCCGTCGGCGGTCTTGATGTCGTCGTGGATGACCACCGCGTGGCCGAGCTGCGAGGCCTTGTCCTTGTTCGATTCACGGCCGAAGATGTAGTCGCGGGCGAACTGGTTCTTGGCCTGCTGCAGCTCGGCGGCGCTGATCGGCTCGTCTGCGCAGCCGGTCGAGCTCGGCGATGAGCGCGGCAATCGTCTCGTCCGTCGTGTGCCCGGGCTGGACGATCGCGACGGCGTAGAACAGATTCGGATCCTCGATGATGTTGCCGCCGCCGAACGCCGCCAGCGCCAGCTGTTTTTCATACACCAGCTTGCGGTAGATCCGCGAGCTCTGCCCATCCGACAGGACCTTGGACGCGATGTGCAGCGGATAGGAGTCGGGATCGCCGTCGAAGGTGATGTGGTGCGCGACCACGACCGCCGGCAGCGGCCAGTTCTCCTCGACCGTGACCCGCCGCTCCTTCGTCTGCGGCGGCTCGCGCGGAATGTCACGAGGGACCGGACGCGCCGACTTTCGGCACCCGGCCGAGATACCGGCTGACCAGTTCGCCGCGCTTCCTTCGTGTCGAAGTCGCCGACGATCACCACGGTCGCGTTCGCGGGGACGTAGTAGGTATGGAAGAAGTCGCGGACGTCCTCGACCGAGGCCGCCTCGAGATCGCGCATGCTGCCGATGGTCGGGTGCTTGTAAGGGTGGACCGTGAACGCCTGGTCGTAGATGATCTCGTTCAGCCGTCCGTACGGCTGGTTGTCGATGCGCATCCGCCGCTCTTCCTTGACGACCTCACGCTCGTTCTTGAACACCTCTTCGCTCGATCCGCAGCGACGCCATCCGGTCGGCCTCCAGCCACAGCACCAGCGGCAGATACTGCGCCGGCGTCGTCTGCCAGAAGACCGTCGCGTCCTCGGTCGTATAGGCGTTGCTCTGGCCGCCGATGCTCGAGATGTAGGACGGATGCCCCTCGGGCTCCACGTTCTTCGAGCCCTTGAACATCATGTGCTCGAAGAGATGAGCGAAGCCGGTCCGGCCGGGCTTCTCGTTCTTCGATCCGACGTGGTACCAGCACCTCGGTGTGGACGATCGGGGTCGAGTGATCCTCGAGAAACACCACCTTCAACCCGTTCGCGAGGGTCGTCATCGTGTAATCGAGCCGGGTCGGGCGCGTCGAGGCGCCAGCCGCGGCCGCGGCGGCGTGCGTCCCGAGCAACAACAGCAGCGTGGCGCATATCCGGCCGAACGCATGTCTCATGAAGGATCCAGAATCCGGGGTGAGCCTCGATTATGCCACGGCGTGCCGCCCGGCCCGCGCCCGCCCGCTGACGTATACTGCCGCGCGTGAAGCTGCGGGAGATCGCGGAGCGCCTCGGCTGCCGGCTCGAGGGAGACGGCGACATCGAGATCGCGCGCGTCGCCGGCCTGGCGGACGCCGCGGCCGGGGATCTGACGTTTTTCGCGAACAGGAAATACGCTCCCCTGCTCGCGCAGACGACCGCCGCGGCGGTCATCGCCGCCGACGGCGCCGCCGCCCCCTGTGCCGTGCTGCGGACGCCGAATCCGTACCTCGCCTTTGCCGGCGCGGTCGCCCTCTTCGCCGATCCGTGGACCCCTCCAGCCGGGATTCACCGCCTCGCCTGCATCACCGGCGCCGCCGACATCGATCCCTCGGCCTCGATCGGCCCGTTCGTCGCCGTCGGCGACGGCGCCCGGATCGGCGCCCGCACCATCGTCCACGCCCACGCCGCCATCGGCCGCGGCGCCTCGCTCGGCACCGACTGCGTCGTCCACAGCCACGTCTCGATTCGCGAGCGGGTGCGCATCGGCAACCGCGTCGTCATCCAGGACGGCGCCGTCGTCGGCAGCGACGGCTTCGGCTTTGCGCGAGGCGCGGATGGCGCGCACCACAAGATCCCGCAGGTCGGCGGCGTGACGATCGAAGACGATGTCGAGATCGGCGCCAATGCGGCGGTGGATCGTCCGGCGGTGGGCGAGACGCGGATTGGCGCCGGGACGAAGATCGACAACCTCGTCCAGGTCGCGCACGGCGTGACGATCGGCCGCGGCGTGCTGCTGGCGGCGCAGGCCGGCATCGCCGGGAGTACGACGATCGAAGACGCGGTGACGCTCGCCGGCCAGGTCGGCGTTGCCGGCCACATCACCATCGGCAAGGGCACCATCGCGACCGCGCAGACCGGCATCCCGAACTCGGTGGCGCCGGGATCGTTCATCTCCGGCTACCCGGCGATCGACAACCGCGACTGGCTGCGTGCGTCGGCGGTGTTTCGCCGGCTTCCCGACCTGCGCAAGGCCATCGCCGCCCTCCGGGAGCGGATCGAGAAGCTCGAGGGTGGGCGCTAGGCCGCCCGCTTCCCTACCCTTCCTGAATCGAGACCCGTTCGAAGAACTTGACGAAGTGCTCCAGGCGGAGCGCGGCGGCGACAGCTTCAACCCGGGACACGCGATCCTCGGCCGGCATGGCGAGCGCCTGGCGCAGTTCGGTGAGCGCCGGGCTCGGCTCGCAACTCCACGCCGCCACCGACAGGCCCTGCCGGGCGCCGCGCATCGAGAAGAAGTGGCCGACGATGCGGAAGGCGAAGTAGTAGGCGACAACGTTGGGGCCGGGGACCAGGAAGAGCAGGCCGGAGGCGACGAAGCCGAGCGAGTCGACGATCAGCCACAGCCGGTGCTTCTCGAAGTCGCGCTGCAGCTGCTGGCGCAGCCGGGCGTCCGCGGCCGCACCGTCGAGATCGTCGGGATGGAAGAGACAGGCCGCCGGCTGGCGGCGCAGGTGCCACAACAGCCGCTGCTCCGCCATGGTTTCCGCGACCCAGCGCATGGACCGGGCCTTCAGCCGTCCGTACCAGCCCGGGTCGGGACGGTCGGCGGAGCCATGCCGACGCTCGTGCTCGGCTTCGGCCAGCATGGTGGTGAAGCGCTGCTTCAACCGGCCGACGAAGTTGGCCGGTTCCGGAGTCTCCTCCGGCGGGTCGTCCGGCACCTCGCAGTACAGCTCGTATAGCTCTGGCCCGACCGGGACCAGATACACGTCCATGGGACTCACGAAATGATTATCCCGCGGTTGCTGCAGGCCGGGGGCCGCGTCTCGAACAGATACACGCTCGTACGCTCCCCCGGCCTTCAGGACACTCGACGCGCCAGGCGCCGGCGCGCCACTCGCGCCGGCAGCCGGGCGTCAGACGCGGCGTCCGCTCAACAGCCGGAAGACCACGACGATGAGCGCGATGACGAGCAGGATGTGGATGAGTCCGCCGGCCACGTGCATCGTGAAGCCGAGGAGCCACAGGACCAACAACAGGACGACAATTGTCCAAAGCATGTAAGAGCCTCCCGCCGCGGAGTGCGGCCAGGCTCAACTGTGCAAGCCAGATGCCACGGGGATGGCGGCCCGGCGCCGTCATCACGGCGCGCGGCGAACCGGGCGGGGAACGCGGGTTTCCCCGGGCGCGAGCGGCAGCCGGCCGGCCTCGATCCACGCGCCGGTGATGAGGGCGGCGACATCGGTGATCGAATCCGCGACCCGCTGCTCGAGGATCGGCCGCGTCTTCTCGAGCAGCACCGCGAAGTAGCGGTCGTCGTAGGCATCGCGCCCCTGCACGGCGGCCTTGTCGGCATCGAGAATCGGCTGCACCAGGGGAAAGCTGACGAGCAGCGTTTCGAAAATCAGATCGCGGGGATGGCGGGCCGGCGCCGCCGGCCGCGGTGCGATCCGCAGTCCGGGCTGCGCCCGCTCGAACAATTCCGTTTCGAAGCGCGCGTGGATGCCGGTCTGCCCGGTGAGCTGCCCGTCGTAGTTGAGCGCCGCATGGAACGGCACGTGCGCGTCGGCGACGTAATGCGCCAGCACCGAAGAGAAGAAGCGGATGTTGGCGCGCGAGTAGCCGGCCTTGAGCGTGAAGGCCTCGACCAGCTTCCGGTAGATTTCCTCGGTCCGCCACGGCAGCGTGCCGTTCTTCTGCACCATCGGCAGGCCGAATTTCGCCACCGCCGCGTCGTAGTCGCGGGGCAGGCCCGGGAACGGGAACGGCCCGTACGCGTCCATGTCGAGGAAATGGCGGGGCGGCTCCTCCAGCCAGCCGGCGGTCCGCCACAAGTCCGGATCGACCGCGTGCTGGACGACTTCGACCTGGTAGGTCACGAAGAACGGCTGGATGTCCGGCGGCAGCAGCGTGATGGCGCGCGCCATGATGAACTTGTGGGCTTCGAAACCCCACGCCTCGGCGGGGCGCGCCGCGCCGCTGGCACCGAGCGCCAACAAGCCGATGAGAAGCATCCTGCGCATCGGCCTACTATACCGTCCGCATCAGCCGGCGGAGCGTGCGCAGGTTGCGCGCATCCCACGGATCGACATCGCTGCGCCGCCGGCTTTCGGGCGTATCGAGCTTGGGCGTTTCGAGGAGCATCGGCAGGCCGGCGAAGCGCGGATCCTGGAGGAGGCGCCGGAACGGCTCCAGCCCGAGGCAGCCCTTGCCGATGTGCTCATGCCGGTCCACCCGGCTGCCGCACGGCTTCTTCGAGTCGTTCAGGTGGAAGACGCGCAACCGATCCAGGCCGACCAGGCGATCGAACTCGCGAAACGTCTCGTCGTAACCGGCGGCGGAACAGAGATCGTAGCCGGCGGCCAGGAGGTGGCAGGTGTCGAGGCAGACGCCGACGCGCGGCGAGCCGTCCAGCGCCGCGAGGATCGACGCCAGATGTTCGAAGCGGTGGCCGAGATTGGTGCCCTGTCCGGCGGTGTGCTCGAGCAGCACCATCGTCCGGCCGCGGGGCCGGGCGGCGCAGCACTTCCGCCAGCCCGGCCGCAATCAGCCGCAGTCCGTCGGCTTCTGTTCCGGTCGTGTACGACCCGGGATGCATGACGAGGCCGTCGAGTCCGAGCGACTCGGCCCGATCGAGCTCCTCGCCGAGAGCGGCGAGCGACTGCGCGCGCAGCGCCGGCGAGGCTGCGGCGAGGTTGATCAGGTAGCTGTTGTGCGCGACGACCGGGTCGATGCCGGTCTCGGCGACGCGCCGCCGGAACAGGGCGATTTCCTCCGCCGGCAGCAGCCGCGCCCGCCACTGCCCGGCGGACTTCGTGAAGATCTGGAGCGCCTCGCAGCGCGACGCCTGCGCCCGATCGACGGCGCGGGGCAGGCCGCCGGCAATCGACAGATGGGCGCCAAGGCGCGGCAGGTCAGGCGCCATCCGCCGCCGGGACGAGTACCGCCGCGCTCATTCGCCGAACACGTCCGCGCCGAACCGGAAGATGCGCGCGCCGTGCCGCCAGGCATCGGGCGGGAGCCGCGCCTTGATGCAGGTCTGCCGCAGGAACTGCTCGACCGTCCAGCCCCATTCTGTCGCCACCTGCGGCAGCAGCAGCCCCTTGCGCGCCCCGTCCTCGGCCACCAGGCCATGCCGGCCGATGACGATCGCGCCCGGCTCTGCGGGGTCGATCGGCTCGAGCGTCCCGAGGACGGATACTTCAACCGTCAGCCCGGCAACTTCCGCCGCCGTCACCGGGGGAAACCGCGGATCCGCCGCTCGCGGCGTCCGCGGCGCAGCGGGCGACGGCGCCGGCGAGGTCGCGCGTCGGCTGCAGCGTGCCGAGGCAGCCGCGCAGCTCGCCGCGCCGCTTCAAGGTGACGAAGACGCCCGATGCCCCGGGCAGATCGCGCGGCATTGGCGGCGGCGCCCCGCCGCGGATCCGCGCGTCGACAGCGCCGCGGGCCAGCGCCACCAGCGCCCGCTTCTGCGCCTCAGTGAGCATCGCTGAACACTCCGAAGGCCGCCGCCAGGTAGCCGACGACCGCGTGGTCGTCGCCGGAGATCTCGCCGGAATGGGCATAGTGCAGGACCCGCGCCGAGGTGGCGCCGAGCGCACGCGCCGCCAGCATCACCGCGATCGCGGCGCCGCCGCCGCAGGCGACGGAGCGGCCGCGCTCGTCTTCCGGATACCCCTCGAAGCAGGTCGAGCAGGCCGCCGGCGTCGAACGCGGCGACGTGCGCCGCGACCGCGCCGTCGAGCGTCCCGCGCCCGCGCGGCGTCGAAATAGTGCGACAGGTCGGTGCTGGCGACGAGCAGCGCCCGGCGCCCGGCGAAGGCCGCGGCCAGCGCCTCGGCCAGCGCCTCGATCGTCGTCGCGCCGCTGATGGCCGATGAGCACCGGCACGATCGGCAGCGACGGGAAGACGCGCGCCAGGAACGGCAGCTGCATCTCGAGCGAGTGCTCACGGACATGGGCCTGCGGCAAGCTGCGGACGACGGGCGACGCGAGCAGTGCGCGGCACCCGTCGGCATCGACGTCGACAAGCCCCAGCGGACGACGCGAACGCGCCGTCCGGCCAGACCGCGGCCCCCTCGAAGGCGACGAAATGCGACGGCCCGACGAGCACCGCGACGTCGAACGCCGCCGACGCCGCCGCCTTGTAGGCGTAGGCGCGCGACCGGGCCCGAAAACATCAGGCCGGCGTGCGGCGCGATGATCGCCTGCACGCCGCCCGGCGCCGTCGTCTGCCGCCGCCAGATACGCGTCGACCTCGCGCCGGCAGCGCCCCCGCCGTTCCCGGATACCACGTCCCCGCCACCGCCGCCGGTCGGATCGCCATCGTTGCTCCTCGGAGAGGCCGGCACTCGCGAGCCGCAAGTCGTTGGTGATAGCATCCGCCAGATGTCCGCACGGATTCACCCGCGACGACGTCGAGCGCATCGCGCGTCTGGCCCGGCTGGCGCTCGACCCCTCGGAAGTGGAGCTCTTCGCCGCCAGCTCGCCGACATTCTCGACTACGCCGAACAGATCCAGCGCGTCGACACGACCGGCGATCGAACCGACCGTCGCATGCGACCGGCGCAGCACCGGGGCGATGCGCGACGATGCCGTCGTCCCGTGCCTGCCGCGCGACCAGTCGCTGGCCGCCTCGGCCGATGCCGACGCCGCCGCCGGACTCTTCAAGGTACCACGGGTGATCGGCTGATGGCGGCGCCGGTCAGCGCCGTGGAGATTCGCGACGCGGTGCGCTCCGGGCGGGCGTCCGCGGTCGAGGTCTGCCGCGCCGCGCTCGAGCGCATCGCGGCCGCCGACGGCGCCGTCAACGCGTTCCACACCGTCGCGCCCGAGCGGGCGCTGGCGCGCGCCGCGGCGCTCGATGCCGACCGCGGCCGGACGCCTGCCGCTGTTCGGCGTGCCGGTCGCGCTCAAGGACAACATCTGCACCCGCGGCGTGCGCGACGACCGCGCGGGTCGCGGATCCTCGAGGACTATCGTGCCGCCCTACGACGCCACCGTCGTCGAGCGGCTCGAGGCCGCCGGCGCGGTCATCGTCGGCAAGACCAACTGCGACGAGTTCGCGATGGGCTCGTCGACCGAGAACTCGGCCTTCGGGCCGACCCGCAACCCGTGGGCCCTCGATCGCACCCCGGGCGGCTCGAGCGGCGGGTCCGCCGCGGCGGTGGCGGCGCGGCTGGTGCCGCTGTCGCTCGGCTCCGACACCGGCGGCTCGATCCGCCAGCCCGCCGCGCTCTGCGGCGTCGTCGGCCTCAAGCCGACCTACGGCCGCGTCTCCCGCTACGGCCTGATCGCCTTCGCCTCGTCGCTCGATCAGATCGGGCCGTTCGCGACGAGCGTCGCGGATGCGGCGCTGGCCATGTCGATGCATCGCCGGCCACGACCCGCGCGACTCGACCGCGTCGGCCGCGGCCGTGCCCGACTATCGCGCGCACGATTGCCGAATCGGACGGGAGCCTGCGCGGCGTGCGCATCGGCGTGCCGCGGAGCCTGTTCGGCGACGGCGTCGACCCGGACGTCCTGGCGGCGTTCGACGCCGCGCTCGACGCTGGCGCGCGGCCGCGGCGCGGAGCTCGTCGACGTCGAGCTGCCGCACAGCGCCCAGGCGATCGCCGGTCTACTACCTCGTCGCCACCGCCGAGGCGAGCTCCAATCTGGCGCGCTACGACGGCGTGCGCTACGGCTATCCGCGCGCCCGCGGCGCGAAGCCTCGGCGAGATGTACGAGCGCACCCGCGAAGAGGGCTTCGGCCGCGGAGGTGAAGCGGCGGATCATCCTCGGCACCTACGTGCTGAGCGCCGGGTACTACGACGCCTACTACCTGAAGGCGCAGCAGGTGCGCACGCTGCATCCGCCGCGACTACGACGCAGGCGTTCGACGGCGTCGACGTCGATCGCGATGCCGACCAGTCCGACGCCCGCCTTCAAGCTCGGCGAGCGGACCGAGGATCCGCTGCAGATGTACCTCTCGGACGTCTTCACCGTCAGCGCCAACCTCGCCGGGCTGCCGGCCATCAGCGTGCCGTGCGGCTTCGCGGCCGGGCGCCTGCCGATCGGCCTGCAGCTGACCGGCCGGCCGATGGAGGATGCGCAGGTGCTCCGCGCCGCCGACGCCTACGCGCGGGCGACATCATGGTCCAGCGAATGTCCCGCGCCGACGCCCGTCTCGCCGCCGCGCTGACGCGGGTGCCGGATCTGCCGCGCTGGATCGATACGCGCGGGATGCTGCTGTCGGGACGCGCCGTGGTGTACGACGGCGACGATGGCGGGTCGGCCGGCTTCGTCGCCGCGGTGCCCGATGCCGCCCTGGCGTCGGTGGTCGGGCGCCCGCCGATCCGACTTCTGCAGCGGGCGATCGCCTCCCTTGCCGGCGACGTCAATCTGCTGGCGCAGATGGAAGACGCGGACTACGTCGCCGCCGTCCTCGCCGGCTGGCGCCGTCAGCGCGCCCTCATCCACGTGCCCGGCGATCGCGACGACACCTCGCCGGCGCCCGCCGACCCGGCCACCCGCATTTTCAGCCGCCAGACCGCGCCCGCCTTCGATCACGTGCCCGATCAGCTGCGGCGCGAGCTGATGGATGCGCTGAACGGCCGGACGGTGTCGCGCTTCGTGCCCGGGATGCTGCCGGCCGCGCCGGCGGCGGCGCCGCGCGCGATCGTGCCGATGGCCGCCGTCTGGGCGAACGGCCGCCCGGTCGCGTTCTGCTACCCGGTCTGGCAGACCGAAACCCTGTGGGACGTCTCGATCGAGACGCTGCCGGCGTACCGGCGGCAGGGTCTGGGGCGCCGCGCGGCGCGGACGCTCATCCGCCACATGCGCGCGACCGGCCGCCAGCCGGTGTGGGGCGCGCTCGAGAGCAACACACCGTCGCGCCGCCTCGCCGCCAGTCTCGGTTTCCTCGAGGCCGCCGGTATCGCGGTCTTCACCGCGGCATCTTTCCCTGCCACGCCGCAAAGGTGGCCTGGTCGAACTCCCCGGCGCGAAGGGGCGTGACCGACACGTAGCCGTGCTCGACGGCCCACACGTCGGTCCCTTCGCGATCGCCGGAAGGCTCCTTCCAGACGCTCCAGAACACCCGCCGGCCGCCCGGAGATTTCTGCTCTTCGAACCGCTCCTGGCCGGCGGACGCGCTCTGGCGGGTGAGCTGGAAGCCCTTGAAGTCAGCGGCCGGTCCTGACGGCACGTTCACGTTCAGCAGCACCCCGGGATCGAGGCCGCTGGCGCGGACCATCTCGGCGAGGCGGCGGACCGCCTCTCCGGCTGGCCCGTAGTTGGTCTCTTCCACGGCCAGCGAGGCGGCAATCGCCGGAATCCCCAACAGCGCCGCTTCGCGGGCCGCCCCGACGGTGCCCGACACATAGGTGACCATGCCGACGTTGTAGCCGCGGTTGATCCCCGAGACGACCAGGTCGGGCCGGTCGCTCGTCAGCGACCGCACGCCGACTTTCACGCACGTGGCTGGCGGACCGGTGACCGCATAGGCCTGCGCGGCGCCGGCAACGACGGCCGGGTCGACGAGGATGGGATCGGAGGTGATGATCGAGTGCCCCTTGCCGCTCTGGTTTTCGGCGGGGGCGACGACGGTGATGTCGCCGAGGGACTGGAGGGCGAGCGTCAGCGCCAGGATGCCGGGCGCGGCGATGCCGTCATCGTTCGTGACGAGGATTCGGAACGGCTTCGCGGGGGCCTGGGCGGACGGGGCGGTCGCGGCGAGCAGCACCGCCGCGAGGGCAGCGAGCCACGGGTACGATGAGCGGGGCGTGCGCATGGGCGAATGTACCACGCCCGCGGCGCGCCCCGGGGGATCAGCGGACGAGCGCCGGTCGGCTGGGAGTGCGAACGATCAGCCAGACGATGACGCCGAGCAGGAACAGCGGCAGGAGTGGAACGATCACTGCGGCGGCGGCCGCGACGACGCCGGCGAGGATCAGAATTGCGAGGATCGGACCGAGGAGGACGAGCGCCAGTCCGCCGGCGACGGCCTTGAGGAGCAGCAGCGGCAGGAAGATGAGCCGGAAGAGCAGGCGGACCGGCAGGAGGATGGTCCAGACGAGGATCTTCAGCGCGACGAGCGCGATGCCGGCGACCACGCAGGCCGCCGCCACCATGAAGCCGAGCGCCATCAGTCCGATCATTGTTCGCTCCCGGCGCCAGTCTGCGGCGCCTAAGCGGACTTACGACCCTGACTTTCGAGAAGTTCCGGAGTGTGCAGCTGGTCGACGGGCCCCCACGGCGCGTCGGGTGGAAGGTAGCGCTGCGGCGTGCCGAGCAGCTCGTCGAGGCCGCGGACGACCTTCGAGTGACGACCGCTCGGGCGCAGCTTCGAGAGATTGAACAGCAGGCAGAAGCCGATGAACAGCGCCAGGAGCGCCGCCGTGCTGACGGCGAGCGCTTCCAGGGTGCGCAGGGCGCCCATCCGGCCTACTCCTTGGTGCCGCTGCGGGTGACCCCTTCGTAATTGGTGGGCAGCGTGTACTGGATTACACCGGTGCGGACTTCTTCCATGGCCACCCGCTCGAGCTTGTGATGCCCGGAGGTGACGGTGCCGCGCTCGAGACGCGGCAGGGCGCCGCGGCGGAGCTGCTTGGCGCGCTGCGCCGCGACGTCGACAAACAGGAATCGGCTCGTGATCGGCTCGGCCGGGGTGGTCAGATCATCGACGGGCTCGTCGTGCGTTTCGTGAGTGGCCATGACCCCCTAGATTACCCCACGCAACCGGAAAATACGCCATGGATTCTGCCGAGGGGGGAAACCGGGCGGAAACACGGGCCCCGTACATGAAAAACCCGGAATGGCCGGACCGGCCATTCCGGGAGAGCGCGTGCGGGACGCTTACTCGCCGATGGTGATCTGCTTCGGCTTCGCTTCTTCCCGCTGCGGCAGCCGGACCGTCAGCACGCCGTCCTTGTAGGAGGCGCTGATGTGGCCGGCATCGACGGTGGCCGGCAGGGTGAAGGACCGGCTGAACGTGCCGTAGAACCGTTCCAGCCGCTGATAGCGCTCGCGAGAGACCTCCGCGTCGGCCTTTCGCTCCCCCTTGAGGGTGAGGACGTTGTTTTCGAACGTGACCGCAATGTCCTCGCGCTTCATGTCCGGCAGCTCGGCCTTGATGACGACCTCGTGCTGGGGCGTTTCGAAGATATCGACCGCCGGCATCCAGGTTCGGCTGAAGCTCTCGCCGAACAGCGTGCCGAACATATTGTTGAGCTGATCCACTTCCATCGACGCCAGTTCCCGCGCCGGATTCCAACGAACAAGAGCCATGGTGCCTTCCCTCCTCTGATAAGAACCCCCGACGTCAGAAGGATACGCCATATATTAGCGTGTGTCAAGCACCTTATATGCGTTGAAGATGCTCATATAGCTTCCAGTTGCCAGTTTCCAGCTTCCAGCTCCGGGCTCGCGGATTCGAGCTTCAGCTCGCATGGCTGGGCCTCAGGCTGGCGTCTTCTAACCCCTTTCAGCCGCTGAGGGAACCCAAGCGCTCGCGCCGTGCCCTGAAAGCGGAAGCCGGCAGCGCGAACCGGGAACCGGGAACCGGGAACTGGGAACTGGGAACTGGAGCTGGGAACTGGAGCGGGAAGCGGGAAGCGGGAAGCGGAAAGCTGGCAGCGGGCAGCGGGCAGCGGGAAGTTGGCAGCGGGCAGCGGAACCGATTTGCCGCGGCCGGACGCGTGCGGCTTGCTAGAATACCGGCGTGGCGCGCATCTTCCTGGACCGCAGAGACCGCGACCGGCCGGCGATTGACCCGGAGCTGCACCGGCTGCTCGATCAGCTGCCAGGGCTTGGCGGCATCACCGACCCCGCCGCTGACTGCACCCCCCCTCTCGACGTCGTCGAGACCGCCGAGGCGGTCGAGCTCGTGATGGATCTGCCGGGCGTGGCGCTCGAAGACGTGACGGTGACGCTCGTCCGGGACACCCTCGTCATCGCCGGCCGCAAGGCGCCCGGCGAGTGCCGCCATCAGGGAGCGGCGTTTCATCTCGCCGAACGGACGTTCGGCCGGTTCACGCGCGGCGTCCGGCTCGGCGGCGCCTTCGACGGCGGCCGCGCCGACGCCAGGCTGCGCGCCGGCGAGCTGCGGGTCACGCTGCCGCGCATCGACGAGCGCCGCGGCGCCCGACCGATCCGCATCGCCCGTGCGCGGGCGCCTGACGTGCGCATCCTGTTCGTCGGCGACATCTTCGGCAAGCCCGGTCGCGAGATCGCCCGCACGCGCGATCCCCGCGCTGGTCGAGCAGCGCGACGCTCGACTTCGTCATCGCCAACGTCGAGAACTCGGCCGCCGGCTTCGGCGTCACCGGCGACATCGCCGACACCATCCTCGGCTACGGCGTCGACGTGATGACGACCGGCAATCACGTCTGGGACAAGAAGGAAGTGCTCGACTACATCCCGCGCCAGCCGAAGCTGCTGCGGCCGGCCAACTTCCCGCGCCGGCGCGCCGGGACGCGGCAGCTACCTCGGCCGGACCCGCACCGGCGAGCCGGTCGGCGTCATCAACCTGATGGGGCGCATCTTCATGGCGCCGCTCGACGACCCGTTCGCGCTCGCGCTGCAGCGAGATCGAGCAGCTCCGCGCCAAGGCGCGGGTCATCTTCGTCGACTTCCACGCCGAGGCGACGTCCGAGAAGGTGGCGATGGGCTGGCACCTCGACGGCCGGGTGACCGCCGTCGTCGGCACGCACACCCACGTGCAGACCGCCGACGAGCGCATCCTGCCGAAAGGCACCGCCTACTCACCGACGCCGGCATGACCGGGCCGCACGACTCGATCATCGGCGTCACGGTCGAAGCGGCGCTCGGCGCGCTTCCTGACCGGCATGCCGTCGAAGTTCGAGGCGGCCAGCGGGCCGGGCCGCCTGAACGCGGTCATCGTCACCGCCGATCCGGCGACCGGCCGCGCCACCGCGATCGAGCGGCTGAACCTGTCGGCGGCCGAGGTCGACGCGCTCGCCGAAGTCGCCGACGCCGGCACGCTGAGCCGCCGCTGATCGCCATGGCGGACCTCTTCTCGCAGCCGTTCGAAGACGACGAGCGCGACCGCCGCGGCCGCCGGCGCCGGCGCGCCGCCGCGGTCGTCGACCGTCGCCGAGCTCACCGCCGCGATCCGCGGCACCCTCGAGTCCGGCTTCGGCGACGTCTGGGTGGAAGGGGAAATCTCCAACTGCCGGCGTCTGGAACACCGGCCACGCCTACTTCACGCTGAAGGACGACACCGCGCAGATCAAGGCGGTGATGTTCCGCTCGGCGGTCCGCTATCTGAGGTTCGAGCCGGAGGACGGCCTGCACGTCGTCGCCCGCGGCCGGCTCGGCGTCTACGACCCGAAGGGGGAATATCAGCTCGTCGTGCGAGCACCTCGAGCCGCACGGTCTCGGCGCCCTGCAGCTGGCCTTCGAGCAGCTGAAGAAGCAGCTCCACGCCGAGGGGCTGTTCGATGCGGCGCGCAAGCGCCCCTTGCCGGCGCTGCCCCGCAAGATCGGCATCGTCACGTCGCTCGACGGCGCCGCCATTCGCGACATCATCAAGGTGCTGCGCCGGCGCCATCCGAACGCCCATCTGGTGATCCGGCCGACGCGCGTGCAGGGCGAGGGCGCCGCGGCCGAAATCGCCCGCGGCCCTCGGCGCCATTGTCGCGCGTGCCGGGCGTGGACGTCGTGATCGTCGGCCGCGGCGGCGGCTCGATCGAGGATCTGTGGGCGTTCAACGAGGAGGTGGTGGCGCGCGCCATCGCCGCCTGCCCGGTGCCGGTCATTTCCGCGGTCGGCCATGAAAGTCGACGTGACGATCGCCGACTTCGTCGCCGATCTGCGCGCGCCGACGCCGTCGGCGGCAGCCGAGATGGTGGTCTCGGCCAAGGAGGAGTTCGGCGCGCGCATCGATCGCCTGTCGCACCGGCTCGAGGCCGCGGCCCGCGCCGGCCTGCAGCGCCGCCGCGCCGCCGTGCACGGCCTGACCAGCCGCCGCGGGCTGGCCGGGTGGCACGCCCGGCTGGCGATGCGCGGCCGCCACGCCGCGGAGCTGACCCACCGGCTGCGGCGCGCCTCGACCGCGCACCTCGCAGCGGCGCGACCGCCTCTACCGGGCGCTGCGGCTGCGGCTCGAATGCCCGCGACGTGCGCGCGGCGCCTGTCGGACGATCCGCGGCCGCCTCGCCGCCGCCGATGGACGGCTCGGCGCCGCCGGCCAGACCGTCCGGCACCGCGCCCGGTCGCGCCTGTCGTGCGCTGGCCGGGCGGCTCGGCAATCCTCAGTCCGCTGGCGGTCCTCGCCCGCGGCTATGCGGTGTGCTGGAACGAGGAGCCGGACGGCGATCGTCCGCCGCGCCGCCGCGGTCGCGCCGGGCGACCGCGTCCGCGTCACGCTCGCACGAGGGAGAGATCGAATGCGAGGTCCGCCGCCTGCTCATCACCGCCGATCTGCCGCCCGGCACCGGGCCGGAGCGCGCATGAAAGCCGCGGGTGCACGGTGACCGATCCGACCATCAAGGACTTCGAATCCGCCATCGCGGAGCTCGAGCGCCATCGTCAAGACGCTCGAGGACGG
Source organism: uncultured Acidobacteriota bacterium (assembly GCA_963750475.1). Taxonomy (GTDB): domain Bacteria; phylum Acidobacteriota; class Vicinamibacteria; order Vicinamibacterales; family 2-12-FULL-66-21; genus JALZOC01. The sequence continues at coordinate 3,966,820 of CAVVQQ010000002.1, forward strand.
CGACCTGCCGCTCGAGAAATCGCTGGAGCTGTTCGAGCGCGGCGTGCAGCTGTCGCGCTTCTGCCACGCCCGGCTCGAGGAGGCCGAGCGGCGCATCGAGATTCTCAACGAGCGCGGCGAGAGCGCGCCGGCGCCGGCGTCGCTCGGCAGCGACACCGAGGAGGGGGACAAGCCGCGGTGAGCGCCCCGCCGCCGGACGCGGCGCTCGCCGCGTGGCTCGAGTCGCGGCGCGCCGCCGTCGCCGCCGCGCTCGACCGCTACGCGCCCGCCCCCGGCGCCGGGCCGGCCGACCGCCAGGCCCCGCCCGGCATCGCCGAGGCGATGCGCTACAGCCTGCTCGCCGGCGGCAAGCGGCTGCGTCCCGCTGCTCGCCGCTGGCGGCCGCCGAGGCGTGGCGGAGCAGCTCGGCGGCCGCGTCGAGGAGGCCACGCTCGCGGCCCTGCCGGCGGCCTGCGCGCTCGAGTTCATCCACACCTACTCGCTGGTCCACGACGATCTGCCGTCGATGGACAACGACACCCTGCGGCGCGGCCGCCCGACCTCGCACGTCGTCTACGGCGAGGGCATGGCGATCCTTGCCGGCGACGCGCTGCTGACCGAGGCGTTCTCGCTGCTCGCCCGCGAGCCGGTTGACGCCGCGGGCATCCCCGCCGCCGAACTGGCCCGGCGCAAGCTCGAGGCGATCGCGATCATCGCCGAGGCCGCCGGCGCCGCCGGCATGGTCGGCGGCCAGGTGCTCGATCTGGCCGCGGCGCGGCCCGGCGCGGCGCCGCTCGACGGCGCCGGCCTGCGCGAGATGCACGCGCGCAAGACCGGCGCCCTGATCATCGCGGCGGCGCTCGCCGGCGCGGTCATGGCCGGGGCGCGACCCGGATCGCATCGAAGCGATCGGACGCTACGCGCTGCAGGTCGGGCTGGCGTTCCAGATCGTCGACGACATCCTCGACGTCGAAGGCGCCTCGGCCGACCTCGGCAAGACGCGCCGGCAAGGATGCCGCCGCCGGCAAGCCGACGTATCCGTCGCTATACGGACTCGAGGAATCCCGCCGCCTCGCGGCCGCGTGCGGCGCCCGCGCCGCCGCGGCGCTCGACCACGCCGGGCTCGGCGGCCAGCTGCCCGCCATCGCGCGCTGGGTGGTCGGCGCGGACCAGTTGAAGGTCCGCCTCAGGCTCGACGCCCTGCTCGTCGAGCGCGGTCTCGCGGCCTCGCGCGAGCGGGCCCGGGCGCTGATCCTGGCCGGCGACGTCCGCGTCAACGGGCAGCCGGCGACCAAAGCCGGCACCCCCGTCGCCGCCGACGCCGACCTCTCGATCGACGCCCCCGATCATCCCTACGTCGGCCGCGGCGGACTGAAGCTCGCCCATGCGCTCGACGTCTTCGCCATCGACGCCGCCGGACGCCTCGCCCTCGACATCGGCGCCTCGACCGGCGGCTTCACCGACGTCCTGCTCCAGCGCGGCGCCGCCCGCGTCGTCGCCCTCGACGTCGGCCACGGACAGCTCGACTGGAAGATGCGCAGCGACCCGCGCGTCGACGTCATCGAGCGCGTCAACGCCCGCAACCTGACGGCGGCGCTGCTGCCCGCCGGCGTCACCGCCTTCGACATCGTCACGATCGATGTCTCCTTCATCTCGCTGCGCCACATTCTGCCGGTCGTCCCGCCGCTCCTGCGCGCCGCCGCCGACGTCGTCGCCCTGGTCAAGCCGCAGTTCGAGGCGGGGCGCGCCGAGGTCGGCAAAGGCGGGATCGTGCGCGACGCCGCCGTCCACGCCCGCGTGGTCGACGAAGTGACGGCCGCGGCGGATGCGCTAGGATTGAGGCGCGCCGGGATGGCGGACTCGCCGATTGCAGGGCATGGAAGGCAACCGCGAGTTCCTGCTCCACCTGCGCCGGAGCGGATGATCAGCAGGCGGATGGCTTCATGGCAATCACACGGGTAGGACTCGTCGCCAAGGCGGCGGCTCGACGCGGCGGCCAGCGTGCTGGCGGAGCTGGCCGGCTGGCTCGACGCGCGCGGCGTCCGCGCCGTGTTCGAGACCGAGACGGCGGCGCTGGCCGGGCTGCCGCCCGGGCGGCCGACCGTGACGCCGCGACGACCTGCCGCGCGAGTGCGACCTGATCTGGTGCTCGGCGGCGACGGCACGCTCATCGGCATGGCCGGACGGATCGCCCGAGTCCGGCAGCCGACGTGCCCGATCCTCGGCGTCAACTTCGGCAGCCTCGGCTTCCTCACCGAGATCACGCTGGCGGAGCTGTATCAGTCGCTCGAAGCGGTGCTCGACGGCACGGCGCACATCGAGACGCGGATGATGCTGCGCGCCCGGACGCTGCGCGGCGGCGCGGTGCACGCCGAACGGCTCGCGCTGAACGACGTCGTCATCACCAAAGGGGCGCTGTCGCGCATCATCGAGCTGTCGGTCGCGATCGGCGGCCGGCCGGTGATGCGGGTCCGCGCCGACGGCCTGATCATCGCCACGCCCGACCGGATCGTCCGCCTACAACCTCGCGGCGGGCGGGCCGATCCTGCATCCCGAGGTCGACGCCATGCTGCTGACGCCGATCGCCCCGCACATGCTGACCAACCGGCCGATCGTCCTGCCGGGCGCCTCGGAGGTCCGCATCCAGCCGGCCGCCAACGGCTCGAACGACGAGATGTTCGTGACCTTCGACGGCCAGTCGGGCCATGCGCTCGAGGCCGACGACGTGATCTGCGTGAGCCGGGCCGACCGCAAGCTGCGGCTGATCCGGGCGTCGAGCCGGACCTACTTCGACGTCCTCCGGGAGAAGTTGAAATGGAGCGAGCGCTAGACTCGCTCAGTTCTTCGTCCGGCGGATTTGATACTGGTAGACGTTGTGGTTGTGCTCCTCGAGCGTCGAGGAGAAGGCGTGCGTGCCGTCGTTGCGGCTGACGAAGTAGATGTAGGGGACGTCGGCCGGGTTCGCCGCCGCCTCGAGCGAGGCGCGCCCGGGCGAGGCGATTGGTCCCGGCGGCAGCCCGGCATAGCGGTAGGTGTTGTACGGCGAGTCGAACCGCAGGTCCTCGCGGGTCAGGTTGCCGTCGTAGCGGCCGGCCCGCTCGAGGGCGTAGATGACGGTCGGATCGCACTGCAGGCCCATGCCGATGCGCAGCCGGTTCGCGTAGACGGCCGCGACCATCGGGCGCTCTTCGGCCTTGCCGGTTTCCTTCTCGACGATCGACGCCAGCGTGACGAGCCCGCGCACGTCCAGGCCGCGCGCTGCCGCCTGCGCCCGCAGCTCCGGCGTCAGCGCCTTCTCGAAACCGGCAACCATCCGCCGCACCAGTTCGGCGGCGGTGGCGCGGCGCGACAGCGCATAGGTATCCGGGAACAGGTAACCCTCGAGGTCGGTGGCCGCCGGATCGAACGGGGCCGCCAGCTGGCGGTTGCGCGCCGCCGCCATGAAGTCGTCCGCCGTGCCCAGCCCCTTGGCCGCATACAGCTCGCTCATCTGCCGCAGCGTCAGCCCTTCGCGGAAGGTGATGGGCAGGAGGTAGACCTCGCCGCGCGCCAGTTTCGCGACCACCTGCGCCGGCGTCGCCGCCTCGGCGAACCGGTATTCCCCGGCCTGCAGGCGCCGTCCCTTGCCGCTGCGCAGCAGCTCGAGGCGGAAGCTCAGCGTGTTGCGGACGACACCGGCCTCGACCAGGCGGCGGCCGATCGACGCCGGAGCGGCGCCCTGGGGGATGTCGACGAACTGCTCGGAGCCGCTGTAGCCCTTGTACGGGCGGGAGAGACCAATCGCGAGCCACGCGGCTGCCGCGGCGGCGAGCACCGCCAGCACCAGCGTCCACCGGATGAACCGCCTCACTCGTTGTTCTCCTTCGCGGCCTCCGCCGCGGGCTCCTTCGCGGCCTCCGCCGCGGGCTCCTTCGCGGCCTCCGCCTCCGGACGCGCCTGGCCGTCCAGATAGTCTTGCAGGATCACGGCCGCCGACGCCGCGTCGAGCAGGAGCTTGCGCTTGCGCCAGTCCTTCTCGCGGCGGGCCAGCAGGCTCTCGGCTTCCCGGCTGCTGAGGCGTTCGTCCTGCAGGACGACCGGCAGCGCCATGACCGCGCGCAGCCGCGCCGCGACCTGTTCGATGATAGGGGTCTGGTCGGTGGGATCGCCGTTCAACCGGCGCGGATAGCCGATGACCACAGCGGCGAGCCCGTCGGTATCGGCGGCGAGCGTGGAAATTTCGGCGGCCAGGCTGGCGGCCGCGCGGACCGGATCGCCGTTGCCCGCCAGCGTCTTCCACGGACGGGCGAGCAGGCCGGTGGCATCGGACAGCGCCAGACCGATGCGCCGGCGTCCGTAGTCGATCCCCAGGGCCCGCACGTTCCAGAGCGTACACCAACCGCGCCTCGCTATAATCCCCGCATGCCTTCCTTCCATCCGGGCCGGCGCTCCGGCGCGGCGCTGGCGATCGCGCTGGCGCTGTCGATCGGCGCCGCGCCGGGCCAGGGCGGTCCGGCGGCGGACCGGGCGCGGGCCGAGGCGGTCGCGCGCCGCGCCGCCGAGCGCATCCGCGCGCTGCAGCGCGAGTCCGACGCGCTCGCCTCCCAGGAGAAGACGCTGCTCGTCGAGCTGCGGGCCTTCGAAGTCGAGCGCCAGCTCCGGACGGAACAGCTCGCCGCGAGCCAGCGCGAGCTCGAAGCGACCAACCGCCGTCTCAGCGAAACGATCGCCCGCGCCTCGGCGCTGATGGCGACGGCGCAGACCGAGCGCCCGGGAGTGAATGCGCGGCTCGTCCAGCTCTACAAGATGGGGCGGGCCGGCTACTGGAAGATGCTGCTCGACGTCGATGACGTGCGAACGCTCGGCCGGGCGTATCGGACCGCCGCCGCGATGCAGCAGCTCGATCGCCAGCGCCTCGAGCAGCATCGGCGGACGCTCGACGGCGTGGCGCGCGAGCGGGCCTCGCTCGAGGCGCAGGCCGCGACCCTGGCGCGGCTGCGCGCCAGGGCGGCGGCGGCGCGCGCCGCGAGCGAGCGCGCCGTCGCGGCCCAGACGCGGCTGGTCGACTCGGTGGACGAGCGCCGCGATCTCAACGCGCAGCTGACCGGCGAGCTCGAAGCGGCGCAGAAGCGACTTCAGAGTGCCGTCGCGCAGATGGGCGCCGGCCGGGCGGCGATCGCCGCGCTGCCGCTGCGCCCGTTCAAAGGAGTGCTGCCCTGGCCCGCCGCGGGAATCGTCACGGCGCCGTTCGGACGCCAGCGCGCCGGGTCGGCGGGGCTGCCGCGCACCGGGATCGACCTCTCGCTGGCGGAAGGGCAGCCGGTGCGGGCGGTGCACGAAGGCGTGGTCGGCTATGCCGATCAGTTCATCGGCTACGGCAACCTGGTCATCCTGGACCACGGCGACGGCGCGTATTCGCTATACGGATATCTGTCGTCGATCGACGTCGCGAAGGGGGACCGGGTCGAGGCGCAGGCGCAGCTCGGCGCATCGGGACGGAGCCCGACCGGCAACCCCGCGGTGTACTTCGAGCTGCGCGTCGACGGTGCCGCCGTGGATCCCTTACAATGGCTGAAGCGATGACCGCTTTGCCCTCCGGGGCCGGTAATTCCCGTCCGATGCAGGTTCTGGCTTGATGACCTCGAAAACCCGTCTGTCGGTGCTGCTCCTGTCGACGCCGGTGCTGGCGTTTGTCGTTGTCGGCGGCCTGCTCGGCGGCACCCCGTCGGCCAAGGGAGATGACACCTTCCAGCACCTCCGGGTGTTCCAGGACGTGGTCCAGCTCGTCCTCAACAACTACGTCGAGGAAGTCAAGATCGACAAGGCGATGGAAGGCGCGATGAAGGGGCTGGCAGACGGCCTCGATCCGGACAGCGCGTATCTCGACGCGAAGCAGGTCGCGGCGGTCGAAGCCGGTGCGGCGCTGCCGGCCGGGGACGTCGGCCTCGAGCTGACGCGGCAGTACTACCTGCGGGTCATTTCCGCCCGGGACGGCTCCCCGGCCGCGTCGGCCGGGCTGGAAACCGGCGACTACGTCCGCGGCATCGACGGCAAGCCGACGCGGGACATGTCGGTCTTCGAAGGGACGCGGCTGCTGCGCGGCCAGCCGGGCTCGAAGGTCGTCCTGACCATCATTCGCGGCAATGCCGCGGACCCGCACGAGGTGACGCTGATCCGCGAGAAGCCGGCCGGTCCGCAGGTCACGGGCCGTCTGATGCCGGTGACCGCGGCGGCGGCAGGATCAACCGCGCCGGTGGCCGGCTACATCCGGGTCGCGAGCTTCCGCAGCGGCGTCGCGGACGAATTGAAAAAGGAGGCGCTGGCACTGTCCAGGGCCGGGGCGGCCTCGCTCATCATCGACTTGAAGGGCACGGCCGAAGGGTCGATAGACAACGGCATCGCGGCGGCGCGCCCGTTCGTGAAGTCGGGCACGCTCTCGATCCGCGCCGAGCACGACGCCACCCACAAGGAAACCGTCGAGGCGGCGGCCGGAGACGGCACGATCGACCTCCCGGTGCAGCTGCTCGTCACGGCCGGCACCTCGGGGGCCGCCGAGGTCTTCGCGGCGGCGCTGCGCGACAACAAGCGCGCGGCGCTCGTCGGCGAGCACACGCTTGGCCGGGCCGCCCTCCAGAAGCTCGTCAAGCTGCCCGAAGGACGCGGCCTCTGGCTGACCTACGCGCAGTTCTACCGCGCGGCCACCGACGGCGAGCTGGAGCGCAAGTCGGACACCGCCGCCGCGACGCCGGACATCAGTTCGGGGGGACGTCCCAACGCCGCCTCGAAAACTCCCGGCCGGACCGTGCCGAAAATTCCCGGCGCGGAGCCGATTCACGGCAGGGGACTGCAGCCGGACGAGGTGGTCGAGGACGCCGAGGTCGGAGAGTTCGGCACCGCCATCTCGGAAAAGGCCCCGTTGAAGGATCCCATCCTCGACGCCGCCCTCGAGCGGCTGCGCAAGAAATCGGCCGCCTGATCGATTGACTCCCCTTCAGCCCGTCTGCTAGACTGATCGTTCGGTAAGGCCAGTGTTTTCAAGACATAGGCGCGTAGCTCAGTTGGTTAGAGCGCCTGCTTGACACGCAGGAGGTCAGCGGTTCGAATCCGCTCGTGCCTACCAGCCTTCGCTCACCTTAACGATGTGTGAGCTACGGCTGGCAAGCCGTCCGCCGTAGCGCGAAGCGCGAAGGCGGATTGGCAAGCCAGGTGAAGGTTGCGCGACGCTCGCGGGGCGAGCGAAGGCGGGCCACCCAGGGTTAGTTTGCGTCCAGCCGTCCATGCCAGAGATCTCCGTCACGCTACCCGACGGCTCGAGTCGTCGTCTGCCCGCCGGGTCCACACCGGGCGACGTCGCCGGACAGATCTCGGCCGGGCTCTCGCGCGTGGCGGTCGCGGCTCTCGTCAACGATCGCTTCGTCGATCTCACGACCCCCCTCGACTCCGATGCCACCGTCCGCATCGTCACGCCGCACAGCCCCGAGGCGCTGGCGCTCTATCGCCACAGCACGGCGCACCTGCTCGCGGCGGCAGTGACCAGCCTGTTCCCGGGCGCCCAGTGCGGGATCGGGCCGGCCACCGATGAGGGCTTCTTCTACGACTTCGTCGTCGACCGCCCGTTCGTGCCCGAGGATCTCGCCGCCATCGAGCGGCGGATGCAGGAGCTGGCGGCGCAGGACCTCCCCTACGAGCGCCAGCTGTGGCCGAGAGACGAGGCGCGGCAGTTCTTCACCGGCAAAGGGGAGCTCCTCAAGGTCCAGCTGATCGAGGAGAAGACCGCCGGGCAGTCCGAGGTGTCGGTGTACACCATCAAGGATCGCGACACCTTCGTGGACTTCTGCGTCGGGCCGCACGTGCCGTCGACCGGCCGCCTCAAGGCGTTCAAGCTGCTCAGCACCTCGAACGCCTACTGGAAGGGGGATTCGCGCAACCAGCCGATGCAGCGCGATCTACGGCACCGCCTTCCTGACCGACTCGGACCTCAAGGCGCACCTCCGCCGGCTCGACGAAGCGAAGGCGCGCGACCACCGCAAGCTGGGCAAGGATCTCGGCCTCTTCACCTTTCACCCGTGGGCGCCGGGCGCGACCTTCTGGCTGAGCAAGGGGACGACGTTCTACAACCTGCTCGCCGATTACATGCGCGACGTGCTCTTCCCGGCCGGCTACGTCGAGGTGAAGACGCCGCTCGTCTTCAACAAGGCGCTCTGGGAAACCTCCGGCCACTGGCAGCACTACCGCGACAACATGTTCCTCATCGACGGCCGCGACGGCGAGGAGATGGGGATGAAGGCGATGAACTGCCCCGGCCACATGCTCGTCTTCGGCAGCGAGAAGCGCAGCTACCGCGAGCTGCCGCTGCGCCTGCACGAGCAGACGCCGCTGCACCGCAACGAGGCGTCGGGCGTGCTCTCCGGGCTGACCCGTGTCCGGCAGTTCTCGCAGGACGATGCGCATTGCTTCGTGACCGAGGACCAGATCCAGTCGGAAGTCGAGGCGCTGCTGCGGCTGGTGCAGCGCGTCTATGGCGACTTCGGGCTGACCTACTCGGCCAAGCTCTCGACCCGCCCGGATGAATTCCTCGGCGAGATTGCCACCTGGGATCATGCGGAATCCTCGCTGCGGCGGGCGCTGGACTCGGCCGGCCAGGCCTACACGGTGAACGAGAAAGACGGCGCGTTCTACGGCCCGAAGATCGACTTCGACATCACGGATGCGATTGGCCGCCAGTGGCAGTGCGCAACGATTCAGCTCGACTACCAGCTGCCGCAGCGCTTCGACCTCGAGTACGTCGGCGCCGACAACACCGTGCATCGTCCGGTGGTGATCCACCGGGCGATCTTCGGCAGCTTCGAGCGGTTCATCGCGCTGCTCATCGAGCACTATGCCGGGGCCTTTCCGCTGTGGCTGGCGCCCGTGCAGGTGTCGGTGCTGCCGATTGCCGACCGCCACCTGCCGTATGCCGGGTCGGTCCGCGAGCGGCTGGAGGCGGCGGGGCTCCGGGTCGAGGTCGACGAGCGCTACGAGAAGATTGGTTATAAGATCCGCGAGGCGCAGCTCCAGAAGATTCCCTATATGCTGGTCGTGGGGGACAAGGAGGCGGCCGAGGGGACGGTGTCGGTCCGCAGCCGGACCGAGGGCGACCAGGGCTCGCGGCCGGTCGCCGCGTTTCTCGAGGCCGCGCTGGACGAAGTGCGCGCGAAGGGCGAACCGCTGAAGTCTGAAGTCTGAGGATCGCGACGATTCTTCAGCGTTCGGCCTTCGAACTGTCTGCAGGAGGTTTTTATCGCTTACGACCGAAGCCCGCGGCGGGACGACCGCACGAGGGTGAACGAACGGATCAGGGTGCGCGAGGTGCGCGTCATCGACGATACGGGTCAGCAGCTGGGGATCATGCCGCCCCAGCAGGCGCTGACGATCGCGAAGCAGAAGGGGCTCGACCTGGTCGAGATCGCCGCGACGGCGATCCCGCCGGTCTGCCGCATCATGGACTTCGGGCGCTATCAGTATCAGGAACAGAAGCGCGCCCGCGAGGCCAAGAAGCACCAGAAGATCATCGAGGTCAAGGAGATCAAGTTCCGGCCGAAGGTCGACGAGCACGACTATCAGTTCAAGAAGAAGCACATCGAGCGCTTCCTGGCTGACGGGGACAAGGTCAAGGCGACGATTTTCTTCCGCGGACGCGAAATGGCGCACCCGGAGATCGGGCGGCGGATTCTGGAGCGACTGATCGAGGACCTGACCGACGTGGCGATGGCCGAGACCATGCCGCGCCAGGAGGGCAACCAGATGCACACCATCCTGGCCCAGCGCACGGGCCGGAAGCCGGCGGCGAAGAAGGAAGCGGAGCCGAAAGACTCCGTCCAATAACACGGAAGAGACGAGATCATGCCGAAGTTGAAGACCCACAGGGGCGCCGCCAAGCGGTTCAAGAAGACGGGCACGGGCAAGTTCGTGCGCAGCAAGGCGTTCAAGCAGCACATCCTGACGAGCAAGAGCCGGAGCCGCAAGCGCGGGCTGAAGGGCACGGTGGTCGTCTCGGCCGCCGACCAGGCGTAGCTGCGGAAGATGCTGCCGAATTAGGACCTCAGCTTCGCCGCGGCCAGCTTCCGGCTACCCGCTGGATGAACGCTGGAGCGGGACAAGGCGGGGAGCGGGAAGCGGGACGCGGAAAGCGTCAAGGATCGAACTAAATGCCGAGAGTAAAACGGGGAAACGTCCGGCGCGCGAAGCGGAAAAAACTGCTGTCGCGTGCCAAGGGCTTCTATCAGACCAAGAGCAAGCTGTACCGCTCCGCCAAGGAGTCGGTCGACACCGCGCTCAAGTATGCGTTCGTCGGCCGGCGCCGCAAGAAGCGTGACTTCCGCCGGCTGTGGGTGATGCGGATCAACGCCGCGGCGCGCGAGAACGGGCTGACCTACGGCCAGCTGATTGCCGGCCTCAAGGCGGCCGGCAACCCGGTCGATCGCAAGACCCTCGCGGAGCTCGCCGATCACCAGCCCGGCGGCCTTCGCCAGGTTCGCCGAAGTGGCGGCCGCGGCACGGCCGGCGACCGAGAAGCGTGCGGCCTCGACCGAGGCGAAGGCGGCGCGGCCCAAGGCGCGCGCGGCGGCCGACGCGGCGCGCGGCTAGTCCGCCGCCGCAGCAGGGTTCAAGGGAGTGTCAGACCCTTCCTCCCAGATCGACAGCCTCCGGACACAGTTCGACTCCGACCTCGCCAGGGCCTCGGGCGCCGAGGCCCTGCGCGTCGTCCGCGACCGCTATCTGTCCCGCAAAGGCGGACTGGTCTCGGCGCTCCTCAAGGCGCTCGGCACCGCGCCGGCCGAGGCGCGTCCGGCGCTCGGCAAGCTCGCCAACCATCTCAAGCGCGCCATCGAAGCGACCCTCGACGAGCGGATCGCCGCGGCGGAACAGTCGCGCCCGCCGGCCGGCGCCGTCGACGTCACCCTGCCCGGCCGGCCGGTGCCGCTCGGGCATCGCCACCCGCTGACGCTGCTCCGCGAGCGCATCGAAGCGATCTTCATCGCGCCTCGGCTTCCTCGTCCTCGAGGGACCCGAGCTCGAAGACGATTACCACAACTTCGAAGCGCTCAACATGCCGCCGGAGCATCCCGCCCGCGACATGCAGGACACGCTCTACCTGACGTCCCCGGTCCGCTCCGCGGTCGGCTCGCCGGCGACGCTGCTGCGGACGCACACCTCGGGGATGCAGATCCGCTACATGGAACAGCACCGCGCCGCCGGTGCGGCTGATCGCGCCGGGACGCGTCTACCGCCGCGACGACTTCGACCTGACCCACACGCCGATGTTCACCCAGGTCGAGGGGCTGGTCGTCGGCGAGGACATTTCGCTGGCCGATCTGAAGGGGACGCTGTTCGCCTTCCTGCGCGAGCTCTTCGGCGACGAACGCGAAGCTGCGCTTCCGTCCGAGCTTCTTCCCCTACACCGAGCCGAGCGCCGAGGTCGACATCAGCTGCGGCGCCTGCGGCGGCACCGGCCGGCTCGCGGACCTTGGCGCGCCGAAGCCGACACCTGATCGCGGTGGCGAAGGCGGGTGCGCGATGTGCAAGCGCACCGGCTGGCTCGAGATCCTCGGCAGCGGCATGGTCCATCCGGCGGTGTTCGAGGCGGTCGGCTACGATCCCGAGCGCTACACCGGCTTCGCCTTCGGGCATCGGCATCGAGCGCGTCGCGCTCCTCAAGTGGGGCGTCGAAGACATCCGCCTGTTCTACGAGAACGACCTGCGCTTCCTGGAGCAGTTCCCGCTGTGAGGCTCGTCCATCCGTGGCTGTCGGAGCTCGTCGCCGTCCCGGCCGACGTCGACGCCGTCGCCGAGGCGATCGGCGCTGCGCGGCTTCGAGGTCGCGGCGGTGGAGCACGGCGCCGTCCCGGTGATCGACTTCGAGATCACCGCCAATCGCCCCGACTGCCTCAGCCACGTCGGCCTCGCCCGCGAAGCGGCCGCGATCTGGGGGCTGCCGCTGCGGATGCCCGACGTCGCCAGCCGCGACGGCCGCGCCGCCGGGCCGGATGAATCCATCACGTGTCGACCTCGAAGCCGCCGACCTGTGCCCCCGCTACTGCGCGCAGGTCTTCGAGGTCCGCGTCGGTCCCTCTCCGGCGTGGCTGCGGACGCGCCTCGAAGCCGCCGGCGTCCGCTCGATCAACAACATCGTCGACATCACCAACTACGTGATGCTCGAGATCGGGCAGCCGCTGCACGCCTTCGACCTCCGCCACCTGTCGGGCCGCCGCATCGTCGTCCGCCGCGCCCGCGCCGGCGAGCGGATGGAGACGCTCGACGGGGTCGACCGGACGCTCGACCCCGACATGCTGGTGATTGCCGACGCGGCGCGGGCGGTGGCGATTGCGGGCGTGATGGGCGGCCACAACGCCGAGATTGCTTCCGACACGACGCGGATCGTCCTCGAGAGCGCGTGTTTCCTGCCGGCGTCGGTGCGCCGCACCAGTAAACGCCTCAACCTCAAGACCGAGGCGTCGTCGCGCTTCGAGCGCGGCGGCGACATCGGCGCCGCGCCGCTCGGCGTCCGCCGCACGGCGGCGCTGCTCGCCGACCTGCAGGCCGGCGTCCCGATCGGTCCGCTCGTCGACTGCTATCCGGCGCCGCGGCCGGAGCTCGAGATCCGGCTGCGCGCCGCGCGGATCGCGCGGGTGCTCGGCCAGCCGGTGCCGGCTGTCGATGTGGTCCGCTTCCTCGAGCCGCTGGGCTTCACGCTGCGCCCCGCCGAGGGTCCGGACGAAGGCTGGATGGTGACGGTCCCGACGTTCCGCGTCGACGTGTCGCGCGAGGCCGACCTCATCGAGGAGGTCGGGCGCCACTACGGCTTCGATCGGCTGCCGGCCCGGTTCCCGCCGCTGACCGCGCCGCAGCCGCCGCCCGATCCGCGCGTCGGCCGGGATCGCACCGTCCGCGCCGCGCTGACGGCGGCGGGCTTCTCCGAGTCGATGACGTTTGCCTTCATCGAGCGGCAGGCGGCGCTGCCGTTCTGCGAGCCGGGCGTCGAGCCGGCCGCCATCGCCAACCCGCTGTCCGAGAAATTTGCCGTCCTGCGGCCGTCGCTGCTGCCCGGCCTGATCGACTCCTGCGCCCACAACCGCCGCCGCGGCCGCCGTGATGTCGCGCTCTTCGAGACCGGCAGCCGCTTCACGGCGTCCGGCGAGGGCCGGAGCGCGGCGATCGTGTGGTGCGGCGCGGCCTCGGGCCTGCACTGGTCGGCGCCGGCGCGCGCGGTGGACTTCTTCGACGTGCGCGGCGCGGTGGAGCTGCTCTGCGCGACCCTCGGGCTGCCGGACCGTGCGCTGGAGTTCCGGCCGGCATCGAGCGGCTGGCTCGTCCGCGGCCGCGCCGCCGAGGTGGCGACCGCGGCCGGCATCAGCCTCGGCACGCTCGGCCAGCTGGTGCCGGCCATTGCCGAAGCGCGCGGGTTCCCGTCCGGCGAAGCGGTCTATGCGGCCGAGATCGACCTCGACGCGGCCGTCGCCGCCGCCGGCGCCGGCGACCTGCGCGCCGAGCCGCTGCCGCGCTTCCCGTCGATCGTCCGCGACATCTCGATCCTCGTCGATGAAGCCTTGCCTGCTGCGGCGGTTCGTGGCACTATCCGTTCGTCGGCGCCCGCGACGCTCGTCTCGGTCGTCGAGTTCGATCGGTACCAGGGCAAGGGGGTGCCGGACGGACGCGTGAGCCTCTCGCTGCGGCTCACGTTCCGGGATTCCGACCGCACGCTGACCGACGACGATGCGCAGCAGGCCACCGACCGCATCGTCCGGGCGCTTGGCAGCGAGCACGGCGCCGAGCAGCGTTAGCGACGCGGTGGCCGGTGCGGCTCGCGAGCGGCGCGGCGGGCGCCCGGCAGGACAGGTTATCGACGCTTCCGCCGTCCCGCGGAAGATCCAGAGCTGAAGGAGCGTTCGTCTTGGCGAAAGTAGCGGTACGCGACGTCGATCTCGAGCCGATCGACCGGCTGGAAGAAAAAGTGAAGATGCTGGTCGCGATGATCGACCGGCTTCGCGCCGACAGTGCCCGGGCTGCCGAGGAGAACGCGCGGCTCGCCCGCGACGTCGACGGCATGAAGGCGCGGCTGGCCGAAGCCGAAGGGGTCGGCGGCGAGGTCACGACCCTGCGCGAGGAGCGCGATCTCATCCGGTCGCGGGTGACCGAGATGCTGGCGCAGATCGAAAGCCTGAAACTGTAGCCGCGACGCCCCTCAGGGCCTCCGGACCGGACCACTATGGATCAGTCGTCCCGCGTCGTGAACGTCGAGATCCACGGGCAGCTGTACCCGATCCGCAGCGGGCTCGACCCCGCGTACGTGGCGGATCTCGCGGCATTCGTGGACGAGAAGATGCAGCTGGCCTCGCGCGAGACGCCGGCCGGCGACACGCTGAAGCTCGCCGTCCTGGCCGCCCTCAACATCGCCGACGAGTGCTTCCGCGCCCGCGACGAGGGACGGCGGCACCACGACGACGTCGCCCATCGGGCCGGGGAACTGGAGCGGATGCTGGACCTCGCCCTCGGCCTCGACGTGCCGCAGGCCGCCGCCCGCTAGTCCGCCGGGAAGGCTCGACTGTCGCCCCCGTCTGAAGTAAGATCGCTTTCGAGTTTCAGTTCCTGCTTTGCGCGTGATGGTTCGGAGGCTCGTTTGAGCCAATGTTTTAACCCAAGTGAATCGCGACGTCGCGTGGTGTGCATGCCTCTGTAAGAGGAAGCCTGAAGCGCGGCTTGTGCAGCGGTTCCACCTGCTCTAGCAGGTTCATCCGACCTCCCCACACGGCAAAGCGGGACCTTTCCTTTCGCTTCTCTCCTCCACGTCGGACGACGCTCGATCGAACCTTTTATGGGGACACCTTCGGCTCTGCTCATGGCCTTCGGGATCCTCCTCGCAAGCCTTCTCGGGGGCGGCGACGATCCTCTGGACCGGCGTCCGCGGCCGCCGCACCGCGGCCCAGGGCACTCGAACGGGCCCGGCTCGACGCCGAGGCGCTCCTCCGCCAGGCGACCCGCGACGCCGACAATCTCCGCAAGGAAGCCGCGCTCGAAGCGCGCGAACGGGCCCACGCGCAGGCCGCCGAAGCCGACCGCCAGGCCCGCGAGCGCCGCGATCAGATGGCCGGTCTCGAGCAGAGCCTGGCCGACAAGACCCGCGCTCTGGCTGATCGGCTGGCGGCGGCCGAGAGCCGCGAGGCCGCGATGCGGGCCCGCGAGGAGGCCGCTCGCCGCCCGCGATGCGGCGATAGCGGCGGCGACCGCCCGGATCGAGCAGCTCGCGGCCGAGCGCCAGCGCGAACTGCAGCGCGTCGCCGGCCTGAGCTCGGACGAGGCGAAGGAGCTGCTGCTCAAGCAGATCGAAGGGGACGCCCGCCGCGATGCCGCCCACCTCGTCAAGCGGCTGGAGACCGAAGCCCGCGAGAGCGCGGCGCTGCGGGCGCGCCGAGATCATCACCGACGCCATTCAGCGCAGCGCCGCCGACACTGCCATCGAGACCACCGTCTCGGTCGTCGACCTGCCGAGCGACGACATCAAGGGACGGATCATCGGCCGCGAGGGGCGCAACATCCGTGCGCTCGAAACCGCCACCGGCGTCGAGCTGATCGTCGACGACACGCCCGGCGCGATCATCCTCTCGAGCTTCGATCCCTTCCGCCGCGAAGTCGCGCGCCAGGCGATCGAGCGCCTCATCGCCGATGGCCGCATCCACCCGGCGCGGATCGAGGAGGTCGTCGAGAAGGTCAAGGCCGACATGCAGGAGACGGTCCGCAAGGAGGGCGAGGCGGCGGCCTTCGAGCTCGGGCTGTTCGACCTCCACCCCGAAGTGCTGCGGCTGATGGGACGCCTCAAGTTCCGCACCAGCTACGGCCAGAACGTCCTCAACCACTCGCAGCGAGGTCGCGTTCCTGGCCGGCATCATGGCCAAGGAGCTCGGACTGAACGGCCACGTCGCCGCCCGCGCCGCCTTCCTGCACGACATCGGCAAGGCCATCGACCGCGACCTGCAGGGCACCCATCTCGAGCTCGGGCTCGAGTTCCTGCGCAAGCACGGCGAGGGGGAGCCGGTCCTGCATGGCGGTGGCGGCCCACCACATGGACATCGACTGGCCATCGCTCGAAGCGATGATCGTCCAGTCCGCCGATGCCATCTCCGCCGCCCGCCCCGGCGCCCGCCGCGACATCCTCGAGTCCTACGTCAAGCGGCTCGAGAAGCTCGAAGGCATCGCCGATTCGTTCGACGGCGTCTCGAAGGCCTTCGCCCTCCAGGCCGGGCGCGAAATCCGCATCGTCGTCGAGAGCGAGCGGATCTCGGACGAGGCGACGGTCTGGCTGTCGAAGGACATCGCGCGGCGCATCGAAAACGAGCTGGAATATCCCGGACAAATCAAGGTGACCGTCATCAGGGAGACCCGGGCCGTTGAGTTTGCCCGGTAGCCTCCAGGACCTCCGCGTCGCGGACGTCGGCGAGCGCGCGCTCATCGAGCGCATCCGCGCCCGCGTCCCTCCCCCTCCTCCGGGCCTGATTGTCGGGATTGGCGACGATGCGGCGGTGGCGGCCGGCGAGCGCGGCGGGCTGCAGGTGCTGACGACCGATGCGCTGGTCGAGGGTGTCCACTTCGATCGCCGGTTCTCATCCCCCTCCGACATCGGCTACAAGGCGCTCGCCGTCAACGTCAGCGACGTGGCGGCGATGGGGGGCGCGCCGCGCCTGGCGCTGGTCTCGCTGATGCTGCCGGAGAGCCTGCCGGTCGCCGAGCTCGACGGCCTGTTCGACGGCCTGCTGGAGATGGCGGCGGAGTGCGGCGTGGCGCTCGCGGGGGGCAACCTGACCCGCTCCCCCGGACCGCTGGTCGTCGACGTGACGGCGATCGGCAGCGTCAGACCGCGGAAGATTCTGAGGCGCGGCGGCGGCCGGGCCGGCGATGCGCTGTACGTCACCGGACGGATCGGCGCCGCCGCGGCCGGGCTGGGCTGGCTGCGCGCGCAGGCCGGCGAGGCCGGGGCTGCCGGGCGGCCGGCGGACGTGGACCTGGCCGAGTGCGTCGTGCGCCACTGCCGCCCGGCGCCGCGCGTGCGCATCGGCATGCTGCTCGGCAGGAACCGGGCGGCCAGCGCCTGCATGGATCTGAGCGATGGTCTTGCCGACGCGGTCACGCAGGTGGCGGCCGCCGGCAACACCGGCGCGAAGATCGACGCCGCCATGCTGCCGCTTCATCCAGGCGCCGCGGCGTGGTTCGCGGCGGCGGGACAGGACCCGATGGCCGCGTCACTGGCCGGAGGAGACGACTACGAGCTGCTGTTCGCGGTGCCGCGCCGGCGCCGCGGCCGGCTGCGCGCGGTGGCGCGTGAGGCCCGCGGCGTGCCGCTCACCTGCATCGGCGAGCTGACCGCCGAGCCAGGTGTCCAACTGGCCCGGGACGGCCGGCTCGAGGCCCTGCCGGCAGGGTTTTCGCACTTCTAGCCCCATGCTCGGATCCGCTCGTTTCCGCCCCTGGCTCGATCAACTGCTGCACACGCACGACACCCCGCAGCGCACGGCCGCGGCCTACGCGATTGGCGTCTTCTTCGGCTTCTCTCCGTTCCTCGGCCTCCATACCGTGCTCGGGCTGGTCGTCGCCTTCGCGCTCGGCCTCAACCGGGTGGCGGTGCTCCTCGGCATCTACTCCAACCTGCCGTGGATCCTGCCGCCGTACTACACGCTGGCGACGATGCTCGGGGCCGCGATTCTGCGCGTGGATCTGCCGCCGAGACTGCTCGCCAGACTCCGCGACTCGCTGGCCCACGACTCCTGGGCGAACTTCCGCCACCTGGCCAGGAGCCTGGCGCCGCTGCTGTGGGCCTACGGCATCGGGTCGACAATTGCCGCCATCCTGCTGGCCCTGGTCGCATATCGTGGCGCGCTCGCCATGATCGTCAGACATCGTCGTCATCTCGCGGCAGGTCATACGACCCAACATACTGATTTGTAAAGACTTACAAGTCTGTCCTGGCATGAAACTAGCGCCGGTTTGGGCTTTGACTGAGGCCCGGCCGGCGTCTATAGTGGGGGTCAGGCATGCTGCTCCTGTCTCGGTCCACCGGCCGGAAGCTCATCGCCACGACCACCGCGGCGCTGGCCTTTGCCTTCCTCTACGAGGTCACCTTTCTCGACTCCCATCACGCCGCCCGGCAGGCGGAACTGCGCGAGACCACGGCGCCTCCGGCCCCCGGCGCAAGGCTCCAGTTCACGGCGACGGCCTACTGCAAGGGGACGACGACGGCGTCGGGGGTGAACGTGCGGACGGGGATTGCGGCGGCGGACCCGGACCTGCTGCCGGTCGGGTCCGTCATCCAGGTGGAGCGGCTCGACCGCTACAACGGCATCTACACGATCATGGACACCGGCCCTGCCGTCCAGGGGCGGCACATCGACATCTACATGTGGAGCTGTAATGAGGCGCTGGCGCTCGGGCGCCGGCCGGCGGGCATCACCGTGCTGCGCCTCGGATGGAATCCGCGCGCGAGCACGCCGCGGCTCGTCGATCGACTCTTCCGCCAGCGCGAGGCCAATCAGGCGGCGCCGGTCGCCCCGAAGGATACCGGCGGCATCTGATCGCCGGCTCGTTCCGCCCTCCGCAGCCCTCCCGGTCGCGCACCTGGTCTGAGGGGTATACAGTACAGTCATGTCCTTCCGTCTGATCCTGGGCATCGCACTTGCGGCGCTGCGCCGCAACTGGATGCGCAGTGCCCTGACGATCCTCGGCATGACGGTCGGGGTGACGGCGGTCATCACGATCGTCGCCCTTGGCGCCGGCGCGCGCGACGCCGTCGAGGATCAGGTGATGTCGATCGGCACCAACATGATCACCGTCAGCGCCGGCAGCTGGACGTCCGGGGGCGTCCGTTTCGGGATGGGATCGTCGAGTCGGCTGACGGTCGAGGACGCGGAGGCGCTGCGGCTCGTGCCCGGCGTTGCCCACATGTCGCCGCGCGTGCGCGGCCGCGCCCAGTTGATTATCGGCGGCCAGAACTGGTCGACCTCGATCGAAGGCACCGGCGCCGAGCTGCCGGCGATCAGGCACTGGCCGCTGGCGGCCGGCGCGTTCTTCGGCGCGCACGATGTCGCCGCCGCCGAGAAGGTCTGCGTCATCGGCACGGCCGTCCGGGCCAAGCTGTTCGGCCCGGGCGTCAGCGCCGTCGGCCAGGCGATCCGGATCAACTCGCAGCCGTTCACCGTCATCGGCGTGATGGCTTCGAGGGGGCATTCCTCCTCCGGACGCGACCGCGACGACATCGTCTTCATGCCGTACACCACGGCGCAGAAGAAGCTGCTCGGCGTCACCTACCTCAACAACATCCTGGTCTCGACCGCGAGGCCCGAGGACGTCGTCGCGGTCGCCGAGCGGGTCCGGGCGCGGCTGCAGGTCAGGCACGAGATCGATCACGGCGTCGGCAACGACTTCCGCGTCCGCACGCTCGAAGACATCGCGGCGCTGCGCACCGGGACGATGCGGACGCTGCACGTATTCCTGATCGGCATCGCCGCCATCTCGCTGGTCGTCGGCGGGGTCGGCGTGATGAACATCATGCTGGTCTCGGTCACCGAGCGGACGCGGGAGATTGGCCTGCGCGTCGCGGTCGGCGCGCGGGCGCGCGACGTGCGGCTGCAGTTTCTCGCCGAAGCGGTCCTGATGAGCGCCGCGGGAGGGCTGGCCGGGATTGCGGGCGGCTACCTCGCCGCCGGCGGTTTGAGCGAGTGGCTCGGCTGGCCGGCCGTCGTCCCGGGGTCGGCGGTGCTCACGTCGCTGGCCTTCGTCGTCGCGATCGGGGTCTTCTTCGGGTGGTATCCCGCCCGGAAGGCGGCGGCGGTCGACCCCATCGACGCGATGCGCTTCGAATGACGCGCCGCTGTTCTGCTCAGATCCGCCGCAGCAGGTCGCGGCTGTAGCGCACCGACGCTTCGAGGCTACTGCCGCGCCTAATCCTGTCTGAGCGCCTCGAGAAGGTTGGTACGGGCCGCGCGGCGGGCCGGCAGGTAGCAGGCGACGAGCCCGACGGCGCCGAGCAGCGCCGCCACGCCGATGAAGACGGCCGGGTCGCGTGCGGTCACCCCGAACAGCAGCGCCCCCAGCAGCCGCGAGCTGAGCGCGGCCGCGATCAGGCCAATCGCCAGACCCGCCACGACGAGCATCCCCCCCTGCCGCATGACGAGGCGCCGCACGTCCCCCGCTCCCGCCCCCACCGCCATGCGGACGCCGATCTCGCGCCGGCGCTGCAGAACGCTGAACGACAGTACGCCGTAGACACCGACCACCGCCAGGATCAGCGCCAGCCCTCCGAAGCCGACGACAATCGCCGCGTCGAAGCGCGGCTGCGCCACCGAGGCCGACACCCGCGCCTCCATCGTCATGACGCTTTCGAGCGGAATGTCCGGGTCGATCGACCGCACCGCGGCGCCGAGCGCCGGCACGAGCGCCATCGGGTCGGCCCTCGTCCGCACGACAAGGTAGGTCGCAGCCGAGCGCAGCTGCTCGGACTGGCGATACGAGACGTAGACCTCCGGCTGCGGCTCCGCGTTGAGCCCGGCGTGCCGGACATCGCCGACGATGCCGACCACCTCGGAGGGCTGGCGGAAGACCGGCAGTTCGCGTCCGACGAGCCGCGCGCCGGGAAAGTAGGTCCGCGCGAAGGTCTCGTTGACGAGGATGACGGGCCGGGTGCCGGCGCGATCGCCGTCCGCCAGGGCGCGGCCCTCGACGAGGCGGAGGCCCAGGGCCTCGAGGTACCCCGCGCTGACGACCCTGAGACTGGCGGTGGCGGGCCCCGGGCTGGCGGCGTCGGACCGTCCCGGCAGATCGAAGGCGACCAGCATCAGGCCGGAGGAGAGCGGCAGCGTGCCGACGGTGCCCGCCGCGGCAACGCCGGGGACGGCCCGGATCTGCTCCAGCAGTCGGTCGTAGTACCTGCGTCGCCCGGCCGCCGTCGTACCGGGCCGGTGGCAGCGTGACCCGCGCGGTGACGACGTTCGCCGGATCGTAGCCGGGGTCGACGTGCGCCAGCCGGACGAAGCTCTTGGCCAGCAGCCCCGCGCCGACGAGCAGCACCACGGCGATGGCGACCTCGCCGACCGCCAGCGCCAGGCGCGCGCGGTTCCCGCGGACGAAGCGCAGACCGCTCGAGCCGCGGTAGCCCGCCTCCCCGAGCGCCGGCGCCAGGCCGACGCCGAGCGCCTGCAGCGCCGGCGCCGTGCCGAACAGGACGCCGCTGACGAGCGAGACGGCGGCGGTGAACAGCAGCACGCGGCGGTCGATCGCCAGTTCCTCGAGACGCGGAAAATCCGGCGGCGCGACGGCCGGGAGCAGGCGCTGCAGCCACCAGGCGAGCAGCAGTCCCGCGACCGCGCCGATCGCGGCCAGCATCAGACTCTCGATCAGGAACTGCCGGACGATTCGCCAGCGGCTGGCGCCGATGGCGGCCCGGATCGCGACCTCCCGCCGGCGCGCCGCGCCGCGTCCAAGCAGCAGGTTCGCCAGGTTGACGATCGCGATGAGCAGCACCAGCACGACGACGGCCGACAGCATGACGAGCGCCGGCCGGACGTCGCGAACCAGTTCGTCCTTGAGGGGGATGAGCCGCAGGTTGGGCGGCGGGCCCTCGTCGAGCGGGGTCATCGTCCGGCCGCCGTCGGCGAACAGACTCTGCACGACCGTCCGCCCCTCGGCCTGCGCCTGCTCCACGGTTGCGCCGGGCCTCAGGCGGGCCAGCGCGGGAAACGCCGAGACGTTCCGTTCATTTGCATTCCGGCTCGGCGGCGGCACGAAGTGCGGCGTCCAGATCTCCGCATCGTGATCGGGAAAGAAGAACCAGGCCGGCATGACGCCGACAATCTCGTGCGGGTTTCCATCCAGGGTCAGGGTGCGGCCGACGACGGCGGGATCGCCCGCAAACAGGGATTGCCAGGCGGCGTAGCTGAGGATCGCGACGCGGTTGGCGGGTGGCGGTTCTTCGGACGGCTTGAAGATCCGGCCGAACGCCGGCTCCGCATGGAGCATGGGGAAGAGGGAGGCGGACACTGAGGCGCCGAGCAGCCGGCGCGCGTCGCCGCGGCCTGTCAGCGTATAGGCACGGGGGCTGTACGCGGCCAGCGCGGCCAGCGTGCGGGTGCGATCGAGCCAGGCGTGATAGGTCTCGTTCGTGATCGCGGCCATCCGCCGGCCGCGGTTGACCGGCCGCTCCTCGATGGCGCGCAGCAGGCCATCGCTCTCGGGATACGGCAGGGGACGGAGCAGAACGCTGTTGACCACGGAAAAGACCGCGGTATTGGCACCGATGCCGAGCGCGAGGGTCACGACGGCAAGCACCGCGAAGCCCGGACGGGCCGTCAGTTGGCGGAGCGCGACCCTGAGATCCTGAATGACGCCGTCCATCGTCCCCCCTCGGCCTGCGGCAGCTCCCGGCCGTCCATTCAGACGCAGCGGACCGCGACCTGGTTGATCGGGCATCGATCGGCCGGCCGTCTCTGCGCTCGCGACGGGAGGGTCAGCGGCCGAGCGACGGCGCCCAGGTCGCGGCGGCGAACATGCCGAAATGCCCGCCGCCAGAGGGCCATGTCGCCGCACCGGCAGTCTACCCCGGCCGTTCCGTCGCGGCTCTCGTTCACCAGCCCTCGGTGCCGGGCTCTCCTTTGACCGGTCCGACAATTTCCGGTGTCAGCCACCCGCCATAGAATCCGCCCGGCTGCGGCGCGACGCGCACGCCGCCGATGAAGCAGGCCAGCCGCCCGGGATAGAACGACACGTAGTCGCGGATGGCGTCGAACGGCGGCATCGGCTGGGGGTACGACCATCCGGCACGCTCGATCGGTCCGGCCCCGGGCAGGAGCACGTTCCAGTAGACCGCACTCCCCTTCCATTCGCAGAAGGATCGCCCCTCCGTCCGGGTCAGCAGATCCATCCGGACGTCGCCGGGCGGCAGATAGACGGTCGGCGGGCTCGCGGTCTCCAGGATCCGGACGGCGCGCGAGGTGCGCGCGATGGTCGTGCCGCCGGCGATCACCAGAATTTCGCGTCGGTCGGGAGCCACGCGCGGCGGACGAGGGTAGTCCCAGACCGATTCCTGCCCGTCGGCCGGCGTCTGGGCAAAAGGCGGCCGGACGCCGCCGTCGTAATGGAAACCCATGCCTCGATCATCGCTGAACCCACGCCCTGGGAACAACCCGAGAGCCGGTCCGTGCCTTTCGCGGCCAGAATGAACGGGACGGGATACCATGTCGCCGTGCGACAGTCTGCCCCGGCTTCATTATGTCGGTGCCCGTCCACTCGATCACCCATATTTCACAAGGAGCGCACGTGAAGCAGTTTTTTACCGCTGGTGTCATCGTTCTGTTGACTCTCGGAAGCGCGCTGGCGCAGGAGCCCGCCAAGGCGGGCAGCAGCAAGGGGGCGGGATCGGTCGCCCAGACCCTCATCGACCTGGAGCACCAGTGGGAGAAGGCCTCCAAGGCGGGCAATGCCGACGCCCTGGCGCCGATGCTGGCTGACGATTTCGTCACCCTGGACACCGATGGCTCGATGCGCGGCAAGGCGGACACGCTGGCGCGCGTCAAGAAGGCCAAGTGGACGACCAACGAGATTGGCGATCTCAAGGTCATCGTCCATGGTGACACCGCGGTGGTGACCGGCTCGTGGGCCGGCAAGGGCACCGACGGCGCCGGCAAGGCGCTCGACACCAGGGAGCGGTGGGTCGACACGTGGGTGAAGGCGGCCGGCGGCAAATGGCAGTGCGTCGCCTCCGCCTCGGCGACGGTAAAGTAGGTCTCACAAAGAGCGTCGCGCCCCTGCCGAGAGGCGCGGCGCTCTTCCCTGTCCGAGGCGTCGTCACTGGCGAACCGCACTGAACGGCCGGCCGACCGAATCGGCATCGCCGACGTCTATCGACCCGCCTCCACAACTTCGTAGCGCTGACCCGCGATGGTCAGCGATCCGGTGCGGCTCGGGCCGCTGTTCGGCGCCGCGACGAACTGCACGAGACCCGAGCCGGTGCCGGACTCCCCCGCCGTCATCGTGATCCAGTCGACATTGCTCGCCGCCGTCCAGGTGCAGGCACCGGTGACGATCACCAGGATATTGCCGTTGCCGCCACCCGAATCGAACGAATGGGACGGCGGCGCCATGATCCAGGTGCACGACGACGACTGATTGATCGTCAGGACCTGACTGGCCACGCTGAGCGTGCCGGTACGCGGTGGACCCTGGTTCGATGCGACGGTGAACGACGCCTGCGCCGGGCCGGCGCCGGATGGGGACGAGACGGTGATCCAGCTGACGCTGCTCGCGGCCGTCCATGGGCAGCCGGCACCGGTGGTGACCGACGCCGCACTGCTGTCTCCTCCGGGGCCGACGTCCCGCGTCGTCGGCGCCACGTCGTAGGTGCAGCCGTTCGCCTGCGATACCGCCACGCTGTGCCCGGCAATCGAGAGGGCACCCTGGCGCGCGGGCCCCGTGTTGGCGGCCGCCGCGAACTGGACCTGGCCGCTGCCGCTGCCGCTCGCCCCGGCGGCAATCGTGATCCACTCCGAGGCGCTCGCCGCGGACCAGGTGCACCCTGCCGCCGCCGCCACCTGGAAGGCACCGGTCGCAGCGGCGGCGCCAACCGCCACGCCCGGCGGGCTGACGGTGAAGGTGCAGCCCGAGGCCTGGCTGACCGTGACCGTCTGATTCGCGATCTGGAGCGTGCCGGTGCGGGCCAGAGCGGCGTTCGCGGCGGCGCTGAACGTGACGGCACCGGCGCCGGTGCCGGATGACCCGGCGGTGATGGTGATCCAGTCCGAGGCGCTCGCTGCGGACCACGCGCAGCCTGCGGGCGCGGTCACCTGGAAGGCGCCGGTGGCTGCCGATGCCCCGACGCTGGCACTCTGCGGACTCACGCTGAAGGCGCATCCGGAGCCTTGCGTCACGGTCACCGTCTGGTCGGCGATGCGCAGCGCTCCGGCGCGCCCCGGCGCGGCGTTGGCGGTGACGCTGAAGCGGACCTCACCGGGGCCGTTTCCGGACTGGCCGGCCGTGACGCTGATCCACTCCGACGCGCTCGTCGCGGCCCACGCGCACCCGGGCCCGGTGCGGACCGTCACGACGCCCGCACCGCCCGACTGCGGCGCCGCGTAGGTGAGCGGCTCGATAGTGTAGGTGCATCCTGGCGACTGCGTGACCGTCACCACGCGGCCGGCAACCGTCAGGGTACCGGTTCGCGCCGGCCCTTCGGTCGGCGCGACGCGGAAGCCGACCGCCCCCGGCCCACTGCCAGCCGCTCCGCTCGCGATCGCAATCCACGGCGCCTGACTCTCGGCCGTCCAGTTACAGCCGGCCGGCGCCGTGACCGGGATGTCGCCGGTGCCGCCGGCGGCGCCGAGGCTGAATGCGGCCGTGCCGACGGTGTAGCTGCACCCGGGTCCCTGCTCCACCTGTACCGCGTGGCCGGCGATGGTGATGATGCCGGTCCGCGGCGGACCGTCGGACGCCGCGACGCGAACCCTGACCGCTCCGCTGCCGCCGCCCTCCGCGCCCGAGACCACCGTGATCCACGGCGCGTCCGGCACGGCCGTCCATCGGCATTGCGCGCTGCCCGTGGTGACCTGGATCGTCCGCTCACCGCCTGCCGTATCGAACGTTTCATCCACGGACGACAGGCTGAAGTCGCACCGCCGGCCTTCCTGCGACACCTGCAGACGCTGATTCTCGATGGTGATGGCGGCGGCGCGCGACCCGGGGTCGGCGTTGGCGCCGATGGTGAATTGCACCGAGCCGTCGCCCTGTCCGGAGACCGGCGGCGTCAGGGTCACCCACGCGGCATCGCCACGGGCCGACCAGGTGCACTCGCGGTTCGTGGAAATACGAATCACGCCGGTGCCGCCGTCGGGCGCGAACGCGGCGGTGTCCGCCTGGGCCTGGACGGCGCACCGCGAGAGGGGACTGACGGTGATCGTCTCGGACGAGGAGCCACAGGAGAGCGCCGCCAGGAGCGCGACGCCGGCCGAGGTCGCGCCCAGGCATCTCAGCATGGCCGACGCAGGAAAGAGGGTGTGGGGCATTCGGCGCCGCTCGGATCGCCGCCCGCTGCTGCCGTCCTGCACCGTGGGGGCCCGCGACGGCACGCCGGGCGTGACCAGGGCGGGATCGTAACTCAAGAAGGCGCGCCCGTGTCGCCCTTTGGCTCAGCCGTACGGTACGGCGTCAGCGCGGCGAAACGCCACTCAGGGCTACCAGCAGGCCGAACCCGACCAGCAGCGCGCCGGACAGACGGCCGACGACGACCCGGGCGGTCGAGTGCCCGAGCCAGCCCACCACACCGTCGGCGGCGAAGGCATATCCAATCAGCGTCGCCGCCTGGATGGCGAGAAGAGGGATGCCGATGATGCCGAGTGCCCTGAGTCCATTCGCCGCGGGGTCGAGCAGGGTCGGCAGGAAGACCAGAAAGAAGACGGATGCCTTGGGGTTCGCCAGCTGCACGCCGAGGCCGCGCAGGAGGCTGCGCGCGCCGTCGCCGCGCGTCCGCGGCGGTGCGGTCCGGCTGGTTCCGGCTCCCGACGCCCGGAAGGTGCGCACGCCCGCGAGGACCAGGTATGCCGCGCCCAGCCACCGCACCGCGGCGAAGACCTGCGGAGACGCGAGGAGCAGCCCGCCGAGCCCGCCGGCCGCGAGGCCGAAGTAGCACGCGTTCGCGAGCACCACGCCGGCCGTGCCCTGGACTCCCGCCCGCACCCCCCTGGCCATCGACTCGCCAAGCACGAACACCACCGCCGGGCCAGGCGCGATGCAGAGCGCGAGGTGAGTGCCGGTGGCGATCAGCCAGTCTTCAACGCTCACCTGCGGGAACCCGGCTCGCTTTCTTCACGAGCGCGGCGATCCGCTCTTCGTCCGCCGCCGTCAATGCCGGCAGCGCGAAGGCGACCGGCCACATGGTGCCGTGGTCGAGGTTCGCCTTGTCGCTGAAGCCGAAGGTCGCGTATCTCGCCTTGAACTTGTGCCCGCTCTGGAAGAAGCAGACGACATCACCCCCCCTGGCGTAGGCCGGCATCCCGTACCACGTTCTCGGCGCGAGGTCCGGAGCGCTCGATTTGATGATGGCATGGAGCCGCTCGGCCATGGCGCGATCGGGCTCGGGCATCTCGGCGATCTTCGCGAGCACGTCCCGTTCGCCATCCGCGGCGGTCGCGCGTCGGCCGCGCCGCGCTTCCGCCTGGAGCTCGCGCGCGCGCTCTGTCATCGCCGCCCGTTCTTCGACCGTGAAACTCTGTGGCTTAGTGGCCGCTGTCGACATCGCTCGAGCGGCCTTACGCGGGTGTTTGTTTGGGCTCATGGCACACTCACCTGCTGAATCGGGCGACGCCGTCGCAGGCCCTGCCGGACTTTCACTGCGCCTGTGGACGCACATTCATCCCGAAGTCCGCTTCGATACGCGCGTACCACGCATCATCATCCAGGGCGCCGAGCGCGACCCAGGCCTCGTCGCTCATCCCCCGGCGCCAGCCCACGAACGGCCCGGCGTCCGGCCCGACCAGATGGCGGAGCTGGTCGGTGTCGCCGGCGGCGACTTCCAGGATTTTGTCGGCGACGAGCGACGCCGGAACCGGCGCCTTGAGTGCCGTGGCGAACAAGGCCGCGATTCGCCGCTGCTGCGCGTAGGGGGACGGCGCAGGGACGACGCCGATATGCCGGGACATCTGGGTGTCGATGATGCCGGGCTCGATGATCGCCACCCGGATGTTGAACGCCTTCACCTCCTGGGCGAGGCACTCGCTGAGCGACTCCAGCGCGAACTTCGACGCCGTGTAGGCGGCCATCGGCGCCGTCGCCACGTGGCCGGCGACGGAGGCGACGTTGATGATGCAGCCGCTGCGGCGCTGCCGCATCCCCGGAAGAATCGCCTGGAGGCACCGGATCACGCCGAAGTAGTTCGTCTCCATGACGGCGCGAAACTCCGCCAGCGGCAGTTCTTCGACCGAGCCCATGCGCTCGATGCCGGCGTTATTGACGAGGACATCAACCGGTCCGAGGTCCCGCTCGATCCGGGCGACGCCCTCGAGGACGGACGCATCGGCGTCGACGTCCATCGGCACAACCGTGACCGCGAGCTTTTCGCGGGCCGCGGTCTCCGCGAGCGCGGGCGCCGCGCCCGGATTGCGCATCGTCGCCGCGACCCGATGTCCGGCACGGCCGAAGGCGAGCGCCGTGGCCATGCCGATTCCAGGTACTAGTGCCGGTGATGAGGACGGTGGCCATGCTGCGTGCTCCAGAATGAGGACGGTAGAATGAGTGGTGCAGGGGCGCGGCATCCAGGCGCCGCGCATCCCCAGCCGCGGGTCGCGTCTGTCGTCAGACCGCCGCGCATGCGCCTGCGCCGCGGTCGCCCGACAGGACGCCGTATCATAAGCCCGGCCGTTGTCCAAGGAGCTGATAATTACGGCCGTGCCGGGTGATCGGGCCCCCAGGCGTCTCGGGCGACGCGCCACTTCCCGTCCGTATCGCGATGGTAGATGACCAGACCCCAGCCCGTGTCCTCGACGACGGGGCCACCGGCCAGCGGTGTGTCGGTCGATTTATACGAGTAGCGCTCGAACGCCCAGTCGCCATTGACGACGAATTCCTGGACTGGCTTGTCCCAGTGGGTCTTGAAGGCCTTCAGATAGCCCTCGAGCCACGGCCTGACCGCCGCCTTGCCAACCATCACGGGCTCGTGCGCCGAGAGATAGACGACGTCGTCGGTGAGCATGCCGAGGAGCGTTTCGAGGTTGTTCGAGTTGATGGCCGTCACGTAGGCATCGTGCGCCTGATGTGCGGCGGCGTCCGCGCCCGCGGTGTTGGCGGCCTGAGGCGCGGGTGCGCTGCAGGCGACGCAGAGGACGACGAGCGACAAGGTTCCGAGCACTTTACGCACGTTGGGGACTCCTGATCGGTGTGAACGACGCCGAGTTGAGGGGCGTGTCGCCCCTGGCGCAAACGTTTACCGCCTCATCGCGGCGGCTCATCATGGCATCCGCCGGCGTCGGCGGCAACGGCCAGCTCGATGCCGGGCCGAAGACGAACTGAACGGCGATCGCCTGTCCCCGACAATGGAACAGCCCTGGTCGAGATGGGTCATGCCGATGGCTCTGGTCCGCTGCCTGACGCCTGTGCTTCAGCCGCCGCCGCTCGCGAGCGCCGGGCCGCGTGGTGCAGGGCTTCGTCCGAGAGCGGCGGCAAATCGGCGGACTGGTCCAGCAGGTCCAGGACGCCCTCCTGCCGCAACAACACCATGCCGAGCCGCTGCGTGGACACTCCTTCGCGAAGCTTGTAGTCGAATCGCGGCCGATCGCCGGAGAGGTCCGCCGCGAAATTGAACAGGCCGACTCGAGGGTCATCGCTGATTGACGGAACGATCTCGCCGATATGCGATGCGATCAGGACGAGGGCACGGGGACAGGCCGCCAGACGGGTGACGATTGCCAGCGTCGCGTCGGCGGCATCATGAACGTTGGTACCGCGAAATGGTTCATCGACAACGGCGACCACTGAGCCGTTCTCGCGCAAGGCGTGCGCGAGGGACCCGATGCGGCGGACCTCGGCCAGGTAGAAACTCTCCCTCGCATTGACATTGTCAACAATGTTGACGCTGGAAAAGATCGCCCCAACTGTCGTGAATTCCATCGACGACGCGGGCACGCCGCAACCTGCGTGAGCGAGCAGCTCCGCAATCGCGACGGCCTTCAGGAACGTCGATTTACCGGCCATGTTCGGACCGGTCACGAAGCAGACGCGGACCGCCTCGTCCAGTGTGAGGTCGTTCGCCACCGAGCCTTGGCCGAGAAAGGGATGGACGAGCCCCCGAACGCTGAATCGTGCGCTCGGCCGCGGGTAGCTCCAACGATGCTCCGCGGTTGCGACTCCCAGACTCCACATCGCTTCGAGCTCACCCGTGAGATCGATGATGTCCGCCAGCACCGGCTTGCCCGAGCCGCGGGCGAGTCGGTCGAACGCAACGAGGGCCGACGCGGATTGCCGGCTGCCGAGCTGAAGTAGACTTCGCGTCTCCGGCTTGGTCAGCCAGGACGCGATGCGCATTGCTATCTGCTGCAGCGCAACAGCGTTTGACCCCGACAATTGGGCTCGCAGTTCGGCGGCGGCGTGCAGCAGCGCGAGCACGCGCCTCTGGCCATCGGCGACCTCGCGCAAGTATTGGCGATACCACCTGGGCCGCAGGACATTGTCGAAGAGAATCGTGAGGCTGCTTCTGGTGTCGGGGTGCTGCCAGTTTGAGCTCAGGTAGCGGTCGACGCCGTCGGTGTCAGCACGGTCGAACATCGCGCGATACGTAGCCGCGTCTGCGGCGAGCCGTTGATGGGCGCCTTGCAGCGCGACAATCGCCGAGGACGACGGCGTCCACATCGTGAGGCGACGGCGGAGCTGTTCCCGGCCAGATCGCGTGCGCGTCCTGTCGACGAGATCGAGCAGCGTCCTGCCGCGCGGGACGGAAGTCGAGATCACGTCGAGGTCGCGGAGTGTGTCGGCGTCGATGACCATGCTAACGGCCGTTGCGCGGACGCGCTTTCGTGGCGGACTCGGCTCCGGGCGGCTCGGTGAAGGGCTGCACAGGAATGCGCTCGTAGCGCACCTCGAGGATCTGCAGCTCCTCTGAACCGGCGGGGGCGTGCAGCGCGACGCGGTCGCCGGGCCCGGACTTCATCAAGCGCGCGCGCCAGCGGCGACAGCCAGCTGATCTGGCGGCGATCCAGATCGACTTCGTCGCCGCCGACGATGCTCACCACCTGTTCCACGCCGGCGCCGTCGATGTAGCGCACGGTCGCGCCAAAGAACACCTGCGCCGCGGCCCGCCCGCTTCGCGGCGATTCCGGGTCGACGACCTGAGCGGCATCGATGCGTTTGGTGAGGAAGCGGATCCGCCCGTCGATCTGGCGCAGCCGCCGCTTGCCGTACTGATAGTCGGCGTTCTCGCTGCGGTCGCCATTGCCTGCCGCCCAGGTCACCACCGCCGTCACCGCCGGCCGTTCGCGGATCAGCAGGAACCCGAGCTCGTCCCGGAGGCGCTGCAAGCCGGCCGGAGTGATGTAGTTCTTGAGGGGTTCTTTGGCGATCGGCGTCTTCATCAGAGCTCCACCGATTCAAGATTGTCAGGTTTGACGACAGCCTGACACACATCGCGGCCGTCAGGCCGGCTCGGCGACCTCGCGCCCATCCGGGGCGAGGCGGCGTTCCTGATCGCGGTACTGCAGCTGATACAGCTTGTAGTAAATCCCGCGCTGGCCGAGCAGGTCCTGATGGCGCCCGGCCTCGCGCAAATGGCCCTTGTGGAGGACCAGAATCTTGTCCATGTCCTGGATGGTCGACAGGCGGTGGGCAATCGCGATGGTGGTGCGGCGCGCCATCAGCACCGCCAGCGCGTCGCGGATGAGCAGCTCGGTCTCGGTGTCGACGCTCGACGTCGCCTCGTCCAGCACCAGGATGCGCGGATCGAAGGCCAGGGCGCGCGCAAACGACAGCAGCTGCTTCTGGCCGACCGACAGCGTCGCGCCGCGCTCCGCGACCGGGCTGTCGATAGCCGTCCGGCAGGCGGTCGATGAAGCCGTCGGCATGGACCGCCTGCGCGGCGGCGCGGACGTGCGGCGTCGGTGATCGACGCGTTGCCCAGGCGGATGTTGGCCTCGATCGTTCCGGAAAACAGCTGCACGTCCTGGAGCACGAGGCTGAACAGCGCCGCGCAGCTTGCCCAGCGTCCATCTCGCGGACGTCGACGCCGTCCACCAGGATCCGCCCCTTGGTCACGTCGTAGAAGCGCAGCAGCAGGTTGATGAGCGTCGACTTGCCCGCCCCGGTCGCGCCGACGACGCCGACCCGCTCCCCGGGCCGGACCTCGAACGAGACGTCGCGCAGCACGTAGTCTCGGCTCGACCGCCTGGCCGGAGTGTTGTACGGCGAACCAGACGTGGTCGGGATAGACGATGTGCCCGGCACCGCGCGGCGGCGCGGCCAGCGGCGGCGCCCGGCCGGCCGTCTCGAGCAATCCTGACCGGCGTGTCGAGCAGCTTGAAGATCCGCTCGGACGAGGCCATCGCCGCCTGGAGGACGTTGAACTTCTCCGACATGTCGCTGATCGGCCGGAAGAAGCGTCTGCGAATAGAGCAGGAACGCGACCAGCGAGCCGAGCGTCAGGGTGCCCTGCATCGTCCAGCCGCCGCCGAACCAGATGATCAGCGCCGAGGCGAGCGCGCCGATGACTCCGATCGCCGGGTAGAACACCGCGTAGATAGAAGATCGACTCGATGTTGGCGTCGCGATGGGCGGCGGTTGATGTCGTCGAACCGCGCGAAGCTGCGCCGCTCGCGGCGGAACAGCTGCACCGTCGACATCCCGGTGATGTGCTCCTGGAGGAACGCGTTGATGCGGGCAATCCAGGTCCGCACCGTGCGGTACGACTCGCGGACGTTGCGGCGGAACCACTGGGTGACGAGGACGATGAGCGGCAGCACGGCGAAGGCGACCAGCGCCAGCCGCCAGTCCATCGACGACCAGCACGATCATGATCCCGAGCAGCGTGAAGACGTCGCCGAAGATCGAGACGACCCCGGCGGTGAACATGTCGTTGAGCACGTCGACGTCGGTCGTGACCCGCGTCATCAGCCGGCCGACCGGGTTGCGGTCGAAGAACTGCAGGTCGAGCCGCTGCAGGTGCCCGTAGATCTGCCTGCGCAGGTCGAACATGATCCGCTGCCCGGTCATCTGCAGCGTCCACGTCTGGACGTACTCGAGCGCGAACGACGCCGAGCAGGATCGCCAGGAACGCCAGCCGCGATGCGGTTGAGCCCGGACAGATCGCCGGCCGCGATGTAGCGATCGATCGCCAGCTTCATCAGGTACGGCTGCGCGAGCTGCAGGACCGACGCCGCAGATGATCGCGCAGCAGCGCCAGCGCGACCCGCGCGCTTGTAGGGCCGCAGATACCGCAGCAGCCGCCGCATCAGCCGTGGCGTCGTAGGCTTTCCCGAGGACTTCTTCTTCGTGGTAGGACACAGAGTCCAGCTTCCAGCTTCCAGCTTCCAGCTTCCGGCTTCCGGCTTCCCGCTTCCCGCTTCTAGCTGCCGCTCCAGCTTCGGCTCGGTTTACCGCTTCCGAGCTTCCGACCTCCATTTCCAGCCGGCAGCTGGCAGCTGGAAGCTGGAAGCCTGCCCGCCTAGACTCCCGCCAGCTCCTCTTCGAGCAGCTGCTTGCGGAACAGCGTCGCGTAGATGCCCGCCGGCGGCGACGAGCTCGTCGTGGCGGCCGCGCTCGACGATGCGGCCGCGGTCGAGCACGAAGATCTGATCGGCGTCGCGGACCGTCGAAATGCGGTGCGAGACGATGATCGCGGTGCGCTGGCGCATCACGCCGCGCAGCCGGCCGAGGATCTCCTCCTCGGTATAGGTATCCACCGCCGACAGCGCATCGTCCAGGATCAGGATGCGCGGATCGAGCATCACGCGCCCGGGCGAGCGCGGTGCGCTGCTTCTGGCCGCCGGAGAGCGTGATGCCGCGCTCGCCGACCACCGTCTCGTAGCCCTTCGGGAAAGTCCTCGACGTCCTTGTCGAGCCGCGCCACCGCCGCGGCGGCGCGGACGCGGGCGGCCAGCGCCGCCGCGTCGCCGGCGTCGCCGCCGGGAACGCCGAAGGCGACGTTCTCGGCGATCGTGTCCGAGAACAGGAACGGCTCCTGCGGCACGAAGCCGATCGCGCCGCGCAGCGTCGCCAGCGGGATCTCGCGCACGTCGACGCCGTCGACGAAGACCGTGCCCGGCGGGCGGCTCGTGCAGGCGCGCGCAGCAGGCTGATGAGCGTCGACTTCCCGGAGCCCGTCGCGCCGACGAACGCCGCCGTCTGCCCCGCCTCGATGCAGCAGCGACACATGCTCGAGCACCGGCGTGCGCCGTGCCCGGATAGGCGAAGGTCAGATCGCGGACCTCGATCCGGCCGCCGGCAATCGCCAGCGGCCCGGCCCGGCGGCGGTGACTGCTCGGTCGTCGATGTCCGGCACGCGCGTCGAGCACCTCGAGCATCCGCTTCCACGACGCCATGCCGCGCTGCAGGATGTTGGTGACCCAGCCGAAGGCGATCATCGGCCAGCGAGCATCACCAGGTAGGCGTTGAAGGCGACGAAGTCGCCGAGCGTGATGCGGCCGCGGATCACCTCGCGGCTGCCGAGCCACAGCACCAGC
This sequence comes from uncultured Acidobacteriota bacterium, assembly GCA_963750475.1. Classification (GTDB taxonomy): domain Bacteria; phylum Acidobacteriota; class Vicinamibacteria; order Vicinamibacterales; family 2-12-FULL-66-21; genus JALZOC01. Next base: position 4,000,998 of record CAVVQQ010000002.1, read on the forward strand.
AGCGACCCGAAGCCGAGAAACAGCGTCATGCTCGGGTAGAACAGCCCCTGCAGCCGGATCAGCACCCGGTTGCGGCGGACGTACTCGTCGTTGGCGCCGCGGAAGCGCTCGATCTCGTGCGGCTCCTGGCCGTAGGCGCGGACGACGCGGACGCCGGCGAGCGCCTCCTGGACGACCGCGCTGATGTCGGAGAGCTGGGCCTGGATGGCCTCGAAGCGGCGGTGGATGGCGCTGCCGAAATACTTGACGCTGATCGACACGAGCGGCAGCGGCAGCAGCGCAATCAGCGTCAGCCGGCCGTCGATCGAGCTCATCAGGATGATCGCCACGCACGAACACCAGGATCGTGTTCGCCGAGTACATCACCGCCGGACCGATCATCATCCGGACCGCGTTCAGGTCGTTGGTCGCGCGCGACATCAGGTCGCCGGTGCGGCGCGCCTGGTAGTAGGCCAGCGGCATCTGCTGCAGCCGCGCGAAGAAGGCGTTGCGCATGTCGTACTCGATGTCGCGCGAGGCGCCGATGATGATCCGCCGCATCAGGAAGAGGAACAGGCCGCGCCATGCAGGCGACGCCGAGCAGCAGCGCCGGCGTAGAGCGCCAGCTTCTGCCGCGTCACGCCCGGCGCGAGGTCGTCGATCGCGTAGCTTCAGGATCCACGGGCGACAGCAGCTGGAACGCGGTCGTGACAGACCACGCAGATCAGCCCGAGCACGAACTGCGCGCCGGTAGCGGAGCACGAAGGGAAGGAGCCGACGAAACGCGGGGCCCATCCCGATCGAGTATAGCAGCCGCCCGGTGTGCTATCCTCTGGTGGCCTATCCCAGCAGGCACTGCGGCCCCTTCGCGACAGGGGCGCGTTTCCCTTGAACCATCCGGGGCGAGAAGACTCATGCGCACACGTGCCGCAGCGATATTCCTGTTCTGTCTGGCGTTCGGCCTCGCCGCCGCGCCGGCACAGGCTCAGTACCTGTGAAGCGGGCCGCCGATCCCGCGACCGGCGAGCGCTATCACGTCGAGCTGACCGGCGCCATCTGGAACCCGACCCCCGACATCATCATCACCAGCGAGCAGCTCGGCATCGTCGGCAGCGACATCGACTTCGTCAACGACCTCGGCATCGTCAAGACGAAGTTCCGCCAGATCAAGGTCGTGCTGCGTCCAGGCAAGAAGCACAAGCTGCGCTTCGAGCGGACGCCAATCACCTACGACGCCGAGCGGCCGCCTGACCGCCTCGGTCGTGTTCAACGGGATCCGGTTCCCGGTGACCCTTCCGGTCACCACCGACCTGCAGTGGAAGGCCTATCGATTCGGTTACGAGTACGACTTCGTCACCGCGATCGCGGCTTCGCGGGATTGATCCTCGAGGCGAAGTACACCGACGTCCAGGCGACGCTGTCGAACGGGTTTCTGAACGAGTTCGCGCGGGCGCGGGCGCCGATTCCGGCGCTCGGCGGGATCGCGCGGGTCTATCTCGTGCCGAACATCTCGATCACCGGCGAGTTCAGCGGCATCAAGCTGCCCGACAACATCAACAACGACTACCGCGCCAAGTACTTCGACTTCGACATGTACGGGACGGTCAACTTCACGAACAACGTCGGCGCGCAGGTCGGCTACCGCTCGCTCGACGTGCTCTACAAGGTCCACAGCGACCAGGGCACGTTGAAGTTGAAGGGCCCCTACGTCGGCGGCGTCGTCCGGTTCTGAGCGGACGACGGATCAGTTGACCGGCCTGACCCAGAGGCCGAGGAACCTGCTGTCGAGGCTTCCGGCATTGACGTCGGAGGGGCGGAAGCCGCCGCTCGAAGCGACCGTCAGCAGCGCCGCGGATTCCCCCGGCTGGAGCGGAACCTCCAGCCGGCGCTCTTCGCCGGGCGCCAGCACCGCATCCAGCCTCCACGCCCCCGACCACAGCCGCACCGCATTCTGAACCGGCCCATTGCGGGCCACGAGCGCGGCGTGCGCGGCCGGCTGCCCGGGCTGGAGGACCACGGACGATGTCCGTCCGCCGCCGACCCAGAAGGCATCCGGCTCGGCGAAGCTGCGGTCGTCGAGAAAGAACACGGTGGTGTCGCCGTAGCGGACCGCCCGACGGGCGACCGCGGCCGTGAGGCGTTTGTCCGGCGGCACGAGCGACAGCGCCGTGATCGTCAGACCGTCGAGCGACCGCCGCGCCTGCTCGTCGCCGCGGACGACAATCGCCCGGACGTCGACGGGAAAGTCGAGCTCGATCGGCTGCGGCGGGTCGCCGAGCGGGCCGCTCGTCAGCGAGAACTGCTCGCGGCCGATGCCGGCCATCAGCCAGCCGGAGGCCGCGGCGCCGCGGGGCTCGAGGCGATAGCGTCCGGCGGGCACGAGCGGAATCTGGTAGAGCGGGCGGTCGTTCACGCCGGCGCCGCCGGGCGTGGTGGATCTGGCGGGATCGAGGCGCAGTCTGGAGGGAACCGCCTCGAGCGGCAGGCGCCGCAGAGCCGGCAGCTCGAGCGCGAGCAGCCGGGGCTCGAGCCCCAGCCGCCGGAGCGCGGCCAGCTGACCGGAGGTCTCGGTCGCGCCGCCGACACCGGCGAGCCGCCAGCACACCGCGACCGACGTCATCGCGGCGAGAAGCGGTACGCAGCCATCGCCGCCGCCGCCATCGCCCCGCGCGTGCGGAGGCCGCGGCGCGATTCGAGTAGACGCAGCGACACCGCGGCCGCGGTGAAGGCCGCGGCCCACACCAGAGTGTCGCGATAGAGGAGAGGCTCGCTGCCCCGCCACCACGCCGGCAGGCCGCGCGCCAGCTCGGACGCGGGGTTGAGCCACTCGAGCCAGAGCGCGTAGCCCTGGCGGACGTTGTAGGCCATCCGGCCGCCGTCGACAAAGACGAGCGCCGCAGTCGCGTAGACGGAACATCCGAGCGCCGCCACCGCCGTCGCGCGGGCCGCCCGGCGGCGCATCAGCGTCCAGCTGACGGCGGCAGGAATGGCCAGCATCGGCAGCATCGGCACGAGGAATCGCGCCGGCGCGCTCGTGCCCCCCCACCACATCGCGAAATGCGTGACGGCGAGGAGATACGGCACCAGGACGAAGAGCAGCTCCAGCGCCAGCCGGCGATGGAGCCGCGTCCAGGCCATGCGGCCGAGGCCGATGAACGCGAACACGAGCACCGGCGCGTAGGCGAGCAGCCCGAAACGCTGGTCGAAGAAGATGCCCGCAAGTCCGCCCGGGATGAACGCGACCGAGCCCTCCTCGTTCGCGTACGGCGCCGACGGGTCCGGCGTCCCGTAAACGGCTATGAAGAACCCGACCCAGCAGAGCGCACTGACCGCGGGCACCACGAGAAACGCGACCGCCTTGCCGGCGGCGTTGCGATTGCGTCCCGAGTCGAGGAGGACGAGCGCGCCAAGGCCCCCGGCGAGCAGCGCGAAGCGCGTGTGCAGCCACGGCAGCATGGCGAGCGCGGCGCCGTGCAGCAGCCACGGCGCGAGGCGCTCGTCGCCGCTTCCGGCGTCGCGGCCGGCGCGCAGGAGCGCCCAGACGCCGGTCAGGACGAGCACGCCGCCGACGCCGTCGGGATAGACGGTGAAGCTATGGAAGACCGCGCTCGTCGAGAGCGTGACCGCCGCCCACCCGAACCAGGCGGCACCGTGACGCCCGGTCACCAGCCAGGCCAGATACCACGCCAGGCCGCTGCCGGCCGCGGCCGCGAGGATCAGGAACAGGACGACGCCCGGGTAGCCGCCAGCCGCGAAGGCGGGCGCGACCACGACCGGCAGCCCCGGGGCGTGGATCGAATAGATTTCGCCGTTGCGGCCGCGGCGGCGGTAGTCGGGCTTCGACAGGTCGCCCGCGAAGTAGGCGCGGTAGTCGCCCCGCTCGTGGTTGTTCTCGATCCTGAGGTCGCCGTCGCTGAGCAGGCTCTGCGTGATGATCAGGTAGTGCGGCTCGTCGCCGCCGGGCACCGACGGAGACACCTCCCAGGCCGCGACGCCGTAGACGACCAGGGCCGCCAGCGCAGCGCTCAGCCACGGCCGCCTGCCGGCGAGCCGTCCGGCAAGCGCCCGAACGCGGCGGGCGATGGACGGCGTCGACGCGGCCATCGCGAGCCCGACGCCCAGCCAGATCAGGATCACGATCGGGCCGGACCAGATCAGGAACACCGCCGGCATGGACCGCGGCAGCCAGGGCAGGACGACGAGCACGAGGAGCCACAGCGGCGCGAGCGACGCACCGGCGCGCCAGGCCGCGATCACGGCCCCACCGGCCGCAGCCGCGAGCAGCAGCGGCAGCGGAGAAACCGGCAGCAGCGCAATGCGCGATCCGCCCGCCTCCGTGAATGCCAGCGAACCCTGCGACAGCCACGCCGCACAGGCGGCGGACAGAGCAAGGACGAGGGCAGCGGCGCGAGGCACGGATGGACGGGGATGTATTGGCGTTAGAATGACCGGCATTCTACATGGAGCGACGTCCGGATACCATCGCGGCCGGCGCGCGGCGCGCCGCCGCGGGGTGCGCGATCGCGCTCGCACTCGCCGTCCTGATGACATGGCCGCTCGCCGCCGGCTTCGGCCGGCTCGGCCGGACCACGACGATGGACGGCCTCTACAGCATCTGGAACATCGCCTGGGTGGCTCGGACGATCGTCGCCGATCCCGTCCACCTCTTCGACGCCAACATCTTCTTTCCGCATCGCCACGCGCTCGCCTTTTCTGAAGCCAACATCCTCGGCGGCCTGGTCGCGGTGCCCGCCTGGTGGCTGACCGCCAACCCGTACGCGGCCCTGAACAGCGCCCTGCTCTTCGCGTTCGCCTCGACGCTGGTCGGAACGTTTCTCCTCGCTCGGCGGCTCTCGGGCAGTCCGCCGGCGGCGGCGGCCGCGGCCATCCTGTTCGCGTTCTGTCCGTACCTCTTCTCGCACAGCGCGCACATCCAGCTGCTGATGGCGGGCGGTCTGCCGCTCGCCATGCTCGCGCTCCATCGCCTCGCCGACCGGCCGACGCCGCGGCGCGGGCTCGCGCTCGGTGCGGCGCTCGGCGCGCAGGCGCTCGCCTGCGCCTACTACGGCATCTTCGCGGGGCTGATGGTCGGATACGGCGTCGTCTTTTTCGCGGTCTCCAGAAGGCAGTGGCGCGCGCCGTCGTACTGGACCTCGGTCGCGATCGCGGCGCTGACCTCGATCGTCATCGTCGCGCCCTTCTTCCTTCCCTATCTTTCGATGCAGCGCGACGAGGGCTTCCGCCGCACGATCGATGATGCGGTGCGGTATTCGGCGACCGCGGCGAGCTACCTGGCGTCGCCGGCGCACGCGCATCAGTGGCTGTTCCGGATCGCGCGCAACCTGGGATGGCGCAGCGGTGAGGTGCTCTTCCCCGGGATGCTCGTCGTGGTCCTGGGATTGACGGGATTCGTCATGGCGATGCGGCGGCCGGCGCGGCCGGATACCGCCGTCACGCCGGAGACGCGCTCAGGGGTCGGCGACACGCGCGAGACCGCCCTGCTCTATGGGTCGCTCGGGCTGCTCGCCTTCTGGGCCTCGTTCGGACCGGGAGCCGGGCTCTACTCGCTGATGTTCCGCGCCATCCCGCTCTTTACGTTCCTGCGGGCGCCGTCGCGCTTCGGCCTCGTGACCGCCTTCGCGCTGGCGATACTCTCGGCCTTGGCGATTGGGCGGCTGACGCTCGGGCGAAGGTCCGCGGCCGTTGCCGCGCTGATCGCGGCGGCCGGGCTCGCGGAGTTGAACGTGCTGCCCTTTCCGTGGGAGCGGGCGCTGCCGGTCCCGGCCGGCTACGCCATGCTCGCGAAGATGACGAAAGCGCCGATGGCGGAGTTTCCGTTCTACGGCGAGCGGACGGCCTATCCGCTGCACGCCCAGTACATGGTGCTCTCGGCGGCGCACTGGATGCCGCTCGTCAACGGCTACAGCGACCATATCCCCCCCGATTTCCGCGAGGCGGCGGTCGTGCTCGATTCGTTCCCGTCCCGCGACGCCTTCCTGGTGCTCAAGCGCCACCGGGTGCGCTACATCGGGGTGCACTGGAACATGTTCGGACCGCGGGCGCAGGACATCCGGACGCGGCTGGCGCTGTTTGCGAGCCACCTCAGGCCGCTGGCCGCGGACGCCGACATGACGCTCTACGAGATCGTCACGTTTCCCTGAACGGGGAGTCGTCGCTCAGCGCCGCCGGGGCGGGGTGCGGCGCGTCGGGCTCTTCTTTTTTGCGGGAGGCTTTTTCACGACCGGCCGGCTGGCCGCCGGTTTCTTCGCCGACGGCTTCCGGACCGCCGGCGCGGCCGCGGCCGGGCGGGGCGCCGGCGCCGCGGCGGCCCCGCCAGGGCCGTACAGCATCCGGTAGTCCTCCGCGGTCCCCAGAATCCGCTTCACGTAGTTCTGCGTTTCCGGAAAAGGAATGTCGTCGATGAACTCGTCCTCGTCCAGCCCGGGGCGCTCGGCCTTCCAGCGGACGATGCGGCTTTCTCCGGCGTTGTAGCTCGCCAGGGCATAGTGGGTCCCGCCGAACTGCTGCGACCAGGCGCGAGAAATAGAGCGTCCCGAGACGGATGTTGGGATCCGCGTTGGTCAGCGAGTCGGTCGTGAACTTGCGGACGCCGAGCGACTTCGCGAGCCGCCGTCCCGTCGCCGGCACGATCTGCATCAGGCCCCACGCGTTGGCGACGGACTTGACGCCCGGGTCGAAGGTGGACTCCTGACCGATGAGCGCCGCCACCACGTAGGGATCGAGCCCCTGGGCCGCGGCGTTGCGGCGAATCGCGTCCCAGTAGGCGATCGGATAAATCACCTGCAGGATTTCGGTCGGCAGTTCCTCGCCTCCGGCGGTCAGGTGCTGCGGGTAGGCGCGGCGCATCAGTGAAATCGCGCGGCGCAGCTCCCCCTTCTCGTGATACACCCACGCGATCGTCGCGTCCAGCCGCGGCGCGTTGCCCCACGCGCGCTGCGCGAAGCGGAGCTCGCCGAGCGCGTCCTCGTAGAGCCCGTTGGCGAGGAGCAGGCGGATGGTGGCGTCGGTCGGCAGCGGCGGCGGCGCCGGCGCGGCGGCCGCGGCAGGCGTGGCATCGCGTGACGCGAGCCGCACGGCGCCGCCGTCCGCCGGCTTGCCGAGCCGCGCCAGCTGGCGCTCGGCCAGCCGGCCGTAATACGAATTGGCGTAATCGGTGTAGACCAGCCGCAGGCGGGCGTCGGCCAGGGCGGCGGCATCGAGCTTGGCGTGCGCCCGCGCCGCCCAGTAAAGGAAGGGCGGCCGGTAGTCGGAGCGCGGGAACGCCAGCGCCGCCGACTCGAACACGCGCACCGTTTCGGCGTAGTCCCCGTTGCGGTAGCTCGCCCAGCCGTACTTCCAGGCGGCGCGCTCGGCGCGCTGGCCGGTCGGGAACTGCTCGTACATCTGCCGGAACGTCTTCGTCGCCAGGGCGTCTTCGTTGGTGAGGATGTAGTGGGTGCCGAGGTTGTTCAGCGCTTCCTCGGACCACGAGCTGTCGGGAAAATCCGCCACCAGCGCGGTCGTCAGCGCAATGTACTCCGCGTGCTGGCCAAGCTCGCGCAGGCTGCTCAGATAGAAGAAGCGCGCCTCGGCCTGGCGCGAGGCGCGGTCGAGATACGGCCGCACGGCGTCGCGGGCGGCGGCGTACCGTTTCAGATAGAAGTCGCACTCGGCGACGCGCAGATCCGCCACTTCCCGATCGTCACCGGAGACGTTGCTCTGCAACGTTTGAAACGCTGACCGCGCCTCGGTGTAGCGCCGGGCGCCGAACAGCAGCTGGGCCCGGGCGACGTCGAGCTTGTAGTTCTTCCTGGTCAGCTGATCTTCGAGTGACGGCAGCTGCGCGGCGGCGAGCGTCGCCGCCTCGGTGAGCGGGAACTCGTAGTAGACGCGCACCAGGGCGTCGGCGGCCTTCTTGCGATCCCCCGCCGCCAGCGCGGCGCGGCCGATGCGGTAGAGGACGTCTTCGGTGACCGCTCCCTTCTGCTCCGCGGCGCGCTCGTAGAACTTCACCGCCGCTGTCGGATCGCCCGAGGTCTCGGCTGCTTCGCCGGCCGCCATGGCGGCGCCGACGGAGAGGAAGCCGACCGGCTTCCGGTCGATCAGCGACTCGAAGGTGCGCCGCGCCTCAGCGGCCTTCCCCTGGCGCAGCTGCGACAGCCCGATGTAGTACGTCGCGTAATCCGCCAGGGCCGACGCCGACAGTCCGGGACGGCTGAGGAGCGGCATCGCGGCGGTGTAGTCGCCGGCCTGGAAGCGCGCCACCCCCGCCACCAGCGGCTCGTAGGTCGCCAGCGTCCGGGCAGCGCGATCCTTGTCCGACGGCACCAGCCAGAGTTCGCTCGGGCTCGAGGGCAGGGACGGATGGAGCGTCGGCACGAGCTCCGGCGCGTCCTGGGCGGCGCCCGCGGCGGCGCCGGCCGCGACCGAGAGGCAGGCAAGAACGAGGCGGAGCGTGACGCCGCGCGACGTGGCTGATCGAATGGTCACGACGCCATGTCCCCGGTGACGAAGCCGGGAAGCGGATGGCCGTTGTTCGGCGCGTGGGAACCCGCGAGGCTCGACGATCCCCCGCGCGACAGATGGCGCATCGCCTGCGCGGTACGGAGCGCGGTCAGTGACGCCGCGCACGCCGCCGCGTGCCGGCCGACGATGCGGACGGCGTCGGCCCAGGCAGTGGCGGGCGCCAGGCCGGGGCCCTGGTCCGCGTAGAGGACGGCGACCGGCGTGCCGGCGAGCGTCAGCGGCACCGCCAGCGCCAGGGCCTCGCGCGGCAGCGTCGCGAAGAACGGCGCCGCTGCCCCGTCGCCGCTCGTCGCGACCGGCTCGCGGCGCCGAATGGCCTCGGCCAGCACGCCCGCTTCGCGTCCGTCGACGCGCAGCCGCCCTGAATCCATCGAGGCGATGCCGTCGACCGGCCATTCGCGCAGCTCATTCCCCTCGATGACGAACAGCGCCGCGCGCGGCGCTTCGCCCGACGCCGCCCGCACCGACGCGGCCAGCAGCGTCGTCAGATTGGGCGCGGCGTCGAGGGTGCCGAGGGCCTCCGAGAGACGGCCGACACTGAGGGCGACGCCATCCGCGGGCGCGGCCTCGGCGGCGGACAGGGTGGGCATGGCGGACATGGCCGGCACGGCCGCCGGGGATGCGTCCGGCGCGGTCTGCTCGCGGGCCTGCCGCGCCGCCGCCAGCTCCGCGGCGACTCGATTGATTTCCGCCTTCAGCTCGGATGCCTGCTGCCGGCCGGCCGCGATCTCGGCGGCCTGCTGCGCGTGGCCGGCTTCGAGCTCGACGATCCGGCGGCGGTGGGTCGCGACATCCGCCGCCAGCCGCTCGCGTTCGGCATCGAGCTCGCGCCGCAGCCGGTCGCGATCCGTGTCGAGCTCCGCCTTGAGCGCCGCGCGCTCGCTGTCGAAGTCCGCCCGCGCCCGGCCGCGCTCCGCTTCGAGTTCGGCCCGGGCTTTGACGCGCTCCGCATCGACGTCGGCGGCGAGGCGCTGCCGCTCAACCTCGACGTCGGCCGTCCGTCGTCTCGCCGCGTCGAGCGCTTCGGCGAGGCGGTCGCGCTCGGCGCTCGCCTCGGTGACGCGCCGCCGCTCGGCTTCGAGCTGCTCTTCGAGCCGCCGCCGTTCGGCGGCGAACGATTCCTCCAGCTCGCGGCGGGCGATCGACGTCGACTCGGCCGCCGCCTGCTCGGCCTGGACGCGCGCCCGCATGGTCTCGGCAATCAGCGCGCGCTCCGATTCCGACCGCACGCTCGACACTTCCGCCTGCAGCCGTGCCGACCACTCGAGCCTCGCGGCCTCGAGCTGGGCCGTCCAGCGTTGCTCCGCATCGTCATGCCCGGCCTGCCTGGCCAGCTCGACGTCGCGGGCGTGCGCGTCGGCCATGGCGCGCAGCTGCGCGTCGAGTTCCTCGTGCAGTCGCGCGTGGATCCCCTCGATGAGCGTACGCAGCGGCTCCTCGGGCATGGGGTCATTATCAGGACCGCGTGGGGGCAAAGTCAAGCCGCGAAAAGCCCGCAAATCCATGCGCGACAGCAACTTGACGGCAGCCATGAAGGGGTCTACAATGGGTGGTGTGGCGGCGACTGGCGGGTGCATTCTGCACCGGGCCTCGCCATCTGAGGGGGCGACCTAGATTCGACGGAGATACGGTTTCGCAGGATGCGTGCCGAGGACCATCACCCTCGTCAAAAGATGGAAAAACAAGTAACTGCAAACACGCAGCTCGCTCTCGCAGCGTAAAACCCTGTGAGCGTCCACTCCGGTCAGCCTGCGGGCCGGTACTGGATGTCATTTAAGTAGGCTGGTTGCTGACGGCCGCCCTGGACGTCAGCGGCGAGATTTTCCGGGGTTGGTGCCCGGCGGTTGTTCCGCTTCTTCACGCCGGGCGCGACACTACAGAGGCGGATACGCATCGTAGATTCCTGCGGGGATGTATTTTCGGACCCGGGTGCAAATCCCGGCGCCTCCACTTTCTTTCGAGGGGCTTCGCCCCTCGAACTCCCCTACACGCTCTCTCGCGCGCCGCTTCGCCGGCGCGCTCCGTTCGCGTGGCTCGCTCGCGGTGCTCGCTCGCGCCAAGGCCACGGCCACATCCGCCTCGCGGCTGAGGTGTACCCGGAGTGTCCCTGACCTGAAGTGTGCGGAACCCGCCGCCTCCGCTTGGGGATAAGGCGATCAGCGCCGTCTCGATTCCCGCGGCCGTCAGCCAGCGCAGGATCGCGCAGGCGGCGAACTCCGGGCCATTGTCGGATCGCAGATAGCGCTGCGCGCCGTGGACACTCACGAGCTGTGTCAGCACCTCGATCACGCGGCCCGAACGAATCCCGCCCGCGACCGTCGGTCGCCAAACACTCGCGAGTCCATTCGTCGATGATCGTCAGGCACTTCAGCGTTCGCCCAGTGGCACAGGTATCGAACCCGAAGTTGTACGCCCACACGTAGTTGCGCATCGTCGAGGGTAATGGCCGCGGACGGCTCACCGCAGCCCGCCGACGCGGTCGGCGGCGCGGCACCTGGAGCGCCGCCTGCCGCCAGAGCCGATGGGCCCGGTCGGCGCTCATGGCATGGCCGGCTCGCTGCAGGAAGATCCGGATCCGCCGATAGCCGTACCGCGGATACTGATCGGCCAAGTCACGCATCGTCGTCAGCACCGGCGTATCCTTCGCGGCCAGGCGCGACTGATACACGAGCGTCGACCGCGCGACCGAGAGCAAGGCGCACGCGCGGCGGCTCGACCGGCCACGCCCAACGGCGTAGGCGACCTGCTGCCGGCGCACGCGTGCGCCTACCATTTTTTACGGGTGATCTCCTTGAGGACGTCGACCTCGAGATCGCGGTCGGCAAGGATCTTCTTGAGGCGCCCGTTCTCCTGCTCCAGCTGTCGGAGCCGCTTGATGTCGGCCGGCTCCAGCGACCCAAAGTGCTTGCGCCACCCGTAGAGGGTCTGGCTGCTGACGCCGTGCTTCTTCGCCACGTCCGGCACCGACTTCTCGTCGGCCTCCCGCAGGATCGTGACCATTTGCTCTTCCGTGGAACCGGGTCTTCTTCATAGGCCCTCGTCGGTGAAGGGCGCTATTCTCTCAGGCTCCCGCTGGTCCGAAAAACCCCGGCAGGTCTACCCAGACGTTCATCGTGTTCGAGTTCTCGCCCATCAATCAGGCCACTCAAGCTCACCACATCTTTTGCGGAGAGTTCACTCAATATTTGTGGAAATGCTGGCCAGACAGCGGCCGCGTCAGTAGCGGCACTGGCGAGCAGCTGTGCCCATACAGCTTGTAGATCTGAATCGTCGATTGAGGACCCATGAGTCGACAGAGGCAGGAGAAGGTAATCCGGCACTCGCTGTGGTTCGGTGTCAGTGCCTGTAACAACAGTAGCCGCTCCTGCTATTAGCGCTGCCGCCCGAGCCGCGCGACGTTCGTTGAGTCTGGCGAACGGAGTTGCGAGCAGTTTCCCAATCTCATCTGCCGGAGGGCCGAAGATTCGGAGCGTAAACTCCTTCAGCAGTTCCGCCGTCGGTTTCGCAGCGCCGGCTCCGCCGGCACCGGATCATTTGTGCGGTCTCTGGGTCCATTTGCGGATGACTCCGGTTGGGGGGCGGGTTTGTTCGCTGCCAGAATGCGAATGGACGACGCCCGCGACCACGAGCAGGCTTCAGGAGGAAAAGTACGCGCACGCGGATCCGCGCCAGTGGTCAGTTCTCGCGCGGCGAGCGCCTTCTGCTGTTGTACCAGAAGGTCTGCGGATCAGCTACGCGACGCGGTTACGGATGTGCTCCGCCAGCACCTCATTGATCAACGTCTGGTAGCCGACGTGCCGACGACGGGCTTCATTGCGGAACGACTCCAGGACGCCCGGGTCAAGACGGATCGCAATCAATCGCCGCGGTTCGTCCCCTATCGGCGGCCGCCCCACTCGGCGCATCCCCTTCAGCTGATCGTCGGACGCCTCGGGAATATCTGAGTAGTCAATCTTTCCCGCCGTACGCCGCGCGTTCCCGGCGACTCGCCCGCCGCGCGCTGATGATTCGGATCGTTTCGGCATCGCCAATTCTCCTGAGCGTGTACGCACCATGAGGACTCGCCCATCTGCGGCTCGGCCCATTCGCAGAAACCGCATTTCGTCCTTCGAGTGCCGCCAGTCGGCGCCGTCCAGCGCGTCCTGGTCGAGGAACACCGTCACGGCATCGTCGAACGACACTCCGTGTTTTGCCGCGTTGGCTTCCGCCTTCCGCGGGTCCCACTGGAACACTTATTTAGTATATACTAAATGGCGGATGCAGTTCGCCTCACGCAGCGCGGAGACTGCGTTCAGCCGACTGAGCCCTTACCTAGCTTGATTCCAAGTGGCGATGTTCTGGTCCAGCAGACACGTCGCCTGGCCCAGTGTTGATGAACGGCCGATGGAGGTCAGGTGCGCTGGCGCGCCAGATGGCCCCAGGTTCGATGGGCACCCGATGAGGGCTTGGCGCTCGGCGCCGAGGCCACGCAGGCCCACCCAGTGAAACATGGAGTCGGTGGCTCCGACCGAGGCGCCATCCCGGCCCGATTCACTGAATAAAATGTACCTGCTCGTGGCCTTTTGGTGGGATCGATGGGATTGGTTGGGCGTGTTTTCCTGTAAGTTAGTGACAGGACGGGGGGTCCGGCGCCTCCACCATTCGACTCGGCGCTTCGCGCCTCGCTCATGGCCGGCCAGGTTCTTACTCGGCGCTTCGCGCCTCACTCATGGCCGGCCAGGTTCTTTCTCCTGCCTGCTCCTTGCCCAGGTACCGAGCGCACTCGTCGAATGGTGTCATGTCGTTCCAGGTCTATATCCTGAAGTGCGCCGACGACCACCTCTACGTCGGGTCGACCGCTGACCTTCCGGTTAGAATCCGTCAGCACAACGATGGGCGCGGCGGCCGCTACACGTCGTCGCGGCGGCCCGTTACGCTGCTGTACTCAGAAACAGAACCCACGCTCCAGGCGGCCGTGCAGCGTGAGCGACAGATCAAGCGGTGGACGAACGCCAAGAAGCAGGCGCTCGCTGACGGACGGCTCGGCGACCTCAATCGACTCGCGGCCGCCCGGCGACGATGACCGCGCCGCAATCCGTCCTCAGATTCCTCGCTGAGTTGCGCCTCTGCGCAACCACGCCCTCGCCAGAACTGCTCATCAACGATGAGGGCGTACCGACCAGGCGAGTCGCGGGAGCGAGGACAATGAAGCACACGAAGCGGGCACGTCTCGAAGCGCATGGCTGGAGGGTCGGCTCCGCGCAGGAATTCCTCGACCTCTCGGCCGAGGAAGCGGCACTCATCGAACGAAGCTGCGACTGAGTCGCGCTGTTCGGGAACGGCGCGCCAAATTGTCGCAGTCACAGGCGACGCTCGCCAAGCGCCTTCATTCAAGTCAGTCGCTCCGGCGCGTACATGCCAGCTGATGCGGACACCGGATTGCCCCGGCCTGGGCCAGCCCAATCGTCAGGAGCAGCTTCCTCGCCGCAGGAGCTTGTCGGCAGCGCGCTGCGCAGACCAATCAGGGTGCCGAACCTGGCCCCGCCAATCATTGGGAGCCTGTCGGTGCCGCTTTCCTCAGGCCCTTCATGAACTCGGCGCTTCTCGCCAGGCTCGTGATGAGATCGAGAACCGCCGCCGTCAGCGTTTCCGTGTAATTAATCGCCTTGAGCTGCCGTCCCCAGTTTGCTCCCCGGCCGCTGACCAGTCCAGTCCAGAGCTCGGCTCCGGCTGTGTCACGCAACGTAAACTTGACGCGCACCGTCGCATCGTACGAGCCGGTGTCCTTTACCCAGAACTGCGTGATCTCGCCGCTCAGCACCCGTTCGCCGCCATTATCCAGCTCGAGGCCGAGCATAGACAGTTCTTTGGCGACCGCATCGCTGACGAACTTGGAGACATCCGTCGACGTTCGCACCGAGACGGGAGGCCTCTTCTCCGGGTTCTCGCCGATCGCAGCCGGATCTTGACGGGCGTCGGTCAGCGCCTCGAACTTCAGACGATGCACACCGCCGGTGAGATCGACGACAGGCATTTGTGGCGTCTCGTTCGGCGTCCACTGGAGCGGGACGTTCAAGATCTTGACCTTCTGCACGGGCTCCGCGACCGCGAGGCTCCCCCCCGCGAATGCGACCACGGTCCCGAACAGCACGACGAAGTCTCGCATGTGTACCTCGGTCTCTCGCAGTAGCTTTCACGGTCGTTGCCAAAGCGAAACGATAGCACCCCTTGGACGATTGCTTTGCTCAAGCCATGCGGGCGCCTCGGCGCGAGGGATGCTTGCCGGGTTTCCATGGCAGGTGCTCTGGAACGCGAGTCCAGGCACTCTGTCGCCGCGACGCGTGTTTAAACCGCCTCGGGCTGGACAACCCCAGCCCGATTGGGTCCGCGCCGACCTTCCGCTGTACCTGAAAATGTACCTACTCGTGGCTTTGGGTGGGATCAATGGAATCGGTTGGGCGTGTTTTCCTGCAACTTGTTGACAGGACGAGGGTCGGCCGGTGTAAATCCCGGCGCCTCCACCATTCGCATCCTATTGGAGCGCTTTGAGTTAGCGCATCCGCATGTCTCTGGCGTACCTGGTTTGTACCTAGGCCAAAGCCTTTCGGGCCTAGGGCGGTTTCCCGCCGCCTCCCGCAACCGTCCAAACAGCTGCTTCGACCTCGAAATCTTTCAAACGCCGCCGAGTTGACATGTATTTGACAGCATATGTCTTCCAATACATCATGTACGGGTGCGTTGGACCGTCCTGTTCGATGAGGCCTTTGAGGACGAGTTCAATGAACTGCCGGAGGCGGTACAGGATGAACTGCTCGCGCAGGCGAAGCTGCTGGAGATGTTCGGGCCCACACTCGGCCGCCCACGAGTGGACACTCTCAAGCGCTCTCGCCACGCGAACATGAAAGAGCGGCGATTCGACGCCGATGGCGGAGTGTGGCGCGTCGACTTCGCCTTCGATCCGAAGCGTCGGGGCGTCCTGCTCGTAGCCGGCGACAAGTCCGGAGGGAGCGAGAAGCGCTTTTATAGATCGTTGCTCCAGGCTGCGGATGCTCGGTTCGATGCACACCTCGCACGGCTCAAGAAGGCATACGAGAAATGAAGACGCTGACTGAGAAGATGGCCGGGTTGAGCGGGCGTCGGCGCCAGAAGGTCGACGCGCGCGCCGACGAAAGCGTGGCTGAGGAAATGTCGCTCCAGGCTCTGCGGCGGGCGCACCGCTTGACGCAGGCCCGGGTGGGGAAAGCCCTCAACATCGGTCAGGACGGCGTGTCACGGCTGGAACAGCGAAGCGACCTGTTGATTTCAACCCTTCGCGGCTACGTGGAGGCGATGGGGGGTGACTTGCGGCTCATTGCCAGCTTCCCAGATCGTCCTGCCATTGCTGTCACGGGCCTGGCCGGTATGGACGCAAAACGGCGCCGCAGTTCGCCATCGGCATCCGGACGGAGGGGACGGCCGCGTGTGACGAGTCGAAAACGTTAATTGTGCTGTCGCCGACGCGATGACAATCGGCTCAGTTCGTCGACAGCGCGTCCGCTCTTCGATTTTAGAGGTCGGCCTAATATAGTGCGCTGACGCATCGTCTTCTCGGAAACAGATCGATGGCCCTGTCCCGTAGCGTTCAATGATGTTTTTCATGGCCGCGGTCGCGGTTGCAGTGGGGCTCTCGCAGGTCGACCCCGCAACGGGCCTGTATGCGGCGCTACTCCATGAGTCCTATCACGGGACCCCAGGTTCCCAGATGGTTGTCATCGACACCGCGGTCGCGATGCCGACCTTGCGTGGTTCCTCGAGAGAGTGGCTGAAGGAGTTCAACGACGTTCCGTCGGAGCTGCGACGAGCCGCGAGCCAGCCATCGCCCACGGAATCACGTCGCTTCGACGCGTCGCTATTTCCGACTGGAACCACGCTGGTCCCGGCCGCGAAAGTCCAGAACCTCTTTCGAAACGCTGGGGTCGAGGAGGACTGGTCCGCATTCAGGACCCAGTTCAAGGTGCAGGGATGGCTGACGTTCTCCGCAGCCCTTTTCACAGACGACCAGTTGAACGCGCTCGCCTACTACGAGTCCCGTTGTGGCGGGCTTTGCGGCGAAGGTGGCTATGTGTGGCTCCGCCGTGATACGGCCGGCTCACCTTGGCAAATTGTTAAGAAGATTATCAGCTGGATGTCCTGACGGCCTCCGCTCGGCTGACAAGCGCCTGGTGGCATGGCCGGCAGGAAGCTGGTGGCACCATCATGAACGGGCGTGGCGTCACGTTTGGAGCGTCGAGGAAATTGTAGGCTTGCTCGGCTAAAGGCGGACGGGCGTGCGGCGACCCTGATCCTTCTGTGAGCGCAAGCCTTGCCCTCCGACCATGACAAGCGTACTCACCACGACCAGGAAAGGGATTGGGGTGTCGCCAAGGCCATGCCCCGTTGCAGCGAGAGCTGCCGCGACACAGGCTCCGGTCCCGAGCGGCAGCAGCAGCGCCCATCGGTTTTGAATGGTCATCCCGACAACAAGAGCGACGGCCAAGATAAGGATGATGGTCATGGCCGGAAGAGTGCCACCAGATCCCAGTCGTGTCCAGACAAAGCGGAAAACGGCTCCTAATTCCAAACTGCCCCACCACCGCATTCTCAGCAACGGCACGTCTCGAAGCTGGCGCATTGCTTCGACAGCTCCAGCGCGGTCAGGTGTTGGGACTGCCCCACTCGCGTCCCATGCCGGAGATCGGCCAACGCTGTCACGAACTACGGATTCAGGACGCGAACGTGATCTGGCGGATCGTCTGCCGGCTGGACGCCGATGCCGTGATCATCATCGAGGTTTCAGAAAGAAGACCCCCACGACGCCGAGGGGCGTGCTGGACGTCTGCCGGCGCCGTCTCAGGGCGTACGACCAGGCGAGCCGCCGGGAGCGAGGACAATGAAGCACACGAAGCGGGCACGGCTCGAAGCGCATGGCTGGAGGGTGGGCTCAGCGCAGGAATTCCTCGATCTCTCTGCCGAGGAAGCGGCACTCGTCGAAACGAAGCTGCGACTGAGTCGCGCGGTCCGGGAACGCCGCGCCAAGTTGTCTCAATCGCAGGCGGCTCTCGCCAAACGACTCAATTCGAGCCAGTCGCGCGTGGCCAAAATGGAAGCCGCCGATCCCACGGTCTCGGTGGACCTGCTGCTGAAGGCCTTGTTCGCCTTGGGCGCGACGCCACGAGATGTGGCGACCGCCATTCGCACGCCGCTGCCCTCGGCCGCGTGAGCGTTCGGGCTACGCTCACCGACTCGCGCCCCATGCTTCGTGTGGTGCAGCGCGGAGCCAGCGGCGTCACTCGCCACTGCGCGACTACTCACGCGGGCCCAGCCCAGCGCAGCTACCCGGCCCGCCACGCAGAGTCATCGGTTCGCTGGCCCCGGTAGAAGATGACCTCTCGCCCGCGACCTCGATTAGGCCGGCCAGGACGGTTCCACACACCCCATTCGAATCCGTCTTGACAGGTGCGGCGGCCTCCGCCTACCCTTCCCATCGCCTAACGATGGGAGAAGAAATGAAGGGGCCCCCAGACCTCCTGCCCGGCACCCTGGACCTACTGATCCTGAGAATCCTGAGGCGTGAGTCCATGCACGGCTATGGCATCGCGCAACGCCTCCGGCAGGTCTCTGACGACGTCCTGGTCGTCGGCGAAAGCTCGCTCTACCCAGCGCTGCAGCGTCTGCTGCTCAATGCGTATGTGCGCGGCGAATGGAGTACGTCCGAGAACAACCGCCGTGCCCGCTACTACACGCTCACAGCGGCGGGTGTGAAGTACCCTAGAATCCGAGCGCGCCGAGTTCACGCGCCTGATCGGGGCCATCCAGCACGTCCTCGAGTCAGCCTGACAGGACTCGCCATGCCCAACCTGCTGCGGCGGCTTCGCGCCCGTATCCGCAATCGACACTTCGACAAAGACCTGCAGGAGGAGCTTCGGTTCCACGAGCAGCTGAAGCGCGAGGCGCTGGAGGAGGCCGGAGTCCCTGCGTCCGATGCTCGGGCGGCGGCGCATCGGGCGCTGGGGAACACCGCGCTCATGCGCGAAGACGCGCGCGGGGTGTGGATCGCCGCGTGGCTGGACAGTACTATCCAGGACGTTCGCTACGCGATCCGCACCTTACGCCGGCAGCCGGTGCATTCATTGACCGCCGGCACCGTGCTGGTGCTCGGCCTTGGACTGAGCGCCAGTCTCTTTACCGTCTTCAACGGGCTGGCCCTCGAACCTTGGCCGGTGAAGGAGCCAGGCCGGGTCCTGCGGATCTGGGCACGGGACAACGGCCGGCCTGTCGGGCCGTCGGTGGACGAGTATCGCTTCCTGCGCGACCACGTCAAATCATTCAGCGCTCTGATCGCCCATACCCCCACCGGCTACGGCGCTCGGCTGCGCTCCCCGGGCCAACCCGAGGTGTCCCTCTCATCCGTCTGGGCCTCCGCCAATGTCTTCGATGCACTCGGCGTGCAGATGCAACTCGGTACCGGGTTCATCCGCGAAGACGACTCGGCCGGCAACCGGCGCTCACCGCTCGTGATCAGCGACCACACGTGGCGCGTACAGTTCGGGTCGGACCCCCGCGTGCTCGGCCGGGACGTATCGGTCGGCGGGCAGCCGTTCACGATCGTCGGCGTCCTGGCGCCAGCGTTCGACGGCATCGGGCAACCGGTGGAGATGTGGATGCCGTTGTCGGCGTATTCATCGATTCGCTCGAATGACGCGCTGGCGTGGGAGGGACCGAAGGCGTCCAACTGTTGCATCAACGTCGTCGGCCGCCTCGCCCCTGGCGCCAGTCTGCATCAGGCGCGCGTGGAACTGGCGCTGCTGCGGGAGCGGTATGCCTCCGCCGCGCAGCAGAAGCCCGGGCGGATCGAACTGTTCGGGACGGCGCCGGTGTCCGGACCGGGCGATCAGCGTTTCGCCGTGGTGGCGGCGTTCGGCACGGCGGTGGCGCTGATCCTCGCGCTGGCGTGCGCCAATGTCGGCAACCTCCAACTCGCCCGCGGGCTGGCGCGCCGCCAGGAGATCGCGACGCGGCTGTCGCTCGGGGCCAGCCGAGCGCGGATCGTCAGGCAATTGATGACCGAGGGGCTGGTGCTCGCCAGCAGCGCCGGCGCCCTTGCCTTCGCGCTCGCCGCGATCCTTCCCAAGGTGATTCTGACTGCGGTTGCCGGGGAGATTCCTCGATACCTGGCGGCGCGATTGGTTCCGGACGGTCACGTCCTGGTCTTCACGCTGGCAGTCTGCCTCGCGGCGTGCCTGGCCTTCGCGCTGGCGCCAGCCATTCACGCGACGCGGGTCGCGATTCCGATGGGCGGGCTCAGTCGTACAGCCACCGGCCCGCGGCGTTTTCATCTCCGGAGCGTTCTGCTCGCGACGCAAATTGTCCTCTGCACCGTCCTGCTGGTCGGCGCAGGCCTGGTTACCCGTGCGATCGCGCACGCGATGAGCGTCGATCCTGGTTTCAAGGTGGAGGGCGTGGACCAGGTGACGGTCGCGTTGCCGGCGAACGCGTCCATCACCGAGCGACAGACCCTGATGCAGCTGACGCTGGCAGAGGTGGAACGCACGGGTAGGGACCCCGTCGCCCTCGCAGACGTCGGGCCGATGGATGACGCACCGCTGGTCATGCACATGGGGCTCCCGCGCCAAGGCCCACGGAAGGTCGAGTCCGTGCTCCTGCGCCCGGTTTCCCCGCAATACTTCGCGGTGCTCGGCATCCCGCTCACCAGCGGTCGCATGCTGAGCCCGCACGGCGGCGCCGAGGCGGTGGTGAACGCGGCGTTCGTCCGCGCCTACTGGCCCAATGACGATCCGGTCGGTCAGACGTTTTTGGACGTGGACCTGAACGGCGGCGTACGCGGGACCTACACGATCGTTGGTGTGGTCCACGACGCGTTTCTGACGGGCCTGGGCGCCATCCGCCCTGTCATCTTCACGCGATCGACGCTCGGCACGTTCCTCACGCGTGGCGGCCCCGCGACCACGGCCCGGATTCGAGCCGCGGCTCTCGCCATCAATCCGGCGGCGACAGTGACGACCGGGCCGTTGAGCGACAACCGGCGCCACTACCTCCAAAAGTCCCGGACCGGCGCGTCGCTGGCCGGGGCGCTCGGGCTGCTGGGGCTGACGCTGGCCGCCGTAGGCGTCTTCGGCGTGTTCGCGTATGCGGTTGAGGAGCGCCGCCGGGAAATCGGCGTCAGGCTGGCGCTCGGCGCGACCTGCCCGCAGATCCTCCGAATGCTGGTGTTGCGGAGCGGCCGCGCGATGCTCGTGGGGCTCGGTGCCGGCCTGCTGCTGTCGTTGGCCTGTGGTCCGGTCCTGAGCGCCTACCTGTTCGGCCTGAGCCCGCTGGATCCGCTGGCTTATGGAGCGGTCACGATACTGCTGTGCGCCGCCGCTGCCCTGGCGACAGCCATCCCAGCGAGACTCGCCTGCCGCGTGGATCCGGCGATCACGCTCCGGGAAGACTGAAGAAAGCTTCTATCCGTAGAATGCCGGTGATTCGGACTCGGCCCCATCGTTCACCGCTACCCGAGGCACAGGAATAAGCCTCCTCGACTGAAGACTGTGTCCGCTATATCGGCTCAGTCTTGACATTGACCTATTGTATTAGTACAATAAAGCCCGACAGCGAACGACCACAGCGCCCGTGCGAGGCCGCCAGACACGGCCACCGCCGCACGACGGGCACGCGGCCGGTGCGCTCCAGGAGGCCGTCATGCTGACCCTGCTCGTCATGGTGATGCTCGGCGTATCGGGTGGTCTCGCGGTGGCAATGCTCCTCCCGGTTTTCTGGCGGACGCGACCCGGCCTCGTCGCGCCCCGACGACTGGCGCAGCCCTCTCCGGCGATCATCAACATGGCTCACATCCCGGTCGAGGGGGTCGGCGGGCTCGGGCTCGTCACAGCGGTGGCAGTCGTTGCACTGTGGGATCCGCGCATCAGGCTGGCGATGACCGGCGCCGCTCTCCTCGGTGCCGGCCTCGCGCTCGGCCTGATCGCCGTCCGGCGGCGCACCGGCACGCCGGCGTCTGACGAAGGTAGCGATCGCTCGGTGCTCCATCTCTAGGGGGGAGACGAGGAGACGGTGTTGGCACCGTGGCACCCCGGCACGGTGTAGCACCCCGGCACGGTGTGGCACCCCGGCACGGCGTGCCCTTGGCACCGCGTATCACCGTGGCACCGCGTAGCACCTTGGCACTCTGGCACCCCGGCACCCCGGCACTTTGATCGTGCCCTCCCCGCGCGACGGCCTGTCCTCCCAAGGTACCACCGCCAGCGGGCCCATCCGCAGTTGGTCCCGGGTTATCAGCCGGTTTCAACCGCTCCACGCGGTACGGCGCTTGCCTCTTCCGAATCAGGTCAATCGTGACCGTCGGAAAGGGAGCCCACCATGACCCGACTCAGGACGGCAGCCACCACGCTGCTTCTGGCATCATTCGTCGCCCTGCCGCCATCGGCGGCATTTGCGCAGGGCAGGGACCGCCGCGATCGGTACAAAGACCAGCGCGACCGTTACGAGAACCAGCGCGATCGCCGGGAGGATCGGCGCGAGCGGCAGGAACGACGCGAAGAACAGCGCGAGCGGCAGCGCGATCAATGGAACCGTGGCGGCAACAGCCGCTACGACACAGGCTATGGCTACTGGGATCCGGCGCCGTACTACCGGCGCGACGATCGCCGCTACCGGGCGCGGCCGATGGGCCGCAACGACCGCATCTACCGCGGCTCCGACAACCGTTATTACTGCCGGCGTGACGACGGCACCACCGGCATGATCGTCGGCGGGATCGGCGGCGGCGTGCTCGGCAGCATCATCGCTCCCGGCGGCTCGAAGACCCTCGGCGCGATCATCGGCGCCGGCGCCGGCGCGATCCTCGGCCGAACCATCGACCGCGGCGACGTCGTCTGCCGCTGACGCGGGTCCGGAACTCGTGTCAGCACACGCAGAGGCTGCCGGAAGGACGGCGGCCTCTGCGCGACTGAGCGCCCCGCAGTGCGTCCCCCTGTTCGCACACCCGCGACAACCGTTCGCCGCGCGAGAAGAAGCCCTCCGAGCGCTCGCGACAGGCAGCGCGTCGGCGCCTGCGGCTGGCGGTTCCCCTCAGTCATTGATGTGAGTTGACGGCGATCGCCGATCGGGCATACAGTCCCCTCAATCAGTGATGGGACTAACGAACACGCCCTCAGACCTGCTCGCCGGCACCCTGGAGCTGCTGATCCTCAAGGCGCTGTCACGCGCCGCCATGCACGGCTACGGCATCGTCGAGCACCTGCGTCTGGGGTCGGATGATGTGCTGCATGTCGGGGAAAGCGCGCTCTACCCGGCGCTCCAGCGCCTGCTCCTCAACGGCTGGGCGACCGCGGCCTGGGGCACATCCGAGAACAACCGCCGCGCCCGGTTCTACCGGCTGACCGCCGCGGGCCGGCGCCAGCTGGCCGCAGAGCACGCCGAGTTCGATCGCCTGGCCGGCGCGATCCAGCGCGTGCTCCGCATCGCCTGAAGGAGGACGACGGCATGGTCGCAGGCTTCCGGCGGCTCCTGTTTCTGCTCCGCCGCTCCCGGCACGAAGCGGAGCTGCGCGAGGAGATGGAGACCCATCGCGCGCTGCGGCAGGCGGCCCTGGAGCGCGGCGGCATGGCGGCGGATTGCGCCGCAGCCGCCAGCCGCCGCGCCCTCGGCAACCTCACGCTGGCGGCGGAGGAGGCCCGCGACGTCTGGGCCGTCCGCCTCGTCGACACCGCCCTGCAGGATCTGCGGACGGCAGGGCGCGGCCTCCGCAAGAGCCCGGGTTTCACGGCGGTGGCCGTCGCCATCCTGGCGCTCGGCATCGGGGCCAATACCGCGATCTTCTCGATCTTCAACAGCCTGATCCTGCGACCGCTGCCGGTCCGGGATCCCGGCAGTCTGGTGCTGCTCGATGGCGGATCCTGGACCTACCCGATCTGGCGGGAGCTGGAGCGCGACGGCGGGATCTTCGCCGGCGTCTTCGCCTGGGCTTCGGAGCCGTTCGACACGGGGCGGGGCGGGACGGCCAGGCTCGTCGACGGAGCTTACGTCAGCGGCGGCATGTTTCAAGTGCTCGGCGCCGCCGCGGCGATGGGCCGCCCCCTGTTGCCAGCCGATGACGAAACCCCTGCGAATGCCGCGGTGGCGGTGATCAGCCATCGCTTCTGGCTGGAGTACTTCGCCGGCGCGTCCGACGTCATCGGCCGGCCGATCGCGCTCGAGCGGCGCATCTTCACCGTCGTCGGCGTCATGCCCCCGGCCTTTCTGGGTCCGGATGTGGGCCAGCGGATCGACGTGATGGTCCCGTTCGCCGCCGAACCGCTCCTGCGCGGTGCGGACAGCATGCTCGACGAGCGTTCCGCGTGGTGGATCGAGGTGATGGCGCGGCGCCGGCCCGGCCAGAGCATCGCAGCCGCCACGGCTGCGCTGCGCGGCATTCAGCCGCTGATTCGCGCCGCGACACTGCCGCCCGGCTCGGCGGACCTGCAGGCCGGGTACTGAGCGACCCCTTCACGCTGGTGCCCGCCGCCTCCGGTCGATCGCCCTTGCGGCGGCGATTCGGAACGCCGCTGGCCGCGATGGGCGCGGCGGTCGGCCTGGTGCTCCTGGTCGCCTGCGCGAGCATCGCCAGTCTGCTCCTGGCCCGCGCGCTGGCGCGGCGGCGCGAGCTCAGCGTGCGGCTCGCTCTCGGCGCCTCCCGGCTGCGGATCGCCCGGCTGCTCTTCACCGAGAGCCTCGTGGTGGCGCTCCTCGGCGCGGCCGCCGGCCTTCTGTTCGCACGCTGGAGCAGCGCGCTCCTGGTCGCGCAGCTCAGCACGTGGCAACAGACCGTCAGCCTCGACCTGAGCCTGGATTGGCGCGTCCTCGCCTTCACGATGGCCGTCGCGTGCGGCTGCGCACTGACGGCGGGCCTGGCCCCCCTCATCGGCGTGACGCGGCTCGCGGCAGGCGAAGCCCTCAAGGACGCAGGCCGCGGAGTGGCTGGCGACCGTCGTCTTCCGGTCCGCGGCGCGCTCGTCGTCCTCCAGCTGGCGCTCTCGCTGGTGCTCGTCATCGCCGCGGGGCTGTTCCTGCGAACCTTCACCTCGCTCTCCCGCGTGCCGCTCGGCTTTCAGCCCGAGTCGCTGCTCGTGGCGCAGCTGAACGTCCAGCGCTCGGGCGTCGAACCGGCAGCGCGCGGGCAGGTCGCCGAACGGCTGCGACGCGCCGCCGCGGCGGTGCCCGGCGTCACGTCTGCCGCGCTGTCGCGCATCACGCCCGTCAGCGGCTCGGGATGGAACAGCTGGGTCGGCGACTCCCCTTCCCCGCCGCGCGATCGCCGCCGCATGACATGGCTCAACGCCGCGACGCCGGAATGGTTCCAGACCATGGGCATCGCCCTGCGACAGGGCCGCGACTTCAACGCGTCCGACCAGGTCGAAGGGGCGAGGACGGCAATCGCCAACGAATCCTTCGTCCGCCGGTTCCTGCCGGCGGGGCCGCCGATCGGTCAGACCGTTCGGCTCGGGCGCTTCGAAGGCGACCCTCTGCGCTACGAGATCGTCGGCGTCGTCGCCGATGCCCTCTATCGCAACCCACGCGAGGGCATGATGCCCACGCTCTATCTGCCGCTTGGCACGGCGGAGGGGCATCAAGGCGCGTCGCTGACGGTGGCGATCGCACCGGGACAGCGGGCGAGCGTCGAACGGGCGCTGACGGCTGCGCTGACGCAGGTGGATCCGGCCGTTACGTTCACGTTCCGGACCTTCGATCAGCTGCTCGAGGCAACCGTCGCGCAGGAGCGGCTGACCGCAATGCTCTCGGCGTTTTTCGGCGCCCTGGCCACGCTCCTCGCCGCCGTCGGGCTCTACGGGGTCGTGGCCCACGGCGTCCGCGCCCGGCGGGCGGAAATAGGAATACGCATGGCGCTCGGCGCCGACCGGGCGCAGATCATCCGACTGGTGATGCAGCGGGTTGCCGTCCTGATCGCCGCGGGTCTGGCGATTGGCGTGACCTCCGCATTCTGGGCCGCGCGCTACGTCGACGCGCTGCTCTTCCGGCTGGAGGCTCGGGACCCGGCGACCTTCATCTCTGCAGCCGCTGTCCTGATTGTCGTCAGCCTCGCGGCTGCCTGGATCCCGGCCCGCGCCGCGGCGCGCATGGATCCGGCGGCGGTGCTGCGGGAAGGGTAGGTGCCGCGCCGAACGCTCGCTCGCGAAACGGCTCAGTCCACGCGCGCGTAAGCGCCGGTCGCCGTCCGCCGCAGGAAGCGGCGCTCGACCAGGCTCTTGAGCAGCGCGTCACAGGTCCCGGCGTCCATGTTCCAGAGACGCCGCGCCTGCGGGCCGGTCAGGCGCAGGCCGGGAAACTCCTGGTCACTCGGCGCGGATCATCCGCAGGCAATCGGCACACGACTCGCCGGCGGCTGAAGCGTTGACGTCCGGCTGGCGGTCGCCATGGTGATGATCGGGGAGCGATATCGTCGACATGGGATTCCTTCGGGACAATCACGACCGGGTCACGGCCACGAGCGCATCCGGGCGAATGAACTCGTGCTCCGGGTGCCTGACGGTCAGCACGGGACACGGCGAGAGCCGGACGACACGCTCGGCGACGCTGCCCATGACCAGCTGCGCCAGGGCGCCGCGGCCATGAGTACCCGAGCACAATCAAATCGACCTGGTTGGTCCGGGCGTACTCGACGATTGCGGCCGCCGGCGACGCGTGCGTCGTCGTCACCGCCGTCGCACGAAGTTCGCGGCGGTCCTCTTCCGTCAGCAGCGCCTCGGTCTCCTTCCGCCCGGCGCGCTCGATTTCCTCCATGAGATGCGGCATGCCGCCATAGTCGAAGCCCCCGGCCGCCGCCAGCATGCACGCTTTGGGTCACGTGCAGCAGATGCAGCGTGGCGCCAAAGAGCCGGGACAGCTCACGTCCGTAGTCGAGCGCGGAGTCCGAGGCGGGCCCGAAATCCGTCGAGACCAGGATGTGCTTGATGACAATCATGATGCGCTCCCCCTGCGGGCGACTTCGTCGTGCGCCCTGTTGATCAGGTGCAAACCGGCTGCGCGCACGTGGCTGGGCCTGCGGTGACGCCATTCCCACTCTCGCGGACGGCGCCGGACTCCTGCGGCTGATTTCTGGGACCTGCCGTTCAGGGAGCAACGGCGGTGCCACCCGCCGGCACGGTTTCGCCAGGGAAATAAACAGGTTTTCGGGTCAGCGCGCGACCCGCGGGGCGGAGGGGCGGGAAATTTTTCCCCCACCTGGGGAAACGTCGGCGGTGCCGCCGATGACGGATGACGGAACGCTCCGGCGGCATGGTCAGCCGGCCGGCAATCCCCCTGGCATGGCGCCTCAGGTCCCGAGGCGCTGGGGATTGCAGTACATGTCGGTCGCCTCGCAGCCTTCCACTTCGACCTGCACGGTCGTGTGGCTGATGCCGAAGCGCTGCTCGACCTCCCGCACGACGGCGCGCAGCACCTGGCGGCCTTCGCGGATGCTCTGCTCGGCGACGAGGATGTGGCAGCTGCAGGCGACCACGCCGGGGCCGACCATCCAGACGTGGAGGTCGTGGACGTTGATGACGCCGCGCACCCCGCTAATCGCGCTGACCACCGCGTCCATGTCGGTCCCCGGCGGCGTCCCCTCGAGCAGCACCGCCGTGGTCTGCCGCAGCAGTCCCCAGCTGCTCCACAGGATGAGGCCGGCAATCACGAAGGACACGACCGGGTCAGCCGCCGTCGACCCGGTCGCCATGACGACCGCACCCGCCACCAGCACGCCGCCGGACGAGACCGCGTCGCCGACCATGTGGAGGTAGGCGCTGCGCACGTTGAGGTCGTTGGCGGCCCCTTTCCGCAGCCACAGACTGATGACGGTGTTGACGACCACCGCCGCGGCCGCGACCACGACCATCAGCAGGCCGCTGGCGGGCTGGGGATGCAGGAACCGGTCGACGGATTCCCAGCCGATGAAGACCGCGATCACGACCAGCGAGAGGGCGTTGACCAGGGCGGCGAGGATGCCGACCCGGTGGTACCCGAACGTCATCCCATGGTGGGACGGACGCGCCGCGATCCGGAGGCCGTACCAGCTGAGCGCCAGCGCCCCCGAGTCCGCCAGGTTGTGGAGCGCATCGGAGAGCAGCGCCAGGCTGTGCGCCCACCAGCCGGCGGCAGCCTCGCCAGCCGAGAACAGCAGCGTGATGACGACGGCGGCGGCCAGCGTGCGGGTGGCAACGCCTGCGGGCGCATGGCTGTGGCCGGCGTGGCTGTGGTCGTGTCCCATGAAGTCTCTTCGGAGCGGCGCGCGGCTGCCCCATCGACAGTGTACCGTGAGACGCGACGGCCGGCTCAGGCGCGGTGAATGGCCTCCGCGACGCGGTTGGCGGAGCGGGTGGCAGCCTCCATGCCCCAGTTCAGGTTGTCGGCGTAGGCGCCGACGAAGTGGATGCGCCCCTCCGGCTCGATCAGCACCGGCCAGAACTTCGCCAGCTCGCCGGGGCCGTAGGAGGTACGCTCGCACGCCGAGGCCCAGGGATCGGTCGCCCAGACGACCGCATGCGCCTTCTCGATGTCCTCGGACTTGCCGGGGTAGTACTTCCGATACGTGGCCAGCGCCCGCTCGGCGGTGCCGGCGCCTGAAGCCGTTCCGACCAGCAGGCCGCGGCTGGTCTTGACGTCCTGCGACGCGCTCCAGACGTGAAACAGCGGCGCGTCGCCGAACTCCATGTTCGGGCTCAGCCCGTCGCGCTCCCAGAACCGCGTCCGCGTCTGGAAGATGATCCGCGTGTCGTGGTAGTAGGGCACGTTGGCGATGGCCCAGGCCTTGGCGGCGGGGAATGCCGGCCGCACCGGCAGGGTGCGCAGCATCCGCGCCGACATCGCGCACACCAGATAGTCCGCCTCGAGCGTCGCCGCGGCGCCGTTCTGCCGGCAGGTGACGCGAACGCCGTTCGGTCCCTGCTCGATGCCGGTCACCGGGCTGTTCAGCCGGACGCGATCGCCCAGCTTCGCCGCGAACGTGCTGGTCAGCGTCTGATTGCCGCCGATCAGCCGGAACACCTTCGGCGGAAAGAGCGGCACGCCGCGGCGCTTCAGGATCGCCGCGTGCCATACCTGCTGCAGGGCCGACCCGCTGCCGCCGATGAACTTCAGCGCCCCCGCCGAGGCCCCTTCGCGCTTGAAGAAATCGGTCGCGCTGATGCCGTCGAGCGCGTTCAGCCCGGCATCGAAGGGACGGTACTCATCGGCGAAGCTGTCGACGTAGGGCGCGAAGTACAGCCCGGCGAGTTCCGGAAAGGGCTGCGCGGCCAGGAACGCGATCTCGCGCGGGTTGAGGCCCAGTCCGGCGAGCACCTTCGGATCGGCCAGCATCTCGGGCGTGTGCATCCGGCCCTCGATCCACCGGAGGATGTTCTCGCGGCGCGGGTAGTAGGCGAACTCCAGGTTGAACTCGCGGACGTACTCGCGATAGCGCTCGTAGCCGGGCTGCGTGAACTGCTCCGCGCCGGCGTCGGCATACAGCCCGTCGTCCAGGCCCTCGCGAAACGTGAAGACGTGCCCGCCGGTGCGCGCCGCGGCGTCGATGACGGTGACGTCGTGGCCGCGGCGGACCAGTTCCCAGCCGCAGCTCAGACCGCCGATGCCGGCGCCGGCGACGATGACCTTCTTCGCGCGCCTGGCGCGCAGCTCGGGCTGGGGCAGCAGCGCGGCGGCGGCGAGGCGGAGGACATCCCGCCGGGACGGTGACATGCCGGCGGCAGCTGCGCCGGGAACGGCTTCTGACTCGGGCCTGACAGGCATCGCGATCCTCCAGTGGGCTGGCATCCTACTCCGATCCGGATCGACGCGCGCAATTTGACTTCTATCGGGGCGAGTGCTAAACCCAGTGCGTTATTTACACTGTTTTGTCATTGTCGAAGTCATGCCGGGGGGCCCGGGCGCAGTCGTCGTGGGCAGCGAGGATCAGGATCATGCAAACAGTCAAACGCTCCATCTGGGTATTGGGCATTCTGCTCGCATGCGCCACCGCCGCATGGAGCCAGACGGTCAACGGCGCCATTACCGGCGTCGTCCGTGATTCGTCCGGAGCGGTCGT
The DNA here is from genome assembly GCA_963750475.1 of uncultured Acidobacteriota bacterium. Classification (GTDB taxonomy): domain Bacteria; phylum Acidobacteriota; class Vicinamibacteria; order Vicinamibacterales; family 2-12-FULL-66-21; genus JALZOC01. The sequence continues at coordinate 4,030,573 of CAVVQQ010000002.1, forward strand.
CAAGGACGCGGCGCTGACGCTGCGTAACGTCGCCAAGGACCAGCTGGTCGGGACGACGATCTCGGGGCCCGAAGGGGAGTACGCCTTCCGCAACCTCGCCCCGGCCAAGTATTCGGTGGAGGCCGTCAAGGAAGGCTTCCAGCAGGTCACTCATGCCGACATCGAAGTGACGCTGAGCTCGGTGCAGCGCGTCGAGATCACGCTGCCGATCGGCACCCAGGAGCAGAAGGTCGAAGTCATGGGCGGCGCTTCGGTGCTGAGCCAGACCGCGACGCAGGAGCACGGCATCTCGCCCGAGACGCTGCAGCAGCTGCCGCTGCTCATGAACAGCGGCCCGCGCGCCGCCGCCGGCTTCGCGATCCTGATGCCCGGCGTCAGCACCGGCGGCGGATCGAACGCCTTCGACGCGCGCATCAACGGCGGCCTGCAGTCGGGTGACGAGGCGTCGGTCGACGGCGTCAGCATGCAGCAGGGCTTCATGAGCCAGGGCGGCATGGTGTCGATCTTCCAGGACTTCCCGATGTCCCCCGACATGGTCAGCGAGGTCAAGATCCTGACGTCGAACTTCGCGCCGGAGTACGGGTCGTCGACCTCCGGGCAGATCATGGCGGTGACGAAGTCCGGCGGCAGCTCGTTCCACGGATCGGTGTTCGAGTTCCACCGCGACCAGTCGCTCAAGGCGAAGCAGTGGGGGGCCGACAGCAAGCCGCCGTTCAAGCGCAACAACTACGGCGTCAACATCGGCGGCCCGGCGAAGGTGCCGGGGCTGTGGGCGGACCGGTGGAAGAGCTACTTCTACTTCGACCACGAGGGCTACCGCCAGACCGGCGGATCGAACCAGCCGACGCTGTCGATTCCGTCGCTGCGGGAGCGCAACGGCGACTTCACCGACTGGCGCGACGCCAACGGCAACCTGATCCCGATCTACGACCCGCTGACGATCCGCCCCGACGGCAAGGGAGGCTTCATCAAGGATCAGTTCATGGGCTGCGACGGCAACACGCCGAACGTCATCTGCCCGTCGCGGATCAGCCCGCTGATCCAGCCGTGGCTGAAGGCGCTGCCGACACCGACCGCGAGCGGTCCGCTCAACAACTACCTCGCGCCGGCCATCCCGGACACGATTCTCGGCAATTCCGACTACTACATGGGGCGCTACGATCTGCAGATCGGCAGCAAGGACCACATGTTCACGAGCATCTGGCACCAGCGCGCGCCGGCCAAATTCGCCTCGACGCTGCCCCAGCCGATCTCGAACGACAGCTACTCCGATCCGCAGAACTCGTGGGTCAACCGCTTCAACTACGACCGCATCTTCACCTCGACCCTGCTCAACCACATGTCGATGGGCTACCTGAACCGGAATGAAGGCTACGGCTCGGTCAACCAGGACTTCGTCAACGATTTCCCGAAGATCAAGGGAGTCGCCGGCTACAACGTGCCGCCGCAGATGTCGTTCAGCGACGGCTTCGCAACCTACGGGTCGAATGCCGGGATCAACATCGGCAACGTCACGACCCGCCCGACCTTCATCATCAACGATGCCGTGACCTGGGCAACCGGCAACCACAGCGTCAAAGTCGGGATGGAATGGCGCAAGATCATGGGCAACATCCATGGCAACGGCAACCAGGCCGGCAGCTTCAACTTCGGCCGCGGCTCGACCGGGCTGGTCGGGATCAACAGCGGCAGCCCGATTGCCAGCTTCCTGATCGGTGCGGTCGACGGCGGCAGCGCCACCTTCCGTGATGTCGCCAACGTCTACCCGCGCCAGCACGCCTGGATCGTCCACGCCGGCGACACCTGGCGGATCGGCGACAAGCTCACGTTCGACTACGGCATGCGCTGGGACTACTACTCGCCGTCGTCCGAGAAGTACGACGTCTTCTCGTTCTTCGATCCGAGCGGCGCCAACCCCGGGGCGGGCGGGCGCCCCGGCCGGCTGGCGTTCGCCGGAAACGGCTACGGGACCGCCAGCTACGGCGCCCCGTATCCCGAGAAGAACTGGTACGGCGGCTTCGCGCCGCGGCTCGGCGGCGTCTACCGCCTCAACCAGAAGACGGTGCTGCGCAGCGGCTGGGGCATCTTCTACACGCAGGCGTTCTATCCGGGTTGGGGCGGCGGCATCTCGCAGGACGGCTTCTCGAACACGCCGAGCTTCAGCACCACGCTCGGCGGCATCCAGCCGGCGTTCTTCCTCGATCAGGGACTTCCCCAGAACTTCGAGAAGCCGCCGATCATCCGATCCGACTATCAGAACGGCCAGAGCCTGCTCTATCGACCCGTGGACGCGAACAAGCGCCCGTACGCCCACCAGTGGAACGTCACGGTCGACCGCGAGCTCGCCCAGAACCTCTCACTGAGCGTCGCCTACGTCGGCAGCGCCGGGCGGCGGCTGCCGTCGAGCATCGACCCGATCAACGCCATCGACCCGAAATACCTGTCGATGGGCGCGGCGCTCTACGACGAGTTCAAACCGGGCGACACGAGTGTCGACGGCGTCGCGCTGCCCTACCCGGGCTGGGTCCAGCAGATGACCGGGTGCGCGCCGTCGGTCGCGCAGGCGCTCCGGCCGTATCCGCAATACTGCAGCGAGCTGACCGGGCTCAACGAGAACCACGGCCAGTCACACTACAACTCGCTGCAGATGAAGCTCGAGAAGCGCTTCTCGGGCGGGACCTACGCGCTCGTCTCCTACACCCTGTCGAAGACGATCTCGAGCGGGTCGGACAACACCCAGCGCGAGGCCGGCACCTGGAGCGGTCTCCAGGGCGTCATCTCGCCATTCGAGAAGGGGCGTAACGAAGCGATCGCTTCGACCGACACCCCCCACGTCCTCTCGGCGGCGTTCGTCTACGAGCTGCCCTTCGGCACCGGCCGGAAGTATCTCAACCAGGGCGGCGCCGCCAACGTGCTCATCGGCGGCTGGCAGGTCAGCACGATTGCGCGTTATTCGTCCGGGCTGCCGACCTACTTCCGGTCGAGCTTCTGCAACGTGCCGGGCCAGCTCCGGGTCGGCTGCATCCCGGCAATCACCAACGCCGGGGCGGTGTTCGCGCAGGACAAGGGCAGCTTCGATCCGGCCAAGGGGCCGCTGTTCAACAAGGGCGCCTTCGAATCGGTCGACGCCTTCAACTTCTATTACGGCAAGGGCAACCGCATCGAGGAATCGGTGCGCACCTTCGGCTATCACAACCAGGACATGTCGTTCATCAAGAACACCCGTCTGCCTGGTTCAACCAACTTCTCGATTCGTTTCGAGATCTTCAACCTGTGGAACTGGCACATGTTCAGCAACCCCGGCGAGTGGGGCGCGCTGGCGTTCAACAACGACCTGTCGAGCCCGGACTTCGGCAAGTGGAACGGATCGGTCACCGAGCCGCGGACGATGCAGGTCGCGGCACGCTTCGAGTTCTGACGATCCGAATCGAACGGTAATCGACGGGCGCCACGATCCCCGGATCGTGGCGCCCGTCTCTTTTCATCCATGTTTTTCCTGTCGCGACCCCTGCCCCGAGCCCTGATTTCGGTCGCCGTCCTGCTGACCGCCGGCACGATGGCACTCGGGGCGCAGCCGCGTCCCGGGACACTGCCGGCTTCCGGGTCGCCGCAGGAGCTCCCGCCCGCTTTGGCGGCGCGCTTCACGGCCGGCGTCGACGCACTCAAGAAGGGGGATCTCGACGCCGCCGAGCGCACGTTCAGGGAGGTGCTGGAGGGGGGCGGCGAACGCGCCTTCGTCCACCACAACCTCGGCATCGTCCTGCAGCAGCGCGGACGCGACGCCCAGGCGCTCGTCGAGTTTCGCGCCGCCGCCCGCCTCGAGCCGTCGTTCGGGCCGGCGCGGCTGCTCGCCGGGGCGAGCCTGCTGGCGCTCGGACGGCCGGCCGACGCCGAAGCCGAGCTGCGGCACGCGGTGCGGCTGATGCCCAACGAACCGGCGGCGCACCTGCAGCTCGCCGATGCCTTCGAACGCACCGGCAATGTGGCCGGCGTGGTGGAGGAATACCGGCGGCTCACCGACCTGGCGCCCGACAGCGACGAGTACGCCTACCGGCTCGGCAAGGCATACCTGAAGCTGGCGCAGCAGTCCTACGAGCGACTGCGGGCGGTCAGCCCCCACTCGGCGCGGCTCGCCGAGGCGCTCGGCGGAGAGTACCTGGCACAGGGTCGCGCCGACCTCGCGGCGGCCGCCTTCCAGGACGCGGCGCGGCTCGACCCACGGCTGGCCGGAATCCACCTGGCGCTTGCCCGGATTCACCTCGATGAGGGACGATTGGACGAGGCTGCGGCGGAGGTCGCCCGCGAGCAGGCCATCGCGCCGGCAAGCGCGGCTGCGCGCGCATTGCGGGCGGATATCGAGGCGGCCAGAAAGAAGCGGTAGCCCGCCACGATGCGGCCGTCGTCGTTGCTCCCCTGGGTGCTCGCGCTTGCGGGTACGGGCGTGGCCGCGCAGCAGGCGCCGCCATCAGCCGCCGACCTGCCGGCCGCCTACCGCGGCGGCGCGATCGAGCAGGCGTTGAAGGGGCGCGACTGGGAGCAGGCCGAGCAGCTGCTCGCCACCACCATCGAGCGGACGCCCGATTCCCCGGCGCTGCTCGAAGTCCTCGGCAGCGTCTTCCTCATCGACCGCAAGCCGCTCAACGCCGCCATCGCCTTCAAGAAGGCGGATGCCATCCGCCCGCTGCCGAACCGCGCCCGCTACGGCCTGGTCCTCGCCTACATCTCGCTCCACCGCGGCGACTGGGCCCGGCCGGAGCTCGAGCGACTCGCCGCCGCGGAGCCGGAGAGCCGCCACTTACCGCTACTGGCTCGGCCGGCTCGACTACGATGCGGGCCAGTACAACGCCGCCATCGACAGGTTCCGGCAGACCATCGAGCGCGATCCCGCCTTCGTCCGGGCGTACGACAACCTGGGCCTGACCTATGAGGCCCTCAATCAGCAGGACCAGGCGCTGACCTGCTACCGCAAGGCAATCGCACTGAACCGCCGCGCCGCCTCGCGGTCGCCGTGGCCGGCGCTCAACCTCGGCATCCTGCTGCGCAATCTCGGCCAGGCGGCAGAAGCCGAGGCGCTGCTGCGGGAAGCGGTCGGCTACGACGCCGCGCTGCCGCAGGCGCACTACCAGCTCGGAATGCTGCTCGAGCAGGAGAACCGCCTCGACGCCGCCGTCGCCGCGCTGACGCGGGCGGGCAGCCTCGACGCCGACTACGCGGAACCGCTTTACGCGCTGGCCCGCATCTACCGCCGGCTGGGACGGAGCGAAGAGGCAGGCGCCGCTCTCGCGCAATTCCAGCGGCTGCACGACGCGCAGCGGGCGGTGCGACAGCCATGACCGGCGCGGCCCGGGCCGTCGCGATCGCCTGCACGGCGCTGCTCGCCGGTCAGCCGGGGCGCGCCGAGGCCCACCCGGCGGAGCCCGTGCTGCGTCAGGCGGCGCGCCCGGATCTCGCCCCGGCCGCCGTCCTCCGGCAGATCAATGCGCTCCTCGGCGGCGACGACCTGGCCGGCGCGCGTGCGGCGCTCTCGGCCGCCCTGGCCGATCATCCGCGCGATCCGGCGCTGCACAACCTCGCCGGCGTCCTCGACGCCGAAGACCGCGCCTTCGCCTCGGCAGAGAGCCACTTCCGAACCGCCATCCAGCTCGGGCCCCGCGAGGTTGCGCCGTACGAGAACCTCGGCCGGCTGTATCAGGAGCAATCCGCGCAGGACCGGGGCGCGCGGGCCAGGGCGCTCGAGGTCTACGACCGGCTGCTTGCCGTTCAGCCGTCGAACGCCGAAGCCCTCTACCAGTCGGGATTTCTGCTCGCGCTCGACGGTGCGTTCGCGGCGTCGCGCCCGCTGGTCGAGCGTCTTCCCGCCGAAGTTCGCCGCCAGCCGCACGTCCAGGTCCTGCTGGCGGTCGATCTCGCCGGCGCCGGCAATGGGGCGGGAGCCGCGGCGGCGGTTCGGGCGCTGGCGGCCGATCCGCAGCTGAGCGCGCCCGACATTCTCGCGGTCATGCCGGCATTCGATCACCTGCCGAGCGACGAGGTGCCGGCGCAGCTGCTCGAGGAGCTCGATCGCCGCCATCTGGCGACGGCGGAGTCGCTGCAGGCGCTGGGCCGCATCTACGTCGGCCGCGGGCGACAGCGCGAGGCGCGGGCGGTCTTCGAGCGCGCGGCCGCGCTGGGCGGCCCGCGGGTGCCTGTCCTCATCGACCTGGCGCGCGCCGCCGACAAGCTCGGCGATCACGACGGCGCGCTCGGCTACCTGGCGCACGCCCGGGATCTCGAGCCGTCGAACGCGACGGTTCATTTCCTGTTCGGGATCGTCTGCGTCGAGCTGAACCTCGGGAGCGAGGCCTACGAGTCGCTCAAGAAGGCGGTCGCTTTGGCGCCGGAGAACGCGCTCGTCAACTACGCCATGGGCGCGGTGTCGATGTTCCGCCACGAGCCGTCCGAATCGCTGCCGTATTTCGAGAAGTACCTCGCCCTCGCCCCCGACGATCCGCGGGGCCGCTTCGCGCTCGGCGTGGCGCGCTTCCACAGCGGGCAGTTCGACGCCGCGGCGGCCGACCTGCGCGAGGCCGTCCGCCACCCGCAGACCGCCGCCGGGGCGCACTATTTCCTCGGCAGAATCGCGCGTCAGGCGAATGACCTGGATACCGCCCGCCGCGAGATCGACGCCGCGCTCGCGATCTATCCGGCCTACGCCGAGGCCTGGGCCGAGCTCGGATTGATCCAGACGCGAACCGGCGCCTACGCCGAAGCCGGGCGGTCGCTGGCCAAAGCCGTCGAGCTCGACCCGGACAACTACGCCGCGGCGGTCAACCTCGCCATGCTCTACGGACGGACGAAGGATCCGCGGCAGGACGCGCAGACCGAGCGGCTGAAGGTGCTCCAGGACAAGCGGGCCGCGCAGGCGCAGGAGTTCCTGCGGATTATCGAAGTCGTCCGCTAGACGTCCCCGCAGGCGGCTCCGCGATCGTCGAGATTCTATCCACTGGCAATCGATCGACGGTCTGCACCGTCCCGCCGGGCCAGCGGATCACCATCGACGCGGCGGTGTCAGCCCCGAGCCCGAAGTGCACCGTCCGATCGCTGGCGGACAGATAGCTGCCGGTCGCGCTCACCGTTGCGTACTGCTTCGCTCCCGACGCCGCCGTGACCTCGATAACCGCGCCGATGCCGTCGCGGTTGCTGCGGGTCCCGGCCAGGCGCACCCCGATCCAGTGGCCGGTGCGCTCGCTGGTGTTCAGCAGCACCAGCGCCGGACCGTTCATCGTCGTCACCACCGCGTCCACCAGACCATCGCCGTTGAGGTCGCCGGTCGCGAGGCCGCGGCCGGCGAACGGCCGGGCGGCGAGGTCCCCGACGGTCGTCGAGACATCGACGAAGCGTCCGCCGGCGCCGCGCGCGAACAGCAGCGGCTGGCGGTAGCGCAGGTGCGGGGACGTCGCCTCGATGGTGTCGAGGACATGGCCCTGGGCGACGACGAGATCGCGCTGGCCGTCGTTGTCGGCATCGACCAGCGCAAGGCCCCAGCCGGACCACAGGCGCGTGATGTCGGCCAGGCCGGTCGTGTGGGTCGCATAGGTGAACCGCCCTGCCCCGTCGTTGCGGAAGGCGGCGTAGAGCTGATTCGAGAGCGTCGTGACGAGCAGGTCCGGCCAGCCGTCGTTGTTCTGATCGTCGAAGACGACGCCCATGCCCGCAAACGGGCGGCCGTCCTGGTCGAGCGCCGCGCCGCCGGCCAGCGCGACCTCTTCGAAGACGCCGCCGCCGCGATTGCGGAACAGGAACTCGCGGACCGAGTCGTTGGCGACGAAGATGTCGACGTGGCCGTCCCTGTCGAAATCGGCGATCGCCACACCGAGCGACTTGCCGCCGGCGTCGGCGATGCCGGCCCGTTGTCCGATTTCGGTGAAGCGGCCGTTGCCGTCGTTGTGGAACAGCAGGCAGGCGATGCCAGGATACCGATCGGGGTGGCAGTAGGCGCGCGGCCCGGGCGGCGGCTGGCCGCAGGTACTCGTTCGTCTCGAACGACCAGGACAGGTAGCGCGCGACGAACAGATCGAGCCGGCCGTCCTCGTCGACATCGACGAAGGCGGCGCTGGTCGACCAGCCGCTGCCCGCCACCCCCGCGGCCGTGGTCACATCGGCGAACGTCCCATCGCCGCGGTTGCGGTACAGCTTGTTGCCGCCATAGGCGGTGACGTAGAGGTCTGCGAATCCGTCGTTGTCGTAGTCGCCGACTGCCACCCCCATGCCGTAGCCTTCGCCGGCGAGGCCGGCGCGCTCGGTCACGTCCTCGAACACACCGGCCGAGGTCTGATGAAAGAGTCGATTGAAGAAGCGGCCGCCCTGCTTGACGGGTCGCGCCCCCTTCGGCATCGGATCCTGGAGCGCCGCGCCGTTGGTGAAGAAAATATCGAGGCGGCCGTCGTTGTCGGCATCGAAGACAGCGGCGCCGGATCCCATGGTCTCCAGCAGATACTTCTGCGCGGTCGGCGAACCGTCGTGCGTAAACGCGACGCGACGGGCCGCCGCGACGTCGGCAAAGGCAATGCGCGGGCTCTCGCGCGCCGGCAAGCCGGCGACGGCGCAGGCAAGTACGGCGCAGGCCAGCACCAGCGGCGGCACGGGACGACGGCGCGCGCGTTGACAGTGCCGCCGGCCTGTTGGTAGCCTCGCTCCAGGCTGTCCCATGCGAGAGTGGTTCCTTCCCCGCCGGGTCCTGCGCACCGGCGCGATCGTCGGACTGCTCGCCAGCGGCGGCCCGCTCCTCGGCGCGCAGCCTCGGCCGGCCGCGCCCGAGATCGGCATCGCCGCAGCGAGTCGCGCACTGTCCTCGGGTGATCCCGACCGCGCGCTTCAGCTCGCCACAGCGTACCTCAAACAGCATCCGTCCGACCCGCGTGGCCATGTGCTCCTCGCCCGCATTCACATGGACGCGAATCGTCTCGACCCGGCCTATCGCGAGGTGCGCCGCGCTTTGGCGGCTGATGCCCGCGACGTCGACGCCCTGTACTATCAGGGCCTGATCGCGGGCCGTCTCGCGCAGGCGCAGTTCGACCGCCTCGAAGCGATCGCGCCGCAGTCGCCGCGCCTGCATCAGCTGCTCGCTGAATCGCTCGACGCCCAGGACCGGCGGGCGGCTGCCGAAACCGAATACGAGGCGGCGCTGGCGGTCCGGCCGGAGATGCTCGAGGCGCTGCTCGGGCTGGCCAGGCTGCGGCGCATCCGCCTCGCCTGCGAGGAGGCGATGCCGTTGTACGAGAAGGCGGAGGCGCTGCGGGCCGAGCTTCGAGGGGGCCTACGGGCTCGGCGTGTGCGAGAGTGCGCGGCAGAATGACGAGCCGGCGCTGAAGCACTTCGAGCAGGCCGCCGCTCGCGACCCACGCGCCGCCGTTGCCTGGGTGGGTCTGGCCGGCGCACTGACCCGTCTGCGCCGCCCGGCCGAAGCCGTCGCCGCGCTGCAGCGTGCCATCACGCTCGAGCCGGGCATGAGCGAGGCCTACTACGCGCTGGGGCGCGCCTACCAGGCACAGAACGACAAGTCGAATGCCGCCGCGGCGTTCGGCAAGGCCGAGGCGCTAGCGGCCGCCGAGGCCGGCGCCCGCGCAACCGACCCGGCCCCTGCGAGTCCCGGCGACGACGGCAGAGGCCGCCGGTGAAGGTTCCGGCGTTCCCGATCGCCCTCTGCCTCTGTGCCGCCGCCGTCACCGCGCAGACCCTGGCCCCGACCGTCCACATTCCGCCGGCGTCGCCCCACGCCGCGCCTGGCGTCAGCTACGCCGACATTACTTCGCGGGCCGGGCTGGCCGGATTCCGGCAGGTGTCCGGAGACGCCGCCAAGAACTACATCACCGACGTCACCGGCTCCGGCGTCGCGACGTTCGACTACGACAACGACGGCCTCACCGACATCTACCTGGTGAACGGCTCGACGCTGGATCTCGTTCGCGCCGGGCGTCCGGCGCCGCGCGCGGCGCTGTACCGCAACCTCGGCCAGGGCACGTTCCGCGATGTGACCGAGACGCTGGGCCTCGCCAATGAGCGCTGGGGACAGGGGGTCTGCGTCGGCGATATCGACAACGACGGCGACGAGGACATCTACGTCACCAACTTCGGCATCAACCGCCTCTATCGCAACGACGGCGGCCGATTCACCGACATCGCCGGCCCGGCCGGCGTGGCGATCGACAGCTGGTCCACCGGCTGTGCCTTCGGCGATTTCGACGGCGACGGGTTCCTCGATCTCTACGTCGCCGGCTACGTCAGCCTCGATGTCAACAAACTGCCGCCGTCGCCGTCGCAGCCATCGGTGGTCGGCCCGGAGACCTCGGCCGGCGCGCGCTCGGTCGGCATGGGGGCGGCCTACTCCGCCGGAGCGGGCGTCTGCACGTATCGCGGCGAACGGGTCATGTGTGGTCCGCGCGGCCTGCCGGGCGCGCCGGATCACCTGTTCCGCAACAACGGCCATGGCGGCTTCACCGACGTCACCCGCGACGCCGGCGTCGTCGATGCCAGGGGCCGCTACGGGTTTGGCGTGGCGTGGTTCGACATGGATGACGATGGCAAGCTGGATCTGCTGGTCGCCAACGACTCAGGTCCGAACTTCGTCTACCACAACCTCGGCCAGGGACGGTTCGAGGACGTCAGCTATGCATCGGGGGCCGCGCTCGACGCCAACGGCCGCGAGCAGGCGCACATGGGCGTGGCGATCGGCGACTACGACAACGACGGCCGCGACGACATCCACGTCACCAATTTCGCGGACGACTTCAACGTCCTCTATCACAACCAGGACGGGACGATGTTCTCGGACGTGAGCTTCAGGGCGGGCGCCGGGCAGCCGTCGGTGCCGTTTCTCGGCTGGGGCACCGGCTTCCTCGACTTCGACAACGACGGCTGGCTCGATCTCCTCGCTGTCAACGGCCACGTGTATCCCGCCGCCGATCGGATGGACTGGAACACCTCTTACGCACAGCGCGCGCTGCTCTTCCGGAACCTGGCCGGGCAGCGGTTCGAGGAGGTCGGGGCGGCGGCGGGTCCGGGCCTGACGACGCCGCGGACGTCGCGCGGCGCGGCGATCGCCGACATCGACAACGACGGCGGCCTCGACATCGTGATCAACAACATCGACGCGGCGCCGACGCTCGCCCACAACGAAGGCACGGGGCGGGGCCACTGGCTGGCGGTCCGTCTCAGAGGCGACCCCGCCGCGAAGTGCCCGAGAGATGCCATCGGCTCGGTCGTCTTCGTGACCGCCGGCGGGCGCCGTGTCCGCGGCGAGGTCGCCAGCGGCCGCGGCCAGATATCGCAGTCGGACCTGCGGCTGCACTTCGGCCTTGGGACGGCGACGGAAATCGCCGCCCTCGAAGTCCGCTGGGCGAACGGTCCGACGGTCCGCTACCCCGCTCCGCCGATCGACACGATCGTCACGATCGATCAGGCCGCGTCCGTGCCGGCGCGCTGAGCCGGATGAGCGGTCTGGGCGGCGCTATTTGCCGACGACCAGGATCGTGAATGAGTCGGGCACCAGCTGGCCCCGGCCCCGCCCGCGGCCGGCGGCGGGCGGCGGTGCATCAGCCGCTGGCGCCGGCGGCGGCGTGAACTCGGCGGCAATCAGCAGGACGTGGTTCGTCTTCGTGTCCAGCGTCAGCGTCTTGGCGCGCGTCATCGTCTTCACGGTCTGCGCGACCGCGAAGCTGGTGGGGCTGTTCTCCTTGACGATCGTCAGCGTCCCGTCCCCCTGCGAGCTGAACGCCTCCATCGTCGCCGGATTGAACAGCGTGCCGTCGACGCCGGCGCCGATCGGCAGCGCCGTGATGATCTTGCCGTCCGCGGCGTTCATCACGACCATCGTCTGCGGATCGTGGCAGCCGACGAACAGCACGCCGTTCTTGACGTCGAAGCCCAGTCCGGCGGGTTCCCCGCCCTTGCCGCCGAGCGGGTACTTCGCCGTCACGGTGAGGGTTTTGGCGTCGACAACGGCCACCATGTCCTTGTCTTCGAGATCGATGTAGAGATGCCCCTTGCCGTCGGTGACCGCCTGTTCCGGGGCGCCGCCGAGGTCGATCTTGCCGACGACGGCGCCGTCTTTCGCGTCGATGACGGTGACGTTCGGCGCGCTGTGGCTGAGCACGTAGACGCGGGCGTTGAAGGGATCGAAGAGGATGCCGTCGGGATTGCCGTCGACGTCAATCGTCTTGAGGACGGCCAGCGTCCCGGTGTCCCACATCGCGACTGGCTTGCTGCTCGAGAAGCCGTGGTGCGAAGACGGGTCGACCGCCGCGCCCCTCGCGCTGACCTTGGGAATCTCTCCGACCGGTTCGAGCGTGTCGAGGTTGAAGACCGAGATGCGGGCGTTGGCGCCGCTGCGCGGCACGTACAGCCGGCGGCCGGCCGAGTCGGCGTAAACGTAGTCGAAGCCGCCGTCGCCGCCGGTGCGGACGGTCTTCAACACCTTGTACTGACCGGATTTCGGGTCCTGGGCGTGGAGCCCGGAACCCGCAATCAGAAGCGCGATCGCCGCGATGACTGCTGTGCGCATGATGCCCTCGGATTTCGTATGACGTGAGAACGTGGACGGATGCATTCGCATTGTCCATCGGACCTCCCCGGCCCGCTGTGGATCTTTGCGATGTCACAGAAATGCCATCGGTCCGCCGCCGTCCGTCCGGGTTCCGGCCATCGGGGCATCAGGTCGATCTCAGCCGGCGGTGCGCGTTCGCCGCACGAAAGGGAGGTCTGACGGCCGCCCGTCCGATCGAGGGCCTTCGCGTCACCTACTCAATCGAATCAACGATTTAGCCTAAAGATGAGTGTCCCCATTGGGGGGATTTTAGCCTTGGCGGCTCGTGATCCCCCGCCCCAGGGGGACACTCATCTTTAGGCTAAGTTATTGAGCCGTCTCGAGATTCTGGTGGCACCCCCCTGATCGCGAACGGCCTTCGTTTTCGGTCAGCCGTGCCGCCATGCACGCCGACCCGGCCGGGTCATCCGCGCGGACGTCAGCCCGTGCGGCGACGGTCGGACTGCGAGAAGAGACTTGCGCATGGCTCGAGCTTCTCGAATGGACGGATGATGGTCTGAGGCGGAGTTTTGCGGCGACGGTTGGATGATTCCGTCGCCGCGGCAAAGAATCGTCAGCATCTTGACCGCAGACGCCAGGACGACGTCGTCAGCATGGCGCCGACAACATTTCTTCGTGGTTTCGATTAGGAGTCCCGTCATGCGTGTGCACCCCGTGATGCCCCTCCTCGCACTGATGGTTCAGGCCGCAGCCAGCCAGGCGCCGCTGACCGTCGTCGGCGCCGTGGCCTTGCCCGGCGTCGAGGGTCGAATCGATCACCTCGCGTACGATCCGGCGGCGCAGCGGCTGTTCGTGGCGGCGCTCGGCAACAACACCGTCGAGGTGCTGGACCTGAAGGCCAGACGCCATCTGAAAACGCTGGGCGGATTCCGCGAGCCGCAAGGAATCGCCGCGGCCCCGGATCTGATCATTGTGGCGGTGGCGAACGGCGAAGGAACGGGCGTCCAGCTCCTGGATGCGGCCGGCCTCAGCCTGACCCGCAGCGTGGCGCTCGGAGACGATGCGGACAACGTACGGTACGAGGCGGCGTCGAAACGCATCTACGTGGGCTACGGCGCAGGCGCGCTGGCGGCGGTCAGCGCCGCCGACGGCACCATCGTCGGCCAGGCCAAGCTGGCCGGGCATCCGGAATCCTTTCAGATCGAGCCGTCGGGTCGCTGTCCCCCACCGAGGCGCCCAACCGGCCGAGATCCGCATCTACCAGACCCCCTAAGGGGGACACTCATCTTTACGCCAAGTTGTTGATTCATCAGACGATCGGCCCTGACCCCCCTGGATCGGAAAGTCCATCACTCGTGGGGTCACGGACCCGCCGTACCTGCCCTGCCGCCCGCCGAGACAAAAATCCCGACCCCGCGCGTCTATGGCTCTGAGAATGGCGCCGCAGCATGAGGCAGGCCGCCTCTACGACGCGTACGGCGCCTCGCTCTATCGGTATGCGCTGATGATTCTGGCCCGGCCGGAGGCAGCGGAAGACGCGGTCCAGCAGGTTTTCACCGCGCTCCTCGCGGCACCGGCCCGCGATATCGAGAACGAAGAAGCGTACTTGCGCCGGGCGGTCAGGAACGCCTGTTACTCAACCCTTCGACATGAACAGGTCCGCCGCGGACCGCCGTTGGAGGATGCGCTGCTCGAACAGGCTGCCGACGGGCCGGCGGTGAGCGAGGAACAGCGCCTGACGCTCAGCCGGGCGATCGCCGCGCTGTTGCCGGAACAGCGCGAGGTGGTGCATCTGCACGTGTTCGAGGGACGAACCTTCAAAGAGGTCGCGGACCTCACCGGCGATCCGCCGAATACGGTTGCCAGCCGCTATCGGTATGCGCTCGACCATCTGAAGGCGGCGCTCGGAAAGAGGACACAGGGTGACTGACGAGGAGATCCTGCAAACGATGGGCGGGCTGCGTCCCGCCGCTCCGCCTCCGGGTCTCAGGGCGCGGATTGTCGGCGTTCATCGGCCGGCTCGGACCTGGCCTTGGGTCGCCGCGGCGGCGGCACTGCTCGTTTCGATCCTCGGGCTGCGCTCTGTCACCGCCCATATTTATGCCGAGGCCCGCAGTGCCGTGGTGCCGGCCAGCCGGGCGGCCGAGGCGACAGCCGCGCGGGCGGCCCTTGGGGATGATGCGTGGATCATCGATGAAACACTGTGGCGGTCGACCGTGGCGCTCCCGGCGCCGCAGGAAGTGGAGGCGCGGTGAGGACATCGGAACCGCGGGACCAGGCTCCAGTGCGCCCCGCACTCCGCCGGGCGGCCATCCTGCTGCTGGTTCTTCTGCTGCCGATCGCTGCGTGGACCGTGTGGGACTACATCGAAGCGCGGCGCATGGCCCGCACGGTCGACGAGATCCGCGGTCGCGGTGAACCGGTCTCCGCGGCGTTCGTGTGGCGCCGGCCCGACGGCCTCGCGGACGCCTCGCGCTACTACGACGCCGGAGCGGCGCTGGTCGACGTCACCGGGCTCGAGGGCGACGACGCGCTGCTTCGTCGTCTCGATTTTCCCGGGGGCAGCGAGACGGAAGCGCTCATGCCTCAGCTCAGAACCTGGCTCGAGAGCAACCGCGATGCGGAGTCGATGCTGGCAAAGGCGACCCGCATCGAGCGCTATCGACCGGTGACCGACTCCTATCTGCGTGTGAATGGACTCATCCAGCTGGCGCAGCTTGCGGACGTCCGCACCCTCGAACGGATCGCCGCCAGGGATGCGGACGGCGCCGTCGACGCCGCGGTGCAGCAATTGACCATCTGCCGGCGCCTGCTCGGAGAACGGGATGCCGTCACCGTCAACATGCTCTTCGCTACCGCTCCTGTCGGCCGAGCGGTCGGAGCTATCCCCGCCATCCTCGCTCTCGGCCTCTCGGCCGAAAAATCGGCGGAGCTGCGCACGGCCCTGGGTGCGCTGGATCAAGACGATCTGCTGGAGCGCGTCATTCTAGCCGAACGGGCCTTCACCCTCGGTCATAACTGGGACGCTGACAGACGCCGTTTTACAGACTTCGCGCCGGGGCCACCGGGCGGCCCGCTCAGGAGGGACGCCGCCTGGGCGATGCTTCGTCCCTATGTGATGCACCTCACCATCGGCGAGGTACGCCTGATGACAACGTTTCTGGAACAGGCGCGACAGCCGTGGCCGGCGCGGCTGGATGTGCCGGGAGCGGACCTTGCCGCCGAACCTCCCCTGACGGGCGAGCGTTATGCGTTCAGCAGCGCCGGACGAAAGCAGGCGGCGACAAGCATTCAGCGGAGGCGCGCGAAATACACCGGCACGCTGCTGGCGGTGGTGCGTAGCGCGTTGATCACTCTGGCCGTCGATCGATATCGACAAGTCCATTCCGGTATGTTGCCCTCGAGCCTCCCGGAGTTGGTGCCATCAGATGCTGTCAGCGGTTCCTGTCGACCCCTTCAGCGGGGGCCCGCTGCTCTACAAGAGGCTGCCGCAGGGCTTCGTGGTCTACAGCGTCGGGCCGGACCGCGCCGACAATGGGGGGAAGGGAGCAGGGACGCAGTTGCGCAGACGGTGGGGAGCAAACCAGCTGCGCGATCTGCCGGCAGACCTCGGACTGACGGTCACACTGCCGGACTGAGGCCGCCGGCAGATGGGCGGAGCAAGATGACCGACTATGCCCCCCGCCGCCAGCGGGCGGCGGCCGCGCCGGCCAGGCCTCCCAATGTGCCGACGACGACGGCGGGAATGAGCAGCATTACGGGAAACGTGAAGACCTCTCCAAGCCCGCCGCTGTGCGCGATGGCTTGCATGGTTGCCGGGTCGTGCCAGGCGGCGAGCAGGCAGGCAGCTCCGGCGGCACCGATGAGGCCGCCGAGTCCCGCGGTCGCGACCGACGAGAGCAGCCCGGCCGTGAGAGAGCCGGAGCGAAGTGACGCGTGGAACGACGCCATCAGCAGCAGGGCGACGCCGACGGCGGTCGAGATGGTCGAGCGTGTCTGAAAATCAGCCGGCGGCGCCAGCCAGTCCAGCGCGGTCCTGATGGTGAAGGCGGCGCCGAACAAGGTCGCCCAGAGCCAGCTGCGGCGCCAGATCGGCGCGAAAAACGGCGCTGAACTTCCCGACCGCGGCGGGCGGGAGCCCGAAGATGACAGCTGCGAGGCGAGTACCTGCGTTCATAGCGGCACGTAACTCTTACCAAATGGATCAGTTGTAAATCGCGGCACCAATCGAGTGTGCGACATCCCGCCATCGAAGTACGCCATTATTAGGTCTATTACGCCGCTGGGGCGCGGCCGTCATCTTGCACCCGAGGGCGCATCTGCAGCCGGCGATGTCGCCGGCTCTCTCGCAGCGGCTCAAAACGAACAAGCAGTTCGCGGACGCACGCGCTGCGCCTCCCCTGTACCTGGAGGAGCGTGACAGCCGGACGTACCGCCTACCCAGAGGATCCTGTTGACCAGACCGTCCATCCGCATCGCCCCAATCTTCATCCTGGCCCTGCTGGTCTTCGCGGGACGCTCCGCGTCAGCCCAGCCACTCCCTGGCGGCTGGAGTACGACGGATATCGGCGCCGTCGGCGCTGCCGGGAGCGCGAGCGGCAGCGGCGACGCCTTTACGGTCCAGGGGGCAGGCGCGGACGTCTGGGGGACGGCCGACGCCTTCCGCTTCGTCTACGCCCCGCTGACCGGCGACGGCTCGATTGTCGCGCAGGTCACGGGCGAAGATTACGTGTCGTCGTGGACGAAGGCAGGCGTCATGATGCGCGAGACGCTCGCCGCCGGATCGCGCCACGCCTTCATGCTCGTCAGCCCGGGCAAGGGACTCGCGTTCCAGCGGCGGCTCTCGACCGGCGGGACCTCGACCAACACCTCCGGTGGCGCCGGTACGGCGCCGCAGTTCGTCAGGCTGACCCGCGCCGGCACGACCTTCACCGCTTCCCGCTCGATCGACGGCACGACCTGGACGACGGTCGGCTCCGACACCATCGGCATGGGGTCGACGATTTACGTCGGTCTGGCGGTCAGCAGCCACGTCGCCGCCACGCTGGCGACCGCGACGTTTGCCTCGACCGCCATTACCAGCGCGGCGCCCCCGCCCGCCCCCGGCACCGAGACGCTGGTGTTCTTCCGCCACGGCGAAAAGCCGGCCGGCGGCTACGGCCAGCTCACCTGCCAGGGGCTCCAGCGTGCGCTCGCGCTGCCACCGGTCCTCAAGGCCCTCTACGGCGACCCCCAGTACCTCTTCGCGCCGAATCCGACCCCCCAGGTCCCCGATGCGGCGGGCAGCTTCTACTACGTCCGCCCGCTCGCCACCATCGAGCCGACCGCGATCAGGCTTGGGCTGCCGGTCAATGCGCAGTTCGGCTACACCGACATCGCCGGCCTGCAGGCAGCGCTCGTCAGCAGCACTTACGCGACTTCGACCGTGTTCATCGCCTGGGAGCATCTCAAGCTCCAGGAACTGGTCCAGAACATCATGAACGCCTATGGCGGCGGCGTGACTGTCCCGGCCTGGCCATCGGGGGACTACGACAGCCTCTACGTCGTGCGGCTGACCCGCGCCAACGGCACGACCTCGGCCCAGTTCACGCAGGACGCCGAAGGACTGAACAACCTCGCGACCTCCTGTCCGTAGGCCGCGGAGCCCGACCGGGTAAACTAGCGGGATGCGCCCGCGCTCCCGCTGCGTGTCGATCCCGGCGCTCGCCCTCGGGCTGGCGCTGACGACGACGGGCATGGCGGCGGCGCAGACAGTGCCGGCGGCCGAGGCGCCGGCGGCCCCGCCGACGCCACGCCCCGCCGCCGCGCGCGCGGCGCAGCCGTCGGGCCTGCACCTCGATTTCACCCTGATGAACGCCTTCGACGGCAACATCAACCGCGAGATCGTCCCGCTGCGCTCCTACGGCCTTGCCCCCGGCGTGTCGCTCCGCTACGAGCCCGCCGGCGCGTTCGGCTGGGGCTACGACGGCGCGGTCAACGAATACACCGGCACCGACCGCTGGAACCGCGTCAGCCACGCGGTGTCGGCAGTGATGACGCGCCGCATCGGTGACATCCGGCTGGAGACCGCGGCCACCGGCAGCTGGAAGGTGCCGACCGACGACCGCGAAATCACGAAGCAGGGCGAGGTCGTCGAGCGCCTCACCACGAGCCTGTCGCGCAGCACGCGGCTGCAGCTGGTCGGCGCCTACCGCTACAAGTACTACGTCGAGCACACCGGGACGAGCGGCAGCAGTCCTTATGCGGGGGCGCGGATTCGAGCAGCGGTTCGGCACGAGCCACGTGGCGTTCGCCTACCGCTTCCAGACCCGCGAGTCGCGGGCCCGGCAGGAGCGCTACAGGCGGCACGGCTACGGCGTGGCCTTTTCGACCCCGATCACCCGGAGTGATGAGCTCGGGATGGAATTCGAATACCGTCCGCAGATCTACGAAGGGCTGGTGCCGACGTCCGGCGGGCTGGCGCGGCGGCGTGATCGCCGCATTCTGACCAACACCACGTATCAACGTCCCGTCACCAGCCGCGTCAACCTGCTCGCCCTGGCCGGGTTTCAGCGCCGCTGGTCGAACGACCTGTCGCGGCGCTTCTCCGAGCCGATAGTGGCGTTGTCGCTGCGCTACCACTGGCGCTGATCGCGCATCCGAGGAGACGACCGTGCCCGGCCCGACGCTGCTCCGCCCGACGCTGCTCCGCCTGACGCTGGCTGCGCTGTTTGCCGGCGGCGGCTCGATCCTCGCCGCCCGCCAGCCGGCCGGCCGTTCGATCGTCCTCGAACACGCCCGCCTCGTCGACGGCACCGGCGCCGCGCCGATAGAGGACGGCCGGATCGTGATCACGGCGGATCGCATTGCCGCGGTCGGGCCCGCCGCCGCGGTGACGGTGCCCGCTGGGGCCGACCGCATCGACCTCGCGGGCCGGACGATCCTGCCCGGGCTGATCGACCTGCACTTCCACATCGAAACCGATCCGGCGATGGCGCTGCGGCAGCTGAGCCACGGCGTGACCTCGTTCCGCGACCCGGGTCAGTGGAATGACCGGTTCGAGCCGCTGCGCGCGATGATCGCGGCCGACGGCCTGCCGGGCCCGCGGATCTTCACCACCGGTCCGCACATCGACGGCGAACGCCCTGCCTATCCCGCCGATGCCGTCGTCGCGCGCGACCCCGACGAAGCGCGCCGCTTTGCGGAGCGTGCGGTCGCCGAGGGGGCGTCGGCGCTCAAGATCTATTTCCGCCTGCCGTTCGCAAGCGCCAGGGCCGTCATCGGCGTCTGCGACGCGCGCGGGATTCCCTGCACCGCGCATCTCGAGATTCTGAGCGCCCGCGAGCTGATCGACAGCGGGCTGCAGGGCATCGAGCACATCACGTCGTTCGGAACGAGCGTGATCCCTGAGCGGGACGCCGAGGCGTACCGTCAGGCCGTCCTGGCGGACAACGATGCCCGGAAGGACGGGCGCTACAAGGTCTTCGCGGCCGCGGACCTCGACGGTCCCGAGGCCCGCGCCCTCTACGGCGTGCTGCGGGCGCGCCGGCCGTGGATTGACCCGACGCTGGCGGTCTTCGAACGGCGGCCGGGCGTGCTGACCGACGGCGCCACGGCGGATTCGGGCGCCGTCATGGCGGCGGGATTCGCGAAGATGAAGCAGCTGACGCGGCGCGTGGCCGCCGAGGGCGGACGCCTCGTCATGGGCGGACACACCGAAGTGCCGTTCGCGGGCCGCGGCGAGGCGCCGTGGCGGGAGCTCGAGCTGCTGGTCGAGAGCGGGCTCTCGCCGCTCGAGGCGATCACCGCCGCCACCGGCACCGCGGCGTCGTTCCTCTACCGGCAACGGGAGCTCGGAACGCTGCGGCGCGGCCTGAAAGCCGACCTCATCGTCGTCCGCGGCGACCCGTCGCGCGACATTGCCGCGATACGCGGCGTCGAGCGGGTGATGGTCGACGGGCGGTGGATTGACGTCGCCCGCTATCGGACGCGGTGAGGTCGCGCGCGGCGGCTCAGCGGCCCGGCGGCGCCGGTGCCGCCGGACGGTTGAGCGACAGCAGGTTCGCCAGCAGCCGGTAGGCGCCAGGCACGCCGTACGGCAGCTGGCGGTGGAAGGCGTAGGCGAAGTAGGTGTAGTGCCCGGTGCCGTACTTCGCATGCAGCCAGCCCCCCTTCTGCGGCGCCTGCCCGCGGTCCTCAGTGGCAATCATCGCCGTGTACTCGGGCGCCCAGGACGACCAGAACTTCGAGCCGCGCTGTTCGACCCAGTGGTCGAAATCGGCCTTGGTGATCCGGTTGGGGGTGTTGAAGACCGGCTCCGCGGGCGCGAGGATGTCGACCGGCGAGTCCTCCTCCGATACTTCCTCGGCGTCGCGCGGCAGCTCCCCCGGGTACGGCGCGTATTGATTCGGCACGAACTCCTGGGTGTTATAGAGGACGATCAGGTTTCCGCCGCTCTTCACGTAATCGAGCAGCCGCCGGTTGTAGGTCTTGAGGTCCTCGCGGACGGCGTACGCCCGGGTGCCGGTCATGATCGTATCGAACCGGCTCAGATCGCCGCTGGCGAGGTCCGGCGCGCCGAGCAGCTGTACTTCGACGCCGAGCTGCGCCAGCCCCGCGGGCACGTCGTCTCCCACCCCCATCACATAGCCGACCCTGAGGCCGGCCGGCAGCCGAACGTCGATGCCGCGCACGCCCGCCGCCGCTTCGCGATAGAGGTAGCGGGTCTCGAGATCGCGATGCTGCAGCGCGTCGTAGCCTTCGCGGTACTCGCGACCGCCTGACGAGGCGACCGCCTCAATCCGGTAGTCGCGATCGTCGAGCGACGGAATCGTCACCGTGAACGGAAAGAACGACCGCTCTCCCGCATGCGCGAACGCGAACGGTCGGGAGGACGGCTCCGCCTTCCAGCCGTCCGGCAGCGAGAGCCTGAGCGTCCCGTCGGATTTGCCTTCGACGTTGTTGACGACTTCGCTGCGCAGCGTCACCTGCTTCACCGCCATGCCGAGCGGGACGACGGCCTGCGCGGGCGTCACCGTGACGCTGATCGCCGGAACGACCGCGAGGATGCGCGTGTCGTAGCCGTACGGCAGGTTGGCTTCGAGCCGCGTCACCGGCTCGCGGATTTCCACCGGCACGCCGCCGACCGCGAAGGCCGCGACGGCGACGAGCGGCGGCTCCGCCGCGGGCCGGAACAGCTGCGTCTGATCGGCAACGGCGTAGCGCGTCTCCTGGATCCCCTGGCGGGTGAAGTACGGACGCGTCAGCGCCGCGTCCGCCGGCACGGTCAGCGCGAAGGTCGACGACAGCGGCACGTTCGCGGCCGCGTCGCGCGGCGCCGGCTCCGGCTTCGCGCCCCAGGACCCTTTCGACTCGAGCGCCATGCGGACGGCGGTCGCGGGCACCGGGCTGCGATTGACGAACGTCGTGCGCACCTCGAACGCCTGCCCCGGGACGACCGGCGGCATCGCCGGCGGGCGCGCGAAGGCAGCACCCGGCCCGGTCGGCTCCTCGGTGCCGGCCGGCCGCGCCAGCGCGGTGAAGGCAATGCCGAGACTGGCGGCAATCGCCTCCTGCATCTGCTGCTCCTTGGCCGCCAGCACCGCTCCCACGTCGGGATCGCCGCCGAGCTGCTCGCGCGGCTTTCCGCGTCGCGGCCAGCGCTCGTGCCAGCGCCGGCGCCGACGCCGACGGGCTCGGTCATCCTGAAGCTGTCCACCGCCGCCTTCACCTCCCTGTCGATCGCCTCGAGCGCCGCATCGGCGCCGGCCGGCGGCGTCTTCCGGAGCGCCCGATAGAGGCCGGGAATCGTCGTGTCGATGCCGTCGAAGAAGCTCGTCTCTTTGGCCGGCGCGTCGACGACCGACTGCAGGCGCTTGTAGTACGACACCGACGGCCCCGCCTGCGGGACGAACTGTCCGCTGTTCTGCGATCGCTGGAAGCTCAGGCCGAGGCGGCTGAAGGTCTGGTAGGAATCGCCAAGCACGGGGTCGTAGACGCCGGTATCGACGCGCAGCGTCCAGTCCTCGTTCTCGCGCACCCCGCCCATGTAGAGCTTGAGCGCCTGCCACGGCCGCAGCCCGGCGGCGATCTGCTCGGGAAACATCGCCGGATCCGCCGCTGCCTTGAACGCTTCCCGGGTGATCAGCCCGGCCGTCTCATGATTGCCATGCCCGTCCCGCTCGTTGCCCTGGAAGCGGGCGATCAGGACGAACGGCCGGTCCATCCGGATCACGCGCACGACGTCCCGCAGGACGTTGTCGCGGCCCCACTTGTCGAGGGTTTCGTCGAGCCGCTTGGAATAGCCGTAATCGATCATCGTCGTGAAGTACTGACGGTCGACGCCGTAGTAGCGGTCGGCGATCAGCAGCTCCTCGGTCCGGATCAGCCCGACCGCGTCGAACAGCTCCGCCCCGATGGCGTTGTCGCCGGATTCGCCGCGATTGAGCGTCAGCAGCGCCAGCCGTACCCCCTGACCCCGGCTCAGCATCGCCAGGACGCCGCCGTGCTCATCGTCCGGGTGCGCGGTCGTGTGCATCGCGCTGGCGGTCGTCTGCACCTTCCGCAGCTTCTGCCAGACGCCAACCGCCCCCTGATCCTGCGCCGGCACCTGCGTCCGCAGCGGCGGCGACAGCAGTGAGCCGGAGACGACAAAGACGATGGCGAGCGTGGCGCGTCTGATCGATGTGTGCATGCGTCTTCGGTCCGGCGGGGTGGAGGGTCGCGTGGCGAGGAAAGCGCCTGGGGCGGATTCTCTGAGCAATGCTTGCGGAGTGTCAAGCACGCCCCGCGCTGCGAACCCGTGTGGTAACCGGATCAGGGCTGGCGCGCCGCGACGTCGACGAGCGTCCGGTAGATCATCTGCGTCCCGGCGGCGAGCGAGGCGATGCTGACCCGCTCGTCGTTGCCGTGCATCCGGGTGAGGTCCTCGGCGGTGATCGGATACGGGTAGATGCCGTAGACCGGGATGCCGCGGCTGCGCCAGGCGATCGCGTCCGTGCCGGCCTGAAAGAGATACGGAGTGACTTCGGCCCCTGGGAACTCGGCCCGCGCCTGCCGCTCGAGCGCCCGGAACAGGTCGGTGGTCTCGGGCGACGGCAGGCCCCGGCCTGCCACCGCAGCCGCGGCCGGATTCGCAAAGCTGAGCGTCACGGCAGGATCGTCAATCGCCCGCTCGAGCGAGGCGAGGAGCGCATTGACATCCGCACCCGGGACGATGCGAACGTTGAGCGTCGCCTGGGCGGATCCCGGAATGACGTTGCTCCTGATGCCGGCGCTCAGCAGCACCGGCGCGACCGTGTTCCGGATGAGCGCGTGGAGCAGCGGATCGCGGCTGACCGCGGCGTCGGCGCGGGCCAGCGCGGCCGCATCTCCCCGGCCATCGGCCAGCGTCGCCAGCGAACTGGCGAGCGGGCCCGCGGTGGTTTTCCCGAGCGTGCGCAGAAATCGCCGCGTGCCGTCGGTAATCTCGAGCGGGGTCTCGAAGCGCGAGAGCGCCGCCAGCGCCCGCGCCAGCGCGAAGATCGCACTGTCGGGCCGCGGCATCGACGCGTGCGTGGAGGTGCCGCGCGCGGTCACGGTCACCATCACGCTGCTCTTGTCGGCGGTCGAGATGCTGACGTACTTGACCCGCCCGTCCGCCGCCTTGATGATCCAGCCCCCCTCGTTGAGCGCGAACTCGCAGTCCATGTCGGCCCACGCCCGCTCCGCCAGCCAGGTCGTGTTGTACTGCGCCGCTTCCTCGTCGGGCTCGATCAGCAGGACGACGTCGCGCGCCAGCGGGACGCGGTTCTCGGCGAGCATCATCACCGCCCGGGCGAAGACGGCCATGCCGCCTTTGAAGTCGATGGCGCCGCGCCCCATCACGTGGCCGTCGCGAATCACCCCGGCAAACGGGTCGACGCTCCATTTCTCCCGCTCGACGCCGACGACGTCGGCATGCGCCGCGAGCAGCACCGGGCGCCGGCTGCCGTCGCCGCGCAGACGTGCGAAGAGCGCCGCCTTGCCCGGCTCCGGGGTCGGGACGATCTTCGTCTCGAAGCCCAGTGCCGCCAGCCGCGGGGCGAGCAAGTCGGCAATGCGCTGCTCGCGCCCGGGGGGATTGCTGGTGTCGATGCGAATCAGATCGATGAGCAGCCGCGTCGTCGCATCGTCGGCGCGCGCCGGCTGGCGCGGCGCCGCGGCGCCGCCGTGAGCCCCCAGGCCGACGGCGACGACGGCAAGGGCGGCGGCATGGCGCAGGCGCATGTGGGTGAATGATGACGACAGGCACCTCGGACCAGGATCGGCCAGGCCGTCGCGACAGCGGATGATAGCGCGCGCGCCTGACCCGGGCAAGACGCCGTTCAGCTGCGATGTGGTAACATGCGCTTTCACCAGTTCAGAATGATGGCCGCCACTTCCCAGCCGATTCCGGGGCGCCGTGCGTCCGTGCTCCTCGTCGAGGACGACAGGGACACGCGCGACATGTACCGCATGTGGCTGGAGCACGTCGGCTTCGCGGTCTTTGCCTCCGAGAGCGCCGAGGACGGGTTCAATACGGCGCTTGCCGAGCAGCCCGGCGTCGTCGTCACCGACTACATCCTGCGCAACGGCCCGAGCGGAGCGGAGTTGTGCCGGCGGCTGAAGGGGGATCCGCGGACGGGCCACATCCCGACGCTGCTGATGACCGGTTCGGCCGAGCGGCGGACCGTCGACGGCGCGCTCGAGGCCGGGTGCGCCATCGTCCGCCTCAAGCCCTACCTGCCCGACGCGATGCTCGCCGACATCGACGCATTGATGCGCGGCGAAAAGCCCGAAGCCTTTCCGGTCGAGCACGAGGAACGGTAAGGCCGCGCCCGCGGCTATTCGCAGTACCGTCCAACCAGCGCGCAGAGGTCGTCGAGGTTTGCCGGCTTGTCGACGCAGGCCACCGCCCCCAGCTGACGCGCTTCCTCCATCAATTCGTGTCCCGCCGCCGAGATGCAGATCACCGGGACGTCGGTCTGAAGCTGATGGCGCTCGCGCATCGCCAGGAACGTCAAGCCGTCCATCACCGGCATCATCAAGTCCAGCAGGATGACGCACGGCCGCTGCCGCTCCAGGCGCTTGAGCCCCTCGGCGCCGTTGCTGGCGGCGGTGACGTCGAAGCCGCCGCATTCGAGCGCCATGCGCTCGAGCGCCTGCATGTCGGGGTCGTCCTCGATGATGAGCACGCTCGGCATACCTGGGAACACGATACTCCGAAATCACTTCGAGGCCAGCCCAGCAGGCGCCAGCCGCGCTGGGGTAGAGTGAGACACAGTGAAAAAGCTCTCGGCGCTGTCGGTGCGCGTCGGGCTGCTCGCCGCCGTCATCATGGTGGCGGCCGTGCTGGCGCCGCGGCCGGGTATGGCGTGGCTGGCGGTGCCGGTGGCGGTCGGTGGTGCCGCCTGGCTGGCGGTCATCGCCACCCGGCTCGCCACCCGTGCCACCCGGCAGGGTCGCCGGGCGGATCGACTCCGCCAGCTCAGCCGCCGACTCGGCACCGACATCAAGACGAGGTCGGCCGACGCCAGGGATTCGCACGCCCGGCTGCGCTCCGTCATCGATTCGGCCGTTGACGGCATCATCGTCATCGACGACCGCGGGGCGATCGAGTCGTTCAATCCCGGCGCCGAGCGGCTGTTCGGTTACAGCGAAGCGGAAGTCCTCGGCCGCAACATCAACGTGCTGATGCCATCCCCCTACCGCGAGGAGCACGACGCGTATCTGTCAAGGTACATCCAGACCGGCCACGCCAAGATCATCGGCACCGGCCGGGAGGTCTCGGGGCTGCGGAAGGACGGGTCGAACTTCCCGCTCCACCTGTCGGTCGGCGAATTCAGGGTCGGGACCGACCGCCGCTTCACCGGCATCGTGCACGATCTGACCAACCGGGTGGGGATGGAGGACCAGCTGCGCGAGCGAGCCGCCCTCGCCAAGCTTGGCGAGATGGCGGCGGTGATCGCGCACGAAGTCAAGAACCCGCTGGCCGGCGTGCGGGGTGCCATCCAGATCATCGGCGGGCGGCTGCCCTCGTCCAGCCAGGACACCCGGATCGTCAACGAAATCGTCAACCGGATCGACGGCCTCGATCGGCTGATCAACGACTTGCTGCTCTTCGCGCGCGAGCCGCAGCCGCGGCTGGCGGCGGTCGACCTCGCGCCGCTCGTCGCGATGACCGCCGACCTGATTGCCGCCGACCCGCTGCTCCACGGCGTGCGAATCGAAGTCACGGGCGAGTGCCGGCCGGTGCAGGCGGATGCCGGGATGCTGAAGATCGTGCTGCAGAATCTGCTCGTGAATGCCGCGCACGCGATGAACGGCACCGGGACCATCCGCGTCGCCATCGATTCGTCGGCCGGGCGCTGCCGCGTCAGGGTGGCCGACGACGGTCCGGGCATTACGCCGGAGCACCTGGCGCGGGTGTTCACACCATTTTTCACGACCAGGGCGCGCGGCTCGGGGCTCGGCCTGGCGACCGCCAGGCGCCTGATCGAGGCGCACCATGGTGAAATCGGCGTCCAGTGCCCCCCGGGACAGGGCACGACTGTGACGTTCGAGCTGCCTTTCCCGCAGCCGCAGTGATCTCGGACAGCCAGGTCCACGGGCGCTGACATCGGCCGTCCGGTCGTCCTCGGACTGGTATAATTCCGCACCGCCGCGGAATAGTTCGCTGCCGCGGCACCGGCCGAGGCTGTTTTCTCCGAAATGGCGCCGGGATGCCCCGGCATCGCCGGTGCAGGCTCTCCGGTCAACGATGCCCAAAGCCACGATTCTCGTTGTCGACGACGAGCCGCTGATCCGGTGGTCGCTCTCTGAACGGCTCAAGTCCGACGGATACGAGGTCCTCGAAGCCGATACGGGCCGCGGCGGCCCTCGAGCAGCTGTCCGAAGGCGTCGACCTGGTGCTGCTCGACTACCGGCTGCCGGACACCGACGGAGTGACTCTCCTGCGCAAGGTCAAGGAATTCGACCAGGACATCCTGGTCATCCTGCTGACCGCCTATGCCAGCGTCGAGACCGCCGTCGAGGCGATGAAGCTCGGGGCGTACCACTTCGCCAACAAGCCGTTCAACCTGGACGAGGTGTCGGCCACGGTCGAGCGCGCGCTCGAGACGACGCGGCTGCGGCGCGAGGTCCGGCAGTACCGGCACCAACGCGGCGCGCCCCTACAGCCTGCAGAGCATCGTCGGCGCCTCGGACGAGATGACGGCGCTGCGGCACTCGTCGCCAAGATCGCGCTCGAGCCCGGCCTCGACGGTGCTGCTGACCGGCGAGAGCGGCACGGGCAAGGACCTCGTCGCCAAGGTCATCCACTACAGCAGCGACCGCGCGACCCGGCCGTTCATGAACATCACCTGCTCGGCGCTGCCCGAGCAGCTGCTCGAGAGCGAGCTGTTCGGCCACGAGCGCGGCGCCTTCACCGACGCCCGGCTGCAGAAGCGCGGGCTGCTCGAGACCGCCGACGGCGGCACGGTCTTCCTCGACGAGATCGGCGAGATGACGCCGGGCCTCCAGGCCAAGCTGCTGCGGTTCCTCGAGGAGAAGAGCTTCAAGCGCGTCGGCGGCGCCGTCGACATCCGGGTGGACGTCCGGGTGATTGCGGCGACCAACCGCGATCTCGGCAAGGAAGTCGACGCCCATCGCTTCCGCGCCGACCTGTTCTACCGCCTCAACGTGCTGCCGATCGCGATGCCGCCGCTGCGGGCGCACCCGGCCGACATTCCCCTGCTGATCGAGTACTTCATCGATGCCTTCAACGCCGAGTTCCGGAAGCGGGTGCTCGGCGGGACGCCCGCCGCCTATACCAGGCTCCAGGCCTACGGCTGGCCGGGCAACGTCCGCGAGCTGCGCAACGTCATCGAGCGGGCGATGCTGCTCTCCGAGGACGAACGGCTCGACGTCCACGACTTCGCGGTGCTGACATCCTCGGAGACCACGGGGCCGGAGTTCGAGCTGCCGGCGGCCGGCGTCGACCTCGAGCAGCTCGAACGCGGCCTGCTCGTCCAGGCGCTGCGCCGCAGCGGCGGCAATCAGACCCGCGCCGGCCTGCTGCTCGGTCTGAATCGCGACCAGATTCGCTACCGCATCGAGAAATTCGGGCTCGCGGCCACCCTGTAGCGTCCGCGCGAGTCGGTCTCCCCCCGAACTGCCCCCGCAGTCGAAGCCTCGCGGCCCCGGTCCCCGAGTCTGCGATCGGTCAACGAACCAGGGCCTGCTCGCGGCGATCGGCGACGGACTCCAGCTTGGGGCTCGGTCCTGGCGGCAGCGCCAGCACGAAACCGCGAAACAGACAGAGCACGCGGTACGTCACCGACCCCATCCGCGGGCCCAGCAGGGGCGAGCCGTGCAGGCCCATCACGATCAGCCCGGCGCGCCGGTCATGGGCGACCTTGACGGTTTCCTCGGCCGGGTCGCCATAGGCGACGAGCCCCTCGGAATGCAGCTCGCGGGGAATCGTCGACAACAAAGCGTTCAGTCCGTCTTCGGCGACCGCGCGGCGATCCGCCTCCAGGCCGGCGAGGTGGAGACGGGCGGCCATCGGCGTTTTCAGCGGCTCGACGACGTGCAGCAGGATCAGCGGCACATCCAGACGTTCGGCCAGCGACTGCGCGGCGCGCACCTGATGCTCCGATGCCGGCGAGAGATCGACCGGCACCATGATGCGGCCGATGAGGCGCTTGCCGTCGTGGATGTCCACCGCGCCGGGATCGACCGGCGGCGTCAGCAGCACCGGCCACGACGTCTCGCGCAGCACCCGCTCGGTCGTCGATCCGAAGAACAGCTTCCGGATCCCGGTCAGGCCGTGGGTGCTCATGACGATGAGCTCGCAGGATCGCTCGCGGGCGACGCGGAGCGTCTCACCGGCGGTCTTCCCGACCGCGACTTCGTATTCCAGAATGGCGAGTTCCGGGGCGTCCATCCCGAAGGTCCTGACAGCGAACTGTTCCATGGCGGACCGGCAGTCCTCCGGGCTCCAGACGATGCCGGTGCCGAGATCGACCGCCTCGGCCAGCCGCGGATCCTCGACGGTGAGGACAATCAGCCGGCCGGAAAACCGCGCCGCAATCGCGGCGCCGTAGCGCAGCGCTCCGGCCGACGCGGCGGAGAAATCGATCGGGCAGAGAATCGTCGGACGGACAGACATGAAAGCCTCCGGAAGCGGCCACCTCCGGGCGGCCGCGCTGCTGGTTGTACCGCCGGTTGTACGGATGATGATGAGCAACACGCACGCCATCGCCGACGTCTCAGCTCCGCGCGCGTTCCAGGGGGAGGGCCGTCCCGCGGGCGAGGAATATTTCCCACCCGGCGGTAATTCTTCGCGGCCGCCGGTCGCGGTTTCGACCTCCCGCAGGCCCGGGCACGCCGCGGGGTATCATGGAGCATCGTGAGTTTTCGACGGTTCTGCATCGCCGCAGTGTGCGCGCTGCTGGCGGTTCCGGGCGGGACGCCGGCCGCGCAGGCCCCGGGCCCGGCGCTCCCCTACACCGTCCTGTCGCGCGACGGCCGGCGCCCGCTGGCGGCCCGGACCATCTCGGGCCAGGAGATGTTTGCGCTCGACGACCTCGCGCGGCTCTTCGAGTTCACCGTCCGCGAGGACGCCGCGGCCGGCGGCCTGACCGTCTCGATCCGCAACCAGAACATCGTGCTGTCGCCGGGGCAGAGCCTGGCCTCGGTCGGCGGCCGGCTCATCTCCCTGCCGGCGCCCCCGGTCCGCGACGGCCGCGCCTGGTTCGTGCCGGTGGACTTCGTCTCGCGCGCCGTGGCGCCGCTCCTCGGCTCCCCCGTCGAGCTGCGCAAGCCGTCCCGGCTGGTAATCGTCGGCGACATCCGCGTCCCGCGCGTCCAGGTGCGGATCGACCCGCTCGGCGCCGCCGAGCGGCTGACCCTGGATATCGCGCCCGCCACGCCCCACACCGTGGCCCAGGACAACGCGCGGCTGGTCGTCCGCTTCGAGGCCGACACCCTCGACCTGTCGCCGCCAGGACCCGGATTCGGCGAACTGATCAGGAACGTCCATCCCGGGGACGGACCGGCGAGCCTGGTCATCGACCTCGGCCCGCGCTTCGCCTCGTTCCGCGCCACCGACCAGCCCGGCGACCGCGGCGCCGGGCGGATCGTCATCGACGTCCTCGGTCAGGCCGCGGCGGCCGGTGCGGCGCCGCCGCCCGCCGCCGCGCCGCCGCCGGAGCCGCCGTCGATCATCGACCTCGCGCCGGCCGGCGGCCTGCGTACGGTGGTCGTCGACGCCGGCCACGGCGGCGCGGACACCGGCGCCCGTGGACCAGACGGCACGCTCGAGAAGACGATCACCCTGGCGGTCGCCACCCGGCTGAAGTCGGCGCTCGAAGGCCGCCTCGGCGTGCGCGTGATCCTGACCCGCGACGGTGATGCGACGGTCGGTCTCGACGAGCGCGCCGCCGTCGCCAACAACAACAAGGCAGACCTGCTCGTGAGTCTCCACGCCAACGCTTCGCTGCGGCCCGCCGCCAGCGGCGCGCAGGTGTTCTACCTGAGCCTCGACGACTACGGCGATGCCGCCCGGCGCGCCGCCCATCCCGAGAGCGACTCGCTGCCGGTCTTTGGCGGCGGCACGCGCGAGATCGAGCTCATCCCCTGGGACATGGCCCAGGCGCGGTACATCCAGGAATCCGCGGCGCTCGCCCAGGCCGTCGAGGCGTCGCTGCGCGAGCGCATTCCGGTCAGCCCGCGTTCCATCCAGCAGGCGCCGCTCAGGGTGCTGGTCGGCGCGAACATGCCGGCGATCGCGCTCGAAATGGGCTTCATCACCAACCCGGCGCAGGAAAAGCAGCTGCGCTCGGACGACTTCCAGAACGGCGTCGTCCAGGCGCTCGTCGAGAGCATCACGCGGTTCAGGGACGCCCGCGCCGCCGCGCGCCCGGCTGGGATTGCCCGCTGATGGCGCGCCGCACCGCCATCCTCGTCGTCCTGACCATCGCGGCGCTGGCCGCCGTCTGGGGGGCGTTCCGCCTCGCCCCGCGCTGGCTGCACGGCGGCCGCGACGCCGCCGCGACGGCTCCCGCCGCTTCGCCGGCGGCGGCCCCGGCGCCCGAGCGGAAAATCAAGGCGACGCTCTATTACGTCGCCGCGGACGGCCTGTCGATGGCCGCCGCCGAACGCGAAATCCCCTTTGCCGAAGCGGTCGCCGCCCAGGCACGCACCATCGTCGAGGCCGTGCTGGCCGACGCGCCGGCGCCGCTCGGCTCGCCGATTCCGGCCGGCACGACGCTGCGTTCCGTGTTCGTGACCGACCGCGGCGAGGCGTTCGTCGATCTCAGCGAAGAGGTGACGACGAAGCATCCGGGCGGCATCCTCGAGGAGATCTTCACCGTCTATGCGGTGGTCAACGCGCTGACCGTCAATCTGCCGGCGGTAGTGCGCGTGCAGATTCTCGTCAACGGCCGCGAGGCCGACACCCTGGCCGGGCACCTCGACCTGCGACGGCCGCTTCAGAAGAATCTCAGCTGGCTTGCCGTTCCGGCAGGCCCTCGGCCGGACGCCCCCTGACGAGCCGGCGGAATGGACAGACGGACCCCATGATCACGACACGATCCGACGGGCGGACGCCCCTGCAGCTCCGGCCGACGGCCATGACCGCGGCCTTCACGATGCACGCCGAGGGCTCGATCCTGATCGAGTCTGGACGGACGCGCGTCATCTGCACGGCCAGCGTCGAGGAGCGCGTGCCGCCGTTTCTCCGCAACTCCGGCAAGGGCTGGGTGACGGCGGAGTACGGGATGCTGCCGCGGGCGACCAGCACCAGGACCCAGCGCGAGGCGACCTCCGGCAAGGTCGGCGGCCGCACCCAGGAAATTCAGCGGCTGATCGGCCGCTCGCTGCGCTCGGTGATGAAGCTGAACGAGCTTGGCGAGCGCACCGTGTGGATCGACTGCGACGTCATCCAGGCCGACGGCGGCACCAGGACCGCGTCGATCACCGGCGGCTTCGTCGCCCTCGTGCTGGCGCTGCAGCGGATGCGCGCCGCCGGCCAGATCAAGACCATGCCGGTGCTCGACTACGTCGCCGCCACCAGCGTCGGCATCGTCAACGGCACGCCGCTGCTCGATCTCGCCTACGACGAGGACTCGAAGGCCGACGTCGACATGAACGTGGTCAAGACCGGCGACGGCCGGTTCATCGAAGTCCAGGGGACGGCGGAGGGCCCGCCCTTCGAGCGCCAGGCGCTCGACGACCTGATCGCGCTGGCCGACGCCGGTATCAGCGAGCTGGTCGCGCTGCAGCGGACGATCGTCGGCGATCTGCGCGGGTGACGGCCGTGCCGCCGACGCTGCTCATCGCCACGACCAACCCCGGCAAGCTGCGCGAGATTGCCGCGATCCTGGCCGGCGCGCCGGTCGCGCTCGTCACGCTGCGCGACCGGCCGCCGGTGCCGGAGCCGGAGGAGACCGGCGCGACGTTCGCCGACAACGCCCGGCTCAAGGCCCGCTACTACTCCCGCGCGACCGGGCTGGCCGCCGCCGCAGACGACTCGGGGCTCGAGATCGATGCCCTCGACAAGGCGCCGGGCGTGCACTCGGCGCGCTGGCACGGCTCGGACTACGCGGTGAAATTCAGGAAGATCCACGAGCTGCTGCGCGCCCGCGGCGCCGCCGGCAGCACGGCGCGGTTCGTCTGCCACGTGACGGTCGCGCGGGGCGACGACATCCTGTTCGAGTCAACCGGGACCGTCGAGGGAACGATCGCGGCGACGCCGCGCGGCGACAACGGCTTCGGCTACGACCCGATCTTCTTCTATCCGCCGCTCGGGCGGACGCTCGCCGAGCTGGCCACCGCCGAGAAATCGCAGGTCAGCCATCGCGGCCAGGCGTTCACGGCGCTGCGTCATCATCTGCTGACTCATCCCAGAGCGATCGCGTGACGGCCGCCGCGCCGCGCGCGCCGCGTCCGGGGACCGAACCGTAGAGAAACTCGAGCGCGCGCGGCAGGCGGCGGGCCCAGGCGTCCTCCGAATGCGCGGCCCCGGGCTCGACGACGGTGAGGAGGCGGCGGCCGCGCAGCCCGCGCCGGCCGAGCAGCGCCTCGAGCTTGCGGACGTTGTCGACCGTTTCCTCGTCGATGTCCGGGCGCCCCGTTTCTTCGGTCCCGACCCCGAGATAGATCCGTGAGGGCCACCGCGCCGCCGCCGCGGCGCGGCGCAGCATGTAGCCGCGTCCGACGTAGAGCGACGGGCTCTCGAGGAGCAGCCGGCCGAAGATCCCCGGGTGCAGGCACGCCGTGTAGAGCGCCGCCACGGCGCCGTACCGAAGAGCCGCCAAAGCCGGTGTGGCTGGCGCCGCGGGCGGGCGCATAGCGCCGATCGATGAACGGCAGCACTTCCCGGATGACGAAGTCCGCATATTGCCGGCCGCGCGGCGGTCCGGCGTCCGGGTTGCGCGCGTCCGCCACCGGCAGGTACTCGCTCGCCCGCTGCGCGTCGCCGTGATCGATGCCGACGATGAGCAGCGGCGGTATCGTGCGGGTGCGGACGAGCGCCGCGGCCGTGTCGGCGACGCCCCAGGTGCGGCCGGCGAAAGCGCGCGCCGCATCGAACAGGTTCTGGCCGTCGTTGAGGTACAGCACCGGCAGCGAGCGGGCCGGGTGGCGGCGCGGCCGCGGCGGCGCCCAGACGGTCAGGCGCCGGCGCGCGCCGAGGTAATAGCTGTCGAGGTCGTGGGTGTGCAGCATGGAAACGTGCGATTATGCCTGTCGATGGCCACCTCACCCAACCCTTACGCGAACGACCTGGCGGGACGGGATCCTCTCGATGCGCTGGGCGAGACGCCGGAGCGTCTCCGTGCCGCGGTTGCGACCTGGACCGACGCGCAGTTCGCCCGGCCGTATGCCCCCGGCAAATGGAGCGTCCGGCAGATCATCATCCATCTGGCGCAGACCGAGCTGGCGCTCGGCACGCGCATCCGCTTCGCGCTGGCAGAGCCGGGCTATGTCGCCCAGCCCTTCTCCCAGGATGCCTGGCTGCCGCTCGACGACACCCTCGACGCAACGACGGCGCTCGATGTCTACACGATGCTGCGGCGGATGAACGTGGCGCTGCTGCGCGGGCTGCCGCCCGGACGGCTCGACCACGAGTTCTCGCATCCCGAGTACGGCCTGCTGACCATCCGCTGGGTCGCCAGCCAGATGGCCGGCCACGACATTCATCACTTCCGCCAGATCGCGGCGCTGTGACGACCGGCAGCCGATCGGCGACTTAGAAACCAGGCTGCAGGTTGAACTGCCACAGCCAGCCGCGTCCGGGGCGATCCAGCGGGCGCACGTAGTCGATCTCGGCGACCGCGAAGCCGAGCAGATTGATCCGCGCGGTCGCGCCAACGCTGCTCACCGGCCGGTTGTCGCCGCGGCTGAAACTCGGCGAGGACCGCGCCCCCCACGCCACGCCGGCGTCGGCGAACAGGCCGAGCTCGAGCGGAATCGGCCCGTAGAAGTTGCTGCCGCCGAGCGCTCCCCACAGCGGAAAGCGGAGCTCGGCGTTGCCGACCGCGACGCGGCTGCCGACCAGCCGGTCGAAGGCCGGGCAGGCGCCAGTGACCTGGGCGCCGCACTCTCCCGCCTGGAACGACCCCGGGTCGTAGCCGCGCACCAGCCCCGGATATCCGAGATAGAGCACCGGCAGCCGCGGATCCTCCCCGTCGGCGCCGTAGCGGCCGTAGTAGAGCCCCCGGAAGGCGAAGGTGTACGGGCGGAACGGCATCGCGTAGGTGCGCAGGTCGGCCAGCACCCCGGAATATCGCAGCGAGCCGGTGTTCTGCGACAGTTCGAGGCGGTAGCGCGTGCCGCGGATCGGGCTGGTCGACGCCGCTGATCGAGGTGTCGAAGACGAGCGCGGCCGAGGCCTGCGCCAGGTTGAGATTCGGGAACGAGCCGAGGCTCTGCGTATCCTGCGTGAGCTGCTCGCCGAGCAGGCTGAATGTCCGTGACGTGACATCCTGCTTGAGGCCGATCTGCCGGAACCCGCCGGAGAACTCGACGCGCTGGGCCCGGCTGAACGGATACGCCAGGATGCCGGATCGCGCCGCGATCGACCTGCAGGATCCGATACTCGTCCTCGACATAGACCTGCTCGCCCGCCGACGACGTCCGACGCCGGTGCCGAACGCCGCGCGACACATACGGCGTCTGCTCGAGGCCGACGCCCCAGTTCCAGCGGTGGGTCCGGTTCAGGTAGAAGGCGCCTGCGCCGCCGAACTCGTCGAACCGGCTCGTCGACCTGCGCGCTGGTCGGCGACGACGGTGGTTGCCGAGCAGGTCGCTGAACAGGAACGAGACGCCGCCGGCCGCGTAGGCGCCGAAGGGATCGGCGCCGACGCCAATCGTCGGCTGCCCGGCGAAATCGAGCGACAGCCGCGGCTTGATACGGACGGACGGATGCCGTCCGCGGCGCGGCGGCAGGCCGAGCCGCGGATCGTCGCGCAGCGCCGAGTAGACGGCCCCTCGCCGCTGCGCGCGCGGCGGCAGGACCGCGGCGTTGAGCGGCAGCTCGCCCAGCGCGACCACGCCGCTGCCGGCGCTGCGTCCGCCTGGTCCGAGCGCGTAGATGCTGTAGCCGTCCTTCTCGTAGGCGCTGAAGACGCATCCGGCCCCCGGCCACCGACAGGGCCGGGCTGAGCGCCGTGATGCCGCTGACGCCGGTCAGGATGTTGGTCAGCTGCACGGGTGGCCCCGCCTCGTCGAGGCCATGCGATAGATGTTCGTGATGCCGCTGACGGTCCGAGAGGAAGAACAGGGCGCGGCCGTCCGGGGCCCACTGCGGGCTGATGTTCTTGCCGGCTCGCCGAAGCCGCCGGCCTCGCGCGACGCGTCCGGCTGCAACGTCCATCACCGCCAGCCGGAGGTCGCCGGTCTGTCAGCGCGGTCGAGGTCGGTCGAAAATCGGTCGGTGCTGAACGCGATGCGGCCGGCCGTCCGGCGACCAGGCGGGGTCGAGCTCGGCGAAGGCGTCGTTGGTCAGCCGGCGCAGGGCGCCGCTGCCGAGATCGTACACGAACAGGTCGTTGAGGCCGCCGACCAGCCCGGAGAAGGCGATCGGGCTGCCGTCGGGCGACCAGGTCGGATTGAGGACTTCGTCGACTCCGGCAGCGGCGATCTCCGCTCTCGGTTCGGCCGCTGTCGGCGTCGACGATGGTCAGGATCGGGCGCCGCCGGCTGATGCCGGGGAACGACGAAGCGCGTTGCCGGTGCTGTCCCAGGCGCCGGCCGACGTCAGGAACTGCAGGCTCTCGAAAGTGCGCGTCGGTCGCCGTGTCGGTGACCTTGCGGATCACCTTCCCGGTGCGCGCGTCGGCAAGGTAGAGATCGATCGAGAACAGGTCCCGCTCGGAGAAGAACATCAGGCGCGAGCCGTCAGGGCTGAGCTCCGGGCTGACGTTCATGTCGCCGCCGCCGTGCTGCGCCCGGTGATCACGCGACTGGGCGAACGGTCGGCCGGCATCTGTCGTCGCCTCGGCTATCGGCGCGATAGGCGGCGATCTCGGCGGCGTGCCACTCCGCCGACAGCGTCTTGGCAGTCGACGCCGAGGACGCCCTCGAAGGCGCGCGGTCGACGCCGCCGCGTCCGATGCCGGCGCGCAGCAGCTGCCGACGGTGCGGTCGCCGTAGCGGCCGCCGATGTATGCCCAGAGCGCCTGCCCGTAGCGATAGGGGAAGTAGCGCGGATCGTCGAGGTCGTCGATCGTCGGGCAGCTTGTCTCGCTCCGCCGCCGTCCCGCATCCACATCGCCGTATGCGCGTCGACCGGCCCGATCGAGAGGTACTCGGCCATGCCCTCGATGAACCACAGCGGCAGCGACAGCGCGCTGGCCGCGCCGGCGTTGGCGTTCGGTATTGGTGATGTCGTACTGGAAGGCGTGGACGAGCTCGTGGCCGATGCACGTGGTCGGTGGCCGCCAGCGGCCCGGCGAACGGCAGGACGATCCGCCGCTTCGCAGCGCCTCGGTCACGCCGCCGGTCCCCTCGCCAAGCGACCCTTCGATCGCGTTGGTCTGGCGGAAGTGTGGGCCGCTGGCGTACAGG
Source organism: uncultured Acidobacteriota bacterium (assembly GCA_963750475.1). Lineage (GTDB taxonomy): Bacteria > Acidobacteriota > Vicinamibacteria > Vicinamibacterales > 2-12-FULL-66-21 > JALZOC01. The sequence goes on from CAVVQQ010000002.1 coordinate 4,068,122, forward strand.
ATCAGCGGCTGACGGCCGCGCAAGTCGTGATTCAGCAGGCCGGACAGCCGCCGGTACCAGCGCTCCGCCATCCGGCCGGCCATGCCGGGCGGCCTCCTCTTCTTCCGGGTAGAAGTAGACGTCGAAGTGGTCGGTCTTGAGCACCTGAAACTTGAAGTCGTGGTACTGGACCTTGTTCTGACCGAAATAGCCGCCCTGCGCCGAGGCGGCCCCCTCGAGCGCCGCGCCACACATCACCGCCAGGAGAAATCGACCAAATACACGCCGCATGGCTGCCTCGTCGTCGCGTAACGGGTTCCGGCTGAAGGCGACCGGCAGAGCCGTGCCGGCTGCCAAAAATGCAACCGACATGCCGCGCGCGCCAGCTCAGGAATTCTCTGCTACACTCCGCTCGCCATGCGCGCGCTCTACCTCCTGCTGCCGATTCTCTGCATCCTCGCCATCGCCTATCGCTACTACAGCGCCTTCATCGCGGCGCGGATCATGGCGCTCGACGACACGCGCCCGACGCCGGCGCACTGCGCCACGACGGCCACAACTACCATCCGACCCACCGACTGGTGCTGTTCGGCCATCACTTCGCCGCGATCACCGGCGCCGGGCCGCTGATCGGCCCGGTCCTGGCGGCGCAGTTCGGCTACGCGCCCGGGCTGATCTGGCTGGTCGCCGGCGTCGTGCCTCGCCGGCGCGGTCCACGACTTCATCATCCTCTGGGCCTCGATGCGGCGCGGCGGGCGGTCGCTGGCCGAGATCGCCCGCGCCGAGATCGGCCCGGTCGCCGGCGCGACCGCGGCCGATCGCGATCCTCTTCATCGTCGTCATCGCGCTCGCCGGCCTGGGCATCGCCGTCGTCAACGCGCTGGCGGAGAGCGCCGTGGGGCACCTTCACGATCGGCGTGACGATCCCGATCGCGCTCTTCATGGGCCTCTACATGTACCGGTTCCGCAAGGGCCAGATCGCCGAGGCGACGGTCGATCGGCGTCGCCGGCATGTTCCTCGCGCGTCGTCCTCGGCAAGCCCGTCGCCGCATCCGTCGCTCGGGCCGTGGTTCACGCTGTCGCGCGAGCAGCTGATCGTTCGCGATGGCCGCCTACGGCTTCATCGCCTCGGTGCTGCCGGTGTGGATGCTGCTCTGCCCGCGCGACTACTCTCAGCTCTTCATGAAGATCGGCACCATCGCGCTTGCTCGTCGTCGGCGTCATCGTCGTCAACCCGACGCTGCAGATGCCGGCGCGTTCACCCAGTTCACCGCCGGCGGCGGGCCGATCATTCCCGGGCCGATCTTCCCGTTCGTCTTCATCACCATCGCGTGCGGCGCGATCTCGGGCTTCCACGCGCTGGTCGCGTCGGGCACGACGCCGAAGATGATCGACCGCGAGTCGCGACATCCGGCCGATCGGCTACGGCGCGATGCTGATCGAGGGCCTCGTCGGCATCGTCGCGCTGATCGCCGCGACGGCGCTGCTCCCGGGCGACTACTTCGCGATCAACACGCCGCCGGCGACGTTCGCGCACGCTCGGCATTCCGGTCGGTGAACCTGCCGCAGCTCGAGCGCGCCGTCGGCGAAGCCGTCGCCGGCCGGCCCGGCGGCGCGGTGTCGCTCGGCGTCGGCATCGCGCAGATCTTCAGCGGCCTGCCGGGCATGCGCGGGCTGATGGAGTACTGGTACCACTTCGCGATCATGTTCGAGGCGCTGTTCATCCTGACCACGATCGACACCGGCACGCGCGTGGCGCGCTTCCTGGTGCAGGAGTTCCTCGGCCGGTTCCACGCGCCGATGGCGCGGCACGGACTGGCTGCCCGGGGCGGTGCTCTCGACGCTCGCTCGTCGTCGTCGGCGTGGGCGTACTTCATCTGCACCGGCAGCATCAGCACGATCTGGCCGATGTTCGGCATCGCCAACCAGCTGCTCGCCGTCGGTCGCGCTGGCCGTCGGCACGACGATCATCGTCAACATGGGCAAGGCGCGCTACGCGTGGGTGACGCCGCTGCCGCTGGCGTTCGTCTCGGTGACGACCCTGACGGCGGGGGTGCTGAGCGTGCGCGACAATTTCTGGCCGCTCGCGATCGGCGCCGACCCGTCGCGGCACGTGCAGGGCTACGTCAACACCGGTGTCACGATTGCGATGATGATCGGCGTCGTGATCATCCTCGCCAGCGCGCTGTGGCGGTGCAGCCAGGTCCTGCGCGGCCGCATCGCCGTGGTCGCCGTGACGACGTCCTGACGCGTCGGGATGGCCGGCCTCAGTCGGCCGGGCGCCAGCCGTCGTCGCCGTGGCGGTAGCGGCCGGCGGCGACCGCGCCGAACCTCTCCGGTCCCGGATCCCAGACCAGGCGTTCGACGGTGATGTACGGCCGATCGACGTGAATCACGTTGAACGACGGCTGCTCGCCGCGTGACCGCGTCGAGACCGTCCCGGCCTGGACGACCAGCGCCGAGTGCCCCGCGATGCGATAGCGCTCGGCGGTACTGCCGACGTGGCTGATATGAAGATGGCCGGCGAGGAAGAGATCGGCCCGGGCCGCGGCCAGCTTCCGCATCGCCCGGGCGGCGCCGCCGACCAGACGCTTCTCGCGCACCCCTTCGGGCAGATCGAAGGGATGGTGCGTGACGACGACGCGCAGCAGTTCGGGCGGCGCCGTCGCCAGGACGGCGACGACCTCGTCGACCTGCCGCCGGTTGATGCGCCCCTCACCGACGGTCAGCGACCGCGCCGTGTTGACGCCGACGACGATCATCTCCTCGTCGCGATGCACCGGCGAGAGATTGGCGGTGATCGCCGCCTTGTAGCGCGCCAGCGGCGTGAACAGCCGCGCCAACGGGTTGTAGAGCGGGACGTCGTGATTGCCCGGCAGCACGAGCAGCGGGAACGGCAGGGCATCGAGGAAGCGCCGCGCCGCGGCGAACTCGCGCCGGCGGGCGCGCTGGGTCAGATCTCCGGACACCGCCAGGAGATCGGGCCGGAGCTCTCGAATCGCGGCGAGCAGCGGTTCGACCAGCGAGGGATGCAGGCGCCCGAAGTGAATATCCGACAGATGAACGATGCGTCGCATGACTCAGGACTCGGCGATGGGCGGCGGTGGCGGGACGATCGTCCGGAGCACCCGGGGCCGGATACGATACCGCAGCGGCGGGCGCATCATCGTCACTTCCCCGTCGAGCGCGACGCCGACCTGCGAACGGCGCAACTCGACGACCACTTCCCGTGCCGGGTAGGTCGCGACGTCGGCGGCGGTCTTCAGCCGGCCGGCCAGCGCCCGGAGCGGCAGCGCCAGGATTTCGAACCGGCCGCAGTCCGGCGCGACGATGACAGAGAGGTGGCCGGCGTCGAGCGCCGCGCGCGCGCCGAGGCGCAGTCCCTCGAGCACGTATTCGTTGTTGCCGACGAAGATGAACGGCGTGCGGACGGTGTGGGGATCGCCGTCGACGACGAGGCGCCCGGTAAAGGTGCGGTACTGCCGCCAGGTGCGCAGCATCGCCAGGCCGAAGGCGGTCCGTTTCTGCATGCCCCGCCGGCGCTCCGCTTCGCGCTCCCAGACCATGCGGGGGTAGATGCCGATGCTCGAGTTGTTGATGAAGAGGCGGCCGTTCACTTCGCCGGCGTCGAGGCGACGGACCCGCCCGCCGAGGATGGCCCGGACGGCGTCGGCCAGATCCGCCGGCATGCCGATGTCCTTCGCGAAGTGGTTCAGCGTGCCGGTCGGCAGCACGCCGAAGGTGGCGTTGGCGCCAACCGCCGCCGTCGCGACCGCGTTGACCGTGCCGTCGCCGCCGGCGGCGACGACCAGGTCCCCGCGGGCAACGGCCTGACGGGCCCTGGCGGGCAGATCCCCCCCATGGGCCACCCGTTCCAGCCGGACTCGGACCCCCTCGGCCGCGAACAACGCCTCAATGGCGCTGCCGGGATCGGCGCCAGCGTGGAGGCCGGAGCCCTGGTTGACAATGACGCTGATGCCGGAGGAAGCGTTTACCACTTCCGGGTCGTCAACCGCCAAAGAGATCCCACGCGTCGCGCCATCCCGCAACAAGCGTATGGAGGTCGCGGCGGTTTTACAACTCCCCCGGAAAATTCCGGGCTGGCGCTGGGCTTGCAAGCGCAGCCATATCGCCCCCATTGAGACAGGGGCGGGCAGGCGCAGAACACATGTCCACCCGTCGGCTGCTGATCGCTCATCTCCTGATTCTGTTCGTGCTGGCGGGGTCCGCCTACGATATCGCGACCCGCCAGGAGCACTGGCCGTTTTCGAATTACCCGATGTTCTCGACCGTCCATCGCGAACCCGTGCTGACGTGGCTGCGGTTGTTCGGAGTAACGGCGGACGGCCGCGAAGTTCCACTGCTGAGCTACAACGACCTGTGGCCCTTCGATCAGTCGAGGCTGCCGCTCGGCCTGCGGCGGATGGCGGATCAACCCGGGGGTGCCGCCAGGCTGCAGGGGGCCATCGGCGACGTTCTGGATCGCTACAACGCGCGCCGCGCCGAAGGGGAAATCAACGGTCCCGCCTTTCAGGCCATCCGTCTGTACAAAGTCGGCTGGACGCTCGAACCCTTCGCGGCGAATCTCGATAACCCAGCCACCCGCGTATTGATGGCGGAAGCCGCCGCTGGCGACCGGACCGCGGCCGCCCGGGTCCGGCAATGAGCCGCCTCGCGGCGGCGGCGCGGCGGCGATGGATGGGGTTCTGGTTCGAGCCCTCCGCCCCCGCCAGCCTGGGCGTCTCGAGGCTTCTGTTCTTCGGGGCGCTGGCCGCGTACTACTTCCCGCACGACTTCTCGGCGTGGGCCTCGGTCTCGCCTGACTTCTTCCAGCCGATCTGGCTCTTCCAGCGGTTCGGCATTCCGGTGTTCTCCCCGTCGACCGTGATGGCGCTGCAGCTGGTGTGGAAGCTGGCACTGGTGCTGGCCAGCATCGGGTTGTTCACGCGGACGGCCACCGGCGTCGTCGCGCTGTTCGGCACCTACCTGCTCGGGCTGCCTCATAATTTCGGACAGGTCTACCACTTCGACGCGGTGCTCGTGCTGGCGTTCTGGATCCTGGCGTTCTCCCGCGCCGGCGACGCCTGGTCGTTCGACAGCCTGATCCGGGTGGCGCGCCGGCCCGGAACGACGGCGCCATCGCCGAGTGCCGAGTACACCTGGCCGCGGCAGCTGATCCTGGCGGCCGTCTCTTTGGTCTTCTTCGCCGCTGGCGTCGCAAAGCTCTGGACGTCCGGACTCGAATGGGTGCTGTCGGACCACATCGCCATCCTGCTGCGGCGCGTCCAGTACCACATCTCCGATGCCGACCCGCTCGTCAACTGGGGCGGGCACCTCGCCGAGATGCCGCTGGCGGCCCGCCTGCTCGCCTTCGCCACCGTCGTCACCGAAACGCTCTACCCGCTGGCGCTCTTCAGCCGCCGCCTGCGGCTGCCGCTGGTGCTTGGCGGTGTGGGACTGATTCTCGGGATCAGATTCCTCATGGGTCCGACGTTCGAGCAGTTCCTGACCATCAACGTGTTCTGGGTCCCATGGGAGCGGGTTGGCGCCTGGCTGCAGGCGCGGCTGTCGCACCGCGCCGGGATGACGGTCCTCTTCGACGGCGCCTGCGGTCTGTGCCAGCCGACCGTTGCCGTGCTGCGCCGGCTGGACCTCCGCCGTCGCGTCGAATTCCTCGACGTCCACAGCGACTGGCCGGCAATCTCGCGGCGCTTTCCGGACCTGTCCAGGGAGGCCTGCCTGACCGACATGCACGGGGTGGAGGGCGGCGGCCGGGTCCATGCCGGTTTCGACACCTATCGCGCGCTCGCCCGCGTCCTGCCACTCGGATGGCTTCTCCGGCCGTTCCTGCATCTCCCCCCCGTCGCCTGGGCGGGACGCCGCATCTACAGGCAGATCGCCGACAGCCGACACGCGGGAGGCTGTGCGCTGCCGGCGGTCCCGGCTTATCGCGCCCCGGGGCCTGGGGATGACCGCGGCGCCGCCGGGGCGTCTCCGCGCTAGCCCATGTCCGAGGGGCCCGATCTTTCGATCATCGTTCCCACCTGGAATCGCGCCCGGCAGCTCGAGCTGCTCCTCGCCAGTCTTTTCGCGCAGGACGCCGCCGACGTCCGCTACGACGTCGTCGTCGTTGACAACAACTCGGGGGACGACACCCGCCAGGTCGTCGAGGCCATGATCGCGCAGGTCCCCGCCGGGCAGCTCCGCTACATCTTCGAGCCGCGCCAGGGAGTCTCCTACGCCCGCAACACCGGGGTCGCCGCGACGACCGCACCGATCGTGGTGTTCGTGGACGACGACGGGGTCGCCGGGCGGGACTGGGTGCGGTCGATGAAGCGGGCGTTCGACGAACATCCGGAGGCGGATTGCATCGGCGGACGCGTCACGGCGCGATGGGTCACGCCGCGTCCGTCATGGCTGACGGCGCCGCATGCCGGACCGATCGCCATCCAGGATCGTCCCGAGCCGGCGTACGTCAACGCGCGGCAGGCATCGACCTGTCTGCTCAGCGCGAATCTCGGCTGCCGGCGCGAGGCCTTCGACGCGGTCGGCGGTTTTTCGCCCGAGTATCCGCGCGGGCAGGACCGCGAGTTCGAGCTGCGGCTATGGCGCGCCGGGCGCCAGGGCCTGTACCTGCCCGACATGGAAATCTTCGTGGACGTGCCGGCGGAGCGGCTGGAGCGGCGCTATCACCGGAGATGGCAGGCGACGACCGGGGCGGGTCACGCGCGGATGCGCTTTCGCGACAGTCTCACCCCTGACGGCGCGCTCGTCGAGGAGCGGCCGGAGACGAGACGGCTGTTCGGATCCCCCCTGTTCCTCTACCGGGAGTGCCTGCAGCACCTCGCCGGCTACGTTCGCGCCGCGGCGGCGCTCGACGGCGACCGCCGGTTCTTCCACGAGACGCGCCTGTGGTACTACGCAGGCTTCTTCCGCGCGCGCTGGCGGATGCGCCGCGAGGTCACGGCCCGGCGTCCTGCGCCAGGCCCGCCTCTTCAGCGGTGAGGTCCCCCGGCCGTCCGCCGCCGCGGTGCCGGCGGCTCTCGACGAGATAGCCGATGCTGTATATGAGCAGCATCTCTTCCTCGGCCGCGCGCTCGAAGTCGAGGCGGAACAGGCTGGAGACGGCCCCCCGCGCGTGCGCGACGACTTCGCCGAGCGCGAACCTGGGGACCCCGGAGATTCTCGGCACTCGCCGGAGATCGAGCCCGGTCTCGGTCTCGGGATGCCGCCGGTGCAGCCGCGCGCGCGCAATCCCCTTCGCGTACCACCAGCGCCTGAAATAGGCGCGCCTCAATCGCGCCGCGGGGACATGGTGCTCGAGCACCATGCCCGGCACGTACAGTCCGCGAATCCCGGCGCGGCGCGTGCGATGAAAGAATTCCGCCTGCTCCTGGCCGAGGAGCGCGCCGCCGACGCGGCCGAGCGCCGGGTCGAACACCCCGACGCGGCCGAAGACGGAGCGCCGCACCGCCATGTTCACGCCGAGCGGAATCCGCTGGCGATCTTCGAACACGAACGGCGCCGCGCCGTAATCGAGCGTCGCGATCGTGCCCCACATGAGGCCGTTCCGGGCCGTCAGCCAGCGCGGCCGCCGGCTGCCCCAGATGCCCCGGACCGGCCCGCCTGTGTAATCGATGTCGGACCGCACCGCCAGCGGCGCGACGGCTTCCGCCAGCCACCGGGACGGCACCCTGACATCGTCGTCCGTGAACAGGACGATGGACGAGGTGATGGCGGCCAGGCCGGTGTTGAGCGCCGGCGATTTTCCCTGCCGCGGCTCGTGGAGGTAGCGAAGGGGGACCGGGAAGCCGGCCGTGCGGGAGGCGACGCCGGCGCGGGTGCCGTCGGTGGAATTGTTGTCCACGACAAGGACGTCCCACTCAAACCCGGCCCCATCTATTTGCGCAAGACTGTCGAGCGTCTCGAGCAGCCGCGCGCAGCGATTGAAGGTGCAGATGAGAACGGTGACGGACATCACCGCGGGTGAAGCGCGGCTGAGCGACTGCGACACGGCCCTCCCGCAGCAAGTGCCGTGCCCTCCTGCGTGATCGTAAACACGTCGTGGAGGTCTGGCTCGAATGGTCGGGGCGGAGGGATTCGAACCCCCGACCCTCTGCTCCCAAAGCAAGCGCCAACAGTGGGGCAATTGGGGGCAGCGGGAGACCGCTGCCCCTCGTTTTTATTGGGAAATTCACAACTTGGGGGAACCCCCGAAAACCCCGAGCCGCTACGCATTGTCAGCCAATTTCAGCCGACGCCCGGGGCGAGATGGTAACCGCCACGACGTTCCCCGGGTCCTCGTTGGACCAACGACGCGCCCACCCGAGCTCGACGAGCGTTTCGTTGGCGGGCTGTCAGCGGCCGGGGACGGGCATGTCTGGCACGTCGAGGCTTCGCGCGGCGAATTCGATCACGGCCTTCACCTGGTGGCGGTTCAGGCCGTCGTACCACTTCAGGATATCGTCCACGCTTGCGCCCGCTTCCAGGTTCTCGAAAATCGTGGCAACGGGCATGCGCGTGTTCCGAAGCACCCAGGCCCCACTCACTTTGCCTGGGACCCGCTCCACCGCCGAACACTGGGACCAATCGAGTGCGGCCATGTCAGCCCTTCCGTTTACCGACCGCTGGCAAGCGCGCCTCGCTCCCCGTCGGAGAGTCGGAGCGCTTCCGCCAAGAGCTGTCTGGGATTCATAACAAAAGGGTAGCACGGCCATGGATTTTGACCCTCGTGACTACGACTCGCGCGACGACGAGCGGGATCCTGATGCGTCGAGCCGAGGAAACCGCGGCAGCTCTGGCGGCCGCGGCCGTGATGGCGACTGGAGGCAACCCGACGTCAGGCATCGTGGCGAGGGTGACGATGCTCGGCCGCTCGGCCGCGGCCCTGGTAACGACCGGGAGGCCTCTGATGAGCACGCGCAGGTGCGCGGTGATGACCCACGCTGGCCCGACAGAGACCGCGATCATCTGGCGCGCGACGCCGACCCACGGGCTCCGTTCGCGCGTCACGTGCGCCGCTCGCGCGGCCCGGAGCGCGAGACTGTTCGCGATCGTGACCGCGAATACACAGTCCGCGGATTGGAATCCCGCACGCTCGCGACTGTCGGAGCGTTTCGGGTGGTCTCGAAGTCGTGATCTGCGGGATCAGACGGCTGGCCTGCCGATCCCCGTTCGGGCGACCTGCGCCATCTCCGCGAGCAGGGATTGATCGAGACCGTCCGGGTGCCCGGTCATCGCGACCATGCGGTCGTGCTCACGAAAGAAGGCCGCAGCCTGCTGGAGAGCCACAGAGACCGTGACCAGAAGCACGGCCAGACGTTCTACGCGGGCCTCAAACGCGCGCGCGAGGTGGGGCACGACGTCCAGGTCTATCGCGGCTATGAATGCGCCGAGGCGCGTCTGCGGGAGCGTGGCGCGCGCATCGAGCGGGTCGCCCTCGACTACGAGCTCAAGCGCGACTATCAGCAGTGGCTCCACGAACACGATGGGGACCGCGACGACTACTACGGCCATCCCGATCGCAGCGTCGAGGAGATCCGCGAGTGGGCGCGCGCAGCACCACCTGCCCTACTTCGACGACGAGGTCCACTTCCCGGACGTCCGCATCGAATACGAGGAACCGGATGGCCGCTGGGGTCGCGAGGACGTCGAAGTCGTCACGCCGCACTACCGTGGCAGCCACCGCGCCAGCGTGTCGCGGTCGGGCTTCTCGTGCTATGCCGGGATCAGCGTGAGCGTCGGCGGACGGAGCGGCGGGCGTGGTGGCGGCCGGTCCGCTCGGTCCCGTGAGGAGTTCTGGCCATGACCGGCGCCGAACGGGTCCAGGCGGTCACTGATTTCGGCTTCACGGAGCGCCAGGCGCGTTTCCTCGTGCTGGTGATGCGCCACGCCGGCGTGTGCGTGCCGCGCCAGTACTGCGAGCGTCGCCGGCATCGCGCACGGCGGGAAGAAGTGCAATGACTTCTTCGACAGGCTCGTCAGCCGAGGACACGCCGCCGCCAGCCAGTGCCTGCACAATCGGGCGCGGCTCTACCACGTCCACCACAAGGCGCTGTACCGCGCCATCGGCGAGGCCGCGAGCCGCTACCGCCGGCCGGTGCCGGCGCGCCTGGCCACTGAGCGGCTGATGCTGCTCGATGCGGTTCTCACCATGCCCCACCTCGACTGGCTGACGACGGTCTCCGAGAAGAGAGCCTACCTCGCCAGTCTGGCGGCGTTTGCGGCCGCTGACATGACATCGGACGGGCCGGCGGAGCCCGCCTCAGGCAAGGGTCCTCATCTGCCAGGTGCGTTTCCGATTGGCGTCGATGCCGATGGTCGCACGGCACTCCTGTTCCTCGCCACGGAGGCCGGGACAGAAAGCTTTCGGCGATTCCTTCAGGCGCACGTCGCGCTGCTGCGTGCCGCTCCGGCGTGGACGCTCCGCCTCGTGTTTCCGCGACTGCTGGACCGCTGGTATGACGACTATCAGGCCGTCATCCGCGAAGAACTCGAGTCCCCGCTCCATCCCGCGACCGTCAGCGAGCTCAAGCGGTTCTTCGAGCATCGCCGCCAGGCGGGACTCGACTCGGTTCACCTGCCGACCCAGGCATTCCCGGAGATCGCCACGAGGGGTTTCACGATGACGCGGTTCGCGCTGCTGTATCGACGCTGGTTGCGGCACGGCGACGCCATCTTCGACGGCGTGTCGTCGCCCAGGATCGCGGAGGCCCTGAACGAGGGAAGAGGCACGGTCGACAGCGTCGTGCTTCCGCATCTCTATGCACATCTCTCTCCCCTGGCTGCCGGGGATCCCGAAGCCCGGGTAGGGGTTGAGAAGGGGGCCAGAAGGGGGGCCACGACGACCGGACGCCCTCAACCCCCAAGCTCACACCGATCGTCGATCAGCAGCACCTCGGCCCTTCGGTAATTCCTCGAGCGCACACGGCGGCGATCCGCAGGCGCCGCAGCAGGTTGCGCGGTCATGCCGCGCGATTGACCGGCGGCGGTTTGTGCCGCCCTCTGTCCCCCCGCAGCCAGTACAGCGAGGGAACCGAGACGTGAACGACCCCGGCTGGCCCGGGCGAACCTGGCCCCGTGCCCGGTTCAGGGGTCGTTCACGTCTCGGTTCCGCGTGCCGAGCGGTCGTCGACGTTGTGAGGGCGGCCGAGTGTCAATTCGGCGCACCGCGACACGGTGCGGTCGAGCAACCTCCGTTCACTGTCGGGACAAACGGCACTCTCAAGCGGACTCTGCGGATGACGGCTTCCGCTTCTCTGATCATCGCGGTTGAGTACGCTGATGACATGCGTGCAACAGCCATCGTGCAAGGCAAGGTCGTCCGGTTTGAGTTGTCCCCGGCGCTGGCACGAGCGCACCGGAAGAATAGAGACGGGACGATGACCGAGACCGAGGCGATTGCATTCGTCGAAGCCAAGCAACGCGCGAGTGCCAAGCGTCGCGCCAGAGCGCGGCGATCCAGTTCCCCGTAGGGCCCGGTGTCGGGCTTGGCGGATCGTAGAATTGGGGGCCGTATTACGCGGTTGGCGGCAGCAAAGAGATGACGTCGCCGGCCCCGAATGCGGCGAGCGCACGATCGAATGTGGCCACACGTCCGCCGTGCCGGCGCGCGAGGCCCAGCAGGTATCGATCGGGCACTTGCTTCGCGGTGACGGCCGCTCGCACTTCCGGCAGCACACTTGGCGAAACCGCATCGGGCCACCAGAAATACTCACGGCTGGTGGCAGTCAACAGAAGTAGCCGATCCGCTGTTCCTTCAGGAAGCCAACGCCCTCCGGGGAGCTGCGCGCAGACCCGGATGACACCGAGCTCGGTGACGGCGCACGTCGCCCAGCCATCGGTCACAGCCTCGCGCAAAAACCAGTCCTGAGCGGCTGCGTGATGCTCATGCTCTGGTACGAGAAGGGCGACGAGTACGTTGACGTCCAGGAGGGAGACCACGGAGGGGGCTTACACGGCGGGACCGTCAGCGAGACGGTCGACATCCTCAACTTTCAGCACCGGAGCGCCGGGGCGTCGAGGAAACGCAGGCACGCCGCGTTCGAACCGGACGTCGGCCTCAGCCACTCGACGGAGCAGGGCTCCGACGAACTCATCTACGTCCAGGCCGGCCTGGCTCGCGAGATCGGCGAGCCGTGCCTTGAGCGCCGCGTCGACAGTGATGCTGGATGTTGTCGCCATAGCTCATTTACTCCGCCGGTCCTTCAATCGTCGCACAAGCGCTGTCGTTCTGTGCCGATTCTCTGAAAGCGAGTCCGTCACGGATGGCGCCGGTGGTGCGTCGCTCCGGCGCAGGATTCTCCGGGAGCGCGCCGGGCGCGCAGGGTTCGCTCGCTCCGCTCGCCGCTATGCGCCCTTGACCCGCCCGGCGCGCTCCCGTGGGATTGGCAATTGCCGGAGCCACGCGGAATGGACCCTCTGCATGGACCTTACCGAGCCCACCTTGACGTTACGTCCACAGTCAGAAGGGCTTGCTCTCACGGAAACCAACGGCGCCACAGGCCCGGGATTACGATGGAGAGCAGGATCGCGAGCAGCGGCACACCCACGCAGATTACGACCAGCCAGTACGACTCGCGCAGAAAGAGAATCGGAGGATCTTTCGCATGCCGACTCGGACCGCCTAACATCCTGCTGCACAGCCGCGAGCGGCGAATCAGCCGCTCGGTCCGGACCGAGCTGAATGCCGGCACGACATCCGTGCCGCTCGTCGGCGTGAGCGGCTAGCCGGCTTCAGGAGAACTGAGAATCGCTGGGAGGTGCCCGCGCGACCGCCAGACTACAGCGGCTGTTGGACATCGCATTGGAGTCTACCGACCGAGCCCGACAGCGACCCAACCCGATGCCGCCCAGACTGCTACGGCTACGAGCAGGCCCACAACGAATAGTTCCGACTCCGGGTATCGGCGCCAACACAACCACGAACAAGCAAGACCAAGAGCGACGCTGATACTCGCCGCGAAGAACAACTTCCAGGCCGCTACGCCCCAGATGAAGAATAATGGCGGGCCAACAAGGCTAACGATGATGGCGAGTAGCCATCCGGGGATCCGCTCGGCCGCCGCAGGAGGCAGACGAACACCAAGAACTACCAGCGCCACACAGAGCGCCGTGTACACCGACCAGCCGACAGCCAAGCGTCGAGCGATGTCAGGAGCGAGGACGATCGCCATGGGCAATCGTAATCCGAGATTGCCGCGGTTCAAACATGAGCAGGTCGAGTAATAAAGTTGCATTGCCTCAGGGCGACAGTTCGGCAGCCGTGACGCGAGGGGACATTCAAGGAGTCATGACACGCTTGATACACCCGCTGATACGCCCGCTTGACACGCGCGACCGACGGGCGTAATTTCTTTTCATCTCTCGTGGCGATCAGTCGCCACCCTCCTCCTCCACGTCGATTTAGGATCACGTGGAGCATGCTTCGAGCTCGTCGCCCTTCGGGCATAGCGAGAAGCACCGCAAGCCGGGACGGTGTAGAGAGTCGCAGCCAGGACGCCCGAAGTTGCTGAAGGCAACTCGAGGCAACAGCAGCCAGCGCGACTTGCACTCGGGACGGCGGTTCGCCAATATGGCCAACCGCGCCGACGCACCACCGAGGGCCGGCACCCCTGTCACAAGGCTTCTGCGCGCGCTCTCGTCACGAGATGTCGCGCGCGCTGCCGCCGCGGCTGAGCGCGTCGCGGACATCCGCCACGCGCCCAGCCTCGCGTTCGGCGCCAGGTAGAGCGCGCGCACTTGCGTCCGCTCTGACCACGCCCACCGGGCCAGCTCAGCGCGGCGATCGACTTCAGGTCCATTGCCTCCGGCATCACAGGCTCGAGACGTCAGCCAAAGTGTCAGGCGCCGGTATCCAGCCAGGCGCCAGAGTGTGCGGAGGATCAAGGATGACCAAGACCGTCTACTACTCGGCATCGGCGGATACTGCGGGCACGGCCGGGACCGCATCGTCGGACCCATCGCCGGCTAGCAGCGGACTCCCGAACCGTCTACTGACTGCCTTCGAGGTCGCCGAGTTCGTCGGCTGCCACGACGAGACCGTCCGTCGCGCGTACCTGCGCGGCCTGCTGATCTCACAACGCTTCGGCGTTCGAGGAAGGAGGTTCCATCGCGAAGAGGTCCTCGACTGGATTCGTCGAGGAGCACCCACCAAACCGTCGTAACCGAAGGGAGGGACGTATGGCCGTTCGAAAACCCTGTCGCAACAAAGGCTGCAAGGCCAGCCCGCGCTGCGAGCATCCCTGGTGGCTGGACGTCATGCACAGACACGTCCGGTACCGGATGCCTGTTGATGACTTCGCACTGGCGCGAGGTGCGACGGCACCGGTCGCGTCCAAGCAGGAGGCGGAAAAAATCTGGGAGGCGAAGTTCATTGCCGAGATCGTCTCTGGCAAAGACCCTCGTTCTGCACTTGAACACGAGAAGCCGCTCGAGCTCCCCACAACCGTGGCCGACCTGCTGAAGCTGTATCGGACACGATACGTCGAGGTCGAGCCGCTCAAAAGCCGAGTAGGGATGGTGAGCCAGCTCAATGTTCTGGGCGCTCACCTCGGGAACCTGCCGGCGACGGCGCTGGAACGTCCGGACGCTATAGAGGACTTCAAGGCACGATACGCGACCCGCGCGGTCGCGACGACGAATCGATACCTCGCCCGGCTGCGTCACGTCTGCAACTGGGCGATAGGTCGCGATCTCCTCAGCCGAACGGCGTTTCATCCTCGCGGCGTCCGAATTAACGCGAAGAGTGAACGCCGTCGCGAACGCCGCGTGTCCGAAGCAGAGGAGTTACGGCTGCTCGAGGCGTGCAAACTCCTGAACGAGCCGACCCGCGGCGCAGCCAAGTTGACCTGGGACGATGTTCGCGAGATCCGCGAGCGGGCGCTGGCCGGCGTCCAGCAGAGCGACATTGCAGCCGCGTTCAACATCTCGCGACCGCTGTGCAACGAGATCGTCCGTGGTCACATCTGGAATCCTGACATGAAGCTCACCACGGGTGACGAGATGCGCGACCGCATCATCGGGGCGCTCGACACGGGCTGCCGGCGCGGGGAGATGCTGAAAATCCAGAACAAACAGGTGGAGTGGCGACACCGCTGGATCCGAATCCTCAAGGAGCACTCGAAAACCGAAGTCGCGCGCGTCATCCCGTTCGAGGCTGGCGGCCGGCTCGAGAAGGTCCTGCGCCGGCGTGCGTTTCTCGGACCCGATGCCTACGTGTTCGGAGAAGCAACGACGGGCGCTTACGTGGCGAGCCTGAAGTCCGCATGGAGGACATTGATCCTGCTCGCCAACGGCATCGACCCAGCGAAGGTCGAAAACGGCGAGCGGGTGCCGAACCGGAAGGCACTCGCGGCGATCGACCTCCACTGGCACGACCTGCGGCACGAGGCGTTGTCGCGCCTCGCCGACGAGGGTGTTCCCGTTCACGAGCTGCAGTTGCTGGCCGGGCACGCCAACATCACGACGACCCAGCGCTACATGAACGCGCGCGCGAGCTCCCTGGCAGAGTCGATGCGCCGGGCGCGCTCACGACGAGTCGCTCGACTCGAGCACTCCGATGAAGCAAGCGTCCAGATTGGGTAAGGGAATGGGGAACGGGCAGGGTTGGCACGCTACCGATTGTCAGCCAATTGTCAGCCGACGCTCGATTCGCGACCGCCAGATTCTCAAACGTGCCAAAACGTCAGTAAAAGTGGTCGGGGCGGAGGGATTCGAACCCCCGACCCTCTGCTCCCAAAGCAGATGCGCTACCAGGCTGCGCTACGCCCCGCCGCTCGGGATTATCCCACAGCCGGCGGCATCGATACTTGTTAACATGCTTCCATTCCCATGACCGGCGTCCCCGCGGTGCGTAAGATTCTCTTCGTGTGCCGGCAGAACCGCGTTCGCAGCGCCACTGCCGAGCGTCTGTTCTGCAAACGGCCGGACCTCGACGTGCGCTCGGCCGGCACGAGCGGCGACGCGATGGTTCGGGTCACGGCGCGGATGCTGGACTGGGCCGACGTCGTCGTCATCATGGACGACAGTCAGCGGGCGGCCCTGACGGCGATGTTCCCGCTCCATCCGGCGATCGCCCGGCTGATCTGCCTGGAGATCCCGGACGATTTCACCTTTCTGCAGCCGGAGCTCGTCACCCTCCTCGAGGACCGGGTGCCGCCGCTCCTCGACGAGGCCCCACCGGAGGGCCCCTGACGCATGCCGCCGGCCTTTTCCGCTGAGTCCCTGCGATTCCTCCGCGCACTCAAGCGCAACAACGACCGGGAATGGTTTCGCGCCCGCCGCGACGACTACGACCGCGTCGTCCGCGGCCCGATGATCGAGGTCATCGAACAGCTGGCTTCGGATTTCCGGCGTTTCGCGCCGGAGCTCGTCGCGTCGCCGAAGACGTCGCTGTACCGCATTTACCGCGACACCCGGTTCAGCGACGACAAGTCGCCGCTCAAGACGCAGGTGGCGGCCTCGTTCCGGTGGCGCGGGCTGCCGAAGGGGGGCGGCGCGGGTCTGTATCTCGAAGTGAACCCGCGATGGGTCTGGATGGGCGGGGGATTCTATGCGCCGGAACCCGCGCACCTCGTGCGCATTCGCGCGCACATCGCCGACACCTACCCCGAGATCGACCGGATCGTCAGCGCACGCCCGTTCAAGCGGGTGCTCGGCACGCTCGACGGCGACCGCCTGACGCGGGTGCCGCGGGGCTACCCGGCAGAGCACCCGGCGTCCGACTATCTCAAGTACAAATATTTCCTGGTCGGCCGCGAATTCCCGCCGGCGTTCGCGACGACGGCGAAGTTCTATCCCGCTCTGCTCGAAACGTTCAAGGCGGCAATGCCGCTGGTGCGGTTCCTGAACGAGCCGCTGGAGGCCGGGGCTGGGGAAGAGGCGGGCCGGTGAGACGGCGGCAGGGCGGGACGGAAGCCGGGACGAATGAGGGCGGCGCGGCTCCGCGCCGCCCCCGGTGACGCCTGTGGTCTAGTAGCGGTAGTGCTCCGGCTTGTACGGCCCCTCGACCGGCACGCCGATGTAGTCGGCCTGCTCCTTCGTCAGCTTCGTCAGCTTCACGCCGAGGTGGTCGAGGTGCAGCCGGGCGACCTCCTCGTCGAGGTGCTTCGGCAGCATGTAGACCTTCTTCTCGTACTTGTCGTTGTGCTGGTGCAGCTCGAGCTGCGCGATCACCTGGTTGGTGAACGACGCCGACATCACGAAGCTCGGGTGGCCGGTGGCGCAGCCGAGGTTCAGCAGCCGGCCCTCGGCGAGGATCATCACGCTGTGGCCGTCCGGGAACCGGCACTCGTCGTACTGCGGCTTGATGTTGATCCGCTCGATGCCCGTTGACCTTCTTCAGGCCGGCCATGTCGATCTCGTTGTCGAAGTGGCCGATGTTGCCGACGATCGCCTTGTCCTTCATCTTCGCCATGTGCTCGGCGGTGATGATGTTGAGGTTGCCGGTCGCGGTGATGAAGATGTCGGCGCGTCGCGACGACGTCTTCGAGCGTCTTGACCTCGTAGCCTTCCATCGCCGCCTGCAGCGCGCAGATCGGATCGATCTCGGTGACGATGACGCGGCAGCCCTGGCCGCGCAGCGCCTGCGCGCAGCCCTTGCCGACTTCGCCGAAGCCGAACACGACCGCGACCTTGCCGCCGAGCATGACGTCGGTGGCGCGGTGCGAGGCCGTCGATGCAGCGAGTGGCGGCAGCCGTAGATGTTGTCGAACTTGCTCTTGGTGACCGAGTCGTTGACGTTGATGGCGGGGAACAGCAGCGTGCCCGCTTCCATCATCTGGTAGAGGCGGTGCACGCCGGTCGTGGTCTCCTCGCTGACGCCGCGCATGTCGGCGGCGACCTTGCGTCCAGCGCGCCGGGTTCTCCTTGAGCTCCTTGCGGAGCAGCTCGAGGATGACGCCCCACTCCTCGGGCTCGCTTGTCCGGCGTCGAAGGCCGGCACCTTGCCGGCCTTCTCGAACTCGACGCCCTTGTGCACCAGCAGCGTCGCGTCGCCGCCGTCGTCGACGATCAGCGTCGGCCCGCTGCCGTCGGGCCACATCGAGCGCCTCGCTCGTGCACCACCAGTATTCGTCGAGCGTCTCGCCCTTCCAGGCGAAGACCGGCATGCCCTTCGGGTTCTGCGGCGTGCCGCCGGTCTCGGGGCGGCCGACGACCACCGCCGCCGCGGCGTGATCCTGCGTCGAGAAGATGTTGCACGAGACCCAGCGGACGTCGGCGCCGAGGTCGGTCGAGCGTCTCGATCAGCACCGCGGTCTGAATCGTCATGTGCAGGCTGCCCATGATGCGGGCGCCGGCGAGCGGCTGCTTGCCCTTGTAGCGGGCGCGGAGCGCCATCAGCCCGGGCATCTCCTGCTCGGCCAGCCGCATCTCCTTGCGGCCGAACTCGGCCTCCGACAGGTCCTTGACCTTGTACGGTTCGCGGCCGCGCCTTGACCGCCGCGTCGAACGCGTGCATCTCTTTCACTGCAGTACTCATCCGGCTATCCCTTCTGTTGAACGATGAATTCCCGACGGTCCGATAGTTCTGTGCGTTTGACTGCCGTGGCGACGAACAGCGCCGGCCCTTTGGCGGCCGCCTCGTGCGGCCAGCGGCACGATGCGGACCCGGCCGAAGCCGGCGGCTCCGAGCAGGCCGCCGAGCTGGTCGCCGCTGAAGCCGAGCCAGACATGGCCCATCTGCTGGCGGTACTCCTCGCGGTCGTGCGGCAGCATGTCGGCGATGAGCAGGCGGCCGCCCGGCTTGAGGACCCGCGCCGCTTCGGCGAGCGCGGCTGCCCGGATCGGCGACATGATGCAGCACGAGCAGCAGCGTCGCCGCGTCGAGCTCGCCGTCGTCGATCGGCAGCGCCTCGAGCTCGCCGCGCCGCACTTCGACGTTGTCGAAGCCTGCCGGAGCCGGCGGCGCGCCGCCTGAAGCATCTCCGCCGGAGCGATCGACGGCGATGACCCGCGCCACGAACGGCGCGAGCGCCGCGGCCACCTGCCCGGTGCCGCAGCCGAGGTCGCCGAGCCACGGTCTGCTCGTCGAGCAGCCCCGGCAGCGCCTGCGAGGTGCGACGCCGCGCCGAACAGCTCCTCGCGCAGCTCGTCCCACTGCCCGGCCGCCGATGCGAAGAACTCCTGCGACGTCGAGCGCCGGCGCGCCAGCACTTCCTTCAGCCGCCAGGCATCGTGGTCGGCGCCGGCGTGGCGCTGACCTGCTCGCGCAGCAGCGACCACAGCCGCCGCGTCGGCGCGACCGCGTTCGTCGAGCGAGAGGGTGTAGTAGCGGCTGGTGCCTTCGCGCCGGGACACGACCCAGCCGGCGTCGCCGAGCGTCTTGAGGTGCCGGCTGACGGTGGACTGCGGCAGCTGGAGAATTGCGCAGAGCTCCGACACCGTCAGCTCGTGGCGATCGAGCAGCAGGAGCATTCGGCTCCGCGTGACATCCGAGAGCGCCGAGAGGTCGTCGAAAATCGCGGCGCTCACATCACTGCTTTCATCCGCAAGCCGCGGTGGGTCGGGTGTCGCAGAGCGGCAGGCTCACAAGCTCACCGTCGCGGCGCTGTTCTTTTATCCGTAAATCCGGATTAATGGTTGCACGAGTATCCC
Source organism: uncultured Acidobacteriota bacterium (assembly GCA_963750475.1). Classification (GTDB taxonomy): domain Bacteria; phylum Acidobacteriota; class Vicinamibacteria; order Vicinamibacterales; family 2-12-FULL-66-21; genus JALZOC01. Next base: position 4,087,697 of record CAVVQQ010000002.1, read on the forward strand.
GAATCTGTCAAGATAATCCCCGAACGAGCGCCGCTCCAGCTGAGCCGCAAGCGCCCAGGTAGTACCTAGGTCGTGTGAACGTCGCTCCCCTGGTTTCCCTCCCGCCTTCCACTCTCTCCCCCGCACGCGCCGGGCAGCCGTGGCACCACGGGAGGAAACCACGGTATTTCCGAAGCAATCGCGCTTTCCGCTCTGGCATCTCGTTCGCATCGTGCACCGGCGACCCGGTTCACGGCGTTCGTGCCCGGGAAGATTCAAAGGCTATATGAGCAAGCTCAACGTTCGCATCGGCTTCATCCTCGCGTTTCTGACCGCCATCGTGGCCGGCCCTGGCGCCGCCCAGGCCCGGGCGCTCGATCGGCTGTGCGATCCGTCATTCGAGGACTGCCGCGCCATCCTCATCAACTACATTCGCGCCGAGACGGTCGGCATCGACGTGGGCTTCTGGTTCATGGAGGACGCCCGCTACACGACCGAGCTCATCAATAAGTTCAAGGCCGGCGTGCCGGTGCGTGTCATCATGGACACGCGCGCCAACGACACCAACCTCTACAACGCCCAGCGCCTCGCCGAGCTCAAGGCCGCCGGCATTCCGATGCGCCGCCGCACCGCCAACGGCATCATGCACTACAAGCTGATGATGTTCGCAGGGCAGGGCATCGTCGAATTCAGCGGCGCCAATTTCAGCGCCGACGCCTGGGTCTATACCGGGACCACGCCCTACACGAACTACGTGGACGAATCGGCCTACTTCACCGACAACGCCTCGTTCGTCCACAGCTTCATGTCGAAGTACGACGACCTGTGGACCAACACGTCGACGTATACGAACTACGCCAACATCTCGACCCCGCTGGTCCGCAACTACCCCACGGGCTACGTCAAGGATCCGCAGCTCAACTTCCCGCCGCTCGAGTCTTACGCCAACCGCGCCATCGGCCGCTACAACAAGGAAACGCAGAAGATCGACGTGATCATGTATCGGATCACCGACCGCCGGCACACCGATGCGATGATTGCCGCCGCGGCCCGGGGCGTGCCGATCCGGCTGATCAGCGATCCGCAGCAGTACCGCGACCCGAGCCGGCTGTGGGATGCCTGGAACATCGACCGGATGAAAATGGCCGGTATTCCGATCAAGATGCGCGCGCATGCCGGGCTCAACCACGAGAAGCTCGTCCTCCTTTACGGCCAGCAGATGTCGATCTTCGGCTCGTCGAACTGGACCAGCGCGTCCGACACCTCGCAGGAAGAGCACAACTGCTTCTGCACCGACTCGACGATGTTCGGGTGGTTCGTGACGATGTTCGAGCGGAAGTGGAACAATTCAACCGGCGTCGTCGAGAACTCGGACTTCGTGCCGCTCCCGGCCGACAAGCCGGTCTACCAGTCGCCGGCGAACGCGGCCAGCGGCCTTAGCACGAGCAGCGTCGTGCTGAAGTGGTACGGCGGCCCCTGGGCCCACAAGTACGACGTGCAGCTCGGCACGGATCCGAACAACCTCCAGACGGTGCTGCTCGACACGGAGCTCGGACCGAGCGAATCGGCCACGCAGTACCAGAGCTTCACCGCCGCCAACCTGCTGCCCGGCACGACCTACTACTGGCGGGTGGTTTCGCGGACAATGGCCAACCTGAGCCGGAACGGCGACCTGTGGTCGTTCTCGACCGGCGGTACCGCGCCGCCGCCGCCGGCCAATGGCACGACCGCGAGCGGCGACATCGTCCTCTACGGTCTGGACGGGCGCATCACCGGGTCCGGCTGGTCAATCGTTTCTGATGCCACCGCCGCGGGCGCGAAGCGTCTCTACAACGCGAACCTGGGAGCCGCAAAGGTGACGACCGCGGTCGCCAACCCGTCGAGCTACGTGGATTTCACGTTCAATGCGGTGGCCGGCCAGGCCTATCACTTCTGGATGCGCGGCCGGGCCGACAGCAACGTCTACACGAACGACTCGGCCTTCGTGCAGTTCTCGAATTCGGTGACGTCGAGCGGGGCCGCGACGAACCGCATCGGCACGACGTCCGCCGCGGAGTACAACCTCGAGGACTGCAGCAGCTGCGGCCTCTCCGGGTGGGGCTGGCAGGACAACGGCTGGGGTTCGGGCGTCATGGGCGCGAACCTCTACTTCGACACCACCGGACCACAGACCCTGCGTCTGCAGGTGCGGGAGGACGGCCTCTCGATCGATCAGATCATCCTCTCCCCAGCCTCGTCCAGCTTCCTGAAGACGTCGCCGGGCGCGCTCAAGAATGACACGCGCATCTACGCCGCGACCCAGGGCTCCATGGCCGGTTCCGTCCCGCCGCCCCCGCCGCCGCCAGCCACGGTACCGCTGCCGACCCCCTGGATGCACGCCGACGTCGGCACCGTCGGCGTTGCCGGCGACGCCTCGTTCGACGACCCGTCCGCGCAATTCACCGTTCGCGGTGCCGGCGCCGATGTGTGGGGCACCCAGGACGCTCTTCACTTCGTCTACCAGACCCTGACCGGCGACGGCTCCATTGTCGCCCGCGTCGCCTCTGTGTCGAACACGGCCGCCTGGGTCAAGGCCGGGGTCATGATTCGCGACACGCTCGACGCCAACTCGGCCCAGGCGATGATGCTGGTGTCGTACAGCAAAGGGCTGGCGTTCCAGCGCCGCACGGCGGCGGGCGGCCTCAGCACCAGCACGAGCGGCGTCCTGGCCGGGGCCCCTTACTACGTCCGCCTGGATCGCGTCGGCAACACGATCACGGCATACCAGTCGTCCGACGGGACGAACTGGAGCCTGGTCGGCACCGATACGTTCTCGATGACCGCGTCCGTGTATATCGGAATCGGCGTGTCGAGCCATACCACCTCGACGACCGCGACGGCGACCTTCGACAACATTTCCGTGACCACCGCCTCTGAAGGCTAAAGCGCCCCGTCCCGAATCCCCGACGCCTGACGCGCGCGTACGTCAGCTCAACTCCCGGCCGGTCCTTCCGTCCGGGAGTTTTGTTCTGTACTGGATGACCTCAGCGCGGCGCGTGCGCTTCAATTTCGCGCTCGACCGGGCGGTGGCGCTGGCGGTCCAGCTCGACCGGCCGCTGGTCATTCTGGAAGCGCTGCGCTGCGATTATCCATGGGCGAGCGATCGGCTGCACCGGTTCGTGATGGACGGTATGGCCGCCAATGCGGCGGCACTCGAAGGATCGCCGGTTCGGGTACTATCCGTACATCGAACCGCACCCCGGCGCCGGCCGCGGCCTGCTGGCCGCCCTCGCCGACCGCGCCTGCGCCGTCGTCACGGACTGGTACCCGGCGTTCTTCCTTCCCCGCATGGCGGCCGCGGCCGCCGCGCGGGCGCCAGTCCGTATGGAAGCGGTGGACAGCAACGGCATCATCCCGCTGGCGGCTCACGGCCGCGCCTTCCCCACGGCGCGCGGCTATCGCGCCTTCATGCAGCGCGTGCTCCGGACGCACGTCCGCGCCGTCCCAGCCGCCGACCCGTTCGAAGACCTCCCTGCCGGCAGCGGACCGGCGGACCCGGGCGGCGGCATCCTTGCCCGGTGGCCAGCCGCATCGGCGGAGCAGCTTGCCGGTGGGGCGGCCGTCCTCGCGGCGCTGCCGATCGACCATGCCGTGGCCCCGGCCGCGATCCGCGGCGGCGGTGTGCAGGCGCGGCAGCGCCTGACGGTGTTTCTTTCGGACATCCTCGAGCACTATGCCGATGCGCACAACCAGCCCGCGGCCGACGCCACCAGCCGGCTGTCCCCCTACCTGCACTTCGGCCACCTCTCGGTCCACGAGATCTTCGGCGCGCTGATGACCCGCGAGCGCTGGACGACCCGCCGGATCGGGAAGGGTGCGAGCGGCGCCCGGGAAGGCTGGTGGGGCGTTTCTCCCTCGGCCGAGGCGTTTCTCGATCAGCTGGTCGTGTGGCGCGAGCTCGCCTTCAACGGCGCCGAGTGGAGCCCCGGCTTCGACTCCTACGAAGCGATTCCGGCATGGGCGCGGCAGACACTCGAGAACCATCTGGCGGATGCGCGGCCGCACCTCTACGACCTGCCCACCCTGGAAGCCGCCGCCACCGATGATGACGTCTGGAATGCCGCGCAGCGCCAGCTGACGGCCGACGGCTGGTTCCACGGATACATGAGGATGCTGTGGGGGAAAAAGATTCTCGAGTGGAGCGCGCATCCGGCCGAGGCGCTTGCCGTGATGACTCACCTGATGAACAAGTATTCCCTCGACGGCCGCGATCCGGTCGGGACCGCGAGCTTTGCCTGGGTCCTGGGGCGCTACGATCGCCCCTGGCCCGAACGTCCGGTCTTCGGAACGGTCCGCTGCATGACCTCGGCAAGCACCCGCCGGAAACTCAAGCTCACGGAGTACCTGGCGCGATACGGCCCTCCAGCCGGCCGACGGCTGTTCTGAGCGGACTGACTCGAATCCGAACACTGTCCGTAATCCGCTGCTGAGTCGGCTGGCGCTTCCGGCCTGCAGACGGGGCTTTCTGCCCGCCCGCGGATCGACGGCTGGGCATGCCTTGTGCACCCAAGCATCCTGCACCGGTCGATTCCGATGCCGGCTCCCCGAAAGGATTTTCCAATGTCCGATGGAACGATGAATCTCATGGTCCCGCGCGGCGACAAGAGCGTCTGGGACAAGCCCAGCTTCGGCTCGACGCTGTCGACCTACGATCAGGAAAAGTGGATGGCGGCGGCCTGCGGGACGTCCCTGGTCATGTTCGGATCGCGCCGCGGCGGCTTTACCGGCGGCCTGCTCGCGACCGCCGGCGCCGTCCTGACCTTCCGCGCGGTCATGGGCCGCCGCGACATGGGAGTGGCCAGGGAATACATCGACCGGCAGCTCAAGGAGCGCGGCTGGCGCGCCACTGACCAGGTCGCCGAGGCCTCGGAGCAGTCCTTCCCCGCCAGCGACTCGCCGTCATTCACTCCGGCGGCCGGCAGCGCGACCTCCTGATCACTTCGACCTGCCCCAGAGAGAGGAGCACCATGAACAGCATGGACACGGCACTACCCGGCGGCGCACCCAACCTGGATGCCGACGGCGCACGCAACATCAGCGATTTCCAGGCGTGGGGGTCGATGGCGGCCGGAGTGGCCCTGGCTGTCTACGGCGTCAGCCGGCGCAGCGCGCCAGGGCTCGCGGTAGCGGGACTCGGCGCGCTGCTCTTTCGCCGCGGCATTTCAGGCCACTGCGACGTCTACGACGCGCTCGGCATCAACAGCGCCGCCTCGGCGAGCGACACGCGCGAAGTCCTGTCGGGATCGCGGGGCGTCCTCGTCGAGGAGATGGTGACGATCGCCCGCCCCGCCGACGAGCTGTATCGATTCTGGCGCAGCCTGGAAAACCTTCCACGCTTCATGCGCCATCTCGAATCGGTGGAGCGCATCACCGAAACGCTTTCCCGCTGGCGGGCCAGCGGTCCCGGCGGCCTGGCCGTCGAGTGGAATGCCGAGATCATCAACGATGTCTCCGGCCGCGTCATCGGCTGGCGATCGATCGAAGGCTCCGATGTGGTCAGCGCCGGATCCGTGCACTTCGACGATGGTGGCCTGGTGACCCGGGTCCGGGTCCGGCTGCAGTACAGCCCCCCGGGGGGCAAGGTCGGCGCTGCCATCGCGTGGCTGCTTGGCCGCGACGCCGCCACCGAGATCCGGGCCGATCTCGAGAACCTGAAGCACCTCATCGAGAGCGGACAACTCTCCCCCACTCCCGACGGGGACACTCATCTTTAGGCTAAGTCGTTGACTGCGTAAGACGAGATCGAAAACGGGGGGCGATCGGCGGCCCCCGTTCACATCTCGTTGTTCGCAACGGCGGCGCGGTCGGTCAGCACCGTCACCGCCGGCGGCGCCAGCTGAGACGACGACTGGCTTCCCGACTTTTCGACGTCTCCGGCGGCCCCGCCAGGGGCCGGCAGGAGCCGGTTCACGAGCACCATCGCCCGGGCAATCAGGTCCGGCGCCAGGTTGTTGGCCATCATCGCCAGCCTGGCCGGCAGCGTGATCGTCAATTCGGCGTCGCCATGGCGGCAGGCATCGACGATCTGCCGCGCGGCGCGCTCCGCCTGCGCCGACAGCCCCGGCACCGAATCCGCGACGACGAACCATGCGTACTCGGTCTCGTGCTGCCCCTTGACGCTCACATTCACGGGCGATCCCGTCCGCATCAAGCCCGGCGACACCGTCGTTACCCGGATGCCGTACGGCTCGAGCTCCGTCCGGACGGCGTCGGACAGCCCGATCAGGGCGAACTTGCTGGCGCTGTAGGGTGCAAGATGCGGCACCGCGATCCGCCCCCCAATCGACGCGATATTGACGATGCGCCCGAAGCGGCGCTGCCGCATCGACGGCACCACCTCGAACATCAGATGCAGCGGCCCCCAGAAGTGCGTCGCCATCGCATTCTCGAAGTCGGCGGTGGTCATGTGCTCGAGGGGACCGACCTGGATGACGCCGGCGTTGTTGACGAGGACGTCGATGGCCGGCCATCGTTCGAGGACGGTGTCGATCGCGGCGCGAACGTCGGCGCGGCGGCGGATATCGCAGCTGATCGTCATCACCTCGGCGCCGGCGGCCGCGAGCTCTTCGCCGGCACGGCTCAATTCACCCTCGTCGCGGGCCAGCAGACACAGCCGGGCACCTTCGGCGGCAAGCTGCCGGGCAAGCACCAGCCCGAGGCCTCTCGATCCGCCGGTGATGACGACGACGCGGCCGGCGAAGGTGATGGCGCGGCGGCCGCGCGCCACCCGCGACGCGGTAATGGCGCCGAGCGCCCCGGCGGCGGCCGCCAGCAGAAGCTTGTTGCGATTGTTCATCTATCCTCCAGCATCGCGCGCAGCGTCAGGGCGTTGCGCGGTGCGTGGCCTCCCATGTCGTTGTTGAAATAGGCGTAGACGTCGATCCCGTCCTGCCGCTGCTCGTCGAGCCAGTCGGCCCAGCCGCGGAGTCGCGCCGTCGTATACCCGCCGTCGTACCTGCCGGTGGCGCCGTGGAACCGCACGTACACGAACGGGCCGACGCGCTCACGGCCAGTGGCGGAACCAGGCATGTCGTGGAGGCACAGGGCGACGCCGGCCCGGCGGAGGAGCGTCTTCGCTTTGGCGTCGTACCAGGCAGGGTCGCGGAACTCCATGACGTGCTCGACCCCCTTCGGGAGGGCCTGCAGGAAATGCTCCAGCCGCGCCAGGTCGAGCTTCCAGCCGGTGTCAGGCTTTCTGCTTGTCGCGCCCCGACGGCTGGTGGCGCATTTCGCGTTCCGCGATCAGCCAGTCCTCCAGATCCTGGCCGTCGCCGCCGCCGCGCGAAAGGTAGAGCTCATAGGCTCGCTGGGCGACGCGCTCGGAGTCGAAGGGGGCTTCGCCTGCGATCTCGGGGGACGCGCCGGTGGATTTATCGGTCGAGACCGCCGAGAGGTCTTCAACTTTGGATTTCTTTGATTTAGCCATGACCGGAAAACTCGCAACCAACGTGCCATCTGAGCGGTACCGGACTACCTCCAGGATGAGAAAATCTCTTCGCCGGCGTGGCTTTTTCCGAGCAGGCCGCAGCCGCGATCGCCCCCGCATGAGCGGCTGCGATCACGGTGTACAGAGATCGTCTCGGCCTGATACGGTCAGCTTTTCTTTTCGTGCAGGGCAAACACCGCCCCCTGCGGATCCTTGCACTGGAGGATGCGGTCCCCGCCCGGCACCTCGGCCGGCCCGTGGAGGATCGTCCCCCCGCCGTCGGTGACCCGTGTCGCGGCCGCGTCCAGCCCCTCGACGCGGACATACTGCAGCCAGTGAGGAGGGGCATCCATCCCGGCAGGCCGGTTGAACATGCCTCCGAGCTCGCGGCCGCCGCGGCCGAAGATGAAATACATCCCCATCGGGCCCATGTCGTGCTCGCGGATCTGCTCCCAGCCAAAGAGCCCGCTGTAGAAGGTGAAGGCCGCGCGGTAGTCGGTCGTCAGCAGTTCGTGCCACGAGAACTCCCCAATCCCGGGCGCGGCTTCGTCGACGGGGCGGCCGTCCTGCGGCTTGAACGCGGCGAAGACGGCGCCTTGGGGATCCGCGAGGATCGAGAACCTGCCGACGGTGGGAATGTCCATCGGTTGTTCAATGACGCGGCCGCCCTGCGATTGTGCCTGGGCGGTTGTCGCATCGACGTCGGGGCTGGCGACGTAGGCGAACCAGTGCGGAGGGATCGTCGACCCGGCAGGCAGCGCCATGACTCCCCCGACCGGCTTGCCCCCGGCGGTCCACATGGTGTACGGCTTCGGTCCGTCCCACCGGGACGTCCCCCAGCCCGTCACGCTCCCGTAGAACGCCTCGGCCTTGTTCGGATCGCTCGTCAGCAGGTCGGACCAGACGAAACGGCCGCGCGCTGTGCTCTCTGCCATGCTGCACCTCCCTGAGGCGCATTATCCGCCCGATCCGGGAAGGGGGGAAATGATCGGTCAACGCGGCGGCGGCGGATCGGCCGGCAGAGGCGTGGCGAGCGGCGTCCGGTACAGATCGTAGCCTCCATCGGACGCGACCGGGGTGAGGTCGAAGGCCGTCCGGGCAAACTCGAGCAGCTCCGCGGAGGTGGTGCTGGTATCGACGACCACGTAGCCGATGTTGAGCGTCGGGGCAAGCGTGCGCGCCTGCTCAATGGCGGCCTGCTGTCGCCAGCTGGAGACCTCGCGACCTTCGCTGAGCCGCATCAGCACGCGGGTCACGCCCAGTCCGCGGTACTGCCTGAGGCTGCGGCTGGGCAGCCGTGAGAGATACCCGCCGATCAGCTGCTTCTCGTGGACGGTCTGGAAGTACTGCCCGGCGGCACTGGCGTTGCCATGGGAGCTGAGTCCGTCGCGCAGACCGAAGGGAAGGTTCAGCACCCGCACCGGCCGGGGGTCGGCGGCGATGATCCGGTTCACGGCCGGCACCTCGGCGGAGTAGAGCACACGCGGCGCCGGCAGCATCTCGGCGATCAGCAGGACCGCGACGGCGGTCGTCAGCCCGGCGGGCCGCCAGCCCGGAACGCCGTGCTCGCTGAGCCGTTCGCGCAGCGCGCGCAGCGCGAAGGCCAGCAGGACGGCAAGGCCGAGCATCACGAGAATCATCATCCGCTGCGGCATGCGCGCCGCGCCGATGACGGGAAGGTAGCGCAGCAGCGTCCACGGCGTCGGCAGGTACGTCATCATCCCGCCGATGCGGACGAACGGGCCGAGCGACAGCGCAACCGCGACCGCGGTGAACGCCGTCCAGTAGCGCGGCAGACCGAGGCGCGTGCCGACCGTCGCCGCGACGAGTACCGCCGTCAGCGTCCAGGGAATGGAGCCGATATTCTCGACGAACCCTCCCGGCATCAACCGCGCCCCTTCGGCGAAGAACCGGCCGAACCAGGGATGGAGCGGATTCGGCACGAAAAGGGCGAACAGGTCGAGCCCCGGCGGGCTGCTGCGCCAGAGCACGGTCGGCCGGCTCCACTGCCGCTCTGCCGCGGCGCCCACCAATGCCGACAGCACCGGCAGCAGCATGACCGCGCATGCCGCCGCCGCCACCCCGCTGGCGCGGAGTGAGGGCAGAGTCGTCGGCCGCGTCCAGGTGACGCGGTGGCGGACGGCGATCCAGAGGCGCGCCAGCGCCAGCACCGACAGAATCAGCACCGGCGTGTAGAGCTGCGTCATGCTGACGTGGAGCGCGAAGATATCGATCTGCCCGCCGCCTCTCGCCACCATCCCCAGGATCAGCCCGGCCAGGCAGACCAGCGCCACGTCGAGCGCGACCGTGCCGAGACGAGGCCGGAACACGACCGGCGCGCGCTGAATCAGGATCGCGGAATACACGACCGCGAAGGCGGCGATGACGAGACAGTACACCGCGTAGTAGGGATCGCACAGGTAGGCGCAGGCCACCGTAAGGCCGGTCGCGGCCGCGACCCGCCGCGTCGCGCGGAACTGCAGCCGTTCGAAGAGCAGCACGAAAATCGGCAGCGGCGCGGCCTGCACCAGGCTCAGATGCTCCATCGACCGCGCGCTCATGTACGGACAGAAGCCAAACGCCAGGCCCGCCACCCAGGCGGCCGCGGCGTCGCCGGTGAGGCGCCGCGCACAGATGAACATCGCATACGCGGCCGTAACGCCGCTGGCGAGCACCAGCACGTTGAACGTCGCCACCGTCCCGAGCAGCGGCAGCAGCGGAAAGGCGACGACGTCGGCGATCGTCGTGTAGTTCTGCAGCGCCAGCGGCACCGCCGGGGAGAGGGACAGAATCTCGGCGGTATGAAACGGCATCTCGCCGTGGGCGACGACGACGTGGCGGAACACCCAGAGGTTCCAGATGTAGACCCCGGTGTCGCCGCTCACCGGCCCGGGCAGCGCAGAGGCCAGGTGCAGCGGCAGCGGCCAGAAGAAGAGCACGGCAACGGACAGGTAGCCAGCTAGCGCGAGCAGGTGGCGGCCGAATCGCAGGGACCCCGGGACCGGATTCATGAAGGATGGTGGCTGGTTGGTTCTGGCGGCCGCGGGGTTGGAAGCAACCTCAGCAACTGCGCGCGCTATTTAACAGCCGGGCAGCGTGATTAGCAATGAAAACCTACTGCAGGTCGTTGTGCCGGAATGGGACAAGCTGTTGTGCCGTGGAACACTGCCCTGTCCCTCGCGAAAACCCATCGGATTCCCGAGCAGCCTCGCGGGCGAGGACGACAACCCGCGTGATCGTCAGCTTCATAACGGAACACACCACACATTTGTAATACTCGAGCTTGTCCATATAAGTGATTATTTATCAATTGCTTATCTGAAGTTACTAGCACTGTTCAATTCAGGTCCAACTCTTGCGTTGAAGCTGGCGTTCAGATCGTTCCCGGCCGGGCAATGGCGCCCGGCACCTCTTTCTGGAGTCACCGATGCGACGCCCCCTGGTGTTTGTTGCTCTCCTGTTATGCGCGCTGGTTGGACTGCCGGCAGTGCCCTCCGGCCAGCGCCTGCCGACGCTGACCGGCGACCTCCGCGGGCCCGGCGCACCCGGCGAGCGGCTTCGCATCATCGTGCAGGCGCCCGAGGGCGTTCATCCGTCCACGCTCCGCGGCCGGCTGCGTGGCATCATCCGGCGCGAGATGGAGGGAGCCGTTGCCCTCGAGGTGTCGCGCGCCGATCTGAAGGCGATGGCGCTCGACTCGACCTTCGCGCACATCTCGGCGGACCTGCCGGTCGCGGCCGACATGGCCATCTCCAACAAGGTCACCGGCGCCCCGAGCGTCTGGCAGGGCACGAGCTCGCTGCTCTCGTCGACCCCTGGCTACACCGGCGCCGGCATCACGGTCGCGGTCGTCGACTCGGGCATCGCACCGCATACCGCGATCTCGGACCGCGTCGTCGGCCGGGTCAATCTCGTCAGCTGGGAAGCCCCCTCGAGCGGTGACCCCTACGGCCACGGCACACATGTCGCCGGCATCATCGCCGGCAGCACCACGGCGGCCAAGAACGTCACGCTCGCCTATGCCGGCGGCTCGGCGCCCGGCGCGAAGCTGGTAGACGTCAGAGTGCTCGGCGCCACTGGCGTCGGCTACACCAGCGACGTCATCGCCGGCATCAACTGGGCCGTGGCCAACCGTTCGAAGTACGGCATCCGCATCATCAACCTGTCGCTCGGCCACGTCGTCGCCGAGCCGTCGGCCACCGATCCGCTCTGCCAGGCCGTCAAGCGGGCGGTCGAGGCCGGGGTCGTCGTTGTCGCCGCCGCGGGCAATTACGGGCTGACGAGCACCGGCGCGCCGGTGCTCGGCGGGATCTCCTCGCCGGGCAATTCACCGTATGCCCTCACCGTCGGGGCGATCGACACCGCCGGCACCGTGGACCGGTCGGACGACAAGGTCGCGGCCTACAGCTCGCGCGGCCCGACGGCCTTCGACATGGCGGTCAAGCCGGACGTCGTCGCGCCGGGCACCCGCATCGTCTCGCTCGAAGCGAACAATTCGTACCTGGCGACGCACTACCCGAACTGGCACATCGCCGGCAGCGGCAAGAATGCGTACTTCCGGCTGAGCGGCACGAGCATGGCGGCGCCGATCGTCAGCGGCGGCGTGGCGCTGCTGCTCGACGCGAACGACAGCCTGACGCCGGGCCAGGTGAAGGTTGCCCTGCAGATGGGCGCGTCGTTCGTGCCGGATGGCGGCCTGGTCGGCGGCGGCGCGGGCAGCGTCAACTTCCCGGCGGCGATGAAACTGGCGCAGAACGGCCTCATCCCGAGCCTGCTCCAGACGGTCGGCGGGCTGCTCGGCACCTCCGGCGGCGCCACCTACCGCGACTCCGGGACATTGATCGATCGCCTCTACGGCGGCAGCGGCCTGCGTCTCCTCGGGCTCCTCGACTCGGGGATCCTCTGGCAGCAGGCCGACAACGCCGAGTGGGGCGTGCTGAATCTGCTCGGCCTCCTCAATCCGCTTCAGAAGCTCCCGGCGCATCGGCTCATCTGGGGCGAGGTCGCGGGCTGGACGTCGAGCAATCACCTCGTCTGGGGAGACGCCGTGCAGGACCCGTCGGGCCAGCACCTCGTCTGGGGCGACTCCGAGCACACCAACGCCAATCATCTCGTCTGGGGTGATGCGGTCGTGGCCGACGGCGGACGGTAACGACCGGTGAGCGCCAAGCCCGCACGACGCCTCACGCCCGGCGGGCGGGCGTACGTCTGGACGGTCGCGGCGCTCGGCACGGTGCTGGCGGCGTACTGTGCCGCGACCCTGATCCGCGACGGCATCTCGCTGCAGGTCCTGCTGTTCGGCGCGCTGACGGTATTGAGCGGCCGCGTCACGCTGAAGGTGCCCTCCGTCACGGCGTCGTTCTCGCCGTCGGAGATGTTCACCTTCACGTGCGTGCTGCTCTTCGGCCCCGAAGTCGGCGCGCTGGCGCTGGCCGCCGACAGCCTGGTGCTGGCCTGGCATCATCGTCATCGCTGGCGGCTCGAACAGACGCTGTTCAACTTCGGCAGCCTGACGCTGTCGGTGTGGATTGCCGGGCACCTCTTCTACCTGGTTGCAGGCGTGGCGCCGCTCGCCGGCGGCATTACGGCGTCGGGCGCGCTGCTCCTGCCGCTCGGCGTGCTCGCGTTGAGCTACTTCCTCATCAACAGCGGCCTGATCGCCTCCGCCATTGCCCTCGATGCCCGCCGATCGCCGTTCGCGGTCTGGCGCGAACACTTCCTGTGGCTCGGTCCGGGCTACCTGGCCGGCGCCTGCGTGGCGTTCCTCCTCGTCATCGCGCTGCGCCAGGTCCACTTCAGCGCGCTGACTGCGTTCGTGCTGATCACGCCGGTCCTGGTGGTCTTCTACTTCACGCTGCAGTCGTCGTTCGGGCGCGCCGAGGACGCCAAGGGGCATGTCGCGGCGCTCAACCGCCTGTATCTCTCGACGGTCGAGACGCTGGCGACCGCGATCGATGCCAAGGACGAAGTCACGAGCGGCCACGTCCGCCGGGTCCAGGCCGGCGCGCTGGCGCTCGCCCGGGAGCTCGGCATCACCGACGAGCCGTCGCTGCAGGCGATCGAGGCCGCGGCGCTGCTCCACGACACCGGCAAGATCGCGGTGCCCGAGCACATTCTCAACAAGCCCGGCAAGCTGACCGCCGCCGAGTTCGAGAAGATGAAGCTGCACGCGCCGATTGGCGCCGACATTCTCTCCTCGATCGAGTTCCCCTACCCGGTCGTGCCGATCGTCCGGCACCATCACGAGAACTGGGACGGGACCGGCTATCCGGACCGGATCAAGGGCACCGCCATCCCGATTGGCGCGCGCATCCTCTCGGTCGTGGACTGCTACGACGCCCTCACCTCGGATCGTCCGTACCGCAAGCGCATGACCGACGAGGCTTCGATCGCGATCGTGCTCGAGCGCCGCGGCACGATGTACGACCCGATGGTCGTCGATGCCTTCGTCGCGGCGCGCCATCGCATCATGCCCGCCGGCGAGGAGGCCGCGCATCCCGTGGCGCGGACGCTCGGCGACGCGCGCGAGTCGATTGCCCAGACCGAGAGCCCGGCGCCGCCGGCCGGCGACGTCGCCGCCACCAGCGAGGTCCTGGCCGTGGCCAGCCTGGCGCGGGCCGTCTCCGGCGACGCCGACCTGGCCGATGTCGGCGCGCTCACCTGGATGATGCTGCGCCAGGTCGTGCCGGCCGTCTCGATGGCGCTCTTCACCCACGACGAAAAGGGAGACGCCGTCGTCGCCGAGTACGCGGTCGGCGCCCACGCCGCAGCGATGGGCGGCACGCGGGTGGTGCTTGGGGAGGGCATTGCCGGGTGGGCGGCCGCCAACCGGCGCTTCGTCCTCAACGCCGATCCGGCGATCGACGTCGGCATGACGGTGGCGCATGCCACCCCGTGCCTGAAAGCCTCGCTGACCGTGCCGCTGATTCACGAGGGGGCGCTCGTCGGCGTCGTCTCGCTGTACGCGTCGGCGCCGGACGCGTTCAGCGCCGACCATGCGCGGCTGCTGTCGCTGCTGTCGCCGAGCCTGGCGATGTCGGTGGCGGCGCTGCCCAAGGACCGGGCGTGGGCGGGCGCGAAGCCCGAGCCGCTGCGGCCCGCCGCCGGGGAGCTCCGCCTCCTCAAGGGGCGCGGCATCGCCGGCTGAGCCGCAGGGATCCCCGGACGTCGAAGTTTCGTGCAAGTCGACCGCGGGTGTGACAGGATTGTCCCCACCCACATGGTCACCAGCATCTGGATCGGAGTCGCGGCCGTCGTCGCCGCCGTGGCTCTGCTGCGCCGCGCCTTTGGACGCCGCGATCCGGGCGAGGCGGCCAATATCGGGTCCGTCAGCCAGGGCTGGGTGAACGAGCATCGCACCGGCCGCAACGAAGACGGCCTGCGCTGAACCCACCCCTTTCCTTTCCTGCCGCCGCACCGCCGGGCACCCGACGCGTGCGCCCGTAGCTCAGTTGGATGACCTCCGGCTCGGAGGCAAAATATTCTTCGTTCCACCTGCCATCTGGCGTTAGATTCCACTAACCATGCCTGCCAAGGACCAGATCAAGCACGTCATCGTGCTCATGCTCGAGAACCGCTCGTTCGATCACCTGTTCGGCTATCTCACCATTCCGCAGCCGAACGTTCCCGGCGACGCGATCGACGCCCTCAAGGGGGACGAGTTCAACCTCGATTCACGTGACAACGAGATCCCCGTCTCGATGGACGCGAAGTACGCCGGTGATTACCGCGTCGATCCCGGCCATCACTTCCCGGACGTGACCCAGCAGATCTTCGAGAAGGACGAAGTGCCCTCGACCGCGAAGCCGACGATGGGCGGGTTCGTGAAGAATTACCAGGAGCAGCCTGGCGGCACCCTGGTCGCTTCGCGGCGCGTGATGAAGTGCTTCGATCCGGCGAAGCTCCCGGCGCTCACCGGCCTGGCGAAGGAGTTCGCGGTCTGCGATCGCTGGTTCTCCTCCATCCCGGGACCGACGCTGCCGAACCGGGCGTTCGCGCATACCGCCACGTCGCTCGGTCACGTCGACATGAGTCCAATCGCCTATTGGAGCGCGCTGACGCTCTACGAGGCGCTCGACGGCCAGGGCGTCTCGTCCCGGGTCTACAGCCACGACGGGAACACGCTCGCCTTCATGTTCAAGACGCTCTTCAAGAAGGGCGGGAAGTTCCTGGGGGCCTACGGCGACTTTCTGTCGGATCTCAGGGGCAGCAAGCTGCCCCGTTATTGCTTCGTCGAGCCGCGCTTCAACGATTGGTACGACAGCGGGAACCATCGCTACTACATCGCGAACGATCAACATCCCGACAACAACGTCGCCGAAGGCGAGTTGATGATCCGGGAAGTCTACGAAGCGATCCGCAAATCGAAATACTGGGAAAAATGCCTGTTCGTGGTCACGTATGACGAGCACGGCGGGTTCTTCGATCACGTGCCGCCGCCGCGGACCATCCCCTCAGGGAAGGAAGAACCCGGGGCCTCGTCGTTTGATTTCAAGCGGCTCGGTGTTCGTGTGCCGGCCGTGCTCATCTCGCCGTACATCGCCAGGGGGACCATCATCCATGATGTGCTCGAGCACTCGTCGCTCGCGGCGACCGCCCGCGAGATCCTCGCGCCGAACATGCCCCCGCTCACCGATCGTGATGCCAGCGCCAACACCTTCAGTGGCGCGCTCAATCTCAACGCTCCCCGCGACACGCCGAAGAAGCTCGACATGATGGTCGGCTCGAGCGAGCTGCGCTCGACGGACGTCGATCCCAACACGCACGGCACCGCGACGCTGTCCGATCAGCAGCGCAACCAGGTGCTGGCCGCCTACATGATGGATCTCGACCGTCCCGCGGGACGGCGGATCATCGGCAATGGCGACTACCCCATCCTCGAAGACGTCAACACCGAGCAGAAGGCGGCCGAGTACATCCGCGACGTCGCCAAGTCGCTGGAGGTCCCGTGAGGCGCCGCATGCGGCCGTGGCTCGGCGTCATCCTCATGCTGCTGTCGCCCGCGGCGGCTCGCGCCCAGGGGCCGGCTCCCCCGCCGCCGAGCCTTGCGGAACGAGCGAAGGATGTTTACGGAGCGCTGTTCACCAGGCCGGTGCGCGTGTCGCTCGAACCGATCGCCCCGACCTCCGGGATCGTCGTCGGCATCGGCTACAAGCCGAAGCCGTGGCGGTCGCCGAAATTCCTGAAGGAGCCGACGGCTCGTGCGGCGGTGTCGGTCAACAAGTACTGGGCGGTCGACGCCAGCCTCGGTTTTCAGCGCATCGCCGGGGCCCACGAATGGCGCATCGAGCCCTACGCGCGTGCGCGCAGCATGACGCGGCTGAATCACTTCGGCATTGGCAACGATACGCTGGAGTCGAATCGATCGAGCTTCGCGATGCTGGACCGACGCGCCGGGGCCTACGCCTATGCCCGCCCGGTCGGCTGGCTCGCCATCGGCGGGCGGGGGGAAGGACTGTGGCCGCGCACCGACCGCGGACAGAACCCCGCGCTGCCGTCGGTCGAGACCGGCTTGCCGGCAGATCAGGTGCCAGGCTTCAGAGAGAACACGAACTACGTGTATGCCGGCGGGTTCGTCAACCTCAATTATCCGTACCTGCGCAGCGAGCGCCCTCGTCGTGGCGGCGACTACACCGTCGCCGTTGGCCGGTACACCGACGTCAGCGAAACCAGGCATTCGTTCACACGTGTCGAGCTGGAAGGGCAGGAGCGTTTTCCGGTGGCCGGCGTCGATCGCCTGCTGACGATTCACGGCCGACTCTCGTCGAGCCATACCGGATCCGGCGACAGCGTTCCCTTCTACCTGATGGACACACTTGGCGGCGCCGACAATCTACGCGGTTTCAGGGAAACCGTCATCGGCGGCGACGAGACGACGGCCACGCTGCGATCGTTCGAGAGCTTCCGCTTCCGCGATCGGACCACCGCGCTCGTCCAGGTCGACTTCCGCCAGCGGCTGTGGGCCCAGGTGTTCGGCTCCGTCTTCTTCGACGGCGGCGCGGTCGCGTCGTCTGTCAACGGCCTCTCGTCGAAGCGCCTCCATCGCGGTGTCGGCGTCGGGCTGAGTGTGTATCGGACCAATGCGCTGATGGTCCGCGCCGAATTTGCGCTGTGGGGCGGTGAAGGGCATCCGCACTACATCACGACAGGCAGGGGCTTGCAGTTCTAAGCACCCAACAGCGATCGCGATACGATAGAGCCACGCGCCCGTAGCTCAGTTGGATAGAGCACCGGCCTTCTAAGCCGGGGGTCGCAGGTTCGAATCCTGCCGGGCGCGCCAGCCTTCGCTCGCGGGTCCAGCACCCGAGCTACGGCTGGCAGGCCATCCGAGCGCGACGGCGGGCCGGGCGCGCCGGCCTTCGCTCGCTGCCATACCCGCGAGCTATGGCTGGCAGGCCATCCAAGCGCATCTTCGCTTCGGCGGGCTTGCCCCGCCATAGCGTCTTCGCGACGGCGGGCGGAACAAATCCCCCTCGAGTGCGAATAATTCCCCGCCCCGCGGGGCCGGCCGAGCACGATCCTCAATAAACATCGAGCGATCCGTTCCGGCACCACTGGTGCACATCAGCCCGCTACGGACGGTCGAGACACCCACAACCATGTCCACACTCACCATTCGTTCATCGGCGGGTTCACCGAGGTGACGACGATTGACGTCGTCGTACAGGACGGATCGACGGTTTCCCTGCGACGGACCGAGGAAGGTGACGTCGAAGCCCTCCTCCAGTTCTTCAAAGCGCTCTCCCCGCAGAGTCTGTCCTACCGTTTCCTGTGCCTGCCGTCCCTGACGGCGGCGGGCGTCCGCAAGCTCGCCACGCTACGCGGGACTGAGGGCGTTTCGCTCGTCGTCGAGTCCGGCGGCCGGATCGTCGCCTTCGCCGGGCTCTATCGCGATCCTGACGCGGCTGACCGGGCAGAAGTCGCCTTTGCGGTCGGCGAGGCCGTCCAGGGGCACGGGATCGGGACACGCCTGCTGGAGCGGCTCGCCGATGCCGCGCGAGAGCAGGGCATCGAGACATTCGAGGCCTACGTCCTCAGCGACAACCGCCGGATGCTCGACGTGTTTCGCGACTCCGGCTTTGTCGTCACGACCGAGCTCGAGGGTGGTGTCTGGCATGTCGTGCTGTCGCTGGCGGCCACGGGGATGTTCGCCGACAAGGCCGCCGCGCGCTCGCGACACGCGGCCACGGCGTCGATGAAGACCTTCTTCGAGCCGCGCGTGGTAGCGGTCGTCGGCGCCAACCGGGAGCGCGGGAAGATCGGCTCGGAACTCCTTCATAACCTGCTCGCCGGAGGCTTCACCGGATCGGTCGTGCCCGTGCACCCGACCGCGACGACCATCGAAGGGCTCGCCGCCTACCCGCGAGTGGTCGATATTCCGGGCCCCGTGGACCTTGCCGTGATCGTCGTGCCGGCGGCGCAGGTCCTTGCCGCGGTCGACGACTGTATCGGCAAGGGCGTGCGGGCGATCTGCGTGATCAGCGCCGGATTCAGCGAGTCGGACGCCGCCGGCACCGCCCGCGAGGTTGCGCTGGTGGAGCGGATTCGCAGCGCCGGCTGCCGCCTGATCGGCCCCAATTGCATGGGCCTCATCAATACCGATGCGAACGTGCGGTTGAACGCGACGTTTTCCCCGGTCTATCCGCCGGCGGGGGGCGTCGCCATGTCGACCCAGAGCGGCGCCCTGGGGCTCGCCATCCTGGATTACGCGAAACAGCTCGACATCGGCATCTCCAGCTTCGTCTCGGTGGGCAACAAGCCTGACGTCTCGGGCAACGATCTCATCCAGGTACCTGGGCCGACGACCCCCGGACGTCGGTCATCCTCCTCTACCTCGAGAGCTTCGGCAACCCGAAGAAGTTCAGCGAGATTGCCCGGCGGGTGGCGCGGACGAAGCCGATCGTCGCGGTCAAAGCCGGACGCTCGATGGCAGGATCGCGCGCCGCCGCGTCGCACACCGGCGCGCTGGCGTCGAGCGACACGGTGGTCGACGCGCTCTTCCGGCAGGCCGGGGTGATTCGGACCGAGCGGCTCGAAGAGATGTTCGACGTGGCTGCGCTGCTCTCCCACCAGCCGGTGCCGCGCGGCGGCAGGGTGGCGATTCTCACCAACGCCGGCGGTCCGGGGATCCTCGCGGCCGATGCGTGCGAAGCCAACGGGCTCGAGCTCCCGTCCCTGGGCGACGCGACGCGGGCGGAACTGCGCTCGTTTCTGCCGGCCGCGGCCAGCGTCGGCAATCCTGTCGACATGCTGGCGTCCGCCCCGGCCGGGCATTACCAGCGGGCGCTCGCGGCGATCCTGCGCGACGATCAGGTCGACAGTGTGATCGCCATCTTCATTCCGCCGCTCGTCACCGACCCGGCTGCCGTCGCCGCGGCCGTCGCCAGCGGTGCGGGCGGATCCCACGGCAAGCCAGTCCTGGGCGTGTTCATGCGCGCCGCCGGCGCGCCGGGCACGCTGGCGCCGATCCCGTCGTATGCCTTCCCCGAATCCGCCGCGCTCGCGCTCGCCCGCGTCACGGCATACGGGGCGTGGCGCGCCAGACCGATCGAGCCAACGCCCCGGCTCGACCGATTCAAGCGCGACGAGATCCGGGCCATTGTCGCGCGGATCCTCGGCCGGGGAGGCGGATGGGCGAGCGCTGAAGAAGCGACCGGCCTGCTCTCGGCCGCCGGCATCGAGAGCGCCGCGTCGCGTCTGGCAATCACCGTCGAAGAGGCCTTGCAGGCGGCGTCGGCCATCGGGTATCCCGTTGCCCTCAAGGCGGCGGGGCCGGCACTGCTGCACAAGACCGAGCGGCGCGCCGTCGTCCTCGGACTCGCGGACGCGCCGGCGGTGCGCGCCGCGTACGAAGACTTCACGACCAGGTTCGGCCCGGACATGACCGCGACGCTCGTCCAACAGATGGTACCGAGAGGCGTCGAAATGATCGTCGGAGCGATTCAGGATCCCCTCTTCGGCCCGCTCGTCGCGTGTGGGACCGGCGGCACGCTGGTCGACCTCCTGGCCGACACCGCGTTCCGTCTCCATCCCTTGGGTCCATCTGACGCGCGCGACATGATCGACGAGCTGCGGGGAGCGCGACTGCTGCGGGGCTACCGCGGGACGCCGACCGCGGACGAGCCGGCGCTGCGCGACGTGCTGCTGCGCGTCTCGGCGCTCGTCAACGCGGCCCCGGAGATCCAGGAGCTCGACCTGAATCCGGTAATCGTGCTGCAGTCCGGCGCCTGCGTGGCCGACGCGCGACTGCGAGTGGAGCACCGGACGCAGGTCAAATCGGGCCGCCGCGTCGAGTATTGACGCCCATTGCCCGAACAGCCCACGCGTCACACAAAGCAGGATGTGCAATATCGAACAGACGCCCCCCATGCCTGACGATATCGTCCAGCCACCAATCGTTCTCTCCGGTCTGAGAGCGATTCGATGCTCGGCCCGTGAAGGAGAGGCGAGACGCGTGTTGCGATACATCTGCAGACCGGGTAATCCAACGCGCGTACTCGGGGCAGCCGCCCTCTGGATCGGCGCGCTCATCAGCCTGAGCGCGGGTGCGCCGGTGACTGGGACGGCCTCCCTGCAGGAGCCCACACCGCCCGCGCCAAAAGCCACCGCCCCCGTGTCGAGCGGCCCGGCGACCTTCATTGGCGACAAGGCCTGTCTCGAATGCCACGAGGGCCGGGACCGTGGCCTCCTCGGCAGTCCCCACTCGCGGGCAGCCGATCCGCGGACACCCGCCGCCCAGTTCGGGTGCGAAACCTGCCACGGCGCAGGCAGCAAGCACGCCGACGATCCCGCCGGCAATCCTGTCAAGATCTTCCACACGATGGCGGCGCGGGACGTGTCGGCGACCTGCGCGACCTGCCATAACCGCGGCGAGCACGCCTTGTGGGACTCGAGCCAGCACGAGGCGCGCGGCCTGACCTGCACGACGTGCCACAGCGTGCACGATCCCAAGAGCCGCGAGGGGCAGCTCAAGGCGGCGTCCCAGCCGCTGCTCTGTGCGACGTGCCATCGCGACAAGGTCGCCAAGCTCGACCGGTCCGGCCACATGCCGGTGCGGGAGGGCAAGATGCAGTGCTCGACGTGCCACAACACCCACGGCGCGACGAACGTCAAGCTGCTGCGAAAGGGGGACTCAATCGCAGAGTCCTGCACGTCCTGCCATGCCGACAAGCGCGGCCCGTTTCTCTGGGAGCACGCCCCGGGCCGCGACGGCTGCGTCACCTGCCACGATCCGCACGGCTCGTCGAACGAGCGGATGCTGGTCTCGAAGCCGCCGATTCTCTGTCAGCGATGCCATGTCGGGACACGGCATCCCAGCACCATCTATGACGGCGCCCTCATCGGATCCGGCGCGACGCCGAGCGTCCGGATCTACGCACGGTCGTGCGTGACGTGCCACGTCAACATCCACGGGTCCAATCACCCGAGCGGACAACGCTTCATCCGCTGAGGGTACCGTCATGCGCAACTCTGACTTTCTGCCCTGGATCGCGATCGTGCTCCTGCCGGCCGTCGGCGCCGGCGCACAGGCGCCGGACCCGGCCTCGACCGCGGCGCCGGCTGTCGCCGCGGCGTCGTGGACGGGCTCGATCGACTTCGGGGTGCGTGGCACCAGCGTGTCGGGCGACGCGGCGCGGTACGAGCGCTATCGGGACCTCGGCGACGGCCTGTTTCTCGACGACGCGCGCGCCAGCCGCGAGTTCGCGCACTGGGTGCTGGACGTCGGCGCCGAGCACGCCGGCCGGCGCGATCAGCGCTACACCGCGGACTTCGTTCGTCCGGGCCGGCTGAAGGCCTCGCTCCTGTGGGATCAGATTCCCATGCTGCTCAGCAACTCGACCCGGACGCTGTTCAGTGGCATCGGCAGCGGCATCCTGACGATAGACGACGCCATCCAGCAGCAGATTCAGGCACAGACCAGCGCGCTCCCGGGCATCTTTCAACGCTCGGCCACGACCTTCGATACCCGGACGGCGAGGAAGATCGGCGACGGCGGGTTCGCGTATCTGGCCAGTCCGGCGCTGACGTTCTCCGCGCACGCCAGGCGGACGAATCGCGACGGCGTGATTCCGTTTGGCGGCAGCTTCGGGCACAGCAGCCTGGTCGAGCTTCCCGCGCCGACACAGCACGACCTGACCGAGATGGAGGCCGGCGCCGAGTACCTGCGCGGCCCGGTGCTGCTGCGCGCCGGCTATACCGGCTCGTGGTTCCACAACGACCTCACCGCCGTCGAGTTCGACAACCCGTTCCTCGCCGTCGACAGCGCAACGGCGTCGTCGCGGGGCCGCATCGCACTCGCGCCGAGCAATTCGTTCATCAGCGTCAACGGCTTCGCGTCGGTCAAGCTGCCGCATCACTCGCGCGCCAGCGCCTATCTCTCGGCGGGCACCCTGAAGGACGCCGGGGACTCGCTCATTCCGCAGACGATCAATTCGGCGACGACAACGGCGCCGCTGCCGCGGACGACGGTCGACGGTGAAGCGCGGACGACGGCGGCCAACCTGACGTTCGTGTCACGCCCGTCGCGCTACCTCGACCTGAACGTGCGCTATCGGTCGTACGACTACGACAATCGCACGCCCGTGTTTCTGATGACCGAGCGCGTCGCCTACGACAATGCTCCCGCCGCGGTCAGCCCGGCCGCCGCCACCGAGCCGTTCGGCGTGCTGCGCCGGACGTTCGACGCGGACCTCAGGGTCATACCCGCCAGCGGACTCTCGGCCGGCATCGGCTTCTCGCGGCTGGCCGAAGAGCGGACCCATCGGATCTTCGAGTCCACGGCCGAAAACGTCGTCCGCCTGACGTTCGACCGGGTCAGCACCGCCTGGTTCACGGTCCGGACGAAGTATGAGCACTCCGAAAAGCGCGGCAAAGGAATCGAAGAGGGCGAACTGGAGCTCGCGGCGATCGGCGAGCAGCCGGGGATGCGGCACTTCGACGTCGCCGCCCGCAATCGGGATCGCGTCACGATCCTCGGCGCGGTGACGCCGGCCGAGAACGTCGCGATCAGCGCCTCGGTCGCCGCCGGCAAGGACGATTACCTGCAGAGCGTCTTCGGCCTCCGCGACAACACCCACCGCGTCTACAGCACCGGGGTCGATGTGACTCCCACTGAGCACGTCGTCCTCTCGTCGTCGTACTCGTTCGAGCGCTATAACGCGCTGTCGCGGTCGCGGCAGGCCAACCCCGGGGTCCAGTTCACCGACCCGTCGAGGAACTGGTCGACGGATGCCACCGATCGCGTCCATGCCGTGCTCGCCAGCGCCGAGGTCAATCAGATTGCCGAGAAGCTGAACCTTCGCTTCGGCTACGACTTCAGCCGGGCGCGCGCGTTTTACCAGTACATCACCGGCCCCGTCGCGGACCGGACGCTCCCCGAGGAGGCGGTGGTCCCGACGACGCTGCCGACGCCCACGGAGCTGCCGCCGACGCTCAGCCAACTCGGCCGCGGCACGATGGACGCGACCTACGCCGTCAGCCGGCGGGTCTCGCTCGGCGTGTCCTGGTGGCACGAACGCTATCGCGTGCAGGACTTCACGCTGGACGCCGACGCCAACCCCGCTCTCGCCCGTGGCCAGGCACTGCTCATCGGATACCTCTACCGGCCGTACACCGCCAACACCCTCTGGGGCCGCCTGATCTATGCCTGGTGAACGCGACCCTCGACCGACAAGGAGCCACGAATGAAGATTCGCCGGATCGCCGTACTCGCCGCCCTGACCTTCGTGTCCGGCATCACGCTGTCGGCGCAGGACGCCAAGCAGATCGAGGCCGGGAAGAAGGTCTACGACACCTACAAGTGCCAGAAGTGCCACAAGACCGGGGAGGCCGGCAGCAAGCTGTCGCCGCTCGACGGTGTCGCCACGAAACTCACGGCGGACGAAATCCGCCAGTGGCTGGTCTCGCCGGACGAGATGACGGCAAAGCTGAAGAAGAAGCCGAAGGTGAAGATGAAGAAAGTCGACTACAAGCCCGGCGAACTGGATGCGCTCATGGCCTACATGCTCTCGCTCAAGTAGCGTCCGACCCCACTTATGAAAGAGCCGGGCCTCGCGCGGAACCCGATCTCGCTCGCCGGCGCCGCACTGACGACGTTCAGCGCGCTGGCGTTCGTCATCTACTACGTCAGCCACGCGCTCGGCTGGTGGATCAGCCCGTATGCCGGGCTGCTCGGGTTCATCGCGATCCCCGCTTTCTTTCTCTTCGGGCTTGCGCTCGTCCCGATCGGGATGTGGCGCGAAGGGCACCGCCGTGGTCGTGGGGCGGCCGCGTGGCGGTGGCCCGCCGTTGACCTGTCCGCCGCCCGGACGCGGCGAATCGTCTTCGCCGTGCTGCTCCTGACGCTCGTCAATCTCGGGATTGTCGTGCTGGCCTCGGTCGGCGCCGCCCACTACATGGAAACGACGTCATTCTGCGGCCAGGCCTGCCATGTGCCGATGCGTCCCGAGTTCACCGCGCATCAGGTCGGAGCCCACGCCCGCGTGACGTGTGTGGCGTGCCACATCAGTCCCGGCGCGGCGGGCACGCTGCGCGCCAAGCGCAACGGCACGCGACAGCTCTACCTCGTACTCCGCGGCAATTTCGAGCGCCCGATTCCGACGCCGGCGCGCGGGCTGCCGATGGCCGCCGACACCTGCGCGCAGTGCCACCAGCCTGCGTACCCGGTCGCCGACCTCACCCGCGTCACGCATGAGTATGCGGACGACGAGGCCAATACGGAGACGGCGACGACGCTGGTGGTCAGTCCGAATCGCATCCATTGGCATGCCCGCGGCGACGTGCGGATTGAATACGTCGCCACCGACCCAAAACGCGAGACGATCCCCTACGTGCGGGTCACGCGCCCCGGCGGAGAGACGACGGAGTATTTCGCGGCCGGGGTCACCTCACGCCCCGGCGGTGAGGTGCGGCAGATGGACTGTCTCGACTGTCACAGCCGTCCGGCGCACACGATGTCGGCCTCCGCGGCGCAGGCCGTCGATCGGGCCCTCGCCACCGTGCCGGCGATTCGATCGCTCCCCTTCGTCCGCCAGGAGCTCGTCACCGCACTGACCGCTCCATATCCCGACGAACCCCGGGCGACCGCAGGCATCGAGTCGCATCTGACCGGGTTCTACCGGGCGCGCGGGGGGGCCGACCCCGCGAACGTCACGGCGGCCGTCCTCCTCGGCCAGCGCCTCTTCCGCAGCAACGTCTTCCCTGAGATGAAGGTGACCTGGGGCACCTATCGCAACCAGCTCGGTCACTCCGACGAGGTGCCGGGGTGCTTCCGCTGCCATGACGACGAGCACAAAGCGGCCAATGGCCAGCTGGTGCGGCAGGACTGCGAGCTCTGTCACAAGGAGCAGTAGACCCGACACTCGCGGTGTCTCTTCCCTGTGACAGTCGTGTCCGGTGTTGGGGACGAGGCCCAGGCCGATGGCGCGTTCGGCGGCCCGCCGACACGAGCGCGCCCGCGAGGCACACGCCTTGCTGCGGCTGGGTCGTCGATGCCCCCTCGGTGGTCGTTCATACGTCGCTCGCTGCTCTCCTGGAGGCGCTGGATCCTGATTGCGCCGCTGGCAGTGAGCGCGGCGGGCTGCGTGCAGGGTCAGCGCGCGACCGACACCGGCGACCCGGGCTTTCCTCTGGGCCCGAGCGCCATCGGCGTCCAGGCCATCGCCTACCAGCAGGACATCAAACCCATCCTCGACCGGGACTGCGCCTCGTGCCATGGCGCGCGTCAGAAGGCCGGTAATTACTCGGTTCTCACCTACACCGACGTCGTCGCCGGCCAGCAGCCGGGGGACGCCCGCAGTTCGCTGGTCGTGACCTCCGCCCCGGGCGGGAGCATGTACCGCTACTTCTCTGGCGACGCGGTCACCGACGCGACGATGGTGTTCCGGTGGATGGTCTACTACAACGCGGCGCAGAGCCGCTGAAGGGCGATCCGTGACGCGCCGCTCGACCGTCATGCTCGGGTCCATCGCCGCCGCGTTCGCGTGCCTGCTCGTCGCGCCGCGGAACTGGGCCCAGAACAACGAGATGAACGTGCAGTACCACGGCTTTCAGGACACCCGGGGCGTCACCGTCCTCAGCCCGACCGTGGATCTGTCGCAGGATTTCACCGAGCGCACCAGCCTGCGCGTGAACTACGGCCTCGACGCCATCTCGGCGGCGTCGGACTCCTGCGTCCGCTGTCACCGCGACGGCGTCAACAGCCACCGCCAGGCGCTCGGGCTGTCGGCGACGCGGAAGTACGGCGACACCAAGGTGACGGTCGGCGGCGCCTTCAGCAAGGAGAACTTCTACCGCGCGACGACCGGGCTGACGTCGGTGTCCCGCACGCTGGCGAGCGGCAACACGACGGTGGCGGGCGGCTTCTCCTTCTCGGTGAACCAGCCGATGCTGCACCCGCTGCCGGACTATGCGAACCAGTATCAGGGCGACGGCTTCGCGTCGGTCACGCAGACACTGACGAAGACGACGATCGCGCAGGTCGGCTACGAGGCCGGGCACATCTCCGGCTATCAGAACAACCCGTACCTGCGCGCCAACATCGGCGGCGTCCTGCTGCTCGGCCAGGTGCCCGACGCGCGCACCCGCGAGACCGTGTCGCTGCGCCTGCGCCAGGCCCTGCCGGCCGAGACGTATCTCGAGGCGGACTACCGCCGCTACTTCGACGACTGGCAGGTGAAGTCGAACACGCTCAGCCTCGGGCTGTCGCACCACTTCAGCCCGGTGCTGCTGGTGAACGCCGCCTATCGCCGCTACGATCAGACCGGCGCGTTCTTCTGGGCGCCGCAGTACACGGGCATTCCCCAGTACTACACGGCCGACTTCCGTCTCGAGCCGTTCGCGTCGAACGACTATTCGGGGCGGATGGTCATCACCCCCAAGGGCAAGTGGTGGTGGCTGCCGCCAGGCGCCGGCCTGACGGTGCAATACGAGCGATATCAGGCCGACAACGGCTTCCATGCGGCCATCTTCTCGACCGGACTGCGGGTCCCGGTGAAGATTCTTGGGAAATAGGACCATGCCACGAGCCTCCGGAAGACTCTGCGCGGTATCCATCGTCCTGGCCCTGACCGCCTGCTCGAACGGCGTGCCGCTCGGGCCGTCCGAGGCTGCAACCAGCCAGGCCAACGGAACGCCGGGCGCGGCGCCGACCTCGACGCCGACGCCGACCCCGCCCCCGGCGGCACCGGTTCCGCCGCCGACGACGCCGGCGGCGGCCGTGGCTTACACGCCCGACCTCGCCCCGATCTTCGCCGCGGACTGTACGCCGTGCCATGGCAGCCGGTCGGCGGCGGGGCGGTATTCGACGACCACCTACGCCGGCGTCATGGCGGCGGTGCGCGCCGGCAGCGCCTCGAGCGCGCTCGTCATCGTGACCCAGCCCGGCGGGATCATGTATCCGTTCTTCAGCGGCGATCGCGCGACCAAGGCCGCACTGATCCGGACCTGGGTGCTGAACGGCGCCCCGCAGAGCCGCTGAGAGCGCCGCGGCATTGGACTGAGGATGAAACAGTTGCTGATGTCCAGCCGCGTCGCGCTGGTGCTCGGGGCCGCGCTGCTGGTGGTGGGACCGGGACTGGCGGCCGCGCCGAGGGCCGCGCCGAACGTCACCCTCGAGCGCCCTGGCGGCGCCCTCGTCGAGCTGTCCGCCTACAAGGGCAAGGTCGTGCTGATCGACTTCTGGGCGAGCTGGTGCCCGCCGTGCAAGGCCTCCTTCCCCGCCCTCGACGCGCTGCAGCGGGAGTATCGCGGACGAGACGTGGCGGTGCTGGCGGTCAACCTGGACGAGCGGCGCAAGGACGCCGACGCGTTCCTGTCCGAGCACGCGAACCAGCTGACGGTCCTGTTCGATCCGAAGGGTGCGTCTCCCCTGGCGTTCGGCGTCAAGGGGATGCCGAGCTCGTTCCTCCTCGACCGGAGCGGCGCCATCCGCTTTACCCACATGGGCTATTCGGGCGAAGTCTCGCAGGCCTACCGCCGCGAGCTCACCGAACTGCTCGCGGAGGCCCAGAAGCCATGACTTACCCCGCCACCCGCACACTTGTGCTCGCCGCCGCGGCGGCAGCCGCGCTCGCGGCATCAGGCTGCGCCACCGTGCAGCCCTGGCAGCGCGGCCGGCTCGCCGACACCTGCATGGTCTTCGACGCCGACGGCAATCAGGTCGCCTACATGACGCACTGGCAGGAGTCGCGCGAAGCCTCGTCGGGCGGCTACGGCGTGCAGAGCGGCGGCTGCGGCTGCAAGTAAGCCTCGTGCATCCCCGGCAGCGCCTGTCCCGTTGGACGCGATCGGCCGCGGCACTGCTGCCCCTCCTGCTGCTCGGCGGATCCCTGCCGGCGGCGCAGGGCGCCGCGGAGAGCCACGCCTATCGCTACCTGATGGGCACGTCGATGGAGGTACAGGCGTTTGGCGGCGACGAGGCGACGCGGCGCGAAGCGATAGACGAAGCGTTCGCGGCCTTCGCGGAAGTCGATCGCCTGATGAGCAACTACCGCGACGACAGCGAGCTGGCGCTCGTCAACCGGGAGGCCGCGGCCGGCCCGGTCGCGGTGAGCGACCCGCTGTTCAGGGTGCTCGACGCGGCGCGCCGCGTCAGCACGGCCTCGCACGGCGCGTTCGATGTCACGGTCGGCCCACTGGTCCGGCTCTGGGGCTTCCATGAGAAGGTCCCGCACATCCCGACGGCCGCCGAGCTCGCCGCGGTGCGACCGATCGTCGACTACCGCAACCTGCAGCTGGATCCCGCAGAGCGCACGGTCAGATTCGCTAAACCCGGCGTGGAGCTGGACCTCGGCGGCATCGCCAAAGGGTTCGCCGTCGAGATTGCCGCCGGTGTACTCAGGCGGCGCCGGCTCAGCGGGTTCATCGACGCCGGCGGGAATCAATACCTGCTCGGACTGCCGCCAGGCAAGCAGCGCTGGACGGTCGGCATCAAGGACCCCGACGCACCCGGGCGCGTGCTTGGCGTGGTGGAGACGTCAGAGATTTCCGTCTCGACCTCGGCAGCTACTTCGAACTTCCTCGTCTCCGGCGGCCGCAGGTACGGGCACATCCTCGATCCGCGCACGCTTCAGCCTTCGGCCGCGGCGCTGAGTGTGACGATTTTCGCGGCCGATGCGACGCTCGCGGATGCCCTGTCGAAAGCGGCCTTCATCCTCGGTCCGCGCGCCGGGTTGGACCTCATCAAGAGTTTCCCCGGCATGTCAGCGGTGATCGCCTATCGCAAGGCCGATGGCAGTGTCGGCGTGGCAGTTTCGGATCAGCTGGCCCACGCGTATCACCCCGCCGCCAGGTAGGGGACAGCTCGGCCGCGGCGTCAGCGACGGCCGCCACCGTCACGCAGTCATCACCAATCCAATCCTCGCGGCGCCGCGTAGAGCCTGATGGACGGTTCGATCGCGGTCACGCCGATCGGCGAGCTCGTCCGGAGGAGGCCGCCAGTGTCGAAAGCTGAAGCATTAGAAAGTCTTGTGAGAAGTCCCCTGCACCGCCGCGATTTCGCGAAGAAGATGGCAATGGGCGCGATGGCCGTTGCCGGCGTGGCGGCGTTGCCCGCTTCAGTCCAGGTGATGGCCGCCGGCATCACGGATGTCGACATCCTGAACTTCGCGCTCAACCTCGAATATCTGGAGGCCGAGTTCTACACCGTCGCGACGACCGGCCAGCGGATCTCCGATGTCGGCATCGGCACGAGCGGCAAGGGGCGCGCCGGGGCCACCACCGGCGGCGCCAAGGTGTCGCTCGATGACTTCACCGGCTTTGCCGCCATGCAGATCACGATCGACGAGCAGGCGCACGTCAACTTCCTGCGCGCCGCGCTCAAGGGGGACGCGGTCGCCAAGCCGGAGATCAATCTCGAGGCGCTCGGCCTCGGCTTCCGCAACCAGACCGAGTTCCTGACCGTGGCGGCGATCTTCGAGGACGTCGGCGTCTCCGCCTACGGCGGCGCCGCGCCGCTCATCGACAGCGCGCAGATCCTCGGCGCCGCGGCGCAGATCGCGCTGACGGAAGCGCAGCACGCCGGCGTCCTGCGTTCGCTCGTCTCGCGCGCCGCGTTGCCGGTTCCGCAGGTCGACCCGAAGGCCATTCCGACGATCGGCAACACCAACGGTCGGCTCTTCTTCGTCGACGGCAACGGCCTCAGCGTCGTCCGGACGCCCGGCGAAGTGCTGAAGATCGTCTACGCGGGCGGCAGCGCCTCCGGCGGGTTCTTCCCCGCGGGCGTGAACGGCACCGTGACGAGCGCCTGAGCTCGAGTCGAATCCAATCCAGGAGGAGCCGGCCCGGCGCCGGCTCCTCCTCGTGTTTCTAATACTCGACCATCTCCTCGTCCGGGTAGCAGTACAGCCAGCGTTCGCCGGGCTCCGCGGACGCGACGACCGGGTGGCCGCTCTGCTGCGCGTGACGGGTCGCATGCCGGTTCGGCGACGAGTCGCAGCAGCGCGTCCCGCCGCAGGCCTGGCACGTCCGCAGGTGGACCCACGTCCCGCCGGTCCTGACACATTCCTCACACTCATGCTTCGCCGCCGGCTTCACCGCCTCAATCGCGGCAAGATGCTCACACGCTGCCTGCTTCATGGTCCGCCTCCCGTTCCTGTCGCGCGCCGCCTGCCGCCGGCAGCAGCCGCTGTGATAGCGTACTCGAGCATACCCGGCGCCCGGAGGGCCTGCTCATGACGACTCCCCCGACCGACAACGACTGGCCGGCGCTTGCCTACCAGGACTGGAACGATTCGCAGGCGACGCTGCACATGTGGACCCAGGTGGTCGGGAAGGTGGCGCTCGCGCTGGCCCCGCCGCTCAACCACTGCTGGTCGAGCGCCCTGCAGGTGACGCCACGCGGGCTCACCACCCGGACCCTCCCCTACGATCGGCGCACCTTCACGCTCGAGTTCGACTTCATCGACCACCGGCTGGTGATCCGTGCCTCCGACGGCGTCACCAGGACCCTGACCCTCGAACCGCGGACGGTCGCCGACTTCTACCGGCTCGTCATGGTTACGCTCGAGGACATGGCGCTGGCGGTGAAGATCTGGCCGATGCCGGTCGAGATTCCGGCCCCGATCCGCTTCGAGCAGGATACCGTGCACGCCTCGTATGACCGGGAGGCGGTGGACCGCTGGTGGCAGATTGTCTCGGGGTCGGCCCGGGTCTTTGCCGAAACCCAGCCCGAGTTCATCGGCAAGAGCAGCCCGGTGCACTTCTTCTGGGGCAGCTTCGACCTGGCGGTGACGCGGTTTTCGGGCCGCCCCGCGCCGCCGCGCGACGGTCCGGCCTTCATGCGCGACGCCTATTCGCATGAAGTCATCAGCCATGGCTTCTGGCCCGGCGGTGGTCCGCTGGCCGGACCGGCCTTCTACGCCTACGCAGTCCCGGAGCCGGCCGGCCTCAAGGAGGCCGCGATCGGTCCGGCCGGGGCCGGGTACAACACCGACATGGGAGAGTTCCTCCTTCCCTACGATGTCGTCCGTGCCGCGCCGTCCCCGGCGGCGGCGATTCGCGAGTTCGTCCGGACGACGTACGCGCGCGCGGCGACGCTCGGCGGGTGGGATCGCGAGGCGCTCGAACGAGCGCCTTCCCGGCAGCCGGCCGGCGGCTCCGGGACGTAACCGCGGCGATCCTCCAGTGCCCTTGCCAGGAGCATGCAGACGCGGTGGCCGCCTCCAGGTACGACGGCTGCACGTCTCCGGCTCAACGCTCCGGGCCGGGTGCAGTACCATGACCAGCGGTGGATACGAACGCGTCCAGCGCCCGCCCGTCGACGACCGCGGCCTCCGGTGACGACCAGGGGACGCCGCACGCCCCTGTCCGGCCGGCCGCGGATGTCCTGATCGCGCTGGCGCTCGCCTGTGCCGCGGGTGCGCTCGCACTCATGCTCTACCGGCGGCTCGATCCGCGTCTGCTGGTCTGGCCGGACGGCAACGACGTCTGGTTCGAGGGCGACGTGCCGACCGTGTTCCGCAACCTGCTCAACCGCTTCAGCGACCAGACGCGCAACGGCGATCATCCGCTGTTCCCGTTGTTCGCGACGCTGCCCGTCGACGTGCTCCGCCATCTCGGCCTCTCGGGCGCCACTGCGGTCGCGGCCGTCCTGACGACGGTGGCGTCGATCTGGGGGGGACTGTTCTACGCCACGCTGCGGCTGGTCCGGCTCCGGCGGCCGGACGCCATCCTCTTTTCACTCGCCGCCGTCTGCTCGTCGGCCGCTATCTTCTGGCTTCCCGTGCCCGAAGTCGCCGGCATGGCGAGCGTCACGATCCTGGCCGCGCTGATGGCGGCCGCGCTGGCCGATCGGGGACGGCTCTCCCCGATCGCGGAGCTGGCCGTCATCGCCCTGACGCTGAGCGTCACGGTCACGCACTGGATGGCGGGGCTGCTGCTGGCGTTCGTCCGGCATCCGGCGAGACGGGCGCTGCAGCTGTCGGTCAATGCTTTCGTGCTGGTGGTGCTGCTCTGGTCGGCGCAGCGGCTGGTCGTGCCCACCGCCGATTTCTTCATCGGCTATGTCGGGCACGGCAAGTTCATCCTGCGGCCCGAGTCCGGGGGGCCGCTGCACGTCCTGATCACGCTCGTCGTCCAGTCGGGGGTGATGCCGGAGCCGGCCGTGCGGCACGAGCCGAAGTGGGGCGAGGTGATGACCATCCAGCACGCCGGGCTGAGCGGCGGCGGATGGGTCGCGGACACCGCCCGCGCGGCGTGGGTCGGGATGCTGATCGTCGGCGCGCTCGGCGTGCGCCGCGCCTCGAGGACCGTCCGGTTCGTGACGCTGGGGACGCTGGCGGGACAGTGCGCGCTGTACAGCGTGTTCGGCGAGGAGACTTTTCTCTATTCGCTCTCGACGCTGCCGCTGCTGATGCTGATTGCCGCCCACGGCGCGCGGACCCGCGCCCGGCCGCTGGCGCTCGGTCTGGCGGCGCTGTTCATCGTCTCTGCAGGATGGACGAACCTGTCGCGCTTCGAGCAGGCGCGCGGCTTCATCGAGCGGCGGCACGCGACGCCTCCCGCCGCCGCTTCGGCGTTTGATCCGAGCTGAGCCGTTCTTCTTTCCCTTGCCGGACAAGCTCAACCTGTGGAAGAATGCCGCGTCTTCCGCAACCGGACAATTGCACGGGGAGTTCCAGACGATGCGCATCCTGATTGCAGCACTGTGCGTGCTGTGCCTCGCTCCGGCCACGGTCAGCGCCGGGTCAATCGTGGTTGGCGACTTCATGGGAGTGAACGTTGGCTACTACAGCCCCGTGACCGATGGGGAATCGAGAGCCATCGCGCTCGGCAGCGTGCCGATGAGCGGCGGTAGTGGCATCTCTGATGCGATCGACGGACTTTCCTTCGAGCGCCTACTGCATCGACATCCTTGGACCAATCTTCGATCCTGGCACTCCGCAGCCGCCAGCCACGTTCGACGCGACGGCCGCCTCGATGAGCGGTATAACGTGTATAGAACGGACGGCGCCGCGCTCTTTGCCGGATCCGACGTTGCCTGGCTGTATAACGAATATGCATCGGTGATCGCGACGGCCGGTGACAACCTCGCCCGGACGGGGCTGCAGATGGCGATCTGGAACACGCTCTACGACAGCGACTTCACGGTCGACACCGGCGGCTTCAGGGTCAGCGCCCAGGACACAGCCGTCCGCGCTGCGGCCAACGGTTATCTCACGGCGCTCTCGCTGAACCTGACCGCGGCCACTACCGCCGACGCCACTGGCTCCAGCTGCGGGACTGTTCGGTCACGCCCTGCAGGGACGTGCAGGACTTCGTCGGGCCGGGGGGCGCCCCGGCGCCCGTTCCCGAGCCCGGGACGTTCGCGCTGATGGGCATCGGCCTCGCCGCGCTGGGACTCGGACGGCGCCGCCTGCCCGCCGGCTCGGGTCCTCGCTCCCGCTGACCCGCTCGGCGCGCTGACGCCCCGAGAGCCGGATCGCGCCTGACCGTTCCGCTGCCCAGCATGATGACAGGTGCGCGCAGAACACTATGAAGCTTCTCCTCATCACGTGGCTCGTGGCCGGCGCGGCGTTCAGCGGGTCGGCGGCTGCCGCCGACTGCCCGGCGCTCCAGGTCCGCCACCCACAGGGCAACTACATCATCCCCGGGGTCCAGGCCGACATTCCCTACTCGGGCGAGCAGGCGCTCGATGCGTTTGCGCCGCCGGGAGGCGGCAGCCGGCCATCGGTCGTCGTGATCCACGGCGGCGAGTGGACCGCCGGCAGCCGCATCGCGCACGTCGGCCAGCTGCTGGAGCTCGTCACCGGCGCCGGATACAACTGGTTCTCGGTCGACTACCGCCTCGGCGGGCTGGGCGGCATCGACGCCTCGCTCGCCGACCTCCGCAGCGCGCTCGCCTTCATCCGCTGCCACGCGCGGGATTTCGGGATTGACGGCCGGCGGCTCGTGCTGCTCGGCGAGGACTCCGGCGCCCATCTCGCGGCGCTGCTGGCGGCCGAGGCACCCGCCGGGGTCATCGGGACCATCCTCGTCGGCGGCTACTACGACCTGTCGACGGTGAGCGCGGCGGCCGGCCTCGACCGGGGGCTGCTCGACCGCGCGACGCCGCGCGTCGTGCCGCGGATGCCGCCGACGCTGGTCGTTCACGGTAGCGCCGACACCGAGGCTCCGCCGGCCGGGGCGGCCGGCTACTGCGATCGCATCACCGCCGCGGGCGGCCAGTGCCGCTACGTCGAAGCGCGTGGCGCGAGCCATCGCAGCGAGAACTGGTATCCGAGCCAGTGGCACTACAAGCACGAGGTCGTGGCCTGGCTCTCCGCGACGACGGGAGGGCCGGGGGAGAGGCCTCGGGCGCGCGCCGGCGGACCTCTCCAGAAGAACATTCTTTTCAGCCGACCGGCCGGTCTGCGCCTCGACGCCTACGTGCCGCCCGGCGCCTCCCGCCCGGTGCCGGCGGTCATCGTCGCGCATGGCGGCGGCTGGGAGGCGGGCGACAAGGTCACCTACGTGACGCCGATCTTCGCGCCGCTGTCGGCCGCCGGCCTCGCCTGGTTCTCGATCGACTACCGCCTCACCCCGGCGGCGACCAATGCCGATCAGCTCGACGACCTGCGCCGCGCGATTGCCTTCCTGCGCATGGAGCATCGCCGCTTCAATATCGATCCGGCCAGAATCTTTCTGCTCGGCGAGTCCGCGAGCGGACAGATGGTGGCGCAGGTGGCGGCCGAAGATGCCGGCCTCGCCGGGGTCATCTCTTTCTACGGCGTCTACGACATCCCGGCGATGGTGACCGACGCTTCGCCGCGTTCGCTCCTCGCCCGCCTCTTTCGCCGCACCGCGCTGGACGACGAGGCGCGCGCGGTGATGCGGCGCTACTCGCCGCTCTACCGGGTCCATCGCGACATGCCGCCGATGCTGCTCGTCAACGGCACCGGCGAGCGGCTGTGGGCGCAGGCGCAGGCGTATGCCGGACGGCTCGAAGAGGCCGGCGTGGCGCACGAGGTCATCGCCATCGACGGCGCGCCGCACGGCATGGAGAACTGGGAAGGCCACCCCGAGTGGATGTCGTACAAGCGCCAGGTCGTCGACTGGATCGTCAGGACCGCCGGCGCCCCTCGGCCCTGACGCCGCGATCGGGGTGACGGCAGTGCCTCATCGGCGCTGTTCTGCGCTGCGCAATATCCACGGGTCCGGCCGTTCGTCGCGCTGCCGGCACGGGGTCCGGGCCGCAGCCATAACCCGCCAGCGGACAATTCTTTAAAAGCCGCCGCCCGACCGCCCCGCCTTCTCGCCGGGCAAAACGCCCCGCGGCCCAGCGGAAAGAGCTTGTGTCTCCGCAGCGCTCGGGCCAAGACTGCGCCGTCCGTTCGTTGTCGGACGAATTGGCCGGAGGCCCACATGCAGAAGTCAGTAATGCTTCTTGTGATGATCGGCGTGCTCGGAACGGCCGGCGGACTTCGTGCCCAGTCAGCCACGGGACAGATCACCGGGACGGTCAGGGACACCAGCGGCGGCGTGATGGACAAGGTCAAGGTCACCGTGACCCTGGTCCAGACCGGCTTGACCCGGGAAACGACGACCAACGATCTCGGCACCTATGTGGTGCCGCTGCTGCCCGCCGGCGTGTATCTCGTCACCGCCGAGCGCGCCAACTTCAAGCTCGCGGTCACCTCCGACGTGCAGCTCAACGTCGACCAGGTCCAGCGCGTCGATCTCGAGCTGACCACCGGCAACATCTCCGAGAAAGTCGAGGTCACGGCCAACGCACTGGCACTCGACACCGCCTCCTCGACAGTCGGCCAGCTGATCTCCGAGAAGCAGGTCACCCAGCTGCCGTTGAACGGCCGCAACTTCCTCCAGCTGCTGTTTCTCGGCGCCGGCGCCGTCGAAACCTCCGGCGAGCAGGCGGCGATGCGCCAGGGCGTCGGCAATGCCATCAGCATCATGGGCTCGCGGCCGACGTCGAACAATTTCATGATCGACGGAACGTCGAACGTCGATACCGCCCTGGGCACCCCGGCGGCGACGCTCTCGGTCGAGATCATCCAGGAATTCAAGGAACAGACCGCCACCTATTCGGCGGAGTACGGCTTCAGCGCCAACCAGATCAATATCATCAGCAAATCCGGCACCAACAACCTCCACGGCGCCTTGTTCGCCTTCGTCCGCAATCAGGCCTTCGACGCGCGCAACTTCTTCGATCGCAGCGATGCCCCGAAGCCGAAGCTCGATCAGAAGCAGCCGGGGTTCTATGTCGGCGGGCCGGTGCGGCTGCCGTTCTACGATGGCCGCAACAAGACGTTCTTCCTGTTCAATTACGAAGCGGCGCGGATCAAGCGCGGCTCGACCGCGTTCTACCGGGTGCCGTCGCCGACCGAGCTCGGCGGACAGTTCAGCACGACGATCGTCGATCCGCTGACCGGGCAGCCCTTCCCGAACAACACGATCCCGTCGTCTCGGTTCTCGCGTCTGGCGCGGCTCTCGATCCCGTGGTTCCCGGCGCCGAACGCGGACGCCCCGCAGGGCAACTACCAGGTCGTCCGGACCCTGCCGCAGGACCAGGACCAGTACACGGTCCGCGTCGATCAGGACATGTCGCGCTACGGCCGGGCGATGTTCCGGCTGACCCAGTCGATGTACAACAACCGCACCAACTCCAATTTGCAGGAGATCGGCGACCGGGTGTTCGTGCAGGACACCACCAACTGGCAGGTCTCGCACACCTGGGCGCTCCGCGCCAACCTCGTCAACCAGCTGCGCATCGGCCGCGTCACGGCGCGCGCCGATCAGAAGGGCATCCCCTGCGGCCAGTCGGACGTCGACGCGCTGCGGCTCACCGGGGTCTTCACCAGCATCCCGGACGATCAGCGGGAGTGCCCGAGCGTCGGCATCTTCGGCTTCTCCGGTGTCGGCGGGGCGGGCAACGCCTACAGCGCCAGCAATCAGCCGATGTGGGACATCGGCAACTCGACGACCTGGGTGCGCAACGCCCACACGCTGACCTTCGGGGTCAACTCCCGCCGCTGGGCGCTGCAGCGCGATCTCGCCACCGGCTTCCTCGGCGGCTACGGCTTCGCGGTCGGCTTCACGGGTAATCCGGTCGCCGACTACCTGCTCGGCTACTACAGCAGCGTCGGCGTGTTCCAGCCGGCGGCGTTCAGCGTCCCCGGCAAGGCCGGCAATCCGCGCGAGTTCAACTTCCACTACCTCGCCCCATACATCCAGGACGACTGGCGGATCGGCTCGCGGCTGACGCTC
Source organism: uncultured Acidobacteriota bacterium (assembly GCA_963750475.1). Classification (GTDB taxonomy): domain Bacteria; phylum Acidobacteriota; class Vicinamibacteria; order Vicinamibacterales; family 2-12-FULL-66-21; genus JALZOC01. The sequence continues at coordinate 4,125,840 of CAVVQQ010000002.1, forward strand.
AATCTCGGCGCCCGCTACGACTACCGCAACGTCCCGTTCGAAACCAGGAACCGGATGGCGTGGCGCAACGTCAACTACGCGCCCGGCGGCCTCCTGGTCGCCGACGAAACCCTGGCGACCGGCGGCATCGCCGACGGGAAGTACTATCAGCTCGCCGGCCGCCGCAGCCCCGAGAACCCCGATCGCTTCAAGGTCCTGGCGCCGCGCGTCGGCTTCGCGTGGCGGCCGTTCTCCGGGGAACGGACGGTCGTCCGCGGCGGCTACGGCGTCTTCTTCGATTCCGCCGAGGGGCGCGAAATCGACGGCGCCGCCGATGTTTATCCCTACGTCAGCCGCGGCCAGTACCAGCAGTCGATCGGCCAGCCCGGGGCGCTTCAGACAACCGACCAGCTGTTCCCGAGCTTCGCGGCGCCGGGAGTGGCGACCCCCGAGGCCAACACCTTCCTGGCGGTGAGCCAGTCGCCGGAACCGCGCAATCCCTACGTGCAGCAGTACTCGCTCTCGGTGCAGCGCCAGCTGACCGGCGCGACCACGCTCGAACTGAACTACGTCGGCAACAAGGGGACGAACCTGCTGATGCGGCGCAACATCGCCCAGGCGCTGCCGTTCGATCCCGCGAACCCGCAGTCGGTCGCGGCACGGAAGCCGTACCCGAACTTCAACGTCTATATCGACAGCGACTGGAGCGGGCGCTCGAAATACAACTCGTTCAATACCAAGCTCGAGCACCGCGGCCGGGCGTCGCTCGCCACCTTTGCCTACACCTGGGCGAAGAGCACGGACAGCAAGTCCGCCGCCGCCGGCATCGGGGCGAGCGGCTACAACGGCTGGCAGGGCTTCCTGAACAACCACGACCCCGAGCGCGACTACGGGCGATCGGACTTCGATGTCGACCACCGCCTCGTCGGCAGCTTCGTGACCAACCTCCCCTTCGGCCAGGGGGAGAAGTTCGCCGGCAATGTCTCGAACGCCGCCAACGCCGTCGTCGGCGGCTGGCAGGTCAACGGCATCTACACCTGGCAGCGCGGTTTCCCGATCACGATCCAGGCGCAGGACCTCGGCGGCGTGCTCGATACGTTCGGTTCGAACCGGGCCGACAAAGTCGGCGACCCCTATCCCAGCGGGTTCAAGCAGAGCGTGAACGCCTGGTTCGACACCTCGGCCTTTGCCCAGCCCGGATTCGGCCAGTTCGGCACCTCCGGCCGCAACATCCTGCGCGGACCCGGCGTCAACAATCTCGATCTGTCCCTCTTCAAGAACCTCGACTTCCCGAAGGGGATGAAGGTGCAGTTCCGGCTCGAGTCCTTCAACGCCCTGAACCACACCCAGTTCACATCGGTGCAGACCAACATCGCCAACCAGGGCTTCGGGGTCGTCAACGGCGCCAGAGCGGGCCGCATCAACCAGCTCGGACTGAAGTTCACATTCTGAGGGCGTACTGGTGCACATGAGGAGCTGGGCGGGGGGGGTCGCGGTATGCCTTGCGCTGGCGGGGCCACGGCTGGACGCGCAGGCGCAGCAGACGGATGCGGCGCGAAGCCAGGCACTCTACCAGCAGGGCGAGCAGGCGCTCGCGGAGGGGCGCTACGATGCCGCCGAGCGCGCCTACGACCAGGTCCGCACGCTGCAGCCGGATTTCGCCGAGGTGCACGCGCGGCTCGGCCTGGTCTACTTTCAGCAGGGCCGGTTCTCAGAGGCCGTCGTCCCCCTTCGCCGCGCCCTGGCCTTGAAGCCGGCACTGCCCAACATCGGGGCGCTTTTGGCGATGTCGCTGTCGGAAATCGGCCGCCACGAACAGGCGCTCCCCGGGCTCGAGAAAGCCTTCCGCCAGCAGCCAGCCGACCCGGCCCTGCGCCGCATGGCGGGCCTCCACCTGCAGCGCACCTACACCGCGCTCGAACGCGACAGCAGCGCCGTCGCCGTCGCGCTCGAGCTGAGCCGGCTCTATCCGGACGATCCGGAAGTGCTGTACCACACCGGACGACTGTTCGGGAATTACGCCTACCTTCAGACGATGAAGCTCGCCAGAGTGGCGCCGGACTCGGTCTGGCTGCACCAGGCGGCCGGTGAAGCGAACGAGAGTCAGGGCCTGCTGGACGATGCGATTCGGGAATACCGGCGGGTGCTGGCGATCGCACCGCGGCGGCCCGGCATCCATGCCAGGCTCGGACGGGTCCTGCTGGCGCGCGCCGGCGAGGCGAACGGCGAACCTGGCGCGGAGGCGGAAGCCCTCAAAGAGTTCGAGCAGGAGCTCCAGATCGATCCGACCAACGCCAACGCGGCGTACGAAATCGGCGAGATGGAACGCAAAGCCGGCCATCTCGACAAGGCGATCGCCTCCTTCCGCCGCGCGGTCGAGGCCTATCCGGGGTTCGAGGAGGCGCTCGTCGGATTGGGCCGCACGATGATTGCGGCCGGCGCGCCGGGCGACGCCCTCCCCCATTTGCGCAAGGCCACGGCGCTCGCCCCGGACGACGACGTGGCCTTCTATCAGCTGGCGCAGGCCTACCGGGCGCTCGGCCAGGAAACCGAGCAGCAGCGCGCCCTCACCGCCTTCCGGCGCCTTCGTGACGACAAGGAACGCCAGGCCGCCGGACCCGCGGAGCGCTCGACCGTGACGAAACAGGTCATCGAACCCGCCGCGCGGTAGCGGCGGCCGAGGGCGATGAGTACTTCAAACCTCTCGCCGTTCGTCGCCGCCGTTCTCGTCGCCGGCGTCGTCGTCGCGGCGGGGCCGCCTGAACGCGCCGAATCATCTGTCGTCTTCACCGACATCACCGCCGCGACCGGGATTCGCTTCACGCACGTCTCGGCTCCCGAGAAGAAATACATCGTCGAGTCGATGAGCGGCGGCGTCGCGCTGTTCGATTTCGACAACGATGGATGGCTCGACGTATTTCTGACCAACTCGCCGACCGTGGCGACCGCCGCCGCACCAGGCCGCGCCCGGAGCGCGCTGTGGCGAAACAACCGCGACGGGACGTTCAGCGACGTGACCGACCGGGCGGGGGTCGGCACGCCGGGCTGGGCGATGGGTGTGGCGACCGGCGATTTCGACAACGACGGGTGGGAAGACCTCTACGTCACCTGCTTCGGCGCCAACCATCTCTTCCGCAACAACGGCGACGGCACCTTCACCGACGTCACCGCGCGCGCCGGCGTCGGCAATCCGCGCTGGTCGACCGGCGCCGCCTTCGCCGATTACGACAATGACGGCAGGCTCGACCTGTTCGTGGCGAACTACGTCGACCTCCATCTCGACGCGCTGCCGCCGTTCGGCGAAGGCAAGCACTGCGTCTTCCGCGGCCGTCCGGTCCAGTGCGGTCCGCGCGGCCTGCCGGGGGCGGGCGACTCACTGTTCCACAACAACGGCGACGGCACCTTCACCGACGTCTCGGCGGCGGCCGGAGTCGCCGATCCCGCCCGCCGCTTCGGCATGGGGGTCGCGTGGTGCGACTTCAACGACGATGGCCGCGTCGATCTCTACGTCGCCAACGATTCCGGTCCGAACTACCTGTATCGCAACAACGGCGACGGCACCTTCACCGACGTCGGGCTCTCCTCGGGCACGGCGCTCAGCGACGACGGCGCCGAGCAGGCGTCGATGGGCGTCACGATCGGCGACTACGACCACCGCGGGCGCTGGAGTATCGCGGTCTCCAACTTCGCCGACGAGTACAACACCGTTTACAAGCACGAGAAGAATCTCACTTTCACGGACGCGTCGTATGCGACGCGGACCGCCAGGGCGAGCCTGCCGTTCGTCGGCTGGGGCCTCGGCTTCTTCGACTACGACAATGACGGCTGGCTCGATCTGCTGGTCGTCAACGGCCACGTCTATCCCCAGCTGGACGCCGCGGGTCAGGACTCGGGGTACCGGCAGCGCAAGCTGGTCTACCGGAACGACCGCGACGGCGGGTTCACCGAGGTCGGGGCGCAGATGGGCGCCGCCTTGTCTGTGCCGGCGGTCAGCCGCGGCGCCGCGTTTGGCGATCTCGACAACGATGGGGACATCGATGTCGTCATCAACAACCTGGATGGACCGCTGACCGTGCTGCGCAATGACGGCGGCAATGCCGGGGCGTTTCTGACGATCGACCTCGTCGGCGCGAAGAGCAATCGCAGCGCGTTGGGCGCCCGGGTCAAGGTGGTCGCCGGCGACCTCGTGCAGGTCGACGAGCGGCGCAGCGGCGGCAGCTACCTCTCCCAGAACGACACGCGGCTGCATTTCGGCCTGGGCCCGCGCCGGCGCGTCGATCGCGTCGAGATCCGGTGGCCCGACGGCGCCACCGATACCCTGTCGGACCTCCCCGCCAATCAGTTCATCCGGGTGACGGAGGGTGACCGCTCCGGCGGCGCCAGCGTCAAGTGAGGGCCTGGCATCAGTGTCGTGCCGGCGCCTCTCCGCCTTGCCCCTCCGGCCTGCCGCCAGGGCGTGTAATTTTGCGCCCGTTTCCGTAATACCGGCCGGCGCTGCAGCCCGAAACTGCCTGAAAACAGGCGCAAACACACGCTTCGTGGCCGGCATTGCGCTTGCTCCAGCCAGCTCGTCCGGTGACCCGGCGAACAGGAGACCCATGTTCAGACCCATGCGGCAGACCTCGGCGTTGGCAGTCCTCATCCTCACCAGTCTTCTTGGCGGCTGCGGCGGCCGGGCCTCCTCGCCAACCGCTCCGTCATCAGGGGCCGGTTCGGCAGCCTCCACCAGCGTCGTCATCAGCGGCACCCTGCGCTCCGGCTCGTCGCAGCTGTCGGACAGCACCGGCGCGTCGCTCGCGGGCATCACCGTCACGGTCGTCGGCACCTCGATCAGCGCCACGGTGGACGGCGCCAACCACTTCACGCTCGAGAACGTCCCGGCAGGGGACGTGCAGCTGCGATTCAGCGGCGCCGGCGTCGAGAGCACCGTGACGCTGCCGCAGCTGCAGTCCGCGCAGACGGTCACCGTCATCGTGAACGTCACCGGCGGCACCGCGGCGGTCGAGGCCGAGCAGCGCAGCGGCGCGGCGGCGCAGGAACTGGAAGGGCGCGTCGAATCGCTACCGCCGACGACCGCCGCCGGCGCCTTGAAAGTGGCCGGGCGGACGGTCCTCACCAACGCGTCGACCACATTCGTCCAGGGCGGGGCGGCAAAGACCTTCGCCGACCTCCAAATCGGCATGCGCGTGCACGTCAAGGGCGCGCCCGTCCGGCGGCGACCTCCTGGCCGCTGAAATCCGCATCCAGAACACCAATACCTGGGTGCCCGTCGAGGTCAACGGCGTCATCGACTCGCTGGTCAGCGGCACCGTGTTCCAGTTCAAAGTCGGCAGCCGGCTGGTCAAGGGTGACGATCTCACCGAGTGGTTCGGCTCGGGGTCGTCGCTGGCGCTGCTCGTCAATGGGTCGCGGGTCGAGGTCAAGGGGCAGCAGCGCGACGGCTACATCTACGCCGAGCGGATCCACATCAACTCGACCGGCACGGGCACGGACGACGGCGGCAAGGACGACAAGGGCGGCGAGCAGGACAGCTCGGCGTCGGTCAAAGGCAAGCTGACGGCCGTCGGCGGCGCGAAGCCGGCCCTCACCCTCATGGTCGGGAACACGACCGTCACGACGACCGCGGCCACGACGGTCAAGCGCCGCGGCGATGTCCAGACGCTCGACCAACTGAAGATCGGCCAGACGCTCCACGTCGTCGGCACCCGGCAGTCGGGGGGCGGACTCGTCGCCCGGCTCATCGAGAATCGACGACGATGAGACCGGCGGCGAGTTCGAGATCGAAGGGTCGGCGGGCGGCGTCAAGGGGACGTGCCCCGCGCTCACCTTCGGGGTCAACGGATTCGACGTCGCGACCGATGCCGCGACGACCTACGAGGGGGGCACCTGTGCGTCGCTGCGCAGCGGCGACAAGGTCAAGGTGACGGGCACGAAGCAGTCGAGCGGCGTCGTTCTCGCGGCGCGCGTCCGCCGGCAGTAGTCAGCGCGTCGCGGACGTCTCCCCGGCCGCCGGGGGGACGTCCTTTACCCGCCCGCCATCGCGCCGACGACGAGAAACGGCTCGTCGCCGGCCGCCACCGCCTCCGGCAGCGGCGTGTCCGGGGGCTCGTGCGACAGATCCAGCTCGCAGGCAAAGAACCTGACGAACGCCCGCCGCTCGAGCGTGACGTGATCGCGAATCGTGCCGCGCAGCACCGGGTAGGCGGCCTCCAGCGCATCGAGCACCGCGCGCTGGGTGGCCGGTCCGGCGATCGGCAGCCGCACTTCGTCGCTGACCCGGGCCAGCGTTCGCAGGTGCGCCGGGAGCAGGACGCGAATCATCGGAGGGTCTGGACCTCGACCGAGACGACCGGGGGAAGGTCGCGGACGATCGCCGTCCAGGTGTCGCCGGCGTCCGGCGAGACATAGACCTGGCCGCCGGTCGTGCCGAAGTAGACGCCGCAGTCCTCGAGCGCGTCCACCGCCATCGCATCGCGCAGCACGTTGACGTAGCAGTCGCGCTGCGGCAGCCCCGTGGTCAGCGCCTCCCACTCGTCGCCGCCGGTCCGGCTGCGGTAGACGCGCAGCCGGCCGTCGGGCGGATAGTGCTCGGAGTCGCTCTTGATCGGGACGACGTAGATGGTCTCCGGTTCGTGCGCGTGGACGTCGATGACGAAGCCGAAGTCCGACGGCAGATTGCCGCTCACTTCCCGCCACGACTCTCCGGCATCGTCGGTGCGCATGACGTCCCAGTGCTTCTGCATGAACAGCACGTCGGGACGCGACGGGTGCATGGCGAGGCGATGCACACAGTGGCCGACTTCCGCCTCCGGGCTGGGGATCCCCTGCGAGCTGAGGCCCCGGTTGATCGCCTTCCAGGTCGCGCCGCCGTCGTCGGACCGGAAGGCCCCGGCGGCGGAGATGGCGACGAAGATCCGCCCTTGGCGATGCGGATCGAGGAGGATCGTGTGCAGGCACAGGCCGCCCGCGCCGGGCTGCCACCGGGAGCCCGAGCCGTGGCCGCGCAGGCCCGGGAGCTCCGCCCAGGTCTGACCGCCGTCGGCACTGCGGAAGAGCGCCGCGTCCTCCACCCCGGCATAGACGGTATCGGGATCCGTCAGGGAAGGCTCGAGATGCCAGACCCGTTTGAACGCCCACGGGTGCGGGGTGCCGTCGTACCACTGGTGCGTCCCGGGCACACCGTCGTAGACGAACTTGTTGCCGGCCGGTTCCCAGGTCCGGCCGCCGTCGTTCGAACGCTGTGTCACCTGGCCGAACCAGCCGCTGGTTTGCGAGGCGTAGATGCGGTCCGGATCCGCCGGCGATCCCTTGACGTGATAGATCTCCCAGCCGCCGAAGTGGGGGCCGGTGACCTCCCAGCGCTCGCGCTTGCCGTCTGAGGTAAGGATAAAGGCACCCTTGCGGGTCCCGACCAGCACACGCACCCCGCTCATCACTACGCTCCTTCGGCCGCGAACGCCACCACCGTGGTTCCGACTTTGCTGCCGGTAATCTTGCCATGCCCGCCGGCGCAGACGACGATGAACCGACGCCCCTTCCACAGGTACGAGCCAGGTACCGAGTGGGCCGAAAACGGCAGGTTCCCTTCCCACAGCTGACGCCCATCGTCGGCGGCGAATGCCCGCAGCGTGGTTTCGAAGACGGTACCTCCGAAAAATACCACGCCGTTGACGGCCAGCGGACCGCCGATGCCGGGCAGGATGGGCGCCTCCCACTTGACCTTGCCGGTGGCGACCTCGATGGCCGCGATCGCGCCCCAGGGCTGCTCGCCGCAGGGGCGGCCGTCAGGTGCGACGAAGGTCCGGCGCGACATGCCGTACGGCGCCCCCTTCTGGGCCGCGTATTCCTGCCCCCACCGCTCGCCGGTCTCGCCGTGATCGGCCGAATCGTACGCGGCGCGCGGGATCAGGCGAACCGCCGTCGCCAGCCGGTTGGCGGCGACAAACAGCAGGCCGCGATCCTTGTCGTAGGACCCGCTGCCCCAGTTGGCGCCGCCGACGTTGCCCGGAAACACCAGCGTCCCGCCGGTCGAGGGGGGCGTGAAGATCCCTTCGTAGCGCAGCTTCCGGAACTCGTCCGTGCACCATCCCGCCCTCGGCACGAACCGCTGCTCGGTGAACACGCCGCTCGCCGGGAACGGCTGCGTCGGCGAGGCAGCCTCCCCCTCGACGTCCGAGGCCGGCACCGGCCGCTCCGCCACCGGCAGCAGCGGCGTTCCGGTCAGGCGGTCGAGCGCGAAGTAATGTCCCATCTTCGTCAGCACCGCGACGGCGGGCTGGCCGCCGATCTGGATCAGCTCGGGCCGCGACGCGACGTCGTAATCCCAGAGGTCGTGATGGACCACCTGGAACGCCCAGATGAAGGCGCCCGTCGAGGCGCGCAGCGCCACCACCGAGTTGGCATGGCGATCGTCGCCGCGCCGCAGGCCGCCGTAGAAATCCGGCGAGGCGCTGCCGGTCGGCACGAACACCATGTCCCGGGCGGCGTCGACAGACATCGGCGCCCAGGCATTGGCAGCGCCGGTCCGGCCGGCGGGCGTCGGATCCCAGGACCACACCGGCTTCCCCGTCTTCCTGTCAAAGGCGCGCACGGTGCCGCGCGCCATCTCCGCCGCGCCGTTGTCGCCGATCGACGAACCGACGATCACGACGGATCCGGCGACGACCGGCGGCGAGGTGATCTGGTAGTTGCCATCGCCGGGCCGATCCGAAATCGACGCCTCCCAGACGAGCCTGCCGGTCCTGACATCGACGGCCATCAGCCGGGCGTCGATCGTGCCGAAGTAGGCGACGTGTCCGGACACGGTCAGGCCGCGCGCGGTGACCTCCGAGTAGTCCCGGCCGGCGGCGACGTGGGGATCGAACCGCCATCGCTCGACGCCGGTGCCCGGGTCGAGCGCGATGACCTGGTTGAACGGCGTGATGACGAGCAGCTGGCCGTCCGAGAGGACGGGCGTCGCCTCGAACGCCGCGAGGCCGGCGGCGCGGGCGTCCGGGGCCGGCGCTTCGATTGCGGTGGTCCAGACCGGCTTGAGCCGCGGCGCGGTCGCCGGCGACAGAATCGACCGCCGCGGAGAGGAGGAGCAAGGCGAGCACCATGCGCGTATATTGCCATGACCCGGTCGCCGGCGGCGCAGCGGGTGTCGGGGCTGTCATAATGGGTCTGCATCGTCTCTAACCCGCCGGGTGGCCAGCTCCCCCGGCCTTATGTGTACAGGATCGCGTCAAGATGACCACTCCCCTCCGCGTGCTCGTCGCCGGCTGCGGCAACATGGGCGCCAGCCACGCCCGCTCGTATCACAAGATGCCCGAGTTCGAGATTGCCGGGCTCGTCAGCCGCGGCCCGGAGTCGCGCGAAGCGCTCAGCGCCGAGCTCGGCGGCGTGCCCCAGTTCGGCGACTACTACGAGGCCCTCAAGGCCTCCCGGCCGGACGTCGTCAGCATCAACACCTATCCAGAGACCCATGCCGCCTACGCGCGCGCCGCGCTCGAGGCCGGCTGCCACGTCTTCTGCGAGAAGCCGCTGGCCGAGACGGTCGCCGAGGCCCAGTCAATCGTCGACGCCGCCACGGCCGCCAACCGCAAGCTGGTCATCGGCTACATCCTCCGCGTCCATCCCGCCTGGATCCGCTTCATCGAGCTCGCCCGCACGCTCGGCAAGCCGCTCGTCATGCGCATGAACCTCAACCAGCAGAGCCACGGCCACTCCTGGACCACGCATCGCAACCTGATGAAGTCGATGAGCCCGATCGTCGATTGCGGCGTCCACTACGTCGACGTGATGTGCCAGATGACCGGCGCCCGGCCGGTCAGCGTCTCGGCAATCGGCGCGCGGATGACCGAGGAAATCAAGCCCGGCATGTACAACTACGGCCACCTGCAGGTGACGTTCGACGACGGGTCGGTCGGCTGGTACGAGGCGGGCTGGGGCCCGATGATGAGCGAGATTGCGTTCTTCGTGAAGGACGTCATCGGCCCGAAGGGCTGCGTCTCGATCGTCAAGGACCCGCGCGACGAGGCCGCCTCGGGCTCGGCCGACATCGACAGCCACACCAAGACCAACTGCATCCGGCTGCACCGCGCCGAACTCGACGCCGCGGATGAATTCGTCTCGCCGGACGAGTTCATCAACACCGAGGACGAGCCCGACCATCAGGGGCTGTGCGATCGCGAGCAGGCGTTCCTGCTCAAGGCGATCCGCGAGGACGTCGATCTCTCGGCGCACATGTCGGACGCGGTCAAGAGCCTCGCGATTGTCCTCGCCGCCGACGAGAGCGTCCGGACCGGCAAGATCATCGCGCTCTAATCGGGGTTGCCAGCGGGCCGGGATTGGCGGTACGCTGCGCTCATGCCCCAGACTTCCGTATCCCGCAGACAGTTCCTGCAGACGGTCGCCGCGACGGCGGCCGTCGCACCCTTCCTGTCGGTCACCCCGCGCGCCGCCGCGCCGGTCCTCCGCCATGCGGCGATCGGCGCCTCCGGCCAGGCGCTCAGCGATCTGATGGCCTTCGGCAAGCACCCGGCCTTCGATCTGATCGCGGTCGCGGACGTCGATCTGGGCCGGTTCGAGCGCGTCCAGCAGCGCTTCCCGAAGCTCCGCGTCTATCAGGACTGGCGCGAGCTCCTCGACAAGGAACATCGCAACATCGACTCGGTCAACGTCTCGACCCCCGATCACATGCACTGCCTCATCGCCCTGGAGGCGATGAAGCGCGGCAAGCCGGTCTACGTCCAGAAGCCGCTCTGCAACAACCTCCACGAGATCCGCACCCTCACCGAGTACGCCCCGGCGGAAGCGGCTGACGACGCAGATGGGGATTCAGGTGTCGTCCAGCCGGGTGCAGCGCTACGGCGAGTCGCTGGTCCGCAGCGGCATCGTCGGCAAGATCCGCGAGGTCCACACCTTCTCGAACAAGAGCTGGGGGGACGACAAGCCGCTTCCCGAGGCCAGCGATCCGGTGCCGGCGCCGCTCGACTGGGACGGCTGGCTCGGCGTCAGCGCGACGCGCCCCTACAAGCGCGGCGTCTACCACCCCGGCGAGTGGCGCCGCCGCGTTGGATTCGGCACCGGGACGCTCGGCGACATGGGCTGCCACATCTACAGCCCGCCCTACCGGGCGCTCAAGCTGACCTCGCCGCTCGAGGTCACGGCGTACGGCCCGGCGCCGACCGCCGAGAGCTGGGCGACCCGGGCGAAAGTGAAGCTGACCTACCCGGGCACCGAGTACACCGCCGGCAGCACGGTCGATATGTGGTGGTACGACGGCGGCGAGCTGCCGCCCGACGCCGTGCGCGGACCAGTCGGCGACCGCTTCCCGGAACAGGGCAGCATTGTCGTCGGCACCGACGGCCTGCTGGTGCTGCCGCACGGCAGCCCGGAGCCGTTCGTCCTGCCGGAAGCGAAGATGGCGCTGCTGCCGCCGAACGACCTGACCGATCGCGATCATTACGGCGAGTTCATCGACGTCGTGCTCGGCGGCGGCAAGGACAAGTGCTCGGCGAACTTCGATTACGCCGGGCCGCTGACCGAATCGGTGCTGATCGGCAACGTCGCCGCGCACTTCCCCGGCGAGACGCTCAAGTTCGACGGCCGGAACCTGGCGTTCCCCGGCCGGCCAGAAGCGAATCAGTATCTGACGCGCGATTACCGCAAGGGCTGGAGCGTCAAGTAGGGCGGCGCGCCCGCCCGTCAGCAGGCGGGAGCGACCGGGCGCCGCGCATCGCGGTCATCCCAGATCGATCGCCACGACTTCGTGGACCTCGACTGACGGAATCGACACCGTCAGCGTGGTGCCGCGCCGGTCGACGCGCGGCGTCACGCCGGCGGTGAGCAGGCGGACGCTGGCGGCTCTGGCGTCGGCGGGCACGCGAACCCTGACCTGCAGCGGCCCGGTCGGGAGGATCTCGCGCAGAGGTCCCTTCATCATCATCGGGTTGGTGAGGTTCACGAGATGGACCGTCATCGACTGCCGCTGCCGCCACACCGTGACGTCGAGGAGCCCCGGCCCCTCGACGACCGCCGGCGGCGGCTCGTTGGCCGCCCAGGCGACGAGGTTCCTCAGCAGCCGGCCGTGATCGACCGACATCACCTCCCAGAACGTGCGATTGATATCCCACGGCACGTAGGCGACGCGGCTCGCCCCGAGGTCACGCAGATAGAGCTCACGGCTGTCGGTGTGCAGCACCCGCGGGTAGACGTCTTCCATCGGCAGGTCGGGGTAGGACGGAATCAGCGTCACAGGCGACGGGAAGTCGGCGGCCGGTCGTACCGGGAGGCGGAACACGCCGTTGATGATGCGGGAGGTACCGTCGAGCCCGTCGAGCACCGGGTGGCGCCGGCCGCTCGCGGCGTCGGTGTCGAGGCTCAGATACGAGTTCTGCATCGGCCCGTCCAGCGCGCCGGCGAGTGAGACGCCGAACACATCGGCGAGGCCGAAGTCCTCGCGGCGCCGGCCCAGTTCGTCGAAGAGCGAGCTCGCGAACGTCGCCAGCAGGCTGCCGCCGCGCTGGACGTAGGCGCGGACGGCCGCGCACTGCGCGTCGGACAGCGCCGCGGCGTCGGCCAGGATCAGCAGCTTGAAGGGGTCGAGCCGATCGGGGGTCAGGAACGCCTCGTGGACCATCTCGAACGGGACGCGGGCCTCGACGAGCGCGTGGTACATGCCGAGCACGTGATCCCCGGCGCGGTCGCCGGCCGCCATGCCGGGATGAAACGTCGCCGTCTGCTCGGAGTGCAGCAGCGCGACGCGGGCCAGCGGCCGTTCGTTGCGCAGGTAGGGCTCGTGGCGAGCGTGCCATTGATAGAGGCGATCGACCATCGGCAGCCAGCGGCGGTCGTAGAGCACGCCGGAAAACTTCGTGACCCACGGGCGCATGCCGTTGGCAGTGCCCTCGGCGACCCAGAGGCGGATCTCGGGCTCGCTCTGAACGGAGTCCTTCCACCGGTACGGCTCCTCGAGACCGACGCTGAAGATGCCGCCGATCGGGCGGCGGCCCATCACCGCGCGGAGCTCCTTGGCGCGCTGGCCGTTCGACCACGGCGGCGTCATGCCGCGCCGGGCCTGGTGATCGGTGAACAGGATACGGGCGATCTCGCCGCCGGTCCTGAGGTCGGGAGGGCCGTTGGGAATGAAACAGGCCTCCGGATTGATCGCCCGGATGCCGGCGTCGAACTGCCGCCAGAGCCGCGTCAACCGCGCCTTGCGCCACTCGAGGAACTGCCGTCGTCCGGGATCGCGCGGATCGGTGACGCGCGGCAGCTCCAGCCCGGTGGCCGCCCTGAAGTTGTCGCGGCAGTGGCTGCAGAAGCAGTCGCCCTGGCCGGCCCAGCGGTTGGCGAAGATGCCGTCGACGCGGTAGCGGGTGACGATCTCGCGCTGCACGGCGTCCATGAACTCGAAGTTGTAGGGGCCGAGCGCGCACGTCACCCACAGGTCCGGGTTGGCCCAGTGACGGTACGGCTCTCCCTCTCTGGTCACGGCAATCCAGTCCGGGTGAGCCCGGCGCACGTCGTCGCGGGCGGCGTGGGGATCGGTCCGCGCGATGACGCGCATGCCAAGCGCGCGGCAGCCGGCGACGAGCGTCCCGAATGGGTCGGACGTGCCGAGCCAGGCGCTGCGATGATGCAGGGGAACGTCGGTCGGATAGTAGGCAACGATCCCGCCGGCGCTGAGGCAGGCGGCGTCAGCGCGCACCTGCCGGAAGTAATCCAGCCAGAACTGCGGGTCGAAGCGGCCCGGATCGTTCTCGACCAGGGTCAGCTGCACCCAGCGCATCGGACCGTCGAACCAGCCCTCGAGCGCATCGCCAGGCCAGGCCGGCGGCGCGGCCGCGGCCGGGTGCCGCGCTGCGGCTGGCTGCCCGGCCGCCGCCATCGCGGCCGGGCCGAGCGTCGCAAAGCCCCCCGCGGCTTCCAGAAAACGCCGGCGCGTCAGCTCGCTCATCGCTCCCTCATCGTTCCACGGGGCAAGTCTCCGCCGCGGCGCACGTGCCGCGGCTATTCGTGCTGCGCCAACGCGCCGAGGATCGCGGCGGCCTCGCGGAAGCCGGTGTTGGCGGCCGGAACGCCGGCGTAGATCGCCGTCTGCAGCAGGGTCTCTTCGAGATCGCAGATCTCCAGGTCGCGCTCGAGGCCGGCTCGCGCGTGCAGCCGGAACTCTTCCCAGCGGCCAAGCGCCGCCGTGATCGCAAGCACCAGCAGGCGCCGGGTCCGGACGTCGAGCCCCGGCCGACTCCAGACCGCGCCCCACGCGTAGTCGGTGATGAGCGCCTGGAAGTCGCGCCCCAGCGGCGCCGCCGCCGCGGCGGCACGATCGACGTGCTCGTTGCCGAGAACCGCGCGCCGGACGCGATCGCCCGCGGCGGTGTGAGACGCGGACGCGGGAAGGAGAAAGTCCAGGAGCGCTGCCGAGAAACTCCGCGGCATCTCGATGTTCGAGAGGTGCCCCGCCTGGAGGTGAACGACCCGCGCACCGCCAACCTGCGCGACCAGCGTTTCGCTGTGCGGATTCCACGGCATCGAGACATCGAGATTGCCGCTGACGACGAGCGCCGGCGGCGCGACGCGCGGCAGGTCCGCGGTCATGTCGAAGTCGCGAATGGCGGCGCAGCATCCGGCGTAGCCGTCGGGATTGGTGGCCAGCAGCGTCCGGCGGGCCGTCTGCACGGCCGGCAGGTTCGCCGTCAGCAGGCGGCGGGAGAAATAACGTCCCATCACCGTGTCGGCGACCGCCGCCATGCCGCCGCCGAGCGCGGTCCGGCGGCGGTGTTCCATGGCGTCGGCGTCGGGACGCGAGGACGTGTTGGCGAGGACCACGGCGGTGACCCGGTCCGGCGCCTGCACGCCGAGCCGCATCGCAATCATCCCGCCCAGCGACAGGCCGCAGAACGCGAAGCGGTCGATGCCGAGCACGTCCGCGAGCGCCAGGGCGTCGTCCGCGAGCTGCTCGACGCGGTAGTCCCCCGGCGTCACGCCGGAACCGCCGTGGCCGCGGACGTCGTACCGCACCAGCCGGAAATGCGGCGCCAGGTCGGCGACCTGCGCATCCCACATGCCGTGGTCCTGGCCAAGCGAATGCGCCAGCATCAGGACGGGACGGTCGTCCGTCCCTTCGAGCCGGTAGAAGCAGGTCGTGTCACGCACGGTCGTCAGGGGCATCAGCAGGGTCCGTTGATCAGGCGCCCGCGAGAAGGCGCTGGCGCAGCACCTCGGCGGCGCCAAGGTAAGTTTCCGGGCTGCCGAGGGCTGACAGGTCGGCCGGCGTCAAGGCGCCAGCCGCCTGCGGATCGGCAGCCAGGATCTCCGCCAGCGGCCGGCTCGTCGCCGCTGCACGCGCCGCGGCGCGAGTCACCAGGGCCCGCGCCGCATCGCGGCCGAGCGCAGGCGCGAGCAGCAGTACGGCACGTTCGGCGGACCCGGCGCCGTGGGCGGCGTCGAGATTGGCGCGCATGCGCGCCGGATCGACCTGCAGCGCCTGCAGTGTCCGCGCGATCGCCGACAGCGCCGCGCCGGTGGCCTGAAGAACGGCCGCGATCGTCGGGAGCTCCGCCTGCGCGCCGCCGAGCCCGCGTTCGTGCTGCTGCATCAGGCCAGCCAGGAACGACGCCACCAGTCCCGGTATGCGGGTTGCCGCCGCAATCGCCACGGCACAGTCCACCGGATTGCGCTTCTGGGGCATGGCCGAGGAGCCGCCGCCCGGCGCCGAGGCTTCGCCGACCTCCTGCTGCATCAGCAGCGCGAGGTCGACGGCGATCTTGCCGAGCGTGCCAGTGTAGATGCCGCAGGTCGTGAGCAGCGCCGCCAGCCGATCGCGGTGCGCATGCCACGGCGCGTCGGGCACCGGCAGGCCGAGCTCGCGGCCGATCTCCTCCGCCACCTCGAGGCCGCGGGCGCCGAGCGCCGCCAGCGTGCCGGACGCGCCGCCGAACTCCAGCACCAGCGCCGCCGCGAAGGCGGCGTCGACGCGCGCCCAGCCGCGCGCGCAGGCCGCGTGCCACCCGGCCGCCTTGAGGCCGAACGTCACCGGCGTCGCGGGCTGGAGAAGCGTCCGACCCGCCATCACGCTGGCGGCATGACGATCGGACAGCGACCGGAGCACGTCGAGCGTCCGCTCGTGGTCGGCGCGCAGGATCGCCCGGGCGCGGCCGAGCAGCAACACCAGGGCGGTGTCGCTCACGTCCTGGCTGGTCGCCCCCCAGTGCACGTAATCCGCGCTCGCCGGCGCCTTCCGCCGGACCATCGTCGTCAACTGCTCGAGAAAGGCAATCACCAGCGTGCCGCTCGAGGGGGCCGCACGCGCGATGACGGCGGCGTCAAAGCCGTCGGGATCGGCGGCGGCGATGGCTGCCGCCGTTTCAGCCGGAATGATGCCCAGCCGCGCCTCGGCCCGCGCCAGCGCGATCTCGAACTGCAGCATCGCCGTGACCAGACTGCGATCGCTGAAGACGTCGGCGAGCGGTCCGGTGGTGCCGAGGCTGTCGAACAGCTGGGTGGTCATGGGCTATCTACAGATCGAAAAAGACCGTCTCGTCCGGTCCCTGAAGACGCAGGTCGAAGAGCCAGCGCTCGGGCGCCGCCGGATCCGGCCGGGCCAGCAGGGTGGCGCGCCGGTCCGCCGGCACGAGCCCCATCACCGCGTCGTCAGCGACCGCCGGATCGTTCGCGAAATAGATGCGGGTGTGAAGATGGCGGAGCAGCCCGCGCGCGAACAGGCAGACGTTGATGTGCGCGGCCTGCGTCCGCCCCGACTCGTCGGTCGTCGCCCCGGGACGGACGGTTCTGAACTCGCAGGTTCCGTCCGCCGCCGTCGGCAGACGCCCGAAGCCGCGAAATGCCGGCGGCGCCGCCGAAGACGCTGGCAACCGCACCGGCGCTCCCGCGGCATCCGCCTGCCAGATCTCTACCAGCGCGTCGGGCACCGCCGCGCCTTCCCCGTCGGTCACATGGACGCGCAGCGCGATGTGCTCGCCGGGCACCGACGGATCCGCGACGACGCCGAGCCCGGCATCCGTGGCGATGGCGAAGTGGAAGAACGGGCCCACCGTCTCGGAGGAGGTGGCGATCAAATCCGGTTGGACCGCGCTCACACTCGCTCCTCGAACGGCGTCGCGGCGCTGCCGCGCACGACGATGTCGAAGCGGTAGCCGAGCGCCCATTCCGGCGTCGTCAGCGCGAGATCGAAGTGCGAGACGAGCCGCTGGCGGGCGCGTTCGTCGCGCACCGCCTGCAGCACCGGGTCGAGCGGGATCAGCGGGTCATCCGGAAAATACATCTGCGTGATGAGCCGGGTGCGGAAGCACGACCCGAAAATGGAGAAGTGGATGTGCGCCGGCCGCCAGGCATTGTCGTGGTTGCGCCACGGATACGCGCCCGGGCGGATCGTGGTGAAGTGGTAGCGGCCGTCGGCGTCGGTGATGGTGCGGCCGGCGCCGCCGAAGTTCGGATCGAGCGGGGCGGGATGATCGTCGACCGCATGACGGTAGCGTCCCGCGGCATTGGTCTGCCACAGCTCGACGAGCGTATCCCGCAGCGGACGGCCGTCCTCGTCGAGCACGCGCCCGGACACGACAATCCGCTGCCCCTGGGGCTCGGCCGGATACTGGCGGGTCAGGTCGTTGTCGGTGTCCGCAATCGGGAACGCGCCGTAGACCGGCAGGCTCAGGTCCGACAGCGACTCGGGCACGCGAATCAGCGGCTGACCGGGAGCGCGGCGGATCGTGGATCGGTAGGGCGGGTACAGCAGCGGCGGCTGGCTGCCGGCGACGTCCTCGGTGCGGCTCATGCGGCTCCTCCCGGTGGTCCGGCTGATCCTGCATGCGCGCGCGCCGTCCGCTCGTGCAGGTCGCGAAGGGTTGTCAGTTCGTCCGCGGCCGGCGGCGGCGTCTCGTCAAGGCGCGGCGCGAAGCGGATCGGCCAGCCGGTGCTGGCGGTGACCTGCTCGCGGGACACGCCCGGATGCAGCGAGCCGACCTCGAACTCCTTCGTGTCAGGATCGGGACGCATCGAGCAGAGGTCGGTGACGATCAGGACCGGTCCGTCCGTCTGCACACCGAGGGCGCGGCGCTCGCGTCCGGTCGGACCATGCCCGAGCGAGGTCAGGAAGTCGAGGCGCTCGACGAGGGCGCGGCGATCGTGGCGCATGACGATGAAGATCCGCTGGCAGCCGGTGGCAATCTCGGTGGCGCCGCCGCTGCCGGGCAGCCGGACCTTCGGTGCCGCATAGTCGCCGACGACGGTGCTGTTCAGGTTGCCGAAGCGGTCCACCTGGGCGCCGCTCAGGAAACCCACGGTGATCCGACCACCCTGCAGCCAGTACCTGGAACATCTCGGGGACCGAGACGGTCGTCAGCGCGGTCTCGCAGAGCTCGCCGTCGCCGATCGACAGGGGCAGGACGTCCGGGCGGGTCGCGATCGTGCCGGACTCATACACCAGCGTCAGCCCCGGCGCGTGCGTCAGCCGCGCGAGGTTGCAGGCCGCGGAGGGCAGGCCGATGCCGACGAAACAGACGTCGTCCGACCCGAGCGCGCGGGCGGCGGCGATCGTCATCATTTCCGTCGCGGAGTATGTCATGCCGGTCCGGTCCGATCCTCCCCTGTTTTGTGACTTGGCGTTACCAGTCAACAACTTACGCTAAAGATGAGTGTCCCCCTCGGAGGGGGGCGGCCCAGGCGAGGAAGCGCTCGCGGTCGCGCGACAGGTCGTCCCACTCGGTGTAGAAGCGATTGTCGCGCTGATAATACCCGTGCGCGTAGGACGGGCGCGCCCCGCCGGGGACCACGGCGACCGCGTCGATGGTCCAGGACGGGAGCACGGTCGCGTTGCCGCCGGTCGTGCCGAGATCGTCCACCACCTCCTCGACGGTCACAATCGACCGCCGCGCCGCGAGCACCGCCTCCTTCTGGACGCCGATGATCCCGGCGATGACGACGTTGCCGGCCCGGTCGGCGCGCTGCGCGTGGATGACGGTCACGTCGGGCCTGAGCGCCGGCACCACCGCGAGCCGCTCGCCGGTGAACGGACAGGCAATGAACGCGATCCGCGGATTCACCTGCGCCAGGTCCGAGCCGATGTAGCCCCTGAAGAAGCCCGAGGGCATCCCCGCCGCTCCCGCCGCGTAGGCCTGCGCCATCGCCGCGTGGCTGTGTTCTTCGATTTCCAACGCTCGCGGCCAGCCATGTTCGACGGCATCGCGGAACCGGTGCAGCGATCCGACGCCGGGGTTGCCTCCCCACGAGAACACCAGCTTGCGGGCGGCTCCACAGCCGATCATCTGGTCGTAGAGGAGATCCGGCGTCATCCGGATCAGCGTCAGATCGGTCAGCCCCTGCCGGAGGATCTCGTGGCCGGCCGCGAACGGGATGAGATGCGTGAAGCCCTCGAGCGCGACACTGTCTCCGGATCGGACGAAGCGGGCAATGGCGTCGCGAAGCGTCAGGAATTCAGCCATCGGCGTTCCGACAGTCTAGTGTCCCGTGACCGTGGTTCGCGACATAATTCCCGAGCGAGGCGCCGCACCCGGGACCTACGCCACGCTCCCCGATGACGGGAGACTCCAACCATCTCAGCAACCGCGCCGTTTCCAAACACGTGCGAACGAGCGAAAGCGAGTGAGCCACGCGAACGGAGCGCGCCGGCGAAGCGGCGTGCGAGAGAGCGTGTCGGGGAGTTCGAGGGGCGAAGCCCCTCGATTGAGACTAATCCAGCGGCAGGCCGACGTAGTTCTCGGCCAGGCTCGTCATCGCCGCGGTCGATCCGACGAGGTACTCGAGATCCGCCAGCCGGCGGCGTTCGTCGAACCGGCTCTCCCCCTCCGCCCGGTGCAGCATCGTCGTCATCCACCAGGAGAACCGTTGCGCCCGCCAGGCGCGCCGCAGGCCGCGGACGGAGTAGTCGTCGAGAACCCGGTCGGACCCGCCGCGCAGCCGCTCCTCGAGGGCATGAGCCAGCCGCCAGACGTCCGCCATCGCCAGGTTGAGCCCCTTCGCGCCGGTCGGCGGGACGATGTGCGCCGCGTCGCCGGCGAGACAGAGCCTGCCGTAGCGCATCGGCTCGACCATGAAGCTGCGCATCCCGGTGACTCCTTTCTGGGTGATTGGACCCGGTGCGGGGGCCCAGCCGTCGCGGGTCGAGAGCCGGGTTTGCAGCTCGTCCCAGATCCGGCTGTCCGGCCAGTCGTCGATGTCCTCGTCCGCGGCACACTGGAGATAGAGCCGCGTGACCTGCGGCGAGCGCATGCTGAAGAGGGCGAACCCGCGCGCGTGCAGGCTGTAGACGAGCTCGGCCGACGTCGGCGGCGCCGCCGCCAGCACGCCGAGCCACCCGAAGGGATAGCTGCGTTCGAAGCAGGTCAGCGCGGCCGCGGGCACCGACGAGCGGGACACCCCGTGGGAGCCGTCGCAGCCGGCGATGTAGTCACACCTGATTTCCAGGGCGCTGCCGTCGTGCACGAAGCGAACGCCGGGGGCAGCGGTGTCGAGTCCGTGCAGGGTGACGTCGGATACCTCGAAGAGGATCGGCCGGCCGCTGGCGGCCCGCGCCTCGAGCAGATCGCGAACGACCTTGTTCTGACCGTAGATGGTGATGCCGCGGCCGCCGGTCAGGCCCGCCATGTCGATGCGATGCCGGTTGCCGGCGAACGCGATGTAGATGCCGTCGTGGCGCATGCCCTCGCGCCTCAGCCGGCCGCCGAGCCCGGACTCGCACAGCAGGTCGACGGTGCTCTGCTCGAGCACGCCGGCCCGGACCCGTTCGATGACGTGAGCGCTGGTCGCGGTCTCGAGGATGATGCTGTCGATCCCGGCGAGGTGCAGCAGGTGCCCGAGCATCAGTCCCGAGGCGCCGGCGCCGACGATCCCGACCTGGGTGCGCATGACCGTCATCGCGGTGGGTGCCGCCTATTGGGGCGACGGATATCCGAGGTCACGGCTGGCGCGGTCGAGGACAATCAGGGCCCCGGCCGCCGCCGAGGCCGCGTTGCGCATGGCCTCCGGGTCGCCGGCGGAGCCCGGGTCAATCCGCAGATGCGCGGCGCGGAAGGCCAGCGCGCAGAACCGCATCAGCAGGTCGTGGGTCGTCGCCTGCGATGCCGGCACCCGCATCGCCTTGAGCGACCCGCGGATTCCGTCGAGCTCCACCGCCGCCGTCAGCAAATCGTCCGGAGGAGGAGCGGCGTCGCCGGCGATGGCGGCAATCGATGGCCGCAGCGCGGTCAGCCGGGCCAGCACGGGCGCGACCAGATTGCTGTAGCGCTCGACGTCCCTGGGTCGCGGCGCCGGGACGGCACCCGCGGCGGCCGCCGCAGGCGCGAGTGGCGAAGTCTCGACGGGCGCCGCTACGGTGCCGACCGCCGCCGCCGGGCGCGGCGGCGAAGCCACGGACGGCGTCCGTACGTCGGCGACTGCTGGCCCGGCCGACGCCGGCGTGGTCGCAGCGCCGAGCACGACCGCGACGGTGCCGAGCGCGCGGCCGGTCGCGTCGATGCGATGGGGCGTCGGGCCGTTCAGATCGAGGACCACGCGCACGACCGACGGACTGCGGCGATACAGCCCGACGCGGATCCCGCGCATCGCCGGGCCTGACGCCAGCGGTGGCGCGTCGAGGCGCAGCGTCACTCCGCGGAAGTCGAGATACAGCCGCGGCGGGCCGGCCAGCACGCCGACGACCGGCGCCGGCAGCGGACCGTCGGCGTGGATCGTCACGATCGCGCCGGCGCCGTCAGCGGTCGCCGCCGCCACGGACCGGATGATGCTCTCCGCGTCTTTCCCGCTCGCGGCCGCGGCGGACGTGAGGATGGCGGCGACGAGCCCGGTGACGAAGCGGCATCGCGGGGGAAATGACAGCATGCGGCGAGTGATTGTAACCCCGGGCGCGCCGGACCGCGATTACCGGGCCGCCGGCAGAATCACGACGGGCAGGTCCCGGTTGGCCAGGGCCTGATTGCCTGACGCGTCCGCCGCCAGAATACGCAGCGTGTAGACGCCGGGCGGCAGCAGCTCCGTATCCCACAGGCCCATCGCCGCCACCCCTTCATGGAGCGTGTTCGTGACCACGTACAGCAGGCGGGTCGAGCGGTGGCCGTAAAACGGAATGCCGCTGCCGGAAGCGTAGACAATCCGCGCGGCATCCGGCCCGGGAAGCAGCCGGTCGAAGCGGATCGTCTCGCGGGGATGTTCGAAGCCGGCGGCGGGAGAGCCGTCAGGTTTCAGGATCTGGTACCCCAGGGCGTAGAGGCCCAGCCGGCGCCGCGCTTCGTTGCCATCGGCCTGGTCCCAGGCGTCGACGACGACGCGCACGCGTCCGTCCACCGCCAGCCGGCCGCCGCTGCGCGCGGTCACGGGGGTCCCATCCTCGCGGAAGACGCGCACGCCGCCCCGGACGATAGTCGGCGGCACGTGGTCCTCGAACTGCACCAGCCGGAAGTCGAGGGGGTTGTACTCCTCGCCGGGCCAGCCGACATTCAGGTGCACGTGCTTGAAGGCGTTGGCGGTGCCGATGACCTCCCCGGTCGCGAACCGGGCGCCGCGCCGCACCCGCAGGCGCGTCATGCGGCCGTCGGCGCCGTAGGCGGCCACGAACCGGGTCGGATCCATTACGGCACCGCCGCGCTCGCGGCCGATGCGGACGTGGACGTAGGCAACCGCCCCAATCCGCAGCGACTCGTTGAGCGTGCCGAAGTCTCCGGCCGCCAGCGGGCCGGTGACGACACCGGAGCGCACCGCCCTGACCGGCGTTCCCTCGTCTGCGTGCACGTCGAGTCCGGCGTGAAACCGCTCCCCCCCTTCACCGCCTCGGGGCTCGCCGAGCGTGCCGGTCACCTCGAAGGGACCGTCCATCGGCGCGAGCGGCCACAGCAGCGGCTCCCGCGCGAACGCGTCGGCGTCGAACTGCGGCGCGATACCGGGCGGCGGCGGGGGGCGGAACTCCGGCCGCGCCGCGGGTGCGACGAGCCGGATGAGCGCGTTCGGCGCATCGGAGACGACCAGCCGTCCCTCCCCGGCCAGCGCCAGCCCGGCGAGGCTGCGAAAGCGCGCCTCTCCGCCGGGCCCGTCGGCGAATCCCGGACGCGAGCCGGCCAGTACGCGCGCGCTGCGGCCCGGCGCGATCTCGATGACGCGCCCGCGATCGTCGGTGACGTACAGGATGCCGCCGGCCGCCACGGCGAGGCCAATCGGCCGGACCAGGCCATCGCCGGGCAGCGGCCCGAGCGTCGACACCACGCCGTCACTGGCAATCAGGCGGACGACGCCGTTGCCGGAGTCAGCCACGTAGACGTTCCCGGTCTCGTCTACCGCCACGCCGCACGGCGTGTCGAAGCGCGCCGCCGCGCCGGCGCCGTCCACGTAGCCGGGCTCGGCGCCGCCGGCGAGTGTCGCGACGCTTCCGTCGGGACCCATGACGCGGATGCGATCGTTGTAGGCGTCGGCGACGACGAGACCGCCCGCCCGATCCGCGGCGACCCCAATCGGGCCGTTGAAGCGGGCCTCGGCGGCAGCGCCATCGGCAAAGCCGGGCTCGATTCCCCCGGCGGCCGTCGCCACCCGACCATCAGGTGTGATGCGCCGGATCAGGTTGTTGCCGGTGTCGGCGACGTAGATCGATCCGTCGGCCGCGAGCGCCAGGCCGGACGGCGTATCGAAGCGGGCGGCCGGGCCGGGGCCGTCGGCATACCCCCGCGATCCCCCGGCAATGGTGGACACGACGCCGTCCGGCCCGAGGCGGCGGATGCGCTGCGCCTCGCCGGCGTCGGCGATATAGACGCTGCCGTCGGGCGCGACCGCGACGCCGAAGGGATCGGAAAAGCGGGCGTCGGGCGCGGCGCCGTCGCGCCATCCGGGAATGCCGCGCCCGGCGAGAACGACGACGCGGGCCTCCCACGCGGCGTCGAGCGGCCGGAGGGGCCGCACCCGCGTCCGCCACCACAGCGCCGCCGCCACGGCCGCGGCGAGGAGCACCGCCGCCAGCGCCAGCCGCATCAGCCGGCGGCGGGCGCGGCCGGGGGCACCGCCGCTCGCGCGACGCCGGGCCGGGACGTTCGGTGTGGACACGCGCGTCAGGGAATCAGCGCGACCGCGTCGATCTCGACGAGCAGCCCCGGCTCCGGGAGCGCCGCCGCCTGCACCGTCGTCCGGGCCGGCCGGTGTTCGCCGAACATGCGCGCGTAGACGCCGTTCATCTTCTGGAAGTCGGCGATGTCGATCAGGAAGACGCCGCAGCGAATCACCTGGGACAGGCTCGAGCCCGCCGCCTCGAGGATGGCGGAGATGTTCGCCAGCGTCTGCTCGGTCTGCGCCTCGACGGTCGCGGCGATCTGGCCGGTGGCGGGATTCCGCCCGGCCTGGCCGGACACGAAGACGAGATTGCCGACGGCAATCCCTGGCGAATAGGGTCCGACCGGCGCGGGAAGACTGGCAGCGGTAACGCGAGTGAGCGGCGTGGTCATGCGCCCTATGCTACGGCACACCGCCGCACGCGCCAATCGAATTACCGCCGGAACACGAGGCCGATCGACGCGGTCAGATAGCTCATCTTCACCGGGCCAAAGCTGACCGGCCCCTGATACGGGCGATGCAGACTGCGGTAGGAACGCACGTCGAAGCGCAGCCCGACCCGCTCCGACAGGAAGCCGACGGCGCCGACGCCGACGTTGTAGCCCGGCAGGTCCGACTTGATCGGCAGGAGCCCGGACGCGTCGAGCAGCGACGAGCTCATCACGCCGAACCCGCCCGAGACGAACGGCCGCAGGCTGTACTCGGTCCAGCGCTTCGGCAGCGTCACGACCGCGTTGCCCATCAGCGCAAAGGTCCGGCCGTGCCGGAGCTTGACCCAATCCGGCAGCGGCGTCGGCGACAGCGCGCTCCCCTGGGGCCCGTCGCCGCGGAAGAACGACGGGGCGAACACGGTCACCGCCTCGACGCCAAGCACGCCGGATCCCACGAGTGTGACGGCGCCGCCGAGCTGGAGGTGCGTCTTGTCGGCGCCGAACTCGGGATCGAGCAGCGTCGGTACTGCTGTGAAACGTCACGCCGGTCATCGGCGTGAGGTGCCACTCGGCCGCGGCGCGGACGGGAAGCATCAGCAGCATGACGGCGCCGAGCGCCGCCAGCCGCATCAGGAACGGACCGGGCGCGTCAGCTCGCCAGCCTGAGGAAAAGCGTCGCAAAGAGGGACCGTGTGACATCGCCGGCGCCGAGCGGGAAGGACGCGCTCAGGCCGTCGCTGTTCGCCAGGAGAATGAACGTCAGATGGCGGTCGGGCAGTTTCAGCACCAGCGACGACGACGCGCCCGGCACCAGGCCGAACTGCCAGACGACGCGGCCGGCGCGATGCGACTGGACGAACCAGCCAAGGCCGGCCGGCACCGGGGTGCCGTCGCGCGTGACCGCCGGCTGCCAGGCGGCATCGAGCGTCTCCTGCTTGAGGAGCAGCGCGCCGTCAACGGCGGCGTCGAACTTCGCCAGATCCCGTACGGTCGAGACCAGGCCGGTCGCGGCGGAAAGGTGCGCCGGAAGCATCTCGGTGCGCTCCGCGCGGCGGCCTTCGACCCGGTACGGCACGGCCATCCGCAAGGCGATGCGGCGGTAGCGCTCGATGTCCGCCGGGTCGTAGAGATCCTCGGGGATGTCCGCGCCGGGCGCGGCCAGATAGGTG
Source organism: uncultured Acidobacteriota bacterium (assembly GCA_963750475.1). Taxonomy (GTDB): domain Bacteria; phylum Acidobacteriota; class Vicinamibacteria; order Vicinamibacterales; family 2-12-FULL-66-21; genus JALZOC01. The sequence continues at coordinate 4,151,464 of CAVVQQ010000002.1, forward strand.
CCGGGCAGCGAATCCTGCATCGCCAGGCGGTTCAGCAGGCGGTGGGCGACACTCTTTTCGAACGGCTGCGGGGCGCACCATTCCATCACCGCATTCAGCTGCGCGAAGCGCTCGGGACTGTAGACGAACGCATCGGTCGAGGTGTGACTGAGCACCTTCCGCAGCGTGACGCCAGGCTCGAAGGCGCTCAGCCCGTACGTATTGAGCGGTACGTCGAGCATCAGCCGCCGGCCCTCGACGCACTGCAGCAGCAGCACCGCTGTAAACGACTCGCTGAGGTCGCCGACGAGGTAGGGCGTATCGGGAGTGGCGCGAATGCGCGCCGCGACGTTCTGATAGCCGAAGCCGCGTTCCCAGACGATCTCCCCGTCCTGGACGACAGCCGCCGACATGCCGGGAATGCCGGCCTGGACGCGCAGCGATTCGAGATAGACCTCGAGGTTGGGAAAGAATCCCGACGGGGCGACGGCCGAGGTCCTGCTGGCCGGCGAGCGCCACCGTGCCGGCGAGGACGGCCGCGCCGAACGCCGCACACCGCAGCCGCAGATCAGAATGCATTCTCAAGCCCGCTCATCACCGGAGGAACGTGAACTTGGCCAGCGCGGCGACATCATGTCCGTCCCACGGCCACAGGAACGCCGCGTTCCGGGGCGTAGTGTGCGCTCTGACGCGTACATCGGTACTCGCTGTTGGGCTGCAGGGCCACGCTGCGGAACAGCGGCAGGCGCTCGAAATCGGCCGTCAGCCACTCGCGAACGAGCTCCCGGCTGGCGGTCGTCTCCGCCCGCTCAATCCGCCCGTCGAGCATGCGCGTGATGTGGTACTTGCGCGTCAGGTTGTCGAACCGCACCGTCGCGGTCACGACCGCGGAGGCAATCGTCCGGTCGAACCAGACCGCCGACCCGCGCATCGAATCGACCTTGTAGACGAAGCTGACGGTCAGGCCGCTGTGGACGGCCGCCTCGACTTCCTCGGTAAACGCGTCGCCAAGCTTGAACGAGACCAGCACCTGGCCGTCGCGGGGCAGCGGCGCGACCTCGAGGATCTGGCCCGCCGGCGCAAGCGCGAGGAGCGACAGCCAGACAATTGCGGCAAAACTTGGCATCGGGAGAGGGCAACTCATCATAGACCAGAGCAGGCCTCGATGTCACCATACTTGCCGAGGTGGGGAGTATGATGCGCCGGATGCATCCGGTACTCTGTTTTGGCGAAGCGCTCATCGATTTCGTGCCGCTCCAGAAAGGCCAGCGCCTGGCGGAGGTGGACACGTTCGCGCGGGTCCCGGGCGGTGCCCCGGCCAACGTCGCCGCGGCCGTGGCCCGGCTCGGCGGCAAGGCGCTGTTCGCCGGACAGGTCGGCCGCGACGGCTTCGGCGACTGCCTCCGCGCCACGCTCGACGCGATTGGGGTCGACACCCGGTGGCTGCAGCAGACCAGCGCGGCGAAGACGGCGCTCGCCTTCGTCAGCCTGAGCGCCTCCGGCGAGCGCGACTTCGCCTTCTATCGCGACCCGTCGGCCGACATGCTGTTTCCAGCCGCGGCCGTCCGGCCGGCCTGGTTCGAAGGGCACGGCATCTTCCATTTCGGGACGCTCAGCCTCACGCATCCCGAGTCGCGCGCCGCCACCGGGCGCGCCGTGGCCCTGGCCCGGGACGCGGGCTGGCTGGTGAGCTTCGACCCGAACGCGCGGCTGGATCTCTGGCCGTCGCCAGACGCCTTCATCGAGGCGGCGCTCGCGCTCCTGCCGTCGTGCGACATCGTCAAGCTGGCCGAAGACGAGCTCGCGCTGCTCGGCGTCTCCCCTGCCACCCTGTTCGCCCGCGGCCCGCGCGCGCTGCTGCTGACCTACGGTCAGGCGGGCGCCAGAATCGTGACGGCGGCCGGGCTGGACCGGCATGTGCCCGGAATGTCAGGTACCGGTGATCGACACGACCGGTGCGGGGGACGCCTTCGCCGGCGCGATCCTGTTCGAGCTGGCCCGACAGGAGATCACCCCCGCGACGCTCGACGCGGCCCTCGCGGACGAGGCAGCGGTCCGCGGCTGGCTGGCCTTCGCCAACGCCTGCGCGGCCTTGTCGGTGACGCGCCGCGGCGCCATCCCGTCGATGCCGACCCTCGCGGAGGCAGAAGCGGCGGCGGCGCGGCCGGGCCGGCGTCGCTGAATCCGCCGTCCGGATGTAGCGCCGCCAGCGCGAAGCCCCGGGGGAGCTGACGCCGCCAGCTTGCGCCCTTGGCCAGTAGGCCACCCCAAGACCACCGCGATAGAGCCGCCCCGTGGGTGCCGCGGTCCCAGCCCCGAGCCGTCAGGGTCCGGCCGAGCGCATCGCGACGAGCAGCCCGATCACGACCGCGAGATGCAGCACCAGCAGCACCGCGCCAGTCCGCCGCTCGGTGCGGCGCAGGAACCACATCGCCAGTCCTGACGCGCCTGTCAGCAGCAGCGCCGCGGAGACCACGCCGACCAGCAGACCCCAGGCCTTCAGGACCACCGGCTCATGCCACAAGCCCGCCGCATGATGCAGCCGGTTGAGCATTGCCATCGTTCCGCCGGCGCTCGTCTTGACGCGTGCCTCGCCGGAAGCGCGCTGATACCGCACCTCGTGCACCGTTCCCGGCAGCCCCAGCCGCATCGTGATGTCCTGGTCGCCGATCCGGATCCCGGTCAGCTCGCCGCGAACCGCCGGCGCCCGGGCGGTCAGCTCTCTCGCGATCAGGCGGGCGTCCGTCAGCCCGGGGGCGAGCGGAAGGACCGACTCGCGGACGACCGGCGTCAGCGTGAACCAGGCCCGGTGCGACATCTGCACGGCACTGAGGCCGTAGAGCAGCAGGAACGGCAGGCAGGCCGACGCCAGCAGCAGGTGACTCGAGCGGAGGGTCTTGTACATGTCAGCGCACCAGAATCCAGACCGCCGACAGCGAGGCCGCGCTCGCTGCCATGCAGACCCAGGCCCAGCGGCTGCGCTCGGGCGCCGACAGCCACAGGTACAGACCGGACGCGCAGAAGCCGAGCAGGCACCACATCGCGGCTTCGTTGTAGATCGCCCAGATCCGGACGAGGCGCGGCGCCTCGGCGTCGCCCGGCGTGGCGGCGTGCACGTCGCTCAGAAAGTAGCCGACGCTGTTGTGGATCTCCTCGATCCGCAGCCGCTGCTCACGCTCGAGGACGACGACGCGCCAGATGCCGTTGATGTTGTAGAAGTCGAGCAGCAGGTCGTTGTCGGGCGTGCGGCGGAGGAACCAGTCCGGCACCGGCCGCGAGAGCGGCGGCGCCAGCCGGGCGTAGACCGCGGCGGCGACTTCTTTGTCGGTGGCGGACGCCGCCGGCGTGAAGGCCACGTAGCGCACCGCCCGCGCCGTCTTCGGGCGCTCGAGACCCGGCTGGAACGTCGCGACCAGCCCGGCGGCGCCGTAAATCATCAGCTGGGTGAAGGTCAGGAGGCCGGCGTAGACGTGCAGCTTGATGACGAGGCCGCGGACGCGCATGGTCGGGCGTAGCTTGCCACAACCGGCGGTCCGAGATCATTGATGCAGAACCGCGACGTTGTCGGATATCGTAAGCGTCTGTGGCCGTGCCGAGCTTTCCCGGCGATTCGTCTGCCAATCGGGTCCGACGGGCGCTGACCGCGGCGGACCGGCAGCGCCGCGCCGCCGCGGCCGGCGGAGCGCTGTGGCGCCACGCGCCGCTGGCGGCCGCGCTCTGCATCGGGGTCGCCGCCCTCACCCGCTGGCGCGGCTGGTCACCCGCATGGCCGATGGCGCTGCTCGCGCTGACCGCCGCCGGTCTGCTGACCCGGCGGCACCTGGCGCGGCGCGCGCGGGTTCTGTCGGATGCGGAGGCGGCCCGAATCGACGCCGCGGCCGGACTTGCCGGCGAGCTCAGAAGCGCCAGCTGGTTCGCCGCCGCCGGCGACGCCGGTCCGTGGACGGATCATCATCTCGACCGCGCCGCGGCACGGCTCGCGTCCGAAAACTGGAGCCGCCTGTACCCGGTCAATCCGGCGTGGCGCGCCAAGGCCCTCACCGCGGCGCTCGTGCTCGGCACGATCGGCCTGGCCGCCGTGCTCCCGTCCCGAAGCCGGCTCTGGACCGCCGGCGGCGGCGCGACGGCCGGCACGAACCCCCGATCGCCGGCAGCCGTTCCGGCGGAGGCGCTGCTGCCGGAGCTCCAGCGCCAGCTCGAGGCGCTGCTCGCGTCAGCCGAGCGCACCGGCGCGGCGCCGTCGGGGACGCCCGCGACGGTCTCCGATCTCCGGCGCCTGATCGCCGCGCTCGGCGCGCTTCGCGACGCCGGCCGGCTCCAGGATCTCGCGCGCGCCATGGCGCCGGCGTCCGACCGCCGGGAATCGGCGCCCAACGCGATGCAGGCGCTGGCCGATCGCGCGCTAAAGGCGGCGCAGAAACGCGACGTCGCGCCGGAGGTTCGCGACACGCTCGAACAGGTCTCGGAGGAAATGGCCGACGCCGCGAAGGCGGCCAGTCCGGCGGCCGACAAGACCGCGGACGCCGCCGGCGGAGCGACCGCGGCGAAGACCGACGCCAAAGCCGGCCAGCAGAGCAGCGAAGTGGACGACGCCTCGATCGAGTCCGTCAGCGAAGTCGAATCGGGGGGCGGCGCCGGCATTGTCATGATGGGCAGCCAGGAGGACGCGGCCGGGAAGTCGGCGCCTGGCCTCGGACTGGGCGGCGGCTCCGACACCCGTACCACCGGCGGACGCATGGCCGATCTCGAGGCGGCGCTGCGCCGCGAAACCGTCGAGGCCAGCACCGACAACGCCGGCGACAACGTGCAGACGGAGGCGCGGCGGAAGACCGAGCACGGCCGCGCCACCGTCGGCTACGCCGGCAACTCCCCGGGTGCGTTCGATCGCGGCCGCGCCGCGGCTCCCCCGCCCGTCCCCGAAAACCGCCGCGCCGCGGTCCAGACCTACTTCATCCGCAGACAATGACGACATCCATCGCCGTCGAGCACTCGATCGAGCAGTTCCGGGACCGCTTCCTCCGGATCACCCAGGAAGTCGGCCGCCGCATCGTCGGCCACGAAGAGGTCGTGAACCTCACGGTCACGAGCCTCCTGGCCGGCGGGCACGTCCTGCTCGAGGGGATTCCCGGCGTCGGCAAGACCAGCCTGGTCCACACCCTTGCCGACGTCCTGCACCTCACGTTCTCGCGGATTCAGTTCACGCCGGACCTGATGCCCGCCGACATCGTCGGCACCAACATCGTCCAGGAGCACTCGCACGGCGGCACCTTCTTCGAGTTCCAGCCCGGGCCGATCTTCGCCAACGTGGTGCTCGCCGACGAGATCAACCGGGCGACGCCGAAGACCCAGTCGGCGCTGCTCGAGGCGATGCAGGACGTCAGCGTCTCGGTCGGCAAGACCACCTACCGGCTCGAGCAGCCGTTCCTCGTGCTGGCGACGCAGAATCCGCTCGAGATGGAGGGCACCTATCCGCTGCCCGAGGCGCAGCTCGATCGCTTCTTCTTCAAGCTGAAGGTCCAGTACCCGACTCGAGAACAGGCGATGCACGACATCCTCGACCGGACGACGCGGGATGACGCTGCGACGGTGACGCGGGTCGTCGATGGCGCGCAGATCATGGAGATGCGGCACGTCGGCCGGGCGGTCCCGATCGCCAGGCCGGTCCAGGCCTACGCGATTCGCCTGGCGCTCGGCACGCACCCGTCGTCGCCGTACGCGACGCCGCTGGTCAAGCGCTACGTCCGCTACGGCGCCAGCCCGCGGTCGGCGCAGGCGATCGTGCTGGCGGCGAAGATCCAGGCGCTCAACCGCGGCCAGGCGTTCGTCGCCATCGACGACGTCCGCGCGGTCGCGATGCCGGCGCTGCGGCACCGGATCCTGCTGAATTTCGAAGGGGAGGCGGACGAGGTCAGCACCGACGCCATCGTCAGCGAGCTGCTCGCCGGCGTGGCCACCGAGTGACGCGGCCGCCGCGCTAGCCCCTGCCATGGCGCTTCGGTTCGAAGACGACTTCCTCAAGAAGCTGGAGTACCTCCACGTGGTCTCCAAGCGCGCCTTCGCGGGCCAGAACCGCGCCGACCGCCTGACCCCGAAGCGCGGCCGCGGGCTCGAGTTCGCCGATCACCGGCCCTACGCCGCCGGCGACGACTTCCGGCACATCGACTGGAAGGCCTACAAGCGGCTCAACCGCCTGCTGCTGCGGCTGTTCGACGAGGAGCGCGACTTGCCGATCTATCTGATGATCGACGCCAGCCGCTCGATGGCGGAACCGGCGAAGTTCGACATGGCGCGGCGGATTGCGGCGGCGCTCTGCTACATCGGCCTCGCGCATCTGGATCGACTGACCCTCCTGCCGTTCGGCCGGAGCCTCCGTCAGGAGAGCATGCCGGGGCGGGGCCAGGGGCGCATCTTCCGCGTCTTCGAGACGCTCGAACGGCTGACCGCCGAGGGACCGACCGATCTGCGGCAGGCGTTCAAGGAGTTCGCCTCGCGGCCGCGGCAGACCGGGCTGACCGCCATCATCTCGGACTTCCTCGATCCCGGCGGCTTCGAAGCCGGCCTCAAGATCCTGCGCACGCTCGGCCACGATGTCTTCGTCGTCCACATCGCCTCGGCGCGGGATCGCGACGCCGGCGCGTTTGGCGACGTCCAGTTCGTCGACGCCGAGACCGGCGAGGCCAGGCGAGATCGAGGTCACGCCGCGCCTCGCCGCCGCCTACCGCGCGGCCTGGGACGCCCACGCCGCGGAGCTCGAACACTTCTGCGGCCGCTATGGAATCGGCTACGTCCGGGCGGACGTCGAGCGGCCGTTCGAGGAGATCATCCTCAAGGCGTTCCGGCAGGGACGGTTCGTCGCATGACGTTCGGGGCGATGACGGCGTGGCAGGCGTGGACGTTCATGGCGGCCGCCGCCGGGGTGGCGGCGTGGCTGTTCCTGCGCCGCCTCAAGCCGCCGCGGCTGCTCGTCGCGTCGCTGATCCTGTGGCGGCGCGTCCTCGACGAGCCGCGCGCGCTCACGCTCTGGGAACGGATCCGGCGGGCGGTCTCGCTGGCTCTCACCGTCGCCATTGCCGCGGCACTGGCGCTCGCGATCGCACGTCCGGCGCCGCGGTCCGGCGCGCCCGCCACGACGCGGGGACGCGTGCTGATCGTGCTCGACTCCTCCTGGTCGATGCGCACCGAGACCGCGAGCGGCGAATCGCGGTGGGGACGCGCCGTCGCCGAGGCGCGCCGGATCGCCGCCGCCGAGTCGGGGATGCCGGTGGCGCTCGCGACCACCGCCGACGGGCTGATCGAAGGACCGACGACCGACACGACAGCGTTCGACGCCGCCGTGGACCGGGCGTCCCCGTCGGGGGGCGGCGACGACTTGCCGACGCTGTCGGGGGTCGATGCCGTCCATTTCATCACCGATGGCGCGACGACGCGGCGGCTGCCGGCCGGCGTGATCGTGCACTCGGTGTTCGAGCCGGCGGCGAATGTCGGCATCACGGCGTTCGATGTCCGCCCGGCGCTCTCTCCCGCCGACGCCGGCGAAGCCTACCTCGAGGTGGGCAACTTCGCTCCCGTGCCACAGACCGTCCGCGTCACCGTCACCCGCGGCGCGGTGCCGGTCAGCGATCGCCAGGTGGCCATGGCGCCCGGCGAAGCGCTGCGCCAGGTCCTCCCCCTGGCGCGCGGCGGCGACCCGGCGCTCCGGGCCCACGTCGCGGCCGGCCGGAACGCGCTGGCGATAGACGACGACGCGTTTGCGTGGATGGCGCACGCCCGGAGCGTGCGGGTGACGGTTGTCGGCCAGCAGACCGCCTGGCTGCGGCCGCTGCTCGCCGGGGATCCCGATCTGAACGCCGTCTTCCTCGATCCATCACGCTACGACCTCGCCGTCGGCGAGCGGACCGGCACGCCGGCCCCGGACTTGTATATCTTCGACCGCTGGGCGCCGCGGGAGCCGGCGGCGGTTCCAGCGCTTTACGTGGCGCCCCCGACGGACACGCCCTGGCTCGATGCGCCGGCTGCCGACCGCGTCGAGCGGGCCTGGGATGCAAGCGACGAACGGCGGCCCCGGTGGGAGGCGGCCGGGGTCCATCCGGTCGTGCGCGGCGTGGATCCGCTGACATTCCGGATCGACGTGGCGCATGGCTACGGGGCCAGCCTGACGCCGCTGGCGCGGTCCACCCGCGGGACCCCCCTGGTGTCGGTCAGCGATACCCCCGACCGCCGCTTCGTGCTGATTGCGTTCGGACCGAACGAGTCGAATCTGGCGTCGGCTCCGGGCTTTCCCATCCTGATGGGCAACGCCGTCGAGTGGCTGGTACAGCCCGACGCCCGGCCGTCGCAGCCGTCCGGCCTGGCGTCGTTTACCGCGACGACCACGAAGCTGACCGATCCGGCCGGTCGCGCCGTCCCGATCATCCGCGTCCCTGGCGCGGCGGTGGCGATGCTCCACCAGCCGGGGCTCTACGTCGCGGAGGCGGGAGGGGCGCGAACGACACTGGCCGTGAATGTCGCGGATCCCCAGGTCTCGAACACCGCGCGGACGACGCTGGGGCCATCGGAACGGGCTCGGGAAGTGACGGCAGGGGCATCGGGGCGCGCCTGGTGGCTCTACGGCGCGGCGGCAGCCTTCGCACTCGCGTTCGGCGAATGGTGGACGTGGCAGCGGCGGGTGACGGTGTGAGGCTCACGCTCACGGTTGCCCGCTTCCAGCTTCCCGCTTCCAGCTGTCAGCTGCCCGCTGTCGGTGGAGGCGCGCTGCGATGGTGACCTGGGGCGCGCCCGCCGCACTCTGGCTGCTCGCTGCCGTGCCCCTGGTGTGGCTGGGTCTGCGCTTCGCGCGAACGAACTTCAACCGCCGGCAGCGCTGGCTGCAGGCGGTCGTGCGGTCGCTCCTGCTGGCGGCGCTGGCCGCCGCCCTGGCCCGGCCGTCGGCGGCGACGGTCTCCTCGCAGCAGTCGGTCGTCTACGCGGTGGACGTCTCGCACAGCATCTCAGGGGCGGCGCTCGACGCGGCCGCCCGCAAGATCGACGGACTGAACGCCGCGCTGCACCCGGCGCAGGTCCGCCTGGTCGCCTTCGGCCTGACCACCGCGGTGCTGGAGAATACGGCGGCGCTTCGTCAGCTGGCGCAGATCGATCCCGCGGCGGCGGCCGCGCCTGCCGTCGTCGACCGCACCGGCACCGACCTGGAACGGGCCCTCGACGCGGCGCGCGCCGAGCTGGTCCCCGGCTACGTGCCCCGCATCGTGCTGTTCAGCGACGGCCGGGCCACGGCGGGCAGTACCGCCGACGCGCTGGCACGGGTCATTGCCGCCCGCATTCCCCTGTCGGTCGAGCCGCTCGAGGTCCGATCGCTCGGCGACAGCTGGATCGACAGCCTCGAACTGCCGGACCGTGCCGCCGCCGGCGCGGCCTTCACCGCCGTCGTCGGGGTCGGCAGCCAGCGCGACGGCCAGGCGACCGTCGAGCTGCGCGCGGACGATCGGGTGATCGCCTCGAACGGCGTCGCGCTGACGAAGGGAATCACGACGGTGGCCCTGGGCGCGACGCTCGACGCACCAGGTGCGCACGTGCTCAGGGTCAGCGTCAGGGCCGCGGCGGACGCGATCGCGCAGAACAACACGCTCGAGCGCGGCATGTGGGCCGACGCGCCGACCGAAGTGCTCTACGTCGAGAGGACGCCGGCGAGCGCGAAGTACCTCTCGACCGCGCTGTCGAAATCAGGCTTCAAGGTCACCGTTCGTCCGCCCGCGGCGCTTCCGGCCGCTGAACGGGATCTCGATCCGTTCGATCTGGTCGTCCTCGGCGACGTCCCCCGCGCGTCGATGAGCGCGGCGGCGATGGCGGCGCTGTCGGGATGGGTCGAGCGCGGCGGCGGCGGCCTGCTCGTCACCGGGGGGGAAGCGGTCTTCGGCGAGGGGGGCTACCGGAACACGCCGATCGAGCATCTGACGCCGGTGACCTTCGAGCGGCGCGACGAGCCCGAAGTGGCGCTGATTCTGGTCCTCGACCGCTCGTGGAGCATGGCCGGGACGTCGATGGACCTGTGCAAGGCGGCGGCCCAGGCGGCCGTCGATGTGATGACCGACGAGCAGTCGCTCGGCGTCCTGACCTTCAACGACCAGTTCGCGTGGGACATCCCGCTGCGCAACGTCGGCCAGAACCGCGCCGACATCCGCCAGAAAATCGCCGCGATCGAACCCGGCGGCCACACGCTGATCTTCCCGGCGGTCGAGCAGTCGTTCCTGGCCCTGCGCACGGCCAAGGCCCGCGCCAAGCACGTGCTCCTGCTGTCGGACGGTCGCTCGTACCCGGACGATTACGAAGGCCTGGTCGCGAAGATGGTGGCGGCACGCATCACCGTTTCGACGATCGCGGTCGGTCCGTCCGCGGATCCCGACCTGCTCCGGAACATCGCGAAGTGGGGCAAGGGGCGCTCGTATCAGGTGCTCGACGCCAAGGAACTGCCGCAGATCTTCGTCAAGGAAGCGAAGAACGCGGCGACGCCGGCGTTCGACGAGAAGCCGATTACCGCCGTCGTCAAGACGCCGGCGTTCCTGAGCGGACTCGACCTGTCGCACCTGCCGCGCCTGAAGGGGCGCACCGCGACCGTCCTCAAGGACTCGGCGCTCGAGCTCGTGGCGACCGACGACGGGGATCCGCTGCTGGCGTTCTGGCCCATCGGTCTGGGCCGGACGGCGGTGTTCGCCTCGGACGTCAAGGATCGCTGGGCCGCCGACTGGGTCACGTGGCGCGGCTACGGCCCGTTTTTCAGCGCCGTCGCCCGCGCGCTCGAGAGACGGCGGCCGCCGGCGGCGGCGTTGGACGTTGTCGCCGGACCGATTCGCGGCGATGCGCGTACGGTCATGGTCTCGGTCGAAGCCAGGGACGCCGCGGGCCGGCGCCGCGACCTCCTACGCCCGCTGGTGCGGGTGCGCGCCGGTGGTTCGGCGGAACAGGACGTGACGCTGCGGCAGGTCGCCCCTGGACGCTATGAAGCGGCGGTGCTGGCCGATGCCCGGCAGCCATTGACCGTCAGTCTCGCGGGGGCGGAGGCTGAGGAGGCTCAGAAGGCACGAGGCGTGGCCTCGCGGGTGGTGCTGCCCGACCTGGCGGCGGAGTACCGCTTTCGCGCGCCGGATGAGGAAGGCCTGCGCGCGCTGGCGGCAGCGACTGGCGGAGCCTGGCGACCGGGCCCTGAAGCGCTGGCCAGCCGCATGAGCGACCACCGCACCGAACGCCACGCCTTGTGGCCGCTACTGCTGATGGCCTCGCTGGCCCTGTGGTTCGCCGATGTGCTGCTCCGCCGCGTGCGCCTCTTCGAGGGGGACACTCATCTTTAGGCTAAGTCGTTGATTCCAGAAGACCGATCGTAAAAAGACCCCCGATCGGGATGAGCGGCGGGCCGGAGACCGGCCCGCCGCCCATTTACGGCATGTCAGGCGGGGTGTCGGCTGGACCGTCCGCTTCATCCTCCACCGCCGGCGTCTGCGGATCCTTCCGTCCGATCCCCACCCCCGAGCCCGGCAGCGCGAGATCGCTGACGACGGGGTAATGGTCTGCCGCCAGGTGGGTTGCGGGGTTGATGACGACGCGCGTCGTCGAGACCGCAACATCGGGCGAAACGAAGATGTAGTCGATGCGTGCGGTCGGCAGGCCGGTCAGATTCGCGGGTGACGTGAAGCCGTCCGGGTTCTCCGGCGTCGGCGCCGGCGCGTCACGCCAGGCATCGAGCAGCCGCGCATAGATCGGCACCATCTCGGACACGGTCGTCGTGAACGTGCTCCGCGCGTTGAAGTCCCCGACCAGGATCTTCGCGCCGGCCGGAGCGGCGTCGAGCACGGCGGCGATGTCCTCCGTCTGCAGCAGGCGGTCGGCCTTCACGGTGTGCAGGTGCGTGGTGTAGAACTGCAGCGGCACCCCCCGCACATTAATCTGCGCCAACAGCAGGCCGCGCTGCTCGGTCGTACCGACGCGGCGCAGCAGGGTCTGCGTGCAGGAAAAAATCGGAAAGCGGCTGACGATCAGCGTCCCGTACTGATGAGGCACCAGCGAGTGACTGTCCGGCTGATGATCGAGATTCGGCGCATAGCAGGAGTGCGGCATGCCGAGGCCGTCGGCGATCGCGGCGGGTTCGTCGAGGTTCGCGCTTCGCGCCCAGAAACGATCGATTTCCTGCAGGCCGACGATGTCCGGCTGCTCGGCGCGGATCACGTCGATGGCGGCCTGCAGATCGAGCTGACAGTCGGCGAACGGCGGCTGCCCCGGAATGCGGGGAGGTTGTGTGCACGACGCATTGGTCTGACCGTGCTTGATGTTGTAGGTCATGACCCGCAGCGGCCGCGGCTTCGCCTGCGGCGTTCCCTGTGCCTGAGCGTCGGCCGTCATTCCCGCGCCGGTCAGCAGCGCTGCCAGCAGTAGCGTGTTCGTTCGCATTACACCTCCGAGCGCTGTCGCTCGCATTGCCGGCCGGGACGCGGCCGGGCCATCGTGGCCATGGTTTGATTGCCCAATGTTGGCGTCAGATATGCTGGAACGCAAGCTCAGGAACGGAGGGCGTGCGCGCACGCCGGGAGGCAGCTCATGCGACGAATCGGGTTTGCGGTGATCCTGTTGGCCGCGTCGGCCGCGCTCGCCGCCGCGCAGCCGGCGCGCATCACGCGCATCGAGTTCCGCCCGGCTCCCGAGGAGGACGGCGGCGGCGTCATCGTCTCGCTCCTCGGGTCAGGCCACTGCAGCTATACGGTCGATTTCGGGGATGGCACGACGGAGCGTCGAACCGCCGACCTGCCCGATCAGTTCAAGCACGCCTATCAGGCCGACAACGAATACCTGCTCGTCGCCACGCCGGCGGCACCGTGCGAAGGCAGCGCCCGCGCCCGGCTCGACATCCGCGCCATCAAGCGCGGCATCTGGATGGTGAGCGTCGCGCCGGGCCCCTCCACCGAGCGGCCGGAGATTGCGGCGACGGTGGAGGGGCGCGGCGACTGCGCCGTGGTGCTCGATTTCGGGGACGGCAGCCGGCAGCGGCTCGAAGGCGCGCTGCCGATGCATGCCACGCATGGGTACGAAAAAGCGGGCGCCTACACGCTGCATGCCGCAGCGGAGGCGCCCTGTCGTGGTGACGTGCAGCTCGAGATCAACGTCCAGCGCTGAGCGCGGCCGCTACTGGAACAGCTGCGGCGCGAACTCGTCCAGATAATTCCGCCAGTTGATCCAGGTATGGCCGCCGGGGCTCTCCTTGAACGTCGCATTGAGGCCGTGTTTCTTCAGCATGTCCACGGTGGCGTTCGAGGTCGTGATCAGCCCGTCGTCTTTTCCGGTCGCAAACCAGAGCAGCCGGAGGCCCTTGCGGAGCGACGGGTTGTCGAGCGTCGCGCTGTTCTGCTTCTCCCAGTCCGCGGCCAGCGGCGGCCCTCCGGCGACCGGTCCGGCCGGAGCGGGCGCAGCGGCCGGAGCGGGCGCAGCGGCCGGAGCCGGCGCGGCGGCGGCGGGTGCGGGTGCGGGCGCCGCGCCTCGGCCGGCCGGCGCGAGCCCGGGGAACCCGCCAATCAGGCCCGAGCTGAACACGCCGACGTACGCGAACTTGTCGAGATGGGGAATCGCGACGTGCAGCGTCTGCGTCCCGCCCATCGACAGACCCGCGATCGCGGTGTGGGCGCGGTCGGTCAGCACCCGGTAGTGCTTCTCGACGTACGGCATCACGTCGGCCGTGAAGTCCTGGACGAACTCCTGCGTCGCGTTCCGGCCGACCACGCCCCCGGTGGCGGGCCCGCGTGACGTGTGCCCCGCCGGCATGACCACCACCATCGGCTTCGCCTTGCCGGCGGCAATCAGGTTGTCGAGAATGAAGCCGGCGCGGCCGACCGACGTCCAGGCTTCGTCGCTGTCCCCGGCGCCGTGCAGGAGGTAGAAGACCGGGTACTTCGCCGTGCCCGCCTCGTAGCCGGGAGGCGTATAGACGTGCATGCGCCGGAACGTTCCGAGCGCGCTCGAGTGATACGTGACCGCAGCGACGGCGCCGTGCGGGACATTCTTCGTATCCATGAAGTCGGAGCCCGGCACGACGACGAGGCTCCAGACGTTGGTGTTCGACTCGCTGGTCGCCGGATTCCTCGGGTCGATGGTCGATACGCCGTCGACGTTGAGGTTATAGCGGTAGGCGCCGGGATCGATCGGACCGATCGTCACTTCCCAGATGCCCGACTCCGCCTTGACGAGCTGCGTGGTCTGGCCGACGCCGGGGATGTCGCCGGCGGCCAGCCGGACCGCCTGCGCCTGGGGGGCGTAGATCCGGAAGGCGATGCGTCGGTCGGGCATCACTTCGGGAGAGGTGACGGCTGGCGCCTGCGCGCCCCGTCCGCCGCCGCGTCCGGCCTGCACCGGCGGCGCCGCGGCCCGCCCGTCCTGGGCGGCCGCGCCAACCGAGGACAGCACGACGAGCGCGGCCCCGGCCAGCCACCATGCATGGTTTCTTCGCATCATCTCGTTCACCTCGGCTCCTTGTCAGTAGCGCCGCTTCTGCTGCCGGACCAGGTCGAATTTGGCCGTGTCGGCAATCGCCATCACTGCCATTACGCCGGCCTGGATCGGATCGCTTACCACCAGGTCGGCGGCGTCGGGCACGCTCCCGGCCATGTTCAGCGAGATCACGTAGAGGCCGTTCCGGCGGACGTCTTCGACCGCGCGCGTGATCTCCCCGCCCATCAGCGAGCCGGCGAGGACGAGCAGCCGGACGCGCGGCAGCCGCACGACCGCCCGGACCGCGGCCGCCAGCTCCATCTCCCCGACCAGCGGAATCGTATCGACCGAAATCCGCTCGCCGCGGATATTGTGGCGGTCGGCTTCGGCGATCGCACCGAGCGCGACCTGCCCGACCTGGGCGCCGCCGCCCATGACGATGATGCGCTTGCCGTAGATGCGGTTGAGCGACGGCGTTTCCTCGAGGCTGAGGACGCCGTCGACGCCGCGGAGATGCTGCGCCACCGGTCCGGGATCTTCCCCGGCCGGAGTGAACTCGAAGTAGATGTCGGTTTCCTGCCCGCGGCTGTGCATGTCGACGTAGGTGATGTTGGCGCCGTGGTCGGCGAACACCCGCGTCAGCGCCGACAGCATGCCGGGCCGGTCCGAAACAGTCACGCTGACGGCGTGCACCGGGCGGGCTGCCATCAGGCCTCCGCCGCGGCGGCACTCAGCGCCAGCATGTCGATCTCACCATGGTGATGCGGCTCTCAGCTGGTTACTGGCAACTGGCGACTGGCAACTGGTTACTGGTTACTGGCAACTGGTTACTTCTTCCCCGTGTACGTCACGCGCCAGACGCTGTTCGAGCCGTCGTCGGTGACGATGAGGGCGCCGTCGGCCGCCACCGCGACGCCGACCGGGCGGCCCCAGACCTGACCGTCCGGCGTGACGAAGCCGGTGATGAAATCCTGATACTCGCCGGTCGGCACGCCGTCCTTGAGCGGGCTGCGGATGATCTTGTAGCCGGTCCGCGCCGCCTTGTTCCAGGATCCATGGGACGCCGAAAAGATGCTGTCGCGGTCCGCCGGCGCGAACATCTGGCCGGTATAGAAGACCATCTCGAGCGAGGCGGTGTGCGGCTGGAGCAGCAGGTCCGGCACCTTGACCTGCGCCTTGAGCTCGGGGTGCTTGCCGGCCAGCCGGGGATCCTGATTGCCGCCGATGTAGTACCACGGCCAGCCGTAGAAACCGCCGTCCTCGACGTGCGTCATGTAGTCGGGCACGAGGTTGTCGCCGAGGTTGTCGCGCTCGTTCACCGACACCCACAGCTGGCCGGTCTGCGGATGGATCGCCAGGCCCGCCGGGTTCCGGATGCCGGTCGCATACACCCGGCGGCCGGTGCCGTCAGGATTGAACTCGAGAATCACCGCGCGGTCCTTCTCGGCCGGCGTCGTATCCGGGTCGTCCACGTTCGAGCGTGACCCGACGCCGAGCAGCAGCTTGCGGCCGTCCTTCGTGAACACGATGTCGCGCGTCGAATGCCCCCCGGCGGGAAACTGCCCCGTCACCAGGACTTCCTGCGGACCGCGGGCCTTGAGATCGCCGGACTGGTACGGGAAGCGGACGACCGAGTCGGTGTTGCCGATGTAGACGTACTCGGGCTTCGGGCCGAGCGGGTAGAAGGCGATGCCGAAGGGCCGGTTGAGGCCGGACGCGAACACCTCGATTTCCTGGGCCTTGCCGGCGGCGTCGACGCCGCGCAGCACGCGGATGCGGTTCTTGTCGGTCTCGGCCACGAACAGGTCGCCGTTCGGCGCGGTGCGGATGAGCCGCGGTCCCTCGAGCTCGCTCGAATACAGCGCCACTTCATATCCGGGGAGCGTCTGCAGCGCCGCTCCCGCCGGGCGGGGGACGACCTTCGGACCATTGCCCACGGCGGCGGTGGCAAAAGGCGCCGGCAGGTCCGCCGGCGTGATCTTGTGCATCGTCCCGACCTTTTCGGTCCGGTAGTCGGAGAACGGGGCCGGGGTGGGCGGCAGCTCCTGCTGCCCCTCGGTGGCCAGGCACGCCGCGACGACGGCGGCAAGCGGCAGGCCGACAGTCACGGCTGCGGAAACACGGAGACGGCGGGAACGCAAAGAAATTGACATATCACATCATCCTGTCGGGGCCCCGGCGGGGCAAGAGGTTTCAGCTGGCCTGGTCGCGCACGTGCGCCTGAATTATCTGATCAAAGCTGCGGTCGGCGGGAAAGCCAAGCGACTCGGCCCGCGTCGTGTCCCAGGCGCCCGGCCAGCCGGCCACCATGCGCGCGATCCGGGGATCGAGGCGCCATTGCACCCGCGCCGCCGCCTCCGGTCCGGCGACGCGCTCGAGCGCCGCTACCATCTCCCCCGCCGAGACCGACAGGCCGGGCAGGTTCACGGACCGGCTCGACCCGAACGCCGCCGCCGGCACCTCGCAGCCGGCAATCAGGCAGTCGACCACCGTCGACGGCGACAGCACCCAGAGCCGCGCCTCGGGCGGGACCGGACACACCGCATCCTGGCCGCGCAGCGGCTCGCGAATGATCCCGCTCGCAAAGGACGAGGCGGCGGCGTTGGGGCGCCCGGGCCGGACGGTGATGGTCGGCAGCCGCAGCGCCCGCCCGTCGAGAAATCCCTTGCGCGTGTAGTCCGTCAGCAGCAGCTCGCCGATCGCTTTCTGCGTGCCGTAGGAGGTCTGCGGATTGAGCGCGGTGCGATCCTCGACCAGCGGCGGAAGCGATCCGCCGTAGACGGCGACCGAACTCGTGAAGACGACACGGGGGCACGATCCGGCCTCGCGGCAGGCCTCGAACAGCAGGCGGGTGGCGTCGACGTTGACCCGCATGCCGAGGTCGAACTCCGCTTCGGCCATGCCGCTGACCACCGCCGCCAGATGAAAGACGACGCCGGTGGCGGGCCCGATCACCCGCCGCAGCACACCGTCCTCGGCGATGTCGCCGGTGACGACGAGGACGCGGGGATCGTCGCTCGGCTCCGCCGCCACCGTATCGAGGAGCGTGAGCTGCTCGATCGGTTCGGCGCGGCCGGCGGCGTCGCCGAGCGTTCCGCGCTCCAGCAGGCGCGCCGCCAGGCGCTGCCCGAGGAAGCCCGACCCGCCCGTGATGAGGATGCGCATCGGGAGATTATGTGCCGGGACCGGGGCTTCGGGTGGCAGCTTCCCGCTTCCCGCTCCCAGCTTCCGGCTTTCCGCTCTACGCGTACAGCGTCAGGCCGCCGTCGACCCGCAGCGTCTGGCCGTGGATCATCTCCGCCGCGGGGGTGCACAGGAACGCCACCGCGTTGGCTTGATCGCGCGGCGCCGCGTAGCGCATCAGAGTGCCTTCGGAGGCGAGCATCGCGGGATCGACGACGCGGGTGTTGCGGAACCGGGCGGTCGACGTCGGGCCCGGGCTGACGCAGTTGACGCGCACGTGATGCTCCCGCATCTCGAACGCCAGGCAGCGCGTGAAGTGGACGATCGCCGCCTTGATGGTCGAATAGGCGACCTCCGGCGAGGTGCCGAAGTGGCCGGCCGCCGAGGCGATGTTGACGACCGACCCGCTGCGCCGCGCCACCATGCCGGGAACCACCGCCTGGCACATCAGCATCGTGCCGATCAGGTTGCGGTCGAGCAGCGCCCGCACATCCTCGATCGAAATGTGCAGCGCGTCGTTGGGATTGGGTTTGCCCCCCTTGGCGCCGATGTCGCCGCCGGCGGCGTTCACCAGGATCGTCAGCGGACCGATCTTCGCCTCGATCTCCCCGACCATTGCCTTGACGCGCGCTTCGTCGGCGATGTTGCCGACCACGGCGCAGGTCTTCGCGCCGTGCTGCGCGATATCGGCCTCGGAGGCCGCCAGATCGGCGAACTCGCCGTACTGGGCCGGCGCCGTCTCGCTCTGATCGTGAATCGCGACCGCGGCGCCCAGTTCCGCGAGCCGCAGCGCCATCGCATGGCCGAGGCCGCGTCCGGATCCGGTCACGAGCGCCACTTGTCCCTTGAGCGAGAGCTCCTTATCGTCCATTCCGCAACCACCTGTTCCTGTTGACCGCTTCGCCGTCCGTCACATCCACCCCATCGCCCGCAGATTCGCGACGCTCCGCTGCAGCTGGGCCGCCTCGTAGGCGACCAGCTCGTCGTGCCCGGCGCCCCGTTCCCACGGCGTCCGGCAGTCGGCCTCGTCTTCGAGTCGATGCCGGCGCAGCCTGGCGAGGGCGACGCCAAGCTCCGCCGCGCTGCGCGGCCCGTATCCCTGCCACCAGCCCGGCGTGAACAGCCGGATGTGGCGCGACTCGAGCGCGCCCGGCTCGATTGACGCCGTCAGCGCCGGCTCGCGATCCGCCAGCACCGCGGCGATCTCATCGAACGGTACGCAGCCGTCTCCGATCGGACACCGCACCAGCCGGAAGCCCTCGTCGGTCCACTGCGCGACGTAGTCCTTGAGGTGAACGTGCCGGATCCGCCGCGCCGCCCGGCGCGCGAACGCGACCGGATCCTCCCCGACCGAGAACGGGTTGCCGGTGTCGAAGACGACGCCGACGTTGTCGCCGGCCTCCTCGGCGATCGCCACCAGCTCCTCGCTGCCGAGATCCTGGTGGTTCTCGATCGCCAGCTCCAGGCCGGCCCGCCGCGCCCGCTCCGCTTCGCGTACCAGCGTGCCGCGGGCGTGGGACAGCATCGCGTCCCAGCGGCCGCCACTCGCCGCCCGTGCGCCCTCGAGCACCGGCGTCAGGTGCAGCCGGAGCAGGCCGGCGCCGATGGCGGCGGCACGACGCATCGGCTCCGCCAGGGTCTCGCCGGCGGCGTGCGCGAGCCAGTAGCTGCAGATGACCGTCTCCCCGGACAGCTCGTCCCGGACGCCGGCGAGCGCCGCGTCGCTCAGATCGGACAGCCATCGTCCGTCGACCTCGATGCAGCACGCGCCGATGCCGCGGGCGATGCCGATGAAGCCGCGCAGGCCGACGCCGTTCGGATTCGCCCGCGACGTGCCGAGTCCCTGGAGCCCGACCGTGCAGGTCAGCCCGTACGGATTCAGGCCGACGCGAAACATGCCGTCCTGCGAGCCGCCGGCCGGGCGCAGGCGCCGCGCGCCGTCACCGCGGCACCAGCTGGTAGCTGACGAAGGCGAGATGCTGGCTGTTCGGCGACCAGGACGAGACGTTGATCGTCCCCTGGCCCCCGAACAGCCTCGCCAGCGTCTCGACCTTCCGCGTCGCCAGATCCATCACCCTGAGCATGACGTCCTTGTTCTCGGGGTGATCGCCGACCCCCTTCTCATACGTCAGGAAGACCATCGACAGTCCGTTCGGCGAGACGTGCGGAAACCAGTTGTCCGCCGCGTCGGTCGTGATCTGCTCCTGCCCGGTGCCGTCGGTCTTCATCCGCCAGACCTGCATGCCGCCGGTCCGCTCGGAATTGAAGTAGATGTACTGGCCATCGGGGGAATACTCCGGGCCGTCGTCTTTCCCCTCGGCCGTTGTCAGGCGCGTTTCGGGGCCGCCGGTCGCCGCGACGGTGTAGACGTCGAAGTTGCCGCCGCGCTCGGCGCAGTACGCCAGCCGGCTGCCGTCGGGTGACCAGCCATGAAAGTACGACGGCCCCTGATCGGTCACGCGACGCGCCGCGCCGCCGGCGGCCGGGACCACGTAGATGAGCGAGGGGCGCTTGCCGTCGATGGTCTGCGATTGATCGCTAATCGCCCAGAAACGGCCGTCGTTCGAGATGCCGTGATCGTTGTTGATGCGGGTCAGGTCGCCGAGGTCCACGGGCGCGGGCACGCGCAGACGGGCGGGGTTGGGTTTGGTCCCCGGCGGCTCGGCCTGCACCTTGAAGAGGCGGCCGCCGGTGTTGAAGTAGAGCGTATTGGTCGCGTCGGGAAACCAGTTCGGCGCCTCGATCCGCCCCGGCTGGGTGACGACATAGGCGACGCGCCGGTCCTTCGAGCGGAGGCTGATCGTTTCGAGGGTGTTGACGATCGTCGGCGTCCCGGTGATCGCCGGCGGCACGCCGAGAGCGACATTCGAGAAGGCCGCGGTCTCGAGCCGGCCGGGGTTGTGCGCCGACACGCCGATGCCGACGTAGAACTCTCCCGTCAGATCGATGCGCGCCGCACCGCCGGCCGGGTGCAGCTCCTCGCCGGCGCCGGCAATCGACATCGCGACGTAGGCGCCGCGCTTGTCGAGACGCAGCCGCTTCGGACCGACGACGTTGGACTGGACTTCGTGGGTGACGGCTCCCGTCGCGTCGCGCCACTGCAGCGAGGTCAGGCCG
Source organism: uncultured Acidobacteriota bacterium (assembly GCA_963750475.1). Lineage (GTDB taxonomy): Bacteria > Acidobacteriota > Vicinamibacteria > Vicinamibacterales > 2-12-FULL-66-21 > JALZOC01. Next base: position 4,172,200 of record CAVVQQ010000002.1, read on the forward strand.
TCGCCGTGGACGGCCGCATCGGCGTAGACGGAGTCGGCATCGAGCGTCTGGCGGATGATGAGCGCCGCCTTGCGGTGGGGATCGGGCGCACCCGTGTCCGGCTTCGTGGCGACGAACGCAATCGCCGCCTCGAGCGAGACGTCGCCGGAGACCTTCTTCCACACGTAGTGGAAGTGATCGGCCGCGGCCCACATGTTCTCGCCGCCGCCGGTAATGGTGTAGACGCCGGCGTCGTAGGCGGCGGCGCCGGGGCCGATCGTGGACGGGGCGCCGACATCGCCGGCTGACGAAAAGATGCCGAGCGCCTGGGCCGCGGCCGCCGGCGGCCGCGCCGCGCCAAGCACCGCGAGACCCACCGCCAGCCCGGCGATCAGGCTGTTCATGTCCGTCATCGCGGAGCCGGCGCCGCGCTCCCCGTACCACGGCCCGCCGGCGCGGCTGCCGCCGGGCGGCCGCCGCCATACATCACGAAGTCGTAGAGCGGGTCGCCGGCCGCCACCAGCAGGTACTGCCGGCCGTCCAGCATGTAGGTCTGCGGCGGATTGGTGACGCTGGCCGATGCGCGAGTGCCACAGCGCCTTCCCGGTCTGAGCGTCGTGGGCGACGATGTTGCCGCCGCCGTCGCCGGCGAAGACCAGTCTGCCGGCCGTCGTCAGCACGCCGCCGCCACCGCCGGCGCCGCCTTCGTACTTGTAGCGCCACGCCGCCTTGCCGGTGCGGTAATCGATCGCGGTCAGGAAGCTGCCGCCCGATGCCGGCGCGCGACTTCGAGCTTGCCGCCGAGCCCCATCGAGCCGCGCGGGATCGGTGTCGAGTCAGGTAGAAGATCGAGTAGCGTGTTGTTCTCCGAGACGTAGAACAGCCCGGTGTCCGGCGAGTAGGCGGGCGGCTCCCAGTTGACCGTGCCGCCGGCCGAGGGGGAGACGAGCGCGCCGCCGACCGATGGCGTCCTTCTCCGGGATCGCGCCGCGGCCGGCCCTGCTCGTCGATCTCCTTGACCCAGTTGGTCGACGAGCCGTAGCTTGCTGGTCAGCAGGTGCTCGCCGGTCACGCGATCGACGCACGAAGAAGTAGCCGTTGCGGGCCGCGGTCATGACCAGCTTGCGCATCCGGCCCTTGAACGGCGCGTCGACGAGCACCGGGGTCTGGGCCGAGTCCCAGTCGTGCATGTCGTGCGGCGCGGTCTGGTAGTGCCACGCCATCTTGCCGGTGTCGACGTTGACCGCGACCAGCGAGCCGGTGAAGAGGTTGTCCCCCTCGCCGCGGCCGGTGGTGTAGGCCGGCGTCGGGTTGCCGGTGCCGAAGATGTAGAGCTTCGTCTCCGGGATCGTAGGCGCCCGGCGAGCCACGGCCTGCGCCCCGCCGTGCCGGGCCGCATCCAGGCTCGGCCAGGTCTCGAGCCCCGGATCGCCGGGGTTCATCGGCACGGTGTAGAGCTTCCACTGCAGCTCGCCGGTTTCCGGATCGAACGACTGCAGGAAGCCGGGCGCGTCGAGGTCGTTGCCGGTGCCGACGATGACGTGGTTGCCGACCACGACCGGCGCCATGGTCGAGAAGTACTGCTGGTTGAAGTCGGAGATGACCTTGTGCCAGCGCTCCTTGCCGGTCTTGGCGTCGAGCGAGACCAGGTAGTTGTCGGGCGTCTCCATGTAGAGGTAGTCGTTCCACATGCCGAAGCCGCGCGTCGCGATGTGCGTGCCGCCCCGCGTCTTCCAGAAGTAGTGCCACAGCTCGCGGCCGTCGCGGGCGTCGAGCGCCCAGGCGTTGTCGGGGGAGGTCAGGTAGATGGTGCCGTCGACCATCAGCGCCGACGCCTTGATCGTGACGTTGCCGCTGCTGACCGGATACTCGCCGGTGCCTTCACCGCCGATGATGAGGCGGCGCGCCGCCGCCGCCGCCGCGGCCGCCGCCGAAGCCGCCGAAGGCGTTCTCCTTCGCGGACCCGCCGGTCAGCTTGGACGTCCACGCCAGCGTCAGGTTCTTGACGTTGGTGCGATTGATCTGGGTCAGCGCGCTGTAGCGCCGACCGGAGTAATCGCCGTTGTAGGTCGGCCAGTTGTCCGACAGCGGCTTGAGCAGGTCCGCCGGATCGAGACCGCTGCCCTGCGCCGCGAGCAGCGCCGGCGCGCACACGCAGCGGCATCAGCGAGAAGCAATCGTTTCGAATGTCATTTCAGACGTCGCCAGGTAAGCCGTCACGTCGTGCATGTCCTTGTCGGTGAGGATCGGCAGCAGCGCCTTGTGCGCGCGCGAGCGGATCCTTCAGCTCGACCTTCGGGACGATCGCCGTCGCGCCGATCGTCCGCTGGCTGCCGTCGGGCAGCCGCAGGGTGATGCAGGAAGTTGTCCATCCGGACGATCGGGCCCTCGAGCTTTTCGCCGGACGGGCAGCGTCACCGTCGCGGTGATCGCGTCGTGGCGTCGGTGGACCGGCTCGCCCGGCGCCGGCGCCGCGCCGCGCCCGCCGCGGCCGCCGCGCCGGTTGTCGGGCGCCGGTGACCCAGCCGTTCTGCAGCGCCTTGCCGTCGGTGAGCTTGGTGGCGATGCCCTGCAGGTCGCCGGTTGGCGAGTGGCACGAGCTGCACTTGGCCTTGAAGTAGACCTCTGCCCGGCGGCCGGCGTCGCCGACGATCGGGTTGGGCGGCGGCGCCTCGGTCGGCGGCGGCGCCCCCTGATTCCGCGCGATCGGCCGAGCACGCTGTGGATGTACTCCGCGACCGCCAGGACGTCGTCGTCCTGCAGCGGCATCGCGCGGCATGCCCCGCTCCGGCGCGTGCGCCGTGCACGATCGGAAGAATCAGCTCGCCCTTCTGATCGCATCAGCACGACCTGCGAGCGGAGCAGGTTGGGGCCGCCCATGCCGCCGCCGCGCAGGTCGGCGCCGTGGCAGGCGCTGCAGGTCGTGACGTGAAGAGCGCCTTGCCGCGCTCGATCAGAGCCGGATCGCCCGGCGGCCGCTGCTGCGCAGGAAACACCGCGGGGCCGCGGCCCCCGCCGCGGCCCTGTCCGGCACCCGCCGGCGGGGCCGGATTCTGTGGAGCGGGCGCCGGCGCGGCGGGAGCGCCGGCCGGCGGAACCCCCTGCGCGCCGACGTGGGCGGCGACGACGGTCAGGGCCGCCAGCGCGGCGGCGGCGAAGCTTCTGTGGATATCCATTGCATGCTGAGTATTTTGCCGGGCGACGCATTAGTCAACCTCCCTCCGCCGCGCACCGCCGGTCACCGCGCCCATTTTCGCGCCCTACAGCCCCCGGGCCCGCCCCGGCGGGCGCCTCGACAACGCCGCCAGGCGCGGTATATTGAAAGCCCGTCGCACACGAACCGCGGAGGCAGAGATGCGCACGAAGCCCGACACCAACGCTCCGGGAGTCTCGCGCCGCCAGTTCATCGAGCGGGCCGCGAGCGCGCCGGTGGCGGCCGCGCTCTGGCCGGACCAACCCGCCGCCGGAGGGGCCATGCCTGCCCAGCGCCGCAAGGGAACGCCGACCAGGGACACGCTGCTGTCGCAGCTCGGCGGTCCGTGGCCCGACTACGGGCCGCTCGAGGCCGTCGTCGAACAGACGACCCGGAAGGACGGATATCGCCTCGAGCGCATCACCTATCTGGTCGAGCCCGGCGAACGGATTGCCGCATATCTGCTCGTCCCGGATCGCGCGGCGGCCGGTCCCCGGCCGGGGGTCTGCGTCTGGCACCAGCACAACGGGGCGTATCCAATCGGGAAGGCGGAGCCGGCCGGACTGGAAGGGGCGGAGATGCACCACACCGGCGTCGCCCTGGCGCGCGAGGGCTACGTTGTCCTCTGCCCGGACGCGGCGGGGTTCGGGGAACGCAATCATCGCGGGGCGCTCAACGGCCGGAACCTCGAGCATTACCTGTTCGCGATGTACGTCGTGGCCGGAAAATCGCTCGCCTGGAAGAACATCGCGGACATGCGCCGCGCGGTCGACTATCTGGTCAGCCGGCCGGAGGTGGACGCCAGCCGCGTCGGCTGCTACGGCCATTCGATGGGCTCGACGCATACGTGGATGGTCGGCCCATGGGAGCCGCGGCTCAAGGCGCTCGTCGCCAACTGCTGCCTGCCGACGTATGCCGCCATGGAGCGGACCGATCTGATCCACTGCTTTCCGAACTACGTCCCCGGCTGGCGCGAGGTCGGCGACACGCCCGACATCGCCGCCCTGATCGCCCCGCGTGCGCTGCATCTGAACTTCGGCGAAACCGACAGCGGCAGCCCGCTCCCCGAGGTCAGGAAGGCGGTCGCGCACCTCGAGCGCGCGTACGCCGCGCGCGGCGCGCGCGATCGCTTTTCCTCGTACATCGAGCCGGGCGCGGGCCACGTCCTCAGCGAGGAAATGTCGCGCCGGATGATGGCGCACTTCAAGACGTATCTCGCCTAGGCGGCGCCCGAGAGCCAGCCGCGAAGCGTCTTCAGGTCCGCCTTGTAGTGGCGGAGATGCTCCGCGGCCGTCTTTCCCATGTCGTACTCGTTGTGCTGGCAGACCGGGCCCTTGAAGTCCGACCGGCCGAGCATCCGGAAGAATTCGGGGCTGACCATCCCGTCGCCGAGCGGGCCCCACACGGGCTCCCACTTGCCCGCCCGCTTCTCCCAGTGAAAATCCTTGACGTAGACGACACTGAAGCGGGCCTCGGCGAGATGGACCTGAATCGGCCAGGACAGCCCCCCTTCGAGCGTGCCGTGGCCGATGTCGAAGGCATAGCCCATGTCCTCGGGCGGCAGCGTACGGAGGATCTCGAAGGCATCCCAGACCGGGGCGGCGAAATAGTTGTGGCCCGAATGGTTCTGGATTGCCCCCTGGATCTTCAGCGTCCTGTTGAACTGTGCCAGGTCCCGGAGGCGCGCCCCGAACTCGTCGAGCTGGGCCGGGATCGGCTTGTCCGGCGCGTAGTAGAGCGGCCCCAGCCGGTAGCGCCGGATGCCGAGCTTCGCGGCGGTGCCGAGAATCCGTTCAGCGTCGGGGGTGACGCTGGTGATGTCGGTCGTGATCATCGACACCTCGCGGCCGCGGCGGCCGAGCGCCTCCACCATCCTCGGCAACTGCTCGTCGACGCAATCCGGATCGATGTGAGTGAACGTCTTGCGGACAGGACACTCGATGCCGTCCCAGCCGACGTCCGCCACCAGGTCCGCGGTCTCCTCGTAGTTGAGGTCAATGAACGGCTTGCTGAAGGTGATGATCTTCCAGCGGGCCGGCGCGGCGGCGGCGCCGGCGGTCCGTGGCATCGCCGCCGCCGCGGCGCCGAGCGAGGCCGCCTGGATGAACTGGCGCCGGCTGAGACGTGATGCGGTCATGGTCATGCTCCTTGCGATGGTGAGGACGGCGGCGGCCCGGTGGCGCGCGCCGGCACTGCGCCCAGGCCCGGCCCGGTCAGCTGTCCGGTGCGCATCACGCCGCCGCGGATGGTGAACAGCCCGGGAAAGCCCGGCTCCCAGGCGGCGTTCGCGGCCGGCACGAACTGCCGCGCGTTCGCCTCGATGCCCGCATTGCCGGGGACGCGGGCGGCGATGCCGGCGGAGTGGATCAGCGAGGCGCCCGGGCACGTCAGGTCCTGGACGCAGAGGAACATGCCGTACTTCTGCGCCGCGGCGGCCATCAGCATCGCCTGGCTCTGCCCCTTGCAGGCCTTGAGCGCCACGCCGGTGTAGCCCATCTCGCGGGCCAGCAGCAGCGATTCGAGATCGGTCAGCGACTCGTCGATCACCACCGGGCGGAGCTTCGCGGCGCGGTGCATCACGTTGGCCCGATCGCTCCTCAGGTCGCGCGCCGTCGGCTGCTCGATGTAGAGAATGCGCTCGAAGCCGCGCGGCGTCGCCTCGCGAATCTTCTGCAGGACATTCGAGCAGGTAGTCGACGTTCGGGACATCCCTCGTTGAAATCGAGCGAGTACTTCCAGCCGCCGGCGCCGCGCGCCGCCTGGGCCCGGCTGACAACGCGGTCGATGCGGATCGACGCGGCCGACGTCCGCGGCCAGGTTGCCGCCGTTCAACTTGATCTTGAAGCGGATCAGCCCGTCCCGCGGGATCCACGCCTCGAGGGTCTCGGGCAGCCCGTCGTCGAGCGGCGCCGCCAGGTCCGCGGCTTCGAGCGCGTCGCTGGCGCCGACCGAATGGAAGACCGGGAGGCTGGCGCGCGGGCGCTGGCGGACGTAGCGGTCGAGAAACTCGCCGCGGAAGCGCGGGGCCGAGGTCGGCCGAAAGATCGCGCGTCATGAAGCGCGGACCGTAGGTGTGGTACGAGCTCACGCCGAACAGCTTGCCGTAGGCGTCGTGGACGGCGGCATCGAAGGCGCTGGCGACGACCAGCGTGCAGAGCTTGGGAATGGCGGCGGCGAGGTGACGGGTCGTCGAGAGCACGGCGGCGGCGGCCAGGTACTCGGGCTCGACGGCGCGGAACAGGTCGACCGGGTGGCCGCGCTCGTCGCAGTCGGCGGTGATGCGCCGCAGCTCGCCGGCGAGCGCCTGCATCGCGCCAAGCCCGGCCTCCTGCGAGGCGGCGGGAAACGCCCACGCATTGCCGAGCGTCATCGAGCCGAAGCCCCAGGCGTCGCGCCCGGCGGCGGTCCGGATCCGGCAGGTGACGTTCAGCAGGGTCACGCGATCAACCGAGCGTCCGCCGAACTGGTAGGGCGTGCGGTAGCGGTACTCCTCGAAGCCGTGCCGGACGTCGGCGATCGTGACGTCCGTCTCCCTCGAGCGGACGACGGCCGGGGCCCGGGGCGCGGCGCAGGCGGCGGCCAGGACCGGAAGCGCGGCGGCGCGCCTCAGCAGCACCCGCCGCGAGAAGGGTTCGGGAGGCGCGCTCAAGGGGCGCATTATAGCCCGCCGCTCGAGGCCGCGCCGGCGCCGGGCGTTGTGAACCCGGCGCAATAGCGATAGGCTGGACCGTCACCCTGGAGGTCCTCTGATGCGTTCTGTGCGCTGGTGTGCTGCCGGTCTCGTCGTCCTTGCCGCCTCGTCTCTTGCGGCTCAGATTCCTGCGGGGCGTCCGCTCCGCATCATCGCGTTCGGCGCGCATCCGGACGATGCCGAGCTGAAGTTCGCCGGCACGGCGGCGCTGTTCGTCGCCAAGGGGGCGAAGGTCAAGCTCGTCGCGCTGACCAACGGCGACGTCGGCCACTTTTCGCAGGCCGGCGGGCCCCTGGCGCAGCGCCGTAAAGCGGAGGTCGAGGCCTGCCACGCCAAGCTCGGCGTCGAGACCGACGTGCTCGACATCCACGACGGCGAGCTGATGCCTGACCTCGAGACGCGGAAGAAGGTCGCCAACCTGATCCGCGACTGGCAGGCCGACATCGTCCTGTCGCACCGCCCCTGGGACTATCACCCCGACCACCGCGCCGTCGGCAAACTCGCCGAGGACGCTGCCGTCGTCGTCGCGGCGCCGTTCTTCGCGCCCTATACGAAGGCGACCCCGCGCAACCCGATCTTCCTGTTCTATTCGGACAACTTCAAGAAGCCGTATCCGTTCGATCCGATCCTCGCAATCGACATCGACCAGGCGGCGCAGAAGAAGTGGGACTGCATTTCCGACCTGCCGTCGCAGTTCGCGGATGCCGATTCCTGGCAGGCGCGGTATGGCCGCAATGTGCCGACCGACGAGGCCGGGCGCAAGGCGTATCTGAACGAGGCCGTCAGACAGCGCAGCGCCGACGTCGCGAATCAGTACCGGAGCCTGCTGATCGAGCTGTACGGCGAGTCGAAGGGGCGCAACGTCAAGTATGCGGAGGCGTTCGAGCTGAACCAGTACCGGGAGCCCCGCCACCGTCGACGATCTGAAGAAGCTCTTCCCCACCTTCTAAAGCCCCACGAAGGGCCCCACGAAGGGGGACACTCATCTTTAGCGTAAGTTGTTGATTCCACAGGGCTGACGGTCGAAACGGCCCGGATCGACCGTTGATCCGGGCCCCAAATCGTCATTGGCCTGTCGAATCAACAACTTAGGCTAAAGATGAGTGTCCCCCTGGCGTGGTATTTTGGGGGAGTCAGGCCAGGTCACGTCAGGTCACTGCGGTCGACACACCCATGCGCATCGCACTTGCCCAGCTGAACCCGACAAGCGGCGACATCGAGGGCAATGCCGCGCGGATTCTCGAACAGATGACAGCCGCCGCGACCCAGGGGGCGGACCTCATCCTGACGCCCGAGATGGCCCTGCCCGGCTACTGCATCGGGGACCTGGTCGAGGACGCCGGGTTCCTGGCCGCCAACGAGCGCGCGATGCAGCGCCTGGCGGCGGCGGCCAACGGCATCACGGCCATTATCGGGTTCATCGACGTCGACCCGGCCGGCCGCAACGACAGCGGCGGCCTCCTCAAGTACAACGCCGCCGCGGTCGTCCGCGACGGGACGGTCCTGCAGCGGGCGCGCAAGACGCTGCTCCCGAGCTACCGCTATTTCGACGACAAGCGCTACTTCTCGCCGGCGCCGACGCGCGAGCCGGTCGACATTCCGCTCGCCGATGGGACGACCGTGCGGCTCGGGGTCTCGATCTGCGAGGACCTCTGGGACGAGTCCTACCCCATCAAACCGCTCCAGGAGCTGGCCGCGCAGGGGGCGGACGTGCTCGTCAACATCAACGCCTCGCCGTTCTGGCCCGGCAAGCGCCACGCCCGCGACACGATCATCCGCGCCCACATCGCCGCGCTCGGCAAGCCGCTCCTCTACATCAACACCGCCGGCGCCGCCGACAACGGCAAGAACATCATCCCTTTCGACGGCGAGAGCCTCGTCTACGATCGGCACGGACGCCTCCTCGCCATCGGCCGCCAGTTCGCCGAGGATCTCCTGATCGTCGACCTGCCATCAAACGACGCCGCCGCCACCGCCGTACCGCTGCCGCCAGTCGACCGCGACCGCGAGACCTACGACGCGCTGGTCATGGCGCTCCGCGACTACATGGCGAAGACCGGCTTCACGAGCGCCACAGTGGCGCTGTCGGGCGGCATCGACTCCGCGCTCGCCCTGGCGCTCGCCGTCGACGCGCTCGGCCCCGCCCGGGTGACCGCCTGCAACATGCCGTCGCGCTTCAACACCGAGGCGACGCGGTCGATCGCCGCCCGGCTCGCCGCGACGCTCGGCGTCCGCTACACCGTCATCCCCATCCAGCAGCTCGACGAGCACGTCCGCGAGGTCTTCGAGGCCCACGCCCATCCGATCGCGCAGAGCTTCACCCGCGAGAACCTCCATGCCCGCATCCGCGGTCTGCTGATGATGGCCGAATCGAACGACACCGGCGCGCTCCTCATCTCCTGCGGCAACGAGACGGAAATCGCCCTCGGCTATGCGACGCTCTACGGCGACATGTGCGGCGGCGTCTCGCTCATCGGCGACCTCTCGAAGCTGGACGTCTACCGGCTCGCCCGCTACGTCAACGCGCGGCACGGCGCCGAGATCATCCCGGAAGAGACTTTCGCGCTGACCCCGTCGGCGGAGCTCGCCGCCAATCAATTCGACCCTTTCGACTACTACGTCGTCGCCCCGGTGGTCGGCGAGATGGTCGAGCGGCGGCGCAGCCCCGCCGAACTGGTCGGGCTGTTCGAGCGTCATGAACTGGACGAGGATCGGTTCGTGCCCGACCCGTCCGGGCAGACGGTCTACGACAAGCACACCACGGCGACGTTCCATGCGCTCGTCTACGACGCCTTCCGGCGCATCCGCCGGTCGGTCTACAAACGGCTCCAGGGCCCGCCGATCGTCGTCGTCACGGAGCGGGCCTTCGGATTCGATTTGCGCGAGACCATCATCAACGGCTGGGAAGGCTGATGACGGCGGCGGCGGCGAAAGTCGTGCTGTCGGACCTGCACAAGCGGTACGGCGACGTCCAGGCGGCGCAGGGCGTGAGCTTTGCCATCGACGACGGCGAGATCTTCGGGCTGCTCGGCCCCAACGGCTCGGGAAAGACGACGACCGTGGAATGCCTGCTCGGGCTGCGGGAACCCGACAGCGGCACGATTGAAGTCTGCGGCATCGACGCGCGCCGCCGGCCGCGCGACGCCCGGCAGAAGCTCGGCGCGGCGCTGCAGACGACGTCGCTCCAGGACAAGATCACCCCGCGCGAAGCGCTCCGCCTGTTCGGCTCCTTCTACGGCCGGCGCGCGGCGCCGGACGAAATGCTGGCGCGATTCGGGCTGGAGGCGAAGGCGGACGCGGCCTTCGACACGCTGTCCGGCGGGCAGCGGCAGCGCCTCGCCCTGGCCCTCGCGTTCGTCAATCGCCCCGAGGTCGTCGTGCTGGACGAGCCGACAACCGGGCTCGACCCGCAGTCGCGCCGCGAACTGCACGGAGAAATCGTGCGGATGAAGCAGGACGGCCACACCGTCCTGCTGACGACGCATTACATCGAGGAGGCGGAACAGCTCTGCAGCCGCATCGCGGTCATCGACCGCGGCCGGATCATCGCCACCGGCACGCCGCGCGAGCTGATCGCGCGCTCGAGCGCGATGCAGTCGATCTCGATCGCCACGGTGCCGCCGCTGGACGCCGGCGACCTGGCGACGATTGACGGCGTCGAGGACATCGTCCCGGAGAGCAGCCGCGTGCGCTTCCGGACCACCACCGTCGGGCCGACGCTGGCGGCAGTGCTGCAACTGGTCGAGGCGCGGAGCGCGGCAATCACCGAGCTGCAGGTGCGCAAGGCGACGCTCGAGGACGTCTTTCTCGAGCTGACCGCCGGGGATCCCGGAGCGGACCGCTGATGGACGCGTTCATCCAGCAGACCGTCATGAGCCTCCGGCTGCACTACCGCAACCGGATGGCGCTGCTCTACAGCTATCTCTTCCCGCTGATCTTCCTGCTGGCCTTCTACGTCCTCTACCGCTACGAGCGCGTGGTCCTCATCCGCCACATGGGCGAGCTGCTGACGGTCGGCATCCTCGGCGGGGCGTGCTTCGGGCTGCCGACGACGCTGGTCAGCGAGCGGGAGCGGGGCGTGTGGCGGCGGTATCGGCTGGCACCGGTGCCAACCGCCGGACTCGTCAGCAGCACGATTGCCGCGCGCTACGCGATCCTCGTCACCGCCGGGCTGCTGCAAATCGCCCTGGCGCTCCTCCTCGGCATGCCGCTGCCGCGCCATCCGCTGCAGCTCTGGATCGCGTTCACGTGTGTGTCGTTCGCCTTTGTCGGGCTCGGGCTGGTGATGGCGACGATGGCCGACAACGTCCCGGCGGTCCAGGCGCTCGGGCAATGCATCTTTCTGCCGATGTTGATCATCGGCGGCGTGGCGGTCCCGCTGGCGAGCCTGCCCGACTGGGCGCAGCATCTGTCGGCGTTCTTCCCGGGGCGGTACGCCGTCCAGGCGATTCAGGCGTCCGTCAACGGCAGCGGTCTCGGCGCCGCGCGGTTCGACCTCCTGGCGCTGGTGATCATCGGCGCGGCCGGCTGCGTCGCCGGCGGCATGCTGTTCCGCTGGGACGCGCAGCAGCGGTTCGCCGCGCAGCGCGGGCGGGGTTGGATCGTGGTGGCGCTTGCGGCATGGGTAGCGGTGGGCGCGATGGCCGAAATGCGCCACCGGGTTGCGACCGGGTCCGGCGCACCGGTCTCGGCGGCGAACCAGGCGGCCGAGTCACCGGCCGGGACGCGGACGCCGCCGGCGGAACCGGCGCTCCCGCCGGAGCCACGAGCTGCCCTCGGAGAGTCGGACACCGCGGGATCGGCCGCGCCCTCGCGGCCGACGATCACCGAGACCGGCACACCCGCGCCTCGAGCCGGCCTGCCTGCCGGCGGAGCTGCAGATCGAGACGGCTCCGTCCCGCGGCCCGCCGGGCCATCAGGGAGAGCGCCGGAAGCCGGGAAGCCGCCGGCAGGCCGGGAAGCCGCGAGCGCCGCGCCGCGGAACGCGCCGGCGCCGCCCCCTTCCCAGTCCCAGCCAGTACAACCAGTCGCGCCGCCACCGGTCGCTGCGCCGGCCGGGCGCGGAGACGGCCCCGGAGATGCGACCTCCACGCCGAAGCCTCCCGCGCAGCCGATTGCCGCGACGTGGCAGAGCGTCAAGCCGTCCGACATCGACCGGGACCTGATCTTCACCCGTCTCCCGCCCGACAGCGGCATCGTCGCGCCGATTGCGCCCCCCGACGAGGAGCCACCGCCGGAAGTGCTGGAGCAGCTCGACGCGATCCGCGTCGGCCTCCCGGCGTGGGCCCCGGCCAGGACTCCCGACCTGGTGCAGCGGGCGCGCAACATTCTCTATATCGCGGCGGTACCCGACGTCCATCAGACCGAGCTCGAGCGATTTGCGCCGGCGCTGGTCTTCGACGAGCTCGAGCAGCAGATCCCGAAGGACGATCTCACCCGGGTGCTCTACTGGATTGCGCTCCATCCCATGGACGGCGACGACAGCGCGATCGATCAGCTGCCGGCGCTCGGCTTCGAGAACCGGGGCGTCGACGTCGAGCAGGCGCGGGAGCGCGCGGCGCTGTACGCGGTGAAGCTGCTCGGCCGCGTGACCGGCGCGATCCGCCGGTTCTAATCAGGAAGAGAAGGAGAGACCGTGGTTGAACTCGATGCCGACCGGTATCCCGTCGGGCGCATCCCGCGCGATTCCGCGCCGCTCGACACTGCCGAGCGGGCCGGGCTCGTCGCCGTGATCGCCGCGACCCCGGCGATTGTCCGGGCGCTCGTCACGAACCTCACCGAGGCCGAGCTCGAGACGACATACCGCGCCGGCGGATGGACGATCCGGCAGCTGGTCCATCACCTGCCGGACAGCCACCTGAATGCCTACGTGCGCATGAAGCTGGCCGCAACCGAGACGGCCCCCGCCATCAAGACCTACAACGAAGCGCTGTGGGCCGAACTGCCGGAGGCGCGGACGGCGCCGGTGGCGATGTCGCTGGACCTCCTCGACGCGCTCCACCGCCGCTGGACGGCGTTCCTGGCGGCGCTTCCGGCCGACGCCTTCCGCCGGACGTTCGAGCACCCCGAGTGGGGACCGGTGTCCATCGACCAGGCGATCCGGATGTATGCGTGGCATTGCCGCCACCACACCGCCCATATCCGCCTCGCTCTCCAGCACCTTCCCGAGGGGGACACTCATCTTTAGCGCAAGTCGTTGATTCCACAGGGGCGATTGAAAAATACCCCCGGATCGGCACAACCGTAAAAGGCTCAGGGCAGCCGCACGAAATCAATGAACCCGCGCTCGGGATCCGTGCGGGCGAGGCGCACGCGCAGGCGGTCTCCGACGTCGAGCCCCTCGACCCCCTGCGTCAGCTTCCCCTCCACCGGCGGACTCACCGTCCTCACCCAGGTGCCCTTCGCCGAGGCGCCGGTCACGACCGCGTTGAACGTCTGCCCGATCCGATCCGACATCCAGATTGCCGCGGCCGCCTTCCGGACCAGCCGCTCGACCTTGTTGGCGGCATCTTCCTGCTTCGTACAGTGGCCGGCGAGCTGTTCCAGCTCCGCCAGCGAATACGGCGCCGGCTGACCGTCGACCGCGGCCTTGAGCAGGCGTTCGGTGACGAGATCCGGATACCGGCGGTTCGGCGCCGTCGAGTGGGTGTAGTTCGACACCGCCAGTGCGAAGTGCGCGGACGTCTGATCGCCGGGCCCTTCGGCGACGTACTCCCCGCGCCCGAGCAGCTTGATGACGCTCAGTGACAGATCTCCGAACTCCTCCGGCGCCGCCGCACGTCGCGCCCGGAGGAACGCCTCGAGCGCGCGCGCATCCGGCGACGGCGGCAGCTCCGTGCCATGGAGCCGAGCCAGTTCGACGATCCGGGGCCAGCGCTCGGGCGATCGCACGACTCGTCTGATTGACGCCAGCCGGCGCGACGACAGAAAGCGCGCCGACACGCCGTTGGCCGCGACCATGAAGCTCTCGATCAGGTCCCGCGCGCGGTTCGGCGTCTCGACGCGGAGCTCCGCGACGCGGCCGTCGGCCAGCACCGGCTTGACTTCGGTCCGATCGAAATCGAGCGCCCCCTCGCGCTGACGCTGGGCGCGCAACCGTCCGGCCAGCCGATCCTGGAGTCGAAGCTGCGCCTCCAGCCCGGCGACGCCCGCGACGCCGCCAGGCAGCGGTCCGCGCTCTTCGAGCCACGCCCCGACCGCCGCGTACGTCAGCTTCGCCTTGTTCCGCACCAGCGCGCGGTAGACCTCGCCTCGCGTCACCGCACCGTCCGCGTCGACGGTGACGTCGATGACGATCGCGGCGCGATCCTCCCCTTCGTTGAGCGAGGTCAGGTCGGTCGAGAGCTCCGGCGGCAGCATCGCGAACACGCGCGCCGGCGTATAGACGGAGGTGGTGTTGCGTCTGGCGTGATCATCGATCGCGGACGCCGGGCGGACGAGCGCGTCGACATCGGCAATCGCCACCAGGACCCGCGGCGTACTGCCGTCGACCCCGACTTCGAGCTGATCGAGATCGCGCGACTCGTCGTTGTCGATGGAGGACCAGGGCAGCCCGCGCAGATCGCGCAGACCGGTGACCGCCGGCGCCGGCAGCCGCCGCAATTCGAGCGCGGCCTGCGGCGGGTAATCCGGCTCCATGCCGTACTGCACCATCGCCCGCCGCGCAATCGCCTGCAGCCGCTCGCCCTGATCGTCGCTCATCGGGCCATGATAGCCCGCGTGGTGAGTCGAACCGATGCTGGCGCGCGGGAGGACACCGCGTCCCCCGGCGCGCCGGCCCGGCAGTATCTCAGCGGTCGGCAGGGAGGCTGACGTTCAACGCTTCCGTCCGCCCCGCCTCGATCCGGACGGTTGACATGTACGGCTGAAACCCGTCCTTCCGGATCTCGACGCGGTGCGTGCCTTCCGACAGCTCGACGATCAACTGGTCCTGCCCGGCGGGACCACTCCAGCGCTCGCCGTCCACCATCACCTCGGCATCGCGCGGCTGGACACGAATCGCCACCGACCCGAAGCGATTGCCGCCGCGGACCTGATCGCGACGATCCGGCTGCCGGTCGACCCGTCCAGGATCGCGGGCCACCCCGGGATCCGGCGGCCCCTGCGGCCCCGGCGCGGCGCGCGGCTCAGGCACCGGACGCGACTCCGGCGTTCCGCCGGCGGCCAGCGGCTCCATCGCCTGCTTCAGGTGGTACGACTCGTACGGGCGGAACAGCATCCGCTCGGTGATGGTGCGAAAACCCTCCCGGTAAATCGAGATGGTGTGCTCGCCGAACGGCACGCGCAGACGCTGGAAGATGCCGTCGAAATCATCGACGTTGCCCACAAGGTATCCGTCCAGGTACACCTCCGCCTCGCGCGGCGTCACCTGAATCCGGAGGTCCGTCGCCGGCGCGTAGCCATAGCGCGCGTACGGCGGATACGGGCCGTACTGATACCCGTACCATCCGGAAAAAAATGGATCGTAGTAGTAGGGATAGATCGGGCCTCCATAGGCGCCGACGACGACGGTCCGGACGGGCGCGCGGCGGACAACGCGCCGCTGCGCCATGGCATCGGCTGGCCACAGGACAGCGATGCCGGCGATGAGGACCGGCGCAAGAAGCTGCAGACGTTTCCTGGGTGTCACGAGTTCCTCCGATCAGGCGGGCGCTGTCCACAAAGCAAGGCAGGTGCCACGAGCCCGGCCGCAGCGGTGACGTCACGAAGGATTGCCGCCGACCCATATCCGCGGCTTTTTCGTCGCTCTCCGGGGAGGATTGCGCACGCGTCGCCGCTCCGCGGGACGTCCACGAATCGCCACAGCCTGTCTGACACAGAGGACAGCGGGCCGCCGTCGCGGCGATGAACGCCCGTGCCGCCGGCACGTGAAAAAACGATGGCAGCTGCTGCCGGAACGCCCGGTCGGCGCTAGACTGGCGCGATGGCCAACCAGGAGCCGGAGCCGGCCGGCGGCGGGCACGTGCTCGTTGTCGAAGACGATGTGCATATCCGCGACCTGGTGGTGCTGCACCTGCAGCTCGAGGGGCTGACGGCGGTGGCGGCGGGAACCGGCGCCGAGGGGCTGAGACTCGCGAAAGCCGACCCCTTCGACCTGCTGATTCTCGATGTCATGCTGCCCGAGCTCGACGGCGTGACCGTCTGCCGCGCCGTGCGCCGCGAGGCGATGAACGGCGACGTCCCCATCCTGATGCTGACCGCACGCCGCGAAGAGGCCGACAAGGTGCTCGGCCTCGAGAGCGGCGCGGACGACTACCTGACCAAGCCGTTCGGCATCCGCGAGTTCATCGCCCGCGTGCGGGCGCTGCTGCGCCGGCGCCCGTCGCGGGCCGCCGCCGGACGCGGCGCCGCCGTGGCCGGTCCGCTGACGGTCGATCCCTCGCGCCGCCACGCGCGGCTGAACGGCCGCGAGATCGAGCTCACCGCGCACGAATTCGACCTGCTGTATCTCCTCGCCAGCAATCGCGGCATCGTCTTCAGCCGCGATGCGCTGATGCAGCAGGTGTGGGGGGACGACACCCACATCACCGAGCGAAGCGTCGACACGCTCGTCAAGCGGGTGCGGCGGAAGATCGAGGAGGATCCGGCCGAACCGGTATTCGTGCTGACCGTCTGGGGCACGGGCTACAAGTTCGCCGACCTCGCCTGATGGCGCTTCCCGTCTGGTACCGGAGCCTCTACTGGCGGATCGCGTTCGGCTTCATCGCCCTGCTGGCGATGCTGCTGCTCGCGCAGGGGATGCTCTACCTGTGGATGACGGACCGCTTCGTCGGCTCGACGGCGCGGACGCCGGCGCAGCTCGCGACGCTGGTCGCGGCCGAAGTGTCGGCCGAGCTCGATCAGCGCCCCGATGTGGACATCGAGGAGTTCGTGCACAGCCGGTTCTCGCACGTCTATCAGCCGTTCGTCGTCGTCCTGCGCGACGGCCGGCGCGGATCGAACCGGCCGACGGCGCTGCCGCCCGAGCTGACGCGCATCGCCCAGGCCCGGCTGCGGTTCGGCGACGGCCCCAGGCCTGACGGGCGCGGCGGCGAATCGTTCGGCCGGCGCGGCAGCACGCGCTTCCCGAGCGAGTTCGCGCCGATCGTCGCGGCCGGAAGCGAGGTCGGGGTGGTCGCGGTCCCGGGCAATCCGCCGCCGGTGTCGGTGGCGCTACAGGAGCTCGGGCCGACGCTGTCGTGGTTCGGGCTCGGCTTGCTCGCGGTCGGCGCGACGCTGACGGCGCTGCTCATCTTCAGGCCGGCCCACAACCGATTGCGCGCCCTCGAGCAGGCGGCGCGAGAGCTCGGCGAAGGCCGGACCGACGTCCGCGCGATCGAGACCGGCGGCGACGAGGTCAGCTCGCTGGCGCGCACTTTCAACCGCATGGCAGCCGACCTCGACAGCCGCGCCGCGGAGCTCACCGAGTCGGACCGCGCCCGTCGTCAGCTCCTGGCGGATGTGTCGCACGAGCTGATGACCCCGCTGTCGGCGATTCGCGGATATGTGGAGACGCTCGGCATGGCCGAGGTGCCGCTCGACGCCGCGACCCGCCGCCGCTATCTCGGCATCGTCGAGGAAGAGACCCACAAGCTGGAGGCGATCATCGGAGATCTCCTCGATCTGGCGCGGCTGGAGGGAGGCGGCGACAGCTGGCGCGTCGAGCCCGTGTCGATTGCGGACCTCTTCACACGCGTCGCCGACCGGCACCTCCCTTCGATGCGGGAGCGCGGGGTTCAGCTCGAGCGCGAGATCGCCGAGGGCACGCCGCCGTTGCGCGGCGACGCCGCGCGCCTCGAACAGGCGCTTCAGAACCTCGCCGCCAACGCCATCCGCCATACCCCGCCCGGCGGCCGCGTGCTGCTGCAGGCCGCGCCGGCCGGCGGCGGCGTGCGGATGGTCGTGCGGGACACCGGCAGCGGGATCCCGCCGGAGCATCTGCCGCGCGTGTTCGACCGGTTCTACAAGGTGGATGCGGCGAGGAGCGGTACGGCGGTGCCGTCCGGGAGCGGGCTGGGTCTGTCGATCGTGCGGGCGATCGTGGAGCGTCACGGCGGCACGGTCACGGCCGCGAACGCCCCGGGAGGAGGCGCGGCCTTCGAGCTCCTCCTGCCAGCCGACGCCGCCTGACGACGGCCGCGTCAGACGGTCTGGGCGCGGTCTCCGGAGGCGGGACGCGCCGGACGCGACGGCCGGTCGGAGTCCGTGCGCCCCGGTCCCGGGGCGGCCGCGGATTCCGGGGTACGGTGAGCCTGGACGGCCCGGAAGGCGACGCTGCCGCCGAACCCGATGAGCGCCGCGAGCGGGAATGCGAGCAGCGCCTGGCTGAAGCGGTGCCTGCCGGCGTCGAACACGTGCTGGCCCTTCACGGATCCTCCTCGGCGCGGGATGACGGCGCGGCGCGGATGCCCGGCCCCCGTTGTGCGCTTGGAGTATGAGACGACATCCGCAAGGCTTCGCCATGGCAGCGTCATGACAAGACTGTGACATCAGGTTTCGCGGCCGTCATCGCGGACCGGCGAAGCCCGTCCGTTGAAACGCCCGGCCGCGGCGGCGCGTAGACTCTCCTGCATGCGCAGTCATCCCGATCGCCTGTCGAACCCGAGGCGCGCCGCCCGGCTCGGCGTGCTCGTGCTCGCCGGCGCGGCGGCCGTCGCGTGGTGGACGCCCGACCTGCAGGGCCGCGCCGCGCAGACGACGGGCGGGTGCCGCGTCACCGGGCGCGCCACCGCCGCCGCGATTCCGCTCCCCGGCGTCGCGATCATCCTGCGCGCCGGCGGCATCATCAGGACTGCGACGTCGACCGACACGGACGGCACGTATCACCTGACGGTCCCCGCCGGATCGTATGAACTGACCGCCGAGCTGACCGGGTTCGGTCCCGCCAGCCGCTCTCTGAGCGTGGCCGAAGGGACGCCGTGCCCGCCGGCGGTGAACATCCAGCTCGCCCTGGCCCCCCGCGAGGCAGCGACGCCGCCGCCCGCCGCACCCGGTCCGGCGGCGCCCGGCGCCGCGCCTCGAGGCGCACCGACAGGCTCGCCCGCTGCGACGGGCTCGCCGGCCGGTTCCGGTGCCGCAGCGCCCGGCGCCGCCGGCGGCCGCGGCGGAGCGGCGGCGCAGCGCTTCGCCACCCTGAGCGTCCAGGCCCAGGCGGCCGGCTCGGCGCCCGCCGACGAGGAACCGGACGCCGGCACGCGGCTCCTGCTGCCGCCCGGCTTCTCGACCGACAGCCCGATGCAGGCCCTGGCCGTCAACGGGTCGATGGCCAGTGTCGATCGCGGCATGCTCAACGACCGGATGGACGCGATCGGGCGGGGGGAGTTCGACCCGTCCACCGGCGAGTTCGGCCAGGGCTTCGGTCCCGGGGGCCGCGGCGGCTTCGGTGGTGGTCCTGGCGGCGGCGGCCGCGGCGGACCGGGTGGGCGCGGCGGCGGCGGACCGGGCGGCTTCGCGCTGGGCGGCCGGGGCCGGTCGCAGAACGCCTACAACTTCCAGTCGAACTACTCATTCGGCGGCTCCGCCCTCGAGAGCGCGCCGTACCAGCTGCGGCCGGGCGCGAACGCGCAGCAGCAGCCGTATTCGCGTCAGACGTTCGGGCTGACCTTCGGCGGGCCGGTCCGCATCAAGGGCCTCTACAAAGGGGATCGCCGCACGAACTTCACCGCCACCTACAGCGGCACGCGCGGCGGCGACCTCTTCGACCAGTACTCGACCGTGCCCGGCGCGTCGCTGCGGCTCGGAGACTTCAGCGGCACGGCGGCGACGATCATCAATCCCCAGACCGGCCGCCCCTTCTCCGGCAACCAGATTCCAGCCGCCCGGCTCAGCCCCAGCGCTGCCGCCCTGCTGCGGTTCGTGCCGCTGCCGAATCTCGACGGCAGCAGCCGGAACTTTCACTACGTCGCCACCAACACCAACACCGCGGACGGGGTGAACCTGCGCGTCACCCACAACTTCACACCGAACGCCGCTGGCGGCCGGGGCATGGGGCGCGGCGGGGGCTTCGGCGGGCCGGGCGGGGCTCGCGGTCCCGGCGGCCCGGGCCGGGGGAACCAGCAGGGCACGAGCGTGCTCCTGAACGCCCAGGTCCAGTACCGGCGAACCGCCAGCGCGCAGAACAACGTGTTCCCGCTGCTCGGCGGCCAGTCCAGCGGCTCGAGCCTCGCGCTGCCCTCGACATTGAATGTCCAGCACAAGCGCACCGGCCACTCGATCGCGCTCAACTACTCCCGGACGACGGCGCGCGGCTCCAATCAGTACGCCTTCACGGACAATGTCGCCGGCGACGCCGGGATCGGCGGCGTCTCGACCGACCCCTTCGACTGGGGCGTGCCGCAGCTCTCGTTCTCAGTCCTCTCGAGCCTGCGCGACGTCACCCCGTCGCGCCGTACCGACCAGCGGATCTCCCTCGGCTACGGGCTGGACCCGGCCGGTCTCGACAAAGCACACGCTCCGCGCCGGCGCCGACGTCGCGCCTCGATAACACCGACAGCCAGACCGACGCCAACGCGCAGCGGGGCCTTCGTCTTCACGGGGCTGTACTCGTCCGGCGGATCGACCGCCGTCCGCAGCGGCGGCATCGACTTCGCCGATTTCCTGCTCGGCCTGCCGCAGCAGGCGACGCTGCAGTACGGGCCGGGCAACGTCCGGATGTCGGGCACGCTCGCTGAGCGCCTACCTCCAGGACGACTGGCGCCGGAGCGCGACGCTGACCTTCAACCTCGGCGTCCGCTACGAGCTGCATCGCGCCGTTCATCGAGCGCAGCGGCCACATGGTCAACCTCGACGTCGCCCCGGGACTTCACCGCCGCGGTGCCGGTCCTCGCCGCCGGGACCGGTCCGTTCTTCGGCGCGTTTCCCGCAAGGCCCTCGTCCGCGCCGACACGAACAACCTCGCACCGCGCGCTCGGGTTCGCGTGGCGGGTCCGGCCCGGGCACGATTCTCCGCGGCGGCTACGGCGTCAGCTACAACGCCGGATCGTACTCGTCGATCGCGCGGCAGCTCGCCACCCAGCCGCCCTTCGCCACCGCCAGCACGGCATCGGCACGCCGCTCGCGCCGCTGACGCTCGCCGATCCCTTCGCCGGCGCCGCGACCGGGGAGTCGCCAACACCTACGGTGTCGATCCGCGCTACGCGCTCGGCCTGGTCCAGACCTGGAACGCCGACCTCTCGCGCGACCTCCGGCAGGTCTGGAACTGTCAGCGCCGGCTACACCGAGACCCGCGGCTCCAGCCTCGACATCGTCCGCGCGCCGAATCGCGGCCCGATCGGCCTGCGGATCGCCGGGCGTGCAGCCGTTCCTGTGGCAGACGTCCGAAGGCTCGTCCGTCCTGCATGCCGCGACCGTTCCGGGCCTGCGCGGCGGCCGGTCAAGGGCATCGGCTGCGGCGCTGACCTACACGCTGGCCCGATCGCGCGACAACGCGTCGTCGCATCGGCGGCGGCGGCACGGTCGTGGCGCAGGACGACCAGGACCTCGCCGCCGAGTGGGGGCTCCTCGAGCTTCGATCGACGCCACCAGCTGACCGCCGAACCTGAACGTCGAGCTGCCGTTCGGCGCCGAACCGCCGCTGGCTGGCGGCAGCCGGGCCTGGGCCAGGCGCTGCTGCGGCGACTGGCGCTTCACGACGAACTACAGCTGGCAGTCGGGCACGCCGCTGACCGCCGCGCGTCACCGGCGCCGTCGCGCGACGTCGCCCGCGGCACCAACGGCACGCTGCGCGCCAACTACAACGGCGACGCCGATCGCGCTCGCCAGTCCGACGATCGATCGGTTCTTCAACACCGCGCGTTCACCATTCCGGCGCCCGGCACCTTCGGCACCGCCGCGCGCAACATGATCATCGGGCCCGGCAGCCGCCAGCTGAACGCGCAGTTCTCGCGCGACGTCCGGCATGGGCGGCAACCGCGGACGCTGACGCTCCAGCTGAACGCGACGAACCTGCTGAACATGGTCAACTACGCGGCGGTCGACACCGCCGTCAACTCGCCGACGTTCGGCCAGGTGCTGTCGGTGCGGCGGCGATGCGCTCGATGCGCTAGCATCAACCTGCGGTTCAGGTTCTAGATGGGCCTCAGCGTGAGATCTATCGCCGATGACGCGCCCTTCGCCTCCGCCCCGTCCTGACCGCCGCGGTCGTCCTCGGCGCGAGTGACCGCCCTGCCGGCGCAGCAGCGCCGCGGCGTCTTCCGCTCGCGGACAGCGAGGTCATCTCGGTGGACGTCGTCGTCCGCGACAAGTCGGGCAGCGATCGTGCGCGGCCTGACCGCCGCCGACTTCGAGGTCCGGGAGGACGGCCGGGCCGAGGCGATCACGAGCTTCAGCTTCGAGGAGATCAGCGATCAGCCGCCGGCCCGGTGGCGCCGGCCGATCTCCTCGCCGGCGTCGAGACCAGGATGGCGGAGAGACGCACCGCCGGGCTCCGGCGCCGACCGCCGCCGCTCCTCCGGCCGGAGCCGATGACGTCGGACATGTTCGCCGGGCGGCGTCTCATCACGCTGCTGTTCGACGTCAGCTCGATGCAGCCCGAGGACGTGCAGCGCGCCGTCGATTCGGCGCAGAGGTACGTCGACGAGCAAGATGAGCGCGGCGGACCTCGTCGCGGTCGCGACGGTCAGCTCGACGCTCGACGTGCTGACCGACTTCACCGCCGACCGCGCCAAGGTCGCGGCCGCGCTCGGCCGCGCTCGGCGTACACCGACGGGCACCGCGACCGCCACCGCGATGGCGGCGACCGCGGCGACCGACGAAGCAGCCGCGGCGGACGCACCGACGACGTCAGCGACCGAGGCCGCCGAGCTCGACATGTTCAACAACGACATCCGTCTGCGCGCCCTCAAGACCCTCGCCGAGACGCTGCCGCCGATCGAGCAGAAGAAGGCGATCCTCTACTTCAGCGCCGGCATGCAGCGCAGCGGCCAGGACAACCAGGTCGAGCTGCGCTCCGCGATCAACGCCGCGGTCCGCGGCCAACGTCGCCATTCTACGCCATCGACACGCGCGGGCTGCAGGCGGTGGTGCCGGGCGGCGACGCCCGCCAGGCCAGCGGCCGCGGCAACGGCGCTGTTCTCCGGCCGCGGCGTCGCAGCAGCAGTTCGCGCAGCTCGCCTCGTCGCAGGACACGCTGACCTCGCTGGCCGCCGACACCGGCGGCCGCGCCTTCACCGACACCAACGACTTCGGCGAGGCCTTCGACGCGCGTCCAGCGCGACATGTCGGCCTACTACCTGCTCGGCTACAGCAGCACCAACCCGACCAAGGACGGCCGCTTCCGCCGCATCCAGGTCCGCGTCAAGCGCTCGCGGCTTCAAGGTCGAGGCGCGCAGCCGGCTACTACGCCGACCGCGACTTCACCCACACCAGCCGCGGCGACCGCGAGACGCAGCTCGCAGGAGCAGCTGTTCGCCGCGGTCTCGGCCACCGACCTGCCGGTGCTCGTCACCGGCGGCTGGTTCCGGCTCGCCGCCGACCAGCTACTACGTGCCGATCGCGCTCGCCGTCCCGGGCTACGCGGTGCCGGTCGCCAACGAGACCGACAAGGTGTCGCTCGACGTGCTCGGCATGGTCCGCGACGAGCAGGGCCGTCCGCTCGGCCGCTTCCGCGAAACGCTGAAGCTCCCGCCCGGCACCGGCAAGACGCTCGCCGGCAAGCAGGTGCTCTATCAGTCGGGCGTCGACGCTGCCGCCCGGACGCTTCTCGGTCAAGGCGGTGGTGCGCGAGAACGCGACCGGGCTGATGGGCATCGTTCGAGTCGGCGATCATCGTCCCGGAGCTGAAGAAGGACGCCGCTGAAGGTCAGCTCGGTCGTGCTCAGCACGCAGCTGGAGCCGGCGGCCAAGGGCAAGACCGACAACCCGCTGGTTCGCGACGGCGTGCAGCTGGTGCCCAACCTCACGCACGTCGTCGGCCGCGACCAGAAGCTGTTCTTCTACTACGAGGTCTACGATCCGGCCCAGACCGGCGGCGGCGCCGCCGCAGATCCGCACCAGCCTGGCCTTCTATCGCGGCAAGGTGAAGGTGCTACGAAACGCCCGTCGTCGAACGGACGACGGTGGACGTGCCGGACCGGCATGCCGCGCTGTTCCAGTTCGAGGTGCCGGCCGAGGCCTTCACGCCCGGGCTCTACACCTGCCAGATCAACATCATCGACGCGGTGTCCGGAAAGTTCGAGTTCCCCCGCCTGCTGTTCGCGGTCCGATGACGCGGGCGGCGCTACTTGATCCGGACGTCGGTTTCGAAGCGGCGGAAGCGTCCGTAGGTTGCGTGCGCCTCGATCCGGAGCCGCCTGGTGACGTAGACCTCGTTCATGTCGTCGGGCAGCAGCATGTCGAAGCGCTCGTTGCGGGCGTAGCTGACGAGGATCAACGACCGCAGCCCGCGCCGTGGATCGCCCCCGGCACGCAGCTCGCTGCGCAGGACCGCGCCGCTGCCCGGCTCGATCCAGAAGACCCCTTCGGAAGCGACGTCGCGCCCCTCGGGCGTGCGGATGAGCGTCGGCCGCACCCGTTCGCTGAAGGTGATCGTCCAGACGCGCGTCCCATGCCAGTCGGCATCGTGCGCCCGTTTGAACCGGAATCGTTCCTGCCGCTCGCGGAGGAGGAACTCCAGGGCCAGTGTCGGGACGTTGATCGTGCGGTAGAGATCGCCGAGGTTGAAGCGGGCCTGGGCATCGGCCAGCGCCCGCAGGCGGGCGGCCGTCCCGCCGCCTTCGCGCAGCAGCGCCTCGATCCGGCCATGCTCGCCGGCGACCGGGTGGCCGTCGACCTCGAGGACTTCGCGCACTCCCAGCCACGGGCTGCCGGCAGCCAATCCCGGCACGACGACGAAATCCGAGCGCAGCACCCGCTGCGCCGCGCCCGGGCCGGGCAGCGGCGGACCACCCGCGGCCTCGGCGACGGTGTGCTGGACGTAGTGCTCCTCGGCGACGATGGCGCTGAGCGCCTCGAGATAGCCGGCCGTGTAGTCCGCGGCCCTGGCCATGACCGTCTTGAGCGGCGGCTCCCGATCAGCCGCAACCGCCGGCGCCGGCCCCGGCGCGGCCACGGCGAGAACGACGCACAGGGCGGTCAGCCGCATTCATCCACTGCGAGCAACTCCCGGGCCACGCTTGACCGGCGCGGGCCGGACGTGCGAATGTCCCTTTTGTACAACACGCTCCGAGGGGGGAGATCATGAGCGATCAGAAAGACGACCAGACGCCCGGCATCACCAGGCGCAAATTCGTGACGACGGTGGCGGCCACGGGCGCGGCGTTCACGATCGTGCCTCGGCACGTGCTCGGCCGCGGTCTGCAGGCCCCGAGCGACACGCTCAATATCGCGACCGTCGGCATCAACGGCCAGGGCTTCCCGAACACCCGCGCGCTGCTGGGCGAGAACATCGTCGCCATCTGCGACGTCGACTATACGCTGCTCGACAACGCGCTCACCCGGTTCAAGGCGGCCGCGGCCAACCCCGGTGGCGCCGGCGCCGGCCAGCAGCGCAAGCGCAACCCGTCGAAGGCGCAGCTCGAGGCCAACGCGAAGCGCCCGCCGACGGACATGGCCGCGAACACGCGCAAGTTCGTCGATCAGCAGATGCCGAAGCTCAAGCGGTACAAGGACTACCGCGAGATGCTCGACAAACAGAAGGACATCGACGGCATCGTCGTCGCGACACCCGACCACATGCACGCGCCGATCGCGCTCGCCGCGATGGATCTCGGCAAGCATGTCTACGTCCAGAAGCCGCTGTGCTGGTCGGTCCAGGAGGCCCGCCAGCTGGCGCAGAAGGCCAAGTCGAACAGCAAGATCGTCACCCAGATGGGCAACCAGGGGCACTCGACCGACGGCGCCCGGACCGGTCAGGAATACCTGGCGGCAGGCGCGATCGGGGACATCCGCGAAGTGCACGTCTGGACCAATCGTCCGCTCGGCTACTGGCCGCAGGGCATCCCGCGCCCCGCTCCGCTGCCGCCGGAGAACCCGCAGCGGCCGCTCCGCTGGAACGGCGCCGGCGTCGACGCGCGGCTGGCGGCGGCGCTCGCCGGCAACTATCCGGTACCGGACGGGCTGTCGTGGGATCTCTTCCTCGGCGTCGCGCCGGAGGTCGAGTACCACCCGATCTACCATCCGTTCAACTGGCGCGGCTGGGTGGACTGGGGCCAGGGGGCGCTCGGCGACATGGGCGCGCACCTCATCGATCATCCGTTCTGGGGCCTCGACCTCGGGATGCCGACCGAGATCGAGACGATCTCGACTCCGTTCAACGGCGTCTCCTATCCGAGCGCGACGACGACGTATTACCAGTTCGCGGCGCGGGGCACCATGCCGGCGGTCAGGCTGACGTGGTACGACGGCGGCTTCACGCCGCCCAAGCCCGAGGAGATCGGCGACGAAAAGCTCAACGGCGAGGGAGGGATTCTCTAC
Source organism: uncultured Acidobacteriota bacterium (assembly GCA_963750475.1). Taxonomy (GTDB): domain Bacteria; phylum Acidobacteriota; class Vicinamibacteria; order Vicinamibacterales; family 2-12-FULL-66-21; genus JALZOC01. The sequence continues at coordinate 4,198,452 of CAVVQQ010000002.1, forward strand.
ATCGGCAGCAAGGGCAAGATGCTGCAGGACACCTACGGCCTGAATCCGCGCCTCCTGCCCCAGTCGCTGCACGACTCGTTCGGCGAGCCGAAGGCCAAGCTGCCGCGAATCGTCCACGAGGAGCACGAAGTGAACTGGGCCGAGGCGATCAAGGGCAAGGCGGAAGCCTCGAGCCCGTTCTGGTACGCGGCCCGGCTGGTCGAGGTGATGCTGCTCGGGGTCGTCTCGCTGCGCGCCGGGGGCAAGATCACCTATGACGGCGCCGCCGGGCGCGTCACGAGCTCGGTCAAGAACGGCAACGCGACCGTCGATCCCAACGAGTTCCTGACGCGCGAATACCGGCCGGGCTTCAAGCTCACGTAAGCCCGGCGTTCTTCTCCGCGGAGCCCGGCGATCGGGCTCCGCGCTCGACAGCGCGCGCTGCGTACAGTTATTGTGCGTAGCGCGCATTTTGCTGTCAGGCCCGCGGCGGCCGCACAACCGGCGAGATCAGCGAACCCTAGAGAGGACCCCGATCATGAGCGACCGCGACGACGACCAGGCGACCCCGCGCGACGGCGTATCGCGGCGAACGTTCGTGCGCACCGCCGCCGCCACCGGCGCAGGGCTGACGATCGTCCCCCGGCACGTGCTCGGCCGCGGCTTCCAGGCGCCGAGCGACACCGTCAACATCGCGACGGTCGGCATCGGCGGCATGGGCGGCACGAACACCCGCAACCTGATGAGCCAGAACATCGTCGCGATCTGCGATATCGACGACGGCATGGCGGCGAACCGGCTGGCCGCCTACAAGGCCGACCTGGCGCGGCTGCAGGGCGCGCCGCCGGCGCCGGCCAAAACGCGCACCCCGGCGCAGGTCGAGGCCAACGCCCGGCGCGCGCCGCAGAACGCCCGCGAGAACCTGGCGCGGTTCCTCGACGTCCAGCTGCCGAAGGTGCAGCGGCACAAGGACTACCGCCGGATGCTCGAGCAGCAGAAGGACATCGACGCCGTCGTCGTCGCGACGCCCGATCACATGCACGCCGCGATTGGCTCGGCGGCGATGGACGCCGGCAAGCACGTCTACGTGCAGAAGCCGCTGTGCTGGTCGGTCCAGGAAGCGCGCCATCTGGCCGCCAAGGCAAAATCCACCGGCGTCGTGACCCAGATGGGCAACCAGGGGCACTCGACCGACGGGGCGCGGCTCGGCTACGAATACATCACCAGCGGCGCGATCGGCGATGTCCGCGAGGTCCACGTCTGGACCAATCGTCCGCTCGGCTACTGGCCGCAGGGCATTCCGCGTCCGGCGGCGATGCCGCCGCAGAACGGGCAGCGGCCGCTGCCGTGGAACGGCCAGGGGGTCGAGACCCGGCTCGCCGCCGCGCTCGCCGGCGACTACCCGATCCCCGCCGGCCTCGACTGGGATCTCTTCCTCGGCGTCGCGCCGGAGGTCGGGTACCACCCGCTCTATCATCCGCTCAACTGGCGCGGCTGGGTCGACTGGGGCCAGGGGGCGCTCGGCGACATGGGCGCCCACCTCATCGACCATCCGTTCTGGTCGCTCGACCTCGGCATGCCGACGGTGATCGAGACGCTGTCGACGCCGTTCAACGGCGTCTGCTACCCGAGCGCGACCAAGACCTACTACGAGTTCGCCGCCCGCGGCAGCAAGCCGCCGGTGCGGCTGACCTGGTACGACGGCGGCTTCAATCCGCCGACGCCGGAGGAAATCGGCACCGAGAAGCTCAACGGCGAAGGGCGGCATCCTCTACATCGGCAGCAAGGGCAAGATGCTGCAGGAGACCTACGGGCTGAACCCGCGGCTGCTGCCGCAGTCGCTGCACGACTCGACCGCCGCGCCAAAGGCGGTGCTCCCGCGCATCGCCCACGAAGAGCACGAGATGAACTGGGTCGAGGCGATCAAGGGCAAGGCGCCGATCTCGAGCCCGTTCGAGTATGCGACGCGGCTCACCGAGGTGATGCTGCTCGGCATCGTCTCGCTCCGCGCCGGCGGCCGGATCCACTACGACGGCGCGAGCGGGCGCGTCACCAACACCATCCGCGACGGCAACAATACCATCGACCCCAACGAGTTCCTGGCGCGCGACTACCGCCAGGGCTGGAAGCTGACGTAACCCGCGCCCTTCACCGGAGGGGCGCACGCCGGAGGCCGCCGAGCGCAATCACCCTATGAACAAATCCATTCGCACGAAGCTCTTCCTGATGATGGTGCTCGAGTTCTTCATCTGGGGAGCGTGGTTCCCGCTGATCTTCGCCTACCTCCCGAGCCTCGGCTTCACGCCCGCCCAGCAAAGCTGGGTCCTGAATGCGTTCCCGATCGCCGCCATCGTCGGCATGTTCTTCAGCAACCAGTTCGCCGACCGGAACTTCGCCGCCGAGCGGTTCCTGTCGGTGAGCCATCTGGTCGGCGGCCTGGCGATGCTGTCGCTCGCCTGGACGCACGCCTTCTGGCCGTTCTTCGCGGCGATGATGATCCACTGCCTGCTCTACGTGCCGACGATCTCGATCACCAATTCGATCGCCTTCGCGCAGATGAAGGACGCCCAGAAGGAGTTCGGCATCGTCCGGATGGGCGGCACCATCGGCTGGATCCTGGCGGCGTGGCCGTTCACCTTCATCCTCGTCGACTGGGACAAGGTCCACGCCGCCAACCCGCAGGGGATCGTCCACTGGGTCGGCACGGTGCTGGCGTCGGGGCTGACCGGACCGGCGCTCCAGGCCGGCACGACCTGGACCTTCATTGTCGCCGGCGCGGCCTCGCTGCTGCTCGCCGCCTTCAGCCTGACGCTGCCGCACACGCCGCCGCGCCCGGCCGAGGCCGGCGCCCCGAAGTTCGCCTGGCTCGAAGCGATGCGGCTCCTCAGCCGGCCGTTCATCCTGGTGCTGTGGATCGTCACGCTCATCGACGCCACCGTGCACAACCTGTTCTTCAACTGGGCGGCGCGGTTCTTCGGCGCCGACCCGGCGGTCGGCGGCGTCGGCATCGCCGGCAACTGGATCATGCCGGTCATGAGCATCGGCCAGGTCGCGGAAATCCTGACGATGGCGGCGCTCGGGATGACGCTGAAGAGCCTCGGCTGGCGCACCACGATGATCATCGGGATCCTCGGCTATACCGTGCGGTTCGCGGTGTTCGCGTTCCTCCCCGACCACATGGCGCTGATCATCCTGGTCAACGTCCTCCACGGCATGTGCTACGCGTTCTTCTTCGCGACCGTCTACATCTTCGTCGACGAGTACTTCCCGAAGGATGCGCGGGCCAGCGCCCAGGGGCTCTTCAACCTGATGATTCTGGGCTTCGGGCCGATGGTCGCCAACTCGGTCGGGCCGATCCTGATCGAACAGACGTTCAACCACGGCGGCATCGTCGACTACCGGTCGCTGTTCCTGCTGGCGGCGGGCCTGTCGCTCGTCGGCGTCGCGGCGCTGGCGCTGCTGTTCCACCCGCCCTCGTCCGGGACGGCGCGCACCGATCTCGGACACTGACGCTTTACCTGAGCCGCGGGAATCTCCTCCCGCGGCTCAGCCTTCGCGCCAGCTGCCCGCTTACCGCTCCCCGCTCCCCGCTTCCGCTTCCGCTGCCGGCTTCCCACTTCCGGCTTCCCGCTTCCCGGTCCCCGCTCCCTGCTCCCCGCTTCCCGGCTGCCGCTTTCCGCGGCCGCGCCCAGGCAGCGCTTTTCTGCTACACTAATTAGATGGTTTCCCATACATCTACGGCCGAGACGCGGACCGTGCTCGACGCGATCCGCGGCATCGTCCAGGCGCTGCGCACGTCCTCGCGCCGCGCCGAACGCGCCGCCGGCATCAGCGGCACCCGGCTGTTCGTCCTGCAGCGGCTCGGCGAGGCGCCGGCAATGTCGCTCAACGATCTCGCCGCCCGCACCCACACCCATCAAAGCAGCGTCTCGGTCGTCGTCAGCCGGCTGGTCGCCGACCGGCTGGTCCGCCGGACCCGCTCGGCCGCGGACGGCCGGGCGGTGTCGCTGTCGCTGACGGCGCGCGGCGCGCGGCTGGCCCTGGGCGGGCCCGACCTCGCCCAGCAGCGGCTCGTCGACGCGGTCGGACGGCTGCCCGCCGCGAGGCGGCGGATCCTTGCCTCGACCCTGGCGGAGATCGCCACCGCCCTCGACGTCGGCGGCGATCGCCCGCCGATGTTCTTCGAAGCCGCCGCGCCGCGCCGGGCGAGGCGCGCGTGACCGGCCACGACGCCGCCGAATCCCTTGGCGATTTCACCGCCACGCCGCGCCTGCTGTGGCTGTCCGGGCTGGCAATCGCGATCGGGCTGGTTGCCGCGGTCATCGCCAAGGCGCTCCTCGCGCTGATCGCGGCGGCGACCAACCTGTTCTACTTCCAGCGCTGGTCGACGGCGGCGGTGCTGCCCGGCGACCATCACCTCGGAGCATGGGCGGTGCTCGTTCCGGTCGCCGGCGCGCTGATCATCGGCCTGATGGCGCGCTACGGCTCGGAGCGGATCCGCGGCCACGGCATTCCCGAAGCGATCGAGGCGATCCTGATCAACGGCAGCCGCGTCGAGCCGAAGGTCGCGCTCCTCAAGCCGCTGTCGTCGGCGATCTCGATCGGCTCCGGCGGACCGTTCGGCGCCGAAGGGCCGATCATCATGACCGGCGGCGCGATCGGCTCGCTGATCGCGCAGTTCTTCCACCTGACCAGCGCCGAGCGCAAGACGCTGCTCGTCGCCGGCGCCGCCGCCGGCATGTCGGCGACGTTCGCGGCGCCGGTCGCGGCGGTGCTGCTCGCCGTCGAGCTGCTGCTCTTCGAGTGGAAGCCGCGCAGCCTCATCCCGGTCGCGCTCGCGAGCGCGACCGCCGCCGCGGCCGCGCCGCTCCCTGCATCGGCCTGGGTCCGCTCTTCCCGGTCACCGCCGCACCCGCCGTTCATCGGCCCGGCCGGCCTCGCCGGCTGCGTCGCTCGCCGGCCTGCTCGCCGGCGCTGCTGTCGGCGGCTGCTGACCGCACGCGGTCTACGCCGCCGAGGACGCGTTTCAGCACGCCTGCCGATCCACTGGATGTGGTGGCCGGCGATCGGCGGGCTGGTCGTCGGCATCGGCGGCCTGATCGAGCCGCGAGGCGCTCGGCGTCGGCTACGACACCATCGGCCGGCTGCTGCAGGGCGAAGTCGCCATCCGCGTCGTCGTCGGCGCTGCTGATCGTCAAGTCGGTGATCTGGTCGGTGTCGCTCGGCTCGGGAACCTCCGGAGGCGTGCTCGCGCCGCTGCTGATGATGGGCGGGGCGCTCGGCGGCGCTCGAAGCGACGGTCTTGCCCGAATCGAGGGCGTCGGCTTCTGGCCGCTGGTCAGCATGGGCGCGATTCTCGGCGGCACGATGCGCGCGCCGTTCACCGGCGTGATCTTCGCCCTCGAGCTGACCCACGACGTCAACATGCTGCTGCCGCTGCTCGTCGCCGTGACGATCGCGCACGGCTTCACCGTGCTGGCCCTGCGGCGCTCGATCCTGACCGAGAAGATCGCCCGCCGCGGCTATCACCTCAGCCGCGAATACGCGATCGATCCGCTGGAGATCCTGTTCGTACGGGAAGTGATGCGGACCAACATCGCGGCGCTGCCGGCGGGCGCGCCGGTCGGGGGGCTGACCCTGCACCTCGAAACGGCGAATCTGCCGCAGCGCCTGTTCCCGGTGGTCGGACCCGATCGACGGCTCGAGGGAGTGGTGACGCGAGCCGACCTGACGCGGGCGGCGGAGGGCGTGGCCGCCGGCGGGAGTGACCGATCTCGCCGCGGTCACGCACACGGCGCCGGCGCTCGCGTACCCGGACGAGCCGCTCAGGGTCATCGTCCAGCGCATGGCCGAGAGCGGCCTGACCCGCTTCCCGGTCGTCGAGCGCGGCCCGCGGCGGACGCTGCTCGGCATGATCTCGCTGGAGGATCTGTTGAAGGCCCGGACCGTCAACCTCGAGGCCGAACAGCGGCGCGAACGGTTCCGCCGCGTGCGCATTGCCTTCCCTTTCAGCCTCGGCACCGACAGCTGAGAACCGAAGCGGGAAGCGGGCAGCTGGGAGCGGGCAGCTGGAAGCGGGAAGCTATCCCGCTGTCGCCCCCGGCATCTCCCGCGATCGGGCCAGAACGGCGCCGATGTAGCAGAGGGCGATGACGAGCAGCAGCGCCCGGAAGCCGGTGACGAGCGACAGATACTCGCCGACGCCGCCGACCATCGCGCCGAGCAGGTTGGTGCCGTAATCCCGCGCCAGCGACGTGCGAGCGCTTGATCGCCGAGCCGAACAGCAGGCCGGCGCAGAGGATCGGGCTGAAGACCAGCACCGCGTAGAAGACCGATTCGGCGGCGCGGCTGTCGAAGGTCGACCCGCCCGATCGGGACCAGGTAGTTGACCACCAGCAGCGCCACCAGCACCGCGCCGACCAGCCACGGCCGCCGGATCTCGGCCGCGCCACGATGAAGTTGGCGATGAGCGCCATCGTCAGCACCGAGGCGATCGCCAGCGAGGCCACGACCCACGTCGACCCCCACAGCAGCGCGAACTGGATGATCGACTTCGGTCTCGAGCAGCATGAAGCCGGCGCCGAGCAGGAAGAACTGCCACGACCAGCCGGCCGCACCGCTGCCGGCGCCGAGCAGCCGCAGCGTCGCCAGCACCGACAGCACCGAGACGACCAGCACGACCGCCAGCGCGATGACGTAGTGGCTGCGGGATGTGGCGGTCGCGCATGTAGAGGAACGGCCAGTCGTCGCGTCGCCGGCTCGATCGACGGATCGCGCTGGTGCATGCGCGCCGGGCTCGGCGCGTGCGACTGGTTGAAGGCCGTGACCTGATCCGGAATGCGCGGCGGCGAGGTCAGCGTGCGCCAGCCGCGGCCCGGCCAGCATGCACGCCGAGGTACGCCCGCGCCTCGTGGACGTGGACCCGCGGCTCCTGCGCCGAACGCCGCCGCCGCGGTGTTGGCCAGCCGATCGACCAGCCAGCGCTCGCGGAAGTAGTTGTAGACGACCAGCACGCCGTCCGGCTTGAGGCGGTCCTGCGCACGTCCTTGAACGACTCGGCGGTGAACATGTAGCTCTCGAGCCGCACGCCCGAAAAGCTCGACTGCATGGTCAGCGAGTCGATCAGCGCGAACACCACCAGGTCGTACTTCTTCGTGCGTCGTCCGGAGATAGTGCCGGGCGTCGTCGTTGATCGACGGTGACCCGCGGGTCGGAGTAGGGATGATCCGGATGGTGCGCCCGGCCGAGCCGGAGGATCGCCGGGTCGATTTCGACCGCGTCGACGTGCTTGGCGCCGTGGCGCAGCGCCGCCGCGACGTCGGTGCCCGAGCCGGCGCCGAGGATCAGCACGTCGTCGAACGTATCGCCGAACACGCTGTACGGCCACTGGTAGAAGTATTCCTTCTGCTCGACCGGCGCCATCGACTGGTGGAAGATGTTGTTGACCTCGACGACCGTGTCCGGGCCGTCCTGGCCGACGGTGATCTTGTAGTACGGCGACCAGATCGCGCCCCGCGCCATCAGGTGGACGATCACCAGCGTCCCGAGCAGCAGCGCGACGTTCACAGCGGCCAGCGGCGTCACGGTGAACGTCCTGGCGGCGGGCAGTCGGGCCGCCTCGACGGTGGCGGCCGGCGCGGCCGGCGGCCCCGGGTCGAGCGTGAACAGCAGCGGCACCGCCGCCGCGAACGCCAGCCCGAACCACACACGCCGGCGGCAGCTCGAGCCACGAGATGACACCGAACGCCGACGACGCCGGCGAGGCTGCCGGCGAGGTTCGATGGTATAGGCGCGGAGCGGCGGCAGCTGCGCCATCTCCCGCCCCATCCGCTGCGCCAGCGTCGCGAACAGCGCCGCGACGATGATGAACAGCACCGGCAGCAGCATCGTGCTCTCGACCAGCACGACCTTGGTCGGAGGTGCCGCTCGAGAAATAGATGCTGCCGGCGGTCGGCACCGAGACTTCGAGGCGGAAGAAGTAGACCGCCAGCGATCACCGCCGCCTGGACGAGCGGGAACCAGCGGAACAGCCGCGTCCGCGCCGGCGCCAGCAGGCAGCCGACGCCGATGCCGAGGAAGCTGGCGAGCAGGATGAAGTTGGAGAAATACGACAGCAGCCGGATGTAGGCCGGCATCCAGCGAATCAGCGCAATCTCGAGGAACAGGACGAGGAACGAGGCGAGAAACGTGCGCGTCGCGCGCATGCCGGGGCCGGTCATGCCGGTGGATTCAGGCCGAGCTTCTTCAGGACCTCCTCCGGACATCCCTTCCACTCGGCGACACCCGTGTTGCCGAGATACTGCAGATCCTCGATGCCCACCTTGGTCGTCCAGAAGCCGCTCGACGTCAGGTCGCGGAAGCTGGTGAAGAAGGCGACGCCGTGCGACAGCTCCGCGGCACCGCGCCTGCGGCCACGCGATGTCGTCGAGGAGCGCGGTGCTGCTGCGCCGGCGTGCAGCCGACGAACGGCTTGATCGTAGCGGCGCACGCATTCGCGGTCGATCCAGCCGAGGCCGCCGCGCATCGCGACCTGGCGGGTCGGCTGGTCGACCATCATGAAGTCCATGAACTCCGGCACGCCGGCGTCGGTGGCGCTGCCGGAGCGCTCGTCCTTCGGGATGATGAGGTCGACCAGCACGCGCACCGTCGCGTACTCGTGCGCGGTGAAGAACTTCGGCTTGAAGGCGGCGCCGGTCGCGCGGCGGCGCGCGCCGCCTGGGCCTGCGCGTGCGCGCGGCCTCGACTTCAGCCTCGGTCCACGACGAATCCCGCCGCCACCGGCGCGGCGGAGATCAGCTTCAGCAACGTGCGGCGATTCATTTCGCTCATATCAGTGCCCGGCGGTCATGACGGCGGCCGGTCAGATCGCGCCCGCCTTCCGCTGCTCCGCGATGTACTCGGAGGTGCGCATCGCCAGCGCCAGGATCGTCCACGTGCAGTTCTTGTCGGCCTGCGACACGAACGGACCGCCGTCGGCGACGAACAGGTTCTTGACGTCGTGCGCCTGGCAATGCTTGTTCAGCGACCGAGGTCGAGGGGTCGTTGCCCATGCGCGTCACGCCGACCTCGTGGATGATCCGGCCGCCGGCCGCGATGCCGTAGCCCTGCTCGCGCGATCGGCATCTCGCGATCGGCGTCCCGCCCATCTCGTGGATGATGGCGCGGAAGGTCTCCTGCATGTGCTTCGACCTGGTTGATCTCGTAGTCGCTCCACTTGAAGTGGAAGCGCAGCACCGGGATGCCCCACTGGTCGACCACGGTCGGGTCGATCTCGCAGTAGCTGTCCTTGTTCGGGATCATCTCGCCGCGGCCGGCGAAGCTCACCGTCGCGCCGTAGAGCCGCCGGTAGTCGTTCTTGAGCTGCTTGCCGTAGCCGCCGAACGACAGCGGCCGTGCCCGAGCACGTCGATCGCCGGTGAACTGGTGGATGCCGCCGCCGAAGCCGGCGCATCGGCATCCGCCGCCCGCCGCCGATCTCGATGTGGTAGCCGCGCGGGAAGTCGAGCTTCTTGTTGTCCAGCCACCACGGCATGTAGAGGTGCATGCCGCCGGTGCCGTCCTCGTTGTGCGGAATGCCGTCCATCAGCTTCGGGATGAAGCCGCTGACGCTGAGCGCCGGTGGAGTCGGTCAGGTAGCTGCCGACCGACGCCGCTCGAGTTGGCCAGCCCCTGCGGGAAACTTCGACGACTTGGAGTTGAGCAGGATGCGCGCCGATTCGCACGCGCTCGCGGCGAGGACGACGATGCGCGCGCGGACGTGGTTGTCGCGCTGCGTCTTCTTGTCGATGTAGGTGACGCCGGTCGGCCAGCCCGGCCTGGCGTCGACGGTCACCTCGCGCGCCATCGCGCCGGTGATGATCGTCAGCTTCCGGTCTTCATCGCCGGCGGCAGCAGCACCGACGGCGAGGAGAAGTTCGAGTGGGTGGCGCAGCCGCGGCCGCACTGGCCGCAGTAGTGGCAGGCCGGCGCGGCCGTTGAGCGGCTGCGTGAGGATCGACAGCCGCGACGGGATGACCGGGATGTTCGAGCTTCTCGCGACGCCTCCTTGATGAGCAGCTCGTAGCAGCGCGGCTTCGGCGGCGGCATGGAAGATGCCGTCGGGCTCGTTGGGCATGTTCATCGGCCGACGCCGAAGATGCCAATCAGCCGATCGACCTTGTCGTAGTACGGCTTCATGTCGTCGTAGGTGATCGGCCAGTCGTCGCCGAGGCCGTCGAGCGTGCGGCGCTTGAAGTCGTGCGGGCCGAAGCGCAGCGAGATGCGCCCCCAGTGGTTGGTCCGCCCGCCAAGCATCCGCGACCGGAACCAGTCGAAGCTGTCGCCGGGCGCCGTTGGTGTAGGGCTCCCCTTCGAGCGTCCAGCCGCCCAGCGCGGCGTCGAACTCGCCGAACTGGCGCTCCGGGATCGCGGCGCCGCGGCGCGGCGTGTCGTAGGGCCACGCGAACATCGTTGGAGTCGGTCGACCGAATCCCACATCGGCCCGGCTTCGAGCATCACGACGTTGGCGCCCGCTTCGGTCAGGACCATTGGCGGCCATGCCGCCGCCGGCGCCCGACCCGATGACGCACACGTCGTATTCACGCCTGTTCTGGATAATCTGCATAGGCCGTCCGTCCGGCGATTGTAGCCGAAATGTCCGGGTCGATCGGAGGCCTTTTGTGAAATCGCCCTGTGGCTGCAACGACTTAGCCTAAAGATGAGTGTCCCCATCGGGCGGCTTGATATGGGCGGCGGCGGCGTAATAGCATCGCCAGCGGCGCCTCGCTCGTCGGGCACCGGCGTCCGCCCTCATCAGTCACAAGGATGATCAACATGAAGATGCGTCAATTCGTCGCGCGTGCGGCCGCCGCGGCCGCGCTCGCGATCCTCACCGCCGCCGGCACGGCGGCCCAGAGCAACCCCTTCGTCGGACGCTGGAACCTGACTCCCGCCGGCGATACCCCGGGGGTCTACTGGCTCGAGGTCAAGGACGACGGCGGGAAGCTCACCGGCCGGTTCCTGAACCGCGGCGGCAGCCCCGTCGCGCTGCCGACGATCAAGATGGAGAACAACGAGCTGGTCTGGCAGACCGCCGCGCCGGCCCGCGGCACGGCGCCGGAGTTCCGCGCCACCGTGCAGGGCGGCAAGCTCACCGGCTCGGTCAAAGCCGGCGACAAGACGATCCAGTTCACCGGCGCCCGCCCGCCGAAATGGGGCTGCGTACGACGCCAACGCCGCCCACAAGCTCGGCGCGCCGGTCGAGCTCTTCAACGGCACGTCGATGGACAGCTGGGACGTGCAGGACAAGGGCAAGCCGATGGGCTGGACGGTCGACGACGGCGCGATGACCAACACCCCGCCGGCCAACAACCTGGTCTCGAAGGAGAAGTTCCAGGACTACAAGCATCGACGCGGAGTACAAGCTCGCCGACCAAGAGCAACAGCGGCATCTACATGCGCGGCCGCTACGAGATGCAGGTGCTGGACGACTACGGCAAGCCACCCGACGAGCACAGCCACATGGCCGTCTACGCCTGGCACGCGCCGCTCGTCAACGCCAGCAAGCCGGTCGGCGAGTGGCAGACCGTCGACGCCACCGTCGTCGGCAACCGCGTCACCGTCGTCCTCAACGGCAAGAAGGTGCAGGACAACGCCACCTTCGAGGCCGTCACCGGCGGCGCGCTCGACGCCAACGAACTGGAGCCCGGTCCGATCATGGTGCAGGGCGATCACGAGAAGGTGACGTATCGCAAGCTGACCGTCACACCGATTACCGACACCAGACGGTAAGCGTCGGCACCGGGGGATCGACGCGCGCCGATCCCCCGGGCCTCTCTCTCCCGGACTGTCTCCCCCGCCGCGCCCGGCCCCCTCGATCGCCGATAATGAAGCGCATGGCGCCACGCCGGATCGAAGCCGAGATCGATCGCCTCTATCAGCTCCCTCCAGATGACTTCACCGCCGCGCGCAACGCCCTGGCGAAGACCGCCGGCGCCGACGCCGCGGCGATCAGGCGGCTCGCCAAGCCGCCGCTGGCGGCCTGGGCGGTCAACCAGGTGTACTGGCAGCGGCGCGACGTCTACGACGCGCTGATGACCGCGGCGAAGGAGATGCGCCAGGCGCACAAGGCGGTACTCGCCGGTGGGGCCGGAGATCTGCGGACGCTCGGGAAGGCACACGAGGCGGCGGTCGATGGCGCCGCCAAGGCGGCCGCATCGCTGCTGTCGGCCGCCGGACAAAAAGCCACGGACGCGACCCGTCAGGCGATCGTCACCACGCTCAGGGCGCTGCCCGCAGAACACCCGCCCGGGCGGCTGACGACGACGCTGCAGCCGGGGGGATTCGAGATGCTGGCCGGCCTCTCAGTCGGAAGCGGGCGCCAAACCGCCCGCGCCCCGCAATCCACCGGGGCATCGGCGGCAGCGCCGCGGGAGGCGGCGGCGGTGGCCCGGCGCGAAGCAGGCCCGGCCTCGAAGACCGCGGCCGCCGGGAAAGCAGGATCGGCGGCGGCGGCGCGGGAGCGCGAGCGCGACGCGCGGGCGCAGGCCGCGGCGCGCCAGGCCGCCGCCGCCGCCGCGCGGGCCGTGCGCGAGGCCGAACATGCCGCGCGGCGCGAGGAGTTCGAGGCCGCCCGGTCGAGCCGCGAGGCCGAGCGCGCCGACCGCCGCCTGGCGCAGGCCCGGGCGGCGCTGGCGGAGGCCGCGCGGGAGGTCGAAGAAGCGGAAGCCGCAGCCGCGGACGCGGCGCGTGTGAAGAGCGAAGCGGAAACGCGGTCCGACGCAGCCGCGCAGATCCTGGCGGCGGCGCGCGCGAACGTCAGGAGTTCGTAGCGTCGTCCGCGAGCGGCTCGTCCGGGCCGCCGGAAAACGCCGGCCGTGAAGACCGCACCGGCAGCCGGACCACGAACGTCGCTCCCTGGCCGCGCCCGGCGCTCTCGGCCGCGACCTGACCGCCGTGCAGCTCGACGATGTGCCGGACGATCGAGAGGCCGAGCCCGAGCCCGCCGTGGGGACGCGTTGCCGTCACGTCCCCCTGCGTAAAGCGATCGAAGACGAACGGCAGCAGCGACACCTCGATCCCTTCGCCGGTATCGGCAACCCGCAGTTCGGCCTCTCCCCCGACCTTCGACAGCGACACCGTCACGATGCCTCCCGGCGGGGTGAACTTGATCGCGTTGACGACCAGGTTCCAGACCACCTGCTGCAGCCGATCCGGATCCCCCATCACCGCGCCGGTGCGCGCGACCTCCGTCGTCAGGCGCACTCCCTTGGCCTCGGCGGTCGGCCGCATCGCGTCGACCGAGGCGTCGACGATCGGCTCGAGATCCATCGGCCGGAGCGCGATGCGCAGCTTGCCGGTGACGATCCGCGAGACGTCGAGGATGTCGGCAATGAGCTGCTCCTGCGCCCGCGCGTTGCGCTCGATCGTCTCGAGAGCGCGCGACATCGCCGGCGGCTCGAGCTTGCCCATGCGCAGCAGGCGTGTCCAGCCGAGCATGGCATTGAGCGGCGTGCGCAGCTCGTGGGACAGCGTCGCCAGGAAATCCTCCTTGGCGCGGTTCGCCGAGGCGAGCTCGTCGGCGCGCCGCCGCAGGTCGGTCTCGAGCCGCTTGCGTTCGGTGATGTCGCGCACGACCAGGGCAAAGCCAAGGAGCGGCCCGTCCGCCCGGCGCATCGCGGTGATGAGAACCAGCGCGTCGAACGCCGCTCCGCCGCGGCGGACGCGCAGCGATTCGTGCTCGAAGCGCCCCTGGACGGCGGCCAGCCGCAGGTGACCGGTCGGAAGCTCCGCCTCGCGATCGGCCTCGGTATAGAAGCACGCGAGGTGGCGGCCGACGATCTCCTCCGCCGGATAGCCGAAGACGCGCTCGGCGCCGGCATTCCAGCTGGCGATCTCCCCGCCGGGTCCGAGCATGCAGATGGCATAGTCCTCGACGCTGTCGAGCAGGATGCGCGTCCGCTCCTCGGCCTGCCGCAGCCGCTCGGCCTGGTCGTCGAGCTCGGCATAGAGCGCGACGACGCCGCGGTTGGTTTCCTGCAGCTCGGCCTGCAGCTGCCGCAGCGACCGCCGCAGCGCGGCGCCCTCGGTCTCCGCCTGATCGTCAAGCGCAAGTGCTTCGGCAGCTCTCGTGGCAATCGGGGGCTCAATCGCGGTCGCGGCCGGCCGGTTGGCCGGGAGTGAAACCCCGAGCATGACGGAGAACGACCCTTCGGTCTCTCCGACCGACAGCCGCTGCACGCCGGCGCGCACCGCCTCGAGCGGGCCGGTCAGGGCCGCCAGATCCCTCGCCCCGGATCTCGGAATGCGGACCACCACCTGAAACTCGGACGACGGGCCGATGGAGATCGTCGCTTCGGCGCGCTCGGCCTGCGCGACCAGCAGGCAGGCCGCCTCATAGGTCGCGGCCGCCAGACTGCGGGTCTTGCGTTCCTCGAGGCCGTGTTCCCCGGCAATGCGCCGGGTGTCGCGGCGAATGGCGACGAGGTCCTGCTCATTGGTGAGCCGGGCCTGGTAAAGAAGGGCGCCTGGGGGTCCGGGGTAATGTTGGGTCAACTCGCATCGCGGACCGGTATCCCCCGGCACACACGAACTCCTGGAGGTTGGAAAGCAAAAACCGGACCCTCTCGCAAACACCTGAGCCGGCCGGCTATTCAGCCGCGTGCCGGCCGCCGCCCACTCCGGCCGGCGCCGTGCTCCGCGGTTGCCGTCCGCGGCTGGACACTTCCGTATCCGGGAAGTACAGTGCCGATGTCGTCCTCCGGGCCACCACCCCGCATGTACCCACTGCTCTCTCTGGCGCTCCGCCGCGATGAAGACGTCGTCAGCGCCCGCCGGGCCGCGGCGCGACTGGCCGAGGCCCTCGGCTTCGACCCGCAGGGCCAGACGCGTATCGCGACGGCGGTGTCCGAGATCGTCCGGAACGCGTTTCGCTACGCCACCGGCGGCGAGGTGGAGTTCTCCGTCGACGCCTCCGGAGCCGCGCCCCTTCTCCACATCCGCGTCGAGGACCGCGGCCCCGGGATTCCGAATCTGGACGACGTGCTGCACGGTCGGGCGGCCTCAGCGACCGGGATGGGGCTCGGCCTCTCCGGCACCAGGCGGCTCATGGATCACTTCGCGATTGAGTCCTCCCCGGCCGGCACGCGCGTCGTGTTCGCCAAGGCCCTGCCGCCCGGTGTGGTCGTCACCGCGGTGCGCGCGCGGCAGGTCGCCGAAGAGACGGGGCAGCGGCCCGACGGGGGCCTGATCGAGGAGGTCCAGCGCCAGAATCGCGAGCTGATGGGCGCCCTCGACGAGCTCCAGAGCCGGCAGGTCGAGCTGGCCCGGCTCAATCGCGAGCTGGAGGACACCAACCGCGGCGTCGTTGCGCTCTATGTCGAGCTCGACGCCCAGGCCGACTCGCTTCGCCGCGCCGACGAAATGAAGTCGCGCTTTCTGTCGCACATGACGCACGAGTTCCGGACCCCGGTGAATGCCATCATCGGCCTCTCGGAGTTGCTGCGCGACTCGCGGCTCGCGCGGCACTGCGTGCCGGAGCCGGAGATTGGCTTCATCCGTCAGGCCGCCGACGAGCTCTGGACGCTCGTCAACGATCTGCTCGACCTCGCCAAGGTCGAGGCCGGCAAGACCGTCGTGCGGCCGACGCGGTTCACGATCGAGGAGGTGTTCGGCGCGCTGCGCGGCATGCTGCGGCCGCTGCTCCTCACGCAATCGGTCGCGCTGGTCTTCGAAGACGCGTCGGACCTGCCGCCGATGTGGACGGACGAGACCAAGGTGTCGCAGATTCTGCGCAACCTCGTTTCCAATGGCTTGAAGTTCACGGAGCGGGGAGAGGTGCGGATCTCGGCGTCGCTCGACGCCGGCCGCGGCCTGATGACGCTGCGCGTCGCCGATACCGGCATCGGCATCGCGACCGATGACGTCCACCTGGTCTTCGAGGAGTTCGAGCAGATCGAGCACCCGCTCCAGACCCGGGCGCCCGGCACCGGTCTCGGCCTGCCGCTGTCGCGGCGCCTCGCGGAACTGCTCGGCGGCTCGCTCACCGTCGCCAGCGAACCGGGCGTCGGGTCGGTGTTCTCCGCGGTGCTGCCGCTGACGTATCGGGGGCCCGCGGCCGAGGACAGCGCGGAACCGCCGGCGGCGGAGGTGACGGCACGGGCCTCCCGCCCCGGTCGAGGCGAGAGGCGGCAGGGACCTCCGCTCCGCGTCCTCATCATCGACGACGACCCGGTGGCACGGTACATGTTCCGCGAATACCTGCCGCGAGCCGAGTTCGAGGTGTCCGAGGCCGCCGATGGCTACGAGGGCCTCCGCCGCGCCGCCAACGAACAGCCCGACGTCGTCGTCCTCGACCTCGTCATGCCGGGGATGACGGGACGTGACGTCCTGGCGGCGCTGCGCGGCGATCCCGCGACCTCCGGGCTGCCGGTCGTGATCGCCAGCAGCAATGTCCTCGAGCCTGGGGAGGAGCGGGCGTTCCGGGCCCAGAACGCCGGGCTGATGCCCAAGGCGGAGTGGTCCCGCGAGACGCTGCCGGACGCGGTCCGGGCGGCGCTCGGCCGCGCGCTATAATCCAGGGCGCCTGAACCGCGGTCCGGCGCCTATTGAAGGAGCTCACACATCCATGGCTGCAGACGGTGCGACTTCACTCAACCAGATCCTCCAGCGCGACGAGTCGTCGCTGCTGAAGCAGTGGATCGAGGGACAGACGAGCGTTCCCGGCTTCCGTTCCGACCGCACCACGCACCACGAAATCGCCGATCACTCGCAGCGATTCCTGTCGCTGCTGAAGGGAGCGATCGGCAGCGGCCAGTCGGACATCCACGGACCGGCCTGGCACGGCGTCCGCGAGATGCTCGCCGACCTCTCCTCCACCCGGGCACAGCAGGGCTTCTCCCCCTCGGAAACCGCGTCCTTCATCTTTTCGCTCAAGCAGCCGGTCTTCGAGCGGCTCGCCGGCACGCTGTCGGGCGCGACGTTGACGACGACGACGCTGGAGGTGAATGCGCTACTCGATCGGCTGGGCCTCTATACGATGGAGCTCTTCCAGCGCGGCCGCGAACAGGTGATTGCCCGCCAGCAGCAGGAATTGATGGAGCTGTCGACGCCGGTCGTGACGCTCTGGGACGGCATCCTCGCCCTGCCGCTCATCGGCACGCTCGACAGCGCGCGCACCCAGGTGGTGATGGAGAGCCTGCTCCAGCGCATCGTCGACAGCGGCGCCGCCATCGCGATCATCGACATCACCGGCGTGCCGACGGTCGACACGCTGACGGCGCAGCATCTGCTGAAGACCGTCGCCGCGGCCCGGCTGATGGGGGCCGACTGCATCATCAGCGGCATCCGGCCGCAGATCGCCCAGACAATCGTCCACCTCGGCGTCGACCTGGGCAGCGGTGATCACCAAGGCGACCCTCGCCGATGCGTTCGCCGTCGCGCTGAAGCGTTCCGGGCTGGCGGTGGTCGCGGCCCAGCCGCCGAAGCGGCGCGATCCGGACGACCGCGCGCCGCGCCACGCGCCCGAGCGGGACGAGCGCTGACGTGGAGCGCATCCCGATCCTCAAGATGGGCAGGTGCCTGCTCGTCACGATCCAGGTCGATATGCACGATCGCCTGGCGATGGCGCTGCAGGACGACCTGACCGCGCGCATCGTCTCCGCCCACGCCCAGGGGGTGCTCATCGACATCTCGGCGCTCGAGATCGTCGACTCGTTCATCGGCCGGATGCTCGGCGACATTGCCGCGATGTCGCGCGTGCTCGACGCCGAGACGGTGGTGGTCGGGATGCGGCCGGCGGTCGCGATCACGCTCGTCGAGCTCGGGCTGTCGCTGTCCGGCGTGCGCACCGCCCTCGACGTCGAACGGGGGATGGCGCTGCTCCGCAGCCGCGTCGAGGCGAGGGGGCACGAGGATGCCGGTCCGCAGTAGCGAGGAGCGGGCGATCCACTCGTCCGAGGACATCGTCGCGGTCCGCCAGGCTGGTGCGGCAGCGCGCCGTCGAGCTCGGCTTCAACATCGTCGACCAGACGAAGATCGTCACCGCGGCGAGCGAGCTGGCGCGCAATACGCTGACCTACGGGCGGCGGCGGAAGCGTCCGGCTCGAATCGATCGAGGAAGGAACGCGGCGCGGCCTGCGGCTGGTGTTCGAGGATCACGGGCCGGGCATCCCGGACGTCGAGCTGGCGATGCAGGGACGGCTACACGACCGGGGACGGCCTGGGGCTCGGGCTGTCCGGGGCCCGCCGCCTCTCGAACGAATTCGCCATCGATTCGCGCGTCGGCGAAGGGACCCGGATTGCGATTCTCCGGTGGCGCTGAACCTCACCGAGTCCTACGCCGTTCACGACCCCAGCCAGGTCGCGGAGCCCCGCCGCGGCGCGCGGGCCCTCGCCGGACGCCTCGGCTTCTCCGAGGAGCGCGCCGGACAGCTCGAAATCGTCGTGTCGGAGCTCGCTACCAATCTCGCCAAGCACGCCGTCGGCGGCGAACTGATCCTGCGGGCGATACGCGACGAGCTGTCGCCGGGCGATCCTGAAGGGATCGAGGCGCTGGCCGTGGACCGCGGCCCGGGCATGCGCGACGTCGCGCTGTCGCGGACCGACGGACACTCGACGAGCGGCAGCCTGGGGCATGGCCTCGGCGCCATCGAGCGCCAGTCCGGCTTCTGCGAAATCTACACCGCACCCGCCGGGACGGTCTCTGTCGCACGCGTCTGGCGCGGCGAGACGCCGGCGGGAACGGGCCGCTATGAAGCCGGGGCGGTGATCGTCTCGAAGCCGGGCGAGGACGTGTGCGGCGACGACTGGGACTTCCGGCTGCGCGACGGCCGGCTGGCGGTGATGGTCGCCGATGGTCTGGGCCACGGCCTGGCGGCTCACACCGCGTCGCGCGAGGCGATGGCCGTCTTCCGGCGCGCCCACGAGCTGCCGCCGGCGCGGGTGATCGAGGACGTGCACGGCGCGCTCAAGGCGACGCGCGGCGCCGCCGTCGCGATGCTCGCCACCGATACGGCCCGCGGCGTCGCGCAATATGCGGGGGTCGGCAATATCAGCACCGTCATGGTGCCTGCGGCCGGCACCCGTCAGAGCTTCATCTCCCAGAACGGGACCGCCGGTCATACGATTCCCCGCCTGCGGGAGCATCAATATCCCGTCCCGGCAAAGGCCATTTTCGTCATGCATTCTGATGGGCTCGCGACCCAGTGGGACCTCGCCGCCTACCCGGGATTGCGCCTGCGCCACCCCTCGATCATCGCCGCCGTCCTGTACCGCGACTTCGGCCGAAGACGTGATGATGTGACCGTAATCGTCATCAAGGAGCGCCAGGCGGCAGTGGCGGCCAGCGGTGCAGGAAATTCCAACAAGTTGTAGAGCTTTTCCAGAAAACAAGGCATGGATCCGTCTCGATTCGAGACGCTCCGAACGTCGGGAACTGGAACAGGGAAGCCCGAACCTGAGTTTTTGCGCCTGTTCTCATGGCGGGGGTCCGGTTGGCGCGAATGTCGCTTGTGTCCTGCCTCGACGGCACATCCCTTGATGTAGAGCTGACGTCCATGGCCATGCCCACGCTCTTTCCGGTCGGCGATCCCGAGGACGGTAGTACACCGTCGAGCCCCCTGCTGACCACGGCGGACCTCCGGGACTGGGTCCGTGATCGCATCCAGCTGGACGACGACCAGGAAGCTCGGCTGTTCAAGGCCATCGAATCCGTCGTCGCCAGCCAGCGCCAGCTCGTCGAGGAGTCCAAGCAGGACGCCATCCGGGCGATGGCCGAGGGGTTCGCCGAGAAGATGGCCCGGCTGCAGCGGCAGCTGACCGAAAAGGACGTCACCGTCAGCAACATCGCCCGCTACTTCGAGGAGGTCGTCGCCGGCCTGACCGAGAAGTCGCACCGCGATCCCAAGACCAAGCTGCTCAACTTCGACTGGTTCATGGAGCGGGTCGAATCGTTCCTCGCCGTCGAGCAGCGGGTCCGCTGGTGCGGCGTCGGCGTCGTCGACATCAACAGCTTCAAGTCCTACAACGACACGCTCGGGCACGCCGTCGGCGACAAGATCATCGAGCGCGTCGCGCGCATCCTCTCCGACCAGATCCGCTCCGAGGACTTCCTGGCACTCGAGCGCAGCGGCGACTCGCGCGATCTGCACGCGCGCTTCGGCGGCGACGAGTTCTGTTTCCTGATTCCGGACCTGCCGGGATGCGTCGAGGCGGTCGACATCGCGGACCGCTTCAAGGACGCCGTCGAAGGCCACGACTGGAGCCGCGACGATCGCCGCCTCGCGTCGCGCCCGGTCTGCGTCGACGTCGGCGTCGTCTGCCTGCAGCTCGGACCGGTGGCCGAGCGCCGCGGCGTCGCCCGCAAGCTCGCCGCCGAGCTGATTCACCGCGCCGATCAGCTGATGTACAACGCCAAGACCAGCAAGGCCGCGCACGTCTTCCCGACCGCCGTCCGGGTCGAGTCGGGGGCGCTCGTCGAGCTGCCCGACGCGCTCGCCGACTGCGCCAGCGCCCGCAAGGCCGGCCGGACGATCCGCGAGGTCGGCTGACCGCGCCGCGACAGTTGCTCCTGCTCGCGGCGCGGTGCTAGACTTGTCTGCTCTTGTGAGGCTCGCGGCCGACCGGCCGGCAGCGCTCCGGACGGCGTGTGGTGGGTGTAGCTCAGTGGTAGAGCGCCGGATTGTGGTTCCGGATGTCGCGGGTTCGATCCCCGTCATCCACCCCAGATTCCCCACGTTTCCAGACTTCCAGGCCCTTCCCGATTGACGCGCCATGCGGCCGTGGCGCAGAATGCCGCCATCCCGTCACACGAGCGTGGAATCGATCCGCGCGAGCCATCTGGAGGAGTGCGACGGATGCCCGGAGGAACATTGGAGCAGCAGGATGTCGAGCGGATTGCCAGGGCGGCACTGCGCGACCTCGGGGTGCCCGGGGCGATTCTGACGGTCCACCCGGAGGCCAGCGCCGGGCAGTGGCGCATCGACATCAAGGGGGGCCACGGCCCCGGACGCATCACCATCCGCTGCGGCCAGGGATCGTCGCCGCAGTGGGTCCGCGACCAGATCGTCGATCAATACAACGCCGGCTAGCCGCGCGCGGCGCGCTTGCGCGGCATGGCCTTCGCCGGCTTCTCGATCTCCGCCTTCACCGCCTTCTTCTTGGCCGTGCTCACCCGATCGAGGCTCTGGCGCAGCGCGTCCATCAGGTTGACGACCTTCGGCGGCGTCTCGTCCTCGGCCGCGACCACCTCCTCGCCGGCGATCTTGGCGTCGATGATCCGCTGCAGCTCCTCCTGGTACTCGTCGCGGTACTCCGACAGGTTGAACTCCCCTTCGAAGTTGCCGATGACCTGCTTCGCCAGCTTGATCTCCTCCGGCTTGACCTTCGCCGGCACCGAGCCGAGCTCGTCGATGGCGTCCATGCTGCGGACTTCGCGGGCATGGCGCATCGTGTACATCACCAGCCCCTTCTCGCGCGCCTGCACGGCGACCAGGTACTCGCGGCCGTAGAGCGCCAGCTTGCCGATGCCCGCCTTGCCCTTCATCCCCTCGCGAATCACCGCGAAGGCCTCGGTCGCCATCGCGCCGTCCGGCGCCAGGTAGTACGGCCGCTCGATGTAGATCGGATCGATCGCCGAGGCATCGGCGAACTGCACCAGGTCGATGACGCGGGTCGATTCGGGCCGCACCTTGGCGACGTCCTCCTCGGTCATCACGACGTAGCGTCCCTTTTCGAACTCGTAGCCCTTGGCAATCTCCGACATCGGGACTTCGCGCTGGCAGGGCGGGCACCACCGCTTCTGCTGGATGCGCGTCTGGCACTCGGCATGAAGCTGGTTGAAGCTGATGGTCGCCGCCGCGTCGGTGGCGGGGAACACCCGCACCGGGATGTTCACCAGGCTGATCTTGAGGAAGCCCTTCCAGGTCGGACGCGCGGCCATGATGCTGTCTCCTTGCTGTCGGTGGCGCAGACCTGATTATCGGTCCGGCCGGGCCCAATCCGCACCCGGTGCACAGAATTGCACAATCCGGCGCGCCGCGGCAGGGATCCGGAGGCGGCGCCGCATCCTGTAACATCGAAGACGCGATGAAATGGCGCGACACCCCCGACACGCTCAAGCCCATGCTCGCGACCCTGGCGGACGCGCCGCTGACCGGCGGCGGGCTGATCTACGAGCCGAAATACGACGGCATCCGGGCCATCGTCCACGTCGCCCCGGGACGCGCCGCCTCGGGCGTGCGCATCTGGTCGCGGCTCGGCAACGAAAAAACCTCGCAGTTCCCCGCCCTCGTCCGCGCCCTCGACGCCTTCCGCGCCCGCCTGAAGGCACCGCTCCTCCTCGACGGCGAAATCGTCGCGCTCGATGCCCGCGGCCGGCCCGCCGGCTTCCAGCAGCTGCAGGGGCGCATCCACCTCACCGCCTCGCGCGACGTCGAGTCGAGCGAGAAATCGCAGCCGGTCGCGTTCATCGCCTTCGACCTGCTCCGCGACGGTGACGAGGACCTGCGCGGGCTGCCGCTCACCGAACGCCGCCTCCGCCTCGAGCGGCGCTTCCCGGCCGGCGACGAGGCCCTGCGCATCAGCGAGCAGGCCGCAGACGACGGCCGCGCGCTCCAGGCGCGAGCTTTGGCGGAGGGCTGGGAGGGGCTGATCGTCAAGGAGGCGCGGGCGCCGTACCAATCAGGCCGCCGCAGCCCGTCGTGGCGGAAGCTGAAGGTGGTCCACGAGCAGGAGTTCGTCATCGGCGGCTGGACCGAGCCCCGGCAGACGCGCCAGCATTTCGGCGCGCTGCTGCTCGGCGTCCACGACCGCGGCGCGCTCACCTACGTCGGCCATACCGGGACCGGCTTCAATCAGCACGAGCTGGCGCGGGTCTGGAAGCTGCTGCAGGAGCGAGACCGCCGGCGAATCGCCGTTCGCGGCGCGGATTCGCACCAACGAGCCGGCACACTGGGTGCGCCCCGAGCTCGTCGCCCAGGTGAGGTTCACCGAATGGACCGCCGACGGCAAGCTCCGTCATCCGGTCTACCTGGGTCTTCGCGACGACAAGCGGCCGGAGGACGTAGTGCGCGAGAAACCGAGACGACTGGCAAGCCCCGCTCCCGCGGCAGCCGCCGCGCCGACACGCCGCCGGAAACCCGCCGCCGCCAACGCACCGGGCGACTCGGTGGTCGATCAGCTGCAGGCGCTCGAGGACGCCCGCAAGGACGGCGTCGTCCATCTGCCCGACGGGTCGCAGGTCGGCATCACCAACCCCGCCAAGATCTTCTGGCCCGAGGGCAAGCTGACCAAAGGGGCGCTGCTCCGCTACTACGCGACCGTCGCGCCGCTCATCCTGCCGGCGGTCGCGGACCGGCCGCTGGTCATGAAGCGCTTCCCGAACGGCATCGCCGGCCCGGCGTTCTACCAGCAGCGCTCCCGGCTCGAAAAGCCTCCCGCCGGCGTGCGCATCGAAACGCTGCCGGACGATCTCGACCCGATCTCCGAGCCGGATGCCCAGCGCCTGATCGGCGGCTCGCTGACGACGCTGCTCTATATGACGCAGATTGCGGCGATCTCGCAGGACCCGTGGTTTTCGCGCGTCACCTCGCCGCTCGACGCCGACTACGTCGCCCTCGATCTCGATCCCGGCGACGGCACGCCCTTCGCCCGCGTCCTCGACGTCGCCCGCTGGATCCGCGACGAGCTGGCCTCGCTCAAGGTGCCGGCGGTGCCGAAGACCTCCGGCTCGAGCGGCGCTGCACATCTACATTCCGCTGCCGCCCGGCACGTCGTACGAGTCCGGGATGCTCTTCTGCCAGATCGTCGCGACCGTGATGGCGACGCGTCATCCGAAAGTCGCCACCGTCGAGCGCACCGTCCGCGCCCGGCCGCGCGGCTCGGTCTACGTCGATTACCTGCAGAACATTCTCGGCAAGACCCTCGCGACCGCCTACAGCGCCAGGGCGAGCGACTTCGCCGGCGTCTCGACGCCGCTCCGCTGGCAGGAGCTCGACGACAAGATCGATCCGCGCGACTTCACGATCGTCACCGCGCCTCAGCGGTTCAAGGAGGTCGGGGATCTCTGGGGGCGGCTGCGGACCACGAAGCCCGCCGATCTGGAACTGGTGTTCAGGAAATACCAGGCCGCCGAAGCGAAGGCTGGAAAGACGACGACGGCGAAGGCGGCAGCGGCGACCGGGGCAAAGCCGGCGACAGCGCACAGGAAGGCTCCAAAGCCCGCCAGGGTGCGGCGCTAGCCAGCCTTTCCGGCCGCGATTGCGCGGGCGAAGATCGACTCGTCGTAGCGCCGCAGCAGATCGGAGGCGTCGGCATACACCGCATCCGCGGCGAGCTCGGCCCCATGCCATCCGCCGCACTCGAACGCGACGACGCGCACACCGGCGCGGCGGGCCGCTTCGACGTCGTAGGGCGTGTCGCCAATCATGATGGCGCGCGCCGCCGCGCATCCCGCCTTCTCCACCGCCGCCGAGACGATGTCCGGATCCGGCTTCGACTCGGCCGCGTCGTCCGACGACGTCTTGACGTCGATGAGGTCGAGGACGCCGGCGGCCTCGAGCAGGGGGTCGAGCTCCTCCCCTTTCGCCGAGCTGGCGACCGCCAGCGTGAAGCCGTCCTGCTTCAGGCGCTCGAGCAGCGCCCGGGCGTCCGGAAAGCCGCGCAGACCGGGCAGCCAGCGGCTCTTGAAGATCTCGCCGCGGCGTTTGGCAATCCGCTGCCCCTGCGGCGAGTCCTCCTCGATGCGCGCCACGGCGGGCATCAGCTTGTCTCCTCCCATCCCGATCGACCGGCGGACCGGTTCGTACGCAACCGCGATCCCCTCGTCGGCAAACGCCTCGACCCACGAACGCGCGTGCGCGTCGTTGCTGTCGACGAGCGTTCCGTCGACGTCGAGGATCACGGCTGCGTCGCGATGCGGTTTGATTAGATCGCTCCTTCCGAGTCTTCCTCTTCCTCGTCCAGCTCGTCGTCTTCGTCGAAGTCCTCGTCCGCGTCGTCCACTTCGGTGTCGGCGATGCCGCGGACCTGCTCTTCCCTGTTCGGCGGGAAGTCCTTCTGCTGAGCCTGATCCTTCTGCGTATCCTGCTGGGCCATGGAGTCTCCTTCGCGATTCAAGCGAGCAAGCCGGGTGCCACGCCGCGTTATCATCGTCGTCATGGCGAAGGGCGCGTACGACACACCGGAAGAAGCGGCGGCCGCATTCGGCGTCGGCCGTCTGACGCGGCATCTGTTCATTTGTCTCGGCCCCGATTGCGCGGATCCTGCGGACGGAGAGCGAACCTGGGTCTATCTGAAGGACAGGATGAAGGCGCTCAACATCGCCGGTCCGGACGGCCCGTGCTACCGGACCAAGTGCCAGTGCCTGCGCATGTGCACGGCCGGGCCGATCTGTGTCGTGTATCCGGAGGGCACCTGGTATCGGAACGTGACGCCAGAGAATGCGGAGCGGATTGTCCAGGAGCACCTCATCGGCGGCCGCGTCGTCGAGGACTTGTGCTTCGCGAGAAACCCGCTGCCGCCGGCCTGAACCGCGCGGCGGAGTCGCGCGTCAGGCGACGTGCGGGAGAGACTTCACCGGCACGGCCGGACTGAGGGCGCTCAGGTGCAGTCCCGGTGCGATGTTCGCATAGGCGACGTAGCGCAGCGGGATCGAGGCGCCGTCGCCGCGCTTCACGAGATAGACGCCTTCCTGCGCCCCCGATGCCATGAACTCGGTCCAGAGGGTGTCCGTCGACGACGTCTGCGGATCCGCGCTCAGGTCGCCCACCGACAACGTCGTCAAAACGCCGGGCGCGTAGCCAGTCAGCTCGGCGGCGCGGTCGTTGGCGGCGACGTAGCGTCCGCTGTCGTCGGCAATGATGAGCGCCACGGACTCGCGCACACGGGCTCGGGACGCGGCAAGCAGGCCGGCGGCGGCGGCGCGACGGGTGGATGAGGCTTCCGCTGTGCTGAGGCAGGCGCGAGCCGCCTCGCGCCGGACATGCACCGCGGCAGCCCTGAGAAGCCTCGCCTGCCGGCCCTGGATTGCCGCGGTCGCGGCGCGGACCAACTGGTCCATGTCGAGGGGCTTGGTCAGGAAGGTTTCACACCCGAGCTGACGGGCGCGGAGGCGGACTTCGTCGCTGAGAGTCATGCCGGTGGCGGCGACGACCGGAATCAGGCGCGTCCGGCCGTGCCGGCGGAGTTCGCGGCAGAGAGAGAGGCCGTCGCCGTCGCCAAGCATCCAGTCGGTGACGACGACGTCGGGGTGAAGCCGGCCGGCAGACTCCAGCGCCGCGGCGCATGACTCAGCCTCCGCAACGCGGTAGCCGGCGACCTCGAACACGAGCTTGTATAGCTCACGCGTGTCGCGGTCGTCGTCGACGACAAGGACGAGGTGTGGTTCCATGCCCGGGGATAGGAAGAGTATCCCACGGATATGTCGGCGGGGGCCATCTACCGTTGGGCTTAGAAAAAGTCGCCTCACGGGGTGAAAACGGGCTGCTGCCACCGGTCTCCGGTATTGCGCACCCGGGCGTCTGGTCGGTATGATGGACAGTCGTTCGCGGCCCGGCCGCCGAGCGGCGCCACAGCGAGTTTGCCAGGCGCCCGTAGCTCAGCTGGATAGAGCGCCGGGCTTCGAACCCGTAGGTCGGGGGTTCAAATCCCTCCGGGCGCACCATGCTCGCGGTTGGCCTGCACACTTTTTCGCGTTTGCGCGCCCGTAGCTCAGCTGGATAGAGCGTTGGCCTCCGAAGCCAAAGGTCGCTGGTTCGAATCCAGCCGGGCGCACCAGCCTCACGTCCCTTCCTGGTTCCTCAGCTCCTCGGAGAGGTGTTCGCGATCGCCGAATCTGGAGAGCTGCGTCTGTTCGGTCGTGACGGTGAACATCGTCACGCTGGCGACCGGCTGCGCGAGTCGCTCACGAAACAGCCGGACATCGAGCCCGAGCAGCGCGCAGGTGATCACCCGCAGCGTCGCCTTGTGCGAGACGATCAGCACGTTCCCGTCGGTGGTCGAGCGGATGCGCTCGACGACCCGCATCGCCCGCGCCGCGACGTCGAACGCCGTCTCGCCGCCCGGCGTGCCCCGGCTCGCGACGTCGTCTGCCCAGTACTCGAACGCGGCGGGCCAGCGCGCCTTCACCTGGGCCTGCTCGAGCCCTTCCCACTCGCCGTAGCTGATCTCCTTCAAGCCCTCTTCGACGATCGGCTCCAGGCCGGTGAGCTGGCACAGCGGAGCCGCGGTCTGCCGGGCGCGCAGCATCGGGCTGGTGAAGATCGCCTGCCACGGCAGCGACGCATAGGCCGCGGCGAATGACTGCGCCATCGCCTCGCCGACCGCGGTGAGCGGCGGATCCGAGCTGCCGCTGAATCTGTTCTCCCGGCTGGCGGCGGTCTGGCCGTGGCGCACCATGTAAAGATTCATGCTGTCGTCTCTCCCATTCCGGCGTCACCCCTGCTCTCTCGCGGCCGAACGCGCCGATCGCCAGGTCGTCGCCGGATCCGGCTCTCAGGCGGGCATTCTATCCTTGCCGGGCAGCCCCTGGCGCGGGGCCAGGGCGGCGCTCTCGATCCGGATCCGCCAGGCGAGGAGGGCGCCGTTCGCGAGGGAGAACACGATTGCGGTCAGCGCCTGTCCGAAGACCAGCGGCAGGATGGCGACTTCACCGACGACGATCAGGTAGTTCGGGTGGCGCAGGAAGCGATACGGCCCGCGGCGCACCAGCGGCGCGCCGGGGAGGGTGATGACGCGCGTGGTCCAGTACGGGCCGAGCGTAGCCAGCACCCAGAGCCGGAGGAACTGCAGCGGCAGGAAGAGCACGAGCGGGAAGAGCCGGATGGCGGGGTCCCTGGCAATGCCGGCGGCGATCGTCGTGAGCCATGCCGCGTGCAGCAGGACCATCACGGGGTAGTGCCGGTGCCCGTGTTCGACGCCTCCGGCCGCCTTCAGCGCCCGCGTGTTCCGCGCCGAGTACCACAGCTCGCCGAGGCGCTGCAGGACGACGAGGCCGAGCACGGCGTAGGCGGTGATCATCGGCCGGCTGCTCGCGTCATCGCCCGGGCGCGCGCATCAGTCCCATTGCAGCAGCAGCATCTCGGCGCTGAACCCCGGCCCGAACGCGGCGGCGAGGCCGTAGTCGCCGCGGTGCATTGTTCTCTTCGTGAGCCATTCGTGGAGGATGAACAGAATCGTCGCGCTCGACAGGTTGCCGTAGCGGCCGAGCACTTCCCAGGAGAACTGCGTCTCGGCACGGCTCAGTCCGAGCTCTTCTTCCATGTAGGTCAGCAGCTTCTGTCCGCCGGGGTGGAGGATGTAGGCGGCGATGCGGTCGCGCGTCAGCCCGGCCCGGCCCAGGAACCGATCGACGAGGCCCTTGATCCCGTCGCGGACCATCTGCGGGACGTCCTTCGACAGCAGGATGTGGAAGCCGGTGTCGCGGAGCTCGAAGCCCATGGCGTCGAGCGACTGGGGGAACGTGTAGGTCTCCGAGTCGAGGATGCGCGGACCCGCGGCGGGGCGGCCGGTGACGATCGCGGCGGCGGCGCCGTCGCCGAACAGCACGCACGAGATCAGGTTTGCCTGCGAGAGGTCGCCGCGCTGAAAGGTGAGCGTGGCGAGCTCGACTGACACGATCAGGACGGTCTTGTCGGGGAAGGCGCGGACGAATTCGGCGGCGCGGGTCAGCGCCATCGCCCCGGCGGCGCAGCCCAGTTCGGTCAGCGGCATCCGCCGGACGTCGGCGCGGAAGCCCATCAGGTTGATGAGATGGGCGTCGAGCGACGGGATGATGAAGCCGGTGCACGAGACGGTGATGATGAGGTCGATGTCGCGCGGCGTCATCCCGGCATTCCCCAGGCAGGCCTCGGCGGCCTGCTGTCCGAGGCTGATGCTGTGCTGCTCGTAGTCTTTGCTTTTTTGCGCCAGCGAGCGCGGGGCGACGATGTCGGCGACGGGGAAGATCGAGTGCCGCGCGTGGACCTGGGCGTGATCGATGACCGTCATGATGGCGTCGAGGCGGCGCTCACCGACGTCGAACACCTGCCGCATGTAGCTCTTCACCTCTTCGCGGGTGAGGATGTGGGGAGGGACGGCGGTGGCGGTAGCGGCGACGGTGGCGGTGAAGTGCGAAGCGTTGTCCAAGGGCGTCTGTCATCCTGCAGATGAGGTCATGCGATCTGCCGCCGTTCTCGTGCGCAAGATCGGTACCGCGCACGGGCGTCATCTCCAGTATGGCCGCACTTTGGATGTCGGCTGTCCAATCGGGGCAGGATGTGCAGCGCGGCTTCTGATATACTTCGGTTCTTGCACCTTCCCGGTGTGGGCCGCTAGCTCAATTGGCAGAGCAGCAGACTCTTAATCTGCGGGTTGATGGTTCGATTCCATCGCGGCTCACCACTCTTTCATCAGCGCTCTCGGACGGCGCCAAGTACTTGAAAAGTGGTGCCGTTACGGCGGTTCGATTAAACCGATTTCCGTCGTACGCGATTCCTTCAGGGAAGAACAGCTGCTGCAGCCGCTGCTTGTAATCGAGCGAGGCTTGCACCCAGAGGTCTGAGGCGCGCGGCAGAATGCGTTCTGCGAAGGCCAGGATGCCCTCCACGTCGAGTTCATCGACCGCCTCGGCGTGATGATCGATCTTGGCCAGCGTCAGCTCCTCGCGCAGCTTGTCGCGTTGCCGGCCGTAGGTCGTGACGTCGATC
Source organism: uncultured Acidobacteriota bacterium (assembly GCA_963750475.1). GTDB lineage: Bacteria > Acidobacteriota > Vicinamibacteria > Vicinamibacterales > 2-12-FULL-66-21 > JALZOC01. The sequence continues at coordinate 4,228,091 of CAVVQQ010000002.1, forward strand.
GCCTCCGCGTAGAGGAACGCCTCGTCCAGCTTGTCCAGCTTCTGCTGGATGGCACTCACCCGTCGTTGCCGTTCCGTCGTCCGGTCCTTCGCTTCAGCCCGACGCTGCTCCCACACGCAGAGGATTCGGTCCTTGACCAGCCGCATGTAACCAGGCGTTGGCTGCAACAATGCGAGCTCATCGACGAAGGCCCCTTCCAGCGTCGCCTTGCTGATGTTGACCGCCCGGCACTGCCGCTGGCAGTGGTAGTACGCGTAATGGCCGTTCCGGCCCTTCGACCAGCTGCCCGTCAGCGGACGGCCGCACGTCTCGCACCGCACGAATCCCCTGAGCGGAAAATCCGGATGATGCCGCGGTCGTGGCCCTGCGACGACGACGCGACCATCGAGAACCGCCTGCACGCGATAGAACGTGGCCTCGTCGATCAGCGGCTCGAAATCGCCGCGGGTTGACACGCCATAGTCCGGGCTCTCGATCCTGCCGACGTAAATCGAGTTTCGCACCATCTGGCCGAAGCTTTGCGGCGAGAGCACCAATCCGCGTCGCGTACGCAAGCCGGCCTCGGTCATTCGGGCAATGACTTCTTGCTTCGTGAATCGCCCCGTTGCGAGGTCCTCGAACGCACGCGCGATGAGTGGCGCACGTTCCGGGTCCGGCACTAGGCTCTTGCCGGACCATTTCGGCGCGTTCAGATAGCCGATCGGCGCAGGAAAGGTCCATCGGCCGAGTTCCAGTGCGGCGCGCATACCCGCGCGGGTGCGGTCAGAGCGCACGTCGTTGTCGAACTGCGCGAAGGACGCCAGCACCCCTTCCATCAACTTGCCGGTGGACGTGTCGTCGATCGGCTCGGTGGCCGACCGCAGGGAGATGCCGAGCGATTTCAGGTGTGCGCGGAGCGCGAAGTGGTCGTACTTCTCCCGCGCGAATCGCGTGAGGTTGTACACGACGACGAAGTGGACTTTACCCTTGTGCGTGCGGCAGTACTTCAGCAGTGTCTGGAGCTGACTGCGGTCCGTGGTCTTGGCGCTTTCGCCTTCTTCGTGGAAGCGTCCGAGGATCTCGTAGCCCTGACGACGGCAGTACTCCTCGCAGGCACGGAGTTGGGTCGGCAGACTGAGGTTCTCCGTCTGCTCCTTCGTACTGACGCGAACGTAGATCACCGCGCCGACCATCAGCGGCAGATTAGACCCAATCGTGGGCGCGGGCAAGGTGCGTCGACAAGGCACGGTGATTACCCCGATATCCGACGGCTCTCGACGAACATCTGGACCACGACCTGCGCCATCGTCTCGGCGTGCCGACGGATCAGTTCGACGTCCTGATCAGTCAGCGTGTCGGCCTCATGGCCGAGCAACTCGCGGCACCGCGCAACTGCGATCGGTTCCGGTCGGTCATCCCCACGATCAACGAAGTCCATGGAGGTCCCCCAAGAAGGGCGATTCATGACGATTCGTGTTGTGCTGGGATTGCGCGCTCCGACGCGCCGACTTGGAGTCGGCGCGCCGATGTCCGTGGAGCGCGGATGAGGGCTGTTGCCGACATCGAACCGCGGGGAGCCTGGCTCCGCGCGTTGACGGTCGTCGCGTGGCACGCGACCGTCATCTGCGAAGCGTTCAGCCGAAACTTGGACGCGCGTGCGCCTCGGTGAACGCCACTCTCAACGACGCCCGGCCTTCGAGGCGATGCGCCGAAGAGAGTCCGTGTGATCGCGAGTCAGGTGCGCGCCGATTCACGCGCCGTGTGACGCCGTAACAGCCTGACGCGATGTTGTTGGGGGGCGCTTGAATCGTGCCCTTGGGGCGACGACTGAAACGCGCTCTGCATGCACTGGGTGCGATGCGGAGGATGTGCCGTTGGGGCACAGACGCGATACATCAACATACGCCTGCGGAAATCCCGCGTCAACTCGCTTTTCTCGGCCCGCCCGAGCTATCAGAAAGCCGGCCATCGCGCAATAGCCCAAGTCGTGCCGCGCGCAGGCGTCGTCAATGCCCGAAGGCCCGGCCGCCGGCCGGGTCGAAGCGAAGCGAAGAGCATTGACGAGGCTGAGCACGGCGCCAGCATGAAGTGCGCGATGGCGCGGCAGCGGGATCCGGATCCGCAAAGGCGGCGTTCCTTCCGGGAAACGTTGGGACGCGCGCGAGCCGATTTCTGTGCGATCATCCGCCGCTTCATCCCTGCGGATCTGGATACGAACACGAGCACGCGAACAGCGCGTTCGTCGTGCACAACCTGTGTGCACAGATAGCGACATGCGGCACGACCAACGATGGCGTGAACGACCCGCCTCGACGCCCTGGGGTCACTCGCAGGACAGGACACCGGGGTCGTTCACGCCATCGTTGGTTCACCGACTGCGATCTCGACACCGACAGTGACGGCGGCAAAGAACGCCGCCTCGATCGCGCCTCCGCAGCAAGGTGCTGTGATTCAGACGCCTGCACGAAGCGAACGCTCATGGAGCCACCAGGGGGGAAGAAACGTCCAGAGAAGGTGCCGAAACCGGGGGGCCAACCTGACGCGATTTTCGCTTCGCCCCCCTCTTGGCCCATACATCCCGGTCCATAGAGCCCGTGAGCTGGAGGTACTGGCGGTTCAACAACTGAACCTCGACGGCCGATCGGCCGTAGGACCAATCGTCGCGCAGACAGGTCGAAGATGACTGCCAGAGAACCTTGTCTCCTGAGCGTCGCCAGGCCCGATAGAGGGCTTGGATCTTCGGCATGCCCTGCTTCCGGAACTCCTGCGCGACGTAGCGATCGGACGGATCTCCCAGGTGGCCGCCTTGCTCCTGACGTTCACGAAAGTACATCTCCAGAGACTTCCTCACGCTCGGATTCAGCGGAGTCCAGAGTTCCTCTCGGACGGCCGCCTTGTAGAGCGCCACGGCCTTTCTGAAGCGCCGCGGCACAAGCAGACGAAGCGTCCACCAATGCAGGTTGGCGAAGAGGTCGCGGTGACGGATTAGGAACTGGCGGAAGTCCACCGGGATCCGCCGGTTCACCAGGTACAGGAACACGAACCGACTGGTGTCCTCCTTCTCGATGCCGATGGGCAGCTTGTCGGGAAAGCAACGGACGGTCCTTCGTGGCCCTGACCCAAACGTGATGTGCGGATATTCCTCCGGCTGCAGTCCGGTCTGGTGCGTGACGTCGAAGAAGGCTCGCTTGTCGCATTCGGGACTCAACCACCAGCGGCGTCGATCGCCCAGCACAGCATCAAGAATCATCACCCGTTCGACCATCCGGCCGATCGTGCGAAGACGGCGGTTGCGGTTGTCCGCTTGGCCGATCGCTTCGTAGAACGGTTTGTGGTGGACGTGGTACAGGCGCCCACGTCGGACGAGCCCCGGCTCGATGACTCGCACGAATCCACGCGCCACCAGTCTGGCAATGAACTCACGGCTGTTCTGGCCGCGTACCGTACCGGTGAACTCGCAGTACTGCCGCTCCAGAAAACATCCCGAGTGGACCATGACGGTCACCAGGAACTCACGCTGCCGCTGCGCCAAGCCGTAGTCGCGGAGAGCGGACACGCGGCTGATGCTGACGCTGTCGAAGGCTCTGTTGGGAGGGTATTCGTGAGTCACAGGAACTCCTCCATGCCGCGCGGACGGGGTCCAGAGCGACCGCCACCACCGCGAGAGGCCACCACGTAGATGCGGAAGCCTGCCTTCGCGCCGCTGGCGGCGTGAGCCCCGCGGTAGTGCGGCGTAAAGAGCTCGACGTCCTGGTGAAGTTCTCGGCCATCGAACTCGGTACTCGATTCGGTAGTCGGGGAAATGAACCTGGTCGTCGAAGTACGGCAGATCGTGTTCGCGCGCCCAGTCACGGACCTCGTTCTCGTCGCGACCAGGGCGGCCGTCGCTGTCGGAGCGACCGCGGTTCGGCTCCTGCAAGAACGCCTGGTACTCGCGCTTCAGGTCTTGTTCGAGGATGACTCGTCGGATCTCAAGGTCAGGGTGCTCGTCTCGAAGTCGCGCTTCTTCCTGTCGAAACGTCGCGTAGAGATTCGAATCGTGGTCGATCTCCCGCGAGCGGCTGACGCCGGCGTAAAACATCTGTGACGGTTCGCGGTCTCGCTCTATCGAGTGCAAATCGAGCAGGTCTCGTCCCTCCGAGGTAAGGGTCAGTCCCCGCTCACCGTCGCCCAGGTCCACCGTCTCGACGAGCCTCTGATCGTGGAGGTTCTCAAGGGTGTCGTGCGGAACATCGAGATCATGTTCCGGTACGATCCGAAATGCACCGACGGCGGCCAGCGTGCGGCTGTCTTCGCCGTCCAATTCGTAGACTCGGTCGCGGTCAACGACTATTTCCCGTTCGTCCCGGCGAGGCAAGTCGAGGTGACGCATCAGGGCGTCCCGCGGATCGTAATCCTCGCGGTCACGCGGGTCGTACACCGGCGCCCGCTCGTCTTCGCGATCGCGCTCGCCGTATTCGCGCGGATCATCCCATCGAGCGTCAGACATCGCTCCCTCCTTGCGTGGGTGCTGGCTGTTTGGGTTGTCCGTGAAGATGCCCTGGCAGTTTCTGCGAGGGGTAGTTCAGGAAGGCGCCGAGACGTCGGGGCGTGGCGCCGCGGCGTTCAGTGCGTGGTCGTGTGGAAACCCCTCTCGGGCGCTTAGCGCGACCGAGCGGAGCTTCGGCCCGTGTGCATCAGCACGACGATGAGGCCGCAGCCGACCGAGAACTGCTTCTTGGTGTATACGCCTCTGCTTCTCAGAAAGCAAGATCGCGAGGACTCATTTTTGCGATCTGGCTCCTCCCCCTTCGTGATGATGTGAACGCGCGTCACATCACCGGGGGGCGGACAACACCACCTTCACCGATCCCATGTCGCCGAGAACGACGAATGGGCCAACGGTCCCGCTGACCTGCTTGCGCTGGGCTTCATCCCAGAAGGATGCGCGTGCGATGTAGCTCAGGCCGTCGTGAACGAGAAAACTGAACGCTCCATCTGATCCCGTCTTGATCCCAACGGCTACCTGTCTGAACGTCGCGACACCATCGGACAGGGAGATGAAGGCGCCGACCGCCGGACTACCGTCTGCGAAAACGACTGTTCCGGTGAGCTGGTACGGAGTGCGGGACGGCGGTAGCGGCATCGGGTCGAGTTCCCGCTCCTGACCGCCTTCCAGTTGGACAATGGTTGCCGACGCCGGATCCGCAGTGCCGGGGTAAAACGTCGTCGGAAAGACCACCTTGGCGTCCATTCGCCTGACCAGGTCGACTCCGACGACATATCGACCGGGCGGTACCTCTGTGAATTCGAATCGACCTCCCGCATCGATCGGCGTCCTGAGCGCTGAGATGTTTCCGCCCTTGCCAACCGCATCCGCCGCCATCAGCTCGACTGGGATCGCCGCACCAGATTCCCTTTGAGGCAATTGGATAATGCCTTTGATGCGTCCGTCGTACCTGACACTCCAGTCGAGGACGGAGCATGCCCGCGCGTCGGGCAACTCGATGGAGTGCGTCAAGTTCTTAGTGGAAAAACCAGGAGCAGGGAGGAACGTGACTTCATACTTGCCCGGCGGCAGCCTTACCTCATATCGACCCGCGTCATCGGTCCAAGTGTCCACCACCGCACCAGTTCCGCTCACGTTCACACGAAGATTCCGGACTGCACCATAGTCACGCGGCTGCTGCGTCGAAACGTCTCGCTCCCAATGGGTCACGGTTCCATAGAGGCGTCCACGATCGCTGGGCGCCGAGAGGGTCTGGAAGAACCGAAGGTCATCGGTCGCCTCCGCGAGTGGTCGCGTTCTGGAGCAGATTCCGGTGACGAGTCCTGCGCCCTGGGTATTCCGGCTGGCGTAGACGAGATAGCGCTCCCCCTGCTTGAAGCTGTAGCCGCAGGCAGGCCCGCTGCCGGCCGTCAGCACGCTCACGTTTGAGGCCTGGTTACCGCGGAACGGCACGACACTGTCGAACTCCACGCGAACCGTGCGCGGGATGCGCATTTCTCCAGGTCGGAGGGGCGGTCCGTCATCAGGCAACGGCGAGATGCTCCGGACGGTGCCTGCGAACACCGCATCGACCTGGAAAGCGTTCTGACATGGAGGACCGCCCGATGCGCACTCGCAGGCCCAGGCGTCGCTAACGGACGCAAGGGTCAGCAGGGTCAGTCCAATCAACGACGGTACGACTCGCATCATTTCCTCTGACAAGAACGAGACCAGACAGACAGAATCGTAACGAATCGCGCCCAAAAACGCCCCGGAACGTGTAGCCACAGGTTTGGACTCCACTGGCTGCAAACAAGCCGCCGTCCGGGCTTCCGCTACGTCCGCCCCTTCTCGATGATGCTCACTTGAGGTCCGCGCGAGATCTTGGCAATAAATCCGCCTTTCGCGTATTGCCGGCATAGGCGCGTCATCGAACCCACCGCGGACACAATCAGCGTTGCAGCTTCATCTCCCGTCAAAGCCGAGGATGTGATACTGAAGAAACGAAGCTTGCCAGCGAGAACCGCCTGCTTTTCAAGCTGGTTGTAACGGATGCGGTCGTCACGAGTGATGACCACCCAGCGCTTCGCTGCCGCCTCCGTCAACCAGACGACGTCCTCGGTGGCTTGCGCAAACAGTTCGTCGTGAACGCGGACATCGAGACCGGCGGCGCGAAGAGCGTCCGGCACTTTCTTTCGGCCCAGCGACCGATCGATGAAGAATACGAGGGGTTCAGGCGGCTTTCGCCGGCTGGAGCTCGCAGCGGATCGCTTCCTCGATGTTGAGCGGCTCCTCGCCATAGTCCTCGGCGAGATCAGCGATCGACTCGCCCGCTTTGTAGCGATCCGCGATGACCGCCGTCGGTACCGCCGACAGCTTCAGCACGGGCCGACCGAACTCCACCCTCGGATCCATAGTGACGACGCGAGGCTGCGATGGTTCTTCGACCGGAGTTCGTCGGCTGCGCGTGAACGGATAGAGCCTGGCGACAAACCCGTCCTTGTCCCACTCAACACGCTGAAGATGCAGGCCGATCAGGTCGCGCATCGCAAGCTGGCCGTGCTTGGACGCATTGATCAGATCCTTCAGGCCCGTGGCTTCAATGAAGACGTGTTTGCGATCCGTCAACATTTGGTGGTGCACGAGGGGGTGGGGCGTTCGAAACTGCTCGCGAAGGTAACTCACCGCACGACGAATCTGCGGCAACTCAACTTGGTACTGCCGTCGCAACGCGTCTAGCACATGCGCTTCGGTGAGGTTGTTGAAAGACAGCCGGGAACGTTCCGGATCAGCCAGCTCGATCACAGGTTCCGACCGACGGCTCACGCCGGATCGCAACGGATAGGCGCGTCCGGCGACCCAAGAACGCAGGGTGTTTTCGGGAATCTGAAGGTAGCGGGAAGCTTCGAACACGCTGTACAGGGGTACATCGAGGACCTGCGGTCCGCCATACAACTGCTCCAGGGTCCGACGCTTGATGGCTCCCACGCGACTATCCTAACCCGGCAGCCGATCCGCGACAACTGACCGCGTGGCGTATGCCAGCGGCACGCAAGTGATTGATTCCCGGCAACTACGCCGCAGAACGAATCGAATCGAGCTGCCGCAGCCAACTGTGTATCCGGTTCCAACTGGCGAACGTTAGGGTCACTTCTTTCCAACTTCGCTCGGCGGAGCCTCTTTTCGTTCTCCACCTCGCTGCGCGCCCGCGGTCGCCGGCGGCGACTTCGCTCCGCCGCGGGCTTGCGGCCGCAGGCGCCCCTGCCAACTTCGCTCGGCGGCGCCGCTTTTCGTTCTCCACCTCGCTGCGCGCCCGCGGTCGCCGGCGGCGACTTCGCTCCGCCGCGGGCTTGCGGCCGCAGGCGCCCCTGCCAACTTCGCTCGGCGGCGCCGCTTTTCGTTCTCCACCTCGCTGCGCGCCCGCGGCCGCCGGCGGCGACTTCGCTCCGCCGCGGGCTTGCGGCCGCAGGCGCCCCTGCCAACTTCGCTCGGTGGAGCCATGGCGCCAGAGGTCCACAGTCAACCCGGCTATCACGCCCGCCAACTGCGAGAGGCCCGCGGCCTGCTCCACACACCCGCCGCCCTGAGAGCCAGCGCCGCGTAGTTGAATGCAAGCCCTGCTACGCCCAAGGCCACTAAGCCGCGCGCAATCCAGTGGGCATCAGATTCATTGCGCCGCACCAGATGCCATGCGAGGACGCAGAGCGCACATGCCGCTCCGCCCACCGTGAGTATGTAGACAAGCTTGACGACTGACTCGGTAAGGACTGTCAGCCAGTGGGAGAAGATGAACATCGTGACCATCCACGTCGTCGCCACGGCCCAGAGGCTGGCGACACTCACCACCAGACGACCCCGGAGCGCGAATGCCAGTGGACGATGGCCAAAGCGACCGTCGCTAGCGCGAGTGCCTTGGTCGGAAAGATGTTGAGTGCAAAATCCACGTCGTCAATCATCAGCCTGGACGGCATGAGCCAGCACCAGATCGTCGTCGCGGCGTAAATGCACAACGGCACGGCGCGATTTTCCATGGTGCCCAACATCAAAGCAACCCGTCGCGTTCAACTCCGTCGGGGTTAGACTCGAAGGGAATCTCGACCTCGGCATAGCTGCCAGGCGTCGCGGTAGCCACAACGGCAGCGATGCGCTCGGCATGCTGCCGGACGCGGGACCACTTGGTGCTGCCCGTCAGGACAACGAGGGCGATGCGGCGCACACGCAGGTTCTGCTGGTGGCGGATGCGGCGGTCAGTTGTGAGCAGCAGCTCGAACCCCGCTCCCTCAGCCGCGCTCAAGAGCTCGCCATTGCTGAGCGTGTCCCAGCCCTTGCTTTGTGCCGTGCGCACTGTGTGCCCGGACAACGCACGGGCCAGTCCCTTCGGCGTGCCGTGGTCAAAGAGGATGAGCACCGGTAGGGACGGGGTCCGCGCGAAGGCTCTCAGCCACAAACTCGAGCACGGCCATCACCTGCTCGCGCGTTACGTCAAACTGCTCGATGACCTCGTCGATGCTGAGATCCTCGAGGTTCTCGATGACCGTGGCCACGGGCAGGCGCGTGCCTTTGAACACCCAGGCGCCGCTCACCTTGCCCGGGATGCTCTCGACGGCTGGACACTCGGACCAGTCAAGCGATGCCATGGTTCGGACTCCTTCCTCCAGATTACGGCAAACCGGGCTGGCCGTCACGCGGGTTCACGCCGCGACCCTGAGCCCCTCCAGGCGTCTCATCCAGGCGTGGATCTGGTTCCAACTACTGAAATTTAGGGTCACTTCTTTTACCAACTTCGCTCGGCGGAGCCTCTTTTCGTTCTCCACCTCGCTGCGCGCCCGCGGATCAGGCCACACGGCGAGGGCGCACGGGCGGTCATTCGGAGCGGGGCTTGGTGGACGCTTTCTCAGACTTCAACGCGGCAGGCGACGTGGTTCCCTTCCAATCCTCCACCCTCAGACCTGAGACGCGTTGAAATTCCGTGGTGTTGTACGTGACGAGGGTCAGCTTGCGTGCCTTGGCCTGTCCAGCGATCAGGTACATCGTAGGAACCGATCGGGGGTCCCTTCGATGCGAGATGCGCTCGGATTTCCCCGGCCTGCCGAGCGTCTTCCTCGTCGAACTCCAGCACCGGAACCTGCCAGTTCCGCCCGAACTCGAAGCGAAGCTGATGCGGCTCGCCACGGAGACTGGCCGCACGGCGGACCAGGTGGCGCTCGACCTGTTAGCCAGCTCGATCGACCATGACGAGTGGTTCCGCAGCGAGGTTGAGAAAGGTCGCGTTTCGGCACGAGAAGGCCGAATGCTCGAGCACGATGACGCCGCCGCTCGGATGCATCAGCGCTATCGCGGCTGATGCGCGTCTGCTACGACGGACGCCGCCAACGACCTCGAGCGGATCTGCGACTACATTGCAGAAAGCCGTCCTGAATCCGCGCGACGAGTGGCGCAGTCAGTGGTCGAGCGCATCGGACGTTGAAAGCGTTTTCCCGCAGCTCGGACGCTCTGGTCGCGTGGAGGGGACACGAGAGATCGCCTTCCCTCCGCTTCCATTCATTGCGATTTACGAGGTCTGTGAGAGTCAGGGTGAAGTCCGGGTGCTCCGCATCCTGCACGGCGCCCAACAGTGGCCAGCAGGCTAGCTTGTTACGCGAACCAGCTGCGCGAATACGAGCCTCAGCGGCCTAGCGATCCGGCTTGCCGCCGCGTCCCGCTCGGGATGGGCAATGGAAAAAGCCGACGGACATCCTGAATGGAACGGCGCGTCCGCACGCAGTCGCAGGATTATAGCGGCGCGACTGCATCGAGCGGACGATAGCTGACTCGACACGTTTGTCCACGTTCGGTGGGCGGACGACGCGAACCGTATCGACGGTTCCCTCCTCGTTCACGTGCACATCGGCCAGGCAGTACCCCAGCTGAAACTCGCCGGTCCTATAGAGCTTGTTGAATTCGGCCAACATTTCCTGGCCTGCGCCAGCGTCGGCCGTTGGCCTAGGTGCCGCGGGGTTCTTCGAGCACGGCGGGGCTGCCGGAGGGGGAGGTGGCGGGGGTGGCATCGTTACGAAGGGACGGTGAGGAGTCGACCAGACGTCGAGACGAAGGACGTCTTCGATGGTCCCGTTGAACATACCGAAGTGCCCGCCCGCACCGCCCCAGTACGTGCCCTCGACGACGACGCATCGGTCCGAGATTGATGGGCCCTTCGGTCGCCAATACGGCTCCTCTGGCCACAGCGAAGTGAGTTCGACCCACGGTGAGCGCCAGGGCTGCTCCTCCATTGCGGCACGCGACGGGTAGAGAGCAACCCATTCGAATTCGGCGTGCAGCACTCCGGCCACCCGCACGAGGCTTCCGTAGTGGGCCGGCAACTCACCAAGTGTTACGGTTTTGATTTCGCGGCCACGGATCTTCCCCTTGCGATCCCGGGCCACCCAGGAGAGATCTGGTGACGTGCGCTGCATCGCTTCGACACAGACCCGCTCGACGCTCGGGCCGACTGGGGGCAATTCAACCGGCCTATCGATAAAGGCCGCAGCAGCGAGAAGAACGACAGCAACGATTCCCAGTGCGATCAGGACGGTCCGCATGGCGCGATACCATTGGACACCGATGTTGCCCATCCGGCACGGTTGTGGGCTCTGGACTTCGCGCCACGGCCCTAAGGTGCTGGACCGATCTCAGCCATTCGGCAATCCGGTTTCGACACTTCCTCACGTGACCGAGCGGGCCCTTCAATGCGGTCGAAAGGTCTTCCCTGTCTCCAGCAGTGTCTTCAATCGCGAGAGAATCCGCGGCCACCCGTCCGCATTCTGCGCGTACGCCGGGTCGCCATCCGCCCACTCGTCGTTCGTGACCACCACCTTCACGGCTTCAGTCTCCGGAGTCAGCTCGATCCGCACCCTCGACATCACTGTCCCCTCGCCCATCGCGAACTTGTACTCGAGCAGATGCGGTGCCTCGACTCTGAGGACCTGCCCGGTCACATAGCGCGTCGGCTGGCCATCTGTTCCAGGCCCCGACCAACTCATCGCCCCGCCAGGCTTGAGGTCGACGTCGAAATCGGCGCCCATGAAAATCGTGCGGTTCGCTTCCTTCGAGACAAATCCGTCCCACACCTTCTCGATCGGGGCCGCAATATAGAAAACAAACGTGAGCGGTGCCTTCGCCATCTCAGTCCTCCAGACTTTCGCAGGTCGCGCAGCGCCTGCGCTGCATCCTCCCCATCCAGCATATGAGATGTCGTCTGGACAGTCATTCGCGGTCACGCCGCGCCTCCGAGCCCTCCCACGCGCCGCAGCCGTGAGTCTGGTTCCAACTCGCGATATTCCAGGCTCACCACTTAAATCGACCGACACGGCCGACCACTTGCGGGCGGCCGCGCGCGCCAACCGAACAGAATCGGACCCGCCGATGACGACCGAAGCTCACTGCGGTTTGACGAAACCTAGCGATGGGTTTACGATCTCCGGGTGACCTGGGCCGAGGTGATCCGCAAGCTGAAGGCCGCGGGTTTCGTCGAGGTGCGATCAGGGAAAGGCAGCCACCTGCTGCTCAAGCACCCCACGACCGGCAAGGAAGTGTGGGTGGCGGTTCACACCAGGAAAGATGCCGGACGGCTCGGCAATCGTATCCTGCGAGAGGCTGGCCTGGAATGACGCAGCTCTATCCGATCGTCCTCGAAACCGAAGAGAGCGGCGCCGTGAGCGCCTACGTGCCGGGGTTGCCCGTCTATGCGGCAGCCGACACCCACGCGAAGGCCGAACGCGTGATTCGTGCCGTCCTGACGGAATACCTGAAGGTCCACCCGGCGAGCCAGCCGGGTGCGCGCGTTCGCGTGGCGCGGTTCTCCGACACGGGCAAGCGGAAGGTGGAAATCGTCGGCGTCGCAGCCCTGGTGGGTGCGAAGCGCACCGCGGCAAAGGCGCGCGCATCGAGAGCCAACGGCCGACTTGGTGGGCGTCCTCTCAAGAAGTGGCACCACGCGAGCGACTCGGACGAAGGCGCCTCGCTGACGTGCCGCCGCCGCGGGCGGTCGTCCTGCGCCAGGCGGCCAACCAGCGGGACATCGAGGTTCTGCTAGCCGCGGATGCGCCGGTCGGTTGTGAGCAGCACCTCGAAACCCGTGACGGACAAAGTGGGTCTCGAGCTGGAATGAATCGAGACTACTGACCGCCCCGCTGACGGCCGCGCCGTGCGCGCGCAACCACGCCCGCCAGGCCGATCGCAGTCAGCGCCAGGGTCGACGGCTCGGGAACCGGGGTGACCGCGAAGGAACCCGTGCCAAGGATGATGTCGTTTTCATCGCCCCCGAACGGGACCTCGAGAGAGACCGCCGAAAGGCCATTCGTCAGCGATGAAAGGAAGCTGTAATCCGTCGGGAGCGTGAGCGTGGTCCAGGTGGTCGAAGGTCCCGACAAGCTCAAGACGAGGACCGTGTCTCCGGTAATGCCGCCAATCGTCACGTTGGTATCGAGCCCAGCCAGGAACAACAGGCCATCGACCGTGGTGCCTGTCAAAAAGGGGTCGGCATCGTTGAACACGTAGACACCGGCACTACCAGGTCCGAGTGTCCTGGCGACGCCGTTGAAGATCAACTGAATGGCCTCGAACTCGTAAAGTTCGCTGTTCGCGTCGCCGCCGCCCGGGACCGGCGCCTTGGCCGTGTCCCACGTGAAGGAGCCGCTGAACGGGTTGACCGCAGCGCCGCCTGATCCTGACAGGTCCAGGCTGCCAGAGAAGTTGAAGGTCAGCGGCGAGGCCTGCGCGGCGGCAGCAACGCCAACGAGGACCGAAGCAGTCAGGAGGAGGATCCGGACTGCCGTGAACATGCCCGTTCGCGTCGCCATCATCACGAAACCTCCCTCGACAAAAGGCCTGAATCGGCGATTTCGCCTTGGCAAGTGCAATGCCATGACTTGCCCTTGGAAACTGCACAGCTTTCACGCCGATCGGGTACCTGGGTCCCGGCCGAAGTCTTCGCGTCGGACGAGATCGGTCTTCGGCTCGGCGGTCCGGCGACCAGTCGGTCCGGACCAGTGGCGCCGCAACTGAACCGTTTTATTTGTCTTGCCTCGCGCGTCCGCCGCGGGTTCCAATCTGCACTGGCCCCGACGGCGCTCGAGCGCCGATCCCCGGCACGACTCCCCCATGACCCGAACCCATCTGACCGCCCTGGCCCTGTCGGCCACGCTTCTCCTCAGTGGCACATCGTCCGCGGCGACGCTCTATCAATACAATTTCGACAACGGCACGAGCGGCAGCTGGACCCCCGACGCTTCGAGCTGGACGATCTGTCGAACCGTCACCACCGGCGCGTCGGAGTACTGTCAGACCGACGGGACCCCACAACTGGCAACGACGTCGTTTGACGGCGACCTCGCCTGGACCGACTACTCGGTCCAGGCCGACGTCAAACTCGACAACTATCAGTCCGGGGAGATTGGCCTCATCGGCCGCGCCCAGGACGGGTCTCATTACTACCGGCTGTCGCTCAGAAGCGACCCGGCGACGGCAGCCAGGATGTGGTGGCTGTCGAAAATCGACGGCGGGGTCGTCACCCTGCTCGCATCTGGCGTCCAATACTTCCAGAGCGGTTACTACTACACGCTCAAACTCACCTTCCACAAGCAGCACATCGAGGCCTCCTTCTCGACCGATCGGGGGGCATCGTTCAATTCGCTGGGCTTTGCCGAGGACACCCGATACCGCGCCGGACGCATCGGCCTGATGACGACGAACACCAAAGGCTTCTTCGACAACGTGGCGGTGAACACGCTCGGCGCGCCGAACACCCATCGCTTCGGACACGTCGTCGTCATGTCGCTCGAGAATCAGAGCTACACGGACATTGTCGGCCAGCCGAACATGCCGTACCTGAACTCGCTGTTCGATCGCGGAGCGCTGCTCACGAACTTCTACGCCAACTTCCACCCCTCCCAGCCCGACTATTTCGCGCTGACGACCGGGCAGAGTTTCTATACGAAAGAAGGGCCGATTCCCACCGGCACGAACAACATCGTCAAGGCGCTGGCGACGAAGAACAAGACGTGGAAGGCGTACTTCACCGACGTGACGACGCACGAAGCCGTCTTCAGGTACTTTCCCGAGGTCTGGCAGAATCCGTCGGAGCTCGCCAGGATCGTGCCCATCTTCCCGGACTTCATGCGCGATGTGACGACCGGCGCGCTTCCGGGTTACTCGCTGATTCACGATCTGCCGACCATCAATGGGCACGACTGCAGGGAGGCCGGCGCGTGCCTGGGACCGGTGGACGATCGCCTCAGGGAAACGATTGACCCGTACATCAACGACGCCTCGTTCGTTGCGAACAACGATCTCCTGATCATCCTGTTCGACGAAGCGCGACTGACCGACGCGACCTGCAGCGGTCCCGCGACGATCGCTCTGACCGAGGCCGCGCGTCAGCGCGGCGGCTGGCAGTGCGGGGGCCGGACGGTGGCGCTGTTTCTCGGCCCGGGCGTGAAGCGGGCGTACCGGTCGACCAGGCTCTATCACCTCGAAGCGTTCCTGCGGCTTTCGCTCGAAGGCCTCGGCGTCACGGACTCATTGCCGGGCGCGGCGGCCTTTGCGCCCAACATGAACGAGCTGTTCGAAGATGCCGGCCCGGCGGACACGACCCCGCCGAACATTGCCGCGGCGCCGCCCGGCGGTTCGTTCGCCGGCGCGCAGTCGGTGACGCTGACTGCGACGGACGACAATCCCGGAACAGCTGCCTACTTCACGACGAACGGCTCGACACCGACGGCGGCGAGCACGCGCTACACCGCGCCGATTTCAATCGCGACGACCACCACGCTGAGGTTCATCGCCATCGACGCGGCAGGGAACGCGTCGCCGGTGGGCTCGCAGACCTACACGATCGCGGCCGGGCCGCCGGCCGACAACGCCCTGCCCGCGGGCTGGCAGACCCAGGACATCGGCGCCGTCGGCGTCGGAGGGAGCGCCTCCTTCGCATCCGGGACCTACAGCGTGACCGGCGCCGGGGCGGACATCTGGGGAACGGCCGACGCCCTCCGCTATGCCTACACGACGTTGAACGGCGATGGCCAGGTCACCGCGCGGATAACCGCCGAACAGAACGTGAACGTGTGGACCAAGGCGGGCGTGATGATGCGCGATAGCGTCGCGCCTGGATCGGCGCAGGCGCTGATGCTCGTATCGCCTGGCAAGGGCAGCGCGTTCCAGCGCCGCGCCGCGACCAACGGTGTATCCACGCACACGGCTGGCGCGTCCGTGACGACGCCCTACTGGGTACGCCTCTCACGGGCCGGCAACACGGTCACCGCGTCGCAGTCGGCGAACGGGACGACCTGGACCGTCGTCGGCACCGAGACGATCTCGTTCGCGCAGACCATCCTGGTCGGCCTGGCGGTGTCGAGTCACTCGACCACCGCCGCCGCGACCGCCACCTTCGACAACGTGGCGATCGAGAGCCTCTGGTCCAGCCAGGACATCGGCGCCGTCGGTCTGGCGGGGAGCACGTCGGTCAGCAACGGCGTCTTCACGCTCACCGGCGCCGGCGCCGACATCTGGGGCCCGGCCGACGCCTTCCACTTCACCTATCAGCGTCTCACGGGGGACGGCGAGATCGTCGCGCGCGTCGCGACGGTGTCGGCGACGAACGTGTGGCACAAGGTCGGGGTGATGATTCGCAACGACCTGATGCCGGGGTCGGCACACGGCCTGATGCTCGTCAGTTCCGGCAAGGGGCTCGCGTTCCAGCGCCGCCTCACGGCGAACGGCGTCAGCACCAACACGCCCGGACCGCCGCTTGCCGCGCCGCGCTGGGTGCGCATCGCGCGCGCCGGCAACGTCATCACCGCGTCCTGCTCGAACGATGGAACGGGCTGGACCGTCGTCGGGTCGGACACGATCGTGATGGGACCGACGGTTCTCATCGGCCTCGCCAACAGCAGCCACAGCACGACGGCGCTGGGCACCGCGACCGTTGACGGCGTTCGGCGCTAGCGAATCAGGGTCGAGGTCCGGACGGGCGGACGCGCCGACGGCGGCGCGGCGTCCGGAACGCCGGGCGACGTCGAGGCTGATGCTGTCGGCGCGGCGGGTGACGCCGGCGCGCCCGACGCCCTCGCCCGCTCGTGCGCGCCCGGCGGCTCGTAGGTGAGCCGTACCTCGTCTCCTTCCCGCCCCCGCTCGAGGAACCGGATGTTCACCTGCAGCCGCGTCGGATCGGCCGACGGGGTGTACGTGTAGCGCAGCTGCCGGCCGGTCTCGACGTCGTAGACCACGACCAGGCTCGCCCCATCCCACCGTGCAGTCGTGGGCAGCGGCACGGTGCCGATCGTCAGCTCCTCGAGATGCCCGTCGGGACGGAAGGTGCGCACGTGCCCCTGATCGTCGGCGATCGAGATGGCGGTGTCCTTCCGGATGATCGTCAACCGTGAGGGCGGCGTCCGCGCGTCTTCGGTGAGCTGCTGCACGCGCGTGCTGTCGTCGATGCTCTCGCGCGAGATCGCCGGCGCGCCCAGGGCGCCGCCGCCGGACCCGGAGCCGCCGCGTCGGCCTCGGCCGCCCCCGGATCGCCCGCCGCCTTCGCGGCCGGATCCCTGGGCGCGCGCCCAATCGCGGCTGAACCCGATCTCCTCGGGACGCTGCGTCAGCGCCGGATTCAGCACCCAGGCACCGGCGATGGCCGGCGCGGCGGGTTGAGCGATCGCCGCAGCGTGAGTCGCGGCAGTGACGGCGAGGACGACGAAGAACGGAAACGCGCGGACCAGCCGGAACGGCATGCGGACTCCTGTTCGCACGGTAGCACACCTGCGCGCGTACCGGTCGCCTGCCGCGTCGTCATGCGGTCGCGCGTTCGCGATGCGCCTTCACGGTGCGAAGGCTGGCTCGACGTTTGTCGTGACCCGCCGCGATCATCCGATCGGACACGTGGTGCGTGCGACGAAGGTCCAGTAGCGCAGAACGGCATCCGCCACCGCCTGAATCCCGCAGCGCCGGTCGGGCGGCCAGCCGGTTTGCAGCAGCCGCTTGATGTCGCTGATCACCGAGGTGTTGTCTCCGTAGTACGAGTGCCCGAGCAGGCTGGTATCGACCGCGGACACGTCGATGCTGTCGACGCCGTCCATGCTGACAATCTGCGGCCGGACGTCCCCGGCCCGCTGATACCCCTGATACCGCTTGGACAACGCCAGCGCCTCGTCGCTCTCCGAGGCATACAGCGTCGTCCGCTCTGAAATCCGCCCGAAGCTGCGCGCCAGGACTTTGAAGGTATCGGCGTCGACGTCCGGCGCGGTGAGCACAATCTGGCTGAAGCGCGCCCGCGCGCCGGCGCCCGGCTCCGTCGCGATCGCGTTCAGGGCGTTCATCAGCGGCCAGTTGCCGCGGCTGTGCGCGATGACGTGGACGTATTGCGCCCCGGACCGCGCCGCCACATCCTCGAGGAACCAGTGCAGCCGGTCGATCGTCCAGTCGCTGTTGTTGGCATCGACGGGATACCGGGCTGGGTTCGCCACCGACGGCCAACTGTAGAGAATCGGGGCGCCGTCGAAGTTCAGGTCGTAGGCGACCTGCGCGGTCCGGTAAACCGCGGACTCGAACGAGACGTTGAAGCCGTGCACGAAGACAAACGCTTCCTTCCGTCGCGACTGCCCGACCTTGTCCGCCACGTCCTGGTAGAACTCGGCGTAGTTCTGCTCGCGGGCCCTGACGATCACGAAGTGCTTCGTCGGATCCTCGCGCCATAGCGTCCAGATCGTCGGCCGCTCGAGCTGTCCCATCTGGTGATCGCGCGGCACCGAGACATCGATGTGACCGAGATGCAGCTGGCGCGTCGCCTCGCGCTCGCCCCCGTAGGCGAGCGGAGTGTACCAGACCCGCCCCCGATCGGTCGCATAGAACACCGGGATGATCGCGTGAGTATCGGGATCGGGCGCGATGCTCGGCGCGGCGGTGCTCGGGGCGGCAGTGCTCGGAGGCGGCTCCGCACCCGTGGGCGTGGGGGCCGGCGGCCTGGCCCTTGCGGTCGTCTCCCGCGGCAGCGGCGGCACCGGGGCGGGCGGCGGGGGTGGGGGTGTGGGTGGGGGCGGTCGCCGCATCGCGGCGGTGGCCGCGTTGACCGTTTGGATTTCGAGACGATAGGGACCGACGGCGGCAACGGTCGTTGTCTCCGCCGTCAGCCGGACCGTCCCGGTGTTCGACCCGCCGGTGGAAATCCGGACCTCGAAGGTGCCTCGCGACAGATCGACGACGTTCAAGGTGAACGTGCCGTCGGCAGCCGTCACGACCGTTCGCTCGACCTGCCCATCGAGAACGAGCTCGACGGTCACTCCTGCCACAGCCGCGCCGGCAGCGTCGCTCAGGCTGCCGCGAACGACGCGCCGCTGGGCCTCGAGCCCCACCGACAGCCAGGTCGCCAGTACGAGCGCGACAACAAAGGTGATCCACTTCATGCTCGGACCTCCTCGGAAAGCGACGGATTGAAACACGCCGTCCGGTCTGTGGGTGACGTTCGGCATTCTGAAGCCAAACACCAGGCGCCATCAACCGCAAAGTGCGGCACAACGGCCCGGGTAAGCATTGGCCTGGGAGAGCCGCGGCTGGCCGTTCATCCCGATTCCCAGCCAACATCCCCAGGCGCCAGGGGCGATTACAAGTGTGCGGCGCGCGCCCATCGTTACCGGAGCCGCTCACGCGACGTGTGCGGATCCAGGGCCGGGACCGGGGACCGACGGCTTTGCTGGCAAAACCTCAGCAGGCGGACGGCGCTCGAGTTGCACCACCGGAGATCGCGTCCCCGCCCTGCACTTTCGAGGCTGCGCGAACGAGTCATGTGCAGCCCGAGCGAACTCTCCGAACAAGAAAGCATTCGATGAACCGAACCCGTTGTGCCGTACTCCTTTTCTTGGCCCTGATGCTGGCGCCGGTCGCCGGCGCGCAGTCGCCCGTTCAGATGTTTGTGGATCTCCCGTCGCCAAACGCGACGGTACCGGCCTCGTTCGTTGTCGCGGGATGGGCCTTCGACACCGTACCTCAAAGCGGGTCCGGAGTGGACTTCGTTGACGTCTGGGCCTTTCCGAATCCGGGTGGCAGCGCGGTATTCCTCGGCTCCGCTACGGTCGGCGGAGTTCGTTCCGATGTGGCGCAGCAGTATGGCTCGCAGTATGCGGCTTCCGGGTTCGGCCTGTCCGTGCCGCCCCTGCTGCCCGCCGGCGCCTACACCCTGCGCGTCTTCGCGCATCAGGCGAGCACCAACACGTGGGCCGCAGCGAGGGACGTTCCCATCGTCGTCCTGAAAGCGACGCTCGGCGACCTGAACTGCGCAGCGCAGCAGGTTCCCTTGTGGAACGGCACGGCCTGGACCTGCTCGAATCCCTCGGGTGTCGCCGGCCCAGCCGGACCGGCCGGCGTACAGGGACCGCAGGGTGCGACGGGCGCCGCCGGCGCGAACGGTTCCAGCGGCCCCACAGGTGCTGCGGGCGCGAACGGCCCCCCTGGAACTACTGGTGCCACGGGCTCCGCGGGCCCGACCGGCGCGACCGGTGCCACGGGCGGCGGCCTCGCCGAGTATGGTT
Organism: uncultured Acidobacteriota bacterium; assembly: GCA_963750475.1. GTDB lineage: Bacteria > Acidobacteriota > Vicinamibacteria > Vicinamibacterales > 2-12-FULL-66-21 > JALZOC01. The sequence continues at coordinate 4,248,089 of CAVVQQ010000002.1, forward strand.
ATATCTACAACGTCGGCACACAGGTCGTTCCGATCATGTCGAGTGTGACGTTCGACACGAATGGCGCGCTCACGTCCGGCCTGAGCCACGCGCCCGGCAGCGCGGATACGACGGTCATCGCCGTCGGCACCTACGAGATCTCGTGGAATGTGTCGGCCGTCGAGCCGAGTCAGTTTGCGCTGTTCGTCAACGGTGTGGTGTCCGCTGGAGGCATCTTCGGGTCGGGAGCGGGCACGCAGCAGAACAACGGGCACATCCTGCTGACGCTCTCCGCCGGCGACGTCGTCAGCCTCCACAACTACACTTCTGCGGCTGCGACGACCCTGCAGACGCTGGCGGGCGGCACCGCAGCCAACGTCAACGCCTCAATCCTCTTCCGCAAGTTGAACTGAGCCGCGTCACGCTTCATTCGCCTGGAGGCGTCCCGCAGGGGACGTCTCCCGGCGTTCGACGACTCCTCTCCCCATACGATGCAGCAAGGCAGCGTCCCTGCTCCGGCGCCGCATCTGCATGGCGAAAGCGCCATCCACCAGCACATGCCCTGAGCGCACCGGCCTGGCCTGTCTGCCACTGGGTCGTTCGCCATTGTCGACGGGGCAGCCGCAGGCCGGATTCCTGGGTGTGCTGTCTTGAACACCCCCTCTCCGGCCTCCCCCATAGAATCAAAGCGGATGGCGCCCTTGCAGGAATTCATCGGGCTCAACCGGGACGAGATTATTCGTCGCTGCCGGGCGAAAGTAGCCACGCGGTCGATTCCTCCGGTCACCGCGGTGGAAATTGACCACGGCGTACCCTTGTTCCTCGATCAACTGGTCGCCGCGCTCCGCAGCAACGGAGCACCGGCGAACCCCGAAATTTCCAGGAGCGCCGGGCTCCACGGGCACGACCTCCTGCTCCAGGGGTTCACCGTGTCGCAGGTCGTCCACGACTACGGCGACGTCTGCCAGTCGATCACCGACCTGGCGCTCGAGATGAACGCGCCCATCAGCACGGACGACTTCCGCACGCTGAACCGGTGCCTCGACGATGCCATCGCCGGCGCGGTCACCGAGTTCGGACGCGGCCGCAACCAGTCCGGCATCGACGGCGAGGCGGCGCGCGGCAGCGAGCGGCTCGGGTTCCTGGCACACGAGATGCGAAACCTGGTGAACACCGCGATCCTCGCCTTCGAGGTGGTCAGGAAGGGGGACGTCGGCCTCGCCGGCAGTACGGGCCGGGTCCTGCACCGAAGTCTCATGGGCGCACGCGATTCTGATCAGCCGCTCGCTGGCCGAAGTCCGCCTCACCCAGGACATGCAGAGCCGCGAACAATTCCTGGTGTCGGACTTCATCGCCGACGTGGCGCCGGCGGCGGCGCTGGAGGCGGAGTCGCGCGCGGTGCGTTTCACCGTGGCGGCCGTCGATGAGGGGCTGGCGATCGACGGCAATCGGCAGGTTCTCGCCGCGGTGGTCGCCAACCTGCTGCAGAACGCGTTCAAGTTCACCCGGCCGGGAACTACCGTCACGCTGCGGGTCGGCGCCGGCGCCGAGCGGGTGCTCATCGAGATCGAGGACGAATGCGGCGGCCTGCCGGGTGGGGAGGTCAACCACTTGTTCCGCCCGTTCGAGCAGCGGAGCGCCGATCGCACCGGCCTCGGCCTCGGCCTCGCCTTCAGCCGCCAGGCCGTCGAGGCGAACGGCGGCCGCATCTACGGGCGAGACCTTCCCGGAACGGGATGCATCTTCACCGTCGACCTGCCGCGGGCTCAGGTGACTGACGTGGCCCGGGAGTAGGCTCGCCACGCCTGGAAGGGTACCATCGGCGCTCAGGGGAGGATAAGGCTATCATCCGGGCAGCGGCAGGCCCACTGCGGCCGTCACCTGCCAGGAGGAGATGCCATGGCCCCTTCGACTCACGCCAGTCCGCCCCCCGCCGAAGCAATGTTCCGGATGATCACCGGCTTCTGGGTCAGCCAGATCATTGGCGTCGCCGCCAAGCTGGGCATCGCCGAACACCTGCACGACGGGCCGCAATCCGCAGACGACCTCGCCCGGCTCACCGGCACGGACCCGGGCGCGCTCTTCCGCGTCCTCCGCGCCGCGGCGTCGCTCGGCGTGTTCCAGCTCTCCGCTGACAACCGCTTCTCGCTCACGCCGCTCGGCGAGACGCTGCGCTCCGGCGTTCCCGGCTCGATGCGTGAGATGGCGATCATGCAGACCTCCAAGGGGCACTGGCTGCCGTGGGGCAGACTCGACGACGCCGTCCGCACCGGCACGCCGCAGGCGGTGGCGACGCTGCAGTGCGAGCTGTTCGAGCACTACGCGAAATCGCCTGAGGAAGCCGCCGCCTTCACGGGTGCGATGGGCAATCTCTCGGCAATCGTCGCCTCCGAAGTGGCCGCCCATGTCGACACCGCCGGGCTGACCCGCGCCGTCGACGTCGGCGGCGCCGAGGGCACGCTCATCGCCGCGCTCCTCGGCAAGAATCCCTCCCTGAAAGGCGTCGTCTTCGATCTCCCGCACGTGACCGCCAGCGCCACCGCGAAACTTGCCGGCCAGGGCCTGCTCGATCGCTGCGAAGTCGTCGCCGGTGACTTCTTCAAGAGCGTGCCGCCCGGCGATCTCTATGTACCTCAAGCAGATCCTCCACGACTGGAACGACGACCAGGCGGAGACGATTCTGCGCAACTGCGCGCGGGCGATGTCGCCGAAAGGGCGCGTCGCGGTCGTCGAGATGGTCATTCCGGATGATGGCTCGCCGTCGCTGGCGCAGTTGATGGACGTGAACATGCTGTCCATCCTGCCCGGGCGCGAGCGGACCGAGGCGGAATACACCAGGCTCCTCGAGGCGGCAGGGCTGCGCTTCGTACGGCTCGTGTCGACGCATTCGCCGTTTCAGATTCTCGAAGCCGCCCGCGCCTGAAGGCCAGGGGCGCGAGTATCAGCGGTAGCCGAACACCGGCGGGAATACGACCACCAGCACCGCCGCCCAGGCGGAGTAGACCGGCAGATAGGCGACCTGCCATCGCTCCAGGGCGGCAAACGATCCCCGGCTGCGCAGGAAGGATGCATACAGCCACGCCGACCACGTCAGGTTGACGAGCAGAATGAGATTCTCGCCAAGCGCCGCCACCCGGTTGGGGGTGAAGCCGAACTCGGAGATGCGGGCCGCAATCGCGGCGAGCGCCACGCCGTCGACGACGAGCGCGCTGACCACCAGCAGCAGCTGCAGGCGGTCGAAGACGTCGGGCGGCGCCTGCGGGTCGCGCGCCGAGGCGGCGTAGAGCACCAGCCCGACGACGAGCACGAGCAGCAGATCGAAGCCGATGAGGACCTCACGCTTCACGTTGATCGGGCTGCCGGTCCAGACCATCGTCGCCAGGAACGCCAGGAGCAGGAGCGTGAACAGCGGCGTGAACAGCCGGGTCAGCACCGGCGCCATGTTCTCGATGACGCTCTGCTTCGCCTCGACCAGCCACGAGCCGACGATCACCGCCCCGGCGGCGCCGCAGGGGAGGAGCCAGCCGGCAACGAACCAGGCCGGATTCATGTCGATGGCGGCGAACATCATGAAGGTGAAGGCGGTGACGACTCCGCCGCCGAGCGCCATCAGCACGTAGTAGATGGCCAGCTCGCCCGAGAAGCGGACGAAGTTCATGCGGCCATCATCATCGGCATCGGCGAACCAGCGGCCTCGCGTATAGGCGAGGCCGACGACCAGCCACAACGCGATCGGCAGGTGCAGCGCGGTCAATACCCCGGTGTCGCCGCCCGGGCGGAACGGATAGGCGTTGACCACGAGAGCCCCGGCGGCGAATGGCAGCGCCAGCCACAGACCGCGTCTCACATCCAGACCACGCTTCCAGGCGAAGTAGATCGTCAGCAGCGGCAGGACGAACAGGCTGGCGTTGCGAACGTAGAACCGCGGCAGGTCCTGGTCGGGGTCGAGGCGCACACCAAACAGCGTTGGCACCCTGACGGCCAGCGCCGCGGCGACGACGAGGCCGAAGACGACGAGCGTCTCGGCGCGGGACTGGCTGGCGGTTTCGCCATCGTCAGCGCCGACGACGAGCTGTTTCCACAGCCGCTCGGAATGCACGCGCGCGAACTCGCGCGACAACGCATCGAGGCTGCCCATGCGCTTGACGGCGACCAGGAACGCTTCATCCGCGGCCAGGCCGGCGGCGGTGAGCGCCGCCATCTCGTCCCGGAGATGGACCTCGAGCTCCGCGACGTCGGCACCGTGGAGCGCCTGCCGGGCGCGCACGTAGCCCCGCCACTGCGCAATCTGCTCCTCGACCGGGCTGGCAGTGAACGTCATGCCGTGGCCACCCTCATCCAGATCCCCCGCAAGGTATCGTCCACGACCTGCCACTGCTGCCGCTGCGCTGCCAGCTGCGTCCGGCCGGCTTTCGTGATTCGGTAGTACTTGCGCTGACGGCCATTCTCGGACGCGGACCACCTGGCCGCGACATGCCCCTGGCGCTCGAGACGGTGGAGCACGGGATAGAGCATGCCGTCGGTCCACTGCAGGTGGCCGCCCGACAGCTCGCCGACCCGCTTGAGGATGGCGTAGCCGTAACTGTCGCCCTCGGCCAGGATGGCCAGAACGAGCGGCGTGGCGGAGGCGGCGACGAGGTCTTTCCCCAGCTCCATACGTAGCACTCTTATACATTGCAGTTCTACGTATGTCAACCGTGCGGCGCGATCCGCCAGCCGCCGGGGCCGGCGATGACGCCCCGACGGCGACGCTGTCGAGGGCGAGCCACCTGGTGACACGACGAGTCCGGTGCGGTTGACATCAGCCGGAGCGGCGGCTACCGTGCAGGCCTGCTCGCCCGCTCTCCTTCAATTGGGAGGTCCTGATGAATGTCGCACTGCTCAAGCAGCCGAGCGCTCTCGTGCCCATTGCAATGTCAGCCGTCGCGCTGGCGATCGTGGTGACGTACGCCGCGGTGGTCGGCACCGCCCGTCAGGCCGACGAAGGGACCGCCGCCCACCTCTGGCAGCTGCTGATGGCGGGACAGCTGCCGGTCGTGGCGTTTTTCGCCATCAGGTGGCTCCCGGCGCGGCCGGGGCCGGCGCTCCTGGTCCTGGTGTTTCAGGTCGGGGCCGCCCTTGCCGCGACGGTCCCGGTGTGGTGGTTCCAGTGGTAGTTTCGGCGCTGAACAACATCAACAGGCAGCACTGACCTGCTCCCGAACGGTTCATCCTTGCGCTCCGGAGGGAAGACATGAAGCGATGGCAGCAATGCGCGGTGATCGTCTGGGTGGGCGTTGTCGCGGCCGGAACGTACGGGTCGGCAAGCCCCGGGCAACCTGCCGCACCGCAGGCCGGCGGCCTGGTCCAGCGGCTGGAAGCGGGCACGCTGAGGGCCGTCAACCGCGAGATCACCCCACTCTCTGGCGACCGCCCGGGCGTGCACGTCTCCGAGAAGGAGGGGCCGGGCGTCGTCTGGCTCGAGGGCAGCGACTTCGCGCAGGGCACGATCGAGGTGGACGTTCGCGGCCGCGACCTGCTGCAACGCAGCTTCGTCGGCGTTGCGTTCCACCGCGCCGACGACAAGACCTACGAGGCCGTCTATCTGCGGCCGTTCAACTTCAGGGCGGCGGACGCGGCGCGCCGGCCGCACGCTGTTCAGTACATTTCCGTGCCCGACCACGACTGGCCCCGGCTGCGCCAGGAGTTCGCCGGCGAGTTCGAGCATTCCGTCGATGCCGCGGTGTCGCCGACCGACTGGGTGCCGCTGCGCGTCGTCGTCTCGGCCCGGACCGTGCGCGTATTCGTCGGCGCCGGCGCGACTGCGGCGATCGAGGTGCGAGCGCTCGGGACGCACGACCGCGGCCAGGTCGGTCTGTGGGTCGGCAACAGCAGCGACGGAGACTTCGCGAACCTGCGCCTCACGCCGGTCAAGTGATCGCATCCCACCCGCCACGCCCGGCGCTTGACTTTCTCATCTACTAAGTACTTAATAGTTAGTAGACATGCGCAAGACACATTCGACGCTGACGCCGCAGGAGCTCACCATCATGAAAGTGATCTGGCGGCTCGAGAACGCCACCGTCCGGGACGTCTACGAGGCCCTTCGCAAGCGGCGCGAGATCGCCTACACGACGGTGATGACGATGATGAACATCCTCGAGGAGAAGGGGTTCCTTACCAAGGTCAAGGTCGAGCGCGCCTTCGAATATCGGCCGGCCCAGCCGCGGCACGTCATCGTCGGCGGCCTGGTGCGGGACTTTCTGGACCGGGTGTTCGACGGCGCCGCCGCGCCATTGCTCGTGCATCTGGCGAAGGACGCGCGGCTGTCGAAGGCGGACCGCGAGTTGATCCGGCGGCTGAGCGAGGAGATCGAGGAGTGAGCGCCCCGCTGCTCACGAATTTCGTCATCTGGTCGCTGCAGATGGCCGGTGTGGCGGCCGCCGCGCTCGCGGTCGACCGGCTGCTGCGGCTGCCGCGCCCATCCCTCCGCTACGTTCTCCTCAGGGCTGTCCTGGCCGTGTGCCTCCTTCTTCCGGTCGTCCAGCCGCGCCTCGCCGGGCCGGCTGGTGACGTCGGGACCAGCATTGTGTCGGCCGCGGTGGCGGGCCAGCCTCCCCCGGCGCCCAGTCCGGCCCGGCGCCTGGCGGGCGCGCTCGACGGCGGGATCGTGCTCGCACTGCTCGCCGCCGGGGCGCTGCTCCGGCTGGCCTGGATGGCGTGCGGCATCGCCCGGCTCCGGCGCCTGCGCTTCGCCGGCGGCGTCTTCGAAGGTGACGACCTCCACATCGAGCTGCAGCGGGCCATCGAGACCCGCGCGACGATCCGGTATGTCGCCGGCCTTGGCCAGCCGGTGACGTTCGGGGTGCGGCATCCGATCGTGCTGCTGCCGCTCTTCTCGCGGGATCATCCCGCCGCGATGCGGCGCGCGGTGCTCGCCCACGAGCTCTGGCACGTGCGCCGCCGCGACTGGCTGTGGACGGTCGCGGAGGAGACGCTGCGCGCCCTGTTCTGGTTCAACCCGGCGCTCTGGCTGCTGCTGTCGCGCATCCAGTCGTGCCGCGAGGAGGTCGTCGATCAGGCCGCCATCGAGGTCACGGGATCGCGGCGGGCCTACATCGACGCGCTGCTGGCCTACGCCGACGAAGCGCCGCTCTTCGCGGCGACCGCCTTCGCGCGCCGCCGGCATCTCGTACATCGGCTGATGTTGATTTCACAGGAGGCAGTCATGTCCGCAAGAAGAGTCACGGTGAGTTGTGCGGTGCTGGCGGTTGCGGTCATGTCGGCGGGCTGGTCGGTCGTGCACGCGCTGCCGATGGTCGGCGGCCAGAACACGGTCATGTCCCCGCAGCCGGGCCCGGTGGAGCTGCGCGCCAGGCCAGTGCCGTCGGACAAGCCGGCTCCGCGCCAGACGCGGCACGTCGCCCCCGACTATCCCGCGGCCGCGGCGGCCGCGGCGGCCCGGGGCACAGTGACGATGCGCCTGGCCGTGGACGAAAAGGGCCACGCCGCGGAGGTCCGGCTGGTGGGAGCCGACCTGTCCATGTACGGCGGAACGATTTCGTTCAAGGGGGCGTCCAGCGGGCCGGGCGCCGCCGACGCCGAGATCAATCATCAGCCGGTTCGTCCGGTGCTCGAAGCGGTCGCCCAGGCGGCCGGCCGCGCCGTCCTTCAGTGGCAGTACGCCCCGCCGGCCGACGGACCCGTGGTCTTCGATGTCGACATTCCGATCGGGCCTTCCCTCCCGTCCCGGTCTGCCGTTCCGACCACCCGCGCCACGCCGGGCCCGCTGCCCGAGGCCGCGCCCGCGTCTCAGGACACCGCCGGCCCGGACATCACCAACGGCGCGCTGCGCGTTGGCGGAGCCATCAAGGCACCGGCGAAGGTCCGCAACGTTCCTCCCGTCTATCCGGCCGAGGCCATGGCGGCGGGCGTCCAGGGGGTGGTGATCGTTCAGACGCGGGTCGAGCCCGACGGCACCGTCGGCCAGACCCGGGTCCTGCGCTCGATTCCGATGCTGGACGCGGCCGCCGTCGAGGCGGTCCGGCAGTGGCAGTTCACGCCAACCCTCATGAACGGCGTCGCCGTGCCGATCGTGATGGTGGTGACCGTCAATTTCACGCTGCAGTGACCCGGTCGGCTTCGGGGTTTCACGTGGACGAGGTCGGACGCGCAACAGGCGTGCCGCCAGCCGACTCAGGCCAGCTCGCTGACCGCATCCGTCAAGGCAGCGCCGACGTCCGCCTCGATCTTCAGCCCGGCCAGATCGTCGCCGCGGGTGCGGCCGCGATTGACGATCGCGATCGGCAGGCCGGCCTCGTGGGCCAGGCGCACGAAACGGAAGCCGGAGTAGACCATCAGGGAAGAGCCGGCGACGAGCAGCGCATCCGCGCCGGCCAGCGTCTCACGCGCGGACGTGTAGCGCTCGCCCGGCACGTTCTCGCCGAAGAACACGACGTCCGGCTTGAGCAGACCGCCGCAGCGGCCGCAGCGCGGCGGCGCGAACGACTCGACTATCGCGCCGTCGACATCGGCATCGCCGTCCGGAGCGGTCGCCGCGTCAGCCTGCCACGACCGATTCGCGGCAGCGATCGCCGCCTGAACCTCGGCGCGGCCGGTCCGCTCGCCGCAGCCAAGGCAGACGACGATGTCGAGGCGGCCGTGGAGATCGAGGACGCGGCGGCTGCCGGCGCGCTGGTGGAGGCGGTCGACGTTCTGGGTCACGAGCTGGAGCAGCGTGCCGGCCGCTTCCCAGGCGGCGAGCGCACGATGCGCGGCGTTCGGCGCGGCGCTCGTGAACCGCGGCCAGCCAGCGTAGGCGCGCGCCCAGTAGCGGCGGTAGACCGCCTCCTCCGTGCGGAAGGCCTGAATCATGACCGGCGGCCGCCGCTTCCACTCACCGTCGTCATCACGGTAGTCCGGGATGCCGGAGGCGGTGCTGCACCCCGCGCCGGTGAGAGCGAAGACGCGCCGGTGGCGGGCCATCCAGCGGCGCAGCCCCCCATCGTCGAATGCGGGCATAGACGTCGATCCTATCGCAGCGGCGCCATCGATACGATCCGCGCCACCATGACCCCGGTGCGCCCCGGATAGGGCCGGTCGCCCACTGGACCTGGAGTGCCCTGTCCTTCTGATTTGGACAGCGCCGGTCGCGGGTGGCCGCGAAACGGGGCCGCCCCGGTTGGCGCGCAGGCGAACCCCCGTGACGAGCGCATTGTGCCGAGCACCAACTGGGGCTGTTCGCGGACAGGACCCGCCGTGGCGCTCGCCATTTCGGCGATGGATCCCTAGGTGCCGCAGAACGTCTGGTAGGCACGGCCCGCTGGCGCCGGCGTGCTGAACTCGGGGAGGTCGCGGTCGTGATCGAACGGCTTGGCGACGACCTCCAGCAGCCGCTCCATCACCCCGTAATCATGCGCCGTCGTCGCCGCCGCGAGCGCCTCCTCCACCTTGTGGTTCCGCGGGATGAAGGCCGGGTTGTGCCGCCGCATCAAGGCCTCGGCGTCAGCCTCGGACCGGGGCTGCCGCGTGCGCCGGCCGAGCCAACGCTCACGCCATGATGCGAGCTCCGCATCGCCCTCCGCCAGCCGTGCCGCCGGCGCCGCGCTCGACAGGGCGCGGAACGTGTTGGTGAAGTCGGCCGAGCGCCGCTGCATCCAGGCCAGGAGATCGTCGGCCAGCGCCTGGTCGCCGACTTCGTCGTTGAACAGTCCGAGCTTGGCGCGCATGCCGCGCCGCCAGTGCTGCTCGAACTGTTCCACGAAACGGTCGAGCGCCGCCGTCGCGCGCTCCACCGCGCGCCCCTCGTCCGGATCGAGCAGCGGCAGCATCGCCTCGGCCAGCCGCCCGAGGTTCCACTGCGCGATCGGCGGCTGGTTGCCGTAGGCGTAGCGCCCGCCGTGGTCGATCGAGCTGAAGACGGTCTGCGGATCGTAGGCATCCATGAACGCGCATGGCCCGTAGTCGATCGTCTCGCCCGACAGAAACATGTTGTCGGTGTTCATGACGCCGTGGATGAACCCGACCAGCTGCCACTGCGCAATCAGCCGCGCCTGGCGTTCGACGATCGCCTCGAACAGCGCCACATGGGGCTCGGCCGCATCCATCAGGGCCGGGAAGTGCCGGCGTCTGGTGTAGTCGGCAAGCGCCGCCAGCGCGTGATGATCGCGATGCGCGGCGGCCCACTGCATCGTCCCGACCCGGATGTGGCTGGCCGCGACCCGCGTCAGCACCGCCCCCTCGAGCGCGCCCTCACGGTAGACCGGCTCCCCGGTGGTCGCCACCGCCAGGCTCCGCGACGTCGGAATGCCGAGCGCGTGCATCGCCTCGCTGATGATGTATTCGCGGAGCATCGGCCCGAGCGCGGCGCGGCCGTCGCCGCGGCGGGAATACGGCGTCGGCCCTGGGCCTTTGAGCTGGATGTCGAACCGATCGCCGGCCGGCGTGATCTGCTCGCCGAGGAGGATCGCGCGGCCATCGCCAAGCGCGGTGAAATGGCCGAACTGGTGGCCGGCGTAGGCCTGCGCGATCGGCTGCGCGCCGACAGGCAGGGCGTTGCCGGCGAAGATCGCGGCGCCGGCCGGGCCATCGAGAGCCTCAGCGTCGAGGCCGAGGGCGGACGCGAGGGGGCGGTTCAGAATCACCAGCCCCGGCTCCCGGACCGGTGTCGGGACTGCCGGCGAGTAAAAGATCAAAGGTAGCGTCGTGTAGGTATGTTCGAGGCGCCAGCCGGCCATCCGTAATGATAGCGGACGAGCCCGTTGCGAGTCAGGGCCCTCCAGGACCCGGCCCAGCCGGCCGGGCCCTGGAGGCGGTGGATCGTTACCAGCCGATTCGCGTGCCGAGGCGTACTTGCCGCTCGCCGTAGGCGCTCGTCACTTCGGCGAAGCCGTTGAGGTTCCGCACCGTGCCGTCCGGGTTGAGCTGCAGGTTCGAAACGTTGCCCCCCGGGTTGTTGAAGTGGGCGGTGTTGAGGACGTTGAACGCCTCGACACGGATCTGGAGGGTGGCGTGGCGCGGCAGGGCGAGCTGGCGGAACAGCCCCAGATCCCAGTTCGCGTAACCGGGTCCGCGCACGGCGCCCCACGGCGCGGTGCCGAACCGCGCTTCGGTGACCGGCTTGAACGCCAGCGGGTCGAAGTAGGCGTTGCCGCGGCCGATGCCGCCGAGAATCTGGACGTCCGCCTTCACCTGGTCGGCGCGCTGCGAGCTCTCGGGCGCATTCAGCGACGTTCCGGAGGCGGTGATGTCGAACGGCGTTCCGCTGTAGAAGCTGATCAGGTTGTTGACCTGCCAGCCGCCGGCAATCGCGGCGACGACGCCGGGGCCGTTCAGCCAGCGCCGGCCGGCGCCGAACGGCAGCTCGGTCAGGTTGGTGATCTGCAGGTTGTGGGTGCGATCGAACGGGCTCAGCGCCTTGTTCAGATAGTAGTACTCCGGAATCATGATCCGCGGCGTGTTGTCGCTGTCGGGCGCGCCGGCGATGCCGGTCGACTTCGAGAGCGTGTAGCCGACGCCGAGCTGGACGCCATTGGCGAACCGGCGATCGAGCCTGGCCTGCAGCGCGTCGTAGCGGCTGTTGCCGATCGGCGCGACCAGCCGGGTCTGCGCGGTGCGGCCGAACTGCTGATTGAGCTGGCGGCCGGCCTGACCGCCGCCGATCGGCGACCAGTTCAGTTCGAGGAAGCCGATCTGGTCGATCTGGCGCGTCGCGATATAGGCGGCCTCGCCGACGAACCCCCACTTCAGCTCCTTCTGGACCGCGGCATTCCATGACTTGATGTAGCCGCGATTGAAGTGGTCCGGCAGCGTGAAGGCGGTGACGTTGGACGGAATCGGAATGATGCCGTTGCCGAGATCCGGGTCGGCAATCGGCGGCACGCCGTCGGCGATCCGCCCGGCCCAGGCGAAGGCATTGGGCGCCTGGACCACGAGATTGAGCAGGATCGGGTGGTTGGTGCGCATCGGCCGGGCGAGCGAGTACGGATCGTTGGTGATGCCGAAGCCGCCGCGAAAGACGAGCGACGGCGTCGCCCGGAACGTCAGCCCGGCCCGCGGCGCGAACAGCCCCTTCTCGACCGAGATGCCGAGGTCGCGCGGCACCGCGCCAATGCCGCCGATCTCCATCATGTTGGTTGCCGGATTGTAGCGCTCGAGGCCGCGGTCCGCCCGCGTCGGAATCGGGAAGTATTCGTAGCGCGTGCCGTACGACAGCGTCATCCGGCTGTTCATCTGCCACTGATCGCGGACGTAGAAGCTGTAGCTCCGCATCCGCGTCGTGTACGGCGCGACGGTCTCGTTCAGACGCCCGAGCTGGTCGGGCAGGCCGAGCAGGAAGGCCCCCCAGGCATTGAAGCTGTTGCCCGACGCGCCGCCCGGGAGCTGGGTCGGGCCGCCGCGGAACCGGAACCCGCCGCGCGCGCCGAAGTTGTCGCCCGAGCTCAGTTCCGGCTGGGTGTGGTTCAGGCCCTGGAAATAGATGTCCGTGCCGGTCCGGACGTTGTGCTTGCCCTTCTGCCAGCTCAGGTTCAGCACCGTCTGATACTGATCGTCGTTGCGGATGTACGGCATGTAGAGCTCGGTGATGCCGACGTCCTGATAGGTGTCGAAGTCGAACACCGGCATCCCGCCCTCGAAGGCGCGCTGACCATTGAGGCCGGGGATCCCGAACAGATCCATGCCCTTGTTCTGCCCGATATCGGTGTGTTCGACCGAGACCGACTGGCGGACGTAGCCGAAGTGCGCATCCGCGACCAGGTTCGAGGTCAGTGCGTAGGTCGCACCGGCGGAGAAATTCGCGGTCGTGCCGGTGCCGGTGCCGGGGTTGCCGCCGCCGACCGGCATACCCTGCAGCAGATCACCGAAGACCGTCTCGTTGAAGGTGTAGAAGTCGAGCAGGCTGAAGCGGCCGAAGACATTCAGCTTCGGCGTCGCGTTCCAGTTCACCTTGGTGTCGAGCGTCCAGCGGTTGAAATTGAACGGCGCCTTGACGAAGTAGTTGTTGGTCAGCGGCACCGAGCCGTCGGCATTGGTCAGGTTCGGCAGCGGCAGCAGGCCGATCAGCTTCTGCGCGACCGGATCGATGCGGCTGGCCGGGATGATATTGCCCGGAAACGCGGTCCGGCCGACGCCGTCGATGCCCCGCCGTCGCCGGGTCGTAGATCGGCGTGCTCGACGCCGACAGGTCGCCGCGGCGCAGCGCCTCGGTCGGCACCGAGATTGTCCGGGTGGCGAACTGGGCGTCGCGGGTGTTCTCGTAGCTGCCAAAGAAAAACAGCTTGTTGCGGCGGATCGGGCCGCCGAGCGTGCCGCCGAACTGGTGGTAGCGCCACTTCCCTTTCGAGGTCCCGGCGGGCGTGAAGTAGTTGTTCGCGCGCAGCCGCTCGTCGGTGTAGTACTCGAACGCCGATCCCTTGAACTGGTTGGTGCCGCTCTTGATCTGCACGTTGATCGCCGAGCCGCCGGCCAGTCCCTGCTCGGCGTCGAAACTGTTGGTGACGACGTTGACGGTTTCGAGCGACTCGAGCGCCGGGACGTAAGCGGCGACGTGCGGCAGCCAGATGTTGGCGGTGCTGACGCCGTCGATGCGGGTGTTGTTCGAGCTGCGGCTGGCGCCGTTGACGTTGAAGACCAGCGCCCGGGACGGATTCGACGGAATCGAGTGCGCCTCGGCCGGCGGCGTGAAGCCGGGGATGACCTTGAACAGCTGCTGGTAATTGCGGCCGAGCGGCACCGGCAGGTCGCGGAGCTCGCGGGCCTTGAGCTCGGCGCGGACCTCGGCGCGGTCGGTCTGCAGCAGCGGCGCATCGCCCGAGACCATCACGGTCTCGGAGAGCTGGCCGATTTCGAGCTTCGCATCGACGCGGGCCGTCGAATTGAGGGATACCGGCACCCCCTCGCGGCTGTAGGCGCGGAAGCCATTCATCTTGACGGTGATGGTGTAGGTGCCGGTCGGCACCGCCGTGAAGTGATACGCGCCGGCCGCGTCGGTGACCAGCTCGCGGGTCAGCTTGGTTTCCTGCTGCTCGATCGTCACCGTCGCGCCCGGCATCGCCGCGCCGGTCGAGTCGTTGACGGTGCCGAGAATCGATCCGTAGAGGACCTGGGCCGGGGCGGCGCCCGGCGCCGCCACGGCGGCCAGCGTGAAGACGAACGCGGCGAGACGTCCTGTCGATGTACGGGTCATGGTTTCTCCTCGCAAGGTCGTTACCGCAACGCGGCCTCGGAGTGCGGAGCGTTATTCCGCACATGAATGAGCGAACCCTAAACGCTCGGGAAACCGTTGTCAAAGGAATCCGGAGCTCAACGACGCGGGAACGCTCCGGGCCGGTTGGTGCTGTCGCGCAGCGAGGAGGGGGCGGCGCGGATGCCGGCGCTAGGACAGGCCGCCGACGCGCCGGGAGGCGTCCAGGAGGATCCCGTCGGCGTCAGGGCGTCCGGACGCCGACGGCCGATCGGCCAGGAAGGTGTCGAGGTTGTCTTCCGTGATCTGCACGGTGACCGGCGTCCCGGCCGGTCCGAGCTGGCGCCCCGGCGCCCCGTTCACCCAGTACAGGCAGGCCGCGGGCTCGCCGACGCGCAGCACCAGCGCGTCCCGCGCCGTCGCCACGGCCTGCTCGCCGGGCTGGAGCAGCTGGTTCAGGACGAGGCGATCGTCGGCCGACACGGACACCCAGCAGGGACCTTCCGGACGGATCTCGATGCGGATGCCGGACGCGGGCAGCGGCGCCGCCGCGGCCGCGGCGACGACGGCGCTGCCGGTCCCGGCGCGGTCCTCCGGCCGGGGGACCGCGGTCGTGGCCGACGGGGCTGCCGCCGGCGGGCCGCTCGTCTGGCGTATTTCCGCCCAGACCACGGCGACCACCGCCGCCAGCACCAGCGCCTGGACGGCGGCGCGCCGCCCGCTGCGCCGCTGCCCTTCGACCGGCGGCGGCGCGGCTATCGGCAGGGCCTCGGCCGCCTCCCCGAACCACTGCTCGCGGTAGTCGGCGACGATGCGCTCGGGATCGAGGCCGACCGCGGCGGCGTAGGCGCGCAGGTAGCCGCGCGTCAGGATGCCGCCGGGCAGCCGCTCGAACTGATCCGCGTCGATGAGCGCCAGGGTGTGGCGGGACATCTTGGTCGACGCCGATACGCCCTCGAGCGTCAGGCCGCGCTGCTCGCGGGCAGCGCGCAGCCGTGTGCCGATATCCATGATTTGTGCTCAAACTATTATACACCGGGGGACGCCCGGCCGGCCGGGCGGCGAGCGGCGAGAGCGGGCCTCGAGGCGTGCTCCAGCGCGCAGCCGGTCGGGAATCGGCCGGCGGTCGTGGGGCCGGGAACGTCAGCCGCGGGCCGGTACGGGTGGCGCTACGCGACCGCTTCGGAGGAGCGGACGCTGCCGGCCTGGGCGGACGGCACGCCGAGGCCCTTCGGGCCGAGCGGCTTGTTGGCGAGCAGCAGCTGCTCCACCGCCCGGGCCGAGACCGGTCGCGAGAACAGGAAGCCCTGCGCGTGGGTGCAGCCGAGGCGCTCGAGCTCGCGCGACTGCTCGACCGTCTCGATCCCCTCGGCGACGACGCTGGTCTTGAGCGTCCGGGCGAGCGCCAGGATGCTCTCGACAATCGCCGGGCGGTCGGGCAGCAGCAGGCTGCTGACGAAAGAACGATCGATCTTGAGCGCGTCCACCGGCAGTTTGTGCAGGTGGCTCAGCGACGAGTAGCCGGTGCCGAAGTCGTCGAGGTAGACGCGCACCCCGTAGTCGCGCAGGCCGCGCAGCACCTCGGCCGCTTCGCCGGGACTGTCCATCAGGGCGGTTTCGGTGATTTCCACCCGGAGGTCGGCGGTCTTCAGTCCTGAATCATGGACCGCCTGCTTCACCAGGCGGAGGAAGTCGTGCTGCATCAGCTGCCGGCTCGAGACGTTGACGGTGATGCAGTCGAGCCCGGCATCGGGGAAGCGCCGCTGCCAGTCCGCGAACGTCAGGCAGGCCTGCTGCATCACCCAGGTGCCGAGCGGCGTGATCAGGCCGAGCTCCTCGCAGATCGGGATGAAGGTCACCGGCGAGACCGGCTCGCCGCCGCGATTCCAGCGGATCAGCGACTCGAAGCCGATGCACATCCCCGACGTCAGCGCGACGATCGGCTGGTAGTGGATCTCGAAATCGTGCGCCGCGACGGCCCGCCGCAGATCGTTCTCGAGGCTGAGGCGATCGCGCACGCGGGCGTGCATGACGGCGTCGTAGACCTCGTGGCGCGCCTTGCCGCGCGACTTGGCGTGGTACATCGCGGTGTCGGCATCGCGCATCACCTCGTCCGGGTTCGTGTAGTGGGCCGGCCCGAACGCGATGCCGATGCTGGCCGAGGTGAACACTTCCCGCCCGACCACCGAAAACGGCGCGCTCAACGATTCCTGGATCCGGAACGCGATGGCGTTGGCCTGGCTGTCGTCAACCAGGCCGTTCAGCAGAATCGCGAATTCATCGCCGCCCAGCCGGGCCAGGCCATCCCCCGGGCGCAGGCACGATTCGAGTCGGCGCGACACCGCAATCAGCAGCTCGTCGCCGACCAGATGCCCGAGGCTGTCATTGACGACCTTGAAGCGATCGAGGTCCAGGTACAGCACCGCGAAGCCGGTCGAAATCCGCCGCGCCTTGACGTCGTCCAGCCGCCGCCCCAGCCCCTCGACGAACACCTCGCGGTTGCACAGCCCCGTGAGCGAGTCGACGACGCCGACGTTGCGCAGCCGCTCCTGGGCAATGGTGTGCTCGGTCGTGTCGGTCAGCGACCCGGCGATGCGGTCGCCGCGCCGCCCCTGGCCCTTCGAGGCCAGACCGCGGCAGAGAAAGCGCCGATAGGTGCCGTC
This sequence comes from uncultured Acidobacteriota bacterium, assembly GCA_963750475.1. Classification (GTDB taxonomy): domain Bacteria; phylum Acidobacteriota; class Vicinamibacteria; order Vicinamibacterales; family 2-12-FULL-66-21; genus JALZOC01. The sequence goes on from CAVVQQ010000002.1 coordinate 4,264,892, forward strand.
TTCATGGCGGATCCGGTGCTGATGCTGGAAGACCTCGGTCTGGCCGGCGAGATGCGCCTCGATGGCCTGGCGGAGATCGCCGATGTCGTCGGCATGGACGCGGTCGAGCCAGACCTCGGGCCTGACCGGAGCGGCGAGTGGCGCCATGCCCATCATCTCCCACCAGCGGCCGGAGACATGGAACTCCCGGCTGCGCAAATCCCACTGCCACAACCCGTCGTTGGCACCTTCCGCCGCGAGCGCCAGCCGCTCCCCGGTCCGCCTGAGCTCCTGTTCGGCGAGCCGCCGCTCGGTGACGTCCTGCCAGACCAGCGACACGGCGTCGGACCCGGGGAGCACCTTGACCTGCAGCACGCGCGTGTCCGTGGCGGACGGCAGCCGCACCGCGGCAATGGTCCGGGGTGAATGATCGGCCAGCGTCTCTGCGACGGCGCGGACGAGCTCGCCTCCGGCGAGGACCGGCAGGGCCACGCCAAGCGGCCGTCCGAGCGCGCGGTCGCGTGGGCACCCGGCAACCCGCGCCAGGGCGTCGTCCCAGTGCGTGATCCTGCCGTCGCGATCGATGACGCAGATGCCCTGCTCCAGCAAGTCGACAACGTCGCGGCGGCGCCGCTCGTCGCCGATCCGGGCCACATAGTCGGCATACATCCGGGAGGCGAAGAACAGCGACAGCGCCACCGCCGGCAGAATTTCCCAATCCTGATGATCGATCACTTCGGCCAGGCCCACCGCGATGCTGGCGCCGACGACGTGCAGGGGGGCGCCGCGGAGCACGACCCGCCACCACGCGCGGTTGACGGGCCGCCGGCTGATGAGCGGCGCGACCAGCTCCGCAATCACCACCTGGACGACGTCGTAGGCGGCCAGCGCCGCCGCGATCGGAATTCCCTGCCACGGCCACGTGAACACAGCGGTCGTGCCGCCGAGCGCGCCGTACGCCAGCCCGGCCGCCTCGGTGGCGGTCACCGCGATCGCAGCTTCGAGAAGCACATCGCCGAGCGGCCGCGCGGGGCTGGAACCGGCGCATCGCGGCGTGAATGCGCCGACCGCGGCAACGAGCACCGCGGCATGGGGACCAAACAGCAGCAGCGCGCTGAATGTCATGACGAAGGACGGCGGCATGACGGCCCGGTCCTTCGTGTCGGGGGAGTGAAGCCCGAAGGCTGAGGCGAGGAGGGCGCCGAGCATCAGGACGGCGAACTCGAGCGTATGCACCAGCTGCGCGCCGCCCGTCACATAGACGAACGCCACGCCGCCGGCACAGAGCACAGCAGCGGCAGCCAGGCACGGACGCCGGGAAATTGTCCCCATCTACTGGCTCGAGACGTTGATGCCGATCCAGAGCTCCACGCCCATTGCGCAGCAAGCGCACAACCAACTCCCGGTTGCCGCAAGTGACTGTCTCTTCTCACGTTAGCAACAGTCACGCGGGCCAGACCTCGAGCCTATGTACCAGAACAGCACAGACTGTGCGCAAATTGTTCGCGCCGACAGGTGGTCCGGGTAGACTGTGGCCCCCCGTAACGCCGAGGAGAGTTGAGATGACGCGAGTACTCCTGCTGCTTGGAACTCTGGCCATGGCCACGGCGGCGTCTGCCCAGCAGCCGCCCGCGGCTGCGGAGTCCGCCGAACACGCGCACATGCCCGCACCGGCCGCGGCGGCGCCGCAGGCGGCACCGCCCGCCGGCCCGCAGCGCGGCGGGCAGCCGCAGGCCCCGCCGATCGACGTGCCGTGGAATGACGCCATCCCCCCCGGCACGATGGAACACGCGGCCCGGGCGCTCAAGGAGTCCTCGCGCCACGGCGAGTGGGTGGACATCAAGATGAAGGACGGCACCGCCCTCAAATCGTGGGTCGTCTACCCGGAGCGGCCGGACAAGGCGGGCGTCGTCCTGGTGATTCACGACATCTTCGGCATGCGCGATCTGCCGCGCGCGGTCGGCGATCAGCTGGCGCAGGACGGCTTCATCGCCATCGTCCCCGACTTTCTCTCCGGCAGGGGGCCGGATGGCGGCGGCTCGGAGTCGCTCGGCGGCGGCGTCAACCAGGCGATCATGTCGCTGCCGGCGGCCGACGTCACCGCGCGGTTGAATGCGGCGATGGAGTACGGCAGGGGGCTGCCGGCGTCGAACGGCAAGACCGCGGTGATCGGGTTCTGCTGGGGCGGCGCGCGGAGCTTCGCGTATGCCGCGGCCCAGCCGGCGCTCGACGCCGCAGTGGTCTATTACGGCGACGCGCCGGGCGCGTCGGGGCCGGGTGCGACGGCCGAGACCGTCGCGGCGCAGCTGGCGGGAGTGAAGGCGCCGGTCCTCGGACTGTATGCCGGCAACGACGCGCGCATCGGCGCGACGCTGCCGGTGACCGAAGCGGCGATGAAGCAGCTCGGCAAGCGCTACGAGGTCCACACCTATGAGGGCGCCGGCCACGGCTTCATGGGGGCGCAGGCGGGCGCCGGCGGCGCGAATCTCAAGGCGGCGCGGGAGTCGTGGCCGCTCGTCGTCCAGTTCCTGCAGAAGCAGCTCGCCGGGCGCTGAGAGCTAGTTCCAGCTGCCAGCTTCCGGCTTCCAGCTGCCAGCTGCCAGCTTCCGGCTTCCAGCTGCCAGCTGCCAGCTGCCACAATCAGGGCTTGAGGGCGGAGGTCCAGTTCAGTACCACCGCGGCGGGGCGCTCGGCCTCGCGGGCGACCGGCGCCAGCACCAGGAAGCGCTGGCCGTCGGGCGCCGGGCGATAGTGCCCGCGCGCCGTCACGGTCGAGAAGCGGGTCTGAAAGAGGGCCACCGGATTGCCCGCCGTCAGCGTCGCACCGGTCTCGATCGACACCGACATCATCCTGGACGCGGCGCGATAGAACAGTTCCCGGCCGTTGCCGTTCCAGAACGGCTCGGTGCCGCCGTCGGTGGAGAGCTGCCACTTGTTGTGGGCCGCGGGAAAATCCTGCACGTAGATCTCCTGCCGGCCGGACTCGTTGGATTGATACGCGATGTACTTGCCGTCCGGCGAAAACGTCGCCCACAACTCCACGAATGAAGTCCTGAGGACTGGAAACGGCTTGCGGTCTCCGGTCAGCGGCAGCGCCGCGATGTCCCACGACCCACCGGCTTTCCGGGTCGCGAAGAGCAGATAGCGGCCGTCGCGCGACCAGTCCGACGCGTACTTCTCTTCGGCGTCGACGAGCAGCGGCTGAGCGTCCCTGGTTCCCGAGATGTCCTTCAGATACAGATCGCCGCGCCCCTTGACGCGCGACGTGAAAACGATCTGCCGGCCGTCTGGCGACCACAGCGGATTGACTTCGACGGCCGGGTCGAACGTGAACCGCGATGCGACGCCGCGGGCGAGGTCGCGAATCCAGATGTCGGCGCGCTCCTGTCCCGTGCTGGTCAGGTCGTAGGCGAGGCGCGTCCCGTCCGGCGACAGCACCGCATCGCCGTAGCCGGCCGCCCCCTCGACGGCAAGGGTTTCGGTGCCGCGGCGATCGACCCAGATCAGGCGCGATCCCGGCTGCTCGCCGCCGCGGAAGACGAGCACGCCGTTGCGGGACACGGAGAAGGATGCGAGCCCGAGCGCGCCGGGCACGAGATCCTCCCCGACCGGCAGGGGCTCCCCCTTCACGGTCAGGGAGCGGGCGTCGAACGGCTGCGCGACGAGCGTCCGCTCGCGGACGTAGAGGAGGTAGCCGGGCTCGGCGTATTGCACCCGGGTGGTCGTCTTGAAGAGCGTCTTGACGCTGCTCGAGTCGAGATCGCCGACCTTCAGCGTCATCGCCCCGCCGGCCCCGTCGTCTGCGGTGTAGAGGAAGTGCCGGCCGTCGGGCAGGAACTCCGGCCAGCCGGCGCCCGGCGTCCCTTCCTTCCTGCCGTCTTCGAGCACGACCGGCTCGGCGATGCCGCCGGCGGCCGACACGCGGCGCAGGGGGTCGGTAATCTGGCCGTCGAACAGGATGACGCCGGCGGGGCTCCACGAACCGTCGCCGCCGTTGCCGGTGTCGCAGATCGTCTGCGCCGGCCCACCCGAGATGTCCACTCTCTTCAGCTTGCCGCCGGCGATGAACGCCAGCGACCGGCTGTCGGGGGACCAGAACGGCCGATACACCCCTTCCGTGCCGGGGACCGGGCGGGCCTCGAGCGCATCGAGCGGGCGGATCCAGATCATCGAGCCGCCGTCACTCTCAGCCGCGAAGGCGATGGTGCGGCCGTCGGGAGAGACGACCGGCGGCGACGGGTTCTGCACGCCCGCGGGGGTGATCAGCGGAAACCGGATCACCGCGCCAGGCGCGGGGGCGCGGGCCGTCCAGGCGGCGGCAAAGCCAAGGGCGGAGAGCGCCGCGACGGCAAACGCCCCCCACGCCAGCCCCTCGCGGACGCGGCGCCGGCCGCTGATGATCGGCGGCAGGCCGACACTCGACCCGCCTTTCGAGACCCACGTGAGCTCGGCGGCAACGTCGCGAGCCGATTGCCAGCGGTCCTCAGGATCCTTTGCCAGGCACCGCGACACGATCCGGTCGAGCGCCGGGGGCGTCAGCGGCAACAGCTGCTCGATCGGCTTCGGCTCGGTGGCCAGCACCGCCGCCATGACGCTCGAGGCCGTCTTTCCGTCGAAGGCGCGCTGGCCCGTGAGCAGTTCATAGAGCACGCAGCCAAACGCGAAGATATCGGTACGGGCGTCCACCTGACGCGCCTCGATCTGCTCCGGCGCCATGTACTGCGGCGTGCCGACCACGGTGTGGACGCCGGTCAGCGCCGCCACGGTGGCCTGCTCGCCCGCCCCGGCCGGCGTGCCGGCGGCGTCGGCCAGCTTGGCCAGCCCGAAGTCGAGCAGCTTGATGCCCTGCCGGGTGATGAGGATATTGGCGGGCTTGAGGTCGCGGTGGACGATGCCCTTGCGGTGCGCGGCGTGGAGCGCCTCGCAGATCTGAACGCCGTAGGCCACCGCCTGCTCGATCGGCAGCGGGCCGGCGATCGGCTTGCCGTCGAGGAATTCCATGACCAGATAGCCGCTGCCGTCGTGCTCGCCGACGTCGAACAGCGTGCAGATGTTCGGGTGATTCAGCGACGAGATCGCGCGCGCCTCGCGCTCGAACCGCTCGGTGAACGGCCCCTTGATCGTCTTGACGGCGACGTCGCGATCGAGGCGGACGTCGCGGGCGCGGTAAACGTCGCCCATGCCGCCCGACCCCGCCAGTTCGAGAATCTCGTACGGTCCGAGCCGTGAGCCGGAAGCAATACTCATTGGAAGCCGCGATTATACGCGCGACCGCGTCGAAAGCGCGCTCAACGCCGCGGGCGCGGCTCGGTCCGCAGCGTCAGCGTCAGGATGCCCATCGCCAGCAGGGCGCTCCCCAGGAACATCAGCGCCGCGAGGTTGCTGCCGGTCCGGTCCTTGGTGATGCCGACGATGTAGGGGCCGGCGAAGCCGCCGAGATTGCCGACCGAGTTGATGAGCGCGATGCCGCCGGCGGCGGCCCGGGCCCCGAGCGACGCGGTCGTCAGGGCCCAGAACGGCCCGATCGTCGACTTGATCCCGGCAAAGGCCAGCGCCAGGGAGGCGAGCGCGAGATAGGGGTTCGTGAAGTACGCGCTCAGGGCGAAGCCCACCGCGGAGGCGGTCGCCGCCGCGGCGACGTGTCCCTTGCGCTCTCCGGTGCGGTCGGAGTGACGGCCGACGAGCAGCATCACGATCGCGGCAATCAGGTACGGCACGGCGTTGATCCAGCCGACGACGGCGTCGCTCTTGCCGGAGAAGCTCTTGATGATCGACGGCAGCCAGAGCTCGTAGCCGTAGCTGCCGATGTTCATCAGGAAGTAGAGCAGGCAGAGCAGCCAGACGCGGCCGCTCGTGAACACTTCGGCGAGGCGGTGCTCGTGCGTGGCGCCGGAGCGGGCGGCTTCGTCGGCGAGAGTGGTCCGGATCCAGCCTTTCTCGGCCGGCGTCAGCCAGCGCACGTCGTCCGGCCCGTTCGGCAGGATGACGAGCAGCAGGATGCCGACGATGACGGCCGGCAGCGCCTCGAGAATGAAGAGCCACTGCCACCCGGCGAGGCCGCCGAGGCCGTCCAGCCCGAGAATCGCGCCCGACACCGGCGAGCCGACGATGCCGGCGACCACTCCGCCGGTGGCGAACAGGGCAATGGCCCGGGCGCGCTCGCGCGCCGGATACCAGTAGGTGAAATAGAGAATGATGCCCGGAAAGAAGCCGGCCTCGGCGGCGCCGAGCAGGAAGCGCATCACGTAGAACACCGGCACGCTGTTGATGAACATCATCGCCATGGAGACCAGGCCCCAGACGATCATGATCCGGGCGATCCAGATGCGGGCGCCGACCCGCTGCATGATCAGATTGCTCGGCACCTCGAAGAGAAAGTAGCCGATGAAGAACAGCCCGGCGCCGAGCCCGTAGACCGAGCCGAACACCGCCGGGTCGACGCCGAGGACTTCGCGCAGGTGCAGCTTGGCGAAGCCGAGGTTGATGCGATCGATGTAGGCGATGACGTAGCAGAGGAACAGCAGCGGGAGCAGCCGCCGGTTGATCTTGGCAATGACGGCGCGCTGCTGGCTGCTGGTCAGCGCACCGCCGCCGGTCTCGGGAGTATCCACTCGTCGCCCTCGCTCTGCTGGAAGTCGGCCGGGTCCGACGGGCATCCTGTCACACGACGGCCGGCGGCACAAACCGCGGGAGGCGGGCCAACGGCGGGCCCGGCCAGGGGCGGGCTACTTCTTTCCTGCCGGCATGAGCGTCACCTTCACGTACCGCTCGGTATTCAGGTAGGCCGCCGCGGCGCGGTGAAGCGCCGCAGCGCTGAGCGCGGCGATCTGGTCGGCCTCGGCCGTCGCTGACGCGACGCCGGCGCCTTCCTCATAGCGCCGCGCGATCCGATCGAGCAGGTAGCCGTTGTCCTGGCTGTTCTCGTCGAGCTCGCGCCGCAGCACGTCCCGGATTCGTGTGACCTGCTCGGTCGACAGCTCGTTGTCCCGGACGAACTCGATTTCCTGGAAGACGCGGCGGACCAGCATCTCGGTACGGGCCGGGTCGCTCGTCCACTCGATCCTGATGCTGTATTCGGGCCTGGGCACCCGCTGCGCACCGGGCGTCGCCGTGATGCTGTAGGTCCCGCCGAGCTCCTGCCGGATGCTGTCGAGGAGCCGCGATTGGAGGATCAGCCCCACCGTCCGCAGCGCCAGGCGATGCTCGTCGTCGTACTCGAACGGCCCCGAAAACACGATGGCGACTTCACTCTTTGGCGCGATCCCCAGTTCGATGGTCTTGTCGACGATGCCCTGCGGCGGCGCGATGCCGAGGTCCCGCCACGTTTCGCCGGCGTGCGTCGCCGGCAGACTGGCGATGTAGGTTTCGACGAACGGCTTGATCTGCTCCGGCGTGAAGCGGCCGACGAAGACGAACGTGAAATTGCTCGCGTCGGCGAAGCGGGCCTTGTAGAAGGCCATCGACTTCTCCAGATTCCAGCGTTCGACGGTCGCCGGGAGTCTCGGGCTGACGGCGCGGACTGTTGCCGCTGAGCGCGGCCGCCACCGTCCGGTTGAAGACCACCTCGGGGCTGGCCATCTGATTGGCGAGCAGGCCCTTCGCCTGCGACGCCATCGCCGCGAACGCCACCGGGTCGGCGCGCGGCGCGGTGAAGCGCAGATACAGGAGTTGAAACAGGGTTTCGAGATCCTGCGGGGTGCTGCCTCCGCCCATGCCCTGATCGACTTCGTCGATGAACGGCGTCACCACCGCGGCTTTGCCGGCGAGGATCTTGTCGAGCGCGACGGCGTTGAAGCGGCCGACGCCGCCGGCGGGAATGACGTTATCGGCGACCCGCGCCGGAATGAAGTCGTCGTCGGCGGCCAGCGACGTGCCGCCCGGCGCGGTCGCCCGGAACAGGATCTGATCGGCTTTCAGCGTCGTCGGCTGCAGGACCACGGTGGCGCCGTTCGACAGCGTCCATTCGATGAGGCCTCCCGGGCGGGTCGCGGTCCGGGCGATCGTGCCGGCCGGCGGCGGCTGGTCCATCAGCGCCTGCCCCGACACCGCATCGACATACGCGGTGAGGCGCTTCGTCGCGGTCGCGCGAACGATGGCCGCGAGCTGCGCCTGGTCGGGCAGCGTCACGCCGGTACCCTCCGGCGCCGACACGAGCACGAGCCGGTTCCGATCAGGAAACCAGTCCCGGACGAGCGCGTTGACCTCGGCCAGGGTGATCCCCGGCACGAAGCGCCGGTGGAAAGCGAGCTCCTGCCAGATCGTCGGCAGCGCTTCCCCCTGGAGGTAGTTCCGCGTGTATTCGTCGGCGCGGCTCGACGATTCGCGATCGGGGCTTTCGGTCACGATCCGCTCGTAGCCGGCCATCATCGCCTGCTTGGCGCGCGCCAGCTCCGTCGCCGTGAAGCCGAAGCGGGTGACGCGCTCGAGCTCGGTGAGCAGCGCCTCGAGCCCGCGCCCGACGCCGTCGTTCGCCACCAGTGCCCGGAGCACCGCTTCATCGCGCGTCCGCGGCGTCGGAAACAGCCCGCGGTCGGCGCCGGCCCTGAGAAACGGCGGATCCTGCTGCTGCCCGAGCTCGTCGAGCCGGGCGCCGAGCATGGCGGCGAACAACTGATCGACCATCAGCGCCCGGTAGCCGCCGACTGTCGCCTGATTCCGCGCCGGCCGCAGATCGCTGATCTCGACCATCGTCGCCGGGGTTTCCTTGTCGGTGACAATGGCGTAGCGCGTCTGCGGCTGCTCCGGAACATCGAACGCCGGCCGCGGCCGCGCCGGTAGCGGCGCCGCCAGGCCCGAGAAGTGCGCCTTGATCATCGCCACCGCCGCGTCGCGATCGATATCGCCGACGACGATCACGGCCATCAGATCCGGGCGATACCAGTCGCGGTAGAAGCGCGTCAGCTGCTCGCGCCCGGCCCGCGCGATCACGTCCGGGTTGCCGATCGGCGGCCGATCGGCATAGCGCGACCCCTCGAGCTGGACCCGGCGAATCTTGTCCTGGGTGCGCTCGCCGGCGCCAAGACCCATCCGCCACTCGGAGAGGACGATGGCGCGCTCCTGCTCGATGCCGCGCTCGTCGAAGCTGGCGCCCTGCGCCCAGTCCTCGAGGATCAGCATCGCGCGATCGAGCACCCCTGGCACGTCGGTCGGGACGCGCAGGGTGTACTGGGTGTCGTCGTAGCTGGTCGCGGCGTTGGCATCCGGGCCGATGCTCAGGCCGAGCGAGGCCAGGAAGTCGAGAATGCTCTGCCGGGGAAAGTGCCGGGTGCCCTCGAATTCCATGTGCTCGACGAAGTGCGCGATGCCCTGCTGGTCGGCATCTTCGAGGACCGATCCCGCCTTGACGACCAGCCGCAGCTCGGCCCGGCGCGCCGGCTTGTCGTTGGCGCGAACGTAGTAGCGGAGGCCGTTCGGCAGCGTGCCGACGACGGCCTGGGGGTCGACCGGCATCTGCTGCGAGAGCGCGTAGCCGGCCGCGGAGGCCGCCGACGTCTCCTGGCCGGTCAGCGCTGTCTGGGCCGTGGCGGCGGCGGCCGCGACCAGCAGGACGGTCAGTGCGCCGCCGAGATGGCGGCCCGGGCGAAACAAGGTCATACGCCATCGTATGGTCGGGCGACGGAAGGGAGCCACCAAATTCGCGACAGGCGTCTCGGCGCGCAGGCGAGAGCCGGATCTGCTAAGTTCACCGCGAAGACGCATGACAGGGTCAATGCACCGCTTGCTGCTCCTCCTTGCCGTCGCGGGCGCTGCCGCCCCGCTCGGGGACGGCCCCTCCTTCCAGGTCGCTGAACAGTCGATCCCGGAGGTGGCCGCCGCGATGGCGGACGGCCGCGTCACCTCGCAGGAACTCGTGCGCCAGTACCTGCAGCGCATCGGCACCTACGAAGACAGGCTGCACGCCGCCATCACCGTCAACCCCAAGGCGCTCGAGGTGGCGGCCGAACGCGACCGCGAACGCGCCGCGGGGCGTGTCCGCGGTCCGCTCCACGGCGTCCCCGTCGCCCTCAAGGACAACATCCAGACGACCTTCCTGCCGACGACCGGCGGCACGCTGGCGTTCGAGCGGCTGACGCCTCCCTATGACGCGACTCTGACGCGCAATCTCATCGACGCCGGCGCGGTGATCATCGCCAAGACCGGCATGACCGAGCTGGCCAACTGGGTCGCCGGCTCGCCGACGCCGATGCCCGGCAACTACAACCCGGTCGGCGGCCAGGGCTACAACCCCTACGACCCGCGCAAGGATCCGCGCGAGGCGACCGCCGACGGCCGCCCGGCGCTCGGCACCGGCGGCTCGAGCTCGGGCATCGGCACCGCGGCGAGCTTCTGGATGGCCAACGTCGGCACCGAAACGTCCGGCTCCATCCTCAGCCCCGCCAACCAGACGATGCTGGCGGCAATCAAGCCGACGGTGGGGCGGATCAGCCGCTACGGCGTCATTCCGATCACGGCCGACCAGGACACTCCCGGCCCGATGGCGCGCAGCGTCACCGATGCGGCGATCCTGCTCGGCGCGCTCGAGAGCGCGGCGCCCGACCCGCACGATCCGGCCACCAGCCGCTGCCCGCCGCCCCCGGGGCGGGACTACACCGCATTTCTGGATCGCGACGCCCTCAAGGGGGCCCGGATCGGAGTGCCGAGGGCATTCTTCTACGACGCGGTCACGCCGCCTGGCGCGACGTCGTCGCGCGGCGGACTGGAAGCCGCCCAGCAGGCGGCCATGGACGAGGCGCTGATGGTGCTGCGCCGGGCGGGGGCCGTGCTCGTCGATCCAGCCGACATCCCCAGCGTGGTCGATGCCGATGCGGAGAACAACTTCCTGCTGTGGAGCATGTGCTCGGGGGCGGACGAGCGGCGCGGCCGGGACGACAAGTGCTCGATCTCGTTCAAGTACGGCATGAAGCGGGATTTCGACCTGTGGCTCGCGTCGCTCGGCCAGGCCGCGCCGCTGTCGTCACTGACGGCGCTGGTCGCCTGGAACCGGGCGCACCAGCGGGCCGGCACGCTCAAGTACGGACAGTCGAACCTCGAGGTCTCGGACGAGATGGACCTGGAGCGCGATCGCGCACGCTACCAGGCGGACCGGGCGAAGGACATCAGACTGGCCGCGACGCACGGCCTCGACGAAGTCATGAAAGCGCACCGGCTGGACGCGATGCTCTTCCCGGGAGCAGGCGGCGCGGGCATTGCGGCCCGACCGGGATACCCGACGGTGATCGTGCCGTTCGCGCTGGTGCCGAACCGGCCGACCCCGCCGTTCCCGGCCGGGTTCGAGGCGCGGCCGGCGCCGATGGGCGTCAGCTTCACGGGGGCGGCATGCAGCGAGCCGAAGCTGCTCGGCCTCGCCTATGCGTTCGAACAGGCGACCCGGAAGCGGATTCCGCCGGCGCTGGCGCCGTAGCAGGCGTCACGTGCGCACGGGCGACACCCGGAACAGAGTGCACGATGGAGGAGCGATGGCCAGCAGGGGCAAGGGGGGAACGTCGCGGCGGGCGTTCATCGGCGCGGCCGGCACGGGCATCGCCGCGGCGGCGGTCCTGCGCGGCTTCCCCGCCATCGTGCCGTCGTCGGTCCTCGGCGCGGCATCGCCGGCCAACCGGATCAACGTCGGCGCCATCGGCACCGGACGCATCTCGAGGGTCCACGATCTCCCCGGCATCTGGAAGCACGACGCCGCCCGGATCGTCGCCGTCTGCGATCTCGACAGCCGTCGCGTCGAGGATGCGCGGGCGCTCGTCAACGGTTACTACAGCAAGCAGAGCGGAAAGCCGTACGACGGCGTGACCGCCTATGGCAACTACCGTGAGCTCCTCGCCAGCAAGGACATCGACGCGGTGGTCATCAGCACGCCCGACCACTGGCACGCGATTGCGGCGATCGACGCGGTGGAGGCGGGCAAGGATGTCTACCTCCAGAAGCCGGCGTCGCTGACCATCGCCGAGGGGCGGGTGCTGAGCGATGCGGTCCATCGCTCGGGACGGATTTTCCAGATCGGCAGTCAGCAGCGGTCATCGGCGCAGTTCCGGTATGCGGCGGAGCTGATTCGCAACGGCCGCGTCGGCCGGCTGCTGCGGGTCGAGGTCGGGCTCCCGGGTGATCCGTCCGGCGAGGTCGAGCCGGAGATGCCGGTACCGAAGAATTTCAACTACGAGATGTGGCTCGGCTCGACACCGGTGGTGCCCTACACCGAGAAGCGCGTGCATCCACAAACCGGCTACGACCGGCCCGGGTGGCTGCGCTGCGAGCAGTTCGGCGCCGGCATGATCACCGGATGGGGAGCGCATCACATCGACAGCGCGCACTGGGCGATGGGGACGGAATACACGGGGCCTGTCGAGGTGTGGGGCACGGCCGAATTCCCGGCCAGCGGACTGTGGGACGTCCACGGGCCCTTCCGGACCGAAGCGGTCTACGCCGACGGCGTCCGGATGAGCGTCAGCGGCGAGTTCACCAACGGCATCAGGTTCATCGGCAGCGAGGGATGGCTGTTCGTCGCCCGCGGCGACGCGCCGGCGTCGGCCGGCGATCCGCTGGCCAGGCTCAAGGATCCGACCGCGCTCGCGGCGAGTGATCCGAAGATCATCACCTCGGTGATCGGCCCCGGCGAAATCCATCTCGAGGAGAGCCGGGACCACCACGGCAACTGGCTCGAGTGCGTCAAATCGCGCCGCCAGCCGATTGCCCCCGTCGAGGTCGCCCACCGCGCGTGCTCGACCTGCCTGGTTCATCACATCGCGATGAAGACGAAGCGGAAGCTGTTCTGGGATCCGCGGCGCGAGCGGTTCCGGAACGACGACGAGGCGAACGCGATGCTGTCCCGACCGCAGCGCTGGCCCTATACAACCGGACTCTCCCGGTCGGCCTGACGTCCGGTGTTCCCGCCCCGCCGGCAGACGTGTCGGGCGTATAATCCGGCGATCGAAACAGACCGGCTGTCACGCCATCGGCTTCGAGGCGGAAAAGAGGAGAAGTCTGCCATGCGTGGTCCGCTGTCCGCTTTCATCCTCGCCGGCGTCCTCGCCGGAGCCGCGTGTACCCGCCAGTCGGATCCGCCGTCGGCGGCGCCCCCCCGGCCGCGGCCGCGCCGGCCACCCACGACAGCCATGCGCCCGCGAGCGTGCGCACTTCGCTGCTCGGCAATCTGGGGTCGTATCACCGCGCGATCAGCACGTCGAGCGCCGAGGCGCAGCAGTTCTTCGACGAGGGGCTGACGCTGCTCTACGGCTTCAATCACGAGGAGGCCTTTCGCTCGTTCGAGCGCGCCGCCGCCCTCGATCCGGCGGCGCCGATGCCGCACTGGGGGATGTCGCTGGCGCTCGGCACGAACTACAACGACACCGCGACGCCCGATCGGCTCGGCCAGGCATTCGCCCATCTGAGCGACGCCAGGGCGAGAGCGGCCGCCGGCGGTGCGGTCGAACGCGGGCTGATCGACGCCCTGTCGACACGCTACGTGACGACGCCGGGTGACGGACAGCAGCCGGCGCGCGAGGCGGCATATTCCGCCGCCATGGGCAAGGTCTCGGCGCAGTTCCCGGCGGACCTCGACGCCGCGACGCTCTACGCCGAGAGCATGATGAACCTGCGCCCCTGGAAGCTCTATACGGCCGACGGCCGCCCAGAGCCCGGCACCGAAACGATCGTCGCCACGCTCGAAGGCGTCCTGCGGCGCAATCCGGCGCATCCTGGCGCTAATCACTACCTGATTCACGCCGTCGAAGCGTCGCCGTCTCCCGAACGTGCGCTGGCCAGCGCGAAGCGGCTCGAAACGCTCGTTCCCGCCGCGGGACATCTGGTCCACATGCCCGCGCACATCTGGATTCGCACCGGCGATTACGTCGCGGCGATGAAGACCAACGCCGCGGCAGCCGTCCTCGACGAGAAGTACATCAAGGCCACCGGGGCACAGGGGATGTACCCGTTGATGTATTACGGGCACAACCTGCAATTCGAGTCCGCCGCCGCGATGATGGCGGGGGACCTCGGCGCGGCGCAGAAGGCTGGCCGGAAGACGGCCGCGCTGGTCGAGCCGATTGCCGGGGAGGTGCTCATGCTGCAGCCGTTCGCGCAGCAGGAAGTGTTCGCCAACCTGCGCTTCGGACGATGGGACGATGTGCTGGCGCAGACGCCGGCTCCGGCCGGCCGCCCGCTGCAGGCGGCGCTTCAGCACTACACGCGGGGAGCGGCGCTGGCCGGGAAAGGACGGCCGGACGAGGCCGCCGGCGAGATCGCCGCCTTTGAAGCCGCGGCGGCGCAGGTGCCGGCCGACGCCATGTGGAGCACCGTCAACACGGCGGCGGCGGTCCTCGATGTCGCGCGGCACGAGCTCAAGGCTCGCGTGGCAGATGCCCGGCGTGACTCTTCGGTCGCCGAGTGGGAGCGCGCCGTGGCGACCGAGGACAAGCTCGGCTACAACGAACCGCCCGACTGGCTGTTCCCCGCCCGGGAAGGGCTCGGGGCGGCACTGCTGCGCGCGGCGAAGCCGGACGAAGCCGAGAAGGTTTATCGCGAGGATTTCTCGAGGAACCGCCTCAATCCGCGCTCACTGCACGGCCTGTGGCGGTCGCTCGAGCGGCAGGGGCGGCATGCTCAGGCACGCGAGGCAAAGGCCGCGTTCGAGCGGGCATGGTCCGGAGCGGACGGCCCCTGGCCCGACAACCCCTGACCCGCATACGCACTCACCGCACCCGGGCGCGCGTGGGACGTCCCACTGCCGCGCGGCGTCTGATTTGCTGGAGCGTCAATGCAGCCGATACGGCTGTCGAAACGTTGGCGCGGCCTCATCATTTCGTGAGGAGTATCCAGTTGCACAGCAAGTCGATCGATGCCCGTCACAGCGGATCATTCAGCCTCGGCAGCAAGCTGCCGGTTCACCGGCTCGGCTTTGGTGCCATGCGGATCACCGGACCGGGTGTGTGGGGGCCGCCGGCCGACAAGGGGGCGGCGATTGCCACGCTGCGCCGCGCCACCGAGCTCGGCATCAATTTCATCGACACCGCCGAGTCATACGGCCCGGCCGTCAGCGAGACGCTGATCGCCGAAGCACTTCATCCCTACCCCCGCGACCTCGTCATTGCCACCAAGGGGGGGCTCGATCGCACCGGCCCCAGCCAGTGGCCGGTCAACGGCCGCCCCGAGCGGCTGCGCGAAGAGCTCGAAGGCAGCCTGCGCCGGCTGAAGCTCGACTTCATCGATCTGTATCAACTGCATCGCATTGACCCCGACGTTCCCGAGGCCGATCAGTTTGGCTTCCTGCGAATGATGCAGGTCGAGGGGAAGGTGCGGCACCTCGGGCTGTCGGAGGCATCGGTCGATCAGATTCAGCGCGCCGGGAAGTATTTCACGGTGGTGTCGGTCCAGAACCGTTTCAATCTCGCGGATCGCCAGTGGGAAAGCGTCCTCAAGTATTGCGAGCTCGAGAACATCGCTTTCATCCCCTGGTACCCGCTGCAGATCGGCACTCTCAAAGACTCGCCGGCACTGACCCGCATCGCCCGGGCGCACGGCGCGACCGGGTCGCAGATTGCGCTCGCGTGGCTGCTGCACCTCTCGCCGGTGATACTGCCGATTCCCGGCACCTCCCAGGTCGCACATCTCGAGGAGAACGTCGCCGCGGCGGGCATCGAGTTGACGGCACAGGAGGTCGAGGCCTTGTCGAACGCGGTCTGAACCGCGAGCCGACGGAATGAAGAGCGGGCCGGCGCGTGCGCCGGCCCTGAAACCTACTTCCGGCGCCGGGCGGCAGTCTTGCCGTGCGGCTCGACCTGCAGGTCGTTGACCACGTCCTTGACGCCGTCGACCGCGCGGGTCCGCTCGCCAATCTTGGTCTTCACCGCTTCGGACTCGACGTGGCCGGTCACCGTGACCACACCTTCTTTCGAGTCGAAGCTGACCCCCTTGCCGTCGAAGTCCCACTCGGTCCGGTCGTCGAACATCTTTCCGAGCTGCTCTTCGATCCGGTCGTCGACCTTCCCCATATCCACGGCTTCGAGCTTCACTTCGTTGACGACCCGGCCGCTGGTGCCGACGACCTGCTGCGCGAGCTCTTCGGCGCGCGACTTGTCGGCGGCCGTTTTGACTTCACCGCTCAGGTGGAGAGCCTGCTCGTCCTTGTTCCAGTTGACCTTGACCTTATCGTCGAGGTTGCTCGTCTTGAGCTGGTCATGTACCCGCGCCTCGTAGTCGGGCTGGTCCGCGGGCTTCGAACATCCGATGGTGAGCGGTGCGGTCGCCAACATGGCGACGACGGGAACGAAACGTAGAACTTTGGTCACTCTTGCCTCCTTGAATCAGTGTTCCGGAGCAAGAGAGCAAACATGACGCCAGACATCGCTTGTCACCCGCAAGCCAGCACAGCAGAATGGACGGGGTGCCGCTTCACCAACCGCGCATGCACGGAACCGGTGGCCGGACCATCCTGGCGATCGTCGGCGCCTCGTCGGGCAACCTGGTCGAGTGGTACGACTTCTACGCCTACTCCTTCACCTCGCTGTACTTCGCCGCGGCGTTCTTTCCTGCCGGCGACCGCACCTCGCAGCTGCTGAACACGTCCGGGATCTTCGCTGCCGGATTCCTGATGCGGCCGGTCGGCGGCTGGCTGTTCGGGCGGCTCGCCGACCGCGTCGGCCGGCGGCGGTCGATGATGATCTCGGTGCTGCTGATGTCGGCGGGGTCGCTGGCGATCGCGCTGCTGCCAACCTACCGGACCATCGGAACCCTGGCGCCGGTCCTGCTGCTGACGGCGCGGCTGCTGCAGGGACTGTCGGTCGGCGGCGAATATGGCACCAGTGCGACTTACATGAGCGAGGTGGCGGTGCCGGGCCGGCGCGGCTTCTATGCCTCGTTCCAGTACGTCACGCTCATCGGCGGTCAGCTGGTCGCGGTGCTGACGCTGGTGATTCTCCAGGCGTGGCTCTCCCCCGCCGAGCTCCGCGCCTGGGGGTGGAGGATTCCGTTCGCGATTGGCGCGGTCGCGGCGCTGGTCGTCCTGTTCCTGAGACGGACGCTCGTCGAGACCGCGTCGGCCCGCTCGCGCCAGTCGGAGCAGGCCGGGACGATCCGCGGCCTCCTCGCGCACCGCCGCTCGGTTTTGACCGTGCTGGGCATCACCGCCGGCGGGTCGCTGCTCTTCTACACCTACACCACCTACATGCAGAAGTACCTGGTCAACACCGCCGGCCTGGACCCGCGCACCGCCAGCCAGATCATCACGGCGGCATTGCTGGCGTTCATGCTCATGCAGCCGGCCTTCGGCGCGTTTTCGGACCGCATTGGCCGGCGGACATCGCTCATCGGCTTCGGCCTCTTCGCGACGCTGACGACGGTGCCGCTGATGCACGCGCTCGGCCGCGTCGCCAGCCCCCTCAGTGCCTTCATCCTCGTCCTCGCCGCGCTGACCGGGATCAGTTCCTACACCGCGATCAGCGGCCTCGTCAAAGCGGAGCTCTTTCCGGCCGAGGTCCGGGCTCTCGGCGTCGGGCTGCCCTACGCCGTCGCCAACGCCCTCGTCGGCGGCACCGCGGAGTACGTCGCGCTGTGGCTCAAGTCGCAGGGGCGCGAAGCGTGGTTCTTCTGGTACGTGACCGCGCTCGGCGGCGTCGCGCTGCTGACGGCGTGGTCGATGCGCGATTCACGCATCGACGGCCACCTGCACGGCTGACGGCGGCGCGGTGACGGGGCGCGTCCCGAGCTCGAAAGGCTACCCCTCCGGGCTGTCACGCAGCTTCCGGGAGAGCGTCCGCCGGTTGATGCCGAGGCTGCGGGCCGCGGCCGCCTTGTTGCCGCCGCGCGCGTCGAGCACCCGCCGGACGTAGGCGCGCTCCACTTCCTCGAGCGGAACGTCGCGATGGGAACCGCGGCCGAGGAGCGTCTCGAGACTCCCATCCGTCGGAAAATCCAGGTCCTCGGGCACCAGCGTGTCGTGGTCGCCGAGCGCGACCGCGCGTTCGAGCAGGTTCGCCAGCTCGCGGACATTCCCGGGCCAGGCATAGCCCACCAGCCGCCGCATCGCGGCGGCCGAGATCCCTTTCATCGACCGCGCCTGGCGCTCGCTGGCCCGGCCGAGGAACAGCTCGGCGAGCGGAATGATGTCCTCGCGCCGCTCGCGCAGCGGCGGCACCTCGATGCGGATGACGTTGAGGCGGTAGTAAAGATCGGGGCGGAAGCGCCCCTCGCGAAGCTGGCTCTCGAGCTGACGGTTGGTCGCGGCAATCAGCCGCGCCAGGATCGGCACGTCGGCCGTGCCGCCGAGCGGCCGGACGCGGCCGCTCTCGAGCACGTTCAGGAGCTTGGCCTGGACCTCGAGCGGCAGCTCGCCGATCTCATCGAGCAGCAACGTGCCGTTCCCGGCAGCGACGAACGCGCCGATCCGGTCCTCGCGGGCGTCGGTATAGGCGCCGCGCCTGACGCCGAACAGCTCGCTCTCGACCAGTGTCGCCGGCAGCGAGGCGCAGTTGACGTCGAAGAACACCCGCGACTGCCGCGGGCCGGCTTCGTGGATGTACCGGGCGACGGCGCTCTTGCCGGTGCCGGTCTCACCGGTGAGGAGCACCGTGGCGCTGCCCTGCGCCGCGCGGCGCGCGACCTCGATCACCCTGGCCATCAGCGGGCTCCTGGCGACGAGCGCGCCGCTCTCCACCATCGGCACCGCCGCGCGCAGCCGGACGATCTCCCGGCGCATCTGCCGATCCCGCAGCGCCCGCTCGATCGCGAACACCAGCGCCTCGATCTTGAACGGCTTGGCGACGAAGTCGCAGGCGCCGGCGCGCACCGTCGCGACCGCGAGCTCGATGCTGCCGAACGCGGTAATCAGCAGCACCAGCTGGCTCGGCTTCTCAGCCAGGATGGCGGCGCAGAGGTCCGTACCGCGCATCTCCGGCATCTCGAGATCGGTGATGACGAGATCGAACGGCTCGCGGATCGCCCGCTCGAGCGCCGCCACCGGGGACGTGCACCCGGCGGCGGCAAAGCCGCGCTCGTTCAGGGCTTCGCACAGAAACTCCACCACCCCGGCATCGTCATCGACGATGAGGAGCGACGGGCGGGCCGCGGTCACGCGACCATCCGTTCCGGCCCGGCGACCGGAAAATGGACGGTGAAACGCGTCCCCGCGCCGGGTGCGGAGACCACGTCAATCGTGCCGCCGTGCTCGTCGACGATCGACTTGATGACGGCGAGACCCAGGCCCGTTCCGCCGCTCGAGCTCCAGGTGGTGAAGAACGGCTCGAAGATGCGCTGTTTCACCGGCTCGGGAATGCCCTCGCCGTCGTCCTCGACGACGAGGGACACCGACGGGACGGCGGGGGCGGTCTCGGTGCGCCTGAAGGCGGCGGACCGCAGCGTCACGCGCACGACGCCGCGGCTCGAGGCGCGCAGCGCGTTGCTCAGCAGGTTCATCGTCACCTGCTGGACCTGGTCGGCGTCGGCCAGCACGTGGGGCAGCGGCTCGGAGCAGTCGAACGCCAGCTGCACGGCCCGCCGCTTGGCTTCGGGGGCCAGCAGCTCGATGATCGCGCCGACCGTCGTGGGCAGATCGACGTCCGCGATGTGCGGCGCCTTGCGCCGCGCGAAGCCGAGCAGACGTTCGACGATGCCGGCGATGCGGTCCGACTGGGCGGCGACGATCTGGGCGGAGCGCTGGACGTCGGCCGGGACATCGGTGCGCGCGGCAATCGCGCAGGCGCGGCCGTTCAGGATCTGCAGCGGCGAGCCGATCTCGTGCGCCAGCCCCGCCGACAGCTGGCCGACAGTGGCGAGCTTATCGAGGCGCTGCAGGCCGGCCTCGAGCGCCTCGCGCGACTCGGCGGCCTCGACGAGGCGGCGGCGCGCGACGCCGAGCTCGTGGACCATGGCGTTGAACTGGGCGAGCGCCGCGCCGACCTCGTCGCCGCCGTGAAAGCTGACCTGGGTCACCCAGTCGCCGGCCTCGACCGACCGCATCGCCTGCGTCAGCGTCTGGAGCGGACGCCGCACCAGCAGCAGCGACAGGATCCAGCCGACCGCGGTAATGCCGGCCATGAGCGTCAGGCTGGAAACGACCGCCGTGACCGCGGTGGCCTTCAGCTGCCGGCGCAGCTCGTTGAGCGGCCAGACCACCGCGACGCTGCCGAGGCTCCGGCCGTCATCGTCGCGCAGCGGAAACAACCCGACCAGGCTCTCGACGCCGGCGAAGCGCTCGTACCTGATGTCCGCCCCCGGGGTGCGGCCGGCGGCGGCGAGCGCCGGCCGGACCAGCGCCACCGAGGCGTCGCTGCCGAACGAGTTGGCCTGCAGCGCGCCGGCGGCGTCGAAGACCAGCACGTCGAGCGCGGAATCACTGAGCTCGAGCGCATCGACGATTTCACGGACGTCAGCGACCTGCCCGTCGCGGATGGAATTTTCGACCTCGACCTGCACCGCCGTGCCGAGCAGCTTGAAGGCATGCTCCGCCGCGCCGCGCAGGTCGCGCTCCTGCTGGCGCAGCTGCCGGACCCCGTATGCGCCGAGGATCACGCTGCTCGTCAGCGTCAGCGCCAGGGCGAGCTTCGTCGAGACCTGCACCGGGCTGAGTGTGACAGAAGTGCTCACATGGTTCAATTGTGCCCTGAGCCAGAGATACATCATTTACTCGTAATGCATTGTAAATACATGGCTTATGGAACACACCAGGCAGGTATTCAGGTTGCACGGCCCATACCATGATTCGCCCTCTTCTCCTCCACTCCGGTCCGCTCCTGCTCGTGCTCGTCGTCGTCGCCTGCTCGGCCCGCGGGCGGCCGGCGGCCGACGCGACACCACCCGCGGCGATGCCGGTCCCGGCAGGGACCATCCATCTTCCCGAGGCCTCCCGCGAGTTCATTGGCGTCGAAACCGTCGGCGGGGCCGTGACCGGATCGCCGCTCGCCGCCCCCGCGCATGTCGAGTTCCGAGACGATGCCGTGTCCCAGGTCGGGGTGCCGCTCGGCGGACGCGTGACCAAGGTGTACGTGCGCACCGGCGATCAGGTGAAGCGCGGGGATCCGCTGGTGACGCTCGATTGCCCCGAAGCGGCGACGCTGCGGGCAACGGTCGACACTGCTGTGGCCAATCGCGGCGAGGCCCGGACCAATCTGGAGCGTCAGGTGCGCATGCTGCAGCAGGGGGTCGGCGTCGAGCGCGACAAGCTCGCCGCCGAAACGCGGCTCGCCGAACTGGAGGCTGAAGTGGCCAGCGCGCAGGCGCACGCCTCGTTCATCGGCCCTGGCACCGGCGCGGCGGTCGTGCTGCGCGCGCCGATCTCCGGCACGGTGATCACCCGCAAGGCCGCGCCGGGCCTGGAGGTCGCGCAGGGGGGCGATCCGATTCTCGAGATCGGCGACTCCTCCGCCCTGTGGGTGGTCGCCGACGTCTTCGAGCGCGATCTGGCCGGCGTCCGCAGCGGCGCCCTGGCCGCCGTCGAGCTGCCCGGCCGCCCCACCTCGCTCACCGGCCGCGTCTCGTCGATCGGCACGGTCATCGCCGCCGGCATGCGGACAGCGCCCGTCCGCATCGTGCTCGATGGCGGCGCCACCGGCCTGCGGGCCGGCATGTACGGCCGCGCCAGGATTGACGCGTCGCGGTCCGACATCACGCTGCCGACCGATGCCGTCCTGATTCGCGACGGCAAGGAGTCGGTCGTCTACGTCGAGAACTCTCCCGGCACCTTCGTCCGCCGGGAGGTGGTCGTCGCGCAGCACGTCGAGCACGGCCGGGTCCAGATTGTCTCCGGGGTCTCGCCCGGCGAGCGGGTGGTCGTCAAGGGCGCGCTGCTGCTCGACGGCTCGGCCGACCAGCTGCTCTGAGACCCAGGCCCGTCAGTGCTCCGCCCGGTCATCGAGTTCTGCGTCAGGAAGCGTCTGCCCGTCCTGGCGGCGACGCTGGCGGTTGCCGCCGTTGGCGTCAATGCCTACCTGAATCTGCCCGTCGAGGCCTACCCCGACGTCACCAATCTCCAGGTCAAGGTCATCGCCCAGCTGCCCAGCCTGGCGCCCGAGGAGATCGAGCGCCAGGTCACCGTGCCGATCGAGCGCGTCCTCAACGGCACCCCCGGCATGGTACTGATGCGCAGCGAAAGCCTGTTTGGCCTGTCGATCGTCTCGCTGACGTTCGACGACGACGCCGATCCGTTCAAGTCGCGCACCACCGTGACCGAGCGGCTGACGGAAGCCGAGCTGCCGGAGGGCGTGAACGTCGGCCTCGCGCCGGAGGCAACCCCGCTCGGTGAGATCTATCAGTTCCGGGTCGTCAGCAGCCGCCACGACAACATGGCGACGCGGTCGGCGCTGGAATGGACGATCACCCGGGTGCTGCGGCAGGTTCCCGGCGTCGCTGACGTCGTCACCTTCGGCGGCTTCCTGAAGGAAATCCACGTCGAGGTCAATCCGTCACAACTGCTCGCCCACAACCTCCTGCTCGCCAACGTCACCGACGCGCTGCGCCAGTCGAACCGCAACGTCGGCGGCGGCTTCCTGCAGCACGGCGAGCAGCAGCTGACCATCCGCAGCGTCGGCTACCTCCAGAATCCCCAGGACGTCCAGGCGATCGTCCTCAAGTCCGAGAACGGCACGCCGGTGACCGTTGGCGACGTCGCCCGGGTCGTGCTCTCCCACACCCCGCGGCTCGGTGCCGTCGGCTACAACGTCGCCGGCGAAGTCGCCGAGGGCTTCGTGCTGCTCCGCCGCGGCGAGAACCCGAGCGTGGTGCTCGACGGCGTCCATGCAAAGGTCCGGGAGCTCAACGAGGGGATGCTGCCGGCCGGCATGACGATCGTGCCCTTCTACGATCGCACCGACCTGGTCTCGCTGACGCTTGGCACGGTGCACCACAATCTGCTGCTCGGCGCGCTCCTGGTCATCTCGGTGGTGTGGCTGTTCCTGCGCAGCTTCCGCAGCTCGCTGATCGTCACCTCGGTCATCCCGCTGGCGCTCCTCACCGCCTTCATCGGCCTCAAGCTGATCCACCTGCCGGCCAACCTGATCTCGATGGGGGCGGTGGACTTCGGCATCCTCGTCGACGGCGCGGTCGTGCTCGTCGAGAACGTGCTCCACGAAGCCGGGGTCCGCAAGCCGCAGCGCCGCGGCGAGCTGCTCACCCTGATCGTCCACTCCGCCCTCGACGTCGCCCGGCCGACGTTCTTCGCGATGGCGATCATCATCGCCGCGCTGATCCCGGTCTTCACGCTGCAGCGGGTCGAGGGGCGCATCTTCCGGCCGCTGGCGCTGACCTACAGCTTCGCGCTCGTCGGTGCGCTGGTCTTCGCGCTGACCACGGTGCCGGCGCTCTGCGCGCTGGTGCTGCGGCCGAAGGACGGCGAGGTCACGGAACCGAAGCTGCTGACCCGGCTGCGCGACCGCTACGCGCGCGGCGTCCGCTGGTCGGTCGAACACGCCGCCGCCGTCGTCGCCGCGATTGCCGTCCTGCTGCTGGCGACCGGCATCGTCGGCGCGCGGCTGGGCAGCGAATTCCTGCCGGAGCTGGACGAGGGGGACTTCGTCATCTTCGTCGAGATGCCGCCGAGCATCACGCTCGACAAGGGGTCCGAGATCCTGACCGAAGTCCGCCGCCGGCTGCTGGCCTTCCCGGAAGTGCTCGAGACGATGAGCGAGCAGGGGCGCCCGGAAGACGGGACCGACGACGAGGGCGTGAACATGAGCGAAACCTTCGTGCACATCGCACCGCGGGAGCGGTGGCGGCGCGGCGTCACCAAGGACCGGCTGGTCGAGGAGATGCGCGCCTCGCTCGTCCAGATTCCCGGCGTCGACTTCAACTTCTCGCAGCCGATCAAGGACAACGTCGAGGAGGCGGTCAGCGGCGTCCGCGGCAAGGTCGTCCTGAAGATCTTCGGGACGGATCTGGCGGTCATGAAAGGGACGCTCGAGAAGTGCCTGGCGGTGCTGGCCAGGGTGCCCGGCGTGGTCGACCTCGGGCTGTACCGGGACGCCACGGTGCCGCAGCTGCAGATCGTCCTCGACCGCCGTGCGCTGGCCACCGCCGGAATCACCGTCGGCGCGGCGCAGGACGTGGTCAAGACGGCGCTCGGCGGCGATGTCACGACCGAGTACTGGGAGAACGAGCGGCCGGTCCCCGTCCGCGTCATCTTCCCGGTCGCCGAGCGGCAGGATGAGGCGCGCATCGGCGACATCCTGGTCCCGACCGCGAGCGGGGGCCACGTGCCGCTGCGCGAGGTCGCCCGCATCGATCAGGCGATGGGCAAGGCGGCCATCACCCGCGAGGCCAACAGCCGCGTGCTGGCGCTCAAGTTCAACGTCGAGGGACGCGACATGGGGTCGGTGGTCAAGGACAGCATCGCCGCGGTCAGGAAGGACGTCGCCGTCCCGGAGGGTAACTTCCTGTCCTGGGCCGGCGAGTTCGAGAATCAGCGGCGCGCGATGGCGCGCCTCGCGGTGATCGTACCGCTCTCCTTCTGTGTCGTCTTCGTGCTGCTCTACACGGCGCTCGGCTCAACGCGGAGCGCCGCCGCGGTGCTGCTGGTAGCGCCGCTGGCGATGAGCGGCGGCCTCTTCGGACTGGCGGCGGCACACATTCCGCTGTCGGTCAGCGCCGCGGTCGGCTTCATCGCCCTGCTCGGCCAGGTCTGCCTGGCCTCGCTCCTGGTCGTCAGCGCGGCTGATGAGCGCCAGCGCGCCGGCTCGAGCCTGACCGAGGCGATCGTCGAGGGCGCCGCCGGCAGGTTCCGGGTCGTGCTGATGACGGCGCTCCTGGCGATTCTCGGCCTGATGCCGGCGGCGCTGTCGGGCGGCGTCGGCAGCGAAACGCAGCGTCCCTTCGCGGTGGTGATCATCGGCGGCCTGATGACGGCGGTGGCGGTGACGCTGTTCGTGCTGCCGCTCGTCTATCGCGTGGTCGTCCGCACCCCGCGGGTTGCGGCAGGAGAAGACGAATGAGCCCTCACCGAAGCCGTACGATCGGGCGAGCGCTCCGGGCCGTATTGATCCTGTGGTCCGTCTGCGGTCCGGCCGCCGCCTCAGCTCAGCCTTCCGCCGGCGCGCCGCTCCCGGCCGTCGTCTCGCTCGACGACGTGTTGTCGCTGCTGACGACGCGCAGCCCGCGCACCGCCGCCGACCAGGCGGCGGTCGCGGTCGCCGCGGCGGATCGGATCACCGCGCGGACGCTGCCGAACCCGTCGGTGAGCTACGGCGGCACGCACCTGGTCGGCGGGCTGAGCACCGGCGCGATCACCCAGCACCAGGTCATCGTCGAACAGCCGCTCCTGCTGAATCACCAGCGGCGGGCACGCGTCGAGCAGGCCGGACGGACGGTCCGGGTCGAGGAGGCGCATGTCGCCGAGCGCCTGGCGGAACGCCGGCTGGCGGTCCGGCAGGCCTTTGCCTCGCTGCTCGCGCGGCAGGATCAGCTGCGCGTCACCGGGGAAAGTCTCGCCGATCTCGAGCGCATCGAACGCGTCGTGCGCGGCCGCGCCGAGGCCGGCGACCGCAGCCAGTACGACCTGGCACGCATCGAGACGGAGACCGAGACGCTGCGGGCGCTGGCCGTCAACGCCGAGGCGGACGTCGCCGACGCCTCGGGTCACCTGGCGTCGCTGCTCGGCTTTCCAGGCTGGGCGCCGCGCGCCGCCGGCCGCCTCGATGAGGGGGGAATCGCGGTGCCGTCGGACCTAGAGCGGTTGTGGGAGGCGGCCGAGCAGCGGCTGCCGTCGCTCGTCGCCATCCGCCGCCAGCAGGCGGCGTCGCGCGGCGGACTGCTGCTCGCGCGCCGCGAGCGGCTGCCGGTCCCGGCGCTGAGCGGCGGCGTCCAGGACACGCAGCAGGTGCACGGAACGTCCGCCTTCCTCGGCCTGTCCGTCCCGCTGCCGTTCTTCGATCGCAATCAGGGGCCGATCGCCCGCGCCGCGGCCCAGATCGACGCCGACGCGCTGACCTTCGACGCGGAGACGGCAGAGGCGCGCGCCGATCTCGACCGCGCCGTCGCGGTCCTTGCCAAGCGCCGTGAAGCGCTGGCCAGACTGGAAAGCGCCGTCGTCGGCCGCGGACCGGGCCTGCGGCGGATGGCGGAAGCCGCGTACCGCGAGGGCAGCGGCGACATCCTCGAGTTGCTCGACGCGATGCGGTCGCTCAAGGACATCCAGCTGACGCACGTGCAGCAGCTCGAGAGTGTCCGCCTCGCCGAGGAGCAGGTCGTCTCGGCGGCGGGCCTGGATCTTCCGGCGGCGGGGAACGAACCCTGACGACGCACCCGACGCCGCCAGCTGCCTTCAGTCGTGGTGGACGTGGGCGACGTGCTCCCGGAGCAGATCGCGGCCGAAGTCGCCGCGGAAGTCGCGCCACACCGAGTGCACATGGTTGGCGTCGTTCTGCGTGTTGTCGTATTCGATCAGGAACGTCGGGCCCTGCACCCGGTAGTAATGCTTCCTGCCGCGCTCCGCCTCGCCGGCCCACGCGAAGGTAATCCGATCGAGGCCCGCGGCACGGAGCTCGCCGAGCCGGTCGGCGGCGATATCGGCGGCCATCGACGAGGTATAGGTCTGGATGATGGCCATCAGCATCTCCTTCTGTGCCGGCGTCATCGCCGACGCCTCCAGCCCCACCGGCGACAGCGGATCGACCTTGGCGGCGGTCTTCGTGACAATGTCGTTCGGGGCAACGTCGCCGATCATGGCGGTGGCGCGCTGCGCGGCATCGAGCGCCATCAGCAGGGCGCGCGCCGTATCCTCCCGATCGCCGAGCACGCGCAGGCCCTTCTTCGGTCCCTCGACGCGAACTTCGGCCGGGTTCGAACCGAAGAACGCCGGCGAGCTCGCCACCGCCGTGCCGTTCCGGATATTGAAATGGACGGCCAGATGATGGCCGTTGACCCGCCAGCCCCACGCCCCTCCGGCCGCCGGCGTGCCGAAGATGGTGAAGGCGTATTGCTCCGGGTCGCGCATCGCCGAACCGTTCTCGAGCTCCTTGAGGATGGTCTCGAGGTCCACCATGATGGTGGTCGCCTGCCCATAGCCGCGCTCGCTGAGGCCGGTCTTGAGCAGCGCCTGCGCGAACGAGCGCTGCGCCGCGGTCATTGCCTTGATCGGCAGGCCGTTGCGCGGGAATTGCTGCGCCGGCACGTAATGCCACCGCGTCAGCTCCTCGGCGTCGAGCGCGTAGGTCGCCTGCTGGCGCTGCTCGGGCGTCAGCGCCGACAGGAACGCGTTGGCCGCCGCGACCATCGCGGCGGTGGTCCGTTCGGACGCGGTCGCGCCGGTCGTCAGCGCGCCCGCACAGGCCGCCGCGACGACCAGCCGTGACATCTTCGCCATATTCATCGTCCCTGCTCCTTGTCCGTCATTTTCGCGCCGCCGGCGTCAGCGTGGTCTCGAGCTTCCGGCCGTCCCGCAGATAGACCACCGCGACCGGCTCACCAATCTTCAGCACGTCGAGCGCGTAGGTGTAGTCGTAGATGTTGGCAATCGTCTGCCCGGCGATCGCGACGATGACATCCCCCTTGCGCAGCCCGGCCTGCTCGGCCGGTCCGCCGCCGACGACGCCGCCGAGCAGCAGCCCCTTCACCTCGGTTGAGTAGTCGGGTACGGTGCCGGTGAAGACCCGCACGCCGGCGCGGCCGCCCCCCTGCTGCATCTTCTCGTCGACCTTCGTGAAGACCGGCGCTTCGGGCGTCTCCTCGATCCGCCGCACGATCGCGGCGGCGAGCCCGACGATGCGATCGAGGTCCTCGTAGTCGATCTTGTCGGCCGTGTCGGAGGGCTTGTGGTAATCGGCGTGGGTGCCGGTGAAGAAGCTCAGCGACGGCACGCCGGCGGCGTTGAAGGTCGCGACGTCGGTCGGCTGATACGGATCCTCCTGGACGGCGAGGTCGAAGCCGGCCGCCACGTTGGCCCGTTCGAGGATCCGGCTCCAGGCCGGGCTCGATGCCGGCCGCCTGTACGGTCAGCTTGTTGTCGCGCATCCGGCCAACCATGTCGAAGTTCAGGTACGCGGCGACCGCCTCGAGCGGCACCGGCGGGGCCGCGGCAAACGCGGCGGAACCGAGCAGCCCCAGTTCCTCGCCGGACCAGAAGCCGAGGAGGACGTTGCGGCGGCGCGGCTCCCTGGCGAGAGCCGCCGCGACCGCCAGAACCGCCGCCGAGCCGGAGGCGTTGTCGTCGGCGCCGGCGTGAACCTTCGCGGCGTCGTCCTGGCCGGCCAGGGTATTGCCGGCTTCGCCGCGGCCGAGATGATCGTAGTGCGCGCCAATCGCGACCCATGGCTTCGCGGTCGCGGCGGCTGAGGCGGGGGTGGCGGGAAGATAGCCGACGACGTTGTGGCCGGTGCGCTTCTCGCGCTCGACGGCGGCGTGAATCGCGAGGGTGACATTCGGGAGGGCAAATCCCGAGACGTGCGGGTTCGCCCCGTCGAGCGACTGCTGCGCCGCCGCGAGCGACTGGCCTGCGGCCGTGAAGAGCCGCGCCGCGACGTCGCCGGTCACGCTGACCGCGACGATGCCGGACCCGGCAATGGCGGTATCGAAGGTCATCGGCGCCAGCTCGCCGGCGTTGGGCGACCGCGGACCGGTGACGACGACGAGGGCCTTCGCGCCGTGCTGCCGCGCGGCCATCGCCTTGTAGCGGAGGTCGGCGTAGCGGGCGAGGATCCCGCGCGTCTTCTGGTCGGCGTCCTCGGGGAAGTAGCGCAGCACGACGACAATCCGGTCTTTCACGTCGAGCGACGCGTAGCTGTCGTAGGCCAGCCCCTGGCTGTCGGGCACGACGAGGCCGTAGCCGGCGAACACGGCCTGGCCGCTGACATCGCCGTTGTCGGAAAACGACAGCGCCCGGACGCCGCCGGCGCCGGCCGGCGCGCCGCCAATCGTCATCGTCGTCCCGCCGTCGCGCGTCCCGGCGGTGAACTCGAATGGCAGCAGGAAATCGGCGCGTCCGGGGAGCGGGCGAGCGCCGATCCGCCGCAGCTCGGCGGTCAGGTAATCGCTGGCCAGCCGCTCGCCGGCCGACCCCGCCAGACGCCCTTCGAGGCGCGGAGAGGCCAGCGCCTCGACGTGCGCGCGCGTCGCCGAGGCCTGTGCCGCAAGTTGCGGCGGTGACAACGCCGTCGCGGCGGTCAGCGCCAGGGCGACGGTGAGTGCGGTGCGAGCACGTTTCATGATTTCGCCGCCGGCTTTCGGGGCGGGGCGCTCTTGAGCGCCGCCATCGCCGCCTCGTGGTTCCACTGGCCGAGAAAGATCTGCCCGGCCGAGCCGCCGGCGCGGCTCGACGTCCACGCCAGCGTCCGGCCGTCGGGAGACGGCACCGGCAGGCCGTCGAACCCGGGGGAGTACGTCACCTGGACGGGTTCCTTGGTGCCGGCGGCGTCGACGATGAACAGCTCGAAGTTCTCGAACCCGAGCTTGTTCGAGGCGAAGAAGATGTACTCGCCGGAAGGGTGCATGTAGGGGGCCCAGCTCATCGCCGCGAACGTCGTGATCTGTTTCTGATCCGAGCCGTCGGCGTTCATCGTCCAGACGTCGGCAATCAGCCCCTGCACGTCGAAGCGGCGCCACACGATCCGCTTGCCGTCGGGGGTGAAGAACGGACCGCCGTCGTAGCCGGGCGCGGTCGTCAGCCGGCGCTGGTCGGACCCGTCCGCCCGCATCACGTAGATGTCGGCGAAGCTGCTCGGGTTCTCGTCGAGCGCCTTCTGCTCGGCGGCGGTCAGCGGGTGGTCGTAGGCGCCGCGCATCGACGAAAAGACGATCCACTGGCCGTCGGGGGAGTAGCTCCCTTCGGCGTCGTAGCCCTTCGCGGTGGTCAGCCGCTTCAATTCGCCGGTCTTCCCGTCGTGGCTGTAGATATCCATCTCCGGGTCGTAGTCCCAGGAATAGCGCCGCTCCCGGCCCGATGCCCGGATTGCCAGTTCCTCGTCCTGGTGTTCCTTCGATTTCGGATCCGCATGGGTCGAGGCGAACTCGATCTGGTCGGTGCCGGGGCGGAAGAACGCGCACGTCGTCTTGCCGAGTCCCGTCGAGATGCGGCTCGTCTCGCCGCTGGCGAGGTCCATCACGTAGATCTGGTAGAAGGGATTGCCCGGTTCGCGCTCGCTCTGGAAGACGAGCCGGCCGCCGTCCGGCGACCAGTAGCCTTCGCCGGCGCGCCGCCCCTCGACCGTCAGCCGCCGCACGCGGGTCAGGAAGTCCTGCTCGTGGTCGGGAGGGGCGGCAAGTCCGGCTGGAAGATCCGTCAGGAGCGCGGCCGCCGTCAGCGCCGCGGTCACCACACTGCGAAGCACGGTATCGGAACCTTTCTGATGAGAGGCCCTGATTATGCCCCAGTCAGGGGGCTACCGGGCGGCCGCGCGGTCGAAGACCACCTGGCCGCCGATCACCGTCAGATCCGGGCGTAACGTCAGCAGGCGCTCCGCCGGCACGGTCAACAGGTGGTCCTCGAGCACGACGAAGTCCCCGAGCTTCCCTGCCGAGATCGTGCCGCGGGTCTTTTCGTCGAAGCTGAAGCGCGACGCGGCGCTCGTCATCATGCGCAGCGCCTCCTCCCTGGACACCGCCTCCGCGGCGCCGACGACCTGCCCTGAATCCGTCCGTCTCGTCGTCGCCGAATAGATCGTCAGGAAGGGATTGAACGGGTTCAAGGCCTCGTTGCGGTCGAGACCGAGCATGTGGTCGGTGTTGATCGCGACCTCGACGCCGGCGTTGCGCCACATCTTCAAGCCGATGAAATGCGCGAGCCGATCGACGCCGAGGCCGGCGGCGAGCGCATCGGCATCCCGGTAGTGCCACGCCGGCTGGGTATCGACCAGGACACCGAGGCGGGCCGCCCGGGCCGCCGTCTCAGGGTGCACGAAGTAAGCGTGAATCAGCGTATGACGTCGATCGGGTGACGGTGTCTTCGCCTGCGCTGCCTCGATGGCGTCGAGGACGACGTCGACCCCGGCGTCGCCGGTGACGTGCGCCACCATCTGCCAGCCGCGGCGATGGCCGATGTCGAAGGCTTGCTTGATCTGTTCGGGCGTCAGGGTCAGGAAGCCGCGGTCGGCCGGGTCGTCCAGCGCATACAGCTGTTTCGCGCCGGGGCCGAATGGCTGGCGCATGTAGGACGTGCCGATCAGGATGCCGCCGTCGGCGACAATCTTGAGCGGCCCGACCT
Organism: uncultured Acidobacteriota bacterium; assembly: GCA_963750475.1. Classification (GTDB taxonomy): domain Bacteria; phylum Acidobacteriota; class Vicinamibacteria; order Vicinamibacterales; family 2-12-FULL-66-21; genus JALZOC01. The sequence continues at coordinate 4,295,970 of CAVVQQ010000002.1, forward strand.
TGAGCCAGTCGTCACCTTCGCGGGGCTGAACGTGGAGGCTGTCGATGAAGCTCTCGATCGCCGCCGGATCCTCCGGGTGGGGGATCCGCAGCGTGACCGTCGACCGCACCCTGAGGCGGTTTGCGGCGTAGAGCTCGCGGTAGGCCTTGAAGCCCTCGAGCGTGGCGCCGCGCTCGATGACACTGGTGATGCCGGCCGCCAGGTAGGCGCGGTGGACCTGCTCGAGCGCGTCGAGCGGCACCGTCTCCGCCCGGGTCCGGTACGGCGCCAGCATCGCGCCGGCGTTACGGAGCAGGCCGGTCGGCTCTCCGGAGGCGTCCTTGACGACGGCGCCGCCGGGAGGATTGGCGGTGGCGCGCGTGATCCCCGCGGCGCCGAGCGCGGCGGAGTTCAGCGCGAAGGCGTATGCGGCGTCGACGACGACGGGATGGTCCGGAGCGGCGGCGTCGAGCTCCTCGCGGGTCGGAAAGCGATGTTCGCGCAGCCGGGTCGGGTAGACCCGCGGCGTCCAGATCCATGTTCCCGGCGCGCGTTTCGGCACCTCACTCCGGATCCACGCCTGGACGTCCGGGATCGAGGGCAGATTCCGGAAGGGCTGCACGGCGTGCGCGGCGGCGACGTCGAGCGCGTGGACGTGCGTGTCGATGATGCCCGGCACGACCGTGCGGCCGGCGGCATCGATGACCTTCGTTGCCGGGCCGATCCGCGGCCGGATGTCGTCGTTCGCGCCGACGGCGACGAAGCGCCCGTCGCGCACGGCGAGCGCGGCGGCGGTGGTGAAGCCCTCATCCACGGTGAGGACCCGGCCATTGAGGAGGACGAGGTCGGCCGCCGGAACGGCATTCTGCGCCGCGGTCCGCCATCCCAGCGCGCCGATCAGCAAAGCGGCGGCCGCCGCCTGTTTCAGGATAGTCATCGGTCCAATGCCTCTCCTCACGCCGCCCTTACCTGGCGCCGCTGACCGTCACCAGCGCGACGCGGTTGATGCCGCTCTCCGCCAGCGCGAGATTGCCGTCGCGGGTCGTCATCATGTTGCGGACGACGCCGCCGCCGGCGGGGATGATCCAGGTCTGGAACTTCTCCGAGCCCGGGTCGAAGCGGACGAGCGTGTTGGGCCGGACGCCGGACTCGCTGTACCACAGGACGCCGCCGACGGCGGCAATGCCGTACGGGCTGCGACTGGCGCCCGCCGGGGGATGGCCACTCGCGCACCGCGCCGGTGGCGGGATCGAAACGCCCGAGATAGCCGCGCGTGAAATCGGTGTACCAGATGATGTCGTCCGGCGTGATCGCGAGGCGGCGGGGGCGCGCCTGCGGATCGGGCAGGGGGTATTCCGTGATCCGCATGGTGTCCGGGTCGACGCGGCCGAGGCGGTTGCCGCGGAAGTCGACGTACCAGGGGATGCCCTTCGAATTGACCTGGATGCCGTACGGATAGGTATTGGCGGTCGGTGTCGCGGCCACCTTCATCTCGCCGCTGGACGGGATGATACGGCCGACCTGCCCGGACTGGAGCGTGAAGAACAGCGTGCCGTGCTGGTCGAAGATGGGGGTGTGCGGGCCGCGCGCGCCTTCGGGGAGCGGATACTCGGTGACGCGGCCGGTGGCGGGGTCGAGCTTGCCGACATAGGTGCTCTGGTTCGCGGTGAACCAGATGTTCCCCGACTTGTCCTCCGCCAGCCCGTGCGGTCCGGACTTCTCCCTGGGCAGCGGGAATTCCTTCATCGTGCCGGTCGCCGGATCGAGCCGTCCGAGCAGGTTCGCGAACTGGCCGGTCCACCAGATCGAGCCGTCCGCCGCCGCAAGCGGATCGTGCGGCCGCGATCCCAGCGTCGGAAGAATCCATTCCTTGAACGTCGCGGTCGCGGGGCCGGCAATCAGGACGGGCTCGGGCGCGGGCCGCGCCGGGAAGTTCGTCGCCAGGTAGGCTGAGACGGCATCGGCCTGCGCCGGCGGCAGCGCGACCATCGAGCCGAACAGCTGACGCCAGCCATCGCGCGTGTTTCCGAACGAGCTGGTGATCATATTGAGGCCGTGGCACCGCGAACAGGCGCCCTGCACGACCTCCTTTCCCGCGCCGTCGGGAAGCGCCACCTCCGGCTGGCCGCGGCCCTGGGCAGCGGCGCCGGCGCCGATGCCTGACGCAATCAGAGCAGCCGCGAGAACGGTTCTCGATACCGTGCCGGACATGGTGCCTCCTTCAGGAATGCCGCGAAGGTGGATTGTGACACACGGGCGGCCGGGCTGAACACCGCCGCCGCGCGCCGCGCCCGCGTTGACGTCCGGCGATCGATCGGTGAGAATGCCCATTCATTCCATCGATGATCGCGAGGGGCCGTTCATGACACAGCCGAAGAGCAAGACCGCGAAGAAGCCGCGCACGGGCGGCGTGACCCGGCGCGAGTTCGTCGGGACCGCGCTGGCGGCGGCGGGCGCCTTCAGCGCCGCGCCGGCACTGCTCCGCGGACAGAACCTGAACAGCAAGCTCGACATCGCCTTCATCGCCTGCGGCGGCCGGGCCAGCGCGAGCCTGAGCGAGCTGACGCTGCTGCCCGGCAGCACCGGCCGCAGCCAGGAGCCGGGCACGGGGCCGCACCCCGACGAAAACGTCGTTGTCCTCTGCGACGTCAACCAGGAAGCGGTGGACGCGGCAGTGCAGCGCTACCCGAAGGCCGCGACCTTCAACGACCTGCGCCGCGTCTTCGACAAGCCGAACGAGTTCGACGCCGTGGTCGTCGCCACCGCCGAGCACACCCACGCCTTTGCGACCTACCTGGCGCTGACGCACGGCAAGCACGTCTACTGCGAGAAGCCGCTCACCTACAACATCTGGGAGGCGCGCCTCATCCGCGAGACCGCCGCGAAGTATCCGCGGCTGTCCACGCAGATGGGCAACCAGGGTCACGCCTCGCCGGCGCGGCGGACGATCAAGGAAATCCTCATGACCGGCGTCATCGGGCCGGTCCGCGAGGTCCACGTCTGGGCCGACCGCGCCTGGGGTCTGCAGGACGCGGCTTCGGCCGAGAAGTACGACAAGCCGCACGGTTTCTACAAGGGCGTGCAGATCGTCGACCGCTTCGCGGAGACGATGCCGGTTCCGCCGGCGAATCACTTCGACCTGTGGCTCGGCCCGGCGCCGGCGCGGCCGTTCCACGAAACCTACTTTCCCGGACCGCGCTGGTACCGGTGGTGGGATTTCGGCAACGGCACGATGAGCGACCTCGGCAGCCACGACAACGACGTGCCCTACACGGTGCTCGACATCGCGGCAGCCGGCTGACGATTCGAAGCGACCTCGCCGAACGGCCCGGTGGCGCACCGCGAGCTCGCGCCGGCGACGATGATGGTCGACCTACGAGTTTCCGGCGTCGGCCTCCGGCGCGCCAGCCGTGAAGCTGGTGTGGCATCAGGGGGACAGCAAGCCGCCCGGCTGGGTGCCGGCCTGGGGCGGACGGTCGCAGCTCTTCATCGGCGACAAGGGCATGCTCCTCGGCAACGGCAAGCTGCTCCCGGAAGAGAAGTTCAAGGACTTCAAGACGCCGCCGGAAACGCTGCCCCGGTCGCCGGGCCACTGGGTCGAGTGGGTCAACTACGCGAAGGGCCACGGCCCGGTGCCCGGCTCGAACTTCCAGTATTCCGGCTGGACGACCGAAGCCAATCACCTCGGCAACGTCGCCTACCGCACCGGCAAGAAGATCGAGTGGGATTACAAGAATCTTCGCGCCAGCAACGCCCCCGAGGCCGATCGGTTCATCCGCCGCGACTACCGCCGGGGCTGGGAAGGCATCCTCAAGGCCTAGGCGAAGAGCCCGGCGCCAGCGCGCGTCGCGCCTCGATCAGCTCGGCGCGGCCCGGCTGGTCGCCAGCCTTCGCGATGTCGAGCAGCCGGGTGTAATAGTCCGATGCCTTCTGCCGGTCGCCCGCGGCGGCGGCGGCGCGCGCGGCGTCGACGGTGGCGCGGAAGCGGTTCGGCTCCTTCTTCAGGGTGGCCTCGAATTCCGTCAGCGCCGCCGCCGGCTGGTGCAGCTGGAACAGCATCTCACCAAGCAGCTCACGCGCCGGCTTGAGCGGGCCAGGCGTGATCGCCGACTTCTCGGTCGCGTCCTCCATATTGGCGGCCTCGCGCATCAGCGCCAGCGCCGCGTCCTCGCGCCCTTCCGCCAGGGTCACCCACGCCGCGGCAATGCGCCGCTGGATGTCGACCTGTCCGGCCCAGTAGCTGTCGTGCGACGCCGCGAGCGCATCCCGCAGCGCCGCGAGCCGATCGAGGTCGGGCCGGGCCGCATCGGGGTGGCCGCTGCGCGCCGCGCCGAGCGCGCGGGCGAAGTGCGTCACGGCATCGGTCCACCCGAAGGCCGTCTGCCGCGGCGTGAGCGCCGCGGCTTCGGCCCAGGCATCCCGCTCGAGCGCGTAGCGCGCTGGGATGGCCGCGAGCGCGTAGTAGCCGGCCGGCGGCGGGGCCGCATTGCCGGCGCCGGGCTGCTGCAGGCGCTCTCCGGGTGCGGCGCTGGCGTCGATGAGCTGCTTCGCTTCGCGGTCCTGCGCCGTCTGCAGGTAGGCGTAGGCCTGGTAGTCGAGCGCGTGGAGCTCCTCGGCGGCCGCCTGGACTTTCCTGGCGGCGGCGGCGGAGGCGAGGTTGGCGTCGATCGACTCCTGCCATGAGCCGACGCGGGTGAAAGTGTGCGACGGCATGTGCAGCGCGTGCGGCGCGTCGGGCGCAATCGCCGAGTAGCGCCGCGCCGCGTCCAGCGCGCGCGGCGCCAGCGCCGGCACGTCATAGCTGTGGATGATGTAGTGCGCCAGCCCCGGATGGTCCGGCTGCCGCGCGAACTCCGCCTCGAGGATGGCGGCCGCCTTGAGCTGGTTCGCGTAGGTCTTGTCGGTCGGCAGCGCCGTCTGATCGAGCGCCAGGGCATAGAAGATCCGGGCCTCGACGTCGTCGGGGAATGCCGCGGCGAGGGCCGCCATGGCCTTCTCGTAGGCGAGCGTCCGCGCCCGCGGCTCAATCGTCGCCGCGTCCCTGAACAGGAGTTCGACCGCGCTCAGGTAACCCTTCTCACGTTCGGAACCGGTGCCGCTGGCCTTCGCGGCGTCGATCGCCGCCAGCCCGGCGGCCACGCTCGCCGGCGAGCGGAAGTTGCCGAACGGATTCCCCCACCAGCTCATCGCCACTCCCCAGCGGGCGATCGCGCAGCTCGGATCAGTCGCCAGGACGCCGTTGAACGACTCGATGGCGGCCGAGAACCAGAAGGAGTGCAGCAGCGCGACGCCGCGGTCGAACGCCGGCTGGACCGCGGGTGCGCAGGAGGTGGCAAAGTGGACGGCGCCAAGCCGTCCGGCGGGCGCTTCGTGATCGTGCGCAGCCGCCGGCGGCTGCTGGGCAAGCCCGGGGTGCGCCCCGAACACTGCCGCAGTGGCGAGCGCCGCCATCAGTGGCCGTCGTCTCATGGTTCAGCTCCCTTCTCGTGGTGAGGCATGAACGAGTCGCTGTAACGGGGAAGACTTTTCAGCCTGTCACAGGTTCGGCCCGGCGTCCAGCGAACCGCGACGCCGGCTCAGCCGCGTCACGCGTCCCGAACCTGCTAAGCTGCTCGCTGGCCCGGCCGACGGGCGCGACGGGCCCCGGCGAAGCGGGGCCGACCCTGTCCGCGGTGCCGGAAGGAGGACGCATGTCAGTCGCCAAGGTTTCCGAAATCAGCGCCACGTCCAGCAAGAGCTTCGAGGACGCTATCCAGCAGGGCCTCACCCGCGCCGGCAAAACGCTTCGCCACATCCGCGGCGCGTGGATCAAGGAGCAGCACGTGCGCTGCGAAGAAGGACGGATCACCGAGTACCAGGTGAACATGATGGTCACGTTCGTCCTGGACGACTAGCGGCCCCCCGGGACGGAGACACGCAGGTCGGAGGCCCGGACGGCTCGGCTTCGCCGGGAGAGCTACCTGTTCGGGTATCCTGCACATCACACAGCGAAAGAGACCGATGGCAGCCCCACGGGACGAGTTGACGAGACGCGCGTTCGTGGCCGCCGGCGCCGCGACGCTGCTGTCCGCCGGGTGGCGGCGCCCGGCGCCGCCCGGTTTGACCGGCCGCGAGATCGTCGCGCGAATTCAGCGCACGGTCGGCGTCCCGTGGCGCGAGCAGACCGTCGACACCTTCAAGGCGGGCAATCCCGAGACGGTGGTCACCGGTGTGGCGACGACCGCGATGGCGACGCTCGGCGTGCTGCAGAAAGCCGTCGCCGCGGGACGCAATCTGATCATCACGCACGAGCCTGTGTTCTACACCGCCGCCGACGACCCGGGGCCGCGGGCGCAGGATCCCGTCTATCTCGCCAAGCAGGCCTTCATCGAGCAGCATCATCTCCTGATCTGGCGGTTCTCCGACCACTGGCTGGCCCGCCAGCCCGCCGAGTTCCCCCGGGCGCTCGCCGGGACGCTGGGATGGACCGTCCGCGACGACGACAACGATCGCCTTTACACGATTCCGCCGACGACGCTGGGGGTCGTGGCGCGGGAGATTCGGACGCGCCTCGACATCGGCGGCGGGATGCGGGTCGTCGGGGCTCTCGACGCGCCGGTCCGCCGCGTCTTTGTCAGCCCCGGAACCACCGAGCTGGCAAGCACCGTGGCGAACCTCGCGCACGCCGATCTGATCCTGAGCGGCGAGCCCCGGGAATGGGAGGCGGTTGAATACGTCGCGGACACGGCGTCGGCCGGCGCGCCGCGTTCGATGATCGCGATCGGCCGCGTCGTGTCGGAGGAGCCCGGCATGCGGGCCTGCGCCGAGTGGCTGCGCCCGCTCGTCCCGGAGGTGCCGGTCGAGGCGATTCCGACCGGCGATCCGTACTGGCGGCCCGGGGCGTGACCGGCCAGGAGCTCGTCGCGCGCATCCGGCAGAAGGTCGCGGACGAAGGGATCGCGTGGCGCACCGAGACGCGCGACACCTTCAAGGCCGGCAACCCCGATGCCGTCGTCCGCGGCATCGCCACGACCGGGATGACGACCTTCGACGTGCTGCGGCGCGCCGCCGCCGCCGGCACGAATTTCGTCGTCACGCACGAGCCGACGTTCTACAACGACAAGGACCTCACCGCCGGGCTCGAGGCCGACCCGACCTATCTCGCCAAGCAGCGGTTCATCGCCGCGCACGACCTCATCGTCTGGCGGTTCCACGACCACGCGCATGCCCTGCGCCCCGACCCGCTGGTCGCCGGCTCGGCGCGATCGCTCGGCTGGACCGGGTACGCGTCGCCGGAAACCAAGGGTTTGTACGTGCTCCCCCCGACCACGCTGCGGGCGCTGGCCGGGGAGATCGCCCGGCGCCTCGGCGATCACGGCCTGCGCGTCGTCGGCAATCCCGAGATGCGCGTCAGCCGCGTCGCGCTCGGTCCCGGCTACGGCATCCCGGCGCTGACCTCGGCGGTCGATGTCGTGGTCGGCGGGGAGGTCGGCGAGTCGGGAGGCAACGCCGAATTCGCCCTCGACGCGGCGGCCGCCGGTCAGCCGCGCGGAATGATCATCCTCGGCCATCTCATGTCCGAGGACCACGGCATGCAGGAAGTCGCTGACTGGCTGCGCGGGTTCCTGCCCGATCTGCCGGTTCGATTCCTGCCCGCCGGCGAGCCGTTCGCGGCGCTCTGAGCGGGAACGCTCCCGGGTGTCGGCCCGGCCCTACGACAGCAGTCCCATGATCATGTTGAGCGCGAGCGCGAGGATGGTCGTGTTGTAGACGAACGACAGCAGCGAGTGGATCAGGATCTCGCTGCGCATCTCGCTCGTCGTGACGTCGACGTCCGAGACCTGGAAGCACATGCCGATCGTGAAGGCGACATAGGCGAAGTCGATGTCGGCCGGCGGCGCCGTCCCGGGAAAATCGAGGCAGCCGTCCCCGGCCGCGCTCTCGCCCGCCCGATAGTAGAGGTGAGCATAGCGCAGGGTGTAGGAGGTGTGGGTCAGCGTCCAGGACAGGACGATCGCCGACAGCGCGAAGATCGTCCAGAGCGCCTGGCTGCCGGGCGGGAGCGTCTTGACCATGCGCAGCACCGCGCCGGCGGCGAACAGGCTGACGAAGCTGGACATGACGGCAATGAGAAAGACGACGCGGTGGCCGGGGTCGTCGGCGCTGGCGCGGCGGCGAGTCTCGGCGGCGTCGGCGCGCAGGATGATCCGCCACGCGAACACGCACAGGACCAGCGAGGCCGCATCCCAGCCGGCGAGGCCGCGGAACCACCAGTCGATGCGCGACGGAATCAGCCAGAAGGCGGTCGCGCAGCCGGCGGCCGCCGCGAGCAGCAGGCGAACCCGGCCGCGTTCGGTCGAGAGGAGATGCCGGGCGCCGGTCGTGTTCCTGGGGCTCAAGGATGCGCTGCTCGAGACGGGACCGGATGATGGACCAGGGACTCCATGTCGAGGAGCTGGGCGCTACTTGCGGGATGTTCCGAAGCGGGGGGCGCGGCCCGGCTCCCGGCCGGTCTTGCGGCGCTCGGAGATCGCCCAGCGCTCACCGCACGCGCCGCAGCGCACGTAGACGACCGTGCGCCCGAGCGTTTCCTCCCTGGCGGCGACGGCATGGCACGTCGGGCAGTTCAGGAAGCGTTCGGGCTCGCCGTTGGGACGATGATCGCTGGCCACGCGCGGCACCACCTTGCCACAAGCCCGGCGATTGCGCAATTTCGACCGCTCTCCTCTCCCCGCCTTTACTCCTCCGCCGGCGCGGCGTACTATGCGCGCATCCGCCCCGTCGCGGCGCGACCCCGGGCCTCAGATGACCTTCGTCCCTGCGCAGGCCGGCAATTCATGACTTCGACCCGCGGCGCTCCGGAGGGAGGCGATGTGCCGGACCTGCCGATCGGCGGCCGGGTCGGCCCCTACATCCTGGTCGGACACCTCGGACGCGGCGGTATGGGCGAAGTGTTTCTTGGCCGCGATCCACGCCTCGATCGCGACGTCGCCCTGAAGTGCCTGCTGACGGCGGACGGCGCCGGCCTCGACCTGCGGGCCGCGGTCGTCCGCGAAGCGCGCGCCGCCGCGCGCGTCGTCCACCCCCACGTCGCCGCCATCTACGACGTCCTCGAGCACGACGGCCGGCCGTTCATCGTGATGGAGTACGTGGCCGGCGAAACGCTGTCCGCGCTGCTCAAGGACGGGGCCTTGCCGCCGGCCCGCGCCGTCGCGATCGCCCGCGACATCGCCGACGCGCTGGCGGCGGCGCACGCGAGCGGGGTCGTCCACCGCGACCTCAAGCCTTCGAACATCCAGGTCACGCCGCGCGGCGGCATCAAGATCCTCGACTTCGGCATCGCCACCGCGCTCGCCTCGGCGGCGACGACGAGAACGAGCGCCGGCGGGGCGCGCGATCCGCGCGCCGGAACGCCGCCGTACATGTCGCCCGAGCAGCGTCTCGGGGGCGAGGTCGACGAGCGCAGCGACCTCTACAGCCTCGCCGTCATCCTCTTCGAGATGACAACGGGGCGGCGTCCGTTTCCAGCCGCCGACAGCCTCAGTGCCGCGGCGGCGATTCGCGCCGCGCCCCGCGCCGACCACGTCCATCCGGGTGTTCCGCGGGCGCTCGCCGACGTCATCGCGAAAGGACTCGCGGCCGGGCCTCTCGAGCGGTTCCAGTCGGCCGGCGAACTCGCCGGCGCGCTGCGCGGCGTGGCGGACGAGCTCGCCGGCGCCCGCCCCGTGCCTGGCGGAGGCGAGACGAGCACCGGCCGCTGGGGGCGACGCGCCGGACTCGGCGGCGCGGCACTCGGCACGATCTGGACGCTTGGCTGGATCGGCTCCGCGGCATTCAACAACACGATGGGACGGACCGGGGCATTCGCCGCCGAGCCGCTCCTCCAGCACCTGGCATGGGGCGCGCGCTCGCTCGTCGCGCCGGCGGCCTACGCGGCGGCGGCGCTGGTCATCGTCCGGGCCGCCGAATTCGCCGGCCGCTTGCTCAGTCGGGCGCCGGCGGTCGCGAGGGTCGCAGACGACGTCAGCACCAGGAGCGGACGGCTCGCCGCAACGCTGTCGCTCGACGAACCGGGGACGCTGGCTCAGGGGCTGGCGACGATCGGGGCGGCCGCACTGGCACTGGCGGCATGGCGCTTCGCGAACCTGATCGGCGCATGGAGCACGAAAGTCAGTTCCGGCCCCGAAGAGGTGCTGTGGCGGCTCGGCCCGGACAATACCGACGAAAAAGTCCTCTACCGCGCGGCCCTGACGATGCTCTTCATCCTGCTCGGCGCCGGGCTGCTGCGGGTCCTCCGGCTGCGGCGCGTGCTGGGGCGCTCGGACCGCGGCGGCAGCGTCGCGGCCCTCGCCATCGTCACCGTCTCGGTGCTGCTGATGAACGAGGCACCCTATCGGATCCTCTGGCAGAACGCCGCACCCCGCGGCAGCTATTTCGGCGCCCGCTGCTACATCATCGGCACGGCCCGCGAGGAGAGATTGCTCTTCTGCCCGGCGCTGCCGCCGCCGCGGAACCGGATTGTGCGGATCGACGATCCGGGGTGGGCGGGCGCCGGCATCGTCGAGAGCGTGTTCACGACGACTGGCTTCGCGGCCGAGCCGTCGCGGCCCGAGCCCTGATGCGGAGGTGCGTGTGAGGAGATTCCTGTTGCCGGCCGTTCTGGTCGCGGTGCTGTTGTGGCCGGCCGCGGCCTCGGCCTCGTTTCTCTCCTGGCTGGAAGAGCTGAGCGGCCCCGGGCCGTTCACGGGCCCGGTCTTCTCGGCGGTGCTCGCCTGCGTGCGCGACGGGGGTGAGCAGGTGCTGCGCTGTGACCCGGACGGGCGGCCGGGATCGTCCACCATCGGGGTGCGGTTCGGCCACTTCTACAGCGACGCCCGCGACCGGCGCTTCAAGGACCTTGACGACGATCTCCCCGACAACCACGGCGTCGTTCGGGTCCAGCCTCTCAGCGTGGTCTATCTCACCCGGCTCGGCCCGGGGGTCGAAGTGGGTGCCGGAGCCGGCTTCATGCGGGTGTCGGGTGAGCGGTTCGAGCCGTTCACCCGCTTCCTGCTGACCCCGTTCACCGCGTCGCTGACGCCCTTCACCCTCAAGCGGAACTGGCCCCGGGGGCGATGGCGGGATGTGGCGCGCGTCCTGCGCGTCGATGTCGATGCCATGCTGGTGCCGGCCGGCTTCAGGGGCACCGACTTCCAGAACGCCCGCACCAGATTTCAGAGCGGCCCGGACATTCTTTTTCATGCCGGCGTGGTTGTCGATCTGACGGCGCTGGTGCGCCGCGGACCCCTGTTGCGATGAGCGCCGCCGGCCGCGTGGTACCATGCGCGCGCCATTTTCCGGTGGCGGAAGAGGGCAGGAGCGGAGACCGCTTGTGACGAAGTGGCGATGGGTCGGGCTGTACGCGGCCGGTGTCCTCGGCCTTGCCGGCGGAGCCGGGCGGATGGTGATCGCCGCCCAGGAGCCGGCGCCGGAGGCCGGGGCGCCGGTGGTGCTGACCGCCCAGCAGGATCGTCAGCGCATCATGGACGCGCTGGGCATCACGGCGCTTCCGCCTGGCGCGCAGAGCGCCGTCATGGTGGACGGCCAGCGCCAGGACAACCTGGCCATCTATGACGAATCACAGGCCAATCCATTTCCCGTGCTCCCCGATCCGCTCCGGCTGGACAACGGCAAGCGGGTGAAGAGTCGCGACGCGTGGTGGAAGAAGCGCCGCCCGGAAATCCTCGAGGATTTCGCGCGCGAAGTCTATGGCCGCACCCCGGCGCAAACACCGAAGGTCTCCTGGGAAGCGGTCAAGACAGAGGACAACGGCCGGACCGTCACGAAGGATCTGATCGGCCATGTCGACAATTCGTCCTACCCCGCCGTCACGGTCGACATCCAGGTCCTGCTCGTCACTCCGTCGAACGCTGCCGGCCCGGTGCCGGTCATCATGCAGATCGGATTCCCGTTCGCGGGCCGCGGGCGCGGGCCGGCGGCGCCGGCGGGGCCGCGCTGGCAGGATCTCGTCCTCGCCCGGGGCTGGGGATACGCGCACATCAGTCCGGCGAGCATCCAGCCAGACAACGGCGCCGGACTGACGCAGGGGATCATCGGACTCGTCAACAAGGGGCAGCCGCGCCGGCTCGACGACTGGGGCGCGCTCGCGGCGTGGGCCTGGGGCGCGAGCCGGGCGCTCGATTACTTCGCGGCCGACCCCGCGGTGGACGCAGCCCGCGTCGGCGTCGAGGGTCATTCCCGGTACGGGAAGGCGGCGATTGTCGCAATGGCATTCGACCCGCGCTTCGCGATTGCCTACGTCAGCTCGTCCGGCGCGGGGGGCGCGAAGCTGCACCGGCGCAAATTCGGCGAGACGGTCGAGAACGTCCTGGCGGCGAGCGAATACCACTGGATGGCGGGCAACTACTTCAAGTACGGCGGCCACTGGGACGCGCTCCCTGTCGATTCGCACGAGCTCATCGCGCTCTGCGCGCCCCGCCCGGTATTCATCAGCGCCGGCGCCACGCAGGGAGATGGGTGGGTGGACGCGAAAGGGAGTTTCATGGCTGCGGCCGCCGCCGGTCCGGTGTATCGGCTGCTCGGCAGGAAGGGACTGGGAACCACCGAGTTCCCGCCGATCGACACCGCGCTGACGAGCGGCGACCTCGGCTTTCGGCAGCATACCGGCGGCCACACCGACGCGCCGACGTGGCCGACGTTTCTCGGCTTCGCGGATCGCTACCTGTCGCGCCGGCACGCGGCGGGCCGACACACGAACAGCAAGGCCAGCGGCGGCCGGGCGGCAAGCCTGTCGCGGCAGGGATTGCCGCGAGCGTCGGAGCGCGCCTCGAGCCGTGGCCGCAAGCCCCGTCAACGGCCTCGCTCAACGGGACCAGGCACCGACCTGAGCGCCGCTGCGAGCTCGACGGCGTTCTCGAGCGCCGCGCCGCTGGCGGTATTGTCGAAGATGCACCAGGTGTCCCCGGCGGCACGGCTCATCGCCGCCGCCAGGGACGCGATCGCGCCGTGGTCGTAGCGCGACCAGTACTTCCGCGGCGATCCGTGCAAACGGAAATACGCCACCGCGTCACAGCCGCCCGGACGATCGGCTCCCGGCACCGGCGGCGGATCGGCGGCGACACGGGCAACTGCGAAACGTCGGAGCAGGGCCTCGGCCGCCGGCAGGAACCACGTCGCGTGACGGGGCTCGCAGACGACGACACCGTCGTGGCGCGCCCGCAGCACCTCGAAAAATCTTGCCGCGACGCGCGGCTCGAAGCCGAGCGAGGGCGGCAGCTGGACCAGCAGCGGACCGCGCCGGTCGCCGAGGCCGGCGCTCTCGTCGAGGAACCGCTCGAGCGGCAGGCGGGCGCGTCTGAGCTTCTGGCCGTGCGTGATCGTCCGCGGCAGCTTGACCGCAAAGCGGAAGCCGGCCGGCACGGCTGCCGCCCAGCGTTCGTAGGTGACGCGGCGGTGCGGTCGATGGAACGACGAATTGATCTCGGCGCAGTTCATGACGCGCGCGTATCGCTCGAGATGGGTGCCCGGGCCCGGGAACCCCGGCGCGGTGGCGACCGGAATTCCCCATCCCGCCGTCCCGATGAACGAAGCACCAGCCATCGGATCAAGATTAGCCCCAGACGCCTCGCCGCCGCGCCCGCGGCCCGGACTATGATCGAGAGGTGCAACCCCAGCTCGTCCTCCTCACCGGCGCGACCGGGTACGTCGGCGGCCGGCTGCTCGGTGAGCTGGAACGGAAGGGAGTGCGCCTGCGCTGCCTCGCCAGGCGGCCGCAGGATCTGGCCGGCCGGACGGCGCCGTCGACCGAGATCGTTCAGGGCGATCTCCTCGACCGGTCCTCGCTCGACGCCGCGCTGAAGGGTGTCCAGGCCGCGTATTACCTGGTCCATTCGATGGGATCCGGCCGCGAGTATGCGCGGCTGGACCGCGAAGCGGCCGCCGCGTTCGGCGCTGCCGCGAAGCAGGCCGGGGTGCGGCGCATCATCTATCTCGGCGGCCTCGCGGATGCCTCGGCCGACCTGAGCGATCACCTCCGCAGCCGGCTCGAGACCGGCGACCAGCTGCGCGCGGCCGGCGTCCCGGTGATCGAGTTTCGCGCCTCGATCGTCATCGGCGCCGGCAGCCTGTCCTTCGAGATCATCAGGGCCCTGGTCGATCGCCTGCCGGTGATGATCTGCCCGCGCTGGGTCAGCACGGTCGCCCAGCCGATCGGCATCGACGACCTGCTCGCCTACCTCGTCGCGGCGCTCGATCTTCCGGACGATGGCAGCGCCCGCGTATTCGAAATCGGCGGCGGCACGGTGGCGTCGTACGGCGACCTGATGCGCGAGTACGCCCGCCAGCGCGGACTGTGGCGGGCGATGATCCCCATTCCGCTGCTCACGCCGCGGCTGTCGTCGCTGTGGCTCGGACTCGTCACCCCGGTCTACGCCCGCGTCGGCCGGGAACTGATCGGCGGCGTTCGCAACCGGTCGGTGGTGCGTGACTTCTCGGCGCGCGACGCCTTCACGATCCGGCCGCGGCCGGTCGGCGAGTGCATCGCCCGGGCGATTGCGCACGACGATGGCGACGGGGCGGCGACGTCGTGGTCTGATGCCCGCTCATCGGCGCGGCCGGCGCGGGTCCGGCCGGATGGGTCGTACGGGCGGCGTCTCGTGGATGCGCGGAGCATTCACGTCGCCGCCGCCGCCGCGGCGGCCTTCGCGCCGATCCGCCGCATCGGCGGGACCCGGGGGTGGTATTACGCCGACACCCTGTGGGCGGTACGCGGCTGGCTCGACCTGCTGGTTGGCGGCGCCGGCCTGCGCCGCGGCCGCCGCGATCCGGAAGTGCTGCGAACCGGCGACGCGCTGGACTTCTGGCGGGTCGAGACGTTCGACCCGCCGCGGACGCTCCGCCTCGCCGCCGAGATGCGGCTCCCCGGCCGGGCGTGGCTGGAGTTCAACGTCGTGCCGGATCGGGGCGGATCGACCATCCGCCAGACCGCGACGTTCGATCCTGTCGGGCTGGTCGGCGCCGCCTACTGGTACGCGCTCTGGCCCTTCCACGTCCTGATTTTCGGCGGCATGCTGCGGCAGATTGGACGGCTCGCGGCCGCCGAGGCATCCCGCCCGGCCCCGGCCAACTGACCGCCTGCGAACGGCCCTCAGTAGACGGGAACGGACGGATCCACGAGACGCGACCAGGCGTCGATGCCGCCGGCCAGATTGGCGAGGTTGTGGAAGCCGGCCTGCGCGAAATAGTCGGCCGCCCCCTGGCTCCGGATCCCGTGATGGCAGTGGAAGACGATCGGCGTGTCGCGATCGAGCGCCAGGAGCTCGTCGTGGGTGCGCTGGTCGAGCAGCGTCGCCCCCTCAATCCTGGCAATCGCCTGCTCCTGCGGCGTGCGCACGTCGATGAGCCTGAACGCGTCCTTGCGGTCGAGCATCGCCTTCAGCTCAGGCGCGGTGATCTGTCGAATCGGCATTCCGAATGATGCCACGGCGGCGCGCATCAGCGGGCCATCAGCCGGTTGACGCCGGCGATGATGCGCTCCTCGACCACCGCGGTGAACGGTCCCGGGCGCCCGTAGTAGATCATGGCGTCGCCCCCTTCGTAGCCCCCCTCCTCCAGCACGCGGCGTGAGGGCACGTAGCCGAAGACGTCGTTGCTGTAGCCGGCCGCCCAGATGCGCTGGTCCGGATGCTCGCGCGCCAGCCGGCGCGCGTAGTCGACGACGACCTCGCCGCCGAGCGCCACCAGCGTCAGGTCGTTCCGCCCGAAGCGCCAGACCTGCAGGGGATCGCGCTCGGCCGCCGGCAGGTGGCCGTCCCTCCGGACGATCTGCGCCATCAGCGCGGCGTGCCGCCGCAGATAAACAGGATCGATGTCGAGCTGCGCATGCCACCGCGCCCGGGCCGCATCCCCCACGAACGGAAGCTCGACGATGTCGTAGGCGGTCCGCAGCGCCGGGGCAATCGGGCGGGCGGCCGGGAGCGCCGCGTCCACCGCGTCGGCCAGCGCCGTCCCGTGCGCCTCGACGAGCTCCAGGGTACCCCGCGGCTTCGGGTTCGCGTCTGCTCCGCAGCCCATCACGAACAAGGCCGTCGCTCCGGCATGCCGCCGTTCGAGGGCGGCCTGCGCGACGCCGGCATAGTCGCCGTGGTACTGCACGAAGCCGTCCTGCAGGGTGGTGTTGTGGCAGGCGTAGCCGAACACGATCGCCAGCGGCGCGCCGTCACGGCCGTCGACCCTGAGGATCGGGACGCCATGATCGACCGGGCCGTCCGGACCGAACTTGACGCGGCGGTTGGCGGCAAAATCCGCCGTGCCTTGCGCATAGGCAAGCGTTGCGGGCGCCAGGCGTGACACCGCCTCGCCGATGACGGCGGTCAGGCTGGTTTCGAGCTGCGTGCCGTATTCGCGAAGGGCGCTCCACTGCTCGGGGGACAGGTCGTAGGCCACCGACAACTGTTCGTCCACGACCGGCCCGCAGTGAGTGTGGCTGGCGTTGAAGAGAAGAGACGCACGCGGGATGCCATGGCGCCGGCGGACCTCGGCGGCGACGCGGTCGGTTATCCTCGCGGTCAGCCCCAGGAGATCGACCGTGACCAGGACGGCCGCAGGCCCGGGGCCAGCCTGGAGCGCCAGCGCCTTCGCATGGAGCGGCAGGGCGGTACCCTGCGAGGCCTGCTTGCGCAGCGCGAAGCCGGCCATCCACAACGAGCGCCGGGGCGTGATGTCGATACTGGCGGCGCCGCTTCGCCACGCGGCCGCGTTCAGGAGCGGACGCCCCACCAGCGCCGCCGATCCGATCGTCGCCAGGAATCCCCGCCGGTTCACATGGTCCACTTACGCATCATGGATCCGCAGGCGCGATCCTGCCAACTGGAGGAGCTCCGCCTTGCGCTTCAATCACTTAGCCTAAAGATGAGTGTCCCCCTCGGGGTACGAGAAATGTAATCGAATGACACGGTTAGGAGCAGGCCGCGGCGCGCCCCCGCGGAAATTCAGGGTTTTCAAAAGATTTCAAAAGAAGGCCGATCGGCATCGCGCTTGCCTGAGGGGGAGCAGGCTGATGACACATTTCTCTTCGACATCCCGATTCGTCATGACTGGAGACCTCCGGTGATCGTCCACGCTGCGGCCATGTTCGGGTGCCGCCACCGTTATCTCGTCCTCGAAGACGACGGTCTGGCGCTGTTCGTGTGCGAGACCTGCGGCCATCGCACCGACATGCTGCCGCTCCAGCTCGACTCGGTGCGCGGTGAAGTCATCGAATTTCCGGGAGGCACGATTCGCACGCTCGCTCCGCTCGTCGCCGCATCGGCCCGAGCATCGTCCGCCAGACAACACAGAGGTTGAAGATTATGGGGCTGTACCGCCATCCACACCTCGTTCGCGGCGTCGTCCATACCCCGCAGGGGGCGTATCAAATCGACCGCGGCCTGGTGCAGGTGCCCGACGAGGTCGGGGACTTACTCGGCTGGAAGCGCGTCGACGAAGAACAGGCGCCGCTGCCGCGCAGCGCGCGGCCGGCGGGCCCGAACGCGGACCACGCCGGCGCCGCCTGAGCCTTACCTGGCGCGCCTGGCGGCGGCGTTCGCTTCGCGGGTGAGCAACTCCCGCTTCCGCTCCACCCCCCAGCGATAGCCGGACAGCGCGCCATCGGCGCGGACAATGCGATGGCAGGGGATGGCGACCGCTACCGGGTTGGCCGCACAGGCGCTGGCCACGGCGCGGGCCGAACCGGGAAGGCCCAGCCGCGTCGCCACCTCCGCGTAGCTGGCCGTCGAGCCCGGCCGTATCTCCGTCAGCGCGCGCCAGACGCGCTGCTGAAACACCGTGCCGCAGACATCGAGCGGCAGATCGAAGCCGGTTTCCGGCGCCTCGACGAAGCCCACGACCCTCGCGACCCACGCCTCGAACGCCTGCCCTCCCGGTCGCAGCTCCGCCTGAGGAAATCGCTCCTGCAGCTGCCGCGCCAGTTCATCGGGGTCGTCGCCGAGGAAAATCGCACAGATGCCGCGGTCAGTCGCCGCCACCAGGATCGATCCGAGCGCGCATTGTCCCGCGGCGAAGCGGATCCGGGCGCCGGCGCCGCCGCGACGATACGCCGAGGGGTGCATCCCGAGGATTTCCGGGGCAGCGGCGTAGAACCGGCTGCTGGACTCGAAGCCGGCCGCGTAGGCCGCGTCGGTGACGGTGGCGCCCTGCGTGAGCTCCGCCCGGACGCGGCCCGCCCGCCGCGCCGCCGCGTAGGCGCGGGGCGTGAGTCCGGTTGCGTTGCGGAAGATGCGATGGAAGTGGAAGCGGCTCATCCCGACCGAGGCCGCGAGCGCGGCCAGATCCGGGATGCTGCCGTCCGCCTCAATCGCCCGGCAGGCCTGGAGGACGAGCGCGGCGTGCCGCGCGGCGAGCGGCGCCTCGTTCGGCCGGCAGCGCCGGCAGGGGCGAAAACCGGCGCGCTCGGCGTCAGCCGGCGAGGCGTGAAACCGGACGTGGTCGCGGCGGGCCCGCCGCGCGCCGCACGACGGCCGGCAATAGACGCCGGTCGTGCTGACGGAATAGAAGAACGTGCCGTCCGCCGCGGCATCCCGGCGCACCACCGCTGCCCAGCGGTCCGTGTCTTCTGCAAGCAAGCTCGTCATGTCAGGCTCCTGAACCGATCGAAGACCTCACATCTTCGACTTCGGTGCAGTCTAGCGGCGTGGTCGGCATCGCGCATCCCGCGGGTTGCTTTCGAATCCGGGCCGCGCCGGCCGGGTCGTCTCCGCCCGGGTCAGCCCGCGGCGGGCATCCGGAACGTGCTGCGGACGTAGGCGATGTTCGCCCGCGTGTCGGCAATCAGGTCGTTGGTCGGGGCGTCGGTCTCGAGGACGTACCAGCCGCGGTAGCCGATATCGTGATATTCCGCCGCCAGCCGCGGCCAGTCCATGATGTCGGCGTCGCGCATCAGGGCCGGTCCGTTCTTGACGTGGATCTGATTGATCCGCGCACCGAGCCTGGACGGTTCTCCGTAGGGATCGTGAAGCCGCGACTTGATGTTGCGCGCATCGTAGTAAATGCCGACCGCCGGAGAACCGATCGCGTCGAGCAGCCGGATATTGTCCTCCGCCGAGATCCAGTCTTCGAGCGCGACCACGACGCCGGCCTTTTCGGCGTACCGGGCGACCTCTTTCATCATCGCCACGAAGAGGTCCACTTCCCGGGCGTTCGTCATCGTGATGTGACTGTCGCCGAGGATCGGCAGCAGGATGTTCGTCGTCCCGAGGCAGCGGGCGACGTCGACCGCTTCGACGAGCAGGATCGCCGCCGCCGGGTTCGTGTGCAGGGGCAGCCGCGACTTGCCCGGCGAGCCGATCGCCAGCGAACAGATCTGGATGCCGTGATCGAGCGCGGCCTGCCTGAAGGCCGCCTGGGTCTCCGGCTGCCGGAGGTGCGGAGACCCGTCCTCCGGAAAGGTCAGGCTGACCTGGATGCCGTCGAGGCCGATCTGGCGGGCCAGCGCGATTTTGGTGATGTCGCCGCGCCTGCCGAGGTTCCAGTCGGTCATGCCGATGCGGAGCGGCGGCGCCTCGGGGACGGCCGGCGCCGGCTGATCGCCGGCCGCGGCGCCCGAGGCGAGCGTCGCCGCGGCAGCCGAGGCGGCTGCGGCCCGCCGGACGAAATCACGCCTGGTCGTCAGCATGAGTCCTCTCTTCTGTGATAGATAGACACCAGCACGGCTCTTCGCGAGACCTCTGATGTTCACAAAGCTTACCGCAACGGCGGTCGTTGCTCTGGCGGTCGGCGTCCTGGCGGCGCAGGCGCCCCCCGCAGGCGTGCTCCTGGTCCTGGCCAAGACCGACCGCACCCTGTCGGTGGTCGATCCCGCGACGCTGAAAGTCACGGGATCGGTGCCGTCCGGTCCCGATCCGCACGAAGTCGCGGTCTCCGCCGACGGCCGGACGGCTTACATCGCCAACTACAACGGCGGCGGCAACATCATCACCGTCGTGGATCTCGCCGCGATGAAGGCGCTGCCGCCAATCGATCTCGGCCCGCTCAAGGCGCCGCACGGCCTGGACTTCGTGGCCGGCAAGCTCTGGTTCACGGCCGAAGGCGCCAAGGCGATCGGCAGCTACGACCCGGCCGCCGGCAAGGTGGACTGGGTCCTCGGCACCGGGCAGGACCGCACGCATATGATTGCCGTCGAGAAGGACGTCAAGTGGATGGTGACGTCCAACATCGGGTCGGGCACCATGACGTTCGTCGAACGGAGAACGACCGATGGCCGCGGACGGGGCGGGCCGGGACGCGGCGGGCCGTCGTCGGGCCAGACCGACTGGAACGAGATCGTCATCCCGGTCGGACGGGGCGCCGAGGGCTTCGACGTCAGTCCGGACGGACGGGAAATCTGGGCCGCCAACGCCCAGGACGGAACGGTCTCGATCATCGACGTCGCGACGCGGCGCGTCACCGCGACGCTGCCGGCGGACGTCAACGGCGCCAATCGCCTCAAGTTCACCCCCGACGGCAGACGGGTGTTCGTCTCCACCCTGTCGGGACCCGACCTCGTCATCATCGACGCCGCCGGCCGGAACACGGTCAAGCGTCTGCCGCTCGGCCGCGGTGCGGCCGGGATCCAGATGCAGCCGGACGGGGCCCGCGCCTACGTCGCGGTCACGCCAGACGATTACGTCGCGGTCGTGGATCTGACCACGCTCGCGGTGACCGGACGGATCGATGCCGGCCGGCAGCCGGACGGCATGGCGTGGGTGCCCCGGCGGTGATGCGCGAGCCACACCGAATCGCGCGCGAGCTATGCAATACTGACCTCGTGCGCTTGTGCCATCCTGTTCTATCCCGGAGGCCGACATGCCGCGTTGCGTGCTGATCGTGGACGACGACGAGGCGTGCCTGTCGGGACTGAAACAGCTCATCGAGAACGTCGGCCATGAGGTCCTCATCGCGAACACGTTCGAGGAAGGGCGCCGGCTGCTGAAGACCGCCGCCCCCGACCTGCTCATCGCCGACGTTCGTCTGGGTTCGTTCAACGGCCTGCAGCTCATTGCCACGAACGAACTGAACATCCCCGTGATCGTCATCAGCGGCTTCGACGACGTCGTCCTGCAGGCGGAAGCGCGGGCGATGGGCGCCGAGTATCTGGTCAAGCCGATTTCTCCGTCGGCCCTGCTGGAGCAGATCGGCGCGAAACTGGAGGGCAGCCGGGTGGCGGCCCATCAGCCGCCGGTGTAAAGCCCGGCCCTTTTTCCGACCCCTCGTGTCGGCCCAGGCACATGCGTCCCGCACCGCGCGGTCGCGGATACGCAGCTATTCTTGGTTACATCTCTCGACGCGAAGCATCACGCCGTGCTCCTGAACGCCATGGAATTGCCTGATTCCCTTGAAGACTGTCACGCCCTGATCCGCAGCCTGCGGGAGGAGAATGCCGACCTCCGGAGCTCCGGCAGTGCGTTCGGCCACCTGGCCGAACGCCTCAATCAGGCGCTGCAGAAAGAGCGGCGTCAGCGTGAGCGGCGCGCCGAGCGGCGCGCCGGCCAGGGGCGTCGGGCGGACCAGGCCTCGGGAAACCCGCAGGCAGGGAAGTTCAACCCGTAGGCGGAGCACGGACCAGCAGCCGTACGTAGATGACGCCGTCGGCTGAGGAGCCGGGCCCGCCTTGGGGTAGCATGTACCCTCCCATGGTTCAACACCGGCCGCCAGTGGTCCTCGTTGTCGACGATGAGGCAGCGATCGTCAGCGCGTTCACCGAAACGCTCGAGCTCGACGGCTACGAGACGGTCCCTGCCGCCAGCGCGGAGGCCGGACTGCGGCTGCTGGATGGCGGCCTGATGCCCGACGCGGTACTGCTGGATCTGCGGATGCCTGGCATGGGCGGTCTGGGATTTCTGCTGTCGCTTCGCGCCCACCCGGACCGGCGCCTCATCCCGGTGGCCGTCATCACTGCGGACACGCACCTCGATGACACCGCGCAAGAGGCGGTTCGCGCGCTCGGCGCCGACCTCTGCTTCAAGCCCATGAACATGCAGGACGTCCTGGAGCTCACCGCGCGGCTGATTGGCCCCAGCCCCGACTTCGGCGGGCGACGCGTCCTTCACTGAGCCGGGCGCGTCCGCCCCGCGACTGGCAGCGATCGCAGAAACGACACAAACGAACTCAAAGAGACTTTCACATCCCGCATAGCTTGTGTCATTTCGGAACACCAGATCCCGCCACGCTTCCCGTTAAACGCTTGTAACTCCAGCTTCCACAATAAATTAAAGAAGTCTCACAAGCGGCGCAGTCCTTGCTGCTGAGCGGCCACCATGTCGTTGATGCACACAAGCCGCATATCCTCTTCACCCGGTCAGTCCCGCGATCTCCACGCCGTCGATCGTGGCAGTGCGGAGAAGCAGGCTGCCGACCAGAGCACCCACAAGGCGTGCCTGGAAACGATTCGCGAGCTGCGGGAGGAAAACGCCATCCTCCGGCAGTCGGCGGATCAGTTTGCGGCGCTTGCCGAGCGTCTGCAGATCGCCATCGGCCGCGAGCGCGCCCGTTCGGCCCGCGAAACCACGGCCCCGCGGGCTGGCGCAACCGACCCGGCCAGCATTGCGCCCCTCATCGAAGCGGAATACCGGGCGATTCCGAACCTGCGGCTGACGCGCTGGCAGGCGGCGCGACTGTGGAATCTCGAACAGACGGTTTGCGACGCCGCCATCGCCACGCTCCTCGAGAAGCGCGTGCTGCGCGAGACCGCCGGCGGCATCGTCCGCCTCGACCACTGACGCCGGACCATGAGCTTCGAGATCACCGTCAGCGCCGATCGGCGCATGATCGTGCTGCGCGCGCACGGCATGGGTACCAGCGCCGAGGGGCATGGCGCGTTCCAGCAGGTGCAGCGGCACCCCGACTACCGACAGGGCGTGCCGATTCTCGTCGACGTGACGGCGCTCGACTACGCCCCCTCGCCGCACGAAGCGCGGCTGTTCGCCGGGCTGTTCGCTTCCGCCTTCCCGTGCTCGATGCTCGCCATCCTCTGCGACGCCGCCTCCCATACCGCGGCGCGAGAGCTCTCGATACTCGCCGTCGGGCGCGGCGCGAACGTGGCTGCCTTCACCCGGCGGGACGAAGCCTGCGCCTGGATCCTGCACCAGCCCGCCCCCGCGCCTGTGTTCCAGCCGCCGATCATCACCGATCCGCGGTCGCGCCAGCCGCGTGCGCGGCTCTCGGATGGTGTGGTCATCCCCTACGCGCTGCGCGACCGGATTGAAAGCGCGGTCCTCGAGGTCGGCGGAGAGGGTTGCAGCCTGCGCCTCGATGCCAGCGCCGGGTGGCCGAGCGACGAGCCCGACTTCGCCGAGCTGACGGTCAGTACGGAGTATGCCGGCGCACCGCGGCGCGCCCGGGTCGACCTCCGCGTCAGCTGCCTGGACGACGAGGACTACGTCGTCTCGACCGTCCTCGATGCGATGAAGGCGGTCCTCGCCGGCACTCCGACAGCTTCATCGACTAGCGCATCAGCTGTCCGCCGTTGACCTCGATCGTCTCACCGACGATGTAAGCGGCCGCGTCGGAGGCGAGAAACGCCACCACCGCGGCACATTCGGCGGCCGTCCCGACCCGGCCCAGCGGAATTGCCGCGACGAAGCTCTTCATCATCTCCGGCGTCGAGAACACTTCGTGAAACGGCGTATCGATGACGCCGGGCGAGACGGCGTTGACCCGCACGCCGTGCGGCGCCAGCTCCTTCGCCAGCGACTTGGTGTACGCCGTCAACGCCGCTTTCGCCGAGGCGTACGCGCCGGCGCCGGGGCCTCCACCGGTGTGTCCGGCAATCGACACGATGTTGACGATGGCGCCGCGGCGCCGCTCGATCATCGATCCGGCGGCGGCCTGCGCCGCCAGCACGGCGCTCTTCAGATTGAGCGCGAAGATTTCCTCGAGCGCCTCCTCGGTGACCTCGTGGAGCTGCCGCCGGACGACCAGCGATCCGGCGTTGTTGACGAGAATGTCGAGCGGCCCGATCGCCGCCGCCGCCGCTTCGACCAGGGCGCGGGCGGCCGGGCCACGACGGAGGTCCGCCGCAATCGCCACCGCGCGGCCGCCCGATTCGACAATCCGGTCGCGGGTCGCCTCCGCCCCGGCGCGGTTCGCGTGGTACCCGATCGCCACGGCGGCACCCAGATCCGCCAGTACCGCGGCGGTCGCGGCGCCGATGCCGGACGAGCCGCCGGTGACGAGAGCGCGGCGGCCGGTCAGGTCGAGAAGATTTTTCATGCGGGCAGTCTATCGCGGGTCCGGCGAATCGTCCGCCGGCTGCCGCGGCCTCCGGCATAATGGCGGCATTCCATGAACGCCACTCGCGGCCGCCGCCAGTTCATGACCGCGCTTGGCGCCGCCGCGCTGCTGGCCGGCTGCCGGGCGCGCCAGCGGCGCGGCCCGCTCGTGCTCCGCCTCTCGCACTCGATGTCCGCCGGCGCTACCGCCCTGCACGCCTTCGCCGAGCACTTCAAGGCGCTCGCCGAGGCGGCGACCGGCGGCGCCGTGACCATCCGCCTGTTTCCGAGCGGAACGCTCGGGCAGGAGCGCGAAGTCGTCCAGCAGCTGCAGGAAGGGCTGGTCGATTTCATGGTCTCCGGCACCGCCATCTGGGGCAGCGTCGCACCGCGGCTCCAGGTCTTCGACTTTCCGTTTCTCTGGCGCGACTGGCCGCACGTGCACCGCGTCCTCGACGGCCCGGTCGGCGGCGACGCCGCGGCCTACATCGGCGCGCCCGTCCGGATGCGGCCGCTCGCCTGGGGGGATTCGTTCGGCTTCCGCCAGGTCGTCACGCGGTCGCGGGACGTGCGCGCGAGCCGGCGACAGCTGGCCGGACTGAAGATCCGCACCATTCAGTCGCCGATCTACGTGAAGGCCGTCGAGCTGATGGGCGCGAGTCCCACGCCCATGGCTTTCGGCGAGGTCTACACGTCGCTCCAGACCGGCGTCATCGACGGCTACGAGCACGACGCCAGCACCACCGCTGCAGCAGCACTTCTACGAGGTCGCCCGCCACATGGCGCGGACCCGCCACATCGCCGGCGTGCTCGGGCTGTTCGCCTCGCAAGCCGGTCTCGCGCGGCTGCCGGCCGAATCTGGTCCCGGCGCTCGAGCAGGCGGCGCGCGAGGCCGCGCCGGCTGCAGCGGCTGATGGGGCCGGCGGCGGACGAGGCCGCGACCGCCGACGCTCGCGGCGCGCGGCATGACCATCCGCGATATCGACGTCGGCCTCTTCCAGCGTCCCGCCGAGGCGCTGTGGGAGTCGGAGGCCGGCGCGCTCGGCGCCGGCGGCTGGCTCGAGGCCATCCGCGCGTGACGGCGGCACTCCCGGGCGCGCCGGGCCCACGCCTGCTCCCGCGCCGGGCGCTCGACTGGACCGTCGCCGGGCTCGTCGTCGCGCAGGCGCTCGTCGTCGGGCTCCAGGTGGTCGCCCGCCACCTGCTGCGCGAGCCGATGGCCTGGACCGAAGAAATCGCCCGGCTGCTGCTCGTCTGGCTGATGTGCGTCGGCGGCATCGCGGCGCTGCGCCGACGACCGCACCCCGCGTCACGGCGCTGCTCCGGCTGCTCCCCGACCGGTCGCGCGACGCCGTCGACCGCGGTCTGCGACTCGTGCTCGCGGCGTTCCTCGCCGGGCTCGTCGTGCCGGCGTGGCGGCTGACCGTGGCGAGCGCCGGCGAAGCGCTCGCCGGCCAGCGGTCTGTCCGGGGCCTGCGATCTCCGGCGTGCTCCCCGCCTCGCTCGTCCTGATGGTCCTGACGCTGGCCGGCCGGCTCCGGCGGGACGGGGCGGCCGCCTGGCGCGACCCGGCCGGACAGGGCTGGGCCGCCGCGGCCGCGGCGCTCGCCGTCGCCTCGGTCATGGTCCCGCTCCTCGCCGGGGCGGCGCCGCTGGTCGGTGCTGGTCAGCGGCTTTCTGGTGACGGCCGGCGCTCGGCATGCCGCTCGCCTTCACGCTCGGCGCTGACCTCCCTCACCTATCTGCTCGGCATCGGCGGCGTCGAGCCTGATCATCCTGCCGATCAAGATCCTCGGCGGCGTCGACTCGTTCGTGCTGCTCGCGATCCCGCTCTTCATCCTCGCCGGCGCGCTGATGGAATCGGGCGGCATCTCCGAGCGCGATCGTCGATCTCGCGATGGCGATCGTCGGGCGGGTGCGCGGCGGACTGGCGATGGTCGTGGTGGTGGCGGAGATCCTGTTCTCCGGCATCTCCGGATCGACCGCCGCCGACGTCTCGGCGATCAGCTCGCTGCTGGTTCCGTCGATGCGCAAGGCCGGCTACTCGGGCGCCGAGTCGGTCAGCGTCGTCGCGGCGGCGTCGGCGATGGGCATCCTGGTGCCGCCGTGCCTGACGATGGTCGTGCTCGGCTCGCTGGTGAACCTCTCGATCGTGACGCTGTTTCTCGCCGGCTTCGTGCCGGCCTTCGTCCTCGCCGCGGCCCTCATCGGCCTGATCGCGATCCGGGCGCGCCGCCAGCGCTGGCCGGTCGACCGCGCGGCCGCCGCGCGGCCAGCTGCCGGCGCATCATCGGCCGCGCGGCGGTGCCGACTCGGCCTGCCGGTGATGCTCTTCGGCGGGATCTTCTCGGGCGCCACGACCGTCACCGAAGCGGCGCTCATCGCGGTGGTCTATGCGCTCGTCGCCGGGGCCATCGTCGGGGGACATCAGCGCCGCGACGCCGCGCGCCAGCTCGCCGAAAGCGGCGTCGTCACCGCGACCACCCTGTGGGTGCTGGCGGCGGCGTCGGCATTCGCGTGGATCCTGGTGCGCGAGTGGGTGCCGCAGATGCTCGGCGAATGGATCGGCGGCATCGGCGCGGGACCGACCGGCGTCATGGCGATGACGATCGCGCTGTTCGTCGTGGTCGGCGCGCTGCTCGAGGGGCTGCCCGCCCTGCTCATCTTCGGGCCGATGCTGTTCCCGATCAGCCGTGCGGTCGGCATCGACCCGGTCCACTACGGCATCGTCATCGTCGCGGCCATGGGGATTGCGTTCTTCCTGCCCCCGGTCGGCGTCGGCCTGTCGATCGCGGCCGGCCATCGGGCGGGTCGACATCGACGATGTCGGCAAGGCCTACGCGCCGTATCTGGGCGCGCTCATCGCCGGCCTGGCGCTCATCGCCGCGTTTCCATGGCTGACGCTGGTGCTGCCGCGCCTGCTGCTCGGATACAAGCACTGAGCCGCGGGCCGGCGGCTATTTCATGAAGCCGCTCCGCACCACGGTGGCGGAGCTCAACACATCGTTCAGGGGATCGTCGAGCGCCAGCAGTTCGCGCAGGCCGGCGTCGAGCCCCGCCTGCGTCTCCGGGCGGAGCATCCGCTTCTGATACTGCTGCTGCGGCTTGTCGCGGCGGCAGTAGAACGCGTGCATCGCCAGCCGCGGCGCCGAGGTGCGGTTCGCGGTCCCGCCGTGCCAGACGTGGGCATTCATCACGGCAATGCTGCCGGCCGGACCGGTGACGAGGCGCTCGTCGGGATGCGGGGCCAGCGGATCGGCGAGCACGTCCTGCGGCCGCGTCCCCCAGCGGTGCGATCCCGGCACCATCCGGGTTGCGCCGTTCTCGGCCGTGAAGTCGTCCAGCATCCAGACCGTGTTGCAGACCCAGAAGCCGCGATCGTCGGGCACCGCGCCCATGTCGACGTGGAGCGGCTGGCCGTCGGACGAATGCGGATCGGCCGAGCGGGCGTTCAGGCTGCTCAGCTTCATGTCCGCGCCGAGCACGTGACGAACCCGATCGAGCACGGCGGGGAGCGCCACGGCGCGGGCGAAGACCGCTCCCTTGTCGACCAGATTGGCGAGTCTGCGGGCGTGCTCCTCCTGCTTGAACTCCTGCCCGGCGCGATCCCCTTCCTCGTCGAAGAGCTCGAAGACCCTGGTGCGCAGCGCCGCCAGCAGCTCGGGCCCCATGGCGCCGCGCAGGACCACGCACCCTTCCTCATCGAGCTGCCGGCGTTCGTCGTCAGTCATGATCGGTCTCCAGCCGCCGGCGTCCGGTCGTGGTCACCGTCGTGTTTCGGCACGCGGCCGAGCGCCCATCGCCGCCTGGCTGAATATACCAAGCGCGGGCGCCGGGTGCAGCAAAGGGTCGAGTGCAGGTACACTTCAACGGATGCGCGAAGTTGGACTGGCGCTCCGCAGCCTGCGGGCGACGCCGGGCTTCTCGATTGCCGCACTGTTGACCCTGACGCTGGGCATCGGCGCCAACACCGCGGTCTTCACCCTGCTTCACGCGGTGGTGCTGGCTCCGCTGCCTTACGCCGACCCCGGGCGGATCGTCCTGCTCAGCGAGCGGACGCCCGGCCTGCCCATTGTCTCGGTGACGCGCGACAACTACGAAGCATGGCGTGACCGCGCCGGCTCGTTCTCCTCCATGGCGGCCGTGCATCCAGCAAGCATGACGCTGTCGGGCGCGGGCGAGCCCGAGCAATTGCCCGTCACGATGATCACGGTGACGCTCCTCCCCCTGCTTGGCGTCCACACCGAACAGGGACGAGCCTTCAGCGATCGCGACGATCGTCCAGGTGCCGAGGCCGTCGCCCTCGTGAGCGCGGGCTTCGCGAGGCGGAGATTTGCCGGCGGTGCCGTCGTCGGACGCGTGCTGCATCTGGATGGCCGCCCGTACTCGGTGGTGGGCGTGCTGCCGGCCGGGTTCGAGCTGCTGCAGGCTGCCGACGTCTTCCTGCCGTTCGGGCCGTGGGCCGCCACCCTGCCTGCCGATCGAGGCTGGCACCCCGGGATCTGGCCGATCGCGCGGCTCAAGGACGGGGTGTCGCTCGATCAGGCCCGCGACGACATGGACGCGATCGCCCGACAGCTCGAGGACGAATGGCCGGATTCGAATATCGGCGTTCGCGTCTCGGTTGACCGCGCGCAGGATCAGCTGATCCGGAACGCCAGACCGGCGCTGCTGATGCTGGCCGGCGCCGTGGCCCTGGTCCTGCTCATCGCCTGCGCGAACGTCGCAAATCTCCTGATGGTCCGGGCTGTCGGGCGCCGCCGTGAAATTGCCGTGCGGATCGCGCTCGGCGCCAGCCGCCTCCGGATCGTCCGGCAGCTCGCCGTCGAAAGTCTCCTGCTCGGCTGGCTGGGCGGCGCCGCGGGCCTGCTCCTGGCGTGGTGGGGTGTGAGTTTCCTGACGCTGACCGGGGCCACCGCGGCGCTGCCGCGCGCCGGACGCATCGCCGTCGACTGGCCTGTCGCCTGGTTCGCGGCGGCGCTGTCGGCCGCCAGCGGCCTCGCCTTCGGACTGGCGTCGGCGCTTCACGCGACCGGATTCGATATCCGGGCGCTGCTCAACGAAGAAGGGCGCGGCGTGTCCGCCAGCCGCGGGCACCGCCGGCTTCGGGCCACTCTCGTCGTCGGCGAAATCGCGCTGGCGCTCGTCCTGCTCGTCGCCGCCGGGCAGGTCTTCCGCAGCTTCTCCGCCCTGACCAGCCTCTCTCCCGGGTTCGACGCCTCGAACCTGCTCGTCGCATCGCTGCCGCTGCCGCCCGCCCGTTACGCCGATGCCGGAACGCGCGACTCGCTTGCCGGCCGCCTCCTCGCCAGAGTCGCGGCGCTGCCAGGCATCGAGCAGGCCGCCTTGACGACGACGATGCCGATGGCGGGAGCGGGCGGGATGCTCCACTTCAACAGGGTCAGCCATCCGCCATCCGGTCCGGCCGACTACGTCGCGGCAGGATACCGGGCGGTGACGCCCGGGTACTTCGCCGTGCTCAAGGTCCCGCTGGTTCGAGGACGACTGCTCGATCGGAGCGACACCGGCGGCGCTCCCCGCGTCGTCGTCATCAATGAAGCGATGGTCCGCCAGTATTTCGCGGGCAGGGATCCGCTCGGCGAACGGATTCGGCTCGGTACCGAACCGACCGAGGATGCGCCGCCGATGAGGGTCGTCGGCATCGTCGGGGATGTGCGGCAGTCCTTTCAGAAGGCCGCGCAGCCGGAAATGTTCGTCCCCTTTGGTCAACAGCTGGATGCGCTGGCCGCCAGGCCGTCGCTCAACCTCACGTTCGTCGCACGAACCACGGGCGAACCGTCGCTGCTGGCGCCGTCGGTGCGGGAGGCTCTGCGGGAGATGGATCCGGCGCAGGCTGTGGTCGAGATGCGAACCATGGAGGCGGCGCTGGCCGGAACGGTCGCGCAGCCGCGCCTGCAGATGTCGCTGCTGGCGCTGTTCGCGGTTTTGGCGGTGGCGCTCGCCGCGGTCGGCGTCTACGGGGTGATGGCCTACACCGTCTCGCAGCGGACCGCGGAGATCGGCATCCGGATGGCGCTCGGCGCATCGCGGGTGCGCGTCGTCGGGCTGGTGGTCGCGGAGGGGGCGCGCCTGGCCATCATCGGCATCGGCATCGGGCTGGTGGCGGCCGTCTCCGCCGGGCGCGGCCTCGCGCATCTGTCGATCCCAATCGAGCGACCGGACGTGCTCACCTTCGTGGTGGCGCCAGCCGTGCTCGGTGCCGCCGCCATCGTCGCGAGCGCGCTGCCGGCGCTGCGAGCGGCGCGCCCCTCCTCCTTCCGGGCGCTTCATCATTAGTGCACCGCCGTTGACATGCGATCAAGCATCCGCTTGTGGGATTTGATAACGGCGCGGACGGGCTTCGTCCATTCGACGGGCGTGGGGTTCTTGTTCCACCGAAGGTCGGCCACGAGGTGGCTTCCGGACGTGGAGTCCCTCGCGGTGTGACTGTGGCCTTTGCTGACAACGCTGTCGACGGTACACCGATGGCCTACGATGACGTTGGCGGCTACTTTGGTCGTTTTCCATCCGTGATGACGGCCAAGGCCAGACCAATTGCCAGTCCGACCGCGACCCACGTGCCCATGCTCGCCATGTTTCCGCTGATGGCTCCCATCGCTGCACCAATCGCGGCTCCGACAGAAGTCCACAGGACGATGCGTTCAGCTTTCAGGGTTTACCTCTCTTGCTGCAAATGTGCCGCTGCTGCGCCGTTGTTCTGGATTTGGACTCGACCAATAAGGGCGGCATCAATCCGATGGTGCAGTCGCGATCCGAACGGGCGGTGCGACCTGGTCGTGCTTCTGAACAACAAACCACCATCCTGTTCAGAGGCACTCCTGAGGGACGGTGCCTCGAGCCTTGCCGAGATACGTTGCGTGCTGACCGCCACAGAACCAGCCTCTAATCAGATCGTAGCGAGATCCTTGACGGACCCCGAAACATCCTGGTAATAGCCGTCGCGGTCGCCCGCCGACAGCCGGCGGATCTGAGCGTCGAAATCATCGGACCACGGCATCCAATCCCCAGTCCCCTCAGTCAACGGCCGCACGATGCTGTTCAGTTTCCGTTCATCCTCGGCCATCAGCAAGACCGTCCGGTCGATGATCAACTCATGCACCGTGTCGGTTCTCAGAAGGATCGGACCCCGGTTTCTCAAAACTTTCCGTCTTGAGTTCCCTCCTGCCTGACCGCGCCTCAGCGTGCCCGCACGAGGTGCGGCTTGAGGCTGTGCGCCCGGAGAAGATCGGAGACGCAGCCACTGGTGCGGCCGGCCGCTTGGGCCAGCAACCGCTCAGCGAGGACGGGCCCCTAGCCTAGGCGAGAATTTTCGTCGCGACCTCGCCGTGGACGTCGGTCAGCCGGAAATCGCGTCCCTGGAACCGGTAGGTCAGCCGCGTGTGATCGATGCCGAGCAGGTGCAGGATCGTCGCCTGCAGGTCGTAGACCGACACCGGATCCGTGACGACGTTGTAGCTGAAGTCGTCGGTCTCGCCGAGCACGGACCCGCGCTTCATCCCGCCGCCGGCCATCCACATGCTGAAGTTGCGCGGATGATGGTCGCGGCCGTAGTTGGCCTCGGTCAGCTTGCCCTGGCTGAAGACCGTGCGGCCGAACTCGCCGCCCCAGACGACGAGCGTGTCGTCGAGCAGGCCGCGCTGCTTGAGATCGGTGATCAGCGCCGCGGTCGGCTGATCGGTGCCGCGGCACTGCAGCGCGAGGTCGCGCGGCAGATCGTCGTGCTGGTCCCAGCCGCGGTGATAGAGCTGGATGAACCGCACGTCGCGCTCGGCCAGCCGGCGCGCCAGCAGGCAGTTGGCGGCGTAGGTGCCCGGCCTTGCGCGACTCCGGGCCGTACATCTCGAACACCGAGTCCGGCTCCTTCGACAGATCCATCAGGTCCGGCACCGACGTCTGCATCCGGTAGGCCATCTCGTACTGCGCGATCCGGGTCTCGATCTCCGGATCGCCGTAGGCCTCGTGCTTGCATCGTGTTCAGCTCTGTCGATGGCGTCGAGCATCTGCGCGGCGGGTCTGCGCGTGCTGACGCCCGGCGGATCGTCGAGGTACAGCACCGGCGTCGCTGCCGCGTGCCGAAGCGCACGCCCTGATAGCTGGACGGCAGGAAGCCGCTCGCCCCAGAGCCGCGAGAACAGCGGCTGGTCGGCGTTGATGGCGTGCGCCTGCGACAGCAGCACGACGAACGCCGGCAGGTTCTGGTTCTCGCTGCCGAGCCCGTAGCTGAGCCACGCGCCCATGCTCGGCCGGCCCGGCTGCTGGAAGCCGGTCTGGATGAAGGTGATCGCCGGGTCGTGGTTGATCGCTTCGGTGTTCATCGTCCGGATGACGCGTGATGTCGTCGACGATCTTCGCGGTGTGCGGCAGCAGCTCGCTGACCCACGTGCCCGACTTGCCCGTGCTGCGCGAACTCGAAGAGCGAGCGCGCGACCGGCAGCGACGACTGCCCCATCGTCTGCGGCGACGCGCTGGCCCTTGCGCACCGAGTCCGGGAATCTGCGTGCCCTGGAACTGCGCGAGCTGCGGCTTGTAGTCGAACGTCTCGAGCTGCGAGGGGCCGCCGGACTGGTGCAGGAAGATGACCCGCTTGGCCTTCGGCGCGAAGTGCGGCAGGCCGGGCAGCGCCGGTCTGCCGCGCGCTGCCGCCTGGCCTCCGAGGCCGAGGCCAGCAGGTCGCGGCCGAGCAGCGAGCCCAGCGCCGCGCCGCCGATGCCCTGCGCCGTGAGGCCGAACAGCTGCCGGCGGGTGCAGTGCGAGATCGAGGTCGCGATGATGGTCATGGCTCTACTGCTTCGTGATCGTCTTCGTCGAGATTCAGGATCACGCTGGCGACGGTCGTCCAGGCCGCGAGCTCGACCGGGCTCGAGCGCGGCGTCGCGCGGCGACTCGCCCACCGCGAGCAGCTTCACGCGCCGCGGCGCGGTCCTGTCGCGAACGCGGCGCAGCCGCTCGTCGAGCAGGCCGCGCGAGCACCTCGACCTCGCTGCCCGGTCGGCTGGCGCGCCGTCGCGAGGCGGAAGGCGTAGGCGAGGCGGCGCGTCGGGATCGGCGCCCGCCTTCGAGCAGCGACGCGCTGCGGCGAGCGCCCGCGCCGCTTCGACGTAGGTCGGGTCGTTCATCAGCGCCAGCGCCTGGAGCGGCGTGTTGGTCTGCGCCCGGCGGGCGGTGCACTTCTCGCGGTACGGCGCGTCGAAGGTCGCCAGCGACGCCGGCGGCACGGTCCGCTTCCAGAGCGTGTACATGCCGCGGCGGTAGAGATCGGCGCCGTGGCTCTGCTCGTACTGCTGCCCCGAGAAGCCCTCGCCGAACGCCATCTCCTCCCACAGGCCGGCCGGCTGATAGGGCGAGCACGCTCGGGCCGCCGATGCGATCGTTGAGCAGGCCCGCTGGCGGCGAGCGCGGTGTCGCGGATCATTTCGGCCGGCAGCCGCACGCGCGGCCCGCGCGCCAGCAGGCGGTTCTCCGGATCCTTCTCGAGCAGCGCCGGGGTGACGCTGCGACGACTGCCGGTAGGTCGCCGAGGTGACGATCAGCCGCTGCATGCGCCCGGACGTCCCAGCCGGTGCGCACGAACTCGGTGGCCAGCCAGTCGAGCAGCTCGGGATGCGACGGCGCCTCGCCCTGCACGCCGAAGTCCTCCTGCGTCTTGACGATGCCGGTGCCGAAGTACATCTGCCAGAAGCGATTGACGGCGACGCGCGCGGTGAGCGGATGGTCGGGCTCGACCAGCCACTTCGCCAGCGTCAGCCGGTTGAGCGGCGCCCCGTCGGGCAGCGGCGGCAGCATCGGCGGGAACGCCCGGCTGCACTTTCTCGGTCTGGTTCCGATAGTCGCCGCGGGCGAGCACGAACGTGTCGCGCGGCTTCTCCAGCTCGCCCATCACCATCGTGGTCGGGATCGTCCTTGTGGAGATCGTCCTTCTCGGCGGCGCAGATCCTTGAGCTCGGCTGTAGACGGTCGCGCAGCGTCGCCGGCGCCGCATAGGTCAGGAAGTAGTCGCGCGCCTGCTCCGTTTCGTCCTTCGAGCGCTTGCCGATGCACGCCCGAGACGATGACCCGGACGGCATAGTGGATCGCCAGCTGCTCGACTTCCGCCGTCGTCAGCATCCGGCTGTAGACGCGGAGGTCGTCGAGCTGTCCGACTGAACGGCGCCCCGAGCGCCTTGTCGCCGACGCAGAGCGGCGCAGCCGTCCGGATCGGACCGGCAAGCGTGTCGTGCACGACCTCGGTCTCGGCGAGCTTGCCGTTGACGAACAGCCGGAGACCGGACGACCTGCCCGAGCCGTCGTAGGTCGACGGCGACGTGGTGCCAGTCGCCGAGCCGGAGCCGCTCGCGCGGTCCGCACCTGCAGCCGCCGCGCCGGATCGGCGGCGAGCGTGACCGTCAGCCGCGCCGCCCAGCGCTGGATCCCGACGAGCGCCACATCCTCGAAGCCGCCACTCGAAGCCGCGCCGGTGCTCGCCGTCGTCGAGCTTCTGCAGCACGCCCATCGGCAGGTTGCCGCGCCCCTTGAGCCACACGGCGATGCTGAAGGGATCGGTCCGATCGAAGTCGGCGACGTTGCCGAAGCTGACTTCGGTATCGCCGTCGAACGACACCGCGCGGCCGAGCTGCCCGGGATCGAAGGTCGGATCGCCGCTGACGGTCCGGCCGTGCTGGTAGCGCCCGGAGATATCGGAGAAGCTGCCGTCGAGCTCGTAGTGGGCGACCAGCCCCGCCGCCGGCGCCGCGGCCCGCTCCGGCAGCGTCGCCTCCCAGGCCGCCTGCAGCGGCGCGACGACCTGGTCGTCGAGCGCCGCCTGCCGGGTGCGGATTGCCGCCGTCAGCGCCTCGAGGCGCGCCTGCTGGTCGGGCGAGGGCAGCTGCAGGACGGGCTGCGCGTTGCCGGTGCGGCCGTCCAGACCGTGCTCCGGCACGTTGTTGAAGAACGCGAAGAATTGATAGAACTCCTTGTGGGTGATCGGATCGAATTTGTGCGAATGGCACCGCGCGCAGCCCATCGTCAGGCCCATGAACGCCGAGGAGGTCGCTTCGACGCGGTCGATCACGTATTCGACCTGATACTCGTCCGCGATCGCTCCCCCCTCGAAATTGATCATGTGATTGCGGTTGAAGCCGGACGCCATCTTCTGATCGCGCGTCGCGCCCGGCAGCAGGTCGCCGGCCAGCTGCTCGATCGCGAACTCGTCGAACGGCATGTTGCGGTTGAAGGCGCTGATCACCCAGTCGCGCCACGGCCACATGCTGCGGAGGTTGTCGATGTGGTAGCCATGCGTGTCGGCATAGCGCGCCGCATCCAGCCACGGCATCGCCATCCGCTCGCCGTAGCGCGGCGACTGCAGCAGCGCATCGACCCGGCGCTCGTAGGCGTCGGCGGCATCGTCGGCGAGGAAGGCGTCGAGCGCTTCGGCGGGTGGGCGGCAGGCCGGTCAGGTCGTAGGTGACGCGGCGGAGCAGCGTCGCCTTGTCCGCCTCGGGAGACGGCTTCAGCCCTTCGCGGCCGAGCCGCGCGAGGATGAACTGGTCGATCGGATTGCGGACCCAGCGCGCCTCGCGGCCGGCCGCGGCCGGCGGCTCGGGACGGACCGGCGGGACGAACGCCCAGTGGGTATCCCACTTCGCCCCTTCGTCGATCCAGCGGCGCAGCAGATCGATCTGGTGCGCGGTGAGCGTGTGGCCGGTCTCGAGCGGCGGCATCCGCTCGTCGACGTCGGGATTGGTGATGCGCTCGACGAGCAGGCTGCCGGCGGCATCCCCCGGCACGATGACGCCCTTCTTGGCGAACGCCCCGTCGCGGGTATCGAAATGGAACTTGGTCTCGCGCTTGTTCTCGTCGGGCCCATGGCAGGCGAAGCAGTTGTTCGACAGGATGGGCAGCACGTCGCGGTTGAAGCTGACCGCGACCGCGCCGGGCGGCGCTCCCGCCTCGCCACGGACGGCGCGGGTCGAGACCCCCGCCGCCCCGAAGCACGAGAACGCCAGGCCCAGCGCCAGGGCATGACGGCTGATGCGCATGCGCGCATCTTAATGTAAAACGCGGGCGTCGGGAGAGGGGCGCGCCGCGCGCCTGCTCAGCCGGACGGCGGCCGCGTCGCTTTCGGCGCCTCCGCATCCTTGCGGCCGCCCCAGAGCCAGCCGACGACCCCAAGCGCGGCAAGGCCGACCATCCCTTTCCTGAGCAGCTGCCGGCTCTGCACCGGCGCTGGCTCCGGTTCCGTGAGGCGGCGGAACGCGTCGAGGTCGGTGTCGGTCGCCGCCGGCGGCGCCTCGGGCCGGGGCCGGCGCCGGCGCTCGTCCGACGGTATCCACCGCACCAGATACGTGAAGGTCTCAGAGGCGCAGGTCGGACATTGCCGGGCGTCGTGGACCTCTTCGCAATCCAGACAGAGACGGGCGACTCGGAGCTGCATCAGGAGAGTGTACTCCTGCCGGCCACCGATGAGGACTCAACGGTTCCGGGGGCGCCGGTCCATATCAGTTACAATCGCCCGATGGATCCAATCCCGGTGATTATCGAAAATCAGCAAGACGGGAAGTGGTATGTCATCGATCTTCCCGACAACTGGCTGCCGGTGGGCGGCATCATCACGATCACGGCCGCCGACCAGGCCTTCCCGACGCGCAACGCCGCGCAGCACGAACGGGCGAAGCGGACGCAGGCGCGCCGGCGCTGACGCAACCTCCCCCAGAGCCGCTGCTGCCTTCCCCCTGCTTCGTCACAAATCAGCACATCCTCCCGCCCGCCATCGGCACATCCCGGAAAATCGGCCGCATTAGCCTCAACCAGCATCGTCGCCGACTGTCCTGAAACAGGGCAGAGCAGCCGGCTGCGGCCGCCATCACTCCTGGCCGAATCCGCGGAAATCGCCCCCGGATAGACCGCATTCGGCTGTGAACGCAGCCATTTACCGGCCGTCCCGATCGTGCATTGCCGACGGGCATTGGATTTGCTGTTCAGTTTGTGGAATTAATGTCACTTACTGTCATGTATTGTCATCTTAACGACTTCTTCGATTGGCACTCTAAACGAGCGCCAGGTCCTTTGCGGGACCGCTGCGAGGGTCGCGTGAAACGGCTATCCAACAGCCTGCCGACCCTGCTGTCGCTGCCTCCCGCGGCGCGGTTTTATGTCGCGGCGGTGATTGGCGCAGGCGCCGGATCGGTGGCGGCCGCCGCGCTGCACCTGCAGCTCGATCGCCCCTGGCTCTTCGCCGCCCTGCTGTCGGCCGCGGTCGTGACCTCGACCGCCAAGATCGAGCTGCCGCTCGGCCGCAGCCAGTCGAACCTCTCGCTGTCGCATGCGGTCAACTTCTGGGCGCTGTTCACCCTCGGGCCGGCGCCCACGATCTGCATCGCGGCGGTGTCGGCCTGGGCCCAGTGCACGCTCCGCCCCGGGCCGCGCAATCCGCTTCATCGGATCGTCTTCAGCATCGCCACCCTGACCGTCACGGTCTGGGTGGCGGGGCTGGCGCTGCCGATCCTCGGCTACGCTGCCGGCGCCGGTGCGGCGGCGCTCGTCGAAGCGGCGGCCGTCGTCGGGCCCCTGTATTTCTTCGTCAACTCAGCGCTGGTCGCCGGAGCCATCGCGCTGACGACGCGGGAGCCCCTGCCGCGCGTCTGGCAGCGCAACTTCCTGTGGAGCGCCCCCAGCTACCTGATCGGTGCAGGGCTGGCGGCGCTGGCGACGGCGGCCGTGTCGCGCGGTGCGTTCGCGTGGCTGGCGCTGCTGGCACTCCCCCTCTATCTCGTCTTCCGCAGCTATCACACGGTGGTCGGCCGGCTGCGCGAGGAGCAGAACCAAACGCGCCGGGCGATGGAGGTGCAGCTCGCCACCGTCGAGGCCCTCGCCCTGGCCATCGAGGCCAAGGCCGGTTCGACGCCGGAGCACATCCAGCTGATCCAGCTCTATGCGGCGACGCTCGCCGAGGCCGCCGGCCTCTCGGACGCCGAGGTCCAGGCAGTCCGCACCGCGGCTCTGCTCCACGACATCGGCAACATGGCGGTGCCGGAGCACATCCTCGCCAAGCCGGTGCCGCTCACGCCCGAGGAGTTCGAGCGCATCAAGCATCATCCGCGCGTCGGCGCCGAGATCCTCCGCAACGTCCCCTTCGGGGCGCCGGTCGCCGAGCTCGTCCTCTCTCACCACGAACGGTGGGACGGCCAGGGCTACCCGGCCGGGCTGAGCGGCGCCGCGATTCCGATCGGCGCCCGCATCCTGGCGATTGCCGACTGCTACAGCACCATGCAGTCGCAACGGCCGTACCGGCCCGCCCATTCACAGGCTGCCGCCGTCGCGGAGCTGCGCGACAAGGCCGGCTCGGCATTCGACCCGGCGCTCGTCGATTTGCTCCTTTCACGGCTTCGCCTCGCCGACGCGCCTGGGGCCGAGGCGGCGACGGGAGAGGACGCCTGGGCGCAGGGCAACGGCATGGTCGCGCTCCAGGACATCGCCCAGACCCACCGCGAGGAGCAGGCGCTCTACGAGATCGCCCAGGCGCTCGGCTCCAGCCTCGGGGTCACCGACGCGATGGCGCTCGTCAGCGACAAGGTCGGGCGGCTCGTGCCGTTCACGACCTGCGCGCTGTTCCTCGGCAGTGAGGCCGAGGGATATGCCTGCCGGTATGCTCATGGCCCCGGCACCGAAGCGCTGCTTGGCTGGGCGCCGCGCTCCTGGAGCGAGATCGCCCTGCGCCTGCCGTCGTGCGCCGACGGCCGCGGCATGCACGGTGAGGAGCTCGCCTCGCTGCTGCCCTGCCCGCTGACCTTCGACGGCGCGCTCATCGGCGGCATCGTCATCTACCACACCGTTCCGGTCTACTTCACCGACGAGCACCGCCGGCTGGTGGCGCGGGTCAGCGAGCAGGCCGCCGCCGTCATCTTCAACTCGACGCGCTTCGAGCAGACCGAGCTCGAGTCGCACACCGATCCGCTGACCGGCCTGGCCAACCGGCGCGCGCTCGACCGGCAGTTCCAGAGCGGCCTCGAGCGCGTCGCGGCGCGCGGCGGCACTGCCAGCCTGATCGTGCTCGATCTCGACCGGCTGAAGGAGCTCAACGACACCTACGGCCACGAAGCCGGCGATCGCGGCCTGCGCGCCGTCGGCGCGGTGCTCGGCGGCATGGCCGACGACCGGTGCGTCTGTGCGCGCTTCGCCGGCGACGAGTTCGTCGTCGTGCTGTGGGACAGCTCCCCGGAGGAAGAAGCGCAGCGGGTCCGGGAACTCCAGAACGCGGTCGCCGCCTACCCGTTCGAGCCGCGCCCGGGCGTCCGCGTGTCGCTCTCGATCAGCGCCGGACCGGCGCGGTTCCCGGCCGATGGCGCATCCTTCGAGGACCTCCTCGCCGCCGCCGACGAGCGCATGTATCACGACAAGGCCGGACGACGGTCGCGCAATTCCGGGCGGCACGCGCAGTCGGCCGGCGAGCGCGCCTGAGCGAGGCGCGACGCGGACGCCGGTCGATCATGCGGGCCAAAATGGGGCCGGTGACCGACACCGGGATCAGCAGCGCGCCGACAGGTCCGGGGCCGGTCGAATTCTGGATGGATTTAATGACGGAGCAATGTTATCGTCGCCGCACGTGGCCAGCGCCAATACCCCGGACCCCTGCTTCATCGTGCCGTTCTGTCCCATCTGTCGGGTTGGGCGGATGCGCGTGACGTACCACACCCACCGGCTGGCCGTCTGCGTCTGCATGAGCTGCGAGACCAGCCTCTCCGTTCCCGACACCGCCTGGAGACTGGCCGCGCCGGACGAGCCGGCCGGGGACCAGCCGGCCTGAACAGCGGGCCTTATCAGTCCATAAGTCTTCAGCATGGGTTGACCGGAAAAATCATCTCCTCTTATACTGTTCGCAGATGCACCCGCGCCTGACCATCCGGATTACGACGTCCCGGCTCCGCACGACGCGGACCCGGGCGGTCGGTGGTGTCTGCGCGGTGGCTGGCTGAGAAGCATCGAAACCAGGAACATCTGCAGAGCCCGCCGGCCCCCACAGGCCGGCGGGTTTTTTTTCGGCTGCGCGAGGCAGCCGGCCTCGAGTTGGACACTGACCATGCAGCGCACATTCCGCGAACCCGCCGGCACCCGGGAGCCGGCGTCATGACAACGATCGCGCGAGCCTACCGGGCCGTCTTCCGCTGCACCGCCGGCTGCCCCGGGGAACACTCGATCTGGCAGCCGCTCTACCGCTGCCCGACCTGCGGCGCGCTGCTGCAGGTCGTCCACGACGTCGGCGCGCTCGCGCGATCGCAGCGCGGCGGCCTGGATGCGGCAGCTGTTCGACGACCGCTACAAGCGGACCGACCTGGCCGTACGGCTCCGGCGTCTGGGGCAAGAAGGAGTGGGTCTGCCCGGAGCTGCGCAACGAGAACGTCGTCTCGATGGACGAGGGCGGCACGAACATGTTCTGGGCCGAGCGGTTCGGCCGCGAGCTCGGCCTCGACGACCTGTGGGTCAAGCAGTGCGGCAACTCGCACACCGGGTCGTTCAAGGACCTCGGCATGACGGTGCTGGTCTCGGTCGTCAAGCCAGATGATCGCCGACGGCGCCGGCGTGCGCGCCGTCGCGTGCGCCTCGACCGGCGACACCTCGGCGGCGCTGGCCGCCTACGCGGCGGCGGCCGGCATCCCGGCGATCGTGATCCTGCCGCGCGGCAAGGTCACCGCCGCGCAGCTGGTCCAGCCGCTCGCCAACGGCGCGCGGGTGCTCTGCGCTCGACACCGACTTCGACGGCTGCATGGCGATCGTCCAGCGGCTCGCCGAGGAGGACGGCGTCTACCTCGCCAACTCGATGAACAGCCTGCGCCTCGAGGGGCAGAAGACGCTGTCGATCGAGATCGTGCAGCAGTTCGACTGGGAAGTGCCCGACTCGATCGTCATCCCGGGCGGCAACCTCGGCAACGTCAGCGCGCTCGGCGCCGGCTTCGACCTGATGCTCGACCTCGGCGTGATCGCGCAAGCGGCCGCGCATCGTCGTCGCCCAGGCGGCGGCCGCCAACCCGCTCTACACGCGCCTTCCGGAACGGCTGGGCGGTTCGAGCCGATGACCGCCGCGGCCGACGATCGCCTCGGCGATCCAGATCGGCAACCCGGTGTCGGTGCGACAAGGCGATCGCGCACCCTGCAGCGATTCGACGGCATGGTCGAGCAGGCGACCGAGAGCGAGCTCGCGGACGCGGCGGCGCGGGCCGACCGGACCGGGCATGTTCAACTGCCCGCACACCGGCGTGGCGCTGGCGGCGCTCGAGAAGCTGGCCGCCCGCGGCGAGATCGCGCCCGACCGATCGGGTGATCGTGATCTCGACCGCCAACGGCCTGAAGTTCACCGAGTTCAAGGTCGCGTATCACACGCGGCGCGCTCGCCGGCGTCGTCGCGCGCGCACGCCAACCCGCCGATGGAGCTGCCGAACACTACGACGCCGTCCGCCGGGCGGTCGACGGCCTGGTCTCGGCGCTGCCGCCGGCGCCGGTGCGGCGCCGGAGCCATCCATGACGCGCGCGGCGAAGCCGGCCGCCGGGCTCGAAATCTGGAAGTTCGGCGGCGCGTCGCTGGCCGACGCGACGCGCCATCCAGCGCGCCGCGACGCTCATCGCCGGCCACCCCGGCCCGCTCGTGATCGTCGCCTCGGCGCTCGGCGGGATCACCGATCTGCTGCTCGAGCGGCGCCGCGCTGGCGCGCGCCGGGCAAGGCCGACGAGTCGCGCCCGGGTCGCGGCGGCGTTCCTGCGCCGGCATCGTGAAGTCGCCAAGACGCTCGCTGCCGGCCGGCCCGGCCCGGCGCGCCCTGCTCGCCACGATCGACGCCGCGGCGCGCGAGTATCGCGAGCTGTGCGGCGCCGATCGCGGTGCTCGGCCACGTCGCCGCCGCGCGCCAGCGACATGCTCGTGTCGCGCGGCGAACGGATGTCGGCGGCCATCCTCGCCGCGGTGCTGACGCGCGGCGGCGCCGCGCCGCGGTCTACGTCGACGCGGCCGACTTCGTCGCCACCGACGGCCAGCACGGCGGCGCCGCCCCCGAACTTCACGCGAGACGGACGCGGCGCGCCCGGCGGGCGCTCCGCGCCGCTCCTCGCCCGCGGCGTCACCCCGGTCGTGCCGGGCTTCATCGGCGCAGCCGCCCGACGGCAGCCCGACACGCTCGGCCGCGGCGGGTCGGACCTGACCGCGACCATGCTGGCGCCGGCCGCTGGGCGCGCGCAAGGTCGTGCTGTGGAAGGACGTGCGCGGGCATCCTGACCGCCGACCCGCGGCTGGTGCCGGACGCCCGGCTGATCCCGCAGCTCCATCACCGCGAGGCGGCCGAGGTCGCGCACTACGGCGCCAAGGTGCTCCATCCGCGCGCCCTGATTCCGATCGCCGGCACGCGCATCGTCCTCCAGGTGCGGTCGTTCCTGGACGTGCGACGCGCCGGGCACCGAGGTGTCGGCGCGCCGCTCGATGGACGACGTATCCGGTCAAGGCGCTGGCGATCGTCCGCGGCCAGGCGATCGTCACCGTCGCCGGCAAGGGCATGGTCGGCGTGCACGGCATCGCCGCGCGGACCTTCGCCGCGATCGAGTCGCGAGCGGCTGTCGGTCTCGACGATTTTCCAGGCCTCGTCGGAGAGCTCGATCGGCTTCACGCTGCCCGAGGCGGAAGCGGAGCGCGCGGTCAGCAGCCTGCGCCACGCGTTCCGCGAGGAGATCGCCGAGCGGACTGATCGACAACGTCACCGCGCGCACCGGCATGGCGGTCATCGCGGTCGTCGGCGACGGGATGGCCGGCAGCGCCGGGAGTCGCCGCGCGGGTCTTCACGGCGCTCGCCGCCGCGCGGCATCAACGTCGTCGCCATCGCCCAGGGCTCGTCCGAACGCAACATCTCGTTCGCGGTCGACGGCGGGCCAGGCCGCCGAGGCGGCGCGGCGCGTCCACGGCGCCTTTCAGCTGTCGAAGATCGGCGGCGGCCGGCCGCCGGCGGCGCCGCGGACCGACGTCGTGTTGCTCGGCTTCGGCCGGGTCGGGCGCGCCCTCGCCGACCAGATGGCCGCCGCCAACGGCGGCCAGCCGCCGTCCGCGTCGTCGGGCTGCTCGATCGATCGGGCTACGTCTTCGAGCCGCGCGGACTGTCGCGGCCGCCGGCTGCTGGAGCTGACGCGCGAGAAGGATGCCGGCGCGCTGCTCGCGGCGCTCGGCGGAGAGCCGGCCGTCGGCGGCCGACGCCCTGACGCTGATGGTCGGCGCATGCGGTGTCGCGGCCGGTGATCGTCGACGTGACGAGCGACGAGACCGACGACCTGCTGCGCGCCGCCGCTCGGCCACGGCTTCGACGTCGTCCTCGCCAACAAGAAGCCGCTCGCCGGATCGTGGCCGCAGCTACGCGCGCGCTGCACGAGCGCGACGCAGGCCGGCGGACGACGGCTGCGCTACGAAGCGACCGTCGGCGCGGGCCTGCCGATCATCGACACGTTCGACAAGCTCGTCGAGACCGGCGATCGCGTGCTGCGCATCGAAGGCTGCGTCAGCGGCACGCTGATGTATGTCGATGTCGGCGGTGTCGGCCGGCACGCCGTTCTCGCAGCGCGGTGCGCGAGGCGGTCGAGCGCGGCTACGCCGAGCCGGATCCGCGCGACGACCTGACGGGACAGGATGCCGGCACGCAAGGCGCTGATCCTGGCGCGCCTGCTCGGCTACCGCGGACCCGCGCCGCGCCCCGACGACCTCGTCCCGCGGGCGCTGCAGGGCGCTGCTCGATTCCGCAGTTCATGACGCGGTGGCC
Source organism: uncultured Acidobacteriota bacterium (assembly GCA_963750475.1). Lineage (GTDB taxonomy): Bacteria > Acidobacteriota > Vicinamibacteria > Vicinamibacterales > 2-12-FULL-66-21 > JALZOC01. The sequence continues at coordinate 4,339,945 of CAVVQQ010000002.1, forward strand.
GGCGCTCGATGCCGAATGGGCGGCGCGCGCGAGCCGCGAGGCGGCGCACGGCCGGGTCCTGCGCTACGTCGTCACCGCGACGCCGCGCGGCGTCTCGGCGCGGCTGGTCGCGGTGCCCCGTCAACAGCCCGATCGGCGCGCTCGCAGGGCACCCGCAATCTCGTCGCCTTCACCACGCGCCGCTACCGGACCGAGCCGCTGGTCGTCAGCGGCCCGGGGGCGGGCGCCGAGGTGACGGCGGCCGGCATCCTCAACGACATCTACTCACTCGTCACGCGCTGAGAGGCCGATGATGCGAGCCGATCCGACCCAGCCCGCCGCCCGCCCGCGGAGCGTCAGCCCGGAGGCGATGCTGCGGCTGATCCTCACCAGCCGGGTCTACGACGTCGCCCACGAGACGCCGCTCGAGCCGGCGCCGCGGCTGTCGCAGCGGCTCGGGAACGAGGTCGCTCCTCAAGCGCGAGGACCTGCAGCCGATCTTCAGCTTCAAGATGCGCGGCGCCTACAACCACATCGCGCACCTCACCGAGGCCGAGCGCGCCGCCGGCGTGATCGCCGCCAGCGCCGGCAATCACGCTCAGGGCGTGGCCTTCTCGGCCCGGCACCTCGGCATCCGCGCCCTCATCGTCATGCCGCAGACGACGCCGGAGATCAAGGTCGACGCGGTGCGCGAGATGGGCGCCGAGGTGGTGCTGCGCGGCGACAGCTACGCCGACGCCAAGGCGCACTGCGACGAGCTCGCCGCCGCCACCGGGCTGGCCTTCGTCCATCCGTTCGATGACCCGCTGGTGATTGCCGGCCAGGGCACGATCGGCAACGAGATCCTGCGCCACAAGCTCGGGGACGTCTCGGCGATCTTCGTCCCGGTCGGCGGTGGCGGGCTGATCGCCGGGATCGCGAGCTACGTCAAGGCGGTCCGGCCGTCGATCCGCATCATCGGCGTCGAGCCGTTCGAGGCGGATGCGATGTATCCGCTCGATCGCGGCCGGCCGCCGCGTCGTCCTCGACGGCGTCGGGATCTTCGCCGACGGCGTCGCCGTCCGCGAAGTCGGCGAGCTCACGTTCCCGATCGTCCAGGCCGGCGTCGACGAGATCGTCCGCGTCTCGAACGACGAGATCTGCGCGGCGATCAAGGACGTCTTCGACGAGACGCGGTCGATTATCGAGCCCGCCGGTGCGCTGGCCGTGGCAGGGCTGCGGGCCTGGGTGGCGCGGACCGGGACGACCGGCGAGCGCCTCGCGGCGATCCTCAGCGGCGCGAACATGAACTTCGACCGCCTGCGCTTCGTCGCCGAGCGCGCCGAGCTCGGAGAAGCGCGCGAGGCGCTGTTCGGCGTCACGATTCCGGAGCGGCCCGGCGCCTTCCGCGAGTTCTGTTCGGCGATCGGCCGCCGCGTCGTCACCGAATTCAACTACCGGCTGAGCGGCCGCCGTCAGGCCCACATCTTCGTCGGCATCGCGACCCGATCGCGCGACGACGCCGCGGCGCTGGCATCGCGCGCTTCCGGGCCGGGGGCTACGAGACCGCTATCCTCACCGACAATGAGACCGCCAAGCTGCACGTGCGGCACATGGTCGGCGGCCGCAGCCCTGAGGTCGTCAACGAGCAGATCTGCCGGTTCGAATTTCCGGAGCGCCCCGGGGCGCTGATGGCGTTCCTCGACCAGCTGGGCGGCCGATGGAACATCAGCCTGTTCCACTACCGCAACCACGGCGCCGACTTCGGCCGCGTCCTGGCCGGGTTCGAGGTCCCGGCGGAGGAAGAGGCCGCCTTTGCGGCGTTCCTCGAGGGGCTGGGCTATCGCTATCAACGTGAGGTCGGCAACCCCGGTTACACCCTCTTCCTCCAGGGGGACACTCATCTTTAGCGTAAGTTGTTGATCCCATGGCACGTCCGGATTTACCCCCCCGGATCGGAACCGTGGCGTCGGCGGTCATCCTGGGGAGCGGGCGCTGCCCGGTTGACGCCCCTGAGGGCGGACGGTGAACTGGAGTCCGCTGTTGACGGCGACGCGCTCTGCCCAGGCCGTTTGGCCGTATGGCGACCCGCGCCGGACCGACGTGCGGAGAGCGCCGAGCTCACGAGTCGCCGGGATCCGGTTCACGTACGTTATCCAGTCGTCCGGTTTCGGCACGGGCGACGAGGTCAGCAGCGGACCGTCGGGTCCGGGCCAGCCAAGGCTTCCCCACCTCCAGTCTTCGGCCCGCGTCACCAGTCCCGCGCGCAGCGGATTCGCCTCCACATAGCGCAGAACCGTCGTCAGATGCGGATCGGTCTGGACGGGAAAGTTCTTGAAGCGCCCCTGATAGATATGCCCGCGGCCGCACGTCCCGTAGTGCCCGTGGTATCGCCGAACATGCACATTCATCAACCACCGCATGTACGAGGAAATTGCCTCCGTGTCGTCTGGCCAGAGGACCAGGTGGAAGTGATTGGGCATGACCGCGTAGGCCAGAATGCGCATCGGCACGCGCTCCTGGGCCTCGCGTAAAAGCAGCAGAAATGCCCGATAATCGCGTGGTTTCTTGAACACGCCGGCGCGGTTGTTGCCGCGGTTCAGCACATGATGAACGAGGCCGGCCGGGGCGACACGGTGGATGCGAGGCATATGAGCTCCGCAGACATGCGTGGAAGGATCGTGCCGACGCGTCCCGACGATCCGGCGTGTTTTCGCGACTTGATCAACAGAGTCAACAACTTACGCTAAAGATGAGTGTCCCCCTCGTGCTATGCTCCCGCGGTTCATGACGGCAGGCGCAGCGACCTCTCAGCCCGGATCCGCCGGGCCCGACCCGGCCGGATCCGCAGACCCTGCTCCGCGCCAGACCGCGCGGACGGCGGGGACGCTCCGCACTCTGCTCGCCTCGCAGCAGGCCGGCCTGTTGTTCGTGATTCTGCTGCTCGGGACGCTGCTGACGCTGTTTGCCGGCAGCCACGTCGATCGCGCTCACCGGCCAGTCGGTCAACAACTTCCTCAACTCCTACACGCTGATCCAGACCGCCACCGACGCCAGCTTCTTCGCGATCATGGCGGTCGGCGCGACGATGGTGATCATCTCGGGCGGCATCGACCTCTCGGTCGGATCGATCTACGCGCTGGCCGGCGTGGCGATGGCGATGGTGCTCCGCGCGCCGCGGCCCGGCCGGCGGCGCGGCGACCGTCGCGCTCGGCCTGGCGGTCGCGGTCGGCGTCGGGCTGCTCGTGCGGCGCGCTCAACGGCCTGATGGTCGTCGGGCTGCAACGTCCACCCGTTCATCATCACGCTCGGCACGATGTGGATCCTGCGCGGCATCGCGTTCGTGGCCAGCGGCGCCGAGAGCATCCTGCTGCCGCCGGCGCTGACGCGCGTGGCCAAGGCGTCGCTCGGCCTCGCCGAGTCGCTCTATCCGGTGCCGATGCTGGTGATGCTGGCCGTCACCGTGCTCGGCGCGGTCTACCTGCGCGCAGACGGTGATGGGCCGCCACATCTTCGCCTTCGGCGGCAACCCCGAGGCGAGCCGCTTCTCCGGCCTGCTCGCTGCCGCGCATCCAGAGCAGCGTGTTCGTCATCTCCGGGCTGACGGCGGGGATCGCGGCGTTCATGGGCGCGAGCTTCTACGGCTCGGCCTCGTGCGTCGACGCGACCGGCTACGAGCTCTACGTCATCGCCTCGGCGGTGGTCGGCGGCGCGAGCCTGTCGGGCGGCAAGGGCAGCGCGGTCAGCGCGATGCTCGGGCGCGCTGCTGATCGTGCTGATCCGCCAGTCGATCCGCACCCTGCACTTCGACCAGAACTACGAGTGGATCATCATCGGCTGCGCGATCATCATCGCCGTCGTGCTCGACCAGGCGAGCGCCGGCTTCACGGCGCGGCGCCTGGCCCAGGCGGCGCGACGCACGCTGACCCGGCCGACCTTCATCGGAGAGCACGACATGACGCACCCGACTCGCCCCGCGACTCGCTCGCCGTTGTTCTCGCGCGCCGGGCTCCTCGCCGCGCTGCCGCGGCGCGCAGGACGGCCCCGGCAACGGACGCGCGCCGGCGCCGCCGCGGAGCGGCCTGAAGATCGCGATGATCGCCAAGAGCTCGACCAACCCGGTGTTCCTGTCGGCGCGCACCGGCGCCGAGGCGGCGGCCAAGGAGCTGTCGGCGAAGCACAGGCATGCCGATCGAGATCGTCTGGCTGACGCCGCCGGCCGAGGACGGCCAGGTGCAGGCGCAGCGCATCGCCCAGGCGGTCAACGAGGGCGCGAGCGCGATCCTGATCTCCTGCTCCGACGCCGGCAAGGTGACCGGCGCGATCAACGACGCCGTCGAGCGCGGCGTGCCGGTGATGACCTTCGACAGCGACGCGCCGCAGTCGCAGCGCTTCGCCTTCTACGGCGTGGACGACGAGAAGACCGGCGCAGGCGGTGATGGACGAGCTCGCGCAAGCAGATGGGCGAGAAGGGCACGGTCGCGATCCTCGCCGGCAACCAGAACGCGCCGAACCTGCGCAAGCGCGTCGCACGGCGTCAAGCAGGCGGCGGCGAAGCTATCCCGGACATCACGATCGCCGGCACCTTCTACCACATCGAAACGCCGCAGGATGCCGCGGCCGAAGTGATCCGCGTGCAGAACGCCTATCCGCAGGTTCAGGGCTGGGCGATGATCGGCGGCTGGCCGCTCTTCACGCAGACGCTGCTCACCGATCTCGATCCGGCGAAGGTCAAGATCGTCTCCGTCGACGCGCCTGCCGGCGAGCTCGCCTACGTCGAGAAGGGCCTCGCGCCGGTCCTGCTCGCCCAGCCGACGTACCAGTGGGGCTACGTCGGCGTGCAGCGCATCGTCGACAAGGTGCAGTTGAAGAAGGACGTGCCCGCAGATCATCCCGATGGAGCTGGTGCGCGTCACGAAGGACAACCTCGGCGAGTGGGCGCGGCAGCTGAAGGACTGGGGCTTCACCGACGTGCCCGAGAGCCTACCTCGACAGCTGCCAGCTGAAGTCAGGCACCGCCATGGCCAGCTCCGAGCACCGGCGGTCCGCTTCGACGCACATCGTCAAGCGCTTCCCCGGCGTCGTCGCGCTCGACGACGTCAGCGTGGAGATCGCCGCGGGCTCGCTGCCATGCGCTCTGCGGCGAGAACGGCGCCGGCAAGAGCACGCTCGGGCAAGATCGTCGCCGGCGTCCACGCGCCGGACGCCGGCCGGCTGCTCGATCTTCGGCAAGCCGGTGGTCAGTTCGGCGGCCCGCGCGAGGCGCTCGCGGCCGGGATCGGCGATGGTGCACCAGGAGCTCGCCTTCTGCGAGAACCTGTCGGTCGCCGAGAATCTCTGCCTCGGAGTCGCTGCCGCGGTCGCGGGCCGTTCGTCGATCGCGCGGCGAGATGCGGCGCCGCGCCGCGGCGATGCTGGCCGACATCGGCGCCGGCATCGACGTGCGACCGCCGCGTCGGCGAGCTCGAGCATCGGGCAGCAGCAGATGCTGCAGATTGCCGCGGCGGTCGGCCGCGGCGCGCGGATCATCGTCTTCGACGAGCCGACCAGCAGCCTGTCGCAGCACGAGGCCGAGGCGCTGTACGCGCTCATCGGCCGGCTGCGGGCGCGCGGCGTGACGCTGCATCTACGTGAGCCACCGCATGGACGGAGATCTTCCGGCTGTGCGACACGATCACGCGTGCTGCGCGACGGCCGGCACGTCGGCCACCCGGCCGACGGCGGCGCTCGACCGAGGCGGAGCTGGTGCAGATGATGATCGGCCGGCCGCTCGGCGAGTACTTTCCGGCGCACGTCGGCGGCCGCCGCCGGCGACGAGGTGCTGCGCGTCGAGCGGCTTCGCCAGCCCCGGGCGGTTCGACGACATCTCGTTCATCGCTGCGGGCCGGCGAGGTGGTCGGGCTCGCCGGGCTGGTCGGCGCCGGGCGATCCGAGGTCGCGCAGGCGCTGTTCGGTCTGGACGCCGGCGGCGACCGGCGCAGATCTTCGTGCGCGGCGCAGCCGCGTGGCCGTCGATCGCCCGAGCGAGGCGATGCGCGCCGGCATCGGCCTCGTGCCGGAGGATCGCAAGCGCCAGGGGCTGGTGCTCGTCGATGAGCGGCGCTGCAGCAACGTCACGCTGCCGACGCTGCGGCGCGCTGTCGCGCGCTGACCGTTCGTCCGCGCGCGCCGCCGAGCGCGCGCTGGCGCCGGCGTACTTTCGAGCGGCTGCGCGTGCGGGCGCCGGCGCGCGACGCCGTCGCGGCCGGGCTGTCGGGCGGCAACCAGCAGAAGGTGGTGCTCGCCAAGTGGCTCGCGGCCGACTGCACGCATGCTGATCCTCGACGAGCCGACGCGCGGCGTGGACGTCGGCGCCAAGGCGGAGATCCACGCGCTCATCGACGAGCTCGCCGTCGGGCGGCGCCGGCGTGCTGCTGATCTCGAGCGAGCTGCCGGAGGTGCTCCACCTCTCGACCCGCATCCTCGTGCTCCGCGACGGCCGGCTGGCCGGCGAGCTGCCGCGGTCGTCGGCCAGCCAGGCGGCGGTGATGCGCCTGATGGCCGGCACGGCCGCCTGACGCGCCGCCGCGGCGCTACGGCTTGAAGCGCTTCCAGTCGATGCCGAGCTTGCGCACCTTGTAGTTGACGATGCGCTCGGTCGTGCGCAGCAGCCGCGCCGCCTTGGCGCGGTTCCCGCGGGCGCTCTTCAGCGCGTCCTGCAGCAGATCCTTCTCGTAGGCGGCCACCGCATCGTCGAGCGCGATGCTCATCACCGTGCCGGACGCCTCCGCGGTCTGCAGCGTCGGCGGGAGGTGATGGGCGTGGATGACGTGCCCGTCGCAGACCAGCACGGCGCGCTCGATGACGTTCTGCAGCTCGCGGGCGTTGCCCGGCCAGTGGTAGGACGTCAGCATGTCGATCGCCGGCGTCGCGAGGCGGCGGATGTCGCTTGCCGTGCTCGGCCGAGTAGCGCTGCAGGAAGTGGTCGGCGAGCAGCAGCACGTCGGGTTTGCGCTCGCGCAGCGGCGGGATGAAGATCGGGAAGACGTTGAGGCGGTAGAACAGGTCTTCGCGGAACGAGCCCTTCTCGATGGCGCGCTCGAGATCCTTGTTGGTCGCGGCAATCAGCCGGACGTCGGACTTGAGCGTCTCGTGGCCGCCGAGGCGCTCGAACTCGCGCTCCTGCAGCACCCGCAGCAGCTTGACCTGCGTCGACAGCTGGACGTCGCCGATCTCGTCGAGAAACAGCGTGCCGCCCTCGGCCAGCTCGAAGCGCCCCTTCTTGCGCGCATCCGCGCCGGTGAAGGCCCCCTTCTCGTAGCCGAACAGCTCCGACTCGATCAGGGTATCGGGCAGCGCCCCGCAGCTGACCTTGACGAACGGCTTCTTGGCGCGGGCCGAGTTGTAGTGGATGGCGCTGGCGATCAGCTCCTTGCCGGTGCCCGATTCGCCGCGCAGCAGCACCGTCGTGTTGGTCCGCGCCACCTGCGCGACCTGCTCGTAGACGCGCTGCATCGGCCCGCTGTTGCCGACGATCCCGGCAAAGTCGTAGCGCTCGCGCAGCTCCTGCTTGAGATGGGCGTTCTCGTTGACCAGCCGCTTGTGCTGGGCGGCGACCAGCCGCTGGACTTTCAGCGCCTGGCCGATCATCGAGGCGACGACGCTGTAGAACGCCTTGGAGCGCTCGTAGTTGCGATCCGACTTGAACTTGAGATTGACGCCGAGCGCCCCGACGACGCGGCGGTCGACGCCGATCGGGACGCAGATGAAGCTCGACTCTTCGCCCGGCGCGTCCTCGCGCCCGGCGTTGCGCAGCACCAGCGACGGCTCGCGGCTGACCCGCGGGACGATCACCGCCTTGCCGGTCTCGACGACCGTGCCGATGACCCCCTCGCCGAGCGTGTAGTGGATGTGATGGGCGGGACGATTCAGCCCGTAGGCGGCGTCGACGTGCAGCTGGCGGCCGTCTTCTTCGAGACGGACGACCAGGCTCTGCGGAATGGCGTGGCGCCGGGCCAGCGTTTCGAGCACGACCTGCAGCGCCGCGCGCGTGTTGAGGGTGCTCGACAGCGCGTCGGTGATCTGCAGCAGCGTCGCGAGGCGCTCCTGCTCGGTGGTCGGCCCGTCAGCCGGCGTGGCCCGGGCGGCGGCCCTGCCGGTCATCGGCCGACTCGACCAGGGTTAACAAAAATGTTGTGCGTCTGGCGCGGCATGGATCAATTCTCACCCGCGGCTCTCCAGCGCGTCAACGAAGAACCGCTATTCAAGAAGCATTTCGTGATGTTTTGAGTCTCTGGCTATCGTCTCACCTGACGCAATTGTCTGGAGCACTACGCCGCATATACAAAATTGTCTCCTTGTGGGGACCCGCCACCGGGCTGCCCCGCTCGCCCCGGGGCGCGGCCCCCCGCGCCAAATCGCGCCGCCGGCCAGCCCGTTGTAACATCTACAGCTTCAACCCTGTTGCCGGTGCGGTCGGACCCGCGGTTGGGAGCTGAACTCGTGTTACGCGGGTACCTGGAACTGCTGCGCCCGGCCAACGTCGTCACCGCCGTGGCCGACGTGCTGGCCGGATATGCCATCGCCGGACGACCCGCCCCGGCGATGCTGCCGTGGCTCGCGGCCGCCACCGCCGGGCTCTATGCCGGCGGAGTCGTCCTCAACGACGTCTTCGATCGCCGGCTCGACGCCGTCGAGCGGCCGGAGCGGCCGATCCCGAGCGGTCGCGTCCGGGCCGGCGCGGCGGCGCTGCTCGGCGGGGCCCTGCTCACGGCCGGCATCGCCTGCGCCAGCGTCACGACTCCGGCCGCCGGGGGGATCGCGGTAGTTATTGCCGCCCTCATCCTGCTCTACGACGCCGCCGCCAAGCGCCACGCCCTCCTCGGCCCGCTCACCATGGGCGGCTGCCGGGCCTGCAACCTGCTGCTGGGCGTCGCCGCCGCCCCGGCGGTGCTCGGCCACGCCTGGCCGCTTGCCTTCATCCCGTTCGTCTACATCACCGCGGTCACCGTCGTCAGCCGGGGGGAGGTGCACGGCGGAAAACGGCGGACCGCCGGGCTGGCTCTGATATCGTTGGGGGGCGCGATTCTGGCCCTGACGAGCCTGGCGGTCGCGTCCGGCCCGGGCCGGGTTCCCGCTCTGGCGGTCGTCGCCCTGCTGGCGTGGCGGGTGGTTCCACCGTTCTGGCAGGTCTACCAGGAGCCACAGCCCGGCCGCGATCCGGCAGGCGGTGCGCGCCGGCGTGCTGTCGCTGGTCCTCGTCGACGCGGTGTTCGGCGCCGCCTTCGCCGGGCCCATGTACGCCGCGGCAATCCTGGCGACGGGGCTGGCCGCCGCCGGGCTGTCGCGTTTGTTTTCGGTAACCTGAGATGGATGCCATCGAGCAGGAGATACGCCTCTCCTTCCGCTACCCGGTGCACTTCACGCGCGGCGCCTTTGCGCCGGCGAACCCGCTGCTGCGCGAGCTGCTCGTGCCGCCGGCCGCGGACGGCCGCGCCCGCGCGCTCGTCGTCCTCGACAGCGGCGTCGACACGGCCCATCCCGGCCTCCGCGAGGCGATGGCGGCGTATTTCGCGGCGCACCCCGGCGCGCTCGTGCTCGGCGGCCCCGTCGTCGTCCTGCCCGGCGGGGAGCAGGTCAAGAACGACGCCGGGCACGTCGAGGTCCTCCGTGCAGCGATCCACGCCGCGGCGCTCTGCCGGCATTCGTATCTGATCGCCGTCGGCGGCGGCGCGGTGCTCGACGTCGCCGGCTTCGCCGCCGCCACGGCGCATCGCGGCATCCGCCTGGTCCGCGTGCCGACGACCGTCCTCGCCCAGGACGACTCCGCGGTCGGCGTCAAGAACGGGATCAACGCGTTCGGCCAGAAGAATTATCTCGGCACGTTCGCGCCGCCGTTTGCCGTGATCAACGACTTCGCGTTTCTCGCGACGCTGTCGGATCGCGACTGGCGCGGCGGGTTGAGTGAAGCCGTCAAGGCCGCGCTCATCAGGGACAGTGCGTTCTTCGCACTCCTCGAACGCGATGCCGCGGCCCTGCGCGACCGCGACGCCGCGGCGATGGAGCGCGCGGTGCGGCAGTCGGCGGTCATCCACCTGCAGCACATCGCCAGCTGCGGCGATCCGTTCGAGCTCGGCTCGTCGCGGCCGCTGGATTTCGGCCACTGGGCGGCGCATCGGCTCGAACAGCTGTCGGACCACCGCCTGCGGCACGGCGAGGCGGTCGCCGTCGGCATCGCCCTCGACAGCACCTATTCGCGCCTCGCCGGCTACCTGCCCGAGCCGCAGTGGCGGCGTATTATGGACCTGCTCGGCGCGCTCGGTCTGCCGCTCTACGCGCCGCTGCTCGGCGACGGCACGGCCGCGCCGGACGACGACCGGTCGGTGCTCCGCGGACTGACCGAGTTCCAGGAGCATCTCGGCGGCCGGCTGACGATCATGATGCTGCACGACATCGGCCGGCCGTTCGACGTCCACGAGATTCGCCACGACCTGATGCTGCGCAGCATCGAAACCCTGAAGCGGCTCGACGCCGGGGGCGCCGCCGCCGCCCAGAAAGCGTCCTGACCGAAGCCGGATACCCACGCCCATGCCCTCTCACCCGCACGCCTCACCGCTCGCCGCCGACGCGCTGGTCGACGAATACTTCATCGAGAACCGGACCCGGCTGCTCGAGATTGCCGCGTTCCTCGATCGGCTGGACCGCACCGACGGCGGTCAGGCCAGGGCCGATTTCCGCATGAAGGCGTTCGCCGAGGCGATCGCCGCCCTCGCCGGCCAGGACGATCGCGTCACCCGCATCCAGCTGCTGCTGAGCGACCCCACCACCGCGCCGCTCGAGCGCCTGGATCGGAAGAGCGCGCTCGGCGCCTACGACCGGTGGAGCCCGGAGGGGCGGTCATGAAATACATCGATCACCACGCCCACATGGTGTCGCGGACGACGGACGACTACCAGCAGATGGCCCTGACCGGCTGCGTCGCCGTCACCGAGCCGGCGTTCTGGGCGGGCTGGGACCGCAGCTGCGGCGACAGCGTCGAGGACTACTTCCGGCAGCTCACCGAGTTCGAGCCCAGGCGCGCGGCGCAGTACGGCATCCAGCACTACGCCTGGCTGGCGGTGAACCCCAAGGAGTCCGACGACCGGGCGCTGTCGCGGGACGTCCTCGCAGCGGATTCCCAAGTTCCTCGACCGGCCGACCGTCCTCGGCATCGGCGAGATCGGGTTGAACCGCGTCACCCGCAACGAGATCGACACCTACACCGAGCAGATCGACCTCGCCCCGACGCACCGGCAGCTGATCCTCATCCACACGCCGCACCTCGAGGACAAGTACAAGGGCACGACCATCTCGGTCGACGTGCTCCGCGGCTTCCGGCAGATCGATCCGGCGCGCGTGATGGTCGATCACGCCGAGGAGCATACGGTCGAGATGATCCTCGAGCACGGCTTCTGGGCCGGGCTGACGCTGTATCCGCAGACCAAGATCTCTCCGCAGCGCGCGGTCGACATCATCGAAAAATACGGCCCGGAGCGCATCTGCGTCGCCGGCGCCTGCGACTGGGGGCCGAGCGATCCGATCGCGGTGCCGCGCTTCGCGCTGGAGATGCGTCGCCGCCGCCATCCGGAAGCGCTGATCCAGCAGGTCGTCTTCGACAATCCGGCCCGCTTCCTGGCGCAGTCGCCGAAGTTCAAGCTGCCCGCGGAGTCCACCGCCGCGGCCGAACCGGCGCGGCGCGGCTGACGGAGGCGCCAGGGTGCAGCTGGATCCGGCAGGCAACTTCCACCTCACGTACTGCACCAACATCCATCCCGGTGACGGGTGGCGCGAAGTCGAGGCGAACGTGCGGCGCTTCGCGCCGGCGCTCAAGCGCCGGCTGGCGCCGGACCGTCCGTTCGGGCTCGGCCTCCGGCTCTCGGCGCGCGACGCACGGGAACTGCTCGAGGCCGCACACCTCGACGCGTTCCGGCGCTTTCTGGACGACGAAGGGCTGTACGTCGCCCTCATCAACGGCTTTCCGCACGGCTCGTTCCATCGCACCGCGGTCAAGGCCGAGGTCTACGCGCCGGACTGGCGGGACGCGGAGCGCGTTCGCTACACCTTGGACCTCGTCCGGATCCTCGGCGCCCTGCTCCCCGACGGGCTCGACGGCGGCGTCTCGACCGCGCCGCTCTCCTACAAGCCGTGGATCGCGGCGCCGGGGCCGAAGGACTGGAGCACCTTTGCGGCCAACGTCGGCACGATCACCGAGGCGATGGTCAGACGCCGCCAGGAACACGGTCAGGTCCTGCACCTCGACATCGAGCCCGAACCCGATTGCCTGATCGAGCACAGCGACGAGCTGATCACGTTCTTCGAGCGCGTGCTCCTGCCCGAAGGGGGTCCGGCACTGGCGGCGCGCCTCGGGTGCAGCCACGGCGAGGCCGAGGCGCACCTGCGCGAGCATGTCCGCATCTGCTTCGACTGCTGCCACTTCGCGGTCGAGTTCGAGGACCCCGGCGCGGCGCTGCGGCGGCTCCACGGCGCCGGCATCTCGGTCGGACGGGTCCAGCTCAGCTCGGCGCTCGACGTGACGTTTCCCGGAGACGATGGGGTGGCGGCGGCGCTGCGCGATCGGCTCGGACGCTTTGCCGACACGACCTATCTCCACCAGGTCATCGAACGCCGCGACGGTCATCCGCTCCGCCACTTCGCGGACCTCCACGAGGCGCTGGCTGAGGGTGATCCGGCGGCCGGCAGCCAGTGGCGGATCCACTTTCACGTGCCGCTCTTCGCGGCCGACTTCGACGGCCTCGGCTCGACGCAGGCGTACGTGCGCGGCATCCTGCAGACGGCCGCGCGCACGCCGTTCGCGCGCCACTTCGAAATCGAGACCTACACCTGGGACGTGCTCCCCGCCGGGCTGAAGATCGACCTGCTGGAGTCGATCGGGCGGGAGTACGACTGGGTGCTCGCCAACTTTCCGGTCGCCCGTTGATCCGGCGCGCCGCGCGGTAACGTTCCGTCATGCATAAAACCGTCGTCCTCAACGTCGTCGGGCTCACCCCTGGACTGCTCGGCACCTCGATGCCGGCCCTGACGCGCTGGTCGGAGGCCGGCACCGTCGCGCGGATCAGGTCGGCGTTCCCGGCGGTCACGTGCTCGGCGCAGGCGGATTACCTGACCGGCCGGCTGCCCTCGGCCCACGGCATCGTCGGCAACGGCTGGTACTCGCGCGAGGATGCGGAAGTGAAGTTCTGGAAGCAGTCGAACCTGCTCGTCCAGGCGCCGAAGGTCTACGAGACGGCGAAGGCGGCGGACCCCTCGTTCACCTGCGCGAACCTGTTCTGGTGGTTCAACATGTATTCGAGCGCCGACTACTCCGTCACGCCCCGGCCGATGTACCCGGCCGACGGCCGCAAGGTGCCGGATGTCTACACCCGGCCGGCGCGGCTCCGCGACGAGCTGCAGGCGGCGCTGGGCACGTTTCCGCTCTTCGAGTTCTGGGGGCCGCGCGCCTCGATCCGCTCGACCGAGTGGATCGCCGCGGCTGCCAGGGAGGTCGACCGGCGCTTCGACCCGACGCTGACCCTCGTCTACCTGCCGCACCTCGATTACAACCTGCAGCGCGTCGGCCCCGCCGATCCGGCGGCGGCGACCGACTGCCGCCAGGTCGATGCCGTCTGCGACGATCTCGATCCGGCACTACGAAGGCCGGGGCGCGCGCGTCATCGTGCTGTCGGAGTATGGGATTCAGCCGGTGTCGTCGCCGGTCCACGTCAACCGCGAGCTGCGGACGCACGGGCTGATCGCGGTGCGCGACGAGCTCGGTCGCGAGATGCTCGACCCTGGCGCCAGCGCCGCGTTCGCGGTCGCGGACCACCAGGTGGCACACGTCTATCTCAACGACCCTGCGCGGCTGCGCGAGGTACGGGGACTGCTCGAGCGCACCCCCGGCGTCGAACGGGTGCTCGGCCCCGACGACAAGCCGGCGTTCGGCATCGACCACCCGCGCGCCGGCGACCTCGTCGCCATCGCGGCGCCGGGCTCGTGGTTCACGTACTACTTCTGGGAGGATGATCGGCGCGCGCCGGATTTCGCGCGAACGGTGGAGATTCACCGCAAGCCCGGCTACGACCCGGTCGAACTGTTCCTCGACCCGGCCATCCGGATCCCGGCGATGACCGTTGGCTGGAAGTTGCTCAAGCGGGCCGCCGGATTGCGTTCACTCCTCGACGTCATCCCGCTCGATGCGTCGCTCGTCAGGGGCTCGCACGGCCGCCAGACCGGCTGGCACGAGGAGGGTCCGGTGCTCATCAGCCGGCACAAGAACCTCGTGTCCTCCTCGAAAATCGCCTCGGTCGACGTCCACGATCACATCCTGCGTCATCTGCAGGACTGAGCGCCGATCGGCCGCGCGGCCGGCGCGCCGGCCGGACCTACCGCCGCCCTGGCGGGGGATTCATCACGAAGCTCCACAACGTGTCGCCGGCGCCGACCACCACGTACTGCAGACCGTCGAGCGTGTAGGTGATCGGCCCGTTCGCGATCGGCGCATTGAGGCGGGCCTGCCACAGCGCGTCGCCGGTCGTCGCGTTCAGCGCCACCAGGCTGTTGCCGCTGCCGCCGGTGAACAGGACGTTGCCCGCCGTCGAGACGACGCCGGCCCGGGCCGGCCCGGCCCACTTGTGCGTCCACTTCGTCTTGCCGGTGGTGTAGTCGATCGCGGTCAGCATCGATTCCGAATAGCCGCCGCGATCGGTGCCGCCCCAGCCCTGCGGGTTCTCGCCGGTGTCGTAGATGTACCAGATGCTCCAGCCCTGCGTCGCCGGCACGTAGAAGAGCCCGGTCAGCGGGCTGAAGCTCGGCGGCGGCCAGTTGGCGGCCCCGCCCTGGTTCGGGGTCACGAGCGCCCCGTCCTCCTGCGGGTGTTTCGCCGGATTCGGGATCGGCCGGCCGTCGGGCTCGGTGCCCTTCGACCAGTTCGTCGTCACGAAATCGCTCGTCACGACCATCTTGCCGTTGGTGCGATCGAGGACGAAGAACTTGCCGTTCCTGGATGCCTGCGCAACCAGCTTGCGCGGCCGGCCGTCGACCATCCCGTCGATGAGGACCGGGGTCTGGGTCGCGTCCCAGTCGTGGGTGTCGTGGGGTGAGGCCTGGAAGTACCAGGCCATCTTCCCGGTGTCGGCGTCGAGCGCGACGATCGACGCGGTGAAGAGGTTCGCCCCTTCGCGATTGACGTGCGCCACGACCGGCTGCGGATTGCCGGTGGCGACGTAGACCAGGTTCAGGTCCGGATCGTAGGTGACGGGCTGCCACGTCATCCCGCCGCCGTGCCGCGCCGCCTCTTCATTCGGCCACGAGTCCGACCCGGGATCGCCTTTCTTCTGCGGCACGACGTACCAGCGCCACTGCCGCTCGCCGGTCACCGGGTCGTG
Organism: uncultured Acidobacteriota bacterium; assembly: GCA_963750475.1. GTDB lineage: Bacteria > Acidobacteriota > Vicinamibacteria > Vicinamibacterales > 2-12-FULL-66-21 > JALZOC01. The sequence continues at coordinate 4,355,301 of CAVVQQ010000002.1, forward strand.
CGATTCGATGTAGCCGGGAATGTCGAGGTCGTCGCCGCTGACGCCGGCGATCACATGGTTGCGGACGACGACCGGCGCCGACGTGCCGAAGTAGTAGAGATCCAGGTCGCAGATCGACTTGTGCCAGCGCTCAGTGCCGTCCTTGATGTCGAGGGCGACGAGGTTGCAGTCGGGCGTCTCGAAATACAGCGAATCTCCCGAGATGCCGACGCCGCGGTTGCCGATATGATCGCCCCCCTTCGACTGCCACGCGAAGTGCCAGCGCTCGCGTCCGGTGCGGGCATCGACCGCCCAGACGTGGTCGGGCAGGGAGAAGTAGAGGACGCCGTCGACCTGCAGCGGCGTCGCCTTGATCGAGCCGCCCGGCCCGCCGGCGCCAATCCGGTAGACCCACGCCAGGCTGAGCGCCTGGACGTTGGCGTCGGTAATCTCCTTGAGCGTGCTGAAGCGGCGGCCGGAGTAGTCGCCGTTGTAGGTCGGCCACGCGTCGGTGGCGGGCCGCGACAGCTGCGCCGGATCGACGCCCCGCTGCGCGAGCGCGGGGCCGGCGGCCGCGAGAATCAGGGCGGCCAGGGCAAATCGCTTCATTTCAGCGTCTCCAGGTAAGCGACGACGTCGTGCATCTGCGCGTCCGTGATCCGCCGAGCAGATCGATGTGGAACTGCAGCGGGTTGGTGGTCGTGACGGTGGTGCCCGGCGTCCGGCGGATGGTGCGGACCGTGCCGGACGCGTCGCGCAGGGTGACGAAGAAGTCGTCTTCCTCGATGCGGACGCCCGACACGGCCGGGCCGCCGGGGGGCGTCACCGTGGTGGTGATGGCGGTCCGCTCGGAACTCGCGGCGGCGCCGCGGCCGCGGCCGCGCCCGCCCGGGTTCGGAAAGATGAAGCGCTGCTGGATGTTGACCGGGGTCAGCCTGGTGCCGATGCCGCTCAGGTCACCGGTCGCGGAATGGCAGGTCGCGCACTTGCCCTCGCCGTTGAAATAGGCGGCCCCCCGCGCCGGGTCGCCGCTGAGGACGTTCTTGACGTCGAAGAGCGGCGAGCCGCGCAGCGTGTCGAGGAGCTTCTGGCGGAGGAAGTAGGAGAGCTGGACCACCTGGGCCTCGGTGAGCGCCGTGCTCTGACGGCCGCTCTGCATCGGATGCCCCTCCTTGAGGAACGGGCCGAGGCCGCTGCCGTAGCGATCGTGCAGCACCAGGGACGAGCGCACCAGGTTGGGTCCCCGGGACGTGCCGCGGGCATCGCCGCCGTGGCAGGAGATGCACTCGGTCTTCCACAGCGCGCCGCCGCGGTCGGCCTCGGCCGCGTCGATGACCATCTTGTCGTTGGGACCCGGCCGGTCCACCGGGGCGGTCCCGCGCCCCTGGGCGGCGGGGCGCGCGGCCGGCGGGGCCGGCGTGGTTTGAGGAGCCGACGCCGCCGGTGGGGCCTGCCGGGCCGCCGGGCCGGCGGCGGCAAGGGCCGCGGCGGCGGCAATCATGACAACCAGGGCCGCGGCCGGCCGTCTGCGTTCTCGATAACCCATAACTGTGCTCCTGCGCCGCGTGCGCCCATGCGGCCTCGCGCAGCATAGAACGAAAGCCCCCTCGGGCGGAAGCACTTGACAGTGCGCCGCATCCCGCTCAGACTCGCGCTCGCCATGCAGTCGACCCGGGCCGATCGTGTCGTCGCGGCGCTCGACGCCTTCCGCATCGAGCTCCCCTCGTGGGGGTTCGCGAACACCGGCACCCGGTTCGGCAAGTTCCTGCAGCCGGCGGCGGCCGGCACCATCGAAGAGAAGTTCGCCGACGCCGCGCTCGTCCACACCCTGACCGGCTGCTGCCCGACGCTGGCGCTGCACGTGCTCTGGGACTTCGACGCGGGCCTCGGCAGCGTCGGCGCGGTCGCGGCGCTGGCCGAGCGGCACGGCATCCGTCCCGGCTCCATCAACCCGAACACCTTCCAGGACCAGGCCTACAAGTTCGGATCGTTCGGCAATCCGGATCCCGCCGTCCGTCAGGCCGCGCTCCGTCATACCATCGACAGCGCCCAGATCGGCGCGCGCCTCGGCAGCCGCGATTTGTCGCTGTGGTTCGCCGACGGATCGAATTACCCCGGCACCGCCAACATCCGCCAGCGCAAACAGTGGTTCGAGGACGGCCTCGCCGCGCTGCACGCGGCGCTGGCGCCGGGGCAGCGCATGCTCGTCGAGTACAAGCCGTTCGAGCCGGCCTTCTACCACACCGACATCGCCGACTGGGGCATGGCGCTCCTGCTCGCCCGCCGCGCCGGCCCGATGGCGCGGGTGCTCGTCGACACCGGTCATCACTACCTGTCGCAGAACATCGAGCAGATCGTCGCCTGGCTGCTCGCCGAGGGCATGCTCGGCGGCTTCCACTTCAACGATCGCCGCTACGCGGACGACGACCTGACGCTGGGATCCATCGATCCGTACCAGATCTTCCGCATCTTCCACGAGATCATCGGCTTCGCGCGCCAGGCCGGCGCCCCCGCCGACGTCGCCTTCATGATCGATCAGAGCCACAACCTGAAGGGAAAGATCGAGGCGATGCTCCAGACCGTCACCGTCGCGCAGGCGCTTTACGCCAGGGCGGCGCTGGTCGATCACGATCGCCTCGCCGCCGCGCAGGCCGCCTGCGACATCGTCGGCGCCGAGACCCTCCTGCAGGACGCGTTCGCGACCGATGTCCGCGATGTGATCCGCGAGTGGCGCGAGGGCAAGGGGCTGCCCGCCGATCCGCTCGCCGCCTTCCGCGACAGCGGCTACCTGGCGCGGATCACCGCCGAGCGTGCCGGCCGCAATGCGGCCGCCGCCACCTCCTACGCCTGATTCGCCGGGGCCGGGGGCGCCGCCGCCTTGCGCTTCGCGTCCTTCTGGATCACCTGCAGCAGCCGCGCGTACACCGGATCCCGCGGCACACAGCCGGCGGCGTACTGCCCGAGCTCGTTGTCCTTGGAGCGCATCAGCAGCGTGCACTGGCTCACGGTGATGCACGCCTTGCGCTTGTCCATCTGGACGTCGCGGGCGAAGTCCGGATAAGCGATCGCGCCCCGGCCGAGCCCGACGAACGAGACGTGGCCGTCGCGCAGGTTGGCCTCGCCGGCCTCGAGCGCGAAGTGGCGCAGGTAGCTGTAGCCCGTGCCGACGACCGGGATGTCCGGGCAGGCGCGCTGCGCGGCGGCGGCGAGCTGGAAGTGCCGCTCGACGCCCGCCAGCGCCGGCTCGGGCGACTGATAGCCGTCGGGCGGCTCGCGATCGGCGGGGCGGCCGATGTGCGGGTTGTAATACGGGCAGCCGGCAGTGACGTTGACGAGCTGCAGGCCGGCGTCCCTGAACAGACGCAGCGCCTCGAGCGCCTCGTCGAGCTCGAGGTAGTTCGTGCGTCGCACCGGGGACGGGCTCGCCGGCGCCGGTCTGCGGGTGTCTGGCGAACGGCACGCCGTCGTAGAGGTTCATCCGCGTAGCGCGTATCAGCCCGGGCGCCTCGCTCTGCAGCCGTCCCAGGATTTCACGCACGAAGCGGGTCCGGTTCTCGAGGCTGCCGCCGTACTTGCCGGGACGGGTGCGGGCTGCCAGCATTTCGGAGAGGAGATAGCGGTGGCACTGCTTGATGTCGACGAAGTCGACGCCGATGTCACGCGCCGCAAGCGCCGCCTCGACATAGCGGTCCTGCAGCCGATCGAGCTCGCTGTCGGTGAGGATGCGCCCGTTGTTGCGAAGGGCGGGATCGTGGAAGAGCACGGTGGGCGTGGGATACGACCAGCGCCCCGAGTGCGTCAGCTGCAGGCCGATCAGACAGGTGTCGGCGCCGGGGCCGTGCTCGCGGCGCGCCAGGGCGATCAGCCGCTCGAGCGCCGGCAGATTCTGCTCCGAGAGCAGCAGCTGCCGCGTGTTCGCGCGGGCCTCGGGAACAATCGCCACGGCTTCCCCCCAGAGCAGCTTGGCGCCGCCAGTGGCGAAGCGGGTCCAGCGGCGGATCGTCAGCTCGTCGGGGGCCCCCGCGAGCGTGCCGTCGCAGCCCTCCATCGGGTGGATCGCGAGGCGATTGCCGGCGGTGCGCTCGCCGACGCGGAGCGGGGTCAGGGCGGTCCGAATCTCCGGCTCGAGCCGGATCCCGACCCCGAGTCGCGCAATCTCCGCCTCGAGGGCCTCCCGGGTCGCGAATACCGCTGTGCTCATACACCCCTCCAAGGGGGACACTCATCTTTAGGCCAAGTTGTTGATAATGCAAGGCAAACTGACGTCACCCCCCCGATCGGCGCCGATCAGGGGGGTCAGTTGACGAGGCCCTGTCGAATCAACGACTTGGCGTAAAGATGAGTGTCCCCCTCGAGGGGTCAGCGATCGAGGCTGCCCTGCGGCTGCAGGTGTCCCAGGCCAGGCTCGGCCTCGGGCTCGCGCACCCGGCGCCGCCCCTTGATCCAGTCCTGCAGGCGTTCCATGTAGATGTAGAACACCGGCGTGACGTAGAGCGTCAGCGTCTGCGAGACCAGCAGGCCGCCGACGACGGCCAGGCCGAGCGGCCGCCGCGCTTCGGCGCCGGCGCCCCAGCCGAGCGCGATCGGCAGCGTGCCCATCAGCGCCGCCATCGTCGTCATCATGATCGGGCGGAAGCGGACCAGGCAGGCCTCGTAGATCGCGTCGGCGGCGCTCGATGCCGCGCTCGCGGCGCGCCTCGATCGCGAAGTCGATCATCATGATGCCGTTCTTCTTGACCAGGCCGACCAGCATGATGACGCCGACGAACGCGTAGATGTTGAGGTCCTGCTTGAAGATCAGCAGCGTCAGCAGCGCGCCGAAGCCGGCCGACGGCAGGCCCGAGAGAATCGTCAGCGGGTGGATGAAGCTCTCGTAGAGGATGCCGAGCACGACGTAGATGACGAAGATCGCCAGCGACCAGCACCCAGCCGAGGCCGCGCAGCGAGTCCTGGAACGCCTGCGCCGTGCCCTGGAAGCTGCCGGTGACGGTGTCGGGCAGCGTGTTGCGGCGCCAGCTCGCTGGACGCGGGCCGACGGCGTCGCCGAGCGCGACGCCCGGCTTGAGGTTGAACGACAGCGTCACCGACGGCAGCTGGCCGATGTGGTTGATCGACTGCGGGCCGACGCTCGGCCGCGTCGTCGCCACGGTCGACAGCGGCACCAGCTTGTCCGCCCGGCGCCTGCACGTAGAGCATCGACAGCGCCGCCGGGTCCTGCTGGAACTCCGGCGCCACCTGCATGATCACCTGGTACTCGTCGTTCGGCGCGAAGATCTGCGACACCTGACGCGATCCGTAGGCCGATTGACAGCGCCGATCTCGACCTGATCGACGGTCAGGCCGAGCGCGGCGATCTGCTCGCGATCGAGGTCCACCGACGAGCTGCGGGGTTGCGGATCTGCAGGTCCGACGTCACGTCCTGAGCATGCCCGGGCACCTCGCGCGAGCGCCGCCTCGAACCGCGGCGCCACCCGATAGAGCTCGGCGGTGTCGGTGATCCTGCAGCGTGAACTGGTACTGCGCTCCGCGACATGCATGCCGCCGATGCGGATCGCCGGCGGGTTCGTCAGGAACACGCGCACGCCCGGGACGCGCGCCAGCTTCGGCCGCAGCTCCTCGATGATCTCGTCGGCGGTCAGCGTGCGCTCGTCGCGCGGCTTCAGGTCGACGTTCAGCCGGCCGCCGCCGCGGCCGCCGATGTTGCGCCGTGTAGGCCGCGACGTTCGGGTCCTTGCGCGAGGATGTCGATCACCTCGACGTCTGATGCGCGACCATCGTCGTCGAAGCCGATGCCCTGCACCGCCTCGATCTGCCCGTTGAACTGCCCGGTGTCGACGCTCGGGATGAAGCCGGTCGGCACGATCGTGAACAGATAGACCGTCCCGGCGAGCAGCAGCGCCGAGACCACCATCGTGCTCCCCTTGAAGCGGATGCGTCTGGCGCAGCGTCCAGGCGTAGGCGCTGCAGCCAGGCGTCGAACACGCGCTCGACGGCGTTGTAGAGCCGGCCGTGGCGTGATCGAGTGCGGCGGCTTCAGGAAGCGGCTGCACAGCATCGGCGTCAGCGTCAGCGAGACCAGGCCCGAGACCAGGATCGCCGACGGCGATCGTGACCGCGAACTCGTGCATCAGCCGGCCGACGATGCCGCCCATGAACAGGATCGGGATGAACACCGCGGCCAGCGACAGCGTCATCGAGACGATCGTGAAGCCGATCTCCTTCGAGCCGTCGAGCGCCGCCTGCATCCGGGTCTTGCCCATCTCCATGTGCCGGACGATGTTCTCGAGCATCACGATCGCGTCGTCGACGACGAAGCCGACCGACAGCGTCAGCGCCATCAGCGACAGGTTGTCGAGGCTGTAGCCGAGCACGTACATCACCGCGAACGTGCCGACGATCGAGAACGGCAGCGCCAGGCTCGGGATGATCGTCGCCGACAGGTTGCGCAGGAACAGGAAGATCACCAGCACGACCAGCGCAAGCGTCAGCAGCAGCGTGAACTTGACGTCGTCGACCGACTCGCGGATCGATTCAGAGCGGTCGCTGCGGATCGCCAGCTGGATCGACGCCGGCAGCTGCGCCTGGCAGCTCCGGCAGCAGCTCCTTGATGGCGTCGACGACCTCGACCGTGTTGGTGCCGGGCTGCCGCTGCGATCGCCAGGTAGATCGCGCGCGTGCCGTTGTACCAGCTGACGTCGCGCTCGTTCTCGACGCCGTCGTAGACGTGCGCGACCTCGTCGAGCCGCACCGGGCTGCCGTTGCGATAGGCGACGACGACGTGCTTGTAGCCTTCGGCGCTCGATCAGCTGGCCGCTGCGCCTGGACGACGAAGTTGCGCTGCGGACCGTAGAGCGTGCCGGTCGGCCGGTTCGACGTTCGCGCCGGCGATCGCCTGCGCGACCTCATCGATGCCGACCTGCCGCGACGCCAGCTGCGTCGGATCGAGTCGACCCGGACGGCGTACTTCTGCGCGCCGAAGACGTTGACCTGGGCGACGCCGGTGACCATCGACAGCCGCTGCGCCAGCACCGTCTCGGCATACTCGATCGACCTGCGACAGCGGCAGCGTCGCCGAGCTGAGGACCAGGAACAGGATCGGCTGAGTCGGCCGGGTTGATCTTCTGGAACGACGGCGGCGACGGCATGCCGGGCGGCAGCGCTGCGCTGCGCCCGGGCGATCGTCGACTGGACGTCCTGGGCGGCGGCGTCGATATTGCGGCTCAGGTCGAACTGCAGCGTGATGCTGGTGCTGCCCCTGCGAGCTTCGTCGAGCTGATCGACGTGATGCCGGCGATCGTCGAGAACTGCTTCTCGAGCGGCGTCGCCACCGACGAGGCCATCGTCTCGGGGCTGGCGCCCGGCAGCGCCGGCCTCGACCTGGATCGTCGGGAAGTCGACCGTCGGCAGGTCGCTGACCGGCAGCAGCCGGTAGCCCATGACGCCGAAAATCAGGATCGTCGTGACGAGCAGGGTCGTCGCGACCGGCCGCTCGATGAAAGGCTCAGCGACGTTCATGATCGGCCTCCGCTGCGTCCGCCCTGGCGGCCGCCGTCCCCGCGCTCGCCGTTCTCCGACGGTGTCGTCACCCGCGCCCCCGGCGTCAGGCGCAGATGGCCGTCGGTCACGACCTCCTCGCCCGCCTTCAGCCCCTGCGCGATGACGGTTTCGCTCGCCCTGCTGCCGCTCGACGCGGACCGGACGCATCTCCGCGGTGCGGTCAGGTTTGACGACGTAGACATAGGTGCCCTGCTGGGAGTCCTGCACCGCGCCGGACGGCACGACGAGCGCGTTCGCGTCGGTGGTCAGCAGCAGCGTCACCTGGACGAAGAGACCGGGCCAGAGGCGGTGGCTGGTGTTCGGGAACGACGCCTTCAACTTGATGGTCCCGGTCGTCGGGTCGACGGCGTTGTCGATGAAGGAGACGATGCCCGCCTCCGCGGGGGCTTCGACGCTGGCCGGCGGCGTCTGGGGCGGAGGGGCGGCGGACTCGCCGCGCCCTTCCGGCGACGCGACGGCAATCTGTGTCGGGCCGGTCGGACTTCCCTGGAGACGCGCCTGAACCTGGAGCGGCCGGCGAGCCTGATACCGGCGGATGTCTTCCAGGAAGCGGCCCGGCACCGAGAAGCCGACGTAAATCGGCGCCATCTGATTGATGACGAGCAGCGGGTTCGGATCGTTGGCCCTGATGAGGTCCCCCTGATGCACCGTCAGCGCGCCGGCGCGGCCGCTGAGCGGCGCCGTAATGGTCGTGTACTGCAGGTTCAGCTGCGCCGTCTCCACGGCGGCTTGATCCGCCGCCAGGGTCGCCTGCTGCGCCGAGGCCGTCGCCGACTGGGATTCGTACTGGTCCCGCGCGATCAGGCCCCGTTTGTAAAGATCCTCGTACCGCGCCTGCTGGGACTGCGAGTTCTTCGCCGTCGCCGTGTCACGCGCCAGCACCGCCTGCGCCTGCTGGAGCGCCGCCTGAAACGGGCGCTGGTCGAGCGTGAAGAGCGTCTGCCCCTTGCGGACTTCCTGCCCTTCGGCGAAGTGAATCGCGCTCAACTGGCCGGTGACCTGCGCCCGGATCTGCACCGTCGACAGGGCCTCGGCAGTGCCGACCGCGGGGATCGTGACAGGAATGGCCTTGGTCTGGACGTGCCCGGTCACGACCGGCACCGGGCCGCCGCCCCGCCCGCCGCGCCCTGCCCCACCCGCCCTGGCACCGGACGCCGCCGGCGCGCCGGCCGCTCCCGCCGGGGCCGCTTCCTTCTGTGACGAACAGGCGACCGCCAGAAGCAGGAGGCCGGCGGTAGCAACGACGTGAACGGATTTTCTGGGCATCAAAAAAGCACACGGATACAAAGGAATTGGCGGCATCTACATAAACGACGGCCACGGCCGGTGTGTTTACCGGCGGCGGCGGCTTCCGCCGTATCCGTAAGTCGTTGATCGGATGGACGTTGATGAGCTTCCGCGCCGGGCCGCGGCCGTACGATAGCACGCCCGCGGCCGGCCGGCCGGGCGCGAGGCAGCCCCTGCCGCGGCCGGCTAGTCCCCTGGAACCGTCAGACCTTGCACAAGGCCCGGAGCGCGGCGCCCGGATGGCAAGGCGCGACGACAGAGAATATTGGGCATATTTGAAGGAGGAGCAACGCCGCCAGTCGGGATGTCCCGCCCGGGAATTGTGTGAGGGATCACGGTTCCAGGGGACTAGCGCGGTCCGGCCGGACCGGTCGGCCGGCCGGCCTCGTAGATCCGCAACCGCTCGACGGACCAGGGGGCCTCGCCGTCGGAGGCGGTCTGCGTGATCCGGACGAATTTGCCGCGCACCGGCGCAAAGGCGATGTCCGTGCGGGTGCCGGCGCCCTTTCCCTCGGCCAGCGGCTTGCTCCACGTGCTCCCGTCCATCGACACCTCGAGCCGATACCCGCGGGGGTACGCCGCCGGCGGCGGCGGAGGCGGCGGCGCGCCCGGCGCGCCGCGCCCGAGCCCGGTCCTCGTCGGCGCACCCGGCACCGCCGGCGTAGCGGCCGCCGCCATCGGGCTCGACTGGAACTCCACTTCCGCCAGTTCCACGGCCTGCGGCAATTCCACCTGCAGCCACATGCCCGGCTGCTGCGGCTGCCCGGAGCTCCACGGCCGAATCGTCAGGGCATCGGCCGCCGTCGCGCTGTTGTGGCTGGCGGTCAGCTTCCAGGAGCCGTCCGCCACCACCAGCCTCGGCAGCGAGGCCTCGAGCTCCGCCGTCGACCACGGCTGTTTGCGCGCGCCCACCGCGGCCCGAAGCCGGGCCACGTCGGCCGCCGTGACGAAGGCCGCGCGGTTGCCGAACGCGTTACGTGTATACGACGCAATCGCCGCGATCCAGTCGTCCGGACTCTGTCCCATCGGGACCATGACCTCTGCATAGGTCGTCCCGTTGACCGGCCCGGTCAGACCGTTCAGCAGCGTCTTGATGACATATTCCTGATGGCCCGTCACCCTGGGTGACGCCGCCAGCGCCGGCGCCCGCGTCGTCCCTGCGGGCGCACCCGGCATCGCTTCACCGCGGCCGTCGTCGCCGTGGCACGCGAAGCAGACCTCCTTGTAGATCTGCCCGCCCTTGTCGAGCACCGCCTGCTCGGCGGCAGTGTAGGGCGCCACGGCGCCGAGGCCGCCGCCCCGCCCTGTATTCGCCGGCGGGTTGAGGATGGTCGTCGCGACGAGCTGAACGCCCTTGCCGCCGCCGCGCTGCAGCGCCGCCTGGATGGCGCCCGGCGCCTCGGGCACCTTCAGCGTATTGAGCGTCATCATCGCCTGAAGGACGACGTCGGCATCGGGGTCCTGGACGTGGGCCTTGTAGTCGGCGCCGAAGGTCCGATCGCCGTTCTTGTACAGGGTTTCGCTGACGCGCATCGCCTGGATGCGGATCTGCGGATCGCGATCTTCCATCAGCTCGCGCAGCAGCGCGGCGTCGGCGGCGCCGAGGCCTTCGAGCGTCCAGGCGGCGTGAATGCGCGCCAGCTGGTTGCCCTCCGCCCGGGCCATCTGCTTGAGCGCCGGCACCACCGACCGGTCCTGCCGGAGCACGAGCAGCTGCTGCGCGGTGTCGCGCCACCAGCCGTTGGCGTCGGTCAGGTGCGCGACGAGCTCGGCCGGGGTCTCGTTCAGCATGCGCGGCGGCGTCGTCCGTCGCCCCATGCCGTCGTACGTGAGCCGCCAGATCCGTCCGTGGCGGACGACCTTGTCGAGCGCGTACTGATCGATCCGGGAGCGCAGGTAGGTGCCGGGACCCGACCACTGCGACTCCTGGATGATGCCGCGGTACATGTCGGTGATGTAGAGCGTGCCGTCAGGCGCCGTCGTCACATCCACCGGACGGAACAACGGGTCGGTCGAGCGCAGGAACTCGGAAAGCGGGTAGACGTTCCGGAGCTGGGTCAGCCCGTCCGTCTTCACCGGGTGCAGCCGCCGGACGATGCGGCCGACGGCTTCGCCGTAGAAGTAGTCGCCGACCATGTCGGCCGGAAGGCGATCGCCGCGGAAGATGTCGTTGCCGGCGGCGCCGGTGGCGCGCGCCAGCGAGCCGTCGGGCATGCGCGTGGCGTTCATGCCGCCCTGCATGTCGGCAATCAGGACCGGGGCGCCCCAGGTGATGTTGAGATCCGGCTCGAACTGGTCGGGATAGGTGAAGTTGCCGTAGACGACCGGAAACTGGAAGTAGCCGGGCATGCCGCTGGCGCCGGCCTGGAACCAGATCTTGCCGTAGTTGTCCTGGGTCGTGCCCCACTGCCCGCCGTTCGAGCCGGTCGGCTCGCGCAGCACGCCGTTGGGCGTCCAGCGCACCCGCGCCGCGTTGATGGTGCTGTAGATCCAGTTGTCGAGGCCCCAGGTGAAGCCGCTCTCCTGATGCTCGACGTTCAGCAGACGGCCGAGGCCGGTCGTGAACAGTTCCTTCTTGTCCGCGGTCCCGTCGCCGTTGGTGTCGGTGAACTTCCAGACCTCGTCCGCGTTCGATTCCTTGGTCAGGATGGCGTTCGGGCCGAACGGCAGGACGAAGCGCGGGAAGATCAGGCGATCGACAAACACGTGATGCGTTTCGTAGACGCCGTCGTTGTCGCGATCCTCATGGACCGAGATGCGGCCGACCGGATCGAGCTCGCCCGAGGCGTCCGCGTCCTGCATGTAGCCGCGCAGCTCGAGCACGAACAGCCGGCCGTTGCCGTCGAAGGCAATCTGCGCCGACTCCTGAATGTCGGGATCGGAGAGCACCAGCTCCATCTTGAAACCGGGCGGGAGCAGGAATTTCTTTGCCTCTTCGGCGGGGGTCAGCGGCAGCACCGGCGGCTTCTTCGAGAAGTCCGGCTCCATCATCGACGGCCCGCGGCCCCGGCCCGCGGCGCCGGCCGCGGCGGCGCCGGGCTGTACTGGCTCAGGTGCGGAAGCGCCGGGCGCGCCGGGAGCCGGGCCCTGGGCGACGAGTGACAGGCTGGCGGCGCCAAGGGCGGCGATGAACGCCAGCGACCGGCGCCGGATGCGGGTGCGCGTCATGGACATGGCTCGTGAACGTCCGGATTATGAAACCGCGCCGGGTCCGGCGCGGCAGGTGTGAGGCGGGACGGGAACCCCGTCCCGCCCCGCCCCTGAGCATTACGCCAGGTTTACTTCGGGGCCTTGACGCTCGGGCTGTCGTCGGCCTTGAGATCGCCGAGCGCGTACTGCACGCCGGCGAGCAGATGTTCGAGCAGCGGCGTCACGGCGTAGTTGCGCTCGTGGTGGCCGTGGGTCATGTAGAAGATCCGGCCGTTGCCTTCACGCCGGATGTAGCTCAGCGCGTAATCATGGTCGGTGCGCGGGGTCGGCTCCTTGGCCTTGTCGGCGTCGCTCATCTTGGCGTAATCCACGCTGGTGAGGACGTGGACGTTGGCCCGCGAGAACGAGTCCTGATTGAAGGTGTAGGTCTCGTCATGGACGACGAGCGGCGCCCCCTTGAACATCGCGGTGAGCGGACTCGCCGGGTCGTCGATCTTGTAGGTGATCTCCTGCGGGTCGTTCCAGTGGAACTTGAAGTAGCCGCCGATCATCTTGTTGAACTCCGGCCACAGCGGGTTGCCGCCGGGCGCGCCGCCGCGGCCCGCCTGGGGAGCCGCCGGCGGCGGCATCAGCCCGGCGAAGCGCTGGGTGAAGTCCGCCTGGGCGAGCTTGCCGGCCTTGTCGGTATCGAGCTTGTCGAACCAGGCGTCGGCCAGCGCCGCGAATTCCTCGCGCGTCACTTTCTGATCGCTGTTCTTGTCCGCCGCCGTGAACATCGCCGCCGCCAGGGTTGCGCCGGCGCCGCCGCGGCCGCCACCCGGCGCCGCCGCCGCTGCGGCCGGAGGCGCATCACCCGGGCAGGCGACCCCGTGATAGGAGTCGGTCGCGGCATGGATCGCCGCGATGCCCTTGCCGCCGCGGACGAAGTTCATGAGCGCGGTCCGGCGGGCGGCGGTGGCCGCCTTGTCGGTCGCATCGTCCAGGAAGCAGCCGGTGGTGCTGTCGAGGAACACCACGTCATACTGCTTCAGGTTCTGCTCGTTGATGTCCGCCGGGTCGTAGGTCACGACCGTGGACCACGCCTTGGTCTTGTCGCCGAGCGCCTCGATGGTCTTCGCGGCGAGCGGAATCGACGAGTGCACGAACCCCTGGGCCGTTCCCAGCACGAGGATCTTGCGGGCCTTGGCGGGCTTGGCCGGAGCGGTGGCGGGCAGCGCCGCCATCATCGCCTGCACGTCGGCCGCGCACGGCGTGCGGGGGTTGGAGCTGCGGCCGCCGCAGTCGGCGCCGGCCTGCGCCGGCGGCGCCGGCGGGGCCGGCAGTGCGGCCGTCAGGCCGGCGGCCATCTGCGCCTGTGTCACCGATCCCGACCGGCTCGCGTCCCACGACGTGAACCAGCCGTCGAAGCTCGTCTTGAGCTCGTCTTTCGTGACCGACCCATCCTTATTTGTATCGACCGCCGTGAACAGCGCCGGCGCGACCCCGCCCCGGCCACCACCGCCGCCGCCAGCCCGGCCCGCCGCCGGCTGTCCCTGCGGCGCGGCCGGCGCCGCCTGCTGCGCGACGCCGCGAACGCCCGTCGCCAGCAGCGCGGCTCCGCACACCGCCAGCGCCAGCGTCTTCGAATGACTCACTCCCATGCAATCCTCCTCGGCGCGCCATGGGCGAGCCGTCTGTCCATGCCGCATACGCCGCGATCGGTCAAAACGTTTCGTGCATAACTTACTTGGTTCCGGCGGAGCGCGAGCCTTTTTTTGCGGAAGTCCTTTTGCGGTAAGCTTCGCCCATGAATCGACGCACCTTCCTGTCCGCCATCGCCGCCGCCCCGATGTTGCCCGCGCTCCGCCAGGCCCAGCCCCCGGCCGCGGCGCCGCCGCTGCACGGCGGGCTCAAGCTCGGTACCGGTCACCTACAACATCGCCAAGGACTGGGATGTCCCCACGATCATCAAGAACCTGACCGAGGTGGGATTCGATGGCGTGGAGCTCAGGACCACCCACCGGCACGGCGTCGAAATCTCGCTGCCGGCGGCGGCGCGCGCCGACGTCCGGAAGCAGTTCGAGGCGTCCGCCGTCAGGATTGGCGGTCTCGGCTCGACCTGCGAGTTCCATTCCCCCGATCCGGGGGTGGTCAGGAAAAACATCGACGAGACGAAGGAATGGGTGAAGCTTGCCAAAGACGTCGGCTCCCCCAGCGTCAAGGTCCGGCCGAACGGCCTGCGGAAGGACGTGCCCGAGAATCAGACTCTCGAGCAGATCGGCAAGGCGCTGGCCGAGTGCGGCGCCTTCGCGCGCGACAACGGCGTCATGATCCAGCTCGAGGTCCACGGGCCCGAGACGCAGCGGGTGCCGCGCATCCGCAAGATACTCGACTACGGCGGCAACCACCCGAACGTCCGCGCCTGCTGGAACTCGAACCAGACCGACCTGCTCGACGGCGGCTTCGAGGCCAACTTCAAGCTGCTCCGCGATCAGATCGGTCAGGTCCACATGCGCGACCTGTCGCTCGAGGAGTACCCGTGGCGGAAGCTGGTCTCGTCGCTCGCGGCGATGAAGTTTCCCGGCTACTGTTTTGCGGAAATTCCCGAGTCGACCGACGCCATCCGCGTGCTCCAGTATTTCAAGGCGCTCTTCAGGGCCTATCAGGGGCTATGACGCAGGCGCCAGGACGCCGCGCCAGAGGGACCGGTGACTGATTTCAGCCGGCGGGAGTTTGCTGGATCGCTGGCGCTCGGGACCCTCGGCCTGGGACTCGCGGCGCCGGCCGGCGCCGCACAGGAGAGCGCCCGGCGCGGAACCCTGACCGACGTGCCGGGGATCCGCGTCGGCCACTGGACCGACACCCGGCGCCCGACCGGGTGCACCGCGATTCTCTTCGACGGTCCCGCGGCCGCCGGCGCCGATTACGCCAGCTCGGCTCCGGCCGAGTCGTTCGGCGTGATGCTGCAGCCAGTCAGTCCGGTCGAACAGATCCACGCCATCTTTCTCACCGGCGGCGGCATTTTCGGCATTGCCGCGGCCGGCGGCGCGATGCGGTTCCTCGAAGAGCACAAGGTCGGCTTCGACTGGGGCACACCCGACCTGCGCATCCCAATCGTCGTTTCGGGCGCGATCGACGACCTCGCCGTCGGCGACCCCCGCATCCGGCCCGACGCCGACGCCGCCTACAAGGCGTGCGCGGCGGCCGGCACCGGGCCTGTCGCCGAAGGCAGCATCGGCGCCGGCACCGGCGCGACTGTCGGCAAGATGCACCGCGCGCGCGGCTATTCCGGCATGAAGGGAGGCATCGGCTCCGCCAGCCTCACCCTCGGGCCGGTCGTGATTGGCGCCCTCGCGGTCGTCAACGCCGCCGGCGACATCCTCGACTGGAAAACCGGCCGCATCGTCGCCGGGGCGCGGCGCCGGGACGGCACGCTCGCCGACAGCGTCGAGATCATGCGCGGGGTCGTCACCGGCGCGTCGCGCGAGCCCATCCAGGACCCCGCGCTGGGCAGCACGACGATCATCGTCGTCGCTACCAACGTCACGCTGACGAAAACGATGCTGACGAAAGTTGCATCGATGGCCAACTGCGGCGGCGCTCGAGCGATCCGGCCGTACCATACGACCGGCGACGGCGACCAGCTGATTGCGGTCTCGACGGGAAAACTGCAGCGGCCTGACCTGCAGCTGACCGTCCTCGGCGCGCTGGCCGCCGACGTCGTCGCCGAAGCGATCGTCCGCGGCGTACGGGCGGCAAAGGGTCTGCCGGACTGGCCTGGCGTCTGACGGCGGCGATCCGGGGCTATTTTCGCGATCGATGTGTGTTTTCAACGAGTTAGCCTAAAGATGAGTGTCCCCCTCGTGGGGTGGGAGACCGGGCATGGAACGGCGAGAGTTCATCAAGAAGAGCGCGGCGGCACTGGCGGTCACGGGGCTGCCCCGGTACGCAGGGCAGCTCGGCGACATCCGCAAGCGCGTCGGCCTGATCGGCACCGGCTGGTACGGGAAGAGCGATCTGCTGCGGCTGGTTCAGGTGGCGCCGGTGGACGTCGTCTCGCTCTGCGACGTCGACAGGCAGATGGTCTCCGCCGCCGCGGACCTGGTCGCGACGCGGCAGCTCTCGAAGAAGCGGCCGCGGACCTACAGCGACTACCACCAGATGCTCGGCGAGAAGGATCTCGACCTGGTGCTCATCGACACACCCGACCATTGGCACGCGCTGCCGATGATCGAGGCGGTGAAATCGGGGCTCGACGTCTGGGTCCAGAAGCCGGTCAGCGTCGACATCGTCGAAGGACAGGCGATGCTGGCGGCGGCACGGAAGTACAAGCGCGTCGTCCAGGTCGGGATGCAGCGGCGCAGCACGCCGCATCTGGCGCGGGCGCGGGACCGCGTCATCCGCGAAGGGCTCCTCGGTAAAGTCGCCTACGTCGAGATCTATTGCTACTACCACATGCGCGCGACCGCGAATCCGCCCGACACCGCGCCGCCCGAGTACCTCGACTACGAGCAGTGGACCGGCCCGGCGCCGATGCGTCCCTACAACACGCTCGTCCACCCGCGCGGCTGGCGCGCCTTCATGGAGTACGGCAACGGCATCGTCGGCGACATGTGCGTCCACATGCTCGATATGGTGCGGTGGATGATGGATTTGGGGATGCCGACGCGGGTCAGTTCGTCGGGGGGCATCTTCGTCGACAAGGCCAGCAAGGCCAACATCACGGACACGCAGACCGCGACCTTCGAATTTCCCGAATTGCGGGTCGTCTGGACCCATCGATCGTGGGGCGACGCCCCGGATCCGAAGTACCCGTGGGCGGCGACGTTCTACGGCGACAAGGGAACGCTCAAGGCGGGGGTGATGGGCTACGACTTCGTGCCCTCCGGCAAGGGGCAGACACCGATGCACGAAGACGTCACCTACGAGTTCGAGCAGTACCCCGAGGACCGGACGGAAAAGGATCTCGAGACGCATGTCGCCCCGGCGATCCGCGCGCACATGAAGAACTTCCTCGAGTGCATCGAGTCGCGGCAGCGGCCGGTGTCGGACATCGAGCAGGGCTACATGTCGGCTTCGGCCTGCATCCTCGCCAACCTGTCGCTGAAGCTCGGGCGATCGCTGGCCTGGGACCACGCGCGCGGAATGGTCGTCGGCGACGCGGAGGCAAACAAGCTGCTGGCGCGGCCCTACCGCGCTCCCTACGTCCACCCGGACCCGAAGACCGTCTGAGGCCTGAGTCGCGCCTCAGGGGCGATGTTCTTGGGAGTCGTCCTCGGCTGATGGCACTGGATTTTTGGCTTGAAATCCATTTGCATATCAGCTACCTTGCCATAACAAGGTAGCTGGAAAGCCGATGGGTCTGCCGGACAAGTTCGCCCCGATTCGCAAGGGCCTCCTCGAGTTCCTGATCCTGAAGATCGTCGCGTCGGACAAGGTTTACGTGGCCGATATCCTGAAGCGCTTGAGCGATACCGAGTTCGCCACCCAGGAGGGAACGCTCTATCCCCTTCTCAGCAAGATGCGTCGGGACGGTCTCGTCGATTACGAGTGGCAGGAATCGGACGCCGGGCCGCCGCGCAAGTACTACGAGCTCACGGCCAAGGGAACGTCGCAGCTCGCCGGGCTGAACGACTACTGGAAACTTCTCAACGCGACGATCACGCAGCTTGGACGGTAGCCATGCAGAAAGTCATCAGCATCAACCTGGATGGCAACGCGTATCAGCTCGACGAGAGCGGCTACGAGGCGCTCCGCGAGTATCTCGTCCGAGCCGAGCGCGAGCTCGCAACCAATCCCGATCGCGCGGAAATCATGGTCGACCTCGAACAGGCGATCGCCGAGAAATGCCGCCGGGTGCTCGGCCCGCACAAGTCGATCGTGAGGTCCAGCGAGGTCGAGCAGATCATCAAGGAGATGGGACCGATCGAGCCCGCGGCTGACGATGAAGCTGCGGGCAGCGGCGATCGGGCCGCGGCAGGGGCACGGACGGCACGCACTGGACCGCCGCCGAAGCGGCTGTACCGGAATCCGGACGGGGCGATGATCGCCGGCGTCTGCAACGGCCTGGCTGCCTATGTCGGAATCGACGTCGCCGTCGTGCGCGTCCTGTTCGTGCTCGCCGCGATTCTCACCAAGGGGGTCGGCATCATGATCTATGTGGTCATGATGTTCCTCGTCCCTGAGGCAGACGCCGAAGAGCGCGCCGCTGCCGGCGGAGCGCCCTTCAACGCCAAAGAAGTGATCCGCCGCGCCACGAAGCAGTATGCCGAAGGGACTCGGCACTGGCGGCGCCAGTGGCACCGGCAACAGCGGCAGTGGCGGCGGTACGGATGGGCCCCTGGGGCGCCGTGGGCCCAGGCGCAACCTCCCTGGAGCGTGGTTATGCTTCCGGTGTTCGCGCTTGTTCACCTCGCGCTCTTCGTGACAATCGCGGTGATGATCGTGTCGCTCGTGAACACCGGCGCGATCCTGAGCTGGCCGCTGCCGCCCAACCTGCCGGTCTGGGCGGGCGCGCTCATCCTTCTGGCCGGTTATCAGATCGTCGTGTCTCCGATTCGTGCCGTCCAGCACTGGTCATGGCCGCCGCGCGCCGGGGGGCTGCCCGCGTGGTATGCCTTCTGGAACGCGGCTATCTGGCTGCTGGGGATGGCGTTCGTCGTCTGGATCGCGTCCAGCCACCTCCCGGAGATTCGGGAGTTCCTGCAGCGGCTGCCGCCGCTCGTCCGACAGTTCGCCGACGCGGTCCACGAACTGTTGGCGCGGTAGGTCCTGTTCGGAAAGCCAGCAGCGGCCGCCGGAGGGCCCGGCGCCCGCCACGGGCGGCGACGAGCCGGGGCCATCGGTCCACCCGGCCCCGAAACGGTCTGAAACGCTACTCGCGCTTCAACGCCCACTTGAAGCCGCGGATCAGCAGGTCCTGGAACACCGGGTCGTTCCAGGTCGCCTCGCCGTGGCCGAGGGTGGTGCCGAAGACGCGCGTCGTGCCGTTGTACTGATTCGTCCAGACGAGCGGGTATTCCTTCTGATCCTCGGGGCTGACGGCGGTCGCGACCGCCCTGGCGTTCGGCCACAGCTTCTCGATGACATAGAGCTCGTCGACCGGCGTGACCCAGTCGCGCTTCGCCCCCTTCATCGGACTTTCGTCCGGCGCCGCCAGCTTGACGGCGATGTTGTGGGCCGCCGTGTGCCGGCGGCTGGTGACGCCGAGGAACTCACGCCAGTCGTCCACGGTCGCGGCGCGGTAGGAATGCATCGCGCAGTGAATCACGATCGCCGGGGTGCCGCCGCGGTGCGCGGCGGTGATCCTGCGGAGATACGCCGGATCGGCCACATCGGCGAAACACTCGTTGTGGATGACGATGTCGAAGCCGGCAATCCAGTTCGGCCGCTCGTAGAACGAGATGGTGCCGACCGTGCCGCGCCCGCCCTGCACCGCCACGGTCCAGTCGACCGGCAGGACCTTCGAGACGGCGTCCATCAGCACCTTGGCTTCGCCGCTGTAATCGTGGCAGCAGCCGCCGCTGATGATGAGCGCCTTGATGCGCGGCTGTCCGGCAAACGGATCGCCGGGGCCCCCTCGGCCCCGCTGGCCCGCCGGAGCGCCAGCCTGGGCGCCCCCTGGCGGAGCCTGCGGTGCCGGCTGCGCCTCCGTCTGAACAATCATCGAGAGCACGAAAAGCGCGGTCGTTGCAGCCGCGCCGGGCCATTTGCGATTCATTGCGTAATCTCCAATTCAGCTGACACCTGGCGACTGGTCACTGGCAGCTGTGGCAGTGTTCTCTGACAGCTGATGTTTGAGAGCTGACGTCTGACAGCTGAGAGCGACGAGCTACCGGCAGGTCGAATCGTCGCGGTGAACGAAATAGCTCTTGAAGTTGGACGCCTCCGGCTTCATGCAGCCCGAGAGGTTGAGGAGCTCGATCTTGCGGAACTCGGTCGGATGGCTTTCCCCCTGAATGGCGATGTAGCCCTCCGAGAGCGGCTTGCCGTCGATCTTGACCGCCGGATTGAAGTTGATGACGTTGCCGCCGCCAATCTGCGGTGAGTCGTACTCGAGGACCGTGCGCCCATCGATGATGTGGCGGATGTGCTCCGAGCCGAGCACTTCGACCTCGACCCGCACCCACTGGTCGCCCCGATAGGTGGCGGACGTCGAGTTCTTGCAATGTCCCTTGACCATCACGCCGTTCTGGAAAATCTCCGTGCCGGGCGTGCAGACATTCATCGTCGGCCGCTCGCCAGACGCCGCGCCGCCGAGCAGCTGGGCCTCGATCGAGATTGGAAAATCCTGGTCCTTCCCCATCGTTTCCGGCGCCTGGCTGTGCAGCATCAGGCCGTTGTTGCGGATCGCCCACTCCGGACCGCCGGCCGCCTGCTCGCCGACGAAGCGGTATTCGGCGGCGAGAATGTAGTGGGAAAACTTCTGCTTGTAGAAGAGGTGCCCGAAACGCTCGTCGAAGGTCGTGTACTTGTCGTAGGCGGCCTTCAGAACGCCCCCCTCGACCCGAAACGTGTCGGCGTAGTTCTCGCCGAGGGCGTAGCCCTTGATCTTGGGGACCCAGCCGTCGAGATCGCGGCCGTTGAACAACTGTATCCATTCGCGCCGGTCTGCCGCTCCGGCCGGTGCGGCGTCGGGCCGCGGGCCGGCCGGGCGCGGCGCCGGATGGCTGCACGCCGCCGCCGCGGCCAGAACGACGAACGCACAGCGCCGGAGGCGGCTAGACGTCACAGAGCACCACCGCCTCGCGGAGCGAGGTGAGGGGATCGCGGGTCGGGACGAACTCGTGCGCCACGTAGCCCTGATAGCCGGTGTCGGCAATCGCCGCGCAGACCGTCCGCCAGTTGAGCTCCTGCGTGTCGTCGAGCTCGTGGCGGCCGGGCACTCCGCCGGTGTGAAAATGCGCGAGGTACTCCTTGTTGTCGCGGATGGTGCGGATGATGTCTCCCTCCATGATCTGCATGTGGTAGATGTCATACAGGAGCTTTACGCGTGGCGAGGCCACGGCCTTCACGACCTCGACGCCGAAGGCGGTGTGGTCCCCCTGATAGTCCTTGTGGTTGACCTTGCTGTTGAGGAGCTCGACACAGATCGTCACGCCGGACTCTTCGGCGACATGCTTGACCCGGTTCAGGCCCTCGACGCAGTTGGCCATCGCCTCGCTGTCCCCCATGCCGCGGCGGTTGCCGAAGAAGGTGATGACATTCGGCACCTTCTGCGCCGCCGCCTTGGGGATGTTCATCTCGAAGTTCTTGACGATCTGGTCGTGGTTCGCCTTGACGTTGAGGCCGTCCGGGATCGAGCCGCCGCCGGCATATCCCATCGAGCAGATCAGCCCGTAGTCGCGCACGACCGCCCAGTCCGGCTCGTTGAGGAGATCGATCGCCGGCAGCCCCATCGCCGCCACCGCCTTGCAGAATTCGGGCATCGGGATCTTCTCATAGCACCACCGCGACACCGACTGCTTCAGCCGGCCTTTGGTGACGGCCTTGCCGGCGGCGGCGCCCTGGCCAGCGGCAGGGGGCTGCTGCGCCGACACCCCGAGCACGCCCAGCCCCGCCATCCCGGCGCCGAGCGCCAGTGCCTCGCGACGACTTACTTCTCGCATATGTGTGCCTCTCTCAGAGCTGACAGCTGTCGGCTTCCCGCTTCCCGCTTCCCGCTTTCGTGGCGCTACTGTCCTCTTCATTCATTCAGCACGAACGCCCACAGCATGTCGCCGGCGCCGACGATGATGTACTGCTTGCCGTCCATCGCGATGGTGATCGGGGCGTTGGCGACGGAGGCGTTGAGACCGGCGTGCCAGAGGGCCTCTCCGGTCGTCGCGTTCAGGGCGACGAGGTCGTTCGACGCGCCGCCGCTGAACACCAGGTTGCCGGCCGTGCTGAGCAGGCCGGCGCGCGCCCCGCCGTCCCAGTGATGGCTCCACCTGACCTTGCCGGTCTTGTAGTCGATCGCCTGCAGCGACGCCTCGGAGTAGCCGCCGCGGTCGGTGCCGCCCCAGCCCTGGGGGTTCTGATCGGGATCGTAGATGTAGAAGACGCTGTAGGACTGCGTCGCGTTGACGTAGAAGAGGCCGGTCTGGGGGCTGAAGCTGGGCGGCGGCCAGTTGGTGGCGCCGCCCGAGCTCGGCGACACGAGTGCGCCGGCGAGCTGCGGATCCTTGGCCGGGTTCGGGACCGGCTGCCCCTTGTCGTCGAAGCCGGTCGACCAGTTGGTGCGGATGTAATCCGACGACACCACCGCCTTGCCGGTCGCGCGATCGAGCACGAAGAACTTGCCGTTGCGTGACGCCTGGGCGATGAGCTTGCGCGGCTTGCCCGTCGATCTGGCCGTCGAAGAGCACCGCGGTCTGGGTCGCGTCCCAGTCGTGGGTGTCGTGCGGTGAGGACTGGAAGTACCACACCATCTTGCCGGTGTCCGGGTTGAGCGCCACGATCGAGGCGGTGAACAGGTTCGCCCCGGCCCGGTTGGCGTGGGCAATCACCGGCTGGGGGTTGCCGGTGGTGACATACAGCAGGTTGAGATCGGGATCGTAGGTCGGCGGCTGCCAGGTCATGCCGCCGCCGTGCTTCATCGCGTCCTCGTTCGGCCACGTCTCGGACCCGGGGTCGCCCATCTTCTGCGGCACCACCCACCAGCGCCATTGCATCTCGCCGGTCTCCGGGTCGTGCGACTCGACATAGCCGGGGACGTCGAGGTCGTCGCCGCTGACGCCGGCAATGACGTGGTTGCGCGACGATCACCGGCGCGACCGAGCCGTAATAGAACTGGTCGAGATCGCAGATCTGCTTGTGCCAGCGCTCGACCCCGTCCTTGATGTTGAGCGACACCAGATTGCAGTCGGGGGTCTCGTAGAAGAGCGAGTCGCCGAGAATCGCGGCGCCGCGGTTGCCGATATGGATGCCGCCCTTGGATTGCCAGGCATGATGCCAGAGCTCGCGCCCGGTGCGCGCGTCGAGCGCCCAGACGTGGTCGGGCGCGGTGACGTAGATCACGCCGTCCACGACCAGCGGCGTCCCCTTGATCGACCCGAGTTGGCGGCCGGATTGCCGGCGTTGAGGCGATACACCCACGCCAGGCTCAGCGCCTTGACGGTCGTCGTGTTGACCTTGTCGAGCGCACTGTAGCGGCGGCCGGTGTAGTCGCCGTTGTAACCCGGCCACGACTCCGTCCCGGGGCTGTCGAGCCTTTTCTGGTCGACACCGGCTCTGCGCAGACATCACCGCCGCGGCAGCAATCGCGAGGGCGCCGGCGAGCATTGCCACGTTCCTCATTTCAGGGTCTCCAGATAGGCGACGACGTCGTGCATCTGCTGGTCGGTGATGGTATCGAGCAGCGCCCGATGCGCCGCCAGCGGCTCGCTCTTGACCACCTTCACCGCCGGCGTCCGGGCCACGGTGTGGAGGCTGCCGGCCGCATCCCGGAGCGTCACGGTGAAATCGTCCATCTGCACCAGCGTGCCCGTCAGGGCGGTGCCCGCAGGCGGGGTCACCGTGACCGAGACCGCGGTCGACGCTGCTGCGGAGGTGGCGCCGCGGCCGCGCCCGCCGCGGCCGGCGCCGGGAAAGAGAAAGCGCTGCTGGAGGTCGACCGGCTCGAGGCGGGTGCCGATGCCGGCAAGGTTTCCTGAGGGCGAGTGGCAGGACGCGCACTTGCCCTCGCCGTTGAAGAAGGCCGCCCCAGCCCTGGCGTCGCCCGTCAGCACGTTCTGCACCTGGAAGATCGGTGACCCGCGCAGCGTGTCGTTGACGCGCTGGCGAAGGAAGTGGGCGAGGTCGACGATCTGGACCTCTGTCAGCTCGGCGCTGGAACGGCCGCTCATCATTTCCTTGTGGCCGCGCTTCAGCAGCGGTCCGATCTCGCTGCCGTAGCGGTCGCGCAGCACGACAATCGAGCGGACCAGGTTCGACCCGTTCTGCGTGCCGCGCGCCTGCGGCCCGTGGCATGAGACGCACTCCGCCCCGTACACCGTCCGGCCGCGATCGGCGGCCGCGGCATCCACCGGCGGCTTGTCGGCCGGTCCCGCCCCCGCCAGCATCCCGCCGCCGCGCGCCGGCGCAGGAGCAGCTGGCGGCCCGGCGGCGCGGCCCGCCGGCGGATTCGGCTGCGTCGCCGGAGGCGCACCCTGCCCGGGCGGCGGCGCCTGCCCGGCCAGCACCACCGCAGCGGTCGCCGCAAACGGGACCAGCCTCACCAACCACCTGCCGACAATCCCCATCAGGTCCTCTCGTTCCCCGCGCCGCGGGTTCCGGCGCACTCAGTCCCACTCTTCCGGCGCCGCGTCCTCGATACGCCGGGCCACGCCGGCGCGCGCGGTGATGATACCTGCTTCATCGACTTGTGGGAACCGGACCGGCTGGCGAGCCCTGCGGGTGGCGCGTCAGCGGCGGAAGCCGGCGAGGAAGGCGATGACCGCGTCCCTGACATCGGCTTCCGCCTGGGCGGTAAACGGGGAGGTCTTCGGTTCGTAGCCCCCTTCCGTGAATGCCTGTGCGGTCGGCAGGTACCCGAGCCACCCGTTGGTGTAGCCGAAGTCACATCGTCTGGGTGAAGGGGGAACGGTCCCGGACGTCGAGCGCGATCTCGCAGAACATTTCCACGGGCGCGGACCAGATGACGGCGTCGTTGATCCGCACGAAACGGATCGGCAGCCGGACCATGCCGCCCCCTCCGGCCCCGCTGTACGCCGACAGTTCCACCGGCCACTCGAGACCCGGACGCGCCGCAGTCTCGACGACGCGCTGCCCGTGTTGCAGAGTGACAGCGGCGGTGCCCGGTCCGATCGCCGCCGCCGCCGCGAGGATGCGGTCGCCGAGCAGCACCCGGAACTGCGAGAGGTGTCCGGCCCGGGCGTTGGGATAGACCGAGTAGATCGGCGCGAGGTTGCCCGCCGCCCCGTTGATGTACAGCACCGGAGCACCCAGCGTCTGCTCGACATAGCTCGCCACCACACCGGGACCGTCGCCGCTGATGCTCAGGTTCTCCCCGCTCATCACCGTGCCGTGCATCGCATAGTTGGCGACGAGCGCGATCGGGCGGCCGTCGGGCCGGCTGACCCTGATCAGGTTGATCTGCCGATCGACGGGACCGTCCGGATTCAGCCCGAGCGACACGCTGCCGTCGACGTCGCGGGCGCGCCGGTTGATGTTGGCCGCGGCGGTCCCGGTTCCGAACGCAATCGTCGCCGGCTCGAGCTGCGCTTTCGCGCTTCGCACCGCCTCGATGAGCGCCCGGGTGACGCGCTCGGTGTACTGCCGGTCCCACTCGTGATCCGAGCGCCCGAGCAGCACCTTGTACATGTCCGGCGGGCCGACTTCCGGCGCCGCGTGGGTATGCGTCACGCTCCACAGCACCTGCGCCGGAGCGATGCCGGTGGCCGCTGTCAGCTCGCGCGTCACGCTGTCGTAGAGCGTCGGCGAGAACAGACACAGATCGCTCGAGATCAGATAGAGCTGCGTCGCGCCCGCGTCGAGGGCGAGGACCCGGTGATAGATCGGATCCAGGACGCCGGTGGACTGCCGCGGCTGATACCCGAGCAGCCACTGCGTCGTGTCGGGGGTGATGTCGACCCGGACGGCGGCGGCGCGCAGGGATCCGGCGCGGACGCCCGGCTGGGGCGGCGCCCCGGCGGCAGGTACCGCAGCCGGTGCGTGCGCGCCGAGACCGGCAAGGGTGATTCCGAGCGCGCCCGCAGCGGCTGCCGCCGCGCGCGCGACCTGCGTCCACGTATTCACGTCGGCTCCGATCCGGCCGGTCCCCCGGCGCGGGCCTATACTATCGCGCGATGCGACACGTCCGGGCGGCGGCTGAATTCCCCACCGCCCGGTGCGAAAAAGCGCATACTCTCCCGCCATGAATACCGTCGCCCCACCGCCGTCGGCCGCGGCTCCCGGCAATCCGTATGCGCTCACGCCGTCGGCCATCGAGGAGCCGCCGGCGCGCATCCTCGACTCGCTGCGGCGGATCGGGCCGGGCATGGTGCTGGCGGCTTCGATCGTCGGCTCCGGCGAGCTCATTGCGACCACCACGCTCGGCGCCCAGGCGGGCTACACCGCCCTCTGGGTCGTGCTCCTCAGCTGCCTCGTCAAGCCGGTGATTCAGGCGGAGCTCGGACGGTACACGATCGCCACCGGCGAGACCGGGCTGGCGGCGCTCAATCACCTCCCCGGCCCCCGCGCCGGCCGCCTCAACTGGCTGGTCTGGGCGTGGGCGGTGATGGTTGCCGCCACGCAGCTCCAGGTCGGCGCGATGTACGGCGGTGTCGCCCAGGTGATGCATCTCGTCATCCCCGCCATCCCGATCGCCGCCTGGGTCCTCATCTTTCTTGCCATCACGCTCGCCCTGCTGCTCGGCGCCGGCTACGGCCGGGTCGAGCGGATCGCGATGGTCAAGGTCGGCCTCTTCACCGTCATCACCGCGCTGGCGGCGGTCGTCCTGACGCGGATGCCCCGGTTCTTCTCCTGGCCGGCCGTGGCCGACGGGCTTCGCTTCCAGCTGCCGACGGCGGGCATGGGCATGGCCGTCGCCGTCTTCGGCATCACCGGCGTCGGCGCGGCGGAGCTGTTCATGTATCCCTACTGGTGCGTCGAGAAAGGGTACGCGCAGTTCACCGGACCACGTACGGCCGGCGGCGGCTGGGAGCGGCGCGCCCGCGGCTGGATCCGGGTGATGCATTTCGACATCACCGTGTCGATGGTGATCTACACCGCCGCCACGATCGCTTTCTACCTGCTCGGCGCCGGCGTGCTCCACGGCATGGGGCTCGTGCCGGCGAGCGCGGACATGATTCCGGTGCTCTCGAATCTCTACACCCAGACGCTCGGCGGCTGGGCGCTCGGCGTCTTCTACGTCGGCGCCATCGCGACGCTCTACGGCACGGTGTTCGCCGCCACCGCCGCGCACTCGCGGCTGTTCGCCGACCTGTGCCGGCTCGCAGGGCGGTTCGACGCAGACGACACCGCCAGACGAGTGGCGTTCCAGAACCGGTTCATCGTGCTGCTCGGCCTGCTGCCGGTCGCGCTCTTCTTCACCGTCCAGGCGCCGGTCACGATGGTGATGCTCGGCGGCATCGTGCAGGCCATCATGCTGCCGGTGATCGGCGCCGGCGCCATTTTCCTGCGTCATCGCCGGCTGCCGGCCGAGGTCGCCCCGTCGGCGGCAACGACCGCGGCGCTGTGGCTGACGACCGCCGCCATGGCGGTGATGATGGGGTATTACGCCGTCTTCATCGCGCGCGGCTGACTACTTCAGATACTTCCCGGCGAACTCGAGGAACGCCCGCCAGTCGGCCGGCGTCGCCGCATGGCCGCCCGTGTGATAGTGAAAGCCGAGGTCTCCCGTGATGATCGGCGTGTCGAGCGGCGGCGGCACGCTCGCGGCGCCGAGATCGCGCTTACCGAGCAGCCGGTAGACCGGACCGGCGGCCACTTCGGCGAGGTACATGCCGACCGGATCGGCCCACTGATCCGTGGTCCCGCCGGTGATGAAGACCGGCCGCGGCGCGCTGAGGGCGATCAGCATGTGGGCGTCGACCGGCAGTTCGTTCCAGCGGCTGGTGTACTTCTGGAAATCCTCCGCGAACCACCACGGAAAATTCTGGGTCATATCGTCGATGCTTTCGCCCCAGTCCCGCCGCGACAGCGCCGCCCCCATCTCGCCCGAGCAGCTGGCGTAGACGACCTTGATGCGGTCGTCGAGGGCCGACGCCCAGAGCGCGGTCTTGCCGAGCCGTGAATGGCCCTGGAGGGCAATCCGCTGCGCGTCGACCGACTTGTCGGTCTCGAGGTAGTCGATGGCGCGGCGGACGCCCCACGCCCAGGCGCCGATGCTGCCCCACTGCCCCGGGCCCGGCGACTGCATCGCGCCCGAGGTCAGGCCGATGATGCCCTCGTCGAGGGCGTCGGCGCGGTCGGGCTGGACGTCCTGGTAGCCGAACATCGCATAGCCCCAGCCGCGCGCCAGGATCTCGGCCGCGACCGGCGGATCGCCGGCGTCGGCGCCGCCGCCGGCGCGGATCGGGGTGCCGCCACCGCCGAAATTGGCCAGCAGAATCACCGGCACAGGACCGGCCGCCTTGGCCGGCGTGTAGACCGTCAGGTTGATGGCCAGCGCGCCAGGACCGCTGCCGACCGCGCCGACGACCTGCTTCATCAGCGCGCTGCCACCGCGTGCGGCAGGGTCGGTGGCTTTGACGCTCCAGGTCACCTTCGGCGTCTCCGCCGGGATGCGGCCGAACACTTTCGTCTCGTAGACCCGCAGGATCTCGGGCCGCCGCTCGGTGCGCCAGGTCTCGGCATCGGTCACGCGCGCGCCGTTGGCGAGCACCAGCGGATCGGGCAGCACGTAGGGGGCGACCTTCGCCTCGTCGTAATTCGAGACGTGGCCGCTCTTCGCCCGCCGCAGCGGGTTGCCGTTGGCATCGGCCGCCGGGCTCGCTGGCGGTGTGGCGGCCTTCGGAGCGGCGGGGGGGGCTGGCTGGGTGCCCTGCGCCGGCTGCTGGCCGTGCAGGACGGCGGCGGCACAGCAGGTCGAGACGATGAATGCGGCTGCTCGGATGCGCACAAGGAACCTCCGGTGAAAAACCGTATATAACACTACATGCCTTCGCAACCGCCCGTGATCGTCGTCACCGAGCCGGAATTCCGTCGCTCGGAATCGGTCTTCACTGCCAGTCCCGTGCGCTGCGTCGCCGCCCCGCCGGGCGAAGCCGAGCTGGCTGCCGCGATCCGCAGCCTCGGCGCCCGCCACGCCATCGTCGGTCCGTTCGTCTACAAACAGGAGCTCTACGCGGCGCTTCAGCGGGGCGCGGTGCTGGCCCGGTACGGCGTCGGGCACGACGGCATCGACAAGGTCCGCGCCACCGCGGCGGGGCTGCTCTGCACCAACACGCCGGGGGTGCTGCACCAGTCGGTGGCCGAGTTCGCGATCCTCCTGATTCTCGCGGCGGCGCGCCATCTGGAGCACGGCATGACCGGGATGCGCGCCGGCCGATGGGACCCGCGCCCCGGCCGCGAGCTCAGTGGCAGCACCGTGGCGATCGTCGGCTGCGGCACGATCGGCCGTGCCACCGCCCGCATCGCTCGCGCCGGCCTCGGCATGCGGGTCGTCGGCTACCGCCGATCCGGCGCCGGGTCTGGCGACGCCGACTTCGATGTGTTCACGGACGATTTCGCCGCGGCCGTGCGCGAGGCGGATTACGTCAGCCTGCACATTCCCGCGACGGCTGAGAATGCCGCCTTCATCAACGCCGAACGCCTCGCCCTGCTCCGCCGCGATGCCTGGCTGATCAACACCGCCCGCGGCGCCGTCGTCGACGAAGCGGCGCTGTTCGACGCGCTGGCTGCGGAACGCCTCGGCGGCGCCGCCATCGACGTCTACGACCGCGAGCCCTACGAACCGGTTTCCGGTAAGGACCTGCGCACGGCCGCGCGCGTCATCCTCGCCCCCCACGTCGGCAGCAACACCGCCGAAGCCAACATCCGCCTTGCCGAGCGCGCCCTGCACAACATCGCCCTCGCCGAGCGGCACCAGTTCGAGGCGATGGACATCCTCAATCCGGAAGTCCTCCGCCACCTCGGCTAGTTCCCCTGCGCCCTGGCGCCTTTATATGGCCCTTCCCCTCGCCTTCTCCATCAGGTGATCGCAGCCGCGCGCCGCGAGCGCCATCATCGTCAGCGTCGGGTGCTTGTCGCCGGTCGAGGGAAAGGCGTTGCCGCCGAAGACGTAGAGGTTGGCGATGTCGTGGGCCTGGCAGAACGAGTTGAGCACCCCCTCCCGCGGATCGACGCTCATCCGCGCCGTGCCGACTTCGTGAATAGAGCTGCCGAGCGGGCGCCGCGCCGCCGGCGCCCCGGCGGCGGAAGCAGCCGCGGCGCGGCCGCGGCCGCCACCCGACCGGCCCGTCCCTTCGGGCGCGCCGGGCCCGCCCGGGAAGCCCGCCGGCGCCACCGGCGCCGTCGGAATCACTTCACCGCCGGCCTTGCGGAACAGCTCCTCGGCGCGCTGCTGGAAATCGGCGAGGAGCTTGTAGTCGTTGTCGCCGTGCGTGAAATGAATCTTGAGCACCGGGATGCCCCACGCGTCGGTCACCTCCGGATCGAGCTCGACGAAGTTCTCCTTCCGCGCGAGCATCTCGGCGCCGGCGTTCCAGACCCGGGCCTGGGCGACGTAGCGGCTCTTCACATCCTTCTTCCACTCGGATCCGTAGCCGGGCAGGCCGGCCGCAAACTGCGGGAACTCGGTCTGGCCGCCGGTGGCATTCATCACGTAGCTGCGAATGAAGTCCTTCCGCTGCGACTGGCGGTCGTAGTTCTGGAAGGTCGGAATCGTCATCCCCGCCATCTTGCCGTCGTCCAGCCGGCTCGGTCCGCCGCGCAGCTTCGGCAGGATGCCGCTGACGCCGCCACCGCCAATCTGGTCGATCATGTAGTGCCCGAGGGTGCCGCTGGAATTACCGAGCCCGCCTTTGGCCGAGAGCAGGAGCAGGCGGGTGTTCTCGAGCGTCGAGGCCGCCAGGATCACCCAGGCGGCATCGACGTCGACGCTCTTCTTCGTGGCGCGCTCGATGTAGGTGACGCCGCTGGCGCGGTCGTCCGCGCCCATCCGCACCCGCGCCACCACGCTGTCGGTGCGGATCTCGAGACGGCCGGTCTTGAGCGCCGGCGGCAGCGTCACGGCAATCGGGTTGAACATCGCGCCGACGTCGCAGCCGTTGACGCAGTTGCCGCAGTAATGACACGGCGGACGGCCGTTGTGCGGCCGCGTCAGCTGCGCCAGCCGGCGGTGGGTCGCCGGCCAGCCGAGCCCCTTCGCGGCGGCGGTGAAGATCGTCTCCGCGCAATTGAGCGGCATCACCGGCAGGAACTCACCGTCGGGGAACTGCGGCAGCCCTTCGTTCGCCCCGCTGACGCCGATGAACCGCTCCACCCGATCGTAGTAGGGCTTCATGTCGGCGTAGGAGACCGCCCAGTCCATGCCGTAGCCGTCCCGCGATGCGGCCTTGAACTCGTAGTCCGCCATGCGGTCCGTGGCCCGCGCCCAGTGCAGCGTCCGGCCGCCGAGACACCGCGATCGCCCCCAGCTGTAGACCGTCTCCGGTGAGGTCGTATAGGGGTTCTCGGTGTTGTCGATCATGATCCGGTAGTTGCGCTCGCTGCCGGCATACCGCCGCAGCAGCCCCGGCTCGCCGCGGCCGCGGTAGTCGAGCTGATACAGGAAGCGATGGCGGAATTCCTGCGCCGGCTCGATCCGCCCTCCGGCCTCGAGCATCAGTACCTGGAGGCCGGCCTGCGCCAGTTCCATCGCCGCCCAGCCGCCGCACGCGCCCGATCCGACCACGACGACGTCGTATTTCATCGCTCTGTCCAGGACGGCGCGAGCGCCGTCAGACGACCTGATGTTCCGGATGGGTGCATGCCGGAAAGGTCGCGTTGTAGGAGTTGCCGCGGTAGTCGAGGCATTCGATCATGCCGGCGCGCGACGTGTAGAAGGCAAACGTGTTCTGCTGCTTGATCAGCCGGTAGGCCGCAAACGCTTGATGGGTGGCGGCGCCGTCCCGTTCGGGCGCCGCCATCGCCGCCACGAGCGCCGTGCGCCCGGCGGCATCGGCGTCGTGAAAGCCGGCCGACCGCAGCGACTGCATCGCCGCCCGCCACTGCCTGACGGTGTCGGGCGCATGCGCGACCGAGGCCTGGAGCACGAAGTCGATGAAGTGCGCGCAGCGCGCCTCGCGGGCCCCGGGGGTGTCGTCGGTCGGGATGAGAATCTCGGTGAACGCCTGGAGCGCCGCGAAGTCGGCGGCGTCGAAAAACTTCGGCCGGTAATCGCGCAGCAGCGGCGGCTCCGGCGGGGCCGTCATCGCGGCGTGGGTCTGGGGCGCGGCCTGCAGCCAGGCGCTGAAGAAGTCCGCGGCGCCGGGCAGCGCCAGCGCGCAGGCTGCCAGCCGCAGCAGGTGCCGCCGGCTCAGGGCCAGTTCGAAATCGTTGCTCTCGTCGGGCATGAAATAAGTTCCCGTTTCCCGCTGCCAGCTTCCCGTTACCAGCTTCCAGCTCCCCGCTCCCAGCTCCCAGCTGCCAACTATTTTTGCCCATAGCGCGTAACCAGTCCCTACTGGCTACTGGCTACTGGCTACTGGCGCGATCGCCCCCTCCATCGGGGTGTGGGCATCGAGGAAGATCCAGCACACCGCGCCGAGGCTGTAGATCGTCGCCGAGACGTAGAACGTCAGCGTCCAGTCCTGGTTGGTGAAGGCCAGCAGGTAGCCGACGACGAGCGGTGAAAGCGCTCCGGCGATGCTGCCCATCATGTTCATGCTGCCGGCGACGGTGCCGGCATAACGGCCGCCGATATCCATGCAGCCCGCCCACGCCGCCGGCATGACGAAGTCGTTGAACAGCCCGGCAAAGCCGAGGACGAACATCGCCAGGCGCGGGTCGTGGACGCGCGTGAAGACGAGAATCGACGCCGATGCGCCGAGGAAGCCGGTAATGGCGACCATGCGCCGCGCCCGCGCCACGCTGTTGAGCGACCGTGCCAGCCGCGGGATGATGGCGGCCGAGATCAGGCAGCCGACGCCTCCCATCAGCAGCGGCAGGCCGGCCAGCAGCGCGCTCATCTTGATGCTCGTGCCGCGCGAGTTGCGCAGGTAGGTGGGGAGCCACGTCACGTAGAACCACCAGCCATAGGCGAGGCAGGCGTACTGCAGGCAGAGCAGCCACACCGCCGGCGTCGAAATCAGCAGCCGCCACGGCAGGTGGCCCTTGACCGGCGCGGTCTCGCGCGCCGGCGGCAGGAGCGCCAGCTCGGCGCTGTTGACACTTGGATGGGTCGCCGGATCGTCGCGAAACCAGATGTAGAAGGCAATCGCCCAGACGACCCCGAGCACCCCGAACACCTCGAACGTCCGGCGCCAGCTCAGGTACTGGAAGATGTAGGCCACCAGCAGCGGCGTCAGGGCGCCGCCCCAGCGCGTCGCCAGCCACAGCGTCGCCTGCGCCCGCTCGCGCTCCGTCGCCGGCAGCCACGTGGTGAAGATCCGCGTCATGTTCGGGAAGGCGCCCGCCTCCCCCGCGCCGAAGAGCGTGCGCGTCACGATGAGCGACGTGAAGTTCCACGCCCACCCGGTCGCGGCCGTGAAGAACGACCACCAGATGACAATCCGCATCAGCACGCGGCGCGGTCCGATGCGATCGGCCAGCCATCCGCCCGGCACTTCGAAGAGCGCATACGACCAGCCGAAAACCGAGAACGCCCAGCCCATCTGAATGGGCGAGAGTCCGAGGTCGCGCTGCATCGCCGGCGCCGCCATCGAGATGCACACGCGATCGATGTAGGTGATGACGGCCAGGACCAGCGTGTAGGCGACCGCGATGTTGCGGGCCCGCGTCGGACGGCCGGCCGGCGCGTCGAAGGCCGGGGCCGTGGCGGCCCGGGAAGACGGAACACTCATGTCGGGCGGACCTCGTGTGCGGCAGCCGCCACCGCGCTAGCGGGCATCGGGCTGCAGTTCCTTGACGGCAATCGTCCGCCACCGCCAGAACCCGGCCGGAACCCAGCGATTCCCACCATGGACCTGGATGCCGATCGGCCCTTCGGTGATGCCGCCGGCCGCGTGGTTGGCGGTGTCGGTGACGTCGGTGACCTGCTGATCGTTGACCCACACGGTGATGTGCGGCGCATCACCGGCAATGCGGACCCGAATCGCGTTCCAGTCCTCGCGCTTCCACGCCTTCATCCACGGCGCATCGCCGAGACCGGTCGTGCCGCCGAGCGGAATGCCGCCGACGACCGGGGTTGCCGGCGCGGCCGCCGGAGGGGCGGCGGCGCGCTGGGCCGCGGCCCGCCGGGCGCGCCCCGCGGCGCTGTTGTCCTGGCCGTTGACCCCCTCGAGCCCCTCGCCGTAAATTCCGCCGATGCTGCCCCCCGGCAGGTAGTCCATCGTGACCTGGTAGGCATCGCCGGCCTCGTTCGAGCGCAGGAACAGCCCGCTGTCGCAGCCGTAGTCGGGCTTCACTTCCATGTAGATCTCGACGTTCCGGTATTTCCGGTCGGTCAGGAGGATGCCGCCCCGCCCGAGCGGACTCTGCGTCGCGACAATCGTTCCCTGCAGCACGTGAAAATCCGGCGTCGTCCCATGATGGTTCGTCCGGCTGACGTGCCAGCCGGCCAGGCTCCGGCCGTCGAAGATCGCCGTGAAGCCGGGCGGCACGAACGGCTTCGGCGCGGCAATCACCGCGGGCAGTTCCAGCGCCGGCGACGAGGCCGCCGGTGCCTGCGCGCCGCCGCGGGCGATTGCCGCCGCGATCATCAACCCCGCCGCGCCCGCCGCCGTCAGCGTTGCTCGCATGCGCCCTCCAGGGGGACACTCATCTTTACGCCAAGCCGTTGATTCTACACGGCAACTTCACCGAACCGGCGCGAACGTCGCCGGCTCGATCTTTCGCAGCACCAGGAAGACGCTCGCCATCGCCAGGAACGGCAGAATCCCGGCCCCGAAGAAGACCGGCGTCCATCCGTACTTGTCGACGATGACGCCGGTGTAGAGGACCGCCAGCAGCGCCGCCCCATTGTCGCCGAATCCCGCGATGCCGTTGACGCGGCCGGCGAGCTGCTGCGGCACGACGTCGCCGACGGTCCCGATGTAGGTCGCCGACACCCACTGGTTGCCGAACAGCGCCAGGCCCATCAGCACCACCGCCAGATAGTCGTTGGCGACAAAGGGCATCGTCATGCTCAACGCGCCGAGCACGAAGGCGCAGGTGAAGGCGATCTTGCGTCCCAGGTCCGGCGACCCGGTCGCCTTGACGAGCCGATCCGTCAGCATGCCGCCGAGGACGTTGCCGCTCATGCCGATCAGGTTCGGGACCGACGCGAAAAAGCCGACCGCCAGGAACGACATCCCGCGCCCGGTGCGCAGGTAGAGCGGCAGCCAGGTCCAGTAGAAGGTCGTGATCGGGCCGGTGAACACCCGGATCAGGAACAGCCCCAGCACCTTGTGATTCCGGATCAGCTGCCCGAGCGGGACCGCCGGCCCCGGCCCGGCCGCCGCGCCGGCCGGCTTGATCGACAGTCGCCGTCATCCGCTCCTTGTCGGGAAACACCGCCAGCCATGGCAGCAGCCAGAGCAGACCGACGAGCGACGGAATGACGAACGCCATCCGCCAGCCGAACGTGCTGGCGAGGAAGACGACGATGGGAGGGGCAATCACCGAGCCGAACTGGGCGCCGGCGTTGAAGATGCCCCCCGCGCGCGAACGCGTCGTCGACGAGAACAACCCGGCGACCGCCTTGATGCCGGCGGTGTAGTTGCCGCACTGGCTGAGCCCCATCACGAAGCGGAGTGCGATGAACCCGGCGAGCGTGCTCAGGCCGAGCGCGGCGGCGACGCTGCCGACGACCGCGTGCGCCGCGGCGATGAGCGACCAGGCGACGAAGATCAGCGCCAGGCCGGTGCGCGCGCCGAGCCGATCCATCAGCGCCCCGGCCGGCACCTGGCCGAGCATCATGCCGAGGTTGAAGAACACGGCGATGTAGCCGTACTGGGCGTTGGTCCACTTGAACTCCGCCCGCAGCTCGGAGGCGAGGACCGACAGGACCTGGCGATCGAGCAGGTTGATGGCAATCGACGCCGAGAGCAGCCCGACAATCGTCCAGCGGGCCCGTGGTGAGAGACCCGGTTCACTGACCGCCGCGCTCATGGTCGTTCCGTCTGCCTGGATTCACGAGGGGTTGACGCTGGTCCACTGGCCGGTCGCCGCCGAGCGCTGCACGGCGTCGAGCGCCTGCTGCACCGCCAGCGCGTCGGTGAAATCAGGATGGAACGCCTCCCCGCGGTGCCGGGCGAGGAGGAATTCCGCCAGCGTGGCGATGAAGGTGTGCTCGTAGCCGATGATGTGGCCGGGCCGCCAGAAATTCCCGAAGATCGGATGCTTCAGGTCGGTCACGAGCAGATCGCTGCGGTCCCTGCTCGGTCGACGGGACCGTGGCGTCGACGAACTCGAGATGATTCAGGCGCTCGAGATTGAAGCCGAGCATGCCGCCGGAGCCGTGGATCTCGAAGCGGTTCTGGTTCTTGCAGCCGATGCCGAAGCGCGTCGACTCGAACGTGCCGGCGCTGCCGTTCGCGAACGCCACGAGCGCCATCACCGCATCGTCGACCGCCCGGCCGGGCGCGAGCGTGCGGGCACGCGCGACCGTCTCGGTCATCGGGCCGTTGAGGTAGAGCGCGGTGTCGAGGAGGTGCGTCAACAGGTCGTCGGCGACGCCCGAGCCGGCGAGTGTCGGGATCCATGCGCCAGGTCGCGGCGCGCGAAGTATCGGCGCCCCACTGCTGCTTGTAGGCGGCGTTGTAGTGGAAGATCGTGCCCAGCCGGCCGTCGGTCAATGAGCTGCTTCGCGTAGGCGACGGCGGGCACGCGCCGGTAGTTGAACCAGACCAGCGTCGGCACGCCGCCGTGCGGCGTGCGACCATCGCCTGGGCTTCGTCGACCGAGAGCGCGAGCGGCTTCTCGCAGAAGACCATCTTCCCGGCTTCGGCGGCGGCAATCGCCGCCGGCGCGTGAAGGTGGTTCGGAAGCGCGATGTCGATGGCGTCGATGTCGGGACGATCGATGGCGGCCGCCAGTCGGTGGACGTCTCCTCCCAGCCCCAGCGCGCCGCCATCGCCGCCAGCGACGCGACATCCCGGCCGCAGAGCAGCGTCCGGCGAAGTGCGATACGGCAGATCGTAGAAATGCGGCGCCTGGCAATAGGCGTTCGAATGGGCCTTGCCCATGAAGCCCTGACCGAGCAGCGCGACGCGAAGATCTGTCATTGAGAGCTTCCAGCTACCCGCTACCCGCTACCCGCTACCTGCTCCCTCCCCGTTCCGGCCAGTCTCCGGAAAGTCGGCGGCAGCGGGAAGCAGGACGCGGGAAGCGGGAAGCCGGTTCTCAGATCGCCTTGCTCTTCCGCCCGGCCGCGTCCCACCCGAGCGGCTTGCCCTGCTGGAGGGACTCGAGCGCGAGGAGGCAGGGCAGGGCGGCGTATAGCCGATCTCCATGTCGGCGTTCGGTTTCTGGCGCGACTTGATGCAGTCGAGGAAATTCCGCGTGTGCGCGTCGAGCGGATAGTCCTCTTCGACGCCGCCGCGGGGGTTCACGTACATCTTCGCCTCGACCGGCGGCAGGTTGGCCCCGGCGCCGCCGCCGCGATTGCCGCGGCCGCCCGGTCCGCCGGGACCGCCCGGTCCGCCCGCGCCGGGGGCGCCCGGCGCAATCGCCGCGCCGCCCGCCCCGAGCGTGACGCCGCCCGCTGTCGGCGGCGGCGGCGGACCCTGCTTGCGAATGACGTGCGGCACGACCGGCCGCACCGCCCAGCCCTGGCGGTTCACCTGCAGCGAACCGCGATTGCCGATGAAGAACACGCCCCAGTTCTCGATCCCGTCGCCCATGTAGACCTCGCCGTTGGCGAACGTCATGATGAAGTTGTCGTACAGCCAGGAAATCGAGAACGTGTCGGGCACCTGCTCGGGGTCCGCGTTCGGGACCGCCAGGAACGCCCCGTTGGCCGTCGTCCTGATCGGCACCTTGCCGTCGGCGTTCATGAACCAGTGGGCGACATCGACGTGGTGCGCACCCCAGTCGGCGACAAGGCCGCCGCCGTAGTCATACCAGGCCCGGAACCCGAGCCGCGACGGCTTGAACGGCTTGCGGGGCGCCGGCCCCTGGAAGCCCTCCCAGTCGAGGCCCGCCGGCACCGGCGCCTCCGGCTCCTGCGCCCGGGCGTACGAGCCGGGCTGGACGATGATGACGTGCGTGATGGTGCCGAGCGTCCCGCCGTCGAGGAACTTCTTGGCCTCGATGAAATGGTCCCAGCTGCGCTGGTGGGTGCCGACCTGGACGACCTGCTTGCCCTTCTTGTAGGCATCGAGCATCGCATTGATGCGGGGGACGGTGTTCGAGGCCGGCTTCTCGACGTAGACGTCCTTGCCGGCCGAAATCGCGTCGACGAGCTGCTGGCTGTGCCAGTGATCGGGCGTCGCGATGAGCACGGCGTCGATGTCCTTGCGGTCGAGGATCCGCCGGTAGTCGCCTTCGACCTTGAGATTGAAGGTCTGGCGCGCCGCGGTCATCCACTGGTCCAGCTTCGCCTTGTTGACCTCCGCGGCGGTCAGGAACTGGCAGTCCTTCTGCCGGACCAGCGAGTCGAACACCCGGCCGCCCCGGTTGCCGGTGCCGATGATCCCCATGCGGACCCGGTCGTTCGCTCCCTGGATACCCGCGCCGAACAGCGGTTTCGCCGCCGCCGCCGTCAGGGCCGCCGCCGACACCTGCAAGAACCTGCGCCTGCTTTCCATTTCAAAGTCTCCTCAATTGCGAGCGGATGCCTGGGTTGGACCGTCGGCCGGCTCTGCGGGGCTGTCGGGTGCCGTAGGCTACACCGTATCGAATCCACACGCAATGAAAGGGCCCGCCGGCGGTTAGATACGCCCGCCGCCGGGAAGTGTTTACGCAATCGTCCCGCCCCTCCGGTTTGACTGGCCCCGGTCGCGCTTCGGGAGTAGAATCTGCCATCTTTTCGAAGGAGGCCGTGATGGGCGCGAAGACCGTTCTTGCGTGGTTGTCGGTGATGGCGATGGCGGGCGGCGCGGCGGCACAGACACCCGGCGCCGCCAGGACTGCCGCCCCCTCGGTGAGTGCGGCGCTCAAGCAGAACTGGGATTCGATGAAGGGCAACCTCCGCGAGTCCGCGACGATGATGGACGAGGCGAACTACGCCTTCAAGCCGGTGGAGACGGTTCGCACCTACGGGCAGATCCTCGCCCACGTCGCCGGCGCCAGCTACGCGTTCTGCGCGCCCGTCAAAGGCGAGGCGGCCCCTTTCAGCGAAGACCACTTCGAGAAGACCGCCACCGGCAAGGACGCGATCGTCAAGGCGCTCACTGAGGCGATCGCCTATTGCGACAGCGCCTACGACACCCTGACCGATGCCAGAGGATCCGAAGTCGTCGATCTGCCGTTCGACATGGGCAAGGGCCCGCGATCGTTCCTCCTGATCATCAACTACGGCCACTTCGCGGAACACTACGGCAACCTGGTGACGTATCTACGGATCAAGGGGATGGTGCCGCCCTCGTCGCGGCAGCGCTAGCTACTCGCTTCATCAACCATCGCTCGCTGAGGGAGACGTGTCGCCGTGAGCGCTCGGACATGCGCGGTGTGGATCAGCGCCGCGATCTTCGTGACGTTGTGTACGACGCGGGATGCCGGGACGGAGACTTCTTTCCAGGCACCCCGCCCGGCCCACCTGCGCGACACCGGCCTGTATTCCGACTGGAACAGCCGCACCATCGCGCCAGCCAACCTCCCGTTCACGCCCCAATACCCGCTCTGGTCGGACGGCGCCCGGAAATCGCGCTGGATCAACATCCCCCGCGGCCGGTTCATCGACGCCGCCAACCCTGACGTCTGGCAGTTCCCCGTCGGCACCCGGCTCTGGAAGGAGTTCCGGTTCGCGCGGCGCGCCGAGACCCGGTTCATCGAACGCACCCGGGCCGGCTGGCAGTTCGCCAGCTACGTCTGGAACGACGACGAGAGCGACGCCGTCCTCGCCCCGGCGGAGGGCCTCCGCCAGAGCGTGCCGATTGCCGACGGCATCCGCCACGCGATTCCTTCGCAGACCGACTGCCGCGCCTGCCACATGGCCGGCCCGGTGCGCGTCCTCGGGGTGACCGCTCTCCAGCTCTCCCCCGACCGCGACCCGAACGCGCCGCACGCCGAAACGCCACGAGCGGGCGACCTCGACCTTCCCGGAATGGTCGCGCGCGGCCTGGTGCGCCGGCTGCCCCGCGGCTTCCTCGAAGAGCCGCCACGAATCGAGGCGCCGACCGCCACGGCACGGGCCGCGATGGGCTACCTGCACGCCAATTGCGGCGGCTGCCACAGCGACGCCGGCGAGCTCAGCTCGCTCGCCTTCGGCCTGAATTACCGGCTGTCGGGGCCTGTCGACGCCCGGCCCGCGGTGCTCCTCACCGCCGTCGGGCGCCCCAGCCACTTCAAGATGCCGGACGCCGACGACATCGTCGAGCGCGTCTGCGCCGGCCGTCCGGAGAAGAGCGTGGTCCTGGCGCGGATGTCGTCGCGCAACCCGCTGCTGCAGATGCCGCCGCTTGGCAGCCGGGTCGTCGATGAAGAAGCGGTGGCGCTCGTAAGACGATGGATTGCCGAGGACGTGGCGCCGGTATCTCCGGCCTCAGCGGCCCGGTAAGGCACAACACAAGGAGGATCGGAATGCAGGTGAAGAGGTCCGGAATCGCGCTGACGGCGGTCGTCGCCCTGCTGGCCGGCGCAGGCCAGCTGGCGGCAGGGGAACAGGGTAACGGCGCCAACCCGGCGGCCCAGCCTGCTGCCAAAGCGGCCGGCAATGCGGCGGCGATCGCGCGCGGCAAATACATCGTTACCGCCGGCGGGTGCAACGATTGCCACACCCCGTGGAAGCAGGGGGCGAACGGGCCCGAGCCGGACATGTCCGCAATGCTTTCCGGCCACCCGGCCGCGATGAAGCTGCCGCCGCCACCCGCCCCATCCGGCCCCTGGATCATGTCCGCGACCGCGTCGAGCACCGCATGGGCGGGCCCCTGGGGCATCAGCTACACCGCCAACCTGACGCCTGAC
>CAVVQQ010000003.1:0-635024 GCA_963750475.1 uncultured Acidobacteriota bacterium
GCCGGGAAACTGCGGCATTGTCCGAAACAATGAGAAAATCGAGCCGTGTTTCCGGATCCGGTCGCCGTCTACCGGGGGCGTCTCGCCGCGCTCCGGTCCGCCCATGCACGGCTGGAGCAGCTGGATGCGCGGTTTGCGTACGCCCGACTCGGCGCGTTCGCGCTCACCATTGCGACGGGATTTATCGCTTGGTTTGCTGCTGTCACGCCTTGGGTTCTGCTCGCTCCCGGGGCCGCGTTCTCGTACTCGTGGTGCATCACGACCGAACGATTCAGGCTCGAGATGCGGCCGTTCGGGCCATCGCGTTTTACGAACGCGGGCGCGAATCGAGGACCGATGGATTGGGACGGGGGAGCCGGGCAACCGCTTCCGCGACGGACACCACCCTTATGCCGTAGACTTGGACCTCTTTGGCGCGGGCTCGGTGTTCGAGCTGCTCTAAAGTTGGAGGTGCTTTCCCATGAGCATTCAGCTTCTGTCGCGACGCGGAGTGGCATTCATCCTCGTGTGGGTACTCTCGCTAGCAGCTGCGGGATTCGTCGGCACTGCTTGGGCGCAGCGTTCTGACCTGCCGGCTTTCTTCGGACCAATCGTTACTGGAAAACAGCGCCAGTTAACGTGATTGGATCGTCGGGTCTTTGATCGTCCTGGTCAGGGCGAGGCGGCGCAGCCGCCGAGCCCCCCTCCGTGGTCGTGGCTGCCAAGGTCGCTTTGAACTCCGCCGGTGTCAGGTAGCCCAGACTCGAATGGGGCCGCACCTCGTTGTAATGCCGCCGCCACTGCTCGATGCCGACCTTCGCATCGACGCGATTGCGGAACCACTGCAGCGCCAGGAACTCATCGCGGAACTTGCCGTTGAATGATTCGTCGGCGCCATTCTGCCACGGCTTCCCGGGATCGATCAGCGCCGTCTCGATTCCCGCGGCCGTCAGCCAGCGCAGGATCGCGCAGGCGACGAACTCCGGGCCATTGTCGGATCGCAGATAGCGCGGCGCGCCGTGGACACTCACGAGCTGTGTCAGCACCTCGATCACGCGGCCCGAGCGAATCCCGCCGGCGACGTCAATCGCCAAGCACTCGCGGGTCCATTCGTCGATGACCGTCAGGCACTTCAGCGTTTGACCAGTGGCACAGGTATCGAACACGAAGTCGTACGCCCACACGTGGTTGCGCATCGTCGAGGGCACGGGCCGCGGACGGCTCACCGCAGCCCGCCGACGCGGTCGGCGGCGCGGCACCTGGAGCGCCGCCTGCCGCCAGAGTCGATGGGCCCGGTCGGCGC
Source organism: uncultured Acidobacteriota bacterium (assembly GCA_963750475.1). Lineage (GTDB taxonomy): Bacteria > Acidobacteriota > Vicinamibacteria > Vicinamibacterales > 2-12-FULL-66-21 > JALZOC01. The sequence goes on from CAVVQQ010000003.1 coordinate 1,283, forward strand.
TCATGGCATGGCCGGCTCGCTGCAGGAAGATCCGGATCCGCCGATAGCCGTACCGCGGATACTGACCGGCCAAGTCACGCATCGTCGTCAGCACCGGCGTATCCTTCGCGGCCAGGCGCGATTGATACCCGAGCGTCGACCGCGCGACGGAAAGCAAGGCGCACGCGCGGCGGCTCGACAGGCCACGCCCGAGGGCGTAGGCGACCTGCTGCCGGCGCACGCGTGCGCCTACCATTTTTTTCGGGTGATCTCCTTGAGGACGTCGACCTCGAGATCGCGGTCGGCGAGGATCTTCTTGAGGCGCCCGTTTTCCTGCTCCAGCTGTCGGAGCCGCTTGATGTCAGCCGGCTCCAGCGACCCAAAGTGCTTGCGCCACCCGTAGATGGTCTGGCTGCTGACGCCGTGTTTCTTGGCCACGTCCGGCACCGACTTCTCGTCGGCCTCCCGCAGGATCGTGACCATTTGCTCTTCCGTGAACCGGGTCTTCTTCATAAGCCCCTCGTCGGTGAAGGGCGCTATTCTCTCAGGCTTCAGCTGGTCCGAAAAACGCCCAGCAGGTCACCTTGCCACGGGATTGTCAGAAGCGTTTCCTGATCCTGAAGCGGTCCCTTGGGTCACGATCGAAGTCAATCCTGGAGGCGGCCCTTCCGGCAGCGGCGGGATGCAGTGGACTTCAAGGTCACGTCTCTTGAAGGTGCGCCCCGAGATTGCGCCTCGCTGTGCCCTGCACGTCTCCGCAGCCTGGAGGATGCACCGAGCCGAGGCGTGAGCACGATTCCCACCGGCAGGACCAGTGGGCGTCGCGCAGGCCCGCAGGGGTCAGCCCGGTGACTTCGCACCGCGCGATAGAAGTTCTTTTCACTTCCGTAGCCGACACTACGTGCGACCGCAAGGATGTCGGGCGTCATTTCAGCAAAGAGATGGATGGCGCGGCAGATGCGAATCCGGGTCTGGAACTCGCGCGGCGACACCCCGTAGCGCGCGCGAAAGAGGCGGCGGAGGGTGACCTCATGCAGTCCCTCTCTCCGCGCAAGGGCAGTGACATTCAATCGCCTCGCGTGCGCGTCAATGATTGACCTTGCCGCCCGCGCGACACGGGCCTTCGTTACGGCTCGTCGCGGTGGTGCCCTCGGCAGAAGCCGGCGCAAGGCCTCGACGAGCTTTCGTGCGGATAACCGCCGGCGTGCGCTGCCCAGACCCCAACCGCCGCCTCAAACAGCAATCCGTAGAGCAGGATCTCTTCGAGCCGTGTGACAGGGGGCGGCGCCTTCGCCAGGAGCGCCCTCGCGGCCCTGTGGGGCTGCGGATCCGCGAGTACGCACCCCACGACACACTGCGCCAGATTCGCCACCTTGTGCATCCAGTCCTCGCGCACCATCGTCACCGCCGGGGGTTCTCCTTGTGACGCTCGGTTCCTTCCGGTTACGAGCGCGAGAATTTACGAAAAGGGAAGCTCAATCCGCTTGAGATTTCCCTGCGACCCCGAGAATTCTGCCACCGAATCGAGAATAGCAGCGTTCGTGGCGCGGAGCAGGTCCAGGGTACCGCCCACAGGTCGTAGCGCCGCTGCGTCTCCAAAGGGTCAAATGCGAACAGTCCTGAACCGATGGCACGTCCTTGTGGTGCTGGCCTGGCTCTTCCCGGCATCCTTGTGGGCGAATACCCTGGCGGCTGGCGTCAACCATTCTGCCGTGGTGACTCCAGACGGCGCCGTCTGGACCTTCGGCGACAACGGCAGCGGGCAGCTCGGGGACGGCACCACCACGGTCCGAAAGACGCCTACGCAGGTCCCTGGACTGACCGGGGCCGTCGCCGTGGCCGCCGGGGCCTACTACACGCTGGTCTTGAAGAGTGATGGGTCGGTGTGGGGGTTTGGCGGCAACACCTACGGAGAACTGGGCGACGGGACGACGACGACGCGGACCTCGCCCGTGCAGGCGCTGACCCTCGTGAACGTCGTCGCGATTGCAGCCGGTCGGAACCATGCGCTGGCGCTCACGTCCGGCGGCGAAGTCTGGGCCTGGGGCCGCAACACCAACGGGCAGTTGGGCAACGGGAGCACGGTCCAGTCCGCCCAACCGGTGCTCATGGGCGTGGGGTACAGCGCAATTGCCGCGGGAGGCTCCCATAGCCTCGCCGTAAAGACCGACGGGACGGTGTGGGGCTGGGGCCTCAACTTTTACGGGCAACTGGGGGACGGAACGACCACGCAACGGACCGCCCCTGTGCAGATGTCCGGCGTGACCGGTGCGACGTCAGTGGCGGCTGGCGCCGAGCACTCCGTGATTCTGAAATCAGACGGTACCGTGCGGGCGACCGGGCGGAATGACGGCGGCCGGCTGGGGGACGGCACACAAACGCAGCGCATAACGCCAGTGGCCGTCGCCGCCCTCGGCGGGGTGATCGCGGTGGTGGGCGGGGCCGAACATTCAGCCGCGGTGAAAAGTGACGGCACGGTCTGGTCCTGGGGTGTCAATACCAGCGGCCAACTCGGCGATGGCACCTACACGAACCGGCTCACCGCGGTTGCGATCCTGGGGCTATCGGCAGTAACGACACTGGCGGCCGGGGACTACCACTCTGTCGCCGTTTCGAGCGGCGGCACCGTGTGGACGTGGGGCACGAACGGCAGTGGGCGGCTGGGCGATGGCACGGTGCGGGCGCGGCCCGCGCCGATTTCCATAAGTGGACCGGCGTATGCCTGGAAGGTGGCGACGCCGTCCCTCAGTACCAATGGTGGCACGTACGCATTTCGAGCCAACGGTCACGATTACCGTCGGCAACCACCGGAGCACAAATCCACTACACGACGGACGGATCGACGCCCACGGAACTGGACCCCACCGTGGCGTCGGGCGGCGCCGTCTCCGTGACGCGAAGCCTGACACTGAAGGTGGCGGCCTTTAAGACTGGGATGCCGGTCAGTAACGTTGCGATCGAAACCTACACCCTGATCGTCAGCCAGGTGTCGATCTGCCGGGCTCCGGAACGTATACGTCCGCGCGCACCGTTACGCTCTCCACCTCCACGACCAACGCGACGATCCGCTACACCACGAACGGCACGACCCCCACGGAATCCTCTTCGGCCTACGCCGGGGCGTTTACCGTGGGCACGAGTTCGACCGTGAAAGCGATCGCCTACAGGACCGACTGGACACCGAGCACAGAGTCGAGCGCGACCCTTACGATGAACTTCGGCACCCTCGCCGCGCCGGCCGTCGCGCCCGCGGCCGGAACCTACGTGACGTCTGCGACAGTGTCGGTCACGGCCTTCTCCGGCGCGACATCCGCTATACGACCACCGGCATTGACCCACGACGGCCTCAGCCGTTTATTGGGAACCCCTGGTCCTGACCCAAACCACGACGCTGAAAGTCCGGGCCTATCAGCCGGACTACACGACCAGCCCCGTGACGACGGCCGCGTACACGTTCAGGCCGCGGCGCCCGTCTTCAATCCCGCGCCCGGGCCCGATGCCGCTGGACCGCCCTCACACTCACCAGTGCGACGTCCGGGGCGGCCATCGGCTATACGTTGAACGGCGCGGATCCCACCGCCGCAGACCCCGTTATCGCGTCGGGCGGCACCATCATCATCGGTAGCTACACGCTGAAGGCGAAAGCGTTCAAGGCCGGCATGGTCGCCAGTGCCACGACGACGGGAACGTATCCCGCCACCGGTTCCTCGGCGTCCGCGAAGGTCATCTCGGCCGGTCGGCACTGCCCATGCGCTGCGGTCGGATGGTGTGGCCTGGGGCTGGGGATACAACCCGTACGGACAAGTCGGCGATGGCACCGTCACCACCCGGCTTCAGCCGCGAGCGATGGCCGGCGTGACCGGTGCGGTGAGCGTGAACGCCGGGCCGGATAATTCCCTGCTCGTGCTCGCGACGGGCGGCGTGCTCGCCGTCGGCTCCAACGCGTACGGAAAGCTCGGCGACGGGACGACGACCAGTCGGCTGCTACCCAGTCGCCGTGTCAGGCCTGACAAATGTCGTTGATGTGGCAGCGGGATCCGGTCACTCAGTCGCCCGGACCAGCGGAGGCGCGGTGTACGCCTGGGGCGCCGGCGGGTACGTGGGTGACGGCACAAGCACGCAGCGCACCACGCCCGTGCCGCTGTCCAGCCTCTCGAGCGGGGTCGTTGGCATCAGTGCGGGCGATTCCCACAGCCTGGCGGTGCTGAACGATGGCACGGTGCGCGCCTGGGGCGCGAACGGAAATGCCCAACTGGGCGACGGCACGTTGACGATGCGCACGGCCCCCGTTGTCGTCACCAGTCTCACAGACATCGTCGCGGTGTCCGCCGGCTCGACGCACTCCCTCGCGCTGCGGGCCAACGGCACGGTCGTGGCCTGGGGCACGAATACCAATGGACAGCTTGGCGATGGGACGCATGTCCAGCGGATACCCCGGTGGCAGTTTCAGGACTGGCCGGCGTGATTGGGATCGCGGCGGGCGGCAGTCATTCCCTGGCGCTGACGGCGGACGGGACGGTGTGGAGCTGGGGTAGCGGGAGCACCGGCGCCCTGGGAGACGGCGGCACGCTCGAAGCATGTGGTGCCTGCGCCCGTCCCCGGCCTGACGAACATCGTCCAGATCGCCGCGGGCTCGTCGCACTCCATGGCGCTGTCGTCGGACCTGACCGTCTGGCTGTGGGGACGCAACGACTTCGGCCAGGTGGGTGACGGAACGACGGTGACCCGTCTGAGCCCGGTGGCAATCAGCGGGCCTGGCATGGCGTGGAAAGTCGCCACGCCTGTGCTCAGCAGCGCAGGCGGGCAGTTCGGTACGAGCTCAGAGCGTGACGGTCACATGCTCCGATCCTGACGCCGCGCTGTACCTACACCCTGAATGGTGCGGACCCCACGCCGGCCGACGCTCAGGTCATGAGCGGCGGGGCGGTCGTCATCGGGGTGAGCAGGACCCTGAAGGTGGCGGGGTGGAAAACCGGCGTGCCGTCGAGCGCGGTGGCCAGCGCCACGTTCGAGCTGAAAGTCCCGGTGCCCGGACGACGCCACAGACGGGTCGCTACGCGTCGGCTCAGACGTGACGGTGGCAAGCCCCGCCGGCGCAGAAATTCGTTACACCCTGGATGGTCGCAGCCGGGTGTACGGCGCCATTCTACAGTGCGCCCTTCCAGGTGGCCGGGTCCCTGACGGTGAACGCCAGAGCGTTCAAGACCGGTTGGACGCCCTCCGACAGTGTCGCCCAGAGCTATTGGATTGATGAAGGAACGTCGATCGCCCCTGATATCTTGCCAGGCGCCGGCTCGTTCGCTGCGCCGCCGCTGGTGAGAATCGCCTCGACGGACCCGGACGTCACCATCCGGTTCACCGTGGACGGAGCCGACCCGACAGCGCGTCGCCCCTATACCGTTACCCCTTTGAGCTGTCTCTGACGACGACGGTCAAGGCGCGGGCCTTCAAAGCGGGATGGGCGCCGAGCCCGGTCGACGGTGGCCCCCTACGTCATTCAGGTGGCGAACGCGGCCGACGCTCCGGCGGTGTCGCCGGCCGGCGGAGACTTTGCGACCCAGCAAGTCGTCACCGTCACGAGCATGACAGGGGCGACGCTGCGGGTACACCACCACGGGCATCGACCCCACGACGGGGATCGGCCATCGCCACAGGCGCCTCGGTCGTCGTGGACCGGTCACAGGTCCTGAAGGTGCGCGCCTTTGCGTCCGGGCTCGATCCCAGCCCCGTTCGACGTGCAGACTATCGTCGTCTCGGGCGCGCTCGCGATCGGCGAGCGGCATGGCATGGCGCTGACGGCCAGCGGCACGGTCTGGGGCTGGGGGCGAAATGACAACGGGCAAGTCGGCGTACCGGGGCAAACGTGGCACCTGACGCCGCAGTCGGTGATCTCAGGGGTCGCCGCGGTGGCCGCCGGCGCGTTCCATACCCTCGCCGTTAAGGCCGACGGCACCGTCTGGGCGTGGGGGCAGAACCTATACGGGCAGCTCGGCATCGGCACCACGACGCAGCAGCTGTCACCCGTGCAGGTGGCGGGCCTTGCGAATGTGATCGGGGTGGCTGCGGGGGCGACGCATTCTCTCGCACTGAAGAGCGACGGCACTGTCTGGGCGTGGGGCTCGAACGCGTCCGGCGAGCTCGGTGATGGCACGACGACGTCGCGCCTCAACCCTATTCAGGTGTTGGGCCTGTCCGGGGCGACCTCGATCGCCGCGGCGGCCCAACTGTCCCTCGCCGTCCAGGGGAACGGCGGGGAGGCGGGTCGAGTGTGGTCCTGGGGCAGCAACACCACTGGCCAGCTCGGCGATGGCTCCGGACTCTCCCGTGTGGTGCCCGTCCGCGTCCCCGGGCTGACCAGCGTGCGCGCGGTCTCCGCCGGTCAGGGCTGGGCCATGGCTCTGAAGGCGGATGGGACCGTCTGGTCGTGGGGCGAGAACTCGGTTGGTCAATTGGGAGCGGCGCTGCCGGTCTCCGCCGTCGCGTCGGTACCTGTCCGGGTGCAGCCGCTCACGAACGTGCGTCGGATTTCGGCTGGGCGGTATCACGCCCTCGCGGTGGACGCCGACGGATGGTTGTGGGGCTGGGGACGTGATCAAGGCGAACTTGGACCGACGACGGACCTTGGCACGAGCCCGGTGCCCAAGCGACTCATGGCCCCGCTCGCCCCGACCGTGATTGCCGGCGGCGGTTCGAGCACCCATGTCGCCAAGACCGACGGGACGGTGTGGGCGATGGGCTTCAACGGCGACGCCCAGCTCGGCAACGGCACGCAGACCGCCTCCACCCAGCTCGTCCCCGCCAGCGGTCTCGCGCTGGCGACGAACACCTGGCTTACCGGCGATCCCGATGGCGACGGCTTGAACACCTGGCGCGAATATCTGTTCGGTCTCGACCCGCTGCTGGCCGACAGCAACGGTGACGGCATCTCTGACGCCATCACAGACAGCGCCCACGGAGCCGCGGCCAACCCCGATTACGACGGTGACGGCGTCTCGAACGCCCAGGAGCTGTTGAACGGCACCGATCCCTTCACGGCGGACACGGATGGCGACGGCGTGGTCGACGGCGCTGATGCCTTCCCGACCGACCCGACGCGGTCCAGCGTTCCCGCGTCAACGCCGGGCGACACGACTCCGCCGGTGATTACCCTTACGCAACCCACCGGCGCGCGCCTCCGCTGATCAAGCTTTTTTGATGGGACACTTATGATTCGACACAGGACCTTTCCACGTGTGCAGCGGCTGCCTGGAGCGTTCCGCGCCACGGCGCTCTCGTTAGCTGTGCTGCAGGCCATGGCGGCCGTGCCCGTGTCGGCCGCGCAAGGACGACCACCGGTTCCAACGCCGCGTGCGGCACTGGCGCCGCCCCTGCCGCCGAAACCGATGGTGGTGAACCGGACGGTGCCGCATGTGACGCCCCCGCGTGCGACGATCGCCTTCACCGCGGCACCCACTGATCAGGAGGTGTTTCAGGCACGCGTGTTTCCCGAGCCGTTCGTACCCGCGGGATTGACGACGCCGGGAGAGAACCGAGCCTTTGCCGACGCCATCGGCGAGTATGCGAGGACGTCAGATCCCTGACGCCATCGGCGTGTTCGAAACGTTCCTTCGCGCGCATCCGGCGTCGGCGTGGCGCGCGTCGATCCTGGCGAATACCGGGGTGGTCTACCGGCGAACGGGGCGCATTTCGAAGGCCCTCGACGTTCTGAGCGAGGCGTGGGCGTTGACGTCGCAGGCAAACGCCGCACAGGGCGCCATCGGGCAGTTCGCCATCGGCGAGAGTCTGGACATGGTCGCGAGCCTGGGCCAGGTCGGGTTGATCGAACAGCAGCTCGCGCGCCTGGGCGACCGGCCGCTGCAGGGGCCGGCCGCCGCGAAGGCGAAGCAGGCGCGATTTACCCTCGCGCACCTGCGGCAATATCCCGAGCGCGTCATCCCGTCCGGACCGGCCGCGCTCAAGCGGCTGGCTGCCGTGCTGCCGGGTGCCCCGCGATCGCTCGCGGCATTCGAGGGGTACACCCCCACCTCCCAGGGCATGTCCCTGGCCGAGCTTCAGTCGATGGCGGCGGCGGCCGGCATCCGCGGGGTGATCGCCGCCCGTACTCCGACGGCGAGGCCCGTCGTGCCCTCGATCGTGCATTTGCGGATCGGGCACTTCTCCGCGCTGGTGCGCCACGATGCGGTCCGCGATCGCTACTTGCTGGACGACGCCGCCCTCGGCCGCAGCGTCTGGATGGATGCGCAGGCCCTGGCGGAAGAGACGTCCGACGTGGCGTTCCTGCCTGAGCGGCCCGCAGAAGGATGGCGGCCCGGCCACCGCGGAGGAAGCCAGGGAGACCGTGGGGCGGTCGTGCCCTCCGGGCGGACCGGATAACGAAAGCCCCTGCCTGACCTGCACGCCAAACAACTATGGGATGGCCGGCTACTCGTTCAGCCCGATCAATGCCGGCCTGATTGTGTCCGACGTGCCGCTGGCATACACGCCGCCCCGCGGCCCGGCCGTGCAGTTCGCGCTCGCCTACAGCTCCCGCGACCTCCTGTTGCCCCAGACGTTCACGTTCGGGAACCAGGGGACCGGGTGGTTCAACGGCTGGCTGTCCTACGCCGAGGAGTGGCAGCTGACGTGCGACGCGACCAGTACCCAGTGCACCCCCGCACACGTGGCGGTGCTGCTGCGCGGCGGCGGCCTAGAGAATCATGTCGGGCCGCCGGACGCCTACGGCGTCTACCCGACCCACTATCGGCAGCGGGCCACGCTCGTGCAGGTCTCCAGCAGCCCGATCCGCTACGAGCGGCGGCTCTCGGATGGCACCGTGGAAGTCTTCGGCCAGCCGGACGGCGCCCCGGCCGGTCAGCGCCGGGTGTTTCTGACGCAGGTGATCGATCCCCAGGGGCAGGCCCTGACGTTCACCTATGACAGCCAGTTCCGGCTGGCGGCGGTCACCGACGCGATCGGCCAGGTCACGACCCTCGCGTATGATCTGCCGCTGGACCCCTTGAAGATCACCAGCGTCACCGATCCGTTCGGCCGGACGGCCACGCTGGGGTATACGACCGATGGCCGGTTGACGTCGATCACGGACACCATCGGTCTGACGTCAACGGTCCTCTACGGCTCGAACGACATGGTGTCGAGCCTCACGACGCCCTACGGCACCACGACGTTCACCTACGAGACCGACCGCGCCGGCGTCTATACGAACCCCATCGTGCAGGCCACCGATGCGCTCGGGGGGACCGAGCGGCTGGAGTTCCGATGGGGGGATGCGGGGATCCCGGACGCGGAGCCTGCCGCCGCGGTCCCGAGCGGCTTTGCGTCGGCGAACACGTCCCTGAATGCCTATAACACCGTCTACTGGGACAAGCGCGCCTGGTCGCTGTACCCCGGGGACACGACGAAAGCGGTCGTGACGCACTGGCTGCTGCGATCGATCTTTCCCGGGGGCGACGTCATCCGGTCCGTCGCCGTCCCCCACAGCGTCAAGCGGCCCGCTCGAGAGCCGGGTCTGGTATGCCTATCCGGGCCAGACCTCCCCGGCGTGGGCCGGGACGCACGCGACGCCGTCCGTGACCGCGCGGGTGCTGGACGGCGGGACGACGCAGCGCTGGGACAAGACGTACAACGATCAGGGGCAGGTGCTGAGCACGACCGACCCGCTCGGCCGCCAGACGACCTACGAGTACGCGACCAACGGCATCGATCGGGTCCAGGTGCGGCAGACGACGGGTGGAATGAGCGACGTCCTGGCCACCTATGCCGGGTATACCGCGGCCCATCAGGCCCAGACCGCGATCGACGCGGCGGGCCAGACGACGTCGTCTACGTATAATGCGGCGGGGCAGGTCCTCACCGTCACGAACGCCCGGCAGGAGACCACGACCTGGACCTACGACGCCAACGGCCGGGTCTCCACCGTGACCGGCCCGGTCGCGGGGGCGACGACCACCTACGGGTACGACACACAGGGACGCCTGGTGACGGTGACGGACGCGGATGGGTATACGGTGACGACGCTCTACGACAGCTTCGATCGTCCGAGCCGCACGGTGTATCCGGACGGGACGTATGAGGCCATCGTCTACGACCGCCTGGATGTCGGGAGCCGGCAGGATCGGGCCGGCCGGGTGACACGGTACTACTACGACGCGCTGCGCCGGCTGACGGCGACCCGCGACCCCCTGAACCGGACCATCCAGCAGCAGTGGTGCACGTGTGGGGCGCTGGATGCGCTGGTGGACGCCAACGGTCATCGGACGACGTGGGAGCGGGACCTGCAGGGGCGGGTGACGCGCGAGGTCCGCGCCGACGGGGTCACCGCCACGGTCTACACCTACGAGCCGCTGCGCGGGCGGCTGAAGACGGTGACCGACCCGAAGCAGCAGGTGACGACCTATACGTATGCGCTGGACGACGCGGTGCTGTCGACCGTCTATACGAACGCCGCGATTGCGACCCCCGGGGTCAGCTATAGCTGGGACGCCGCGTATGCGCGGGTGGCGACGATGACAGATGGCACGGGCCTCACGACTTATGGCTATCATCCGGCCGGGCAGCCCGGCGCCGGGCAGGTGGCGAGCGTGGACGGCCCGCTGCCGAACGACGTGATCACGTATGGGTACGACGTCCTGGGCCGAGTGACGACCCGGGCGATTGACGGCGCCGCCAACACCGTGACCTGGGCGTTCGACGCGCTGGGGCGGGTAACGAGCGAAGCCAACGTGCTCGGGACCTTCAGCTACACGTATGACGGGCCCACCAGCCGGCTCGCCGGGGTGACCTATCCGAACGGCCAGACGAGCGCCTACAGCTATCTCCCGAATGCCGGCGACCGGCGGCTGCAGACGATCCATCACCGGTATCCGAACGGGACGACGCTGTCGAAGTTCGATTACACGTACGACCCGGTGGGGAACATCCTGACGTGGCGGCAGCAGGCGGACACGACGGCGGTGTCGTGGACGTACCGCTACGACCCCGCCGATCAGCTCGTCGGCGCCGTGAAGCAGGCGACGGACCCGCAGGCCACGGTGCTGCAGCGCTATGCGTATGCGTACGACCCCGGCGGCAACCGGACGGCCGAGCAGATCGGGGACACTGTCACGGGGGCGACCTACGACCCGCTGAACCGGCTGGTCAGCCAGCAGCCGGCGGGCCGACTGCAGTTTGCGGGGACGGTGAGCGAGCCGGCGACGGTGACGGTGCAGGGGGTCCGCGCCGCCACGGCGGCCGACCAGACGTTCCAGGCGACGGTGCCGGTGGCCGCGGGCACCAACGTCGTCAGTGTCGTCGCCACGGACCCGAGTGGGAACGCCGCGACGGCGGCCTTCGACGTCGATAATCTCGGGACGCCCAAGGCGTTTACGTACGACGCGAATGGGAACCTCACCGCCGATGGCACCCGTACCTTCGAGTGGGATGCGCGGAATCAGCTCATCGCGATCAACGTCGGCACGCACCGATCCGAATTCAGTTATGACGGCGAGCAGCGTCGCGTGCGTGTCGTGGAGAAAGAGAACGGCAGCACGCAGACGGACACGCTCGTGCTTTGGTGCCAGACGTCGATCTGCGAAGAGCGTGCGGCTGCGGGTGCGATGGTGATGCGCCGAGCGTTCGGGCAAGGCGAACAGATCGCCGGTACGCCGCAGTTCTTCGCGCATGATCATCTCGGCAGCGTACGGGAGGTAACTGAGGCGACCGGCGCGCTGCTTGCGCGATATGCATTCGATCCGTGGGGCCGGCGGACCGTCACCGCAGGGAGCGATGTGACGCCAGTGGGTTTCACGGGGCATCAGGCGCACGCAGCGTCGGGACTCTCTATAACGCTGTATCGAATATATGAGGCCGCAACGGGACGGTGGACCAGCGAAGATCCCCTTGGACTTGTGGACGGACCGAATCTGTACGCATACGCGGCGAGTTCACCCGCCGTCGGCCAAGACCGTCTCGGTCTGCTGACGGTGAGAAACAACATCCAAGAGCAAGTTGTTGACCAGAGGGAGATTCCGGCGACGGCCGTTGCAATGACTCGTGTGTCAGCAGCGTTTACGTGTGCATGTCGATGCGAGAACGGAAGTTGGAGACTCGAGGGCATCTTGATGTTATACGGCGAAATGCTTCTGCCGAGGCGCGTTACGCGGCGACCGGCAGCTGATCCCTCGGTGCGGGATACCGCAAGTGCTCGAGCACACGAGTACGCCTGGCATCTCGATCCAGCAATCAACGCGGTGCGACTTATGGTCGAGCCATACGAGAGCCGTAGTTATGCCTCTGAAGGCGAGTGCCAGGCGGGCTGTTCACAGGCTCGTCGACTCGCTGTCAGCCGTTTCTACGAGACCCTGCGAGCCACTCAGCGCCGAGAGGAGGAGCGGAGATGATGTTCGCAGTTGTTGCTGCGATTGCCACTGCATCCTTGTTGCAACAGCCGGCTTCGACTCTCTGGGTCCGTATCGTCGACCCGTACAGGTCGCCCCTTCCAGGAATAACCGTACGGGCCGGAGAAGTCACAGACTGTACGACGCGGAACGTGAGCGAAACGCGACAACTACTCCTAGGGGTGACGACGAGTGACGGTAGCGTTGAGTTCTCCGTGGCCACCGGTCGACATTACGTGATCTCAGTCGAGGCCCAAGGTGGACTGGAGGGGCGACGCGACTGCATCGAGCGGGTTGTGGCGGGTCCTGTATACTCACAACTCGAACTCAGACCGGATTCTGTCACAGCAAGCGACCTTAATTCAGCCCGCCATTGAAGCCTCCACATCTCGGGCCCTTGGGCTCGGAGACTTTGTCGGCATTTATGTCGACGCGGCGGGGGACTTCTACGAGGTATCGGTTCTTGACGGACACCAAGGGGTTGCACTGAGCCTGCCGGGGGGGGGTGTACCGAGATTCCCCGAGCGCCGGGGTTCGACATTCCACGGGCCGGATGGCACAATCCGCTTCACGGTGGAGCGAGTTCGAGTCACTGGTTTCTCTACAACTCGAACCCCTCTCCGCGCCAGGAAGCGGTGGTAGCGTCGCCGATGCTGCCCCCTCATCCGGTCGGCACGCCTCAAGGACGTCCTGTGACGGCTGGATGTCGGGAGCCGGCAGGATCGGGCGGGCCGGGTGACGCGGTACTACTACGACGCTGCGCCGGCTGACAGCGACGCGCGACCCGCTGAACCGGACGATCCAGCAGCAGTGGTGCACCTGCGGGGCGCTGGATGCGCTGGTGGAGCCAATGGTCATCGGACGACGTGGGAGCGGGACCTGCAGGGGCGCGTGACGCGGGAAGTTCGCGCCGACGGGGTCACCGCCACGGTCTACACCTACGAGCCGCTGCGCGGGCGGCTGAAGACGGTGACCGACCCGAAGCAGCAGGTGACGACCTATACGTATGCGCTGGACGACGCGGTGCTGTCGACCGTCTATACGAACGCCGCGATCGCGACCCCCGGGGTCAGCTACACGTATCACGCCGCGTATGCCCGGGTGGCGATGATGACGGATGGGACGGGCGTGACGAGCTATGCCTACCATCCGGCGGGGCAGCCCGGCGCCGGGCAGGTGGCGAGCGTCGACGGCCCGCTGCCGAACGACACAATCACGTATGCCTACGACGCCCTGGGACGGGTGACCACGCGCGCGATTGACGGCGCCGCCAACACCGTGACCTGGGCGTTCGACGCGCTCGGGCGAGTGACGAGCGAGGCCAACGTGCTCGGGACCTTCAGCTACAGTATGACGGGCCCACCAGCCGGCTCGCCGGGGTGACCTATCCGAACGGCCAGACGAGCGCCTACAGCTATCTCCCGAATGCCGGCGACCGGCGGCTGCAGACGATCCATCACCGGTATCCGAATGGGACGACGCTGTCGAAGTTCGACTACACGTACGACCCGGTGGGTAACATCCTGACGTGGCGGCAGCAGGCGGACACGACGGCGGTGTCGTGGAATTACCGCTATGACCCCGCCGATCAGCTCGTTGGCGCCGTGAAGCAGGCGACGGACCCGCAGGCGACGGTGCTGCAGCGCTATGCGTATGCGTACGACCCCGGCGGCAACCGGACGGCCGAGCAGATCGGGGACACGGTCACCGGCGCGACCTACGACCCGCTGAACCGGCTGGTCAGCCAGCAGCCGGCGGGCGGGCTGCAGTTTGCGGGGACGGTCAGCGAGCCGGCGACGGTCACGGTGCAGGGGGTCCGCGCCGCCACGGCGGCCGACCAGACCTTCCAGGCAACGGTGCCGGTGGCCGCGGGCACCAATGTCGTCAGTGTCGTCGCCACGGACCCGAGCGGGAACGCCGCGACCGCGGCGTTCGACGTCGATAATCTCGGCACGCCGAAGGCGTTTGCGTACGATGCCAATGGGAACCTGACTTCGGATGGTACCCGTACGTATGAGTGGGATGCGCGAAACGAGTTGTTGGCGACCACGAGCGACGGCGTTAGAACTGAGTACCCTACGATTCGGCGGGCCGCAGATGGCGAGTCATAGAAACCCAAGGGGAGGTGATTCTCGGCGACGTATACCTGGTGTGGTGCGGCCTCGAGCTTTGTGAGACAAGAAGCGGTACGGCCAGTAACGTGCAGCGCTACTCACAAGGGCAGCGATCTGCGCAGGGTCTCCGCTATTTTGTATATGACCACTTGGGCAGCGCTGCTGCCGCCACGGACGAAGTGGGCGCTACACTCGCAAGATTTACTTACGATGCCTGGGGACGTCGGACAGTGACGGGAACCCCTGACTCGACTCCTGGTTTCACAGGCCACATTGCTTCACCTAGGGACGGACTAGCCCTAGCGGTATATCGGCAGTACGATCCGGAGCTGGGACGGTGGATTAGCCAGGATCCCGTCGGCCTTCTGGGCGGAGCCAACATGATGGCGTACGTGGACAACAATCCGGTGAACGCCGTCGACCCGTTAGGCTTGCAGACTGGCGCTCCCCCCTTTCCACCACCTGGAGTTCGGACTCCGCCCCTCCCCACGAACTATCCTAGACCCGACAAGAGTTGTTGCGACTCCAAGCGTCGCGAGGAAAGGATAAAGCAAGTTGAGGCACACCGACAACGAATGCGCGGCGGGCGAGCGCCGGTGGGCGTGGTGTTGGGCGCTCAACTGACAAGCTCATCATGCGACCCCCAGACCGGCTGGTGCACCCCATGGCCGCCGCCGCCCAATGCCCGGTTTACTCCCAATACGGACGAGACCGATTCGTGTGTGCGCCACTGCGTCACCGAACACGAGTGGGTTCACTGGAACGATAGGCGCCCATGGCGTTTGTCATGGAGCACCTCTGAATTCACAAACTTCCGTGAGTGGCCAGGTTATGACAGAGAATTAACATGCCTCAAGAGCTTCAGGTAAATCGATGCGAATGCTCATAGTAATAGCGGCCTTCGGTATGGTGGGTGCCCAAATGGCGCAGAGCCATCCGCCCGCGGTCTGTACTACCAGTCAATGGCGCGACGTGCTTCTTCTCGCGGAAAAAAAGAGCGAAGCCGCCAGACGGAGGCTCTCGGCCATCGCGGCGCGCAGTGATGAGACGCCCGAAGTAGTGCTGGCTAGGCAAGTGATTGACAACAAAGACGCACAGTCCAATCAGGATCGCGTCGCTGTTCCGCAACTTCTGCAGCCGCTGCGCTTTAAGCCTGTAGCGTTGGCCACAACTGAAGCTGGAGTTGTGGTAGTTGAAGTCCACGTTGATAAAAATGGGTGCGTAACAAGAGCAGCGGTCCTGCGCAAGCACTCGAGCGAATCCATTACCGGCGAGGCCCGCAGGTTCATTGAGAATGCGCCGTTCGTGCCGGCCTTCAAAGCCGGACGCTTTGTTTCGGGTCACACAACGGTAGTGGCACCCATTAGTGTTTATTGAAACGCCGAAAATGCCTGACGCAGGAGATCTCTCCGCGCTTGGAATCTACCCGACGCGCCGCGCCCGCGGTTTGCTTCGACGGTCACGCAGGTGGTACGCGACGCTGACTTGCCACTGTCATCCAGGCCGCCTTGAGTGAGGGTCCTCCGTGAGGCTGAGCAGGTTCACAGACGAGCAGATTCTGAACATCATGCGCGGACATGGCACGAATCCGCTAGGTCGCGACTCTCGCGTATGATCTGCCGCTGGACCCCTTGAAGATCACCAGCGTCACCGATCCGTTCGGCCGGACAGCCACGCTGGGCTATACGACCGATGGGCGCTTGACGTCGATCACGGACACCATCGGCCTGACGTCAACGGTCCTCTACGGCTCGAACGACATGGTGTCGAGCCTCACGACGCCCTACGGGACCACGACGTTCACCTACGAGACCGACCGCGCCGGGGTCTATACGAACCCCATCGTGCAGGCCACTGATGCGCTCGGGGGTACCGAGCGGCTGGAGTTCCGATGGGGCGATGCCGGGATGCCCGACCTGGAGCCGTCTGCGGCGGTCCCGAGCGGCTTTGCCTCCGCGAACACGTCCCTGAATGCCTATAACACCGTCTACTGGGACAAGCGGGCCTGGTCGCTGTACCCCGGGGACACGACGAAAGCGGTCGTGACGCACTGGCTGCTGCGATCGATCTTTCCCGGGGGCGACGTCATCCGGTCCGTCGCCGTCCCCCACAGCGTCAAGCGGCCGCTCGAGAGCCGGGTCTGGTATGCCTATCCGGGCCAGACCGCGCCGGCGTGGGCCGGGACGCACGCGACGCCGTCCGTGACCGCGCGGGTGCTGGACGACGGGACGACGCAGCGCTGGGACAAGACGTACAACGACCAGGGGCAGGTGCTGAGCACGACCGACCCGCTCGGCCGCCAGACGACCTACGAGTACGCGACCAACGGCATCGATCGGGTCCAGGTGCGGCAGACGACGGGTGGGATGAGCGACGTCCTGGCCACGTATGCCGGGTACACCGCGGCCCACCAGGCCCAGACCGCGATCGACGCGGCGGGCCAGACGACGACGTCTACGTATAATGCGGCGGGGCAGGTCCTCACCGCCACGAACGCCCGGCAGGAGACCACGACCTGGACCTACGACGCCGAGGGCCGGGTCTCCACCGTGACCGGCCCGGTCGCCGGGGCGACGACCACGTATGGGTACGACACACAGGGACGCCTGGTGACGGTGACGGACGCGGATGGGTATACGGTGACGACGCTGTACGACAGTTTCGACCGTCCGATCCGCACGGTGTATCCGGACGCCACGTATGAGGCCCTCGTCTACGACCGGCTGGATGTCGGGAGCCGGCAGGATCGGGCCGGCCGGGTGACGCGGTACTACTACGACGCGCTGCGCCGGCTGACAGCGACGCGCGACCCGCTGAACCGGACGATCCAGCAGCAGTGGTGCACCTGCGGGGCGCTGGATGCGCTGGTGGACGCCAACGGTCATCGGACGACGTGGGAGCGGGACCTGCAGGGGCGCGTGACGCGGGAGGTCCGCGCCGACGGGGTCACCGCCACGGTCTACACCTACGAGCCGCTGCGCGGGCGGCTGAAGACGGTGACCGACCCGAAGCAGCAGGTGACGACCTATACGTATGCGCTGGACGACGCGGTGCTGTCGACCGTCTATACGAACGCCGCGATCGCGACCCCCGGGGTCAGCTACACCTATGACGCCGCGTATGCGCGGGTGGCGACGATGACGGATGGCACGGGCGTGACGAGCTTATGCCTATCATCCGGCGGGCCAGCCCGGCGCCGGGCAGGTGGCGAGCGTCGACGGCCCGCTGCCGAACGACACGATCACGTATGCCTACGACGCCCTGGGACGGGTGACCACGCGCGCGATTGACGGCGCCGCCAACACCGTGACCTGGGCGTTCGACGCGCTGGGGCGGGTGACGAGCGAAGCCAACGTGCTGGGGACCTTCAGCTACACGTATGACGGGCCCACCAGCCGGCTCGCCGGGGTGACCTATCCGAACGGCCAGACGAGCGCCTACAGCTATCTCCCCAATGCCGGCGACCGGCGGCTGCAGACGATCCATCACCGGTATCCGAACGGGACGACGCTGTCGAAGTTCGACTACACGTACGACCCGGTGGGGAACATCCTGAGTTGGCGGCAGCAGGCGGACACGACGGCGGTGTCGTGGAGCTACCGCTACGATCCCGCCGATCAGCTCGATCGGCGCCGTCAAGCAGGCGACGGATCCGCAGGCGACGGTGCTGCAGCGCTATGCGTATGCGTACGACCCCGGCGGCAACCGGACGGCCGAGCAGATCGGGGACACGGTCACGGGGGCGACCTACGATCCGCTGAACCGGCTGGTCAGCCAGCAGCCGGCGGGCGGGCTGCAGTTTGCGGGGACGCGTGAGCGAGCCGGCGACGGTGACGGTGCAGGGCGTCCGCGCGGCCACGGCGGCCGACCAGACGTTCCAGGCGACGGTGCCGGTGGCCGCTGGCACCAACGTCGTCAGTGTGGTCGCCACGGACCCGAGCGGGAACTCCGCGACCGCGGCCTTTGACGTCGATAACCTCGGGACGCCGAAGGCGTTTACCTACGACGCGAATGGGAACCTCACCAGCGATGGGACGCGGACGTTCGAATGGGATGCGCGCAATCAGCTCCTCGCGGTCAACGTCGGTACGCACCGATCGGAGTTCAGTTATGACGGGCTGCAGCGCCGGGTGCGCGTGGTGGAGAAGGACAACGGCGTCCCGCAGTCTGACACGAAGGTCGTCTGGAGTGACACCGCGATCTGCGAGGGGCGATCGGCGGATGGCACAACGGTCACCCGGCGAGGCTTCAGCCACGGCGAGCAAATCAGCGGGTCAAGCCGGTTCTTTGCGACGGATCACCTCGGCAGCGTCACCGAGTTAACCGACGGTTGGGGGACTCTGATGGCGCGATATGCGTTCGACCCATGGGGCCGTCGCTCCATCATCTCTGGCTCGGACGCGACCAGCGTGGGCTTCACTGGACATCAGTGGCGCGCGGCCGGTGGGGTGTCGCTCACGTTGTTCCGCGCGTACGACGGCGACTTGGCGCGATGGCTAAGCGAAGATCCAGCAGGACGTTCGGACGGGCCAAATCTATACGCTTACGTGAAAAATCAGCCAACCAGACTAACCGATCCAGAAGGCCTAAAAACACAGTTGTGCTGCCGCCCCTTGGCGATGGGTGTCGGCGTCGTGACGGGTCAGAGGCACTGCTTTGTGGTGATCGTAGGCAATCGTCAAATCAACGGCGGCGCGGCAACTGGGTACTCGCTGACTCCAAAAGACGGTCAAGGTCAGACACACATAAATTTGCGGCCGGACATGGATTGGTACTTCAAAGGGACACAGTGCTACGACGTACCAGACTGCGACGCGTGTAAGGAGAGAAAAATCGACGAGAGTTATCAGGATCCGGGGCGGTCTGGAGAGGTACAGAAGGCTTGGTCCGAATAGTAATACGTACGCCTCGACTCTTCTAAAACGGGGTGGCTGCATTCCGCCCCCGGGTGTGCCGAACGCTCCGGGATATAGATGAGGGAATGCTCATGACCGATTCGTATGTGAGAGTCCGGACCCCAGGCGCTATGGCCGCGTGCATCGCCGGCATCCTTACCTTTGCGGTGTTTGCCTGGGCTTCGCCCGCCATGAGGACTTTTTGGACCGCAGTGCCGTTGCTCTGGGCATGGAAGCTCGTCGCAACCTTACGAAGCGCTGAATTTGCGGATGCGAACCAGTGGCTTTCATACGTAATCGCGTCTCTCATCCATGGAGTGATCGTGGGAGTCATGTTCATCGGGGCAAGTGAATGGGCAAATCGGACAGGTCGCCAAGTGAGACGGGCGATAGTGATCGGGATTGTGGTAGCAATTTACTGCCTAATACTTTACTCGTTCCCGATTTCAGATTGACAGATCGCCACCGCTGCCGCGACCGTCGCGCTGAGTTACGATGCGACGTATGGCGCACCGCGACAATGGTCGATGGCACCGAGACGACGGTCTACCTACGGCTACCATCCCGCCGGGCAGCTCGGGGGCGGGGCAGGTCGCGAGCGTGGACGGCCCGCTGCCGAACGACGCGATCACGTATGGGTACGACGCTCCCACCCGACCACCTGATTCCGAGCCTGCTGGCCACGTCTGACGTGTTGGGCACCGGCTGGTTTGCCGCGGACGCGGCCAACGTCAAGCCCGGCGCGACCGTCGCGGTCGTCGGTGACGGCGCGGTCGGTCTCCTGGGCGTGCTCTCCGCGAAGCAAATGGGCGCGGAACGGATCATCGCCATGAGCCGCCACCCGGCGCGACAGAAGCTCGCTCGAGAGTTCGGCGCCACCGACATCGTCATTGAGCGTGGAGACGAGGGCGTCGCGCGGATCAAAGATCTCACCAAGGGCACCGGCGCCGACTCCGTCCTCGAGTGCGTGGGCACGCAGGAATCGATGATGCAGGCGATTCGCGCCACGCGTCCCGGCGGCGGGGTTGGCTTCGTCGGCGTCCCGCATGGGGTCTGCCTCGATGGCGAGCAGCTCTTCTACTCCCACGTACGATTGCACGGCGGCCCGGCGCCGGTGCGCCGATACCTGCCACACCTCATCGATCTTGTCCTGAAGGGCGTCATCGAGCCCGGCAAGGTCTTCGATCTCACGCTGCCCCTCGACCAAGTCGCGGAGGGCTACCGAGCGATGGACGAGCGGCGCGCGATCAAGGCGCTGCTGAGACCATAGAAACATCATGACCAAACATTGCGCAGTCGCGGTCGCCGCGGTGTCGTTGTTGACGTCGTGCGCGACGGGAACCCGGATGGCCACGACGCCCCAGAAAGGCATTCACACATTCATGCTGTCGGACGATGACCTTGCGTCAGTGTCACCGGCTCTCGAGCGCTACCGGCGGGAGGCGTTAGAGGCGAGCCTGTGGAAGCGGCCACAGCTCTCGCCCCGCGACCGCAGCATCGTCACGATCGCGGCCCTGATTACGCGGAATCAAACCGCCGAGCAAGCGCACTATCTCGCCCTGGCACTAGACAACGGTGTCCGCCCGAGTGAGATCTCCGAGATCATCACGCATCTCGCGTTCTACGCCGGGTGGGGGAACGCCATGGCCACCGTCCAGATCGCGCAAGGTGTCTTCGACACGCGCGGGATAGCCCGCTCGGCGTTACCGGCCGCCGCGGCACCTCTGCTGCCGCTCGATCAGGCTGCTGAGGCGCAACGCGCCGCCCTGGTCGAAGCGACCGTGGGCCCCGTCGCGCCAGGTCTTGTCGAGTACACGAGAGACGTCCTGTTCAAGGACTTGTGGCTTCGGCCGGCGCTCGCGCCCAGAGACCGCAGTCTCGTGACCGTGAGCGCACTGATCGCATCAGGCCAGGTCGCGCAGGTGACGTATCACCTCAACCGGGCGATGGACAGCGGCCTGACCAACGAAGAAGCTGGCGAGGTGATCACGCACCTCGCCTTCTACGCCGGATGGCCGAACGCGTTCTCCGCCGTACCAGTGGCGAAGGACGTCTTCGATAAGCGTCCGCGCTGACTGAAGGAGGTCCTGGTGATGACGCGATTCATCGACCAGAGAGAAGCGACACGTGACGAGACTCCGCGGCGGGGTCCATACACCAGACGCTCTGTCCTGTGGATGGCGATGGCCGCGTTCACAGTACCGTTGGTAGGGGCCTGGAGCAAAAGGCGAGGAGGCGACATGGAAATCAAGCGATCGGGATCTCAGCCGTCGGCGAAAGGACCTGCGGATTGGTTCACAGGCACCGTGCGCATCGACCCGCTGTTCGACGCGCCCTTGCCGGCGCGCGCGTCTGGCGGGAGCGTCACGTTTGAACCGGGCGCCCGCACGGCATGGCACACGCACCCGCTCGGTCAGACGCTCGTCGTGACGTCCGGCGCTGGTCGCGCGCAGCGGTGGGGCGGCGCCATCGAGGAGATTCGGCCCGGGGATGTCATCTGGATTCCGCCAGGCGAGAAGCACTGGCATGGTGCGGCGCCAACCACGGCCATGACCCACATCGCCATCCACGAAAAACTTGAGGGCAAGGCCGTGGATTGGCTGGAACATGTGACCGCCGAGCAGTCTGAAGGACGCTCTCGCGTGGGCTAGTTTTGCGCGGATGTGCCACTGGAGGCGTCCTCATGGTCCAATACGCGTTCTTTAACCTGCTCGTCTTCACACTCGCGCTCGCCTGCGCTTCGCCGTGCCCACTGTCAGCGCAACGTGGAGACAGCGACACGTTTATGAGCAACCGAATCACCATCAGGATTGGCAACCGGGTGTTCGCCGCCACGCTCTCAGACAACTCCACCGTCGATGCCTTCAAGAAGCTGCTGCCGCTGTCGATCACGATGGCGGAGCTGAACGGCAACGAGAAGTTCGCCACACTGCCCGGGAAGGTCCCGACCCGGGCGTCAACGCCTTCTTCCATACAAACGGGAGACGTGATGCTGTACGGGTCGAACACGCTGGTCCTGTTCTACAAGTCGTTCTCAACCACATACAGTTACACGAAGATCGGGCAGCTCGATGACCCCAACGGACTTGAAGCTGCCCTTGGTTCTGGAAACGTTGCGGTCACCTTCGAAGCCAAGCGAGAGAAACCGTAGGTCAGCCAGGGATCCGCTAAAACGTTTACCGCCCGAGGGGAACTGTCAACATGCGCAGCCTAATGCCCGTATCCTTCGCACTCTCGACGTGCCTCCTGGTTGCGACGAGTCTGGCGCACGCCCACGCTCCACAAGCCGGTGCACCGGCCGCCGGGCGCCCGGGACAAATGCAGCTCTCGTCGCCCACCCCGCTGGCGGAGACGGAAAACCTGGACGTGTACCCGGCCGCGCCCGAAGGTTTCAATGTCGCGCGCGAAAACATTCCCCACGGCGAGGTGAAGGTCGTGGAGTACGACTCCAAGACGCTCGGACTGCGTCGGATGCTCCGGGTTTACATCCCCCCGGGCTACACCGCCGCCCGCAAGTTCCCCGTGCTCTATCTCCAGCACGGCCTGGGCAACACCAGCACCGAATGGACGCAGCGGGCCCGCGCGCCGATCATCGTCGACAACCTGTTGGCCGATAAAAAGATCCAGCAGCCGTTCATCATCGTCTTCCCGAGCGGCAATGCGACCGCGACGATGGCCGACGAAAAGCAGGGCGACCGAACCCAGGAGTCCTATGGAACTCGCTATCAGGAGGACCTGCTGAAGGAGATCATCCCCTTCGTCGAGTCCCACTATTCCGTCTATACGGATCGCGATCACCGCGCCATCGCCGGGATGTCGATGGGCAGCGGCCAGACCTTGAACATTGGTCTGACAAATCTCGACAAGTTCGGCTGGATCGCCTCCGTCGCCGCCGCCCCGAACACCCGGCCGCCCGCCGAACTCATTACCGATCCGGCCGCCCTCAAGCAGTTGAAGCTGCTGTGGCTGTCTGTCGGCAACCGGGACAACCTGTACCGCGTCAGCAAGGGGGTTCACGATTACCTGACGGAAAAGGGCGTGCCTCACATCTGGCGCGTGGACACCAATGGCCACGACACCGGCGTCATGAGCAACAGCCTGTACCACTTTGCGCAGAAGCTCTTCAAGGAATAGAGCTGCGTTCTTCTGGTGCACGTCGGTTTGGATGCACCTGGATCTGGTTGACGGCCGGTACCCACCCAAACGCGCGATGAGCCGCATTTTCATCACCGGCAGTACCGACGGTCTCGGCCGTGCCGCTGCGCGCGCGTTGCTCAACGATGGTCACCAGGTTGTTCTGCACGCGCGATCGCAGGATCGCACCTTGGCCTTCGGCGATCTCGCATCACGGTCGGCCGGCGTGGTCGTCGGCGACCTCCGTAGCGGCGTCGAGACTCGACGCATTGCAGACCAGGTGAACGCAATCGGCAGGATGGACGCAATCATCCACAATGCCGGCGCATATTCAACGACGGGCCGCTCGACGACGCCGGAGGGTCACGCAGCCATTCTGGCGGTCAACACGCTCGCACCCTACATGCTGACCGCGATCATCCAGCGTCCCAACCGATTGATCTACCTCAGTAGCGGTATGCATCGCGGCGGCGCCAGTTCGCTGCGCGACATCGATTGGGTGGAACGGCGCTGGGATGCGAGCCAGGCGCACTCAGACAGCAAGCTCTATGTGACCGCACTGGCCTTCGCGGTCGCACGGCGCTGGCCCGACGTTTTGAGTAACGTCGTTGATCCGGGCTGGTCCCGACGAAGATGGGCGGTGCGGGAGCGCCCGACGATCGTGAGAAGGGCCATCTGACACAGACGTGGCTCGCAGTGAGCGATGAAGCGGCGGCGACCGTCAGCGGCGGCTACTGGCACCATCAAGATCAGCTGTCGGCCAAGCTCGCGGAATTGACGGGCATGTCTCTCTTCTGATTCAAGGACGGACCGAGGTCGTTCTCGACGGGTACGGACGAACACCAAAAAGTACGCGAGCAAGTGCGGCTAAGAACTGTGTAGAAACTGTGTAAGGTCGCCTCGAAAGCACCCACAAATACCGACGTTTACGGGTTCACATCGAGACGCATTTTGTGGCGGGAAGTCGTTGAATCGATTGCGCGAAAAGGTGTTTCAGGGTCCTTCGGTGAGCGTCGCCGGATTCGTTTTCCAAGCGTGCTCCTTCAACCACTCGGACATCTCGCCGTATATTTAGAATCAATAACTTGCGAGCGGTCAGCATCAGATTATCCCACACGCCGCCGATCTCCGCTGGGCTTCCTCCATCGCGTCTCGTTTCAGCAGGTGGGCCGCGGGAGCGCGAGCGTCCTGCGGACATTGTGTCAGACCCTCCAATCTCGCGTGATCACTTACAGCGATTCCGTAGAGGTGGCGTCGCGTCGGCGCCGGCCGCGCACGAGGGGTGTCGAGTACGGCATCCGACTTCGGTTGCGCTGACCCGCGTTCACTGCTGGTCAGCATCCGAGCGCGATGAGATCGGGCGGCGTCAGAGGGCGCTTCGCTAGCACCGTCGAGGCTTTTCATGAAGCGCTCGAGACACGAAGGGCACATGGTGCGCGGACTGATCAGTCGCGGAAGGTCAGCTGCATCAGCCGGTGAAAGTACTGCCGCCAGATCTGGTAATCGTGGCCGTAGCCGGGATCCTCACTCCAGATGTGCTTCACGCCGGCCTTCGTCAGCGCGTCGTGCATGGTGCGGCCACCGTTGACCGCGGTGTCCTCGGTGCCGGAGCCGATGAAGAGCATTTTGTAGTTCTTGTTCGTCCCGGCCGGGTCGGCGATGAGCAGATTGGTGGAACCGAAGCCGCTGAACGCTCCGACGTACTCGAACAGTTCCGGATGGCCGAAGCCGATCGCAGTGGCGTGACCGCCGCCCATCGAGTAGCCCATGATCGCGCGGTGCTCCTTGTCCTTGACGACGCGGAACTCTTTCTCGACATACGGGATTACGTAATCGAGCATTTCCTTGGCCATGCTCCAACCGCTCGGCGAAACCCCTCGCCCGGAACCCGGGCCACCGGGACCGCCACCACGCGGAGCATCACCGCGTGCGGCCTGCGGTGACGGGGTATACCCCAGGGCTTTCTGCAGCGCGACGATCTCGGGCTGTTTGCCAGTGGAACCCGTCTTCTCATGACCGAACGGCATGACGATGATCGCGGGAACGGCCCTCTTCTCCGCGAGGAGATTGTCCATGATGATGTTGGCCATGCCGGTTTGCGTCCAGCCGCGCTCGTAGTCGTTGGCGCCGTGCAGCAGGTAGACCACCGGATATTTCTTGTTGCCGGTGTTGTAGCCGGGCGGCGTGTACACGACCACACGGCGGGCCACCTTGGTCAGCTGGTTGACGTAGTGGTGCTCGATCAGATTGCCGTGCGGCACGTCGCGGAACATCATGAAGTCCGCTTCCTTCCCCGGCAGCGCGACGACGCTCTTGTAGACGCCCGATGCAGGACGGACGAAGGTGTTCTGCGGATCGGGAGTGGTCAGTCCGTCGACCTCGAACCAGTATTGGTAGTAGCTGGGCGTGAGCCTGGGGGTGGTGAACGACCACACGCCATTGGCGTCCTTGGTCATGTCGAACCCGGCGGAGCCGTTGACCGGCGTGTCGCCGAGCTTGGGCATGTCCGTGTACACGCGCACCTTCTTCGCATTGGGTGCGGGAAGCCGGAAGGTGATGGTGTTGTCGGCATTCACTTCGGGCGAGCCGGCGTTGGTGACGACACTGGCCTCCACCGCGGGCCCGCGCCCGCGTCCGGCGGGACCGCTACCCCCCGGGGGACGGTTGATGATCTGGGCCTGGACGACAGTCGTCACAAGCGTTGCGAGCGCGGTTGCCGGAAGAACGCGAAGGGTCCGGTTCATCATCTGTGCCCCACTAGTTTCCGCGGCGCGATCGAGCCGAAATACGCGAAGAAAGAAGACCTGGCCACGACGTGGTTCCGGACCCTTTGAGCGCACCACCCTCCCTCGGGATATTCGATGCGACGTGCGTGCGCCCGACGCCTACCGCGCCGGGGTACAGGCGAAGTTCGCCGCATCATCGGTGCTTCCGGATCCACTGTAGCGGGCGACGGCCGGATATGCGCACAGCGGCCGCGTGCGATCGACGCGCCCGTTGATGGAGCGAGATGCGGGGATGCTGTCCGGCGCGGTGCCGCGCTCCACCCATGCCTCGAGCGCCGCGAGAGCGTCGAACGTGCTCGTGCCGCTGCCGCCGCCACAGTGCGCCATTCCGGGAACGGGGAAGACGCGGTAGAAACGCCGTGTCGCGTCGAGGCCGCCGTTCGCGCTGACGACGCGCTCGTAGTACTCGATCGTGTCGAGTGGCGAGACGACCGGGTCGGCGAGGCCCGTGTAGATGATCAACTTGCCGCCACGTGCGTTGAACGCCGTGTAGTCCGTTGAAATTGCGTTCAGCACCGGCCACGCCGCGTCGACCGTGGCGACGTCCTTGTCCCAATCGAACGTGCGCGGATCCCACTTGGGATTCTCGAACACCCAGTCGCGGAAGAGGGCGATGCGCACCGGCACACCGGGATTGGTGATGTACCTGTCCCCAGCCGGACTCGCTGCCGCGCGCCCATCCGGGGTACAACTGCCGCCCGTCGCGCGCGCGCGCGCCGGCGTAGACCTTGGCGACGGCTTCGATCTGCGGTGCGGTCAGGCACGAATCCGTCTCGGCCGCCGTGCATTCGAGCGCCGCCGGATCGAAACGGCAGGCGCGCGGATCGTCGATCACGCCGTCTTCGAGACCATCCTGCTTGTCACAGGCCGCGACGGCCGCCCGGGCGAGCGCGGGCAGCTTCGCGGCCGGCAGCGTCGCGTTGCCGCCGGCATCGTGCGTCGCGAGCCACGACCACAGGAACCCGTAGATGAGATTGATGCGGTTGTTCCCTGGAGCGCCGGCGATGATGCCGTCGTAGTCGGCCGGATAACGCTGCGCCTCACTGAGTGCCTGCTGTCCACCGGTGGAGCAGCCGCTGAAGTATGACCGCAGCGGCGCCCGGCCGCCGGCCCGCTCGACGACGGCCTTGGCGATCATCGTCATCTCGTGAACGGCCCGATGCGCCCAATCGGCGATCTTCTCGGGGTGGCCGATGCCGAAGTCCATCTGATCGCCGGTGTGGCCGGTGTCGGTGCTGACGGCGGCATACCCTTTGGCGACGGCATTGGCGAGCGCGCCGTAGTTGATCGCGCCGGAGAACCCGCCGTTGTCGGTGCCCAGCAGTTTGCCGTTCCACGCGCTGGGCACCCAGACCTCCACCTTGATGTCCGAGTCAAAGGTGGGCTTCGCGGTGACGGCGACGCGGCAGAAGGCGGGCACCTGGAAGGTGCGTCCGGTCGTGAAGTCACCGGCCGGGTAGGCGCGAGCGACGGTGACCGCCGCGTTCGTCAGATTGAACGATCTGAGCTGCTCGCACGCAGGCGACGCGGCGACGGCGGGCGGGCTCGGCTGGAGGACCGTGCTCGCCTCCGCGGCGCGCAGCAGTCGCGCCGCGTCATCGGGCAGCAGAAAACGGTCGTTGACCGCCTGCTCCGCCGCTTTCCTGACCACCGCCACATACCCGTCGCGCGTACCGTAGCGCTCCTCGATGGAGAGCCGCGGATCGCGGTTGGCGATTCGTTCCGCTTTCGTCTTCGCGAAGGGAATCCAGCCTCCCTGGAATCCGCAGCCGTGTCCCGCGAAGACGCCGGCGCGGAACGTGTTCCATCCGAGATAGGTGCCGAGCGGCGCCTGCAGCTGCACCGACGGGACGCCCGACGTTTCGTTGCCGTCGTCGTTGACGCGCGGGACGTAGGTCGGCAGGACGCCGATGACCCGCGGTGGGACACGGGTCATCACCCCCGAGAGGTCCGCGGCGTGGAAACCGGGGCCGAAGTCGTAGCGCAGCACGGGGTTCAGCAAGCGATCGCTGAACGGAAGCCCGGGGATCTCGGGCATGCCCAGTGCCGCGCGCGTCGCCGGCACCAAGTCGCCGTTGGCGAGCGTCGGATAGCGGCTCGGCGGCGGCGGTGTGCCCTTAGTCACCCAGTCGACGAGAGCGCGCGTGAGCGCGCGCGTCTGCTCGGCCTGCGGGTTCGGATTGGCCGGCAGCGTGCACGGGCTGTTCGCCGCCGCCGTTGCCTCGACCGGGAAGCCCCCGCGCCCGCCCCCGTGCGTGGTGCTCGGATAGTAATAGCGCCGCACGTTCGAGGGCAGCGCGAGGTCCCGCGTCGCGTCGGTGCCGATCAAATCCGGCGACAGGCGCAGTCCCCAGAATTCCGCCGAGCCGAATGCTTCGACGATCTTCGGGCAGGTCTTCGTCGCGGTGCATCGATCGAGGAGGCCCGCCGCCTTCAGTCCACGCGCCTTGTCCGCGTAACGCGTCCACCAGACGACGCCGTCGCTGCCGGGTTCATACATGCCGGCGGCGCCGCCCGGCAGCGCGAAGCGCAGGTTGATCGGCGTCTGGCGCGCCGCGATCCGTGGAAACGCGCCGTCCCAGACGATACGGTTCTGCGTGTCCTGGTTGAAGCCAAGATGAATGAACGTCCGGATGAAATTGCCCGACTGAGAGTCGCCGAGGCCGATCGCATGATCGACGACGCTGGCCACTGGATTCGGCGTGCCCGAGGCATCGGCCCGCTCGTGGCGGAAGAACGAGACGATGTCGCGCGTGGCGGCGAGTCCGACGCCGAGCACCAGCGGATCCTTCGCGGTGTAGACCAGTTCGTAGAAACGGCCGGCGCGGAACGCGTCCTTGACGCAGAGCCGCGACGGATCCGGCGTGCCCGGCCACGGCGTACTCTCACAGTCGGCGAACGCCCACGCCGTACGCGGCACCGTGTGCTTCGCGTCCTGCTGCCCGGTGTAATTCTCCCGGGTGTGCCAGGTCAACGTCGCGCCGACCTCTGCGAGATCGGCGGGGGGGTATGGCTGTGGCGTCCCGAGCGAGGCGAGACGAATCGGCGCGCTGTGCGCGCCGTCGCGAAGGTCGAAGAAACGGGCGATCACGCGGCCGGTCAGGGGCGAGCCGTTCTTCTGGCGCGCGACGGGAACGGCGATCGTCTGGTTCGCCGCGGTCGGAATCACGTCGCCCTGCCAGCCGCTGACGAGCGCAATGTCTCCCTCGGCGTTGGCCGTCGCCTGTCCGTTTCCGCGATTGACGACCTGATAGACGAGGACGCGCGAGGCCTTTGCGAGATCAACGGGCTTTGCCAGGGCGAAGGTCGCGACGTACTCGACCTTGCCGCGCGCATTGCGTGGCGCCAGGGCGAGATCCTGGATGATCGCGTTGTGTGGATCTCGCGGATCCACCTCGCCGTGGATCCGTCCACGAATCAGCTCGAAGGGTCCCGCGGCACCGGCCGGTTCTTCGCCGTGTATCGGGTCGCGCGAGGTGATCTCCAGTCTGACGACCTGCGCCGACAGGGGCGCCGCCCAGAGAAGCGCCGCAACTACCGCCGTTCCGCACGTCCACATGGTCAGATGGCTCCCGTGATTGACGCGACGATGGTCATGACGACCGTCGTGCCGAGCGCCCATTTGAAGACATACCGCTGATGCTCGCGCAGCGATACGCCCGACAGTCCGATCAGTATGAACGTCGACGCGGTCAGCGGGCTGAGCGGAAAGCCGGTCGTCATCTGTCCGAGGATCGCGGCCCGGCCGATCGTCACCGGGTCCCGGCCGAGGGCCGACGCCACGTCGGCGAATACCGGCAGCACGCCGAAATAGAACGCATCGGGCGTGAATACCAGGCTGAGCGGCATGCTCGTGAGCGCGACGACCTGGCTGAGCCACGGCGACAGAGCCGGCGGGATATTCGACGCGATCACGGTGGCCATCGCCTTGATCATTCCGCTGCCGTTCAGGATGCCGGTGAAGACGCCCGCAGCAAGGATCATGGACACCACGAGGACGGCGCTCGCCGCGTGAGAGGCCATTTGATCCCGTTGGGCTGTGGCGGTTCTCCGGTTGACCGGCAAGGCGATCGCAAAGGCCACCATGAAAATGAGCGGGGCGGGTAGCTCGGGCAGGCCGACCGAGGAGGGGAAGAGACCCTGCAGCAGCAGAACGATCACCGCAATCGTGAGCGCCGCGTTGCAATAGAGGAGTGCCGACGAGGCCGGGTGGGCCGTCACGTCGGCCTCGGACAGCGTCTGGGCAACCGGCGCCGTTTCCGCCGCCAATCGCCGGCGTTCCGAACGCCCGAGCCGCCACGCGACGAAAAACACCCACACGATCCCCATGGCCATCGCCGGCAGGACAGGGATGAAGACCTGATCGACGCCGGCACGAAGCACGCTCATCGCCCGCGCCGTCGGACCGCCCCAGGGCAGCAGATTCATCACGCCGGCCGCCAGGGCCACGATCGCCGGCAGCACCAGCGGCATCATACCGAGCCGGCGATGCACGGGCAGCAACGCGGTGATGGCAATCAGGAACGTGGTCGCGCCGTCACCGTCCAGGGCGACCAGCATCGCGAGCGCGGCGGTCGCCAGGCACAGGCGGACGGGGTCGCCCTGGACGAACCCGACCAGACGTTCGATGAGCGGAGTGAACAGCCCGACGTCGATCATGAGCCCGAAGTACAGGACCGCGAACATGATCAGCGCCGCGACGGGTGCCACCGTCCTCAGGCCGTCGATGGCGAAACCACCCACCTCGCCGCTGCCCCCCCCGGCAACGGCCGTGGCGAGCGGTACCAGCACGAGCGCCACGATCACCGGTGTTCTCGTCAGCGTCACCAGCGCCAGGAACACGCCGATCGTCACGAAGCCAAGGGTGGCGGGCATATCCATCGCGAAGAGTGTCAGGGTATCCCGAACCGGCGCCGGGCCGGCGGAAATCGGTTACCTTGAGGCGTGCGTCAGCGACCGTCGCGCTTCACATCCTCGAGCGGCCGTCCGCTCCGCCTTGGCTGCGGCGCAGGCTACTCGAACGACCGCCTCGAGCCTGCCGTCGAACTGCTCGAACGCGGCGACCTCGACTACCTCGTCTTCGAGTGCCTGGCCGAGCGCACGATCGCGCTGGCGCAGCAGGCGAAGGCGCGCGATCCACAGGCCGGCTTCGATCCCCTTCTTCGCGAACGCATGGAAGCTGTGCTTGCGGGGTGCCACGGGCGCGGCGTGACGCTCATCACCAACATGGGAGCCGCGAATCCGCATGCCGCCGCCGGCTGCGTGCGTGACGTGGCCAGACGAGCCGGTCTGACGGATGTGACCATCGCCGTCGTGACCGGCGACGACGTCACGACGATGGTGGCCAACGGGCCATATCGCTCCCTCGAGTCGGACGAACCATTCGATGCCGGTTCTGTCGTGTCGGCGAATGCGTATCTTGGAGCCGATCCCATCGTCGAAGCGCTCCATCGAGGCGCCGACGTCGTCATCACCGGGCGGGTGGCCGATCCGTCGTTGTTCGTGGCACCGATTCTCACGGCATTCGGGTGGGCCGGCGACGATTGGCCGCGCGTCGGGCTCGCAACGCTTGCCGGCCACCTGCTCGAATGCGCAGGGCAGGTGACCGGCGGCTATTTCGCCGACCCCGGAGTGAAGGACGTCCCACACCTCGAACGCCTCGGGTTCCCGCTGGCCGAGATCACCGCGGGCGGCGGCATCGTCGTGACCAAAGTGTCCGGTTCCGGCGGGCTGGTGAACACCGCCACGTGCACCGAGCAGCTGCTCTACGAGGTCCACGACCCGGCCGCGTATGTCACGCCTGACGTCGTGGCCGACTTCAGTCGCGTGACCATGGAGGCGGACGGCGTGGACCGGGTTCGCGTGTCCGGCGCGGCTGGACGCCCGAGGCCCGAGATGCTGAAGGTCTCAGTCGGGCAGCACGACGGGTGGATCGGCGAGGGGCAGATCTCGTACGGTGGGCCGGGTGCCGTCGCACGCGCACGCCTGGCAGCGGAGATCGTCGCCGGACGCCTCGCTCTGGTGGGCGCGATAACGGCCGACGTTCGCTACGATCTGATTGGAGTCGACGCGCTTCACGGTGGCGTGAGCCGGCCGGTGGGCGAGCCGTACGAGGTCAGGCTTCGCGTCGCGACTCGTGTTTCGACCGAGGCGGAGGCGTGGCGCGTGGCGCGTGAGGTCGAGTCGCTCTATACCAACGGACCCGCCGGCGGTGGCGGCGCGTCGGCAACCGTGAAGCCGGTGCTGGCGATGCGCTCCACGCTCCTGCCGAGATCGGCAGTGGCGTGGCGGGTAGACTACGAGACGGTTTGATGAAGCTCAGAGACATCGCACACGGACGCGCCGGCGACAAGGGGAACACCTGCAACATTTCGGTGATCGCGTACGACCGGCGCGACTACCCCCACCTGCAACGCGAGGTCACCGCGACGCGGGTTCGAGAGTGCTTCGACGGCATCGTGCTTGGAGAGATCGTGCGCTACGAACTGGCGCAGCTCGGCGCCCTGAACTTCGTCATGACGCGGGCGCTCGGTGGCGGGGTCACCCGGTCACTGGCGCTCGACGCGCATGGCAAGTCGCTGAGTTCCGCGCTGATGAACCTGGAGATCCCGGATCCTCTTCCTGATCCGGTGCCGTAAACCGACCCTGGCGGTTCGTTCCACACGCAGAGGACATGTACGTCGAGTGGCTGTGGCGATGAGCAGTTGTCTCGAGCACACGTTCGCGAGTGTCGCACGATGGAACCGAACGCCAGCTCATGGATCCGGCGCATTCCGGCCGCGCGTTCGTGTGCCGGCAACCCCGCGCCGGGGTATGGCGGGGACCTCGCTAAGTCTGAGCGCCTTCCGTGTCGGAACTGTGTCAGATACGCCTTCAAACCCCCGGTGAAACACCGTGGGGATCGCATTTGTCGAAAGGCGGCCAATCCGTGCTATATACTGAACCGAATGGTTCAGTATACCTGGACGGGCTTCGATGCCTCATTCGCTGCGCTCTCGGATGCCACCCGACGCGGCGTTCTGGAGCAGCTTGGGCGTGCAGACGCTTCGATAACCGACCTTGCCGAGAAGTTTCACATGACGCTCACGGGCATGAAGAAGCACGTCGGCGTCTTGGAGCAGGCGGGGCTCGTCACCACGGAGAAGGTCGGGCGCGTCCGGACCTGCAGGCTCGGCCTGCGCCGACTGGAGGAAGAGGCGGCATGGCTCGAGAGGCACCGCCGGGTCTGGGATGCCCGGTTCGACGAATTGGACACGGTGGTCGAGGAATTGAAACGGAAGGAGAAAGTCGATGGACGCAAAAGAAGGTGAGCCCACACCCATGAAGAATCGCACGACTGTGGAACGGAAGTCCGAGCGTGAGCTCGTCGTCACGCGAACTGTCAACGGTCCGGCGCGCATCGTGTTCGAGGCATGGACCAGGCCCGAGCTGTTCAAGCAGTGGTGGGTGCCGAAATCAACGGGCATGGTACTGCGTTCCTGCGAGATGGATGTTCGTGCCGGCGGCAAGTACCGTCTCGAGTTCGAACCCGATGCGATGGCGTTCTTCGGCACGTACCTCGAAGTGACACCGCACTCGCGCCTCGTGTGGACCAACGAGGAAGGTGGCGAGGGTGGGCCAGTCACCACGGTGACATTCGAGGAAGAGCGTGGCAGGACGCTGGTGGTCGTGCACGAGCTCCATTCCTCGAAGGAAGCTCTCGACGCTGCCGGGACCGGTGCGGCGGATGCGATGGGCGAGACGTTCGACCAACTGGACGAGCTTCTCGTCACCTTGGGCTCGAGCGTTGGACGGCCATGAAGTCATCGACTCGCGGTCGGCCGTTCAACTCTTCACTGCGCGGAAGAGAACCCGACGAGATCCTCGCCGCTCTCGACCACAAGACCGAGGCTGCGTCCGCGAGTTCGACGCCCGGCACGAGCGCTAGTTGAAATGACGCCGTGGTGGGAACGTAATGCGCAAGTCGTCCGGCGTCGAAAGGCGACAATGCGTTCGGCGGGCCGCTCATGCGGCACCTTTTCGCGGGGGGCGCG
The DNA here is from genome assembly GCA_963750475.1 of uncultured Acidobacteriota bacterium. Taxonomy (GTDB): domain Bacteria; phylum Acidobacteriota; class Vicinamibacteria; order Vicinamibacterales; family 2-12-FULL-66-21; genus JALZOC01. The sequence goes on from CAVVQQ010000003.1 coordinate 35,595, forward strand.
CGTTCGTAGTCAGCCCGGTTGAATGCTGTCTCGGTCCCGCGTTGGTCAGATGGCAACGACGTCGCGACCTGTCAACTGCAAATCGGTCGAATCGCCCTGATTGGGCCGAGGCGCTCACCCGCGCGATCGGTGACGTTCTGTTGGGAGCGTATCCTTTTCCCGTCAATCTGACAGTCTCCAGGGCCGGCGGCGTGGATCCGCCGCGGTCGTTCGCACACATTCGCGCAACCAGGCGTGCACAGGATCCGCATGCATCCGCGGATGCCAGAGCATCGACACCCGGATCGACGGCAGCTTGAACGGCAGGACGAAGGTGTTCATGCCGGAACGGAGCGCTGCGGTGTGCTGCTCGGGGACCGTCGCCACCAGATCCGAGCCGCGCGCGACCGCTATCGCTGTCGCAAAGCCGCTCACCGTCGTCATCACGTTGCGTTCGAGTCCGAGCGCTGCGAGCGCCTCCTCGACCCACCCCTGATCGACGGTCTGGCGCGAGATGCCAATATGCGCGGCCGCGGCGTAGCCGGCCGCGGTCACACGCCCCTTGCGAAGCTTGTGACCCGCACGCACCACGCCGACCATCCGATCGACGAACAGCGGCACCTGGCGCAGCTCCGGGCTCGTCGTGGCATCCACCACGCCGGTCTCCAGGTCGACGCTGCCGTCCCGCAACCCTGCGGCGTCCCTGGTCTGCCTGGCGACGAATCGCAGGCGAATCCGGGGCGCGTCCTTCATGACGCACTCGAGCAGGCCGGGACCAAAGGTCTCGACGAACCCCTCGCTCGTCCTGAGCGTGAAGGTGCGGGCAATGCGGCGCAGGTCGGGTGCGGTGGCCGGCAGCAGGACGGCGCGCGCTTCCTGAATCAACTGGTCGACGCGGTCGCGCATCTCAATCGCGCGCGGCGTCGGCACGAGCTTCCGGCCCGCCTTGACGAGGATCGGATCGCCCACCGTCTCGCGCACCCGGGCCAGCGCCCGGCTCATCGCCGACGGACTGAGGTGCAGGCGCGCGGCGGCGCGGACGACGCTGTTCTCGCTGAGGACCGCATTGAGAACGAAAAGCTGGTTCAGATCAGGGGTCGGCATGCGTGACGATGGCATGCGCTTATGACGGGCGTCAAATGCACGCAAAAAGTGTAAACGCTGCGCCTTGCGCCATGCCTGAACGGGCACAACCCTCAAGCCCTTCACCGGCGTGGGCCTCGGCGCGCGTGACCAAAGAAGCAACGGACGCTCAAACCGTGACGACGACCTTTCCTCGGGCATGTCCGTCCTCGACGTAGCGGACGGCGGAGGAAACCTCGCTCAACGGGAATCGGCGGTCAATCACCGGTCTCACCTTCCCAGTTTCGCAGAGCCCCTTCAGCACCAGCAGGTCAGCCTGGTTGGGCTTCACCAATACGTTTCCGAACTGTTGACGCCCGATCGAAAGCAGTGGCCCAAGTAACAGGGCGTCGGTCAATTGGCGATTCGAGCCGCCAGTCATCGCGTAGCAGCCGTCAACACTCAGCGCACGCCGATAGTCCCAAATAGACCGGTCTCCATTTGCCGCCAAGATCAGATCGTGTCGGTGGCCGTGAGTCGCGAAATCGTCTTTCGTGTAGTCGATCACGTGGTCTGCACCAATCGAATGCGCGCGGTCCACGGGCCTAGCCGTGCTGCAGACGGCCGTCACCTCGGCCTTCCGAAGCTGAAGCTTTGGCAATTTGGACCGCGAACGTTCCGAACGCCGCCGGATGCGCCGTTAATCATTACCCGCTGTGCTCGTTCTATCCGTCCCTTCCGAGAGGCCTTGAAGCGCCGTGCAGCCGGCGGTCGGGTAACGTCGCAGCTTCCTCGAAGGACAGGTTGGCCGGCTTCAACGCCAGCGCCTTCTCCGGTGCAGCCGCGAATTCCGCATACGCACCGAAGCCGTGCTGTTGATGCATGCGCTCGGGGTGCAGCCGGCTGCGGCCGCCGCGGCGGCCGCCGCGCGGTACGGAGGCGCCGAGCTTCGCGTGGCCGAAGAACAGCGCGAGCGGCAGCGGCAGGCACGGATGCCGAGTTACGGCAGCGATTCGTCGACGGCCCGGTGTTCGTGATGCCGTGCGGCGGCAGCGGCACCTCGAATTCCTCGGCGCCGGGGACCGCACCGGGACAGATTCCCCGAATACTTCGTCGCGCGGGACGGAACTGGGTGGCGTTCGCGGCCGACTGCTTCGGCGCGGCCGGCGACGTCGGTGCCGATGATCCTGAAGATGGGTAGACGAAGGCCCCGCGGACGAGCCGCAGGATGGAAAGAGGTGTCCCACGCAGCGGAGGAGATGGGGCCCAATCACCGGCGTTCGCCGATGCGGCGTGCGAACTCGCGTAACCAGCACGTCGGGCCGTCACGAGGAGCGTCGGTGCGTGGATGTGGTGTACGGGCACAAGGAGGACGGCCTGGCGCTCATGCTCGACGTGCACCGCCCGGCACAACCCAACGGTGCGGGCCTGATCTGCGTCGTCAGTGGCGGGTGGCAATCCAGCGTCGAGCTCGCCCGGATGTTCGCCCAGGTCTATCCCCCGCTGAACGAGAAGGGATTCACCGTCTTCGCCGTCCGACACGGCAGCTGGCCAAAATATCCGCTGTCGTCAATCGTGGCAGACATGCGGCGGTCGGTCCGCGTCATCCGCCAGCATGCGAGGGAGTACGGGGTCGATCCCAGCCGCATCGGCGTCTTCGGTAACAGTGCCGGGGGACACCTTGCGCTGCTGCTCGGGACGACGGGCGATGCCGGCGATCCGGCGGCCGCCGACCGGTCTTCGAGAATGCAGCACGTCGCGGCGGTCGTGGCGAACTATCCGTCACGGTCTCGGACGATGGCCAGAGCAGACGGTGTTCATTCCGGTAATCCCACGATGCCCGCTTCGGATGTATGGCGGCATCAGTAACTCCTCGAGTTCCGCGTTCAGCAGCTCTTCCAGGCAACGGTGAGCCGGACGCTACAAGCTCGTGTCAAACCGGACCCCTGCCAGGCACCATGCCAGCACGAGCGTCATCGCCGTGCAGATACGGCCGACGATGGCGAGGACGCTCGTGCCGGCATGCATCACCGGGCCTCCAATACCCGCGCGCTGGCGTGCTCACAGTCGATGCAGGTGCAGCTCTCGCCGCAGCCGCAGACCTCACCGCACTGGCACGACGCGGCCGGCACCGTCGCAGGAGTCTGGCAGCCACAGGTGCACTGAGCCCCGGCACAGGTCTCGCATACGCAGACGTTCGCTTGAGTGGTCATGAGAAGCTCCTTGTTCTGAGGTTGACGTCATGTCAACGAAACGGAGTCTCTCATTCCAGGGGGCCGCGGGGATTGGATGGAGCGGCTATTGTCGTTGAATGAATCGGCTGGTGGACAGGTCACTACTCGGTCGGTCGCGGAAACCGAGGCCGGGCGGCATCCCCAGGCAGGGTGTTGAACGGCGAGGGAATCTCAATGAAGTCGCCACGCATCAGCACCGACGGGGCCATGCCGACCATCTGGTAGAACGTCCGCGTCAGGTGTGCGGCATCTGCAAAGTCGGCGGCGTGTGCCGCGGCCGCAATCGTGCCCTCGGACGCGATCGCGACCATGGCTCGCGTCAACTTGCGCCACAGCATGTAGCGGCTGAACGGAAGGCCGACCTGCTCCTTGAAGACGTGGGCAAAACGCGTCGCCGACAGACAGGCCATGTCCGCAGCGTGATCCAGCGACATCCGCAGGTCGTCGGATGCTCGAATCGCCTCGAGCACGGTCGTCACGCGGGGATCCAGCCGGCGCGTTGGCGCGAGGCCGGGTCTCAAGCCCTGGATGCACTGGCGAACGAGCGGTGCGATCTCCGCGGATTCATCGGGCTCTTCCGCGAACGTGCGAAGCGCCGGGACAATCGCATCCAGCCGGGCGTCCGCGACGATCGTGATGTCCTGCCGAAGCGACATCGACAACCAGGCACCTTCGCTGGACTCCGGATCCACGAACACCATCACCCCGAAGGCCCCGTTGCAGTCAAACGAGTGCTCGGTGTCCGGCCTCACGACGATGCCCCGCGCCTCACGCCATTCATCGTCACTGCCGCTGATGGCGACGCATCCGTCGAGAGAGACGACGATCTGAATGGCGTGGTGGGCATGAGCGGGCACGACGCCCTGCGCCCTGGCTGTGAGGAGGAAGCCTCCCTCCCACAAGTACCAGCGCGGAACGCTCAGCCAGCGATACGGCGCTTCGGTGTCGGGTTTGTAGGACAGGCGGCCATTCTACCAGTCGGTGGGGCCCGCTCCGCAGCCGGTTGTCAGCGACATCAGCCGCTCCGTTCAAGAAAGTCGACCTGAGCGTTCAATCCCCGAGGCTGGTGCGCCCGCTACTCTTCGAATCGCACCGCGGCGATCACCGCCGCGCTGACATTCGGAGACAGCGATGAGAAACACCCAGCGTAGTGAAAAAGCGATGATCCGGCGAGCCGTGCGCACGCTCGCGACCCTGACAGTCGCAATCAGCATGACCGCGTCGAGCCACGCGATGATGATCCACGGCACCGGCGCGAAGCGGCCGGCGGCGAGCGAGTTCGGGCTGGGCCCGCGGTCATCGGCGGAGGGCCGCTACGTGGCCACGCTCGAGCCGGCCAGACCCCTGCGCCCTCGACAGATGCAGACCGTCCGCGTCACCGTTCGGGACGCTGAAGGACGCGCGATCGACGAGGCGCAGATCTCGGTTGACGGGGGAATGCCGGAGCACGGTCACGGGCTGCCGACGCGGCCACGCGTGACCAGGAGCCTCGGCGGCGGTATTTACGAGATCGAAGGCGTGCGCTTCAACATGGGTGGCTGGTGGGAGTTCAAGCTCGCGATTGCCGGTCCCCGCGGTGCGGACATCGTCACATTCAACCTGGATCTGTGATTCGAGTCTGCCATGACGAACCGCATCCTGTCAGCAGCCGTCCTGGCCCTGTTGGTGACGATTGCGACCGCCACGGCGTCGGGCCGTGGCGGTTGGACGAGCGCGCAGCTCGATCAGCTCCGATCGCTGTCGCTCGCCGAGCTCGAACCACTCCCTCGAGACCCGACGAATCGCGTTGCCGACGATCCGCGCGCCGCGGATCTCGGCCGGCGGCTGTTCTTCGACACCCGGCTCAGCTCCGACGGTCGTGTCGCGTGCGGCACGTGCCACCAGCCGGATCGCGTCTTCCAGGACGGAACCGCACTTGCGTCGGGCGTTGGCACCACCGCCCGGCGCACCATGCCGATTGCCGGCACGGCGCGATCCCCGTTTCTGTTCTGGGACGGCCGGAAAGACAGTCTCTGGGCGCAGGCGCTGGGTCCCCTCGAGAGTCCGGTTGAGCACGGTGGCACGCGCGCGCAGTACGCGCACGTGGTCGCCGACTCCTACGGTCGGGACTACGAGCAGCTGTTCGGCGCGCTGCCGGATCTCTCCCGGGTGCCTCGATCCGCGGGTCCCGTCGGGGATCGGGAAGCCGCGTTGGCGTGGGAAGTGCTGAGCAGCGCGCAGCGAGACGACGTCACCCGGGTGTTCGTCAACATCGGCAAGGCAATCGCCGCCTACGAGCGGCGGATCGAGTTCGGGGCATCTCGCTTCGACGGTTACGTCGCCGCACTGACGAGCGGACGGCCGCAGCAGAGCATTCTGACGGACGACGAGGTCGCCGGCCTGCGGCTGTTCATCGGCAGGGCGAACTGCACGCAGTGCCACAACGGACCGCTCCTCACCAGCAACGAATTCCACAATACCGGCGTGCCGCCACGGCCGGAGCTCGCCATTGACCGTGGGCGGCTGGCCGGCGCGACGGCGGTGCTCGGCGACGAGTTCAATTGTCTGAGCCAGTGGAGTGACGCGCGCGCGCGATGCTCGGAGCTCGAGTTCATCGTGACCGGCGACCACACGCTCGACCGCGCCTACAAGGTGCCGACGCTGCGGAACGTGGCCGATCGCGCGCCGTACATGGACGCGGGACAGCTCGCGACGCTCGCCGAGGTGCTCGATCACTACAACCGTGCGCCCGCCGCCGCGACGGGCCACAGCGAGCTGCGGCCGCTGCGGCTGAAGCCGGTCGAACTGCGCCAGCTCGAAGCGTTCCTGCGGACGCTGAGCGGACCCGTCGTGGCCGGCGGGCCTGTAGCGGCGAGTTCGACGCGATGACCCGAACCGTCGACCTCGTTATCAGCGGCGATGGCCGGGCCGCGCGCGCGGCGGCTGCCGATGTCCTTCGGCGGGGCGGCCGAGTGCTCATCGTCTTGCGCTCCGGCAATGCACGCCAGGCGCAACGGCTTCAGAGATGCCTGACCAAGGCCGCGGGCGCGGACCCCGGTCAGGTGCGGGTGATGGTCAGTTCCGAAGTCGTCTGCGTGGACGGCGTCGATGCCGTGGAGGCAGTCGTCGTCCGACACGTGCGAACGGGCAGCTTGTCGGCGGTCAATGCGTCCGCGTTCGTGTCGCTACCCTGATCGACCGGCCGATCTGAATCTCGGCGTCGGAGAAAGCGTGCCGCGTCCGGTACACTCATCGGCAGTGCGAAGGTGTTCAGGCCGGCACGAGGTCTGCCGTGAGCGTTGCGTCAGGACGCATCGCTTGAATCGGCTTCGGGTGCGGGCCACCGGGGACGACGGCTGCCGTCGTGGGGACGGCGTAGTCGGCTTTGTGTGGGGCAGCTCCGCGCCGGGGTGCCTTCGCTGACAATGTCGCTCCCTCTGCGACAATCGGCGGGTGCGCGTATGATGTGCCGGGGCATTGCATCGCCTGGAGCCGTTGTCTCGAGTGCCCGAATCCGGGCGCCGATCACCTGAGTGGAGCCGCCCATGACCGCCAGATGGCCGTTACCGTTCATGCTCGTGCTCGGTCTGACCGCAGCCCGCGCCGCGGGTCCCACAATCACGATCGACACCGCATCCCCCGCCGGCAAGGTCAGCCCGCTCTTCTACGGGTTGATGACGGAGGAGATCAACCACGCCTATGATGGCGGCCTCTACGCCGAACTCCTCCGCAACCGGTCCTTCCTGGACGATGCGGCGACGCCGGCCCACTGGTCGACCATCCAGGCCGAGGGCTCCGCCGCGACGATGGCGCTCGATCCGAGGGAACCGCTCAACACGAACATCGCGACAAGCCTGCGGGTGAACGTCACCCAGGCCTCGCCAGGCCACCCCGCGGGTGTCGCGAACGAGGGCTACTGGGGCATTCCGGTCCGGCCCGACACGCGCTACCGTGCGTCGTTCTACGCCAAGGCCGCGCCTGAATCGAACGGACCCGTCACGGTGTCGATCCAGAGCGACGACGGCCGGACGATCTACGCGGCCCGGACCGTGCCCGGGGTGACGTCGGCGTGGAAGCAGTACTCCGTGACGCTGCAGACCGGCAAGGCGGCGCCGACCACGAAAGCGCGCTTCGCCCTGACCGTCGATCGTCCCGGCACGGTCTGGCTGGGTCTGGTGTCGCTGTTTCCGCCGACGTTCAAGGATCAGCCGAACGGATTCCGTCCCGACCTCATGCAGATGATGGTCGACATGAAGCCGAAGTTCCTGCGTTTCCCCGGCGGGAACTACCTCGAAGGGGATCAGATCGCCGACCGGTTCGAATGGAAGAAGACGATTGGCCCGCTGTCGGATCGCCCCGGACACATGGCGCCGTGGACCTACCGTTCGAGCGACGGGATGGGACTGCACGAGTTCCTGCTCTGGTGCGAGGGGATCAACGCCGAACCTTTGCTCGGGCTGTACGCGGGCTACTCGCTCAAAGGCGCGCACGTCAATCCCGGTCCTGATCTCGAGCCGTTCGTCCAGGACGCGCTCGACGAAATCGAGTACGTGACCGGCCCGGCGACGTCCAGGTGGGGCTCGCTGCGGGCGAAGGCCGGGCATCCGGCGCCGTTCAGGATGACCTATGTCGAGGTCGGCAACGAGGACTGGTTCGACAAGTCAGGCTCCTACGATCAGCGCTTCGTGCAATTCAACCGCGCCATCAAGGCGCGATATCCGCAGCTCAAAGTGATCTCGACCGTCGGCTACGAGCAGCCGGAGGCGCTGCGGGTCCACAGCGTCACACCGGACGTGCTCGACGAGCACTATTACCGGCCCGTCGACGTCTTCCTGAAGATGGCGCGCGGCCAGTACGAGACATACGATCGCCGCGGCCCCGAGATCTTCGTCGGCGAGTGGGCGGCGTACGAAACGCCTTTCGAGCCGTGGAATCCGCGCTCCCGCGCCGAACCGCCGACGCCGAATTTCCACGCGGCGATCGGCGATGCCGCCTTCATGACGCAGATGGAAAAAAATTCTGACATAGTGGTGATGAACTGCTACGCGCCGATGTTCGTCAACGTCAACCCCGGGGCGCGGCAGTGGCGGCCGAACCTGATCGGCTACGACGGCCTGCGCGTCTACGGGTCGCCAAGCTATTACGCCATCAAGATGTTCAGCACCAACCTCGGCGACGAAATTCTGAAGACGACGGCAACCGACACCGAGGTGTTGACGTCGGTGACACGCGACAGCAAGTCGGGCGCCATTTACGCCAAGCTCGTGAACGCCTCCGAGGCAGACGCGGCGGTTCAGATCAACCTGACCGGAACGGGCACGCTCGCGGCGACGGCAACGGCATCGACGCTCACCGCCGACCTCCAGGCCACCAACTCCATCGATGCGCCCAACCGGGTCGTTCCGGTCACGTCCACGGTCACCGGGGTCAGGTCGGGCTTCACCTACACAGTCCCGAAGCACGCCATCGTCGTGTTGACGCTGCGGGCCCGGTGAGGCCGGGGATGTGGGAAGAGCGGTGGCACCCGCTGCGCGAGGAATGGGTGATCGTCGCGGCCCACCGCCAGTCGCGGCCGTGGTCGGGCGCCGAAGTGGCAGCCCCCGCGCTGCCGCCGCCGGCCTTCGATCCAACGTGCTATCTATGCCCGGGTAATTCGCGAGTCGGAGGCACCGCCAACCCCCGATACACGAACACATTCGTGTTCGACAACGATCACCCGTGTGTCGGCGTCAACGCGCCGCGCGATCTGTCGCCGCCGGGCGGGATTTATCGCAACCGTCCGGCCACCGGCGTGGCGCGCGTCGTCTGCTACAGCCCGCGGCACGACCTGACGCTGGCCCAGCTCGAGGTCGACGGGGTCGATGCGCTGCTCGGGACATGGCAGCTGCAGATGCGGGAACTGGCGACGCATCCCGAGGTCAACTTCGTCCTGATCTTCGAGAACAAGGGAGAAGCGGTCGGGGTCAGCAACCCACACCCCCATTGCCAGATTTACGCGACCAATTTCACGTTCAAGTACATCGCGACCGAAGTCGCGGCGGGCCGCCGCCACCTCGAAGAAACCGGCCGCACGCTGTTCCACGACATCCTCGCGGCCGAGCGTCAGGATGGCCGCCGTATCGTCTCGCAGCATCGAAGCGCAATCGCATTCGTGCCGTACTTCGCACGCTACGCCTACGAGACCTACGTCGCCCCGCTGCGCAGCGTCGCCAGCATCGACCAGCTGGATGACGAGGAGCGCCGGGATCTGGCGACGGTTCTGCGCGACGTGGTCATCCGCTTCGACAATCTCTGGCGGATGCCGTTTCCCTTACGTGATGGCGCTCCACCAGGCGCCGTTGAACGAAGAGGCTGAAGGGTTTCATTTCCACATCGAGTTCCACCCGCCGCTGCGCCGTCCGAACCTGCTCAAGTATCTGGCCGGCCCTGAAATAGGCGGCGGGAACTTCCTCAGCGATACGTCGCCGGAGGAGAAGGCGGCCGAGCTGGCGGCTGCCGGCGGCCCACACTACCTTTCGGTCAGGCCCTGATCGATGACGACAGCCCTGCCGGCCCACCCGCTGCTGGCGCCCATCCAGGCGATGCACCGCCGCATCCGGGATGCGGTCGTCCGTGCGTGCGAAGAGGCAGCCGCCGGAACGCTCTCGGGAGTCGCGGCCGAGGCGGAGGGGGATACGATCTACGCCATCGACCGCGTGGCTGAACACGAGTTGGTCGCGGAGATCGGGGCCATCGCGACGAAGCACGAGCCGGTACTGCTGGTCGCCGAGGGGCTGGAGGGCGGCGAGGTCGTCGTTCCGGACGGCGCCGATCCCAGGGCGGCACGTTGGATCATCATCGTCGACCCGATCGATGGAACGCGCGGGGTGATGTACCAGAAGCGTCCGGCGTGGATCCTTACCGGCGTGGCACGCGGTCCCGGGCCGTGCAGCCTCGCGGATATCGAACTGGCCGTCCAGACCGAGATTCCTCTCGTCAAGCAACATCTGTCAGACGAGCTCTGGGCGGTTCGCGGCCACGGCGCGGCGGCTGTGCGTTACAACAGGCTGACCGGCGCGGTCGCGCCTCTGACGCTCCATCCGTCGACGGCGACGACCCTGGCGCACGGCTTCGCGATGATTTCGCGATTCTTCCCCGGCAGTCGAGCCGAGCTCGCGGCGATTGACGATGAAATGGTCGCCGCGATGATGGGCCCTCCACAGCCAGGCAAGGCGCAGCTCTTCGAGGACCAGTACATCGCCAGCGGCGGCCAGCTCTACGAGCTGATGGCGGGGCACGATCGCTTCGTCGCCGATCTCCGGCCGCTCCTCGAGCGTCACCGCGCTGGCGGAGCCGCGATCTGCTGCCATCCGTACGACCTCTGCACGGAACTGATTGCGCGCGAGCTGGGGGTCCTGGTGACCGACGAGAACGGACACACGCTCGACGCCCCGCTCAACGTGACGGCCGACGTCGGCTGGATCGGCTATGCGAACGCCGCCATCAAGGCGCTGGTCGAGCCGCATCTCCGGCAGGCGCTCGTCCGACGAGGGCTGGTCGATTGACAGGGCCGCCCGGACCATCAGCGCTGCCCCGCGGCCTCGCGGATCTCGAGCGATTCGCCGGCGAGGTGGCGGGGCGGCTGCGCACGGGCGCATGGCCCGGGCGCGCCGCCGGAGACAGCGGCGGTCCGGTGTTCGTGGCCCGCGCGCCGGGAAGGCTCGACGTCATGGGCGGGATCGCCGATTACTCGGGCGCTCTGGTACTGCAATGGCCGATTCGCGAGGCTACCCGCGTCGCTCTTCTGCCCTGGTCCGAACAGCGTCTCTCGATTACATCGGTCGGGGATCGCGGCCTGGAGCGTCACTGTGACGTTCCGCTGGGCCTGATCGCCGATGCGGGCCGTTCGTACGACGACGTGCGGGCGTGGTTCGGCCGCGATCCCGAGTGCCATTGGGCCGCCTACGTCGCGGGCGTCTTCCACGTGCTGGCGCGGGAGCACGGCGTGCAATTTGGCCATGGCGCCGCCATCCTGATCGAGTCCGACGTCCCCGAAGGCAAGGGGGTCAGCTCGTCTGCGGCGATCGAGGCGGCGACGATGGAGGCGGTGCTCGCCGCGTGGGACGTGGGTCTCGAACCGAGGATGCGCGCGGTCCGCTGTCAGCAGGTCGAGAACCTGATCGTCGGAGCGCCGTGCGGCGTGATGGACCAGATGGCGTCGATCTGTGGAGAAGCCGGCAGCCTGATGTCGCTGCTCTGCCAGCCCGCCGAGTTCCAGGGGACGTGCGGCTGCCCGACGGACTGGGCGTGTGGGGAATCGATTCGGGCATCCGGCATGCGGTGACGGGGGCGGACTACGGCGCGGTTCGGGTCGGCGCGTTCATGGGCTACCGCATCCTCGCGGCGCTGGCCGGTCTACGCGTCACGCCCGGCGAACGCGCCGGCCACGTGCGTGTCGACGACCCGCGCTGGGGAGGATATCTCGCCAATGTCGGTAGCGAAGCCTTTCGTCGATTCGAGGCGGACATCCCCGAAACGCTTGACGGGACGGCGTTCCTGGAGCGCTACGGCGGTACGACCGATCTCGTGACCACCGTCGATCCGGCGCGCCGCTACGCGGTTCGAGTACCCGCCGCGCACCCGGTCCACGAGCACGAGCGGGTGAGGGAATGGGCGGCGCTGTTGACGGCCCCGACCGCCGTCAACCCGTCCCGCCTCGGTGCGCTCATGTACGAGTCGCACGAGAGCTATTCCGCGTGCGGTCTCGGCTCGGCGGGAACCGATCGGCTGGTCGCCCTGGCGCGGGCGGCCGGCGCGGCACGTGGCATCCACGGAGCCAAGATCACCGGCGGCGGAAGCGGCGGCACGGTGGCGATTCTCGGTGAGGCGTCGGCGGGGGAGACCGTCCGGGCCATCGCGCATGAGTACGCCGGCGAGAGCGGGCGTGACGCCTATGTCTTCGAAGGCACCTCACCAGGTGCCTCCCGCATCGGGGCGATTCGCCTCGATGCGGCATGCGAGTGATTCTGCAATGATTGCCCGGTAACTGATAACCTCTGCCGACTCGCGACGGGAGATCGCAGCCGCCGACGAGTCGCAGACATTCACGCCAGCCGGAGCGGAGCGGGGCGTTGGGGCCCCGCGAGCGAAGGCGATGGGGGGTCCGGCGGGGCGAAGCCCCCCGGTTTTAATCGATGCGCATTCTCGTAACCGGGGGCGCCGGATATATCGGAAGCCACACGGCAAAGATCCTTGCCGGGGCGGGTCACGAACCGGTGATCTTCGACGACCTCAGCCAGGGCCACGAGTGGGCGGTGAAGTGGGGACCGCTCGAGCGGGGGAGCCTGTCGGATCCGGCACGGCTTGCCGAGGTCTTCGCCGGCCAGAGGATCGACGCGGTCGTCCACTTCGCGGCGAGCGCGCTCGTTGGCGAGTCGATGGCGAATCCGGCGAAGTACTTCCACAACAACACCGTCGGGACGCTGAACCTGCTGAACGCGATGCGCGAGGCCGGCGTCGCGCACGATCGTCTTTTCCTCGACGTGCGCGACCTACGGCGACCCGGTTCGCGTGCCGATCGACGAAACACATCCGCAGGCGCCGGTAAATCCGTACGGCGAGTCGAAGCTGATGGTCGAGAAGATCCTGCGCTGGTACGGCGAGAGCTACGGACTGCGCTGGATCGCGCTGCGGTATTTCAACGCCGCCGGGGCCGACCCCGACGGCGCGATCGGCGAGGACCACGATCCGGAGTCGCATCTGATCCCGCTCGTCATTGGCGCGGCGCAGGGAATCCGTCCGCCGGTGAAGATCCTCGGCACCGACTACCCGACGGCCGACGGCACCGCGATCCGTGACTACGTCCACGTCATGGACCTCGGCGATGCGCATCTGCGGGCGATCGACCGCCTGTGCAGCGGCACGGCGAGCCAGGCAATCAACCTTGGCACCGGCCGTGGCCATTCGGTCAGGGAGGTCGTCGACACCGTTGCCCGGGTCAGCGGCAGAGCCGTCCCGGCGATCGACTCGCCGCGCCGGGCCGGCGACCCGCCCGAGCTCGTCGCGGCCCCGGCGCGCGCCCGCGACGTCCTCGGCTGGACCTGCCGCTATGCCGACATCGAGACCATCGTTCGCCATGCCTGGGCGTGGCACGAGAAGCACAGGTGACCCGAGCGGCGGCGCTTCGGACTCAGATCCGCGCCTCGTCCGATCGCCCGTAGCCGGCGGACCAATGACGAACAAAAAGGACCTCGCGATCTTCCTGCTGCTGGTCGTGCTCTGCGCGGTCGTGACGGCGCTCAACCCGCGGTTCGTGTCGGCCGCCAATCTGCAGAACACGGCGCGATTGATTGGCGCATTCGGCATCTTCAGTCTGGGTCTCGGGCTGGTCATCATCACCGGCGGCATCGACCTGTCGGTCGGATCATCCTTCGCGCTGCTCGGCGTGCTGCTGAGCATGATGCTGACCGAATGGCATCTCGCGTGGCCGCTTGCCGTGCTGGCGATCGTCGGACTGGCCGCGCTGCTCGGTCTCGTCAACGGTCTGCTCATCACCCGACTCGGACTTCAGCCGTTCGTCGTCACGCTCTGCGGGCTGCTGGTCTATCGCGGGCTGGCGCGGTTCATTGCGGACGACGAGACGAAGGGCTTTGGCGACGCGGCGGGATTCGAGCACACTGCAGCGGCTCATGACCGGCAGCGCGTTCGGCGTGCCGACGCCGTTTGTCGCGATGACGATCATCGGCGTGGTGATGTGGGTGGTCCTGCACCGCTCCGTGTACGGACGCCACCTCTTCGCCACCGGCCGCAACGAGGTCGCAGCGCATTTTTCCGGGATCAACGTCGGGCGGGTCATCGTCAGCGCCTACGTCATCCTCGGGGTGCTGACCGGTATCTCGGCCATCATCTTCGCGTTTTATACGAACTCGATCTCTCCTTCGTCGCACGGCAACTTCTTCGAGCTCTACGGCATTGCCGCCGCGGTGCTCGGCGGGTGCAGCCTGCGCGGCGGCGAGGGCTCGATTGTCGGCATCCTGCTCGGGACGACACTGCTCCAGGTGCTGCAGAATCTGGTCAATCTGCTCGGGATTCCGAGCTCGCTCAATTTCGCGGTGATGGGCGGCGTCATACTCGTCGGGGTCGTCGCCGATCAGATCCTGCAGCGGCGCGCGGCCCGGGTCCCGACGCGGCTAGAGTGTTGACGTCCGCGAATCGCCCGCTGATCTCGTCTTCGTCATGAGGAGGATGGAATGCGCTTCAAGACAGCCGCCGCGCTCGCCTGCGCGGCTGCCCTCGCGGTCAGCGGCTGCGGCCGCAAGAGTTCGTCCAGCCATACGCTCGCCTTCGTCACGAACAACGCGTCGGACTTCTGGACCATCGCGAGGAAAGGCACCGAAAAAGCCGACGCCGAACGGGCGGACATCACGGTCAGTTCCGTCTCGGCGACGGCACCGCCGCCGGCCAGAAGCGGATCGTCGAGGATCTGCTCGCCAACGGCGTGGACGGCATCGCCATCAGCCCGGTCGATCCCGCCAACCAGACGGCGATGCTCGACGACTGCGGCGGCGCGGGCGCTGGTGTTCACGCACGACAGCGACGCGCCGGCCAGCAAACGCGCCTGCTATGTCGGGACCGACAACGTCGCGGCCGGGCGGCAGGCCGGTGAGCTGATCAAGTCGGCCCTCCCCAAGGGGGGCAAGATCATGCTGTTCGTCGGGCAAGATCGACGCCCGCAACGCGCAGGAGCGGCTGCAGGGCATCAAGGAGGTCATCGCCGGCACCAACATCGAGGTCCTCGACGTCCGCACCGACGACACCGATCGGGTGCGCGCCAAGGCGAACGTCGCCGAGACGCTGGTCGCTCACCCCGACGTCGCCGCCCTGGTCGGCTTGTGGAGCTACAACGGTCCGGCGATTCTCAATGCCGTCCGTGACGCGAACAAGATCGGTCAGGTGCCGATCATCACTTTCGACGAAGAAGACGAGACGCTGACCGGCGTCAAGTCGGGCGCGATCGCCGGCACCGTGGTGCAGCAGCCGTTCGAGTTCGGCTACGAGGCGATGACCCGCATGGCGAAGGTGCTGGACGGCGACAAGTCGGTCATTCCCGCCAGCCGCCAGGTCTTCATCCCGACCAGGGTCCTGCGGCAGAATGACGTCGACGAGTTCCGGAAGAAGCTGACCGAGCTGCGCGGCCGCTGACGCGATCAGGCTGTCGACAGGTCATGGTCGTGCCGGTTCTGCAGCTACGCGACATCCAGAAGCGCTTCCTCGGCGTGCATGCGCTGAAGGGCGTCTCCCTCGCCGTGCACCCCGGAGAGGTCGTTGCGCTGCTCGGCGAGAACGGCGCCGGCAAGTCGACGCTGATGAAGATCGCCGGCGGCATCGAGCAGCCCGATGCCGGGGAGGTCGTCATCAACGGCGCCCCGGTCGTGGTGCGAGACGTCCGGGCCGCGGCCGCACTCGGCATCGCGTTCATCCACCAGGAACTGAATCTGCTCGACAATCTGGACGTGGCCGGCAACGTGCTGCTCGGCCGCGAGCCGACCGTCGGCGGACCGCTTCGGCTCGTCGATCGCGGCCGGATGCGCGCCATCGTCCAGCCCTATCTCGAAAAGCTCGGCCTCGACATCTCGGCCGGGACGGCGGTCGCCGGGCTTTCGATCGCGCAGCGGCAGCTGGTCGAGATCGCAAAGGCCCTGTCGCTCGAGGCGCGGGTCGTGATCATGGACGAACCGACGTCGAGCCTGACTCTGGCCGAGACGTCACGGCTGCACGCCATCGTCCGCAGCCTGCGGGCGGACGGCGTCGGCGTGATCTACATCTCTCATCGTCTGGGCGAAGTCCGTGCCGTGGCCGACCGCGCCGTCGTGCTCCGCGACGGGGCCAATGCCGGAACGCTCGGGCGCGACGAGTTGACCCACGACAACATGGTGCGGCTGATGGTCGGCCGCGACATTGCCGCCCAGACTCGATCAGTCGGTGCCGGCGGGGGGGACGAGTGCTTCAGGGTCGAGGGCCTCCGTACCAGACGGTACCCGCGGCAGAGCGTCTCGTTCGCGGTGAGTCGCGGCGAAATCCTTGGCGTGGCCGGTCTGGTCGGCGCGGGGCGGTCAGAAGTCGCGCAGGCGATCTTCGGGGCCGAGCCGCCGCTGGCCGGACGGATTCTTCTCGACGGGTCGGCGGTCGAGATTGCCGACCCGTCGTCGGCGATCCGCCACGGCCTGTTCCTGGTGCCGGAGGACCGACGGACCGCGGGTCTGCTGGTCGAGTGGTCGGTCCGCGAGAACGTGACGCTGCCGTCGTTGGACCGATACCTGACGCATGGGCTCGTCTCGGTCGCGAAGGAACGGGCCGGCGCCACTGCGATCTGCGAGCGGTTGCGGGTGAAGACGGCCTCCATCGAAACCAAGACCGCGAATCTGAGCGGCGGCAACCAGCAGAAGGTGGTGCTGGCGAAGTGGCTCGCCCTGGGGCCGAAGGTACTGATCGTCGATGAACCGACCCGCGGCATCGACGTCGGCGCCAAAGCGGAAATCTATGCGCTGCTGCGGGGCCTTGCCCAGGCCGGCGTGGTCATCGTCATGATCAGCAGCGACATGGAAGAGATACTCAACATGAGCGACCGGGTCGCGGTGATGCACGACGGTGCGGTGACCGGCACGCTGGCGCGGGCCGACTGCACCGAAGAAAAAATCATGACGCTGGCGGTCGGCGCCCCGCCTACTTGAAGAGCCTCGGCGCGAAGTCCTTCAGGGCGCGGCGCCAGGTCAGCCACTCGTGCGCCGTCTCCGGAGATTCGAAGTAGATGTTGTGGACGCCGGCTTTCGTCAGCGCGTCGCTGAAGTTCCTGGTGCCCTGGCCTTCGGCGGCGCCGATGCCGAGAAACAGGACCTTCACCTTGGCGTTGAAGGCCGCCCCGTCCGCGAATGCGCCGCCGCAGATGGTCTTCATGTCCGGCGCGTCGTTGCCGCGGCCGAAGCCGCCGCAGTTGCCGCTGAAGCCGCCGATGTAAGCGAACTTGTCCAGGTTGGTCAGCGTCGTCGCGAACGTCTGCGCGCCGCCCATGGACAGCCCCGCCATCGCGCGGTTGTCCTTGCCGGGGCGCACCCGGTAGGTGCGCTCGATCATCGGCACCAGGTCGGTGAACATCATCTCGGTGTACGTAGGCCGGCCAAGCGGGCCGCCGGGACCGCGTCCCGCCCCGCCGGGCCCGGCGCCGCGGCCACCGGCGGGTGGCGGTGTGCCGCGTGACGGCGCCGCCGGCGGCGTGTCGGACGGCGGCGGCACCAGCCCTCGCGCCGCGAACAGCGCCGCGCTCTCGCCCGGCTTGACCGCGTTCAGGTTGTCCATCACGACGATCATCGGCGCTGCCTTCTTTGCCGCGATCAGACCGTCGAGGATGTCGTCGACACGCCCCTGCCGGTACCAACCGGTCTCGTCTTCACCCCACCCGTGCAGCAGGTAGAGCACGGGATAGGCTTTCCTGCCGCTGTCGTAATCGGGTGGCGTGTAGACGAAGGCATGCCGCCACTTGCCCGTCACTGTCGAGTGGTACCACTGCTGGCTGACGTGGCCGTGGGGCACATCCTGATGCTCGTAGAACGCGGCATCGGCTGCCGGCACTTCAATCGCGCTGTTCTGCCACCCGGACCCAAAGTAGGTGTGCGTCGCCGGATCCGCGACCACGGCCCCGTCGATCTGCAGGGAGTAGTAATGGAAGCCGGCGACGAGCGGCGTGGTCGTGACGGTCCAGATGCCGTCGGGGCCTTTCGTCATATCGAAGCCGGGCCCGACCCTGAGGCGCACTTTCTGCGCGTCAGGCGCGGCGACACGGAAGAGCGCCCGGTGATCGGAGTAGAGGCAGGGATATTTCGCCTCGGCGACGTTCAGCGCCGACGGCACGCATTCATCGACACTCTGGGCCCATCCCGGCCGTGCCCCGAACGCCGCCGCCACCAGACCGATCGCAACGAGCACTCTCTTCATTGTTGCCTCCGCAGCACGGGGAAGTCGGCGCTACTGTAGCGGCGTACGTCCGGAGCGTCAATCGCCGCGGTTTCGAGGACCATGCCGGGACACCGGCAGCGTCCGCGCATACAATGCTGCCACCATGAAACCATCCCTATTGTCGGCCACGATTGTCGTGGCCGCCGGTCTCGCGGTCCAGCCTGCGGCGATTCGCCAGGATGCGGCGTTGAAGGACCTGATGCCACCCGGAATGGTGATCGGCGTCGCCATCAACCAGCGGCAATTCGATGCGGTCGACACGGTCGCAGTCGACATCATCACGAAGCAGTTCAACCAGATCAGCCCGGAGAACGTGCTGAAGTTTCAGCCGACGCAACCGGCCGCAGACCGCTACGCGTTCGAGATGGCGGATCGCTACGTTCAGTTCGGCGTCGATCGCCACATGCAGGTGGTCGGGCACAATCTCGTCTGGCATTCGCAGACCGGCGCCTGGGTTTTTCAAGGCGCCGACGGGAAGCCTGCCGGCCGCGACCTGCTGCTGGCGCGCATGCGCGATCACATCCGCACCGTCGTCGGGCGCTACAAGGGCAGGATCCACGGCTGGGATGTGGTCAACGAGGCCGTCGACGAAGATGGCTCCATGCGCAAGTCGCCGTGGCAGGTCGGCATCGGCGACGACTACGTCGCCAGGGCGTTCGAGTTCGCGCACGAAGCCGACCCGGATGCGGAGCTGTACTACAACGACTACAACCTCGAGAAGCCGGCAAAGCGCGCCGGCGTGTTGAAGCTCGTGCGGGATCTCCAGTTGCGGAAAGTGCGCATCGACGGGATCGGCAATCAGGCGCACTGGCGCCTCGAGACGCCGTCCATCGAGGAAATCGACACGGCACTTGCGGACCTGCAGGCGACGGGGCTGAAGGTGATGTTCACCGAGCTCGACATCAATCTGTTGCCGAACACCCCCCGCGGCGCAGATCCGGCGATCGCGAATCCCTATCCGGACGGTTTGCCCGAGGCCCTGCAGGAACAGCTCGCGCAGCGCTACGCCGGCGTGTTTGGCGTGTTTCTGAAACATCGCGAGGCCGTGACGCGGGTCACGTTCTGGGGGCTGAGTGACGCAGATTCCTGGCTCAATCGAGGACGCATGAACTACCCGTTGCTGTGGGATCGTCAGCATCGGCCAAAGCCGGCTTTCGACGCCGTCGTCGAAACGCTGAAACACGCCACAGGCCGGCCGGCCCTGCCAACACCGGGTGGTGTTTACTGAATCGTCGGGACGCCGCCGGACGATTGGCGCACGACCAGTTCGGAATCGAGCAGAATGTCCCGCGCCGGCAGGCTCGGGCTGCGGACGTGCTCGACCACCGCGCGCAGCGCCGACGCCCGATATCCGCGCAGGGCTGGCGACTCGTGGTCAGCGGCAGCTCGTGCTGGAGGTGATGACATGAATGCACACGACGGTCGCGCGGTTGCCTTCCACCGCCTGCACGCCTCCGGTTGCTTCGTGATGCCCAACCCGTGGGATGCCGGGAGCGCGCGGACGCTCGAATCGATGGGGTTCAAGGCGCTGGCGACGACGAGCGCGGGTTTCGCGTGGACGCTGGGGCGCGCGGACAATCAGGTCACGCTGGATCAGGCGCTCGAGCATCTGCGCGTGATGGCGGCTGCCGTCAGGGTGCCGGTGAACGCGGATTTCGAGGGGGGATTTGCGGTCGATCCCGAACAGGTCGCCGCCAACGTCAAGCGCGCCGCCGCCACGGGCATCGCCGGGCTTTCGATCGAAGACTCGACGGGCGACGTCGCGCATCCGCTCCACGACTTCGATCTGGCGGTCGAGCGGATTCGCGCCGCGCGACAGGCGATCGACGAGAGCGGCGCGGGGATCGTGCTCACCGGCCGCTCCGAGGGATTCGTCTGCGGGCGCCCCGACATCGTCGAGACCATCCGCAGGCTCCGGGCCTACGCCGAGGCCGGCGCCGACTGCCTCTACGCTCCGCGGATCGAAACCGCCGAGCACGTGTCCGCGATCGTGTCGGCGCTGTCGCCCAAGCCGGTCAACTTGCTGATCAACGCCCCGTTCATCACGGTCGCCGAGGCGGCCAGCCTGGGCGTCCGGCGGATCAGCGTTGGCGGGACCCTGGCGCGCACGGCATGGGCAGGATTTCTCGGAGCCGCCCGGGAAATGGCGGACGAAGGGACGTTCTCCCGGTTCGCGCACCTCCCGAACGTCGACGCCTTGTTTCGCGAACGATAGATCGCGACGGGGCGAGGAGCGTCGCCCCTCTCAACATCAACGCAAATCAGGTCGGCGATTGACTCGGCCGCCCAGGGTGGAGAACGTAGGTTGGGAACGTTCCGTAGGCCTTGGCCATCGGCGTCTGACCGACATAGGCGCAGGAGAAATCCTGGCCCCCCTCGGAGCGGGCGAGCGCCGCAAATGCGTGGCTGGCATAGACCTCGCCCGGCGGCGTGATCGGTTCGATGCGTGCCGCACGGCTGACATGGGCGCCGATGAAGTTCCGGCGCCCGGTCACCGGATCCAGGAACGCATAGGCCGGACCCGCGTGGAGGCCGATGCGCAGCGCGAGGTCGTGCCGGAACCCCGCCGCCCGCCAGTCGACCGAGCGGACCCGTTCGCACAGCCGCAGCGCGAATGCGCCGGTCTCGCGGACGCTGTCGAAGACGAGGTACAGGCCGTCTCCCCATGTGTTCGCAATGAGCGGCGGCCGTGCGGCGAGCGACAGCTCGTCGGCGATGGCGCCGAGCACGTGCTCGACGAACAACGGAATCTCATCGTCGCGCAACGTGCTGAACCCGCGAACGTCCGCGAACAGCAGACCGACGACCTGCGGCTCGAACCTGGCGGGCCCGGGACGAACGACGTCGCCGGCCGCCCGAGATCGTGGGCTCTCGAGATGGATCACGGAAGCGCCGGCGCCGGGCGACTCGAGTTCGATGACCTCGATCGTGCGGCCCGCCTGCCGCCACCGATCGATCGCCCAGGCGGTCCCGCCGGCGCCGTCGCCGGGTCGTCCGTCCCACAGCGCCAGCGCGACCAGCCCGGTCTCGAGCTCGTCCGCCTTGAGCGCGGCGACTCCGTCCAGCCACTGGAAGGCGTACTCGAACGACGCCGAGCCGGCGCCGATCTTCTGCTCGGATGCCGTGATGACTTCCGCCGCCTGGTCCAGCACCCGGGCATAGCGATCGTTCCAGCGATCCCAGTAGCCGCGATCGCGCCCGGACGCCAATCCCAGGTCCACGCTGTCGGTGCGAAACCGCTCCCGGTTGTAGGGCAGGACGACATGCGCTTCGGCAGAGGCCTCGAGGAGCGCCTCGAGAAAGAGGATGTCGCCGCCGCACCCCGCCGACGAATAGCCGATCGCGGGCGCCAGCGCCGACAGCCGGCGGCGAATCGCCCGGTCCGCCGCGACCTCGAGCAAGGGAGGGAAGCGCGGCGTCGATCGCTCCGGACGGTCGATCAGGTGCCCGGCAAACACGACCACCGGCGGCACCTTGAAGCACGCGTCGACGCGCCCGGCGTCCTCGTGCAGGTGGCTGAGGATGAGCCGCGCGTTGCGCCGCGTCGAGACGATGTCGCCGAGCTTGCCGCGCCCGAGGAGTGACGCCCGGGCGTACCAGTCCTCCGCCTCGGTCCATGACCCGAGGAGCAACGCCGCTTCGCCCAGCGTGGCGGCGATCCAATACGGGTTCCCGGCTGAATCGGCGGCCTGGTGCAGCGCCAGGCACTGCTCCCGGACGGCGCCGGCGATCGCGGCCGACTGCTGCGTGTTTCCCAGCAGCAGCGCGGTCGTCGCCGCGTTGATGCCGCTCCAGTAGCCGCGCGAGCGCCCGTAGGCGTCGGCGTAGTGACGGAAGGCCGCCTCGAGATGCGCACGAGCCTCTCCGGGGTCGGTCGCGGCCGCCCACAGATCCTTGTGGGTCCGGGCGAGCATCCCGGTCGTTTCCTCGTCGCGGTGGCCGTCGCGAACAAGCTGTTCGAGAATCGGGCGGGCGAGCCGGCCGGCCCCTGAGCGCGACAGCGCCAGCGCCAGCAGCTGCCGCATCCGCACATCGTCGGGATACTGTTTCAGGCCGTCGGCGAGCCGGTCGTAGGCGCCGAGCGGCGCGCCGGCCTGGAGCAGGCGCTCGGCTTGGAAGGCGATTTCTTCCCGGGGCGTCCTAGACATTCGAGTCCATTCGCTCTAGCCTACAGGCTATCTCATGGACCCGACTTTCGACAGCGACGCCTTCATCAGTTACGCGCATCTCGACAACGTCGAGTTGATCGAAGGGCGCAAGGGCTGGGTCGCCAACTTTCATCGTGCCCTCGAGGTGCGCGTCGGCCAGCTGCTCGGCAAGACGCCGCAGATCTGGCGCGACCCGAAGCTGTCCGGCAACGATCTGTTCGCCGACGCCCTGGTCGATCGGCTCAAGCACGTCGCCGTGCTCGTATCGGTCGTCTCGCCCCGCTACCTGAAGTCCGAGTGGACGCTGCGCGAGCTCGATGAATTCTGGCGGGCCGCGAACGATCAGGGCGGCGTGCACGTGAGCAACAAGGCGCGCGTCTTCAAGGTGCTGAAGACGCCGGTCCCGCACGAGCGGACGCCGCCGGAGCTGCGTGCGCTCATCGGCTACGAGTTCTTCAAAATCGATCCGGAGACCGGCAAGGTCCGGGAGCTCGATGAAGTCTTCGGGCCCGAGGCGCAACGGGATTTCTGGCTCAAGCTCGACGACCTGGCGCACGACGTCGTGCAGCTGCTCGAGGCCATGGACTCGGCGGTGCCCGCGGACGGCGCGCCGCCGGTTGCCGCCGCCGCGACGGACCCCCGCACGCCTGCGGCGGGTCGCGGGGCGGTCTACCTTGCCGTCACGACGAGCGATCTGCGCGAGCCGCGCGAGGCCCTGAAGCGCGATCTCCAGCAGCAGGGATATACCGTCCTGCCCGACCGCACGACACCGGACGTGGCAGACGAGGCGCGCGCCGCGATCCGCGACGATCTGGATCGCTGCCGGCTGTCGATCCATCTCGTCGGTCGAAACTACGGGCTCGTGCCGGAAGGGGACAGGATTTCACTGGTCGAGATCCAGCACGAACTGGCCATCGCGCGCGCCGCCGCGGGGGATTTCTCGCGCCTGATCTGGATCCCCGACGGCCAGCGGGTGGACGACGAGCGGCAGCAGCGGCTGATCGAGCAGCTCAAGATGGACCCGCGCGTGTCGGGGCGCGCCGATCTGCTCGAGACCGCATTCGAGGATCTGCGCACGATGATGCAGGAGTGGCTGACCAGGGGGGCACCGGCCGCCGCCGCGGCGGCCGATCGCGGGGCCGCGGCGCCGCTGCTCTACGTCGTCGCCGACCCGCGCGACGCCGCCGCGCTGGCGCCGTGGGCGGATCGACTGTTCGAAGAGCGGCTCGAAGTGATCATGCCGATCTTCGAGGGGGACGAGGGGGAGATTCGCGAGTATCACGAAGACAACCTCGCGCACTGCGACGGCGTGCTGATCTTCTACGGCGCCGGCAACGAGCTCTGGCTGCGGCGAAAGCTCCGCGAGATCCAGAAAGCCGCGGGCTACCGCGGCGGCAAGCCGCAGCCGCCGGTCGGCATCTGTCTCATCGCGCCCCGCACCCCGGAGAAAGAGCGGCTGCGCACCCACGAAGCCACCGTCGTGCCGCAGTGGGACGGCTGTGCGATCGAGGCGCTGCGGCCGTTCGTCGCCCAGGTCAGAGCGGGTGGCCCTGTTTAACCCCTTCCCGGGACTGCGGCCCTTCGAGGCGGACGAAGAACACCTGTTCTTCGGCCGTGAAAAGGAGACCGACGAGCTGCTGCGCCGGTTGCGCACGACCCGTTTCCTTGCGATCGTCGGCACGTCGGGCAGCGGCAAATCATCGCTGGTACGGTCGGGCCTGATTCCGTCCCTGCAGGCCGGCTACCTGGTCGGCGCCAGCTCCAGCTGGCGGATGGCCGTCCTCAGGCCGGGCGAGGATCCCCTCGGCAACCTGGCTGCCGCGCTCGCCCATCCCGATGTCCTTGGCCTTGCCGACGAGGAATTCGCCACCACCAACCACGTGCTGATGGACGCGACCCTGCGCCGCGGTCCCCAGGGGCTGGTCGACGCCGTCCGGCAGGCGCAGCTGCCGAAGGACCACAATCTGCTCGTCCTCGTCGATCAGTTCGAGGAGCTCTTTCGCTTCCGGCGCAACGCGCCGGCCTCGGAGTCGCGAGACGAAGCGGTCGCGTTCGTCCGCGCGCTTCTCGAAGCGGCCCGGCAGCACGAGCTCCCGATCTACGTGGCGCTGACGATGAGGTCGGACTTCATCGGCGACGGCATGGACTTTCCGGGTCTCGCGGAGGCGGTGAACGCGGGACTGTACCTGGTCGGCCGCATGTCGCGCGACGCGCTGCGCTCCGCGATCACGGGGCCGGTTGCCGTCGGTGGCGGGACGGTGGCGCCGCGGCTCGTGCAGCGCGTCCTGAACGACCTCGGCGACGATCAGGATCAGCTGCCGCTCGTCCAGCACGCACTGATGCGGACCTGGGATCAGTGGGCGCGCACGCGGCAGGGGGACGCGCCGATCGATGTCGCGGACTACGAAGCGATCGGGACGTTCAGCGGCGCGCTGTCCAAGCACGCCGAGGAGGCCTACGCCGAGATGGCGGCGGAAGGCCTCGGCGTGACCGCGATGCGCGTGTTCGCGGCCCTGACCGACACCGTGACCGACGCGCGCGGCGTGCGGCGGCCGACCGCGATCGGCGAGCTGGCCGCGATCTCCGGCGCCCCCGAGGCCGACGTCGTTCGCGTCGTGGAGGCCTTCCGCCGTTCGGGGCGCAGCCTCCTGATGCCGCCGCCGGCGATCCCGCTGAGCGCCCGATCGATCGTCGACCTCTCGCACGAGAGCCTGATGCGCTGCTGGACCCGGCTCATCGAATGGGCGGCGGAGGAGCGCACCGCCGCGGAATTCTACGTGCGGCTGTCGCGCGCGGCGCGCTGGCACGAGGAGGGCTCGGCCGGCCTGTGGCGCAATCCCGAGCTCGAGCTCGCGGAGCGGTGGCTGACGACGCACGAGCCGACCGCGGCGTGGGCACGGCGCTACGACGACGCGTTCGATCGCGCGATCGCGTTCGTCGCCGAGTCGGCCGGCGCGCGGCGGGCGGAGGAGGTGCGGGTCGAGCGCGAGCGCAAGAGCCGGCTGCGCCGCGCCCAGGGTGCGGCGGCCGTCCTCGGCGTATTCCTCGTCGTCGCCTCGACCCTGGCCTATTTCGCGTGGCGCGAGAGCCGCCGCGCCGAGCGCAACCTCGATCTGGCGAGAGCCGCGGTGGACCAGTCGCTGTCGTCGGTCGATCGCAACCCGGCGCGCGTCGGCGCCGATGTGCCCGAGCTCGAGGAGCTGCGGCGCGATTTGCTCGGCCGGGCGCAGGCGTTCTACACCGCGTTCATGGGGCAGCAGCCGAACAGCGAGGCGCTGAAGCTCGACGTCGCGCTGGCGCACGTGAAGATCGGTCACATCGACCGGCTGCTCGGGAAGCCGGCTGAAGCGGAGCAGGAGTACGAGGAAGCCATTGCCAGGCTGCGAGGCCTGGTGGCGGCCGCGCCCCGAAGGGCGTCGCTGCGGGCGTCGCTGGCCGACGCCTACAACTGGCTCGGCGAGACCCTCCGCCCCGTGCCGGCACGGGGCGCCGACGCCGAGGCCGCCTACGATCAGGCGCTCGAGTTGCAGGAGGCGCTGACCGCCGAGGCGCCGTCCGACACCATCGTCTTGCGCGAGATGGCGCGCTCGCACTACAACCGCGGGATCCTGCGGGCGTCACGCGGCAATGCCGCGGCCTCGGAGGCCGACTTCCGCGATGCGATCCGCGTGCTGGAGCCGTTGCGGTCGGACGCGCCCGCCGCGCAGGAGCTCGCCCGCGCCTACAACAATCTCGGGACGCTGCTGGCGGACGATCCGCAGCGGCTTGGCGATGTCCGCGCGCTGTGGGCGAAGGCGATTGCGATCGACGAGGCGCTGGTCGCGGCGCACCCGGACAATCGCGAGTACAAGGTCGAACTGTCGATGTTCTGCGCCAACCTCGCCGCGCTGCTGAACGACCAGGGCGCGGTCGCGGAGGCGGACGCGCGAAGCCGCCAGGCGCTCACCCTGGTCCAGGACCTGGCGCGCCGTGCGCCGTCCCTGACGGTCGCGCTGGCCGACGGCCACAGTCTCCGCGGCACGATCCTCGAGGCCACCAATGCCGTCGCGGCGGATCGCGAGGACCCGGGAGGCCCTGGCGCTTTTTGCCGGCGCCGCGGACGAACCCGCCGCGCGCCGCCGGCCGGACTACCACCTGCGCTTCGGCGACCTTCTGATAAGCTTGTCCGCGCCTTCGCCCGCGTCGGCGGACCGTCGCGCGCTGCTCGAGAGGGCGGTTCGCGAATACGCGGCGCTGGCGGAGCGGATCGCGGCGGGCGGTTCCGGCGCGGAAGCCAGGCTGGCTCTCGACACCATCGCCCGCGTCTCGCCGTCGGTCCCCCTGGAGCATCGCGGCCTGCTGACGACAGCCGCGCGTCAACTCGGAGCCAGCCTCGGAGATACTCGATGAAACGACTGCTCGTCTTCCTCTTGCTCCTGCCAGTGGCCGCCGTTGCGCAGGAACCGGCGGTTCGGACCGCCGGTCCTTCGGTCGCTGCGGCGGCACGGCAGGCGCCGCCGCCACGGGCCGAGAGCGGCTCCCGCCGCCGGCCGAGCATGGTCGGCTACGTCGACGACAGCACGATCTCGTCGAAGTTCCGGGTGCGCTACGACTCCGGCTTCGGGATGGACACGCCGGACCGGGCCGAGTTCTTTTACGCCAAGTGCGGATGCTATCGCGGACTGCCGGCAAGCCACCCCGGCTACGATCCGGACGCGCCGGGACCCGGACCGGGCGTGGTCAGCAACCTGAACTTCAGCCAGTTGTATCTCCTCGGGGAATATGCGCCGACCGGGAAGTTCTCGGTGTTTGCGCAACTGCCGTTCCGCTTTCTGCGGCCCGACACGTTCGTCCCCGGAACGGGCACGTTCGGCAACCAGAGCGGCATCTCGGATCTCCAGTTCGGCGCGAAGGGGTCGCTGTGGTCCAGTTCCACGCGGCAGGTGACCGCGATGCTCAAAATCGGCACCCCGACCGGTGATGCCGGGAAGGGGCTCGGCACCGACCACGCGACGATCGAGCCGTCCCTCCTGTACGCGGAACGCCCGACCGACCGCTTCGCCATCGAGGCCGAGTTCGGCGACGTCATCCCGACCAGCGGGTCCGCCGGCGTGCCGACCTCCAGCAGCGACAAGTTTTCCAGCTCGGTCATTTATTACGGGATCGGGCCGAGCTACGAAGTCTATCGATCGGCCAGCGTGCGCGTCGCCCCGGTCGTGGAGCTGGTCGGCTGGCACGTGCTCGGCGGCTTCCAGACTCCGGCGGGCAGCGATTCGGCGGCCGGCGGCTGGGACATCGTCAACCTGAAGTTCGGCACGCGCGTGATGTTCAACGATCGCGGCTCGATTTACGTCGGCTACGGGCACGCCCTGACCAGCAATGACTGGTACAAGAACATCCTGCGTCTCGAATACCGCATGACGTTCTGAGGTCGGCGGGCGAACATGAGCCGGCCTCCCATCCGGCTGACGAGTGCCGGTGGTGCGAGCGGCGGGTGTTTCCCCGCGCGCCCTCGTGGTAGGCTCGCCGGGAAAATCGTATATTCCGGGAGGGCTACCATGTCAGAGGCGCAGCTGTTCGCGGCGATGACGTTCACGGAAATCTACGAACGCGCGCTGGTGCGGCCGCTGTTCCGGCCGTTCGCAGAAGCACTGGTCGCGCGTCTGCAGCCGCTCCAGGGCGACAGCGTGATTGACGTCGCTTGCGGGACCGGCATCGCTGCCCGGGTCGCCCGCGAGACACTCGGATCGGAGGCGCGGATCATCGGCGTCGACGTCTCTCCGGCGATGCTCGCCGTGGCTCGCCAGGTCGAACCATCAATCGACTGGCGGGAAGGAAACGCCATGTCGCTGCCGATTGCTGCAGGCGAGCAGTGCTCGCTTCTGACGTGCCATCAGGGGCTGCAGTTCTTTCCAGACAAGGCCGGCGCGGCGCGCGAGATGCGCCGGGCCCTCGCGCCGAACGGTCGGGCGGCGATCGCGACGTGGCGGCCGCTCGAGGACATGCCGGTCTGCCTCGAGCTGAACACGATTGCCGAACGTCATCTCGGCACCATCGTCGACTCGCGCTTCAGTTTCGGCAGTGCCGATGCGCTGAGAACGCTACTGGAGGACGCCGGATTCCACGACGTGCGCGTCGACACCTTCTCCCACGACGTGCGCTTTGCCGATGGCGGG
The DNA here is from genome assembly GCA_963750475.1 of uncultured Acidobacteriota bacterium. Classification (GTDB taxonomy): domain Bacteria; phylum Acidobacteriota; class Vicinamibacteria; order Vicinamibacterales; family 2-12-FULL-66-21; genus JALZOC01. The sequence goes on from CAVVQQ010000003.1 coordinate 64,140, forward strand.
CTGTATGCCCGGCTCAACGCGATGGCGGTCATCGGCATGAGTGAGAGCGGGAAGACCCTCACCGAAGCGGAGCGGGGGGAGCTCGCCGGCCGGATTGCCGCCGACAGCAAGAACATCACTGAGCGTCTCGCCAGTAATGGGGACTGGGTCATCCCGATGAGCACGAACATCGCCACCGCACGGGCATAAGCGCACGATTAGCCAGGCGTACGTCCGCGCGGGGATGGCGATCGGGTGGGAGATGGGAAGTGGCGCCGCGCGCCAACGCGGTGGTCGCTACCGAATCTTCGGGACGCCACCGCTCGACTGGCGCACGACCAGTTCGAAATTCAGCAGGATATCGCGAGCCGGCAGGTTCGGGCTGCGGACGCGCTCGACCATCGCGCGCAGCGCCGACGCCCCGATCTCCGCGCAGGGCTGGTGAATCGTGGTCAGCGGCACCGGCAGGAACCGGGCATACTTGACGTCGTCGAACCCGCCCATCCTGACGTCGGTGGGGACCTTGATGCCGAGCGCTTCCATCGACTGCATGAGCTGGGCGGCCGTGAAATCGTTCGAGCAGACCACGCCTTCCGGACGCAGGTCGTGCATCATCCGGCGGACCTGCGCCGCATCCGTCGGGTCGGACTCGTGCAGGACGTGTTCGTCGCGGAACTCGATGCCGGCATCCTGAACGGCTTCACGGAATCCGACCGCCCTGGCGACGCAGCTCGGCGCAGCCTTGTGCCGACCAACGAAGATCAGCCGACGGCATCCCGTCTGCAGCAGGTGCTCCGTGAGGACGTAGCCGGCCCGGCGGTTGTCGATGCCAATCAGGTCGTGGTTGCTGCGTCCCGGGTACGGAACGAGGTCACGGTCGATCAGGATGAGGGGCATGCCGGCGGCCTCGAAGAGCCGCGCGATTCGGCCGTTGACGTCGTCCTTCTTGTCGTTGAGCTCGAGGGGTGCGAAAAAGACGCCAGCAACCTTCCCGGCGATCCACTGCCGGCAGGACTCCCGCGCTTGCGCTTCCATCGCCATGGGATCCGCCGGCGATCTGCCCCAGAGGAGAACGTGGCGCTGCTCCATCTGCAGCTCCGCCATGCCGCGGCAGATGGGCTCGAAGATCTCCGTGCCGCCGAGATCCGGAATCAGCAGCCCGAATGACAGATCGGGTGACGTGGACGCCGACACGTAACTGCCAGAACCGACCCGCCGCTCGATCAGGCCCTTCAGCTGGAGCTCTCTCAGCGCCCGGTTGACCGTGAGCCGCGACGTCGAGAACATCTTCCCGAGCTCCGACTCGCTCGGCAGGCGCTGCCCGGTCTGATAGTTGCCGGAGCCGATGGCGTCCCTCAGATTGTCGTATATCTGTCTGTACTTCGGCCCGACATCTGGACTCATGGTCACCGGCGAATCATATCCCAAGTCATAACGCAAGTGCGGATGTTGCCTGAGTCATACACTCGTCTGCACCTACGGTTGACCCAGTTGAGCTTCCGAGATATGACATCTAATCGCAGACGTCATTGCTTGATCAGATAGCACTTATCTGGTATATCACGTCAACCGAAAAGTTGAGGTTTTGTTGTGATGAGACGAACACTGGCGTATTGCGCCGTCGTGATGGCCCTTGCGGCGGGGCAGGCCGCGGCCCAGCCGCCCGGCCGAGGCGGCGGGCGCGGGCGTGGCGCGGCCAGGACGCCGGTCACGGCGCTGCGCTCGCCAGAGGTGCATGCCGATCGGACAGTGACCTTGCGATTCAGTGCCCCGGCGGCCGCGCAGGTCGACGTCGTTGGCGAGATCACCAGGGGCGCCGGAGCCCTGGCCATGACCAGGAGCGACGACGGCGTGTGGACGGCGACACTCGGTCCGCTGCCTCCCGAGATTTGGAGCTACAACTTCCGCGTTCAGGGTGTGAACCTTCCGGATCCGGCCAACCCGGCGGTCAAGCCGACCCCGCCGGGCGAGGCCATGGCGAGCTTTGTCGAGGTTCCCGGCGACGGCCCCGCCTACTACGACAGCCGGCCGGTGCCGCACGGCGACGTCCGGATGGTGCTGTACGAATCCAAGGCCATGGGCGTGACGCGCTGGCTCTGGGTCTACACCCCTCCGGGCTACGACGGCTCCGCCGCCAGGTATCCGGTGCTCTACCTGCTTCACGGAAACGGTGAGAGCCAGTCCGGCTGGGTCATGAACGGGCGCGCCAACATCATCCTCGACAACCTCATTGCCGACCGGAAAGCGGTGCCGATGGTGGTGGTGATGCCTCAGGGACACGCGCTGCAGGGAGCGGGTGTTGGTCCACTGCAGCGGATCGCGGGCGAGACGTCGATGTTCTCGGACAAATTTCCCAGGGATCTGATCGACGACGTGATGCCGCTCATCGAGCGCAGGTACCGCGTCTACAGCGACCCCGACCATCGGGCGATTGCCGGCCTGTCGATGGGTGGCGGCCAGGCGCTGACGATTGGCCTGGCCAATCCCACCCGCTTCCATTACGTCCTTGGCTTCAGCGCCGCAGTCGGCGGCCAGTTCGTCGATCCCGGGCCGGTATTGCACCAGGTGACGGCAGCGCCAGCGGCCGTCAATGGCCGGCTCAAGCTGCTCTGGATGTCTGTCGGGCGCGAGGACTTCCTGTATCAGGCGAACCGCCAGTTCGCCGATGATCTGCAGTCCGCTGGCGTCAAGGTCACCTACCGGGAGACCGCGGGCTCGCACGTCTGGAGCGTCTGGCGCGCGAACCTCAACGAGACGGCGCCGATGTTGTTCCGGGGGCGTCGGTGATGCCATCTGCGAGGGGAGCCGGCGGCGGCCGCCGAGCGCGCTCGCGCGGCCAGCTGAGAGCGCTGCGTCCTGTTTGACGGCGCTCTGTCGTCACGAATCCTCAGAATTGTGCGCCTGCCAACAGTGTTGTCGAACTTTGTTGACCGCTGGTTGGCTTTAATGTATACCTAAGCGCCGCATAGATGTATTCAGATACGTCCTGTGCGACAAGAATCTGTAATGTCAAGTTAGCAGGGCAGCCCGCGCGAGGGCTGGTACGAGGAGGCCGTGTGATGCTGCGTTTGTTGGCGAGGCTACGAGGGTTGGGCCGCATAGCGGGCGCGACGGTGTGCCTGGCGATGCTGGCGGGTGCCCCCGCGGCGTGGGCCCAGAGCGACCGGGGAACCATTCAGGGGATTGTCACCGACCAGAGCGGGGCCGTCGTCCCTGATGCGAAGGTGGAGATCACCCATATTGCGACAGGGACGGTGACCACGCTGTCGACCAATCGTCAGGGGCTCTATACGGCCCCGAACCTGTCGGTCGGCGACTACCTCGTGTTGATCACCAAGGACGGCTTCGCCCCGGCGACCGCCAGCGGCATCGATCTCCGCACCGGCGTCCAGATTCGCGCCGACCTCGTCCTCAATCCGTCGGGCGTCACCGAAACGGTGTCGGTCGCGGCCTCTCAGCTCGATTCCTCGACCATCACCAACACGACGGCGCTCTCCGAAAAGCTGGTCAAGGAACTACCGGTCATCGTCGGCGGCAACAAACGCGACATCACCGGCTTCCTGCAGAACCTGCCCGGCTTCACTAGCGGCACGACGTTCAACCCGCGGGCGAACGGCGCTAATGTCGGCGACACTGAGGTCTATGTCGACGGCGGCCGCGGCAGCCAGATGATCTCGCGCGGCTCGCTGGCCGAGAACGGCCCGGTCCTGGAGCAGGTCGGCGAATTCAGCGTCGTCTCCAACGGCTTCAACGCGGAGTACGGCGGCTTCGGGATCTGGTTCAGCAACGTCACCATCAAGTCGGGCGCCAACCGCTTCTCCGGCAGCGTGTTCGACCACTACGGCACCGATCAGCTGAACGCGCGCACGTTCTTTCAGGCGGCCAAGACCAGCTACAAGCAGCACGAGGGCGGCTTCACCGCCGGCGGTCCGGTCCTGCTGCCTGGCTACGACGGCCACAACAAGACGTTCTTCTTCTCCAGTCTCGGACTCTTCTACTCGCGCGTCGGCTCGAGCGGCAACCTGATTACGGTGCCCACCGAAGCGTTCAAGGCCGGCGACTTCAGCGGCCTCGTCGATTCCCAGGGCCGTCAGATCCCGATCTTCGACCCGGCGACGACGCGGCCCGACGGTGCCGGCGGATTCGTCCGCGACCAGTTTCCGAACAACAAGATACCGGCCAATCGCATCAGCCCCGGCGCGTCGGCCATTCTGGGCTACCTGCCGACGCCGGATCTGTCCGGCAATATCAGCAACTTCCGGGCGCGCAATTCGCCGACCTGGCCGTACTACGACATCTACACGCCCCTTGTGAAGGTCGACCACAATCTGACCTCGTCCCAGCGGCTCTCGCTGATGTATACGGCGCAGATTCGCCATCGCGAAATCTGGTCGAACGGCATGGGACCGGACCCGCAGTGGGGCAAGCCGCAGGTCAACCCGATCGACAACACCTTCGACCAGATCGCCAACAGCTGGAAGCTGCGGTTGAACCACGACGACGTGATCACCCCGCGGCTCATCAACCACGTCACACTGTCTCTCGACCGCTACGTCAACCGCGGCCAGAACAAGACGTGGGGGCAGAGCTGGGACACGAAGCTCGGAATCGCCGGGATTCCGAACGACGACGGGTCCTTCCCGGCGATCAATTACTCGGGCGGGGTCGCCGCGCCGGCCAACCTCGGCCGGGCGTATGACGAGGACTGGAAGGACTTCGGCTGGGGCGTCACGCAGGCCCTGACCTGGTCGCTCGGCAAACACACGATGAAGTTCGGCGGTGAGCTCGGGCGCTCCGGCGTTGACCGGTTCTTCAGCGGCGGCCGGGCCGGCACCTTCACGTTCAGCAACTTCACCACCAGCCAGCCGAACTCGGCATCGTTCGGCTCGTATGGCAACGCCTTCGCCAGCTTCCTGCTCGGCGACGTGTTCTCGACCACCGCCGTGATCCCCGTGGACACCAGTCTTCGCCTCGACCGCTACGCCCTGTTCGCGCAGGACGAATGGCGTCCGACCTCGAAGCTGACGCTGTCCTACGGGCTGCGGTGGGACTATCAGCCGCCATATCGCGAGGTCGACAACAAGATCAGCGCCTTCCTGCCGGACATTGCCAATCCGGGTGCTGGCGGTCTGCCCGGCGCGCTGGCGTTCGCTTCGACCGACGTCGGCCGCTACGGCCCCAGCTTCCAGGACGGCTGGTACGGCGGCTTCGGGCCACGCCTCGGCCTCGGCTACTCCATGACGCGGCGCACCATTCTGCGCGGCTCGTGGGGCCTCTACTACAACGGGACCGGCAACCAGAACTCGGTCACCCCAATCGGCTACCAGGCCAGCCCGACGTTCTCGTCGGCGAACAACTTCACCCCGGTGTTCAACTGGAACAGCGAACAGTTTCCCGCAGACGTTCCAGTACCCGCCGAATCTCGACCCGTCGTTCGCCAACGGCCAGGCGGTGAACTACACGCCCCGCGACTCCGCACGGCTGCCGCTCGTCCAGAGCTTCATGGCCGGCGTGGCGCGGGAGGTCGGCCGCGGCCTCACCGTCGACCTGAGCTACATCGGCAGCCGGTCGTCGCACCTGGCGCTGCCGGCCAACAACTCGGAACTGAACTACGTCCCGCTGCAGTACCTGGAACTCCGCAATCTGCTGTTCCAGCCGATCAACTCCGCCGCCGCCGGGGCCGCCGGCTTCCAGGAACCGTTCCCTGGCTTTGCCGGCCAGCGCGGCGCCAACACCGTGGCGCAGTCGCTGAAGCCCTATCCGCAATACACCTCCATCACCGCCAACTCGACGCGGCTGATGGAGGGTCGGGCGCGGTACGACTCGGTGCAGGTGAAGGCCAACCAGCGCCTCACGCGCGGGCTGTCGGTGGTGTCGTTCTACACGTGGATGCGCAACCGCAGCAACACCAACTACACCTTGCCGTATCCGGGCGCGCGACCCCTGCTCGTTGACCCCGGCACGTCTCCGCACATCTTCTCCTTCAGCTCGTCATACGAGCTGCCGTTCGGCCCCAATCGTCAGTTCCTGTCGGGAAATTCCGGAGTGGTCGCGGCGATCGTCTCCGGCTGGACCGTCGCGGGGTCGCTGCGCTATCAGGCCGGCAACGCCCTGGCCATCACGTCGTCCAATAACCTCTCGCCGCTCGGCTACGGCATCAAGTACGCCGACCGTGTCGAGGGGGTCGACGTCTACAGGGACTCCCGCAAGGACTTCGATCCGGCGGTCGACCGCTACCTGAACGCGGCGGCCTTCGCCGCGCCAGCGGCGTTCGCCCTGGGCAATACCGGCGGGCCGCTGGGCTACGTGCGCGGGTTCACGCAGAAGTCCGAGGCGCTCTCGCTGATGCGGCAGTTCCGCGTCGGCACCCACCGGATCGACCTCGGCATCGACGCCCTGAATCCGTTCAACTTCGTCCGCTGGAACGATCCCAACACCAACATCTCGTCGGGCGGCCAGTTCGGGTCGGTGACGGGCACGCAGGGTGCGCGGACCGTGCAGCTGAACCTGTCCTACGGGTTCTAGGGGCACGCGCCAATCGATGCGAATCACACTCGGACTTCTCGTCACAGCGGGGCTGCTGCTGCCCGCACCCGTGCGGGCGCAGCTGCTCCCCGAGTACGAACCGGTGCGCGATGCGTGCTGCCTGTCGCTGACCATCGCGAATCTCGCCGAGCAGCTGCAGGACTGGAATCAGCTCAGTCGCTACCATACCGAGAACCTGCAGCTGCGGCAGCGGCCCGCCGAGCCGGGGCGCGTCGTCTTCATCGGTGACTCGATTACCGACTACTGGCGGCTGGCCGAGGCGTTCCCCGGCCAGCCCTATGTGAACCGCGGCATCGCGGGACAGACGACGTCGCAGATGGTCGCGCGGATGATGGCCGATGTCGTCGCCCTGAAACCGGCGGCCGTGGTGATTCTCGCGGGAACGAACGACATCTCCCGCGCCACCGGCGCGGTGACCGCCGAGATGGTCGAGTTCAATCTGAAAGCGATGGCGCAACTGGCGGCAGCGAACGGGATCAAGGTGGTGTTGTGCTCGATTCTGCCGACCGACGACACACCGGTGTCATCGGGTGGGACGGGCGCGGGCAGCTTCGGGCCGGCCTCGCGGGGCGGCAGCCAGCCCGGCGGCCGACCGCCGGCGCCGCGGCGAAAGAACTCGCAGATGCGGCCGCCCGGCGACATCCTGGCGCTGAACACCTGGATGCGGGACTACGCCCGCACCGCCGGCTTGACCTACGTCGATTACTACGCCGCCGTCGTCGATGCCGACGGGATGTTCCGCGACGGGCTGTCGGGCGATGGGGTACATCCGACGGCCGCCGGCTATGCGGTCATGGCTCCGCTCGCGGAAGCGGGGCTCAAGGCGGCCCTTCGCTAAGCGGACGCGCGGGTTCGGCGGGACGGATCTGCGCACACAGGCGCGCGAACAGGAGGCGGATTGGCTCGATTGGGGTGGCTTGGACTGGCGGGACTCTGCCTCGGCACCATGGTGATCATGCCTTCGCTCCGGCCGGCGCTGGATGGAGCGCAGGCGCCGCAGGGTGGCGGCCGGGGCGGTGCCGGCGGGCTTGGGTCGGCGTATCCGCAGCGTCCCGCGGCTGACCCGGCTGCGATCGAGCGGGGCCGGGCGCAGTTCGGGGTCCAGTGCGGATTCTGTCACGGCTCGGACGCCCGCGGCGCCACGACGGGTCCCAACCTGTGGCGGTCCTCGGTCGTGTTGATGGACAAGGAGGGGGAATCGATTGGTCAGGTCCTCCGTGAGGGACGTGTCGAGAAGGGCATGCCGGCGTTCGAGCTCACGGCGACTCAGGCGTCCGACCTCGTCGCGTTCCTGCACAGTTTTCCGGTCGGTGGTCGCGACCCGGCCCGGAAGCGCCCGGAAAGCATCGTCGTCGGCGCTGCCGCAGCGGGACGCACCTACTTCGAGCAGACCTGCGCCTCCTGCCATTCGGCGGCCGGCGATCTCAAGGGCCTGGCGACGAAGTATGCCGACCCTCGCCAGTTGCAGCAGGCCTGGCTGATGCCCGGCTCGGGACGCGGCGGCCGCGGCGCCCCCAGGGTCGAGCCGCCGCCGCTGCGCGTCGTGGTCACGCTGCCGACCGGCCAGAAGGTCGAGGGCACCCTCAACCGCATCGACGATTTCATCGTTTCCCTGACCGACGGCAATGGCTGGGCCCGGACCTTCCCGCGCCACGGCGACACGCCCAAGGTCGAGGTCCACGACCCGTTCGAGCCGCATCGCGTCCTGGTACCGAAGTACACCGACGCCGATATTCACAACCTCACGGCCTATCTGGTGACCTTGAAATAATGCTGACGTCAACTACGGCCGGCGTGCGCGTCCTGTGGGCAGCCGGACTGATCGCCGCCGCATCTGCCGTCTCGCTTGCCGGACAGGGCCTCGACCCAAAAGCGCTCTATCAGCCGCTCCAGGAGCGCTGGGCCACCTACGCCGGGGACTACACCAGCCGCCGCTTCAGCACGCTGAAGCAGATCGACACGTCAAACGTCGGTCGGCTGGCGCTGCGGTGGACCACCCGAATCGCCCCAGGCATGCCGGTCGGCGGCTTCGGCGGCTTCGGCGGCCCCAGTGGTCCGGCGACCGTGATCGGCGGCTACGGCACCGGTGAACTGAATCAGTCGAGCGGCCGGTCCGCGCGCATCGTCGGATCGGTGCTCGCCGTGGACGGCATCCTCTACGCCTCGACGCTCGACAACGCCTGGGCGATCGACGCGCGTGACGGCCGGCAGCTGTGGCACTACGTCTGGAAGACGCAGGGCGGCACCCACACCGGGAACCGCGGTCTGGGGATGTGGCGGGACCGGCTCTTCATGGCCACCCCGGACAATTTCCTCGTCGCTCTGGACGCCCGCACCGGCAAGGAGATCTGGAACAAGAAGATCGCCGAGCTGAGCCAGCAGTACTTCACGACGACGGCGCCATTCGTGATCGACAATCACGTGCTCGTGAGCCCGGGCAACGATCTCGACGATCCGGGCTTCCTCAAGTCGTTCGATGCCGAGACCGGCGAGGTCCAGTGGACCTGGTACGCGACGCCGCAGAATCCGGGAGACCCCGGCCTCGACTCGTGGGCCAGTCTCGAGGCGGCGCGGCATGGCGGCGGGCACATGTGGATCCCTGGATCGTTCGATCCCGAGACCCGCCTCTACATCGTCGGCACCGCCAATCCGACTCCCGCCTACACGTCGCAGCTGCGCGGTGCGGGGGACAACCTCTACACCTGCGCGCTCGTCGGGATCAACGTCGATACCGGGAAGCTGGCCTGGCACTTCTCGACCTCCCCGCACGACACGCACGACTGGGACTCGACCCAGGCGCCTGTGCTGATCGACGCGCCGATGAAGGGCCGCGATCGAAAACTGGTGCTCCAGGCGACCCGGAACGGCTATTTCTTCGTTCTCGACCGCGTCACCGGCGAGCACCTCCTGACGACGAAGCTGTCCGAGGCGGCGAACTGGGCGAAGGGCATCGACGAAGAGGGGCGGCCGGTGCGCGATCCGGCCAAGGACTTCGACATCGGCGGCGCGCTGGTGTCACCGCAGAATGCCGGCGCCGTGAACTGGGCGCCGCCGGCCTTCAGCCCGCAGACCGGCCTGTTCTACGTCGCCCTCAACGAGAGCTACTCGATGTACTACCTCACCGAGACCGATCCGCGCGGCGCGATGGGTCTCGGCGGCAAGGAAGAACAGAACGTCACGTCGTTCGGGACGTTCCTCGCCGCGGTCGACTACAAGACCGGCAAGCCGGTGTGGAAGCACCATTTCCCCGGCTCCAGCTGGTGGGGCGGCACCTACATCGGCCACATGTACATGACGACAGCCGGCGGGCTGCTGTTCGGCGGAGACCCCGGCGGCAACCTCGTGGCCTACGACGCCAGGACGGGCGCGCCGCTCTGGCATGTGCGCCTCGGCGAGGTATCGAACGGGCCGCAGACGTTCCTGATCGATGGCAGGCAGCACCTGCTGGTGGCGTCGGTCGACACGCTCTACTCGTTCGCGCTGCCGGAGTGACCTCGGGCGCGCGCAACACGCGATTCATGCGGTGCAAGACGTTTCAACTGAGGTGCAGGAGATGAAGGTTCGTCTGAAAGTTCCCGGGGCGGCCATCGCCGTGCTGGCGGTCCTGGCCGGCGGCTCCGCCACGATCGAGGGCCGGCAGGCACCGGCCCGGCCGGCGACGTCGGCGACGCCGTCGCTGAAGCCGCTCACGCGGGCGTCGGCCGGCGAGATTCAGAAGCACGTCGACCGCCAGTGGATCCACGACACGGCAACGCGCGACATGCTCGACCACTGGGTCAAGCACTCGGTCGAGACGAACGGCTTCATCCAGGAAAACCTCGACCGCAAGTGGCAGCCGTGGGGCGAGCAGCGCGAAGCGACCGTCAACGGGCAGGGCCGACAGCTGTACAGCATGGCCATGGGTTACGAGATGACGCAGTCGAAGGAATACCGCGATGCACTCCACCGCGGCATGTCCTTCCTGCTGACGATGCGCGATCCCAAGTTCGGCGGGTACTACGACCGGGTGTCGTCGACGGGCGAGGTGATCAACGACAACAAGACCGGCTATAGAGCTTTGCCCTCTACTCGCTGGCCCATGCCGGACGGGTGACGGGCGACAAGCGGTACCTGGACGCCGGGATGGAGCTGTTCCGCGTAGTGCGCGACAAGATGCGCGACGGCCCGTTCATCGGCGGGGGCAGCTACGTTCGCGACTTCAGCGAGCGCGCTGCCGGCGGTCTCTTCGGAGGCGCCGCCCGGGGAACGCCAGGCGCGAGTCCCGCCGGGGCTCCCGGACGGGGTGCGGCCGCACCCGCCGCCGGCGCACCGGCAGGCGGCGCCGCGTCGGCGTTCGCGAACCGACGTCACGGGATCAACCTGCACATGTTCGAGGCGCTGCTCGGCCTCTACGAAGCCACCAGGTCGCCCGAGGTCTGGAAGGAAATCGATGCCGAGCTGACGGCGATCGAACGGCTGTTCGACGACAAGCTGGGCTACCTGCCGGAGTCTTACGATGAGACTGGAAGCCGGTCGGTAACCCGAGCGCCAACCCGGGCCACCTGTTCGAGTGGGCGTCGCTGCTCAGCCGCGCCGTCGAACTTGGTGCGGACAAGAAGTTCATCGCGCTCGGCAGCCGCAATCTCGACCTCGGTCTGAAGAGCTACGACATGGCGGTCGGCGGCCTCGGTCGGCGCAATGCCGCCGGCGAGCCGGTGCGGATGCTCTGGTGGCCGCAGTGCGAGGTCATCAAGGCGACCGCGACCTACGCCATCCTCCATGGCCGCTCCGAGCTGTGGCCCTACTACCACAAGACGCTCGACCTGCTGAAGACCCACTACCTCGACACCGAGAACGGCGGCTGGTTCGCCGACTACGTCGCCGGGCAGCCGCGCGCCGAGCGTGGCGAAAGCGCGTTCTACAAGGGCTCGGTGGACGGCCCGGAGTGGGGCGCCTATCACCCGATCTCGATGCTCAGCGACGTGTGGCGGATCAGCGACCCGAAGTACACGTTGCCAAACCGCAGCCGGTAGCCCGCGGCGCCGAAAGAGAGTTTCGCATGTTGAATCGACGAGAGTTCGGAAAGACCGTGCTGGGGACGCTGGCCGTGTGCGGCCTTCCGGGCGGCGTCTCCGCCGCCGCCGTCGACTCGCGCATCCGCGGCGTGCGGATGGGGCTGCAGTCGGCATGCTTCACGTTCAGCGGCATGGGGCTGGACGACATCGTGAAGACGATGGTGACGGTGGGGCTGGGGGAGATCGACGTGATGTCCGAGCACGTCGAGGCCTATCTCGGCGCACCCGGCATCCAGCTCCCGGGTACCGGCCGGCCCGGGCCCTGGGCTCGTGGCAACACGCCGCCGGCGGCGCCCGCAGGGGCGGGCGGAGTCGGCACGCCGCCGGCTGCCGGCCGGGGACGCGCCGGCGGATTCGGCCGCGGCATGGACCCGGCGGTGCGCGAATCGCTGCGCAAATGGCGGCTCGACGTGCCCCTCGACCGCTACGCCGCCGTGGCCAGGAAATTCACCGACGCCGGCCTGAAGTTCTTCTCGTACAACCTCAGCTTCAACGACAGCTTCACCGATGAGGAGATCGAGAAGGGGCTCCTGATGACGAAGGCGCTGGGGACGCGCATCATTACCGCGTCCTCGCCCGTCTCGGTGTTCCCGCGCATCAAGCCGCTCGCCGAGAAGCACGACGTCATCGTCGCCCTGCACAACCACATGAACGGCCCCGAGGACTTCGCCGAGGTCACGGCCCTGTCGAGGAACTTCTGGATCAACCTGGATGCCGGCCACTTCTTCGCGATGGGCCACGATCCGGTGGCGTACATCCGCGAGCATCACCAGCGGATCACGAATATCCACGTCAAGGATCGGAAGAAGGATCAGGGGCGGGAAATGCCATTCGGTGAGGGGGACACGCCGCTTCAGGAGGTCCTGCGCCTGGTCCGCGACCGGAAGTACGACTTCCCGGTCTGCATCGAGTACGTCGGGCCGGACGGCCCCGTCGCCGAACTGACCCGGTGCTTCGACTACTGCAAGGCTGCGCTGCGCTCGTGAGCGCCGCCTGTCGTCGTGACGGTCTGGGGACGGGCCACGGAATGCGGGTGACGGCGGCCGTCGCCGCCCTGCTGGTGGGCGTACTGGCGTCGCCGGTGAGCACGGGCCAGAGCCGCGGCGGGACGCCCGACCATTGGGTCTCGACCTGGGCGACGTCGCTCCAACTCGCCCCTTCGACTTTCGGCGGGCGCGGTGGACGTGGCGGGCCCGGCCGTGGCGCCGCGCCTGCCCCGGGCGGTCGCGCACAGGAGCCGCCCGTACGGCGAGTGGCGCCCGAGCCGCCCAATGTCCCACTGACGATGGAGGACCAGACCGTCCGCATGATCGTGCGGACGAGCATCGGCGGGTCCAGCCTCCGAGTGTCCCTGTCGAACATGACGGGTGCACAGCCGCTCCAGATAGGCGCCGCGCACGTCGCCGCCCATCGCGGCGGTGGGGCCATCGATCCGAAGACCGACCGGGTGCTTCTTTTCGGTGGACAGCCCACCATCGTCGTGCCCCCGGGGGCGCTGGTGGTGAGCGACCCGGTGCGACTCGATCTTGCGCCGCTCGCCGACCTGGCCGTGTCGTTGTACCTCCCGCACGACACCGGACCCCCGACCACACACAATATCGCCCTGCGCACCGGCTACATCGCCAGCGGAAACGCTGCGGCGAGCGAGACGATCAACGCGATTCAGACGGTGGCCGCCTATCTATGGCTGTCGAGCGTCGACGTGCTCGCGCCGGCGCAGGCCTTTGCGATCGTCGCGCTCGGCGACTCGATCACGGATGGCTACGCGACGACGCACGACGCGAACCGCGCCTGGCCGGCCCTGCTGGCTACCCGCCTGAGCCGCGATCGGCGCAGTCAGACGGTCGCGGTATTGAACCAGGGGATCTCCGGGAACCAGGTGCTCCGGGACGGCGCGGGATTGAGCATGCTCGCGCGCTTCGACCGCGACGTCCTGGGGCGGCCAGGCGTCCGCTGGGTGATCCTGCTCGGCGGGATCAACGACATCAACATTCGCGGGCGCACCGACGGCCCGGCGGCACTGACGGCGGAGGAACTGATTGCCGGCTACGGCCAGATCATCGCCCGCAGCCATATGCACGGTGTCAAGGTCATCGGCGCGACCTTGACTCCGGAGGAGGGGGTACCGACCGCCTCGGAGCGCGGTGAGGCGATCCGGCAGGCCGTCAATCGCTGGATCCGCGCCCCCGGTCACTTCGACAGCGTCGTCGACTTCGACGAAGTCCTCCGGGATGCCGGGCAGCCGACCCGGCTCCGGGCCGACTTCGACCCGGGGGACCATATCCACCCCAATGATGCCGGTAACCAGGCCATGGCCGACGCCTTCGACCTGAAGCTCGCCAGGAAATGAGGGCAAGGCAGACGACATTCGCTCGGCATCGCGGCCCAGGAAGATCGTGCTGAGAAAGCACCGTTCCTGCCTGGCGGCCCAAATCGGGGGGCTCTGAGAATGGTCTCTGTCAGCCAGAGCTCGAGCTGACTGATTTCAGCGAGCTGATATTTGAATCGATGTTCACAGCCTGGCGCGATCACATGTGCGCTATGGACAGGTCAACGGCGCCCGACTGGCGTCCGCGTTCAGCCGGTTGGCTGATGAGGTGGTACTGATGAAGATGCTGATTGGCGGCGAGAAAGTGGACGCCGTTTCTGGTGAGACGTTCCCGGTGAAGAACCCCGCGACGGGGGAGATCATCGACACAGTGCCGCGCGCCGGGGTGGAGGATGTGAAAAAGGCCCTCGCGGTCGCGCGCCGGGGCCGGCCGGTGATGGCGGCGTTGCCGTCCCATCGTCGCAGCGACATTCTCAAGAAAACGGCCGATCTGATCGGCGCCGAGCTCGACCAGCTGACCCGGCTGCTGACGAGCGAGAACGGCAAGACCATCCGGCAGTGCCGCGCCGAGCTCGTCACCACGCAGCGGCTGTTCGTCGATTTCGCGGAGGAATCCAAGCGGATCCGCGGGAACTATCTTCCGATGGACGGAGTGCCGGGGCTCGAGCACATGCTCGCTTATACCGTCCGGCAGCCGATCGGGATCGTCGTCGGGATCATCCCGTTCAATTATCCAGCCGAGCTCTTCGCCCATAAAATTCCCGGGGCGCTGGCGGCCGGCGCCGCCGTCATCGTCAAGCTGCCGGAGCAGTGCCCCCTGACGGTGCTCCGCATCGGCGAGCTGATGCTGGAGGCCGGCCTGCCGCCCGAAGGGATGCAGATGCTCACGGGGTTTCCACAGGATCTCGGCGACGAGCTGATGACCAACCCGGATGTCCGGATGATCAGCTTCACCGGCAGCGCCGGCGCGGCGAAGATCATCGCCGGCAAGGCCGCGAGCGGCCTCAAGCGCCTCGCTTTCGAGCTCGGCGGGACCGACGCGATGATCGTGCTGGACGACGCCGATTTGCCGGCGGCGGCAGAGGCGGTGGTCCAGGGCCGGCTGACCAACGGCGCGGGCCAGATTTGCTGCGCGGTGAAGCGGGTGCTGGTGCAGGAAAGCGTGCGCGACGAGTTCATCGGCCTGCTGCTCGAGCGGATCAAGGGAATCAAGATGGGTGATCCGACGCGCGAGGACACCGACCTCGGCCCGCTGATCTCGTCCGAGGCCGCGGCCAGGGCGGACGAGCAGGTCCAGCAGTCGATCAGGATGGGGGCGCGGTGCCTGACTGGCGGCAAGCGGGGAACCGGGTCATTCTATGAGCCAACCGTCCTGGTCGATGTGACGCGGGATATGCCCGTGATGAAGGACGAGGTCTTCGGGCCGGTGGCTCCGGTCGCGTCGTTCAAGGACATCGACTCGGCCATCGAGATGGCCAACGACTCCGCCTACGGCCTGCAATCGACCGTGTTCTCGTCGAACATCAGCAACGCGCTGAAGATTGCTCATCGGCTCGAGGTCGGCGGCGTGGTCATCAACGGTACGGGAGCGTTCCGGCCGGGCAATGTGCCGTTCGGGGGGTCGAAGCAGAGCGGCATCGGCCGCGAGAGCATCGTCGAGACGGTCAAGGAGATGACCGAGGAGAAGACGATCGTCATCAACAACGCGATCTAGGCCGCGCCTTCGGCGCACCCGACAGACAGGAGAGTGTGTGTGGACCCGATGGCATTGATTGCCGCGTTCGGAGGGGGAGTGTTAGGGGCGGCGATGGGAGCGGTCCCGGCCTTCATCCTGACAGGGCTGCTGGCCATTGTCGGAGTCGCGGCCGCGGCGGCGGGCGGGACGGAGCTGATCCGAGATCGCGTTCGGGCCGGTGCTCGGCCCGCATGTGTCGTTCGGGGGCGGCGTGGCGGCCGCCGCATACGCCGGCTCGCGGGGTGCCCTGCCAACCGGACGCGACATTGCCTCGGCGCTCATGGGGCTCGGCAGGATGGACGTGCTTCTGGTTGGGGGGCTCTTCGGTAGCGCCGGGTATGCCATCCACTGGCTGCTGACGGTGTCCGGTGTGGCTGCCTGGACGGATGCCGTGGCTCTTGCCGTCGTGGTCTCCGCCATCATCGCCCGCCTGGCGTTCGGAAAGACCGGGGCGTTCGGGAGCGTGACCACCCCGGAAAGCCGCCGGTTCCGCCCCAACGATTCGGCCTCGTGGCTGCCGTGGCAGCAGGAGTGGTCGCACGTCGTCGTGATCGGCACCGGCGTCGGCCTGGCGGCGGCCTACCTGACGGCGAAAAGCGGCCTCGGGGAAGGCCGGAACGTGCTCGCGTTTGGCATCTCGACCTTCGTTCTGACGTTTCTGGTGATGGACAGGAAGGTGCCCGTCACGCACCACATCTCCATGCCGGCGGCGCTCGGCGTCATGCACGGCGGCGGCGTTGTAATGGGCGCGCTGTGCGGGCTGCTGGGCGCCTGCGTCGGCGAGCTCGCTTCGCGCGTCTTCCTCATCCACGGCGACACGCATATCGATCCTCCGGCGGTCGCAATCGCCATCGTTGCCACGCTCCTGCTTCTCATGCAGGCCGCGGGCATTGTCCTTCCCGCGGTGTGAGACCGATCATGCAGGCGCTTTCGACACGCTGGAGCAGTGCCACGGCCCGGGCGGTGGCTCTCGCCCTCGGACTGGTCGTCGCCGTCGCCGCCGCCGAGCGGGCGCCCGCCGTCGGACCGGGGTCTGCGGAGGCCGGCGCGTGGGTTGCCACCTGGGGCACAGCCCTGCAGCTGGCACGACTGACCGGCGGGCCGGGTGGGCGTGGCGCCCTGCCACCCGTCGGTCCGTCAGCTGGCTCCGGGATAGCAGGCCCGCCGCCACCACCGGCCGGCGCGCCCGCGCGCCGCTTCGACGCGCCGGTCGAAATCGCGCATCTGGGTGGACAGACCGTTCGCATGATCGTCCGGAGCAGCATCGGCGGGTCGCGGGTCCGCATCCGTCTGGCGAACGCCTTCGGCGCCGCCACGGTCCGCTTCGGGGCCGCTCATATCGCCCTGCGACAAGCCGGCTCGGCGATCGCTTCCGGATCCGATCGGACGCTGCTGTTCGGCGGCCAGCCCACCGCGCTGCTTTATGCCGGACAGACTCTTGTGTCGGATCCGGTCGACCTCCAGGTGCCGGCGCTGACCGATCTCGCGGTCAGCCTCTACCTCGACGGCGATGCTGGGATGCCGACGGCTCATCGCTTCGGGCTTCGTCCCACGTACATCTCGATGCCGGGCAACCATGCCGGCGCGGCGTCGATCGAGCCGCTCGACAGCACGACGGAGTCATACTACTGGCTGGCCGGAGTCGATGTTCTCGCCCCGGCGGGTGCGGCCACACTGGTGACGTTCGGGGACTCAATCACCGACGGCGACCAGTCCACGCCCGACACCGGCCGGATGTGGCCGGCTGTTCTGGCCCGACGGCTGCAGTCGAATGCCTCGACGAAGCACATCGGCGTGGTCAACGCCGGCATCGCCGGCAATCGTCTCCTCGGGGACAACAACTCCGGCGTCGTGCGATTCGTCTCCCATGCGCTGGAGGTTCCGGGGGTGCGGTGGATCTCATTGCTGGAGGGCATCAACGACATTTCGGGCGCAACCCGGCGCCGCCCGACGCCGCCGGGATCGCC
Source organism: uncultured Acidobacteriota bacterium (assembly GCA_963750475.1). Taxonomy (GTDB): domain Bacteria; phylum Acidobacteriota; class Vicinamibacteria; order Vicinamibacterales; family 2-12-FULL-66-21; genus JALZOC01. Next base: position 81,750 of record CAVVQQ010000003.1, read on the forward strand.
CGAGCCGCCGCCGTTCGGTGCCGAGGACCTCACCGCCGCCTACCGGCAGCTGATCGACCTGGCGCACCTCCATGGCGTGCAGGCGATCGGCTGCACGCTGACTCCCTTCGGCGGATCGAGCGCATTCACTGCGCGCGGTGAGGCCATCCGGCAGGAGGTCAACGCCTGGATCCGAACGAGCAAAGCATTTGACGCCGTCGTCGATTTCGATGCCGCGACCCGCGACCCGAATGATCCCCAGCGATTCCGCCTCGAGGCCGAGTCTCCGGATCTTCTGCACCCGGGCGATGGCGGCTACCGCCTGATGGCCGAGGCGTTCGACTCGGTCCTGCTCACGCGCCCTGCGCTCCGGCCCGCCGAGCCGCGCCGCAACAAGCGCTGACCAGGCTGCACCGGCAGGCCCGCGTCACTCCTTGTTCTTGTCGTCCCACAGCCTCGGCTCCCACAGCTCCACCTTGTTACCGTCGGGATCGAGGATCCAGGCGAACTTGCCGTTCTCGGCTGACTCGGGTCCTTTCACGGGCTCGATTCCGTTCGCCTTCAACTGCGCGAGCATGCCGTCCAGCGAATCGACGCGGTAGTTGATCATGAAACTCGCCGAGCTCGGCTGAAACCATTGCGTGTCCGGCGCCGCCACGCTCCAGACGGTCAGGCCTTCGTCGTTGGCGGTGTCGCCGGACCATCTCAGGATCGCGCCTCCCCAACCCTCGAGGTCGAGACCCAGGTTCGAGGCGTACCACTCAGACAGCTTTCTGTGATCGCCCGTCGACTTGAAGAACACGCCACCGATGCCCGTGATTTTCGCCATACCACCTCCAAGACGTCGAACCGTGTCGGCCGATGTGCGCTCGGCGCGACGGTCGCCTTCAGTGTAGCCCCCGCTGACGTTCCGCAGATCCCCGAGGCGTTCTCGATCTTCGCGGGGCAGGCGTCTCAGCCGCCGCCTATTGCTGCTTCATGCCTGACGCTGTCCGTGGCGGCGCGGCAGCTGCGACGTTGTACTCGATCGCGTCAAGATCGAAACGCAGGTAGGCATAATCGCCCGCCGGCGCGTGCCAGATTCCCTCGCCCCGCGACATCAGGCGGTGCGACCCGAACCCGCGATAGTCCCGCAACGGAGTCGACCAGCGCATCCTGGTGAACGACTGTCCGTCCGCCGAAGCCGCCGCGCGTCCGTCCGCGATGAAGTTGGTCAGTTCGCCGCGTTCGTTGAACGAAAGGACCGCGCGGATGGTGTGGCTCCCATTCGTAAACAGTGCGCTGACCGTGTGCGGGTCGATCTCCTGCCACTGAATGCCGCGGCCGATGAGCGCGCCCGGAGCGAATACGCACATGTCGTTGAACAACGTCACCGTCTCGGCTTCGTCCATCTCCGGCCCCTTCGCGTCGACCATCGTCACGACCGAGGCGACTTTCACCCGCATGGTCGCGGCCGGTCCGACGAACCGATGGAACGCCTGGAACGGGACGCCGAGCATCGAGGCGTCCATCAGGAAGAGACGGGATGGCTGGTCGTAGAAGTTGTACTGCTCACCGCTGAAGGACATCCACCGTGCGTCCGGGCCGCTGCGGATCTGGCCGTGAAAGCGCGCCCGGAAGTTCTGCACCCGCGGCTGTCCGACCGCGCCGTTGAGACGGATGTATCGCTGCACCGGCGCCGGCAGCGGCCCGAGATCGGCCTCGGTGAGGAGCGGCATGGCGACCGCTCGATCCAGACCGTGCGCAATCTCGCGATCGTACTCGGCACGAAAACTGAAGGGGCCTTGCGCCAGGAAGCCAAGGGCGACGCCGACGAGCGCGACGATATTCGCAATCGTCCCGTACCGGGCATCGCTCCACGACGTGACGATCAGGGCCTGCGAAACAACGACGGCAGCGGCGCCCACCACCCACCACCGCTGAGGCCAGGTGAAGAGGAAGATCGCGGCGACCAGGAAGAGCGCCGCAGCCAGAAGCCACAGGGCGCCGAGGGGCCTGGCGATCGGCTGCGTCAGCTGGGGAATCTCTGCGATGCCGAACGCCTTCGCGGTCCCCATCAGATGGATGAGCCCGTGGAGAGCGAGAAAAATCGCGAAGAGGGGTTTCATGAATGGGCGCCTCGCCGATCAGCGACTCGCGACGACCTCGCCTGCCGGCTCCGGCCGAGTGGTTCCTTCACCCGACGGTGCACCGCGTCGAGCGTGCGAATGGGTTACCGGGAACGGTCGGCCGAGACTCGGGGCCGAGCGCGATGGCTCGCCTCTTACTTGCCTGGCCGGCGAACATCGATGGTGTCGCCGATCGTGATCGCCAGCATGTCTTCGGCCCCGTGAAGCGGGCCCGAATAGGTCTTCCTCGTTTCGGTGATCACCCGCTCGGCGTTGGGCGCGTGCGTGTAGACCGCCAGCCGCGGCTTGACGCGCCCGAAGACTTCACCGGCCTGTTCGGGAGTCGTGTGCTTCGCCAGAATCGCGGCTACCATCTGCGGACGGTCCGGGAACCAGGCGCGCACGGTCTCGGCATCCAGGACCTCGTGCACCAGAACGTCGGTGCCCTGGGCGACGCGAATGAGGTTGTCTGAAACACGCGTGTCGCCAGAGAGCACGACCGAGTGGCCGCGGTAGTCGACCCGATAGCCGAAGGCGGGCGCGACCGGGCTGTGATCGACGAGGAAGGCGGTGACCTTGACGCCGCCGTCCTCGAAGACGACGCCTTCGGCGACCTCGTGGCTCACGACCTTGATTCCGTCGGGAGGCGCTTTTTCATCGACGTCGCGGCGCATGTGGATGTCGAACGCAAAGGCCTGTTCCAGGTGACCCATCATCTCGCTCGTGCCCTTCGGGCCCCAGACCTCGAGCGGCACCACGCGCCCGCCGCCCACCCAGCCTGTCAGGAGCAGGTCGGGAATCTGGATCACATGATCAGAGTGAAGGTGGGTCAGGAACAGCCGCCGAATGGATCCGATCGGCACGCCGATCTGAGCCAGGCGCAGCGTCGCGCCGCGCCCGCAATCGAACAGCAGCCGCTCGCCGCCGGCCTCGATGAGCGTCGATGGCCCGTACTGCTGGAGGTCGACGCGCGGGCCGACACCACTGCCAACCAGGACCACTCTGAAAAGGTCGGAGCTGTCTCGAGCCGTTGCGGCGGCCTGAGCCGGTGGCGACTGAGGCAGGGGCGCAGTGGCCGTCTGCGTGACCTGTGCGCAGACGAGCCAGACCGCCACCATCGACAACACGAGCAGCGCACGCTTCGTCATCCTCTCGCTCCTGACCTGACGGCACGACCACGCGGCCGCCGGAGGCCAACTATATGCCTTCGCCGCGCACCGCCCGCGCCACTTCCCGGCGGACGCCGGCACGTTACCGCTCGCTCGTTGCAGGTGTTCGGCGTCGCCAGAGGTCTCGAGCCTCAGTCGTCCGGGTGACGCATGCGCGCCTCGCGCCGGCCCAAAGCCGCCCGCTACTTGCTCCAGGGCGGGACGATGTCGTTGCTGCGGGCGTAGGCGATCGACTGGCCGAGATGCTCGTGCTGGTCGAACAGCACCATCAGGGCGGCGCCCTGCTTGGTGGTGTCCCGGCCGAAGATTTTGACGCTGGCCTTCAGATCGTCGTCCGACAGGCCGGAGAGCGCCTGCTTCAAGGCGTCGTACGACGTCCGCAGCGCTTCCTGCATCCGGGCTGGATCGGTCACCTGAGCGCCGCGCCCGCCCATGCCGCCACCGGCCGGAGCGGCGGCGCCGGTGAGCAGGCCGGCGAGCATCCTGTTTTCCGTGACGATCAGATTGAACACCTCGCCGGCCGAGCGCACGCCCTGACTGGGCCGCCAGTCGTACTTGCCGTCCATGACGCGCGCGAGCCCGGCGAACTTGTCGGACAGCGTGCCGGCATTGCTGGCCAGCGCGGCTTGAACGGTTACCGGCTTGGCCGCCGCGGGCGCAGGCGGGCCCTGTTGAGCAGACGACGGGGCCGAGAAGAGCGCCCCGGCAAGTGCCAATGCGCAGGTCAGGGCGCGGGTTCCAGTGTGATTCATCATGATGCTTCTCCTTGACGCCCTGGGGGCTCGGCGTGTCCCGGCGAACAACGTTTCCGCACAGTCGATTACCGGCGCCTCGGGTAGCCGCGCCGGCATGTGCTCAGGCGCAGTCAGCAGTTTACAGGGGAAGGGCGAAGCCCGGCGAACCCAGACTGTCGCACCGCGGGGCAGCGCGGGCCGCGCGTTGCACGCCGCCGCGATGCGCGGCAAGATGCGGTGATGAAGGAGCCCGCCGACGTCGCGGTTGGACGCCTGTTCGAAGAGCACGCGGCGCGGCTGTACCGGCTCGGCGTGCGTTTCTGCGGCAACAAAGACGAGGCGCAGGACCTCGTGCAGGACGTCTTCCTGCAGGCCTTCCGCAAGTGGAGCCAGTTCGACGGCCGGTCGTCGCCGTCGACCTGGCTCTACACCATCGCGGCGCGGCGCTGCCAGCGGCGCCACCGCCGGCGCGCCGGCGAGCCCGCCGCGATCCTGTCGCTGTCGGCGCCGGGCGAGCCGGCCGCCGATGCGATCGAGCAGTCCACGCCCGGCCCGAGCCCCCTTGACGCCGCGGTTCGGGAGCAGCTGCAGGACCGGGTCGCGGCGGCGGTCACCGAGCTGCCGGCAACGATGCGCCTGCCGCTTGTATTGACGGAGATTGCCGGGATTCCGCTTGCCGACGTCGCCCGCGTGCTGGGGTTGAAGCTCGGCACCGTCAAGTCGCGAGTGCATCGCGCCAGGCTGGCGGTGCGGCAGCGCGTCGCGGATCATCTGCCGCTTCGCGCCCCCTCGGCGACGGAGCACGATCGCCGCTTCTGCCGCGACCTGCTGCAGGCGAAACAGGAGGCGCTGGATCGGAGGGTGCCGTTTCCGGTCAACGACGCCGACCTCTGCGAGCAGTGCAGGAGCCTGTTTGCCACCCTCGACCTGACCCGCGACGTGTGCCAGCTGCTGGCGAGCGGGGAAGTGCCGCCCGAGGTCGCCGCGCTGGCGCCGTCCGGCCTGGTAAACACCCCCTCTCGCCGCACGCCCGGAAAAACCGCACCCCGTCGCCACCGCCAGCTGAACGTTCCGCCGGGGCGTTAGCCACCTCATCAATTGCGGTTTCTGAGTTCGGAGGGAACCTTGCACCCCACCCGTGACTCTTACTGATTGAGGCCCGATGTGCGGCCTGGAGGATGCGACGTGCGCGACAAACGTGAGGGAAGATCATGCTGACGACCCTGGCTGTCCTGGCGGCGTGGTTTGCCGTCCAATGGTTTGTACTGCCGCGGCTGGGCGTGCCCACGTGAGCGGTCCCGAACCCGCGCGGCGCGCGGGCACGTGAACCGGAAACTGATCAGTCGGCAGAACCTGAGCGGAAGCGTCAATGATGAACCTGTTGCAAGCGCCGTGGCCGTGGTACGTCGCCGGACCTCTGATTGGATTGATGGTGCCGGCGCTGCTGCTGATTGGCGGCAAGTCGTTCGGCATCTCGTCAAATCTCAGGCACGCCTGCGCGGCGATGTTCCCGAGCGGGATTCGGCTGTTCGACTACGACTGGCGTCGTGAGGGAGGCTGGAACCTGCTCTTCGCCCTGGGGATCATGATTGGGGGGCTGCTCGCCTCGACACTGCTGCTGCCCGAGGGCTACACGGTCGCGATCTCAGACGCGACCCAGCGGGACCTGCACGCGCTCGGTATTCACGACCTGTCCGGACTGATTCCGCAGGAGCTCATGGGGTGGAGCGCGCTCACCTCGGCCCGCGGCTGGCTGACGCTTGGCCTGGGCGGCTTGCTCGTCGGCTTCGGCTCCCGGTGGGCAGGGGGCTGCACCTCGGGCCATGCCATCTCCGGCCTGGCGACGTTCCAGCTTCCTTCACTGATTGCCGTCATCGGCTTTTTCGCCGGCGGCCTGCTGGTCACACACCTGATCCTGCCGTTCCTGTTCTGACGATCATGAATACCCAGTCCACACTCGCCCCGAACCTGATGCCGGTCGCGCGCGACTCCGCCGGCAGCACGGTGCGCACACAGCTCCTCTACGTCGCCGCCGGTGCTCTCCTCGGCATCGTCTTCGTGAAATCCGAGGTGCTGACGTGGTACCGGATCCAGGAGATGTTCCGCTTCCAGTCCGCCCACATGTATCTCGTCATCGCCAGCGCGATCGCGGTTGCGTCCACCGGCGTGCAGCTGATCAAGCGCGTCGGATGGCGGGACCTCGATGGCGAGCCGATCACGACGAGCCCGAAACAGATGACGCCGCGGGGGGCGCGGTACTGGATGGGCGGCACGGTCTTCGGCCTCGGGTGGGGCCTGCTCGGCGCGTGCCCGGGGCCGATCTTCGCGCTGATCGGCGCCGGCGCGACGTCGCTGATCGTGGCGCTGGCGAGCGCGATGGCGGGCACCTGGCTCTACGGCGCGTTGGAGTCCCGTCTGCCGCAGTAACGGCGGCTCCCCGCAGGCGCAAACAGAACCTCCGCGCGAGCGCGCGGCGAACCGACACGGAGAAGAGAAATCATGGCTGACACGCATTCGGATCCGGCATACGGCTACACCGCCCACCTGCCCAACGTGGCCTTCGAAGACGCGCGGCAGCGGGTCACGGACGCGCTGAAGCAGGAAGGGTTCGGCGTCCTCACCGAAATCGACGTGCAGGCGACACTGAAGGCCAAGCTCAATCAGGAGTTCCGCAAGTACGTCATCCTCGGCGCCTGCAACCCGCAGCTGGCCCACCGCGCGCTGGAAACGGAGCTTGGCATCGGCCTCATGCTCCCGTGCAACGTGTGCGTCTGGGAAGAGGACGGCGGCAGCGCCGTCTCGATGGTTCGCCCCCAGGTGATGTTCGACGTCGTCCAGAACGCGTCGCTGCAGGCCGTTGCCGCCGACGCCGATCAGCGCCTGCGCCGGGCGCTCGAATCCGCCGTGCGGTGACGCGTCGTGAGGGACGTGACAACGCTCGACCGCTTCCGGCACGGACTTGCACGGCTGCGCACCTGGACCGCCGGGCACGAGCGACTGTGGTGGATCGCCCTGCTCCTCCTCGTCCTGTTCGTCCAGTGGCCGATGGCGAAGGGCCTGTACCTACCGGGCCGCCGACGTCGCGCCTCCGCCAAGCTCGATTGCGTGGCGCACCGATCTGCCCGCGGCGCTTGCCGAGGCACGCCGCACCAACAAGGCGGTGCTGGTCGATTTCAGCGCAGCCTGGTGCCCCCCTTGCATCGTCATGCAGCACGACGTCTGGCCAGATGCGGCTGTCGAGCGTGAGGTGGCGAGGGTGTACGTCCCGGTGCTGATCGATGTCGACAGCGATACCGTGGTGTCCGAGCGCTACGGCGTGCGCAGCATCCCGACGATTCTGGTGCTCGACAGCGGCGGGCAGATGGTCCGCGAGGGCACCTTCCTCTCTGCGTCCGGTATGGCGAAATTTCTGAGCCAGGCCGAGTGACACGCGGCCGCGCCGCGACGAGGCGAATCTCCATGCCTACCGGAGGACTGTGAAGAATCTCACGCTGCTGCAGGTCAACGATCTTCACGGCTATCTCGCGCCGCACGCCGAGATATTCGATTTGAACCGCGTCGAGGAGGTGCGTTCCGGCGGCGGCATCGAGCGGATCGCCGCGTTGTTCGGCGCCGTCCGGCGCGAGGCCGACGTGATCGCGCTCGACAACGGCGATACGTTCCACGGCACGATGGCGGCTGTCCAGACCCGCGGCAGCGCCCTGATGGCCCCGCTCGGCTGTCTGGGTCTCGACGCCATGACCGCCCACTGGGAGTTCGCCTACGGCCTGGACCGTCTCCGCGACATCTCGGCCGAACTGGCCTATCCGCTCCTGGCCGCCAACTGCCACGTTCAGGCCCCCGATTCGGGCGGGTTTCGTCCATTCACGCTGATCGAGCGCGGCGGGGTGAAAGTCGGCGTGGTCGGCCTGGCCGCTGTCGTGGCCGGGCATCTCCTGCCTCCCGACGCGCGCCAGGCGGTAGAGCTCACGGTTGGCGACGTCGAGCTGCGCAGGTTGATCCCGCTGCTCCGGCGCGACCACGCGGCGGAACTCGTCGTGGTGTTGTCCCACCTCGGGTTCCCCCAGGACTGCAAGCTCGCGGCAGCCGTTCCCGGCATCGACGTCATCCTGAGCGGCCATACCCACAACCGGCTGGTTCGTCCCGCGGTCGTCGGCGATACGCTGATCATGCAGTCGGGCGCCCACGGCTCGTTCGTCGGACGGCTCGATCTGCGCGTCGCGCCTGACGGCATCGCCGACTGGAGCCACGCGCTGTTGCCGGTGGACGACGCCGTCGAACCGGATGGTGAGGCGAAGATGCTGGTTGACGAGGCGCTCCAGTCTTTCGCCGCCGCGCGCGCGAACGTGATCGGGGAGACCACCTGCACGCTTCACCGCTACTCGATGTTCGAGTCGACGATGGACAACCTGCTGCTGGATGCCACGGCGGCGGCCGCCGGAACGACCGTGGCGCTGTCGAACGGCTGGCGCTACGGCGCGCCGATTCCGCAGGGGCCGCTGACCGAATGGGATCTCTGGAACATCGTCCCGGCAAATCCCGCGGTCTCGGTGGTGACGCTGACGGGCCGCCAGCTTCGGGAGTTGTTCGAGAAGAACGTCGAGGCGACGTTCGCGTGCGATCCCTGGCAGCAGCGCGGCGGCTACCTGAAGCGCTGCCGGGGAATCGAGATGCTCCTCAAGCTCGAGAACGCCGCCGGGTACCGCGTGCAGGAGCTGACCATAGGAGGGGAGCGTCTCGGCGACGACGATACGGTCGAAGCCGCCTTTCTTGGCGAGCAGGCGGTTCCGGCCAACGCCGGCAGCAGGCGTCGGACGCTGGGAATCGCCGCCGTCGCCGCGCTCGAGCAGTACGTTCGACAGCAGAAGACCGTCACCCCGGCCCTGCGCGGCGACATCAAGGTGGTGTGACGGGCTGACTCGGGCTCAGATCGGTCCGCGATCCCGCCGCAGCCGCACTGCCGCGAACAGGAATGCGGCGGCGACGGCCAGGCCAACCCACAGGCCCGGACCGGTGAGGTAGTCTCCGACGGAATGCGGTCCGATCATGTCCATCGTCATCCCGCCGGCGGATGCTGCGGCGCCCGGGTCCCCCATGAAGCGGTACCGCACCATCGTCGCGAAATGCGAAGTGTTGAAAGCTACTTTCTCGGCGATGCCGATCGCGAGAGGCGGGAGCGTGGCCCAGAGAAAGGGGGCGCGTTTCGCCCAGGCCGAGACCATCAGCAGCCAGCCATAGAACGGCGCGTACCAGAGGCCGTGGTAAACGACGAGGTGGCCGAAATTGAGGAGGGACGTCGTGAAGAACGGCACGTGGGCCGACAGCAGCCCGGGGCTGATGCCGCTCCCTGCGAGCACGGCGCTGCTCGCCAGCAGCATGATCGACTGGACGGCGACGGTGACGGCGAACGCCACCAGCGGAATCACCAGGACCGGAATGCTCGCCTTGGCGAGGACGGTCGTGAGGTCGGAGACCGGCAGCGACTTCCAGAAGAGAATGCTGCGGTCGCGGCGCTCCCCGTAGAACGCGTCGAGACAGTAGACCGCCGCGACGATCAGCTCGATCGCCATGAGCATGAGGGCCGCGACCACATACGGCTGCTCGATCGCCTGGCGCGCAGCGATCGGACCGAGCGCCAGGCCGGCCCGCGTTCGGCCCGGCAGACCGATCAGCCCGACGAAAAAGCCGGCCAGGAAGAGCGCCGCGACCGCCAGCGGCGCGAGATAAATGGAACGGTTCTCCCAGAGCTCGCGCCGGATCGACCAGAGCAGGCGCCGCACAGCCGGGATCTCGACCGCCGCCGCCGCGCCTGACTGCAACGGCGAATCCGCCATCACGTGGGCAGGAGTGTTCATCGGGTCGCTCCTTGTGACCGTCCGCTGCCAGTGCTCATGACGGCGACGAACAGATCGGACAGGCTCGGCGTGCGCACATCGCCGAGCGCCGCCAGTTGCTCCGGCTCCAGCCCCTCGAACAGCAGGACGCTGCGGGCGATGCCCTGCCGCTCGTGAATCGGGTTGAGGGCCCGCGCGGCGGCGAGCCTGTCGGGGTGCACCTGCACCTCCCGATACCGCGCCTCGACGTCGGCCATGCTCCGGCTGAACACGACCCGGCCGCGGTCCATGAACATGACGTCGGTGAGAATGTGCTCGACTTCATCGACCTGGTGCGTGGCGACGACGACGGTGCGGCTTTTCTCGAAGTAGTCGGTGAGCAGCGAGTCGTAGAACTGCTTCCGATACAGGATGTCGAGCCCGAGCGTCGGCTCGTCGAGCACCAGCAGCCGCGCGTCGATCGCCATGACCAGCGCGAGGTGAAGCTGGGTCACCATTCCCTTCGACAGCTCGCTGACCTTGCGCGCCGGCTGGATGGTCGTTGTCGCCAGGAACGCGTCCGCCTTGGCACGATCGAACCGGGGGTGGACGCCGCCGAGGTAGTCGAGCGCCTGCGCCACCCGCAGCCAGCGCGGCAGCACGGCGACGTCGGCGATGAAGCACACGTCACGCATGAGGCGATCGCGCTCGGTCCAGGGGTTGCGCCCGACGACCGACAGGCGGCCCTCGTAGGGTGAGAGCCCGACGATGGCGTTCAGCGCGGTGGTCTTGCCGGCGCCGTTGGGTCCGATGAGACCGACGATGCGGCCCTCCTCGATCTGGAGGTCGATGCCGTCGAGGGCGACGGTCGAGCCGTACGCCTTGCGGAGGCCGCGGGCTTCAATGCAGGCCATGGTTCAACGATCCTTCCGGGAACGGGGCTCGTCGGATGCTGTCGCGTCGCCGTCCGGAACGGCCTCGGCCGGTGCAGCCGGCGCGCCGGGTGCAGGCGGCGTGCCGGGCGCGGCGCGCAGCAGGTCTTCCGCAGTCAGCCCGAGCCGTCTGATGGTCTCCGAGATCCTCGGCCACTCGTCGCCCAGAAACCGCTCCCGCTCGGTCTGCAGCAACAGCTTGCGGGCGCCGGCATTGATGAACATGCCGCGGCCGCGCCGCGTCTCGACCAGCCCATCGTCCGCCAGCTGCTGGTAGCTCTTGAGAACCGTGAGCGGATTGACCCGATATTCGGCCGCCACCGTCCGCACCGAGGGCAGCGGGTCCCCTTCCTTGAGACCGCCGTCGAGAATCATCGCGATGACGAGATCCCGAAGCTGCCGGTAGATCGGCTGGCTGTCGTTCCACTCACGGCCCATCAGCGGTTCCAGACCATCGTCAGTTGGCCGGCGTGGCGCCGGCGTTGGTGCGCTGCAGCTCGAAGTGCGCGCGGACCGGTTTATCGCCGGGGACCATGTAGGTCCAGTCCTCGGTGTGGTGGTTCTCGTCGATGAAGGTGAAAGTGGCGTGATGCATGTGCCCGTGCGTGTTGCCGCCGGCGAGATCGAGAAACTCGAAGTCCAGGACCGTGCCGTCCGGCGACAGCGTGGCGACCATGCGCGGCCGGTTGCCGGCGTCGCAATAATGGGTCAGGAGCAGGCGGTCCTCGTCGCGATAGAACATCGTGACCGGATGGTCGGCGCGTCCCGAGATCGACATCTCGTGAACGAACGCATTGCCGAGCGAGGTCACGCGCAGTGAGAACTGAGCGAAGTTGCCGCTGACGTTCGGGTCCACCGGGACCGTTGTCAGGCGGCCGACCCACGAACCGGCCAGCGTTTTCAACTTGTCGAAAGCCCTCTGCGCATCCGAAGGGAGGACGGCCGTGCCGGCGGCGGCCGCGTGCGTATGCGATTGCGCATCCGCCATCGTCGAGAGCGACATCAAGAGAACGAACAGCACCGGGTGAAAGGGTTTCATGGTCCGCTCCTTACTCGATCGCGAAATGCGATGTGTTGTAGTTAACTATAACACCATATCGCTGTCAAGTCTGGCTCGCGAACTTTTCCTACGATGGCTGTAAATTATTGAATCTATGACTATTTATTCCTTCAGTCCCTGGGACGGCCGGATCCTGGCAGCGTCCGACTCCATCCGTAAGCTCGACTCCGCGGGGGGTGAGAAGGCTTGAGCCGGTGGCGATGCCGAGCCGATTTACCGACCGGCCGCAGGCTCGTGAAGAGGGCAAGGGCGATCGCGTCCGCCATCATCCGGTAGCCGGCGTCGCCCGCCAGCATGTGCGGTACACTTCGCCCAGCCGACCCTGAGGAGAATCAACCATGTCGCTCCTGGACTCCGACCGCACGACGATACAGGCCATTCCGATACCGCTCGAGCGCGACGTCTTTCTTCGCACGATGTTGCGGCACCTGGCGGGCACGCTCCAGGAGGTTGTCGGTCTCGAGGAAGCGGCGGGATTCGTCAGCGTCGTCGGCCAGAAAATCGGCGACGAAATCAATGCCGCCTACACGTCAGCGCTCGCCGTTGAGCGGCTGTCGCGGGAGCAGGTCGCGGAAGTGCTCGTCGACCTCAAGCGGCGCATCCAGGGGGACTTCTTCGTCATCGAAGCAGATGACGAGAAGATCGTTCTCGGCAACCGCGCCTGCCCGTTCGCCGAGAAGGTCGTCGGCCGGCCGGCACTCTGCATGATGACGTCGAACGTGTTCGGCAGCATCGCCGCCGAGAACCTCGGCTACGCGAAAGTGGCTCTGGAGCAGACCATCGCACGAGGCGATCGCGGCTGCCGGGTCGTCGTCTATCTGAAACCGTCCGAGACGGCGCAGCAGGCGAACGGCCGGGAATACTTCAAGGGCTGACGAGTCCCCCCATCAGTGGCACCGACGTTTGCAACGCTAGCCGACCTCCTGCCGGAACCGATGGCGCTCGTCTCGACATCCGGGATCCTTCGCGCTGTCAATCCGGCGTTTGCCGCACTCGTCGGCGCCGACAGGACCCTGCTCGGCGGCCGGTCGCTGCTCGAGGTCGGCTGGTCGGCCGATGACTGGCCGGACTACCTGAGGCGCTGCGCGAGGACACGTTCGATGCTGCTCGGCGCCGCCACCTGTCATCGCCGGGACGGCGCCGAAATTCATTGCCGGCTTGAAGGGGCGCGATACGAGGCTCCCACCGCCAACACCGATGCCGTCGTCATGGTTCGCTTCTTCCCGCGGGAGTCGTCCTCTTCCTCGCGATTCATCACCCTCACCCAGAAGATCGACGAGCTGAACGGCGAAGTCCTGCGACGCCGGCGCGCCGAAGAGGAGGCCCGCGCTCAACGTGAGCTGCTCCACGTCACCCTGTCGAGTATCGGGGATGGCGTCATCGCCACCGATCTCGCCGGCGGCGTCACCTTCATGAACAAGGTCGCGGAACAACTGACCGGCTGGAGCGCGGCTGAAGCCGTGCGGATGCCCGTCGGCGACGTCTTCAGGATCATCAACGAGAACTCCCGCGAGCCGGTCGAAAACCCCGTCGCCAAGGTGCTCGTCTCGGGTCACACCGTCGGCCTGGCGAACCACACGCTGCTGGTGTCCCGCGACGGCAGCGAGCGCCCGATCGACGACAGCGGTGCGCCGATCGTCGATGCCTCGGGCCGCCTCCATGGGGTGGTGCTGGCCTTTCGCGACGTCACGGAGCTGCGAGACGTGCAGCGGCAGGAGCGCGCGGCGCGAACGGCGGCGGAGGCGGCGAGCCGCGCCAAGGACGATTTCCTGGCGACGTTGTCCCACGAGTTGCGCACGCCACTGAACGCGATTCTCGGCTGGGCCCGCATGCTGCGGCGAGGCCTTCTCGACGACTCGCGCAAACCGCACGCGCTCGACGTGATCGAACGGAATGCCGAGATGCAGGCCCGATTGATCGAAGACCTGCTCGATGTCTCCCGCATCGTGGTCGGACAATTGCGGCTCCACGTCGAGCCGCTCAATCTGCACGGCGTCATCGAGGCGGCCATCGACGCCATCCGCCCGGCCGCGGAGAACAAGTCGCTACAGATATCGTCGTCGGTGCGGGTGACCTCCCCTGTGTACGGCGACGCGGCGCGGCTGCAGCAGGTGCTGTGGAATCTGCTGACGAACGCCGTCAAGTTCACCCCGGCCGGCGGTACGGTCTCACTCGACGCCGCCGAAGTGGACGATACTGTCCGCATCGTCGTGGCGGATTCGGGCGAGGGCATTCCCGCCCACTTCACCCCCCGGCTGTTCGAAATGTTCACCCAGGCCGATGCGACGTTCTCGCGGTCGCAGGGCGGTTTGGGGCTGGGCCTGGCGATCGTCAGGCGTCTCGTGGAAGCGCACGGCGGCCACGTCGCGGCCGCGAGCCGCGGGCCCGATCAGGGAGCGACCTTCACCGTGACCTTGCCAGCCGGCCGAGGAGCTCCTGCCGAAGCGCTTCCGGCACCGGTCGGCGACGCCGCCGGCTGCCGGGGCTGCCAGGTCGTGGTGGTCGAGGATGACCCGGATTCGGCCGAGCTCACGAAGACCCTGTTGGAGGGAGCTGGCGCCAACGTGGTCGTGTGCACGCGCGCCCGGGAAGCGCTCGCCGTGGTCGAAGGCGGCGACTTCGAGGTGCTCGTGGCCGATATCGGGCTGCCGCGTGAAGACGGCGTCTGGCTCATTCAGCAGGTTCGCAGCCTGCCGCGCGAGAGTCAGCGGACTCTCCCTGCCGTCGCCCTGACGGCCTTCGCGAGCCCTCGGGACCGGCAGAACGCATTGGCCGCGGGCTACGACGAGCACGTGCCGAAGCCTCTCGAACTCGACACGCTCCTTCGCGCCGTCGCCCGAGTGCGAAAAAGACCGTTCGCCGAGCCCATCTCGGAAACTGGTCCTGCCCCTGGTCCGTGACGCTCAGCGCTTGATTGGCGTGTCGTCGGCCTTCAGGTCTCCGAGCACGTACTGCATCCCGGCGAGGATGTGCTCGAGTATCGGCCGCACGGCGTAGATCCGCTCGCTGTGGCCGAGCGCCTCGTAGAACACGCGCCCCTGTCCTTCGCGGCGAATCCAGCTCAGTCCGAAGTCGTGATCGGGGCGCGGATGCTCTTCGAGCGCCCGGTCCGCGGGGCTCATCTTCGCGTAGTCGATGCTCGTCAGCACGCGGACGTTGTCCCGCGACCACGACTGGACGCCCATCGTGTAGATCTCGTCGCGGATGTCGAAGGCTCCGCTCTTGAACATCGCGGTCAGCGGGCTCGCCGGATCGTCGATCTTCACCGTGATCTTCTGCGGGTCGAGCCAGTGGAACTTGAAGTAGCCGCCGATCATCCGGTTGAAGTCGGGCCACGTGCCTGTCTGGGTGTCCGGCCCCTGCGCGACCGCCGGCGCCGCGGCCCCAGCCGGCTGGGGAATCATCAGCGCGAACAGCGCGAAATCAGCCTGCGTGAGCCGGCCGGTGCGGGCGGTGTCGAGCGCCTGGAACCATGCGTCGCTGATCGCGTCGAGCTCGGCGCGATCGAGCCGCTGGTCGTGGTTGCGATCGCCCTGGGTCATCATCACCGGGGCGATCGAGGCGCCGGCGGAGAACGAGCCCAGGAGGGCCGCGATACCGCCGCCCGCCGCCGGCGGCGCGCTGTCCTGGTGATACGAATCGCTGGCCGCGTGGATGCCGGCCAGTCCCTTGCCGCCGCGCACGAACTCGAGCAGCGCCTGGCGGCGCGCCGCCGTGGCGGCGGCGTCGTTCGGGTCGTCCAGGAACGCGCCGGTGGTGCTGGCCAGAAACACCGCGTCGTACTGTTTGAGATTGGCGGCGTTGATGTCGGCCGCATCGAACGAAATCGTCGTCGACCAGGCGCCGGTCTTGGCGCCGAGCGCCTCGATCGTTTTCGCCGCGAGCGGAATGGAGGAGTGCACGAAGCCGGCGGCTTTGGCCAGGACCAGGACCTTGCGCGGGTGCAGCGGACGGGCGGGAGCGCGGTCGGGCAGCGCTGCGCGCATGGCCTCGACCGTCGCCGGCTGCGGCGTCTGCGGCTGGCCGCCCCGCCCGCCCATGTTGAACGCGGCGGCGAGGCCGGAAGCCGGCATCGCGGCGGAGAGCGCGGTGGTGAGCTGTTCCTGCGTGACCGAGCCGGTCGCGGCCGCATCGGCGGCGGTGAACCACCGGCCGGCGGCGGCCTTGAGCTCGCCGCGCGAGAGGACCCCGTCCTTGTCGGCATCAGCCGCCAGGAAGACGAGCGTCGACGACAGCAGTCCGTTGAGGCTCGCGCTGCTGGCGAGCGCCGGGGGCGCGGTGCGCGCTCCGCCCGGAGCACCCGCCGGCGCCGGTGTCGCGTTCCGCTCCTGGGAGACGGCAACCGCCGCCGTGGCCGCGAACATCGCGGCAGCGCCGCCGCAGAGAAACCAGCGAGTGAGGGTCATGGTTCTTTTCCAGTCGGAGAAGACTTCAGACGTCCTCACCGTCGCCAGCAGCAACCGCCGCGCCGGCTTCACTGCCGCTCAGGACATCCGCTCGGCCTGACCGAGCCCCTGGCCGAACCCGGCGCCCGGCTCGCCGGCCATCATCCCCGGATCCGGGACCACGTCCGTGTAGTGCGCGGACGCGCACAGCCATCGATCGCCAGCGCGATGCACGACGAACGAGGCGAGCGTCGTTCGTGGACCGGATGATCCGGCGCCCTTCGGATCGTCTCCGGACAGCGTCATCCGCGCATGGACGACGGCCACCTCGGGCGACAGCAGTCTGACTTTGGTCTCGCTGGCCGCCATGGTCGACGTCGCGCCGGCCTGCCCGAAGCGGGCGGCATGGGCGTTCCGGATCGACTCCCGGTCGTGCCAGCACAGTCCCGTGCCGTTCACGAACTCGGCATTCTCCTCGAACAGCGCCGCGAGCGTCGCGGCGTTGCGATCGTTCCACGCCTTCGCGAGCAGCGCCGGGACGTCTTCCGGCGTGGTGTGCGGGGTGGCCGGCAGGTCCTCCCACGCCCATCGGCCGTAGAACGCCACGAACTGGGCGCCGTGCTCGTGCAGGATATCGGCGGCGATGATCCGCGTCGGGCGGCGCCTGGTCAGCACCGTGATCACGAAGCGGCCGGCGCGGAGATCCTCGGCGTGATGCGTCAGGTGCTTGAATTCGTCGAGCTCGAACTTCCGGATCAGCGTCCGTTGGAACTGCGCCAGGAAGCCATGGTCGGCGCCGGTCAGGTCGAGCCGCCGGAGGTCCTCCTCCCCGTGCAGGATATCGATGTGCTCCTGCTCGAATCCCGCCCGGAGCAGCGCGTCGACCGCGGCGCGTGCCTTCTCGGCATCGCCAACGGTGCCGACGACGCGATTGGTGGTGACGAAATCCCGTCGGTCGGTGCTCGCTGCTTTCATGGCCATGCCCTGTTCAACGGTTCGCGAATTGACGGCGCCGTGGACGTCCCGACATGAGTGGCCGCGCGGAGACGGACGATGAGGGTCCTTTCATACGCCCAGCGCCTGCCGCTGTCAAGAACTTCGCCGTGCGCTTGACGGTCATGCAAGTTCGTGGTTATATCGCGCCGCAACCCGAAGAGTCTTCGTTCGTCCCCCTGCGCCGAAAGTCTGGAGAGGCGAGGATGTGGCGTGACCGTTCCATCGCGGACTCGCGTTCCGGGCAGCTGTTCGCCAGCGCCCCGGAGCCCTCGCCATTGGGCTTCTGTCTGTCCAATCGACGTGGCTACCGGTTCGCGCCGCCTCCTGTCGCGGCGAAGCCATCCCACCGCTGCCCGTCACCAGGACCGAATCCCGGATCATCCCGACGGGCAGATCGTCGACGACGTCTCGATCACGCCTGGACTGGTGCACGGGTCCCGGTGGCCGATCCTTCCCGCGGACAGGAACCGACGCGATGAACCGCAAACCGCTGATCCTTCTTGGCGTCGCCGCCGCACTGCTCACGTTCGCCGGCACCGCGCTGACCGCCGCGCGGCCGCCGGCCGGCGACTATCTCGAGAGCGATCAAACGGCGGCCGCCGCCCCGGCGCCGGCCGCGGCCGCGCCGGCCCAGCCCGCCGCCGCCACGCCGGCCCAGCCCGCCGCCGCCACGCCGGCCGCGGACAAGCCGTATGTCGAGGCCGAGTACCCGGCGCTTCCCCGTCGTCGGCAGCCGCGTCGCCATCTGGATGGTCGCGCAGCTCCATCTGCTGTTCGCGGCGTTCGTTCTCGCGGTGCCGATCTTCGCCTTCATCGTCGAGGCGATCGGCTACAAGACCGGCGACATGCGCTACGACCGGCTCGCCCATGAGTTCACGAAGCTGCTGTCGGTCTCCTTCTCGCTGACCGCGACCTTCGGGGCGGCGCTGACGTTCATGCTGATCATCCTGTACCCGAAGTTCACCAACTACATGATGAGCGTGTTCTCGCCGACCTTCCTGCCCTACGTCCTGCTCTTCTTCGCCGAGGCGTTCTTCCTCTACACCTACTACTACGGCTGGGGGAAGTTCCATCCGCTGGTCCATCTCGGACTCGGGCTCGGCCTCAACATCGTCGGCACCAGCATCATGCTGATCGCCAACGCCTGGCTGACCTTCATGATGTCGCCGCGCGGCGTGTCGAGCACCGGGCGCCGTCCTCTCGGTGCGGGAGGCGGTCTACAACTACACCTGGATGCCGATCAACGTGCACCGCATCATCGCCAACGTCGCCTTCGGGGGATCGATCGCGGCCGCGTACGCGGCGTTCAAGTTCCTCCAGGCGACCACCGACGAGGAGCGCGCGCACTACGACTGGATGGGCTACATCGGCAACTTCGTCGCGATCAGCGCCTTCCTGCCGCTGCCGTTTGCCGGCTACTGGCTCGCCAAGGAGATCTACGCCTACTCGCAGACGCTCGGCCTGCACGATGATGGGCGGGGCGTTCTCGTGGCTGTTCATCATCCAGGCCGTGCTGATTGGCAATCTGTTCCTCGCCGCCAACTACTATCTCTGGCTCGGCATGGGGCGCGTCGACGGGGTCGCAGCCGCTGCAGCGCTTCATCAAGTATCTGCTCGCCGGGATCACGCTCTGCTTCATGGTCTGGGCGACGCCGCGATCGATCATCGCGACCGTGTCCGAGCTCCGGGCGATGGGCGGGTCGTCGCACCCGGTCCTCGGCTACCTCGGCGTCATGTCGGCGAAGAACACCGCCGTGAACATCCTGATCCTCACGACCTTCATGAGCTTTCTCCTCTATCGCCGGACCGGCAAGGTCGCCGCCGTGGCGTGGGCGAAGAAGGGGCACGCGGCGCAGCTCGCGATCTTCGCCGGCGTCGCCGTCTTCGTCGTCTTTCTCGGCGTCTACGGCTACTTCGTCGAGGCGACGGTCCGCATCAAGCTGTCGGTGCCGCAGGTCCTCTCGGTCCTGTTCGCGATGGTGGCGATCACCGCCATCGACCTGTTCCTGTTCCGCGGCGCGCGCAAGACCGGCGAAGTGCGCTGGGGCCGGATTCCGGCGATCTCGCAGTACGTGCTGATCTTCATCGCCGTCACCTTCACCTGGCTGATGGGGCTGATGGGCTACGTCCGCTCCGGGCTGCGCCAGCACTGGCACGTCTACGGCGTGATCCGCGACAAGTCCGCCGACGCCTTCACGCCGACGCTCGGCTTCGCGACGAAAGTCGTCTCGGTGACCGTGCTGCTGTTCTTCCTGCTGATCGCCGTCGTGTTCTGGATCGCGAGCCTGCACGACCGGCCCGACTTCGACCGGGGACAGACCGCTCGTGACGCCGCTCGTCCCTGGACCGCGGCGCAGCGAGCATCATGAGGATCCCGCACATCGTCCGCATCGCCGCGCTCGTCTTCGCGACGACCGGGTTCTATGCCTACGTCGGCCAGATGGTGCCGCAGAAGGAAGTCCAGCCTCCGCAGGAGACCGGCCATGGGCGGCGACCTGAGCCACCGCCGAGCTGGCCAAGATCGGCCGCGAGATCATGGAGGGCAAAGGCTTCTGCCTGACCTGCCACACCATCGGCAAGACCGGCGCGCTCCGGTTTCCCGACCTCGCCGGGGTCGATGTCCGCGCCAAGACCCGCGTCCCGGGGCTGAGCGATGTCGAGTACTTCGCCCAGTCGATGTACGAACCGACCGCCTACATCGTGCGAAGGCTTTCCCCCGGCGATGCCGCCCATCAACAAGCCGCCGATTGGTCTGACCGACGAGGAGATCCTCTCCGTGATCGCGTACCTGCAGACGCTTGGCGGCACCGCGACCGTCACCCTGCAGACGAAACATCACTACAACAGCGGACCCGCCGCGGGCGGGACGCCGCCGCCGGCCGCCGCGCCGCCGAAGGGGACGCAGCCATGAAGATCGCCGTCCTCGTCGCCATCCTCGCAGTCTTCGCGCTGCTGCGGTTCCGGCGCGCGAACCTGCTGCTGTGGGCCGGCGCCTGGTGGATCGGGATCTACGTGCTGCTCCGCTTCGGCTTCACCGCGCCGATTCCCTCCTCCGTCGTCACGCTCTACATGGGCATCATTTCGATTGCCCTGCTCGCCTACGTCTCCTCCAGCGAGGTACGCCGCGACGAGGTCTCGGGTCCGCTGGTCAGGTTCATGACCGACAAGCGCTACACGGTCCTCCTCGGCGTCGCCATCGTCGCCATCCCGGCGCTCGCCGCCGCCAATGTCTACGTCCAGATGAGCGTCCCGCTGCAGCCGCCGCTGTTCTCGCGCACGGTCCATCCCGCGTCGCCGTCCGAGATCACGGTCCACGACAAGAAGGTCGAGCTCGACGCCGGCGAGAACCCGTTCCGCCGCCTCGAGACGTCGAACCCGGCCGAGTTCCGCACCCACGTCGAGAACGGACGCCGCGTCTTCTACCGGAACTGCGTGTTCTGCCACGGCGACAATCTCTCCGGCAACGGCATGTTCGTCCACGGACTCGATCCGATCCCGACCAACTTCACCGACAAAGGGACGATCGCGATGCTGCGCGAGACCTACCTGTTCTGGCGGATTTCCAAGGGGGGACCCGGGCTGCCGGAGGAGGGCGGGCCGTGGGCTTCGGCGATGCCGGCCTGGGAGAAGTTCCTGAAGGAAGACGAGATCTGGGATGTCGTCCTCTTTCTCTACGACTATACCGGCCAGCGGCCCCGCGCGAAGGAGGAGGGGGCGAAGCCGATGACGATCCCCTGGACGCCTGGTGGTCATGGTGGCGGCGCTCTGGGCCGCGCCGGGAGGATCGATGCGCGTGGCGGCGCAGGACGTCGGCACCGAGGCCCAGCGCGAGTCGGGCCGGAAGCTGTATCTCAAATCCTGCTCGCAGTGCCACGGCGAAAAAGGGGACGGCGAAGGATACGCCGCCCCGCATCTGCGTCCGCGGCCGCGGAATTTCACGACCGGCAAGTTCAAGATCCGGACCACGGCAAACGGCGCGCTGCCGACGCATCAGGACCTGGTCAACATCATCAGACGGGGAATGCCGTACACCTCGATGCCAGCCTGGCCGAGCCTTGCCGATCAGGAAGTGTCGGATCTCGCGTACTTCATCACCACTTTCTCACCTGACTTCGCCAAGCCCGAGAACGCTCCCAAGCCGGTGCCGCTTCCCGGCGCGCCGAAGGCGACGACGGAGTCTGTAGCGCTCGGAAAGAAGCTCTACGAGGAGAGCGGCTGCGTGAAGTGCCACGGCGCGCTCGGCCGCGGTGACGGGCCGTCGGCGCCGACCCTGATGGACGACTGGGGGCACCCGATCCGCGCCGCCGATCTGGCGCAGAGCTGGACCCTGCGGGGCGGATCTTCCCGCGAAGACATTTTCCGGACGATGAGCACGGGGCTGAACGGCACGCCGATGCCGTCGTTTCTCGAAGCGCTGACGCCGGAGCAGCGCTGGGCGATCACCGATTTCATCGTCTCGCTCTCGGGCGGCGACGGCCCTGGCTACGCCAATCTGGTCATCGCCAGGCACGTGAAGACGCCGATCGATCTCGGCAAAGGCGCCGCGAGCTTTGCTGACGCGCCGGTCGCACGGTTTCCGGTCGTCGGCCAGATCATGGAGCCGGGACGATCGTTCCATCCGCCGGCGACGAGCGTCGCCGTCCAGGCGGTCTACGACGCCGACTCGATCGCCCTGCTGGTGCGCTGGCACGACATGAGCGCGGAAAAGTCCGGGAAGAACGGGCCGTCGCTGCCGGTGCCGGCAGAGGAAGAGGAGGAGCCGGCGGCGGCCGCGGCGGCGGGCGAGGGGAGCAGTGCGGGCGGCTTCGGCGACGCGGAGGTCGCGGCGACGCCGGCCGGACAGGCGCCGGCGCCCGCCGCGGACCCCTTCGCCGAGGCCGTCCGCGCCAGCTGCGCCGCCATCCGAGTTCTCCGACGCTGTCGCGATCCAGGTGCCTTCGCAGGCCCTCGACCGGTGCGCGCAAGCCGTACTTCCTCTTCGGCGACGGCGAGAACCCGGTCGATCTCTGGTTCTTCGATCTGGCCGGCGCGGCGCCGCTGCAGTTCACCGGGCGGGGCAGCGGGGCCGTCGACAGCCGCCGCCGCGACCGATGTCACCGGAACCGCGAGCTACGACCAGGGGGAATGGTCGGTCATTTTCAAGCGGCCCCTGCGCGCCGGCGCGCGGCGCTCCGTTCTCGCCCGGGAGAGTTCGTGCCGATCGCCTTCTCGGTGTGGGACGGCTTCTCGCGCGAGCGCGGCAACAGGCGCGGCCTCACGACCTGGTACTCCCTCTATGTCGAGCCGGCAGTGGTGCCCTCGCCCGATCGGCCCGATGGTGAGGACGGCGGTGATCATTCTGGTCATCGAGCTGGCGGTGATCGGCTGGGTGCGCAGGCGCTACGGATCGCGCGACCAAGGAAAGCTCGGCGCGGCGCCGAGCCACCCGGCAGCGACCGGCGCGTGAGCGCGCCGGGAGCGAGCGACGTGAACCGCCGCCGCCCCAGGGCGGCCGGGGCCGGCCAGGGCGGCGGGACGAAGTCCGCCGATGAAAAGAGGACCCATGTACAAGAGCATCTACGTTCCCGTCGATAACTCAGACCACTCCAACCGCGCCGTCGCCTGCGCCGTCGGGCTGGGCAAGGCGTATTCGGCGAAGCTGGTCGGCTGCCATGTCTACGCCGCCAAGCTGCACGACTACCGCTTCAGGCAGATGGAGTACACGCTGCCCGAGGAGTACATCGACGAGGTCGAGCTCGAGCGGCAGCGGAAGATCCACGACAGCCTGATCACGATGGGCCTCAAGCTGATCTCCGACAGCTATCTCGACGGCATGTCGCGGCTGTGCGGAGAGTCGGGCCTCGAGTTCGAGCCGCGGATGATGGACGGGAAACATCACATCGAGATCCTCAAGGACCTCGCCGGCTCGGCGCACGATCTGGTGGTGCTCGGCGCGCTGGGAATCGGCCGCGCCCGCGACAGCGTGATCGGCTCGGTCTGCGAACGGGTCGCCCGCGAGGCCGATCGCGATGTCTGGGTCGTCAAGCACGTCCCGGAGCCGGGCGAGGCGGACCGGGACACCATCCTGGTCGGCGTCGACGGCAGCCCGCAGTCGTTCGGCGCGCTGATGACGGCCTCGATCTGGCCCGCACCTTCGGCAAGAAGGTCGAAGCGATCGCCGTCTACGATCCCTACCTGCATTACTCGGTCTTCAACGGCATCGTCGGCGTCCTCACCGAGCAGGCGGCGAAGGTCTTCCGCTTCGAGGAGCAGAACCAGCTCCACGAGGAGATCATCGACACCGGGCTGGCGCAGATCTACCAGTCGCACCTCGAAGTGGGCGAGCGGATGGCGAGCGAGGCGGGCGTCGAGATCAAGAAGACGCTTCTCGACGGCAAGCCTTTCCAGAAAATTCTCGACCACGCGCGCAAGACCAACCCGTGGCTGATCGTCGTCGGGCGGATCGGCGTGCACAGCCCGAAGGACGAGACCGGGCTGGGGAGCAACACGGAGAACATTCTCCGCGCCGCGCCCTGCGATGTCCTCCTGTCGACGCGCCTCGAGGTGCCGCGCCTCGACGTGCGCGCCGAGGAGACGGTGCGGTGGACGCCCGAAGCCGAGGAGCGGATGACGCACGTGCCCGAGCAGGTCAAGGGGATCGCCCGCACCGGCGTCCTCCGGCTGGCGCTCGAGAAGGGGCATTCGGTGGTCACGAGCGCGGTGATTGACGAAGCGATGGATCGGTTCATGCCGAAGAGCGCTTCGGCGGCGACCAAGGCGCTGGCCGAGGCGGTCGCGCTCGAGCGGGCGAAGGCGGGCCCGGTCTCGATGTGCCGGGCCTGCGGCGTCACTGCCACGCAGAGCGGCGCCGGTGCGGTGCATCGTCTGCGGCGCCGACCGACTTCGAAGTGATCTCGCGCGAGATGATCGAGAAGATCGCCGAGGTCGAGGGCGGGCTCCAGGAGGAGACGACCTACGACGGGCGCAAGCTGCGGTGGTCGGAGGACGCCCGGAAGGGCCTGTGGACGATGAAGAACGCCTATCAGCGGCGCCGCACCAAGGCGCGCGTCGAGAAGCGCGCGCGCATGAAGAAGCTCGACGCGATCACGCTCGATTTCGCCCGCGAGGTGATCGAGGAGGAGACGGGCACGCCGCTCGACATCGTGGCTCAGGGGGCCTTGACCTCGTCGGCCGCCACATCGGCGTCGCCCGCCGGGACGCCCGCGTCGGGCTCCGCGCCGGCGCCAGCGGCCTCTGACGGCGTGAAGCTGGTGGCCCGCGACGAGCGGAAGAACCCGCTGATCTCGATCTTCGACTGGACCGACGAGGCGACGCAGCGGATCTTCCGCGTCCCGGCCGGCTTCATGCGCAGCCAGACGCAGGAGCGGATCGAGGCGCTCGCGCACGAACGCGCCGCGGCTGGCGGCACTGGCGAAGCCGGAGTGGTGATCGATCTGGCGCTCGTCGAGGACGGGATCGAGATCGGCAAACGGATGATGGCCGAGATGATCGCGAACTACCCGTCAGCGGGCCAGGGGCACGAGAAGGCGGCGCCCGCTGCAGCGGGTCACTCCTCCTCGGCGTCGACCGCGCCCGCACAGGAAGCGCCGGCCGTGAACGGGAGCGGCTACCTCAACGAAGTGAGCGCGCTCTCGGCGCGGCGCGTCGAGTGACTTCATCAGCGCGTAGCAAGCGTCCGTGGAGCGAACCACGTCGGCAGGGTCAGGCTGGCGCGCCAGCGGCGCGCCGCGCCGGAGCGGAGCGGGGCGCAGGGGCCCCCGCGAGCGACGGCGAGGGGGGGCCGGCGGGGCGAAGCCCCCCGGTAAATAAATGTCCGCCTACCGGTTCTGTCGCTCGGACGACATCGGCCTGCTCGTCGATGCGCTGAATCGCTGCTGGTCGCCGTCTTTTCCCGACGAGCCGGCGATGACGCCGGCCGCGTTCAAGCGATCGATCCGCGACCTTCAGGTCTGGTGCAGCAGCTGCATGGTCGCCTTCGCGGGCTCCGATCCGATCGGCGTCCTGATCGGCGCCAAGCGGCCGTCCGGAACCCTCGTCCACAAGATCGCCGTTCATCCGGAGCATCAGCGCCAGGGCCATGCTCGCCACATGCTCGATTCGCTCGGCGTCGAAGCTCGCGATTCTCGGCCCGCCGCGAATCAGCGCCGAAGTGCCGGAAGCCCTCGTGCCTGCCTGCGGCGGGCTGTTGCGCGCCAGCGGATTCGTCCAGGAAGCGCGCCTGACCGACTACGTACTGCAGCATGACAATCGCGGCGATGATGAGGCCGCAGGCATTCCCGCCGGCCGGTTCGTCATCCCGGTGACCCTTGACGATCTCGCCGCCAATGGCCTCTCCGCCGAGGCTGATACCCAGGTCTGCTGGGAGCGCGCGGTCGACACCCTCATCGCGCGGAAGGAGGAGATTGCCGGGCTCGCCGTCGCCTCGGACGAGCGAATCGAGGCCTGCCTGCTGTACGTGACGCACGGGGCGGCGGCGGAGATTGTCTCGCTGCGTACCTTCATCGACGATGGCGGAGCTCGTGTGAAGCAGCTGCTCTCACGACTCGGCGCCCGGGGAATCGGCACGTTCCGCTTCCCGAAAGTGCGCCCGCCGGAAATCTCCGAGGACTGGCTCGAGACGCTCGGCTTCCGCCCCGCTGGCGGGCATCGACTTTACGCGACGACGGCGCGATCGGACCATGCGTAAGCTGGCGATTGTTCGAACGACGGCAGTCCCGGGCAGGAAATGAAAACCTACAGCGACATCGTTGGCGACGGCGGGTCCAGGGTGCTCGAGCAGGTGGCCGAGCAGCGCGCCCGCATCACGGACGGGCTCGCCGGAGTGCGCCATCTCGTTGCCGTCGGCTCCGGCAAGGGGGGCGTCGGCAAGAGCACCCTGACGCTCCATCTCGCCGGTGCCCTGCGCGCCCGGGGACTGCGCGTCGGGATCCTCGACGCCGACTTCAACGGTCCGTCGCAGGCGCGCATGGCCGGCGTCCAGGAAGGGCTGTTCGTTCCAGGCCGCGACAAGGTGGCGCTGCCGCGAACGAAGAACGGCATCCCGGTCTTCTCGATGGGCTCGATGATCCCGGAGTCGGAGGCGCTCGAGTTCGAGAGCACGGCGCCCGGCGAGTCGCAGACCTGGCGCGCCACCCGGGAGTTCGCGCTCCTCGGCGAAATCCTCGGGGCCTTCGAGTGGGGCGCGCTCGATCTGCTGATGTTCGATCTGCCGCCCGGGAGCCGAGCGGACCGTCCAGTACGCCGACTTTCTCGGGCCGCGGACCTCGTTCCTGCTCGTCACCATCCCCTCGGAGGTATCGCGAGGCGTGGTCGCGCGCTCGGTGGCGGCGCTGGCGAAGGGACCCAACCGGGTCCTCGGCTACGTCGAGAACATGAGCGGCTACTACTGCCGCGACTGTAACGCCGTCAAGCCGCTGTTTGCCTCGGCTGGATCCGAGGATGCGGCAGGCGGCGCCGTCCCGCCGACCTCGCGCCAATCCCGGCTCGAGATTCCCTGCCTCGGAACCGTCCCTTTCGATCCCGAGCTGGCACGGTCACTGCGATACAGGGCTGCCGCTCGCGGACGTCCCCGACAGCCCGGTTGGCCGGGCCCTGGAGCGCGTCGCGCAGCAGCTTCTGGACAGCCTCGAATCTCCTCCGCCTCCGCTCCCGCTCCGCGCGAGCTTCGGCTCGGCAAGGAGCTCGCGATGAAGTTCCTCTGTGTCCCCTGCGACAGTCCGATGAAGCTGCAGACCGTCGAGCCCGCCCGAGGGCGGCTCGCTGTCGGTCGTCTATGCCTGTCCCGAGTGCGGCTACGAGATGGCGATGCTGACCAACGCCGTACGAGACGCAGCTCGTTCAGTCGCTCGGCGTGCGCATCGGGCCCGACATCGCCGGCGGAGCGCTGGCCGGGGCAGCGGCCGAGCCTGGCAAGTGTCCGTTCCCCGGGATGATCTCGTCCGCGGCCCCGCAGCCCACAGGCGCCAACGGGGCGACGGAGGAAGGGCGCCCCGGGCCAGACCGACGATCCGAGCCCGGTCCGCTGGACCGACGCCGCCGAGGCCCGGCTCGCGAACATTCCCGCCTTCGTGCGGCCGATGGCGCGGACCGGCATCGAGAGGTACGCGCGCGAGAGAGGGGTCGCAGGAAGTGGACGAGACCATCCTCGACGCGGCCCGCGACTTCTTCGGCATGTAGGCTGCGTTCCTGCGCGAGTCCACACGGATCTGCGCGGATTTGCACGGATTGACACCGGTCTGAATGGCTGCACCGATGAACGCGACCCCGTTCGCCCGACCGTACGTCATCTCCTGGAACCTCACCTACCGCTGCAACCTTGCCTGCGAGCACTGCTATCTCGACGCCGGCGGCGCGCCACAGGTCGGCACCGAGAACTTCGCCGATCGGAGCGAGCTCGGCACCGAGGAATGCTTCAGGGTGATCGACGACATCGCCGCGTTCGCGCCCGAATGCGTGACGATCCTGACCGGCGGCGAGCCGCTCCTGCGCCGCGACATCCTCGAGATCGTCCAGCGCGCCGCGGAGCGCGGGCTCTGGGTCGTCGTCGGCACCAACGGCGTGCGCATCACGGAGAACCGTGGCGAAGCGACTGGCCGATGCCGGCGCGCGCGGCCTCTCGCTCTCTCTCGACGCGCTCGATCCCGATCGCCACGACCGGTTCAGGAACGTGCGCGGCGCCTGGCGGAACACGGTCGAGGGTGCGGAGATCCTCAACCGGACCGGGCTCCCCTTCATCGTCCAGACGACCGCGGGCTCGCACAATCTCGGCGAGCTCGACGCCATCGCCGACTTCGCGCACGACCGCCTTGCCGCGAAGGTCTGGAACCTCTACTTCCTCGTACCGACCGGGCGCGGCCAGTTCGTCTCCGACATCACCCCGGCGCAGTACGACGACGTGCTGGCGTCGCTCTACCGGATCCAGCGGAAGTACGACCGCCGGATGCTGGTCAACGCGAAGTGCGCACCGCACTACATCAAGACCGTACTCGAGCGCGCCCGCGGCCTGGGCGAGGGGCCGGAGGGTAGTCCCGCGGAGCGGGACCCCCGAGCGAGCGGCGGTGGCACCCGCGAGCACCGGAGGATGCCGGGCAGGCTCCCGGCCCGCCCTCGATCAGGACCTACTCCGGAGGGGCCGGTGGATGCCCGGCGGGAACGCACTACATGGGGATACGGCCGAACGGCGATGTCACCCCCTGCCCGTATCTGCCGGTCTTCGCGGGTACCCTTCGCAGCGCCAGTCTGCGGACCTGTGGACATCATCGGCGCTGTTTGCCGACATCCGCCGCCGCACCGCGCTCGGCGGCCGCTGCGGGGCGTGCGAGATGAACGGCCACTGCGGCGGCTGCCGCGCCCGGGCGTACGGGATGACCGGCGATGTGATGGCCGAGGATCCACTCTGCACCCACATCCCCGGCACGTTCGCCGGCTCGCCGCTGCTGGCAGTCCGCGGCGCGTCCCCGGCGCCGGTCGGGCGGGACGAAGCGCCGGCCAGTGCGGGAGATCCAGTACGGTCCCGAATCGCCTCGGGCGATTGCGTGGGACGATGCCGCGGCGGCGCGCATGAAGAGGATCCCGGTGTTCGTCAGGGGCATGGTCACCACGGCCGTAGAGGAGTCCTGCCGCAAGAGCGGCCTCGACCGCGTCACCGTCGAGGAGCTCGACCGCATCCGCGCGCGGATGCCGACCCCGAAGATTTTCGGGTGAGGCTGGATCTGAAGGGGATGACTGCAATCCTGCAAAGCGCCCGAAGCGCGACAGCCCTGACGCTGATCGTGCTGGTGTGCACGGCGACAGTTGCCAGGTCGCACGGTCCGGCGGATTCCGATGCCTCGGGCGCGTCAGACAGCGCCACCGTGCCACTCGCCCCGGGCGGGGCGATCGACTCACCCGGGCCGGGCAGCGTCGTTGGCCCGTATTTCACGGTCACCGGGTGGGCGATTGAGGCTGCCGCGTCGACCGGGACAGGCGTCGACGGCGTCTATCTTTGGGCGTACCCGGCGTCCGGCGGATCAGGCATACCTCTCGGGTGGGCCGACTACGGCCGCACCCGACCCGATGTTGCCGACCAGTCCGGCCTCCGGTTCAGCAATTCGGGCTATTCGCTCGCCACCGGCATCGTCAATCCCTCGGGCTCGTACACCATCGTTGCCTACGTTCACGACACAGCGGCCGGGGGCTTCCATCAGCAGCAGGTTGTGACGGTCACGACCCAGCAGGACGCCCGGGGCGCCATCGACCCGCCGGCGGGCGGTTTCACCGTCCCGCCGGCGTTCGCGCTGACTGGATGGGCGATCGACACCGGCGGTTTCGGGTCAGGCGTCGACGGCGTGTACTTGTGGGCGTTCCCCTTCTCCGGCGGGGCGCCTTTTCCCGTCGACACAGCGGCCACGTATGGGCTGGCGCGGCCGGATGTGGCGTCGCAGGTACGGCAGCCGGTTCAGGAATTCGGGCTACAGCATCAACGTGGCGAGCCTGGCGCCCGGCAGGTACGTTCTCGTTCCGTTCGCCCATCCGACCGTCGGCGGTTTCGTTCAGACGCAAAGTGTCGTGGTGGAAGTGCAACTCCGTCCGCACGGGGCGATCGATTCACCCGGCCCGGACAGCGTGATCGGCCCGTGGTTCACGGTTACCGGATGGGCGATCGAGTCCGGCGCGTCATCGGGCACGGGCGTGGACGGCGTTTACATCTGGGCGTATCCGTCCGGGGGTGGAGCCGGCATACCACTCGGGTGGGCCGACTACGGAAAGACACGACAGGATGTGGCCGGCCGGTACGGCAGCCGCTTTCTCAACTCGGGCTATTCGCTCGCCACCGGCATCGTCAATTCCTCTGGCTCGTATACCATCGTTGCGTACGTTCACGACGCACTCGCCGGAGGCTTCCATCAACAGCAGGCCGTGACGGTCAGGAAACAGCAGGATCCCCGGGGAGCGATCGATCCGCCGGCCGGCGGTTTTGCGGTCTCACCGTCTTTCACGCTTACTGGATGGGCGATCGACGCCAACAACCAACTCCCGGGTCCGGGCGTCGACGGGGTCTATCTGTGGGCGTTTCCAGTTTCGGGCGAGCCACCTTTCGCGGTCAATTCATCCGCCGCGTATGGACTGGCCCGTTCGGACGTGGAGTCGCAGTATGGCCCGTTCTTCAGGAATTCCGGCTACAGCGTCACTGTCTGGAACCTGCCCGCGGGCGTCTACGTCCTCGTTCCGTTCGTCCATGAGAGTCCGGGCGGCTTCTTCCGGACCCAGAGCGCCGTCGTCACGGTGCGATAGCGAGGAGGCGTCTGGCGCCTCGCCGACGCCGAGCAAGCGCTTCGGTTGGCGTCGGCGGCGGAACGGCAGGGGCGGCGGGCCGCTGCGAGTGCAGCGAGCCGAGGGGGCCCGGGAACGCGCTGAGTCTTTTGAGCGATCCCCCACGAAATCAGGCCGAGATCACCACCAGCGCTGGGCCCACACCAGCGAGACCGCGACCTGGCGCTCCCACTCCTCGTTGGCGAAGGACGTGTACGCCTCGTACCCGCCTCGCACCGTGAAGTTCGGCGTGACTCGATAGCCGAGGGTGGCTTCGGCGCTTGTCGCGGTGCGCCGGCCCGGAAACGGGCCGGTCAGGACGGGGGACGACGCGTGGACGGCGCGTCCGGCTGCGAACCACCGGGGTGTCAGGGTGCGGACCGCCTGCAGATTGAAGCCGCGCGCGACGGCAGGCGTTCCGGTCGTGTCGAACCGATCGATGATCCACTCACCGGCAAGCCGGGTGTAGCCGATCGCGTATTCCCCCTCGAGGTTGACGACCGTGGCGCTCTCGTCAGGCAACGGAGTGCCGACCGACGAGCTGTTCACGCCGTACCCGTCGCTGTCGTAGGGAAGCGAGGCGGGTGCCAGAGCATTGTGCCGGTATCGCCCTCGCGCCACCCCCGCGCCGAACCTCAGGCCGGGCAGCGGCGTGACGCCGCCGCCCAGGACCAGCTGCGCCGCTGCCGGCTTCCGCGATCGGCTCAGCACGCTCCGCGTCTGTGCCGGCGTCGCGTCGGTCACGCCGCCGCGCAGATCCCATCGTGCGCCCGAGGCGGTCACGATCGCGCCGAGCGGATACCCGCCCGACATCAGCCGCACGCCGTCGAAGTGCCCGTCGAACGCCGGCAGCGGCGCGTAGTAGTAGAAAGGCGCGCCGATCGTCGGGTTGCGATCCGGCCGAAGTTCGAGAGTCGCCAGGCCGAGCGGCGACGAAATGATTCCGGCGTCGAGCCGGACGGGCACCCGCGTCGACGATACGTAGCGCAGCTGGAGCTGATACATTTCGGCGCCCCAGTCGCCGCCAGGCAGCCGCCGCGCCCAGGGACGAATCACGACGTCCCAGCCGCGGCCGGCGCGGATCGTGCTCACCGCGTCGAAGATCAGAAACGGGTCGTTGTTCGCCTCGGATGTGACGCTCGCCGAAACGACCGCCTCCATGGCCACCCGGCCGGTCACATCCTGCGCGGCTGCCTCGGGCGCCGCGGCGGCCCCCAGCGTCAGGGCGCAGCCGAGCGCGAAGGCCGGGATGCGGGTCAACAGTCTCATGCCCGGCGGACCCTCACCAGCACGGGAACGGCCGGAGAGTGCAGCGGTGTCGAGGCCGACAGGTCGATGTCCGGAAGCGCCGTCGCCAGCGCCTGCACCACCTCGGCGTCGAACTGCGTGCCGGCGCAGCGCCACAGTTCACGCAGGCCTTCCGCGCTCGGCCGCGCCGGCCGGTAGGAGCGGGCGCTGGTCATCGCGTCGAAGGCATCCGCGACATGGACGATGCGCGCAACCAGCGGGATCGAAGTGCCGCGCAGCCCGTGCGGGTAGCCGCGGCCGTCCGGCTGCTCGTGGTGCAGCTCGACGATCGGCAGGTGCGGCTCGAGGAACGGCACGCTGCGCAGGATGCGCGCCCCGACCTCGGGATGCTGCTTGATCATCTCGTACTCGGCGGCGGTCAGCGGCCCCGGCTTCATCAGCACCTGATCGCTGATGCCGATCTTGCCGATATCGTGCAGCAGCGCTCCGAGCCGCAGCACCTCGAGCTGCGGCTCGTCGAGCCGCAGCGATCGGCCGATCGCCAGCGACACGGCGCTGACGCGCTCGGAGTGGCCGGCGGTGTACGGATCGCGCGCGTCGAGCGCCAGCGCCAGCGCCCGAATCGTTCCGAGATAGGCGCTGAGCGTTTCCGCCTCGGCTGCCTTGACCGACTGGATCATGCTGTTGAAGGCCGCGGTGAGCGTGTCGACTTCCAGGCTGTCGCCGGTGGCAATCAACGGATGGTCGAAGTCCCGGGTTCGCGTCATGCCGGACAGCGATGCCGACAGCGTGTCGATCGGCCGCGCAATCGTCCGCGACAGCCAGATACTCGCCAGTCCGGCCAGCGCGAACGCCCCCAGCGCGATGACGCCCATCGTCCGCAAGGCGCTCCGCACCGCCGGCCGCGACGAGGCGTCAATCGAATCGAGCACGTAGACCTGCGCGACCCCATGGTCGGCCAGCCGGCGGACGGCATACTGCGCCGCGTCGAGCGTCACCGTCTCCTGGTCGGCCATGGTCCTGAGCTTCGCGGGTGTGATCGCCATGCCCGGCGCCGACGGCAGCGTCGACGCGACGACGCGGTCGCCGGCGACGATCAGCGCCCGGGCCCCCGACAGGTCCGACAGTTCGCGGGCATAGCGATCGTCGAACGCGCTGGCGAGGCGCAGCGTGCCGATCTCGGTGCCCTGCAGCATCACCGGCACCGAGGCGATCTGGAAGACCCCCGAAGGGGTCGTGACGACGGCGTTGTGGCTGCCGGGAGGCGCGTCGGCGGCGGCGTCGAGCCAGCCGTCAGCGAGGCGCCCGGCGACCGCCAGTGGACGCCCGTACCTGATCGCGCACTTCGAGCACGTCGGGATGAATGCCGGCGGCGAGCTTGTCCAGTTCACGCGTGATGGTCTTGACGAGATCGTCCCGCGCGGCGTCGGTCGTCTGCAGCTCGGTCTGGTACGTGTCCAGCGCCGCCTTCAGCGTGGAGTTCTCCGCGAGCATGGCGACCTGCGCCCGCAGCTCCCGGCCGCGCCGTTCTTCGAGCGCGCCGAGCAGCCGCTGGCCGGTCTCGAGCTTGTCGACCACGCCGGCCCGCACCCGGTCGCTGACGTTGAGGGTCGCGACGAGGAGGACCGCCGACAGCACGAACGCCACCGTCGCCAGCGTCGCCACCAGCGTGCGGGTGACGAAACGGGGAGGCGTGTGCGTGCCGCGCGCCATCTACCGCTCCATCACCGGCAGGGAAAATTCGACCCGCGCCTCTTCCCCGGCGGCAACCGTCACGGAGCGAGTCGTCTCGCCGATCCGCTCGTGCCATGCGCTCAACCGGTAGGTGCCGGCGGGGACGGCCTCGATCGCGAAGCGCCCATCGCCGCCCGGCGTCGCGTAGAGGCGGTGGTCGAACACCATGATCGTGGCGGCCATCTCCGAGTGGATGTGGCAGTAGACTTTGATGACCCCGGCGCGCGGAAACGTCCGTTCGCGCTTGTCGCCGCTCCGGAACCGCCCGAGGTCGAAGGTGGCGCCGCGCGACAGCGAGAACACGTTGTGGAAGTAGGGGTCGAAGTTCGGGAACTCGATGGTGGAGTCGCGGGTGATGGCGGTGACCCGCGGCACGAACGCCTCGTCGCGCTGGCTGATCGAGGCACGGGTCGCCGGAAGGTTCGTCTGGCGTGGCGCGTCCTTGACGAACACCACGACGTTCGCGATCTCGGCTGCCGCCGGCGTCGTGCGGTTGACCTGCCGCGAGGGGTAGGCCCCCGAGCGCAGCGGTGTGCCGGACAGTGCCGTCAGGTGCACGAGGCCGGTGATGCGTCCGTAGGGCTGAGCCACGCGGCCCACCGCCGGCTGCGCCACGGCGAGCGTGCAGGTGACGGCCACCAGGGCCAGCACCGGTCGAAATGACACACGGAAAAACATAATCGTAATTACTTCCCCTGATCCAGGGGGTTCCGGCGGCCGTGGTGCCGATTGCGTGCCAGGGGGAGCCCGGCACGCGCCACGGCCCGCACACACACGCCGCGGACATCGTTCGGGCAGTCGAGGGATCGAGGGCGGGCGGCGGGAGAATCAATACGGGTCGACGGTCGGCTGCACGGCTTGGTGATCGCCCCCGGGCCGGGTCGGCGCGGGTGAACCCCTGGACCGGGGACGGTCCCAGGGGAACGAGGTCACTTCGACCAGGGGGGGACGACGCCGTTCATCCGCGCGTATGCGATGGACTGTCCCATGTGCTCGTTGTCGTGCAGCAGGATCCGCAGGAAGATGCCTTCGGCGGTGGTTTCCGTTCCGAAGAACTGCACCGTCCTCTGCCGGTCCGCGCTTGGGTAGCCCTGGGCGACGGCGTCCAGCGACTTCCTGAGCCAGCCGATTACCTCCGGCTTGCTGGAGACGCTTTTCTCGGGATTCTTCGGCAGCGTCGACATGTCCACTGCCGGCTTGACGCCGGCCTGTTCGAGCAGCCAGAAATTCCCGAGCGCCAGGTGCATGTAGACCTCGCTGATCGAGCGGACGCCGGGCGCGGGGCGCCAGCTGAATTTCCCGGCCGGCGTGGCCTCCGCGAGTGCCAGTAGCTGACGTGAGGTCACGGTGAATTCCGGCAGCCACCCGTGTCCGAGTTCCGGCGGCTGCGTCTGTGCGACCGCCGGGCCGGGCGCGAGCAGGAGTCCGCAGGCGAGCAGGACGACGACCGCCAGCGGGAATGTCGGTTTCTGCATGGATGTGCTCTCCGTGATGGATTCTGTCGGCGTCATCCGGCCAGCGCTTCGAGCAGATCCGGCGGGGATCCGCGTCACGCTGGCGACGCCAGACGCGCTCTATCGTCTGAAGCGGAAGACCGTCCGGCCCCTCGATCGGCAGGACGCCGCGGCGCTGCGGGAGCGCTTCGGACTCGACGGAGGAGACTGACCGGCTGACCGTCCGCGGTTGACCCGCGGGACGGGAACGAAGCAGGCGCGGGCTATCGGAAGATGTCCGATTCTCCCTTGAGCTTCTCTTCTTCGTCCGCCATCCATTTCTGGAACTCCTCGGCGGTCTGGACGGTGACGAAGCCGCGCATCCGGTAGTGGCCGAGGCCGCAGAGCTGGGCGCAGGCGATCTCGTACTGGAACTCGGCGTTCCCCGTCCGGGCCCGCATCTCCTCGGTCGTGACGTCGGGAACGAACCAGATGGGGATCGTCAACCCGGGGACGGCGTCCTGCTTGACGCGAAACTCCGGCACGCCGAAGCTGTGGATGACATCCTTGCTCCGCAGCCTGACGATCACCGGCTGGTTGACGGGCAGATAGAGCTGATTGAGCGTCGTGATGTCGTCCTTCGCCGGCGGGATCCGAGCGGTCGAGCCCGAGCGGGTTGGTCTGGAGGTCGATCAGGCTGATGTCCGTCCGGCCGAACGTCCCGTCCGGCCCGGCATAGTGGACGTTCCAGGCGAACTGCTCGGCGGTGACCCGAACGACCAGCGCCTCGCTCTCCGGCGGCATGCGGTCGACGCGCGCCGCCCAGAGCGGGACCGAGAACGCGAACAGGAGAATCGCTTCGATCACGGCGACGCCAATCTCCGAATAGCTCGAAGCGTGCGACTTGACGCCGGTGTAGTCCGCCACCGGGTGGCGCGATCGGCGGAAGCGGAACAGGATGTAGGCGAGGAACGCTCCCCAGCCGACGAACAGGATCAGCATGAACACGTGCATCCAGCCGATCAGGCTGTCGATCTGCGCGCCGTGAGCCGAGGCGAGCGGCGGGAGTCCGAGCCATTCAGTCATGATGTCCTCGGCGACCTCTGGAGCTTCGACCATTCGGTCGTCGAGCTCGATGTCCGCGAGGCGCTTGGCGCGCCTGCGCAGATAGAGAAAGAAGCCCGCGAACCCGCCCTGCACCGCCAGCGTGATGGCCAGCATCACCAGCGACGCCGAGCTTCGTGCCGTCGATCATCGACGTCTCTTCCGCGCCGAAGCACACCGGGCAGGCGAGAAGCGTCGAACCGCCGCCAATCGCGACGGCTGCGGCGGTGGCGGCCAGCCGGATCCAGCCCCGTGCGGCGGCTCATCGCAGCGTCCTCGTCTTGCGCAGGAACCACGAGTCGTAGACGAGCAGCCCGACCGACAGCGGCGAACGCCGCGATCGCCGCGAGCAGCGGCCCGCACCCCGTGCCCC
Source organism: uncultured Acidobacteriota bacterium (assembly GCA_963750475.1). Classification (GTDB taxonomy): domain Bacteria; phylum Acidobacteriota; class Vicinamibacteria; order Vicinamibacterales; family 2-12-FULL-66-21; genus JALZOC01. The sequence continues at coordinate 118,108 of CAVVQQ010000003.1, forward strand.
GGCCGTAGACCGCCCAGGCACCAGACCCCGAACAGCACCGCGAGCGCCGCGGAGAGGAGGATCAGCAGCGCGTGGAACCACCTGAGGTTCATCAGTGGATCCAGAAGCCGTTGTGAACGGTGACCACGGGAAGGGCCAGCAGCGCGACGAAGAAGGCGGCGGTCAGCGAGCAGGACCGCGTAGATCAGCTTCTTCTCGGAGATCAGGTGCATGAAGTAGCACGCCACCAGCGATCCCTTGACGGTCGCGACGAGCAGCGCCACGCGTGATCGCCGACGTGCACGGGCAGATGGACGCGTGAAATCGCCACGGTGATGATCGTCAGCGCCATCAGCGCGACGAAGACGGTGACGTAGACCCTGACGTGCCTGTCGATGTCGGCGGCGTGGTCGCGTCTGTCATGGCGTGGCATGCCGCCTACAGAAGGTAGAGGATCGGGAACAGGAAGATCCAGACCAGATCCACGAAGTGCCAGAACAGGCCGGCGTGCTCGACCCGGTTGGTGAACCACTCCGGGTTGGTCTTCCACAGCTTCGCGCCGGGCCCCCAGAAATAGGCGTTCACCGCCATCCCGCCGAGGACGTGCAGCATGTGCAGGCCGGTCAGGGTGAAGTAGATGCGCCAGGAAGTTGCTGGTGCTGGGATACAGGCCGTCGTGGAACTTGTGGCTGTACTCGAAGTACTTGACGCACGAGGAAGACGAACCCGAGCAGGATCGTCGTGCCCATGTAGATCCGGAACGTGCCGAAGCGGCGCCGCACCAGCGACGCCCAGGCCATGACCATCGTGACCGACGATGAAATCAGGACGAGCGTGTTGAACGTCGCCAGCGGGACATTCAGAATCGTGTCCCCCCGCGGCCAGCTCGGCGCCCCGGTCCGGATCAGGATGTAGCTGGCGAACAGGGCGCCAAACAGCATCACCTCCGAGGCCAGGAAGAGCCAGATGCCGATCTTGCCGTTGGTCAGGCCGGTGTCGGGGCGCGACCTCGACGGTGTAGGGAATGTCCATCATTCACCGAGGGGCTGTGCCCCTCGGACTCCCCGGCACGCGCCCGCGCTCGCTGACGGTTTCTGCATAAGCTCCTCAGGCCTCGAACTGCGGCGAGAAGTCCTTCGCCGCGCCGGGAACGCTGTACTCGTAGGGCCCGCGGTAGCGCTTCCGGCGGCGACGAGCGAAATTGCCGTGCGGCGGCGGCGACGGCGCCGCCCACTCGAGCGTGGTCGCCTGCCACGGGTTGGCGCCGACCTTCTCTCCCTTCCGGATGCTCCAGAAGAAATTGAAGATGAACGGAAGCTGGAACAGCGCCATGATCCACGCGCCCCACGACGACACGACGTTCAGGTGGCAGCACCGGCTGCGCGAACGCGTAGCTGCGCGCCGCCGTCGTACAGCCGCCGCGAGATGCCGGCCAGCCCGACGATGAACATCGGCATGAAGATGACGTTCATGCAGACGAGCGAGCCGCAGAAATGGATCTTGCCGAGCGTCTCGTTCATCATCCGGCCGGTGGCCTTCGGGAACCAGTAGTAGATCGCCGGCGAACAGCGCGAAGATCGTCCCCGGCGCGACGACGTAGTGGAAGTGGGCGATGACGTAGTAGGTGTCGTGCAGCGTGGATGTCGGCGACGTTCAGGCCGAGCGGCAGCCCGGTCAGCCCGCCGATGCCGAACATCGGCAGGAACGCCAGCGCGAACAGCATCGGCGTGTTGAAGCGGATCGACCCGCCCCACAGCGAGATGATCAGCGCCGTCAGGATCACGACCGACGGGATCGAGATGATCATCGTCGTCGTCTGGAAGAACGCCGCCATCGCCGTGCCCATGCCGGTCATGAACATGTGGTGCGCCCAGACGATGAACGACATGAAGCCGAGGAAGACGACCGAGTAGACCATCGAGCGGTAGCCCCACAGCGGCTTGCGCGTGTTGTTGGCGATGATCTCGGCGACGATGCCCATCGCCGGCAGGATCAGGACGTAGACCTCGGGGTGCGCGAGGAACCAGAACAGGTGCTGCCAGAGCAGCGGGTTGCCGCCGCCGGCGCGCGGTCAGGACCTGGCCGCTGACGACCAGGCCGCTCGGCAGGAAGAAGCTGGTGCCGGCGAGCCGATCCATCAGCTGCATGATCGCCGCCGCTTCGAGCGGCGGGAAGGCCAGCAGCAGCAGGAACGCGGTGACGAACTGCGCCCAGACGAAGAACGGCAACCGCATGAACGTCAGCCCCTTGGCGCGCAGCTGGACGATCGTGACGATGAAGTTGACCGCGCCGAGCAGCGACGAGGTGATCAGGAAGACCATGCCGACGAGCCAGATCGTCTGGCCCGGCGCCGGCGATGATCGACGAGCGGCGGATACGAGGTCCAGCCGCGACTGCGCCGCGCCGCCGGGCGACGACGAAGCTGGCCAGCATCATCACGCCGCCGAGGAAGATAGAACCAGTAGCTCGCCATGTTCAGCCGCGGGAACGCCATGTCCGGGGCGCCGATCTGGAGCGGCAGGACGAAGTTGCCGAAGCCGCCGACGGCGAGCGGCACGACGCCGAGGAACACCATGATCGTGCCGTGCATCGCCCCGAGCTGGTTGTAGAACTCGGGCAGCATCATGCCGCCCGGCATGCGCGCCTCGCCGAGGAGCCTGCCGAGCAGCGGCAGCGGCGCACCCGGATAGGCGAGCTGCCAGCGCATCAGCATCATCAGCGAGAAGCCGAAGAGCAGGAACAGCAGCCCGGTGACGGCGTACTGGATGCCGATGACCTTGTGGTCGGTGGAGAAGACGTAGCTGCCACCAGAAGCCCAGCGGCTCATGGGTGGCGTCGTGCGCGACGTGCGGCCTGGGTACGGCGACAGCAGCGGGGTCACTCATGCAGCTGTTCTCCCGACGTCTGGTTCGAGGGCTATTTCGCGGGTACGGCGAACTTCCAATCCTGGGTCTTCGTATCGTTGGCGCCGACCGTGACCGAAGCCGTCTGCGTTCCCAGCCGTTCGTGCCAGGCCGTGATCGTGTAGGTGCCGGGGTCGAGGCCGGAGATCGTGTACTTGCCGTCGGTGCCGGTCACCGAGAAGAAGGGATGAGTGAAGACGCCGATGTAGGCGCTCATCCACGGGTGGACGTCGCACTTGACGTGGAAGATCGCCTCTTCCTTCTCGAACGACGTCGTCACTTCCTTGACCGTCGCCGGCATCGCCCGGTTGAAGGCCCGGTTCAGCGTCGGCAGCGTATGGATGTTGTGGAGGATGCCGTCGGAGTTGAGGATCTTGTAGGGCTGGCCGACCATGATGCCCATGACGTGCGGCTTGTACTGGCAGCCATTCTGGTCGACGACGACCGGAGTCTTGGGCGCCGGCCAGGTCTTGCCGGCGGGCAGCCCCTTCGAGACCCACACCATGATGTTGCCCATCGTCTGGCCGCTGCCGAGCACCAGCATGTCGTTGGCGACCGGTCCGGTGTGCTTCTTGGCGCAGGCGGGGTCGGCGTCCATGGCCAGCGGCCTGAGCGTGGGCGCGCTGCCGGTGAAGGTGACGGTGCCGGTGATGGTGGAAGCCGCCAGGGCGACGCCCGGCGAGAAGGACGCCGCGGCCAGCCACGCCGCCAGCCACAACCTGTTCCCGGTCGCGCGCATACTCGGCCCCTTGGTCATCGCAAACCTCGTTTCCGTCGTGACGGGTGAACGCAGCGTCGGCTCAGTCTGGAGTGGGCCGACTCTACACCGGCCCCGTCGTCCGCGCAACCCCCTTGGTCGCCGGGGCCGTCGATGGTCGCCTGTCGCATCGCGGACGCCCTCCCAATCGAGTCTTGTCGAAACCCCGCCTCGAGCCTAAGATGGCGCCGTGATGCACACGAGCGGTCGGACCGGCTGGCGTGTCGCGACGGTGGCCGCGCTCCTGGCGGGCGCGGGCATGACCGCGCTGGCCTCGGACTTCCTCACCGAGGGAGTCGACAACGCGCGCACCGGCTGGGTCCGCGACGAGAAGATCTTCACCACGGCGAACGTCGCGCAGACGACGCTGCTCTGGAAGGTGAAGCTCGACAGCACGCCGCGGGCGATGCACAACCTGTTCGCGCCGCTCGTCGCCGAACGCGTCACCACCGCCCAGGGGCCGCGCGAGCTCGCCGTCGTCGCCGGCGTGTCGGACGACCTCTTCGGTATCGACGTCGCCACCGGCCGGCAGATCTGGCACCGCCGCTTCGACAGCACTCTCGAGAATCCGGGCGGCACCACCGACACGCTCTGCCCGGGCGGCCAGACCGCCGTGCCGACGATGGCGCAGACCTCGCCGGGCACGCTACACCATCTATGCGGTGTCGTGGGACGGCCGGCTGCGCCAGGTGAACCTCGCCGACGGCCAGGACGCCGCGCCGCCCGAGAAATTCATCCCCGGCGGCGGCAAGCCGTACGCGCTGAACCTGCACAACGGGCGTGATCTACACCGCCACGGCGCAGGGCTGCGGCGGGCTGACGAACGCCTTCTACTCGTTCGACCTCGCGTCGCGCCGCGCCAGCGCCTTCATCCCGGCCGGCGGCGGCCTGTGGGGACGCCGCGGCGCATCGATCGATCCGGAGGGCCGGGTCTACCTCGGCACCGGCGACGCCCAGTTCGATCCCGCGACGCGGCGCCTCGGCAACGCCATCGTCGGCGTCAAGCTCGACGCCAGCAAGCAGCTCCAGCTCGTCGATTTCTTCGGCGCGCCGAACGCCAACTGGCTGTGGCGCCGCGACCTCGACGTCAACACGACGCCGGTGGCCTTCGACGCGCACGGCCGCAAGTTCCTCGTCGGCACCAGCAAGGAATGCCGGCTGTGGCTGCTCGATCGCGAGGCGCTCGGCGGCGAGGATCATCGGACCACGCTGCAGACGACGCCGCTGCTCTGCAACGACGCGCAGGCGTTCGACGCCAGGGGCGATCTGGGGCGCGCTCAGCGCCTGGCAGGACCAGGCCGGCACGTCAGTGGGTGCTGGCGCCGTTCTGGGGACCGGTGAGCAGGGACTTCAAGGCGCCGATCGAGCACGCGCGCCCGGCCGGCGGCGGCGTCGCCGCCTTCAAGCTGCAGCAGACGCCGGCGGCAAGCTGGCAGCTCGACGCCGGCCTGGCTGTCGCGCGACATGGACCTCGCCGAAGAGGCGATCATCGCCAACGGCGTCGTGTTCGCCTACGCCGCCGGCGAGGACGCGTCGCAGACGATGCCGGACAAGGCGTGGGACGAGCCGGGCGGCCCGGTCTACGGCGGCGGCCTCAGCTCGGGCCCGGCGCGGCGCGTGCCGACCTCGCGGCGCGGCCGCGCTCTACGCGCTCGACGCGCAGACCGGCAAGGAGCTGTGGTCGAGCGGCAGCACAGATCGAATCGTGGAATCACTTCAGCGGGTTGACCGTCGCCAACGGCCGCGCCTACCTCGCGACGTTCGACGGCGTCCTCTACTGCTTCGGCATTGCCCGGTAAGGGCGGAGACACTGATGCGCGCGAACTTCGCTTGACGATCGTTCGTCCTCGCGGCCGCGCTGGCGGCGAGCGCCGCCTTCGCCGCAGGTCGGCCGCGGCGGCACCGCAGTGGCTGACGGCGCTCGGGCGACGCGCAGCGCACGTCCTGGGTCCGGAGCGACGACCGCATTTCCGTGCCGAGCGATGTCGAAGCCGGGCTTCGCAGCTGCAGTGGAAGGCAAAGCTCGACAACCGTCCCGCGCGGCCCGCACGGCCCCGGCCAGGGAGTGACGGCGACCGGCGTGACGCTGTTCGTGCCGATGTCGCTCGTCACCGGCAGCTCGAACACCGTCTTCGGCATCGACAACGACATCGGCCACATCGTCTGGCAGCGGCAGTTCCCTGGGACGCTCCCGGCGCCGGGCGCAGGCTGCCCCGGCGGTACCCTCGCCAGCGCGACCCGCATCGTCCCGCTCAACGACACCACCACCATCCGGCCGGTATCCGACGCCGGCCGCGGCGTCGTCGGCTATCGCAGCGTGATCGGGCAGCCCGGCGAGGGGGTGCCGGTTGAAGGCCGGGCCGGCGGACCCGCTGCCGCGAGTCCCGCGCCACCGGCAAATGAGGGGCGGGGCGGCCGCGGGTCAGCGGCGGCCGCAGCCGCGCCGCCACCTCCGCCCCCCCCACCCGCGTCGGGCGGCCAGGAGGCGGACCGCATTCCCGGTTCGTCCCGGGGCGGCGAGAAGACCGAAGCCGAACGCATGGCGGACGCCTACGGGTACGGCTTCCTGTTCAAGCCTTCCGGTGTCGTCTACGTCATCGCCAGCGACGGCACGCTCCACGTGCTCGGCCTGCCCTCGGGGAAGGACATGCAGCGGCCGGCGCCCTTCCTGCCCGCCAACGCGCGATGGTCGTCGCCAATCGCGATCGGCACGACGCTGTATGCCGCCACGGCGGGGGGTTGCGGCGGTGCGCCGCATGGCATCTGGGCGATCGATCTCGACAGCGACACGAAACCGGTGGTGTCGTGGAAGACGGGGGGCGGACCGGTCGTCGGCGCCGTGGCATTCACACCGGACGGCACCCTGATTGCCGCAATCGGGGCGGGGACGGCCACCGGCGACGGCAAAGCCAACGCGATTGTCGCGCTCGATCCGCGGACCCTCGAGGTCAAGGACTGGTTTTCACAGCCGGCCGCGGACTTCGTCACCGGGCCGACGATTCTCAGGCACAACGGTCAGGATATCGTCGCCGCGGCGACCAGGGATGGACGGGTGTGGCTGCTCGATGCGAAATCGCTGGGCGGGGCCGGGCACGGCACGCCGCTGCACGTGTCGAAGACGATTCTTGGAACGGGCGCGGTCGTCAGCGCCGACGCGCTCGCGGCGTGGTCCTCTGCGCCCCCAGCCGCCGCGCCAGCCCCTGGGGCACAAGCATCGCCTGGAGACTCGGCCACGTGGATCCTGCTGCCGGCCCGCGGCCGGCTGGCGAGCGGAATGCCGACGACGAACGGAGCGATTGCGACCGGCGCCGTCGTCGCGCTGAAGCTGACCGGTAACGGCAGCGGGCTGGCGCTCGAGCCGGGCTGGGTGTCCCACGACCTGGCCGCCCCGGCGACTCCCATCATCGTCAATGGCGTGATCTTCGCGCTGGCGACGGGTGCGCCGGCGGCGGCCGGCGGCCGCGGCACCCCGGCAGTGCTTCATGCCTATGACGGCGCGACCGGGGCGGAACTGTGGACCAGCGGCAACGCGATGGCGACGTTCGCGTCGCCAGGCAGCCTGTGGGTCGGCTACGGCCAGGTCTATGTCGGCGGCCAGGACGGAACGATCCACGCCTTCGGCTTCAACGACGAGCGCCGCCCGACCAGCGCGCCGTGAAGCCCGGCGCGGCGGCGCCGGTTCCGACCCCGGAGTGAGTTGCCCTCAGCGGTCCGGTTGACGGCCCGGAGCCGGCGGCGTGTACGGCGTGCCGCCGACGATCCCGCCGAGGATTTCGTTGACCCGCGCCGTGCAGGCGTGAGCCTGGATCGGCGTCAGGTTGTCGTGCTCGGACTCGATCATCGGCAGCGTTTCGACCGGCGCCGCGACCTGATTCAGCATCGTGTAGATCCCCGCCGGCGGCGAGATCGTGTCGATGAATCCCATTCCCGCGAACAGCGGCGCCTTGATGCGCGGCGCGAAGTTGACCGGATCGAAATAGAGCGCCGTCGCCATCACCTCGGGGTTGTCCGACGGCCAGTTCGGGTAGCCCGCCTTGCGGCCGTGGAGATCGCCGTTGGTGTCGGCGCCGGCCGGCACGCAGACCAGCACGGCGCTGATGTTCGCGGGCCGCAGCCCGGCGAGGGCAACGCTCTGCTGGCCGCCCATGCTGCCGCCGGTGACGACGATCGTCTTGCCGTCCCAGTCGGGCCGCGTCACCAGATAGTCGAGCGCCCGCGAGTCGCGCAGGTACATATTGAGGAAGTAGGACTGTTCACGATTGGTGTTGCCGAGCGCCTGGTAAGTGCGCGGCACGCCGCCCGAGGGATCCGAGGGGAGCTTGTCGTGCGAGTCGACATTGACGACGAGCCAGCCTTCGGCGGCGCGGCGCGCCGCGGCGGCGGCATTCAGGGCGTAGACGCCGGCATACTGCAGCTGGATGAGGGCCGGGAACTTCCCCTCGCGGGCCGGCTTCGCCAGGTAGCCATGTGCTTTCGAGCCGAGCGCGTTCAGCTCGAAGATGTTCAGTTCGACGCCGGGTACTTCGGTCGTTACCGGCGTCAGGGTCGCGTTGACCGGGATCGCAGCCTGGGCGGCGAGCTTGGCGTCCCAGAAGGCGTCGAAGTCGGCGGGTCGAGGAACCGAGACGCCAATCTTCGCCGGTGCGACAGCGGCACCGATCGCATAGAGTCCGCTGTTGCGTCCGGTGTTCCCGCCGATGAAGTGCGCCGGTTCGCCCGGCGCCGCGGCGGCCGCCAGATCGAGATTGCGGACGGCTTCCACCGCGACGTAGATCATGCCGGGCGTATCAGCGGTCACCTCGATGGTGTCGTGGCCGCTGGACAGGTTCAGCGTGCCTTCCTTGAGCACCACCGCGTTGTTGCGGCGCGCCGTCCATTTGTAGGCATACGCCGGCGGCGCCGGATCGAGCGTGACCGTCCAGCCCACCGTCTCGCCGATCTCATAGATGCCGCTCGCGTGATAGGGCGCAAAGGCGAGCCGCTGTGGCGTCGTCGCATCGCGTTGGGCGAGGGCGGACGGAGTGAATGAGAAGACCAGCGTCAGCAGCAGGTGGATCACGGCGGAATTATGCCCGATCCGGACCGCTCTGGCGGTCTGGTCCGCCTCGAGATGCACAATGCGGCCAGCGGGGTGTGGGAACATCAGCGCTCGGACGTGACGATCGCCGAAGAAGAAGAGGCCATGGAGGCAGCAGGTCATGTGGTCCGGGGCCGCTTACTCTGATGGCCGCCGAGCGACACGGTTCGTTACACGAGGATAGACCTATGAGTGTGAACAGGCGCTCGATGCTCGGCGGTGTGCTGGCCGTGAGCCTCCTCGCTGGCGCGAGTGTAGCGGCCAGGCAGGCGCCGCGGAATGCGGCGGCCGCCGCGGTGCAGAATCCGGTGCCGGCGACCTCCGAATCGGTCGCCGCCGGGAAAAAGGCCTACGACCTGAACTGCGCCGGCTGCCACGGCAACATGGCGCAGGGAGCGGAGAAGGCTGGCGTCGTCATCTCGATCATCCAGGAGCAGGGAGGGAGGCAGCCGCCCGATCTCACCGACGACAAGTGGGACTTCGGCTCGAGCGACGGGGAGATCTATACCGTCATCAGGAAGGGCGTTCCACCGACGATGATGGCCGGCTGGGAGGGACGAATCCCGGACACCGACATCTGGAACATCGTCCACTACCTTCGCGCCCTGGCGGCGCACGAGAAGGTGGCAGAGGCGCCGGCGGCGGCAGCGTCGACCGCGCCACGGCGGACGCTGGAGCTGGCCGACTACGTCCAGATGCCGATCACCGGGGACCCCGCCGGGGAGAACACCCGCGGCGAACTGGCGCGCGTGAACTTCATGCGGGACGAGCCGGGCGGCCGGCGCTTCTTCATCGCCGACCTCAACGGCCCGCTGTACATCCTGGACAAGCAGACCAAGAGGTTCGCGATCTACCTTGATTTCAACGGCCTTGCCGGCCGCCCCGGCCTGTTCCAGAAGTTGACCTTCGAACGCAACCTCGCCACCGGCCTGATCGACGTCGTCTTCGATCCCGACTACGCGCGGAACGGCGTCTTCTACACGATTCACATGGAGGATCCGACCACCGAAGGGTCCGCCAGTCCGAAGCCCGGCGTCGTTCCGGGCCTCGACCTGTCGGGCTACGAGACGACCACGGCGATCGTGACGCCGACACTGCCCGGGGCGGTCATCGACCGTGAGGCGGTCGTCATCGAGTGGACCGATCGCAATACCGCCGACGCGACGTTCGAGGGCACGGCGCGCGAGCTGCTGCGGCTGCAGCTGCCGTCGCCGATTCACCCGCTCGGCGATATCACCTTCAACCCGACCGCGCGGCGTGGCGACCCCGAATGGCGCGTGATGTATGTCGGCGTCGGCGATTCCGGGACCGGCGAGCAGCGCGACATCCGGCACCTGACCCCGCAGCGGCTCGACAACATCAGCGGGAAGATTTTGCGGATCGTTCCGGATCTCCGCGAGCATACGGCGACCAGCACGGTCAGCGAGAACGGGCGATACCGGGTTCCGAACGACAACCCCTTCGTCTCCGTCGAGGGCGCGCGCAAGGAGATCTGGGCGGTCGGGCTGCGCAATCCGCACCGGCTGGTCTGGGACGTGGATCCCGCCGCGCCCGGCGCGCCGCGGCTGCTGGCGTTCAGCATCGGCCTGACCTCGTGGGAAACCGTCGTCATCGTCCGGAAGGGGGCGAACTACGGCTACCCACTGCGCGAGGGACCGCAGGCGATGAGTGCCGAGGGCATGGGCCGGGTCCCGGCAGACGACACGATTCCGCTGCAGATTACCGACACAATCACCCGCGGCACGGTGCATCCGATCTATCCGGTGATTGCCTATCCGCACACTGCGGCCGGCGGCGACGCGATCGCGGGGGGCTTCGTCTATCGCGGCAGCAGGATTCCCGCGCTGAAGGACAAGCTGGTCTTCGGCGACATTACGACCGGCCACATCTGGTACGCGGACAGGGCCGACGTGCTCCGAGCGGACGACGGGAATCCGGAGACGCTGGCGCCGATGCACGAGCTCGACGCGGGGCTGCGCCGCCTCGTCGAGGACACTTTCCGGGCGCGCGGCGGCCAGGGGGACGCGCTGCCGGGGGCCGCGGCGGTGGCGGGGCGCGGGCGTGTCGATCTCCGGTTCGCCGAGGACAGCGCCGGCGAGCTCTACCTGCTGACCAAGAGCGACGGCATGATCCGCCAGGTGGTCGGCGTCAGGTAGCTGAACGTCGCGTCAGGCCTCTCCGGCGCGGCCTTTTCGCCGGCCGGTTCCTCCTGGCGCTGCGGCTCCCCGCCGGCGCCGCCAGGTGCGGCGAGTCTGTGACCGACCTGTGACAGTTTGTTGACAGTCGCATTACCAGCGCCACCAGAGGCAACTCTCGGATCGACAATACGTCGAAGCACAGGGGAGACAATGATGAAGATGGCGCTGTTCACAGCCGCTGGAATGGTCCTGGCCGCCGCGATGCTGGCCTTTGCGGTGCAGAACCGCGAGTTCGGCGGGCCGCCGCCGAGCCGGATTGCGACGGCGCTCGATGCCGATCACGACGGGGTCATTTCGGCCGCCGAGATTCGCCGCTCACCGGCGGCGCTCAAGAGCCTCGATTTGGACGGCGATGGCCGTCTGACGTTCGAGGAGCTGCGGCCGGAATTCGGCGGCGGACGCGACGGAGAGGGGCGCCGGGGCCGCGGCGGCGACGAGGGGGGGCGCGGCGGGCCGCCGGCGGCGTCGGCCGACGATCTGGCCGATACCCTGATGGCCTTCGATAAGAACGGCGACGGCAAGCTCGAGCGCGCCGAGGTGCCGGAGCGGTTCCAGGGGCTGTTCGACCGCGCCGACGCCAACAAGGACGGCACGCTGACCAGGGACGAGCTGAAGCAGAGCGCGACCGCGAGCGTCGAGCAGGGCGCCGGACGAGGGCGCCGCGGCGGAGAAGAGGGCCGCGGGTTCGGCCGCGGCCGGGGCGGCATGATGGATCCGCTGATCCGCGTCCTCGACGCGGACCACGACGGCGTCCTGTCGGCGGCGGAAATCGCCGGAGCGCCGGCGGCGATCGGGACGCTGGACGCGAACCACGATGGCCAGCTGTCCGCGGATGAGTTCCGTCCAGGCCCTCCCGGCGGACCCGGGGAGCGCCGCTGATGAAGCGCGCATTCATCGTTGCCGTTGCGCTCGTCACCGGGATCGCGGTCTGCGGGGCGGGCTACAGGCTGTGGAGCCGCGGCGGCGGCCAGGTCTACTCGTCACACTTCGAGAACGTCATGGGCACGTCGCTCGAGATGAAGGTCGAGGCGACGTCGGGGCCGGCCGCGCAGCAGGCGGAGCAGGCGGCGCTCTTCGAGATCGGACGGCTGTCGTCGATCCTCAGCGGCTACGATCCGCAGAGCGAGTTCAGCCGCTGGATGCACTCGCCCGGTGTTCCGACGAAGGTATCGCCCGAGCTCGAAGAAGTGCTCTCGGCGTTCGACGACTGGCGCACCCGCACCGGCGGAGCGCTCGACCCGTCGGCCGAGGCCTTCAGCGCGCTCTGGAAGCGCGCGGCGCTCGGCCACCGCCTGCCTACGACCGCGGCGCTGCAGACGACCGCCGCACGGGTTCGCCAGCGGCACTGGATCCTCGATCCCGCCTCCTCGACGGCGACCCGCACCAGCGACGTGCCGCTGATGCTCAACTCCTTCACCAAAAGCTTCGTCGTCGATCGGGCGGCGCGCCGCGCGCTGGCCGTGACCGGGGTCAGCGGCGTGCTGCTCAACGCCGGCGGTGACGTGATCGTCCGCGGGACCTGGACGCAGGCGATTGGCGTCGCCGATCCGGTCGACAACGCCGACAATGCTCCGCCCTCGGCCGTGCTCGCGGTCCACGACGCGGTGGTGGCGACGAGCGGCGGCTACAAGCGTGGCTTCGAGATTGCCGGCCGCCACTTTTCCCACGTCATCGACCCGCGAACCGGCCAGCCGGCCGGCCACGTGCTGAGCGCGACGGTGGTCTCGGGCAGTGCGATTGAGGCTGGCGCCCTGGCGACGGCCTTCTGCGTGATGACGCCGGCGGAAAGCGCGGCGCTGGCGCGGACGATGCCCGGCGTGGAGTTCGCGCTCGCGCTTGCCGACGGCAGCCGCGTCGAGAGCCCGGGATGGCGGCGCCTGGCGGCGGCGCCGCAGGCGCAGACGTCCTTCCCGAGCCCGGTCAGGACGCTCTACGCCGCCGAGCAGACCTGGAACGCCGGATGGCAGCTCACCATTGCCTTCGAACTGGCGCGGCTGTCGGGCATGGCGCGCCGGCCGTATGTCGCAGTGTGGATCGAGGACAAGGACCACTTCCCGGTGCGCACGGTGGCGGTGTGGTGGGATCGGAAATCGCGCTACCTCCCCGAGCTCCGGGGCTGGTATCGCACCGACCGGCTGCGCGCCATGACCGAGGGCTCGCAGATCATCGACGCGGTGACGAGCGCGACGCGCACCGCCGGCAAGTACACCCTGCAATGGGACGGCAAGGACAACGCCGGCAAGCTGGTGCCGGCCGGCACCTATACCGTCTGCATCGAGGCGGCGCGCGAGCACGGCACCGACCAGGTCATTCGCCAGGAGATCGACTTTTCGGGAGCGCCCCGGCACGTGGCGCTGCCAGGGGGCACCGAGATCAGTGCAGCAACCCTCGATTATCAACAGGTCGGCCGCTGAGAGCCCGCGGCTGTCGCGCGCCGCACCGGTGGCGGTGGCGGCGATTCCGGTGAGCCGGCACGTCTGGCGCCGCCGCGTCGCCAAGCTGTCGAGATGGCTGCACATCTACGGCTCGATGGCCAGCCTGGCGCTCGTGCTGTTCTTTGCGATCACCGGCATCACGCTGAACCATCAGGACTGGTTCGCCAGCCAGCAGGTGACCGCCGAGCGGCACGGCAACCTCGCCCTGTCGCTGCTCGAGGGGGCGGGGCCCGACGGGGTCGATAAGCTGCAAGTGGTCGAGCGGCTTCGCGCCGACGGCGGACTCCGCGGCGCGCTGGCGGACTTCCGGATAGACGACAGGCAGTGCGAGGTGGTGTTCAAGGGGCCGGGCTACGAAGCCTCGGTCGTCGTCGATCGGACCACGGCGGCATTCGACGTTACCGAATCGCGGATGGGCTTTGCGGCAGTCATCAACGACCTGCACAAGGGGCGCGATACCGGGGCGGTGTGGAAAGCCGTGATCGACATCTCCGCCCTGCTCCTGGTGTTTCTCTCGCTGACCGGCCTCGTCCTGCTCTACTTCGTCCACAAGCATCGTCTCGCGGGTATCATTCTGTTCGGCGCCTGCGCCCTGACCAGCTATCTCGTCTATGCCATCTGGGTGCCGTGAGCGCCGGGCCGGTCACACCAACGAAGGGCTTTCAGATGAATCGCCGCGAGTTCCTCAAGACCGCCGCCGCCGCCGCTGTCGTGCCGGCGCTCGGCGGCCAGGCGCCGCCCGCCAGCGAGTGGGGCTCGCCGGTGTTCGACCTGCACTTTCACCTTCGGCCCCAGCCGGCGGCCAACCTGGCGCACTTCGACGGCGCGGGCGTGACGAAGGGGAACCTGCTGACGCGCGGCGCCGCGCTCGAACAGGTGAAGGCGCTGCAGGCGGCGGCACCGGGCCGGTTCACGTGGTTCAACAGCTACGACGTCGCCAGACCGGACGCCGCGCAGGTCCTGACCCAGGCCGTCAAGGACGGCGCGCAGGGCTTTGGCGAGGTGAAGTTCCATGTCGCCGCCGACGGCCCGGAACTGCGCCGCATGTATGCCCTGGCGGCCGACCTGCGGGTGCCGATCCTGGTCCACTTCCAGGAAGTCGATCACTTCCCCGGCGAAGGCACCTGGAGCACCGGCTTCGCGAAGACGTTCGAATCGGTGCTGAAGGCGTACCCGAAGACGACGTTCATCGGCCATGCCGATGCGTTCTGGGCGAACGTGAGCGCGGATTACCACAACGAGGCGGCCTATCCGGCGGGCCCGATCACGCGCGGCGGTCTGACTGACAAGTGGCTCGGTGACTACCCCAACCTCTTTGGCGACATGTCGGCGAATTCCGGCAACAACGCCATGTCGCGGGATCCCGAGTTCACCGCCGGGTTCCTGACGCGCCATCAGGACAAGCTGCTGTTCGGCAGCGACTGCAGCTGTACCGACGGCCACGGCGGCGGCGTCAGCCAGAGCAACAATCCGGCGGCGACGCGGCTGGCCGGCAAGTGCGTGGCACGCGAGACGCTGGGAGTGCTCAAGCGCTCGGCGCCTTCTGAAGTCTTCAACAAGATCGCCTGGGGCAACGCCCACAAGCTGCTGCGGATCCCGGCGTAGGTCGCGCGTCGAGCGCCCGGAGCCGCGGGCGTAAGCGATTGTCCGGTCCCGGAAGTATTCCATCGCGTGACCGACGCCACGCGGCGTCACTGGAGCTGCAATGCCCGCAGAGAAGACTGAAAACCCGGCCTCAGGCATCGATCGCCGTCAATGGCTCGCGTCGGCAGCGGGTCTCGCGGCGGTGCCGCTGCTGGTCGGACGCGTCGAGGCAGCCGGGCAGGCGGCACCGGCGGCGGCGAAGGCCCCGGCCACGGCAACGGTCCTGGCGCCCAACGCCGGCAACATCGTCGAGATCGCGTCCGGCAAGATCAGGGGCTTTTCACGCAACGGCATTCTGGCGTTCAAGGGCATCCCATACGCCGCATCGACCGCCGGCAAGGGGCGCTACATGGCGCCCGCGCCGCCGGCGCCCTGGACCGGGGTGCGCAGCTCGATGGCGCTCGGCTTCGCGTGTCCGCAGGGCCTGCACGTCCCCGAAGGCCGCCGGGCCGGCTGGTCGCACGACGAAGAAGCGTTCATGTTCGAGTGGGACGACGGCCAGCCTGGCGAGGATTGCCTGCGGGCCAACGTCTGGACGCCGTCCACGGATGATGCGGGACGCCGTCCTGTGCTCGTCTGGATTCATGGCGGCGGCTATACCTCCGGCTCATCGAACGAGCTGCTAATGTATGACGGCGAGAGCCTCGCCCGCCGCGGCGACGTTGTCGTCGTCAGCATGAACCACCGGCTGGGGCCGCTCGGTTACATGAACCTGCAGGACTACGGCGAGCCGTGGAGCCACGCCGCCAATCTCGGTCAGCTCGATCTGATCGCGGCGCTCGCCTGGGTGCGCGACAACATCGGCCGGTTCGGCGGCGACCCGTCAAAGGTGCTGATCTTCGGCCAGTCCGGGGGTGGCGGCAAGATCTCGACGCTGATGGGCATGCCGGCGGCGAAGGGCCTGTTCCACCGCGCGGTCATTCAGAGCGGGTCGAGCCTGCGCCAGCTGACGCCGGATCGGTCGGGCGCGCTCGCGGCCGCGACCCTGCAGGAGCTGGGGCTGACGAAGGACACGATCGGGCGGTTGCAGGAGGTCCCGGTCGAGTCGATCATCCAGGCCGGCCTGCGCGCCCAGCGCAAGCTCCAGCCGGTGGCGGCGGCTCCGGGCAGCGGCGCCGGCCTGAACTGGGGTCCGACGGTGGACGGCACGTCGCTGCCCCGCCACGCCTGGGATCCGGCGGCGCCGGAATACTCGGCAGTCGTGCCGCTGCTCGTCGGCAGCGTCCTGAACGAGTTCGGGAACAGCGTGCAGGCGGGGGACCCCTCGCTTGACGCGATGTCCGAGGCGGAGATGGAGAAGCGGATCGGCGAGCAGCGCGGCGACAAGGCGCCGGCCCTGCTGGCGGTGCTGCGGCGCAAATTCCCGAAGGCGACGCCGTACGAGCTGCTGTCGCGATCGACGGGCCTGACGGCGCGCATCAATGCCGTCACGCAGGCGACGCGCAAGGCGCAGCAGAACGGCGCGCCGGCCTACCTGGTACTGGTTCCAGTGGCAGACCCCGGTCCTCGACGGACGGCCGCGTGCCTTCCATTGCTCGGAGCTGCCGTTCGTGTTCGCAAACAGCGATCGTTGCGCCGCCATGACGGGTGGCGGCAGCGAGGCGCGCGCGCTGGCCGGCCGCATGGCCGACGCGTGGGTGGCTTTTGCGCGAAGTGGCAAGCCCGGCCACCCCGGCCTCCCGCCGTGGCCGGCGTTTTCCCCCGGCACCGCCGAGACGATGATTTTCGACTCGACGTCTGTCGTGAAGAGCAACCCCGACCGCGAGGAGCGAGCGGCGCTCGCGTAGCCGGATGATTTCGCCGCTGCCTGACGGCCGCCGCCGTCCGCAGTGATTGCCACAACACCGTGGCCCGAAACGGAGGAAGAACGATGGAGCGCAAGACCGCCCATGATTTCGATCAGGAACTGCTCGTGCTGTTCGACGCCTACGTCCATGGCGCGCTCGATCGCCGCGGCTTCCTCGACAAGGCCGCCAAGTACGCGGTCGGCGGCGTGACCGCGGCGATGCTGCTCGATCAGCTCAGCCCGAAGTTCCTCGAGGCGCAGGTCGTCAAGCCGGAGGATCCGCGCATCAAGGTGCAGTGCGGTCGAATACGACTCGCCGAAGGGCTACGGCAAGATGCGCGGCTACCTGGCGCAGCCGGCCAAGGCCGAATGGCAAGCTGCCGGCTGTCCTGGTCATTCACGAGAACCGCGGCCTGAACCCGCATATCGAGGACATCGCGCGCCGGCTGGCGCTCGACAACTTCGTCGCCTTCGCCCCCGACGCGCTGTTCCCGCTCGGCGGCTATCCCGGCGATGAAGACAAGGCCCGCGAGGTCTTTCCGAAGCTCGATCAGGCGAAGACACGCGAGGACTTCGTCGCCGCGGCGGAGTGGCTCAAGGCGAGGCCCGAGACCACCGGCAAGCTCGGCGCCGTCGGCTTCTGCTACGGCGGCGGCATGGTCAACTTCCTGGCGACCCGCCTGCCCGAGCTCGCCGCCGGCGTCGCCTTCTACGGCAGCGCCCCCAACCTCGAGGACGTGCCGAAGATCAAGGCGGCGCTGCTGATTCAGTCAGCCGAAACCGACGAGCGCATCAACGCGAGCTGGCCGGGGTACGAGACGGCGCTCAAAGCCGCCAACGTGCGCTACGAGCGCTTCGTCTATCCCGGCACGCAGCACGGCTTCAACAACGACACGACGCCGCGCTTCGACGCCGCCGCCGCGAAGCTGGCGTGGGAACGGACCGTCGCGCACTTCAACAAGTATCTGCGGTAGGGGTACGGGGCGGCCATCTCAGGTGCAGCGGTGGCGTCAAGACGTCGTGGGCGGGCCACGACTGCCGCAAATCGCCGCTCACCCGCCTTGTGGCGGGCCTCCTCCAACCTGAATGATCTGCTCGAGCCGCTCGCAGACCTGCACGAACAACGCGGCGGGCAACGTGCCGAGGGGATGTCTCGTCGCCTTGCGCAGGCGCCAATCGAACGACTTGGGCTGGTGGCACAGCACATAGCTGGTCTGTGCGGACCTGCGTCCTGACGCCTTACCCACGGCAACGGCAAACGGATTATCCGAATTGTATTCAGCCGTCGTCATGGGCAGGCCGATGACCAGCGACGTCTTGTCGTTGAAGATGCGCGGCGAGAGTACAAGAAACGGATGTCGATCGCGCATTTCGCGCCCAACCTGCGGGCTGCCATCGATCCAGATGATGTCCTGCCGGTCTGGCACCCAACGCTTGCGAGCGACAGCCGCGGCCGGTCTCGTGGCTACCACCGTTCAGCGCCGCGCGTCTTCGTCGTCGGCATCTGCTCGCCGCCGTGCCGCCGTGGGTCGTAGGCCGCCAGGCGTTGTTCCAGGGTCAGGCGCGAATTGTCAACCGGCGTGATCACAACGTGATCGCCATCAACTGAGACGCGGACCCGCTGATCGACGTGCAGGTGCCGAGCACGGAGGCCGTCCAACGGCTACCGCAACGCGTTGTAGAAGAGAATGCGAGCTTCGCACGGTAACGCCGACGCGTTGCGTCCCTCGGCGTGCCGTAGCGACGGCAGAGGCGCTTCGGGCGTGGGTCCGGGCGTCATCTCAGCGTCACCGAATGCGGTCTGTCGAGGGAGTCCACGCAAACGGCTGAGATCTCCTCCCACGCTGCGTATCGAACGGCATGTGGTTCGGGCGGCGCCGTAGTGGTCCCTTCAAAGGCCGCGTAACTGACCTGTCGGGTCTGTCCTGGGTCGAGCCCAAAGCCCGCCGCGTACTCTTTATCCACGCCCAGCAGCGCCGTGCACACCCACGAGTCGGTGGCGCCGTTCGTAAATGCAATCGTCTCGCCGCCGATCTGCGCCTTCAGTGGGAACACTGCCGGCCCCTGGCGCGTCGCAGCAAGCTTCGGGACGAAGCGATGAATGAGCGGCGTCATCGCCGTCCAGACCAGCCAGAGGACCAGGACAATCGCGCTGCCGCGGAGCACGACGCCCTCGAAGGTCCAGTGCGCCGGATCACCGATGATCCACCGAACAACCGCAACAGCTGTGACGCGCTGCCTCGGCAAATTCTCCGTGGTTCCGGTTTCCTCCACGAGCTCACGATCGGTCTCCGCCTCCCCGGTGCCCACGGCTCCAAAGAGGATCGCGCGAAAATCGCCGGTCGGCTCCACGTCCGGAGGGAACAGACGCATCGTGATGAAGACGAGCAGAAGGTGCATCGGCCACAGGCCGAGGAGCACGACAGCAAACAGGGTGTCGCCCCGAAGTCCCGCGGCGCGGCACAGCAGAGTGACGATGACCCCAGCCAGGATGTACAGAACGCGAAAGTAGTTGATGCGAAGGCGGAGACCCTGGCCGCACCTGGAGCAGTGAAACGGCAGCGGGCCCGCCTCGCGCCAGGAAATCGCCGTGCCGCATTCAGGGCACTTCACGGGCAGCGCGGCGCGAATGATGGTCATCGTCGGAGACATCGGAGTCGAACCCAGCGTGGAGCAGGGCACACGATAACGGCATCCACCCAGCTCGACGGTAACAACCGCTCATTGGCAGTTATCAGGGCGGCAGGATAGCAGAGCGCCGCCTCGACGGTTGCCACGCCTTTGTCGCGCATTCGTCACCCGCGGCACACACATTTCCGGCCCTCAGCCTCGTCTCATAAGTAGACGCACACGGCGACGCCGGAGTCGCGTTGGCGCCGGCTTCCGGCGCCGCTCGAACCAAACGCGAGGAACACGACATGAAGACCTACATCCGCAGCCTGACGGCTGCCGCCGCGGTGGCGATGGCACTCGGGACGGCGCCGGCACTGAGCGCCCAGACGCTCGATGCCGTCGCGACCATCCCCTTCGCCTTCACCGCCGGGAACACGACGCTGCCGCGCGGCACCTACAACGTCTCGACGCTGCCGAACCACACCGACGTCCTGCTGATCAGGGGCCTCGAGACCGGCCTGATCCTGCTCAGCCAGCCGGCGGGCGCCGGGGTGGATCGCTCCGCCGGCCTCGTCTTCGACCACTTCGAAAATCAGTACTTCCTGCGCGAGATCCGGCTCGGCGGCAGCGCCCGGTTCACGCTCCCGAAGTCGGCCCGCGAGAACGCCGCCGCGGAACGTCTTTCCAGCAGCGCGACGCCGGAAACGATTGTCGTCCGGACAGCGCAGTAAGCGGCTGAAGCGATGAGTGAAAGTGGAGCTGGCGGTGGGCGTTGCGAAGCTGTCGTCAGACCGCGCGCGATGCCCGCCGCCTCAGTTCCAGCAGCACGGTCGCGGCGGCGATACCGCCGCCAAAGAGCAGCGCCGCCCTGGAGGTCGCCGCCGACTCGTGCACGACGAAGCCGATGCGCAGCTCCCGCTGCTCGGTGTCGCGCCGCTGCGTCATGATCTCGATGCGTTCGCTCTCGGGGACCAGCGCATTCGCCAGATAGGCGCTGCGCTCCTGATGGTAGGTGTTGCGGAACACGAGCTGATGCGGGCCGGCCGACAGCCGGGGCAGCGTTGCGCTCGCCCGAAGCCGGATGGTGCCTTCGCCGCCTCTGATGGATTCCATCCCCGGAAAGTCGGCGGCGTCCAGCGTCAGCGCCACGGCGGTGCCGTCGGCGCCGAGCGCCAGCGCGCTCAACACGGCCGCTGCATACGTCCGCTGCTCGCCGGCCGACAGCACGCCGTCCCGATTGACGTCGATCTCCCCGAGGACCGCGTCAGCGAGTCCCATGCCCGGCGTCAGGTCGAGCTCGACCTGCGCGCGGCCCGGTTCGATCGCGATCCGTGCCGCCTGGAGGTACTCGTCGGTACGATGCGCCGACAGCAGTGCACCACAGCCGACGACGGCCGTCAGCGCCAGCACACCCGCGGCACGGCTACTTCTTCGTGAACTTCGCACCGTAGTCGTTGGTCGGGTCGCGGTAGATGGTGTGGATGTGATCGACGCTGCGCTGCGGCGCGTACTCGATCACCAGCGTCGGCCCCTGGATCCGGAAGTAGGCGGCGCTGCCGTTGGTCGTCGGACCGCTCCAGGCAAAGTAGGTCTGGGCCAGATTGCTCTTGATGTCCGCCATCCGCACCTCGGCGAAGGCGTCGTTCTGGAACCCCGCCCACTCACGGGCCAGTTCCAGCAGCATGGTCTGCTGCGGCGCCGAAAGCACCGACGCCTTGATGCCCTCGGGCTGGATGGTGCGCCCGTCCTGGCCCGGGCCCAGCACGAGATCCGACACGCGCGATTCCAGAATCGCCTGCTTGCGCTGGTCGTCGTTCAACGCGTTGACGAGCGCAAACGCCTTGTCGTTCTCGTTGCCGAGCGGACGGATGGTCCGCCCTTCGAACGTGTAAGTTGCCGGCTGGGCGGCGGGGAGGCTGGGCGCCATCGACGCCTCACTCCCGGCCAGCGTCAGATTGATGGCCAGGTGGTGGCCGCCGTACTGCAGCATCCACGGCGTCGTCACCGACGGCGTGCCGAGGAACGCCAGGTAGTACTCGTCGCCGCCGAAGATCAGGGCGCCGCCCGAACCGCCCCGGCCAGGACCGCCGCGGCCGCCGCCAGGACCTCCTCCAGGAGGACCGCCTCCGGGTGGCCCTCCCCGGCCGTCGCCTTCTGCCTTGCGGAGCACTTCATCGCCGCGCATGATCTCGGTCACCTTGCGATAGCCGTCCTTGCTGAGCGCGGTCGCAAGCAGTCGATCCACGGCCGCCCGCTGCGGCGGCGTCAGGTCTGCCAGCCTCAGCCCCTCGCGCTTGAAAATCCCGGTCGGCAGGTTGGACCACCGCGTCTTCTGCGGCCCCTCGAACGGGAACTGCGTCTTCGCCCGGCCCGCATCGTCCAGCGTCTTGAGCACCGCCTGGGCGGCGGCGACGATGCTTGCCGTGGCCTCCGAGGTGGAAGGATGAGCAGCGGCCGGCGCCGCCGACTGGCGCTGGGCCAGGCCCGTTGCCGCCAGGACCATGAAAGTGACGAGCGACACGGCCGAAGCCAATCGGACAGGTATGCGCATAAGGGGAACCTGAATGGGGAAAATGTGAGACAGATAATGCTTGCAGCGCTACCTGAAAGCCAGCTGAAATTCGAGCCCGATGAGAGCGCTTTCAGGCGGCCTTCAGGTGCGTCTGCAACGTGAGACAGGGCGAGGGTCTCCTGTGATGCGCGTCCTGCTGGTGGAGGACGGAGCCGGAAAGCGCCAGCTCAGCGAAGTTTGTTGGAGGGCTCGACGCCGCGATTCGTACCGCGGCGCGGCCGCGGAAGGCTCCCTTTGCCTGGCAGGCTTTAGCGCTAATCCGGCAAGTTGACTTTGCCGTATCGGTGGGGGAATCTCCTGGCAATGTCATTGCTCCGCCGGCTCCCGCTGCTCCTCGCCATTCTCATTCCTGCGACCGCCGCCGTGCCGGCCGCCGCGAAGAAGCCCGCCGTCGTCGCGCAGATGTACGTCTGGGTGCAGGAGTACCAGTCGAAGGGGGAGAAGCTCGAGGATCACCTGGACGACGCGTTCGCCGGAACGGAGCGCGCCGGGTATGGTGCCGTTCAGGGGTGGCTCAGCTGGTTCGCGACGCCGGAGCTCGCCGCCGCGACGAGTCGATCGCTCGGGGCGCACCATCTGACGATGCTCGCCGGCTACACGGACGGCCCCATGCACGATGCCGGCGCCGAGGCGACCATTGAACGGGTGGTCGAGTGGGCCAGTCGGGCACGGGACCACGGCGTCGAGACCGTCATCATGAATCCGGACGTGCGCAAGGATCGGGCGGAGAAGACCGACGAGGAGCTGGCCCTCCAGGCGGCGAATCTCGATCGCCTCGGAGCGCGCCTGCGCGGCCTCGGCATGGCGCTCGCCATTCACGCCCACGATCCGGAGATGCGGTCAGGGGCGCGCGAGTGGGTACTCGAACTTGCGGCACACCAGCCCTGCGAACGTCGGCATCTGCCTGGACATCGACTGGGTCTACCGCGGCGGGCAGGATCCAGTGGCGATGATCGACGCCGCCGGCGCCCGCCTGCGCGACGTCCACCTGCGGACCTCGCAGCAGCGGGTGTGGGCGGAGGATCTCACGGCCGGCGACGTGGACTACGCCGTCATCGCCAAAGCCCTGCGCCGGGTTCACTTCGCCGGGACCTACACGGTTGAACTCGCCTACGAGAAGGGGACGCCGCGCACCCGGACGGTCGAAGAGGATCTCCGCCGCAGCCGCGGCTACGTCCGCCGCACCTTCGGTATCTGACCCGAACCCGTCGTTTCTTTTCCTGCCGCCGCTGATGCAACCGGGATACGATGCCGCGCGGGCGACATCAGGTCGTCCTCGGTTGGACCGGGAGGTTCACGTGGCTGCAGGGTTTCAGCGGAACATCGGGATGCTGCTTCTGGCGATCTGGCTCATTCTTTACGGCATCTCGGGCATGATCGCGCTCGGCCTGCCGGCGCCGCTGATGGCGGTCCTCGCCCTCCTGGCCGGCATCATGATCCTGGTCGGGCGCTAATCAGCCCCCCGGCAGCGCGCCGAGGACGCTGCGGACCGCTCATCCCTGGAGGTCCCTGGTGTCGAGCGCCGCCGTCATCGTGTGTGCGGCCCCCGGCTGCAGGATGCGGGCGTGGACGCCGACGTTGGCTGTTTCGACGCAGAGCATGCCGGGCCACTCATCGTCTCCGAAATCCGCCATCGCTCGGGCCTTCGCGATCCACGGATTCCAGACGACCGTCGCATCGGATTCCTCCTTCGAGACCTGAATGCGGCGTCGAAGGCCAGCGTCGTGGATGACACAGGCCGCCTGGGTGTCGAGGTAGACGCGATCGGTTTCGGCCGTGAAGCGAATCGGGTCCTCCCCCTGCCGGCGGCGCTCGCCGGCCGACATCTTGTCGAGATAGTCGCAGCCGGCCAGGCCGGTCAGCGTTACCTGCCGGATATCGCTGACGCCGATGTAGGTGTGAAGCGCCTCCTCGAACGTGAACGGCTCGGCTCCGTCGTTGCGCACCTCCAGCGACATCCGCAAACTGGCGCCGACCTCGATGCGGTGAACGGCGCGAAAGCGATGCGGCCAGTCGGGTGACAGCGCCTCGCCCGCCAGTTCCAGGCCCAGACTGACCGTGCCGTTGCGGCCTCCCGCGCTTCGATGAGCCGCCACTCCCGCAGGCGGGCGAAGCCATGCGCCGGTGCGGCGGCGTTCCCCGGGTTGGGCCCAAACCAGGGAAAGCAGATCGGGACGCCTCCCCGGATCGGTTTCCCGGCCTCGAAATGGCTCCGCGCGCTCATCCAGAGCACCGGCTCGCGCACGACGGACGGGTGCCATGCCGTCAGATGCGCGCCCTGAAAGTAGACCTCCGCCTGGCACCGGGTGTTCGAGATGGCAAGGCACGGCAGGCCGCCACGCCCTTCGATGACGCGGACGGAGGCGGGCAGATCGGCGGCGACGAGATGCGAAAGGTCGCTCATCCCGCGATCATTCCACAGGATGCGCCCGCCGGCTGGAGGCGGCCGGCGTCACGCGGAATATTTGACCGCCAGCTCCTTCAGGCGCCGCAGGATCGGCGGCACGGCGGCGGCGGGATCATCCGCCGCCTCGTACTCGAGCCCCATGTAGCCGCGGTAGCCATGCCGCGCGAACATCCCAAAGACGCGATCGAGATCGACCGGCGCGCGGCTCTTGCCGTCGTCCATGGCGATCTCGGTCTTGATGTGGGTGCTGACCGCGAACGGGATCGACATCTCGATCTGGTCGTAGACCTTCGGCGGCCGGAAATTGCCGATGTCGAGGTTCATGCCGGCCCACGGCGAGTCGGCCCCCTTGACGATCTCGATGGTCTCCTTCGCGAAATCGGTGATCCCGCCGTCGTCTTCGACGCCGAGGATGATGCCGCGCGCCCCGGCGTACTCGGCGCCGCGCTTGAGCGTCTCGATGGCGAAGGCGATCGCCTCGTCCAGTGTCGCACCGGTCGGCTTCGCGCCGCCGAAGACGCGGACATGCGAGGCGCCGATCTTCTGGGCGACGTCCACCCACTTGCGCAGCTCCGCCAGTTCCTTGTCCATCAGGTCCGGGGTGGGCTGGGCGAGGCGGACGCGCGTGCCGATGCTGTAGATCTCGACGCGGTTGCGATAGGCGAAGCGGCGCAGCGGCAGGATGACGTCGTCGGTCGTGCCCGGCAGCCAGTAGACCGTCATGTCGATGCCGTCGGTGCCGGTGTCGACCGCGACCTTGATCAGGTCCTCGTAGGTCATCGTCTTGGCCTCGAAGGCGCGACGATAGGAATAGGCGACGAGGCCGGTGCGGAAGCGCGCCCTGGCGGGGGCCGGCTGGGCCCGAGGTCCCGGGGACGCCTCGGACGGATACGGCAGCGCGGCCGCAGCGGCGGCGGCGCCGGCGGCGGCAAGAAAGCGGCGGCGGTTCATGACGATTCTCCCTGGGTAGACGGTAGCGGCGCGAAGCGCGCCATGTACTCGAGGAACGCGCGCGCGTAGCGCTGCAGGTTGTCCATCGACCCGCCGCCCCTGAGCGGCGAGCACATCTCGTAGGTCACCCAGCCGTCGAAGCCGTTTCCCTGGAGCGCGCCCAGGAAGGCGTCGTACGGCAGGTCGCCCTGGCCCATCGGCACCGCGAGCACGGCTGGCGGATCGACCGCGGCGTAATTGACCGCCGCGGGAACGTACTTCCAGCGGCGCAGGACCTTGTAGTCGGCGACCGTCGTGAACGGCATCCGCGGGGCGAGCGCGGCCGCGGCCGCGACGACATCCTCGCCGCGCAGGTACGGCGACCAGCAGTCGAACATCGGCACGACATTCGGCCGGTCCACTTCCGACAGCAGCTCGAGGTAGGCGGACGTCTCGACGCCGATGTCGTGATGGTTCTGCACGCCAATCCGCACGCCAAGCGCGGCGGCGCGGTCGGCGCACGCCCGGAGCGCGTCGATGGTGGTGCGCCAGGCTGCAAGGAATGAGGCATTGGCGGGTTCGTACAGACGTGAAGACGCGGACGAGGTCGCAGCCGAGCGCCGCGGCGCGGCGCGCCAGCTCGGTGACGTGCGCGATCTGCATCTCGGAGAAGGGCACCTCCGCCGCGCCGGTGCCGCCGGCGAAATCGGTGTAGGCGGCAACCGCCGCCACCCGCAGCCGGCGCCCCTCGACCCGCTCGCGAAGGCGCAGGCAGTCGTCCACGCTGTAATCGAGGACCGAGAGGTGCGGCCGCTTGCCCATGATCTCGACCCCGTCGTAGCCGAGACGGGCGGCGAGATCAATCGAGTCCTCGAGCGTGAGGCGGTCCTGGCCCCACAGCCCGGCAAACGACACGGTGAACAGTGCAGTACGCATGACCGGCACGGCCGCTACCGTAACAGCACGGCGCCAGCCGGGCAAGCGGTTTTGGCCGCGCTTGTCAGGCCGTGCTGGATTCGTGCATTCTCTTCCCGCGGCCGAACCCGCCGGCCGGCCCGCGCCGGTCTTCAGTCCGCCGGAGGACGCCCTGTAATGCTCAGGAGATTCGTCGCTTTCGTCGTCGTGCTCGCCGCCGCCGCGACCGGCATCAGCTCGCAGGGGCCCGCCGGCGGCTGGCCGCCGCCGGTCCAGCGGGTCCTGCCCGAATCTCCCGCGCTGCCGCCGGCCGAGGCGCTGAAGACGTTCACGCTGCCGCCGGGCTATCGCCTCGAGCTCGTCGCCAGCGAGCCGCTCGTCCAGGATCCGGTCGTCATGGACTGGGATGCCGACGGCCGCATCTGGGTCGTCGAAATGCCCGGCTTCGTCCAGACGCTGACGACGCCCGAGCCGAACCTCGACCCCATTGGCCGGGTCGCCGTCACTGGAAGACACCAATCACGACGGCGTCATGGACCGCCGGACCGTCTTCGCCGACGGCCTGATCCTCGCGCGGGCGCTGAAGGTGCTCGACCACGGCGTGCTGGTCGGCGAGCCCCCGAACCTGTGGCTGATGCACGACACCAACAACGACCTTCGCGCCGACACGCGCGATCTCGTCACCAACCGCTACGGGCGCAGGGAAGGGCGCGTCGAGGAGAACGCCAACGACCTCCACTGGGGCCTGGACAACTGGCTCCACACCGCCGACAGCGACATCTATCTGCGTCTCAAGAACGGTAAATTCGAAGTCCGCGACACCCTGGTTCGCGGCGAATGGGGCGTCAGCCACGACGACGCCGGGCGGATCTATCGGAATACGAACGAAGAGGCGCTGCACGTGGACCTGGTGCCGACGCCGTACTACGCGCGCAATCCAAACCTCGCCCGCACGCGCGGCAGCTACGAGGAGCTTGGCGACGAGTCCATCGACGTCGTCTGGCCGATCCGGCCGAACCCCGGCACCAACCGCGCCTATCAGGCCGGCATCGATCGGCCGGACGGCACCCTGGCGAAATTCACGTCCGTGTGTGCGCCCGTCATCTACCGCGGCGACCGCCTCCCGGCGGAGCTGAACGGGAACGCCTTCGTCGCCGAACCCGCCGCCAACGTGGTCAGCCGCATCGTGCTCGAGGACGACGGGAGGCAGCTGCGGGCGCGGAAGGCCTATCCGCGCGGCGAGTTCCTGGCCTCGACGGATGAGCGCTTCAGGCCGGTGTTCCTGTCGAACGCCCCGGACGGCACGCTCTACATCGTCGACATGTACCGCGGCGTGATCCAGCAGCGGGCCGACGTCACGCAATACCTTCGCGACCGCATCGTGAAGCACGAGCTCGAGCGTCCGACCGGGCTGGGGCGCATTTATCGCGTCATGCACGAGACCACGGCGCGCGACACCACCCCGGCCGGGTTCCAGACGACGGCGGGACTGGTCGCGGCGCTGTCGCATCCGAACGGCTGGCGGCGCGACACCGCCCAGCAGCAGCTCGTGGAACGGGGGGACAAGGCCGTCGTTCCCGAGCTGGTGCGGCTGGCCGCGGGCGCGAAGGACTGGCGGACGCGGCTGCATGCGCTGTGGACGCTCGACGGGATGGACACCGTCCTGCCGGCGAACGTCGCGGCGGCGCTCGAGGATCCGTCGCGCGACGTCCGCGCGGCGGGGATCCGGATCGCTGAACGGTGGCTCGGCGAGGCGAACCATCCAATCCAGGCGGCCGTGCTGAAGCGTCTGGACGATGGAGACTGGGCGGTGCGGGAGCAGCTTGCGGCCTCGCTTGGCGCTCTCCCGCCTGGACGCCGCGAGGAAGCGATTGCCTCGCTGCTGCAGAAGGCTGGCGCCGATCCCGTCGTCGTCGACGCGGCACTGAGCGGCATCCGGGGTTCGGAGCCGGCGGTGGTCGAGCGGCTGGCGGGCGCCGGTGCTGTGGAATCGCCTCAGCTGCAGGCCGCGTTCACCATGCTGGCCGCAACAATCGTGCGCGGCGGACAGGATGCCGCGGTGCAGGGCCTGTTCGTATCGATCTCGGAAGGCGCCCGTCCGTCGTGGGTGCGGAGGGCGCTGCTCGGCGGCGCCGAGGTGGCGCTGCTCGGTGCGCCCGCACCGGGAAGTCCGGACGGCCGCCGCGGCGGACCGCCTCCCGGCATCGCGCTGCCATGCCCGACCTGTCCCGGAGGACGAGCGGGCCCGGGCGGCGCCTACGCGTTTCCGCGAACCCTCGCGATCGGGCCGGCGGCGGACGCCGAGCGTCCCGATGTGCGCGGCCTGAGGTTGAATCGCGCCCCGGAGCGGTTTATCGCGCTCGCCGCCGGCGGAGGGGAGCTGGGCCCGCGCGTGCAGGCGGTGCTGGCGCGGGTGCTGTGGCCGGGCAAACCCGGCGCGCCGGCCCCGCTCGCGCCGCTGACCGCCGCCGAGCAGCAGCGCTTCAATGCCGGGCAGGAGATCTACCGCAACGTCTGCCAGGCCTGCCACCAGCCGGACGGCCGCGGCCAGGACAGGATCGCGGCCTCGCTCATCGACTCGCCGCTGGCGCTGGCGCGCGCGGACGTCCCGGTGCGCATCCTCCTCAACGGCAAGGAAGGGGCGATCGGACTGATGCCGCCGGTCGGCCAGGTCTTCACCGACGAACAGATTGCCGACGTGCTGACCTACATCCGGCGCGAGTGGGGGCAGACGGGTTCGCCGGTCGATGCGGCGGCGGTGAAGACGACGCGGGCCGAGACGACAGGGCGCCAGCGCCCGTGGACGGATGCCGAGCTGCAGGCGCTTGCCCGGGCCGCGGCGCCGGAGCGCCGGCCGTGACCCGGCCAGGCGCGGCGAAGCCCTCTGATAGGCTAGAGACGATGTCTGCAGTCAATCTCGAGCGCCACGCGCTTCGCGGCGGCATGGTCGGCATGGGCATGATCTTCGACGACACGTATCGCCCGCTCTTCGAGTCGCTCCACGCCGGCGGGCTCTACCGTCGCGATTTCGGCTATGTCGACGTCTCGCTGGCGGCGGTGGCGACGCGCACCGGCGCGCGGGCCCGGGCCTACAAGCAGGCGGCGGGCGCCCGCGTCGGAGACTTCGCGAGCTTCGAGGGAGATCGCGGCGTCGAGAAAGCCCTGGCTGCCGGTCTGGATTTTCTGTGCGTCGCCTCACCCGACGATCGCCACTTCGAGGCGGCGAAGGCGGCGCTCGAGGCGCGGCGGCACGTGCTCATCGAGAAGCCGTCGGTGCTCAGGCTGCAGCAGCTCGACGAGCTCGTCGCGCTCGCACAGCGCAACGGCGTCCTCGCCAAGGTCGTGTACCACAAGCTGTCGGACCCCGATCACAAGAAGCTGCGGACGCTGGTCGAAGACGGCGAGCTGGTCCACGTCAACAACGGCTACTGCTCGCTGCTCGAGCCGAGGAGCGTCTCGGGCGGGCAGTTCGCCGAGTGGATCGCCGGGCGCAACCCCGGAACGTATGTGGCGGTTCACTACATCAAGCTCATCGACTTCACGTTCGGCGGACGTCTGAAGACCGTCACCTGCACTGGCCAGCGCGGCATCGTCGGTCCGGCCGACGGCCCGACGTGGGACTCGACGCAGCTGCGGCTGATCTACGAGTATGCCGACGGCCGCGAGGCGGCCTTCGACATCCATACGAGCTGGGTGCACCCGGATAATTTCCCCGGTTACGTCGAGCAGGAAGTCCAGTTCCGGTTCGACAACGGCGTCTGGAACGGCCATTCCCGCAAGCGCGGCGTCGAGCTCACCGTCGCCGGACGCACGCCGCTGACGCTCAAGACGACGATCAATTCGCACTACAACGCGACCTTCATCGAGCCCTGGGGAGAGCGGACGCAGCGCGGCTACGGGATCGAATGCCTCCGCCGTTTCGTCGAGGAGGTCGCCTTCGTCGAGTTCGGCGGGGACGCGGCCGGCCGCGACCGGCGCCTCGAGGAGACGCGCGCGCTCGGCTACAACGACCTGGCGGCCGACCGGCAGGTGGTGAGCGCCATCCAGGCAATGGAGACCATCCTCGCGCATGCGGCCGAGGGGGCCCCCGACGGTGTCGTCCGGATCGACGCCGGCGGCGGCATGGCGCTCCACCTGCCCGGGCGTCCAGCGGCGATTGCGGTATACCCGGAGCAGCCATGACGATTCAGCATTCAGGAGAGAGCCGGTCGAACGAGGTCCGGCGGACGATTGCCGAGCGCGAGCCGATTGCGCTCCGCACCTATACGCCGAGCCAGATTGCGATTGCGAGAAGCGCCGGGTCGTTCCACTGGACGGTGGACGGCCGCCGGCTCTACGACTACACCTCGGGCGTCCTCGTCGCCAACCTTGGCCATAATCCGGTCGCGTGGCAGCGCCGGTTCCTCGACTATATGGGCTGGGCGGAGGCGCCGTCCGGCGGCGACTACTTCGAGGCGGTGCCGATGACCGCCTACAACGCGATTGCCGCAGGTCGAGGCTGACGCCGTGCGCCGGCTGACCGCGAATCTCCAGGCGAAGCCGGGGGGCGGCCGGCTCGAGCAGATCCTGTGGGCCGCGTCCGGCTCCGAGGCGATCCAGAAGGCGCTGTGGGCGTCGCTGGCCCGCGACCCCTCGCGCGATCTGATGATCGCGACGCGCGACGGCTTCCACGGCAAGAAGGGGCTGGCCGAGGCGGTCACCGGCAGCGAGCAGGACAAGCACCGCGACCCGCGCGTCCGCTTCATCTCGTTTCCGAAAGAGGAGCGCCGCGACCTGTCGCTGCGCGACGCGCCCTTCGATCCCGCGCCGTACCGCGCCGAGCTCGACGCGATCCTCGCCGAAGGGCGCGGCGTCGCCTGCCTGATCACCGAGCCGTATCTTGGCGGCGGCGGCTCCTACCATCCGCCGGCCGCGTATCTCCAGATGCTGCAGGCGTTCTGCCGCGAGCACGACATCGTCTTCATCCTCGACGAGATTCAGGCGAACTTCGGCCGGACCGGGCACATGTACGCGTTCGAGACCTACGGCCTCGAGCCGGATGTCGTGGTGCTGGGCAAAGGGCTGGGCAACGGCGTGCCGGTGGCGTGCGCGGCGGGGCGCAGCGATGTCTTCCGCGGCCTCGGCTACGGCGAGGCCTCGGACACCTTCAGCGGCAACCCGCTGGGCTGCGCGGCGGTGCTGGCGACGCTCGACGAATTCGAGGGGCGCGACGTGCTTGGCGCCGCCCGCCGCTCGTCGGCGATCATCGAAGCGGGCCTGGTCGGCCTCAAGTCGCTGCCCTTCGTCGCGCATGTCAGAGGGGAGAAGGGGGGCATGGTCTGGGGGGTCGAGATCGCCGATGCCGCCGGACGGAGCGCGGCCGACATCGCCAATGCCTGCGTCCTGGCCGCGTATCTCGGCGACGCCGCCGGGCGCGCCGTGCACATCATGGGGCCGCTTGCGAAGAAGGTGCTCCGCATCGCCCCGCCGCTGACGATGACCGAGGCCGAGGCGCGCGACAGCATCGAGGCGCTGGCGACGTCGTTTGCGGGCGTGCTCCAGACCGCGGCGCGATAGGAACGCGCGAGATGAGCGACACCAGGGCGATCATCAGCGGGTTGACCTGCGCCGCCCTCGCGATCGCATCCGCGTGCGCATCCGGCGGATCTCATCCGGTTCAACCCTCCGACCGCGGCGCGGCCCGGACCGCGGCGGCTTTCGACCCAGAGTGGCGGTGGTACGGCCACGACGCCGGCGGCGCGCGATTCTCGCCGCTCGCGCAAATCACCCCCGCGAACGTCGCCACCCTGACGCGCGCCTGGACGTTCGACACCGGCGGGACCGCGATGCAGGCGACCCCGCTGGTGGTGGACGACGTGATGTACGTGCCGGCCGGGAACAGCCTGTTTGCGCTCGAGCCCGAGACGGCGAAGGTCCTGTGGAAATACTCGGACACCGACATGTCGAGGAGAGGCCTGGCCTACTGGCCGGGTGACGGCTCGACCGCACCACGGCTGTTCACTGGAGCGGGCGACGGCGAGATGATCGCCGTCGACGCGAAATCAGGCCGGCTGGCAGACGGCTTCGCCACCGGCGGACGGCTCGATCTCAAGGCCGGCCTCAGCGTCGATGGCGGCCATGGCCCGCTGAACCTGGTGTCCCCGCCGGCGATTTACCGCGACATCGTGATCACCGGCGGCGCCAATGGCGAAGGACCTCCCGCGACCGGGCGTCTCTACGGCGATATCCGCGGCTGGGACGCGCGCACCGGCCGGCTGGTGTGGACGTTTCACACCGTCCCCCGCCCGGGGGAGCCCGGCAGCGAGACCTGGCCTCCCGGCGCCTGGAAGAACCGCTCCGGCACCAACGCCTGGGGCTTCATGACCGTCGATGTCGCGCGCGGGCTCGTCTTCATCCCGCTCGGCAGCCCGACGGACGATTTCTACGGCGCCGATCGCCACGGCGACAATCTCTACGGCAACTGCATCGTCGCGCTCGACGCCGCCACCGGCCGGCTGCGCTGGTATCGCCAGATCGTGCACCACGATCTCTGGGACTACGACCCGGGCGCGCCGCCGGCGCTGATCGAGATCCGGCAGGGCGGCCGCTCGATCCCGGCGGTGGCGCAAATCACCAAGATGGGGCTGCTGTTCGTGCTGAACCGCCTGACCGGCGAGCCGATCTTCGGCATCGAGGAACGCCCGGTGCCGCCGTCCGTCGTTCCCGGAGAAGCCGCCGCGAAGACGCAGCCGTTCCCTGTCCGCCCGCGGCCGCTGGCGCGCCTGACGTTCGATCCCGCCCGCGATTTCTACGACCTCACGCCGGAGCAGGCCGCTTTCTGCCGCACGCTCTGGGATCAGCACAAGATGTTCGCCGCCGGGCCCTACGCGCCGATGCCGCTCGAGGGCAACGTCGTCACCTTCCCCAGCACGCTTGGCGGCGGCAGCTTCGGCGGCGTGTCGTTCAACCCGGCGCTCGGGCTGATCTTCGTCAACGTCTCGAATCTCGGGATGGTCGGACACATGGCGCCGCGCGAGGATCCGGCGACCGGGGGGACGACCTACACGAAGACCTCTCCAGTGGGAGGCGCCTACGGGCGGTTCTGGAATCCGGAGACGCGGCTGCCCTGTTCCGGGCCGCCGTTCGGCGAGCTGATTGCCATCACTGCCGCCACCGGCGAAGAGGCGTGGCGAGTGCCGCTCGGCATGGTCGAGGAGCTGGCCGCGAAAGGCATCCGCAACACCGGCGCGCTCAACATCGGCGGCAGCCTGGCGACGGCGAGCGGCCTCGTCTTCATCGGCGCCACCGCCGACCGCCGGTTCCGCGCCTTCGACGCGAAGACGGGCCACGAGCTGTGGGTCACCGAGCTCGACGCCGATGCCAAGGCAGCGCCGATGACGTTCCGCGGCCGCGACGGCCGCCAGTACGTCGTCATCATGGCCGGAGGAGGACTGCAGCTGAGCAAGTCGACGCCGGCGTTCGGTCCGAACCTCATCGCCTTTGCGCTGCCGCCGCCGGCGCACTGATACCCAGCGATCCGCGCCTGGCGCGTGGGGCAATCAGCGCCAGCGGCGGTGCGAACGGCCGTTCGCGACATCACCTGGGGCCGCTGTTGTCCGGTCGTCCCGTGCCGCGCGCCAGCGTCACGACGCGATCCGCCTCGATGCCGCTCCATCGCTCCACCGGTCCGTCTGGCCACCGCACGATCACGGTGCTTGCGCCCGGGGCCGCGGCGCCGAGGCCGACGTGCGTCCGGATGTCGCTCGCCGACAGGTAGCTGCCGTCGGTACGCACCCGGCGCCACAGCGTCGGATGCCCGGGTCCTGCAACGCCGATCCAGGCGCCGACGCCGAACCTGTTTCCCGGCTGCTGTGTGAGCCGGACGCCCAGCCAGTGCGATGCGGCGGACTGATTGAGCAGCAGCTGCACCGGGCCGTTGTTGCTGGTGACGACGATGTCGATGTCGCCGTCGTTGTCGAGATCGCCGAAGGCCGCGCCGCGTCCGATGTTGGGCCTGGCGAAGGCCGGGCCGCCGGCGGCGCTGGTGTCCGCGAAGCGCCCGGTGCCGAGGTTGCGGAACAGCTGATTCTTCATGAAGAAGGGAAACGGCTGGCCGCGCTGGGCTTCGATGACGTTGACGCCGCCGTTGGCGACGAAGAGGTCGAGCCAGCCGTCGTTGTCGTAGTCGAACCAGTCGGCGCCGAAGCCGGTGACGGCCGCGGTCGGTGCGGCGAGGCCGGCGCGGGCGCGGACGTCCTCGAAGCTGGCATGGCCGTCGTTGGCGTAGAGGACCGCGGTTTCACCGGCAAGATTGGTGACGAAGAGGTCTTCGTCGCCGTCGCGATCGTAGTCTCCCGAGGCGACGCCCATGCTGCCTTCGGGGTTGCCGGCGGCGTTGAGGGCGGCGCCGGAGAGAACACCCTGATCGGTGAAGGTGCCGTTGCGCTGGTTGATCCAGAGCTGGTTCGGAGTGGCGTCGTTGGCGACGTAGATGTCCGGCCAGCCGTCGCCGTTGTAGTCGCCGACGGCAACGCCGAGTCCGGCGCCGTAGGCCCGGCCGATGCCGGTGGATTCGGTGACGTCGGTAAAGCGCCCGCGGCCGTCGTTGCGGTAGAGGCGATCCCTGACAGGGTGGTAGGCGCGCGGCCCGCAATAGTCGCGGGCGCCGGCCGGATCGGCGCAGCGCTTGTTGTTCGCGACGGTGAAGTCGAGGTAGTTGGCGACGAACAGATCGAGGTCGCCGTCGCGGTCGTAGTCGACGAACGCGGCGCTGGTGCTCCACTGCGGATCGCTGACGCCGGCGTCGCGGGTCACGTCGGTGAAGGTGCCGTTGCCGTTGTTGTGGTACAGCGTCTCGGGTCCGAACGACGTGACGAGGAGGTCGAGATAGCCATCGTTGTCGTAGTCCCCGACCGCCGCTCCCATGCCGTAGGTGTCGAGACGAATGCCGGCGGCGTCGGTGACATCCGTGAAGCGCAGCGTGCGCGAGCCGTCCGCGGCGATTTTCAGGTCGTTGCGGAACAGGCGGCTGGTCGGCCGGCGAGACGCCGCTCCGCCGGCCGACGGCGGATCGAGCGAGCCCCCCTGCACCAGGAAGACGTCGAGGTCGCCGTCGTTGTCGTAGTCGAAGAGGGCGGCGCCGGCGCCCATCTCTTCGGCGAGGTAGTAGTTGCCGCTCGCGCCGCTGACGTGGGTGAACGCCAGGCCGGTTTCGGCCGCGGCATCGAGGAAGAGCGGCGGCTGGGCCCGCGGCGCGCCTTCCGGCAGCGGCCAGAGAATCGCGGCAATCGCGACGCCGACCCATGCCGCCCGTCCGCCCGGCAGTCGTCCCCTGTTCATTTGAGCCCGGCGAGATTCCGCTCGATCGCCTGGGCCAGATCGCCCTGCTGATACTCGAGCGCCAGGCGCTTCGCCTCCTCGGCCCGGCTGACGCCCTCGGTGCGCTGGCCCGAGCGGATGAGCGCGGTCGCGAGCGCGAACAGGTATCGCGGCGTGTCGGCATCGCGCGGCTGCTGCAGCAGCTCGAGCACCGGCACGGCTTCTTCCGGCCGCGAGAGCCCGATCAGCATGCGGCCGAGATTGAACCGGGCGAGGCGAAAGTCCGGGCGGGCGTCCACGGCGGCCCGGTATTCGCGCGCCGCCTCCTCATAGGCCTGCCGCCGCTCGAGGATTTGTCCAAGGTTGTTGCGCGCCTCGGCGTGAAAGGGATTTACCGCCAGCGCGCGCCGGTAGGCGGCTTCCGCCTCGGCCCATTGCTGCTGCATGCTGAGAATCACGCCGTAGTCGTAATTGGCTTCAGCGAGGTTGTATCCGAGCGCGACGGTGAGGCGGTATTGCTCCGCCGCCTTGTCCCAGTCGCGCGCCCGGCCGTAGAGACCGATCAGGTTCGCGTGCGCCTGCGCGAGGCTTGGATCCATCCGCACCGCCGCCTCGTGGGCCGCGATCGCGCCGCCGACATCGCCGGCTGCCGCCAGGTCCAGGCCTCGCCGCAGCGCCGCCGGGGCATCGTCTCGCAGCGCCGTGACGGTGGCGAGCAGAGGATCGGAAAGTCCGGGCCAGCGCGGGCCGTACTGCGCGTGACGCTCGAGCGCCGTGCGCGCCTCCTCCGTCCGGCCGAGCGCGCGGTACGACTGGGCGAGGGCGTAGTGCGCGGCGCCCCATTCAGGGAAGAGTGCGACCGCCCGCTCGAGGTGAGTGACGGCCGCCGCGTGCCGGCCGCGCGCTGCTTCGACCCGCCCGAGACCGAACTCGGCCTGCGGCTCGGCGCGCGGCTCACGTTCGAGCGCCGTGAAGAGCGTCGCCGCCGCGTCGAGGTCGCCGCTTTCGAGAAGCGCCTCGGCGCGGGCGACGCGGGCCGGCAGGTACAAGGGGATCGAGGTCTGCCGCGGCGGCGAATTCGGCCGCGGCGTCGGCGTGGCGGGCGAGCCGGCGCAGGACGACGCCGTCGAGGTAGTGCCACTCCGCCGATCGCGGCGCCAGCGCCTGCGCCCTGTCGTACGCCAGATGCGCCGCGTCGAACTGCTCCCACGCCTGGAGCACGCGCCCGAGCGCGCCGACGCTGGCGGCGTCCGAGGCGTGCGCCGAGGCATTCTCCAGAGCACGCGACACCGCATCGCGCGTCGGCGGCGGGAAGGTGTCGAGTTCCACGCGTGGCAGCGGCGGCAGCGGCGCCTGCACGCCAGCGGTCCCGGCGGACGCCAGCGCGAGCACGATCCCGAAGATTGCACGCATCATGAACAGTGCCGGTTTCATGATGACACACAGGCCGGCGGCGCCACCCCGCGGCGGGGAAATTGACCGCCCGATCCGCCGATGGTATAACGCGCCCACGCCCGGCGATGGTCGCCGGCCGCCCTCCGTTTCCGGATCCCGCCGCGATGATGCTTCGACGCTTTCGATGGACTCTGGGGACCGGCGCGGGAGCCGTGCTGGCGGGCGTGCTGCTCGCCGCGGCGCCCGGCCCGCAACAGGCCGGCCCTGCGCTCGCTCGCCAGTCGCCGCCGGCGTCGCCGCCGCGTTCGGGCATCCTTGTCGCGCCCGGCGGTCCCGAGGGCCGCGGTGTGTTCGAGGCGCCGGCCGCGGACGATCCCGCCAACGCCGATGCGGACCTGTCTCCCAAACCTCCCGTGCTGCCGCTCTCGCCCGCAGACGAGGCGAAGCAGTTCTGGCTGCCGCCCGGCTATCACCTCCAGCCCGTCCTGTCCGACCCGGCGATTCAGGAGCCGGCCCAGCTCGCATTCGACGGCAACGGCCGCATGTTCGTCGTCGAGCTCCGCGGCTACGTGCAGTCGCTCGAGGGGGTCGACATCATGCCCCCGACCGGGCGCATCTCGGTCCACGAAGATCGCGACCACGACGGCGTCTTCGAGCATCACAGCGTGTTCGTCGACAACCTGGTCTTTCCCCGGTTCGTCGTCCCCTGGGGGGCGGGCAGCATTCTGACGATGGAGACGAACGCGGACGAGGTGTGGAAGTACACCGATACCAACGGGGACGGCGTTGCTGATAAGAAGGAGCTGTTCGTCTCCGGGTTCGGCCGCGCCGGCAATCTCGAGCACCAGCAGTCGAGCCTGCTGTGGGCGATGGACAACTGGATGTACAGCACCGTCAACGCCTCCCGCATCCGCTGGACGCCGAACGGAGTGCTGAAGGAGCCGACCGGCCCGAACGGCGGGCAGTGGGGCGTGGCCCAGGACAACCAGGGCAAGGTGTACTTTCAGGGCGGGGCGAGCGGGATCCCGGCGTACTTCCAGTTCCCGATTCATTACGGCAACTTTGCCGTCCCCGACCAGCTCGAGCCGAACCTCAATATCACCTGGGGCGCGCCGATCCTGATCGGCGACATGCAGGCGGGGCTTCCCGGCACGCGGCTCCCCGACGGCTCGCTGATCCTCTCGACCGCGGGTGCGGGCAGCGACGTGTTCCGCGGCGACCGGCTCCCCGCCGATCTCGTCGGCGATTATCTGTACGGCGAAGTCGTCGCCCGGATAGTACGGCGGCTCAGGCCGGTCAAGGCCGAGGGGCTGTCGCAGCTGCGGAATGTCTATCCGCGGTCGGAGTTCATCCGTTCGCTGGACCCGCTCTTCCGGCCGGTCGAGATGTCCACCGCGCCCGACGGCACGCTCTACATCGTCGACATGTACCGAGGCGTGATGGAAGGCGCTCCGTGGGCGAAGCAGGGGACCTACCTGCGGAAGAAGATCGAGCAATACCAACTCGACAGGATCGTCGGGCATGGCCGCATCTGGCGGCTCACCTACGACGGCATCGAGCGCGATCGCACGCAGCCGCGCATGCTCGACGAGACGCCGGCCCAGCTCGTCGCGCACCTGTCCCACCCGAACGGCTGGTGGCGCGACACCGCGCAGCAATTGCTCGTGCTGAAGCAGGATCGATCCGTGGCGCCGGCGCTCCGCGGCATTGTCCGGACGTCGACGAATCAGCTGGCGCGCGCCCACGCGCTCTGGACGCTCGAAGGATTGGGCTCGCTCGACGCCGCGCTTGTCCGCGCCGGGCTGGGCGACCCGGATCCCGCCATGCGAATCCAGGCGCTGCGCGCCAGCGAGACCCTGTACAAGGCCGGCGATGCGTCGTTTGCCAAGGACTACCGCGCACTGACGAAGGATCCCGACACGGACGTCGCGGTACAGGCACTGTTGACGCTCAGCCTCTTCAAGGTCCCGGACGCCGCCGCCGTCGTCCGCGATGCGCAGGCCGCGAATCCGGCGCGCGGCATCCAGCACGTCGGACGCCGCATGCTGGAGCCGAGCCCGTCGCCGATGTTCGGCGGCCGTCCCTCGGGAGGATTGTCGGCGGCACAGCTGGCGATCCTCCAGCGCGGCGCAACCGTCTACAACGAGTTGTGCGTCACCTGCCACGGGCCGGACGGACGGGGCATGCCGATTGAGGGGCGGGCCGGTGCGATCATGGCGCCGCCGCTCGTGACGTCGGCGCGCGTTCAGGGGCATCGGGACTACGTCGTCAAGACGCTGCTTCACGGCCTCTCGGGACCGCTGGACGGCCGCACCTACGCTGACGTCATGGTGCCGATGGGTACGAATTCGGACGAGTGGATTGCTTCGGTCGCCTCGTACATCCGAAGCGGATCCGGCGCGAGCTGGCTCGTCACGCCCGGCGACGTCGCCAGGGCCCGCGCCGCCAGCCCGACCCGCCAGACTCCCTGGACGGCGGCCGAACTGCAGGCCTCGCTGCCGCGACCGCTCGTCGTCGATCCGGCGTGGATGGCCACCGCGAGCCACAACGCGGCCGATGCCGGGCGCGGCCTCAACTTTGCCGGCTGGACCTCCGGCGTGCCGCAGTCCGCCGGCATGTGGTTCCAGGTCGAGCTGCCCGCGCCGCTCGTGCTGAGCGAGCTGCAGTTCGATTCTCCGGCGCCGAGCGGCACCGGCGGCACCGGGCCGGCTCAGGCGGCAACCTCTCCCGGGCGATACGAGGTTCAGGTCTCTCTGGATGGCCGTATGTGGAGTGCGCCGGTGGCGGAAGGTAAGGGCGCCGGCGCGACCACCCGCGGTGACATTCGCGCCGGTGCGGGCCAGGTTCGTGCGCATCACCCTGACGGAAGCGGCCGGCGATGCCGCGGCGTGGTCGATTCGGGCGCTGCGGTTGTTCCAGGCGGCAGGCGGAGAGAACGCGGGCGCGACGGCGCCGGGCGTTCCATTCTGACTAGGGTCCGGGCGGTGGGGCCGGGAATCGGCCCGCCAGGGTACTCGATGAGCGGCCCCTTCTCGGGGTCGCCGACGGCGGCTCCCCATCGCATCATCTTCTCGACCTCACGGGTCCAGCCCGCGGTGCCGAGGCGCTGGGCCTCGACCAGGTCGTGGTCATGGCACACGCGGCACGAGACCTCGTAGGTCCGTTCAGCGCCGGGATTGGCTGCCGCGGCGACGACCGGCGCAGGGGCGAAATGGCGCGCGAGATACGCGACCATGTCGTCGCGCCGGGCGGGTTCGACCAGCGCGCCCCAGCGGGCCATCTTGTCGAGCTCGCGGCCCCATGCCGCGGCCGTCAGGCGCTGCTGCGCGATCAGGTCGGTGTCGTGACAGACCACGCAGCGCCGGGCGATGTCGTCTCGTCCCGGGCCCGGCGGCAGATCCTGCGCGCCGGCTGGGACGGTCAGCACCAGGCCGAGGAGCAGGAGTCCGCGGCGCAGCTCAGCGAACATCGACGCGCACGCTGTCGGGCGCATTCCACAGATAACCGGACGGGTTCCACGGCGGAACGATGGGCTGCACCCGGCCGCTGGAGTCGGTCGCCCGCGTCATGATGAGGTACGACTGCGGTACGGTCGCATCGAACGAGAACTCGAACCGCTGCCAGGTGAAGCGCGCCTTTTCGCCGGTCAGCCTCGCTGCCGTCCATGCGGCGCCGCCGTCCGTCGAGACGTCCACCGCGGCGATGTCGTGCTCGCCCGCCCACGCGAAGCCGGCGACCGCGACCGGCCCCACCGGCAGCGTCGCCCCTTCGAGCGGGCGGGTGATGAGCGACTTCACCGCCAGGCCGCTGAGCGGCGCCATGTCCCTGGGATCGACGGCCGCGCCGGGCGCGATGCGCTTGGTCGGATAGCGATAGGCGGTCGCGACCCAGAAGCCGTCGAACGGCCGGTCGATCACGCGCAGCCCCGAGAGCCACTTCATCCAGTAGGCCCCTTCCCACCCTGGCACGATCACCCGCAGCGGGGCGCCGTGCAGTGCCGGCAGCGGAGCGCCGTTCATCTCGTAGGCGACGATCGTGTCGGGGTCGAGCGCCTTCTCGACCGGCATCTGGCGAACGAAGTCCGGCATCGCGCCGAACGGACGATCGGCCCCCTCCATCACGACGAACCGTCCCGACGGTTTCAGGCCCGCCCGGGCGAGCAGGTCCGTCATCCGGACGCCGGTCCAGCGCGCCGTGCCGACCGCTCCTTTCTCCCACTGCACGCCGGCGACCGGGGGCCGGTAGAACGCCCGGCCGTTGCCGGCGCACTCGAGTGTCGCGGTGATGGTGACGGCGGGCAGGCGTCTGATGTCGTCGAGCGAGAGCGCTCCGGGGGAGGCGACTTCCCCGTCGAGCTGCACGCGCCACGCCGCCGGATCGGCCGGCGGCGGCGTCGCCAGGTGCGATCGGACGTAGAAGCTGTCGATCGGCGTGATCCAGGAATCGAGCAGCGCGACCGGCGCCTCGTAATCGGTCGGCCGGCTCGAACGGACGAGGAGCTTCTCCTTGCCGGCGGCCGCCGTCGGTCCGGCCTGCGCGAACAGGCCCGGCGCCAGCAGCCGCGCGGTTCCCGCCACCGCGCCGGCCCGCGCCGCCGCCGCCAGCAGTGTGCGTCTGCTCACATGCATTGGCCGAGTGTAATGGAGAGCCCATCCTTGGAGCCGGGAGAATTCGGCAGCCGCAGCCGCCGGCGCGCTTGCTGGCGGCGGAAGGGGCGATGTACACTTGAAGGATGCCCCTCCCCGCAGAGGGTGGGCATACGGGCCGCGCCGCGGCCCGGAACCTGTGCAATTTCAGCCTGCGAACCGCGTCAGGGCCGGAAGGCAGCAGCGCTAAGCAGATCCTGACATGTGCCGCAGGTCCCTCCGGGTCGCGGTGGGGCTCGTCACTCGGTTCGGACGATCAGCCCGTTTCGACAATTCAGCCTCTAGCTCAGACATTGTCCCTTGGCCTACCAGGTCA
Source organism: uncultured Acidobacteriota bacterium (assembly GCA_963750475.1). Lineage (GTDB taxonomy): Bacteria > Acidobacteriota > Vicinamibacteria > Vicinamibacterales > 2-12-FULL-66-21 > JALZOC01. The sequence continues at coordinate 159,978 of CAVVQQ010000003.1, forward strand.
TCGCCCGCAAGTGGCGCCCGCAGCGCTTCGACGACGTGATCGGCCAGCGCGGGGTGACGCGAGACCCTGCGCAACGCCATCGCCGCGGCCGGATCGCGCAGTCGTTCGTCTTCTCCGGGCCGCGCGGCGTCGGCAAGACGACCACCGCGCGGATCCTCGCGCGCTGCCTCAACTGCGAGCAAGGGGCCGACCGCCGAGCCGTGCGGCGAGCTGCGACGCCTGCGTCGAGATCGCGCAGGGCCGCGACATGGACGTGCTCGAGATCGACGCCGCGACCAACACCGGGGTCGACAAGGTCCGCGACGTCATCATCGCCGGCCTCGGCATCGCGCCGGTCCGCAACCGCTACAAGGTCTTCATCATCGACGAAGTCCACCGGCTCTCGGCGTCGGCGTTCGACGCGCTGCTGAAGTCGATCGAAGAGCCGCCGCCGCACGTCGTCTTCATGATGGCGACGACCGAGATCGAGAAGGTGCCGGCCGACGATCCAGTCGCGCTCGCAGGTCTTCGAGCTGCGGACGATCGGGCTCAAGGCGATCGCCGACCAGCTGCGGCGGATCGCCGACGCCGAAGCGGATCGCAGGTCGACGACGCGGCGCTGATGCTGGTTGCGCGGGCCGGCGACGGCAGCATGCGCGACGCGCAGAGCGCCTTCGACCAGGTGCATCGCGTTTGCCGGCGAGACCATCACCGCCGAGGACGTCGCGACCGTGCTCGGCCTGGTCCGCCGCGACCTGCTGCTTCGACATCGCCGAGGCGGTGGCGCGCGAGGACGGCGCGGCGGCGTTCGCGCTGGCCGGGCAGGCGGTCGAGTCGGGCTACGACCTGCGGCTGGTCGTCCGCGAGCTGGCGCGGCTGACCCGCGACCTGCTGGTCGTCGCGTCGATCCGTCGCGCGCTCGACGACCCGGAGATCGCCGCCGAACGGCGAGCGGGAGCGGCTGCTGCGCGCTGGCGGCGCGGTTCTCGGCCGAGGACCTGATGCGCGCCTTCGACGTGCTGACCAAGGCCGAGGTCGAGATCCGCGGCGTCCGACGCAGCCGCGCTATCACCTCGAGATGGCGCTGCTGCGCTGGATCCACCTGCGCAAGCTGGTGCCGCATCTCTGAACTGATTCAGGGGCTCGGCAGCGGCACCGTGCCGCCCGGACGCGCCGCGGCGCCGCCGCCCGCGCCGCGCATCGCGCCGCCGCCGGCCGCCGCGAGGCCCGCGGCCGCTCCCGACCGCCGCGCCGGCCGGCGCCGCCGCCGCCGCGACCGCCGCGTGGCCGCCGCGACCGTCAGGCGCGGTCGAGCGCCCGGAAGGACGCGAACCGCGCCGCGCCGCCCGATGCGCCCGGCGAGACGACGCCCAGCGGTGGCAACACGGTCGCGCCGGCGCTCCTCAAGGACGCGTTCCTGGCCGAGGTCCGCAAGTCCAAGAAGTTCTTCTACGGCACCGTCGTCGCCCAGGCGCAGCGGATCGAGGTCGCAGGGTGAACAGCGTCGTCTTCACCTTCGCACCGCAGCACCGCGCGCTGCGCGTCCAGCTCGATCAGAACCGGCAGTCGCTCGACGCGCTGATTGCCGCAGCTCGTCCGGCCGGCGGATGACGGTGGCGTCGGCCGAAGGCAGCGCGGCGCCGGGCGGGCCGGGACCGGCTCCTGCCGACGCGGCGGCGGGCGGCGACCGCCAGTCCGAGCTGCGCCAGCAGGCGCTCGCCGACACCGGCGTCCAGGCGATGCTCGACGTGTTCGCGGCAGAAATCAGGACGTCGAGGAAATGTAAAGCTCCATCCTCACGAACAGAGGTCAGGTATGAATATTCAGCAGATGATGAAGCAGGCGCAGCAGATGCAGGAGAAGCTGCAGAAGCAGATGGCCGAGATGCGCGATCGAGGCGACCGCCGGCGGCGGCATGGTCACGGTCGTCATCAACGGCGCCAAGCAGGTGCAGTCGCTCAAGATCGATCCCGAGGCGGTGTCGAAAGACGACGTCGAGATGCTGCAGGACCTGATCCTCGCGGCGATCAACGACGCGCACCGCAAGGCGGACGAGGCGATGTCGAAGCAGATGAGCGGGATGATGGGCGGCATGAAGATCCCCGGCCTGTCCTGATGGCGCAGTCCCGATCCGCTCGGCAGGCTGGTCGAGCAGTTGCAGCGCCTGCCGGGCATCGGCGCCAAGAGCGCCCAGCGCCTCGCCTTCCACATCCTCAAGACGCCGCGCGAGGAGGTCGATCGGCTGGCCGACGCGATGCGCGAGGTCAAGGAGCGCGGTCACCTACTGCTCGATCTGCAGCAACATCACCGACGCCGATCCCTGCTACTTCTGCACCGACGGCGCGCGCGACCCCGGCCTCATCTGCGTCGTCGAGGAGCCGGAGAACGTGACGGCGGTCGAGAAGACGCGCGACTTCAAGGGCGCGCTACCACGTGCTGATGGGAGCGCTGTCGCCGCTGCAGGGCGTCGGCCCGGACGACCTCAAGATCAGGGGGCTGCTGACGCGCGTCGGCGAACGGCGGGGTCGAGGAAGTGATCCTGGCCACCAACCCGAACGTCGAGGGGGAGGCGACCGCCATCTATCTCGCCAAGCTGCTCAAGCCGCTCGGCGTGCGCGTGACCCGCATCGCGATGGGCGTGCCGGTCGGCAGCGACCTCGAGTACGCCGACGAGGTCACGATGCACAAGCGCCATGGAAGGCCGCCGCGAGCTCTGAGCGTCAGGCCCGGGTTCACCTTCCCAGTCGCTAGCCGTTCAACTCCGGGTCCTCGAGGACGCGCCGGGCCGACAGCCCCTGGCGGACGAGCAACGCCGTGCCGACCAGCGACCACAGCCCCATGCGCGCCTTGCGGACGATCGAGATCGTCACGCCAGGTGCGGCCCCGAGCCCCAGCAGCCGCGTTGCCAGCGCCGTCCCCACTTCGCCGACGCCAATCTGGAACGGCACGAACTTGAAGGCGACCGTGATGAAGCGGTCGGCGGCCTCGACGATGAAGGCGGTGAGGAGCGTCGGCGGGGAGCGGCAGGATCAGCCACAGCGTCACGTATTTCTCGAGCACGCCCAGGGCATGGAAGCCGAGCTCGAGCAGGATGAGCGGGACGAGCGCATCCCTGCGCCGTGACGCGAACGTGAAGACCTGGCGCTCGATGGCGCGGAGCTTGTCGGCTCGTGATTCGCAGGGCGGCAGGCGACCGCGAGGCCATCCGCGACCGCGACAGCCGGCCGATGATCTGGGGACGCCGCCACAGCAGCCACGCGACCACCGCGAAAGCCAGGGTGATGAGCGCGACCGTCGCCTCGCTGAGCTGGCGGAATGCCGCCGGCAGGACGACTCCGCCGCGCGTGCCGGCGACGAGCAGCGCCACCGCCCCGGCGGCGATCATCGCCGCGACCGACAGCGTGTAGAACACATTCTCGATTGCCAGCGCGGTCAGCGCCGGGGCGACCGGCACGGCGCGGCGGACGCACGCGATCTTGGCCGGCTCGCTGACGATCGGGCCGAGCGGAGTGACGTTGCCGAGGGCATCGCCGCAGACGACGGCGTTGAAGGCGATGGCGAAGGGCAGGCGGTGCGGCGGCTCGACGCAGACCCGCCAGGCGGCGGCGCGCACCATGAAGCGCAGCCCGCCGAGGATGAGGATCCAGACCAGGTTCCAGCCGATCTGGCCGGAAGCCGGTCCAGATTTCCCCCGGGCCGACGCGCCAGACCAGCCAGGCGAAGAGCGCCGAGCCGCCCACCGCCGTGAGAAGTCCAAGCGTGGACGTTCGGCGTCGGGGCGCGGTCGGGGGCACGCCGCCATCATATAATCGCGGGCGATGCTCCCGGCTTCTTTCCAGACACCAGCGGCGGTGATCCTCGTGGCCGGCGGGCTGATGTCCTGTTTCGCGGGCTACCGCCTGTTCCGCTTCGTGCTGGCGTTCTTCGGATTCGTGCTCGGCGCGCTCGCGGCGAGCTCGGCCATGGGAGCGGATCAGACGCTGTGGATGATCGGGGCGGCGCTCATCGGCGGCGTCATCGGGGCGCTGATTCTCGTCGTCGCGTATTTCGCCGGGGTGGCGCTGATTGGCGCCGGGATTGGCGCCGGGCTGGCGATGGCGATCTGGGCGGCGCTCGGCCGCGAGCCCGGCATCGTCCCGGTCCTGGTGCTGGCGATTGCCGGGGCGCTGGCGGCGCTGGCGCTGCAGCGCTATGTCATCATCTTGGTACGGCGTTTGGCGGCGCGCAGACGGCGCTGGTCGGCGGCGCGGCGCTCCTCGGCAGCCGGGCGGCGGAGGCGGCCACGCGCGGCGTGTATCGGGTGTATCCCCTGGATCCGCTGCCGGGGACCCGCTGGGATGTCGCGGCGTGGCTGGTGCTCGGCACGTTCGGCGTGATCGTGCAGATGGCGGTCACGGCGCGGGGCAGGAAATAGCGGTTGGATGTTTTGCAGATTGGAGACAGCTGAATGGCGACGTTTTCGCGGACGGTGACGGTGGACTGGGCGGGATCGATCATGGAGGGGAAGGGGCAGGCCAAGGCGGGGAGCGGGGCGTTCACGCTGCCGGTGACGTTCCCGGCGCGCATCGGCGAGCCGGCGGGGCACACCAGCCCCGAGGAGCTGATGGCGGCGTCGCACGCGGCGTGCTACGCGATGGCGCTCAACGCGACGCTCGGCAAGAAGGGGGCGAGCGCGGCCCGGACGGTCGTGACCGCGACGGTCTCGGCCGACAAGGGCGAGTCCGGCATCAAGCTGACCTCCTCGAAGCTGAAGGTGGTCGCCGAGGGGCTGCAGGGGATCGAGAAGGGGCAGTTCGACGAGGTCGCCAAGGCGGCCGAAGCGGCGTGCCCGATTTCGAACGCGCTGCGCGGCACGCTGCAGATCGACGTCGAAACCGAGGTCAAGTAAGCCGTCGGGGCGGGCGCAGGATGCCGATCTTGCGCCCTTCCCGGCGTATCCGTTACACTTGGGGTTCTTCCAAGGGCGGTTCTGCGCTCACTGTTCCTCAGTAGCTCAATGGCAGAGCATCCGGCTGTTAACCGGAGGGTTGTAGGTTCGAATCCTACCTGAGGAGCCACGCCTGTAAGATCAATAAAATCAGATACTTGCAGACTTGCTTGAGCTGCGTCCTGCTAAATAGTTGACCCCTAGCGGGTTGCAGGTGCAGGGCCGTGCTGGACGATTTCCGCAACTGCCTCAACAGGTTACGTGTTGACAACGTGTATACAACGCGCTACAGTTGGACATCGACGTCTAGACATGGGCGTCGCCTAGGGGAGCAAACCATGGCAGCCACTTCAACCGCCGCGCGGACACGAACCATCAACATCCGCATCGAGGAAGAGCGACGCACGCTCATCGATCGAGCCGCTGAAGCTGCCGGGAAGGACCGTACGCAGTTCGTTCTGGACGCAGCAACCCGTGAAGCGACAACTGTACTTCTCGACCAGCGGTATTTTCAGCTGGACACGGATGCGTTCGCGAAGTTCAACGCTGCCCTGGATGCGTCTCCCGCCGAGAACACGCGCCTGCGGGCACTTCTCTCCAGAAAAGCACCCTGGGAGCGATGAGTGCGGAAGGATTCAGCGCTCCAAAGCACCTGACAGCCGAGCACGACGTCAGCGCTTTCGACTCCGGTACGCCTGAACTCGACAACTGGCTGAAACGCCGAGCGTTCGCGAATGAGGCGCTGGGCACCTCACGGACCTACGTTGTGACGGCTGGGGGACGTGTGGTCGCCTTCTATGCGCTGGCGAACGGCGCAGTGGCTCACAAGGACGTATCCGCCAAAACGAGGCGCAACATGCCGGACCCAATTCCGGTGATGGTGCTGGCGCGTTTGGCCGTCGATTCTGCCTACCAGAAACAGGGTCTTGGTTCCGCGCTTCTCAAAGACGCGCTACTCCGCACCATCGCTGTCGCTGAAATTGCTGGCATTCGCGCGGTGCTGCTGCATGCGATGTCAGACGACGCGAAGCGTTTCTATGTGCGTGCCGGATTCCACGAGTGTCCGGTCGATCCGATGATGATGATGATCACACTCGCAGAGGTTGAGAAAAACCTCAGCCCGCCCGCCGCGAGCTGACCATGCCCGCAAGCTGCGCTGCTTCGTCGCGATGGCGTTTGGTCACAAAGACAGCGATGCCATTTTCAGTGCTTTGAGAAAGACTCTCGGCCCTCTTGGAGTCAATGCACAGCGCGTCGATCGCATAGAGCACAACGACAACATCGACACCAGAATAATCTCGGAGATCGAGGCTGCCGACTTGGTCAAAGCCGATCTCACTTACGCGCAGCCGTCCGTCTACTTCGAGGCGGGCTACGCTCAGCGGGCGATACCGGTCATCTTCACGGCCAGAAGTGATCACTTCAGGGAACGCGACGACGACCCGAACGGCAACCGCCATGTCCATTTCGACCTCAAGATGCGCAACATCATCGCGTGGTCATCGCCGAACGACAGCGCATTCTTGGGACGATTGACGCGACGTGTTACGAAGGTGATCGCCCCGCTCGTGCGGAGCAGGGTCGCGAGTCAAGCCGCTAAGGAACGCCGCTCAGCGTTCGAACGGCTTTCCACCGTCGATAAAGGCGGGGCGCTGTTTGATACAGCTTGGTCTCACTTCAAGCGGGCGCGGTACAGGGAACTCGATCTTCGCAGCAGGCAGGGTGAGAACCTTTCGACCCGAGCATTCTCGATCCATTCATCGATGCGCCACGGTGCGTTTGTTGCGACGAAGCGAGTCGGCCGAAGATTCAAGTTCGTTTTTTGTCAAACCGTGTTGGCTGTGCCGCCGAATCTGCGCCACACATATTATCCGTGGCTTGCATTCCCACCGTCCCATGGCGATGGGTTTAATTTCTTCAACGACAAGCCCGAGGAGATCGACGAGGACGTTCTTGTGCTCTCGCTCGGCTCTGGTGGCATGAAGCGTTTGCAGAAACAGCTACCTTCCGCGAGGCCTGGATCATTCGAAAACACGCTCACGTACAACACCGAAACAGATTTCTCGACCTACAAGCGAAAGACCCCCAGCATTACCAGGCACATCACCTACCACGTTTTCGAATCGGCCGACCGGCTTATGCGATTGTCCGAGATTCTCGCGGAGCGTTTCCCGTATCGCGGAACGTCCAAAAAACAGCTGACCGGTAACGCTTAGAGTTTGGTCCCTGCCGATGCATCTCGACACGCTCAAGATTCAGCGGTTTCGTTCGTGTGCCGATGTGACGGTCCAGTTCCGCAAGGACATGACAGTCCTCGTGGGAGAAAACAATGGCGGCAAGTCGAATATCGTCGACGCGATCCGCCTGCTGACGCTTCCCCTGAGCGGACGGCGTGAACGTTACGCCGAGGACGAAGACCTGCGTCGTGGAAGCCCCGACCCGTCCTTCACGATCGAAGGCGCATTCCGTGGTCTAAGCGACACGCTCAAGGGCCTGTTGATCAGCGCGGTGCCTGATCCGACTACCGACTTGGCGACCTGGGGGCTCCGGTATCAATGCGGAAGCGTCAAAGTGCGCGGCCGGGTATCGCTGTGGGCAGGTCGCTTCGATACGGCGGAGCCAGAGCGCGGCGCAACCGATCTCGTCCGACACGTTTTCTTGCCCCCGCTGCGCGACGCCCGCCAGGCGCTCGGTTCGGGCGCGCCGACTCGAATTGCGGCACTTTTGAAGAACTTCCTGCTTGAAGGAGAGGAAGCGGGATTTCTTGCGCATGTCAGACGCGCGCCAGCGCAGCACCGCGTCGTCACGGACGTCAATGCGCAAATCAGCGACGCGCTTCGCGATCTCACGCAAGGCGTTCGCACCCAAGCCACATCCCTCGACTTCACCACCGAGGCGCTGAGCGACGTCGCCCGTGACCTTCGTTTCAAGTTCGGAGACGCCGGCATCCCGCTCGAAGACATTGTTTCGTCCGGCCTGGGCTACGCCAATCTTCTTTACATCGCAACCGTCATCGTCGAGCTTGCGAAAGCACGGGACGCGGACCTGACGTTGTTCCTCGTCGAAGAGCCGGAGGCGCATCTGCACCCGCAGCTTCAGATGCTCATGCTCGATTTTCTGTTGCTGCAGGCGAATAAGTCCGCCGAGCGCGCCCCGGTCGCAGGGAAACCCGAAGGCCGGATTCAGATCGTTGTGACGACACACTCTCCGAACCTGACCGCATGGGTCGGTCCTGAGCACATTGTGGTCGTTCGCAGCGCACGCGAGCGGCAGGACGGCGTGATGTCCCGTCGCACTGTCGCCATCCCGATCGACAGCTTGGGCATGTCGGATGCGTCGCTGAAGAAGGTCAGCCGCTATGTCGATGTCACACGTTCGGCGTTGCTGTTTGGCGATCGGGCGCTGCTTGTCGAAGGCATCGCCGAAGCGCTGCTTCTGCCGGCGATCGCCAAGCTGCATGTCCTGCAAAACGATGCCGCCGGGCTCCAACGATTTCGCGGCGCGGTCTTGGTCGCGATCGACGGGGTCGACTTTTCGCCCTATGTGGAAGTTCTACTGCGTACTACAAACGGGGCGAGCGTGGCCGATCGGGTTGTCGTGATGACCGACCGCGATCCGCAGCTCGCAGACCGCGCCGTCGCGCTTTATGCGCTCGCTGACGGCTTCGGCACGAGAGAAAAGCTTGCTGTGTTCACGAACGACGTGACACTCGAGCATTCGCTTTACGCGGCGGGCAACGCCGACGTGCTTCGGGAGGTATTTCTTGAGCTGCATCCGCGGTCGGCACAGCGATGGGACAACGAGGTCGCGGCTCGTCCCGAAAACGACCGTGCCGCAGGATTCGTTGGTCTGATGAAGGCAATGGACGTACGAAAAGGCGACTTCGCGCAGAGTCTTGCCGAACGAATCGTCGCGGGGCGTGCGTTTGTCGTGCCGGACTATATCCGTCAAGCCATCGCCCGGATCAGCGAAGCATGAATCTCACGCAAGAGCAGCGCGCCGTCGCAGGTCATCCCCGGGGTGCGTTTGTCGAAGCGTGCCCAGGCGCCGGCAAGACGAGAGCTATCGTGGCGCGTGTTGCGCGCATCGCGCCGACGCTCGGACCCAGCCGCGGCGTTGCGGTGCTGTCGTTCACGAATTCCGCGATTGACGAATTCGCGCAGCGTTGCCGTGAGAACGCGCTGGATGTGATTCTGCGTTTCCCGCACTTTGTCAGCACGTTCGACGGATTTCTGCGGCACTTCCTGTTTGCGCCTGGCGGCGTAGCCGGTGTCAACGTCAAGCCCGTCGTGGTCGACAGTTGGGACACGCTCGGTATCGATGTCCGATTGGGCGGCCAGCTCGCATTCCCCGGCGAAGCACCAAGTCTCGACCTCTTCAACGCCGCGGACAACCGGATCGACCCTGCTGGAATCGGAGTGCAGGCGTTGCGCGACCATGTCACGCGCAATCGGCTCGCGTATGAGCGCGCGGCGGCTGGTCGACGCGCTGCGCTGCGTAGACGCGGGTATTTCAGCGCTGCCGATGTGCGGGTGGAAGTGGTGCAGCGGTTCCGCCGCAACGATTGGTCGGATGCGGTGGGTCGCGCACTGTCGGCACGCTTCGCCGAAGTGATTGTGGACGAAGGTCAAGACTGCAATCCGCTTGACTGCGACATTCTGACCTGGCTTCGGAATGCAGGCGTGCCTGTGACTGTCGTTGCCGACCCGGACCAGGCGATTTACGGTTTTCGCCACGACACGCCCGCTGACCTTCGTTTGGTGTCAGATGCCTATGCGCCGGCCGACCGTCTCTCGTTAACCGGAAACTTTCGGAGCGGTCCGGCGATCTGCGCCGTGGCAGCGACGCTGCGCCGGCGCACTGACCCCGATGTGTCGTTGGAGGACGCGGCGCATTTTGCAGAGCCCGTGCGCGTTGTGGCTTATCCGGGACGCACGGCAACCGGCGGCATCGGTGCATTCTTCGTCGCGCAGTTGCGCGCGGCTGGAATCGCGCCGGCTGACAGCGTCGTGCTCGCGCACGCAAGGCGCAATGCGCTTCGCGTTTGCGGATCGGGTGCCGAGGAGGATGTGGGGATTTCGAAGGTCGCGCGTCTTGCCGCCGCCATCGGCGTACTGTGGGCGTCCTCGACCTCCTCGCGCGGCCGCGAACGCGCCCTCCGCGTCGGTGAACGCATGGTTCTCGAACTCATGGGCGCGATTGCGGATGGTGAGGACCCGGTCGCGGCCGCGGAGCGCCGCAACATTGACCGTCGCTGGTTGCGCCGCAGTGCACTGGCGTTGCTCACCGGATTGCCACGATCGTGTGCGAACACCGACGCGGCCCGAACGGCTTGGGTAGAGGCACTTCATGGCAGAGTGCGAACTCTGGGACTGACCTATGCTGCTGGCATCACGGAGAGGCGCTACTTTCAGACTCGCGCCGGGGCGACCTGGCACCGTTGTCTCGCGGATGCGGATCCCGAGGCGCTAACCGCTGCGACGGTTCACGAGGCGAAAGGGCGACAGTATGACGCCGTGTGCCTTGTCATCCCCTCGGACGGCCAAGGTTTCACGCGCACTGAACAGCTCGTCCAAGCCTGGGAAAATCGCGTCGACGATGAGGCAAAGCGCGTCGTCTACGTTGGCCTGACACGAGCGAGGCGCCTGGCGGTTCTGGCCGTACCGGAGGCTGTGCGCGACCGGGTGACCCGAATCCTCGATGCTGCGAACGCGAACTATCAGGCGCACGCGGTCTGAACCGTTTACAGTCCCGCAACGCGAATCGGCGCTGCTGCGCGGTTACTCTAGGATGTGACTCGCTAAGCCCGGAAAGCGGCGGAGATCTTCCCACCGCCGGGTCAGCTTGACAGAGTTCGGCTGCATTTCGCGGACGATAATCCTCGCCGGCCGGCCGCTCGCGCGTACCGACTCGGCCGTGCAGTCCTCCCGCCACCTCACGACACCGCCATCGTATCGACCCAAGAGGCGAAATAGTGGCGAAACGCTCGCGATTTACGCCGCTTCTCGAATCAACCAGTTGCGGAAATCGTCCAGTGCGGCGAGCCAGCTCCGTAAGCTCAACCGAATCAACTGCTTGCAAGATACCGATAGTCGGCAGATTTCCAAGTCGCATTCCTTCATACATTTGAGACGCGGAGGGCCGCACTGGACGTTCTCCGCAACTGGCTGAGCGCTCTTCCGCTTGGTGCGAGCCTCCTGCATTCGCCCATCGATGAATCCCCCATGTCGCGTGCACCATCAGACAGTGGAACGCTCATCGTTCCTCCTCACTGCTTGGCGCCATCCGTGATTGTTGTTGCTTGGTGTCGTCGTTTGAGTGATCGAGTGTGTGGCTCGTGCCTTCCGGATTCAGCACACCTGTCGACATACCTTGACCTTCGATGTATCGAGCGAGTAGGGTGACATCTAGAAGGTTGAGGTACCAATGCCCTCTCGACGTTTCCCCATTCCGCAAGGCACGCTGGACATGCTGATTCTGCAGATCCTCTCCCTCGAACCCGCCCACGGGTATGGGATCGCGCAGCGCGTGGGCCAGATCTCCCGCTCGATGGTCCAGATCAATCAGGGCTCGCTTTATCCCGCCCTTCATCGCCTGGAGCAGAAACGCTGGCTCCGCGCCGAGTGGAAACCGTCCGAAACCGGCCGGGACGCCAAGTTCTACGCGCTGACTTCTTCTGGACGCCGTCAGCTCACCCTCGAGAAGGAGAGCTGGGCGCGCCTGTCCGTTGCCGTCGACCTGATCTGTGGCGAGGGCAGCCGATGACACCTTTGTTCAACTGGTTTCGCCGACGGTCCCTCGAGCGCGATCTCGACCGTGAGCTCCAATATCACGTCGAACGCCGCGTGGCCGATCTCACCGCCACCGGTATCACCAAGGCCGAGGCGCGCCGCTTAGTCGCCGTCGAACTTGGCCTCGACAAGGTGCGCGAGGAGGTTCGCGATGTGTGGCTCAGTCGCTGGTTTCGCGATTTCCTCTACGATCTCCGCTTCTCCGTCCGGGCATTCTTCCGCAGCCCTGGCTTCACCGCGGCCACCTTGCTCTCGCTCTCACTCGGAATTGGCGCGACGACGGCCATCTATTCACTCGTCGACCAGCTGATCCTCCACGCACTCCCAATCCGCGAGCCCGAGCGCCTCGTCCTCGTCGACTGGGAAGGCGAACATGTGACCGGCGGCTTTGGTTCCTTCAACCTGATGTCGTACCCGTTCTGCCGAGACGCCCAGCATCAGACCGGTGTCTTCGACGGCGTCGTCTGCCGCGCCCAGGTCGGTTCCGTGAATTTCTCGGCCGGCAGCGATCCACGACCGATCACCGCCGAACTCGTCTCCGGCAGCTATTTCCCGGTCCTCGGCATCGAGCCCGCGCTCGGCCGCGTCCTCGAACCGGACGATGATGGCGCCCCCGGTGCTGGGCAAGTCGTCGTGCTCTCCTACGGCTTCTGGCAGGCGCAGTTCGGAGGCGCTGTTGATGTCGTCGGCCGGAAGGTCTCGATCAACAACCACCCGATGACGATCGTGGGCGTGGCGCCCGCACGCTTCCGGGGCGTGGATGTAGGTGCCGTGCCAGCCCTCTGGATGCCCGCGTCCATGTACGCACAGGCTATCCCTGGCGTCGAAGATGTCTTCGACCGTCCGACTCGCTGGATGCAGATCCTCGGCCGGCTCCGTCCCGGACTCACCGCTGCGCAGGCGCAAGCCGGCCTTCAGCCCTGGTTCAAGACATGGCTGGAGGAGAACGCGCGCCGCCCCGGCTTTCCCGTCATCACCGCCGAGCGGCACCGACGCTATCTCGCGTCAATACTGAGTCTCACCCCCGCACCGCAAGGCTTTTCACCTTTGCGGCGCAGCCTGTCGCAACCGCTCTGGATGCTCTTCGCCGCGACGATCCTTCTGCTCGGCCTCGCCTGCCTGAATGTCGCCGGTCTCTTCCTCGCCCGCGGCTCCGCACGGGGCCGAGAGATTGCGACTCGCCTCGCCCTGGGTGCGTCGCGCGGCCGCGTTGGCCGCCAGCTCCTCGCCGAGAGCGTGCTGCTTGCGGTCGTCGGCGGTGCGCTCGGCGTCGCCCTTGCGCCGCTCGCGATGCGCGTCCTTTTGAGCTTTCTCCCGTACGACGTCACCGAGAACGCCCTCAGCGCCGGCATCAACCTGCGACTCCTCGTCTTCGCGTGTCTGGCGAGCCTCGTCGCCGGCCTGGCCAGCGGGCTCGCGCCCGCCCTCCATGCTGGTCGCGACAGCCTGGCCACTGCGCTCCGTGAGCGCGGAGGTACGCAGTCCGGCGGCATTCGCCTCCGCAAATGCATCGTCACCTTGCAGGTGGCGTTGTCCCTGATTCTCGTGGTGGCTGCCGCTCTGTTCCTACGCTCCCTGTCCGGTCTGATCGCCAAAGGCCCCGGATTCGACACCGCCAGCCTGGTATCGTTCGGCCTTGCCCCACACAAGAACGGGCATACGCCAGCGGACTCCAGCCGCCTCGTCCGCCGCATCGATGCCGAGGTCCGCGCCTTACCGAACGTCAGTTCCTCGGCCGTCGTGCGCTACGCTTTTCTCACGGGCGGGAGCTGGGACAACCCATTCACCATCCAGGCCGACCGCCGCATCGTGACCGATCGAGACGTCCACGAGAACGCGGTCAGCCCCGGTTTCTTCTCCACACTCGGCATCCACCTCGTCGCCGGCCGCAACTTCGACGAGCGCGACTCCTTGCCTCCGGGCGAGTCCGGCCGCCGCCGCTCCGCCATCGTAAACGAGGCGTTTGTCCGCCGAGTACCTTCCGGGCGTCGCTCCCATCGGCGTGCGAATTGGGGAGGGCTCCGGCCCCGACGTTCAGCCGGAAACCTTCATCGTCGGCGTCGTGACGGACTTCGTCTATCGCAACCTCCGCGATCACTCCGAGCAGATTCTCTTTCCGATCTTCGAGGGCCACGACGAGTTCGACACCGCCTTCTACGTCAAGGTTCGCGGCACGCCCGAGCAGGCCTTCCAGTCCATTCGCAACGTCGTCCTTGCTGCCGACCCACAATTGCCGCTCCTGAGCTTCCGGACCCTCGACAATCAGGTCAACCGCTCGCTCACGACCGAACGCATGCTGGCGGCGGTCTCCGGCGGGTTCGGCGCGCTTGCACTCTTGCTGTCGTTGATCGGTCTCTACGGTGTAATGTCGTTCGTCGTCACCCGCCGCACACGTGAGATCGGCCTCCGCCTAGCTCTTGGGTCCACCGTCGGCTCGGCGGTCCGGCTCATTCTTTACGATGCCGTCACTATGATCGCGGTCGGCGTCGCCATTGCACTCCCGTGCATCGTCGCGCTCGGCCGAGTCCTCCAGTCCCAGTTGTTCGGCCTCACGGCGACCGACCCCCAGACTGTCGCCGCCGCCACTCTGCTCCTCACCGCCGGCGCGCTCGTGGCGGCGTTCATCCCCGCCTGGCGGGCTTCGAAGGTGAATCCCACGGACGCACTTCGGCTGGAATAAAACGCCCAAGCGAGCGCGCATCAAGACTGAGGCCGTGCTCATCAAACACTCTGAGCACAGCAGGGCTTCGAAGGCCTCGTTGTTCGGGCCTCGCTCACGTAGGCCGTCGCCTCACTGGGTTCTTCACGAGCGAGTCGGCCAGGCGTACTTTGATGAACGCCTGCCGGGCCGACGGGCTTCTTGATCGAATCTCACGCAGCAGGTCCACGGGAAGTCGACATTGCCGCGTTGAACCGCCGCCCAGGGCTGACGGCCTTGGCAAGATCCACATGACCGACAACAGGTGAACGCCGGCGTCGTGCATGGCGTCAAGTTGGGCGGCCGGGAGTGCCCTAGTCTTGAAGGTACGCTGCCTTTCTTCATCCCGTCTTCGCCTGAGGGAGATGATCCGGATGCGATCGCCCCCTATGGTGATGAACGCCGACCACATCACCTGCCGGTTCGCCCCATGACCGGGGTCCGAGGTTCATCGAGCGAGCGGGCCTGGATCTCAAGCCGGTCGGGTCGCTCCACAAGCCTGAGCGCCGAGGAGGTCGATGTGGTGCTTCTTGAGATTGGCTGCGCTGGGCGACATTCGAACAGCTGTGAGGTTCCGTCATTGAGCTGCGTTCATTCGTGAAGGAGGGCCGGTTGGGCGTGTGAAGCACGCCGATGAGTGGACGTGGAGACGCGCCTCGGGAGTGATGGTTCGCAGAGTCCGGATCGGTGCAGGAAGGCGAAATAGTGGCGAAACGCTCGCGATTTACGCCGCTTCTCGAATCAACCAGTTGCGGAAATGGTCCAGTGCGGCGAGCCATACCGTAAGAGCAATAAATCAACTACTTGCACGGCCCGTATTTTTCCGCTCTCCTAAGTCTCACTCCCTCAGACATTTGTGACGCACAGGCCGCACTGGACGATGTCCGCAACTGGCTGGACAGCTAACCGCCGGCGCCCAGAAGTTCAGTCGAAAGCGAGTGACGTCGAGAGTTAGTGATGCGAGCACTGGGGAGATCTCGTATGACGGGTCGTCGCGCTCGCCATCACTCACACGTCCCACGCATGTCGACACCGACTGCGCGGCCTGGCCGTGGCCTCGATAACACGTCCAGAACGAGCACATCGACTAGTCCAGTCGTTCCAAATTGAAGTACAACATGGCATGGCCCGTTGGGAGGTGACATTCGCGCTCGAGCGGCGACGTGGCGTGCCGCTGTTTCAGCAAATCGCACGTGCGGTGACGAAAGACATCCGACGTCGTCGCTTGCGGCCAGGTGATCGGTTGCCCGGTCACTCGAACGCTGGCGCGCACACTCGGCGTACAGCGGCTGACCGTAGTTGCCGCCTTCGACGAGCTCGTCGCGGAAGGCTGGATCGTCAACCAGCCCGCGCGCGGCGCCTTCGTCTCGACCGATCTGCCAGATCCGCCGCCGAGGCGAATGACAGCCTGGGAGCTCCCCGGTGCCATGGCTGAACGGACCAGCTTCGAGTTGCTCCCTGCACCGAGAGCCGAACGCCCGTACGAGATACCGCGCGGCAGCTTACTGTTCGCGCCGAGCCGGCCGGACGTGCGTCTCGCGCCGGGCATCGTGATTGGCCGCGCACTGCGACGTGCGATGGGCCACAAGTCTGGCGCGCTCCTCGCCTACGGACCGAGCGAGGGTCATCCCCGTCTTCGTCAGGCCGTGTCGACGATGCTGGCGTCAACCCGAGGCCTGGCGGCTGGCCCGGAGAACGTTTGTATTACGCGCGGCAGCCAGATGGCACTGGCGCTGTTGTCAAAGACCTTTCTTCGTCCCGACGACATCGTCGTGGTCGAAGCACTGGGGTATCGATCTGCGTGGGAGGTATTTCGGCAGGTTGGCGCGAAGGTGATCGGCGTGCCCGTTGACAACGATGGAATCGATATAGACGGTTTGGAACGTGTCATTACTCAACAGCGTGTGCGAGCTGTTTACGTCACACCGCATCACCAATATCCGACCACCGTGACCATGTCGGCCGGACGACGGCTGAGGCTCATGGAGCTCGCGCGTGCCCACCGATTTGCGATTATCGAGGATGACTACGACCATGAATTTCACTATGACGGGCGGCCGGTGTTACCCCTCGCGAGCGCCGACCGGTTCGGCCTGGTGATCTACGTGGGGACGTTCTCCAAGGTGCTTGCCCCTGCGTTGCGGTTGGGGTACGTCGTCGCGCCAGTTCCACTTATTGAGCGCATTGCGGCCCACCGATCGTTGATCGACATGCAGGGGGACCAGGTGCTCGAGTACGCGATCGCGGAACTACTCGAGGAAGGCGAAATTCAACGACACATTCGCCGTGTCAGACGCGAGTACCACGCGCGCCGGGATACATTGGTGGCAGCGCTTCGCGACCAGCTTGGTGCGCGCGTCTCGTTCGATGTCCCGGCCGGCGGCATCGCACTCTGGCTGAAGGCCGCGAAAGGCTTTGATGTGGAGCACTGGGCTGCTCGTGCACAGGATCGCGGCGCTATGATGGTGACCGGGGCCGCCTTTAGTCTGGATGGCAGGCCTCAACCATTCGTGCGTCTCGGATTCGCGGCGCTGAACCGACAAGAACTCGACGAAGGCGTGCGACGGCTGGCCGCGAGCGCTCGCGGCAAGTGAACGACCGGCCTTCGAAATTCCGGTCGAGGAGAATTCGCGCGGCAAATAACGGAACCATGCGACCGTCGCGGCTTTGGGAGAACGAGATCATTGCGGCGGCCCGTGTGTTGCGGCGACATCGAAGTGCGCGGCGCGATCGTCCCAGCGGCTCAAGTAGCGGCGGCGCTCTTCCGGTACGACCGCCGCCTCGCAATCTGCGCCGGCAATCGCGCGGACGTCATCGAGGGAATCCCAGAGCAGGATGGTAATGAACTCGACTTCCGCGCCTGCATCATGCCGCAGCAGATAGCTTCCGCGGTAACCCTTCTTCCGGCTCACGCCAGGCAGCAGTTCCGGCTTCAGCATCGCTTCATAGGCCTCCGCGTTCGCCGGGGTCGTCCACCCATGCCAGACTCTCGCAACCATAGTCGCCTTTCTCGACCGCTCACATCCCTCGAGAACGTTGGCGCGACGTGGAATGTGTCGTTCGACTTGCTTGTGATCTACAACGCAAGGTAACGCTCATGCACGACTCGTGTGTGGTGAATCGCGTGTCCCGCTGCCACATGGGCCAGAGCCCGAACCGAGAACGGGTGGCCACTTGCTATACCACGGCGCAGCCAGGCTTCTGACGGCAGACTCTTGAAGAATGCGACGGTTGCGCTTCGGACGATATGAAAATGCTCTACGTCCGTCGACCACGGGCGCTCGGAGGCGCGCGCCGCGTTGGCGGCGACTTCCTGATCGAAGCTCGGGAGCGCCGCGTCGAAGCCGCGCGCGAACCACCAGGCGCGGAAGACGAAGAGGCGTTCGGCGTCGATGACGTGCGAGAGGGTATCAGCAATGCTCCATTTGCCTGGCTGATAGGTCCTCTTCGACTGGCGCACCGTGATCCCGCCGAAGAAGGTCACGAGCGAGTCGCATTGAGCCGCGAGTATGTCGCAGATGTTTCCGGCCGGGACGAGCCTGATGTAATTGAAGTAGTAGTCCGCTGCTTCGGATCGGTCCGGCCGGGTCACAAGGATATTGGCCAGCTCGGTGTCGTTCATACGCGCTCCGAGGGTACTGCGGCCCATGCCATCGATGAAGTGCCAGTTTTCAGACGAACACTAGGCCGGCAACTGGCCTACTCTAGTTCACCATTCTGGATCTGTGCTCACGGCCGGTTTCGATGGACGATCCAGAGGTTGGCGGTTCGAAGCCAAGAACGACATCAACAAGCAGACGGCAGCTATATGACACGCACACGGATACACAACCTGTTCATCTCGCTGGACGGTTTCGGCACCGGTGAGGGCCAGAGCGCGGACGCGCCCATGGGTCACGCCGGCAGACGGCTGGCGGAATGGATGTTCGCCACCCGATTCGGTGCCGCGATGCTGGGGCGCCCTGGTGGCAGCGCCGGCGCCGATGACGCGTTTGCCCAGCAGTCGGGGCCCGGTATCGGCGCCGAGATCATGGGTGCAAATAAGTTCGGTCCGCCCGGGTGGCAGGACGACGCCGGCTGGAAGGGCTGGTGGGGCCCCAAGCCGCCCTTCCACACGCCGACGTTCGTGCTCACTCATCGGCCGCGGCCCTCGATCGGGATGGAGGGCGGGACCACCTTCCATTTCATCGACGCCTCACCGGTCGAGGCGCTTGACGTCGCCCAAAAGGCAGCAGGCGGGAAGGACGTCCGGATCGGCGGAGGGCCGACGGTTGCGCGCGACTTCATCGCCGCGGGCCTCGTCGACCACATCCACCTGGTCCAGGTGCCGATCGTGCTCGGCCGCGGCGTGCGACTGTGGGACGGCCTCGAAGCGCTCGAGGCGAACTACGCCATCGAGGCGGTCTCGACGCCTTCCGGCGTCACGCACCTCACCTTCACGCGGATGGCCCGGCCAACCCAGCCATAGTCCTTGACCAGAGGCCTTCCTCCACGATGATTCCGACCATGCGCAGCAAGCTCCGCCGCCTCCCCGAGCGCGGTACGCACGAATGGACCGCCGTCACAGACATCCTGGATGCGGCGTTCCTCGCCTTTGTCGGGTTCGCGGTCGAGCATCAGCCATTTGTCATCCCCACGCTCTACGGACGGCAGGGCGAAACCCTCTATCTTCACGGGTCCGCGGCAAGCCGGATGATGCGAGAGCTCTCCGCCGGCGTGCCCACGTGCGTGACGGTTGCACTGGTGGACGGAATCGTCCTGGCGCGCTCGGCGTTTCACCATTCGATGAACTATCGATCGGTCGCCGCATTCGGGACGGCGAAGAAAATTGAGGACGCCGGCCAGAAGAGAGCCGCACTGAAGGTGATCTCCGATCACGTGGTGGCGGGGCGCTGGCAGGACGTACGACTGCCGACCGATCAAGAGCTGAAAGCGACGACGGTGCTCGAATTCGTGGTCGAAGAGGCTTCGGCGAAAGTCCGAACCGGCCCGCCGAGCGACGACGAAGCCGACTACGGGCTGCCGGTGTGGGCAGGGGTGCTGCCGCTTGCATTGCACTCGTCCGCGCCGCAGGCTGATGGCCGTTTGCGAGCGCACATTCCCGAACCCGCCTATTTGGCCGATTACGACAGGCGTTTCCGCAGCGCAGACGGGAGTGACGAATGAAGTGGCTGCTGCTCCTCATACTCTGGTTAACCGTTCCAGTGTCTCCACAGCAACATGCGTTCGAGGTCATCGAACTGCGGCGATACACGATCAAGCCGGGACAACGAGAGCACTTCGCGCGGTACTTCGAGACGTACTTCCCGGAAGCCTTCCAGCAGTTGGGTGCCCTGGCCGTAGGACAGTTCTTCGAGCGTGACAAGAAAGACCACTTCCTGTGGCTGCGCGGGTTCCATGACATGGATGAACGGGCGAGGGCGAATGCGAGCTTCTACTACGGACCGCTGTGGAAGGAGCACCGGTCGACACTGAACGCGCTGATTGACGACAGCGACAACGTCCTGCTGCTTCGTCCCGTCAGCGCGGAGCGGCCGGTGACGGTTCTGCCGGCGGTCGACCCGGTCGAGGACCCGGACGGTGCGCGTGGAATAGCCGTCGCGATGATTTACCCGGTGCAGGCAGGCCGTGCGGAGGAGTTCGCGCGGGACGCCGACCCCACGTTCGCGCAGTTTCGGGCTGCGGGTGTACGCAGAAGCCGGATTGTTGTGCACCCTCGATGCCGCCAACAATTTTCCTCAGTTGCCGATCAGAACCGACGGCCCCTTCGTGGTGTGGATCGGAGTCATGCCGGACGAACCGGCGCTCACGCGAACTTTCCTGCCCCTGGACGAAAGCAGTCGAGCACGCCTGGTGCAATCGCCGCTACTCAACGGGCCGATCGAGCGGGTGGTCCTTACGCCGACGAAGCGCTCGAGGCTGCGCTGGATACCACAATGAACAACTTTGAAGGCAAGCGGGCTCGCTTTCGCGCGCTGCATGAACACGGGTGCTTTGTCATCCCAAATCCATGGGACGTGGGCAGCGCGAAGCACCTCGAGCGACTGGGTTTCGCAGCCCTGGCGACCACCAGTTCGGGGGCCGCATGGGCGCGTGGACGGGAAGACGGGCAGCTGTCATGCCAGGAAATGCTCGCGCACTTGCGCGAAATCTGCGCCGCCACGCTTCTGCCGGTGAACGCCGACTTCGAAGCGGGCTACGCCGCCGACGTGGAGGAACTGTGGAGATACGTCGCTGCCGCGGTCGACACCGGTATCGCCGGTCTGTCGATCGAGGACTTCAGCCACGGCGTGCGATACGAAATTGGCGAAGCTGCTGAGCGTGTGAGGGGAGCGAAAGAGGCGATCCGCTCGACGGGCGCCGACGTGCTACTGGTTGCTCGCGCCGAAGGGTTCATCCGCGGCAACCCGGACCTGGATGACACCATTGCCCGGCTGCAAGCGTATAGCCGCGCGGGCGCGGATTGCCTTTACGCGCCCGGCGTTAGGGAGCTTTCCGCGATCGATCAGATCGTGAAAGCCGTGGCGCCGAAACCGCTCAACGTGCTGATGCTCGGGTCCGCGTTCACCGTCGCGGACCTGGCCGACAGGGGCGTTCGGCGTGTCAGTGTGGGCGGCGCGCTCGCCGCTGCTGCGTGGGCGGCCTTCAGAGACACGGCGGCGACGTTGCGCAACCACGGAACCATGCCGCCGAGACCCGCGGGAGGCCTGTCGTGATGCGAGGCAGGCACCTGTACGGCGCTGCGTCGATCGTGCTCGCGATGATCGGGTTTGCGACCGCAGGTTTTGCCACCAACTGGCATCCGGTTCCCGACGGCATTCCGTACCGTCGCCTGCTGGCGTACGCCGCGGCCGCGCTGATGTTCGCCTCAGGCGCCGGGCTGCAATGGCGAAAGACCACGCGCGCCGCCCTGCTGCTTTCCGCAGCGGTCTACACCCCGTTTGCGTGGCTCTGGCTAAGACGGGTGATCGGCTTTCCGCAATTGTCCGGGACGTGGTCGGGATTCGCCGAACAACTCGCTCCGGTGATCGCCGCATTGTTCTCCTACGTCCGCGTCGCTCCGACGAATGCGCGATGGCTGCCGAAAGCGGAGACGGCGTGTCGCGGCCTGTTTGGACTGTGCGTGGTCGGACTGGGGCTGGCACACTTCTTCGCGCTGGCGCTCACCGCCAGGCTGGTACCAAAGTGGATTCCGCCAGGGCAGCGTTTCTGGGCGGCGGCAACCGGGGTCGCGATGGTTCTTGCCGGCGTATCCATCGCCGTTGACGTGCAGTCGGCTCGCGCGGCGAAACTGCTGACCGTGCTGCTCGCGCTGTTCGGGATATTCGTGTGGGTACCGAGGGTGTTCTTCAATGCTCGCCAACCGATGGCGTGGGGCGGCCTCGCGATCACGATGCTGGTTGGCGGCGCAGCGTCGATGGTCGCCGACGGCTTGCATCGGGGAAGGCCGGCGGCGCACGGCACAGTGAAGCCTTAGATGCCTGGCGCGCAAATCAGGAGCAGCAGTGTACAAGCTGATAGTCATTCAATTCATCACGCTTGACGGCGTCACGCAGGATCCCGACGGGGCTGAACGTACGCGCACCGGGGGCTGGGCATTTCGATCGGGTCCGAAGGCGGTCGCCGGCGACAAGTTCAAATTGGGCGAGCTGATGGACACCGGAACCATGATGCTCGGCCGCCGAACGTGGGAAAAGTTCTCCGGCCTCTGGCCTGCGCGCAGTGATGACTTCTCGATCAAGATGAATCGCATGCGCAAGCTTGTCCTGTCCGGGTCGCTGGACCGGGCGGACGGCTGGCAGAATTCGCAGTTGCTGCGCGGCGATTCGGTCACGGAAGTGAAGAAGCGCAAAGCCGACGGTCACCTGATCGTCGCCGGCAGCTGCAGTCTCGTTGAAAAGCTGATCGAGGCGGACCTTGTCGACGAGTACCGCCTGCTGATATTCCCAATCGTGGTTGGCGAAGGGCGGCGTCTCTTTCCAGAGGGCACCCTTCCGATTGACCTGCGCCTGGTCGATGTCGAACGAAGCGGCGAAGCGGTGCTCGTCACTTATCATCGCGCTCCTAACCCGCCTGTCGGTGATGCGGAAGGACTCGCGGCACTGACCTCGAACTCGTCGATGACGAGCCACGAGCAGTCGCACCACCCGCAATCGAGCCGAAGAAGTCGACGATGACAGGCGCAACGGCCGGAGCCGACAGGTTGTGATCCTGCCCTTCCAGGTAGACCTGCCGCGCGTTTGGCAGTTTGCCGGCGACCATCGCGACGGCCTCTCTCAATGTGGCAGGACTCTTCGCTCCGCCCATGACCAGCGTCGGCACCACCATCTCAACGCCGGGCTTTTGCAAGACCGACCAATTGTCCAGCAGCGCGAGATCGTATTCAAGCGTATGTGCGACGGACTTGTTCTTCGTCCACGATTTACGCATGACGATCGGCATCACCGTGACAAAAGCGGCGGGTGCCTCATAGATGTTCGTCATGAAGAACCGGACCGCGCCGGCGCGATCGCCCCGGGACACAAGCTCGTTGAGATGTTGTCTCTGTGACAGATACGACCGCGGACGACCGTTGTCCGCGATGAACGGCGGCTCGTACAACACAAGTCCGGAAAACCTGACGCCCGCCTCGACTGCCTGGAGGGCGAGGGCGCCACCCGACGAGATGCCGACCGCGAACGCGGAGCCGTGTGCCTCCTTCACCAGGGACCGGAGGTCCTCCACCTCACGCTCGGTGCCGTGGTGCGCCGAATCGCTGCTCGCGCCGCGGCCGCGCCGATCGTAGGTGAATACCGTGAAATGCTCGGCGAGAACCGACGCAAGCTGCGCCGCGGGACCGTTGTCGCGATAGCAGAACGCGCCGTCCACGATGATCAACGCCGGCCCAGTTCCGAGCGTTGTGTAGGCGATCTCGGTTCCGTCCGCCGACCTTACTGTTCCATTCATACCGATCTCCCGTAACGGGTGTTGCCCGAAAGTGAGAACGAGGCTCGCGGCGAGCACGCACACGACCACGATGCACGCGCCGATCCCCGTTCGACGCCGCGACGTCATCGCTGCTCCTGGTCCGCATCGCCCGATATGGTGTCCATCCCTGCGGCGAGGTACTCAGACAGGTTGTCGAGCGTTTGCATCGTTCCGAGATCGACGCGCATCTGGAGCAAGGCATCGCAATCCGCCTTTGATTGGCAGGTGATCGTCAGCGTCAATGTTGTCTGCCCTTCGTGCTCGCTGAAGACCAGCGTTCCGACGGACTCGGCGCCCGAGGGCGCGACTCGGGTGGTGAATACGAGCCGTCGAGGCGGCTCGATCTCACGGTAGACGCCATCGAATGGGTGGACGGCTCCGTCCGGCCCGCTGTTCACGAAGCGGAACGCGCCGTTACGTCGCAAGTCGATTTCGCACACTGCGAGCGGTCTTCGGTTGGGATCCCACCACCGGGTGACGTGCTCAGGCTTCGTCCACGCGTCGAAGACAACCTCCCGAGGCGCGTCGAACACTCGCGTTATGACGATGTCGCGATCGGACGGCATGGCGACTGTCGCGCGATTGATTCCGACCGCTCTCCTACCGTCGTTTCGTGCGTCCACGGCCTTTCTCCTTTTTCGGCAGCTCGCTCAGGTAATCATCCAGGCTGGCGAACTTCTCTTCCCAGAGGCGCCGATACGATTCCAGCCAGTCGTCGATGCTCTTGAGTGGTGCGGCGACGAGCCGGCGGGGACGCCGCTGGGCATCGCGCCGGCGCGCAATCAGGCCGGCGCGCTCGAGCACCTTGAGATGCTTGGAGATGGTCGGCTGGCTGAGCGCGAATGGCTTCGTGAGCTCGGACACATCCGCCTCGCCGGACGCCAAGCGAGCGAGAATGGCGCGTCTGGTGGGATCCGCCAGCGCCGCGAGGGCCGCGCTGAGTCGATCCGCAGCGGTGTTAATCGCCATATGGCTATATTCGCAAATGGAAATGTATGTGTCAAGCGGCGAATTAATGAAAGTTCGCTGCACCATGGCAATGCTGCAGTGTCTCGATCGGCCGCACCGCCTGGCGTACATCGTTGGCGAGATCCTCGACGTCTCGGGACCGGAGGCCGCGGAGATCCTGCAAATCACGTTTGACGCGTTTCGCAAGCAGTTGCAGCGCGCACGCGCAGAGGTGGTGGCGTTCACGCGCGCACATTGCGGGCTGGTGTCCGACGAGGCGGCGTGCGCATGTCACCGCCGCGTCAAAGCGGCCCGCGCTGCCGGGCGGGCTGATGAATCGCGTCTCGATTTTGCAAATCACGGGTCTCACGCGGGCGAGAGCGATCCTGGCGGGACAACGGATCCCTCAGGGTTCCCATGCCACTTCGGCGAAATAGTGGCGAAGCGCTACCGATTTACGCCGCTTCTCGAATCAACCAGTTGCGGAAATCGTCCAGTACCGGCGAGCCACATCCATAACTCCAGTAGAAACAACCGCTTACGTGGCGAGTTGTTTCCCGGTCTCCTCAGTGCCATTCCCACAGTCGTTCGTGAAGGGGCAGGCCGCACTGGACGATCCGCAACTGGGTCCGATTAACCGAGCATCAGCATGCTTTCGAGCGCGTCGAACATTCCGCGCTCGTCATCAATTTCGGAATGCGAAGCGGTGAGTGCCCGCTACGTCTCGCAGCACTCGCCGATAGCCCGGAACTCAACATCGGTCTTCCTGTCGGAACGTTATCGTGTGCCCGTGAACCCACGCTTGGCCAAGGCGTCCCGTAGCGCGGCTAAGCTGTGTTCACAGGTGCCGGTGGCTTTTCCCTTCCGGTTCAGGGCTAGCGCGAGGGAACGCACGTTGGTGTTCCGCCGCGACAGGGCCATGATCTGAGCGTTCAGGACAACGAACCTGTCCAGGGCGGCGGTGGCTGCGGCGATCCGTGGTCGGGACGCGGGCTGCACGAGTGGCGCGAGCGTCTCCAACGCGGCCCGCGCAGCAGTCTCCGAGGTCGCCATCCCCTTCTCCATGCGCGTCATCACCGCATCGTCGGCTTCGGCGATGTGAGGTGCCTGCAGCACTTGCATTTCGCGCACGTTCGCCACCGCCGCGGCGACGAGCGCCTTCACCCGCCATGTGTCTTTCGCTGCGTCTGCGGGCGCGATGGATTCAAGAGAATCCCGGAACGCATCAGCAGCCTCCTGAGCAGGACCAAAAGAGAGTCGCTGCGCCTTCAAGTTCGTGTTTTCGACCGCGAGGTCGAGGATGCGGCGGTCCAGTTCGCGATACTCTGCGAACTGGCCGACGAACTCCTGCAATAGGCGGGCTTCATCAGAGAACTTGAGGCCTTGCAGAATCGGTCCCAACGCGTCGATGCTCTTCTGGGCCGCCAGCTTCGCCTGCTCTGCTTCGCGCGCGAACGCAACAGACGCTTCGTCGGTGTCGGCCATCACGGCTCGGTTTGACGTGTCGGCGGCCTTGGTGAATTGCACGAGAAGGTCTGCGGACAGCCGGCGCGCCTCCGACACCTGCTTCAATGCGCTGTCTACATCGCACCCGGCGGTCGCACCAACGAGCACCATCGTGAAGGCAATCGAGCGCATGGTTCCTCTGGCATGTGCCGAGGAAATGAGTCGAATCGGCGAGCCCGATGGCAACCGGAGCTTCACAACCGCACCTCACAAATACGAGTCAGTCAACGGCACGACTTGGACAGCTGCATCCGGAACCGCACCGAGGAACCTGTCGAGCGTCGATCCACGCCAGAGCAGTTCCCACCGAGATCGCGCACTCTGTCCAAAAATGACGTGGGTCACCCCTTCGCGCTGGGCGAACGCGATCAGGCCATCAGCCGGTCGATCAGCTCGAACCCGAACGACCGTTGCCCCCAGACTTTCCGCGAGACGCGTATTCTGCTGTAGCGCATCTGAATCATGTGGGTTGATCCGATTCGGCTGTTCTCGTGGCGTTTCCACATACACGGCGTACCACCTCGACCCCAGCCGGCCAGCAATGCGGGCACCGGTCCTGATCACGCGCGGAGCCAGCGCATTTGAGCTCATGCAGACCATGACGCGCTCCGGAATCAGCGCGGGTTCCAAACCTTCTCGAGCTCGATAGCTCGCAGCCTTTTCGCCGACCTCGTCGGCGACGGCGCGCAGCGCCAGTTCGCGCAGCGTCGACAGATTCCCTTTGCGAAAGAAATTCGACAGCGCCTGCTCGACCTTCTCCGGCCGGTAGATCTTTCCTTCCCGCAGCCTGTTGCGCAGTTCCTCGACAGTGACGTCGACGTTGATCACTTCGTCGGCACGGTCAAGAAACGTGTCGGGAACCGTTTCTCGCACCCGCACCCCGGCTGTCCTGGCGACCGCATCGTTGAGAGTTTCGAGGTGCTGGATGTTCACCGCCGTCATCACATGAATGCCGGCATCCAGGATCTCGAGCACGTCTTCGTACCGCTTCGCACGCCGACTGCCAGGCACGTTCGTGTGCGCCAGTTCATCGACGACACAGACTTGTGGCCTGCGGCGGACGATGGCGTCGACGTCCATCTCCTCCATCGTGACGCCGCGATATTCGACCTGTCGCCGAGGAATGATCTCGAGGTCCTTCAGTTGCGCTTCGGTATCACGACGCCGATAGGTCTCGACGTACCCGATGGCCACGTCCAGGCCGCGCGCTCGGAGCGCATGCGCCTCCTGCAACATTTCGTACGTCTTGCCCACGCCGGGTGCGGCGCCGACATAGATGCGCAAACGAGCCCGATCCTGCTCCTTGATGCGCGCTAACAGCGCGTCTGCCGTGGGTCGTTGTTCGGGCATTCTCGCCATCCGCCACCCGGTTACTGCTCAGGCGAGACCGACCGCTGCCAGCACCATGTCGATCACCTTGATGGCGACAAACGGCAGCACAATCCCACCCAGACCATAGATCAGCATGTTTCGACGCAAGATCGCCGCAGCGCCGAGCGGCCTGTACGCGATCCCTTTCAATGCCAGCGGAATCAGCCCGATGATGATGACGGCATTGAAGATCACCGCCGAAAGAATGGCCGACTCTGGCGTCGCCAGTCGCATCACATTCAGTACGGCGAGCTGCGGAAACGCCAGGATGAACATCGCCGGGATGATGGCAAAGTACTTCGCCACGTCATTCGCAATCGAGAACGTCGTCAGGGCGCCGCGGGTCATGAGCAGCTGTTTGCCGATCTCTACGATCTCGATGAGCTTCGTTGGATTCGAGTCGAGATCGACCATGTTGCCCGCTTCTTTCGCGGCGGTCGTCCCGGTGTTCATCGCGACGCCGACGTCAGCCTGTGCGAGTGCCGGGGCGTCGTTCGTACCGTCTCCGGTCATCGCCACGAGCTTCCCCTCGGCCTGTTCGCGCTTGATCAGCGTCATCTTGTCTTCGGGTGTCGCCTGAGCGAGAAAGTCGTCCACCCCCGCTTCCTTGGCAATCGAGGCGGCCGTCAGCGGGTTGTCACCGGTGATCATCACCGTCTTGATGCCCATCGCTCGCAGGTGTGCGAACCGCTGCGGCATCCCTCCTTTCACGATGTCCCTGAGATTGACCACACCAAGAGGACGCAGCCGCTCGGCCACAACGAGTGGCGTGCCGCCCGCGCGCGCGATCCGTTCGACGATTGTCTGCAGTTCCGGTGAGACGGTGCCGCCATTCGCCTTGACGTATGTGGCGACTGAGTCCGCGGCGCCCTTGCGGATCTCACGACCATCGAGGTCGATGCCCGACATTCGCGTTTGCGCGGTGAAGGCGACGAAGACGGCGTCCTTGTCCGACAATTCACGTCCTCGGATGTGATACTTCTCCTTTGCCAGCACGACGATCGAACGGCCTTCAGGCGTTTCGTCGGCCAGGGAAGCCAGCTGCGCTGCGTCGGCAAGTTCGCCTTCGGTTACACCAGAGACCGGCACGAACTCGGTCGCCTGCCTGTTGCCGAGCGTAATCGTGCCTGTCTTGTCGAGCAGGAGGGTGTTCACATCGCCGGCCGCCTCGACGGCGCGTCCAGACATTGCCAGCACGTTGTGTTGGACTAGTCGATCCATGCCGGCGATGCCGATCGCTGAGATCAACGCGCCGATGGTCGTCGGAATCAGGCACACCAATAGCGCGATCAGAACGGGAATCGGGATCGCTGTTCCCGCATAGAGCGCGAACGGCTGCAGCGTCACGACGACCAGCAGGAACACCAGCGTGAGCACCGTCAGGAGGATGTTCAGCGCAATTTCGTTGGGGGCCTTCTGACGCTCGGCGCCCTCGACCAAGGCGATCATGCGATCCAAGAAGCTGTGCCCTGGATCCGATGTCACGCGAATCTTGATCCAGTCCGAGATGACACGTGTGCCGCCCGTTACGGCCGATCGGTCGCCACCGGATTCGCGGATGACCGGCGCTGATTCGCCCGTGATCGCCGATTCGTCCACCGAGGCGACGCCTTCGACGATCTCGCCGTCGGCCGGGATGAATTCACCCGCATGCACCATGACGACATCGTTCTTCCGGAGGCCCGCCGCGGGGACCTTGTCCATGCCGTTGGCGCCGGTGAGGCGGTTCGCGACCGTCTCGGTCCGCGTCCTTCTTAGCGTATCTGCCTGCGCCTTTCCGCGGCCTTCCGCCATCGCCTCGGCGAAGTTGGCGAACAGGACCGTAAACCAGAGCCAGAAGGCGACCTGTCCCGTGAAGAGCGGACGCCCAACGTCCGACGTCAGTTCCTGGATGAAGATGATCGTCGTGAGGAGGCTGCCCACCTCGACGATGAGCATCACGGGATTCTTGACCTGAATCCGCGGATCGAGTTTCCGGAGCGAATCGACAACCGCCTGGCGAACGATCCCAGGATCCCAAATCGAGACGGTGCGTGCGCGTTCAGACATGTGAGTTATTCCCAATTAGCGCCCCACGGCCGTCTTTCGCGGCCCGAGCGTCTCGTCGAGGGCGACGTTTAGTTCCAGGACGTTGATGCGCGCCCTGCCCAGAAACCCGAACGTTGGTTGCTCTGTGTGAGCCTGAATGAGATCACGCACGCGGCCGACCGATACGCCGCGGGCCGATGCGACCCGACTAGCCTGCACCGCCGCGGCGGCCGGAGGAATGTCCGGATCCAGGCCGCCCCCGCTGGCCGTCACCATCTCGGACGGCACTTGGGCGGCCGTCACGCCGTCCTGCTTCGTGATGACATCGAGGCGTTCCTGCACCGCCTTCAGATGGTCAGGGTTCGACGGCCCGTAGTTCGTGCCGCCAGTGGACGCCGCGTTGTAGTCCACGCCTGACGGGCGGGGCTGGAAGTATTCCGGCCGCGTGAATTTCTGCGCGATCAGCCGAGACCCGACGATGGTGCCGTCAGGCCGACGAATGAGGCTCCCTTCAGCCTGTGTGGGAAACGCCACGCGACCGATCGCCCAGAGGAAGACGTGGTATCCGCCCCCGATGAGCACCATCGTGACGATCGTGAACAGAATGGCTTGCTTGACTTCTTTGACCATGATGCGCGCCCTTACCGCAGTGCCAGATGCTCGGCGATGGGGCCGAGCACGGCGACCGGCATGAACATGAGCAGGCCGAGAATGACGATCACGGCCCACAAGGTGAATCCAAACGTGCCGCTGTCAGCGCGCAGCGAGCCCGCGGTCTCGGGTGTTGCCGGCTTGGCGGCCAGCGCACCCGCCAGCGCCAGCGGCGCGATGATCGGGATGTAACGGGAAAGCAGCATCACCACGCCGGTGCCGATATTCCAGAAAGGCGTGTTGTCGCCGAGTCCCTCGAAACCGGACCCGTTGTTGGCCGCCGCCGACGAGAACTCGTAGAGCATTTCCGAAAAGCCGTGCGCTCCGGGGTTCTTCAACCACGCGAGCGCCGAGGCCGGGTCTGCCGTCGTCGCCCAGACATAGCAAGCGACGGCCGTGCCAACGAGAATCGCCAGCGGGTGCCAGAGCAACGCGAGGCTCGCGAGCTTCACCTCCTTGGCCTCAACCTTCTTGCCGAGGAACTCCGGAGTTCGGCCGATCATCATGCCGGCGATAAAGACGGCGACGATCACGAAGATGAGCATGTTGATGAAGCCGACGCCGACCCCGCCGAAGATGTTGTTGAGCCACATGCCGACGAGCGGCATCAATCCACCGAGCGGCGTCAGGGAGTCGTGCATGGCGTTGACGGAGCCATTAGATGTGACGGTTGTCGTGACCGCCCACAGTGCGGACAGCCCAGCGCCGAAACGAATTTCTTTGCCCTCCATGGACCCCGTGGATTGATCGACGCCCATGGTCGAGATCGCGGCGTTACCATGTGCTTCCTGCGCGACGCCAAAGACCACCATCGGGAGGTAGATCGCGAGCATCGTGGCGAAGATGACGACCGCCAAGCGTCGCCGGCTCACCGTGTATCCGAGCGTCCAGACCATCGCCATCGGAATGATGCTGATGGACCAGGTCTCGACGAAGTTGGCGAGCGGCGTCGGATTCTCGTACGGGTGGGTCGAATTCGGTCCGAAATATCCTCCACCGTTCGTGCCCAGCTGCTTGATCGCGACTTCTGGTGCCACGACGCCACGGGCAATGATCTGTTCCTGACCTTCCACCGTGGTGGCCTTGACCGCTCCTTCGAATGTCATCGGCGTGCCCTGCCAAATCAGGATCGTGCCGACGAGCAGCGCGAGCGGAAGGAATACCCGGATCGTGGCTCGGGTGACGTCGACGTAGAAGTTCCCGAGGTGCGTCAGGCGATTGCCGGCCAGACCACGAATGGTCGCGATGCAGGCTGCCACGCCGGTCGCCGCGGTCACGAACTGCAGGAAGGTAATGACGAACACCTGCGAGAGGTACGACAGGCCGGTCTCGCCGCTGTAGTGCTGCAGGTTCGTATTCGTGGTGAAACTCGAGATCGTGTTGAACGAGAGCGTCGGCTCCATGTTCGCGATGGCGTCAGGATTGAGCGGCAAGACCTTCTGAAGCGAGACGATCGCGAACGTCACCAGCCACATGGCGATATTCGAGATCAACAGCGACACCGAGTAGCGCTTCCAATCCTGCTGTTGGGTGGGATCGACACCAGTCAAGCGCAGCACGAGTCCCTCGAGCGGAACGAAGACTGGATCCATTGCTGTCCGCCGCCCTGAAAACACGTGGAACATGTACTGCCCGAGCAGCAGGCTCGTGGCGATCGTGAACAGAATAGTGAAGCCGACGGCGAAGTATTCCGTGCCCATGGGATGCCTCAGAACTGCTCTGGGCGCAGCATCGCGTAGACGAGGTACACGAAGGCGGCGACGCTCAGGAGCAACGACACAATAGTCATGGTGTCGCCTACACCCGATCACACAGCGTGACGAAGCCGAGCATCGCTGCGAACGTGGCCAGTCCGAGGACAATCATTTCCAGGAGTAACACGTCAGACCTCCTATCAGGCGCCTTGCTTGTTGCCGAACCACCACACTCCGCCGATAAGCGGATTGGCCGATGTGATGGGGTATACGGAGTCGAGTCCTCTCTGAACGGATGTCATGAATCTCTGTCGCTGACGAGAACGAACCGCAGTTGCTTCGCAGTCGTGAGCGCGCATCTGGTCCCCTCCACCGTCGTCGCGAGAACGTGAACTGAGAGGCGGTCAGCCGGTGTGGGTGCTGCTCGGCCGTTCATGTACACAGCATAAGAAGGGCCGCCTGAGGTTGGGCCAAGGAGTGCCTGAAAAGTCCCTGAAGTTGGCGCGACGGGAAGTATCCCGCAGTGCTTTGGGCACTGGCGAGCGGCGAGCCAGTGGGTCGTGGATCGGGGATGGAGAGTCCTGCAGGTCGCGCAGGTTCCCGCCGCTGACTAGATCAGGTCGGACTCCCCGAGTCGCCCGTCGCGAACCGGTAGCCGACCCAGGGTTCGCTCATCAGGTACTGCGGGTTAGCCGGATCCGGTTCGATCTTCTTTCGAAGTTGGGCCACCAGTGTCCACAAATGCTCGGTCTGTTCCACGGCGTTCGGACCCCAAATCGCTTTCAGGATCGAGCGATGCGTCAGCACGCGGTCATGATTGTGCGCCAGCAGCGAGAGGAGCTCGAATTCCTTGGGCGTCAACCGGATCTCTGTCCCGTGCCGAAGCACCCGCCGCCGGTCGTAGTCGATCGTCAGATCGCCGGCGCGGAACTGGCCACTCTCGGGGTCCTCTTCAGAAGCAACGCGGCGCAGCGCCACGCGGATGCGCGCGAGCAGTTCTTCCGGGCCGAATGGCTTGGTCACGTAGTCGTCCGCGCCGAGATCGAGCGCATTCACCTTGTCCGTCTCCGCACCTCGTGCGGAAAGGACGACAATTGGCACCTTGGAAGCAGCGCGGATGCGCCGGCAGAGCTCTGTCCCTTCCAGATCCGGGAGGCCTAAGTCGAGCACGACGAGGTCCGGCGTCTGGTCGGCGAACATCTTGAGCGCCTCCGCGCCAGTACCCACGATGTCGACGTCAAACCCGCGTGAGCGCAGGAGTGGACCCACAGCGCGCTGGATAGCGGTCTCATCGTCGACGAGCAGAATGCGGGATCGTCGTGTCATGTGATGGGAGACGTGGCGGGTTCCCTCACCGTTGCCGAAACGACGATGGTGAACTGTGCGCCGCCGTCCGGACAATTCTCCGCCCACAGCCGGCCCTGTTCCGCCGCCAGCAGGCCCCGCGCGATCCAGAGTCCCATACCGGTACCCGACGCGCGCGCCTTTGCTGCATCACCTCGGTAGAACCGCTCGAAGAGGTGCGGCAGGTCGGCCGGCGCGATGCCGGCGCCGTGGTCCCGAACCTCAATCACCAGACCTTCATTCGTGAGACGCGCGTGAATGTCAATCGTCGAACCCACCGGCGCATACTGCGCCGCATTCTCCAACAGGTGCGCCAGGGCAGTCGCCGTCAGGCGCGGATCGAGCTGAACCGGCACGTCCGGGTCAACGTCCACGCTGACTTTGTGTTGGTGCAATGTCTGTTGCATCTGGCCGCGGGCCGCGGCGACGATTTCTGACGGATGGGTCCATCGAGATTCAGCCGCGATCCCTCCCGCATCGATACGCGCCATCTCGAGGATGTTCTCAAACAACCGCGTCAGGCGCTCGACCTCCGCGAGGATCAGGTTGCTCTGGTCCCTCCGCTCGTCCGCAGTCAACGCCGCCGCCTGGATATTGGCTGCCGCGACACGAATGGCGGTGAGCGGCGTGCGCAGATCGTGTCCAACGGATGCGAGCAGCGCCGTCTTGAGCTCCTCGCTCTGACGCGTCAGTTCTCCCGTCTTGCGCTCCTCAAGAAACTGCGCGCGCTCGATCGCGATCGCGACGACGCCCCCGAGCGCGTCGAGTGTGCCGGCCTCGATCGGGCGCCCCGTCGCCGCCAGAAGACCAATCGGCTTCGTGCCAGCCCGGAGGGGCACCAGTCGAATCACACTTCCGTCGACCGTCATGGTCTTGTGGCCGGCGTAGGTCCGTTTGTAGGCGTCGAACTCGAGCGTGGTTTGCGCGGCGGCGAAGGCGCTGGCCAGTTGCCGCGTATCCAGTCGAATCGTCTTCGATCCCGCTTCGAACATGTCCCAATCGCCCGATCGCGGCAAAGCAATGGCAACGAACTCCAGGTCGAATCGACGGGCGATCGATCGCGCCAAGATCGAGATCGCCTCACGGCTATCGGTCATCACCAGCACATCACGGCTCAAGTCGAAGAGCCGCGCGAGTTCGTCGCGTCGCCCGACGGCTTCGGACGTCCGCGCACGAGCCACCGCGGACAGGTTGCTGGCGACAAGACTCACGGCCAGGAACGCAAACAGAGCCACCCAGTTCTGCGGGTCGGCGATCGACCAGGTGCCCACCGGCGGTAAGAAGAAGAAGTTGAAAGAGAGCATGGCGACGACTGATGTCACGACCGCGATCCAGAGGCGCGAGGTGGCCGCGAGGACGAGGACGACCATCAGAAACGACGTCGAGACGATGGCAGCGTTCGACACGTGCAGCCAACGGACGTCCGTGAGCGTCACGATCGCGACTGCACCGAGGCCGGCGGCGAGCCGTAATGCGTCTGATGGACCACGAGCCATGAAGCGACATGATAGCCGAGCGTCCGTTCGTCACAGGTGGCCGCCGGAGACGTTCAAATGCGTGGCGGCGCGGCCTGCTTTTCCCGACCGGGACTGGTTCTCCATTCACATGTTGGAACACATCCGCGATGAGAGCCGCCGGCGGTTAGCCGCTGATCAAGGCAGGGCTCGGCGAGACGGTCGATAGTGTTCGCGGCCGCGCTGCTACGAAGTCACCGGCGCCGCACGGCAGGTTGGGCGAAATAGTGGCGAAACATCAGCAATTCACGCCGCTTCTCGAATCAACCAGTTGCGGAAATCGCCCAGTGCGGCGAGCCGCATCCTAAACAGCTCAAAATACACGGGTTACGGATCGGTCCAAGCCGAGTATCGAACTTCCACAGGCTAAGTGCTGGATTGTACGGTCGTCTCAACTTGTACAGGGGTCTATGAAGCGCTGGCTACTGGCCCGCGCTGCTCGGGCTCATGTGACAGATCGATCGCTGGCACAGGCAAGCGAGGGCGCATCAAGACTGAGGCCGTGGTCCTCAAAACACTCTGAGCAGAGCAGGGCTTCGAAGGGCTCGCCGTTCGGGGCCTCGCTCATGTGGGCCGTCGGCTCACTGGTTCTTCACGAGGGAGTCGGCCAGGCGGACCTTGATGAACGCCTGCCTAGTCACGCCGAGTCGACGGGCTTCTTGATCGATCTCACGCAGCAGGTCCACCGGGAAGTCGACATTGACGCGTTGAACCGCCCGGCCAGGGCGGATGGCCTTGCCGAGATCGACATGAGCCGACAGGTCAATGCCGGCGTCGTGCATGGCGTCGAGTTCGGCGGCCGGGAGGGCCCTAGTCTTGGAGGTACGCTGCTTTTTCTTCATCGGGTGCTCGCCCGACGGAAATGATCCGGACGCGGCCGCCCCGCATGGTAATGAACGCCGACCACACGGCGTCGCCGATTCGCCCAATGACCTGGGTCCGAGGTTCGTCGAGCGAGCGGCCGGGATCTCAAGCCGGCCGGCGTCGCTCCACAGCGCCTGAGCGCCGATGAAGTCGATGCCGTGCTTCTCGAGATTGGCCGCCGACTTCGCCTGTCGAACTCGAAGTCCATCAAGTATAGAAAGTATACCAAAACAGGTCAGCTACGGTGCGGGTCAAGGCGGACGCCTGGCGACATCCGAACAGTTCTAAGGTTCCGTCACCGTCGTGCGTTCATTCATGAGGGGCGGTCGGTTGGGCGTGCCGAGCACGCCAATGAGCGGAGATGGAGACGGCCCCTTAGGAGGATGGCTCGCAGAGTCCGGATCGGTGCAGGAAGGCGAAATAGCGGCGAAACGCTCGCGACTTACGCCGCTTCTCGAATCAACTTTACCGATAGTTCTGCAGTTCGATGCCGCTGCTCATTTGGGCTCCGAACAGCAGCCGAATGAGCCCAAATCGGTTCGCGACATTGATGGATGCGTTTCGCAGCCAGAGCCCGTAAGCACTCCTGGGCACGAAGCTCGCAGCAAAACCGCGCGCCCCCTTCTGCTTGCGCTCCACATAGGGCCGCAGGCGCTGTTCATACATCTCGAATGCGGACGCGTGGTGTCCCTGCGCGACATCCAATTCTCCAGCGAGCGTGTAAGCTTCCGCCATGGCCATCGCTGACCCTTCGCCGGCGAGCAGGCTCGGACAAGCGCACGCGTCGCCGATCAGAGCGACGCGGCCCTTGGTCCAACTCGGCATCACGATCTGACTGACCCGATCGAAATAGAGATCGGTGCTGGCCTGAAGCGCGTGGAGCATCTCTTCGGTTTCCCAGCCACCGCCAGAGTAGAGGCGTATCAGGATCTCTTTCTGACGCGAGGAATCGTGGATCGGAGCTGCGTGGGGATCGGGGTCGGCGAACACCAGCATGAAGACCGTCGAGTCCTCGTCGACGGTGATCCGCCAAATCTGCCGGCCGGGTTCGCCGTAAGTCACGTATGCGTCCGGGTCACGGAACCGGTAGCCTTGGGCAGTGAACGCCGCAACGTAGTATCCGAGGAAGCGTTCGAATCGCGCGTCTTCACCAAAGCAGAGCCGGCGCACGGCGGAGTGGAGGCCGTCGGCACCGATGACCAGATCGAAAGTCTGAGGCTCACCTTCGCGAAACTTCACGTCTACGCCGCGCGGGCTGTCTTCGAGGCCGGTCACGCTGTTCCCGAACCGTACTTCGACTCGGTCCTTGACCGCTTCGTAGAGAGTAGAAGCCAGCGCCGAACGCGGCAGGCTCATGCCCCGGCCCTTTATGAGCTCTTGCACCGCTCCCTGGTTGAAGCCGCTGATCCGCCGGCCGCCGCGATCGACGATTCGGAATTCCTGAACGTTGAGGTCATGCCGGCGGAGTTCGTCCAGCACGCCCATCTTCTCGGCGACGTCGTAGCCGAGGCCCCAAAAGTCGATGACGTAGCCGCCGGATCGCGGTTCGGGCGCCTGTTCCACCAAGGTCACCGCATATCCGTACCTGTCGAGCCACCAGGCGAGGCAAGAGCCTGCCACCCCGGCTCCTGACACGAGAACTGTCCCAGACATGGCACATTCTCCTATGGACCGTCGGTCTGATTTGGTGATTGCTCAGGGTCCCGGGCTGTCGTCGGTGCCCTGTGGAACTCCACGACGCCCGGTCGCCCGGTGGAGTCCGGGAACGTGGTGAAAATTCGATAAAGCCTCTTCGTTAGACAAATGAAGCGGCCATCGCGCAACTCTTCGTGAGTTCTGGCGGGAGACGAACGTTTCACCGCCTCATGAAGGCCGCGGGAAATGAATGTGTGCTCGTGCCCTTCGCGGGAAAGGACCACGGCGTGTTCAGCGGGACGTGTTTTCGTCCGACGCGCGATGAAGTTGACTATGGTCTGACGATGAAGCGTTCAGTCGAATTGCCGACTGCCCGCGCCTGCCCGGCCCCAACGAAATGATGCCGGCACCGACGAACGAATGATCATGAAACAAATCCTCAGTCTCCTTTCGGCCCTGCTGCTCGTGCCAGTCGTGGCATTGAATGCCGCGGAAAACGCCAGGCCGGTGGTGCCCGCCGGCAAGGTGGCGTTGACCGAAGAGAACGGTGGTCTGCCAGCCGACACCGGAGTGTTCGCGACCAATTTGTTCACCACGCAGGCGATCGACTACATGCGAGCCCGCCAGGAAAAGCACGAACCGTTCTTGGCCTACCTCCCGTACAACATCGCGCATGGCCCCCACGACATGCCGCCGGACGCGCGACCAGGCATCAACGCACGCACGGCGACGGTCGAAAATATGGACAAGAATATCGGGCGACTCCTGGCGTTCCTGGAAACGTCCGGTCTGGCGGAAAACACGCTGCTGGTGTTCATCCTCGGGGACAACGGCGAGGCCAATTCCATGCTGCGGGCGGCAAGGCCACTGGATACGAGGGCGGTCACCGGGTGCCGTGTTTCGTCCGCTGGCCGGCCGGTGGTTATGCGGGCACGACCGCGACCGCTCGCGAGATGCCGCGCCTGGTCAGTGAAATTGATTTACAGTCGCTCCAAGCCGCCTATGAAGACTGGTTGCGCGACGTCAGTGTGAATGCGGCGGACTACAACGCAGTGGCCTTCGCACAGGCGGGCGATTACTCTTTCGATCTGCGCCGCTGGCCGCGGGAGATCGCCGGTCAAACCACGGTCACCTCGCAACTGCGCACCCCGATCAAGAGCACCAGCGGAGATCGTCCCACCCTCGGAAAAGCGCTGCCCGTTCGCACCGCGCGAATTCGCATCTGGCACGGCGAGAAAACCTACGCCGACGAGCGACAGGACGTGAAACCCGATTCATCCGGCGCGGTGTTTGCCGCGCGCCTGCCCGCCGGTCCGGCGATGGTGCAGACCTGGTTCTATGATGAGGCCGGCAAAGAGCTGTGCGGAGCCCATTACGATTATGTCAGCGCCGGAAAACCAGCCACCAGCCGGTGAGCCGTGCTCAACTGAGAATGGGCGATGATGTCGGCGACCGAGGACCATCGTGGAGGACTTCGCATGAAGATTGGATCGTTCAGCCCAACGATGGTGGTGGCGATGCTGTGCGGCGCCGTGGGCCTGGCGACTGCCCTTGACGCTGCTCCGCAGGCGCCTGTGAAGCGCGAGAACATCGAGTGGGTCGACGTCTGGATCTCGCATGGAAAGGACGGTGCCCTTCCGCGTGTGCTCCTCATTGGCGACTCGATCACGCGTGCCTACTATCCGAAAGTGGAGGAGGCGCTGGCCGGCCGCGCCTATGTCGGCCGGCTCGCGACCTCGAAGAGCCTCGGCGACCTCAGTCTGCTCGACGAGGTGGCGATGGTCCTGAAACAGTACCGCTTCGACATCATCCACTTCAATAACGGCATGCACGGCTGGGACTACACCGAGGAGGAATATTCACGGGCGTTTCCCGCCTGGCTGGCCACCATTCGTGCAGGTGCGCCGAACGCGAAGCTGATCTGGGCGTCGACGACGCCCGTCCGGGAAGGGAAAGACCTGACGCTCGCGCCGAGGACTGAGCGCGTCCGAGCGCGGAATCAGACGGGCCTCCAGAACGCGCGGCGTGAAGGCATTCGTGTCGACGACCTCTTCGCCCTCGTCATTGATCATCCTGAGTACTCGGCCAGCGACGGCGTGCATGCGAGTCCAGCGGGCATCGCCGCCCAGGCCGCGCAGGTCGCGGCGTCGGTTGCCGCCCTGCTGCCGGACTGACGCGAATCATCTGTCGTCAACCTGCATGCGCGGACTCCCACTGGTGTGACAATCACGATCCAGGAATTCCATGCAGCAACCGTCAAGGAGACGCCCGTGTCCAAGCTTCGCGTGAACGCCTTTACCGTGTCGGCCGACGGCTTCGGCGCCGGCCCCGACCAGGGGCGTGACCAACCGCTCGGCCGCGGCGGCGAACAACTGCACCAGTGGTTCCTTCCAACCCGCACCTTCCAGCGGGACGTCCTGAGGCGAGACGGCGGGACGACCGGCATCGACAACGACTTCGCGGTACGCTCGTTCGAGAATCTCGGCGCCTGGATCATGGGCCGCAACATGTTCGGACCGGTGCGCGGACCCTGGCCGGACCATGAGTGGAAGGGCTGGTGGGGCGCCAATCCACCGTACCACGTGCCGGTCTTCGTCCTGACCCACCATGCGCGCCCGCCGCTGGAGATGGAGGGCGGCACCGTCTTCCATTTCGTCACCGAGGGGATCGAGGCGGCGCTGGAGCCAGGCGCGGGCGGCCGCTCAGGGGAAGGATGTGCGAATCGGCGGCGGAGCAGCCACCATCCGCCAGTATCTGCGGGCCGGGCTGCTCGACGAGATACACCTCGCCATCTCGCCGGTCCTGCTCGGCCAAGGCGAGCCGCTGCTCGAAGGCATCGACCTTCCCGCGCTCGGCTACAGAGTGAAGGAGCACGTCTTTACCGAGGCGGCGATGCACTTGGTGGTCGGACGGTAGGCTCCGAAGCCAGGTCTAGGATCGAGATTGCGCATCGTCGTCGCGGCGGGCGCGGCGCCACATTGCCTCGACAACACGACAAGGCCGGGGAGTGTTCCTGAAAATGTTACAGCGATCTCCGGTAGTGGTCAGTCTGCTTGTGCCCTCGCGAGCACGAGCGCACTGTCACGGCGGGTGTCGACCAGCCTGATGCCGACGCCGTTCGGCTTCGTCAATGCGGTCGTGTGGAACGCCGTCACACCGGCTCGAAGCAGCTTGCCTGGTTTACGACTGGCTGGACCAACAACGCCCTCGATTGTCGTCGGCCACTCGCCGTCGTTGTCGATGGCACGTCGCTGCAGGCGCTCGAGCAGTCGCCAGGTCCAGGTGTGCGAGTCGGTAACTGTGGGAACTTCTCTTCCCGTTCGGCGCTGCAGGAAGTCTATCCCCTCGGCGCTGAGCGCGACATCCGCATGCGTAGCCTCCGCGAGCATCCATGCAAGAGCGATGTCCGAGGTCGAGTCGTTGTCGTTGCCACCGCCGACATCGGAATGGCAACCGGAGAACCAGACCTCATTGATCACCTGATTCGCCAACGCTTCTTTCGTGTCGCCGTCGAGCCTGGCCGCGGCGAAGTTGTTCGACCCAGGAGCGACATCGAGTCCCTGGTCATGATCGAGCCATCCCCAAGTGGTCGCATCGAACCACCCGCGGTGCTCGTCGGCCGCCATCGCGTGACATACCGTCCGGACAATGGGGTTATGCCGGAGATGCGGGAGCATCACGGGATGCAACCCGCCATAGGACTTGACGGTGTCCCAGAGGCCGAGGAAATGAACCGGGCAGTGGCGCGGCTGCGCCTCGCGCCAGAACGCCTCCACCCTCGTCGTCTCGGCCTTCATCGGCTCGTAGAGTCGCCAGGCAGCATCAAAAACTCCGCGCGCGTCGGACAGTCCGCAGCGGTAGATCAAGCCGGCTAGAGCCCGAACTGTAAACGCTCCTCGGCTAAAGCCGAACAAGAACACTCGGTCGGTCTCCTCCCGGTATCGCGCGGCCAGCCACTCGTACATCTGCTGGACGTTCTCGATCAGGCCGGCACCGTTCGCGAGGCCGCGAATCAGGTTCCACTTCGTCACGGGAGGAAACCAGGATTGATGAGGGCCCGGCAGCACCTGGAGGTTCTTCAGTGTGGGCTCGCTGGCCGCTCGGCGCTTCAGATCTTCCCAGCTCTTCGCGTCGGTGCCGATGCCCTGGTCGTAGACGACGACCTGGCGTTCCGAGTCGTCCAGTGCAAGCAAGTCGACAATGCGAGCGGCGTTCGACGCGCGGCCGGCGTATGCGTTGCCTGTGCCGTCGGCACAGATGACTACATTTCGGCACGTTGTTCCCTGGCACGTCACTCGGGGTATCGCCATGGTGTCGAACTCCGTGGGCTCGCCTGGCCCTGCCGTTGCAACGAAAGGCGCCTCGTTACTTGGCCTTCAAGTACTGCTCCGGGACACTGGCTCCCCAGGTCTTCAGCTGGCGCGCCCAGGTGCCGAGGTTGTCCTTCGTGACTCGTACCACCTCCATCGGCGGGATGATCGTCGGCACGTCCTGTTTGAGCTGCACCTTGTCGACGATGCGCTGGACCGAGACGTAGCCCCAGTTGTAAGTCGGCAATGCGAGCAGCACCGGGGCCAGTCCGCTTTCGACGAAGGCGAGTTGCGCCGGCAGCGCATTGACGGCGACGACCTTGACCTTCTGCGGATCGAGCTCCTTCATCAGCCGCGGCGTGAAGAGCGCCCACCCGCCGATCATCGCCCACCCCTGGATCTGCGGGTTGGCCGTTTGGGCGCTGATCACCTCGTCGGCCGCGTCGCGTGCGGTTTCCAAATGGTTGAACGTACCGACGAGCTTGATGCCCGGAGTCAGCGCGGCTTCTTTCTTGACGCCGTCGACGCGCTTGCGCAGGTTCGGCGCGTCCGCGTTTCCCCCCAGGATCGCGACGGACCCCTTCTTGTGCAGCTGGGCGGCGAGTTCGCGCATCACCGTTCGCCCGAGCTGCTCATCGTCCACACCGTAGAACGCGAAGCGCTTCGACTCGGGCGCGTCGCTGTCGAAGGTCATCACCGGCACGCCTTGATCGACGGCGTTGTTGATTGCAGCGGTCACCTTGTCAGCGTCGGAACAGGAAATCAGGATGGCGCTGGCGCGGTCCCTGACGGCCTGGGCGATGGCCACCGCCTGAATTTGTGCGTCCTCGTGGTCCGGCGTCATCCAGACGATCTGGATCGGCACACCGTGCTTCTCGGCGAGCTCCCGCGCCGCCGTTTCAGCCCCCTTGCGGGCCGACACGAAGACCGGGTTGGTGGTGTTCTTCGCGATCATCGCGATCGTCAGGCCCTGGGCGCGCGCTGGCGCAGAGGTGCTCGCCGGCGCGCTCGACTGCTCGCCCCCGCAGCCGCCCACCCAGCCGGCCATCAGCATCACGATCAGCGCCGCCGTCAATCTCGTCTTCATGTTGCCTCCCGTGAACCGCAGTTTCCGCTGTTATAGCCCTCTTCGGCCCGTCCGGCTGAGATATTGTGCGGCTCCGCCCTCGTGGTCTTCCTGTAGGCGAGATGGTCCGATACAGGCGGGCGCACGGGGCGTCCTCGGAGCCCTCTATCGGGCGCTCGACCGTGCGATGACGGGAACTCCTTGAACCCAGGGTTCACACTGGCGTGGCGAAACGTGTCGGCGTCGGAGCGGAAAGGCATCGTCCCATCTCACCCCCTGGGTGAGCTGGGTTAGGTGTCCGATCCCCGCAGCTTGACACTTGCCTTCTTCGTTTCTTCGCTGGATGATGGCCGGAATGCGCGAGATCGCGTTCGGCTCGAGTGACATCTCACAGTCGATACCGCTGCATCGCCCCGACGCCGCCAACATCAGCCAGCAGAGCCGAATCTTCGATGAAGGAGATGCGCGCGCCTGTGGTTCGCGCCAGTCGCACGACCTGTTCCGAGAGGGGCGCGCCGTCGCTGTGAGGCCCGGCCGCACCTTCGAGAACCGATGTGTCAGCATCGGTGTCGTCGCTCACCGCGTCCGGGGAGGCGCTGACGATCAGCGTGTCGACCTGCGCGAGCGTGAGCGCCGCGATTTGCGGCCTGCGCCGCCACGACGGCCAGCTGGATAAGCGGCGGCGCGCGCTACTGGTTATCGCGCAGCCGGCCGAGCGTGCTCTCGATGGACCGCTTCAGCTTGTCGGCGGCGCCGTCCATGGCTTGCTCCACGGTCGCCGCCTGATGAGTTACGGCGATCGGTTGGCGGCCTTCGAGGCGGGCCTCCATCATGCACCGTTTGTCTTCGACGCCGAACCCGGGTCCGTTCTCGTCGCTCAGATGAATCTCCACCCTCGTGATCTGATCGCTGAACCGCGCCAGCGCGG
Source organism: uncultured Acidobacteriota bacterium (assembly GCA_963750475.1). GTDB lineage: Bacteria > Acidobacteriota > Vicinamibacteria > Vicinamibacterales > 2-12-FULL-66-21 > JALZOC01. The sequence continues at coordinate 203,199 of CAVVQQ010000003.1, forward strand.
CTTCGACGATGGCCTTCGCCCGCGCGGCCAGGCCCTCGCTGCCTGTGATGTTGGAGTCGGTGTTCGTCTGTATCTGCATCTGCTCCTCTGGTGTGGCGTCCGGATCTACTGTGGATCGCTTCGACGGAGACGGTCTTTCCAATAGTGGACATCCGCCTGCCGTCGGTGATGCTCACACCGATCCCGCCGAACTGACTTCCGGCTCGCTCCTAGAGAGCGAACATCTCACTGCTGACCGTGGTCGCGCGGGAGCGACTATCGTGCGGTCGGTGGTCGCGATGACGTGGTTTGTCGGCGAGGGATCTGTCGGATTCGCAGGTCCGCTTTTCCGTCGCGCGTTCCCCCCGCCTCACGCTCTTGCTTCGGTGGGGACTTGCCGGCGCCCCCTTCGTTCTCCCACCTGGTAATCGATTTGGAACATTCTGGACCAGACGGTGGTTTCTTCATGTTTCAGTCTCGGCTGATGTCCGGGGGGCCGTTGTGCAATTGTGAACAGCGGCCCGCGGGCCGTTCCCGGCACGATCCACGAGGAGCCAGCTGTCCATGAACCCGACTCGACAACTGCACGACCTCGGTCAGAGCCTCTGGCTGGACAACATCACGCGCGAGTTGCTCGATAATGGCACCCTGGGCCGCTACATCGAGGAGCTGTCGATCACCGGCCTGACCTCGAACCCGACCATCTTCGACGGCGCGATCGGCGGCGGCCCGGCGTATGACGCCGGCATCCGCGAGAAGGCGCGAGCGGGGCAATCCGGCGAACGCCTGTTCATCGAATTGGCGCTGGAGGATCTTCGCCGTGCCGCGGATCTGTTCCGCCCGGTGTTCGAGGCCAGCCATCACCTCGATGGCTGGGTCTCGATGGAAGTCTCGCCGCTGCTGGCCGGTGATACCGCCGGCAGCATTGCCGCCGCGCGGCAGATTCACCAGCAAGCCGATCGGCCGAACCTGTTCGTGAAGATTCCGGGAACGCCGGAAGGGATTCCGGCGATCGAGGAATCGATCGCCGCCGGCGTGCCGATCAACGTCACGCTGCTGTTCTCGCGCGAGCAGTATCTCGCCGCCGCCGAGGCCTACCTGCGCGGCATCGAGCGCCGCCTCGCCGCCGGGCGTGACCCGCGGGTGGGCTCGGTCGCTTCGCTGTTCATCAGCCGCTGGGACGTGGCGGTCAAGGACACCGTGCCCGCGGAGCTGCGCAACAGGCTCGGCATCGCGATCGGTGGGCGTACCTACCGCGCCTATCGCGAGCTGCTGGCGTCGCCGCGCTGGCGCGCGCTTGCCGACGCGGGCGCCCAGCCGCAACGTCTGCTCTGGGCGAGCACCGGCACCAAGGATCCCGACGCGTCCGACACGCTGTATGTCGCAGCGCTGGCCGCGCCGGACACCATCGACACCCTTCCGGAGAAGACTCTGCATGCCTTTGCCGACCACGGGGCGCTCGAGGGACCGATGGCCGTCGACGGCGGAGATGCCGAGGCCATGCTGACGCGGTTCGCGCAGGCCGGGGTCGACATCCAGGCGCTCGCGCAGCAGCTACAGCGCGAGGGCGCGCAGTCTTTCGTCAAGTCCTGGCAACAGCTGCTGCAGCGTATCGAGGACAAGAGCGCCGCGCTGGCGGACCGCTGACCGCCAAGGTCCGCCCGCAGGCCCCCGGCGCATCAGGGGCCGACAGGCGCGAGCCGAGCGGACGGCCAGTGACAATCGCGCCGCAGGGCCTGGGTGCGTGCCCGAGGTGCCTCGCCCCGCACGGACCGCCGCTCAGGTTGACGCGCAGATCGACGCCATCCATAATCCCGCCATGTTCAAACTTCTCGGCTCCTATGCCCTCGCAAAGCTGCTCGGCGGCGGGTTCCTGCTTGCGATCGTGATTTACTTCGTGCTCACCGCCCTTGGGCGCTGAGCGCCACGCCGGATCCTGATGCGCGTCAGCAGGGCTCGCGGTCAGCGCCAGCCGAGTTCCGGAGCGACGTATTTGACGATGCTCTCGAGGACGTGGGCGTTGTAGTCCACGCCCAACTGGTTTGGGATCGTGAGGAGCAACGTATCGGCCGCCCTGACCGCCTCGTCGGCCGCCAGTTCCTTGACGAGCACGTCGGGTTCCGCGGCGTACCGAGCGGCCGAAAATGGCCCGCGTGTTCGCGTCGATGTAGCCGACCTGATCCTGATCGCTGGCGTCGCGTCCGAAATACGCCCGGTCGCGGTCGTCGACGAGCGCGAAGATGCTGCGGCTGACAGACACGCGTGGCTCACGAGAGTGTCCGGCGTCCTTCCACGCTTGACGATAGGCGTCAATCTGCTTGCGCTGCTGGACGTGCAGCGGCTCGCCAGTCTCGTCATTCTTGAGCGTCGAACTCTGAAGATTCATGCCCAGTGTCGCGGCCCACTTGGCCGTCGCGTTGGAACTCGCGCCCCACCAGATCCGCTCACGCAATCCTTCTGAATAGGGCTCGAGGCGCAGCCGCCCCGGCGGATTGGGAAACATCGGCCGCGGGTTGGGTTCCGCGAAGCCCCCGCCGTTCAGTCGTTCGAGGAACACCTCCGCGTGGCGGCGCGCCATGTCGGCCGCCGTCTCGCCGTCTCGCGGCGCATAGCCGAAATGCCGCCAGCCGTCGATCACCTGTTCCGGTGAGCCGCGGCTGATGCCCAGTTGCAGACGTCCACCGGCGATGATGTCCGCGGCGCCAGCATCCTCGGCCATGTACATCGGGTTCTCGTAGCGCATGTCGATGACCGCCGTCCCGATTTCAATCTTCCGCGTCCGCGCGCCGACGGCGGCGAGGAGCGGGAACGGCGAGCCGAGCTGCCGGGCGAAGTGATGCACGCGAAAGTAGGCGCCGTCCAGACCGAGAGCCTCGGCGGCGACTGCCAATTCAATCGACTGCAAAAGGGCGTCGGACGCGGTGCGCACTTCCGAATAGGGCGCCGGCGTCCAGTGGCCGAAAGACAGAAATCCGATCCTCTTCACGCCAGGCACCTCGGAGCCGCTCGAATCAAGAACACTGGTGATTTACCCCATCGACCCTTACTACTCTCCTCGGATCAGGAGCCGATGATCAAGCAGGGTCATCGAAGGCGTATCGTAGACTGGGAATATGCAGATGCGCCAGGGCGTCGTACCGCCGACCGAAGTGGATGACGCCGCAAGCGGATCGGCTGACCGCGCCGAGAAGCGGCCCAGCCGTCCATTCGGCCTGTGGATCCTGACGCTCGCCCTGCTGGGCAGTCCGCTGATTCACGCCGGGGCGCTGCTGCTCCGCACGCGCTGGCTCAATTTCGGCAGTCTCAGGCTGTGGGACGGACTCGTATATTTCCTCATCGCGCCCTTCGTCGGCGTGCTGATGCTGAGACGGCACGAGCGCGCCCGCTTCTCGGTCTATGTGTTCCTGTCGTGCGAGGTTCTTCGAGCGTTTCGGATCGACTCGCCCGTTCTCGGCCTGCTCGCCGTCGGCTTCCTGGTTTACCTGCAGCTGCCCGCATCGCGGAGGTTCCACCCGTCGGTCGATCCACGACGAGTGCTCGCGCGATTGCGTGTCCGGCGTAAGGACCGCGCCGGCGCGGTGTAAGGGGCGGGATCGCCAGATGCACGAGGTCGTAAGGAAGCGCCAGCCGACACTCCTGACAACCGAGCGCTGCAACTATGGGGCAAAGTCAGCACGCTCCATGACCACGTGCGGCGGCTCGCCGGCGACCGCGCCCACCGACGCCAGGATGATGGCGCCGATCGCGGTCCACTGCGTGATGGTCAGCCCCTCGTGGAGCAGCACAACACCGGCGATCGCCGCAATCGCCGGTTCAAAACTCATCAGCGTGCCGAAGACCTTGGTCGAGAGCCTCCGCAGCGCGATCATTTCCAGCGTATAGGGGAGGGCGCTGGAGAAGATCGCCACGCCCACGCCGAACGGCAGGATGGACGGATCGAAGAGCCTCGCGCCGGCGTCGGCGACGCCGACGGGCACGGTCAGGAGCGCAGCGACCATCAGGCCCCAGGTCGACGCGCTGGGGCCCTGCGCCCGTCCGGCCTTCTGGCCGAAGACGATGTACAGCGCCCAGCCGACGCCGGCCGCGAGCGCGTAGAGAACGCCGATCGGGTCCAGCGCGGCACCGCTCCGCGTCATCGGCAGCAGCAGTGCCAATCCGACCGCCGCGAGTCCCACCCACAGGTAATCGAGCCGTCGTCGCGATGCCATCACGGCGACCGCCAGCGGGCCGACGAACTCGATGGCCACGGCGATGCCGAGTGGAAGGCGGCCCAGCGCCAGATAGAACACCGAGTTCATCGCGCCGAGCGAGACGCCGTAGGCCAGCAGCACCGGCCACGCCGATCGCGACGGCATCGATCGCCACGGACGCTGCAGGACGACGAGGAGCAGCGCCGAAAGGCCGAGGCGCAGCGCCGTCGTCCCTGGCGCACCGATCTCCGGGATCAGCTGCTTGGCGAAGGTCGCGCCGATCTGGAACGAGACCATCGCAATCGTGGCACTGAGCACGGCCGCGCCGGTTGGCGGGATCATTCGCTGAAGATCGTAGACCATCCTCGGTTTGCGGCATCGTTCCGGGCGGCATCGAACCGGACCTCTCCCATTTCTGCGTCGAAGGGATCGCCGGTGCGGGGCCGAGCCGTCGACCGTTGTGGACTAACGCATCATCATGCCGCCGCCCATGTGGCCGGTGAGCCAGAGGACCAGGAGAATCAACAGGACAAGACCGAGCAGGCCGCCGCCGTAGTGTGGGGTGCCCCATCCGGCCCCACGGCCGTAGCAGTACCCACCGCCGCCACCGAAGAGGAGCACCAGGACGACAATCAGGACGACAAGCATGACAAACCTCTCTCCACGACGGGCATGACGCACCCCTGTTCGTCCAGGATCAGGGACGGCCTCGGTTCGCGCGCCATGTACCCAACTCAGCATGCGCCAGTCGAAGACGAGCGTCTGTGCATTCGAGAACACACCGCTGCCGTTACCTCCGCGTCGCTCGGTGCGGGTGTAAGGACTGGGAATCCGGCCTAGAGCGACGCCGTGGCCAGGTCGCGCGCCGCGTCCTCGCCCACCAGCGAGAAGCGCGAATGGAGTCTCCTGCGCCCGCGCCAGCGCCGCCTGGACGTGGGGCACGATGTTGTCGGCGCCGACATGATGGATGAGTTCGGCCTGATGGAGGAACTGCGCGGGCTGGTGGCGCGCGCCACACAGGATCAGCGTGCGGCCGGATTTCTTCAGGCGATCACTCAGCGTCTCCAGCGCATGCAGACCGGACGCGTCGATCGCCGTCATATTCCGCAACCGCAGGATGACGATGGGCGCAAACGCCGAGAGGTCGGCCGTCGCGTCCGCGAGCTTGTCGGTCATCCCGAACAGAAACGGGCCGTGGATGCGCAGGATCGTGACATACGGGGGGACGTGCTTGTCCTGCAGGACGTGGGCGCGGCCGTCTTCGATGTATTCCGGCGTGACGGTCGCGATGCTGGTCGTGTCCGTGACCCGGTAGATATACAGCAGCGCGGCCAGGGCCATGCCCACTTCCACGGCGATCGTCAGATCGGCCATGACGGTCAGCGCGAAGGTGATCATCCAGACCGACTTGTCGGCCCAGTCGAGACGCCAGATCCCGGCAATCTCCCGCCACTCGCCCATGTTGTAGGCGACGACGAAGAGCACGGCCGCGAGGGTCGCCAGCGGCACATACGTGGCGAGGGGCGCCAGCAGAAGGACGATGGCCAGCAGCGTCGCGGCATGAACCAGACCAGCGACCGGCGAGCGGGCGCCCGAGCGGAAGTTCGTCGCCGTGCGGGCAATCGCGCCGGTAACGGGGATGCCGCCGACGAGCGGCGCGAGGATGTTGGCCACGCCCTGGCGCCATGAGCTCGGCGTTCGAATTGTGCCGATCGCCGGTCATCGAGTCGGCGACGACCGCCGAGAGCAGACTCTCGACCGCGGCCAGCAGCGCCACCGTCATCGCCGCCGGCAGCAGCGGCAGGATCAGATCGACACGGAACGCGGGAATGTGGATCGGCGGCAGCCCGCCGGGAATCGCCCCGAACTTGGAGCCGATGGTCTCCACCGGCAGCTGAAAAGCGACGACCGCGACCGTGCCGGCGACGAGTGCGACGATGGAGCCGGGCACGCGCGGCAGCCACCGCGGCACCAGCAGGACCAGCGCCAGCGAGCCGACGCCCAGCGCCAGCGCCGCGGGATGAAACGTGTTGCATCGACGCGACGAACAGTGTCATGCGCGCGAAGAACTCGCTCGGCGGGTTACCGACGCCGAGGCCAAAGAAGTCCTTGATCTGGGTGGAGGCGATCAGCAAGGCGATGCCGTTGGTGAAGCCGAGGACGACCGGCCTCGGGATGAACTTGATCGCCTGGCCGAGGCCGGTGACCGCCAGGAACAGCAGCATGACGCCCGCCATCATCGTGACCATCAGCAGGCCGGACAGGCCGTGCGCGGCGATGATGCCCGCGACGATCACGACGAATGCGCCGGTCGGTCCGCCGATTTGAATGCGCGAGCCGCCGAGGAAGGACACCACGAAGCCGCCGACGATCGCCGTGTAGATGCCTGCCTGTGGGGTCACGCCCGAGGCGATCCCGAACGCCATCGCCAGCGGCAGCGCGACGACGCCGACCGTCAGGCCAGCGATCACATCGGCGAGCAGCGTCCGGCGGTCATAGGCGGCGAGGTCCTGAAACAGCTTTGGCTGCCAGGTTCGCCACGGAATGCGACTGAAGAGTGCGCTCATCCGGCCGTCGGTCGACTCATTTTCGCCGAGCAGGGTCAAGGTGTCGTTGAGGTGAGCGGAGACGTACTGCTTCAGCAGGTCGAGCACCTGAATGAGGACGGGATCGCGCAGCGCGTAGTAGACCTGGTTCCCTGCCTTGCGGCTGGCGACGACGTGTTTCGCCCGCAGGACAGCCAGGTGTTGCGAGAGGTTGGACTGCTCGCCGCCCAGCCTGGTGAGGAGGGCCCCGGCGGTGAGCTCGCCGTCGCGCAAGGCCTCGACGATCGCGATTCGTGTCGGGTGGGCCAAGGCCTGAAAGATTTGGGCCTTGAAGGTTCGGAGCGCGGTCTGCACGGTATTAGTATATTACAATATTAGAATATACGCTTATGCTGAAAGACAGGTCGCAGCTCGTCGACGATGCCGGGCGGACACCGGTGCGTCCCTGGCTCCGCAAGACCACGGTCATCGCGACGCTCGCCGTCGCGGCGATCCTTGCGCACCTTGTGCTTCGCTTCGGCGTTCGCGCCAGTCCGGCCACTTCCCGGATTCCGTTGCTGGTCACGCTCGCGATCGGCGGCGTGCCGCTTCTCTACGACCTGCTGCGGAAGCTCCTGAAGCGGGAATTCGGATCGGATCTGCTCGGCGGTATTTCGATCGTCACGTCGGTCCTGCTGGGTGAGTACCTCGCCGGCTCGATCATCGTGCTGATGCTCGCGGGCGGTGAGGCGCTGGAGAGCTACGCGTTCCGCAGCGCCTCCTCGGTGCTGGCCGCGCTGGCCAAGCGGATGCCGTCGGTGGCCCACCGGAAACGGGACGCGGCGATCGTGGACGTCGCGCTGCAGGACGTCGCCGTCGGCGACACCCTCGTGATCTACCCGCACGATATCTGCCCGGTGGACGGCGTCGTGATCGACGGCCACGGCGTGATGGACGAATCCTACCTGACGGGCGAGCCGTTCCAGATCACCAAGACCCGCGGCTCGACGGTGCTGTCGGGCGCGATCAACGGCGAGTCCGCCCTGACGATCCGCACGCACCGCAACGCGCCGCCGACTCGCGCTACGCGAAGATCATGAACGTGATGCGCGAGTCCGAATCCAGCCGGCCGACGCTGCGCCGGCTCGGGGATCGCCTCGGCGCCATCTACACGCCGGTCGCGCTGACGGTCGCCGGCGCTGGCGTGGGTCATGACCGGAGATGCCGTTCGCTTCCTCGCCGTCCTGGTCATCGCCACGCCCTGCCCGCTCCTCATCGCCATCCCGATCGCGATCATCGGCTCCATTTCGCTGTGCGCCCGCCGGGCGATCATCGTCAAGAGTCCGGTCGTGCTCGAGCAGATCGCCGAGTGCCGCACGGCGATTTTCGACAAGACCGGGACGCTCACCTACGGCGAGCCGAAGCTGACCGAACAACTGATCGCCCCGGGCTTCGCCCAGCCGGACGTGCTGACGCTCGTCGCGAGTCTGGAGCGCTACTCGAAACATCCGCTGGCGCGCGCCATTCTGGCGGCAGCGACGAAGGCCGGCATCCAGATTCCGGAAGCCACCGAGGTGAGCGAACCGCCCGGCCAGGGGCTGCGCGGCACGGTTGCGGGCCATCAGGTGCAGGTCACGAGCCGCAACAAGCTGCTCGCCGCAGCACATTCCCGGCGCCGATCAGCTCCCGCCGCTCGCCGGCGGACTCGAATGCGTGGTGGTGATTGACGAGCGCTACGCGGCAGCCTTGCGCTTTCGTGATGCGCCGCGCGCGGAGAGTCTCTCGTTCGTGAAGCATCTGGGCCCCAAGCACCAGTTCCACGAAGGTCATGATCGTGTCCGGAGATCGCGAGTCGGAGGTGCGCTACCTCGCCGAGCAGGTCGGCATCACGGAGATTCACGCGCAGAAGAGTCCCGAAGAAAAGCTCGCCATCGTCCGCGCGGAAACCGCCGCGGCCAAGACGCTCTACGTGGGGGACGGCATCAATGACGCCCCGGCGATGATGGCCGCCACGGTCGGCATGGCGATCGGACAGAACAGCGACGTGACCGCGGAAGCGGCCGGCGTCGTGGTCATGGACAACTCCCTCGAGAAGGTCGACGAGTTCATGCACATCAGCCGCCGGATGCGATCCATCGCCCTCCAGAGCGCGGTCGGCGGCATGGCGCTGAGCGTCATCGGCATGGCCTTCGCCGCCACCGGTCACCTGAGCCCGGTGGGCGGCGCCATCGCGCAGGAAGTCATCGATGTGCTGGCGGTGCTCAATGCCCTGCGGGCCGCCTTCCCGCCGCGCGTGATTCATGATCTCTGACCACGCGGCGGCCCGGCCAGCGCCTCGAAGCCGGCGACGACGTCGAACAGTTCCTCGTCGATGCCGCTCTGACGCAGCTGCTGGAACGTCCCGTTGAGATGCTCGAGCAGCTCGTCGATGTTCTTGTCGGCGCGCTGCATCGCCGCGAGGCGGCTGGCATTCTCGCTGGCGAGGGATTCGGCGCACGCCCGGAAGATTGAGACGAACAGATATTCGCGGATGAAGGCCCGCAAGGTCGCAGTGCCGCCGCCCATCACCTCCGGCACGCTTCTGGTCGGCCAGGGGCGTTCGGCCAGCTCGCGCCCCCAGTGTTCGTCGAGCGGCAGCAGTCGCTGACCGACGGGCGCGTAGACCGCGCCGGAGGTCGGGCGGTTGTAGAAGAGATGGAGTCCGGTGACTTCCCGGCGGCTGAGGCGCGGTTCGCTCTGCACCAGAATCTGCCCAACCAGCGGGCTGATGGCGGTGACGGAGCTCGGCACCGCAAAGAGACCGACCAGCGGCAGGCCGGCGTCAGCCAGGCGCGCATACACGCGCTCACCGACGGCCCACACCTGGGCCTTCCCGGGCAGTGCCGCGAGCGTCGTGATCGCATGATCGGCGACGACGTCATTGAACTGGCCGACCAGGCCCTGGTCGGAACCGAACACGACCGCGCCAACCGCAGCGGCGTCGCGCTCGCCTCGTTGTGGCACCAGCAGGGCGCCGGGCTCGCTTTCCCGGAGGCACGCGCTCAGCCCCAACTCCACGGTCCGGTAGTAGTCGGCCAAGGCGCGCACCGAGGTCTCATACTGTCCGATACTCGAGGCGGCCAACGCCTTCATCGTCCGGACCACGGATTGGAGATCGCCGGCGCTGTTGATCTGCCGGCGCAAGCTCGCCGTGGTGTCGCTCATGACCTCTCCCGGTCCGGCGCGGGCTGGAAACGAGCGAGCGCCTCTCGGGCGATATCGACAATCGTGTTCCGATCGTCGCCATTCAGTTCTGCGGCGGTCTCGAATCGCCCGCACACCGCCGCGGGAATGTTCGCCGCCGCCTCCTGTACCGCGCGCTCGGCATCCGTCATCTGGTCGAGCGGCACCTGGTCGAAGAGTTCAGCGGTCAGCGCCAGCAAGACGGCGATCTGCGCCGGGACAGACACCGGGGCGAATTCCGACTGCTTGAGACAGGCGCGAATGCGTCGGCCGTGCTCGATGATCTTGCGGGTGTCGGCGTCGAGGCGGGCGCCGAACCTGGCAAATGTTTCGAGCTCCTCGAACTGCGCGTAGGCGAGCTTGAGGTCGCCCGCCACCGCGCGGTAAGCCGCCCGCTGCGCCTTGCCGCCGACCCGCGACACCGACATGCCGACGTCGACGGCGGGGAGCACGCCCAACTCGAACAGCGATGGCGAAACGTAGATCTGCCCGTCCGTGATCGAGATCAGGTTGGTCGGAATGTAGGCGGAAATGTTTTGCGCTTCGGTTTCGATGATCGGCAAGGCGGTGAGCGATCCGCCGCCGCGTTCCTTCCGCAGGTGAGTGGCGCGTTCGAGCAGGCGGGAATGGATATAGAAGATGTCGCCCGGGAAGGCCTCGCGCCCCGGTGGCCGGCGCAGCAGCAGGGACAGCTCCCGATAGGCGCGCGCGTGATGCGTGAGGTCGTCGTAGACGATTAGCACGTCGCGACCGGCCTCGACGAAATACTCCGCGATGCTGGTCGCGGCATACGGGGCGATGTAGGCGAGGCCCGGCGGGTCGTTGCCCTCGGTCACGACCACGACCGTGTACTCCATCGCGCCCTTTTCCCGCAGCCGCGCCACGGCCTTCGCGACCGACGCCGCGCGCTGGCCGATGGCGCAGTAGACGCACACCACACTCTGGCCGCGCTGGTTGAGGATGGTGTCGATGGCAATCGCGCTCTTGCCCGTCTGCCGGTCACCCAGAATCAACTCGCGCTGGCCGCGGCCGATGGGAATCAGCGCATCGATGACCTTGACGCCGGTCTGGAGCGGCACGGTGACCGGCGCCCGGTCCATGATCGCCGCCGCCGGGCGTTCGATGGGCAGGCGCGCGGCGGAGGCCACCGCTCCCCGGCCATCGAGCGGCCGGCCGAGCGGGTCGATGACGCGACCCAGCAGTCCGTCGCCGACCGCCACGTCCATGACCCGGCCGGTGCGTTCGACTTCATCGCCGGCGTGCAGATGCCAGTAGTCGCCGAGCAGCACGACGCCGATGTCGTCCTCGTCGACGTTGAACGCGATGCCGGACACGCCGCCGGGAAACGTCACCAGCTCCTCGAAGCCGACACCGGGAAGGCCGCTGACATTGGCGATGCCGGTGGAGACTCTGGTGATCGTGCCGACCTCGCGGGGCACGAGCCGCGGCACGAAGCTCTCGCGGGTCCGGCTGATGCTCCCGAACGCCCGGTCGAAGGCACGCTGCAGGCTGTCCGGTTCGGTGGTCATCGGCTCTTCGGCACGGCCAGCAGCTCGCCGACGCTCTTGTCGAGCGACGCGAGGTAGTCGGCGATGCTCCACGCCAGCCTGTGCCCGCTGGTGGTGAGCTCGATCCCGCTGATCAGGTCAGGTGCGGTCTCGAACCGGACCTCGACGTCAGCGGAGAACGCCTCGTTGAGCGCGTTCTGGATCAGCAAGCGCTGCTCGACCGGCATGGCGAAGGCACTGCGCACGATGGCGGGAGCGGGCGCCGTCTTCAGGGCCGCCGCGAGGCCCTGCTTCGTCTCGCCGTCCATCTCCCGCAAGCGGCGGATGAAGACCGCGCTGATCCGCTCTTCCAGACTCGTCGTCGCGAGATCGGTGAGTGCCTGTCGCGCGATGGCAAATACTTCCTGCTGGGTCCGGCGAGCAATGGCGTGATTGAGGCGCTCGGCGTCGTGCCTCAGCGCTTCCTGTCGTGTGGCGCTCACGGCGTCGGCCGCCTGCCGCGCGTCGTCGAGGAGCCGCAGCCGCTCGGCGTTCGCCTCGTCCGTCGCCTTGCTCAGGAGTGCGGCGCGCTGCCGGTCGAGCTCCTCGTTGTCGTGCCGGAACTGGTCGCGTTCTCTCCGGGCTTCGGCCTTCGTCGCGGCGGCGTCCGCGAGTTCGCCGGCGATCCGCTTCTCCCGCTGGTCGATGGCGTGCAGGATCGGCTGGTAGAGAAAGCGCTTCATCAACCACACCAGGATGACGAAGTTGAGCGCCTGCGCACCGACGGTGAACCAATCGATCAACACCGGTTCACTTTCCAGTGGCCTGGGCGATCACGTGATTCCAGAACGGATTGGCAAAAATGAGAATCATCGAGACCACGAAGCAGTAGATGGCCGTGGACTCGATCATCGCCAGGCCGACAAACAGGGTCCGGGTGATGGTGGCGGAGGCGTCGGGCTGCTGGGCCAGCGCCGTCAGCGCCGTCGCGACCGACCGCCCCTCGCTGAGCGCCGGCGCCATGCACCCGACGCCGGTCGTCAGACCGGCGATGATGATCGAGGCAACGGCAACGGAGGTCGTGTTATCCATAGGAGGTCCTTTGGTGAGGTCACGGGTGGGGCGCCGGTGCGGGCGCGGCAATGCGAGCGCGCGTGGCGGCCGCGATGTATACCGCGGCCAAAATGCTGAAAATGTAGGCCTGCACCATGCCGGTGAGCAGGCCGAGCACCGTCATGACGATTGGAAAGAGGAAGGGCGTGATGGTCAGCAGAATCCCGATGATCATCGCGCCGCTCATCATGTTGCCGAACAGGCGGACGGCCAGCGCCAGCGTGCGCGACACTTCGCTGATGATGTTGAACGGCAGCATGATGAACGTCGGTGTCACGTAGGACCCGAGGTAGCCGGCCACGCCCTGGTCGGCGATGCCGAACATCGGCACCGCCACGAACACGCACAGCGCGAGGGCCGCAGTGGTCGAGAGTGAGCCAGTCGGCGGTTCATAGCCGGGAATGACGGTGCCGAGGCTGGCCGCGGCGACGAACAGGAAGAGCGTGCCCAGAAAGCCGAGATACTTCTCGGGGTGGGGCAGGCCGACCTCGGCGATTTGCTGCAAGACCGTCGTGACGACGATTTCCAGCAGGTTCTGCCAGCGCGAACGTGTCAGGTCCGTGGAGAGCCGGCGCGTGATGAGTCGTGAGCCGACGGCCAGCGCGAGCATCAGCCCCCACGTGAACACGATGGTGGCGTTGAGCTGGATGAACCCGTGTTGCCAGAAGACGATCTCATCGGGGCTAAGGCGCATGACGGGCCTCCCGCGCGGGGTGGGCGTGGTGTGCGCCCGCCGGCCGCGTCAGCCGCGTCACGATGAGGCGTGACATGACGAATCCCAGGAGACAGAGCAGCAGCCGCTCCCAGTGACCGCCCGAGACGACGTAGATGCCTGCCAGGGACAGGCTCATGCGCACCAGCAGGCTGACGAAGAACCACACCGCCGGCCGTTCGGACGCCACGCCCCTCTGCACCGTCCACCACAGGCCACCGAAGAACATCGCACCGAGCAGGATCCCCGCCGCCCACGCCAGCACCAGCGTCAACGTGTCATTCATGGTTCTCTCGCTGTTCATCCTGCATGGCCTGGTCTTCCTGGGCAACCCACTGCCACGCATTCCAACAGCCGATCGCGAGCCCGGCCACCAGCAGCGCCAGGGTCCACGAGTGCCTGGCTGGATGCTGTCTGTCCAGCCAGAGCCCGAGCGCCGCGCCGAGCAGCGTCGGCACCACCACCGACCAGCCGATCAGCCCCATCATGCCCAGGCCGAACCAGACCCCAGGCGCGGCGTGACGCCGCGCCCTGAGCTTGCGCGCCGCCTTCGCGCCGACCTCTTCGGCGAGCGTCGGCTGGTGCTTCGACGTGTTCGGAGAATCGTCACTCATGGTGAAGGGTCGCGAGGCGACGCACCAATCCTGTTTCCAGTTTCGCCATCACCGATCGCACGCCCTGCTCGTGCTCATCCAGTTTCAAGAACTCCTGCGCTACCGCCTCATGCAATCGGCCAAGATCCGTTCCCCCTATCGCCCGGCGGACGGACACGAGCACGTCCTGGCCGGTCTTGACCATTACCCCTTCGTCCACGGCGACGTAGACCTCGCCCTCCTGCTCGGTCTGATAAATCAGAATCCCCGGCGTGAGCGCCGCCACGCAATCGAGTCGGTGCGGCAGGAGTCCAAACGAGCCCGCGGGAGTTTCTGCGATGATCCGCGAGACGCCGGTCTTCGCCGCGAAGATCCCAAAGGGCAGGAGCACCTTCAGATTCATGTCGCCGGCCTCTGTGCTTCGTCAATCCTCCCGATCATGTAGAGCGCGCGCTCCGGATAGTCTTTGAACTCATCCCGCAGGATTCGCTCGCAGCCGTCCAGCGCGTCCTCGAGGCTGACGAGCTTGCCCTGGAGGCCGGTGAACTGCTCGGTCGTGAAGAAAGGCTGGGTGAGAAAGCGCTCCAAGCGGCGCGCGCGGGCGACCACCTTGCGGTCCTCGGGCGACAGCTGCTCGAGGCCGAGCATCGCGACGATGTCCTTGAGCTCGGCGTATTGCGCGAGCGTCCGCCGGATGTCCTGCGCCAGGCGGTAATGTCGTTCCCCGACGATGCCCGGCGTGGTCATCTTGGAACTGGATTGCAGCGGGTCGACGGCCGGATAGAGGCCTTCGCTCGCCCGCTTGCGCGACAGCACGATCGAGGCGGACAGATGGGAGAACGTGTGCACCGCCGCCGGATCGGTGAAATCGTCCGCGGGCACATAAACCGCCTGGATTGAGGTGATGGCGCCGGTATCGGTGTTCGCGATGCGCTCCTCCAGTTGCGACAACTCCGTGCCCATCGTCGGCTGATAGCCCAGACGCGACGGCATCTGGCCCATCAGGCCGGACACCTCCATGCCGGCCTGGATGAACCGGAAGATGTTGTCGACGAGCAGCAGGACGTCGCGGTGTTCGTCATCCCGGAAATACTCGGCCATCGTCAGCGCGGCGTGGCCGACGCGGAAGCGGCTGCCCGGCGGCTCGTTCATCTGGCCGAAGACCATGACCATGTTCGGCAGCACGCCGGCGGTCTTCATGTCGCGGTACAGTTCTTCGCCTTCGCGGCAGCGTTCGCCGATGCCGCAGAAAATACTGACGCCCTCCTGATGCCCGATCATGTTGTGGATCATTTCCGTCAGCAGCACCGTCTTGCCGACGCCCGCGCCGCCGAACAGTCCTGCCTTGCCGCCGCGCTCGAGCGGCACCAGCACGTCGATGACCTTGAGGCCGGTTTGGAAGATCTCGGACTTGGTGGAACGCGTCGCCAGAGGCGGGGGAGCCCGATGGACCGAACGCCATTGGACATCGGACAACGCCGCCCCGCGGTCGATGACGTTTCCAAACACGTCGAACATGCGCGCCAGGGTTCCTTTGCCGACTGGCGCCTCCAACGGCCCGCCGGTGTCCTCAACGGCCATGCCGCGAGCGAGGCCCTGGGTCGGCGTCAACGCGATCCCGCGCACGTGACGCGCATCACGCTGCGCGAGCACTTCGATGACGATCCGCTTGTCCGCTCCGGCGCGCAGCACCGAGTAGATCGGCGGTAAATGCCTGTCGAACCGTACGTCCACGACGCTGCCGCGCACCGACACGACCGTGCCGGCGGCCGTGGGCGCAGGCCCGGCGTCCGGCGGCGGCCGGGGATCGTCGTGAGGCGTGCTCATGCGAGTGCGCTCACGCCCATGGCTCATCCGCGAGCGTCAGCGAGCGTTTCGGCAGCGGGTTGTCATACAGATAGATCCGGCCGACCGACAGATAGTTCGCGGCGCGCCAGCAGACTTCCATCCTGTGAAGCAGGTCGGGTGTCAGTGTCGTGGTTGCCATGATTCACGCGCTCCGAGTCGGCCCGGGCCCGAGGACGCGGGCCACAGATCTTGCGATCATGAGCTCCTCGTCCGTGTGAATGACCCGGACCGTGACCCGGCCGGCGTCCCGCGAAATCAGCGGCGCATTCTTCGCATTGCGCCTCGGGTCGAGCTCGATGCCGAGGAAGCCGAGGCCGTCGCAGATCCGCGTCCGGATGAGCGGCGCGTTCTCGCCGATGCCGGCGGTGAAGACGAGCGTGTCGAGGCCGCCGAGCGCGGCGGCGAAGGCGCCGATCCACTTCTTTGCCTGATAGCAGAACAGGGCCACGGCGTCCCGCGCCCGCGGGTCGCCGCCCTTCGCCAGCAGGTCACGCAGGTCGGCGCTCGTGCCGGACACACCGAGCAGTCCGGACTCGTGGTTCACCATGTGCTGAAACTGCGCCGCGGTCATGCCGTCGGCGCGCGCCAGATAGTAGACGAGGCCGGGATCCAGGTCGCCGGTGCGCGTGCTCATCACCAACCCGGCCGTGGGCGTGAAGCCCATGCTGGTGTCGATGCTCTTCCTGTTACGCACGGCCGCCAGACTGGCGCCGCTGCCGAGGTGGGCGAGGATCACGCACCCCTTGGCGGCCGCGGGATCGAGCCGGCCGAGCTCCTCCATCAAATAGGCGTAGGACAGACCGTGGAAACCGTAGCGTTCGACCCCCTTGCGCGCGTAGCGTCGCGGGATGGGCAGCAACTTGGCGACCCGCGGCAGGGTGCGGTGAAATGCGGTGTCGAAGCAGGCCACCTGGGGCAATCGCGGATGCCGCCGCCGGAACGCCTCGATCAGCGCGATCTCGAGCGGCAGGTGATCGGGGGCATACGCGGTGATGCGGTGCAGTTCCGCGAGCAGCTTCGGGGTGACCCGCTCCGGTTGGGAATGCGCCAGGCCGTGCACCACGCGGTGCCCGACCGCTTTGACCGCTGCGAAGATGGGCTGCGTCTCGAGCCACTCGAGCAGGAACGCCACCGCTGTGCGGTAATCGGCTGCGCCAAGGCGCCGGGCGGCCGTCGCCTGATCCGCCGGGTCGGTGACGATCAGCCTCGTGCCGCTGACCCCGATGCGATCGATCTTTCCGGCGAGCCGCCGCCGAGCGGCTTCATACACCGCGAACCGGATGCTCGACGACCCGCCATTGATCGTCAAGACGCAGGGCATGGGAGATGTCATAGCGCTTCAGCATTACCTTACGCAGCTGGGCAATGGGAACGCTGTTCAGAATGGCACAGACGGCCGGCGCTAGCCCGAATCAGACCTGGACCCGCCCTTGATGTCTCGCAGGACCCGTCGCATGTCCTCGACCACCTTCATACCGTCGAGCGTCGCCTGCAGTGACGCAGCGGTCGCCTCGACGGCATTCACGACCGCGCCGCGCGCCGCTTCGGCAGCGCCGCGGGCCTCCTCGGCCGCGATGCGCGCATGCTCCGCCGCTATCCGTGTTGCCTCGGCGGCCTCACGCAGCCGCTCTCGTTCCTGTCGCACGGTCTCGAGGGCCTGCCGGTGCCCGTCGCGGGTTTCACGGGCCTCCTCAGCCAGGCGCCGGCGCGTCTCCGCCTCCAGCAGCGAACGGTCGTCCGCCGAGTGGCTCGTTGGCTTGTCGCCCGGCGGCGTCGACAGTGGATCATCGGGCATGTGGGACTCCTCAGGAGCCTATCAACGACTGTGGGAGACGCCGTGTCCTCAAGTGAACAGCCTCGACGGCGCTGTGATCGTGGTGGTGACGGGATTGCCGCTCCCCACCCTTCCGGCCGGAGGCTGTATCCTCCATCTTCAGGCGTTCTGCCGCCACGACGCTGTCTCTTTTCGCACATCGTTCAGATCGCCGGCAGGTGGTGTCGAGTGCCGTCGAGCTGCATCGGGTCACGCAGCGCCCGAGTTCCCCGTACCAGTGGGCGCGGTCACGCCGTCATTGACGTCCCGGCGGCGAGCGCCGGCGTGCCGCAAGCCGCGAATGGTAGAGTCGCTCTTGCAGACACACAGGCGGCGGTCGCCGCGAGCGAAGGGGACGGGACGGATGAAAGTCGGCATTGTCGGAACCGGTTGGGTCGGCGCCAGCGTCGCGATGTCAACGCTGCACACCGGCATCGTGACCGAACTGATGCTATGCGATGTCAACCCGGCCCTCGCCGAAGGCGAAGCCCTGGATCTCGCCCATGGCGCGTCATTCTATCCACCGGCGCACGTCCGCTGCGCGCCGCTCGACGATCTCTGCACGGCCGATGCGGTGGTCGTCGCGGCGGGACGCGGTGGACGGCCGACCGAGAGCCGTCTCGATCTGCTGCGCGACAACGCCGCCATCGTTCGAGGCATCGCCGCGCGCCTGTCGGGATTCGGTGGTGTGCTCGTGATCGTGACGAATCCGGTGGATGTCATGACCCGGATTGCCGTCGAGGCGTCTGGCCTGCCACCCGAGCGGGTCGTTGGCACCGGCACGATGCTCGATACGGCGCGCCTGCGCCGCATCATCAGTGATCATCTCCGCCTCGACGCGCGCGCCGTCCACGCCCTGGTGATTGGCGAACACGGCGACTCCGAAGTGGTCCTCTGGTCGCAGGCCCGCGCCGGTGGCATGTCCTTGCGGAACTGGGCCGGCTGGGACGAGGGGCTCGAGGCGGCCGTGGCGGAACAGGTCCGGAAGGCGGCCTACGAGATCATCGCCAGGAAGGGCGCGACCAACCACGCGATCGGCCTGGTCACCGCCGACCTGCTTCGATCCGTGCTGCGCAACGAGCGGCGGGTCCTGACGGTCTCCCGCGTCCAGACCGGTACCTGGGGCGTCCACGACGTGGCCATTTCCCTGCCCGCCGTGGTCGGACGCGACGGCGCCGCGATGGTCGTCGCGCCGGAGATCAGCGCCGACGAACGCGCCGCGTTTCAGCGCTCGGTATCCGTCCTCGCCGCGGCTGCGGCATCACTCTCGGCACCGTCTCGAAAACCCTGACGCCGGCCATCCCGCCAGCGGAAGGCGTTGACCGGCTTGGCCGACAAATCGCCGAAGCCTCGCGAGGCCGGCGGCGCACTGGCCCTGTTCCGGGGCGGGGTCAGCGCTGGCAAGCCGGGCAGTAGAACGTCGAACGGCCGGCCTGCGCGATCCGCCGGATGGTGCCGCCGCATCCGGGCGTCGGGCACGGCTCGCCGCCACGGTCGTAGACCCGGAAACGGCCGCCGTGGCCGCTACGGGCCTTCTGCGTGATCGCCCGGCGCAGCACGCGCTTGACCGCCGCCGCCAGTCGGTTTGCCGCGGCGCGGGGCCGACCGGCCGGGGTCGCGATCGTCGACGCCCGCCGGCGCGGCGACAGGCGGGCGAGGTGCAGCGCCTCGCTCGCGTAGATATTGCCGATCCCGGCGGCGATACGCTGGTCGAGGAGCGCCACCTTGATTGAAACGCGCTTCCCGGCGCACGCCGCCGCCAGCGCCGCGGCGTCGAATGAGGACGACAGCGGCTCGGGCCCCATCACCGCCAGGGCACGATGCGACCCGAGTGCGGCGCCGCCGACGACGTCCATGACGCCAAACCGGCGCGGGTCGTTGAAGGTGACCGTGCGTCCGTTCGAGAGCGCGAACACGACGTGGTCGTGGGTGTCCGTCGCGGCCGCGCCGGTCGTTGTCGCGGCGGTGCGGTCGACCCGGAACGAGCCGGACATGCCGAGGTGCATCAGGAGCGCGTCACCGGAGTCCAGCGTCGCGACCAGGTACTTACCGCGGCGCTCGAGCGACCGGATGCGGCGGCGCTCGAGGCGGTGCGCGAAGTCGGGGGGAAACGGCCGGCGCAGACCGGCGCGGCGAAGCACGACACGGTCGATTCTCGCCCCGCACATGACCGGCTCGAGCCGGCGCCGCACGGCTTCGACCTCGGGAAGTTCGGGCATCGTCCCATCATGGCACGCGGCCGGACAAACGTGCCGTGGCCGCGACGCCGTGTAAGCTTCGTCATATGGCGCGCGACGGCCGGCGCCCGCACGAGCGCGGCGAAGGAGCAAAGAGATCATGACCGCGAGCGACGGAGTGCTCCTTCTGCTGCTCGGCACACTGCTCGTGGTCGCCATCAGCCGGCGCCTTCGCACCCCGGCGCCCGTTGTCCTCTCGATCGCCGGCGTCGGCGTCGGTGTGGTCTGGCGGTTGCTGTCGCTGCCGGCCATCGCGTTCCCGCCGCATCTCGTCCTGCTGGTGTTCCTGCCGCCGCTGCTGCTGCGCGCCGCCTATGCGGTCCCGCTCGGCGCCTTTCGCGCCAACCTGCGCGCCATTCTGCTGCTCGCCGTCGGCCTCGTCCTGGTGACGATGGTGACATCGGCATTCGCGGCGCACCTCGTCTTGCCGGCACTGCCATGGGCAGCGCTGCTGGTTCTGGGAGCGATTGTCGCGCCGCCGGACCCGGTCGCCGCCACCGCGATGGCGCAGCGGACCGGGCTCTCCGGCCGACTGGTGACGATCCTCGAAGGCGAGGGGCTGATCAACGATGCGATCGCGATTGTCGCTTACCAGCTGGCCATCGAGGCGGTGGTGGTCGGCGGCGTCACGCTGCCCGACATGCTGCTCGCCGTCGCGCGCGAATCCGCCGAAGGAGTGGCGGTCGGTCTGGCGCTCGGCTGGGTGTCGATCCAGGTCCGCCGCCGCCTGGACGATCCGGCGCTCGAGACGGGAATCTCGCTGCTGGCGCCGTTTGTGACCTACCAGCTCGCCGACCGGCTGGGTGGATCCGCGGTCCTGGCGGTCGTGACGCTCGGCCTCGTGCTGCGCCGTCACGACCTGCGGATTTCGGAGCCGGCGACCCGGCTCAACACCCGGGCCGTGTGGCAGGCGCTGGACTTTGCCGGCACGACGCTGGTCTTCATGCTGATCGGCATCCAGCTCGGCGCCGCCAGCGCCGCCACGATCACCTCGGGCATGGTGGTCGCCGGCGCAGCCGTCGCCGGAAGCGTGATCGCGCTGCGGCTGGGATGGATGCTCACGGTGCCGCATCTCACCCGCGTGCTGGGTGCGGCCGGCCGGCACAGTGGCCCCGCGCCGTCCTGGCAGGAGCTCACCGTGCTCGGCTGGGCCGGCATCCGCGGCGTCGTCTCCCTGGCGCTGGCGCTGGCGCTGCCGTTGACGACGGCGAGCGGCGCGCCGTTCCCGGGGCGGTCGGAAATCATCTTCCTTGCTTTTGCCGTCATCCTGGCCACCCTGATTGTGCAGGGGCTGACCCTGGTCCCGCTGACGCGGCTGCTCGGCGTCGGCGATCCGGAAGCGGAAGTCCGGGCCGAAGGGCGCGTCCGCGAGCGGGCGCGCCGCGCCGCCCAGGCCGTCCTGCGCCGCGTCGTCACCGCCGAGCGGCTGCCGGCAGAGACGTGCCGGCGGATCGCGGCGGCGGTCGACGGGGGAGAGGTCGGCATCGCAGCCGGCGGCGCCGCCGAGGCGCTCGGTGTGCTGGAGGACGTCATCATGGTGCAGCGTACCGTGGTCGCCCACGCGCGCAACCTGGCGCGGATCGGCGACGAGCTCGCGCTGCAGCTCGAGGCGGAGCTGGATCGCGACCTCGTCCGGCTGCGCGGGGAAGCCGCCAGTGCGGGCCGGATGGCGGTTGGGACGGGCGATTGACGGCGTCTTCACCTCACGGATACGAACGCTCGTCCCCAATGTATTCCAGGCGCACCGGGCTCGACGGCTTCGGCGTGCATTCGGCGCCAAGGTCGACGCGCCTTGCGAGCTGAGTGGCGAGCGTCGCGTGGCGTGGTGGCGCCTCATTGTCGAAGTTCGAACCACGGCCGGGAAATTGCCTTCATGATGCTCGGCGCTGTCCGGCGCGCACCTTCCACGTAACCGTCCGCAACGGGGTGCTCCGCGCCTTTGCGGAGGGAAACCCGATCCGCTTCAGGAAATGAGTGAATATGATTTCGTCGCCTGTCATCCGGCGCCGTGCCGGCTTTATCGCCGCGACGGCGCTTTTTGTAATCGGCGTACCAGAACTGTCGTGGGCGCAGCAGGATTCCAATCCGATCATGGTCACGGTGGATGCACCCCTGGCCTCGGCGACCGTGACGATACCCTTCCGGCTCAGCGGTTGGGCGCTCGACCGGCAGGCGGTGTCGGACGCAGGCATAGACGCGGTTCAGGTGTGGGCGGCGGCGGGTGGCGGAGCGCCACCGGCCTTTCTCGGGGCAGCGACCATTCAGGGCAGCCGCCCCGACGTGGCCGCCGCATTCGGTTCGCAATATGCGGCCTCGGGGTTCGACCTTCTTGTCACGAGCGGACTGCCGGTTGGGACCCACCAGATTCAGGTGTTCGCCAGGAGCGCGTCGACAAAGCAGTACGCGCCGGCGCTGTCGATCACGGTGACCGTGCGTGGCGTGTCCTTGAGCGACTTGACGTGCTCCGAAGGGCAGGTAGTGGCCTGGAATGGATCGATGTGGTTGTGTTCAGACCGTGCCGGCGATCAGGGCGTCGCGGGACCGGCCGGTCCGAGCGGCTCCGTGGGGCCGACCGGAGCAACCGGACCGACCGGACTGACGGGTGCCACCGGAGCCGCCGGGCCGACGGGCGCAGCCGGCCCGACGGGTGCCAGCGGCGCAACCGGCGCGACTGGCGCGACAGGGACGGTCGCTTCAGCGTTCGCGTATGTCTATCAGCAAATTACCCAGCAGACCGTCGGCGCATTCGCCGCCGTCCCGTGGGGGACCAATGGGCCGCTTTCCGGCATCACCCACACCGCCGGCTCATCGTCCATCGTCGTCCAGACCGCCGGCACCTACCTCGTGGACTGGAACGTGGGGGCCTCGAGTAATCCGGTGCACTTCTGCCTGACAAAGAACGGGACGACACTTCCCGGCAGTTGTCTCTACGCCTACACCTCCGGCGGCGCTCAGCCGACGGCAGGCTTGAGCTTCATGGCCTCCCTCGCGGCCGGTGACTCACTGTCACTCGTCAGCCAGCTTCCCTACGCCATAACCATCAACGGTTCGTACAACGGCGCCCCGTCGATCAACTCCAGCGCCCGGCTCGTCCGGATTCAGTAGGAGCGCGAGTGGGTCCACCGCCGTCCCCGGATGCTGAGCCCGCCAGCGACCACGATGAGGCTCGATGAGCCGGGTGGCGGCATACAATGCCGGCACCGGATGGCTGCGAATCGATGACGGCTTCAGGCCCGACACGGCCGGCTTCAGCGAATCACGACGGAAGCGGCGTGGTCCAGTCCTTCGCAGGGCGTGGCGGGGCGCTCGCCGCCGGGCTGATTCTCGCCATGCTCGCCGCCGTCGCCGCCATCGAGCTGGCGATGGGCCGGGTGCCGATCTGCGCCTGCGGAACGATCCGCCTGTGGCAGGGTGTCGTCGCCAGCGCGGAGAACTCGCAGCAGCTCACCGACTGGTACACGTTCACGCACGTCCTCCACGGCATCGGCTTCTACGCCCTGCTGGCGTTCGCGGCGCCCGGGCGGCCGCTGCGGGACCGCCTCGTGATGGCGGTGGCAATCGAGGGCGCCTGGGAAGTGGTCGAGAACTCGCCGTTCATCATCGACCGCTACCGGGCGGCGACCATTTCACTCGACTACTACGGCGACAGCGTCCTCAACTCGCTGTCCGACATCATCGCGATGATGGCCGGCTTCGCGCTGGCGCGGCGGCTGCCGGTCGCGGCGTCGATTGCCGTCGTGCTGCTTGTCGAGGTAACGCTGGCGCTGGCGATTCGCGACAACCTGACGCTGAACATCATCATGCTGATCCACCCGGTCGACGCGATCCGGCAGTGGCAGCTCGGCCCATGAACGCGTCGTACCGCTTCGGCCCCTTCTTCGTTGATCGCCCGGGCTACCGCGTTCTCCAGGACGGTCGCGCCGTGGCGGTGGCACCCAAGCTGCTCGACCTGCTCCTCCATCTGCTCGATCATGCCGGCGATCTGGTCACCAAGGAGGCGCCGCTCGACACGGTCTGGCCGGACTTGAACCTCACCGACAACCCCCTCGCCCAGGCCGTCTCCGAGCCGCGGCAGGTGCGCGGCGACGATCCCGCCAGGCCGCGATTCATCACGACCGTCGCCCGCCGCGACTATCGGTTCACCGCCGCGCGCCCTAAGGAGGCGGCACGGAGATCATCATTGGATTGCTGGTGCTGCTGATACTGCTGGCCATCGTCATCGGGCTGCCGTGGT
The DNA here is from genome assembly GCA_963750475.1 of uncultured Acidobacteriota bacterium. Taxonomy (GTDB): domain Bacteria; phylum Acidobacteriota; class Vicinamibacteria; order Vicinamibacterales; family 2-12-FULL-66-21; genus JALZOC01. The sequence goes on from CAVVQQ010000003.1 coordinate 227,152, forward strand.
GGCTGGCCGTGCAGGCCCGTCGGGTGACTCTTGCCGAGGAGGAGATCGGCCGGCTGCGGCGCCGGGTCGACACGCTTTCTTCGGCTCTCGCGGCGCTGCGGCAGCAGCGCGAGCCTGGCGCAGACTCGGTCGTCGCGCCGCCTGCGGCCGCCGCGGCGTCGCCGACGCCGGCCCCGGATTTGCCGGCTCTGCCAGTGCCGGATCCGGTCGCGGCGCAGACCCCATTGCAAGGTCACGCTGCGGATCGTCCTGTGGCAGTCCGTCCGTCACCGTCCAGCAAGCCGACCGACGAAGCGCCGACGCCCGCGGCGATCCCCCCCTCGCCTCCGGCAGCCGTTGTCGCCCCCGCCTCCACCCGCGAACGGACAGGTGAGGAGCGCATCGTTGAACCATACGAGGCGCCGCGGGAGGCGGCACCCAACGTGGGACCGCCACGCCACGACTCGTCACTCGAGGCGCAGCTCGGGACGAACTGGCTCAACAAGCTGGGTGCGGTCCTGCTCGTCGTCGGCGTCGCGTTCTTCCTGACCTACCAGTTGCGGACGCTCGGGCCGCTCGGCAAGGTGATGGTCGGCTATGCCGCGGGCGCAGCCCTGCTGGCCGTCGGTATCGTCGCGGAGCGCCGGACCGAGTACCGGATGTTCTCCAGGGGCGTGATGGCGGCCGGCTGGGCGCTGGCGTTCTTCACCACGTTTGCGATGTATCACGTCCCGGCGGCGCGAGTGATCGACTCGCAGACCGTGGACCTTGTGTTGATGCTGGTGGTGGCGGGCGGCATGGTCGGGCACGCGGTGCGTTACCGGTCCGAGACGGTGACCGGGCTGGCGTTCCTGCTCGCCTTCGCCACCGTTGCGATCAGCCACGAGGCGGCGTTCACGCTGTCGGCCGGACTGGTCCTGGCGATCGCCAGCGCGGCGATTGCGGTCAGCATGCGCTGGTCGGCGCTGGAGGTCGGCGCGGTGGTCGCCGCCTACATCAACTACCTGCTGTCGTCCGCGCAGCTCGACGCTGCCGCAGCGCAGGCGGCCCACTTCGACACGAGCCTCGCGCTGCTGCTGGCGTACTGGGCGACTTTCCGCCTCGCGTATGTCGCCAGCCGCAACGAGACAGCCGAAAGCGAGCGGTGGTCTGCCTTCGCCGCGGTGCTGAACACCGGCGGGGTGGTGGCCGCTGCCGGGCATTACCTCTCGAATCCGGACCTGTTTTTCACAGTCCTCATCTGCCTGGCCATCGCCGATGCGGCGCTGGCGTGGTTCGCCCGCCGGCGGCGTCTCGCGTTCGCCACGCTGGTGACGATGAGCGCGGCCGCTATCGCCGCGGCAATCCCGATCCGGTTCGGCCCGCGCACCGTCACGGTCGCGTGGTTCATCGAGGCCGAGGCGTTGGTGGCGATCGGCGTCCGGTCGCGCGACGGCCTCTTCACCAGGCTGGGAATCCTCGCCTCCGCGGTGGCGGGCCTGTACGTATATGTTGCCGAAGTCGTCCCTCTTATGCAGGCCCGCAGCCTGTCAGGACCTCATCCCGGCGATCCGGCGGTGGCGCTGATCCTCCTGTCCGCGGCGGCGGTCTACTACTTCAACAGCCTGCGAGTGCTGCCGTCCCGGCCTGAGGCATTCGCGCGGCCGGTCGAACGGGTGCTGACCGACAAGCTGTCGTACGCCGGCGCCCTGGCGCTCGCCGGCGCGGCCTGGGCGCTGCTGCCACCCGTGTGGCTGGCACCGGCATTCCTGGCCATCGCGCTTGGTCTGACAACGCTCGCCAGGCGGCTCTCGTCGATCGACCTCTGGGTGCAGGGGCAGGCGGCGGCCCTTGTCGGCGTCGCCGTGCTGGTCGCCGTCAATTTCGACGACGTCGCGCGGCTCGGTCCGGTGCATCGCCGGCTGGTCGTGGTGCTGCTCGTGGCCGCTGCTCATCACGCGTTGTACTGGCCGAGCCGGCTGAAAGCGTTCAGGGAGAGTCCGCTCTACGGAGCGGCGCACTCGTGGATCGGGTCGGCGCTCATTGCGACGATCGCGTGGTACGAACTGGCGCCGCTGACCGTCGTTTCCGCCTGGGCGGCGGGGGCGCTGATCGCGCTCGAGGTCGGCATACGCGCGCGCCGCCGCGACCTGCGGATCCAGGCGGGTGCGGCGCTCGCCGCAGCCTTCGCCCGGATCTTCGTCGTCAACCTGAACGGCTCCGGCGGGCTCCTCGGCTCCGCGGTCGTCACCACGGCGCCGCTGGCGCTCGTGCTGTTCTACGTCCACGAGCGGATCGCGTCGGACGAGGCGCTGTACGAGCGCCGCTGGGTTCCGGGGCTGATCGCGGCGGCCGGAACGATGACGCTGGCCGCGATGACCCGCGTCGCGCTGGCGCCGTCGCTCGTGGCGCTCAGCTGGAGCGTGCTGGTGCTGCTCCTCGCGGCAACCGCTCTGCTGACGGGTCGCCGGCTCTACATGCGCCAGGCGGCGGCCGGCGCACTGGCGGTCTGCTGCCAGGCCGTGGCCGTCAACATCTACGGGTCGAGCCATCTCACCAGGTGGTGGAGCAGCCCCTGGTTTGCGGTCGGCAGTTCGATCGCGCTGCTGCTGGCGGCGCTGCCCATCGCCAGGCGCATGCGGGTCGTCTCCCGGCCAGCCGGAGCACGCGGCGCCGTCGGCCGGGCCCTCGGCGACTTCCTGTCGCGGCGCCCCGACGTCGTGTTGTTCTTCGCCCCGCTCGGGCTGCTGGTGTGGCTGTCGAGCGTGCATGCGTCCGGGGGGCTGGTGACGATGGCGTGGGGGCTGGAGGCGGTGTCGGCGTTCGTGCTGGCGCTGTGGATGCGCGAGCGGAGTTTCCGGCTCGGCGCGCTCGGGCTGCTGCTCGCCTGCGTGCTGCGCATTACGCTGGTCGATGTCTGGCGGCTCAATCAGCAGGGACGGTATCTCTCGTTCATCACGCTCGGGTCGGCGCTGCTGCTGGTGTCGTTCCTCTACTCGAGATACCGGGAGTCGCTCGAGGACTACCTGTGAGAACGAGCGCCGCGATAACGTGGACATCACGTCCGGCCCTTGCTTCAGCCCGGAGCTGATTGGCCGGGACGAGTGCGAGGAGTTCCAATGAGCTGGTTGATGTATGCCTTCATCTCGGCCGGCGCGGCGGCGTTGACCGCCGTTCTGGCGAAAGTCGGCGTCGAGGGGGTCCCTTCGACGCTGGCGACCGCGGTCCGGACGATCGTCATCGCGGTGTTCGCATGGGCGATGACGTTCGGTCTTGGGGAGCAGCACGCGCTCGGCGCCGTGTCGCGGCGGTCCCTCCTGTTCCTGGTCACTGTCAGGGCTGGCCACCGGCGTGTCGTGGCTCGCGTATTTCCGGGCGCTGCAGCTCGCCCCGGCATCCCGCGTCGCGCCCATCGACAAGCTCAGCCTCCCGCTGACGATCGTTCTGGCGGTCGTGTTCCTCGGCGAGTCACTGACCTGGCGGATTGGTGTTGGTGTCGGCCTGATGGCGGCGGGCGCCATCCTGACGATTGGCTGATCTTCCCGGCGCCGGCTGCGAGCCGCGGTCAGCGTGACGACGCTCAGCACGCGCTGGGCGCAGCGACGGCGTCCGGTGCCGCGATCGGCGCGTGGTAAGCTCGATCCGTGAGACCCCGCGTCCGCCGTGCCGTCGGCGTCGCCATCGTGCTCGTCCTCGTTCTGGCTGGAGCGCCGGTGCTGGCTGCTCTGTGCGGCTCGCTGTGCGCCGGCGACTCCGAGCACCATCTCGCGTTGCTCGATTCGTCACCCGCCGTTCATCATGATCATGGGGACTCGCACGAGGGAGCCGCACCGGCCTCGGCCATGAATCATCGGCACCAGTACACCGCCCTGACCGAAGGATCGGACGACTGTGCGGTTGTCGGCGCGGTGGATGCGTCCTGCTGCGCGGGAGGCGTGCCCGCGCCTGCCGCGACCCTGACGGCCGCGGTCACTGCCAGCGGCGCTCCCGCGACGCCGTTCGCCGCCATCGTCGCTACCGACGACATCGCTGGCCGCGCCTCGACCCGGGCCGCGGGCTCCAAGAGTCCACCCTTCACATCCCCCTCGCCGGCGCGCTCGTCCATCCTCCGGATCTGACCCTGCGCCTGTCCGGCGCGACTAGCCCTTACGACCCGTCTCTCGCGTGAGCTGCCGGCCAGGAGGTCGACGCTCGGAAGGGATCCGATCATGAAGCCCGTCGTCCGCGCCTTCTTGCTGCTCGTCGGCGCCGGAGTGCTCGTCGGGGCGATGGTCGCGTATGCCGTCGTGAGCCGGGGCCTGAGCAACCGGGTTCCGCCGACGGCGGTGGAGGAGCGGCTGGCACTGACGCTGCGCCACCTGGCGACGCCGCAGGCCGTCAGGGAGCGGCGGAACCCGGTCGAGCCCGGCCAGGCTGTCATCGACGAAGGGCTCGAGCACTTCGCCGATCACTGCGCGACCTGCCACGCCAACAACGGGAGCGGCGACACGGAGATGGGGCGCGGCCTGTATCCGCGCGCGCCCGACATGCGTGCGGCCCGCACGCAGGCGCTCAGCGACGGCGAGCTGTTCGCCATCATCGAGAACGGCATCCGCCTCAGCGGCATGCCGGCGTGGGGCGACGGGACGCCGGACAGCGCGCAGGCGACCTGGAAGCTGGTGCGTTTCATCCGGCATCTGCCGTCGATTACCGTCGCCGAAGTGTCCCGGATGGAGGCGCTGAACCCGCGCAGCCCGGAGGAGTTCAGGGAGGAGGAAGCGCAGCGGCGCTTTCTGGCCGGGGAAGATCAGCCTGCCGGTGAGCCGGCGCCGCCTGGTTCCGGCGGGCGTCACCGTTGAGTCATCGCTCTTGTCTGTCGAGGTAACCGTGAGTTCGAAGAGACGACCATCAGGATCCGGAGAGCCGCTCCGGCCGTCGCGGCGCACGTTCGTCAAGGGGCTCGCGATCGGCGGCGCCGTGACCAGCCTCGGACTGTGGCGGTCACCCGCCTGGGCGCAGGCCGGAAGCCCGCCGCCGCCGGCCGTCCTGACCGGCACGAATTTCGATCTGCAAATCGGCGCGACGCCGATGAACGTCACCGGCGTGCCGCGCACCGCGTTGACCATCAACGGCAGCCTGCCAGGCCCGACCCTGCGCTGGCGGGAAGGGGACACCGTGACGCTGCGGGTCTCGAATGCCTATACCGATGACACGTCGATCCACTGGCACGGTCTCGTGCTCCCCGCGAACATGGACGGCGTTCCCGGTCTCAGCTTCAGCGGCATCGCGCCCGGCGAGGCCTACCTCTATCGCTTCCACGTGCGGCAGCACGGGACCTACTGGTACCACAGCCACTCCGCCTTCCAGGAGCAGCGAGGCGTCTACGGACCGCTCGTCATCGAGGCGCGCGAGCCGGAGCCGTTCCAGTACGACCGCGAGCACGTGATCCTGCTGTCGGACTGGACCGATGAAAGCGGGGAGCAGGTCTTCGCGAAGTTGAAGAAGCAGTCGGACTACTACAACTTCCATCAGCGCACCGTCGGTGATTTTGCCCGCGAGGTTCGCCGCCGCGGCTTCAAGTCGGCGGTCGCGGATCGCGCCGCCTGGGGCCGGATGCGCATGATGGACACCGATCTTGCGGACGTCACCGGAGCGACCTACACCTACCTGATGAACGGGCAGGCGCCGGCAGCGACCTGGACCGGCCTGTACCGGCCCGGCGAGCGGGTCCGGCTGCGCTTGATCAACGGCTCGTCGATGACGTATTTCGATGTCCGCCTGCCGGGTCTGAAGATGACGGTGGTCGCCGCCGACGGCCGCTACGTTCATCCGGTCACCGTTGACGAGCTGCGCATCGCCGTCGCCGAAACCTACGACGTGATCGTCGAGCCTGCCGGCCAGGAGGCCTTCACGATCTTCGCCCAGTCGATGGATCGCACCGGCTACGCCGCCGGCACCCTCGCGGTCCGGGAGGGGCTGCGGCCGCCGGTCCCCGCGCTCGATCCCCGGCCGTTCCTCAGCATGGCCGACATGGGCATGGACATGAAGATGGACCCGGGGATGGACGCCGGCAAAGGGGCCGGCATGGGCATGTCGATGCCCGCGCCGGTGGGCGGGGACCACGCCGGGCACGCGATGCCACCGCCGCCGGCCGGCCACGACATGGCGTCGATGGAGGGAGGCATGCAGAGGCATCCGCCGAGCGAGCAGGACAACCCGCTGGTGGACATGCAGACGATGCAGCCGACTTCGAGGCTCGACGATCCCGGCGTCGGTCTGCGGGACAACGGCCGCCGCGTCCTGACCTACAGCGATCTGAAGAGCACCTTTCCCGATCCTGATGGCCGCGAGCCCCGCAGGACCATCGAGCTGCACCTGACCGGCCACATGGAGCGCTACGCGTGGTCCTTCAACGGCCTCAAATTCTCCGACGCCGAGCCGGTTCGGCTGACCTACGGCGAGCGCCTCCGCATCGTCCTTGTCAACGACTCGATGATGTCGCATCCGATCCATCTGCACGGCATGTGGAGCGATCTGGAAGACGACGCCGGCAACTTCCACGTCCGCAAGCACACCATCAACATGCCCCCCGGCACGAGGCGCAGCTACCGGGTGACGGCCGATGCGCTTGGCCGGTGGGCCTACCACTGCCATCTGCTGTACCACATGGAGGCCGGCATGTTTCGTGAAGTGCGGGTGGACGAGTGAGCGCGCTGCGACACGTCGTCTTTGTGGTCGCGCTGGCGTGTTCGGCCGGTCTGTGGCCGACGGTGTCGGCCGCCCAGAGCGATCCGTCCGTCTCGGCCGGCCAGACCGGCGGCCATCAGGGTCATGGCGCCGGTGGATCGAGTGCCGCCGCACCCGGCGAGCCGGCCCGCGAGCCGCTGCCGCCGTTCATTCCGCCGATCACCGAGGCGGATCGCGCGGCGGCATTTCCGGACGTGAAGGGGCATGCGGTTCACGACTCGGAGCTCCATTACTTCGTCCTGTTCGATCAGCTTGAATGGCAGGCAGGACGAGGGGGCGCCGGGGCGACCTGGGACACCACCAGCTGGATCGGCGGCGATCTGAACCGCGTCTGGTTCCGCAGCGAGGGAGAAACCCGGAATCGCCGGCTCGAACATGGCGAGGCGCAGCTCCTCTATGGCCGCGCCGTCGCCCGGTGGTGGAATGTCGTCGGCGGCATCCGGCAGGACGTCCGCCCCGGCCCCGCTCAGACCTGGGCCGCGATTGGCATCCAGGGGCTCGCCCCCTACTGGTTCGACGTCGAAGGAACCGCCTACGTGGCCGCCGGCGGCCGCACGCAGTTCCGCTTCGAGAGCGAATACGAGCTGCTGCTGACGAACAGAGTGATCCTGCAGCCGCTGCTCGAAGTCCAGGTCTTCGGCAAGTCGGACCCGCAGCGCGGCATCGGCGCCGGGCTCAGCTCGGCGGACGCCGGACTGCGCGTTCGCTACCTGATCAGGCGTGAGCTGGCGCCCTATATCGGCGTGACCTGGAACCGTACGTTTTTCGGCACCGCCGACCTCGCCAGAGCCGCCGGTGATCGCACCGGCGGCGCCCGGCTGACTCTGGGGGTTCGACTCTGGCGCTAGACATCCGCGCATCGTTCACCATCACGCACTGAAGGAGCCACCATGATCCGCCGCACCATGATCGCAATCCTCCCTGTCGTCGCGTTATCGATCGCCAGCCCGGCGCTGGCGCACGAAGGGCACCCCCACAAACTTCTCGGCACGGTGGCAACCGCCGGCGCCGATCACCTCCTGGTCAAGGGAACGGACGGCAAAGAGGTCACCGTGCACCTGACGAAGGCCACGAAAGTCCTCCGGGACGGGCAGGCGAAGTCGGTGGAGGACATCAAGGCCGGCACCCGCGTCGTCGTCACCGTCGTCACGCACAAGGAGAACAATCAGGAAATAGCGGTGGCGACGGTGATCGAGCTCGGCGCGGCACCATCGGCCAGGTGAGAGGCGGCGCCCCTCGGAGGCGCAGGACAGGTCAGGAGGCAGACGCAAAATGGACAACTCGAAGATGAATCCCTACCCGAAATTCGGCGTGATGATTGCGACGTCCACCGTGGCGATGCTGGGATTGATGTATCTCAACACCTATCAGCTCGACCATGTCTTCTTCAGCGAGACGCGCGCCTACATGGCGCTGGTCATGGGTGCGACGATGGCGGTCATCATGCTCGGCTTCATGCTGAACATGTACACCAACCCGCGCGCCAATGCCGCGATCGCGGTCGGCAGTGCGGTGGTGTTCGCGGGGGCGCTGTGGCTGGTGCGAAGCCAGGCGACGGTGGACGACGTGTCGTACATGAAGGCGATGATCCCGCACCACTCGATCGCCATCCTGACGAGCGAGCGCGCACACATTGCCGACCCGCGCGTGCGGGAGCTGGCCGACGGCATCATCAAGGCGCAGCGCCGCGAGATTGACGAGATGAAGGCGCTCATCAGCGAGCTCGAAGCGCGCCGCTGATCGCCGGCGCCGCACCGGAAGCGATCTGTCCGGGTTTACCGGGTCGCGTCCCGGAGTGCTCTCGCGGCTGGAGGCGGCCGAATCAGGACGTTCGCGGCTACGCCGACAGCCTGAGAAGGGCGGCCTCCCGCGTGGTTTCCACCGGGATCCCGTCGAGCACTCCGGCCAGCTCCAGCGTGATGCGGACGGCGTCCTGAAGGCCGCAGAGGATGGCTCCCCCTTCTCCACGCGCGGCGGCGTCGCGGAGCGCCGCGACGCCTGGACCAGAAATGTAGTCCACCCCTGCCAGGTCGATCACCATTGGGCGGACGTCGCCGGACGCCGTGGCGAGCGCCGCCGCGAAGGCGCCGGCCGTACCGATGCCGACGCGCCCACGGGCGCTGACCATCACCCCCCCGGGCACCGACTCGGTGACCATGTCGAGGCTCCACGTCCGGCGCGGACGAACCATTCCCCTACTCTATTACGCCGTCGGTCTATTGCGCCGGAGGGGCTGCGTGGTAAGGTTCGGGCCGTTGTCTACCAACTTTTCCTCTCCTGCCGTGTATTTGGACCAGAGCCTGGACGATGCGCTGGCGGTCAGGCGATGTCTGGACGGGGACGGCGCCGCCTTCGCGGCGCTGGTCACCCGGTATCAGCCGGTACTCTTCAACGTCGCCCTGCGGATGCTCGGGAACGAGGAAGACGCCCGTGATGCAGCCCAGAACGCCTTCGTCAAGGCCTACGAGAAGCTCGGGACGTACGACGCGGATCGCCGGTTTTTCAGCTGGATCTACCGGATTCTGACCAACGAATGCCTGAATCTTCGCCGCCGGCCAGCGATGTCGCTCGTCGGCGAGGATACGGCCGACCGGCGCGGGACGACTGACGCGGTCGAAGCGGCGGAGAGGCGGCGGGACGTGAAGCGCGCGATCCTTTCTTTATCCCCGGACTATCGGGAGGTCATCGTGCTCAGGCATTTTGCGCTGCTCAGCTACGACGAGATGAGCGACGCGATCGGCGTGCCGCTCAAGACGGTCAAATCGAGGTTGTATAGCGCCCGGCAGCAGCTGGCCAGCGCCCTGGCCGTCTGGATGGAGCGATGAAGACATTTCAGGAGCCAGAGGACGACCGGCTGCATGCCGCGCTCGACGGCGAATTGCCGCCGGATGAGCAGGCCGCCTTCGATCGCTGGCTCGAGGACGATCCGGAAGCCGTCGCGCGCCTGGCGTCGCTGCGGTCGCTCATCGCAATCGTGGAAGAACTCGGACCGGTCGCGCCGCCCGACAATCTGGGCGCGATCACGGTTCGTGCAGTGGCAGAACGGAGTATGGGTGGCGCCGCGGGCGGGCGGTACTCCTCAAGGAGAGGTGTTCATGGCGAAAAAGACAATGATCGGGTTGGCCGCGGCTGCAGCTATCGTCCTCGTGACGCTTGCCGTGATCGGCTACCCCCCGACCGGGAAGGGCACGGAAGGCACGATCGGCCAGGCGACCCGGTATCAGTCAGCGCAGCCGCAGATGGCCGCGTCGGACGTCAAGCTGGGCGACACCTCGGCCCAGCAGTTCATGCAGAGCGATGCCTTCGATCGCCTGATGAAGGACGAGACGGCCAGAAAGCTGCTGTCCGACGGCGCCGTCCGCCAGGCGCTCGCCGACCCGGCGGTGGCCGCGGCCCTCGCTGATCCGGCCATCGCAGCCGCACTGGCGGACGGTTCGATTGCCCGCGCGCTCTCGAGCGACGCGGTGGCGAAGGCGCTGACGTCCGATGGGTTTGCCCGCGCGCTCGCCGAGCCGGCCCTGGCGGCCCGGATGGCGGACCCGGCGTTCCGCGCCGCCCTGTCCGACCCCGCCACCGCGCGGGCGCTGTCCGACCAGGCAGTGGCCCAGGCACTGGCGAGCAAGGGCATGGCGAACGCGCTCGCCGACCCGGCCTTCCGCCGCGCCATCTCGGACCCGGCGCTGGTTCGGGCGCTGTCCGATCCCCTGATGGCGCGCGCCATCAGCGCTGAGGCGCAGGCCCGGGCGAGCGCCGACGGCGCCGCGGCGCGAGCCGTCAGCGCCGACGCCGCCACCGCGAAGGCGCTCAGCAATGACGCGGTCGCCAAGGCGCTCCGCAACGACGCGGTCGCGCGGGCGCTCAGCAGCGAGGCGCTGGCACGGGCGCTTGGCGACGCGATGATTGCCCGCGGGCTGACCAACGACGCGCTTCTGCGCGGCCTGTCTGACCCCGCCGTGGCCCAGGCGCTCAGCAGCGGCGTGGTCGCCCGGGCGATGGCTGACCCCGCGGTCGCAAGCGCGTTCTCCGACCCGGCGCTGGCGCACGCGCTCAGCAACGACGCCGTGGCGCGGGCGCTCGGTTCGGACGCGATGGTACGGGCACTGAGCTCCGACGCGGTTCGCCGCGCCATGGCGGACGGCGCCCTGCCGCAGGCGCTCAACTCGGCCGCGTTCCGTCAGGCGCTCCAGGCCGACGGATTCGCCTCCGCGCTGATGACCCCGAAGTTCGCCGCCGCGCTCGCCAACTGACCGGATCGGGACAGGCGCCGCCCGCGCCTGTCCCGATCGCTCTCCCTCTCAGGGACTTTCTTCCGCGCCGCCTGATCCCATACTCTTACGCCATGCGTATCCTGCCGCAGTGGGTTGCGGCACCCGTTCTGCTCCTCGCGCTGCTTGCCTGTCCGTCTCCAGCCTGGGCACAGTTGAGCGTGGTCGGCGTCTCCGGAATGAGGCTCGTCTACCTCGATCCGTCGGAGACGTTCCTGGTTCCGCACGCCGCCCGCACGTTCCTCAATTCGCTGGCCTTTCAGCGCCGGCTGTTCGATTTCCACCCGAAGCGTCCGGTCTTCCTGCTGCTCACCGATATCTCGGACACCGGCAATGCCGGCGCCTCGGTGGTGCCGCGCGACGTCGTCACGGTCGAGATTGCGCCGCTCAATTTCGCGTTCGAGACCATCGCCGGCAACGAGCGCATGAACATCCTGATGAACCACGAGCTGGTTCACATCGCGACGATGGACCAGGCGGCCGGCGCCGACCGCGTCTTCCGGCGGCTGTTCGGCGGCAAGGTCGTGCCGGTCCGAGACCATCCGGAATCGATCCTGTATTTCCTGCTGACCACGCCTCGGGTGGCCTCGCCGCGGTGGTATCACGAGGGCATCGCCGTGTTCGTGGATACCTGGATGTCCGGGGGTCTCGGCCGTGCGCAGAGCGGCTACGACGAAATGGTCTTCCGGTCGATGGTCCGCGACGGCACGCCGTTCTACGACCCCCTCGGCCTGGTCTCCGAGGGAACCCAGATTGATTTCCAGGTACAGGTGAACTCGTACCTCTACGGTACGCGGTTCATGACCTGGCTGGGGCGGCACTATTCTCCCGAGAAGGTCATCGAGTGGGTCTCGCGCCGCGACGGCAGCCGGGCCTACTACGCGACCCAGTTCCGGCACGTCTTCGGCACGACGATCGAACGGGCCTGGGCCGACTGGGAGACCGACGAACGGGAGTTCCAGCGGCGGAACCTGGCCGCGATCCGCACCTTCCCGGTGACCCCCTCGACCGACATCACGACCCGGGCGCTCGGCTCGGTCTCCCGCGCCTTCTATGATCCGGAGGAGCGGAAGATCTATGCGGCGCTCAACTATCCCGGGGTCATCTCGCACGTCGCCGCCATCGCCGAGGACACCGGGCGGATCGAGAAGCTGGCCGACGTCAAGGGGCCGACGATCTTCACGGTCGCGTCGCTGGCGTGGGATCCCCACGACCGCGTGCTGTTCTATACCCGCGACAACGGCGCCTATCGCGATCTCGTCCGGCTCGATCCGAAAACCCGGCGGCAGGAAGTCCTCCAGAAGGATGCCCGCATCGGCGACCTCGCGTTCAACCGCGGCGACCGGTCGCTGTGGGGCATCCGTCATCTGAACGGCATCTGCACGCTGGTGCGGATGACGGCCCCCTACCGGGAATGGACCCAGGTCGTCACCTGGCCCTACGGCACCGTGATGTACGACCTGGATCTCTCACCCGACGGGTCGCGCCTCGTTGCCTCGTTCGGCGAGATCAGCGGCCGGCAGCACGTCCAGGTGTTCGACACCAGGACGCTGACCGGCCCTGACGCCTTGCCGGTGGCCGCGTTCGACTTCGGGACGGCGGTTCCCAACGGCTTCACCTTCACGCCGGACGGCCGGGCGCTCTACGGCAGCTCCTACTTCACCGGCGTCTCGAACATCTTCCGCTACGACCTCGAGACCAAGAAGCTGGACGCGATGACCAACGCGGAAACCGGATTCTTCCGGCCCGTCCCGCTGGCCGACGGCGGCCTGATTGCCTTCCGCTACTCCGGGGCCGGATTCGTGCCGACGCGGATCCAGCCGCGTCCGCTCGAGGACGTCAGCGCGATCACCTTCCTCGGCGAACGGCTCGCCGAAGAGCACCCGATTGTGAAGAGCTGGACGGTCGGCTCTCCCGCCGATGTGCCGTTCGATACGATGGCCAGGGAATCGGGCAAGTACCGTCTGGCCGGCGGTCTCCAGCTCGAATCCTGGTATCCGGTCTTCCAGGGCTACAAGGACACCGGCGCCATCGGCATGCGGGTCAATCTCTCCGATCCGCTCCAGTTCAACCGGGCCAGCCTCGTCGCCACCTATTCCCCGGCGGGCGCTCTGCGCGCGACCGAGCGCCTGCACCTCAAGGCCGACTACGAGCGGTTCGACTGGCGCGGCCGCTTCGACTTCAACGCCGGAGACTTCTACGACTTCTTCGGGCCGACCAGGGTCGGGCGCAAGGGCTACGCGCTCACCGTCGGCAAGAAGCAGACGCTGGTCTTCGACATGCCCCACCGCGTCGAGCTCGACATGAGCGCGCGCCTCGCCGGCAATCTCGACCGCCTGCCCGAGTTCCAGAACGTCGCCGTCGACGTCACGCGTCTCCTCACGCTCGACGCGCGGTTGAGCGACCAGAACCTGCCGAGCTCCCTCGGGCACGTTGACGATGAGACCGGGCGGCGCTGGACGGTGGAGGCGCAGGGCAACCAGGTGAACGGCGCCATGGTCCCGAGGTTTCACGGCACGTTCGACCGCAGCCTCGCCGTTCCGGCGGGGCATTCGTCGATCTGGCTGCGAACGGCGGCCGGGTTCTCGCCGACGAGCCGCGCCCAGCCGTTCGCCAACTTCTACTTCGGGGCGTTCGGGAACAACTGGGTCGACCATCGCGACGAGAAACGCTACCGCGAGGCCTACAGCTTCCCGGGGGCCGGGCTCAACGAGATCGCCGGCCGGACGTTTCTCAAGTCGATGATCGAGTGGAACCTGCCGCCGCTGCGCTTCCGCCGCGTCGGCCGGCCGGGTTTCTACGCCTCGTGGGCGCGGCCGTCGCTGTTTGTCGGCGGCCTCGCGACCAACGTCGATGCGCGCGAAGCCCGCCGCTCGCTCACCGACGCCGGCGGCCAGGTCGACGTTCGCTTCGGACTGCTCTCCACCCTCGAGCTCACCCTCTCGGCCGGCGCTGCGGTCGCCTTCGAGGACGGCCACGCGCCGCGCCGCGAGGCGATGCTGTCCATCAAGATCCTGAAGTAGATGCTGAACGCTGCGGTCGCCCTGCTCCCGGTCGTCGGCTTCCTCGCCGTCCTCTTCATGATGGACAGCTTCAAGCTCGTTCCGATCCGCTCGATCGTGGCGGCGCTCGCGGCCGGCGGCGTGGCCGCCGTCGTCTCGCTGTGGATCTGGTCGGCGCTCGGCATGGACGTCCAGACCGCGCACGTCGACAGCCGCTACGTCGCGCCGGCGCTGGAGGAGACCCTCAAGGCGGCGCTGATCGTCGCGCTGATCCTCCGCGGCCGCGCCGGCTTCCTGGTCGACGCGGCGGTCCAGGGCTTCGCGGTCGGGGCCGGCTTCGCCCTGGTCGAGAACGTCCTCTACCTGCGGGCGCTCGGCGGCGCACCGCTCGTCCTGTGGCTGGTCCGCGGCCTCGGCACGGCGATGCTGCACGGCGGGGCGACGGCCATCTTCGCGACGCTGGCGCGGGCCCTCACCGACCGCTACCCGCGCCGCCCGCACATCGCCTTCCTGCCGGGGCTCGGCGCCGCCATCGCGATCCACGCCGGCTTCAATCTCCTGCCCCTGCCGCCGACGCTGCTCACCGGCGTCGTCATGCTCACGCTGCCGCTGCTGCTGCTGTTCGTTTTCGAGCGCAGCGAGCGCGCCACCCGGGAGTGGATGGGCGCGGGCCTGGATCTCGACATCGAAGTCCTGCAGCTGATGGCCTCGGACATGTTCACGCTGACCCGCTTCGGGCAGTACCTCCAGGAGCTGCGCGCGCGTTTCCCGTCCGAGGTCGTCGCCGACATGTACTGCCTGCTCAGGCTCGAGCTCGAGCTCTCGGTGCACGCCCGCGCGATGGTGATGGCGCGCGAGGCCGGGCTCGAGCTCGCCGGTGACGAAGACCTCGATGCGAGCCTCGAGGAGCGTGACTACCTGCAGAAGGCGATTGGCGCCGCCGGCCGCCTGGCGCTGCGGCCGCTCCAGGTCACCAGCCCCCGCGATCGCTGGCATCGGCAGCTGCTGACCCAGGCCCGGCGGCGGCCGCGCCCGGCGGCGCGCCCCTGACCTGCCGTCCGCGTCGAGCCCAGACCAGCCGCTGGAGAGTCATGCCGCCGTCATCCCGCTTCGCTCCCATCCCGCTCGACCTCGACGTCGCCCGCCCGCACGGCGGGGTCCTGGCCGGTCCGGCACGCTCCGGAACCCGGTGACACTGCGCTCGAGGGCGCCGGTCGCCGCGTCAGAGCCAGCCCCCTGTGAACCCGGCGCGGCGGAGGCCGTGCACGATGTATGGACAGCCGCGCATCAGGCGCCAGATCAGCTCCGTCCGGTGGTTTTCGATCATCAGTACCGATTGGCCCCTGGTTCAAACCGAAATTCCACGGCGAGACCCACGCCAATCCGTCGCCCGACGTGCCGGGAAATGTCTGGTTGAAGGTCGCCTTGAAGCCGTAGGCGTCGGCCCGCCGCAGCTTCACCCCCTCGACGAAGTGCCGGATCGCCGGCATTACAATCTCCGGCGCGAACGGCAATGATGCGACGACCGCCCACGGCGCGATCGTGCCATCGTCCGGACCGTGCGGCACGCCGCGCGAAACGTAGTCGAAGAACCGCCGCTCGACACCGTCGATCTTCAGCGTCGCGGGTCCCGGACCGTCGCTGGCGGTGATGCCCCAGCAGTCCTTGTGATAGCCGGCCAGCCCGCGCGGGTTGCGGATCGCATACTCGCGCTGCACGCAGGTCGCGCGGCGGCTGTTCTCGAAGTAGTCGAGCCCTCTGTCGCGCATGAACGGGTCACGGATGCCACGGAAGTCGATCCACAGGTGCGACAGCTGGTGGATGAACAGCGGTCCGGCGTAGACGAACTCGGTGCCGTAAATCTTCCGCCACGCGTAGCTCGAGAGCCAGGCGGCATAGCTCTCACTGCTCAGCGGAAAAGTGGGGGAGCCGAGGCCGAGGACATAGAGGAGCAGCGCCTCGTTGTATCCGGACCAGCGGTAGCGGAGAAAGCCGCGGCCCGGCCTCCAGCCGTGCGTCACCGTCGCGCCGCCGTTCTGCGCCCACCGCCAGTCGGCGCGCCGGTAGAGCTCGTCCGCCAGCGCCCGGATCTCCGCCTCTTCCGGTGTCTCCCGATCGAAGTACGCTCCGGCGGTCAGTCCTCCAGCCAGCAGGAAGGTCGTGTCGATCGTCGACAGCTCGCTGCGCCAGGCTCGCGCCCCGGTCCGCATGTCGAGAAAGTGATAATAGAAGCCGTTGAAGCCGGTGCAGTCGGCGGCCGTCCCCTGGGTGCTGTTCCGGAAGAACCGCAGCGTCCTCAGCGTGACGCCCGCCGCCTGGTCGCGCGTCATGAAGCCGCGCTCGACGCCAACCGGATAGGCCGCCAGCGCCAGCCCGGTGGCGGCGATGCTGGCGGGCCAGCCGGCCCGGGTCTTGTCGGCGACCAGGCCGGTGGCGGGGTTGACCTCCTTCAGAAAGTATTCGAAGCTGTCACGCTGGAGCTCCTCCAGCAGGACGACGGCGGAATCAGTCATGGACGGAATATGGTGACCATCAACCCGGGTGCAGGCAAGCTGCCGGACGCGTCAATGCTGGTGGACGTTTCCCGGCTCATCTCGGCGTATTACTCCGGCAAGCCCGACCCGGCCGTGCCGGCCGAGCGCGTCGCCTTCGGAACCTCCGGCCACCGCGGTTCGTCGTTCGACAATTCGTTCAACGAGGACCACGTCCTGGCGATCAGCCAGGCGATCTGCGCCTATCGCGCCGCCCACGGCATCGACGGCCCGCTCTTCCTCGGCGCCGACACGCACGCGCTGTCGGCCCCGGCGCTGGCCACCGCGATCGAAGTGCTGGCGGCAAACGGCGTCGACGTGATGATCGCCCCGGACGATGAGTTCACGCCGACGCCGGTCGTGTCTCACGCCATTCTGACCCACAACCGCGGCCGCGCGAGCGGGCTTGCCGACGGCATCGTGATCAGCCCTTCTCACAATCCGCCGGGCGACGGCGGCTTCAAGTACAACCCGCCGCACGGCGGGCCGGCGGAGCCGGCGATCACGACCTGGATGGAAGCGAAGGCGAACGCGCTCCTCGAGGCGCGGCTGCGCGGCATTGCGCGGCTGCCGCTCGCCCAGGCGCTCAGCGCGCCGACGACGCACCGCCACGATTATCTGGGCGCCTACGTAGCCGACCTGGGGGCGATCATCGACCTCGACGCCGTCCGCGGCGCGCGGCTGCGGATGGGCGTCGATCCGCTCGGCGGCGCCGGCGTGCACTACTGGGGCAGGATTGCCGAGCGCTACGCCGTGGACCTGACGGTCGTCAACACCGTCGTCGACCCGACATTCCGGTTCATGACGGTCGACTGGGACGGCCAGATCAGGATGGATCCGTCGTCCCCCTATGCGATGCGCGGGCTGGTCGCGTTGAAGGATCGCTTCGACGTCGCGTTTGCCTGCGATCCTGATCATGATCGACACGGGATCGTGACGCGGAGCGAGGGGCTGCTCGCGCCCAATCATTACCTGTCGGCCTGCATTTTTTATCTGTTCCGGCACCGGCCACTGTGGCGGCCCGACGCGGCGGTCGGCAAGACGCTCGTCAGCAGCCAGATGATCGACCGCGTCGCCGCCAAGGTCGGCCGAGCGGTGTATGAGGTGCCGGTCGGGTTCAAGTGGTTCGTCGATGGCCTGTTGAGCGGGGCGCTCGGGTTCGGCGGTGAGGAAAGCGCCGGCGCGTCGTTCCTGAGGCGCGACGGCCGCGTCTGGACGACCGACAAGGACGGCATTGTCGCGGCGCTGCTGTCGGCGGAGATCACCGCCCGGCTCGGCCGCGATCCCGGCGAGGTCTACGGCGAGCTGACCCGCGAGCTGGGAGCGCCGGTCTACGACCGCGTCGAGGCGCCGGCCAGCCCGGCGCAGAAGGCACAGCTCGCGAAGCTGTCCGCCCGGCAGATCAGGTCGACAGAGCTTGCCGGGGAGCCGATCGAGGCGATCGTGACCCACGCCGCCGGCAACGGCGCGGCGATCGGCGGCGTCAAGGTGGCGGCGAAGCAGGGCTGGTTCGCGGCGCGCCCCTCCGGGACCGAGAGCATCTACAAGATCTATGCGGAGAGCTTTGCCGGCCCGGATCATCTCCGGCGCATTCTCGCCGATGCGCAGGCCATCGTCGACGACGCGATCGCGAAGGCGCCGGCCGGGCCGGACGCGTGATGCGCCGGTCTCCCTGATCGACACTCGATCAGGCCGAGCGGCCGATCGTTTCACGCCAGCCGAGCCCGGCTTCGGGCGTCGTCCGCGGGCGGTATTCGCATCCGATCCACCCGTCGTAGTCGATCTCCGAGATGGTGCTGAACACGCGGCGGTAATCAACCGTTCCTTCGTCCGGCTCGGCGCGGGCGGGGACGCCGGCCACCTGGATGTGGCCGATCGACGAGGCGGTGCGCCTGAGCGCCCCGACCACGTCGGTGTCGGCCATCGCGACGTGATACACGTCGAAGAGCAGCCGCACGTTCGGGCGTCCGATCGCGCTCAGCATCGCGGCGACCTCGTCCGCGGTCGAATAGAAGTATCCCGGCCTGTCCCTGGCGTTCAGCGGCTCGAGCAGCAGCGTCAGCCCCTCGGCGGCGGCGGCGTCGGCGGCCCGCTGCAGGTTGGCGACAAACGTCGCGCGCGCCTCAACTCCCGGGGCCGGCCCGGTCACACCGGCGAGCACGTGGACGGCGGGCGCGCCGGATCTGACGGCGTAGGCGATCGCCTTGTCGATGCTGCGGATGAAGTCGGGCTCCCGCCCGGGCAGCGCCGCGAAGCCGAATTCGCCGCGGGCCGCATCGCCGGCATCGCTGTTGAAGGCCAGCAGCGTTACGCCGTGCCGGCGGCAGGCCGCGGCGAGCGCCTCGGGCTCGACCTCGAACGGCGAATGGCACTCGACCGCCGCAAAGCCGACACGGGCGGCCGCCTCGACGCGATCGAGAAGCGGCAGGGTTGACCACAGAAACCCGAGATTCGCGGAGAAGCGCAGCATGACGGCATTCTACGCCGACGGCCCTCGCGCCTGCTCCGCGCCGCTCGCGTGTGCTCCCCGCCGCTCGCCCGCCGCCGCCGCCCGCCGCGCACCGCTCGCGCCGGCTCCCGCACCGCTCGCGCTGACTACGCCGCTCGCCGTGCACCGCTCGCGCCGATCGTCGCCGGTGGGATATATTCCGGGTCATGAATCGACGTCAATTGCTCTCCGGACTGGTCGCGGCGCTGCCGCTGTCGGCGGCACTGCCCAAGCGGCTATCGGCGCAGCCGGCTCCGCGTCCTGCTCCACGGCCCGCCGCACCGATGCCCCTCGAGCTGAAGGATTTTCAACCCCGCAGCATGCTCAAGGTCCCGGTCACCGCCGTACCGCGGGCGCGTTTCCCGGTCGTCGACATGCACACGCACCTGACGTTCCGCGCCGCCAGCAGCGGCGGCGTCCCGCAGGGCGAGGCGATGAAGTTTCTCGCGCCGGCCGCCGAGCTCCTCGAGGTCATGGATCGGGTCAACCTCAAGACGATGGTGAACCTGACCGGCGGCGTCGGGGCAGGGCTGCAGCAGAGCATCGAGCGCTACCAGACCGCCCATCCCGGGCGGTTTCTCACCTTCTGCGAACCGCAGTTCGCCCGCATCAACGAACCCGGCTACCCGCGCCAGCAGGCCGACGACATCGAGCGGGCGCACCGGCTGGGCGCGCACGGACTGAAGGTGCTCAAGACGCTGGGGCTGTACCTGCGCGAGCAAATCACCTCGGGGCCGCTGGTAAAGATCGACGATCCGCGCTTCGATCCGATGTGGGAGGCCTGCGCGGCCAACGGCATGCCGGTCGCCATCCATGTCAGCGATCCCGACGCGTTCTTCCTGCCGACCGACCGCTTCAACGAACGCTTCGAGGAGCTGAACAATCATCCGGACTGGTCGTTCCACGGCCGCGACTTCCCGTCCAGCCGGGAGCTGCTCGAGGCCAGGAACCGGGTCTTCGCCCGGCATCCGAAGACCACCTTCGTCGCGCTCCACGTCGGCCACAACGCCGAGGATCTCGGCTACGTGTCGGAGTGCCTCGACCGCTACTCCAACATGCACGTCGAGATTGGCGCGCGGATCGGCGAGCTCGGCCGCCAGCCGCGGACGGCGCGGCGCTTCTTCGATCGCTATCAGGATCGCATCATGTTCGGCACCGACGCGGTGCCGCACGGGGCCGAAACGCCGCAGCAGATCTTCGGCGCCGAGCTCTACGGCATCTACTTCCGCTTCCTCGAAACCGAGGACGAGTATTTCGACTACGCCCCGGCGCCGACGCCGCCGCAGGGACGCTGGCGGATTTACGGGGTCGGACTGCCCGACCCGATCCTGCGCAAGGTGTACTGGGGAACGCCGCGAGGTTGCTGAATCTCTCGATCTGAAGCCGCAACCGCGCGGTCAGGAGGTGCCGAGCCGGTCCCTGACGAGCCGTGCGGTGCGGTCCGCGATCGCCAGGCAGGCGGTCAGGCCCGGCGACTCGATCCCGGCCGCGTGAATCAGCGCCGGCACGATCGCGTCGGGGCGAATCTGAAAGTCCGCGAACGGCACGTCCGGCGGGCTCAGTTTCGGACGGATGCCGCTGCCACCATAGGTGAGGTCGGCGAGCGTCGCCTCGGGAAGCAGGAGACGGGTCGGCTCGAGGAAATCCTCGAGCGCAATCCGGTCCCCTTCGTAATCGCTCTTGTCCTCCTGATATCGCGTCGTCGGCCCGAGCAGGACCGCGCCGCCGAGCGTCTTCGTGAGGTGCACCCCGAGGCCGTGGCCCGCCGGATGCGGCACGGGATAGACCAGCCCGTTCACCCAGCCACGCCGCGGCGCCCGGAGCTCGGCGTACTCGCCGCGGCACGGATAGATCGTGAACGCTTCGCCACCGAGCATCCGGGAGACGTCGTCGGCATAGAGTCCGGCGGCATTGATGACGGTCCGCGCCTGAATCGTTTCCTTCTCCAGGTGCACGTCGAATCCGTGCGGTCCGCTGCGGCCGGCCTTCAGCCTGGCGCCGCGCAGGAGAAGGGCGCCGTGCGATTCCGCCTGACGGGCCAGCGCGCGGACCAGCGCTTCGGGTTCGACCCGCCCGGTCGCGGGAGACCACAGCGCGGCCCGGGCGGCGATATGCGGCTCCCGGGCGCGGAGGAACGCCTGGTCGACCATCTCGAGCCCGCGCACGCCGTTCGCCATTCCCCGCGCCGCCAGTGCCTCGAGCGTTGCGATCTCCCCAGCGTCTGCCGCGACGATGAACTTGCCGCAGCGGTCGTACGGGACGTCGTGCGCGGCGCAGAAGGCGTAGAGCCGCTCGGCTCCTTCGACGCACAACGCTGCTTTCAGGGATCCGGCGGGGTAGTAGATCCCGGCATGGATGACGCCGCTGTTGTGGGTGGAGGTTTCGAGTCCGAAGCGGCCGTGCTGCTCGGCGATCGCCACCGTGACGCCGCTCTGCGCCAGCTCGGCCGCCGCTGCCAGCCCGACCACGCCGCCACCGATGATCAGGGTGTCGATGTCACTCATCAGTCCGCTAGGATACCAAAGGGGGACACTCATCTTTACGCTAACTTGTTGCAGCCTATGGGGCGACGGGTAATGCGCGCCTGATCGCGCCGCAGCGCGACGCGGGCCGGCTGATTCGCTCCGGCTGAAAAGCGTACGCCGCCAGGAAAAGTCGTCGATAGTAGGGGCAGCAGCCAGCCATGTTCACCAGGGCCTTCGCCGTCCTTCGGCGCATCTCGGTAACGGGCGCGCTCACGCCCTATGCGATCGCGATCGGCTCGGTTGGCGTCGCCACGATCCTCACCGACGCGCTGTGGCCGGCGAACCGGGATCTGATCTTCTCCTTCTTTCTCCTGGCCATCGTCGGCACCGCCGTCTTCGGGCATGCCCGGGCCGCGGTGATCGCGATGGCGCTCTCGATGGTCAGCATCAGTTACGGCTTTCTCGAGCCTTACCGCTCACTGGCCATGACGGCTGTCCGATTCCGGACCCTGGGCGTCGCCGCCCTCGTCGGGATGGGCGCCATTCTCCTGGTCGCCCGGCTGAAGGCCACCAGACAGCCGCATCACGTCGGCGTGTCCGACGACATCACGGAGCGGGCGCGCATTCTCGAGGCGCTTCGCCTGAGCGATGCGGCGCGCCGGCGCGCCGAGGAGATGCTCCGCGAGCAGGCAGAGCTCATCGCCCAGGCGCATCGCATCGGGCGCATGGGCAGCTGGAGCCTGGACCTGCGGACCGGACGGCTGACATGGCCTGACGTCACCTGCCACCTGTTCGGGATCGCGCCGGCCGATTTCTCGGGGACATTCGAACAATTCCGCAGCCTGATCCTCGAGGAGGACATCCCGCAGTACGAGGCCGAGCGCGCGCGGCTGTCGTCGGCGGACCCGCTCTTCGAAGTCGAGTACCGCATTCGACGGCCCGATGGGGCCATCCGCTGGATGTACTCCCGCGGTCGTGCCGAACTGGACGAGGCCGGCGTTCCAATCAGGCGGGTCGGGATGGTGATGGACATCACCGAACAACGCGCCGACCGGGAGGAGTCGGCGCGTAACATCGCGCTCCTGCGCACGGCTGGCCGGGTGGCGCGGCTCGGTGGATGGACGCTGACCGTTCCCGATCACACTCT
The DNA here is from genome assembly GCA_963750475.1 of uncultured Acidobacteriota bacterium. Lineage (GTDB taxonomy): Bacteria > Acidobacteriota > Vicinamibacteria > Vicinamibacterales > 2-12-FULL-66-21 > JALZOC01. The sequence goes on from CAVVQQ010000003.1 coordinate 249,734, forward strand.
CACCTGGACCGACGAGAACTGCGCCATCCACGACCGTCCCCCCGGCTACAAACCGACCTTCGAGGAGGGCATCAATTACTACCCTCCCGAGGACCGGGCGGAAGTCCTGCAGCACGTCGCGGCGTGCGAACAGGACGGCGTTCCGTATGACCTCGAGCTCCGCAAGGTCACCGCCACCGGCCGGCCGATCTGGGTCCGCTCCATCGGCGAAGCGGTCCGCGACGGCGACGGCAGAATCATCCGCCTCCAGGGCGCCTTCCAGGACATCACCGAACGCCGCCAGGCGCAGGAAGCGCTGCGCGAGAGCGAGGCGCAGTTCCGGACGCTGGCCGAGTCCATGCCGCAGATGGTGTGGACGGCCCGGCCCGACGGCTGGAGCACCTATTTCAATCAGCGCTGGATGGAGTACACCGGTCTGGAGCTCGAGACGATCGCCGGGCGCGGCTGGCATGACTGCATTCACCCGGACGACCGAGAGCGCGCCGCCACGGCGTGGTCGGCGGCGCCGCACGACGGCCGCTACTACGTCGAATGCCGGTTGCGCCGCGCCGACGGGACTTACCGCTGGATGCTCATTCGCGGCCTGCCGCTGCGCGACGCCGCCGGGGCGATTGCCGGGTGGATCGGCACCTGTACGGACGTTGACGATCTCAAGCAGGTGCAGCACGTTGCCCACGCGTCGGAGCGCGCGCAGCGCGAGCTGGCGACCGAGCTCGACAGCGAGCGCGCGCGCCTCGTCGCCGCCCAGGCGGTCGCCGGCGTCGGCAGCTGGGAAACCGAGCTGTCGACGCTGGACGTCATCTGGTCGGCCGAGACGTACCGGATCTTCGAGGCCGATTCCGGCGACTTCCAGCCGACCCACGCCGGGTTTCTCGAGCGCGTCCACCCGGACGACCGCGCCGCCGTCGACGAGGCGTTCAGGCGATCCCTCGAGCACCGTTCCGGCGGCGCCATCGAACACCGCCTGCTGATGCCCGACGGCCGGATCAAGTACGTCGAGGAAAGGTGGCAGGTCCGGCTCGACCCCGGCGGCGCTCCGTCGGTCGCGACCGGGACCTGCCAGGACATCACGGCACGCCGCCATGCGCAGGACGCCATGCGGATGCAGGCCCACATGCTGGACCAGATCGGACAGGCGGTGATCGCGACCGACACCGAGGGGCGGATCACCTACGCCAACCGCTGGGCCAGCGAGCTGTACGGCTGGCCGCCGGCCGAGATCTTGGGCCGCTCGCTGACCGAGATCACGGCGCCGCAGTCGGCGCCCGACGTGAACGGCGAGATCATCGCCCGTCTGCAGCACGGAGAATCGTGGAGCGGCGAGCTCCAGGTCCAGAGCCGGGACGGCCGCGTCTTCCCCGCCCTCGTGACGAACGCACCGGTGCTCGACGAACACGGCCGGCTGATCGGCATCGTCGGTATTTCGACCGATATCAGCGCCCGGATTCAGGCCGAAGAGGAGATGCGGCGGAAGGACGACCTGATCCGCATCGCCGGACGCGTCACCCGGGTGGGCGGCTGGGCCGTGGACACTCCGGAGCTGCGGGTCTTCTGGTCCGATGAAGTGTTCGATCTCCTCGATTTTCCCCGCGGCCACCCGCCGCCGCTCGAACAGGCGCTGGCGCTGTATCCCGAGCCGTGGCGCGGGAAAGTGTCAGCCGGGCTGATGGCCTGCGCCGAGGACGGGACGCCGTTCGACCTCGAAGCGGAGATCTTCACCGCCCTCGCCGCCCGCAGGTGGGTGCGCATCAGCGGCGAGGCGGTCCGCCGCGCCGATGGCTCGATCCGGCGCGTCCAGGGCGCCTTCCAGGACATCACCGATCGGAAGCAGCTCGAGCAGCAATACCTTCGCGCCCAGCGCATGGAGAGCATCGGCACGCTGGCCGGCGGCATTGCCCACGATCTCAACAACGTCCTGGCGCCGATTCTGATGTCGATCGGACTGCTGCAGGACGACGAGCGCGACCTCGACCGGCTGGCGACGCTGGCGACGATCGAGGCGAGCGCGAAACGGGGCGCGTCCATGATCAGCCGTGTCCTGTCGTTCGCCAGGGGCATGGAGGGCCGCCGCGTCGAAGTCCAGCTCGCCCCCCTGATCCGCGACCTGGCGACGATTGTGCGGGACACGTTTCCCAAGAACATCGCCTTCGAAGAGCGTCTGGCGCCGGATCTGAGGACGCTCCAGGCAGATCCCACGCAACTGCACCAGGTGCTGCTCAACCTCTGTGTCAACGCCCGCGACGCGATGCCGGACGGCGGGCGGATTCTCGTCACGGCCAGCAACGTCCTGATTGGCGCTTCCTTCGCCGCCATCAACCTGGATGCCCGGGTCGGGCCCCACGTCGTCGTCGACGTCGAGGATTCCGGCAGCGGCATTCCGAGAGAGATTATCGACAAGATTTTCGACCCCTTCTTCACCACGAAAGAGGTCGGCAAGGGGACCGGACTCGGACTGGCGACGTCGATGGCGATCGTCAAAGGCCACGGCGGGTTCATGCGGGCGTCGAGCGATCCCGGCCGCGGCTCGAGGTTTCAGCTCTATCTGCCGGCCGAGACGACGCGGGCCGAGCCCGAGCCGGCGGCGGCGCCCGAGGTCAGCACCAGAGGCAACGGCGAAACCGTTCTGGTCGTGGACGACGAGCAGTTCATCCGGCAGATCGCCCGGCGGACACTCGAGGCGTTCGGTTATCGGACCCTGCTCGCCGCCGACGGGGCCGAGGCGCTGGCGCTCTACGAGAGACATCAGGCCGACATCGCCGTCGTCCTGACCGACATGATGATGCCGGTGATGAACGGGGCGGCGACGGTGCAGGCGCTGGTGCGGCTGAATCCCGAGGTCCGCATCATCTGTACGAGCGGGTTCGCGCCCGACTCGAGCATGGACGACGTGGCTGCGGCGCGGGTCAGGCACTTCCTGGCGAAGCCCTATACCGCCGAGACTTTGCTGACCGCCGTCAGGGCCGCAATCGCGTAGCTCATCCGCGCGATCCACCCGCCAAACGGGGACACTCATCTTTACGCTAAGTTGTTGCAACGTATGGGACGATCCCGAATACAGGGGGGATCGACGGGAAGGCCTGACCGTCTGGTCAGTCGCGGACGGAAGGTGCGACGCGACGACGGAGGGCGAGTCGGCGCCGCTCAGGCCCCGGTGTCGGTCAGGAGCGCCGCGAGCACCTGTTCGAGCTGGTCGAGCGCGACCGGTTTGACCAGGTGGGCGTCGAAGCCCGCCTCCGCCGACCGTCGTTTGTCCTCGACCTGACCGTACCCCGTCACCGCCACCAGCCGCAGCGGGCCGGAGTCCGCCTCTTCGCGCAGCCGCTGCGCCAGCTCGTAGCCATCCATCACCGGCAGCCCGAGATCGAGCAGCGCGAGGTGCGGCCGGAACTCCCGTGCCAGGCGCAGCGCGCCCGGGCCGTCGACGGCCCGCCGCACCTGGTAGCCGATCGCGTCGAGGGCCTCGGTCAGCAGCATCCCGGCGTCGTCGTTGTCGTCGACGACCAGCAGCCGGGCCCGCCCGGCTGCGGATGCGATGGTGGTGGCAGCGTGGCTCGACGGCTGAGCCGCCGCGGCGCCGGCCTCCGCGCCCGGCAGGGTGACCGTGAACTCGCTGCCGCGGCCTTCCCCTTCGCTCGCTGCCGACACCTCTCCGCCGTGCATCTCGACCAGGTTGCGGACGATCGCCAGGCCGAGGCCGAGCCCGCCCTGCGACCGGTCGATGGACTGGCGCTGCTGAACGAACAGTTCGAAGACCCGCGTCAGCATGTGCGGCGCGATTCCGATGCCCTCATCCTTGACTCGAATCCGGATCCGCCCATCGGCGCGATCGGCCGCGAACTGAATCGTCGTCTCTGGATCGCTGTACTTGGCGGCGTTGGTCAGGAGGTTGGCGAGAACCTGGGCGAGACGTGTCGGGTCGACGTCGACGAGCAGCCCCCGCGGCGGAATCCTGACGTGCAGCACCTGCTGCTTTCGCTCGAACAGCGGGCTGGACATTTCGATTGCCCGCGCCGCGACGGCGGCGACCTCGACGCGCTCTCTCCGCAGATCGATCTTGCCCCGCGTGATGCGCGAGACATCCAGCAGGTCGTCGACGAGGCGCATCAGGCTGGTCACCTGGCGTTCGATGACCTCCTGCTCGCGGGAGGTCTGGTTCCGGAGCCGCATCAGCTGCAGCGCGGTCAGAATCGGCGACAGCGGATTGCGCAGCTCGTGGCCAAGCATGGCGAGGAATTCATCCTTGGCCTGCGCCGCTTCCTCGGCGCGGGCCCGCGCATCGTCGGCGGCGCGGGTTTCGCGCTCCAGCTCCAGGACGGTGCGCTCGATTTCCGATCGCGCGGTGTCGAGCGCCATGGCGAGCGCCTCGGCCTCCCGGGCGCGCGACAGCACGGCGGTCAACTCGCCGCGGGCGACGAGGACCTCGTGCTCGGATCGCAGCGTGGCGGCGAGCAACGGCACGATTCCCGCGAGACGACGGCTGACGGCGTCCGCCAGCACAGGCCCGTTGCGACCGCCGAGAAAGACGAGCGCGATGCCGCCGGTGCTCCAGGCCAGCGCCGGAACCGGATCTCCGGCGCGTGGAAAGCCGACCGTGCCGTGGTGTATCCCGTCCGTCCGCAGGCGGCCGACGAACTCGGCCCAGCCCGACCCTCCGGGCAGGGTCTGCGGAAAGCCTGGTGCCGGGAGAAACGCATCGATGTCCGGGTCGTGCACCAGGATCACCAGCGCGGCGGCGCCCATCTCGCGCGCCAGATCCTGCGCCGCGGCATAGCGGTCCGCCCCGCCCGCCATGGCGGCGGTCAGCCGGAGCGCTTCGTCGTCAGCCATTCAGCTCACGCCGGCAGGACGAGCACAACGGCAGTGCAGTTGTGAAACCCGCCGAACTGCCCCTCGGCGCGGGCGATCTGTCCGTAGGTATTGCAGCCGACGAGCCCGGCGCCGCCAAGCAGCCCGGATACCGTGTCGACCTCGAACCCGAAGACGTCACCCATCCGCAGGCGCGTCGCCACGCAGTCGAACAGCAGCGCGGCGCCGGGCGGCTGACCGAGCAGCTTGTCGACGGCGGTTTCGGTGGCCTGCCGCGCCGCCGTAATCGCGGAGTCGGAGGTGGCCTTCATGATGTGAACGCGCGCTCCGACGGGGATCTCGGCCGCGCACGTCACCGAGCCGTCCTCGTTGACCGCGAGCGGCACGCGCAGGCGATGGCCGGCGCCGGTGTCGATGCCGAGAATGTTGTGGAGGAAGAATGGCAGCCCGTTCCCGCGGTCGAACTTCTGCTGGCTGGTCGCGGCGTGGGCCGCGAACGCCTCGACCGCCGGCAGGCCGTTCAGGCTGATGAGGCGCATGCCGTCGGCTTCGGTCACCCGCAGCCCCGCGCTGGCGGGCGTCCAGCCGTGTCCGACCCCGATGCCGATCGGCTTGGTCGACAGCACTTCGAGCGCGACGACCGCATCCGTGAACGCCTCCGTGCCGTAAAAGACGTGCGTCCGGGAAAAGTGCGCATCGTCTCCCGCGCCGCCGCCGACGAACTGATACTTGCCGGACGTGGCGACGGTGAGCTGTTCGACGAGGTCGTCTGCATGACCAGCCAGGGCGTCAGTCATGACGACGGCGGCGCGATAGGGATAGTCGCGGCTCTTGAGGCCGCGGAAAGTAGAGACCAAGTCTCCGGCCGCCCGGGCGCGGTCGGCGCCAACCTGCCGTCCCAGACCGGCGGCGAAGTGCACCTGGGAGGAGCGCAGGGCCAGCGCGCACGCCGTGCCTTCGCCGCGCTCGCTGCCGGTGAACTCGCCGGCCGACGACGATCCGACGATCAGTTTCGGATGGCAGGCCTCCTTCAGCGCCTCGAGGAGGGTCCCGTACTCGAACCGGGACGAGGCGAAGATGACCACCGCATCGGGGCTGGCGCCGGCCATCACGTCGCGAATCTGGGTGCCGAGGTGCTGCCCGGCCTGGCGGCTGTCCGTGTGGGTGGTATAGGCCGCCGCGGACCGGGTACCGTGATCGTCTGAAGGCTGTGTCACTGGACCGATTCTATCAGCGGCCGAGGTTCCGCGGTGCCGTTCTGAAGCGCCGAGCCGGCCGCGCGCCGGCGGGCCGACGGGGCGACAAATGGCGCAGAGATGGTTCAGACTAGGGAGGTGGCGGCTTTGAAGCTCGCAGACCCCTCCCTCCTGCGCCAGGCCAACTGCCTCGACGGCCGGTGGGTCCAATCGGATAGCGGTGCGACCCAGGAGGTGAAAAATCCGGCCACTGGCGAGCGCGTCGGCGAAGTCCCGTCGATGGGGGTCGCGGAGACCCGACGGGCCATCGCGGCCGCGCACGCCGCCTTCCCTGCCTGGCGCGCGACGCTGGCGGCCGATCGAGCGGCCATTCTCCGCCGGCTCAACAGCCTGATGCTCGACCATATCGAGGACCTCGCCGTCATCATGACCGCCGAGCAGGGCAAGCCCCTGGCCGAAAGCCGTGGCGAGATCCGGTATGCGGCGAGCTTCATCGAGTGGTTTGCCGAAGAGGGCCGGCGGGTTTACGGCGACACGATTCCGCAGAACGATCACGGCCGGCGGATCCTCGTCCTCAAGGAGCCGGTCGGCGTCTTCGCCGCGATCACGCCGTGGAACTTTCCGGCGGCGATGATTGCGCGCAAGGCCGGCCCCGGCTGGGCGGCGGGCTGCACCGGCGTGCTGCGGCCGGCGAGTCAGACGCCGTTCTCCACTCTCGCGATCGCCGCGCTGGCGGAGCGGGCCGGTCTGCCCGCCGGCGTCTGCAACGTCGTCACCGGACCCGCCGAGGCCATCGGCGGCGAGTTGACTGCGAATCCCCTGGTGCGCAAGCTGTCGTTCACCGGCAGCACCGCGACCGGCACGAAGCTGATTCAGCAGTGCGCCCCGACCGTCAAGCGCCTCAGCATGGAGCTTGGCGGCAACGCCCCCTTCATCGTGTTCGACGATGGCGATCTGGACGCCGCGGTCGAAGGGGCGATGGCATCGAAATTCCGGAACAGCGGTCAGACCTGCGTCTGCGCCAACCGGATGCTGGTTCAGGACGCTGTCTACGACGAGTTCGCGGCGCGATTGACAGACGCGGTCGCCGGACTGCAGGTGGGCAACGGCATGGATCCCGGCGTCACGCAGGGTCCGATGATCAATGCCGGCGCGGTCGACAAGGTGGAGGAGCATATCGCGGATGCCGTCGCGGCGGGGGCGCGCGTGCTCGCCGGCGGCGGCCGCCACGCGCTCGGCGGCAATTTCTTCCAGCCAACGGTGCTCGCCGACGTGCCGCCGTCGGCGCTGGTGTTCCGCGAGGAAACGTTCGGCCCGCTCGCGCCGCTCTTCCGCTTCGGGACGGAAGCGGAGGCGATCGCGCTGGCCAACGACACGCCGTTCGGCCTCGCCGCGTACTTCTACAGCCGTGACGTCGGGCGGATCTTCCGCGTCGCCGAAGCTCTCGAGTACGGCATCGTCGGCGTCAACGAGGGCATCATTTCCACCGCCGTGGCGCCGTTCGGCGGCATGAAAGCGTCAGGGCTGGGCCGCGAGGGTTCGAAGTACGGGATCGACGAGTATCTCGAAATCAAATATGTGGCCCTGGGGGGATCGGCACGTAGCGGTCCGGCGATGGTCGCCGCGGCCAGAGGAGTCCAATGAGCAAGGAGACAGGCATCTCGCTGTCGCGCGACCCGTCGGTTCCGCTGGCGCGGAACACGCACCTGCTGCGCTGGGTCGAGAAGATGCGCCAGCTGACCCGGCCGGCGGCGGTCCACTGGGTCGACGGATCGCAGGAGGAGAACGACGCGCTCTGCGATTAGATGGTCGCAGACGGCACGCTTCATCAAGCTGAACGAGGAACTGTGGCCGGGCTGCTACTACGCCCGCTCCGATGCCGGCGACGTCGCCCGGGTCGAGGAGCGCACCTTCATCTGCTCGCTGTCGAAGGATGCCGCCGGGCCGACCAACAACTGGGTCAATCCGTACGAGATGCGGCGCACGCTGAAGGAGCTGTTCAACGGCTGCATGGCGGGCCGCACGATGTACGTGCTGCCCTTCAGCATGGGCCCGGTCGGCTCGCCGATGTCGCAGATCGGCGTCCAGCTCACCGACTCGCCCTACGTCGTCGTCAACATGCGCATCATGGCGCGGATCGGCATGCCCGTGTTCGCGGAGATCGATCGCGACGAAAAGCGCGTCGTGCCCTGCATGCACAGCGTCGGCGCGCCGCTGGCGCCCGGACAGGCAGGACGTCCCCTGGCCGTGCAACACGGACAAGTACATCGTCCACTTTCCGGAGACGCGGGAGATCTGGTCCTACGGCTCCGGCTACGGCGGCAACGCGCTGCTCGGCAAGAAGTGCTTCGCCCTGCGCATCGCCTCGGCCATCGCCCGCGACGAAGGCTGGATGGCCGAGCACATGCTGATCCTCGGCGTCGAGGATCCGCACGGCGAGAAGACCTACGTCGCGGCGGCGTTTCCGAGCGCGTGCGGCAAGACCAACTTCGCGATGCTGATTCCGCCGCCGGGCCTGTCGAGGCTGGAAGGTCTGGACCGTCGGCGACGACATCGCCTGGATCAAGCCGGACGCCGCACGGCCGCCTGCGCGCGATCAATCCGGAGGCCGGCTTCTTCGGCGTCGCGCCGGGCACATCGGAGCAAGACCAACCCGAACGCCATGGCGACGATGTCGCCGCAACACGCATCTTCACCAACGTCGCGCTGACGCCCGAGGGCGGCGTCTGGTGGGAAGGCATGACCGACGAGCCGCCGGCGGAGTGCCTCGACTGGCAGGGCAAGCCGTGGACGCCGGAGATCGGCCAAGCGAAACGGGCCGGCTCGCCGCGCATCCCGAACGCCCGCTTCACCGCGCCGATCGTCCAGTGCCCGAACATCGATCCCGACTGGGAGATCCCGGACGGCGTGCCGATCAGCGCCTTCATCTTCGGCGGCCGGCGCGCGACGACGATGCCGCTGGTCTATCAGGCGTTCAACTGGACGGCCGGCGTCTACGTCGGCGCGACGATGGGTTCGGAGATGACGGCGGCGGCGGCGGGCAAGGTCGGCAAGGTGCGGCGCGATCCGATGGCGATGCTGCCGTTCTGCGGCTATCACATGGGCGACTACTTCCGGCACTGGATCCAGATGCAGCGCGCGCTGACCGAGACGCCGCAAGATCTTTCACGTCAACTGGTTCCGCAAGGACGCGGACGGCAAGTTCCTCTGGCCGGGCTTCGGCGAGAACATGCGCGTGCTGAAATGGATCGTCGACCGCGTGCGCGGCCGGACGCTGGCGCAGCGAGACCCCGATCGGCTGGATGCCGCGCTACGAGGACATCGACTGGACGCGGGCTGCGATTCTCCGAGGGACGAAGTTCGACGAGCTGCAGGCGGTCGACCGCGGCGCGCTGGCGAGCCGAGGTGATCGAGCACGAGGAGCTGTTCATCGACGCTTCACAACCACCTGCCGCCGGAGATGGTCTACGAGCGCGAGCTGCTGATCTGCCGCCTGTAGGCGCTGCCGGCCCAGCGCGGCGGCGCCGACCGCGCCGCGCCGGCGCCAGGGGAGCTATGGCAGCGGCGGGGAGAGCGCCAGCGGATGGTTGGGAGGTACCCAGCCCCCGGCGATGCAGACCCAGGCCGCCGCTGGAGCGGTTCCGGTGCACGCGCCGGTCGTTCCGCCCCCCGGCGCGGGAGATGCCGGCGGCGGCGCCGGTGTACCAGCGCTGAGCGCCAGCGGATGGTCGGGCGGCACCCATCCCCCGCCCGCGATACACACCCAATTGGCGCTCGGCGCCGCGCCGGCGCAGACCGGGGCTGGCGTCGGCGGCGGCGCCGCGGCCGCGGCCTCCTGGGTTACCGTCACTGCCGACGCGCCGATCGTGATGCGCGCGGTGCGCGCCGCGCCGGTCGGGTTCGGCGCCGCCAGCAGCGACACGACGCCGATGCCGTTGCCGCTCGACGGAGACGTCACCGTCACCCAGTCAGCGTCGGAGGTCACTGTATAGGTGCACCGCGACGTCGTTCCGACATCGATCGAGGCACCGGCGCCTGCCGCCGGCAGCGCGAGGCGGCGCGGCGAGAGCGCCATTTCGCAGCCGCTGTAGGAGGTCGGAACGACCGGCAGCGCCAGCACGTTGCTGCCCGCGGCCGTGAACTGCGTGCCGCTGTCCCAGTAGACCGAACGCTCGACCAGGATCGGCACGCCGTTGGTCGACTCGATTGTCGCCCAGAAGCTCTCGTTGCCGAGCTGCGGCACGTCGGCATTGACGTGGATGTTGGCCCGCAGCCCTGCGCCGAGCGTCCGCGTGGTGACGATCGGTGCGCCGCCGTCGCGGTAGTACACCACCCGCAGCTCGGCGGCCTGCGCCGACGGGTTCCCGAGCAGCAGGAACGTCGTGAAGTGCTCGGGGCCGCCGACCCTGGCGTCGCCGGTCGACCAGCGCAGCGCCGGGGCATAGAGCCCGTGGCTGTTGTGCGAGTCGGCGAAGCTGCTCTTGGTGCGATCCCAGGACATCGACCGCTCGGCCACCACCGGCCGGTCGGCGGTCACCTGCATCCAGTAGTGCTCGCCGTCGAGCGCCGGCACGGCCGACATGGTGTTCACCGTGAGGCGGCCGCTGGCCGGTACGGTGTGCCGGCTGGTCAGCAGCCGGCCGCTCATCGTGTGATAGGTAATCGTCACGCTGGCGCGCTCGGCGCCCGGATTCGCGAGCAGGACGTAGGTCGTGAACGTCTGCCAGCTCGAGCCCTCGGCGAAGTACCACTCGGTTGCCGGATACGGCGCTCCCGCCGACACCGCGCCGCCTTCGAGCGGCCGCGGCCCGTCCGAGTACATCGACCGCTCGGCGACGACCGGAAGGTCCGACTCGACGACCATCCCGAACGCGATCTCGGCTGCGCCCGCCGCCACCGCTCCGATGGCGAGCGGGTGATTGCGCGGCACCCACCCGCCTTGCGCCACGCAGACCCAGTCCGCCGCCGGGGCTGTCCCCGCGCAGGCCGGCGTCGGTGCCGCGGCTGCCTGCAGTTCCGGCACCGCCGCCAGATCCACGACCTGGCGCGACACGGCGGGGAGGACGTAGGTCTTCGTCACGGTCTGCGCCCCGAGCAGGAACGTGACCTGCGCGGTGGCGGGCTGGAAGTTCGGGTTCGCCATGACGAGGCGGGTCGTCAACAGCCGTGACTGCGCCCCTTCCGCGAAATACCAGCGCGTATTGGTGGATTCGAGCGCGGTTTCGGCGTGCCCGCCGTAGCTGCCGTCGCCCCACAGCATGGTGCGCTCGACGAGCAGCGGGAGGTCACTGATCGATCGCACGAACGTCGAAACCCCGCCGGCGCCGAGCTCGGCAATCTCGTTCAGGCGGATGGACTGCCGGGTGGTCGCCGGCACGTTCACCGTCCGATCAATGACGGTCCCGTCGGTCCGGACGAACGTCAGGCGAATCGGCGCGTCGACGCTGTGCGGGTTGGTGACGCGGACGTCGGTGATGAATGTCCCGCTGGTGTCCCCTTCGGTCAGGTAGTAGTCCCACAGCGGCCGGACCGTGACGGTGAATGTCACCGAGGCGGTCAGATCGCCGTCGCTGACGGTGAGCGTAATCGTCGACTGGCCAATCCGGAAGGGCCGCGGTGTGATCAGGACGGATCGGCTGGCGCCGGTGCCGGCGAGCCCGATATCCGACGCATCCACCAGCGCGGTGTTCGACGACGCCGCCGTCACCGTCAACTGCGCCACGGGGGTCGCGTCGTCACCCACCGTGAACGCCGCCGGGGCGAGCGCCGTTCCCTCGGTCATGACCTGCGGTGCGATCGGCGAGATGGTCGGCGGCGTATTGGGCCCGGCGCCGACCCGGAAGGACCGGCTGAACGAGGCGTTCTCCGCGCCGCCGTCAGAGACGGTCACCGTGATGATGGCGCTGCCCGGGGCGACCGGGACCACCCGGATCGACCCGGTGGCTCCCGGGCTCGTATAGGTGACGACCGGATTGGCGACAATTGCCGGATCGCTCGAGACGGCCGTGACCGTCAGCGTCTGGATTTCGTTGGCGGCGCCGGTGCCGATCCCCGTGAGCGGCACGAGTTGCGCCGCGCCGACCACCGCGCCCCCGCGATCCGCAATCGGGTCGAGCGTCGGCGCATCGTTGATGGGACGGATCGTGATCGTCACGAGCCTGGTGGTGGAGCCATTCGCGGTGCCGCCGTCGGAAATTGTGACCGTCAGCGTCGCCGTGCCGAAGGCGTCCGGCCGCGGCGTCAAGGTCACCGTCGCCGCCGCCGCGCCGCCAACATAGGCCACCGGCGACACCGTGAAGAGTGTGAGATCGCCGGAGATGGCCGTCAGCGAGAGCGTCTGGACCTCCTCGGCCGCCCCGGTCGAGATGCCGGTCAGGTTCAGCACGTAAGGTGCGGAATCTTCGTCGACCACGATGGCCGCCGGCTGGTCGAGAGTCGGCGGATCGTTGACCGGCTGCGGAACGATCGTCCGCGACGCGACGTTCGAGTCCGAGGTCCCATCGTTCGCAACCACCTGGACACTGCGAGGTGCCGGCGACGGATCCTCGCTGGTGTTCAGATAGGTGACCGACCGCAGCGCCGCCTGATACTGCGCGACCGTTGCCGCGCCCGACAGCGTCAGAACGCCGGTGGCGGGAACGTAGCTTCCGGTGATGCCGTTCTGGGCGGTAAACCCAAGAACGTCCTGGGCGGCGATGAAGTTGGAGAAGATCCGGACCACGGCGCCGGTCAGCGTCGGGCTGTCCACATCGGTCACCGTCAGTGCCGTGTCGACGGCAACCGCGCCGCTGTTCTCGACGTAGGTCAGCGAACTGAGGCTCATCGTCAGGACCGGCGCGGCCGCGGGAACCGCGGCGGCCGTGACGGTCATCGTGACGGTGCCGATCGCGGTCCCGCCGTTGCCGTCGCTGAGCGTGTAGGTAAAGGTCTCGGCGCCGGAGACACCGGCCGCCGGGGCGTAGCGGACGACGCCGGCGACGAGCGTGACGGTGCCGCCGCGGTTGCCCTGGGTGACGGCGATGACGCTGAGCGTCTCCCCGACATCGGGGGCGGAGCTGTCGTTGGCGAGGACGTTGATCACGGTCGCGCTGCTGTCCTCGGCGACGGTCGCGGTGTCGGCATTCGCGGTCGGGTTGTGGTTGATGGCCGTGACGGTCATCGTGACGGTGCCGATCGCGGTCCCGCCGTTGCCGTCGCTGAGCGTGTAGGTGAAGGTCTCGGCGCCGGAGACACCGGCCGCCGGGGCGTAGCGGACGACGCCGGCGACGAGCGTGACGGTGCCGCCGCGGTTGCCCTGGGTGACGGCGATGACGCTGAGCGTCTCCCCGACATCGGGGGCGGAGCTGTCGTTGGCGAGGACGTTGATCACGGTCGCGCTGCTGTCCTCGGCGACGGTCGCGGTGTCGGCATTCGCGGTCGGGTTGTGGTTGATGGCCGTGACGGTCATCGTGACGGTGCCGATCGCCGTCCCGCCGTTGCCGTCGCTGAGCGTGTAGGTGAAGGTCTCGGCGCCGGAGACGCCGGCCGCCGGGGCGTAGCGGACGACGCCGGCGACGAGCGTGACGGTGCCGCCGCGGTTGCCCTGGGTGACGGCGATGACGCTGAGCGTCTCCCCGACATCGGGGGCGGAGCTGTCGTTGGCGAGGACGTTGATCACGGTCGCGCTGCTGTCCTCGGCGACGGTCGCGGTGTCGGCATTCGCGGTCGGGTTGTGGTTGATGGCCGTGACGGTCATCGTGACGGTGCCGATCGCCGTCCCGCCGTTGCCGTCGCTGAGCGTGTAGGTGAAGGTCTCGGCGCCGGAGACGCCGGCCGCCGGGGCGTAGCGGACGACGCCGGCGACGAGCGTGACGGTGCCGCCGCGGTTGCCCTGGGTGACGGCGATGACGCTGAGCGTCTCCCCGACATCGGGGGCGGAGCTGTCGTTGGCGAGGACGTTGATCACGGTCGCGCTGCTGTCCTCGGCGACGGTCGCGGTGTCGGCATTCGCGGTCGGGTTGTGGTTGATGGCCGTGACGGTCATCGTGACGGTGCCGATCGCGGTCCCGCCGTTGCCGTCGCTGAGCGTGTAGGTGAAGGTCTCGGCGCCGGAGACACCGGCCGCCGGGGCGTAGCGGACGACGCCGGCGACGAGCGTGACGGTGCCGCCGCGGTTGCCCTGGGTGACGGCGATGACGCTGAGCGTCTCCCCGACATCGGGGGCGGAGCTGTCGTTGGCGAGGACGTTGATCACGGTCGCGCTGCTGTCCTCGGCGACGGTCGCGGTGTCGGCATTCGCGGTCGGGTTGTGGTTGATGGCCGTGACGGTCATCGTGACGGTGCCGATCGCGGTCCCGCCGTTGCCGTCGCTGAGCGTGTAGGTGAAGGTCTCGGCGCCGGAGACGCCGGCCGCCGGGGCGTAGCGGACGACGCCGGCGACGAGCGTGACGGTGCCGCCGCGGTTGCCCTGGGTGACGGCGATGACGCTGAGCGTCTCCCCGACATCGGGGGCGGAGCTGTCGTTGGCGAGGACGTTGATCACGGTCGCGCTGCTGTCCTCGGCGACGGTCGCGGTGTCGGCATTCGCGGTCGGGTTGTGGTTGATGGCCGTGACGGTCATCGTGACGGTGCCGATCGCGGTCCCGCCGTTGCCGTCGCTGAGCGTGTAGGTGAAGGTCTCGGCGCCGGAGACGCCGGCCGCCGGGGCGTAGCGGACGACGCCGGCGACGAGCGTGACGGTGCCGCCGCGGTTGCCCTGGGTGACGGCGATGACGCTGAGCGTCTCCCCGACATCGGGGGCGGAGCTGTCGTTGGCGAGGACGTTGATCACGGTCGCGCTGCTGTCCTCGGCGACGGTCGCGGTGTCGGCATTCGCGGTCGGGTTGTTGTTGACGGCTGTAATCACAGTCGCCACAGCCGTCAGGGTCGCCGTCCCCCCGGTGCTGGTGAGAGCGTCGACATACGAGGTCGTGAGCGTGTCTCCGAAGGTCACATTCAGCGGCGCCGAATTCGAGGTGCCCGCCGAAGAAGAGTGAGCCGTCGCCAGAGTACCCGTGAAGGCGCCGCTGGCGGCGGACGTTTCGGTCAGCGTCACCGCCTCGCTCTCGCCGGTACGGCCGTTGACGACAGTCACCACCACCGTCTGAGCCGTCGTCGGGTCGGTATCGAGATCGGGGTCGGCCACGGAGATCGTCAGCATCCCGCCAGGCGCGATCGGGGAGTTGATCGTGATCGCCCCGGTCGATCCAAGGGCACTAGCGAGGGTGACGTCCTCGTCCGCAGAGGCGAGCGCGTCAAAGCCCGCGACTGCGAGGGAGCCGGTGGTGACGGCGACTTCATTCTGATAGGTGCCGGCGGCGACGTTGCCGATGTTGGCCACGAATGTGAGGCTGGCGGTGCCGCCCGGAGGAATCGACAGGCCGGTCCAGGTCGGCTGGGTGTCGCCGATCGAAGGCGAGCTGGCGGCCGTCGCTCCGGTCAGCGACGTGGTGCCTGCGTATGAAAACCCGGGCGCCAGGACATCGGCGACGGTGATCCCGGATGCAGTGACTGTCGGACTCTGGTTGCGCAGGGTGATGACGTAGGTGGCCGACGTCTGGTTGGCCGCCGCGGCGCCGTTCGGGGTGGTCGTGCTCTTGGAGACCGTCAGCGAGCCCACCGCGGTCGAGGTCGCGTTCGAGGTCACCGCCGCCAGTTCGCTGCTCGAGATGGTGGCGGCGTTCGTGTACGCCCCGGCACTTCCCGGCCGCACCCGCACGCGGATCGCCCCTGCGGCGCCGGCGGGAACGCTACCGAGGCTCCACGACACTGTCCCGGCGGAATAGACCCCGCCGCCGGAGGCGCTCACGAATACGAGTCCGGCGGGCAAGGCGTCGGCGACCACGACGTTGGTAGCGGCCGCCGTCCCGGTGTTCTCATACTCCAGGCGGTACTCCCACGTGGGGATAACCGAGGCACCCGCGGCGGCCGTCACCGGCACGTCGAGCGTCACGACGTTGCCGATCAGTCCGACGATTACCGCCGTCGTACCGCCGATGCTGACGATGCCGCCGACCGCAAGGCCAGCCGGGCTGACGACCGAGGCCGTCGTCCCGCCGGCCGCCGCAGCCGACAGAGTAGTCAGCGGAAACGCGACCGCTCGGGGTGCCGACTTGACGATCGCCAGGACCGGCGCCGCGGCCGCGGTGATCGAGGCGCTTGCCGTACGGGTCGCCGCGTTGGCGGCGGTCGCGGTCGCGGTGCTGCTGATCGTCGTGCTGCCGTTCGCCAGCGGTCCGACGCCGACGGTGTAAGTGAACGTGCGGGAGGCGCCGGCGGCGAGCGTTGCCAGGTCGAAGACGACCCGATTGCCGCCTGCGTCGAAACTGCCGCCGTCGCCGTCGATCAGATCCGTGACGGCGACACCGCCGTTCCGCAGGCTGCCAGGCGTATAGGACGTGCTCGTCGGGATGTTGTCGATGACCTGCACGTTCGCCGCGTTGCCTCCGCCCGTGTTGGCGACCGTCAGCATGTAGACGATGGCCGCCCCGGGCGCCACCGGGCCGGCGCCAGGGCTGCTCGTCTTGGTGAGCGTGAGCTTCGGATTGGTCGAGACGGTGGCGCTGACGGTGTTGCTCGAGCGCGATCCGCTGGTGCCGGCATCGGAGACGGCCGCAGTGTTGGCGACGAGCGTCGCCCCCGACGGTGCGCCGCTCGCGGCGACCTGCATGTCGAACGTGACGGTCGAGGCCGCGCCGGCCGCCAGGCCGCCGATGTTCTTGGTCAGCAGGCCGGCGCTGACGGGATCCGGCGTGATCACGGTCCCGTTCAGCTTGGCGCTGCCCGCGACGTAGGTGAAGTAGGCGGTGACCGGCAGCGTGTCGGTGACCGTTACGGCGGTGGCGGTGCCGGGACCGGCGTTGGCCACCTGCAGCGCGTAGGTGACGGTGTTGCCGGGTACGAGGGAGGTCGAGCTGACCGACTTGGCAATCGTCACCGACGGCCGCTGCAGCGTGGTCGTCAACGAACCCGTCAGCGTAGATGTCTGGGTGCTCGTCAGCGTGACCCCGTTCACCATCGTGTCGCTGCTGCCGGAGAACGGCTGGCTCACGGCGGCGGTGATGACGAGCGTCCCCGACTGTCCGCCGGTGACTTGTCCGGCGACGATGGTGTCGCTCGAATTGACGACGAAGGTGCGGGTCTGGCCGGAGCCGGTGGGGACGATGGCCGATCCGTTCAGGGTGGCGCTGGTGAAGGTGACGCCCGAGGGCAGCGTGTCGACGATCTGCGCGGCAGTCATGGTCGTGCCGCCGGCGTTGCCGAAGGCGACGGTGTAGGTCAGCGTCGCGCCGGGCGCGGCGACGAGCGCGTTCACGGTCTGGTTGAGAATCGGCGCGGCCGGCGCGGTCGTGCAGAACCGCGACTTGGAAACCGCGACCGTCGTGCCGCCGCTCGCCGGGTTCGTCACCGTGCCGGCGAACTCGAGGTAGAGCGTCACCGACTGGCTGTTCGCCGATGCGAAGGTATAGATCCAGAGCAGCCGGTGTGCCGCCTGGAGCACGCCGATCGGCGTGACGGAAAAGCTGAACAGACCTTTCGAGCTGCCGTTGAAGAGCTGCGTGGTGCTGCCGATGAGCGTCTTCGTGCCGTTCGCCGGGTCGTAGTCGTAGACCGCGCCGGTGACGTTGACGCCGGCGCCGTTGACGCGGTCGATGTAGATGTCGCTCGTCAGCGTGCTGCCAACCGAGAAGTTCACCTGGCTGCCGACCGCGGGGTCCTGGTAGAAGCGTCCGGCTTCGACGGTGTTGCCGCTGCCTGTGGATGTGGCGGAGATGCTCGAGCCGGTGTCGGCGCCGGTCACGGCGGTGGTGTTCGCGACGCGCTGCGAGCCGTCGAATCCGACGCCGGTCGAGCTGTTCCGGAAGTAATAGTCGCTGCACACCTGCCCGGTCTGCGTTACCGCCACGGCATATGTCGCCACCGCGGACGACAATCCCGTCGCCGCCAGCGTCGCCGAGTTCACGGCGGGACTTCCCCCCGTGTAGGGGCTGGATGCCTGCAGGGTCACGCTGACCGTGCCGCCAGCGGACGCGGCGAGGGTGCCGAGGTTCCACGTGACGCTGCCGCTCGCATACGCGCCTCCGGCCGTCGCCGAGACGAACGACCACCCGGCCGGGACCGCATCGGTCAGCGTTGCGCCGGCGGCCGCCGCATCACCGATGTTCGCGTAGCTCAGGGTGTAGACCACGTTCGCGCCGGGCGCCGCCTGGGCGGCGCTTCCCTGGTTCTGGAGCCGCAACTGGCCAAGCGGCAGCAGGATGTTCACGCTGGCCGCCGCCGTCGTCGTGCTCGTCTCGGTGCTGGCGATTGACGGCGTGTTGACGAGCGGCCGCGCCGCGGCGCCCGGATAGGGCGACGTAATCGCGGCGGCGAGCGTCAGCGTGAACGGGCCGGTGCCCGACGCCACGCTGCCGAGACTCCAGGAGACGGTCCGGGTCGCGGCATTGTAGGTAGCCCCGGCGGCGCTCACGAAGTCGAGCCCGATCGGCAGGACGTCGCTGACGACCGCGTTGGTGACACTGACCGGCGAATCGTTCGAATAGCGGATCGTGTAGGTGACCGGATCGCCGGGCGCCGCAGCGGCAACGCTGGCGGCGGCGGAAAGGGTCAGGGCCGGCGAGCCGACGGCAATCTGGCTGGCCGCCGAGGTCAGCGTCCCGAAGCTCGTGGCGGCCGAGGCCGTGTTCGAGTAGGCCCCGGGGACCGTGCTGGCATTGGCGCTGAAGACGAAGGTGCGGGAGGCGCCCGCCGGGATCGTCGCCGGGGCGAAGGTCCAGGTGACGGCGCCGCCGGCGCCGACGCCGGGGCTGGCGGTCGGCGCCCCGAGTGTTCCCCCTGATGTCGACTGGTAGGTGAACCCGGCCGGCAGGCTGTCGGTGAGCGTAGTCACGGTCAGCGCCGACGACAGCGTGTTGGCCAGCGTCACGGTGAAGGCGACGGGCTGCCCGGCCGACACCGTCGCCGGGCTGACGCTATGGGTCAGCGACGGCCCGGCGCTGCCGCACGTGTTGTTCATCGAGGCCACTGCGACCCCGGTGCCGTTGGCATAGTTGGGCGGCGTCGCGCCCAGCCCCGCGACCTGCGCGGGAGTCAGATAGCTCCAGGTGATGTTGCCCTGCGCGTCGGTGGCGCGGACGCCGATCAGGTACTGGCCGCGCAGCAGCGCGCTCGAGTTCCACGACGCCGTCCAGGCGCCCACCGGCCGGTTCGTCGTCGCCGCGTTCGCCGCCACTGTCCACACACTCCCGTCGTCGGCAGCGCCATTGCCGTTCAGGTCGGCGTAGTAATAGAACGACGCGCTGGCAACGCTCGTCGTCCGATCGTTGTTGAGCGTGTCCATGATGCTCGCCGAGAGCGTCGTGGCGCTGCAGCCGACGGCTGAAACGGACCGGATGGTCGGCTGCACGAGCGTGCCGCCGCCGGGCGTGATGGTGTCGCCGCCCGGCACCTCCAATCCCGGATCGGCCAGGAAGTCACCGACGACGACGACGTCCTTCTGGAGGGGGTTGTTGAGGCTGTTCGAGGTCGCGAAGAACAGCGACATCGGTGTGGTGTCGGTGACCTGCGGGCCGCCCGCCGCCCTGGCGTCCAGCATCGAGAGCGGGATCTGGTAGTCGATGAAGTACTCGCCGCACCCGGTGTTGAGCAGCGAGGCGCGGGTGGTGCCGTAGTCCCAGACGGTCTCGCTCGAGCCGTTGGGCCAGTTCGGCGTCGGCGTCAGGCTGCTCTGAAAGTTGAGAATGCGATCGGTGCCGGACGGCCCGTCGATGAACGCCGTCGGATTGTGATCGAGCAGGACGATGCGCGGGTCGTTGATGTAGTCGAGCGACTGGTTCAGTGTCTTCGAATAGAACGCCGCCAGACGGTCCACGGAGGCCGCCGGCCCGCCGCTGCTGCCGTCAAGATGAACCGCGAAGTCGCGAAAGCCGTCCCCGTTCGTGTCGATGAAGACCGTCCACAGCGCCGAGCTCCACGGACTTCCCGAGGCATACGAGCCGGCATTGGGGCCGGTGGCGTAGTTGTGGGGCGGCGCCTGGACGCGCCAGCGGAAGAACAGGACCTGGGTGCCCGAGTTGAACGAGTAGTAGACGCTCGGCTGGGTCTGGTCGGAACAGCCCGAGCTGACGTTGACGTAGCTCTGAGGAGAGGTTCCGCCGTTCGAGCCGTCGCTCGTCCGTTTGTCGGCGAGGTCCAGGCCGTCGCGGGTATAGCTGATCCAGCTGGCCTCCGCCGGCCAGGCCACCGGCGGATGGTGCACCGCCGGCCCGGTGCCGCCGTTCCAGTAAGGCGGAAACGGGTGGGCGATGACCGCCGCCGCGGCGGCGGCGAACGCCGCGGTCAGCAGCAGCCCGCGGAAGCGATGCAGGGCGGCGGCAATGGCGCAGAGAAAACCGGTGGGCCCGGTTGCCGGGTCCGAACGTGATGACATCTGACGCGTCTCCGGGCAAACGGCCCGTCACGCGTCTACGGCGCGAGGGTCACCCTGAAAAAAGTGCGATACCGCACGAGTGTGCAAAAGCAGCACCCACCGAGTCCAGAGCGACATCTTCAATTGTGGTAACAAGTTATCTGCAGACAGCGACCGAATCGCACCGGCCTGATGGGTCAGAACCGCACAGCTATAACGGTTTCGTAATCAGGAGACTGGCCCACATGACGGTTGGCAGAACATGGAGAAGAAGGCGGTCCAGCGACACCGAGATCTGCCAGGTCAGGTCGTGCGGCGTGATCGCGTAGACCACGGCGTAGCCGGCGACGAGCAGGCCCATGCCGGCCAGCGCCCCGAGGGCAACGGGGTTGGCAGGCCGGGATATGCCGACCGTCATCACGAAGCCTGCAACCACCGGCATCACGCCCGCGCCGGCGGCGCCGCCGTGCCACAGGCCCCCGCCAAGCGCTTTCCCGATCACGATTAGCCGGTCGACGCTCGCGAACGCCGACGCCAGCGATCCGAACGACTGCGCGGCGATCAGATCGTTGCCGGGGGCGATCGTCTTGAGCGCCGCAATCGCGGCCAGCATCGGCGAGGCGCCAACGAGGAAGAGTCCGGCCGCTTCGAGGCGGCGCCGCCCGCCCGCCGGGGTCGCCGCCGCAGCGACGATTGGGCTGGCGATCAGCAGGAAGAGCGCTCCCTCGTTCTTGGTCCACGCCGCGAGGCCGGCGGACGTGCCGGCGAGGAGCCACCACGCCCGGCTGGCCATCGGATCGCGGGCCCGCTGCGCCGCGAGGAATGTCGCCAGGATGAAGAAACCGAGCGGAATATCGGCGCACTGGGCCGGGGCGTAGCGGAGGAATGCCGGCGCGAGGAGGATGCCGGCGGCCGCCAGGGCGCCGCGTGCCGTGGAATGCACCCGCCGCAGCGACAGCGCCGCGGCGAGAGGAGTGCTGAACGCGAAGATGGCGCCGATGACGGCCGGCGCCGCCACCGTTTCACGCCCCGCGAGCGTCCAGGCGCGAGCCACGGCAACGGGCAGGAGCAGCGGGTAGTCGGTGTGCGACCAGGCGAGCAGGGCCGAGAACCCGTTGCGCCAGTCATCCGGGTAGCCGCGATAGATGAAGCGCGCGCGGAGATTCCAGATGGCCCACGCGTCCCACTCGCCGTGCGGCATCGCCGCGGTCTGCGCGGCGAACGAGACGCACACGGTCAGCGCCAGTGCCGCCGTCAGCAGGACCGCGCCGCTGTTCCACGACACCGCCACGGGATCCGTGCCGGGCCCGGACGCGGGGTCGGGGTGGAGGCGGATCAGGCACGTGCCCCCCAGCGCCAGCAGCCAGACGCCAAGGTCGGCTGCCGAGATCGCCGCCGCCGAACGCAGCGGAAGGAGCATCAGCCCCCACCAGACGACGGAGGAGAGTCCGGCGCCGATCGGGGCCGCCCAGGCCATCGTCGCCAGCGCGGATGCATGGCGATCGAGGCGGCGGTAGAGAACGGCGCAGACGAGCACCGGCAGGAGCAGTTGCGCCGCGGTCATCGCTGAACGCGCCGGAACAGCCGCAGATCGCTGCCCGAGGTCTCGACGAGAGCGTAAGCACCTCCGTCGAGAGCGGGACCGCCCGCCGGGCCGTACACAATCACGAACTCGGCGTCAGCTGTCGGGGTGACGACTCGCGGTGCCAGCGCGTACTGGACGACAAACAGAATCTGGCGGGCGTCTGCGGCGCGTCCGGCATCGGCCTGGACCAGGCCGATGCTGCCGGCCCTGGGAAGATACGACGCGAACCCCCGAATCCGACGATCGACGGCGATTTGCGGAGCGGGGCGGTGCTCGCGCTGCAGGCGCCGCCACAGGTGCAGGTTCCAGCGCACGTGACGGATCGACTCGGACGCCGGCAGCGCGAGCAGGAGCAGCAGGAGGCAGCCGGCGACGCGCCTGAGCGGGGTGGGGAGCGGCACTGTGACGGCAAGGATACATCCCACATGAAACCGGTCGATCGGCCCGGCCCTCACTCGCGCGGCCGTTGGCGTTCTGTCACAATAGGTGTTTGCCCTCAGGTACATCAGCGGCTGTCTCTCTACCGGCGTGGCCTTCGGCGGCCCGCACCGATGGACGTGTTCCTGTTCGTCATGACGGCGCTGCTCGGCGTCGCCACCGACGGCCGCGCGCAGGAGGCGGGGTCGGGCGGTGCCCCGCCGATCCTGCAGGCTGTGCGCGTCGCGGTGGCGCCCGTGCTCGACGGCGACGTGCTGGGCGATCCGGCCTGGCAGGCCGCCGTCCCCGCGTCCGGGTTCCGCCAGGAGCAGCCGGACGAGGGGCAGCTGTCGTCCGAACGGACCGAGGTGCGGGTCGTCTTCACCGCCGACGCGCTGTATGTCGGGGTGGTGTGCTACGACCGCAACCCGGACGGCATCATCGTCTCGACCGCCAGGCGCGACGCCAGTCTCGACGACAGCGACAGCTTCCGGATCATCTTCGACACGTATCGCGACCAGCTGAACGGCTTCGTCTTCGGCACCAACCCGGCCGGGATCGAGTACGACGGTCAGGTGACGAATGAAGGGCAGGGGGGCGGCGGCCTGTCGATCGGCCAGACCCAGCAGACCGGGTCGGGAAGCGGCTTCAACCTGAACTGGGACGGCGCCTGGGAGGTGCGCGCCCGCACCACCGAGATCGGCTGGACCGCGGAGTTCGCGATTCCGTTCCGCACGCTTCGCTTCCCGGCGGGCGAGGATCAGGTCTGGGGGGTCAACTTCCAGCGCAACATCCGGCGCCGCAACGAGCGATCCTACTGGGCGCCGATCCCCCGGCAGTATTCGCTGTACCGGTTGTCGCTGGCGGGCCAGCTCACCGGTCTGCAGACGCCGCTCATTCGCAGCCTCAAAGCCACGCCGTACGTGCTCGGCAACGCGCTCGAGTCAGGTGCGCAGCCGGCGCACGGCGTGCTGCTTGGCGATGTCGGCGGCGATCTGAAGTACAGCCTGACGCCCAGTCTGACGCTCGACGCCACGGTCAATACCGACTTCGCGCAGGTCGAAGTGGACGATCAGCAGGTCAACCTCGACCGGTTCGAGCTGTTCTTTCCCGAGAAGCGGCCGTTCTTCCTCGAGAACTCCGGGTTCTTCACGGTCGGCAATCCCGGCGAGGTGGACCTGTTCTTCAGCCGCCGGATCGGCATCGGCGCCGACGGCGAGAACATTCCGATCCTCGGCGGCGGCCGCGTTTCCGGCAAGGCCGGCCGCTACGACATCGGGCTGCTCGATATGCAGACGGGCGAGGCGGGCCAGCGCATTCCCGGCAGCAACTTCTCGGTCGCGCGGGTCAGCCGCAACCTGCCGAACCGCGCGACGATTGGCGGGCTGTTCGTGAACCGGAGCGGTACCGGCCGGCTCGCCGCGGACCGCGACTTCAACCGCACCTACGCCCTCGACGGCAAGGTCGGCGTCCACCAGCACACCGTCGTCTCGGGCTTCGTCGCCAAGACCGACACGCCCGGCGTCCGGACGCGGGATTATGGCTACAACCTGCGCTCGCGCACCAGCGTGCCGCGCTACGACCTCGACGTCGCCTACCAGCAGATCGGCGAGCGCTTCAATCCCGAGGTCGGATTCCTCAGCCGCCGCGGCTACCGCAAGCCGAGCGCCGCGCTGATGACGCGGTTTCGGCCCCACGACTTCCTCCACCTCCAGGAGCTCCGCCCGCACTCGTCGTACCGGGCGTTCTACGGCTTCGACGGCTTTCTCGAGAGCAGTCTCTGGCACATCGACAATCACTGGCAGTTCCGCAACAGCTACGAAGTGCATACCGGCATGAACATCACGCACGAAGGGGTCCGGAAGCCGTTCCCGATCTTCCCCGGCGTGACCGTGCCGCCCGGATCGTACGGCCACACCGAGGCGCAGCTGGTCTTCACGACCAACCGCGGCGCCCCGGTCAGCCTCAACGTCCAGAGCGTGATCGGCGGGTTTTTCGGCGGCGACCGCGTCACCACGACGCCGACCCTGCGGATGCGGGTCGGCGACACGCTGACGAGCGAAGTCGCCTATCAGCGGAACGACGTCAACGGGCCATGGGGCAGTTTCACGACCAACCTGCTGCGCACCCGGCTGTCGTATTCGTTCACGCCGCGCGCGTTCCTGCAGGGGCTGGTCCAGTACAACGACCGCGCCGACCTGTGGTCGGCGAATGTCCGCTTCGGCTGGCTCCAGGCTGCCGGGACCGGTCTCTTCGTCGTCTACACGGATACGCGCGGCCTCTACGATCTCTTCCCCGGTCCCGAGCGCACCGATCGCTCGTTCGTGATCAAGTACTCCCGGATGTTCGACGTGACGTGGTAACCGCGCCGGCCCGGCCCGGCCTGGAAAGGCGGTTCCGGCTTCCGCTAGACTGATCGCTGTGCCGCCCAGGGTCCTGCTCGTCGTCATCGATGCCGCCACGCCGCGCGTGGTCTGCCCCGCGATTCAGACCGGACGCCTGCCCGCGCTGCAGCGGCTCGTCGACGCCGGCGCGATGCACGAGTCGTCCTCGTCGATCTTCCCGTCGATTACGCCGGCGGCGACCTCCTCGATCGCGACCGGCTGCTACCCGGCCGAGCACGGCATTGCCGGCGCCTCCTGGTACGACGAAGCGGTCGACGAGATCGCCTACTACGGCGACGACTTCTGGGTCATCGCCAGGGAAGGGGCCGGGGACTTCGTCCGGGACTTCCTGCTGCGGCTGAACGGCGACCGGCTGGTGGCGCCGACGATGTTCCAGATGATCGAGCGGACCGGGCGCACCGCGGCGTGCCTGAACTACCTGGTCTTCAAGGGGGACCAGGCCCACCCGGCGCATCTGCCGGCGCTGCTGGCGGCGGTGCCCGGCGCCCCCGCCACCGCCACCGTCCTGGGGCCCGCGGCGCTGAATCTCGGCGACTTCGTCGGATCGCGCGCCTCGGGCCGGCGCCGGAATCCGCCGCAAGTCCGGCGTGCTCCACCGCTTCGGCATGGACGACGAATCGACCGGAGCGATGCTGCGCGACCTGATGGGCACGCGGGGGCTGCCCGATTTCACGATTGCGTATTTCGCCGACAACGATTATCTGAGCCATCACGTCGGCCCGGTCGAGGCGCTGACGACACTCGACAGGATTGACGCCATGCTCGGCGAGGCGTTCGAGGCTGCCGGCGGGATCGAACGCGTCCTCGCCGACACCGTCGTCGTCGTCACCTCCGACCACGGACACTGCGAAATCCTCGCCGACGCCGAGCGCGCGGTGATTCGGCTCGATGCCGTCCTCGCCGATTTCAGGCAGGCGGCGCTCGGCCGGCCGTGGCGTGGCCGCGACGAAATCATGATCTGCCCGAACATGCGCGCGGTGCAGATCTACGTGCGCGAGCCGACTGCCGAACGCGTCGCCCGGATCGCCGAGGCGGTGCTAAAAGACGCCCGGGTGGATCAGGTCATGTGGCGGACGGCGCTGACGCGGCCCGGCGCCGACGGCTACACGGTCAGTTCGGCGCGCGGCCGGGTGGAGTTCCGGTCGGCGACGGGCGAGGCGAGTCGCGATGCGTTCGGAGGAGCCTGGAGCTGGACCGGGGACGGGGCGGCCCTGGGGGTGGAGCAGGACGGCGCGCAGCTGCGCTACGGCGACTATCCGAATGCCTTCGAGCGCATCGCCAGCATCCTCGAACTCGGCCACAGCGGAGAGCTGTGGGCGACGGCCCGCCCGGGCTGCGAATTCGAGGTCCCGGGCGGCGAGGCCCACGTCGCCGGCGCCTCGCACGGCTCTCTCCACGCCCTCGACTCGCTCAGCCCGGTGATTGTCGCGGGCGGCGGCGGCCGCCAGGCGCTGCCGCGGGAGATGCGCCTGGTGGACATCGCGCCCCTGTGCATGCGGTTGGTGGGAGTGCCGATGCGCTACACCGTCGGCGATCCGCGCCTCCCGAGGGTGCGGACCAGCTGACGCGCGTCGCCGCTACGGCTTCGCGGTCTGCTCACGGATCCAGTCGCTGATCTGGCCGTCGAGGAGGTCGAGCGGCAGCGGCCCGCCCCACAGGACGGCGTCGTGGAAGCGGCGGAGATCGAAGCGGGGCCCGAGCTCGGTTTCCGCTCTCGCTTCGCAGCTCGCGCAGCTTCAGCTCGCCAATCTTGTAGGCCAGGGCCTGCCCGGGCCAGGCGATGTAGCGCTGCAGCTCGTTCTCGATGTTCTTCGGCGCCAGCGCCGAGTTTTCGGTAGAAGCAGTTGCGCGCCTGCTTCGAGTGTCCAGCCCTTCCAGTGAATGCCGGTGTCGGCGACCAGCCGGCAGGCGCGCCACATCTCCATCGACAGCTTGCCGAAGCGCTCGTACGGGGTCGCGGTAGGCGCCATGTCGTAGCCGAGGAACTCGCGAATAGAGGCCCCAGCCTTCGACGAAGGCGGTGACCCCTGCCTGGCGGCGGAACCACGGCTGCTCGCCGAGCTCCTGCTGGATGGCGATCTGCAGATGGTGGCCCGGGCACGCCTTCGTGCAGCATCAGCGCCGGATGCTCGTAGAGCGGCCGCTGGTCGAGGTGGCAGGTGTTGACCATCAGCCCGCCGGCGATCCCGAGCTGCGGCGAGCCCGGGTCGTAGCGGGCGGTGGTGTAGTTCTCCTCGATGTCGTGCGGCACCTCGCGCACGCCGTAGGTGAGTCGCGGCAGCGTGCCGAACAGCTTCGGCAGCTCGTCGTCGGCGCGCTTGGCGATGCGCGCCGACTTCTCCATCAGGTCCTCGCGGGTCGTGGCGTAGAAGCGCGGATCGGTGCGCAGGAAGTGCAGGAACTCCGGGAAGGTGCCCTTGAAGCCGGCCGCGGCCTCGATGTCCTTCTCCATCTCGCCGCGGATGCGGGCGACCTCGTCGAGGCCCATCTGGTGGATCTGGTCGGGCTGAGCTTGGTGGTCGTGATAGAGCCGGGCGAGGTAGGCGTAGTAGGCGCTGCCGCCGGGCAGGTGGAGCGCACCCACCTCGGGCTTGGCCACCGGCAGCACCTCCGTCTCGACAACCTGAGCGAAGGCGGCCTGCGCCGGCCGGATCCTGGTCTCGATGATCCGCCGGGCGCGGTCGCGCAGCGCCTGCTGCTCGGCCTCGGGGATGCTCTGCGGCAGGTCGGCCAGCGGTTTCATGAAGCCGCCGGCCTCGGCTGACCGGCATGCGCCAGCTGCGCCTTGAGCTGCCGCAGCACCACCGTCGTCGTTGCCCGCGACTGGACGAAGCCGGAGGCGACGCCGCGGCGGACATTGGCGGTCGTGTCCTCGATGTACTTCGCGGCGGCATCGAGCCGCGACAGATAGGCGTCGGCGCCCGCCGCCGAGCGGATCCGGGTGCTGTCGGCGACGTATGCCGAGCAGCTGCTCCGGCCCGCCCTCGTTCGTGAAGCCGAGGCGGCCGTCGTCGAACCGCAGCCCCTCGAGTCGCTCCGAGACGACGCGCAGGAGGAAGGCGAGGTTGAGCCGATCGGCGGGGCGCAGTCCGCGCTCGGGAATGCGGCGCAGCCGCTCGCGGAACTGTTCGAGCGCTGCCTGCCGCCGGGCGTTGTCCGCCGGCGTGACGCCGGGCAGGCGGGCGAGCGCGGCGGCGTCTCCCTCCTGCCCGGAGGCCAGCGGGTCCTCGGCGCGATCGAAGCGCTCGTAGTCCGAGATGATGCGGGCGAGCTCCACCGGCGTCGCCCCCTGCGCCGGGGCGGGGCGGGCGGACTGGGCAAGCGCGATGACGCCGCCGGCCAGCCCCACCGCGGCGAATGACAGGATCAGCCGATGTGCCATGACCGCCGATCGAGCCTGGGAGCAGACATGGGAACGAGCCTCCGGAACCGCAGGGTGGCGAATGCGAGCGATGGTACCTGCCGCCTCTCGACACTGTCAATGCGGCCGGAGCGCTCCAGCGCCAGCCGGATCAGCTAGGATGGAACGACAGGAAGGACGCTCCAGACGATGACGTTTGATCCGGAGAATATCGCGGCGGCGGCGGCGACGCTGGCCGGCCGGGAGCCGCAGGAGATTCTGGCCGCGGCGCTCGCCAGCTACGCGCCCGACGTCGTCGTGTCCTTCAGCGGCGCCGAGGACGTCGTTCTCGTCGACATGGCGGTCAAGGCGGGGACGGCATTCCGGGTGATTTCGCTCGACACCGGCCGGCTCCATCCCGAGACCTACCGGTTTCTCGAAGCGGTTCGCGAACGCTACGGCATCCCGATCGACGTGTTCATGCCGCAGCCCGACGCGCTCCAGGCGCTGGTCGCCGAGAAAGGGCTGTTCTCGTTCTACCGCGACGGCCACACGGAGTGCTGCGGGATTCGGAAAGTGGAGCCGCTGAGGCGGGCGCTGCGCACGGCACGGGCGTGGGTGACGGGCCAGCGGCGGGATCAGAGCCCGAACACCAGAGCCGAGGTCCCGGTCGTGCAGATCGACACGACCTTCGGCGCGCCGGATCGACCGCTCGTGAAGTTCAACCCGCTCAGCCGCTGGACGTCGGCCGAGGTCTGGTCGTATATCCGGGAGCACGGCGTTCCGTACAACCCCCTGCACGACCGCGGGTTCATCTCGATCGGCTGCGAGCCGTGCACGCGCGCGGTGAACCCGTCGCAGCACGAGCGCGAAGGGCGCTGGTGGTGGGAGGAAGAGACCAAGAAGGAGTGCGGCCTCCACAGCGGCAATCTTCGATGAGCGGCGCCGCGCCGGCCCGTCCGCCGACCGCGGCACTGCTCATCGGGCTGCTGATTACGCTGGCCACGGTCCTGGCGTATGCCTGGTACATGTCGGGACAGATCTCCGGCTTGCGCCGGCTGCAGACCGAGCTGACGGATCGCAACCGCCGGGATTCGCTGCAGCTGCTGCGGATCCAGAACGACCTGAACCAGCTGGCGCTGGCGATGCGCGACATGCTCGACACGAGCGAGCGCTACCCGCTGGTCGCCTGGGCGGCGCCAGTTCGAGCGGATCCGGGTGGATCTCGATGACGGCGCTCACGCAGGAGGAGGGGCTGGCGCTGTCGCGGCGCACTCCTGAGCAGGCCGCAATACCTGGCGCGCGCCGTCGCCCAGTTCTGGGACGCCGCGAACCGGATCTTCGAGATGGCGCGCGGCGGCCGGGAGGAGGAGGCGCGGACGCAGGTGCGGATGTCGCTGCAGGCGCGGCAGGCGGCGCTCAGCGCGGCGGTGGCGCGCCTCCTCGTCCAGCAACAACGCCAGCGAGGAACAGACCGCCCAGCAGGTGCAGGATATCTACGCCGTGGTGCAGCGGCAGGTGTACTGGTTCCTGGCCGCGACCCTGGCGGCGATTGCCGCGACCGGGCTCTATCCTGATTCGATCGAACCGGCGGCTCTTCGGCGCAGCTCGTTGCGCTGTCGGACGAACGCCGCGAGCTGGCGCAGAAGCTGATCGCGACGCGGGAATCGACGCTGCGGGAGATCTCGCGCGAGCTGCACGACGAGTTCGGCCAGGTGCTGACGGCGATGGGGCTGATGCTCGGCCGGGCCGGCCGGCAGGCGCCCGAAGGGTCGGCGCTGCGCAGCGACCTGCGGGAGATCGGCGAGGTCGCCCAGGCGGCGCTCGACAACGTCCGGGGACTGTCGCAGACGCTCCACCCGTCGATTCTGGAGGAGCTTGGTCTGGAGAGCACGATCGATTGGTACCTGTCGACCGTCGAGCGGCAGCTGGGCCTCCATGTGACCTACGAACGTTCCGGCACCGCGGCGCAGGTGGACGACACGACCGGCATTCACGTCTACCGAGTGCTGCAGGAGGCCATCGAGCAACGTCGCCCGGCACTCCGGCGTCAACGAGGCGACCGTGCGGCTGCACTGCAGCGACGCCGTTCTCGATCTCGAGGTCGAGGATCATGGCCGGGGCATGGCCGTCGAGAAGGCCCGCCGCGGCCTCGGCCTCGTCGCCATGAGCGAGCGGGCCGCGCTGTCGGCAGGCACGCTCGAGCTGCTGCTCGGCCGGCGACGGCGCGGTACGCGCGTCCGGCTGCGCGTGCCGATCGTCAACGCCGCGCACACCGCTATGACCAAGACCATCACCGTCCTGCTCGCCGACGACCACGCGCTCGTGCGCCGCGGCTTCCGCCGCCTGCTCGAAGACGACCCGGCGATCACGGTCGTCGGCGAGGCCAGCGACGGCGACGAAGCCATCCGGCTCGCCGCCGCGCTGAAGCCGGGCGTGGTCGTGATGGACGCCGCGATGCCGGGGACCAGCGGCCTGGCCGCGATCCGCCGGATTCTCGCCGCGGCGCCCGAGCATCAAGGTGCTGATGCTCAGCATGCACTCGGAGGAAACGCTGGTCCGCCAGGCGATGGATGCCGGCGCGCGCGGCTACGTCCTCAAGAGCGCGCTCGATCTCGACCTGGCTGCCGCCGTGCACCGGGTGGCGGCCGGCGAGACCGTGCTGGATCCGGCGCTGTCGCAGCCCGGCGCCGGAGCGGCGCCGATCGCACCCGGCTGACGCCCCGCGAGCTCGAGGTGCTGCAGTTGATCTGCAACGGCCTGTCGAACCGCGAGATCGCCGAGCGGCTCGAGCTGAGCGTCAACACGGTCGCCGTCCATCGGGCCAACATCATGAATGCCCTCGACGTGCACAAGACCGCCGAGCTGGTGGTCTACGCCATCCAGCACGGCCTGGTGAACCCGCTGTGAACCGGCGCGACTTCCTGGCGCGTTGCGGCGGCTGGGCCGCCCTCTCGGCGCTGCCGCTCGATCGAGCCGCCGCGGCGCAGCCGGCGCCGGGTTTCCATCTCGTCGACGTCACCGCCGCGGCCGGCCTGAAGTTCCAGCACAACACCGGCGCCTACGGCGGCAAGCTGCTGCCCGAAACGCTGGGCGCCGGCTGCGCCTTCATCGACTACGACGCCGACGGCTGGCAGGACATCGTGCTCGATCAACGGCATGGACTGGCCCGGCCACAAGCGGCAGCGTTCCACGCTGCGCGCTCTATCGCAACAACCGGAACGGCACCTTCACCGACGTCACCCGCGAAGCGGGGCTCGACGTCGAGATGTACGGCATGGGCGTGGCGGTCGGCGATTTCAACAACGACGGCTTTCCCGGATCTGTTCGTGACCTGCGTCGGCCAGAGCCGGCTGTTCCGCAATACCGGCCGCGGCACGGTTCGTCGACGTCACGCGGGCCAGCGGCCTGGGCGGGCGTGAGGCGTTCAGCACCTCGGCGATGTGGGTCGACTTCGATCGCGACGGGCTGCTCGATCTGTTCGTCTGCAACTACGTCCGGTGGTCGGCCGAGCACGACGTGTTCTGCAGCCTCGACGGCCGGCAGAAATCGTACTGCACGCCGGAGGCCTATCGCGGCGAGACCTGCTGGCTGTTCCGCAACCGCGGCGACGGCACCTTCGAGGACGTCACCGCCACCTGCGGCATCTTCGACTCGAGCTCGAAGGCGCTCGGCGTCGCGCTGCATCGATCACGACCAGGACGGCTGGCCCGACATCTTCGTCGCCAACGACACGCAGCCGAACAAGCTGTACCGCAACCAGCGCAACGGGACGTTCAAGGACATCGCGCTCGAAGCGGGCGTGGCGCTCAGCGAGGACGGCAAGGCGCGCGCCGGCATGGGCGTGGATGCCGCGGACTTCGACGGCGTCGGCCGGCCGGGGCTGGCGATGACCAACTTCGAAGGCGAGATGATTGGCGCTCTACCAGCGCGGGGGAGAAGGGCGTCTATCGGGACGTCGCCGTGTCGTCCGGGGTCGGCGCCGCCTCACGCACGCGGCTCGGCTTCGGCTGCCTGTTCGCCGACGTCGATCTCGACGGCAGCCTCGATCTGGTCGTCGCCAACGGACACATCGACGACACGGTCCGGAACATCCGCGGCAATGCCGGCTACGCCCAGGCGCCGCACCTGTTCCTGAATCAGGGCGGCGGCCGCTTCCGGGATGCCGCCGGCGCGGTCGGCGGCGGCTTCGCCCAGCCGCGGGTCGGCCGCGGCCTGGCCTGCGGCGACTTCGACGGCGACGGCGACGTCGATCTGCTGATGACCACCAACAGCGGCCCGCCGGTCCTGTTTCGCAACGATCAGACCGCCGGGCGCCGCAGCCTCCGCTTCCACCTCGTCGGCGTGGCGTCGAATCGCGATGCGATCGGCGCCACCGTCCGCATCACGCACGGCGGCAGCGCGCAGACCCGGGTCGTACACAGCGGCTCGAGCTACCTGTCGCAGTCGGAGCTGCCCGTCACCTTCGGCGTCGGTTCGCGCGACCGGGTCGACCGCGTCGTCGTCACCTGGCCCTCGGGACGCGTCGAGGATTTCTCGAATCTCGCCTCCGGGCAGGTCTACGAGTGCGTCGAGGGCAAGGGGATCACACCGCGCCCATTTCACTTGCCTGGCGGCGGCCGCGCCACTATCCTCTCGCCCCATGAGCAGTCGTTCCTTCTCCCGTAGACGGATGCTGCAGGCCGCCGGTGCCGCCGCGGCGGCGACCGCGGCGACCGCGGCTGGGCTTCGGCCGGCGCTCGCCTCAACGCCGCAGTTCGCGCGCATGCCCGGGGAAGGCAGGGACACGCCGAAGATCTGCCTCGGCGGTGTCTCACCGACCGACGCCGCCGCGATGCGCCGGATCGCGCAAATCGGCGTCAGCAGCGTCCTCACCGGCGGACCGCGGCTGCCGTGGGACGAAGCGGACGTCCGCGCCCGCATCGCGCAGTTCAAGGCCGCCGGCCTCGATCTCATCAACATGATGATCTCGGGATTCGACGATGTGATCTGGGGCGGGCCGAAAGCCGACGAACAGACCGAGCTGTTCATCAGGTCGGTACGGGCGGCGGGGCGGGCCGGCCTGCCGGTCGTCGAGTACAACTTCTACGCCCACCGGCTGATCGAAGGCTATAAAGAGGAGGCCGGCCGGGCGGGGGCGGGCCTGACCGCCTACGACTACGAGCTGTCCCGCGCCCTCCCGCCGCGGGACGGCGTCGGGACGCATACGCGGGCCGATCAGTTGAAGCGGGCCGAGCGCTTCCTGAAGGCGGTCGTCCCGGAGGCCGAGAAGGCCAACGTCCGCCTCGCGCTCCATCCCAACGATCCGCCCGTGCCGCTCAGCCGCGGGTCGGAGCAGCTGATGGCCAGTTTCGCCCACTGGAAGGAGTATCTCGATCTCGTCAGGAGTCCGGCCAACGGCATGACGTTCGACTGCGGCGTGTCACGGGAGATGGGTGAGGACCCGGTTGAGGTGTGCCGCTATCTGGGCAGCCGCGACTGCATCAACCACGTCCACTTCAGGAACGTGGTCGTCCGGAAGCCCTATGTCGACTACACCGAAGTGTTCCTCGACGAGGGGCAGGTCGATATGTTCGGGGTGATGCGCGAGCTGGTGCGCCAGCGCTACCCGCGCGGGCTCTATCCCGAGCATCCCCGCGCCATCGATCCTGATCGCGACGCCGGGCCGATCCGCAACCAGTATCCGGGCGGCGGCGGGTTTGCCGGAGAAATCTACAACGTCGGTTACGCGCGCGCCATGCTGCAGGCGGCGCTGACGCTCTGACCTGATGGCCGATCACGGCCGGGAAGGGACTTGATTCAGATGAGGCCACGCATGATGTTCGCGGCGGGAGTCTGCGCCGCGCTGCTCCTCGCGCCGGTCGTCTCCGACGCACAGCTCTTCACCTACACCCGGGAGCAGATGGTCGAGCTCACGGCCCAGAACCCGTTCGACCGCTTTGCGGACGGCCGTCCCAAGGTCCCGGACGCGCTCATCGAGCGCGCCCGCGGACTGTCGGCCGAAGAGGTCTGGGCGGTCCTTCCCGGGCAGGGTTTCCGCAATCAGTACGCCGACGGCTTCAGGGTCCTGCATCCGGAGCGGAAGCTCGCCGGCCGCGCCTTCACCGTCCAGTTCATGCCGCAGCGCCCTGATCTCGAGGGGCTGATCAGCAAGCGCGCCGCGGCGGCGGGCATCCCCCGGATGAACAACCAGGTGGCGATCGACATGCTGCAGCCCGGCGACGTGCTGGTCGTCGATCTCTTCGGCCAGGTCGAGGGGGGCACGATCGTCGGCGACAACCTGTTCTATTACGTCATGAAGGCGACGAAGAACGGCGGGCTGGTCGTCGACGGCGCGATTCGCGACCTGGAGGGCATCTCGCGGATGGAGATGCCGGCCTACTTCAGGGACGCGCATCCCAGCGCCATCAACAACGTCGTCCTGAGCGGCATCAACGTCCCCGTCCGCATCGGCAAGGCGACCGTGCTGCCGGGCGATCTCGTATTCGGCGACTCCGAAGGGGTCTATTTCATTCCGCCGGCGCTCGTCGAGCAGATCGTGGACAAGGCCGACGAGACGCACGTCCACGACGAGTGGACCCGGAAGAAATTCGACGAGGGCAAGTACAAGTCGAGCGAGATCTACGGGTCGCCGAAGGATCCGGCGCTGAAGAAGGAATACGACGACTACCTCAGGAAGCGCCTCGAGGAAATCCGGAAGGCAAACCCCAAATGATGTCGCCGGGAGGAGCAATGATGAAGCGGGTGATCTACCTGGCCGCCGCCGCGGCAGTGACGAGCTCTGTCTGGCTGGCGGCCCAGCCGGCGGTCGAAAGTCCCGCCGACGGCTTCCGGATGGTCGAGGTCGCGTCGGTCGCCGACGCGATCGAGCAGCTCTACGGGCAGCGCGCCTACATGTCGCACGAGATGCGGCCGCTCTCGCCGGCCAGGTTCGCCGGCCCCGCCGTCACCGTGCTGCTCAGGAAGGAAGAGCACAAGGAGGGGGCGGCCGCGTCGAAGGGCATGCTCGACGCCATCGACGCCGCCGCGCCAGGCGCCGTCTACGTCATGGTGCTCGAGGGGGAAGGGGCGGCCGACTATGCCGGCATCGGCGGACTGATGGCGACGGCGATGAAATACCGCGGCTTCGCCGGCGCCGTCATCGACGCCTCGGTGCGCGACACGCCGCAGATCCGCAAGCTGCAGTTCCCGGTGTTCAGCCGCGGCGTCGCGCCGTCGACGACCATCAATCACTTCCGCGTCACCGGCGTGAACGTTCCGGTCATGTGCGCCGGCGTCCGGGTCAACCCCGGCGACATCGTCGCCGCCGATGAAGACGGCATCGCGGTGGTGCCACGCGAGCGGGCCGCCGACGTGCTGAAGAAGGCCCAGGAGCTCGACGACACGGAGCACCGCATGCTGCCGTTCATCGAGAAGTTCCGCTCGATCAGCGAGGCCGTGAAGCAGTTCGGCCGGATCTGAGCCACCGGCCGTAACCAGCCGGCGGCGGCGTCGCGATCAGCTCCACTGCCGGTCGTTGCTGCGCAGGTCGTCCCACTGGGTGGTCGGCTCGAACAGGCCGGACTTCGGCCGGAGATGCTGCCTGACGACCTCCTCGTTCAGCTCGATGCCGAGCCCCGGTGAATCCGGGACGATCGCGAAGCCCTTGTCGACGAGCTTGTGGCCGCCGGTCGTCCGCACCAGGCTTTCCCACCACGGCACATCGATCGAGTGGTGCTCGAGGGCGATGAAGTTCTCGGTGGCGGCGGCGCAGTGGACGTTGGCCATGAAGGAGATCGGCGAGCCGGCGAAGTGCATCGCCATCGGGACGCCGTGTTCCATCGCGTAGTCGCCGATTTTCTTCGTCTCGATCAGGCCGCCGGAGCTCGCCAGGTCGGGATGGATCATGTCCACCGCCCCCATCTCGATGAGCTTCATGAAACCCTCCTTCAGGTAGATATCCTCTCCCGTCAGGATTGGCGTCGTCGTCGACTCCTTGATCTGCTTGAGCAGCTCGGGAAGCTGCCACGGCACCATGTCCTCCATCCACGCCAGGTTCCACTTCTCCATGCCGCGGGCGAGCTTGATGCAGCTGTTGACGCTGATGTGGCCGAAGTGATCCGAGGCCATCGGCGTGTCCATGCCGATGACGCTGCGGATGCCGCCGACCCAGTCCGACAGCCAGGCGACGCCCTTGTCGGTGATCTCGATGCCGGTGAAGGGGTGCATGACGCGGTCGCCGCCGCCGATCGACGTGCCGGCCGGCATCGACAGCGCGCCGGGGACGTCCTTGAGGAGACCGATGCCGAAATCCTGCTTGAGGAAGGTGATGCCGAGCGCGATCCGCTCCTTGAGGAGCTTGCCCTGCTCCTCGGCGGTGTCGCGCTCGACCGTGTCGGCGTAGAGGCGGACGCGGTCGCGGAACTTGCCGCCGAGCATCTGCCAGCACGGCACGCCCCACGCCTTGCCGGCGAGATCCATCAGCGCCATCTCGATGCCGCAGACGCCGCCGGCCTGGCGGGCGGGCGCGCCGAACTGCTTGATCTTGCGGAAGACGCGATCGACGTTGCAGGGATTCTCGCCGAGGATGCGGCTCTTGAGCGACAGCGCGTAGCTCTCGTTGCCGCCGTCGCGGACCTCGCCCCAGCCGACCAGCCCCTGGTTGGTGTCGATGCGGATGATCGGGACCGTCATCGGCGCGCCGACGATCACCGCGACGCGCAGGTCGGTGATTTTGAGCGCCGAGGGCTCCGAGGCGCGCTTGACGTTGGCCTGGACGAACGCCGCCGACGCGTCGGCAGCCGCCGTGCCGGTCAGCGCCAGCGTGCCCGCCGCCCCGGCGCCAATGGTCTTGAAGAACGACCGCCGATTGACCGTCGACGCCGGC
The DNA here is from genome assembly GCA_963750475.1 of uncultured Acidobacteriota bacterium. Taxonomy (GTDB): domain Bacteria; phylum Acidobacteriota; class Vicinamibacteria; order Vicinamibacterales; family 2-12-FULL-66-21; genus JALZOC01. Next base: position 286,774 of record CAVVQQ010000003.1, read on the forward strand.
GCCGTCGCCATCGATGTGACCGCAGCTTTCATCGTCTGCTCCTGGAATTGACCGGCGCGGTGTCAGCCGCGCGCTGCGCAGTCTGCCGTCAGGGTGGGCGGTTGTCAAGGCGGGCGGGACGCTGGGCGCCCGAGCGTAGCGCTATCTCAACGCCACTTGAAGAATCGCAGCGCCAGGCCGAACGGGACGACCGTCCACAGCCCGAGCACCAGAAGCGGGCCGCGCAGGGCGGCGACACCCGCCCCTTCGAGAATGACGGCGCGGAGGCTGTCGACGAGCGCGGTCAGCGGCAGCGCCCGGATGAACGGCTGCATCGCCGGCGGAAAATTGGCCGAGGAAAAGAACACGCCGCTCAGCAGCCACATCGGCAGCATCGCCATGTTCATCAGGCCGGAGACCGCCTCGAAGGTGCGCGCCCGCGTCGCCAGCAGGAGCCCGAACGATCCGAAGGCCAGCGATCCGAGCACCGCGACCGTCGCGATCGCCGTCAAGGTCCCGACGACCGGCATGTGAAACGCCAGCACGCCGAAACCGAGCGGAACGCCGACCTCGGGGCCGAGGAACAGCAGCCTGGCGAGGAGCAGCGCCAGCAGGTACTCGCGCTTCTGCATCGGGCTCGCCACCATGCGCTTCAGCAGCTTGCGCATGCGCGCCTGGACGATCGAGAACGCCACGCCCCACATGCCGTTGCTCATGATCCCCATGCCGACCAGCCCGGGGATCAGCCAGTCGACGTAGCGCGATCCGGGGACCGCGACCGCCTCCTCCCGCGCCGTCCACGGGTCCGTCCGTCCCGCCGCGCGCTTCAGGGCGTCGTCGACCGCGAGGCGCGCCGTACGGCTCTCGCTGCGGGCGGCGTCGAACCGGTAGGTCGGGGGCTCGGTCGGGAGCACGAGCACGTGGACGATCCCTTCACGCAGCGCGCGCTGCTCCTGTCCGGACGGAATCTCCCGCAGCGCCAGACCCGGGGCACCGGCGAGCGCCGCTTTGAGCGGCTGCGACGCCGGCCCTTCGGGGATCCCCACCGGTACGGGCTGCGCCGCCCGGGACGGGAAGGCCATCGCCATGACGAGGGCCATGAGGATGGGAAAGACAAAGGTCCAGAAGAGCGCTTCGGGTTCGCGGACGAACTCCCGCACCCGGGCCAGCGTCAGCTCGATGACCGGATGATGCGCGCCGCCGCGGTCGGCCCTATTCGTCACGCAGGTGCCGCCCGGTGAGTGACATGAAGACATCCTCCAGCGTGCCCTGCTGAACGATCATGCGGGGAGCGGCCAGTTTTCCGATGAGCTCCTGCGGCGAGCCCAGAGCGATCAGCCGGCCGTGATCGACGACGGCGACGCGGTCGCAGAGCGTCTGCGCTTCATCCATGTAGTGGGTCGTCAGGAGGATGGTGCCGCCGTCGGCGCGAAAGCGCTCGAGCACGTCCCAGAGCTGGCGGCGCGACTGCGGGTCGAGGCCGGTGGTGGGCTCATCGAGGAACAGGAGATCGGGACGTCCGGCGAGCGCGCAGGCCAGCGAGAGCCGTTGCTTCTGTCCGCCCGAGAGCGCGCCGACGCGGCTGCGCCGCTTGCCGTCGAGCGCCACGATGTCGAGCAGCTCGGCGACCGGCAGGCCGCGGCGATAGAAGGAGCGGAAGAGCCGGAGCATCTCCTCGACCGTGAGCTTGTCGCTGAGCTGCGTTTCCTGCAGATGGATGCCGAGCCGCTCGCGCAGCTCCCGCTCGTCGTGCCGCCAGCGCCGCCCGAGGACCTCGACGGCACCGCTGTCGGGGGTCAGCAGGCCTTCGAGAATCTCGATGGTGGTGGTCTTGCCGGCGCCGTTCGGCCCGAGCAGGCCGAAGCACTCGCCGCGGCGCACGTGCAGCGTCAGGCCGTCGACCGCGACGACGCCGCCATAGCGTTTGTACAGTCCGTCACATTTGACGGCCAGCTCACCCGCTTCGTAGGGGGACACTCATCTTTAGGCTAAGTTGTTGATCCGTAACGAGCAATGCCCAAATGAGCTCCGATCGGCTGCACGCCGTCGGCCGATCACTGCACTTTTGTGGACTTGATGTTTAGATTCAACGACTTAGCTTAAAGATGAGTGTCCCCCTGCGAGTGAGTAGGCGGTGCGGGCGTTGCCGGCGAAATAGCGGCGTTCCGCGTCGGCGCCCAGGCTGCCGGCATAGCTGCGGACGATCGCCACGACGGTGCGCAGCGGAGCGAACACTTCGCTGACCGGCCAGTTGCTGCCAAAGATCACGCGCTCCGGCCCGAACCGCTTCCAGACTGCATCGAGGACGGGACGATAAAACGACACGTCCGAGGGGGCGGTGCCGTCGTGCCGGCCCGTACCCTCGACCAGTCCCGACACCTTGCAGAACACGTTGCCGGCCGCCGCAACCGTGTCCATGCCGGTCAGCCACTCCGACGGCGGCGGGCCGCCGTCGACCCGGACATTGGCGACGTGATCGATGACGATGCGCAGCCGCGGAACCGCGTGGGCGACCGCGGTGACCGCCGGCAGCGACGACACGTCGCCGTTGACGTCAAGCGCAAGGCCCCGGTCCGCGAGCGCGGCGAGATCCTTGAGCCGGTCCCGACCCGTCAGCGCGGCGACGTCGGTCCCGCTGACGCGGATGCCGCGGAAGAGCGGGTTCCGCGCCAGTCGATCGAGCGCCGCCGCGAAGGACGGATGGCCAGGCTCGAGCCGGCCGACCAGCCCCGCGATCAGCGGCTCGTTGGCGGCCAGGCCGAGCACCCAGTCGTTGTCGTCCACCCACGCACTCGCCTCGACCACGACTGTGCTGGTGATCCCGAGCGGCTGCGCCAGCGCCTTGTAGTGACGCGGGTAGACGGCGCGATAGAGCTGCACATCCGACTTGTCCGGCCAGGGAACCCCCTGCGGACGCCCGGGGTCGTAGAAATGCGTATGACAGTCGATGATGTCCATGGCTGGCGCGGCGGCCGCCGCCTGCAGATCGATTGCTGACGCGGCCAGCGCCGCGCCGATAAACGTCCGTCGGCTGACGTGTTCGACCTTCAGGCGCGTCCCCCTTCCCGCATCACGCCGTCATGGCCGGATCACCGTCCCGTCCTTGCGGCGCGTCGTCCCCCACGAGTAATCGAAGTTGGGCGGCTCGGCGGATACCGGGAATCTTGGCGGCCAGCTTCTCGTCGACCTCGATCCCGAGCCCCGGCTTCTCCTGCGCCAGCATGTAGCCGTTGCTTGACCTCGGGACAGCCGACGAAGACCTCCTGCGTCTCCTTGGGAAAACCGCTGCCCTCGTGCACGCCGAAGTTGTAGCTCGCCAGCTCCAGGGCGAGCTGGGCCGCGTGCGCAATCGGTGACGCGTCGCCGGGGCCGTGCCAGGCCGTCCGCACGCCGAAGAACTCGCAGAGCGCTGCCAGCTTCCTGGCCGGGCTGAGCCCGCCGATCTGCGAGATGTGGATCCGGATGAAGTCGATCAGCCGCTCCTTGATGAGCGGCACGTACTCGTGCTGGGTGTTGAACAGCTCCCCCATCGCGATCGGCACGCTGGTCTGCTGCCGGAGGAGGCGGAAATGGTCGTTCTCCTCGGGAGGGAACGGATCCTCGAGGAAGAACAGCCGGTACGGCTCGAGCGACTTGCACAGATTGACGGCCTGGTTGAGCGTGACGCGCTCGTGGACGTCGTGCAGCAGCTCGACCTCATCGCCCAGCTTGCTGCGCAGGTGCTCGAAGAACTTCGGCACCATGCGCACGTACGGCGCCCGATTCCCAGATCGCCTTCGGGTTGGTCGGGCCGACGACCTCGTCGGCCGCAGCACCCGCCGACGCCGGCCGCCGCTCCGCCGGCGCCGTAGCCGGCGTAGCCCGGCGTTGCGACCTGCACGCGCACGTGGCGGAAGCCCTGCTCCATCGCCTTGCGGGCACTGTCTTCCACTTCCGCGAAGCTGCTGCCGCTGGCGTGGAAATAGCAGTCCGCCCCTTGCCGCACCTTGCCGCCGAGCAGTTGGTAGACCGGCATGCCGGCGCGCTTGCCCTTGATGTCCCAGAGCGCCATGTCGACGCCGCTCATGGCGTTGAACAGCACGGGCCCGTTGCGCCAGTACGAGCTGACGTAGCTCGATTGCCAGATGTCCTCGATCTCGTCGACATTGCGGCCGATGAGGAACGGCTTCAGATACTGCTCGAGCGCCGTCTGGACGACCAGGGCGCGCTGCGTGAACGTCGCGCAGCCCCAGCCGACGAGGCCCGGCTCGGTGGTCTCGATCTTCACGACGACCAGCCGGATGCGGTTGGGGGCGGTGAGGATGGTCGTGATGTTGCGAATCTTGACGGTGCCGGCGCCCTTCAGCGCCTGCGCTTCAGCCGCGGTGCGGGCGGGGGGGACGGCCTCGGCCAGGGAGCGTCCGGAGGCCAGCAGCGACGCCCCTCCGGCCAGGGTCAGCGAGCGAAGAACGTCACGGCGTTTCATGGATTCTCCTGTGCAGCGGCGCAGTGTGATGAAAACGCGCACGTAATCTGCGAAAGGCCGACCTTCAGCGTCGCCCGGGCGACGCGATTGAGCGCGGCCGCGGGCCCACTCACGTGAATCGTCCGGTGGACGTGGGTGTAGCGTTCGCCCGGCGCCAGCGCCAGGGCCGGCGACGAGGTCTCGAGCTCGTAGAACGGGCCGAGCGGCGGCTTGCCTGGCGCCGCCGGGCCGTCGTTGTAGCTGTTGACGACATCGCCGGCGTAGGGATTGGCAGCCGCGTCCCACATCGAGTTGACGTACGACGCCGAACCCTCCGGGCGGCTGTATTGCACAAGGGTCAGGACGCCGCCGTCCGGGTCGTAGCTGCCGGCGGTATCGAGCGCCCGAGCCGGCGAGAGTCCGATCTTCGCGCGGTGCTGGCCGTCGCCCTTGAAGAAGATTGCCTGTTTCCCCAGGGCGAGGCGGTCCGGCGGCACCGGGCCGAAGTACTTGTCGTTCACCACCGGACCGGCCGCCACGTCCGATCCAGCCGCGAACGGCACCACAATCGTCGTCCGCGGCGACGGGGTGAACTGGCCGAGGATCCAGATCGACACCAGCCCGGTGTCGCGCGTCCACGCCGACGCCCCCGCGTTGACGATCGCATTGGCCGACTCGAAGGCGACGATCCGCAGCGAGTCGTCGCCGGCAGCGCCAATCCGCACCGCCACATCCTTCGCGGGGAGGAGGCGGACCGTGCGTTCGACCGCGATGTCGAAACGCGTGCCGGCATAGTTCTCGATCGACATCCGCTTGCGGAACGCAACCTCGCCGGGCGACTGGCTGGTCGTCTCCCAGGCCCCCCAGTCGAACGGCTCAGGCGTCTGCCAGTGGTCCAGATCGAAGGGATCGCCAGGCTTGAAGTACAAGGCATAGCGCCCCCCCTCCGGGCCGAGCCAGAACCGGTCCTCCCCACCGAAGACATTCATGTGCGGCTGGCGCGTCCCTGCCTCGACGGCGGCGCGTCCGATCCAGCCAAAGCTCGGCGCGCTCGCACCCCCCGTCGTACTTGTCATCACCCGGCCCTGATAGGCGGGCGCCACCGCCGCCCGGGCGCCCGTCCCGTCGTCGAGGACGACGATGTTCGAGTGTTGGCGCAGGAACGCGAGATCGGCGTCGAATCCACCGGCCGGCGTCACTTCTCCATTGGCCGGCATTACCTTCTCCGCCCTTCCGCGGCATCCAGCCGCGACGGCGCCCAGCACCGCGACTGCCGCCCAGACCCTGAGCCGATGCTTACCCATGCCGGATGCCTCCGCGATCGGACCCCGAATGACGACTTGCCCTGTAGAATCAACACCTTGCGCTAAAGATGAGTGTCCCCGTCAGTGTTTGTCGCGGAAGCTGCGCTCGACGGCGTCGTTCACATCCACCGACACCGGCTGGTCGCGCCACAGCCAGCGCATCATGTCGGGCAGGATCGCGCCCCCCTGCTTCTGGCCGTGTCGGCCGATCCCCCAGGTGTAATTGACGTCGTAGCCCTTCTCGGTCAGCGCCTGCATCAGCCGCACGTTCTGGAAGAACCAGTCGCGCGTCTGGTCGTAGTTCCCGTCGCGCCCGACGCCGCGGTTGTCGTTGCGGCCGTCCTGCAGGTAGATCCGGATCGGCTTCTTCGCCGTCGTCCGCACCATATCCGCGTAGGCGTGGCCGCCGCGCAGGTTGACGAAGCTGCCGACGATGCTGAGGACCTTGCGGAAGTGATCGGGCCGCTGCCAGGCGACGGTGAAGGCGGCGATGGCTCCCGAGCTCGCGCCGCCGATGCCGTGGCGCTCCGGATCCTTCGCGATGTTGTAGTCCTTGTAGAGCACGGGCATCAGTTCGTCGACGATGACCCGCGCGTATTTGTCGTCGAGGCAGTTGTACTCGGCCGGGCGATTCGTCGTGCGGTCGCCCCACTCCTGCGGCGTCGGCTCCGGTTGTTCGGGCGTCCGGCCGGGATTGATGAAGACGCCGATCATCACCGGAATCTCGCGGCGGTAGATGAGATTGTCCAGGACGTTCGGCGCCCGGGCGTCGCCGTCCATGTTCTTGAACGCCTGGCCGTCGTTGAAGATCATCAGGCTGGCCGGCACGGCCGGGTCGTACTGCGCGGGGACGTAAATCCAGTAGGTGTGCTGGGTGCCCGGATACGCCTGGCTCGGCAGCGTGAACGGCCCGCGCATCTCCCCCTTCGGGACGCCGTCGCGCGGCAGCGAGTCGGGGCCCAGCTGGTAGTGTGCGTCGGTGTTCACCGCCGGCGGGGCCGGCGCCTGCGGGGACGCGCCGATCCACGGTCCGGCAACGCCTGCGGCCAGAACCGCGACAGCCGTGCGCCTCATTGAACCTCCACGGAAACGGGTGAGCCGGGCAATGGCGGTAGGTTTTATCACCGATTCGCGCCGGCGGGGCGGGTTTCGACGACCTTTCCCGGGTTCATGCGGTTGTCCGGGTCGAGCGCCCGCTTGATGTCGCGCATCACGCCGACGCCCTCGCCGTGCTCGGCGGCAAGCGACCACATCTTGCCGTAGCCGACGCCGTGCTCGCCGGTGCAGGTCCCGTCCATTGCCAGCGCCCGCTCGACCATCCGGACGTTGAGGCGGCGGGCCTCGGCGAGCTCGCTGGCGCTGGCCGGATCGAGCAGGTAGACGAGATGGAAGTTGCCGTCGCCGGCGTGGCCGACCAGGCAGACCGGGAACGGCGCGCCTTCATGGTCGCGCTTCGTCTCGATGATGCAGTCGGCGAGCCGCGAGATCGGCACGCAGACGTCGCCGGCCCACGACCGGCAGCCCGGCCTGAGCGCCAGCGCCGCGAAGTGGGCGTTGTGCCGCGCCTGCCACAGCCGCTCGCGGTCCTCGGGCTTCGTCGCCCACTCGAAGCCCCGCCCGCCGTGCTCGGCGGCGATCGCCTGGACGGTCTCGGCCTGCGCGGCGAGGTGTCCGGGGCTGTCGCCATGGAACTCGAACAGCAGCGTCGGCGCGACCGGATAGTCGGTGTGCGAGTAGCGGTTGATCGCGTCCATGTGGAGCTCGTCGAGGAGCTCGATGCGCGCTACCGGCACCCCGAGCTGAATGGTCGCCATGACCGCATCGACGGCGCCGCGCAGCGAGCCGAACGAGCACACGGCGGCCGAGACCGCCTCCGGCAGAGGATGCAGCCGCAGCGTGATCCGGGTGATGACGCCGAGGGTGCCCTCGGAGCCGACGAACAACCGCGTCAGGTCGTAGCCGGCGGCGGACTTTCGCGCCCGCGTTCCGGTCGTCACGACCCGGCCGTCCGCCAGCACCACTTCGAGGCCGAGCACGTTCTCCCGCATCGTCCCGTACCGCACCGCCGTCGTCCCCGAGGCGCGCGTCGCGGCCATCCCGCCGATGGTCGCGTCGGCGCCGGGATCGACAGGGAACATCAGGCCGGTGTTCTGCAGCGCCCGGGCCAGCTGCAGACGCGTCACGCCGGCCTCGACCGAGACGTCGAGATCGGCGGCGCCGATGCGCAGCACGCGGTTCATCTGGCGCAGGTCGATTGTGATTCCCCCCTCGAGGGCATGGACATGCCCCTCGAGCGAGGTCCCGGCGCCGAACGGCACGATCGGGAGCGCGAACCGGCGGCTGATCTCGACGATCCCGACGACCTCCTCGGTGGAGATCGGGAAGCAGACGACGTCCGGAGGAGCGGGTGGATGGTAGGACTCGCCGTGGCTGTGGTGCTCGCGGACGGCCTCGGTATCGCTGCACCGGGCGCCCAGCAGCTCCCGCAGGGCCGCCTTCGCGGCCGGCAGGTCCTCGGCACGTCGCGCGTTGGCCATGGCGAGCGGTCCTAGGACTCGATCCGAATCAGCTCGACGTCGAACACCAGCATGCCTTTCGGCGCCCCGGGCTGTCCGCGGTAGGCGAGCTGTTCGGGGATCCACAGCCGTCGCGTTTCCCCTTCGACCATGAGCTGAACCCCCTCGGTCCATCCCGGGATCACCTGATTGAGGCCGAACGTGATCGGCTCCTTTCGCGCCACCGAGCTGTCGAACATCTTGCCGTCGGTCGTCCAGCCGGTGTAGTGGACGCGGACGCGGGAAGTTGCGGTCGGACGGCGGGTCCCCGCCCCGGCGGCCTGGACTTTGGTCGCGAGGCCGCTGGCGGTCGTGGTCGCGTCGGCCGGCGGTGCGGCGACGTCTGGCGGTGCGGGAATCATCAGAGATCCTTTCGGTCTGGCGCCCCGGAGGAGCGCGGGTGACTGGTTGCCGGCCTCAGCGGGCCGGGGTGAAATGGTTCAGGACCGCATCCTTCAGCAGCGCCGGCGGCAGCAGCCCCTGCGCCAGGATGAAGTCGTGGAACTCGAGCGGGCTGAAGCGGCGGCCCATCGATCGCTCGACCTCCGACCGCAGCTGCTGCAGCTGGGTGTAGCCGTAGAAATAGGACGTCGCCTGCGCCGGCGATCGAAACATGTAGCGCTCGACCTCGGATTCGGTCATCGCCACCGACATGCCGACATCCTCCCGCAGCACGCGCCGCGCTTCGTCCGGAGTGACACGGCCGAGGTGCAGCTCGGGATCGAGAAAGGCGCGCGCCGCCCGGAGCAGCCGCAGCTGCAGGGAGATGAGCTGCCCCTCGGCCGGCATGTAGGGCAGCATCATCGCCTCGGCATAGAGCCCCCAGCCCTCGACGTTGGTGCTGTTGAACGCGAACAGCGCCCGCGGGATCGACACTCCGGCCTCGATCATCTTTGCGAACTGCATCTCATGGCCGGGCCTGGCTTCGTGCGCGGTCAGCGTCCAGGACGCCGCCGCGAACGTGAAATCGTCGAACCGTCCGGCCGCGGCGCCGCCGGCCTGGGCCGGCACGTTCAGCGGCAGCACGAACTCCCCGAGCTCGCCGGTGTTGCCGAGGAGCCGCGGCGGCCGCATATTGGGCGCCGGGGTCTGCGCCGCTTCCGCATCGGTCGCGATACGGATGCGGGCCGGGCGGTCCGGCAGCGTGACGAGCTTCTCCCGCCGGACGATCGCTTCGATCTCCTCCAGCCGCTTGCGGTAGTGCGGCAGGATCGCATCGCCGACCAGCTGTTCCTGTTTGAGCGTGCGGATCACCTCGCGGTAGTCGGTGGTCTTGAGCCCGCGCGCCCGCGCCACCGCCGGCGCGAGGCGCTCCATCTGCTGCTGGATGTCGGTAAAGGCCTGATGCGCCATCGCCGCCAGCGGCTCCGGTGCGATGTCGACCCCGACCTGCTCCAGCGCAAAGGCGTACAGATCGGGCGGCAGCCGGAAGTCCGTCCGCGCTTTGGGCAGGACCTCGGTCCGCACGAAAGTCTGGTACTCGGCGAGCTGCCTGGCGAGCGTGGCGTATGGTTCGCGCCAGCCCTCGAGCTTGTATTCGGCGAGCATCTTCTCGATGCCGGTGGTGACGACGGCGTCGTTGGCGAGATCGCGCTCGACCTTGGAGCGCGCCGGGGCGAGGAGCCGGGGATTGGCGAGCCCCTCGCGGGTGCGGTGGATGGCCTGGGTCGTGATCGGTTCCAGGCCGCCGTCGAGCCCGGCGTACTTGCGAAGCCGATCGACCGCCGCGCTGCGCCGCCCGGCGGCGACCTGTGGATCGAGCAGCGCCCGCAGGCCCTGATAGACGAGCATCGGCACGTCGACGTACGGTACCCGCCGCTCGTCGCCGAGCTGCATCTCGCGGATGCTGCTGCGGGCGGCCGAGATCAGAATCTGCAGGTCCTGGCGGACGAGCGGGTGGGTTTCGGCCGCCAGCCGCGACTCGAGCGTGGCGAGCGCCGCCTCGCGGGCCTGGCGTTCGGCCTTGCGCGATTCCGGCGTCAGGCTGGAGATCTCCCGGTCGAGGCCGGACACGCCGGCTTCGCCGGCCGCCTCCGGTGCGAACTTCGCCTCGACGTCGAGGAGGACCTGCGCCTGGCGGTTGCTCTCCGCGATCCACGCTTTCGGGTCGGGCGCGACGGCGGCCGGGGCCTGCGCGTGGACGACGGCGGCGGCGAGGAGGACGATCATGCCGAGACTGGCGGTACGCATCATGATCATCCTATTTCATCACGGCCGGCGCCTGCCGCCGCCCGGCCGGATTCGCTGGTCTCCGGGCCGCGCTCTCTGATAGCGTGTCGGTCTCGCCGGTCACTGAATTCGAGGAGAGTGTCTCATGAGGCGTCTGCTGCTCTGCGCCGTCGTCGCGGCCGGTTTCCTGGGTGCCTCGCCGGCGGCCCAGGCGCCGCCAGCGGCGCCGCTCCGGCTGGCGATTGCCGGCCTGGTCCACGGCCACGTCTCCGGCTTCCTGAAGGCCGCCCAGTCGCGCCAGGACGTCCAGATCGTCGGCATCTTCGAGCCCGACACCGCGCTGCAGCAGACCTACGCGAGCCGCTTCAATCTCGACAAGGCGCTCTTCTTCACCGACCTGGCGGCGATGCTCGAGCGGACCAGGCCCGAGGCGGTGGCGTCGTTCACGAGCACCTACGATCACCCGATGGTCGTCGAAGCGGCGGCGTCACGCCACATCGACGTGATGATGGAAAAGCCGCTCGCCGTCAGCATGGCGCACGCCCGGCGGATCGAGCGCGCCGCCGCGGCCGGCGGCATCGACGTCCTGGTCAACTACGAAACGACCTGGTATCCGAGCCACGCGGCGATGTGGACGCTCCTCAAAACCGAGAAGGCCGGCGGTGACATCCGCAAGATGGTCGCGGAGGACGGCCACCGCGGCCCGAAGGAGATTGGCGTCGGCCCCGAATTCCTCGGCTGGCTGACGGACCCGGTGAAGAACGGCGCCGGCGCGCTCTTCGACTTCGGCTGCTACGGCGCCAACCTGATGACCTGGATGATGGACAACCAGCGCCCGCTGTCGGTGCTGGCGCTGGCCCAGACCTTCAAGCCGGCGATCTATCCGCACGTCGACGACGAGGCGACCATCCTGCTGGAATATCCGGGGGCCCAGGGCATCATCCAGGCGTCGTGGAACTGGCCGTTCGATCGCAAGGACTTCGAGGTCTACGCCGAGCGGGCGCAGGCGGTGGGCAATCGCGCCGGCCTGCGGGTCCGGACCGGCACCGAGCCCGAGCATGCCGCGACGGCCGCGCCGCTGCCGGCCGACGAGCTCGATTCCGTGTCGCACCTCCTCGCCGTGGTGCGCGGCACCCGCAAGCCGAACGCGCTGTCGTCGCTCGCCAACAACCTGATCGTGACCGAGATCCTCGAGGCCGCGCGCGAGTCGGTGCGGACCCACGCCCGCGTCACGCTCGCGGCGGCCGCCGGCGATCGCGGGCCGGCAAAGACCGGCCGCTAGCGGACGGTCTGTCCTGTGCGCAGCCAGTGGCGGGGCTAGTAAGTTGCGCGCCCGCCGCTGATGTCGAAGACGGCGCCGGTCGAAAACGAGCAATCCTCCGACGCCAGCCAGCAGACCAGCGCGGCAATCTCCTCGACCTCGACGAACCGCGCCATCGGAATGCGCGACAGCATGTAGTCGATGTGTTCCTGCTTCATCTGCGCGAAGATCTCCGTGTTCGCCGCCGCCGGCGCGACGCAGTTGACGAGGATGCGCCGCGTCGCGAGCTCCTTGCCCAGTGATTTGGTCAGGCCGATCAGCCCGGCCTTCGACGCGCTGTAGTGCGACGCGTTGGGGTTGCCTTCCTTGCCGGCAATCGAGGCGACGTTGACGATCCGTCCGTAGCCGCGCTCGAGCATGTGCGGCACGACGGCGCGGCAGGTCAGGAAGCAGCCCGTCAGATTGACGTCGATGACCCGGCGCCAGACCTCCGGATCGAGCTCCCAGGCCGGACCGTTGCCGCCGGCGATGCCGGCGTTGTTGACCAGGATGTCGATGCGGCCGTGGGCGTCGAGGGTCGCCCGGGTGGCGGCGTCGACCGATGCCTGATCGGTGATGTCCACCCGGATTGCCGAGACCGCCCCGAGCCCGGCCAGATCCGCCCGGGCCGTCTCCGCCGCCGCGCCGTCCACGTCCCAGAGCGCCACCGCGGCGCCGGAGGCGAGCGCCCGCCGTGCCACCCCCAGGCCGATTCCACGCGCCCCGCCGGTCACCACCGCGACGCGTCCGTTGAGGTCGAGTTGATTCATGTCGCGGCGGATTATCCCACCGCGAGGCCGCGGGTCGCGAACAATCGCGGTCACGGTTCCGGGGGACTAGAATGACGGATGCGGCGATTGGCGACGATTCTGATGCTCGGGTTTCTCTCGGCGGCGCCGCGGCCGCTCCAGGAACCGGTGCCGGCCGTGCCGCTCGCACCGGTTGCGCCGCTGCCTCCGCCGTTCGACGAGTGGCTGGCCGGCGTCCGCGCCGAAGCGTTGGCGCGCGGCATCAGGCCCGAGATCCTGGACCAGGCGCTCGGCGGCGTCGCCCCGGTGGCGCAGATTCTCGAGCGCGACCAGGCCCAGCCGGAGTTCACGCTCGATCTCGACGCCTATCTGCGCCGGCGGCTGACGCCGGCGATGATCCGCACCGCCCAGGAGCGTTACGCGACTCACCGGGCGCTGCTCGGCCGCGTTGGCCGCAAGTTCGGCATCGACCCGCGCATCGTCGTCGCGGTCTGGGGGCTCGAATCCAACTTCGGCCGGTTTGCCGGTGTCCGGCCGACGATTCCGACTCTTGCGACGCTCGCCTACGATCCGCGCCGCGGGCCGATGTTCCGGACCGAGCTCCTGAACGCCCTCGAGATCCTCAATCGCGGCGACATCGAGCTCGCCCGCCTCAAGGGCTCCTGGGCCGGCGCGCTCGGCCAGCCGCAGTTCATGCCGTCCAGCTATCTCCAGTTCGCGCAGGACTTCGACGGCGACGGCCGCCGCGACATCTGGACGTCGCTGCCGGACGTCTTCGCCTCGGTGGCCTTCTACCTGCAGCAGCACGGGTGGACGTCAGGGGCGTCGTGGGGGCGGGAGGTCAGTATTCCGGCGGCCAGCCGCGCCGGCGCGCTGGCGATTCCCAGACGGGAGATCGGGTGCCGGGCCGAACGGCTGATGACGGCGCCGTCGCCGATGACCGAATGGCGGCGCCTGGGCGTTCGGACCGCCGCCGGCGCGCCGCTGCCCGGCGGCGACGTGCCGGCATCGCTGCTCCAGGCCGGACGGCGCAGCTTCCTGCTCTACGGAAACTACGACGCCCTCCTGGCCTACAACTGCGCCCACACCTACAGCCTCAGCGTCGGTCTGCTGGCGGATCGCCTGCGCTGATCGCGGCCGCGCCGCCGCTCAGACGCGCTCAATCGTCACGTGGTTCATCACCACCGGCGTCACCGGCCGATCCTGGCCGGCGGTGCGGACCGATCCGATCTTCTTGACGACCTCCAGCCCCTCCACCACTTCCCCGAACACCGTGTGCTTGTTGTCGAGGTGCGGCGTCGGCCCGAGGGTGATGAAGAACTGGCTGCCGTTGGTATTCGGACCGGCGTTGGCCATCGACAGGATGCCGGGCCCGGAGTGGCGGCGGGTCGGGTGGAATTCGTCGGCGAACTTGTAGCCGGGGCCGCCGGTGCCGGTGCCGAGGCGGTCGCCCCCCTGGATCATGAATCCGCTGATGATGCGGTGAAACGACACGCCGTCGTAGTACGGCGCCTTCTTCGCTTCGCCGCTCGACGGATCGCGCCATTCCTTCGTCCCCTCGGCCAGGCCGACGAAATTGGCGACGGTGTTCGGCGCCTCCTTGTCGAACAGCCGCGCCGTGAACGAGCCTTCCGAAGTGTCGAAGCGAGCGTAAGTACCGGGTTCCACGCCTGTTCTCCTTCCAGGCCGCGGGCATCGCGCTCCGCGAAGCGGGGAAGCGCGGCCGACGGCGTCGATCCGATCGACCGCGCGATCGGAAACAGAAATTATAGGTGCAAACCGGGCCCGGCAGATTGACAGTAGAATAGCGGCGTCCTGGCGTCTCCCCTGAATCCGATGGAACCCGCGCCCGCCAAGCTCCACGTCCTGCTCGTCGACGACGACGATGATTACGCGGCGTTGGTGCGCGCGCAGTTCGAGCACGGCTCGGTGCCGTTTGCGTTCGCGCGCGTCGCCACGGTCGCGGCTGCCGCCGCGGCGCTGGCGCGCGATGCGTTCGATGTCGTGCTGCTGGATCTGGCGCTCCCGGACAGCAGCGGGCTCGAGACCGTCGACCGGCTGCTCTCGAACCAGATCGTCGCGCCGATCATCGTGCTGACGTCCACCGACGACGAGGAGACTGCCGCCCAGGCGGTACAGCGCGGCGCTCAGGACTACCTCGTCAAGAGCCGGACCGACATCGAACTGCTGCTGCGCTCGATCCGCTATGCCCGCGAACGCGCCGAGTGGCGCCGCGAGTCGCTCCGCCGCGAGGCGGAACTGCGCCAGTCGCACAAGATGGAAGCCGTCGGCCGGCTCGCCGGCGGCGTCGCCCACGATTTCAACAACGTCCTGACCGCCATCTTCGGCTACGCCGATCTGCTGATCGATCAGTTCGCCGCCGACGACCCCCGGCGGGATGACGTTCAGGAAATCCGCCTCGCGGCCGAGCGCGCCGCGGCGCTGACGCGTCAGCTCCTTGCTTTCAGCCGCAAGCAGATGATTCAGCCGCAGCGCCTCGATCTGAACGCGATCGTGGACAGCCTCCACAAGCTGCTGGCGCGGCTGGTCGGCGAGGACATCCCGGTCACGATTGCGGCGGCGGCGGGGCTGTGGCCGGTGATGGCCGACCCGGGGCAGATCGAACAGATTCTGATGAACCTCGCCGCCAACGGCCGCGACGCGATGCCCGAAGGGGGCACGCTCGCCATCGCCACCGGCAACGTCGCGATCGACGCCGAAGACCCGCGCGAGCGGCCCGGGCTGCGGCCGGGGGAATACGTCACCCTGACGGTCTCGGACACCGGCACCGGCATCCCGGAGGACGTCCGCCTGCACATCTTCGAGCCCTTTTTCACGACCAAGGAACAGGGCAAGGGCACCGGACTGGGGCTGGCGACGGTCTACGGCATCGTCAAGCAGAACAGCGGCGGAATCTACCTGACGAGCGCGCCGGGGCAGGGAACGCGGTTCGTGATCTACCTTCCCCGCGTCCCCTGAGCGGCTACTTCTTTTCCTTGAAGTCCGGCGGGATCGCGACGTCGGCGGGCGCCACGCTCGTCGAGACCTCCATTGTCTCGTCCATCACCGTGAAGATGGTCGCGCGCGCCTTCGGCTCGTTGTCCTTTTTGGCGATCTTGCGCGCCAGCATCCCGCCGAGCCCGCCGCCCCCCGAGCCGCCGCTCTCCGACTGCGCCGCCACCATCTGATCCCTCGACTTCACCGCCTCGAACGTCGTCGTCGTCGCGAGCGGCGTGCCCTGGAGCTTGGCGCCCTCCTTCGAGAGGCGGTCAGACGCCTGCTTGAGCATCGGGTACATGGCCACGACCATCGCCATCTGTTCGGCGGACATGCCCATCGCGTCCGGCCCTTCGAGCTTCTTCCAGTAGCGGAGCTCGAAGTCGTGGAGCTCCTTGAGGGCGGGGATCGTCGGGCCGAGCCAGGAGTCCGAGGTCATGACGAAGCCGCCGCCATCCTCGAGCGGCGTGCCCTTTTCGTGGACGCTGATCGTCATGATCACTTCGCGCGCGTCGTAGCCGGCAAGCTGCTTCTTCTGGCCGGTCTCCTTGACGTCGAAATCGACCTGCAGCTCCTTCTCCGGTTTCTCCGCCTTCTCGGGCTTGTCGGACTTGCTCTCTTTCGTCTGCTCGCGCTCGGCGTCCTTCTCGGCCTTTTCGCGCGCCTCGCGCATGCGGCGGCGCAGCTCGTCGAAGGTCGTCACCGTGTAGGTTTTCTTCTTGAGGTCGAGCTCGTAGAGCTTCTCTTCGGACAGGTCGATGATCTCGCCGGTCGATTCGTTCATCGTCGCCTTGCGGTCGCCCTTGACCGCGGCCGTCGAGACGACACCTTCCCGCGCGGCCTTGCCGCCGAACATGCTCACCACCCGCCCAATCATGCCTTCGATTTTGACCTGTGATTTTCCCCGGGTCTTGACCTCGGCCAGCACGGGGGCCGCCAGCAGCGCAACGAGCGGCAGCGCCAGGGCGCAGGAGATCAGCTGACGTCTCATACAGTCCTCCAGAAGATGCTTCGCTTGGTAAGGCCGCCATTGTAATCTGGCCCGAGGGGAGACGGAACGGGGCGGCCGCAAATACAGTTGTCGGTCAGCCCGGCTGTTCGCGGTAGGCCGCCGCGATTCCATTCCGCACGGCCAGGCGCCGGAACCGGCCGACGACACCCCGCGCGAAGCTCACCATGACTATGCCCTCAGGGATGCGTCCGCCAGCGCTCCGGATTGGCATTTCCGCCTGTCTGCTCGGCGAGGAAGTGCGCTTCGACGGCGGCCACAAGAAGGACGCCTTCCTGACCGGCGTGCTGGCGCCCCACGTCGAATGGGTGCCGGTCTGCCCGGAGGTCGAAGTCGGCATGGGCACGCCGCGCGAGACGCTCCGGCTGGTCAGGTCCACGGGCCGCACCCGGATGGTGACGACGCGGAGTGCGGTGGATTGGACCGAGAGGATGACGACGTGGTCGCGGACGAGGGTCGAGGAGATTGCCGGGCTCGACCTCGATGGCTACGTCCTCAAGAAGGATTCGCCGAGCTGCGGCATGGAGCGCGTCAAGGTCTACGGCGTCGACGGCCCGGGCACCCGTGACGGCCGGGGCATCTTCGCCGACGTGCTCCTCGGCCGGCTGCCGCTGCTGCCGGTCGAGGAGGAGGGGCGGCTGTGCGATCCGCGCCTGCGCGAGAACTTCATCGAGCGCGTATTCGCCTACCGGCGCCTCAGGGACCTTTTCGGCTCGAAGTGGACGACCGGGGACCTGGTACGGTTCCACACCGCCAACAAGATGGCGCTGCTGGCGCACTCGCCGGTGCGCTACCAGGAGCTCGGCCGGCTTGTCGCGGGCGCCCGGGCGATTGGCCGCGCGGAGCTGCGGGCCCGCTATGAACGGATGTTCATGGAGACGCTCGCGGTGCCCGCCACCACCCGCCGGCAGACGAACGTGCTCAGCCACATGGCGGGTCATTTCAAGGACAAGCTCGACGCCCCGTCGCGACGCGAGCTGGCGGCCGCGATCGAGGAGTACAGGACCGGGCTGGTGCCGCTGGTCGTGCCGCTGACGCTCATCGCCCATTACGTGCGCGTCCACGACGTCGCGTACCTGGCCGGCCAGGTCTACCTGCAGCCGCACCCGCGCGAGCTGATGCTGCGCAATCACGTCTGACGACCGCGCCGGCTGAGCCGTATCGCGCACTCACCTCCGACCGGTGGGTAGCCTGCTACCCAACCTTCCTTCTCTTGCGGCCGGTCCTCGTGCGCCACTCGGCACGCTGCTGCCTTCTTCCATGCGTGCGCCGTCCAGCGCCTGTCCAATCCCGGGGCGATCGTCTGGCACCTACGTTGCTGAATGTCGCGGCGAGATGCTTCTGCGGCGCGGAGCGGTCGTCGGGGCGGTGCTGCTGACGACGGCCGTCATGTGGGTCGGAGTCTTTCATGTCGTCCGGCTGGCAGGCAGTGTCGCGGACGAGCTCGAGCGCGCCGCGACGGTGGAGATGCTGCCGCGTCCGCAGTCCACGGTCGTCTTCGATCGGACCGGCCGCCAGGCTTTCACCTTCTTCGCCGAGCAGCGTACCGACGTGCCGCTCGAGCGCATGTCCCCCCACATCGTCGACGCCGTGCTGTCGGTCGAGGACCGGCGCTTCTTCACGCACCACGGGATTGATCCGGTACGCATCGCCGGAGCGGCGCTGCGAAACGCGAGAGCCGGGCGCATCGTCGAGGGGGGGAGCACGATCACCCAGCAGCTCGCCCGCGCGGTCCGGCTGACCCCGGTGCGGACCTACGATCGCAAGCTTCGCGAGATCCTGCTTGCCGCTCAGATCGAGCGGCGCTACGGCAAGACGCGCATCCTCGAGGAATACCTGAACACGGTTTATCTGGGGGAGGGCTACTACGGCGTGGAAGCCGCATCGCGCGGCTACTTCCACAAGCCGGCAGCAGACGTCGACGTTCACGAGGCGGCGCTGCTCGCGGCGCTGGTCCGCTCGCCGTCGAGCGACGCGCCGTCGATCAGCCCGGCGCGGGCCCGGCAGCGGCGCGACCTGGTGCTGCGGCTGATGCACGAGCAGGGGCGCCTGGACGATGCCGCGTTCCGCACGGCGGTCAGCCGCGCGCTTCCGACCAGGGCCGGTAGTGCGATCGTCGCGGCGGGCAGCCCCACACCGGCACCCGCGGGCGCGACCGGCCTCTACTTCCAGGAAGAGGTGCGCCGGCAGCTGGTGTCGCTGTTCGGCGGGGATAAGGTGCTGCGCGGCGGTCTGCGGGTCTACTCGACCTACGATCCATCGATGCAGCGCGCTGCCGAGGAGGCGCTCACCACCCGGATCGCCGAGATCGTCAGGAAGCGGCCGGCCGCGCGCGACCTGCAGGGCAGCTTCGTCGCGATGGACCCGCTGACCGGGGAGGTACGGGCGCTCGTCGGCGGGCGGGATTTCAACGCCAGCAGCTTCAACCGCGCCACCCAGGCCCGGCGCCAGGCCGGCTCCGCATTCAAGCCGATCATCTACGCGGCGGCGCTCGAGCGCGGCTTCGCGCCCGGAACGATGCTGCACGATCTCGATACCCCGATCGGCACGGGCGCCGCTGCCTGGCTGCCCGGCGGCGGCCATGAGGAGCCCGAATACACGCTGCGGACGGCGCTGAAAGTCTCGAGCAACCGCGCCGCCGCGCAGCTCCTGCAGACCGTCGGCGTCGGGACCGCCGTCTATTACGCCCAGCGTCTGGGGATCGCGTCGCCGCTGCCGCAGGTCCCGTCGCTCGCCCTTGGCACGGGCGAGGTGACGCTGATGGAATTGACCGCGGCCTACACGGCTTTCGCCAGCGCCGGCCGCGTCGCCTCACCGCGGCTCATCACGCGGGTCGAGGATGCGTCGGGGGCGGTCCTCTACGACGCGCCCGAACGCCACACGCAGGCGATCAGTCCGACGACGGCGTTTCTGATGTCGAGCATGCTGGCCGAGGTGATTGCCGGCGGCACCGGAGCCGCCGTCCGGCGTGACGGATTCATGCTGCCGGCCGCGGGCAAGACCGGGACGACAGACGACTATGCGGATGCCTGGTTCGTCGGCTATACACCGCACCTCGTCGCCGGCGTCTGGTTCGGGCTCGACCGGCCGGCGCCGATCATGCGCGGCGGCTTCGCCGGGGTCGTGGCGGTCCCGGCGTGGGCCAGATTCATGAAAGCCGCCACGGCCGGCGACAAGCCGGACTGGTATCCCACCCCGGCGGATGTGGAGAAGGTGACGATGTGCCGGCTGAGCGGGGCGCGCGCGACGGAGGCGTGCCGGCATCAGGCGGATGTTTACAGCGTCTCTGGCGACGGCGGCTCGCCGCGGCTGGTAGCGGTCGACGCTTTCTATGGAGATGAGCCCGCTCCCCGGGCAGCCCTCAAGCCGGGGGAGAGCCCGGTCTATGAAGATCTCTTTCCGATCGGCTCGGTTTCCGCAGAACCCTGTCCGCTGCACAGCCCCGCAGCGGTCCTCTCCGATCTGAGCGTGCGGCCTGCGATCGGGGAACTGCAGCCGGTCGGAACGACCGGCGTGGCTGCGTCGCAGTCAGCCATCACGCATGGCCCGCCCGTCATCATGGAGAAAGTTGCCGGCGCCGACGGGGTGATGCGAATCGTGCTGCGGCAGGCGCCGTAGACCGGCGCCTGGGGGGTGCGGTCAGGATCCCGCAGCCACTTTCCACGCGAGGCCGGCGGCCAGCGCCAGGTTGGCCGCGTGGCCGGTCCAGCAGATGCGGCACTGCAGGTGATTGATTAGCAGGCTGCGGCCCAGGAACGCGCTCATCGCCAGCGCGGGGAGCGTCATCAGCAGCAGCAGCAGCGGCGGCCAGTGGAGCAGCAGGCCGGCGCCGAGCAGCAGGTAGAGCAGCACGCCGAGCAGGGCATTCGGTACCCCGATCAGGCGCGAGCGCGGGCTGCGGAACAGTACCGCGCAGCCGCCGTCCGCCATCCGGCAGACCTCGGGGCCCGTCAGCCACGCTGGCAGAATCAGGTAGTGACCGTAGAGCGCGGCGGCCGACGCCGCGCCGCCCGCCGCCAGCGACAGCCAGATCATCAGGTTCACGACGTCGTCCCTCCTCCGCCTGCCTGACACTCGGCGCACCAGTAGGTGAGGCGCGCGTGCGGTCCCTGCGCCTTCACCTGTATGGCGGTGCCGCAGCGGCGGCACGGCAGGCGGGCGCGGCCATACACCCACAGCCGTTCTTTCGGGTCCTGCCGGTTGGTCGTTCGCCGCAGCCCGGTGTAGGTCGTCATCGGCGCCAGCCGGTCGGTGACGTTCGCGCGCAGGAGGCGCCGCGACGTCTCGACGATCGCCTCGAGCGCCGCGGCGTCGACGGCGCGCACCGGTGCAAAGGGGCTGATCCTGCACATGAAGAGGACTTCGGATTTGTAGACGTTGCCGAGGCCGGCGAGGACGCGCTGGTTCAGGAGGGCGTCGGCAATCGCGGTGTCGGGACGTTGGCGCAGGCGGCGCAGCGCCTCCGCCGGATCGAAGGCATCGGAGAGGACGTCGGGGCCGAGCTGCCGCAGCTCGCGATGGCGCGGCAGATCCCGGCCGCGGATGAACTCCGCGACCGGAATACTGAAGCCGACGGCCTCGAAGTCCGCCGTCGCGACGACGACCCGCATGTCCCGGCGCGGCCGCTGCCACCGCTCGCCTGGACGGTAGATGTGCCAGCTGCCGTTCATCCGCATGTGCGTGCGCAGCACCAGATCGCCGGAGAAGCGCATCAGCAGGTGCTTGCCGGACGCGGCGACGCCGTCGATGGTGCGCCCGGTGATCGGGGATTGATCGTGGACCTGGTCGAGCGCGGCGAGCGCCGATTCGAAGCGCTCTACCCGCTTGCCGGCGAGCGCCCGATTGAGCGTGCGCGCGGCGCGGAAGATCGTGTCTCCTTCAGGCATGCCGGCGATCCGCGGCCGCGGCCATCCGCGCTGGCGCCGGCGCCTGCTGGCGGCGCAGCTGGAAGCCCATCGCCGAGGAGCTGAACCCCGCCTCCAGCAAGAACCCGGCAAACGCGTGATCGGCGGCGGGCGCGCCGTTGATCTCGTCGATGAGCAGGCCCGCGCCCCCTTCGTCCGGGCGGGCGAAGCGGGCCAGCCGCGCCGCCAGCGGCCGGCCGATCGCCGAGCGCGCCGGCTCGTCCTCGGGGAGAAAGACGAGGAGCTGGCGGCCGCCGCGGCCGATGTACGCCGCCAGGGCGCCGTTGACGAGCACCACCAGCGCCCCGACGCTGCGCGTCGGACCGCGCCCGGCCGCGCCGTCGCCGGCCGCCGGCCACTTGAGCATCGTTCCGTACGGGTTGGCGGGATCGGTCGCGGCCAGGACGACGATCTCTGGTTCTTCGGGCGGCTCGGCCAGCGATCGCAGCAGCTCGAGCGCCGCCGGCAGCGCGAACTGCGTCGCGCCGACGCCGCCGACGAAATAGCCGCGCCGGATGCGGCCGGCATCCTCCATGCGCCTTGAGGACGTCGTAGACCGCGCTGAAGCCGCCGGCGATGCCCTCCGCGCCCGCCACCTCGCGCGTCAGGACGCCGTACCGCGCCAGCAGCTGCTGTGCGGTCGCGGTCGTACCGTTCGGTCGGCGACGCCGTGCCGCCGCGATCGCTCGAGCGAGCGACCAGCGCCCTTCCGCGGACGGCGGGGCGGCGCGGCGGCTGCGGAAGGCGCGGCCGGTCGCGCCGGCGTCCGCGCGCCGGCGCTCCGGCCCCGCGTGAAGGCCCGCAGCGCATGGAAGGTGTCGTTGGTGACCAGCGCCCTTCCAGACCAGGCTCCACAGCGCGTCGACGGTCTCGCCCGGGAAGCCGCCGCCGCGCCGCCTCGTGGAGCGGCGCGAAGAACGACGCGCCCTCGCTGCGCAGGTGCTCGACGATCGCGTGCTCGCGCGGCGACAGGTCGGGCTCAGGGAGCGGCGCGCCGCAGGCGCGGCGAAATGTCGGTGAGATACAGCGCGAGACGGCCGTCGCGCTCGCCGAGCGGTTCGACGCCGCACCAGACGACTTCACCGGCGGCGGCGAGCGCATCGAGATCGGCCGGGTTGTAGCCCTCGACGCGCGCCGCCAGGATCTCCGACTCGAAGATGGACGCCGGCAGCGGCGCGCCCTGCAGGTTCTCGATCGCATCGAGCAGCGCGTCGAGCCCGGCGCGCGGGCGGGCGACGCCCTGCCAGCCGGTGAGCAGCCGGACGAACACCGGCGGATCGACCGGCTCGACCTGCTTGCGCAGCCTGCGCCAGCGACCGCCGCCGGATCGACTGGAGCACCTCCGGGTCGCACCACTCGCGTCCCGAGCCGCCGGGCCGGAACTCTCCCTCGAGCAGCCGCCCGGCGGCCGACAGTTCCTTCAGCATCGCCGTCGGCGGTCGCGCGCCCGAGGCCGTAGCGGCGCGGCGAACTCGATCGGTCGTGAACGGCCCGTGAGTGCGCGCGTAGCGCCGGGCGAGATCGCCGGCGGCATGCGGCGCCGGTGCGAGCAGCGACTCCGGCAGCCCCGGCGGCAGCGGCACGCCGAGCGCGTCGCGGTAGCGGCCGGCATACTCCACCGGCAGCGAACCGCGCCTCGCCGGCGATCTGGACGACGATGGCGCGGCGCGTGCGGGTCAGCTGGTCGAGCGCGTCGGCGGCCGGAACCCGGCTGCGGGCGGCGAGTTCGTCGGCGCTGAGATCGCCGAGGCGCAGCAGCAGATCGTGCACCCCGTCCACCGATCGGCGCGTGGTGCTCCGGATCGAGGTGCTGCAGCTGCCGCTCGACCTCGGCGAGCGCGTCGGCGTCGAGGAGCTCGCGCAGCTCGGCGTCGCCGAGCAGCTCGCGCAGCTGCGCCTGGTCGATCGACAGCGCCTGGGCGCGCCGCTCGGCGAGCGGCGCATCGCCGTCGTAGATGATAGTTGGCGACGTAGCCGAACAGCAGCGCCGACGCGAACGGCGAAGGCATCGCCGAATCGACCGTGACGGCTGCGGATCTCGCGCGCGCTCGATCGCCGGAGCGTCTCGACCAGCGCCGGCATGTCGAAGACGTCGCGCAGGCACTCGCGGTAGGCCTCGAGCAGCATCGGGAACGATCCGAACTGCGAGGCGACGCGCGAGCAGGTCGGCGGCGCGCTTGCGCTGCTGCCACAGCGGGCTGCGGCCGCCCGGGCGGCGCTTGGGCAGCAGCAGCGCGCGGGCCGCGGCCTCGCGGAACTTCGCGGCGAAGAGCGCGGTGCCGCCGAGCTGCCGCAGCGACCAGCGCCTCGACTTCGTCCGACGCCGGAATCATCAGCGCCGGATCGGGCGGCTCCTCGGTCTCGGGAAACCGCACCACGAAGCCGTCGTCGGTCCACATCGTCTCGACGTCGAGGCCGGTTTCGGCGCGCGCGCGCTCGACCGCCGCCATCGCCCACGGCGCGTGGATGCGGCCGCCGAACGGCGACAGGACGCAGATCCGCCAGTCGCCGAGCTCGTCGCGGCAGCGCTCGATGAGGATGGTGCGGTCGTCCGGCACCGCGCCGGCGGCCGCCGCCTGGTCGGCGAGATAGCGGAGCAGGTTCTCGGCGGCCTGCTGATCGAGGTCGTGGTGCGTGACCAGCCGCTGGATGGCCGCTGCCGGGCGGCAGCTGGCGCAGCGTCGCGCACCAGCTCGCCGATCTGGCGGCCGAGCTCGAGCGGCCGGCCGGCGGCGTCCGCCTGCCAGAACGGCATCTTGCCGGGCTCGCCCGGCGCCGGCGACACCAGCACGCGGTCGTGGGTGATCTCCTCGATCCGCCACGTCGAGGCGCCGAGCAGGAAGGTCTCGCCGACCCGGCTCTCGAAGACCATCTCCTCGTCGAGCTCGCCGACCCGCGCGCCCGGGCCGCGCTCGCCGACCAGGAACACGCCGTAGAGCCCGCGATCGGGAATCGTGCCGCCGTTGATGACCGCGACGCGCTTCGCGCCGTCGCGCGGCGTGAGCCGGTCCGGCGAGGCGATCCCAGGTCAGGCGCGGCCGCAGATCGGCGAAGTCGTCCGACGGGTAGCGGCCCGACAGCATGTCGAGCACGCCCTCGAAGACGGCGCGGCTCAGATCGGCGAACGGCGCCGCCCGCCGGACGGCGTCGTAGAGCGTCGTCCACCGGCCACTCGTCGATCGCGACCATCGCGACGATCTGCTGCGCCAGCACGTCGAGCGGATTGCGCGGATAGCGGCTCGACTCGATGCGCGCCTCGTGCATCGCCCGCGTCACCGCCGCGCAGGCGACGAGGTCGCCGCGGAACTTCGGGACGATGATCGCCGCGGCTCGCCGCGCCGATGGTGTGGCCGGCCCGGCCGATCCGCTGCATGCCGCTCGCCACCGACGGCGGCGCCTCGATCTGGATGACGAGATCGATGGCCCCCATGTCGATGCCGAGCTCCAGCGAGGAGGTGGCGACGAGTCCGCGCAGCTGGCCGGCCTTGAGGCGGTCCTCGACCTCGATCCGCTGCGGCCGCGCCAGCGAGCCGTGATGCGATCGGACCAGGACTTCTCCGGCGAGCTCGTTGAGCGCCGCGGCGAGCCGCTCGGCGATGCGCCGGCTGTTCACGAAGATGAGCGTCGAGCGGTGCGCGAGCACCAGCTCGAGGAGCCGCGGATGGATGGCGGTCCAGATCGAATGCCGCGCGCCGGTGGCTCGAGGCCGGCCCGCTCGGGATGTCCTCGACCTGCCCCATCTTCGCCATGTCCTCGACCGGCACCTCGATGCGCAGGTCGAGCTTCTTCTTCTCCGAGGTATCGACAATCGTCACCGGACGGTAGCCCGGCGCCGGCGGACGGAGCGCCGCGAACTCGTCGTGGATGGCCGCATCGGCCGAATCGATGCCGGCCGTCCGTTTCGCCCGCGAGCCGCGCTTGCTTGCGCCGGCCGGCGCCGGCGCGGTCGCGACCGCGGCCGCCGGGACCGCACGGCTTCCGCCGCCAAGGTAGCGGGCGACCTCGTCGAGCGGACGCTGCGTCGCGGACAGCCCGATCCGGGTCAGCTGCGACGCCGCGTCCGGCTGCGGCGCGAGCGCAGCTCCTCGAGCCGCTCGAGCGACAGCGCGAGGTGGGCGCCGCGCTTGGTCGGCACCAGCGCGTGGATCTCGTCGACGATGACGGTGTCGATCGAGCGGAGCGCTTCACGCGCATTCGAGGTCAGCAGCAGGTAGAGCGATTCCGGCGTGGTGATCAGGATGTCGGCCGGGTGGCGCAGGAACCGGGCGCGCTCGATTGCCGGCGTGTCGCCGGTGCGGATCGCCACCGTCGGCTGATGATGCGCGTCCCCGCGCGCCACGGCGCGATTGGCGATGCCGGCCAGCGGCGCGCGCAGATTGCGTTCGATGTCGACCGCCAGCGCCTTGAGCGGCGAAATGTAGAGCACGCGGCAGCGCTGCTCGCGCGGCGGCACGGCGTCGAACATCAGCCGGTTGATGCACCACAGGAACGCGGTCAGGGTCTTGCCGCTGCCGGTCGGGGCGAGGATCAGGGTGGAGTCGCCGCGCGCGATCGCCGGCCAGCCGAGCGACTGGGGCGGGGTCGGGGCGGCGAACGAGGCGCGGAACCACTCGGCCACCGCCGGCTGGAACAGCGACAGAACGTCAGCGCGGCGGGCCACGGATCTATTTTAGCGGCTTCCGTTGACCCTCCGCTCCGATCGGGGCACAATGGATCGATTGGCCGTCTGTCGAGCTCGCGCGGCGCGCTCGATTCTGTTTTGACACGTCAGCATTCGATATCAGCAATCCTATGGGTGATTCCGGAGAAGGCCTCGTCGACGCGGAAGCGCGGATCCAGGAGCAGATGGAAGAGCGGGAGGCCGAACGCCGCCGCCGCACCGGCTCGGGTCCGAAGATCGATCCCGAGAAGGTGCGCGAGCAGGAGACGCTGCGCCTGGCGAAGTCGAACCTGCAGCGTCAGGCAGAGGCGACCGCGCATCCGGTGCGCCAGCAGCAGATCAAGCTCGCCATCGCCGAAATCGACAAGCGGCTCGCCGTCAAGTAGACGGCCGGCGGCGTCGCGTCCGGCGCGCGCCCCGCGCAGCGGTCGTCCGTCGCCGACACGTCGGGACACAAAAAAAGGCGGCCCTCGTCGGGCCGCCTCCAGAGGGGCGCGTCCGGCCGGACGCGCTCTCAGTCGCGCTGCACCCCGGCCCCGGCGAGCAGCCCCTTGATCTCGTCGGCGTCGAGCGATTCCTGATCGAGCAGCGCCTCCGCCAGCACCCGCATCGGCTCCCGGTTGCGCTCGATGATCCACCGGGCGTGGTCGTAGCCGCTCATCACGATCTTGCGGATCTCGTCGTCCACGCGCTGCGCGGTCGCTTCGCTGACCGCATGCGGGCGGTCGGCATCGAACGAGTTGCCGGGCTTGCGGATACGCCAGCGGGCCGAGGTCCGACATGCCCGAACTCGCAGACCATGTGCTGCGCGATGTCGGTGGCGCGCTCGATGTCGTTCGAGGCGCCGCTGGTCATGTGGTGCATGAACAGCTCCTCGGCGACCCGGCCGCCCATCAGCACCGCCACCTGCGTGTGCAGGAAGTCCTTGGTGTAGGTGTGCCGGTCCGCCTCCGGCAGCTGCATCGTCACGCCCATCGCCCGGCCGCGCGGGATGATCGTCACCTTGTGCAGCGGATCGGCGTCGGGCAGGAGGGCCGCGACGATCGCGTGGCCGGCCTCGTGGTAGGCGCAGTTGACGCGGTCCAGCTCGCTGAGCGCAATCGACCGCCGCTCGACGCCCATCAGCACCTTGTCGCGGGCCTGCTGGAGGTCGCGCGTCGGTGACGCGTCGGGCGCCCGGCGCGGCCGGCGAACAGCGCCGCCTCGTTGACCAGGTTGGCGAGGTCGGCGCCGGAGAAGCCGGGCGTGCCGCGGGCGATCGATCGCAGATCGACCTCGCTCGTCGATCGCCACCTTGCGGGTATGGACGCGCAGGATCGCCTCGCGGCCCTTGCAGGTCCGGGTTGCCGACGGTGACCTGGCGGTCGAAGCGTCCGGGGCGCAGCAGCGCCGGGTCGAGGATGTCCTGGCGGTTGGTCGCGGCGATGACGACGATGCCGCGGTGCGGCTCGAAGCCGTCCATCTCGACGAGCAGCTGGTTGAGCGTCTGCTCGCGCTCCTCGTGGCTGAGCGAGTTGCCGCCGCGGCTGCGGCCGACCGCGTCGAGCTCGTCGATGAAGATGATGCAGGAGCTGTGGCGCCGGGCGTCCTTGAACAGGCGGCGGACCCGCGCCGCGCCGACGCCGGCGTACATCTCGACGAAATCGGAGCCGCTGGCGAACAGGAACGGCACGCCGGCCTCACCCGCGATCGACCGGGCGAGCAGCGTCTTGCCGGTGCCGGGAGGGCCGACGAGCAGCACGCCTTTCGGAATGTGGCCGCCGATGGTCGCGAAGCGGTCCGGCTGGCGGAGGAAGTCGACGATCTCCTTGACCTCGTCCTTCGCCTCGTCGACGCCGGCGACATCCTGGAAGGTGATCACGTTCTCGCCCCGCTCGGCGCTCCGCGCCCGGCCGGAATTGGGAATGCGCCCGGCCGTCGTACGGTAGACGGTGAAACAGATCAGCCCGAAGAATGCCGCCGCGGTGACCATCGCGCCGTAGCTGAGCGCGGACGGGTCGGGGGAGGGGATGACGTCGACCCGGATGTGCCGCCGGACGAGGTCGGTGACGAACGACGAATTGGCGGCGAGAAATTCCGGCGGCGCGATCGTGTTGACGGTGCGGCTGTCGCGCAGCGTGACGTCGATGGCACGGTCGCGGAAGGTGACGGCGGTGACGCCGCCGGCGTCGAGCTCCTGCAGGAACTCGGAAAAGGCCATCGGCGGGGACGGCGCGGGACGCCGCGCGACGTACAGGCCCACCGGCACGGCCGTCAGCCCCAGAATGACGGCAACGAGGATCAGGAACCGCGGACGCCGGAACGCTGGTGGCAGCACAAATACATCCGTTTCGCGAAGTGCGCCGTCGGGTACGGGCGAAGGGACGCCGCCGCGGCCGGTGCATTCGCCGGTCCGCAAACGAGGCTCCCGCCCGTGAACACGTCAGGCGGCAGACATAAAGAGTGAAAAAAGAACACTCCGCTGGGGATTGGAATGTGCTCAGATCCTACAGCATTCCGGTGATTCTGTAAATGGTGTCTCGAGCCACAACATGCCAGCTGAGCCTTTAGCGACGGGACGCGCCGGTCGAGCCATGTCCTGGTCCGTCCATGCCTACACCGCGCTTGGGGCCGTCGCTGCGTTCGCGGCGGCACTGGCGGTGTTCGACGCCAACTATCGGGCCGCCTTCCTGCTGCTCGCCGGGGCCACCATGATCGACGCCACCGACGGCGTGCTCGCCCGGCTCGCCCGCGTCAAGGAGCGCACGCCGCAATTCGACGGCGCCCGGCTCGACGACATCGTCGACTACCTGACGTTCGTCTTCGTGCCCGCCCTGCTGCTCTATCGGGCCGCCGATCTCCCGGACTCGTGGGGCGGCGTCGTCGTCGCGGCGGTGCTGCTCAGCAGCGCCTAGGGCTTCTGCATGTCCGACGCGAAGACGAGCGACAGCTTCTTCACCGGTTTTCCGTCCTACTGGAACATCGTCGCCGTCTACCTGCATGCCGCCCGGCTCCCGCAGGAATGGAACGGCGGGATCCTGCTGCTGCTGAGCGCGCTGGTGTTCGTCAGGAACGGCTATGTCTATCCGACGCGGATGACGACCTTGCGCGGCCTGACGCTTGCACTGGGCGCGGTGTGGGCCGGGATGATGCTGGTGATCATCCTGCTGCTGCCGCGGGTGCCCGGCCGGCTGCTGCTGGTGTCGCTGTTCTTTCCCGTCTACTACATGGTGCTGTCCCTGATGCTCGACGCGCGCCGCCGCCGGACCCAGCCGTGATCCGCGCCATCCGTCTGCCGGTCGGCGTCCGTGATCGGATCGCCGGCCTCGTCTTCGGGGTGCTCGTCGTCCTGTCGGCGATCGCGTTCACGTGGACGGTGCGCGAGGCCTGGGCGGTGCACAAGCTGCAGCGCGGCGTCGGCGACACCTGGTTCTCGGGCGCCGACGGCCGGGCGTGGTTCCGGCTCGACGAGCAGCGGCAGGACGTGCCGCTGTCGGCGATTCCCGTCAACCTCCAGAACGCGTTCGTCGCCGTCGAGGACCACCGCTTCTTTCGCCATCCCGGCGTCGATCCGATCGCGCTCGGGCGGGCGCTGCTCCGCAACATCCGCTCGTCCGGGCGGGTGGAGGGGGGCAGCACGCTGACGCAGCAGCTGGCCCGGACGCTGTTCCTCTCGAACCGGAAGTCCTACGGCCGCAAGATCCGCGAGGCGGCGCTGGCGCTGATGATCGACGCCGAGCTGTCCAAGCAGCAGGTGCTCGAGCTTTACCTGAACCGGATCTATCTGAGCGCCGGCGTATACGGCGTCGAGACGATGTCGCGGCATCTGTTCCAGCGCCCGGCGAAGACGCTCAGCCTGGCCGAGTGCGCGCTGATTGCCGGACTGGCCCGAGCGCCGGCCGGCCTGTCGCCGTGGAACCAACCTCCCGGGGGCGCTCGAGCGCAGCCACGTCGTCCTGACGAGGATGCGGGAAGAGGGGTTCATCACCGCCGACCAGGAACGCGAGGCGCGGGCGGCGCGGATCCGGATAGCGCCGTTCCCGCGGCCCGCCGAGCCGCGCGCCGGCTATGCCAAGGAGTTCCTGCGGCAGCAGTTCCGGGAGGTCTTCGGCGGCGATCACCCGCCGGACTGGAATGTGCGGACGACGTTCGATCCGGTCCTGCAGGAGGTGGCCGAGGCGGCGGTGTCGGACGGCCTGCGGCGGTTCAGTGACCCCGATCTGCAGGCGGCGCTCGTCGCCCTCAATCCCCGGAACGGCGACATCCTCGCGATCGTCGGCGGCCGCGATTTCAAGGTGTCGCAGTTCAACCGGGCGACCCGTAGCCGGCGCCAGCCGGGATCGGCCTTCAAGCCGCTGCTGTTTGCCGCCGCGCTCGAGCACGGCTTCTCGCCGGTGTCGGTGCTCTCCGGGCTGGCGACGATCCGGCCGCAGGGGCCGGAGGAGTGGTCGCCCCGGAATGCCGGGGGCGAGACTCCGGACGCCCTGACCCTGCGGGCGGCGCTGCTCGAGTCGAACAACCGCGCCGCGACGGCGCTGCAGCAGCGTCTCGGCGCCCGGCCGGTGCTGCGGCTGGCGTCGGACGCGGGGCTGCGCGATCATGCCGAACGTCCCGTCGCTGTCGCTGGGGACGGGCGAGGTCACGCCGCTCGACCTCACGGCGGCGTTCGCGATGTTCCCGAACGGCGGCTTCGCGGTCCGCCCGAGCGGGATCGTCCGCGTCCTCGACGCGGATGGCGGCTCGGCCTACGAGAACCTGCCGCGCACCAGCGGGTGCATGTCGCCGCAGACCGCGTTCCAGATGGTCTCGATGCTCGAGGACGTCATCGATCGCGGCACCGCGTCGGCGGCGAGATCGTGGGGCGTCCGGTTTGCCGCCGGCGGCAAAACCGGCACGACGAACGACTTCAAGGACGCCTGGTTCGTCGGCTTCTCGTCGTCGGTCGTGGTCGGCGTCTGGGTCGGATTCGATCAGCCGAAGCCGATCGGCGCCAGCGCCTACGGCTCGCGCTACGCCCTGCCGATCTGGAGCGATTTCATGAGGCGCGCCGCGCGGCTGCGGGCGCCGGCGGCGTTCGCCGTCCGCCGCCGGGCTGCACGACGAGCCGCTCTGCCGGGTCTCGTATCTCAAGCCGGTCGAGGGCTGTCCGCTCTACACCGAGCACTTCAAGGCCGGAGACGACGTGCCGACCCGCCTCTGCCCGATCCACAAGGGCAGCGTCAAGCAGCGCGTCCGGCGCGCGTTCGATGGGATCCTCTCCGGAATCGGCAACCGGCTCAAGGGGATTTTCCGTTGACAGCGCGGCGAGCGGCCGCATAGCGTTTCAGCCATGACAACTGCGTTGCAGATCCCCGCCGCCGGCGCCCTCGATTTCCTGTCGCTCGGCGCCCTGATTCACCGCCTCGATCCCGGCCCGGTTCCGTTCCGGAAGGCGATGTCCTGCGCCATCCACGTCAGCGGCGGAGAGTTCAACACGGCGGCGAACCTGTCCGACTGCTTCGGCATGCGCACCGGGGTCGCGTCGGCGATGGTGGCGTATCCGATCGGCGAGCTGATCGCCTCGCGCGTACGGGCGATGGGCGTGACGCCGTTCTACAAGATGTTCCAGCACGACGGCGCCTGGGGGCCGAACATGGCGACGGTCTACAGCGACCGCGGCCACGGCGTTCGCGCGCCGGTCGTCTTCTACAACCGGAGCAACGAGGCCGCCGCCCGGCTCAAGCCAGGGGACTTCGACTGGGCCGCGATCTTCGGCGGCGGCGTGCGCTGGTTCCACAGCGGCGGCATCTTCGCGTCGCTGTCCGAGACCGCGGCCGAGCTGATCATCGAAGGCATGCAGGCGGCGCGCGCCCACGGCGCCGTGGTGTCGTTCGACCTCAACTACCGGGAAAAGCTCTGGGGCGCTTCCGGAGGTGCCGCACGCGCCATCTCGGTTCTCGGCCGCATCGTCGAGCACGTCGATGTGCTGGTCGGCAACGAAGAGGACCTGCAGAAGGGGCTGGGCATTCGCGGCCCGGAGGTGGCGTCGAAATCGACGCTCGATCCGAGCACGTTCGTCGGCATGATCGGGCAGGTGATCGACAAGTACCCGCAGATGAAGGTCGTCGCGACGACGCTGCGGGAGGTGCACTCGACCAATCGTCACAGCTGGGGCGCGGTCGCGTGGATCGATGGCGAGGCGCAGGTCGCGCCGACCTGCGAGCTCGACGTCTACGACCGCGTCGGTGGCGGCGACGGCTTTGCCGCCGGCCTGTTCTACGGGCTGCTGACCGGCGAGACGCCGCAGGACGCCGTGCGGCTCGGCTGGGCCCACGGCGCGCTGGTGGCGACGTTCCCCGGCGACACGACGATGGCGTCGATCGAGCAGGTCCGCGCGTTTGCGAAGGGGGGCTCCGCCCGCATCCAGCGCTAGACCTCCACCTCCAGGGGGACACTCATCTTTACGGTAAGTTGTTGATTCCGAAGGGCTGGAACAGAAAAGAGGGGTGATCGGCGGACGATCCGGACCCTTTTTCGAGTTTGCCTTCTGGAATCAATCACTTAGCGTAAAGATGAGTGTCCCCCTCAGGAAGGTGAAGATGTCGGCGTCTTCCTCGATCATCTTGGACACGGGCTTGCCGGCGCCGTGGCCGGCCCGGGTCTCGACCCTGATCAGCACCCGCGAGTCTTCTGCGCCGGCCGCCTGCAGCCGCGCCGCGAACTTCTTCGCCATGCCCGGCGCGACGCGGTCGTCCGTATCCGCCGTGGTGATCAAAATCGGCGGATAGCGGACGCCGTCGACGACGCGGTGGAGCGGAGAATACGCGTAGAGAGTGGCGAACTGCGCCGGATCGTCGGCGCAGCCATACTCCGAAATCCAGAATCGCCCGACCGTGAACCGGTGATAGCGGAGCATGTCGACGACCGGGACGCGGCAGATGACCGCCCCGAACAGATCCGGGCGCTGCAGCATGACGGCGGCGGTCAGCAGCCCGCCGTTGCTGCCGCCTTCGATGGCCAGCCGCGCCGGCCTCGAATATCCGGCGCTGACGAACCATTCGGCGGCGCCGATGAAGTCGTCGAAAACGTTCTGCTTCCGCTCGAGCATCCCGGCTTCGTGCCACGCCTCGCCGTATTCCCCCCCGCCTCGCAGGTTGGCCACGGCATAGATGCCGCCGGCATCGAGCAGCACGAAGTTGGCCGGATCGAACGCCGGCGTCAGGCTGATGTTGAACCCGCCGTATCCCGTCAGCAGGACCGGACGGTCGCCGTCCCTGGGCATGTCGGTGCGGTGCACCACGAACATCGACACCCGGGTGCCGTCCCGGGACGGATACCACACCTGGGAGATTTCGTAGTCGGCGGGATTGACGCCGGCGTGCCGACCCGGGCCGCCGATCCCGATCGGTGACGGCGCCATCACCGCGGTCGTGAAGTCGTACCTGAACGCCGCCGGTGGATAGGTGAACGAGGTGAACCCGATGAACAGCTCGTCGTCCGACGGCCGGCCGCTGAGGCCGGTGAGCGATCCCAGGGCCGGCAGTGCGATGGCGCCAGCCGTGCGGCCGGAGAGATCGAACAGCTGCAGGCGATCGCTGGCGTTGTGCAGATACGAGACGACGAGCGAGTGATGGACGACGAGCGCCGACGACAGCTTGTCGCCACCTTCGCCCACCACCTCCCGGACGCCGGACGCGGGATTCGCCGGATCGATCGAGACGATCCGGCCGCGCGGCGCCGCCTCGTCCGTCCGGAACAGCAGCCGGCCGCCGGCCGACTCGACGAAGCTGTAGGCGGCGCCGTAGCCGGTAAAGAGCGCCACCGGTGCCGGGTCGGCGGCGCGGCGGTCGATGACGTAGACCTCGCTGCGGTCGCTCGACCCCCGGTACGCCGTCAACACGACCCACCGATCGTCGTCGCTGACCTCGACGCCGAAGACCGTCTCACGCTCGGCCGGCCTCTCGAACACGAGTCGATCCTCGCGCTGGGGATCGCCGAGGCGATGGAAGTAGACGCGATTGAAGTAGTGTTCGTCCCCTGGAGCGACCGTTCCCGGAGCGGGAAAGCGGGTATAGAAAAATCCTTCACCCGAGCGGACCCACGCGACCGAGACGAACTTGACCCACTCCAGCCGGTCACCGAGATCCTGCCCGGTGTCGACGTCGCGAACGAACAGGGTCTGACGGTCGCTGCCGCTCCCGGAGAGGGCATAGGCGAGGCGCGTGCCCTCTTCGTCCGGGGCGACGGCGGTGAGCGCCACCGGTCCGTCCACGCCCAGGCCGTTGGGGTCGATGAGCACCCGAGGCAGGCCGAGCGGCCCGTCCTGGACGTACAGCACCGGCTGATCCTGAAGGCCGGCGTTATGGGTGAAGAAGTAGCGGCGGCCGCGCCTGAACGGTACTCCGGTGCGTGGATAGTCGTAGAGCCGGGTCAGCCGTTCGACGAGCCGGGTGCGGGGGACGCCGTCGAGCTCGGCGCGCGTCAGCGCGTTCTGCGCGTCAACCCAGGCGCGCGTCCGGGGATCGTCCGGGTCCTCGAGAGAGCGGTAGGGGTCGGCGACGGCGACGCCGTGGTAGTCGTCCACGACATCCGCCAGCGGTGCGGCCGGATACGGCGGACGCGGCATCTTCGGTCAATCCTTCATGCCGATCGCGCCGTCAGAACTGGATCCGCGCCGCCAGCTGGAAGCGCCGCGGGGCATAGTAGGCGCGCGGCTTGTTGAACTGCGAGTTGTGGACGCTCGGCTGATAGTCGTAGCCGGTCTGGTGGTTGGCGACGTTGAACAGGTCGCCGGCGATCTGCAGGTTGAGCCGCCGGCCGACGCGGACGTTCTGCGTGTAGTTCAGGTCGAGCTGCCAGTGCGACGGGCTGCGCCGCGAGCCGGCCGGCTCGGCGTAGCGGTCGGTGTCGCTGGTGCTGGTCGTGAGCGCGATGTACGGCTCGTAGCTCCACGCCTCCCACGGCTGGCCCGACTGCGCCACGCGCAAACGCCCCGGCGGTCGCGTTCCAGGGCAGCGCGCGGTAGCCGTAGAGCTTCAGCAGGTGCGGCGGTCGCCGCGCAGGTTGCCGTAGCGGTTGATTCCACAGCTGGCGGCCGGCGCCGTCGGCGATGTTCGACGAGCCGATGAAGATGTTGTCGTCGTTGCCGACCGAGGAGTTGTCCTGGTCGAAGTTGCCGTAGTAGTGGCTCCAGGTATAGGAGCCGCGGACGAACGCTGCTGGCGTTGCGCCATTCGGACTCGAGCGTGGCCTCGTAGTACTTCGTGAACGCGCCGTCGAGCTCGGCGATGACGTAGGTCGAGCCGCTGCCGATCTGCAGCGAGCCTGGCGGTGAGGTTCGGGATGTAGAGCTCGCGCGGGATGCCCGCGGGCGGGTTGAACGCGACCCGCGCGTTGTTGTTCGTGTCCTCCCAGAAGTGGCTGCCATTGCGGTAGCGGCCGTAGAGGCGCGCCGACCATCGCGGGTTGAGCTGCTGGCGGTGCCGACGAGCGACTTCGTTCATCGTCCGCGGCGTCAGGTCGTCGACGAACAGCTTGCCGGACGAGGAGCCGACCGGCACCGGTGGCGAACAGGACGCCGTTGGCGTCGAAGTGCGCGTCGATGAACGTGCCGACCAGATTGCGGTCCCACGAGGCGGCGCGCGGCAGCGAGCTCGCGGCCGGGTTGTAGGTCGCGTAGCTGGCGAAGACGGTGTCGTTGCCGTTGTAGGCCCAGGTCGCGCCGAGCCGCGGCTGGAGCATCTTGCTGAACGGGATGTCGTACATCTTGTACTTGTTGCCGGGGGCGGCGACGAAGCCGGAGAGCGTCGACGAGTCCTTGCGCAGCCCCTGCCCGTAGAGCGTGTCGTTGCTCGCCAGCAGCCCGACGTTGAACGTCCAGGTGCGCCACCGCATCGCGTCGTTCACTTCGAAGCTCTGCGAGCTGGTACTTCGGAGCGGATGGGCGCGGCGGCGCCGGTCGTCTGCTGCTGGAACGCGTGCGGTGTAGAACGCCGACTGCCCGGTTCCGGCGATCGGCGCGAGCCGTCCGCCCGGAATGGAGATTGCTCCCCAACCGTTCGAGCTGCGCACCAGATCTTCCGAATCGGCGTAGACGCTGATAGCCGACGTGCAGTTCGTGGCGGACCCTGGTGCCGAGCGTCAGGTTGTAGCCCGACCTGAGCGCTGTCGCGGAAGAAGTCTGGTCGTTGAACTGAGAGCCGTAGCCGACGGTGCCGCCGCCGACCCGCGCGCCGTTCGAGACGATACCCGTAGCGGGTCGATGAGCGGCTGGATGAAGCCGTTGAAAGCGGTCTGCCCGGCGACCGGCAGCGGCACCGTCAGCCGGCCGAGCTGTGTCGAGGTGCGCGAGGTCGAGCCGGGTGCCCGCCGCGGTGTTGATCGCTGACGTCGGCGATGTTGTCCGGACGCCCGAGCGACGCGTTGGCGAAATGCGTGTACTTGGAGGTGGCGATGGCTGCGTCGGCCCGACGACCCACGAGCCTTCGACCGTGCCGATCTTCTGCCGCGTCTCGCTGCCCGTGCCGGTCGTGTCGGCGGCGTTGGCCGCGAACAGGTCGCTCCTGTCGACGCGCTTCGAGTCGCGATAGCTGCGCGTTGATGCAGCATCGAGCTGGTCGGGGTGCAGCGTCAGCTTGCCGAAGCCCTTCGTTGCGGGTGCTCTCGTACTTCGGCAGGTCGCCGTAGAGGTTGGCGCGGTTGTTCCGGTTGTTGTCCGGCCGGTAGATACGAACCGTAGAAGAACAGGCGCTCGGGGATAACCGGCCCGCCGACGTTGGCGACCAGCCAGCCGCGATCCTGCGTCGTAGCGCGACTGCGCGCCGCTGTCCAGCTCGGCGACCATGCCGGCGGTCTGCAGCTGGTAGCTGATCTGTCCGCTGCAGCTTCGACGTGCCCGACTTGCTGACCGAATCGATCGTGAAGCCGCCGGATCGATCGAAGTCGACCGCCCGCGCGCCGCCCTTGATCGTCGTGACCTGCGCGATGTCGTGCGAGGCGGGCTCGGCCGAGAGGGTGCCGAACAGCGGCAGCGTCACGTTGACGCCGTCGAACTGATAGACGTTGTCCTGGCCGCTGCCGCCGGCGCTCGGGCCGCGGGTCGTGTCCTGGGTGACCTGCACACCGGGAATGAGCTTGATCAGATCGCGATACTCCTGACCCACCGGCAGCGCCAGGATCTGCTGGTTGGACAGGCCGCTCTTGATCGTCGCCGACTGTCGCGCTCGACGAGCGAGGCGGCCGCCGTCACGGTCACGTTCTCGGCGACGCCGGCCACGCCGAGGGTCGGCGTCGACGGCCGTGTCCTGCGCGAGCTGCACCAGCGCCTCGCGGGTGACGATCTGCATGCCGGAGAGCTGAACTTCACCTTGTAGTTGCCCGGCGGCAGCGCCGGCAGCCGATATTCGCCGTTGCCATCCGTCACGGTGTCGCGCGGGCCCGGCAGCACGTCGGAGCGGGCCTCGACGGTCACGCCCGGCAGCACGCCGCCGCCGGAGTCGACCACCTTGCCGCATGATGCCGCCGGTCTGCTGCGCCGCCGCCGGCGCCGCCGCCAGGCAGAGCGCGACGAAGACAGCCGACAGACTTCCCCCGAGACTCATCATCTTCTGCACAGGCCCGACTCCCCAGATGCTGTTGCCGGATGCTAACACGCCGCTGCCGTGCCTTCAGGCGCTCCGCGACAGGTACTGCGCGTAGGCGGCGGCGCCGAGCAGGCCCGTCTCCTGCGTGCAGGATGACCGACACCGGGATCGCCGCGACCAGATCCTGCATCGGCGGTTTCGCCAGGAAGGCGTCGAGGAACGTCCCGCTCCGGAGCGCCGGCAGGATCTTCGGCGCGATCCCGCCGCCGATGAACACGCCCGCGGTCGCGACCGTCCGGAGCGCGACATTGCCGGCTTCGGCGCCGTACGCGGACACGAACATCTCCATCGTCTCGACGCATCGCTGGCAGGTGCGCGCCGCCGCCGCCGCGCTGATGCGGGCCGGCAGCTCCGCCAGGTCCTCGACCTCGCCGACGGCCTCGCAGAGCCGCGCCGGAGCGATGCTCTGTGCCGTGAGCCGTGGACCGGACCCGAAAGCGTCGTGCGTGAACTGGTAGAGGTTCACGATGCCCGGACCGGACAGCACGTGCTCGACGCTGGCGCGGCCGAACACCCTGGTCAGCTCTCTCACCAGCTCCAGCTCGCGCGGCGTTCTCGCCCCGAAGTCGGCGTGTCCCCCTTCGGACTCCCCCGGCACCAGCCGCCCGTCGACGTAGAGCAGGATCGCCTCGCCGAGGCCCGTCCCGGCGGCGATGACCGCGGCATTGCCGCTCGGGGCCGGCTTCCCGGCCTGCAGCACGCACAGCTCGGAGGGGTCGAGCGCGGTCACGCCGTAGGCGAGCGCCTCGAGATCGTTCAGCAGCCGCGTCCGCCGAAACCCCAGCGCCCGCTCGAGGTCGGCGC
Source organism: uncultured Acidobacteriota bacterium (assembly GCA_963750475.1). Lineage (GTDB taxonomy): Bacteria > Acidobacteriota > Vicinamibacteria > Vicinamibacterales > 2-12-FULL-66-21 > JALZOC01. The sequence continues at coordinate 325,248 of CAVVQQ010000003.1, forward strand.
CGACGATGCGCCACGGGACGTTGGTCAGGTGCGCGACCTGCTCCGTCACCGCACCGGCGACGCCGAAGCAGGCGGCGTCAATCCCGGCCGGATCGACCGACCGGGCGCGCAGGAAGGCCCGCACCATCGGCTCGAGCCCCGGATAATCGAGCGTCACGAACGAGTCGACGTGGGCCGGCACCGGACGCGGGTCGGCGGCCGTGAAGAGGCCGAGGAGCGTTTTCGTTCCACCGATGTCCCCGGCAAGCAGCATGCGACATTATCCCCGCAATCCACGCCCTTGACATTCCGCCCGCCATCGCGCATCGTCCGGACAATGACGTCGCTCCCGTCATCCGCGAGCGGTCCCTACGGCCTGCGCGACATCCGCAGCCTCTATCCCGCAGTTACCGAACGACACCTGCGCTACCTCGAGAAGTGGGGGCTGCTGCGGCAGGCTGACCTGTCGAGCGAGCGCCGCGAGTACGGCTTCGCGGACCTGCTCGTCATCCGCCAGGTGTCGGAGGCGCTCGAGCGCGGCACGCCGCTGCGCGTCGTGCTGCGCGCGCTGGTCGCGGAGCGTGAGGGGCAGCTCCAGCTCGATTTCGTCGCGAGCCACGGGCCGTCGGAGGCGCCCCGCGCGAAGGTCGTCAGCCTCGAAGGGCGCAAGCCGCTCCGGCATACGCCGGCCTCGCTGCCCGCCGCGAGCACGCCGTCGCGGCTCTCGGAGCCCCAGGCGGCGCTCGCCGCGCGGTACTTCATCGAAGGCTCGCGGCTCGACGAGGGGGACGAACGGACGATGGACGACGCCGCGGCGGCGTACCGCAAGGCGCTCGTCATCGATCCCGACCTCGTGCCGGCGCTGGTCAATCTGGCCAACATCCACTACGGCCGCGACGAGCTCATCGAGGCCCAGGCGCTCTACGAACGGGCGATCGGTCTCGACCCCGGCTGCTTCGAGGCCCACTTCAACGCCGGCAACATCCAGCACGACCTCGGCCGCTACGATTACGCGCTCATCTGCTATCGCGACGCGGTGGCGCTCAATCCGGGCTATGCCGACGCCCATTTCTATCTGGCGGTGACGCTGGAGAAGACGGGGCACTCGCCCGAAGCGAAGCCGCACTGGAAGGCGTATCAGGAGCTTGCGCCGGACGGGGAATGGACGGATCTGGCGGCCGAGTTCCTCGAATGACAGGGCCGCCGCGTCCGCGGCCGGCGCCTCAGTAGCTGTAGTCGCGCTTCTTCGGAGTCCGCCGCAATTTGTAGAACGCGCACTCCGGGCACCACGACTCGGCGACGAACCCCTCTTTGCCGGCAAACGGCAGAACGTCTCGGTGCGTGCAGTAATCCCCGACGTCCGGCGTGGCGCGCCAGCGGCACGAGTTGAATTTCGCGACGGCCGCCGAGAGCTCCGGAGTGGCATCAGGGGCGGCGCCGTTGCCGCCGGGTGACGGACCGACGACGGGCGCTGCGGTGGGTTGTTCGATCGGGTCTGTCTCGGGCGCGGCCGCCGGCGCGAACGGATTGCTGTCGTCCATCATCCCTGCAATTCGAGTCCGAATGACCGCTGGAGGGCCTGCAGCGCGCGCAGTTCCTCCGGAGCGACCAGTGTCAATGCCGTCCCGGTGGCGTCGGCGCGGCCGGTCCGTCCCACACGGTGCACGTAGGTTTCACGGTTCGACGGCACTTCGTAATTGACGACGTGCGTGATGCCGTCGATGTCGAGCCCGCGGGCCGCGACGTCGGTCGCGACCAGGACGCGGTAGCTGCCGCTGCGGAACCCTTCGACCGCCTGGGTCCGCTGCTGCTGGGTCCGGTCGGCGTGCAGCGCCGCGGCCTTGAGGCCGAGCGAGGACAGCCGGCGGGCGAGCCGCTCCGCCCCCGACTTGGTGCGCATGAACACCAGAACGGGGCCGTCCGCCCGCCGCAGGAACTTCGCGAGCCAGTCGGTCTTGTCCGCGGCGGCGACGTTCTCGATGGTGTGCGTGATGCTCTTGGCGGGACCGCCGGCCGAGCCGATCTGGACGTACTTGGCCTCGCGGACCACTTCGTCGGCCAGCTTCATGACCTCTTCCGGCATCGTCGCCGAAAAGAGCAGGGTCTGCCGCGCCGCGGAATCGGGGAGGCTCTGGACGATCCGGCGGACGTCGGGCCAGAACCCCATGTCCATCATCCGGTCGGCCTCGTCCAGCACCAGCGTGTCGAGCTTGTCGAAGCCGACCGTCTTGCTGCGCATGTGATCCATCAGCCGGCCGGGGGTGGCGACGATGATGTCGACGCCGGACTTGAGCGCGCGCTCCTGCGGGCCCATGTCGACGCCGCCGTAGACGGCAATGCTGGTGATGTCGGTGTGATAGATGAAGCCCTGGACGTCGTCTTCGATCTGCACCGCGAGCTCGCGCGTCGGCGCGAGGATGAGCACGCGGGTGTAGCCCCGTTCTTCCGGCGCGGCGGCGCGGGCGCGCAGCATCCGGTTGAGGATGGGCAGCAGGAAGGCGGCGGTCTTGCCGGTGCCGGTGTCGGCGCAGCCGATCAGGTCGTCGCCGCTCATGACGATCGGGATGACGGCGCTCTGGATCGGCGTCGTGCTCGAGAACCCGCGGATGCGGATGCCCTCGATGAGCGAGCCCTCGAGGCCGAGCGTTTCAAAGCCGACCGGCTTCGGATCGTATTCGGCCTGCGGTCTCGTCACTTCCCGCGTCGTCTGCGGAACCTGGAAATGGGCGGCGCCCGACGAGCGGCCCGAGCCGGAGCGCGGACTGCGGCGGCCGCGTCGTCCGTTCGGCGTCCGATGCTGTGCTGGATGGGAATTCAAAGCTGTGGTCTAGCGAGCGCGGAAGGTGATGATGCCGCGGACGGGATCGTAGGGGGAAACGCCAACCGTGACGCGATCGCCTGGCACCACCTTGATTCGGAAGCGGCGCATCCGGCCGCTCAACTGAGCAAGCACCTCGTGGCCCTGGTCGCACTGCACGCGATATAAACCGCCGCTATGGACCGCCACGACCGTGCCTTGCACGTCAATCAGATCATCCTTGCTCAATTGCTATCCTTTCCTATCAAAGATTGTGCCATATCGGAACATCAGAAGCAAACTCAGCCGTCGAGTTTACGCACCGCCTCCTCGACACGTTCCCCCATCGCTCCGTACTCGTTGCCCGTCAACCACATAGGAGCGCCGAAGGTGATCCGCGCGGTACCGCGGTGGGGAAATTTCCACGTGTGATGAAGGATGCGGTCCAGACCATGCAGGCGGACCGGAACCACGGGCACGCCCAGTCTAGCCGCAATCATCCCGACCCCGGGCTGGAACCGCCCGATCTCCCCGTCGTCCGTTCGGCGGCCCTCCGGAAAGATGAGGACCGAATACCCGTCGCCGACCAGTTCGCCGATGTACCGCAAGGTCTGCCGCGTTCCGCTTTCGCGCTGCGGGAGCGGGAAGGCATTGAAGAAGGCGGACGCCAGATAGTAGTTGAGGCTGTTGGTCAGCCGGGCGCGCCAGGGCACGCCGCCCGGGTGGAAATGCGGACCGAAGAACTCCTTCGCCATTGCCGGGGCGACCCGGTAGCGCCACCGCGGCGGCAGCGCCTTCAGAATCATCGGAGTATCGAGGTGGCTCTGATGATTGGCGGCGAAGATGACGGCCCCGTCCACCGCCTCGAGGTGTTCGAGCCCGCGGACCTCGAGCGACACGAACGGCCGCGCCAGCGGCAGTATCCAGGTCGGAAGGCTGACCCGGCGGAGCGCGGTCACCGCGGCCGAGCGGTTCCACGCCGGGAACTCGAAGGGCTCGCCGGCGATGACGGTGGCCGCCGTGCCGGCGCCTTCGAGCGGACGGCTGATCGCCTCGAGATCCGCGACCGTACGCGCCGCGGCGAATTTCCCCTCGTCCACGGTCACCTGCAGGGTTTCCTCGATCGCCATCATCAGCTCGACCCGTTCGAGCGAGCTCAGGCCGAGCTCATCAAGCGTCGTCTCGCGGCCGATCGCACGGCCCGGGGCGAAGCGCTCGAGGATGGCGGCGACCGAACGTCCGTCCGAGGCCCGCGGTGCAGCCTCCCCCGGCCCGGACCCCGCCAGCCACTCGCGCAGCTCACGCCGCTTCAGCTTGCGGGTGCCTTCGGTTCGCGGCAGCTCTGATCCCGGCCACCGGGTGGCGCCGCGGATTTTCTGGTGATCGGGCAGCTGCCCGTTCGCCAGCCGCAGGACGCCGTCGAGGTCCAGAGTCTCCGCCCCAACCACAACCGCGTGGACGCGCTCGGCGTGCGAGCCGGGGGCGGTCATTCCGACGACGGCCGATTCCACGACTCCGGGGACCGCGTTCAGGACCCGTTCGACGTCCTCCGGGAACACGTTGAGGCCGTCGGAGGTGACGATCATCTCCTTCTTCCGGCCGCGGATCCGGAGCTGCCCCTCGTCGTCGAGCTCGCCGATATCGCCGGTGTGGAACCAGCCGTCGACGAACGACGCGCGCGTCTCGGCGGGTGCGTTGTAGTAGCCGCTGGTGACGTTGTCGCCGCGGACGAGAATTTCCCCGTCTTCCGCAATCCGCACCTCGACCCCGGAGATCGGCTTGCCGACGGCGCCGCGCCTCGAGTGCAGCGGATGGTTCAGCGTCACGATCGGCGCGGTCTCGGTCAGCCCGTAGCCCTGGACGACGAGAAAGCCAAGACGCCCCCAGAACGCCTCGAGATCGGGGTCGAGCGGCGCCGCGCCCACCACCATCGCCCAGAACTTGAATCCGAACAGGCGATGGATCCGGCGGAACATCCACCAGCGGCGCACCCAGTGCAGCGTCACCGGCGCGTCTGCCGCCTCGGGGGCGACGCGGAGGACGTGCTCTCTCAGCACCTCCAGGATCTTCGGCACGCAGACGAGCACGGAAATCCGCCGCTCCCGGATCTGCCGGATGATGTCGTCCGGCGCGTAGCTTCGCGTGAACACCACCACACCCGGCAGCATCGGCGGGACGAAGGTCGCCATGGCCTGGCCGAACATGTGGCTGAGCGGCAGAAGGTTCAGGAAGCGGATGGGCAGGAACGGCCTCGCCCACTTCCGGTACTTCGCCATCTCCCGTTCGATGGGGACGATGTTCGCCAGGATGTTGCGGTGGGTGAGGACGACCCCTTTGGGCGCCGCCGTCGCGCCGGAGGTGAAGATAATCTCGGCCGTATCGTCGGGTGTCGCCTCGTGCGGCACCGCCGCGGCCGCCCGTGTCTCCCCCTCCTCCGGCCGCAGATCGGCGACGCGCCAGACCGGCGGATCCGCCTGGAGCGCGGCGGCGTCCACCGTCTCACCGGTCAGAATCAGCCGCGCCGAGACGATCGTCGCGACACGCTGCAGGAAGTCGGCCGAGGCGCGGTAATCGATCGGCACGAGCACCACGCCCTCGAGCAGGCAGCCCCAGAGCGCCACCAGCCACTCCGCCCGGTTCTCGCTCCAGATCACCACGGCCGCCTGCTTCCCGATGCCGGCGGCGCGCAGCCGCGCCGCAAACGAGGCCGCGGCTGCAGTTATCTGTGCGTACGAATACGACCAGCTTCGGTAGCCGTCATCGTAAACGACGAATTCGGAATCGATGGCGGAGAGGTCGTCATGGAAGTCAATCAGCGTGCGCCGCGGCATTCCGCTGAATTATGATGGAAAATCCATGTCGCTTCCGCCCGTTTTTGCCGCCAGCGCGCTCTACGACAGCCTTCTCCAGGCCGCGCTCCGGCAGTTCTTCAGCCGGGCGACCTTCGAAACCGAGCCGATTCCCTCGCTGTCGTCCGACGGCCGGCTGGCGATCGAGCCGACCAGCGACCCCTCGGTCCTGACCATCCGCTGGTTTGGATCGCGGCACGTCCTCCATGTGCCGGCGAAACGCCCGTTCACCGCCCACGAAGTGCGGTTGGCGCGGGCGATCGGGGCCGTACTGGCGGCGCGCTACCGGGCCATCTTCGATCCGACCCAGATGCTCGAACGGGGGGACCTCTTCGGCGGCGCGATCGAGGATCGCTACGTCGGCGCGTTTCTCGACGTCGCCGCCGGATCGGGCCTGCAGTCGCGCGCGGACCTCATCGCCACGGCGATCGACGTGCTCCGCGTCGCGGCGCTGTCGAGCTACGAGAACCGGGCGATTTCCTCAGGCGTGCTGATCCTCGAGGGGGAAGACGATCCGGTCCGGCCGCGCCAGCTCGCGGCCGAGCAGTCCTACCGCTATTCGCAGGCCCTCACCGCCATCAAGAGTTTCTACCGCCTCTGCGACGGCACCCAGACGCTGTTCCTGATCAACGGCTTCGGCACGGTGCTCGACATCGTCGAGATCGGCAAGTATGCCAGCCCCGGTCCGCTCCAGGTTCCGTGCACGACCCGCTACCGGCCGCACGCCCGCGCGACCGTCGGCAACCGGAACCTGTGCATCGTCCTCAGTCCGTCGCACGAGATCAAGATGTTCGCGGACGGCGTGCAGACCTTCAGCTTCCGCAACGCGCGCTGGCATCTGCTCGACCTGCAGGCGAAATACGAGATGTGGGTGGCGGCGGTCGGCCACCCGGCGCTGGCCGACCGGCTGTTCCAGACGGCGTTCGATCTGGCCGATTCGCGGGAAGGCGCGCTGTTCGTGGTGCTGCGCGATCCGGTCGTGGGGCTGCAGCAGCTCGTTGCGCCGTCGGACCAGCTCGACGCGGTGCGCCACACCGGCGGCACGGTGCCGACCCGCGGCCAGCTGATGCACATGCTGCGCGGCCGGAACGTGCGGGACCTCGACCCCGCCGTTCTGGCGGGACTGGCAAGAACCGACGGCGCGACCGTGATGGATCCCGAGGGACGGCTGCTTGCGGTCGGCGCGATTCTGCTGCACTCCGAACCGCCGGAGCCGCATTCGAACCTCGCCGTCGAAGGCGCACGGACGACCGCCGCGATGGCGGCAGGGCGCTTCGGCGCCGTGCTCAAGGTCAGCGAAGACGGGTTGATAACGTTCTACGATCAGCAGGAGCGGATCTGGGACATCTGAGCCGGGCGGCCGCCGCGTTCATTTGAACGCGGCGCCGACGCTGAAGGCCACCAGCGTCATCCGCGAGAAGGCCGGACGGGCCACCGTCTGCAGCTGCGGGCTGATCGCATAGAAGCGCAGGTCCACCGACAGCGCGACGTGCTTTTTCGAAAACCACCGCGCCCCGCCGCCATAGTTGAACGTCTGAGTCCTCGTTTCCTGCGGCGGCAGCGGTGCATCCTGCCGCTCGGCCGTGAACGCCGTCGCGCCAATGCCGCCGCTGATGTAGCTCCAGCCCTGCCGCTTGCCGAAATTGAACGACACCTGGGGCGTCACCGACGACATCTGACTGTGGACGGTCGGGCCGTCCGCACCGCCCGTGGTCGCCGGCGGCAGCGTCCGATTGCGCCCCGCGGTAATCCATTCCCCGCCCAGCCCGAACGTGATCGGCCCCGCGTGCGCGACGTACCAGTGGGCGCCAACCACCAGCCCCGCCGCCCGCGCCGGCAGGTTGAGCGGCGACACCCCGATTGCCGAGGCAATGTTCGGGTCCTGCTTGAACTTCGGGAAGGCGCCGCGGACGTCGACGACGAACCCGCCGATCGGCCGGTCTTCGAGAGGCACGTCCTGGGCCGCGAGCCGGAGGCCGGAACCGAGCCACGCCATCGTCAGCAGCGCCAGCAGCCGGGCCGCGGTCACGCGCGAGAAAGGATTCATCTGCAAGGAATCGATTGTAGCCGCAACCTATGACAGCAGCTCGCGCGCCGCCGCGATCCCTTCGTCGACCGTGGTGATCGATCCCTCGAGCTGGCGGTCGTAGACCTGCCGCAGCACCTCGCCGACGCGCGGTCCCGGTGTCAGCCCGAGCGCCAGCAGATGGCGTCCCTTGAGCAGCGGCTCGGGGGGCGCATGCTGGACGCCGAGCTCGCGGGCCCGGTCGAGAAACCAGTCCATCGCCGAGCAGTCGAAGCCGCCGCCGCGGCCGAGGCAGTCGGACTTGGCGACGCGCGCCAGCAGCTCGAGGTCGACCTTCTGGGCCAGCCGCCGGAAGGCGCCGTCGGTCACCGGCGTCGGCGACTGCCTGAACATGCCCGGCTTGAGGTGGTGGGCGACGATGCCGAGGATCTGGCGGCGGACATCGTAGCCGTCCAGCGAATGGATGTTCAGGCGATCGAGGACGGCGGTCGCCGGCGCCACGCCCGCCTGCTCGTGATCGATCGAGCGGATGCGGCCGTCGACGAACGCCGTCGTCGACGGCTTGCCGAGATCGTGGCAGACCGCGCCGAGCATGATCGCCACCTGCCGCGGCCGGTCGAGATCGTCGATGCGGGTGCGCGCCTGGTCGACCACCATCAGCGTGTGGGTCCAGACGTCCCCCTCAGGATGCCACTCCGGCTCCTGCGCGCAGCCGTCGAGCGCCGCCAGCTCGGGAAACAGGCTGGCGACGGCGCCGAGGTCGTGCGCCAGCGCGAGCCCGAGCGACGGCCGGGCGGCGAGGAGCAGGAGCTTTTCGAGCTCCCCCCAGATGCGCTCGGCGGGCAGATCGTCGAGCGGAATCCGCCGGCAGAGATCGCGGGTGGCCGGATCGATCGTGCAGTCGAAACGAGCCGCGAACTGCACGGCGCGCAGCACCCGCAGGCTGTCGTCGGCGAAGGTCGCCGGGTCGACGGCGCGGAGGATTCGTTGCCGCAGGTCGCTGCGGCCGTCCCACGGGTCCAGGTACTCGTCGGTCAGCGGATCCCAGAGGATCGCGTTGATCGTGAAGTCCCGCCGCCGCGCCGCTTCGCGAATCGGCAGGGCGGGATCGCCGGTGACGGCAAATCCGCGGTGGCCCCGCCCGGTCCGGGACTCGCGCCGCGGCAGCGAGACGTCGAGGCCGGCGACCTTGTAGACGGTGAAGCTCTCGCCCACCGTGTTGACGCTGCCGAACGCTTCGAGCAAGGGCCGCAGCGCGTCAGCCGGCAGGCCGTAGACTTCGAGATCGATGTCCTTCGACGCGCGTCCGGCCAGCCGGTCGCGGACCCAGCCGCCGACGATCAGCGCCCGGCCGCCGGCCTGCGCGACGCGGCGGGCCATCGCGGTGGCGATGCCGAGGCTATCGTCTGCGGGCGACGCGGAATCCATAGTCGGTGTACCGGAAGGAGGGATCGAGCCGGCTGCGGGCCGCGGTGCGGCTGATGGTCACGGCGTGCCGCCACGAGCCGCCGCGCGAGGCGCGGCGCGACCCGGTGGCCGGCCCCGCCGGATTCTCCGCCGGCGACACGGCGTAGTAGGCGCTGCCGTACCAGTCGGCGCACCACTCGTGGATGTTGGCGGCGATGCCGAACAGGCCGAAGCCGTTGGGCGAGCCGAGCGTGACCGGCCACGGCCCGTCGAGCGGGCCGCGGCCCTGGTTCGGAATCCAGGCCGGGAGGTCGTCCCCCCACGGATAGCGCTCGCCGTCCCGGCCGCCTCTCGCCGCCCATTCCCACTCGGCTTCCGTCGGCAGGCGGGCGTCGCCGCACCAGGCGCAGTAGGCCGCCGCGTCGTCCCAGCTGACGCCGACGACGGGGAGATTGGGAGGGGTGAATGCGGCCGCGGACCAGTCCCGCGGCTCGGGGTGCCGGGTCGCGGCGAGAAAGGCCGCGTACTCGGTCCGCGTCACCGGCCAGGCTGCGAGCTCGAAGGCGTCGATGGCGATCGGGTGCACCGGCGCTTCGTCCTCCGGTCCGTCCTGGCTGCCCATGGCGAACGCGCCGGCGGGGATCCGGACGAATCGGGTCTCGGGGCGCGCGGCCGCCACTACAGAATCCCGCCGCCGCCCGTACCTGCGGACGATCCGGTCGGTGAGCCCGGGGACGACGGCGTTGAGCAGCGTGAGCCCTCGGGACCAGCGATGGGGATAGAGCTCCGGACGGGGCCGCCGGATGCAGGCGAGCACGCCGTCGGCGACGTGGTCGGCGGACTGCTTCGGGCCGAGGCCGGAGACGGAGTGGCCGTAGTCGCGGGTCATCGCGTCCCGAAACTCGGTGGCGGTCGAGACGGGATAGACCGAGGTGACGAAGATGGCGGTGCCGGCGAGCTCGCTGCGCAGGCTCTCGGCGAACCCGGCCTGCGCCGCCTTCGAGGCGGAGTATCCGCTCATCAGCGGAATGCCGCGGCGGCCGACGATCGACGACATGATGATCAGATGGCCGGTCCCGCGAGTGCGGAACCACGGCATGGCGGCGCGGGCCGCATTGAAGGTCCCCATGAAGTTGACGTCCATCATCCGCTGCATGGTGCCGGTCGGGGTGTCCTCGATCGTCCCGTAGTAGCCGAAGCCGGCGTTGCAGATCATGATGTCGAGGCCGCCGAACCGATCGACGGCCACGGCCGTGAGTCGGGTCATGTCGTCCTCGGAGGTCACATCCGAGACCAGCGACTCGGCGCGTCCCCCTGCGGCGCGGATGTCCCGGACGGCCTGGTCGAGCCGGTCGGCCCGGCGCGCGCCGAGCACGACCGCGCAGCCGGCGCCGGCGAGGCGCCGCGCGCACGCCAGGCCGATGCCCGATGACGCGCCGGTGATGACCGCGACGCGGCCCGACGGATCCATGGCCGCATGATATACGTAGCGCGGCGACCATGGCCGATCCCTGCCTCGCGCTGCTGCGCGATCTCGTCGCGATTGATTCGGTGAATCCGTCGCTCGTCGCCGGCGCCGCCGGCGAAGGGGCCATCGCCGGCGCGATTGCCGCTCACCTCCGCCGGATGGGCCTGGCGGTCGAAATCCGCGAGGTCGCGCCGGGCCGGCCGAACGTCGTCGGCGTGCTGGAAGGGAGCGAGCCCGGTCCGACGCTGATGTTCTGCGGGCACACCGATACGGTGGGTGTCGAGGGGATGGCGGCGCCGTTCGAACCGGTGGAGCGCGACGGCCTCCTCCATGGGCGGGGCAGCCAGGATATGAAGGGGGGCCTCGCGGCGATGATCGATGCCGCCAGGGTGGCCCGCGAGCGCGGCTTCCGCAGGGGGCGGCTGATTATTGCCGCGGTGATCGACGAGGAATACGCCAGCCTCGGCGCCGACGCGCTCGCCGCGGACTGGCGGGCGGACGCCGCGGTCGTGACGGAGCCGACCGGCCTCCAGGTCGGCGTGGCGCACAAGGGCTTCGCCTGGATGGAGGTGGAGACGCGAGGCCGGGCCGCGCACGGCAGCCGGCCGCTCGACGGCCGCGACGCTATTCTGCGTATGGGCCGGGTTCTCGCGGGCCTGGAAGCGATCGATCGCGATCTGCAGGCGCGGCCGCCGCACCGGCTGATGGGGACGGCCTCGCTTCACGCCTCGGTCATCGACGGCGGCTGTGAGTGGAGTACCTACCCTGATCGGTGCCGCCTCAGGCTGGAGCGGCGGACGGTGGCGGGGGAGAGCGGCGAGTCGTCTCTCGTCGAAATCGAAGGGCTGCTGGCCCGGCTCCGCGCCGAGGACGCCGGCTTCGAAGCATCGGCCGCGATCGCGTTCGCGCGTCCGGCCTACGAGATTCCGCCGGGTGACGCGCTGCCCGCGCGCATGGTGCGTGCTGCCGCCGCGGCGGGAGTGACTGCCAGTCTGGTCGGAATGAGCTTCTGGACGGACGCCGCGATCCTGGGAAGTGCGGGCATTCCGTGCGTGCTGTTCGGCCCGGGCGGCGCGGGCCTGCACAGCCCCGGCGAATACGTGCGGCTGGCCGACGTCGTGTCCTGCCGCGATGCGCTGGCGGCGCTCGCCCTCGGCGCCCTCTGACGAGAGACAGCCGCCGCACTGCGGATCGCCCGCGGCCGGTTCGCGCGACGCGCGTCAGCCGCGGGCTTCGGCGCGATTACGCGATTCGGCGGAGCGGCACGGGCTGCCGCACGAGCAGATGACGCTGCGCATCGCCGTCGAACCGGCGCCGCGGCCCGCGGCCGTTGATCTCCCACCCCGGCGTGTCGTGGCCGCAGGACGTGCAGCGCATGCTCACGCGGTTGCCCTCGAAGTGCAGCACCGCATCGTGGCCGCGAATCCCGCAGAACAGCTGGCCAAGACGGCCCATCGCCCGCGCGACCACGCCGGCGTGGTCGAGCGTCGGATCCGCGGTTGCCGTGAGTTGCTGGGGGTAATTGGTCACCATGACGTCTCCCTGTTCCTGAATGACTCGCTCTTTACGACGCCGCCTGCCGGCCTGCCGTTCCTCGGCCTCATGAATATCAAACCATGTGCCACGGGTCGAGCTTGGGAGTTAGATACTTTGAATTCAAGTACTTACATAAAGGTCAGCTGTAAAAAGTGGTGGGCCGGCGGGTAGGGTGGGTAGCGGCCGTGGCAGAGGTAGCGCCTGATGGGTGCCGGGATACTCACAGATGGGGCGGTTTGCCCCGGCGTCAGCGTTCGCTGAGGATTCCCCGCAGGACGAAGCCGACATTCGCCGGCCGTTCGCCCAGACGACGCATGAAGTAGGGGAACCATTCACGCCCGAATGGCACGTATACACGGACGCGGTAGCCGTCGCTGCGAAGGCGCGCCTGGAGGTCCCGACGGACGCCGTAGAGCATCTGGAACTCGTACCGGTCCGGAGGAATGCCCTGCCCGGCGGCAAATCGTTTCGTCGCCTCGATCATGGCCGGATCGTGCGTGGCGATGGCCGGGTACGTCCCGCCGGCAAGCAGGCTCTTCATGATGTCGACGAAAGCGGCGTCGACGTCCGCCTTTTTCTGGTAGGCCACGCCCTTGGGTTCGTTGTACGCCCCCTTGACGAGGCGGACCCGGGCGCCGAGCGCGTTCATCCGGCTGGCGTCGGCGGCGCTGCGCGGCAGGTAGGACTGCAGGACGATTCCGGCATTCCGGTAGCCCTGCTGCCAGATCGTTTCGAAGATCTCGATCGTGACCTGGGTCACGGGGGAGTTCTCCATGTCGATCCGGACGAAGACGTCCTTCTCGCCCGCCTGATCGAGGATGCGCCGCAGGTTGTCGACGCAGGTCGCGCGGTCGACCGGCAGTCCGAGCTGGGTGAGCTTGAGCGAGATGTTCCGGCCGACGCCCGCTTCGACGATCCGCTCCATCAACGACAGATAGGCCCGCGTCGCGGCGTCCGCCTCGGCGCTCGTCGCGACGCTTTCGCCGAGCATGTCGAGGGTCAGGGAGAAGCCGGCGGCCTCGAGCCGGCGCGCCGCGGCGATCGCTTCCTCGATGGTTTCCCCGGCGATGAACCGGCGGGCGAAGCTGTCGGGCTGACGCATGCCGTAGCGCGACGCCAGGTACTTGAGTCCTTGACTGGCGGCAAGCCCCTGAAAGAAGGCCTTCGAAACCCGCGCGATCATCAGTGCGTTCGGGATGGGCGCCGCGGGCCGACGAGCAGGTGCTGCAGCGTGCGCGCGTAGTAGCGGAGCACCGTCCGCTCGCGGACCCGGAAGCGTCCCCCGCGCTCGACGTGGATGATGTTCCGCGCCGCCAGCGGCTCGGCCCCTTCCTCGATCGCCTGCCGTCCCGAGGTCACGCCCATGTTGGCGCCGGCGCTCCGGGCGGCCTCGATGATCGCCTCGGCCCTGGCCTCGAGCTCGCGCTTCGTGATCGAGGGCTTCAGCGCCGCCGCCAGCACCGCGGTCGGCAGGACCTTGTAGAGCCGGCCGACGGCATCGCGCGTGAAGTGGGCGAGCGCCATCACGTCGCGCCGCGCCTCCGGATCGAAGCCCGCGAGCGAGATCGGCTGGCCGAAGGTCACGAACGCGCGCGACTGATAGCCGACGGCATAGCGCACCATCTCGGCGACCTCACGCGCGAACGGCCGGCCCCGTCCCTTGCCGGCCTGATGCGCCAGGATATGGTCCTCGAGGACCACGTCGTAGGCCACCGCCATCGGGACGATGACCGCGCCGGCATCGGCCTGCATGGTCGCATGCAGCAGTCCGGTCTTTGGCGTCTTGATCTCGCCGGAATAGCTCCGGCCGCCCTCGAAGTAGAACAACAGATCGTGCCGCTGGAGCAGTTCGGCGACGTAGGCCTTGAGCGTGACCAGATAGGCCGGATCCTTGGTGTTGCGCCGGATCGGGATCGCGCCGGTCACGTGGCGGTGAATCAGCCCGAGCGGACCGCCGAAGAGGTTGATGCCGGCGGCGATGACCGGCGGCCGGATCGCATTGTCGTCGAGCACCAGCGGCTCGACCAGATAGTCGAGGTGGCTCTTGTGATTGGAGATGTAGATCACGCGCCCGGCCCGCGTCGCCTTCTGGGCGATTTCGACGTGTTCGTCGATGCGCTCGATCTTCCGCAGGATGGGGTAGAGCGGATGCTTCAGCGCCCGGTAGATGGGATAGCGCTGGGTGGTGCGCAGCTCGTCGAGATAGGCGTGGATCCGCTCCCTCGCTTCGAGCTCCGTCTGCCCAGGCCCGCCGCGCAGGTAGCGCGCCACTTCCTCACGCGCGAGGACGGCCTGGGTGATGTCGTCGAGCATCACGGCCGGACTATATCAGACTCGGCGGGGCGGGTGCGCCGCCGGGTGGCACGGCTCAGTGCTCGATCTCACGGCAGACGGCGTCCGTGAACGCCGTCGTCGAGGCCGTCCCGCCGAGGTCGTGGGTCCGGATCTGGCCGGCCTCGAGCACCCGCGTCAGGGCGGCGCGCACCCGCCCGGCGGCTTCCCGCTCGCCGATGTGGTCGAGCATCATCAGCCCCGACAGCAGCAGCGCCGTCGGATTGGCGAGGTTCTTGTCGGCGATGTCCGGGGCGCTGCCGTGGACGGCCTCGAACACCGCCGTGTCGATGCCGAGGTTGGCGCCGGGGACCACGCCGAGGCCGCCGACCAGCCCGGCGCAGAGGTCCGAGACGATGTCTCCATAGAGGTTCGGCAGCACCAGGACGTCGAACTTCTCCGGGCGCATGACCAGCTGCATGCACACCGCGTCGACGATCCGTTCGTCGTAGGCGATGTCGATGAACTCGCGCGAGACGGCCCGCACGCTTTCGAGGAACAGCCCGTCGCTGAGCTTCATGATGTTCGCCTTGTGAATCGCCGTGACCGTCTTCCGGCCGTGCTCCCGGGCGAACTCGAAGGCGAACTTCGCGATTCGCGTCGAGGCCTTCTCGGTGATGATCTTCAGGCTCTCGACGACGCCCGGGATGATCTGATGCTCGAGGCCGGCATAGAGGTCCTCGGTGTTCTCGCGGACGATGACGATGTCGACGCCGGAGAAGCGGCTGGAGACGCCGGGCAGGTTCCGCACCGGCCGGAGGTTGGCGTAGAGGTCGAGCGCCTTGCGCAGGCCGACATTCACGCTCGTGAAGCCCTCGGCGATGGGCGTGGTCACCGGCCCCTTGAGCGCCACCTTGTTGCGGCGGATCGAGTCGAGCAGCGGCACCGGGAGCGACTGGTTGTGGCGCTTGAAGGCCGTGACCCCGGCGTCGTGGCGGTCCCAGTCGATGTCGAGCGCCGCCGCCTTGAAGATGCGGACGACCGCCGCCGACACTTCGGGCCCGATGCCGTCGCCCGGGATGAGCGTGATGACGTGGGACATTCGGGTCAGCCGTTCACAGGGAGACCGCCGGCCAAACGGGGGGCGACGAGGGCCGCCACCGCTTCCAGCAGATCGCGGTCGTCGGCGCCGAACGCCGCGGGGCGATCGCTGTCGATATCGATCTCCCCGAGCACGCGGCCGTCGTGGATGATCGGCACGACAATCTCGGACCGGGTCTCGATGCTGCAGGCCAGGTAGCGGGCATCGGCGTGGACATCGTCCACGATGATGGTGGCTTTGGCGGTAGCGGCGGCGCCGCAGATGCCCCGGCCGAGCGGGATGCGGGTATGCGGCGACGGCTTGCCGAGGTACGGGCCGAGGACGAGCTCGTCCCCTTCGAGAAGGTAGATGCCGACCCAGCTGTAGTCGGGCCGCGCCTCCTTCAGCGCAGCCACGACCTGCTCGAGCATTGCCTCGCCGCCGGTCGCGGCCTCAATCCGGGCCCTGATGCGGGCCGTCACGGCGTTCACGTCAATCCTTCATTTCGCGATAGAGGAGGAGCAGCCCGCCGAGCACCGGCACGAACAGCAGTCCGGTGGAGGCGGCGTGCAGGCGCCCGAACGTCACCCGCCGGAAATCGGCGGCCGGCAGGCTGGATGGCGCCACGCCGATGGCCGCCTGCAGCCTCCCGATGCGCGGCGAGATGACCATCCCGGAGGCCAGCATCGCTGCCCCCATCGCGAACGCAATGGCGAGGCGGCCGGCAAAGCGGAGCGGCCGCGGGCCGAGCACGCCCCTCGCCGTCAGGGTGGCGATGAGCACCGCCGCGCAGACGTAGCCGAGGAGGTGGAAGCGCCGCAGCGTCTCGCCGAAGATCGCCCCGGCGAGCATCCGGTCGCCGGGGCCGTGGCTGCCGCCGAGGACGTCGAAAATCGCCGGTGCGGCCGTGCCGCCGAGCGCAATCAGCCCGCCGACCCAGATTGTCAGCGCCACCAGGCCGGCATAACGCAGCACTGTCATCAGCTCTCATTATAATCGCGGGGTTCCTTCATGCCGGGTTTCGATGTCCTGTCCAACGCCGTCGCCTGGCTCCCGTGGAGCGCGGACGCCTTCGCCCGCGCCCGCACTGAGCGCAAGCCGGTCCTGCTCAGCCTCGCCGCCACCTGGTGCGGATCGTGCCGGCAGATGGACGACACCACCTACGCGGATCCGCTGGTGGCGACAGCCATCAACCGCCGGTTCGTGCCGGTACGCGTCGACGTCGACGACCGCCCCGACCTCAGCGAGCGGTACACCCTGGGCGGCTGGCCGACCACCGCGTTCCTCACCCCTTCGGGCGCGATCCTCGGCGGCGGCACGTTCGTCCCGCTCAAGCGCATGCGGATCGTGCTCGATCAGGTGTGCGACGCCTATGCGGCCGGCGAGTACCACGAGACGGAGGATACCGAAGGGGCGGGGCAGCCGTCCGGCCCGGCGGCCCCTGCCGCCGACGCGCTGCGGGAGCTGGTCTTCGCCTCGTTCGACCGCGAGCACGCCGGCTTCGGGGTCGAGCCGAAGTTTCCGCTGGTCGCCCCGCTGCGCCTGGCGCTCGATCTCTCGTCCGAGGCAGCGGACCCTGCCTACCGGACCATCGTCGAAGCCAGCCTCGACGCCATGGGCTGGGGCGGACTCTATGACGAGGTGGACGGCGGCTTCTTCAGATATGCGGCCGGCCGCCGCTGGCGCCAGCCGCACACCGAGAAGATGCTCGAGACCAACGCCGCGCTGCTGCGCCTCTACCTCGACGCCGGCGCGGCCTACGGCGTCGGCCGTTTCACCGAGCGGGCCGCCGACGTGCTCCGCTACATCCAGACCTGGCTTGCCGATCCCGTCGACGGCGGCTGGGGTGGCTCGCAGCGCGCCGACGAGGCCTACTATGAAGGCGATGCCGCGGCGCGCGCGGCGGGTCCGGGGCCGCCGGTCGGGCGCGTGCTCTACGCCGACCGGAATGCCGAGATGGCCTCGGCGGCGCTCCACGCCGCGGCCGTGTTCGGCGACGACGGCCTGCGCGACTTCGCGCTGAAGTCGCTCGAGCGGGTGCTGCTCGCCTGCTACAAGCCCGGCGACGGCGTCGGACACGCGGCCGGAGGGCGCATCCGGGGACTGCTCGGCGACCAGGCGTCAATGGCCGCGGCCAACCTCGACGCCTTCGATACCACCGGGAACGTGGTCTACGAGATGATGGCCGAGGAGATTGCCCGCTACGCCGTGCGGACGATGTGGGACGAGGCGGACGGGGGCTTTTTCGATTGCGCCGGCCCGGATGAGGACGCCGTCGGGCTGCTCCGCCGGCGCCTCAAACCGTTCACTCTCAACTGCGAGATGTCGCGGATGCTCCGGCGCCTCGCGGCGTCGTCGGGCGACAACGAATTCACCCTGCTGGCGGACCGGACGCTGGCCGCGATGGGACCTCTTGCGGCCGCGCACGGCCCCCTCGCCGCCGGCTACCTGCTCGCGATGCCGGGCGCCGTCCTCCGGTGATACACTGCCGGATTCCAGACCGATGACAGCACGGACCTCATCATGACTACACCCCTTGCCGCCCTCAACAACATCGCCACCCAGCTCCGGATCGACTCGGTCGTTTCGACCAGCGAAGCGGGCACCGGCCATCCGACGACCTGCCTCTCCGCCGCCGAGATCGTCGCGACGCTCTTTTTCGACGAGATGCGGTTCGACGCGAAGGATCCGCGGAACCCGGACAACGACCGGTTCGTGCTGTCGAAGGGGCACGCCGCGCCAATCCTCTATTCCGCCTGGGCAGAGGTCGGCCTGTTCCCGCGCGAAGAGCTCCTCAAGCTGCGCACCATCGGCTCCGACCTCGAAGGACATCCGACGCCCCGGCTGTCGTTCGTCGACGTCGCCACCGGCTCGCTCGGCCAGGGCATCTGCGCCGCCATCGGCACGGCGCTGAACGCCCGGCGCATCGGCTCCGAGTACCGCACCTACGTGCTCTGCGGCGACGGCGAAATGGCCGAAGGATCGGTCTGGGAAGCGGCCGACGTGGGGCTCCACTTCAAGCTCGACAACCTCTGCGGCATCATCGACGTCAACGGTCTCGGCCAGAGCCAGGCGACGCAGTTCGGCCACGAGATGGAGGAGATCGCGAAGCGCTGGGCGGCGTTCGGCTGGCACGCGATTGTCGTCGACGGGCACGACATCGCCGCGCTTCAGAAGGCATTTGCCGAGGCCCGGGCGACGAAAGGCCGGCCGACGATGCTGCTCGCCAGGACGCTCAAGGGCAAGGGGCTGGCGGCGATCGAGGGAAAGCCCGGCTGGCACGGCAAGGCGCTCAAGAAGGGTGAGGAAGCCGACCAGGCGGTGGCCGAACTGCGACAGCAGATGCAGGGGGAGCAGCCGAAGCCGGCGATCCAGGGACCCCGATCGAAGAGCCGCAGCGAGGCCCGCCCCGATTATTCGAGGATGCCGGCCCCGGCCTACAAGATGGGCGAGACCATCGCCACCCGGGAGGCGTGGGGCGCCGGGCTCGCCGCGGTCGGCAAGGTCGACGCCCGCGTCGTCGCGCTCGACGCCGACGTCAAGAACTCGACCTTCAGCGACAAGTTCGAGAAGGTCGCCGCCGACCGGTTCTACGAGAACTTCATCGCCGAACAGGTGATGGTCGGCGCCGCGATGGGGCTCGCGGCCCGCGGCGCCATCCCGTTCCCGTCGACGTTTGCCTGTTTCCTGTCGCGCGCCAGCGACTTCGTGCGGATGGGCGGCGTCTCGTTTTCCAACGTCAAGTTCTCGGGCTCGCATTGCGGCGTGTCGATCGGCGAGGACGGCCCGTCGCAGATGGCGCTCGAGGATCTGGCGATGATGCGCAGCGTCCCCGATTGCGTCGTGCTCTATCCGTGCGACGCGATGAGCACCGAGCGGCTGGTCGTCGAGATGACCAGGCACCAGGGCATGGCCTACATGCGGACGTCGCGGCCGAAGACCCCGGTCATCTACGGGCCGGACGAAGCGTTCCCGATCGGTGGCTGCAAGGTCCTGCGCCGCAGCGGCCAGGACGCGGCGGTGGTCGTCGGCGCCGGGGTGACGGTTTTCGAGGCGCTGAAGGCGCACGATGAACTGAAGAAGGAAGGGATCAGCATCCGCGTCATCGACCTCTATTCCGTCCAGCCGCTCGACGCGGCGACGCTGCTCGAGGCGGCCGAGGCGACGGCGGGCGCCGTCATCACGGTCGAGGACCACTACGCCAGCGGCGGGATCGGCGATGCGGTCAGCGAGGCGGTGGCGGCCGGAGGATTCGCGGTGCGGCGGCTTGCCATCCGCGAGATCCCGCGCAGCGGCCAGCCCGACGAGCTCATCGATCGCTACGGCATTTCCGCCCGGCACATCGTCGACGCGGTCCGCCAGTCGGCGAAGACGACCCGCTAGTCGTCGTCGCCGGGCCAGGGCGGCAGGGTGGGATTGTGCTCGGCGCCGCGCATCAGCCGCTCGATGCGCATCGCCAGCGCCGGCGACACGCTGTCCGGGCCGTCGCTGACGTAGCGATCGAGGTCCGCGTAGGTCACGCCGATATCCTCCCCCTCGGCCTGCGCCGGCCGCAGCGCGGCGCGCGACGCGCTCTCGACGATTTCTTCCGGGACGCCGAGCTCGCGCGCCAGCGTCAGGACCTGGCCCCGCAGCAGGCCGCCGACCGGCAGGAGATCGCTGCCGCCGTCACCGTCCTTCGTGACGTACCCCATCAGAATCTCGCTGCGGCTGCTCGTCCCGGCGACGAGATGGCCGAGGGCGCTGCCGGTGACGTGGAGCGCCGCCTGACGGAGCCGCGCCTTCAGGCTGGCGAGCGCGGGAAGCGGGAGACCCTGACTGGCGCCGCCGCCGCCGGCGCCCGGGCGCCGGAGGGCCGCGCCGAGATCCGCCGCCAGGCGCTGACAGGCCGGCGCCAGGTCGACGATCGTCGCCGGCACCGCGAACTGGCCCGCGGCCGCGAGTGTCCCTGCGGCGTCCGCCTCGGCGTCGTCACACGGCATCAGCAGCCCCAGCGTACGCTCCGGGGCGGCCATCTGGCAGAGCCGCGAGACGACGGCCGACTGCACGCCGACGCTGACGCCGACGACAAAGCCGCGGCCGCCGCGGGCCTCCAGCTGCCGGCGCAGCCACTCCGTGATGCGATCCGATTGCAGGCTCATAGGAGTCGTCGTCCGGTCAGATGAGCGGCATCTGCGGCTCGCGCGCCTCGACGACGCGCAGGAAGGCGTCGACGAGCGTCGGGTCGAACTGGCTGCCGCGCTGCCGTTCCATCTCGGCGAGGGCGTCGGGCACCGGCCAGGCCGCCTTGTAGGGGCGCTTCTGGGTCAGCGCGTCGAACACGTCGACCACCGCGACGATGCGGCCGACCAGCGGAATCGACGAGCCGGCGACGCCGGCGTAGCCCTCACCGTCCCATCGCTCGTGATGGTTGAAGGCGATCTCCTCCGCCAGCTGCAGGATCGTGAAGCGGCTGCCGGAGAGGATTTTCGCGCCGATGGTCGTGTGCGTCTTGACGATGGCGAACTCCTCCGGGCTGAGCTTGCCGAGCTTGAGCAGGATGGAGTCCGGGATCCCGATCTTGCCGACGTCGTGCAGCGGCGCGGCCCGGCGGATCAGGGAGACCTGGGAGTCGGGCAGCCCGATCTGGCGGGCGAGCAGCGCCGCCATCTGGCCGACGCGCTCGGTGTGCTGGCCGGTGTTGTCGTCGCGGAACTCCGCCGCCCTGGCGAGGCGCTCGATGATCTCGATCTGCGCCGATTCGAGCTCGCGCGTCCGGTCGCGGACCTTCGCTTCGAGGATCTGATTCTGGCTCTGAATCTGAAGATAGAGGAAGCGGGTCTCGAGCAGCGTCCCGATCCGCAGCAGCACTTCGTCGCTGTGGAACGGTTTGTTGAGAAAGTCCTTGGCGCCGCGCGACAGCGCCTCGCGCCGCGCCTCCTGCGTGTCGTCGCCGGTGAGCATCAGGATCGGCAGGTAAGTGGACTCGGCGATCTGGTTCAGTTCGTCCATCACGGCCAGCCCGTCGCAGAGCGGCATGTGCAGGTCGAGGAGGATGAGGTCCGGACGGAACTTCACATAGAGGTCGGGCACCTCGCGGCCGTCCGTGGTGCTCTCGATCCGGCTGAAGCCGGCGCGCTCGAGCAGGCGCCGCAGCATCTCGATGTTCGGCTCCTCGTCGTCGACGATGAGGATGCGCGCGTTCTTGAATACCCGGGGGGCCATGGATCCGGTCGGACTCAGGACAGGGGAAGACGGTCCGCGTTGGCGATGCTTTCGGCGGCCGGCGAGTCCGGCCAGAGCACCGTGGGGGCGGCGGTGTAGGCGGCGTGGGCCAGCTCACCCTGGAACATCGCTGTTTCCGACGCGTAGAAGAGCAGTTTCAGATACAGCCTCCCGAGGATGTAAAGCTCCCCGATTGCCAGAACGGCCAGGAGCGACCAGGTCTGCCGGGGTGCTCCCGGCGCGACCGCGCCGTAGAGCCCGACCAGCAGGAGGAATGCTACGGCATTCAACGCATAAAGGCCAAGCACCGCCCCCCGGTGGCGGCGCAGGAAGCGCAGCGCGGCGAAGAGCGCTCCGATGGCGCTCCGCCGGTCCTCGACCACCAGCCGGATTCGCGCGTAATCGAAGGTGATGTTGCAGCCGACGACCAGGGCGCCGAAAACCAGGTAGGCGAGCCCGCGGAGCGCGAACGCCGTCCGCTCCGCCGTGACATCCCGGGTGAGGCGGTCGAGCGCGGCCGTGAACAGCCAGCCATGGACGTACCGGAACAAAAACCCATAGGCGAGCAGCACGACGACGCCGAGCCGGAGGAGGCGCCAGAAGTGGACGCCGCAGGCGGCGAAGAAGCCGTGCGATCGCGTCTTCCGCGCCCGGGCGAGGCGATCGACAATCCCGCCGCTCAGGAACGACCAGACGACCAGCCAGGCCGCGGTGACGACGGCCAGCGCCGAGGCGAGCGGCAGGTGGTCCACGACTCCCTGGAGATTGTCGAGGACGGCGCCGAACCCGACAATCGACGGCACGAAGGTCCGGCCAAGCCCGGACGCCTGGGCGAGGAACTCCTCCCACCAGCCGTAGTTGGTGCCCGACGCGGCCGAGACGGCCGCCATGCTCGGGCCGAGCTGCGCCGCGATCATTCCGCGCACGAGATACGACAGCGGCAGCGCGAACACGAGGGTCAGGACGAACATGCCGGCGACGAGTACCGGCGCGCCGTTCACCCGCCGGACGCCGTCACGGAATGCCGCGGTGGCCCGCATCAGACGAAGAACCCGTAGGTCATGAGGTGGTCCTGCAGCCAGATCATCCAGGTCAGCGACCACTTCCTGGCGGCCGCGCCGGCCCGCGGCGCGAGCGACGCGGAGTTGTTCGTCGTGTTGACGTCGAGGGCCAGGACCCGCTCCGGGTCGATCTCCGCGAAGGCGGCGCGCGCCGGCTTCCGGACCGTGAACGCCTTCCAGCGGTCGCGCCCGTCCCAGTGCCAGCGGACTTCCTCCCCGCCGTCGAGCACCAGCCGCACATCGACCGGGAAGATGCCGTCGCCCAGCCGGCCGACGACGACCGTCGAGACATACCCCGTGCCCTGGTCCGAGGCGAAGCTGCGCGATCCGCCCTCACCGACGTAGCCGCGGACGCCGTCGCGCTCGCTGCCGAGCGACGTGACGGCGTAGTCGAAGACGCCGGATCCGCGATAGACCTGATCGAAGAACCAGGTGAAATCCTGCCCCGTCACTTCGTTGACGATCGCGAAGAAGTCGGCAGGCCTGGGATGGCGGAACGCCCAGCGCGTGTAGTACGTCGACATCACCCGCTGCATCGTCGGCCAGCCGAGGTGCCGCTCGAGTGTCTGCAGCCACAGCGCGGTCTTGCCGTAGGTGATGGCGGGCGCGGTCACCGGCGAGAACCGCCAGGTCGGGGAGGACAGCACATCGCTCCGCGGCGCGGCGCGGTACCGAGGCCATCCGCTCGCTGCCGCGCGGCAGCGGGAAGTCGCGAAACACCCAGGGGACGAAGCCGCCGAAATACCGCTTCGTGTAGTAGTTCGGCTCGAACGCGGCTTCAATCACGCGTCCTTGGGCGTAGCTGTTGATGCCCTCATCCATCCAGGCATCCTCGAACTCGTTGGTGGCGACGACGCCGTACCAGAACTGATGCCCGGTTTCGTGGACGACGACGCCTTCGGGAGTGTTCGAGCCGCGGGGCGCCAGCCAGCGGGAGCCGGCGGTGATGAGAGTGGGGTACTCCATTCCGCCGGTCCGGCTCTGCCACGCCGGATCGACGATGGTCAGGTGGCTATAGGGATAGGGGCCGAACCACTCGCCGTCGCGGGTGAGCGTGGCGCGGGCGGCGTCGATGTGACGGTTGGCCTGGCCCGCGTGCTCGGGCTGGAGCAGCAGCCGGAGGGCGATCGGCGGCCGCCCGGCCCGCTCGATCGCCGCCGTCCGCTCGACCAGGTGCGGGCTCGCCGTCCAGGCGAAATCGTGGACGTCGTCTTCGGCGTAGCGGTGGGTGGTGGTGCCATCGGCCTCGTCGCGGCGTTCCTTTTCGAGACCGGTGGCGCCGACGATCCAGCCTTTCGGGACGGTGAGACGGACGTCGTAGCTGCCGAAGTCGGCGAAGAATTCGGTTGCTGAATGGAACTGGTGCGTGTTCCAGCCGGCGTCCTCGAGGACGCCGATTTTGGGGAACCATTGCGCGACGAAATAGAAGTCGCCGGTGACGCCGGTACGGTCGAAGGTGCGCGGCACGCGCGAGGACCAGCCGATCTGCACGTTGATGGTCTCGCCGGGCGCGACCGGGCGGTCGAGGGGCACCTGCAGGACCGTTCGATCGTCGGGGTTGTTATCGTCCGGGGCGATGAACACGGCGCGGGCGAGCAGGTCCGCCGGCGTCCCGCCCCGCGGGATGACGCGCAGGCTGGTGAGGTCGATCCAGCTCCAGTCCGCCTCGGGACGGGTCGCGAGGGCCGGCTCCCTCTGGAGCCGCTCGCGCATCCAGGTCGAGCGCGTGTTGCGCCAGGCGTTGTAGTAGAGGTGGAACTGCAGCGTGTCGGCCACCCGGCGCGAGGTGTTGCGCCAGGTCAGGAGCTCATCGCCGGTCAGCGTCCGGCTCTGTGGGTCGAGCCGGGCCGAGATGGCGTAGCTGGCGTTTCGCGGCGACGGGGTCGCGGGCGGGGGGGCGACGGGTTGCGGCGCGGCGCCGGTCGAAGGTCCGCGGGCAGGGGGCTGCGCCGGAAGCGCCGTGCCGCCGAGGATCAACAGGGCCACAACCACAGCGCAGCGCGCGAGCACGCGCCAATCCTACACCAGAACCCGGAGGGTCCCGGCCGGGCGGCCGGGCGCCCGCGGGTATAATTCAGCGCGGAACCAGATGGCGCGAGGAGTCAGCAGATGGCAGTGAAGAGCGGCCCGATCAGGGTCATGCACGTGGGGCTTGGTCCGATCGGCGCGGGCGTGGTCCGCCAGATCGCCGCCCGCAAGGGCTTTCGGATTGTCGGCGCCGCCGACATCGACCCGGCCAAAGTCGGGCGCGATCTGGGAGAGGTGGCCGGGGTGGGCCGGCCGCTCCGGGTCAAGGTCTCGGGAGATGTCCGCAAGGCCATCAAGGCCGCTGCGCCGGACGTCGTGGTGCTCTGCACCAGCTCGTCGCTGCGGCAGGTGCTGCCGCAGATGGAAGCCATCCTGCGGCTGCGCGTCCCGATCGTCTCGACCACGGAGGAGCTCGCCTACCCGACCCGCGGCAACCTGAAGTATGCGCGGACGATTCACGCGCTGGCCAAGAAGTCGCGCGTCGCGGTGCTCGGGACCGGCGTGAACCCGGGCTTCGTGATGGACGCGCTGCCGATCACGCTGACCGGTGTCTGCGAGCGCATCGAGGCGATCCGGATCGATCGGATTCAGGATGCCCGGATCCGGCGGCTGCCGTTCCAGCAGAAGATTGGCACCGGGCTGACGCGGGAGCAGTTCCAGCGGAAGGTGGACGATGGCAGCGTCCGCCACGTCGGTCTGGCGGAGTCGGTGTCGATGATTGCCGACGCCCTGGGCTGGAAGCTCGACCGCATCACCGACACGATCGAGCCGAAGATGGCGGTGGAGACGGTGGCGAGCGAATTCCTGGCGGTGGACCCGGGCTTTGTCTGCGGCCTGGTCCAGGACGGGGTCGGCTACCGCGACGGCGTTGCGGTCATCACCCTGCACATGGAGGCCTATCTGGGGGCGCCCGAGTCGTTCGACTCGGTCGAGATCACGGGGTCGCCGGCGCTGCGGATGAAGATCGACGGCGGGGTCCACGGCGACATCGCGACCGCCGCGATTGTCGTCAACTCGCTGCCGAAGATTCTCGCGGCGGCGCCGGGGCTGCACACCATGCGCGACCTGCCGATTCCGTCGTTTTTCGGCGGCCGGCGGGGGTAGGTCGGGAGTTCTGCACGGAGGCGACGTCGATGTCTGAGCTGATGCCGAGAAGCGCCGCCCTGCGCCAGGCCTTCCTCGAGGCGAACCAGCGCCTGGTGGCCCGGCTTCGCGGCGCGGAGGCGGCGGCGGCGGAGCGGTCGGTGGAGGGGCGCTGGTCGGCGGCGCAGATTGGCTGGCACGTGGCGGCGGTCACGACGCGGTTCGCGGGGATGATTTCTGGGGATATCCCGGCGGCGCGGCCGCTCGAGGCCGGGTTCCGGGAGCGGGCGTGGACGGAGCTGGCCGCCTCACTGCCGGACCGCCTGGAAGCGCCGGCGGCGGTGCTGCCGCCGGCAGCGGTCCGCTGTAGCGATGCGGTGGCGGCGCTCGAGGCGTCCGAAGCGCGGATGGCCAGGGCGCTGGAGTCGCTGACCGCCGAGCGCGGCGGCGGCATGGGCGTCGTCCATCCGATCGTCGGCGCGATCAGCGTGTATCAGATCGGCGAGTGGGCGACGGCCCACATCATGCGCCACAACCGCCAGGCGAAGCGCGCGCTCGGCGAGGGCTGATTCAGGAAGGGGGGCCGATGCCCCAGCGCCGGCGCTTGAGGAACAGGCCCTTCCTCGAGATGCCGAGCAGCTTCGCGGCTTCCTCGACCCGGCCGTGGCTGCGGTCGAGGGCGCGGCGGACCATGGTCTGCTCGAGGAGCTCGACTGCGGCAGGAAGCGGCTGATGGAGGCCGATGTGGAGGCCCGGATCACCCTCGGGCCCCGGCGCCGCGGGGATGGTCCGGCGCGACGCCCGAATTTCCGGCGACAGCATCGCCGGCGTGAGCGTGGCGTCGGCATCGGCGAGCGCCACCATGCGCCGGACTTCGTTGGCGAGCTGCCGGAGGTTGCCCGGCCAGCTGTAGAGCAGCAGATATTCGAGCGCCTCGTCGCTCAGCGTTGGCCGCCCCTTCTTCAGTTCATCCCCGTATTTCCTCAGGTAGTGATCGACGAGCGGCGGGATCTCCTCGCGCCGTTCGCGCAGCGGCGGCAGCCGCAGGCGAATGACGTTGAGGCGGTAGAAGAGGTCCTCGCGGAGGCGTCCTTCGGCGACCAGCTGTTCGAGCCTGGCGTTGGTCGCGGCGACGACGCGGACGTCGACCTTGAGAGGCTGCGACTCGCCGAGCGGATGGATTTCGGAGGCTTCGAGGAAGCGCAGCAGCTTGGGCTGGACGTCGAGGCCGATCTCGCCGATCTCGTCGAGGAAGAGCGTGCCGCCGGCGGCGGAGCGGATGACGCCCTGGAATGCGGCATCGGCGCCGGTGAACGCCCCTTTGCGGTAGCCGAAGAGCTGACTTTCGAGCATGTCGCGCGGCACGGCGGTGCAGTTGAAGGGGACGAACGGGCGGTCGGCGCGATCCGAAGCGCGGTGGACGGCGCGGGCGAGCATCTCCTTGCCGGTGCCGGTTTCTCCGGTGACGAGGATCGGCAGCGGGGTCGGGGCGATGCGGCGGGCCACCGACAGCACCTCGGAGACTTCGGCGGAGGCCCAGATGCTGTCCGGGTCGCCGTCGAGGGTTTCGGCGGGCCAGAGCGCGGCGCGCTGCTTTTCCTCGCGGCGGTAGCGGTCGAGCGTCAGCGCGGTGGCGAGGAGCTTGCGGATGGCGATGAGGGTGCAGCGGTGTTCGAGCTCGGGGCGCGGCTCGACGAGGAGCACCCACGGCTCATCGCGATGCACGCCGAGGGGGATGCGCTCGCACGAGCCGAGGCCGCGCGCCGCGTCGGCGGCGGTGGCGGGGTCCCAGCCATGCGCGTCCACCAGGCGCGCGGCGCCGGGCGGCCCGGCGGCAATCGCCACGGCGCTGGCGCAGCCGGCGGCGCGGATGACGGCGACGGCCTCGTGGGCGAGGATATGGGGATGTCCACCCAGTTCGAGGAGCGCGACCGCGGAGTCGAGGTCGGGCGCCGGCAGACTGGAGAATGCCTCCGGGTGCGCGGACTGGGCGTTTGACGCCGAGACTGAATTCAAAAGCCAAGAAATTTCGGTCTCATGATTACTTTTGCCCAAGCCAGCTGCAATTCGCCGTGACCGTCTTAGCTTTTCTTCACCCGCAGAATAATGCTTGGTTCCAAAATTTCCCGCACCTATAATTGCTGTTTTTTCGCACAGTTCATTCAGCGTCTCGTGGGTAATATCGAATTCCCCCAGCAGGCTTCCGGCGTCATCGTACTGATGGCTTCCGATGTAACCCTTAAGCTTCAACAAATGAAATCGAGCACGCCATGAGCTGTCCTCGTAAGCGGTGGCGGCGTGCAGTCCATCAAGTAGCGCTACCTCGGCCTCACTCCATCGGCCCATCAGCTGAAGCAGGCGAACGTTAGTATGACGAATCGTCAAGTCAGCCCATCGTGAGACGTATGCAGGTGGCAGCTTCCCACGAAACGTATCGAGGTCTGAGAGGTACGTCTGCGGCCTCGTGTAGACGTCCCTCCCCCATGAACAAATTTGCGAGACAATCGATCGCGGCGATTCTGAGCGAGACATCCGACGGTTCCTCCCGGAGAACATCCCTCAGTTCGGCCCGCGCCAACTCAAACTCGGAGAGAAGCTGAAGAGCATGGGCTAAATTGATGCGTCCACCCAGCAAAGTTCTGCGGCATCCAGAATCACCGGCGAGCGCGACAGAAATCTTCGCATTCTCCATAGCGGAATACGCGTCCCCCGACAAACTGTCAGTCACGGATAAGCCGAGGTGGACACGTGCCTGGAGCCACACATTTGGAGAACACCTTAGAAGATCGGCGGCGGCTAGAACATGAGCTCGTGCGTCTCTGACGCTGTGCCGCGATGCACTCGCCTGCGCAAACTGTAAACGAAGTTCAACTAGCTGATGGACGTCTCCGCTGCTGGCTACCGCACGCCGAACCGCCGCAATGGTCGGCAGAGCGCCAGACAAAGAATCTGAGCTAAGCCGGAAAGTAGCTAATTGCGCGCGGCTGATCAAATAGCGATCCCCGGTAGTCTCCGACAGTAACTGGCATTTGCGTATCTGCCGAGAGCTTTCAACTAGGTCGCCTGCATCAAAGGCGACCATCCCTAAAATATAAGTCAGCCTGGCGAGAGGAATTGCCGCTTCAGCGTGGGCGGCAATCGATGCATTGGCTCTGCGAACCGCAGCTTCTGTTCGTCCGCAGTGGTACAAAAGCTCCACCTCAAGCCAGTCGAACTTTTGAAGGTCGAGCCTCTGAAAGTAGTCCGCAGCCGAGGTGAGGGCCTGTAGAGCCACAGAGAACCGTCCATCGGCGAGGGGACGTTCAACGACAGCCCACTGCGGTTGCGTGTGCATCAGTGCACCGAGTCAGGGCCCTGTTGGAATACCACCGAGCTCTGAATGCGCTGTCGCGCGGTCGCTATGAGTGCTTCGACGTCTTCACCGTCGGTCGGCGCCGACGAGATCGCTGTCTTGATCTCCATCTTGACGGACCCCGATGACACCTCCTCCGCTAGATGAGTCCGAATCGAGTCAGCAATAGACGCAGCAAGGGCTACAGTACTTTCGAACTGAACGACAACAAACTCACCATCCCGAAGACGGAAGCACAGGTCGGACGGTCTAATATGTTTCCGAAGGCAGGTAGGAACGCGCAGCGCAAACGCAGAGACCTCCTCGACCTGCCCGGCTACACCAAACGCGGACTCGGCCAATGCGGAAAGGGTAACGAAAATCAAAGTGATCGGCACCGCTAGATCGCGCGACAGAAGCTCACTGGAGCCCGCTAATCCCGACGTCAATGGGCCGGCCGAATCGCCGCTATGGACACGTCTAACGGCTGACGCGATGTGTCTTGCGACTGCTTCTAAGATTCGCTGATGTTCAGCCGAAAAAGCCTCAATCGTTGTGGAGTAAATCGACAGAACCCCAACCACCTCGTCGTCTGCGACTAACGGCGTGCTGAGGCAACTTCGGAGCCTTGGAACGATGGCGCGGCCGGACTCACCTAGATCTAATAGGGGATCTGAATTTCGAATTGTCTGGTGATTCGCCGCAACCCAGCCACTCAGTCTCTTTCCTACAGGGATACGTAAGCCTCGTAGAAGGTCGGAATGTTCGCCCAGCGCAGAAGCGCAGATCAGTTCCCCGGAATTCCGCTCGATTAGGTAAGCGGCCAACAATGACGCCGGAATCATTCTTCGTAGATGGTGCAGCGTAATCTCAGCGACGTCGGTCGTGCTTGCTCTACCGCTCAACTCCTTGGTTAACTCAAACAGAGCCAACATTTCTTCACTACTTGAGGCTATGTCTTCGAGTCCTTCGTTCGCCGTAGGTGGCGTTCGACGAACCGAAAACAGAGCGGTTGCGGCCACGGGTCGCCCGTCTCTTGCCGAGCTCGCATCAAGCTCGCCACCCGCATGTTCCAGTAGAAAAGTGTCAACGACCAGCGGGTCATACATCGTTCCTCGTCGTTCAGACACAATCTTTAACGCATCTTTGTCGGATAGCCTCGGACGATAGGGTCGATCCGAAGTCAAAGCGTCGAAGCAGTCGACTACGGAGAGGATACGGGCGCCGATGGGGATATCCGATCCCTCTAGTCGGTCAGGATAGCCAGAGCCATCCCAGTTTTCGTGGTGGTGACGGACGATGGGTACAACTGGGTATGGGAAATCGATAGCCGAGAGGATGTCCGCGCCAACGCTCGCATGTAGCTTCATCTTGTCGAACTCCGCCGGAGTGAGCGGGCCCGGTTTATTTAGAATATATTCAGGCACCGCCAGCTTGCCCATGTCGTGGAGTAAGGCCGCCGCTTCGATAGCCCGAATCTGAGCTTCGTCTCTGACTCCCATTGCTTTAGCAAGTCGAACTGCGTGGAGCTGCACTCTCCGAATATGTCCGTGGGTGATCTGGTCCTTTGCGTCGATTGCCATCGCAAGAGTCTCGATGGTGGATAAATAGAGCCGGTTTAGCTCGCTCAAGTGTCGATTCGCGTCGTCCACCCTGCCCATAGCCGTCTTGAACGTCAAGTATGAGATTAAGAGTAGCGGAAGCAATATGCCCACGACGCGAGCAAATTCCGGCTGTGCAGGCTGTAAATATGGAAGGAGGAGAGCGGCTACGGACGCTCCACTAAAATAGTTAAGTGAGAGCCATAGAAAATTATCGCGCCACACGTGATATGCAGAAACGTGCTTTTCTGCTGCAACGGCGAGTGCCACGAAAACGCTGTTCAGTAGAAAGTAAACTAGAGCTAACGCGACAAGAGGCCCCAGAAGCGGAAGGATAGGTTGCGTCGAATGGGACAGAGGCTGAATCGCAGCCAACAAATAGAAGACGTGCGATGCGATCCATATGGCGACGGATGGCGCCGCCATGTTGAAGAGTACCCTGGAAGGGCTCTGGGATCGACTTCGCAACCACAGCGAAATTACTAGGCTATCCAGGACGACGATCATCGTAGCCGCCGCCGGACCAAACAGCAGGACGGCGGCGAAAACGAATGTCTCCGAGACTGAAAGTCTCGCGGGTATTGTGGGAATGCGAACTGTGAACGAACCGCTCAGCAGAGTGAGGCCCGCTAACAGCGACCAATGGAAGCTGACGGGGTCGGTGACCAGGCTATACAAAGACGTTGTAACGGCCAGCAAGCCGGCGGCAATTACCGCACCGATGTAGACGCGAGCGCCGGTGCTTAGATTTACTGTTTGCTGCATGGTCGATGGCGCAGAAGCAACTAGTCTCCCCAGATAATGATACGAGCCATTATATCCTCCGTTTCCTTACGTGCTTGTCGTGGAGCTGTCAGTCGCTCCAAACGATAGTGTTCGCTGAACTTGAGCCGTCAGACCATACGATTGTGCTGCCCTTTAGTGTGCCGTCGGCCCAAACTATTGCTACCCCAAACTATTGTCTCCTACCCCAAACTATTGTCTCACCCCAAACTATTGTCTCGCCCCAGACTATGGTCTGGCCGGCGGCGGCAGTGTCATTAGCGACGCGAGATTCTCCCCACACGATCGTCTGGCGCCACGGTGCACTGCCGAGAGTCCCAATGACGAACAGATGAAGCGAGGATAAGGCGATCGACTGCTGAGATGCTTCCTGCGGCCCCCCCCCAAACGCCACCCCGCTCCAGGCCTGCATCTCCCCGGCAATCCACGTCGGCGTCACCACGTCGCCGAGGCTCAGTTTGACCGCGCTGGCGATGTTCAGGCTGCCGCTGCCCGCCTCAATCAGGCCCGCCCCGGCGACCCGCGAACTGGTCAGCTGCAGCGCCAGCTTCGCATCCGCCGGCCGCAGCCGCGGGTTCGCCTCCAGCAGCAGCGCCACCGCCCCCGACACCACCGCCGACGCCATGCTCGTCCCGCTCATCTGCATATAGATGTGCGACCCCTGGCCCGCCACCACCCGCTCCGGATACGCCCCCGCCAGATACGACCCGAACGATCCGGTGGCGATGATCTTGTTCCCCGGCGCCGCCAGCTCCGGCTTGAGGACCCCGTCAATCGCCGTCGGCCCCCGCGAGCTGTAGGTCGCCATCCGGTCGTCGGATCGCAACGGCGTCCCGAAAGTGTTGAGCGCCCCGACCGTCAGCGCCGCCGGCGCATTGCCCGGCGAAATGATGCCGCCGACGATCGGCACGCCCGCCGCCGTCTTCCCGAGATTGCCGGCCGCCGCGACGACGACGATGCCGGCGTCCACCGCGCGCTGCACCGCCGCACAGAGCGGATCGTCGCGGTACGACTCCAGCACCGGGTGGCCGAGCGACAGGTTGATCACCCGGATGCGATACTGCGCCCGGTGGGCGATCGCCCAGTCGATCGCATTGATGACGTCGCTCGTCCGCCCCGACCCGTCCGGCCCGAGCACCCGCAGGCTGATGATCGCCGCCCCGGGCGCGATGCCCCGGTAGCCGCCGTCGCCGGAGGCGGCAATGATGCCCGCGACATGCGTGCCGTGCCCGAACGGATCGCGCTCGCCGGGCTTGCCGGCCGTGAAGTCGACGCTCGCGACGATGCGGGCGCGCAGATCCTTGTGCCAGGCGACGCCCGAATCGATGACCGCGACGCCAACGCCGCGGCCCGTGAACCCCTTGAGGCCGCCGTCCCACACCTGGGTCGCCCCCGTCGCCTCCGTCGTCACCGCCATGGCGCGTTGCACCGGTACATCGCCCGACGCATGATCCACGTCCGGATCCTCGCTGAAGGATCCAAGCTCGCTCGCCGGCACCTGGAGGACCGCCCCCTCATGCAGGGACTTCGTCACCCGGGCCCCGTGGCGCTCCGCCAGGGCCCGCAGCTGCTCGGGCGTGCCGGAGACGATGACCTCCGCCGTGCCGGCGCCGCCGGCGGCGATGCGATCCGCCAGATCGCGGGACAGCCGGGCGCGGTGCGGGCCGGCCTGCGCCGGCACGGCCGCTGCGAACACGAGCGCCGCCGCAAGACTGCACAACAGTGCGCGCCGAGCCGACAAAGAGGCCAATGCACCCTGGGTCATGAGGTACGCCCTGACTGGAAATGGGTTGTGGAGAACTGCCCATTCATCAACGCACAGGGAGTGCCATCCCGCCGTTTGGGAATTTCCGTGGACAATTACTTTCGTCCCGGCCGAGCTCGCGCATGTTTTCAGGCGCATTTCGTCGGCGGCGCACCATTTCGTGCTTGCCGGCCGGCCCGGACCGGACCCGGCGCGGCAGCCCGTCGTCAGCCAACCCATTGACCCGAGAGCCGGGCGAATCGGGCGGGTAGCCGCGACCCGTCCGAATAGCCGGGCTTTTCTATCTTTCTGGAGCGGCCAATAACTTGGCCGGTGAGGGTCATCCGTGGCCAGGACCACTCGAATCGTCGTCGTCGCGATCGTTCTTGCCGCACTCGCGGGAGCGCTCTTCGTCGTCCGGCGGCGGCCGTCCGGCGCGCCGCAGTCCGCAGGGCAGCCCCCATCCGCAGACCTGCCGGTCCGCGGCGGGTCGCTGACGGCCTCTCTCCGCTCGGAGCCCGGCAGCTACAACCGCTACGTCGACCAGTCCGCCGCCGGCGAACTGCTGTCGCTCCTCACCCAGGCGCCGCTCGTCCGGGTGGACCGCACGACCGACCGCCTGGAACCCTGGCTGGCCGAGAGCTGGACGCAATCCGCCGACGGCTTGAGCTACACCCTCCGGCTCCGCCAGGGCCTGACGTTCTCGGACGGCAGTCCGTTTTCGTCGGCCGACGTGCTGTTCTCGTTCGCGGCCCTCTACGACCCGCGCGTCAACGCGGTGCTCGCGTCCGACACCTACAGCGCCGGTCGGCCGCTCGTCGTCGAGGCGCCGGACCCCGCGACGGTCATCATCCGCCTCGCCGCGCCGTCCGCCGCCGGCCTGCGGCTGATAGACGATGTGCCGATGCTGCCGAGACACCGGCTGCAGAAGGCACTCGATGCGGGGCAGTTCCGCGCCGCCTGGGCAGTGACGTCGCCGCTCGACGAGATCGCCGGCCTCGGTCCGTTCGTGCTGTCCGCGCACGCCTCGGGCCAGCAGCTGGTCTTCAAGAGGAATCCGCACTACTGGCGCCGGGATGCCGCCGGCATCCAGCTGCCCTATCTGGACCAGTTGACGGTCGTCGTCGTGAGCGATCAGAACACCGAGGCGCTGCGCATGCAGCAGGGGCAGATCGATCTGATGGCCAACGGCGAGATCCGGCCGGAGGACTTCGTGACGTTCCGCCGGCTGGCCGCCCAGGGAACCGTGCGGCTGATCGATGCGGGGGTGGGACTCGATCCCAACCTGCTGTGGTTCAACCTCTCGACCGCCGGCAGCGGCGACCCGCGAGCGCCGTGGCTCAGGAGCCGTGCCTTCCGGCAGGGCGTGTCGTGCGCGATCGATCGCGACGCCATCGTCGACGCCGTCTACCTCGGCGCCGGGGTGCCGATCTACAGCCCGATTACGCCGGGCAATCAGAAGTGGTACGCCCCGGTGCGCCCCGAGTGCGACCACGATCTGCTGAAGGCCCGGGATCTCTTCGCGGCCGCCGGCCTGTCGGATCGCAACGGCGACGGCACGCTGGAAGACGCCGCCGGGGTGCCGGCGCGCTTTTCGATCGTCACGCAGCAGGGACATACGATCCGGCAGCGCACGGCCGCCGTGCTGCAGGAGCAGCTGCGCCAGGCCGGTCTGACGGTGGACGTCGCCGGGCTGGATCCCGGCGCCCTCTTCGAGCGCTGGTCCCGCGGCGATTACGACACCATCTATTTCGGCGTCCAGGCGAGCTCGACCGACCCGGCGCTGAACCCGCAATTCTGGCTGAGCTCTGGAAACTTTCATTTCTGGAACCCGCGGCAGGCGGCACCGGCGACGGACTGGGAGGCGCAGATCGACGATCTGTTCACGCGCCAGGCGCGGGCCACCGACCTGGCGGAACGGCAGCAGCTCATCGCATCGGCCGAGGCGATCCTCGCCCGGGAGCTGCCGGCGATCTATTTCGCGGCGCCGGAGGTGACGATCGCGACCAGCACCCGGGTCCGCAATCCCCAGCCGGCGCCGCAGATTCCCCAGCTGCTCTGGAGCGCCGACACGCTGGCGGACGGCTCGACGCGCTGAGGCTGACCCGCGAGCCCCTTGCGGCCGAAAAGAGAGACGTGCCCCCAGGCTTCCTCCGCTTCGTGCTGCGGCGCGCCGGCGCCGCCGCGCTGCTGGTGCTCGTGGTCTCGTCCGCCGTCCTGCTGCTCGCCCGCGTCGCCCCCCCGGCCGACGCGTTCGCCACCGATCCGCGCGTCCTCGCGGCCGAGCGCCACCGCCTCGGTCTCGACCAGCCGCTGGCGCAGCAGTACGTGACCTGGCTGTCGCGCGCCGTGCGGCTGGACCTCGGAGAGTCGCTGCATTTCCACCGGCCGGTGTCCACCCTGATCCGGGAGCGCGCCGGCCGCACCGTCCTGCTCGGGTTGTCGGCCCTCGCGCTGGCGACGATGATCGGGATCCCGGCCGGGATCCTGACGGGCAGCCGGCAGGGGAGTGTGACGGCAGCCGCCGCGACGGGCGCCTCGATCGTCCTGCTGTCGGCGCCGCCGCTCATCATGTCGCTGGTGCTGCTGCTGATTGCGGCGCGGACCGGCCTCCTGCCGGCCGGCGGCCTCCCCAACGTCGCGGCCGGCGCCGGCTGGACGACGAGCCTCGCCACCACGGTCCGGTACCTGGTGCTTCCCTCGCTGGCCCTCGGGCTCCCCATGGCCGCCACGATCGAGCGCCTGCAATCGGCGGCCATCCGGGAGGCGCTCGGCCAGCCGTGCATGGCGGCGGCCCGGGCGCGCGGCGTCCCGACGCGGCTCATCGTCTGGCGGCACGCGCTCCGGCTGTCGCTTGGCCCGGTGCTCGCCGTCTACGGCATCATCATCGGCAGCGTCCTCAGCGGATCGTTCGCCGTTGAAGTCGTCCTCTCGTGGAGCGGCCTGGGACAGTTGATGTACCAGGCGCTGCAGGCGCGCGACCTCTACCTGGCCGCCGGCTGCGCCGCCGCCGGCGCCGTCGGCCTCGCCGCTGGCATCTTCATCACCGACGTCGCGGCGGCGATGCTCGACCCGCGCCTCGAGACGGCGGCATGAGGCCGGCCCGTCTGGCCGGCCTGGCGGTCGTCGCGGCTCTGGCGCTGGCGGTCCCGTTCGGCGGTCTGGCGCTGCCCCACGACGCCGGGACCCAGTTTGCCGGGCTCGGCTACGCCCCGCCCATGCGCCCCCATGTTCGCGACGACGCCGGACGCTGGCGACGGCCCTTCATCTATCCGCTCCGCATGGTCAACCGGCTGGAGCACCGGTTCGCAGAGGATCGCGCCCATCCGGTCGCGCTGCGACTGGTGTCGGACGGCGCGCTGCTGTCCGGCGACGGACCCGGAGGGCCCTGGCTGCCGCTCGGCGGCGACCCGCTCGGGCGCGACATTCTCGCCCGGCTCCTCCGCGGGGCGCGGCTGTCGCTCGGCGTCGCGATGGTGGCGGCGGCCGGGGCGCTGCTGATCGGCGCCGCCCTCGGGGCGCTGGCCGGATTCCGGGGTGGAGGCCTCGACGCCCTGCTGATGCGCTCGGCCGACTTCGTGCTCGTCCTTCCGGCGGTCTACGTCGTGATCGTCCTGCGCGCCGCCATGCCGCTGGTGCTGTCGACCGCACAGGTGTTCTGGACGCTGGCCGGCGTGATGGCGCTGGCCGGATGGCCCCAGCCGGCCCGGGGCGTCCGGGCCATCGTCCGGTCGGAGCGCCGCCGGGAGTACGCAGAAGCCGCACTGGCGATCGGGGCTGGACCATCGAGGATTCTGCTACGCCATCTCCTCCCCGCCACCCGCGGCTTCCTGGCGGTGCAACTCACCCTGCTCCTGCCGGCGTTCATCCTGGCTGAAGCCACCCTGTCATTCGTCGGCTTTGGATTCGCCGAACCCTCACCCAGCTGGGGAGTTATGCTGCAGGACGCGGCTCAGGCCGGGATCCTGGCCGAGACCCCGTGGCTGGCGGCGCCCGCCGCCGCGATTGCTCTGTCCGTGCTCGCGCTGCATCTCATCGTTCTCAGCCCCTCGACCTCGACGCCAGCCCCTTTCTCGCCCGCAACTCCCCCTAAATCAATCGGATAGCACGCGTTTACAGAGCTGTAAAGCGCTGTTCCTTTCTGGAACACGCAGATCGCAGCTTTTTACAGTCGGATTCCGCCGCAGCCCCGAAAGGGGTCCTGGGCTGTTCCGGAACGGAGCACTGTCTTGAGACTTCCCGAATTGTAAGAGCTGCCAATCCGTCACATAAGTCGTTTATTTTCATCGAGTTAAAGCTGACCAGAGAAGTCATTTACTGCTGGCCTTGCGCTTGCTCTTCCATAGGCGTTCGCAAGTGTGTAACGAGTCCTCTTTCGAAAGGTATTAACCGTGGTGCGATGGAGATTGATGTTGAGGGTGGGACTGGCGCTCGCGCTGGTTTCCGTCCTGGGTGGCTCGCCGCCAGTGATGGCGGCGCAGGGCCCGGACGACAACCCCAAGCTCGACAAGGAACTGAACCGGCGTGACCGGGAAGTCAAGGGCGGCACATCGCGCGCGATCATCCAGCTGAATCCGGGCTGGGACGCGTCCGCGGAAGTCGTCAAGCTTGGCGGCAAGCTCGGGAAGCGCCTCGGCCTGATGAACGGCCTGGTCGTGGAGCTGCCGAACAAGGTCCTCCGCAACCTGGCCAATCACCCGGCCGTTGCCCGGGTCATCTGGGATCGTCCGCTCGATCCCGAAGATGAACCGCGTGTCGGTGGCGGTCGGCGCGCGCGCCGCCCAGACAGCCTACGGCCTCACCGGCGCCGGCATCGGCGTCGCGGTCATCGACTCGGGCGTCACCACCTGGCACGACGACCTGACCTACGCGGGGACGTCCTCGCTGGTCAAGGTGAAGAACGGCCAGCGCGTGACTGCGTTCGTGGACTTCGTTGGCGGCCGCGTCGCGCCGTACGACGATTACGGACACGGCACGCACGTCGCGGGCATCATCGCCGGCAACGGCTATGACTCCTCCGGGGCGCGCGCCGGCATCGCGCCGGACGCGAACCTGGTGTCGCTGAAAGTGCTCGACGGCGACGGCCGCGGCGTGATCAGCAACGTGATTGCCGCGCTCGAATGGGCAGTCACCAACCGCGCCGCGTACAACATCCGCGTCATCAACCTCTCGGTTGGGGCGGGGATTTCCGAGTCGTACAATACCGACCCGCTCGCCCTCGCGGCGAAGCGCGCCGTCGATGCAGGTATTGTCGTGGTCGCGGCCGCGGGCAACCTCGGCCACAACGCCGCCGGCAAGCCCCAGTACGGCGGCATCACCGCTCCGGGCAACGCGCCCTGGGTGCTGACGGTCGGCGCGTCGAGCACGGAAGGCACGGTCACGCGGAAAGACGACGTGTATGCGCCGTACAGCTCGCGCGGCCCCTCGGCCGTCGACTACATGGCCAAGCCGGACCTGCTCGCGCCGGGCACCGGGGTCGTCTCGCTGAGCGATCCGATCAGCCAGCTCTATGCCACGAAGACGTCCTCGCTCCTCGGCGGGACGCTCCCGCTCGGCACGAAGCCGTACCTGAGCCTCTCCGGCACCAGCATGGCGGCGCCGGTCGTCGCCGGCAGCGTCGCGCTGATGCTGCAGGCGAACCCCTCGCTGACGCCGAACCTGGTCAAGGCGCTGCTGCAGTACACCGCACAGCCCTATCCCGGGTACGACGCGCTGACGCAGGGCACCGGGTTCCTGAACACGAAGGGTGCCGTCGACCTGGCGCGCTTCTTCAAGACCGCGCAGGCCGGCGAGAAGTACAAGCTCGACAAGACCTGGGGCAGGACCCTGATCTGGGGCACGCACCGCCTCAAGGGCGGCATCATCCGGCCCGACGCCAACGCCTGGAAAACCGGCGTCGTCTGGGGCGCCGCGAAGGATGTCGCGGGCATGAACATCGTGTGGGGCACCCTCGCTCCAAGCGATGACTACAACATCGTCTGGGGGACCAGCGGGGTGAGCGCCTCGAACATCGTCTGGGGCACCGCTCTGAACCTGTCGCTCAACATCGTGTGGGGCACGGCGGCCAGTACGGCAGACAACGTCGTCTGGGGGACCAACTGCTCCGGCAAGGACTGCCCGAGCGTGGTCTGGGGCTCGGCGGTCACGGCGTCGAACATCGTCTGGGGCACCGGTCTCAGCCTCGGTTCGTCGCTGAACATCGTCTGGGGCACCGCGCTCCCCGACTTCAACATCGTCTGGGGCACGAGCGGCGACATCGCCAACGTCACCTGGGCGACATCGGGTGAAGACAACTCGATCTTCGACAGTCCGGCCAGTGACCCGGTGTCCTACGACAACACGCCGTTCGACTCGCTGTTCGACACGACAACGACCACCACGACGCCGATGACTTCGACGGTGGGTGCGATTGGAGGGCTGCTCTAATGGAAAAAATGCCTTTCCGCGACGCCCAGGAAGTCATGGACGTCAACGCGGTGATCAACGCGGCGGCGACAGTAGCGACGACGACGGGCTCGACGGCGGTTGAGTCCAACTGGCGGCAGGCGCTGCCGGTGCTGACCGGCAGCATGGTGACGCTCCGTGAGCTCCGGCTCTCGGACGCGCCGTCGCTGCTGTCGATGCTGTCGACGGAGGAAGTGGCGCGCTTCATCTCGCCGCCTCCGACGACGGTCGACGGCTTCGAGCGGTTCATTGCGTGGACGCACCGCGAGCGCGCGGCAGGCAATTACGTCTGCTTCGGCGTGGTGCCCCACGGGATGGATACCGCCATCGGCATCTTCCAGATCCGGCAGCTCGAGCCCGGGTTCGGAACGGCCGAGTGGGG
Source organism: uncultured Acidobacteriota bacterium (assembly GCA_963750475.1). GTDB lineage: Bacteria > Acidobacteriota > Vicinamibacteria > Vicinamibacterales > 2-12-FULL-66-21 > JALZOC01. The sequence goes on from CAVVQQ010000003.1 coordinate 365,323, forward strand.
CTTTGCCATCGGCTCCGAGTTCTGGGGCACGGGCAGCTTCATGGACGGCGCGAAGATGGTCGTTGACTTCGCGTTCGACGCGATCGGCACGCACCGGCTCGAGGCCCGGGCCGCCGTCGCGAACGGCCGCGGCAACGGCGCGCTCCGCAAGGTGGGAGCGCAGCAGGAGGGAATCCTTCGCAAGTCCTTCCTCCGCAACGGTGAGTACCTCGACCAGACCCTCTGGACGATTCTGGATGAGGACTGGCACCGTTCGAAGTCGGTATGGGGTCCCCGGGTGCACTAACCCCGGGGCGTCGGCAACACAGCCGGAAGCGGGTCCGTCCCGCTTCCGGCTTTTTTCGTTTCAGGCCGAATCCGGACGCCGCGCCGCGTGGTACCCTGCGGAGCGATGACGCTCGCCGCGGTCTTTCCCCCCATGGTCACTCCGTTCGCCGACGGCGGCGTCGACGCCGCCGCGATCGGAACGAACGTCCGGCGCTGGATGGCGGCCGGCCTCGGCGGCGTGGTCGCGCTCGGCACCAACGGCGAGGCGGCGCTGCTCGACGAGGATGAAGCCGACCTCGTCCTCGAAACGGTCCGGGCGGCGGTGCCGCCTGGCCGGCTGCTGATCGCCGGGACCGGACGGGAGTCGACGCGGGCGACGATTGCCGCGACCCGGCGGGCGGCCGCGCGCGGCGCGGATTTCGTCCTCGTCCGCACGCCGTCGTTCTTCCGCACGCAGATGACCGCCGCCGTACTCGAAGCTCATTTCCGGAGCGTCGCGGACGCCTCTCCCGTGCCGCTGCTGCTCTACAACTTTCCGGGGCAGACCGGCGTCAACTTCAGCCCCGACACGGTGGCGGCGCTGGCCGCGCACCCCAACATCGCGGGCATGAAGGAGACGGGCACGGACGCGGCCCAGATCGCGGCGTTCGTCGACGCCACCGCTGGCGCCGCCTTTTCCGTGCTGGTCGGGGCCGCGCCGGGCATGTATCCGGCGCTTTGTGTCGGGGCGACGGGGGCGATCGTTGCCGTCGCCTGCGTCATGCCGGAGCTCTCGGTGGAGATGTACACGGCGGCCCGGGAGGGGCGCCACGACAGGGCCAGAGCGCTCCAGCAGAGGCTGACACCCCTCGGGCGCATGGTGACGACGAGTTATGGGGTGCCGGGCCTGAAGGCGGCACTCGACATCGCCGGCTACCGGGGGGGCGCGCCGCGGCCGCCGCTGACGCCCGCCCCGCCCAGGGTCGTCGATGAAATCCGGGCGGAGATCGCCCGCGTCATGGAGGCTGTATGAACGTTCCCGAACGCCTGCTGCTCGGACCCGGTCCGAGCCCCGTCTCCCCGCGCGTCATGCAGGCGCTGGGGTCGCCCGTCGCCAGCCATCTCGATCCGGCGATGATGACGCTGCTCGACGACCTGCGGGCCCGGCTGGGGAGTGCCTTTGGCGCCGGCGACGGCGCCTTCAGCCTGGCGGTGTCCGGCACCGGCACGGCCGGCATGGAGGCCGCCATCGCCAACGCCACCCGTCCAGGCGCGCGTGCGCTCGTGGTCGTGACGGGATATTTCGGCGATCGACTCGCCCAGATCCTGGAGCGGTACGGCGCGGCCGTGCAGCGGGTCGAGTCCGAGTGGGGCCGGGCGTGCGACCCCGAACAGGTCCAGCGGGCGCTGGCCGCGCAGGGTGCCGATATCGTCGCCGTGGTGCATGGCGAAACCTCGACCGGCGTCGTCAACCCGGTCGCCGAGGTCGTCCGCCTGGCCGGCGAGCATGGGGCGACGACGATTGTCGATACGGTGACGACACTGGGTGCGGTGCCGGTGGAGGCGGGGAGGTGGGGCGCGGATGTCTGTTACAGCTGCACCCAGAAAGGACTCGGAGCCCCGTCGGGTCTGTCGCCGGTCAGCTTCTCGAAGCGGGCGATGGACGGGCGCGTCCCGTCGCGGAGCTTCTATCTGGATATCGGACTGCTCGAAGACTACTGGGTGCGGCGGAAGTACCACCACACGCTGTCGGCGCCGCTCATCTATGCGCTTCACGCGGCGCTGGTCGTGGCGGCGGAGGAGGGTATGGAGGCGCGGTGGGAGCGCCACCGCCGCAATCACCTGGCGTTCGCGCGCGGGCTGGAGGCGCTCGGGCTGAGCCTGCTGCCGCCGGCCGACGAGCGGCTGTGGACGCTGAACGCCGTGCGCGTCCCGGACGGGGTCGATGAGGCGGCGGTCCGGCGGCGTCTGCTCGATGATTTCTCGATCGAGATTGGCGCCGGCCTGGGGCCGCTCGCCGGGAAGATCTGGCGGGTCGGGCTGATGGGCGCGGGATCGACGCTGCAGAACGTGCTGCTGCTCCTGACCACGCTCGAGACCGTGCTGCGCGCCGGCGGGTACCGGGGCGCCTCGGCCGGCGCGGCCGCCGCAGCAGCGGAGGCGGCCGTCTCCGCGTGACCCGCGGGCGGCGGCGCGGCGCGGGAGCTGTCGCGCGGGCGCTGGCGGTGCTGGCCGCCGCCGGGTTCGGGTATGCGGCCTTCCTCTACCTGACGCTGCCGGATGTGCGTGAGCTGCAAACCCGCAACCCGGAGACGACGGCCTTCATGGAGATCCGGGCGCGTGAAGCGAGGGCGCGAGGGCAGGAGCCGCGCAAAGTGCAGCGCTGGGTGGGGTACGCGCGGATCTCGCCGAATCTGACCCGCGCCGTCCTCGTCGCCGAAGACAGCGCGTTCTGGAAGCACGAGGGCATCGATTTCGATCAGCTGAAAGAGTCGATGGAGGTCAACATCGAGCGGCTGGAGTTCGTCCGCGGGGGCAGCACCATCACCCAGCAGCTGGCGAAGAACCTCTACCTGTCGCCGTCCAAGAACCCGATCCGGAAGGCGCGCGAATTCATGATTGCGCGGCAGCTCGAGGCGGTGCTCAGCAAGCAGCGCATCCTCGAGATCTATCTGAACGTCATCGAGTGGGGGGACGGCATCTACGGCGCGGAGGCGGCGGCGCGGACGTACTTTCACAAGGCGGCGGCCGACCTGTCGCCGTCCGAGGCGGCGCTGCTGGCCGCGGCCATCGTCAACCCGCGCCTGATGGACCCCGGGCATCCGACCCCGAGACTCCGGCGGCGGCAGCAGATGGTGATGCGGCGGATGGGCGCGGTCACGCCGCCGCCGGCCGTGGCCGCCCCCGAACGCGAGGCGCCGGCGCCGGCGCCGGTGCCGGCGCTGCCGGCGGAGGTGCCCGAAGTCCCGGTCGGCGTTCCGCCGCTGGCGCTGCCGGGGAGTCCGGTCCCCGCTCCGGAAAGTGAGCCGCGGCCGCCGCAGGGTGTGAAATCGAGAGGACATAATGGTCAAGCTCTACCATTTAGTGCGCTACAGTTGACCTTGACACGGACACCATATGACTCTATAGTCCATTTACGTTTCAGCCGCAGCTCCCCTCCTGAAGCGACAAGGAACCTGCCGGACACCCGCGTGTCCGGCCAGGGTGTGTCGGCATGATGAATTACACCGAACGCATCACGCTGCTGATGCAGGACGTTGTCGAGCGGACGCCGCGACTGTCTTTCATCGACCTCAGGGAAGTGGTCGTGTTCGGCCGGTCCGGCCGCAGCGACGCGGAGGGGGCGATCGCGACCTGCCACTGCCTGACGCTGCCGGAGAGCGAGCCCGGATATTATTTCTGGCGCGACCGCAGCACCGGCCAGCTGACGCGCCGCTCTGAATGGTTCGTCATGAAGTCGCCGCAGGTGCGCGTCGGCCGCACGCCCATCAAGTACCTGATTTCGTTCGTCCTGCCCCGGTTCTGCAACCAGGCCCTGAGCCGCACCCGCAAGATGGACCTCTACCCGTCAGGGACGCCGTCCTGGGTCGCCAAGCTCGACACGATCGTCCACGAGCTGTATCACATCGATCCCGAGGAGTCGGGCATCCGCCGGGTGGCGAGGCCTGACGGCTCCGACTCGCCGCTGTCGCACGGGCCGGCGTTCTACACGGATGTGGCGGCGATGGTCCAGGGGTATCTGGCGTCGAGGCCGGATCCGAAGCTGTACGATTTTCTGCAGGAGGATTTCAGCGGCCTCAACGCCCGGCATGGCGGTATCGTCGGCACGACCTTCCGGAACTTCCCGTCATTCCCGCAGCGCTACATGGAGCGCGTCAACATGCCGGCGGCCGAGACGATGGTGAAGATCGAGCCGGTGAAGGGCCCGACGCAGCCGGTGCTGTATACCGAGGACGATCTCCACATCCGGCACTTCACGGAACAGAGCGCCCGGCGCCTGACGCGGAAGGGGCAGCACCGCGCCGCCTGAGGCGAAGCGCCCGGCCGGTCTCAGTCCACGCGCCTGATCCCGACGATGCGGCTCGACCAGTAGCTGGACGCGAGCCGCTCGACCCTCACTTCGCCGCGCGAGTTCGGGGCATGGACGAAGCGATCGCCGCCGAGTGCAATCCCGACGTGCGTGGCCCCGGCCCCGGCCGTACTGAAGAAGATCAGATCCCCCGCTTCCAGGTTTTCCGGATCGACCTCGACTCCCGACCGGAACAGCTCCGCGACCGTCCGCGGCACCTGCCGTCCATGCTGCGCGTAGACGAACCACACGAACCCGCTGCAGTCGAAGCCGGTCGACGGGTCTGATCCGCCGCTGCGATACGGAACGCCCTGGTAGAGCAGCGCCGTGCCCGCTACGCCGTAGCCTGCCTCCGCAGAGCTGGCGGGGACGCTCGGGACCGGCGCCGGCGGCGCTTCGGATGGCGGGGCGGCCGCCGCCGGCGGCGCGGCCGGCCGCGGTCCGGGGAACGGCCGGGGCACCGCGCCACTCGACGCACAGGCACCCGACACCACCACACAGAGAACGACCGCCGGCAGACCCTGGACGCGCATACTGATGCCTGATTATCGGCCGTCCGTGCCGCGGCCGCGACATCAGACCGAATGCTGGCGCTAAGACGCTGCAAACAATCCTGTTACGGGCAGAGGCGTCTTGACAGGTCCAACCCCATCGGTCAGAATGATTCAGGTTTATGGAGCAAACGCTCCTGCTCAACGCCACTTACGAGCCCCTCAAGGTCGTCCACTGGCAGAAGGCGATGACGCTTTGGTGCCAGGGGAAGGTCGAGGTCATCTCCGTGTACGACCGCGAAGTGCGGTCGGTCTCCTTCAGCTTCAAGCTGCCGTCGGTCATCCGGCTCCTGCGCTACATCAAGATCAAGCGCAACATCGATTACGTCCCGTTCTCACGCGCGAACATCTACGCCCGCGACGAGCATGCCTGCCAGTACTGCGGCAGGGCGTTCGCGACGGCGGAGCTCACCTTCGATCACGTCGTGCCGGTGGCCCAGGGCGGACGGAAGGACTGGGAGAACATCGTCACCTGCTGCATCAACTGCAATCGGCGGAAGGGCGGGCGCACCCCCGCTGAAGCCGGCATGCATCTGCGCCGCCCGCCGAAACGCCCCGAGAAGGCCCCGGCGATCCGGATCACGGTCGGACTGAAGGCGGCGCCCGACAGCTGGCGCGATTATTTCTACTGGAACATGGAGCTCGATCAGAGCTGAGCCACCCGCGCCGAGCTGAGCCACCAACGCCGGGCAGAGCACGCGTCCGCCTTCCGCTGGTCCGATTCACCCCGCACTTTCGATCGAGGACATGGCACCTTCACGTTCGTCGCGCATCTCCGCGGTCCGTCCGCTGTGGGCCGTGGAGGGGGGCCGCATCACGATCGAAGGCTCCGGCTTCGCCGTCGATCCGGTCCTGCCGCGCGTGCTGATCGGCGGCAGCCCGGCCCGGCTGGCGAGCGCCGCGCCGACCGAGCTGACGGCGATTGTTCCGGACGGGCTCGACGGCGGCTCGACCCGCGTGCGCATCGAAGAAGCGCCGGGCGAGACCGCGTTCGTCGAGGTCGGCGCGCCGCTGGCGACCGGCCTGCACCAGGTGGACAGCCCGGTCTTCGACGCCGCCGGGAACCTCTATGTCACCTTCAGCGGATCGAGAGGGCAGCAGGGGCCGGTGGCGATTTTCGTCGTCCGGCCGGACGGCTCGCGCGAGCCGTTCGTGACCGATCTGGCCAATCCCACGTCGCTGGCGTTCGATCCAGAGGGGCGGCTGCACGTCTCCAGCCGGTTCGAGGGAACGGTGCATCGCATCGATCCGGACGGCACCGCGACCGTCGTCGCCGCGGATCTGGGCATCGCCTGCGGCATCGCGTTCTCGGCCGACGGCACGCTCTTCGTCGGCGACCGCGCCGGCTCGATCCTCCGCGTCCGCGACGGACGCGCCGAGCTCCTGGCCTCGCTGCCGCCGAGCATCGCCGCCTTCCACCTGGCGTTCGGTCCCGACGGCTGGCTGTACGTGACCGCGCCGACCCTCGGCGCGCGCGACAACGTCTACCGCATCTCCCCCGAGGGGCGCGTCGAGGTGTTCTTTGCCGGCTTCGGCCGGCCCCAGGGTCTGGCCTTCGACGCCCGCGGCGACCTCTACGTCGTCGATGCCCTCGCGGGAGCGAGCGGCGTCTTTCGCCTCCCGCTCGGCGGCACGCCGGCACCCGAGCGGCTGGCCGAGGGCGGCGGGCTGATCGGTCTCGCGTTCGACCCGCGCGGCGGGCTGGTGCTGGCGTCGAGCGATACCGTCTTCAGGCTGGGGGCGGCGCCGGGCGCGGCGGAACCCGCTTGATTCAGCCGTTCCCCGCGGATACGCTTCAGCGTTCGCACCCCCGAGCATGATCCAGATCCTCCGCCGCAAACCGATCTCCGCGCTGCTCCCCGAAGGCGAGCACTCGCTCAAGCGCGTGCTCGGCGCCGGCGACCTGATCATGCTGGCGATCGGCGCCGTGATCGGCGCCGGGATCTTCGGGGCGATCGGCACCGCCGCCGCCGGCCAGGTCACTGCCAGACGGCGAGGTGGTCCGCTACGGCGCCGGCCCGGCGCTGGTTTTCTCGTTCCTCCTGCTCGGCGGCGCCTGCGCGCTGGCCGCGCTCTGCTACGCCGAGCTGGCGGCGATGATTCCGCAGGCGGGCAGCGCCTACGCCTACTCCTACGCGACGCTCGGCGAGCTGGTGGCGTGGATCATCGGCTGGGATCTGATCCTCGAGTATGCCGTCGGCAACGTCGCGGTCGCGATCTCGTGGGGCGACTACTTCACGACGCTGCTGCGCGGCTTCGGGCTCGCAGCTGCCGGTCTGGCTGACGACCGGCTACCGGACGGCGCTGCTCAGCGCGACGCCGGAGGTGCACGGGCTGCTGCAGACCGCTCCGCACCTCGGGCCGATCCCGGTGCTCGTCAACCTGCCGGCGTTCGGGATCGTCATGTTCATCACCTGGCTGCTGCTGCGCGGCGCGCGCGAGAGCGTCCGCGCCAACAACATCATGGTGGTGATCAAGCTGCTGGCGCTGGCACTGTTCGTCGCCGTCGGCGCGACGCACATCAACACGGCCAACTACCACCCGTTCGCGCCGAACGGCTTCACCGGCATCCATCAGGGCGCGGCGATCGTCTTCTTCGCCTACATCGGCTTCGACGCGATCTCGACCGCCGCCGAGGAGACGAGCAATCCGCAAGCGCAACCTGCCGATCGGCATCCTCGGCGGGCTGGCGATCTGCACGGTGATCTACGTCGTCGTCGGCTTCGTGCTGACCGGGATGGTGCCGTATACCGAGCTGGCGGTCGCCGATCCCCTGGCGCGGGCGCTGGAGCTGGCGGGCTTCAACGACCGTCGGCTGGATCGTCGCGCTCGGCGCGGTCGGTCTCGATGTCGGCGGTCCTGCTCGTCTTCCAGTACGGCCAGCCGCGGATCTTCTTCGCGATGGCGCGCGACGGGCTGCTGCCGCGCTGGGCGGCCAAGCTCCACCCGACCCGCCGCATTCCCTATGCGACCACGCTGCTGACCGGCGTGCTGGTCGCGGTCGCCTCGCTCATCGGCGATGCCGCCGAAACCTACGACCTGACGAACATCGGCACGCTCTTCGCCTTCGCGCTGGTCTGCGTCGGCGTGCTGGTGCTGCGCGTGACCGAACCGGAACGCCCCCGCCCGTTTCGCGTGCCGCTGGTCTGGCCGGTGGCGCTGCTCGGGATGGCCGCCTGCGTCTTCATCATGGTCGGCCTCCCGCACCAGGCCTGGGAACGCTTCGGGATCTGGCTCGTCGTCGGCATCGCTCATCTACGCCGCCTACGGCTACCGCCACAGCCGCCTCCAGCGTCCGGAGTAGTCGTAGGCGGCCCCTCCGGCTCATCGGCAGCGCCAGCCCATGGATACGGCGCGTTCTGCGCTAAAATAGTCGTTTGCACGCCTCGCAGCGGCGGCTCTGGTACCTATGGCCCACGACTGGATTGCGGTACGCGGCGCGCGCGTCCACAACCTCAAGAACATCGACGTCGATCTGCCGCGCGATCAGCTGGTCGTCATCACCGGCCTGTCGGGCTCGGGCAAGTCGTCGCTCGCCTTCGACACCATCTACGCCGAAGGGCAGCGGCGCTACGTCGAGTCGCTGTCGTCGTACGCCCGGCAGTTCCTCGAGCAGATGGAGAAGCCGGACGTCGACCTGATCGACGGCCTGTCGCCGGCGATCGCCATCGAGCAGAAGACGACCGGCTCCAACCCGCGCTCGACCGTCGGCACCGTCACCGAAATCTACGACTACCTGCGGCTGCTCTTCGCCAACATCGGCGTGCCGCACTGCCACCTGTGCGGCCGCGAGATCGCCTCGCAGTCGCTCGAGCGGATCATCGACATGGTGATGCTCTCGCCGAACGACGAGCGCGTCAACGTCCTGGCGCCGATCGTCCGCGGCCGCAAGGGGGAGTTCAAGAAGGAGCTCGCCGGCGCTGCGCGCGCGCGGCTTCACCAAGGTCGCGCGTCGACGGCCAGCTCCGCTCGCTCGACGAGGACATCAAGCTCGATCGCCGGCGCAACCACACCATCGACGTCGTCGTCGATCGGCTGATCCTCAAGGCCGGCATCGAGCGGCGGCTGACCGAATCGGTCGAGATCGCCCTCGACGCTGGCCGACGACATCGTCGTCATCAACACCTACGACGGCGGCGACCGGCTGTTCTCGCGGCGCCTGGCCTGCACCTACTGCGGCGTCAGCATGCCGGAGATGACGCCGCGGGCGTTCTCGTTCAATTCGCCGCACGGCGCGTGCCCGGACTGCCAGGGGCTCGGCGCCGTCTACGACTTCGATCCGGCGCCGGCTCGTGCCCGACGATTCGCTGTCGCTCCAGGACGGCGCGATCGCGCCGTGGGCGAAGGGGGACCGGAAGCTGGTGCGCGAAGCGCTCGGCGGCCTGAGCCGGACCTTCGGCATCGACCTGACCGTGCCGTTCCGCCGCCTGTCGAAAAAAATCCGCGACCTGCTGCTCTTCGGCGCCGGCGGCGCGCGCCGCGCCGAAGCGGCGCCGCCCCGGCCGCAAGGCGAAGGCCCGCGCCGATGACCCGTTCGGGGCCGGGTTCGAAGGGCTGGTGCCGAACTTGCGCCGGCGCTACGAGGAAGGCTCCTGGGTCGAGCAGGAGGACCTCGAGCCCTATCGCGCGCTGCGGCCGTGCCCGACCTGCGGCGGCGAGCGGCTCAAGGCCGCAGAGCCGGGCGGTGCGCGTCAAGGGCCGGACCATCGCCGACTACGTCAACCTGCCGATCTCCGAGGCGGTGCGCGTGTTCGACGCGCTCGAGCTGACCGATCGCGAGGCGCTCATCGCCAGCCGGATCCTGCGCGAGATCCGCGACCGCCTGCACTTCCTGGACGACGTCGGCGTCGGCTACCTGACGCTGGCGCGGAGCGCGGCGACGCTGTCGGGCGGCGAAGGGCAGCGGATCCGGCTGGCGACGCAGATCGGCTCGAACCTCACCGGCGTGCTCTACGTGCTCGACGAGCCGTCGATCGGCCTGCACCAGCGCGACAACCGCGCGCTGCTGTCCACGCTGGCGCGGCTGCGCGATCTCGGCAACACCGTCGTCGTCGTCGAGCACGACGAGGAGACGATCCGCACCGCCGACTACGTGATCGATCTCGGTCCGGGCGCCGGCGAGCACGGCGGCGAACGTCATCTTCCAGGGCACGCCGGCGGCGCTGCTCGCCGGCGGGCGACGGCGTCGCTGACCGGCGCGTACCTGCGCGGCGACCGCGCGATCCAGACGCCGCGCGCCCGCCGCCCGGCTACGCGGGGCGAGATCGTCGTCAGGGGCGCGCGCGAGAACAACCTCAAGGACATCGACGTCGCCCTGCCGCTCGGCGTGCTGACGACCGTCACCGGCGTGAGCGGCTCGGGCAAGTCGACGCTGGTCAACGACATCCTCTACCAGGCGCTGGCCCGGACGCTGTATCGCGCCGCCGACGAGCCCGGCGCGCACACGTCGATCGACGGCATCGAACTGCTCGACAAGGTGATCCAGATCGACCAGTCGCCGATCGGCCGGACGCCGCGATCGAACCCGGCGACCTACACCGGCCTGTTCACGTTCATCCGCGAGCTGTTCGCGATGCTGCCCGAGGCCAAGGCGCGCGGCTTCCGGCCCGGCCGCTTCTCGTTCAACGTCAAGGGCGGGCGCTGCGAGGCGTGCCAGGGCGACGGCGTCATCGCCATCGAGATGCACTTCCTGCCCAACGTCTACGTGACGTGCGAGCAGTGCAAGGGGCGCCGCTACAACCGCGAGACGCTGGAGATCCAGCTACCGCGGCAAGTCGATCGCCGACGTCCTCGATCTGACCGTCGACCAGGCGCTGCCGCTGCTCGAGAACTTTCCGCCGATCGCCAACAAGCTGCGGACACTGCAGGAGGTCGGCCTCGGCTACATCGAGCTCGGCCAGTCGGCGACGACGCTGAGCGGCGGCGAGGCGCAGCGGGTGAAGCTGTCGAAGGAGCTGTCGCGGCGCGGAACCGGGCGGACGCTCTACATCCTCGACGAGCCGACCACCGGACTGCACTTCGAGGACACGCACAAGCTGCTCGACGTGCTCAACAGGCTCGTCGACCAGGGCAACACCGTGCGTCATCATCGAGCACAACCTGGACGTCATCAAATCCGCCGACTACGTGATCGACCTCGGACCCGAAGGGGGCGAGGGCGGCGGACGAATTGTCGCCAGGGGGACTCCTGAAGAGGTGGCGAGGAGCCGAGAATCCTTTACAGGACGGTTTCTGGCGGACATCCTCGATGCATCGCCGAAGCCGCCGCGAAGTCTGGCGTCATGAGGTTGACCATGCATGCGTCCTGCGGCCCTTCGCCCTGTGGTAAATCAGCCACACTTCAAGCTGACGAAGTCTGTGGTTCGCCAGCCACAACCCGCTCGAAACCCCCTCCAATGGCCGGTCCAGAACCCGTCTAACCACCATGTAAATCAAAAGTTTAGGGCGCACGGTTGGGCCGGCATGAACATGGCAGCGGCTTTGCTCAGGTTGGCGTGGCTTTCCCAGCCGCCATCAGAGAGGTCATGAACGTTCAGCGTACTCTTCGCCGACCTGTGTCCTGCGTCCGGGATCGGCCTGCATTCCGGGAACAAGGTCACGCTGTCGCTGAAGCCGGCCCCGGCCGACTACGGCATCCGCTTCCAGCGCGCCGATCTGGGCGGTCGTGAAATCCCGGCGACGGTCACGCATCTTGGCGGCATCCAGTATCAGACGGGGCTGACCCGCGAGACGGTATCGGTGGAAACGGTCGAGCACCTGCTCGCTGCCCTGACGGCGCTCAGCATCGACAACGTCATCGTCGAGCTGAACTCTCCGGAAGTGCCGATCATGGACGGCAGCGCCGCGCCGTTCGTCTACCTGATCCTCAATGAGGCCGGCGTGAAGCGCCTCCAGGCGCCGCGCCGCTACCTCAAGGTCCTGCGGCCGATCTCCCTGACCCAGGGGGACAAGCGCATCGCGCTCTATCCCTCGGATCACTTCAAGGTCACCTACAGCATCAGCTTCGATCATCCGCTGCTCCGCCACCAGTCGCGGACGATGCGGATTACCGAGGAGAGCTTCGTCGAGGACATCGCGCCGGCGCGGACGTTCGGATTCCTCAAGGAAGTCGAGATGCTGCGCCAGCGCGGGCTCGCGCTCGGCGGCTCGCTCGACAACGCCATCGTCCTCGGGGAAACCGGCGTGCTGAACAACGCCCTGCGGTTCGACGACGAGTTCGTCCGCCACAAGATCCTGGACGTGATCGGCGACCTCACGCTGGTCGGCCATCCGGTCATCGGCCACCTCGTGGCGCATCGCGGCGGTCACGCGCTGCACACCGCCTTTGCCGCGAAGATTCTGGAAGAGGTCGATGCGTGGCGTCTCGTCGACGCGCCCGGTGAGGCCGGCGTCGCCGCGCTGCCGGTCGGCGTGCCGGTCAAGGCCGGCGCCGGCCTGGCGAACTGAGAGTCAGTCGCCAGCTCCCAGCTTCCGGCTTCCAGCTTCGAGCTCGAGCAGCGAAGCAGCTGGTAGCTGGGAGCTGGGAGCGGGCAGTTGGCTATAACACCACCAGCATCTTCGTCGTCGTCGGCGAGCCGCACGCCTCGAACCAGTCAATCCCCTCGCTCACCAGATCGAACTTGAGCCCGTAACGGCCGCGTGCGGCCGGCGCCACGACGTTCATGTCAATCTCCACACTGGCGTCGGGGGCCAGCGCGTGGGGCAGCCACGCCCGTTCGAAATCCCGCGCTGTCACACCGCCGTCACGATCGCAGAGCTGCGCGCCGACGCGCACCAGGCGGCGGCCGTGGCTGGCCTGCGCCGGGAACGGCCGGGACGAGAGGTTGTGGACCCTGACGCGCACCGTCAGGGGACGTCCGGCCCGCGCCACCAGCGGCATGCCGGGGACGAGGCCGCCGACGTCGATCCGGGCCCGCGGGGTGGCGCCGGCGATGGCGTTGCCGAGGTTGTTGTCGTCCCAGATCTCGTGCTGGATGGCGGCGAGCGCCGCCGAGCCGGGAACGAACCGCCGCGAGTACATGTCTTCCGGGTGGTCGGTCAGCTCCCAGCAGAGGCGGTCGACGCCCATCTCGGCGGCCGTCTGGCGCGCCACGGTCATCTCCGCGTCGCTGTCGTTGTGGGTGAACAGAATGTAGCGCCAGTTGATGAACGGCAGGTCCCGGCCGCCGAGGCGCTTCTCGTCGGCGGCGGCGCGCAGGTTGCGCATCGCCTTGGTGAAATCCCCGCGCTGCCGGTAGACCGCGTAACTCCCGGCCGTCGCCCCGTCGATCGAGAAGGTGACTTCGTCGATGCCCGAGCGGATCAGCCGGCGGGCCTGCTCCTCGGTGAACGCCAGTCCGTTGGTGCTCGTGTAGAGGTAGATGTGGGGGAAGCGGGCCTTGATGTACTCGCACATCTCGATGGCGCGCTTGTGCAGGAACGCCTCGCCGTAGTTGAAGAAGTCGACGCGCGTCAGCGCCGGCCCGGCTTCGTCGATCGTCTTCCGGAACAGCTCGAAGTCGAGCATGCCGGCCTGGCGGGTCCGGGTAATCCCGGTTTCCGGCGCGCAGCACGCCTGGGCGCAGGAGATGTTGCACGCCGCGGTGCACTCGATGTAGAGCCGCGACGGCAGGGCCGGGACGTTGAGGTCGCGCTGCGGCGGCGCGGCGTCACGGCCGAGCGGCAGCTTGAGAGGACAGTCGCCGCAGAACTTCGACCCGCCGGCGTTCAGGTCGCGGCGCAGGCCGGCGGCGCGTTCGCCGGTCCAGACCGCCGCCACGCTGTCGGTCCTGACGTCGCCGAGAACGCGCTTACCGTACGGATCGGCGCAGCCGCACACCAGGCGGCCGTCGCAGAGCATCACCATCGTGCTCCACGGCCAGCTGCAGGTGAAGCGGGTCGCGAGGTAGTTCAGCGCCACCGGTCATTTCCTGGTGAGCTTCTTCATGTAGGCGCCGAGCCGCTCGTTCTCGTACGAGACCGTGTTCAGGAACAGGCTCTCGGCGAAGTACTGGCGCCGCTCGTCCTCCGACATCTGCTCGATGAGATGCTGGATCTCGCGCACCATGTCCTCGAAGGTCCGCTCCAGCTCGCGTTTGGCGGTGACCTCGAGATAGAGCGCCTCGAGGAGCGCCAGCAGGTCGCCGTCGAGCGCCAGCGCGGTCCCGTTGGTCATCGTGATCGTCCGCATCGCTACGCTCCGAAGCTTTTGACCGCCGACGGCTCGTCGGGGTGCACTTCGATGAAGTTCTGCGCGCCGGTCATCGTCAGCATCGTTTCGACGCGCTTCTGGACGCCGGCCAGCTTCAGCGCGCCGCCGGCGGCGCTGGCCTGGCGGTAGAGGTCCATCAGGCAGCCGATCGTCGCGCTGTCGACGTAGCCGACCGATGACAGGTCGACGACGACCTTGCGCTCGCCGGCGGCGATCAGGTCGGTGACCACGGTCGAGAATTCCGACAGCAGCGGATACATCAGCCGCGACTCGCCGATGCGGACGACGGCCACGCCGTTGGCGCGGTCGGTGATGAGATTCATTCGGGTACTCCGGTCCGCCGTGGCCGCGGCCGGGCGGACGATCCGCGGCGCCGCCGGACCACCGGCTGTTTGTCGTGCAGCCGCTTCAGCTGGCGCGCCAGCTCCAGTCGGCCGCGATTGATCCGCGACTTGACGGTCCCTTCGGGCAGTTCGAGACGGTCGGCAATCTCCTGATACGACAGCTCCTGCAGGTCGCGAAGCACGACCGCAGTGCGCAGCGCCACCGGCAGCGTCTCGAGCGCCTGCCGCAGCTGATGGCGCAGGTCCTCGTGCTCGGCCGCCGCGTAGGGCGTCCGCTCCTTCGACGCCGGCTGCAGATCGCTGGTGTCGACCTCGCGGGCAATCGTCTGCCGCTCCTTCCTGACGCTGCGGTAGTGATCGATGCAGAGGTTGCGGCTGATGCTGATGATCCAGGTCTGGAAGTTGGCGCGGCGGTCGAAGCTGGCCAGCGCCTTGAAAATCTTGAGGAAGATATCCTGGGTCAGATCCTCGGCCTGATCGTGGCGGCCGACGAACTTGTAGGCGACGTTGAACACCTTCCGCCAGTTCTGGCGGACGATCGCCTCCCATGCCGCCTGATCGCCGCGCAGGCATTGCTCGATGAGCGTGTCGGGCGTCGCGGGCTGCGCCGCGGGAGAGTCAACAGACATGCGTCGGCTGCGGGTCGGCGGGAAATCCCCGGCATGATATCAACAACCCGGGCAAAGCGCCACGTCGCCCACCGCGCCGGCGGGCGGCGCGGTGAGATAGAATCGTTCATTCCAGTGACCGGATTTCAGCGCATCGACGGCCTTCTCGTGTGCGACGGCGTGCCGCTCGCGGATCTCGCCGCCGCCGAGGGCACGCCGCTCTACGTCTACAGCGCCGCGACCATCGCGGCGCGCTATCGCGCCATCGACGCCGCCTTCGCGTCCCACCCGCACGCGCTCCACTACGCCCTCAAGGCGAACTCGACCCTCGCCATCGCCCGGCTGCTGCGCAGCCTCGGCAGCATGGCCGACGCCAACTCGGGCGGCGAGATCGATGTCGCGCTGCGCGCCGGCTTCATCCCGGATCAAATCGTCTTCACCGGCGTCGGCAAGACGGCCGCCGAGCTGGCCCAGGCGATCGATCTCGGCGTCAAGACCATCAACGCCGAGTCGGAAGGAGAGCTCGAACGGATCGACCGGCTGGCCCGCGACCGCCAGACCCGCGCCCGGGTCGCCCTGCGCGTCAATCCCGACATCGACGCCCGGAGCCACCCGCACATTTCGACCGGCCTCAAGACCAACAAGTTCGGCATCCCGCTCGATGCCGCCCGCGACATCGCGCGCCGCGCCGCCGCCCGCGGCGGGCTCGAGGTCGTCGGCCTGCACATCCACGTCGGCTCGCAGATCACCGACCTCGATCCCCTGCGCCGCGCCGCCGCCGCCATCGTCACGCTGGCGCGCGAACTGCGCGACGACGGGATCGCGATCGATCACCTCGACCTCGGCGGCGGGCTCGGCATCTCCTACGACGGCTCGGCGGTGCCGGAGGCGGCCGACTACGCCGCCGCGCTGCTCCCGATCGTCAGGGATTCGGGCCTCGCCATCATCCTCGAGCCCGGCCGCAGCATCGTCGCGCCGGCCGGGGCGCTGCTGTCGCGCGTCGTCGACGTCAAGGACCGCGCCGACGGCAAGGTATTCGTGATCCTCGATGCCGGCATGACCGAGCTGATCCGGCCGATGCTCTACGGATCGTTCCACCGGATCGAGCCGGCGGCCTCCTCGGCGGCGGCGGACATCGACTGCGATGTCGTCGGCCCGCTCTGCGAGAGCAGCGATACCCTCGGGAAGGACCGGCGGATGCCGCGGCCCGAGGTCGGGGACCTGATGGCGGTGCTCGACGCCGGCGCCTACGGCGCCGTCATGGCCTCGAACTACAACCGGCGGCCGCTGCCGCCGGAGATCCTCGTCGCGGACGGACGCTGGACGGTGATCCGGCGCCGCCAGACCATCGACGACATCCTGGCGCTCGAGGCATGAGCGGGCTGCTCGTCGCCTTCGAGGGGCTGGATCAGAGCGGCAAGCAGACCCAGGCGGAGCGCGTCCGCGACGAGGTCCTGGCCCGCGGCCGGGAATGCCGGCTGCTGTCGTTTCCGGATTACACGACCGCCATCGGCGCCGAGATCGGCCGGGCGCTCCACGGCGAGCGGGACTACGGCGCCGACGTGATGCAGCTGCTCTACGTCGCCAACCGGCACGAACGCCGGCCGGAGATGCAGCGGCTGCTCGACGCCGGCGCGGTCGTGGTCTGCGACCGCTACCTGGCGTCGAGCATCGCCTACGGCGAGGCGCAGGGACTCGACGCCGCCTGGCTCGGCGAGATCCAGCGGTTCCTGCCCGCCGCGGATCTCACGATCCTGCTCGACATCGCGCCGGAGACCGCGGTCGGCCGGAAGGCGAGCGGCCGCGATCGCTACGAGCGCGATCTGGCGCTGCTCTCGCGGGTCCGCGACAGCTATCGCCGTCAGGCCGGCCAGCCGAACTGGCTGACGCTCGACGGCGCCCGGCCGAAGGAGGCCGTCGCCGCCGACGTGCTCACCGCGCTCGCGGAACGACTCGCGCGGCCGTAAGCGCCCGCACCTCGCGCGCCCCGCCCGCCACCAGCGCCCGTGCGCACGCCTCCAGCGTCGCGCCGGTCGTGCTCACATCATCGACCAGCACGACCACCGCGCCGCGGACGCGCGCCGGGCGCACGACGCGGAACGCACCGCGGACGTTGGCGCGGCGCGCGCCGGCCGACAGGCCGGTCTGCGACGGGGTGTCGCGGACCCGCACCAGCGCCCGGGCCATCGGCAGCGGCAGGCGCCGGGCAATCGCCTCGGCCTGGTTGAAGCCGCGCCGGCGCTGCCGGGCCCGGTGCAGCGGCACCGGGACGACCAGGTCGGCACCGTCGAGGACCGCCGTACCGCGGCGCTCGAGCAGCGCCGCCAGGCCGGCCGCCACCGATCGCCGGCCGTCGTATTTGAGCGCGTGAATCACCGCCCGCAGCGTCCCGTCGTAGGGACCAATCGCGCGCATGCGGCCGAGGATCCGGCCGGGCTGCCGGCAGCGGGCGCAGCGCGCGATCGTCAACACCCGCCACGAGCGCAGGGGATCGCCGCACCCGTCACAGATCGGCGGCGCGATTGGGACAATCGAGGTCCAGCAGGCCGCGCAGACGACGCCGCGGGTCGGGTGGGGGAGAGGCGCCCGGCACGCCGCGCAGGACGGCGCCAGGAGCAGCGCCAGCGCGGCGTCGAGCAGCAGGCGGGCCAGCGCCGCGAGCCGCGCCGCGGGCCCGGCGTCAGGCTGACGGGGCGGCGGGCTCCTCGTCCGAAACCTCGATGCGCTCGGCGTCACCCCAGAGCCTCTCGAGTGAATAGAACGTCCGGGTCTGCGGCGTGAAGACGTGGACGATGAACGTGAAGTAGTCCATCAGCACCCACTCCGCCCGATCGTAGCCTTCGACGTGCGCCGGCCGGATCTTCGCGGCGCGCAGTGCGTCCTCGACGCCGTCGGCGATCGCCTTGACCTGCCGCTGGCTGTTGCCGGAGCAGAGCACGAAGAAATCCGTGAACGCCGGCGTCGCCCGCAGGTCGAGCACGACGACGTCGACCGCCTTCTTGTCGAGCGCCGCCCGGACGGCCTTGCCGACTTCTCCCGTGAGCCGGCGCCCGCCGCCCGCCACGATTCGCCGCTTTTCAGTTTTGGCCATGCAAGTGATTCGCCGCCGGCGCGTCGGACGCGCCGATGTAAAGCCGATGTTGAAGGATGTGCGTGTCGACCAGCGCCGGCACCAGGCCGTCGAGCGCGTCGCCGCGAGCAAGGCGCCGCCGCACCTCTGTCGACGACACGTCCGGCGTCCGCATGTCGACGAGGAAAATTCCGAGGTCCGAGGCCGGACCGCGGGCGTCGTCGGTGGCGGGGCGCATCCGGCTCCGCAGCTCCGGCAGCCGCGCCGGCATGTCGCCCGCCGGGAAGCCCGGACGGGAGACGACGACGAAATTGGCGAGATTGAGCACGCCGGGATAGCGGTGCCACGAGGCAATATCTGCGAAGGCGTCGGCGCCGGTGATGAAGAAAATCTGCGATCGATCGAGTCCCGAGCGCTCGCCGAACCGGGTCAGGGTGTCGGCGGTGTACGACGGACCAGGCGCGGAGAGCTCCAGGTCGCCGGCGGCGAGGCCGGCGAGCCCGTTGACCGCCAGTGCGCACATCGCGAAGCGATGGTAGGGGGAGGCCAGCGGCTGGAGCTGGCGGTGCGGCGGCATCCGGGACGGCAGCACGATGACCTCGTCGAGGGCGAGGGCGCGGCGCGCGGCGTGCGCCGTTTCGACGTGCCCGACGTGAATCGGGTCGAACGTGCCGCCGAGCAGCCCGATGCGTCTGGCCGCCGTCATTTGGCCAGCGGGGGCGCCGACCGGGGCGGCGCCGCCCCGGTCCCGTCCGGACCTGCCCCGGCCGGCTCGCGCGAGGCCGCGACTTTCTGCCACACCGCTTCGAGCAGCGCCTCGACTCCTTCGCCCGATACCGCGGAGACCTTGTAGAGCGGGATCCCGAGCCGACCGAGGTGCGCCTCGAGCCGGTCGAGGCGTTCGGGTTCGTCGAGGGCGTCGATCTTGTTCGCCGCCGCAATCACCGGCTTCTGCGCGAGCCGTTCCCCCGCTGCATCCCGGCCCGGAAAGAGCTCCAGCTCACGCACGATGACGTCGTAATCCTTGACCGGGTCGCGTCCGCTGCCCGACGACACGTCGACGAGGTGCACCAGCACCTTGGTGCGCTCGAGATGGCTGAGGAAGCGGTGCCCGAGGCCGTGCCCTTCATGGGCCCCTTCGATCAGCCCGGGCACGTCGGCGACGACGAACGACCGCTCGCCGGAGAGGCCGACGACGCCGAGATTGGGAACGAGCGTCGTGAACGGGTAGTCGGCAATCTTCGGCCGCGCCGCCGAGATCCTGGCGATCATCGTCGACTTGCCGGCATTCGGATACCCGAGCAGTCCGACGTCGGCGAGCAGCTTCAGGTGGAACCGCAGGTCTTTCTCTTCGCCCGGCAGCCCGGGCTGCGTCCGGCGCGGGGCGCGGTTGGTCGAGGTCGCAAACGACGCGTTGCCGTGGCCGCCGAGGCCCCCCTTGGCGAGCAGGACGCGGCTGTCCTCGTCGGTCAGGTCGGCGATCTGGACGTAGCTGTCGTCGGCCTGTTTCTGGTACACGACCGTGCCGATCGGCACCTTGAGCTCGATGTCGGTACCGTTCTTCCCGGTGCGGTTCGAGCCCTCGCCGTGGGCGCCGCGGCCGGCCGCGAAGATCTTCTGGAAGCGGAAATTGAGGAGCGTGTTGAGGTTGGCGTTGGCGACCAGGTAGACCGAACCGCCGGGGCCGCCGTCCCCGCCGCTCGGGCCGCCGCGGGGCACGAACTTCTCGCGCCGGAAGGCCATCGCGCCGCGCCCGCCGTGGCCCGCGACGACGTGGATGTCGACTTCGTCTACGAACACAGGATGGACACGGGGCGGGCGCCCCGCGCGCCGTCAGAGCCCGCCACTAGCCCTCGAGCGGCAGGACGCTGATGACGCGCCCGCGGGCGCCGTGATCCTCGAACTTGACCGTACCGTCGACCTTCGCAAACAGCGTGTCGTCCTTGCCCAGCCCGACGTTCAGGCCGGGGCGGAACTTGCGGCCGCGCTGCCTGACGAGGATCGACCCGCCCGTCACCACGTTGCCGTCGTGCCGCTTGACGCCGAGCCGCTGCGCGTTGCTGTCGCGGCCGTTGCGTGAACTGCCCTGTCCCTTTTTTGTAGCCATGATTCTCGGTTATCCAACGATGTCGGTCACGCGGATGCGCGTGTACGTGCTGCGGTGGCCGCGCGTCTTGCGGAAGCCCTTGCGCCGCTTCTTCTTGAACACCACGATCTTCGGGCCGCGCGACTCGCCGTCGACGATCCCGACCACCTTCGCGTTGGCGATGAAGGGGGCGCCGGCGAGCATCTCGCCGCCGTCCTTCTCGAGGAAGAGGACCTGATCGAACGTGATTTCCTTGCCGACCTCGGCCTCGACGCGGTCCACCGTGACCACGGAGCCCGGATCGACCCTGACCTGCCGCCCGCCTGTTTGAATGATTGCGAACACGTTCCACATCCTCCGCTCGGCCGGCGCGTGCCGCAGGCCCGTTCGTCTTCCGGCCCGCCCGGACGCGAAATCCGGCGCTCTGGCAAAGGATTCAGGGTAGCACGGATGGGCCCTTCCGGCCAAGCCGCCTGGGGCCTCGGACTATCTCAGCAGGACGCGCGTGCCGCGGATTTTCTGGGTGCTGAGCGTTCCCAGGAAGGTCGGCAGGACCTTGTCCATCAGCTCGAAATACGAAGACAGCGCCGGGGTGTTCTGCTGCGCGTTGTAGAGAATCTCCTCGTGCATCGTCTCGCTGTGCAGCGTCGCCCCGGTGCGGCCGTCGATGAAGATGAACTTCGGGGTGAGGACGAAGCCCTTCCGCTCCATATAGGTGCGGACCGGCTGGACCGTGCGGCGCCCGAGCTGATCGTACTGCTCGATGTTGCGCGTGACGAAGCCCGAGGTCTGGTGCGGGGTGAAGAGCACCGTGCCGGTGACGATGAGCGGGTTCTCGTATTCCTCGCCGATCTTCTTCCAGAAGGCGACGTCGGCGAAGATGGACTGATACTTTTCGAGGTCCTTCTCGCTCCGGATTCTTACTTCGCCGGAACCGGCGGCCGTGGGGGCGGCAGGACCTGACGCCGGCGCGGCACCGCTGGCGCCGGCCGCGGCGGCACCGGGCGCCGGCAGCGGCGGGACCGGAGCCGGCGTGGCGGCCGCCGGCTCGACGCGGGCGCCCGCGGCTCGGCTCTTGTCGGCCGCCAGTTCGGCGAGCGGCAGCACTTCCGCCTCGATGACCCGCAGGCTCGACTTCGAGCGCAGCTGGCTGCGCAGCAGGCGGACGGTCTCGAGGTTGGCGTCGACATCTTCGGTGCCGCCGCTGATGAAGCCGGCGACGAGGACGCGGCGGAACATCGACACGTCCATCTTGGCCGTGATCGGCGTCTCGATCGGCACCTCGAAGAAGTTCGTGCAGGCGCTCACCGCCGCCAGCAGCACCAGGCTAGCGATCGTTGCGGCGCTTCGTGCGGTCATTGATTTCTTTGAAGAGATCGTAGTTCTGGCGGATGAGTTCGTTCCTCGGCTCGAGGCCGACCGCCTTGTCGTAGGCCTTCCGCGCCTCGTCGAATTTCCCCTCGTGCTCGTAGCCGATCGCGAGGTTGTTCCACGCCGCCGCATAGGTCGGGTCGATCTCGACCGCCTTCTCCCAGCGGTAGGTCGCTTCCTTCCACAAACCGTTCTGCGCCACCTTGATGCCGAATTCGACCTGGGACCTGGCCGTCGAGCGCGCGTCCGCGTACGCAGGCGCGGCCAGAGCCGCGAACGCCACGACCGCGACGAGAGCTCGAAACTGCATGGGGACTCGATCCACTATAACGACCCCTTTCGGTGGCCGCAAGTTGTTTAACCGGCGCTTCGCGACACCGGTGGGCTCATTTCGGAGCAATGCGCGTACCAGCGGATTCGCGCACCTGGCGCACCTGCGCGCGCGCGAAACGCACCTCTTTCCGTAAGCGGCTCACGCCCCGCGTAAGCCGGCTGCATTGCGCAAGTGACACCCCGCACCTATAATCTGGACAGGGGCCGGGCCACCACGCTGCGCGCGCAGCCGGGGGCGCCGGTCCTTTTGTACGACCGGACGCCGGCGCTGCGCCGCGGGGAGGAACAGTGGACCTTCATGCCGCGGTCGCCGTTTCGATGCTGCCCGCCTCCAGATCGCGGGTGTGCGCCGTCTTCAAGGATCGCCGCCAGGTTTGCGCCGCCGCCGGACTGGACGACGTCCTCGACGGGCTCGGCGTGCCGCCCGGCGAGCGGAGCGCCCTGGCGGAGCCGGCCGCCGAAGCCGCCGCCCTCGCCCTCGACGCCGCGGCGCCCCTCGGCATCGTGCCCCTGCCGTGGTTCGATCCGCGGTTCAGCGCGCTCCTGAACTGCTCGGTCGATCCCCCGCCGGTGCTCTGGACCCGTGGCGACCTGTCCTGCCTCTCTCTACGCACGGTGGCCATCGTTGGATCTCGCGCCGCGACCCCTTATGCCCTGGACGTCGCCCGCCGTCTTTCGGCTGAGCTGGCCGGGTTAGGCATCGCGGTCGCCAGCGGCCTCGCCCGTGGAGTCGACTCAGCCGCCCACAGCGGCGCACTCGACGCGGCCGGGCTGACCGTCGCGGTCCTCGGGTCGGGGCTCGACAGAATTTATCCGCCGGAGCACGAAGGTCTGGCGGATTCTCATTGCCCGGACTGGACTTGTCGTCTCAGAGCTCGGCCCAGGCGCGCCGCCGCTGCCGGAGCACTTTCCGCTGAGGAACCGTATTATCAGTGGGATCTCCCTGGCCGTTGTCGTCGTCGAAGCCTCGGAGAAGAGCGGCTCGCTGATTACCGCCCGCTGTGCGATGGAGCAGGGGCGGGATGTGATGGCGGTGCCGGGAAGCGTGCTCACCGGCCGGAACCGGGGCTCGCACGGTCTACTGAAGGACGGTGCGAGAATGGTGGAAACGGCTGCCGATATTCTCGAAGAGCTGGGCTGGCCGGCCGCCCGGCAGGGCGCCGAGGTCGCCGAACGGAGCCGGCGCGACCCGCTGCTGGCTCACCTCGAGCCTGGTGAGGGCTGCGGCCTGGATGAGTTGGCCGACGCGACGGGTATCTCGGCCGCCAGACTGCTGACCAGGCTCATGGAACTCGAGCTGAGCGGCTTGGTCCGGGCCGAGGCCGGGAAGTTCTTCCGCACCCATGAATAGAAGAGCGGCCGGGGCCGCACCCGGCCCCGGCGGCAGGTCCGGAGGCCCCGGACCGGCCGGGGTGATATGGTCTTGAAGCACCCTCGTCCGGAATTGAATCGTCGCTGCGGGTCCGGGGCGCGCTGCCCCGCCGCCATCTGACGACAGAAGCAGGTAGTCATGTCCAAGGCATTGGTCGTTGTCGAGTCGCCGGCGAAGGCGAAGACCATCAACAAGTATCTCGGCCGCAATTACACGGTCATCGCGTCGATGGGGCACGTCCGCGATCTGCCCAAGAGCAAGCTGGGCGTGGATATCGAGGACGACTTCGAGCCGTCGTACGAGGTCATCGCGAGCCGCAAGAAGGTCCTCAAGGAACTGAAGGACGCCGCCAAGGGGGCCGACGAGATCTTCATCGCGACCGACCCTGACCGTGAGGGCGAGGCGATCGGCTGGCACATCGCGGAGGAGTTCGGCGCGGCGGCCCGCAAGAAGATCCGCCGCCTGATGTTCAACGAGATCACGAAAAAAGGGGTGCTGGCGGCGCTCGAGCATCCGACCGCGATCAACCGGCAGATGGTCGACGCGCAACAGGCGCGGCGGGTGCTCGACCGGCTGGTCGGCTACAAGATCAGCCCGATTCTCTGGGACAAGGTGCGCCGCGGCCTCAGTGCCGGGCGGGTCCAGTCGGTGGCGCTCAAGCTGGTGTGCGACCGCGAGCGCGAGATCGACGTGTTCGTCCCCGAGGAGTACTGGAACATCACGGCCCGCCTCGCCGGCGGCGTGCCGCCCGAGTTCGACGCCAAGCTGCTGAAGCGCGGCGGCGCGACGATCAAGGTCACGAGCCAGGCGGAATCCGATGCCGTGCTCGCCGGGCTGAAGCAGGCCGTCTGGCAGGTCAGCACGGTCGTCACCAAGGAGCGCAAGAAGGGGGCGGTGCCGCCGTTCATCACGAGCAAGCTGCAGCAGGCGGCGCGCTTTCCCGTCAAGAAGACGATGATGATCGCGCAGCAGCTCTACGAGGGCATCGAGCTGCCGGGCGAGGGGGCCGTCGGGCTCATCACCTACATGCGGACCGACTCGACCCGCGTCTCGGAACAGGCGCTCGAGGACGTCCGCGGCTACATCGGCACGAAGTTCGGCCCCGATTACGTGCCCGCCAAGCCCAACGCCTACAAGACCAAATCCGACGCGCAGGACGCGCACGAAGCGATCCGGCCGACCTCGCTGCAGTACGACCCGGAATCGATCCGCGCCCTGCTGACCCCCGACCAGTTCTATCTCTACAAGCTGATCTGGAACCGCTTCGTCGCCTCGCAGATGCCGCCGGCGACGTTCGACGAGACGACGGTCGACATCAGCGCGGCGGACTATCTGTTCCGCGTCAAGGGCTCGGTGCCGAAGTTCGCCGGCTGGCTGGCCGTCTACAACCAGGAGACGGCAACCGAGGAGCGCAGCGGCCCGGGGCCCGATGCGGTCTCGGCCGACGACGACGACGGCGGCAACGTGCTGCCGGCGCTGGCCGAAGGGGACGTCCTGCAGCTGCGCCAGCTCACGCCGGAACAGAAGTTCACCCAGCCGCCGGCCCGCTACAGCGAGGCGACGCTCGTCAAGGCGCTCGAGGAGAACGGCATCGGCCGTCCGAGCACCTACGCGTCGATCATCAGCGTCATCCAGGCGCGCGACTACGTCAACAAGATCGAAGGGCGCTTCAAGCCGACCGTGCTCGGACGGATGCTGGTCGACCGCCTGCTCAGCCCGGCGTTCGACGACATCCTCGACGTCGAGTACACGCGCAATCTCGAAGAGGACCTCGACAAGATCGAGGAAGGGACCTCGAACTACGCCAAGACGCTGACCAGCTTCTACAAGAAGTTCGAAAAGGATCTGAAGCGCGCCGCGAAGGAGATGATCAACCTCAAGGAGGGGGTCGAACCGGAGCCGGCGGTGGCTTGCGACAAGTGCGGCAAGCCGATGGTCATCAAGGCCGGCAAGTTCGGCCTGTTCCTCGCCTGCAGCGGCTATCCCGAGTGCGAGAACACCCGCGAGCTCGAAACCCCCGAGGCCGGCGCGGAGGGGGACGGCCTGGACGAGGCCTGCGAGAACTGCGGCAAGCCGATGGCGATGAAGCGCGGCCGCTTCGGCCAGTTCCTCGCCTGCACCGGCTATCCGGAGTGCAAGACGACGCGGAAGATCATCGCCACCAAGCAGGGGATGACCGCCGCCAAGCCGGATCAGATCCTCGACGAGAAGTGCCCGAAATGCGACTCCAACCTCGTCATCAAGCAGGGCCGGTTCGGGGAGTTCACGGCCTGCAGCAGCTATCCGACCTGCAAGTACGTCAAGCAGAAGTCGACCGGCCTGGTCTGTCCGAAGGACGGCGGCGACGTCGTCGAGCGGAAGTCGCGCCGCGGCAAGGCCTTCTTCGGCTGCGCCAACTACCCGGACTGCGACTTCGTGCTGTGGAACCGCCCGATCCTCGAGCCGTGCCCGACCTGCGGCGAGAAGTTCCTGATCGAGAAAATCACGAAGCGCCACGGCCGGCAGCTGATGTGCCACAAGGAAGACTGCGACTACGTCCGGTCCGAGGAGCTGGTCGCGGCTGACGCCTGATGCCGCCGCCGCCGCGGGCGAGCGGTCCGGCGCGAACGGGAAGAGTTCCATGGCACGAAGGGCGGGGAGACGCGAAGCGGTGACGAACGTCCGGATCATCGGCGGCGGCCTGGCCGGCTCGGAGGCCGCGTGGCAGGCGGCCTCGTGTGGCGTCGACGTCACGCTCCACGAGATGCGGCCGGTGCGCCCGACCGCGGTCCACAAGACCGGCGACCTCGCGGAGCTGGTCTGCAGCAACTCCTTCCGCGGCGACAAGCTCGATAACGCGGTCGGCCTGCTCAAGGAAGAAATGCGCCGGCTCGACTCGCTGATCATGCGGGCGGCCGACGCCGCGCGGGTCCCCGCCGGCGCCGCGCTGGCGGTCGATCGCGAGCGCTTCGCCGAGGCGGTGACGCGCGCGGTCAGCTCGCATCCCCGCATCACCGTCGTCCGCGCCGAGGTCTCCCGCGTGCCGGCGGAGGCGGGCGGCCCCGTGATTATCGCGACCGGGCCGCTGACCTCGGACGCCCTGTCGGCCGACATCGCCGCCCTGGTCGGCGCCCGCCATCTCTATTTCTACGACGCCATCAGCCCGATCGTCTCGGCCGAGACCATCGACATGACCAGGGTGTTCCGCGCCTCGCGCTGGGGGCGCAATATACGGGGTTCTACGGGGTTCGACGAGGTTCCTCAGGGTTCTACGGGGTTCGGCGAGGTTCCTCAAGGTTCTACAGGGTTCGGGGTTTCTCAGGGTTCTACGGGGTTCGGCGAGGTTCCTCAAGGTTCTACAGGGTTCGGGGTTCCAGCGCCTGACGTGCCCGGCGAGGCCTGTGGGGTCGATGACGGGCAGGGGGATTATCTGAACTGCCCGTTCACGCGCGAGGAGTACGAGCGGTTCCATGCGGCGCTGATGGCGGCGGAGCGGGCGCCGCTGCACGAGTTCGACGAACCGAAGTTCTTCGAGGGGTGCCTGCCGATCGAGGTCATGGGGTCACGCGGCGTCGATACGCTGCGCTTCGGGCCGATGAAGCCGGTCGGGTTGATCGATCCGCGCACCGGACGCGAGGCCTACGCGGTAGTGCAGCTGCGGCAGGACAACCTGGCGGGCGATCACTTCAGCCTCGTCGGGTTCCAGACGCAGATGAAGTGGGGGGAGCAGGCCCGGGTCCTGCGCCTCATCCCCGGCCTCGAGCAGGCGGAGTTCGTGCGCTTCGGCATGATCCACCGCAACACCTACATCAACGGTCCGACCGTGCTGCGCGACACCTGGCAGTCCCGGCAGCGCGACGGCCTGTTCTTCGCCGGTCAGATTTCCGGCGTCGAAGGGTATGTCGAGTCGGCGGCGTCCGGCCTGATGGCCGGGCGGAACGCCGCGGCGCTGGCGCTCGGCCAGCCCGTCCGGGTGCCGCCGCGGACGACCGCGATGGGGGCGATGGCCTACTACGTCTCCCACGCCGACCCGGCTCATTACCAGCCGAGCAACATCACCTTCGGCATCATCCCGCCGCTGCAGCCGGAGGGCGGCCGCAAGGTGCCGCGCCGCAAGGCGGAGCGCAACGCCGCGCTCTCGGCGCGGGCGCTCGGTGATCTGGCGGGATGGGCGGAGGCCGCAACCGCGGTGGCGGCCGGCGATCCGGATCCCGGCGTGATCTGATGCAGGCGCAGCTCCGGGAGTTTCTCGCCCACCTCCGGCTGAACGAGAATGCCTCGGCCCACACCGTGCGCGCCTACGCCAGCGACCTGGCGCAGTTCATCACGTTCCTGGCGACCCTCCTCAAGCGGCGGCGTCCCGACCTCGCGGTGGCGGATTTTCAGCACCCGCACATCCGGGCGTTCCTCGGCGATCTCCACGCCCGCGGCAACTCACGCGCCTCGGCGGCGCGCAAGCTGGCGGCGCTGCGCAGCTTCGGCCGCTATCTGCGTCGCGAGGGGGAGATTGACGGCGATCCGGCGGGGCTCGTCGGCACCCCCAAGCGCGAGCAGCGGCTGCCGGCGCATCTCGGCGAAGCGGAGATGTCGCGGCTGCTCGACATGCCCGACCAGACGGCGCCGCTCGGCCGCCGCGACCGGGCCATCCTCGAGCTGTTCTATGCCTCGGGCCTGCGCCTGAGCGAGCTCGTCGGCCTCGGCCTCGAAGATGTCAATTTGAGCGGGCGCGTCGTCCGGGTGCTCGGCAAGGGCGGGCGGCAGCGGATCGTGCCGTTCAATCGTCCGACCGAGGCGGCGTTGCGCGCCTGGCTGCGCGATCGCGAGGGGATGCTGGCAGCCGCGCCGGCGAGCGCAGGTGCGCCGGCCCGCGGCGCGCCGCGGCGCGCCGCCGTGCGGCGGCCGCGGGCCGAACCGTTGTTCCTGAACTATCAGGGGGGACGGCTGTCGACGCGCAGCGTCGACCGCCTGGTGCGCAAGTACGTGGCCGCCTGCAGCACGCGGTTCGGGATCAGCCCGCACGCGCTGCGGCACTCGTTTGCCACCCACCTGCTCGAGCGCGGCGCCGACCTGCGCGCCATCCAGGAGCTGCTCGGGCACGCCCGGCTGAGCACCACCCAGCGCTATACCCACGTCAATGCGGCGCAGCTGATGGATGCCTACCGCAAGGCGCACCCGAAAGCGTAGGGCCGCCTACGCCATCGTCTCCATCATCGGCCGCCGGCCGCCCCGGGCGTAGTCGATGCCGAGCGTCTTGATCTTGTAGTTCATGACGCGCGGGCTGATCGCCAGCAGCTCGGCGGCATCCTTCTGGACCCAGTTCGACATCTTGAGCGCCTCGAGAATGGCCTGCCGTTCGATTTCCTCGAGCGCAATGCCGGTCGGCGGAATCTTGACCACCGGGCTGGCGTCGCCGGACGCCGTGCCGGTCGACAGCTCGCCGAGCGCCAGGTCGTGGCTGGTCAGGTGCGGCCCTTCGGTCAGCAGCACCGCCCGCTCGATCGCGTTCTCGAGCTCGCGGATGTTGCCCGGCCAGTTGTAGCGCATCAGCAGCTTCTGGGCGTCGGGTCCGAGTCCGTCGACGCGCTTCTTCAGCTCGCCGGCGAAGCGGCGCAGGAAGAACCCCGCCAGCTGGTTGATGTCTTCCTTGCGGTCGCGCAGCGGCGGCATCTCGATCGACACCACGTTCAGCCGGTAGTAGAGGTCCTCGCGGAACTGGCCGTTGGCGACCATCTGCGGCAGGTTCCGGTTGGTCGCGGCGATCAGCCGGACGTCGACGCGCAGCGTCCGCGTGCCGCCGAGCCGCTCGAACTCGTGCTCCTGCAGGACGCGCAGGATCTTGGCCTGCGTGTTGGCGCTCATGTCGCCGATCTCGTCGAGGAACAGCGTGCCGCCGTCGGCCTGCTCGAAGCGGCCGACGCGCTGCTTGTCGGCGCCGGTGAACGCTCCCTTCTCGTGGCCGAACAGCTCCGATTCCAGCAGGTTCTCCTGGAGCGCGGCGCAATTGACCTTGACGAAGTTGCGCCCGGCGCGCAACGAGTTGTGGTGGATCGCGCCGGCGATGAGCTCCTTGCCGGTGCCCGTTTCACCGCGGATCAGCACCGTCGTGTTGCTCTTGGCGACCTTCTTGACCACCCCGAGCACGGACTGCAGCGCGCCGCTGGCGCCGACGATCCGGTCGAAGTCGTAGATGTCCTGCTGGGTGTGCCGCAGGTACTCGATCTCGTGCTTCAGCCGCCGGTGCTCGATCGCCTTGGCGATCTTCAGCTCCATCTCCTCGATCTCGAACGGCTTCTGGACGAAGTCGAAGGCGCCGATCTTCATCGCCTCGACCGCGGTGTGGATCGAGCCGAACGCCGTCATCAGGATGACGGCCGTACTGGGATGGAGCGACTTGGTCGTCCGCAGCACGTCCATGCCGTCGCTGCCGCCCATCTTGAGGTCGCTCAGGACGACGTCGAACTGCCCTTCGTGCAGCTTTTCGATCGCGACGTTGCCGTTCGGCGCCTCTTCGACTTCGTGGTGCGCATCCGACAACGCGCGGACAATGCCGCGCCGGAGCGAGTCGTGGTCGTCCGCTACGAGAATCCGGCCCATTTCCATCCCTCTCACTGATAACTACCGCTGGCGCCGCCGCGACGCATCCCGTGCGCCGCGTGCCGCCCCAGCGTCATGACGCCAGGCCCCGGCCCGATACCGGCCGATGCCTGTCGATCGCTGTTCCCACTCCGCGCCCCGCATCCGTCCCGCCATCGCTACTTGAACAGCTCGTGGCTCCCGCTGACCGGCAGCGTGACCCTGAACCGCGTCCCTCCCTCCGCCGGCACGCTGACGTCGATCCGGCCGTCGTGCGCGTCGACGATTTTGCGGACGATCGCCAGCCCGAGGCCGGAGCCCTGCGGCTTGGTCGTGAAGAACGGGCTGAAGATCCGGTCGATCACGTCCGGTGGAATCCCCGGCCCGTCGTCGGTGACTTCGACCTGGATCATCGGGACCGCCGGCACGTCGGCGATCGCCGCTTCGTCGTCGGTCGCCAGCTGCTCGGCGGTGAGCCGCACCGTCCCGGCGCCGCCGAGCGCCTCGAAGGCATTCGTCAGCAGGTTGGTGAAGATCTGCCGCAGCTGGTGGGGGTCGCCCTGGATCGGCGAGAGATCCTCGGGCAGCTCGAGGCTGAGCCGCACCTCGCCGCGCGGGACGTGGCTTTCGGCCATCGAGACGGCGTCGCGGACGACGTCGGCCAGCGAGACCCGTTCGACCTGCAGCCGGATCGGCCGCACGAAGTCGAGCACCTCGACGACGATGGCGTTGGCCATCTTGGCTTCCTTGATGATGTCGCGGAGGATCGCCTGCGCGTCCTCGGAGTCGGGCAGCTGGCGCTTGAGGACCCCGGCCATGACTTCGATGCCGGCGAGCGGGTTCTTGACCTCGTGGGCGATTGCCGCCGCCATCTCGCCGAGCGCCGCCAGCCGGTCGCGCAGCCGCTCGCGCTCTTCCAGCTGCTCGACGCGGGTCAGATCCTTGAAGAAGAGCGCCGCGCCGGTGAGGCGGCCGCGCTTGTCGATGACCTTCGACAGCGTGTAGCCGATCACCTTGCCGGTCGCCTTGAGCCTGAGCTCGGCGCGGTTGGGCAGGTGCGACAGCTCGAACATGCCGGTGAGGATGCGGGTCACGTCCGGGACGTGGCGCAGCACCTCGCCAAACGGCCTGCCGATGTCCTCCGGCTGGGGCGTGAGGCCGAGGATGCGGTAGGCGACCTCGTTCATGACCGCGACATTGCCGTCCCGGGTGACCGCCAAAACGCCGTTGCGGAGGTTCCAGACCAGGTCGTGGTAGAAGCCCTCGGGCATGCCGGACGTGCGCGCCGTCCGCGCCCCGGTCGCGGCCGCCGCGCCGGCGGCCGGGCGGGCCGCGGCGGACGTCCGCTTCGGCCGGGCGGTGGATTTTCTCATCGGCATGGTGACTGCGGGCGGCACGGTGCGGCCGGGCATCCCGGGGGCCCTCCCATCGGGCTCGCGCACGCGATAGGCCAGCGGGCTGTCCATCTCTCTCGTCTGGAAACCCGGGGTCGACGCGACCGCCGGAGACGCTACGTGAGCGACGGGTCCCGAAAGGGCAAAGGATGTGCCCCGCAGGGGGCCCATCCAGGGGGCGAGTTTTCTAGGAAAAAGAGGCGATCAGAACTGAACTTCGGCAGGAGTGTATTACAGAACTGTCGCGGAATTACAGTTTTGTGTCGTGGAGCTCTTCCCACTGGTGCATGAGGTCGCCGATCTCCCACAGCAGAGCCTGGTGGCGGTCGACGATTGGTTTTGCCGTTTCGTGATTGTCGTAGAACCCCGGTGAGGCCATCGTTGCCTCGAGGTCGCGGGCCGCCTGTTCGCGCTCGGCGATGCGTCCTTCGAGGTCGCCAATCCGCTTCTGGCGGGCGTCGGCGGCCTTTTTCACCCGCCGGGTCTCGGCATCCTGCCGCTTGCGGTCCTCGTACGAGGGGGGCGCCGCGGCCTCACCCACCGCGACGGCCGAGCCTCCGCTGGCGGCGCGCCTGGCAGGTGCCGCCGCTACCGCCTGTGCCGGCCGGCCGGTAGCGGCGCCGCGCGGCCGGGCGGGGAGGGCCGCCGCCGCGACCGGCGTCTGCGCCTGCTGCCGGCTCCAGAGGAACTCTTCGTAGGTGCCCGGATAGGGCACGGCCTCGCCGCCGCCGATGTGGATGACCTTGGTCGCCAGCTTGTCGACGAAGTAGCGGTCGTGCGAGACGAAGATCAGCGTCCCGCCGAAGTCCTCGAGCGCCTCGAGCAGCACGTCCTTCGAGTCGAGGTCGAGATGGTTGGTCGGCTCGTCGAGCAGCAGCGTGTTCGACGGCCGCAGCAGCATCCGCGCCACCGCGAGGCGGGTGCGCTCGCCGCCCGACAGCACCCGCACCGGCTTCTCGATGTCGTCCCCCGAGAACAGGAATCCGCCGAGGATGTTGCGGATGCTCGGCACCATCTGCATCGGCGCGTCGCCGGCGAGCGTCTGGTAGATGGTCCGGGTCGGATTCGAGCCGGGTCGCCTCGTCCTGGGCGAAATACTGCGTCACGACCTGATGCCCTTCGGTGCGCGTCCCGGCATCCGGCGCTTCGACCCCGGAGAGCATGCGCATCAGCGTCGACTTGCCGGCGCCGTTGGGGCCGATGAGGGCAATGCGATCGCCGCGCTCGATGAGGATGTTGACGCCCCCGAACACGACCCGCCCGCCGTATGCCTTGCGCACGCCGCGCAGGTCGAGCACCGTCCGCCCGCTCTTCGCGCACGGCGGGAACGAGAAGTGGACACGCTTGCGCTCCGCCGGAATCTCGATCGGGACGATCTTCTCCCGCATCTTGATCCGGCTCTGGACCTGCGACGCCTTGGTCGCGGTGTAGCGGAAGCGGTTGATGAAGGCGTCCATCCGCGCCAGCTCGTCATCCTGGTCGCGCTTCTGTTGGCGGAGCCGCTCCATCCGGGCTTCACGCTCGACGAGGTAGGCGCTGTAGTTGCCGGGGTAGTCGGTCAGCCGGCGCATGCCGATGTCGGTGATGCGCGTGACCACGGCGTCGAGGAAGAAGCGGTCGTGCGAGACGAGGATGACGGCGTGCGGGTAGCCGGAGAGGTATTCTTCGAGCCAGTTGCGCGCTTCCAGATCGAGGTGGTTCGTCGGCTCGTCGAGCAGCAGCAGTCCGGGGCGCCCGAGCAGCAGCTTGGCGAGCGCGATCCGCATCTGCCACCCGCCGGAGAACGTCTCGCTCGGCTTGGCGAAATCGTCCGGCGTGAAGCCCAGCCCGCGCAGCACCGTCGTGATCTTGAGGTCGATGCTGTAGCCCTCGAGCCGGCGGAAATCCTCCTGCAGGTCGCTGTAGCGCGACAGCATCGCGGCGTGCTCCGACTCCGGCACATGGTCGTCGGCGAGGCGGTCTTCGAGGGCCAGGATCTCCGCGCGCATGTCGAGCAGGGGTTTGAAGGCGAGGCCGGCCTCTTCGAGGAGGGTCCGGCCGCTGTGATTGAGGCCGTCCTGGGGGAGGTATCCGACCGTCAGGCCCGATGGCTTGGTGACCTGGCCGCTGTCGGGCTCGTCGAGGCCCGCCAGCATTTTGAGCAGGGTGGTCTTGCCGGCGCCATTCGGACCGCTCAGTCCGACACGCTCCCGATCGTCGATCTGCCAGCTGACCGCGTCGAGGAGGACGCGGTCGCCGAACGTCTTGCTGAGGGCGGAAAGCTGGATCATGCAGGGAATGGGGGCGCACGCCCCTCGAGTCAGGTCGAAACGTGCAATTTTAGCACGATCCTCCCGGGCTTCCTGCCTATCCGCCGGACACTAGCTCCAGACAACCTTGCGCATGATGTTGGTCCTTGCTGGCCCTCCGGGCGCCTGGCGAGGCTCTCGAATAGGCTATGACTCTATATGACAAAAGAGTCTATAGTATCCGCGGCAGGCCGTCAAGCGCTATTCGCCGAGCGCCTTTGCCGCGACCGCCAGCACCCGGGGAATCCGGAACGGCTTGGTCAGATACCCGGCGACCCCGAGATTGACCGCCTCAATCGCACTCGCCTCGGTAGAAAAGCCGGTGATGATGATCACCGGGATGTCCGCCTTCAACCGGCGGGCCTCACGGATCACGGCGAGGCCGTCCACTCCAGGCATCTTCAGGTCGGTGATCAGGAGGTCGTACGGAATGATCCGGAGCCGCTCGAGCGCGGTCCGGCCGTCGGGCGCGAGATCGACGTCGTACTCGGCCAGGGCCAGCGTTTTCGCCAGCAGCTCCCGAATCGACGCCTCGTCGTCCACCACGAGGACGCGCGCCCGCCCGGCCGGCGGACCGGCGGGCCGGGCCGGAGCGGCGCCGCGGGAGCTCCGCGGCCGCTGGCTCTCGAGCCACGCATCGATGTCGCGCTTCCGGAATCGCCACTGGCGCCCCACCCGTACGGCGGGAATTTTCCCGGCCTTGATCAGGCGGTAAACCGTGCGCAGGTTGACCTGGAGATAGTCGAGTACCTCTTCGGTCGTCAGGAAGCTCTCGTCCATCATGCTCGAGCGTACTCTACCAGACTCTGACGCTACTTCGACCGTTTCGTTTTGCGAACCGCTCGGCCGGGCCCTTTCCTGGCCGTCTTTCTGACCGCTGGGGCGGCTGGCGGATCGCTCTCGAGCGTTTCCTCCGCAAGGCTGGCGGCGGCCGGCAGCTGAATCGTGAACTCGGCGCCGCCGTCGGGCCGGTTGGCGGCGACGATCGTGCCGCCGTGCTCCTGAATGATGCCGTAGGTGATGGCCAGTCCCAGCCCGGTTCCCTTGCCAACTTCTTTCGTCGTGAAGAAGGGATCGAAAATGTGCGCGAGCACATCGGCCGGAATGCCACGTCCGGAATCACTGATGATGAGCGACACGGTCTGCCCGTCGTCCGATGCCCGCACCGTCGTGTCGATGCGCGGTGGCCGGTCGCCGCTCGCCGCGGCGTACTCGGCGTTGGCCAGCACGTTGACGACCGCCTGCTGCAGCAGCAGGACGTCGCCGGCCACCGAGGGAACCCCCTCCCCCTGCGCCCGCGTGACTTCCACCCGCTCGCGGCGGAGCTGCGCCGACCGGCTGGCCAGCGCCCGCGACAGCACTCGATCGAGCCGCAGGCGCGCCCGCTTCATCCGGCGCGAACCGGTGAACACCAGCAGGTTGCGGACGATTGTCGCCGCCCGATCCGCCTCCCTGAAGATGCGCCGCAGCGTCGGCCGGACCGGGCGCGCGTCGTCGGACGTGCGGATGAGCAGCTCGAGGTGTCCGAGCACGCCCTGCAGCGGGTTGTTCATCTCGTGGGCGATGCCGGCGACGAACTGTCCGAGCGAAGCCAGCCGCTCGGACTGCGCCAGCCGGCGGCCGAGCGCCTCCCGCTCCGCCTCGAGCTGCACCTGCGCGGTGACGTCACGCGCCACCAGCACGCGGCCCGCCGGTTCGCCGTCCTGGTGGACGAGCGGCGTGACCGTGACGGCGAAAATCCCCCCCAGCCGCTCGTCGGTCAGCTGCCGGGTTCGCGTCGATGGACCGCTCTCCGGGTGCACTCCGTCAGGCGCCGCCAGCCACGACACCATCTCGGGCCCGAGAAAGTCGCCGATTGGACGGCCGAGCACGCCGCCGGCCTCCCGGCCGACCCGCTCGCCGAACGCCCCGTTCAGCTGGACGACGTGCAGGTTGGTGTCGACGACGATGACCAGGTCGATAAGTGAGTTGAAGGTGTTCTCGAGCAGGCGCCGCTGCTGAAGGAAGTCCTCGAGCAGCTGCACGTTCTCGACCGCCACCGACAGCTGACGGGTGAGCTGATACGCCCCCTCGAGCGCGAGCGCATCGTCCAGCGACCCGGCGGCGTCGTCTATGACCAGCGTCCCGAGAGCGCGCCGCCAGCCGCGGAGCGGCGCGAGCAGCTGCCGGCCGGTGCCATCGGCCGACAGCGCCGGCTTTTCAAGGCGCAGCCCCCGTGCCGCCGCGGTGTCCGATTCCGCGTGGACGCGGGCGCCCGGCACGGCCGAGGGGTCGGACGAGGCCGCGAGGACGAGCTCGCGGACCCGCCGTTCGTAGAGCCACACCGACGTCGACCGCGCGCCGAAGAGGGCGTTGGTCTCCCCGGCGAGGGAGACGAGGGCATGCGCGACGTTGAGAGTTGACGAAATGCCCCCGGAAAACCGCAGGATCAGCTCCTGGATCCGCCGGGTCAGGGCGGCCTCTCGCTCCAGCCGTTCCTGGATCGGGTTGGTAGGACTCATGGGAAGCCGGATGTGGGCGGCTCTAGTCTAGGGTGTCTCCCTGAAAAGGTAAACTGGGACCGGCCGGGAACGCCTCCCCGACGTCTAAGGACTGAACGCGGGCGACAGCGGATCGGACCCCACGGCATGCCGTCAACAGACGAAGAGCTGGTCGCCCTCTCGATCGGGGGCGATCTGGACAGCTTCAACCAGCTGGTGCTGCGCTGGGAGAGGCCTATCTACGCGCTTGCGTATCGGGTCCTCGGCCGTGAAGAGGATGCCCGCGACGTCGCCCAGGAGACCTTTCTTCGCGCCTTCCGGGCGCTGAAGGGATTCAAGGGACAGTCGAAATTCTCGTCCTGGCTCTACCGGATCGCCCTGAACTTGTGCCGGGACTGGATTCGCCGCGAGCGGCGTGCGCCGGTTTCCCAGGTGCCCGAGGGGATCGACATCGCAGAGCTCGCCGGCGCGGCCGAAGTCGGCGAATCGATCGAGGACCGGGTGGCCCGTCAGGAGCTCGGCCGCGTCGTCGGACGCGTCATGTCCGCACTGCCCGAAGAACAGCGCACGGCGATCATCCTGAAGGAGTACCACGGGCTGACGTTCCAGGAGATTGCCGAGCTCCTCAATTGTCCGCTGAGCACGGTCAAGACGCGGCTCTATCAGGGCCTCACGGTCCTGCGGCGCCAGCTTCAGGATGCGGGAGTGGAGAGCACCTTTGGTTCGTAATCCCCGGCCGACGCCAACCATCACTATTGATGCCAGTGGATACACGCATGTGTGACAGCAAGGAACTGCTCGTCGCGTTTCTCTACGACGAGATCGAACCGGATGCGCGCCAGGACTTCGAGCGCCATCTGACGCAGTGCGACGAGTGCCGGGACGAAGTGGCGGGCCTCCGCTCGACGCGGCGTCAGCTCACGCGCTGGTCGCCGCCGGTTCCCGAGCTCGGGTTTCAAATCATCCGCAGGCCGGCGGCCCTGCCGCGTCCGGCGGCTCGCCCCGCCTGGCGAGGCCTCATCGGCCTGGCCGCCGCGGCGGTGCTCGTGCTCGCCGCCGCCGCCGCGCTCGCGCACATCGAAGTGCGCTACGGCGCCGACGGGGTGGTGGTGCGCACCGGGTGGCAGAATACCCCGGCCGCGGTCGAAGCGGCCGCCGTGCGGCCGGCCGACCAGCCCGGTGCCGCCGCGTCCGCGGCCTCGTCGCCGCAGACCGCGGCGCTCGAGCAGCGCGTCCGCCAGCTCGAGGCATCCCTCGTCGGCCGCGGGGCCGCCCTCCCCGCATCGTCCGACGCCGAGGATCGGGCCGTGCTCCGCCGCGTCGGCGAGCTCGTCGCGCAGAGCGAAGCGCGCCAGCAGCGCACCATGACGACGCACCTGGCGCGGCTGACCCAGGACATCGACGCCCGCCGGAAAATGGATCTCGCCCTCATCGACCAGGGGCTGATGCGGGTCCAGAGCCAGAGCGGCGCGGAGCTGCGGCAGTCGCGCGACCTGATGCAGCGCATGTACCGGGCGACCGCGTTTCAACCGAAATAGGACCCCCGAGGAGTGATCGTGAAAACAGGGATCGCGCTTGCACTGGCGTTCGGCACGGCCCTGGCCGCGCCGGCCGCCGCTCAGACCACCATCAAGCCGGACGCCGAGCAGCAGCGCCGCTTCGATCAGCTGAGCGTCATGGAAGGCACGCTGACGGGGTCGATTCGGCTGGCCGCCAGTCAGGTGGCGCGCGAGATTCAATCGAGCACGCCCGGGGCGACGCTCTTCAGCGGCCAGGCGCGGGCGAAAGGCTTCATCCTCGACGGCTACGGGCCGTTCTTCTACGTCGAGATTCCGTCGCTCGACATGAACCTGGTGCTGACGGTCGAGACTCTCGAGCGCAATGCGCAGCGCCGCTCCGATCTGCGGCTCGCCAACCAGACGCAGGCCAACCAGACGCAGCCGGCTGCCGAGGCGCAGGAGCCGCTCTCGCCGGACGCCGATCAGGCGCTGCGCTCGGTGGCGGCGGATGATCCCGGTCAGAAGTACCGCGACGCGGTGCGGCGGTGCCTCATCGACGGGATGCTCGACAACAGCAAGAGCATGAACCTCGCCGCGGCCGAGTGGCTGACGATCGCGGCGCGCGGCAGTGAGGCCGGGCTGATCCCCGGGGAGATCTATCAGCTGACGACGATGGTGCTGCGCGTCAAGGGGAGCGATCTGGCGGATTTCCTGGCGGGACGGATCACGCGGGAAGAGGCGCGCCAGCGCGTCGAAGTCCGGCAGTTCTGATCTACAATTCCCGGCATGCGGCCTTTCAAGACGTCGTTGCTTGCCGCGCTGCTTGCGCTCGTGTCCGCCGGATGCGGCAAGCCTCCCGACCTGAAGCAGGCCACCCATCTCACCGACGTCAGCTCCGGCTGGTACGACGTCGGCGTCAAGGACGGCCAGAACAAGCTCGTGCCGAGCGTCACCTTCCGCATCGCAAGGAATCCCGGTACCGACGTCTCGTCGCTGGCGCTGAACGTCGCCTTCAAGATTGTCGGCGAGGCGGATAGCTCCGAGGATGTTTACGTCCAGAGCGTCGATTTTTCAGGGGACAGCACCGCGCCCATCACCGTGCGCTCGAACTTCGGCTACACCGGCGAGCAGCCCCGCGCCGAGATGCTGAGCCACAGCCAGTTCCGCGACATGGAAGCACGGGTGTTCGCGAAGCAGAGCTCGTCGCAGTGGGTGCCGCTCGGAGACGTCAAGATCGACCGCCAGCTGCTGACGCACTAGTTCGTGCGCAGCCCTCGACCGCCCTCCGCCGCGGCGCCTGCTCCGCCCCCGGTGCTCGAGCGCCGGCTCGGCCCGTTCGACGCTTCCGCGATCGTCATTTCCAACGTCATCGGCGGCGGCATCTTCTTCGTACCGGTGATCGTCGCGCAGATGGTCCCGCACGGCCCCGCGATGCTGGCAGTGTGGGTCGTGGGGGGCGCGCTCGCCTTCATCGGGGCGATGGCCTACGCGGAGCTGGCCGCGATGCGCCCGCACGCGGGCGGGGAATACGTTTACCTGCGGGACGCCTTCGGCCCGGCGGCCGCCTTCCTCACCGGCTGGACGTCGTTCGTCGCCGGCTTCTCCGGGGCGGTCGCCGCCAGCGCCGTCGCGCTGGCCGAGTACATCGGCCGCTTCGCGCCGGCTGCCGGGAGCGCGGCGCCGCTGTTGACGGTCCCGGTGCCGTTCGTGCCGCTCGTCGTCTCGCCGCGCGCGATCGTCGCGCTGTCGGCGATCGCGGTCCTGACGCTCATCCACATCCGCGGTCTCGGTCCCGGCAGCCTGCTGCAGAACCTGCTCGCCGGGCTCAAGGCCAGCGCGCTCGTGGCGATCATCGCGCTCGGCTTCACCCTTGGCGCCGGAGATGCCGGCGGGATCACCGCCGGCGGGAGCGCGCCGGTGTCCGGAATGCTGCTCGCGCTGGTGCCGGTGATGTTCACCTATTCGGGCTGGAACGCGGCCGCCTACGTCGCCGAGGAAGTGCGCGACCCGGGACGGAACGTGCCGCTCGCGCTCGGGCTCGGCACCCTGGCGGTGATTGTCATCTACGTCGCGCTGAACGCCCTCTACCTCTACGCCATGCCGGTGGCGGAGCTGGGGCGTCAGGGGAGCGGCCGGCTGCTCGATGTCGTCGCCGAGCGGCTGTTCGGGTTCGCCACCGGCAATTTCGTCGCCGTCTTCACGATCGTCAGTCTCTGCGCCAGCATCAGCGCGATGACACTGGCCGGGCCGCGCGTCTACTTCGCGATGGCGCGCGACGGGCTGTTCGTGCCGGCGGCGGCGCGCGTCCATCCGCGCTTCCGGACGCCAGCCGTGGCGATCGCGGCCCAGGGGCTGTGGAGCGGCGTGCTGGTGCTGTGCGGTTCGATGTCGCAGCTCGTCAGCTACACCGGTTTCGCGGTCGTGCTGTTCGCCGGCATCGGCGTCGCGTCGCTGTTCGTGCTCCGGCCGCGGGAGCGCGGCGTCGCCCGCCCCTTCAGGACCTGGGGGTATCCGTGGGCGCCCGCCGTGTTCGTGCTGGCGAGCCTGGCGATGGTGGTGAATGAAATCGTCAGGAACGGCCGGCCGGCGCTGGCCGGGCTGGCGATTATCGGGCTGGGGCTGCCGGTGTATGCCGTGGTGGCGCGGCGCCCCCGTCCGGGGGGCGCCGGCCTGTGAGATCGTTCAGCGGATCCGCTTCAGCTCGCCTTTGTACGTGACGGTCTCGTCCGGCAGGACCATGACGTCGAACTGCACCGTCTCGTAGCCGTCGGCCTTGACCTCGACCTTGTGCGCGCCGGCTTCGATGGACAGCTTCTGAAGCGCGCCGTCGAAGCTGTCGACGACGCCGCTGTAGTAGCCGTCGACGTAGACCTGCGCGTCGGACGGCTTGACCTTCAGGCGGATGGCACCGACGCCGCGGTACTGCGACGACGTCCCGTAGCCGCCCTGCCCGTAGCTGCCCTGCCCGTAGCCGCCCTGCCCGTAGCCGCCCTGATACGGATCGTAGCCGCCGTAGCCGCCGTAGGGGCCGTAGCCGCCGCCGAACAGGTACGGGTCGTAGGCGAAGTAGCCGAGGCCGAAGCCATAGCCGTACGGGCTCCAGTAGCTCGAATACCGGCTGTAGTAGGGGTCGTAGAAGTAGGAATAGTACGGGTCGTAGATGACGCCCGGGTAGTAGGCGCCGCCGCCGCCCCCGCGCACCGCGCCGCGGCGCTCAACGGCCCGGCCCTGGACGTCGCGCCCATCGCGCGGACGGCTGTAGGTAGGGACGGTTTCGCGGCTGCGCCCGTCGCCGGCGCGCTCCCGGCCGCCTGAGCCTGCGCTCGAGGTGGTGCTGCCCCCGTTCCCGGATGATCCGCGCGGTACCGCCTGCCCGGTCGAGGACCCGTCCCCGCCGCGGCGGCGCTGCGCGGCCACCTCGGATCGCGGCGCCGGCATGACCTCCCGCGCCGGCGCGCTGCTCATCCAGCCTCCCGACGCGGCGGACCCGGATCCTGCCGATGAGCCGCCCGACGTGCTCGAGGACGTGCTGCCGCCTCCGCCGCTGTCGCGCGGTACGGCGCTGCCGACCGTGTCGCCATTCGAGCTCCGCGAGCCCGACTGTGCCTCGGGCGCGCTGCGCTGCCCGGCCCACGCCGGCGTTGTGCCGGCGGCCAGCGCCGCGGCAACCAATCCGACACTCAGTTTCTGGCGAATCATGGCATGCTCCTCGAAGGGACCCTCGTCTGCCTGAAGAACGAAGCAACGAGGCTGCCAGGCGGGACCGCGCCGAACAGGCCTGGATTCGGCCATCTTACTCCCATCTCCAGAGTTGGTGTCCCCTCCACGCGGCAGAGCGTCCAGAGCCGTGGACAGCGGTTTGATACACTGAATCTTTTACGATGTTTCACGCAACCACAGTTCTGGCGGTGCGGCACAACGGGCAGGCCGTCATGGCCAGCGACGGCCAGGTGACGTTCGGCGACACGGTCGTCAAGCAGTCGGCGCGGAAGATCCGGCGGCTCTACAACGATCGCATCCTGGCCGGCTTTGCCGGATCGGCGGCCGATTCCTTCGCGCTCTTTTCGCGCTTTGAAGCCAAGCTGGAGCAATACCGCGGCAATCTGGAGCGCTCGGCCGTCGAGCTCGCGAAGGACTGGCGCACCGACCGTCTCCTGCGCCGCCTCGAGGCGATGCTGATCGTGATGGACGCCCAGGCGACCTTCCTGCTCTCGGGCACCGGCGATCTGATCGAGCCCGACGACGGCATCATCGCGATTGGATCGGGGGGCGCGTATGCGCTGGCCGCCGCCAAGGCGCTCGCCCGGCACACCACCCTCGACGCCCGCACCATCGCCAGCCAGGCGATGGAGATCGCCGCCGGCATCTGCATCTACACCAACGCCATGCTGACCATCGAGTCGCTCTGACGGCATGGCCATCTACCTTCGCGAGAGCACCGCGTCGACGACCGAGGCGCTGACGCCGCGCCAGATCGTCGCCGAGCTCGACAAGCACGTCATCGGTCAGGCCAAGGCCAAGCGCGCCGTCGCCGTCGCGCTGCGCAACCGCATGCGCCGGCAGCAGCTCCCCGCCGACGTCGCCGAGGACATCGCGCCGAAGAACATCCTGATGATCGGCCCGACCGGGGTCGGCAAGACCGAAATCGCGCGCCGCCTGGCGCGGCTCGCGCAATCGCCGTTCATCAAGGTCGAGGCGTCGAAGTTCACCGAGGTCGGCTACGTCGGCCGCGACGTCGAGTCGATGGTCCGCGATCTCGTCGAGCTCGGCGTCGACATGGTCCGCGAAGAGCGCCTCGTCGAGGTCCGCGAGCGGGCGCGCCAGGCCGCCGAGGAGCGCGTCCTCGACCTGCTGCTGCCGCCCCTGCCGGCCGCCGATGCCCACGACGACCAGGCCGCCTCGATTCGCGAGCAGGCCCAGCGGACCCGCGAGAAGCTGCGCGATCAGCTCCGCGCCGGCCGCCTCGATCACAAGCAGGTCGAGGTCGAGATGCGCGAGAAGAGCATGCCGTCCTTCGAGATCATCGCCGGCACCTCGGTCGAGGAGGTCGACATCAACATGAAGGACATGCTGCCCGGCCTCTTCCAGGGACGCACCCGCAAGCGCACGCTGCGCATCCCGGAAGCGGTCCAGGCGCTGACCCAGGAAGAGGAGCACAAGCTGGTCGACATGGAGAGCGTCGCCCGCGCCGCGGTCGATCGCGTCCAGCAGGCCGGGATCATCTTCATCGACGAGATCGACAAGGTCGCCGGACGCGAGGGGGGCCACGGCCCCGACGTCAGCCGCGAAGGGGTGCAGCGCGACATCCTGCCGATCGTCGAAGGCACGACCGTGAACACCAAGCACGGCATGGTCAGGACCGACCACATCCTGTTCATCGCCGCCGGGGCGTTCCACGTCTCCAAGCCGTCGGACCTGATTCCGGAGCTGCAGGGGCGCTTTCCGATTCGCGTCGAGCTCGAGGCGCTCGGTCGTGAGGACTTCGTCCGGATCCTCACCGAACCGAAGAGCGCGCTCATCAAGCAGTACACCGCGCTGCTCTCGACCGAGGGGATCGCGCTCGACTTCACCGCGGGAGCGATCGGCCTCATCGCCGACTTCGCGACGCGCGTCAACGACCGGACCGAGAACATCGGCGCGCGGCGCCTCCACACCGTCATGGAGCGGCTGCTCGACGAGGTCTCGTTCGAGGCCCCCGACATGGCGGACAAGTCGGTCACCATCGACGAACCGTACGTCGAGCGCATGCTCGCCGACATCGTCGGCAACGACGATCTGTCGCGCTACATCCTGTGATGACGCGAGCCGTGGGCGTCGCTCTGCTGGTGTCGCTGGCGCTCGCCGGCGGCGGCTGCGGCAAGAAGGGGGCGCCGCTGGCGCCGCTGCGGCTCGTGCCCGGTGCGCCGACCGCATTGGAGGTCCGCCGCGCCGGCGGGGAGGTGCGGCTGCACTTCGTGCTGCCGGCCGGCAACCTGAACGCGGGCGGCCCGAGCGTGCTCGACCGGGTCCAGATCTACGCGGTGACGCTGTCGCCCGGCATGGCGGCTCCGCCCAACCGCGAGCTGCTGACGCCGGCCTATCTGGTCGGGACGATGGCGGTGAAGCCGCCGCCGGTCGAGGGGGAGCCGCCGCCCGCCGACGGTGCGGCGCCGGATACGCGTCCGGCGGCCGGAGAGGCCGTCACCTTCGTCGAGCCGCTGACCCCCGAGAAGCTCGACGGGACGGCGTCCGCCGCCGGCGGAAAGGGTGGAAAGGGGACGGACCCGGAGGCCAGGACGCGGGCCGCGGGAGCGAGCCTCGTCACCACCGCCCTGGCGACGGTCCCGGCCGCCAGCGCCGCTGCGGTCGCGGCCGCCGCCATCGGCGCGGTGCCGGCGTCCGGTCCGGCCGCCGTCGCCGCAGCGTTCGCCGTGGCGGCCTCGACGGCCATCACCGCCGCCATTCCAAAGCACCCGGTGCGCATCTATGCAGTGCAGGGGGTGACGAAGAAGGGACGGCCGGGCCAGGCCTCGGCGCGCGCCGAGCTGCCGATCGTGCCGGCGCCGCCCCCCCCGACCGCCGTGCTGGCGACGGTGACGGAAACCATGATCGCGGTGACCTGGACCGGCCCGGCCGACGCCGCCGCGCGGGAGTACAACGTTTACGCGCGCGACGGCAAGGGGCCGCTCAACGCCGCCCCGCTCGCGGCGCCGCCGTTCGAGCGCCCCGGGGTGACCTGGGGCACCGAGGAATGCTTCGTCGTCCGCGCCGTCGAGAAAGCGGGGGCCGCGGCGATCGAAAGCGAGCCGTCGGCGCCGGCCTGCGTCACGCCGCGCGACACGTTCCCGCCGGCGGCGCCAAAGGCGGTGTCGATTGTCGCCGGCCCCGGGACGATCAACCTCAGCTGGGACGCCAACACCGAGGCTGACCTGGGCGGATATCTCGTGCTGCGCGGCGAGGCCGCCGGCGGTCCGCTCGCGCCGCTGACCCCGGCGCCCATCGCGGCCACGAATTACGAAGACAAGGCGGTCCAGGCCGGCGTCCGCTACGTCTACACGATCGTCGCGGTGGACAAGGCCACACCCGCCAACCGGAGCGCCCCGTCGCCCCGGGTCGAGGAAACCGCGCGCTGACGCGGCGCCGCCGGCGGTGTTACGCTGCAGAGGAATGCAGCCGGCGGGCTGTCCGACAGTCCATCATCGGGAACGCAGCCACCAGGGCCGCGTGGGAGAAGTGACATGAAGCTGTTCATCGACTCGGGAAACATCAAGGAAATCGAGAGCCTGGTCCCGCTCGGCATCATCGACGGCATCACCACCAACCCGTCGCTGATGGCCAAGGAGGG
This sequence comes from uncultured Acidobacteriota bacterium, assembly GCA_963750475.1. Classification (GTDB taxonomy): domain Bacteria; phylum Acidobacteriota; class Vicinamibacteria; order Vicinamibacterales; family 2-12-FULL-66-21; genus JALZOC01. Next base: position 410,100 of record CAVVQQ010000003.1, read on the forward strand.
GGGCGACTACAAGCAGATCCTCAAGCGCATCTGCCAGATCGTCCAGGGCCCGATCAGCGCCGAAGTCGTCGCCACCGACGCCGACGGGATGATTCGCGAAGGGCGCGAGCTCGCCGCCATCGACGATCACATCGTCGTCAAGGTGCCGTTCACGCGCGACGGCGTCAAGGCGTGCAAGACGCTGTCGGACGAAGGCAAGCGCGTCAACGTGACGCTGATCTTCTCGCCGACCCAGGCGCTGCTGGCGGCGAAGGTCGGCGCCACCTACGTCAGTCCGTTCGTCGGGCGGCTCGACGACATCGCCACCTCCGGCATGCACCTCATCGAGGAGATCGTCGAGATCTTCGAGAACTACCAGTTCGCGACCGAGATTCTCGTCGCCTCGGTGCGGCACAACATGCACATCGTCGAGGCGGCGCGGATGGGCGCGGACATCTGCACCTGCCCGGCGGCGGTGATCGAAGGGATGTTCAAGCATCCGCTGACCGACATCGGCCTGGAGCGGTTCCTTAAGGACTGGGAGAAAGCCCAGGCGGTCGCGGCGTCGAAGTAGCCTCGCGCCCCGTACCGCATATGAGCACACGGACCGATCTGGAGGCGCTCGAGCGCCGCGCCGAGCTCGGCGGCGGCGAGGCACGGCTCCGCCGGCAGCACGAGGCCGGCAAGCTGACGGCGCGGGAGCGCATCGACCTGCTGTTCGATCCGGAGAGCTTCCAGGAGATCGACAAGCTCGTCACCCATCGCTGCCGCGATTTCGGCATGGAAGAACAGATCGTCCCCGGCGACGGCGTCGTCGCCGGACAGGGCCGGGTCGACGGCCGGCCGGTCTACGCCTTCGCCCAGGACTTCACGGTGTTCGGCGGATCGCTGTCGGAGACCAACGCCGCGAAGATCGTGAAGATCATGGATCTGGCGGTGAAGATGGGCGCGCCGGTCGTCGGCCTGAACGACTCGGGCGGGGCGCGCATCCAGGAAGGGGTGCTGTCGCTCGCCGGCTACGCCGACATCTTCCTGCGCAACACGCTCGCCTCCGGGGTGGTGCCGCAGATTTCCGCGATCATGGGGCCGTGCGCCGGCGGCGCGGTCTACTCGCCGGCGATCACCGACTTCACCATCATGGTCGAGGGCACGAGCTACATGTTCGTGACCGGCCCCGACGTGATCCGGACCGTGACCCACGAGGAGGTCACGAAGGAGGAGCTCGGCGGCGCGATGACGCACAACGCGACCAGCGGCGTGGCGCACTTCGCGGTGCCGGACGATCGCGAGTGCCTGCGCGTCATCCGCGAGCTGCTCGGCTACCTGCCCGGCAACAACGTCGACGATCCGCCGCGTCACGAGACCGCCGATCCGCCCGACCGCGAGGACGAGGCGCTCGACCGGCTGATCCCGGAGTCGCCCAACCAGCCCTACGACATGCTCGACCTGGTGCACGCCGTGTTCGACGACGGTGTGTTCCTCGAGGTGCACCACCACTTCGCGAAGAACATCATCGTCGGCTTCGCGCGGCTCGGCGGGCGATCGGTCGGCATCGTCGCCAACCAGCCGGCGCATCTCGCCGGCACGCTCGACATCGACGCCTCGGTGAAGGCGGCGCGCTTCGTCCGCTTCTGCGACGCCTTCAACATCCCGATCATCACCTTCGAGGACGTGCCGGGGTTCCTGCCCGGCACCGCGCCAGGAATACGGCGGCATCATCCGCCACGGCGCCAAGCTGCTCTACGCCTTTGCCGAGGCGACCGTGCCGAAGCTGACGGTGATCACCCGCAAGGCCTACGGCGGCGCCTACTGCGTGATGTCGAGCAAGCACCTGCGCACCGACGTCAACTTCGCCTGGCCGACGCGCCGAGATCGCGGTGATGGGGCCCGAGGGGGCGGTCAACATCCTCTACAAGCGCGAGATCGAGGCGGCGGCGGATCCCGGCGGCGGCGCGGGCGAAGCGGGTCGCGGAGTTCCGCGAGAAGTTCGCCAACCCGTTCGTCGCCGCGTCGCGCGGCTTCATCGACGAGGTGATCCGGCCGCGGCAGACGCGGCCGCGGCTGATTGCGGCGCTCGCCGGCGCTCGAGACCAAGCGCGACAGCAACCCGCCGAAGAAGCACGGCAACATCCCGCTCTGACCCCGATGAAGATTCTGGTCGCCAACCGCGGTGAGATTGCCGTGCGGATCATCCGCGCCTGCCGCGAGCTCGGCGTCCCGGCGGTGGCGGTCTACTCCGACTGCCGATCGCGGCGCCCGCCACGTCCGCGACGCCGATCAGGCCGTGCACATCGGGCCGTCCGACGCGGCGCTGAGCTACCTGCGGATCGAGGCGATGCTCGAGGCGGCGCGCCGCGCCGGCGCCGATGCGGTGCATCCGGGCTACGGGTTCCTCGCCGAGAACGCGGCCTTCGCGACGGCGTGCCGCGAGGCGGGGCTGACGTTCATCGGGCCGGCGCCGGAAACGATTGCGATGATGGGCAGCAAGACCGCGGCGCGGGCGGCGGCGGTGCGCGCCGGCGTGCCGGTCGTCCCCGGGACCGCGGCGCCGATCGCCGGCGGCGCCAGCCCGGCCGAGATCGCCGCCGCGGCGCGCGCGGTCGGCTATCCAATCATGGTCAAGGCGGTGGCCGGCGGCGGCGGCCGCGGCATGCGCAGCGTCGCCGACGAGGCCGCGCTTGCCGATGCGATCCGCGCCGCGCAGTCCGAGGCCGGATCGGCGTTCGGCGATTCGGCCGTCTACTTCGAGCGGCGTCTGACCAGCCCGCGGCACATCGAGATCCAGCTGCTCGGCGACGGCCGCGGCACCGTCGTGCCGTTTGTCGAGCGCGAGTGCTCGATCCAGCGCCGCCATCAGAAGGTCGTCGAGGAGTCGCCATCGCTGGCGGTCTCGCCGGCGCTCCGCCGCCGGCTCGCCGCGGCCGCCGCCGCCGTGGCCCGCAGCGTCGGCTACGCCGGCGCCGGCACCATCGAGTTCCTGCTCGACGCGTCCGGAGAGTTCTTCTTCCTCGAGATGAACACCCGCCTCCAGGTCGAGCACCCGGTCACCGAGATGGTCACCGGGGTGGACCTGGTCCAGTGGCAGATCCGGATCGCCCGCGGCGAACCGCTCGAGATCGATGCGGCCGCGGCGCTGGTCCCGGCCGGGCACGCGGTCGAATGCCGCATCTATGCCGAGGACCCCGATCAGGGCTTCATGCCGTCGCCGGGGCTGATTCGCGGCCTCCGGCCCGCCGCCGGGCCGGGGATCCGCGACGACGGCGGGGTGAGCGCCGGCTACGTCGTGCCGCTGTTCTACGATTCGCTCATCGCCAAGCTCGTCGCCTGGGCGCCGACCCGTGCCGCGGCCCTCGAGCGCATGTCGCGGGCGCTGGCCGAATACCATGTCCTCGGCATCAGGACGACGATTCCGTTCTTCCTCTGGCTGATGCGGCAGCCCGAGTACATGGCCGGGGCGTACGACACGACCTATCTCGATCGCCTGCTCGCGGCGCGGGCGGCGGATCCGCGGGCCGAGAGCTTCAGCGCGCTGCCCGAGCGCGACGCCGACCTGGTCGCGGTGGCGGCGGCGGTCGACGCCTGGCTGCGGGCCGGCAGCCGCGAGCACCGGCCGTCGCCGGATGCGGCGAGCCGCTGGACCGGGGTGGCGAGGCGTGAGGCGCTGCGCGCGTGACATTCGAGGTCGAGGTCAACGGCCGGCTGCGCCGCGTCTCGGTCGAGCGATCGGGTGCCGGGCGGTTCCGCGTCACCCTCGACGGCATCGTCCACGAGGTCGATGCCGTGCGCAGCGGCGAGCATGCCCTGTCGCTGATCCTCGATCGCGAGGGGGGCATCAGCCGCGAGGTGCAGATTGCCCCCGCCGGCCCGCCGGGGGAGATGCTCGTCGGCATCGAGGGCCGGAACGTCGCGGTGAGCGTCAACGCCCGCCGGACGCGGCGCGGCCAGCCGGATGCCGGCGCCAGCCTCGACGGTGAGCAGACGATTGCCGCGCCGATGCCGGGGCGGATCGTCCGCATTCTCGCCGCCGCCGGCGACGAGGTCGCCGCCCGGCAGCCGCTCATCGTCGTCGAAGCCATGAAGATGGAGAACGAGCTGCGGGCGCCGCGCGCCGGCCGGGTCAAGCTCGTGACCGTGACCCCCGGCATGTCGGTCGAGAGCGGCCGTGTGCTCGTCGTGATCGAATGACCCCTGACCTGGAGCCGGAGCCGCGCCCGAAGGCCGGGCCCGAGACCGGGCCGGATGCCGCCGGGCCGGAGACCGCCGCGCCGCCGCGGCGCCGCCGGCCGGCGTGGCACCGCTATGGGCTCGGCCTCGGGGCGCTGCTCGTCGCGATTGTCGCCGGCGTCATCGTTACCGTCTTCACGGTCGACCTCGGGCCGTCGCTGGTGGCGCGCGCCGAGAAAGAGGGGTCCAAATATCTCGAGCGGCCGATGCACATCGGCCGGCTGTCGGCGAAGATCACCCCCGGGGTGTTCGTCGTCGAGGATCTCGTCATCGACGGGCTCGAGCCCACCCACCGGCCGTTTCTGCGGGCGAAGAAGATTGAAGTCGTCGTGCCGTGGTGGACGGTCTTCACCCGCAAGCTGGTGATCGAGTCGGTCGAGATGACCGACTGGCAGATGCTGGTCGAGACCTGGCCGGACAGTCCCGAATTCCCGAACGGACGCCATAACTTCCCGCGGTTCGTCAAGGAGTCGACCTCGAAGGGGCCGAAGCGCTTCACGACGACGCTGCGCTGGATGCTGGCGTCGCGCGGCAGCTTCACCTACGAGGATCACGGCACGCCGTGGAGCACGACGGCGCGCGAGCTGCGGGTGTCGATCAGCCGCGGGCTGGTCGACACGAAGTACCGCGGTCAGGCATCGTTCGCCGACTCGACCATCGCGATTCAGTCCTACGAGCCGTTTCACGCCAGGATGGATTCGCGGTTCACCATCGAGGGGTCCGACCTGCAGTTCAGCCGGATCGATCTGGTGAGCGACGGCGCGAAGTCGGCGATGACCGGCAGCATCGACATGGGACACTGGCCGGAGCAGACCTACCGGATCCGCTCGGCGATCGATTTCCCGACCCAGAAGGATATTTTCTTTCACCACGAGACGTTCACGGCGTCGGGGCAGGGGGACTTTCAGGGCACGTTTCACCTCTTCAAGGGCGGCCGCGAGCTGAAAGGGACGTTCACGAGCCCGGTGGCGGGGGTGAATGCGTGGCGGTTCCCGGATCTGAAGGGGTCCGTCCTGTGGGTACCCGATCGGCTCGAGGTGACCGACGCGACGAGCGGGCTCTACGGCGGCACCGCGAGGTTCGACTACCGGCTCGCACCGTTCGGCAAGCGTGACACGCCGACGCGGGCGGTCTGGGATGTCGCCTACCGCGATGTCAGCCTCGCCCGCCTGACCGATTTTCTCGAGACCAGGGGGCTGCGGCTCGACGGCCGCGCGACAGGGAAGAATCACCTCGAGTGGGCGCTCGGCAAGTGGTCGGAGAAGCGCGGCGCCGGAGAGGTCACCGTTGCTCCGCCGCCCGGTGAGGCGACGATGACGCGCGACTTTCAGCCCGACGTGCTCGCCGCCGAGGAAGCGCTGCCCCCCGAGGCGGGTCCGTTCAACCCCGGCGCGTCGCTCGGCTATCTGCCGGTGGCGGGGCGGATCGTCTACGCGCTCGACCCGGCGTGGATCACTCTCGAGAAAGGCTGGGCGGCGACGCCGAAGACCTACGTCGAGTTCCAGGGACGGACGGCGTATGGCGAGCGGTCGCAGATCCCGTTTCATGTCACCAGCCTCGACTGGCTGGAGAGCGACCGGCTGCTGGCGGGAATCATGACGGCGTTCGGCGCGCCGACCGGGGCCGTGCCGGTGGGCGGCTCGGGACAGTTCGACGGCGTCATGCTGAAGGCGTTCACCAAGCCGCGGATTGAAGGGCACTTCACCGGCCGCAACATGCGCGCCTGGGACACCACCTGGGGGGAGGGCACCGCCCAGGTGGCGATCGAGAACGGCTACGCCGAGGTCAGCGAGAGCGCGATTACCCGCGGCGACTCGCGCATCACCGCGCAGGGAAAATTCTCCCTCGGCTATCCGCGGCACGACGGCGGCGAGGAAATCAACGCGGTGGTGCGGATGACCAGGCGGCCCCTGCCCGATCTCCGCCACGCCTTCCTGCTCGACGCGTATCCGGTCGACGGCCTGGTCTCGGGCGAGTATCACCTCTATGGAAAGTACGAGACCCCGTTCGGGTTCGGGCGGCTGGTGATCGAGCCGGGCGTGGCCTACGGGGAGACGTTCGACAGCGCGACCGCGGCGCTCCGTTTCGAGGGAGCGGGCGTCCGGCTCGACGGCCTCGACATCCGGAAGAGCAGCGGGGCGGTGACCGGGGCGGCCTGGGTCGGCTGGGACGGGCGCTACTCGTTCGACGCCGACGGCGCCAGGATTCCGGTCGAGTCGCTCGACAAGGCGTCCTTTCCCCGCGCGCCGCTGTCGGGCCTGCTGCAGTTCACGGCCACCGGCAGCGGCACCTTCGACGTCCCGCGCTACGATGTGCGCGTCCGGGTCGACGACCTGTTCGCCGGCGACGAAGGGATCGGCCAGCTCACCGGCCGCCTGTCGCTGCGCGGCGAGCTCCTGACGATGGAGATGGAAGCGGCGTCGCCGCGGCTGGCGGTGTCGGCGTCGGGACGGATCGCGATGACGGATCAGATGGACGCGGAGCTGACGCTGCGCTTTGCCAACACCTCGCTGGATCCCTATCTCCGCTTCTTCGCGCCGCAGCTGTCGCCGTTCACGACCGCGGTCGCCGGAGGCACGGTGCGCGTCGCCGGGGAGCTCGCCGATATCGACCACCTGGCGGTGAACACCTGCGTCGAGCAGCTCGACCTCAAGCTGTTCGACTACCACGTCTCGAACCGGAGCCCGGCCAACGCCGCCCGGAGCGCCGCCGCGGCCGGCGCCGGCGGCTGCGATGCCGCCTCGGACGCCATCCTGCTCGACCTCAACCAGCACGTCGTCGACATCGGCCGGCTGCGGCTCTACGGCGAAGGGACCGAGCTGGCCGTCGACGGCAAGGTCAACCTGCACGCGTCGACGATCGCGGTGCAGGCCTCGGGCGACGCCAACCTCGGGATCCTGCAGGGCTTCTTTCGCGATCTGCGCAGCTCCGGCGGCGCGACGCTCAAAGCCGAGATCACCGGGCCCCTGGCCAAGCCGGTGTTCTCCGGCAGCGCGTCGATCGTCGACGGCCGGGTCCGCCAGCTGTCGCTGCCGCATTCGCTCGAGGCGATCAACGGCCAGGTGGCGTTCGATGCCGGCGGCATTCGCGTCGACGGACTGCACGCGCGGCTGGCCGGCGGCGACGTCGCCTTCAGCGGCCGGGTCGGGCTGGCCGGCTTCAGCCCCGGGGAGATCAACCTGACCGCCACCGGACAGCAGATGCGCATCCGGTATCCGGAAGGCTTCCAGTCGCTCGTCGACGCCGACCTGACGCTCAGCGGAACGCTGGCGGCGCTGCTGCTGCGCGGCACGGTGACGGTCCACGACGCGCTGTATGCGAAGCGGTTCGAGCCCAACGCCGATCTGCTCAGCCTGGCCGGCGGCGGCGCGCCGTCGCTCGGCGGCGCCGCCCCGGCGGCGACGCTGCCGCTGACCTTCGACGTCCAGATCGACGCGCCGTCGGCGCTGCGCATCGAGAACAACATCGCCCACATGGTGGCGAGCGCGGATCTGAAGCTCCAGGGGACCTACGACCACCCGGTCCTGTTCGGGACCGCGCAGATCGAGCGCGGCGACGTCATCTTCGAGGGGAACCGCTACCTCGTGACCCGCGGCAGCATCGGCTTCGCCAACCCGGTGCGGATCGAGCCGTACTTCGACATCGAGGCGGAAACGCGCGTCCGCGTTCCCGGCCAGACCTACCGCGTCACGCTCGGCTTCACCGGCACGACCTCGCGGATGTCGCTGAACCTCAATTCCGATCCGCCGCTGTCGAGCGTCGGCATCGCGCTGCTGCTGTTCGATCCGTCGACCGACGTCACCGACGCGGAGCTGCGCGGCCTGAACCCGTCGGCGACGACCCGCTCGCAGGAGGACCTGATCAAGGCCGCGACCGCGCGGCTGCTGACCGGCAGCGTCTCGGCCCCGGTCAACCGCGCCGTCGAGCAGACCCTCGGGGTGGACCTGCAGATCACCCCGTCGATTGGCGTCGCCGACGGCGATCCGCTGACCCCCTCGGCGCGGCTGATTCTCGGCAAGCGGCTCTCGAACCGCGCTTATATCACCTTCGCGCGGCCGCTCGGCTCGGCGGCGCGCGATCAGATCCTGGTCCTCGAATACGACCAGAACGACCGCCTCGGGTGGGTCCTGACCTCGAACGGCGATCGCACCTTCTCCGTGGACTTCCGCGTGCAGCATCGCCGGTGATCCTGCCAGCCCTCGCCGTGACGTGGCTTCTCGTGGCCCAGGCCCAGGCGCCGGTTTCATCGCCGCCGCCGGCGCCGGCCGGCCCGGCCGCCTACATCGGCCAGACGGTCATCGAGATCCGGCTGCTCGCCGAGGGGCGGCCGGTCGACGACCCGCCGGCCGCGGCGCTCATCGAGACCCACACCGGCGAGCCGTTCTCGATGACCGCGGTGCGCGAGTCGATCACCCACCTGATCGGCCTGGGCCGGTTCCAGGACGTTCGCGTCGACGCCGCCGCGGTCCCCGGCGGCGTCCGGGTCAGCTACGACCTCGTGCCGCTGCACAGCGTCCAGCGGGTCGACTTCCAGCGCGCCACCACGGCCGGCGCGGGGCGCGACCTCGGCCTCGACGAAGGGCTGCTGCGCCGGACGATGACCAACCGGTTCGGCGCCTCGCCGCCGGTCGGCCGGGCGACGGAGGTGGCGCGCACCCTCGAGCAGCTGTACCACGATCGCGGCTACCTGAAAGCCGTCGTCCGGCCGATCGCCACCGAGGAACACGATCCCGACCGCACGCTGCTGACCTTCGACGTCGATCCCGGGCCGCGGGCGCGCATCAGCACGGTGGAGGTCGACATGCCGGCGACGGCACGCGACGCGTTTCTCCGCAGCGTCCATGCCGTCCCGGGCACGCCCTACGAGCCGCTGGCGATCGCCTCCGGGCTGGCGCAGTACATCGCGAAGCTCCACAAGGCGGGGCGCTACGAGGCGACCGCCTCCTACCGGCCGCGGCCGTCGGCCGATGCGACCAGCGTCGATCTGACGATCTTCGTCCAGACCGGCCGGCTGGTGAAGATCGAGTATCGCGGCGATCCGCTGCCGCGCGAGCGCCTCGCCGAGCTCGTCCCGCTGGCGCGCGAAGGCTCGGTTGACCAGGATCTCCTCGAGGACTCAGGGCAGCGCATCAAGCGCTATCTCAATCAGCTCGGCTACTGGAAGGCGGACGCGACCGTCGCGCGGGAAGAAGCGGACGATGTGGTCACGATCGTCTTCACCGTCCGCCGCGGCGCGCAGTACCGGATCAGCGAGGGGGCCGAGGTGCAGGGGGCCGGGGCGGTGTCGATCGAGCAGCTGCGGCCGGCGCTGGCGAAGCTCCAGGCCGGCGACATCTTTGTCGAGTCGAATCTCGGTGCGGCGGTGAGCGCGATTGCCGGGCAATACCAGCGCCTCGGCTACGCCCAGGCAAAAGTGCACGGCGCCGCGAACGAGGTCAATCCCCCGGGACCGGGGCAGGGCCTGGTGCGGCCGGTGATCACGATCACCGAGGGGCCGCTGACCGTGGTCGGCGAGGTCCGCTTCGAGGGCGCGGAGAGCATCCCCGAGGCGCAGCTGCGGCCGCTCGTCACCTCGCGGCCGGGCACGCCCTATTACGAGCCGCGCATCGCCGCCGATCGTGAAGCGATCCTGCTCGAATACCGGAACCGCGGCTTCGAGTCCGCCAACATCGTCGTCACCCCGGCGCTGTCCGAGGATGGCCGGCAGGCGGCGCTGACGTTCCGCCTGAACGAAGGGCAGCAGACGATCATCGACCACATCCTGATCATCGGCAATACCCGGACCGACGAGCGCGTCATCAAGCGCGAGCTGCTGCTGCAGGAAGGCAAGCCGCTCGGCCTCGAGGACATCGCCGAGAGCCAGCGCCGGCTCGGCGCCCTCGGGCTGTTCAGGCGGTTCCGGATCGAGGAGCTGGCCCACGGCGGATCCGCGACCAAGGACGTCCTCGTCACCGTCGAGGAGGCCGCGGCGCGGACGTTCGGCTACGGCGGCGGCCTCGAGGCGACGCGGCGGCTGTCGGCCGGCGCCGACGGCGTCGCGCGCGAGCGCCTCGACGTCGCGCCGCGCGGCTTCGTCGATGTCGGCTTCCGCAACATCGGCGGCAAGAACCGCTCGGTGGACGTCTACTCCCGGCTGGCGCTTCATCCCGACAGCGCCACCACCGGCTCGACGGGGGGCGGCACCACCGGCTTCGGATTCAGCGAGTACCGTCTCGTCGGCACCTACCGCGAGCCGCGCGCCATCGGCGTCAACGCCGATCTGGCGCTGACCGCGGCGGTCGAGCAGGGCATCCGCTCGACGTTCAATTTCGCGCGCAAGGGGGTGAACGCGGAGATCGCGCGGCGGCTCGCCCCCGGCGTCCGGACCAGCGCGCGCTATTCGTTCGGGACCACCCGGACGTTCAACGAACAGCTCGCCCCCGCCGATCAGGCGCGGATCGACCGCATCTTCCCGCAGGTCCGGCTGTCGGCCTTCGCCGGCGCGATTTCCCGCGATACCCGCGACGACGTGCTGGATCCGAAGCGGGGCGGGTTCCTGTCCGGTGAAGGGAGCGTCGCCGGGCGGGCGATCGGCGGCCAGGTCGGCTTCGTCAAGTCGTACGTCCAGGGGTTCTGGTTCCACCGCGTGCCCCGGCTGACCCGGACCGTTTTCGCCGGCCGGGTGGCGCTCGGCGTCGCCCACGGCTTTCCGCGCGCCGTGCTGAGCGATCAGGGGGTGGCGGAAACCATCGACGATCTGCCGGCGAGCGAGCGCTTCTTCGCCGGCGGCGATACGACGATTCGCGGCTTTGCGCTCGATACCGCGGGTGCGCCCGATACGATCAGCGCCGCCGGTTTCCCGAAGGGAGGGAACGCGCTCGTCCTGCTCAACGGCGAGCTCCGCGTGCCGGTGTGGAGGGATCTCGGCGTGGCGGTATTCATGGACGCCGGCAACGTCTTCAGCCGCGCCGCCGACCTCGATCTCGGCGAGCTGCGCGGCGCCGCGGGCTTCGGGCTGCGCTACCGTTCGCCAATCGGTCCGATCCGGTTCGACGTCGGCTTCAAGCTCGATCGCAAGCTGATCGCCGGCACGCTCGAGTCGGGGCGCGCCTTCCACTTCAGCATCGGGCAGGCCTTCTGATGGCTCACTTCCGTCGTGCTCCCTGGCGCGCCGCGGTCGCGGCCCAAAAATCGCGGCCGGCGCATGAGATCGAGAGCCGCCCGACACGGCTCGCCGGCTGTGTCGCGATCGCCTGCCTGCTGGTCGCCACTGCGGGATGGGGGGTGGCGTCGTCCGAGATCGTCGACAGAGTTCTGGCGGTGGTGGACGGCGCCATCATCACGCAGTCGGACGTCGCCGGCGCGAGCCGGCTCGGGCTCGAGGGCGGCCCCGGCGCGACCGTGGCGGAGGTGCGCGACGCGCTCATCGAGCGGCGGCTGATCCTGGCCGAGGTCGATCGCTATGCGCCGGCGGACCCGGCCGAGGCCGACGTCGATCGCGCCCTCGACGCGCTACGGGCCCGGCTCGGCGCGGCGCCGCTCGACACCATCCTGCGCGAGACCGGCGGCAGCATCGAGCAGCTCCGGCGCCAGCTCCGCGACACGCTCCGGATCGAGTTCTACATGCAGCAGCGGTTCGGCACGATCCAGCCGTCGGAGCTCGAGATTGCGCAGTACTACCGCACCCACGCCGCCGAGTTCGGATCGCGCAGCCTGGCCGAGGCGCGCGACGCGATTGCCGCCGTGCTCGCCCGCGAGCGGCGCGACGCGCTCGTCAAGGAGTGGGTGGCCGGGCTGCGCCGCCGCGCCAACATCAACATCCTTCCGGCCTGAACCTCACCGCTCCTGGACGCGGATGTAGTCCACCGCCGCGGCCAGCGGCCGGGTGTCGCCGCCGAGTCCGACCTCCGCCGGCGTGCGCGCCGCGCCGAACGTGAGCGCAATCCGGTTGACACCCGATCGCCAGAGCTCTTGCGGCACCGCCATCTCGATGGTCGTCCAGCTCTCCGGGACATCGACCGGGGGCAGGGGATGGCCGTTGACCGCGACCGTCAGAGACTGCCCCGCCCAGCCGGGATATGTGAACGCGTGCAGCCGGATCTGCAGCGCCAGCGCCGCCGGCCGATCGAGCGGGATCAGCACGTCCGCCGGTGACGCGGCCCAGCGATAGGTCGTCGGTCCGTCGTGCTCGATGCCGTGCCAGCCGCCGCCGAGCAGCCAGTCGTCATCCGCGCCGACGTCGATGCGCCCGTAGGGACGCAGCGGATCGCTCAGGAATCGATTGGCCGAGAGGAAATCGTACTGCGACGGCGCGAGGCGGTTGTGGAGCGCGAACCCGAGGCTGGCCGGATAGGTGAACGGATTGCCGAACCAGCGGTGCAGGGCGCGCGCCTGGGCGGCCGCGGTGTCGCCGAACGAGACCGACTCGCCGATGCGGACCAGTCCGTCCTGAGCCGCGCTCATCAGCGCGAAGTTCCAGAGGACGAGCAGCGTGCCGGCTGCCGCGACGAGCCGGGCGGGATGGCGCCGCGTGAGCGACACCGCGGACGACGCGAATGCCGCCGCCCCGAGGCAGAAGAGCGGGATGGTGCCGTCGAAGCGCCGGCCGCCGAATCCGGCGCTGCCCCACCAGTCCTGGACGCAGGCGTTGAAGTAGGTCATCACCGCCAGCGCCAGGAGCGCCGGCAGGCCGACGGACGGCTGCGCCACTGCGAACACGACGAGGCCGATCGCCGCGCAGTAGAGCACCGGCGACCAGCTGAACAGGCCGTTTCTGGACGACCACAGGATGTCGGCAAGGTGCGGGTCGGACCAGCGGATCTGCGGGCCGACCGGCGAGACCGCCAGCCACGTGCCGTAGATCGAGTGCCACGCGATCATCTGCGGTGTGAAGAGCACGGTCGCGGCGGTCGTGAACAGCAGGCCGTCGACGATCGTCCGCCTGACCCCGGTCATGTTCCTGGCGCGGCCGGAGGCGATGAGCTCCGCGATCGCATCACAGGCCGGCAGCAGCGCGAAGAGCGCGTTCTGCCAGCGGATGAGCGTCATCAGTCCGGCCAGCGCGCCAAGCCAGATCCACTGGCGCCGGGTCCGCGTCCCGCGCGTCGCCAGCCACCCCCACACGAAGCCGGCCACTGCCGCCATCGACGGGGCGTGGGTCATGCTCGGCTCCTTGACCATGTACCACGCCATGAACGAGCCGCTGACCATGACCGCGGCCGCGGCCGCCGCGAGCCGTTCCGGGTAGAAGCGGGCGGTCGCCCGGATCGAGAACCAGCAGCCGAGCAGTCCGTAGAAGAGTCCGGCGATGCAGACTGCCTGGCGGTACGGAAAGGACACGCCGTTGGTGCTGACGTCCGGATTGGTCGCGGCCAGATGCCGCGCCACGAGATGGCCGCCGGCGAAGAACGGCGCCCAGACGAGCGCCGGTCCGATGGTCCAGGCCGATTGCGCGTAGCCGGTCGGGGTGGGCTGAAACAGGTGCGCCTTGTCCCCCAAACCGAGCAGCCGGTAGTCGTTCGCGAAGTTGACGTCGCGGTCGAAGACCATCGACCGCAGATACGCGAAGTAGTAGAAGCCGTCGCTCTGCAGCCGCGCGCCGAGCTGGAGCTGGAGGGCCAGGCCAATCGTGAAGAGCAGCGCGAAGATCAGGCCGGCCGGGGAGCGTCCTGGCGGCCTGCCACCGGCACCGCGCCGCCGTTCCGCCACCAGCCCGACGCCGCCTGCCGCGACCGCCAGCGCGGCGAGCAGGAACAGCCCGGGACGCGCACCGATCAGGCGTTCGAGCGGCGAGGTCCGGGCCACGGACCGCGCCGAGAGCTCGACGATCGTCCCGCCGATCCACAGCCACGCCGCCGCCTGAAGGGCGGTGCCCGCTCGCGTCAGGGGGCCACCTGGTAGATCCGGATTTCCGGCCCGGGCAGCTTCATGCCGTCAGGCGACGGGGTGAAGCGCACCAGTTCGCGGCTCTGCTCGAAGATCCGCATGTACTCCGCGTATCGTTCGGATGCACGTGCGGGCCGCTCAAGTACGGTCCATAGGACTGAGACGACGCGACCAGATACTGCACCCCCTCGCGCCGGTAGTCCTCGTAGGTCTGGTAGCGGAGCTGCGCGACGTTCCGGGACTTGTACGGCGGCGGCAGGAGCAGCTTCCGGGTTTCGACGACGACCGTCGAGCCGGGCGGGACGTACTGCCGGATCCAGTCGTAGGCGAGCCGGGTCGTGTCGGCGCGGGCGATCTGGGCGTCGAATCTGATCGACGCGTAGAGCGGATGGGCCAGCGCCGCCGCCGTCAGCGCGGCGATGAGCGCCGCCCGCGGCGCCCGCGGGATCTCGTAGCGGCGCAGCAGGCTGACGCCCGAGACCACCGCCATCGCGGCCAGGAGGCAGAGCATCGGCACCATCGGCAGGAGGTAGCGCCCGTAGACGATCTGCTGCCCCGAGATCATGTAGAACTGCGCCACCGGCATGACCAGCAGGACCGCCCAGCGGGCCCGTCCGGGGCCGTTGACGATCCGCACCAGCGCCATCACGAAACCGGCGGCGGCGAGGATCAGCGCGGGGTAGCCGAAGGCGATCCGCAGGTGCTTGAGGTAGGTGATGGCCGGCGGCTCGGCCGGCGCGGCGCCGACCTTGAAGTGCACCGCCAGCCGCGCGAAGCCGTCGAGGAAACTGCGCAGGTCGAGCAGCGAGTAGGGGGCGCCGATCAGAAACGCCCCCGCCGCGGCCGCGATCGCCGCCAGCGCGCACCACAACCGGGCGTCCTTGCCGCGCGGGGTCATGACGCAGGCGAGCAGCGGCATCAACAGCGCGATGCCGCCGTTGTATTTGGTGGCGGCCGCCAACCCGGCCGCCGCTCCTGCCCAGGCGAAAGCGCCGACCGTCCCCTTCTCGTGCGCGGAGAGCGACAGCACGAGCGCCAGCATGATGAAGAACGTCGCCGGCACGTCGGCCGTGATGTAGTGCGACGACTGGACGTGCAGCGGCATCACGGCCAGCAGCCCCGCCGCGAGCAGGGCGTGGCGCGCCCCCCACCGCATCCCGGCCTGGAATACGAGCAGTACCGTGGCGGTGCCGAACAGCACCGTGACGCCGCGGCCCCAGGCGTAGAAGGTGGTGACGTCGATGGCGTCGACCGAGTTCCAGGCGCCGTGCAGCGCGCCGACCAGGAAGCGCGCCACGTAGACGACCAGCTGGACGTACATGTAGAGCGTCGGGTAGTCGTAGAACGGATGCGGGCTGAACGACCCGCTGCGCATCATGTTGAGCGCGCGCTCGGCGATCTCCGGCTCGTCGACCGCCGGCGAGTACCGGCAGGCCATGGCGGAGCGCCCAGAACCGCAGCACCGCGGCCACCCCCAGCACCAGCGCAAGGCTGGCCGTGGACGGCCGCATGTCGCTCGCTTCACGCCACTCGCGCTCTGACACTCAATATCTCCCGGTCGAGTCCGGTAGCTTACTACACCGTCTCCAGCAGTTCGTCGTAGAGACGCCGCGTCGCGACGGCCGCCGCCGCCCATGAGAAATCCCGCTCGACGATCGCCCGCCCCGCCGCGCCCATCGCGGCGCGGCGCCCGGGCTGGCCGAGCGCGCCGCTGACCGCCGCCGCGAGCGCCGCCGGATCGCCGGGCGCGACCAGCCAGCCGCTGACGCCGTGCCGCACCTTGTCCGGCAGCCCGCCCGCGGTGGTGGCAACCACCGTCCGCCGGTGCGCCATCGCCTCGAGCGTGACGAGCGAGCTCCCTTCATAGAGCGTCGGATGGACGAAGAGGTCGGCCGCTTCATACCAGGCATGGAGGGCCGGATCGGGCAGACGTCCCGCGAGCAGGACATGTTGTCCGATGCCGGCCTTGTCGATCGCCGCTTCCAGCCGCCGCCGGAACGGCCCGTCTCCGACGATGACCCAGCGCCACTGGCCGTCCGCGATTTGGCCCGCCTGATCGCGAAGCGCCGACAGCGCCGCCGCGAGGAGATGAAATCCCTTGTTCTCTTCGATCCGTCCGACGCTGAGCAGCACCGCCTCGTCTGCTCCGATGCCGGCCTGCTGCCGGATGCGCGCGCCGTCCTCGACTCCGGCCAGCGCGTCGACCGCCGGCAGATCGAGCGCGTTGGGGATGACCCGGACCCGCTCCGCCGGCAGGCGCAGATGGGCCCGCACAGACGACTCGAGCGCCCGATCGGTGGCAATCACCGCGTCCGCCGCCCGCGCGCAGGCGAGCACCGCCTGCCGCAGCGGGAAGTACGCCAGCCGCTTCAGCCGCACCCGGTCGGGGGCGGTCGCCCCGAACTCCTCGAGGCCCTGCGGGTTGAGCACCAGCGGCACGCGCGTCGCCGACCGCCGCCGGGCGAACCCGAGCACGCTCGCGCCGAAGCCATGGACGATGTCGATTGCCCCGGCGTCGGCCAGGCGCCAGGCCGCCCGCCCGGCGCGCTCCCCGAACACCGGATAAGACGTGATGCGATCGAGGATGGTCGTGCCGCGCCGTCCAGCGAGTGGAAAGGTGCGGTACGGCACGAACATCAGCCTCACCGCCGGATGGATTGCGCTGCCGTCATGGCCAACGAGAGGCGGCCGCGTGACGAGCGTCACCTCGACGTCTGCGTCGGCGAGATGGCGGACCAGATCGTAGACGCTGCGCTCGAGGCCGCCGGCGCCGTGCAGCGGATACACCGCGCGCGAGACGATCGCCGCCCGGATGCGGCGCCTCACCGCGCCCCCCGCACGAGCCGATCGTAAAGCGCGTCTATTCGCTCGACGACCGCCGGGGCGTCGAAGCGGTCACGTGCATGAACGCGCGCCGCCGCCCCGAGCCGCGTCCTCAGCGCTTCGTCTCCGCGCAGCCGGCTAACGTCGCGCGCCAGGCCGTCGGCCGTCGCCGACAGCAGGCCGGTGCGCTCGGGAATGACGATGTCGGATGTGCCGCCCGTGTCCATCGCGGCAATCGGGATCCCGAGTGCGCTGGCTTCGATGAGGACCCGGCTCAGCGATTCCGGGCCGCGCGAGGGGAAGATGAGCATCGACGCGTGCGCCAGCCATGCGGTCGCGGCCTCGCGATCGAGCCAGCCGGTGAGGCGCACGTCGCGGGTCGAGCGCCGCGCGGCGTCGGCTATGAGCGCCGTGTCGGGTCCGCTGCCGGCGATGACGAGCGGCCAGTCGAGCCCTGCCTGTTCCGCGACCGGAACGAGGTGGGTGGTCCCTTTGTTGGGCGCCAGCTTGCCGAGATAGAGGGCGTACGGGCCGTCGAGCGGCGCCGCCAATCTGCCGGCCGCCGCCTGCAGCGCCGCGACCTCCACCGGATTGGGAATCGTCTCGAGACGCGTTGCCGCGATCTCCGGCGCCCGCGCCCGGAGATCAGCCGCGATCCGGGTGCTGACGGCGATGATCGCGTCGGCGTCAGCCAGGCCGCGGCGCTTGCCGGCTAGATTGCGGCGCATGTAAGGAATCATCGGCAGCGCCGCCGGCCACAGTGCTCCGGCGCGCGGGCGGATGCACTGCGTCATCATGCCCGCCGAACACTCCGGGCACAGCGCCGCGTCGTCTGTCGTATGAATGAGATCCGACCAGTAGCACACCGGCCAGTAGTCGCGGACCGTGCACACGGCCGGAATGCCGGCGGACCGGGCGGCGGCAATCGCCGGCAGGCAGGTGAGGACGTGCTGCCCGTGCACGAGATCGATCCGCTCGCGGGCGATCACCCCGGCAAGCAGCGCCGCGAGGCGCGGGTAGAGGCGTTCGTTCTTGAAGTAGTTGCGGACGTACGGCAGCGCCGGCGCCGGGAACCCTGCCTCGAGGACGGTGAAGCCGTCGTAGGTCCGCTCGCGGGTCCCCGGCGGCGTGCCGGGCCGCGGCTGGACGATGAACAATGTGTGGCCGCGCGCCCGCAGGCCGCGCGCCAGCTCGTAGGTGCTCCAGCCGCTGCCGCCGCAGACCGGCGGAAAAGCGTCGGTCGGAATGAGGATCCGCATGAGCTCAGCGCCGCGGCGCCGCGGTCCTCTCGCTTGCGGCGCGTGTGATCGCCGCGTCGAGCGCGCGGCAATGGCTGTCCCAGCCGTACTCGCGCAGCGCGCGCCCGCGTGCTGCGGCCCCGAGCCTGCCCCTGAGCGACGCGTCGGCAAGCCGTTCCAGCGCGGCGGCCAGGCCGTCAGGATTCGCCGGGTCGTAGAGCAGCCCCTCGCGCCCGTCGCCGACAAGGGCCGGAATCCGGCCGACCGCCGGTGCGACGACCGGCAGGCCGGTCGCCATGTACTCGAAGATTTTCAGTGGCGACCAGTAGAACCCGAGCGCCAGCGGTCCGTGGCGCGCGACGTCAAAGGGCGCCGCGCCGATGTCGCAGGCGGCCAGGCAGGCCGCGATCCGGTCGTGCGGCAGCGGCCCCGTGAAGACGACGCCGTCGAGGCCGCGGGCGGCGTTGCGGACGCGCGGCAGTTCCGGGCCGTCGCCGATGAACACCGCGCCGACGTCCCGCCGGCCGCGATCGTGCAGCCGCCGGACGGCGTCGGCGAGGTGGATGGCGCCGTGCCAGCTGCGGAACGCCCCGGCGAAGACCGCGACCGTGTCGGCCGGACGCAAAAATGGCACGGGTCCCTGCGCGTCCGGGCGGAAGCGGGCGGTGTCGGCGCCCCACTCGAGCGTGACAATCTTCGCTGCCGGTGTACCGGCCGGGAGGATCGCGGCGCTGGGTGTGACGATCGAATCCGCGTGCGCGCAGATCCACTCCCGCCGCCGCCGCATCGGCTCGACCAAAAGCGCGCGGTCGAGGAGGTGCTTCGCCGAACCGGGATGGTCGATGACCGGCGCGTTGACCTCGAGGACCGCCGTCGCGCCGACGGCGCGCGCCGCGGCGATGCCCTCGCCGCCGAAGTTGTAGTAGCGCTCAATCACGACGTCCGGGCGGAGCCGTTCGGCGGCCTGCGTGACGGCGGCGGCGCGCCACCAGCGAAGCTCCTTGCGCCCGAGCGGCGGCGGCATCGCGACCCACCGGACCGGGCCGGGCGGCAGCGCGCCTCCCGGGGTCACCAGCGCGTGCACCTCGTGGCCGAGCGCCGCCAGTCCCTCCGCCACCGCCGTGACGTGGGTCGAGCCCCCCTTCGTGCCCGGCACGGTCTGGTCGATGGCGCTGTAGAGGATCCGCATCACTCCTTCACGAGCAGCGCGAAGAAGGGGCCGGACCGGATCCGACCGAACAGCCAGATGTCGAGCGTCATCAGCGCCGACAGCACGCGCAGCGCGCCGTAGGTCGCGGGGCTGCGGGCGATGCGCTCCTTGGCGGCGGTGCGCGCCTCGCGGATGCCCTGCGCGTCCGCTTCGGCGGCGCCGACCGACCCTTTCAGCCGCGCCGTCGCGCGCCGGGCGAGCGCCCGCTCGGCGACGCGCATCAGGATGTTCTCGACCAGGCCGCCGACAATCGGCGTGTAGTAGCGGATCCGGCCGATCCGGAAGCCGGCGTCGTGCGCGACCTGCTCGAGCTCCGGGATGTTGCGCAGCGGGTTGAGGTGGTCGGACTTGCGCAGGTGCTCCTGGCGCAGGTCAATCAGCCCGACGCGCTCGAGCTGGCGCGCCAGCATGTTAATCCAGCGCAGCCCGATCGCAATCGGCGCGTTCTTGCGGACGTGGGTGTAGACGAAGAGCGCGCCCCCCGGCGCGAGCACGCGGGACGCCTCGGCGAGCATCGCGCCGAGCGCCTCCGGCGACAGGTGCTCGAGCACGTCCAGCGAGAACGCCTTGGTGAAGGTGCCATCCGCGAACGGCAGCTTGCGCAGGTCGCCAATCAGAAGGTCGATGCCGCGGCGCGCGTCCGCCGAAAAGAACGGGCTGATGTCGACGCCGACGACCGACGCGCCCCAGTCGGTGTTCCAGAGCAGCGTCCGGCCGCTGCCGCAGCCGAGGTCGATGACCAGGTCGTGCGGCTCGGGGGCGAGGAAGGCGCGGAGCATGTCGTTGCGGAATCTTCGATCCGAGCAGCGGCGGCGAGACGCGCTCGTGGCGGGCATCGACGTGCAGCGACTCGTCCAGGTACTTGGTCTGTTCCGCGTACTGGACCCGCGGCCGCAAATCGAGGAAGTCGGGCGAGGCGCTGTCGTAGGCCCGGCCGCAGCCGCGGCAGACGAGCGCCTCGGCCGGCCCGGCGAGGACGCCGTGGCAGTCCGGACACCGCACGATCGCGAGGAGCGCCTCGGAGATCATGACGCCGCGACCGCCGTGAGCAGCGCCTCGATGCGCGCGGCGCGGCGCTCCCACGAGAACGCCGGCGCCGCCGCGGCGGCTGCCCGGGCGAGCCGCGCGCGCGTCGCCGGCTCGCTCGCGAGGCGGTCGATCGCCGCCGCCAGCGGCCTCGCTTCTCCGGGCGGGACGAGCAGCGCGTCGACGTCGTCGTGCAGGATCTCTCTGATCGCCGGAAGATCCGACGCGACAATCGCGCGCCCGGCCGCCAGGTACTCGAACAGTTTCAAGGGTGACGTGAATCGCTCCGAAATGGCCGACCGCGGATTCGGCAGGACCAGGATGTCGGCGCCGCGCAGCAGCTCGGGCACGCGCGCCGGCTCGACGAGGCCGGTGAACGTGACCCGATCCGCGAGGCCCAGCCGGCCGGCCAGCGCCTGCAGCCGCGCCAGGTCGGGCTCGGCGGCGTGCCCTCCGACCACCAGGCCGCGCACGCCGGGCACCAGGGCGAGCGCCTCGAGCAGGCAGTCCACCCCCTTCCACGCATAGAGGTGTCCCGCGTACGCGACGAGCGGGCTCTCGCGCCTGACGCCGTCCGGCCCGGCGTCCGCCGCGGCCGCGGGCCGCGCCGCCATGCGCGCGCCGTCCGGTATGACCTCCAGATGGAGGCGGCTGCCGAACCGCGCCTCGAGATCGGCGGCGAGCCCTGCCGTGATCGTGACATACCCCTCGGCCATCCGCCACACCGACGCTTCGCGGCCGGCGAGCCGCCGGAGCTTGCGCGCCGATGGCGCGGTCGCGGTCGCGATCAAATCCGGCAGCGCCGCCGCGACGTCCGGGGCGTAGCCGTGCGACTCGTAGACGACCGGCGGGCGCAGCGCCCGCGGCAGCCGCACGAGCAGGGCCGCCACCCCGAGGTCGCGCGTCAGGACGACGTCGGCGCGTCCCGCGCCCATGACGCGGCCGGCGGCGAACGACAGGTAGCCAAGACGCTTCGCCGCCGCGGGACCCTGCACCGGCGCCCGCAGGATGTGCAGCGTCGGGGCCGGCGGGAGTCCGTAATAGTCGAGCGCATCGCGCGCCGGCGTATGCGTGTCTGGCCTGACGGCCAGCTCGACGTCATGGCCGCGGCCCGCCAGCGCATGACACGTCTCGATCGTCTGGATCCCGTTCGCGCGCTCGAGCGGGAAGCGGATGTCCGCCAGGTAAAGGATGCGGAGCGGCCGGACCGTCATCGGCTCTCCTCCGGCGCGTCGGGCGCCGCGCTGTCGGGCGGCTCGTAGAACGACGACCGCCGCAGCAGGTAGCGGTAGGCGAGATCCGGAGCGAGGCGCGGGAGCGTCACGAACGCGTCGTAGGCGTTGCGCCGCGGCTCGAGCCGCTGCCGGTCCATCAGCCGCGTCCCGAACTCCGCCATCAGCGCCACATTCCACCACACACACACCACGATCGCGGCCCAGAGCGCCAGGCGCGCGGCGGGCCGGCGGACGGCGTCGCCGAGCGCGGCCAGGCCGACGACGAGCAGCAGCGTCAGAGCGACGAAGCGGCGCTGGCCGAAGGCGCCGGCGACCGTCCACGACGCGACTGCGCCGCTGACGTAGATCTGCAGTCCGGCCATCAGGACGAGCAGGCCGCCGACGCGCCGGCGACCCGGCTCGCCGCGGATCGCCAGCAGGACGAGGCCGGCCAGCGCCAGGGCGGCAAGCGGGGTCCAGATCAGGAACCCGTGCTCGGGCGACGCCAGCACCTGGAGGGCGTGCGGCGAGGTCCAGTCCATCTTGCGGGTGACGAGCTCCGACGGCCGCGGCCGGCCGTTGAGCGCCTGGTAGGCGAGCAGCTGCGGCGCGTAGCCGGCGGCGAACGCGGCGCAGCCGGCGGCGGCCGCGGCGACTGGCTGGAAGCCGGCGGCGGCGCGGCTGTCGCGGCGGGCGCGTGCCGCGGTCAGCAGGAAGTCGAGCGCCGGCGCGACGACGAAGAGCGCGTCCTGTTCCCGGACCATCGCGACGAGCGCCCCGGCGAGCCCGAGCGCCGCGGCGCCGCGCGGGCTCCAGGCGTCCCGGACGTGCAGCCAGATGGTGACGAACAGGGCCACCGCGAACGCCGAGCACGCATGCGAGAACGGCGGCGCGACATACATGTAGAAGAGCAGCGGCGTTCCCGCCCATACCGCCAGGGCCGCGCCGAGCGAGGACGATCCGAGCAGGCGCCGGGCGGCGGCGATGCCGAGCCCGATCGCGGCGAAGCCGTAGAACGCCGAGCCATAGGCGACCGCCGCCACGTAAGGGCGGGAGTAGCCGTCGGCCGGGACGTCGGCGCCGACGCGGCGCGCCGTCCGCACGCCGACATCCGCCGCGGCGTAGAACGGCGACCACAGGATCGCGCAGCCGAGGGTGCCGTAGTTGATGCGGCGCCCCGCCGGCGTCTCGAGCTCGAGGAAGGTGTGGTGGAAATCGGCCGACTGGGCGATGCGGTGATCGTAGAAGTACTGGTACTCGTTCTCGAACGAGACGTCGTGGTCGAACCACAGCGACCGCAGATACGAGTAGTACTCGACCTCGTCCGACGAGTAGAGTCGCGCGGTCACGGCGGGGAGGGTGCAGGCGAACAGCACCACGAGGAGCGTCAGCTCCCGCGTCGACAGCCGCAGGCAACCGGTCAGTCGGCGGATCACGCGAGGTTACCGCACCGCGAAGGCGAGGTATTTCACGAGCTGGACAAGGTTGAAGCCGGCATGGCTGACCATCGGCGCGACGATGCTGCGGCGGGCGATGTAGAGGAGGCCCCAGAGCGCTCCCAGCACGCCGGTGACGATCATCGCGTCGAGCCCCTGCTCGATGTGGCCGAGGCCGAACGCGATGCTGTGCACCAGGACGCCCCAGCCGGCGCCGCCCAGATACTGCCCGAAGCGGTGGATGATGAATCCGCGCTGGACCTCCTCGCGCATCCCGCCGGCAATCATCACGACGGCGGCGAACAGCAGCGCATCGGTGCGGTTGCGGAGCATGTCCTCGAGCGGGTTCTGGGCGACGTTGTGCAGGTGCGGCGCGTAGCGCATGATGCCGACGAGCATCAGGAGCGCGAGCAGGAAGATGAGCGGCAGCACCGCGATGCCGAAGAACGCCTCGCGGGCGATGCCGGCCGGCCCGAACAGCACCTGCCGCGCCGATTCATGATGCGCGCGCAGGAAGAACAGGACCAGGCCGACGACCAGCACCGCATCGACGAGCGCCAGCGTGAACACGAACGGCGGTGAATAGGCGCCCTCGGCGGTGCGGACCCGCATGCCGAATCCCTGCAGCACCAGGATCAGGAGGAGCTGCGACGGATAGCCGGAGCAGAGCACGACCTCGACCAGGGCGCCAATCCGTTCGAACGGCAGCAGCCGTCGACGCAGCGGCGGGGCGGGAATGAAGGGGAGCTCCGGTACGGGCTCGGTACACAGGAGGGAACTGTGCACTACAGAGCCGGCGGACGGACGCCGGGTTCGGGGCTGGCGCCTCGAACCCGGCAGCCGCTACTGTCGAACTCGTACCGTCAGAGGGGCGGTGAGCCGGATGGTGACCGGGGTCCCGGCCGGCAGGCCGACTTCGTCACCCTTCGTCGCCAGAACCACGGCCGTGCCGGTGCCGCCGCCGATGGCCGCCCCCTTGGCCGCGCCGCTGCCGCCGCCGATGATGCCGCCAATCACGGCGCCGGCGCCGGCGCCGATGCCGATCTTCGTGGCGTCCTTCTGTTTGGTGGCGCGCGACATGCGCGAGTAGGTCGCGGTGCTGATCGGCTCGCGGGCGGCGTCACCCGGCAGATCGATCGTGTTGAACCGGAACGCGATCGAGGCGCGCCCCTTGACCTTGCCCGCGGGGTGCGCGCTCGTGACGTGGCCGATGAGCGCGGTGCCGGCGGGCAGCGCCTCGAGGCCGTCGATGCGGACCGCGTGGCGCAGCTTGCCGCGGACCTGGTCTTCGACGCGGCTGGTGTTGGACGCAATCGGTGACGTGAGCTCGACCGCCAGCGTCGTGCCGGACGGCAGCGTCACCTCGCGGTACTCCGCCGTGCGGCCGCTGGCGTGCGGCCGTGCCGCGCCCTGCGCGTCGTCAGCCGGCCCGGAGGTCGCCTTGGCGGTGGCGGCCGCGGCGGCGGGGCCGTCCGCGGCGCGCGGTGCATCGGCCTCGGCG
The DNA here is from genome assembly GCA_963750475.1 of uncultured Acidobacteriota bacterium. Classification (GTDB taxonomy): domain Bacteria; phylum Acidobacteriota; class Vicinamibacteria; order Vicinamibacterales; family 2-12-FULL-66-21; genus JALZOC01. The sequence goes on from CAVVQQ010000003.1 coordinate 434,615, forward strand.
GCATGTACCGTCTCGCCAGCCAGCGGCGCCGCGGCCGCCGCATCCTCCGCCGCCCCGGGGTGTGCAGCGTCGCCGGGAGCGACGTCGCCCGCAGCGAAGCGATCTGGGCCCGCGGCACGTTCGTCCGGCTGCCGTCGCGTCCTTCGACGATGACCTGTTCCGGTTTGACCTCGATCAGGCGACCCGACACCGACACGCCATCCGTTTTCTCGATCGTCACGTCGCTGCCTTCGGGGACGTCGAGGACCTCTTTCGACGCGCATCCCGCCAGGATGGTGGTCAGTCCGAGTACAAGCCATAACTTGTTCATGCGTTTTCTCCTGCCGGGCAGTTGTGCAATGGGTGTGCCCAGCCGGACAGGTGCAGGGAATGCGTAAATATGGATGAGTTGTGATAGGAATGCCACGCGGCAAGTATAGGGGTGTAAGCCTTACTCACGGGTGTTAGGCTTGAGGTGTAACAAGGTTGATGTCAGACGCTACAGAACCGCAGGTTCCGGCCCCCGAACGGGTCCTGATCGTCGAAGACGATCCGGCCACCCGTACCGGTCTCGCCGAGCTCGTCCAGGCCTGGGGCTTCATGACCGATGAAGCCGCCGACGGCGAGGAGGCGCTGCAGCAAGGTCACCACCTTCCGCCCCGCGATCATCGTCAGCGACCTGGTGATGCCGCGGATGGGCGGGCTCGAGCTGCTGCGCGCGCTGCAGGATCAGCTGACCGACCTGACGTTCATCCTGCTGACCGCGCAGGGCACGGTCGAAAGCGCGGTCGAGGCGATCAAGGACGGCGCCTACGATTACCTGAGCAAGCCGGTCGATCCGCAGCGGCTGCAGATCCTGCTGCAGAAGGCGGTCGAGCGGCAGGAGACGCTGCGCGAGGTCCGCCACCTGCGCCGCCAGCTGCGCGAGCAGGGCAGCTTCGGCCGCATCATCGGCAACAGCCCGGCGATCCGCACGCGTCTACCGCGTGATCGAGCAGGCGGCGCCGACCGCGGCGTCGGTGCTGATCTGCGGGCGAGTCGGGCACCGGCAAGGAGCTGGTCGCGCAGACGATCCACGAGCTCAGCCCGCGCGCCAGCGTTCCCGTTCGTCGCCATCAACTGCGCGGCGATTCCCGAGACGCTGCTCGAGAGCGAGATCTTCGGCCACGAGAAGGGGGCCTTCACCGGCGCGCACCGACCGCCGCACCGGCGTGCTTCGAGCTGGCCGCACCGCGGCACGCTGTTCCTCGACGAGATCGCCGAGATGACGCCGGCGACGCAGGTCAAGCTGCTGCGCGTGCTGCAGGAGCGGACGTTCCGGCGCCTCGGCGGCCGCCAGGAGCAGTCGGTCGACGTCCGCGTCATCGCCGCGACCAACGTCGATCCGCACGGAGGCGGTCAGCAGCGGCAAGCTGCGCGAGGACCTGTTCTACCGCCTCAACGTCTTCGCGCTCGAGCTGCCGCCGCTGCGCGACCGCGCGCGAGGACATCCCGCTGCTGGTCCAGTCGTTCCTCAACGAGTTCAACGCGCGCAACGACAAGTCGGTCGCGCGCCGTCGATCAGGAGGCGATGTACATGCTCGAGCGCTACCCGTGGCCGGGCAACATCCGCGAGCTGCGCAACGTCATCGAGCGCGCGACCATCCTCGCCGACGGCGAGTTCATCGAGCCCGAGCACCTGCCGCCGACGCTCGTCACGCCGCGGCGAGGAACGCTGCCGACGCTGACGCTCGCGCCGGGCACGACCGTCGAAGAGGCGGAGCGGCGGCTGATCCTGCTGACGCTGGACCACACCCGCAACAACAAGACGCGCGCCGCCGAGATTCTCGGCATCAGCCTGAAGACGCTGCACAACAAGCTCAATCGGATGAAGGACGAAGACTGCGAGCGAGGCATTAGCCGGCGCCGCGGCCGGCCGCCGATCGGCAGACGTGCCGACCGCGTGATGTCCATCAAGGCCAAGCAGGTCGCCGGCGTCACCACCCTCGTGGTGCGTCGTCGTGCTGGTGCTGAGCGCCTATCACCTGGCGACGCTGGCGCGGCTCAGCCTCGAGGAGACGCCAGTCGCGTGGCGCAGATGCTGTCGCAGCGCGATCTTCCAGCGCGCCCGCGAGGTCGTCGCCGACGGGGCGCCGACCCCTACGAGGCGCTGCGCGCCGACGGCGGCGCTGCGCTCGATGCTCGAGTCGAGCGTCGGCTACTCGCGAGAACGTCACCTACGCGGCGATCGTCGACAAGCGACGGCGTCGCCGTGGCGCACGCTCGATCCGTCGCTCGAAGGCCAGCCGCTGCCGCCGAGCGGAGGACCTCGCGCCGCTGGTCCAGGCCGGCACGATTGCGCAGCTGCGCGCGGTCTACTCCGACCGGACGCTTCGAGATCCGCCAGCCGCTGCTCGCAGGCGATCAGCCAGTTCGGCGCGATCCGGATCGGGGTGTCGACGCTGCTCATGCGCAGCGAGCTGCGCAGCGCGCTGCGGAACGCGGCCGGCACGGCGCTGGTGGCGCTGGCGGTGTCGTCGCTCGTCGCGATGCTGCTGGCGCAGTGGATGCTGCGGCCGATCCACGTCATCCAGAGCGGCCTGACCCGGCTCGGGCGCGGCGAGCTCGACGTCCGGCTCGACCTGCCGGAGCGAGGAGTTCCGCGATCTCGGCAGCTCGTTCGACGCCGTCAGCCGCAGCTCTCGGCGATGGGCCGCGGCGCCGCCGAGCCGGGCGCCGGCCTGGTCCGCCAGCGTCGACCGACCTCGAGTCGGTGATGGACAACCTCGAGGACGCGGTGGCGCTGTTCTCGCCGCGCGGCGAGCTGATGTTCACCAATGCGGCGATGCGCGCTGCTGCACGGCGGCCGCGATCAGCGGCGCTGCCGGCGCAGACACCCGCTGCGCCAGCTGGTCGAGCGGACGCTGGCGGGGCGCAAGTCGCAGGGGCCGGTGTCGCTGGCGCTGCCGGGGAAGGATGCGCCGGACGGCAGCCAGGAGACGGCCGAGCGGGCCGACCGCCTGGTCATGAGCCATGCCATCGACCGATGCCGGCGGCCGCTTCGTCGGCGCCATGCTGGTCGCGCGCAACCTCGCGTATCTGAGCCAGGTGCACTCGACGCTCAACTACTCGCGCAAGCTGGCGGCGCTCGGCCGGCTGATGGCCGGCGTCGCCCACGAGGTCAAGAATCCGCTGAACGCGATGACCATCCACCTCGAGCTGCTGAAGCAGAAGCTGTCGCGGCAGCTGGTCGCGGCCGGCAGCGCGCCGGAGGACGGCCCGGCCGGATCGGCGGGCAGGTCGCCGGCCGTCACCAAGCACGTCGACGTCATCGCCAAGGAGATCCGGCGGCTCGACGAAGTCGTGGAGGGCTTCCTGAAGTTCGCGCGGCCCGAGGAACTGAAGCTGCAGCCGGTGCAGCCTGGCGGCGCTCATCTCCGACGTCGCGACCGATCGTCGCGGCCGAGGCCGAGCGCCGCGGCATCACGCTGTCGGTCGATTGTCCGGACCGACCTGCCGCCGATCAACGCCGATCCGGGCATGCTGCGGCAGGCGCTGCTCAACCTCGCGCTCAACGCCTGCCAGGCGATGCCGGCGGCGGCACGCTCGGATCGGCTGCCGCGCCGGCGCGCCGGCATCGCGTCGAGGTCGATGTCGAGGATACCGGCGTCGGGATTCCTCCGGAACACCTCGGCCGGATCTTCGACCTGTATTTCACGACCAAGGAAAAAGGCAGCGGCATCGGCCTGTCGATGGTCTACCGCATCGTCCAGCTGCACGACGGCGAAGTCGAAGTGCAGTCCACGCCGGGGCGCGGAACGCGGTTCCGGCTGATTTTCCCGCAGGCCTGACGCGAGGCATTTGGTGATGACGAAGCTGCTGCTGCTGATCGCCCTGTCGGGTGCCGCCGCCGGGTGCGCCTCCGCGCAGGCGAAGTCGCCGGCCGATCGCGCGAACCTGGAGGTGCCGCCGGTGCCGCCGCGCGTCCTCGAGGCGCTGCCGGTGCCGGCGCCGCCGCCCGAGCCGGCCGGCGATCTGCCGCCGGTGGCGGCGTTGCCGGCGCGGCCGCGCCCGACACCGCCGCCGGCGTCTCGCGAGACGGCCAAGACCGACCCGAAAGCCTCCGACGCGCCGCCTGTCGAACCCCCGGCGGCACCGGCGCCGCCCGCGGCCGCCGCGCCCGCGCCGCAGCTCCGCACGCCGGGCAGCGTCGACGGCGCCGAGGCCGCCCGGCAGGTGAACGACGTGATCGGCCGGGCGAAGCGCACGCTCGGGGCGATCAACTACCAGCAGCTGTCGTCCGAACGGCGGGCGCAGTACGACAGCGCCCGGCTGATGATCACGCAGGCGGAAGACGCGGTGAAGGTGTCGAATTTCGAGTTTGCGAAGAATCTGGCCGAAAAAGCCGACCGCCTGGCGACCGAGATGAAGGGGCGCTAGCTCATCGGGAGATGTCCGCCCCTCTTCGGCCTTCGGAAAGACGGCGCCCGAAAATTTAGGTCGTTCAGAAGAAGGCCGCGTCATTCCGTGCAAAATGTCAATATCTTGCGCGTGACCTAATTCGAAGGCACAATATCTGGTAGATCCGCCCTTGACAACCAGGTGCACAGGGTCCATATTCGTCTGCCAGCGCGAACAGACCTGACCGGGGACTTCCCAGCCCTCGACAGCAGCCGGGCGAATCAGCGATAACACGTTATTGCGCAGGTTGTTCCCTGCATTGCTGAGGACCGGTGCGGGGTCTCGCCGCGCGTTCAGAAATCTTATTTCAGGGTTCGGGCCTGGGGGTCTGGTCCGGACTCGCGTTTCGGAGGGGAAGATGCAGAGAGGCGCTGCTCCGCAGGTGGAATCCACCAGCACGGAGACCGCGGCGCGGACGTCGGCGACGGGGTCGACGGTGCCGGGGCTCGAGTTCGAGCGTTTCTTCACCCGCGAGGGGATCGATCCATTCGACGAGGTCGAATGGGACATCCGCTCCGCCGTCATCGGCAACGAGAAGGGCAAGGTCGTCTTCGAGCAGCGCGACGTCGAGATCCCCCGCTTCTGGTCGCAGCAGGCCACCAACATCGTCGTCTCGAAGTATTTCCGCGGGACAGATCGGCACGCCCGAGCGCGAGCGCAGCGTCAAGCAGCTGATCGGCCGCGTCGTCGACACCATCACCGGCTGGGCGCGCAAGCAGCAGTACTTCGCGAGCGAGGACGACCTGCCAGGCGTTCAGCGACGATCTGAAGCACCTGCTCGTCTACCAGAAGGCGGCGTTCAACAGCCCGGTCTGGTTCAACGTCGGGTTCGAGAAGGCACCCGCAGTGCTCGGCCTGCTTCATCAACTCCGTGCAGGACACGATGGAGTCGATCCTCGACGCTGGCCAAGACCGAGGGCATGCTGTTCAAGTTCGGCTCGGGCACCGGGTCGAACCTGTCGGCGATCCGCTCGTCGCGCGAGCTGCTCGCCGGCGGCGGCACGGCGTCGGGCCCGGTGTCGTTCATGAAGGGCTTCGACGCCTTCGCCGGCGTCATCAAGTCGGGCGGCAAGACCCGCCGCGCCGCCAAGATGGTGATCCTCAACGCCGACCATCCCGGACATCGTCGAGTTCATCAACTGCAAGGTCGAGGAAGAGAAGAAGGCCTGGGCGCTGATCGACGCCGGCTACGACGGCTCGTTCACCGGCCCGGCCTACGCCTCGGTGTTCTTCCAGAACTCGAACAACAGCGTGCGCGTGACCGACGAGTTCATGCGCGCGGTGATGGACGACGGCGAGTGGCACGACCCGGGCGGTGCGCGACGGCGCGGTGATGGACACCTACAAGGCGCGCGACCTGATGCGGCAGATCGCCGAGGCGACGCACATCTGCGGCGATCCCGGGCATGCAGTTCGACACCACCGTCAACGACTGGCACACCTGCCCGAACACGGCGCGCATCAACGCCAGCAACCCGTGCTCGGAGTACATGTTCCTGGACGACTCGGCGTGCAACCTGGCGTCGATCAACCTGATGAAGTTCGTCGCGCGAGGACGGCGAGTTCGACTCGCGTCGGCGTTCGAGGCGGCGTGCCGGACGCTGATCACCGCGCAGGAGATCCTGGTCGACAACTCGAGCTATCCGACGCGCGGCGATCGCGCAAGAACAGCCACGACTACCGGCCGCTCGGCCTCGGCTACGCCAACCTCGGCGCGCTGCTGATGTCGCGCGGCCTGCCCTACGACAGCGACGCCGGCCGCGACTACGCGGCGGCGATCACCGCGGTGATGCACGGCGCGGCCTTCGCGCAGTCGGCGCAAGATCGCGCGCGATCACGGCGGGCCGTTCGCCGGCTACGAGCAGAACCGCGAGCCGTTCCTGCGGGTGATGCGCAAGCATCGCGCCGCGCTCAAGGACATCGACCAGCACCCACGTGCCGAAGGACCTGTTCCAGGCGGCGCAGGCGGTGTGGGACGAGGCGGTCGAGCTGGGCGAGCAGCACGGCTACCGCAACGCGCAGGCGACCGTGCTGGCGCCGACCGGGACCATCGGCTTCATGATGGACTGCGACACCACCGGCGTCGAGCCGGACATCGCGCTGGTCAAGTACAAGAAGCTGGTCGGCGGCGGGCTGATGAAGATCGTCAACCAGACCGTGCCGATGGCGCTCGCCAAGCTGGGCTACACGCGCGCAGCAGGTCAAGGAGATCATCGAGTACATCGACGAGAACGAGACCATCGAAGGGGCGCCGCACGTCAAGGACGCGCACCTGCCGGTGTTCGACTGCGCCTTCAAGCCGGCGCGCGGCGTGCGCTCGATCCACTACATGGGCCACGTCCGGATGATGGGCGCGGTGCAGCCGTTCATCTCCGGGGCGATCAGCAAGACCGTCAACGTGCCCGAAGGACGCGACGGTCGAGGAGATCCAGCAGGCCTACGTCGACTCGTGGCGGCTCGGCGCCAAGGCGGTCTCGATCTACCGCGACGGCAGCAAGCGGACCCAGCCGCTCAACACCTCGCAGCGACAAGGAGAAGGTCGCGCCGCGGCGGCCGTCGATCCGGGTCCGCGCCGGCGCAAGCTGCCGGACGAGCGCCACGCGATCACCCACAAGTTCGACATCGCAGGGCCACGAGGGCTACATCACCGTCGGGCTGTTCGAGGACGGCACAGCCGGGCGAGATCTTCCTGGTCATGGCCAAGGAAGGCTCGACGATCTCGGGCTTCGCCGACGCGTTCGCGCAGGCGATCAGCTACGCGCTCCAGTACGGCGTGCCGCTGCAGGATCTGGTCGACAAGTTCAGCCACGTCCGCTTCGAGCCGTCCGGGATGACCAAGAACCCGGACGTCCGCTTCGCCAAGTCGATCGTCGACTACATCTTCCGGTGGATGGCGACGAAGTTCCTGTCGCCGGAGGCGCAGTTCCGCGCCGGGGTCAACGTCCGCGAGGAGACGGTCGACCGACGCCGGAGCAGCTGCCGCTCGACGTCGCGGCCGCGGCCGGCGCCTCGGCGACCGCGGCGATCGCCTCGCCGCGACGTCGTCGTTCGCGGCGATGCAGAACCAGGAGGACGCGCCGCCGTGCTCGACGTGCGGGTCGATCATGGTGCGCAGCGGCTCGTGCTACAAGTGCGCGAACTGCGGCACGACGTCCGGCTGCGCGTAAGTCCTGCCCCGAGTGGCGGAGAGGGTGAGTCCACCCTCTCCGCCAGATCGAAGTCATCCAAAAGACCATAGGCCTGCTGGTTGCGCACGGTTTCGTGTGCGACCGCCTCGAAGGCCGTGCCCCGGTCTTCAGTCCATGAGCGACGTCAGTTCGAAGCGTTGCTGCGAACCCGCCGAACACGGCGTGTTCTGTAAAATCAGGAGCATCAAAAGTGGACGAGTCGCGGCTGGCGCTCGTTTGCCGTCGCGGCCAGCTATTACCGGGTCAGTTCGATCGTCCCGCTCGAGACCACCGTGCAGTTGAGCGTGACATAAATCCCTGTCATCCGTCCGCCGCTCACGGTCGTGTTCAACCGGTACGGGCACAACGTTGGCGCGCCGGGCGTCAGGGTCATCGCGACGAGGGCGTCCACGATTCCACCCGTCAGCGAGCCGCTGCCAGGGCCCTCGGGGCCGCCGATGCTCCAGGTCGCCGCACGCCGCCACCTCCATGTGGGAATATGGCTGCAGGCTGTAGCACGAGTGTCCGCGGGGGAGGCCGCCGCCGCGGCACGCGCGCCGAGGACGTTTACAACAGCGGCAGCCCATCCGCGCCAGCACCCGGAGCACAATCCGGCGCCAATGCCTACCCGGCATTGACTCCCCTGGACGCGCTGCACGAGAATGCTTCGCCTGATGCCGACCGCCGCCATCGTTGCCCTGCTGTCAACCTGCTCGTTGCTGCCGCTGTTCGCCGGCACCGCGACGGCTCAGGAGAAGCTGACGCCCGGCATCGTCGCCCAGCTCGTCGAGCCGAAGAACGCAACGGACCGTGCGACCCTGGCATCCGCGATAGACGACCCCGACCCGGCGGTGCGGGCGGTCGCGGCCCGGGTCGCCGGTCTGCTGAGCCGGTCCGATATGGCGGCTCGACTCGACGCGCTGCTCGAGACCGAGGCGGACCCGATCGCGGCAAGCGAGCAGCTGCGCGCGCTGCTGTATTTGCGCGGAGCGGACGCGCTGCCGCACGCCAGGGCCGCGGCGGCTCGACTGGGGACGGCGGCGCGGGCGACGCTGGCCGAATGGGTCGGCCGGACCCGTCCGGATCTGTTTGCCGAATCGCTGCGCGACTTCATCGGCAGCACGCCCGATCGGCAGGCGGGCGTTTTTGGCGACATCAGCGCAATGGTGATCCGGCAATCCCCGCCGGTGCGCACCGAGGTGGCGCGAGGCCTTGCGGCGTTCGCCTCGGAGCAGGCGTGGCTCCACTTCCTGCACCGCCTGGATTTCGACATCGATGCGGCCGTTCTCGAGGCGGGCCTGGTCTCGCCGGTGGCTGCGGTCCGCGAGCGGACCTGGTGGTCGGCGCTGACGGACCCCGTCATCGGCAGGCAGATCGCGCCAGACGCACTGCGCAGGCTCGTCGAGGCGTCCGCGCCATCGCCACAGGATTCCGAATGGGCGGTGCTCGGCAGAGAACTGCTCGCTCGACGCACCGGCAGAGGCCCGTCCCTCGATGGATCGGGAACCTTCGCCCGCAGCACGCCTCGTCGTCAGCATGAAATCGCCGCGGTCGTCGACGCACCGGAGTTGACCAGGAACGAACGGGCCGCCGCACGCGCCGTTCTGACGAACGGCTTGTCGCCCCAGGGCAAGGGGACGCCGGCGAAGGTCCGGGGAGAGGAGCGCCGCTCAGTGCAGACGACGCGGACGTTCGCGCCGGTTGTGCCGGGCCTGCTCCGGTCCCTGTTCGCGGCGATCGGCTGTCCGGCCAGCACATCGACCGATGTCTACGGTGCGGCGCGGATTACATACCAGCGGGACGGACGTCCGCGGGGCATTGCGATGGATGTCGGCACGCTGGGCGCGTCGTGCATGCCGGTGCCGAAGCTTCTGGCGATGCTGACGGTCGCGGACCCGGACGTGCCGGTGATCGACGGCGAGACGCAATGGCTGCTGCTGCCGATGCACGCCGATGCCGTCACCTGCCTCGATGCGGGCCGGGATACGGAGCCAGTGGACCTGGCGGACGGGGAGCTGACGGTCCCATCCAAGCTCAAGGATGTCCGGCCGGTCTATCCCGAGGCGATGCTCAAGGCGCGGCAGACAGGAACCGTCAAGATCGAGGCAGTGATCACTTCCGCCGGCTGCGTCGGTCAGGCCGAGGTGACACGCAGCGTCGCCCCGTCAATGGATGCGTCGGCGCTTCGAGCCGTCACGTTGTGGCGCTTCGCACCGACACTGCTTGATGGCAAAGCGGTGCCGATCCGGATGACAGTGACCGTGAACTTCGACGTCCAGTGACGCCGTCGCCGCTGGCTGCGGTCAGCGGCTGGATGCCGAGCCTCTCGAGCGCGCCGTCTTCAGAAACGACCGCACGTCTGCCGGCTCTTGTCGGGCCAGCAGCTCGGCGAATCCCGGTGGCATCACCCCAGGTACTCCGTTCCGGCTTCCACGAAGCAGAGCGGATTGCCCCAGGGATCATTGGCGTAGAACGAGCGCTCCCCCCATGGCTTGACGCTGACGTCGCCCCCCTTCAGGCCATGCACGAGCTCCTGCGACAGCGCACCTGCCGCCGCTGCGCGGGCATGTATAGCGTCCAGCTCCGCCGTCGAGAAATAGAGCGCCTTCGCGGCCGGATGCGGCGCCGGCACGCCGACGACCTGAAGCACGATGGCACCGGCGTTGATGTAGAAGCGATTGCCCGCCTGGCCGCGGCCTGGTTCGCCCAGCAGCTCTTCGTAGAAGCGCCTGGCTGCGGCGAGATCCCCGACCTCGATGTTCAACCGAAACAGTCGCGGTCCGTCCGCCATCACCTCACCCCGTTTCCTTGAAGAACCACGCGAGCCAATCACGCGCCAGTTCGAGCTTCTTCCTGTCAATCCGATAGAGGCGCTCCCGGCCGCGGCGCTCGTGCCGGAGCACGCCGGCCTGTTCGAGCACCCGGAGGTGCCGGGTTGTCGTTGGCCACGCGTGTTTGAACAGCGCCGCAATCCGGCCCGACGACATCTGGCCCCCCTCGAAATTGAGCGTCATCAAAATGAGGCGTCGGGTGGGATGCGCAAGCGCAAGGAACACGGCCTCGTATGCACCCTGCGCAGCGGCTGTGGGTTTCTTCGCCACTCACTCTCCGGGTCGGGTCATTAATTAGCGTACTCGCTAAGTGTTGTCAACAACGCAACCGAAGTCGACGCTCGAAGCGGCGATTGCGCACCTCAACCAGATGTACCGAGATGCCGAGTAGCATCCTGGCGGGTCTCTGGCATACGCTTGTTCCCCTGGACATTCAGCGGAGGGAACACATGAACACGTTGATGCAGACGACCCTGCTCCTGGCCCTGGCGTCGGCCCCCGCAGGCGCCCAGACGAATGCCGGCGACCAGAAGCCGGAAGCATCCCTGCCGTTCACCATGACGCAGGTGGCGACGTTCAACCTGCCCTGGCGCATCGCCTTCCTGCCCGACGGCCGCATGCTGATCACCGAGAAGGCGGGGCGGTCTGGCTGGTGACGCAGAAGGGCGAGAAGACGCCGGTCGCGAACGTGCCGGCGGTGCTCGCACCAGGGGCAGGGCGGCATGCTGGGCGTCTTCCTGTCGCCGCACTACGCCACCGACCACAACGTCTACCTGACCTACTGCGGAACCCGGGCGACGGCGGCTCGAGCCTGGCGCTGGCCCGGGCGCGGCTGGCGCTGGGCGAAGGCACCGCCAGCCTCGACGGGCTGGAGGTGCTCTGGCGCGAGATGCCCAAGGGCAAGGGCGGCCAGTTCGGCGCGCCGATCGCCTTCTCGCCCGACGGCCAGTATCTGTTCCTGACCGTCGGCGAGCGCCAGCGCATGACGCCCGCCCAGGATCCCGACCAGGCGCTCGGCAAGATCCTGCGCCTGACGCTCGACGGCAAGCCCGCCCCGGGCAATCCGCTGGCGGGCAAGACCGGTGCGGCGAGCGTCCCGCTGATCGATCCGCCGCGCGACACGGAGCTGGCCAAGACGGCGCCGGTCGTCAGCACCTACACCTTCCCCGGCCCGAACCTGGCGCCGGCGGAAACCTGGAGCACCGGTCACCGCACCCCCTACGGCCTGGCCTTCGCACCCGACGGCCGGCTGTGGGAGGTCGAGCACGGCCCCCGCGGCGGCGACGAGCTGAACCTGATCGAGCCGGGCAAGAACTACGGCTGGCCGCTGGTCTCCTACGCCACCAACTACAACGGCGTGCCGATCCCCAGCCCGGACACGCGGCCCGATCTCGCCAAGCCGGTGATCTACTGGACGCCGGTGATCGCGCCGGGCAACCTGACCTTCTACACCGGCAGCGATGTTCCCGCAGTGGCAGGGCTCGGCGCTCATCGGCGGCCTGGCCACGCAGTCGCTCAGCCGCATCACGTTCGACGGCAAGGGCGGCGCCACGCCCGCCGAGCGCTGGGCTGTCGGCCACCGCATCCGCGACGTCGAGGTCGCGCCCGACGGCGCGCTGTGGATGCTCGAGGACGCCAATCCCGGCGGGCTGTTCCGCGTGACGCCGAAGTAGCGGTCGATCCGAGATGACCGCGGCCGATTTCCGGCGCATCGCCCTGAGCTTCGCCGGCGCCGAAGAAGGCTCGCACATGGGCGCGGTGGATTTTCGCGTCGGCGGCCGCATCTTCGCCACGCTGGCGTCGGTGAAGGACGGCTTCGGCAACCTGATGCTGACCCCGGAGATCCAGGCGGGATTCGTCGCCGACGCACCCGAGCTGTTCATCCCGGTCGCGGGCGGCTGGGGACGGATGGGAGCCACCCACATTCAACTCGCCAAAGCGGACCGTGACGTCCTGACGGGCGCCTTGCAGACGGCGTGGCGGCTCCGCGTCGAGAAGAATGCTACCGGCAAGTCACGTGGCGCCGGACGTCGGTCAGGCCGCACGCCCTAGGAGGAGCCGGCCGGCAGACGCTGGCGGCGAGTAGCAGGTTGCGGGCGGACACTGGAGGGATCGGTCACATGTGGATCATGATCATCGCCGCGGCGGCCATCGCCGCGGTCTATTTCTGGTACGTGGCCATCATCACCCGGCGCAACAAGGTGCAGGAGGCGTTGAGCTCGGTCGCTGTGCATCTCAACCAGCGCCACGACCTGATCCCCAACATCGTCGCGCTCGCCGGGCGCTACATGGAGCACGAGCGCGCGCTGCTCACGGAGGTGACCCGGCTGCGAGAGCAGGCGCAGACGACGACACCGGGCAACCCCGCCGACGCGGCCAGGCGTTTTGCGCTCGAGGGGGAACTGGGGCAGCGCGTCGGCCAAGTGATGGTCGGCATGGAGGCCTATCCGGAGCTGAAGGCGGATCGCCCAGTCATGGAGGCGCAGCGCACCTGGACGGAGACAGAAGCGCAAATCACGGCATCGCGGCGTTTTTACAACGCCGCGGTGAATCAGCTCAACAACGCCATCCAGATCTTCCCCGGCTCAATCATCGCGGCCGTCGCGGGCGTGGCGGCGATGCCATTCTTCGAGGCGCCGGCAGAGGCGCACGTGGCGCCCACCGTGGACGGCATCCTCGGCCGCACGACATGATCGCCGACCCGGCGCTCGACATCGCGGCGCTCGAGCGCCGCCGCCGGCTCTCGTTCAACGCCGCCGTCATCGCCCTCGCCATTGCGATTGGCGGATTCCCCATGGGTCTGGCGATCGGCGGCTCCGATCGCACCGACACCTTCGCCGGGGCTCTGATCCTCGCCGCGATCGGCGGCCTCGTCGCCTGCCCGTGGATCGTCAGCGCCTGGCAGAGTTTCATGCGGCGCCGGATGATCGCCGCCGTCGTCGTCGGCCGGTCCGACATCAGGCACATCGACGGCGAGCATGATCTGGTCGAGCGCCGGGAGGCACTCGACTCCGAGGCGTTCAGTCTGGCGGCGTTTCGCGACAGCGGGCTGGTCGAACCGTTTGCCTCAGGAGGCGTGCACCACATCCTCATCGGCACAGCCCAGGGGGTCCCGTTTGCCATCGCCGAGATCGCGCTGCTGGACGCCAGCGGCTACTGCATATTCGGCGGCGCGCTCGCCAGCTTCAAGCTCGCCCGCCCGCGCCCGGGCCTGACGATCGTCGCGCGGGACCGCGGTCTGCTCGGTAATCTGCTGGCCGGCGCCGGCACCGTCGTCGAGCGGCTGCCACTCGAGGACCCCTCGTTCGAAGGGGTGTTCGAGGTCTACGGCACCGATCAGGTCGGGGGCCGCGTCGTCCTGACGACGACGATGCTCGAGCGTCTGAAGAGTCTGGACGGGGTCACGCAGGCGCGTGGCTTCGCGTGCGCATTCCTGGAGGATCATCTGCTCCTGGCGTTTCCAGGCATGAGCTGGCGGTGCCCCCCGTGGCGCATCCTGAAGCCTGTCGGCGTCTGGCTGCAGGGCTACCGGGCGCGTCTCGCCGCCCTCGTCGACCTGCCGGCGGGGATCGTCCACACGTTGAATCTCGAGGCACCGTCGAACGACTGGCCAGCGGTGGCGCCCCCCCGCCGCCCTTCCGTGCCGATCGACAACGCCTCGGGGCAGCCGTTCTCGTCCGCGCTGTGGCGGGTCGTCGGCGAAGGAGGAATGCCGCTCATCAGCGTGGCGTCGGGCGCGATCTTCGGCGGGGTCGCGCTCGTCGGCGCCTGGTACGGCATCAAGGAAGGTTACTCGGACAACCTCTTCTGGTACTTCTGGGGGATGATCGCGGCCGGCCTCGCCTACGCCGCATTCGCGATCGCCGGCGGTACCCGGGACATCGTCAAGCTGGCGTGGCGCTGGAACGCGCCACTGCGCAGTTTGAAGCGGCCGTAGCCGCACCAGGCATCGTAATATCCTGCGGCGTGGCCGCGGGTGGAACCCGAAGCCGCGGCATACCCATGAAGAACCTGCTTCGCTGGAGTCTCCTCCTCGCGCCGTTGACCTTCGGCGCCGGTCAGGCTGCCGGTCAGGCCGACACTCAGGCTGCCAGTCAGGCCGAGGTGCTGACCCGGCTGCCCTACAATCGTCCGGGTGCTCTGGCCGATCTGGGTGTCGGGCTGTGGGCCTGGCCGCTGCCGATCGACTACAACCACGACGGTTTGATGGATCTGGTGGTCGTCTGCACCGACAAGCCCCACAACGGCACCTGGTTCTTCGAGAACACCGGCGAGTTCGACACCGTGTCGAAGACGCCGATCTTCAAGGCGGCCGTCCTGATTGGCGACTCCGCACCGTCGGTGGCGATTTCGTACGTCACCGGCGAGCTGATGGTCACCGCGGCGGCGTCCACCCGGCAGGGAGACCTGTACAACTTCCGGGGCAACGTCTATCCCGACTTTCTCCGCTCACAATTCGCCCGGCCGGAACAGCTGGCTGTGCCGGAGCGGATCCACACGCAGCCGGGCATGATCCGGCAGAACCAGTGGAAGCTGGTGGACTACGACGGCGACGGCGCGCTCGACGTGTCCCTGGGGATCGATTTCTGGGGCGACTTCGGCGCGCTGAGCGGCGGCGAGGCCGCCTTCAATGCCCAGGGGGAGTGGACGCGCGGCCGGCTGCGCGGCTACGTCTACATTCTGCGCAATACCGGCACGACCGGGAAACCGGTCTACGCCGCACCCGAGAAAATCATCGCCGGCGGCGAGCCGGTCGATACCTACGGCATGCCATCGCCGAGCTGGGGGGATTTCGACGGCGACGGCGACCTCGACCTGTTGTGCGGCGAGTTCCGCGACGGCTTCACCTACTACCAGAACATCGGAACGCGGACGAAACCAGTCTATGCGGCGGGGCGGCGGCTGACGACCGCCGGCGTGCCGCTGGTGATGGATCTCTGCATGATTACGCCGACCGCTGTCGATTTCGACGGCGACGGCGATCTGGACCTCGTCGTCGGCGACGAGGATGGCCGCGTCGCTCTGGTCGAGCACACCGGCGCGGTCGTCGACGGCCTGCCGCAGTTCCTGCCGCCGCGATACTTCCGGCAGCAGGCCGCCGACGTCAAGTTCGGCGCCCTCGCGACGCCGTACGCGTATGACTGGGACGGCGACGGCGACGTCGATCTGATCAGCGGGGACTCGGCCGGCTACGTCGCCTTCATCGAAAATCTCGGCGGCACACCGACCCGCTGGGCGGCGCCGCGGTACCTGAGTGCTGGCGGCACGGTGATTCGCGAGATGGCCGGACCCAATGGCTCCATCCAGGGTCCGCCGGAGGCCAAGTGGGGCTACTCCGTGCTCAGTGTCGCCGACTGGGACGGTGACGGGCTTCCCGACATCATGACCAACGGCATCTGGGGCAGGGTCGGGTGGTACAGGAACATCGGCTCCCGCACGGCGCCGCGGCTGGCCGCGCGGCAGCCCGTCGAGCTCGCACCCGGATTGACCTCGCGGAAGCCGGCCTGGAACTGGTGGAATCCGGCGGGCCGCGAGCTCGTGTCGCAGTGGCGGACCACTCCCCAGATGATCGACTGGAATCACGACGGACTGATGGATCTCGTCATGTCCGACGCCGAGGGCTACCTCGCCCTTTACGAGCGATCGCGCGTCGCCGACGGCACGCTGACGCTGTCCGCCCCGCAGCGGGTCTTCTGGAGCGAGGGAGCAAGCGTGTTCGACGGCAACGGCCGCCCGCGGAACCAGACGTCCGGGCTGTTGCGGCTCAACGACGGCGAGTTCGGCGGCAGCGGACGGCGGACCTTCTGCCTCGTCGACTGGGATGGTGACGGGCAAATCGACATCCTGATGAACAGCGCCCCCAACGTCAACGTCTTCCACGGCCTTGGCCGGGACGCGCAAGGCCGGTGGCGATTCAGGGACGACGGTCCCGTCAGCACGCACGTGCTCGCCGGACATGCCACCAGGCCGACCACCGCGGACTGGAATGGCGACGGCGTTCCCGAGCTGCTCATCGGCGCCGAAGACGGCTACTTCTATCAGGTCGCGAACCCACGATCGAAGAGGTAGCCCCGGACCCCGACGAAACGGCTGGCTTCGGGGAGGCGCGCCGCTCCCGGAGCCGGTGAGCATCTCGTGGGGTAGTATTCGGTAACCAGCCCTGGTCAACGCGCGGAGCACCTTCCCATGATCCAAGTCCGGAACCTCACCAAGACCTTCGGCGAGGTCGAAGCCGTGCGCGACATCTCCTTCGACGTCGCCGCGCGGCGAAATCTTCGCCTTTCTCGGTCCCAACGGCGCCGGCAAGACCACCACCATCAAGATGCTGACGACGCTGCTGCGGCCGACCACCGGCACGATCCGGCTCGACGGGCTCGACCCGGTGGCGCAGGCAGAACGAGGTCCGCCAGCGCTTCGGCATCGTCTTCCAGGACCCGAGCCTCGACGGCGAGCTGACCGCCTGGGAGAACATGCAGCTGCACGGCGTGCTCTACCACGTGCCGCGCGCAGGTCGCGGCTCGACGCGCGCCGAGAGCGCTGCTGAAACTGTTCGAGCTGTGGGATCGCCGCGACAGCCTCGTCAAGCAGTTCTCCGGCGGCATGACGCCGGCGGCTGGAGATCGCGCGCGGCTTCCTGCACACCCCGAAGATCCTCTTTCTCGACGAGCCGACGCTCGGGCTCGATCCGCAGAGCCGCAACCAGCTGTGGACGCACGTCAAGCACCTCAACGAGACCGAGCGGCACCACCGTGTTCCTGACGACGCATTACATGGAGGAGGCGGACCGGGTCGCCCAGCGGGTCGGCGTCATCGATCACGGCCGCATCGTCGCGCAGGGAACGTCCGAGGAGCTGCAGGAAACAGACCGGCACCGATTCGCTGGAGCAGGCGTTCCTGGCCCTGACCGGCACGTCGATCCGCGACGAGAAGGCGGTGGCGGGCGATCAGCTGCGCGCAGTTCGCGAAGATGTGGAGGCGGTAGCGATGAGCGCGATCTTCATTCTCTGGCTGCGCGAGCTGAAGCGCTACTCGCGGTCGCGCGCCCAGATCGCCGCGTCGCTCGGCCAGCCGACGCTCTACCTGGTCGCGCTCGGCTTCGGCCTCGGGCCGACGTTCCAGCGGGCCGGGCAGGGCAGCTACCTCCAGTTCCTCGCCCCCGGCGTCATCGGCATGACGATCCTGTTCACGTCGATCTTCTCGGGCATCGGCCTGCTGTTCGATCGGCAGTTCGGCTTCCTGAAGGAAACGCTGGTCGCGCCGGTGCCGCGGCTGCACATCATGATCGGCCGCACGCTCGGCGGGGCGACGGTCGCGACGCTGCAGGGGACGCTGATGCTGATCGTCTGCCTGATCGCCGGGTTCCGGCCGACCGGGCTGACGGCGCTGCTGGCGCCGCTCTTCATGGTGCTGATCGCGGTGGTGTTCTGCGCGCTCGGCACGGCGATCGGGTCGCTGCTCGAGGACATGCAGGGCTTCCAGCTGGTGATGAACTTCCTGGTGATGCCGATCTTCTTCCTGTCGGGCGCGCTGTTTCCCCTGACCAACCTGCCGAAGGTGCTGACCGTGCTGACCCGCCTCGACCCGCTGTCCTACGGCGTCGACGCGCTGCGCGGCGCGCTGATCTCGAGCTCCCACTTCGGGCTCGCCACCAACGCCGCCGTCTTATGCGCCGTCGGCGCGGCGTTCCTGTGGCTCGGCGCGCACTTCTTCTCGCGGATTCAGATCTGAGAGAGCGGTATTCAGCGTGTCCGCCATGTCCCCGAACGCTTGGCCGATGCCGTTCATGCGCCTCCCGATGTGATCCGCCGGCGCATCGCTGCCGTGGTAAGGTCATTTGTACTCCAAATAACCGGCGACAAGAGGCGGGCTTGGGTCACCGCCACTTCTCGTGTCGGACCTCATCCGGTGTTCAGCCCGATTGAGGCGCGTAGCGCCGGACGGCCGCACCGGAATGGCTCTGGCATGAAGAAAAGGGGAGTTTGCACATGAGTCGAGCGGGGCCGTCCGGCTTCCGTCTTTGTGCTGTCGCGTTCGCCATGGTTGCCGCCCTTGGCGGCACGGCCGTCTCGACCTCCGCAGCCGACCGCCTGTGCGACGCCTCATTCGAGGACTGCCGCTCGATCCTCATCGACCTCATCCGTAACGAGACCAGCCGGATCGATGTCGCATTCTGGTTCATGAGCGATGCCCGGGTACTCCAACGAGATCCTCAAGCGCTGGCAGGCCGGCGTCGCCGTCCGGGTGCTCGTCGACACGCGCGCCAACGACGCCCACCCGGACAATGCGGCGATTCTCGCCCAGCTGAAGGATGCCGGCATCCCGATGCGGCACAAGACCAGCAGCGGGATTCTGCACCGGAAGACGATGCTGTTCGACGCGCAGAACGTCCTCCAGTTCAGCGGTGCGAACTTCAGTCCGTACACCTTCGCGCCGATCGATCCGTATGTCAACTACGAAGACGAGGTCATCCTCTTCCTCGACGGCGCCGAGAGTCCCACGGTCGTGAACAGCTTCCGGACGGCGTTCGAGGACCTCTGGACCGATACCAGCCGCTACAGCAACTATGCGAACATCACCGGCCCGTTGCTGAGGCTGGACGCGGTCTACGAGAAGGATCCGGAGCTGAACTTCCCGGCCGCCGAGAGCTACCGCAACCGCGCGATCGCCGCCTACGATGCCGAGACCATCCGGATCGACGTCTCGATGTTCCGCATCACGGACCGGACGCACACCGACGCGATCATCCGCGCGGTCAATCGCGGCATTCCCGTGCGCCTCCTCACCGACGAGACCGAGTACCGCAACGACCAGCGCCTCTGGCATGCCTGGAACGTCGATCGCATGTACATGGCCGGAGAAGTGGCCCGTGCCCGCGGTCTGCCCGGCATCGACCTCCATTTCGATGCGCATCAGAACGTGATGCACCAGAAGACGGTCCTGCTCTACAGCCAGGGGCTGTCGATTTTCGGGTCGTCGAACTGGACCAGCCCGTCGGCGGGAGGCTCGTCGGGCAGCCAGGACGAGAACAACTACTTCACGACCCGGGTGCCGTTCTTCAACTGGTTCGTCGACCAGTTCGAGCGGAAATGGAACAACACGAACCCGGTCGGGGTCATCGAGAGCAAGCCGTTCGTGCCGCTGCGCCCGGACAAGGCCGCGGTGGTGTCGCCGGCGGATCTGGCCGCCGGGCTGGGGACCAGCGTCGATCTGACATGGTACGGCGGACCGTGGGCGCACCGTTACGACATCTATCTCGGGACCGACCCGGCCGCCCTGGCGCCGGTCGCGGTCGACCTCAGCCTCGGTCCCAGCGGGAGCGCCGCCGCCTACCAGCGATTCACCGTCAACGGCCTGAGCGGCAGCACGACCTACTACTGGTCGATCGTCAGCAAGACGATGGCGCGCGTCGCGCGCTCGTCCAGCGTCTGGAGCTTCACGACCGCCGATGCCGGACCGGCGCCGCCATCACCGCTGCCCGCGCCCTGGCAGAGCCTGGACATCGGTACGACGACCGCCGGCAGCGCCGAAGCCGGCGGCGGTGTCTACACCGTCCGCGGCGCCGGCAGCGACATCTGGGACACCGCCGACGCGTTCCACTTTGTCTATCGGACGCTCACTGGGGACGGCACCGTGACCGCCCGGGTCGCGTCCGAGGACAACACGGCGTCCTGGGCGAAAGCCGGGGTCATGATGCGCGAGAGCCTGAACGACGACGCTACCTATGCGGCGGTCCTCGTCACGCCCGGCAAGGGCCTGGTCACCCAGCGGCGTACGCTCACGGCCGACGTGTCGACCAGCACCGCGGCCGGCGGCGGCGCCGCCCCGTACTGGGTCCGGCTGGTTCGCCAGGGCAGCACGTTCAGCGGCTTCGTGTCCGCCGACGGCGCGGCATGGACGTTCGTCGGAGCGGAGACGATTCCGATGGCGGCCGGCATCTACGTCGGGCTGCCCGTCTCGTCGCACCGGACCGGCGTCCTCAATACCACGACCTTCGACAACGTCGTCGTCACCAGCAGCGCCGACGTCAGCGATACGACGGCGCCGGCGGCGGCGATCACGCAGCCGGCCGACGGCGACACGGTTGCGGGCACGGCGGTGATTGTCGCCGACGCCAGCGACGACGTCGGCGTGGAGCGCGTCGAGTTCAGGGTGGACGGTCTGCTGGCCGCCACCGACACGACGGCGCCGTACGAGTTCGCGTGGAATACGTCGACGGCGGCGGACGGCAGCCATACGCTGGAGGCGCGCGCCTTTGACGCCGCGGGCAACGCCGGGTCGTCGGCCCCCGTCGTGGTCACCGTCGCCAATGGCGGGACGATCGCCGCGCTGCCCGCACCCTGGACCGGCGCGGATGTCGGCAGTGTCGGCACGCCGGGAACAGCCGGTGAAGATGGCGGCACCTTCAGCGTGCGCGGTTCCGGCGCGGACGTCTGGGGGACAGCCGACGCCTTCCACTTCGTCTACCAGCCGCTCGAGGGAAACGGCCAGATCGTCGCCCGGGTCGCCAGCGTTCAGCCGGTGGCGGCGTGGACCAAGGCCGGCGTCATGATGCGCGAGTCGCTGAACGCGGGCGCGCCCCATGCCTTCATGGTCGTCTCTTCCGGCAAGGGCCTGGCGTTCCAGCGGCGCACCGCTGCCGGCGGCGTCAGCACGAACACCTCCGGCGGCGCATGGACGGCGCCGTATTTCGTGAAGCTCGCCCGCGCGGGTGACACGATCACCGCCTCGATTTCCGGGGATGGCGCCACCTGGACGGTCGTCGGCCGCGACACGATACCGATGGCGGCATCGATGCTCGTCGGTCTTGCCGTCTCGAGTCATGACAACGGTGCGGCGGCCACCGCCGCCTTCGATGGCGTCGCCGTGACGAGCGGCGGCGATGCGACGGCACCGTCGGTCGCGGTCACTCAACCCGCCGGCGGCGGGACGATTGCCGGCACGGCAACCGTCGCAGCTGACGCCAGCGACGACGTCGGGGTGGAGCGGGTCGAGCTCAGGATCGACGGCGTACTGTTCGCCACCGACCCGGCCGCACCGTACGACTTCCTCTGGGACACGTCGACGGTCGCCGACGGCAGCCATGTGCTGGAAGCGCGCGCCTACGATGCCGCGGGCAACACCGCCTCGTCGCCCGCCATCGTCGTGAGCGTGGCCAACGGCGCGGCCGCCGCGTTGCCCGCCCCCTGGACCGAGGCGGACGTCGGGAGCGTCGGCCTGCCGGGCGCCGCCAGCGCAGCCGGCGGAACGTTCACGGTGGACGGGGCCGGCGCCGACATCTGGGGAACGGCTGACGCTTTTCACTTCGTCTATCAGCCGCTGATCGGCGACGGACAGGTCGTCGCGCGCGTGGCAACGGTCGAGGGGGCCGAAGCCTGGACCAAGGCGGGCGTCATGATCCGGGAGGCGCTCGACGGCGGCTCTCGACACGCGCTGATGCTCGTCTCGCCGGGCAAGGGGCTCGCCTTCCAGCGACGCACTGCGCCCGGCAGCGTCAGCACGAACACCTCCGGCGGCGCCGGAACCGCCCCCGCGTGGATCAAGCTGGTGCGCGCCGGAGAGATCGTCAGCGCATATCGCTCGGCGGACGGCGCTGCCTGGACGTTCGTCGGCAGCGACACCATCCGCATGGCCCGCCCCGTTCTGGCCGGCGTCGTCGTCAGCAGCCACCATGCCGGCACGCTGGCGAGGGGAACGTTCGAGAGCGCCGCCGTCGAAGCGGCGCCGCCGGCGCCGTAGGTCGTGCACCGGTCCTGACGGAACGTCGGTCGCGGCGGCATCGCCGCTAACGGGAGCGCGCCGCGCCCGGGTCCCCCGTCGGCGGCGGGGCGTGATCGGTCGCCGCCGGCGGGCCGAGCAGTTCGGTGAGGATCGGCTTCAGGCCGTCAGCCCACACCTGGTAGCCCTGCACCGTCGGATGCAGGTGGTCGCGATCGTTCATCATGCCCGGGAACAGCCGGCCGTCCGTGCCGGCCAGCTTGTCGTTGACGTTCAGATACCGCACCGTCCGCCCGTCGGCCAGGCGCGCCAGGCTGGCGTTGACCTGGTCGATCTCGGGCATCACCGCCGGGTTGTCGTTGCGCGGAAAGATCGCCGTCAGCACGATAGTGGCGCGCGGCGCCTTCTGCCGGCAGGTCGCGACAATCGCGGCGACGCCGCGCATGATCTCGGCCGGCTTGCCGGGTCCACCCGGCTGGGCGCCGATGTTGTTGGTGCCCGCCAGGATGACGATCACCTTCGGATTGACGTCGTCCAGCTCCCCGTGCTCGAGCCGCCACAGGATGTTCTCGGTGCGGTCGGCTCCCCAGCCGAAGTCGGCGGCGTTCCAGCCGAAGAAGTTGCGGCGCCAGTTCTCGAGGAGCGCGGGATAGTCGGTGGCCCCCCAGCGGCGCGTGATTGAATCGCCGAGGAAGTAAAGGTCGATGCCTCCCGCCCGCGCTTTGTCGAGCAGCTGCGCGTGGGCGGTCAGCGAATTCTGATCCGTGCGCGGGGCGGGACGATCGGCCGGCGCTCGGTCGGGAGTTCCCTGCGCCGCGCCGCCAGCCGGCAGCAACGCCATGACGGCGGCGCATGTCAGGAGCCATGAGGCCCGGCGGCACCCGCCCGACCGGCCTCCTCTCACCTCGCTGCGCTTCCGCTCGCGGCCGGCTGGTGCCCCAGCATTCGGTCAGCCCAGGGAATGAAGTACTTCCAGTTGGGACCGTCGGTGTGGCCGCCGTCGTGCTGGCGCCACGCCAGCTGCCCGTCGAGGAGGCCCGTGTTCACTGCCGGCATCGTCGCGTGCTTGTAGTCGTCCGGCACGCCCAGGCCTTTGGCGCCGAGCAGCCGGAACACCGGCTGGGCGGCGACCGTGGCCATGAAGCTGCCCTGCTGATCGAGCCACTTCGCATCGCCGCGCTCGGGGATGCCGTAGCTGACGAACGTCGGCCGCGGCGCGCAGAGGGCGATGAGCTCGTGCGCGTCGACGGGCAGATCCGCGGCGGTCTTGCGGCCGAACTTCGATTCCTCGGTGCCGTACTTGAGGAAGTTGCCCGCCATCCAGTGATATTCGCCGGACCCGGTGAGGCTCTCGACCGCTTCGCCGAAGTTGCGGCGATGCAGCTTCGCGCCCCCCTCGCCGGACGAGCCGATCAGGACGACGGCAAACCGCTGGTCGTAGGCCATCGTCACCAGCGCGGCCTTGCCGTAGCGCGACACGCCTTCGATGCCGACCTTTGTCGCATCGACGGCGGTGTCGGTCTCGAGGTAGTCGAGGCCGCGCGCCGCACCCCACGCCCACGCCCGGAGCGCGCCCCAGTCGTCCGGCCGGCGCGGCTGGCCCTTGTTGACGAGGCCGATGATCCCCTTGGTCAGGCCGGCGCCGTTGTCCGCCTGGATGCTGTTTGGAGTGATTGTCGCGTAGCCCCAGCCGTCGGCGATGAGCTGCTCGGTGGCAGGCGGATCGACGGGGCCGGCCGGTGCGGTGCCGGGCCCGACGGGGCCTCCAGGGCCGCCGCGTCCTGGACCGAAGCCGCGAGCCGTCGGCGGCGGTGTACCGGGGGCTGGCGGCATGCCGGACCGTCCGCCGAACATCATCATCACCGGCACCGCCCGCGTCGCGGCTGCCGGCGTGACGACGGTCATCTGGATGTCGACCGTGATGTCGGGGGCGAGCGAGTTGTCCACCGATCCGACGAGCTCCTTGCCGATGACCGGCCGGCCGCCGACCTCGAACCGCTCGGTGCGGGCGACGCGCCAGGTCACGCGCGGCACCGCGGCCGGCACCCTGCCCAGCACTTCGCGATCGAAGTCCTCGACGATCTCAGGACGCCGCTGCTTCCACCAGCCGTCCGCGGTGGTGACCTTCTTGCCGTTCTTCAGGGTCAAGGGCTCGGGCCAGTCCGGATACGGATTGGCCAGCGCCTCGTCGTAGTTGGCGTGGTTGGGCGCGCTTTCGTTCCCGCTCGGGCCGGGGCGCAGCGCCGTGATCCCCAGCTGCCCGAGCATCTGCTGATGGTCGGCGGCGGTGGCGGCGGCGTTCGGATTGACGGGCGGTGGCGGCGTCGGCGCGGTGGTCTGCGGCGCGGTGGTCTGCGGGGCGGTGGTCTGCGGTGCGGCGGTCTGCGGGGCGGATGCCGGCGGCGGAGCGGCGGCTCCCTGCGGCGCCCCCTCCTGGCCCGACAACGTCATCATCGCGCACGCGGCCAGGACGCCCGATCCTGCGACAGACACCAGTCGTTTCACGTTCATCGGAGCTTCCTTGCTTGTGATGTCCCGCCGGGCGGCCGATGCCGACGGCGATGGCGCATGGTAGCGCGAACGACACCGTCAACTCACATCCGTCCCTGAAAACTCTGCCAGCAAGGTGTTGCCCTTGTACTCCAGGTCCTGCTTGATGCCGATCTCCGAGGTGTAATACGCGTCGACGACGCGGGATTTCAGCTCCTTGAAGAAGAGCTCGTCGGGAGTATTCGGCGCGGCTTCGTTCGCCGCCATTCGCGTCAGCACTGCGATGCGCTCGTCCGCCGTCGCCCGCAGGAACGCCCCCACTCCCGAAGCCGGCGCCAGCTGGTCGACCCGGCGCAGCCCGTCGCGCCACATCGTCCGATCCGCCTCGTCCCACGCTCCGGCCAGCCGCGAATCGATGCAGGCGGCGACGCGTGCCGCCCTGGCGCCGGGAGAGTGCTCGTCGGCGGGGATGATGAGCTCGCTCAGCTCGTCCACCAGGGCGAGCTCCGCCGTCGTGAAGAACGGCCGGAGCGGCGGCTGGCGCCTGGGCGAGCGGCGCGGCCAGCGCGAGCGGCAGGGTCACCGTCGCGACGGCGCCGAGCTTGATCAGATCGCGGCGGGTCAGGTCGACGTCGGGCGGATCAGCCATCACAGATTCCCCTTCCCGAATTCGTCCGCGAGGTACTCGGAGGACCGCCACGCCAGCGCCATGATCGTCCAGGTCGGGTTCTGGCAGGACGCGCTGACATGGCTGCTGCCGTCGACCACGAAGAAGTTCTTCACGTCGTGCGACTGCTGGAACTGGTTGAGCACCGAGGTCTTCCGGTCGGCGCCCATGCGCGCCGTCCCGAGCTCGTGGATCGACCATCCCTCCGTCAGCACCGTCCGGTCGACGTTGACGATCTCGAACCCCGCCGCTTCGAACATCTCCTGGGCGGTGTTCGCCATGTCCTCGCACATCTTCTTCTCGTTGTCGCCGAAGCGGTAATTGAAGCGCGCCACCGGGATGCCCCACTTGTCGGTCCGGACCGGATCGATCTCGACCTGATTCTCGTATCTGGACAGGACCTCGCCGAATCCCCCCATGCTGATGTAGGCGCCGGCGTAATCGCGCACCCTCTTCTTGTAGCCGGCGCCGAAGCCCGGCGTGTCGTGGGCGTTGCCGGGGAACATCTGGCTGCCGGCGCTCCCCTCGAAGCCATAGGCGCGGATGAAGTTCGGATGGCGATCGGCAAGGTTCCTGAACCGCGGCACATAGAACCCGCCCGGCCGCCCGTCGTCTATCGTCTTCGGCGTGCCGATGCGCTCCTTGACGAGGCCGGTCACCCCCGGGCCCATGACGTGCTCACAGAAGTTGTGGCCGACATGCCCGCTCGAATTGCCGATGCCGTTGGGATGGGCGCCGGACTTCGACAGCAGCATCAGCCGCGCCGACTCGAGGGTCGAGGCGGCCAGGACGACGATGCGGGCGCGCGCCTCGTAGGTGCGTCCTGACTCCGCGTCGATGAAGGCGACGCCGCGGGCCTTCCCCGTATTCCTGTCGACGAGGATTTCACGCGCGATGGCGTTCGTGCGCAGCGCCATGTTGCCGGTGTCCATCGCCGGGTAGATCAGTCCCGTTGGCGAGTCGAAGGCGGCGTGGATGTCGCACCCGCCGACGCGGCGGCCGCAGGCCCCGCGGCCGAAGCAGCGGCTGCGATACTTGTTGTGCTTGAGGCCGTCGGTGGTGACGCCGGCACGGTAGGGCGTCAGCACCCGGTTCATCTTCTTCAGCGACGTCCGCAGCGTCACCTCGGCGCTCGTCAGCCTGGTCGGACGCTGGAAGAGGCTGTCCGGCAGGTACGGGAGATTTTCTCTGACGCCGGAGATCCCGAGATACCGATCGACGCGGTCGTAGAACGGCTCGATGTCCTTGTAGGCGATCGGCCAGTCATCGCCGTAGCCGTCGCGGCTCTTCGCCTTGAAGTCGTAGTCCGACAGCCGCAGCGCCAGCCGTCCCCAGATGTTGGTCTTGCCGCCGAGGCAGCGGGCGCGCACCCACGCGTAGTTGGTTCCCGTGTAGGGATGATCTCTTTCGTTGACGACGATGTTCTTCGAGTAGTCGGCGGCATTCCAGCCCTGCACGTAGGAATGGACCTGCGGGAATTTCGAGTCGGCGGCGTACGGCGGCTGACGGATGGTGTACTCGTTGAGCGTCAGGGCGTGATGGCCGGGCGGCATGTCGCCGCGGCGCGGATGCTCGTACGGCCATTCCATCGACTTCAGTTCCTTGTTGATGTCGAGCTTCCGGCCGGCTTCGAGCATCAGCACCTTCAGGCCGCGCGAGGTGAGGACGTGCGCCGCCATGCCCCCCGCGGCGCCGGAGCCGATGACGACGGCGTCGTAGGTGAGGCGGAGATTGGCGTCGGGCTGGGGATCCTGGAGCAGTCGGAGCAGGTTCATGTCGTGCCTCGTCCCGGAATCGCCTTCTGAATGAGCCACTGATGCCCGAAGGGATCGGCGACGACCCCCTGCCGGTAGCCGTAGTCGTAATCCTGCATCGGGCTCACGACGCGCGCGCCGGCATCGACGGCGGATGCAAACAGCCGATCCGGCTCGTCGTCGAACAAGCCAATCTGTGACGACGTCGCGCCGAGCGTCTGCGGACTGAGCTGCGCGGCGTCAGGACGCTCCTCGTGGAGGTGAAAGAGCGCGCCGTGAATCGTCAGTTCGGCGACATGCACGCTGCCGTCAGGGTTGCTCCAGCGGCGGCGCTCGACGGCGCCGAAGGCGGCCTGGTAGAAGGCGATGCCGTCGGCCACGGCCTTGAGGTAGAGATGCGGCGCAAAAAATGTCGCCACGGACGCTCACTGCAGGCCGCGATCGACGAACACGGTCCGGACCTGGCTGGCGACGCCGCGTCCATACAGGCGGCTGGCGACGGCGACGGTCGTGGCCGCCAGATCGCGCATGCCGGTGCCGGGGAAGTCGAACTGCGCCTCGAGAATCAGGGTGTCGGCCTTCGAGCTGCCGACCGCCTGCCTGATGTCCCAGAGCGCCCGCGACCAGATCTGACCGTCGTGGTGCACTTCGCCGTTGAGGCCCTCGGGGTAGTGCAGGCTGCGATCGACCCGGCGCAGGCAGTGGGGCGTCGTCGACGTGTAGGAGGTCGAGTCCCAGTCGGCCACGCACGCCGGGTCGGCGGTCGGCGCGATCAGGCTGCTCACCGTCACTGCCCAGTAGTCGCCGAACCCCTCGCTGATGGCGCCCGCCTCTGCAGAACCGAAGACGAAGCCCTGGGCGTAGTGAATGGCGTGGCCGTACTCATGGAGAATGACCTCCGCATCCTCGGCATCGTCCACGCCCCCTTTGCCGAAGCGGAGCTCGTCCTTGTGCGTGGTCGCGAACGAGTTGTCGAGCCCCCACTGGTTGATGCGGACGCGCTGCGACTTCATGTTGACCGGGCGGCGGCTGGAGCCGAAGCCCAGGCTCTGGATATATCGCTGCGCCTCGGTGATCCAGTAGTAGGCCATCACCTGCTCGAACCGGTCGTCGTCGCGGTGATAGCGGAACCGACCGGCGGTCGAATAGGCCGGCGGACCGGTCTCGCTGACGATCTGCGCCCAGTCGCCGACCAGATAGCCGCTGCCGTCGAGGTTGGTGAGGACGACGTCGTGATAGGCCGGCGCGAGGGCGGGGTAGTCGGCGTCTTTCCGGTCGGTGAGCGTCTGGTCGCCGAGGTCGGCGACGGGATTCGGCAGGAAGACCGTCGCCGCCGCGGTATCCGAACCGCCCGGCCGCGGGTCGGCGGCGGAGACGACCAAAGCCGACGCGACGACCGTGACCACAACCAGCGACGCCAGATGACGTTTCATGGACTCCTCCGAATCAGGTGGCCGGACGAGGGCGGGAGTCTAGCAGGGGAGCAGAAGCGGGCGCAATACCGCGTATCAAGCCGCGCTAAATGTTACCGAGGGATCCATCATCGCGCCGGAAATCGGGTTACCCATGAAGGGACGGATTCATGGGAGCCTCGCGAGTGGGACCACAGGCGACGCGCGAGTATTTGGCCCGGATGCGGGAGCGATATGAACGGGCGGGGCGGGACGCGAAACGCGGACTGCTGGATGAGGTGTGCGAGGTGACGGGGTATCACCGCAAGGCTGTGATCCGCCTGTTGCGGCGCGCGCCGCCGCTGGGGGTGCGGCGTCCACGCGGGCGACGGGTGGAGTACGGCCCGGACGTGGTGGCAGCCTTGCGAGCCATCTGGACGGCGGCCGGCTATCCGTGGTCAGTGCGGCTGAAGGCGTTGCTGCCGACCTGGGTGCCGTGGGGGCGGCGCCGGTTGCGCTTAACGGCGGCGACGGAGCGCGCGTTGCTGCGGATCAGTGCGCGGCAGATCGATCGTCGGTTGCGGCCGTATAAGCAGGAGCTCCGCAGGCGGATGTACGGGCGGACGCGGCCGGGCGCGTTGCTCAAACACCACATTCCCGTGCAGACCGAGCGCTGGAACGTCACCGAGCCGGGCTTCACGGAAATCGATCTGGTCTCGCATTCGGGCGATGGCGCCGAGGGCGAGTTCTTGCACTCGCTCAATGTGACCGACATCCACACGACGTGGGTCGAAACGCAGGCGGTGCTGGGGAAGGGTCAAGAGCGGGTGCGCCAGGCGCTCGAGACGATCGCCGCCGCCCTCCCGTTCCCCTTGCGCGGCATTGATTCGGACAACGGGTCGGAATTTATCAACGCCCATCTGCATGGCTACTGCCGCCGGCGCGCCATTCAGTTCACACGCGGCCGGCCGTACAAGAAAGACGACAACGCGCATATCGAGCAGAAAAACTGGACGCACGTCCGCAAGCTCGTCGGCTACGACCGCTATGATTCCCCGGCCGCGCTCGCGGCGCTCAACGCGCTGTATGCCGAGGTCCGGCTGCTGCAGAATCTGTGGCTGCCCTCGGTGAAGCTGGTCAAGAAGACGAGTTTTTTTTTTTTTTTTTTAAGATTTTTGGACGGGTCGGCAGTCAGTTGCGTCGCGTCTACGGGCCGCCAGAGACCCCCTTGGCCCGGGTCCTGGCGTGTCCGACGGCCGACGCGGCCAAGGTGGCGGCGCTGACGCGCCTGCACCGCACGCTCGATCCCTTTGCGCTCGCGCGGCGCATCGAGCAACAGCAAGACCGGCTCTACGCGCTCGCGAATCAGCGCCGCGGCGGCCGGCCTATGGACGCTGCCGGCCCCGTGGAAAACGCCAAAAGCGCGTTTCCCACACGGGCCTTGGAAACCCCCAAGAGCGGGCTTTCCACAGCCCCCACAGGCCCTCGTTCTCCTCGTGCGCGGAAGACACAGACGAAGAAGACTCGGGTAACCCGATTAATGGCGCGATGATTCAGCGCTCGGTAACACTTTCAAATGGCTTGACAGGTACCGGCGGGGGGAGGGAGGAAGGGGAGCTTGAGGAAGTAAGGCGGACGGACCTACGGCCTTTGCTGTGCTGCGATGATTCCGAAAATCACCGCGACTGAGGAAAAGGCGGCGCGCTTCGCCGGCTGCTGCGCCGCGGCATCGCCTGCCTACCGATAACCTCGCTCGGATCAGCCTCGGGGCCTGCTCGACACCGACGTCTTCCCCGTGCCGAGGGGTTATGGCAACGCGGGGGACGGTACGGAAGAGACTCCATCGCGCACGGCTGATAGAGGAGCACCATGGACGGCACGACGCAGCGCGATGGAAGTCAAATAAATGCGCGCGCGAAGATCGCGAAAACACTTGACAGCTTTACGGCGTCACTTTGAAAACGATCGCTGGTCGCCACTACACGGCTCCCTGGCGCGCTCGCCGGCGGATGGACAACCGATCTAGGTGACCCATGGGTTGTCTGACCGTCTCGGTGCAAGAGGGACGTGTCCTCGGCAGTGAGCGACGTCTCGAGCTCTGGCGATGGGCCGACACTACGGCTGGTCGAAGGGCCGACGGTTTCAGGTAGACGCCCACCGGCGAGGTCACGGCCACCGCGGCGGTCGCGTCGGATCCGCCATCCCGGCGAACTGCACCCAGCCGGCCGGCGGTCGTAGCGCCGCTGGCGCCCGAGCGCTACAAGGTGCAGGTCACCATCTCGCGCGAGGCCCACGACAAGCTGCGCAGGGCGCAGGACCTGCTCCGGCACGTCGTCCCTGACGGCGACCCGGCGGCGATCGTCGAGCGGGCGCTGGCACTGCTCGTCGAGCATCTCGAGAGGAAGAGGCTCGCCTCCGCGAAGCGTCCGCGAGCAGCCGGAACCGCGACCGTCGGATCGCGCCGCGTGCCGGCCGCGGTGAAGCGGGACGTCTGGGCGCGCGACGACGGGCGCTGCGCATTCATCGGCACGGCCGGGCGCTGCGCCGAACGCGGATTCCTCGAGCTCCACCACGTCGTCCCGTTCGCCGAGGGCGGGAAAACCGATATGGCGAACCTTCAGCTGCGGTGCCGCGCCCACAACGTATACGAGGCGGAGGAGTGGTTCGGTCCGCTGGTCGTGAAGGAGTCTGCAGCGGCGTACGGCAACTCGGTCCGGACCGAGTTGCGGATATCCTGAGCCTATGGCAGACCACTCAGGTATCGAGTGGACCGCAACCCACCAGCTGCAACTGACGATCTGGCTCCAGCGTTTGGACCATATGCGAGGTGCCGCGTAACAATGGTCTGCTGAGGCTGCAAGGGATTACGGAACGCGCCTGAAAATAATTGCAGGGCGGTTTTCATTGGCAACTTGCTTGGCGTTGGCTTCCGACTGATGCTCTTTGGACCGCGTGTGGACACAACTCACTTTGCGGCGTCGCGATTTTCCCGGCCAAGCGCAGATTGCCGTCAAAATCCTGAGCCTCAGCTCGTCTTTTGGTTCACCAGGGCGGCCGTTGTCTCGGCCCTCATCCTCCCAGCGATACTCCTGTTGCGCGCGTGCTGTCGCCGCTGGCACGGCCTAGCCGTGAACCGCAGCGTCGTCAGTGGAATACGGGCGGGCGCATCCTCGATCAAGCGATGCGGCAGCTCATGAAAGGCAATCGGACCTCTCTCCAAACAGTCTGTGCGAACGGTTCGTACACCTGCGGAGGCGTGGGTGTTCTCAGGCTTTTCTGCTTGATATCGCCGTAAACGGTTCTAAACCGGCGCGCGTCAGCCGACGCGCTCGTAGCGGCCGCCGAAGTAGACGCCATGTCCGAAAGGTCCTCGGCCCTCTTCGGTCGCCACCAGTGTGCCTTCCTCGAAACGAAGCGTGAGCTTGTACGACTGGCTCGGATGTTTTGCGTAGGTGAACGTCGCGGTTCTTTCCTGAAGCGATGCGTCGAAATCGATTTCGCCCATGTTGGGTCCGTATTCCCGCGTCCGTCCGTGGAGCGCCCATCCATCTACGTGAATTCGCGCCGGAGCAATCATGCGAATCCTCAGTTCTGCTGAGTCCTCGTCGTCATCGCCCGATCTCAACCACTCCCACCGTGAAATCGTCGGGCGGAACAATCTTGGCGGACCCAAATTTCACCTCCTGCTTCCAAGCGTGATGCAACACCTGGTAAAGTTCCTCGCGGAACCGGCGAACCTCACCGATGGTGAATCCCTTGCTCTGGCTGCGCGTACCTGTCGAATTCGTCGTGGTGCTGGAGGCAGAGGAAGACTAGGTTTTCGGGATTAGGGTTCGACGGGTCGTTATCCACATGGGCAATCTGACCCTGCTTGATACCCGTGTCGCGATTGAGGCCGTAGCAAATGGCGCATCGCCGTTTTGCTGCCGTCAGGACCTCTGTCTGCACGTCCTTGGGGAGCGCTTTCCGTTTGCCCATGCTCAGAGGAGATTCTACTTGCAGTCCTTAAGTCCAACGAGCCACTCGCGCAGCTTCGGCCGTCGATCAGTTCCAACTGGTGGGGGAGGTAGGCCCGCAGACGCTCGTCTTTCTTGATCCCAGGCGCGAACTCGCCCGTCGTCATCGCCATCGAAGCGTGGTCCAGTTCGCGAGTGATCGCGATCGCGCTGACCTCTTCGGCCGTGACTGCGTGTCCCACCTTGTAGTGCTTGATCTGCGCGACGGTCCTGACGCAACCCCGCCGGGCCGTCGCGATCACGTCGCGACCCTTGTCGCCGCTCCGCTGCGTCAGCACCACCCTGGGCGAGCCGTCGTGCTCGAACGCACCCGCGATGAGTTCTTCAAGCTTGCGCCAGTGGACCGTCGACCTAAACAGGGGCCGTCTTCCAGAGGTCGGACGATCTCGAACCAAGGGATCGTGACCCCGACCACGAGTTGCCCGGCGTCGGTCCTGCCGCCAAAGGTGACGACCTCCGCGCCGACCAACACGTCCGGAAGATCTTCCCTCGCAGCCTCGGGAGGCACCTTCGGGGCTGAGCCGATCCCCGTCGCCGTGGCTTTACCGCCGATCGTTCCGATCCGGCTCGCGAGTCTCGGATCCCGGCTCAATTCCGCGACGAGGTTCTGCGTCACTGACAGGATTGCGCACTTCCGGTGATCCGTATCTTGACAGGCGGGGCGCCGATAACGCCGGCCACGAACAGTCTTCGCCAATTCGATGTCGGACCTGGTCCACGCCGACGTTCCTGAAGTCTTGGTTAAGTACTCAAGCTTCTCGCGGGCCCACGCGCCGGAGACCCTGGCGGGGAGGCCGTCGGTCTGCGAGGGCCGGTACTCGCGCCCGCCGCTCATCTGGCTTCCAGTGGGATGTTTGGCGTGTGGAGGACACGGCCAGACTGGCCGGGCCAGTTCAACCCTCTTCCAGGCGGGACCACGGAAGGGCGCTCGGGACCGCCCCTGCGCCCGGGTTCGACCGCCGGCCGGCCCCTCTAGAGGCTAGAGCAGCGACAGGCCGGCCGCGCCGGCGAAGTGGCGGAAGTCCTTGTCGCGCGTCACCAGGGGAGTGGACTGGTCCAGGCAGCTCTGGGCGATCAGGGCGTCGGCAATCCGGGCCTTCTTCTTTTTCCTCAGCACGGCGGCGCGCAGCACGCCGGCCCGCTCCCAGAAGCCGGGCTCCAGTTCCAGGATGGGCAGCCCCGCCAGCAGCGCGCGGACCGTTCGCGGCAGGGCTGGGTCGCTCAAGAGCTCGGTCAGCACTACCGGCGGCAGCACGAGCTGCTGATGGTCGAGCGCCGACTGGATCAGGTCCGCGTCCTCGCCGGCATCCCCCTGCAGGAAGGCCACCATCGAGCTGGTGTCGGCGGCAATCACGCGCGGTCGTCCCGAAGTGCCGCCAGATCGACAGAAAATCTGACGGCGCCGCGGAGCTTCGCGACGCGGCGGAACGTCTCGCCGGCCGCGACCAGCCGCAGGCCCTGGCGAACTGTCTCCGTAATGCCTTGGCCCGTCGCCTGCTGGGCGCGCTCCAGCAGGTCGTCGGGGAGATGGACCGTGACCTTGCGGTTCAGCATGGGAACATTATACCAGCATCCATGCTGGTATGCATTACGGCAGTAACCTCGTAACCTCGTTGGCGCCGTGGGCGGTCCGGCACAGCGACCGACGCTGGCGTCGGTGTCAGTGGCGGTCAGGGCTGCGCCGTTGCTCTTTCCGCCGCTCCATGTCTGCCACGGTCTTCGGCCAGTCCTGGCGCAGCAGGCGGGCGAGTGCGCGATCCGAGAGGAGCCGGCCGCCCGTCTGGCACGTCGCGCAGTAGTTGGCTTCGTTGCGGGCGTAGACGATGCGCTGGACTGGTGCGCTGCAGACCGGACAGGGCTTGCCAAACCGGCCATGGACCGCCATGCCGTCGCGGAATGCCGTGACCTTCTCCGGAAACGCTCCCGCCGCCTCCTCGCGCAGCCGTGCGATCCAGTGCTCGAGGGTCTCGACAGCGGCCCGGTGGAGGCGCGCGATCGCGGGATCGCGGAGACTCGCGGTCAGCGCCAGCGGCGACAGCCGGGCGGCGTGAAGGATTTCGTCGGAGTAGGCGTTGCCGATGCCGCTGAAGATGTGCGGGTCGGTGAGGGCGCGTTTGAGCGTGTGGTTCTCGCGCCCCAGCCGCTCGGCAAACGCCGCCGGCGTGGCATCGAGGACTTCCAGGCCGCCCGGATCGAGCATCGCAAGATTGTCGGCGCCGGCCATGACGTGCAGCGACGCCTGCCGCCGCGATCCCGCCTCGGTCAGGATCGCCGTGCCGGTCGGGAAGTCGAACGCCGCCAGTCCGGCCTTGCCGGGAAGCGCCGCGCCGCGGTCGCGCCAGCGGAGACGCCCGGCAATCATCAGATGCAGGACCAGAAACAGCCCGCCTTCCATGGCGAAGACGATCCGCTTCCCGAGGCGGCGCAGTTCGACGACGCGGCGGCCGGCGGCGTCGCTGACGGGTGGCGCCGGGGTTCGCACCAGAAACGGGCTGCCGATGCGGACCCGCTCCAGTGGCTGATGCAGCACCCGCGGCGCCAGCGCCTCGAGATAGACGACGATGTCGGGGAGCTCCGGCACGCCCGCTACTCTATCCGACCGCTCCCGGGCCGGCCGCCCTGGCGCCCGGCGGCGTCGGCAAACACCCCGGTCAGGCCAGGTCCCGAGGACCTTGATTGGTTCTCCAACAATTCAGGCGGTGCGCGGCTGTGCGCTTGTGTTCCGCCCCGAACTGCTCCAGGATCGGATCAGCTGTGGACCCGGTCCGCACTCGTGGGCGCTGCCGCTCCCGCCAGAGGAGGAAGCATGCCGGACATCTTTGACTACGAGCTGGAGAAGACTGCGGAGGAGCCGCCGCCGGCACGGCCACGATCGGCGCTGGTCTGGATTCTGGTCCTCCTGTTTCTCGGCGCCGCCGCGGTGGCGGTCTACGTCGTCCTCAGCCGGCGCTCGGCGCCGCCGGCCCGGGTCGTGTCGAAGAGCGTCACGGCCCCGGCGGCGTCCCAGCCGCTCGGCAGCGCGCCAGGTTCGCTCGTCCTGCCGCCTCTTGGCGAGACCGACGCGCTGGTTCGCGAGCTGGTGCGGCGGCTCTCATCACACCCGAAGGTCGCGGCCTGGCTGGCCACCGACGGCCTCGTGCGCCGGTTCGCGATCGACGTCAGCAACGTCGCCGACGGGCGGACGCCGGCACGCCAGCTGCCGATGCTTCGTCCGGCGACAGGCTTTGCCGTGGTCGAGAAGCCCGACGGTCCGATCGTCGACCCGCGCAGCTACGCCCGCTACGACAGCCTGGCCGAGGCGGCGGCGTCCCTCGATGCCGCCGGCATCGCGCAGCTCTACGGCACGCTCAAGCCGCGGATCGAAGAGGCGGCGCACGAGCTCGGCGATGCGCCGTTCGACAGCACGCTCGAACGCACCCTCGTCCAGCTGCTGCGGACCCCGATCGTCGAGGATCCGATCCGCCTGCAGCCGAAGGGTGCCGGCTACGCGTTTGCCGACCCGCGCCTCGAGAGCCTGACCGCCGCGCAGAAGCAGCTGCTGCGGATGGGGGCCGGCAATGTCCGCCAGATCAAGTCCTCGCTGCGGGCCGTGGCGCTGGCGCTGGGCATCCCGGCGGAGCGCCTGCCGCCGCCATAGCCGTTACCGGGCGCGAGCCGGCGTCGCGCGCTGCGCGGCCAACCCACCCTTCTCGTCGACCTCGTGGAAGCGAGGATCGAGGCCGTCAGCCGGTCGTGCCGTAGTCCTTGAGCTTGCGGAACAGCGTCGCCGCGCCGATGCCAAGGACCGCCGCGGCCTTCGTGCGGTTGCCGCCGACGCTCTCGAGCACGTGCAGGATATGGGCGCGCTCGACCTCGGCGAGACGCTGCGGCGCCGCCGGGTCGGCGTTCGAGCCAACCCGGCGCACGTCCTCCGGCAGATCCTCGACCTCGATCCGGTCGCCGCGGGCGAGGACGATCGCGCGTTCGATGACGTTCTGCAGCTCGCGCACGTTCCCCGGCCAGGTCCACTGCATCAGCATGTCGGCGGCGCGCGGAGCGAACGCCGCGACCGGAAGATGGAGCCGCGACGCCGTTTCCGTCAGAAACCGGCGGGCGAGCGGGAGGATGTCGTCGCGCCGCTCGCGCAGCGCTGGAATATGGATCTCGATGACGCGAAGCCGATAGTAGAGATCCTGGCGGAACCGGCCGGCGGCGACCTCCGCCGCGAGGTCCCGGTGGGTGGCCGCCAGAACCCGCACGTCCAC
Source organism: uncultured Acidobacteriota bacterium (assembly GCA_963750475.1). Taxonomy (GTDB): domain Bacteria; phylum Acidobacteriota; class Vicinamibacteria; order Vicinamibacterales; family 2-12-FULL-66-21; genus JALZOC01. The sequence goes on from CAVVQQ010000003.1 coordinate 471,309, forward strand.
CTTCCGCGACCGGTTCTCGCCGACGCGGCGGATCTCCCGCTCCTGGAGGACGCGCAGCAGCTTGACCTGCATGCCGAGCGGCACGTCGCCAATCTCATCGAGGAGCAGCGTGCCGTGATTGGCGGCCTCGAAGAGGCCGACCCGATCCTGCGATGCGCCGGTGAACGCACCCCGCACATGTCCGAACAACTCGCTCTCCATCAGCGCTTCGGGGACCGCGGCGCAGTTGACGGCCAGGAAGGGGCGGGTGGCGCGGCCGGAGTCGTCGTGAATCAGCCGGGCCAGCGCTTCCTTGCCGACGCCGCTCTCGCCCGACACGAGCACCGATGAATCGACGCGGGCGACGCGGCGGGCCTCGTCGAGCACCCGCTGCATGGCCTCGCTCTGCGCGACGATGCCGGTCTGCCGCTCCTCGACGTCGACGCGCGCCAGTTCGCGGCGGCGAAGAGTCAGTCGGCGCTCGGTCAGTTTCAGGAGATCGGTCACCTGGCGGAGCGTCTCGTCGAGGCATTCCCGCCCAAAGAACGCCAGCTCTCCCTTGACGTCGTCGCCCCAGTCCGCGGCGGTGCGGCCGGCCATGAGACAGAAGGCATCGCCGCGAGCGCGGCATTTCTCCTCGATGCAGTAGACGGGCTGGCCGACGGAGCAACTGAGATAGCCGCTCGCAAATCCGCAGAGCGTCCAGCAGACCGGCTGCTCCGATGGGCCGAGGTGGAGCAGGTGCTCCTCGGCCTCGTAGGAGTCGTGCCACACCGACTGGGCGAAGTGCCGCGGCGCGGCGCCGGCCGGGCGGTCGACCGGCTCGTACCGCAGAAAGCCCTGCAGCTGGTGCAGCCGCCCGCCGGCCAGCATCCATTCGCGTTCAGAGTCCCAGTTGAAGGTGGTCTTCAGCGTCGCCGCCGTGCGCCAGCCGTGGGCGTAGCCAAAACGCGTGAGCACGCCGCGGGCGGCCGCCGCGCCCATGGTTTCCACCAGCTCCCGCCGCAGCAGTCCCATCGCGACCGTGTTGAGCAGGATTGCCCGATCCCCGGCAAAGCGGATGACGCCCCCCTTGGGGTCGAACTCGAGCAGTTCCCGAAGGTCGAGGTCGCGAGCGCGCATGGTGGAGGCCTCTCAGTATGAGATAGCGAGTCTATCAAAATGATGCAAACCGCTGGATCGCCTGATGGGTTGTCCTTTGGAATCAGTTACTTACGGTGTGCCAGATTGGCTGTGGGGTTGCACCTTCTCCAAGCGTGCGGTCGTCAGATGGGCGGCCGCCAGGCAGAGTCTGAAGAGTTTCACGATTTCAACGAGGAGAGTTCCATGACCACCACCGCTACCGCCACACCGACCGCCAGCCGCACCTACCAGATCGACCAAGCGCATTCCGAAGTGCTCTTTCAGGTCCGTCATCTGCTGACGAAAGTACGCGGCCGTTTCTCGGACTTCTCCGGTGCAATCGCGTTCGACCCGTCGGCGCCGGAGCGTTCGACCGTGGCGCTGACGATCCGCGCCGCAAGCATCGACACCAATCAGGCCGATCGCGACACGCATCTGCGTTCGGACGACTTCTTCAGCGTCGAACGTTTCCCGACGCTGACCTTCACCAGCACCGCGGTGACCGCGCGGGGCGACGGGCAGTATGACGTCGCCGGCGAACTCTCGATCCGTGGCGTCACCAAACCGGTCGTGCTGCCGGTCACCTATCTGGGCATTGCCAAGGATCCCTGGGGCAACGAGAAGCTGGCGTTCGAGACCGAGATCGTCCTCAATCGGAAGGATTACGGGCTCACCTGGAATGCCGCGCTCGAGACGGGCGGATTCCTCGTTGGCGACGACGTGCGGGTGACCGCGTCGATTCAGGCGCAGGCGCAGTAACGGCGACTGGGGAGCCCTGCACCCGACGCCGATGAGCCGGGTTCTCCCGCCTCCGCCATCCCTTTAAGTTTCCGGCTGTCGGAATGTTTTCCCTGGAAACGACAGCTCAGCATTCGCCGACGCGGCGAACGCGCGCCGCGGCTGTGGCGCGAGTTGTGCTCGACGCTCTTGCGCTCGAACCCGGGATCCGCAATCCACAGAATTCCGTGGAGGCGCCATGCACGGCCCCCTTCGAATCGCCATCGGGACCTTCGTCGCCTGCGGCGCCGCGGCGGCGACGCTGTCGTCACAATCTCCCATCGGACGCGAAGTGGCGGTGGCGCACCACCTCGCGGATGGGCAGGAATATGTCCTGCCGCTCAAGGAGCTCCTCGCTCACGGCCGCAAACTGTTCAGCGCCGTCTGGACGATCGAGGAGGGGGGCGGACGGCCGGGGACGAAAGGCACGGGCGCGCCGCTCTCCAACGCGCTCAGTCCGCTGGTCTTTCCCCGCAACTTCAACCGCATCTCGGCTCCCGACGCCAACTCCTGCGCCGGCTGCCACAATCTTCCGATCGTCGGCGGTGGCGGTGACATCGTCGCCAATGTCTTCGTCCTCGGTCAGCGGTTCGACTTCGCGACGTTCGACGGCAACGAGACCCTCGCGGATCAGGGCGCCGTCGACGAATCCGGCCTCCCGGTGACGTTCCAGTCGATCGCCGACTCACGGGCGACGCTGGGTATGTCGGGATCGGGCTTCATCGAGATGCTGGCCCGGGAGATGACGGCCGATCTCCAGGCGATTCGCGACGCCACGCCGTCGGGCGGCACCAGGGCGCTCCTGACCAAAGGCGTGTCGTTCGGCCGGATCACGAGACTTCTGAACGGCGCGTGGGATGTCTCGCGCGTCGAGGGACTGGTCGCGCCGAGCCTGCAAACCGCCGGCGGTGCTCCCCCGAGCTTGATCATTCGCCCCTTCCATCAGGCGAGCAACGTGATTTCCCTCCGCCAGTTCACCAACAACGCCTTCAATCATCATCACGGCATCCAGTCGACCGAGCGGTTCGGGACGAACGCGGATCCGGACGGCGACGGCTTCGTCAACGAACTGACCCGGGCCGACGTCACCGCCGTGACGCTGTTCCAGGCCGTGATGGCGGTCCCGGGGCGCGTCATCCCGAACGACCCGGAGATCGAGGCGGCGGTCCTGCTCGGTGAGCAGAGGTTCGCGCAGTCCGGCTGCACCTCGTGCCACATTCCCAGCCTGCCGCTCTCCCGGCAGGGGGCGGTGTTCACCGAACCGAGCCCCTACAACCCGGCCGGCAATCTGCAGCCGGGCGACGCGCCGCGCCTCGGCGTCGACCTGCTGCGGGACGATCTGCCGGCGCCGCGGCTGCGCGCCGCGGGGGGCGTCGTCTCGGTGCCGGCATTCACCGATCTCAAGGTGCACAACATCTGCGACGGGCCGGACGATCCGAATCGCGAGCGGCTCGACATGAATGCGCCGGCGGGCGCCCCCGGATTCTTTGCCGGCAACGAACGCTTCATCACGCGGAAGCTGTGGGGAGCGGCCAACGAGCCGCCGTTCTTCCATCACGGCCTGTTCACGACGCTGCGGCAGGCCGTCCATGCGCATGCCGGTGAAGCGCTGGCGTCGCGGCAGGCATTCCAGGCGCTGCCGGCCTACGAACAGGATGCGGTGATCGAATTCCTGAAGACGCTCCAGGTCCTGCCGCCCGGCACGCAGAGCCTGGTCGTGGATGAGAACGGCAGGAAGAAGCACTGGCCGCCCCGGCCCGAATAACCGGCCGCCGGGCGCCCGGCGTCGCAACGGAAGGGAGTTCACATGAGAACCTCGATTCGCGTTCTGGTGGCGGCGGGATGCGTCGTTTGGGGTCTGTCGGCCGTGGCGGCCGCCGGACCGGTGACGTATCAGACCACCAATCTGTTTCGCGCCGGCAATCCGGCCGTCTTCATGCCCGGGGCCGCAACGCTCTACCGGAGCAGGCAGGACCTCGAGCTGCGAGTGGCCGCCGGCGGTCTGGCGATGCACACCTCCTACACGGTGTGGTGGGTCGTCTTCAACAATCCTGCCGCCTGCGCGGCAAGCTGCGGGGCGACCGACCTCGAAAATCCCGCGGTCCGCGCGGCGGTGTTCTACGCCGCCGGCTTCGTCACCGGGGCGGGGGACTCGGGCAACGTCTCCGCCCACGTCACCGCCGGTAACCTGCCCGCCGGCGTCGCCGTCGAATCCGGCTTCGGACTCGAGCACGGCAACGGCTTCGGCGCCGAAGTACACGTTGTGATCCGCAGCCACGGCCTGACGAATCCGGGGATGGTGGCCCAGCAGATTGCCTCATTCGGTGGTGGTTGCAACCCCACCTGCGCGAACGTCCAGGCGGGTGTGTTCCCCGCCCTGCGGTAGCGGTCCGGGCGATATCGGGTCACGCGCGTCGAGGTCAGAGAGAGATGCCGCGGGCTCTTTCTCTGCCTCGATTCGCGCCCCGTGCCGTCCGCCGCACGCGGCGGCGCACCCGGCACGATGCCAGGCGTATCATACGGACCATGAGGCTCGTCACCCCACTGCTCGTCCTGGCCGCGATCGCCGGCTCCGTTCCGCTCCAATCGCCCGTGGCTCCAGTGGCCGCGGCGCGCCTGCACTCGACCGTCATCGACTGGCGGGAGCTTGCGGCGGTGCAAACGCCAACCGGTGAACGCCGGATTGCCTTCGACGCGCCCACTGCGACGCTCGATCGTCTGCACGGTCACATCACCACGCTCAACCCGGGCCAGAACACCGGCGCGCTGCACCGCCATCCCCAGGAGGAGCTCATCCTGGTCAGGGAAGGCACCCTCGAAGTCAATATCGATGGCCGGCGCCAGGTCGCATCCCCGGGCGCGCTGATTTTCTTTGCCGTCAACGAGAACGAAAACCTGACCAACATCGGCACGACGCCTGCCACCTACGTCGTGCTGCAGTGGTACACGCCGCTGACGCCGAAAGAATGACGGCCGGCCCGGGCGGCGACGCCGCGCTGCCGCTATACTTTCGTGGACGCGAGGGGGACCGGTCCCTGAATCGTCGGCCCCCAGCACCATGACGATGAGCGACGAAACCGCGCCGCCGCCAGCCGCGTCTCCCGCGCAATCCGACCATGAGGCCGGCGAGGCCCTCAGGGCCGCGCGGGCGCTGCAGGCGGCGATCCTCGATGCCGCCCTCGATCCCATCATCGTCATGGACGCCGGCGGCCTCGTCCGCGAGTTCAACCCCGCGGCGGAACGGACGTTCGGCTACCCGCGCGCCGCGGTGATCGGACGGGAGATGGCATCGTTCATCATCCCGGAGCGCTTTCGTGACGCCCATCGGAACGCACTCGCGGGCGTCGTCCGGACCGGCGAGGGCCGGCTCCTCGGGCAGCGCGTCGAGTTGATCGGGCTGCGCGCCGACGGATCGGAGTTTCCGGTCGAACTGACGATCGCGCGCACCACCGGTCACGGTGCGCCGCTCTTTACCGGGTACCTCCGCGACATCACGGTGCGGGCGCGAGACGACCAGGCCCTGCTCGATCGGACCCGGCTGGCGTCGCTGGCCGCCGACGTCGGCACTACGTTGACGCGCGCCGAGACTTTGACAGAGATGCTCGACGGCTGCGCCAAAGCGGTCGTCCGGCGGCTCGACGCGGCCTTTGCCAGAATCTGGACGCTCGACGCGGCCGGGCAGGTGCTGGAGCTGCAGGCAAGCGCCGGCATGTACACCCATCTCGACGGCCCGCACGGCCGGGTGCCGGTCGGCAAGTTCAAGATCGGGCTGATCGCCGCCGAGCGCGCTCCGCACCTGACGAACCAGGTGGTGGGCGATTCCCGGGTCGGCGATCAGCAGTGGGCGAAGCGCGAGGGCATGGTCGCCTTCGCCGGCTACCCGCTGATGATCCGGGACGAGATCATCGGCGTGCTCGCGATGTTCAGCCGGCGGCCGTTGAGCGACGCCGACTTCGAAGGGTTGGCGACAGTCGCCAACGGCATCGCGCTCGGCGTCGCCCGGCAACGGGGCGTCGAGGCGCTGCGCGACCGCGCCGACCAGCTGGCGGGACTGGCTGCTCAGCTGGAGCGCACCAATGCCGAGCTCGATCAGTTCGCCTACGTGGCCTCGCACGATCTCAAGGCACCGCTGCGCGGCATCGCCAACCTGTCGGAGTGGATCGAGGAGGACCTCGGCGATCGGGTGCCGGAGGCGAGCCGGCAGCACCTGACGCTGATGCGCGGCCGCGTCCATCGCATGGAGGCGCTGATCGACGGTATGCTCGCCTACTCGCGCGCGGGACGCATCCGCGGCGCGGCCGAACTGGTCGATACCCGGCAGCTCGCCCAGGAGGTCGTCGAACTGCTCGGCGCCCGCCCCGATGTCCGCATCGAGATCGACACCGGCCTGCCGACCCTGCTGACCGAGCGGCTGCCGCTGCAGCAGGTGTTCCTCAACCTTGTCGGCAACGCAATCAAGCACAACCGCTCCGCCAGCCCGGCCATCCGGATCGGCGGCGCCCCGTCGCCGGGCGGCTTTGTCTTCGAGGTCGCGGACAACGGCCCCGGCATCGCGCCGGAATTCCACGACCGGATCTGGGGTATCTTTCAGACCCTCGAGGCCCGCGACAAGGTCGAGGGCACCGGCATCGGGCTGGCGCTGGTCAAGAAGATCGTCGAGGGGCGCGGCGGCCGCGTCTGGGTCGTGTCGGAGGAAGGGCGGGGCGCCACCTTCGGATGTTCGTGGCCTGCGGCGGGCGCCCCCGAGCGGAGGGAAGATGTCGGATCGCATGCTCAATATCCTGCTGGTCGAGGATGACACGGTCGACGTGATGAACGTCCGGCGGGCGTTCGAGAAGAACAAGATCCTCAACCCGCTCTTTGTCGCCGGTGACGGCGTCGAGGCGCTCGAGATGCTCCGCGCCGGCAAGGTGCCCAACCAGCGCCGCATCATCCTGCTCGATCTCAACATGCCGCGGATGAACGGCATCGAATTCCTCCGCGCGCTTCGCGCCGATCCGGTCCACGGCCACACGCCGGTGGTCGTCCTCACCACCTCGAACGCCGAGCGCGATCGCATCGACGCCTACAACCTCAACGTCGCCGGCTATCTCCTCAAGCCGGTGACCTTCATCAACTTCGTCGAGGTGATGGCGACGCTGAACAAGTACTGGACGCTGGTCGAACTTCCCTGATGGCGATCACTCTCCTCCTCGTCGACGACGATGTCGTCGACCGCATGGCGATCCGGCGGGCCTTGACGGAGGCGAAGCTCGAGTTCGAGTGTCACGAGGCGGCGGATGCGGAGGCCGCGCTGGCCGCCCTCCAGTCACGGTCGTTCGACTGCGTGCTGCTCGACTACCGCCTGCCGAAGACCGACGGCCTCGAGCTGCTGAAGCGGATCCAGGCGCTCGGCATCGCCACGCCGGTGATCGCCCTGACCGGCCAGGGGGACGAGCAGCTGGCCGTCGCGATGATGCACGCCGGCGCCTCGGACTACCTGGCCAAACAATCGCTGTCGGCCGACCGCCTCCACCGCAGCCTGCGTCACGCCGTCGCGATGGCCCAGGTCGACCTCGATCGCCGGCTGGCGCTGGAGCGCGAAAAGGCCGCCCGGGAGGAAGCGCAAGCCGCGAATCAGGCCAAGGATGAATTCCTGGCGACGCTCTCTCACGAGCTGCGGACGCCGCTCAACGCCATCCTGGGCTGGGCGAGACTGCTCGCCGGCGGCAGCCTCGATGCCGAGAAAACCGCCCGGGCCATCACCACCATCGAGCGCAATGCGCTGACCCAGGCGAAGCTGATCGAAGACCTCCTCGACATCTCGCGCGTCGCCACCGGCAAAATGCAGCTCGACCTGGCACCTGTCGAACTGGCGTCGCTGGCCGAGGCGGTCGTCGAATCGTTCCGGGTCCAGGCCGCTGCGAAAAGCATCTCGCTGGCGTTCGAGCGGCGGGCCGATGCCTGCCAGGTGCTCGCCGATGCCTCCCGGCTGGAGCAGATTCTCGGCAATCTGATTGGCAACGCGATCAAGTTCACGCCCGATGGCGGTGCCGTCACCGTGGCGCTGCAAATGGCCGGCAGCCGCGCCCAGCTGACGGTCCGCGACACCGGCGTCGGACTGGATCCGGCGTTTCTGCCGCACGTCTTCGAGCGCTTCCGCCAGGCGCAGACCGGCTCGACGCGCCAGCATGGCGGTCTCGGCCTCGGCCTGGCGATCGTCGCGCACCTGACGCGGATGCACGGCGGCGAGGTGGGGGTCCATAGCGAGGGCCTGCACCGCGGCGCGGAGTTCTCGGTGTTCTTCCCGGCGCTTGCCGCCCGCGGCGATGACGCCGCAGCCGACGTCGGCCTGGCCGGCGGCGCGAACGAGTCGCTTGCCGGCATCCGCGTGATGGTCGTGGACGACGAGGGGGACGCGCTGGCGCTGGTGGAGGCGGTGCTGGCCGGCCGCGGCGCGGAGGTCCTCACGGCGCAGTCGGCGGCGGCCGCGATCCAGTCGCTCGAGCGCCAGCCGGCGGATGTCGTGGTCAGCGACATCGCCATGCCGGGCGCCGACGGCTACTGGCTGATTGCCGCGATTCGACGCTCGTCCTGCGCGGCCGTCCGTGCCGTTCCGGTCGTGGCGGTCACGGCGTACGCCAGCGAGAACGACCGAAGCCGCGCCCTCAGTGAAGGGTTCGACGGCCACCTCGCCAAGCCGCTCGACGCCGAGCGGCTGGTCGGCCTCGTCAGCCAGCTGGCCCGCCGCGGGACGGGCAGCGGCTGCTGATCGGCGCGGGTCGCCGCACGCTGCCGGCCCTGACCGTGACGCCGGCGCCCGGCCCAGTCTCCGGCAAGGTCGGCCCCTACGGCGTGGCGTAGTTGACGGTCCAGCGCACCCGGCCTCCGGCCGCACTGCGCAAGTGAATCTGCCGCGTGCCGTCCTGCAGTTCCTGTCCCACGACCTCGGCCCCGTCCGCCGTCACGGTTCCGAACCGGAAGCCCGCCGGCTCGCTGAGGTAGAGCGCGTAATCGTCGCCGGCGACGATATCGCTCGTCCCGGAGAGCGCGCCGTCGCCCCAGCGCACCTCCGCCAGGTCCGGCCCGCCGCACGTCACGTGACGGCTGGTGGAGAGGATCTGCGGGTGATCGACCCGCGCCCGCAGGCACACCACCTGCACCTGAAAGGCGGGGTCGACCTCCGGCAGCGCCAGTCGATCCCGAACGACGCCAAGCGGCCGGCGGGTCCAGAACTCGAAGGCGAGAAAGTCTTTCCCGCCCGGCAGCCCGAGCTCCGCGAACTCCAGCCGGCCGTCGCTGCCCGCCGTCCGCGCCAGCACCGTCCACTGCTCGAACGGCCGGGCGATGTCGAGCTGGTAGAGCGGCACGACGAGCCGCTGATCGGCGTCGAAGGGGCGCGGCCCGGCGCCACTCAAGGTCGCCGCCGCCTCGCCGAGCCGGCTCGATCGGGCAGGGTCGACGTCGTAGATCTGCCCCGGGCGCGTGAACAGCACCGGCGCGGTGCGCTTCGCGGCCTCGGCGCGATCGGTGCGGTAGATCTCCGGCGGATCGGTGAGCATCAGCACCGATCCGGTGAGCGACGTCAGCGTCGCGGCGCGGTAGCCATCCGGCTGGCGCAGTTCGATATGGTCGGGATCGTTGCGCCAGACGACGTTGTTGAAGGAGTTGTACTGCGCGAACGAGCCGTAGCCGAAGCCGTCGTCTCCGATGCGGACGCCGTCGACCAGTCCGATGAGCTCGGGCCGCACGCCCCAGCACGCCAGCAGGTAGCGATCGCGGCCGATGGCGTCGCGAACCGCACGGACGAAGCGCCGGTAGACCTGTTCGCGGTCGAGCCCCCGCCGGGTGAAGGCATCGGCGAAGCTGTTGTAGCCCTCGTAGCGCAGGTGGCGCAGCGCATCGAGCTTGAAATAGGTCCAGCCCATCTCCTTCAGGGCGGTGTACACCGGCGTCACCAGGCTGGCAATCGTGTCGGGACGGCTGCCGTCCATCACGTAGCCGATCCAGTTGCCGTACGCGGGCCGGCCATCCGGTGTCCGCACGAACCAGGCGGGATGGGCTTCGGCGGCCGCCTGATCCTGGAAGCTGACGTTGGTCCAGATGCCCGGATCGAGCCCGCGCTCCGCGATGGCGCGCCGCAGCGACGTGAGCCCACCGGGAAACTTGTCGTTGGTCTCGAGCCAGTGGTCCGGCAGTCCGATCGGCAGCCGCTGATACCCGTCGTCTATCTGGAGGTAGCGGTAGCCGAACGGCCGGAGCACGTCACCGAGCACGTCGGCCGTGCGCATGACGTCCCGCTCGGTGACCTTGTCGAAGAAGGCGTACCACGACGTCCAGCCGGCGACCGATTCCTTCCAGGGCTGATACGTCCACGGCCGGTAGGCGGCCAGGCCGCGGTGCCGCTGGTAGAAGCGGGGGCGGAAGCGGAGGGCGATCTCGCCGCCGGCGGCCGTGACGCGGAACGTCTGCGCGGTCGCGGGAACGAGTGCCACGGTCGCCGGGAAATCGACGGAGAAGACCCAGTCGGCGTGCCGATCGTAGACACCGCGATTGAGAAGATTCGTCACCGGTCCGGAGGCGTGCCGGACGACCGGCAGGGCGTCTTCCCGCGGCTCGGCCTCGACCGCAAACGCCTCGTCCGACCCGTAGACCGTGCCGGTCAGCGTCAGGCGCGATCCCCGCGGCGCGGTCCACTTGAGGACCTGCGTCACCTGCTGATGACCGGTCTCGACGAACCGGCGCAGGTCCGTTCCCGGGCCGGCGCCTTCGACGGTCCCCTCGAACAGCTTCGCTCCTCCATAGGTCAACACGACCTGGCGGCCGGCGATGCGGACCGCCGCCGCGGCGTTGGGGGGCTCGGCCGGGGATTGTCCTGCCGCGCCGGCAGGCATCAGCATGGCGAGGAGCGTCACGGCAACGCCCGCACGCGGCCGCCGACCCGGCGATGGACCGGTCGCGGTGCGGCGGCGCGACCTTCGCCGCAGTCGGGCAATGAACATGCTGTGATCGCGGGTTCCGAGGGCCGGGAGCGTCATCGCACCATAATAGGTCCAGGAGGATATATGCCCCGGACACTTCTCGAGGATTTGCTGCGACTGACGTCGGCGCCGGTCGCCATCTCGTTCACCGACGCCCCGCCGCCGGGCGTGCCGCATGTCGGCGCCACCGAGCCCGCCGGCTGCGGCTACTGGAGACGCGCCGCCGAGGGGGAGGTCTTCTACACCGTCGCGGACGATCACAAGCGCTGTCCGGTCGGCGCCCACACCCACCACGTCACGCTGTCGCCGGCCGAAGAGCAGGAACTGATGGCGCTGGTCGGGACGATGGTCGAGCTGTCCTACCTGAAAATGGAGGAGGTCCCGATGATTCCCCGGCGCCGGACGCCGCTCCGCGTCGCGACCTACGCCCCGCTGGCCGATTCCGCTGCCCCGCCTGACGTCGTGCTGGTCCGGGGAAACGCGCGGCAGCTGATGTTGCTCGCCGAGGCCGCGCAGGCGGCCGGCATCGCCGGTACGGCTGGCACGATGGGACGGCCGACATGTGCGGTGCTGCCCGAGGCCATCAACAGCGCGCGAACGGCCGTCAGCTTCGGCTGCGTCGGCAACCGCGTCTACACCGGGGCCGGCGAGGACGACGCCTACTTTGCCATTCCCGGGCCGCACCTCGACGAGATCCTCGAGCACCTTGGCGTGGTCGTCCGCGCCAACGACGCCCTCGAAACCTTCCATCGCGCGCGGGCCGCCGCCGCACGCGCCTGACCGCTGGCTCGAGCGTCCGGGTCTGCACCAGCGTGAAAAAAAACGCGCCGGGCCGAGGTCTGGGCTCGTCCGGAGCGCCGTCGTGTGGCAGAGTGTGTCCATGACGGCTGAGCGACGGGGCGTCCAGTGGTCGAGCCCCTTTCAGGAGTTCTTCCGGACGGAAGCGGCCGGCGGCGCGCTGCTCGTGGCCTGTGCCTGCGCGGCGCTCGTGGTCGCCAATTCGCCGTGGGCCGAGACGTACCATTCGCTCTGGGAGGCGAGCCTGGTCCTGAGCGTCGGCAGCAGCCACGCGCTGGGGCTGACGGTCCATCAGTGGATCAACGACGGGCTGATGGCCGTGTTCTTCCTGCTGGTCGGGCTCGAGATCAAGCGCGAGGTGCTCGCCGGCGAGCTCGCATCGCCGCGCCAGGCGGCCCTGCCGATTGCCGCCGCGCTCGGCGGCATGGTCGTCCCGGCGCTGACCTACGCGCTCACCAACGGCGGCGGGCTGCCGGCCCGGGGCTGGGCAATCCCGACCGCGACCGACATCGCGTTTGCCCTCGGGGTCCTGTCCCTGGTCGCCCCCAAAGCCCCCCGCGGCCTCAAGATCTTTCTCGCCGCGCTCGCCATCGTCGACGACATGGGCGCTGTCCTGATGATTGCGGTGTTCTACACCCACAACATCGTCTGGAGCGCGCTCGGCGCCGCCGGTGTCGTCCTGGCGGCGCTGGCGACGCTGAACCGTCTACGCGTCCGCCGGCTGGCGCCGTATCTGGTCCTTGGCCTCGGGCTGTGGTTCTTCATGTATCAGTCCGGCGTTCACGCGACGATCGCCGGCGTCCTGCTCGCCTTCACGATCCCGACCCGGACGCGCATCAACGCGACCGAGTTCTCGGCTCAGGCGCGCGGCCTGCTCGATCATTTCGAGCGCACCGAAACGGGGGATCTTCTGGTCCTGACGAGCAAGGGCCAGCAGGACGCGGTCGTCGGGCTCGAGCGCGCGAGCGAGGCGGTGACGGCACCGCTGCTGCGCCTGGAACATGCGCTGCACGGCTTCTCGGCATATGTCGTGATGCCGCTCTTCGCGTTCTCGAACGCCGGCGTGCACCTCGGCGGCGCGGCGCTGAACGGCGTGACGCTCGCCACGTTCCTGGGGCTGACGATTGGCAAGCCGCTGGGGATCACCGCGGCCGCGGCGGCGGCCGTGCAGCTGCGGTTCGCGACGCTGCCGGCGGGGGTGACCTGGTCGCTGCTCCACGGCTGCGCCTGGCTGGGCGGTATCGGCTTCACGATGTCGCTGTTCATCGCCGGGCTCGCGTTCCCGGGATCGGAGCTTCTCGATTCGGCGAAGATCGGGATTCTGGCGGGATCCGTGTCGACCGCGATCGTTGGCGCCGTGATCATCAGACGGAGCGTCCGCGCCGACGGCTAGCCGGGGAAGCCGGGGCTGACCTCGTCAGCACCCCCGCGGCGATCTCCGGAAGTTCGAGGCGAAACACAGGCTGACGATGGCCGGTCGCCGCGCTATTCTCTGCCGGTCTCGCCCCGCAGGGCGTCCAGGGCCGCGCGATGCAGGTCGTCAATCAGTGCACGGTCAGTCTCCTGGGCGCAGCCGTGCCGGGCGCGGCCGGCGATGATCTCCGCGTGCCGGACGAGGGCCAGCCGATCCTCCTCACGACGCACGCACCCGGCCAGGTCCCGAACCGCTTCCAGCAGGCGGCTCATGACCGATACGCTGGAGCTCCCGTATCGGCCGATGTCGGCGAACGCGAGGTCGAGCAGGCTTGCGAACGTCATCGGCGCAGCGACGACGCGCAGCGTGCCGTCGTCATCGTAGCGATACGCCGAGGGAATCCGGCGTCCGGCCAGCTGGCAGAGCGCCTGCTCCAGCCGGTCGATGCAGGTGCAGGCCGTTCCGGGGTCGTTGATCCCCGGGGACAGCGCCCGGACCGCCAGTTCGACCAGCTGGTTCACGAAAAATCCCGCATCCTGCGCGCCGGTGCGATCGGCGCCGACGATGAAGGCCTCCAGAATCGGACCGTCGCAGGCGTCTGCCGGTTCGGGTGCGGGCCAGAGCGATGCCAGCGGGGTGGCGATTCGCACGAAGGCGCCAGGCCGGACGTCGATGCGGATCGTCCGGTCCTGCTTGCTCGCCAGGGCGAGGATGCGGGCGCTGTCCACGGCCTGCACGTACCCCGTGGTGGTTGCCCTCACCGTGCGGGCGGTGTCGGGCCGCCGCGCCGCCTCCGGAGGCAGCGGCGGCGCCTCCAGGGCGGCTGCGCCGTCGCCGATGTCGTCCGGAAAGATGCGCGCAATCGCTCCCTCCAGCTCGCCGGCGACGTTCGCGATGACCTGCGACGCCTGGATCGACGTGGCGACGTGGTGGATGAAGTAGATCAGCACGGCGAGGCTGAGCATCGCCAGTGCGACGCCCACCGTCACTGCCAGGTGAGGCACGAACTGGGAATCATCGTTCCCGCGGACCGTCCGCAGCACCAGCAGGCAATAGAGGAACGTCGAGATGAAGCTGCCGAGCACGATCTGGTTTCCCAGATCGCGAAGGAAATTCCTGAGCAGCCGCGGGCCGAACTGCTGCGACGCCAGGGTCAGCGCGACGATGGTGATCGAGAACGTCACCCCGGCGACGGTGATCATCGACGAGGCGATCGTCGAGAGGACGGCGCGGGCCCCCTGTGGTCCGCCGGTGTAGACCCACGACCACCGGTTGAGCAGCGCCGCCGCCGCGGCCTCATCCAGCTGGATCATCGCGACCGACAACAGTACCGCAGCGAATGCCATGGCCGAGGGCACGACCCAATAGGTCGCGCGCAGCGACTCCCAGAGTGCGCGCAGGCGCGTCACGGCCGCGGCGCCGCCAAGCGCCGAACGCAAATGCCTCGATCACGGCGGCCTGGTAACCACATCTCACGTTCAGTATGCCGCCCGCCGCCGGGCCGGCGCCAATGTTTCGGCACGTCACCTGACCCGCGCCGCTATTGGCTTGAAAGACACGAGTGAAAACCAGCATCCTGAGGGATGCGCGCACTCGCGGTCACCCCCGGACAGGCAGACTCCCTGCAGCTCATCGACGCCCCCGAGCCACCAGATTCCGACGGCGCGCTGCTCGTGCGCACGATGGCGATTGGCATCTGCGGCACCGACGCCGAGATCGCCTCCGGGAAATACGGCTGGGCTCCGCCGGGCCGCAGCCGGCTGATCATCGGGCACGAATCGATCGGCCGGGTGCTCGACGCCCCGGCGGACTCCGGCTTTGCCGCCGGCGATCTGGTCGTCGGCATCGTGCGCCGGCCGGATCCCGTACCGTGCGCGTATTGTGCGGTCGGCGAATGGGACATGTGCCGCAACGGCCAGTACACGGAGCGCGGCATCAAGGAGCGTGATGGCTATGGCTCCGACCGGTATCGCGTCGAGCCGTCATTCGCGGTCAAGGTCGATCCGGCGCTCGGCCATCTCGGCGTGCTGCTCGAACCCGCCAGCGTCGTCGCCAAGGCATGGGACCACGCCGAGCGGATCGGCCGGCGCTCCGCGGCGTGGGCGCCGCGCACCGCGCTCATCACCGGCGCCGGTCCGGTTGGCCTCCTCGCGGCGCTGATGGGACGGCAGCGCGGCCTCGACGTCCATGTCTTCGACCGCGTCGCCGACGGGCCGAAGCCGGGGCTGGCGCGGGATCTCGGCGCCACCTACCACGGCGGCGACGTCGCAATCATCGACGTCCTGGCGCCCGACGTCATCATCGAATGCACCGGGGCGACGCCGGTCATCGAGGACGTCGTCACCCGGAGCGCCCCGTCCGGCATCGTCTGCCTGGCAGGCGTCTCGTCTGGCGGCCACAACGTCAGCATGGATCTCGGCAAGGTCAACCGGCGCATGGTGCTCGAGAATGACGTCATCTTCGGGTCGGTGAACGCCAACCGCGGTCATTACGAGGCCGCCGCCCGCTCGCTCGCGGCGGCGGACCGCGCCTGGCTGGCCCGCCTGATCACGCGCCGGGTGCCCGTCGACGGCTGGCCGGACGCGCTCACCCGCCAGCCGGACGATGTCAAGGTGATCGTCGAGTTCGAGCCGGCCGCATGAGCACGCCGCTCGAGGAATACGCGATCATCGGCGACTGCGAGACCGCCGCGCTGGTGTCGCGGCGGGGCTCGATCGACTGGCTGTGCTGGCCGCGGTTCGATTCGGGCGCCTGCTTTAGCGCCCTCCTCGGCACCCCGGAGCACGGGCGGTGGCTGATCGAAGCCGCCGACCCCGACGCCCGCGTTACCCGCCGCTATCGCGGGGACACGCTGATTCTCGAGACCCGGGTGGAGACGCCGGCTGGCGACGCCACCGTCATCGACTTCATGCCGCTGCGCGGCCGGAACTCGGACATCGTCCGGCTGGTCCGCGGCGATCGCGGGCGGCTGGCGATGCGTTCCGAGCTCGTGCTCCGCTTCGACTACGGTCACAGCATCCCCTGGGTCACGCGCCTCGACGACGGGACGATCCGCGCGATTGCCGGGCCCGACATGGTGACGCTGCGCTCGACGGTCCCGCTGCACGGCGAGGGTCTGACGACCCGCGGCGACTTCGAGATCGCCGCCGGGGCGACCGCGGCATTCGTCCTCACGCACGGCCAGTCGAACCTGCCGCCGCCTGACGCGATCGATCCGATCGAGTCGCTGCACCACACCGAGGAGTTCTGGACCGACTGGGCGCTGCGCAACCAATCGCAGGGCGAATGGTCGGACGCGGTCTGCCGCTCGCTGATCACGCTCAAGGCCCTGACTTATGCGCCGACCGGCGGCATCGTCGCGGCGCCGACGACGTCGCTGCCGGAATTGATCGGCGGGGAGCGGAACTGGGACTATCGCTTCTGCTGGCTGCGCGATGCGACGCTGACGCTGCTGGCGTTGATGAACGCCGGCTACTACAGCGAGGCGCAGGCCTGGCGCGACTGGCTGCTGCGCGCCGCCGCCGGCGCGCCGTCGCAGCTGCAGATCATGTACGGACTGGCCGGCGAGCGCCGGCTGACGGAGTTCAACGTGCCCTGGCTGCCGGGCTACGAGGACTCCCGGCCGGTGCGGGTCGGCAACGCCGCACACGACCAGCTGCAGCTCGACGTGTTCGGTGAAGTGATGGACGCCCTGCATCAGGCCCACCGCGGCGGGATCGAGTCGAGCGAGCCGGCGTGGGCGTTCCAGTGCGAGATGCTCGAGCACCTGACGCAGATCTGGCAGGAGCCCGATCAGGGCATCTGGGAGGTGCGCGGCGCGCCCCGGCACTTCACCTACTCGAAGGTGATGGCCTGGGTCGCCTTCGACCGCGGGATCCGCGGCATCGAGACGTTCGGCCTGCGCGGGCCGGCCGAACGCTGGCGCGCCGTCAGGGCCGAAATCCACGATGAGATCTGCAGGCGCGGCTTCGACCCGGCGCTCGGCAGCTTTGTCCAGTCGTACGGCTCGAAGGAGCTCGACGCCAGCCTGCTGCTGCTGCCGACCGTCGGCTTCCTGCCGGTCTCCGATCCCCGGATGCGCGGCACCGTCGAGGCCGTCGAACGGCAACTGTTCGTTGACGGCTTCCTGCTCCGCTACGACACGCGCAGCGGCGCCGACGGCCTCTCCGGCCGGGAAGGGGCCTTTCTGGCCTGCAGCTTCTGGCTCGCCGACGCCTATGTCCTGATGGGCCGGATCGACGACGGCCGGCGGCTGTTCGAGCGCCTGCTGGCGCTCCGCAACGACGTCGGCCTGCTGGCCGAGGAGTACGACGCCGGCAGAGGACGCCTGATCGGCAATTTTCCCCAGGCGTTCTCGCACATTGCGCTGGTGAACACCGCCCACAACCTGGCGCGGGCGAACAAGCCCGCCGAGCAGCGCTCGTCATCATGACCATCTTCGAGGTTGCGGCCATCCTGACGACGATTGCCGCCGTCTCCGGCTACGTCAACCACCGCTTCCTGCGCCTGCCGCCGACCAGCGGCACGCTGTTCGTCGCGCTCGTCAGCTCACTGGTGGTGGTCCTCATCCAGCGGCTCGCTCCCGGCCTCGAGCTCCGCCTCGTCGTCGAGCGGTTTCTGGGGCAGATCGACTTCGACCAGACCTTCATGCACGGCCTGCTCTGCTTCCTGCTGTTCGCCGGCGCGCTGCACGTCGACCTCGACGGCCTGGTCGATAACCGCTGGACGATTGGCGCGCTGTCGACCGTCGGGGTCATGATCTCGGTGGCGGTGGTCGGCGTGCTCAGCTGGGTCCTGTTCGGCCTGGTCGGCGTCCACCTCAGCCTCCTCGTCTGCCTCACGTTCGGCGCGCTGATCGCGCCGACCGATCCGATCGCGGTGATGGGACTGCTCAAGGAGCTTCACGCGCCGGCCAGCCTCGAGGCGCAGATTGCCGGCGAGTCGCTGTTCAACGACGGGGTCGGGGTGGTCGTGTTTCTGGGCCTGGCGTCGATGGCGCACCTGTCGTCGGCGGTGTCGGGCGAGGCGGCGGGCGTCGATCTGCAGGCGCTGGCGATGTTCGGCATCCGTGAGGTCGCCGGCGGCGTGGCGCTCGGCCTGGGACTGGGCTACATCGGCTACCGCGCCCTGAAGAGCATCAACGATCACCCGCTCGAGCTCCTGATCACGCTGGCACTGGTGATGTTTCTCTACGCGCTGTCATTCTGGGTCCACGTTTCCGGTCCGATCGCGGTGGTCGTCGCCGGTCTGCTGATCGGCAATCCCGGGCGGCGCTTCGCGATGAGCGACCGGACGCGCGAGCACATCGACGCGTTCTGGAGCATGATCGACGAGATCCTCAACGCCGTGCTGTTCCTGCTGCTCGGGCTGGAGGTCTTCGCGGTCCACGACTGGTGGGGCGTGCTGCTGCCGGCGGCGCTGTCGGTGCCGATCAGCCTGCTGGCACGCTACATCTCGGTGGCGGTGCCGGTGACGGCGATGAACGCCCGCGGCAACATGCGCCGCGGCCTGGTGCCGGTGCTGACGTGGAGCGGGCTGCGCGGCGGGATCTCAATCGCCCTGGTGCTGGCCCTGCCGCAATTCCCCGGCAAGGAGGTCCTGCTCGCCAGCACCTACGCGGTGGTGGTGTTCTCAGTCCTGGTGCAGGGGCTGACGGTGCGCCGCCTGCTCCGGTATTACAACATCGGGGAGCACGCGGGAGCGTAGCGCGACGGGCTTGCGCGACGACGTCCACGGCCACGCTTTCCGCTCGAGCTCGCGATCCTGACGCCAGACGTAGTCCCAGGCCGGCGGCCCATCCCGGTTCTGGATGAACCGCGACAGCCGGCGCTGGACGATGGCGAGATAGGCGACGCCGTACTCGTCGTTGGCGGCGGTGATGCCGCGATGGTAGGCGCGGATCGCGAGATCGAGATCGCCGTCCGCCTCGTCGAGCATCAGCGACATCCACAGCGCGACGAACCGCGTCGCCACCCAGGGGTTGTCGTAATCCGCGTCCGCCGGCCCGACGTCTGCGAGCCCTTTCGCGTGGAGCTGGCGCAGCCGCTCGCGGGCGTAGTCCGAGGCGCCGCCGAGGCCGATGTCGCGGCTGCCGTCGGCGTTGACGAGCAGGCCGCGGTGATCGAACCACGACTCGGTCATGATCAGGGCGGCGAGCACGTCGGCGACCGCGCCGGGCGGCAGGTCGTATTTCCCGCCGACGTCGTAGTATCCCGCCCAGTACGCCGCCATGTGACGGTAGGCGATGGTCCGCACCGGCTGCGGCACCAGGTCCCAGTCGTCCGGCTGCATGCCGTCCCAGACCCGGGGGCTGAGCAGCACGTGCCGGTAGCGGAGCAGCAGCCGATCGAGTCCTTCCTGCCGGAGCCGCTCCGGCACCGAGTTCCAGTCGGCAAGATGCATCCGGCGCCACAGCGTCAGGTTCAGCCGGATGTCGTCGGCGGTCGCGGGCCAGCGCTCCTCGCCGGCGGAGGTGTTGTGGAGGATGGTCACCGGCGTGGCGTCGACGAACAGGGCGGGAATGTCCACGGCCCGGACGTGCGGCAGGGTCGTCTCGAGGTTGCGGCGGACCCACCGAGACCCGGCGGCAGACGAGGCGATCAGGACGACGACGACCCCGAGGGCCGCCACCAGCGGCAGCCGGATCGGCCGCGAGGGTGCGGGGTGCGAGCTGGCGGCAATCGACTCGGTCACGTCCGGCTTCCGCGGCAGCGCTGCGGGGCGCTACGCATCGCGGTGGACCGTCGCAGGGGAGAAAGCCGGCACACACACCGCGATGTACTCGGCGCCGTCCGGCTCGGGGGTGCTGTAGCGGACCCATTCGCCGGGCGCCGTCACCACCGCCTGTCCGGCGCGGACGTCCAGCGTTCCGGCGTCGCTCTCGACGCGCAGCAGCCCGCGCAGCACGACCGTGACCTCTTCGAACTCCGGACGCTGCCCGGGCTCGAGCCAGCCGCCCGGGGAGGTCATGCGGGCGACGCTGACGGCGGCGTCGCCGGTGTTCACCCGTCCGGCGAACTCCTCGATCCGCTTCGGCTTGTTCCCGGCGGCGGTAACGATCGACGGCGCGGCAATCAGTCTGGGCATGGTCGCGAGCATTGTCGGCTGGCCGGCGGTTAACGTCAACGGGCGATCGGCGCGGTCAGCCGCCGCGCGGGCCGAGCGCCTCGCGCCAGTAGCGCAGCGTGTCGGGCGTCACCCGGTCCCGCCCGGGCCCTGCGGCCACGTCGGTCAGCAGGCAGCGCTGCAGCGCGGCCGCATCGGCCTCCAGGCCGAGCGCCGCCAGGCTCTGGATGATCCGGGTCAGGCGGAGATGATTGTGATCCCCCGGCCACAGCCACTCGGCGGCGCGATCCGCGAACGTCTGAGGGTCGGGGACCACGCGGACGTCCCCGCCCGGCCCCTCCTCGCGGCACAGGCCATAGAACGCCAGCAGGCGATCGCGCGCCCGCGCCAGCCCGGCGCGGAGCTCGGGCCGGGCGGCAAACGCCGCCCGGGTCGCCGCCGAGACCAGCGGCGCGTGCCGGTTGACCGCGCTCGGCGCCGGGGTGGGAAACAGCCACTGGATGTAGTCGTGCACCTCCTCGAGCGCCGCATCCGTCCAGCCGAGGATCTCTTCGAGGGTGCGGCCGCGATGGTCCGGGCCGCCGGCGTAGAAGGCGACGATGCGATCGTCGGAGGGAGAGGTGGTCATTCCCGCAGCCTGAAGCGGTCTGCAGGCGCCACCGCCGCCAGGCATTGCCGTTCGCCGAAACAGCGCACGTCGAGTCCGAGCAGCAGGAGCGCTCCCGAGCGGGTCGGCGGCGTGACCGGGTAGCCGGGCTCGAGCAGTGCGGTCCTGAGCTGCCGCAGCGGTTCATCTCCGTCAACGAACCTGGCGTCCGTCGCCAGGCCGTCCTCACCGACGACTACCAGGAACCGCGCCTGTCCCTGAACGCCGCCGGGCACCCCGGTCTTCAGCCGCGGCAGCAACGACAGAACGACCAACAGGCCTCGAGCAGTGCGCATGAAGTCGCGGTCCTCCGCAACGGTTCACGGATGAGTATTCCCTTCGCGGCAGCGCCGCGAGGGGAGCCATCTTACCGCGGTGCCTCCGGCCCTGTCAGTTGCCGGCCCGCCGCGTGAACCGGATAGACTGCCTCGCATGGGTCTACGTCCGATCCCGTCCGCGCTGTGCCTGGCGCTGCTGCTCGCGCCCCGGCCCGGCGAAGCCGCCGCACCCGGCGTCCGGCTCCGCTCTGTCGGCGGCGACCCGGCGTCCGGTATCGCCGCGGCGGTGATCGTCGAAGAGGGCTCCCTGGTCCACACCGCGCTGATGTATCCGGAGGACGGCCAGGGCCGGCTGCAGGGAAGAGGCGACGCCGCGCGGCAGGCGGCGCGTGTGATGGCGAACCTCGACCGGGCCCTGCACGAGGCGCGGACCTCGCTCGATCATCTGGTCCGGCTGCACGTCTACCTCGCCGACGCCGCGGTCGCCCCGGTGATCGATCGCCTGCTCGCGAGTCGCTTCGGCAACCGCAAGGTCAGGCCGGCGGTCACATTCGTCGAAACCGCCATGCCCCAGGACGGTGTGCTGGTCGCGATGGACGCCGTTGCCGCCACCGCCTGGCGCGGAGCGCCCGGAACGGCGACCCGCCTGGCCGCGCGCGGGCTGGCGCAGCGGACGCCCCGTGCCTCGCATGCGTCGATCCAGCCCGAGGGTCCGTTCGTGATTGTCTCGGGCCGCGCCGCACCGGGTGACTTCGCGGCCGCGATTCGCGCGACCATGGCAGAGCTGCAGGGGGATCTCGCGCGCGTCGGTCTGACGTTCGATGACGTCGTGCAGGTGAAGAGCTTCCTCGGCGACATGACGCAAGCACCGGCAGCTGGAAGGCCGTCGTCGCTGCCACGTTCGGCGGCGGTCGCGTGCCTCCCCAGGTCGTGACTGAAGGGCGGCAGGACGCCCCCGCCGAGATCGAATTGATCGCGACGGCCGCCGGGACGAGCGCCGGCGATTCCCGGCGTCGAGCATGTCGAGCCGATTCTCGGACGCTACAGCCGCATCGCCCGCGCCACCGGCGGCCGGATCATCTTCATGTCGGGCCTCTATGGCGAATCGGCTGATCCGGTCCGGCAGGTGGACGAGATGTTCGCGGCGCTGCAGCGGCAGCTGGATCAGACCGGGAGCGACATCCGCCATCTGGTGAAGGCGACCTACTATGTCGCCGACCCGGCGGCCGACGAGCGCATCAATACCATCCGTCCGACGATTTATGATCCGGCGCATCCGCCGGCGGCATCGAAGCTCGTCGTCCGCGGGACGGGGCGCACCGGCAAGGGCAGCACGTTCGACATGATTGCCACGACGTCGCCGCGATAAACGCCTGGCCGTGACGGCAGGAAGACGAGGAGCAGATGGGGAAGGGCCGGCTCGAGGCGTTCAGCGACGGCGTCTTCGCGATCATCATCACCATCATGGTGCTGGAGCTGCGCGTGCCGCACGAAGGGGCGGAGGCGGGGAGCGCCGGCGCGCTGGTGCCGCTCATCCCGGTCTTCGGCAGCTACGTCCTGAGCTTCGTCTTCATCGCCATCTACTGGAACAATCATCACCACATGCTGCACGCGACCCATCGCGTCAGCGGCGTGGTCCTGTGGGCGAACGTCCACCTGCTGTTCTGGTTGTCGCTGGTCCCGTTCGTCACGGCCTGGATGGGGGAGAACCACTTCGCGGCCGTACCGGTGGCGGCCTACGGCCTGGTGCTGCTGCTCTGCGGCGTCGCGTTCACGATCCTCGCGCGGCTGCTGGTGCGGCTCCACGGACCGGAGTCCGCTTTGGCTCGGGCCATCAACCACGATCTGAAGGGGCGGCTCTCGGTCTTGCTCTACGCCGCGGCGGTGCCGCTCGCGTTCTTCGAACGCCGGTTCTCGCTCGCCCTCTACATTGTCGTCGCCGCCATGTGGCTGATACCGGACCGGCGCATCGAGCGGACGGTGACGGCGGAACCGGTCGGCCGGCCCTGACCTCGACGATGGCCGTCGCGGAAGGCAGGCCACGCCGATCGCGGGGGATTTAGCGATTTGCCCAAGTGGGTCAACAAGTTACGCTAAAGATGAGTGTCCCCCTTTGGGTGCTTGCCGCGATCTTTCTGGTCGGCGGGGTGATGCACCTCGTCAATCCGGCCCTTTACCGCCCGGTGATGCCGGGCTGGCTGCCGGCGCCCGACGCGCTGATCCTGGTCAGCGGCATCGCCGAGATCGCCGGCGGCGCCGGGCTGCTGGTGCGGCGGACGCGGCGAGCCGCGGGTGTCGGACTGATCCTGCTGCTCGTCGCGGTCTTCCCGGCGAACATCGAAATGCTGCGCGCCTATCGGGGACAGTCGCTTGCGTGGACGACGCTGCTGTGGCTGCGTCTGCCGCTGCAGGGCGTCCTGATCTGGTGGACCTGGCGGGTATCGTGGCGGAACACGCGGATGCCCGGGCGGCAGCTGGCCGGCCGCGAAACGGACGAAGAACGGAGGGCGTCATGAAGCTGGCGATAATCGGCGCGGGAATGATTGGCGCGACCGCGGCGCGGCTCTTCGCCCAGGCCGATCACGAAGTCGTGGTCAGCAACTCGCGCGGCCCGGCGTCGCTTGCGGCGCTCGTCGCCGAGCTTGGCCCGCGCGCCCAGGCGATGACCGTCGACGACGCCGCCAGGTGGGGAGAGGTGGTGCTGCTGGCCGTGCCCTGGCGGACGCCGGCGGCGCTGCCCGAGGCGGACGCCGTCGCCGGCAAGATCGTCATCGACGCCATGAACCCGTACGCCGCCGATGGCGCCGTCCAGGATCTCGGTGCGTCCTCCTCGTCGGAGGAGACGCAGCAGCGGCTGCCCGGCGCGCGGCTGATCAAGGCGTTCAACACCATCTGGTTCAAGCACCTCGCCGGCCGCGCCCGCCCCGATCTGCCGATGGCGGAGCGTCAGGCGATTTTCGTCGCCGGCGACGACGCCGCCGCGAAACGGGTCGTCATCAACCTGATCGACGACATCGGCTTCGGCGCGGTCGATACGGGCTCGCTGGCGGCCGGGGGACGACTTCAGCAGCCGGGCACTCCGCTCTACAACAAGATCATGACCGTCCGCGAGGCGCGCGCGCTGCTGGCGAGCGGCGGGGGGCCGCCGGCGCCGGAGCCGTAGGCCGTGCCCCGGCGGCGATGCCCACCGAGGCCCAGGCGTCGACGACGACGGCGCGTTCGGGTCCTGTGCGGCCCGTAGAGGCGCCCGGCAGCCGACGCGGTCAGCGTCGCGAAGCGTCTGAAGCCGGTGTTCTCGCGCAGCGCCGGATCGCGCAGCGTCTCGTACCAGATCCGTCCTGCCTTCTCCCAGGCGAAGCCGCCCAGCCCCGCCGCCGCCTGATAGAACGCCTTGTTCGGAATCCCCGAGTTGATGTGCACGCCGCCGTTGTCGAGGTAGGTGCTGTTGTAGCGGTCCATGTGATCCGGCTGCGGGTCCGTGCCGAGCACGGGATCGTCGTAGGCGGTGCCGGGGGCCTTCATCGAGCGCAGCGCGCGGCCGTTGACCCGGCTCGTGAACAGCCCCTCGCCGATCAGCCAGTCCGCCGTCGCCGCCGTTTCGCGGCGGGCGTACTGGCGGATGAGCGATCCGAAGACGTCGGAGATCGACTCGTTGAGCGCCCCGGCTGGAACATGTAAACGAGGCCTGCCTCGTCCTGGGTGACGCCGTGGGTGAGCTCATGCCCGATGACGTCGAGCGAAATCGTAAAGCGGTTGAACAGCCGGCCGTCGCCGTCGCCGAAGACCATCTGCTGGCCGTTCCAGAACGCGTTGTTGTAGTCCCGGCCGTAGTGCACGGTCGCGTCGAGCGGCATGCCCTCGTCGTCTATCGACAGCCGGCCGTAGGCGTCCGAGTAGAAGTGCCACGTTGCGCCGAGGCCCGCGAAGGCCTCCGCGACGGCTGGTCCGTCGGCGGCCGTCGGCGGGCGCGCCTCGGAGGCCGCCAGCTCGCCGGGGAGCTGCTGCCCGTTGTTCGCCGTGTAGATCGTGCGCTTCAGGCCCGGATGGGTGACGGCGCGTGCGGCGGCGGACGCGCCGGCCGGCGCGAAGGCTGTGCCGCGGAGCGTCCTGAACGTTGCGTCCAGGGCGAGCGTGTTGGTGGCCGCGGCGCGCTCGGCGGCATTGCCGCGCTGGGCGATGGCGCGCAGGATGTGCGGCGGCATGATGCAGAGACGAGAGCGGGTTCGGCTGCCCTGGCACATGTGAGCCTCCTGGCACGAGTCATTTGAAGTTGAAGCTGACACCCACCAGGGTGCCTCGCACGAGCCCCTGCGAGAAGGGCCTGACGGCGCGCGCCGGCGGCTGGCCGAGCCTGTCGCCTGGCGCCGGCGTCCGGATCGCCAGGGCCACTCCACCGACGTTGACGGCGAGGCCGCGGACGACGAGCAGCGAGAGCCCGGCCGTCGCCCCAATCTCTGGCGTCACGACCGCGCCGGCAAACCAGCGCAGCCGCTCGCTGAGCCCCGGCGATGGCCGGGCCGCGTCGTAGCTGCGGAAGGCGCCGTTGACGAGCACGATCGATACCTGGCGCCCAGGAGGATCGGCGACGATCAGCCCGCGGGAGAGGGCCACCCGCGGCGCGCGGCTTCGCGCGGCCGCGACGTAGCCGGTCGCGACGCCGAGGCTGAACCGCTCCCTCTGCGCGTTGGTCAGCCGGAACCCGGCGTCCATTCCTTCGGCCTCGATGCCGACCGCCAGCGTACGAAACGCGGTGTCGACGCGCTGGAGCGCCTGCAGGTTCCGGGTCGTGCCGGCCGCCGACCCGGCGCGGCAGGCCGGTTCCTGTCGATCATACTGCTCCGCAAACGGCGCCGCGATGAGGTCAGCGCAGCCGTGCGGATCGGCGGCACAGGTCGCCGAGAGCCCACGCAGCACCCCGGCCAGAGCGTCGGCCAGGCTCGTCGCGCAGGCGATGTGCGGCGCGTCGACCAAGGCGACGTGGCGCCGCAACGTTTCGACCCGCTGTTCGATCGCCGGCGGGGCGGGCGCCACCCTCGCCCGCAGAGACACCTCGATCGAGGCGCGGCGGAAAGGAAGATCGACGCGCGCGATCGACAGCCACGTCGATGACGTCTCGCGCGCCGGCCGCACTCCGGCGACCGGGCCCTGTGCGGCCGCGGCGGCGGCGAACAGCGGCGCCGCGATGGCGGCCGCGAATGCCGGCAGCCGGCTTTCAAGGGGGCCGCTTTCGCGAGACGAGACGTAGACACCATGCAGCCGATCGAGGGGAGACACCGACAGGAAGACCTGCCACAGCCGGCCGCGGCTGCCCGGGCCGATGCCTCCCAGGGCGCGGTCGGTCCAGGCCCCCGCCGGCATGGATCAGGGCGGCGCGCAGCGCCGTACCGTCGATCGCCGCCGCGGGCCAGACGATGAGGACGGCGTCGGATCTGAGATCGATCGCGTCCAGCGCGGCGCGGTCGGCCGCACCAATGGATTCGCGACCGCAGCGGCGCATCGCGGCGACGACCGCACCGGCGGCGGCTGCGAAGCGGCGGCTGTCGCCCGCCTCGAACGCGGCGCTCATCTCCGGCACGAGCGCCGCGTCGTCGAGAGCACAGTTAGCCACCGGCCGCGCCACCGCGGGCGTCTGCGCCGCAGCGGCGCCGGCGCCGAGCATGACGATCAGCGAACAGACGATCACCAGCGGTGGGCGCATCGGGCTCCTGCCGGACGCGGAGACGTCGCTGTCCGACGACACCTTGGGGACGAACTTCCCGCGGCGGGACGGGGATTGATTTTGCAATACCCGATCCGGACTCGCCGGGAGGGTCGACCATGACTGCCGCTCCACTGCCGTTCCTGATGGCCTACCTGTTCGTTTCGTTGGGCATCGCGATCAGCATCGCCCTGCCCCTTCTCCGCGGTCTGATGCCGCTGCCGCCGCCGCTGCTGCCGCCGGCCCCGGCGCGGCCGTACCTGGCCGCGGGTGCGGTGTCGCTGCTCACCGCGGCGCTCGTCGTCGCTTTCAACGATGGCCGGTTTGCCAGCCCGTACACGGCTCTGCTGGCCGGCTATGCCTGGGATTCCACCCTGCAGAAGATGGCGAGCCGCTGAGCGCGGCCGGCCAACCGGTTGGCCGGGCGGGCCGCCGGCGGCCGGTCGCCCCTTCTCGTTCGGCAGCCGGTGTGATGGAATGGGCATGCGCGCCGGCTGCCCGGCCCATCACCTTTTCCATGTCCCCAGCGTCAGGCCCGTTCCGCATCGCTTTTCTCGGGTGCGGCTTCATCACCCAGGTGCACAGCCGGCACCTGAAAGCACTGCGCCCGGCTGTTGCGTGCGGCTATGCGAGCCGGGACGCCGGCAAGGCCCAGGCCTACTGCCGCCAGTTCGGCGGCGTCGCCGCCTACCCGGATTACGAACGGGCGATCGCCGATCCCGCCGTGGACGCCGTCGTGGTGGCGGTGCCGCCGCGCTTCCATCTCGAACTGACGCTGCAGGCGCTGGCCGCCGGCAAGCACGTGCTGGTCGAGAAGCCGGCCTTTCCGTCGATGGCGGACTACCGCGAGGTCGTCGCCGCGCGCGATCGCGCCGGCCGGGTCGTGCTGGTTGGCGAGAACGACCACTACAAGCCGCTCGCCCGCCTGCTGCGCCGGCTCCTCGCCGACGGCGTCATCGGCGAGATGGTGTTCGCGCACTTCGTCACGATCGCCAAGCGCCTCAAGCCGGCCGACGACTGGCGCAACGACGAAAGCCTGGCCGGCGGCGACGCCTTCTTCGAGGAGGGGATTCACTGGCTGCACATCGCCGGCAGCCTCGGGCCGCGGATTACCCGCATCGAGGGCTACCGCCCGGCGCCGTCGCGCCAGGGGCCCGACACCCGCGCCAAGAGCATGATGGTGGCGTTCCGCTACGACAACGACGCGGTCGGCTCGCTGCTCTACTCGCGCGAGATTCCGTCGCTCTTCCGCGGGCTGCGGGTCTCGAAGCTGTACGGCCGCGACGGCATCATCACCTTCGAGTCCAACGGCATGTTCGTGCTGGCGCGCGGCCGCGGCGTGCCGCGGCTGCTGTTCCCGGGCGTCCGGGACGTCCGCGGCTATCAGGCCATGTACCGGGATTTCATCACCGCGGCCCGCGGCGGCGGGGTGCCGGAGATGAGCCTCGAGCGGGCCATCGACGACCAGCGGCTGATGGATCAGATCTACGCCACCAGCGGGACCGTCGCGCCGTGAGCCTCGCCTTCGACGTCATCATCATCGGCAGCGGCGCCGGGCGGCGGGACCATCGTCCACGCCCTGGCGGAGACCGGCGCCCGGATCCTCCTCCTGGAGCGCGGAGATTTCGTCCCCCAGGAACCCGAGAACTGGGATCCGGACGCGGTCTGGAAGCAGCTCCGCTACCGGACGAAGGAACGCTGGCTCGACGAGCGCGGCCGCGAATGGACGCCCTATACCCACTACGCCGTCGGCGGCAACACCAAGTTCTGGGGCAGCGTGCTCTACCGGCTGCGGCGCGAGGACTTCCAGGCCGTCGAGCACGCCGACGGCCTGTCGCCGGCGTGGCCGATCGGCTACGAAACGCTGGCGCCGTACTACGATCGGGCCGAGCGGCTGTATCACGTCCGCGGCCAGGACGGCTTCGACCCGACCGAGCCGCCGCGCGGCCCGTATCCGTACGAGCCCGTTCCGCATTCGGCCGGGATGGCCGAGATCGTCGAGCGGCTGCGCGCCCAGGGGCTGCACCCCTCGCCGCTGCCGCTCGGGCTGCTCCGCCCCGGGGCGGAAGACGGCTGCATCCTCTGCAACACCTGCAACTCGTTCGTCTGCCGGCTCCACGCCAAGAGCGAAGCGGATGTCTGCTGCGTCCGGCCGGCGATCCGGCGGCCGAACGTCACGCTCTGGACCGGCGCGCTGGCGACGCGGCTGACGACCGATCCGGCCGGGCGCCGGGTGGAGGCGGTCGAGGTCGAGCGGCACGGCGAGCGCCTCACGGTAACGGCCCCGGTCATCGTCGTCGCCTGCGGGGCGGTGAACTCGGCGGCGCTGCTGCTGCGGTCGGCGACCGACGCGCATCCCGACGGGCTCGGCAACTCGTCCGGCCTGGTCGGCCGGCGCTACATGGCGCATCTCGCGACGATGATGCAGGGGTTCCATCCGTTCCGGATCAACGCGACCGTTTTCCAGAAGACCGTCGCCATCAACGACTTCTACCTGCGCGGGCCGCGGACGCCGTACCCGCTCGGGCAGATCCAGTCCCAGGGGCGGACCCACGGCGTGATGGCGCAGACGGCGTACCCGTGGATTCCGCTCTGGGCCGTACGAGCGTGGGTGGCGCGCGGCGTCGACTGGCTGGCGATGTCGGAGGATCTGCCCCGCGACGAGAACCGGGTGACGGTCGAGCCGGACGGCCGGATCCGGCTGAGCTACCACGCCAACAATCTCGGTCCGCACCGGATGCTGGTGCGGGAGACGCGGCGCATCCTCCGCCGTCTCGGCTTCTGGCTGGTCGTGACGCATTCCCACGGGCGCACCAACACGACCCACCAGTGCGGCACGCTGTGCTTCGGCACCGACCCGCGCACCTCGGTCCTCGATCCGTTCTGCCGCTCTCACGATGTCGAGAACCTCTTCGTCGTCGACGCCTCGTTCTTCCCGTCGTCCGCGGCGGTGAACCCCGGGCTGACGATCGCGGCCCAGGCGCTGCGGACCGCGGATCACATCATCGCGACCGAGCTGTCCTAGAGATGGAGCCCTGACCGTGAACGTGCGATCCTTCAGCCACGCCGGCATCACCGTGTCGAATTTCAACCGCGCGGTGAAGTTCTACTGGGAGGTCTTCGGGTGTCCGCTCGTCGGCGTCGCCGACACGCCGCCCGAGCGCGTCCGCGCGTTTTTCGGCGTCGAGGCCGCCGCGCCGTCGTGCCGGATCGGGTGGATTCGCGTGCCGGGCGGTGCGGTGCTCGAGATTTTCGAGTTCCAGCCGCAGCAGCCGCCGGTGCCGGTGCCGTGGAACCGCGTCGGCCTCACGCATATTTCGTTCAACGTGCGGAACCTGCAGCAGTGGCACGACGACCTGACGCGGCGCGGGGTGGAGTGCCTCGGGCGCCCCGAGCGATCGCCGCGCGGGCACTCGTTCTTCTTCTGCCGGGATTTCGACGGCAACCTGATCGAGTTGATGGACCTCGGCTACATGTATTACGTGCTCGACTGGCTCGGACCGCTCGGCGGCTGGATGTTCCGGCGCGGCAGGTATCGCAAGTATTACCAGGAGACACCATGAAAGGCCCCACCGCGGCAGTGGCGCTGGCGGTCGTGGCGCTGTGGCTGGCGCCGGCTGTTGGCCTCGGGCAGGCGGTGCCGTCGTCCGGCCGGGGCGCGGCGCCCCAGGGGCGTCCGGATGCCGGCAATCATGTCGTGATCATCACGCTCGACGGCTTCGGCGGGTGGGGGCTGGACGACGCCCATCTGCCGCTGCCGACGCTCCGGAAACTTGCCGCCGGCGGCGCCGTCGCCGGCGGGATGCGCCCCGTCAATCCCACCGTGACCTGGCCGAATCACACCTCCATCGTCACCGGCGTGCGCCCGGCGCGGCACGGGGTGCTGTTCAACGGATCGCTGATCCGCAGCGCCGGCGCGCCGCCGCGCGTCGAGCCGTGGATCGACAAGAAGGACATGGTGCGGGTCGAAACGCTCTACGACGCGGCGCACGCCCGCGGCTTGACCACCGCGCAGGTGGACTGGGTGGCGATCTACAACGCGCCGACCATCACCTGGGAATTCAGGGAGCGTCCGCCGGACGGGGGCGGCGGCGCGATCGCGCAGGAGATGGTGCGCGCCGGCTTGGTCGCACAGGCGGACGTCGACAGCTTCGCCAGCCAGCACATCCTGTTCCGCGATGCGGTGTGGACGAAAGCGGCCGTGCACATCATCCGCGAGCATCGGCCCAACCTGCTGCTGTTCCACCTGCTGTCGCTCGATTCGACCGAGCATCGCTATGGTCCCCGCACGCCCGCAGCCATGAGTACGATGGCGTGGCTCGACTCGCAGGTCGCCGAGGTGGTCAAGGCGGTGGACGAGGCCGGGATCGCCGCGACGACGACGATCTTCGTGCTGTCGGATCACGGCTTCAAGACGGTGAAGCGGCAGATCCTGCCGAACGCGGCGCTGCTCGAGGCGGGCCTGCTCGCGGCCGCGGACGGCAAGGTCACCACGAGCCAGGCCTACGTCGTGCCAGAGGGCGGCAGCGCGCTGGTCTATGTGACGGTCAAGGATCCGGACGGCGCGGTGCTCGCCCGCGCGCGCGCGGCGCTCGCCGGGGTCGAGGGGATCGAGCGGATCGTCGAGCCGTCGGAGTACGCCGCCTACGGGCTGCCGGCGCCGGGCGACAACGATCAGATGGGGGCGCTGTTCCTGACCGCAAAGCCGGGGTATGCCTTCGCCGGCGCCGTTGGCCCACAGGTGGTGATCGACGCGCCGGACGGCAGCCTCGGCGCGCACGGCTACGTCGCGACCGACCCGGACCTGCAGTCGCTGTTCATTGCGTCGGGCCGCGGGATCAGGCAGGGCGTCAGGGTCGAGAGCGTCGACAACATCGACGTCGCCCCGACCGCCGCCCGGCTGCTGGGGATTACCCTCCCCTCGGCCGAGGGCCACCCCCTGACCTCCATCCTCCACCCCTAGGGGGACACTCATCTTTAGGCTAAAGTGTTGATTTTCAAGACGATGTTGGTAGGCCCCCCCGGATCGCGAGAGGTCGCTGGATCCCCTCAAACGGGGACACTCATCTTTAGGCTAAAGTGTTGAATCTTAAGACGATGGCGATGGCACCCCCCGGATCGCGCGGCTTCCAGCGAGCCACCCTCTGCGTGGCGATTCTGACGGTCACAGCGTGCGGAAACACAGCACCCGAGGGGACGGCCAAGCCGCCGGCGGAGTCCCACGCGGCGCATGAAGCGCCCGCAGCGACAGCCGCGGTTCCCGATTCGACGCTCGCCCCGGCGTTGAACACGGGCGCGCCGCCGACTCCCGCGCCGGCCGGCATGGTCTGGATCCCCGGCGGCGATTTCTGGATGGGATGCGCCGACTGCGGCATGCCGGACGCCCTCCCGGTGCACCTGGTGGCGGTCTCCGGATTCTGGATGGACAGCACCCCGGTCACCAATCGCGACTTCGCGGCGTTCGTCAAGGCCACGCACTACGTCACGCTGGCGGAGCGGCGCCCCGATCCGCGCGACTTCCCGGGCGTCCCGGCCGATAAGCTCGTCCCGGGGTCGAGCGTCTTCACCGCCCCTTCCGGACCGGTGCCGCTCGATGACTATCTGCAGTGGTGGCGCTATGTGCCCGGCGCCGACTGGCGCCATCCCGAGGGGCCGCGCAGCTCCCTGACGGGACGGGAGAATCATCCGGTCGTCCACATCGCCTGGGAGGACGCCGCCGCCTACGCGACCTGGGCCGGCAAGCGCCTGCCGACGGAAGCGGAGTTCGAATTCGCGGCGCGCGGCGGTCTCGATCGGAACCGCTACGCGTGGGGCAACGAGCTGCGTCCCTCCGGCCGCGCACCGGCCAACATCTTCGACGGGCATTTTCCGGACGCCGATCACCACGCCGACGGGTTCGCCGGCACCTCGCCGGTGACGGCATTCGCGCCAAATGGCTACGGCCTCTACGACATGGGGGGAAACGTCTGGCAGTGGTGCGCCGACTGGTATCGTCCGGACGCCTACGCCTCGCTCGTCCCGGCGACGAAAAATCCTGCCGGTCCGCCCTCGAGCTTCGACCCCGAGGAGCCTGGCGCCGCCAAGCGCGTCACCCGCGGCGGCTCGTTCCTCTGCAGCGACGAGGTACTGCTCCCGCTATCTCGTCGGCAGCCGGGGCAAGGCGGAAATCAGCAGCGGCTCGTCGAATCTCGGATTCCGCCTCGTCGTCGATCGCCACTGACGCCGGGCGTCACACACCCTGACGCCAGCCGTGCCGCGACTCATCGACCGGCCGCGACGAGCAGCCCGTCGCTCACGCGGCGCCGCCGGCAGCGCTCGTCGCGCCCTGCTGCCCGGGCGTCAGTGATTTCAGTGCCGAGACGAGGTCGTCAGCGCCCGGATTGACGCCAATCGGTGCGACATAGCTCCAGCGCACGATGCCGGCCGCATCGATGACGAACAGCGCCCGCTCGCTGATGCCGTCCTTGTCCCGGTAGACCCCATAACGGCTGGCGACCGCTCCCTTCGGTTCGAAATCGGCGAGCAGCGGAAACTGGATGCCGCGTGCTTCCCTGAATGCCCGATGGCACCAGACGCCGTCCACGGAGATGCCGATGACCCGGGCTCGATACTCCTCGAACACCGCGCTCATCTCGTTGTAGAGCGCGAGCTGATCGCCGCAGACGGGACTCCAGTCGGACGGGTAGAACACCAGGACGACGGGCCGGCCGCCGAGCGCGGAGAGGGCCACCCGGCCGTCCGGGCCGGACGCCAGATCGAACGCCGGAGCGGCAGTCCCGGGGGCGAGGGGGTGCGAGGGGGCGGGCGGTTGCGGATTGCTCATATCGAGAGACGTCTCCTTCATTTCTGATCTGATCCAGGTTTTTCCGGTTTCGGGCGCCAGACGATCGGGCGCCGCGGCGGCGGATATAATCGCCGCGTGAATGAACCGACGCTGCATGTCATCGCCCATATCCGCGCCCGGCCCGAACACGTCGACACCGTGCGCGAGGTGCTGATGGGCTATGTCGAGCCGACTCGCGCCGAAGCCGGGTGCTTCGTCTATGACCTCTATCAGGACCGTTCGGACCCGACCCATTTCACGTTCGTCGAGTCCTGGTCGGATCAGGCGGCACTCGACGCGCACAGCCGCTCGGCGCACATCGCCGCCGGCCGGGCGCGGCTGAGCGGACTGACGGCGTCACCGAACGAAGTGCTGCGCTACAGCCGGCTGCTCTGACCGCTTCGCCGCCGCCGCGGCGCCGACGCTCAGCCCGTACCGCTCGAGGAACGCCGGGATCGCGGAGCGGAACGTCGCCTCGTCCACTTCACTGGCGTGGACGTGGCCGCCGCGCACGTCGACCAGCGTTTTCGGCGATGTCGCCGCGTCATACAACCGTCGTCCTTCATCGTAGGGGATCACCTCATCCTGTGGACTGTGGAGGAACAGGATCGGAGCGCGAACACCACCGATGCGGCGGATCGACTCGAACCGGTTCCGCATCACCAGCCGGATCGGAAAGAACGGATACTGCCGCTGGCCGATGGCCGCGATCGACGCCGGGGCCCCCTCGAGGATCACCGCCGCGGCTTCGACGTCACTGGCCAGCCGCACCG
Organism: uncultured Acidobacteriota bacterium; assembly: GCA_963750475.1. Classification (GTDB taxonomy): domain Bacteria; phylum Acidobacteriota; class Vicinamibacteria; order Vicinamibacterales; family 2-12-FULL-66-21; genus JALZOC01. The sequence continues at coordinate 505,642 of CAVVQQ010000003.1, forward strand.
CCACCGCCGATCCCAGCGACCACCCGTAGATGACGATGCGCGAGGCGGGGACGCCGTGACCCCGCAGGTAGCCGTACGCCGCCCGCGCGTCCACGGCCAGTCCATCCTCGGTCGGCGTACCCGGCAGGCCCGAGAAGCCGCGATACTCCGGCGCCAGGACGTTCAGCCCGAGACTGCGGAGCAGTGTGTAGTGCGCGATGTTGACGTTGGAGGCAAGATTGGCGGCATTGCCGTGGAGGAAGAGCACCCACGGCCGATCCGCGGCCCCATCGGCAGGCATCCGCCAGGCAAACTGACGCGCGCCGTCGGGGCGGGGCAGGTCGATCTGTTCGTAGGCGAACCGCGGCCGCGACGGCCCCAGGACCGCGCCGGCCTGGAACACGAGCCGCGTCTCCTGCGTCATCAGCCAGATCACCGCGGCCGCATAGCCGACGACGACGAGGGCCAGCAGGACGAGCAGGACCCGGATTGGCCGCGGCCGCCAGCGCGGTGCCTTTCGCCGCTCCGGACCGGTGTACTTAGGTGTGCCCCACATGGTTTGCTGCGCCCGGTGATTATAGCGGGACGGAACACCCCGGACGGGCGTCCAACGCCACATCGGGAGCGTCCCGCCCGCGGGCCGGACGGAGAAGTCGTTTCGGCTGAGCGGCCTCTCGCGATATCCTGAACAAATATTCCATGGCCAGATTCCATTCCCTGATCGCGCTTGCCGCCCTGGCGTCGGCCGCGGCATGCAAGGAAGGCCGGCCCGCGGCCTCGGCCGCTCCGGCGCCGCCATCCGCCGCCTACGTCGAGGTGAAGCCCGAACCGGTCCAGGTGACCGGCGAGTGGCTCGCCACGCTCGACGGCAACGTCAACGCGCAGATCCGGCCGCAGGTGTCGGGCTACCTCGTCCGCCGGACCTATCGGGAGGGGAGCGCCGTCCGCAAGGGTGCGGTCCTTTTCGAGATCGATCGGCGGCCGTTCGAGAACGCTCTCGCACAGGCCCGCGCCCATCTGGCCGAAGCCCGTGCCCAGCTCGCCAAGGCGGACCGCGATCTTGCCCGGGACCGTCCGCTCGCCGAGCAGCGCGCGATCGCCCAGAGCCAGCTCGACAACGACCTCAGCGCGCACGACGCGGCCGAGGCTGCCGCCGCGTCGGCGCAGTCCGCGGTCGACACGGCCGAGCTCAACCTGACGTTCACGCGCGTCACCTCCCTCATCGACGGCGTCGCGGCCATCGCGACCGCCCAGATCGGCGACCTGGTCGGTCCGCAGACCCTGCTCACCACCGTCTCGCAGCTCGATCCGATCAAGGTCTATTTCCCGCTGAGCGAGCGCGAGTATCTCGCCGTCTCCGACGAGCTGCGCGGCTCCGGCAGCCCGTCCCGCCTCTGGCAGAGCGGCGGCGGCCTGACGCTGGTCCTCGCCGACGGCTCGGTCTACCCGAAGCGCGGCACCATCCTCGCCGTCGATCGCGAGGTCGATCCGAAAATGGGAACGATCCGGATCAGCGCCGTCTTTCCCAACCCGGGCAACGTGCTCCGGCCCGGCCAGGGGGCCCGCATCCGCGCCCAGACCTCGGTCGTTCCCGACGCCCTGCTCGTGCCGCAGCGCGCCGTCTCGGAGCTCCAGACCGGCTTTCAGATGCGCGTCCTGACCGACGGCAACCACGTCGCCGTACGCCCGGTCACGCTCGGCGCCCGCGTCGGCCCGCGCTGGGTCGTCACCTCCGGCCTCAAGCCTGGCGAACGTGTCATCGTCGACGGGCCGACGCTGCGCGACGGCGCCGTCGTCGCGCCGCATCCCTACGTGCCGCCCGCGGACGGAGCGCGGTAGCGCCGTGTCCCGCTTCTTCATCGGCCGGCCGATCGTCGCCATCGTCATTGCCATTGTCACCGTCCTCGGCGGCCTGGTCGCGCTCGCCGGGCTGCCGATCTCGCAGTTCCCGCAGATCGTGCCGCCGCAGATCAGCGTCATCGGCAGCTACCCCGGCGCCGACTCGCTGACCATCGAGCAGTCGGTCGCGACCCCCCTCGAGCAGCAGATGAACGGCGTCGACGACATGCTCTACATGCAGTCGACCAACGGCAACGACGGCACGGTCAGCGTGACGGTCACCTTCGACGTCGACACGGTGCCCAACCTCGATCAGGTCAACGTCCAGAACCGGATGGCGCAGGCGCAGCCCAACCTGCCGCCAGAGGTCAGCCAGTTCGGCCTGACGATGCGCAAGCAGACCGGGCTGCCGATGATGATCATCTCGCTGTACTCGCCGAAGCGCAGCTACGACGCGCTCTTCCTGGCGAACTACGCGAACATCAACATCCTCGACGCCCTGTACCGCGTCCCCGGCGTCGGTGAAGCGCGGATCTTCGGCGCCGGCGATTACGCGATGCGCATCTGGCTGCAGCCGGACGCGCTGGCGCGGCTCGGGCTGACCGTGCCGGACATCGCCGCCGCGATTCGCCAGCAGAGCGCGGTCAATCCCGCGGGGCAGGTCGGCGCCATGCCGGTGCCGGCCGGCCAGGAGATGACCTACACGGTGCGGGCGCAGGGACGGCTCCAGACCGAAGAGGAGTTCGGCGCGATCGCGGTGCGGTCCAATCCGGACGGCTCGGTGATCCGGCTGCGCGACGTGGCGCGGGTGCAGCTCGGCGCGCTCAACTATCAGCAGATCGGCCGGGTCAACGGCGAGCCGGGGTGCGCGCTGGCGGTCTTCCAGGCGCCGGGTTCGAACGCGCTCGACGTCGCCGAGGGTGTGAAGCAGGTCATGACCGAGCTCGGCGGCCGGTTTCCGTCGGATCTGGCCTATGCCTACACCCTCAACACCACCGACGCCGTTTCGGAGGGCATCCGCGAGATCCTGATCACGCTCGTCGAGGCGATGGTGCTGGTCGTCTTCGTCGTCTACCTGTTCCTCCAGAACTGGCGCGCGACGCTCATCCCGGCGGTGGCGGTGCCGGTGTCGCTCATCGGCACGTTCGCGGTCTTTCCCCTGCTCGGCTTCTCGGTCAACACGCTGTCGCTCTTCGGTCTCGTCCTGGCGATCGGCCTGGTCGTGGACGACGCCATCGTCGTCGTCGAAGCGGTCGAGCATCACATCGAGCAGGGCATGGCGCCGCGCGCCGCGACCATCAGGGCGATGGAGGAGGTCTCGGGGCCGGTCGTCAGCATCGCGTTGATCCTGGCGACGGTGTTCCTGCCGGTGGCGTTCATGAGCGGCATCCAGGGCCGCCTCAACAAGCAGTTCGCGCTGACGATTGCGATCTCCGTGCTGATCTCGGCCTTCAACGCCCTGACGCTGTCGCCGGCGCTGGCGGCCATGTGGCTGAGGCCGCGCACTCACGGCCGGCTGGGCGGGCGGTTTTTCGATGCCTTCAACCGGACGTTCGACCGCGCCTCGCGCGGCTACGTGCGGGTCAGCCATGCGCTCATCCGCCGCGCGGTCATCGGCGTGGCGATTCTCGCCGGGTTCGCGCTGCTTGCCGGAGGCCTCGGCCGGGCGCTGCCGACGAGCTTCGTGCCCGAGGAGGACTACGGCTATTTCCTGCTGAACGTCCAGCTGCCGCCGGCGGCGTCGCTGCAGCGGACGGACGAAGTGGCCCGGAAAGTGGAGGCGATCCTGGCGAAGACGCCGGGCATTCACGCCTTCAACGCGATTATCGGCTTCAGCCTGCTGACCCGCGTCACCGCGCCGAACAACGGCTTCTACTTCGTCGGGCTCAATCCGTGGAGCGAGCGCGGCGCCGGCCTCGACGCGCGCTCGATTGTCGATCGGCTGAACGCGCGCTTCAGGACGGAGATCACCGAGGGCACGCGTGGCGGCCAACATGCCGCCGTCGATTCCCGGGCTCGGCTCGCAGGGCGGCTTCACGTTCTGGCTGCAGGATCGCAGCGGCGGCTCGATCGACTTCCTCGAGACGAACATGCAGAAGTTCCTCGCCGAGGCGCGCAAGCGGCCGGAGCTCGTCAACGTCGGCTCGCCGTTCAGCGCGACCATCCCGCAGGTCTTCGTCGACGTCGATCGCGACAAGGCGCTCAAGCAGGGGGTCGCGCTCGGCGATGTCTATCAGACGATGCAGGCGTTCCTGGGCGGACTCTACGTCAACCAGTTCAACCGCTTCGGCCGGCAGTGGCGCGTGTTCCTCCAGGCGGAAGGGCAGGAGCGCTCGACGCCGGAGAACATCGGCGACTTCTACGTGCGCAACAACGCCGGGCAGATGGTGCCGATGTCGTCGCTCGAAGTCAGGCGGCAGGTGTTCGGCCCGCAGTACACCAACCGGTTCAACGTCTTCAGGGCGGCGCAGATCACCGGGGCGGCGGCGCCGGGCTACAGCTCCGGCCAGGCGCTGGACACGCTCGAGGAGGTCGCCCGGGCGACGCTGCCGCCGGAGATGAGCTATGACTGGTCGGACCTGTCCTACCAGGAACGGAAGGCATCGGGCCATGCCGGCGCGCTGTTCGGGCTGTCGGTCGTGTTCGTCTTCCTGATCCTCGCGGCCTTGTATGAGAGCTGGACGCTGCCGTTCTCGGTGCTGCTCTCGGTGCCGGTGGCGGTGGTCGGGGCGTTTGCCGGGCTGATGCTGCGCGGCTTCGACTTCGACGTCTACGCCCAGATCGGCGTCGTCATGCTGATCGGCCTTGCGGCCAAGAACGCGATCCTGATCGTCGAGTTCGCCAAGGCCCGGCGCGAGCAGGGAGCGTCGCTGGCGGACGCGGCGCTGCAGGGCGCCAGAGTCCGGCTGCGGCCGATCCTGATGACGTCGTTCGCCTTCATCTTCGGCTGCCTGCCGCTGTGGTTCGCGAGCGGCGCCGGGGCGGCGTCGCGGCGGATTCTCGGTACGGTCGTCATCAGCGGCATGCTGGCGGCGACCCTGCTGGCGATTTTTCTCATCCCGATGCTGTTCGTGCTGATCGAGCGCCTCGGTGCGGCGCGAACAGCGCCGAGCGAGGCGGCGGGCGCCGCGGCGCCGGATCCCTCCGCGTCATGACTTTGCGGGAACGCCTGCGCGCGCTGATCGCCTCTGCGGCCTGTCTGGCGGCCGCGGCGTGCCAGGCCGCGCCGGCGCCGGTGAAGCCGGCGCTGCCGCAGGCCTTTCGCGGCGCGCCGGCGGCGTCGCCGGCGAGCCTCGCCGACGTGAAGTGGTGGGACCTGTTCGAGGACGAGCAGCTCCGGGCGCTGCTGCGCAAGGCGGTCGCGGAGAACGACGACATCCGGATCGCGGCTGCCCGCGTGCAGCAGGCCGAGGCGGGGGTCGGGATTGCCCGGGCGGGCCAGCTGCCTTCGGCGGGAGCCGACGTGCAGGCCGGCGCGCAGCGGACACCGGCGGCCGGCGCGACGGCGGCGCGGACGGCGGCGGCCGTGGCGCTTCGCGGCCGGGCGGCCTGGGAGCTCGATTTCTGGGGTCGGTATCGCCGCGAGACCGAAGCCGCCCGGGCGCGTTTGCTCTCGACCGAGTGGGCCCGGCGCGAGGTGATGTCGACGCTCGTGAGCCGGGTCGCGGCGGGCTACTTCTCGCTGCGCGCGCTCGATCTGGAACTCGACGTCGCGCAGCGCGCGCTCGCCTCGCGGCGCGAATCGCTCGATTTGGCACGCATCCGCGAGCAGGGGGGCGCGACCTCGCTCGTCGACGTGCGGCAGGCCGAGCAGCTGGTCCATTCGGCCGCCGCGACAATCATCGACCTCGAGGGCCGGATCGAACAGCAGGAGAACTTCCTGTCGCTGCTCGCCGGCGGGCTTCCCGGCGCCATCACCCGCGGCCGTGACCTGACCGACCAGCCGCACCTCCCCGAGGTCCCCGCCGGCCTGCCGTCCGACCTGCTGGCGCGACGGCCCGATATCCAGGCCGCCGAGCAGGCACTCGCGGCCGCCAGCGCCGAAATCGCCGTGGCGCGCGCCGCCTACTTCCCGTCCATCACCCTGACCGGCAGCGGCGGCGTGCAGAGTGCCGCGCTCGGCGCGCTGTTCAGCGCCGGCGCCGGCGCCTGGTCGGCGATTGCCGGGCTGACGCAGCCGATCTTCACCGCCGGGCGGACGCGGTCACAGGTGGCGCTGGCCGAGGCGCGGCGCACCGAGGCCGGACTCGGATACGAGCGCACCGTCAAGGAGGCGTTCCGGGAAGTCGCCGATGCGCTGGCCGGCTACCGGACGTCGAAAGGCTTCCGCGACGAGCAGGAGCTGCTGGTGGCGGCGGCGGCGGACGCCCGGCGCCTCGCCGACATCCGCTATCGCGGCGGGGCGACGAGCTATCTCGAGGTGCTCGACGCCGAGACGCGGCTGCTGAACGCGCAGCTGGCGCTCGTCAACGCGCGTCTGTCGGAGCTCGACGGCTTCGTCGAGCTCTATCGGTCCCTCGGCGGCGGCTGGCAGGGCGAGCCGCCTCAGTTCAGGAGCACACCATGAGCACCTCGCGGCGCACCTTCCTTCGCTCGGCCGGCCTGATGACCGGCGGCATCTTCTTCGTGCGCCAGGCGACGGCCGGGCTGCTCGACGACACGTTCACGGCCGCTGGCCGGCAGGCGGCGGTTGCGCCGGCCGACCCGCTGGCCGCCGCCCGCGCCCAGACCGGCGCCCAGCCGATTACCCGCACGCCGCTCGGCGACCGGCTGGTGATGCTGTCCGGACCCGGCGGCAACGTCGTCGTGCTCAGCGGCCCCGACGGCAAGGTGGTCGTCGATTCGTTCGTGCAGCCGGCCTGGCCGCACCTCAAGGCGGCGCTCGAGGCGATTGACGACCGGCCGGTGAAGACGCTCATCGACACCCACTGGCACTTCGATCACACCGACAACAATTCGCACTTCCGCGAGGCCGGCGCCGAGGTCGTGGCCCACGACAACACCAGGACGCGAATGACCCAGCCGCACGACCTGCTCGGCATGCACATCGCGCCGTCGCCGGCCGCGGCGCTGCCGACGCGGACCTTCAAGACGCGCGAGAGCCTCCGCGCCAACGGCGAGGCAATCGAGATGACCTACCTGCCGCCGGCTCACACCGATACCGACATCTTCGTCCACTACCGCAACGCCAACGTCCTCCATATGGGGGACATTTTCTTCAACGGCTTCTATCCGTTCATCGACGTCGGCACCGGCGGGACCATCAACGGCATGATCGACGGCGCCGCGCGGGCGCTGGCGATGACCGATGCCAAGACGAAGATCGTTCCCGGCCACGGTCCGCTCGGCGACCGCGCCGCGCTCGAGACCTATCGCAAGGTGATCACCGCGGTCCGCGACCGCGTCCGCGAGCTGAAGCGCTCGGGCAAGACGCTCGAACAGACCCAGGCGGCGAAGCCGTCGGCCGAGTTCGACGCCGCGTGGGGCAAGGGGTTGATGTCGCCTGACGCCTTCGTCGCCCTCGTCTACGCCACCGCGTAGCGGCCAGTTACCAGCTACCAGCTACCAGCTACCAGTCGCCAGTTACCAGTCGCCAGTCGCCAGTTACCAGCTGCCAGTTACCAGCTACCAGTCGCCAGTTACCAGTCGCCAGTCGCCAGTCGCCAGTCGCCAGTCGCCAGTCGCCAGTTACCAGTTACCAGTTACCAGTTACCAGTTACCAGTTACCAGCTACCGGTTACTGGCCACTGGCCACTGGCCACTGGTTACTGGTTACTGGTTACTGGTTACTGGTTACTGGTTACTGGCTACTGGTACTGGCTCGCGTCAGCCGCGGACGAAAGGTTCGCGCGGGTCGCGCGGGTCGGCCCAGCGGTCGTTCGGCACCAGCGGCGCCCAGCCGGGGCGGGCCGGATCCTGATCGTAGGGGTAGTTGCCGAGCTCGTCGTAGAGCGCGGCATACTGCGCCAGCTTCGCGCGATCGAGCCGGACGCCCAGCCCGGGGCCGTCCGGCACCCGGATCGCCCCATCCTCGTAGCGCAGCGGCCCGCCTTCGATGATGTCGTCGACGAGGTGATGGTAATGGGCGTCGGCGGCGAACGACAGGTTCGGCACCACCGCACCGAGATGGAGCATGGTCGCCAGCTGGATGCCGAGCTCGCCCGACGAGTGGACCGCGACGCCGAGCTGGAAGGTGTCGCAGACGCCCGCCGCTTTCACGCATGGGCGAATGCCGCCCCAGAAAGTGGTGTCGAGGAGGATCACGTCAACCGCCCGGTTCAGCACGTTGGCGGCGAGCTGCTCGAAGTTGACGACGACGGTGTTGGTGGCGAGCGGGAGGCGCAGCTTCTCGCGGGCGTGGCGCATGCCGGTGAGGCCGAAGACCGGATCCTCGAGGTAGTCGTTGTCGAGATCCTCGATGGCGCGGCCGAAGCGGATCGCCTGCTCGGTGGTCCAGACCGCGTTCGGATCGAACCGGAACGAGTCCCCCGGCAGCGATGCGGCCACCGCCCGGTAGCATTCGAGATCGTGGTCGGGCGGGAAGACCCCTCCCTTCAGCTTGTGCGATTTGAAGCCGTGTCTGGCCTTGAGGTCGCGCGCGCAGGCGACGAGATCGTCCGCGGTGCGGATCGCGCCGCGTCCGTCGGCTGACGCATAGCGATAAAAGAGATACGACGCGAAGGGGACGCGGTCGCGGACCCGGCCGCCGAGGATGTCGCAGACCGGGACGCCCCACGCCTGGCCGAGCAGATCGAGGCACGCGAACTCCAGCGCCGCGACCACCTGCGTCCGGTTGTTGTAGAGCGACGCGGTCGGATTGGCGAGCAGGAAGCGCATGTCCTCGAGCAGCGCCGGGTCGCGCCCGACGAGCGAGCGTTTCAGGGACATCACGGTGGCGAGCGCCGACTCGCCGCCGCCGCCCATCTCCCCGAGTCCGATCAGACCGGTGTCGGTCTCGATTTCGACGACCGTGCGCACGAACCGTCCCCAGTGGCAGCCGTTGGCATGCCGGAGCGGCGCCTCGAGCGGGACCGTGACCGTGGTCGCCCTGACATCACTGATCTTCATGGCTGCATCCAATACGAGGTCGCTTCCAGCTCCCAGCTCCCAGCTCCCAGCTCCCAGCTCCCCGCTTCCAGCTCGCGGCTGCAGGTGACCCGCTGTCGGCGGCTGGTAGCGGGAAGCGGGGAGCGGGAAGCTGGGAGCTGGCTACTGCCCGCATCCCGCCGACCGGAAGCGCACCGACCAGACGTCCATGACGGGGATGGTCTCGGGCGGCACCGGGCGGGACGCGCCCGAGCCAGCCACCGGGCTGCCGCCGCCGATGGTGATCCGGCGGCCGATCTTGACGCCCGGCTCGATCAGCGCCGACTTGCGCACCAGGCCGGTGACGTCGACGAGGTGATGGTTCTCCTTCTTCACGTCGTCCATCACGTCACCCTTCCCGGCAAGGCGGAAGGATTTCGCCCGGACCGGGGGACCGCTCTCCGTGTCGGGGCGGCGGACGTCCGACACCGCGAGCACGCGTCCCGCCAGGCAGCCGGTGATGGTGAGCTCGATCGAGTCCTTCGGGACTTTCGGTTTGTCGCTGGACGGCTCCTGTGCCGGGGCGGCGGCGAGCAGGGCCAGGAGGAGAAGGGATGCGGTCATGTGCTGATCCTCGCAGACGGCAGGCGATCTGACGATACCACGGCCCCCGGCGGCGCCGCCCCGCCGTCGTCGTAAAATGGCCCGGTTCGCAATTCCACGAGGACGCCATGGCCTTGACCTCCCTGCGCGCGTTCGTGTTCCTGGCCGCCGCGGCGCTTCCGGCCGCCACCGCCTCTGCCCAGATCGATGCCCGGATGTTTCGCTATCCGGCGATCTCGAAGACCCAGATTGCCTTCGTCTACGCCGGCGACATCTGGGTCGCTCCGAAGGCAGGCGGCGGCGCCGTCCGGCTGACGTCGTCTCCCGGTGAAGAGCTGTTTCCGAGGTTCTCCCCCGACGGAACGAAGATCGCCTACAGCGCGTCGTACGACGGCAACGTCGACGTGTTCGTCGTTCCGGCGGCCGGCGGCGAGCCGACGCGGCTGACGCACCATCCGATGGCCGACCGCGTCATCGGGTGGACGCCGGACGGCCAGCGGGTGCTGTTCGCGTCGAGCCGCGAGAGCGGCCGCCAGCGCTTCAACCAGTTCTATACCGTCGGCCTCGCGGGCGGCCTGCCCGACAAGCTGCCCATTCCCTACGGCGAGTTCGGGACGTATTCGCCGGACGGCACCGAGTTCGTCTACATGCCGATGTCGCAGGACTTCCGCAACTGGAAGAGATACCGCGGCGGCTGGGCGCCGGATCTGATGCTGTTCGACCTCAAGACGTTCGCGACGAAGAACATCACCGCCAACCCGGCCAACGACGCGCAGCCGATGTGGCACGACAACACCATCTACTTCCTGTCCGATCGCGGCGCCGGCGAGCGCAACAACATCTGGGCCTACGACGTGGCGTCGGGCACGGTGCGCCAGGTGACCCGGTTCGTCGATTTCGACATCACCTTCCCGTCGATTGGTCCCGACAGCGTCGTGTTCCAGGCTGGCGGCCGGCTCTACCTGCTCGATCTGGCGAGCGAGAAGTGGTCCGAGGTGGCCGTTCACGTCGTCAGCGACGAGACGACGCTGAGGCCGCGCACGGCGAAGGTCGAAGCCCTGGTCTTCGATGCGGCGGTATCGCCGACCGCCAGGCGCGCGGTCTTCGAGGCCCGCGGCGACGTCTTCACGGTTCCGGCCGAGTTCGGCGCCGTTGTCAACCTGACGCGATCGTCCGGGGTCGCCGAGCGCTACCCGAGGTGGTCGCCGGATGGGAAGCAGATTGCCTACTGGAGCGACCGCAGCGGCGAGTACGAGCTGACGCTGATGTCCGCCGACGGTACCGGCGCCGAGAAGAAGATCACCTCCCTGGGCGCGGGCTTCCGTTATGCGCCGCAGTGGTCCCCCGATAGCAGACGGCTCGCCTACATCGACCAGGCGATGCGCATCCGGATCACCGACGCGGCCGGGGGCCGCACGGCCGAGATCGATCAGAGCCCGCAGTGGCTCTCTCACGGCGATCTGGAAGCCTTCCGGCTGCAGTGGTCGCCGGACTCCCGCTGGCTGACCTACGCGCGGCCGACCGCCGCCGGCAACACCGCGGTGTTTCTCTACGACACCCGGTCGTCGAAGCTGGCGCAGGCGACGAGCGGGTATCTCTCCGACGCCCAGCCGACGTTCGACCCGGAAGGGAAGTATCTCTTCTACGCCTCGGATCGGGAATTCGACCCCGTCTACGGCAGCTTCGACAACAGCTGGACCTATCCGAATCCCACCCGCCTCGTTGCCGTGCCGCTCCGCAAGGACGTCCGGTCCCCGCTGGCGACGCGCAACGAGTCCGAGAATCCGCTCCTCGACACCGTTGACAGGGAGAAGGACAAGGGAGAGAAGAAGGACGACAAGAAGGACGAAAAGAAGGAGGAGAAGAAAGACGGGAAAAGCGGGCCGGAGGCGAAACCAACCGACCAGGGACCAAAGGACAAGGCCAGCGACGAGGCGAAGCCCGAGGAGCGCCCTCCGGCGCCCGCCGTCGTGGACATCGATCTCGACGGCTTCGAACAGCGCGCCGTCGTGCTCCCGCCGAAGGCCGGCAACTACGCCGATCTCCAGTCGATCAAGGGCAAGCTGCTCTACCGCCGCCAGCCGAGGTCGGGGTCGAGCGACGACAAGACGCCGATCGTGTTCTTCGATTTCGCCGAGCGCGAGGAAAAGACGGTGCTCGACGATGCGAACCGGTTCGAGGCGAGCTTCGACGGCAAGAAGCTGCTGGCGGTGAGCAAGGACAAGTACGCGATCGTCGAGATCAAGCCGGCGCAGAAGTTCGAGAAGCCGATGGCCCTCGGCGAATTGGAGGCGCCGGTCAACCCGCGCGCCGAGTGGCGGCAGATCTTCAACGACACCTTCCGGTTCGAGCGGGACTTCTTCTACGACCCGAACATGCACGGCGTCGACTGGGCGGCGATGCGGGCCCGCTACGGCGAGCTGATGGAGGATGCCGTGACGCGCTGGGACGTGGAGTTCGTGCTCGGCGAGTTCATCGGCGAGCTCAACGCCTCGCACACCTATCACGGCGGCGGCGATCAGGAGGCCGTCCCCGAGCAATCGGTGGGGATGCTCGGGGTGGACTGGGAGCTCGCCAACGGAGCGTACCGCATCAAGTCGGTCGTTCGCGGCGGACCGTGGGACGCCGCCGTCCGCTCGCCGCTCGACGAGCCGGGCGTCAACGTCGCGGCGGGGGAATACGTGCTCGCCGTCAACGGCGTGCCGCTCGATCCGAAGCTCGATCCGTGGGCGGCATTTCAGGGGCTCGGCGGCCAGACCGTCCTGCTGACCGTCAACGGCAAACCGTCGATGACCGGCGCCCGCCAGGTCGTCGTCAAGTGCCTGACGAGCGAGACCGACCTGCGCTTCCGCGCCTGGATCGAAGAGCGGCGCCAGCTGGTCGACAAGGCGACCGGGGGGCGCATCGGATACATTTACGTGCAGAGCACCGGCGTCGACGCGCAGAACGACCTGATGCGGCAGTTCATCGCGCAGTGGAGGAAGGACGGCCTGATCATCGACGAGCGCTGGAACAGCGGCGGCCAGATCCCCGACCGCTTCGTCGAGCTCCTCAACCGCCCTCTGGTGGCGTACTGGGGCGTCCGCGACGCGCCGAGCCAGCAGTGGCCGCCGGTGGCGCATCGCGGCCCGCAGGTGATGCTGATCAACGGCTGGAGCGGCTCGGGCGGCGACGCGTTCCCGACCTACTTCCGCCAGGCCGGGCTCGGCCCGCTCATCGGGACGCGGACCTGGGGCGGCCTGATCGGCATCAGCGGCGCCCCGGCGCTGGTCGACGGCGGGACCGTCACCGTGCCCACTTTCCGGATGTTCGACCCGAAAGGGCAGTGGTTCGCCGAGGGGCACGGCGTCGAGCCCGACATCGAGGTCGAGGACGATCCCTCCCAGCTGGCGAAGGGCATCGATCCGCAGCTCCAGCGCGCGATCAAGGAAGTGAGCGACGCGGTGACGAAGGCGCCGAAGGCGCCGGCGCGCCCCCCGTACGAGAAGCGCATTCCGACCGCCGGGGCGGGGCGCTGATCGTCACCAGCCCTGGCGGACGGCGAACCAGATCGCGGCGGTGAGCGCCGCGCCGACGCCGAGGAGCGACGCGATGCCGGGCGTGAAGTACGGGTAGACCATGAAGGAGAGGCCGCCGACCAGGTACGGCCAGCGCTGCTCCTTCTTGCCGTAGACAAACAGCACGAACCCGGCCCCGCCGGGGATGAGCGACAGAAACAGCCACGTCGGGTCAAACGTCATTGCTTACGTCATCCTATGCCCAATCGCACTCCGCTCTATAAGAGCCTCTACATCCAGGTCCTCGCCGGCATCATCGCCGGCGTGCTGCTCGGGGTGCTCGCCCCCGCCACCGGCGTGGCGATGCGGCCGCTCGGCGACGGCTTCATCAAGCTGGTCCGGATGCTGATCGCGCCGATCATCTTCGCCACCATCGTCGCCGGCATCGCCCGCATGGGAGAGTTGAAGGAGGTCGGCCGGATCGGGCTGCGCGCCTTCATCTATTTCGAGGTCCTCTCGACCGTCGCGCTGCTGGTCGGACTGGTCGTCGTCAACGTCGTCCGTCCGGGCGACGGGCTGCACGTCGTGCCGAGCGCCGCCGACATCCAGGCCGCGTCCGGCTACGGCACCGCCGCCGGCCAGGCGACCGGCACCGTCGCCTTCCTGCTCAACATCATCCCGACCACGTTCGTGGATGCGTTCGCGCGCGGCGACATCCTGCAGGTGCTGCTGATCTCGACCCTGGTGGGCCTGGCGCTGCTGATGCTCGGCGAGCGCACGGCGGCGCTCGTCGGCGTGATCGACGAGGCCGGGCAGGCGCTCTTTGCGGTGGTCGGGATCGTCATGCGGGCGGCGCCGGTCGGGGCCTTCGGCGCGATGGCGTTCACGGTCGGCCGCTACGGCATCGGGACGCTGCTGTCGCTCGGCAAGCTGATGGCGGCGGTCTATCTCACCTGCGCGCTCTTCGTCGTCCTCGTCCTCGGCCTCGTCCTCCGCGTCGTCGGCCTCGGGCTGTTCCGCTTTCTCCGCTACATCGCCGACGAGATCGTCATCGTCATCGGCACCTCGTCGTCCGAGTCGGCGCTGCCGCGCCTGATGGTGAAGCTTGAGCGGCTCGGCTGCGCCAAGCCGGTCGTCGGGCTGGTCATCCCGGCCGGGTACTCGTTCAACCTCGACGGGACCGCGATCTACATGACGATGGCGGCGGTGTTCGTGGCGCAGGCAAGCGGCGTCGCGCTGTCGGTGCGGGAGCAGATCTCGATCCTCGCGGTCCTGATGCTGACGTCGAAGGGGGCGGCGGGGGTGACCGGCAGCGGATTCATCACGCTCGCGGCGACCCTGTCGGCGATTCCCTCGATCCCGCCGGCCGGCCTGGCGCTGCTCGTCGGCGTCGATCGCTTCATGTCGGAAGCCCGGGCGGTCACCAACCTCATTGGCAATGCGGTCGCGACCGTGGCGATCGCGTGGTGGGACCGCGCGCTCGACATCGAACAGGCGCGGGCGGAGCTCGGCCGCCGCGGCGAACCGGCGCTGCTCGTGCCCGAGCCGGTGCTGGCGCCGGAACCGTAAGGCGACAGGAGCCAGTTCCCAGTCGCCAGTGGCCAGTCGCCAGTGGCCAGTCGCCAGTCGCCAGTCGCCAGTCCCAGTCGCCGGTTCCGAGTTCGCGAGCGGATGTCAGGGGCGGGTGCTGAGGCGGCGGACGGCATCGACGAGCGCCTGCAGCGCGGAATCGGCGATGGGATCGTCCACCGTCACGCGGTGACGCCTCCGCCCGTCCTCCACTTCGATTTCGTGGGACTGATGGTCGGCCGAGCCCGCGGGCGCGGGCAGCCGGCTCGGGAGGGTAAAGAACCCGGCCTCCTGCACCAGCCGTTCGAGTGCGGTCCGGTCCGCGGGGGCCAGCGTCCCGGCGTCAACCGTCCGCGCCGCCTCCAGCCCGGGGAAGGCGCCAATTCCCCCGGTCGTCCTGACACTCACCCTGAGGGGGACACTCATCTTTAGCGTAACTCGTTGACCCGTAAGGGCAAACAGTAAAACAGGGGCTGATCGGCGCTTACTCGTCCTTGCGCTCAGCCCGATGCGCCTCGCCGGCCTCGGTCAGCTGCGGCAGCGCCGTGCCGCTGCCGGGCGACAGCAACCCGGCCTTCATGTAGGTGAACAGCTTGTCGCGGGTGTCGACGATGTCGAGGTTGCGCATCGTCAGCTGGCCGATGCGATCCTGAGGCGAGAACGTCGATTCCCCTTTCTCCATCGTCAGCCGCTCCGGCTTGTAGGTCAGGTTGGGCGACGTGGTGTCGAGAATCGAGTAATCGTTGCCGCGGCGGAGCTCGAGCGTGACCTCGCCGGTCAGCGCCCGCGCCACCCAGCGCTGCGCCGTTTCGCGCAGCATCATCGACTGCGGGTCGAACCACCGCCCCTGATACAGCAGCCGGCCGAGCCGCCGGCCGTTGTCGCGGTACTGCTCGATCGTGTCCTCGTTGTGGATGCCGGTGAGCAGCCGTTCGTAGGCGATGAAGAGCAGCGCCATGCCCGGCGCCTCGTAGATACCGCGGCTCTTGGCCTCGATGATCCGGTTCTCGATCTGATCGCTCATCCCGAGGCCGTGGCGGCCGCCAATCCGGTTGGCCTCGAGCATCAGCTCGACGCCGTCGCGGTACTCCATCCCGTTCAGCGCCACCGGGTGCCCCTCGTCGAACCGGACGCTGACCGTCTCGCGCTTGACGACGACGTCGTCGCGCCACGACGCGACGCCCATGATCGGATCGACGATCGTGATGCCGGTGTCGAGCCGCTCGAGATCCTTGGCCTCGTGGGTGGCGCCGAGGATGTTCGAATCGGTCGAGTACGCCTTCTCGGCGCTCATGTGGTACTCGAACCCGGCGTGCCGCAAGTAGTCCGACATCTCGGCACGGCCGCCGAGCTCGTCGATGAAGTCCTGATCCAGCCACGGCTTGTAGATGCGCAAATCCGGATTGGCGAGCAGCCCGTAGCGGTAGAACCGCTCGATGTCGTTCCCCTTGAACGTGCTGCCGTCCCCCCAGATGTTGACGGCATCCTCCTTCATCGCGGTGACCAGCATCGTCCCGGTGACGGCGCGGCCGATCGGCGTGGTGTTGAAGTAGGCGACCCCGGCGGTCGAGATGTGGAAGGCGCCGCACTGCAGGACCGCCAGCCCCTCGGCGACGAGCTGGGCCCGGCAATCGATCAGGCGCGCCCGTTCGGCGCCGTACTGCAGGGCGCGGCGGGGGATTGCGTCGTAGTCGGGCTCGTCGGGCTGCCCCAGGTTCGCCGTATAGGAGTACGGGATGGCCCCCTTGGCGCGCATCCAGTGGAGCGCGGCGCTGGTGTCGAGGCCGCCGGAGAACGCGATGCCGACCTTCTGGCCGACGGGCAGATGCTGGAGGATGTTAGCCATTTCGTGAGGTATCCATCGGACATGATACCCAATCGTGACATTTCGGTGGCGCCCGATCGCACCACCGCCGGTACGCTACGATTCGGCGATTGTGACGCCAGTGACTGCGTTGGATGACGAGCCGCAGCGGCCCGCGGATGCGGCGACGCTGGCGACGCTGCGCGCGCTGATCCTCGGACTGCTCGTCTTCGGACTGGTTGGCCTCGGCGTCGAGCTGCTGTTTCTGAAGCACTTCGAATCCCCCGCGCAGGTCATCGCCCCGGGCCTCGTCGGGGCGGCGCTGGTGAGCGTTGCGTGGCATTTCCGCGAGCGCGGCGCGCGGAGCCTGCGCGTGCTGCAGGCGGTGATGTGGCTGTTCGTGGGCGCCGGCGGCCTCGGACTGTATTTCCACTATGCTGCGAACGTCGAGTTCCAGCGCGAGATGGATCCGTCGATCGGCGGCATCGCGCTCGTCGGCAAGGCGCTGGCTGCCAAGGCGCCGCCGGCGCTCGCCCCCGGCGCGATGGCCCAGCTCGGGCTGCTGGGGCTGGCCTACGCGTTCCGGCATCCGGCGCGGCGTCCCGACCCTTCCCGTCATCAGAGGAGACCGAAATGAGAACACGCATGCGAATCGTTGTGATGGCCCTGGCGGTTGCGGCGGCGCTGCTGCCGCAGGCGGCCGCCGCGCAGGTCGGCAAGTCCCAGGGCGTCGTCGACGCGAACACCGCCGCCGAGAAGGACCTCGCGGTGATGCCGCACATGACGCCGGCGATTGCCGCCGCGCTGGTCGCGGCGCGGCCGTTCAAGAGCGTCACCGAGCTGAACGCCTTCCTGCTCGGCCACGGCCTGTCGCAGGAAGACGCGATGGAGCTCTATCGCAAGGCCTTCGTCCACATCAACCTGAACACGGCGAGCCGCGAGGAGATCCTGCTGGTGCCGGGGGCCGGAACCCGGATGGTGCGCGAGTTCACCGAATACCGACCGTGGAAATCGTGGGCGCAGTTCGACAAGGAGATCGGCAAGTACGTCGGCGCCGAGGCGACGGCGGCGCTGGCGCAGTATGCCTTCATTCCGGTCAACCTGAACACCGCGACCGACGCCGACATCCTGACGATTCCGGGAGCGGGCGCGCGCATGGTGCGCGAGTTCAAGGAGTACCGCCCGTGGACGTCGTGGGCGCAGTTCGACAAGGAGATCGGCAAGTACGTCGGGCAGAAGGAAACCGACCGGCTGAAGCGCTACGTGACGTTCGAGTAGCGATCAGCCGGTGTTGCGCATCCCGGCGGCGATGCCGTTGACGGTGACCATGAACGCCTTGGAGATCTGCGGGTCGACCTCCTCGGTCTCGCGCAGCCGGCGGAGCAGCTCGATCTGGACGAGGTTGATCGGGTAGACGTACGGGTTCCTCACCTCGATCGAGCGCCGCAGCACGACGTTCTCGGTCAGCAGGCGCTCCTTGCCCGAGGTGCGCAGCACCGCGGCGGTGGTCTCGACGAGGCGGCGCCGCAGGTCGGCGCCGACCTCGTGCAGGCCATCGGGCACCAGCCGGCAATCGTACTCGGCGGCAATCCGCGCGTCGGACTCGGCCAGGACCATCGCGATCAGATCGATTGTCGACCGGAAGAACGGCCAGCCGGCGTACATCTCGCGCAGGATCGGCAGCTCGCCGCGGTCGAGCGCCGCGCTCAGCGCCTCGCCGGTGCCGAGCCACGACGGCAGCAGCAGCCGGGTCTGCGTCCAGGCGAACACCCACGGGATGGCGCGCAGCGAATCGACCCCGCCGCCGGCGACGCGCCGCGCCGGCCGGCTGCCGATCGGCAGCGAGCCGAGCTCGATCTCCGGCGTCGCGGCGCGGAAGTATTCGATGAACCTCGGGTCCTCGTAGACGACGTCGCGGTAGACCGTGCGGGCGGCGGCGGCGAGGCGATCCATCTCGTCGCGCCAGCCCGGCTCGGGCGCCGGCGGCAGCGCCAGCGTCGTCCCGAGCGTCGCGGTCGTGTAGAGCTCGAGGGTGCGGGCGGCGATGTCGGGCAGGCCGAACTGCGCCTGGATCATCTCTCCCTGCTCGGTGACGCGCAGCCGGCCCTCGACCGATCCCGGCGGCTGCGACTGGATCGAGAGGTAGGTCGGCCCGCCGCCGCGGCTGATGCTGCCGCCGCGGCCGTGGAAGAGCGTCAGTTCGACCCCCGCCTCGCGGCAGACCTCGACGATCGACTCCTGGGCGCGGTAGAGCGCCCAGTTCGCCGACAGCCGGCCGCCGTCCTTCGCCGAATCGGAGTAGCCGATCATGATTTCCTGACGCCCCTCGATCCGATCCCGGTACGCCGGCATCGCGAGCAGCGACCGCAGCGTCGCGGCGGCCCCCTCGAGGTCGTCGACCCGTTCGAAGAGCGGCACGACCCGGAGGCGCGACGGCGATCCGGCCTGGAGGGCCTCGACGGCCAGAACGTCCGACGGCGCCTGGGCCATCGAGACGACGTAGGCCGAGAGTGACTCCGGATGGATCTCGGCCGCCGTCCGGAAGGTGGCGAAGACGTCGCGATTCTCGTCGCTGGCGGCGAGGTCTGGCGGCACCAGCGGGCGGCCGTCGCTGATCGCGGCGGTCAGGAACGCCTGCCGGCGGGTTTCGTCCCAGTCCTCGTAGCGACCCAGCCCGCGGTGCTCGGTCACGGCGGTCAGCGCGGCGGCATGCCGCGAGGCGTGCTGGCGGAGGTCGAGGCGGACCAGGGTCAGGCCGAAGGCCGCGGTGCGGCGGAGGACGTCGGCGAGCCGGCCGCTGGCGATCAGTTCCTGGCCGGTGGCGACGAGCGAGTCGTAGCAGAGCCGCAGCGGCTCGACCAGTTCGGCGATGGCGACGTACGGCGCGGCCCGGCCGCTCTCGGCCCGCGGCGCCTCGGACTGGAAGAGCTCGGCCCGGGCGAGCTGACGGCCAAGGTCGTCGCGCGTCGCGCGCAGCCGGTCGCGCACCTCGCGGAGGACGGCCCGGTACGGCTCGCGCGCGCCCCGCCCCCGGGCGCGGAGCTCCGCGGTCGCGCCGGTCATCGAGAGCTCGGCCCGCAGCGCGCCGATCTCCCGTTCGTAGAGATCCGCCGCCATCCAGCGCGCTACCGCGCAGGCCAGCTGGGTGACGCGCGGCGTGACGGTCGGGTTGCCGTCGCGATCGCCGCCCATCCACGAGCCGAAGCGGATCGGCGCCGCGTCGAGCGCCAGCGATCGGCCGGTGGCGGCGGCGAGCGCGCTGTCGAGCGATCGCACGAAGCGCGGCACGGCGTCCCACAGCGTCTGCTCGAAAATCAGCAGCCCGGCGATCGCCTCGTCGACCGGCGTCGGCCGGCGCGGCCGGATCTCGTCGGTCTCCCACGCCGCCATGATCTCGCGGCGCAGCAGCCCGGCAATCTCCTCCCGCTCCGGGGCGGTCAGATCGCCGCGGTCCTGGCGGGCGAGCGCCGCCGCGATGCGCAGATGCTTCTGAATCAGCGTCCGCCGCGTGATCGTCGTCGGATGCGCGGTCAGCACCAGCTCGATGCGCAGCGCCGCGGTGGCGTCGTGCAGGGTCTCGGGCGCGACCCCGGCGGCGAGCAGCCGCGCGAAGGTCTCCTCGCACGAGCCGCGCTGCGGCGGCGCCGTCTGATCGTGCTGGTAGGCGCGCCGGCGGCGCACCCGATGGTGCTGTTCGGCGATGTTCGCGAGCGTCAGGAAGTGCGAGAACGCGCGCGCGATCGGGACGGTCGACTCGACCGGCAGCTGGCGGAGCAGGTCGGCGACGGCATCGAGGTCGCGGTCGCTGCCGGCGCGGCCGCTCTTCGAGAGCGCCCGGACCCGCTCGACGATCTCATACAGCTCGGCGCCCTCGCGGTGCCGGAGCGTCTCGCCAAGGATGCCGCCGAGCATCCGCACATCGTCCCGCAGCCGCTCGTGAGGATCCCGCATGCGCGTCGTCATACAGCGCTATTTAATCAGGTTCCGCGACGGTCATGCGGAATGGCGCTGCCGCGGACCGGCGCCGGGCCCTTCGAACAGACCGCACTCGACTCGCCGCGCCGGACCGGCTACCATTTCACGGCAGACGACCCGGGCCCCGATCGCCCGTCGCAGGGACCACCATGCCTCAGGCCGACCCGAACGATGCTCACCTTCGACTCCACACCGGCATTACCGGCCTCGATCAGCTCCTCGACGGCGGGCTGCCCGCCAACCGTCTGCACCTGATCGAAGGGGATCCTGGCACCGGCAAGACCACCCTCGCGCTGCAATTTCTCCTCGAGGGCGTCCGACTGGGCGAAACCTGCCTGTACGTGACCCTGTCGGAAACCGCCACCGAGCTCGACGGCGTCGCCAGGTCGCACGGCTGGTCGCTCGACGGCCTCGAGGTGTTCGAGCTCGCCCAGCCCGAGATGCGCACCGCGGCGGAACAGTACACGCTCTACCATCCCTCCGAAATCGAGCTCGGCGAGATGGTCAAGTCGGTGCTCGAGATCACCGACCGCATCCGGCCGACGCGCGTCGTCCTCGACTCGCTGTCCGAGATGCGGCTGCTCGCCAGGGACCCGCTGCGCTACCGGCGGCAAATCCTCGCGCTCAAGGAATATTTCTCCGGCCGCGACTGCACCGTCCTGATGCTCGACGACCACACCGGGGCCGACAACGACCTCCAGCTGCAGAGCATCGCCCACGGCGTCGTGCTCCTCGAACAGGCGCCGTTCGAATACGGCCGCTCGCGCCGCCGGGTTCGCATCGTCAAGCTGCGCGGCGTCGCCGTGACCGAGGGTTACCACGACTTCAAGATCCAGCGCGGCGGGCTGATGGTGTTTCCGCAGCTGGTGCCGGAGCGTAAATCGGGACGACGACCCGGCGCCGTCAGCAGCGGCGTCGAGGCGCTCGACCGCCTGCTCGGCGGCGGCCTGACCTGGGGCACGACGACGCTGTTCATCGGCCCGGCCGGCGTCGGCAAGTCGACGGTCGCGGCCCAGTTCGTCACCGCGGTGGGCGATGTGCCCGCGGCCGCGTATCTCTTCGACGAGCGAGTGGAGACCTTCATCGAGCGCTGCGAGACGCTCGGCATGGACATGCGGGCGAGGATCGCGTCCGGCCGTGTTTTCCTCGACCAGATTGAGCCTGGCGAGCTCTCCCCCGGAGAGTTCGCGCATCGCGTCCGCGCCCGAGTCGAAAAGGACGGCTGCCGGATAGTGCTCGTCGACAGCCTGAACGGCTATCTCAACGCCATCCCGACGGGGCACGCGCCGCTCGTCCGCATGCACGAGCTGGCCGCGTACCTCAATGACCGCGACGTCGCGACGCTGCTGATCGCGGCGCAGCACGGGATGATGGGCATGCAGATGGCCTCCCCGATCGACGTCAGCTACCTCGCCGATGCCGTCGTCCTGCTGCGCTTCTTCGAGGCGGAGGGCATGGTGCGCAAGGCCATCTCGGTCGTCAAGAAGCGCACCGGCACCCACGAAACGACCATCCGCGAGTTCGCCATCGGCCCGGACCGGGTGCGCGTCGGCGAGCCGCTGGCGCAGTTCCAGGGTGTGATGACCGGAGTGCCGCAGTATCGCGGCACCACCGGGCCGCTCTTGCAGGATGACGTCAAGTCCGGGCACTGACGGCGAGCGCCGGGTGCTCGTCTTCGCCCCCGTCGGCCGCGACGGGGCGCTGACGCGCGAGCTCCTCGCCCGCGCCGACATCACCTGCGTCGTCTGCCCGACGCTCGACAGCCTCTGCACGGAGCTGTCGGCGCAGGCCGGGGCGATCATCCTGACGGAGGAGGCGCTGGAGGACGAGGGCTTCCCCCGCCTCGCCGCCCGGCTCGACGCCCAGCCGCCGTGGTCGGACGTGCCGCTGATCCTGTTTGCCGGCGGACTCGACACGCCTCAGGCGGCGCGCACGGTTGGCGTTATCGACGCGCTGCGCAACGTCACGGTGATCGAGCGGCCGATTCGCGTCGCCGCGGTCATCAGCGTCGTCCGCGCCGCGCTCCGGGCGCGCGGCCGCCAGTACGAGATGCGGGACACCCTGGAGGCGCTCAAGGCGGCGCGCACCGAGGCTGAAGCGGCCAGCCGGCTGAAGGACGAGTTCCTGGCCACCCTGTCGCACGAGCTGCGCACGCCGCTCAACGCCATCCTCGGCTGGACGACGATGCTGCGCCACGGCCAGGTCGACCCCGGCCGCGTCGCCACCGCGCTGGAAGTCGTCGAGCGCAACGCCCGCGCCCAGGCACAGCTCATCGAAGACGTCCTCGACATGGCCCGGATCATCACCGGGAAGCTCCGCGTCGAGCTGCGGACGGTGGCGCTCGGCCCGGTCGTGGAGGCGGCAATCGACGCCGCCCGGCCGGCGGCGCTGGCCAAGCGCCTCGTCGTCCATACCGCCGTCCGCGAGGTCCCGGCGGTTCGCGGCGACGCCGGCCGGCTGCAGCAGGTGTTGTGGAATCTGCTCTCGAACGCCGTCAAGTTCACGCCGGCCGGGGGGAAAATCGCGGTCACGCTCGGGCTGCAGGGTTCGCACGTCGCCGTCACGGTCTCGGACGACGGCCCCGGGCTGGCGGCCGATTTTCTGCCCTTCATCTTCGACCGCTTCCGTCAGGCGGATCAGAGCGTGACGCGGGGCTATGGCGGCCTCGGTCTCGGCCTGTCGATCGTCAAGCACCTCGTCGAGCTGCACGGCGGATCCGTGCACGCCGAGAGCGCCGGCCCCGGCCGGGGCTCCACCTTCCGCGTCCTGCTGCCGGTGCCGGTCATGGTCGATGCCGCCGATCGGCCGGACGAGGAAGCCCGGCACGGGGATGCGTTCGCGATCCGCTTCGACGATCGCCGGATCCTGGTCGTCGATGACGATGCCGCGACGCGGGAGCTGCTGGCCAACGTGCTCGAGCGCGCCGGCGCCAGCGTCGATACGGCGGAGTCTCCCGTCGGCGCTCTCGCCAGCATCGACCGGCGGCCGCCGGATCTCGTCATCGCCGACATCGGCATGCCCGAGCAGGACGGCTATTCGCTGATCCGGCGGATCCGGGCGCTCCCCGGCGCCGTCCGCAACGTCCCGGCCATTGCGCTGTCCGCCTATACGAGGGCGGAAGATCGTGAGGCGGCTGCCGATGCGGGCTTTACCCGCTTCGTCCCCAAGCCCGCGACGCCGCAGCACCTGCTGGAAACGCTCGACGGGTTGTTGAACGGCACGCCGCGGCCGTCCTGAGCTCGAGCGGCGGCGGCAGAGCTCACCGCACCGCCACAGGCATTAAAATACGGACATGACATCCGCGTCCTCGAAGAGTCCCCGGAGGGTCCGCACCAACGGCCTGCTGGCGGTCGCGGCAGCGGCGGCGATCGGCACGGCGACGATCCATGCCGGGCAGCTGCCCGATGGTCCCGGCAAGGACGCGCTGGTCAAGGTCTGCAGCCCCTGTCACGAGCCGAGCCGGGCGGCGGCCTTCCGTCTGACCCGCGAGGGCTGGGAGGCGACCGTCGCCGACATGCACTGGCGCGGCGCCAGGGGGACGGACGAGGAATTCGCCGCCATCGTCGACTACCTCTCGACGAACTTCCTGGGGGAGGCGTCGCCGAAGCTGAACATGAACCGGGCGACGTCGGTGGAGCTCGAGTCGGTGGTGTCGCTGCTGCGCAAGGAAGCGGCGGCGGTGATCGCGTATCGGGACAAGTCCGGCGGTTTCAAGTCAATCGAGGATCTGCGCAAGGTTCCGGGCGTGGACTTCAAGAAGTTCGAAGCGGCGAAGGATCGGATCATTTTTTAAAGGGTTATGGAATACCGACAGCTTGGCCGCACCGACATGCGCGTTTCGGCGATTGGCTTCGGCGCCTGGGCGATTGGCGGCAGCTGGGGCGCGGTCGACGACGAGGCGTCGATGCGCGCACTGCATGCGGCGGTCGACGCCGGCGTCAACTTCATCGACACCGCGGACGTCTACGGCGACGGCCACAGCGAGCGGCTCGTCGCCAGGCTGCGGCGCGAGCGTCCCAACGACACGCTGCACGTCGCGACCAAGGCCGGCCGCCGCCTGCCGGCGCAGACCGTCGAAGGATATTCGCGCGCCAACCTGACCGCCTGGGTCGAGCGCAGCCTGCGCAATCTCGAGACCGAGGCGGTGGATCTCCTCCAGCTGCACTGCCCGCCCTCGGAGCTGATCCGCCGGCAGGAGGTCTTCGCCATCCTCGACGATCTGGTCAGCGCCGGCAAGCTGCGCTACTACGGCGTCAGCGTCGAGACGGTCGAGCAGGCGCTGGCGTCGATGGCCCATCCGCGCGTTCAGTCGATCCAGATCATCTTCAACATGTTCCGGCTCAAGCCGGCCGAGGAGGTGCTGCCGGCGGCGCACGCCGGCGGCGTCGGCATCCTCGCGCGGGTGCCGCTGGCGAGCGGGCTGCTCACCGGCAAGCTGCGCCGCGACACGGTGTTCGCGGCGGACGATCACCGGCAGTTCAACCGCGACGGCCAGGAGTTCGACAAGGGCGAGACGCTGTCGGGCGTGCCCTACGAGGCGGGGCTCGACGCCGTCGAGGCGCTGCGGCCGCTGGTGCCGGCCGGCCGGACGCTGGCGCAGCTGGCGCTCCGCTGGACCCTGATGTTCGACGGCGTCACCTGTGCGATTCCCGGCGCCAGGACCGACGCCCAGGCGCGCGAGAATGCCGCTGCCGCCGACCTCCCGCTGCTGCCGCCGGCGACGATGGCGGCGGTGGCCGACATGTATACGGCGCGAATCCGCCGGCACGTCCACTCGGCTTGGTGAAAGCGGGGCAGTCATGCGCACGCCGCGGCACATCCCGGGCCCCCTCGCCCTCGCAGCCCTGCTCTCGCTGGCCGCGCCCATAGTCGTTCGACCCCAGGAGCCGGTGTTCCGTACCGGTGCGCGCACCGTCGCCGTGTATGTGACCGTCTCGGATGAGGCCGGCAAGCTCGTCGGCGACCTGAAGCAGGACGACTTCGAGGTCTACGACAACGGCCGCCTTCAGCCGATCACGCTGTTCGACAGCGGCGTCCAGCCGATCACCGTCGTGCTGATGCTCGATCGCAGCGGCAGCATGTTCAGCAACTTCACCCTGGTCCGGTCCGCCGCCGAGGTGTTCGTCGGCCAGCTGCTGCCCGGCGACAAGGCGCGGGTCGGCAGTTTCGCCAACCGCATCCAGGTCGATCCGCGCGATTTCACCGGCAGCAAGCGCGACCTGATCGAGATTCTCCGGACCGACCTCCAGGAGCCCGGGCCAACGCCGCTCTGGAACGCCGTCAACGTCGGCATCACCGCCCTCCAGCACCAGGACGGACGGCGCGTCATTCTGGTGTTCACCGACGGCGTCGACCGGCCGATGAACAGCCGCAGCATCAGCCTCGCCGAAGTCATGAAGAACGCCGAGGAGCACGACGTGATGGTCTTCGCGATCGGCCTGGCCGGACGCACCTACTATCCCGGCCGGGGCCGGGGCCGAGGGCGCGGACCGTCGGTCGGCGCGATCGGCACGCCGGGCGGGATCGGGGCCCCGCCGGAGTTCGAGAAGCCCGACCCGGGTCTGCCGCACATCGCGCTCTCGACCGGCGGCGGCTACTTCGAGCTGACCTCGGCGAACAATCTGTCGACGACGTTCAGCGCCGTCGCCGACGAGCTCCATCGCCAGTACGCGCTCGCCTTCACGCCGCAGACCTTCGACGGCAAGACGCACCGCCTCGAGGTCCGGCTGCGCCAGCCGGGCCTGAAGGCGCGGGCGCGGAAAACCTACGTCGCGCGGCCCGACGTCCTCTAGCGAAACGCCCGGGCAGGCGCTCGATCGCCCGCGAAAGGTCCAGACATGTGCAGGAACATCAAGCCGCTGTTCAACTTCGCGCCGCCCGCCACCGACGATGAGGTGCGCGCCTCGGCGCTGCAGTTCGTCCGCAAGGTGAGCGGCTTCACGAAACCGTCGAAGGCCAACGAGGCCGCCTTCGACCAGGCGGTGGACGAGGTCACGGCCGCGGCGCGCCGTCTCATCCGGTCGCTCGTCACCACCGCCCCGCCGAAGAACCGCGACGAAGTCGCCGCCCGGGCCCGCGAGAAGTCGGCGGCGCGCTACGGCGGCGGCGAACTCACCGCCGCGCGGAAGTAACGGGTTGCTATAATCGAGCGGAGTGCCGCTTCCCCCCATCGCCCGCAACATCCTCGACGCCATCGGCAACACCCCGATGGTCCGGATCAACCGCATCACGCGCGACGTCACCGACGCCACGGTGCTCGCCAAGATCGAGACCTTCAATCCCGGCAACTCGATCAAGGACCGCATGGCGGTGCGGATGATCGAGGATGCCGAGCGGGCCGGGCTGCTGAAGCCGGGCGGCACGATCATCGAAGGCACCTCCGGCAACACCGGCATGGGCCTGGCGATTGCCGCGGTGGTCAAGGGCTACAAGTGCATCTTCACGACCACCGACAAGCAGTCGAAGGAGAAGGTCGACGCGCTCAAGGCGTTCGGCGCCGAGGTGATCGTCTGCCCGACCAACGTCGATCCGGAGGATCCGCGCTCGTACTACTCGGTGTCGTCGCGGCTGGAGAAGGAAGTGCCCGAACTCCTGGAAGGCCAACCAGTACGACAACCTGTCGAACTCCGCGGCGCACTACGAGCAGACCGGTCCGGAGATCTGGGAGCAGACCGACGGCACGCATCACCCACCTGGTCGTCGGCGTCGGCACCGGCGGCACGATCAGCGGCGTCGGCGCGCTACCTGAAGGAGCGCAACCCGAAGATCAAGGTCTGGGGCATCGACACCTACGGCTCGGTGTTCAAGAAGTACAAGGAGACCGGCATCTTCGACAAGAACGAGATCTATCCGTACATCACCGAGGGCATCGGCGAGGACTTCCTGCCGCAGAACGTCGACTTCTCGGTGATCGATCACTTCGAGAAGGTCACCGACAAGGACGCGGCGATGATGACGCGCCGCATCGCCCGCGAAGAGGGCATCTTCGCCGGCAACTCGGCCGGCTCGGCGATGGCCGGCCTGCTGCAGCTGAAGGAGCACTTCACACGACGGACGACGTCGTCGTCGTGATCTTCCACGACCACGGCTCGCGCTACCTCGGCAAGATGTTCAACGACGACTGGATGCGCGAGAAGGGGTTCCTCGAGAAGTCGGGCATGACGGCGCGCGACCTGGTCGCCTCCGGCCTGTCGGGCGAACTGCTCGCCATCGAGGGCGCGGAGCCGGTCGAGACGCGCGGTCAAGCTGATGAGCCGAGCACGACTTCTCGCAGATCTCGATCACCCGCGACAAGCGGCTGGTCGGCTCGCTCAACGAGACGCACCTCTACGAGCGAGCTGATTGCCGATCCGGCGGTCAAGACGAAGCCGGTCGAGACGATCATGCAGCCGGCGTTTCCGTTCGTCGACATCTCGACCCCGGTCGACCTGCTGTCGACGATGATCACGCCGGAGAATCCGGCGGTGCTGGTCCGCGACTTCAAGACCGAGAAGACGTTCATCATCACGCGGTCCGACGTCATCCGCGTGCTCTGAGGCGCCAGGTCAATGCTGCAGAGCCTGCGGAGCGTCGCCGCCGTGCTTGTCGGGTTCGGCTTCATGGCCGCCACGGTGATGGCCGGCACGATCATCGCCACGCAGTTGTTCATTCCAGGAGGCATGCGGGCGGCAGCGGCCGGAGCGGCGCCGGCGGCGGTGCCGCCGCTCTACCTGGCCGCCAATCTGGCGCTCAGCTTTATTGGCGCCGTGTTCGGGGGCTGGCTGGCGGCTCGAATCGGGGACCGGGCGCCGATGGCGCACGCGGCCGCCCTCGCCGCGCTGACGGCGCTGCTGGCGATCATTTCGGCGAGCCAGACGGTGGCCGGACCGCAGCCGTCGTGGTACGCGGCCGTCGTCGGCACGATTGGCGTCGTCGGGGTGCTGGCGGGAGGAAAGCTGCGCTCGGCGGCGGCGGACCCTGGCGTGGTAGCGTAGGATGCCCTCCGTTGCAGAGGGTCGTTGCGGGCGGGAGCTGCGGGCTCGCGAACGACGGAAGAGTCAGCGCAGCGAAGCCGGGCTGATCCGGGAAGAAGAGAACAGAAGATGAGCTTGCAGAAACTGCTGATGTGCGGGCTGGGCCTGCTGGCGTTTGCGGCGCCCGCGGCCGCGTCGCCGGCCGATGTCGTCGGCACCTGGACCGTCAACGTGACGCTCGACTCCGGGCCGATCCCGCCGTCGACGCTGACGCTGAAGGACGATGGCGCCAAGCTGGTGGGGGTGTTCTCGGGCCAGCAGGGGGACATGCCTGTCGAAGCCAGCGTCAAGGAACAGGCGGTGACGATCTGGTTCACGGTGCCGACCCAGAACGGGCCGATCGCGATCACCATGAACGGTACCGTGGACGGCGACGCGATGAAGGGCTCGGCGGATCTCGGCGGCACCGGCAAGGCCGAGTGGACCGCGCGGCGCGGTGCGGCCGCCGCCGCCGCGGCGGCGGCGAGCGTCGACGTCAGCGGCACGTGGGCGGTCGCGGTCGAAACGAGTGCGGGATCCGGATCGCCGACCTTCGTCTTCACGCAGAATGGCGAGCAGCTCACCGGCCACTACACCGGCCAGCTTGGCGAGGCGCCGGTCACCGGCACCGTCCATGGCTCGGCGATCGCGTTTGCCGTCGACCTCGACGTCCAGGGCACCGCGATGCACATCGCCTATACCGGCACTGTTGACGGCGCGTCGATGAAGGGCGCCGTCAAGTTGGGGGACCTCGCGGAGGGAACCTTCACCGGGAAGAAAAACTAACACCTGTCAGGATTTGGAAAGATTTTTTGTCATTTACCGATCTCAAGCTTCACCCCAGCCTCCTCAAGGGCATCAAGGAACTTGGCTTTGCGCGGCCGACACCGATTCAGGCCGACGCGATTCCTCCAGGGCTCGAGGGGCGCGACGTCCTGGCCTGCGCGCAGACCGGCAGCGGCAAGACCGCGGCCTTCCTGCTGCCGATTCTCAACAAGCTGATCGAGAAGCCGCGCGGGACGACGCGCGCGCTCGTGCTCGCGCCGACGCGTGAGCTCGCCGCGCAGATCCTGGCCGACCTCAACGACCTGGCGGTCCATACGCCGATTACCGGCGCGTCGATCTTCGGCGGCGTCGGGATGGGGCCGCAGGAGCACGCCTTCCGCAGCGGCGTCGACGTCCTGATCGCGACGCCCGGGCGCCTGCTCGATCACCTGCGCGCGCCGTACGCCCGGCTGACGTCTCTCGAGTTTCTCGTCCTGGACGAGGCCGACCGGATGCTCGACATGGGCTTCCTTCCCGAGATCCGGAAGATCCTCCGCTACGTTCCGGCCAAGCGTCAGACGCTGTTCTTCAGCGCGACGATGCCGCCGCCGATCGCGGCGCTGACCGGGGAGATGCTCCGCAACCCGGTATCGATCCAGCGCGAGCGCCAGGCGGCGCCGGCCTCCGGCATCACCCAGGCGGTCTATCCGGTCAGCCAGGGGCTGAAGCCGGTGCTGCTCGTCAGCCTGCTGCAGCGCGGCGACATCAAGCAGGCGCTCGTCTTCACGCGCACGAAGCATCGCGCCAACCGCCTTGCCGACCACCTGGTGAAGGCCGGCGTCCGTGCCGAGCGCATTCACGGCAACCGATCGCAGGCGCAGCGGACCGCCGCGCTCGAGGGCTTCAAGACCGGCCGGTTTCCGGTGCTGGTGGCGACCGACATCGCGGCGCGCGGCATCGACGTCGATGCGCTCGGCCACGTCATCAACTTCGACGTGCCGCTGGTGCCGGAGGATTACATCCACCGCGTCGGCCGGACCGGGCGCGCCGAGGCCACCGGTGATGCGTTCACGTTCGTCTCACCCGAGGAGGAAGGCAACCTGCGCGATATCGAGCGGGCGATTTCCCGCCGGCTGCCCCGGGTGACGGTGCCGGACTTCGATTACAACGCCAAGACCGCGCCGAAGCTGGAGATCCCGCTCGCCGACCGCATCGCCGAGATCCGGGCGCGCAAGCGGGACGAGCGCGCCCGTGCGGCCGTCAACGCCGC
Organism: uncultured Acidobacteriota bacterium; assembly: GCA_963750475.1. GTDB lineage: Bacteria > Acidobacteriota > Vicinamibacteria > Vicinamibacterales > 2-12-FULL-66-21 > JALZOC01. Next base: position 535,960 of record CAVVQQ010000003.1, read on the forward strand.
GCGCCGATCCGCGAACCAGCGCGGCCAGGCAGTGCCGCCGGCGTCTCCGCATGCGCCGCGGCCGGCCCACGGCGGGCGGCCGGGGGGCCAGGGCCGGCCATCTCGCTACGGCGGCCCGCGCCGCGGGCCGGGCGGCGGCTCCAGCAGCGGACGCCCCCGCTGAGGCAGCTAACCTCAAGTCTGTGTTATGCTTATCCGCTGCTGTCGTCGCGGCGGATGGATTGGCTGCGACGTGTCGGCGCCGTGAGATGCCAGCAACTCCTATCGAGTTCTCGCTCGAGCTGACCCCCCGGTCCCGCGTCGATGTATTCGACGTCCGCCGCGAAGTCTCGGAGCGGCACGGCGATGCCCTCGACGAATACCCTCGCGCGCTCTGCTGCTCCTTCCATACGACGGCCGGCTACATCGACCAGTCCGTCGCCGCCCGGCTCAACCAGAACCGCGCCGGCGTCATGGCGTACATCGACCTCTTCCGGACCATGTTTCCGCAGGGGGCCGGTTACGAGCACGACAAGATCGAGCGCCGCACGGAGCTGTCGGAAGCCCAGAAGCCGGCCGAGCCGCTGAATGCGGACTCGCACCTGGCGTTCATGGCCGGAGCGCTGCGGACCTGCGTCTCGTACCTGAACCGGCCCGGCGAGCCGATGTCGTTCATCGACCTCGATGGCGTGCACGACGGGCGGCCGCGCACGCGGCGCACCACGGTCCTCGGCTATTCGGCTGAAGAGACCGTCGCGCAGGCGCGGGTGGTGGTACCGGTCGCGGGCCACAGCGTCGAGTCGGTGAACCTCAAGGATCCGCGCCTTGGCGTCTACGAGCAGTGCGCCGAGCTGCTGGCGCACCACGAGGTGACCAAGGGACGCATCCGCCTCTCGCTCGGACCGGGCGAGCGCCATGCCGGGCTGACCGTGAACGAGTACGAGACGCTGCTGATGCGCCACGATCTGTCGGAGGTGCTGCGCGACCCGGTGCGGTTCATGGCCGAGAAGGCCGGTCACATGCTCGGCAACCCGCGCGCGATTCCCGCCCGCACGCTCGACTACGCGAAGTACGACATGGTCCGCGTCTTCAACCGCTTCGTGGACGCGCTCGGCCTGCGGGAGTCGATGGTCGAGAGCGTGCTGTCGCGGGCGATCGCGATGCCGGCCTCGCGCTTCCTGCGAATGAAGCGGTCCGTCAGCCTGCTCGTCTCCGACCGCGCCCAGCCCGGTCGCGGCGCCGTCGTCGAAGGCACCTACCAGAGCCCGATCCTGGTGCAGTGGCACCGCGGTGCGAAGCAGCAGCGCGTCCTCGACGTCACCCTGACCCGCTTCATCTAGGGCCCAGGGGGACACTCATCTTTAGCGTAAGTCGTTGATTCTGCAGGATCAGTCTGAAAAACACGTCCGATCGGCCGCAGACGGTATGATCGGGGCGTGATTCGCGAACGTCGCGTGACCGTCGGCGGGCGTCCGACCCGCTGTCTCGAGGCCGGCGCCGGCTGGCCCGTCCTCCTGCTTCATGCCTTCCCGCTCAATGCCGACATGTGGCGCGCGCAGCTCGAAGCGGTGCCACAAGGCTGGCGCTTCGTTGCCCCCGACCTGCGCGGCTTCGGACCGGAAGCCGTCTCCGTCCCCGGCGCCACGCCGCCGACGATGGACGACTTCGCCGATGACGTGGGCGGGGTGATGGACGCGCTGGAAATTCCGGAGGCGACGATCGGTGGCCTGTCGATGGGCGGCTATGTCGCCCTGGCGCTCTGTCGCCGCGCGCCCGAGCGCTTCACCGGCATGATCCTGTCCGACACCCGGCCCCAGCCCGACTCGACCGCCGCCCGGGAGGGACGCCGGGAGATGATCGAGCTCGCCCGGACCGGCGGTGCGGCGGCCGTCGCGGAGCGTATGCTGCCGAAGCTCCTCGGACAGACCACGCAGTCGTCGCGGCCCGAGGTCGCCGCCGCGGTCCGCGCGATGATCGAGGCCGCGAGCGTGGACGCGATCGAGGGAGCGCTCGAGGCGATGATGGGCCGGCCCGACTCGACCCCCGAGCTCGCGAAAATCGGCTGGCCGGCGCTCGTGATCGTCGGCGCGGAGGACGAGATCACGCCGCCGGCTGACGCCGAGGCGATGGACCGCGCGATCACCCGGTCGCGCCTGGTGGTGATTCCGGAGGCCGGGCATCTCGCCAACCTCGAGGCGCCGGCCGTCTTCTCGGCCGCGCTCGCGGATTTCCTCCAGTCCCACCTCTGATTCCGGGGATGCGCTAGGATCATTCGATGTTTCGATATGCCCCCGCCGGGCTCCTGATTGCCGCTGTGCTGTCCGGCCCGGCCAATGCGCCAGCCGGCGTCGCGGCCGCGCCCCGCGCCGCGCAGGCGTCTGCGCTCGCCGACACGCTGCACCGGCCGCTCGATCAGATCCTCGATACGAACGTCCGCGACGGCCTGGTGTATTACCGGGCGCTCAAGTCCGAGCGCGGCCGGCTCGACCGCTACATCACCTCGCTGAACGTGGCGCCGGCGGTCTACGACGCCTGGCCGCGCGACGAGCAGATGGCCTTCTGGGTGAACGCCTACAACGCGTTCGTCCTCCAGACGGTGATCGACAGGTATCCGATTCACGGCACCAGCACGAAATATCCCGCCAACAGCATCCGGCAGATTCCCGGCGCCTTCGAGACGCTCCGCCATCGTGCGGCGGGACGCAACGTGACGCTCGACGAGATCGAGAAGACCATCCTGCCCGAGTTCAAGGAGCCCCGGCTGCAGCTCGCGCTCGGCCGCGGCGCGGTCGGCGGCGGCCGGCTCCACAGTGACGCGTTCACCGGCGGCCGCATCGCCGGGCAGCTCGACGAGATCCGGAAGGAGTTCGTCGCCGAGCGGACGATGCTGATCGTCGATCGCTCTGCCGCGAAGATTTCGCTGACGCCAATCCTCAGCTGGCACGAGGCGGAGTTCGTGGCCGCCTACGACAAGGGACCCGAAGGACCCTTCGCGCAGCGCTCGCCGATCGAGCGCGCCGCGGCGGCGTTCATCGCCCCGAACCTGCTGCCGCTCGAAAAGGAGCTGCTGCAGAAGAACCAGTTCACGGTCGTCTTCCATCCGTTCGACTGGCGGCTCAACGACCTGACCGGCGGCCGGCCCGACTAATCGCGGCCCCCGCATCTGCCAGCTTTCCTGCCCATCACCATGGATCTCGCCCTGACCGACAAGATTGCCATCGTCACCGGATCGAGCCGCGGCCTCGGACTGGCGAGCGCGCGGGCGCTCGTCCTCGAGGGCTGCCGCGTCTGCCTCTGCGCGCGCAACCCCGAGCGCCTCGCCGAGGCGGCGGTCGAGGTCGAGGCCAGCGCCCGGCGGCCGAACATGGTGATGACGGTCCAGGCCGATGTCTCGACGCCCGACGGCATCGCCCTCGTCGTCGATCGGACGGTCGAGAGCTTCGGCGGCCTCGACATCCTCGTCAACAATGTCGGCCGCGGCGGCGGCGCCGGGCTGGTCGATACAACCGACGCCGAATGGCAGGCGGCCTTCGACGAGACGCTCTTCCCGGCGATCCGTGCCTCGCGCCTCGCCGTTCCGCACATGAAGGCCCGCGGCGGCGGCGCGATCATCATGATCGCGTCGATCTGGGGCCGCGAGTCGGGCGGACGCATGACCTACAACGCCGTCAAGGCCGCCGAGATCAGCCTCGCCAAGTCGCTCGCCCAGCAGCTCGCGCCGCTCAACATCCGGGTCAACAGCCTCGCGCCGGGATCGATTCTCTTCCCGGGCGGCTCCTGGCACGCGCGCCAGCAGGCCGACCCCGCCGGCATCGCCGACTTCGTCAAGCGCGAGCTTCCGTTCGGCCGCTTCGGCCGCCCCGAGGAAGTCGGCGCGGTCGTCGCCTTCCTCGCCTCCTCGAAAGCGAGCTGGGTCAGCGGCGCGTCGCTGACCGTGGACGGCTGCCAGTCGAGATCGAATATTTAACGGCTTCAGGCTTCCCGCTTCCCGCTTCCCGCTTCCCGCTGAAGCCAGCAGCCAGTAACCAGTAACCGGTAACCGGTAACCAGATAGCTGGAAGCTGGCAGCTGGCAGCTGGAAGCTGGCAACTGGCAACTGGCAACTGGCCCCTGGCCTCTCTTAGCTGATAGCTTTATACCCATGCTGCAGTCGCTCGCCGACGCGCTCTTCATGCCGTGGGTCGTCACGGTGCTCCTTGGCACCGGCCTCTTTCTGACCCTGCGCCTCGGCGTCGTCCAGGTCCGCCGCTTCGGCGACGCCATTCGCGTCGCCTTCGTCCGCAGAGGCACCGGCACGACCGGCGCGGTGACGCCGTTCCAGGCCTTCATGACGGCGCTCGCCGCCTCGATCGGCACCGGCAACATCGCCGGCGTCGCCACCGCGATCGTCTCCGGCGGTCCCGGCGCGCTGTTCTGGATGTGGGTCTACGGCTTCGTCGCGATGGCGATCAAGTTCAGCGAGGCGGTCCTCGGCGTCACCTTCCGCGAGTCGCGCGCCGGCGTCGTCCTGTCCGGGCCGATGTACTACCTGCGCGACGGCCTGAAGTCGCCGTTCCTGGCCTGGCTCTTCGCGCTCGTCGCCGCGGTCGCCGCCCTCACGACCACCCCTTTCACCCAGCCGAATTCGATGGCCCTGGCGCTCTACAGCGTCGTCGGCATCCCGAAGATCGTCTCCGGCATCGTCATCGCCGTGATGACCTGGCTCGTGATCATCGGCGGGATCAAGGCGATTGCGAGCGCCGCCGAAAAGCTGTCGCCGCTGAAAGTCGGGCTGTATCTCGCCGGCGGCTTGATCGTGATCCTCGCCAACGTGACGAAGATTCCGGCGGTGCTCTCGCTGGTCTTCGAGAGCGCCTTCTCGATGCGATCGGCGGCCGGCGGCGGCATCGGACTGCTGGTCGCGATGCGCTACGGCATCGCCCGCGGCATCTACGCCAACGAGGCCGGCTACGGCACCGCCGCGGTCGCTTACGGCACCGCCCGGAGCGCGCAGCCCGCCCAGCAGGGGCTGAACGCGGTAATGGAGGTCTTCATCGTTTCGTTCGTGACCTCCACGATCAGCGCGATGACGCTGCTCCTGACCGGCGTCTGGCAGTCCGGCCTGACCAGCACGGCGGCGGTCGCGGCCGGCTTCAACAGCGTGATGCCGGTCTTCGGCGGCTACATCGTCGCCTTCTGCGCGTTCCTGTTCGGCTACACCACGCTCATCGGCTGGGCGTACTTCGGCGAGCAGTTCTTCGAGTACATCTTCGGCCGGAAGGTGACGACGCCGTACCGGTGGGCGTACTGCCTGCCTGATCCCGTTCGGCGCCGTCTCGAAGGTGACGACGGTGTGGGCGTGGGGCGATCTGATGAACGCCCTGCAGGTGTTTCCGAATGTGATCGGCCTGATCGGCCTCAGCGGCATCGTCGCCGCGGCGTCGCGCGAGCGGCTTCTGCAGCCGGCGGCTGCGGACGACGCCCGCGGGGTCTGAGTCGGAATGGCGCGGATCGTCTGCACCGCCTGGGGATCGCTCGGCGACCTGCATCCGTTCCTGGCCGTGGCGCTCGAATTGAAGCGCCGCGGGCACGACCCGGTGGTCGCGACGCTGCCGTCGTGGCGCGACAACGTCGAGCGCGCCGGCGTCGAGTTCCGGCCGGTCAGGCCGGATGTGCCGGCGAGCGAGAGCGACGCGCGGGAACTGATTCGCAAGGTGCTCGACGCGAGGAGCGGCCCGCACTTCCTGTTCACCGGTCTCCTCGGACCGCAGATGCGCGAGGCCTACGACGATACGCTGGCGGCCGCCGCGGGAGCGGATCTGCTCGTCTCCCACCAGCTGCCGCAGACGGCGCCGATCGTCGCCGAGCGGACCGGCATCCCGTGGGTGTCGGCGGTGCTCGCCCCGATGGGGTTCATCTCGGCGTGGGATCCGCCGACGCCGCCGGGAGCGCCGGCGCTGCGCGCCGTCCTGGCGGTGCACCCCATTGCCGGCCGGGCGTTCAGGCAGATCGTGCGCGTCGTCAGCGACAGGTGGATGGCGCCGATCTACCGCCTTCGCGCCGAGCTCGGCCTGGCGCGCGGCCAGCATCCGCTGTTCGAGGGGCAGCACTCGCCGGCGCGCGTGCTGGCCCTCTTCTCGCCGGTGCTCGGGGCGAAGCAGCGCGACTATCCGCCGCAGACCGTCGTCACCGGCTTCCCGTTCTACGACGCGGCGCCGTCGCGCCCGGCCGACCCCGGCTTGACGACGTTTCTCGATGGCGGGGAGCCGCCGATCGTGTTCACGCTCGGTTCGTCGGCGGTGTGGGTGGCGGACGATTTCTACGAGGTCAGCATCGCGGCGGCGAACGCGCTCGGGCGGCGGGCGCTGCTTCTCGTCGGCGAGGATCCGGCCCCGCTCCGCGCGAGGGTGCCGCCCGGCATCGGCGTGTTCGACTACGCGCCGCATGCGCTGGTCATGCCCCGCGCATCCGTGATCGTTCATCAGGGCGGGGTGGGCACCACCGCCCAGGCGCTGCGCGCCGGCCGTCCCAGCCTGGTCGTCCCCTTCGGACAGGACCAGCCCGACAATGCCAGGCGCGTCACCCGGCTCGGGGTGGCGCGGACGATTTCGCGGGGTCATTATCGCGTCGACCGGGTGGTTGCGGAGCTGACGCGGCTGATGGCGCCTGATTACGCTGCCCGGGCGGCGGCGGTAGGGGAGCGGATCAGGTCCGAGGACGGCGCCGCCCGGGCCGCGGACGAGATCGAGCAGGTGCTCGACGGCCGTTTCGCCTCTTGATCGCCCGGCCCGCGCCTGCTACGATCGGGCCTCAATTCCTCACCGCTCAACAGTTTCCATGGCGCAAGAGACCCTTCCCGTCGTTACCGGAGAAAAGGACCGCTCCCTCCAGGAGGCGCTGACCCGGCTGACCGCGTCCCGCGGCCCGGTGAGCGATCCGGCGGATCCGATCGTCACGGCGGCGCATCGCCTGCCGGCGATTGCAGCGTCGTTCGCCCCCTATCCTGAAGGGACCGACCCGCGGCTGCGGAGCGCGCTGGCGGCGCGGGGCGTCGAGCAGCTCTACACGCATCAGGCCGAAGCGTTCGGCCACGTCGCTCGGCGGCCGCAACGTCGTCACCATCACGCCGACCGCTTCGGGCAAGACGCTCTGCTACAACGCGCCGGTGCTGAACGCGATCCTGCAGGATCCGTCGACCCGCGCGCTGTATCTGTTTCCCGACCAAGGCGCTGGCGCAGGATCAGCTCGCCGAGCTGCACGCGCTGTCGGAGCTCGTCAGCGAGCGACACCGACGTCGAGATCGGCGTCTTCACCTACGACGGCGACACGCCGTCGGATGCGCGGCGCGCGATCCGCGGCAAGGCCCACGTCGTGCTCAGCAATCCCGACATGCTGCACTCGGGGATCCTGCCGCACCATCCGCGCTGGGCGAAGCTGTTCGAGAACCTGCGCTTCGTCGTCATCGACGAGCTGCACGCCTATCGCGGCGTGTTCGGCAGCCACCTCGCGCAACATCCTGCGCCGGCTGCAGCGGATCTGCCGGCACTACGGGTCCGATCCGGTCTTCATCTGCTCGTCGGCGACGATCGCCAATCCGCGCGAGCTGGCCGAGGGGCTGACCGGGCGCCCGTTCGAGCTGGTCGAGAAGAGCGGCGCGCCGCGCGGCGAGAAGTTCTTCCTCTTCGTCAACCCGCCGGTCGTCAACGCGCAGCTCGGCATCCGCCGCTCGTACCTGGCCGAGGCGCGGCGGGTCGCGCTCGAGTTCCTGAAGCACAACCTGCAGCTGATCCTCTTCGCGCAGAGCCGGCTGGCGGTCGAGATCCTGACGACGTATCTGAAGGATGCCTTCCACGGCCCGCCGGGCGCGGCCGACGTCATCCGCGGCTATCGCGGCGGCTACCTGCCGAACCGCCGCCGCGAGATCGAGCGCGGGCTGCGCGACGGGCTGGTGCGCGCGGTGGTCTCGACCAACGCGCTCGAGCTCGGCATCGACATCGGCGCGCTCGACGTGTCGGTGATGGCCGGCTACCCGGGAACGATTGCCGCGACCTGGCAGCGCGCCGGCCGCGCCGGGCGCCGCGACGACGCGATCGGCGGCGGTGCTGGTGCGCCAGCAGCGCGCCGATCGATCAGTTCATCGTCCGCAACCCGTCGTATTTCTTCGACGCCATCGCCCGAGCACGCGCTGATCAATCCCGACAACCTGCACATCCTGCTCGACCACGTGAAGTGCGCGGCGTTCGAGCTGCCGTTCACGAGACGACGAGACAGTTCGGCGTCGCGAGGCGCCGCGACGAGGTCGACATTCAGGCGGTGCTCGGCGTCCTCGCCGAGGAGGGCTTCGTCCATCAGGCCGACGGCCAGTGGAACTGGACCAACGAGTCGTACCCGGCCGACGCGGTCAGCCTGCGGTCGGTGTCGTCCGACAACTTCGTCGATCGTCGACACCACGCACGGCGAGCGGGTCATCGGCGAGACCGACTTCACCAGCGGCCCGTCGACGCTGCACGAGAAGGCGATCTACATCGTCGAAGGGCGCTGTTCCAGGTCGAGCGGCTCGACTTCGACGGCCGCAAGGCCTACGTGCGCGCGGTCGACTGCGACTACTACACCGACGCGATCACCTACACGAAGGTCACGATCCTCGACACGTTCGAGACGGGTCGCCAGCTCGCAGCTTCCAGCTCCCAGCTCACCGCTGACGACGACGAGCTGCCAGCTCCCAGCTCCCAGCTGCCGGCTGACGACGCAGAGCTCCCGGCCCTCGGCAGCTCGAGCTTCAGCGGCACTCCCCGGCGATCTCGAGCCGGCGGGCGTATCCGGCCCCGGCGCGATCCGCTCGCACGGCGAGGTCCACGTCGTCTCGCGCGTCGTCGGCTTCAAGAAGATCAAGTTCTACACCAACGAGAACGTCGGCTCGGGCGAGCTCGATCTGCCCGAGCAGCAGATGCACACCTCGTCGTACTGGCTGACGATTCCGTCGGCGGTGATGGCGGCGCTGCCGTTTGCCGGCGACGATCGCCGCGACGGCGTCGTCGGCCTGGCGTTCGCGATGAAGAACGTCGCGCAGCTGCTGCTGATGTGCGACGGCCACGACATCGGCCTGTCGGTGGACGGCGGCGCGCTCGAGCGGTCGGCGCGGACCGGCGGCATCGGCGGCGTGCCCGACGCGCTCGCGACCGAGCCGAACGTCTTCATCTACGACAACTATCCCGGGCGGCATCGGCTTCAGCCGGCCGCTGTTCGAGATGCACGCGCCGCTGCTGGCGCGGACGCGCGAGCTGATTGCCGGCTGCCCGTGCGAGTCCGGCTGCCCGTCGTGCGTCGGGCCCGAGGGCAACACCGGGCCGCACGCCAAGACAGGTGGCGCTCGCGCATCCTCGACGCGCTCGACTCGCCGCGGAGGCCGCCTGACGTGGACCTCTCGTCGCGGCTGCGGGCGATCGTCCGGCGGGAATCCGGGAAGCCGGCCGGGGCGCCGCTCCGCGAGCTCACCTACGAGCCCGACAGCGGCGGCTACGAGGCGACGATCGGACCTCGGGCGGGTGAGTGCGACTGCTCGGCGGACGCTGTCACCGAGACCGCGTTCGGCCCGTGCCTCGTCATCGACCGGCGCTACGAGGCCGATCGCTGGCACGGAGCGATCCGCATCGGCGACTGCGATCGCGAGGATGGCGATGCGCTCGGCATCCTCGATCCGTCGCTGCGGGCGCTGCGCGGCCGGCGCGGCGGGGAGCGAGGCTGGGGGCAGCGCGCGCCGCTTTCCGCGCACCGTGTTCATCGACCTCGAGACCACCGGCCTGAGCGGCGGCGCCGGCACGCTGGCGTTCCTGGTCGGCTGCGGCTACTTCGATCTCGGCGCCTTCCAGGTCCGCCAGTTCCTGCTCACCAGCCACGCCGGCGAGCGCGCGCTGCTGGCGGCGGTGGCCGACTTCTTCGCCGGCTGCGATCTGATCGTCACTTACAACGGCAAGACGTTCGACGTGCCGGTGATGGAGACGCGCTGGGTGTTCCATCGGCATGCGGATGCCCGCTGGGCGGACGTGCCGCACTTCGACATGCTCCACCCGGCGCGGCGGCTGTGGCGATCGCGCGCCCGGGTCCGGCGGCGAAATCGAGGAGGCCGGCTGCCGCCTGTCAACGCTCGAGCGGACGCTGTTCGGCGTCATGCGGGTCGGCGACGTTCCCGGCTTCGAAATCCCGGCGCGCTTCTTCAACTTCCTGCGCAGCGGCGATCCGCGTCCGCTCGAGCCGGTGCTCGAGCACAACCGCCTCGATCTCGTGTCGCTGGCGGCCGTGACGGCGCGCGCGCCTGCGGCTGGCGCGCGACGGGCACCACGCCTGCCGCGACGAGGCCGAAGCGCTGGCGCTCGGCCGCGTCTACGAACGGGCCGGTGCGCTCGACCGGGCGGAATGTTGCTACCGGCGGCGGCCGATTCGGCGACCGCGGAGGTGAGGGGAGAGGCGCTCTACAGGCTTGGCCTGCGGCGGCGGCGCGAGCGCCGGTTCGAAGAGGCGGCGGCGGCATGGCGGGCGATCTGTCGAGCTGACCGAGCCGCGCCATGTGCGGCGGCTGGCGCGGCTTGGCGACCTGCGCCAGTTCGCGGTCGAAGCGCTGGCGATTCATCACGAGCACCGCCAGCGGGATCTCTGACGGCGCGCGCGAACTGGCGATGTTCGCGCTGCAGGAGGCGAGCCGGCGGCGCGGGCGCTCGGGATGCGCCACCGGCTGGCGCGCTCGACGGAAGATCAGCGAGAGGGTGGAACGGGGAGGGGCAGCCGGGAGACCGGGACGCCGGGCGCACCCCGGCAAAAACAGACGCCCAGCTCTTTTCGAGCTGAGCGTCCGGGAGGTCGCGATCGGTGTGGGCGGCGCTACTTGGCGCCGACGGCGGCCTTTTCGGTCTTCTCGGCCTTCTTGGTCTTCGCGGCCGCCTTGCGGCTCTCGGACGTCTGCACGCCGAACCGCTTGGTGAACCGCTCGACGCGCCCTTCGGTGTCTACCAGCTTCTGGCGGCCGGTAAAGAACGGATGGCAGTTGTTGCAGATCTCGAGGTGCAGCTCGGGCTTGGTCGAGCGGGTCTTCCACGTCGCGCCGCACGCGCAGCGCGCCTCGATCTCGTTGGTACTTGGGGATGAATCCCTTCCTTCACTGCAGGCTCCTTGGAGGCTTCGGGCAAAAGGGCATTATACCAGCCCGCCGCAAGGAATGGAACCATGTAGATGCTAAGCGCCGCAATTGCAACGACTTAGCGTGCCTTCTGCGCCCTTCCTACTCCAAGTCGACGCTCCGTTCCCAGCGGTGCTGCCTGAGCTCAGCCATGAGCGTTTCCGGCAGCCGCCTGCCGTCGCTGGCGGCGATGTTCTCGCTCGACGTGGCGGAGTTTGCGCATGCCCGGGATTACGGTCGTCACGGCCGGGTGCTGAAGGATGTGCCGCAGCGCCAGTTCGGGGAGCGTCATCCCTTCCGGCACGACCGGCTTGAGCCGTCGACGCGCTCGAGCGTCGGCGTGAGCTTCTCGGGCGTGAAGTAGAAATTGCGGAAGTCCCCTTCGGGCCAGCGTGAGTCGGCCGTCAGCGTGCCGGTCAGGCTGCCCTCGTCGAAGGGAACGCGGGCGATGACGGCGATGTTCTTTTCGCGGCAGGCCGGGAAGAGCTCGTCTTCCGGGCTCTGGTCGAAGACGTTGTAGACGACCTGGACGGCGTCGATGAGGCCGGTGTCGAGCGCGCGGAGGACGTTCTCCGGCTGCCAGCGGTTGACGCTGATGCCGAACGCCTTGACCAGCCCTTCGTCCTTCAGCGCCCGAGGCGGCTTTCTGCCAGCGGTCGTCGTCCGCCCAGGCGTCGCTCCAGACATGGAACTGCTGGAGGTCGATGGTCGAGACGCCCATGTTGGCGAGGCTCTTCTCGGTGTACTCGCGGATGTAGTCGGGCGGATAAACGTCGTCCAGCGGGTACTCGGGGCGGGCCGGCCACTTGCGGTTCTTCGGCGGGATCTTGGTGGCGGCATAGAGCCGCGTCCCGGCATGGCGCTTGAGCGCCTCGCCGAGCAGCACTTCGCTGTGGCCGTCGCCGTAGGCCCAGGCGGTGTCGAAGAAGTTGCAGCCGCGGGCGATCGCGTGGTCGAGCGACTTCAGCGACTCCTCGTCGTCGCTGCCGGTCCACCCGGCCATGCCCCACATGCCGTAGCCGATTTCGGAAACGTCCCACCCGGTACCGCCAAAGGGTCTGTAACGCATCCCTGAATCATATCCTCTCGCTACCGGCTTCCCGCTGTCCCGCTTCCCGCTTCCCGCTTCCCGCTACGCTGTCCCGCTCCCACGCTGTCCGCTGCCACGCTGCCACGCTGCCACGCTGCTCCGCTGCCACGCTGCTACACGGGCACGCTGCTCCGCCACGGTCGTGTGGCGGCGGGCCGCGCCGCGCCTCCCGCTTCGCACCGTGGCAAGACAGCTCCTTCGGCGCAGCCTGACGATGCGGCGTCGCCAGGGACGTGCCGCTGCGGCGTGAGCCGACTGTTCACCCTCCGGTTTGCCGACCGGTCATCACGGCGCTCAGAGGTCGGCGCGGTCCGGCCCGACGCGCCTTCGCGCTCAGGCGTACATCGGCCGTCCGCTCCGCAGCCGCAGCCAGCCGCGGACGACGCGATACATGAACCACAGGCTGACGAGGGCGAGCGGCAGCCAGGCGACGACGATCCCGATGCCGAAGGTGATGAACACGAACAGCACGCACAGGCCGACCCAGAGCAGGCCGTACCAGAACGTCCGGATCTGCCATTGGAAATGCGAATCGAGCCACATCCCTCGCACCTCGGACCGTTTCAGGTAATTGAGGATCACCGCAATGATCGACGGCCATCCGGTGAGGAAGGCGCCGACGACGGTGGCGGTGCCGATGATGCCCGTGAGCAGGCTGAACGCATGGAGCGCGTAGATGAGCTGCGTCCAGTTGTAAAGTGGAGCGGGAGCCTGGCGGGTGTCCATGTCTCCATTCGAACGCGGCCGAGGTCCGGCGTCAAGCGCGTCGACCGTGAGCCTGTCCGGAGCCGGCGGGATTGCTCGCCTCCGCACCGTGAACGTGTGCGTGGACCCATGGTTGCGCTACTGTGCCGAATAGGATGCACATGAACAATCCACTGGCGGTCTCGGCACTGGTTGCGACGCTCGCCGCGCTTGCCGCAGTCGACCCGCCATCGCGGTCCGCGATCGCCGGCACGCCGGCTCGCGACGGCATTGGCAGAGTGCGCGCCACGGCTTCCCTGGGGCAGCCGCGCGCGGCGCATACCGCCACCACGCTGCCCGGCGGGAACGTTTTGATCGTCGGCGGCTTCACCGACGACGAGTCACAGCTGGCCGGCGCCGAGCTGTTCGATCGCGAGGAGGAGCGCTTCCGGCCGATCACAGGGGTGGCGGTCCTGCGCCACAGTCACTCGGCCACCCGCCTGCCGGACGGAACGGTGCTGATCGCAGGCGGCATGGGCGGCAACGGTAGGTACCACGACACCGCCGAGCTCTACGATCCATCGGCGGGCACGTTCCGGGCGACCGGACGTATGACGGCGGCGAGGTCGAACCACGAGGCGGTGCTCCTCGCGGACGGCCGGGTGCTCCTCGTGGGTGGAGTCGGCACCGGATGGACGTTCCTCGCCAGCGCGGAGATCTATGATCCCCGCACCGGCCGGTTCTCGGCCGCCGGGGTCATGCAGGAGCCGCGCGAGAGCCACGTGGCGGTACGGCTGCGCGATGGGCGCGTGCTCGTCGCCGGCGGGCATCGCGGACGCGGCAAGGCAATCGTGATCTCCCGAACGGCCGAGATTTACGATGTCGCCTCAGGCCGGTTCACGCCAACGGCGGCGATGGGCATCCGGCGGCACAAGCACGATGCCGTGGTGCTCGACGACGGCCGGGTGCTGGTGCTCGGCGGCGCGGACGAGCGTGACAACGAAGGGGTCTATTCGAGCGTCGAGGTTTTCGATCCGGTCGCGGGGGAGTTCCGCCCGGGCGGCCCGATGCGGCTCGGCCGCTACAAGCACCGGGGCACGTCGCTGTCCCTCGGCGACGGACGGTGGCTTCTGGCTGGCGGCGCTGCCAGCCCGGAGGAGTACAACGCCGCCACTGGGGCAAGCGACGTCGTCCCCGGCGAGGGTCCGCTGGCAGGCCAGTTCTCCGCCGCGGCCTCTCTCGGCGGCGGGCGCGTCCTCATCACCGGTGGCTACGGACAGGGGCGCGGCCCCAGGGCCAATGCCTGGATCGTCGACCCTCCCACCGGCACGGGTCCAAGCCCACTGATTGCGAAGCGTCCTTCCGACTAACGGCGGCTCATCCTCGCTGCGTGTGTGGAGGCGCCCGCTGCTCGAGCAGAATAGTGTTACCGCGGACGGAGAGGTCGGTGCACTCTGCGACATCCCCTGCTGGGCGACCAGCGATCTCCCACCACCGGCACCTTCGCGGTCACGACGCGGCGGGCCGGGGCGCGCCTCCCGCTTCGCACCGTGGCAAAACAGCTCCTCCGGCGCAGGCTGACGATGCGGCGTCGCCAGGGGCTTGCCGCTGCGCCGGTGAGCCGACTGTTCACCTTCCAGGTTGGCCGGCCCGTCATCGCGTACTCATCGGCGCCGCCGTCCGGGACGCCTCGGACCTGTGTTGGTGCTGCCGCGTGTCACGGTGCTCAGAGGTCGGCGCGGCCCCGGCCCGCCGCATCGCGACCGCGGCGTGATGAGCGCCGCGCTCCAAAAAATGCAACGGTGGTCTTTGATGCACTCAGTGCTGTCAACGCGAGAGTCGGGCTAGGGATTTGGATACCGGTCTTGCGAAGCCATCTGGCGCCCGGCGGCCCGTTGCGGATAGAGTCCGGTGTTTGGCTTGTAACCTAGGGGGCGGTAGCCTGACTCCCGAGCAGTATGTGCCAGGGCTTTGGCAGGTAACGATTGGCTTGACCGACGTCGTCATGAGGCTCGCTTCATTTCTGCTGCTCGCGGCCTTGCTGCTCTTGGGCGGCGCCGGTGTCCAGTTTGCGCAAGAGGTTGCTGCTGCGGACTCCTGTTTGGATTCCGGAGGCTCTTTCGACTATTCCCGGTTGACGTGTGACCGTGAGGCCAACCATTCGTTCGTCGCCTACTCCGACCGCCATCCCTTTGTTTGCAGCCCCCATCGGTCTCGGCGTCGGAGCGGCAGCAACCGCATTTGTGCTCTGGCGTCGAGACTCACGGGCCGAGGTCTAGCAGCCGCAGCAGTCCGCGAGCGGGACCGATAAGTGTCGACATGAAGGTGAGCTGGATCGCCAAGCTATCGCTCGAGGCCGAGCGGCATGGCGTTAGGGGAACAACGAACGGTGTGGACGCCCCGAGCTCGTTCGACGACCAGATCAGCGATCTTTTGGCGTCGTATGGCGCTCCAGCCAGGCTTCCAGCTCGGGACGACTCGACCGTCCGCTGGCAAGATCGAGGAACAGTGTTTCCTGTTCGTCAATGTCGGCGCGAAGCTCGAGGCCGTTAAGGGTGAGAAATACTTCCATGGCCGCGTGGGCGACTCGCTTGTTGCCATCCACGAATGCGTGGTTCAGCGCGAGCGAGTACGCCACGGACGCGGCCTTGCCGGTAATCGTCGGGTGAAGGTCCACTCCGTCGAACGTTGCACGCGGTTGTGCGACGGCGGACTCGAGCGCCGCCAGGTCGCGAAGCCCAGTTGCTCCGCCGGTGCTTTCGAGAACTGCCCGGTGCAAGGCCACGACCTCACCGAGCGTCAAATACCGCATCAGGCCAGGCGGCGGTAGAGTTCCTGGTTCCTGGCGACAACCTGCGCGGCGGCGGCCTGGAACTCAGGGTCGGGCGTTGCCAGCAGATCCGTCAGAGCAGCGCGGGCAAGATCTTCAGGCGACAAGCCCAGCCGATTCGCTTCGGCACGCAGTTTCTCTGCCTGGGGCGCGGGCAGCTCAAAGGCGAGTTTCATACTGTTACTGTAGCGCTGGGCACGCCGTCTCACAAGCGCGTGCGGCCGGACGGCGGCAGCTGATACCAGGAGGCCCGTGGCGGGAGCGGGGAAGCGGTAGCCGGGCAGATGGTCCCGCAGGTGCGCTGTCAGTGGCATTGCCAGAGGCCGTCGCAGAACCGACACATTCCAGCAGGAACGAACTATGTGGAAGAGCGATGCAGCGCCCACTTGTGCTCAATGTCAGCAGCACATTCAGACGCTCGATGATGTCGGCGTGTGCGTCATCTGCTTTCAGGTGTACTGCAGCCGCCACGTGGTCATTCGTAACGGCGTGGCAAACTGTGCCGCATGCGAAGAGAGCCGACGACGCCGTGAACAACACGGTCCGATCTCTCAGGCAACCGCCGACCGGGTGGCTCGCCTGCTGCACGCGGATCTGCGGGCAACCATTGGAGGTGGTCACGAATCGGCGGTGGATGAGGCGATTGCCCGCATTCGCATCTTCGCGGCCGATCCAGAGGTTTTCGAGCAGCAGGTCGTAGACGACGTCCAGCAGTGTCTGCACGACACCGTTGTCGACACGACCTGGCCGGCCTGTCCCGAGCACCCGAATCATCCGCTCTGGTATTCAGAGGGATGGTGGCGCTGCGAGCAATCGGGTCGGCGAGTGGCGCCTCTTGGCGGGCGGCGTCGAGCTCCGGGCTGACCGCTTGTCACACTCGCGATCCAGCCGGCGATCGCCACGGCGCAGGCTCACCGGTAATTTGGTACCCAAAATTCTGACGGCGCTCTGCCGCGCGGCCACGGGTCGGGATAAAGTTCGGTCCTGCAATTGATTTGGTCTGGCACTCACGGGGCGGGCGCCTGGTTGCCAGGCGCCGAATACGTCCGGGCGTGAAAATTACGTGGCCGCCAACGGGCGCGTCAATGTGGTGAGCGCCTTGCGATTCGACGGTGCGCTTTTGGAGCCAGGATTCATCGGCTCCTTTCTGGGTGGACCGCCGGCACCGGTACCAGCCGGAGCGACGAGGAGTGAACTTGTCTCGTTAGTGCCGGCGGAGTCGCATGGCGCTGGCGTGACCGTCCCCACCTTTTATGTGTCGCTGCAGCCCGGACGCCACACCGTGGCGTTTCGCTGCGCCGGTAAGTGGTCGCAAGAAGTCGCGTTCTATTGGGAGCCGTAATACCTCTTTGGTAAGAACACTGCGCGAAGTCGGGGCTGTTGGATCGGCCAACTGTCGTTCCGCTGCAGCGCGGCCTGGGCCGCCACGAGTAGACGCATTTTGATGCTCGCCTGTGGAACCTTGCACTGCATTGGGATGCTCGTGGATACTTCGGGTCGGCGCCGGGCGCCCGGCCTCGGAGCGGCTCTGCAATGGAGGATGTCGCCGCGATCACGGCGTCGAGACCGTGGTCGACGCGCTGCCGGCCGAGCGCTCCGCGATCCGGACGCGTCGGGGTGGCGCGTCGTTCACGGGCGCGCTAGGCTTGACGGTATGGAGAGGACATCACGGTCGCGGTCGTGGCGGCCAGCCCGAGTGACTGTGACAATCCGGCTCGTGTTCTGCGTCAGCGCTCTGCTGAACAGCGCTCCCGCGTTGGCGCAAGCCTCGGGTTCCAACCGCTCGACGCTGCCGGCGGTCTTTGTCGGTGCCGGCGCCGGGCCCGCCGCGAACGACGCCGCGTCGCGGATGCGGCTGTACGCCGAGGGGACCGCGTTCGCGTGGCTGGTCGAGGCGGGCGCCGCGGTCTCGCCCCGGATCGGCATCGGCGTCGAGTATTCGCAGCCGTCCGCCGCAACCGCCTCGACAACGGTCGGCGTGGGACGAACCACGATCGCCGGTCGCGAGGAAGAGCGCGTCCTGCTGGGCGTGCTTCGCGGCCGGCTGGCGGGCTCGCGGCGCGTGAGCCTTGATGCCCTCGGCGGAGCCGGCGTACCATGCACCATCACGAGTCCTGGCGGTGTACCCCGGCATCCGCCTCCTGTGCCGGCACCGGCGTCGCTACCGCAAGCGTCGATGCGGTGGCGCCCGTCTTCGTGCTTGGCGTCGAGGTACCGTTCGCTGTGGCACGGCATTTCGAAATCGCCGCCGGCGCACGCGCCTACTTCCTGCGCCGCGGCGAGCACGTCAGCGCCGGCGATGTCCATCTCGACTGGCAGAACGAGTGGCGCTCGTCCACGCGGGCCGCCCTCCTCGGTAGTGCAAGATTTGTCTCGGTGACCGGGCCGCCGCCCTTGGCAGTCGGTCAACCGGAAGCGCCGGCCGGCAAGTCAGATGGTGCCTGGTTCCCGCGGCGTTTCACAAAGGAGTCCCGCGACGTGCGTAATCGATGGCTTGCACTCTGGATCACTCTGGCCTGGGCCCTCGGCGCCGGCTCCGCCGGCCGCCTTCACGCTCAGACCAATGCCGACTGGACCGAACCCTTTTCACCCTTCAAGATCGCCGGGAACCTCTATTACGTCGGCAGCCGGGGCCTCGCCAGCTACCTGATCGCCACGCCGCAGGGGCACATCCTCATCAACAGCGACCTCGAGGCGAACGTGCCGCTGCTCCGCGCCAGCGTCGAGCAGCTCGGCTTCAGGTTCTCCGACATCAGAATCCTGCTGATCAGCCACGCCCACTGGGATCACGACGCCGGCAGCGCCGCCATCAAGGCGCTGACCGGCGCGAAATACATGGTCATGGACGCCGACGTCCCGGTCGTCGAATCGGGCGGAAAGACCGATTTTCAGTACAGCGACCGTGCCGGCGTCGCTCTACCCGCCGGCCAAAGTCGATCGGGTACTGCACGACGACGACACGGTCACGCTCGGCGGCGCACGTCTCGTCGCGCACCTGACGCCCGGGCACACCAAGGGCTGCACGACCTGGACGATGAAAGTCACGGACGCCGGCAAGACCTACGACGTCGTCATCGTCGGCAGCCCCAACGTCAATCCCGGGTATCGGCTGGTCGACAATCCGGCTTACCCGACGATCTCGGCCGACTACGAGCGGACGTTCCGAGTGCTGCGATCGCTGCCGTGCGACATCTTCCTCGGCGCCCACGGGAACTACTTCGATCTTGAATCCAAATACCGGCGGCGGCAGGATGATGGCGTGGCTCCGTTCGTCGATCCTGACGGCTATAAAAGGTATGTCGCCGAACGGGAGCAGGCGTTTCGGACGGAACTGGCGAAACAGCAGGCGGCGCGGCCGCAGACGAGATAGAGATGGACGACCGACCAACAGATCCTGGCATTCCAAGTCGAGCAAATCGATCACGTCGAATTGTTCGTTCCCGATCGGCAGCAGGCAGCCGAATGGTATCGAGCGGTGCTCGGGCTGACCGCCCTCCCGGCCTACGAACGGTGGGCGGCCGATCCGCAGGGGCCGCTGATGATCTCCAGCGACGGCGGAAAGACGAAGCTGGCGCTCTTTCAGGGCCGTCCATCGGCGCCTCGGCCGCACGGCGAGCGGCCGGAAAAGCATCTCGAGAGAGCCGGTTTCGATCGGGTTGCGTTCCGGGTCGGCGCCGCGTCGTTCAAGCGCTTCGTGGACAGTCTCGCTGACCTGAACCTTGTCGACGACCGGGGACGGCCGGTGACGGTAGATGCGGTGGCGGATCACACGGTGGCCCTGTCGATCTATTTCTGCGACCCGTTTGGCCATCGGCTGGAGCTGACCACCTACGAATACGCACAGGCGAAAGCGCTTCTGGGGCGCTGACGCGACGGTGGCCGTCGCCGCCAGGGGTTCTCCATCGGTGCTGGAGGTCGTATGACTGACACGCCCGCCGAACTGCTCGCACGGTTGACTGCCGCCATGAACCGGCAGGACCTGGCCGCCTTCGTCGCGTGCTTCGACGCGGGCTACGAGAGCGAGCAGCCGGCGCACCCGGACCGCCGGTTCCGCGGCGCCGCGCAGGTGGAGCGCAACTGGTCGGCGCTCTTCGGCGCGCTGCCCAACTTCCAGGTCGAGGTGGTTCGGAATGTCGTCGAGGGGGACGAGCTGTGGGTGGAGTGGCGGTGGACGGGGACCCGCGCCGACGGGACTCGCCTGGACAGCCGCGGTGCCTGCATCTTCGGTGTGCGGGCCGCCCGCCTCGCCTGGGGGCGACTCTACATGGAGGATGTCGCGACGGGGCAGGGCATCCGCGCCGCGGTCGCGACGCTCGCCGCGGGCGATGCCCCGGCTCGGCCGCGGGACAACCGGGGAAGTTCACCGGACCCCACTTGATACGTGCGGCCGCAGCCCGTGTGAAGTCACAGAGCCGCAGTCGGCAGGCAGGGCGACGCGTCAGCGACCGCGTGCAATTGCGTGGGCGGCCGTGCGGCGTCGCGCTGCGGATTCGTCGTCCACGGCAAGCAAATGGTTCTTCTGGTGATTGACGCGCCGGCGTCGCAGCTCAGATGATTCGTCCACCGCGATTCCCGGTGCGATGCAAGAGGGACTAGAGCGATGAGGGAGACGATTGCTGGGACTCGGCGTTCGGCTCGATTACTCCGAACGGCGCTCGTTCTTCTCGTCTTGCTGACGGCGTGCAATTCCGTCCGTGGTTGTGCAGAATCCGAGTTCACACTGGCGGCGCAGTCACGTGTGCCGAGATGGTTTTCGCTTCCGACCGGCGTCCCACGCAGTGAGGTGACAGTCGTCCTCGTGTATTACACGGCTCCGATCATGGGGCCTCCGATGGCGGAGGTGACACTGCGCTCCAGTCGCGGCGAAACATTGAACAAGGTGGTTGCGACGCTAAGTGGAGAACCGCAAGGGCTGGAGCCGCAGTCAGGATCGAATCGAATCCCATATCCGATCTACGAAGTCTTGACCGCGAACGGCATTACGGAAGTGATCGAACATCGGCGCATGGAGCCAATGTTCTACATCCACGACGATTTGGAGATCCGTCGAAAGCTGGCTGTCGACCGGTAACGGTGAGGTGCCAATCGGTCCCGCGCTGCGTCTGACGACCAGCCCCGGCAAGCAGTAGACTCGTCCGGTGATCGACCCGAGGGGGCGGTGACGGTTCATCCAATGGAATCTGACGGGGCACGGCCGAAGTGACCGCCGTGCGCCGCCGGGCTGCGATTAGCCGCATGCGCTTCGGTGCGCTGGCCGTGCTGGCCATCCTGGTCGCAGCGCCGGGCATTCACCTCTTCGAACTGTGGCTGGCCCCCTCGGCCGCGTTCTATCTAAGTCACGTTATGGCGCTGGCTCTGCTGGCCGTGGTGATCTGGCGCTGGCGCGCTTCACGCCCGTAGCCAGTAACGGTAGCCGGTAACCAGTAGCCAGTAACGACCGGTAGCCTGTAATCAGTAACGCTGACGCTCAGGCCGTCGGGCGTCGCGTGGCGGCGGCCTCCCTGGAGATTGTGGACTGGCAAGCACCGAGCGCGTGTTCCGCAGACCAGACGACGGATGTACGAAGGCGAGGCAAGACAATGAAAGTCGACGTATCGAGCGTCGTCGTCATCCAGCGGCCGCCAGGCGAAGTGGCCGAATACGCCGCGAATCCCGACAATGCTCCAGTCTGGTACGTCAACATCAAGGCGGTCGAATGGAAAACGCCGCCGCCGCTGGCGGTCGGCTCGCGGCTGGCGTTCGTCGCGCAGTTTCTCGGGCGGCGGATGGCGTACACCTACGAGGTCGTGGAGTGGCTATCCGGCGAGCGCTTCGTGATGCGAACCGCCGAAGGGCCGTTCCCGATGGAAACCACCTACACCTGGGAAGCGGCGCCCGACGCCGCCACCCGGATGACGCTGCGCAATCGAGGCGAGGCGCGCGGGTTTTCGATGCTGGTCGCGCCGTTCCTGGCAGGCGCGGTCCGGCGCGCCAACCGGAAGGATTCTCGCGGCCCTCAAGAGACTTCTCGAGAGCCGCTGAACACAGCACGGACCCAATTCACCGATCCGGGTTCTAACCATGGTGACGATGGGGCCGCGCCTTTTCATTGCCTGCTCGTGCGTCGTTGCCTGGGCCCTTGCGGCTGGCGCCCAGGCGCCTGAGAACGTGGCCCGCCGCCGCGTGCCGTTTCGCAGTCCTGAAGTCGGGTTGCCGCTGACCCCGTACAGCCTCGGCAGCGCCATGGCGGAGGTCGCCTGGGCCGCCAACGTCCCGATCGGTTACGAAGCGCTGTCGGATGAATCGTGGCAGCCGGCCCCGTCGGAGGCAAGCCTCAGGACGGCGGGTCTCACCCTCGGCGAAATCCTCGACGACATCGTGACAAGGGAGCCACGCTATCAGTGGGCCGTGGACGACGCCGTCGTGCATCTGCGCCCGAGGACTGCCATCGAGGATCCAGGGAATATACTGAATCGCCCGCTCGACGAGTTTGTCCTGAACGACGCAACGTTGCCGGAGGCGCTTCGGGAGATTCGAATCGCCCTGCGGCCTGAGCTGAGGCATGGCGGTACTCTGGGCTCGGGCCCGGGGCCGTCGGCACTCGGCCGCCGCCGGTTCAGTGTCAGCCTGGGGCGGACGACACTGCTGCAGGCGCTCGATGCCATCGTCAAAGCGCACGGCGCGTCGAGCTGGCGTGTGACCTACGAGACGGATCGTGGCGTTCCATATCCGGATCGCATCAGCTTCGAGACGTTCGACGGATGGGGACAAACCTCGTAGCGCCGCGTCGTGGACTCCGACGCACGACGACGCCGGAGTTCGGACAAGGGAGGTGACGCCTGACGCCTGTTGATGATCTCGAGGCCGTTCGCGCCGAACTGGAAGCGGTGTCGACTCGCGCCAGCCGCCTTCGCCGCCTGCCGGACGCGACGCTCAGACTCCGCCCTCCCGCGGGCGGGTGGTCGGCGCTCGAGTGCGTCGCGCATCTCAATGTCACGTCCGACGCCTTCCTGCCGGTGTTGTCCGCGGGACTCGGCCGCGCCCCTGCTTCACAAAGCACGGCGCCGATGCGGTTGGGACTGCTGGCGAACCTCTTCCTCTGGTACATGAATCCTCCGTATCGCATCGGGTCGAGGACGCCGGTCCGATTCGAACCGGCGCCGACAGAGGACGCCGCGGCGGTGTTCGACGGCTTCGAGGCCCGTCAGGCCCGCGTCGTGGCGCTTCTTCAGCAGGCGCAGGGCCGCCGGCTCGACCAGGTCAAGGTCGTATCCCCTTTCGACGCGCGGTTCTCCTATAACCTCTTCGCGGCATTCCGGCTGTTCGCCGCCCACGAGCGGCGGCACCTCTGGCAGGCCGAAAGGGCCGCGGCGGCCGGGGCGCCGGCCACCTGACCTGAGCCTGCCGTGCGGCGGATTCTCCGTGATACCCTCCAGCTGAAATCGGAGGCGCAGTACCCATGGCCAGTATCACAGCGACCAGCACCGCAACCCGTTCGCTGACGCGCCCCGCCGGCACCCACGACCGCCTGTTCTACGGCGGCATGGCCGTCGCCCTGGGGCTGGCGGTGCTCGCCGGGTTTGCGCCGACCTACTACCTGCGCTTCCTCCACGGCGGCCCGACTGCGACACTCAGCGGCGGACCGTTCACCCGACTCGTCCACATCCACGGGGCGCTCTTCACGACCTGGATGCTGTTCTTCATCGTCCAGACGGCGCTCGTCGCCAGCCGCCGGGTGGCGATCCACCGACGGCTCGGTATCGCGGGCGCCGTGCTCGCCGCCGCCATGGTCGCGGCGGGGACGTCCCTCGCAATCGCCACCGCGGCCCGCGGCTCGTCACCTCCGGGATGACGCCCCTCGCCTTCCTGGTCATTCCTCTCTTCGACATGATCATGTTCGCGACGTTCATCACCACCGCTCTCGTCAAACGGCGCGACAAGGAAGCGCACAAGCGCCTGATGCTGCTCGCCTACGTCAGCATCGTCACCGCCGCCCTGGCACGGCTTCCCGGCATCCTTCCGCTGGGGCCTCCGGCGTTCTTCGGCCTGTCACTCCTGTTCGTGGTCGCCGGCATGGTTTACGACCGCGTGTCGCGCGGGCGGATCCACCGCGTCTACCTGTGGGGCGGCGCGCTCATCGTCGTGTCGATCCCGCTGCGCCTGGCGATTTCGTCGACGGCCGCCTGGCGGGCACTCGCGGGGATGCTAATCGGGAGCTGATACAGCTTCCGGCTTCCGGCTTCCCGCTGTTGCCAGTAGCCAGTTGCCAGTTGCCAGTAGCCGGTAGCCAGTAGCCAGTACCACGGCACTGGCAGAACTGACCTTACGGAACTCTGCGCAGAACTGAACCTCGGAGAACCGAACCCCGCAGAACCCTGCGGAACCCTGCACAACCCGGCAGAACGCATATCCTGCAGAACCCTGTGGAACCCCGCAGAACTCGGTGGAACCCTTTTGAACCCCGCAGAACCCTGCAGAACAGAACCCTGCAGAACTGAACCCTGCAGAACAGAACCCTGCAGAACAGAACCTTGTAGAACCGAACCTTGGAGAACCGAACCTTGGAGAACCGAACCCTGCAGAACCCTGTGGAACCCCGAAGAACCCCGTAGAACCCGTAGAATGGATGGATGCGCTTTCTGTCCACGGCTTCGGTCGTTGCCTGCCTCACGGTGTCCGTCGCCGCCCAGCCTGGCGAGAAGATCGATCTCCAGACGATTGCGAAGATTCGCGGCGAGGGGATGAATCACTCGCAGGTGATGGATCATCTCAGCTGGATGACGGATGTCTACGGCCCGCGTCTGACCGGCAGCCCGGCGATTCTCCAGGCCAGCGACTGGGCGATGGGGAGGATGAAGGACTGGGGGCTCGCCAACGTCCATCGCGAGACGTTCGCGTTCGGCAAAGGCTGGGCGCTGGTGCGCTTCAACGCGCAGATGATCGAGCCGCAGGTCCAGCCGATTATCGGCTACCCGGCGCCGTGGACCGGCAGCACGAAAGGCACGGTCGTGGCCCCGGTGGTGCGCGTCGAGATCGCCGCCGAGTCGGACTTCGAGAGGTATCGCGGCAAGCTCGCCGGTGCGATCGTGCTGCAGCAGGCCGCGCGTGCGGTGCCGCTGCTCGAGGGTCCGGTCGTGCACCATGCCGCGCCGGGTGACGCACCGGTCATCACCGCCGCCGCCCCGATTGCCGCACCGTTGCCGGACGCCGCCGCGCGCCTTGCCGCCCAGCGCGCGCTGGTTGCCAAAACCGCGCAGTTCTTCAAGGACGAAGGGGTGGTCGCGATCTTCAATCGCGGCGCCGACGCGGTGCGCGTGCCCGCCGGCGTCGGGCTGACGGTCGAGGTCCAGCGGACCGACGGCGGCACAATCTTCCCGACTTCCACCGGCGCCCGCGGCGCGGATGCCGGCACCGCCGTCCCGATCGTCACGATTGCGGTCGAGCACTACAACCGCATGATCCGCGTGCTGGCGAAGGGCCTGCCGGTGAAGGTCGAACTGACGCTCGAGACGAAGCTCTTCGACGAGTCGTCGCCGAACGGCTTCAACACGATCGCCGAAATCCCCGGCACGGATCCGGCGCTCAAGGACGAGGTCGTCATCATCGGCGCGCACTTCGATTCCCTGCAGGCCGGCACCGGCGCCACCGACAATGCCGCCGGCTCGGCGGCGATGATGGAAGCGATGCGCATCCTCAAGGCGATCGGTGCCAGACCGCGGCGGACGATCCGGCTGGCGCTGTGGGGTGGAGAAGAGCAGGGGCTGCTCGGGTCGAAGGCCTACGTCAGGGATCACTTCGCTGATCCGGCCGACATGCAGCCCAAGCCGGACCACGCGCGGGTCACCGCCTACTTCAACTCCGACAACGGCGCCGGGCGCGTCCGCGGCATCTGGACGCAGGGCAACACCGCCGCCGCGGCGGTCTTCGAGCAGTGGATGAAGCCGCTTGCCGATCTCGGCGTCACCGCGCTCGGCGCGCGCTCGGTCGGCTCGACCGATCACGTCTCCTTCGACGCCGTCGGCCTGCCCGGCTTCCAGTTCATGGTCGACCGCCTCGAGTACAACTCCCGCACCCACCACTCGAACATGGACGTCTACGACCGCGTCCCGAAAGACGACCTGGTCCAGCAGGCCGTCGTTTCGGCGGTGTTCGCCTACGAGGCCGCGATGCGCGACGACAAGCTGCCGCGCAAGCCGCTGCCGCCACCGCCCGCGCCGCGCTCGACCGCACGGTAGCGGCTGGGCCCGTCGCAGCTAATCTGAGATCAGGCGCTCAGTCACTCTCCACGCATCAGGCGGGCTGGTTCGATGCGGAGCGCGCGGCGCAGCGGTACCGCGGCCGCCAGGATCAGGGCCAGCGAAATGACGCCAACACTGAGGGCAACATTCGTCGTCGACGCTGGAACCAGTCCTGCCTGCGCAGCGGCGGCGAGGCGCGTTGCCGATACACTTAGCGTCATTCCGACGGCCGTGGCAGCCATCCACCAGCGCAGCACCGACGTCGTCACCGCCCTGCGGGCCTGCGCCGGCGTGGCGCCGATCGCCTGGCGAATCGCGATCTCCCTCGACCGACATGCGACAAGATGGGATGTGGCCGCAAAGGCTCCAAGCGCCACCAATAGGATTGTTACTCCCGCAAACACAGCCCCGACCGCCGCGTAAGCGGCAATCTGTTCGACCTCCTGAAATCGCGCGCTGCCGATGGTCCTGGGGGTGCCCACTGACAGCCCCGGCACGCTTCGCTCGACGAACTCCTGCAGCGGCTGTGCGCGGATTGCACCGCCGCCGGTCCGATTTGTCGCCTTCATCAACAACACGAGATCGTGCGTGCTCGATGGCGTCCCCGGCCTGTCGGCAACCCTCGCGAAATGAACATAAACGACCGGCAGTTCCTCTGCATCCCAGATGCTCCGCCTGACGTCACGCGCAATCCCGATGATGGTTGCGCTGCTCTCGAGGCTAGGGACGCGGACGGACTTGCCGATCGCCGCGTCCGTTGCGCCAAACCGTTGCTTCGCCAGCGAGGCATATTTATTTTGCGGTTGGCCGAGCACCTGCACCTGGAGGATGCTGACGACCGTGCGGCCTCGGGCATCCTTCGCGAACACTGGCCCCGTCGTCAGGGGCATGAAGAGGTCGACGTCAGTGCTGGGAAACGCGTGTCGATCCCGCACGACGCCGACGACGCGGCAATTCTGACCTTCGACGGCCAGGTCCTGATTCACGGCGGCTGCGTCGCCGCCGAAGATACGCAGAGCAAATCGCTGCGTCAGAACCGCTGCACACGGCGTCACGTTCTCGTCTTGCAGTCGCATGACGCGTCCGGCAATCGGCGTGACGCCGAGCGTGCTGAAAAAGTTGCCGCTGACGCGTGCGGCGACGCCGCGGGCTGTCCCTCGTGCCCCCGTCGAGAAGGAGACCTCAGATCGCTGATACGCCGCAAGGGACGCAAAGGCCTCCCCATAGTTCCGCCATCCTGCATAGTCTGGGGCCGTGATGGTGTCGCGGCCGCGGGACGCGACCCATCCTGTGCGGACCGGCTGAACCAGGGCCGGCCCGTTCGGGAACACAGCGGCCTGGCGATTCAGCGCGACGCCGACCGCCGACATTGTCATCCCCAGCGCCATCGCTAGACCGAGAGTCGACACCACCGCCACGGCCACACCTGGTCGTCGCCGCCACGGTCGGAACGCGAGCCTCCAGGCTTGTGGCATGTGATTGGTTCACTCCGATCCGGCGAACTCGCGCAGCGCAGCGCTGCCGGCCACGACAGTCGTGAACGCATACACGGACACGTACGACGGCCCGGTGCGCTCCCGCAGTCTGGTCGGTATCCGCATGCCGCCGACGGTTGTCGTCGCCTCGACGGTGACGACGCGGGGCATCATCCCGGCGCTGGTTTCCCCCGTCGTCGACCAGCCAGCGATAGTGGAGCCCACTTTTCGGATAAACAGCGTGCAGACGGGCTCCCCGGCCTTTGTGATCTCTAGCGGAGTCGTGCGCTCGCCGTTGAAGGAGGTCTCGGGCCCCGCGCGGACCGTATCGGCGTGGCCTGCGGTGGGTGACGGCGAACGTCAGTGAAATCCCGGTCGAGCGTAACGAGAACCCGACCCTCCGATGCGGCCACGCCGAGCATCCGCTCATCGACGGCGCCGACCAGTTCCTGGTCACGCGCAAGCGCGACGTCGTGGCCCGCCTCGCGCAACACGGTTGCGACGGAATCGGGCACGTTCTCGTCGAGCTTGACCGCCGCCACGATCGTCAGGCGGTCAAGGGAACGATCCGGTCTCTGGCAAGATCGGCAGCGTAGGCGAGCGCGGCCCGCACTGCGTCCGCTGGCAGCGTGGGATAGTCGGCGTGCAATTCTTCGGGCGTGACGCCCGCGGCGAGATTGTCCAGTACCACCGAAACCGGAATTCGGGTGTTCCGGAAACGAGGCGATCCGTGAAGCGTGTCGGGTGTGGAAACGATGTGATCCTGCCAGCGCAACATCTCAGCCCCTCCACGATTCTACGCCCAGGCCGGCCGCCAGGGCCAGGAACCTTGTCGACTCCGAATCGGGGCAAGCTCGCTGTGCGGGGCACGCCGGCTGAGACGGTCGACGGCCACCCTCTCGGACAATGAGCTATGATCCTCGTGGCCGACCGTCGCGCATCACCCAGAGTGGCCCGGTTGCGATCTGTCGTGGCGCCAAATGCCTGCACCCGCTTTGATAAGATCCCCCTCATGACTCGCGTCTCCCTCGTCCGCTGGGCCATCGTCGCCTGCCTCGGCATCCTGATCGCCATGGCGGTGGTGGCGGGCCTCGGCTCCCGGACCGCGACGCTGCGGCAGCTGGTCGTCGAGACCCTCGCCGATCGGCTCGACAGCGATGTCGAGCTCGGCGCTTTCAGCGTCGATACCTTTCCCCGCGTCCACATCACCGGCGCCGGCCTCGTCATCCGGCACCGGAACCGGCGCGACGTGCCGCCGCTCGTCGCCATCGACAGCTTCACCGTCGATGGCGGCCTGTTCGGCCTGTGGCACCGGCCGCGCCGCTTCCGGACGGTCACCGTCACCGGTCTGCGAGTCAGCATTCCGCCCGGCGGCTTCAAGAAAGATGATGCGGCGGACACGCCGGACGACGACAAGGGCGGGGCAGGGGCGATCGTCGTCGACGAGCTGATCGCCGACAACGCCGCCCTGGTGCTGGTGCCGCGCCGCGCCGACAAGGAGCCGAAGATCTTCGACATCCACCACCTCACCATGAAGCCGCTTGGCAAGGGAGAGGTGATGTCGTACGAAGCCGCGATCACCAACCCGCTGCCGAAGGGGCTCGTCCAGGCCAGCGGCACGTTCGGACCTTGGCATCGCGGCGACCCGGGCGGCACGCCGCTGACGGGACGCTATACGTTCGACGATGTCGACTTGTCGACGGTGAAGGGTATCGGCGGCAACCTGAGCTCGACCGGGAGCTTCAACGGCCAGCTCGATCGGATTGCGGTGTCCGGTGAAACGCGGACACCTGACTTTTTCGTCAAGGTGGCGGGCAATCCGATTCCGCTCCAGACGAAGTTCGACGCGGTCGTCGACGGCACCGACGGCGACACCTATCTCAACGCCGTGTCGGCGACGTTCCTCAAGACGTCTCTGACCGCGCGCGGCGCGGTGGTCGGCGCCGAGGGGGTCAAGGGGCGGACCGTCAAGGTCCACGTGAAGATAGACGACGGCCGGATCGAGGACATCCTGCGCGTCGCGGTCCACGGCGAGAAGCCGGTGATGGGCGGACGCGTCGCGCTCCACGCCGACATGAACCTGCCGGCCGGGCCGGCCGACGTCATGGACCGGCTCGCACTGACCGGCGAGCTCGATGTCGCAGGTGCCCGCTTCACCGACAAGGGCGTGCAGACGAAGATCTCGGACATCAGCGAACGTGCGCGCGGAATGGATCCGGAGGCGAGCAACCAGAACGTCGCCTCGGATCTGCGGGCGAAGTTCACGCTGGCGCGCGGCGTCATCACCCTTCGCGACGCGTCGTTCGCGATGCCGGGCGCGAACGTCCAGCTCGCCGGCACCTATGGCCTGTTCAGCGAGGCGATCGAGTTCGACGGCACGGCGCGGATGAAGGCGACGATTTCCCAGGCGGCAGGCGGCGGCGTCAAGCGCGTCCTGCTGAAGGTGGTCGATCCGCTGTTCCGCAGGGACGGCGCCGGCGCGGTCCTGCCGCTCAAGATCCGCGGCACCCGCAAGGAGCCCAAAGTGGGCCTCAACGTCGGCCGGGTTTTCGGCCGAAACTGAAATAATCCACTCGCCCAGGGTCGGTGTCGATCCTGGACCTTCCCGTTCGACGTATCCATAGAAGCCACGGGGCAGCCGCTTCGGCAGGGGGCCGGCGGAACGCCGCAACGGCATTGTTTCAAAGGAGATAGCGATGAGGTTCATGGTAATCGTCAAGGCCAGCAAGGAATCCGAGGCGGGTATCCTGCCGCCGCCCGAAGTGTTCGAGAAGATGAGCAAGTACAACGAAGAGCTCGCCAAGGCCGGGATGATGCTGGCGGGCGAGGGACTGCAGCCGAGCTCGAAAGGGGCGCGCATCCGTTTTTCCGGCGGCAAGACGACGGTTACCGACGGGCCGTTCGCCGAGACCAAGGAGCTGATCGCCGGCTTCTGGCTCCTGCAGGCGCGGTCGCGCGAGGAAGTGCTCGAGTGGGTCAAGCGGGCGCCGTTCGACGGCGGGACCGAACTCGAAGTCCGGCAGATCTTCGAGACGGAAGATTTCGGCGACGCGCTGCCGCAGGAGGTCAAGGAACAGGAGGCGCGGCTGCGGGCGCAGGGCATCAACATCGGCTAGCAACCGAGACGACTGGCGGCTACGATCGGGCGTGTGACTGACACGCACGCCTCGATCGACGCCGTCTGGCGCATCGAGTCGCCGAGGATCATCGGCGGGCTGATGCGAATCCTGCGCGACCTCGAAGCCGCCGAGGACGCGGCGCACGACGCGCTGGTCGCGGCGCTCGAGCAGTGGCCGGCAGCCGGCATTCCTGCGAATCCCGGCGCCTGGCTGATGGCGACGGCGAAACATCGCGCCATCGATCGGCTGCGCCGCCAGGCGAGCCTGGCGCGAAAGCTGCCGGCGCTCGGCGTCGAGATCCAGGCCAGAGAGCAAACCGCGCCGGATCACGACGCCGCCCTGGACGATGATGTCGGAGACGATGTGCTGCGGCTGATCTTCGCGGCCTGCCATCCGGTGCTGTCATCAGAGGCGCGCGTCGCGCTGACGCTGCGGCTTCTCGGCGGGCTGACCACCGAGGAGATTGCCCGCGCCTTCCTGGCGCCGGAGCCGACCATCGCGCAGCGGATCGTCCGTGCCAAGAAGACGATCGCGAAGGCCGGGGTGCGCTTCGAGATCCCGCGCGGCGCCGACCGCGCGGCGCGGATCGACTCGGTGCTCGAGGTCGTGTATCTGATCTTCAACGAGGGCTACGCCGCGACCTCCGGCGACGGCTGGATGCGCGGCACCCTCTGCGAGGAGGCGCTGCGGCTCGGCCGCGTGCTCGCCGGCCTGGCGCCAGACGAGGCGGAGGTGCACGGACTGGTCGCATTGATGGAGCTTCAGGCGTCGCGGCTGCGGGCGCGGCTCGGGCCGGGCGGCGAGGCCATTCTGCTTCTCGATCAGGACCGCGGCCGATGGGATCGGCTGCAGATCGGCCGCGGCCTTGCGGCGCTCGCCCGCGCCGAGCATCTCGCGGCGAGTCCCGGCCGCTACACCCTCCAGGCGGCGATTGCCGCCTGCCACGCGCGAGCCGTCGCGGCGGCCGACACCGACTGGGCGCGGATCGCCGAGCTCTACGTCGTCCTCGCCCGCGTCGCGCCGTCGCCGGTCGTCGAATTGAACCGGGCGGTGGCGGCGGGGATGGCGCATGGGGCGATCGAAGGGTTGCGCCTGGTCGAGGCGCTGGCGGACGTGCCGGCGCTGCAGGGTTATCCCTATCTGCCGGCGGCGCGCGCGGACCTGCTGGAACGGCTCGGGCGCCGCGATCAGGCGCGCGCCGACTACGAACGCGCGGCGGCGCTGACGGAGAACGCGCGCGAGCGTGAGGTCCTGCTCGAAAAAGCCCGCCGGGTGGCGTCGGACCCGGCGGACCTCTCCTGAAACATGCCGCTGCCGGCTACGCCGCGCCGACGGTCTCGCGGACGCGTTTCGCGGCGCGGCCGACTGCCAGCGACCCGGTGAAGATCGCCTTGACCGGGACGACGCCGCCGAGCCGGTAGTCGCCGACTGCGGCCAGGCCGACCGAGGCCATGCAGCCGCACTGGCTGCAGTCCGGGTTGCCGCCGAACTGGCAGGGCGCAATCGGCTGCTTCAGGTCGGCCGAAATGCACTCGGTCGTCTTCGAAAAAATGCACGCGTCCGGATTCGGCGGCGGGTCCAGGTAGCCGCGGACCACCGACGGCCGCATGTCGCTCAGCTTCGGCTCGTCCCGGTAGAGCGCGGTGATCTCCTCGACGAACAGCGCGCGGTCCTCGGCGCGCAGGCGCTCGGCCGACTCCTCGCCGATCTGCGGCGTGTAGAGGCTGAACCAGATCCGCCGGACGTCGGGATTCGCCGCCCAGAAGCGTGTGAACTCGGTGACGTAGCCGGGCCGCGCCTGCTGCCGCGTCAGCGTGCAGTGCACCGTCACCTGCTGTCCGGCGATGTGCTTGAGGATGCGGTCGTAGGTCGCGGGGGTGCGGCGGACGTCGTGCTCCGGCTGGAGGCCGTCGATCGAGACGACCACCTGGAGTCTCGGGATGTGCGCCCACGCCGCCGGGATCGGCCGCACCGCGCTGGTCACGACCTGCGTGTGCACGCCCATCGCCGACAGCTGCGGCAGGATGACATCGAGCTCGCGGAAGCGCACGAGCGGTTCGCCGCCGACGATCGACAGGTGCAGGGGCTTGCGCGCCCGCACCAGATCGAGCATGCCGTCAATCAGCTCCTGGCCCTTGCGGTCCGAGAGCTGACGCAAAACGACGCCGCCGCCGAGATGCTCATCGCCGTAGGCGTAGCATCCCGGGCAGCGCAGCGGACATTCACGCGTGATTTCGATGGAGAGGTTCGGGCGATATCCGGAAAGGATCCGCCCCCAGGCTTTGACGACGTCGTGTTTTTCCAAAACGAATACCCCTGGCGAACGGCGCCCGGGTGATCGCGAAGCGAGCGGGCGCTGTCCTATCCTAGCTCACCGACCGCCGTTGGCCATCGAGCCGAGGAACTCGGCGTTGTTCTTGGTCTTGCCCATCTTCGACAGCAGCAGCTCCATCGCCTCGACCGGCGAGAGCGGCGTCAGCACCTTGCGCAGCACCCACACGCGGTTGAGGTCTTCCTTCGGCATGAGCAGCTCTTCCTTGCGCGTGCCGCTCTTCTGGATGTCGATCGACGGGAACACGCGGCGGTCGGCCAGCTTGCGATCGAGGTGGATTTCGAGGTTGCCGGTGCCCTTGAACTCCTCGAAGATCACTTCGTCCATGCGCGAGCCGGTGTCGATCAGCGCGGTCGCGATGATGGTCAGCGAGCCGCCTTCTTCGATGTTGCGGGCGGCGCCGAAGAAGCGCTTCGGGCGCTGCAGCGCGTTGCTGTCGACGCCGCCCGACAGCACCTTGCCCGAGGGCGGCACGATGGTGTTGTAGGCGCGCGCCAGGCGGGTGATCGAGTCGAGCAGGATGACGACGTCCTTCTTGTGCTCGACCAGGCGCTTGGCCTTCTCGATGACCATCTCGGCGACCTGGACGTGGCGCGTGCGCCGGCTCGTCGAACGTCGACGAGATGACCTCGCCCTTGACCGAGCGCTGCATGTCGGTGACTTCTTCGGGCCGCTCGTCGATGAGCAGGACGATCAGGTAGACCTCGGGATGGTTGGTCGTGATGCTGTTGGCGATGTTCTGCAGCAGCATCGTCTTGCCGGTGCGCGGCGGCGCGACGATCAGGCCGCGCTGGCCCTTGCCGATCGGCACCATCAGGTCCATGACGCGGGCCGACAGGTTGTCGGAGGCGGTCTCGAGCTTGATGCTGCTCCTGCGGGTAGAGCGGCGTCAGGTTCTCGAAGAAGATCTTCTCGCGCGCCCGCTCCGGCGGCTCGAAGTTGACCGCCTCGACCTTGATCAGCGCGAAGTAGCGCTCGCCTTCCTTCGGCGGGCGGATCTGGCCCGACACCGTGTCGCCGGTGTGCAGGTCGAACTTGCGGATCTGCGACGGGGAGACGTAGATGTCGTCGGGGCCGGGCAGGTAGTTGTAGTCGGGGGCGCGCAGGAAGCCGAAGCCGTCGGGCAGCGTCTCGAGCACCCCTTCGGAGAAGATCAGGCCGCTCTTCTCGGCGCGCGCTCTGCAGGATCTCGAAGATCAGCTCCTGCTTGCGCATGCCGGTCGCGCCGGGCACGTCGAGCTGCTTGGCGATCTTGGTCAGCTCGGTCGACGCTCATGTCCTTGAGCGTCGAGAGCTCGATACGCTCGACTCCGCCGGCGGGGCGGTCGGCCGGGGCCGTCGTCGCGGGCGTCGTCGCTGCCGGTGCCGCTGTTGTCGGCCCCGCCGGAGCGGCTTGTCTGCGTCATCGGTTGTTGTCCCTGGCCGGGCCAGTCTTGCGATCAGTTGTCCACAGTTCGTCCAGTCCTTCGCCGCTCGTTGCCGAGACCGGCAGGGCGGCGCATGCCAAATACGTGTTCCGAGGTCGCGCAGGTTGCGCACCCGTTCGCGCGCGCGACAGTTTGTCGACCTTGGTCGCGACGATCTGCCGGCGTCGGCGCCGACCGTCGACAGCCACCGGTAGGCCGCGGCAGGTCGGGCTCGAGCCCGGGATGCCGCGAATCGACCAGCAGCAGCGCCGCGCGGTCCCGGCGCGGCGCTCGGGTCAGCCGCGTCCGGCGAAATAGCTGGCCGCGACCGCCGCGAGCTCGTTCGCCGAGTCGCTCGCCGCCCCGGGCGTAGCCGTAGCCGGGCAGGTCGACGAGGTAGAGGCGCCATCGGCCCGGACCGCCGGCGCCCCCTTCGACCGTCAGGCGAAAGATGTTCGCCAGCCGCGTCTTGCCGGGGCGGCGCTGGTCCGCGCCAGCTTGCGGCGGCACGAGCGCGTTGATCAGGGTCGACTTGCCGACGTTCGAGCGCCCGGCCAGCGCCACTGCGGCAGCCGTCGTGCGGGATGTCGCGCGGCGCACGGCGGCGCTCGTGACGAAGTCAGCGGAAGAGCTTCAAGGTCGGCGCAGGCGGGCCGGGCGGGGCTGCCGTGGACCGAACGTCGGCGCTCAGCACGACCCCGAGTCCCTGCCAGCCATGCGTCAATGCGTAATGGTGTCGTCGGTGATGGCGGGCTCGACCGGCGTCGGCGTCGGCGCCGGCAGCGAGCGACCGGCAGCGGCCCGGCCAGCGCGATCTTCAGCACTTCGTCCATCGTCTCGACCATGTAGATGTCGAGCGTGTCGAGCACGTTCTTCGGGATGTCCGCCAGGTCCTTCTCGTTGTCCTTGGGCAGGATGATGGTCTTGAGCCCGGCGCGGTGCGCGGCGAGGACCTTCTCCTTCACGCCGCCGATCGGCAGCACCTTGCCGCGCAGCGTGATCTCGCCGGTCATCGCGACGTCCTTGCGCACCGGCGATGCGCGGCGAGCGCCGAGACCAGCGCGGTGGCCAGCGTGATGCCGGCCGACGGGCCGTCCTTCGGGATGGCGCCCTCGGGCACGTGGACGTGGACGTCGGTCTTGCGGTTGAAGTCCTTCGGGATGCCGAACTCGTCCGACCTGCGAGCGCACGTAGCTCATCGCCGCCTGCGCCGACTCCTGCATCACGTCGCCGAGCTTGCCGGTGAGCGTCAGCTTGCCCTTGCCGGGCATCAGCGTCGCTTCGGTGACCAGGATCTCGCCGCCGACTTCGGTCCAGGCCAGGCCGGTGGCGACGCCGATCTCGTTCGTCTCCTCGGCCATCGTCGGGCGGAAGCGCGGCACGCCGAGGTACTCGGTGACCTTGTCGGCGGTGATCTCCTCGCTGAACGCCTTGCCCTCGACGACCACCTTGCGGGCGATCTTGCGGCAGATCGACGAGATCTCGCGCTCGAGGTTGCGGACGCCGGCTTCGCGCGTGTAGCGCTGGATGATCGTCTGGAAGCGCTTCGTCGGTGAACGTGATGTTGTCCTTGGTCAGGCCGGCGCCCTCGATCGCCTTCGGCGACAGGAACTTCTTGGCGATCTCGACCTTCTCCTGCTCGGTGTAGCCGGCCAGCTGCAGCACTTCCATGCGGTCGCGCAGCGCCTGCGGGATCGTGTGCAGCACGTTGGCGGTGCAGATGAACATCACGTTCGAGAGGTCGTACTCGACGTCGAGGTAGTGGTCGAGGAACGTGTTGTTCTGCTCCGGGTCGAGCACTTCGAGCAGCGCCGCCGACGGGTCGCCGCGGAAGTCCATCGACATCTTGTCGACTTCGTCGAGCAGGAACACCGGGTTCATCGTCCCGGCCTTCTTCATCATCTGGATGATCTGGCCGGGGAAGGCGCCGATGTAGGTGCGGCGGTGGCCGCGGATCTCCGCCTCGTCGCGCACGCCGCCGAGCGACAGCCGCACGAACTTGCGGTTCATCGCCCGGGCGATCGACTTGGCGAGCGAGGTCTTGCCGACGCCGGGAGGGCCGGAGAAGGTCAGGATGGTCGCCTTCGGCTTCTTGACCAGCGCGCGGACGGCGAGGAACTCGAGGATGCGGTCCTTGATCTTCTCGAGGCCGTAGTGGTCCTCGTTGAGGATCTGCTTCGGCGCGCTTCAGGTCGCGGCTCTCCTTGCGTCTTCTTGTGCCACGGCACCGCGATCAGCCAGTCGAGGTAGTTGCGCGAGACGGTCGCTTCGGCCGACATCGGCGGCATCGACTTCGAGCCGCTTCAGCTCCTGGATGGCCTTCTCCTCGACCTCCTTCGGGCATCTTCGCCTGCTCGATCTTCTTCTTCAGCTCGTCGACCTCGTTGCCCTTTTCGTCCTTGCGGCCCAGTTCCTTCTGGATCGCCTTCATCTTCTCGTTGAGGTAGTACTCCTTCTGCGCCTTCTCCATCTGCTTCTTGACGCGCGACTGGATGCGGCGGTCGACCTGGAGCTTGTCGACCTCGGCTTCGAGGATGCCGGCGATGCGGTTGAGGCGCTCGATCGGCGAGATGATCTCGAGCAGGTTCTGCTTCTCGTCGACGCCGACCAGCAGGTGCGCGGCAATCGTGTCGGCGAGCTTGCCCGGGTCGTCGACGCGGACGGCGGCAATCATCGCGTCGTAGTGCAGGTTGTTCGACAGCTTGACGTACTGCTCGAACAGCGACACCACGCGGCTCATCGTGCTCTCGGCGTCGCCGCCGGTCTCCTTGCTGCTTCGGGATCACCTTGACGACGACGCGGTAGAAGCCCTTGTCTTCCTTCCACTCGACGGCGCGGGCGCGCTCGACGCCCTCGACCAGCACCTTGATGTTGCCGTCGGGCAGCTTCAGGCTCTGGACGATGTTGGCGACGCAGCCCATCGTGTAGATGTCGGCGGGCTGCGGGTCGTCGACGGCGGCGTCGTGCTGGGCGGCGAGGAAGATCCGCTTGTCCTTGACCAGCGCGTGCTCGAGCGCGCGGGTCGACGACGGCCGTCCGATGACGAACGGCATCATCATGTGCGGGAAGACGACGACGTCGCGCAGCGGGACGATCGGGAGGGTTTCGTAGAGTTCCATGTATGGGTGATTCGTGCAGCTGCTCAGCTTCAGCTGTCAGCTACCGGCTGCCAGGGCGTGCAGCTGGTGGCGAGGTCGCGGGAGCGGCTGAAGTGCTGCCAGCGGTGAGCTGGCAGCTGGAAACGGCAGCGTCTATCCCGCCTTCTCGATCAGCGTGATCGGCTTTTCCTTGCTCTGCACCACTTCGCGGGTGATCACGCACTCGCGGATCTTCTTCTGGCCCGGGCAGCGTGTACATCAGGTCGAGCATCAGGTCCTCGATGATCATCCGCAGGCCGCGGGCGCCGATCTTGCGCGCCAGCGCCGCTTCGGCGATCGCCTCGAGGGAATCGTCCGTGAAGCGCAGCTTCACGTTCTCGTACTCGAACAGCTTCTGGTACTGACGCGTGATCGCGTTGCGCGGTTGCGTGAGGATCTGGACCAGCGCCGGCCTTGTCGAGCTCGTGCAGCGTGCCGATGACCGGCAGGCGGCCGACGAACTCGGGAATCAGGCCGTACTTGATCAGGTCCTCCGGCTCGAGCATCTCGAGCGTCGTGCCGATGTCGCGGTTGCGACATCGACTTGACGTCGGCCTTGAAGCCGAGCGTCTTCTTGCCGATGCGGCGGTCGATCTGCTTGTCGAGGCCGACGAAGGCGCCGCCGCAGATGAACAGGATGTTGGTCGTGTCGACCTGGAAGAACTCCTGGTGCGGGTGCTTGCGGCCGCCCTGCGGCGGGACGTTGGCGACCGTGCCCTCGAGGATCTTCAGCAGCGCCTGCTGGACGCCCTCGCCCGAGACGTCGCGGGTGATCGAGGGGTTCTCGTCCTTGCGGCAGATCTTGTCGACTTCGTCGATGTAGATGATGCCCTGCTGCGCACTTCTCGATGTCGCCGCCGGCCGCCTGCAGCAGCTTGAGGATGATGTTCTCGACATCCTCGCCGACGTACCCGGCCTCGGTCAGCGTCGTCGCGTCGACGATGGTGAAGGGGACGGAGAGCAGCTTGGCGAGGGTCTGCGCGAGCAGCGTCTTGCCGGTGCCGGTCGGGCCGATCAGCAGGATGTTCGACTTGGTGAGCTCGATCTCGTTGCGGCTGCGCGGCTGCTTCTGGATCTCGATGCGCTTGTAGTGGTTGTAGACCGCGACCGCGAGCTTCTTCTTGGTCTGTTCCTGGCCGATGACGTACTCGTCGAGGAACTTCTTGATTTCCTGCGGGGACGGGCAGCGACGAGCGGGCGCCGCCGCGCGCCTCGAACCGGTTGTCGTCGGCGATGATGTCGTTGCAGACCTCGACGCACTCGTCGCAGATGAAGACCGTCGGGCCCGCAATCAGCTTGCGGACGTCGTTCTGGTCCTTGTTGCAGAACGAGCAGCGGAGGACCTCGCCGTCGCCGGTTTTCTTCACCATGGTCGTTGTCAGCTTCCAGCTTCCAGCGTCCGGCTTCCCGCTGGCACCCGTGACCGGAAACGCTGGCAGCTGGGAGCTGGCAGCGGTGAGCGCCTACGCCCGCTTGCGGATGACATCATCAATAATACCGTATTCCTTGCCCTGGTCGGGCCGCCATGATGTAGTCGCGCTCCGTATCGTCCTGGATGCGCTTCAGCGGCTGGCCGGTGTGCTGGGCCAGGATCTGGTTGAGGCGCTCGCGCGTGCGCAGCAGCTCGCGGGCATGGATGTCGATATCGGTCGTCTGGCCGCCCAGGCCCTGCACCCACGGCTGGTGGATCAGGATCCGGGAGTTCGGCAGCGAGAACCGCTTGCCCTTGGCGCCCGGCCGCCAGCAGCACCGCCGCCACCGACGCCGCCTGGCCGATGCAGTAGGTCTGCACGTCCGGCTTGATGAACTGCATCGTGTCGTAGATCGCCATGCCGGCCGTGATCACCCCGCCCGGGCTGTTGATGTACAGCAGGATGTCGCGGTCCGGGTCCTCGGCCTCGAGGAACAGCATCTGGGCGATGACCAGGTTGGCGACGTTGTCGTCGATCGGCGTGCCGATGAAGATGATGCTGTCCTTCAGCAGGCGCGAAAAGATGTCGTAGGCGCGTTCGCCGCGGTTGGTCTGCTCGACCACCATCGGGATGAGCTGCATGCGTTCAGACATACGGACTCGGACTCCGGACGTGCTGCGCGAGAATCGGATTGCAGGGGAGCCGGCGTCGCGGCAGGTCTGGCTCGTGTCTGATTATATCGGCCGCGACCGGCGAATGTCAATTACCGTACGGTCGATCCCTCCTGGATGACCGTGGCCCTGCGACAGCAGGAAATCGACCGACTTTCTCCCGCCGCAGGCCGGCATACAGCCGGGCGAGGCCGCCCTCCTTCTCGAGCCGGGCCCGGACCGCGGCCGGCGTCCGGCCGGTGCGCTCGGCATAGCGGCTCGACCTCGGCCTCGACCTCGTCGTCGGTGACCTCGATCTGCTCGCGCCGGGCGACCTCGTCGAGCACCAGCGCGCCCTTGACCGCCTCGATGCGCCGCCTCGCGCTGCTGCTCGCGGAACTCCTCCCAGTTGATGCCGGCCTTCATCGGGTCGATCTGCTGCTCGATCAGCCGGCGCGACGAACTCCTCGACCCGGCGGTCGATCTCGCGGTCGAGCAGCGTCGCCGGCACCTCGAACGTCACCCGCGCCGCCAGCTGCTTCAGCAGCTCGCCGCGCGCCTCGCGCTCGGCCTCGTGCTCGCCTCGTGCTCGAGATCCTCGCGCACCCGCGTCCGCAGCGCCTCGAGCGATCTCGAACTCGCCGAGATCCTTGGCGAACTCGTCGTCCAGCTCGGGCATGACCGCGGCGCCGGATCGCCTTGACCGTCGACGTGGTAGGTGACGGTCGTGCCGGCCAGCTCCGTCGATGGCGTAGTCGGCCGGGTAGTGCACGTCGAACGACTTCGACGTCGCCGTCCTGCAGGCCGATCAGCTGCTCGTCGAAGCCCGGCGGGTTGGCGGTGGCGCCGATCTCGACGGTCACGTTGTCGTGCCGATCGGTGCTGCGGCTCGCCGGCCGCCGGCGGCGGCGCCGGCTCACCGGCGATCACGACGCGGCTCGTCCGTTTCGGCAGCGCCGTCCGCTCGATGTCCAGCACCACCGAGTCGCCCGTCTCGATCGCCGCGCCCTTCGACCGGCTCGTAGCGCGCGGCGCGCTCGCGCAGCCCTGCGAGCGCCTCGTCCACGGCCGCATCCTCGACCCGGCTGCGCCTTGCTGCGTGCAGCGTGATGCTGGCGTAGTCGCCCGGCTCGATCGGCGGGACGGTGTCGAAGGTCGCCGTGAACTTCAGCGGCTGCCCCTCTTCGACGACGACGTCGCGGATGTCGGGCGTGTCGACCGGCTCGACGCCGCGCTCGCGCAGCGCCTCGTCGACGGCGCGCGGGATCAGGCCGTGCGCGACGTCGTGCAGGATCTGATCGCGGAAGCGCTGGCGGACGACCTTGGCCGGCACTTTCCCGGGCCGGAAGCCGGGGATGCGCGCCGCCTTGCTGTAGTCGCGCGCGACCTTGTCGATCTCGGCATCGACGGTGACGCTCGGAATCTCGACGACGAGGTTCTTCTGGGTGTCGCTGACGTCTATAAATTCTGTCTTCATTGAGCTTCTGATGAGATCGAGTGCGAAAGGGGGGAGTCGAACCCCCACGGCCTTTCGGCCACCGGATCCTAAGTCCGGCGCGTCTGCCAGTTCCGCCACTTTCGCGCGGGGACCGGCAACATTTTAGCGTATCACGCGGGAAGCCGGCAGCGGGAAGCGGGAAGCGGGAAGCTGGAAGCGGGAAGCTGGCAGCTGGAAGCCGGAAGCTCTATTTTGCCCCCAGCTCGACGCTGTAAAGCGTCTTGCCGGCGACATCGCGCAGCTGGACGGTGAGGCCGCGGGTGCGGGCGTCGGCGCGCAGCGTGCCGAAGAACTGCAGGCCGTCGCTCGGCGGGCGGTTGCCCTTCATGCCCGGGGGAATCCCGGAGAAGCGCACCTCGGGGCCGAACGTCCGATCGAGGGTGCCCGGTCCGAACGTCCCGGCATGGAGCGGGCCGGCGACGAACTCCCAGAACGGGTCGAACGCCGTCACCCGCGCCCGCGCCGGATCGTAATGGTGCGCCGCGCAGTAATGAACGTCGGCGGTGATCCAGACGGTGTTGCGAATCCGCTGCCGCTGGATGAACGCGAGCAGGTCGGCAATCTCGAGCTCGCGGCCGAGCGGCGGGCCGTCGTCCTTGTTGGCCACCGCCTCGAACGCGTCAGGGCCGTCGGCGACGACCAGGCCGATCGGCATGTCCGCCGCGATGATCTTCCAGGTTGCCCGGCTGGCGGCGAGCGAGCGCTTCAGCCAGGCGATCTGCGCCGCGCCGAGGAAGGCGGACGAGGCGTCGAGCGCCGGCTGGCGGTTGGCGCCGTTCGCGCCGCGATAGCTGCGCATGTCGAGCGCGAACACGTCGACCAGCGGGCCGAGCGGGATCGATCGATAGACGCGCTCGGGCTCGTCGCCGATGAGCGGCAGCGGGTTGTATTCGAAGAACGCCTGCCGCGCCCGCGCCGCGAGGAGCGCCACCGACTTCACCTGATAACGCGCGTCGGCGTCCTGGCGCCGCTCCCAGAACCAGTTGTCGCGGACCTCGTGGTCGTCCCACATCACGACCTGCGGCACCTCGGCGATGAAGCGGCGCATGTGGTCGTCGCCAAGGTTGTACTGATAGCAGCCGCGGTACTCGTCGAGCGTTTCGGCGACCTTCGACTTCGCCGCCGTCACCACGTTCTTCCAGATCGTCCCGTCGTCCAGCGCCACTTCGGCGAGCACCGGCTGATCGGCGTAGATCGTGTCGCCGACGTTGATGAACAGATCGGGCTCGGCGCGGCGCATCGTCTCGTACATCCGCAGCCCGCCCCACTCCGGATTGATGCCCCAGCCCTGGCCGACGGTATCGGCCGACCAGGCAATCGTCACGTCGCGCGGCTCCGCCGCCGGGGTGTTGAAGCTGCCGGCGGCCGGCACGCTCCACGCGCGCAGGTCGGACAGGTCCTGGAAGAGCACGCGGTAGAAGATGCGCTGGCCAAGGGGCAGGTCGGTGAGGACGACGCGGGCGGTGAAGTCGGACGACTCGAGCGCGGCCGGACCGCGCACCCGGCGCACGTCGGTGAACGCCTCCGTCGTCGAGTACTCGACGACCATCCGCGCGGATCGATCGGCGCGGCTCCAGACGATCGCGCGGCCATCGCTCGAGACGTCGCCGGACGCGACGCCGAACGGGATCTCCGGGCGCGCCCCGGGGGCGGCGACGATCGCCGGAGCGCGCTGAGCGGCGCGCGTCGATGCGGGGGTGAGCAGCGGCGCCGCGCCGAGCGCGGCGGCGGCGCGCAGGAACGCGCGGCGATCGAGGTCGCGCGTCATCGCCGTCCCGTCGGGTGCGGCAGGTCGCGCACGGCCGGGATGCCCGGCAACCCGGTCGCCTCGGTGGCCGCCCGGAGGACGGCGCTCGCCATCACGTCGGCGGCAAGCGCGCCCAGGACCAGCATGTCGGTGTCGCCCTGCTTCGTGCCGGTGGCGACGGCAAAGACGGTGTCGCCGTCGACGCGGGTGTGGATCGGCCAGATCGCCCGCGCATAGCCGTCGTCGGCGAGCTCGGCGAGGTAGGAGGCCTGCGCCTTGGTCAGGCGCGCGTTGGTGGCGACGACGCCGATGGTCGAGTTGTCGCCGCCATTGCCCCGCGGCCCGCCGCCGCGAATCAGTATCCGGGCGTCGGCGAAGCCGTCGCCGGCGGCATTGCGGACGCCGGCGACGACCGCGCCGGTCGCCGGGTCGATCACGTCGCCGAGCGGGTTGAGGACGACGAGCGCGGCGACGATCAGGCCGTCGGGCATGTGAATCGCGGCGCTGCCGACGCCCCCCTTCATCGCCCGGCCCATTCCACCCAGTTTCCCCAGCGTCGCGCCGGCGCCGGCGCCGATGCTGCCCTCAACGACCGGGCCGGACGATGCCGCCTGGGCGGCGCGGTAGCCGCAGTCGGCGGTCGGCCGGATGCGGGCGTCGCCGATGCCGAGATCGAAAATCGACGCCCCCGGGACGATCGGAATGTGGCGGCTGCCGTACTCGATGCCGATGTTCTTCTCGTCGAGATAGCGCAGCACGCCGTCGGCGGTCGAGAGGC
Organism: uncultured Acidobacteriota bacterium; assembly: GCA_963750475.1. GTDB lineage: Bacteria > Acidobacteriota > Vicinamibacteria > Vicinamibacterales > 2-12-FULL-66-21 > JALZOC01. The sequence continues at coordinate 579,463 of CAVVQQ010000003.1, forward strand.
CGAAGAGGCTGCCCCCCGAGAATGCCAGGCCGTAAATCCGCTCGACCATCTTCGTCGGGGCGAGCAGGTCGGTGTCGCGCGTCGCCGGCGCGGCGCCGCTGACGTCCACGCCAGCCGTGGCCCCGCCTTCGATGAGCACGACGGTGCACCCCGTCGGCCGCTCCGGCAGGGTGAAGTGCCCGACCTTGATGCCGTCCACGGCGGTCAGCGTCTGGTTGACGGTGGACGAAGCCGGACGCGGAGTCTCGGGCGCGGTACCGCCACGCCCCGGCGGGAGCTGCTGCGCCTGCAGATTGCAGGCAAGAGCGATGACGGCCGCGGCCGCAAGAGTACGCGTGCTCATCGTCTGAAACGATACTTCATTCCCGGGGGGCAGAGGGCTGCAGGGCTGGTCGGTGACGCTGCCCGTCGCCTCGGCGGCCGCGCCTGCCGCATCAGCGCCGGCGCGGGCGCCGGACGGAAAGTACCGCGCGCCGGACTCGAGCGTGTCGTCGCCACGGCCTTCCCTGGAATTACGGCTCCCCGCATTGTGAAACTCGCGGGGTTTGGGTACAGTCGGCTGCCGCCCGGCGCGGCCTGGACATGTACTACCTGATCTTACTGGTGACGTACTCGCTCGCGCAGATCGCGCTCGGGCTGTGGATCGGCCGGCGTGTCCGGACGGCGCGGGACTTCTACGTCGCGGGACGCGCGCTCGGGCCCGGGCTGCTGTTCTCGACGATGCTCGCCGCCAACATCGGGGCGGGGTCGACGGTCGGCGCCGCGGGACTGGGATATCGAGACGGGATTGCGGCGGTGTGGTGGGTGGGGTCGGCGGCGCTTGGCTCGCTGGTCCTGGCCCTGTGGATGGGCCCCGCGATCCGGCGGATCGCCGCGGCGCACGACCTGCGCACCGTCGGCGACTTCCTCGAGCTCCGCTTCGGCGTCGAAGTGCGGACCGCGATCGCGGCGCTGCTGTGGGTCGGCGCCATCTTCATCCTTGCCGGACAGCTGATCGCCATCGCCACCATCCTTCACGTCGTCGTCGGCCTGCCTCCGTCCGCCGGCTGCGTGCTCGGCGGGCTGCTGATCACGATTTACTTTACCGCCGGCGGCCTGCTGACGTCGGTGTGGGTGAATGTCGTCCAGCTCACCGTCAAGCTGGCGGGGTTCGCGATTGCGCTGCCGCTGGCGCTCGCCGGCGTCGGCGGCTGGCACGCCGTCTCGGCGCTGTCGCCGCGCCCTGACTACTGGAACGTGTGGAGCGGCGGTGAATCAGGGCTCGTCTACCTGGCGCTGCTGGCCCCCGCGTTCATCGTCTCGCCAGGGCTGCTGCAGAAGATTTACGGGGCACGCGACGACCGCGCCGTCCGGATCGGCGTCGGGATGAATGCGCTCTGCCTCGCGGTCTACGCGGCAATACCGGTTCTGCTCGGGATGGTCGCCCGGGTGCGCTTTCCCGACCTCGCCTCCCACCAGCTCGCCTTGCCGGTGGTGCTGATGCACGGCGTCCCGGCGGTGGTCGGCGGGATCGGCCTCGCGGCGGTGTTTTCGGCCGAGCTCAGCGCCGCCGATGCGGTGCTCTTCATGCTGACGACGTCGCTGTCGCAGGATTTCTACCGGCGGTTCGTCGATCGCGAGGCGTCCGACGCGCGAATGCTGCGGGTCACGCGGATCACCGCCGTCGCCGCCGGCACTCTCGGCGTCCTGGTCGCGCTCGCCGCGGCAAGCGTGATTACCGCCCTGAGCATCTTCTACACGTTGATGAGCGTCGGCCTGTTCGTGCCGATCGTCGGCGGCCTGCTGGTCAGGCGTGCCGGCAGCCGCGAAGCGCTCGGCGCGATCGTCGCCGGCGTCGGCACGGTCCTGGTGCGGGAGTTCGCGTTCGGCGGCGTTCCGTGGCACGGGATGACCCCTGCGATGGCGGGACTCTCGGCAGCCGTCGCCGCTTTCTTGGCCATGCTGGCGATCGCGAAACGCACCACCCGCACCTGAGGCACTGCGCCGGCGCCGCGGCTGCTCGAGAGGAATCGCTACTCTAGACGGGACTTCGCGGCGACGAGCTTCGCCGCCGTATCCTTGACCGCCATCTCGGTGGCTTCGCCGAGAATCGTGTCCCGGAAGTCCGACGAGCCGAACTCGATGCGTCCGACGCCCGCCTTGCCAAGGCCGCCGGCGCCGCCGCCGAGCAGCAGGCCGCTGCGCTTCGAGGTGCCGTCCCCCTTCGCCACCGCCAGTACCTCGCCGGTGGAGGTGTCGATCATCCGCGCCGAGATCCCGACGTTCGCCTTGCCCTTGGCGGTCCCGACCTCGCCGAGGCCGAACTTGCTGCCGAACCCGCCGCCGCCGAAGCTCTTGTTGCTTTTCTCGGTCCCGAACTTGGTGATCGAGCCGACGATCATGTACCTCACGCCCAGGACCTTGCCGACCTGGGCGAGCGTCTTGGCGCTCGGGTCGGCGCGCTCGCTTTGCGAGAAGTTCTGCTCGGCGAGGACCGCGGCCAGACGCTTGCGCTCGATGACCCGGAACGATCCATCGGTGACGAGCTCATCGACCAGCAGGTCGGAGATACCCTCGCCGATATCCTGGTTGCCGCCCCACCAGTTGTTGATGCTCCCGTAGTCGAAATTCAGAATCGCCACCGTCGGCCGCGCCGACTGGGCGGCCGCCGGCATCGCACACGCGACCAACACCAGGGCAATCAGGGCACGCACAAATGCTCGCACGTTGTACCTCCGCGGGAAGACTGGGAGCGGGGAGTTTAGCAGATTCCTGGCAGAGGGAGAGGCGCGCGATGAACCGCGCTGACGCGGCCACTGACTCGAGCGATCGCGTCTCCGGCGTGGACACCGGGAGAGCCGCAAGGAGCGGTCCGTCAGCCGCCGGTCTGACCTCGTCGATCCAGCGGCGCCGCCGCTCACTTCCTGATCCAGATATTCCGGAAGCTGACGCGGCCGAGGCCGGTACTGCTCGATCTGCAGGCCGATCAATCCGCCCGGCCTGAACGCCGCCGGGTCATCGTCGATCAGGATCGTGACGACGCGGCCATTGACGATATGGGTCAGCTGGCGGCCGCGCAGGATGATGTGGATGCGGTTCCAGTCGTCCACCTTGAACGCGTCCATCAGGACGGCGGCGTCACCGAGGCTGCCGATGACCCTCGGCCGGCGGCCGGCGGCGGCGCTGACGATCGCGCCGCGCCACGCCACCTCGCGCCGATCAGAGCCGCGATCCTCGACGTTGCCCGCCATCAGCCGGTCGTAGTCGTAGTCGAAGCCGGGGCCGTAGAGCGTCCATCTCGGATCGGCCGGTACGGCGGGCGCGGTGCCGCGTCCGCGTCCCGGCGCGGCCGCCGCGGGCTGACCGCTTCGTCCGCGCGCGCCCCGCTCTGGATCGACGACGCTGCGGTAGGCGATGCCGCTGTGGATGTCGCCATCGAGTTTCATGTCGAGCATCAGCTCGACATCGGCGAGCTCGCCGCCGCGCCAGATCAAATGCGTCGATCCGACGCGGCGCTCCGCGGTCGAGACGGCGGTGATGGCGCCGTTCTCGACGCGCCAGACTTCCGGGTTGCCGTCCCAGCCGCTGAGGGTCGCGCCATCGAAGATCGATGTCCATCCGGTGTGGTCGTTGTCGTCCAGCGGATCGGGCGGGACGAAGATCGACGGGATGCGGGGGGCGGGCGGCGCCGGCGTGGCCTGCCCCTGAGGCGCGGCGGCAGCGGCGAGCCAGGCGGCGGCGGCAATTGCAAGTATCGGCACGGCGTGAGTGTAGCGCAGCGGACACAGTCAGGAGTCGCGCCGGGTCAGGTTCCGGCTGTCGTTCCCGCTGCGGCGCCCGTGACCGCTGCAGCGGCCTCCGCGGCGGGGAAGCTGCAGGAAACGCCGTCCGGCCGCGTCCGTCGGGAGCGCCGGAATCAGTCGTCGCGCCCGCGCCGTCCCGGGACCATCACCGACAACACCGCGCTGACGATGCTGACGACAATCGCGCCCCAGAAGGCGGCCCAGAAGCCGCGGACGTGGAAGCCGAGGCCGAAGGCGTTGGACAGCGCGCTCGTCAGCAGCAGCATCAGGCCGTTGATGACGAGAGCGAAGATGCCGAGCGTCAGCAGGATGATCGGAAACGTCAGGATCTTGGCAAGCGGCCGGATGGTCGCGTTCACGATTCCGAAGAGGAGCGCGACGGCGAGCAGCGGAAGCAGGCCGCCCGACGCCGTCACGCCGGGAACGAGTTTGGTGGCGACCCACAGGGCGGCGGCGTTGACGAGCAGCCGAATCAGAAAGCTCATCGAATGTCCTCTCGTTGATCTCTCGCGCGACGTTCCTGATCACAAAGTAGCCCAGGCGGAGTGCTCCCGCCACCCAGGTACTTTCGTTCCTCTCAAATGGCAAGCGGCGGCCCTTTCGGGGACCGCGCGGCCGATCCAGGGGTCAAATCGCAATGGTCCTGTAGGTTCAACAACTTAGGCTAAAGATGAGTGTCCCCCTTGGGGCGGGGGGGTGGCGCGGTTCCTGCAAAACGTGCTGGGGGGAGTGTCATGCCGCGTGCCATGTGGAAAGGGTCGATTGCGTTCGGCCTGGTGAATATTCCGATTGAGCTCTACAGCGCCGTGCGGGATCATCGGCCGAAGTTCCGGATGCTGCATGCCAAGGACGAGGCGCCGATCCGCTACGAGCGCGTCTGCCAGACCGACGGCAAGGCGGTCGGCTGGGAGGAGCTGGTCAAGGGCTACGAATACGAGAAGGGGCGCTTCGTCGTCCTGACCAAAGACGACTTCAAGACGGCCGCGATCGAGAAGACCAGGACGATCGATATTCTCGACTTCGTGGATCCCGACGAGATCGACGAGCGGTATTTCGAGACCCCGTATTACTTGCAGCCGGCCAAAGGAGCGGATCGCGCCTATGCGCTGCTGCGGCAGGCGATCGCGGAATCCGGGAAGATCGGCATCGCCAAGGTCATCCTCAGGGACGCGCAGCACCTGGCGGCCGTCGAAACGATCGGCAAGGCGATGGTGCTGACGATGATGCGTTTCGCGGATGAGCTGGCGGATCTCGGCGACTACAAGTTTCCGGAGGCCGAAGGCATTCGCCCGGCGGAGCTGAAGATGGCGACGCAGCTCATCGACAACCTGAGCGCGAAGTGGGATCCCTCGAAGTACACCGATGAGTATCGTGACAATCTGATGAGGGTCATCCAGGGCAAGATCAAAGGACGGGCGCCGAAACTGAAGGAGCGCGACACGCCGCAGTCGGCCGATGTCGTCGACCTGATGTCGCGCCTGCGGGCCAGCCTCGAGGGCAAGGGGGCGTCCGGCGCGGCGGCCAAGAAAACCAGGCCGGCAGCCGCTGGCCGTGCGAAGAAGAAGTCCGCGCCCCGCAAGCGGAGTGGTCATGCCGCCTAGCGCCGCCCTCGACCGTCCGTCGCTCGCCGAGTGGTATCGCCGCAACCGCACCCGCTCGCGCGCCATCTTCGATCTGATCGATCCGTCGGCCTACTACTCGCGGCCGATCGCGCTGCGCAACCCGATCGTGTTCTACGAGGGGCACCTGCCGGCGTTCAGCGTGCATCGCGCTCCTCCGGCGCGGCCTTGGCCAGCGGGGCGATCGACGAACGGCTGGAGAAGCTGTTCGCGCGGGGGATCGATCCGGACAGCCCGGATGCGGCCGTGCCGCGCAGCGGCGCGTCGACCGTCTGGCCGGCGCGCGAGGACGTGCTGGCGTTCGGCCGACCGCGCCGACGCGGCGATGCTCGAGGCCCTCGGGCGCGCCGACCTCGAGGCCGACCGCCGCGCATGCGCGGCGCCGAGGGGCTCTATACCGCCCTCGAGCACGAGGCGATGCACCAGGAGACGCTGCTCTACATGTGGCATCGCCTGCCGTGCGAGCAGAAGCGCAAGCCGGCCGGGCTGACCTACGAGACCGCGCCGCGCGGTTCGCCGCGGACGGGCACGACCGCGTCCGCATTCCGGCCGGCCGCGCCACGCTTGGCGCGACCGCGTCACTCGGCGGAGTTCGGCTGGGACAACGAGTTCGAGGCGCATGCGCGTCGACGTGCCCGCCTTCGACATCGATCGGTCACGACGTCACCAACGGCGAGTTCCGTGAATTCGTCGATGCCGGCGGCTACCGCGACGCCCGAGCTGTGGGCCGCCGACGACTGGGAGTGGGTGCAGGCCGACCACGTCGAGCACCCGGCGTTCTGGCTGCGCGACGGCAGCGGCTGGCAGTGGCGCGGCATGTTCGAGCCGATTCCCCTGCCCGAGGCCTGGCCGGTCTACGTCAGCCAGGCCGAGGCGGCGGCGTACGCGCGCTGGAAGGGCCGCCGGCTGCCGACCGAGGCGGAGTTCCACCGCGCCGCGTTCGGCGCGCCGGACGGCAGCGAGCGTCCGTATCCCTGGGGGACGCGGCGCCGGATCAGTCCCGGGGCAATTTCGACTTCCACGCCTGGGAGCCCGTGCCGGTCGGCGCGCGCCCGGCCGGCCGCAGCGCCTGGGGCGTGCACGACCTTGTCGGCAACGGCTGGGAGTGGACGTCGACGGTGTTCGCCCCGTTCGCCGGCTTCAGCCCGATGGCGTCGTATCCCGAATACTCCGCCGACTTCTTCGACGGCCAGCACTTCGTGATGAAGGGGGCCTCGCCGGCCACCGCCGCCGAGCTGTTGCGCCGCAGCTTCCGCAACTGGTTCCGCCCGAATTATCCGTACGTCTACGCGACGTTCCGCACCGTCTCGCTGTAACCGACCGGACCACGACCGTTCAGAACCCGGAGTGGCAGAACGCCACCCGGCCGACGCGCGTATCGATTGTGCAGATCGAACCATGCAGCCGACGAGAACCCGGCGAACCGAGTGTAGAACCCAGGCAGAACCGAACCAGGCAGAACCCCGAGAACCCAGTCGAACCCAGCAGAACCCATGATCACGACCAGCCCCAGCCTCCTCGCCGAGTTCGCCGCCGACGTGCGGCGCGATCTGGCGCAGACGCCCAAGCAGCTGCAGTCGAAGTACCTCTACGACGCGCTCGGGTCGAGCCTGTTCGAGGCGATCTGCCGGCTGCCGTGGTATCGCATCACGCGCGCCGAGAGCGCGCTGCTCTCGGCGCACGCCGCCGAGGTCGTCGAGGCGCTCGGTGAAGACGATGGCGGGATGCTCGTCGAGCTCGGGTGCGGCAGCGGCGAGAAGCTGGCCGTGCTGGCGGAAGCGCTCCAGGCGGCCGGCCGCTCGGCGCGCGTCCATCTCATCGACATCTCGTCGCAGGCGCTCGAGCAGACCGAGCAGCGCCTGACCGGGCTCCGGCATTTCTCCGTCGTCGGCCACCAGTCCACCTACGAGGTCGGCCTGCGTCAGGCGGCGGCCGCGCGCGCCGGGCGACGAGCCGATGCTCGTGCTCTTGCTCGGATCGAACATCGGCAACTTCGACGCTCCGGCGGCGCTCGCCTTCCTGCGCCGGATCCGCCTCGCGCTGCGGCCGGCCGACCTGCTGCTGCTCGGCGCCGATCTGATCAAGCCGGAGCGCGACCTGCTGCTCGCCTACGACGACCCGCTCGGTGTGACGGCGGCGTTCAACCGGAATCTGCTGGTGCGGATCAACCGGGAGCTCGGCGGCCACTTCGATCTGGCGGCCTTCGACCACCTCGCGGCGTGGAACCCCGTCGAGCAGCGGATCGAGATGCACCTCGTCAGCCGCGTCGCGCAGTCGGTGGCGATCGACGGCGCGCACATCACGGCGTCGTTCGACAAGGGGGAGCGCATCTGGACCGAGAGCTCCTACAAATACACCCCGGAGCAGCTCGAGCACATGGCCGTCGAAACCGGCTTTGCCGTCCGCGACCAGTGGGTCGATGCGCAGGCCCGCTTCGCCCTGTCGCTCCTCACCGCCGTCTAGACAACCCGCCGGAGGGGGACACTCATCTTTAGCGTAAGTTGTTGATTCAACTGGGCGATTCTCTGAAACCGGCCCGATCGCCAACCGACCGTGGTGTCACTCGCCTTCAGCGGAAATTATTGATGCGGCAGGGGGGGCCCAAACGACCCCTTCACCGCGATCCGGCGTCGAGCTGCTGCTGCATTGCCCTGCGCTCCCGGCCGTCCCGTTGCAATCGAAATTTATTAGTTTTGTATGATATATTGTGAGTATGCCGAAGAGGGCGGTTTCAATCACGTTGGAGGAGGCGAATCTGCTCTGGCTTCGAGGCCGTGGATATGGCCGCGGCAGCCTCAGCGCCGCGCTTGACGCCTTGATCACCGAAGCGCGCGAGGGTCGCCTTGGCGCCGCGACGCCCGTCCGCACTGTCGTGGGGAGCGTCGATATCGCCGTTGACGATCCTCGGCTCGAGCACGCCGACGCTGCGGTACGCGATCTGTTTGCCGCGTCCCTCCGACGGCCGTTCCGGGTCGCGGAATCCGAAGCGCCTTATGCCCCGACCCGGCCAAAGCGTTCGCGCCGTGTCTGATCTGCCAGCGGCCGTCTGCGATACTCACGCGCTCGTGTTTCACGCCGCTGCCAGTCGAGCGCTCGGAAGTCGAGCGGCGGCGCATTTCGATGCTTGCGAGCGGCAGCAGGCTCTCGTCTATGTCCCGATGGCCGTGGTGTGGGAGATCAGCCTCCTCTCGCGCGTCAGCCGCATCAATCTGCGGCGTCCGGTGCGGGATTTCTTCGCCGATCTCTTCAGCAACCCGGGCTATCACCCCGTCGTTCTCGACGCCGAACAGATGTACCGGGCCGACGAGTTGCGATTCACCCGCGATCCGTTCGACGCCTTGATCGTCGCCGCCGCTGCCACACTCGATCTCCCGCTCCTGACCCGCGACGCCGACATCCGCGCCTCCGGAACCGTCCGCGTCGTCTGGTAGCCGACTCGCCTTCCATCGTCTGAAGAAGGAGAGGGGCTCGAGCCTGGCAGCCTGTCCGCGGACGCGGTCTTTCATCATCCCGCTGTCTGGGAACATTCCGTCGGCAAGCAACCAGGACCGAAGTCTACGAAGAGGGCATCCGCGTCCCGACGATCGCGCGCTGGCGGAATGGAACTTCTGAGGCCGTCACCTCACAGCCCGCGCGGCAGCCGTTCCATGATTCGGCTGACGGCGGCGTCGATCCGGCGCTCCATGTAATTCTGGTCGTCAATCATGCCGTCGACGCTGTCCTCGGCCCAGCCCCGCCAGAGCAGCCGGTTCGTGCGGCTGTCGGTCAGGTCGACGACCAGGCTGCCGGCGTCGTAGACGAAGGGTCCGCAGTCCTCCTGGACGCAGTGAGCGGTCTCGCCCGGTCTGTCACGGACATCGATCTTCTGCGTGATGCTGGCATGGTAGTGGACGAGCATGTCGGACGCCTGGGGGCCGCCCTTTTCGAATCCCCGCCCGGCCAGCGCCTCAGCGGCCACCCGTACCCAGGTTGGCGCCGCCAGCCGAGCGTTTCCCTGCGCTGTCGCAAGTCCCTTGCCGACGACCAGCCGGCCATTCACGGAATGAGGGCCGCACGGTCCGACGCAATTCTTCGATCCCCTGAATCCCGAATCCGGAACCTGAACCCCGAACTCCTGAACCCGAGCCCTGAACCCGGAGCGCCTTCCGACCGATATCCCCTCCGTGAGCACCCGGCGGGCGCGTGTCGTGACGGCGGATCAGTGGGGCAAGCCTGATCGCAACGAGGCGGGGGAGGTGGTCTGCCGCTGGTGCCGCGGGCCGGTGAAGCCGCCGCGGCGGACGTTCTGCGGCGACGCCTGCGTGCACGAATGGAAGATTCGCAGCAGCCCCTGGTATGTGCGGCAGCAGGTGAAGAAGCGTGACAAGGGCACCTGCCGGCTCTGCGGGTTCGCCGTCGTCAAGGCCCATCGCGAGTGGACCCGGTCGAAGCCGCCGGCCGCCGACCGCGCCGCACGGAAGGCGTGGCGCGCCGCCCGTCCCCGCTGGGAAGCGGATCACATCGTCCCGGTCGCTGACGGCGGCGGCGAGTGCGGCCTCGAGAATTACCGGCTGTTGTGCCGGCCCTGCCATGTCTCGGTGACGCTCGACTGGCGCGCCCGGCGCGCCGCGTCCCGGCCCGCGGCAGACGACACCGCGGTCGCATAGCAACCAGGGACTGGATCTAGAGCGCGCCGAGAAAGGCGACCAGGTCCGCTTTTTCGGCGTTGGTCAGCTGCATGCCGAACCGGGTGTCGTAGAAATTGACGACCTCGTCGAGCGTGGCGGCGAAGCCGTTGTGAAAGTACGGCGCCCGCGACGCCAGACCGCGCAGCACCGGCCCCTTGAAGCGGCCGACGTCCTTCCACCTGCCGGTGATCATGGCCCGCCCGGGGTCGGTTGTCTGCCGCATCTCTCCCGTCGCGATATTGCGGAGCGTGTAGAGCGGCATGTCGGCGGTGCGGCGTTCCGGATCCGTGAGGCCGATGTTCAGGGGCGCCTTGACCGAGTGATTGCCGACGTTTGGCGAGTCGTGACAGGTGGTGCAGGTCCCGGGAATCGACGCGGCCTGCAGCTCGTCGTTCAGGCCGCTGACCCCGCTGATGTCGATGGGATGGGTGTTGAAGAGCGCCTGGCCCCTGGCGATCGCCGCCCGGGCGGCCAGACGCGGATCGTCGTGGCGCCGGGAGCCGGCGGGCCGCTCCCAGGCGGCGAAGAGCGTGAAGGCCTTCGGATCGAACGCCGCGCCGGTCGGGTTCTGCCCCAGCGGATCGTTGATCCCGACGAAGAACGGCGCCTGCGACAGCGCGATCGGGCCGCCGGCGGCCCCGCCGGCATCGAGCCCGCCCGCCCCGAGGTCGCTGGTCTGCGCCGAATGGAGGCTCATCTCGAAATCGACGATCTGCCGCAATTCCCGGTCGGTCGGACCGGTCGCTCCCTGCGCGTGCCCAATCGTCGCGTCGTGCGCCTGCGACAGCAGGGCATCGCGGAGGCTGCGGTCGCCTGGCGACTCGCGGCCGTCCCACATCACGGCGGTCAGGAACCGCAGGTTGGTCGCCGGCAGCGGCCGCCGGTAGAGCGACGCGTTGACGACCCCGGCGCCGCAGTTGTAAGGATCGTCGACCGCTTCGATGAAGAATTCCGCGTCCGGCGGCACCGGCAGTTCGATTCTGAACACGCCGCGAGTGAGCAGCAGGCTGAAGTTCGCGCGTCGCGCCGCCAGCGTCGAGGTGTCGGCGCCGGCGCAGTTGGAGCCGTCGTTCGTACGAAACAGCGGCTCGCGGCCTCGCGACTCGTTGAAGCGCCGCCGAATGCTCGCCGGCGTCAGCGTCCAGCCGTCTTCCGCCGTATGGCAGGTCGCACAGGCGCGCCCGTTGGTGCCGAGGCTGTCGAAGAACGGATTGTCGGGGTTCAGGACACCGCGGCTGCGGAACGTGCGGCTCACGCCGAAGGAATTGGCGAATGCCCGCAGGTTCGCGACCACGGCGTCCGCCTGCGCGGGGACGGCGGCGGCCGCGATCGCCACCGCCGCGGCGATGCCGCCGGCGATGACCCCGGCATGCCACGTTGCGCGGCGGCCCGTCATGCGCCTCCGGATCGAACCGAGGTTGTCGCAGATCATGATGCCCCTCCGGCCGCGGCCACGCCAGACCTCTGACGTGCCGCTTGAATTTCGCTGCACTCAGGAGTGACGATTGCCGCCGAAACGTGTCGCGCCGGGCCCGGACGGGACCGCGACACGGAATCAGCGCCGGGGACACTCACAGGAGAGGACGATGTCGTTTCAGCTCCGGCGAATGGCTGGCCTGCTCGGCCCGGTGATGTTGATCGCGGCGCTGACCCCGGCGCCGGCGGCGTTGGCTGCCCCAAACCAGGCCACCGGCGCTTCGCGCCTCGCGGCCGGGAGCCATATTGAAGGGGAGCTGAAGGGAGGCGAGGTCCGGATCTTCGAGATCGAGCTGTCCGCCGGGACCTTCTTCGCGGCATCGATCGACCAGCAGGGGATCGACATTCACCCGGTGGTCCTGGGTCCGGACGGCGAGAAGCTGTTCGAGAACGATGCCCGCGAGTGGGGCATCGAACCGGTGCGCTTCGTTGCTCCGGCGACGGGGACCTACCGGCTCGAAGCTCGAACGCTGGTCCAGGACGCGCCCGCCGGCCACTACGCGCTGCAGGTCGAGGCGGTGCGGCCCGCGACGCCGGATGATGAAGCGGAATGGCGGGTGATGCGGATCCAGCTCGAAGGCTACCAATCGATACTGACCGGGGAACACGACCGGATTGCACAGGCGCGCGGATCGTACCAGCGGGCGCTCGCGGGGTGGCGCTCGCAGGGCAACCAGATGCGCGAGGCCGACGCCCTGACCGCGCTGGGCTTCATCTCGAGCTGGCTCGACGAGTTCTCGCAGGCGGAACAGTACCATCTGGCCGAGCTCGACCTCAGGCGAACGCTGGGCGACGAGTACGGCGAGGCCCGGGCGCTCTACTCCGCCGGGGTCTACCGCCGCGTGACCGGCGACACCGCCGGCGCGCAGGAGTTCTTCGAGCAGTCTCTCGCCCTCCATCGCGCCGCCGGCCGGCACGTCAACGAGGTCGATCTGCTCTCGGCGCTCGCCCAGTCAGAGCGCCAGGCCGGCAACTACGGCGCCGCCCTCGAGTATTCCTACGATGCGGTCGCCCTGGCCCGCCGCATGGCCGCTCCCGCGCGTGAAGCGAATGCGCTGTTGGCGGCCGCGGCCAACCATCTCGATCTCGGCGAGCTCGACGTCGCGCTTGCGCTGTACACCCGCGCCCGCGCACTGGCACCGGACGACCAACGGATCGCTGGCACCGCCGACACGCAAACCGGGCTGGTGCAACTCCGCCTGGGCCAGCTCGACGAAGCGCAGCGTTCCCTCGACCACGCGCTGGCGTTCTGGTCGAAGCGGCAGTGGGGCGGCTTCCTGTCGAATACCTGGCGCTACTATGGCCAGCTCCATCTGGCGCGCGGCGACCTCGAGCGCGCCCTTGACGCCTTCGAGCATTCCGCCGAAGTCGCCGCCAAGACCGGCTTCGCCGCCGGCGAGGCCGCGGCCCGCCGTGAGGCGGCCGAGGCGCTCGTCGATCTCGGTCGGCTCGACGCCGCCAGCCGCGCTTACGACCAGGCCGCCGGGCGGCTGGCCCGCCCGTTCGATCCACTGCAGGAAAGCGCGATCGTCGCCGGCCAAGCGCGGATCGCGATGGTTGGCGGAGACCTGGCGGGCGCCGAGTCGCGTGCCGACCGCGCCGTGGCGCTGCTGGAGTCGGCGCGGGGGCGGGCGGAGAGCGCGCGCGTCCGGACGGGCTTGTTCGCATCGAGTCACGACGTGTACGAGCTCATGGTCGACGTGTTGATGGCCAGGCACCGCGCCTCGCCAGCGGCGGGGTTCGATCGCCGGGCCCTCGAAGTCAGCGAGCGGGCGAGGGCGCGCAGCCTGCTCGAGCAGATCGCTGCCGTCCGCGTCGCATCCGGCGAGGCGGGCGGCGGGCCGCTCGCCGAGCTCCAGGCAGTCGGGCGGCGTCTCAATGCCAAGGCCGAGGCGCTCGCCGACGCGCGCCGCGCCGGGAAGCCCGCACTGGAGCTGATGCTCGCGCGCCAGGTCGACGAGCTCGTGAACGAGCACGAGGTGACCGAATCGAGGCTGCGGCGGGACGCCGGCGACGCTCTGGCGATCGCGATTCCCGAAGCGCTGACGGCCGACGCCGTGCAAAGGCTGCTCGACCCCGGCACGGTGCTGGTCGAATACATGCTCGGCCGCGATCGCAGCTATGCCTGGGCCGTGTCCCGGGATGCGATCCGCGCCTACCAACTCGATGGCCGGGTGGCGCTGACCGGAGCCGCCGGTGCCATCCGGGCCGCGCTGGCGGCCCCGCCGGGCACCGCGGGGACGGGATGGCGGGAGGCGCTCGTCGCACCGAGCAGAGTTCTGCTGGCGCCATTCGCGGCGATCCCCCCCGGCACGCGGATCGTCATCGTCGCGCCGGGCGAGCTGCAGCAGGTGCCGTGGGCAGCCGCCCTGGTGGACGGCGCGGCGGCTACTCTGGCTCGGCATGAGCTGGTAGTCGCGCCTTCAGCGTCGGTGGTCGCCGCGCTCAGGCGCCGCGCTCCGCGGCGATCGGCCGCACGAAGGACCGCCCTCGTCTTCGCGGACCCGGTGTTCGAACCCGATGACCCGCGCGTTGGCGGGGCGGCCGCGGTCGCACTCTCCAGCCTTCCGCTGGCGGAGCCGCTGCGCCCGGAGCGCGGCGCGCTTGCCGCGGCCACGGTCCACGGCCGGGGACTCTCGCGCCTGCCGTTCACGCGCCTGGAGGCGGAGTCGATCGCGGCGCTGGCGCCGGCCGGGTCGGTGCGGAAAGCGACGGGATTCGACGCCACCCTGCAAGCGGCGGTCAATCCTGCCGTGGCGCGTTACCGGATCGTCCATTTCGCCACCCACGGCGTCCTCGATACGCGGACCCCCGAGTTGTCGGGTCTGGTGCTGTCGCTGGTGGATAGGCGCGGGCGGCCGCAGAACGGCTTTCTCCGACTGCACGAGCTGGCGAATCTCCATCTCGCCGCCGACCTCACGGTGCTCAGCGGCTGCGAGACCGCCCTGGGGCGCACGGTCGAGGGGGAAGGGGTGATCGGCTTGACCCGGGGATTTCTCGCCGCCGGCTCGAACCGGGTAGTCGCCAGCGTCTGGAAGGTCGACGACCTGGCGACGGCGGAGCTGATGAAGCGCTTCTACACGGAGATGTTCAGGAACGGCCGGTCGGCGCCGGCGGCGCTGCGCGCCGCGCAGCTGCAGATGTCCCGCTCGCCGCGGTGGAGTCATCCCCACTACTGGGCGGGCTGGATCCTGAACGGGGAGTGGCGTTGATACAATCCGGCCGATGCCTCACAGCCCGGGCGGGAGCGGAGATCGGGCCATCACCGCCGAGGGACTGGACCGGCTGCTCGAGCGGCTGCACCCGGATCGTGACGAAGCCGCTGGCGAGTACGAGCATCTGCGCCGGGCGTTGCGGCGCTTTTTCGAGTCGCGCGGCGCCGGCGACGCCGACGGCTGCACCGACGCTGCCATCGATCGGCTCGCCAGACGCCTGGCGGAGCAGACGGCCATCGACAACGTGCGCCACTACGCGTACGGCATCGCCCGGCTGGTGCTGCTCGAGCAGCGCCGCCAGCCGGCGGCCGCCTCGATCGAAGTACTGGCGGATCTGCCCGCGCCGCCGCCCGCCGATAGCGAACACGATCCGCGGCAGGAGTGCTTCGACCGCTGTCTCGCCGAGCTGCCGGCCGAGTCGCGCGCGCTGCTGCTGGGCTACTACCAGAGTGAGCGCGCCGCCCGAATCGACAACCGCCGCCAACTCGCGCTCGGGCGCGGGCTGTCCGACAACGCGCTCCGCAGCCGCGTCCAGCGGCTGCGGGATCGGCTCGAGGACTGCATCCGGCGGCGGCTTGCGATGCGGCCAGGATCGAGGAGGCCATGACAGCGACTGACGACGGCCTGCGGCGATACCTGCTCGGGGCGGCCGGGGACGACGACGCGGCGGCGATCGAGGAGGGCTACTTCACGGATCCGGCGGCACTCGACCGCCTGGACGCGGTCGAGGAAGCCCTGATCGCGGACTATCTGGACGGCCAGCTCGCCACGGCGGCCGCGGCGCAGTTCGAACGCCGCTATCTCTCCGATCCGCAGCGCCGGCGGCGGGTAAACACGCTCAGGCAGCTCCGCAGCGCGGCGCGCACCGCGCCGGTCGTGTCGCATGGCATCTCGCGGCAGGCGGTCCTGGCGCTGGCGGCGTCGCTGCTGATCGCGGTCGGCGGGTGGTGGTGACGTACGTCCCGGGTCCGCTCCTCGAGGCCGACAGGAGTCCGCCGCCGCGACGGCCGTCCACTCACCGTCGGCTCCGGCCGCGCCGGAGCCCCGATCGCATGTCCCCGTCGTGCTGGCGCTGACGCTCTCCTCGCTCAGCCCGCGCGCCACCTCTGACGCCGCCGTCGTCGTGATCCCGGCGGGCACCGACACTCTTCGGCTGCAGCTCCGGCCGGCGGGAGTCCCCCCGGCCGTGCAGAATCCTCGCGCGTTCATCCAGACGGTCGAGGGCAAAGAGGTCTGGACGGGGAACGCCGAGCGGGCTGCGTCAAGCTGGACGGTCGAGGTGCCGGCGCTCTCGCTCGCGCCGGAGGATTACGTCGTCATTCTGACCGACGCCGATCGCCGGCCGGCGGATCGCGAATTGTTTCGCGCTTTTTTCCGGGTTCGCGCGGCGCGGGCGCGCTGACGCCGCCCGGTTGCCGCAGCCGCACTATTTTCCCCAGAACACAGACCCGCCGGCCCGCGTATGTACCTGCGTGCACATGGTTCCCGAACGGCCGCCGCGGCCGGCCAACCTTCCAGCCGCGCCCGCCGTCTAAGCCAGCGTCCATGCAAACTCGCGCCACCTGCCGGCTGTTCCTGCTCGCGCTCCTGTCGAGCCCGGCGGCCCATGCCGCGCCGATTCCCGCCTCCGCGCGGACGGTCGCTGCCACGCCGGTGCCGGCCGCGAGCGCCATCCGCATCGATGGCGACCTGAGCGACGCGATCTGGCAGACGGCCCCGCCGGTCAGCGGCTTCGTCCAGCGCCTTCCGAAAGAGGGAGCGCCGGCGACCTTTGAAACCGAGGCGAGGATTGCCTACGACGCGACGGCTCTGTACATCGCCGTCCAGGCATTCGACCCCGAGCCCGATCGCATTGTCGGCATCCGCACCCGCCGCGACGAGGACTCTCCCTCGGACTGGATTGGTGTGATTGTCGATTCCTTCCACGATCGGCGCTCCGGCTACGAATTCTCGGTCAACCCGGCCGGCGTCAAGCAGGACGCCTATTGGTTCAACGACACGAACAATGATCAAGGATGGGATGCGGTGTGGGACGTTGCCGTCTCCCGCGGGCCCCGCGGCTGGCGCGCCGAGTTCAGGATCCCGTTCTCGCAGCTGCGCTACAAACCCTCGGAGTCGGCGAGCTTCGGGCTGGCGATCGTCCGCAAGATCGGCCGGCTGAACGAGGTGTCCTCCTGGCCGCTGCTGGCGCGCAGTGCCAACGGCTACGTCTCGTCGTTCGGAGAGCTCACCGGCCTCCGCCTCGACAACTCGCCGAAGCGCCTCGAGGTCGTCCCCTACGTCGTCGGCAACATCAAGACCCAGCCGGCCGAGACCGGCAATCCGCTGGCGAAGGCGACCGATCCGAACGGCTCGGCCGGCGTCGATCTGAAGTACGCCGTCCGGCCGAGTCTGACCCTTACCGCGACGATCAATCCGGACTTCGGCCAGGTCGAGGCGGATCCGGCCGAAGTCAACCTGACGGCGTTCGAGTCGTTCTTCTCCGAGCGGCGGCCGTTCTTCGTCGAGGGTTCCGGCATCTTCCAGACCGACTCGAACTGCGACGAAGGCTGCGGCGGCGGCCTGTTCTACTCCCGCCGCATCGGACGTTCGCCGCGCGGCACCGCCGATGTTCCGATTGGCGGCTTCGCGTCGGCGCCGGCGCAGAGCACGATTCTCGGCGCCGCCAAGCTGACCGGAAAGATTGGCGCCTTTTCGGTCGGCGCGCTGACCGCCCTGACCGATCGGGAAAGCGCCGCCATCGTCAACGGTCCGCAGCGATCGCGGCAGACCGTCGAGCCGATGACCGGCTACAGCGTCATCCGCGCCCGCCGCGAGTTCAAGAACCAGTCGGCGCTCGGCTTCATGGTGACCTCCACCAACCGCGCGCTCGACACGGCGACGCGCTTCCTGCCCGGCCAGGCCTACACCGGCGGGATCGACTGGGACCTCCGCTTCAGCCGGAAGTACGCGTTCCAGGGGCAGTGGGCCGGCAGCAGCGTCCGCGGCGACGCCTCGGCGATCGATCTGCTGCAGCGCAGCAACGTGCACAGCTTCCAGCGTCCGGATTCGACGACGCTGCGCTACGACCCGACGCGGACGGCGCTCAACGGCTATGCCGGGACGGCGTCGATATCGAAGATCGGCGGCGAGCGGGTCCGCTTCCGCAGCAACGTGTCGCTGACCAGCCCGGGCTTCGACATCAACGACCTCGGCTTCATGCGCCGTGCCGACGACCGCTCGGTGAGCAACTGGGTGCAGGTGCGTTACGAGACGCCGTCGAAGTACCTGCGCAGCTTCCGCTACAACCTCAATCAGTGGGCCGGATGGAACGCCGACGGCGATCTCCTGCGCTCGGGCATCAACGTCAATGCCCACGCGATGTTCCTCAACAACTGGGGCACGGGGATGGGGGGCAACCTCAACGGTCGGAGGGTGGACGACCGGGCGACGAGGGGCGGTCCGGCGGTCTACAGCAACGCCGGCCGATCGCTGTGGGGCTACGTCGAGAGCGACCAGCGGCCGGCCGTCTCGGGCCAGTTCTTCGGCATGGTCGGCGCCGACCGCCATGGGTCGTCGTTCACGGATCTGAACCCCTCGCTGTCCTATCGTCCATCGTCGTTCCTCAAGATAACCGGCGGCATGGGATTGACGACCAACGACGACCAGTCGCAATGGATCGAGCAGAGCGATGGCCGCTACATCTTCGGCGCCCTCCATCAGCGGACGGTCGGGATCCGGACCCGCGTCAACTACACCGTGACGCCGACGCTGTCGGTGCAGGTCTACGCCGAGCCGTTCGTCTCGGCCGGGGCGTACTCCGGCTTCAAGCAGCTCGTCGACGGCCGCGCCGCCGACTACGCGCAGCGCTACGCTCCGGCGCCGTACGCCGGCAACCCGGACTTCAATTACCGATCGTTCCGCACCACCAACGTGCTGCGCTGGGAGTACAAGCCGGGCTCGACGCTGTTCGTCGTCTGGCAGCAGGGGCGCGAGCGCACCATCGATCGCGGCAGCTTCGACTTCTCGCGCGATTTCGGCGGCATCTTCTCGTCGCCGGGGCGCAACGTGTTCCTCGTCAAGTGGGCCTACTGGTTGAATTACTGAGCCCGCTGCCCGCTTCCAGCTTCCGGCTTCCCGCTTCCCGCTGCCCGCTGCCCGCTTCCGGCTTCCCGCTTCCCGCTTCCCGCTTCCCGCTTCCCGCTTCCCGCTTCCCGCTTCTCGCTTCCCGCTGCCCGCTGCCCGCTGCCAGTTGCCAGTTGCCAGTCGCCAGTTGCCAGTCGCCAGTTGGAGCTAAGAACTGACGTCATGAATCGAGCTGGCAAGCGGCAACCGCAACCCGCACCGGTAGCTTGAAATCGGCGGCTTCCCGCTTCCAGTCGCCAGTTGCCAGTTGCCAGTTGGAGCTAAGAACTGACGTCATGAATCGAGCTGGCAAGCGGCAACCGCAACCCGCACCGGTAGCTTGAAACCGGCGGCGGGGAGCTGGAAGCGGGAAGCGGGGAGCTGGAAGCGGGAAGCTGGAAGCCCCGTGCCTCATTCCAGGCGCGGGACGTAGTGTGACCGCGTCAGGTCGATCTCCTCGAGAATCTGTGCGGCGAGCTCCGGGGGGGACACGACCCGCGCCAGCGGGCCGAAGCCGAGGATCCAGCTGCGCAGCGCCCAGTCGTTGCACACATTCAGGGTCATCGTCAGCGAGCCGTCCGCCATCTCGGCGGACTGCTGCGAGGGGTGCCAGACGCGCTCGCGGACGTAGCGGGCGATGCGCGGCTCGAATGCGATCTCGATGCGCTCGGGCGGTCCTTCGTTGACGCCGAGCGAGTGCGCGAAGGCGTCGTCCGGCAGGTCGCGCGGCTCGAAGCGCTCCTCGGTCAGCGACAGCGAGACGATGCGCTCGATCGAGAAGGTGCGGATCTGGTCGTAGTCGGGCACGAAGGCGACGAGGTAGAGCCCGCCTTGCGCGAAGACGAGGCGATAGGGTTCGAGGCGGTACTCCTTCTCGCGGTTGCTCGAGAACGAGTGATAGCGCATCACGATCCGCCGGTGATTGAGCGTCGCGTCGAGGAGCTGCGCGACGCGGGCGCTGCGCGGCGCCGACTGGCGGGAGGCGGTTGCCGGCGTCGTCGGATCGTCCATCTGCGACTGCCCGCCGGGCTCCGCCTTGGCCTGCATGACGAGCGGCAGCCGATCGAGGAGCTGCCGCATGCCGGGCGTGAGCGCGGCGGCGAGCTTGTCGAAGGCGCTGCGGACGTCGCGCTGGAAGGGGGTCGCGGCGAGGCACTCGACGAGCGACCGCGAGAAGTACAGCGCGGTCATTTCCGCGAGCGTGAAGCCGGTGTCGTCGAGGCGGCGGAAGGCGCGCTGCTCGAGCGTCCAGTACTTGCGCCCCTCGTGGATCTCGTCGAACAGGGGAAATCCGGCGGACTGGAGCGCCTCGAGGTCCCGTCGAATGGTACGGGTCGAGACGCCGGTGCGCTCGGCCAGGTCGTCAATCGTGACGCGGCGCGACGCCTCCAGGTCGCGGAGGATCGTCCACTGGCGGATGACTTCGGCGTTGCGCATGGTGTTCAGCCGCCCAGCGGCGCGGTGCCGGTCACGAGGCCTGCGCCGGCTCCCGGTTGGCGAGCGCTTCACGCTCGAGCCGCGCGCGCAGCGCCTGGCGGCGGCGGCCGGACCGCGCCCCCCAGGCCCAGTGCATCGGCCCGAGCAGGCAGAACACGGTCGGGGCGAGCGGCGACAGCCGGACCGGAATCGTCAGCGCGACGATCAGGGACATGACACCGACGCCGGCGCTGACGAGGTGGTGCCCGATCGCGGAGCGCGCGTCGAGGATGTCCATTTCGGGCAGCTCCAGCGCCGCCCGGGACCGGTACGCATGGTGATAGAGCAGCGCAAAGACCACGAAGACCGCCGTGAAGCCGGTCGCGTAGATGGCGGCGGCATTGGCGAGCTGGTAGGGCAGCATCGGGTGCGGAGCCTCCGCGCGGTAGGGCAGCAGCCCGGCAAACAGCGAGTCGAACATGAACTTCAAGGGGTAGACGTAGAGCAGGACGACGAACAACAGCACGGCGTTGAGCGTGATGGTGTAGCCGTCCTGGAGCCCGAAGCGCCGGAAGAAGGCGTTGTGCTGGGCCCAGATCCAGACGAGCAGCGCGAAACCGCAGGCGAAGGCCGGAAAGCCCATGATCAGATCCATGAGCTTGTCGTAATCACGCGGCACCTCGAGCGCCACGACGAGCAGCGTCAGGGCGAAGGCAAAGACGGTGTCGCTGAAGGCCTCGAGCCGCGACACCTCGTGCCCGCGCCACCGCAGCGGATTGACCATTCCGGCCAAATATAACCCGTTTCCCGCCTTGACCTATCCTGTCACCCCCCCCTCCTACACTGTCGTCACGGCCGGCGGCTCCTCCGCCTGGCCGGGCTGCCTGGGGTTACCGGGCCACACAGGAGACGACATGTCGCGCTTTGATGGAACCCTCGCACGGTCGCTGGATTTCGGGGAGATCACGACGACGGCGCCGGTGTATGCGGCGGGCCGCAGCGGGCTGCGGCTGGCCGCGCCGGGTGGCATGCTGCGGGGGCCAGGCAAATACAAGGTTCTCGACCAGCGCCGCCGGCAGGCGCAGATCAAGGCGCGGCGGGTGCTCGAACTGATCGAGGCCAGCGAGCGCGCCGGGGAAGGGGCATAGCCATGGCACGGTGCAGCCACACGCACGGCGCGACGCTCTGTTTCGAGTGTTTCCGGATCGGCATGGACCGCACCCGCGCGCGGCGCGAGGCGTGGGCGCAGCGGTCGCTGCCGTTCGACGCCCCGGGTCGCGCGCCGGGCCGGCCGCTGACCGAGCAGGCGCTCGCCCATCGGCGGCAGATGCTGGAATATCTGGCGACGACCAATCGCCGGCGGGCCTGACCGCCGGCAGCCAGCGGGGAACGCGTTTCGCGGACGCCCCCCGCCAGCTGCCGATCGATGCAGGAAGGCTACAGCCCCCGGCCCCGTCGTCCGCGGGGCGCGCCGTCCGGCGGTGTCGCTTTCGCCAGGGCGTCGCGCGCCGTGGCGCGCTGCTCCGGCGTCAGCACCTGCGCGATGCGGGATTCGACGTCGATCCGCGCCGTCAGCGCTTCGCCGGCGGCAGCCGCGATGGCCGTCTTCAGCTCGTCGATCTTCTGCATATCCGGCGATTCAGCGAGAATCGCCAGGTGGAGCTGCTTCTCGAGCTCTCCCAGCTTGCGGTGCGGCGCGGCCTCTCCCTCCTGGCGCCGCGACTCGGCAATCGTCCGAATCTGGGCGCGCTGCGCCTCGGTCAGATCGAGTGCTCTCAGCATTGGGAACGGGCCGCCGCGGCCTCCGAACCCAGGTCCCCCCGGACCGCCGCGGGTCCCCTGCGGGGGCTGAGCAATGACCGGAATCGTGAAGGCGGCCGCCAGCAGCAGAGCCGACGCGGACGCCCATAGTGTACGTTTCATGACAGTGTCCTCCTGACAGATGCTTAGACCCGCCGCCCCGCGCGATTATTCCGTCGACCGCCGGAGCGTTAGGTCACCGGCCCGCGGCGCCACTCGGGAATAAACTGGGGACACGCCCGGTCCAATAGTCAGGACGGGCCTGAGAGCGAGAGCTGCCACTGTGGATGCCGACCGCAGCCTAGTCGACGCCGCTGCGGGAGGGAGCCGGGAGGCCTTCGACGACCTCGTCCGCCGGTATTCGCGGCCGGTGCTCAACCTGGTCCGGGCCATGGGGGCCGCCGACGCCGATGTCGACGATCTGGCCCAGGAAGCCTTCGTCCGCGCCTGGCGGGGTATCGGCGGGTTTCGCTCGGACAGCACGTTCCGGACCTGGATCTTCGGGATTGCGATCAATGTCGTCCGCTCTCACCGGGTGAAGCAGTCGAGATCGAGGCTGCTGTTCTGGTCCCCCCCGGCGGGTCAGGATCTGCGGAACGACCCGCTCGAGCGGGCGGCGGTGGACGACGGAACCGAGGCGACGCTGGCGCTGCGGCAGGTGATCGACCGCGCCCTGGCGGCGCTTCCGGAGGAGCTCCGCGCCGCCGTGGTGCTGCGGGACGTACAGGGTCTGGAGTATCGCGAGATTGCCGACGCGCTCGGTGTCCCGATCGGGACGGTCGAGTCCCGGATTTTTCGCGCGCGTCAGCGGCTGCGGCCGCTGCTGGAGACCACCCGGAAGAAGTGAGAAGGCCGTGATGACCTGCGCTGCCGCTGAACCGCTCCTCGGATGCTACGCGGACGAACCGCAGACGCTCACGGCGTCGCTGCGGCGCGATCTGGAGCAGCACCTCGCGGCGTGTGCCGCCTGCCGCGTCCGGCTCGAGGACCAGCGTGACGTGCTGCGCATCCTTCGATCCCGCCCCGCCGCCGAAGAGCCGCCCGGCTTCGCCGCCCGCCTCACGTCCCGCCTCGATGCCGAGCCGGAGGGCGTGCTGGCGCTGGCCAACTGGCGGGGATGGACCGCGGCGCTCGCCCCGCTCGCGGCGGCGCTCGTGTTCGTCGCCTGGTCCGGCATCCCGGCGACCGCGCCGGCGGCGACCTCGGCCGCATCTTCGGTGGCGCCCGAGACCTTCGCGGCGTGGACGGACGCCAATGCCGGCGCCGGACCGGCGGGCGTGTTCCTGCAGTCCTCGACCGGGGACGTCCTGCTCGAGTCGGTGCTGCTCGGGACCGATTCTTTCAATGAAAGCGCCAATGGCCGCTAGCCGCACCCGCGTCTGGTTTTCGCTCTTCGTCCTGGCGGTGTTCTGTCTGGGTCTTGCCGCAGGCCTGGTGATCGATCGCCGGCTTGGTCCGCCGCCGCTGGCGGGCGGCGGGGCCTTCAGCGGCCCGGCGGGGCGCGGCCTCGGCCCCCGCGGCCCGCGGGCCGGCCTGCTCATCGAGCGCCTCGATCGCGAGCTGCAGCTCACCGACGACCAGAAGCAGCGCGTCCAGTCGATCTTCGACGCCCGCCGCCCGCGCCTCGAGGCCATGCAGCGCGACATGGCGGTCCACGCCGAGGAAGAGCAGCGCGCGCTGCAGGCGGACGTGCGGCAGGTGCTGAACGCCGAACAGCAGGTGAAGTTCGATCGCTGGCTCGAGCAGCAGCCGCGCGGCCGCCGCGGCCGTCCGCCGCTCTGACGTGCATCGCGGCGGGCGCGGGTTCGAGCCCATGGGCAGAAGCGCAGGTCCGGAGGTCAATATGAAGGCTTCGTTTTCTGTCGCCCTGACGCTCGGGCTGACGGCTGCCGTGGCGACGACCGCGGGCGCGAGCAAACAGCGGATCGACAGCCACTGGAAGGATCGCGAGATCACCATCGACGGCGACGACGGCGAGTGGGCGGGTCCGCTCGTGCCGATCGATGACCACCAGCGCGTGACGACGGCCGCGGTCAACGACGGACAGTTCCTGTATCTCGTGCTGGCGACGCGCGACGCCGCACTGCGCGCCCAGATCATGGGCGACGGGCTGATCGTCTGGTTCGATCCGGGCGGCGGCGACAAGAAATATTTCGGCGTCCGGTTCCCGGTCGGCATGGCCGGCGGGGACCGGCCCGGGCGCGGCCGCGGCTTCCATCGTCCCGATCCGCAGGCCGACTCCGGAAATGCGCCGGCCCCCCTGGAGCCGCCGAACCGCCTCGAGGTGCTCGGCCCGGAGAAAAACGACGCCCACAGCTTCGTTGCCGATCGGGCCCCGGGCCTCTCGGTGAAGGTCGGACAGGTCGAGGGGGCGCTGGTCTACGAGCTCAAAGTGCCGCTCGGCCGGAACGATGCGTCCCCATACGCGATCGACGCCAGGAGCGGCGCGCTCATCGGGATCGGCCTCGAGACGCCGAAACGCCAACGGCCGGCCGGACGCGAGGGCCGGGGCATGGGCGGCTTCGGCGGCGGCGGAATGGGTGGACGCGGCGGGGGCATGGGGCGCGGCGGCGGGATGGGACGCGGCGGCGGCATGGACCGTCCCGACGGCGACGAGCCGCCCAAACCCCTCAAGGCGTGGGCGGTGCTCCAGCTCGCGGCGCCGCGGAGCTGACCCGGCTCTGTCGGCGGCGGCAGTCGAGCGCGTCCGCCGGATCTGCAGTAGTCTCTGACGACGGCCGCGTGGCGCGGCTGTTTTACGGTGACCCGGCATGGCGTCCGGGAGGAGCGGCATGTGGCCCGGCGCAGAAAATCTCCGTCCTCAATCCACCTCATCGAATCCGCCGCGACGGAGCTGCGGCTGGCTGCGGCGCGGACGTTCGTGCGCGCGCACGCCGCCGCGGGGGTGCATCTCGTCGGCGCGTCCCGCGGCGCCGTCGACGATCTGGCGCGAGCGGTCGCCCGGGCGTCCGGCGCGACGATCGGGCTGCACCGCTCCAGCCTGACCGAGCTGGCCGCCAGGATCGCGATGCCCGAGCTCGCGGACGAAGGCCGTGCGCCGGCCAGCGCGCTCGCCGCCGAGGCGGTCGCCGCGCGCGCCGCCTTCGAGGCGCAGCAGAGCGGCGAGCTGACCTACTTCGCTCCCGTCGCCGCCACCCCCGGCTTCCCGCGCGCCCTCGCCCGCACGCTGCAGGAGCTTCGCCTGGCACGCGTTGCCGCGCCGGCGCTGGCGGCGCTGCCGCTCGGGGGAGCGGATCTCGCCGTGCTGCTCGATCGGTTCGAGCAGGAGTTCACGGCTGCCTCGGCCACCGACCGCGCGTCGCTGTTCCAGACGGCCGCCGCCGCGCTGCGGCGCGGCGGGACCGTGCCCGGTGCCGCCTCCGCGCTGCTGCTGCTCGACGTGCCGATGGAGTCTCCCATCGAGTTCGCCTTCATCGAGGCGCTGATCGAGTCGTCTCCCGTCGTCCTCATCACCGTTCCGTTCGGGGACGTCCAGGCGCTCCGCCGTCTGGAATCGATCGGCATCACCGCGGAGGTGCTCGATGCCGCGGCGGACGCCGCGCCGGCGACGGATCTCGTCGCGCTCAGGCGCTACCTGTTTGCCCGCAGCCAGCCGCCGCTGCGCGAGCGGACCGGCGAGCTGCGGATCTTCTCGGCCCCTGGCGAGGGCCGCGAAGCGGTCGAAATCGCCCGGCGCATCCTCGAGGAGGCGGCGGCGGGCGTGCCTTTCGACGACATGGCCGTCTTCGTCCGCTCTCCCGAGCAGTACGCCGGGCTGCTCGAACAGGCGTTCACCCGCGCCGGCATTCCGGCCTGGTTCGATCGCGGCACCGAGCGGCCGCACCCGGCGGGGCGGGCGTTCCTGGCGCTGCTCGCGTGCGCCTGCGACAAGCTGTCGGCGCGCCGCTTCGCCGAATACCTCTCGCTCGCGCAGGTGCCGGACGCGGGTGCCCTGCCGCCGCCCTTCGTGGTCCCGGACGACGAGATGCTCGGGACCGGTCCGCGAGCGCGCGGCCCGCGACGCCAGGGAGATCGGCGCGGCGGAGCCGCCCGAGCCAGCCGACGCCCTGGCTGACGCGGCGGAGGAGCGCGCGGTCGTGGACGGCTCGCTGCGGGCGCCGTGGAAATGGGAGACGCTGCTGGTCGAGTCGGCGGTGATTGGCGGCGATCCGGCGCGCTGGCGGCGCCGCCTGGACGGGCTGGCGGAAGAGTTCCGTCTGAAGATGCACGAGGAGACGCGCGAGGACCCGGCCTCGCCGCGGGTGCAGCGGCTCGAACGCGATCTGCGCAACCTCGGCCATCTGCGCTCGTTCGCGCTGCCGATCGTCGATCAGCTGGCCGGCTGGCCGGCGGCCGACACCTGGGGCGGCTGGCTCGACCGCTTTGCCATCGCTCGCGCCGCGCGTCCTGCGGCAGGCCGAGCGCGTGCTTCATGTCGTTGCCGGCCTGCGTCCGATGAGCGACATCGGCCCGGTGGCGCTGGAAGAGGCGCGCGACGTCATCGCCGAGCGCCTCCTGACGCTCGATCGCGATCCCCCCGCGCAGCGCTACGGGCGCGTCTTCGTCGGCGGCCCGCAGCAGGCCCGCGGCCGCACCTTCCGGGTCGTCTTCGTCGCCGGGCTGGCCGAGCGCATGTTTCCGCAGCAAGCCCCACGAGGATCCGATGCTCCTCGATGACGAAATGCGCGAGCCGCTCGTCGGCCGGGCTCGCTCTGCAGGAGGATCGCGGCCGCCACGAGCGCGTCCTGCTGCGGCTGGCGGTTGGCGCCGCGACCGAGCGGCTGTGGCTGTCGTACCCGCGCCTCGAGATTTCCGAGGCCCGGCCGCGGGTGCCGTCGTTCTACGCCCTCGACGTGATGCGCGCCGTCACCGGCCGGGTGCCCGATCACGAGGCGCTGCAGCGAACAGGCGGTCTCGGAAGGGGGCGCCGGGCTCGGCTGGCCGGCGCCCGCCGACCCGGCGCGGGCCATCGACGAGCAGGAGCACGATCTGGCGGTGCTCCGTGAGCTCTTTGCCGCCGAGGTCCCGCAGAGCGTGCGCGGCCACGCCCACTACCTGCTGCGCCTCAACGACTGCCTCCGCCGATCGGTTTCGGCGCGCTGGTCGCGCGCCCGGTCGTCGTGGACGCCGCTTCGACGGTCTGATCCGCACCACCGCGCTGACCGCGCCGCTGCTCGCGGCGCAGCGACTCGCGCCCGGCCCTACTCGCTGTCGGCCCTCCAGAAGTTCTCGAGCTGTCCCTACCAGTTCCTGCTGTCGGCGATTTATCGTCTGCAGCCGGCGAGGATCCCGAGCCGCTGCAGCAGCTCGACCCGCTGACCCGGGGCGCGCTCTTCCACGAAGCCCAGGCCGAGTTCTTCCGCTCGCTGCACGCGCCGGCCGGCTGCCGCTCGGGACCGCCGATCTCGACGGCGCGCTGGCGCTGCTCGATGCGGTGATCGGCCGGGTCGCGGGCGCGTTACCACGAGACGCTGGCCCCGGCGATCGAGCGCGTCTGGCGGACGAAATCGCCGAGATCGCCCGCGACCTGCGCGTCTGGGTCCGCCGCCTTCCCGAGCGCGCCGGCTGGCGCCCCGAATACTTCGAGTTCAGCTTCGGCCTGTCCGACGAGCGGCCGCGATCCGCGCAGCGTGCCGGATCCGGTGCGTCTCGACGACCGCTTCCTGCTGCGCGGATCGGTCGACCTCATCGAGCAGAAGGAGGGCAGCGACCTGCTCCGCGTCACCGACCACAAGACCGGCCGCAACCGCACCGACGCGGCGCACGATTGTCGGCGGCGGCGCCGCGCTCCAGCCGGTGCTCTACAGTCATGGCGGTCGAGAAGGCCCTCGGCAGCGCGCGTCGAGTCCGGCCGGCTGTTCTACTGCACCGCCGCCGGCGGCTTCACGGATCACGAAATCCCGATCGACGATGCCAGCCGCCGCGCCGGGCCGCGAAGTCGCTCGAAATCGTCGATCGCGCCATCGAGCTCGGGTTCCTGCCGGCCGCGCCGGCCCCGCGCGCCTGCACCTGGTGCGACTTCCGCACCGTCTGCGGCCCGGACGAGGAGCGGCGGACGCGGCCTGCAAGGCGCGCGATCGCCTCGGCGACCTCATCGCTCTGCGGGAGATGCCGTGACCCTTCCTTGCCGATCAGCGCGGCCCGCGACGCGATTGCCGCCGACCTCGACGACACCCTCGTCGTCGAGGCCGCCGCCGGCACCGGCAAGACGACCGAGCTCGTCGAGCGGATCGTCGCGGTGCTCGGCACCGGGCGCGCCGCGGTCGGTGCGATCGTCGCCGTGACCTTCACCGAGAAGGCCGCCGGCGAGCTGAAGCTGCGGCTGCGCGAAGCGGCTCGAGCGCGAGCGCACCGTTGCGGCGGACGAAGGCGCCCGCCAGCGTGCTCGATCGCGCGCTGGCCAGGTCTCGAGGAGGCGCACGTCAGCACCATCCACGGCTTCTGCGCCGAGCTCCTGCGCGAGCGCCCGGTCGAAGCGGGCGTCGATCCGCTCTTCGAGCGTGCTGACCGAGGCGGCAGGCGCGGCGGCTGTTCGACGAGGCGTTCGACGCCTGGCTGCAGGAGCAGCTCGCCGATCCGCCGCCGGCGTGCGGCGGGCGCTGCGCCGTCCTGGAGGGCGTCGTTCGGCGCCGCCCGGCCGCGACCCGGAGGGCCGATCGATCGCCTGCGCAGCGCCGCCTGGGAGCTGAGCGGCAGTGGCGCGACTTCCCGGCGCCGTGGACGCGACCGCCCTTCGACCGCGAGCGCCGCGATCGACGCGGATCGTGTCCGGGCTGCACGCCTTCGCGGCGCTCTCCGATCGCCCGTCGTACGCCCGGGACTATCTGTTCGCTCGACACCGAGCCGGCCCGCCGCCTGAGCGACTGGAAATCATCGCCCGGCAGGAGCCGGCGGCGCCGGACGCCGACGAACTACGACTGGCTGCGAGGCGCCGGCTCGTCGATCTGTCGCGCGATCGAAACTTCGCCCGGGCGCGGACGCGGCCGTGGGGCGGGCTACCGGGACGGCGTCGCCGCGACCGGCGTGCTCGAGGCGCGCGACGCGCTGCAGCGCCAGCCTCGACAGCTTCCGGCTCGATGCCGACGCGGACCTGGCGGCGGGGCTGCAGCGCGGAGCTTGCGCGGCGCGATCGGTTCGCTACGAGCGCCTGAAGGCGCGCGCCGGGGCGCTCGACTTCCTCGACCTGCTGCTCAAGCGCGCGCGATCTCGTCCGCGGCGACGCAACCGTCCGCCGCGGGTTCCATGCCCGGTTCACGCGACCTCTTCGTCGACGAGTTCCAGGACACCGATCCGCTCCAGGCGGAGATCCTGCTGCTGCTCGCCGCCGACGATCCGGCCGAGACGGACTGGCGCGCGGCCGTCCCGGCTCCCGGCACAGCTCTTCCTCGTCGGCGATCCGAAGCAGTCGATCTACCGCTTCCGCCGCGCCGACGTCGGCATCTATCGCGAGGTCTGCGAGCGGCTGGAGCGGACCGGCGCGCGGCGGCTGCAGCTGACGACCAGCTTCCGCAGCGTGCCGCAGATCCAGGCGTGCGTCAACGCCGCCTTCGCGCCGGTCATGACCGGCGACCCGTTCACGCTCCAGGCCGACTACGTGCCGCTGACGCCGTTTCGCGCCGGCGACGCCGGCGCAGCCGGCGGTGGTCGCGCTGCCGGTGCCGGCGCCGTACAGCGACGCGCAACGTCTGCGGCGATCGCGATCGAGCAGTCGCTGCCCGACGCGGTCGGGGCCTTCGTCGACTGGGTCGTGCACCGCAGCGGATGGCGCGTCACCGAGCGCTCCGGCGCCGCGCCGGTCCCGGTGGCGGCGCGGCACATCTGCCTGCTGTTCCGCCGGTTCCTCAGCTTCGGCGAGCGACGTCACGCGCCCCTACGTCGAGGCGCTCGAGGCGCGCGATGTCCGCCACGTGCTGGTCGGCGGCAAGACCTTTCACGAGCGCGAGGAGGTCGAGGCCCTCCGCGCCGCGCTTGCCGCCATCGAGTGGCCGGACGACGAGCTGTCGTGTTCGCGACGCTGCGCGGTCCGTTCTTCGCGATCGGCGACGACGAGCTCCTCGAGTGGAAGCACGTTGGGGAGCGCGGCCGCGGCTTCGGCGTCCGCTGCACCCGTTCAGGATTCCGCCTTCGAGGCATTCCGGGACCGCACCTCGCGGCCGATCGCCGACGCCCTCGCAGGTCCTCAGGCGCCTGCACCGGCGCCGCAACTACGCACCGGTCGGCGAGACGATCCAGGAGCTGCTGCGACGCGACCCGGGCGCACGTCGGCTTCGTCCTCCGCACCGGCGGGCGAGCAGGCGCTCGCCAACGTGCTGCACGTCGCCGAGCTGGCGCGCCAGTACGAAGCCGGCGGCGGCATCTCGTTCCGCGGCTTCGTCGACGAGCTGCGGCTGGCGGCGGAAAACGCCCAGGCCGCGGAGGCGCCGATTCTCGAGGAGGGCAGCGACGGCGTCCGCCTGATGACCGTGCACAAGGCCAAGGGGCTGGAGTTCCCGGTCGTGATCCTCGCCGACCTGACCTGCAAGCTGGCCCGCGCCGAGGCGGGGCGCTGGCTGGATCCGGCGCCGGGGCTGTGCGCACTCAAGCTCGCGGGGTGGGCGCCGATCGATCTGCTGCTGCACGACGGCGAGGAGGCGGCGCGCGACAAGGCCGAGGGCGAGCGGCTCGCCTACGTCGCCGCGACCCGGGCCCGCGACTCCTCGTCGTTCCCGTCGATCGGCGACGAGCCGTACGACGGCGGCTGGCTCGATCCGCTGACCCGCGCGGTCTATCCGCCCGAAGCCGGGCGGCGGGATCCGGCGCCGGCGGTCGGGTGCGGGGAGTTCGTCTCGAAGGATTCGGTCATGAACCGCCCCGACGGCGACCCGGCGACGCCGCTGACCGTCGCGCCCGGCTGCCACACCTTCCCGGCCGCACCAGCGTCAACGGCCGAGGGCACCGCGGCTCGACTCGCCGCGTCCGGCCACGAGGTGGTGTGGTGGGATCCGCATGTGCTGGGGCTCGGCGCCGCCTCGACGTTCGGCCTGAGGCGCGACGACCTCATCGTCCGCGACGGCGAGCCGTCGGCGGTCGCGGCGCGGCTGGCGGATCACGAAACATGGCGGGCGCGCCGGGCCGCGATTCTCGAGCAGGCCTCCGTCCCCGGCACCCGCGTCCAGACCGCCACCGCGTGGGCCGCCGCCGCCGCGCGCGACGGCGTGGCCGAAGCCATTGCCGCAACGACGCCGGTCGCCGTCGTCGAGCTGCCCGGCGCCGCCGGGCGGCCGCGCGGGCCGCGTTTCGGGACGCTGGTGCACGCCGTTCTGGCGACGGTGCCGCTCGATGCCGCGCCGCCGCTCGTCGAGCGCGCCGCGCGCATCCAGGGCCGGCTGCTGCTCGCCGGGGAGGAGGAAGTCCGCGCCGCGGCGCTGGTTGTCTCGGCCGTGCTTGGCCACGACCTCATCGCCCGGGCGCGTGCCGCGGCGGTCGTCCGGCGCGAAACGCCGGTGACCTGGCTCCAGGACGACGGGCTGCTGATCGAAGGGGTGCTGGACCTGGCGTTCGACGACGGAGTGGAGATGACGGTCGTGGACTTCAAGACCGATCACGAGCTGTCGGCCGGGGAAGCGCGCTATCGGGCCCAGGTGCAGCAGTATGTCGCCGCCGTCCGGCGGGCGACCGGGCGCCCCGCGTCCGGGGTGCTGTTCAAGATCTGAGCTCAGTCGTCCTTGAGCCGGCCGCGCGTCACCTTGACGTCGCCGCGCCGCTTCTTCGAGACCAGCCGCCGTTCCTTCGCCGCCAGCCCCGGCCGCGTCGGCCGCCGCTTCTTCGGCCGCACCGCGGCGCGGGCGATGAGCTCGACGAGCCGCTCGCGCGCCGCGTCGCGGTTCCGGTTCTGGGTGCGGTGCTCGCGGGCGTCGATGACGAGCACGCCGTCGGCGGTGAGGCGCGTGCCGGCCAGCGCCGCCAGCCGCGTCCTGACGTCGGCCGGCAGCGACGAGCGGTGGACGTCGAAGCGCAGCTGCACCGCGGTCGCGACCTTGTTGACGTTCTGCCCGCCCGGCCCCGACGCCCGGACGAACCGTTCCTCGAGCTCGCTCTCCTCGATCGAGAGGGTCTCGTTGATCGGGATCATGGCCGCGTGACGCGGGTCAGTTGCGGCGGCTGCCGGTCAGCCGCAGCAGCATCATGAAGAGGTTGATGAAATCGAGGTACAGCGTCAGCGCGCCGACGATCGCGAAGGCGCCGGACCGGCCGTCGGGCAGCGCCAGCGCCATCCCCTTGAGGCGCTGCGCGTCGTACGCGGTCAGCCCGGTGAAGACGATCACGCCGATGAACGAGAGCACGAACTGGAACCCGTCGTTGTGCCAGAACATGCCGACGAACGAGGCAATGACGACGCCGATGAGCCCCATGAACAGGAACTGCCCCCAGCCGGCGAGGCTTCGCTTCGTGACCGTGCCGTAGGCCGCAAGCGCGCCGAACGTGCCGGCGGTGACCATGAAGGTGGTCGCGACCGATTCGCCGGTGAAGGCGAGCAGCACAAACGCCATCGTCAGGCCGGTCAGCGCCGAGTAGACCATGAACAGCAGCGCCGCGGTCGCCGGGGCCATCGAGCGGACGCGCGCCGAGAGCCAGACGACCAGGCCGAGCTGCGCGATCATGAGGCCCCAGAAGAGCGGCCGGTTGCGGGCGATGGTGAGGACGATGGCCGGACTCGCGGCGACGTAGTACGCGACCATTGCCGTGACAGCGAGACCGAGCGCCATCCAGCCGTAGACCGACCGCAGGAAAGTCGTCACCCGCTCGTCGGCGGCGTACGGCCGGCTGAAGGCGGTGTCGGGAGTCATTTCGTCGAAACGGGCCATGCCTAGTCCTCCAGGTGGATACGAATTCGATGCTAGCACGCCCGGTGTCGGGGGGTCGTATACTAGGCGGATGGCGGAGCCGCAGACCTTCGGGAACCACGCGCACCGGCCGACCCCGACCATTGTCGGCGCGGTGCTGGCCGCGATGGCATTCGGCACCTTCGTCGCGCGCGTGCTGAAGGGGGACCATTCCCCGGTCATGCTCGCGCTTCTCGCCCTGGCGGCCGCCGTGCTGACGCTCATCCTCATCAGCCGCGTCTACACGACGAAGCTGCAGGATCGCATCATCCGCCTGGAGATGCGCGTCCGCTGCGCGTCGCTGCTCGCGCCGGAACAGCAGCGCCTGCTGAGCGGCCTGTCGATCAAGCAGGTCGCCGCGCTGCGGTTCGCGTCGGATGCCGAGCTGGCGGCGCTGCTCGAGCGAGCGTCCCGCGAGCAGCTGACGCCGTCCGACATCAAGCGCGCCGTCACCGGCTGGACTGCGGATTACGACCGCACCTGAACCCCCGTCCGCCGCCGGAGCGGACGGAAACCCGGAGGAACCATGAGCCAGACACAACAGTGCGCCCATCCCGGATGCCTCTGCACCGTGACTGCCAACGGCGAGTTCGGCAAGTACTGCAGCGAGCACTGCAAGGACGCGAAGGGGATGACCGAGCTCCGCTGCGGGTGCAACCACCCCGCCTGCCGCTGATCGACCCGGGCGTCAGTCCCGCAGCCCCGCCAGGCCGAACAGCACGGTCGCGAGGGCTGAATAATCCGCTTCCGCCTGCCCGGATGACACGAGGGCCTCGACGAGCTGATGCACAGCGGCCGAGACCGGGGCCGGCGTGCCATGCTCGGCGAGCGTCGCGCTCGCAATCCGCAGATCCTTCGCGTACAGGCCCGCCTTGAAGCCGGGCGTGTAGTTCGCGCCGAGGATCCGTTCGCCGTGGACCTCGAGGACGCGGCTGGCCGCGAAGCCGCCGAGCAGCGCCTGCCGCACGAGAGCCGGATCGACGCCCGCCTTGCGGGCCAGGGCGAACGCTTCGCTGACCGCCGCGAGCGTCGCGCCGATCGCCATCTGATTGCAGACCTTGCAGATCTGCCCCGCGCCGGACTCGCCGATGCGGACGATGCGGTCGGGAGTGCCCATCGCTTCGAGGATGGGGCGGACGGCCGCGACGGCGGCCGCGTCGCCGCCGACCATGATTGACAGCGTGCCGTTGACGGCGCCGATGTCGCCGCCGCTGACCGGGGCGTCGAGCATCGTCGCGCCGAGCTCGGCCGCGCGGTGCGCCAGGCGGCGCGCCGCCGCGGGGGCGATCGTGCTGTGGTCGATCAGGATCGTTCCCGGCTGGAGCGCGCTGAAGACGCCGTCGGACCCTTCGAGCACGAGCGCCACATCCGGCGAGTCCGGCAGCATCGTCAGGACGCGCGTGGTCTGGCGGGCGACCTCGGCCGGGGAGGCGGCGCGGACCGCGCCGGCGCGGACGAGCTCGTCCACAGGGGCCGGGCTGCGGCTGTGGACGACGAGGGGGTAGCCCTTCTTGAGGAGATTGAGTGCCATGGGGCGGCCCATGAGGCCGAGGCCGATGAATCCGATGATTTCGGGGGTGTCCATGCGAGAATCATCGCACGCGTCCGCGGGGCGGCGCCGCGGCCCGGCATTGTGCCGCACGCGGCGCGGCGTCGAATCGTGTAATCCATCGACGATTTCGTAATCGCGGCGCGTTTTCCCACCAGATACGAAGCCGGCCGATCGCAAAAACGTCAATGTTTTTCGCGCTTGTAATTGTGCGGTTCAGGAATGAATCGTGAAGGGGTCGGCAGGTACATGGGTCTGATGTCAGCGTTTTCCACCGACGTGGCGATTGATCTCGGCACGGCCAATACCTGTGTCTTCGCCCGCGGACGGGGCATCGTGCTCAACGAGCCGTCGATCGTGGCGTTCAACACCGCGACCGGGGCGATTGAGGCGGTGGGCATCGAGGCCCACGAGATGCTGGGGCGGACGCCGCCGAACATCAAGCCGGTCCGGCCGATGCGCGACGGCGTCATCGCCGATTTCGACGCCGCCGAGAAGATGCTGATGTACTTCGTGCGCAAGGCGCACGGCCGGCGCGCCTTCGTCCGGCCGCGGCTGGTCATCGGCGTCCCGCCCGAGATCACGCCTGTCGAACGGCGCGCCGTGAAGGACAGCGGCTTCCGCGTCAAAGCCAGCGAAGTCCACCTCGTCGACGAGTCGATGGCGGCGGCGATCGGCTCGGGGCTGCCGGTGCAGGAGCCGGCCGGCAACATGATCATCGACATCGGCGGCGGGACGACCGATATCGCCGTCATCTCGCTCGCCGGAACGGTCTACGGAAAATCGCTGCGCGTCGCCGGCGACGCGATGGACGAGGCCATCCTTCAGTACATGCGCAAGGCGCGCGACCTGCACATCGGCGAGCGGACCGCCCAGGCGATCAAGTACGAGCTCGGCTCGGCCGCGCCATTGGACGAGGAGCTGTCGATGGAAGTGAAGGGCCGCCACGCCCTCGAAGGCGTGCCGCGCACCGTGACCGTGACCGACACCGAGATTCGCGAGGCGCTGTCCGAGCCGCTCCGGCAGATCTGCCAGGCGGTGCGCGACTCGCTCGAAAAGATTCCACCCGAGCTCTGCGCCGACATCTACGACCGCGGCGTCGTCCTGACCGGCGGCGGCGCGCTGCTGCGCAATCTCGATGCGCGGCTGCGCGACGAAACCGGGCTGCCGGTGCTGGTCGCCGAGAATCCGCTCACCTCGGTCGTGCTCGGCGCCGGGATGATCCTCTCCGACCTGCCGCTCCTGCGCAAAGTGTCCTGGGGCTAGCCGCCCCTTCAAGGCGCGACGCCACTCCAGGCCGCCTCGCTGATCCGCGGCGCCTTCACCCTGCCTCGCGCGGCCGCCGATCGTTGCTCGTCCGGCGCGCGGCACTTCGCCTCCCCGCATCGAATCGGCGACAACGGGTTCTTACAGGAGACCTCGGCAATCGCTCCAGGTCGAGCTGACTGCGGAAGTGTTCAGCTGCCACTGGCACGGATGTTCCTTTAGTTGTGGGTGACGGGGCTCGATCACTCAATAAGGGGAACATCGATGGAACAAACCAACACCACAAACTCCGAAGCTGGCCGCGCCAGCGGCATTGTCGATCGCGTCCGCGACCGCGCCGGCGCGCAGCTGTCCAGCCAGAAAGATCGCGCGACCGACGGGCTCGGCTCGATCGCGGCGGCCGTCCGGCAGAGCACGCACCACCTGCGCGACACCCAGCACGAGACGATCGCCCAGTACGTCGAGAAGGCCGCCGATCAGAATCGAGCGCTTCTCCACCGAGATTCGCAACCGCGATGTCGGCGAGCTCGCCAATGAGGTGCAGCGGTTCGCGCGGCGGCAGCCGGCGCTGTTCGTCGGTTCGGCGTTTGCCATCGGCATCATCGGCGCGCGGTTTCTCAAGAGCTCGTCCGGGCACGGCCGCGACGGCCAGGGCCTCGCTGGCTACGGCGCGGCGCGCGGCGTCGATAACGCCGGCAGGAGGATCCGATGAGTATCCCGCCGCGTGATGACCGCTCGCTCGGCGAGCTCTTCACCGAGCTGTCGCGCGAGACCGGCACCCTCATCCGCAAGGAAGTCGAGCTCGCGACCACGGAGATGACCGCGAAGGCCAGGGTCGCGGGGGGACACGTCGGGATGGTGGCCGCCGGCGGGGCGCTTGCCCACGCCGGGCTCCTCGTTCTCCTCGCCGCCCTCGTCGTCGGCCTGGCTCAGCTCGGCGTCACACCGTGGCTTGCCGCCACCATCGTTGGCGTGCTGACGGCCGGTATCGGCTACCTGCTCGTGAGCAGGGGCCTTACCGCCCTCCGTCAGACCAACGTCGCACCCACCCGGGCCATCGAGGCCCTGAAGGAGACCACGACATGGACGACCAGACAAAGGGTATAGACCCCGAGCGCGCTTCGGGGCGCATGGACGAATACGTCAGCGGACGCGAGGCGCTCGATACCGATGGCCGGATCGGCGAGCGCGGCACGTCGCGCATCCCCAGCCGGGCCGATGGCGACAGCGAGCGGATGCACGCGCCCGAGTCGGCGCGCAACGTCCCCTCCGGCTCCCCTGACGTCAGGGCGCGCGAGCTGCGCGCCGAGATTGAGCGGACCCGCGGCGAGATGTCCGAAACCGTCGACGCGATCCAGGACCGGCTGCGGCCGTCCAATCTCGCCGCCGACGCGGCCGAAAGCGTGAAGAACTCCGTCAAGCAGGCGGCCGGTGATCAGGCCCGGATGGTTGCGGACACGGCGCGCGACTTCGCCGAGTCGGAACCGGTCATGTACGTGCGCGCCAATCCGATTCCGGCCGCGATGGTCGGCGTCGGCCTCGCTGGCCTGGCCTGGCTCGCTTTCGGTGGGCGCGAGACGCCGTCCCGCCGCTTCCAGACGACCGGCCGGACCGCGCGCGACTGGCGGCGCGGGCCGTACGACGACGGCGATCGCTTCTATCGCGGCGGGGTTTCACGCGGCGGCTACGGCGGCGGCGCGCTCGATGCGCGAAGCGCCAGCTTCGGCGACGCCGGTTTCGGCGAGGCCGGCTATCCCGGGCAGAGCGGCTATGACGTCGCTGCCCGGTCGTCCGAGTTCTCGGGCGGCGCGGCGCGCTCCTGGACGGAGGGGGGAAGCGCCGGCCGATCGTGGACCGACGCGGGGGCCGAGGAGTTCGCCGAGGTCAGTGACCGGGCCGCCGCTCTCGGCCGCCGGGCGCAGCAGAAGGGGCGCGAAGCGACCCGCTCGGTCGAGCGGGCGTGGCAGCAGAATCCGCTGCTGATGGGGGCCGCCTCGGCCGTCCTCGGGCTGATGGTCGGCATGGCCATCCCCGAGACGGAAATCGAGAACGAGTACATGGGCGAGACCCGCGACCAGGCGCTGGAAGGGGTTCAGCAGACGGTGCGCGAGACGGTCGGCAAGGTGCAGGACGCCGCCACCTCCGCGGTGGAGATGATCGCCGGCGGTGACGCGTCGGCCGAATCGAAGCAGGCCGGGTCCTCGAACCAGGCCGGGTTCTCGAACCAGGGCGGGTCCTCGGGCCAGGCCAGATCGTCGAGCCAGGGCGGGTCCAGCCAGGCCGGCAGATCGGGACCCGCTGGCAGCCCGACCCGGGGCGCGTCCGGTCCTTCCGGAGAAGGGTCGAACCCCGCGGTCCGCAACCAGCAGCAGAAGCCGCTCGGTTCCTCTCCGACACCGCGCAAGCCCGACATCAGCTGACGGCCGGGGGGCCGGCCGCGCGCCGGCCCCCGTTTTCCTGCATCAGCGCATCGCCCGTTCCAGCCACCGCCGGACCTCGACGGCAAAATCCCGCCCCCCCGCCGCCGCCATTTCCCGATCGATTGACGAGCCCTCGGGCGCCGCGGCCGCCGATCGGACCGAGTCTTCCGCCTCTGTTCCCTCGAACATCTCGACGAAGATCCCGACGAGAAAGTCGCGACCGAGCGGGGAGCGTACCGTCTCAGGAGCCTCGCCTCCCATCTCGATTCCGAAGTGCTCCCCGCGCGACTCCGCCAGCAGTGTCAGGAACAGCCGGTCCGATTCATCTCCGGCGTTCCGGCCGCCGGACGCCAGTACGCGCGCCTCGCCATCGCCCGAGTCGCAGAACAGCTTCACCCCTGACGGCAGGGTGATGACCCACGCGGTCCAGACGGCATCCTCCCACCCGAGCGTCAGGAGCGACCGGGACTTGAGTGACGCGGGGTCCAGGCCCGCGGGTGAGTCGGGCAGCGTGCGGCGGATCAGGTCGTCGAGAAGAATGGGGTCGCGGGGGGTCCGGAGCGGATGGATGGCTTCACGCGTGCGGAACTGCTTGACGCGATCTTCCAGTGCTTCGAGCACGCGGAGGCGCAGATGGCGCGGCAGCATGCCGTCGAGTGTATCGCGCCGCGTTCAGGCACGGCCCGGGCCGGTGAGCCCGTCGCGCGCGGTTGCTAGGCGATCGTGCTGGCGGTGCCGCCGACGGCGGCCTCGTCGGCGATCGGCTCTTCCTCGACGGCCTGTTCGGCGCGTCTGCGGCGGGCGACCAGCCGCTCAGCGGGGGAGACCCCGGACAGCAGCCGGATCGACACCTGATAGGCGAGGCTGAGACCGGCCAGGACCGGCCAGTAGTCGAGTCGCGCCGCGAGCGCGACCAGCGCGGCGAGCAGGCCGACGAGCAGCACGTCGCCGGCGGCGATAATCGCCCGGCGCAGCGCGCGGCGGCGCAGCTCTTCAGGATCGAGGTCGAGTTTCAGACGCAGCGCGAAGGGAGCTCCCGGATCGCGAGGGGCCTTCACGGTTGGACCGGGTGCCGGCGACTCGTCCGGAACGCTGTAGTATTCGGCAAACTCAGCTGCCGTTTCGTCGGCGTCGAGCTCGACGGCTGCCGCGTACGCGCGGATGAACGCCCGGTTGTACATCCCGCCCGGCCAGCGCCCGCAGTCCCCCTTCTCGAGACCCGCGAACAGCGAGGCGCCAACCTTGGTGGATGCGGCGATCTGTTCCAGCGTCACGCGCTTTTTCTCGCGCTGCCGCCGCAGACGCTCCCCGAACGCACGTCGCTCGTTGATCACCGTTCGTCCTCGTGGATTCTGGCTGTCGCCAGCCAGTCGTTACTCACTTGGTCGTGGGTGAACCGGCTGGTGTGGCCGGACCGGTTCATCAATCTGTAGGTCGCGCGCGCGGCGACGAGGGCCGCTGCCCCAAAAGCCAGGATCCAGAGTTTCAACGTGATGCGCTCTCGAGCGTGACGGCCGACAGTTTGCCCGCCGTCGTGCAAATCCGATTCCCGTAGAGAAGACCGCAAGACCCTGTGGTTCCGGACCGGCGAGCCCTGCGGACGGTGAAGCGTCTGTTTCCGATGCGGTAACTATTACCGGATACACTGCGTCGGAAACCAGCGATCGTGGCCCGTGCGGCAAAAACGACTGACTGGTCGGCGCGTGGGTCTGATTATGATCCAGGTCGCGTCAAACGCAGCCATCAGACGTGCGTCGCCGCGAAAAAAAATCAGCCGGCCTATCCCGCCTCCACCGCGTCGTCGTCGAGGAGGCGCGCCGCGGCGGCCGGCGGCGCGGCGGCGGGATCGGGCGTGACCCCGACGAGCAGACAGTCCGCCAGCCAGGCGTGCGCCGCAGCGTCGGTCCTGGCGAGCAGGGCATCGAGAGGAGAGGCCGGAGTCCGCGATTCGCGCACCTGCATCGACGGGTAGCTGCCGTCGGCGCGCCGCGGGGCATAGCGGCACCAGAAGCCGAGGTGCCAGAGGAGAAACTCGCGAATCCGCGTCGTCGCGTACTCGTCCTCCCCCCAATGCGCCTTCGCCAGCGCCACGTAACGCTGATAGACCGCGAGCCGCTCTTCCGGCGTGAGGTCGCAGTCCCCCTCCAGCGCCTCGCGGAAGATCCACGGCTTGATGAGCGCGCCCCTCGCGATCATGACCCCGGCGCACCCAGAGCGGGCGAGACCGGACCTGATCTCATGCGCGAACAGCAGGTCGCCGTTGCCAATCACGGGGATGGCCACGGCGGCGGCCACCTCGCCGATGGCGTCCCAGTCGGCGGCCGTCGTGTAGCGCGCCTGCCGCGTGCGGCCGTGCACGACAATCGCGTCCGCGCCCCCGTCCACCGCCGCCGCCGCGGCTTCGAGGTAGTTGCGGGACTTGTCGTTCCACCCGAGCCGTATCTTGACCGTGATCGGCGTGTCCGGCACGCTCGCCTTCATCGCCGAGACGATGCGCCGGATGCGCGCCGGCTGGCGCCCGAGCGCCGCTCCCAGGCCCTTGCGGGTGAAGTGATCGATCGGGCAGCCCAGATTGACGTCGACGAGCTCGGCGCCGCGCGCGGCGACGAGCGCCGCGGCCCAGGCCATTTCCTCAGGGTCGTTGCCGGCAAGCTGGACGCCGAAGCAGGGCTCTTCCGGCGCGCGGCGGATCAGCGCGAACTCGCCGCGGCGGCGCTGCTTCAGCTTCCGCGCCACAGTCATCTCGCTCATCGTGACCCGGGCGCCGAGCTCGACACAGAGCTGGCGGTAGGGAAGATTCGAGCCCTTGGTCATGGGCGCCATGACCACGGCGCCGCGCAGGAAGTCGGTGTTCATTTCGGTTCGTCGGCCCAGGCCGGCGTCTGATCCGGACTTTTTCGCGCCAGGAAGAGCGTGTGCTTCGGTCCGCCTTTCGCCAGTCGGCCACGCACGCGCTCGACCCGCACCGCGAAGCCGGCGTAGCGCAGCCGCTGCTCGAAGCGCCAATCTTCCCAGGCCGACCAGACCGCGAGGACGCCTCCCGGCTTCAGCGCGCCGCGCGCCGCGGCGAGCCCGCGGTCATCGTAGAGCCCGGCGTTGCCGGAGGCGGTGAACGCATCCGGGCCGTTGTCCACGTCGAGCAGGACGGCGTCGAAGCGCTCGTCCGCCGATCGCAACAGGTCGGCGACGTCGCCGGCGGCCACTTCGACGCGGCGGTCCCGAAGCGGATGGTCCGCGAGCGCGCCGAGCGGGCCCCGGTTCCACTCGATCACCGCCGGAACGAGCTCGGCGACGATGACGGTGGCGCCGGGCGGCAGGAGGTCGAGCGTGGCCCGGAGGGTGAAGCCCATGCCCAGCCCGCCGACCAGC
Source organism: uncultured Acidobacteriota bacterium (assembly GCA_963750475.1). GTDB lineage: Bacteria > Acidobacteriota > Vicinamibacteria > Vicinamibacterales > 2-12-FULL-66-21 > JALZOC01. Next base: position 621,008 of record CAVVQQ010000003.1, read on the forward strand.
ACCGTGCCGTCCCCCAGATCGACGCCCCGAAGCCCCGCCGTGGCGAGGGCCTGCTCCGAGCCGTGCATGCGGCTCGACATCAGACTCTTGCCATTCGCCATGATGACGTACTCGCGGTCGTGCCGCGTCAGCGTCAGCGTCGTCCCGTCCGGCGCCCGGGCTTCGCCGAGAAGCTCCCACGGCTTCACGACCACCCCCTCTGTCGCTGCCTCCCCGATTGCATTCCTTCTGAGTCTAGTCTGTCGCTCCGGACCCCGGCCTGCGGTAATCCCGCCGCGGCGGCGGGCCTAACCTTCCCGGGCCGCATCCGTCTAAACCCCTGGATGACGCAAACGGACGCCGCGACCGTCGCCCTTGCCCGCGGCGGCAACAGCGCAGCCTTCCGCGAGCTCGTGGACCGCCACAGCCGGGCCGTGTACCGGGGTGGCGTATCGCATCACCGGCAATGCCAGCGATGCGGAGGATGTCGTCCAGGAGGCGTTCATCCGGGCCTACAGGCAGCTCGGGCGCTTCGAGTCCAGGGCCAATTTCGGCACCTGGATTCATCGGATTGCGGTCAACTGCTCGATCGACCTGATTCGCGCCCGTCCCAGCCGGGAGTCCGGTGAGGATGCCGCCGAGCTGGAGCGCCGCGGGGTCGCCGCGGTGACGAACAAGGGCGCCAACCTCAGCCCCGAGCGGCTGATGCTGAGCGCCGAGGTGCAGCAGCAGATCGGGACCGCGATGTCCTCGCTGAGCCGTACGGAGCGCGCCGCCTTCGTGCTCAGGCACCTCGAGGGGCACTCGATCGAGGAGATTTCGCAGGCGCTCGGGTTGAAGACGAACGCCGCCAAGCATTCGATCTTCCGGGCGGTGAAAAAGATGCGCGCGGCGCTCGAGCCGTTCGTCTCGGCAGGCTGACAAAGGAATCCAGGAACGTGACGACCATGCACGCGCTCGAGGACGACCTCGTCCTTCATTATTACGGCGATCTCGACCGCCCGGAGGACGTCCGGCTGTCGGCGCACCTGTCGGAGTGCGGCGAGTGCCGCGAGCGATATCGGCGGCTGCAGCAGGTCCTGCTGTCGGTGAGCGAGTCCTCGATGGCGGCCCCCGAACCGGGCGAAGGCTTCGAGCGCACGGTGTGGGCGCGCCTCGAGCCGAATCTTCCGGTGCAGCGCCGCGGCTGGCGTGCCGGCCTGCTGCCCTCGCCCGGGAGGCTCGCCTGGGGCGCCGCCATCCTGGTCGTCGTCATCGGCGCATTCCTGGTCGGGCGGCTCTCGCCGCCCCGGCAGGGGCCGCCCGCAGCCGCCGAAGCGCCGACCCAGGACGAGGTCCGCGAGCGGATTCTGCTGATCGACCTGGACGATCACCTCGAACGTTCGCAGCGCGTCCTCGTGCAGCTCGTCAGTGCAGACGACGAGCGTCCTTTCGAACTGGCGGGCGAGCGCGCGCGGGCCGGGGAGCTCCTGGCTGGAAACCGCCTCTATCGCCAGACCGCCGCCGCGGCCGGCGACGCGGGGATCGTGGATCTCCTCGATCAGCTCGAGCGCGTGCTGGTGGAGGTTGCGGCGGGTCCGGGCCGGCATGTCGGCGCGGGAGCTGACCGACGTCCAGCACCGCATCGAGACCGGCAGCCTGCTGTTCAAGGTGCGGGTGGTGTCTTCCGACATTGAAGCGCGGCGCCGGGCCGCGGTGCGGCAAACCGTCCAGCGCTCGTCGCTGTGATGCAGTTACAGAGGATCAATCCATGACGACAGCTGGTGCAATGACGATGATGGCGGCCCTCCTGGCCGCGGGGCCGGCGATCGCGCAGACGCCCCGCGCCGCCGCCGGGCGGACGGCTGCGGCCGCCGCCGCCGAACGGGACGCGGAGCGGCAGGCCCGGGACGCGGATCGGCAGGGGCGCGCCGCCGATCTGCAGACGCGGGATCGCGAGAGCGAAATGTTCGAGGCCGCCTCGAGCGAGATGGATGCCGGCCGCTGGGATCGGGCGCTCGAAGAGTTCGGCCGGATCGCCGGGATGAAAGGACCGCGGGCAGACGGAGCGATGTACTGGAAGGCCTACGCCCAGGATCGCCTCGGCCAGCGGGCGGAAGCGCTGACGACCATTGCCGAGCTCTCGAAGTCGTACCCGCAGAGCCGCTATGTGAAGCAGGCGCAGGCGCTCGAGATGGAAGTCCGCCGGCGGGTGGGCCAGCCCGTCAGCCCCGAGACCCAGGACGACGAAGACCTCAAGCTGATGGCGCTCAATGCGCTCGTCAACTCCGATCCCGAGAAGGCGCTGCCGATCCTGCAGAAGCTGATCGAGGGGCCGGCCTCGCCGCGGCTGCGCGACCGGGCGGTCTTCGTCCTGGCGCAGAGCAGTTCGCCGAAGGCGCGTGCGGTCCTCGACGGGCTGGCGCGGGGAAGCGCCACGCCGGAGCTGCAGAGCAAGGCCATTCAGTACCTGGGCGTGATGGGCAACGAGGCGAGCCGCGCCACGCTCGGCGAGATCTACGGGGCGACGACGGATGTCGAGGTCAAGCGCCGGATCCTCCGCGCCTTCATGGTGGCGAAAGAAAAGCAGCAGCTGCTGGCGATCGCCCAGACAGAGCAGAATGCCGACCTTCGCGGTGAGGCGGTGCGGCAGCTCGGGGTCATGGGGGCAAGCGAGGAGATCTGGCAGATGTACCAGAAGGAGTCCAGCCCCGCCGTCAAGAAACAGATCCTCCAGGCGATGTTCGTCGGCGGCGATGCCGCCCGGATGATCGAGCTCGCCCGGAGCGAAAAGGATGCAGATCTGCGGGCGGCAGCGGTCCGCAACCTCGGCCTGATGGGCGGGACCAAGACGGGTGGCGCGCTCGTCGAGATCTACGGCACCGACAAGGATCCGGCGGTTCGCAAGGCGGTCATCAATGCGCTCTTCCTGCAGGGTAATGCCCCGGCGCTCGTCGCCCTGGCACGCAAGGAAAGTGATGCCGGGCTCCGGAACGCCATCGTCCAGAAGCTGTCGCTCATCAAGGACAAGGCCGCCACCGATTACATGCTCGAACTGCTGAACAAGTAGGAAGGAACACGATGCCCGGATACATATCGATGCCGGCCGCGGCGCTTGCCGCCGCGATCGCCTTCGGGGGAGCGGCCGCCATGGCGCAGCAGCCGAGGGTGACCAACGGCCGCGTCAGCGCGCAGCCGGCCGGCACTCCCTTCGCCGCCGCCTTCCGCTCGCTCGTGGCGAGCCGGAGCGAGATTACATGGGTCGCGTATGCCATCCCGGCCGTGAACGCGGCACCCGCGGCGTGCTGCGACGACTCCGGCGGCGCCGCGACATATCAGTCCGGAGACCGCGGCTGCTGCGGCGCCTGCCGTCTCGAGCCGTCGTCTGAACCGGGCGCGTCGCGGCCGGGCGCCGTTCCAGAGGCCGGGCCGATTCAGCTCGAGGCCGGGGAGCGGCTGATCGTCGCCTTTCGCGTCGAGCAGGGAAAAGTCGAGAGGATTCGTGTCTTTCCGGCGGACTGCGGTCTCGACGCCGGCGGCCGCGCCTTCGTCTGGCTGGAGGGCGTGCGTCCCCCGGACAGCGTTGCGCTGCTCGAGGGGCTGGCGATCGCGCAGCCCGCGCCGTCCGGAGTCGTGGAAGGCGCCGTGACCGCCATCGCGCTCCATCGTGATGCCGCGGCGGACGAGACCCTCGGCCGGCTGGCCGCTCCCCCCAGCCCCGAAGCCGTCCGCCGCAAGGTGACCTTCTGGCTCGGTGAGGCCCGCGGCGCGCGTGGGCTCGCTACCCTGCAGCGGGTACTGAAGGACGATCCGGCAACCGAGGTCCGCCGGGGCGCGGTCTTCGGCGTCTCCGTCAGCCGGCAGGCCGGCGCCCTCGAGATGCTGTCGGCGCTCGCCCGCAGCGACCGCGAGCCGCGGATCCGCAGCGAAGCGCTGTTCTGGATGGCCCGGAAGGCCGGCGCGAAGGCGGCGCCGGCGATCACGGATCGCATCGACAACGACCCGGACACCGGCGTGAAGAAGCGCGCCGTGTTCGCGCTGAGCCAGCTGCCCGCGGATTCCGGCGTGCCGCTGCTCCTCGACGTGGCCCGCACGAACCGGAACCCGGAAGTGCGAAAGCAGGCGATGTTCTGGCTCGGCCAGTCGAACGATCCGCGCGCCCTCTCCTTCTTCGAGGAGGTCCTGGCCGTCCGGTAGCGCGCGATCGGCGGGCTTTGAGGTACCATTTTTCCATGCGCACCTCTCCCCGCCGGTTTGCCGCGCTGATTCTGCTCGTCGCCGCCGCCGCCTGCCGGTCGCCCTCGTCTCCGCCGCCGCCGAGCGCTCCATCGGGCGACGCGGCGCTGACGACGGTGGCGCACGAGTATCTCGAGGACCTCTATCGTCGTCAGCCGACGCAGGCCACTTACCTCGGCATCCACAAGTACGACGATCGGCTCGAGGACTATTCGAGCGACGCGGTGACGGAGGCGGTCAAGGCGGCACGGCAGTACCGGGACCGCGTCGCCGCCGTCGTCGCCGGGTCGCTGTCGCCGTCGGCCCAGCTCGATCGCGAGCAGCTGCTCCACGCCATCGACTCGCGGCTCCTGACGCTCGAGGTCGTCCGCCCCTGGGCGCGCGACGCCGACAGCTACAGCAGCGGCATCACCAACACCGCCTACATCATGATCAAGCGCGAGTTCGCGCCGCCGGAGGTGCGGATGCGCCAGCTGATGGCGCGCGAGGCGGCCATGCCCGCGGTGCTCGCGGCGGCGCGCCGCAACCTCGACAATCCGCCGCGGATCTATACCGAGATTGCCATCGAACAGCTCGACGGGAACCGTGAGTTCTTCCGGACCGCCGTGCCGGGGGCCTTCGCCGCGGTCAAGGACACAGCCCTGATCGCGCAGTTCACCCAGACCAACGACGCGGTCGTCAAGGCGCTCGGCGACTACAAGCAGTGGCTGCAGGACGACCTGCTGAAGCGCTCGAACGGCAGCTTTGCCTTCGGCGAGGAGACCTACCGGAAGAAGCTCGCCGCCGACGAGATGATCGAGCTGCCGCTCGACGACCTGCTGGCGCTCGGCGAGCGCGACCTGCGCCGCAACCAGGCGGCGTTCGCCGACGCCGCCCGCCGGATCGATCCGAAGCGCACTCCCGCCGAAGTGCTCGAAAAGGTCGAGCGCGACCATCCGCCGGCCGGCCAGCTCCTCGCCACGACCCAGGCCGAGCTCGATTCGATCGCCCGGTTCATGACCGACCATCACGTCGTCACGATTCCGGAAGCCGCGCCGGCCAGGGTCCAGGAAACGCCGCCGTTCCTGCGCGCCACGACGACCGCCTCGATGGACATTCCCGGGCCGTTCGAGACGGTCGCCGACGCCGCGTACTACAGCATGACGCTGCCCGATCCGGCCTGGCCGGCGGCACGGACCAGCGAGTTCATGCGCCAGTGGTATTACGCCCTCATCACCAACGTCTCGGTCCACGAGGTCTGGCCGGGGCACTACCTCCAGTTCCTCTACGCCAGACGCTTTCCCTCCGAGGTGCGCAAGGTGTTCGGGGCGGCCTCCAATTCGGAGGGCTGGGCCCACTACTGCGAGCAGATGGTGATCGACGAGGGCTTCCACGGCGAGGACCCCCGCTACCGCCTGGCCCAGACGCAGGACGCGCTGCTTCGCGACGTCCGCCTGATCGCCGGCATCCGCATGCACACGCGCGGCATGACGATGGCGGAGGCGGAGGCGTATTTCATGAAGGAGGGCTATCAGCCGCGGCCGGTCGCGGTCTCGGAGACCAAGCGGGGAACCTCCGACGCCACCTACGGCTACTACACGATGGGCAAGCTGATGATCCTGAAGCTGCGCGACGACTACAAGGCGAAGCAGGGGGCGCAATTTTCGCTGCAGGAGTTCCACGACCGCTTCATCGGTCTCGGCCCGCTGCCGCTGCCGCTCATCCGCAAGGCGATGCTCGGCGAGCCGGGGCAGCCGTTCTGACGCGCGGCGTCACTCCCGATGCTGTTACTCCCGGTCATTCTGACGCTGCTGCTCGCGCCGCGGCAGGCGGCGCCGCCGCCGCCGATCCGGGTCGATGCTGCTGAGGTGTTCCGCGACGTCGAAACCCTGGCCGCCGACGCCATGGAGGGGCGTCTCACAGGTTCCGATGGGAGCCGCCGGGCGCGCACATACATCGTCGATCGGCTGAGGAAGATCGGCGTGGCGCCGATTGACGGCAGCTTCGAGCGCCCGTTCACCTTCAGCCGTTTCGGCGGCGCCGCCCGCCAGGGCACCAACGTCGTCGGCATGATTCGCGGGACGCGCGACCCGTCGCGTTTCATGGTCGTGACCGCGCACTACGACCACCTCGGCATCCGCAGCGGCGTCGTCTTCAACGGCGCCGACGACAATGCCTCCGGCGTCGCCGGGCTGCTGGCGCTGGCGGCGGACTTCTCGCGGCATCCACCGGCGCACTCGCTGCTGATCGTGGCGGTGGACGCCGAGGAAGCCGGCCTCGAAGGCGCGAAGGCCTTGATGAAGTCGCCGCCGGTGCCGGTGGCCGCCATGGTCGTCAACGTCAACCTCGACATGATCGGCCGCGACCCGGCCAACCGGCTGTTCGCCGCCGGCGTCCGCCATTGGCCGTTCCTGCGTCCGTACCTCGAGCGGGCGGCGCAGCCGCCGGTGACGCTGCTCTTCGGCCACGACGGCGCCTTCGGCGCCGGCGACGACTGGACCAGGGACTCCGATCACTACGTCTTCCACCAGGCGGGGATTCCGTTCGTGTATTTCGGCGTCGAGGACGAAGCGCAGCATCACCGCGCGACGGACGACAGCGGGACGATTGGCCGCGCTTTCCTCGCCGGGGCCGCCGCGACCGCGATTGCGGCGGTGCGGGCCTTCGACGCCCAGCTGGAGGAGATCGCGGCGGCGCGCGCCCGGCGGTGAGGACGCGCCGCGGCGCCGACGGACGGCGGACGCCGGCGGATCGACTCCGGGCGATATACTCATGGTTTCCGGCGAACGAGGAACAAGGATGCACAGACCCTGGAACGCCGCGGCGCTCGCCGCCGCGTTGACCCTGAGCGCGGCCGGCATGGCGGAGGCCCAGAACGTCCTGGTGCGGAACATCCCGCCGGCGTCGGCGGTCGAGGCGGTGCTGAACGCGACGCCCATCGCCAGCGGAGAGGCGGACGCCGCCGGCGTCGTGACGCTGCCGCTGAAGCTGAAGGAAACGACCGGCAAGTCGGAGATCGACGCCAACGTCTTCGTCGACGTCTGCGACAAGCGCTACCGCGTCATGGTCGTCGAGATCGGCGGCGCCATCGCCGAGCCGCAGCCGGACTGCCACCGTCAGCAGATCAGCGGCCTCTACTGGGTTCGCCCGGTCAACACCATCGTCGTCAATCTCGCCGGCACCGCGCCGACGCTCCTGCTCATCAAGGGCAGCTACGGCATCCCGCCGCCCGGTACCGAGGGGGAGGGTGCCCCGAGCGGTCCGCAGTCGTGGCGCCAGGCGCCGACCGGCCTGGTCCTGACCGGCGGCGCGGGTCTCTCGAGCTTTCGCGACGCGAAGACCATCGCCTGCGGCACCGTGTCCCCCTGCGGCGGACACGACTCGGGGATCGGCTATACGGGCGCGGCCACCTTCTGGATCAAGCGCTTCCTCGGCGTCGAGGGGGCGTATCTGAAGCCGAAGACGATGACCGCGTCAGGGGGCGACTCGTTCAAGTTCGACAGCGAGCTCGACGCCGACATCTGGACGCTGGCCGGGATCGCCGCCGCGCCGATCGGTCCGGTCCGCCTCTACGGCAAGGGGGGCGTGACCTATCACCAGGCCACCGCGTCGACCAAGGAAACCATCGGCACCGCCAGCCAGACCTTCGACTACCGGACGAAGGGCTACAGCTGGATGTTCGGCGCCGGGCTCGAGGGATGGGTGACGTCCCGGGTGGCCCTCTTCGGCGAGGCCGGGGTCGACAGGCTGAAGGGGAAATCTGACGGCGGCGGGGACCCGCTCATCGACGATCAGATGCGCGTCGTGATCGCGGGAATCCGTCTTCACCTCGGGAAGTAGCGCGTCTACTGGACCGCGAGCAGGTCCATTTCGAAGATCAGCGGCGCGAACGGCGGAATCGGCCCGTTCCTGGTGATGCCGTAGCCGAGCGACGACGGAATCACGATGCGGCGGGCTCCGCCGGCCTTCATCCCGGTCATCCCGAGCTCGAGGCCGACGATGACCTGCCCGGCGCCCAGGGTGAACGACAGCGGCGTCCCGCCCACCGACGTTTCGAATTGCAGCCCCTTGTTGTCGGGTTTGGTCGAGTCGTAGAGCCAGCCCGTGTAGTTGGCGCTGAGGATCGAGCCGGCGACCGCCTCGGCACCCGTGCCGAGACGGAGGTCGGTCTGGCTGAACGCCACCGGGGTCGACGGCGTTGTCGGCGTCGGCCCACAGCCTGACGCAGCAACGGCCAGCGCCAGCACCGCCGCAAAGAGGGCTCCGCGAGAAGGACGGGAGAGCATGACCCCCGCATTCTACAGGAGGCCCGGGTCAGCTGCCCAGTGCGTCCGCCTTGAGCCTGGCCATCACGGCCCCGAGCTGGCGCAGCTCCTCCTGGCTGAAGATGCCGCGCGCGGTCCGGAACATTTCCCCTTCTTCCTCTTCGATGTGGTGGTCGATGTTTTCTTTGAGCACCTTGAACTTCGCGCCCCACTGCTCGTTGTCGCGGGCCAGGCCCTTCAGCTCGGTGAGCAGCAGGTCGGCGACGTGGTGCTCCTGGTACCCCTCGAGGACCTTGTCCTTGGCTTGCGGGTGCGACTGGAGGGCCGGGTAGAGGACCTTTTCCTCGATGAGCTCGTGGGCGTTCAGCTCGCGCGCCAGCCGGGCGAGCAGCCCGGTGCGGGTGGTGACGCCGCGCGTGGTGGTCTTCTCCCCCTCGGCCAGCAGGTTCTGCATCAGGCGGTGATCCGCCTCGAGCAGCTCGATGGCGTCCTTGTCTCCGGACGACCACGGCAGGCTGCTGGTGACCGCCGCGACCGCACCGGCGAGCGCCCCCTTGACGGTGGTGAGGACGGCGGAGCTGCTGTCGGTGCCCCGGGGCAGCCGGCGGGGAGCCACGGCCTTGCCGGCCGCCGGGCGCGACTTCGACGCCGACGCGGGCTTTCGCGACTTCGCCGCGGCGGGCTTCTTCGATCCGGACCGCGCCGTGGTGGATTTCTTCGCGCCGGACTTCTTCGCCTTCGCGCCGGACGCCTTTGCGCCGGCTCGCTTCGCGGCCGGCCTGGCGCCGGACCGCTTGGGCGCCCCTGACGCCGTTCGCTTCGTCGGACTGGTTTTCCGTGCGGCAGCCGGCTTCGGCCTGGATCGCTCCCCGCCCGCACCCGCTGTCTTCTTCCGCGTCGGCCGCTTTGCCACGTGTCCTCCTGTTTGAACCGCACCGAGAGTCGCCCGGTCGCGGGCGCGTCTCCGGTTGTTCATGCAAGACGGCCACCACCCGGGCAGCAGTGTTTCCGAGGTCGGGGTCTGAGCAGACGCTGCGCCGCGCGACGCGGAATGTATAATCCGGCCTCACCGACGACATGACGCGAGGGAAGGTGCGCGACGCATGGTCCGAATGACACTGGGTGTCTCCCTGTTGCTCGCCGCGCTTGCAGCGGCCGAGCCGGCCGCCGCCGAGGCCCCGCAGGCCTCGCCCCCCGGCCGGTCGATCTTCGAGACGCGCTGCGCGCGCTGTCACGGCGGCGACGGCAACGGCGGCGAAATGGGCCCGGCGATCGCGCAGCGCCTGACGACCCGCGACAACGCGCAGCTGGCCACGCTCATGCACGCCGGCATTCCGATGAAAGGGATGCCGCCGAGCGACGTCACCGACGCGGAGACGGCTGACCTCGTCGACTTCCTGCGGACCATCGAGCGCCGCGCCGAGAGCGCGCCGATCGTCCGCCGCCAGGTCCAGACGACCGGCGGCGCGACCTTCGACGGCCGGGTCATGGCCGAGGGCTTCAACGACCTCCAGCTGCTGACCGACGACCAGCGCGTCCACCTGCTGCGGCGCGACGGCGATCGCTTCCGCGACGGTGACGTCGGACGCCGACTGGCCGACCTACAACGGCGAGCCCCGGCGGCAACCGCTACACCACGCTGACCCAGATCGACAAGACCAGCGTCGCGCGGCTGGCGCCGAGCTGGATGCTCACGATTCCCGACGCCGGCACGCTCGCAGGGCACGCCGGTGGTGGTCGACGGCATCATGTACGTCACCGCGCCGAACGAGTGCTACGCGCTCGATGCCGGCAGCGGCCGCCAGATCTGGCAGTATCAAGCGGCCGCGGACCGAAGGGCGTCGTCGAGCGGCGGCGCCAACCGCGGCGTCGGCGGTCGCCGGCGAGCGCGTCTTCATGGTGACCGACAACGCCCACCTCATCGCGCTCAACCGCTTCACCGGCGAGCTGCTGTGGGACACCGAGATGGCGGACTGGCGCAAGAACTACGCGGCCTCCTCGGCGCCGCTGACCGGCCGGCAACCTGGTCATCTCGCGGCGTGTCGGGCGGCGAGCACGGCGCGAACGGCTTCGTCGCCGCGCACGACCAGGAGACCGGCAAGGAGGTCTGGCGCTTCTGGACCGTGCCGAAGCCCGGGCAGCCTGGCTCGGAGACCTGGCAAGGGCAAGGACATCGAGCACGGCGGCGCGCCGACCTGGTTCACCGGCAGCTACGATCCCGAGCTCGACCTCGTCTACTGGCCGGCCGGCAACCCGAGCCAAGGAGTACGACGGCGACGACCGCCAGGGCGACAACCTCTACTGCGAGCTCGATCCTCGCGCTCGATCGCAAGACCGGCACGCTGAAAGTGGTACTACCAGTTCACGCCGCACGATCTGTGGGACTGGGACGCGACGCAGACCTCGGTCCTCATCGACGCCGACTGGCAGGGGCAGCCGCCGGCCGCTGATGCTGCACGCCACCCGCAACGGCTTCTTCTACGTCTTCGATCGGCGCGACGGCAAGCTGCTGCTGGCCAAGCCGTTCGTCCGCAACCTGACCTGGGCGAGCGGCATCGGCGCCGACGGCCGCCCGATCCGGCTGCCCAACCAGGAGCCGAGCGCCGCGGGCACCAAGGTGTGCCCGTCGCAGGACGGCGCGACCAACTGGTTCTCGCCGTCCTTCAATCCGGCGACCGGGCTCTACTACGTGCAGACGTTCGAGAAGTGCAGCATCTACACGAAGACGCGAGCAGACCGGCGTGGGAGAGCGGCAAGTCGTATCTCGGCGGCTCGCAGCGGACCGCGCCCGATCCGAAGCCGCAGCGCGTGCTCAAGGCGATCGACATCCGCACCGGCGCGATCAAGTGGGAACTGCCGCAGCCGGGGCCGGCGCAACTCCTGGGGCGGCACGCTCACGCACCGCGAGCGGCCTGGTCATCTTCGGTGAAGATGGGGGCGGGCTGATGGCCGCCGACGCCGTCACCGGCGCGCCGCTGTGGAGCTTCCAGACCAATCAGACCTGGAAGGCCTCGCCGATGACCTACATCGTTCGACGGCAAACAACACGTCGCCGTGGCGAGCGGGCCGAACGTCATCGCCTTTGCGCTCCGCGACTGATCAGGGGGACGCGTGCATCTCAACGACTCGACGATGGCGGCGGAGACGCCGGGGCAGTTCATCCCCGTCTTCGCCCGGCGATCGCTGATCATCCTGATCGCGCTGCTGCTGGCGGAAACGACCATCAACTTCATCGATCGCCAGGTCGTCTCGGTGCTGGCGCCGACGCTGCGGGCCGAGTTCCACCTGAGCAACGGCCAGTACGCGATGATCCTCAACGCCTTCATGGCGACCTATGCGGTCAGCTACGCGTTCGCCGGCTGGGTGCTCGATCGCCTCGGCGTCGGCCGCGGGCTGACGCTGGCGATCAGCTGGTGGTCGCTCGCGGGCATGTCGACCGCGCTCGCCACCGGTCCGCTCAGTCTCGGCGGGCTGCGCGCCGCGCTGGCGATTGGCGAAGGGGGCGGCTGGCCGGCCTTCGCCAAGGCGATTGCCACCTGGGTGCCGCCGCACGCCCGGACGCTGGCCATCGGCATCTGCAACAGCGGCTCGAGCATGGGCGCGATGATCGCGCCGCCGCTGGTCGCCTTCGTCACCATCCGCTGGGGCTGGCGCGCCGCCTTCGTCGTCACCGGCTCGCTCGGCTTCTTCTGGGTGGCGGCGTTCCAGCTGTTCCGCTACCTCCACCCGGAGATGGACGTCGCCGAACGGGCCGCGAAAGTCAGCGGCGATCACCTGCGCTGGGTCGACCTGATGCGCTACCGCCAGACCTGGGCCCCGTTCGTCTGCCGCTTCCTGGCCGATCCGCTCTGGTATTTCTATGTCTTCTGGATTCCGGAGTTCCTGACGCGCGAGCGCGGGCTGAATCTGGCCGCCATCGGCGCCGTCGCCTGGATCCCGTTTCTCGTCGCCGACCTCTCGAACTTTGCCGGCGGCTACCTGGCGCTGCGCCTGCAGCGCGCCGGCTGGAGCGTCAACCGGACGCGCAAGACGCTGATGGTGATCGCGACGGTGCTGTCGCCGGTCGGGATCCTGGCGGTGTTCGCGCACACGCTGTTCTGGACAATCGCGCTCATCTGCATCGCGATCTTCTTCTGGATGTGGTGGTCGATTGCCGTCCACAGCCTGCCGGGGGACTACTTCCCGCCCCGCGCGGTCGGATCGGTCTACGGCATGGCGGGCACCGGCTCGACGATCGGGTCCGTGATCAGCACCTGGGCGGTCGGCCGGACCCTCGACGTGACGCACAGCTACGCGCCGGTGTTCGTCGGGATCGGACTGCTGATGCCGATCGCGCTCGTTGCCGGCTTCGCGTTGATGAGGCGGGTCGAACCGGTCGAGGGACTGGCATGAGGCCGGCCGCGCTGCTGCTCGTCCTCGGATTGCTCCAGGCCGTCCCGGGGCCGCAGGGTGCGGCGGTGCCGCCGGCGCCGCAGCTGGCGATCGGCCGCGGGTCGATTCGTGCCGAGCTGTACAAGCCGGATCCGGTGTCCGGCTACTACCGCGGCACGCGGTTCGACTGGTCCGGGTCGATTGCCCGGCTGACCTGGAACGGCCACGACTACTTCGGGCAGTGGTTCGAGAAATACGATCCCCGACTCCACGACGCCATCACCGGACCGGTGGAGGAGTTCTCGAGCGTCGGGTATGACACGGCCCGGCCAGGCGAGAGCTTCGTGCGCATCGGCGTCGGGGCCGTGCGGAAGCCGGACGAGCCGGCGTACCGCCAGTTCGGCGCGTACGACATCACCAATCCGGGCAGCTGGCGCGTCACCGCGGGCGCGTCCCGGATCGAGTTCGTCCACACGCTGCCGGCGACCCGCGGCTATGCGTATGTCTACCGCAAGGTGGTCTGGCTGTCGGGCAATACGATGGTGCTCGAGCACCACCTGAAGAACACCGGCACGGAGCCGATCGCCACGACCGTCTACGAGCACAACTTCTACATGCTCGATCGCCAGCCGACCGGGCCCGACTTCGTCGTCCGGTTCCCGTTCGAGGCTACCGCGGCCCGGCCGCTCAACGGCCTAGCCGAGGCGCGCGGCCGCGACGTCGCCTTCCTCAAGGCCTTCGAGCCGAAGCAGACAATCTTCACCGAGCTGACCGGCTACGGCGCCTCGCCGCGGGACTACGACATCCGCGTCGAGAATACGAAGACCGGCGCCGGCGTCCGCCAGACCAGCGACCGTCCGCTGTCGAAGCTGGTGCTGTGGTCCGCGGCGACGACCGTCTGTCCGGAGGCGTTCATCGACCTGCGCGCCGCTCCGGGCGAGGAGACGTCGTGGACGATCACCTACGAGTTCTACACACTGCCAGCGACAGTCGCCAGTGGCCAGCGACAGTCGCCAGTAACCAGTCGCCAGTCGCCGGTCGCCAGTAACCGGTCGCCAGTAGCCAGTAGCCAGTAGCCAGTGGCCAGTAACCGGTAGCCAGTAACCGGTAGCCAGTCGCCAGTAATCGGTAACCGGTAACCGGTCGCCAGTCGCCAGGCGCCAGTCGGCAGTCGTCAGTCGCCGGTAACCCGTCACCTAAATGCCTGT